>NZ_LT985361.1:4798687-4826679 GCF_900269665.1 Nocardia suismassiliense
AGATGTGTATAAGAGAGGGGGTGGTGACGCCTGCGCCGGGGGTCGGGGTGGGGTTGTTCGTGGATGAGGTGGATCAGGTGGCTGAGATGTTGCCTGAGCGTGGGGTTTTCGCCTTGGGCGAGGGCACGGCGCCGGGAGGTGGGGTGGTGCTGTGGTTTGGCGCAGGAGGTCTTGCTGCTGGCGCGGAGGGTGTTCCGCTGCGTGGGTTCGAGCCGCAAACCGGGGGCCACCCGCAGCGTGGGTTCGAGCAGCGCCACGGGGTTGCGCAGCCGCACGGTGGCGAGGCGCAATTCGGCGCGCAGTCACACGGCGCGGAGGCGCAGTTCGGTGTGCAGCCAAGGTTCGGGCTCGATGAGCAGCGTGGGGTTCGGCAGCAACACGGTGCCGAGACACCTATCGGCGGCCACGCACCACGTGAATTCGAAGAGCAACACGGCGGCGTGACACCTATCGGCGGCCAGGCGCCGCGCGGGTTCGAAGAGCAGCACGGGGCTGGACAGCAACACGGCGCTGAAGCACAAAGAGCCGAGCTGCCCGGTGGCGAGCCGCCACGAGCCCCGGAACCGTGGAGACCGGACCATATCGCGGATGCTGGCACGGAGTACTACAGCGCATCGCCGGCGTCGCACGAGCCTGATCCGACGGGGTGGACCGGCGCTCAGCAGCAACATGGTGTTGCGCCGCAACAGGATCCGGATCTGCGGAAGCGCGACGACGTCGCAGATGCCGGGACGGAGTATTACAGCGCCTCGCCGGTGTCGCGAGAGCCTGATTCCGCCGGGCGGACCGGTGTTGAGCAGCAACATGGTGTTGCGCCGCAGCGGGCTCCGGATCTGCGGAAGCGGGACGATCTCGCGGATGCCGCGACCGAGCAATACGGTGCGTCAGCGGTATCGCGGGAGTCTGATCCCGCGGGCTCGGCAGGTGGCGAGCCGCCGCGTTACGGGAGCGAGTCGGCACACCGCTCGGATACGCCGCGCTACGGCAGCGAATCAGCACACCAGCCGCATTCGGATGCGCCACACTTTTCCGGTGCCGCGGGGTCCGGAAGCGGTGAGCTGCCCGTCGAAAGCGCTGGTGCGTCGCCGTCCTCCATGACGCCGCCGCACACGCAGATTCCGCCGGTGGGCGGGGTTGCCGAGTCTCAGAGTGAAGGCGCTTCATCGGCACGTCCGGTCCCGCAGGTCCCTCCGGCGGACGCGATCGCCGAGCAGTCGAGCGGAAGTTCGCCGGCGGTCAGCCCGGCTCCGCCGCACGACAGGGTGTTGCCGCCCAGTACGCCGCGGCTGTCCAAGCCGTTCAGCACGGGACAGTCGGAGAGTGTGGCGCACAGCGGCGCGCAACCCGGCATTGTGCGTCCGGAACACGTTGCGGCTCAGCATCTTCCGGACCACCCTGCGGCTCGCGATGCCGATCTCGAAGAGACCGTGGTGCCCGGTGAGGCGCTGGCGCCGCGCGGCCGGGACGGTGGCGTCGTGGCCGAGGCACGCGGTGTCGTGGTCAAGGGGTTCAAGTGTGCGCGTGACCATCTCAACGATCCGCGGGTGTCGTTCTGCGCGGTCTGCGGTATTCGAATGGACCAGTTGACCTGCATACTCACCGACGGCATTCGTCCGCCGCTCGGTCTGCTGCTGCTCGACGACGGCACCTCGTTCGTCCTCGACAACGACTGTGTGCTCGGCCGCGAACCCGAGCACGCGGAAGCGGTCGCCCGGGGTGCCCGCCCGGTCCGCGTGGAAGACCACTCCGGTGGCATGTCGCGCGCGCACGCCGAGATTCGCCTCATGGACTGGGACGTCACCGTCGTGGACGGCGGCTCCACCAACGGCACCCACGTCCGTCAACCCAGCCACCAGGATTGGACTCGCGCCATCCCCGGCCACCCGGTCAAGCTGACCCCCGGCGCGCAGATCCAACTCGGCGGCCGCGTCGCCACCTTCGACTCCCAGCACGGTCAGCTCTGATCAGTGGTGCCGCTGGCATTGGTCGCCGCGTGCCGCCCAGTGACGCGTCGGTCCCGGGATCCACCGTGAACTGCAGACCCGATAGCCCGTCATCGTCGCCGGGACCGGATACGTTTCCGGCGTATCCGGTCCCGCCGCATACGTTTTGACATCCGCACGCGTGTCAGGGCGGCGAGTCGGTGTGCGGGAACCTAGAAGGTGTGCGGCTACGACACGGAGCTGCCTTGATGGCGAGAGCTACATCTTGACGGGCTCGATCTTGGTGGTGTCGACTTCCAGGCCTTGGACTTTGAGGACTGCGATGGCGTCGGCGAACGCTGCAACGGCCTGATTCTCCGCGTCGGCGGCCTCGTTGGCCAGATCGATGTTATCCGGATCGTCCCCGGCGGCCTCGGCTGCCTTGGTTGCGGCAGCGGACTTGTCGAAAATCCGGGTGACGGCCTGCATGGCCTCGGCGGCCTCGTCCGCCTTCGAGGCGGCAACACCCGCAGCGGCAGCGGCCTTGTCGAAAGCAGCGTCGACCTCGGCATCGGTTGCACCGCCGGTAGCAGCCTGGGCGGCGGCTTCGGCGGCATCCTTGCTTGTCGCGGCCTCGTTGGCTTTTGCCGCAGCGTCGCTGGCCTTGGAAGAAGCTGTGGCGGCCTTGGCTGAGGCATCTTCAGCGGCCTTCTTGGCATCCTCGGCGGCAGCATTGACAGCGCCGGAAAGGACAGCGCTGGCATCCGATATGAGAGCGTGCCGCGCAGCCGCGCTGTAAGCGCGTTGGCAGTGCTGGATGACCAGTGCTCTGGTGCTTGCCTCAGTCTGACCTTCCGCCGGCGTGACGGTTTCGGGTTCGCACTCGCCTTGCCACGGCGGATCCGCAGCGGCGGGCGCGATCCCAGAGCCGAGCACTGCGGCGGCAACAGCAATCGTCGACGCCAGCACGCGGGTAACAGCCTTCACGACCACCTCCATAGACGAGTGACAAACGGTCAGGCCTGGTGAACCCGGAAATCGGCGCACCCGACCCATCCTTATTCGATACCACCGGTACTGCGGATCGGTGCCGATCCAACCCTCGTGTCGCGGCCCCCGCTAACCAGTTGCCGTGGGGCAACCTCTCCCCAGTTGTCGCCATTGGAGTTGATCAGCGGGGGTGTGTTTCTACTTGGTTATGAATTCCACCTGTGGCTCGCGTGGACTCGGCCAACGCTCGGTAATGCTCAGATATTTGATGGCCGTATTGGCGGTGATCGGCACCATGGTGGTCGCGGTCGCGCCGGGTGTTGCCGCGGCTCCGGCTGATGTCTGTCCGACCAAGCCGAAGCCGAGTGGCAAAGTGTTGCAGGGCTATTGGGAGAGTTGGGACGGCGCGGCCAACGGGGTGCACCCGGGCATGGGCTGGATCCCGATCACCGATGCCCGGATCGCCGCGCACGGCTACAACGTGATCAACACGGCGTTCCCGGTCATCGAATCCAATGGCACCGCGCGCTGGGAAGACGGCATGGAACCGACCGTCAAGGTCGCGACGCCCGCCGAGATGTGCCAGGCCAAGGCCGCAGGCGCCACCATTTTGATGTCGATCGGCGGCGCGGCCGCGGGCATCGATCTCAGCTCCAGCGCGGTCGCCGACCGGTTCATCGCGACCATCGTGCCGATCCTGAAGCGGTACAACTACGACGGCATCGACATCGATCGGGAAACCGGTCTCGTCGGCAGCGGAAACATCAAGACCCTCTCGGCCTCCCAGGCCAACCTGATCCGCATCATCGACGGCGTGCTCGCCCAGATGCCCGCCGGGTTCGGCCTCACCATGGCCCCCGAGACCGCCTACGTCACCGGCGGCAGCGTCACCTACGGCTCCATCTGGGGCGCCTACCTGCCGATCATCAAGAAGTACGCCGACAACGGCCGCCTCTGGTGGCTCAACATGCAGTACTACAACGGCAGCATGTACGGCTGCGCAGGCGACTCCTACCAGGCCGGCACCGTGCAAGGCTTCATCGCCCAAACCGACTGCCTGGCCAAAGGTCTCAACATCCAGGGCACCACCATCACCGTCCCCTACGACAAACAAGCCCCCGGCCTCCCCGCCCAGCCAGGCGCAGGCGGCGGCTACATGTCCCCAGCCCTGGTCGCCCAAGCCTGGAACCACTACGGCACCGGCCCCGCCAACTCCCTCAAAGGCCTGATGACCTGGTCCATCAACTGGGACGGCTCCCGCAACTGGACCTTCGGCAACAACGTCAAATCCCTCCAGGGCCGCTCCGTCCAGTAAAACCCCACCACCACCGATTCGACCCGCTAGCCACCCCGCCAGCGGGTCGAATCTTGCCGACTTGACGTAGGTTGTGTGCTCTTGACTGATGCTGCAGCGCACGTCATGAGCGTGCACGGTGCGTCAAGACGCCCGGTACGGATTTAGCGCTGCATCGACGCTTTCGTTCACAGTGGGTTCACGGAGCTATTCGTATGTTCGATGGGTGCATCGACTTCTGGCCCTATGGATTACCGTCACCGCCCTCGCCGTTGGTGCGTGCACCTCCGACGTGTCGTCGGGTGGGCCGAGGTCGATCGAGGGGTGCGACCCGGCGATGCAAGCGGCGTTCGATGCGTGGGCGGACGCTGGATTCAGTGGGTCTGTCGCGATCTCGGTCGGCGGCGAACCCGTGTGCCGGGCCGCGTATGGCATCGCCGATCGGGCTAGCGGCGCACCCAATGAGGTCAGGACCGTCTTCAGTATCGGCTCGGTGACCAAGGCTTTCACCGCGGCAGCGGTGCTCGACTTGGTCGACAAGAATGTGGTGCAGCTCGATGTGCCTGTGGGGCAGCTACTTCCGGAGTTGACCGGCCCGGCTGCCGCGGTGACAGTACGCCAGTTGCTACTGCACACCAGTGGACTCACCGGATCCCATGGCAGTGACTATGTTCCGCTCGACCGTGCTGCGGCAATCGAAGCGATGGGTTCGCTGGAACTGGCCTTCGCACCCGGCACGGCATTTCTCTACTCGAATGCCGGCTACACGCTGCTCGCGTTGATCATCGAAAAAGTCTCGGGACTCAGCTACCGCGAGTACGTGACCTCGCGACTGCTGAAGGTGCCGGGCGCGCCGATAGCGGCCGGTTTCTGGAACGGCGAACCCGCCGCGCCGCAGCCGCGCGTCGTCGGCTATCGGGAGGACGGATCCGCCGGTGACGGAACCGATTTCGGCGGTCCGCACTGGGCGGTCGAGGGCAACGGCGGCATCGCGATGACGATGGGGGAACTGGCGCGCTGGTCCGACGCATTGTTCGGTGGGCGAGTGCTCACCGCGGCGGCCACCGCGACGCTGACCACGCTGCGTTTCGACCGCGGCGACGGCGTCGCCGAAATCCCCGGCTGGGTGGCGTTCGACCGGGCGCGTTACGGCGAGCCCGCCTACGCCTCGGCGGGTGGCGGTGGCACCGGGCTCAACGTGGTCGTGGCGGTGCTGCCGGAGAGCGGGCGAGTGATCGCGTTCGGTTCCAATACCGCCGACGTGAGCGCCGAGGAGCTGCTCGACGCCGTCGGTCCGGCGCTGGTCACCGGCGCGCCAATGCCGTTGCCGCAAGCCGGAAACGACGTCGATCCCGCGGCCGTCGCAGCGCTCACCGGCACCTATCGGCTCGACAGCGGTGGCACGTTCACGGTGTCGGCGGCGCAGGACCGGCTCGCCATCGCGGCCCGCGGCGCCGATGCCGTCGAGACGCTGTTTCCGCTGCCAGAGGGCTTTTCGCGTGACGAGGTCGCCGAGCACGAAGCGGCGGTACGGTCGATGCTGGTGGCGCCGGAAACCGCAGCGGGACGCGACGAACGCGGCAGCATCGAGCGCAGTGCCGGGCCGATCGACCGAGTGACCTTGGCGGGCACCGTGGTTCGAGACAACGAGTTACGCACCTATGTCGAGATCACCTCCGCAACAACGTCGCACCTGTTCTGGTACGCCCTCGACAAGGCAGGCGGTATCGCCGCCGCGGAGGTCGACGCCGACCCACCGAGCCTGCTGCTACGACCGGACGGCGCCGGGTACCGGCCGGACGATCCGACCGGACGCGGCCCGGATCTCACGGTGCGGTTCGACAACGCGGACACGATGACAGTCGACGGGCCCGCCGGTGCGCGTAGCGCCGCACGGGTGCGCTGACCGGGAACTACTGCCAGGCTTGGGTATGCGCATTCTGCTGGTCGAAGACGAGACCGAACTCGGGGACCTGCTGGCGCTCGGTCTGCGCAACGAGTCGTACGCGGTCGACCTCGCCCGCAGCTACGCCGCGGCGGACCTGCTGTTGCGTACCAACCACTTCGACGTGGCCTGCATCGATCTGGGCTTGCCCGACGGCGACGGCTTGGACCTGCTCCACCGGCTCGGCGTCGATCCCGAGCTGCGTTGTCCGACACGATCTCTCGTGTTCACCGCCCGCGACGCGGTGGCCGATCGGGTGGCTGGGCTCGACGCGGGCGCCGACGACTATCTGGTGAAACCCTTCGACTTCGCGGAACTGACGGCACGGTTGCGGGCGCTGGCCCGCCGCAGGGACAACCACGACTCGACGTTGCGAGTCGGCGACCTCACCCTCGATCTCGCCGCCCACCGAGCGTGGCGCGGCGACCGGGAGTTGGCACTCACCGCACGGGAGCTGTCGCTACTGCGCTACTTTATGTACCACGCGGGCGAGGTGCTGCCCACCGAGCAACTGCTGGAACATGTTTGGGACGCACACGCCGACCCGTTCACCACCTCGGTGCGGGTCATCCTCTGCCGCCTGCGCCGCAAGCTCGGCGATCCGCAGCCGATCGTCACCATCACCGGGGCAGGCTACCGCCTGGCGGCGACCACGTGACCGACTGGCGGCGGTCGCTGCGGGTCCAGCTGGCGGTGCTCGGCTTCGCGACCAGCTACCTGCCGGTGTTGCTGTTGCTTTCGGTGCTGTTCCTGACCCGGGACGAATCCGTCGTTGCCCGCGACGGCGCCGAGTCGGTCATCTCGACGGCCGACCGGCCGCCCTGGGTCTTGTGGACCGCGCTGATCCTGGCCCCCGCTGCGGCGGGCCTGGCCTGGTGGTGGGCCGGACGGGCAGTGCGGCCGATCGAACGGGTGCGCGCCGTCGCCGAGGAAATCGAGGCCGCCGACCTCGGCCGCCGGATCGGCCTGCACCACGGTCCGACGGAATTGGTCTCCCTGGCCGCCGGTTTCGACGCAATGCTGGACCGCCTCGAACACGCGGCGGACGCGCAACGGCGACTGGTCGAGGAAACCAGCCACGAACTACGCACACCGTTGTCGGTGCTGGCCATGAACGCCGATGTGCTGCTGGCACATCCGGAACCGACGATCGAGATCTATCGAGCAGGCCTGGCTCGCTCGCGGATCGCCGCGCACCGGATGTCGGTCTCGATCGAGCAGCTACTCGCCGACGCGCGCGGCCGCACCCGCACCCTTGACCGGCAGCGCGCCGATCTCGTGGTGATCGCTCGGAATGTGGTGGACGAGTTCCGGATCCCCGCGGCAGCCAAGGGCAGTCGGCTCACGCTGACCGCGCCTTCGACCGCGGCGGCCTCGGTCGACGAGCTGACCATCCATCGTGCCGTGGCGAACCTGGTCGACAACGCGGTCAAGTACGCGCCCGCCGAGTCGTTGATCGAGGTGGCCGTCGAAGTCGGCGCGGCAGACGCGACAGTGATCGTCACCGACCACGGCCCGGGCATCCCGCCCGAGGACCAGGCCCGCATCTTCGACCGCAGCTGGCGTGGTGCGCACGACGCGGACGGCAGCGGGCTCGGCCTGCCGATCGCCCGGCAGGTCGCCCTCGCACATGGCGGGACACTCACGGTGCGATCACCGGGTCCGAGCGGCGACGGTGCCGAATTCCGCCTCCGCCTGCGCAGGTAGCGAAGTCGAGCAGGCGGGGTACCGTCGCCGTAGGCGGCTTGGCGGTGTAGCCGCCCAGCCCTGTCCACCGGCGTCAGTGTGGACGGCCTGCCGACGGTTCAGGCGGGGATGCACTCCAACTCGGTCCCGTCGAACGGCGGATAGGTTTCGCTACCGGATTCTTCGGCGGCGGTGATGTAATCGGCCAGCGCGGCGCGGGATTCCGCGAGCTTGGCCATCTGGTCGTCGAGGCGTTGCAGGCGGGCGCGCATGGCGGTGAGCAGTTCGGGGCAGCCGGGAAGTTCGGGGTTCTCGCCTACGGCGCAGGGGAGGAGGTAGGCGATGTCTTCGGAGGACAGGCCCGCGCCGAGGAGGTGGCGGATCTGTTTGACGCGCAGGATGGCGGATTCGTCGTATTCGCGGTAGCCGTTGGGGTTGCGGTCGGCTTCGAGCAGGCCTTGGGCGCCGTAGTAGCGGAGTTGGTGGGCGTGGACGCCCGTTCGACGACTCAGTTCACCGATGCGCATCGCGACCTCACTTGACCTTCATACCGGTATCAACGTTGATGATGCTGCCATGGACAAGAAAACCGAAACATCTGTGACTGTCATCGGACTCGGGCTGATGGGGCAGGCGCTCGCGGGGGCGTTCCTGAAGGCGGGGCATCCGACGACCGTGTGGAACCGTACGGCGGCCAAGGCCGAGAAGTTGGTGGCCGAGGGGGCACGCCTGGCGCCGACGGTCGGCGAGGCGCTCGCGTCGAGCAGTCTGACGATCATCTGCCTCACCGACTACGACGCCGTGCGCGAGCTGCTCGACGCGGCCGATCTCGAAGGAACGATGCTGGTCAACCTGACCTCGGGTGACTCGACCCAAGCCCGGGAGGCTGCGGTGTGGGCCGAAAAGCGCGGTGCCCGTTACCTGGACGGCGCCATCATGGCGCTGCCGCCGGCGATCGGAACCGACGAGGCGGTGATTCTGCACAGCGGTCCGGAGTCGGACCTCGAGGCGCACCGGTCGACGCTGGAAGCGCTGGGCACGATCTCCTACCTCGGTGCGGATCACGGGCTGGCCTCGCTCTACGACGTGGCGGGCCTGGCGATGATGTGGAGCGTGCTCAACGCCTGGTTGCAGGGCACGGCAATGCTGCGCACGGCCGGAGTCGATGCCGCGACGTACGCGCCGTTCGCCCAGCAGATGGCCACCGGGTTGGCCGGCTGGCTGCCGGGTTATGCCGAGCAGATCGACAAGGGTTCGTTCACCGCGGAGACGTCGGCCTTGGAGACCGACGTGCGGGCGATGACGCATCTGATCCAAGAGAGCGAGGCGCTCGGCGTCAACGCCGAACTGCCGAAGCTGTTCAAGGCCATCGCCGACCGCTCGATCGCGGCCGGACACGGCGGCGAGCAATACCCGGTGCTGATCGAGGAGTTCAGCAAGCCCGCGTAACTACTCCTGGCGAAACCGGATCACCCCGGACCACGGACGGCGCATGGGCTTGCGCAGGTCGGGCGCGGGCAGATACGTGAACGGGCGCAAGAACCACGGAGCGCGGCGATATTTGCGCGCGTGCACCAGCAGTTCTTCCACCTCCAACGGCTGCCAGCCGAGCTCTTCGAAGAAGGTCAGCCCGCCCGGCGGCTCGAACTTCATCGGCGCGTTCTCCAGCAGGGACTCCGAACGCATCCGCAGCGTGCCGAGGTTGGTATCGGCCATCCACCACGCGACCTCCGGCCTGGTCAGTGCACGGACCAGGTCGGTAGCGGTGTCGACGTCGAGGTAGAACAGCAACCCCTCGGTGAGCACCAGCGCTTTGCTCGCCCGGGCGGTGACCGGGCCGATCGCACCGAGCGCCTCGTCGAGAAACTTCTCTCTCGCTTCGGGATCGGCGAGGTCCACGGCCCGCCGGATCAGCACGCAGTGCGGGGTTTCACCGGCCAGGCCGGCCTCCTTCTCCTCGAGAATCTCGGGCAGGTCGGCTTCGACCCAGACGAAGTCGGCGGGCAGGTCGAGACGGTATGGGCGGGTGTCCAAGCCGGCGGCCAGGTTCAGGATCCGGTCGCAGCCCTCGTCGATCGACTTGGTGATGACGTCGTCGATGAGTTTGGTGCGGGCGATCACCGGCCAGCCGTTGCGCATGATGCTCGGTGCGGCGTCGGCGATGGCGTAGCCCTGCGGTCCGGCGAGCCGGTCGGCCAGCGGGTCCTGGAACAGCGCATCGGGGCGTGCCGTTTCGCGGGCCCGGTAGGCGGCCACCCACCGGGCGGTGTCCGACACGTTCGAGATAGGTGCTTCTCCGCCAACCATGCGGCTCAGTTTGGCACAGCACCGACCGGTCGGCCTTGTGGTACACATCACGTCCCGAGTCAACCCAGAAGTGCTGCGCCAGAGGCTATTACGCGGGGTGGAAGGCGTCGGCGCCGACCTCGCCGGGGTCCAGGATGTGGGTGAGGAACAACCGCGTGGTGGGCGTCGGCGTGCGGGTGGTGATGGCGTGCCAGGGCCGGTCCATGGGCGTGCCGGTGACGGGCAGTATGCGCAGGACGCCGGATTCGAGGTCCTGGGAGACGGCGTCACTGTGAATCAAGGTGACGCCCAACCCTTCTCGGGCGGCGGCGAGCACAGCGCCGTGGCTGCCGAGAGTGAGGGTGGGCGGGCTGATTTCGAGTTGGTCGAGCAGGGAGAGGGTGGCGTCACGGGTGCCCGAGCCGCGTCCGCGCAGTAACCAGGTGGTGCGCAGCGGGTCCTGATCGGCGGCCCCGACCACGATGAGGTGGCTGGGCCTGCGGGCGCGGATGACCAGCCCGGTGTTGCGGGGCGGACGGCCCGCGATGACGAGATCTGTTTCGTGGTGCTGCAATTCGAGGAACAGCACATCGCGCGGATGCACCGACAAGCTCAGTTCGATGTCGGGGTAGCGGTTGCGGAACGCGGCCAGCGGACGCAGCAGGACGTACTCGCCCGCGGTGGCCACCACCCCGATGCGTAGTCGCCCGGTCTCGGCCTGCTGGACCGCGGCGTGCGCCTCCTTCATCAGGCCCAGGATGCTGCGGCAGTACTCGGCGTAGATGCGGCCTGCCTCGGTGAGCGCGATGCCACGCCCGGATTTGGCGACCAGCTTGGCACCCAGCTGCTTCTCGATGTGGGCGACAGCGGCGGAGACCGCGGCCTCGGTGATGTGCAGCTGGGTCGCGGCGCGGCGGATGCTGCTGAGCCGGGCGACCACCAGGAATGTTTCCATCCTGGCCGCACTGACCGCTCCCATCCGCCGACGGTAGCAGTGACTCTGGTGCCAACGGAATTGACGTCGATGCGGGGGCGATGATGTATGGAAACATCGATGATGTCGAGGTCAACCCGACCGTGGCGCGTGACTCCCCTTCCGCGTCGCGCTCGAGTACCCCGGGACGGTGCGCGTCCCGGGGTACTCGCGGCGGTTCCGGAAGTTTTCCGACGCCCGCCGCGCTCCTTACCCTGCCGGGTTCGCGCGAAACCTGACTTTTTCGTTGAGCTTTCGCAGGAACAATCAAATTGTTTGTTGTCTACCCGGCCGTCATCCTGGAATTCGCAAGGCGCACAAGCCGATCCCAGGAGGAACGATGGCCGAAGCTACCGAGCGGGACCGGTGGGATCCGGGCGTTCAATCGTATGCGTCGATGGGATATTACGCGCCGGACTATCAGCCGTCGGATACCGATGTGCTCGCCGTATTCCGGGTGACGCCGCAGCCGGGGGTTGATCCGATCGAGGCGGCGGCCGCGGTCGCGGGCGAATCGTCCACGGCGACTTGGACGGTGGTGTGGACCGACCGGTTGACGGCACACTCGAAGTATCAGGCCAAGTGCTATCGGGTCGATGAGGTGCCGGGGCGGCCGGGCGAGTATTTCGCTTATGTCGCTTACGATCTCGACCTCTTCGAAGAGGGCTCGATCACCAATTTGACGTCCTCGGTGATCGGCAATGTCTTCGGTTTCAAACCGCTGCTGGCACTGCGCCTGGAGGACATGCGGATCCCGGTGGCGTATGTGAAGACTTTCCAGGGTCCACCGCACGGCACGGTGATGGAACGGGAGTATCTGAACAAATACGGCCGCCCGCTGCTCGGCGCCACGGTGAAGCCGAAACTCGGTCTGTCGGCGCGCAATTACGGCCGGGTGATCTATGAGGCGTGCAAGGGTGGCCTGGACTTCACCAAGGACGACGAGAACATCAACTCCCAGCCGTTCATGCGGTGGCGTGACCGCTACCTGTTCGCCATGGAGGGCGTCAATCGCGCCATGGCCGAGACGGGAGAACTCAAGGGCCATTATCTGAATGTCACCGCGGCGTCGATGGAGGACATGTACGAGCGGGCCGAGTTCGCCAAGGAGCTCGGCAGCGTCGTCATCATGATCGACCTGACCGTCGGATATACGGCGATGCAGTCGATGTCGCACTGGGCGCGGCGTAACGGGCTGCTGCTGCACCTGCACCGGGCCGGGCATTCCACGTTCACCCGGCAGAAGACGCACGGCGTGAGCTTCCGGGTGCTGGCCAAGTGGTGCAGGCTGATCGGCGTCGACCATCTGCACGCGGGCACGGTGGTCGGCAAACTGGAGGGCGATCCGGCGACGACCCGCGGTTTCTATGACACGTTGCGGGAGAACCACATTCCGGCCAATCTGGGCAACGGCATCTTCTTCGATCAGGATTGGGCGAGCCTGCCGGGCGTGATGCCGGTGGCCTCCGGCGGCATCCACGCCGGGCAGATGCACCAGCTGCTGGATCTTTTCGGTGACGACGTGATCTTGCAGTTCGGTGGCGGCACGATCGGGCACCCGCTGGGTATCGCGGCGGGCGCCGAGGCGAACCGGGTGGCGTTGGAGGCGGTCGTCAAGGCCCGCAACGAGGGTCGCGATCTGCTGAAGGAAGGCCCCGACGTGCTGCGCAAGGCGGCCGAGATCTGCCGCCCGCTCGACGTCGCGCTGGCGACCTGGGGCGATGTCACCTTCGACTACACCTCCACCGACGCGCCCGACGCGGTGCCGACGGCCACTCGCTGAAAACCCTTGGAGCCCAAGCGATGTACCTGCGTCACGGAACATTTTCGTACCTGCCGGAGTTCACCGACGCGGAGATCTCCGCCCAGGTGCGTTACGCGCTGCTCAACAGCTGGCCGGTGTCCATCGAATACACCGACGACCCGCATCCGCGCAACGCCTACTGGGAGATGTGGGGGCTGCCGCTGTTCGATCTCGACGAGCCCGACGGTGTGCTCGCCGAGATCAATGCCTGCCGTGCGACTTTCCCGCACCACTACATCCGGGTGCTGGCCTATGACGCCCGCTTCGGCAGGCAGACCACGGCGCTGAGTTTTCTCGTGCAGCGCCCGGCCGACGAACCGGGTTTCCTGCTCACCCGGTTGGAGGGTCCGGATCGGCAGCAGAAGTACGGGCTGCACTCGTATGCCACCGACGACCGCCGGGGACAGCGGTATGGCGGCTGAGGCCAACGGGTTTCGGCTGCACCGCCCCGGCACCGGCGACGGCAGGCCGGTGCGGGCCGAGTCCGCAGAGGCGGCCGAGCCCGAGATCCTCGACGACGACGCGGTACTCGATCTGTCGACCGACATCGCGGGCAACGATGTCGAGGACACGTTGCGCAGGCTCGATGCCGAACTCGTCGGCCTGGCCAACGTCAAGCGCCGGGTGCGCGAGATCGCGGCACTGCTGCTGATCGACCGGGCCCGGCAGCGATTCGGGCTGAGTGCGTCGCGGCCCACCATGCACATGAGCTTCACCGGCGGGCCGGGCACCGGCAAGACCACCGTCGCGCTGCGCATGGCCGAGATGCTGCACGCGCTGGGCTATATCCGGAAACCCAAGGTGCACACCGTCACCCGTGACGACCTGGTCGGTCAGTTCATCGGTCATACCGCGCCGAAGACGAAGGAGGCGCTGGCCAAGGCGGCCGGCGGGGTGCTGTTCATCGATGAGGCCTACTACCTGTTCCGGCCGGAGAACGAGCGGGACTACGGGCAGGAGGTCATCGAGATCCTGTTGCAGGAGATGGAGAACGAGCGCGCCAGCCTGGTGGTGATCTTCGCGGGCTACCCCGATCGGATGGAGCGGTTCTTCTCCGCCAATCCGGGGTTGTCCTCGCGGGTGGCCCATCATCTGGAGTTCGCCGACTACACCCACGCGGAGCTGCTCGGCATCGCCGATCTCATGGTGGCGCGGGAGAACTTCCGCTTCGACGAGTCCGCGCATACCGCCTTCGCCGAATACTTGGCGCTGCGGATGATCCGGCCGCGGTTCTCCAACGCGCGCAGCGTGCGTAACGCGCTGGACCGCTGCCGGTTACGCCAGGCCAAACGGCTGGTGGAGCTGCACAGACCGCTGCGTAAGACCGATCTGATCACGTTGACCGACCAGGATGTCTACGGCAGCAGCGTGTTCACCGACAGCACCGCACCGCAGGACGGGCCGAGCGCGCGGGCCCCAGCGTGACGAGATCGAGGCGCCCATGCCAGAGGGATTGAAGACGCTCACCCGCTACACGATCGAGGAGGAGCACCGGCACCCCGGCTCCTCCGGTGAGTTCTCCGCGTTGGTGAATGTCGTTGCGACCGCGACGAAGATCATCGCCAACCAGGTGATGAGGGGCGCTATTGTCGACTCGCCCCGGGGGACGGCAGGAGGCGCAGCCGACGGGGTGGGTGAGCACAGCGCCGCGGAGCCGGACAATCTGCCGCCGACGGTGCACCGCAAGCTCGATGCCATCGCCAACGACATCATGGTGGCCGAAACCCAGTGGACGGGGCATCTGGCGGCGTTGCTGTCGGAACAGATGTCGACCATTCATCCGGTGCCCGATGCGCATCGGCGCGGCAAATATCTGCTGGCCTTCGATCCGCTGGACGGGTCGTCCAATATCGACGTGAATCTGCCCGTCGGAACGATTTTCAGCGTGCTGCGGTCCCCGGAGCGGGACAACGGCGCACCCGCCGCCGAGGACTTCCTGCAATCGGGTGTGCGCCAGGTGTGTGCCGGGTTCACGTTGTACGGGCCCGCGACCATGTTGGTGATCACCACCGGACGCGGTGTCGACGGTTTCACCCTGGACCGGGAGATCGGCGCGTTCGTGCTCACTCATCCGCGGATGCGCATCCCCGAGGACACGTCCGGGTTCGCGATCAATGCCGCCAACGAGCGGTTCTGGGAGCGGCCGGTGCGCCGGTATGTGCACGAATGTCTCGACGGCGTGGAAGGTCCGCGCGGGCGCGATTTCAATATGCGCTGGGTGGCGTCGCTGGTCGCGGACACCTTCCACATTCTGACCAGGGGCGGGGTCTATCTGTATCCACACGACACTCGACCACCGGCGCGCCCCGGCCGGGTGTCGTTGCTCTACGGCGCCAATCCGATCGCGTTCATCGTCGAACAGGCCGGTGGGTGGGCGACCACGGGCGGTGAGCGGGTGCTGGAGGTGCCGCCGGAGCAGGTGCATCACCAGGTGCCGCTGATCTTCGGGTCGCGCAACGAGGTCGAACGGATCGAGCGCTATCACAGCGAGCCCGACGAGGGGCACATCTTCGACAGCTCGTTGTTCGGGACGCGTTCGTTGTTCCGGCCCGCGCCGCACTGAAATCTGTTGTCCGGCCATCGAGGAGGTGCCATGTCGGTCAAGCATCCCGTCGTCGCGATCACCGGGTCATCCGGTGCGGGAACGACCAGCGTCACGCGGACCTTTCAGGAGATATTCCGCAGAGAAGGCATCAATGCCGTTGTCGTCGAGGGTGATTCGTTTCATCGGTTCGACCGCAACGAGATGAAGCTGGCGATGGCCGAGGCGGAGCAGCATCGCGATCTCACCTTCTCGCATTTCGGGGAGGAGGCGAATCTGCTCGAGGAGCTGGAGCGGTTGTTCCGCGATTACGGCGAGACCGGGGTCGGGTCGGTGCGTAAGTATCTGCACGACGACTCCGAGGCCAAGCCGTACGGGCAGCCCGCGGGGACGTTCACGCCGTGGGAGGATCTGTCGCCCGGCAGCGATCTGCTGTTCTACGAGGGGCTGCACGGTGCCGCGGTCACCGAGACGGTGAATGTTGCGCGGTATGCGGATCTGCTGGTCGGTGTGGTGCCGATCGTGAACCTCGAATGGATCCAGAAGGTGATCCGCGACAAGACCGAGCGGGGTTACTCCAGTGAGGCGGTGATCGACACGATCCTGCGTCGCATGCCCGACTACGTGAAATACATCTGCCCGCAGTTCTCCCACACCTACGTCAACTTTCAGCGCGTGCCGACCGTGGACACCTCGAACCCGTTCATCGCCCGCAGCATTCCCACCGCCGACGAGAGCTTCGTCGTCATTCGTTTCGCCGACCCGAAGGTGATCGACTTCCCCTACCTGCTGTCGATGCTGCACGACTCGTTCATGTCGCGCCCCAACTGCATCGTGGTGCCCGGCGGAAAGATGGACCTGGCCATGCAGCTCATCTTCACGCCGTTGATTTTGCGGTTGATGGACAAGCGCCCCAAACGATCTCGCTGAACGGCGATAAAATTGGCGGGGTCAGCAGCCGACTACAGGAGGAAATGATGAGTCAGCTTCCTCAGTCACAGCAGTCCCGCTCGCCCCTCGCCGGTGTCGGCGATTTCCTGCGCAAGATCGTGCCGTTCGTCGGGTCGAGCTCGAGCGGTGATCTGAAGGTGGAAGAGGCACCGGACAAGGACAACTACCACGTCGTGCGCGTCGAGATCCCCGGGATCGACCCTGATCGGGACCTCGAGGTCACCGTGCAGGACGGTCGTTTGACCATCAAAGCCGAACGCAGCGAAGAACGCTCGGTCGGCGGGTACTCCGAATTCCGCTACGGGTCCCTCATGCGCACCGTCGCGCTGCCCGCCGGAGCGCGAGACGACGACATCGCCGCGACCTACGCGAACGGGATCCTCAGCGTGCGGATCCGGATGAACGAGTCCGCCAGTTCTGCGCGCAAGATCCCGGTGAAGATGGAGTAGGTCGCGCACTTGATTTGCCTGTGCGGCACCTTCCGGCACCGACGGCGTAGGCCCCCCGTTCGTTCGCCCGTGCGACCGCTGAGGGATGCCCCAACGGCGGGTGCCGCACAGGCTGGTGCCCTTACTCGTCTCGCGGTGCCGCTTCTGGGTTACGCTCGATCAACCCTATTCAACGAGTTGCATATGCGAGGTGCAGGGATGACTACGTTCCGCGAAGCCGTCGAGGCCAGGGACAGCGATGCGATGGCGGCGGCGCTCGCCGAGAATGTCGTGTTCACCAGCCCGGTGGCGTTCAAGCCCTACCCGGGCAAGGCGATCACCGCCGCCATCCTGCGCGGAGTGCTGCGCGTCTTCGAGGACTTCCGCTACGTGCGCGAGATCGCCAACCCCGACGGCCGCGGCCACGCCCTGCTCTTCGAAGCCACCGTCAACGGCAAAACCGTCAACGGCTGCGACTTCCTGCACTACGACGACAACGGCCTCATCGACAGCCTCACCGTCATGATCCGCCCCCTCTCCGCCGCCCAAGCCATGGCCGAAGCGATGGCCGCGCAATTCCCGCGCATCCAAGAGGAAGCCCTGGCCGCCAGCCAGGCCCAGTCCGCCTCGTAAGCGCGAGACGAAAGTTCGCAGCTCGGAGCTGAACGGTCGTGCTACGCCGACGCACTGCCGCGTAGCATGACCGTTGACCGATAGCCCTTCTCCGAGCGAGGCAGCCAGTGAGCGTACTACCGGTTTGGGCCGAAGATCCCGGAGCCTTGGAGATGACCGAGGCCGACTACGACCTCCTGCCGGACGACTTGCGCAAGCTGATCGAGGTCATCGACGGCAACATCATTCGATGCCAGAGCGGTTCGCCCGAGCACAGCGATGTAGCACGGCGGCTCGCCAACCACCTCGAGGCCGCCAAGCCTGCCGAGCCATGCACACGCGTGTCAACCGACGTCGATGTTCATTTCACCCGGCGGCGAAACCGCGACGGCGCGTTCTCATTTCGCCGGCCGGACGTCACCGTTTATCGCTGCGTCGAGCGTGGCACGAAGCTGACGACGAATGACGCCTTGCTGGTTGTCGAGGTTGTTTCGCCCGGGTCCGGCTACACCGACACCGTCGACAAGCTGGCCGAATACGCCTACGAAGGCATCCCGGTCTACTTGGTGGTTCACCTGGATGCGAGCTTGTACGTGAAGATGATTCACGAGTACCGCCTCGATTGGGCGACCCGCGTCTACCGACTGGTCGACACTCATCAGGAGGCGGTGGTTCTCGAGAGTCCCTTCCCGGCGACGGTCCTCTTCTCCCAGCTCGATGGCTGAGTTGCCAGTCTGATTCGGAAGGCTGCTGAGCCACCGGCCGACCATGCGTCTCGCAGCTCGTTCAGCCGCGCAGGGCTGCGGTGCGCCGGGCCTGGCATCGGCGTATCAGTCCGGCAGCAAGGGAACCGACAGCCCTTCGCCACGGCGTAAGAGCGCGGCGCGGGTGATGGCGGTGGAGCCGAAGCGGTGGCGGAGATCGTCGAGGGTGGCGTCGAGGGTGTTGGTGGCGCGGGGGTCGAAGGGGAGGGGGAGTTGGAAGGGGTCGGCGTCGGTGAGGTTGGTGAGGGAGAGGCCGATCAGGGTGAGGCCGCGTTCCTCGATGGTCGGCGTGGCGGCGGCCAGGAGGGAGCGGGCAGCTTGTAAGAGGGTGTCGGTGTGGTCGGTGGCTTCGGGCAGGGTGTGCGAGCGGGTGGCTCGGGTGAAGTCGTCGAAACGCATGCGTAGCACCACGGTTCGGCAGATGCGGTCGGCGGCGCGGAGGCGGCGGCCGAGGCGGTCGGTCAGGCCGTGTAGGTAGGCCTCGATTTCGTCGGGTGGGTGGGGTGCGCGGCCGAGGGCGCGCTGGGCGCCGATGGATCGGCGGCGCACACCGGTTTCGACGCGGCGGGGGTCGCGGGCCCAGGACAGGGCGTAGAGGTGGCGGGCGGCGGCGGGGCCGAGGATGGCGCGCAAGGGGCTTTCGCCGAGGTCGGCGAGTTGGCCGACCCGGGTGATGTTGTGTTCGTGCAGGGTGCGGGCGGTGACTTCGCCGACGCCCCACAGCCTTTCGATCGGCAGTGGGTGCAGGAACTCGAGTTCGCCGTCGGGTGGCACGAAACGCAGGCCGTCGGGTTTGGCGACGGCGCTGGCGACCTTGGCCAGGAATTTGGTGCGGGCGATGCCCACCGAGATGGGCAGCCCGACCTCGTCGCGTACCCGGGCGCGTAACCGTTCGGCGATACCGATCGGCGCACCCGCGATCCGGCGCAGACCACCGACATCGAGAAACGCCTCATCGATCGAGATGCCCTCGACCACGGGCGTGGTGTCGTGGAAGACCTCGAACACCGCCTTGCTCGCCGCCGCATACGCCGCCATGCGCGGCGGCACCACGATCGCGTGCGGGCACAACCGGCGCGCCTGCCCGCCGTTCATCGGCGTGCGCACCCCGAACGCCTTCGCCTCATAACTCGCCGCGAGCACCACCCCGCCGCCGACGATGACCGGCTTGCCGCGCAACCGCGGGTTATCGCGCTGCTCGACTGCGGCATAGAACGAGTCGAGGTCGGCATGCAGGATCGACGACTCGGCCCGCGCCACGATCCGCGGGCGGGAGGCGGGTGCGTCGGACACGAACATATGTTCGCATAGCCCACCGACATCCGGAACCCGGGTGACCGCAAAGAACGCGCGCAATCTACGGTTTAAGTACGTAGCAATTCGGACGAACCGGTACGCTGGCCCGACGGCACGGCACGTTTTGGATGAGGGAGTCGGTACGGTGCGCGGATTTGGAGACCTGGAGGCGGTGATCATGGACCGTATCTGGGATCGGGACGCAGAGGACACCACGGTGCGCGAGATATTCGACGAGTTGTCCGCGCAGCGCGACATCGCCTACACCACCGTCATGTCCACCATGGACAACCTGCACCGCAAGGGCTGGCTGGCGCGCGAGCGCGCGGGCAAGGCCTACCGGTATTGGCCGACGCTGACCCGCGAGGAGCACAGCGCCCGGCTCATGCTCGAGGCGCTCGGCGCGGGCGGCCGCTCCGATCTGGTGCTCAGCCATTTCGTGGACCGGATCAGCGCCGAGGAATCGGCGGGCTTGCGCGCCGCGCTCCGCAGGCTCACCGCCCGCAAGATCCCGGACGCACCGCCGGGCACCGAGAGCGCCGCGCCATGACCCTGGCGATCGCACTGATGCTCTACGGCAGCGCCGTGGCCACGGTCGGCCCGCCGGTGCTGCGCAGGCTGACCCGGCGCGGTAACGCGCCGCGGCTGGGCATCATCGCCTGGGTCGTCGCGATCGTCGGCGCGCTCGGTTCGTGGGCCGCGGCGGCGACCATGCTCACCGTCGAGTTCGCCACCTACTGGGGACATCCGCACGACGCGCTGCGCGCCTGCTTCGCGATCATGTGGACTCCGATCCACGAGGACGGCACCGGCGCGACCAAGGCCGCCACCTTTGCGGTCGGCGCGCTGGTCGCCACCTGCACCATCGCCGTGGTGGCCCGGGCGGTCACGGTGGTGCGCGAGATGCGCAAGCGCACCCAAGAGCACGCGAAAGCGCTGCGGCTGGTCGGGCGCCGAGTGCCCGGACTGGCCGCGCTGGTGCTGGATTCGCCGGAGCGCCAAGCCTATTGCGTGCCAGGCCGGCCCGACACCATCGTCGTCACCAGCGCCGCGCTCGAGGCGTTGGCACCCGATCAGCTCGCCGCGGTCCTGGCGCACGAACACGCACACCTTTCCGGCAGGCACGCGCCGCTGACCGCGGTACTGCGTGCGATCGCCACCACGCTGCCGGGCCTGCGCCTGGTCACCGCGGGTGCCGCCGAGATCGCCCGGCTGCTCGAGATGTGCGCCGACGACAAGGCGGCGCGCGCCCACGGCTCGGCACCACTGCTCGGTGGGCTGCTGGTGATCCTCGGTGTCTCCGGACCGGTGCCCTCGGGCGCACTGGCCGCCGCGGGCACCGCCGTGCTGGCCAGGGCCGAGCGCCTGGTCGATCCGGTGAGCCCGATCCGGCGGGCGACCACCCGCACCGCGTTGCTCGGCGTGATCGCGACGACGGTGACCGGATTGGCGTTCGCCGCGGCCACGGTAGCCTTCTGCAGCGCCGTTTTGGGCTGACGTTCGAAGGAGTTACCTGTGCGCCTCACCTGGGATCAGGTTTTCGCATGGCGGCTGCGCAGGCAGTACGTCGCAGCACCCGCCACCGAGCTGACCGAGATCGTGGCCCGATTGTGCGGAGTGCAGGCGCAGGTCACCTCGGCCGCGGAACTCGCGGTGGCGCTGCGTGGTTCGGCCCCGCAAGCCGGTGCGCTGGTCGGTGCGCTCAACGACGGCACCCTGATCAAGACGTGGGCAATGCGCGGCACGCTGCACGCACTCACCCCGGACCTCGCCGCTGCCTACCTTTCCCTGCTCGCGTCGGCGCGCACCTGGGAGCGACCGGTGTGGGAGCGCAACTTCGGTGCCTCGCCCGCCGAGGTCGCCGCCCTGACGGAGCGGGTGCGAGAAGTGCTCGACGGCGCGATACTCACTCGCGAGGAACTGGTCGAGGCGGTCATCGCCGATCCCATGTTCCACCGGCTCGGTGAGCAGCTGCGCTCCGGCTGGGGTGCGTTACTCAAACCCCTTGCCTGGCAAGGCGCGATCTGCCATGGCCCGACCCAGGGCAGCAAGATAACCTTCGCCGCTCCGGCACAGCTGGCCGGTGGCTGGCCGGGCCTGCCCGAGCCCGATGCCGCCGCACCGCTGGCGATCACCGCCTATCTCGGCGCTTACGGACCCGCGACGCCGGAGGCGTTCGACGCCTGGCTCAGCCGCGGCAGTTTGCGCAAAACCGTGCTGCGCCGGTGGTTTTCGGAGCTGGGGGAGACCGTCACCGAGGTCGAAGTCGAAGGCCGCGCCGGCTATCTGCTGACCGAACACCTCGACGAGCTCGCCGCGACGAAGCCGACGAAGTCGGTACACCTGCTCGGCGGCTTCGATCAGTACATCCTGGGCCCGGGCACCGCCGACACCGTGCTGCTGCCTGGCGATCATCGCGCGAAGGTCAGCCGCACCGCGGGCTGGATCTCACCGATCGTGGTGGTCGGCGGCCGCATCGCGGGCACGTGGGAACTCACCGGCGACACGGTGACCGTGGCGATGTTCGACGGTGCGCCGTTGCCGCGCAAGGGTTTCGATGCGGCGCTCGACCGCCTGGCCGAGGCCCTCGGCCGCGACGCGCTGACCGTGCACGCCGGTTGATCCGCACGCGACTATCGCACCCCGCTCTTTCCGCGTTGCGCCTTCTTCCGTTGCGCCACATAGTGTTCGAGCCCGTCGAGAATCCGTTGCAGTCCGAAGTCGAAGTGATCGAAGGTGGCGTCGAAGGCGTCTTCATCGAGTGAACTCATGACGGGATAGCGGCCACTGGCCATGGCCACTTCCAACCGGGGAGCTTGCGCGTCCCAGAATTCCTGATTGGTCAGGCCTGTCTTGCGCTCGGCTTCTTGCGCGAACAACTGGGTGCGCGCGGCACTCCCGACGTAACCGTCGATCAGGATGACCACCGAGATCAGCTCTCGATCCGGCAGCCCCATCGGCCGAATCGCGGTCAGGAACAACTCCATTCCCTCGACCGCGCTCGGCCCGAGCACCGGCCGGGTCTGGTTGACCTCGACCAGCCACGGATGCCGCCGGAACAGCGCCAGACCGCGATGGGCCATGGCTTCCAGCGCCCCGCGCCAGTCGCCGTCCGGGGCGGGTTCGGCGGCGGGTTGCTGGACGCGGTCGAGCATCACGTCGAGCAGTTCGGCTTTGCCGGGCAGGTAGCGGTACAGCGACATGGTGCCGGTGCCGAGCTGGGTGGCGACCCGGCGCATGGTGACCGCCGCGAGCCCTTCGCTGTCGGCCACCTCGATGGCGGCCTCCACGATGCGATCGAGCGTGAGACCCGGTTTCGGACCGCGGCTCGGACGCGGGCCGGAGTCCCACAGCAGATCGAGAGTGCGTGCGAGGTCACCGCTTCCGCTGGTCTCCGTGCTCGTCATGGAGGCAACAATAGCCGCTTGGCAAGAAACTGGGTACGTTGTACTCTTAATCGGGTACAACGTACCCAGTTTCGCGGGTGCGGTACGAATCGGAGGGTTTGAGTGAACGAATACGCGGTCTTCGCCGAGGGTCTGGGCAAGAGATACGGGGACAAACGCGCCCTGGACGGTTTCGATCTCACCGTGCACCGCGGCACGGTGCACGGGCTACTCGGGCCGAACGGGGCGGGCAAGACCACGGCGGTGCGCATCCTGTCCACGCTGATCCGGCTCGATGAGGGCGACGCCACCGTGGCGGGGCTGAATGTGGCGCGCGAGCCGCGTGCGGTCCGTGCCCGCATCGGGCTGACCGGTCAGTACGCGGCGGTGGACGAGGTGCTCACCGGGCGGCAGAACCTGGAGATGTTTGGCAGGCTCTTCCATTTGGGCGGCAAGCGCGCCAAGCAACGGGCCGACGAGCTGCTGGCCCGGTTCGGCCTCGTCGACGCGGCCGACAAGGGTGTCGGCGAGTACAGCGGCGGCATGCGCCGCAGGCTGGACCTGGCCGCCTCGATGATCCTGGCACCGGAGGTGCTGTTCCTCGACGAGCCGACGACCGGGCTGGACCCGCGCAGCCGCGGCGAGGTGTGGGAGTCGGTGCGCGCGTTGGTCGCCGACGGCACCACGGTGCTGCTCACCACCCAATACCTGGAGGAGGCGGACAAACTGGCGTCCCGGATCACCGTGATCGATCAGGGCCGTGCGATCGCCGACAACACCCCGGACGGACTGAAGAACACCATCGGCGGTGACCTCATCGAGGTGGTCGCCGCCGACGCGGTCGACTTGCCCGCGGTGGCCAAGCTGGTGGCACGGGTCTGTGACGGCGAACCCGACATCGATGAGGTACTGCGGCGGGTGCACGCGCCCGTCGCGGATCGCGTGGGCGCGCTCACCGAGGTGGCGCGCACCTTGCAGGACGAACGAATCACGGTCGAGGACATCGGTTTGCGCAGGCCGAGCCTCGACGACGTCTTCCTGCACCTGACCGGACATCGCACGAGCACGGAGGCGGCGGCCTGATGACAACCATGGATCTCACCCCCGCGAAGTCCCGGTCCCGGGCGTATTGGGCGGTCGCGGACAGCTGGAATGTGGTGCGGCGCGGGCTGACCCACTACCAGCGCATGCCGGTGAACATCGCCTGGCAGCTCGGTTTCCCGATCCTGTCGGTGCTGCTGTACGGGTATGTGTTCGGCAGCGCGATGACGGTGCCCGGCGGCGGTGACTACCGGGACTTCCTGATGCCGGGCATGTTCGTCATGACGATGGCGTTCGGGTTCATCAATACCGCGACGGTGATGGTGCACGACGCCACCAAGGGGGTCATCGATCGGTTCCGTTCGATGCCGATGGCACCGTCGGCGGTGGTGGCCGGGCGCGGTGTCACCGATTTGATCGTGGCGTGCGCGGAGCTGACGATCCTGATGCTCACCGCGCTGGTCATCGGCTGGCGCCCCGAGGGCGGCATCCTCGGTGGGCTGGCGGCTTTCGCGCTGTTGCTGTGGTTGCGGTTCGCGCTGATCTGGGTCGGGGTATGGCTGGGCCTGATGGTGCCGAACCCGGAGGCGGCGGGCGGGCTGTTCGCGGTCGCTTTCCCGCTGACGATGATCTCGAGTATTTTTGTTGCGCCGCAGCTGATGCCGAGCTGGCTGGGTGTGATCGCCTCGTGGAACCCGATCTCCTCGACGGTCGCGGCCACGCGCGAGCTGTTCGGCTCACCGTCGGGCAGCGGGGATTCCTGGATCGAGCAGCATGCGCTGCTGATGGGCGCGGTGTGGCCGCTGATCCTCACGGCGGTGTTCCTGCCGCTGGCGGTGCGTCGTTTCCAGCGGCTGAGCCGTTGAGCTAGTTCACGAAAGCGCCCATGAGTTAGTGCACGAAAAACGTTCGGTGCCCGGCAGTTCGCCTTGCCGGGCACCGAACGTGCTGGAATTCGGGCAGTAGACCGCGGGTCCGTTCAGTCCAGGCAGAATTCGTTGCCTTCGATGTCCTGCATCACCAGGCAGGACTCGTTGTCGTCATCGGCCTCCAGCAGGTGCAGGCGTACCGCGCCGAGCGGAATCAGTCGTGCGCACTCCGCCTCCAGGGCGGCCACGCGCTCCGCCCCCACCAGCCCGGTACCGACCCGCACATCGAGGTGCACCCGGTTCTTGACCACTTTCCCTTCGGGGACGCGCTGGAAGTACAGGCGCGGGCCCACACCCGTGGGATCGACGGCTGCCGTCCCTTGGTGTTCGTAGCCGAGCACCTCGGACCAGAAGCGGGCGACGTGCTCGGGTTCGGCGCAGTCGAAAGTGACTTGGATCTGTTTGACCGACGTCATCGGTTCACCATAGTGGCGCGCTCCCCGAAGAAGACACCGAATTTCCTCGCCCCGGGGGAGTGCACTGCCGCAGCCCGCGTCTCTGCCGGCCGCCGCGTTACCGCACGCGAATCGCCGGTGTCGCATGCGGTGCCCGGTCCGTCACTGGTTAGGGTGCGGGGGTGGACGGGCAGCTGATCGACACGGTCGCATGGGTGCGGATCGAGGGCGGGCGGATCCTGTGTGCGCGCCCGCGCGGCAAGGATGTGTTCTACATCCCCGGTGGCAAGCGCGAGGGCGCCGAGACCGATCTGGAGACGCTGGTGCGCGAGATCGAGGAGGAGCTCACCGTCGCGTTGCTGCCCGAAACCGTCGCGCACGTCGGCACCTACGAGGCGGTGCACGCACCCGCGGAAAGACTGGTGGTGCGGATGAGCTGCTACACCGCCGACTATCGCGGCACCCTCGCCGCCAGTAGCGAGATCGAGGAGATGGCGTGGTTCAGCTACGCCGATCGCGCGCTGGTGCCGCCGGTGGATCAGTTGCTGTTCGATGATCTGGTGGATGCGGGCCGATTGCGCTGAGCCACCGGCACAACGCGCTACGGTCGGCGCTATGAGTGTGTTCCCGGCCTGGCTGCGCGGGGCGGCTTACGCCCTGTGGGCGCTTCCCCTCGCGGTCGGCCCGGTCGCCCCACGATTACGCGTGCCTCGGCGACTGCTCGGCGAACCCATCACTCCCCGTGACCGTTTGGCAGTGCGTGCCACGGTGCACCGAGTGCTCAGTGGCGCACTGGGTTTGGTGACCTGGTTCCTGGCGTTCCTGGCCGTGCTCGCCGTGGTGCGGGGCGTGCTCTATCCACTGGTGGCCTCGGACGACTACGGGAACTCTTGGGGCGGGCCCACATTGGCCGGTGCGTGGGCCGTGCACGCACTGCTGGGTCTGGCCTTGCTGCCGGTGTGTTTGCTGCTGCTGACCGCGCTCGGCGCGCTACAGGTGCGACTGGCTCGCGCAGTGCTCGGCCGCGCGGGCGCCCGCTGGCCGATACCGGTGACGGTAGTGCTGTGCGCCCTGGGTGTGCTGTTGTTCCTCGCCTGGCTGCACCAGGTCTGATCAGCCCGCGAAAAGGCGTGCGCCCCGGCAGCTCCGACGGCCGGGGCGGGCGCTCAGGTGGTGACCGCCGACGGCTGCACCCGTTCGATGAGGTGCTCCACCAGTGTCATCAGGACCAGCTTGCACGAGCCGCGGTCGCGGGCATCGCACAGCAGGACCGGCGTGCTCGGGTCGAGATCGAGCGCGTCGCGCACCTCGTCGATGGTGTAGACCGGCGCCCCGTCGAAGCAGTTGACGCCGACGATGAACGGCAGTCTGCGCCGTTCGAAGAAGTCCACGGCGGCAAAGGAATTGCCGAGGCGGCGGGTGTCGGCGAGCACGACGGCGCCGAGGGCGCCGCGGGCCAGTTCGTCCCAGAGGAACCAGAAGCGGTCCTGTCCTGGCGTGCCGAACAGATACAGCACCAGGTCTCGGTCGATGGTGAGCCTGCCGAAGTCGAGGGCGACCGTGGTCGTGGTCTTCGATTCGACGCCGGATAGATCGTCGACGCCGGTGCTGACCTCGGTGATCAGCTCTTCGGTGCGCAGCGGCGCGACCTCGCTGATCGCCGAGACCATGGTCGTCTTGCCGACGCCGAAGCCGCCGGCGACGAGGATCTTGACCGAGGCGGCCAAATGCGGCGTGCCGCTGGGGTCAAAGTTTTCGGATTCCATCCAGTACCGCTCGCAATATGTTGAGGTCTTCGGGCCCGGCTTCCGTCGGTACGGGAGCACGGAATATGAGTTGCCCGTCGCCGATGAGGTCGCCGACGAGGATCTTCGTCACCGCGAGCGGTAAACGCAACTGTGCCGACACTTCGGCCACCGATTGCGAAACACGGCACAGCCGAAGGATATCGGCGTATTCGGGTTCCATCCGGCGCAGCGGGCTCGCCGATTCGTCGGTGACCACCGACGTGAGCATGTCCAGTTCGGGACCGGCCGCGCTGGTGCGCCCGCGGGTGACCGCGTAGGGGCGCACCAGCGGGCCTGCCGCCTCGTCGAACCAGGGCTCACGCGGGTGCGTCATGGCAGATTCGACTCGCCCTGTCCGACGAGATCACGCCGTGGCGTGGTGGACAGATAGGTGCCGACACGTTGCACGGTGAGGTTCATTTCGTAGGCCACCATGCCCAGGTTCGCGGACTCGATCGCTTGCAGCGCAAGGCATGCGTTGTCACCGGCGGAGGTGACGAACAGCACGGCGCGGTCGAGTTCGATGACGGCCTGGCGGACCCCGCCGCCGTCGAATCGGTTGCCCGCGCTGCGCGCGAGCCCGTAGAGCGCCGAGGACATCGCGCCGAAGTGTTCGGCGTCTTCGCGGGTCATCGCGCTGGAGCGGCCGAGTAACAGTCCGTCGGTGGACAGCACCACCGCGTGGCGCACCCCGGCCAGCCGGTCGACGAGATCGTCGAGCAACCAATTGAGATCACCTGTAGGAGAAGCGGACACTCCTAACCTTCCTGTTCGTCCGGGACGCCGGCGGAGCGTCGGCCCTGCCTGGTCCCGTTCTCGATGGCGGACATCAGATCGCGTGCTTGTTCGGCGGACCGGGCGGGCGGCGCCGGGGCGGCGGGCTGCTCGGGTGCGGGTTCGGCCAGTTGCGGTGCCAGATTGGTCTGCCTGCTCCGGCGGGGCAGGCAGACCAATCTGGCAC
>NZ_LT985361.1:4826690-7215115 GCF_900269665.1 Nocardia suismassiliense
GGGCTGGTGTGGGCGTGGACCGTAGGGCGGCGGCGATTCGATCGCCAGTGTCGCGACCGCTCCCGTTGCGGGCTGGGCGGATTCGACGGGCTCGGGCGCCGCCGGTGCCGTCATGCGCCGTCGCCGGCCGGGGTCGGTGAGTTCGGCCGGGGTCTGCGCGGGCACCGAGTCGGTGACGATCAGCGCCGAGGGGATGAGCACGATCGCTTTGATGCCACCGTAATCGGATTCGGAGAGCCGCACCGTGACACCGTGGCGCACGGCGAGCTGGGCGACCACGAACAGCCCCAGACGCGAGTCCGCCGACAGTGCCGCGACACCGAAATCCGGTGGGGTGCGCAACATGTCGTTGAGCCGGGTGAGCTCGGACTCGGGCATGCCCATGCCCTGGTCGCTGATCTCGGTGACCACGCCCTTGCCGACCACGTTGCCGCTCACCTCGACGCGCGACTGCGGCGGGGAGAAGGCGGTGGCGTTGTCGACGAGTTCGGCGAGCAGGTGGATGAGGTCGGCGACGACGGTGCCGACGACGTGCACCTCGGGCAGCCGCGAGACCCGAACCCTGGCGTAGTCCAGGGTTTCGCCGACCGAGCTGCGCACCAGGTCCATCAGCGGGACCGGGTTGCGCCACTGCCTGCCGGGCTGGCCGCCGCCGAGGATGGTGAGGTTCTCGGCGTTGCGGCGTTCCCGGGTGGCCAGGTGGTCGAGCCGGAACAGGGTGTCGAGCAGCGCCGGATCCTCTTGGCGCCGTTCGGCTTCGTCGAGGATCTCGAGCTGGCGGTGCACCACGATCTGGCTGCGGTGGGCGATATTGAGGAAGACCGCCTTGACGCCCTCGCGGGTGCGGGCCTCGGCGACCGCGGCGCCGATGGCCGCGGCGTGCGCGTGCTGGAACGCCCGGGCGACCTGGCCGATCTCGTCGTGGCCGAAGTCCAGGACCGGCGTTTCGGCTGCGGGGTCGATGATTTCGCCCTCGTTGAGCCTGCGCATGGTCTCGGGTAGTCGCTCGTCGGCCATGGCGAAGGTCTGCCTGCGCAGCCGCTTGAGCCTGCGGATGATGCGGTTGGCCAGCACCAGCGCGATCAGGAAGGCCGCGATGCTGACCACCAGCACGCCGCCGCCGGCGTAGAGCGAGTTCGCGGCGGAGGTGTTGGCCTTGTCCTCGGCCAGTTCCTGGGCGTGCTTGTTCTGCGAGATCCAGACGTCGATCAGGGTGCGGTTCACTTCGGCGGCGGCGTTCTGCCAGTCCGTCGTACTCATCGGCAGCGGCTGCGGTTTGGTGCTGCTGGAACTGCTGCTGCTCGACGAACTGCTCGACGAGCTGTTCGCGGCGTTGGCCTGCGTGACCAGATAACGTTGCGCGAGCGCGGTTTCCATCAGCGACAGCTGCTGCCAGGCGTTGCTTCCGGTGAGCTTCTGCAGCCGCTCGTGCTGGGCGCTGGCGGCGCCTTGTTCGCTGGCCAGGTAACCGATTTCGGTGTGGTAGAAGCCGACCTGGCGCAGGAACTCCTCGATCGGGATGGCGGCTGGGCCGTCGTTGGTGGCGAGCATGACGCCCAGGGCGTTGCTGCGGGCCATCGCCTCGGCGGCGTTGAGGAAGCGCATGCCGTCGGCGATCGCGACGCCGATCTCGGTGTCGGGGGCGGTCTGCTCGGCGATTTCGGTGCCGACGGAGATGACGTCGAGCAGCCGGTTGTAGAACATGTAGGCGTCGGAGGGTTGCAGCTGGCCGCCGTCGGTGGCCATGCGCACCTGGGTCATCTGGCTGAGCAGGGTGTTGAAGCCCGCGACGTCGTCGCCGATCTTGGAGTCGTCGACCGCGCGCAGCCCGGCCGAGATCTCGATCAGCCCGCGCATCGCGCCGTCGAGGCGGATCCGCGCGGCGGCCAGTGCGGGAGGCACGGTGTCGTCACCGGCGAGCTGGGCCAGCGCCAGGCGGCGTTCCTGCTGGACCGCCTCCATCAACTCCCTGGTGTGCGGGATCGCCTTCTGGTTCTGCACCGCCCACTCTCGGGCCGTTGTGCCTTCGGCTACCAGGTACCCCGCTGCGCCCACGCCGACTACAAGCAGAGTCAAGCTCGGAATGAGCGCGATTGCCAGGATCCGCGTACGAACCCCGAGCCTCGCTCTGAACATCGGGACAACCTAAACCACAAAACGGACCGTTTGTCCGTTGTGTCCCGGTGAGTGGGACTGGAATTGACTTTGCCGCGCCGACCGCGAATATGTGACATTTCGGGCCGGATGGGCGACGATCGGGCACGATGTGAAGGGCAATGGCTTCTGACTAGGCCGTGTCCGGCGTAGATTGTGTGTATCTCTCGGTTACACAAGATCGCATCGATATACACCTGTAGGAGGCAACGATGCCCGCGCCCGAAGCCGCAGTCTTCGACCGTCTGAGCGCGCTGGCCGCGATAGACCGCCCGGCGGACCGCTCGCGCAAGACCATTGCCGAGACCTTCACCGGTCAGCCGCTGGGCAGCGTGCCGGTGGGCACCGCCGAGGACGTGGCCGCGGCGTTCGAGAAGGCCAGGACCGCGCAGACCCGGTGGGCGGCACGCTCGGTCGCCGATCGCGCCGCGGTACTGGAACGGTATCGGGCGCTGCTCGTGCAGCACCGCGAGTTCCTGATGGACGTGGTGCAGGCCGAGACCGGCAAGGCGCGCTGGGCGGCGCAGGAAGAGATCATGGGCCTGATCTTCGCGGCCCGCTATTTCGCCAAGAACGCCGCGAAGCTGTTGAGCCCGCACAGCGTGCCCGGCGCGTTCCCGGTGCTCAACCGCACCTCGGTGCGCACCCAGCCCAAGGGCGTCGTCGGTGTGGTCGCGCCGTGGAACTATCCGATGCTGCTCTCGATCGGCGACTCCATCCCGGCGCTGATCGCGGGCAACGCGGTGCTCGTCAAACCCGACAGCCAGACCCCGTTCTCCTCGCTGGCCAACGCCGAGCTGCTCTACCAGGCGGGCCTGCCGCGCGATCTGCTCGCGGTGGTGCCCGGACCGGGCACCGTGGTCGGCACCGCCATCGTCGAGGGCTGCGACTACCTGATGTTCACCGGCTCCTCGGCGACCGGGCGCACCCTGGCCGAGCAGTGCGGGCGCAGGCTGATCGGGTTCTCCGCCGAGCTCGGTGGCAAGAACCCGATGATCGTGGCCAAAGGCGCGAACCTGGACAAGGTCGCCAAGGCCGCGGTGCGCGCGTGCTTCTCCAACGCCGGGCAGCTGTGCATCTCGATCGAGCGGCTCTATGTCGAGCGCGCGATCGCCGACGAGTTCACCGAGAAGTTCGTCGCCGCCGTCAAGGCCGCGAAACTCGGTGCGGCCTATGACTATTCGGCTGATATCGGCTCGCTGATCTCCGAGGCGCAGCTCGAGACCGTCACCAAACACGTCGCCGACGCCACCTCCAAGGGCGCGAAGGTGCTCGCCGGCGGCAAGGCCCGCCCGGATCTGGGTCCGCTGTTCTTCGAACCGACCGTGCTCGCCGAGGTGACCGACGAGATGGAGTGCGGGCGCAACGAGACCTTCGGCCCGCTGGTCTCGATCTATCCGGTCGACACCGTCGACGAGGCCGTGCGCCTGGCCAACGACACCGAATACGGCCTCAACGCCAGCGTGTGGGCGGCGAGCAAGTCCGAGGGTGAGCGCATCGCCGCGCAACTGCACGCGGGCACCGTGTGCGTCGACGAAGGCTACGCCCCCGCGTGGGGCAGCACCGCCGCGCCGATGGGTGGCATGGGGATCTCCGGGGTCGGGCGCAGGCACGGCCCCGACGGGCTGCTCAAGTTCACCGAACCGCAGACCGTGGTGGTCACCCGCTTCCTGAATCTGGATGCGCCGCCGCTGGTTTCGCAGGACAAGTGGCAGCGGTTCCTGATGACCGTCGCGCGCAGTCTGCGGTTCCTGCCCGGTCGCTGATGTCGACGTCCGCCGGGTGGTCGTGCGCCCACCCGGCAGACGCCGCCGCCGGTTCTTCTCCGAGGAGCGCCGGTCCGCCCGCGCGCCGCGAGTGCGGAGGTTGGCCCGCCCCGCGCGATCGTCCGGTTCGATGGTGCGGGCTCGGAGATCCCGGTGGTCTCTAGGTCAGCCGATCGGCGCCGGTGCGCGGCGGCGGCAACAGCGCGGCTTCCTGATCGGTGAGCAGCCGGGATCGGATGACGAAGCGCACCCCGTCGGGGGCCTCCAGCGACAGGCCGCTGCCGCGCCCGTCGACCACGTCCACGGTCAGGTGGGTGTGCTTCCACACCTCGTATTGGTCGGCGCTCATCCAGAATTCGGTGTGCCAGGGCAGGTGACCGAGCAGCACGTCGGCGCCGCAGATCCGGAACTCGCGCACCGGGAAACACATCGGCGCGGTGTCGTCGTCGGATTGATGGAACAGCACGGCTCCGTGGTGTTGGATCAACTGCCGCAGCACCGTCCGGGCCCGTTCGGTGATGGCGATCCGATGGGTTCGATATTGCTGCATCAGAAGAACCCCAGTTTCGTCGGCGAGTAGCTGACCAGTAGGTTCTTGGTCTGCTGATAGTGGTCCAGCATCATCTTGTGGTTCTCGCGGCCGATGCCGGATTTCTTGTAACCACCGAACGCGGCGTGCGCCGGGTGGGTGTTGTAGCAGTTGGTCCAGACCCTTCCCGCTTTGATGGCGCGGCCCATCCGGTAGGCGGTGCTGCCGTCTCGGGTCCACACGCCGGCGCTCAGACCGTAGAAGGTGTCGTTGGCGATGCGCACCGCTTCCTCGACGGTGTCGAACCGGGTCACCGCGACCACCGGTCCGAAGATCTCCTCCCGGAACACCCGCATGGTGTTGTCGCCCTCGAAGATGGTGGGCTGGATGTAGCAGCCGCCGGGCAGTCCGTCGACCTTGCGGGCTTCCCCTCCGGTGAGTACGCGGGCGCCTTCCTCCCTGCCGATGTCGATGTAGGACAGGATCTTTTCGCATTGTTCGGCGGTGGTCTGGGCGCCGATCATGGTGGCGTCGTCGAGCGGGTCGCCGCCGATGATGGCCTCGGTGCGGGCCACACAGCGGGCCAGGAACTCGTCGTAGATCGAGGAGTGGATCAGCGCGCGCGACGGGCAGGCATACACCTCGCCCTGGTTGAACGCGAACATCACGAAACCCTCGATCGCCTTGTCCAGCAACGCGTCGTCGGCGGCCATGATGTCGGGCAGGAAGATATTGGGGCTCTTGCCGCCCAGTTCGAGGCTGACCGGGACGATGTTCTCGCTGGCGTACTGCATGATCAGCCGCCCGGTGGTGGTCTCGCCGGTGAAGGCCAGCTGCGCCACCCGCGGGCTGCACGCCAGCGGTTTGCCTGCCTCGAACCCGAAACCGTTGACCACGTTGAGCACTCCCGGCGGCAGCAGGTCCGCGATGAGTTCCATGACGAGCAGGATCGAGGCCGGGGTCTGCTCGGCGGGCTTGAGCACCACGCAGTTGCCCGCGGCCAAGGCGGGTGCGATCTTCCACGCGGCCATCAGGATCGGGAAGTTCCACGGGATGATCTGGCCGACCACGCCGAGCGGCTCGTGGAAGTGGTAAGCGATGGTGTCGCTGTCGATCTCGGCGACTCGGCCCTCCTGGGCGCGGATGGCGCCGGCGAAGTAGCGGAAGTGGTCGACGGCCAACGGTAGGTCGGCGGCGAGGGATTCGCGGACCGGTTTGCCGTTGTCCCAGGTTTCGGCGACGGCGAGCGGTTCGAGGCTGCGCTCGATCCGGTCGGCGATCTTGTTGAGAATGGCGGCCCGCTGGGCGGGCGAGGTGGCGGCCCAGCCGTCGGTGGCGGCGTGCGCGGCTTCGAGGGCCAAGTCGATGTCGGCGGCGCTGGATCGGGCTACCGCGCAGAATGTTTCGCCGTCCACCGGCGAGGCGTTGTCGAAGTAGCGGCCCTCGATGGGCGGGGCCCAGTCGCCGTCGATGAAGTTGTCATAGCGGGTGGCGAAGCTGACGATGCCGGAGTCGGACCCCGGTCTGGCATAGATCATGACACTCGCTCCTCACAGAATCACTCTGAGAGGGCCACTATGACCGGTGAAGGTTGGTACGAGGTTGGTGTGCGCAGGTCAACCTCGCGCACGAGGGGTTAGCTGTGTAGCGCGGTGTGCAACCGGGCAGCGACCACGGCGCGGCGCACATCGTCCAGGGGCAGCAGCCGCAGGGCGTGCTCGTGCACCTCGATATCGCCGGGTGCGCGTTCACCGAAGGCCACCGCGTGTTCGGCGCGGTCGCTGGCCAGCACCGCATTGCGCACCCCGACATCGAGATACGCGCGCCACTGCACCACGCCGGGGGTGTCCGAGCCGGGCAGCAGCGGGCCGCGGTAGAGCCACCCCGCCGAGGTGGTGTCCCCGGCGGCGACGGCGGCCAGCAAGTCCACCGCATCGCAGGCGACCGGGCCGGTCAACAAGTAGCGGCGGTTGGTGATCTCGCCGCCGGTGGCGCGGCGCAGGTGCGAGACGTCGGCTTTGAGGGTGCTGGTGGACACGGCACGGTCGCCGTAGACGGCGGCGTGCAGTTGCTCGGGAGTGAAGCCGTCGGGTTCGAGAGCGAGCAGGGCCAGGATCTCGAGCTGGCGCGGCGGCAGCGGGACGGGGCGGCCGTCTCGGATCAGCCGTGCGGTGCCCAGACATTCCAGGCGCACGCCCGGGGTCGGTGCGGGTTCGGCCACGCGCAGCATGGTTTCCACGGCGGTGACCAAGGCTCGCACCGAGGTCATCACGGCCGGATGTGAGCGGTCCCAGGAGCTGGACAGGTCGAGCACGCCGACCTGGCTGCCGTCGGGGGCGTGGATGGGTGCGGAGTAGCAGACCCAGCCGTGCAGGGCGGCGACGAGATGTTCGGCGGAGAACACCGAGCAGGCGCGGTCGTCGTGCAGCGCGAGGGAGAGTCCGTTGGTGCCCATGTGCGATTCGTCCCAGCAGCCGCCGGGGGCGAAGTTCACGTTCTCGGCCTGCCTGCGCAGGGTGCGGTCGCCGCAGGACCACATGATGGTGCCGTCGGCGTCGGTGACCACGGCCAGATAGCCCGCGTCCTCGGTGATGCCGCGCAGGTCACTCGACAGTTCGGTGATCGGGTTGCGCAGCGGCGAGCGCGCCCAGGTGTCGCCGATGTCGTCGAGGCCGGGCGCGACGGTGACCGACGGGTCGACGCTGTGCAGCGAACGCTGCCAGGAGCGGGCGACGTCGGTGCGTAGCAAGGTCGTTCGGGCCGGGGGCGTGGCGATACTCGGAGCGGTAGCCCAGCGCTCCCATTCCTTCTCCAGTTCGGCCCGCTGCTGGGTCAGGGTGCGGAACTGTGCCACCTTGGGAAACCCCATCGTCGTGTGAGCTCACATTCGCTCTCTCATTCTGGCGTACGCACGACCGGAACGGGAGGGATTGGCGGCAAACCGAACGGTCCCCATTGGTTGGGGCCGTGTCGTGCTCGGCGTGGCGGGTGCGTTTGCCGCAATCGCCGCAGACAGTATGCGCGGGTGGTATTCGCGGGCGATATCGGGCACTGCGCGCTCTGTGCCTCCGCGCCAGAATGCGCGGCTCGGTATGCGCTGCGATGGGTGGGCGCGTTTGCCGGCATGCCGATTCGGTGCCGGCATGCCGATCCGGCCGATTGCTCGGTGGCGAGGGACGCCCAGTGCATCCGCCGCTTCGTTGAGATGTGCGTCCGCCGCGCCGGTATGCGCGCCTCGGTATGCGCCGCGATGTCGGGGTGCGTCGTTATGCTGCTGGGATGGCTACCGTTTCGCGGCGGGCCCGGGTCGCCGACGTGCACGAACTGGCGTCGGCCATGCCGTTTGTGACACGGATCGACGGACCCAAGGGCAACGCCGTGTATCAGGTGGGCGGGAAGTCCTTCGTATTCTTTCGCACGCCACGTCCGGATGCGTTCGATCCGGAGACCGGGGAACGCTACAGCGATGTAATCGTGTTCTGGGTGCCGTCGGAATCGGATAAGCAGGCGCTGGTGCAAGATTCGCGGTCGCCGTTCTTCACCACCGCGCATTTCGACGGTCATCCGTCGGTGCTGGTGCGCGGCAGTCGAATCGGTGAGCTCACCTATCGGGAGTTGTCCGAGGTCGTTCAGGATGCGTGGCTGTCGCGGGCGTCGCGTAAGCGCGCGAACGACTGGCTGGCCGCACACCCCTGATCGGCAGTCTATGCGGTGTTGCATCGACTGCCGGATGGCTCACTTGTTGATGAAAATGCCTGCGACGTCGGCGTTCTTGATGGGGGTTTCGGCATTGCGCTGGCCGCCGCACAGCAGGTCGACCGAGACCATGGTCGCGTCGACCACGGTGCCCGCGGGTTCGCGCTCGTCGTTGGTCTGCTGCTTGACGAATTTGGTGATCGTCATGCGCTTTTCGTCCTGGTTCTGCTTGACGTACTCGTTGCACGGGGTGTCGCCGCCGCGGTTGAGGGCGCGCTGGACGTCGGTGCAGCCGGCGAGCATCAGCGCGACCGCCGCGATCGCGAGACCGGTCCGTCCGGTCCGTGACAGCGTGGCGTTCATGTGCTCCTCCTGGATGCTTCGTCGCGCGGCCGTCCGCGTGATCGCCTCCAGCCTAGAGCCACTGACCGTCCGCGTGTCTCGGCCTGGGGTCGGCGGGTCGCGCAGTGCAGGCAGGTTTCGCGAGTGTCAGCTGGCGCCCGGCACGGGCTACGCGGTGCAGTCAGCGGTCCCCGGTCATCTCTCGTTACCAGTCCCTTGTGACCTCTCGTTCGGCAGCAAAGGACATCAGCGCGTGTCGCCATCGCGTGGATTGCGAACCGAGTGTGGGCGATGCGGGTGGCGCTCCGGCGGCCGGGGTTGGACCATCTCCCGTTCAGGAACGGAAGGTGAGTAGCGGGATATCGAGTTCCGCCGGGGTGAGGGAGCCGTGGTGGCCGAGCATGATCGATTGAATCGGTTCGGCGCCGCTGCGGATGATGCCGCTGGTGCCGCGGGCGGCGACCACGAGGTCACCGATGCGGTCGGCGATGTGCGGGGCGACGACGGGGCCGAACCAGCCGCGGTCGATGGCTTCGGCGCGCGACAGTATGGCGAAGTCGGTGCCGAGGATGTCGTGCCAGGCGGCGGCGACGTGGGGGGTGGCGCCGGGCTCTGTATAAACATGGCGCGCACGGGGTTCCCCGCCCAATTGCTGTACGCCGGTGCGTAGTTCGGGGAGGCTGTCGTAGTCGATGCGTTCGTCGAGTTCGACCATGCCGTGGTCGGCGGTGACGAGCAGCGCGGCACCGGGTGGCAATCGTTCGGCGATCTCGGCGGCGAGGCGGTCGACGTGGGCGAGTTCGAGCAGCCAAGCCTCCGAGGACGGTCCGCGTACGTGCCCGGTGGTGTCGAGATCGGCGTGGTAGGCGTAGACGAGTGAGCGAGTGCCCGCGCGGATCGCGGTGCCGATGCCGTCGATCAGGTCGCCGATGGAGAAGTTGGGGCGGAACTCGCAGCCGCGCAGTGACGCCCGGGTCAGTCCGGAACCGTTCTGGTAGTTCGGGGCGACCTGGGTGACGGTGATCCCGTGGGTCGCGGCGCGTTCGAATACCGTTGCGGTGGGCTGGAATTGCTCGGGCACCAGTTCGCGCAGCAGGTCGACTCGCTGACCGTCGCCGTGTAGCTGCCAGCGCAGCGCGTTGACGAGGCGCTCCTGGCCGGGCGCCCGCAGCAGGTAGCCGACGATGCCGTGTTCGCCGGGTGGCACGCCGACGCCGAGTGAGCTGAGACTGGTGGCGGTGGTGCTCGGGAAGCCGGCGGTCAGCGTGGTCGAGGCCAGGCTCGACAAGAACGGTGCCGCAGCGGAGTTGGCGGCCAGTGCGTGCGCGCCGAGCCCGTCGATGAGCAGCACGCACACCCGGTCTGCGGTAATGCCCAGACCGAGCCGATCGGTCTCGCCGGGCACCCCGAATCCGGCGAGCAGCGAAGGGAACACATCAGCCAGGGAGCCCGTTCCGTAACGGGGCGCGTCGAACACGAGGCTCAGGATGTCAAGATCGGTACCGCGCGGGCAAGGCCGCACCGAGGACCCTTCGCACTGTCTCTCGGGATCCGCACTGACTACGGACGCCCCTGACCAGTGCGGATCCCGAGAAAGAGTGCGTATCTCGGCGCACGATCACGCTTGGCCGGTTTCGAAGCGGGCGACTTTGCCGTCGCGGACGGTGAAGCGCCAGCTGGTGCGCATGGAGCCCCAGCGAGAGTTGGTGTAGTCGGCGACGAGTTCGGTGCCGCCGTCGCCGATGGACTCGACCTGCATGTGGCCGTTGCTGCCGAATACTTCTGAGTCGGTCCACTGCCGGACATTGCGTTCCACGCCGTCGTCGGACATGGTCGCGTCGTCGGTGAGCGCGTCGTAGAGCCGGTCCTGGTCGTTGGCGTTGAGTGCGTCCACGAATTCCTGCACCACGGGATCTAGCTCAGTCATCTGGTTACCCCTCTCGGATCAGGTGGCGGAGCATCAGCGGGAGAGCAGCAAATCTCTGGCGTCCACTGTAGGGCAGATCGGGGACGGCTGCCGGGATCGCAGGCGTGCTGTGCCCCGCGCCGGCTGGTAGACAGGACGGTGTGACCGCACAGCGTGCATTCCGGTTCGGTGTCAACATGGTGGCGCCGGACTCCCGGGGTTACTGGATCGAAAAGTGCCGCAGGGCCGAGGAACTGGGTTACGACGTGATCGGGGTAGCCGATCACCTCGGGTGCCCCGCGCCGTTCCCGTCGATGATCCTGGCCGCCGAGGCGACCGAGCGGGTGCGGCTGAACACCTTCGTGCTCAACGCCCCGTTCTACAACCCGGTGCTGCTGGCCCGCGACATCGCCGGTGCCGACCAGTTGACCGACGGGCGGGTGGAGATCGGCCTGGGCGCGGGCTACGTGCAGGCCGAATTCGAGGCTGCGGGAATCCCTTTCGAGAGCGGCGGCAAGCGCGTCGACCACCTGGCACGTACGGTCACCACACTGCGCACCCTGTTCTCCGACCCCGAATATCAGCCGCGCCCCGCCCAACCGTCCGGTCCGCCGCTGCTGCTCGCGGGCTGGGGTAACCGGCTCCTGCGCCTGGCCGCCGAGCATGCCGACATCATCGCGTTCCCGGGCGCGTCGGCGACGGAGAACGGCGGGCCGCTGCACCTGGCCGGCATCGGCGAGATGGGCGAAAAGGTCGAATATGTGCGGGGCCTGCTCGGTCCGCGCGCCGACACCGTGGAGTTCAACATCCTGATCCAGCGGGTGGTGCCGCCGGAGGAACGCGCCGCGGTACTGGAGTTGTTCGGTCCCGCGCTACCCGATGATGTAGCCGACCACCCCGAAGAGTTGCCGACGTTGTTGATCGGAACGCCCGAGGAGATCGCCGAGCGCGTCCGCGCGCACCGTGACCGATACGGCTTCAGCTACATCACCGTGCTCGAGCACAGCATGGAGCAGTTCGCACCCGTGATCGAGCTGCTGCGCTGAACCGGATGTAGCGACGCACACTTTTTGATGTGGCGCATACCGAATCGCATGCGATTCCGTCTGCGGGAAATCAGAAAGTGTGCGTGCAGAGCCGGCCTGTCAGCTGCGGCCCAGCGCAGTTCCCGGCCCCGGTGGATGAGTGGCACACCGTGGAGAGGTCTTCTCGTCGAATGCCGCAGCCATGTGCCACTCGCGGAGCGTGCGCGATCGGGTATCGACGAGTTCGCGCGATTACTGAGCGGGTTGCCGCAGGTGGCGTGCGGAATGCTGCTACCGGCGGGGTGCGCGGGTCCGGTCGGCGCGCGGCCGGGGCTCCGGATCGGCCCGCGATGTAGGCGGCCGAACTTCGCACCGGACCTCGCTGCAGCGGGTCGCCAGTCGAGCTGTCGCTGCCCATCCAGTTCGCCTGTGACCGTGGCGAAGTCGGGCAGGTAGGCATGCGGCGCTGCGGTAGGCGCGGAACGCGTAGTGGGTTCGGCGCAGGCGACGGCTCGGTGATCGCCGCCGAGCTGGCCGGGCGTGGGTTGGATGCGCTGCTGCTGGCTGGGTGTGCTGCTGGAAGGCGGTCCGCCAGCGACCGCCGGTTCAGCGACCAGTGCACCGCGAGCGCCACGCCGCACCCCGGTCGCAGTGGTCGGGTCAGGGCAGCGGGTCGATGATGACGCGGGAGTCGAGTTGGCGCAGCTTTTTCGGGCGCGCGGTGAGGCAGGGCCAGTCGCGGGCGATGGCTTCGTGGGTGGCGTGGCCTGCTGGTAGCAGGGCTTCGGCGTTGGAGCTGCCGGCGAGCGCGGCACCGAGGTGTTCGGCGGCGGCGCGATCGAAGACCGGGACGATGGTGTGTGGCAGTTCGAGCAGCGCCGCGAGGATGTCGAGCTTATCGGCGGGGATGTGGGCGCGGGCTACGCCGAGGACTGTGGCGGGCACGACGATGGTGTTGCCCGCGTTCACGGTCGCCCATACGACGGCTTGGGCATAGTTGGCTTGGTTGGCGAACCCGATGACGGCGGCGGTGTCGAAGACGACACCGCCCAGGGCCGCGGAGATCACGCGGCGCCGGCGTGCGGACTGCCAGCCTCCTCCTCGGATAACGGCGGTAGACCCTGCACGGCGCGGGCGCGATTGATCAGATCCAGGGGCGGGCGGCCACCGAGGACTTGTTCGAGCTTGGCCAGCGACTGCGCCCGGCTGATCCGGCCCTGGACCGCCTCGGACACGAACGCCGACACCGATTCGATCCGGCCACCTTCGCGCCAGCCCTCGAGCGTCGCGACGAGTTCTTCGGGCAGCGTGACGGTGACCTTCCGCGTTTTCGGCTCCCGAGACGATGGCATACCACGACTGTATCGCGGCGGAGTATCGCTAGCGAGGGGTCGCGCGTTGTGGCAGGCGGATTCTTGCGCGAGCGAGGTGGCGGCGCTCGATCTCGCGCGTGGTGGGCCGATGCTGTCGGGTGCGGGTGCGTCGGGTGGGCTAGGCGGGTTTGCGCCAGAGCAGGGTGTAGCGCAGCAGCGGGCGGCGGCGGATCCGCGCACCGGGCAGGATTTCGGTAGCTGAGGCGCGGATCTCGCGATAGGTGTCGTCCGGGTCGCGCATCGCGGCGTCGGGGTCGGCGCGTTTCGGCCGGTGCAGGGCGTCGAAGGCCACGATGGCCGGCAGCAGCGCCAGGTAAGGGAAGTCGGTGCGCAAGGCGAACTTCCAGAGGCCGACGACGGCGAGGGTCCCCCCGGGGGCGACGAGCCGGTGCAGGGCGGTGAGGCCGTCTTTGAGCGGGACGTGGTGCAGGCTCGCGACGGCGGTGACGAAGTCGAAAGTGCCTGGCAGATCGAGGAAGTCGGCCTTGTCGACGGTGAGGTTCGGCGTGGGCGGCACTGCGGCGAGGATGGCGGGATCGACATCGACGCCGTGCACGGTGAGGCCGCGGCGGGCGATCTTGGTGGCGAGAAGGCCGTCGCCGCAACCGATGTCGAGCGCGGTGCGAGCCTCGGCGGGGATCTGCGCGAGCAGCCAGCGGTGGTAGTGGGTGTTGTGGTTCCAGTAGGGATCGTCACGCACGCCACGAGGGTAGGGGGCAAGGCGAAAATCGAGTGTGATCTGCGTCACAATTCACCGCACAAAATGTCGGTACCTGGTGGCAAGGTATCGGTATGCCTTTTGCCGAATCCGCTGTTTCCACCGATGTCATCCGGGTCGTGGGAGCCAGCGAGCACAATCTGCGCGACGTGTCGCTGGAAATCCCCAAGAACAAGATCACCGTGTTCACCGGAGTGTCCGGGTCCGGCAAGTCCTCGATCGTGTTCGACACGATCGCGGTGGAGTCGCAGCGCCAGCTCTATGCCACCTTCCCGGCGTTCATCCTGAACTTCTTGCCCCGCTACGAACGCCCGCACGCCGAGGCGATGGAGAACCTGACCGCGCCGGTGATCATCGATCAGCAGCCGGTCGGCGGCGGCCCGCGCTCGACGGTCGGCACGATGACCGACATCTTCTCCATGGTGCGGGCGATGTTCGCCCGGTTCGGCTCGCCCTCAGCGGGTTTCGTCTACAACTACTCGTTCAACGTGCCCCAGGGTATGTGCCCGGACTGCGACGGCCTCGGTATCACGGTGCGCGCGGATCCGGATCGGCTGCTGGATCGAACCAAGTCGCTCAACGAGGGTGCGATCTTGTTGCCCGGCTACGGGGTCGGCAGCGGGGAATGGCAGCTCTACGGCAATTCGGGCCGCTTCGATCCGGACAAGAAACTCGCCGATTACACCGCCGAGGAGTTCGAGGATCTGCTGCACGGCTCCGGCGGCAAGGTGGAACTGACCTTCGCCAAGGGCACGTGGAAGGCCAATTACGAGGGCATCGCCACCAAGTTCACCCGCACCAGGCTGCAACGCGACACCTCCACGTTGAGCGAGAAGACCCGCGAGCAGATGCGGCAGTTCCTCACCGAGGGGATCTGCCCGACCTGTCACGGCGCCCGGCTCAACGCGGCAGCGCTGGCCACGAAGATCAACGGCCGCAATATCGCCGACTGGGCCGGCTTGCAGATCACCGATTTGATGGTGGTGCTCGACGAGATCACCGACCCCGCCGCGGTCGGGCTGGCCGCCGCGATCCGGACCTCGCTGCAGCGGGTCGCCGACATCGGGCTGGGCTATCTGAGCCTGGACCGCCCGACCTCCACGTTGTCCGGCGGTGAGGGACAGCGGCTGAAGATGATCAAGCATCTGTCGAGCACGTTGATCGGGATGACCTACATTTTCGACGAACCGAGCGTCGGGCTGCATCCGCGCGACGTCGGCCGGTTGAACGACCTGCTGAAGGCGTTGCGGGACAAGGGCAATACGGTGCTGGTGGTCGAGCACGACCCCGACGTCATCCAGATCGCCGACCACGTCGTGGATGTCGGGCCACGCGCGGGCCTGCACGGCGGGCAGGTGGTGTTCGAAGGCAGCTTCGCCGAACTGCGGGCCGCCGACACCCCGACCGGCGCCGGACTGCGCAGGCCGTTCAGCGTGAAGGACACCTTCCGGGCGGCCACCGGTGAGCTGCTGATCGAGCACGCGGACCTGCACAACCTCAAGGATGTGACTGTTGGAATCCCGACCGGCATCCTGACCTCGATCACCGGGGTGGCCGGGTCCGGCAAGAGCAGCCTGATCCGGGATGTGTTCGTGGTCGAGCATCCCGAGGCGATCTTCGTCGACCAGTCGGCCATTTCCGCGTCCTCGCGATCGACGCCCGCGACCTACCTGGGGTTGATGGACCCGATTCGCAAACTGTTCGCCAAGGCGACCGGGGAGTCGCCGGGGCTGTTCAGCTTCAACTCCGCCGGAGCGTGCAAGCAGTGCGAGGGTCGCGGGGTGATCATCACCGAGATCGCCTACATGGATCCGGTCACCACCCACTGCGACGCCTGCGACGGCCGCCGCTTCTCCGACGACGTGCTCGCACTCACGTTGCGCGGCAAGTCGATCGCCGACGTGCTGGAACTGACCGCGGAAGAAGCGCTGGTGTTCTTCTCGGAGAAGGCACTGAATGCCAAGTTGCGCACCATGAACGAGGTCGGGCTGGACTATCTGAGTCTCGGCCAGGCCATGAGCACCCTGTCCGGTGGTGAACGTCAGCGGATCAAACTCGCCACCCAGCTGCAGAACACCGGCTCGATCTATGTGCTCGACGAACCCACCACCGGTCTGCACATGTCCGACGTCGACACCCTGCTCGCGCTGCTCGATGGTCTGGTGGACCGCGGGAACACGGTGGTCGTGATCGAACACAACCTCGACGTGGTCGCGCACTCGGACTGGGTGATCGACCTGGGTCCCGATGGCGGCAAGGCAGGTGGCGAAGTGGTGTTCACCGGCACCCCCGCCGAGCTACTCGACCACCCCACCTCGCTGACGGGGCAGTACCTCCGGAAGTACAAGGAGGCGTAGGCCTCTCCGAGGTAGGGATACATGATCAACGGGACATAGCGGCGGCAAGGTGCGAGAAGGGCTGGCCGCTGTGTCCCGTTGATCGTGAAGCAGCGCTATTGGCGGGACACCATGGCGGGTTCGGTTTTCGGGCCGGGGGGGGGCGGGGGGGGGGGGGGGGGGGGGGGGGGGGGGGGGGGGGGGGGGGGTCTTTTTCAACTCTTGGGCGGCCGGCGCGGGGGTGGGGGGGGGGGTTTGGGTGGTGCGCGTGCGTGTGAAGAAGCACATGGNGTGGTCGTCGGTGATGACCAGGAAGTTCAGCAGGTGGTCGATGCCGCCGGCGAGCAGATCCAGTAGTTCGTTGCCGACCAGGCGGCCCGCGCGCCCGTCCCAAGGCCCGGTCGGGCCGCGGCCGTTGTCGTAGACGCCGCGAACTCCGCTGTCGGACAGGCACATCGAGAAGGCCTGGACGGCGGGGGTCAGGCCGACGTTCTCGATGCCGCCGTGGCCGGGGAATTCGATGCGGGCGGCGGAGTTGGCGCCTTTGGAGTTGCCGGTGTACTCGTCGAAGGCGCCGACGACCCAGTCGAGGAAGTGGTCGGTGTGGCCGCGGCCCACCCAGTCGTTGGGGTTGGGCAGGCCGCTGTTGAACCACAGCCGGGGGCTTTCGGTCGCGCCGCCGGCCAGCACCACCGCGGTGGCGTCTTCGGTGAACTGTTCACCGGTGGTGTTGTTGCGCCAGGTCACCCCGGTCGCCACCACCTCGTTGCCGCGCTGGTGGGAGGTGATCGCGGTGGCGAAGGAGTCCGCGATCAACTCGACCGGTTTGCCGCCGGGGCGTACCGCATCCGCGGCGAGACCGAGCGGTATGTAGCTGTTGTCGGTGGAGCGTTTGGCGACCAGATTGCGGGGCGCGTGGATCGGTTCGTAACAGCCTTGGAAGCAGTGGCCGCAGAATGTGCAGCCGGTCGCGGCGGGATAGGTGAGCAGATCGGCGCGGTCGGTGCGTCCGGCGTTGCCGCCTGGTTGGAGGATCGCGTTCTGCTGGGGCCGGAACGCGATGTTGGTGGTGTTGCGTGAGGTCTGGACGGACAATCCGGCGTTTTCGCAGCCACGGAAGGTGAGCGCTTCCTTGGTGCCCATCGCCGCGGTCTGCACCGGCAGGGTCGCCTCGACCCACTCCAGGTAGGGCACGAATTCGGCGTAGCTGAACGGGAATTCGTGTTCGCGATCGTAGGCTGCGGCGTCCGGCCCTGAATAGCCTTGGAAGACACCGGGATACGGGCGTGGGCAGTTGCCGAAATAGTGGGCGGTGGTGCCGCCGACTCCGGATAGTTGCCAGGCGTACAGGTTCGACGCCCACTCCCGGAACCAGCCCGGCTTCCGGCGATTTTGCGGACCGAAACGCAGGAAACCGTCGTTGGGGTTGTTGGCGTCGTTCTCCGCGTGCGACCACTGCGATCGGGGTGCGGCGTGGCGCGGGCCGCCTTCCAGCAGCAGCACATCCAGCCCCCGCCCGGCCAACTCGGCAGCGATCACCGGGCCGCCGCCGCCCGCGCCGATCACGATGACATCACGCATCCGCCGGTACCTCCCTGCGCCCTTGGTAATAGCCGATCAGCTCGGGATGGCCCTCGACCAACCCGTCCGGGCGGTACCCGGTGATCTCCCACGACGGTGGCCGCGCAGGCACGGTGCGTGTGACCGGGTCGAACATCTCCATTTCGGAGTAGACGCTGAAGGCGGCGGCTTCGAGGATCAGCCCGCCCGCGAAGCGCAGGAATCCGGTGCCCGTGCCGCGCAACGGCCCGGGCAGTGCGCGGTCGACGATCGAGACCAACGCAGGGATGGGGCGTTCGAGCAACTCGAGGACACGGCATTTGTCGTGCAGGCTCAGCCGGGCGAACGGGGACCCGAGCGGTCCGACCAGGGTGGCGGGCGCGACGAGCAACGCACCGAAGTTCAGCGCCAGCGCCAGCAGAACCGACAGCGGCAGCACGCGATCGGAGTAGCGGTAGCCCAGCGCCTGATCGATGCGCCGGCCTTGCTCGGGAGTGACACCCAGCAGTTGGGGTGCCGGTATGCCGAGCTCGTCCAACGCCTGGGCGAAACCCAGGGCCAGCGGTCTGGTCAGCTGATCGCCTGCGGCCAAATAGTTGTCGAACAGCCCGCGCATGAACTCACCGCCCCCGACCTCGATCGGACCCGGCCCGGGCCGCGGCGTGCCCTGCACTCGGGACCATTCGTCCGGTCCGGGGAACACCATCACGCAAACCCCGCGCAGGGTATCGAGCACCACGGCGTCGACGGCGGCGAACGGGCTCGCACGCGCCACCGTGGGTGTGATGGCGCCCGGTGCCAGCGATCCCGCGCCCGCGCAGGCCACGAACCAGGCCATCCGCGTCAGGAAGTCCCGGCGATCGACACCCGCGAGAGCACGATCCTCGTTCGACATCGCGACCCCCTGTGTTCGGAGTCCGGAATGGCCTTGTTTCACGGTATCGGCGTAGTGGCGGCCGGTTGGGCGAACTGCTCGATAATCGTCGCATTGCACAACGCCGGTCGGCTTCCAATTGTGAACTGCCCCAAGGGTTCTAGTATGCGCACTGCTTATTCAGGTGTTGGTGGGCACACGAAAGCCCTGGCGAAACCTTGCGCGGCAGGGTCGTTGACGCATGCAGCACCGACCCAGCAGCCCGCTCCGAATGGGCGGCATACGTCTACGCCATTTCACCGACAGGATCGCCGTGGTGGCGGGTGCGGCACAGCGCATTGGTGCGCTACCGCACTGCGGGGATCCTGCCGTGCGGGGCGTCCTACTGTGCGCCACGCCGCGCTGTTTCGGATCGTCGTGGTGACCGCGATGCCGGAACGCCGGCCTTCTCGATGCGCGCGGCAGCCAGCCTCCAACAGTTGGCCCGAGTCGACCCGGGGGCCAGGGCCGACCTGCTCGAGATAACGAGCCCGCTCAGACGCTATGGGCGGGACGTTCGGTCGCTGACCGCACCGCAGGAAAGGCGATGCACCAAGGTGACCCGGCGCGCGAGTCGATGCGCCGGCTCGACCCACGCGATGAGCCATCAATCAGCCGGCGGACAACGGGCAACGCCGCAGTCGGGCAGCCTGCGCGATTCCTTACGCGGGCTGAGCGGTGATCGGTGGGTGAGTGGGTACCTCGGCAGGAGTCCAGGGGTTGACCACTGGATAACTCGGAGTACGCTCAGAAATGAGTCCACTCATTATTGGAGGTGTTGCGGTGATGACCACGCCGGAAGCGGCATCCACCGGCCGCCGGGTGCGCAACATGCGGGACAAGCAGTCGCGCATTTTCGAGGCCGCGGCCGCGTTGTTCGCCGAGCGTGGTTTCGACAGTGTCACCACTCAGCAGATCTCCGATCGCGCGGACGTGGCGGCTGGCACGTTGTTCCGGTACGCCTCGTCCAAGGGCGAGCTGCTGCTGATGGTCTACAACGAGGAGTTCCGCACCGCCCTCGAGCTGGGCGAACAGGAGTCACGCACGGAAGGTGATCCGGTGCGTGCGGTGCAGGCCATGGTGCGCCCGATCCTGGAAGCCGCGGACCGCCGCGTGGAGAACACGGTGGCGTATCAGCGGGAGTTGCTCTTCGGCGCACCCACCGAGCAGTACCGCGCCGAGGGTCTCGCCTTGGTCGCCCGGCTGGAGGCGATGATCGCCGAACGGCTCACCGCGGGTGTGACAGCTTCCGAGGCCGACGCGAAAGATCTGTTCGCCCGAGCATTGCTAGCGGGACGCAGTGTATTCGCTGTGCTGCATCTCATCCTGGCCCGGCCGTCGACCGGCGCGCATCCCGGCCGCGACGCGACCGGTGACCTGCATGACCAGATAGCCCAGATCGTGGCGGGTTTCTTCGCCTCGATCCAGTGAGTGGACGTCGAGGGGCGAACCTCGCCTCCGGCAGGAAGGAGAACACCATGAGCATCCGTAAGGTGACCGTTCTCGGTACCGGGGTCCTCGGTTCGCAGATCGCATTCCAGACCGCGTTCAGCGGATTCGAGGTCACGGCCTACGACATCAACGACAACGCGTTGAAGGCGGCGAACGAGCGTTTCGCCAAGCTGGTGTCGATCTACCGCGACGAGGTCGATGGCGCCGGTGACGGCAAAGCCGAAAAGGCCGCAGATTCCATTGTTTTGACCGCTGATCTGGCGGAGGCCGTCAAGGACGCCGACCTGGTCATCGAGGCGGTGCCCGAGGTGGTGAAGATCAAGCAGGACACCTATCAGAAGCTGAGCGAATTGGCCCCGCACCGGACCATTTTCGCGACCAACTCCTCGACCTTGCTGCCGAGCGATCTCAAGGAGTCCACCGGGCGTCCCGACCGGTTCCTCGCGCTGCATTTCGCCAACGATGTGTGGCGCTACAACACCGCCGAGGTGATGGGCACCAAGGACACCGATCCGGAGGTGTTCCGTGCGGTGGCCGAGTTCGCCGAGGCGATCGGCATGGTGCCGATCGAGTTGCACAAGGAGAAGGCCGGTTACGTGGTCAACTCGCTGCTGGTGCCGCTGTTGAACTCCGCGATGGCGTTGAGTGCGGGCGGCTATGCCGATCCCGAAGCGGTCGACAAGACCTGGCGTATCGCCACCGGCGCCCCGTTCGGGCCGTTCCAGATGATCGACGTCCTCGGCCTCAACACTCCGTACAACATCTTGGTCAACAGCGACGACGACGGCAAGAAGCTCGCGGCGTGGCTCAAGGACAACTACATCGATAAAGGCAAGCTCGGCAAGTCCAGCGGCGAAGGGTTCTACAAGTACTCGTAAACGTTTGCGCGGCAAGTAATTCCGAACCATTTTCAGGAGAGGGGTCACATGTACTACAGCAGCGGCAACTATGAGGCCTTTGCCCGGCCGCGCAAGCCCGAGGGTGTGCAGGACAAGACGGCGTGGTTCGTCGGGGCGGGGCTGGCCTCGCTGTCGGGTGCGGCGTTCCTCATCCGGGACGGTCAGATGTCGGGTGACAAGATCACCGTGTTCGAGCGGTTGAAGCTGCCCGGTGGCGCGCTCGACGGCATCAAGGAGCCGAAGAAGGGTTTCGTGATCCGCGGTGGCCGCGAGATGGAGAACCATTTCGAATGCCTGTGGGATCTGTTCCGGTCGGTGCCGTCGATGGAGATCGACGGGGCCAGTGTGCTGGACGAGTTCTATTGGCTGAACAAGGACGACCCGAACTCCTCGTTGCAGCGGGCCACCGAGAAACGCGGTCAGGACGCGCACACCGACGGCTTGTTCACGCTGAGCAACAAGGCGCAGAAGGACATGATCAAGGTGTTCCTCGCCGCGCCGGAGGAGATGGAGAACAAGCGCATCAACGAGGTCTTCGGCGAGGACTTCTTGCAGAGCAACTTCTGGCTGTACTGGCGCACGATGTTCGCCTTCGAGGAGTGGCACAGCGCGCTGGAGATGAAGTTGTATCTGCATCGCTTCATCCACCACATCGGCGGTCTGCCCGACTTCTCGGCATTGAAGTTCACCAAATACAACCAGTACGAGTCGCTGGTATTGCCGCTGTATCGGTGGCTGCTCGATCAGGGCGTGACGTTCCGGTTCGATACCGAGATCACCGACATCGACTTCCATCTGACCCGGGAACGCAAGCAGGCCACCAAGATCCACTGGGTCTCGGAGGGCACCGAGGGCAGTGTCGAGCTGGGCGAGAACGATCTGTTGTTCACCACGATCGGTTCGCTCACCGAGAACTCCAACGACGGCGATCACCACACGCCGGCGAGGCTGCTCGACGGTCCGGCGCCGGCGTGGGATCTGTGGCGGCGGATCGCGGCCAAGGACCCTGCGTTCGGGCACCCCGATGTGTTCGGTGGGCATATTCCGGAGACCAAATGGGAGTCGGCGACCGTCACCACACTCGACGAGCGCATCCCCGGGTATATCCAGAAGATCTGTAAGCGTGATCCGTTCAGCGGGAAGGTCGTCACCGGCGGCATCGTCACCGTGAAGGACTCGAGCTGGTTGATGAGCTGGACGGTGAACCGGCAGCCGCATTTCAAGCAGCAGCCCAAGGATCAGATCGTGGTCTGGATCTACTCGCTGTTCGTGGATGTGCCCGGCGATTACGTCAAGAAGCCGATGAGCGAATGCACCGGCGAGGAAATCACCCAGGAATGGCTCTACCACATGGGTGTGCCGGAAGCCGAAATCGGTGAGCTGGCGGCGAATTCGGCGAAATGCGTGCCGGTGATGATGCCGTATGTGACGGCGTTCTTCATGCCGCGTCAGGCCGGTGACCGCCCCGACGTGGTGCCGCAGGGATCGGTGAACTTCGCGTTCATCGGTCAGTTCGCCGAGTCGACCCGCGATTGCATTTTCACCACGGAGTACTCGGTGCGCACCGCGATGGAGGCGTCGTATCAGCTGCTCGGGATCGAGCGTGGCGTGCCGGAGGTCTACAACTCGACCTATGACGTGCGCAAGCTGCTGGCCGCGACGAGTCGACTACGCGACGGGGACGAGCTGCATATCCCTGGGCCGGATGTGTTGCGGAAGAAGTTGATGAAGAAGTTGGAGTCGACCGAGATCGGGGTCATGCTCGAGGAGTATGGGCTGGTCGCGGACAAGAAATAGTTTCGGCGGTTCGGGGGGCTCGGGCCAGTGGGCCGGGCCTCCTTTGCTTGGGCTGCACGACGGGGCCGCCTGAGTCACGGAGGTCGACGCTAGGGCACCATCGGTTCTGCAGTTGACCGGCAGGACCGGATCTGTGCAGAGATCAAGCTTCCGGGACCAGGACCAGGAACAGGAAGGCCAGAAATCGGGGGTCGTCCCTATCTTCAAAGAATTCGGGGAACCGCTCGAGCGCCTCTGGTGCGGGGCCGGGCTCGTCGAGGTGGGTCACTCGAAATCCGGTGTCGGAGAATGTTTTGAACATGGTCGACAGTGACCGGTCCCAAAACGTCAGGTCGGCGTCTTGTCCTGCCATGTCCGTCACGTGCCGGGGCCGTGTGGCGAAGTAGTTGGTTTTGTTGCCTGCTTGGAGGTCGGTGAACCACATTACGAGCGGATGTTCCACGGACAGGATCAGGCGGCCTCCGGGCTTCAGCACCCGTCGGATCTCCGTTAGCGGGGAATGCCAGTCCTGGAGATAGTGGAGGGTCAGAGAGCACACGACGTCGTCGAAGGTGGAGTCGTCGAAGGGCAACGGTTGAGCTAGATCTGCGACGTAGAGCTCTGTGGCGCTTCCGACGCGGTCGCGGGCGATGTCGATGAGAGCTTTGCTGCCGTCGATTCCGACGGCGGTAGCTCCGCCCTGGATCAAGTCGAGCAGCGTTGGGCCGGAGCCACACCCCACGTCGAGCACGTGCTTACCGGAGACGTCACCGAGCAGATCGCGGATCGCGGGCCTGTTGTAGTACTCGTTGAGGAGACTGGTCGCGTTCTCCGCGGCGTAGGCTTTCGCGATCGGATCGTAGGCCGCGGCACAGCCTGAGTTGTCCGGAGGTGTCGAGGCTTCCATACTCCGAAGCTAACAGCCGTGCACGCGCGTCACTGGGTGCAACTGCCTCGGTCTAAACATGGCCTCATCGGCCTCGGGGTACTGCGACGCGCGGCTCGACAGTGGGTCTGCAACCGGGCGTGGCTTGGGGCGGCCCCTCGCTACCGTGCTGCCGGGGTGGCTTGGTGCGCAACAGGTTCAGCTCGTACCAGTGGGACGGTTGACCACAGCCGTGGGCTTTCGGTCGTGCCACTGCCGTGGCGTCTACGGTGAACTGATCAGCCCAGCGCTGGAGCTTCCGGGCATTCCCGTCCTGTCGCCGCCAGGTGCGCACTGGCCCTGGCGCTCAGGTGTGGTCGGTGAATTGTTGGGTGCCGGTGATGCGGAGTAGGTCCAGGGCGGAGGCGGCGGGGGTGTCGGGGGCGGCGGAGTAGACGACGACGGTTTGGTCGGCGTCGGGGACGAGCAGGGTGTCGCATTCCAGGATCAGGGTGCCGAGTTCGGGGTGGTCGATGGTTTTGGTGGCGCTGCGCCATTGGATGAAGGGGCGTTCGTGCCAGAGTTGTTCGAATTCGCTGCTGTGGGTGCGTAGTTCGGTGATCAGGCAGTCGAGGTCGGGGTCGTCGGGGTAGCGGGCCTTGGCGCTGCGCAGGGTGCCGACGCCGTAGGCGCCGACGGAGTGCAGTTCCTCGGGGGTGAAGCGGACGCGGCCGGGTTCGGTGCCGAGGAAACATTCGCGGATGATGTTGCGGCGGGCGGGCGGCACGGCGGAGAAGTCGCCGAGCAGTGCGGCGGCCATCGGATTCCAGGCCAGCACATCGCCTTTGGCGGACATGACCAGTGTCGGCAGGTCCACCATGCGGTCCAGTAGCCGCAGCACGCTCGGCCGTACGACTTGGGCGATCCGGCCGGCTTGCGGTGGTGCCGATCCGGCGAGGCGGAACAGCAGGTCGCGGTCGTTGTCGTCGAGTCGCAGTGCCCGGGACAGGGCGGTGAGCACCGCGGTCGAGGGGTGTGGTCCGCGGCCTTGTTCGAGGCGGACCACGTAGTCGACGCTGACGCCGGCGAGCTGGGCGACCTCTTCGCGGCGCAGTCCGGGTACCTGACGGCGCGTGCCCGCGGGCAGGCCGACGTCGCGCGGCTGTATCCGGGTGCGGGCCTGACGCAGCAGCGCGGCGAGTTCGGAGCGGTCCATCGCTCGATCATCCCGCAGCGGGCACCACGCGGGGTGGTACCGCTGGTCCCAGGACAATTCGGCCCTGGTGAGGCGGGGTGTGGGCGCCGAGGCTTAGTGCATGAACGCAATGACAACCGCTCTGGTGACCGGAGCGAACAAGGGGCTGGGTCGCGAAACAGTCCGCAGGCTCGGCGAATTGGGGTGGCAAGTGTTTCTGGGTGCGCGTGACGCCGAGCGCGGTAAGCGGGCGGCGGTCGAGCTCGCCGAAGCGGGGTTGAATGTCGAATTCGTGCAGCTCGATGTCACCTCGGCGGAGTCGATCGCGGCCGCCGTGGCGGCGGTGGGTGCGCGGACGTCGACGTTGGATGTGCTGATCAACAACGCGGGCATTTCAGGTGCGTTCCATGCTCCGGAAGACACGCGGGCCGCGGATTTCCGTGCGGTCTTCGAGACCAACGTGTTCGCACCCGTCGAGGTGACCCACGCGTTCCTGCCGTTGCTGCGCGCGGCGACGCAACCGCGCATCGTGATGGTGTCGAGCGGCATGGGTTCGCTGACCATCACCTCCGATCCGGCCAGGCTCGAATCGACCCTGCTGAATTTGCCGTACACCTCGTCCAAGTCGGCGCTGAACATGATCACCTCGCAGTACGCGCGAGCACTACCGGGCATGCGGGTCAACGCCGCCGATCCCGGTTACACCGCAACCGATTTCAACGGTCATGCCGGGTATCAGACGCTCACCGAAGGTACTGACGCCATCGTCACGCTGGCCACGCTCGGGCCCGATGGACCCACCGGTGGTTACTTCGACCGGCACGGTCCGGTCCCGTGGTGAGGTGGGCCGCAGCACTTCCGGGGTGAGTTGCGGTGACCTCCACCCCGGCCCTCGATGCGCGGTTGCGAGAGCAAGTCTGACGTGCGGCTGTAGGCAACCGTAGGAATGGTCGACGCAGTGGTTCCGCACCCCTGCCTCCTGTCGGCGAGCGGGGAGCGCGGGGCCACCCGGCCCTCATGTCCCGCTGGTCAGCGTGCTCCGCCGTTGACGTAGAGGGTTTGGCCGCTGACGTAGGAGGCTTCGTCGCTGGCGAGGAAGGCGATGACGGCGGCGACTTCTTCGGGCTGGCCGACGCGGCCGAGGGGGGTGCGTTCGGCGACGGATTGCTGGTGGTCTTCGGGGGTCATGCCGACGCGGTCGGCGGTGGCGGCGGTCATCGCGGTGGCGATGTAGCCGGGGGCGACGGCGTTGACGTTGATGTTGTAGGGGCCGAGTTCGAGGGCGAGGGTGGCGGTGAGGCCTTGGATGCCCGCTTTCGCGGCGGCGTAGTTGGCTTGGCCGCGGTTACCGAGGGCCGAGCGGCTCGACAGCGACACGATCTTGCCGTAGCGCTGGGCGACCATGTACTTCTGGGCGACCTGGGTGCAGTGGTAGACACCGGTCAGATTGACCGAGAGTACGGCGTTCCAGTCGTCTTCGGCGAGGCGGAAGAACAGGTCGTCGCGGGTGATGCCCGCGTTGTTCACCAGGATGTGCGGGTCGCCGAGGTCGGTGGCGATCCGGTCGAACACCGACTGCACGGAGTCGCGGTCGGTGACGTCGCAGACGTAGCCGCGGGCGGTGCCGCCCGCGCGGCTGATCTGCTCGAGGGTGTCGTCGGGGGTGTTGCGGTCGAGTACCGCGACGGCGGCGCCCTCGATGGCGAGTCGCAGCGCGGTGGCCGCGCCGATGCCCTGGGCCGCGCCCGTCACCACGGCGATCCTGTCGGTGAAACGGTCCATTGATTCGTTCTCCTCTCAGAATGCGCGCCGGCGGTGGGCGACTGGTGTGCAGGCTAGCGACAGGGAAACTGACGGTGCAACTGTCCGGAATACCCTGTGCGCCACGCTGCTTCGATCAGCCCGCGTCGGCGATCGGACCGAGTTCCTCGGCGAGCCACTGCGGGAATTCGGTGAGGTCGGCGAGGATTACGTCCGCGCCCGCGGCACGCAGTTCCGCAGCGTCACAAGGGCCGGTGGTGACGCCGACAGCAAGAACCCCCGCCGTCTGCGCGCCGCGCATGTCGCCGATGTGGTCGCCGACGAAAATGCTTGCCCGCTCCTGCTTCAGCACCGAGGCTTTGCCCGCGGACCACAGGTCGCCGGCGAGGTGGTCGATCCGCCAGCCGAGTTCATCGATGTGCAACTGCGCCAACGGTTCGTGCTTGCCGGTGACGACGAGCACGCGCCCGCCGCGGTCCTCGATCGCGGCCAATGCGGCGTCGGCGCCCGGCATCGCGGGGATGCTGGACACGATGCTGGGATACAACTCCCGGTAGCGGGTGACCAGCGCGGGAACCAGCTCCTCCGGCGCGCCCGCCTCGACGAGCAGCGTGGCCAGCGGAGGTCCGAGCCGGTCGGCGAAATCGATACCGCGGATCGGGAGGTCGAACTCCGCCGCGAGAGTATCGATCGCCCGGCTGACACCCGGTCGCGAGTCGATCAGCGTCATATCCAGGTCGAAGCCCACCGTCCACGTCACTACCCGACCCTATCGGCCGGGGTGATTCGTGCGGCGGGCACCTGTCGTCGGTTTCAGAGGTGGCAGGCCCGGTCATATCGGGACGGCTTGTCGCCGAGGCGATCGCCGCGTGGATTGCGAACCGAGCGTGGGCAACGAGGACCCCGTCGGCGCTACAGCCCAGATCCGGCTCAGCCATGTATGGCGTCGGCCGGCGAGGTGGGCGTAGCTATCCGGCGGGTGTAAGTGGTTGGCAGGCAGCGGACTTCGCGGGCGAGGTTCGCCAGGGTGGCTTAGGGTCGAAGGAAGGACCCGAGCGGCCGGAGGGGTACAGATGGGCCATGTCGAGCACAGTGCGACGTGTGCGGCGCCGGTGGATTTCGCGTTCACCTATGTCGCCGACTATCGGAACGTGCCGGACTGGATGTTCGGGATACGGCATTTCACCCCGGTGGGGGAGCAGACCTCCGGGGTCGGCGCGGTGTTCGATACCGCTCTGCACCTCGGCCCGACCACCTTGCATCTGCGTGCGGACACCATCGAATGGGTGGACGGCGCCCGGGTGACGATGCGCGCGATCAAGGGGATCGAAGGCCAGATCCGCTGGGACTTCGCGGAGCTGGGCGCCGACACCACGAAGGTCAGCGCCACCGCCGACTACCGGGTGCCGGGTGGTCTCGCCGGGCGTGCCCTCGACCGAGTGATCCAGGCGTTCATCGGACCGGCGGTCCGGCATACCGAAAAGAATCTGCGCGAGAAGATCGAAGCGAGCTATCGGGAGTCGCTGCGCAAGGACAGCTGAGTTCTGTCCTGCTTCGCAAGGTTTCGCAGTCCGGCTGATTCACGTGGAACCCCTGGTGCAGACGATGAATTATCAAGCGCGCCAATGCCGTTCGAGGCACCTTCATGCAGTGCATGCATGTCTGCATCGCGCGCAACATGAGCGCCGAACAGGCCTGCGACGGCGCGTTTTCCGGCCGGACAGAGTTCGTCCCCAGCAGCGCCGGCTGCCGCGACCGACATCGCGGCAGCCGGCGCTCAGCGGCGCAGGCACGCGCGCCTTCGTCGAAACGGCGATCGAAACCGCTGCCCGCTCTTGCGCGGTGCGCCGCCGATCACTCGGCGGACGGTGGCGCCCGGGTGGCAAATCCGACGCAGCGCAACTAGATCAGAACCGGCGGGCTCGACGTGTGTTGCTGGTCAACGCGACCCGGCCAGGTCATCGATGAAGGTCGTGAAGCGCTCGGCGACCACGGCGGGGCGCTGGGTGATCACCCAGTGGTTGCCCTCGATCTGTTGTGTTCGCAAGTTCGCCGCGAACGGCGCCGGCGGTTCCGTTTGCGCGGCGACACTGATGTTGACGTCATCGACGGGCGCGAGCACCAGGACGGGGATCACGGTGGAACGCGGCCGCGGGCGCAGTACCCGGCGCGCCAGGTTGGCGCGGTACAAGCCGATTCCGTCGACGGCGTCACCCACCGTCACCGTGTGCGCGGGGGTCCCGGCGGGCTCGCCTGGTCGGCTCGAGGCCGCGACCACTCGCGCTACCAGCCCCGCCTTGACGGCAAGTTCGGGGACGACGGGCAATTGGAAGGCCAGGGTGTAGGCCGAACGGCGCAGCTGGGCCGCGATGGCGCGCGGATGGTGGCGGACGCGGCGCATCCAGACCCCGAGCATGTCGAGCGAGGGCCCGGAAATGCTGGTCAGCGAGTGAATACCGGTGGCGAACCGTGGATCGGTGACCGCCTCCCACACGCAGATCGATCCCCAGTCATGGGCCAGCACATGCGCCCCGTCGGGTGCGGTCGTGGCCAGCACGGTGTGCAGATCCTCGATCAATTGTGAAATCCGGTAGGCCGCAGTGTTTTTCGGCCGCCCGGAGTTCCCCGCCCCGCGTACATCGTAGGTCACGACGTGAAATCGGTCGGCGAGCAGTGTGACCACACCGTCCCACACGTGATGGTCGTCGGGGTAGCCGTGGATCAACACCACGGTGGGCCCCTCTGGTGGGCCGGCTTCATAGACGGCGATCTCAATGCCGTCGGTGGCGGTCAAGGTGCGTGCGGGCGTTGTCGACTTGGTCATGAGGGCTCCGTAGTGGTGACCGAGTGAGGCGTGCGGGCAACGCGCGTAGCGCTGTTGCCGATCAGCGCGTAGGCCGCGATCGCGGCGAGAGTGAGTCCTTCGAGGGCGTGCACCACATTGCCGAAGGTGTCCACGGCCATGAACCGGCACATGACCGTCCAATCCATCGCGCACAGAAACGCTGTCGCCAGATAGATCACCGCCGCGGCGGCGGCGTAGGTCGTGGCACCGCGTCGGGTGCGTACGGCATAGAGCCCGGCGGCGCCGGTCACCAGGTGGAACACCGCGTGCCAGCCGTTGACGGTGATCGGGATGAACAGCAAGTGCACGGTGCGCGCGTGGGCGTGCTCGGTGGGGAAGCTCGGGTTGATCGCCAAGGCCACCGGGAAGTTGCTGGTCAACCACACCGCCATCACGAAGGCGAGCAATTGGACGCGAGTGGCGCGTACGCGCTGGAGATATCGGGTTATCGCGGGGGCGATGGCAGACATGGACCACACTCCTCAACACTGAGACATGTGAGACAAATTGCGTCTCTGTGTATCGGACGATAGTGTGGGGGCACGGTTCAGAACAAGGAGGCTGGTGACGCACGTGAGCAAGGGCACACTGTTGGATACGCTGACCAGCCCCGATCCGGAGGTGCTCGCGCTGCTTGCCGATCCGGACGAGCTGACCGTGCGCATCCTCGCCGCGGCGGTCGATCAGATGGCCACGGTGGGGTGGCGCCGATCCACGGTCGAGGACGTGGCCAAACGCGCCGGAATAGGCCGCGCGACCCTGTACCGCCGCTTCGCCACCAAGGACGCGCTCACCGAAGCGGTGCTGCACAACGAGTTGCGCGAATACCTGGAAGGGAGCACCGCCGCGGTCGCCGGACTCACCGACATCGGTGACCGGATGGCCGAAAGTACCGTCTACACACTGGGATACCTGCGCAACCATCCGGTGCTGCGCCGGCTGCTCGACACCGAACCCGACACGATCCTGCCCGCCCTGACCACCGCCGCCGGGCCCCTGGTGCGGATCGTCTGCGAGTTCATCGTGGCGGTGTGGAAACAGGAACTCTACGGCGATGCACCGCTTTCCGCGGAGACCGAACAGCATCTGCGCACCGTCGCCGAACTGCACATCCGCATCGCGGCATCGCTGCTGCTGACCCCACCCACCGCGATCGATCTCGACAGCGACGAACAGGCCCGCACCTTCGCGCGCCGATACCTCGCCCCCATGCTAACCGCCTAGCCCGCAAACCCGACCGGCCCCCATACCCGGGTCGGCACAGCGCTCGGGACGCTCGCGGAGAGTCATCTCGGACGCGCCATCACAGCCGAAGCGCTGACGCGCGGGCAATGAATCATCACAGGCAGGACCGACGCCACCTGCTCATGTCCGCTCGGCATCCCCACGAACATAGTGGTACCTACGGTTTGCTTGGTAGCCTGTGGCAAGCGAACCGGCAGAAGGCGAAACACTATGAGTGCTACGACCATTGCCCGGCAGTGCACGCTGTGCGAGGCACACTGCGGAATCCTGGTTACCGTCGAGGGACCGCAGGTGACGCGGATCGAGGGCAATCCTGCGGACGTGCTGTCGCAGGGATACATCTGCCCGAAGGCCACGGCGATGGGCGGGCTGCACCACGATCCGGATCGGTTGCGCACACCGGTGCGCCGGGTCGGTGACCGGTTCGAGCCGATCGGCTGGGATGAGGCGTTCGGTGAGATCGGGCAGCGGTTGCGGGCGGTGCGCAGCGCGTATGGGCCGAGCGCGATCGGCATGTATCTGGGAAATCCGGCGGCACACAGTTCCTCGGTGATCTATGGGGCGTTGCTGCGCGCGGTGCTGCTGACCCGGAACTTCTTCTCGGCGTCGTCGATCGATCAGTTCCCGCAGGAGTTCGTGGCGTGGCGGATGTTCGGATCGAATGTGCTGATGCCGGTCATCGATATCGACCGCACCGACCGGCTGGTGATCCTCGGCGCGAATCCGGCGGTGTCGAACGGGTCGATCACCACCATGCCCAACGCCAAGCAGCGCATCAAGGACGTGCGGGGTCGCGGCGGGAAGGTCGTGGTCATCGATCCGCGGCGCACCGAGACGGCACGGCTGGCCGATCAGCATGTGGCGGTGAGCCCGGGCGGCGATGTGTATCTGCTGCTGGCGATGCTGCACGTGTTGATCGCCGAAAACCTGTGTGACGAAGACGCGATCCGCGCGCAGTGCACCGGCTGGGAGCACCTGCGCACACTGGTCGCCGAGGCGACACCCGAGCAGATGGCACCGCACGCCGGCATCGACGCCGACACCATCCGAACGCTCGCCCGCGACCATGCCGCCGCCTCGTCAGCGGTGCTGTACGCGCGAATCGGGGTGTGCCAGCAGGTGACCGGCACACTCACCCACTGGCTGGTGAACACGATCAACGCGGTCACCGGAAACCTGGACCGCGTCGGTGGGCAGATGTTCGCGACACCACCGATCGACGCGGCCCGGTTCGCGAAGTATCTGCCAATGGGTTACGGCGCGTGGACGGACCGTTCCGGCACCTACAAGTCGTTCCGCACCGAACTGCCGGTAGCGGTACTGGCGGACGAGATCCTCACCGAAGGTGACGGGCAGATCCGAGCCATGATCACCTACGCGGGCAACCCGGTACTGTCCACACCGCAGCGCGGCAGGCTCGGCGCGGCCCTGGACTCGCTGGATTTCTATGTCGCCGTGGACATGTACATCAACGAAACGACCCGCCACGCCGACATCATCCTGCCGCCGATCTCCCCGCTCGAACGCGAGGACGTCAACATCCTGTTCCCGGTGTTCAGCGTGCGCAACAACTTGCGCTACGACGCCCGCGTCTTCGCCCCCCCCGCCGACGGGCTCGAAGACTGGCAGATCCTGGCGCGACTGATCACCGAACTGGTCCCGATACCGGCCCGCCGATTCACCAGGCGCGCACTCAACAGTCTCTTCGAGCAGTTCGGTCCGGTGCGGTTGGCGACGGCCGGAGTGGCTGCCGGTCCATACGGGGTGCTGCGGCGGGGACGCAAAGCGCTGACGGTCGGTAAGGCACGTGCCTCCGCCGGTGGTATCGACCTGGGTCCGTTGAAACCGAGGTTGCGCGCGTTGCTCGGGACGAAGGACCGCAAGGTGCACCTGGCACCCGAGGATTTCCTCGCCGCCGCGCGCACCGTGCTCGACGACGCCCGTATCGGTAATGCGATCACCACGCCAGTCGACGGCTACGACCTGAAGTTGATCGGCCGTCGGCACCTGCGCAGCAACAACTCCTGGCTGCACAACGTCCCCGCCATGGTGAAAGGACGGGACCGCTGCACCGCCCTCATGCACTCCACCGACGCCGCCGCGCGCGGACTCACCGACGGTGAACCCGTCACGGTGACTTCACCGATCGGTGCGATCGTGGTGCCCCTGGAAGTCAGCGACGACATCCGTGCGGGCACCATCGCCATCCCGCACGGGTGGGGTCATCAAGAGCCCGGCGTGGGCTGGTCGGTGGCCGCGGCGTTGCCCGGCGCGAACGTCAACCTCCTGCACGACCCATCACTCACCGACACCTTCTCCGGCAACGCCGCGGTCAACAACACCTGGGTGACGGTCACCCGCGCGGCCGCCGAACCTGCCGTCGATCAGAACGCGACGACCGCGGTACCGGCTAGCTGAGGTGCCGGGTGTCGCCGAGCCGGACGACCTGACGGTTGTGGAAGTAGTCGTCCTCCCGGAGTTCGGTGATGCTGCCGGACGGACCGTTGAACCTGGCGTACGCGAGTGAGTCGATCGGCAACCTCGTCCACGACGCCACGGCGAAGGTGATCGCGCCGCCGTGCGTCACGACGATCTGATGTGCGCAGTCGCTCGACAGGATCGCGTCCATTGCCGCATAAACGCGCTCGCCGAACGCGTACATGGTCTCCGACCCTGCAATGCCCTCATCGTGGCGCAGCCGCTCGCCCACCGCAGGCGGGGTGATGAACCGCTGCCGCAACCATTCCTGCGGTTTGCCTTCAGCCGCACCGTAAGACTTCTCCCGCAACCGCGCATCGAGCACCGGCCGGACACGCAACTGCTCGCCGATGACGTCGGCTGTCTGCGCCGCCCGTTGCAGATCCGAGGAGTACACCTGGACAGCGTCCTGCTCAGGGATGGCACAGCGCAACGCCACCGCGATCTTCGTCGCGGCATGCAACCCCGCCGAGGTGAGTGGTGAGTCGTACCAGCCGCCGACAAGTCCGTCGACGTGATGAGTCGACTCCGGATGTGCGACGACATACAGGGTTCGCATGAGGCTGTTCCTTACCTTGCGCCGCAATGGGACCGGCGCATCATCCACGAGATGCGCGGTCGTCGGCAAGCGGGCAGTTCCGGTGGTTCCGCTGGTTGATCGGCGTCGCTGTACACGAGGCCAGCGCCTCGGGAGCCGGTCTCGAGTCCGCGATGGACACGCGCACCGGCGGTTTGGAGTCAACGGAATCGACGGAAACCCGCCGCCGTACCGCGGAATCGAGGAAAGTTGATCTGCTCCGCGTTGTCACGTCCCGACCGCACAGATTGGACTTCACAATGCGTTACCGACTCGCCGCCATCGTTCTGCTCGCTTCGGGTTCCACCACCGCATGGCTTCCGGCAACCGCTGCGGCCACGCCACTCGCCTCGACCGGCACACATTTTGCCGCCGAGTTCCGTATGAGCCGGCAGAGCGTTTCGGTGGAGGGTCGACTGTTCTGCAACAGTCAGGCATCGACCTCGAAGCAGACCGCTGTGCAACTCGTCAACAAGAGGTTCGGCTATGAGGACATCCAGAAGGGCTACCCCGAGTACGACGGCACCTTCATGCTGACCTTGACAGTCGACCGGAACTTCGCGATGACACCGGAACTCGAGGTCCACACCAGCTGTGCCGCGCCCACGCCATGCACCCGAGTGATCAAATTCCGGGTACCCGACGAGTACGTCAACCGCACAACGCCCTACAACAAAGGCGACGTCCACCTCGAAGCGAAACAAGACAACGAGGCAACCCGCTGCTGAAGATTCCGCGGCTCGTCATGCGGCGGATCAGCGTTCGCCGCCGATGTCGCCACGCACAGACGGCGTCATCGAATCGAACGGGTCGGCAGACGATGACGGCGGCCGGCGACGTCCAGCAGCAGTTCGCCGCTGCGTTGCGCGGGCGGCGAACTGAGGGCCGGGCGCAGCACGCTGTGCAAGGCGCCGCTTCCTGTGTGGCGTCCTCCTGTGTGACACCCAGACGCTGGCTGGGTGAGACGCGACGGTCACACCGACACGACCGTCACTCGATACCCGAGGCGGATCTCCCGCCCGACGTGCGCGGCACCGCTGAGATACAACCAGCGATCGGTACCGCCACGCGGGTCCGGCAGATACGCGGCCTGAACGTGCTCGACACCGAACGGGAAGTTGCCGGAGGTGGAGGTGGCGATGCCGGTCATCAGGTGCGCCTCGGCCAGCAGTTGCGGTTCGGTGGCGGTCACGGGCAACGGTGTCGCGGTGGGGATGAAGAAGCCGAACTGTTCGGGTGGAGCGCCGGAACCCTGCACGAGCATGCCGGTCACGAACAGACGCGCGATCCCGGTGTGCACCAAGCATTCCGGAGTCAACTGCAACGGTGGAGTCGGTCGCAATTCGAGGTGGAACGCCATGCGCCGAACTTTACGGTCACCGATCACCGCTGTCCTCGCGACAATCAGCGACTGCCCGAACGTTGCGCGACTGCTCCCGGACCGTCGCCCACCTGAGCACCACGCGTGTCCTATGCGCTGCAGCAAATACGCAGCCCATCGCAGCGTGCCCGCCCCGGCATGAACGAACCCACGGCGGGTTCAGCGCCAGTGCTGGTCGGTCCGGCCTTCTCACCTCCAGTGGGAAAAGCATGCCGGGCTGCCGCCGCGCCCCGCTGGTTTCCAGAAACCCGACGCCTATTCGATCGCGGCTTCCTCGCGAGACGACCGGCCTGAGCCCTTCGCAGCTTCCTCGCGAGACGACCGGCCTGAGCCCTTCGCAGCTCCATCGGGAGACGACCGGCCTCAGCCCTTAACGGCGGCAGCACTGACCAGATCCGCGAACCGCCGCAGCGCACCCCGATGTGGGCCTGAACTGTGTCACCCGAACGCCCGACCTCACAGGCCTCATGCCGGTATCGAGTGGCACATGGCCGTGTCAAACGCCGAGAGGGGTACACCGTGGTGTGCCACTCGTGGGACAGCTTGGGTGCGAAGGGCGACTGGTCGACCGCAGGCCGCGGACCACAGGCCGCAAACTGCCGGGCCGGCGACTTCGGGACTACCGTCCCAGCACCGCCAGCACGCTGCGCGCCTGATGGTCGGCGCCGAGTTGGTTGGGATGGAACGGCACCGCCGGTCCCGGCGGATTGCTGGACCACGGGACCAGACCTTCGACCCACCGGGTACCGGGCGGCTGGCAACCGTCGTGGCCGGAGCTGGTGCTGTAGGTGTCGACCAGTTCCACGCCGGTTGCCCAGGCCACGCGGGCCAGCATCGCGTTCAACTCGATGAGCTTGCGACCCAACCAGTCCGCGTCGGCGTCGGAGATCGGCACGGTGGGGAAGCAGCCGGGACCGGTACTGACTCCTTCGAAGTAGTCCAGCAGCAGGATGCGTGCCTGAGGTGCGCGCTGCCGGATCCCTTCGACCGATGCGGTCACCTTCTGTTCCGCCGCGGCGATGTTCACCGACATCTGGTCGACGCCGTCGGCGACGAGCGTGTTCAGGCACGGCGATACGGCCGGGTCGGCGGTCAGGCACTGCTGCACCGTCACCGCCAGTTTCGCATCGTTGCCACCGATTTCGAGGGTCACCAGATCCGTCGACGGCGTGAGCCGATCGAACTGCGGGGGATTGACCCCGAACGGGACCTGCTGCGGCGCGGTCATATTCACCGTCATCGCCCCACCACACGTCGCATCCCGGAACACCGGGACCGCCAACGCGGCCGCCACCTGCTTGGCATAGCTACCCCGGCTCTGCGCACACCCCAGCGGCGCGAATTCGCCCGTCGCCTGCGTCAGCGACGCATCGGCCGCCCACGAATCACCCAGCGCGACATACTCACCGAATCCGGGAGCCGCCGACGCCACCGGAGCACCACTCACCGGCCACACCACACCCATTGCCGCACACGCGATCACCACACGCGACGTCTTCCGCACCATGCCTCCACACCAGCCAGCCCGACCCAACTGGACGAGCGCCCAGTGCTGGTGAACCTAACATCCACACCGACACCAATCTCCCGACACCCCAGCGCTATACGATGCAGCCCATGCCACACCGTCGCTCCCTGCTCGTGGCCGCACTCGGAGCACTCCTGATCGCCGTCACCACCGGCTGCATCGGCGCGGTCGACCGCGCCGACTTCGAAAAAACCATCCAGGCCCGCGGCGGCGGACTGGTCTCCGCCCTGCCCACCGCCGCCATCGACACCCTGCGGCAACGCCTCGGCACCCCCGACATCCACGTGACCGTCATGCTGCTCACCGCACCGGAGTCGCACAGCCTCACCGTGCAGGTCGGATCACCACAGGTCGACCGGCTCCTCACGGAGAACAAGAACCTCGCCATCAAGGACAGCGCCGTCCATGTGCGTATCCGCGTGCCGGGCCGGCCGGATCAACAGGACGACTACACCTTCGCCAACGGCACCCTGCACGGCCCCACACCGGTGCACGTATCGGCCTTCGACAACCTGGACAGCGAAGCATTCGATGTCCGAGACGTTTCCGGGCTGCTCAGGCTCGAGGAGGTCGTCGACACCGCGCTCACCCGGACCGGGGTGGAGAACGGCTATGTCTCGTCGATCGTGGTCAGCCGCGTCGACGCCGACCTTCTCCTGAGCGTGCACGTCACCTCACCGCGCACCACGATGGTCGCCCAATTCGACCGTGCCGGAACATTTCTACGGATGCAGCAGCTATGAGCGAAGAGTATCGATCGGACCGGGTGGACGAGCACGTCTCCGACGACGCCCCGCGCCGGTCCCCGGGGATCCTGGCGACACTGGCCGCGATCGTCTGTGTCACCGGCATCCTCGGCTTCCTGCTCCCGATTGCCATCTGGCCCGGCGAAGCCGAGCTGACCGCACCACTGTTCTGCGACGCCCCGTACACAGAACCGATCGTCGTCTCCGACACCTTCCACGACTCCGAAGGACGCAGCACCAACTATTCGCTGTACTGCGTCGGCGAGCGCGGCCAGTACACCGAGGAGGGATTCCTGCGGCCGTGGCTGGCGTTGTGGGCACTGCACACCGTCATCGGGATCGTCTTGGTGATGATGGGGCGCGCCTGGCGGCGGTGGCGTCCGGCGAAACCGGCCGAACCGGCGAAACTCACGGAATCTACGGAACTATAGGGACCCGGCCCACACCCCACTTAACGTCACAGTGACGTTTTATGGCAGGGTTTCCTGCCAGCAGTCAGGACGGCGGGGGAGTCCGCCATCACCTCGAGGGGCAACCCGGTAAAAGATCATGGGACGTGGTGCCGGCATTTCGCGAGTAGCCGACAGCATCATCGTGAAGTTCACGCAGGGACGATGACGGGCTCATCCGTCGGCTTCGCATGAAAGCCCGGCAGGTACCGATTCGCCGCCGGGATCATCAGCTGGATCAGCGGACCGATCCCGAACGCGTAGACGAGCGTGCCGATCCCGATGCTGCCGCCGAGCAACCAGCCGGTCGACAACACCGTCACCTCGATGACGGTCCGCACCCTCCATACCGATACACCGGTACGGCGAACCAGTCCAGTCATCAGTCCATCACGCGGGCCAGGACCCATCCCGGCACCGATGTACAACACCGTGGCAATCGCGTTCAGCACCACCGCGGCACCCATCGCAACCACCTGCGCCGGAATCGCCTCCCAAGCGGGCAGCAACCACAACCCGACATCGACCGACACCGCGATGACCACGACATTGCTCACCGTCCCCAGACCGGGCCGCTGCCGCAACGGAATCCAGGCCAGCAGCACCACAATCCCGGTTGCCGCCGTCACCGCACCGAAACTGATCGGCACATGGTGCGCCACACCCTGGTGGAACACATCCCACGGATCCAACCCGAGCCCGGCCCGCACCATCACAGCCATCGAGAACCCGTACAACCACAACCCGACATACAGCGCGACCAACCGGCGAATCAACACCGGATCAGCATGGCCGACTACTGGTATCTGAAAACAGAGCCAGTCAATAACATCTGGCCCCACAGGTGGCATGCCAGGTGGACCCGAACCCTGAGATCACCACCGCGAAACGTACCCGCCGCGGCGTAGGCGGACTATCCCTGCGACCGATGCGGTACGAGGTACGCCCGAACAACACTGGCAGACAACGAAGTCACCAGGGTCAGGAAAGGCAAAAGGAACGCCATGGGCATCTTCCGCAAGAACAGCGACAAGCCGGACAAGGATGCCGAGACGACCAGGCCGACCATCGCCGACACCGACGTGGACAGCGAGCGGCGCCGGCGCCTACTCGGCGGCTACTACGGTATAGGCAACGGAATCTGACCGGAGTGGCTGCCCTCCAACAGAATTCAAGGTCCACCGCCCTACCTTCAAAACGTCACTGTGACGATTCAACGGTAGGGCGGTGCACCCAGGGGAGAGGTCGCAAATACCCAATCCGGAACCCGCTCAATACTTTCCGCTCAGAGCGGGCGCAGACCGGAATATTTACATCGGCGAAAATCCGACCAAGGGGAGATCGACACTGATCCAACCCGCGCAAGACTGACGGCGTAGAGCAGGGCGCGGAGGAGTCCGGGCGGACCTGGAGCAGGTATCGACGAAACATTGCACATACCAACAACATCCCGCTGTACGAGCCCCATTTATCGCACCCGTTTCTGCGCCGATAATCAACATTATGTCAACTAATCGGCATTCACCTCAGAGGTGATGGACCGCAGCCCGCTCCCCGGTGACGATTACCCCGGTATGCCCTTCTCGATCTGCTCCCGCAGGATGTCGCCGTGACCAGCATGCCTGGCGAACTCTTGGATCATCAGGAGCAAGGTCCATCGCATACTGACCTTCCCCTCCCGAGGATTGTCCTTGGTGTCATCGAGCTCGAACCGGGCCGCGATCTCCCGTGACCGCTGACTTGCCCGCTCGTACTCAGCGATAACGTCCGCCAGCGATTCGTCGTCGCCGACCGCGAAGGTACCCTCGTCGCGGCCCGAGTACCCGTCGCACTCGGATTCGTCGAGCTCCGCCCAGAACCGTTGGAACCAGATCCGTTCCGCGGCCGCGGCATGCTTGATCAACGAGATCGGAGTCGTCAGCGACGCGACAAGTCGACGGCGGGCGTCCGCCTCGGACAGTCCGCGCACGGTCTCGATGAGCGCTTCGCGGTTGCGATCGAGCAGGTTCTCGAGGATCGCTCGTTCGCTGCCGTCGGTAATTCCGAAGGTACTCATAGGTTTTCGCTCCGTTTCATGGCGTGGTTGAGCCCGGTGTCGGCGGGCTGATTGACACAAGGCAGCATCGATCGATCTCGAACGACGGAGACGAAGAGTCCGGTGTCCGGGAAAGAGAGGCGCTCGCCGCGAGGATTGCGAACCGAGCGTGGGCGATGCGGGCCGCTATCGGCGCCGCAGCCCTGACCTGTCAGAAGGTCTGCTGCCTTGGCCAGTATGCCGTAGATATCGACTCCGGGCGAGCTTTCCGGAGCGATCGAAGCGAGAGGTACGGGGACCCGTCGACATGGACAGGTCACCGCTATCCCCTAGTGCCAGTTGCTGATCCGCACGTCGTGTGGGTCCGGCGCACCCGTTCCGGTCTCGACCAACTGCTTCAAACTCATCAGGTAGATCGCCCACTTGGTGCTGCAGTGATGCATGAACTCACCCGGTTCCTTCCAGCCCCGATGCTGGAACAGAATGATCGTGAACCCTTCCTCTTCCTTCAGATCCCACACCACCTCGGTGCCGATCCACTCCTCGGGCCCGCCGACGACCTCCCACAGCACCCGCTTCCCGGGCTGCAGGTCGACCACCTTCATATCGAATCCACCTGCGGTGAACCGGAACTCGATGACTCCCCCGGGGTTCGTATCCCCCTTCGTATCACTCGCCCACCAGCCGGCCAGGCCTTCGATCGAGGTCAAGGCCGCATAGACGTCGTCCACCGACGCCGACTCGACTCCGGCCCTGTGCAGAATATCCACCATGTCGATCCCTCTCGATTACTGCTGTTTGCTGCGTTGAATGGCCTCGGCGATGCGCTTGATGCGCTGCAGCCGGGCGTCCCAGGTAGATCCGACGGCATTGAGTTGCGCGACCGCACGGGCCAGTTGGGCGTCGTCCACCCGGTAACGCCGTTCCCGGCCTTCGGGTGTGCCGTGTACCAACCCGACCCGATCCAGCACGCCCAGATGTCTGGCGACGGCCTGCCTGGTGACCGGCAGTCGCTCACTGAGGCTGGTAGCGGTCCCCTCACCGTCGGTGAGCAGTAGATCGAGCATGCGACGCCGGGTCGGGTCCCCTATCGCGGACCACAGATCATCGTCGACCACACCGCTCATCGGCGCGCGACCAGCCGTTCCGCGCACTGTACGAGCCTCGGCAGGAAATAGTCCCAGCCCTTGATGTGCTCGCTGTATTCCTTTTCGAGCGCGGCGATCTCCCACCCCATCTCGCGGAAACCCGTTTCGACCATCCGCACCGAGGTGCCGTCACCGGAGGGCGCGAGTTCGAAGGTGACGAACAGGGAATTGCCGACGCCGGCGGGTTCCTCGGCCGGATGGGTCCAGCGGAAGGAGAACAACCGGTGCGGCTGCGCGTCGACGACCGTGATCGGGACGATCTGCACGTCCGCAGTACCGCGCTCCCCCCAGACGAGTTCGCCGACCGCACCGGGAACCGGCTCCAGGGCCACGTCGTCGGGCCACCATTCTTTGAGATGTGCAGGGCTGCTGATGACCTCGTAGACCACCTCCGGTGTGGCCTCGACGTACATCGTCCGCTCGATCTGTCCGTACTCCATGCCGACTCCTTCGATTCGCAACCTTTTGTTGCGTATGACGGTAACCGACGATCTCGCGAAGCGCAACACTTCGTTGCGCGTTGATGGCTGACGACCATCGATGCCCCCAAAACCTGCGGTCACGAATAATTCAGCGGCCCCGGCGCAGGTGATCGTTTATCCTCGGGTGGGGGCTCGGGAAGCCATTTGATCGGGTGGGCCACATGGAGATGGACCGAGTGGCGGCGACGCAGACCGCGTTGACGCGACTGGTTGCCGAGTTCGACAGCGCCTGGGAGGACGCCGACGAACCACCGGACCTCGCTGCGCATCTGCCTGCCGAGAGCGGGCTACGACGCTCGGCCCTCATCGAGCTGATCAAGGTCGACCTGCAGCATCGCTGGCGCGAGACCCGCACCGGCAAACGCCTCGCCGAGTACCGGGCGCAGTTCCCCGAACTCGACGCTGCCCCACTACCGCCGGACCTCATCTACGAGGAGATCACCGCACGCAGCCGCCGCGGCGACGACGAACTCGACCTCACCGAATACGAGCAGGACTTCGCCGCCCAGATGGCGCAACTGGCCACCCAGCTCGACATCGGCAGCCACTCCGCCGAGAACTTCCGCACCACGCTGCTCTCCGACGCGACGACCAGCAACGCCCTCGACACCATCGCCCCCGGCGCCACCATCGATGACTTCGACCTGCTGATCGCCCTCGGCCAAGGTGCGTTCGCCCGCGTGTTCCTCGCACGGCAGCGGTCCATGCAACGGCTTGTCGCAGTGAAGGTTTCGCGTGACCGGGGTAGCGAACCGCAGACCCTCGCCCAACTGGACCACGAGCACATCGTGCGCGTCTTCGATCAGCGCCAGATCGAGGAACAACACCTCAAGCTGATGTACATGCAGTACGTGCCCGGCGGCACCCTGCTCGGTGTGCTGCGCCTGGTCCGCAGCACACCGCCCGCGCAACGCACCGGCCAACTGCTGCTGGACGCAGTCGACGCCGCGGTCACCGCAGGCGGCGTACTGACCCCGCAGCCCTCGCTCACCCGCGCCGACCTGGCCAAGCTGAGCTGGTCCGAAACCGTGGCCTGGCTGGGTAGCCGGCTCGCCACCGCCCTGGACTACGCCAACCGCGCGGGCGTCCTGCACCGCGACATCAAACCGGCCAACGTGCTGCTGACTGCCGACGGCCACCCCAAGCTCGCCGACTTCAATATCAGCTTCAGCACCCACATTCCGGGTGCGAGCCCGGTCGCCTACTTCGGCGGCTCACTGGCGTATATGTCCCCCGAACAGCTCGAGGCCTGCCATCCCACGATCCCTACCACGGCTGCGGACCTCGATACCCGCAGCGATCTGTACGCACTCGCAGTGGTGCTGTGGGAGCTGCTCACCGGGCGGCTCCCGTTCACCGACGAGCTGGGGCTCGCCGAATCCGACACCTCACTCACCAGAATGATCGAACTGCGTCGCCAGCCGATCGACGAGCGCCTGGCGGCCACCGCGCCACCGGACTGCCCGCAGATCCTGCGCCACGCACTGCTGAGCTGCCTGTCCCCCGACCGCGATGATCGTTACGCCAGCGGCGCCGATCTCGCCCAGCACCTCGAACTCACCCTGGACCGGACCGCCCGCGATCTCGTCGACCCACCCTCGCACAGCCTGCGCGGACGGTTGCGCATGCGGCCGATGCCCGTGGTGACGCTGTCGAGCGCGCTCGGGCAGCTGCTCGGCGTCCTGTATCTGTCGGCGCACAACACGAAACTGCTCGACATGGAGCTCGGCGTCGATGGGCAGGCCCAACTCACCAAGCTGGGGTTGATCGCGGGGGCTGTCGGCTATCCGGTGGGTGTCGCGATCCTGCTGTACTGGTGCCGGCTGGTGTTCTTGGTGCCCTACGGGCTGCGGCACGGCAAACACTACGACGAGCAAACCCTGGCCAAGGCGCGAGCGGACACCCTGGCCTGTAGCGACCGCATCGCCGCTGTCTCGTTCGCTGGGTGGGCGCTCGCGCTGCTGGTGTTCCTCATCAAGCTGCACGACATCGCGGATCTGTCGGCCGGGCTGTTGTTCAACCTGATCGCCTCGCACTTTGTCGCGGCCGCGGTCGCCGTCGTCTACACCTATTTCCCGGTGACCTTCTTCGTATTGCGCTGGTACTACCCGGGATTGGTCGCCGCGGGGCACAGCTCCCCTTCGGAATCGAGCCAGTTGCGCCGGCTGGCGCGCCGAAGCCGGATCTACCTCGGCATCGCCGCCTCGGTGCCGCTGTTCGGCGTCGCCGCGGGTGTGGCGTTCCTCCATCCCACCCAGCAGCAGACGGTGCTCGCCTCGATCGTGGGCCTCTGCGTCGGTGGGCTGTTCGCCTTCCTCGGCACGCTGCGCGTGTTCTATACCCTCGATTCCGATCTGCACGCGCTCGACCGCATCGTCGACCCGCACGCCCGACCGTGACAGGACAGCACCTTGCAGCCCTTCCGAATTCAGGTACCCGACCAGGAGCTCGCCGTCCTCCAGGGCAGGCTGCGGGCCACCAGATGGCCGGAACGCGAGACCGTCCAGGACTGGTCGCAAGGAGTGCCACTGGCGTACATACAGGACTTGTGCGCGTACTGGGCGAACGAATACGACTGGCGGGCCACCGAGGCGCGCCTGAACGCATGGCCGAACGTGCGCACCGAGATCGATGGGCTCGGGATCCACTTCCTGCACGTCAGATCGCCGGAGCCGGGTGCGCTTCCGCTGCTGCTCACGCACGGGTGGCCGGGCTCGATCATCGAGTTCGGCAAGGTGATCGGCCCGCTCACCGATCCGGCCGCGCACGGCGGCGATCCGGCGGACGCCTTCCACCTGGTGTGCCCCTCACTGCCCGGCTACGGGTTCAGCGACCGGCCGAGCGAACCCGGGTGGGGCATCGATCGCATCGCGGCGGCCTGGGCCGTGCTGATGGCACTGCTCGGGTACCGGCGTTATGGAGCGGTCGGCGGTGATTGGGGTACGAGCGTGTCGACGCGGCTTGCCCAGCTCGACCCCGACCATGTGGCCGGGATACACCTGCTGCCGCCGCTGGCACCGCCCGATCCGGCCACCTTCGATGACCTCACCGACCGGGAACGGGACGCGCTGCGCACGCTCGAGGAAGCGGGCCGGTGGGAATCCGGGTACTCGCGGATGCACGCCACCCGGCCGCAGACAGCCGGGTACGGACTCGTTGACTCCCCTGCCGCGTTGTGTGCCTGGATCATCGAGAAGTTCTGGGCGTGGACCGACTGCGACGGGCATCCGGAGAACGCGCTCACCAAGGACGAGCTGCTCGACAATCTGATGATGTACTGGCTTCCCGGTACCGGTGCGTCGGCCGCACGGCTGTATTGGGAGAGCATCGCGCAGGTCGACGAGTGGATCTCCGGGGAAGTGACGAGCACGGTGGACGTACCGACCGGGTGTTCGGTGTTTCCGAAGGAGTTGCAGCGGCCGTCCAGGCGTTGGGCGGCTAAGCGTTTCACCGATATCCGGTACTGGAGTGAGCCGGAGCGCGGTGGGCACTTCGCGGCGTTCGAGCAGCCCGAGTTGTTCGTCGAGGATGTTCGGGCGTTCTTTCGGCTCGTTCGCTGACCTGCCGCGGGAACTTCTTCGCACCCCTCCCCTGTCTATGCCGTTGTTGTACAGGGTGTTTCCGAGATCGCAACAGTCGAATAATGCTCATATGCATATATACGCACATCTAGGTAGCACAATGTTTCTATTGCCTATACCTAACTAGATGATGGCACCGAAGACATCCTTCACCGGTTCCGACACGCGGCCTCCGAGCCGGGCGTGGTCTTGCAGTGCCGAGACGCAACTCCCCCGTTGAACACCATCTCCCCCTACGCTTTCTGCCCCGCTCCCCCGCCATCGCCACGACACGTACGGTGGGCGCCGCTACGGACGACGCCTGCCTCGTCAGCCGATCAACGCTGCGACACAAACGATCCCGATCCTGCCGGGTTGCCCATCCCCCAATTCACCCGCCGCACAAGATCACTGAACCGGCATTCGCTGAACGATGCTGAGGTGAACTAACCTTCACCCGGTGCTTGGACATTCTCATGCGACCAGTGGCGCTTTGGCCTGGTCGGCGGCGGCAACGGCGCTGCCGGTCGCGATCTTGACCTACCCGACAATCCAGGATGTGTCAGGGCATCTCGGCCCCGTAGACCTGTTGCTCGGTGTGTTTTTGACGGCGGGTGCCGCGCTGTTGCCGGACGCGGATCATCCGAACGGAACGATCGCGCATGTGCTCGGCCCCATCTCCTACAACCTCTGCAAGTTGATCTCGTGGATCTCCGGCGGGCACCGGCACGCCACCCATTCCTTCGCCTTCGTCGCCGCGGTCTCCTATGGCACGTGGGCGGGCGAGCACTGGATCGGACGGTGGTTCACACTCGGGCTCGTCTTCTTCCTCCTGGCGCTGGCGGTGCGGGCACTGCATCTGTGCCCGCCGGGCGACGGGATCGAGGCGTGGGGCACCATCGTGGTGCTCGCGGTCGCGGGAACCTTCGCGATGGATCATTGGATCTCGGACAAGCCGGTGTGGCTGCCGTTCTCCGTCGGCCTCGGTGCGTTGGTGCACCTGCTCGGCGACTGCCTCACCGACCGCGGCTGCCGACTGTTCTGGCCGTTCAAGGTCCGTACGCGAGTGCCGATCATCGACCGCACCGGTAACAAGGTCGAGACCTGGGTGCTATCCCCGCTTTTCGTGCTCGGGACGCTCGCGGTGCTCTGGTACTCGATTACCCATCAGCCGTAGTTCTTCGTGCCGGCGAGCTGGTTCCGCGGCTCGGTCCAGGCGCTTCTTCAAGATCAACGGCACATGACGGTGGACCCTACTCGGCGAATGCCGCAGCCATGTGCCGTTGATCATGGGATGCGAGGAGGGGTAGGGCTCCCCTCCCCTGGAGATGCCCCCTGCGATCTGTGCCGTCTTTTTGAGACGGGAGGGCAGGAGGAGGTGACGTGAATAGGGTTGAGAACACATGGTTAGATGCGCATATTTACGTAAGAGCATGTTGTTTTGCTGTTTTGCGGTGTGGACCCACTTCACGTACAAATCACACTGCCGACGCTGCACATTCGTGCCGATCGTCCCCTGCCCCATCCTCGAACTGCCGTCTGACCTGCTCCCCTACCCCACCATCACCGCGGCATGCCCGTGACCCGGCGTTACGCTGAGACGTGCCCTCCTCGACTCTCCACCCGCAACGCTGGACACCGCCGCCCGCTCCCCCGCGAGCGCGCCGAACCCGTAGTGCGCCACCGCTTCCCGAGCTCACCCGCCTTGAACTACCAGGTGCCGGACCCGAGGATGTCGTGCTCGGGCCGGATGGACGACTTATCGTCGGCATCGATGACGGGTCGATTCTCAGTGTCGATCCGTCCACCGGTGACGTGCGTGAGCTCGCGAACACCGGTGGTCGCCCGCTGGGTCTGCACGCCGATCCTGATGGCACGCTGTTGATCTGCGACTTCGAGCGCGGCCTGCTGGAGCTGACGCCGGACGGCACGCTGAAGGTGCTGGTGGACGAGATCGACGGCGAGCCACTCCCGTTCGCCAGCAACGTGGTTCGCGACGCGGACGGCACCATCTATTTCTCGTCGTCGACGAGCCGTTTCTCCCTGACCGAGTACATGGGTGACATGCTCGAGCACTCCGGGACCGGCAGGCTGTTCCGTCGCGATCCGTCCGGCAAGGTGGAGACCTTGCTCGACAACCTGTATTTCGCCAACGGGGTGGTGCTTGCCCCCGATCGCTCGTGTGTGGTTGTCGCGGAGACCGGTGGCTATCGAGTGTCGCGATACTGGCTCACCGGGCCGAAGGCCGGCACCAGAGACTTTCTCGTGGAGAACCTTCCCGGGTTCCCGGACAATATGAGCCTCGGTAGCGACGGACTCGTCTGGATCACGCTGCCTGCCCCGCGAAACCCGTTGCTGGACCGGCTGCTTCCGCTGCCCGGGTTTCTGCGGCGAATCGTTTGGTTGCTGCCGGAGTGGGTGCAGCCGAAGCCTGCGAAGACGATCTGGGTGATGGCAGTCGGCTTCGACGGGAATGTCGTGCACGACCTGCAGACCGAGGGCACGAACTTCTCGATGGTCACCGGGGTGGTGGAGCGGGACGGTGTGTTGTATCTGGGCAGTCTCACCGAGTCGGCGGTGGGTGTTACGCGGGTGGTCACCGCCTGATCACCTGAAAGAACTTCCGTCGACGAGACGGTTTCAGTGAACGCTTGTACACTGAAACCATGAGTGAGCAGACCTATCAGCGGAAGGCCGAGGTCAGGGCCCTCGCTCGATTGGCGGGCGACGAGCTCGGTGGCGCGGTGGACGGCATCGCGTCGGTGCACCGGGCGATCGCGGGGCGGGTTTTCGCGGCGGTGCGGTTCGGGGTCGGTCCGGCCGCGGCTCCCGTGGAGGTGGTGCACGACGCGATCACCGACGGGGTGTACCGGATTGTCAGCGGGACGGCCGTTGCCGCAGGTCGGTTGGCCGAGCGAACCGTGGATTTACCCGGAGCCGAGGTGCCGTCGCGCACGGTGTTCGGCGCGGGCTTCCTCGGTGCGCTACAGGGCTTGATCGGCGACGATCTCGAGGAGCTGCGGCCCATCCTCGCCGGGCCGATGACGTTGCGCGTGGACGGTGATCCGGTGTCGCCCGAGCAGATCGGGAATCATGTCGCGCGGCCGAGTTCGCGGGTGGTGGTGTTTCTGCACGGTCTGGTGGAGACCGAGCATGCGTGGCGGCTCGGTGGGCGTACGAGTTATGCCGAAGGGATCGAGCAGGATCTCGGCTACAGCACCTTGCAGATCCGGTATAACAGCGGCTTGCACATTTCCGAGAATGCTCGTCAGCTGAGTGACTTGCTGGAGCGGCTGGTGGCGCACTGGCCGGTGGAGATCGAGCAGCTGTCGTTGGTCGGGCATTCGATGGGTGGGCTGATTGCCCGTGGCGCGTGCTTCGACGCGAGCGAGTCCGGGAAAGGGTGGGTGCGCAAGGTCCGGCATCTCGTGTGTCTCGGGTCGCCGCATTTAGGGGCTCCGCTCGAGCAGTTCGTGCATTACGCGTCTGCCGCGTTGGTCCGGGTGCCGGAGACTCGTCCGTTCGGTCATCTGCTGCGGCGGCGTAGCGCGGGTATTCGTGATCTGCGGCAGGGGTCGCTGGTGGACGAGGATTGGCGTGACGCGGATACGGATGATCTGACGCGGCGGGCGATCCGGGAGGTGCCGCTGCTCGACGGTGCCGACCATTACTTCGTCACCGCCTGCGTCACCCGCAGTCCACGCCACCCGCTGGGGCGGATCATCGGCGACGGGCTGGTTCTCACTCCTAGTGCCGCGGGGCGGAACCGGGCTCGTCGCATCGGGTTCGATGATGCGAATGGCTTACACGTTCCCGCGGCCAATCACTTCTCGCTGCTGAACCACCATGCCGTCTACGAGAAGCTGCGGCGGTGGTTGAGCACGGACCCGGAAACCGCTGTCGCTCTGGATGAAGCTGCCGAGTAGACCGAAGTGTCGGCCACTTCCAGCTGAAGGGCCCAAGGTAGCGGCAGCTATCTCAGGAAGCAGTCTGTCGGAGCCTGAGCGCAGGGCCGCAGCCTGAGCACAAGGCTATGTCAGGCCGGGTCAACTCATCCGTTGATGCGGTTGTCCGGCCGATGGTTCGTTGGCAGCGGCTCTGTATACGGGTTGTTGTTCACCGACCACTGCGGTGCAGGGCCGGGTTCGGCGTGGGAGGTGAATGCCGTCGCGCCCCCGACGACCAACGCCAGTGCCGCTGCCGTACCGACCAGTGAACGCACCATCCGCAGCCGTCCGCCCCACCGTTGCCGTTCGTCCATCGCGTAATCCCCTCGTCGCCCTGTATAGGCTCAATCGCGCTGACGGCCAAGCCGTTACGCAACCGGCGTGCGAGGGTCGAGCGCGCAACCAGAATGTTCCTGACGGTCGAGCATCGTCTGTGTAGCGGCCGAATGCCCGCGGTGTCGAGTTGCGGACCGGTCGGCCGCTTTGGGGTCGGGCGGAGGGACTGCCGACGTCGAAGTGGGGACCGATCAGCCGTCTTTGGCGTGGAGCTACTTTCAGAGGAGGTGTTCGGGGTCCGCGTCGGCCTCTAGGCGGACATCGGCGGTGAAGAGGGTTTCCACGTCGGGGTCATCGGTGTGGGCTGCGTAGAGGAGCAGGCTTTTACACATCTGCACCGGCCGACGCCATGCAGTGTGGGTGACTCGGCGTGCGGCGCCTCGAGTANGCCCACCCTGGTGCTCGAACGGCTCGACGCGGGGGAGAGCCCCACCGAAGTCGTCGTCGACCTCATCGCCGAAGCGATGGCCGTGCACGAAGGGCGCGTGCCCGCGCCGTGGGCCGTCGTCGGCCGCGTCGCCGAAATCGAAGAGCAGGCCCGCAAATTCGAGGTCGACGCCGACACCCGCGAAGCCATGCTCGCCGGTTTCCGCCACGACCTCGGTGCACGGCACGCCGGCCATTTCACCGGCGACCTCGGCGGCGGCGAGCAGCCAGTGTGCGGCGGCGACGGAGGCGGAGGCGGGATCGAGTTCGGTGAACAGTTCGATGGAGCCGAGCGGGTCGGCGCGTAGCAGGTCGTCGGCGGCCTGCACCTGGGCGGGCGAGACGTCGGGGCGGGAGAGCTCGACGGCTTGGCGGGCCCGGCCGGACAGGTCGCCGCGTTCGGCGGACTCGATGGCGGCTTGTTCGGCGCTCACCTCGGCGACGATGGTGTCGCGCAGGGTGAGGTCGTCGATCTCGTAGAGGGTGCGTCCGACGCGGTGCGCGGATTCGACGACGCCGCTGTAGGAGACGACGAGTCCCTCCGCGGAGGGCAGGTTGGGGGTGCGGATCCCCACTTCGACCTCTTTGAAGTTCCGGCGTTCCTCGGCGCGGCGCCAGGCTTCGCTGTTGGGGATGTCGGGGTCGCCCGCGGCGCTGGCCGGATGGGTGTAGGTGCGCCAGTGGAACCGCGACAGCGTGGTCAGGTTCGACGCCAGATTTGTTGCCTGATCATGGGTTGCCGTCTGCGGCAGGGTGGCAACAGCTTGGGCGAGGTCACCACGGCCGGTCGCCCAAATGGCGACGATCACGTTGTGGTCGGCGTCGAATGCGTATCGGGTCACCCGGCAAGTCTGGTCTATCCGGGCGCGATTCGCGCGGTCAATCCAATCCATTGACCGCACTACGCAAGCCGATCCGGCATGGCACGCTGGAAAAAGCCCCGCACCCGTTGTCTTGCGGATCGGGCGGGCAGGAGAGGATGGACGACATGACCCTCGACCACGGTGACCCCGGCGACGCTCCCTCGATCCCGCAGCCGACGGCGCCGGTGGCGAATCCGGCCCGGCCGTCCGCCGCCGAAGAGGCGAGAACTGTTGCCGCTTCGACGAATATGGCGACGCTGGCGAGTCTGAGCGAGGACGGCACGCCGTGGGCGTCGTTCGTGACGTACGGGCTGCTGGACGGTCAGCCGGTGCTGTGTGTGTCCAAGATGGCTGAGCACGGGCGCAACCTGGCCGGGGATCCGCGGGCGAGTCTCGCGATCGTGGCGCCTGATATGCCTGCGGATCCGCTGGCGGGGACCAGGATCACGCTGGCTGGTGTGGTGGAGCGGCCGGTGGGTGCGGAGGCCGACGCGGCGCGGGCGGCGCATCTGGCGGCGGTGCCCGCGGCGAAGTATTACATCGACTACAGCGATTTCTCGGTGTGGGTGCTGCGCGTGCGACGGGTGCGGTGGGTCGGCGGGTACGGGCGGATGGACTCCGCGACCGCAGAGCAGTATGCCGAGACGACGCCGGATCCGATCGTGCCGGTCGCGGCGGGTGCTATCACCCATCTCAATGATGATCACGCGTCGGCGTTGCTGGCGATGGCGCAGGCGTTGGGCGGGTATCCGGACGCGACCGAGGCCAGCTGTGAGCGGGCCGATCGGTACGGGCTGGACCTGCGGGTGGTGACGCCGCGCGGGGTAGCGCGGACTCGGGTGGGTTATGTGGCGCCGATCGATTCGATCGATGAATTGCGGGCGGCGACAGTGGAATTGGCGAAGCGGTCGCGCGGGATGAATCAGACTTCGTAGAGTTCCAGGGGCAGGTCGTCGGGGTCGAAGAAGAACGCCATGCGTTGTCCGGTGACCTCGTCGACGCGCAGTTCCTCGGTGCGCACGCCCTTGGCGGCCAGCTCGTCGAGCGTCGCGGCGACGTCGCGGACTGCGAACGCCAGGTGGCGTAGGCCTGCTGCCTCCGGCCAGCTCGCTCGGTCGGGGGGCTCGGGGAATGAGAACAGTTCGATTCGGCTGCCGCCCGGGATGGCGAGGTCGAGTTTGTAGGAGCGGCGGGTGGCGCGATAGTGCTCGGCGATCACCGCGAGGCCGAGGGTCTCGGTGTAGAACCGTTTGGAGCGTACGTAGTCGGAGGCGATGATCGCCACGTGATGAATTCCTAGTAGTTCCACTCAGCGACCGTATCCCAGGGGGTGTGCGGGTCCTGGTAACCCACCCTGGGTAGTGCTGTGCCGCGTGTTCACACCTGAGCTGTCTCGCGAGTGGCACACCCTGGTGCGTCGTTCTCGACGTTTGCCGCAACCATGTGCCACTCACGAACGACTGCATGTTTCCGGGCGACCCACGTTCGGGCAGACATTTGTTGCGCGCGTCGGTAGGCCAGGACGATTCTTCGATTTGGCGCGACGGGCGGTTCGCACCTCGTCGCCAGGCCACTAGGGGCGGTGCGAAAGGTGCCCGCGCCGACGTCCGATGGCTACCTCAGTGGCGGCGCTCGCCGGGTTTCGTGTCGCGGGTGGGCACGGTGAGCATGGCGACGATCATGTCGGTGATCTCGGCGGCGTCGTCGGGGTGGGGTGTGCGTACGCCTGCTTCGAGGGTGCGTTCGTAGTCGGCCATGAGGGCGAACATGACGGTGGCCATGGTTTCGAGGCGTTGGCGGCGTGTGCGTGGGGTGAGTTGAGGTAAAGCGGCGGCGAGGCGGGTGGCGATGATGCGTACGGCGGCGCGGTCGGTGCCGGCGAGGCGTCGTGGGTCGGCGATCACCGGGTGGGCGCGCACGACTTCGAGGAAGCGGCCGAAGTGGGTGACCTCGTCCTGGGTGATGAGCTCGAGGATGGGGTCGGCGAGCATGGCGACCAGCGTGTTGATTTCGTGGGCGGTGCCGTCGGCCTCGTGGGTGGCGAGCAGGTGCATTCGGCGTTCTTCGAGCCAGTTCATCCGGCGCTCGACGATGGCTTCGATCAAGCCGTGGCGGGAGTCGAAGTAGTAGTGCACCGCGGAGTTGTTGCGGTGACCCGCTGCTGCGGCGATCTCGCGCAGCGGAACCTCTACTCCGCGTTCGGCGATGAGTCGCTCCCCCGCGTCGAGCAGTGACGCGCGCGAATCGGCGATGAGCATAGGTGCACTGTACTAAACCGGGGCCTTGACTGTGTTAAGCACACGTGTTTAGTTGAAGATATGGGTAGAAGGCACCTGATGGCCGCCGGTTGGGTGCGCGAGGGCGGTACCGTGCGCCGTCGAAGCCTTGCGGCACAAGGCAATCCCGCAGCGCTGACACCCGAGACCCGCCGGATCTATTACTGGCCGAGTCGCGGTTCCGAGTGCCGCGCGCACGGCCTCACACCGGCGAGCGGCTGTGCGCCTGGTGCCGCACATCGAGGAAGCTCCCCGGCGAACGCGTCTGTCCGATGATCACGGCGGGGCCGATCTTTCAGCTGTGCTGGGTCGTGCGCGATATCGCGGCGGCGCAACAGGAGTTCTCCGAGCGGTACGGGGTGGCGCACTGGTTCACGATTCCGGATGTGCACTTCGGGCCGGAATCGTGCGAATTGCGTGGCGAGCCAGCCGATTACACGATCACGGTCGCACTGGGGTATGCGGGTGGGCAGCAGTTGGAGCTGATCGAACCGCGGGGTGGGATCAGCTTGTATGCCGAGCATCTCGCGCGGTTCGGGCCGGGACTGCATCACACGGGGTGGGTGCCCGAGGACTACGACGGTGCGCTGCACGAGGCGCGGGCGGCGGGCATCGAGCTGGTGGCGCGCGGGAAATTCGAGGGCGTCGGGATGGAGTTCGCGTATCTGGAAGGCGGGCCGATCGGGTCGTACTTCGAGTTGATGCGGCTCTCCGATGCGATGAAGGCGATGTTCGACACGCTGATTCCCGACGGATTCTCGAACCCATGGCAGTAGACGCACACACGGCGCTGTATTCGCGGCGCCAGGAAGGCGACTGATATGCGCTTCACCTATGCCGAAACCATGACGGACCCGGCGTACTACATACCGTTGGCCCGCGCCGCCGAGGAGGCCGGGTACTCGTCGATGGCGGTCGCGGACAGCATCGCCTATCCGCGGGACTCCGACGCCAAGTACCCGTACACCCCCGACGGGAACCGGGAATTCCTGGAGGACAAGCCGTTCGTCGAGGCGTTCGTGCTCAGCGCGGCGATGGCGGCGGTGACCACGACGCTGCGGTTCACCCCGTTCGTGCTGAAACTGCCGATCCGGCCGCCGGTGCTGGTCGCCAAGCAGGCCGCGTCGGTGGCGGCGTTGAGCGGCAACCGGTTCGGGCTCGGCGTCGGGATCAGCCCGTGGCCCGATGATTTCGAGATCATGGGTGTGCCGTTCGAGAAGCGTGGTGCGCGGATGGACGAGTGCATCGACATCGTGCGCGGGTTGACCGCGGGCGGGTACTTCGAGTTTCACGGCGAGTTCTACGACATACCGCCGATCAAGATCTCGCCGGTGCCGACCGAGCCGGTACCGATCCTCATCGGTGGACACAGCAAGCCCGCGCTGCGGCGGGCCGCGCAACGCGGTGACGGGTGGATGCACGCGGGTGGCGACGGAGCCGAACTCGACCGGCTGCTGGTCGAACTGGACGCGTTGCGTGCCGAATACGGGACGCGCAAGGACTTCGAGGTACACGTGATCTCCCTCGACGGATTCACCGTGGACGGGATCAAACGACTGGAGGACAAGGGGGTTACCGACGTCATCGTCGGCTTCCGTCTCCCCTACACCCTCGAACAGGACACCGAACCCCTCGACACGAAGATCGCCAACCTGTCCCGCTTCGCCGAAAAGGTCATCGCGCGGACTTCGAGTTGAGTTGCGCGACAGCCGGACGCTAGGTCATGAGCTGGCGCACGCTCACGGGTTCGCCCGGGGTCAGGGAGCAAAGTCCCGGAGCGGCCAGGCCGTTTTCGCGGAGGAAGGCGCGCAGGCTGGGGCCGTTGGCGCGGCGGCGGGTGACCGACCAGGTGACGGTGTAGTCGGAGTTGCTGCCGCAGCCGTGGGGCGAGTCGTAGCCCGGATAGCGGATCGTCACGCGATAGGTGCCGCCTGCGGCGTCGACGGCCCGGTCCCATCCGAACTTGTCCTTGGCGACCGAACCGATGACCACGAAACCGTCGCAGTTGGGAAAGATGAAATCGTGCAGCGACAGGCCTATTCGTCGCATGACGAAGCCCGCCCAGTTGTTGCCGTCGGCGATCGAGACGTCTCCTTCGGCGGTGTAGTCGAGTTCGGGCACATCGGCGTGCACACCCGGCTGCCGCACCTGCTGACGCAGACTGTCCATGGCTCTGTCCGCGACTTGCCCGGACAATCCATCCAGTCCACCCCGAACGTCCCCGGTGTCGCCGTTGAAGATCACGTATGAGATCACGGCCGGTGTCGCGCTGCCTGCCAGCACCACCCGATCGAATCTCAGCCCGACGACGTGGTCGCCGTTGTTCACGTCACCGGCCGAAAATGATTGCGAGCCGAGCGATCTGTTGCCCACGGCCAGCCGGAACTGCACAGTGTTCGTGTCCTCGTGCCGGGACCGGGTGTTGTCGATGTGGAACTGTTCCAGCGTGAAGGTGTAGATACCCATCGGTCGGTCGCCGATCAGCGCGGGCTGACGAAGACGCGGACGAGGCCTTGGCCGGAATCCAGGGCAGTCAGCGCCTTGCCGATGATGGAGCCCAGGGCGCGGCTCATGTCGGACACCTTGCGCGCGTGGCCGGTGGTGGCCGAGGTGGTCAGCAGGTCGCCGGGGCGGATCGGGCTCTCCGTCGCGTCGGCGGCGCACCACACCTTGCCCATCAGCGCGATGTTCACGCCGTCGTCGTGGCGGTCGAGCACGATCGCCGGCGCGACACCGCCTGCGCCCGAGACGATTCCGGCGACCGCGGTGTCGTACTCCCGGCGGCACGGATGCACCGTGCCGCTCTCCCCGACGACCACCACCGTGCCTGCGGCGATTCCCGGCTCACCGCAGGTCAGCGCCTCCGCGTAGTCGGCGCCGGCCAAGAACAGATCGCCCGTCACGGTGATATTGCCTTTGACGGTGACGTTCCCGTCGAAATAGCCTGCGTCGCCGCGACCCTTGTTGTAGCCGGCGATCGCCGCGTGATTCGAATGGGTTTCACCGTGTACGCCCTCACCGCCGTGCGGTCCCCCGACGCCCCAGACGCCCGGGCCGTTGCTGAGGTTGTAGCCGCCGACGCCGGCATGGGCGGTGCGGGAATACCCGGTCACACCTTCGCCACCGGATTCGGCGCCGCGTCCCCACACGCCGCTGCCGCCGCTCGGGCTCTCGTTGTAGCCGGCGACGCCCGCGGTATTGCCATGGCTGACACCGTGTACGCCTTCGCCGCCGCTCTTCGCACCCTCCCCCCACACGCCGACGCCGCCGTCGGGGTTGTGGTTGTAGCCGCCTACGCCGGCGTATCCAGTGCGGGAGTAGCCGGTGACACCCTCACCACCGGAGGCGGCCCCCTGCCCCCATACGCCGCTGCCGCCGCTCGGGCTCTCGTTGTAGCCGGCGACACCGGCGGTATTGCCGTAGCTGACTCCATGCACCCCCTCGCCGCCGCTCGCGGAACCTTCGCCCCACACGCCCGCGCCGCCCGCGGAATTTTTGCCCGTGACGCCGGCCTGCGCGGCATCGCCGGAAACACCCTCCAAAGGCATCGACATGACAGCTCTCCCTCCCCGCCCGCCGCGCAGCCGCGATAGCCGCTGAATCACCGGCGAAGACAGTGGTCCCATGCTGGGCGCCACGGTCATCGGGCGACAAGCTTTCGGTCCGCCTACTGAACCCGTTCTCTAGCTGCGCAATCTGCGCAGCACGCGAGATCGGTTCGGCGGCCACGATGGAGGGTGAGTTGTCAGTGACGAACCCGGTGCGCAGAGTTGCGCGACCGAAAGGAATCTCGATGCCCGTCCGCTACCAGTTGGTGATCGATTGCGCCGATCCCGACCGCCAAGCGCGCTTCTGGGCTGCCGCCCTGGGCTATGAATTCGCGCCGCCCCCAACTGGTTTCGTTACTTGGGACGACTACTACCGTGCGCTGGGGCTGCCGGAAGCAGGATCGACCAGCGGCGTGGACCGGATCAGCGACCCGCAGGGTGGTGGACCGGCCATCTGGTTCCAGGTGGTCCGAGACGCGAAGGCCGTGAAGAACCGGCTGCACATCGACATCCACGCCAGCGGCGACCGGACCGACCCGATGCAGACGCGGAAAAAGCGAGTTGACACCGAAGCCGACCGCCTGGTGGGCCTGGGCGCCACCATCAGCGGTGTCCTGTATCAGGAAGGAATCGACCACTACGCGGTCGCGATGAAGGACCCCGAAGGGAACGAGTTCGATATCAACTGACCTAGTCCTTCGCGCGCGACGGCCAGAGCGTGCAGGAGTCACCGACCGGGGCATGGTGGCGGCAAAGTTCGAGTACGCCCGCCCTCATGTCCCGAGGTGATCGGCTCCGCGCACGCAGTGGGACATGGCAGCGGGAAGGTGCGCGTGAGGCCGCCTTCATGTCCCGAGGTGGCCAGCTTTCCGCATGCGGTGGGACACGACGGCCGGGAAGTGCCGGTGAAGTCGCTTTCATGTCCCGACGTGACTCGCTTTCCCGCACGCAATGGAACATGGCGGCGCGAAAGTGCACGTGAGGCCGCCCTCATGTCCCGAGATGGCCAGCTTTCCGCACGCGGTGGAACATGGCGGCCGGGAAGTGCGGGTGCAGCCGCTTTCATGTCCCCGACGTGACTAGCTTCCGGCACACGGCGGGACATGGCGGCGCGAAAGTGCGAGCGCTCGCGTCCCATTCGATGGACAGGTCCTCTGCTAGGCGCGGCCACGTGCCATGGGGCGGCGAGGTCGGCTGGCATGCGCGAGTGCGTGCGCCAGTTGGCGGCCGGCTCCTCGCACGCAACGGGATAGCGGCAGCAAGCTCAGGCGAGCCCGCCCCATGTCCCGGGGTGATCAACTCCGCGCACGTAATGGGACATGGCGGCGGCACAGTGCAAGTAGGCCCGCCGTCATGTCCCGGCGTGATCGACTCGATTCATGCGATGGGACATAGCGGCGGGAAAGCGCGAGTAGGCCCGCCCTCATGTCCCCCGGGCGATCCCCCGACGCACGCATCGGGGCGTAGCGGCGGCAAAGTAGGTGAGGCCTCCGGGCATGTAGGCGAGTCGTTGCGACCTGGTGATTCAGGCAGGCCGTCAGAGGGCACCGAATTCCAGAAAACCCGCAACACGGATGCCCGAGCCACCCGGCTGGGATTCCGACGAGCCGCGCGGGTCAGTCGACCAGCCCGGCAAAGTCCACCGAATCGGGTCGCGCCGACCCGCGCAGGCCGCCCGCATCTCCGGTAGCTCCCCGTTGGATGGAGGTCCGTCGCTGAGCGGGGCTCGGGGGTGCGGGGGCCGCCACGGCTTCTGGCGGAAGTCCTACCTTCGGCCGGTCTCGGCGCGCTGCTCGGTTCAGGCTCGGCCGGTCTNCTCATGCCGTCTCGCGGGGTCTGGGATGTGTGTATGAGACACGGGCGCTCGGCGTACCACTGGGGCCAGGGGCCGGCGGAGAGGGTGTTGTCCAGTGGGAGTTCGGCGATCCAGCCTGGCCAGGGTGCGCCGAACATCGACGGCGTATTCGCGTGCAGCGCTGCCAATTCGCGGCCGAAGCGGTCGGCGGTGTCGGGGGTGGCGCCGTTGTCGTCGAGCCAGGGTAAGACGATCATTCGGTCGTCAGCGGCCAGTACTTCCGGCAGTAGCGCGACTTCCGGCAGCAGCGCACCGGTGGTCTGCCCGACAGCGGTGTCGGCGTCGCGGCCGCCAGCTATCCCGCTGCCGGACTCCGCTCGGTCGTCAGCGGCCAGCACGTCTGGAAGTAGCGCACTCGTCCGCTGTTCAAGAGCGCTATCTTCGCCGCGGTCCCCAGCCATCCCGCAGCCGGACTCCGCTCGGTCGTCAGCGGCCAGCACGTCTGGAAGTAGCGCACTCGTCCGCTGTTCGACAGCGCTGTCTTCGCCGCGGTCCCCAGCTATCCTGCTGCCGGACTCCGCTTCGCCAGAGGACAACTCGGCGGCGAGATCCGCCCGAACTCGGGATGGCCGATCTAGTCCGGGTTTGCTCGGCCGTGTTGGTGACGGGTGAACCTGGCCGGGCCGATTGCTGTCACCGAGCTCGAACCAGGCCGCGATCTCCCGCGACCGCCGGCTTGCCCGCGCGGACCCAGCGACTGGCCCGCGCGGTTCTTCAGAATCCCAACCAGGCGGCTCAGGCACCTGTGTTGCGGGTTCCCCGAATTCGGTGCCACCTGTCGGCCCGCGTGAATCAGCAGGCATCATCGGCTCGCGTGAATCGAGTCGCGCCGACGCGCGCAGTCCGCCGGCCGATCCGGTAGCGAGCCAGCGCAGGCCGGCCGCTTCGGCGGCGAAGACAGTGGTCGGCTCGGCGGCAGCTTTCACGAAGACCTCGCGGCCGTCGGCGAGTGTGGCGCGGTGTGTTGTCCACTCGTGGCCGGCCCCGAGATCGGTGACGGCGCGGACGGGGATGCCGAGGAGTGCGCCGAGGTGGTCGGTGAGGGTCATGAGGCCTGCGCGGTGAGGCGCTTCATTGTGTCCTCGTCGGCGGGGAAGAACGATTCGATGGCGAGTTCGGCGACGGTGACGTTCATGGGCGTGCCGAAGACCGAGGTGATGCTGATGAAGGACAGTTCGTGACCATCGCGGAGCAGGCGCAACGGCACCACGGATTGGTCGGGGTCGGGCAGCGCCGGGTCGACTTCGCCGCCGGGGTAAGCACGTAGCTCGTCGCGCAGTTCCACCAGTTCGGGCGAGCCGGTGACCTCGATCTGGCGGGTCAGGCGCGCGAACAGGTGGCCGCGCCATTCCGCGAGGTTGACGATCTGGCCTGCCATACCGTCGGGGTGCAGGCTCAACCGCAGGGCGTTGATCGGCGGGGTCAGCAGCGCGGGGTCTATGCCGTCGAGCAGGAGTGTGACACCGGCGTTGGCGTCGATCATGGTCCAGCTCTGGTCGATGGCCAGCGCCGGATACGGCTGGTGGCCGGTCAGGATTTGGCTCATCGCGCTGCGGACCGCGTCCATCGCAGGAGCATCGAGGGCGGGTTCGGCGTAGACGGGTGCGTAACCGGCGGCCAGCAGCAGCCGATTGCGTTCGCGCAGTGGGATTTCCAGGTGTTCGCTCAGGTGCACCAGCATGGCGCGGCTCGGTTTGGCGCGACCGGTCTCGATGAAACTCAGGTGCCGCGCCGAAGTGTCCGAGCGCCCGGCCAGCTCCAGCTGGCTCAGCCTGCGCTCCAGTCGCCAATGTCGCAGGAGGTCACCGGCCGTTTGTGTGTTCACTCCCCGATCCTACGAACCAGCAGGGGTCACGACGATTACCTGACAGGTAATCGACGCACGCAGCAGATCAGCGCACGGTGATCACCCGGTTGTGCCAGCCGGTGGAGCCGTCGGGGAAGGGCGGGGTGCGGCGGTCGGTTTGGGTGATGCCGTCGCGGTCGGTGGCCCGGACGCGCAGGGTGTGGGCGCCAGGAGTAGCGGTCCAGCGCCAGGTCCATTGGCGCCAGGTGTCGGTGGAGTATTCGTCGGCGAGGGTGGCCGGTTGCCATGGTTGGTCGTCGACCTGGACTTCGACGGCGTCGATGCCGCGGTGCTGCGCCCAGGCGACTCCGGCGACGATGACATCGCCGGCAGGCACGGTGGCGAAGGCTGCGGGGACATCGATCCGTGCCGCGGTTTTGATGAGTGCTTGTGCGGCCCAACCGCGTTCGGTCCAGTAAGCCTTGTCGCGGTCGAACCGGGTGAGCTCGAGGTCGATGACCCACTTGGTGGCGGAGACGTATCCGTACAGGCCCGGCACGATCAGTCGCGCGGGGTAGCCATGCGCTATCGGCAGCGGTTCGCCGTTCATGCCGACCGCCAGTAGTGCGTCACGACCGTCGGTTACCGCGGAAACCGGTGTGCTCGCGGTGAATCCGTCGATACTGCGGGACAGCAGCATGTCGGCCTCGGGATGCACACCTGCCTCCGCGAGCAGATCCGCCAGCCGGTACCCCGTCCAAACAGCGGTGCCCGCCAGCTCGCCGCCGACTTCGTTGGATACGCAGGTCATCGTGATCGTCCGCTCGACCGCTACCCGTTGCCGCAACTCATCGAAGTCCAAATTCATTGGCCGATCGACCATTCCGTGGATACGCAGCCGCCAGTCACCACTCGTCAGCGCAGGCAATTGCAAGGCGGTGTCGACGCGGTAGAAGCGATCGTTCGGCGTCACGAAGTCGGTCAGCCCTGGAACTGCCAGCCGCACACCGGATCCCAGAGGTGGAGCCGGAACCGCTCGCGGAACAATGAACCCGGCCCGGTCGGCCACCACATCCCGCAGCCGCGCACCTAACCATTGCCCGGCAACGGCCGCGCCCACGGCCACGGCTCCCACTCCCGCCGACAACAGGAGAAACCGACGTCGCGAAGCCGACATCGGCCCGTCGTCCACCGGTACAGCGGCTCTGTCCACTGGTTCATCCCCGCGCCCATGCGAGCCCCGTCCGATCAGCAAGCGCAGGACGACCACTCCCGCCGCGACGCCGACAACCGTCGGTAGCGCGAACCATACTGTCGCAGTAGGGCGTTGCAGTGCGGCTCCGAGGACGACACCGCCGAGCAGAACCAGCAGCACGCTACCGACCGGGCGTCTTCGTTCCAGCACACCAAGGATCGCCGCGAAGACGACCATCACTCCGGCCATCGACAGGAAGAGGGCGAGTTTGTCGTTGCTGCCGAATCGGCGGATTGCCGCGTCCTTCAATGCATGTGGCGTATGGTCGACCACCGAGGCGCCCATCGCGTAGAACGGTGAGGCGGCGGGATCGATTAGTGCCGCGACCAGATGGCCGACACCTAAGACGGTGAGCGCGGCGAGCACTCCGGCCAGCGCTGCCGACGGTCTGTTGAGCGCGTGTTTCGGACGTGCTTGGTCCCCAGGCTGTTTCATCGCAGGTTCCTGTTGTTCGTGGGAAGCTGCGACTCGCGTGGCAGCTCGGTCAGGCGAGATTCACGCTCGCGATCGTGTCTCCGGTCGGCGTCGGGGAACCGGTGGACGGCTCGACTGTGACGGCCAAGGTGTCGACCGGGTCGAAGCGGGTCACCAAAGCGGGACCGGTGGAAGGCAATTCGGTCAGCACAGTGGCCGATTGTGCCTTTCCACCCAGTGGCACCAACCAGACCTGATAGGACCGGCCTGGCGACGGTGCCGATACGGACTCGAAAGACACTGTGGCAGCAGCAATTCGAGCCGAGGTACGGACGGTGAGGGTGCCGCCGCCCGCGACGGGGACCGACTTCACCGTGACGTCGGGTTGCTCGAGCACCAGCTGCGCGGTCAACCCGGGCGAGCCCGGATCGCCGGCTCGGTTCACCAGCACGCCCACCCCAGCACCGATCGCCACAATCACCGCGACCGCCGCCGCCAGCCAGCGCAGCCGCTGGAACCGTTTGTGGTTCGCAGCCGCTTCCTCGGCCTGGTGGAAGCCGTTGCGGCCGCTGCCCGAATCACCGGGATTGCCCCGACGGAATGGATTGCGCGCCGTGCCCGGCGGATCAGTCGCCGCATCGCTCGAGTGAAATCCATTGCCGCTAGCGTCTCGTCCAACTATTTGGTCATCGACCTGGGGCAATCGGCGAGGCCCTTCCCCCGGCATCCCGGCTGCCTCGCCGGACCACGGCAATCGGTCACCACCCGGATCTGATGCACCAGTTGCCTCTCCAGAACGCTGAAAACCATCGCGGCGCTCGCCCGGCGCACCAGCCGCTTCATCCAACGCCCGCAGCAACGTCGTTTCCAACTCCGCCGGCGGCGCCGTCGCATCGAGCACCGTCAGCGCCGCCAATGTTTCCCGCACCCCGAAAACGATGGCGGCAAACGCATCCACGGTAACCGGGTCGGCTTCGCGAAGCCGATGCTCGATACTGCGCCGCTCGAGCTCGGCAACCGCGTCCATCGCATACGGATAAGCCAGGTCGAGCAGGTCGCTCCCGCGCTGCCCGTTCTCGCTCATGTGCGCACCACGTAGCCGGAAGGACCGCGCCGGGCCAGGATTCGCTGCCTGCTCATGCGGTCTCACCTCCTGTCAAACAGTCCTCGAGCCGTTTCAAACCGTCCCGGATCCGGCTCTTGATCGTCGGCAGCGGGACTTCGAGATGGTCGGCGACCTCGCTGTAGGTGCGGCCGCTGTAGTAGGCCAGCGCGACGGCTTCGCGCTGGATCGCGGTCAACGTGTCCAGGCAGTCGAGCACCGACTGTTCGTCGAGCAGCTGCCCGACCTCCTCTGCGACGACATCGTGGTCGCGGCCGAGATTCGCTTGCCCGTAGACGACGTCGCGGGTGGCGGCGGATTGCTCGCGGCGCACCCGGTCCACCGCCCGCCGATGGGCCAGCATCATCAGCCAGCCCATCGGACTGGACAGCTTCCGGTCGTACCCCGTCGCCAGCGACCACGCCTGCAGATACACCTCCTGGGTGATCTCCTCGGCCGCGGCGTGACTACGCAGGATGCGCAGCGCCAAGCCGAAGACGCGGTGGCTGGTCGCGCGGTAGAACTCGGTGAAGGCGTCGCGATCGCCGGTCGCGATCGCATCGAGCAGCTCGATCAGCCGCCGCGTCCGCGCCGCCTCCTCCGGATCCTCCCTGGCCGGGCACGACGGTGTCACCGGTGGCCCGCCCGCGCCGGTGTTGCGGCGCAGGCGGATCGCGGTGAGCTTCGGTTCATTCGGCATGGTCACCTCTGCATCGATCGATGGCGGGGGCGAACAGGGAATGGATCTGCGGCAGCAACACGTCGAGCTCGACTCCTGATTGGGAGGGACCCTTGCGAACAGTGCGTAGCGAGGCTACGCGGCGGGCGGCATCAGCACGGTGTCGATCATGTATACCGTCGCATTTGCCGTCTTCACGCCGCCGCAGATCACCGAGGCGTCGCCGACTTTGATGTCGTCACCGGTGCGGGTGACGGTCACGTTCGCGCCCTCGACCGTCTTGTGGGTGCCCGCGATCTTGTCCGGCGCGACCTGGCCCGGCACCACGTGATAGGTGAGAATCTTGGTCAGCGTGGCCGAGTCCGTCTTCAGCGAATTCACTGTCGCCGGGTCGATTTTGGCGAATGCCGCGTCGACCGGGGCGAACACGGTGAACTGGCCGCCGTTGAGGGTGTCGACCAGATTCACCTGCGGGTTGAGCTGACCGGATACCGCGGCGACCAACGTCGTCAGCAGCGGATTGTGGGAGGCCGCGGTGGCGACCGGATCCTGGGCCATGCCGCTGACCGAACCGGCGCCGGTCGGCACCTGCTGAGCGTAGGTCTTGCAGCCCGCGCCGACCAGATCGCCGGACGCGCTGGTCGACATGGTCGGCGCGGCGGTGGTCGAGGGTGTCGCGGTGTCGGCGGCCTTGTCGCTCGAACAGGCCGAGGCACCCACCACCGAGGTCAGCAGCATCGCCGCCACGACCGAACGTCGCATTGCAGTCATCGTGTTTTCGCTTCCGTCGAGACGGCTCGTAGCCGTGCTGGGAGTGGACGGAACGGAATTCGCCTGGGTCGGTGACCCGGATGGGTCGGATCTCCCGCCGGTTTTTCAGCTAACGGTCGGCGCGCGGGTCGAGGACCATCGAACCGTCCTGGACGAGGGTGCTGCGGGCGCGCCGACGGACCCGGCAGGTGTCCACCGAACAGTCCAGATGGATCTGCATCGCCCGGTGAGCGCGCGCGGCCGACATCGGGCCCGGATCGATCCGGCACTCAGCGATACCCGCATCCATTGCAACCGTCTGCATCTGTTTCTCCTTTCGCCGGGGCGCTCGCCGTTCGCCGGCAGCGCACATCGATCAGTTCCTCACCGAGTACTTCGTTCTGCTGCCAGCAAAGGACTGGCTAGTTTTTGAGCGAGGCGTTGAGGCCGTGAAGATCGGGTGCGCGCTCGCCCATGTCGCGTTCGACAGGCAGGATCGTGGGATGACTACTACGGCGGGTTTCGTATTCGACCGCGATACGACCAGCGAACCGGTTGGGGAGCACGAGTTCGGGCTGACGTTGTCGGACCGGTGGACCACCTTCATCGGCACTTCGAATGGAGGGTATCTGCTTGCCAGCTGTTTGCAGGCACTGCGACGCGAGTTGCCGCAGCCTGATTTGCTGTCTGCGTCAGCACATTTCCTGCGCCCCGGCAGTCCCGGGCCCGCGCGCATCAGCACCGAGATCGCCCGGGTCGGGCGGCGCACCGCGACCGGGCAGGCCACGCTGCTGCGCGACGATCGCGAAATCCTGCGTGTACTGGCCACTTTCACCGACCTGGCGGCAGCGGACGGGCCGACGCTCGTCCGCGGCGAGCCACCCGTGTTGCCGCCGCCGGAGCAGTGCTTCGACCCCGCCGACAGTTATCCGAGCCAGCCGCCGTCGCTCTTCGAACGGGTCGAGTTCCGCATGCCGGAGGTACCGGGGTTCTGGCGTGGCGAGCCCGGCGGCACCACTTCCGCCGAGTTCTGGATGCGGATGTCCGATGGTCGTGACGCCGATCCGATCGCCCTCGCGTGCCTGGTCGATGCCGCCGCGCCGATCGTCTTCGACCTCGGGGTCGCCGGGTCGGCCACGATCGAACTGACCGTTCATATCCGCAAACGTCCCGCACCCGGTTGGCTGGCGTGTCGGGTGTCCACCAACTATCTGATGGACGGATTCCACGAGGAGGACTTCGAGATCTGGGACAGCACAGGGGTGCTGGTTGCTCAATCGCGGCAGCTGGCGATCGTTTCGACGTAAGCCCGTACCCAACCCTGCGCCTTGACCGCTTATGAAACACGTTCTATCTTTGGGTGGCTATTTCGAATCCACTGTCGAATAATCGACATCCAGCGAAGGGTCTGCCTTGTCGACCTTCACTGTCCTGCGCTTCAATTTCGCGAATCCCGGGGGCGATCCGGGCATCCAGCGGGATGCGGTGGCTACTGCGCTAGAGCTCGTGCGATGGGGCGAAACCCGCGGCATCCAGGCGGTCAGCGTGGACGAGCATCACGCCACCGGACATGGCTGGTGCCCGAATCCGCTGCTCGCCGCGGGGCTCTTCCTCTCGAATACGCAGCGAACGATCGTCTCCGTGGACTGCGCGCTCGGCCCGCTGTGGAATCCGGCGCGGCTGGCCGAGGACATCGCCTTTCTCGACATGATGAGCGGCGGCCGGTTACATGTGACGATCGGATTGGGTTACCGCCCCGTCGAATACGAGGCACTGGCGGCGGATTTCCATCGGCGCGGACAGAACATGGACCGGCTGCTCGATCACCTGCTGGCGGCTTGGACCGGGTCGGCGGTCAGCACCCCGCGCCCGTCGAGCCGCCCGCATCCCCCGATCTATGTCGGCGGCGGCGTGCGCGCCACGGCCGAACGCGCCGCGCGCCGGGGCTTGCCCTTGAGCCTGCCCGAACATCTGCCCGACATCGCCGACCACTATCGGCGGCTGTGCACGGAACACGGTCACCGGCCGGTGGTGATCATGCCGCCCGAGCGCAAGCGCGGAATGATCTTCCTGCACGAGGACCCGGAGCGGGCATGGGCCGAGCTGGGCAGCCATATCCTCTGGGAGGCAACTACTTACGGGCAGTGGAGCGCCGGTGACCGGAGGTCCTACATGCATCTGCCCGGCGTGTCCTCGATGGCCGAGGTACGCGAATCAGGGCGCTACCGTTTCCTCACACCGGACGAACTGGTCGAAGAACTCCGCGTGGATGCAGGTGCACCGCAGCCGCTCGTCCTGCATCCCCTCGTCGGTGGTATGCCGCCCGAGGCTGCCTGGCACTCGGTCGAATTGCTCGTCACGAAAGTGCTGCCGCACGTGTAGCCATCAGCCGCGCGCGGCAGGCGGCGGCGCGAGATGACGGTAGGTCGCGGCGAAGGTGCGCAGGGAATCGCCGATTCGCCGGACGTGTTCGCCGTCCAGTGGTCCCATCGGCTGCGCCGAGACAGACAACCGCACTCGATGCTCGGCGTCGCTGATCGGCGCCGAGATGGTCGCGATGGCATGCACAGCGTCCGCCCGTAATTCCTCGTCGGTCAGGTCGATGGTGGTCAGCTCGAGGAAAGCTGCGGCCAATCGAGTGGAGATCTCGTCGTGTCCAGAGTCCGCACCCAGCGCCTGCATCGCCCGGAAAATGCGCAGATAGGCACCGCTGAGCCGCTCCACGCAGAATCCGCGGTCGCGAATGTAGTTCAGTGTCAGCTTGATTCGATCCGTCTGCGCCTTGGGGATGCGGCCGGCGGGCGATAGCCAGCCGACTTGCGCCGCCGCGTCCCACGCGACGAACTCCCGTCCGAACGGCACGACGAACGGCAGGCTGAGCCCCTCGGTGATCGCCGACGGCGCCGCGCCGTCGCCGGTGGTCACGACGCGGACGATCAGGTTCTCGGCACAGTGTTCGGTAAGGAACACAGGCATGCCGAGACGCGCCGACAATTCCCGCAGCGGGCCGCGGAAATCGCGTTCGAGCATGCTGCCCGCGAAGAGCGCCGGCAGCGCTGGGCCGATGCGGTATCGCAGGGCTTCGTCGCGGGTCACCCATTCACCGGCGCTCAGCGCCGTCATGATCGCGTGTCCGGTGGCGCGGCTCAGCCGCAGTCGCGTGCAGATCTCGACCAATGACCAGCCGCGGCCCGGGGCGTGGGCGAGCAACTCGACGACGGCGATGACCCGCTGGGTGGGTGGCGACGCGGTACCCGCCCCTTGACCCTCTTCTGAAACCTGTTCTAGAGTCGTGCTCATATTTTCGAATCCTACATCGACTATTCGACACATAGCTCGTAGGACCCATCCCGCAAGGCAGACCATGACAGACACGATCCGCATCCGCGATCTGATGGATCCGGTGCTCAGCCCGGTGCAACGCGCCGCGCTCGAGGCCGCGGCCGCGCACCCGGTCGACCTCACCGTCGACGCGGTCCTCGACAGCGCGCGCCGGCGGACCGGACTCAGCGACTTCGGCGAGCACGACTTCCGCGACCGATTGGGGCTCTGGCTCGCCGAGGCCGGTGCCGATGCCAACCGGACCGCGCTGGGCCGCGCACAAGTATTCCGGCTGGTGACCCGCTATGCGACAACACGATTGAAGCTCGTCGATTTGTTCGCACGGCATCCGGAGATCGCCGACGAGCCGCTCGCGGCGCCGATCGTCGTGGTGGGACTGCCTCGGTCGGGCACCACGCATCTGGTCAATCTGCTCGCCGCCGATCCCGCGTGCCAATCCCTGCCGTTGTGGGAGAGTTACGAACCCGTGGGGCCCCAGCATGAACGACTGCCCGCCTCGCGCGACGATCGTCGTGCCCGTGCCCTCGCCGAGTATGAGCGCAGCGTGCTGCTCCTGCCACATCAACAGGCCATGCATCCGATGGAACCCGATCATGTGCACGAGGAAATCGAGTTGCAGGGGCCGGATTTCGGCGGCTACATGCTGGAGTGGGTTGCCCACGTCCCGGGCTGGCGCGACGCCTACCTCGCCGAGGACCAGACGCCACGCTATCGGTGGATGCGACGGACCCTGCAAGCCATCCAGTGGATGCGCGGGGACCGGCGACGCTGGGTGCTCAAGTCGCCGCAACATCTCGAACAGCTCGGACCGCTGCTGGCGACCTTCCCGGATGCCACGGTCGTGGTGACGCATCGCGATCCCCTGTCGGTGGTGCAGTCCGCGGCGACCATGATCGCGTATTCGGCGCGCCTCAGCACACAGCGAGTCGACCCGCGGGCGATCTTCGGCTACTGGACCGATCGGATCGAGCGCATGTTGTCCACCAGTGTCCGTGACCGGCCCTTACTGCCCGCCGGACGCACCGTCGATGTGTATTTTCACGAGTTCATGGCAGACGAACTCGGCACGCTGGCCAGGATTTACGCGACCGCAGGCCTCGACTTCGCCACTCAGCGTGCGGCGGCGCAGCGCTACCTCGACGAGCATCCACGGGACCGGGGCGGCCGTATCGCTTACGACCTCCGGGCCGACTTCGACGCCGATCCAGCGGTAGTGCGGCAGCGCTTCGACTTCTATGCGCGGACCTACCCGGTACGGGAGGAGGTGCGGTGATCTCACCACTCATCGCGAATCGACCACCCGCCAGCGACATTCGCCCGGCCACCGGTGTCGCGACCACGGTCGCCGAGGGCGTGTGGATGTCTCCGGGACTGTCCAACACCTACCTGGTCGCCACCCCCGCCGGGAGCGTCTTGATCAATACCGGCATGGGCTTCGAAGCACCACAGCATCAAACCGCTTATGCCACAGTCGAACCCACCCCGCTCCGCTATATCGTGCTCACCCAGGGACATGTCGATCATGTCGGCGGGGTCGATCTGCTGCGTGGACCGGATACCCAGGTCATCGCGCATCAGGCCAACCGAGCCTGTCAGGCCGATGACGCGCGGATCGCGGCGTTCCGGGCCCGGCGCAGTCTGCCCTTCTTCGCGGCGGCCATCGCGCAAGCCGCGCGCAGCGGACGGCCAGGAGCCGGGCACCGGCAGTCGGTTCCGGTGCCCGACATCACCTTCGACGACCACTACAGCTTCGACCTCGGTGACACCCGCTTCGAATTGCTGTCCACGCCGGGTGAGACCGTCGACTCGCTGACGGTGTGGTTACCCCAGCGTCGAATCGCGTTCGTAGGCAATCTGTTCGGCGCTCTGTTCGGGCACTTTCCGAATTTCAGCACGGTGCGCGGTGACCGGCTGCGCGATCCGCTGACCTTCCTGGCGGCGGCCGACCGGGTGCTCGCCTTGAAACCGGAGCTGTTGTGTGTCGGCCACTTCGAGCCGATCCGTGGCGCGGACGTCATCCGGGCGGAGATCACCAAGATCCGCGACGCGGTGCACTACGTGCACGACGCGGTGATCCGTGGCATGAACGACGAGTCCGACGTGTACACCGTGATGCGCGAGACCCGGTTGCCCGACGAGCTGCGGGTCGGTGAGGGCTACGGCATGGTGTCCTGGGCGGTGCGCGCGATCTGGGAGTTGTACGCCGGGTGGTTCCACGCTCGCTCGACCACCGAGCTGTACGGCACACCGGCGGCGGACGCGCATGCCGCGATCGTCGCGACCGCAGGTACGGACCCCCTGGCAGCGGCCGCCCGCGCCGAACTCACTGGCGGCCATCCGCTTCGGGCGATCCAGTTGGCCGAGATCGTGCTCACCGTGCACCCGCGCCATACCGCAGCGTGGCTCGTCTACCGCGACGCACACCTGATGCTCCGAGATCAGCACGGCGGCGAGAACTTCTGGCTGCACACCTGGCTCGAACTGTGCGCCGACACCGCCGACAAGACCCTTACGGAGACGAAATGACTGCGGTAACATTTGATTTCGCGGGCACCTCAGTGCTCGTCCCCGGCGGTACCCGCGGCATCGGCCTGGCCGTTGCGGGCGGTTTCCGGGCCGCCGGAGCGAACGTCACCATCACCGGCACCCGCCCCGATCCGGCCTCCTACGATGCCGACCTCAGCGGGTTCCGGTATGAGCAGCTCGATCTGATGAACCCCGCTGACGTGGCCGCACTGGACGACCGGCTCGACGCGGTCGACATTCTGGTGAACAACGCCGGGGCCAACTTTCCCGGCGGCCGCAGCGAGTGGGAGCCCGATGCCTTCGCGGACGGCATCGCCCTCAATCTGATTTCCCCGTTCCGGCTGACCACCACCCTGCGCTCGCGGCTGGCTGCCAGCGGTGCCGGGGCCGTGGTCAACACCGCCTCACTGTCCGCCTTCTTCGGCCTCGAAATGGTGCCCGCTTACGGTGCGGCCAGGGCTGCGATTACGCAGCTCACGAAAACCCTTGCTATCGCCTGGGCCCGGCACGACATTCGAGTCAACGCCGCCGCCCCCGGCATCATCGAAACCGATATGACGGCACCGATGTTCGCCCGGGATCAATTGACCGCGCCGATGCGCAGTCGCACCCCCGCCGGGCGGTTCGGCACCCCCGCCGACGTCACCGACGTCGTCATGTTCCTGGCCAGTCCGTCCGCCCGCTACATCACTGGTCAAACGCTGCTGGTAGACGGTGGGTACTCCATCCAGGGCTGACCGTGGGCCGCGAGGGTTACGGATTCGAGTCGGCTCGAGAGAGTGCCCAACCGTCCACTCGCGCCCCACGGCAGCGGCCCGGCCGGAGAGCTGAGCTGGGCTGGGCGCAGTCGAGCCGGGGTGGGTCGGGCGCCAACGGAGCCAGGCCTGGTCGGGCTCCATCCGAGGCGGGCACAGTCAGGCCAGGGTGTCGCGCGACCTTCAGAATGGATTGGGCCGGGTCGTGAGAACGGTGAACCGTCAGGTAGGTGGGGCTATTTTGGCGATGGATACCGGTCCTGAACCGGCGGTGACCGTGACGAATTGGCGGTAGGTGCGGATTGCGGACGCGGGGCGGATTTCGGTGATGACCACGTCGAACCGGCCGTCGGCCATGGGGGTGACCAGGACGCAGTGCTGGGTGCCTGCGGGGACGGAGTTGATGCCCGCGCTGATCACGTCGACCGAGGGGACGGCCGCGTCCGGGGTGGTCACCGCTCGTGCGGCGGCGCCGGATCGGGACACGTAGTAGGCGTATTGGAAGGCCAGGATGACGTCGGGTCCCGAGGCGGTGGAGCCGGTTCCGTTGCCGCGCACCAGCTGGTCGTTCCTGGTCGGCTGGCAGGACGGTGCGCCGCCGAGCACCGGATCCACGTAGGTGGCCGACTGTCGTGGCGGGCTCGCGGCCGCCGTGTAGACCAGCACGACCGCTACCGCCGCCATCGAACCGACCACCGCGGCCGAGCCGACCAGAAAGGGTCGTCCTCTGCGCTGCGCATGCCAGCGTTGGGGTCGCGGTGGCGGAATCATGCCCGGCCACAACGGTTCTGCTGCCGTGTGCCGCCCGCGACGCGCGGCGGCACTCCCCCCGGAAACGTTGGACGACGACATCATTGCGCCGCACCCCCTTTACCGGTGCCTACTCAGCGCCGCCGGACACCCCTCAATGCCGTTGCGCAGTAACAACATTGCACACCTTTGCGCGGCGTGCCGGTCGAATGAGCTACAGACCGCTCCGCCGGTTTCCTTGGCGCGCATCGCCGATCGGCGTCGGGCGGAGCGCGAACCCGGGATTCGCCGCAGCAGCTACCGCGCCACGGACCGGTTCCGTCGTCCGCGACACCGGGACATGGCCGTGCCGACCCGCCCGCTCTCCGGAGGCACGTCGATACGCTGCCGGATGGACATGGCGGTGGCAAAGGTCGAGTAACTCCCTCGGTGCTGTCCCCGCTCGGATTCGAGGAGGGTGGCCGGTGCGGCAAGTCGCAGTGTGTGGTCCGAGGGAATGCAGTGACGTCGAGGCGCAGTGGGCGCGGATGGTCGGTCAGCTGCTAGCCGAGGCCGGGGTCACCGTGCTGTGCGGCGGGGGCGGTGGGGTGATGGCCGCGGTGGCGGAGGGGGCGTCCGGTGCGGGCGGGCTGGTGATCGGGGTGCGGCCGGATACCGAGCGCGGGGCGGTGTGCGCCGGATTGTCGGCGGTGCTGTTCACCGGTATGGGTGAGGCGCGCAACGCGATCCTGGTGGCGTCGGCGGATGCGGTGATCATCATCGGCGGATCGTGGGGCACGTTGTCGGAACTCGCTCTTGCCCGGCATCGCGGCGTCCCGGTGGTTTCCCTCGGCGGCTGGCAGCTCCTCGATGCCGACGGAAACCCTTTGGACGCAACTATTTCAGCGAATGATCCGGCCGACGCCGTCGCGCGTGCACTCGGGGCGGGGAGCTAGCTTTTCGAGTCGCAAACACCCCCACCCGGCCATGAACACGGCGACCCGAACGAGGCGCGCTCCGACCAGCCGCCCGCTCCGGGAACACCCGCAATCCACGTCGGCGATGCGATCGAGCGCGAAACCCAGTGCGGCATCCGCGAACAACAGTCCAGCCTTGTTCGATGCCTACTGAGGCCTACTGTGCGCTACTGATTCCGTTGCCGTGCGGTCTTTTTCGACTTTTCTTTCGGCTACCGACCTACTCGCCAGCAGCGCGACCGCGATATACAGCACCTGCTCGGGTATCCGCACCCACAGCGGCGTCGCCGGCGCACCGTGGAACGGAATCTCGGCTAGCGCCGCATAGATATTGGCCGGGATCAGCAGCACGAACAGCACGGCGAGTCCGAGACCGGCCCATCGACGCGTCCGACCGAGCACAAGTCCGACCGCACCAGCCAGTTCCAGCACGCCGGTCAGGTACACCATCAAAGCGGGGAACGGCACCCACGGCGGGACCATCGCGACCAGATCGGCATGCGTGGGCACGGGCGTATCAGCGAAACTGGCGGGCACGAAATGTGTTGTGCCCGTGACGATCAGCATCAGAGCCAGCGCGTAAGCGCCGCAGGTAGACCACACGGCGAATCGGGCGACGCCGAGCGCGCCGACCACGCGAAGACCAAGCAGAGCGGTCAGCAGCAGAACGAGGGTTTCCATCATGTCTCCGTGCGAGGTTCCGGCACCGGTCGCGGTGCGCGTAGGGATCGGATCAGCAGGTACGCGAGTACGCCGAGGGGCGCGAGCCACGCCCAGGTCACGGCGTAGATCAGCGTGGCGAGCGCGAATTTCACCGACTTCGCCCGGATCGGCAATCCGGTGCGGACGCGGCCGTCGACGATCATCCCGCCGATCGACACGACAACAAGGCTCGCCATCGCGGCGGCGAGCCACAGCGATCGCCGGTGCCGTTGCGCAACGGGAGGTCCGGCAGCGAGCCGGCGAGTGGTGACCATGATTCAGCTTTCGAGGTAGCAACGGACACTCTGACTATCGATAGTTGTACTATCGTTAGCGATTATGGATAGCTGTACTTCCCACTGTCAATAGCCTCGACCCGAGATCAGGAGACGCCCATGCGGATCGCCGAACTCAGCCGCAGCAGTGGCGTACCGCCCGCGACCATCAAGTACTACCTGCGCGAAGGACTACTGCGACCCGGCGTCCGGACCCATCACAACCAGGTGGATTACGGCGAGGAGCACGTCAACCGGTTACGGCTCATCCGCGCGCTCGTCGACATCGGCGGGATATCGATCAGCGCCGCCGCGGAGCTGCTGACCGTCCTCGACAGCGGCAGCCTGAGCGCGCGGGAGGCGCTGGGTGAGGCGTTGTACGCGCTAGGTGGCCGCCGCTCACCGGTGGGCGCGGAGCAGCAGGAAGCCGCCGAGGCCGACGTCGACGCACTACTGACCCGCCGGGGATGGCAGATCGGCGACGAGAGTCCCGCCCGGCACACCCTGACCGACGTGTGCGCGGCGTTGCGGCAACTCGGCCACGCCGACGTGCTCGGCGTCATAGACGACTACGCCGCGGCGGCCGAAGCCGTCGCGGCGGTCGATGTCGGGCTCGTCCGCGACGAACCCACCGTGGAGCGGATGACCGAGACGGCCATCGTCGGAACGATTCTCGGCGACACCATGCTCTCGGCGCTGCGCAGGCTGGCACAGGAACACATCTCCGGGATGCTGCTGTCCGGCGAAGAGCGGAAGGACTGAGCCGTCCGCTCTTCGACATCGGATCGAAGCTCGTCGCAACCGAACCGCATTGCGAGCCTGATTCGGTTCGGTGACGATGCGCGCAGCGTCACCGAACTCGGCACACGTCCCCTGTGTCAGGTTGCCACGATCTCCGCGAGAGCCGATTCCTGGAAACCGCGCAGCCGACCGTACATTCGCCCGGGTCAGCGAGCGGCGTCCGAGCGGGAAAGGTTCCAGCTCTGCCAGGTATCGTCATCGAGCTGGGCGCGGACCCGCTCGCGGACTTGGCTGCGCATCGGTTCCGGCAGCCGATCGATCGCAGGCAGGATGTCGGTCGACAGTTCGGACAGGTAGCTGGTGTCGAGCGGCTTCCCGTTCTCCCAGCGGGAGATGTTCTGGTCGGCGATCAGTCGCTCCGGATTCAGCACGGCCAGCGCGAGCAAGGTGGCCATGGCGGTGCCGATCACCGCACGCGGCAACCACATCCGGCGCAGGCTGAACACCGCGGCGAGCACCAGCAGATAGACCAGACCGAGCCACAGCTCGCAGACCTCGACCAGCAACCGCAGCAACGTGAAGCCGTACGCCTGTTGGTAAGTCCACATGCGCCCGAGTGCGGAGGCGACGATCACCAGCGAGAGCACGCTCACCGCGGACAGCAGCACACGCAACCACAGGCGGTCCGCCGCGGACTCCTGCCCGGCCCAGCGCAGCACCACCAGGATCACCGCGAGGGTGAGGATGGTGACCAACGACAGCTGCCAGAATCCCGTGCGGGCGTACTCGGCATAAGTGAGGCCTGCCGTGCGCTGCACATAGTCGTCGCCACCGAACAGCGCCACGAACTGCGCGCCGACGAACACCGCGAACAGAACGGTGAGCGCACTCACCGGCAGTGCCCACTCCAGGCGGCGCAGCGTCCGAACCGGCTCATTCGTCGATTCCGTTGCGGGCTGCGGCGGTCCGGCCAGCACATAGAGTGCACCGACCGCAGCGAGCCCGACCACCACGAACAGCACGATCTTCTGGACGACCCGATCCGTCGCGATCTCCGGTGTCAGCGGCTCCAGCAGCTTCGCGAACGTCGCATCGGCGCCACCGAGCAACGGGATGAACACCGCGAGCAACGCGACAGTCACCACCACCGACAGCACGACCCCCTGCTCCCGCCGCGACTTACTGCCACGCATCTGTTTGGCCCCGGCATACACCCACGGCACACTGCTCAACGACGCGAGCGGCCAAGCGATCACGTCATAGAGGACACCGTGCACCGAACGCCGCCCCACCACCGCCAGCGACCCGGCTACACACGCTGCCACTACGCACAGGGTGAACAACCAGCCCGCCGCGCGGAAAGTGCCCACCGCCAGGAGCGCCAGCAGCATTCCGGTCCAGAAGTTCCGAGCGCCGTTCTCGCTGAGTCCGCGACGGATGGCCGACTCCAGCTGGGTGCTCTCCGGTTTCGCTGCATCGGCAGGCTCCGACTTCGCACCGACGATGCGGGAATCCACGCGCGAGCTCGAATCTGCCGGGCCCTCGGGCTGACTGGAGCGCGACTCCGCCGCCGCAGATTTCACCTCCCGCGTAGTGGCATCCTCAGCAGTGGCGGAATCCGTCGTGGCCGACGGTGTGACGCGTGCGTCGTCGGCGGTGTCGATACCGGCGGCCGCCACGGGCGGGGTTGCCGACGACGGATTCGAGGCGGCATCAGCAGTTTCGGTCGCACCGGCACCAGAATCAGAGGTGGTGTCGGAGGCAGCGGCAGTCGTCGCAGCCAGCGGTGCGACGCGCGCATCGGCGGCATCGGCGGCAGCATCCGCAGCTGTGTCGGCGGAGGTAGTCGCAGCACCTGGAGCGGCGGAGGTAGTCGCAGCACCTGGAGCGGCGGAGGTAGTCGCAGCACCTGGAGCGGCGGAGGTAGTCGCAGCACCTGGAGCGGCGGAGGTAGTCGCAGCACCTGGAGCGGCGGAGGTAGTCGCAGCACCTGGAGCGGCGGAGGTAGTCGCAGCACCTGGAGCGGCGGAGGTAGTCGCAGCACCTGGAGCGGCGGAGGTAGTCGCAGCACCTGGAGCGGCGGAGGTAGTCGCAGCCTTCGGCGCGACACGCGCATCTGCGGCATCGCCGGCAACACCGGCGGCGGAATCTGTGGCGTCGACGGCAGCGGTCGACTTGCTGAGCTCATCGGGTTGCGACTTCGCTCCGTCCGAACCCTTGGGCGCGCCGGGAACTGGGATCTCCTCAGCTCGTGCACCGGACTTCTCTACTCGCGCGCCATGCGTCGAATCCTCCCCTCCGGGATTCGAAGCGGCGGCAGGCGATGTCGCCTGCACACCCTGTGACAAACTGGCCGCGTCGACTTCAGTTCCGCTTTCGGCCGAGTCTGGCCCCTCAGCGAGATCCTGCCGCGACTTGCGCGCGTTGCGATCCACCATGAGCACCGCGCCGACGCTCACCGATCCGGCGAGCAACCAGCCGATTCCCGGACGGTCCAACGGAATCAACACCGCGCCGGCGAAGCCCGCGAGACAAGCTGCAGGCAGGACGCCGGGTGGGCAGACGACGCGGCGCCATTTCGCCGGCGGTTGCGCTACCTGTCGTATCGGGTACTGGGGGTAGGCGGGAAGCGGCGGGTCGGAAGGGGTTGCGGGCACCGGCTGGTCGGCGGTCAGTAGCGCTCCCAGCGGCGAGCCGGGTGCCGGGGTTTCGGGTTGTGCAGCCGCGGACTTGTCCGCTTCCGGCGGTATCGGCGCTGCGGGTTTTTCGGGCATGATTCGCTTTCTGTGGGTGTGCGGGACCGCCCCGCGGGCCCTGATGGGTCCGGGTTGGCGGGTAGGAATGGGGTCAGTGGCCGGGTAGGACCACGCGGATACGGGAGCCGGGGTCGGCGACGGCGATGGTGCCGCCGTGCAGGTCGACGATCCAGCGGGAGATGGCGAGGCCGAGACCGGTGCCGCCGCCGTCGGTGCGGCCGCCACGGGTGAACCGGTCGAAGACGCGGGCGCGTTCGGCGGGTGGGATACCTGGGCCGTCGTCGGCTACCTCGATCACCAGCTTGCCGGATTGCATGCGGGCGGTGACGCGAACCTCGCCGCCTGCGGGGCCGTGCCGGGCGGCGTTGTCGAGCAGGTTGAGTAGCACTTGATGCAAACGTGCACGGTCGGCGAATACGCGTACGGTGCTGGGCTGCACGTCGGTCGTGAATCGCACGCCACGGCCGAGTGCCGCGGCGGCGACGTCCGCCTCGGCGACGACCTCGGCCAACAACGGTGCGACGTCGAGGCTTTCGCGATCGAGCGGGAAGGCGCCCGCCTCGATGCTGGACAGGTCGAGCAGTTCGGAGACCAGCAGGCTCAGCCGCTCGGTCTGGGCGAGGGCGGTGCGCAACGTTTTCGGGTCCGGTTCGGAGACGCCGTCGACGAGGTTTTCCAGTAGCGCGTTCAGCGCGGTGATCGGCGTACGGAGTTCGTGGGAGACGTTCGCGATGAGGTCGCGGCGCTGCTGGTCGGCGGCGGCCAGATCGGCGGCCATCTGATTGAACGCTTCGGCCAGTTGCCCGACCTCGTCGCGGGACGTCGCCCGCACCCGCCGTGTGTAGTCGCCGTGTGCCATCCTTTTGGCCGCAGCCGTCATCTCGCGCAATGGTCTGGTGATGCCGTGGGCGAGGAACTGCGAGGCGACCAGTGCGATCGCCACCGAGGCGAGGGTCGTCTTCGGCGGCAGCCAGCCGATCTTGAATCGAAAGTAGCCGAACGCGATCCCACCGGCACACAGCATCAGAATCGCCAGCTTCAACTTGACCGAGCGCACCCGATCCAGCGGTCGCGGGAGTACCTCGGCCACCTTGTCCGAGATGGCACGCAGTCGGTCCACGAGCGTACGAGGCTGGACGGGACCGATGTCACGCCCCCGGTTCGGGACGCTCAGGGCAGATGGGCGGTCGTGATCCGCTCCGCCGCGCGCGCGGGCCCGCCGTCCAACGCCTGCCGCGTGAGTGTCGCCCGTCTCGCCGGGCTTCAGCGAACCGTCGTCCGGTGCTGCGCTACTCTGCGCGACCACTTTCTGCGCCGAAACCTTCGCCGGAGACGAGGTGTCGTTCCGCGCGGCGGGCTGGTCGTGCGCGCTGTGGGTGTTGTCGTCCTGGAGAGAGCTCGGTGCGAACCCCTCGCCGGGTACCGCCGGGTTCGTGCTCATCGTGCCTCCAGCGCTGAGCGGGAGCACTGACATTCCATCGGTTCAAGAGCTCGAGTACTCCCCATTGCACCTCGCGTCGGTCGCTGGTTCATGCACACCTCTTGGTATCTCGTGTGCGGGGTCGTAAGCGTTTCGGTGAGTGCGTGCTCGACGCAGAAGCTCGCGACCAACGTGCGGCGGTATGCGGCATGTCGTGGGTTGCGTTGAGGCGTTTCATCGGGCTTCCAGTGCGTACCCCACGCCGTGCACGGTGCGGATCAAGTCGGCGCCGAGTTTGCGGCGCAAGGCTTTCACGTGGCTGTCGACCGCTCGGGTGCCTGCGGCGTCCGCCCAGTCCCAGACCTCCTCGAGGAGGCGTTCACGGGCCAGGACCACGCGGGGGCGGCGGGCCAAGCGGGCGAGCAGGTCGAATTCGAGTGGGGTGAGCTGGGCTTCGACGTCGGCGCGCCAGACGCGGCGCTGGTCGACGTCGATGCGCAGGTCACCGACCACGATGGTGTCGGCGTCCCGGTCGGCGGCGCGGTCCATGCGGCGCAGCAGTGCGTGCACGCGCGCGGTGAGGACACGCAGCGAGAACGGTTTGGTCAGATAGTCGTCCGCGCCGACACCGAGGCCGACGAGTTGGTCGGTCTCGTCGGTACGTGCGGTCAGCATCAGCACCGGCACCGGACGTTCCGCTTGGATCCGTCGGCACACTTCCAGCCCGTCGAAACCCGGCAGCATCACATCCAGCACCACCAGATCGGGTGCGAGCGCCGACGCCGCCGCCACTGCGGCAGGCCCGTCGTGCGCCAAGTCCACCGTGAACCCTTCGGCCCGCAGCCGCGCCGCGACCGACTCCGCGATGGTCACTTCATCGTCGACCACCAGAATCCGCCGCGCCACCTGTCCCCCGGCCGCTCCGCTCTGTTCCATGCTCGGAACCCTAGCCACCCCCTGTGGAGAGGTCCGGCACCAAATGTGGAGATTCCGTGTCGACGCCCCCTGTCGCTACCTCGCCACCTCGCCACCTCGCCACCTCGCCACCTCGCCACCTCGCCACCTCGCCACCTCGCCACCTCGCCACCTCGCCACGAGACCATGCCCCTGCCACACCGTCGTGTCTCGCCCCACGCCGAACTGCTCGCGTCCGTCGATGGCACTATTTGCGACCAGCCTGGCGGTCTCGTGTTGCCGCGACCTAGTGGCCCGCACTACCTCCCAGCCCCTTTCTCCCCCAAGTCCCGTTCGACGCCCAGACCACTCAACGCGGGCCTCCAACGGGACATGACGACCGGCTCACTCGTCTTTCCGCGCAGCCATGTCCCGTCCGAGCGCGGCCCAGGCCCCGAACGGGACATCAAGACGGGCTCCCCCGTCTTTCCGCGCAGCCATGTCCCCATCGAGCTCGGCCCAAGCCCGGAACGGGACATCACGCCGGGCTCACTCGTCTTTCCCCGCAGCCATGTCCCCATGGAGCTCGGCCGAGGGCCCGAGCGGGGCACGACGGCGCTGACTTGTGTTCCAGCGCGACAGGTCGGGATCGACACCGGAGTTGCTTGCAGCAGGCGGCCAATGCGAGTCGCACTGGGCGCAGAGTGCGACCAGTGCGGACAACCCCGCGTCGCCGAACTCTCCGCTCCGTCCATCGACCGGAACGCGCTTTAACTACCGCACGCACATGCCAATCGGAGCATATTTTCCACCCTCACCGTATTTGTCTGCGGGCCCCGGCCAACAATTCACGGACTGCCAATTCTTTTGGAAGCTAGGTGTCGAGGTCGATTCCGCCCAGCGTTGTGGCGAGCCTCCACACCCGACGGTCAATTTGTATTTCTTGCCCTGGGTATTGAAATTCCAACTCTGGCGGCTACCTTTACCTGCCCGCTTTGCCCAGCCGCTCTTTCCACCCTGGACCTCCACCCACACTCCGACGACGTTGCCGCCGTCCACGCATGTCGCACTGCCGGAGTTCGCCGCGTGTGCTACACCCGGTGTCGCCAGCGCGAGCCCAACTCCGATCGCTACAGCTGCTGAAACTGTGTACCTTGCCTTACCCACGGTCGCCTTTCGATTGACGTACAAGCGTCAAACGGACGGTATCCGGCAGCCATGTCGCCGCCAATCGGGTGTTTGAATGACATCGCGGGTCGGCAACTTCTGCATAGACAAACGAGACTTCGCCGTCAACGTCGAAATCCGGCGACCTGATTATCTACCGAAGGTCGCTCAACAAGGCCAACAGGATGTAGCGGCGAGCTCACTCGCCCTTGGACGCAGCCGAGTCCCGTTCAACGACCACGTCGGCGAACGGGACTCGGCGTACAGGTTCTATGCGGTGCTGGGGCGAGGCTCGTGGGTGATGCCTTCGTGCTCGGCGCCGCGGGCGAAGCGGAGGAGGCGGAGGGCGTTGGCTACTACGAGGAGGGTGGAGCCTTCGTGGATGAAGACTGCTGGGCCGATGGGGAGGCCCAGCAGGGTGGCGGGGACGAGGGCGAGGACTATCAGGAGGGAGAAGGTCAGGTTTTGGCGGATGATGCGGGCGGTGCGGCGGCTCAAAGCTACGGCGAAGGGGAGGCGGCCGATGTCGTCGACCATCAGCGCGATGTCGGCGGTTTCCAGCGCGACGGCGGAACCGCTTGCGCCCATGGCGATGCCGACCGAGGCGTTGACCATGGCGGGGGCGTCGTTGACGCCGTCACCGACCATGGCGGTGCCGTTGCGGCCGCCGAGCTTGCCGATCATGGTGACCTTGTCTTCGGGCAGCAGTCCGCCGTGTGCGGCGTTCAGGCCCATGTCCGCGGCGACGGCGTCGGCGACGCGCTGGTTGTCGCCGGAGATGAGGACGATGTCGTCGATGCCGAGTTCGCGCAGTCGAGCGACTACCGGTGCCGCTTCGGCGCGCGGGATGTCCATCACGCCGACGACACCCAGGTACACGCCCGCGTGCCGGACGATCATCGTGGTGCGTCCGCGCTCGTGTAGCTCGTCGACGGTCTGGACGATCTCACTCGGCACGCCCTCGGGGTCCAGTTCGAAGAACATGGTGCGGTTGCCGACCTCGGTGGTGTGGCCGTCGACGAGGGCGGTGATGCCGCGTCCGGTCACCGAGTTCACGGAGGTCGCGGTTCGTTCGCTGCCCGCGGGCACCAGCAGCGCGAGGTCCCGGGTGATGGCGCCGGCGAGCGGATGGTCGCTGTAGGACTCGACCGCGAAGAGCGTGCTGATCAGTTCGTCGCGCAGTTCCGGACGGGCCGGGACGATATCGGTGACCTTCGGCTGTCCCCAGGTGAGGGTGCCGGTCTTGTCGAACGCCATCGACCGCACCCTGCCGAGGGTTTCCAGAGGGCCACCGCCCTTGGCGAGGACACCGGCCTGGGCAGCGCGGGCGATTCCGGCGAGTACCGCGCTCGGCGTCGCGATCGCCAGCGCACAGGGGCTGGCTGCCACCAGTACCACCATGGCGCGATAGAAGCTGTCGGCGAACGGCTCCGCGGCGGCGAACACACCGAAGGCCAGCACGCCGAGCACTCCGGCGAGCACAACGGGCACGTAGAACAGTTGGAATCGGTCGATGAACCGCTGCGTCGGCGACTTCTGAGTGTCGGCCTCGCGCACCATCGTGATCACCCGGGCGAGCATGCTGTCCCCGGCGCGACTGGTCACGAGGACGTCCATCGCGCCGGCGCCATTCATCGTGCCTGCGAACACCCGATGCGATTCCGGCACAGCAGTGCCACTCGCCAGCGCGGCCGCGGCGTCGGCGATCGGCGCCTTCTCCACGGGAATACTTTCACCGGTCACCGACGACTCGTCGACGCTACTCACACCGTCGACCACCACACCGTCCGCGGCGAGCCGCGAATTCGGCAGCACGACAACCACATCGCCGATCGCGAGGTCGTTCACCTCGACTTCACGCACCACCCCGTCGGAAGCCCGCACGAGCGCGGTCGCCGGGGCGAGTTCGGCGAGTGCCTCGATCGAACGCTGCGCGCGTCCCATCGCATACTCCTCGAGTGCGTGCCCGAGGCTGAACAGGAACAGCAGGACCGATCCTTCCGCCCACTTGCCGACCATGGCCGCGCCCACCGCCGCGACCAGCATCAGGAAGTCGACCTCGAACCGGCCGCGGCGCACGGTGGAAATCGCGGTGCGGATGGTGAAGTAGCCGCCGAAGAAGTAGGTCGCCGCGAACAACGCGATCGCCACCCATTCCGGCGCGGACACCAGGTACTTCGCCGTCATGCCGCCGGCGTAGGTCACGCCGGAGGCGATCGCGAAGATCAGTTCCGACCGCTCCCCCAACAACGCGGCGCCATGGCCGTGTTCGCTTGCTCGTGCCTCTGTGCTCATACGCCCATCATATGCATAGATCGCTATGTATGCATAGTTACGATTTGCCGATAGTTGCTTTGCCGAGCCGCGCCCGTACGGATCGAGCAGATCCTTACTACTCCGATTCGACCGGCATGTGTCACGACCGCGACGTCGATTGGCAGCCTCGCCATAATTGGCAGCCTTTACGCACGTGGCAGCACATCCCCGAAAGGCACGTCCCCCCAACGCCTCCCCTCGACCGGCAACGCACCGACCTCGCACTCCCCCGATGTACACCAGGCATCAGTCGAACGGATACCGCTCCGCCAGACAGCGTTCGAACGCCGTGACCTAGCATCGCGACCTGTGATCACCGTTGCTACGTGGAACGTTCTCCACCGCATCCACGCCGAAAATTGGTACGAGGACGTCTCCACCCGGTGGCCGGACGAGGCGGCGCGCATCGACGCGGTCACCGCGCACGTGGCGGCGCGGACCGAGCAGGTCATCGCCTTGCAGGAGGTCAGCGGCGACCAATTGATCAGCCTGCGGGCCGCATTGCCCGACCGGACGATCCACGCCATGCAGTATCCGCGGGTACCCACCGCCCGCCGGCACGCCAGTGCGCTACGCGATCCGAGTGAGCATCTGGTGCTCATCGTCGCGGGACCGAGCCGGGATATCGCCGCCGAACCCTTCGCCGACGACGGCGGCAAAGGCCTGCTGGCGATCAGCGCGGGCGGCGCGGTGGTCATCGCGACACACGTCAGCGGCGATCGGCGACGGGTGAAGCAGCTCGCCCGGCTGGCCGAAGTGGCTTCCGCCACACCGGAATACGCGGCCGTGCTGCTTGGGGATTTCAATGTCGACCGGGCGACCGTCGCGTCGAGCCTCGGCGAGGGGTTCACTATCGCCGATCCGCCGTCGGACGCCCTGCCCACGCGGCCGCGCACCTCAGGGGCGAAGTCGCAGTTCATCGATCATGTGGTCGTGCGTGATGCGACGTTGCGCGAGGTAGTGGTCGAGGACTCGGGCGGCTTGTCCGACCACAACCTCGTGCGCGCGGCAATCGCGTTGTGACGTCACGCTATTCGTAGTCGCAGATGGGCACAACGGGCCCGGTGCGCCAACCCCGTGATTCTGGTGTCTGCTGTCCGTCGCGACCGGCGATTAGGGTTCTGCGGGTTGCCGATTCGGCAGCTCGAGACGGCGGGGGGACACGATGATGCGGCTTCACGCGGCGCGGCCTTGCCCTCAGCGTCCCTCCAGCGGTCGTTCCGCCGATCGGATCGGGATACCAGGAGAAGCCATGTGCCGCACAGGACTCGTGCCTTTACTCGCCCAGAAGCGCTCAGCGGCACTGTTATTCGCACTCGCGGCAACGATCGTCGCGCTCGCCGGATGTTCGTCCGGTGACCAACCCATTGCCACGAGAACACCTCTGCCGAGTGTCACCACGACACCAGCGCCGACCAGCGGACCGCCCACACCGACCCGATCAGCTCCGTCACCTGGACACACAGCACCCCCGCAGACCGCCGCCGCACCCCAGGGACCGAGCCATGACTACGTTAAGTGCACCGATCGCGTCGACTACACAGGCGACCCGCGCGCGAACGCCGAAATCAACGCCATCGGCGTACAAACCGGCGCCTGCCCCGAACCACAGCCCGCCGCCGACAATCACGTCGAGTGCACCGCCCACCTCGACTACACAGGCGACCCGCGCGCCAATGCCGAAATCAACGCCATCGGCGAACAAACCGGCAACTGCCCCGAACCACAACGTCCTACCCCGGCCCCCGTCACAACCTCGGAGGCACCGACCGCCACCACGTCGAGCGCACCGACCGTGACGACCTCCAACGCCCCAGAGCCCACCACGTCGACACCCCCGGCAACGTCCACCGTCACCCCACCGACGTCGTGATCATGGCGAACGCCGGAGTCCGTCCGCCATGCCAACATTCGCTGCCAGAACAGGCGATGACGGCAGTTGGCGCGATTCCCCTGCCACCGATGTCCGCCGGACCGAGAATGCTCGTATGGTCGAGATCAGCCGCGGGGTAGCCACCGTCAACGGCATTCACATGCACTACCGCCGGGCCGGGTCGGGCCCCGCGCTGGTGTTGCTGCACGGCTGGCCGCAGACCGGCTATTGCTGGCGCAAGGTGCTGCCCGCGCTGGCCGAGCGTCACACGGTCATCGCCCCCGACCTGCGCGGTTACGGGTACACCGACAAACCGACCACCGGCTACGACAAACGCAGCATGGCCGCCGATGTGGCCGCGCTGATCGAATCGCTGGGATTCACCTCAGCCGCCGTCGTCGGGCACGACCGCGGTGCCCGGGTGGCCCACCGCTGGGCGCTGGACCGGCCGGACCAAGTCAGCAAGCTCGTCGTGCTCGACATCATTCCCACCAGGGAGACCTGGCGCCGGATGGACGCCGCACTAGGTCGCCGATACTTCCACTGGTTGTTCCATCTGCAGCCGGATCTGCCGGAACGCCTTGTCGGCCATGACATTCCCGGTTACCTGCGCTACTTCTTCGAGACGTGGACGGTCAACCGGCACGGCCTGCCCGGCGAGGCCATCGACGAATACATCCGCGCCTTCAGCACACCAGGGGCTTTGCGGGCAGGCTTCGACGATTACCGTGCCGCCGACCTCGACAACGAACACGACAACACCGACGCGGGGCACTTGCTCACCATGCCGGTGCTCGCCCTCTGGGGCGCGGCCAGTTTCCTCGAAGAGATTCCGGCCCTGGAGATTTGGCGCGACTATGCCGAAGACGTGCGGGGCGCGGCTATCCCCGAGTGCGGGCATTTCATCGCCGAGGAGCGGCCGGAAGCGTTGCTGGCGCATCTGGACGAGTTCCTTTGAGACGCCGCATTCGGCCCAAGCAACATCAGTGTCGTTGCCCGTCCCTTTCGAACACTGGGCAATCGACTGCCGGGCCGCCATTGGCAGCAGCACTGACAGCACATTGGCAGCGCTGACAACATCTGGCAGAGGCATGCGCAGCACTGCCCTGGTTGCGCTTCACCCAAGATCTGATCACGGAACGATTATCAAGCCACGTAGAGACCGACCAGTCTGAAAGGATCAGACCGACTCCACCGAATACCCGCACGTGACCTGGTACATCCCCGGAATGAAGGGTGCGAAATGGTCGCTCTAGGACGGTTCGGGATCCACCTGGCGCTCTTCGCGGTCACCATGACCTGCACTGTCATCGGCGTACCCGGCGTCGCCGCTGCCGTACCTACGGCATCCCTCGGCGGCGGTTCGGGGATTCTGCTCGGACGCGCGGCATGCACGCTGACCACCATCGGCTACGACAACACCGATCGCCTGGTCGGGCTCACCGCGGGACACTGCGCGGAAATCGGGATGTCGGTGCGGGCGGAGCGGATGCCGGACGCGGGCATTGTCGGCACCGTCGCGGCAGTCGATCACCAGGACGACTACGCGGTGCTCGAGTTCGATCGGACGAAGGTGGTGCCGGTCCGGCAGGTGGCCGCAACCGTGATCGGCGGCATCGGCACACCACCGCAACAGGGCGATGTGGTGTGCAAGAACGGGCGGACCTCCGGATACAACTGCGGCATCGTGTGGGACACCCATCGGTGGTGGTTCCAGAACCAATCCTGTTCCCAGCCCGGCGATTCCGGCGGACCCGTCACCATCGGTGATCGACTGGTCGGCATGAACGTCGGACACATGGGCGTGCAGATGGTGGGCGTCACGGTGTTCGACATGGTGTGCCATCCGCCGGCGGTGCCGTTCCACGATCCGGCCGTGGCGACGCAGATCGGCATGGTGCTCGACGATATCGATCAGGCCGGCGGTGTCGGGTCGGGATTCCGGCCGCTCTGAACACCCGGATGAGTGGCAGGTGTCACGGGTCATCGGGTTCGGACAAACCGGTGCGATCCGGACCTACGACCAGAAGTAGTATGGCGCGGTGCGAACACCGGCGGAGGCAACAGCGCGATTGCGTGGTGCGTTCGTCGGATCCGCGTCCGGTGCGGTGAGCATCGCGGCGCATGCGCTCGGTGGGGGTGTTGTCGCTCCGGGGCAGTCTTCGATCGCCTTGCTGATCGCGGCGTGCACAGTTGTCGGTGTGACAGTCGGGGCACGGCGGACTCGGTACGGTCTGGTCGAAGTGATGGCTCTGCTGGCGATCGGGCAGGCTGTCGGGCACGTCGCCCTGACGATGTCGCCCGGTCACCATCACGGAGCCGGGACGACGGCGATCATGGGCGGCGCGCACCTGCTCGCAATTCCGGTGGGAGCGCTGCTCATTCGGGGCGCTGAAATCGCTGTCACGCGCGGCATATCCGCCGCGAGCCGCACTGCTCGCGTACTCAGCACCCGCCCCGCAGTACCTTTCGCGGTCGCGTACACCGTCCCGGTCGGGCCGCTTGTACCGGCTAGACGATTGTTGTTCAGCTCCGGGTTCGGACTGCGCGGGCCACCGCTGAGCCGCTGAGCCCAACCTCCCTCGCCAAGGTCCGACTCGACCGCAAAGCTTGCTGGGCAGCGCGATTCGCGCGAGTACGCGCTACGTGTGTACCTGTCAGCGCTGCCGACGCATCAACAACTCACAGTGCTGGTGGGCCACATCGTGCCGGCAGTGCCGAGGTTCGTGAACCGTGCGTTGCTGGTGCGAAAGCTCGCGCAGTCGACTCGACAAGCACGGGCCGGTTCATGCGGCAGGTCGCGCATTCGGTGTGGCAGCGGCGCAGTCGGTGCGGCAACGGCGCAGTCAGTGCGACAGCCACGCAGTCAGTGCGACAGCCACGCAGGCAGTGCGACAGCCACGCAGTCAGTGCGACAGCCCACCGGGCGGTCAATACGACAGCCCGTGCGGTCGCGTTGCGGCAGCTCGCACGTAACTGTGGGCGACCCGCGCGCGATCAGTGCAACGGCTCGCGGGTAGCGCGACTGCTCACGGTCAGTGCGACAGCTCACGGTCGGTGCGACAGCGGCGCGGATGGTGCGAGGTAGGCGCGGGCGGTGCGACAGCCCAGGCGGTCAATATGACAGCCCGTGCGGTCGCAGCTCGCGCGTACTGTGCGCGACCCGCGCGGTCAGTGCAACGGCTCACGGATAACGCGACAGCTCGCGGGTAGTGCGACAGCTCGCGTGCGTAGTCCGTACGGCCGCTGCGCAGTCCATAGGTAACCGCGCAGTTCGTGCGGCCGCCTACGCACTTCGTACGGCAGCTCGCGCGCATCGATCGGTGGGATCGTGGTGCCGCTCGAAGTTAGCGCCGACATCCGTGCGGGCACCATCGTCATCCCGCACGGGTCATCAAGAGCCGGGCATGGGCTGGTCGGTGGCGGCGGGCGGTGCAGCGCCTCACGCGTAGTTCGTACGACCGCCCGCGCAGTCCGTACAGCAGCTCGCACAGTCCGTAGACAGCTCGCGCGGTTGGTGCGGTTGGCGCGGTTGGTGCGGTTGGCGCGGTTGGCGCGGTCGGCGCGGTCGGCGCGGTCGGCGCGTAGCCCTCACGGCAGCGCGCAGTCCGCACGGCAGCTCACGTGGTCCGCACGGCAGCTCACGTCGCCGACCGCATGAGCAGGCGAGGCAACAGCAGTGCACCAAAGGACGGGTTCGGCCAGGTCGGTCAACGACACCAGCAGCGTGTCGACGCACCACTGCCTGCCGCGCAGCTCGCGACAAACATCCCAAAGAACTGGAGACTTTCATGCGTATCCGCACAACGAACTCGACGACCCACGTCCGCCCAACAGCGCGTGTACTGCGTACCGCAGCAGCAGCTTTGGCTGTTCCGCTGTTACTCGTCGCCTGTTCATCCAACGACAAGCCGGAAGCCAAGGCCGCCGACTCGGTCACTATCAAAGACCAGTGGGTGAAGGCGGCGGACGGCGGTATGTCGGCGGCGTTCGGCGAGCTGAGCAATGCGAGTGACAAGCCGCGCACGATCGTGTCGGCGACGAGTCCCGCGTCGAATCAGGTCGAACTGCACGAGGTGGTCGCGGATTCGACCGGTGTGAAGACGATGCGACCCAAGGCGGGCGGTTTCGTGATTCCGGCGAACGGTAAGACCGAGCTGCGTCCGGGTGGCGACCACATCATGTTCATGGGTCTCAACGGTCCGCTGCGCACAGGTACCGAAACGTCCGTCACCCTCACCTTCGAGGACGGGTCGACGACTACGTTCACCGCACAGGTCCGCGACTTCTCCGGCAACCAGGAGAACTACGCGCCCGATCACGCGAACGGCGCGCAGATGCCGGCGCACGGTGGCTGAGTCCCGCCCCGGACGTCTCAACCGTCGACGCCTGCTCGGTGGCGGTGCCGCCGTGGCGGGCGCGACGGGTCTCGGGTGGGGCGCGGTCGCGCTCACCGGCCGTGACGAGGCACCCCGGATTTCGGCGACCGAACCGTTCTACGGACCACACCAGTCCGGCATCGCGACTGATCCGCAAGCGCAGGCGGCATTTGTGGCGTTCGACCTGAAGCCGGGCGGCACCAGGGACGACATCATCGGCATCCTCAAAATTTGGACCGCCGACGCAGCCCGCTTGACCCAGGGCAGCCCCGCTCTCGCCGACACGGAACCCGAACTGGCGCAACGACCTGCCCGGTTGACCATCACCGTCGGCCTCGGCCCTGCGGTGTTCACCATCACAGGTCTGCAGCACCGCCGCCCGACCTGGCTTCGGCCGCTACCGGCGTTCGACATCGACCGTCTCGAAACCGCCTGGAGCGACGGCGATCTGCTGCTGCAGGTCTGCGCGGACGAGTCGACCACCGTGTCGCATGCGGTGCGTGCGCTGTGCCGAAGCGTCTCCTCGCTGGTCAGCGTGCGCTGGGTGCAGCGCGGGTTCCGCAACGCCGCACCCGGTCGCACCCCACGCAACCTGATGGGTCAAGTCGACGGCACGGTGAACATCGCGCCGGGCCCCGATTTCGATCGATTGGTATGGGACGACGGCACCGCCCAACCCTGGCTCGCAGGCGGCACCTCCTGCGTGCTGCGCCGGATCGCGATGACCTTGGACACCTGGGATGAAATCGACCAGGAGGGAAGGGAACTCACCGTCGGCCGCACCGTCGCCAACGGTGCCCCGCTGACCGGCAGCGACGAATTCGACGAACCGGATTTCGCCGCCGTCGACGCCAACGGCATCCCGGTCATCCCGCCGTCCTCCCACATCGCCCGCGCACACCACACCCACGACGGCGAGCGCTTCCTACGCCGCGGCTACAACTACGACGATGCTCCCGCACCGGGCACGATCTCGAACTCCGGACTCCTCTTCGCCGCCTACCAACGCGACGTAGACACCCAGTTCCTGCCGGTCCAGCAACGACTCGCCGAGTTCGACGCCTTGAACGTATGGACCACCCCGGTGGGGTCGGCGGTGTTCGTCATCCCGCCGGGAGTGCCGTCACCGGGCGGGTACATCGGGCAGCCGCTATTCGAATCCTGACAGACGCCCGAGCCGCCGGGCCGTGGCCGGGCGGGCGGCGAGTCGGAGCCCGTGACCCGACACGCCGCATAAGGGCGAGCAGGACGGGCGCAGGCAAAGTCACGGGCGCGACCGTTCGCGCCGAGTCGGAGCCCCGGCCCGTGACCCGACCACCGAACCATGGTCACTCGGGATGGACGCAGGCAACATCGCAGGCGCGGCCGGTCGCACCGAGTTGAATCCGCAGCCCGTGCTGACTGCATATGGAGACGCGGTCGGAGCAAAATCGCAGTCAGGAAAGGCCGGCGGTCAGGACCGACGAAACGCCTGGCCGCCACCACGTCTCACCCGCCGCACAAGGGTCGGGCAGGACGGGCGCAGGCAAAGTCACCGGCGCGGCCGGTCGCCCGAGTCGGAGCCCTGGCCCGTGCTGGCTGCAGTGGGAGACGCGCCAGAGCAAGAATCGCAGTCAGAATGGGCTGCCGGTCGGGACTGAGGACGCGCCCAACCGCCACCAAGTCCCACCCGCCATCCAGGGAACCACCGAGCGGGACATGAGGTTGGCGCCACTCGTACTTTGCCGCCACCATGTCCCCCCGGGCGCCTAGCTGAGCCGGATTTGTTGCCGGGCGGGACATGACGGTCAGGCGTCGTTCTTTCGGCTCGTTCGCTGACCCACCGCGGGAACATTTCGCTCCCGCGGTGGCACCCCTGAGTACTCGCGGATGCACGCCACCCGGCCGCAGACAGCCGGGTACGGACTCGTGGACTCCCCTGCGGCACTGTGTGCCTGGATCATCGAGAAGTTCTGGGCGTGGATCGACTGCGACGGTCGGAGTGCGCAGCTCGGTGGCACCTTCAAGGGTGCATCCCCGACTTGCTGATGTCTGGAGGCGGGCGGTTGCGAGGCGGACATCCCCGCTGCACGCGTGAGTGGCACACCATGGAGAGCTCATCTCGACGATTGCCACAGCCTGTGCCACTCACCGTCATCGCGCCGGGTCGGGCGACAGCCACCTGGTCGCGCCGGCGATCGGCCGATGCGTCGCGTCGACGATGGGCCAATGCGTCGCGTCGACCTGATCGCCCGCCACCCGAGATCGACACACCTGGGTGGTGCGGCCGCGGCGGAGTTTCCGTTGCAGTGGGTGGCCACCATCGACGGCCAGCCCACCGCATCGTATGGCAGACAAGGCACCGCATCAGGGAATAGCCGGCGCACCGGATCGACTGCAGACCAGGCAAGTTTGCGGTAAGTGCTTGGATCGACGATTCAGGGATCGTGGCGAGAGAGCCAGCCTATCCAAACGGAGGCAGTCAGTGGCGTCACGTGACACGGCGACTGCACCGGTGCTGATCCCATAACGCAGAAGCCACGCAGCGACACATGCCAGAAATGCCCTCCACCTCAATCCCGCAGACGCACAACGGCCGCCGCGCCGAGTCGACGCGACGGCCGCAGGCCGAGACCGAATCTGTCAGATGCCGGTTCCCTGGAACCTCTTGGCATCCTTGCGAATCCCGAACGCCACGATGACCTCCATGATCCCGAGCACGATCAACCACACGCCGACCACGACTGCCAACGTGGCGACCGAGGTCAACGGCCAGGCGATCAGCACGATGCCGGCGATCACGGTGAGCACGCCGAAGAACACGGCCAGCCAGCGACCCGGCACGTCCGGCTCGGAAATCGCGATCACCACCGCGGACACACCGCGGAACAACCACCCGATGCCGATCCAGATGGCAAGCAGCAGAATCGAAGTCAGCTCGTCCCGGAAGCAGAAGACGCCGATCGCGATGGAGAGCACCCCGCTGATGAAGGCGAGCACGCGGATCCCGGTACTGCTCGGTGCGCCGAACGCGGCCATCAGCTGCAGGAAGCCGCTGACCACCAGATAGATTCCGAAGAGGATGCCCGCCGCCAGCAGGGTCACACCGGGCCAGGCGAGAATGATCACACCGAGGATCACCGAGAGTAAGCCGGTGACCAGAACGGTTTGCCACGCACTGCGGGCAAGAGACTGCAAAGGACCCTCGAGCACGCTGTTTGTCGTCGTCATAGTCCGATGCTATGCCCCGCCAGTGGGTTTCCTGGATATTTGCCTGCCGAACGCTGCGGTTCACTCCCTGGACGCTGCGGTTCAGTGGGCTTGCCCGTCGAACAGCCGGTTCACCGGCCGATCCGACCCGCTAGTCGCCCACCCCGTCGGTGCTCGACACGCCCGAGTCGGCCGTGGCAGGCGCCACGATGTTCACCATCCAGGCAATGCCGAAACGATCTCGGCACAAACCGAACTCGTCCCCCCACATCTGCTTCTCCAGCGGCACCGACACCGTGCCTGCCTCCGACAGACGGTCCCAGTAACCGTGCAACTCGGCAGCGTCCGAACCACTGAGGCTGATCGAAATGCTGCTTCCCGGTGTGTATTCCATGCCGGGCGGGGTGTCCGCGGCCATCAACGTGAAGCCGCTCGGGGTCTCCAGGACGCCGTGCATGACCAGGTCCGCACCGGGCGCCTCCTGGTCGCTGAATTCGCTGAAGGTGCTGATGGTCAGGGTGCCGCCGAACACGTCGCGGTAGAACTCCAGAGCTGCGCGGGCCGTGTCGCCGAAAGTCAGGTACGGGTTGAGCCGGGAGGTCATGACACGAGGTTAGTGCGCCTGCGGACAAGCGGCGATGAGTGACGCCTGACTCGCCGGGGTTTATGGCCTGACAGGGTCGGGTAGTCATCCCTAAGTGACTCTGGTCGTGTACGCCCATGTGGTGAAGCGGGTGGGTCGGGAATCGTGAGTCTCGGGTGGCTAGGAGAAGAGGGTGGCGGTTGTACTCGTGCTGCAGGCACGGGGCCTTGGTGATCTACTCACTGCGGTCCCGGCGCTCCGTGCGCTGCGCCGGGCAAGGCCGCACGACCACATCGCACTCGCCGCCCCGCACCGGCTGAAGCCGATCGTCGACCTGATCGCGTCGGTGGACACGATGGTTCCCACCGCCGAACTCGGCGGCCTGCGCTGGGACGCGCCCGGCCCGCAACTCGCGGTCAACCTGCACGGGCCCACCACCGAAAGCATTGTGCAGCTGGAGAAGACGGCCCCGGGCCGGATCCTCAGCTACCGCAACCCGGCGTTCCCCGAACTGACCGGCCCCGAGTGGCAGACGGACATGCATCACGTGGACCGCTGGTGCCACCTGCTCGAATCCGACGGGATCGTCGCGGACCGGCGCAATCTGGGTCTGGTGCCACCGGTGGCGACCACCAGCCACCGCGACTGCGTCGTGGTGCACGTCGGGGCTGGTGCGCCTGCCCGCCGCTGGCCCGCCGATCGGTTCGCCGCCGTCGTCCGGCATCTGCTCGTGCTCGGTCGCGAGGTAGTACTGACCGGCGATGAGTACGAACGAGAGATCGCGCTGAACATCGCCGCGCGCGCCGGCCTGCCAATCAGCCGAGTTCTCGCCGGCGACCAGAACCTCATCGAACTGGCTGCGACGATCGCCGAGGCCGGGCTCGTGATCAGCGGCGACACCGGAGTCGCCCACCTGGCCACCGCGTTCGGCACACGCACCGTGCTGCTGTTCGGCCCGACGCCGCCGCGCTGGGGCGGACCACCCCCGCACCTGCTCAACCGGCACGCCGTGCTCTGGGCAGGGCAGCTCGGCGACCCATACGCCGACACGCCCGACCCCGGACTGCTGCGGATCGGTGTCACCGAGGTGATAAACGCGGTCGACAAGCAACTCAACAACGCGTCCGCTACCCAGTCCCGCCGCGCTCCTTATCGTCGCGTCGGCTGACGGCCCCAGCCGCCGCCAACAGGCCCGCACCACAACCGCATCCGCCACCCACCGTCGACTTCGCAGACCCGGTTCGTTCCCCCGCGCACACCTGCGACCCGCGGCCCGTCTCTCCCGACCACAGGCTGGCGTTCATGCGCCACCGCGCTGACGGAATTCGGTGCTGGCCGAGCAGGCCATGTCGGCCGACGTGGCGTGTCACGACGACAGCCCGGGCAGGCGTGGCCGACCCGCCGCGCAGATCGCACTCAGACTCTGCCGTCGGTTCGTGCGGTCTGCAACGCGGCCGCGTAGGCGGCGAGCGCACTGGGCCAGAACTGATCGAGATAGTCGCGGGCGTCGCCGAGACCACGGGGATCGAGCGAGTACAGCCGGCGGTTACCTTCCGGACGCATCATCACCAGGCGCGCCTCGCGGAGAACACGCAGGTGCTGCGAGACCGCCGAGCTGGTCACCCCGGTGAGTTCGGCCAACTCGCCGACCGCGCGCGGAGCCTGCGGAAGCGCTTCGAAAATGGCACGGCGGGTCGGGTCGGACAGCGCCATCAGCGCACGAACTCCATTAGTCGCCACTGAAATAGTGTGATCACCGAGCGACCATTTGGTCAACTCGGCGCCTTAGGGAATTCCCCCAGGTGAACATCGGAGGCGCGCGAGCGCGTTACACACTTGTAATACCCGAACTGGGCTTTTCCACCGCTGTGACGGTAACCACAGGATTGCAGAGCTCCGATTAACCTCCCGTACGTTCGTCCTATGCCCGTGACCGTTCCGTTATCTTCTCGTCGGGGCGCGACCCGGACTCGACGCCACCGTGCCGCCACCCGCGCGGTGGCCGTGTCCGCGGTCGTCAGCGCCTCGCTCGGCGTGCTAGCCGCCGCCGATCAGCACTCGACCACCACCTCCGGCCACCTGACCGCCGGAACCCTCGCCTCCGCTGACGCCGACACCGCACAGCAGGTCGCGTTCACTGCCTTCACCCCGCGTGAGGCGCAGATGCCGCAGATCGTGCCGGAGAACGTGGTGTGGGAGCAGAATCGTTTCGCCGTCGAAGCGGCCCGCCCCAAGACCGTTCGCCCGATCGCGGGCATCCTGACCTCGACCTTCGGCGAGCGCTGGGGTTCGCTGCACGCGGGCCTCGACCTGGCCGACGCGATCGGCACGCCGATCGCCGCGGTCACCGACGGCGTGGTGATCGAGGCCGGACCGGCCAGTGGCTTCGGCATGTGGGTCCGGGTGCAGCAGGACGACGGCACCATCGGCGTCTACGGCCACGTCAACGACATCCTCGCCACGGTCGGCCAGCAGGTCCGCGCGGGCGACATCATCGCCACCGTCGGCAACCGCGGCTTCTCCACCGGCCCGCACCTGCACTACGAAGTGCATCTGCCCGGCGGCCAGCCGATCGACCCGCTCCCCTGGCTGGCTGGTCGCGGCGTCGACATCCTGCGCAACACTCCCTAGTCCGCCGCTCTTCGCGGGTCGATGAGGGGCTCGTGAAGGACGCACGCCCCGGCCGCGTACGTATCAACGGTGATACGTGCGCGGCCGGGGCGTTCGTGTACCCGAGGGTGGGCCGATTGCCGAGTTCAGGAGATCCGGTGCCAGGTTGCCGACAGCAGGCGAATCCCGAGTTCGGGAGAGCCAGTGCCGCGTTACCGACACGCAGGCTAATCCCGAGTTCGAGAGAGCCAGTGCCGCGTTGCCAACACGCAGGCGAACCCGAGTTCGAGAGAACCAGTGCCGCGTTACCGACACGCAGGCTAATCCCGAGTTCGGGAGAGCTAGTGCCGCGTTCCGGCACGCAGCCGAATCCGACGCCACTCGTTGGTCTCAGATCTCCTCAAGTGCCTCGATGCGAGCCGGAACGTGCTTGTGCCACGGGGTTCCCGCGATGGCGTCGCGCCAGGTGACGTCGGTCAGTTCGTTGGCGGCGACGCCGGTGCGCTGAGTGCCGTCGCCATCGGGCAGGTCGAGGCCGAGGCCGTTGGGCAGCGAAGCGTGGCCGCGCTGCATGCGGTCGTTCACTTCCACGGTGGAGATGGCGGTGCCGCGACGGGTGGTGATGCGGGCGCGGTCGCCGGTGGCGAGGCCGAGGTCGGCGGCGTCGTCGGGGTTGAGCCGCAGGGAGCCGTTGGGGTCGCGGTGGCGCCAGGTGCTGTCGCGGAAGATCGTATTGGCGGTGAACGAACGCCGCTCCCCTGCGGCGAGGACGAAGGGGAATTCGGCACTGGTGTGGGTGGACGCAGTGCTGGCGAGCTCGCGCAGGGTGTGCAGTAATTCCGGTATTGCCAACGGGATTCGCTTGTCGGGGTGCGGTACGTAGTCCCAGGCGTCGGCGTAGTCGTCGACGGTGAAGGTGACCCCGGAGCGGCCTGCGAGGATGGCGTCGAAAAGTGCGTCGGCGTCACGGTGTCCGGCGCGACGCATGGCGGCGGGGTACACCTTCGCGACGCGCTGGGCCAACCCCCACAGCACCGCCGCGGCGCGCGCATCCTCGGGCAGGGTGGGGCCGAGGGTCTCGTACAGCACATACGGCGCCACACCCGCGAGGGATTTATCGGCCGCGAGCATTGCGGCGAACGCCCACTTGTACGGGCGGCGACCGAGTTTCGCGGCCATCCCTAGTACGGCGAGTTTCCCGGCACCGACGGTGCCGAGCCTGCGCAGCAGCCGGGCGTAGATTTCCGGTTCGGCCAGCGTGCCCGGCAGCGGGTCGAGGACCGGTGCGCGCAGGTGAAAGGTGTTGTGCGGGAACTCGAGATTGAAGAAGGTGGCTTCCCACTTCTCGAACTGACTGGCTGCGGGCAGCACGTAGTCGGCCTGACGCGCGGTTTCGGTGAGGGCGACGTCGAGGACTACGACCAGGTCGAGCGCTTCGAGCGCTTGCCGGAACTTGGCCGAATCGGCAAGGGAGTGGGCCGGATTGGCGGACTCGACGATCATCGCGCGGAAACGGTCCGGATGGTCGGTGAGGATCTCCTCGGCAATGGAGTTGCACGGCACCATGCCGCCGAGGATCGGTGCGCCCGTCACCGGTGTGCGTTTGATGTCGCGGCTGTATCCGGCCAGCGGTGCCATCCACGAGTGTGGCTGCATGGCACCGGGTTTGGCGAAGTTGCCGGTGAGCAGCCAGAGCAGTTTGTTCAGATAGGAGATGAGGGTGCTGTTGGGACTCTGCTGCACACCCAGGTCTTCATACGTGGCAACGCTGGCGGCAGTGCCGATGCGGTGCGCCGCCGCGCGTACGAGTTGCTCGGGTACGCCGCAGATTTCGGCATAGGCGGCGACATCGATGCCGGAGAATTCCCGAAGGACCGACTCGGAATCGGTGGTGTGTTCGGCGAGGAAGGCATGGTCGACGAGGTCGTCCTGCACCAGAACGGCGAGGATCGCGGACAGGCACCAGGCGTCGGTACCCGGGCGGAGTTGCAGGTGGATGTCGGCGAGGTCGGCGGTTTCGGTGCGCACCGGATCCAGCACGATCATGCTGCGGGCTGGGTCTTTGGCGATCTGCTGCAACACCGTCCGGGCCCGCGGGACGCCGTGCGACTGCCAGGGATTCTTACCGAGGAACACCGACACTTCGGCGTGCTCGAAATCGCCGGTGGTGTGGCCGCCGGTGAGGTGACCGTCGACCCAGCCTTCCCCGGTTTTCTCCTGAGCCAAGGCGCTGGACCGGTAGCGGGCGCCGATCGCGCGGCGCAGCGCACCGCTGTACGCACCACCGAGGTGGTTACCCTGTCCCCCGCCGCCGTAGTAGAAGATCTTGTCGCCGCCGTAGCGGTTCTTGACCTCGATGAGACGCGTGGCGATCTCGGATATAGCCGTGTCCCAGTCGATTTCGGTGAAACTTCCGTCGGCTTCGCGGCGCAGCGGTGCGGTGAGGCGGACACCGCCGTTCTGATAGTGGTCCAGGCGTAGCGCCTTGTTGCACGTGTAGCCGGCGGACGCGACATGTTCCTTGTCGCCGCGAATCTTGGCGAAGCGGCGGTCGTCGAGCTGGATCAGCAGGCCGCAATTGTTCTCGCAGAGGATGCATGCGGTCTTGTGCCACTCCGTGTTTGCGGCGCTACCGCGAGATGCCGTCACGTGGGCGTCTCGAGCCCGGTCGCCATCGACCTCGGGCCGGCCCGTTGCTGCCGCGGTCACTTGCTGACCTGATCCACGCGAGTGCCGTCCAGCCACGGTTTGAGATCGGCGAGGAACGGGGTGTCGCCGAGGCGTTCGAGGTCCTCGAGGAAGGCCGTCGTGGTGCGGCCGGCCGCGGCGGTGGTGCCCGCGGAAATGAACCCGGCCTGCTCACGGTCGAGGCCGCGAGACAGCGACTTATCGGTGCCGAAGTAGATGGCGCGCTTGGCTTCCGCGACGGCGACCGGATTGCGCGTTGCCAATCTCGCTGCGGTCACTTGGGTTTCGGCCAGCAGCTGATCTTCTGGGACCAACCGGTGCACCAGCCCTAGTCGATAGCCTTCCCGCACCGACAGCGGTGCACCTTCGAGGGTCACCTCGATTGCCTTGGCCGCACCCAGGAGTCGGGACAGCCGCTGGGTTCCGCCGCCGCCCGGTATCAGGTTGGCCAAGGTCTCGATCTGACCGAGTTTTACGTGTTCGGCGTCGGCCGCATAACGCAGGTCACATGCCAGCGCGATCTCGTGCCCGCCGCCGAGTGCCGGGCCGTTGATCGCGGCCAGGTACACCACGCCGGAACGATTCATCCGCAGCGTGGTCTTCTTCCAGCGATGCCCCCACACCAGGCCGACGCCGAGCCCGCCACCGAAACGCTCCGCCAGCCGGGCCGCTCCCGGTAACCGCATTGCCACATCACCGAACCGCAGGAACGGGGCGGCGACTCGCGCGGGGACGAACGGATGCGGCAGTTCGATCATGCCGGTCAGCGCGCGTGGGTCGGCGTGGGTGAGGAACCGGCCGGGCAGCCCGCCGGTGAGCACGACCGCGCCTACCGTGTCGTCGGCATCCACCGCCGCGGTCAGCAGGTCCAGATCGCGCACGAATTCGGGAGTGGCGAAGTTGAGCGGCGGCGCGACGACCCGCGCCGTCAGCACCCGCCCGTCTCGGATCAGTTCGATGGTCTCCAGCTGGAGATCGGCGGCGGACATCGGCGGCTCCTTCGATGCACATGGCAACGGCCGGACCACGAGAATGCGGCAACGCAAACCCGGTTCACCCGAACCCGTTCTGATTATGGTGTCCACCATAATAGGTGTGTCAAGGGGTACCACCCAGCGCGGCAACAAGTATCGGTGCGGTACGAGCGATCGGTGTTTGCTCGGCCCCGCTCACGCGGGAAGGCGATTTCTCGCTGTGCATGCCGAACGCGGCGGCTTAACCGGTTGGCGCGGGAGCCGCGATAGGCGACGAACCACGTCGCAAGACGGAGCCACGCGGTGGACGCCCGTGGCACCCACAGAATCCGAACAGGACGCGTGACGTTGATGTCGCCCGAATGGGGCGCGATGACGTTACTGCTGCGAACCAGATTCCGCCGTGCCGGTAGCTGTGGGGAGCAGGTCGCGCAGCTCGGCAACGACGTCGTCGAGCGGTGTGATGTCGCGCTGGGCTCGGCACAGCGCGATAGCGCCCTCGAAGGCGGCGACGGTGAGGGTGGCCAGGCGGCGCGCGCGGGCTTCCGAAACCCCTTCGCGGACAAGCACGTCGGCCAGCGACGTTTGCCAGCGCGCGAAGGTCTCGGCTGCGGAACGAGCGAATTCCGGTGCGTCGTCGTTGGTTTCGACCGCGACCGCGAAAATCGGACAGCCGGCGCGGAACTCGCTGTCGACCAAGGTTCGCCGCCACATCGCGCCGAACTGGTCGAGCGCCGTCACCGAGTCGTTGTCGCGGGTCAGCCGCTCGATGAACTCGGACATGATGGTCCCCGCCGTCACGACCGCTTCGTTGACCAGCTCCGTGCGCCCGCCGGGAAAGTGGTGATACACCGAGCCGCGCGGCGCCCCGGTGCTGCTGAGCACCCGATCCACACTCGTAGCGCTGGCACCGTGCACCCGCAACGACTCCACCGCGCCCTCGATCATGCGCCGCCGCGCATCACCCGGCCGCGGGCGTACAGATCCGTCACTACGCGCTCGGCGTGTCCCTGCCATACCGCCATGTTATGGGATGTGCCATAAAGGTGACGCGGCATGGGTCGAGTGATCGCTCACGAAACTCACGTCGTCCGGTGGCCGACCCGAGTCGCATGGAAGTCGAGAAAGGCGGACAGGGTGTCGGCCGGCGCTTCGACCTGGGGATAGTGGCCGACCTTCGGCAACTCGATCACGTCGGGATTCGGGATCAGTTCGCGATACCGGCGAGCCATGTGCGCCCCGGAGACCGGATCGAGCAGACCGTCGATAAGGCGCAGCGGCACCACGGTGTCGCGCAGGGCACCGACCCAGCGCTCGCGATTCTTGCGACGTTCACCCATGTACCGAATCAGCTTGTGGCCGTTGCGTTTACCGCGCTTACCACACCACAACGTCCAGAACTGTTCCAGCTCTTCGCGCGTCGGCTTGGTATCGGGGCCGAAGACGGCGGACAGGCTCGCAGTGTAGGCGCGCTCACTGGCCAGGAAGCTGAACACCGGTCCGAGCGGACTCGCCAGCAGGCGCTGCACCAACCGAGCCCGGTGCGTCTCGGGGAACAATCCACCATTGAGCAGGCACACCGACTCGATCACCAGCGACTCATCCCCTGCGGCGCGACGCTCGGCATCACGGGCGAGCAATTCCTGAGCGACGGTATCCCCGTAGTCGTGAGCCAAGATGTGGACCCGGCCGACGCCCTGCTCCCGCAGTAGATTCTCGTGAATGTCGGCCTGATCGGCGATCGAATACTGATAATTGCGCGGCTTCGCCGACCAGCCGAAACCGATCATGTCCGGCGCGAGCACCCGAGCAAACCGCTCGCACAGGCCCGGCCAGACGAGGTGCCAGTCCCAGGACGCGGTCGGGAATCCGTGGATGCAGAGCAGTGTGCCGTCGGCGCCACCGCCGTCGTCGCGATAGAAGATCTGGTGGCCGCGGTGGGTGAACCGCCTGCCGTTCGCCCGCCAGGACGCAAACTCCTCCATGCCTACCTCCTTGTCGCCGACAAGCATGGCCCCTGAACCCCTCCGGCACAGGAAATCCGTCGACAGCGGACGTGTCATGTACCGCGGGCAGAGTTGCCGGAGATGCGCTCTGCGAGAATGCCACGGTGCATGTCGCGATCGGCCTGGTGGTTCTCGTTGCCTCGGCGGCGGCGCTGGCGGCGCTGGCCCGCCGATTCGGTGTGTCCGAACCGCTCGTCCTGACCCTGGCCGGCGTGGCGGCGTCGTATCTGCCGTTCGTGCCGGAGATTCACCCCGATCCCGAGATCATCCTGCTCGGATTGCTGCCTCCGCTGCTCTATACGGCGGCGATCCGGACTTCCCTGGTGGACTTCCGCGCCAATATGCGCACCATCGCGTCGCTGTCGGTGGGGTTGGTGCTGTTCACTACCTTTGCGGTCGCGGCGGTGGTGTGGTGGTTGCTGCCGGTGCCGTTCGCGGTTGCGGTCGCGCTGGGCGCGGTAGTGGCGCCGCCCGACGCTGTGGCCGCGACGGCGGTGGCCCGGCGGATCGGGATGCCTCGCCAGATCGTCACCATCCTGGAAGACGAGTCGCTGTTCAACGACGCGACCGCGCTGGTGGCCTTGCGCACGGCGATCGCCGCGTCGGCCGGAACGGTGACGGTGTGGCAGGCCGGCGGCGACTTCCTGCTCGCCGCGGGTGGCGGTGCCGCGGTGGGTGTCGTCGTGGCGTATCTGCTTGCGCTGCTGCGCCGTCGGATCACCGACCCGGTGCTGGACACGACGCTGTCGTTCCTCGCGCCGTTCGCGGCGTACCTGCCCGCCGAAGGAATGCACGCGTCCGGCGTGATCGCGGTGGTCACCTGCGGCATGATCCTCGGGCACGGTGCGCCGGTATGGCAGAGCGCGGCGTCGCGGATCGCGGAGCGCACCAATTGGCGCACGATCCAATTCATCTTGGAGAGCTCGGTATTCGTCATCATCGGTTTGCAGGTGCGTGCGATCCTCGAGGGTGCGTGGAGCAGCGGGCTCGATCACCGGACGGTGGTAGTCGCCGCCATCGGGGTGCTGCTGGTGACCATGCTGGCGCGACCGTTGTGGATCTTCCCCTGGTCCTTGCTGATTCGCCGGATCGGGCCCACAGGGGGCGTTCCGTTGACGCATTCGGCGGTGGCGTCGTGGGCGGGGATGCGCGGGGTGGTCACCCTCGCCGCAGTGCTGCTGTTGCCCGAGGACACGCCACAGTTGCCGGTATTGAAGCTGCTCGCGCTGGTCGTTGTCGCGGGAACGCTACTGCTGCAAGGTACTTCGCTGCCATGGTTGGTGCGGTTGCTGCACCTGCGCGGGCCGAGCCGGGCCGAGATGGCGCTACAGAAGGCGAACCTGCTTCAGCAGGCGACGACGGCGGGGCTGGCCGAACTCGACAAGTGGATCACCCCGGACACGCCGGCTTCGGTCGTCGATTCGTTGCGCGACCGGGTCACCTGGAAGACCAATGCGGCTTGGGAACGGCTGGGCCGTTCAGAATCCGAGTTGGCGACGCCGACCGCGGAATACCGGCGGCTGCGGTTGGCGATGCTGCGGGTAGAGCGCGAAACTGTACTGCGCGTACGGGATTCGGGTTCCGCCGACTACGAGATCCTGCAGTACGTGCTGGCTCGGCTCGACCTCGAGGAGTCGATGATCGATCGGTACGACGAGACGGAAGAGGAGCGTCTCGAACCACTCTCAGCGCCTGCGGCCGGCGATACGTGCGCGCATCTTCGCGCTGCTCCGCTGGTGCTGGATCCGGCGAGCCCGGACGTTTGCGCCGAATGCGTCGCGGAGGGGATGAGTTGGGTTCATCTGCGAATGTGCCTGTCGTGCGGGCACATTGCTTGCTGCGATTCGTCTGTCGGTAATCACGCGACCAAGCATTACGGCAGTAGTGGGCACCCGGTGATGCGCAGCGTCGAACCCGGGGAGGCGTGGCGGTGGTGTTATGTGGACGAGTTGCTGGGTTGAGTGCGGGGCAAGGGCTCTCAGCGGCGGGCGTGTGAATAGATCAGGCGCGCGTATTCGTTGAGCAACTTGTCCAAGGACAGATCTTCGCCCCCGGCCGCGATCTGCTGGTAGCCGATCAGCATCGCCATACCGAGCCCGGTGACCACCGCCGAGGTGTCGTCGTCGCCGACCACGCCCTTGATGGCCTTATGCACTGTGCGCCTACGAGATTCGTCGACGCGCTTGAGCGCCAGGTTCACCGATTCGTCGTTGGCGGCCCAGGCGCGGATCGCGGCCTCCGCGGCGTGGTGCAGGCCGGAGGCGAGGTCGGACATGGCGCGAATGTCGTCATCGGGGTTGCCCTGGTTGAACTTCAGGGTGCGCAGGATCAGCACCTGCCGGTTCTCCCAGTGCTCGAGCAGCGCGTCGACGAAACCCTGCCAGCTGCCGAAGTGGTGATAGAACGAGCCGCTGGTGACGCCCAGACGACGGCACAGCACACCGATATTGAGACCCTTGAAACCGAATTCAGCGAGCACCTCCAGAGCGGTGTCGAAGTACTGCTCCTTGGTGACCACACGTGACATGCCGGGTGCCGTTCTGTTCGTTCGGGCAGGGGTGGGAGGACCGAACAGTACCCCATTGTCTCGCCGGCTCGTACGAGGATAACCAAGCCGCTACCGCGCTGTTCGAGCGACCCCAAGTACCTGTTACCCGGCGAAATATCTAGTGCGCGTACGGAATAGCAACAAGAACGAACAAGTAGCAGGGCCGCGAGCGACACCGCCCCCGACTACGCCCGACCATCAGTCGCACCCGGCCCCGATCACACCCACATCCGGGTATCGCGCAGGGCCGAGCTCAGCGCTCGCGAATAACAGAGCAATCGCTCTGTTATAGTGATCGGCATGCCCCGCCCTCGCACCCACGACCCGGACATCGTGCTCGATGCCGCGGAGTCACTGGCCGTGCGATCGGGCCCGGCTGCGGTCACCACTCGCGCCGTCGCCGCGGCGACCGGCGTATCCAACGGCGCGATTTACCACACCTTCGGTTCGCGCGCGGAGCTGCTCGGCCGCACCTGGTTACGGGCCGCGCACCGCTTCCTGGCCTTGCAGTCCGAACTGGTCGACGCCGCACTGGACGGACCGGAGCAGCAGGACGGCATCGACGCGGTGATCGCCGCCGCCGAAGCGCCCGTGGTGTTCGCCGAAAAGTTTCCGACCTCGTCGCGGCTACTGCTCACCGTCGAGCGCGACGAACTGCTCGGTGACGTCCCCGACGCTATCGCTACCGAACTCGCGGACACCGACAAAGTGTTGGTGGAGTTACTGATTCGACTGTCCCGGCATCTGTGGGGTCGCGGCGACGGCCGCGCAGTCGATGTACTGATCGTGTGCATGGTCGACCTACCCACCGCGATCCTGCTGCGCCGCAACAGGGTCACCAATCCCCTGGCCCGCGAGCAACTTCGCGCGGCGGTGCGTGCGGTCTTGGAAGTAGGCCCACCACCGTGACCACAAAGCGCTCCCCCTAGATTCCGAACCGCACAACACAAGGAACCAGATGCCGACCCTCAGCTACCACGACAAGATCGCCGTCCTGAACCTGGGCGACGACGAAAACCGTTTCTCGCCAGCATTTCTCGAAGCTGTCAACGCTCAACTCGACACCGTCCTCGCCGACGGCGCACAGGGCTTGATCACCACCGCCAGCGGCAAGTTCTACTCCAACGGCCTCGACCTGGACTGGCTCGGCGCCAACGGCGACCGCACCCAGTGGTACGTCGGTGAAGTCCAAGCACTGTTCGCGCGGGTGCTCACCCTGCCGGTGCCCACCGTCGCCGCGCTGCCCGGCCACGCCTTCGGCGCGGGCTCCATGCTGGCCATCGCCCACGACTACCGGGTCATGCGCGCCGACCGCGGTTACTTCTGCTTCCCCGAGGTCGACATCCGCATCCCGTTCACGGAGGGTATGGCCGCGCTCATCCAAGCCAAGCTCACTCCAAAAACCGCGGTCGCCTCGATGACCACCGGCCGCCGCTTCGGCGGAACCGACGCTCTCGCAGTCGATATCGTCGACGCCACCGCCCCCGAGGGCGCGATCACCGACACCGCGCTGGCATTGCTCGCCCCGCTCGGCGGCAAGGATCCCGGCACTCTCGGCGCCATCAAGAACACCATGTTCGCAGGCGCGATCACCGCGCTGCTGGCCGCCCGCCAGACCGAGTGAGCTACTCCTTCGCGGGCTGAACCTCGTCGTCGGACTCCGGTGGCGCGGCGGTGACCACATCGATCTGCTCGCCGATGTAGCGGACCACCACCGCGATCACCGCCACCACCGGGACGGCGAGGAACGCGCCGACGATGCCGTAGATCGACCCGCCCGCGGTGACCGCGAGCAGCACCACCACCGCGTGCAACTGCATGCTCCGGCTCTGCAAGACCGGTTGCAGCACATTGCCTTCCAGCTGCTGCACCGCGATGATGATGCCGAGCACGATCAACGCGGTCGTGAAACCGTTCCCGACCAGCGCGACGAGCACCGCGAGCGCACCGGCCACGAACGCACCCACTATCGGGATGAAACCGCCGATAAAGGTGAGCACCGCGAGCACCAGCGCCAACGGCACCCCGAGGATCACCAGCCCCGCACCGATGAACACCGCGTCGATCAAACTGACCAGCGCCTGGGTGCGGATGAAACCGCCGAGCGTGACCCATGCCCGATTCAGCACCTCTTCGACGTGACGGCCGCTACGGCTGCCGAGCACGGCGTGCAGCCAGGGCAGCAACCTCGGCCCGTCCTTGACGAAGAAGAAGCTCAGCACGAGCACGAGGAACAGGGTGACAATCGCCGACGTCGCCGTGGACACCCCGCTGAACACACCGCCCGCGATCTGCGCGGCGCTGGACTGCAACCGGGACACGATCGCGTCGACCGCTGAATCGAGTTGCTCATCGCGAATGCGCAGCGGCGGACCCTGCATCCAATCGCGCACCGTATTCACGCCCTCGGTGGACTTGTCCGCGAGGTCCGGGGCCTGGTCCACCACCGACGGCACGATCAACGCGACCACGCCGGCCAGCACGCCGACGAACGCGACCATCGTAATGGTCGCCGCCAAGGCGGGCCGCAGACCTTTTCGCGTAAGCCATCGGGTGGGCGGCCACAGCACGGTCGCGATGACGATCGCGAGCGCCACCGGCAGCAGGACCACCCACAGTTTCGCGAAGAGGTACATCAGCACCCACGCGCCCGCGGCGATCGCGACAATGCACAACGCCCATTTCGCGAGCCACATGATGCCGGACCCGATCACGTCGCCGCGATCCGGTACCGCGTGGCTACCGCTGGTCTTGTCGGTCTGGTCGCGACCCTTGCTGGTCTTGTGCTGAATGTCTTCGCTCGGCCCACTCACGGGCCAAGTCTTGCACGAGGGTGCGGCGCGAGCAGATCATTACGTGCCGCGCGTTGCGGTGGTCCAGAGCACGCGGTTGTCTGCGATCGGTGCGCTGCGGGCCCACGAGGGCACCATCTCGATCGGCCGGAGCTTTCGCCTGACGCGTCCCACCGGCCGTCCGCTGACCGGGATCTCGACCCGCACCGCGGCACTGTCCCGGTAGGTTCGAGTGATCTTCTGAAGGAGGGCACTTTGACCGCCGCAGCCACGCTGGAACGCCACGGGCACATTGCCGTTATCACCCTCAATCGCCCCGAGGCGATGAACGCGGTGAATGCCGCGTTGTCGAGTGCGGTGGGTGCCGCGCTGGAAGAGCTCGCCGCAGACCCGGAGCTGCGGGTCGGCGTGATCACCGGGGCCGGGCGGGCTTTCTGCGCCGGAGCCGACCTCAAAGAGTTGGCGCGCGGCAACGGGATTCACGATCCGGCGCATCCGGAGTACGGATTCGCCGGGCTGGTACAGCATTTCGTGGACAAACCGCTGATCGCGGCGGTCAACGGGTTCGCGCTCGGTGGTGGCACCGAGATCGTGCTGGCCAGCGACCTCGCCGTGATGAGTGAGGACGCCTCGCTCGGATTGCCGGAGGTGACGCGTGGATTGGTCGCTGCGGCAGGCGGATTGCTGCGGCTGCCGCGGGCGGTGCCGCCCAAGATCGCGCTGGAGATGGCGTTGACGGGCACGCCGATCGATGCCGCGAGCGCGGCGCACTGGGGGTTGGTCAACCGCGTGGTGCCCGCCGATCAGGTGCTGCCCGCCGCGCTGAAGCTCGCCGAGACCATCGCGGCGAACGCACCGCTGTCGGTGCGCGCTTCCAAGCGGATCATGCACCGCGTCAACGAGTTCGGCTCCGACTGGGACACGCCGATCTGGGAGATGAGTATGGCGGAAGCCGGGCCGGTGTTCGTCAGCAAGGATGCCCTCGAAGGTCCCCGCGCGTTCGCCGAGAAGCGCGCACCGCAATGGCGCGGCGAGTAAGCGCCCCCGTCTCGCGACCGACACCCCACAGCACGGCGCGACCGGCGAGGCTCACCCCCAGCGCGATCACTGGGCGTCAGGCTTCTCCGCACCGTTGAGGTGGGTGTCGAAAAAGCTGAAGATGCGCTGCCACGCATCGCGCGTCGCATCCTCGTTGTAACCGAGGCCGGTGACGCGCAGGATCGGGTCGGCGGGAGTGAGGTTAGCGAAGGCGTGGGTGACCTTCGGATAGACCTTGATGTCGTGCTCCACGCCGAGCTCGGTCAGCGCTTCGTCCAGTTTGCGGGGCGCGCCGATCAGGATCGGGTCGCGCTGCGCGTAGCTGGCGACCACCGGGCACGAGCCCTCGAGCATGGCGCGATAGTCGCCGTAGAGGCTTGGGTAGAACGGCGCGGCGGCGTCGAAACCCTTCGGCGCGACCAGCAATGCGAAACCACCGCCCATGCAGAACCCGACGACGGCGGTGCGACCGGTGCAGTCGGGTTCGGCGACCAACCGGTCGCGCGCGGCCAAGACATCACGCACCGGCGGTCCGTCTCCGCTGAACACCAAGGCTCGATAGATCGTCCGGATGCAGCGCGCCCGGCCGCGGGAGAACAGGTTGGGAGCGATGACCAGATACCCGTAATCGGCCAGCATGCGCACGGTCCGCCGCAGATCCGCACCGAATCCCACCCCGTCGTGGATTACGACAACGCCAGGCCACGGCCCATCGCCGGACGGTCGCGCCAGGATTGCCTCGAGCCGTCCATCGGGTGCGGTGAGCTCAATCGTGTCCATGGGCATCGAATGTAGGTCAGTGTCTCAGACATGTACAGGGCGGGCTGTGTAGAAGGCGGCGACTCGCGAAGGCGTGCTGGCGAGTGCCGCGCAGGATCCCTACCACGGCCGCGCGGACCTCGATACCCGCAGCGGTCACACGTTGCCGGCGATCCGCACATAGCCGCTGACGCGTGCAGCCTATCGAGCGCGCAGGGATGGGACCGATCGCCCGCGACCACGGCACTCCGGCGCGGCCGTCAGCCTGCCCCGTGCCGCGATCGAATGCCGGTCGTCAGCGGTGCGCGGGGTGCGGCTCGGCGGTCTCGCGTGCGGACGCACTCGATGTTTGCCCCGGCAGGCGAAGGCGTTTGAGCGACACCGCATTCAAGGCGACGATGATGCTGGAGCCCGACATCGACATGGCGGCGATCTCGGGTCGCAGTGTGAAGCCGAACGCGGGTACGAACACGCCTGCGGCGATGGGCAGGGCGATGGTGTTGTAACCGACTGCCCAGGCCAGGTTTTGGTGCATCTTGCGCAGCGTTCCCCGACCGATCCGCAGGGCGGTCGGTACGTCGAGCGGGTCGGAGCGCATCAGGACCAGGTCAGCGGTTTCGATGGCGACATCGGTTCCGGCGCCGATAGCGATGCCGAGATCGGCACCCGCCAACGCGGGAGCATCGTTGACTCCGTCGCCGACCATCGCGACTTTGCGTCCATCGCGTTGCAGCTCAGCGATTTTCGCGGCCTTGTCCTTCGGCAGGACCTCCGCGATAACGGTATCGATACCGAGATCGGCGGCGATGCGTTCGGCGGTGGCGCGATTGTCGCCGGTCAGCATCACCACCTCGACACCCAGGTCGTGCAGCTCGGCGACCGCGGCCGCGGAGGTGTCGCGGGGTGCGTCGGCGAGGGCGATGACAGCACTCGCGGTGCCGTCGATCGCGGCGAGGACCGCGGTATGTCCCGAGTCTGTCAGCCGGTCACGTTGCGGGGCGAGCGTTCCGATGTCGATACCTTCGCGGTCGAACAGCCGGCGGTTTCCGACCACTACCCGATGTCCATCGACCTCCGCGACGGCGCCGTGACCCGGAACGTTCTCGAACTTGCTCGCGGTTTCCGTTGCGACGCCGCTGGTTTCGGCGTGCCGAACGATCGCTGTGGCGAGTGGATGTTCGGATTCACGCTCGACGGCGGCGACCAGGCGCAGCACCTGCTCTGCCGAATACCCTTCGGCGGTAACTACATCGGTGACTTCGGGCTCACCCTTGGTCAGAGTGCCGGTCTTGTCCATCACCACCGTTTGGATGCGCGCCGCGGACTCCAGCGCCAGCGCATTCTTGAACAACACACCACGTTTCGCGCCGAGGCCGGTGCCGACCATGATCGCGGTGGGCGTGGCGAGGCCGAGGGCATCGGGGCAGGTGATCACCACGACAGTGATCGCGAACAGCATCGCCTTCGCGAAGGAGGCACCGACGAGCAGCCACACCGTGAACGTCAATGCGCCGCCGAACAAGGCGACCAGCACCAACCAGAACGCCGCGCGGTCAGCGAGCTTCTGTCCGGGCGCCTTCGAATTCTGCGCCTGCTGAACCAGTTCCACGATCTGCGCCAGCGCGGTATCCGCTCCGACCTTGGTCGCGCGAACTCGCAAGGTGCCGTTGGTGTTCAACGACGCACCGATCACCGTCGAGCCCGATTCCTTATGGACCGGCATGCTTTCGCCCGTCACCATCGACTCGTCGACCTCGCTGTCGCCCTCCTCGACCACACCGTCGACGGCGACCTTCGCGCCGGGCCGCACCAGCAGCAGGTCACCGACCACCACCTCGGCGGTAGGCACCTCGACCGGCACGCCCTCGCGGATCACCTCCGCCTTGGGCGGCGCCAGATCCAGCAGAGCTCGGATGGCATCGTTGGCCCCGCCGCGCGCCCGCATCTCGAACCAATGACCGAGCAGCACAAAGGTTGCCAGCATCGTCGAGGCCTCATAGAACACCTCACCGCCGCCGGTCAGCGTGATCGCCAGCGAATACAGCCAGCCCGCCCCGATCCCCACCGCAACCAGAACCATCATGTCCAACGTGCGCGCACGCAACGCCGCCACCGCGCCGGTGAAGAAGATCGCCGACGAATAGAAGATCACCGGCAAACTCAACACCAGCGCCCAAATATCCTGCCGCACCCCGAACGGCACCGGTAAATGCAACCCGAACATCTCGGTAGCCATCGGCGACCACAACATCACCAGCACGGAGAACACGGCCGCGACAACAAACCGGTTTCGCATGTCGGCGGCCATCTCGGCCATCGACATTCCGGCATGGCCCGCATGCCCGCCGTGCCCGCCGTGATCGCCGTGATCGCCGTGATCGCCGTGATCGCCGTGATCGCCGTGATCGCCGTGATCAGCCTGCTCTTCCCCGCCTCGGTCGCCAGTGTCGGTGCGCCCGCCAATGTTCCCCTGAACGGCCCTCCCCCGACCTGCGCGCCCATCATGATCAGCATGGTCGCCGCGATCAGCTCGCCTTAAGTGGTCGCCGCTGCCAGCCAGCTCACCGAGGCCAGCCGCGCCGCGCTCGCCGTGCCCGCCATGGTCAGCTTGGTCGCCGTGCCCTGCGCGGGCGCCGTGCCCGCCATGATCGGTGCGCTCGGCGGAGTCGGCGCGCTCGCGGTCGCTCCAGTTGGCACGATCGGCACCCTCGGTGCGGTCGGTGCGGTCCGCGCTCTCATTGAGGGCGACACCATCAGCACGCTCGCCATGGTCGGCACGACTCGCGTGATCGCCGTCGTCAACTGGCCCAACGCGATCGTCGCCGCCAGCAATGTCGCCACGATCGCCGTGTCGGCGATGGGCATCCCACGCTTGCCCGCCATGGTCGGCGCGGTCAGCGCGGTCAGCAGAGTCGGCGCGGTCAGCAGAGTCGGCGCGGTCGGTGCTCCCATTCCGGGCGGCACCATCGGCACGTCCTCTGTGGTCGGCACCGCTCGCGCGCTCGCCGTCGTCGACACGGTCGACGTGTCCAACGCGATCGCCGCCATCGACGCTGTCGGCTTGCCCTGCGCGATCACCGCCGCCAACTACATTGCCGCGCTCGCCATGTCGGCGATCGGCGCCCCAGGCTTGCCCGCCGAGGTCGGCGCGATCAGCGCTCCCACCCGGTTCGAGATGATGAGTGGGCCCGCCATGATCAGCGCCCTCGCCGTGCCCACCGCCCGCTTGCTGCGCGGCGTCGCGCGGCGTAGCAATGCCGGAACCGCCGGTGTCGCCGCGCGCATCCGGTTCGATCATCGGGTCGCAGATGTGGGTGGGGACTGAGCGGCCGGCGCAGTGGTAGCCGCAGTCGCGGATCCAGCCGGCGAGTTCGGCGACCGAGGTGCGGGTGGGGTCGTAGGAGATGGTGGCGGTTTGGGCGGTGGGGTTGGCGGCGACGTCGAGCACGCCTGGTCTGCGGCGGAGGACGGCGGTGACGACGTTGGCTTGGCTGGCCCAGCGGACGCCGCGCACGTCGAGAACTGCGGTGCGGCGGTGCGTGTCGTGGTTCACGTTGCTCACTCCTCGTTCGCAGAGCTCGGCTCGATGGGACAAGCCGGGACGTGCGGTTGACCTCTCCGACCATATACCCCTACGGGGTAGGTGTCTAACGTGAATCGCCGTCTTCGAGGCGCGAACCAAGTCGCGGCGACTCAGACGAGCTCACCCGTGGCGTGCATCCCAGCAGCACCACTCGCTGCATTCACCCGTCGGCACGGAAATCACTCGAAACGTCCCCGTGTCAGTTCTCGCCATTTACCGTCTCAGAGAGATAGACAGCTGGATCGAACGGGGTTGCACCATGACCGAACCGAACACGTCCTGTGCCGCTTTTCAGCGGGTCGCAGCCATCGATCCCGACGCGGTCGCGGTCCGGTCGATCGGCGGTGCGCAGAGTCTGACCTGGCGGGACTACGCCGCACAGGTGCGGGAAGTCGCGGCGGGATTGAGTGCGCTCGGGATCGGCCGCGGTGACACGGTCGCCCTGATGATGGCCAACCGGGTCGAGTTCTATCCGCTCGAGGTGGGCGCACAGCACGCCGGGGCGACTTCGTTTTCCGTGTACAACACACTGGTCCCCGAGCAGCTGAATTACGTCTTCGGCAACGCGGGCAATCGGGTGGTGATCTGCGAGGCACAGTACGTGGACCGGATTCGGGCGTGCGGAGTGCCGATCGAGATCATCGTCTGCTTGGACGGCACACCGCCCGGAACCATCAGTGTCGACGAACTGAAGTCGCTGGGGCACAGCGCCTTCGACTTCGAAGCCAGCTGGCGTGCGGTGCAACCGGACGACATCGTGACGCTCTGCTACACCTCCGGGACCACCGGCAATCCGAAGGGCGTCGAACTCACCCACGCCAATCTGCTGTTCGACGCACACGCCTTCGCCTCGGTCCTGCCCGTCGAGTTCGGCGATCGCCAAACCTCTTATCTGCCAACCGCGCACATGGCCGACCGCTTCACCGCGCTGTACTTGCAGGAGGTGTTCGGCATCCAGATCACCGTCGTGCCCGACCGCACCCAACTGCTGGCCGCACTGCTCGACGCCAGGCCGACAATCTGGGGCGCCGTTCCCCGCGTGTGGGAAAAGTTCAAGGCCGCACTGGAATTCGCGGTCGCCAACGAACCCGATGATGCCACCCGGGCGGGACTGCAGTGGGCGCTCGGTGTCGCCGCACGCAAGGCCGGCGCGGGGCTCACCGGCGAACCGGTCGACGACGCGCTGGCCGCCGAGTGGGCGAAGGCCGACGCCGCCGTGCTGTGCAAACTGCGCGCGAAACTCGGTCTCGACCAAGTGAAGTGGGCGATGTCGGGTGCCGCCCCGATTCCGCCGGAGACGTTGGGTTTCTTCTATGGACTCGGCATCCCCATCTCCGAAGTGTGGGGCATGTCCGAGGTGACCTGCATCAGCAGCGTCAGCCCGCCCGACGAAGCCCGGCTCGGCACGGTCGGCAAGTTGCTCCCCGGTCTCGAGGCCAGCATCGCCGAGGACGGCGAATTCCTGGTCCGCGGGCCCTCGATCATGCGCGCCTACCGCGAAGAACCGGTCAAAACCGCCGAAGCCCTCGACGCCGACGGCTGGCTGCACACTGGCGACATCCTCACCCAGGACCCCGACGGCTACCTCCGCGTCGTCGACCGCAAGAAGGAACTCATCATCAACTCCGCCGGAAAGAACATGTCCCCGGCCAACATCGAGAACGCCATCAAAGCGGCGACCCCACTCATCGGCTCCATCGCCACCGTCGGCGATCAGCGTCCGTTCAACACCGCACTCATCGTCATCGACGCCGAAACCGCCGAACCCTATGCTGCCCAACACGATTTACCAGACGCCTCGGCCGCCGCCCTGGCCGCCGACCCCGGAGTCATCGCCGAGATCGCCCGCGGTGTCGCAGCAGGCAACACCAAATTGTCTCGGGTGGAACAAATCAAACGCTTCACCGTCCTCCCGACTTTCTGGGAACCCGGCGGCGACGAAATCACCCTCACGATGAAGCTCCGCCGCAAACCGATCGCCGCCAAATACGCCCCCGACATCGACCGCCTGTACACCCCCGACCTACTCCCCGGAGTCCACGAACCCACCGCCCCAGCCGAATCCACCACCTAGTGCCGCGTCCAGAATCGTGATGCCCTAACTACCCGACGCTGCCCCCGCTACGTCCCATCCGGCTTCGGACATCCGCGGCGGACGCCATCGAACGGGACATGATGACGGAGTCCTTCGGCGTTTCCAGCCACCACGTCCCGTTCGGCGCATACGGAGTTGCCGAGGGGGACATGACGGAGGGCCTACTCGACGTTTGCCGCCACTACGTCCCATCCGGCTTCGGACGTCCGCGTCGGGCGACGGCGAGCGGGACATGACGACGTATTCGCCCAGCGGGACGGCGGGCTCCTTCGGAGTTTCGCCACCATGTCCCGTTCGGCGCATGTGGAGTTGTTGAGCGGGACATGACGGAAGGCCTACTCGACCTATGCCGCCACCACGTCCCACTCGGCGCACACGGAATTGTCGAGTGGGACATGACGAAGGGCCGCCTCGACGTTTACCGCCACTACGTCCCATCCGGCTTCGGACGTCCGCGACGGCGACGGCGAGCGGGGGATGACGACGTATTCGCTCAGCGCGACGGCGGACTCCTTTGGCGTTTCCTGCCACCATGTCCCGCTCGGCGCACACGGAATTGTTGAGCGGGACATGACGGAAGGCCTACTCGACCTATACCGCCACCACGTTCCACTCGGCGCACACGGAATTGTTGAGTGGCACATGACGGAGGGACCTCCTCGCACTTTGCCACCACCATGTGCCACTCACCGACGGGGCGAGGGAGGCAGATGCGCCCAGCGAAGGTGTTGGGCCTACGTCATAGTGGGAAAGTCAGGCGTTCTGGGCGGATGTAGTCGGTCGGGTCGTAGAGGGAGCGGAGTTCGGGGCGGTGAGGGGTGGGGATTCGGGTGAGTTCGTCGCGCAGGGGTGGGTCGTAGGTGGCGGCGCCTGCGGTGATGCCGGGGAGCCAGTTGTCGTGGTGGCTGGGGACGAACAGGGTGGGGGCAATCGCTTCGATGTAGCGGCGGGGGTCGCGTAGGCCGTTGGTGAGCTGGTTGAAGCCTTGGACTGCGCCGATCTGGACGTCGGTCGGGGGTAGGGCGGCGAAGACGTCGAAGACGTTCGGTGCCTTTTCGGTGAGTGGGCCGGTGGAGTCGTGCCAGACAAGCGAGAAAACGGGGACGCGGAATTGGTAGAGGAGGGATCCGCCTTCCGGGTCGTTCAGCCGGGGCACGTTCTGCAAGACACCGCCCAGGGTCGGTGGATGTTGCACTAGGGCACAGAGATCCGGCATCGGGAAGAACGGGGGCGAGCCGCCGGGTCGTTCCGGTGCGGTGGGCGCGGAGTGCACGTGCCGGATTGCAGTCACCTCGACGGAGCCGACGGTGAAGTCGTGCCGCTCCCCCGGTGCCGAATTCGCGTCACCGAGTGCGACGGTCCGAAACCCCGGCTCGCTCACCTGCGCACGGATGCTCACCCCGTGGTCTGTGGTCCCGTAGACGACCGCGCCGGACGCTTGCGCAATCCGTCCCGCATCACCGGCGTGATCGAAATGCCCGTGCCCGATGAAGATCGCCTCGGGCGCGAGATCCGCCAAATCCTGCGGGGTGGCGGGCACATATCCGGTGCTGGTGAGTCGCGGCACCCACGCGTCCAGCAGGAAGACCGACCCGCCGATGGCCATCGCGTACGTCGTGCACCCCACCCACGCCAGCACCACCCGATCGGCGCGCACCGCACCGGTTGCCGCGTCGACGGTGTCGGCCCCGAAGAACCGCTGCCTGGCGGCCACCGTCTGCGGCGCCGCCGGTTCAGCAGCGGCGGTCAGCCTTCCTGCCGCCAGCAGAACCCCCGCTCCGAGCACCCCACCCAGCATCGTCCGCCGACCGACCAAGCCCCGCCCAGGAATGTTGCACACCGCAGTACCACATCACGGAACGCCTCACCCGGGCAACCATTTCAGGCGAACCGGTGAGGTGTCGCCTTGTCCACAACGATTCGGCCGCGGCAGGACCATGACCTAGGAGCCCAACTCCCGCAAGCTGCACTCAGCGCTGCAACGTCGTAGTGCAGACCCGGAGGGTGAACACGGCTTCGGCAGGACCGTGCTCGGGAAAGAACGGCCGTATCTCTTCGGCGAGCGCGTGCTGCAGCTCCGAGAGACTCGCCTCGCGGGTCGCAGTGGCCGTGTTGCTTTGGCTCACGAGATAAGCCGCTGCCGCCTCGCACGTCATCGGAACCCGCCATTCGTGGTCGGAGCTGACGGTGGGGCCGAAACCGGCGGCGGTGGCGGCGTCGGGATCGAAGTGCGGCCGGCGGCGTACCGAGGGATACCGGGACATGTACTCGTCCCGCATCCACTCCGCGAACGCCGGTCGATCCACCAGGCGACCGTGGAAGTAGTCGCTATAGACGGCGAGCCCGCCGCCGCGTCGCAGCACGCGGGCCAGCTCGGCTAGTACCTGCGGCGGGTCGAACCAGTGGAATGCCGCAGCGACAGTGGCCAACTCGGCGACGCCGTCCTTCAACGGAAGCTGTTCGGCTGTCGCCGTGACGAATTGCGCCCGCGGATGCCGTTCAGCGGTGCGCACCATCGCCGCCGACGCATCGGAAGCGACGACGGATGTCGCCACGTCGAGCACAGCGCGGGTCGACAGCCCCGTACCGCAGGCAACATCCACCGCGACACCTACACGATCGATCGCCAACTGCCGCAGGGCAATCCGCAGCGCCTGCGGATGGTAGTACAGCCGCCCGCGCACATAACGCTCAGCGATCGCCGCACTGTCGAACGGATTGCCCATCCTGCCGCCCCCTTGTGCCGAACCCACTTCGCATGGCGTCACCCATCCCGCTGCTCTTGCGTGAGATCCGCAGAGAACTACAGGCTGATACCGAGGAGGCCGTCGACAGCCGCCTTGATCGACGCCGGAGCATCGACGTCCGCCCCACCGTAATCCAACGCTTGACGAGCCCAATTGTCCAGTGCGTCCAGAGCTTTCGGCGTATCGAGATCATCGGCCAGATGCTGACGGACACGAGCGATGGTGTCGGCTGCCGCAGGCCCCGAGGCGAGGGCGGTCGCCTGACGCCACTGGCCCAGACGAGTCTTGGCCTGCTCGAGCACCGCGTCGGTCCACATCCGATCCTGCCGGTAGTGTCCTGCCAGCAGCCCGAGGCGGATCGCGGCCGGATCCACCCCGCTGCGGCGCAGCGTGGAGACCAGCACGAGGTTGCCTTTGGACTTCGACATCTTCTCGCCGTCCAGCCCGATCAGACCGGCGTGCACGTAGTGGCGGGCGAAGCGGCGGCCCGCGATGAGCGACTCGGCGTGCGCGGCGGAGTACTCGTGGTGCGGGTAGATGAGGTCGCTGCCGCCACCCTGGATGTCGAACTCGGCGCCGATCCGGTTGAGCGCGATGGCCGAACACTCGATGTGCCAGCCGGGGCGGCCTGCGCCGAACGGGGCGGGCCAGGACGGCTCGCCGGGACGCTCGGCGCGCCAGAGCAGCGCGTCGATGGTGTCGCGCTTGCCCGGACGGTCGGGGTCGCCACCGCGTTCGGCGAACAGGCGCTCCATGGTGGCGCGGTCGTAGCCGGACTCGTAGCCGAACTGCTCGGTGGCGTCGGCGCGGAAGTAGATGTCGGGGAACTCGGCGTCGTCGACGGTGTAGGCCGCGCCGGAGGCGAGCAGCTTCTGCACGAATTCGACTACCTCGTCGACGGATTCGATGGCGCCGACGTACTCGCGCGGCGGCACGATGCGCAGCGCCGACATGTCCTCACGGAACAGTTCGATCTCCCGGGTGCCCAGATCGCGCCAGTCGATGCCGTCGCGCTCAGCCCGTTCGAACAGCGGGTCGTCGACGTCGGTCACGTTCTGCACGTAGTGCACCTCGTGGCCCGCGTCCCGCCACAGCCGGTTGACCAGATCGAAGGTCAGGTAGGTGGCGGCGTGACCGAGATGGGTGGCGTCGTAAGGGGTGATCCCGCAGACGTACATGGTGGCGGTGGCACCGGGTGTCACCGGCCGCACCTGACGGTCGGCGGTGTCGTACAACCGCAACGGTGGCCCTGCTCCGGGGATGGTGGGTAGGGCTGTATCGGACCAGGACTGCATGATTCGAGGGTAAAGGTGTGGTCGAGAGCATCGCTCCCCGCCCCGGTCGAGCGGCCCTGGCAAAGCGCTGACCAGCCGCTCCCGACCTGCGTTTTCCAGCAAATCATGGGATGTCAAGAGTTTCGCTCTCGCAGAATCTGCTGTCGGCCGGGCCGCTCGCGGTGCAATCGGCCGATTCGCTCCCGGCCTCCGTGCGGCACCGCGCGCCACCGAGTCGACCGCCGACAGTATCGTCCCGGCTGCAAGAGGGCAACGAGGAATTTCGCGTCGATCGACCAGCGCTCGGCACATCGTGCAGCCCTGCGCGGGGTGCATGATCAGCGGCACCTATAACCTAGGGCACCCCACGCCGCACCCAGCTCGCCCAACGCCGCAAGTCCCGCGCAGTAAGTCCCGCGCAGTAAGTCCCGCGCCGCAACTGGCACGCCCAACGCCCCACGCCCAAACCCCTCGCCACACCCGGCACGCCCCACAGCACACCCGGCGNCACCCCCGAGATCTCCCCCAAAGCCTTCGCCGGCAGCGTCAGATGTGTATAAGCGACCGCCCCCGGCACGCCCCACAGCACACCCGGCGACGCCCCACGCCAGCGTTCCACGCCCCAACGTTCCACGCCGCACGTCCCAACGTTCCACGCCCCACGCCGCACGTCCCACGCCGCACGAGGGCAACGAGGAATTTCGCTTCGATCTACCGGCGCTCGGCACATCGTGCAGCCCTGCCGGGGGTGCACGATCAGCGGCACCTGGCACCCCGGACGCCCCACGCCGCGCTCAGCTCGCCCAACGCCGCAAACCCCGCGCCGCACCCGGCGCACCCCACGCCACACCCGGCACGCCCAACGCCGCAAGCCCCCCGCCGCACCCGGCACGCCCGACGCGACACGCCTTACGCCCGACGCGACATGCCTTACGCGACACGCCTTACGCGGGACCCAGCACGCCTCACCCAGCACGCCTCACGCGGCACGCCTCATGCGGCACTTCCGACCCGGCACGCCTCACTCTGGACGCGGCATGCCTCACGCGGCACCCCTCACACGGCACGCGGCACCGAGCCCGCTTCGAAATGTCGCACAGCAGAACATGACCGAATCAGCCTCGCGCCGAACTCGATCCACATCCACCCCCGAGCCACCGATACTGAGCGAAACCGGCCCGACTCAGCACACAGTGCACCTACGCACCCACTGCCATTCCCGAACCGACCCAGCACCAACCAGTTTCAGAACGCCGGCCACGGAATCGGCCGTGACGTCCGAGGTGTCGGCATCACCGGATCATCGACGAGCTCCTGAGTACGATCGATCAGCGCCTCGATCTCGGCATCGGTGATATGCCCGGCGAGCTCGTCCGCGACCGCACCGGGCAGCTCCTTCGCGAACGCGGTGATGTCCTCGACGAGCGCGTCACTGAGCGGTTGTCCCGCCCACCCCCACAGCACCGTGCGCAATTTGTGCTCAGTGTGCAAACAGATCCCGTGGTCGACCCCGTACACCTGCCCGTCCATCCCCTCCAACGCGTGCCCACCTTTGCGGTCCGCGTTGTTCAGCAGCACATCCAGCACCGCCATCCGCTGCAGCCGCGGATCGTCGGCGTGGATCAGCGACACTTCGTTGCCCGCGGGGTCCTGCGCGCGCAACACTTCCCGAAAACCATCGGGCACCGCGCCAGGAGGGCACAGGTCGACCAGGTCGAGCCGATCGCCCTGCTCGGTGTGGTTGTCGACCCCGTCGACCCACCGCTGCACCATGCCGATCCCGTAGGGCCCGTCGCGCAGGATCGTCTCCGGAATCACACCCCAGCCGAGCGCGGCGGAGATGCGATACGACGCCACCTCCCGCCCCGCGAGGGTGCCGTCCGGAAAGTCCCACAGCGGTCGCTCACCACGCACCGGCTTGTAGACCACCCGGATCGGCGGTTCACCGTCATCGAGGATGTCGCAGACCACGGTCACGTTACTGGCGGTGCTGATCCGCCCGATCACCGTCAGCTCGCCGCTGTGGAACCGGTCCCCGGCCCGCGTCACCGCTCACTCCTCTAGCTCGGCGGCGCCGAAGATGTCGCCGCGCTTGTACCCGTTGGTGCGCACGCACATGTGCCCACGCGACGACAGCGGCTCCCCGCACAGCGGACACGGCGGACGGCCCGCCGCGATCACCCTGGTGGACCGCAGCGCGAACTCCCGCGCCTGAATCGGGGTGAGGAAAACGCGCACCGCGTCCGGCCCCTCCTCGGTGTCGTCGAGCACCACCGACTCGTCGACCTCGGTCTCGGTGATCGCCAGCAACTCCACCACCACCGCGTTCGCATCGGCATCCCAGCCGAGCCCCATGGTGCCGACCCGGAACTCCGCGTCCACCGGCGTCACCAGCGGCGCGGTATCGCCGATGTCCTCGGCCTGCGGCGGCACCTCGGCGCCGAAGCGACGGGCCACCTCGTCCAACAGCAGACCCATTCGGTCGGCGAGCACCTTCACCTGCTGCTTCTCCAACAGCACGCTGACGACCCGCGGTTCCTGAACGGCCTGCAGATAGAACGCGCGATCGCCCGGCTCACCGACGGTCCCGGCGACGAAACGATCGGGGGTGCGAAATACATGGATTGCGCGTGACACATGCACCTCCTGATACGTGACCCTGATCGACTACCCACGGCGCTGCGATACAACGCCAACTATCCGTGTACAAGGAATCTCAGCGCTCCGCATTCCCATTATCCGCACTCCCGGTACCGCCTAGCTCGCCGCCGGGAACGGGACCGGAGGTATCGACCTCGGCGTCGGGCTTGCCGGAACGGGAATCCGGAACGGGGCGTTGCTGATTCGACAGCGCGGACAAATCGGTACCGGTGTCGTTGAGCCGCCACACGTAGGGCGCGGTGGCGGTATAGCGGACAACACTGATCGACGCGGGTTCCACCACGATGCGCTGGAACCCGTCCAGGTGAATACCCAATGCGTCGGCAAGTACCGATTTGATGACGTCACCGTGGGTGCAGGCCACCCAGAGCGTGTCGTGCCCGTGCTGCTCGGCCAGCGCCCGATCGTGCTCGCGCAGCGCGGCGACCGCGCGGCTCTGCACCTGCGCCAGTCCCTCACCACCCGGAAACACCGCCCCGGACGCGTGCCGCTGCACCACTTTCCACAGCGGTTCGGCGAGCAGTTCGGCGATCGGACGCCCGGTCCATTCGCCGTAATCGACCTCGATCAGCCGATCGTCGAACACCGGTTCCAGCCCGAATTTCTCCGCGAGCGGCGCTACTGTTCGCTGACAGCGCAACAGCGGAGAGTGCACAATACGTTCGATCGGCAGCCCGGCGAGCCGGTCGGCGACGGCCCTGGCTTGCTCCTCGCCGTGCTCGGTGAGCTCGACACCGGTGCTGCGACCGGCCAGCGTGCGGGCGGTGTTCGACGTGGAGACTCCGTGGCGGAGCAGAATCACCGTCATACGGTCAGCCTAGTCATGTCGCCGACGAGCCACCGGGTGCCGGCAGTCCCATAAGGGTCAGACCGAGCCGTATCGCCGACACCGGCGGCTCCTGCACACCTGATCACGTGGCCGACACGACACCCGTGGCCAGCAGACCCATCACGGTCAGACCCAGCACGATTCGGTAGCCCACGAACCAATCCAGCGAATGTTTGGCGACGAACTTCAGCAACCACGCCACCGACGCATAGCCGACCACGAACGCGAGCAACGTCGCCACGATCAGCTGCGCGCCGCTCGCATTGAGCCCTTCACCAGCGGGTTTGAACGCATCCGGAATGCTGAACAGCCCCGAGGCAGTGACCGCAGGGATCGCCAAAAGGAACGAAAACCGCACGGACGCTTCACGAGTCAGCCCGAGGAACAGACCGGCCGACGACGTGGCACCCGACCGCGACACACCGGGAATCAACGCGAGGCACTGCGCGAAACCCATCACCAGCCCGTCGCGAGTGGTGAGCTTCTCCAGCGGACGCGCCTTGCGCCCGTAATACTCGGCCGCCGCGATCACCAGCGCGAACGCGATGAGCATGAAAGAGATCAGCCACAGGTTGCGCGCCGCAGTGCGAATCACGTCTTTGAACAAGAACCCGAGCACACCGATCGGGATGGTGGCGATGATCACATACCAGCCGATCCGGTAGTCGAGCTCGCGCTGCCGCTCGTCGTCGAAGTAGCGGTCGGCCTGCCCCGCCGTCACGACCGGAAGGCGCGTCGTCACCTGGTCGGTGATCGGCACCGTTTCCCGCACCGTGAGCTTGCGCAGCACCGTGCTGAACCAGGCCTGCAGGATCCGCCAGATGTCCTTGGCGAAATACACCAGCACGGCGGCTTCGGTGCCGAGCTGGGTGACGGCGGTGAACGAGGCACCCGCGTCGTCGCCGAAGAACACCCCCGACACGATCCGCAGATGCGCCGACGACGAGATCGGCAAGAACTCCGTCAATCCCTGCACCAGGCCGAGCACGAGCGCCTGCACCCAGGTCATCGATTCGCCCGTCACACACTCTCCTGGTGTCTCATGCCGCCTCCATGTGTTCTTGCCCGAAAGAACTGTTCCGCCTGGGCAATTGGTCATCAGATGGGTCGCACGCGAGTGAGCACCGGCGCAATCCCGCAGCGACAGTACAGTGTCGCGGACGCGGCGGCATGCCCGCACCGCCCTCGTGCAGCGGGTTCACAGGCATCTCTGACCTGCCACCCAGGGATCGGCGACGCTGCTCGCCAGGGAACGTCCACGCTGCCGGACGGAAACGAATTCGGCAGCCAGGTCGGTATCCGGCGTTCCCGCAGGGTGGTTCGCCGTCGCGCGACGCGCGAGTCACTGTGCGGGTAGGCGCCCGGACGCGTACGCACGCTCTAGGCTTGGCGCCGTGACGATTGCGCGGACACGGTGATGGAACAGCGGACGGTCGGCCGCAGCGGCCTACGGGTGTCCCGGATAGGGCTTGCGACCCATACCTGGGGTTCGCATACGGATGCCGACGAGGCATCGGTGCAGTTGGTGGCATTCGTCGAAGCGGGCGGCACGCTCGTCGACACCTCCCCCGCGTACGCCGGTGGCGGCGCGCAACGGATCCTGGCCGAGTTGCTCGGCGATCTCGTCTCTCGTGACGATCTGGTGCTCAGTGGCTGCGCGGGTATCGCGCCGCGCGTCACGCCCGCCCCCGCGGGACCGGCCGTGCCGGACGCGACCACCCGCACCACCATCGATACCTCCCGGCGCGCGCTGCTGCGCCAGCTCGACCGGACGCTGCTCGAATTCGGCACCGACCATCTCGACATCTGGAACGTGGCGGTGTGGGATCCGCGGACCCCGCTCGACGAGGTCGCGGCCACCCTCGACCAGGCAGTTCGGACCGGAAAGGTCCGATACGCAGGCGTGCGCGGGTTCAACGCATGGCAGCTGGCAAGTTTGGCCGCCATCGCCCCGATCAGCGTCGCGCAGACCCCTTACTCGCTGCTGGCTCGCGATGCGGAACTCGATTTCGTGCCCGCCGCGCTGCACCACGGTGTGGGCGTGGTGGCCTCGGCGCCGCTCGCCGGCGGCATTCTCACCGGCAAGTATCGCGACGGGGTGCCGGCGGATTCGCGCGGCGCGGACGAGGCGACCGCGGCCGATATCCGCAGCAGCCTGGATGAGCGCGCGACCCGCGTGGTCGACGCATTGGTGACCGCCGCAGATGGTTTAGGCACTTCGCCGTTAGCCGTCGCGCTGGCCTGGATTCGGGATCGGCCCGGCGTCGCGAGCATGATCGTCGGTGCCCGCGATATCGGTCAGCTCACCGGTGTGCTCGCCGCCGAGACCCTCGAACTGCCGCGGGCCATCGCGGCCGCGCTGGACGATGTCAGTGCGCGCACGGAGTGAGGGACTCGGCACCTGACATCGCGCTGATCCCGGCAGGCACTTGCCCCGGCGGGGTCATCGGCGCAGACCCGATGCGTACTGCCGCGCGGCACGTCTTAGGCTTACCTTCATGAGTGTGACGTCCGGAAATCCGTCCGTCCGAACGCAGTGGACCACCGGTATCCGAACCGGCTGGTCGCGCTGCGTGCTCGCCGTGCTCGCGCTGACGCTGGTCGTGGCCTCGGCCGCGTGTGGAAACGACAGCGCTGCGACGAGTACCGGACAGCGCGGTCCGGCCACCGCGACGCTGAACAGCCTCGACCCGGTGCCGATCGGGCCGGAACCGACGCCGACGTTGCCGGTCACCGTGCGCTCGTTCGACGGTGCCGACGTCACCGTCACCGACAGCAGCCGCATCGTCGCCGTCGATCGCTACGGCACGCTCTCACAGATCGTCTACGCGCTCGGCATGGGATCGAAGCTGGTCGGGCGCAGTACCGTCGCCTTCCCCGCCATTCATGACGTACCCAACATGGCGGGTGGCAACGGTTCACTCAACATGGAAGGCCTACTGGCGCAACGTCCTTCGATCTTCCTGACCGACACCGTCTCGGTCACGCCACCGCTGCGCGAGCAGTTGCGCGCGGCCGGTGTCACCGTCGTCTTCTTCGATCCCGAGCGCACCATGGACGGTGTGGTCCCGCAGATCGAAGCCGTTGCCGCCGCGCTCGGTGTGCCCGACCGCGGCAAGGCGCTCGGCCAGCGCACCCGCGCCGAGATCGACGCCGCCACCGCCGCGGTGCCCAAGCAGGATCCGCCGCTGTCCATCGCGTTCCTCTACTTGCGCAGCTCGGCCATCACCATGCTCGCCGGGCCCGGTTCCGGTGCGGACTCGCTCATCGCCGCGCTCGGGGCCAAGGATGCGGGCGGCGCACTGGCCGAACCGTTCGTCACGATCACCAGCGAGGCGATGATCGCCGCGGCGCCCGACCTGCTGCTGGTGATGTCGGACGGGTTGAAATCCGTTGGCGGCGTTGACGGTTTACAGAAGGTGCCCGGCATCGCGCAAACCCCTGCCGGGCGCAACAAGCGCGTCGTGGACATGTCCGACTCGGTCGTGCTGAGCTTCGGCCCCAACACCGGCCGGGTGATCGCCGCCCTCAGCGAGGCCGTCTACGGCGCTCGGCCCGCATGACCGGAACGGCCACCACCGAGACCGAATCGCAGGTGACACCCTCCGCGCCGAAGTCGCGCGGACGTTCGCGTACGACAGTGGTATTCGCGGTCGCGATCGTCGGACTGATCGTGCTCGCGCTGGCCTCGGCCGCGATCGGGCAGGTTCCGACGACGCCCGCCGAGGTCGCAGGCAGCGTGTTTCATCGCATCGGACTGGACTGGGGGCCGATGCCCGCGCATCCCGCCGGCGAGGTGACGCTGTGGGAGGTGCGGTTCCCGCGGGTGCTGATGGCCATGCTGGTCGGTGCGGCGCTCGCGACCGCGGGCGGGTTGTTGCAGGGGGTGTTCGCCAATCCGCTTGCCGAGCCCGGTGTTATCGGCGTCTCGGCCGGTGCCGCGGTCGGCGCGGGCACCATGATCGTGATCGGTGGCGCGTTCGTCGCGGCGTGGTCGGTGGCCGCGGCCGCGTTCGTCGCCGGGTTGGCCACCACGCTGCTGGTGTATCTGCTGGCGCGGTCCAACGGGCGCACCGAGGTGGTCACCCTGGTGCTCACCGGTGTCGCGATCAACGCCTTCGCGGGTGGATTGATCGCGTTCCTGCTGTTCGTCGCCACGCCTGCCGCGCGCGACCAGATCGTGTTCTGGCAGTTGGGATCCCTCAACGGCGCGACGTGGGATTCGGTGTACATCGTCTCGACCCTCACCGCGATCGGCGTCGCCGCCGCCATTCTCATCGCGCCACGGCTGGACCTGCTCGCGCTCGGCGAACCCGCCGCCCGTCACCTCGGCGTCGACGTGGAACGCTTGCGCCGCAACGTCATTCTGGTCGTCGCCATCCTCGCCACCGCGGGCGTCGCATTCACCGGCATCGTGCTGTTCGTCGGCCTCATCGTCCCGCACCTGGTCCGCATGCTCGTCGGCCCCGCCCACCGCGTGCTGATCCCGTTGAGCGCCATCCTCGGTGCCGTCGTCCTACTCGCCGCCGATGTCGCCGCCCGCTCCCTGGTCCGCAACGCCGACCTCCCGCTCGGCATGCTCACCTCGCTCATCGGTGGGCCGTTCTTCTTCTGGTTGTTGCGTCGCACCCGGGCTCGCGCCGGTGGGTGGGCATGATGCGCGTGGTGGCGTGTGCGAAGGTCGCGCACGCGCGGTGGAGTTTTGCGAATGACGGGCCAGCGCAGAGCGGCACGAGACACGTTGCGGCGCTACGCAATTGCATGAGCGGGGCGACTGTCGACAGCAGCGCGGATCGACGTCGGCACCGATCGCCGGTGATGGTTGCCGGGAATACTTGTGACGCAACGCATCCCAGTCACCGGTGCGACCCCGGTACGGATCAGCGCGGTGGCCGAGCAGTTCGGAGGCGGCGCGTGAACAGCGAGCGGCGCCTACCGTCGGCGACGGTTGCTCGGCAGGCTTGTAGCGCACCACATCGCTGCCACCGAGGCGACCCAGTACCGATCGCCGACGATAGTCGCCCGGCAGGCTTGTGGCGCACGGCATCCCAGCCACCGGTTCAGCCCGGCACGGATCAGCGCGGTCGCCGAGCAGGTCAGAGGTGGCGCGTGAACAGCGTGCGGCACCTATCGTCGGCGATGGCTGCTCGGCAGGCTTGTAGCGCAAGTCATCCCAGCCACCGGTTCGGCCCGGCACGGATCAGCACGGTGGCCGAGCGGGTCGGAGGTGGCGCGTGAACAGCGAGCGGCACCTATCGTCGGCGATGGTTGCTCGGCAGGCTTGTGGCGCACCACATCGCTGCCACCGGTGCGGGCCCGGTACGGATCAGCGCGGTCGCCGAGCGGGTCAGAGATGGCGCGTGAACAGCGAGCGGCACCTATCGTCGGCGACGGCTCCTCAGCAGGCGTGGGGTGCCGCGCACCATGACTACCCGTGCGCTTCGATACGAACGAGTGTGGCGCACTGGCGGTTTGGAGGTAGCGCGTGAGTGGGGTTCGGCAAGTGTTCGCGCGAACACATGAGTTGCCTACTACTCCGGAGAAGGGGGCGGTCACCTTGCGGGCGCGGGGGGTNGGGACAAGAGTGCGCAGCGGCGGGTGCTCGAAGCGGTGGACTTCGATGTTGTCGCGGGTGAGGTGGTCGCGCTGGTGGGGCCCAATGGGGCGGGCAAGTCGACGCTGCTCGCCGCGCTGGCCGGGGAGTTGACGCCGAGCGAGGGGGCGGTCGAGCTCGAGGGGCATGCGCTGACGCACTGGTCACCGTTGGACATGGCGCGTCGCCGGGCGGTGCTCCCCCAAACCCACACTGTCGGTTTCCCATTCACCGCGCGGGAGGTCGTCGCGATGGGCCGCGCACCGTGGCTGCGCACCGAACGGCGCGAACTCGACGACGAGCGCATAGCCGCCGCCATGGCCGCCGCCGACGTGGAACACCTTGCCGCCCGGTCCTTTCCAACCCTATCCGGCGGTGAACGCGCCCGCGTCGCCCTGGCCCGCGTCCTCGCCCAAGACACCGGAACCCTGCTCCTCGACGAACCCACCGCCGCCCTCGACCTCGGCCACCAGGAAGCCGTCCTCCACCTGGCCGCCAGCCGCGCCCAAACCGGCACCGCCGTCGTAGTCGTCCTGCACGACCTAGGCATCGCCGCCGCATACGCCGACCGCGTCGCAGTCCTCGAATCCGGCCGCATCGCCGCCGACGGCCCACCCCGCCAGGTCCTCACCACCGACCTCCTCACCCGCGTCTACCAGCACCCCGTCGAGGTCCTGAACCACCCCCTCACCGGCGCCCAACTAGTCCTCCCCGTCCGCCGCTGAGTCCCTCTGCGCCACCGTCCGGCCCCGCCAGTCCGGCCGTGCGACGTCAGGGCCCGCCCAGCCACACCCTGCCTGCCCGCTCGCCCGGCCACGCTCGCCCGCTCGCCCGCCCGTCCGCCCGTCCGCACGTCCGCCCGTCCGCACGTCCGCACGTCCGCACGTCCGCACGTCCGCCAGGCTCGCCCGCTCGCCCAGCCACGTCTAAGTGCGATGCAGCCCCCGAAGGCGTCTCTCACCTCGATCCCCAGGGTGTGCTCCGGGGCGAACCCGTCGCGCAGCCGCTGCCGCACCTCGTGCTCGTCGTAGCGACCGAGGCGCTCGAGATCCGGCCACAGCGCTACAGCACGCAACTCTGCGATTGGCTCATGTCCGCAGGCTCAGCCGTGTCGTCGGGCTGATCGTCGGGCTCGGCCGGTAATGACGGTGCGCCAGCGCAGCGTCGCCTGACGCGTCCCCCGCTCTGCATGGCGGGACGGTACCGGATCGAACTGCGATCAGCCGCCCCGATTTTCTGCCGGCCTCCCAGCAGCCGCACACCGCACGGTCCCCCGCGCAGCACAAAACGCCTCAACCATGTCCCCCACGCACCCAACCCAAGCATTGAGCGGGACATGGTGGCGGATCCACTCGACGCTCAACGCCCCCATGTCCCCCACGCACCTAGCCCAGGGGTCGTGCGGGAGATGGTGACAGGTCTACTCGACGTCTGCCACATGTCCCACCCCAACACTCAGGTTCGTTTCTGGGTCGGCGCTGGGCAGCGGGGAATGCCTCAGCCGCCGGGTATCAGGCTGCCCTGCAGGCGGACTCGCAGCGCCGCGTTGATTGCCCAGAGCGCGAAGAAGATCACCCCGACAAGCACGGTTGTCGCACTCGCCCAGGCCAGTGCACCACCCCCGAACCAGATCAATTCGAGGGCAACGCGCCACCGACCGGCGAGCGGAAAACGGGGGTTCGCGCCTGCGCCGAACAGCGCCCACATCAGCACGAACAGGGTGGGGGCCATCAGTCCGGTGACTACACGAACCAGCACGCTCCCCGGCATGGTGAATCCCCACACCGCCGCCGCAGCAACAACTCCCAACTCCAACAGGAACATCGCACCCAGGTTGCCCCCCTTGACCCCGGACATAACTCGACTCCTCAGCGCCAGATCAGCTTCAGCACCGCAGGTGTCAGCAACATCCGGATGACCGTGGCGTCCAGGATCAGGGCGGCGATCATCCCGTAGGCGATGTACTTCATCAGCACCAAATCGGAGAACCCGAACGCCCCGGTGACAACGATGAGAATGGCGGCGGCGGAGGTGATCACCCCGCCGGTGTGGGCAATGCCATAACGAATCGCCTCGGCCGGTTCGGCACCACCGGCCCGCGCCTCCGCCACCCGCGACAGCAGGAAAACCTCATAGTCGGTGGACAACCCGAACACCACGGTCACGATCAACGCGAGCACCGCGAACATCAACGGCCCCGGCGTGAAGTGGAAGAACTCCGCCCCGTGCCCCTCGACGAACACCCAGGTGAGCACCCCCAACGTCGACACCAGACTCAGCGCACTCATCGCAACAGCCTTGACCGCCAGCACAATCGACCGAAACGCGACATACATCAGCGTCAGCGCCGCCACCGCCAGAATCGCCACCAGCAGCGGCAACCCTTCCAGCAACCCGTTGATACTGTCGCGTTCCAACGCGGGCACCCCGGCCACCATGACGTCCACGCCAGGCGGCTCGGGAATCGCCCGCAACGCCGAGATCACCCGATCGGAATCCTGCTTGTCCGCCAACCCGGCCTGCAGCACATTGATGCCGTCTTTGGTGGCCACCGACGGCTCGAACCGCCCGGTGAGCCCGGGAATCTGACTCGCCGCGAACCGAATATCGCTGAGCTGCTGCGAATCAGCCCCCAGCACAACGAGTTTCAGCGGTTCGGTGCGAAAACTGGGGAACAGCTCGTCGAACCGCTCCTGCGCCACCCTGGCCGGATTATCGGCCCCGAGATATTTCTCACTGATCCCGCCGAACTCGATGTTGCGGAACGGAATACTCAACGCGAGCAGCGCGAGCACGATCGGCACTGCCACCGCCCACGGCCGCCGCATCGACCACTTCGCGAGGCGCGAGAAGAATCCCGCGTCGATCTGCGCCTCGGTCTTGCTGCGGGAGAATCGTTTCCAGCCCAGCAGATCGATCCGCCGCCCCGCGATACTCAGCGCCGCAGGCAGCGCGGTCACCGAGAGCAGCGCGGCCAGCAGCACCGAGCTGATGCCGCCGTAGGGCACCGAACGCAGCACCCCGTTCGGAAAGATGAAGAGCGCACCGAGACTCACCGCGATGATCGCCGCCGAGAACAGCACCGTGCGCCCCGCCGTCGCGACGGTGCGCGCGGTGGAGTCTTCCACACTGTGTCCCGCGGCGAGTTCCTCGCGAAACCGCGTGACGGTGAACAACCCGTAGTCGATCGCCAACCCGAGACTCACCAAAGTCATGACGGTGCTGGCGAATACGTTCACATCGATGACCCCGGTGAGCGTCCGCATGATGCCGGCCGTGCCCATGATCGTCATGCCACCGATCAACACCGGCAGCAGCGCGCCGATCACTCCGCCGAACACGAAGTACAGCAGTATCGCCACCAATGGCAGCGCGATGATCTCCGCCCGGTGAATGTCGTTCTGCATACCGGTATTCAGTCCCGCCAGCACCGGCTGCAACCCGGCCAGCTGCACCGTGGTGCCGCCGGGCCCGCCGCCCGCCTCCCCCGCACCAAGGTGGTCCTTGATCGCGGTGTAGTTCTCGACGGTGGCCGTGCCCTCACCGCGCAGCCCGACGCTGGCGAACGCGTGCGTGCGCGTGGCATCGGTGGCGTTGGCGGCGAACGGACTGTCCCAATAGCTGTCGATCTTCAAGATGTTGTCGGGAAACCGCGTCAGCAAGCCGCTGAGCGCACCGGTCACCGCGGACCGCACGGCCGGATCGTCGACGGTGGTCCCCGCCGGCGCGGTGTACAGCAGGATGAGATCACTATCGGTGTCGCGCCCGAACGTCGCGTCGGCGATCTTGGAGGCCGCCACCGACTCGCTCGACTCGTCGAACCAGCCCTCCTGCGTCAACCGGTCCGTGAGATCGCGACCCAACCAGCCGGACGCCAGCACCGCCAGCGCGAACACGCCGAGCACGAGGAACCGGTGGCGGTAAACGAACCGACCCCAGCCCAGCAGCCCGGAGTGCAGCATCGAATCGTCCTGCGAGCCGCGAGTACGCGAAGTCCGCAAATCCGACACAGGTCAGCCGCAGGCCGGCGTGCGATAGTCCGCGGAACGCAGAATCCCGCACAGGTCGGTCCGCGAGATCTTCCACTTGCCGTCGAGCAGCACGAAATGCACCACGGTGGTGCGCACCGCGGTCCCGCTGCCGTCCTTGTCCAGGCGCATCGTCGCGGTCAGTGTGCCGTCGTGGTTGTCGAACACCGGATCGGTGACGCCGTAGACGGCCCGCGGGTTGTCCTGCAGCGCCTTGTACATGTCGGGGATCGCCGTCTTGAACGCGTCACCGTCCTCGATGAGGTCGGTGCGTTCGCTGTCCGGCAGCCCGGGATCCAGCGCGCGTTTGATCTGCGCGTCCAGCTGAGTGGCCGTCGGCAGCGGCGGGTGCGCGGCGATGGAGGACGTGGTGATGGACGCGGACAGCGACGCGTTGGCCGACGAACGCGCGGCGTCGACGGCCGCCTCGTCCGGTCCGGTGCTGCATGCCGCGGCGGCGGCCACCAGGAGGAGGCCGGTCGCGGTCAGCGCGGTGCGGGCGAGATATGTGTATGGCATCACCATCTACATACCATCAATTACGGAACTGATGCGTCCCAGCAACGCGCGCACGGTGGTCACTTCGCGGTCCGGGACCGCGTCCACGGGTACCGCGTCGGGGATCATGTCGCGGACCAGCGCGACGACGCTGCGTTCGTCGTCGAGGTCGATGTCGGTGACCCGGGCCTCGGCGACCGCGACGACGTCCTCCGGGCCGGGCACCGCGCTGACGAGGTCGGCCCGGTAGATCTCCAGCGTCAACGTGGACCGGACCGTGCGAAACGCGTACGGCCTGCCGTCGCCGGTGGTCCCGAACCCGTGCGCGAACGGACCAACGGTTACGTCATCGATGGCAAATCCAGACGTATGGTCGGCTATCAACCGGATCTCCCTGATTTGGACACTGTTTCAGCTCAACCGTAACCCGCATCACCGACATTCTCCCCCAGCCGCCACCCCGGTACGCCGCGATGGTGCGCCATCATGGTCAGATGATGGAGTTGCGATGAATCGTCGGTAGAAGGAGTTCGGTGGATGCGCCCTCGCGGCTGGGTTGGATTGGCGGCGTTCGCGGGCACCTCTGTGATTTCGCTCCGCGACCGTAACCGCGGCGTTGGATCGGCGACACGCCCGGGAGTCTCCCGCGTCACCACCGCCCTCGTCGGCGTGACGACCCTCGCGCTGCTGGCCGGCTGCTCTTCCGGCTCGAACAGCGACAACCTCCCCACCCGGGATCCGGCGGTTGCCGCGGTCTCGCCCGCCGCGACAACCCGTCCGGCAGGGGACGTCGTCGGGCTCGCCAACCCCGTCGGTGCGCTGTTCGCCGAGGCCGGCACCGGACAGATCGCCGCGCTGGGGTCCGGCACCACCCTCGCCCTGTTCGACCCCGCGACCCTCACCGCCACGCCGCGCACCCTGTCCCTGCCCGCGCCCGGCGCAAGCCTCGCCCAGGGCAAACCAGGCGAACTGCTGATCCCGGTGCCCGGCCGGATCATCCGCGTCGACGTCGCCACCGCCGCCCTCACCGAAGTCCCCGTCGACGGCGACGCCAGATCGGTGCAGCGCCGCGACGACGGCACCCTGCTCGTCGGCACCGCGGACGGCAAGGTCCATACCCTCGACCCCGAAGGCAAGCTCGTCCGGACCGTCGACGGCCTCGCCTCCGCCGACGCGCTCGCCGTCACCGAGGACCACGTGGCCGTGCTCGACCGCCGCCAAACCTCGGTCACCGAGATCGAACTGGGCAAGAAGAACCTCGGCTTGGCTCTGCGCGCGGGCGACGGCGCCACCAACATGATCACCGACCGGTTCGGCCGGATCATCGTCACCGACACCGACGGCGGCGAACTATTGGTCTTCAGCGCCGGACCTCTCCTCCTGCGCCAGCGGTTCCCGGTAAACTCTTCGCCTTACGCGCTTGCCTACGATCAGCGGTCCGACACCGTGTGGGTGACGTGCACGCAGAGCAACGAAGTCGTCGGATTCGATCTGTCGACAGGTATTCCGACCGAGGTCGGCCGTTACCCCACGGTGCGGCAACCGAATTCGGTGACCATCGATCAGCGCACCGGTGACATGTTCGTAGGGTCCGCGGCCGACGGCGGTCTGCAGCGGATCCGCGCGGACGATCGGAAGAAAGGCCAATGATGACTCGGGCAACGCGGGCAGACGACGAACCAGCTTCACCACGCGAGCAGCGAGCGCGCCGCAGCGCGCTGCCCGCGGGCTGGGAAACCACCAGCGACGACTACGAATACGTGCCGCTGCGGCTACCACCCGAGGTGACCAGGGTGACCGCGTCCATGCGGCTGGCCATCCAGGCCGAGTTCGGCGGCTGGGAACTGTCCCGCGTGCGGGCCTATACCGACGGTAGCCGCCGGGTGCTGCTGCGCCGCCGAAAAACCGCACTACCCCAGCCGGAACCGGGAATGTGAGCTGATGTACGCCCTGTTATTACGCCTGATGTTCCTGGTTCCGCCGGAACGCATCCACCACTTGGCCTTCGGCGTCATGCGCCTGGCCGCGCGCTTCGCGCCCACGCGCTGGCTGATGACCACCGTCTTCGCCGGCGGCGATCCGATCCTGCGTAACACCGCCTTCGGCATCGACTTTCCGGCGCCGGTCGGCCTGGCCGCCGGTTTCGACAAGAACGCCGACGGGGTAGATGCTTGGGCGCCACTGGGTTTCGGCTTCGCCGAGATCGGCACCGTCACCGCGCAGGCCCAGCCGGGCAATCCCGCGCCCCGGCTGTTCCGGCTGCCTGCCGACCGCGCGCTGATCAACCGTATGGGCTTCAACAACTTCGGGGCCGCGGCCGCCGCCGAGCACCTGCGCCGCCGCCGCGGTGACGTGCCGATCGGCGCGAACATCGGCAAGACCAAGATCGTCGAACCCGCCGATGCCGCAGACGATTACGCGATCAGCGCGGCACTGCTCGGCCCCCTCGCCGACTTCGTCGTCGTCAATGTCAGCTCCCCCAACACTCCTGGACTGCGCGACCTGCAAGCGGTGGAGTCGCTGCGCCCGCTGCTGCAGGCCGTGCTCGACAGCGTCCAGGTGCCGGTCCTGGTGAAGATCGCCCCCGACCTGTCCGACGAGGACATCGACGCCGTCGCCGACCTGGCCGTGGAACTCGGCCTGGCCGGCATCGTCGCCACCAACACCACCATCCGCCGCGACGGCCTGCGCACGCCCGCCGACGAGGTCGCCGCCATGGGCGCGGGCGGACTGTCCGGCGCCCCCGTCGCCGACCGCTCGCTCGACGTGCTGCGCCGCCTCTACCGCCGCGTCGGCGATCGGCTCGTGCTCATCTCCGTCGGCGGGATCGAAACCGCCGACCAGGCGTGGGAACGCATCCGCGCGGGCGCCACGCTCCTGCAGGGCTACACCGGGTTCATCTACGGTGGCCCGTTCTGGACGCGCAAAATTCACCGCGGGCTCGCACAACGCTTGCGCGACAACGGGTATCAGAACATCGCCGACGCGATCGGCGCGGAGTACGCCGCCAACGCCTAGGTGCCTGCTAGCCGCGCACGAACGGCGGATCGATGGCATGCCCGTGCCGATGCGGTCGCACGGACCGCTCGCCCGGTGCCGCGTCCGCCGGCAGCGCCAACCGCGCCGCCATCCGCTGAGCCAGCAGCACCACCGCCTCGGTCAGCGTGACGCCCAGTGCGCTGGCGTAGTTGGTCATCCGGACCATCGCCCCCGGATCGTCCACCGCCTTCGGGTCGCCGAGCAGTTCGTCGAGTTCCATGCCCGCCCGGGCCTGGTCACGGGTCAATTGCCGGTCCGGCAGCCAGCTGAGCCGCCACACCTCGATGCTCGAATCCGCTGCCCGATGGGCGGATTCGGGTGTCCTGTCACTGGTCATCGACCAGGCCGTCACGTCAATGGTCACGACGTCCTCCTGTCGTGCATCCGGTGTGCAGTCGGAGACTGGGGTGCTGCACGGTGGTCCCCCGTTGGTCGGCGCGCGACAGTCCGCGTGGTGCCGAACGGCCTCGCTCCTGGAGGTGGAGGAGACCGCGCCGGGACGTGACGACCGCTTTCGGGGTGCGTCGAATCTCGGCCGAAGGTGCTGTGTTCGAAGAATCACGCTCGTCACCAGGCCCTCCCGCGTACCTGGCGGGGCGATCGAATCGCCAATTTCAGTGTGGCACTTGCCGTTCTCAATGGTCAATTGCCGATGTTCATCGATAGTTGACGGTCCGCCGCCTCCCTAAACCTCCTATCGTGCACGGCAGGGGATGACGACCGGCTTCAAGGCTATGGAGAGTGTGTCTCGAAGATGCCTCCACTGCATTCCAGAATGGTTGCCGTACGCGGGGTCGTGCGGTCGCCGCCATTCCCGGACCATGGTTGACCGCCGATCTCACCGATGACTCCACAACACGCCCGAATGGTCGTGCGGCACAGCTTGGTCACGACGGAGCCGCGCTGCCATTCGCTTGGCCAGCAAGATCACCGCGTGCTCGCGGAGGATGCCGAGATGATCCGCGCACGCGGCGACCCTGGCCTGCGCCATCCGATCGTGCACCGCATCCGGATCGCTGAGTAGTTCGTCGAGTTCCATACCCGCCCGCGCTTGGGCCGGGGTGAGCGCACGATCCGGCAGCCAACTCAGGCGCCACGAGTCCTTTTCCGCCACAGCGCGGTACGCCGACTCCGGGGTCACGGTGCTGCCGATCCAGTTCGCCGTCTGAATGATCATGCCTGCCTCCGCAGGGCGAGGTGCCGCGCGGTCAGCCGTGCGGCACTGTGATTTCGAGTTCTTCGGCCCAGCGCGAGCGGGGGCCTGCAAGGTTGTCGTGCGGGTTCCGCACCCGCAGCGCACAACGCCCATTCTGGGGGGGTGACGCTGCTGCCCGATCTGTTGGCGCGTGTTACCGGAGTCTCGCCGAGAAACGACGTCATCGAATCCGCGACTGCCTAGCCGATAGTGGAATTCGGTTCCAACTCGGTCGCGCCGCCGTCGGGCTTGCGCCGACTACGCCGACGGGTGTGCCGTATCAACAGAATCACTTTCATCACCAGGGACCTCCCAGTCAGCTGGTGCGGCGAACTATCGCCGAGTTCAGTGTGGCAGTTGCCGATAACGAACGTCAATTGACATCAGTATGGGGCGATTGACATGCAATTGACGGTAATTGCAGCCGTACGTACCGTTGGTTACCAGCGGTTCGCCTGCGGCCGGGAGCTGAGGACCGAGACGGAGGAGGCCTACGATGGCCGTCCATGAGTCGGATATCGTCGCCGTGCGCAGCGCGCTCCAGCAACTGTCCAAACACCGAGGACTGACACCGAAACGGTTGCGGACCACCGTCATCGACGCCGGCACGCTCTTCGCCCTGCCCGCGGTGCAACGCCGCCACCGCCAACTCGGCGGCGAGGTGCCGGAGGCCTTGATATCGGTTGTCCGAGAACTGGCGCAACAGTTGCCCGCCACCGACCGGATCATCGTCGATGCGGAATTGACCCTCCGCCTACTCGACACTGCGTCGGCGCGAGAGCTGAATGTCGAACAGCTCTACGACAACGAGCTCGGCAAACGTCGCAGCTACCTGGTCGAGCAGTGGCGGGCTTTGCATGCGGCAGTCGGGGCGGACGACGTACCGCCGACTCCAACCGAACGCTCGCTGCGGAGCACCCCGGAACGTCACGCCTTCACCGAACTCGCCAAGGCACTCACGGCGGGGGCGGTCCGCACCGCCGAATCGACGACTTTCCCCGGACCCCGAATCGACCGTCGCACAGCAGGTCCCGTGGTCACGGTGATCGGCGACGCGGTCATGGATCTGGTGTTTCGAACCGACCACATACCGCTGTCCCCCACCTCACACACCTCGACGCGCGCGAAGCACGAGTTTCGACCAGGTGGCAAAGGACTGTATCGCGCGGTGGCGACCGCTCGTCTCGGCTTGGACGTCCGGTTGCTCGCGGCAGTCGGCGACGACGCAGAGGGCCGCCGCATCATCGAATACCTGCGGTCGGAGAACGTCGATACCGAACTGGTACGGATTGTTCCGAACACGCCGACTCCGGTGGTCTGTGTCCTCGTGACAAACGACGGTGTAACCAGCTTGGTCAGTAAGACAGACGAAATCCGGCTCGGCGAAGACGACCTGAACGCCGCCGCCGCGCGCGCGACGCTCGCCGCCACCAGCGTCGTGCTGCTCACCTTCGAGCAACCCGGCAGCATCGTCGAGCTACTGCTGGAGATCATTCGGACGCTGCCCGATCGCCCGGTGGTCGTTCTGCATCCGGCACCGCCGGAGGAAGCTCCTGCGCGTTTACACCAGTTCCTGAGCATCATCGACTATCTCGTGGGTTCCCCTGCCGAACTCGAACGCATCGCGCAGCAGACCCACCGGCTGAGCGTCGACGAGGCGATCACGCAGCTTCGGCTGCTCGGCTCTCGCTCGGTGTGCGTGATCGAGAACTTCCAGGCCACCGTGCATTCCGACACGGTGGATGTGCACGTCCCGCGATTCCAGGTGGAACTGGAAGACAGCCCGGCCGTGCGCGCCGTCTTCTCCGCCGCGCTGGCTTACCGCCTGGCCACCTCGAACTTGCCCGCCACCGAAGCCGACTTCGTTTGGGCGACAGCGGCCATGGTGGCCGCTCGATCCGGGTTCCTGCTGCACCGCGACAACGACCTTGTCGACGAGATCGATCGCATCATCCGAATCGCCGAGGAGCAGCAGCCCCGTACCGAATTGCTGGACAAACGCTGATTGAGACAGCCTGAATCATTAACCGCCCCTTGCCGTCCCGCAGCGTCCGGCACACACCTGGTAGAGCACCTGTGATCTAGAGCACATCCCGTGTCGGGATGCTTGCCGCCCGGTAGCTTCGCCGCGTCCATCAGAAGTCTTACGGGCCAACCGATATCGCGCCGGAACGTACATACCGGACACCACTCGGTCACTTGGAACGTCGCGGTTGGACCGTTGAAATGTGCGGCGGACTCGATCGAATCGGAGTAAGAATCGATCTGGAACGTACCCCCTGTCACCGTGGATGTGCCGCCTCTGCTTCAGCCGCACAATTCCCTCCGCCATGACATCCGAGAAGTCCTCCGACAGACACTTGGAGACACCTTGACCACGGGATCGCAGTTTCGCACCGACACCGTCCATCGACTGACCCGCAAGGGTCACCAGCTGAAGGTTCGGGTCGACGACCTACCCGGTGGAGCCGAATACGGCTTCATCCTGGTCGCCGGTGACATCGCAGACGGATGCCTGGTCCGGATCCACTCCCGATGCGTCTACGGCGACGTGCTGGGATCGGAAGATTGCGACTGCGCGGCACAGCTCGACCGGTCACTGGACCTCATCCAGGCCGAAGGCAGCGGCGTCCTGATCTATCTCGAGCAAGAAGGGCGCGGCGCCGGGCTGGTGGCCAAAGCTCGCGGCAAAAATGTCCAGGAACACACCGGCGTCGACACCTTCTCCGCCTATCGGGCACTCGACCTGGCGCCCGACAGCCGGGATTACCTGCTCGCCATCGTGGCACTACTGCGCCTGGACCTCGAGTCCGTGCGCTTGCTCACGAACAACCCGGAAAAGATCCGGCCGCTGCAGTACGTCGGCATCCGAGTGGAGGTGCAGCCACTGCTCATCTCGCCGCCCAACGAAGAGGTGCGACAGTACCTGGAGGCGAAGCGGCTCGAGCGTGGCCACCGAATCCCCGAGGAACTGACCGCGCCCGCCGCAGAATCGGACCGCCAGTCACAGAGCATGCCGCTCGTCGGTTACGCCTTCCGGGCGCCGCGGTGGCGCACACCGAAATTCTCGAGCCGCTGGGATCCTCGTCGGCGCGCTCAGCCCGGGCCGGAACGCGCGGTGGCGATCACGTTGCGCGAGACGGACTTCGACACGGTCTCGGTGTGGGAGGACGACGATCGTCCGGCCGCCTCGGGCCTGCGCGGCGTCCGCGCATGGCTCTGGCAGGAGCTCAAGCGACGGTGGTCGGCCGACCGAGCCCAGCGCTTCGGCAGCCATGCTTCGCCGCGCATAGCCTGAGCGGCTGTCCGGTACCTAGCGGATTTACCAGCTACTACGCCTGCGATCTGGCTACGATAAGTGAGCCGCGCCACTCCTGGTGCGCCGACCCGTGAGAAACTGACTGAAGCGTCATTTCATTGTGTCAGGATCGGGTCTCGAATCGCCCGCGTGTGGACGCCGCGAGGCGCGATTCATGGCATGAATATCGGGAACAGGGATATGAAGACAGACATCGGCTATGCGCACAAATCGGGCAAAACGGTCTACACGGTTCCGGAGGCGTTCCAGGAGACCCGGACGCTGCGACCTGAGCAGGTGGCGTTGCGGACGGTCGGCGGAACACAGCAGATCACCTGGCGCGAGTACGGCGAACGGGTGCAATCCATCGCGGCAGGACTGGCCGGACTGGGTGTCGGGCCTGGCGACACCGTCGGGATCATGCTGACCAACCGGCCGGAATTCAACCTGGTCGACACCGCGGCGCTGCACCTGGGCGCCACCCCGTTCTCGATCTACAACACCAGTTCGTCCGAGCAGATCACCCATTTGTTCACCAATGCGGCGAACAAAGTGGTCGTGACGGAACAGGTTTTCCTGGACAAAGTGACCGGCGCGGGCGTCGAACTCGCGCACATCATCCTGGTCGACGGCCCGGCGGCCGGCACCATCACCCTCGCCGAGGTCGAGGCGAACCCCGCCGCCGACTTCGATTTCGACGCGGCCTGGCGGGCGGTCAAGCCGGATGACCTGGCCACCCTGATCTACACCTCGGGCACCACCGGCCCGTCCAAGGGCGTAGAGGTTTCGCACCGCAACGTGATCGCGCAGATCATCGCCCTGGTCAACGGCCCGCTGCCGGTCGGCCTGGACGACCGTTCGGTGTCGTACCTGCCCGCCGCGCACGTCGCCGACCGCATCTCCTGCCACGCCATCAACCTGATCACCGGCGTGCAGGTGACCACCGTGCCGGACCCGCGCGAGGTCGCCGCGGCCCTGCCCGACGCCCGCCCGACCACCTTCTTCGGGGTGCCGCGGGTGTGGCAGAAGATCAAGGTCGGCATCGAGGGCAAGCTCGCCGCCGAACCGAGCGGGGTGAAGAAGGCGCTCGCCAACTGGGCCATCGAGACCGGAAAGGCCGCGGCCCGAGCCGATCTCGCGGGTCGCAGCCGCGGCCCCGTCCTGGCCGTACAGCACAAAGTCGCCGAGGCGCTGGTGCTGTCGAAGCTGCGGCACGCCATGGGCTTGGACGCGCTGAGCGTGCCTGCCTCCGGCGCCGCGCCGATCCCGCCGGAGACGCTCGAATACTTCATCGGCCTCGGCTTCCCGATGAGCGAGGTGTGGGGCATGTCGGAGACCACCGGCGTCGGCACCTTCACCGAGAAGGACAAGCCGCGCCCCGGCTCGGTCGGCCGCCCGGTCGACGGCCTGGAGCTGCGACTCGACACCGACGGTGAGGTCCTGGTGCGCGGCCCGATCGTGACCCGCGGCTACCGCAACATGCCGGAGCAGACGGCGGAGGCGATCGACGACGACGGCTGGCTGCACACCGGCGACGTCGGCACCCTCGACCCCGACGGCTACCTGCGCATCGTGGACCGCAAGAAAGAACTGATCATCAACGAGGCGGGCAAGAACATCGCGCCGAGCAATGTCGAGAACGCGGTGAAGGCCGTGTCCTCGCTGGTCGGCCAGGTCGTCGCGATCGGTGACGCCAAGCCCTACATCGCCGCGCTGATCGTGCTCGACCCGGATGTTGCGGCCTTGCGCGCCAAGGAGTTCGACGCCACCGACGCCGATGTGGCGACGCTGGCGACCCGCAAGGAGATCCTCGACGAGGTGCGGGCCGCGGTGCAGGCGGGCAACGTGAAGCTCTCCCGGGTGGAGCAGATCAAGCGATTCACCATTATCGGCGCGATCTGGGAGCCGGGTGGCGACGAGCTCACCCCGAAGATGTCGCTCAAGCGCGCCCCGATCGCCACCAAGTACGCGGCCGAGATCGAGGCGCTCTACGCGAAAGAGCCCTCGGACAAGGTCGTCAACGTCAAGTAACCCGCCGGCCCCCGATAACGACTGTGGCCCTGAGCATTTCGCTCAGGGCCACAGTCGTTCAGCGATTACTTCTGCTCGTAGGTGCCCACGATCGTGGCGCGCGCGATGGCGTGCGAGAACAGGTTGAACCCGAGGTAGGCGGGCGTCGCGGACTCGTCGAGGCCGAGGCTCTCCACGTCTACCGCGTGCACCACGATGAAGTAGCGGTGGTAGCCGTGTCCGGGCGGCGGTCCCGCGCCGACGAAACCGGCGAACCCGCCGTCGTTGCGCAAGGTGATCGCGCCGGTCGGCAGCGCACCACCCTCCTCGCCGCTGCCCGCGCCGGTCGGCAGCGAGGTCGCGCCGACCGGGATGTCGGCCACCGCCCAGTGCCAGAACCCCGCCGCGGTCGGCGCGTCCGGGTCGTACACGGTGACCGCGAAACTCTTTGTCTCCTCGGGGAATCCGGACCAGGACAGCTGCGGCGAGATGTCCTTGCCGCCCGCGCCGAAGATGCCGCTGACCTGATCGTTGCCGAGTGGCTGACCGTCGGTGACGTCGTCGGAGGTCAGCGTGAACGACGGCAGCTGCGGCAGCGCGTCGTAGGGATTGTAGGAGTAATCGGGCACGGGTTGTCCTTTCGTCAGCTGTTCAGCAAAAAGTGTTCCAGCACCCGGGTGCCGAACTCGAGCGCCTCCACCGGAACTCGTTCGTCCACGCCATGGAACAGCGCGGTGAAGTCCAGTTCCGGCGGCAGCTGCAGCGGCGCGAAGCCGAAGCAGCGAATGCCCAAGCGGGCGAACGCCTTCGCGTCGGTGCCACCCGAGAGCATGTAGGGCACGGTACGGCCCTGCGGGTCGTGGGCGAGGATCGCGTCGTTCATCGCGTCCACCAGATGACCGTCGAAAGTTGTTTCGTAGGAGTCGAGTTTGGTGATCCACTCCCGTTCGACATCCGGGCCGATGAGCTCGTCCACCTCCCGCTCGAACGCCGCCTGCCGGCCGGGCACCACCCGGCAGTCGACGACGGCCTCCGCGGTTTGCGGGATCACATTGGCCTTGTACCCGGCCTGCAACATGGTCGGGTTCGCCGTATCCCGCAGCGTCGCACCGATAATGCGGGAGATGGTGCCCAGCTTCGCCAGCTGGCCCTCGATGTCGGGGCTGTCCGGGTCGAACTGCAGTCCGGTCTCCTCGGCGACGGCGGCCAGGAACTCGCTCACCGAATCCGACATCACCACGGGGAACGTGTGTTTGCCCAACCGCGCGACCGCGTCGGCCAGAATGGTGACCGCGTTGTCCTCGTGCAGGAACGAGCCGTGTCCCGCACGGGCCTTGGCGCGCAACCGCATCCAGCCGAGACCCTTCTCGGCGGTCTCCACCAGATACAGCCTGCGTTCGGTGCCGTCCGGGCGCGGCACCGTCAGCGAGAAGCCGCCGACCTCCCCGACGGCCTCGGTGATCCCCTCGAACAGGTCGGGCCGGTTGTCCACCAGCCATTGCGAGCCCCACTTGCCGCCGTTCTCCTCGTCGGCCAGGAAGGCGAACACGATATCGCGGGGCGGCACCGTGCCCTCGAGCTTGAACTGGCGCGCGATCGCCAGCATCATCCCGACCATGTCCTTCATGTCGATGGCGCCGCGGCCCCACACGTAGCCGTCGCGCACCGCACCGGAGAACGGATGCACGCTCCAGTCGGCCGCCTCGGCGGGCACCACGTCCAGGTGACCGTGCATCATCAGCGCGCCGCGGCTGGAGTCCGCGCCGGGCAGCCGTGCGAACACATTGCCGCGCCCGGGCGCGCCCGACTCCACATACTCGGTCGTATACCCGGCCTGGTGCAGTTGTTCGGCCACCCATTCCGCGCATTCGCGCTCGCCCTTGGTGGTGGCCAGGTCGCCGGTGTTCGAGGTATCGAACCGGATCAGCGCGCTGACCAGGTCTACCACCTCGTCGACCGCGCGAGAGCTGCTGTTGGGGACCGATCCTTCGACAGTTGTGGACACGTACCCTTTCCTACCACCTGTCCGTACTCCTGTTTCCCATCCCTCCCACCGCGGCGTACCCGCGCGGGGCCGGGCGACACAGCGTACGGTGCCGATCGGCCCGGCCGCAGGGGTCAGCATCACGGTGATCGCAACGCCGTAAGTCGCTCCGGGGTAACGGATCAGGGAGTGTCGAGCGCCAGCTTCAGGCCGAGGGCGACCAGCACCGAGCCGGTGAGGCCTTCCATCCCGCGCTTGACCGAGGGCCGATCGAACCACGACTTGGTGAACCGGACGCCGCAGATCAGCACCGTGGACCACAGCACTCCCTCGACGAAGTGGACCAGGGTGAGTGCGGTGCCCATCAGCAGGTGCGGTGCGTGCGGCGGGATGAACTGCGGCAGCATCGCGATGTAGAACACGCCTACTTTGGGGTTGAGCAGGTTCGACGTCGCACCGCGCGCCCAGGCCCGCAGCAGACTGCCGCTCGCGACGGCGCGGTCGTCGACCTGGCCGGCACCGAGGTCGCCGGAGCGCAGAAGCGCGACCAGGCTGGTGAGTCCGAGCCAGATCAGGTAGATCGCACCGGCGATGCGCAGCACTGTGTACGCCCATTGTGAGGTGGTCAGCAGCACCGATAGCCCGCACGTCGTCGCGATGCCCCACACCAGCAGTCCGCTGCCCACCCCCAGTGCGGTAGCGAAGGCGGTGCGGGTGCCGCGGACGATCGCGGAGCGCAGGACGAGGGCGGTGTCCAGGCCGGGAACCAGGGTCAGGAACCCCGCGACGACGGCGAACGACACCAGTGCGGTCCAAACGCTCACTCATCCAACCTATCTCGCTCGATTACCTTGTGCCCGTTCATTTTTCGTCACCGATTGAGGTGCTTGTGCACCGCGTCGTTCATGCGGCCGAGCATCTCCGCGAGGACCGGGCGATAGGTCGCGAAGTTCAAGCGCGCGAATCCCGCACCGCCGGGGCCGAAGTCCGGGCCGGACAGGAGTTTGACCTTCGCGTGCTCGAGGAAGAAGTCCGCGGGGTCTCGGCCGAGTTCGAGGGCGCGACAGTCGAGCCAGGCCAGGTAGCCCGCGTCGGGGCGGTGGAACCGGCTCTCGGGTCGCAGCGTCTCGGCGACGAGGTCGCGGTTGGCGGTCAGCAGCTCTCGGGTCGCGGCCAGCCATGCGGCACCGTCCCGCCATGCGGTGCAGGTCGCCAGCACGCTCAGCGCGCTCACCTGTCCGTACAGCTGCGGTGGTTGCGCGTCCAAGGCGGCGCGGACCCGGCTGTCGCCGACATGGGCGACGCAGCACCGCAGTCCGGCCAGATTGAAGGCCTTGCTCGCGGAGTTGAGAGTGACTGTGCGCGCAGCGATTTCCGGACCGAGCGAGGCGAACGGGGTGTGCCGGTGCCGCTCGTGCACGAGCTCGGAGTGGATCTCGTCGGCGATCACCAGAAGATCGTTGCGGGCGGCGATCTCGGCGATGGCCGTGAGTTCGTCGCGATCGAACACGTGGCCCGTCGGGTTGTTCGGGTTCACCAGAATCAACGCGCGGCAGTTGTTGCTACGAACATCCTCGGCCATCCGGTCGACATCGAAGGTCCAGCCGTCGGCCTGCTCGACCATCGGGATGGGCACCAGACGTCGCCCCATGAGCTCGATGGTTTGCAGGAACGGCGGGTACGCGGGGGTGTGCACGGCGATCGCGTCGCCCGGCCGGGTCATCAGTTGCAGCACGATCTGCAGCACCTGAATGAGCTCGGTGAAGACGTACACGTCGTCCGGGTCGATCCGGAAGTCGTACTGCTCACGCATACGATCAGCGAAGGCTTCCTGCAACGGATTTCGATCGGGACGCTCATCCCACGCGGGGTAGCCGAGGTCGCCGTCCACCGCCTGCCGCAGTGCCGCGCGCACCGGATCCGGCACCGCGAAGTCCATGTCCGCGATCCACGCGGGCAGCACATCCGCCCCGGCGCGCGCCCATTTGATGCCTGCCCGCTGCCGCAGCACGTCGATATCGACCAGATCTTCCATGAGCTGAACCCTAGAAGGAAGGCCGCCGGACGCGATTGACAATTTTCCCGTCGGCACGCAAATTTATTGCGTGAGTGTGCTGCCGTTGGACGATATCGATCACCGACTGCTCGAGCTGGTGCAGGTCGATGCGACGCGACCGCTGCACGAGCTCGGTGCACGAGTCGGCCTCTCCCCCAGCGCGGTCCAGCGCAGGCTCATCCGGCTGCGCACCGGTGGGGTGATCACCGCGCAGGTCGTCGTGATCGATCCGCGCACGGTGGGCATGGGTTTGACCACCGTCGTGCTCGTCGAACTGGCCGAAGACGACGCCGACCACTACCTCGCGTTCTGTGAGCGCATGCTCGCCGAACCGGCCGTGCAGCAGTGCTATTCCGTTGTGGGCCAATGGGATTACGTCGTGGTCATGATCACCGAGGACCTCGCCGCCTACCGCCGGATCTCGAACGAGCTGTTCGTCGGGGACAAGTCCGTGCTCCGCTACGAGACGCTGCCGACCTACGAAAGGGTCAAAGCCCAACTCGCCGTGCCGTTGTCGGCGTCGCGCCCAGAGACCAAACTGTAATGGGCTTCACAGGAACTGCACGGCAAACTGTTGCCGACCGCACGGGTTGGCGCGCTTTACTGGAAGAGTGCCGAGCGGCACGCGGCAAGGGTGCAGTCCGAGGAGGTCAGGCATGTGCTCGGCACCTGTCACGGACGGCCCCGATCCCGAAGTCGTGCGACTCAGCGGTACCGCATGGGAGTCGTTGAGCAGGCGCGGTTCCCGCACCCTCAACGCCGACGCCGCGGCCGCCGTGATCGATCCGGTCACCGGGAAGACGGCGTTCGTCGTCGCCGACGGTGTCGGTGATCACTTGCCCGCCGCTCGGGCGGCACGCACCGCGGCAGAGGTCGCCGCGCACGTCGGCGCACGCACCGGCGCGTTCGCCGGAATTGTTGCGGCCCAACGCGAATTACTGCGCCAGTTCCCGCAATCCGAGGCCGACAGTGTGCTCGTCATCGCCGTGCTGCCGTCCGCGGGACAACCCGACGGGCCGTGCGAAGTCGCCTGGGTCGGGGACTGCCGCGCCTACCGCTGGAACGGGCGGGTACTGCACCAGATCACCACCGATCACACCGTCGGCGAATTCTGGCGCACCCGCGGTTACGGTCCGGCACCGCGACTCGATCATGTGGTCCTCACGTCCGTCCGCACCGTCCGGCCCGCAGACATCGGTCACGCGGGCACCGGCTCCAGTACCGGCAGGCTGCTGCTGAGCACCGATGGTGTGCACAAACGCCTCGACATGCCCGTGATCAAAGCGATGCTCGCCGACGGGGAATCAGCTGCCCACGTCGCGGAAGCCTTGGTGGACAACGCCCTTCGCAGCGGCGGCACCGACAACACGACCGCCCTCGTCGCGGATTGCGGACCTTTTCTCGAACGAACCAGTGACGACGCCGAGTAAGTGACGGCCGCCGGCTTCGAATGCGCGGGCGGCATAGCGGTGCGCAGCCGGTTCATCATCAACGGGACTGGCAGCAAAGCCGAAAAGCCTCACCGTGTACTCGAGGGCTGCAGCACCTGTCCAGTATCCGGTGAGATTGCCACTATGGCCCACTGGCACAGGTGGACGGTGGCCGCGCACCTCAGTACCAACGGAACGGGGTCGCGCATCGCCGGAGTAACCCTGCCACCATCTCCCGCTCAGCGCAGAGCCCGGCGGCGAGAGGGACACCGTGACGGACACGTGCAAGTGGGGCACCACCATCTCCTGCTCAGCAGGGAGGCAGGCGACGGGCGGAACACCGTGGCGGACCGTGCGACTGGAGCGCCACCACGTCCCGCTCGGCCCGAAGTCGGGCGGCGAGAGGGACTTGGTGGCGGAGAAACACGACCGGGAGCACCCTCATGTCCCACCCGGCGCGGAGTCGGGCGGCGGACGGGACGCAGTGGCGGACCGTGCGACTGAGGCGCCACCACGTCCCACCCGGCGCAGGGTCGGGCGGCAAGAGGGACACAGTGGCGGAGAAGTGCGCGTGGGAGCGCCACCACGTCCCGCTCAGCGCGGACTCGGGCAGCGCTCGGGACACGATGGCGAAGACGTGCAAGTAGAGACGCCATCACGTCCCCCTCGGCGCGGCGTCCGGCGGCGAAAGGGGCGCGATGGCGGACCGTGCCAGTGGGGTGTCACCACCATGTCCCGTCGAGAATGCCTGCCACTGTGGCCCACTGGCACAGGTGGTGCGGGGTCGGGCGGCGAGCGGGGCACAACGGCGGAGAAGCACGAGTGAGAGCGTCCTCGTTTCCCTTCGATCACGAACGGGAGCGGTCTGCCGCTAAGTGTCCGGAAAGCGGGCTGGTCCTCGAAATGGTGCGCCGGGGAACATGTATTTGCTGTTAATTCGCTCGGCTATTCGTTTGATCATCACACTTCGGTAACTTCCCCAACTCGTGGTGGCCTACCAGGGCTAATCTTCGACGGTTGCTGTTCTACTATGCCCATGCCGGGGTTGCCTCGGCCGCTCGACCATGCACTCGGAAATCTGTTGTACCGAACTTTGCGCGGGAAAGTGGAGTGGGATGGCTCAGGAATTGCTCGTCGCTATCTGTGCCGCGATGATCGCGGTGGCGGTATTGGTTGTCGGGGATCGGATACGTCCGAAATCATGGCGGCAAAACAGTGACGAGTCGTCCAGTCACCTCGCACTCGATCTGGCGAAAACCATCTTCACCGCGGTGCTCGCCTTCGTCTTCGTGGCTTGCTGGAACCAGAACCAGAACGCGTACAACCACACGATCACCGAGTCGAAGGGCCTGGTCGACACCCACCTGGCCATCCACGCGCTGCCTGCCCCGGACCGGGACCGGATCCACGACAAGGTCATCGCTTACACCGATCAGGTCCTCACCGAGGAGTGGCCGCTCATGGAGCGCGAGCGACGGCTCAGCCCCAACACCGAGAAGACGCTCAACTCACTGCGCGCCGCCGTCATAGCCGTTCAGTCGGAGGATCCGACCGTCATCGAGGCACGCACCCGGGCGCTGACCGGTATCGACCGGGTGACCCAAGCCCGCCATGATCGCGCGATCGACGTGGTCCGTAACCTCCCCCAATTCCTTTACATCGCACTGTGTTTCGGCGCGGTACTGGTGCTGCTGAACCCGGTGCTGACCGGCATGCTGGTCACCCGGCGCAGCGTGGCGATGACCGCGCTGCTCGGCGTCATCATCGGCTCCGCACTGCTGGCCATCCACGACCTCGAGCGACCGTTCTCCGGCGTGCTCGGCGTGCCGACCGACGCCTTCCGCTACGCCCAGTCCCAGTACGAGCCCAGCAGCGACAGCCCGATCACCACCGCCGAATGAGCCGTCCACAGTTGCGGTCGGAAGGTATCGCGCCGCGGATAACCAGAGGCGCAAGAGGATTCGTCGTCGTAAGCGCGTTCGTACCCGCGGCATTACTGTTCGGCGGCCGGTCAGCCGCCGACGAAACGATCCCGGACCCACCGCCCGTCGCCGACGTGACCGCAGGATGGATAGCGCAGCAAGGCTTCTCAGCCGGTGGTGCGCCGCAGACGGACGCACCGGCCGATGGCGCGCTACCGGTAGGCGCCCCAGGAGATGCGGCACAACCAGACTTCTTCACCGGCGGCGCAGCCCAACCGCACGTCTCACCAGGTGGCCCAGCTAAGCCGCGGGCCTCGGTTGATGCCACGCCACCAGTCGGCTCCCCATGGGCCGCGGCCCAACCAGATTTCTCCACCGACGGTGCAGCCCAACCACACTTCTCGCCTGGTGGCGCCCCACCGGTAGGCGTCCCGGAAGCCGCAGCTCGGCCAGACTTCTCCACCGGTGGTACGGCGCAGACGGATGCACCGGCTGGTGGCACGCCGGTGGGCTCTCTGGGGGTTGCGGCGCATCCAAACTTCTCGACCGGCGGCACCGTCGAGCCGGACGTCTCGCGCGGTGACGCGTCACCGGTAGGCGTCCCGGAGGCCGCAGCTCACCCAGACTTCTCCACCGGTGGCGCGGCCCAACCGGGCGACCCTGCCGGTGACGTCGCGCAGCAACACTTCGGCGGTGGCGGAGCCGCTGAGCCCGGCGTCCCCGTCGACAGTGCCGCACCAGCAGACGCTCCGAACGCAAGCACGCCACCGGCAAACGTCCCGGCCGGCGGCACAGCCCAACCAGACATCCCAACCGGAAGCGCGGCCCCGGCAGACAACTCGACCGGAAGCGCGGCCCCGGCAGATGCCTCCACCGGAAGCCCAGCCCCAGCAGACAACTCCACCGGAAGCCCAGCCCCAGCAGACAACTCCACTGGAAGCTCGACCCCGACAGACGCCTCGACCGGAAGCGCTGTCCTGCAAGGTGTCTCGATAGGAACCGCCGCAGATGGAGGCTCACTCGCACTCGAACCTCCACCGACACCTGCCGCAGCCGGAGCACTTCGAATCAACGGTGCTGCCGACACCGCGGACGACGCGGACCCGGCGACACCTGCGGCGGCCGGAAACGCCGCGCTCGGCGTCGACACCGGCAGCATGCTCACCGCGTGTGTCGGTAGCGCGGCGGGCGCCGCGTTGTTGTTCCTCGGATCCGCCGCAGGCTCCGGCCTGATCGGACCAGGAATCCTCGCCCCACCCTGGTGGGCGGTCGGTTCGGCCGGGTCCGCACTGCTCCCGCCTGCCTCCGGCTCGAGCGGATCCGCAATCGGCAGTGGGGTCGTCGGCAGTGCGATGGCGGGCAGCGCGGTGGTGACCTGCCTCCTCACGCTGTCCACCGTCACTCCCCCGCCCACACCGTCACTGCCGCTACTCATCCCGTCCCCGATCCCGATACCGAATCCCCCATTTGTGCTGCCCGTCTCCGCACCCGTCGCCACCCCCGAATCCGCAACCGCAGCACAACGGTTGCCCGTCGCGGCGGCGACACCACCGGCCGTGACGGCGGAGGCCGCACCGACGTCGGACCTCTTCGGCTGGAACACCCTCGAGATCGTGGTGTTCATCGTCGTGCTCGTGCTCGTCGCCATCCAGGGCTCCGCCGAAGCCGCCCGCAAGCGGCAGCGCCAGTAACGTCGAATTGGTTGGGCCACAACAGGGCCCAACCAATTCAGTCAGCTACTCGGTGCTACCTGCCGGAGAGCGCGTACGACGGGGAGTGCCCGGCGTCGTACCCGCACCGCCATTCTCTGATGGCGTGTTCACGCTGGAACTGCTGGCCGGCGTCGACGCACTGCCCGTGGGTCCGGTACCAGCCGAGGTGGCGCCACCCGGCCAGTTCCGACTCCGGTGCGAGCTTGGTATAGCTGGGCGAGGCGACCGCGTTAGCCGGAGCGGACATTCCGGTGAGCCCCAGGATCGCGATCCCGACGGCCATGACTGCTGCACGTATGCGCATTTCTCATCCTATCTCTGAAGGGTAGTTCGAACCCCAGATACCGATCGGTCAGCGACTGCTGATGTCGGCCTACCCGCACTGGTGGGGTGATCCTATGTTCGAAGATCACCACCATGATCGAAAACCGGGAAATTGTCGGCTGAATTCAATTGAACAACAGCGGGTTTCGCGCAAACTGCCTGATCAACCCACTTTCGGAGTAATGAATCACTCCGGTGATCAGTAATGGCTATGTGAGCTATACGCCTGCGGCACAACCATTTACACGTCAGGCATCCTCGATGATTTAGTTCAGTTCTTGATTATGTTGCGCCCCAATACCTTTTCCGACTGATAAAGCTGAATCGGGCTTCACGTTGCCGTACTTCCCTATGAACGTAGGCCTCCGATCAACGTTCGGAGGTCTACTCAGGCAGTTACGGTTACCCCACCGCTCGGCCGATGAGTTTCCGGCTCCCGGCCCGTCGAAACTGATGACCCCCTAGGAAAGGACACCGCCATGTCAGAGCTTCTGGTCGACTTCATCACCTCCCTCGACGGCTACGCCTCGGGAGAGGGATGGCCCGGATTCTGGGGCCTCGAGGGCCCGGAGTACCTCGCCTGGCTCGGCGAGCAGCCCGAGGCCACCTACCTGATGGGAGCCAACACCTACCGCCTGATGTCGGGCTTCGCCGCCGGCGAGGTCCCGGACGGCCAAGACGAGTTCAGGCCCGAAGAAGAGGCGTCCGTCGATGAGCTCACGAAAGCGTCCAAGGTGGTCTTCTCCTCCTCACTCGAGCAGCTGACGTGGGCCAACTCCACACTCGTCCGCGACGACGCCATCGAGGCCGTCCGCGCCTTGAAATCGAGTGGCTCGGGGCTGCTCAGCACGATCGGCAGCCTGAGCCTGTGCCGGTCGCTGCTACGAGCCGGACTCGTCGACCGCTTCCGGGTCGTGATGTTCCCGGTCATTACCGGCGCCACCGGCGCGGAACGCATCTACGACGGCTACCCCGACGTCGCCCTCGAGATGATCGAGCACCGCACCTTCGACAGCCGCATCCAACTGGTCGAGTACAAGCCCCGCGTCCTCGAACACCCGCCGCTCGGCGCCCCGGCGTGACGTCGCCTGTCCGGACTGGCGCCAGGCTGTCACCTCACCGCCAATGACGGTCGCCGAGCGCCACCGCTTCCGATCCTCCGTCGGCGAAGATGATCTGACCGGTCACGAAACGATTGTCCGCGCTCGCCAGCCAGCAGATGAGCTCGGCGACCCACTCGGGCCGGCCAGGAAACCCGCCGAACGGTTGCGGCGCAGCGGTTTCCACCGCTTTGCGAACGTTTTCGTCGGTGAGGATGTAGGCGGCAGCGGGTGTGTCCACCACACCCGGGGCCACGACGTTGAGGGCGATGCCGGAACCGGCCCAGTCCGCGGTCGGGGCGGCCCTGCGCACCCATCGATTCAATGCGCGTTTGGCGATCCCGTAGCCGCCGGTTGCACCACCGGCCGCGGGATCGGCTGCGAGATAGCCGACAGCGGCGGCCTCGTCGCCGTCGAGACACGCCTGCACGATGCGTTCATCGGCCGGCGCCAGCGACGCCGTCGAGGAGACGGCTACCGCGCGGGGTGCGGGGCTCTGCGCCAGCAGCGGCCGAAGTCCCTGCAGTGTCGCGACCGCACCGAAGTAATTTGTCTCCAGCAGACCGGTTTTGCCGCCTCCGGCGATAGCCAGGACGGCATCGATCCGACCGTGCTCCTTCACTTGGTCGAGAAGCGCCCGCCGCCCGGCGGGAGAGGACAAGTCGGCCTGAACCTCGGCATCGTCGAGATCACAGCCGATGACCTTCGCGTCGCGCTCTCGAAGCAGCGCGGCAGTCGCGGCGCCGATACCCGAAGCCGAGCCGGTGACCACATATGTGCGTCCAGCGAAACCTGCGTGCGTCGTCATCGCGTCCTCTCCCACTTGCCGCGCCCGGATACACCAGTACCATAGGCAGATGCCGCCGCCGTCCGCATTGCCCGACCATATCCTTTGCCGGACAGGGTGTTCCACCACACGGTAACGGCCCGCGCCTTCTTCGTTCTCGGCGGTGGAACGCGCAGGATCAGCCGACAACCCGCTCGGGTGCGGCCGCGGCCATCGCGGCGCCGGTCAGCTCGACCGAGCGCACCCGATCCTCGATCTGCGTGGCCTGGTGGGTGAGGATCAGCTCGTCGGCCTCGATCGAGGCGGCGAAATCGTCGAGATACGAACGGACTTCGTCGGGTGTGCCGACGGCGGTGTACTGGGTCATCGAGGCGAGCTGGCGACCGTTGGGTGAGGCGAGGAACGCGTCGATCTCTTCGTCGGTGTAGCGCACGTCCGCGGCACCGCGCTTGATCATCATGCGCGCCCGGGCACGGTAGGCGATCGTCTTCTGCGCGACGGCGTCGTCGGTGTCGTGCGCGGCGAACACATTGACGCCGGCCATCACGTACGGCTCCGCCAGCTGCTCCGAGGGCCGGAAGCTGTCACGGTAGACGGCGACCGCCTGATGCAACGCGTCCGGCGCGAAGTGTGACGCGAAGGCGTACGGCAGACCCAGCTGTGCGGCGAGCTGCGCACCGAACAGCGACGAACCCAGGATGTACAGTGGCACAACCCCTTCCGCGCGCGGCACCGCCTGCACGCCGGGCACCCGCGAACGACCCGTCAGATAACCCTGAAGTTCGAGCACGTCCTGCGGGAACGAGTCCGCCGACGACGGATTGCGGCGCAGCGCGAGCATGGTCTTCTGATCGCTGCCCGGCGCGCGGCCGAGCCCGAGGTCGATGCGCCCGGGAAACAGCGTCTCCAGCGTGCCGAACTGTTCGGCGATCACCAGCGGCGAGTGGTTGGGCAGCATGATGCCGCCGGAGCCGAGCCGGATGGTGTCGGTGTGCGCCGCGACGTAGCCGATCAGCACGCTCGTGGCACTGGAAGCGATCGAACCCATGTTGTGGTGTTCGGCGTACCAGACGCGACGATAACCGCTCCCTTCGGCAGCCTGCGCCAAGGCGACGCTGTTGCCGAAACTGTCGCGCGCGGACTGGCCGGGCGCGATCGACGCCAGGTCGAGGATGGACAGAGCAGTCGACATAGGAGGTTGCCTTTCGTAGGTCAGAGAACGCGGTGCAGTTGTTCGGTGAAGGCGCGGATGCGGGCGTCGTCGCGGCGGTAGTAGATCCACTGCCCGCGCCGGGTCGCGCTGAGAAACCCGGCGCGCTGCAGGATCGCCAGATGCGCCGACATCGTCGAGGCCGACGTCCCCGCCTTCTGCTGGATGAGGCCGACGCATACGCCCAGCTCAGCCGTCTCGTCCGCGCGTTCCGGGAAATGCACGTCCGGCTCCTTGAGCCACTCCAGCACGCGCAACCGCGTCTCGTTCGCCAGCGCCTTGCACTCGTCGAGCACACTCACCACCCTTCGGCATTTCGCTAATTAACGAACTTACGCCGCACCCCCGCATCCGGCACCATGACGCTGCTCACTCGCCACAGCCGGCACACCGCCGCCGCGCTTTCGCCCACCCGAGCGCAACACCCGCTCCCTGCGCTACACCGAAAGCCCGTCGCGTAACCTGCTCGTCGCAGTGACGACCGCGCCCGCCTGAACCGCTACCAACCGTTCCAGCGACACCGCCTCACCCGGCACCAGGACGCTGCTCACTTACCATCCGGACCGACCTCGAGCATCAGACCGGACGCCCGTCGCGCAACCTGCTCGCCGCCGTGACGATCGCGCCCGCTTGAATCGCCACCAACCGTTCCAACGGCACCGGCTCACCCGGGGCATTGCGCTCGACGTCAGCGCTCCAACCATCGAATATCGCACCGACCCTAGCCCTTTCGGCCGCCAGCGACGGGTCGCGCTGCAACTCCTCGTCGAGCAACCGCAGCAGCATCCCCCCGGCACGCAGGCGCTGCGCCGCGACCCAGAAGTACTCCTCGATGAAGATCTCGCCCAGGGTTGCGCGGCGGTCCTGACCGGCGGCCGCGTCCCGCTCCGCGGCCAGCTCCCCGAGTGCCCAGCCCATACCCCGGAGCGACCGTTCGAACGGACTGCGGCCGGTCAATCGATCACCCAACCCATCGAGCACCCCGGTCACCAGCGCAGCGATCTCACGATACGCCGTTGCGGTGGAACGCATTACGTCGTTCCATGACCGTTCACTCGGCGTCTGGTCGGCGATCCGCGGGTCTGTCCAGAGCGGCAACTCACTCACCAGCACCGCCGTCCCGTAGGGCGCCGCATAATCCAGGCTGCCCCCGCCGCCGATCCCCGCCACCGGATCGACTCCGACCGCCAGCCAGGCGTCGGCCATCTTCGCGAAGGTCGGCAGCTCGTAAATCCCTTCCGCCCACCGTGCCCCACCGGGCGCATCCGGTTCCCCCTGATGCCGCGGCACCCCCGCGTCGTCCAGCAATTGGACCAGCGCCGACCAGTAGTCGGCGTCCCCGCCGGAGCAATAGTAGAAGCCACCACCGAAGTCGCCATTGTGCAGCGACGCGATCAGCGCGGGCCGAGTTCGATCGATCAGCGTCATCAGCGCCCGCGTCTCCGGCATCGGCACCCCGACTTGCTTGTCCCGCCAGGTGATGGGAAAACACCACTCCGGCTGCTCGGGCCCCGCCGGACGGTAGAACTCGCGCGCCACCGCGGTCCGGGTGCGCGGTCCGGCGAACCATCCCTCGTTGAGCCGCGTCCCATCCGGGTCCACGCACGGCACGAAATGCCAAGTGGCGCCGAGAGTGTCCGCTTCGCCACGAGCCAACCTGCCGAGCAGATGCCGGATCGTCGCCATGCCGATCGGCTCGTTCGGATGCGGGTTGCCGAACACGAGCAGGTGCCGTTCCCCCGACCCCACTCGGACCTCGCGGATCGCATCCCCGCTGCTCGACCGCCCGATCTCCTCGACCGCGACCTTGTCCGGGTGCGCGGCGACCAGCTCGTCCACGAACCTGTTGAGCTCGTCCACCGTCGGAAACGCGTCGATCTTTTCGACCGGTCCGACGATCCGCGCCACTTCGTCCACCACCCGCACCGACTCCACCGCGCCACGCCCGCAACCGGCCGCCACCGCCACACCCAGTCCTGCCACCAGCGCGAACAGCCCGCGCCGCTCCAGTTCGACCATCATGCCTCTTTCGATATTCTGATTATTTCAATAATGAGATTATCATGGGCTCATGCGACGTGCGGAGATCCGGGAGAACACCCGAACGGCCCTGATCACGGCGGCGATCACCGAGATCGCCGCCCACGGTTACCAGTCCGCCCGCCTCGGCGATATCGCCGACCGCGCGGGCTTGACCACGGGTGCGATCTACTCGATCTTCGGCAGCAAACAAACGCTGCTCTTCGCCGCGATCCACCGGATAGTCGCGGAGTACCACGACACCTTCCGCCCGCTGACCGACCCCGACCTGCCGCTCGCCGAGGTGCTACGCGGCTACGCGGCCGCGGTCCTCGACGCGGCAGCGGAAAACCGCGCCCGCGAATACTTCGCGTTCGAACTGGAGGCCATGGCCGCCACCCTCCGCGATCCGCAGTTGATGTCGGACGTGGACGAGCAGGTCCCGAGCAATCTCGATCTACTGAAGGAACTGCTCATCGATCACCCGATCGACCAGGCCGACGGTCCCAGGACAACCGCCGAGCAGGTGGCCCGGCTGGCGCCCGCGGTGCATGCGCTGATGACCGGGTTCGCGCAATACGCGATCGTCGAGCCCGCTCAGATCGACCGCGACTACGTGAACGAGTCCCTCGTCGCGCTCCTCACACTCATCGACTGACCGGAATGCCTTCCTAGACAGGCGGTCTCAGCGACTCGCCGGATACCTCGACGTCACCACACGTCATCGCAGGCAGGATCTCGGGTACCCCGGCGACCTTGCGCCGCGGCCTGCTCGGCGACTCGTCCTGACCCGCGATCGCCACCGCGTTGCCACCCCGGCGCTTCGCCCGATACATCGCCGAATCGGAACTCCGCAGCAGCCGGCGGAAGGTACTCGCGGTGTACGGATCACCGTCGATGACCGCGACGCCAACGCTGGCGGTGATCTGCACCGGCAGATCGGGCATGGTCTCGATCGCCCGGCACAGCCGCTCACCGACCGTGGCCGCGTCCTCGCGCAAGCACCCGACGACCACGAACTCCTCGCCGCCGGTGCGCGCGAGCAGTGCATCGGCATCGACCACTTCGCGTAACCGTTGCGCGGTCCGCGTCAGCACTTCGTCGCCGAACGGGTGGCCGAAGGTGTCGTTGACGGCTTTGAACCGGTCCATGTCCAGGGTCGCGACGTAGGCCGACCCGCCGCGGCAGTGCACGAGGTGCGCCGAGAGGTGGGCGTCGAGTCCGCGCCGGTTCAGCAGCCCGGTGAGCGGGTCCGACAGCGCGTCGGCCCGCAGCAGCCAGTGGCAGAACTGCACGAAGGGCAGCATGACGCCCACCACGACGAGCATGACCAGGATGACCGCGAGGCCGAGGGCCAGATCTTCTTTCCGGTATGCGCCGTCCGCATGCCCGGCCTCGGCGAGCGTCCCGTTCACCATCAGTACCGCCAGCACGATGCTCGTCAACAGCGTCCAACCGATATGCAGCGCCAGAATTCGCGGACCGTGAAATACGGTGACATACGCACCCATCGCTGTCAGCAGCACGACGCCCAATACTCCGACGACGCGGTCGTGCACCAGCAAATCATTGGCGGTGGTGTCGATATCGAAAAGCACGATCCAGGCGAGTGATTCGCGCTCGCGCGGCCACGGCAGAAACCACCACCGCAAAGTCCAGGCCCCCGCGACGGTCGCCTCGACGCCGCCTTGCACCTGCCCGACCCACCCGGCGACGTCACCTTGGGCCACCGACGCGAGCACCGCGATCAACAGCATGACCAGCCCGCCCGCGCCGAGCATGAACTTGAATCGACCGAGCGCACCGTGCGATTCGAAGGTCTCGACCAGGGCACGGTAATCGACCGGGTCTCGCCACCATGTTCGAAACATCGATCGATCGCCGGTCAATGAATACCGCCTTTGGTCGACTACGGACCCGGGCGTCGGCCCGGGATCCCCCTGGTCATCCAGCTTGGCGTGCTAATCGACATTAAGGCGGTCCAGCAAATCGTGCAATGTGAGATCGGCACACTACCGATTTCGTTTAGCACGGCTTATCCTGGTGGCCGTTCCGCAGGCCGCGTGATCATTTCTTCCGCGCGCGGTAGGCCGCGACGGCATTGCGGTTTCCGCAGGTGGTGCCGCAGTAACGCCGTGAGCGGTTGCGGGACAGGTCCAGCACGAGACCCTCGCACGTACTGTCCGCACAGACCGACAGCCGACTCAGCTCGTCGGAGCGGATCAGATCGATCATCGCCATCGCGGTCTCGACGGCGATTCGCACCGGCAACGGCGCCTCCGACGGCACCGCGTGAATGTGGTAATCGACATCGCCGTGCCGAACGAGCTGTGGCACGGCCCGATGCTCCGCCAGCGTCTCGTTCACCAGCCGGGTCGCGGTATCGCGATCGCTGGTGAGCATTCGGCGCAGCGGCGCCCGCAGTGCTCGCACCTGCGCGAGCTCCGCCGTGTCGCCGGCGTGCACACCGGTGTAGGTGTGTTTGACGAAAAACTCTGCGAGCTGGTCGATTTCGGTCAGTGTATCCGGCTCCTCCGCCGAGTTCACCAGCTCCACCGCGGCCATCAGCGCCGCCTCGGTGTCATGAGCAAAAGTCATGTTGACATATTACATGGACCCTCATACCGTCATTACCCATGGCTACGATGACTCATGACACGGCCGCTCAGCGGCTGAAATCCGGACTGATCCTCGCGGTGCTGTCCGCCTCGTCGTTCGGCCTCTCCGGCCCGCTGGCCCGCGGTTTGATGAACGCGGGCTGGAGCGCCGCCTCCGTGGTGGCGATCCGCGTGCTGGTGGCCGCCGCCGTGCTGGTGCCGATCGCGGTGGTGCAGTTGCACGGCGAATGGCATCTGTTGCGCCGCAACGCATTTCTGATCACCGCGTACGGCCTGGTGGCCGTCGCCGGTACCCAGCTCGCGTACTTCAACGCCGTAGCGCACATGGAAGTCGGGGTGGCGCTGCTCATCGAATACACCGCGCCGATCGCCGTGGTCGGCTGGTTGTGGCTGCGGCACCGCCAACGCCCGGGTGCCGCGACGGTCGCCGGCGCCGTGCTCGGTATCACCGGCTTGTTCCTGGTCATCGACCTGCGTTCCGGCATGACGACCAGCTGGGTGGGCCTCGCGTGGGCTTTGGCCGCCATGGTCGGCGCGGCGGGCTACTTCGTGCTCTCCGCGCAGGGCGACGGCACGCTGCCCGGCACCGTGCTCGCCGCCGGTGGACTCCTCATCGGTGGACTCGGCCTGCTCGCCGCGGGCGCGGTCGGCATCGTCCCGCTGCACGCGACCACGAATCCTGTTGTCTTTCAGAGCTTCACTATCGCCTGGTGGCCGCCGGTGCTCGCGCTCGGCACGGTGACCGCCGCGCTCGCCTACGTCTCCGGCATCGCCGCGACCCGCCTGCTCGGCTCCCGCCTCGCCTCGTTCGTTGCCCTCTTCGAGGTACTCGCCGCGCTGCTCTTCGCCTGGGCGCTGCTCGGCGAGGCACCGCGGCTCATCCAATTGCTCGGCGGCACACTGATTCTGGTCGGCGTGGTGGTGGTACGGCGTGGTGAACTCAATGCCGAATCCGTAGCCGAATTCAGCCCCGAAGGTCAGGTGCTCGACGACGCTCCGCGCAGTTGAACCCGAGCGACCAGGGCGCGATGATCCGCACCGGGCAACCCCACGGTCTCCACCGCGACCGCACGGCCCTCGGCGACCAGGATGTGGTCGATTCCGACCAGCGGCGGGAAGCGCTTGTCGGTCGGGTAAGTGACCAGGTGACCGGCGCCCGCCTGTTCCGCGGCGTCGCCGAACCGTCCGGACAACATCGAGCGGTACTGCGCGTGGTCGAAGGTCGCGTTGAAGTCCCCGCCGACGATGGCCGGCCGGTTCGCCGGCGCTCGCTCGAGAATCTCGTGCAGCCGGGACAGCTCATCGGCCCATACCTGCGTGCCGTACACCGGTGGCACCGGATGGAAGGCGAACACCGAGACCGGGCCGACGTCCGGAATGGTTGCCGTGGCCGAGATCTGGTTCAGCACGAATCCGTCGTACTCGACGGTGTCCGTCAGCGGATAGGTGCTCCAGATTCCGGTCCCGGTCGCGGTCCGTCCCGGTGACAGATACCGGTGCGGCAGCAACTGATCGAGCCCGGACCGGCCGAGCGCCTCGACCGCCGACGGTGTGAGCTCGTTGACGGTGAGCACCGCGATGTCGCGGGCCCGAACCTCATCGACCAGCGCCCGCGGATCTGCCCCGTCGAACAGCAGATTCGCCTGCATCGCCGACACACTGTGTTCGCCGGCCTCGCCCGAGCCACCGACATAGAGCGGAGTCTGCGTCCACAGCGCGCCCGCCAGCACCACGACCGCGACTGCCGCACCGATCCAATACCGCGTGGCGGCGAATGCCACCGCACCGAGCAACGCGCACGCCATCAGGTAGGGCGCACCCGAAGCCGCCAAGACCAGCAACTCGAGACCCGACCGGCTGAAGTGCAATGCGATCCCGGCGACCCCGGCCAGCGTGGCACTCCAGGCAGCCAGGTGCACACCGACCCGAATCCATTTCGACTTCACACCCGACAGCCAAACACGAGCTCATGGCCGCAGGCCAATAGCCGATGCCGCTGGACCGGGCCGCTGTCACACCGTGCGTTCGTCCAAGCGAGCCTGCTCGACGGGTTCGATGGGGCCCAGGCCATCGATGGAAGTACGCGGGACCGCAGCCATGGCCAGCAGACCGATCGCGGCGACCGCAGCGAAAAGATAGAAGCCCCAAGGGTTTGCGGAACCCACGACGATGAGCCAGCCGGTGATCGTCGGCCCGAAGATCGCGCCGAGGCGGCCGACCCCCGAAGCGAGCCCCAGCGCGGTGGCGCGAATCTCGGCCGGATAGGCCTGAGTCACGTAGGCGTAGATGAGGACCTGCGCGGAGAACACGAAGACTCCGGTGACCAGCACCAACCCGTTGAGCAGCACCGTGCTGGAAATCTTGATGCTCAGCAACGCCAGGAAAACCGCCGCCGCACCGAACCACACCAGCACCGTCGGTTTGATGCCCCGCCGGTCAGCGAGCGTCCCCGCCGTCAGCAGACCGATCACCGCGCCGATGTTCAACATCAACAGCACCGTCAACGAGGTCGACATGTTGTACCCGGCATCACGCATCAACTTCGGCAGCCAGGTGTTCAGACCGTAAACAAGCAGCAGCCCCATGAACGAGCCGACCCAAACTCCCAGCGTCGCACGCAGATACAACGGCTTCAGCAACACCGCAGGCCGAACCCGGATAGGCGCGTTCTTGGCCGCGAGGAACGCCGCGGACTCCGGCAGTTTCAGCCAGACCACCGGCACCAGCACGAACCCCGCCACGCCACCCAGATAGAACAGTGGTTCCCAGCGCGGAACGAGCTGGAGTGCGAGCAGCGCGGCGAACACCGCTCCGACGTGGTATCCGGTCATGGTGATCGTGCTCGCGAAGGCCCGGCGGGACGCGGGCATGTGCTCGGCCATCAAGGTCAGCGCGGGCGGCATACACGCGCCGAGCCCGATGCCGGCGATCAGCCGGAACATCGCGAACATGCCGACCGAGCCTGCCAGCGGGATCACCGCGGTGAACAGCGAGAACAATACGATCGAGCCGAGCAGCATCCATCGGCGCCCGTAACGATCGGTCACCGGTCCCGACCCGGTGGCCCCGATGGCCACGCCCACCAGCGACATCGTCGCGGCGAAAGTCGCACCGGCAGCGGTGAATCCGAGGTGGTCCTGATCGATGAGGGTGGGTATGACGGCCCCGAGGACGACGAGGTCATACCCCTCCAGCAGCACGGTCAGCCAGCAGAGCACGGCCGGCCACGACAGCAACTTGTTCATAGCAGTGTCCGATTCTGTTATGCAGTTGTGACTGTCATCACGCTACCTCGGAACGGCGGCGCGCACCCCTGTAAGCCGCAGAGCAGCAACATTATTCGCTGGGACTGGCCTGACCTGCCTTCTTGTGCAGCGGTGCGTGGTGCAGGCTCTCGCTGGTTCGCCACAGCAGTCCGAGGACCTGCTGCTCGGGCGGGTGTCCGCAACCGAGCAACCGATTGCAGTGCATGTGCACGAAGCTGCGGGCGAGCTCGAGGCGTGCACGGCTCAGTTCACCGCGCTCGGCAAGTGCGTCGAACCGTGATGCGCACTCGCGTAGCAGGATTCGGCGTCGAGCCAGTACCTCGGCAATCGCGTCCCCTCCCGGCTGGGCCGACAGCCACTGCGGATCGCCGAGTAGCGACCTGAGAACTGGCTGCTGACTGCGGTACTCCGCAGAGGTAGCGCGGCGATCGACAACACCGAGTCGATAGAAGTCCGCCTGCTCGGCCGCGTCCAGGCCGAGCGCGGCCACCAGATCGTGCACCGTGTAGATGCCGAGCAGCGTGCGGTCCAATTCAACCGTTCGCTGGTCGATCAGATGCAGCAGGTCCAGCACGGCAACGCTGTCGGCGGCGAATACCTCTTCAGCGACCGCCATTCCAGCCGGGCCGCCGTAACGCTCCAACTCCTGGTCGTAGGTATCCAGGCACACCCGACGGCAGAAACCATTGGTCACCAAACCATTCCCCCACCGCAGCAGCGCGGGCGCCAGCCGGTCCGACAGCCGATCGGGGTCGCCGTGCCAGCGGATGCGCAGATGCGGGTCCGGATCGGCATAACGCAGAAAGAACCAGCTGTCGGCCGACCCCTCGGCCACCGTCTCGGCGCAGAACGTACGGAGCTGATCCGCGAGCAGATCCTCCTCGAAGGTCGGCACGTGATAGAGCTTGGCGAACAGCCAGTCGCTGCCCGGCGGGCGCAGGCGTTCGTCAGCCGTCGACCGAATAGTGCTGGCCCGCAATCGAACCGGCTCGGCAGCCTGCTCTACGGCATCGAGCACGACAGGCACAACGATCTCGCTGACGTAATGCCCGCCGGGCCCGGGCAGCCAGGCCTGGTCCGGCGCGGGCAACGCTTCGTCCAAAGAGAGCTTGCCACCGGGCATTCGACGGGCTTCGAGGCGAATCTGCTCGACCTGTTCGGGCGAGTCGAGATCGAGCAGCAGACGGTGGTCCGCCATTGCCAGAAAGACGTGGCGTGGCGGCTGCCACCGCTGCCGCCAGGCCGCGAAGGTGACCGCGAAAGCTGCCGTGTCGGTAGCCAGTTCGTCGGCATTCACTCGCCACCGGGCCGGGGCCAACACCACTCGACCGACCTGAACCCGTGGCAGTAAAGGAAATCCGGCCGCTGTCCCCCAGTCGAAGGTCGTCGGCATGGCGCGGCCGTTGCGGTTGATCTCGTCCAGGAACCGCACGACCGCCGGAGCAAGCTGAGCGTTGAGCATGTGGCCCGCACAGGCGACGATCTCCTGCCCGGTCTGCGGCCACCGCACCACGAATCGGTTTCCGTGCAGGCCGACGACCAGTTCGGACAGCGGAACCACCCGATCGGCCGGTGCTCCGGGCGTCGTGTCGAAGGCCAGCTCCCAGTCCCGCGCCAGCGGCCGGATCGCCACATTCGCCAACCGACCCGGTCGTGGCAGGTAGGTGATCTCGGCGGACAACCTTCCGGGCCGACAGTAGGTCTCCGCGGCGGCCGCGGACCGCAGTGCGACATCGGCTTCCGGCCCGACCAGGTCGGCGAAGCGCCCCAGCACGCGGCCTGCCGCAGCCGCTCCCATGTTGGGCCCCACCACCACCTGGAAGTCGCCCGCATCCACCGCTGCGGGTGACGCGGCCACGACGAACAACGAGATATCCAGCGAGGTAGGTGCTTTCGCGATGTCGATCGGCTGCAATTCGAGCTTGCCGATGGTCGTTGCGTCGAGCTCGACCACCTGCCGGCCGTCCCGGATCGCATCGAGCGCCATATCGGTGAGCGTGCGCTGACGCAGCTGCCGCCAGCTGTCGTCCGCGGTGGTGTTGTCGAACTGACCGGGCGGGCCGAGCCCGATCTCCGGGTCGAGCAGCTCCAGCAGGCCCACCTCGCGCTCGGATCCGTAGCGTTCGATGAACGAGTCGCGGTAGCGATCCAGATGCGCCAGGCCGGTCGGCCACGACGTGAGCCGGAGCATCAAATCCGCGGCATGCGCGGCCTCGGCGGCGACAGCACTGCTTAGCCCGCCGGACAGCGGCAAGCCGAGGTCCGTCTGGAACGGACCTTTGGGTGTCGGCACAGCGTGCACCGTCTGGGCCTGCGCCACCAGTTTCGGATATCCGGCCGCTGCTTGATCGTGGTCCAGCTTGTCCCATGCCTCCAGCTGTTCGAGGAGGTCGCTGACGGCAGCAGCGTCGGCACCGGCCGCGGGGATGTCGGCCAAGCGCCGCAACACATACCGGGCCGGGTCGGCGACGGTGAGCGGCGGCCGCAGGTCGGTCAGCAACAGGGTCTGCTCACACAGCTGATCGAGCAGCCGCGTCACCTGCTCGGTCGTCGCGCCGAGCGCAACGGTCAACTCATCGACCAAATCGCTGTAGGGCAACGGAGTTCGCGCACGCTCCAGCGCCCGCCGCACCGGTGTGGTGGCCCGCAGCGACATCGCCCGGCCGGGTTCGGCGGCGTCGCCGATCGGTGTGCGCTCACTCAGGAACACCCGATCGGCCTGAAAGAACGCGGCCGGATTGGTGAACACGCTTAGCCGCGAACGGATTTCCGCGCGCTGCTCCATCGTGTGCACGAGGTCGAGCAACCATCCCATGTCCGGCCTGGTGCGTACGGTCGCGGGCAGGTCGGCTATCGCGAGGTCGGTCCGCTCACCCCACTGCGCCAGGCCCACGCCCGCGAACAACCCGAACGGTATCGGCCTGCTCGACATCCTGATCAGATATCGCTGCAGTTTGCCCGCCAGCCGTTTGCGGGCACGAGCGTCGGCGACCGGTCGTTCCAAGGCGCGCATCAGGTCCCCGCCACCCACCGCCAGCGCCCGCTGCACGCGGGGATCGGCGGGAACGAGGGTGCCCGGCGCGGTTTCGGTCGGCCAGTCCGCGATCGCGTCGAGCGCGAGGTACTCCGCGATGGGCAACAGCGGCGCACGCACCACCAGCCACTGCAACGGGCGATACATTGGCATCGCCGTCTCCTTTCCTCAGGCCAGCAGCAACGTGCGATCCCACGATGGCGGCACATCCGTGGCCGAGGCGAGCAGGGCGAGCGCCACCCCCGCCGCACCATCGAGCAGGCTGGGATCATCGGTCGCCGGACCACTCTCGGCCAGCGCTCGGTATCCGAACCGGCGCTCCGGTTCGAACATCGCCAACAGCTGGGTGGTCAGCGCCGCTGCGGCGGTGGTGAATACGGCGTCGCCGGTGTCGTGCGCGAAGCGCAGGGTGATCTGTAGCAATCCGGCCACTCCGTGGCACAGGCCGGCGGAGGCGTCGATGCGCCGATCGGCTGCCGGGCGGCGGAACACAGCGGCCATGGTCGCCACCGCGATCTCGGTCAATGCGTTGTCTCCCAGCGCAATCCCGGCCAGCCACAGTGCCCGCGCCACTCCGGGACTGCCGTAGCACCAGGCGTTGTGGGTCGGTCCGTGCGCGGGCGGCGTGCAACCAGCCGTGTCCGGCAGCGCTACGCCCGTGGGCCAATTCGGTCCCCACTCGTCATCGCATCGGTGCGCGACCAGCCAGCGCGCCACCCGCGCGATCGCATCCCGTTGTCCGGCAACCGCGACACCCGCCGCCTCGGCGAGCGCAAGCACCGCCAGCGGTCCTGGAATCCCGTGCGCGAGCCCGCAATTGAGTACACCTGTCGGATAAGAACGCGACATCGGGGTGTTCGGAATCATGGCCGCGAACGGGGTGTGCCAATTGGGCAGTCCGTCCTTCTCGTCGCACAGCGCGACCAGCCCGGTCAGTACGGCCCGCAGCGCAGCTTCGGCTCGCGGTTCCGCCTTGCGGCACAGCAGGTAAGCACCGGTTCCCGCCAAACCGGCGATGGCGTCGAACGCCGCGAACGGCAGTCCGGCCGGTGTGCGCGCCACGGTCTCACCCAACGCTGCCGCCGGCCCGGTGATCGCCTCGTCCAGGCCATCGAGCAAGCGTTGGTATCGGGTCCCGTTGCGCGACAACGCATCGGCCGCGAACGCCACCTCACACAGCCCGCCGAACAGGCCGAGATATCCACGCTCGGCCTGCTCGACGGTCCGTGCGGCGGCTGCCAGGCAAGCATGTGAGCTAGCTGCCCACTCTTGCTCCGGCAGAACCCGATCCAATTGGCCGAACAACACGGCACGCCCCGCGTTGTTCGGCCGCTGCGCCGAATCCGCAGCACGCAGCCGTTCCCCGACTTCCACGGCCACCGCGATCGCCGACAGGGCCACGTCGGCGGGCAGCACGCTGCGCCAGGGCCGTTGGCATCGGTCGATTGTCGTCGACGTAAGGTCCGCGTTCACTGACGACGGTGTCCTTTCTGAAAGTCGGTGCAGCGGCACATCAGCAATACCGGCTGCCGGTGCATACACGATGCGTGCAACAGCCGGTGGCCGCGGTAGGGCAGCCCACCTCGGTGCACGGCTCGAGCTGTGTCACGGCCATGGCCATGCCCACCTCGATTCGCACGCGCGGTTCGCCGACCCGGATATCCAGATCGAATTCATCTACCGGAGCGGACATCTCGGCGCCTAGACCGTGCAGTACTTGGTGCACCGCGGCGGATGCTCGGTGTTGCACGCCGACCCGCAGGTCGCGCAGTGCGAGTCGTTGCACGTTTCGAAATCCGAGGTCCTTGCCGCCATGGCGGGATCGAGCAGCCGGCTCGCCGCGCCGATCCGGATGTCGAGGTCGAAATCATCAACAGGTGCGGACATTTCATCCTTCTTTCAGCAAGTCCGTTCGGTGGTCTTGCACATCGGGTAGCTACTACATTCGTCAGTGGGACAGACGGACTCGTTGGTCCGCAGCACCATCGGGTCGGTCAGGACCTCCGCCCGCACCGCGCCGAGACGAATATCGAGATCGAATTCGTCTATCGGAGTGGTCATCTCTTCCTTTCCCCATCGGCTCACGAGTCGCCGCGTGGATTACACGACTCCCACCGTGCGGCACGGCCACGCCTGGGTACTAGAGGAAGTTGCCGCGTCGCACCGGGACGTTTTCCCGAATCATCGGGAACGCGCTCTCTGTCGGCTGGGCATGCCGCACCACCAGCCTTGAGCGGTGGGCCGGACACGGGCAGCGTTCCGCCGCAAATAATCCCGTGCATTTCCGCGGAATCGGCGCGAGCCTGTAGGGCGTACACCAGCAGGCACAGGAGGGGACCCGATGGCCGCAGAAACCACCGCACCACCCCTCGTCGGCATCGACGAGATGACCACCCCGACCTGGATGACGGTGGACAAGCAGGTCGCCGAGGCCGGGATCTGGCGGACATTACGGGCACTCCCCGCGGGCGCACGGGTGGTGACCGGCCTGGCCTGGCAGGCCTCCCGGCGCCTGACCCTGCTCACCGCACTCCTGTCCATCGCAGGTGGGTTCGCGACCGCGGTCGGCTTGCTCGCCACCGCCGACGTGCTGACCACGCTGCTCGCGCAGGGACCGACCGCGCAGCGCGTGGTGGCGGCATTGCCCGCGGTCGGCTCGGTGGTGGCCGCCCTCGTGGCGCGCGCCCTGCTCGAAAGCGGCTCCGCCACAGCCGAAGCGCTGCTGAAGCCGCGGGTCGAGCAGCAAGCGCGGGACAAGGCGCACACCGCGATCGCCCGGGTCGAGCTGATCGCCTTCGAGGACAGCGAGTACGCCGACCTGATCCGCCAGGGCTTGCAACGCGGCATGGGCAGCATCGCCCACTGCGTCGACGCGATCACCGGCGTGGCCGGTTCGCTCATCCACGTCTGCGCCGCGGTGGCCACGGCGGCGGTGCTGCATCCGTTGCTCGCGCCGCTGGTGCTGTTGGCCGTCATCCCGGACATGTGGGCGTCGGCGCGGGCCGCGAAGCTGTCCTATCAGTCCTATATCCGCATCATGACCAGCCATCTGCGGACGTCCATCGCCAGCGACCTGTTGTCCGACCGGGACACCGCGGCCGAGCTGCGCGCGTGTACCGCGGGCCCGGCCCTGCTCACCGAGTACCGGCGGATCAGTCAGCAGATCACCGAGGAGACGAGCCGGGTCGAGTTGGCCAGGGCGCGCGTGCGTTTGGTGGGGCGCACCATCGCCGGGATCGGCACCGGCATCGCCTTCGGCGCGCTCGGCCTGCTGCTCTACCTCGGCGAGCTACCCCTGGCCATGGCGGGCACCGCGGTCGTGGCGATGCGGATGGCGTCGGCCGCGTTGTCGCAGACCATGATCGGGGTCAACAGCCTCTACGAGAACACCCTCTACCTCGAGTTCTACGGCAACCTGCTCGACCAGACCGAGCGGCGCACCCGCCCACCGGCGGAGCTCGATGCGCCCACCGACCCACACGAGATCACGTTACGTTCAGTGTCTTTCACCTATCCAGGCCAGAACGAGCCCGCGCTGCACGAGGTCGACCTGACCATCCGCCGCGGCCAGATCATCGCGCTGGTCGGCGAGAACGGCTCCGGCAAAAGCACTATGGCCAAGCTGATCACCGGCCTGTACCTGCCGACCCGAGGCCAGATCTGCTGGGACGGGATCGATCTGGCCACCGTCGACGAGCAGTCGATCTACCGGCAGGTCTCGATGGTCATGCAGGATCCGGCCCGCTGGCCGATGACCGCGCGGGACAACATCCGCATCGGCCGCATCGAACGCGCCGACCCGGACGGCCGCCTACTCGCCTCGGCGGCACGGGAATCCGGCGCGGACGTCGTCATCGACGAGCTGCCCTACGGCGAGCACACGGTGCTGTCCCGGCAATTCAGCAAGGGCCGCGACCTCTCCGGCGGCCAGTGGCAGCGGATCAGCGTGGCCCGCGGCCTGTACCGCGACGCACCCATCCTGGTGGCCGACGAACCGACCGCCGCCATGGACGCCCGCGCCGAGCACGCGGTCTTCCAGTCCTTGCAACACCTCAGCCGCGGCAACGGCCGCAGCGCGGCCAACCGCACCACCATCCTGATCACCCACCGGCTGGCCAACATTCGGCATGCCGACCGCATCATCGTGCTGGACCACGGCCGGATCGTGGAGGAAGGCACGCACAGCGAACTCATGGCGAAGGACGGCACCTACGCTCAGCTGTTCGGCCTGCAAGCCGCCGCCTACCAGCTCGAGTCGAGCAGCTGATCAGGCTTGGCGAGCCTCCCGCTCGGTGACGTCCCGGCCGGGTTCGGCTGCCCGACGGGCACGCTGACCGCGGGCGACCTCGGTGGCGAGGGCGTCGAGCGGCTGGGCGAACTGTGCCAGCTGATCCGTCAGGGCCGACAGCCACAACTGGGCCACCTCGACACCGGCGGCGTCCAGGGCATAGACCCGGCGCGTGCCTTCCGCGCGGACGCGCACCAGCCCGGCGTCGCGCAGCACCTTGAGATGCTGCGAGACGCCGGGCTGCGAAATCCGGGTAAACCCTTGCACGGCAGCGACAACCGTGCCCGCCGGCTGTTCGCCGGCGGCTACGAGCTCGAGAATGTAGCGGCGCACGGGGTCGCCGAGCGCCTCGAAGATTCTTTCGGGAGCAGAGGTCATCAGGACTGCGCGTTGTCCTCGGGCTCGACGGTATAGAAGGTGATCGTGCGCTCGGCGGCTTCACGCGCGGCGGCCGGGTCGTCGCCGGCCTCGATGGCCGCGTTCGCCCAGTCCGAACCCGCCGCCCGCACGAACGTGATCCCCTCGGGAGTCGTCGGAAACGCCAGCCCTTCGGCCGGATCCACCGCCACCCCGCTCGACAGATGCAGACCAAGCGCCATCAACGCCAGATCCCAGCCGACGCCGACCGCACCCGGACCGTACTGCCCCCAGAACTCGGGATCGACCGGCGCCTCGTGCGCCAACTCCAGCACAGTGCCCTCGTCGCCGGGCGCGAGATCAACCGTCACCCACGACACCTGCGGGCCCATCTCCCAGGTCAGTGCGAGCCGGCGCGGCGCCTCGCACTGCTCGACCACTCCCCCCGCATTGCCCTCCAGCTGGTAATGACCACCGACTTTCAGGTCACCACTGATCGGCAGGAACCAGCGCGGCAGCCGCTCGGCGTTGGTCAGCGCGTCCCACAGATCGTTCTGGTCGGTGGCGTACGTGCGGCGCGCGACGGCGATCTTGGTCGGCGCACCGTCCCGAGATCCGTTGCGGACCTCGCGAACCATGAGCCCGGCGATGCCGGCGGGATCGGTGAGCAGGGGCATAACGTCCTCCTTCTATAAGTTTTCACTTATATTAGCGGCACTGTCGAGCCTCCGCCACCCCGGCCCTGCTGTGACCGATCACAGCTCCCGCGACGCCGCGTCCGCGTGTTCTCACAAGTTCGCCGGTAACCTTCTCCGACCACCAGCGCGTAGTTAGTGTGAACCAGCTACATAGCTATTGCTGACAAAGGAGTTGTCATGGCTATCGACAGTCCGCTACGGCCGAATCTGACGATCTCCGGGCAACCCATGTCCACCCCCTTACGCGACGTCAGAGCCCTGTCCCGGCAGATGGTCGGCCACTTCGTCGAGAACGTAGTGCCCTGCGGGACGCTGCCAGGCGAGGCGATCTACGGCGACATCACCACCATCACCCGGGTGTGCCTGGAACTGGCCGCCAGCATGCTGGACGGGCAGAACATCCCGGAGAAGGTGGAGAAGCTCGAGGAGGCCGCCGCCGGCTGGGCCCGCGAGGGTGTCCCGATCGACGCGATTCACGACGCCATTCACGCCGGCTTCAAAATGGGCGTCGACCTGGTCGTCTCGAAGCTGACGGCCAAGGACTTCGACACCTTCGTCGACAGCTCCAAAACGAACATCGAGATTTTGCACACGCTCACCTCGGCCATCTCCCGCGCCTACTTCCGGGAACTGCGCGCCGTCGTCAGCGAGCACCACACGGCGGTGCACACGCTGACCTCCGCGCTGCTCGGCGGGCGGCCGACGTCGACGATGGCGCGTGAGTGCGGCGTCGCCATCGCCGAGTCCTATGTGGTGCTGGCGGTGTCGATTCCACGCCATCGCGACGAGCACAACCCGGCCCTGGACACCCAGGTCGTGGCCCGCCGCAAGCTGCGCCGCACCCAGGCCGAGCTGGCCGCCCGCTGTGGCGGCAGCGCGCTGTCACTGCTCAGCATCGATGGCGGAACCATTCTGCTGCCCGCCGGCCAGCACAGCGACGAGGAACTCGACGAGCTCGTCGCCGGCCTGTCCAGGGCCGCACAGGTCGGCATCACCGCCGCCCTGGTCGAGTCGGTGCCCGACCAGATTCCCGGCGCCGTTGACCAAGCCCACGAACTGCTCGACATGGTGCATCGCCTGCACTGCGTCACCGGGCTGTACCGATTCGACGAGCTCGCGCTCGAATACCAGCTCACCCGGCCGGGTCCCGGCCGCGAATACCTCGGCGCGGTGCTCACCCCCTTGGACGAGCACACGGAATTGCTGGAGACGCTGCAACTGCACATCGCCAACAACCTCAATCGCCAACGCACCGCCCGCGCCTTGCACGTGCACACCAACACCGTCGACTATCGGCTCAAGCGCATCGGTCAGCTCACCGGCTTCGATCCGTCGCAGCCCTCCGGCCTGTGGTACCTGCGCTCGGCGCTGATCGCGCGCTCGTACCACCCCACCGACGCCGCTAGTCGCCAAGTGGGTTGAGCAGGTCGGCCTTTCCCTCGAAGGCGAACAGCAGCAGGTCGGTCATCCGGAAGGTATTCGCGTCCGGCCCGTACTTGGGGCGCCAGGCCGGATCGCGCACGATCGAGGTGCGGCTACCCTCGATGGCCCGGTGGAACACCTCCGCCACGATCCGGCCGCCGACCGGACCGAGCAGGCCGTTGCCGAACTCCGCTTCCCGCAACAGGTAGAACCACAGCGGCGTAGCGGCGAGCACGCCGGCGCGCTGCTCGTCGGTGAGCGCGTCGAGTGAGGCGCCCTGATTGCCGTGCAGGATCTGCTCGGCGCTGAGCGGTTCGACACCGATGAACTCGGCCATCTGCTGCCCGCTGGCGAGGCGGACCATGTGCGCGCGGGTGAGATTGCGAAATGCCAAGTTGCGGTGGATGTTCGGGACCGTGCTGCCGCGGCCGCCGAAGGTGCCCGCAGGCAGGTTGACCAGCGGGTCCACCAGCAGGGTATCGACCCGCTTGGTCACGTTGCCGCCGCCGCTCTCGGCGGGCGCCGCGAGGTCGGGGCGGTTCGCCTCGGTGAAGTCGAAAAGCCTGCGGAAATCCGCGATCCAGTTGGTCGGCAGGGTATCCACGGTGCCCGAATTCGGATTGTCGAGATCAGGAATCTGCGAACCGGCCTGGAAATTACCGCTGGTGCCGCTGAAGGTGAACAACTGCAGCAGGCTGGCGATCTCGCCGGGACCCGTGCTGTTGAATACCCGATTCCACTGGTAAGTGTCGCGAATCATGCTGTGGCCGATGCGATATGCCGCGACGGAGAACTCGATCGGCATGGTCGGGCGCAGGCCGCGGCCCGCGTACCCGTCGCCCGGCGCCTCGAAGAACCGCCTGCCGTTCCGGAACACATCGGCGACGATCGCCGGGTCCACGATGCGCGGCAGGAAATCGTGCACCAGCATCCACTGGTAGTGCCGGACCACCAGCTCACGGGCCGCGCTGAACAACCGCCGCCTGGCCAGGCCCTTGAGCGCCAGTTCCTCGACCACCCGGTTGTGAAAACGGATGAACGCCAGGTGCGTCTGCGCGACCGCGAGGTTCTCGTCGTTGCGGTTGTCCGGGATCAGCGGGCGCCGCCGGTCCGCGGCCGTTCCGCCCGCACCACCGAATCGCGGCAGGTCTAAGCCCGTCAGCTCGACTTTCACCCGGTCGTCGGGAAAGTCCGCCGGGGAGGTCGTGCCGACCTTCAGTGTCACGCCGTCCTCGGTGTAGCAGACGCGATCGTTCGGGTCCGTCGGCCCCCTGCCGTACACGGAGTCCAAATCCAGTGCGGGAGACCGCCCTTGCATCAACTCGTCCACGGTGACGTCCTCACCGAGCTGGGCCGAGGTCCGGTCCATGGTGAGATCGTGGTCGACGAACTGGCCGAGGTAGGTGAAGCCGGCCGGGATCGGCGGCTCGGCCGAATCCGGTTGCGGCACGCGGGCGGTGATCGCGGCCGCCAACGCCGCCCTGGTCGGCTCGTCGATCGGCGCGCCGACCGGACCGAGCCGGGAGAAGCGGAATCGGCGCAGTTCCTCGACGGTCAACGGCTGCCGCGTGATCGGGCGTCCTTGCCAGTCGAATTCGAGCACACCTTCGCCGACGACGAAGAAGCTGTCAGTACCGTGCTGTTTCATGCGAACCCTCCGAATGGTTCGAAAAGTGATTTCGGACGAATGTCCGCATGACAGCCGCCCCCCGTTTTTATCTGTAGTGCTGAACTGCGCGCTCCCCCGAGCGTCGACCGGTCGTCACGACCGATCGAGTGCGCATGCCTCCGAGCTGGTAAACGATCAGCTAGGGCAGCCGACCGCCGCCGAAGAACCGGTGGTCAGTGCCGCGACGAGCCCGGCGAGCAGGCCTGCCGCGCACTCCGCCGACCAGGTCGTCGGATTACCGCCGACCTGTGTCGCGGCCGGACCGGCGTCGGCCGAGGCCGGTATCGCGCCACCGAACAACGACGCGACGACGACCGCTCCCACCCCGATTCGATAAACCGCCCTACGCATGAATTGATCACCCCCGGAGACCGAACTAGATCGAATACCCGGAACACAGGTCCGGACTGCCCCAATATTATCCGAGCACCCATTCCGTGCTCAGCCGTCAATTGTTGGGGCAGTCCGGTAGTAAGCGCGCCGATCAGTCCGGTGGTTCCTGCGTGTCGTCGGGCGTGGCCAGGTCCGGAGCGACCTCCCGGGTCGCCATCCCGCCCTCGCCGCCCTCGTCGCTCGGCCCCGGACGGCCGCCCTTGGGCTCGTCGCGCTCGTCGTCGCTATCTTTCGCACGTGTCATGAGAGACCCCTTTCGTCGTCGCTGCGAACTACCCGCGACGACTTCGTTCAATCAGGCCGCCGCGGGCACGGGCTCCGGTTTCGGCTCGGGCGCGATCAGTGACGCCGACGGCTGATCGAAGACCTCCTGATCGAGAATGCCCTCCCGCTTCGCCACCAGTACCGGCACCACCATCTGCCCGGCCACATTGGTCGCGGTCCGGATCATGTCCAGGATCGGGTCGATGGCGAGCAGCAAGCCCGCACCGGCCAGCGGCAGCCCCAGCGTGGACAGGGTCAGGGTGAGCATCACGATGGCCCCGGTGAGACCGGCCGTCGCCGCGGAACCGACCACGGAGACGAACGCGATCAGCAGATAGTCGCGCAGGTCGAGCTGCGTGCCGGTGATCTGTGCGACGAAGATGGCCGCCAGCGCCGGGTACACCGCCGCGCAGCCGTCCATCTTCGTGGTCGCGCCGAACGGCACCGCGAACGACGCGTATTCATTGGGCACACCGAGCCGTTCGGTGACCATCCGCTGGGTCAGCGGCATGGTGCCGATCGACGACCGCGAGACGAACGCCAATTCCAGTGCGGGCCAAGCCTTGGCGTAGAAACGGACGGGACTGACACCACCGACGGTGCGCAACAGGATCGGGTACACCACGACGAGCACGATGAGGCAGCCCGCGTACACCGCGACAGTGAACGTGGCCAGCGGCCGCAGCAGGTCCCAGCCGTAGCTGGCGATCGCCTTGCCGATCAGTCCCGCGGTGCCGATCGGCGCGAGCCGGATCACCCACCACAGCGCCTTCTGCACCAGCTCCAGCACCGACTCGGCCAGTGTCAGAAAGGGTTTGGCGGCGTCGCCGAGTTTCAGCGCGGCGAAGCCGAGCACCGCGCCCAGGAATACCAGTTGCAGCACATTGCCGTTGGTGAAGGCGCCGACGACGTTCGTCGGGATGATGCCGGTGAGGAAGTCGGTCCAGCCGCCCTTCGAGGTGGGCTCCTTCGCACCGACCAGCGAAAGGTCGACGCCCCGACCGGGATTGGTGACGAGGCCGAGCACGATGCCCACCGCGACGGCGATCAGCGCGGTCCCCAGGAACCACAGCAGGGTGCGACCCGCGAGCCGGGCGGCGTTGGTGACGTGCCGCAATCCGGCCACGCTCACCAGCACCGCGGTGAATACCAGCGGCGGCACCGCCAGCTTGAGCAGCTGCACGAAGATGCTGCCGACCTGGGTCAGCGTGCTGGTGAGCCAGGCCGAGCCGGTCGCGCGGGCGAGGAAGCCCACCGCGATACCGACGAGCAGGCCGAGCAGGATCTGGACGCCGAACGACCAGCGCACCGGATTCAGGGTACGGCTGCGCGAACTAGGTGAAGACAAGGGAACCATCCAAGACAAATCAGGGGATCTGGTGAGTTATGCGCGCGCGTCAGCAACACAGCTGCGCGGCCAACCGCCCCAAATCCACATGCAACCTGGCGACCAGGTGCACGACTGTCGCGAAAAAGTTCATAACGCCCTAAACGGTAAGCGATTCGTCCGACCAATTTTCCCTCCGAACGGTCGGAGGCCTTATGTCCTGCGTCACAATCGGTTCGGACCAGGCCTGCTCGGACGATGCGCCGCCCTCCCCAGTCGGGTTGCCCCGCCGCCAGTTGGTCCCCGGACTTCATTGCGCACCAACCCCATTCGACCAGGCACGCCGACTCCGCGCGGACCGCAGTGGATCTCGGAAATTTCGTGCGCCGTGTCAATCGTGACGAAGTGGGCATTACGGGCGGTGAAGAGATGAGGTAATCATGAGCTTTTTCCGAAGTGCGAACAGGTATCGGCGCCGCGATCGGGTGGGCACGGTGCGCAGCGGCCGGCGGTCCGGGTGGGGCCGATCGAACTGGGGCCGGCGTTCCGGCTACGGGCGGCGCAGCAGGTCCACGAGTTCGGGCGGGTTGGAGACGGCGGCCCGCTTCGGGTTCATCGCGCGCGGCATCGCCTACATCACCATCGGCCTCATCGGATTCATGTTGGCGATCGGCACGGCCGAGCACGAGCCGGACGGCGGTGGGGCACTCGCCGCGATCGCGACCAAACCGTTCGGGTATCTGCTGCTGTGGGTTCTGGTGTTCGGTTTCGCCGCCCTCGTCATCTGGCGGATAACTCAGGTCGCCGGCGCGCGGCGGACGTACTCCGGCGGGCACCGCTTCTATGCCGTGGTCTCCGGAATCGTCTACGCCCTGGCGTTTTTGGGCACCTTCCGCTACGTGGTGCACGGCCGCACGCCCAAGCCGAGCGACGCCATCGCCCGCGATCTCACCGCCCGCATCCTGAGCTGGGACGGCGGCACGGTGGTGGTGTTGCTGATCGGACTGGCCATCATCGCGTTCGGCATCTGGCAGACGGCCCGCGGCCTGACCCTCGAGTTCGTGGACGACCTGCGCATGGGCTGGATGACGCGCGGTTCGCGCGAGGCGGCGGTCTGGCTCGGCCGCATCGGCTACCTCGCGCGGGGCGCGATCGTCGTCAGTATCGGCCTCGCCGCGGTGGTGGCCGCGCTGAACTACGACCCGGCCGAGGCCAAGGGTATCGACGCGGTACTGCGCGATTTCGTCGGAAAACCCTTCGGCCCATGGCTTCTCATCCTGATTTCGCTGGGCCTGATCGCGTTCGGCGTGCTGTCCTTCCTGGAGGCCAAATACCGCAGGACCTACGGCGGCGTACCGGTCTGATCTCCCCAGTTGCGCGTCGGTGCACGTCAGGCATTGGGGCGCAGTCGGTTTCGGGTGCCGAGGCGGCGGGGATCGTATCGTGAATCTGCCCGCGGTGGCGCGTTTTCCGCCGGGGCAGCTGGATCGTCCCTGAAACACCGTGCCAACAGCACACAGTAGGAGTACGAAAATGGTACGACGACGCATCCGAACCATGTCCATGCTGGCTGCGGCAGCCCCGCTCGCGGCGGCGCTCGCCGTGCTGCCCGCGGCACCCGCGCAGGCCGCCGACGGCGACCTGAGTTGTTCGGCGACTTTGAATCTCACCCTCGAACCGCCGCTGCGGGCCGGCGGCAGCGCGAAAGTGTCGATCACCGGCGACCTGACCAACTGCACGTCCCGCAACGGCAAGTACACCGCGCTCCGGTCCGGCAAGCTGACCGCCGCCGGTGATGCTACGGCCACCGCCGGGGGCTTCAATCCGTGCGGATTGCTGGTCACCGCCAAGGGAAATGGCACGATCGCCTGGGTGTCGGGGGGCGACAGCTCCCTCGACTGGCGGATCAGCCCGGACCCCATCACCGGGATCGCGTTCAGCGCCAACGTCACCGCCGGTCAACTGAACGGTGATGCCATCACGGTGGCGGCGCGTAGTGCGCAACCCAACCAGGGCTGCCGCACCAACGGATTGTCGACCCTCGCCGTCACCGCTCAGGTGAGCTTCGCCTGACCTCTGAATGACCGGCGCGGCACCAGTTTCCGCGCCGGTCACCAGGCGGCGTAACCCATCGTCGACACTCGGCGCTGCGCCATGCCTCGACTCCGGTGATCAATGGAAAGGGGTTACGCCCGCGGCAACTAGTCATAATGCGCAGAATCTTTTGCGCCATTACGGATTACAAGCACTTCTCATCGAATTCCCCAGTTGGTCAGCAGGTGGAGATGGCCACTCCGATGTGATTCGCTGTGTAGCGAAATGCCCCGGCCGAGGACGCGGAGGGATATCGGCGTTTGCTCGAAACAATCCTCGTGCCCGACACATTGGAGTTCGCTTTATGAGACGTTATCCCTTGGTGCATACTGCCACGGCCCGAGCGGTTCCGCTGCTGGTGGTCGCAGCGCTCGCGGCCAGCATGGGAACCGCATCCGCGGCGACAGTGCCCGGCATCGGAGATCCCGTTTTCCCTAATATCGGCAGTGCCGCATACGATGTCTCCAATTACAGTATCGACCTGAAGTTCGAGCCGTCCTCGGGCCGTTTGTCCGGCACGACAACGATCACCGCGAAAGCCAAGCAGGATTTGAAAGCCGGCACCGCTATCGGTTTCGACTTCCTCTTGCAGACCCAGTCGGTGCTCGTCGAGAACAAGCCCGCCAAATACAATCTCGGCAAGGACAAGCTAGCCGTGACCGTGCCGGTGAACCTGCCGACCGGCACCGAGTTCACCACCGTCGTGGCGTACAACGACATCCCGTCGCGCGTGCAGAATCAGGCGGGCGCCCGGAACTGGGTCGAGAACGCCAACGGCGCACTGATCTCCAACGAGCCGTTCTCGGCCGAGTGGTGGTACCCGAGCAACGACCACCCGACCGACAAGGCGACCTACGCGGTGTCGGTGCTCGCACCGGCCGACATGGACGTGTTCTCCAACGGCGTGGAAACCAGTGTCACCCAGAACATTCCGGGCTGGAAGCGGCACAACTGGCTCAGCAAGCACCCGCAGATGACCTACGCCACCTTCCTTGCGGTCGGCAAGTACGAGCGCGGCGGCCAGAACAGCGGCACCCCGGCCAGGCCGAACCTCACCGCGTACTCGACCGACCTCAACCCGACGATCCGTGCCAACGCCAAGGCCAGCATCGAGCGCACACCGGAGATCACCGACTGGCTCGCCAGCGCGCTCACGCCGTACCCGTTCGAGTCCACCGGCGGCCTGGTGGACGCGAAGATGGGTGGCTTCGCCCTGGAAACCCAGACGATGCCGACCTACACCGACGGATTCTTCCGGCGCGGCAAGAATGACTCGGTTGTCGTGCACGAGATGGCCCATCAGTGGTTCGGCGACTCGATCTCCGTGGCCACCTGGAAGGACGGCTGGCTGAACGAAGGCTGGGCCAGCTACATGGAGTACCTGTGGTCGGAGAAGAACGGCACCGGCACCGCGGCGGAGATCGCCGACTACGCCTACGCCACGTCGACCAGGATCGATTGGAATGTCGTGCTGACCGATCCCGGGCCCGCCAATGTGCTGCCCGCCGAGTTGTACAGCCGCGGCGCATTGGCCATCCAAGCCTTGCGTAGCGCGATCAACAACGACGAGGTGTTCTTCCGGTTGGTCCGCGAGTGGCTGACCAAGTACCAGTACAGCAACGCCAAGGTCTCGGACTTCATCGACCTGGCGAACGCGGTCACCGGCCGCAGCACGAATGCGTTGTTCAAGACCTGGCTGACCGACAAGGGCAAGCCCGCGTACAAGCCGACCGACGCGACCTTCGATTCGAATTCGAAGCGCGCGCCCCGTTCGGCCACGCCGCCCCCGGCCAAGCCGAAGGTCTATGACGATCTCTTCGCAGTCGTGACCGAAAAGCAGTAATCGCACACAGGAGCCGGGTCCGTGGAAACACGGGCCCGGCTCAGTCGTGCATCGGCTAGCCCGCCGAGCCCGTTCCCACCGACGGGTCGAGCACCGCGTTGACCAGACGTCCCAGCAACTCCCCCGCGCGGCGCAGGCGAGTCTCGGCTATCGGCAGGAATTGGCGGGTGTACTCGTCACCGATGGTGGGCGAGGCCGGATAGACCCCCGGAGTTTCCAGGACCCGGCAGCTGTCCTCCGCCCAGCGGATCGGATCGGTATCCGGTTGTGTCGGAGGCAGATCGGGGGCGGGCAGGGCGAGCAGCCGCTGCAATTCCTCGGCGTCACTCGCATGCCGGGTGTCGAGCATGCGGCTGTCCCACACCGAGTGCAGGTTGGTGCTTCGGCCGAGATACTGCACCTTGACCTCGTTTCCGCCGCGGTCGCGCGCGAAACCCGCGTGCATCGGCTGATGGATATCGCCGACGACGTGGACGATGAACTTCAGGGCCTGGCCACGGTCGGCGACCGGGCGACTCCGGTCGGCGAGCGTGGCAGTCTGCCTGCGCAAAGCCTCGATGACGTTCTGGCCGTTGTTGCCGTTCACCGCCGGGTCGTAAACGCAGCCGTTCTCGCCGATGTTGACGTAGTGCCACGGCGCCGAAATCTTGCCCAGCTCAGGATCATTGGCGCGCACCTCGTCGGCCCAGTTGGCCACCCCCGCGAGCGTGGGATCGGGCTCACCCGCCAGCAGGCGGCCGACCTCGTCCCGCGCCGCCGCGGTCAACCGCAGGTCGGCGATCGCCCCGGTGGTGTTGTGCCCCTGCACGCCCCAGGCATTGGCGGCGGGTGGAACCGATAGCAAGATCGCGGCCAGCGCGCACGCGCTCGCTACCGCTGCTCTACCGAACATCACACGAATCCTTCCGAGTAGCCTCGGGCAGTTCACCTGCCCGGCACGCACCCGCGCTGCTGCGCACCATGAACCGAGTCACGTTGACTCGCTTGCCGATTCGAGTGTCCGCGATGCGACGTATCCGCCGCACCAACTCCGGGCCAACACTTCGCGGCCAACCGCTGTCCCTTACCGCAGAACCGGACAGCCCTAGGCCGGATCGGTGGCGCGATCGGATGCCACCACTTCGGCACGCAGCAGCTCCATCAACCCGGGGAAGCGCTGCTCCAGTTCGGCCCGGCGCAACTGAGCCATATTGCTGTTGCCCCGGTTGACCTGCCGGATCAGCCCCGCTTGGCGCAGCGTCCGGAAATGGTGGGTGAGTGTCGCTTTGGACACCGGCAGCTCGAACGAGCTGCAATGACGTTCGGTCCCGTCCGGCTCGGCGAGCAGGGCCAGCACGACGGCGCGACGATGCCGGTCGGCGAGGGCGGCGAAGATCGCGCCGAGGTCCATCTCCGCCGGGCTGGGCTGGTCGTCGTGGTCGGGCACTGCTCACCTTTCGTATCAGGTACGAATTGCATCGTACCTCGCGACGCCCTATCGTCCATAGGTATGACTGAGACCGTACCTATCCCGGATGTTCCGTTCGCGCTCGTCGGGTTCGCCCGACCCAAACCCGAGCGCGCGGCGGAGTTGCGCGAGCTGCTGCTGTCGTTCGTCGCACCGACCCGCGAGGAAGCGGGCGCGCTGGAGTACCACTTCCACGAGGACAAGGACGATCCCGGCAGCTTCGTCTTCTACGAGGTGTGGCGATCCGAGGCGGACCTCGATCGCCACCTCGAGCTGCCACACATGAAGGAGTTCTGGGAGCACCGCATGGACTACCTCGAGCAAGACCTCGACATCAGGTGGCTGTCGATGCGCAGCGCGTATCCCCGGCCGATCGACGCCTGAACCGCGGGACTTCGCCTTCGCCGCTGGGCGATTCGCGGCCGTCTCGCAACACCATCTGCATAGGCAGCTGCAAGTGCGGTTGAAATGACGTTCCAGCGCGATACCATCAAGGGTGGCGCGGTGAAGTTCGTCACGGGAGCAGGCACGGATTCGCCGATGGATTTCGAGAATCGGAGTAGAGGTCATGGTCGCGGAACCGGTCCGGATCAAGGGTATCGACTCGCGGGTTGCCGAGCGCGGCCCAACGGCGCTCCGCATCGCGGTCGGTGGACAGCTGCGCAAATTACGCGAGGAATGTGGCATCACTCGCGAGGCGGCGGGCGACCACATTCGTGGCTCGCACGCCAAGATCAGCCGACTCGAACTGGGCCGGACCGGATACAAGGACCGCGACATCCTCGATCTGCTGACGCTCTACGGCGTCACCGAGGAAGACCAGCGCGAGATGTTCCTGGATCTGGCGCGCAAGGCCAACGAGCCCGGCTGGTGGCACCGCTACAACGACCTGCTGCCGTCCTGGTTCGAGACCTATCTCGGACTGGAAGGCGCCGCGCAGACGATCCGAACCTTCGAGGGCCAGCTGGTTCCCGGGTTGTTGCAGACCGAGGACTACACCCACGCCGTCATCGCGGTCGGCCACCAGAATGCCGAGGCTTCCCGGCGCGTCGAGCTGCGCAAGAAGCGCCAGGAAATTCTCAGCACCGAGCACGGGCCCGCACTGTGGGCAGTGCTGGACGAGGCCGTGCTGCACCGGCCGATCGGCGGCAAGGCAGTGCTGCGCAAGCAGATCGAACACCTGGTGGCGATGTCGGAAAGCCGGCGGGTGACCATCCAGGTGCTGCCCTACCACGCGGGCGGTCACCCGGCGGCGGGCAGCTCGTTCACCATGCTGCGCTTCGCCGAAGCCGAACTGCCCGACATCGTCTACCTCGAACAGCTGACCAGCGCGCTCTACCTGGACCGCCGGGAGGATCTGCACCTCTACCGCGAGGTGATGGATCAGCTCGCCGTGCAAGCCGAAACACCGCAGCGGTCGCGGGAACTGCTGCTGGCCGCCGCCGCCGAGCTGTAGCCGCGCCGAACGCGATAGGTCAGCCGGCTACCCGATCGGCCCACGCCGAGGGCAGTGCGGCACTGGAAACATCGGCGATCTCACCCAGGCGTGATCGCGGAGTCCCCAAGCGGCTCAACTGAATCAGGCCCTGCGCCACGACGATGATGTTCGCACTGTGCGCCGACAGCACGGCTTCGTCCACCGTGCCGTCGCCGAGACGCATTGCGGGAGCGAGCCGTTCGGCGACACCCTCTTCCATCGCCGCGGTGGTCTTGGCCCCGATGGTGGCGACCTCAGGGATCCGGCCGCTGAGCTGGGCGATGCTGTTGATCATCAGGCAGCCGCGCCGGTTCGGTTGCGCGGCACAGTCTTCGATGATCGCTTGGAACAGCGCACGTACCGCGGCCCGCGCCGAGCCGGGCGCCGAGCCGACGACCTCGCGCACGAACCGGGCGCGCCGCTCGCAGTAACGTTCGAACGCGGCGAGGAACAAGCCCTGCTTGTTGCCGTAGGCGGCGTAGACGCTGCCATTGCCGACGCCGGTCGCGCGGGAGATGTCCTCAACCGACGTCTCGTCGAAACCTTGCGACCAGAACAGCTCGGTAGCGGCATCGAGCAGGCCCGATTCGTCGAACTGTCGTGGCCGTCCCATGGCCTCACCGTACCAACCGTTGTGCGATATCGCCCACATCGCTTGTTCTGGAGGCACGGCTCCACAACAATGGTTGACATGGCCCCCAACTTCGCTGCGCCGCCCCGCCGACGGGTCGGCATTCTGGTCTTCGACGGCGTCAAGATGCTCGACTTCGTCGGTCCGGCAGAGGTCTTCGTGGAGGCCAACCAGACCGCGCCCGGTTACGAGGTGGTCCTGCTCTCCGCCGACGGCCGGGACGTGCAGACCTCGATCGGCGCGCGGATCGAGGTCAGCGCCGCGGCCGCCGACGCGGGGCGCTTCGACACCGTGGTGATCCCGGGCAGCGAACTGCCGCCCGCGAAGTTCGTTACCCCTGAACTGATCGCCGCCGCACGGCACCTGTCCTGGAACACGCGCCGACTCGCCTCGATCTGCAGCGGCGCGTTCGTCGTCGCCGAACTGGGCCTCTACGACGGCAGGCGCGCGACCACGCACTGGAAGTTCGCCGCGGATCTGGCGCGCAAGTACCCGGCCATCGCGGTCGACCCCGATGCGATCTTCGTGCGCGACGGGAATCTCTCCAGTTCCGCGGGCGTCGCGGCCGGCGTCGATCTCGCGCTGGCGCTGGTGGAGGAGGACTACGGCGCCGATGTTGCCCGGCGGGTCGCGCAGTTGCTGGTGGTGTACATGCAGCGCGCGGGCGGGCAATCGCAGTTCTCGGCCTCGCTGACCGGACCGGTGCCGCGTAGTCCGCTGGTGCGCAAGGTGGTCGACCTGATCTGTGCGGACCCGGCGTTTCCGCACACCGTGCAGACCCTGGCCGCGCACGCCATGGTCAGTGTCCGGCATCTGACGCGGCTGTTCCGCGCCGAGCTCGAACGCTCCCCCGCCGAGTACGTCGCCTTCATCCGCTTCGGGGTTGCCAGGGACCTGCTGCACGCCGGGCACAGCGTCACCGAGGCCGCGATGAGCGCTGGTTACGGCAGCAGCGAGGCGCTGCGTCGCGCTTTCGTGGCCAGGCTCGGCATCTCACCGCGCAAGTACCAGCAGCGTTTTCGCTCCACCGGCGCGACCGCCGCGTTCGAGCCGATGACGGCCGCCGTGTCCTGATCGGGGGCTTTTGCGGCCCGTGTGGCGGGGCGCCGGACGGGTTGCTCAGCGGAAACTGAGTGCGGCACAACGCCATCGATCCGAGTGATCGAGAAAGGAACTCCATGTCTTCCGCGACAACCATTGTTCTCGTGCACGGCGCGTTCGCCGATGCCGCCAGCTGGGCACCGGTCACCGAGCGGCTGCTCGCCGAGGGGCACCGAGTGCTGGCGCCGCCGGTGTTCAACCGCAGCCTCTCCGAGGACGCGGCCTACATCAAGTCCTTTGTCGAGCAGATCGACGGACCGGTGCTGCTGGCGGGCCATTCCTACGGCGGCGCGGTGATCACGGTCGCCGGGCTCGCCGACAATGTGGTCGGTCTGGTGTTCGTGTCGGGCTACGTCCTCGAAGTCGGCGAGAGCCTCGGGCAATTGCAGGGTGGCTTCCCCGACTCCGATCTGGCCGCCAACCTCGTCTACGCGCCGTACCCGGTCCGCGACGGCGAGCCGGGCACCGACGTGTCGGTCGACATCGCCGCCTTCCCCGAGGTGTTCGCGGCAGGCCTCGACAAGGCGCGGGCGCAGGTGCTCGCGGTCTCCCAGCGGCCGCTCTCGGCGATCGCGTTCGGCGAGCCCGCGACCGCGGCGGCCTGGAAGACCAAGCCGGGCTGGGGCATCGTGTCCAGCGCCGACCACACCATCAATCCCGAGGTCGAGCGGTTCGGTTACCAGCGCGCGGGGCTGCGCTCGGTGGTCGAGATCGACGCACCGCACCTGGTCATGCAGACCCACCCCGCCGAGGTCGCGGCCGTCATCACCGGCGCGCTCGCCGAGTTGGCCTGATCTCTCGAAACCCCTTGGACCCCAATCCCTATCGAAAGGAATGACGATGACCGGAAACCCGCACGGAATCTCCCTGGAGCCCGCCGCACAAGAGTTCGTCGACGCGACCTCCCAGCCCCCGTTCCTCTACCAGTTGCCGCCGGAAGAGGGCCGCAAGGCGGTGGATTCGGTGCAGGACTCGCCGATCTACAAGCCGGCGATCGATGAAGAGTGGATCACCATCGACGGCGGGCCGACCGGTTCCGTGCGGGCCAGGATCGTCCGGCCGCAGGGTGTTACCGAAACCCTGCCCGTCATCGTCTACACCCACGGCGCCGGTTGGGTTTTCGGTGACGCGCACACCCACGACCGCCTGGTCCGCGACCTCGCCGTCGGTGCGCACGCGGCGGTCGTCTTCCCCGAGTACGACCGCTCGCCCGACGTCCGCTACCCGGTGGCCAACGAGCAGTCCTATCGAGTCGCGCAGTGGGTCAGCACCCAGGGCGCCGAAAAAGCCCTGGACCCGACCCGCATTGCGGTCGCCGGTGATTCGGTCGGCGGGAACATGGCCATCGCGCTCACGCTGATGGCCAAGGAGCGCGGTGACGTCTCCTTCGTGCAGCAGGTGCTGTTCTACCCGGTGACCGACGCCAACTTCGACACCGGTTCCTACGAGCGCTTCGCGGAAGGCTACTTCCTGAGTCGCGAAGGCATGCAGTGGTTCTGGGACCAGTACACCACCAGCGCCGAGGACCGCGCCCAGATCACCGCGTCGCCGCTGCGCGCGAGCACCGAGCAGCTGTCGGGTCTGCCGCCCGCGCTGGTCATCACGGCCGAGAACGACGTGCTGCGCGACGAGGGCGAGGCGTTCGCGGGCAAGCTGCGTACCGCAGGCGTACCCGTGATTCAGGCGCGTTACGGCGGCATCATCCACGACTTCGTCATGGTCAATTCGATGCACGACACCAACGCCGCCAAAGCGGCTGTCGCCCAGGCGGTTTCCGTGCTGCGGGCCGCCCTGTACACCGCGTGACCAATTCCTCCGGACCTAAGGAACATTCGTGAGTACCTCCTCGCCCACCATCGTGCTGGTGCACGGTGCGTTCGCCGACTCGTCCAGCTGGAACGGCGTCATCGAAACGCTGCGCGCACAAGGTCATTCCGTCGTGGCAGCGGCCAACCCGCTGCGCGGCCTGGACAGCGACGCCGCCTACATCGGCTCGGTCCTCGATGACATCGACGGCCCGTGCGTGCTGGTCGGTCATTCCTACGGCGGCAGCGTCATCACCGTCGCCGCCGCGGGCAAGGTGAACGTGACGGCTCTCGTCTACATCGCCGCCTTCATTCCCGCTGAGGGGGAGAGCGCGCTGGAGTTGACCGACAAGTTCCCCGGCTCCACCCTCGGGCCGACCACCCGTCCCGCGAACTACCCCCTCGCGGACGGCAATTCGGGCACCGAGCTGTACATCCGCCAGGACGAGTTCCCCGCCCAGTTCGCCGCCGACGTGCCCGCGAACGCCGCCGCACTGATGGCGGCGACCCAGCGGCCCGTCGCGCTCGCCGCACTCCAGGAGCCGGCGACCGCGGCGGCTTGGCGCAACATCCCCGCGTTCGCCCTGCTCACCACCGACGACAAGAACATCCCGGTGCAGGCGCAACGGTTCATGGCCGAGCGGGCGTCCGCGCACACCGTCGAGATCGCGGCTTCGCATGCGGTCAGCGTTTCCGCGCCGGGTGCGGTCAGCGATCTGATCGCCGCGGCGGCCAAGCAGTAGACGCCGGAGATCCGGTCACGCCCAAGGCTTTCGGGCGTGACCGGATCGCGGTTGGATCAGCCGATCGCGGCCTTGAGGGCGGCCTGCCCGCCGACCACCGGGAACGAGACCTTGGTCTCGGCCAGGTTCATCCCGAAGCCGGGTCCCGGCTTGGGCCGCAGGGTGTACTCGTTGTCACTGGACAACACCACCACACCCAGCTTGTGGCCGCGCGCGAGCACATAGTCGTGCGGTTGCATGGACAGGTTGATCGCATACTCCTTACCCGGGGTGATCGGGCTGGTCTTGTCGATCGAGTCCCGATTCTGCGGGTCCACCCACCCTCTGGTGACGATCCGCGAACTGCCGTCGGGGGCCCGATCCACCAGCAGCGCAGTCACATTGGCCGCCGGACGCTGGAAGGACAGCCGGAGGGCGACGTCGACCGTGCCGCTGATCCGCAGCGGAGCCGTGGTGGGCTTGGAGAAGTACGCCAACCGGTTCGGCGAACTCGGTGCCGCGACCAGAGTCGAGGCCAGCTTCGTCGCGTCATCGTCGAGCGATTCGGTGACGCGCCCCGGTCCGGATGTGGCGAGTCCGCCGGTATTGCGGCCGCCCGGTTGGAACACCGCGGTCGCGGCCGAGGTGGCCGGTGCGGGCCATTCCGGCTCGTTCACCCAAGACTTGTCCTCACGCTGGATGGTGGACTTGGGCTCGCGGTCGATCCCGTTGTCCCGGCCGAGCAGGTACTTGCTGAACCAGCGGTTCACGGTGCGCAACCACTCGTCCCGGCGCAGGCTGATCGGGTCGGTGTGGCCGGACTGGTGCAGCCAGATCTTGTGCGGCACACCGGCTTTCTTCAGGGCGTCGTACCACTGCGCGACATGCTTGGTCTTGACGTTGAAGTCGTTGAGACCGTGCACGGCCAGCACTGCGGCGCGTACCTTGCCGACATCGTTGAGGTAGTTGCGCTCGTTCCAGAAGCCGATGTAATCACCGGTGACCCGGTCCTGATCCTTCTGCAGCTTGTCGATCACCGGTGCGCAGATGTTGCGATCCGCCCTGGTGTAGACGTACTTGGCCAGCACGTCCGCGTCCTCGCCCTGGTAGGTGCCGGGAGCGACCACCGCGCCTGCCGCGCGGTAGTAGTCGTACCAGCTGCTGATCGCGGCGATGGGCACGATGGCTTCCAGCCCGGGCACGCCGGTGGCGGCGACGGCGTTGGGCAGCGTCCCGTTGTAGGACACACCCATCATGCCGACCTTGCCGCTGGCCCAATTGGCCACTACCGCTTTACCTTGCGCGTCCCGCGCCTTCGCCCGGCCGTTGAGCCAGTCGATCGGGGCCCGCGCGCCGATGGTCTCGTTGCGCGCGCCCGAGGTCGGGCAGCCGGTGGAGGTGCCGGTGCCCAGCGACTCGCCGTACATCACGGCGTAGCCGCGAGCCAGGAAGAATTCCTCGTACTGCCAGGTGATCTGGCCGTTGGCGACTGTGATGCCCGCGACCCGCAGGTCCTCGGCCACCCGCGCGCGCAGCTCGCCCGGCGCCGGGGCCATGCGCCGTCCATCCGCGCCGTCGGGCACGTACAGCTCGACATCCACGTTGTGGTTGGCGACGTCGTTACCGCCGGAGAAGTACGGGCTCGCCTGGTACACCACCGGCAGCTTGCCGGTGGCGCCGGCCGGACGGACGACCTGGACGTGCACCTCGTCGTCCTTGCCGTCCCGGTCGCTGTCCACGGGGGCACGCACCCAAAGGTCCTGCCGGACCGGGGCTTTCGGGTTGAAGGTCGGCTGTGCCTCGCCGCCGCTGACATCCGGGCCGTTCGTCGGGTCGGCCAGCGCGGGCGCGCCGGACAGGAGCAGTGCCGCGGCCACGACCAACAGGGCCAGCCGCGATAACCGTCGCAGGGTCAGCACGGTCCACCCGAGGGCCGCGACCACGCGGGTGCGCGGCCCGCCCCGGTCACGTCTGTGCTGATGCTGTCTGGATGCCATTGCGTTCTCCTTCACAACTCATCACGAGGTGCTCCCGTGCGAGACTCGAAATACCTGCTGGCTCAGGGGAATTACCTCGGATGCCCCGGCCGGGGCGGCCGAGGCATCCGGTGATGAATCAGTGCTGGGTCGGCGGGGCCTTGCGCTCGATCGCGGCCTTCATCGCGTCCAGCCCGATCAGGTTGAATTCACGACCGAGGGAGCGCATCAGCGAGTTCTGCGTCGGCCGGTACACGCCGCGCTTGTGGTAGACCGCGCCCTCGTAGGTGCCGACCACGCCGCCGTCCGGCGACGCCTTGCCGAGGTACTGGTACCACTTGGCCTTGTTCTGCTGCATCTGCGCGCTGGTGTAGGTCGAGGCGTTCACCTCACGCGGCTCCCGCCCGGTGTAGCGGTCGTTCGGGTAGTCGTACTCGTCGGCCAGGCCGGCCACCGAGTGCCCGAGCTCGTGCACCACGATCTGCCCCGACTGCGCGTTGCCGCCGGACGACGTCGCCACCTTGCCGCCTGCCCCGCCGTATTTGGTGGTGTTGGCCAGCGCGACCACCTGGTCGACCTCGGGCGCCAACCGGGCGTACTGCAAAGCCTTGGTCTCGTTCACACACAGCAGCCGCTCGGTGCCGCCGCACCAGAACGTCATGTCCAGGGCGGTGTTCCGCATGGTGCCGCGTGGATCGTTGTCCACGCCGGACTGCTGGGACACCACATTGACCGCCCAGACGTTGAACGAGTTCTTGTAGGTCTTGAACGGCTCGACCTGGGCGATCTCGTTCCACCGGTTGACGGCGTGCTGCTTGTAGATGTCGAGCTGGCTCGAGGTGTATCCGTCGCCGACGAACACCAGATCGAACCGCTGACTGGACGGCCCGGTCTGCTGGATCGTCACCACGTCGGCCTGCACCGCCGAGCGCGGCGCCGGGGCTTCCGGCCGGACCGGCAGGACCACGCGGCCGATCGTGCCGTCCGGGGAGAACACTTCTCGTTCTTCGGTGGGCGCGGCCGATCCCGTGGCGACCGACATCGCGACGATGATCAACGCGCCGAGCATGATTGCGAACATGCGTCGTAACAAGGGCATGGCAAAGCTCCTCGAGTGGTTCGCGATTTCGACCCGGACGGCGCGGGCCGCACTTCGGTCTGTCGAATTCCTCATCAAGGAACCACATTTGGTCCGGCAACTCGACTGAGGAATAACTGGGGAATGGATTCCCCGATTGCCGATCAGCCGGGCTCGAGCTCTCGCCGCGCACCCTTCAGGCAGTATGGAACGGTCCGTGCAGCTGATGAGGAGGTCTCCATGGCATATGTTCCCGAACCAGCCAGGTACGAGGGCGCGATGCGTTATCGCCGGTCAGGGCGCTCGGGCCTGGATCTGCCGCTGCTCTCGCTCGGCTTCTGGCACAACTTCGGGGACGACCGCCCCTACCTCGCCCAGCGCGAAATCGCGTTGCGCGCCTTCGATCTGGGCATCACGCATTTCGACCTGGCGAATAATTACGGGCCACCGTACGGGGCGGCGGAGATCAACGCCGGACGCATTCTGCGCGAGGATCTCGCACCGTATCGCGACGAACTCGTCATCTCCAGCAAAGCCGGCTGGGACATGTGGCCCGGTCCATACGGGCAGGGTGGTGGGTCGCGCAAGTATCTGCTCGCCTCGCTCGATCAGTCGCTGACCCGGCTCGGGCTCGACTATGTCGACATCTTCTATTCGCACCGGTTCGACCCGACGACTCCGCTGGAGGAGACCGCGGCGGCACTGAATACCGCTGTCCGTCAAGGGAAAGCGCTGTACGTAGGAATTTCTTCGTACACCGCACAGGATTCGGTCACTATCGCCACCATGCTGCGGGAGCTCGGCACTCCCCTGCTCATCCACCAGCCGTCGTACTCGATGCTCAACCGGTGGATCGAGACCGAGGGGCTGCTCGACGCGGCCGATGCGCAAGGGTTCGGTGTCATCGGGTTCACCGCACTCGCGCAGGGGCTGCTCACCTCGAAGTACCTCGACGGCATTCCGCCGGAATCGCGTGCTGCCCAAGGTAAGTCGTTCCAGAACGAATTGCTCACCCCGGCGATGATCGATCGGTTGCGCAAGCTCGGCGCGGTCGCCGACCGGCGCGGGCAGACGCTGGCGCAGCTGGCCTTGTCCTGGGCGTTGCGCGACGACCGGGTCACGTCGCTGGTGATCGGTGCGTCCACCACCGAACAGCTCGAGCAAAACGTCGCCGCCCTCGGCAATCTCGAATTCAGCACCGATGAGCTCGCCGAAATCGACGCGTTGCTCGACGATGACGGCGAAGTCGATCTCTGGCGATCGGCGCGCCAAGGGGCCCTCTGAACGGTATTGCCGCGCCATTGATCGTGGCATAGTGCTGTTTTCGATCGGCTCGCCGGGGAATTCCGAGCGGGTGAGGATTTATGCCGATCGGGCTTCCGTCGCCGCCCGCCAATTGGTCACGGATCTGCTGGTGGTGGCCTGGGTCTATGTCTCGGTCACGGCTGCGCTCTGGGTACACGACTTGGTGCAGAAGCTCGGTGTGCCCGGCCAGAAGATGGAGGGCGCGGGTGACGGCATGGCGGACAGCCTCGGTGATGTCGGCCGCAAGGTCGGCCGAGTGCCGATGGTGGGCGACGATCTCACCTCCCCCTTCGAGCGCGCGGCCGCGGCGGCACGCTCCATGGCGGAGGCAGGCAGCGACCAGCAGGCCGTGGTCAACGATCTCGCCATGGCCCTCGCCGTCGGATTACTGATCGTCCCGCTCGGGCTGGTGCTGTTCCTCTGGCTGCCACTGCGGGTGCGCTGGATACGCAGGGCCGCAACAGCAGCCCGCCTGCGCGCCGTCCCCGGCGGACGCGACCTGCTCGCCCTGCGCGCCCTCGCCAATCAGCCGCTGCGCAAGCTGGACCGGATCGACCCGGACGTGGTCGACGCCTGGCGGCGCGGCGACGACGCCACGGTGCGCCGCCTGGCCGCGCTCGAACTGCGCGGCCTCGGCCTGCTCGGCGGCTGACCTGGTGCGACGTTGCGCATCGCCGGGTCGAATCCTTCCATCCGGATTCATAACTCAGGGCGATTCTAAAGCGTGACAACGCTTCTGGCGGGCGGCACGCTTACCTCAGGTCAAGAGTGCCAGCGTCAAGTCCCCGGCTAGCTGGCCGGCAACCCTCCAACCGCGGCGGGGTGCCCCGGGTCAAGACCAGGCCGAGCCGCGTCGAGCGGTCCGGGCAAGCGCGGGCTCCGTCGGTGTGCTGGAGCCCTCTCGAGAGACGGGGGTCGACTCATGTCCGAAACGCCCTCCCCTCTCGTGCCCGGGCCTGTGCCCGGTCCATCGAGCGACAACCAGAGGGGAACGACATGACCACGGCCACGCCAACTCTCGGAGACCGCGTGCTGGACACCACCAGACAGGGATTCGATCACGAATCGCTGACCGCACTGCTGAACGGCGACGTGCACGCCGTGCGACTCGCCGGCTTCGTCCGGCCGGACGCGCTCGACCACGTGCGCAAGGCTTTCGTCGGCAGGCAGGACCACGGTCCGCTGGCCACCGACCCGCAGTTCCGGCGGATCGGGCACGCGTTCTCGGAGACGAGCACTGACGCCGGGCGCGCCCGGTACTTCGACGAGGCGCGCGACAATATCGATCGGCTGCGCGAGATCGCCGCGCCGTATTCGTACCCCGCGGACGACCTTCGGCTGCTGCTCGACGAGAGCTGGCCGGCCGGGGCGAGTTTGCTGCGGCGCGATGGACAGGCCTTCTTCGCCGGTGTCGCGCGTTATCAGCTGGCGGGGGTGGATCTGGAGCCGCACACCGACAACGTGGGCCGCAACCTGCCGTCGGACTTCGATATTCGCATCACTCGGCAACTGTCGGTGAATGTCTATGTGGACGTGCCGGAGCGGGGCGGCGAATTACAGATCTGGGACGACTATCCCGATGAGAGCGAATATCGAGACCGGTCCGGCGACCGCGTCTACGGCATCGACCGTGCCGCAGTGGGCGATCCGGCGCTGGTCATCACGCCGAATGTGGGCGATGCGATCTTCATCGATCCGCGCCGGGTGCACGCGGTCGCGCCTTCCCAGGACCGCCCCCGCATCACCATCGGCCTCTTCATCGGGGTCACCGATCCGGCCGAGTCGCTGAAGGTGTGGAGCTGATGACCACGACTACGCTGCTCTCGGCGTCACACAAGGCCGCCTACGACCTACGCTCGGACGGCATCACCACCGACGGCCGCTCCACCGTCCTGCTGGTCAGCGTCGGCGCGGATTACCACGAGGGTGAAAAGCTCGCCGCCACCATCGATTTGATCAATCGCTCGAACTTCGGGCGCTGCGCGATCGCCGTGGCGGACACCTTGCAAAGGCACAACCTCAGCGGTGGCACCGATAGAGACCGGCACGCTCGGGCGCGCATCGCCGGCGACCAGTGGATCGCCCGCAACCAGAGCTACCTGGACCAGATCGACTGCCCGACAAACATTCTGCGCTGGGACTTCGCGCTGTCCCATCCCCGCTACGGCGATCTCTACGACGCCATCGAGCACGCCTACGAGACCGATGAGCCGTATCGGCATGCCATCGACAGCACCATCGACCGATTCATCGAGCGGCGGCTGACCCGCGAACCCGACGTCGACCAGGAGGCGGTCCGGACCTCCTGCCGCGCATATCTTTTGGAGGAATGCCCGATCATCATGCCGCTGTGGGCGCACGAGGGTTTCGACTTCGTGATCTACCCACAGCGCATCTCCGCCGCGATGGGGCGCACGCGGGAACTGTTCGTCGAACCCGAGCATCCGGACCGCGTCGCTTGGCTCCCTTTGCGATTCAAGAAGCGCAAGTCGGCGCTGAACTCCGCGGCGGAGGCGCAGCTGTGACCCTCGAGATCCCGGCCCGGCGGCGCGTCATCGGGTTCGGTGGACTGGCGGTGGCGTCGTTTCTGGGGTGCATCGACCTCACCATCGTCACCACCGCGCTGCCCGCCATCGGGGCCGATTTACACGCGGGTACGTCGAACACCGAACTGACCCTCGGCGTTTTCCTGATGGCGCTGTCGATGTTCATGGTCACGGCGGGGCGCGTCGCCGATCACCTCGGACGGCGAAAGGTGTTGCTGTTCGGGCTCGCGCTGTTCGTGGTCGCGTCGGCGGGGGCGGCGGCTGCCTCGTCGATCGGCATCTTGCTCGTCGCGCGCTTCGTGCAGGGCGCGGCCTGTGCCGTGCTCTACACGAGCACCTCGACGCTGGTGGAATCGCTGTTCCCGCCGGGTGATCGAGGCAAGGCCATCGGTTGGCTGTACTCGGTGAACGGTCTTGGCTTGGCCATCGGTCCGGTGCTCGGCGGTTTGCTGGTGCCCGGTCTCGGCTGGCAGTCGATCTTCTGGATCAACATTCCGCTCGGCCTGGCGGCCCTGGTCGCGATTGCCTTCGCGGTCCCCCGGGTGCCGCCGGACACCACCGGCGGCACGGACCGGGCCGGACAGGTCGTTGTCGCGTTCGCCGTGGTGTCGGCTGTCGGCATCTTCGTCCTGGGCGACCTGCGGGGATGGCTTTCACCCTGGGTCCTGATCGCCGCGGTCGTCCTGGTCGTCTCGGTCGCGGTGGGCATCGTCGCGGAGCGGCGGGCGGCGAATCCGTTGATCGATCCGGCGCTGTTCGGCGATCGGCGATTCGTCGCCGCGATCGTCTCGGATTTCTCGCTCGGGCTGTTCTATGCCGCTGCACTGCTGGTGATTCCGACGTACCTCACGCAGGGACGCGACTTCGACGTGCGCCAAGCGGGATTCGTGCTGCTGCTCGTCAGCGGGACGCTCGCGCTCGCCTCGCCGGTCGCGGGGCGGTTCGTTGATCGGTTCGGCGCACATTCGTTGCTGCCGTGGGGGTTCGGGCTGTTGACCCTGGCCGGAGCGGGCATCGCCTGGTCCGCCTTCGGCGACCTACTGGCCGTCCTCTTCGTCGCGCTGGTGCTGTTCGGCGCGGGGTGGGCCCTGGTGCTGGGACCCGCGACCGTGCTGGCCATTTCGACCGTGCCGCCGAACCGATCCGGCTTCGCGGTGGGTGCCTCGTGGACGTTCCACAACCTCGGCGGGGCTATCGGGGCGGCGGTGGCGACCGTCGTCTTCGGGCAGATCGGTGTCTCGACCGGCGACGCGACCGGTCGGGTGGCTTCGATCATCGCCACAACCAGCCTGATTGCCGCGGTCCTGGTGGTGGTCCTCACCGCCGGGCGGACCAAGACAGTTGCGGCCGACCAGCCCGTTCCCGTCGAGGCGGCCAGATAGTTTCGCTGCGGCAGTTCTCGCCGATGTGCGAGAACTGCCGCAATACTCCGAAACTACGCAATACGCCAAACGTGAAAGTAATACTGTTCACAAATACGACCGCTACGTTTGCGCTGGTCGGGCGCGCACGGTCGACTGGGGCGTATGCCCAGCGAGCGTTCGACAATAAGCAGACGCAGGAATTTCATTCCGCGCCTGCGCCGCCGCAACCTCGATGGCTACGAAATGGTTATTTCCGCGCCGGAGAAAGCGACGCGGGACGAAAAGCAGAATGCCAATCGTAATGTCCTGATCGTGGCGCTGTTCGCCGCCCTGGGCGGCATGCTCTACGGCTACGACACCGGGATCATCTCGGGCGCCCTGCCCAAGATGTCCGCGCAGTGGGGCATCGGCCACACCCAGCAGGAGATTCTCACCGCCGCCATTCTCGCCGGAGCCGTCGTCGGCGCCCTCATCGGCGGATCCCTGTCGAAGTCGCTGGGCCGGCGGAAAACCATCTTCATCATCGCCTGCGTATTCGCCGTGGGTGTCATCGCCTGTGCGCTGGCGGTAGACGCGTGGATGATGACAATCTGCCGGTTCTTCCTCGGCCTCGCGGTCGGCGCCTGCTCACAGATCGTGCCGACCTACATCGCCGAGCTCGCCCCGCCCCACCGCCGCGGCGCGATGGTCACCTTCTTCAACCTCGCCATCGGTGTCGGCATCTTCCTCGCCAACCTGGTCAGCGTTGTCGCGGGCGACACCTTCGAGGCCAGCGACGACTGGCGGTGGATGATCGGTATCGCGGTCATCCCCGCGATCGTGCTGGCCGTCGCGATGCTGCAATTGCCGGAGACGCCGCGCTGGCTCATCGAGAACGGCACCGTCGGCAAGGCTCGGGTCGTGCTGCGCTGGATGCGCCCGAACCGGTCGGCCGCCGTCGACGAGACCCTGAAGATCTGGGCGATCTCCCAGCAGGAGAACAAGGAATCCCGTGGCGGGTGGGCCAACCTGACCCAGCGGTGGGCCCGCCCCGCCCTGGTCGCCGGCCTCGGCATCGCCGCCTTCACCCAGCTCTCCGGGCTGGAGATGATGATCTATTATTCGCACACAATCCTCGGCAGCGCAGCAGGTTTCAGCACCGGGCTCGTCATCTGGTCCGGCCTCGGCATCGCCGCCGTCTACCTGATCTTCACCGCCGTCGGCGAACGCCTGGTCGACGTCGTCGGCCGCCGCCGGCTCATGCTCACCCTCATCCCCGGCGCCACCCTGTTCCTCTTCGGCTTCGGACTGATCTTCGTCCTCACCGCCCACCCCAACCGCTACCTCACCCTCGCCCTCATGCTCGCCTACATGGCCTGCAACGCCGCCGGCCTGCAAGCCGTCGGCTGGCTCCTCGGCTCCGAGCTCTACCCCCTCAGCATCCGCGACCGCGCCACCAGCCTGCACGCCGTAGCCCTCTGGGGCTCCAACCTCTTCCTCACCCTCACCGCCCTGACCACCATCGACACCCTGGGTCTCGGCCCCGCCTTCATCATGTACGCCCTCTTCAACCTCCTCTCCTTGATATTCGTCTTCTTCTTCGTCCCCGAAACCAAGGGCCACTCCCTAGAAGACATCGAACAATCCCTCCGCCAAGGAACCTTCCTCCCCCTCCGCGGAAACATCGCCAGCCAAGTAGACCTCCCCACCTCCCCAGCCCCGGTCTACCCGTAGCCCTTCGATCAGCGCTGTAGGTCAACGCATCTGACGCGGCAGGCAGACTCGTTAGAGCGACAAAGCGCCACCCGGCGTCGGGGCGCTGCAGGAACGGTCAAGGTCCAGGCTCCTCACAGCGCCTCCCATCGCCACGGCCGCGGAACCTGCCCGCGCAGGCACGCGATTCGGTGCTTCGCTTGCCGAGCTGCAATGTCGTTGCCTGCCGATTGGGCGACGGCAAACGCGACCCATCGGAGCTCTTGGATGTCGGCTAGGACCCGGAATCCTGGCCACTCTGTGACGTCATAGCCGCCATAAGCCTCGACGAAAGACCGATAGTCGCCGTCGGGCACGCGGCTGAAATCGGTGTAGTCCACACCTAGCTGAATGAGGTCCCACTCGGGTCGGCCGATCGACATCTTGTCGAGGTCGAGCGCTGTCGGGATGCCTGAGGGCGGCACTACCAGGTTGCCTTGCCAGGCGTCGCCGTGAATTACGCAGGGCATGAGGGCTTTTGGCAAAGTCTCGTATTCGGCGCGTAGTCGTGAGTAGTGCTGGAGTAGCCACGTTCTATCGTCCTGATCGAGCATGACTGCGGTGTCGATGCGTTCCTCGAGTCCGGTGAAGGGGTCGTAGGCGGGAAGTTCGAATTCGGTCGGCGGCGGCAGAGCGTGCAGCATCCGCAGCATTGCGCCCAGTTCGCTTGGTGTCGATGGGCGGTGGTCAGGGATCAAACGCCACCATGTGACGGGACGGTCGGCGACGATGACAGGTTGCGTCAGTGAGGTTTCGGCCTCGACAGTTGGAATGCCAGAAGCGTTGAGCCAGTGGGAAATCCGGAGTTCGCGTTGGGCGTCATCGATGCTGCCTGCTTGTCCGATCCGGGCGACGATGTCATCGGCCAATCGGTAGATTGCGTGTGAGCCGTCGCGAATGAGTTCGGCACCACGCAGATCGACACCACTGACTTCCGCAGCTTTGGCCAGCACCTCGTCGGCCGAGGTGCGCGAGCCGGGCGACCTCATTGATCCGAACCTGTTGGTGCGCTGTTGGCGATGGCATACCGCAGTTCTGCGACTTCGGTCATCCGTCGCCGAGGTGCGGCGGCCGCTGCCAGGGTGCGGAGTTCGTTCTGGATGCGTTGTGAGCGAAAGGCGGTGGCTTGCTGGGTAGCTTGCAGGCCGATGGCGGCGGCTTCCCTTGGATCATCCAATTGCATTGTCAGCGTGGCTAATCGAGTAAGCGAGAAGGTCCGCGACCGCGGATACTGCGTTCCTTGTAGCGCAACGGCTTCGCGAATCCTCGGTGCTGCCAGGTCGATACGCCGCCGTGCTTTCGCGACAGGAATCAATGCCTTCCCGGTGCTGCCGAGGTGTTCGGCGGTGTCGTAGTAGCACAGCCACGGGGCGTCGGTGGCCGGCGTGCGGTCAGCGAAATGCTCGTCAGACGTGGCGACTTCAGTTAGTGCCTCTTGGGTCCGCCCTGCTACGGCCAGGAATTGACCACGCAGTGCGCTGAGCATCGCGCGGGCGGTGGCGGACAGACGATCTGAGCGGACCTGAGCGAGTTCGATCAACGACAGTGCACCGTCGGCGTTCCCGATGTAGGCCATCTTTCGGGCCATATCCGCCAAGGCGCTGGCGCGTAGTTCCCAGGATCCGGCGTTGTCGGCACACCACAGCGCTAGTCGGAACCTGCGTTCGGCTACCGGGTAGTCGCCGATGTCGAAGGCGGCGTAACCGGCGACGCTGCTGAGGTTCCCGAGTGCTTCGAGCAGCGCACGCCGGGTCGGCGGTGCGGAATGCCCGTCGAGCAGCCGGACGAACCGGGTGAGGTGTGCGCCTGCGGCAAGGCTGGCCGAGCCGCCACCATGCAGATTCTCGGCCTGGGCAGCCGCTCGCGTGGCGGTCTGCACCTGCTCCACTTCCGTCCGGCCAACCCGGCTGACTGGCTTGTCGTCTGTTGTATTCAGCCCGAGATAGATGGTGGGGCCGACGCCAGGATCGAACGGGCTGAACAAATTGACCGCCAGCGTGCCATCGGGAGACTCGGTGGCTTCCCGTCGTTGACGGCAGGGGAGGAAACCGAGTTCGCTGTCGGTTGCGCCGAGGACGGCGCGGAACGCTTCGCGGTAGCGCTCGTTCGGCCATCGGACGACGCCGCGCTCGTAGCGGGCGATGGTGCGGGCATCGAGGTCGCAGCGCTGCTGGTGTGTCCGCCACAGGTAGTGGTTGACCGCTTCCGCCAGTTCCGCACGGCTCATTGCACGCCCAGATTCGACGCGTGACGGTGTCGCCTCGCGTCGCCGTTGCAGATGCACGTTTGGTGGCATGTGCCCCTCGCCGAGTATCGGTCTGGCTCAGTTTATCCAGCCGCGCTCACACGACGCGGAAGGACGGCTTTCTGCCCCGTAACTTGCCCTCTTCCCGGACCTCGTCAGCGCCGAGGCTGGAAGCTGACCATCACGAGCACCGCCTCACCAATCTGGGGGATTCAAATGAGATCGTGCGAATCGCTTCGAGCCACCATCGGCAGTGCGATAGCGCCCTGTGTCAGTAGACCGGAGGTCGAACTGTCCTGGCGCACAAGCAGACTCGCTGCCCGGTGCCGTTCGGTGCTACGAGCTGGCGTCGTTGGTCTCGGCCGCCAGGCAGTGGATGACCATCTGCCGGGGTTGCTCGCTTCCAGCACGGCCGAGCTTGTCGCCGTCTGTGATGAGAATCCGGGGATCGTGGCCGAACAGAGGCAGCGGTATCAGGTGTCGGGCTACACCGATTTCCGGGAGATGTTGAACGTCGAGCAGCTCGACTTTGTCATCGTCTGCGTGCCGCACGATGTCGGGCGAAGTGTGATCGAGGCCGCCGCGGAACATCGGGTTCACGTGCTCAAGGAGAAGCCGTTCGCCACCGGTTTGGTCGAGGCCGTTGAGCTGGCTGACCTGTGCGAACAGTCCGGCATCCAGTTGATGGTCACGCTGCAGCGCCGGTTCAACCCCATCTACGGCAGCTTTACCCAGCTCGCTGATCAGATCGGGACGCCGTTTCTGGTGGACGCTCGCTACACCGTGTACGTGGAAGACCCTTCCGATGGCTGGCGTGGCGTCACGGCCAAGGCTGGAGGCGGCTGCGTCATCGATATGGGCTACCACCTGATCGACCTGATTTTGTGGTACTTCGGCCTACCGGACAGCATCACAGCCCACCTATCGATCGGTGCTCGGCCGGATCGTAGTTATGACGCCGAAGACACTGCGCTCGTTCACTTCTCCTATGACACGGGCATGTACGGCTCGCTGCTGTTATCGCGTTTCGTCGGCCCCAAGGCCGAGGAGATCCGGCTGATCGGTTCAGACGGCATCGTTCACCTGGAGCGTGGTTGCATTCGCCGGCTGACCAACGGCGGTGAGGTCATCGAGTCGCTTCGGCGCGAGCAAGCCTGGCCATCGGCTGCGGCGTGTCAGATCGACTACTTCCGCCGCGTCATCGATGGCACCCGACCGAACCTCAGCAGTCCTGCCGACAACCTGGCCCATATGGCTTTCGTCGCGGCCTGCTACGAGGCCGCGCGTACTCGCAGTTCCATCAACCCAAAGGAGTTACTGTGACTTCTTCTTTGGCCCTTCTCGGCGGCACACCAGTCATCAATGAAGCGGCACCACACTTTTCGTGGCCTCCACTGTCTGACGCCACCGCCAGCGTGGTGCTCGACCAACTGCATGATGGCATCTCCATCTACAACCGATCCGGCGTGATCGCTGAGTTGGAAGACGCCCTACAGAGCTACTTCGGCGTGCAGTATGCCGTCCTCACCAGCTCGGGCACCGCCGCCCTGTACTCGATGTACGCCGCGTGCGGGATCGGGCCGGGTGACGAAGTCATCGTGCCTGCCTACACCTTCTTCGCCACGGCAACCCCGCTGCTGCATCTCGGTGCGAGACCGGTGTTGGCAGACTGCGACGCCAGGGGCAATCTCGATCCGCACGACGTTTCACGGCGGATTACCGACCGCACCAAAGCCATTGTGGTGACGCACATGTGGGGCATGCCAGCCCAAGTTCAAAGCCTGAAGCAGCTCGCCGAGACCTATGGCCTGCAATTGCTCGAAGACGCGTCCCACGCTCACGGGGCAAGCGTCGACGGCAAGAAAGTCGGTACCTTTGGACGCGCTGCCGCATTCAGCATGAATGGACCCAAGCCGTTGTCCGCGGGCGAAGGTGGCTTCGTGCTGACCGATGACGCCGAGGTGTATCACCGAGTCCTGCTGCACGGGCAATACAACAAGCGCTGCCGCAGTGAGATCCCCTCCGACAGCGCACTGCACCGCTACGCCGTCACCGGCACGGGCCTCAAACTCCGCATCCATCCATTGGCCGCAGCGATTGCCCTGGAACAACTTTCACACCTGGATGACTATGTCGATGGACGTCAGCGTATCGCCGGATACATCACCGACAAACTCCGCGAATTGCCTGGCCTGACGCCGCCGCAGGCCGAACCAGGTGTTCGATCGTCCTGGTACGGGCTCGCCATGCAATACGACGCCGGCCCCTTCGATGAGGTGCCGGTCGAACGTTTCCATGCGGCACTGCTGGCCGAAGGCTGCACCGAGGTCGATCGTCCAGGTTCCACCTGTCCGCTGAACCTGCTGCCGCTGTTTCAGGAGCCAGGACCGCTGTTCCCGGCGTTCACCGGCAAACTGGCCTACGCGCCCGGCGATTACCCGCGTGCCGAGCAGCTCCACCACGCCACGCTCAAACTGCCTGTCTGGCACAGGGAACAAGACCTGGCGATCGTTGATCGCTATATCGAAGGCATCCGCAAAGTTACCGAGCACCACACCGAGTTGAAAGGATAAAGATTGATGATCGAAACCACGCTGCTGGAGGCGCTGGCCAGCGACGCCGAACGCGACCAGGTGCAACAGCTCGTCGTCGGCGCGGTCGTCGCGCACGACGGCAAAGTCTTGTTGTTGCAACGACCGGCAGACGATTTTATGGGCGGTATCTGGGAACTGCCCAGCGGAAAGGTCGATCCGGGTGAAGCCCTCGACCAAGCCCTCATCCGGGAAGTGAAGGAGGAAACCGGACTCGACATCGCAGGCATCCGAAAGTACCTGGGCGAGTTCGACTATCAATCCGGCAGCGGCAAGAAAAGCAGGCAGTTCAACTTCACCGTCGATGTGGTCGATCCCGAGCCGGTCGAGCTGACCGAACACGACGCTTACACCTGGACCAGCTTGTCCGAAGATCCGCCCGTCACCGACGCGGTGAAGGAAGTACTGAACAGGCATCGGACTGTCTGATCGGAATGTGCGGCAAGCTGCCGACTCGCACTTTTTGGGAGCACCAACTCTGTTGACGCCCGTCCGCGGCCGGGTCGCCCGGCCCATCCCGCAGCAGGAACCTTAGCCCGCAGCATCCCGACTCCGGGGCATGGTGAGCGTTGCGGCCAGGGAGGCGGCGGCTAGGCAGACTGCGCTGGCGGCGAAACTTGCTGCGTAGCCTGCGGATAGGGCTATTGCGCTCAGCGCGGCTAGGCCTACTGCGCCGCTGGTCTGGCGGACGGTGTTGAAGATGCCGGCGGCTAGTCCGCTGCGGGTGGGGGGAACGTTGTCGGTGGCGGCGATGGTGAGGGGGGTGAAGGCGGCGGCGGTGCCGTAGCCGAGGATGGTGCCGGATAGGAGGACTGTCCAGGGGTAAGAGGCGTGGAGTGCGATGCTGGCGGCGGTGCTGGCTAGGCCGGCGGCGCCGATTGTGCAGCACAGGATGGTGGCGTTGCGTGGGCCGAGGCGGACGCTGAGCCAGCCTGCTGAGCGTGAGCCGGCGACCATTGCCGCGCCGACGGGTAGGTAGCCGACTCCGGCCAGCAGTGCTGAATAGCCTTGCACGTCTTGGAGATACAGGGACAGGAGTACCGGGCTGGCGAGGAAGCCTGCGCCCAGGAGGAACATTACGATGTTCGCGCTACGGACTGCGCGGAGCCGGAAGATGGCGGGTGGCAGGATCGGGTCTGCGGCCCAGTACGTTTGGTGGGCGGCGAAGAGGGAGAGCAGGGCGAATCCGGCCAGTAGCGGGCCGAGCACTGTGCGGTCGGTCCAGCCGGCGGCGGCCGTGCGCATGATGGCGAGCACCACTCCGGTGATGCCTGCGGTGACCAGTAGTGCGCCGATCACGTCCAATCGCGATCGGGCATCTCCCGAAAATTGCCGGGGCAGAACGAGAATCGCGCCGATCATCCCGACCACACCTAGTGGGGCGAGGACGAAGAACACCCAGCGCCACCCTGCCATTTGAGTGAGCAGTCCACCGATCACCGGTCCACTCGCGGCGCCTGCGGCACCCACCGCGCTCCACAACGCCAGTGCACGAGCGCGGGCCGCCGGCTCCACGAATGTGGTGGTCAGCATGGACAAGGTCACCGGCATCAACAGTGCACCACCTACCCCTTGCACCGCTCGCGCCACCAACAGGAACGCAGGCGACCCGGCGAGCCCGACGGCAACGCGCGCCACCGTGAAGATCCCCATCCCGACGAGCATGATTCGGCGGCGCCCGAACACATCCGCACAGCGTCCACCGAACAGCAGGCATCCCGCGAACGCAAGGGTGTAGGCGTTGACGGCCCACGGCAGCGCGGCGGGCGAGAACCCGAGATCGGCACGCAGGTCGGGCAGGGTGACCGACACGATCGTGGCGTCCATGATGACGGAGAACGATCCAATGCAGGCCAACGCCAGAACCCACCGCTGCGGCTCCCATCGCCGGCGGGCCCCTGTCTGGAGTGCCGCCGTCGCGTTCGCGCTCACCGGTCCCACTCCGCTATCCGCGCCTGCGCGTGAAACCGCAACGCGGGGTCCACGTATCGCGCGGCAGGCACGGCATACAGCGCATCGATGGCAGCGCGGTACTCCGGGTAAGTCGCTGCGAGACCAGCCATCTCGGCCTCATTGGCGGGCAGTCCGGCCGCGCCCAGCAGCACCCGAACGGTGCCCAACGGCTCACTCATGCCGCCACCGTCCGATAGGTCGGCGGCAGTTGCCGGTGCCATGCGGTGCGCTGCTGGAAGACCTCCCCGACTCGCAGAATCATCGCCTCACCGAACGCGTGTCCGGCAATCTGCAACGACAACGGCAGGTGACCCGCACCGAACCCCATCGGCACCGCGAGCACCGGGTTGCCGAGCCCGTTCCAGTACGGGGTATGCACCTTCCCGAACAGCCGAGCGTCATCCTGAAAGCCCGCCGCATCGACCAATTCGTCGAACAACGGCGCACCGACGGCCGCCGTCGGCCCGACCACCACATCGACCCGATCGAACAGCTCACCGATCGCCCCCTGTGCCACCCGCCGAACCCGTTGCGCCTGAACGTAATCGGCCCCCGACACCAGCGCCCCCTTGGCGAGCAATCCCCGAGAGGCCACGAAATAGTCGTGCCATCGCCGCGACAACATCGCGCGGTGATACGCGAGCCCTTCACAGGTAGCACTCACCACCGTCGCCACAATGACCTCCGCCCAATAGGGCAGGACCACCTCCTCGACCTCAGCACCACACGCCACGAGAACGTCGACAGCGCGGTTGAATACGCTGGCCAACTCGGGATCGGCACCAGCCGGGAATTGATCACAACGCACCACCCCGACGCGCAATCCATTCAAATCGGCAGGCACAGCTACGAATTCACCGCCCGACAGATCCGGCACGCCCACAGAATCAGGATCACTCGGATGCGGACCAGCGATGACCGCCAGCAACGCGGCACAGTCCGCCGCAGTCCGAGCCAACGGACCGACCCGATCCAAGCTGTAACCCAGTGGCACGCAACCAGATTTCGGCACCCGCCCGAAGCTCGGCATCAACCCGGTGACCCCGCAGAAGGCCGCGGGCATCCGAATACTGCCCGCCGTATCCGAGCCGAGCCCGCCGAGGAACAGCCCCGCCGCGACCCCACTGGCCGTACCGGAACTGGACCCGCCCGCCCAACGGCTCGGATCCCACGGATTACGCGGCAACGGAAACGGCTCCGTGGAATTCGGTACGCCACAACCGAACTCCATCGTCGTCGTCTTGCCGGTGATGATCGCCCCGGCCCGCCGCAGTCTGGCGACCACCGGCGCATCCCGGCCCGCCGCCCACGTACGATCGTGCACCACGCTCTGCGCGGTCGTGTCACCATCAGCCGCCGCAATGGTGTCCTTCACCGCGACGGGTACGCCGTGCAGCACGCCGCGATCGACACCACGGGCCAGCTCCTCGTCCGCACGCCGGGCCTGCTGCCTCGCCTGCTCGTCGAACCGGGAAAGGTAGACACCCAGTTCGTCCCGATCGGCCCGCGCGATCGCGGACTCGACCAGCGCGACACTGGTCGTCTCCCCCGCACGTAACGCGCGAGCAGCTGCGGTAATGGAATATGGCTCGTCCGACAAAGTCTCACCCTCCGAGTTGATCAGCAAACTTAGGCTTACCTTGCCTGTTCAACCCGGGTTGAGGTCAACTAGAAGAATGCCGCAGCTGACCCCCATCGCCACCGTCGTAGACCACTTCGACATCCCCCTGTCCACCCTGCACTATTGGGAGCGCCGCGGCCTGATCACCGCACACCGCCGCGCCGGCCGACGCTGCTACGACCAGGACCAGCTCTACCGAATCGCCCTCATCAAGCAATGGCAGACCACCGGCCTGCTCAGCCTCGACGAGATCGCCACCCTGCTCGCCGCCCGCTCGACCACCGGCGATTGGCGCGCCACCGTGCACGCGCACATGTCCGCCATCGACACCCGCATGCACGAACTCGAAACCGCACGACGGTACCTGCATTGGCTGCTCACCTGCCCGCACGACGGCGAACTGGAGCGCTGCCCGAACTACCGATCGTCGGTGGCCCTCCCGCAGGACTGACCGCCGCCGCGAAAGCTGCTGGAGCGGCGGCATTGTGGTAGTTATCAGGATTCGTGGCGTGGCGCGACAGCGATCAGCGGAGAATTCCGCTGGTGGCCGACCGGCTACCGCGCCGATGACGTCACCACCGGATGCGAATAGATGGGCAGGTCATGGAGATCAGTGAGTTCTTGGCACGCAAGCTGGCGCGCCGATTCGAGACGTTCGACTTCGACGGGGACGGCCGAATCGAGCGCAGCGACTTCGAGAACTCGGCGCGTGCGCTGGCCACGGAGTTCGGCCACGAGCCGGATTCGCCTGCCGCACAAGAGTTGCTGCGGCTGAGCCTGCAACTGTGGGGCCGCCTGGCCTCGGCGGGCGATGTGAACATCGACGGCTCGGTCGATCTCGCCGAGTACAAAGAGGCTTTCGCCGAAGGCCTGCTGGTGACCGAGGAATCATTCGAGCAGGGCTACCGCCCGTTCCTCGAGGCGATCATGGCGATCGCCGACGTGGACGGGGACGGCAAACTGAACGCCGAGGAGTACGCCCGCTGGACCGGCGCCCTCATGCACCTGCCTGCCGACGATGCCCGCGAATGCCACCGCAGGCTCGACACCGACGGCGACGGCTTCGTCACCACCGACGATCTGCTCCAGGCGATCCACGACTACTACTTCGACGAGAACCCGGAAGGCGTCGGCAGCTGGCTGCTCGGCAAACTCCCCGGCTGACAACATATTTCAGAACGTCACCACACGGGCGATAGTCACAATTTCCGCATGACAAGAGATTGTGACGCCCGCGGCGGACCGGGTGGGAAATTCGGGATCGTCAGATACCTTCTGCGCGAGCGAGTCCGTCTTGCAGAGAGCGTATTACGGTTGCCGGCTCGAGCCGCCGATCAGGGTTCGAGCTCTGCATCACCCCTGAGCTCACCGGAGTCGCCGAGGCGACGGCTGAGCAGTATCGACGCGCGGTACGGCTGCCCGGCGGACGAGTCCGTCCGCCATGACCGTGATACAGCATGATCATCGCGTGATCGCACCGTGATCGGTGGTGATCTGCCAGTTAACGCAATCTGAACTCGATTTCAGAATGCGACTCAGGGGTCGTCTATTGCGCTTACACGTTCTACCTTGGACCTAGATCTACTACCAGTGATACCGACCGGACCGGCCGCGATGCCGAAAACTGAATTATCGCTGCGAATTTCGTTCGGGAGAGCTTTTATAGGAGTTCGACATGGCGCTCTACTGCACCGAGTGGTCTATCACCAGTGATATCAGTCCGGAATGTGCGTCTCGCGTCGCCGAGCATGGACGGACGCCGTGGCGGCTCAGCTGGCTGCCCGATCGGGCGCTCACCCGCGAACAGGCCAGGGCCGGAATGGAACTCGACGAACTGCTGAGCGACCCGGAAAACGTGCACGACTACGCCGCCATGGCGCGAGCAGACCAGTGCGCGGGCACAATCGGCATGTTGCGCGCTCACGTGGTGATTCTGCTGGCGCGACGCATGGCGGCTCGGCTTCCGGTGGCGGTCAGCGCGCACTGATCGCTGCGGCGATCAGTTCTCGTCCAGCCAGGCGAGGACCCGATCGGTGCCCGAGCCGAGCTCGGGAGGCGGGGCGGTATAACGAACCGGATTGCGCGACAACGTGATCGGATTGGCGACCAAGGGCGGCATGTCGGTGCCGTCCGAGGGGATGCGCGGCTCGAGCCCGAGCCGATCGGCGAGCGCGAACGCCCCCGCCATATCGTTCACCGGCCCGCACGGAACGCCGAGCGGGGTGAGCAGCGCTTCCCAGTCCGCGGCGGGCCTCGTCGCCAAGATCTCGCCGAGCGCCGCCGCCAGGACCTCGACATGTTCGACACGTGTCGTGTTGTCGGTGAAGCGCGGGTCGTCGGCCAGGTGGTCGGCGCCGATCGCCCGGCACAACGTGCCGAATTGCCCGTCGCTGCCCACCGCCACCGCGAGCGGTCGGTCGGCGGTCGGAAACACCTCGTACGGCGCGATGGACGGATGCCGGTTGCCCATGGTGGTCGGCACCACGCCGGCCAGCGCATACGCCGTGCTCTGGTTCACCATGCCCGCCAGCAGGCTGGACAGCAGATTCACCTCGACCAGCTGTCCCTCCCCGGTCGCGTCCCGATGCCGCAGTGCCGCAAGCACTCCCACCGTCGCATGCAGGCCCGCGAGCACATCGACCACCGCCACACCGGTCTTCGTCGGTTCCCCTTCGCCCGGCCCCGTGATGCTCATCAGCCCGCCCGCGGCCTGCACCAGCAGGTCGTAACCGGGCAGTTCCGCACCCTTGCCCCCGCCGAACGCGGACAAGGAACAGTAGATGGCCCGCGGATTCAACTCCTGCACGTCCGCGTACGACAGACCGAACTTCGCCATGGTCCCCGGACGGAAGTTCTCGACCACGATGTCGGCCCGCCGCACCAGCTCCCGCGCGTAACGCTGCCCCTCTTCGCTGCGCAGATCGAGCGTGACCGACGTCTTGTTCCGGTTCACCGACTGAAAATAAGTCGCCTGCCCATTCACGAACGGCGGCCCCCACCCCCGCGTGTCGTCGCCCACGCCCGGCCGCTCCACCTTGATGACCTCGGCGCCCAGATCGGCCAACAGCATGGTCAGGTAGGGCGCGGCGAGAATCCTGCCGAAGTCCGCGACCACAATGCCCGACAGCGCCCCCGGCGTCCGCTTCTCATCCGTCATACCCGTCACTCCATCACGGGGCACCTCGGTGACCGAAGCTAGGACCGCATGACGCGGCCGGAGACGCCGATTCCGTCCAGCTGGAACATTGATCGGCGATACATTTGAAATGGTCCCAGCCGAGTGCTGTGCGGGCTCGGCGTGTTCGGAAAAGGATCTCCCGGAGCACGGACGGAAGGGCGCTGTCATGCACCACGTCAAGGCACTGCGGACCGGGCGCCGGAGCGGGTCGCTGCTCGAATTCGCGGCAGTGTGGGTGGTCCTCCTGCTGCTGCTCGCCACCGGGTGCGCGTCCACCCCGAGCGACACGGCGTTCCGGTTCGAGGTGCGCGAAGGCCTGAACCAGAACTACTTCCTGCGCGAGGACAAGACCGCGGCGCATCTGCTGCTGCGTTCGGGCCGCAATCCACGCATCGTGGCGGCGTTTCCGGCCGGGAACAGCGGCACCGGGGTCTGGTTCGGGCCCATCGCGGCCGCGGCGGACTGGGTACTGGACTCACCTTTGAAGGCGAAGTCGTCCAATGATTCTCAGGGCCGCCCTCGACACGGGATCGAGTTCGACACCTCCATCAGCGCGCCGACGTTGATACCGAAGCAGGCCGTTCTGTCCAATGTTCGTGTCCTGCGCGACTACGACCAGTACGCGATGGTGCCCACCGAGCTCGTGGTCGCGCCGACCATTGCCGACAACACGGTCACCTGGGCACGAGACCGTCTCGACGGCGCGCCTGGTTACCAGCTCGGCCTCGAGGTCCTCGACGGTTCGGTGGCCCCGAACGGGACGATCACCGCCGGGCCCGACGGCCGGATCGCCCTGCGCGTCACTGCCACGACCGGCGATACCCCGTTGACGCCGCTGTCCGGATCCGAACTGCTCAACGGCCGTGAGCGCCCACTCGACGGCGCGAAGAACACCCTCACCTTCCTCAGCTACCGCGAGAAGTTCCTCGCCGGATCGTGGCGTTTCAACACCTATTTCGGCCGCGACACCTTGATCTCGATGATGCTGCTGAAACCGGTGCTGGCGCACGAGGCGATCGAAGCGGGCATTCGTTCCGTACTGACTCGGCTCAGCCCCGAGGGCCAGGTCGCGCATGAGGAGTCGCTGTCGGAGTACGCGGTGCTCACGAACAAGCGCAAGAGCGGAACCCTCAGTGGTGCGCCGATATTCGACTACAACATGGTCGACGAGAACTATCTGCTCGCGCCGGTCGCCGCCGCCCATCTGCTCGACGATCCGGCCGGCGCCGAACGGGCGTCCGCCTATCTGCGTGCGCCACTGGACAACTCGGCCGTATTGCTCGGTCAAGCGTTGGTGCGCAACCTGCGGCTCGTCACGTCGACCACCGCGGCCTTCGCCGACGAGCCTCGATACGGCAACCTGATCGCCCTGCAGCCCGGTCGCGACTCGGGCGAATGGCGGGACAGCGGAATCGGTCTCGGCGGCGGCCGCTACCCCTATGACGTCAACGCCATCCTCGCGCCCGCGGCGCTCGAAGCAACCGCGCGGCTGCTCGACCACGGGGTGCTCGATCCCTTCTTGACCGCCGACGATCGGCTGGAACTGTCCTTCGCCGCTGCGGCCGCGAAAACCTGGCGGGCCGAGGCACCGCGACTGTTCACCGTGACCCGCGACGCCGAACAGGCCAGGGCCGCCGTCGCTTCCTACGCCGGAAAGATCGGCGTCACCGCACAAGAAGCGCTGGCCTCGCTCGACAACAACCCGATCACTTTCCCCGCCATCGCCTTGGACGCCAACGGCGCACCGATTCCGATCACGCACTCCGACGACACGTTCGACCTGCTGTTCGGCGCACCGCCGCCTGATGTCCTCGACAAGCAGGTGCGCGCCATGTTCCGCCCGTTCCCGCTCGGGTTGATCACCGAAGCCGGGTTGGTCGTGGCGAATCCGGTCTTCGCCGACCCCGCCTTGCAATCACAGTTCACCAACCACGACTACCACGGCACCGTGGTCTGGTCCTGGGTGCAGGCCGCACTCGCCAGCGGTCTCAATCGCCAACTCGACCGCACCGACCTACCCCAACCGGTCAGAGACCGCCTCGTGAACGCCCAGCGCACCCTGTGGGACGCAATCAAGGCCGCCGAGTCGATGGCCAACTCCGAACTGTGGAGCTGGCGCTTCGACAACGGCCGCTATCGCGTCGCGCCCTTCGGTGCCAGTGAAGCCGATGTCACCGAATCCAATGCGGCACAGCTCTGGAGCAGCGTCTACCTGGCCATCACTCCCCCGTCGTAACCGCCGCCTCCTTGCGCAGCCGGACCGGCAGGGCGGTGAGGCCACGGATGAGCAGGCTGTGCTGCCAGGTCGGCGTGGTGGCGTCGGGGGCCAGCGTGAGGTCCGGGAAGCGTTGCAGCAGTGCGGTGAAGGCGATTTCGGCTTCGACGCGGGCCAAAGGGGCGCCGACGCAGAAGTGGATGCCGTGGCCGAAGGCCAGGTGACCCCCGGCGTCGCCGGTGACGTTCAGTCGGTCGGGGTCGTGGTAACGGGCCGGGTCGTGGTTCGCGGCGGACAGCGCGACGTAAACCAGTTCGCCCGCTGGGATCTCGACGTCGCCGACCTGCACCGGCTCGGAGGTGTAGCGCACGGTGGCCCAGTCGACCGGGCTGTTGAAGCGCAGGAACTCCTCCACCGCGGCGGGCACGCCGGACGGGTCCGCGCGCAATTCCCGAAACTGGGATTCGTTGCGCAGCAGCGCATATGTGCCATTGCCGATCAGGTTGACCGTGGTCTCGTGTCCAGCGATCAGCAGCAGGAACGCCATCGAAATCAGTTCGTTCTCGGTCAACTGGTCACCGCCGTCGCGGATCTGCACCAGTCCGGAGAGCAGGTCGTCGCCCGGCTCGGTGCGCTTGGTCTGCACCAGGGCGGCGAGGTACTGCGCCATCTCGGCCGAGCAGCGGTGGCGCTCTTCCACGTCGCCGACCACCCCGACCAGCACCTTCGTCCAGTGCTGGAACGACTCCCGGTCGCTGAACGGCACCCCGAGCAATTCGCAGATCACCGTGACCGGTAGCGGTACCGCGAAGGCCGCCAGCAGGTCGACCTCATCATGTTCGGCCATACGATCGAGCAGCGCGGTGGTGATCTCTTCGATACGCGGCCGCATTGCGGCTACTCGACGGCCGGTGAATGCCTTGTTCACCATCTTGCGAAGCCGGGTATGGTCCGGCGGATCGGTGTTCAGCATGTGCCCGACGAGCGCCAGCGATTCCGAATCCATCAGCCCCTCATAGGCTTTCCGACGGAACACCTCGATCACCCCGGTCAGGTTCTTGTGCATCCTGGGATCGGCGAGCACCGCCCGCGCCTCCGCATAGCCGATCACCAGCCACTGCGGCACGCCGCGCGAAAACTGCACCCGCACCACCGGCCCCCGCTCCCGCCACCGCCGGTAATACACGTGCGGATCCTCGAAAAAATCCGCGCCCAACATCTCGACCTGATCCTGAGCTTCGATCTCGCCCATCCTGCCCTCCCTGCGTCCCGCGCCCGATCCGACCGCGCCCACCCATGAGACCCCATCGCCGAGCCCCACCCCATCCACCGTACCCACCCCCCGAAACCCCTGTGTCGCTGATGGATTACTTGCCGGCACAACGTTCGGATCCACTGTTCTGCGCCGTAGCTTTCGAGGGTGCCAGGAGTCGAACCCATCATCGATGGATCATCGACGCAGTTTTCCCTCTTCGGCTACTACACGGCGGACCGATCACGCGGTGTACACCGGACAATTGTTCAGGGATTCGCTGAGGAGCGAACCTCTGCCGCAGGTCGCGCGGTGGGTGCCACCGGACGCAGCGTCGCCATCGCCGACGCCCAGGTGTCGGCTCTCCTGAATCCGCATGCCTCCCTGCGTCATCAGAACATCATCAGGCCCTCCGCCCGCAGCGTCCGAAGAGCGGTTGCGCCATAGCATCTGCCGCGGTGTTGGATCGAGGCGAGGAGATCCGGTGAGTGCTGCCGGTGGGACATTCCGATGCGATGTGACGGACGGGATGTGGCAGTCCTTTTCTGGGCAGGTGAGTAGTCGGCCGGGTGCTACCGCGCTCGTCGACGGTGACGGCAGCTTGACCTACACCGAGCTCGCCGCTCTGGTCGACGACTTCGCAGATTGCTTGCGCGCGAAGGGCGTTCGAGCCGGTGATCTGGTGGGGATACGGTTACCTCGGGGACGGGCGGCGGTCGTCGCGATCCTCGCCGCGCTGCGTTCGGGGGCGGCGTATGTGCCGCTCGATCCGGCGTATCCGGCGGCTCGGCTGGACGCGATGATCGAGGATGCCCGGCCGCGGGCGCTGGTCACCGAGGACGGTGTCGTCGCCTTGACCGGCGCTGTACCCAGGCCGGATGCCGCGTATGTGATCTTCACGTCGGGCACGACGGGGCGGCCGAAGGGTGTGGTGGTTTCCCGGCGGGCGCTGGCGGCGTTCTGTGCGGCCGCGATCGAACGGTATGGGCTCGATGCCGATGATCGGGTGCTGCAATTCGCGTCGCTGAGTTTCGACGCAAGCGTCGAGGAGCTCTTTCTGCCGCTGAGTTGTGGTGCGGCGGCGGTGCTTCGCGAAGAGGACATGATCAGCCGTCCGGACCTGTTCCTCGACCGCTGCGCGGCGAGCGGCGTGACCGTGCTCGACCTGCCGACCGCTTACTGGCACGAGCTGGTGGCCGCGCTCGACCGGGGCGAAGCCGTGCTGCCCGCGACGCTGCGACTGACCATCATCGGCGGGGAGGCGGCTCGCCCCGATGCGGTGCGCCGCTGGCAGACAGTGGTAGGCGGTTCGGTGCGGCTGCTCAATACCTATGGGCCCACCGAAACCACGGTTGTCGCGACCGTCGCGGACCTCACTGGATGGGCGGGCGACGCGGTGCCGATCGGCACCCCGCTGGACGGGGTGACCTGCCGGGTGGTCGACGCCGACGGTAACCCGGCGCCGGTGGGTGAACTGGTGATCGGTGGCCGCACGGTCGCCGACGGCTATCTGAACCACCCCGACCTGACCGCCGAGCGTTTCCGGCCGGGGCCCGACGGCACGGAGTACCGCACCGGCGACCGCGTGCGCTGGTGCGGCGATCAGCTGGAATACCTTGGCAGACTCGATGACCAGGTCAAGATTCGCGGCTTCCGGGTCGAGCCGGGCGACATCGAGGCCGCCCTGCGCGCCATCCCGGCCATCGATGATGCCGTCGTATCGGTCGACCAGCGGGACGAGCGGACCGTCCTGATCGGCCATGTCGTGACGGCAACCGGCACCGATCTGACGGCGATCCGCGCGACACTACGCGACACCTTGCCCGCGTACCTCGTGCCCGCCGAACTCGTTCGGCACGTGCGCCTTCCGCTGACCGCGCAAGGCAAGATCGATCACGCCGCGCTCAACGCAGACGGACGCGCCCGTAGTGTCGCGTGGACAGGAACATCCGCCGAAGCCGAGATCGCCACCCTGTGGGAGTCGCTGCTCGGGACCCCGATAACCGGACCGGACAACGACTTCCTCACACTCGGCGCCGACTCGCTCACCGCCGTGCGCCTCTGCGCAGCGCTGCGCCACCACCACGGCATCGAGCTCACCCTGAGCGAGTTGTATGCCGCGCCCACCATCGCGGCGGTCGCGGCTCGACTGCGGCACAACACCATCCAGGGCCAGCCCACCACCGTCGCGGTGCCGGAGAATGTCCCGCTGCGCCTGAGCCCACTGCAGCGCGACTTCTGGGTGGCCGAACAGGTCTGCACCGGACTGCCCGCGCATACCTTGCGTATCCGCTACCGGTGGAACGGCCGGGTAGACGCCACAATTCTCGCGCACAGTCTCGCGGCCCTGGCCCGTCGTCATCCGCTGCTCAGATCTCGTTTCCTCGACGACGGTGCGGAACCGAGCATGGTCATCGATCCCGACGGAACGATTCCACTACTCGAATCCGCAACCGGCAGTATCGATCTGCGCAACGGCCCGATCGCGTACGCAGCGCTGGTCCGTGGCGACACTGCGGACGAGGTGGTTTTTGTCGTCCACCACCTGGCCTTCGACGGATGGTCGGCGGGCATCGTCGGCAACGAACTCGCGCAGCTATATCGGGCCGGCGACTTGCCCACGCCCACACCATTACCCGACCTCGCCTCCCTCCCGGCAGTCGGTGCCACTCTGATCGCCTACTGGAGAGCACGTTTCGACGGCGCCGATCTCGACCTGGAACTGCCCGCCGACCGCCCGCGCCCGGCGGCCCGATCCTTCGCCGCGGCGCGCGTCTGCGTCGATGTCGACCCGGCGTTGCTCGAACGCCTGCGTTCCTACGCGCAGAGCCGCCGAGCCAGCCTGTTCATGGCACTGCTGGCAAGTGTGCAGACAGTGCTGTCCCGCTATACGTGCCGAACCGACATCACCGTGCTCGCTCCGGTCGCCTGCCGAACGAGTCCCGGTCTGGAAGCACTGGTCGGTCCGCTGCTCAACATCCTGCCGATCCGCGGAAACGTCTCCGGCGAACCGTCGTTCGCCGACCTGCTCGGCCGGGTCCGCGATGCGGTCCTGCGTGATCTGGACCATCGAGACCTCGCACTACCGGATCTGGTCGACGCCATCGCCCGGCCGGGCGCCGGGAACCGGAACCGGATCAGCCCGGTTACTTTGACGGTCCACAACACTCCGGAGCCAGGCGATCACACCGTCAGGTACGCCGGTGAACTCGCCCCCGCCGCCACCATGGTCGACGTCGCCATCGGCCTGGATTTCCCGCTCGACGGGCCGGTCCTCAGCATCGACTACGCCACCGAATTGTTCGATGCCCCAAGGATGGTGGCCCTGCTCGGTCACTTGCTGACCGTGCTCGCCGCCGCCGTCACCACACCGCTCACCCCGGTGACCCGCCTGCCGATGCTCACCGACGCCGAACGCCGTCGGATCGTGCACGAATGGAACGACAGCGCCCGCCCCCAGCTCACCGCCACCACCGTGCACCGACTGTTCGAGCGTTGCGCCGCAACAACTCCCGACGCACCGGCACTCACCTTCCGCGGCGACACCATCAGCTACAGCGAGCTGAACCACCGGGCCAACCGGCTCGCCCGCCGACTGTGCGCCGAGGGGGTCGCGCCGCGCGAGTTCGTCGCGATCTGCCTCGACCGCGGCTTCGACCTGTTCGTCGCGATGTGGGCGGTCCTCAAAGCCGGTGCCGCGTATGTGCCGCTCGACCCGGCATACCCGCGGGATCGGCTCGACTACATGCTCGCCGACTGCGGCGCGCAGTTCGTCATCGACGCCGCGTACCTCACCGGCGACACCCCGGACGACGGCAGCGACCTGCCGTTGCGCAACACGGCGACAGACCCGGCCTACCTGATCTACACCTCCGGCTCCACTGGCAAACCCAAAGGCGTCGTGGTAAATCACGCCAATCTGGTGCACGCCGTGGGCATGTGGCGCCACGCCTACGAGCTACGCCCGGAATGGACGTACCAGCAGGCGGCCAGCTTCTCGTTCGACATGTTCGTCGGTGAGACACTGCGCGCACTCACCACCGGCGGCCGACTGGTGATCGTGCCGCGGGAGACCCTGCTCGATCCCGCCGACCTGTACACGCTGATGCGTGCCGAAGGCGTGCAGTGCACCGAACTCGTGCCGGCGGTGCTGCGCACGCTGCTCGCCCATGTCGACGAGCTCGGGCACCGACTCGACTTCGTCCGGCTGCTGATCGGCGGCGGGGAGGAATGGCGGGTCCGCGAATACGAGCTCGCGCGTCGCCTTGTCGGCCCCGGTAATTCGGTGGTCAACGCGTACGGTGTCACCGAGGTCACCGTCGATAATGTCTGGTTCACGGGATCGGTCGAGCAGCTGCCCGGCAATGCCCCGCTGCCGATCGGCGTGCCGTTCCCCAACAATCGTGTCTACGTCCTCGACGCGCATCGCGCACCGGTGCCCGCCGGGATCGTGGGCGAGCTGTATCTCGGCGGCGCCGGTGTCGCTGATGGGTACCACCATCGGCCTACACTCACCGCCGATCGGTTCGTGCCCGATCCGTTCGCGCCCGAACCCGGCGCTCGTATGTATCGCACCGGTGACGCTGCCCGGTGGCGGCTCGACGGCCGAGCCGATTTCCTCGGGCGGCTCGACGGTCAGGTCAAGGTCAATGGCTACCGGATCGAGATCGGTGAGATCGAGGCTGCGCTCGGCGCCGTGCCCGAGGTGGTCGGCTGCGCGGTCACCCTGCACACGCCGTCGTCCGGGCTCGCCCGGTTGATCGGTTACGTCGTCACCCGGGACGGCTCGGCCGCCGACGAGACTGCGATCCGCGAGGCACTGGCCACCGAATTACCGACGCACATGGTGCCTGCCCGCGTGCGCACGCTGGCCGCGCTCCCGCTGACGCCGAACGGGAAACTCGACCGCAACCGGCTACCCGCACCGCCCGACGACGTCGGGCCGGGCGCGGGACCAGCGCCGCGCACGCCGACTGAGCAGCACATCGCGGCGGTGTGGTGCGAGGTGCTCGGCGTCGCGGACCTCGGCATCGACGACACCTTCTTCGCCCTCGGCGGCGATTCGTTCGCCGCGCTGAAAGTGATCCGGCGGATCGCGCCGACGCCGGCGTTGGTCGAGCTCTACCGATACCCCACGGTGCGGCGGCTGGCCGCGTTGCTCGATGAACGCGATCCAGGGCTGCGCACCGAACGCCGAATGTTGCACCGGCTCACCGACAACGACGCCGGACTCGACGGCCACACGGTGGTCGCGGTGCCCTATTCCGGTGGCAGCGCCGTCGCCTATCAGCCGCTCGCCGAGGCACTTCCAGCGAACTGGGCGCTGTACGCGGTGGAACTGCCGGGTCACGACCGGGCGCATCCGGACGAGCAATTGCTGCCTGCCGCAGTGGTCGCCGAGCTGATCCTGGCCGAGCTGCCCACGACCAGCGGACCAATTCTCTTGTACGGCCATTGTTTAGGTGTTGCGGTGACGGTCGAGTTGGCTCGGCAAGCCGAGGCGGCCGGCATCGAACTGGCCGGTGTCGCACTGGGCGCGGGCTTTCCGACCGCGCGGCTGCCCGGCCGGTTCTTCGACTGGTTCTATCGGCTGATTCCGACCGACCGATTCACCTCCGACCGTGAATATTTGACCTACCTACGCGGCCGTGGCGGCTTCGTCGACATCGACGACGCGCAGCAGCAGGCGTTCGTCCTGCGCAACGTCCGCCATGACGCCCGCGACGCCGAGGAGTACTTCACGGCCGCCTACACCGACCCGCGGCCACCGCTGAAGACGCCGGTGCTGGCGGTCGTCGGTGCCAAGGATCGGGTCACCGAGCACTACGCGGAACGCCATCACGAATGGCGGCACTTCAGCGACGGACCCCTCGATCTGGCCGTATTGCCGAGAGCCGGGCACTTTTTCGTGAAGAGCCACGCCGAGCCACTGGCCGAGGCGCTGGTCGGTTTCGCCGAGCGTGCACCCGAATCCCTTGCGCCAGAGCCGATTCCCCCGGCTGGGCCGCCACCCAGCCTGTCCCGGTTCGCGCTCGTCGCCCTGGGGCAGTTCGTCTCCATGGTCGGCAGCGGGCTCAGCGCCCTCGTGCTCAGTATCTGGGTGTTCCAGCAGACCGGGTCGATCACCGACTTCGCCGTCGTCAACGCGGTCGGCTTGCTGCCCGGCATCCTGGTCAGCCCGGTCGCCGGCGCTGTCGCCGATCGCTGGGACCGCCGCCGGGTGATGCTGGCCAGCGATGCCGCCGCCGCGGCGGCGATGAGTGTGCTTGCGGTGCTGGTATTTACCGGCGGGCTACAACTGTGGCAGATCTACCTCACCGTCACGGTCACCTCGATCGCCGGCGCCTTCCAGCGGCCCGCGTATCTCGCCGCCGTCGCGCAACTCGTGCCCAAGCGCTACCTCGGGCACGCGAACGGCATCAGCCAACTCGGAGTCGGTGTCGGGCTGGTGTTCGCACCGATGCTCGGGGCCGGGCTGATCGGCTTGATCGGCATCGCGGGCGTCATCCTGCTCGACATGGTGACATTCACCGTCGGCGTCGTCACGCTGCTGCTCGTCCGGTTTCCGGACTTGATGTTCCATCGCCGAGAAGAAACGTTCCGCAGCGAGATCGTCAACGGGTGGCGTTACATCACCCGCCGCCCCGGCATGCGCGCCGCCCTGCGGTTCTTCGTCATCGACCACGCGTTCTACACCCTCGGTTTCGCCGTCATCACCCCAATGCTGTTGCTCGAACAGTCCCCCGCGGTGCTCGGAATCGCCCTCGGCGCAGGCGGACTCGGCGGTTTGGCGGGCAGTCTCGTGATGGGTCTGTGGGGCGGCACCGTCCGGCGCACCAACGGACTGATCATCTTCATGGGCATCGGCAGCCTCGGCATGACCGTCGTCGGATCGGGTAGTTCGCCGGTCTTCGTCATCGCGGGCATGTTCCTGCTGACCTTCGGTGAATCGCTGGCCGAGGGGCACTGGATCGCGGTGGTGCAGACCAAGGTCGGTTTCGAACTACAGGGTCGCGTCCTCTCCATCTTCATCACCGTGATGATGCTGACCATGCCGCTGGGCTACCTGCTGGTCGGCCCGCTCGCGCAACGGTACGTGCGCCCGCTGCTGGAACCGGGCGGCCCGCTCGCCGGGACCGTCGGCCAGCTCATCGGGGTCGGCCCCGGCCGCGGGCTCGCCATGCTCGTCGTGCTCAGCGGCCTGCTGCAACTCGCTTGGGCGGTGCGCGGCTGGCTGAATTCCCCCCTGCGCCTGCTCGAAGACCACCTCCCCGACGCCCTGCCACCCGCCGAGATCAACTCCCGGGACGACCTGCAACGCCTCGCCGACGCTCAACTTCTCCGCTGAAAGGCCACCAGTGCCCGCCTCACCCCTGACCACCGCACCGACCGACGCATACGCCACGCCGCTCATCGATGCGGGCGAGCTCGTCCCGGGAACCCGCATCCTGATCAAGGACGAAACCCGTTATGCCTCAGGTAGTCACAAGGAACCGGCCGCCCGCGCGGTAGTCAGCCGCGCCATTGCCGACGGATACCGGCGAGTCGTCATCGCCACCTGCGGCAACTACGGCCGCGCCATGGCCATGGCCTGCGCGGCGGCCGAGCTGGCCTGCACCGTCGTGCTGCCGGCCGGGTGGAGCGATGGTGGCGCGTTCATGCGTGACGTCGGCGCCGACGTGCACCTCGTCCCCGGCAGCTACGAGGATGCCGTCGACGAATCCCGCTCTCTCGCAGCCGAAGACGGCTCGGTAGACGGCAATGTCGACGGGCCGTACGTGGACGCGGTCTTCGACGGGCACGGCGTCGTCGTGCACGCGCTGCGTCTCGCTCTGCCGGAACCGCCTGCCGCGCTCTGGATTCCGGTCGGCAACGGCACCACCATCATCGCCGTACACCGGCAGCTACAAGCCGTCGGCTGGCCGGTGCCGATCAACGGCGTCGGCTCCGCGGCCAACAACCCCGTCGTCACCAGCTGGCCCGGCGAATATCGCATGCTGCCACCGGACGATGTCGTCACCACAGACCACAATCAGCCGCTGGTCAATTGGCATGCGCTGCAAGGCCCCGAGGCGATGGCCGCGGTCGCCGCGACCGGCGGCGCGATCTTCGGCGCCGACGACACCGAGCTACTGGCCGCCCGGGACCTGCTCGCCGACCACGGCGCCAAGCCGACACCCTCCGGCGCCGTCGCCCTCGCCGGACTGCTCGGGCAGGCCCGCCGCACCCCGCTCACCGGCACCCACGTCGTCCTGCTCAGCGGCCGCTGACCCGAGTCGAGAAGATCGAATGACCCACCCTGCTGCCGGGCTGCTGTTCGCCCGCGCCCGGACCAGCGCTGGCGACGAGCGCGTATTCCTCACCAAACTCGCCGTCCTCGGCGTGCTCACCGCCCTCGGCGTGGCGCTCGCGCTGCGCCCGGAGCCGCTCGCACTGATCGCCGGCGTGCTGCTGCTGGCCGCGATGTACACCCACGCCGTCGAACTGCAACATCAAGCGTTGCACCACAGCGCTTTCCGCGCCGCCTGGCCGCACCGCCTCGTCGGCGTGCCGCTCGGTCTGCCACTGCTGGTCGTCTACACCAACTATCGGGTCCGTCACCTGCAGCACCACCGCTACCTCGGCACCCCGAACGACACCGAGTTCTTCGGTTTCGACACCCGCACACCCATCACCGCCGCCCTACTACTGCGCGGCATGTTCGACTACGCGCGGCTCCTCGCCGTCGTCCGCGACGTGCTGCGCGCGGCGACCGGCCGCTGGCGGTACGAACACGGTCACCTCAGCACCACCATGCGCCGCCGAGCCATCACCGAACACCTCATCCTCGGCGCCCTACTGGTTGCCGCTATAACTTTCGCCGCCACCGGCCAGCACGACCTCATCCTCCGAATCTGGCTCCTGCCCTTACTATTCGCGGTCCCCATGCACTTCCTAGTCGAACTCCCCGAACACCTCCTCTGCGACACCGACACCACCGACGTCCTACGCAACACCCGCTCCATCCGCGGCAGCCTCCTCACCACCTGGTTCACCAACGGCAACAACCTGCACATCGAACACCACGCCGCAATGTCCGTCCCCCTCAACCAACTCCCCGCCCGCCACCCCGAGGTCCAGCAACGCGCCGTCCACGTCGAACGCACCTACCTCGATTTCTATCGGACGTTGTGGGGTGAGCTTCGAGTCGCCCGGAGGTAGGACAAGCGCGGTCGACCACGGAAAACCGCTGACCGGTTCGGTCGTGCGAACAGCGGATACCGATCACCGGATGCGGTTGCCACACTGAGCGGTACACGCAGGTAGCGCTGCAGGCCGTGGGGCACAGTCGTCTGCGACGGCAGGTGACGATGGGCGCGGAACGTGGATCGTGAACAGAACTATTTCGATGCGCTGATCGCCGACTATGTCGCCGCCCGAGACGACGAGCGCGAGCTGAACAACCAGCTCGTCGGCGTGTTCGGTGGCGTGGTGACGACGCTGGCCTTGTTCGGCGCTTTCGTCACCTTCGTCAGCGGCAATGAGCCGTCCAACCACATCCATGATGCCGCCGCGGCCGCGGTGCCGCTTATTCCGCTGGCGCTGGCGTGCATGTTGCAAGTCACCGCCTCGCAGGCCACTGTGCGCAGCTTCTATTCCCGTGCCCTCGAACGCGAATTGGCGAAGTTGCTGCCGCCGGGCACGCCCGATATGGCCGGATATCCGCTGCTGCGGCCGGTCATGTACCGGGAAATGATCGCCGAACTCAACTCACTCAGCCACGGGTACCGTATTCCGCGCATACTGCAGCTCGTCGCCATGCTTTCGCTGGAGTTCATCTTCCTGGGATTGCTGTGCTACATGGCCCGGCAGTATGCGTTCTACCTTCAGTTCATCATGTTGGTGGTCTATCTACCCGTCATCATCTTGCTCGTGGTGGAAGCCGGCAACGGCACCGTGAACGGGCGTTCCTACTTCCTGAAGCTGGTGCGTGACACCAGGGCTCGCCGGGCAACGCCACTCCTGCCGCTTGCGCAACTGCCGACCGGTGAGCGGAAGCTGCTGTCGTATCTTCTGCTGCCCCGGCCGATGGATTTGAGCAAGGCACTGTTCTTTCCGATCGGGACGCTGACCCTGGTCGTGATGCAGCCGTCGGTGCTCGAGGTCCCCTACTTCGTTCCACGGGCGCTTGTTCTGTGGTTCATCCTGGAGATTCTGATCTACCAGGGGCGTTATCAGCTCAATGATCTACGTGGACTGGACGAGGACCAGGTGTCGCCGAATGCCGCGCAGCGCGGCAGAATCCCGACCCTGGCGGCAGGTCTTCGAGTGGCGGCCTACGCGACGTTGGGGGCAATCGGTGCACGCATTGTCCTGACGGTAGTTTTGTGCGGACTCCCGTTCGTCTCCTTTTTTCATAATGTGATCCCGCTGGCGGCAGGGGTTTTGGCGATAGCGGTGTTGTACGAGGGGATTCGCAGCGTCGAACGCAACAGATTCGATGCCCGCACTCCACGCCGCCACGCACCGCCGATCATCGGCTGGCTGGTCGTCGCGACGGTCGGCCTCGGGTACCCATTGCGCGCCTTCCTCGGCCTCAGCTTGCCGCCCACCACCGGCGGCGGCAAAGACATTGCGTGGGAATGGAAATGGCCCTGGAACTGGGACCTGCCCTGGCAGTGGAAATGGCCATGGCACTGGGTGTGGCCAGGTCAAGACGATTGGACGTCGCCGTTCGGCTTGCGTATCGAAACCGAATGGCTGATCGTGCTCGAGCTCGCCGCCTACTGCTTCTTCCTCGGTATCGTCTTCGTCTCCATGACTTGGTGTCTGGAAGGCGGAACATACGTGAGCCGAAGTCGAATGGTGTACGGCAGACGAATCTTCTTCGCCGACGTGTTGATCGCTCGGAAACCGCATCTCCTCCTGCTGCTCCGGCAGACTCGGTCGCCTGTGGAACCGCTCCAGCAGACGATCCCGGTCGATACCTCGGTATTCGACGGGCGAGGGAACCACTGGCTCGACCACGGCGCCAAGCCGCATGCGATATGGGACGTCACCCTCCTGATCGCGACCGCATTCGCCATCCTGCTGGTCGGCCGAATGTGGGGACTCCCTTGGCACGCAACGCCTTACCGGGTCTGCGCGCTGATGTCGATGGTCGCCCTCACGCTGTGGGCGACCCTACCCGTCCAGGTTGGTTTGCCCATGCTGATCTCGCGATGGGTGGCCGACGTTCTCATCACCGCGGCCGCCGTGCTGTCGCTGGTGACCACGACAATCGCCGCCGCACTATTCAGCCCGCGCTCTATGCCACCACTCGCGATCGTCATAGGCGTGATACTGACACCACTCGCCTATTCGATCCCAACGTTGATGTACAAATACTTTCGCGCGATCTCCTACAACGATCTACGTCTCCCCGATTTCTTCAGCACATTCACTCCGCGCACCATCCCCCGGCAGGCGGTGCGGCTCATCGTCGGACACGGGCTCATCGACCGAATCTGGCCAACTGATGCGCGCGCACCGCGCTGACCGGCGCGAGGCAATCAGCCGCCGCTGACCGGCCCGGTCGGGATCTTGGCGCCTGCGGATCCGGGTCGATTGATGTATACCGTGACCGGGGCGGCGCTGTTGCCTTGCACGGTGACTACTCGCGCTCCGGGGGGCGAGGTGATGGTGCCGCCGTCGGCGCGGGCCTCGTAACCGTTGGGGTAGTGCAGGTCTGAGACGTAGATTTCGGTGGGGGCGGAGGGGGGTTGGGGGGTGTAGCGGTAGGCGAAATCGNATGAACGCCCTGGTCACCTTCCGCACCCTGCACAACCGCATGGCAGGCGGCGCTTACACCGACGCCACCCGCCACCCCACCGGCATGGCCGGCGTAAGCCCCGGCCTCCTCAACCACATCCTCACCCTCACTCAAGACTGCGCCACCCGAACCCGCGCCCGCCGCACCGGAATCCGCACCCACTCTCGGGATCCGCACTCACTCTGACACCCGTACTCGGTGCCTGCGGATCCCGAGAAAGAGTGCGGCAGATCGAACTAGCGAGCAACGCCGAGCAGCAGCTGCAACGCGGTGGCAGTAAGCACACTGCCTACCTGGGGAGGGTGACGATCTGAACGGGCGTCCCCAGCGGCGCGCCATTGCTGGTGGTGGTGAATTCGAAACTGCCGGAGCATCCGTCGATGGTGTAGTCGCCGTTGATGTTGCGCAGTTGGCCGAGCACGTCGCTGGTTCCCGGCATCCGGTTGGGCGTTGCGGCCAGGCGGATGGCTCGGGTTGCGGTGAGGGTGGCGTCGTGGACCAGGCAGGTGTAGGCGTCGGTGCCGTCGGCGCGGTAGCCCGCGTTGGCGAGGGCCTCGGTGTAGAGCTGCCAGCCCTCGGGCGGGGCGCCGCGGCCGATGGGCCAGTCCAAATGGACCACACCGGCGTAGATCACCTGCACGCCGGCTTGGCGCAGCTGGTCGGGATTTCGGTGGATCGCGGTCAACGCGGTCACTCCGGTCATGATCGTCAACGGCCGAGACCGGCAGGCGCGTTCTTTCAGCGAGTCGATGAACTCGCCCATGTCGGAGACGCGGCCGGCGAACAGAATGGTGTTGGCACCGGACGCACACACGTTGCGGGTGACACCGTCGAACATCTGCGGCCAGGTGTCGCTGGGAATGGTGACGCCGGTGAATCCCTGGTCGGGGATCTGCCCGATCCAGCGACCGAGCTTGTCGCGGAACACTTTCTGTAGCGCGGCGGCGTAGAGATCACCGCGGGTTTCGGCGTTCTGATCCCACACCACGATCGCCGGACCCAACTCCGGGTGGCTATCGAGATATCCGCTGAGATGGTCGACGAAAGTACTGGTGGCCGGGGTGACGCGCACCATGCCGGGGATGTTGTCGTAATTCAACTCGTCCGCGGTGGTGATGGCGCCGATGATCGGGATCTGTCTGCCGCTCAACGCTTTCGCCGCGTCCCGCGTGTCGGCCACACTGGTGCCCAGCGCGACGACGGCCGCGACCCGTTGGCGCGGGTCCTGGGCTCCTGCCAGCGAGATCAGTCGGTCGACCGGTGCCCGCCACTGGTTCTGGAAGCTGCCGTTGTTGGCCAGCAACAGCCGGATCGCGGGCCGGGGATCGCCGAAGGACCGCCCGCTGTTGACCCGATGCTGCGCGGCGGCGGCGCCGATGAGCATCTGCCGCATCTGGTCGCTGGAGAGCTGGCCCTCCTTCGGGCGACCACCCGGCGGACCGGTTTGCGTCGGCTGGGAGAGCGGGCCCAGCAGCGCGACGGTGAGATAGTCGCCGCTCACCAGCCTGTTCTGCGTGGCGATCTGCTCGACCACATCCGCCGATACCGGGTCGAATCCGGTGAACGCACCATCGGTCACGCCGATGCACTCCCCGTCCACCAAGGTCAGCCCCGCCTCGGCGCACGTGTCGTCCGCGGACCGGATCAACCACACCACGACCGCCGCGACCACCAAAACCAAAACCAACGCCAAAGCCGTAACCACGACGGCAGGGCCACGATGGTGGCGGACCCATTCCCTACCTCTGGCCAACCACGGCCCTCGGTCTCGGGACGCGACAGAGCCGGAGCGCTCCTCGCCTGAGGGCACCGGAATTTCCTGGGGCGGCGCGGGCGGTCTTGCAGCGGCGCTGCGCTGCTCCTCCCACCAAGCCAACTCGTTCTGCAGCTGCTGCCCGGCCAGCTCCGGTCGAGCGTGGTGCAGGCACGCGGTCACGATCGCCTTGGTTGTTTCCCGTTTCGGCAAGGGCTGACCGGACGTGATCGCCTGGCGCAACTCCTCCGCGCTGATGTGGGCTTCCTCGGCGAGGCGCGCCAGGCGCGTAGCGTCCGAAGCCGCTCCCGTGCGACCGACCAATTCCCGCAGTATCTCCTTGAACGCGGCGATCGGATCGGTATTCGGGGCGGTCACCGCAGTACCTGCACTCGCGTAGTCTCGATCATCGGCCCCCACCAACCTTCCCTGCCATGGTTCGAAAACCAACGCGCACATGCACGTTCGACGGCTACACCACCAACGTCCCCTTGCCCGTAGGAACATGATTCCCCACCCCGACGCACTCCCGCGTCGAAACAGCATCGATCGCTTCGGGCGGTGTCACCGCGCATTCACGGCGGGCGGCCAGTCGTGCGGCTCGATATTCCCTGGCTTCCCGGCACCGTCTTGGCCCCAATCGAACTCCGGCGGTGGCGGCCCCCACCGCTGCGGGTTGGTGAACTCGATTCGCTCCGAACCGAAGTCGACCGACACGAAACTAGTCGGGGCCGTGAAAACAAGGCGTGTGAAATCGGCCGGCCCCTGGAACGTCGCCGTGTGGAACGAGGTGTCGCCGCCGAACGTCGCCTCGTCGAAGGATGCTTTGGCGCCGAACGTCGCCTCGCGGAAGCCGGTACTGCCATTGAACGTCACCTTGTTGAACCAGGCACCACCCCGGAACGTCGCCTCGCCGAATCCGGTATCGGCACGGAACGTCGTCCCGTCGAACCTGGCGGTGCCACTGAACATCGCTCCGCTGAACCAGGCACGCCGGGCGAACGTCGCCGTGTGGAACCAGGCGTCGCCACCGAACATCGCCGTGTTGAACTGGGCGTCGCCGGTGAACGTCGCCGTGCCGAATCGGGCGGCGCCGACGAACGACGCCCCGATGAACCCTGCGTCGCCGCCGAAACTCGCCCCGTCGAACATGGCAGTGCCACTGAACGTGGCCCCGTTGAACCAGGTATCGCCGGTAAACGTCGCCCCATTGAACCCGTTGTCGGCATTGAACTTCGCCGTGTGGAACCACGTGTCGCCGCGGAACGTCGCCTCGTCGAATCGGGCGGCGCCGACGAAGACGGCTCCACTGAAATCGACGTTCTCCAGGTAAGCGGTCCGCAAATCGAAATGGCTTGCCGACCAGCTGTATTCGGCTTCCGGTCGGAGATGCTCGCCGATCACCCGGACGATGGTTTTGCGGACCTCACGGTCGTTCTGCCGGTACTCGAAGTGTTGTTCGTCCTCCGGACCCGACTCGTCGGCCGGCGGGTACTTGCGGATGTTCTTGGTCTGGTGGTTACCCCCGAGATCCGGAGTGTAGGGCAGGCGGAGGTAACCGCAGAGCACGTCGATGCATTGCTGCCGACGCAGGCCGTCGGTTTCGTCCGCGGCACCGGCCATCGCGTACACCCCCGCGATCCGGACCGCGACATCGGTCGCACCGAGTTGCGCGGCCGCAGCCCCGAATCGTTCGACGAACCGGCTCTGCTCGGCATCACGCTGGCGTCGGTAGGCGATCACCAAGGCGACAACACCACCGACCCCGGCGACGATGGTCAGTGCCACCTTGGTGATATCGAGCGGCGCGGCTTTCGCATCGCTGGTCGGGGTGTACCGATTCACCCCCTGGTAGGCCACGTAGGCGACAGCGACTCCCGCTACTAGCGCGGACATGATCGCCGGAAGCAACCCGAACCGCTCCGCCCGACGCCTGATCGCCCTGTTGCTCTTGCCGATCCGCGCCAGCAGTGCGGTCGACTTGTTGCGCACCCACCCGAACATCGCTCGATTGTGCTCGCAGCCGCGAAGTCTCGCACAGCACTCCACACTTCTCGCCGCGGTGAGTTGCGGTGTTCTCGCACCGTCAATGGTGCTGCGGGGCAACAATGGTGGCGTACGTGCGTTGATCGGGGGCGTCTGTGGAGTTGGTTTCTGGTGACAGCAGCGATGAGGAGAGACCGCGCGCGCAGAGGTTCAACATCCGTTTTCTTCGGCGTTGCGTAGGGCTGGCACTCGTGCTGTGGGCGGCGGCGCTGACACAGCCGCTGGCTGACTTCACCGACAGTGGCTGGGGAGTCATCCGGACCATCCAGGTTTACCCGTTCAAAAGTGGCGAAGCCCCGGGCGCGGCCAGCTTGGTCGTCTGTGGCGCCTTCCTTGCCATTGTCGGGGCGGGGGTCTCGGTAGGCACACTCTCGTCTCAGGACGGGATCATTCGGAAGTTCGGTGGCGTGCTGGCCTTCACTGTCTTCACCTGGTGTTTCTTCGGCGCAATTCTTTTCTTCAGCACGTTCACCGGCACGCTACTTGCGGGCATGTGGCTGATCCTTCTATCCATACTCATGCTGTTCGTGGCCGCATTGGAGGCGGGCATGGTCTAGTCAGCTGGGTCGTGCCGTGCGATCACCTCACACAGTGAGTTCGGCACCGTCGGGTAGGACTTCCACACCTGCTCGCGCTACCAGTTCGCTGGCGGCGGAGGTGGGTTCGAGGAGGGGGTTGGTGTTGTTGAGGTGGGTGTAGATTCGGCGCAATCCGGGGTGGTGGGTGAGGGCGGTTAGGGAGCCGGTGGGGCCGGCTATGGGGAGGTGGCCCATGAGGGATTGGCCGGCGTCGGGGTCCTGGGAGTGGACGGCCGAGCCGAGTTCTTGGGGGCTGAAGAAGGTGCCGTCCAGTAGTGCGCAGTCGGCGGAGGCGAGCAGGTTGTCCAAGGCGGCAGGCCAATTCGCCAGGCACGGCGCGTACACGAAGACGCCGCCGGTCACCGGGTCTTCGATGCGCAGGGCGGTCACCCAGTGGGTGGAGGGCGACGGCGTTGCGATGTATTTCGGTGCCTTGGCGCTGATCGGGTGGGCGACCACTCGGAGCCCACCGGCCAACTCGAAGCCGGGCACGGTGCTGTCCTGCCACTTCCATGGGCGGTAACGAGTGAGCAGGCCGCGCAGCGGCTGGAGGGCGTCGAGTACGACAGGGCTGGCGTAGACGGTCAGGTCGGCGGCTCCACGCAGGATGGCCAGCCCCATCGTGTGGTCCACCTCGGCGTCGGTGAGGAGCACGCCGCGCACGGGGGTTTCCCGCGGTCCCGGGCCGGGACGGAGGGCGGGCGTGGCGAGCAGTTGGGTGCGAATATCGGGGGAAGCGTTGAGCAGCCACCAATCTCGCGAGTTGCCGCTGATGGCGACGCACTCTTGACTGCGCGACGGTAGCTCGCCGTTACGGGCACTCAGGCAGAGGTCGCAGGCGCAGTCCCACTGCGGGAACCCACCGCCGGCAGCGGTACCGAGCAGGATCACCTTCACGGCGCCTGCGCCCGCATGGTGAAGGCCGTCGCCGCCTCGCTCAGTGCGGCGTCGACGAGCGGCCGGTCCGGGGACAGCCCGCACACCGGGTCGGTGGCCGCCGCGTCACCGGTGAACTGGAACGCTTGGCAACGGCAGCCGCCGAAATCGGTGAAGCGTTCGGGGCAGGAACGGCAGGGTTCGGGCATCCACGAGGTACCGCGAAAAGCGTTGAACGCCTTCGATAAATACCAGATCTCGGCCAGCGGTCGTTCGAGCACGTTCTCCATCGGCAGCGTGGAGATCACCGAAGCACCGGGGCACGGCAGTACATTCCCCTCGGGCGTGACGGTCAATTGCCGTCTCCCCCACCCATCCATGCACGGCTTCGGCCGGTCCGCGAAGTAGTCCGCGACCACGTACACCAGATCGGGCCCACCCGCGTATTTCTCCCGAGCCCGCTGCATCGCCTGTCGTGCATTGTCGAGCTGAATCGCGCTGGGCAGCAACGCTGCTCGATTACGCAGCCCCCATCCGTAGTACTGCGTGTTGGCCAACTCGATGCGATCCGCGCCGAGACCGACGGCAAGGTCGACGATCTGCTCGACCCGATCGATATTCCCCCGGTGCAGCACAACGTTCACGGTGAGTGGCAATCCTGCTCCTGTGATCGCCTCGGCCGCATCGAGTTTCAGCGCGTGCACCCGAGCCCCCGCGATCCGGTCGGCGGACTGCGGATCCGCGTCCTGCATCGAGAGCTGAACGTGGTCGACCCCGCGCTCCGCGAGCTGCCGCGCCCGCTCGGCGGTCAGTCCGACACCGCTGGTGACCAGGTTGACGTAGGCCCCGAGTTCCCGTGCATGCGCGACCAAGTCGGGCAGATCCCGCCGAGACAGCGGCTCACCACCGGAGAAGTGCATCTGCACCACGCCGAGCTCGCGGGCTTGGGTGAGCACATCGCACCACTGCGCGAAGGTCAATTCCCCAGCGCGCGAGACGAGTTCGACAGGATTCGAGCAGTAGGGGCAGTGCAGCGGGCAACGATGAGTCAGCTCGACCAGCATGCCGAGCGGCGCCTCGACCGACGTCTCAGTCATCCAGGGCCACCACTCGTCGCTGCGCGAGCCGCTGCAACAGCTCGGCAATGTCCTCGGCGCGAACACCGTCGTACTCCGCGCCGAGCCGCTGCACAATGCCATCAATGCTGTGCGTACCGTCGCAGAGCGCGAGCACCGCCGCAGCGGTGTCATTGAGGACTACTACCCCTTCGGGCAGCAACGCCAGCTCACCACGTACCGAATCACGGGTGAGCCGGACGCCCGGCCGCAGCCGCGGCAACGTGCTATCGGACAGCCCGGCCATCACCAGCCCCCGTGTGATAGTCGAGCGCATCGAGCACAGCGCTCAGCACATCGCATTTGAAGGCGAGCGCATCGACGCAAGCCTGCTGCTGCGCAAGGGTTTCGGCATGCCGGACCACCAGGTCGAGCAGCGAACGCCCCTCCGCCTCCACCATGTCGATGCGCGCGGTGAAGTACGCGAACCCCTCCTCCGCGATCCACGGATAGTGCTGCCGCATCCGACCCAGCCGGTAGCTCAGCAACCCGGGCGAGAACAGCTCGGTGAGCCCGGACGCCACCGCCTCCAACCACGGCCGGCGTCGAGCGAAGTCGAGATAGGCGTCCACCGCGAACCGCACCCCGGGCAAGACGAGTCGCTCCGAGACCACCTCGGCACGCTCGAGACCCACCGCCTCGGCCAGGTGCAGCCACTTCTCCGCGCCACCCGGGGAGCCGTCGGCCCCGTCGTGATAGACGATCCGCGGCAACCACTCCCGCCGCACCTCCGGCAGCGGGCAATTGGCGATGATCGCGGCATCCTTCTGCGGCAGGCAGCGCTGGTAGTACCAGCGATTCGCCACCCACAACCGCAGCTCGTCCTTGTCCAGCCGCCCGTGGTGCAAGCGTTCATGAAACGGATGCCGGTCCCAATACAGCGCCTCGAGCGCGTGCAGCGACTGCCGGAACTCGGCCTCGCTCCAGCGAGTCTCCGTGTCACAGGCCGTGGACATCCCGGTGCACCTTTACCCTTCGCGTCACCGCCGCGTCAGTCACGGCCGGCGTAGGCGGTAATTTCCAATGCGGTATCGAAGAAAGCGAAATCGGGACGGCGCCACACCTTCTTGCCCGTCTCGACCTTTTCGGTAGCGCGGTTCTCGACGATGGCCTGCATACGAATGCCTCCGTTTGTCAAAGGATGCGTGAATACAGCGAGCCGAACACTCTGGTTCGCGAGCGTAACACGCCCGGGCGCAAGCAAACGGCCCCACCACAACTGGGGAAATGCACCCCATAAGGGGTAGAGAGCTTTCAGCAGTCTCTGCATGATTGCTTTCGGTGCCGTAACCGAACCGATAGCCGAACGCGCACGCCAGTCATCCGAAACGTCATAACGGCGTGGGTAACATGCTTGACGCTCCTGTAATTCGTATGGCTTAGCAAACTCCTGAGTCCGGGCGAGGAGCCACCTCATGCACAAGGAAACAAACGCAACGCCCCGCCGACGCGGTTCGTATCTGCGCCTGCCCATCCTGGTGGTCGCCGCTGCCCTGCTGGTGACGGGCACCAGCTTCGGACAGTCCACCGCTGCCCAGGGTGACTGGTCGATGTGGCAATACGACCTCCAGGGTTCTCGGCACAACCCCCACGAGACCGCCATTACCCCGGCCACCGTCGGCTCGTTGCAACTGAAGTGGGCGTTCGCATTCCCCGAAACCATCGCCGCGTCCAGTCAGCCCGCGGTCGTGGACGGCACCGTCTACGTCGGTGGCCGCAACGGCACCTTCTACGCGTTGGACGCCGAAACCGGTGCGACCCGGTGGTCGTTCCAAGCCGAAACGCCGCTCGGCGGCAACCTGCCGACCTTCGGGCTGCGCAACGGGCCCGCGGTCGCGGACGGCCTGGTCTACTTCGGCGACAACTCCGCCAGGATGTGGGCCCTCGACGCGGCGACCGGCCAGCAGCGCTGGGTCCGCCAGTTGGATCCCCACCCGTTCGCCATCATCACCGGCTCCCCCTTGATATTCGACGGCCACCTCTACGTCGGTGTGTCCAGCCAGGAGCTGGGCCAGGCCACCAGCGACCACTACCCCTGCTGCACGTTCCGCGGCAGTGTCGTCGCACTCGACGCCGCAACCGGCGACGTGCAGTGGCAGTACTACACGATTCCGCAACCACAGCCGACCGGCGGCAAACCGAACTTCGCCCCCAGCGGTGCACCGGTCTGGTCGTCGCAGACGCTCGACGTGCAATCGCGCACCCTCTACTACACCTCCGGCAACCCCTACAGCGGCTATCCCGAAGGCGCGGAAGCGATCGGCGCACTGGACCTCGACACGGGGACGGCCCGATGGGTGCGACGCATGACGCCGGGTGACCCACCCTGGAACGGTCGCTGCGTGATACCGCCACCCGGCGGAAACTGCCCAGACCCCGGCCACGACTTCGACTTCGGTTCGCACCCGAACCTCTTCGAGATCAACGACCGCTTGGTCGTCGGCGCCGGCCAGAAGAGCGGCGTCTACCACCTACTCGACGCCACCACCGGTGAGATCATCTGGCAGACCCGGCTGTCCACACCGAAACCGATTCTGCCCGCCCCTGGCTCGGAATCGCTGCAAGGCATCCAATGGGGCGCAAGCTTTGACGGCAACCGTTTATATGTCGCGACCTATCAGGCGCAACCCGGCACGCTGTACGCGCTGAACCCGGCCACCGGCGAAATGATCTGGGCTACCCCGAATCCCACCGAGGGTTGCCTGATCAATGTGCCGCCGGTACCGATGTCCCCGCTGTGCCAGCTCGCCATGCCGAACGCCGTCACCACCACCCCCGGCCTGGTCTACGAGGGCAGCATGGACGGCAAGATGCGCGTCTTCTCGGCCGACACCGGCGCGATTCTCTGGCAATACAACACCGCGAAACCGTTCAAGACGGTGAACGGCGTGCCGGGCCTCGGCGGCGCCATCAACGGTCACGGCGCCGTCGTCGCGAACGGCATGGTGTTTACCAACTCCGGTTACGGACGCCAGATCACCACCGGCATGCCGGGCAATGTGCTGCTGGCCTTCGGCCTGCCGTAACCGCGCGGATTGATATCAGCTACGGCCCGCGTAGGCGGTGATTTCGAGGGCGGTATCGAAGAAGGCGAAATCGGGTCGATGCCAAGCCTTCTTGACTACCTCGAGAATGATGTTCTGGCCGCTGGCGTGCATGCGAATGCCTCCGATTGTCGCTCGAGAAAGGTTCGGACTTCATGAGCCTAAGACGCCGTACACCCGTTACCTTCCCCAGTCGTTCTCCAGTCGAGATGACCGCCGGGATGTGGCTCTACTTAGCTATGACTTCAACACTTCGAAGTGCGGCACATTATGCCGGCACCGCTGTGATCGCTGTAATGGCAAGTTTTTTCGTCGCGCTGCCCAGTTCCCTCGCGGGACCGGTCACCGCGGCAGGCACCCCGGACCTCAATGCCCCGCAGGAGGTGGGTCGGGACATCGACGCGCCGTGGGGTCTGACCTTCCTCCCGGACGGCGCCGCCCTGGTAGCCGAGCGCGATACCGGCGTGATCAAGCGCGTCGCACCCGGCACCACACCCACCCAGGTGTACCGGGTGCCCGGCGTGGTCGCGCGCGGCGAAGGCGGACTGCTCGGCCTCGCCGTCTCGCCGAAGTATGCCGAAAACGGGTACGTCTACGCCTATTTCACGGCCAGTGGCGATAACCGGATCGTGCGCTTCCGCCTGGACGGGCAACCGCAAGCGATCTTCACCGGAATCGCGAAGGCCAACATTCACAATGGCGGCCGCATCGCCTTCGGTCCCGACGGCATGCTCTATGTCGGAACCGGCGACGCCGGACAACGCAATAGGTCGCAGGATCCGGCCAGCCCCAACGGCAAAATTCTCCGACTGGATCCCGACGGCAAACCGGCACCGGGCAACCCCACGCCGAATTCACCGGTCTACTCCCTCGGCCACCGCAACGTGCAGGGTCTGGCGTGGGACGCCACCGGGCGGCTCTACGCCACCGAATTCGGGCAGGACACCTACGACGAGGTCAATCTGATCGAGGCGAAGCGCAACTACGGCTGGCCCGTCGTGGAAGGCAAGGGCGACACCCAGAACGGCCGCTACACCAACCCGCTCGTCACCTGGTCGACCAGTGAAGCCTCCCCCTCCGGCCTCGCGATCACCGCGAACACGTTGTACGTCGCCGCACTGCGCGGCCAGCGCCTCTGGACCATCCCGCAGCGCGCCGACGGCACTCTGGACCGGCCGGTAGCGCAGCTGCGCAGCAAGTACGGCCGGCTGCGCACCCCGGTGGTGGCACCGGACGGCGCGCTGTGGCTCACCACCTCCAACACCGACGGCCGCGGCACCGTCCGGGCGGGCGACGATCGAGTCATTCGGTTCCCGGCCCGCTAGCTCAGCACTCCACCACCGCTACCGCCAAACCGCCTCGCGAGGTCTCTTTGTACTTGTCGAGCATGTCCGCCCCGGTCGCCCGCATGGTCTGGATGACCTGGTCCAGCGAGACATGATGCATCCCGTCACCGCGGATCGCCATGCGAGCCGCGGTGATTGCTTTGACCGCCCCGATCCCGTTGCGCTCGATGCACGGGATCTGCACCAGTCCGCCGATGGGGTCGCAGGTGAGACCGAGGTTGTGCTCCATGCCGATCTCCGCGGCGTTCTCGATCTGCCGCGGCGTACCGCCCAGGACGGCGGCCAGTCCGGCGGCGGCCATCGCACAGGCCGAACCGACCTCACCCTGGCAGCCCACCTCGGCACCGGATATCGACGCGTTCTCCTTCATCAACTGACCGATCGCGCCCGCGGTGAGCAGGAATTCGACCACGCTGTCCGCGTCCGCGCCGGTGACGAACCGCTGAATGTAGTGCAGCACAGCGGGAATGATGCCCGCGGCACCGTTGGTCGGCGCGGTCACCACCCGGCCGCCCGCGGCGTTCTCCTCGTTGACCGCCATCGCATACAGCGTCACCCACTCCATCGCGCGTAGCGGGTCGTTGTCCTCCGCTTCGGCGCCGAGCCGCTCGAACAGGTTCGCCGCGCGCCGCCGCACTCGCAGCGTGCCCGGCAGCACCCCGCCCGTCGACATGCCGCGCGCCACACAGCGTTGCATGACCTCCCAGATGTCGAGCAGTTCCGATCGCACCTGATCCGCACTGCGCGAGGACATTTCGTTGGCCAGCACCACCGCACTGATCGACAACCCGGTGGCGTCGGTGATCGCGAGTAGCTCGTCCGCCGAGCGGAAGGGATAGGGGACGGTGACCGGCGCCTCGACCGTACGCCCGTCGATCTCGTCCTCGTCGAGGACAAAACCACCACCGACGGAGTAATACCGGCGCTCGAGCAGCACCCGCCCCGTCGCGTCACGCGCGGTGAAAAGCATGCCGTTGGTGTGGAAGGCCAACCGCGTCAGCCCGAGCAACTCGACATCCTCGTCCACGGCGAACGCGATCGAGTGCACACCGCCCAGATACAGCTGGCCGGTGGCGCGGGCCGTGGCCACGGTGGCGCGCATGGCGTCCGGGTCGACGGTCTCCGGTTGCGCACCCGCCAGTCCGGCCACGATCGCCTCGACACTGCCGTGACCACGCCCCGTCGCCCCGAGCGACCCATACAACTCGACCCGCAGCGCAGCCGTCTCGTGCAGCACGCTGAGGTCTTTCAATCGCTCCACGAACGCGGCCGCGGCACGCATCGGCCCGACCGTGTGCGAGCTCGACGGACCGACACCGACCCGGAACAGGTCAAAAACGCTGATGGTCACGCCGGATTCCGCATTCCGACGTACAGCGGGAACTGCTGCGCCAAGGCGTCCACCCGCTTGGTGAGCGCCGCCGAGGCTTCGCCGGTACACAGCGCCGTCGCGATGATGTCGGCGACCTCGGTGAACGCCGCGATATCGAAGCCACGCGCGGCCAGCGCCGGGGTACCGATCCGCAGTCCCGAACTGATCATCGGCGGTCGCGGATCGAACGGAATGGCGTTGCGGTTCACCGTGATTCCCAGCCGCTGCAACAGATCCTCGCCCTGCTTACCGTCCAGCGCGGCCTCGCGCAGATCGACGAGCACCAGGTGCACATCGGTTCCGCCGCTGACCACGCCGATACCGGCGGCCCGGCAGTCCTCGGCCAGTAGCCGCTCGGCGAGCAGCCGGGCACCCGCGAGGGTCCGCTCCTGCCGTTCGCGGAACGCAGGCTCGGCCGCCATCTTGAAGGCCACCGCCTTGGCCGCGATCACATGCTCGAGCGGTCCGCCCTGCTGGCCGGGGAACACCGCCGAATCCAGCTTCTTGCCCAATTCCGGTGTGGCGAGCACGAATCCACCGCGCGGCCCGCCCAGCGTCTTGTGCGTGGTCGAGGTGACGACGTGCGCGTGCGGCACCGGCGAGGGATGCAGCCCGGCCGCGACGAGACCGGCGAAGTGCGCCATGTCGACCATCAGGTAGGCGCCCACCTGGTCGGCGATGCGCCGGAATTTGGCGAAGTCCAGCTGCCGCGGATAGGCGGACCAGCCCGCGATGATCAGTTTCGGCTGATGCTCTTCGGCCAGGCGCGCCACCTCGGCCATGTCGACCAGCTGATCCTCGGCCCGAACATGGTATGCGGCAACGTCGTACAGCCGCCCGGAGAAGTTGATCTTCATGCCGTGCGTGAGGTGACCACCGTGATCCAGCGCCAAGCCGAGAATGCTGTCACCGGGCCGCAGCAGCGCGTGCATCACCGCGGCGTTCGCCTGTGCACCCGAATGTGGTTGCACGTTCGCGTATTCGGCGCCGAACAGTGCGCGCAGCCGCGTGAGGGCCAGCGACTCGATCTCATCGATGTGCTCGCAGCCGCCGTAGTAGCGGCGTCCCGGATAGCCCTCGGCGTACTTGTTGGTCAGCACAGTGCCCTGGGCCTGCATCACCGCGAGCGGTGCGTAGTTCTCCGACGCGATCATTTCCAGCCCGCGCTGCTGGCGGTCGGTCTCCCGATCGACCATGGCGGCGACCACCGGGTCGAATTCGCGCAGGGAGACATCGAGTGGGGTGCGGAGATCGGCGGCGGGATCTGCCATGGGGAGCCTTTCGTCGACGCGTGCGCGCGCGTAAGTGTGGCTCCTCCCGCTCTGTCCTAGGGCCTGAGAGATTCACGCGTTACGCGTTTGCCCCGTCGGCGAGTGCCTCGATGCACTACTTTTCAGAGTTGCCTGATGCGCGGCGGTACTGGGCCTGAGAGTTTCCCGGGAGGTGTTGCTCCTTCGGCTCTCCATCGAACTGGATGGAGATCTCCCGCTGCGTGTGCGGCGAATATTCAGTTGTTGCATATAGCGCAACAACTGCGCAATACGGCACTCAGTATTGTCGGCGGCCGCGCGCGTTGTCAATGGCGAACCCCGGCCGCACGAGCCCGGCCGGTCAGCCGAAGTAGCCGAGCCGCCGGCTGATGTCCGCGGCGCTCGCGATCGCCAGTTCCGCCATCGGCGCGAAGCGGTCCGGACCGAGCCGATACGACGGCCCCGAAACGCTCAGTGCCGCGACGATCGCGCCGTTGCTGTCGAAGACGGGAGCGGCGACGGCGTTCAGCCCGATCTCCAATTCCTCACGCACGCTTGCCCACCCGTTCTCCCGCACCGCCACGAGCTGGGCGGCCAGGTCGGCGACCTTGGTCAGCGTGTTGACGGTGTAGCCCTCCAGCTTCGGGCCCACCTGCTTGCGCAGCGCCGCCGGTGCGAGTCCGGACAGCAGCACCTTGCCGCTCGACGTGGCGTGCGCCGGACAGCTCTGCCCGACCCAGGACCGCAGGGCGATCGAGCCGGTACCCGCCGCCTCGACGATATTGATGATCCGATTCCCGTCCAGCACAGCGATATTGGTGGTCTCGCCGGTTTCGGCCGCCAGCGCGTTGCACGCGCCCTGGCTCTGCCCGACGAGATCGACCTGCGCACTGGTGGATCCGGCCAAACGGACAATGGAGAAACCCAGCCGGTACTTGCCGCGGTCGGAGAGCTGCTCGACGTAACCCCGTGATTCCAGCACGGCGACCAGCCGGGAAACGGTAGATTTGTGCACACCCAGTTCGGCGGCGATCTCCGTGACGCCGGCCTGCCCCAGCTTGGCGATGATCTCCATCACCAGCAGCGCGCGGTCGACCGACTGCACCGCAGCGGCCCGACCTGTGTCCTCACCATCCTGTTTCGCCATGACGCCGTCATTCTAGGCTGATCCCCTGATCAGGTCCGCGCACTTCTCCGCCATGGCCATGACCGTGATGTTCGGGTTCACCGCGGGCAGTTTCGGCATCGCGGACGCGTCGACCACCCGCAGCCGCGACACCCCCTTCACCCGCAGCTCCGGATCGAGCACCGCCAGCGGATCCTCGGGCGCACCCATCCGCGCGGTGGCGGCCGGGTGGTAGACGGTGTTGTGGGTGGCGTGGATGTAGCTCAGCAGTTCGTCGTCGGTGGTCGCGTCCGGTCCGGGTGCGAGTTCCGCGGCGACCCACTCGCGCAGCGGCGACTGCTCGGCGATCTTGCGGGCCAGCCGAACTCCCGCGAGCATGACCTTTTCGTCGTGGCCGTCCGGATCGGTGAAATATCGCGGGTCGACTTTCGGCCTGTCCCGGAAGTCGCGGGTACGAAGCCGAACGGTGCCGCGCGAGAGTCCCTGAGTCACGTTGGGGGTCAGGCAGAAACCGTTGTCGGTCGTCGGGTAACCGTGGCGCAGGGTGTTCATATCGAACGGCACGCTGCCGTAGTGCATCATCACGTCCGGCAGGCGCAACGCCTCGTCGGTGGTCGCGAAGAGCCCGATCTCCCACCACTGCGTCGAGGTCGCCACCATCGGCTCGGCGGCGTCCCAGAACACCAGCCCCTCCACATGGTCGTCCAGATTCGCGCCGACCCCCGGCGCGTCGACCAGCACCGGAACACCGATCTCCCGCAGATGATCGGCGGGCCCGATACCGGACAGCATCAACAACTTAGGGGTATCGATGGCACCCGCGGTGACGACGACCTCACGCCGGGCCGAGACGGTGTCGTAGCCGGTGAGGTCGGGCCGTTGATAGCGCACGCCGGTCGCGCCGCGGGCTTCGTCGAAGAGGATCTCGCTGACCCGGCAGCCGGTGCGCACCACCAGATTCGGGCGCGAGTTCAGCACCGGATGCAGGTATGCGTGCGATGTCGACATGCGCGTGCCGTCCTCGGCCGCGTTGATCTGGAACCAGCCCGCCCCGTTGCGCACGGTGGCACCCCGGTTGAATTGCACCGTCGGCAAACCCACCGCCGCAGCCGCCTCGAGTACCGCCAGGCCGCACGGGTCGACGGGCGGAACATCGCGCAACCGAACAGGTCCGGTGCGCCCGTGCTGCTCGCCGGGCGCGTCGTTGTTCTCCAGTCGCGTGACGTAGGGCAGCACCTCGGCCGCGCTCCAGCCCTTCGCGCCGAGGGCGGCCCACTCGTCCAGGTTCTCCGCGGGCGGCCAGAAGGAGATACAGGAGTTGTGCGAGGAACATCCGCCGAGCACCTTCGCGCGGGCATGGCGCAGATAGCTGTTGCCGCGTTCCTGCGGTTCGATCAGGTAGTCCCAGTCGTAGCCGGAATCGAGCAGGTGCATCCAGCGGGTGAGTTCGAGAACCGCGCGATCATCGACATCGGACGGGCCCGCCTCGAGCAGGCACACCGACACGTCCGGATCCTCGCTGAGCCGGGCGGCGAGCACACACCCGGCGGTCCCGCCGCCCGCGATCACGTAGTCGAACACCGTGTCAGCCATCGGCGCGCACCTCCGCGGCGTGCGAGGCCAGCGTGCCGATTCGATTGCGCCCCTTCACCGCGTACCACAGCAGGCCGGAGCCGAGGATCAGCCCGATGTAGACGAAGGCGCCCCAGGTGTTGTACCAGGGGCTGCCGTACACCCCGGGGCGCGGCCAGGCCAGGTTGAGCGCCATGCCGACGCCCCACACCACCGCGAAGATATTGACGAGCATGCCCCACCGTCCCATCGTGAAGTAGCCGCCTTCGGCCAGTTCCTTCGGCGGCCACTGCCCTTGCAGCCGCTTCTTCAGCATCGGCCCGGTCACCATCAGGTAGGCCAGGTAGATCATGATGATCGCGATCGATGTCAGCACCGTGAAGATCTTGGGCTGGCCGACATTGACCACCAGGATGAGCGCGGCGAGCACGCCGATCAGAATGGCCGGAATCACCGGCGTCTGGGTCTTGGGATGCACCCGCGCGAGCTTCTCGCCGAACGGCAGCGCGTTGTCCCTGGCCATCGCGAAGGACAACCGGATAGCGGCGGTGTGCACGGCCAGCGAACACACCGTCACCGCGATCACGATGCAGCACAGGAAGATCGTGCCGAGCGGACCCCACATCACCTGTTCGACAATGTATTGCAGGCCGCCGCTGGAGCTGCCGATCTGCGGATCGTCGAGATCGGGCGCCGCCATCACGGCGAAGGCCAGGATGCCCCCGCCGATGACGAACGAGGCCAGCACGGCGCGCAGGATGGCCTTCGGCGCGGTGCGCCGCGGCTCGACCGTCTCCTCACCGAGCGAACTCGCTGTGTCGAAGCCATACATCACGTAGCCGGAGGCGAGCGAGGCCACCAGGAACGCGCCGAGATAACCGCCGGACTCCCCCGCGCCGTAACCGTGGGTCGAGAAGAACACCTGCGGACCACGAGTCGCGTTGGCCGCCAAGATGATCACGATCAGCACCGCCGCGATGAGCTCGATGAATACGCCCGAGCTGTTGATCCGCGCCATCAGCCGCACGCCGAGCGCGTTGATCGTGGTGGTGAATACGATCATGACGGTGCCGAGCAGCACCGCGTTGGTGGCGTAGTCGTGCTCGCCGGTCCCGTCGCCGATGATCTGGAAGCCGCTCCACAGCCGCGGCAAGTTCAGCTGCAGCGCGAGCACCACGGCGGCCAGCGTCACGATCGAGGCGGTCAGCATCAGCCAGCCCGACGACCAGCCGACGATTCTGCTGCCCAGCGACTTGGACCAGTTGTAGACCGACCCGGCGACCGGATAACGCGCCGCGAGTTCCATGAAGCACAACGCGACAGCCAACTGACCGACGAAAACTAGCGGCCACGACCACAGATACGCCGGTCCGGCGCTGCCGAATCCGAAATAGAACAGCTGGAATGTGCCGGTGAGGATGGAGATATAGCTGACCCCGGCCGCGAAGCTGGCGAATTTTCCGATGCTGCGGTCGAGGGATTCCTTGTAGCCGAAATCCGCCATGCCGGTACCGTCGGGCACCCCGCGCTCTGTGACTACCATCGTTACTCTTTCGCGGTAATGGCCGATACGGGCTGTCCGGCCGACAATGAAACTACGATCAGACGCCCTTGAACCACTCCGCAGGCTTCGGTGCCGTGTTGTGCCAAATATGTTTGATTTCTTGGTATTCGGCCAATCCGGTCGGGCCCAGTTCGCGGCCGTTACCGGATCTCTTGAACCCGCCCCATTCCGCGCCTGCGGTGTAATAGCCGAAGTCGTTGAGCCACACCGTGCCGTGGCGCAGTGCGCGCACCACTCGCTCGCCGCGGGCCGCATCCGAGGTGCGAACCCCCGCTGCGAGACCGTATTCGGTGTCGTTGCCGAGCCGGATCGCCTCGGCCTCGGTGCTGAATCGCTCGACCGTCAGGATCGGGCCGAAGGTCTCTTCCTGCACCAGCCGCATCGACCGGTCGCAGCGGTCGAAGATGGTCGGCAGGTAGAAACTGCCGTCGCGCAGGGCGGGGTCGTCGGGCCTGGCACCGCCGGTCACCAGCTTCGCGCCCTCCGAAATACCCAGCGCGACATAGGCTTCCACCTTCGCACGGTGTTCCTCGGAGACCAGCGGGCCGGTCTCGCTGGCCGGGTCGAGGCCGGGGCCGACCCGGATGCGCTCGGCCCTGGTCGCCAGTTCCGCGACGAAGTCGTCGGCGATGGACTCCTCGATGATCAACCGGGTACCCGCCGAGCAGACCTGCCCGGAATGCAGGAACACCCCGGTCAGCACGTGGTCGACGGCGCTGTTCCACTCGGCGTCCGCGAAGATGATGTGCGGGTTCTTGCCGCCGAGTTCCACCGCCACCTTGGTGACGTGCTCGGCGGCGACCCGGCTGATCGTCCGGCCGGTGGCGAGCCCGCCGGTGAACGAGATGAAATCGACCTCCGGATTGTCGGTCAACGCCGTGCCGAGAACCGCGCCGCTGCCCTGCACCAGGTTCAACACCCCGGCGGGAACACCCGCCTCCTCGGTGAGTCGCGCGAACTCGATCGTGCTCAGCGGCGTGACCTCGCTCGGCTTGAGCACCATCGTGCAGCCCGCCGCGAGCGCGGGCGCGACCTTCCACGACATCTGCAGCAGCGGATAGTTCCACGGCGCGATCAGCACGCACACCCCGATCGGCTCGCGCACCACCCGGCTGATCACCGCCGGATCGCCCACGTCGACCTGCCGGTCCGACTGCACCCCGACCAAGCCCGCGTAGTAGCGGAACACCGAGATCACGTCATCGATGTCGATCCGGCTCTCTACCAGCGTCTTCCCGGTGTCCGCCGTCTCCAGCCGCGCCAGCCGCTCCTTGTCGCGGGCCAGCAGGTCGGCGATCCGCAGCAGCAGCGCCACCCGATCGATGACCGGCGTCGCGGCCCAGCTCCCCTCGTCGAAGGCGACCCGGGCGGCGGCGACGGCGCCGCGCGCGTCCTGCGGCGTCGCCTCGTCCACCGTGGCCACGACCGCGCCGTTGGCCGGGTCAGTGATCTGGCGCAGGCCGCCGTCCGCGGCGTGCGTCCATCGACCGCCGATGAGTAGATCCGGGTCGCCATTCATCACATTCACCTCACGTCACCGATTCGACAGGACAACCATTCGTGGAACTCCGCGATGTGGTGCTCGGCGGGCACGAGCACCCCGCCCTTACGGTAGGCGCGGGAGGACATGGTCGGTTGTGTTCGCGCACACGCCGCGAAGTCTTGCTCGTTGACCCGGTGGAACAATTCGACCGAACGGGACACATCCCGTCCCGAGGCGACCACATCTTTGGTATACAACCAATCACACTCGACGATAGTGCGGTCTGCCGACACGGGGAACATCCGGTGAAAAATGATGTGATCCGGGACCAGATTGACAAAAACCGTCGGCCGGATGGTTATCGCGAAGTAACGACGGTCCTGTTCGGGAGTTACTCCTGGTAGCCGGTCGAAACCCGGTGAGCCGTCGACGGTGAATCCGGCGATATCGGGTCCGAATTCGGCGCCGTGGCCGACGAACACCTGTGCGGCCAGGCCCTGGGCGAATTCGGGCAGCACCTCGGTGAGTTCGGGGTGGATGGTCGCGCAGTGGTAGCACTCCATGAAGTTCTCCACGATGAGCTTCCAGTTCGCCGCGACGTCGTAGACCACCCGGCGGCCCACTTCCAGCGTGTCGATCTCGTAGGCGTCGATCGCGGCCGGGTCGCCGAGGCGTTCGGTGACCGCGCCCATCACGTCGTGCTCGAACGACGGGGGCTCGTCGGCCAGGCAGACCCAGGCGTAGCCGAGCCATTCGCGCAGTGCGACCGGGACGAGTCCGTAGGCGACCCGATCGATGTCGGCGCCGGTGGCGTCCTTCAGCGCCCCCATGTTCGGCGCGGCGACCAAGGTGCCGTCGAGTGCGTAGGTCCACGCGTGATACGGGCACTGCAGGTTGCGGCGTACCTGTCCGGTGTCCTCGGTGCACAGCATCGCGCCGCGGTGGCGGCAGATGTTCAGGAAGGCGCGCAACTTTTCGTCGCGGCCGCGCACGATCAGGACGCTCTCGCGGCCGACCTGCACTCGCTTGAACTGTCCGGGCATCGGGATATCGCGGGATCGGATGGCGCAGAACCACATTCGTTCGAAGAGCTGCTCCTGCTCGGCCGCGAAGACGCCGTCGTCGACGTACCACTTGCCACCCAGGGTCGGGATCAGCGCCGGCGGCGCATGCGTCGCCCCGCCAGAATTGTTATGCGAGGTTGTTTCCACTGGTCACCAACCTTTGCGGGTCGAAAAGTGTGATGGGGTGCGCGGTCTTCGCGTCGATGACCAGGTCGGCCAGGATCTCGCCCACCACCGGGACGAATTTGAAGCCGTGGCCGGAGAAGCCGCAGGCGATGGTGACGCGGGTACCACCGGGATGGCGGGCGATCACGAAATGCTGATCGGGGGTGTTGGAGTACATGCAGGTCGCCGTGTGGACGCACGGACCGGAGACGGCCGGAACCAGGGCGGCGACGCGGTCACGCATCTCCGCGATCTCGTGTGGGTGCACCACACGGTCGATGGTGTCCGGCGTGCAGACGATGCCCTTGCGGAAGAACGCCGTCTTGACCCCGCCGGTCGGTCCATCGATGGCCGGAAAGCCGTAGATCTGCGTGCCGGAGTCGTCCTCGGCGATGTAGATCGGCTGGTCTTCGAACGCACCGGTCCCGCCGGCCGGATCGAACCAGTAGAGCACCTGACGTTCGATGGTGATCGGAATACCGAAGTCCGCCAGCAACTGTGGCGCCCACGCGCCGGGGCAGACGACGAGCTGATCGGCGTGGTAGGTAGCTCTGGCCGTGGTCACCGTTACGCCGGAATCGGTTTCGGCCCAGCGCAGCCCCTCTTCGCCGAACGACGGGGTCGCGCCCGCACGCGGGGCCAGGTCGATGTGTGCTTGCACGGTCAGCTCGGGGGGGGCGACCCCGCCGTTGGGTTCGTACACCGCGATGTCGTCAGGCGCGGGCGTGAAATGCGGGAAGCGCCGCCGGATCTCGGCGGACTCCAAAACCTGGTGTGGCAGCGACCATTCGCGGCTCGCCCGCAGGCTGCCGGCGACCGTCAGGCTGTCGGGCGGGCCGAGATACAGGCCGCCGGTGCGTCTGATGACTTCGCGGTCGGCGTCGGTGGCCAGCTGCTCCCAGAGTTCGTAGGCGCGCAGCAGCAGCGGAACATACGCGGGGTCTTCGAAATAGGACTGCCGGATGATGCGGGAACCGCCGTGGCTGGAGCCTCGGTCGTGCGCGGGCGTGAACCTTTCCAGCCCGAGTACCCGCTGACCGCGAGTCGCGAGGTGATAGGCGGCGGCGCTGCCCATGCCGCCGACGCCGATCACGATCACGTCGTAACCCTGTGTGGCCGTGGTCATGTCGCTACCTCTTGATCCTGGACATCTCGGGATCCACCACCGGCTCGGCGTGCACCGTCGCCGGGTAGCGGAAGCCGAGATAGTCGACCTCGACGGTGTCGCCCACGGCGACCGCCGCGGGCAGCCAGGCATAGGCGATGCAGCGGCCGAGGGTGGCCGAGTAGCCGGCGCTGGTCACGTAGCCCGCGCACGAGCCGTCCAGATAAACCGGTTCCTTGCCGAGGACGATCGCCGAGGGGCTCTCGATGACAATGCTGCGCAGCAGCTTTGCCGGTGCAGCGGCCTGTTCCAGGGCGCTCTTGCCGATGAAGTCGGGCTTGGTCATCCGCACCGCGAAGTCGAGACCCGCGGCGGCGGGCAGGTGCTCGGCGGTCATGTCGGTTCCCCAACTGCGGTAGCCCTTTTCGATACGCAGGCTGTTGAACGCGATCCGGCCTGCCGCGATGACCTCGTGTGCGGCGCCTGCCGCCCACAGCAGGTCCCAGAGTGCGTTGCCGTATTCGGCGGTCGCGTAGATCTCCCAGCCGAGCTCGCCGACGTAGGAGACGCGCAGCATGGTGACCGGGATGGCGCCGAGATGGGTGTGCAGGGCCCGGAAATACTTGAACGACTGGTGTGCCAGATCGCCCGAGCACAAGGGCTGCACCAGGTCTCGCGCGTTCGGGCCCCACACGCCGATACAGCAGGTGCCGCCGGTGATGTCGCGCAGCAGCACCGACCCGTCGGCAGGCAGGTGCCTGCTGAACCAGTCGAAGTCCAGCGGACCGTTGGCGCCCACCTGGAACCGCTGCGGACCGAGCCGGGCGACAGTCAGATCGCTGCGGATACCGCCGGTCTGGTCGAGCAGCAGCGTATAGGTCACCGAGCCGACACTCTTGTCCAGATTGTTCGTGGTGAGCCGCTGGAGCAGGTCCAGCGCGCCGGGACCGGCGACCTCGTATCGGGTCAGCGGGGTCATATCGAACATCGCGACCCGCTCCCTGGTCCAGTGCGCCTCGGCGATGGCGATCGGCGACCAGAACTTGCTCGACCATGCGTCGCGGTCCGGGAACGGCAGCCCGTCGGCGCGAAGTCGCTGCGCCAGTGCGGCATTGGCTTCGTACCAGGCGGGGCGCTCCCAGCCGCCGCCCTCGAAGAAGAACGCACCCAGTTCCTGCTGGCGACCGTAGAACGGGCTGGTCCGCAGGCCGCGGAGCGCCGTCCGATACTGGTGCGGATGGATGATGTCGTAGACCTCGACGAAGGCCTGCGAGCTGGTCTGCATGATGAATTGGTCGCTCCGCGCGACGTCCTCGAAACGATAGAGATCGCACTCGTGCACGTCGGTGCCCGGCGCGCCGTCGATGATCCATTCCGCCGTCGCCTTGGCCACGCCGGCCGAATGGGTGACCCATACGGCCTCGGCGACCCAGAATCCCGCGAGGTCACGGTGCTCACCCATGATCGAAAAGCCGTCGGGAGTAAAGGAAAATATCCCGTTGAAGCCTTCTTCGGGTTTCGAATCACCGAGCGCGGGGAGCAATTTCATCGATTCCCGCCAGGCGGGCGCGAAATCGGCCTCGGTGAAGGGCAGCATCGAGGGCATTGGCTCGCCGGCGGTGGCCGATTCCAGCGTGCACATATCCACCGGCATCGGGGCGTGGCCGTAGTAGCCGATGCCCATGCGGTCGCCGTGTTCGCGAAAATACAAATCTTGATCTTGATGACGCAGGATCGGCAAGCTGGCGGCCCGGCGGTGGTCGGCCAGTGCGGCCAGCGGTCCGGTTTTGGCGTATTGGTGGGCCATCGGCACCAGCGGCACGACGAGGCCGACCTTTCGCGCCAGCTCCGCACCCCAGAACCCCGCCGCGCAGACGACGATGTCCGCGGCGAGCACGCCTTCGGCGGTTTGCACGCCTACGACTCGGCCGCCACTTTCGGCGATGCCGAACACCTCCTGGTTCGGCAGGAACCGCGCGCCACGACCGGTCGCCGCCCGAGCCTGCGCCGCCGCGGCATTCAGCGCATTCGCCAAACCATCTGCCGGAGTGTGGAATCCACCGATAATCTGGTCGATATCGAGCAGTGGATACAGGGCCGCGCATTCGGACGCATCCAGCAGGCGCCCCTCGATCCCCCACGACTGCGCCCAGCCTGCTTTGCGGTGCAGGTCGCGCCAGCGGTCCGGGGTCGTCGCCACCTCGAGGCCACCGACCGGGTCGAAGGCTCGCCCGTCCGAATGGTCGAGCGCACCGAACTTTTCGGTGGTGTACCGGGCGAACTCGGTCATCGTCTTGGACGGATTGGTCTGGAACACCAAACCCGGTGCATGCGAAGTGGATCCACCGGTGCGGAAGAGGGGTCCCCGGTCCAGCACGGTGATATCGGACCAACCGCGGGCGGTCATTTCGTCGGCGAGAGATGTCCCGACTATCCCGGCTCCGATGATGACAACTTTCGGGTTAGCCACAGGGTGCCTCCGGTGTTGCTTGTTGCGCAACGAATTCTTATTACGCAACAAATAGTCCGCCTGCCGAGGCGCGCTGTCAACCGCTGGAAACCTGTTGTTCACACGGCGATTCAGGGGTTGACGGGTGCCGTTCACCGGCGCACACTGTTGCGTATTGCGATATCAGTTGCGCTCTGAGCAACTCTTGGAGGGTTTATGGAATCCCTTGCGAAACAGACAGCGCCCTCCGGGACGGAACTGTTCGTCGCGCGCCTCGCGGACCTGCCCGTCGGTGAAGTCGCCACCGTGCGGCCGGACCACGGCACGCCGATCGCGGTATTCCATACCGAGGAGGGGTTGTTCGCGATCGATGACACCTGCACCCATCAGGATGCGTCCCTCGCCGACGGCTGGGTGGAGAACTGCACGGTCGAATGCCCGTTGCACGAATCGTGTTTCGATCTGCGCACCGGGCGGGTCTCGGGGCCACCGGCCAAGGTCGCGGTGCGTACCTATGCGGTACGGGTGGCCGAGGGCGACATCGTGGTCTCGACAGAGCCGTCATGAGTGCGTTGCGGTCGCGCAACTCGCATGATGCGGCCGAGCGAGGCGAAGTCATGAGCGTGGTCGTCGTCGGTGCTTCGTTGGCCGGGTTCTCGCTGGTACGGGAGCTGCGCACACTTGGCTACGACGGCGGTATCACCGTCGTCGGCGATGAGGTGCATCCGCCGTACGACCGGCCACCCCTGTCGAAGGAGTTCCTGCAGGGCGACGTCGATATCGCCTTGGACGACGGCACCGACGATCCCCGCACCAGCTGGCTGCTCGGCCGTCGCGCAGTCGGAATCACCTCGGCCACAGGCGGTCCCGGCGTCACTCTGGACGATGGCACAGTGGTCGCCGGGCAATCGCTGGTGCTCGCCACCGGGGCCCGCGCTCGATCATTACCGAGCGCACCGGCACTCACCGGTATCCATACGCTGCGCACCGTCGACGACGCGCGCGCGATCCGCGCCTCCTTGCACACCGCACGCACCGCGGTGATCGTCGGCGCGGGCCTGATCGGTTCCGAAATAGCCTCGACCGCAGCCACTCTCGGCGTGCAGGTAACCATCGTAGAACTCGCCACCGACCCACTCGCCGGCGTCCTCGGCCCGCGCCTCGGGGCACTGTGCGCGGATCTGCACGCCGCCAACGGTGTCGGGTTGCGCACCGGCGTCGCCGTGGCCGAATTCGTGGGCGACCACCGCGTCAGCGCGGTCCGGCTGACCGACGGCACGCTGCTCCCCGCCGACGCCGTCATCATCGGAATCGGCGCGATCCCCAACACCGAATGGGCACAGGACTCGCCGCTGCGCATCGACAACGGCTTCGTCACCGACTCCCACTGCCGCACAAAGGTTCCCGACATCTACGCCATCGGCGACTGCGCCCGCGCCTACCACGATGAGCTGGGCGCACTCCATCGTTGCGAGCACTGGTCGAACGCCACCGCTCAGGCCCGGATCGTCGCGGCCACCCTGACCGGCGCACCACCGGCGCCCGTGCCGTCCAACTACTTCTGGTCACGCCAGTACGGCCGAATGATGCAATTCGCGGGCCACCGCCGACCGGACGACGTGCTGCGCTTCGTCGACGGCGACCCGTGCACGCCGTCGTGCACCGCGCTCTACGAACGCGACGGCGTACCGGTCGCCGTCTTCGCCATCGACAACCCGCGCCTGTTCACCAGGTACCGCAAGCAGATCGAGCGGCGGCCCGCGGCCATCGCCACCCCGTAGGAGGATTTGTGCCCGAAACCGTTCGCGGCGTCATCGCCCGCCGCACCGGCGCCCCGGTCGAGCTGGTCGACGTGGTGATCCCTGATCCCGGACCGCACGACGTCGTGGTGCGCGTGCAGTCGTGCGGTGTGTGCCACACCGATCTGCACTACCGCGAGGGCGGCATCAACGACGACTTCCCGTTCCTGCTCGGCCACGAGGCGGCGGGCATCGTGGAGACCGTCGGGGAATCCGTCACCCACGTGACCGTAGGCGACTTCGTCATTCTGAACTGGCGGGCGATCTGCGGCGAATGCCGCGCGTGCCGGCGCGGACGTCCCTGGTACTGCTTCGACACCAGCAACGCCGGCAAGAGCATGACGCTCACCGACGGCACCGAGCTCACCCCGGCCTTGGGCGTCGGCGCGTTCGCCGACAAGACTCTCGTCCACGAAAGACAGTGCACCAAGGTCGATCCCGCCGCCGACCCGGCCGTCGCCGGACTGCTCGGCTGCGGCGTGATGGCGGGCATCGGCGCGGCAACGAACACCGGCAATGTCTCGCGCGGCGACAGCGTGGCGGTGATCGGCTGCGGTGGTGTCGGCGATGCCGTGATCGCCGGGGCTCGTCTGGCCGGAGCGGCCACCATCATCGCCGTCGACCGTGACTCCCGAAAGCTAGCCTGGGCCAAGCAGTTCGGCGCCACCCACGAAATCGACGCGAGCACCGAAGACGTGGTCGAGCGGATCCAGGAACTCACCGGCGGCTTCGGCGCCGATGTCGTGATCGACGCGGTCGGCCGCCCAGAAACCTGGAAGCAGGCCTTCTACGGCCGCGACCTGGCGGGCACCGTCGTGCTGGTCGGCGTGCCGACCCCGGAGATGACCCTCGATATGCCGCTGATCGATCTCTTCTCGCGCGGTGGCGCGTTGAAGTCCTCCTGGTACGGCGACTGCCTGCCCGAGCGTGACTTCCCGATATTGATCGACCTCTACCGCCAGGGCCGACTGCCCCTGGAAAACTTTGTCACCGAACGCATCTCACTCGACGAGGTGGAGAAGGCGTTCGACGCCATGCACCACGGCGATGTGCTGCGTTCGGTCGTGGTGTGGTGACGAGCCCAGCTCCGGTTAACGCGGCGGCACGAGCCCGTTCACTATGGCCGCCAGCCCTTTTCGATGCGTATCACGATGGGTCAGCTCCCCCCACTCGTCGGCGATCGCGGCCAGCGTCGGCAGCTCTTCGGCATCGAGCCGATCCATGGTCGGGTCGACGGCCGACTCGAGCCGCACCTTCCGGCGCTCCCGGTTCACCCGGATGATGAGGTCGCCCACGATGTAGTACCAGATGGTGCGATACACATCGACGGCTTCTTCAGTACTGCACCCGCAGTCGACGGCCGCGGCCACGATCAGCTCGACCATCCCCATCGCCGAGGGCACGAACAGCGGGTCGGAGGTCAATACCTCGATGATCCACGGACGCTCGGCGAGCCCTTCGTACAGGGCGCACGCGACTTCGAGTAGCCGCGCACGCGGGTCATCGGAGAACTCCCGCCGCGGAATATGCCGGGCATGCGACTCCAACAGCAACAGCAGGAGCTCGTCCTTGTCGCGCACGTGGTGATACAGCGCCATCGGCGTGCTACCCAGTTCCTTCGCTAACCGCCGCATCGACAGGCCGTCGGCCCCTTCGGTCCGCAGCAGTCGATCGGCGGCGACGATGATGGCGTCCTGCGACAGACGCGGTGGTCGGCCCACCTTTCCCTTGCGATCCGTTTCTCCGGGCATCGGACCATCTTCCCCCTCGGCGGTCGCCCCTGAAATCAGGGGCGGCCCGTCGCCTGTGCTGAAGTGGGCGCTGCCACCTGGCGGCTCGGATCGGATCGGGAGAACTTGATGGACGTTGTCGGCCCCACGGAAAGCGTCGTGGTCTTCATGATGGGGCCCGACCCCGACGACGGTTTCCTCGCCATGGTGCAGACGCAGGACGACCACGCGGTGCAGCGCGCCTGGCAGAAATTGGCCGCAGAGCACAACATTCGGGCCGAGCAGGTGACCGCCGTGGTCGCGGAATGGCAGCCGTCGGCCGCGGATGCCGCGTTCATCGAGCAGACCTTCGGCGAGGTCGATCTGTCCTACCTGTTCGACCGTCCCGCGGCAGACGGCTGGGCTGCCGCGTTCGCCGCTGCGCGGGCTGCGTTGCAAGCCGAGATCGAGCGCCGCGACGCGGATCCGACCACGATGATGTGATCGGCCAGACGCCCTCGTTCGCAGGCTGATCTTCAGCCACTCAGCACGTTTCGCCCCGCTGGTCTCCGCGCATCGCCTGCTTTGTCCTGTCAGAGAACAAACTTCGCGTCGATCTGTCGAAAGCGCCACCGGAACCGGCCGAAGTGAGGTTGAATTCGCTCAGTTGCAGAGAAAGAAGCATCTGATGCGGATCGCGGCACGACCTGAAAATGCCCACCAGGCCCGGATTTTGCGGTTGCTGCGGGATCGGGGGCCGCAGTCGCGGTCGGAATTGGGTCAGCCGATGGAGCTCTCCCGGTCCAAGCTCGCGGTGGAACTGGATCGGCTGGCTGCGCTCGGCTTGGTCGAAGCCGGTGGGTTGGCGGCCTCCAGCGGCGGCCGACGATCGGCGATCGCCATGCTGGCGTCGGGTTTGCGGTTCGCCGCCATCGATATCGGCGCGACGTCCATCGACGTCGCGGTGACCGACGGGGAACTGCGGGTGCTCGGGCAGCTGTCCGAGCCGTGCGATATCCGGCAGGGACCGGCCGCGGTATTGGAGCGGGCCCTCGATCTGCTCGGCAAACTCCGCGCCGAACCGAGCATGTCCGGGCGGCTGCACGGGGCAGGCGTCGGCGTGCCGGGCCCGGTGAGTTTCCGGGAGGGCATGCCGGTCGCACCGCCGATAATGCCTGGCTGGCACCGCTTTCCGGTGCGCGAGGCCATCGCGCAGGAGCTCGGCTGCCCGGTGCTGGTCGACAACGACGTGAACATCTTGGCGCTCGGCGAGATGCAGGCCGGCTCAGCGCATTCGGTGGCGGATTTCCTGCTCGTCAAGGCGGGCACCGGGATCGGCTGCGGCATCGTGGTCGACGGCGGCATCTACCGGGGTGTCTCCGGCAGCGCGGGCGATATCGGGCACCTGCGGATCACCGACGACGGCCCGGTCTGCGCCTGCGGCAACAGCGGCTGCCTCGAGGCCTACGCCGGCGGCGCCGCATTGGCCAGGGAAGCCACCGCCCGCGCCGCACGGTCACCCTTCCTCACCGAACGCCTAGCCGCCGCGGGCGCGCTCACCGCGACCGACCTGGCTGATGCCGCCGCGGCGGGAGACCCGGTGGCGGTGGCCATGATTCGGGACGCCGGCACCCATCTCGGGACTGCACTGGCCGGGTTGGTCAGCTTCTTCAACCCGGGACTGGTGGTGATCGCGGGCGGACTCACCGGCTTCGGGCATCCGCTGCTGGCGGAGATCCGCAGCGTGGTCTACCGCAGGTCGTCGCCGCTGGCCACCGGCAATCTGCCGATCGTGCTGTCCGAACTCGCCGAGCTCGGTGGAGTGATCGGCGCGGCGCGGCTCATCAGCGATCACATCTTCAGCGTCGCCTGACCACACGGCAAGGAATTCGGCCATGAACACCGTGCTGACCATGCGGGGCATCGTCAAGGACTTCCCCGGCGTGCGCGCCCTCGACCATGTCGACCTCGACGTCCGCGCCGGCGAGGTGCACTGCCTGCTGGGCCAGAACGGCGCGGGCAAGTCCACACTGATCAAAGTGCTTGCCGGAGCGCATCATCCGGATGCGGGGGAACTGCACTGGCTCGGCGCACCGGTGCGGCTGTCCGGTCCCGCCGCCGCCACCCGGCTCGGCATCGCGACGATCTACCAGGAGTTGGATCTGTGCGACGGCCTCGATATCGCCGAGAACATCTTCCTCGGGCACGAACAGGCGCGAGCCGGATTCACCCGCCGCGCGTCGACCGCCCGCGCCGCGACCGCCCTGCTCGAGCGCCTCGGCCACGGGGAGCTGCGGCCGGACACGATGGTCGGCACCCTGCCCGCGGCGGCCAAGCAGGTGGTCAGCATGGCGCGGGCCCTGTCCTACGACGCGCGCCTCATCGTGATGGACGAACCCTCCGCCGCGCTCGGTAACGACGAGGTGAGCAACCTCTTCCGCATCATCGATCAGCTGCGCGCGGAGGGCGTTGCCGTCGTATACATCTCGCATCGGCTGGACGAAATCCGCACCATCGGCGACCGGATCACCGTGCTGAAAGACGGTCGCACCGTCGCGACCGGACTACCCGCCCGCACCACCGGCACCGACCAGGTTGTCGCGCTGATGACCGGCGGCAATGGCGCCGATGCGCTACTCGCGCAACAGCCTTCGCACGCCGAGGATGCCGCCGAGGTGCTCCGGGTGACCGGTCTCGGCCTGGCCGGGCGGTTCCGGGATATCTCGTTCGCAGTGCGCGCGGGCGAAATCGTCGGTCTCGCAGGCTTGGTCGGCTCGGGCCGCTCGGAAGTGCTGGAAACGATCTACGGCGCACGGCCCGCGTCGACGGGCCTGGTCGAGGTCGACGGTCGCCGGGTCCGGCCGGGCAGCACGACCGCGGCGGTGGCCGCCGGGATGGGGCTGGCGCCCGAGGAGCGCAAATCCCAGGGCTTGTTTCTGCTGGAATCGGTGGGGCGCAACATCTCTGCCGCGTCACTGCCGCGCTACTCCCGGCTCGGCTGGTTCGACCGCCGCCGGGAACGAGCGCAGACCGGCGGCGTGCTCGCTCGCGTCGGCGTGCGCCCCGCCGACCCGGACTACCCGGTGCGCGGCCTCTCCGGTGGCAATCAGCAGAAGACGGTACTGGCTCGCTGGCTGCTGGAGGACTGCCGGGTACTGCTGCTCGACGAGCCGACCCGCGGCGTCGATGTCGGCGCCCGCGCCGACGTGTACGCGCAGGTCCGCGGGCTCGCCGAACGGGGTGTCGCGGTGCTGATGGTCTCCAGCGACCTGCCCGAGCTACTCGGGCTGGCCGACCGGGTGCTCGTCCTGCGCGACGGCGAGATCATCCACGCGGCGGCCGCGGCCGAGCTCACCGAGCCGGACATCATCGCCATGATCATGGAAGGGAGTGCGCTGTGACCGAACGCATCCGCAGCACACCCACGGTTCGCACCGAGGCGAAAACACCGGCGGTGGACGGTGATCCGCCGCCCCCGCGCCGACGCAAAACTGGACGCGGCGAACTACGCAAGCATCTGACGCTGATCGTCGCGCTCATCGCACTATTGCTCGTCGGGGCGTTGACCAAGGGCGAGGACTTTCTCAGCACCGGCAATATGATCACCATCCTGACCCTGGCGTCGGTCATCGGCGTGGTGACCGTCGGCATGACGTTCGTGATCATCGGCGGCGGCATCGACCTCTCGGTCGGCGCGATCATCGCGCTGGCCTCGGTCTGGTGCACCACCACCGCCACCCAGTCCTACGGCGTGGCCGGGATGGTGCTGTGCGCGCTGCTCGTCGGCCTCGGCTGCGGCGTGCTGAACGGGGCGCTCATCGCCTACGGCCGATTGGTACCGTTCATCGTCACGCTGGCCATGATGGTGGCCGCGCGCGGGCTGGCCGAGCAGATCTCCGGGCGGCAATCGCAGCTCGTCACCACCGACCTGCTCGCCCTCGCACAGAACCGGGTGCTCGGTATCCCGCTGCTGGTCTACCTGTTCGTCGTGGTGGTCGCGATCGGCTGGATCGTGCTGGAGCGCACCACCTTCGGCCGACGCAGCGCGGCGGTGGGCGGTAATCCGGAGGCGGCCCGGCTGGCGGGGATCGACGTGCGCAGGCACACCCTGCTGCTCTACGCGGCGTCGGGGCTGTGCTGCGGTATCGCCGCCGTCATGCTCACCGCGCAGACCACCACCGGCACCAGCACCAACGGCCAGCTCTACGAGCTGGACGCGATCGCCGCGGTGGTCATCGGCGGGACGCTGCTCAGCGGCGGCTTCGGCACCATCACCGGCTCGATCCTCGGCGTGCTCGTCTTCACCGTGATCGAGGACCTGTTCATCCTCAACAACCTCGAACAACCCATCCAGGCGATCGGCAAGGGCGCCATCATCGTGGCCGTCCTGCTGTTCCAGCGCTTCGGTCGCGCCCGCGCGGTCCCCACCCTCACCTGAACTCTCACCAAGGAACATCATGGGCTCCACACTCTCGCTCCCCCGTCGCGGCATCCTGCTCTCCGGCCTGGCCGCGGGCGCCGGCGTCCTCGCCGCCGCGTGTACCTCGAACGACACCACCGCCAGCACGCAGGTGGCCGGCGGCACCGGCGACAACTCCGCCGCCGGAAAGCAAGTCCGCGTGGGGTTTTCCGCGCCCGCCGCCGATCACGGCTGGACCGCGGCGGTCACCCGCAACGCGCGGGCGCAGGCCGAGAAGTTCGCCGACGTCACGCTGAACGTCACCGAGGGCACCAACGACGTCAGTCGCCAGATCGAGCAGGTGCAGTCGATGATCAACCAGAAGGTCGACGTGCTCGTGGTGCTGCCGTTCGACGGCAATGCCCTTACCGAAGTAGCGAAAAACGCGATGGCCGCCGGGATTCCGGTGATCAACCTGGATCGGGTCTTCGCGTCGGCGCTGGCCTACCGCACCTGGATCGGCGGCGACAACTACGGAATGGGCGTCAACGCAGGCACGTTCATCGTCGGCAAAATGAAGGACGCGGGCATCGCCGATCCGGTGATCGTGGAGATCGCGGGCATCGACAATCTCCAGCTCACCCAGGAACGCAGCCGAGGTTTCCAGGACGCCCTCGCCGCCGCCGGATTCCGCGTCGCGGCACGGCAATCCACCGATTTCACGGCTGCGGGCGGACAGCAGGTCGCCAGCCAGATGCTGCAGGCGACGAAGAAGATCGACGCGATGTGGAACCACGACGACGACCAGGGCATCGGCGTGCTGGGCGCGATCAGGCAGGCCAACCGATCCGGTGAGTTCGTCATGGTCGGCGGCGGTGGCTCGGCCCAGGCCATGCGCGAGATCCAGGCGGGCAACTCGCCGCTGCAGGCCACCGTGCTCTACAGCCCGGCCATGGCCTCGTCGGCGGTCGCGCTGGCCCGGCTGCTCGGGCAGCGCCGGGCGCTCGGTGATCTCGCCGAACACGATGTGCCCGCGAAGATCACCACCTTCTCCGCGGTGGTCACCAAGGACAACGCCGAACAGTACCTAGCGAACGGCTACTGACCGATCGGAGCCAGATGACCTCGACAGACCGCCGCACGCTCGGCATCGGAATGGTCGGCCACGCCTTCATGGGGCGCGCCCATTCGCACGCGTGGCGCAGTGTGGACGCGTTCTTCGACCTGCCGTGGCGGCCCGTGCCCGTCGTGCTCGCGGGGCGCGACGCCGACCGGGCCTCGGTCGCGGCCGCGCGGCTGGGCTGGGCCGGCGCGGTGGGTGACTGGAAACAGTTGCTCGACCGCGACGATGTCGATCTCATCGATATCTGCACGCCCGGCGACAGTCATGCCGAAATCGCCATTGCCGCATTGCAAGCCGGCAAGCACGTGCTGTGTGAGAAGCCGATGGCCAATACCGTGGCCGAGGCGGAGTCGATGGCGGCCGCCGCCGAACAGGCCGCTACCCACGGGGTCCGGTCGATGGTGGGGTTCAGTTATCGGCGGGTGCCCGCGCTGGCGCTGGCCCGAAACCTGGTGGCGCAGGGGCGGATCGGCACCGTCCGGCACGTGCGGGCGCTGTATCTGCAAGATTGGCTCGCCGATCCGGGCGCGCCGCTGACCTGGCGGCTCGATCGGCGGCGCGCCGGGTCGGGGGCGCTCGGCGATATCGGCGCGCACATCATCGACGCCACCCAGTTCGTGACCGGGGAGACGCTGACGGGGGTGTCGGCGCTGCTGGACACGTTCGTCACCGAGCGACCGCTGCCGGGTGGGGTCGGCAGCGGTCCGGTCACGGTGGACGATGCCGCGCTGTTCCTCGGGCGGTTGTCCGGTGGCGGCCTGGCGTCTTTCGAGGCGACCAGGGTGGCCGCCGGGCGCAAGAACTCGCTCCGCCTCGAGCTCAACGGCACCCACGGCAGCCTCGCTTTCGACCTGGAGTCGATGAACGAGTTGTGGTTCCACGACCACACCGAGGAACCGGAGACCGCCGGGTTCCGCCGCATCCTGGTGACCGAACCGCAGCACCCCTACACCGGGGCCTGGTGGCCCGCCGGGCACGGGCTCGGTTACGACCACACCTTCACCAACGAGGTGGCCGACCTGGTCATCGCGATCGCGGCGGGCAAGGATCCGAGCCCCGGCTTCGCCGACGGGCTCGCGGTGCAGCGGGTCTTGGCCGCGGTGGAGGCGAGCGCGGCGGACGACGGGCGCTGGACCGTCATCGGAGGAGGACAACAATGAGACCGATCACGCTGTTCACCGGGCAGTGGGCCGACCTGCCGTTCGAGGAGGTGTGCCGGCTCGCGGCGGAATGGGGCTACGACGGCCTCGAAATCGCTTGCTCGGGTGATCATTTCGAAGTGGACAAGGCGCTCGCCGATCCCGATTACTCGGCACGCAAGCGCAAGACCCTCGAGCGACATGGACTACAGGTTTTCGCCTTGTCCAATCACCTTGTCGGTCAGGCAGTCTGCGATCATCCCATCGATGAGCGGCATCGGGCCATTGTGCCGCAGCGCATCTGGGGCGACGGCGAGCCGGAGGGTGTGCGCAGGCGCGCTGCCGCCGAAATGGCCGATACGGCACGGGCGGCCGCGCAGCTGGGCGTGCGCACGGTCGTCGGCTTCACCGGATCGAGCATCTGGCACACCGTCGCGATGTTCCCGCCCGTGCCACCGGAGACCATCGAACGCGGCTACCAAGACTTCGCGCAGCGCTGGCATCCGATCCTCGATGTGTTCGACGCCGAAGGAGTCCGCTTCGCGCACGAGGTGCATCCCAGCGAGATCGCCTACGACTACTGGACCACCGTGCACACCCTGGCCACCATCGATCACCGCCCCGCCTTCGGCTTGAACTGGGACCCTTCGCATTTCATCTGGCAGGACCTCGACCCGGTCGCCTTCATCCTGGACTTCGCCGACCGCATCTACCACGTGGACTGCAAGGACACCAAGGTCCGCTGCGGCGACGGTCGTCGCGGGCGCCTCTCCTCCCACCTCCCGTGGGCCGACCTGCGCCGCGGCTGGGACTTCGTCTCGACGGGCCGCGGCGATGTGCCGTGGGAGGACTGCTTCCGCGCCCTCAACGCCATCGGCTACACCGGGCCGATCTCCATCGAATGGGAAGACGCGGGCATGGATCGCCTCGCGGGCGCCCCCGAAGCCCTCGCCTTCGTCCGCCACCTCAACGCCATCACTCCACCGAGCGCCTCCTTCGACGCGGCATTCAGATCCGAGCCGAAGAGCTGATCTACACGTCCGCGGTTTCCAGTTGGGACACGTTGCCGAACACCGCGACTGCGACGGCACCGCCGATGGCCAGGACGAAGCCGGCACCGACGAGCCATTCCAGGCCGGGGCGCGCGGTATCGCCGAGGACGAGTACGCCGACGATGCCGGGAATGACGGTCTCGCCGACCACCAGGGCGGCGGTGGCACCGTTCACCGAACCCAGTTGCAGCGCAACGGTGTGCAGGTAGAAGCCGCCGATGCCGGCGATCGCGATGGTCCAGGCGGCGGGGTCGGCGAGCAGGGCCGGAATGTCCAGTGGGTCGATGCCGTGCACGATGCGCACCGCGATCGCCAAGGCGCCGAACAGCATTCCGGCGGCCAAGCCCGCGGCCACCGCGCCCCGGGAGCCGAGGCGGCGCACCACCAGCTGGCTGCCGGCGAACAGCACCACCGAGCCGATCAGGACGCCCCAGTGCATCACGGGGTTGTCGCTGCCGCCGCCTTCGTGGCCCGCGGCGGCCCCTAGTGCGGCGAGGGCGAGGATCACCGTGCAGATCGCCAGCCAGTCGCGCAGGTGCAGGCGGATGCCGAGGAGGAAGATGCCCAGCACCGCGGTGACGATCAGATTCGCGCTCATGATGGTCTGGGAGAGGAACAGCGGGATCAGGCGCGCGGACACCGCGTTGCCCGCGAAACCGACCACGTCGAGCACGCTGCCGACGATGAACCACACCGTCAACGCCGCGGCCACCGTGGCGGCAACGGTCGGTGCGCCGGTCTCGGTGACCTGCCCGCCCACCCCGTGCTCCAGCGCCACCGCAGCCGACCGGCGCGCCGCATACGCCTGCAAGACCGACCCCAACCCGTACCCCACGCAGGCCAGTAATGCGGCGATCAAACCGATCAGCATGCGATCAGTCCCACTGGCGGCACGCTCGTCGTTTTGATCACGATCGACCATAACGTTCGCAGACCAAAGGATCTTCCACCGGCACCGCGTCATCCTGGCGAACCGGACAAATGCCCGAACCATGCACCGGCACAGCGTTCGCATTCGCCGTTCCGGACCGCGCGGAACTGTTTCGCAAGTGGTCCGGCCCGGCACCTCGCGGCCGCATACTCAGGGCACGCGCCTCGCGTTCACCGACCCGTAGGAGTCCCGATGGATCTCGCGGCACCCGTCTGCATTGTCGGTGCGGGCCAGAGTGGGATTCTGACCGCGGCGAAACTGCGCGAACTCGGGTTCGAGAATATCGATATTCTCGAGGCAGGCTCGGAGGTCGGCGGCTACGCGCAGACCGTCGAGGTCGAGGGTGAAATCTATGATTTCCAAGCGCATCTCGTCGCTCAGCAGGACTTCGGTGCGGATATGGCGGGCACTGCGATCCATGAGTTGATGCGCAGGCATCCGGTTCGGACGCAGCCCGAAGCGCTGTACTTCGTCGGCAGATCCGAGTCCGGTAAGCCGCAGCTGGCGGTGCCGCCGCATTTCCCGCCGCTGTTCCGGACCCTCACCCCGGAGCAGGCGGTCGATCAGCTGATCGAGGCCTGGACCATTCTCGAGCAGGCGATCCGGAACAGGACCGCGCCCGGGCCGGCTGGACTGGCGTTCGATCGGATTTCCGGCGAGACGTGGGAGACGTACCGGGCGCGCCATGCGCCGCTGGTCGGCGAGATATTGCAAGGCCTGGCGATCTACGCGAATATGCGTCGCCCGCGCCAGCCCGCCGAGACCATAATCAATATCAATGCGCACATCTGCGGGCACGTCTCGCAGCTGGCGAAGCTGATCCTGTCGCTGTATCCGTCGGAGAAGCAGGCGCTGCTGGCGCGCATGCCGTCGTCATTGGTCGCGCAGATGGGTTCACGCCGGCCGGTCAGCGTGAGCTTTCCGCAGGGGTTCATCAGTTTCCTGCGGCAGGTGCTCGAGGACCATCGGCTCGACGTGGCGCTGAACAGTCGGGTGACCGGCATCGAACCAGTTTCTGCAGAAGGGGTTCGGGTCACCTACGCGGTGGATGGCGAATCGCGCAGCGCGGTCTACTCGCGGGTGGTGGTGACGGCGCGGGCCGCCCAGATTCGAGAGATCGTCCCGGCCGGGGAGATTCACGAGCTGTTCGCTGAACAGAACTGCCCGCGGGCCTGGACGCGCAGCTATCTCATCCGGGTGCCGGAGGAGCTGATCGCCTTTCCGCGGCGACCGGATTCCCCTGAACCCCTGGGGTTCTGGGTGATCGACCCGTACGGCAGCTATACCGACACCGATCCCGAACAGGCCAGGCACCGCATCACCGCGGCCAACAAGCAACACCCCGGTCCGTACTGGGTGTGCTTCAGCAATTCCGACACCTCGATATCGGACGTCCAAGCCTGGTCCCTCGCCAAGGAGAGTCTGTTCCTGTTCCCCGACCCGCAGCTGGTCGCCGAGACCATCGCCGAATGGCCGGCGTACCCGAGCGCGGCCGCGGTCCGTGCGGGCTGGTTCGACCGGATAGCGGACATTCAGGGCAGGCACGGCATCTACTTCGTCGGTGAAATCTTGTCTGGTCCCACCGCCGAGTGCATCAGTTCGTTCATCTGGGACGTGATTCCGCGGTGGTTCGGGCCGCCCGCCAACGACCAGTAGGACGCCTGCCCGGATCTGCCGCTTCCGCAGACCCCGCATTTTCTTTGATACTTTGGGTGGCGAACTTCCAGTTACCGCGCGGTTTGCCAGCGTAAGGCGGTGGATCGGTGACCAACAGTCGAGCGATGGTGCGCGCCTGGTGGCGATACCGGGTCGATTACCGATGGCTGATCGACACGCTCGAATCCCACTCCGCGCTCGGGCCGTTGAAAACCATGCTCGGGTCCGGGGGCATCGTCCTCGGATTGATTACGGTGCTCGCGCTGATGTCGCATGCGGGTCAGACCGGGATCGTCGGCGACGTGCAGGCCATCGTCGTGGTCGGGCTCGCCGGGGTGTGGACGCTGCGCTGGTGGTTGTTGCCGTGGCCGAGCGAGGTGGAGTCGCTGCTGTGGGTCGCCGGGGTAGATCTCGCCATCACCGCCAACAATGTGATGATCCAGGATCGCCTGCTCGGCGCGATGGGGTGCGTGCTGCTGGTGACCACGGGCGGATACATCACGATCTTCCACGGTCCGCAGGTGCTGGCCCTGCACGTCGGCTGGTCGGTCGTCTCGATCGTCGTGCTGGCGGCGATGATGGTCCTGGGCCTGCCGCCGGGCACCGGCCACGGGAAAGGCGATGTCGCGCTCGGCCTGGTGGTCGTGCTCGTCGTGCTCGCGGTGACCGTCGTGGTGCTGCCGGTCGTGCACTTCTGTAGCTGGCTGCTGCGGGTGGACGCGCTGTCGGATCCGCTGACCAGGCTGTTGAACCGGCGCGGTCTCGAATCGCACCTGCCGCGATTCTTCGGGCCGCGCAGCCGCGGCGGCGTCTATGTGGTGACGCTGGACCTCGATCGGTTCAAGTCCGTCAACGACACGTTCGGTCATTCGTTCGGCGACGAGGTGCTCATCCGGACGGCCGACTGTCTACGGGCGGCGGCGCGACCCGACGCCATCGTCGTGCGCACCGGCGGTGAAGAGTTCATGGTCGTCGGCCACCTGCGCGGTGAATGCATCGGTGCCGTCGCCGAGCGGCTGCGCCATGCGGTCGAGTCGATGCCCGGCCTGCCGAGCCCCATCACCGCCAGCGTCGGGGCCGCGGAATTCGAGCCCGTCCGCACCTACGGGCAGCATCCCGCAGCAATACACCGCATCGTCTTCCGCAGTTCGGACGCGGCCATGTATCGGGCGAAGCAATTGGGCGGCAACGCCGTGGTGATCGCCGACCACCACGACGCGCTGGAATAATTCAGTCGGTCACTGCTTTTCCGCAGGCGTATCCAGCTGTTTGGTCAGCCATGCCAGTGACATCGGATAGCGGTAGTCGATGCCGCCGTGTTTGGCGTCGAACAGTTCGAAAGCGATGACGTCCGACGGCACTCCGTTGTCGAGCAGCGCCTGCCGGAATGCCTCGGCGCCGATATCCAGGTACCACTCGTCCTGCGTGCCGCCGTCGATCCAGATCGCCCGCATCGACCGCATGGCCTCGGCGTACTTCGGCACCATGCGGACCGGGTCCCATTCCAGCCAGCGTTGCCAGACCTCGGGTTTCAGCACGCCGGTGCGCGGATCGAACGGCAGCTCCGGTCGTCCGTCCGTGCCCGGCGTGAAGCACGCCGTAACCCCGTACAGCAGAAGCAGATCCTCGTCTTCGGGTTTGGTGAAGGACACCCGCTGCTGAAACTCCGCCCACCACCGATGAATATCGCCGTCGTACGGGCGAAGCTGACGCACCGCATCCGCGAAGCCCGGCAGATAGCAGTACTCGTAGAGTGCGTCACCGGCATGAGTTGCCAACGCGCCGAACAGATCCGGGCGCAGCATCGGCGTGATCATCGCACCGAATCCACCACTGCTCTTCCCCATGATGCCGCGATGATCACTATCGGCGACCGTGCGATAGTGCGCATCGACCCACGGCACGATCTCCTCACACAGATACGAGTGATACGGCCCCGTGCCCACCGAGTCGACGAACTGGCTACCCCCGTAGGCGGTCCACGCATCGACGTACACAACGATGGCGGGCGGCGCCTCCCCCGTCGCGAACACCTCATCGGCGGTTTCGATGAACGGACGTCGGTACGGCATCCGATTCCGCCACATAGAAATATGACCGGTATAGCCCTGAATCACATAGATCGACGGATACCGCCGATCCCCCGCCTCCTCGTAACCCGGTGGCACATATACCCACAACGGCCGCTCATGCGGATCCCGCAACGGATTGTCCCGCAGCAACACACTGTCGAAAACATGCTCATCGAGACGTCCGGCGAGCTCAGCAGACCAAGGCAACATCCCTGCGACGCTAGTCGCGCGCCGCCCCATCCGCCTCCGAATTTTGCGACGACGGCAGGTCCGAACCGCTGATTTGGTTGCGGCACATCGTGATCCGGTGTCCTCGATGTGGTGCTCTTACACCGACAGATCGTCTGTTCGGGTTGCTTCGACAAGCAAGTCATGGGTTTCCTTGTCGAAGGCCACCAGGCGGATCAGGGAAACGGCGGTTCGCGTGGTCCGGATCGTCGCAACGGCGATCCGCGCAGCCGAAGCGGGCGGAAACCCGTAGACCCCGGTGGCCACGGCCGGAAATGCGATGCTCCGGACCTGCAGTTCGTCGGCCACCTGAAGGCAACGCCGATAGCACGACGCCAAAGTCTCGGCCTCACCGTAGGCCCCGCCATCCCATACCGGCCCAACGGTGTGGATCACGTACTTGACCGGTGGCTCGAGGTCGAACGCCGGTGTCGCCATCGCGTCGCCCGGCATGCATGGTGCGATCGCAGCACCTGCCTCGGCCAGTCGGGGCCCGGCCGCTTGGTGAACCGCCCAGTCGACACCGCCACCGCCCAGCAGCGATTCGTTCGCCGCGGTGACTATGGCATCTACGATCTGGTCGGTGATGTCGCCGAGTACTACCTCTATCAGGGTCACGTCCCCATCGTGGCACCGGTCGACGCTCGGCCGCGCGTGTGCAGATCAGCGGCATGCACCGCGCCCACCACGCCGGCACCTATCGGCTTGGTGCCTCTTGCGGGGATACTCGCTCGAGTGCGGATAGAGATCAGTGTCGAGACGATCGATGGGGTGCGGGTTGCTGCGGAGGCGGGGGCGGATCGGGTCGAGTTGTGTGCTGGGCTTTCTGATGGGGGGTTGACGCCGAGTGTGGCGTTGATCGAGCGTGCGGTGGCCTCGGGAATCTCAGTGCACGTGCTTATTCGGCCGCGGCCGGGCGACTTTCACTACTCAGCTGAGGAAGTTTCGGTGATGGTCGGGGATATTGCGGCGGCTCGGGCGGCCGGAGCGGAGGGGGTCGTGGTCGGGGCGCTCGATTCGTCGGGTGCGCTCGATCCGGCGTGTGCGGTGTTCGTGGACGCGGCGGAGGGCTTGGAGGTCACGTTGCATCGGGCGATCGATGTCAGTGCTTCTTCGCAGCGGGCGTTGGACGACGCGATCGGGTTCGGCTTCACCCGGGTGCTGACTTCGGGGCGGCAGCGCTCCGTGCTGGATGGGGCGCCGTTGATCAAAGAGCTGGTGCGACAGGGGTTCGGGGCTATCGAGGTGATGGCGTGCGGTGGTGTGCGCGCGGCCAATGCCGTTCAGGTGATCGAGGCTACCGGTGTCGCGGACCTGCACGCTGCTGTTCGCATGCCGGTACCCGGAGCCACGAATGGCGCGGTGTCGTTCGCGGGAGCCGGTGTGCCCCAAGGCTTCGATCGTTTCGAGACCGACCCCGACGAGGTCGCCGCACTGTGCGCGGTCATCCGTGACCGGAACCGGTTGCCTGCCAAGTAGTTCGGGCACCGCGAGAAACCGGTCCGGTGACAACACCGGACCGGTCCGAACTCACCTGCGGGTCGCCTCGATCAACCGCTGCCGCAACCAGCTCAGCGGCGTGGCTCCCCCGCCGATGGCGTAACCGGGGTAGCTCTGGTGGATACCGGACTTCAGGAAGTCGTCGACCTGCCGCTTGCGCTCTTCGTAAGCCGAATTGTTGAGCTGGTCCGCCAGCAGCCCGAGTCCGCCCGCAGCGAGTGCGTCGGCGATAAGTGCGTTCGCCTGCTGCTGATAGATGTCGAACATGGCCGGGTTCGGGTTCGACATCTGCGCGAAGAGGCCGGCGAAGCGGGCGGCGAAGTCGCCGTCGGGGGTGGCGCAGTACAAATCGCCTGGGGCACAGAAGGTGTAGGTCTGCGGGCTGAGCCAGCCGAAGCCGCCGAGACGCGGACCACCGGCACCGGCGCCCGCGACGGGCGGGCCGATCAGGGTGTCGGTGGGCGAACGGCGCGGATCGGAGACGAGTCCGACCAGCTCGACGCGGTTGGGCGGCACGACGCCGAGCCCGGTGCCGATCTCCGCGGCGACGTCACCGGCGGCGTCCGCACCCTGGCTGTAGCCGAGCAGCGCGAATCGCGTGTTGTCACAACGCTGTGCCATCGCGCCGAGCAAGCCCCGCGCACCCTTGACGGCTTCCTGCTTGGAGCGACCGTAGACGTCACCTTCCCACGGGAACGCGGTCGCCGGGTACGCGACGTAATCGGTGAGGACATTGCCGGGCAGGTTGTCGGCGGCCGCGGCGAGGATTCCCTTGCCGGGCTCGGCATTCGAGGTCTCCCAGGTACCGGGGATCGCCACGACATACAGGTCAGGGCAGTCCTGCGGGGCGGCGTGCGCGGTCGACGCGACGCCGACCGGTAGTGCGGCCGTGACCATCGCTGCCGCGCATGCGGCGGTGTGCTTCCATCGCGAAACCATCGTGTACTCCGTGTTCACTGCCGGGTGGGTGCCCGGTCGGCGATGGCGCTCTGTGTCCGCTCGAGCGCCGATGACTGTCTTTCTTCAGGTGGTCATGTCGTCGGGAACGTCCCCGTACCTGGGAACAGTGTCCCCAGAAAGTCCGTCTGACGCCAGCGGTTCAAAGACTACGTTGCCCGTCGGCGAATCGGCCTGCCGTATTCAGATGCCGCAGCGCCTGCGCGTAGGAGTCGAGCAGGCTGGTCTGGCAGTACGGCAAGCCGAGTTCGGCGCAGAATTCGATGACCATCGGCTGGGCCCGGCGCAAATTGGGCCGGGGCATGGACGGGAAGAGGTGGTGTTCGATCTGGTAGTTCAGTCCGCCCAGCGCGGTATCGACGAACGCGCTGCCGCGAACATTCCGGGAGGTCAGCACCTGGCGGCGCAGGAAGTCGGTGGCATCGTCTTCGCTCAGCATTGCCATGCCTTTGTGGTTGGGTGCAAACGTGCAGCCCATGTAAAGACCGAACAGGCCCTGCTGCACCAGGATGAACGCCACCGCTTTGCCCGGCGACAGCACCAGGAACGCCGCGGCGAGGAACCCAGCGAAGTGCGCCGCGAGCAATACGCCCTCCCACACGCGATGCGGGATCGGCCAGCGGAACACCGCCCGGACGCTCGAAAAGTGCAGGCTGCCCGCCTCCAGCAGGAGCAGCGGGAAGAACAGCCAAGCCTGGTAGCGGAAGATCAGGCGCCGGAGGCCTTTACCGGTGCGGGCGCGGTCACCGGAGTGCGCCAGGATCCCCGTCACGTCGGGGTCGGACCCCTCGGTATTGGGATGTGCGTGGTGCCGGTTGTGATTACTGGTCCACCAGCCGATGCTCAACCCGGTGGCGAGATTGCCTGCGATCAGGCCGAACACGTAGTTGCCGCGCCGTCCGGCGAAGATCTGCCGGTGCCCGGCATCATGTCCGAGAAAGGCGAGCTGAGCGAACACCGCCGCGAGGAACACCGCGACGGCCAGCTGCCACCACGAGTCGCCGAGGAGAAAGAACGCCGTCCACCCGGCGACGAACGCACCGGCGGTGATCGCGCTCTTCCAGGCGTAGTACCGGACCTGCCGGTCGAGCAGTGCCGCCTGGCGGATCCGGCGCATCAGCACCGCGTACTCGCTGCCACGCACCGACGGCAGCGGTGGCAAGACCTGCGTGGTCGACGGCGGCGCAGCCACGACCGCACTCGACGCGGCAGCGAATCCCGGCGCCGGGCCGGTTGAAGTTCCTGTGACCACGGGCGCCTACGCATCCTGCTAGCAGTGGTGTTCCTTGGGCACTAACTGTCGTCTACGAAGCAGCGCCCATCGACAGCGGGCCTCCGCAAACAGCTTGTCCGCCGCCACCACACGATCGTCCGGGCAGACCACCACCAGGTGAACGCAGGTACGGATCGGCGACACATCTGCGTGACAACTCTGGACGCGTGCGGCGGACGGGTCAGCGGCCACCGCAGGCTTCCCCCCAACTATCGGATTACCTGGTGCCGCCCGCCGCTGCGAATTGTGTTGGATCAGCGCCGAAACAAACGACGGAGCCGACCGCGGATACCGGTGGCGTCCGGCGATGCCTCGGAGGCGGTCTCGGCTTCCTGCACCGCCGTCGCCTGCGCGAACCGCACATGCAGCTGCTCGCGAACCTGCTCCGGCGTGTAGGCGCGGCGCCTGCGCTCGGCGCGCACCACCACCACTCCGGTGGCGACCACACCGGCCGCACCCGCCAATCCCACTGCCTTCCACCACCTCATGGCACATAGGCTACGTCCATGACGGGTTCGGCCATCACACTCGACCGTGCACTAGAGCTCACCAGAACCGGCGACATCTGGTTGTTCCGCGGACATTCCGCGGCTGACCGGGCGATCCGGATGACGACGAACAGTCCGGTGAATCATGTCGGCATGTCGGTCGTGCTCGACGATCTGCCTGCCTTGATCTGGCATGCCGAACTCGGCCGATCGTTGCCGGACATGTGGTCGGGCAACGAGCACCGCGGCGTCCAGCTGCACAATCTGCGCGACGCGGTGCTGGTGTGGGCGAATCGTTATGGCCAGCAGGCGTGGCTGCGCCAGCTGAATCAGCCGGCCACCCGCGAGATGGAAGACAGTGTGCTGCGCACCATCGCCCGGCTCGACGGCACGCCGTTTCCCTCTACCGCCGGTCTCGCCGGACGCTGGTTGCGCGGCCGGGTGAGCATTCCGCGTCGCAAGCGGCGTCAGGCGGTGGCCCGCGAGCTGGAGAACGCGTACTGCGCGGAGATCGTGGCGACGACGTACCAGGCGATGGCACTGCTGCCGTCGGATCGCAGCCCCAATTGGTATGACCCCGGCCGCTTTTGGAGCGGCGACCGGCTGCGGCTGACGGGTGGCTATGAATTGGGCGACGAAATCGCCGTCCAGACCTGAAAAGCCAGTCCACTGGCGGTTTCTGCACTTTTGCAGACGATGCCTGCGCAATTCCCCCTTGTCTGTGCATCGGGTGCCATCAATACTGTCCAACCGAGCCTGTGTGCGGTGCGTCACATTCGCACGAGGCGGCGTGTGGAAAGTAGAGGAACACCCGAATGACGTCCACGATCGAAGAAGAAGCCAGCTCCGAAAAGGGCCTAGCGCGAGTCGCGCAATCGCTCGCGAAGTGGACGGAGAAGTGGTTCCCGGACGCCTATGTCTTCGCGCTGTTAGGCGTTGTCGTAGTCGCCGTCGCCGCGCTGGCCAACGGCTCGTCACCGAAGACCGTGGTGAACGCCTTCGGTGACGGCTTCTGGGACCTCACCGCTTTCACCTTGCAGATGGCCATGGTGGTGCTCACCGGCTACGTCGTCGCCACGTCTCCACCGGTGGCCCGGCTGATCGAACGGCTCGCCACAGTGCCGCAGACCGCAAGCAGCGCAGTAGGTTTCGTGGCGTTCCTGGCCATGTCGGTATCCCTGCTGAACTGGGGACTCAGTTTGGTGTTCGGCGGTCTGCTCGCCCGCGCCATCGCCCGCCGGACCGATCTGCGCGTCGACTATCGCGCTCTCGGCGCGGCGGCGTTCATGGGGTTGGGTGCCGTGTGGGCACTGGGCCTGTCGTCCTCGGCCGCCCAACTTCAGGCCACCGCAACGTCGTTGCCGCCCGCTCTGCTGAAGATCACCGGCGTGCTCGACCTGGGCACCACGATCTTCACCTGGCAGTCCATGTTGATGTGCGTGATCATCATGGCGATGACCGTGGTGATCGCGCACGTGTCGGCGCCGAAGGGCGCGGCCATCAAGACCGCTGAGGAACTGGAAGTCGATCTCGACGACCAGCCCGCGGAAGCGACACCGCGCAGTAGGCCCGGCGAATGGCTCGAATACAGCCGCATCCTGCCGCTCCTGCTCGGCGCGCTGACGTTGGGATGGCTTGTCTCCCAGTTCTTTTCCAAGCCGGCACTCACGGTGGTCAGCAGCCTGAACGGCTATCTGCTGGTCTTCCTCATGCTCGGCTTGGTACTGCACGGCACGCCGCGCAACTTCCTGCAGGCCGTCTCCCTCGCCGTGCCGGCAACGGCGGGCATTCTCGTCCAGTTCCCGCTGTACGCCGCGATGGCCGCTGTCCTCACCAAGGCGAAAGGCCGCGGCGGGCACACCGTCTCCGAGCACCTCGCGGAGTTCTTCACCAGCATCGGCGGCGGCGGCAGCTTCGCCATCGTGATCGCCGTCTACACCATCGCGCTCGGCTTCTTCGTCCCGTCAGGCGGCGGAAAATGGCTGGTCGAAGCGCCTTACGTGATGCAGTCGGCGACCGACGTGCAGATGAACCTCGGCTGGACGGTGCAGATCTACAACGTGGCCGAGGCGCTGCCCACCCTGATCAACCCGTTCTTCATGCTGCCGTTGCTGGCCGTCTTGAAGCTGCGGGCGCGCGACCTCGTCGGATTCACGTTCCTGCAGTTCATGTTCCACCTACCGGTGGTGCTGCTGCTCGTATGGTTGCTCGGGATGACGTTCGACTACGTCCCGCCGATCATCCCCGGTAAACCCTGAGTCAGTTGCGCACCAGCAGCACGGCACCGGCGGCCAGCAGCGCGAGCACGATCGCGGCCAGGCCGTAGACCAAACGGTGCGAGCGCACTACGGGCAGGAAGCGGTCGACGGCGTATCGTCCGGGACCGGTGAGGGTCAGTGCGGCGGCGGCCGCGGCCAGGATCAGCTCGTACTCGATGCCCTTGGGGGCGAAGAAGGCTCCCGTGCCCTTCACCGCAAGGGCATTGAGCATGGTGCCGACGATGGCCGCGCCCGCGAGCGGGGTGAGCAGGCCGACCACCAGCGCCAGACCGCCGAAGGTCTCGGTGACACCTGCGACCAAGGCCATCGTCTCACCGGCTGGATATCCCTTGCTGGTGAAGAACTTTCCGGTCCCGTCCAGGCCGCCACCGCCGAACATGCCGAACAGCTTCTGCGCGCCGTGCGCGGCCATGGTCAGCCCGACCGCGATGCGCAGCAGGAGCAGTCCGGCGTCGTAGGCATGCGGCGTCGCGCCATAACCCGACGCCTGCTCGAGGCCGGCAGTCGAGGTGGACGGCGAAGCTGTTGCGGTGGAACTCATTCGAGGTGCCTTTCGGTGGGTTACAGGGGGTCAGCCGAATTGGAGTGAACGTTTGGCCAGGCCGCGCCAGAAACCGTCGATGACGCTGCGCTGCGTGCCCAGCTCGGCGGACGCGGCGCCGAGCGAAACGAACAGCGGGGCAAAGTGTTCGGTGCGTGGATGGGCCAACTGCGCTGCGGGAGCCTTGTGTTCGAAGTCGAGCAGCTCGTCGAGGTCCGCGGCGGCCAGCGCGCGCCGGCCCCATTCGTCGAACTCCGTCATCACCGGATGCACCGAGCCGTCCAGGCTCAGCGCGCGCAGGTTGTGCGTGAAGAAGCCGCTGCCGACGATCAGCACGCCCTGATCGCGCAGCGGGGCGAGTTTGCGGCCGATCGCCAGCAGGCCCGCCGGGTCCAGCGTCGGCATCGACATCTGCAGCACCGGCACGTCGGCTTCCGGGTACATCTCGACCAGGGGGACATAGGCACCGTGGTCGAGGCCGCGGTCCGGTGCGTCGTGCACGGACAGGCCGGGCCCGCGCAGTAGTTTGCGCACGTCAGCTGCGAGTTCGGGCGCGCCGGGGGCCGGATAGGTCACCTCGTAGTAGTGGCGCGGGAAGCCGCCGAAGTCGTAGATCAACGGAACCGTGCTGGTCGCGCCGAGGGTCAGCGGTGCGTCCTCCCAGTGCGCCGAGATCATCAGCACCGCTTCGGGTTTCGGCAAATCCGCCGACCACGCGGCCAGCTGGCCCGGCCAGATCGGGTCGTCGGCCAGCGGCGGCGCACCGTGCGACAGGTAGAGCACCGGCATCCGCATCGTCTCGCCATCCTTCCAGGTAGTTCAAATTTGAACTTCTAGGCCGATGGTAGATTATTGTTCGAATTTGAACAACCATGAGAGGTGGGCGATGACGGAGCCGCGCTGGCTCGACGACGAAGAAATGCGGGCCTGGACGGCGTTCCTCGCCGCCACGGCGCTGCTGAACCGACGGATCGAACAGCAGCTCAAGGACGACGCGCACCTGTCCCACACCCAGTACGAGGTGCTAGTCCGACTGTCCCAGGCCCCCGGCCACCAACTGCGGATGACCGAGCTCTCCGCAGCCCTCTTCACCTCCAAGAGCGGCCTCACCTACCAGATCGACCAACTCGCCAAGGCAGGCTTCGTCCGCCGCGCCCCCTCCCCCGACGACCCCCGCGGCATCGTCGCCACCCTCACCCCGGCCGGCCGCCGCAAACTCGAAGCCGCCGCCCCCGGCCACGTCGCACTGGTCCGCGAACTACTGATCGACGTCCTGACCCCCGCGCAACGCAAAGCGATCGCCGATGGGCTCGGCGAGGCCGCCCGCAGGCTCAGTTGACGTCAGACGTCGTCCCGAACTAGGGCGTACACCAACTGAAGTGGTCGATCAGGTCCGGCCGGCGGTGGGCCGGTGCGGCGCGGTGCGTGCTTCGGTATAGACCGCGACGATGTCGGCGAGGTGGCGGGATTGGCGGGGTTCGTCGGCGTGTGGCCCGAGTGCCTCGCGCATTGTGTGCAGCTGGGTGCGGTCTCGGGCGAGGTCTTGCAGGATGGTGGCGATGGCCGACACTGAGGGGTCGGGGGCGCGGACTCCGCCTGCGGCGGGGATGGTTTCGGAGAGTTCGGGGTCGCAGTAGACGATCGGCAGGCCCATTGCCACTGCCTCCAGCAGCACCATGCCCTGGGTGTCGCAGTCGGAGGTGAGTAGGAGCACGTCGTGGGTGCGCATCGCCGTGAGGCAGTCGGCTTGATCGACTTCACCGTGCAGGTGGACGCGGTGACCGAGGTTCGCCTCGGTGATCGCCGTGCGGGCGCGGTCGGTGAGGGGGCCGCTGCCGTAGATGTCGAGGGTGCATTCGTCGACCTGGCGGGCCACGTCGATTGCTTCGAGTGGGCGCTTCTCCATGGACAGGCGACCACACCACAGGGCACGCAGTGGGGCGTCCGGGGTCGGCGGTGGGGTGCTTGCCGTGCGGATACGGTCGAGCAGGACGTCATCGATCCCGTTGGACACCACGTGAATCGGCCGGTCCACACCGCGGGCGGCGAGGCGGCGGGCGAAGTGATGGGTCGGCACGGTTACCCGATCGGCCGCCTGGGCTTGTGCGATCAGTGGACGCCACGCGAGCCGGGCGATGCGGCCGTCGCCGGGATAGGTCGGTGGCTTGCGCGAGTGCACGAAGGCTCCGTGTAGCCAGCGCATTGTCAGCGCCGCCAGATACGGTGCGGGGGAATACTTTTCGATCACCGTGTCGTCGCGGCTCTGCATGGTCTGCACGATCGGGATGCCGTGTCTGCGGGCGGCGCGTGCGCCCAGGATCCCGCAGCCGTAGGTCGTCAGGGCGTGCACCACATCGATCGGGCCGCGCTCGGCGAACGCGGCATCGATCGCGCGGCGGTTGGCGCGGGTCGGCAGCACCAGCGGCAGCCCGTTCGACATCGAGAACGGCACGGCCTGGAGCACCACGGTGTCGGCCTCGGGCGGCACCGATCCCGGTGCGGGAGCGCAGAATACGGTCACCCGGTGACCGAGGCCGCGCAGACCGTCGCACAGCGACCGCATGGCGGTCTGCACGCCGCCGAGCGTGGCCGGGTGGAAGTCGGTGAAGATCGCGACGTGCAGGGAATCGCTCACGGGTCAGGCCGATGTCGCGACGGCGAGTTTTTCCACCGCGTCCGCCGCGGCACGAATGCCGTTCTCGGCAGACACCACGCGGCCGAGATCCGCAGCGCGTTCGGCCGCTTCGGGCGTCAATGTCCGGACCAACGCGTCGTGCAACCGATCCTCGGTCAGCGACGGATACGGGAAGTCCGCCCCGATGCCGAGCGCCGAGATCCGCCAGCCGTAGAAGAACTGGTCGCTGTGCACGCCGATCACCACCGCGGGCAGCCCGGCGCGCAGCACGTCGTGAGTATTGCCGCTGCCGCCGTGATGGACGACGGCGCGGCAGCGCGGCAGGACGCGGTCGTAGTCGAACGAGTCCAGCACGAACAGCCTGCGGTCGTACCCGATGCCCCGGGGGAAACCGTCACCCTTCACCGTCACCAAGGCCCGAACCCCCAGCCTGCGGCACACGGCGTCGATCAGGTCGCAACTGCCGACGGGATCGAGGATCGGCATCCCGGTCATGCAGAAGTAGACGGGCGGCTCGCCCTCGTCGAGCCACTCGGTGAGCGCCGGATCGACCGCCGCCTCGCCCCACGCCGCGCGCATGTGCGACGGCAGGATCGGCGCACCGACGACGGTCGCCCGGTCCGGCCAGTCGCTCGGTTTCGGTAGCAGCACCGGACTCACCATGTGCACCAACGGAATACCTTCGGCGCGGATGCGGCGGAACGGATTCTGCGGCTTGCCCGGCAACCCCATCAGTTCGCGCACCCGCCGATCCATCTTGCGATACGCCAGCCCGTAGGCGAGTTCGAAGGCCGTGTAGCTCGCCAACCGCACGCGCCGAGAGTTCACCATGCGTTTGACCGTGAACGACGACGGAAATTCCGCGGTGCGTTCGAGCGGATACGGCAGCCCGCCGATCACCAGCTGCCCGGTCTTCTCCGCCCGCTCCATCGCCCACGGCAGCGTCGAGGCACACGACACGATCACCTCGGCCGATTCGCATGCGCCGCAGAGCACCTCGTGCATCCGCTCACCGCGCTCCCCCGCCATGATCTTCACCGTGTCCCGCATGATCTGCAGGAACGGCAGCGGGTTACCGGAAGACAGGCCGCGTTTGGCGGCGGGTGACTCCAGCAGCTCCGCGGAGTTGAACGGGATGACGTGCGGCTCGAAGCCGGAGCGCCGCACCACCTCCGCGTAATTCTCAGTGGCGGTGATCTCCCCCTGGTGGCCGCGCGAACGGAATTCGTCGGCCCGGGCGAGATACGGCTGATGGTCGCCCCGGGTTCCCGCGGTCAACAACGCGATACGCATACTCTCGACTTTCGTTCGTGATCTGGGCGTACATGGTCGGGATCGGCGGGAGTCGGCGCAGCCCGGCTGCGGTGCGTTGCCGATGTTAATGTCTGCGCATGACCGAAGACACGCGCCCCGGACTCCGGATCGGGATCCTCGGCGCGGCCGCCATCGCGCCTGCCGCCCTGATCGCACCGGCCGGGCGGAACCCGGAGGTCGTGGTGTCGGCGATCGCTGCGAGGGATCGGTCGCGGGCCGAGGAATTCGCCCGCAAGCACGACATCGCGCAGGTCTACGACAGTTATCAGGCGCTCGTCGACGCGCCGGATCTCGACGCGGTCTACATCCCGCTGCCCAACGGGCTGCACGGACGCTGGACCCGCGCCGCGATACAGGCCGGCAAACATGTGCTGTGCGAGAAGCCGTTTACCGCCAATGCCGCGGAGGCGCGCGAGATCGAGACGCTGGCAAGCAATTCCGGCGTCGTGGTGATGGAGGCCTTCCACAACCGCTACCACCCGCTGATCACCGGCGCCGAAAAGATCATCGCCTCCGGCGAATTGGGCAAACTGGTACGCGTGGAAGCGGCCTTCTCCTTCCCGCTGTCGAAGTCGTCCGACATCCGCTACGACTACCGCCTGGCGGGCGGCGCCCTGATGGACGCGGGCTGCTACCCCGTACACCTGGCCCGCGTGCTCGGCGGCGAGAACCCGGAAGTGGTTGCCGCACAGGCGAAGCTGCGCGGCCCCGACATCGATCGCGCCATGACCGCCGAGCTGCGCTTCCCGTCCGGCCACACCGGCCGCATCCGCTGCTCGATGTGGTCCGCGGACGTGCTCAGCGCCAGCGCCACCGTCATCGGCGAACAAGGCCGGATGCGGTTGCTGAATCCGATTCTGCCGCAGCTCGGGCATGTGCTGTCGGTCCGCTCCGTGGACGGCAGGCGGCTGCGGCGCTTCGGGCGTCGTCCCTCCTACGATTATCAACTCGACGCCTTCGTCGCCGCGGTACTGCGCGGCGAGCCGATCGCCACCGGCCCCGGCGATGCCGTCGCGACCATGACCGTCATCGATGCCATCTATCAAGCCGCCGGCCTGCCACTACGCCAGCCGAGCTGACGTCTCGTCGAGGAAATCGACGATGTGCCCGAACACGTCCAGCGCCGCGCCGCGGCCGATGAACGTGTCGAGGTGCCCGTAGGAAGGAACCTCGGTGTAGCGCACGTCGACTCCGGGATAACGCACCGAAAGTACGTCGTAGCACAGCTTGTTGGAGTCGAGCCACGCTTCGTTGCGGCTGCCCGCCAGCAACAGCACCGGGCAGTCGATTCGATCGGCACGGTCGAGCGCGTTCTCCGGGAGCGCGGCGTAGCGCTCGTCGTCGACGTTCCAGCGGACCACCGCGTGCGCCAGCTCCATCTGCCGCAGATGCGGCAGCACCGACAGCGGTATCGGGCCGAACAGGTCGGCGATCCGGTCGTGGGTGCGCACGTCGAGGTGGTCGTGCTCGAAGAGCTTGGCGCCCATCCCCCAGCCGTGCTGCACCATGCGGCAGGTCGGGTCGGGGCAGTCGCCCTTGCGGGACAGCGCGGCATAGAGCAGGGTGCGCCGGTTCCACAGCCCGACCTTGCGGAAGTCGGATTCGATATGGCTGACCCGGTTGCCGAGCAGCTCGCTGCCGAGCAACACCCGCATCCGCGCCGACGTGCTCACCTTCGGCGTCAGGAACACCCCCTGCGCGACCACGCCCGCCAGGCCCGGCAGCAGGCCACCGGTCATGCTCAGCGACAACGCCAGCGCGCCGATGCAGTGCGCGACGACGAACAGCGGGCGGTCGCCGATCTTCGCTCGGATCTGCGCGACCGTCGCAGGGAGGTCGTAGAGCGCGACATCGTCGAACGTGTAGGGCCGCCCAGAGGTGTTATGCGGCAGACGGCTGCTGCCGCGCCAGTCCAATAGCCACGACTGGTAGCCAGCGTCGGCCAGCACGTCGGTGACATTGCGGATCTCGGGCAGCGCGAACATCTCCGACGAAACCCCGTGCCCGTGTACGAGCAACACCGCCGGCCCGTCGGTAGGACCGACGCGGCGCAGTTCGAGGTCGATGCCGTCGGCGGCGCGGAACGAGATGACCTCGCCGCGGCCGAGTTCGGCTGATCGGGTCATCGGCGGTGCTCCTTACGCATGCCGCGGCGCAGATCCAGTAGATCGATGCCGACGCGGAGAACCGGCTCCAGCAGGCTCTTACCGAGCTGACCACCGAACCAGCTGAGCCACAACAGTTTCGCCAGCCGCTGCTGTCGTTCGGACAGTCGTGGATCGATCTCGATGCCGTCGATCTGGTCGGGCAGGTAGGTGTGCATCGGCACGGCCACCTCACCGGTGTACGACGCGGGCTCCCCGGTGCGGCCGATCTCGATCACCTGCGTGCCGAGCTGGCGGACCAGGCGACGCCGCGCAGCCGCGAACTTGTATCCCTCCAGCCACCAGGTGCCACCGGATGAATCACGCAGTGTCAGTTGGTAATGCATGATCGGGTGCCGCACCTCGTGCCGCAGCGGGGTGCCGTCGTGCGGCCGGACCGTCGCGGTGCCCTCGACCGTTAGCGGCTCCTCGTGCAGTTGCGAGCAGCTGAGTTCACCGCTCACGTCCAGCGTTCGCGCGCTGAACGCCTGGGCGCTGCTCGCGACGGACAGGGTCAACCGGAGGTCGCAGGGCAGGTCGGCGGTGTCACCGACCGGACCGACTGTCCCGGTGAGTGTTTCATGGAACCGCAGGTAGGGATCCTCGCCCTGCTGCGGTCCGAGGCCGGTCATGGCCGCGAGCATCTTCGCGCGGGCCGCCGGGGTCGGGACGACGGGCGCGGGCAGGCCATTGGCCGCCACGAAAGCGTCGGTGCGGGCGGCCGACGCGGGCGGCGCGGTCACCATGGCCGCGAGCTGCGTCCGGGCCACCGGGCTTTGCAGCACCTGCGCCAGCGATGCCAGCTCCGGCACCGGGCCGTCCTCGATCGCCTGTACCACGTCCGTGCACCACTGTTCCCAGTGCTGCACACGAATACCCAAGCCGCCCAAGGTGGTTTCGGCGACCACCTGTTCGAGCGAGGTGGGCGGCCCGGTGAGGTGATAGGTGTGGCCCCATGCGCTCGGCGTGCCGACGATCGCCGCGGCCACCCGGCTCACCCAATCGACCGGGGCGGCATTGAGGTATCGGAAGCCGGGCACGGTGCGAAAACGCATGAGGGCGGCGGTGATTCCGGAGCTGAGGTCACGCGGGTTGTGCGCGCCCGTCTCGGGGTGGCTGCCGATGCCGCCCGGGCGCAGGATCGTCACCACGAGTCCGTGTTCGCCCGCCCGGCGTAGCACGGCCTCGGCGGCCCACTTGGATCGGTCGTAGCCGATGGGCAGCGCGGCGACATTGGCAGTCGGCTCGTCCTCGCTCAGTGTGGTGGCGTCCGACCCGTTGAAGACCGCCAGGGAGGAGATGTGGTGCAGCGGTTTCGGGCGACCGGTGCAGGCCAGCTCGGCCAGGGTCAGCGGGCCGAGCACGTTGGTCCGGCGCAGTGACGGGTAGCCGCGCAGGAAATCCACCGCGGCGCCCGCGTTGACGATCGAATCGACTTCGGCGGCAAGGACTTCCCACCGCTCGTCGGTCAGGCCGAGCCGGGGCCTGCGCAGGTCGCCTGCCAGCGGTGTCACCCGCCGGAGTACCTCGCGCGACCACGGCAGTGCGAAGCGTCGCAGGGCGTGCTCCAACCGCTGCGCGGCGGCGGCCTCGTCGTCGGCCCGGATCAGGCACACCACGTGTGCTTCGCTGTGCCGCAGTAGATCCAGCAGCAGGTGGCTGCCGAGAAACCCGGTGACCCCGGTCAGCAGGATGCGGCGCGGTGCGACCCGCTCCGGTGCCGCGACCAGCGGTAGCCGGTCGGCGCCCGCGAGGTCGGCGAAGAGTTGCGCGAGGTCGTCGGTGTCCGGCTGCTCGTCCGTGCGCGGACCGGCGGACTCGGGATGGTCGGCCAACCAGCGGTTGGCCAGCCTGCGCGGGCGCGCGTCGAAGAACACGGTGTCGAGATCCGGGTGGATATCGAGCTCCCGGGCCAGTGCCGCAACGAGTTCCACCGCGGCGAGGGAGGTGCCGCCCGCGTCGAAGAAGTCGGTGTCGGCGTCGATCGGCGTCTCGGTGAACCGATTCGCTACGGCGGTGATCGCCGCCGCAAGCGTCTCGGCATCCCACTGCCGCACGCTCGTTACCACTGACGGGCGTGCTGGCTCGACCACCGGCGCCGTGCCGGTGCGAGCGAGCAAGGCGGCGACATCCATTGCGGCGGTGCCCCGTTCGAGGGATTCACCGCGGCGGCGGCGGTCGACCGCGGAGTTGCGCACCGAAGTTCGCTCGTCTGGACCGGTCACCGGGTCACCTCCGCATCGTTCGTTGCCCAGGACCGGAACTCGCGCAACCGATCCGGTGTCACCGAAACATCCAGTCGCTGTTCGTCGGCGCTACCACCGAGCCGCCCGATCAAGCGCCGAGCCGGTTCGTTGCGCTCGGTGTGCTCGACCGAGATCTGCACCGTCGGGCAGCCGAGAGCCTCGGCCCGGTCCGCAGTCCAGCCGAACAGTCGTTCCTCGACGCCGCGCCCGAGGGCACGGCAGCTGAGCTGCCACCCGGTGATCACCAGGCGGTCCGCGTCCACCCGTAGGGCGAGCACCGAGATCAGGCCGTACTCGCCGAAGCGGTCCCGCGCCGTCGCCGTCCACACCTCGCCCTCGGCGCGCCACCGGTCCAGATCATCGACGGTGACGGCAGCCAGGGTGAACTGTGTGGTCCGCCGCACCAGCTGGCGTGCGCGCTCGAGCGTGGCGTCGGTCAGTGGCTCGAGCTCGACCTCCAGGTTCAACTGCGCGAGGAACTCCGCGAATTCCGCTGTGGCGCGGGCACTGTCGCGCTGCTGCTCGTGACGATAGAAGTCGGCTCGGGTCCGGTCTTCCGCCGTCGCCGCGATCGGCACCATCGGCCACAGTCGAGTGAGGAAATCGGTCACCTCGTCGGCGGGCGGGCACGTTACCGAGAGCACCTCGGGCAGCTGCGCACGCATGCGCGCCACCTCGACCGGGTTGTCGTCGAGGTAGCAGAAGCTGTCGAGGCCGAGTCCCAGCGTGCGCGCGACCTCCGCCAGCCGCTCGGGCTTGCCGTCCCAGCCGGTGGAGACGGCCGCGAAATCCGCAGGGCGCAGCGGACTGTCGGGCCGGTCCAGGATGACCTGAACGACATCTTCATCGTTGTTGCTGATCAGCACCAGTAGCGTTCCTGCCGCGCGCCATTGGGCGAGCCGTCGGGCCAGCGCGCGGCGCGGTGCATCGAAAACCACGGCAGCGGCGCCGATTTCGCCCGCCGTCCCGCTCCACAACGTGTCGTCGCCGTCCACCGCGATCACCTTCGGGGCGGGTTCGGTGACCGCGCCGACTGTCGCCACGAGGGTGAGCGCTACCGCCGCCTGGAACTCCGGCGTGAAGGGCAGATGGGCGAGGATCTCGGTCCGGTCGTCGAAGGGCTGATTTACCGGATGGTGTCGCGTCCATGCGCTCGGCTCCAGCACCGCGACGCCCGGAACATCACTCAGGCGTTCGGCGACGAGCCGCTCCCAGGCGAGCAACCGGTCCGCCGGGCGCGCCGACGGCAGCAGGCCGACGATGAGCGGCCTGCGGGTGCGCTCGGCCACCTCGCGCACCGCCGCTGGGTACTCGGCGGCGAGTTCGGTGAGCAGATCGTCGGATACCGCACCGAAGCGTTCCAGATCCGTGGCCCGCAGCAGCACGATGCCGAGCGCAGTGGAGGGCTGCGCGAACACGCCCGACGGGTCGCGCAAACAGGACAGCACATGGTGATAAGGCGCTTCGGCGACGGTGATCGCCGTGCTGTCCGACGACGCCGCCACCATCAGTTCGGGCAGCCTGCCCAGCGTGAAGGTTGCGGCCAGAGCCGTGCGCGCCCCGGAGTCCGATTGCTGCGCAACGGTTCCCGGCCGAGCAGGCGCACCAGGGTCCGCGACTGCCGCCGCGACCGTCGCCAGGTATTCCGTCCCGAACTCGGTGCAGGTGCGCGCGTCGATGATGTCGCTGTTGTAGGTGAACCACACCTGACCGGTGTCCGGCAGCACCGCGACCATCAGGTCGAGATCGGAGTAGCCGGTACTGACCGGAACGACCTCGACCGGTGCGACCGCGGAATTCGCGCGCAGGTAGTTGAAGTACACCTCGATCAGCGGCGCGTTCGCCCGGTACAGGCCCTCGGTGGCGAGTGCGGCGAGCACGTCGGCGAAGCCCGCGCCGGGCGCGAGCAGCGTCCGCAGCCCCTCACCCGTGCGACGCAGCACATCGGTGACCAGGTCACCCGCCGAGACCGCCGCGGGGAACGGCACGGGCACACCGAAGTACCCAACGGCGTCGGTCGCGTCGGCGTGCATGCGGGTGTCCACCGGAACCGCGAGGGCGAAGCGGTCGACCTGCTGGCGACGGGCCAGCAGCATGGTCAACGCGCCGAGGAAGACCGCTGCCGGCGTGATGCCGAGATCGCGGGCGCGGTCCGCGACCCGATCGTGCAGGCCGGCGGGCATGTCCAGCGCGACCGATCCGGCACCGTAGCTGCGCTGGGCGGGCCGTGGCTGCGCCAAGGTCAACTCGAGCCTGCGCGCCCCGGCGAAGGCCGCGCGCCAGCGGGTGACCGCGGCGTCGTCGCCCGCGCGCTTGCTCGGCTGGGCGGCGAGCAGCTGATGCATGTCCCGGTTGGTCACCGTGTCGTCGAGTTGTGCGCCGGACAGCTCCGCGGCGAGCTCCCCCGCCACGAGCAGCATCGATTGCACATCGCTCATGCTGTGGTGCGCGCCGAAAAGCACTACCTGATCGGCGGATTCGGCGTTGAGCAGTTCGAACCGCCACAGCGGACCGGTGGCCAAATCGAACGGCCGCGCCATCAGCGCACGGAAATGCTCTTGGACCACTGCGTCATCCAGGTGGTCGAGGTCGCGCCACCCGACCAGGGCGCCGGGCTCGCGGCGGATCTCCAGCTGCCGTCCGTGCTGCTCGCTCGGTGCGATGGTGGTGCGCAGCGCGGCATGTCTGCGCGCCAGGCGGGCCAGCGCCTGCTCCAGCTGTGCCCGGGTGACCCGTGCGGCCACCCGCACGGCGACACCGCCGGTCTGCGCGGCGCTCGGGATACCGAGCTGTTCGGTCCGCAGCAACCGCATCATGTCCCTGGTCACCGGCAATGTTTCGACGTCGGGTACCTCGGCGGCCGCGGTGCCCGAACCGTCGGAAGCGGACTGCCGCAACACTTCTCCGACGAGATACTCGGCCAGCTCGGTGAGGTTCTGCTCCGCGAGCATCGCGCCGAGCGGCACCGTGACGCCGGTATGCTCGCGCACCTTGTTGCGCAGTTCGACCGCCATCAGCGAGTCGAGACCCAGGCTCTGGAAGGTCTCCTCGGCCGCGACCGTCTCGCTGCCGGAATGACCGAGCACCTGGCCCGTCCACTCCGCCATCGCGGCCATCGCCATGGTGACCGCCGCCGCCCGCGGGACGGCCCGAAGTTGTTCGGCGAAACGCGTTCCCGCCGCCACGTCCACGGTCGAGTGGTCGGCCACGGCGCGACGCGGTGCTCGTCGCACGAGGCCGCGCAGCAGCGGCGGAATGGCCGGTCCGCGCCGCAGCACATCGGTATCGAGCAGCAGCGGCACCAGAATCGGATCCTCGAGGCGCAGTGCGGCGTCGAAGCACGCCATGCCCTCCGGCACCGAGAACGCACGGATGCCCGCACGGGTGATCCGCCGGATGTCGGCCTGCGACATGTGGTCGTGCATATCGACCTCCCACGCGCCCCAAGCCAGCGACTGCGCGGGCAGCCCGAGTGCCCGGCGGCGCAGCGCCAGCGCGTCGAGATAGGCGTTGGCGGCGGCATAGTTGGCTTGCCCGGGAGTGCCGAACAGTCCGCCCGCCGCGGAGAACAGCACGAACAGCGAGAGCTCCCGATCGGCCGTCAGCTCGTGCAGATGGTGTGCCGCATCGACTTTCGGGCGCAGCGCGGCGTCGAGCTGTGCCGGAGTCAACGCCGCGAAGGTGCTGTCGTCGAGGACGCAGGCCGCGTGGATCACGCCGGCCAGCGGCATGCCGTCGAGCAGCTCGGCCAAAGCCGCGCGGTCGGCGATATCGCAGCGCGCGAATCGTGGACGCACCCCGCGACTTTCCAGGTCGTCTCGCAACTCCGCACCACCGGGTCCGTCGATGCCGCGGCGGCTGACGAGCACCAGATCTCGCACGCCGTACGCGTCGGCCAGGTGCCGGGCCAGCGCCGAACCGAGCCGCCCTGGAGCACCGGTGATGAGTACAGCACCATCCCCGAGGGACACCCGGTCAGCTGCTCGGGCCGCGTTCTCGGGCAGCCGGGCCAGTCGCGGTACGAATGCCACACCGTCGCGCACGGCCAATTGCTGTTCGCCAGTGGCGAGTAGGGCGGGGATGTCGACCTCGGGATCGGCCGAATCGATCAGCACGATCCGGCCCGGATTCTCCGACTGCGCCGAGCGCACCAGTCCCCACACGACCGCACCGGCCGGATTCGGGCTGTCCGCGCCGGGCAGGGCCACCGCACCGCGCGTGCGCACGACCAGCGTTGACTTCTCGAATCGGCTGTCGCCCAAGATTGTTTGCAGCGTCGCCATCATCTGCTGAGCGATGTCGTGCACCTGGCGCGGCGAATCTCCTTCGGGCACCGGCACAATGAGCGCGTCGACGGTTTGCGAAGCGGCCGAACCCCAGTCACCGACGGTGAGCGTCCGGTCCGGCATCGGCAGCGCGTGCTCCAACCACGCCATCCGGAACATGCGACGGAACGCGGGAGCGACCGACGCCGCGTCCCATTGCGCGGCGGCGACCGGGCGCAACAGTACCGAGCCCACCGATACCACCGGCCGTCCGGTCCGGTCGGTCGCGACCATGGTGACGGTGTCGGGTCCCGAGCGCGTGAGCCGCACGCGCAACGCGGTGGCACCGGTGGCCCACAGCGCCACGTCGGTCCACACGAACGGCAGCATGGCGTGCGCACCGTCGGCGGCGAACAGGGCGGTGGCGTGCAACGCGGCGTCCAGCAGGGCGGGATGGATGCCGAACTTCGCGGCGTCGCCGTGCGCGACTTCGGCCAGCTCGACCTCGACGAAGATCTCGTCGTCGCGCCGCCATGCCGCCCGCATCGCCCGGAACAGCGGACCGTACTGGTGGCCGCGCGCGAACAGCTCGGTGTACAAGGCTTCGACGTCGACGCGCACCGCGTCCGCGGGTGGCCACGCCGCCGAATCCGTTTGGGGCGGAGCCTGTTCGAAATCCGCGCCGAGCATGCCATCGGCGTGCAGCAGCCACTGCGCATCCGAATCGTTGTCGTCGCGCGCGTAGATGCGTACCGTGCGGCGTTCGTCGGCATCGGCACCGCCGACCACCGTCTGGATCTGCACGGCGCCACGCTCGGGCACCAGCAGCGGCGCCCGCAGTACCAGCTCACACAGCACCGGCGCGTCCGCCTCGTCACCCGCACGGACGGCCAGTTCGACCAACGCGGCACCGGGCAGCAGCACCGCGTTCGGTCCGGCGTGATCGGTCACCCACGGCTGCTGCTGCCGCGACAACCGGCCGGTCAGGCTGACACCACCCGAATCGGGCTGCGGCACAACGGCACCGAGCACCGGATGGGCGGCATCGGCGAGCCCCAGCGACGTGGTGTCGCGGTTGGCTCCCTCGGTCCAGAACCGCCGCTCATCGAAAGCGTAGGTGGGCAGCGCGACTCGGCCGTGCTCGGGAACCAGCCTGGTCCAGTCCAGTTCGTGGCCCGCGACGTACAGCGCGGCTTGCGCCCGGGCCAGGCAGGTCGGCCCGTCCTGGTCCCGCACCAGCGAGCCGACGGACACCACCTCGCGGGAGATCTCCTCCGACACGGTCTGCACGGCCGCGGCCAGCGACGGGTGTACACCCAGTTCGACGAAGTACCGGTACCCGTCGGCGATCATGCGCTCGATCGTCGCCGCGAAGCGCACGGTCTCCCGTGCGTTCCGGTACCAGTAATCGGGTCCGATCGGTTCGCCTGTCACGGGCTCGCCGGTCACTGTCGAATACCATTGCGTCGCTGGCACATCCGCCGACATACCGGCCAGCTCGGCGGCGAACGGATCGCGGATGGACTCGATCAACCCGCAATGCCCGGCGAAGCCGGGGCCGGAGGCACCGAGTCGCGTGTAGGTACCCGCGCGGTCGAACTCGGCCAGCAGTTCTTCGACCGCGGCCTGCTCCCCCGCCACGATGGTCGAACGCCGCACGTTCACCGCCGCGATGGACACCCGCCCGTCGAAGGCCGCCAGCCGCGGGACGACCTCGGCCTCCGGCAGGCCGATCATCGCCATCGCACCCGGTTCGGCAATGGCCTGCATCAGGCGACTGCGTGTGAGGACGATCCGTGCGGCATCGCTCAATTCGAGAACACCGGCACAGTAGGCGGCGGCGATCTCGCCTTGGCTATGGCCGATCACCGCGTCCGGGGTAACGCCGACCGCGCGCCAGCTCGCCGCCAGCGCGGCCATGGTCGCGAACAGCAGCGGCTGCACGACCGGGAAGTCGATGAGGTCCGCCGCGGTCATGCTGGTCAGCTTGTCGACCAGCGACCAGCCGGTGTACGCGCCGAACGCCTTGTCGCACTGCTCGAATTCGGCCCGGAACGCCGCGGAGTCGGCGAGCATGTCACGCGCCATGCCGACCCACTGAGCGCCTTGCCCCGGGAAGATGAACGCGGTTTTCGCGTTGGTGAGCACCGCACCGGCGCCGAGGACGGCGTTCGCCGACGACCGCCCGTCCACCAGATCATGCAGCGCGCCGATCATCTCGTCTCGATCGGCGGCCACCGCCACCGCACGCCGCTCGAACTGAGTGCGCTGCAATGCGAGTGCGCGCGCGACCGGTCCCGGCTCCAGCCGCGGATCGGCGACGACCAGGTCGAGCAGCCGCTCGGCCTGGCCCTGCAACGAGGCCTGGCTGCGCGCCGAGATCGGCAGCAGCACAACCCCACGACTGTCCGGCGCCGCGACCGGCGCGGGCTCTACGGGAGCTTCCTCCAGGATCAGATGCGCGTTCGTGCCGCTGAGCCCGAAGGCACTCACCCCGGCGCGACGCGGCCGGTCACCTCGTCGCCACGGCATCGGCTCGGCCTGCACCGCCAAGCCGCTGCTCGCCCAATCCACCTGCGGTGACGGCACACTCGCGTTGAGGGTCGCGGGAATGCGTTCATGCTGTAGCGCGAGCACCAGTTTGATGATGCTGCCGACGCCGGCCGCCGCTTGCGTATGCCCCACATTGGATTTCAGCGACCCGAGCCCGAGCGGGCGCTCCGGATCACGACCCGGCCCGAACACCCGGGCTAGCGCCCGCGCCTCGATCGGATCGCCGAGCGCGGTACCGGTGCCGTGCGCCTCGACATAATCGATCTCGTGCGGCGCAAGACCCGACACCCGCAGCGCCGAGCGCAGCACCTGTTCCTGCGCAGCGCCGTTGGGGGCGCTGAGCCCTTGGCTACGGCCATCCTGATTGACGGCCGAACCACGAATGACCGCGAGCACCCGGTCGCCGTCGCGGCGTGCGTCACCGAGCCGCTTCAGCAGCAACAGACCTGCGCCCTCCGCCCACACTGTTCCGTCGGCGGCCGCGGAGAACGGCGCGCTGCGGCCCGTCGGCGACAGCACGCCCAAGCGGCACAGTTCGATGTGCGCGGTCGGTGACATCAGCAGCGTGGCGCCACCGGCCAGCGCGAGATCGCACTCGCCCGCGCGCAGCGCCTGCATCGCCAGGTGCGTCGCGACGATCGACGAGGAACACGCGGTGTCCAAGGTGACCGCGGGCCCGTGCAGCCCGAGGGTGTAGGAGATCCGGCCGGACGCGACACTCGGCGAAAGACCGGTGCCCACTTGGCCGTTCAGCTGTTCTGGAGCGGGGTCGGCCAGATAACCGGTGCTGTACACGCCGAGGTAGACACCGGTCGCGCTGCCGTGCAAGCTGCGCGGATCGCGCCCGGATCGCTCGATCGCCTCCCAGCTGAGCTGCAGCATCATCCGCTGCTGCGGATCCATCACGGTCGCCTCGCGCGGGCCGATCCCGAAGAAAGCGGCATCGAAACGATCGATGCCGTCGACGTAACCGCCGCGGAACGTGTAGGCCTTGCCTGGCGCGGACGTATCCGGGTCGTACAGCCCGTCGATGTCCCAGCGGCCTGCGGGCATGTCGGTGATCGCGTCACCGTTACCGTCCAGCAGCCGCCACAACGCTTCCGGGGAATCCGCGCCGCCCGGGAATCGGCAGGACATCGACAAGATCGCGATCGCGTCGTCGTCCGCGTCGTCGGTGTCGTCTGCCGTGACGGCAGCCTCGGGTTCGGACGTGCTGGGTTCACCAGCCGTGACGGAGGCCAGCACCGTAGCCACCCCGTCGATGGTGGGGTGATCGAAGAACAGATTGGTATCGAGAAAGCGTCCGACGAAATCGGACAGATCGACCACGAGCTCCACCAAATCGGCCGAGCCCAACCCGAATTCGACCAAGGGTCGGTGGATATCGATGCGTTCGGGGTCCAGATCCGCGTGCCGCGCGATCGCGGTCACCAGCCAGGCGCGCAGCGACTCGGCAGACGGCTGGTCCCCGGCCGCGGCGGCGGGCTCCTCGGTCACCGCTTCCGGGTCGTAGTCGTCCAGTTCGTCCTCGGGTGAGCGCACGGCACCCGCCAGCAGCGTCAGCAGCTCGCCGGACAGATACGCGGCCCGGCAGGCCGAACGCTGGATCTTCCCGCTGCTCGTCTTGAAGATGGTGCCCGGCCGAATCAGCAGCACCGCCGCGAGAGTGAGCCCGTGCTCGGTCGCCACCGCGGCGCGCACCGCGCCCTCGAGTTCGACCAGGTCCTCGCCGCGCACCTCGGCCACCACCACCGGCTGCTCGCCGTCGAGCCCGAGATCTACTGAGAACGCGGCGACACAACCCGCACGCACCGCGTCGTGCGCGGCCTCGACGGTCGATTCGATGTCCTGCGGGTAGTGATTGCGGCCGTCGACGATCAGCAGATCCTTGCGCCGACCAGTGACGAACAGTTCACCCCCGGAACACAATCCGAGATCCCCCGTGCGCAGGTAGCGTCGATCATCACCGGGCAGCGTCGCGCCGAACACCTGGGCAGTGGCCTGCTCGTCCCGGAAATACCCTGCGGCAACACTGTTTCCGGCGACCCAGATCTCGCCTTCGACACCCTCGGCTTGCTCGACGCCATACTCGGGAGCGACGATCGCGATCGACATGCCCGCCGCCGCAGGCCCCACGCCAACCAATTCGGCACCCCGCGCGCGGTCGCCCGTCACCTCACGGAACGTCGGCGGCGCCGTAATGGACGGCGCGGTCACGATCAGCGTGGCCTCGGCCAATCCGTAGACCGGCTGATGAGATTCGGCGCGGAATCCGGCCCGGCCGAACGCTTCGGTGACCCGTCGCACCGTCGCGGGACGCACCGGCTCGGAGCCGTTGAACGCTGCCCGCCAGCTACTCAGATCCAGCCGCTCGATCTGCTCCGGCGCGATCCGGCGCACGCACAGTTCGTAAGCGAAGTTCGGTCCACCGCTGGTGTGCGCGCGATAGGTACTGATCGCTTGCAGCCACCGCTCGGGCCGCTGCAAGAAATGCAGCGGCGACATCAGCACGGAGTTGGCACCGAGGTACACCGTGTGCAGCAGCGGCGCGATGAGCCCCATGTCGTGGTACATCGGCAGCCAACTGGCGAAAAGCGCGCCGTCCCACCCGTCCGCCAGCACACGATCGTGGCCGAGCCCCGCGACGAGCGCACGCTGGTTGTGCAGCAGGTTCTCGTGGGTGAGCAGGACGCCGCGCGGCGCACTGGTCGAGCCGGAGGTGTACTGAATGAACGCGACCGACTCCGCGCCCAGCTCCGGCTCGCGCCACCGCGCTGCCTGATCATCGGCGATCTCGTCGGTGGCCAGCCAGCGCACACCCGCCAGCTCGGGAATCTCCGCGCACAGCGCCGCCGCGTCCGCGACCACCCGCCGCGGCGCCAGCACCACCTCGACCTCGGCGTGCGCGACCATCCGGCGCAGCCGCCGCAGCGACCGGTTCTCCCACTCCGGCAGCGGCGCGGGCACCGCGACCACACCCGCTGCGAGACAGCCGAAGAACGCTTCGGCAAACTCCGGGCCAGCCGGGTACAGCAGCAGAGCCCGCTGCGGTAGCCCCTCTTGCAGAGCGGCCGCGATCGCCCGAGCGCGCGTACCCAAGTCCGCGTACGAGATCTCGCGGACGACACCGTCGACGTCACCGCTGTCCAGGAACCGGTACACCACATCGGTCGGCCGCTTCTCGACCTGGGCGAACAGGGTGTCGACGAAAGTGTTGTGCACGAGCTGCTTCCTCTAACGGTGGAGCCTGAATCCGGCCGGTCCTGGTCCCCTGGTCTACGAGGAGTGGCACACGGTGCGTGGTGACTGTCAGTGCCACAATATAGCTGCCGGTACGCCGGTCTCCGACCTCCACAAGATCAACAACGCGCTGGTCGCAGCCCCGAAAAATAGGGGCAGCAACGTCACGGGCACCATTGCCGCCGCGCCGATTTCGGGTTTGCGCGCAGCGGAACCACCGGTCAGGATGGCCCAGTGCCACAGACCTCCGTATCGCTGCGCGATCTGCCCCGCCTCCGCAATCGCCACCTCGGGCAGATCGGCGGACTGATGCGGCCAGGCACCCACGAGTCCCCGCTGCTGGAGCTCGGCGAGCGGTTCGTCATCTCGCCGCCGGGTTTTCCGACCATGCTGGTCACCTACGACATGGACGACGTGCGCGACCTGTTCACCAACCACGACGACTTCTCGATCGGCCAAGTGCTGAGCCGGTTCTCCAGCCACGACCAGATGTTCGGCAAGCAGACCCTGATCTTCCTCGACGGCGACGAGCACCGCCGCGAACGCAAGCTGTTCGCCCCGCCGTTCCAGAGCAAGGCGCTGCGGTCCTACGAAGAACTCATGGTCGAGGTGGTCGAACGCGAGCTGCCCAAGTGGCCGGTCGGCGAGCAGTTCGAGTTCCTGACGGCGGGTTACGATCTGGCTATCGGAGTGCTACTCGGCGTCGTCTTCGGTGATGTCGCGCCGGTCCGCCGAGATCGGCTGAAGCGCGCGGTGCAGGCCTGGTTCGGCGAGATCGAAAGCCGCGGGTTCCTCGCGGTCACCCTGATCACCCCGCTGGTCGGCGGTTACACGCTGCCGTACCCGCCGCTGCGGCGCCGCCAGGCCGAGGTCGACGCCGTCATCATCGAGGAGATCGCGGCCCGGCGCGCCACGCCCGGCGACGCGAGCTCCCGAAAAGACGTGCTGTCCCGCTATGTCGGCACGGAACTGGACCAGCACGACGACGCCGCGCTGGCCCGGAACATGCGCGGCATCCTGCTCGGCGCCTACGAGACCACCGCGATCACCCTCGGCTGGATCGCCGCCATGCTGGCCGGCCACCCCGAGGCCATGGCCGAACTGGACGCGGCCGTCGACGCGGGCGACAGCGCCCGGCTCGACGCCTACCTCGACGCCGTCGTCGCCGAAACGATGCGGCTGCGACCGGTCTCGCCGTTCACCGGCCGACGGGCGTTGCGCGACACCGTGATCAACGGAGTGCACATCCCCAAGGGCGCCATCGTCATCGTCCCGATCCTGCTGATCCACGAATCACCGCGGCACTACCAGGATCCGATGGCCTTCCGTCCCGAGCGTTTCCTCGACGAGCGGCCCAGCGGCCACACCTGGCTCACCTTCGGCGCGGGCCCGCACCGCTGCCTCGGCGCCCAGTTCGCCCTCGCCGAGGCGCGCATCCTGTTCCGCGTCGTCCTCGAGAACCGGCGCATCGCGCCGGCTCCCGGCCCCATCGAACCGCCACGCCGCTATCACACCGGCTTGAGCCCGGTGCACAACGCCCGAATCACGTTGCTGCCGCGCTGATCCGGGCCACTACAAGAGGGTGTTCAGTATTCGGCCCACCACGCTCATCATTTCGGGGCGGTCGAAGTCGCCGTGCGCACAGTCCATCTCGATGACCTCGATGTGGCCGCCGATGTAGGAGCGCCAGGCTTCTTCGAGCTCGGTCTTGGCGTCGATGGTGCGGTTGCCGTCCATATCGAGCGTGGCGCCGAAGATCGTCAGGTCACCGTCGTAGAACGGCGAAGAGTAGCCCTCCCAGAGTTTGCAGTTGTTGACGAGCACTGTCGTCAGCCGCTGCACCAATTCCTGGATTACCGGAGCGTCGAGCTGGTCGCCGAATCTGTCGTCGGCCCAGGCCTTGACGCCGGCCATCGCCTCCTCCTCGGTCACGTCGGAATCGGCGGCCGACCCCTGCGGCGGCTGGCTGTCCATCACGGCGACGAAGCCGACTTCCAGTCCCCGCCGGGACAATTCGGCCGCCATGGCCTGCGCGACCACACCGCCGTAGGACCAGCCGAGCAGATAGTAGGGACCCTCGCTCTGGAGTGTCTGTATGCGATCGATGTAGTCCGCGACCATCTCCGCCATGGAACCGGCGGTCGGGCCACCGTCCAGGCCACGGGATTGAATGGCGTACACCGGCCGGTCCGGCAGGTGCCGTCCGAGCTGCTGGTAGAACCAGCCGAGCCCACCGCCGGGGTGCAGGCACCACAGCGGTTCGCGCGAACCGGAACTCTTCAGTGTCAGCACCGGATCGAAATCCGTTCCGACAGCACCACCTTCGTCGAGCCGGGCCGCCAATTTATCGACGGTTGGGGCGTCGAAGATGACCCGGACCGGGACGTCGACCCCCAGCACGGCCCGCAGTCGGCTGGTGAGACGGGTGGCCAGCAGTGAATGACCGCCCAGTGCGAAGAAGTCGTCATCGATACCCACTCGGTCGAGTCCGAGGATCTCGGCGAACAACGCCGTCAGCATCCGCTCCCGCTCGTTGCGCGGGGCGCGATACTCGCTGGCGGACAACAGCTCCGGGTCCGGCAGTGCGCCGCGGTCGAGCTTTCCGTTCGCCGTCAACGGCAGGCTGTCCAGCACCATGACCGTGGCGGGCACCATGAACTCCGGCAACCGTTCGCCCGCCCACCGGCGCACATCGGCGGACAGCACGCTCGCCTGCGGGCTGTTGGCATACTTCGCCAGGTCCGCCGCGGGGCCCGAAGTGCGGTACACATCGGTCAGCGGGCGGTGCTCGGCGGTGGCTTCGAGGAAGACCGCGTCCATCCGGCCCGCTGTCGCAGACCAGGTGACAGCCGTGGTGTATCCGCAGTCCTGCCCCAGGAGATGCAGGTCCTCTGGCAACGCGCCCACCCGTTCGTCCGCCGAGCCGAGCACCCCTTCGAAACCGACACCGGGCGTGGCCGTGCCGGGCAGGCCCGCCCGGATCTGTTCGGTGGCCTCGATTTCGGCGAACAACCCGGCGTGCGGAATCCCGGTGATCCGGATGCCCGCACCATGCCGAGCTCGGAGCTCGGAGCGCAACTGGTCGAGGTCGGTGAACTCGACTGCGGGGATGTCGGCGACGGACAGGTGGTCCGCCGGATCCTTGTGCAGCACAATGTCGTATCGATACCGGGTCAGCTCGTTGATCGAGCAGCCGCGCTTGAGCTGAATGTCGACGGCATCGAAACCGCTCACTTCGCGGCACACACCCGAGAAGTACTCCGGCGCCAACAGCAACTCCTGCTCGGCCGCCATATCTCGACGCACCCGATCACGCACTGTCGCCGGATCCGCCTCGCCGTTGCGCGCGAGTTGTACGGCGGTCGTGAACTCCTCCAGCAAGCTCAGGTTGCGGATGTCACCGAGGAACACCGCGCCACCGGGCGCCAGCAGCGTCGAGACCTGTTCGAGCACCCGACGCAGATAGCCTTCGCCGGGGAAGTATTGGACCACCGAGTTCAACACCACGGTGTCGAAGTGGTTCTCCGGCAGTCCGGTGGTGTCGTCGGCGCCGCGCACGCTCAGCACAACACGGTCGACCCAGTCCTCGTGCAGCTCGTTCAGCCGCTGCCGCAGCGTGGTGATGGTCGGGGCGGAGAAGTCCGTGGCCCAGTATTCGGCGCACTCCGGGGCCACCTGGGACAGCAGCAAGCCCGACCCGACGCCGATCTCCAGCACGCGCTTGGGCCGCAGGCCGAGAATCCGCTCGACGGTGGCCGACCGCCATTCCCGCATCTGTCCCAGCGGAATAGCGGACCCGGTGTAGCTGCTGTTCCAGCCACCGAAATCCGAGCCGAACGGGACACGGTCGGTGTCTTCGTCCGTGCCACTGTCGGCCTCGTCGGGCGCGGAATACAGGTCGTCGTAGACCCGGCGCCACTGGCCGACCAACTCGTCCTCGCCGACCGCCGGTCCGGACCGATCCGGCACTACATAGCCGATCAGCTGTTTGCCGCCGGTGTCGGTCTCGCGGGCGACGACCACCGCTTGGGACGCCGAAGGATGCTGCGCCAGTATGGTTTCGACTTCGCCGGGCTCGACGCGGAAACCACGGATTTTAACCTGGTCGTCGACGCGGCCGACGAACTCCAGCGCGCCCGAGGAAGTCCACCGCACCACGTCACCGGTGCGATACAACCGACCTCCTGTCGGATCGAACGGGTCGGCAACGAAGCGTGTCGAGGTCAATCCCGCTCGGCCCCGATAGCCCCGCGCCAACTGCGCACCCGCCACATACAACTCACCGGCGACGCCCACCGGCACCGGCAGCAAGCCCGAATCCAGGACGTACGCCCGCATATTGACCAGCGGACGCCCGATCGGCACCGACCCGTCCGCGTCGGCGTCGGCAGTGAATGTTGTTGCGAACACCGTGGTTTCGGTCGGTCCGTAACCATTGACCACCTCGACGTCGGCAGCCACGTTGTGCACTCTGCGCGCCAAGGCCGAGGAGAGTTCGGCGCCGCCCGCGATCACCTGGGTCAGGCCCTCGAAAGCGTTGCCGGGCATTGCTTCGGCCCGTTCCACCAGCACCGACAGCAGCGCCGGTGTCGCGAACATTCTCGTCACCGACCGGGTGGCGACCAGCTCGAGCATTTCGCCCGGGTCCGAACGCAATTCACTCGCCAGCACCAGTCCCCCACCGGCGCACAACGCCGCCCACATCTCGTAGGTCGAGGCGTCGAAAGCCATCGAGGAGTGGACGAGCACCCGCTCGGCCGGGCCGGTCAACCAGCCCTGCGAAACGTGATTGACCACGTTGCGGTGGGTGATGCCAACACCTTTGGGGATGCCGGTCGAACCGGAGGTGTAGATCACGTACGCCAGGTTCTGCGGCCGCACCACCACGCGATCGAGGCCGGCCCGCGCCGCTCCATCCAGGGTTTCGTCCAGATACAGGCGCGGCGTAGCGCCATCGGGCAAGGCTTCGGCGGTGCCCCGCTCGGTGACGACTACGACCGGCTCGGCATCGGCGAGGATGAACGCCAACCGATCCGACGGGTAGGCCGGATCGATCGGCAAGTACCCACCGCCGGCCTTCCACACCGCCAGCAAGGCAACGATCAGCTCTAGGGAACGCGGTACCGCGACCGCGACAATGCTGTCGGCCGCCACCCCTTGCGAAACCAGCACCTGGGCAAGGGATTCGGCGCGCCGATCGAGTTCTCGATACGACACCTCAGTGTCCGCGCAGACCACCGCCACCGCTTCCGGGCTGCGAGCGACCTGTGCCTCGAACAGACCGACCACCGTGAGGTCGTCGGGATCGATGTCCACCGCAGTGTCGTTCCATCGCCGCAAAACCACTTCGCGCTCGTCGGCATCGAGTACCTCGATCGCCCGCACCGACATACCCGGATCAGCCACGGCCGAACGCAATACGTGCACGAACCGCGCGGCGATCGCCTCGACCGTGGACCGATCGAACAACTCCGTCGCGTACTCGATGAGCCCGTTCCACGGCAGCCCCGCCGGAGTATCGGCGATATTGAAGAACAGGTCGAACCGCGAGGCGGCCAGCGACGCGTTGTAGGGCTCGAACCCGACGCCCGGCAACTCCAAGTTGGCCAGGCTGTTGTTCTGGAACGCCAGCGTCACCTGGAACAGCGCGTGATGGGCCGCCGAGCGGGTCGGGTTGAGCAACTCGACCAGCAGCTCGAACGGTGCGTCCTGATTCTCGTACGCGGCCAGCGCTTTCGCCCTGACCTGACCGAGGACCTCGGTGAACGCCGCCCCCGGCGCCAGCCGCGTCCGCAGCACCCAGGTATTGACGAAGAAGCCGACCAGATCCGACAGCGCCTCGTCGGTGCGGCCCGCGATCGGCGAGCCCAGCGGAATATCCTCGCCGGCACCGAGTTTGCACAGCAGCACGGCCAGCGCCGACTGCAACACCATCGACACCGTGGCGCCCTCGCGCGCCGCCAGTCGCTCCACGCCGAGCCGGGTTTCGACGTCGATGTCGAACAGCATCATGTCGCCGCGGTAGCTCGCGACCCGTGGGCGCGGCCGATCGGTCGGCAGTCGCAACTGCTCCGGCAGGCCTTCGAGTTCCGCCCGCCAGTAGTCGAACTGCCGTGACAGCAGGCTGTCGGGATCTTCCGGCGCGCCGAGCAGTTCCCGCTGCCACAGCGTGTAATCGACGTACTGCACCGGCAGCGGCGACCACTCCGGCGCCTGATCCGCCAGCCGCGCCGCGTAGGCCACCGACAGATCCCGCAGCAGCGGCGCCATCGACCAGCCGTCACCGGCGATGTGATGGATCAGCAGCACCACCACGCAGTCGTCTGCGCCGGGACGCACCACGGTGACCCGGATCGGGATCTCACTGGACAGGTCGAATCCGTAGCGCACGGCAGCGGCCACCGCCGCATCCAACTCGGCCGGGTCCGTATCGGTGACGACCACCGGCACCTCGACCGAATTCGCATCGAGCACCTGCTGGGCAGGCATGCCGTCGGCTTCGACGAAGACGGTGCGCAGACTCTCGTGCCGAGCGATCACATCAGCGATCGCCGCGCTCAGCACCGGTACCTCCAGCCCACGCATCCGCACCGCGACCGGGATGTTGTAGGTCGCCGACGGCCCTTCCAAGCGGTGGATGAACCACAATCGCCGCTGGGCGTACGACGTCGGAACCACGTCCGGCCGCGAACGGGCCAGCAGCGTGGGGCGCAGTTGTGCGTCGGCATCGAGCCGAGTCGCCAACTGCGCCACCGTCGGCGCCTCGAAGACCGCCCGGATCGGCACCTCGATCCCGAGCGCCACCCGGATTCGGCTGGCCAGGCGGGTGGCCAGCAGTGAATGGCCGCCCAACTCGAAGAAGTTGTCGTCGATACCCACCCGGTCGCGACCGAGCACCTCGCCGAACAACTCGCCCAGCACCCGTTCGTCGTCGCTGCGGGGCGCGCGGTACTGCGCCGACGAGGTGAACTCCGGCGTCGGCAGTGCCTTGCGATCCAGCTTGCCGCTCACGGTCAGCGGCACCGAGTCGATCACCAGCACCGCCGCGGGCACCATGTATTCGGGCAGCAGATCGGCGGCGAATCGGCGCACCTGCCGTGCATCGACCGCGGCCGAGCTCGTCCGGTCGGGCACCAGATAGCCGACCAGCTGTTTACCACCGGCCTCGGTGTCGTGCGCCACCACCACCGCGCGTGACACCGAAGGATGCTGGGCCAGTACGCTTTCGACCTCGCCTGGTTCGATGCGGAAGCCGCGGATCTTGACCTGATCGTCGACCCGGCCGAGGAACTCCAACTGCCCGGAACGGTTCCAGCGCACCACGTCGCCGGTGCGGTACAGCCGGCCGCCGCCCGCCGGGTCGAAGGGATCGGCCACGAATCGGGCGGCCGTCATCCCCGGACGACCGTAATACCCGCGCGCCGTTTGGGTTCCGGCTACATACAGCTCACCGGCGACACCGACCGGAACCGGCGCCAGCCACGAATCCAGCACGAAGGTGCGCACATTGGTCAACGGCTGCCCGATCGGCACCGAACCGTTCCCAGCCGCGGCGGTATCGGCAACGCACACCGTCGCGAAAACCGTGGCCTCCGTCGGTCCGTAACCGTTGACGACCTCGACGCCGGGAGCGACCACCCGCAACCGGCGAGCCAGCGCCGCGGACACCTCGGCCCCACCGACGACGGCCTGCGCCAAGGTACGGAAAGGGTTGCCGGGCAAGGCTTCGACGCGATCGAGCAGCACCGGCAACAGGCCGGGCGTCGAGAACATCCGCGTCACCGCGCGGGTTTCGATCAGCTCCACCATCTCGGCGGGATCCGACCGCAGCTCGGCGGTCAGCACGAGTGCGTGACCACCGCACAGCGTCGACCAGATCTCGTAGGTGGAGACGTCGAACGAGACCGACGTATGCATCAGCACGCGATCGCTGGGGCCGGTAGACCAGTTCTGGCACACCAGGTTCGCCACGTTGTCGTGCGTGATCGCGACACCCTTGGGGACACCGGTCGATCCGGACGTGTAGATCACGTACGCCAAATTCTGCGGTCCGATTCCGGGTCGGCCGTTCCGGCCCACTACGTCGAGTGTTTCGAGGTTGTCGAGGTAGAGGAGCGGTGTTGTCGTGTCCGGCAGAATGCTCGCGGTAGCGCGATCCGTCACAACGACGACCGGTGCGGCATCGGAGAGAATGAACGCCAGCCGATCCGACGGGTAGGCCGGATCGATGGGGAGATACGCACCGCCGGCCTTCAGCACCGCCAGCATCGACACGATCAGCTCCACCGAACGCGGCACCGCCACGGCCACAATGCAATCCGGCCCGACACCGCGCGAAACCAACACCTGGGCAAGGCGATCCGCTCGACTGTCGAGCTCTCGATACGACACTTCGCTGTCCGTGCCGATGAGGGCGACTGCGTCCGGGGTCCGGGATACCTGAGTCTCGAACAACCCCAACAGGGTTCGGCCAGGCGCGAATGAGGCGGCGGTGTCGTTCCATCGACGCAACACCAGTTCGCGTTCCTCGGCGCCCAGCATATCGATGGAGTGCACCGGTACATCAGGATCCGACACCACTTGCTGAAGGATCCGCACCAATCGCGCCGCCATCGCTTCCACTGCGGCCCGGTCGAACGAGTCGGGGCGGTATTCCAAGTGCAGCGTCAGCGTCGGCGCGGTATTCGCGATGACCGTCAGCGGGTAGTGCGTCGGCGCGTTCGGGCGGGAGTCGCTGATGGCGATGCCGCTGGTATCGGTGACCTCGCCGATGCCGGTGTGGTCGACCGGATAGGACTCGAACGCGATGAGCGTGTCGAACAGGACATTCAACCCGACGGCCTGGTGGATCTCGCTCAACCCGACATGGTGATAGTCCAGCAGCGCAGTCTGCCGGGCCTGCAAGCCCGTCAGCAGGTCGGCCAGGGTGCCGCGCGGGTCGAACCGCACCCGGACCGGCACGGTATTGATGAACAACCCGACCATCGAATTCACGCCTGCGATCACCGGGGGGCGACCCGACACGGTGGCACCGGCTATCACGTCGGGGGTGCCCGTCGCCGCGGCGAGCACGAGTCCCCAGCCGCCTTGTACGACCGTGCTGAGGGTGGTTCCGAGCTCCGTCGACCGCCGGGTCAGGGCCGAGGCGGTTTCCGGCGACAGCGGCACCTCGATCCGCGCCACCTCCGGCAACTCGGCGCCATCGATGTGCTCGGTGCCGCCCACGCTGTCGGCGAGCAGAGTGGGTTCGTGCACGCCGTCGAGTTCGCGGTGCCAGGCCCGCACGCCCTCGTCGAAGTCCTGCTCCCCCAGCCACTTCAAGAATTCTCTGTACTCGAAAGCGGGCGGGAGCTCAGCAGTCCCGTCATACAGGCGGAACAGATCCATCACCAGCAGTGGCAACGACCAACCGTCCACCAGCACGTGATGCGCCGTCAGCACCAACTCCCACCGATCCGCATCCCTGCGCACCAGTGTCAACCGCAGCAACGGTGGAACGGTCATATCGAAATGCGCGTCCCGGTCCTCGGCCAGCAGCCGCTCCAACGCCGCATCGTCGGCCGAGTCCACCAGACGCCACGGCAACTCCACCTTGTCCACGACGACCTGAACCGCGTCACCACGACGATCGGCCACGAACGCGACCCGCAAGTTCGCATACCGGTCCAACAGTCGCTGACCTGCCATCCGCATCCGCTGCGCGTCCACCCGGCCGACCAGCCCGAACACGATCTGCATGTGGTACGCGTCGAAGCCCGACCCCGCCAACACCTGATGGAACAGCAGGCCCGACTGCATCGACGTCAACGGCCACACATCCACCAGGCCCGGATACCGCCGCTCCAACACGTCGATATCGGCCTGCGCCAAGCCCTTTGCCAGCACATCCGACGGAGACAAGCCGCCCCCACCGGCCGACACATGCGCCGCGAGCCCCTCGGCGGCATCCCGCCACAGGTCGGCCAGCTCATGTATCTCGTTCTCGGACAGCACTTCCGAGGGCGCGGCGAATATCGCTTGCAGCACCGGCCCCTCGCTGGTGTCGAGCACGATCGTGTTGACATCCAGCACCGCCATCGCGGGCATCGACTCCAACGCCGGGTCCACCGGCGTGATCAACTGCCCGGCATCGACCGAGGGCGTCCAGCCCGCGCCACGCAGCCGGTGCGGCAGCAGATCCGTCGAGGTGAAACGGCCGAGATAGTTGAAGCCGATCTGTCCGGCCGAATACTGTTGCAGCACTTCGGCGGTCTCGGGATTCAAGTACCGCAGCATGCCGTAGCCCATGCCCTTGTCCGGCACCGCGCGCAACTGTTCCTTCACCGCTTTGACCAACGCGCCTGCGGCTGGGCCGCCCGTGCGCAGCTCGTCCCACTCCGTCGCGGGCGCGGTCAACCGCACCGGGAACATACTCGTGAACCAGCCAACGGTCGTCGACAAATCCGCTCCGGGAACGATGTTCTCCTGACGACCGTGCCCCTCCAACCGGATCAACACCGATTCGGCACGGACACCCTTGCGCTCACGCCAGCGGTGCACGGCGACCGCCAAGGCCGCCAGCAATCCGTCCTCGACCCCGCCGTGGAAGGCCGTGAGCAGCGTCGTCAGCAGCACCTCGGTCGCCGGTACCGGAATACGGACCTGCGCATGGCCGACACTGGCCATGACATCGATCGCCGGATCCAGTGGCCTGCTGCCGAGCAGCGGATCGGGTCCGTCGAGAACCGCGCGCCACCAAGACAATTCGGCGACCCGCTCCGGCCGGGCGGCCTGCTCGACCAAGCCGTGCGCCCAGCGCCGCATCGAGGTTCCGGTCTTCGGCAGCACCGGCGTCACCCCGGCGCACACTTCGTGCCAAGCGGCGGCGAAGTCCGGCAACAGGATTCGCCAGGACACACCGTCGACCACCAGGTGGTGCGCCACGACCGCCAGCCAACCCGCGCGATCGGGGCCGGCGTCGAGCCAGACGAACTGCACCATTACCCCGGCGGCCGGCGCCAACCGACCTACCGCGGCACCCATCTCGTGCATCACCGCTTCAGACATCTCGTCGACCCCGGCCACCGGCACCCGGGTCACCAGTCCGTCCACCGCCACCGAACCCACCGGCGCCACGTCGAGCCCCGGCCCGCGCTCGTCGTCGACCAGCCGTGACCGCATCACGTCATGGCGATCCACCACCGCCGCCAAGGTCGCCACCAGCTCGGCCCGGTCGATACCGACCGGCAGATCCAGCACCATCGACTGCGTGGAACTGTCGAATCCCGCGCCCAGTTCCCGGACGAACCGAGCGACCGGCAGCAACGGCATCCAGCCGACGCCGCCGCCGGGCAGCTCCGCCAGCACCGGACCGGCGATCTCGCGTCCCGCGGCGACCGCCGCCAACGCGCCCGCCGTCTGCTGCTCGAAGACCTCGCGCGGGCTGATCTCCACGCCCAACTCGCGGGCCCGAGAGACCACCTGGATCGAACGGATACTGTCGCCGCCGAGTTCGAAGAAGCTGTCGTCCAACCCGACCCGCTCGAGGCCGAGGACCTCAGCGAAGACGGTGGTCAGGATCTGCTCTTCCGCCGACACCGGGGCCCGGTACGCCCGCGATGAACTCAGCTCCGGGTCGGGCAGCGCCTGCCGATCCAATTTGCCGTTCGCGGTCAACGGCAGCGAGTCGAGCACCATGACCACCGTCGGCACCATGAAATCGGGCAGTCGTTCAGCCACGAATTCGCGCGCTGTGCCGCCGTCGAGCACGGGGCGGTCCCCCTCGACCAAACCGGTGCGGTCGGCGACCACGTACCCGATCAGCTGCTTGCCGCCGGTCTCGGTGTCGCGGGCGACCACCACTGCCTGTGACACCGAAGGATGTTGCCCCAGCACCGATTCGACTTCGCCCGGCTCGACGCGGAAGCCACGGATCTTGACCTGGTCGTCGACCCGGCCGACGAACTCCAGCACCCCCGCCGGGGTCCACCGGACCACGTCACCGGTGCGATACAACCGGCCGCCCGCCGCATCGAACGGGTCGGCAACGAAGCGGGCCGAGGTCAACCCGGCTCTGCCCTGGTACCCCCGCGCCAGTTGTGCGCCGGCTATATACAGCTCACCTGCAAATCCGACCGGCACCGGCTGCAACCACGAATCCAGGACGTACGTCCGCATATTGGCCAAGGGTCTGCCGATCGGCGCCGAGCCTGCCGACACGTCATCAGCGGCGTGTACCGTCGCGAACACTGTGGTCTCGGTCGGGCCGTAGCCGTTGACCACCGCCACCCGGTCGGCGATCCGCTGCACCCGGCGCACCAGCGCGGCGGGCAGTTCGGCGCCACCGGCAATCACCTGGGTAAGGCGCTCGAACGCGTTGTCCGGCAGCGTGTCCGCGTGGTCGAGCAACACCGCCAGCAGTGCCGGTGTGGCGAACATCCTTGTCACCGAACGAGAGGCGATCAAGTCCAGCATTTCGGCCGGATCCGAACGCAGTTCGCTCGTCAATACCAGCCCGGCACCCGAGCACAAGGCCGCCCACATCTCGTAGGTCGAAGCGTCGAAGGCCATCGACGAATGGACGAGCACGCGTTCGTCCGGGCCGGTCAACCAGCCCTGCGAGACGTGGTTCACCACGTTGCGGTGCGTGACGCCAACACCTTTGGGGACACCGGTCGATCCGGATGTGTAGATCACGTACGCCAGATTCTGCGGCCGGACCTCGGCTCGGCCGCTCCCGTCCACTACGTCGAGTGCGTCGAGGTAGAGCAGCGGGGCTACCGCTTCCGGCAGAATGCTCGCGGTAGCGCGATCGGTCACCACGACGACCGGTGCGGCATCGGAGAGGATGAACGCCAACCGATCAGACGGATAGGCCGGATCGATGGGCAGGTATGCGCCGCCGGCTTTCAACACCGCCAGCAACGATACGATCAACTCCACCGATCGCGGCAATGCCACCGCGACAAGGCAATCCGGCCCCACACCGCGCGAGCTCAACACCTGCGCCAGGCGATCCGCTCGGGTGTCGAGCTCGCGATACGACACTTCGCTGCCCGCGTCGGCCAAGGCAACGGCTTCCGGAACCCGCGCAGCCTGCGCCTCGAACAGCCCGATAACGGTGGTGTCCGGGATGTCGATCGTGGTGTCGTTCCACCTGTGCAGCACCAGCTCGCGTTCGTCCGCGCCCAGGATATCGATGGCGGCCACCGGTGTCTCCGGGTCCGCGACAACCTGCTGCAAGATCCGCACCAGCCGCTCCGCCATCGCCTCCACCGCGGCGCGATCGAACGAGTCGCAGCGATAGTCGAGGTACAGCGTCAAAGTTGGTGCGGCACCCGCGATGACGGTCAACGGGTAATGCGTCACCGAGTTCGGACGCAGGTCGCTGATCGTGATCCCGCTGGTGTCGGTGGCTTCCTCGAGGCCGGTGTGGTCGACCGGATAGGACTCGAACGCGATGAGCGTGTCGAACAGGACGTTCAACCCGACCGCCTGGTGGATATCGCTCAGACCGACGTGGTGATAGTCCAGCAGGGCAGTCTGGTGTCCCTGCAACTCCGTCAGCAGATCGGCGAGGGTGTCGCGCGGGCCGAACCGTACCCGCACGGGCACGGTATTGATGAACAACCCGACCATCGAATCGACGCCGGCGATCTCGGCGGGACGGCCCGAGACGGTGGCGCCGACGATCACGTCCTGGCGTCCGGTCGCCGCGGCGAGCAAGATGCCCCACGCCGCCTGGACGACGGTGTTCACGGTGACGCCGAGTTCGCCTGCACGCCTGTTCAATGCCGTACCGATGTCGGCGGTCAGCGGCACCCCGACCCGATCGACACCATCGGCTGCCTCATCCGTCCCGCGCACACTGCTCGCGAGCAAGGTGGGTTCATGGACGCCGTCGAGTTCCCGGCGCCACGCCCGCACGCCTGCTTCGCCATCCTGCTGCCCCAGCCACTTCAAGAACTCCTTGTAAGCGGAGGGCTGCGGAAGGCCGGTATCGGAGCCGTAGAGCCGCAACAGATCTCGGATCATCAGCGGCAGCGACCAGCCGTCCATCAGGACGTGATGGGCTGTCATGACCAACTCCGCACGACGCTCGCTCATCAGCACCAGCGTCAAGCGCAGCAGCGGCGGGACCGCCATGTCGAAATGCGCGTTGTCGTCTTCGACAAGCAATCGGTCCAACGCCGAATCACGCTCGGCTTCGTTGCGATCACGCAGATCCACTACACGCCATGGCAATTCGACGTCGGCCACGACGACCTGTACCGGCTTGCCGTGCGGGCCCGGGGCGAAGGCCACCCGCAGATTCGGATACCGATCGAGCAGCCCCTGTCCCGCCGCACGCATCCGCTCCGGATCCACCTGTCCGGCCAGGCCGAACACCACCCGCATGTGGTAGGCGTCGAATCCCGAGCCGGCCAGCGCCTGATGGAACAGCAAGCCCGACTGCATCGGCGTCAACGACCACACGTCCGCCAAGTTCGGGTACCGCTCCTCCAGTACCTCGATCTCGTGCTGCCCGAGCCGGACCAGCGACAAGTCCGACGGCGTCAAACCGCCCGCACCCGACGTCCCGGCATATCGCGCCAGCCCGGTCAGCGCACTGCGCCACAGTTCGGCGAGGTGCGCGGTCTCAGTCTCGGCGAGCACTGCCTCGGGTGCCGCGAATACCGCTCGCAGCACCGGACCTTCGCTGGTATCGACGACCATCGTATTGACGTCCAGCACCGCCATCGCGGCCATCGCCGGATCGGGAGCCGCACTGGCTGCCGCGCTGTCCGCCGCCGGCGTCCAGCCCGTGCCGCGCAGTCGTTGCGGCAGCAGATCCGCGGCGTTGAGCCGACCGAGGTAGTTGAACCCGATCTGACCGGTCGAATACTGTTGCAGCACAGCGGCGGTGTCGGCATTGAGGTACCGCAGCAGGCCGTACCCGATGCCCTTGTCCGGTGTCGATCGCAGCTGTTCCTTGATCGCCTTCAGCAAGGACCCCGCGGCCGGGCCGCCCGCGCAGAGCTCCGCCCAGGGCGACTCGGCGGCAGACAATCGCACCGGGAACACACTCGTGAACCAGCCGACCGTACTGGACAAGTCGGCACCCGGAACCGTGTCCTCCTCGCGGCCATGGCCTTCCAACCGCATCAGCACCGAACGCTCGGTGTCGCTCCGCCCGTTGGTATCTCGCCACTGCGTGATCGTCGCCGCCAACGCGGCCAACAGCCCGTCCTCGACCCCGCCGTGCAATGCCGAGGGCAACGTCGTCAACAACGCCTCGGTCACCGCCACCGGAAGCTCGACATCGACGTGCCGCACGGTCGCCATCACATCGACTGCCGGATCCACCGGCCGGGCACCCAGTATCGGGTCCGGGCCATCCAACACCGAACGCCACCACGACAACTGCTCCGTCAGCTGTGGCGCGGCCGCCTGCTCGACCAACCCATGCGCCCAGCGCCGCACCGAGGTCCCCGTCCTGGGCAACACCGGTGTCTCTCCCGCCGACACCGCCTGCCACGCGGAGGCCCAGTCCGGCAACAAGATCCGCCACGACACACCGTCGATCACCAGATGATGCGCCACGATCGACAACTGGCCGCTCTGCGCGGGTCCCGCATCGAACCATACGAACTGCACCATTACCCCGGCCGACGGCGCGAGCCGGTGCACGGCCGCACCGACCTGCTCGGTGATCACCTCGGTCCGCTCCGCCGAATCCTGTTCGGGGACAGTCAGCTCGACGCGATGCAGCAACTGGCCCACATCCACCGAGCCCACCGGCCCTACCTCGAGCCCCGCCCCGCGCTCGTCGTCGACCAACCGCGACCGCAGCACATCATGGCGATCGATCACCGCCGACAATGTCGCCAGCAGTCCCGCCCGATCGATACCTGTCGGCAGGTCCAGCAGCATCGACTGGGTGAACCGATCGAATCCCGCGCCCAGCTCGCGCACGAACCGAGCCGCGGGCAACAACGGCAGCCAGCCCACGCCGCCACCGGGCAACTCGCTCAGCACCGGACCGGTCACCCCACGACCGCCGGCTATCGCGGCCAACGCAGCCGCGGTCTGATGCTCGAACACCTCGCGCGGGCTGACCTCCACGCCGGCTTCGCGCGCCCGTGACACCACCTGGATCGAGCGAATACTGTCGCCGCCCAGCTCGAAGAAGCTGTCGTCCACGCCTACCCGCTCGAGCCCGAGCACCTCGGCGAACACCGTCGCCAGGACTTGCTCCTCAGTGCTGCGCGGCGCCCGATATTGCGTGGACGCGGTGAACTCGGGATCCGGCAGTGCGGCCCGATCGAGTTTCCCGTTCTGGGTCAACGGCACCGCGTCGATCACCATCACCACTACGGGCACCATGAACTCCGGCAGGCGCGCGGCGGCGAAGTCGCGCACGGCACCGCCATCGAGTCCGGCTGCGCCAGCAGCGGATTGATCCGGGACGACATATCCGACCAACTGCTTGCCGCCGCCGACGTCGTGTGCCACGACCACCGCCCGCGACACCGAAGGATGGTCGGCCAGCACGGTTTCGACCTCGCCGGGTTCCACCCGGAAGCCACGGATCTTGACCTGTTCGTCGGCCCGGCCCGCGAACTCCAGCTGCCCGGAGTTGTTCCAGCGCACCACATCACCGGTGCGATACAGCCGCCCACCGGCCTGATCGAACGGGTCGGCCACAAACCGTGCCGCGGTCATCCCAGCCCGACCGTGGTAGCCACGCGCCAAATGCGCACCGGCCACATACAACTCACCGGTGACGCCCACCGGCACCGGCGACAACCACGAATCCAGTACGTATACCCGCACATTGCCCAGCGGGCGGCCGATCGGGATAACGCTGCCGACCTCGCTCCCCGCCGGGCATTCGGTCACCAGGACCGTGGTCTCCGTCGGCCCGTAACTATTGATGACCTCGACCTCGGCGTTGCGGGCGTGCAACTTCCGCACCACACTCGTGGCCAGCTCCGCGCCGCCGACGATGACCCGTTTCAGCGTCCGCAAGGGGTTGTCGGGCATCGACTCGACATAATCGACCAAGGCGGACAGCAACGGCGGCGTCGCGATCATCTTCGTCACCGACCGGGCCTCGACCAGGCGGGTGATCTCCGCGAGGTCCGAACGCGGTTCCTCGGCCACGACCAACGCCGCGCCACCGACCAGCGCGGGCCAGATCTCATAGGCGGAGGCATCGAACGCCAGCGAGTGGTGGGTCAGCGCCCGATCCCCGGCACGCACAGCACGCACCTGGGTGACCAGGTTCAGCACGTTACCGTGCGTGATGGCAACACCTTTGGGCACGCCCGTCGAACCGGAGGTGTAGGTCATGTACGCCAGGTTCTGCGGACCGACCCGAGCAGGCACCGGCCCGGACACTGCGGGGTCGAGCCGGTCGAGGTAGAGGTGCGGTGTCACAGTCGGGGGCAGCAGTTCTGCGGTCGCGGAATCGGTCACCACCGCGAACGGCGCGGCATCGGTGAGGACGAACGCCAACCGCTCCGGCGGATAGGCCGTATCGAGCGGCAGATAACCACCGCCGGCCTTCAGCACACCCAGCAGCGCCACAATCAACTCGACCGACCGTGGCAGCGCGACCGCGACGATACTGTCCGGCCGCATTCCTTGCGAAACCAGCACGCGCGCAAGCTGATCGGTTCTACTGTCGAGCTCTCGGTATGACAGCTCGGTGTCCCCGCTGACAACGGCCGGTGCGTCCGGAGCCGCATGGACCCGTGCCTCGAACAACCCGACGATCGTGTCGCCCACGACCTCAGCTGTGGTGTCGTTCCACCGGCGCACCACCAGCTCGCGTTCCTCGGTGCCGAGCACATCGATCGACCCCACTGCGGCCGCCGGGTCCGCCACCAGCTGCCGCAGCAGCCGCACCCACCGTGCCGCCATCGCCTCGATGGTGGACCGGTCGAACAGATCGGTGGCGTACTCGACGAGCCCGGTCCACTGCTCGCCGGCGGGCGCGTCCGCGATATTGAACGCCAAGTCGAACCGCGCGGTCGCGGTGAACGCGGAGTAGGGCTCGATCCGCACCTCTGGCAATTCGAGGGTGGGCAAGGCGTTGTTCTGGAAGGCCAGCGACACCTGGAACAACGGATGATGAGCCGCCGAGCGGGCCGGTTTCAGCAACTCGACCAGCAATTCGAACGGCGCGTCCTGGTTCTCGTACGCGGCCAAGGCTTTCCCTCTGACCTCGCCGAGAATCTCGGTGAACGACGCCCCCGCGACCACGGGCGCGCGCAGTACCAAGGTATTGACGAAGAACCCGACCAGCTCGGCCAGCGCGTCGTCGGTCCGGCCCGCGATCGGCGTTCCGATCGGAATGTCCTCCCCGGCACCGTGTTTGAACAGCAACACGGCCAACGCCGATTGCAGCACCATCGACACCGTCGCGCCGTCGCGGCGCGCCAGATCCTCCACCGCCGCACGAATCTCCGGATCGATGTCGAACGTCACCACGTCGCCGCGGTAGCTCGGCACGCGCGGCCGCGGCCGATCGGTCGGCAACGGCAATTCCTCGGGCAGACCGTCGAGTTCGGCACGCCAGTACTCGAACTGCTGGGACAGCACACTGTCCGGATCGGTCGGCGACCCCAGCAGTTCCTGCTGCCACAGCGTGTAGTCCGCGTACTGGACCGGCAACGGCTGCCACTCCGGCCGCCGACCCTGCCGACGCGCCGCGTACGCCGTCGACAGATCGCGCAGCAGCGGCGCCGCGGACCAGCCGTCGGCGGCGATGTGGTGGATCAGCACCACGACAACGCACTCGTCGGCGCCGGACCGCACCACCGTGACCCGGATCGGGATCTGCACGGACAGATCGAACCCATAGCGCGCCGCAGCGCTCACCGCGGCGTGCACGTCACCGCGCTCCGGTTCGGTCACCGTGACCGGCACCTCGAGGCCGTCGGCGTCGACTACCCGCTGGGACGGCACGCCATCGGTCTCGACGAAGATCGTGCGCAGGCTCTCGTGGCGCGCCACGACATCACCGATCGCGGCGGCCAACGCCGCCACATCCACTCCGTGGAACCGCGCCGCCACCGGGATGTTGTAGTTGGCCGACGGCCCTTCCAGCCGGTGGATGAACCACAACCGCCGCTGTGCGAACGACAACGGCAGCACGTCCGGCCGCTGCCGCGTCGACAGCACCGGACGCAGCCGAGTACGGTCGCCCAGCCGAATCGCCAACTGCGCCACCGTCGGCGCATCGAAGATCGTCCGGATCGGGACCTCGACGCCGAGCACCACCCGGATCCGGCTGGCCAGCCGAGTGGCCAGCAGCGAGTGACCACCCAGCGCGAAGAAGCTGTCGTCCAGCCCGACCCGCTCGTGGCCGAGGACCTCGGCGAACAGCTCGGTCAGCATCTGCTCCTGGATGCTGCCCGGTGCCCGATACCGCACCGAGGACCGCAGCTCCGGGACCGGCAACGCCGCCCGATCCAGTTTCCCGTTCGCGGTCAACGGCACACTGTCGATCACCATCACCACCGACGGCACCATGAAGTCCGGCAACCGCTCGGCGGCGAAGCGGCGGACCTCCGCGCCGTCGAGGCGATTCGCGGCCACGCGTTCAGCGCCGCACGGGCGCCCGTTGGCCCGCCCGCGACCGTTGCCCGCGACCGAATTAGTCCGCTCGGCGACCACGTACCCGATGAGCTGCTTGTCACCGGTGCCGTTATCGTGCGCCACCACCACCGCGTTCGATACCGAAGGATGTTGCGCCAATACGGTTTCGACCTCGCCGGGCTCCACGCGGAAACCACGGATCTTGACTTGATCGTCGGCCCGGCCCGCGAACTCCAGCTGCCCGGAGTTGTTCCAGCGCACCACATCACCGGTGCGGTACAGCCGACCACCACCCGTGGTATCGAACGGATCGGCGACGAACCTGGTAGCGGTCAGCCCGGCCCGGCCGTGATAACCGCGCGCCAGTTGGGCGCTGGCGACATACAACTCCCCTGCGACGCCCACCGGTACCGGCGCCAGCCACGAATCCAGTACGAACACTCGGGTATTGGCCACCGGGACGCCGATCGGCACCACCGCACCCGCCACGTCGGCGGGGACCTCGTAGGACGTCACGTCGACCGTTGCCTCGGTCGGGCCGTAGAGGGTGTCGATCCGGATGTCTCCCCAGCTGTCCCGCAGCGCGTGCACCAGCCCGGACGGGAGCGTGTCGGCACCGGTGTTCACCTGTGTCAGGCTCTGGAAAGGGTTGTCGGACAGGTATTCGACGTGCTCGGCCACCGCCGCGAGCAAGGGTGGCGTGGCGAACATCTTCGTCACCGACCGGGTCTCGATCAGCCGGGTGATCTCCGCGAGATCCGAGCGTCGCTCACCGGCCACCACGAGGGTCGCCCCGCCGCACAGCGCGGGCCAGATCTCATAGGTCGAGGCGTCGAACGCGATCGACGAATGCACCAGGACGCGATCCTCGATACCCGCCGACCACGCCTGCGCGACCAGGTTCACCACGTTGCGATGCGTGATGCCAACACCTTTCGGCACACCGGTGGAGCCGGAGGTGTAGATGACGTACGCCAAATTCTGTGGCCGTGCCGGGATGGGATCCCCGCCGCTCCGGTCCTCGACCGCCGGTGCATCGATATACAGGTGGGGTGTCGCACTGTGCGGCAGGGCATCCGAGGTCGCACGATCGGTCACGACGACAACCGGCGCGGCATCGGTCAGAACGAACGCCAGCCGATCGGAGGGATAGCCCGGATCGATCGGCAGATATCCACCACCGGCTTTCACCACACCCAGCAGCGCGACGATCAACTCCACCGACCGCGGCAACGCCACCGCGACGAGGGTGTCCGGACCTACGCCGCGCGAAACCAGCAGGCGGGCAAGCCGTTCGGCGCGGCTGTCGAGTTCCCGATAGCTCAGCTCTGCCGTACCGCAGACCACCGCGGTCGCGTCCGGTGTGCGAGCGACCTGTGCCGCAACCAATTCGGCCAGGGTGGCGGCCGGGTCCACGGCGACGGCGGTGTCGTTCCACCGGTGCAGCACCAGCTCGCGTTCCTCGGTATCGAGCACCTCGACCGACCCCACCGGCCCATGCGGGTCCGCCACCACCTGCCGCAGGATCCGTACCAACCGCGCCGCCATCGCCTCGATCGTGGACCGGTCGAACAGGTCGGTGGCGTACTCGACGTGCACGTCCCACCCGGCGGCACCGTTGCTCCGGCCACCCGTTGCCGCGTCGCCGACATTGAAGGTCAGGTCGAATCGCGAGGTCAGTGCGGGCAGCGCATACGGTTCGAACCCGACCCCCGACAGCTCGAGGGTGGCTGCGGTGTTGTTCTGGAAGCTCAGCAGCACCTGGAACAAGGGATGGTGCGCCGCCGACCGGGCCGGGTTGAGCAGCTCGACCAGCAGCTCGAACGGCAGATCCTGATTCTCGTAGGCCGCCAAGGCTTTTGCCCTGACCTGACCCAGAATCGCGGTGAACGAGGCCGACGGCTGCACCGCCGTCCGCAACACCCAGGTGTTGACGAAGAACCCCACCAGTTCGTTCAGCGCGTCGTCGGTGCGGCCGGCTATCGGCGAGCCGATCGGAATGTCCTCGCCGGCACCGAGTTTGAACAGCAATACGGCCAGCGCCGACTGCAAGACCATGGACACCGTCGCGCCGGAGCGAGTCGCCAGCTCCTCGAGTTCCGCCCTGGTCTTCGCATCGATGCCGAAAACCAGCATGTCCCCGCGGTAACTGGCCACCCGTGGCCGCGGCCGGTCGGTCGGCAGCCGCAATTGCTCCGGCAAGCCGTCGAGCTCGCGGCGCCAATACTCGAACTGCTGGGACAGCACACTGTCCGGATCGTCGGGTGAACCCAGCAGTTCCTGCTGCCACAGCGTGTAATCCACGTACTGGACCGGCAGCGACTCCCAGCCCGGCGCCCGCCCCTGCCGCCGCGCCGCGTACGCCGTCGACAAGTCGCGCAGCAACGGCGTCATCGACCAGCCGTCACCGGCGATGTGGTGGATCAGCAACACCACGACGCATTCGTCGACACCGCAGCGGAAAACGTTGGCGCGGATGGGAATCTCGGTGGCCAGGTCGAACTCGTAACGCGCCGCGTCGGTGACCGCCGTATCCAAGGCGGCGGGCTCGATCTCGGAGATGAGCACCGGCACCTCGACCGCGTCCTCGTCGAGGACCTGCTGGCCGGGCACGCCGTCGGCTTCGACGAAGATCGTGCGCAGGCTCTCGTGCCTGGCCACCACGTCACCGATCGCCGCCGCGAAGGCGGGCGCGTCGAATACGCCGCGCAATCGGACCGTCAACGGCATGTTGTAGGTAGCGGAGGGTCCCTCCAACCGGTGGATGAACCACAACCGGCGCTGTGCGAACGACAACGGAATCATCACAGACCCACCTCTCGATTCATCCTGCGCAGCGCCGGTCTGCGCGATGGCGCCAACTCCGGCCATCGGCGGTCGAGTTCGGCGACCGTCGCGGCGTCGAAGATCACCCGGATCGGCACCTCGACGCCGAGCACCGCTCGAATCCGGCTGGCCAGCCGGGTCGCCAGCAACGAATGCCCACCGAGGGCGAAGAAACTGTCGTCCACGCCGACCCGGTCGAGTCCGAGGATCTCGGCGAACAATTCGGCGAGCACCCGTTCCCGCTCGCTGCTCGGCGCCCGATACTGCGCCGCGGCGGCGAACTCCGGGTCCGGCAGCGCCGCGCGATCGAGCTTTCCGTTGGCGGTCAACGGCACATCGTCGATCACCATCACCACCGACGGCACCATGAACTCCGGCAACCGCTCGGCCGCCAACTCCTTTACGGCGGCGGGCAGGAGCGTGTCCTGTGGATTGCTGGCGTACGGCGTCGGATCGGCTACTTCTGCCGCAGGCAGGTATACGTCGGTCAGCGGTCGGCTTTGTGCGGTCGCGCTGTCTATGAAGACCGCGTCCATCCGATCCGGCTGTGCCGACCAGGTGACCGCCGTGGTGTAGCCCAGCCGGTCGGCCAGTACGTGCAAATCTTCGGGCAGCAATCCGGCGTCCATTCGAGCAGCGGGGTCGGCGAGTATTCCCTCGAATCCCGCTGCCCGTGGATGGGTGCGCGGAGCCGCCGGAACGGGCTCACCGGTTCGGATTCGGTTCACCGCCTCGATCTGGCCGGTCAGCCCGGCGTGTGGAATCCCGGTAACTCGGATGCCATCCGGGTGTCGAGATTGCAGCAGTGTGCGCAACCAGTCGTGGTCGCGGAACTCGACTTTCGGCACCTCGGCGACGGACAGCGCTTTCGTGGGTGTCTTGTGCAGGACCACGTCGTATCGGTAACGGGTCAACTCGTTGACCGAATAGCCGCGTTTGAGTTCGATATCGACGGTCTCGAAGTCGGTGGCCCGGCACACCGCGTGGAAGTATTCGGGCGCGACCAGCAGTTCCTGTTCGGCGAATACCGTGCGGCGCACGCGTTCCCGAATGGCCGCCGGGTCGTCGCCGTCGTTGCGGGCTATCTGCACCGCCGTGGTGAACTCCTCCAGCAGACCCAGATTGCGGACGTCACCGACGAATATCGCGCCGCCGGGCGCCAGCAGGCCGAGGATCTGTTCGAGGACTCGACGCAGATACCGTTCGCCGGGGAAGTACTGCACCACCGAGTTCACGACCACCGTGTCGAAATACTCTTCCGGCAATCCCGCGATGTCCTCGGCGGACCGGACGCTCAGCGAGACCCGTTCGGTCCACGGCGCGTCGAGTTCGTCCAACTGCTGTTGCATGGTGGCGATGGTCGCGGCGGAGAAGTCCGACGCCCAGTATTCGTCGCAGTCGGGCGCCAATTGGGACAACAACAAGCCGGAGCCGACACCGATCTCGAGTACTCGCCGGGGTGCCAGACCACGGATGCGCTGTACCGTGGCTTCGCGCCATTCGCGCATCTGCTCGATCGGAATCGACGTCCCGGTATAGCTGCTGTTCCAGCCGCCGAAGTCCATTCCGAAGCCCGCCGGCGCCTTGTCCCCGTTGCCGTTTCCGGGACTGTCGGCTTTCTTACCCGCAGCGCCGTACAGGTCGTCGTATACCCGGCGCCACTGGCCGACCAGTTCCTCTTCACCGGCGACCGGCCCGGATCGGTCCGCGACCACATAGCCCACGAGCTGCTGTCCCCCGGTGCTGCTGTCGCGTACGACGACCACCGCGCGGGACACCGAAGGGTGTTGCTCCAGAGCGGTTTCCACCTCGCCGGGCTCCACCCGGAAGCCACGCACCTTGACCTGATCATCGGCCCGGCCGACGAACTCCAACTGCCCGGAGTTGTTCCAGCGCACCACATCACCGGTGCGATACAAACGGCCGCCACCGGCCGGATCGAACGGGTCGGCGACGAACCGGGCGGCGGTGAGCCCCGCGCGTCCGTGGTAGCCCCGCGCCAACTGCGTGCCCGCCACGTACAGCTCCCCCGCGACACCCACCGGCACCGGCGCCAACCACGAATCCAGCACGAACACGCGCACATTCACCGACGGACGCCCGATCGGCACCGCACCTTCGACATCGCCGAGCACGTCGTAGTCGGTCACGCACGCCGTTGTCTCGGTAGGCCCGTAGCCGTTCATCACCTGCACGCCAGCGTGTTTCGCGTTCAGCTTGCGCACGACGGCCGCGGTCAGCTCGGCACCGCCGGCGATCACCCGCCGCAAACTACGCAGCGGTGTGCCGGACAACGGCTCCACGTGATCGGCCAACGCCGACAACAGCGGCGGCGTCGCGAACATCTTTGTCACCGAACGGCGCTCGATCACATCGGTGAGTTCCACGAGATCCGAACGCGAGGATTCCGTCACCACCAGCGCCGCACCACCGGCCAGCGCGGGCCAGATCTCATAGGTCGTGGCGTCGAATGCGATCGAGGAATGCGTCAATACCCGGTCCTCGGGATCGACCGACCAGGCCCGAGCAACCAGGTTCACCAGGTTACGGTGGGTGATCTCCACACCTTTCGGAACGCCCGTGGAACCGGAGGTGTAGGTCACGTAGGCCAAATGCTGTGGCCGCAGACCGATCTCAGCCAGATCCCCAGGTTCGCCACCGTTGGTGCCCGGTGCGTCCAGATAGTGGTGCGGGACTGCCGTGTCGGGCAGGAAGTGGGCGGTAGCGGAGTCGGTCACGACAACGACCGGCGCGGCGTCGGAAAGGATGAACGACAACCGATCCGACGGATACCCGGGATCGATCGGCAGATATCCGCCACCGGCCTTCAGCACACCCAGCAGCGCCACGATCAACTCCACCGACCGCGGCAGGGCCACCGCGACCAGCGAGTCCGGGCGTACGCCGCGCGCGACCAGCGTGCGCGCCAACCCGTCGGCTCGGGAATCGAGTTCCCGATACGAGATCTCGGTGTCGCCACCGATCACGGCGGTGGCCGCCGGTGTCCGGGCGACCTGGGCCTCGAACAGCCCGACCATCGTGGTGTCCGGGACCGCGACGGCAGTGTCGTTCCACCGCCGCAGCACCGACTCCTGTTCCTCGGTATCGAGGACGTCGATCGCCCCCACCGGGCCACCCGGGTCTGACACGATCCGGTCGAGTATTCGCACGAACCGGTGCACCATCGACTCGACGGTGGACCGGTCGAACAGGTCGGTCGAGTACTCGACGAACCCGCTCCACGGATCACCGGCGGGCGCGTCGGCGACATTGAAGAACAGGTCGAACCGCGAGGCCGCGATGGACGCGGGATAGGGCTCGAACCCGACCCCCGGCAACCGCAGGGTCGGCAGCGCGTTGTTCTGGAACGCCAACGACACCTGGAACAACGGATGATGCGCCGCCGAGCGGGCCGGATTCAGCAACTCCACCAGCAGCTCGAACGGAACATCCTGATTCTCGTACGCGGCCAACGCCTTCGACCGCACCTGCGCCACTACCTCGGCGAAAGACGTTGCCGGAGCGACAGTTGCACGCAGCACCCAGGTGTTGACGAAGAACCCGACCAGGTCGGCCAGCGCCTCGTCGGTCCGGCCTGCGATCGGCGAGCCGAGCGGAATATCCTCTCCGGCACCGAGTTTGAACAGCAGCACGGCCAGCGCCGATTGCAGCACCATCGACACCGTCGCGCCCTCCCGGGCCGCCAGCCGCTCCACCGCGGTGCGGATCTCCGGATCGATACCGAAGACCACCATGTCGCCGCGGTAGCTGGCCACCCGGGGTCGCGGCCGGTCGGTCGGCAACCGCAGTTGCTCCGGCAACCCGTCGAGCTCCCGGCGCCAATACTCGTACTGCTGGGACAGCACGCTGTCCGGATCGTCCGGCGACCCGAGAAATTCTCGCTGCCACAGCGTGTAGTCCACATACTGCACCGGCAGCGGCGCCCAGCGCGGCGCCCGATGTTCGAGGCGCGCGGCATAGGCGGTGGCCAGATCCCGCAGCAACGGTGCCGCCGACCAGCCGTCGCCCGCGATGTGATGGACCAGCAGGACCAGCACACACTCATCGCCGCCGGATCGGAATACGGTGGCGCGGATGGGAATCTCCGACGACAGATCGAAGGCGTAGCGCACGGCGGCGTTCACCGCCGCGTCCAGCTCGGCCGGGTCCACGGTCTCCACGTCGACCGTGACCGGCACCTCGACGCTGTCGGCCGCGAGCACCTGCTGGGTCGGCACCCCTTCGGCCTCGACGAAGACCGTGCGCAAACTCTCGTGGCGGGCCACCACATCGCCGAGCGCGGCCGCGAAAGCCGACGCGTCGAACACGCCGCTCAGCCGGACCGGCAGCGGCATGTTGTACGTAGCCGATGGCCCCTCCAGCCGATGGATGAACCAGAGTCGGCGCTGCGCGAACGACAGCGGAACCACGTCCGGCCGTGGCCGGGGCAGCAGCGGCGGGCGCACCTGCACATCGGCATCGAGCCGAGTCACCAACTGCGCCACCGTCGGTGCGTCGAAGATGGTCCGGATCGGCACCTCGACGCCCGTCACCGCGCGGATCCGGCTGGCCAGGCGGGTCGCCAGCAGCGAGTGGCCGCCCAGGGTGAAGAAGTTGTCGTCCACCCCGACCCGGTCGAGGCCGAGGATCTCGGCGAACAGTTCGGCCAGTACTTGTTCGCGCTCGCTGTCCGGCGCGCGATACTCCGCCGACGACGCGAACTCCGGATCCGGCAGCGCCCGGCGATCCAGTTTTCCGCTGGAGGTCAACGGCACCGACCCGATCACCATCACCGTGGCGGGCACCATGAACTCCGGCAATCGGTCACTCGCCCACCGGCGTACGTCGGCGGCCAGCAGACCCGCCTGCGGGTTGTTGGCGTACGCCGCCGGATCGCCCACCGGGCCGGCGGCGGTGTACACGTCGGCCAGGGGCCTGGCGTCGAGGGTCGTGGCGTCGACGAAGACGGCATCCATCCGGTCGGGCCGGGCGGACCAGGTGACCGCGGTCGCGTAGCCGAGTCGACGGCCGAGCAGATGCAGGTCTTCCGGCACGACACCCGCGCGATCGCTGATCGTCTCGAGCATCCCTTCGAAGCCGACACCGAGTGCGTCGGTAGCGATACCGACGTGGCCTGCCTTGATCCGGTGCGTCGCTTCGACCTCACCGACCAGACCGGCATGCGGGATACCGGTGATCCGGATACCGTCCGGATGCTGGTCGCGCAGCAGTGTCTGCAACGAATCATGGTCATGGAACGCGACTTTCGGTACCTCGGCGACCGACAGCGGGTTCACCGCAGCCGGATGCACCACCACGTCGTACCGGTAGCGTGTCAGCTCGTTCATCGAGTATCCGCGTTTGAGCTCGATGTCGACGGCGCCGATATCGAGGACCTCGCCCAGCGCGAGGAAGTACTCCGGCGCCAGCAGCAGCTCCTGTTCGGCGGAGATGTCGCGACGGACCCGGTCGGCGACCGCCACCGGATCGTCGCCACCGTTGCGCGCGATCTGCGCGGCTGTGGTGAACTCCTCCAGCAGCGCCAGATTCCGGACGTCACCGATGAACACCGCGCCACCCGGAGCCAGCACGCCCAGCACCCGCTCGAGTACCCGGCGCATATAGTTCTGGCTGGGGAAGTACTGGATCACCGAGTTCAGCACGACCGTGTCGAAATAGTGTTCCGGCAACCCGTCGGTCTCGTCGGCGCCGCGCACGCTCAGCGAGACACGGTCGACCCACTGCTCGTTCAGTTCGCCCAGCTGTCGTTGCAGGGTGCTGATCGTCGCGGACGAGAAGTCCGTAGCCCAGTATTCGGCGCAGTCCGGTGCCAGCTGCGACATCAGCAAACCCGACCCCACCCCGATCTCCAGCACGCGCTCCGGCCGCAGCCCTCGAATTCGCTCGACGGTGGTCGCGCGCCATTCGCGCATCTGTTCCACTGGAATCGCACGCCCGGTGTAGCTGCTGTTCCAGCCGCCGAAGCCGGTAACGAACCCGACCTCGTCACCGTCGACCGGACCGAGGTCCGGCGCATGCTCGGCGCCGGCGTACAGGTCGTCGTAGACCCGCCGCCACTGCCCCACCAGTTCGCCTTCGCCGACGGTGGCCCCGGAGTGGTCGGCGACCACGTACCCGACCAACTGTTTTCCGGCCTCGGAGTCGTGTGCCACGACCACCGCCTGCGCCACCGAAGGATGTTGGGCCAGAACGCTTTCCACCTCACCGGGTTCGACCCGGAAGCCCCGGATCTTGACCTGATCATCGACCCGGCCCGCGAACTCCAGCACCCCCGCGGAGGTCCAGCGCACCACGTCGCCGGTGCGATACAGCCTGCCGCCACCGGTCCGGTCGAACGGGTCGGCCACGAACCGGGCCGCGGTCAGGCCGGCCCGGCCGTGATAGCCACGCGCCAGCTGGGCACCCGCCACGTACAACTCGCCCGAAACCCCGACCGGGACCGGCACCAACCACGAATCAAGCACGAACACTCGCGAATTCGCCACCGGCACACCGATCGGCACCACCGCACCGGGTTCGTCCTCGGGCACGCGATACGCGGTCACATCGACGGTCGCCTCGGTCGGACCGTAAAGGTTGTCGACCCGGAGGTCGCGGCACGTGCCACGCAGCGCCCGCACCAACCCGGAGGTCAGCGTGTCGGCGCCGGTATTGACCTGCCGCAGACTCCGGAACGGGTTGTCCGGCAACGCTTCCACATGATCGACCAACGCCGACAGCAACGGTGGTGTGGCGAACATCTTCGTCACCGACCAGGTCTCCACCAGCCGCGTGATCTCCGCCGGGTCCGAACGCTGCTCACCGGCGACGACCAACGTCGCGCCACCGCACAGGGCCGGCCAGATCTCATAGGTCGAGGCGTCGAAGGCGATCGACGAATGCACCAGCACCCGGTCCTCGACACCCGTCCGCCACGCCTGGTTGACCAGGTTGACGACGTTATGGTGCGTGATACCAACACCTTTCGGGACACCGGTGGAGCCCGAGGTGTAGATCACGCACGCCAGATTGTGCGCATCGATCGCGACCACCCGGTCCAGACCAGCCCGGTCACCGTCGAGCGCTTCCATGGCGTCCAGATAGAGGTGTGGCGTCGCGGTCGGTGGCAGCGCGTGTGCGGTGGCCGAGTCGGTCACGACAACCACCGGCGCGGCGTCGGCGAGGACGAACGCCAGCCGATCCGAGGGGTACGCGGGATCGATCGGCAGATATCCGCCACCGGCCTTCAGCACACCCAGCAGGGTCACGATCAGGTTCGTGGACCGCGGCAACGCCACCGCGACCACACCGTCCGGGCCGACGCCGCGCGAGATCAACGCCCGCGCCAGCCGATCGGCGCGCCGGTCCAGATCGTGGTACGTCAACTTCGCGTCCGCGCAGACGACCGCGATCGCATCCGGGGTCGCGGCGACCTGCGCGGCGAACAGTTCGGTGAGCGTGGCGGTGGCCGGTACCTCGACCGTGGTGTCGTTCCACCGGCGCAGCACCAGTTCGCGCTCGTCGCTGTCGAGCACATCGATGGCGCCCACCGGGACTTCGGGGTCCGACCCGACCTGCCGCAGCAACCGGACCAGCCGGGCCGCCATCGCCTCGACCGTCGACCGGTCGAACAGTTCGGTCGCATACTCGACGAACCCACTCCACGGGTCACCGGCGGGGGCTTCGGCGATGTTGAAGAACAGATCGAACCGCGCGGTCGCGGTGCCTGCGGGATAAGGCTCGATCCGCACGCCCGACAGTTCGAGCGCGGGCAGCGTGTTGTTCTGGAAGGCCAACGTCACCTGGAACAACGGATGATGCGCCGCCGAGCGGGCCGGGTTCAGCAACTCGACCAGCAGCTCGAACGGAACATCCTGGTTCTCGTAGCCGGCCAACGCCTTTTCCCGCACCACACCCAAGATCTCGGTGAACGACGCGTCCGGGACGACGGCCGCCCGCAGCACCCAGGTATTGACGAAGAAGCCGACCAGCTCGGCCAGCGCCTCGTCGGTCCGGCCCGCGATCGGCGCGCCGATCGGAATATCTTCTCCGGCACCGAGTTTGAACAGCAGCACGGCCAGCGCCGATTGCAGCACCATCGACACCGTCGCGCCTTCGCGCGCAGCCAACCGCTCTACCGCGGCACGGATCTCCGGCTCGATCTGGAAGTGCACCATGTCGCCGCGATAACTGGCCACCCGCGGCCGGGGCCGATCGGTCGGCAACCGCAACTGCTCGGGCAGTCCCTCGAGTTCCCGGCGCCAATACTCGAACTGCTGCGACAACACGCTGTCCGGATCGGTCGACGAGCCGAGCAGTTCCCGCTGCCACAGCGTGTAATCCGCGTACTGCACCGGCAACGGCCGCCACCGCGGTGCCTGATGATCACGTCGCGTGGCGTACGCCTCGGACAGATCACGCAGCAACGGCGTCAACGACCAGCCGTCACCGGCGATGTGATGAATCAGCAACACCAGCACGGCGGCATCGTCCGTACGGCGGAACACAGTGGCGCGCAACGGAATCTCCGACGACAGGTCGAAGCCGTAGCGCACCGCCGAGGTCACCGCCGCGTCCGTCTCGGCGGGATCGGCGGCCCGCATGTCGGTCACCGTGACCGGTACCTCGACACTGTCCACGTCCAGGACCCGTTGGGAGGGCACACCATCGGCGTCGACGAAGACCGTGCGCAGGCTCTCGTGCCGGGTCACCACATCGCCGATCGCGGCGGTCAACGCCGCCACGTCCACCCCGTGCAACCGCACCGCCAGCGCCATGTTGGAGGTGGCCGACGGCCCCTCCAATCGATGGATGAACCACAGTCGCCGCTGGGCGAACGACAGCGGAACCACGTCCGGCCGTGGCCGGGCCAGCAGGGCCGGGCGCACCTGCACGCCCGCGTCGAGCCGGGTCGCCAACTGCGCCACCGTCGGTGCGTCGAACACCGTCCGGATCGGTACCTCGATGCCGAGCTCCACCCGGATCCGGCTGGCCAGGCGGGTCGCCAGCAGCGAGTGGCCACCCAGCTCGAAGAAGCTGTCGTCTACGCCCACCCGATCGCGTCCGAGCACCGCACCGAACAGCTCGGCCAGCACCCGTTCGCGCGCACTGCCCGGCGCCCGGTACCGCACCGAGGACACCGACTCCGGCGCGGGCAGCGCCGCGCGGTCCAGTTTTCCGTTCGCGGTCAACGGCACCGCATCGATCACCATCACCACCGTCGGCACCATGAACTCCGGCAGCCGTGCGGCCGCGAAGTCGCGCACCTCCGCGCCGACGAGGTCGGTTCGATCACCGGTGCGGTCGGCGACGACATAACCGATCAGCTGCTTGTCACCGGTGTCGCTGTCGCGGACCACCACCAGCGCTTGCGCCACCGAAGGATGCTGTGCCAGCACCGATTCGACCTCGCCGGGTTCGACCCGGAAGCCGCGGATCTTCACCTGATCATCGATGCGACCCAGGAACTCCACCTGCCCACCGTGATTCCGGCGCACCAGGTCACCGGTGCGGTACAGCCGGCCACCGTTCGGGTCGAAGGGATCGGCGACGAAGCGCGCCGCGGTCAGATCGGCCCGGCCGTGGTATCCCCGGCCCAACTGCGCACCGGCGACATACAACTCTCCCGCCACCCCGGCCGGGACGGGCGCCAACCACGAATCCAGCACGAACGCTCGAACATTGGCCAGCGGGGTTCCGATCGGCACCAGGACGTCATCGAAGCGCTCCCCCGCCCGGAACGGCCGGCGGATCGCGAATGTCGTTGTCTCGGTGGGCCCGTACACATGCACGATGCGGGTCTGCGGGCACAGGCGCAACGCACGCGCGAAGACCTCCGGCGGCATCTCCTCGCCGCCGACCCACACCTCGCGAAGTCCCGCGAGCGTGTCGGGGCAATGGTCGACGAACAACTCGAACAACCGAGTGGTGAGGAATACGGCGGTCACCTTGTGCGCCACCAACTGCCGGCCGAGCACCGCGATATCGGTGCGGCCCGGCGGCGCGACGACTATCCGGCCGCCGCCCAGCAGCGGCACCCAGATCTCGTAGGTGGAGGCATCGAACGCGACCGACGAATGCACCAGCACGCTCGCGTGCGCACCGTCGTGCCAGCTGTGCTTGGTCGCGAAGGCCACCACGTTGCGGTGCGTGATGGCAACACCTTTCGGGACTCCGGTGGAGCCCGAGGTGTAGATCACGTAGGCCAGATTCTGCGACGCCGCCGCGACGGCCCGATCCAGGGTGGCGCCCTCCACCACGTCGGTCGTGTCCAGATAGAGGTGCGGTGCCGCCGTATCGGGCAGGAGATCGGCAGTCGCGGAATCGGTCACGACGACCACCGGCGCCGCGTCGGCCAAGATGAACGCCAGCCGATCCGAGGGATAGGTCGGATCGATCGGCAGATACCCGCCACCGGCCTTCAGCACCGCGAGCAATGCCACGATCAACTCCGCCGACCGCGGCAACGCCACGGCGGCGATGGTGTCCGGGCCTACCCCGCGCGAGACCAGGAGGCACGCCAATTCGGTTGCCCGCGTGTCGAGTTCCCGATACGAGATCTCATGGTCACCGCAGGCCACGGCCACTGCATCCGGCGTGCGCGCGACCTGCGCCTCGAACGACGCGACCACGGTGGCGTCCCGGTCGACCGGAGCAAAGGTGTCGTTCCACCGGTACAAAACCAGGTCACGTTCGTCGCTGTCCAGGACATCGACCGCTCCCACCGCGGTGTCCGGCTTCGCCACCACCTGTCGCAGGATCCGCACCAGCCGCCCCGCCATGGCTTCGACCGTGGACCGATCGAACAGATCGGTGGCGTATTCGATGTATCCGTCCCACCCGGCAGCGGTGCCGTTGTCGCGCGCACCGGCCGGGGCGTCACCGATATTGAAGGTCAGGTCGAAGCGCGAGGTGTTGGTGGCCGGCATGTGCGGCGTTACCCGCGCCCCCGGCAGCCGGAGGGTGGGCAGCGTGTTGTTCTGCAACGTCAGCAGCACTTGGAACAGCGGGTGGTACGCCGACGAGCGGGTCGGATTCAGCAGCTCGACCAGCAACTCGAACGGCGCGTCCTGATTGTCGTAGGCCGCCAGCGCTTTCGCGCGCACACCATCGAGAATCTCGGTGAACGATGCTGCGGGAGAGACCGTTGCGCGCAGCACCCAGGTGTTGACGAAGAATCCCACCAGATCGGCCAGCGCGTCATCGGTACGGCCGGCGATCGGCGAGCCGATCGGGATATCCTCGCCTGCACCGAGTTTCGCCAGCAGCACCGCCAGCGCCGACTGCCACACCATGGACACCGTCGCGCCCTCGCGGGCCGCCAACCGCTCGACCGCGGTACGCACCTCAGGTTCGATGTCGAACAACACCACGTCGCCGCGGTAGCTGGCCACCCGCGGCCGCGGCCGGTCGGTCGGCAACCGCAGCTGCTCCGGCAGACCGTCGAGTTCGGCGCGCCAGTAACCGAACTGCCGCGACAGCACACTGTCGGGATCGTCCGGCGAACCGAGCAGTTCCTGCTGCCACAGCGTGTAGTCGACGTACTGCACGGGCAGCGGCGCCCACTCCGGTGCCCGCCCTTCCCGGCGCGCCGCGTAGGCCGTCGACAGATCGTCCAGTAGCGACGCCGCCGACCAGCCGTCGCTGGCGATGTGATGGATCAGCACCAGCACCGTCCACTCGCCGTCCCCGTACCGGAACGCACCGGCGCGGATCGGAATCTGCGTGGACAGCTCGAACGGATACCGCGCCGCCTCGGCGACCGCCGCGTCCACCGCATTGGGAGCTACGTCGGCGATAGTCACCGGTACGTCGACGTTGTCCGCCTCGAGCACGAGTTGCGCTGGGACGCCGTCGGTTTCGACGAAGACCGTGCGCAGGCTCTCGTGCCGGGCCACCACATCGCGCACCGCCGCCGTGAACGCCACCGCGTCGAAGGCACCCGTCACCCGGGCGGCCAGCGGCATGTTGTAGGTGGCCGACGGCCCCTCCAACCGGTGGATGAACCACAGTCGCCGCTGCGCGAACGACAGCGGAATCACCTCGGGTCGCGGCCGGGCGACCAGCATCGGGCGCATGGTGACGCCGGCGTCGAGCCGGGTCACCAACTGCGCCACCGTCGGCGCGTCGAATACCGTCCGGATCGGCACCTCGACCCCGAGCACCACCCGGATCCGGCTGATCAGCCGGGTGGCGGACAACGAATGACCGCCCAGCTCGAAGAAGCTGTCGTCCGCGCCGACCCGGTCGATCCCCAGCACCTCACCGAACAACCCCGCCAGCACCCGTTCGCGCTCGCTGCCCGGCGCTCGATAGTCCCGCGAGGAGGCGAACTCCGGGGCGGGCAGCGCGGCCCGATCGAGCTTGCCGTTGGGAGTCAATGGCACGCGGTCGATCACCATCACCACGGTCGGCACCAGGAACTCCGGCAGGCGTTCCGCGGCGAACCGGCGCACCTGTGCCCCCTCGAGCGCGTTTCCGTTCGTGCCGCCGTTGCCGTTGCTGCGATCGGCGACCACATAACCAATCAGCTGCTTGTCGTCCGCGGTCCCGGTGTCGCGGGCCAGCACCACGGCCTGCGACACCGCAGGGTGTCGCACCAGCACCGATTCGACCTCGCCCGGCTCCACCCGGAAACCGCGGATCTTGACCTGATCGTCGGCGCGGCCGACGAACTCCAGCACCCCGGCCGGCGTCCAGCGCACCACATCGCCGGTGCGATACAACCGGCCACCGGTGCGATCGAACGGATCGGCGACGAACCGCGTTGCGGTCAACCCCGGCCGGCCGCGATAGCCGCGCGCCAATTGCGCACCGGCCACATACAGTTCACCGGCCACCCCCACCGGAACCGGCGCCAGCCACGGGTCGAGCACGAACACCCGCATGTTGCCCAGCGGCGTCCCGATCGGGCTCTCACCCCGGGCGCCATGCTCGGCCAGCAGCTCCAGCTTCGTGACGTGCACCGTTGTTTCGGTGATCCCGTACATGTTCACCAGCGCCGGACCGGCCGCGCCGACCGCGTACCACGGTTGTACGTGGCTGTGGTGCAACGCTTCCCCGCCGAAGATCACCAGGCGCAGCGCCGAATCGACGCTGCCGCTCACCGACCGGGCCTCGGCCAGTGCGTGGAAAGCCGAGGGGGTCTGGTTGAGGATGGTCACGCCCTCGGCGACCACCAGCTCCCACAGCTGCGCGGGCGTGCGCACCACGTCCCATGGCACGACGACGACCCGGCCACCGTGCAGGAGTGCACCCCAGATCTCCCACACCGAAAAGTCGAAGGCCTGCGAATGACACCAAGCCCACACATCGTCGGCCCGGAATTCACACCACGGCGCGGTACTCAGGAACAGCGACGCCACATTGCGATGGGTGACGGCCACGCCCTTCGGCGTGCCGGTGGAGCCGGAGGTGTAGATGAGATACGCGAGATTGCCGGGCAGCGGTGCGGCGGGCCGCACCACGTCATGCCGCGCCGCCTCGGCCTCTTCGAGCAGGATGAGCGGAACTCCGTGCTGCGGCAGCACTTTCGAGGTAGTACGGTCGGTGAGGACCGCGATCGGTGCGGCGTCGGCGAGCACGAACGCCAGCCGTTCGGCCGGATAACCGGGGTCGATCGGCAGATACGCACCACCCGCCTTCGACACCGCCAGGATGGCGACGATCAGCTCCGCCGACCTCGGCAAGGCCACCGCCACCACGCTGTCCAGGCGCACACCCGCAGCGAGCAGAGTCTGCGCGACGCGATCCGCCCGCGCGTCGAGTTCCCGATACGACAGCCGCGCACCACCGGACACCACGGCCACCGCGTCCGGGGCCCGGCGCACCTGATCCTCGAACAAACCCAGCAGAGTCGCCGCCGGATCGACCGGCACTTCGGTGTCGTTCCATGCCTCGACTACCAGCGACCGATCGTCGCCGAGGATATCCAACGCCGCGATCGGCGCCGCCGGATCGGTGATCGCCTGTGACAGGTAACGCGCGATCGAGTCGAGGTAGCCGCGCAGATCGTCTTCGGTGTAGAGCTGCGCGTCGCCTTCTATCCGCAGGTAACCCCCACGGGCCGACTGCCTTTCGTAGTGCAGGACGATCGACAGATCCCCGCTGTTGCCTGCCGAGTAGACCTGGAGATCGGCTGTCCCACCGGTCATCCGCAACGCTCCGAAGAACGACATGACATTGATGACCGGACCGAACGGGTTCCCCTGTGCGGGCGGCATTTTCAAGTCGCGCCGGATCTCCGACATCCCGTACCGGAGGTGGTCTCGCGCACCCGCGATGCTGTCCTGGAGTCGTCGGGACAGTTGCCCCAGCGAGAGGTCCCGGCCCGAATCCACCAGCAAGGGAACGGTATCCGACAGCTGGCACGGCGTCCGCCGGGCGATGGCATTCTGGTTGGAGACCGGCATCTGTACGCAGAATTCGTCGCGCAGCGCATACCGCTGGACCGCGGCTGCCGCGACGGACATCAACAGGTAGGGCAGCTTCACGCCGATCGCCTGCGCGGAATCGATCAGCCTGCCGAGCTCCGCGCCGGAAAAGCCGTGGGTGCAACCGATCCGGCCGGGCTTGGCGTCTGGTGCGGCATTGCCCGGCAGGCGCAGCGGTTCGATCCCGGGCGGGATCTGCCCGCGCCAGTACTCGCGATCGATCGCCTGCTGGTGGCGACGGTACGCCCGATCACTCTCGATGATCTCGTCGACGGGCACGAAATCGGCGGGCTCGATGGGCATTCCGGCGGTCAGTGCGCCGTATACATCCAGCACCCGCTGCGCCCAGGTGGCGACACCGACCCCATCCATGATGATGTGGTGGAAGCACATCGACAGAAAGTATTGTCCGGCCTCGACTTTGAGCAGTGCGACGCGCAACAGCGCGTCCAGCTCCAGATCGAAGGCCAGCTCGAGCTCGCGGGACATGTAGTCGAAGGCGGCCGAGATGGGCTCGGGCTGTTCGGTGAGATCGAGGTAGGCGGGCATCCAATCGCGGGTGTTCCGGTCGATCTGCATCGGCCCGTCGGCGCCACCGACGAAATTGACCGTGAGCGCTTCCGATTCCGCGAACACATGCCGCAGCGCGGTGACGAAATGGCCGAGTTCCAGCTCGGCCTCGATGTCGATATATATCAGGCAATTATTGGGAATATCGGAAAGCTCGTGGGCCAGCCAAAGTTCTTTTTGAATCGATGTCAGACTGCGCAGCAGTGACTTGTTACCGGATTGCATGACAAACTCCCTCGCTTATCACCTTTGCCGGGCCGTACCGATCCGCTGCTGGCCGAACGGAATCGTTTTCGGCGGTGCGGGCGCGCCGCGGGTGCATCGCCGTACTGCACCGCCGCACGCTCAGCTCGCTGCGCTGGCAAAGGTGGGGACACTCGGTGCCCCCGATCGACTGACGCCGCCCCCGACGACGAATCCGCACCGGGCCACCTGCTTGACCACCGATGCGGCACCCACCCTGAATCACCGTGCGCGACAACCCTGTCCACAGCCTGCGACAGCAGGGCGAAACGGCGATTCAACTGGTGCGGCGCGTGACAAAGCCCGGAAGTGGCCGCTTGCTCAAAACTAGATGAGCTGTTGCTGGCCGGACAGCTCGTCGGCTGCCGATGAACTCGTATCCCCCGAATCATGCTGCCGCACACTCGATCAGGATGTCTCGAGCTGCGTAACTGCCGCTGTACTAGCGCATAAATCACTGGTCAAAGTGGTAACTATCCAGTGTTCCTCCCTCGGAGGAGTCCGGCGCCACCTATGCTCAGCGCTGGTAGCACATGGTTCAGGAGGGCTTGTCCATGGCGCACACGCAGATCAGATACGGGGTGCTCGGTTCGTTCACAGCAAGGCGCGACGACTGTGAAATCGAGCTGGGCCCAGCGAAACAGCAAGCGGTGCTTGCGGCACTGATGCTGGAGATGAACCGGCCGGTAACGGTGAACGCGATCATCGACGGGGTGTGGGGCGAACACCCCCCTGGTGACGCGCGCAACGGTGTGCAGACCTACGTCAGCAGGCTGCGTCGCGCCTTGGCGCCGTGCCGCAAGGCCACCGAACCCGCGCTGGTGTGGGCGGAGACCGGCTACGTGCTCCACGGCGACCCCTCGCTGTCCGACCACGTCGCGTTCGACCGGCTGCTCGCTACCGCCGAGCGATGCCGGCGCGACAGCGACCTCGCCGCGGCCGCCACGCACACCGATGCCGCGTTGGCACTGTGGCGCGGCGAACCGTTCAGCGGCCTGGCGGGCCCCATCATCGAGGCCGAACGCCGCAGGTTGCAGGAGCGCTACCTGACCGCGCTCGAGCACCGCGCCGCGATCAAGCTCGCCCGCGGCCAGCACGCCGAAGCCGTCGCCGAGCTCGCCCCGCTGGTCACCTCTTATCCGCTGCAGGAACGGTTTCGGACGCTGCTCATGCTCGGGCTCTACCACTGCGGGCGGCAAGCCGAGGCGCTGCTGGTCTTCCAGGACGCGCAGCGCCATCTCGCCGACGAGATCGGGATCGAACCGGGACGCGAACTGCGCGAGCTGCACCGCAGAATCCTGCGCGACGAGATCGAGCCGCCACTGGGTGGCGTATCGGCACCGACCGGTCGGCATGAATCGCTCTACAGCACAACCGATTTCGCAGGCCTCGAGCAGGAGGCGGCCCGGCCCGCCGCGAATATGGCTGCCGAGGGCGCCCCCGCACCGGGCGAGATCGGCGGCGGGGACAAGACCGAGTTCCAGCCCGAGGTGCTGCCCAGCCGAAATCAGCTGCCCGGCGACATCGCGGACTTCACCGGCCGCACCGGCGAGATGGACCGGCTCCTCGCCGACATACCGCCGGAAGCGGCTCGCCCGACCGTGTTGATCGAGGCTATCGACGGCATGGCCGGAGTGGGTAAGACGACGCTCGCGATTCACGCGGCGCACCGGCTCAGCAGCCGCTTTCCCGACGCCCAGCTCTATATCGACCTGCACGGGCACGCCGCCGAGAGCGCGCCCGTCGAACCGATGGTCGCGCTGGACCGGCTGTTGCGCGCGGTGGGCGTGCCGAGCGAGTCGATACCGCCGGATCTGGATGCGCGAGCCGCCATGTGGCGCACCAGAATCGCCGCCCGGTCGGCGCTGCTGGTGCTGGACAACGTCGCCGACGTCGATCAGGTGCGGCCGCTGCTGCCCGGCACGGCCAGCTGCCTGGTGCTGATCACGAGCAGGCGCAGGCTCGTCGACCTGGAAGTCTCCAGAACCCTGTCACTGGACGTGTTTTCACGCGAAGACGCCACCGCGCTGTTCACCACCATCGTGCACGACGAGCGCGTCGCGGCGGAGCCCGAGGCGGTGCAGGAAACCGTCCGGTTGTGCGGTTATCTGCCGCTGGCCATTCGCATCGCGGCCGGACGGCTGCGCGCCCGGCCGGTCTGGCCGATCGACCGGTTGGCCGAGCGGCTCCGACATCCCAGCCGGCTGGAACACCTGTCCGCGGGATCCCGCAGCGTAGCGGCCGCCCTCACCGCCAGTTTCCAAGACCTGTCGAGCGATCAGCAGCGCGTCTTCCGGCTGCTCGGCCTGCACCCCGGCCGCGACTTCGACACCTACGCCACCGCCGCCCTCGCCGATATCGGGATCGACGCCGCCGAGCAGATCCTGGAGGCGCTCGTCGATGTGCATCTGCTGGAACAAGTTGTGTCCGAGCGCTATCGGTTCCACAGTTTGGTACGCGATTACGCAGCGACACTGAGCGAGCCGTCTGATCTCGACGGCGATGCGGCGCTGACCCGGCTGTTCGACTACTACCGGTATGCCGCGTGGGCGGTCGGCACCCGAATACTGCCCGACCGCACCTTCCGCGTCGCCGATCTGCCCAGGCCGACGACGCCGACGCCCGCGCTCGTCACTCATCACGAGTGCGTGACCTGGTTACACAGCGAACGGCTCAACTTGCTGGCGATCGCCCGCGAGGCGACCAAGGCCCGCTGGTCCGGCTACACCAGGCTGTTCTCCGAAATCCTCTGGTGGCCCTACGTGACGGGCCTGCGCTGCTCCGACGACGCGATCACCTTGCATTTCGACGCGGTCGAAGTGGCGCGCAGCAGCGGCCAGCATGCCGAAGAGTGCCGTTTGCTGGTCAACCTGGGCTACACACTCTGGCGGATGCGGCATTGCCAGCAGGCGCTGGTGGTGCTGAACGACGCCGTCGGGCTGGCGCACGGCATGCGCGACCAGGCCAACGCGGCGCGGGCCATGCACCACAGCGGGCTGGTCTACTTCCGGCTGGCGCGGTATCGGGATGCGCTGATGGGGTACCACCAAGCGCTGTCGTTGTCCCGGTCCAGCGGTAACAGGTACATGGAAGGCTATGCGCTGCAAGGGCTCGGGCAGGTCCACGAGCGGATGGGACACTGCGCGGACGCCGTCGACTATCTGCGGCAAGCCGTCGATATCGCCGACGAAACCGGCGATCCGTACCTGCGCGCCAGCGCCCTCATGCGCATCAGCGATGCCGACATGCGGGTCGACAAATATGACGACGCGCTCGCACACCTGGAGGACGCGCGTAAAACGTTGACGCCGATGTCGCCGAATACCCTTTTCCACAACTATTTTTCGATCCGCATCGGCAATACCTATTGTCAGCTGAAGCAGTACGACACAGCGGTGGAAAGTTTCCGGGTGGCGCTGGCGCGGGCCGAGCGCAGCAATGATCTGATTCTCAAGTGTTGCGCGTATCTGGGTATCGGCGATATCCATCGCAGGCAGGGTCACTACCGGGAAGCGCTCGCCCACTACGAACGCGCGCTGCACATCGCCTATGCGTCCGGCTCGCCGTATGAGGAAATGCTGGCCTACGACGCCATCGCCACGGTCAGTTATTGCTCTGCGCACTTCTCGGTCGCGCGCAAGCACTGGAAGACCGCGTTGACGATCGCCGCAAGCCTGGGCCTGCCGGAGACCCGGCGCATCGCCGATCACGTCGCCAGCATCGATTCGACGTTCCTCGCCGCCACGGCAACGCAAGCGGCGGAAGCACATTCGGCCGAGTTCCGCAGAGCCGCGGCGTTGATCCGATGCGATCTGTCGCCGTCGAGTCGCGCCGTTGCGATGGCCGCGATGGTCGATCCGAAGGGACCCTGACCGGGCGAGCTATGCGCGCAACGCCCACCAATGCCGGGAGAGCTGGGCCGCGAGGTAGGCGCCGGTAGCGTTCAACAGCACGTCATCGACCGACGAGTGCCGGCCGATGGCGAGCGCGAACTGCACTGCCTCCACCACGATCGACGCGCAGGCGCCGACCAGCAGGACGCGGTACGAGCGAGTGAACCAGGCGAAGCGCACCGGCAGCAGGAACCCGAGCGCGGCGAAGACCAGCAGATTCCCACCGAACTGCTCGATCACCCTCCCGTCGCTCAGCTGATCGGCCAGATCACGCAGCGGCACCAGATTCAACGAACGCCCAGATCCCTTGGGCGTGAGGATCATCCACAACCACGGCGCGGTACCCACCACCATCCCGACCTCGCACAGCGCCACCCGCCACCCGCGCCACCGAGCCAGCCACCACGCCACCACACCCGCCACCGGCAGCGCGGCGATCGCGCCGAGCACCACCCCACCCCACAACTCCCAAGTCCCGTTCACCCCGCCAGTCTCACTCGAGTAACCGACGCCTCCACCACTCGTCCACACAATCCACACGAGATCCGCCGGTGAGCACCTGATCAGAATCCGCTACGGAAACTCGCGGCCAGTTCGCCCAGCAGTTTCCAGGTGCGCGGTTCGTCGTCCGGTGAACCGATCGCGGTTTGCGTGTAGATGAGTTCCGTTGCTCCCGCTTCGCGATACGCGGCGACCTGATCGGCCAGTAGCTGCTCGTCACCGATGGCGACCAGGTCGGCCGGATGGTGCACGCCTTCCCGATCCAGGGCAGCGCGGTACGCCGGGATCGTCGCGTAGGGCTGCATATTCTCTTCGGCCCGCGCGCGGGCTCCGGCCACGTCGGCGGTCACCACCCCGGAGACGATCACGGCGATCCGTGGTGTCGGCCGTCCCGCCGCCTCGGCATAACGGGTGAGGGTGGGCACGGTGTAGTCGGCCAGGGTGCGTGGACCGGAGAGGATCGGGATCACGCCGTCGGCGAGCTCCGCGCCGGCGCGCAGTGTCAGCTCGCCTGCCGCCGCGACCAGGACCGGCACGCGGGGCCGCACGCCGTGCAACGGTTCCGACCGGGGAGTTCGGGCGATTAAGGTGTCACCTTCGAGTTCCACCGCTCCGTCATCCAGCAAGGCGCGCAACACTTTCAGATAGTCACGAAGATGCCGGATCCGAGGGTGCGGCGCTACTCCGTAGGTCTGTTCGACGAACGAGGCGATCGACATTCCGAGGCCGAGGGTGAGGCGGCCGTGGCTGGTGGCCTGCACGGTCCGAGCCTGTATCGCGAGCGTGATCGGGTGCCGAGGGTAGATCGGGACCACCGCGGTGCCGACCGCGATGTCCGGTACTTCGCGTGCGGCGAGTGCGGCCACGGTGAGGGCGTCGTGGTCGAAACGCTGGATGAACCAGGCGGCGTCCAGCCCGGCTGCCGCCAGTTCCGCGACCTGGCCGATGAGGGTCTGCACCGGGTCGGCTGTTGTGGACAGTCGAGTGTGGTTGGTGGGCAGGGCAATACCGATACGCATGCAGACTCCCGAGTTCGGCCGTGTCGACCTGAATAGTTAACTAAGTCAATATATACATACACTGTCTACATTGCCTCGGTTGCATTTTGGTACGCTCACGCCATGGGAGCAGAAGGTGGCCTGCGGGAGCGGAAGAAGCAGCGGACCCGGACGGCCATCGCCGATACGGCGATCGAGATGTTTCTGGAGTCCGGCTTCGATGAGGTCTCCTGCGCCGAGATCGCCGCGCGCGCAGAGGTTTCCAAGCCGACGCTGTTCAAATACTTCCCCACCAAAGAAGATCTGGTGCTGCACCGGATCATCGACCATGAGCAGGAGGCCGCCAGGGTCGTCCGCGATCGGCGCTCCGGCGAGGCTCCGCTGAACGCGCTGCGGCGGCACTTCCTGGCCGCGCTCGACGCGCACGATCCGATCACCGGGCTCAACGATGACCCGGAAGTGCTTGCGCTGCACCAGATGTTCGAGACCACGCCCAGCCTGTCGGCGCGGGTGCTCGGTTTCGTAGCCAAGGGCGCCGAGGAGCTCGCCGCAGCCCTGGTCGACGCCGGAGCCGTCTCCGGCGGTGTCGCCGCGCGGGTGGCCGCGCACCAGGTGATCATTACCCTGCGGGTGCTCGCCGAGGAGAATCTCCGCGAGCTAGCCGGTGGCCGAGCACTTGATGAGGTGCACCCCGAAGCCGTCGCCGCCGCCCGGCGCGCCTTCGCCATGCTCCGCGCCGCCCTGGATGCCGCTTGACGGTCGGGGCGGTGCGATCATCGCGGCGTGCGGCCCCAGGTCTGGACCATTCGGGGAGCGGCCAGCACTATCGATGAATCATCTACTGCCGCACGGAGATCGGTGAGGATGGCGTCGAGTTCGGCGGTGCTGGTCAGGTCGGCGGGGAGCGCGGCGTCCGCGATGTTCTCGAGGGTGAGGACGTGGACGAGTTTGGTGGCGGGGTCCGGTTCGGCGGGTTGGTTCACCTGGATGTGGATGTCGGTGAGGCCTGCGTTGTGCAGCAGCGCGGGCAGCCGGGGGCCGATCAGTGGATCGGCACCCCGGTGGCGACCGGTGCGAATGTAGAGGTCGTGGTAGGCGCGGAAAGCGGGTGAGTCGGGACAGCAGAGGGGCGCGCTGAAGTCGACGTCCGCGACGGCCAGGGTGCCGCCCGGCCGGAGTGTCCGGGCGATGGCGGCGACGGCCGCGGCGGGGTCGGTCAGGTGCGAGAGCAGGAAACGGGCGTGCGCGATGTCGAAGGTTTCCGCCGGCAGCTCCGCCGTGATGTCGGCGACTCGGTATTCCACCTGCGGATACGCGGCGGCTTCGGCTTCGGCCAGCGCCACTTTGGCAGGGTCGAGGTCGGTGCCGAGTACCCGACCGGTCCGGCCGACCATGTCCGCGATCATCAGTGTCACGTCGCCGCCGCCGGAACCGACGTCCCAGCACCGATCACCCGGGCGGACCGGTAGCTGCTCGAGCATTGCCCGAGTGCGCGGCGCCAGCACGCCGGCCAAGCCGCGCACCCGTTCTCGCCCTTGGATACCGCCGCGAATGATGTACGACCCCGCTTCGTCCATGCCATTCCCTCTGCCGCGGAAGCGAATCGCCCGACCGAGCCGCTAGCCGGTCAGTTGGCCGAGGCGGGCTTCGGCGTCAGCAGGACCAGCGGGATCTCGCGTGTCGTCTTCTTCTGATAACCGGCGTAGACCTTCTGCGCGGCGATCACGCGCGGCCACAGTTCGGCCCGCTCTTCGGCGTTCGCGATGCGGGCGGTCATCGGTTGCCGGGGTCCGCTGCGCACCGAAACCTGGACATCCGGGTTGTCGCGCACATTGTGCAGCCAGGCCGGATGTTGCGGGTCGCCGCCGCGGGAGGCGACGACGACGTAGGTGTCGCCGTCGACGATCGGCGCGGTCAGCATCACCGCGTGCGGGCGACCGGACTTACGTCCGATGGTCACGAGTTCGATCGACGGCATCCCGCTGAAGTCGTTGCCCAGCTTGCCGCAACTGACCTTCAAGAGGGCGCGATGAGCTGTGTTCATTGTCTTGAGAGCGAAATTCGATGGCATGGGGGTCCTTAACCACGCTGCGCGGGAACGAGCTCTGACATGCCCACCCTACCTCCCTGTGACGAACTGTCTCAGGTAAAAACGTCGGTCTACCGCCCCAGCGGGCGCAGGCTGATCAACGTGCGTGCGGAGGCGTAGCCGTAGTGCCCCTTGCCGCGGACAGTCAGCCGGCCGCCGTCGCTGAGGGCGTCGGGGACGTCGGTCACCGCACGGAACGGGATGTCCCACACCGTGCTGCCGGATTTCGGGTCGATCGCCCACAGACCGGTCGAGTCGGCGAATACGACGACCTCGCCGTCCCACGCGTTCGGTGTGCCGGAACGCTCGGTCGCGTGCTGCCACAGTCGGCGTCCGGTGCGCATATCCAGCCCGGTCGTGGTGCCTGCGGCGTCATCTCGGAGCAGTGCGACGTCGCCGAGCAGTGCGATCGCGGAACCGGAAGTGGCGTTCCCGTACTCACTTTGGGTCGCGCGCGGCTGGGTCACGAGATCGGGGCTGGTCCACAACAGCTTTCCGGTGCGGCGATCGTAAGCGCCGTCCCCGAGCAGCACGGGAACGGTGTCGTCGGTCGGCAGGTCGATCGAAAGGCTATGGGCGGCTTCGTGATTCGTGGTGGCCAGCACCCGCCCGGTGTGGTCGAGGATGTCGGAGCCGGTGATCCGGTAGCCGGAGCAGTCGGTGTGGATCCGCACGACCAGCGCCGGATTCGTTCGGGTTGTACGGGAACACCCGGCCAGCTCCGCAGTCCAGGTGGGTGTGCCGGTGCCCAGGTCGAATCCGGCGAGGGTGGTGCCGAGCTCGAAGAGGCCCTGCCCCTGCGAGACGTCCAGTGCGTCGGTAGGCAGGGATTCCCAGGCGGTGCCCATGGTGAACGCACGGGTCCAGTGGGCGTCAGGGTCGGCGAGGGTGCCGGAATGCACGCGTACATCGTCGGACTCGACATCGCCTTCGGCGAGGTACAGGCGATTCTCGTCGGTCGCGAGGGCGAAGACCGACCACTCGAGGGACGTGCGCGTGACCTCGCCGCTGCCGATGTCGTAGCCGACCAGAGCGGGCGGCTCGGACGGTCCGGTGAAGCAGACGAGGTGGTTGTCGAGCGGGGCCCGCGCACAACCACCGAGGTGAGCGGCAGGGGTACGCCAGCGCACCGCGCCGGTCGCGGCGTCGATACCGACCATCGTCGGATTTCGCAGGGACATATCACCGTCCGAGGAGCCGACCACGGCGACGAGGGTGTCGCCCGCGTCGACGAAACTCGCACCGCCGATGTCGTATTCGGTGCCGGGGACCGGATCACGGAATTCGGGGGACGCGCCGTCGTAGGTGGCGGCGGCATCGACCGACCAGGCGAGGCCTGGAGCGGCGGCCACTGTACCGGTGATCTTGCGGGTGGTGTCGGCGGGTTGCATCAGGACGTAAACGGCTCCGGCACTGGTGATTACCGCCGCGGCAGCGGCCAGTACCAGATTGCGCAAGCCCGGGATCGGCGCCATCACCGCACCTCGAGATCGGGGGTCGTGGCGATCGCTTCGAGCTGCGCGAGGGGAAGAGGTTCGATCGGGTCGGCGGCGGTGGAGGACACTTGGATACGAGTGCCTGACGGGCGAGTGACGGTGACCGTGCGCTCGGTTTCCGGCACGGGCTGCGCCCCAGGCTTTTGCGACTGCACCGTAAACCGTGACTCCCCGGTCTCGATGACCGTCCCATCCGGAAGTCGCCGGGTCGTCACGCGGACACCGTAACGGTTGGACGGCGCGTCGTCCGGAAGGCGCTGTTGCGTGGCGATCGAGACGTTCAGCCGTGACTCCCGCCCCGGCGTGCTGATCCGCACCGCTTGACACACCCCATTCGTGCCGAGGTCCGCCGGCCGCAACTGCCCGAGCGGCCGGTCGAGGGTGAGACCGTCGAGCGGGATACGCGCCAGCACCGCGTCCAACCGGCGAGTAATACTCTCGTCGATCTTCCCACCGGGTTCCATTACGCCGGAACAGCTTTCGGGAACGTTGGGGGTACCCGGCGGCACCGGGGTCGTGACGCGCAGGCCAGGCGCGGCGGCCAGGGCCGCGAGCTCGTCGACCGTCAACGGCACCGTGCCGGAATTACCGCTGTCGTCCGGCCGGTCATCAGTGACGGCGGTGGTGACCTCGGTACCGTCCGGCAGATACGCGTGGGCGGTGCGGGACAGCGTGCGAACCTTATTGATCTCGTACCAGGTGTCCTGCACATCGACCGTCGTGCCATCGGCGAGCTGACGACGCTCATCGAGATTCCCTGCGACACAAGGCGGAACCGATGCTGCGGACTGCCGCACCGACACCATCAGCCAACCCTCCCCCGCGCCCCGGCGCAGCGTGCCACTCGCAGTGGTCCAGCCGTCCACTCCCGCCGGCAGTTCGGCGTCCTCCGGACCGCCGAGGATGGGCTCGAACAGCAGCGACCCCTCGACGGACGCAAAGCCGACATCGACATCATCCGGCAACGCATCGCGCAGCGCCCGCGACATCGCGACGGCCTTCGGACCGGAGAACCACGGATACGCCGGATTGTCGTAGTCCAACGGGGAGGAACCCACCCACGACATCAAACCGCCCTCGGTAGGCGGCGCCACCACAGCACAACCAGGAATCTCCACCGGGAACACGACAGGCGGAGTGACATAGGAGCTGTCAACCGGCGGTCGGGACGAGGTAGGGGTAGCGGTAGGCACCGGCTTGGTCGTCAGCTCCGGCTCCCGCTCGTGCAGCAGCCCACCGACGATGACCCCACTCGCCACGATCGCCACACACACCAGCCCGACCGTCCACCCGGTCACCGCAGGCGACGGCTGAGCTTTCTCGCGATCCGCCATCTGCTGCACCGCTCCTCCCCGTAGCTGTTCAGTTGATGTCTACCAAACGCCAGGCGACGAGCTACGAGCGGCGTTCGGTTGACGCAGTGCGGGTGCGTTCGACGGTGTAGAGGTGGTGGGTGCCGTGCAGGCCCTTGAGTTCGACCTGGCGCTCGGCGGTGACGGTGATGTCGGGGTGGTCGGCGATGGCGTCGTGGACCGGGGTGCTGATGAGGATTTCACCGCCGTCTGCTTGGTCGGCCACCCGGGCAGCCATGGCTACGTTGCGCCCGAAGAGGTCGTCGCCGCGACGGACAGACTTGCCCATGTGGATGCCGATCCGCACGCGAACACGTTCGCGGCCAACCGATTTGCCCGAGTTGTGCAGGGCAGCCTGCATGTCCAGAGCGCAGCAGACGGCTTGATCGGGCTCGGCGAAGGCGATCATGAAGCCGTCGCCCTGACTTTTCACGATGTGCCCGCCGTGTTCGGCGACGCACTGGCGGGTCAGGCGGTCGTGCCGGTCGAGCAGCTTGACCCAGGCCTGGTCGCCGAGGCGTTCGTTGAGGGCGGTGGACCCTTCGATGTCGGAGAACATGATCACCACGTGACCGTCGGGTGTCAGGCCCGCCAGGTCCGGTCGTTCGACCTGCGCCCAGCCCGCCAGGTTCTCGATCGAGGTGAGGACCGCACCACGGAACCCTTTTTTGCGCAACAGATTCGCGGTATCCCATACGGTTTTCACCGCTTCCCGTCCACCATTACGCAGCAGTTGCCGGGCGTCGAACCTGCGCTGCAAGTCGTCGAGCCGGCGTTGCAGCTCCGCGGACCGGCGGCGGCTGCCCACCAGCAGCACGAGCAGCACCACCAGTCCGATGGCCTCCAGTACGGCAACCGCCGCAAGTACGAGCTCGATCAGCATGGAATCCGCCGCAGGGTAGTGGTCGAGGAGAGCGAGTCGACCATAGCCGACCGCGGTCACGGCGGGCCGGTGGCGCGGAACACAGGCGGGGGTCCGGCCGTTGCCGCGTTTCGACCATGCGGCGGCTAGCGCAGGTCCGGGAGATCTCGGAGTTGACGGCGGGAGGTGATGCCCAACTTGCGAAAGATGTTGCGTAGGTGGGCATCTACGGTGCGCGGACTCAGGAACAGTTTGGCTGCTACTTCTTTCGAGGTTGCGCCCTCGGCGACCAAGCGGGCGATGTGTACTTCCTGCACGGTGAGCGCGTCGGAGACGTCGGCGGATCGGCTGCGGGTGTGCTCGCCGGTGGCACGGAGTTCGCCGGCCGCGCGGGCCGCGAAGGCCTCGGCGCCGAGCGCAGCGAACACCTCATGGGCGTGCCGCAGTTCGGTTCTGGCGTCGCGGCGGCGACCTTGGCGGCGCAGCCATTCGCCGTAGACGAGGTGGGCACGACCGGCCGCGACGGCGAAGGTGCTGGAATCGAGCAGCGACACGGCTAGACGGTAGGAGTCCTCGTCGTCGTAGACCAAAGCTTTTGCATACGTTTGAATTCCGAGCCCGAACGGGTGCCCGCCTGCGCGTTCGGCAAGCGTCGCGAGCGCGGCACGAGCGACGTCCGGTTCGTGGCAGCGCACCGCCGCCTCGACCAGTTCGGGGAGCGCGAGGCCCGCCAGTCCCAGATCGCCGGTGGCGACGGCACGTTCGGCCGCCCGCATCGCCGCGGGGTAATCGGCGAGCCCGTTGCTGAGCACGGCGGTGGCGTACTGCACGCTGAGGGTCATGTGCGGGCCGACACCGGCGAACAGCTTTTCGGCCTCGGCGCGCCGACCACGCAAGGCGGCCAGATGAATTCGCGGATAGACGAGCGGGGCGGCGCCGGTGGCCTCCGCGATCGCCTCCTCCTCGGCGATCATCGCCGTCGCGGCGCCGAAGTCGCCGGAGTACGCGGTGACCGTGGCGAGCATGGCCAACCCGATCGGCAGCATGTGGAAGGAGCCGACCTCGCGGCCGGACGCGGTGACCCGGGTGGCTATGCCGCGCATCGCGTCGATGTCCCACAGCTCGAGGGCGAGCAGGAAGCCGAGGGTCGGCCAGCGCGTCCAAGCCGCGTCGGCAGCGTCGGCGACGACGGGGCGCAGCAGCTTCGCGGCCGCCTGATGCCCCTCGACGGTCAGCGCGATCATGCCGTCGAGGATGAGGTCGGCGCTGGTCGGTGGTTCCGGGTGCGGCGGCGCGGTGCGCGCGGCCTCGATCACCGCGTCGAATCCGCCGGTCAGCAGGCTCATCTCGATCGCGTCCACATAGCACTCGCGCGAACCGACCGGGTCGCGGTCCGCCAGCCGGGTGGCAGCACGGAGCAGGTGGTCGGTCGGCTGGTCGCCGCCGCGGAAGCGGGCGAAGGAGATCCGGCCGCGCAGCAGGTCGACGCGCGGATCGTCGGAGTCCAGGGTCGAGAGCAGTTCGGCGGCGACGCCGAAATCCCCGACCGACAGCTTGGCCTCGACCGCCGCGAGCACCCGCTCGGTACGTAGATCCGGGTCGAGCGTCAAGGCGGCGGCCCGTTCCAGGAACGCCGCCGCGGCGGCGACTCCGCCGCGCGCCTGCGCCCGATTCGCCGATCGGGTCAGCGCGACCGCGACCTCCTCGTCCGGCCCCGCGCTGGCCAGCGCGCGATGCCAGGCCACCCGGTCGGGGTCGGTCACCGGGTCGCTCACCTGAGCGAGCGCACCGTGGGCGCGGCGACGCTCGGCGGCGGTCGCGGCTTGATACACCGCCGAGCGGGCCAGCGGGTGGATGAACCGAACGCGGGTGCCGAACTCGACCAGCGAAACGTCCTCGGCCGCAGCACCTTCGACACCCAGGAGCTTCGCCGCGGGCCACAGCAGTCCGGGATCGCCGACCGGCTCCGCGGCGGCGACGGTGAGCAGTAACCGCACCTCGGGCGACAGAGTCGCGAGGCGGGCACGGAAGCTGCGTTCGGCGGCGCGCGGCGCGGGCAGATCGAATCCCCCTGCCATGCCCGCCAATCCCGCGGTCCTCGGCAGTTCCAGCAGGGCGAGCGGGTTGCCGCGCGCCTCGGCCAGGATGCGGTCGCGCACCCGCTCGTCCAGCGAGGCGGGGACCTCGCGCACCAGCAACGCGCGTGCCTCGGATTCGCTCAATTGCTCCACGTCGACCCGGGGTAGCTGCTCCAGCCCGCCCACGTCTTCCCGCGCGGCGAACACCATCGCGACGCGTTCGGCGCCGATCCGGCGGGCCACGAACGCCAACGCGCGGGCCGAGGCATGGTCCAGCCACTGTGCGTCATCGATGAGGCACAGCAGCGGCCGATCGTTCTCGAGCAGCAGACCCAGCGCCGCCGCGCCGGCCAGGAACGGGTCCGGGGTGCCGGTGTCCAGGCCGAACGCGATCCGCAACGCGGTGCGGTGGGGTGCGGGCAGTGCGTCGAGGTGTTCCAGCACCGGGGCGCACAGCTGATGCAGCGCCGAGTACGGCAGTTCCGTCTCGAACTCGGCGCCGGACGCGCGCATGATCAGGAAGCCTGAGGAGGCCTGAGCGAGATGGTCGAGGAGCGCGCTCTTACCGATACCCGGCTCCCCCAGCAGCAGCAATGCCCCGCCACGAGACTCCCGCGCCTCTTGCAGCAGCGCGAGCAGTCGTGCGGTTTCGTCGGATCGCCCGACCAGGTAACTCACGACCTGATCCTTCCGCGAATCAACCTCCCATGCCAAACGCAGGCCTAGGTACCGCCCGCCTACGTATAGGCAGGAATCACCGACGCGAGGAGACCTCCCCCGCCACAAAACTGACATTCATGCAAACGCGACCGCTGCCCTACCTCACCGGCCACTTCGCACCGACCGCCGAAGAGCACACCTCGTTCGACCTGACCGTGCACGGCACCCTGCCGCCGGAGTTGAACGGGCGCTACTTCCGCAACGGTCACAACCCCAAACCCGGTGTCACACCGACGCATTGGTTCCGCGGGGCGGGCATGCTGCACGGGATCCGGCTGACCGGCGGCCGCGCCGAGTGGTACCGCAACCGCTGGGTGAAGACGCCGTACCTGGACGGTGTCCCGTTCACCGGTACCGAACTCGACGTCAGCGCCGCCGCGACCAGCATCATCTTCCACGGCGGGCGCTACCTCGCATTGCAGGAGGCGAACCTGCCCTGGGAGGTCACCGGCGAGCTGGAGACGGTCGGCGTGCACGACTTCGGCGGCAGACTGACCACCTCGATGACCGCCCATCCGAAGGTGGACCCGGCCACCGGCGAACTACATTTCTTCTCCTACAGTCCCTTTCCGCCCTACCTGATCTACTACGTGGCCGACGCCCGCGGCGAGATCATCCGGTCCGCGCCGATCGCCGGTGCGGGCCCGGCGCTGATGCACGATTTCGCGATCACTCGCGAGCACGCGATCTTTCTCGGCTCCCCGGTCGTCTTCGACCACGCCGAACAGTCCGGCATCCCGTATCGCTGGCACGACGAGGTCCCGCTGCGCCTCGGTGTGCTGCCGCGGAATGCGCCCGGCGAGGTCGTCTGGTTCGACGTCGAGAGCCAGGGTGCGATTTTGCACGTCGCCAACTCCTACGTCGACGATCGCGGCCGAATCATCTTGGAATGCCCGCGCTTCGACCGTGCGGCTTGGGAAACCTCGTGGAAGTGGTGGGTCGGTGCGGCAGGCTACCCCGACGCCCCCAACGTCGGTACGACCTTCCATCGCTGGATCCTCGACCCGGCCACGCGCAAGGTCACCGAGGAAGCGCTCGACGATCTGGTGATCGAGTTCCCTGCCATCAATGACGACCACACCGGAGAACACAACCGCTACAGCTACGCCGTCGCCTTCCCCGGCGCGGGACTCACCGGTTACCACACCGCCAAATTCGACACCCTGACCGGACAGCGCCAGTTGTTCGCGCACGGACCGGACCGCATGCCGGGCGAAGCCGTCTTCGTACCGGCCGAGGGCGCCACCCGGGAGGACGACGGATACCTGCTCACCATCGTCAGCGACCTTGCCGCCGACGCGTCGCAACTGCTGGTGATCGATGCCTCCGACCTCGCCAAGCCGCCGGTCGCCGCCGTCGACCTCCCGCAACGCGTACCCGCGGGCATCCATGGGCACTGGATCCCGGACCAGGACTGATCTCGAAACCCTCGCCGGGACAGAACAATACGAAAGGCTTCGCCATGGAGCAGGACACCCGCACAACGACCGTCGATGATCCGCCGACCTGCCGCGACCTGCTGGCGGGATGGATGTCCCTGTGGAACGGCGACTACGCCCTCGCCCAGCAGGTCGTCGCCCCTGACTTCCGCTTGCACGCCGCACTACTGGGCGGCGGCGACGGCAGTGCGGTCCGCGGACCGGAGGGCCTGGTCGAGTGGATCGCGCAGACCCGTGCCGCCTTCACCGAACTCGTGTTCAGCGTCGAGGTCGGACCCATTGTCGAGCGTGACCACCTCGCGCTGCGCTGGGTCGCCGTCGGCACCTATCACGCCGGATTCCCCGGCGCGACCGCCCCTTCGGGCACCGCGGTCCGGTTCACCGGGACGGACACGCTGCGCCTCGCGCGGGATCGGATCGCCGAGTACTGGGTGAACTCCGACATGCACGTGCTGCTGGCAACCCTCGGCGTTCGACCTTAGCCGCGACCGACCGTTCATCAAGGAGCAGACCATGTTCACCAGCACGCCTCGACCCGAGCTGGAAACCTATCCCGCCGCACGGCCCGTCATCATCGCGGCATGGGCCGTTCCCGTCCTCATCGTCGGCCAGTTCGCGATGGTGGCCATCGTCCCGGTCGCCATCGTCCTCATCGGCACCCTGCGCGATGCCCGGCTCCGCCCGCTCCGCTGGTGGGCCGCTGGCCTTGCCGTGGCTTACGCTGTCCCACTGGCCATCTGGGCCATCCGACCGGACCCGGCGCAGAGCCTCTCGAAAGACATCCACCCCCTGCTCGCCGCGCTGGTCGTCGTCGCGGGTAGCGCCGTCGCCATCAGGCACCATCTGCTGCGCAGGCGTGCCCGGCAGGCGGCCGAGTAACCAGGTCCGAAGAGCGTTGCCGCAGCCGAACGAGTTTCAGCACTGAAACTTGTTCGGCTGCGACTGTTTTGGCCCACTGGCGCATCGGTGCCATATCCTCCATCCCGAATTGCACCTGCCTGGACAAAACGGTCCCAGTGAAGTCACAGCAACCAATGCCATTGCTGAACAATCGATTTCGGGTATCCAGACTGAAACTTCGGTGTAGCGTTTTCGGAATCGTCCTACGAGCTTCGGCAAAAGCTCGACCGACGATGAGGTGGCGGCTCGCCGATGTTTTAAGAGTTGGGCAGGGAATTACGATGGCGGACAACGAAGTCGACCATTCAGCAGCAGCCCGGCAGTTGCCGGGAACTCGAATAGCCGCCGATTCGCGACTGGCCTTGGACGGCGGAAATCCCATTCGCCGAACCCCGTGGCCGACCTACGACCGAGGCGCGGTCTGCGTTCACCCCGATGACGAGGAAGCCGCGCTGCGCGCGATCCGCAGTCACCTCTACTTCCGCTACGACTATCGCCCGCCGCACGACACCGAATGCGGCAAGTTCGAAGCGGACCTGTGCCGCTACTTCGACTGCCGCCACGCCCTGGCGACCTCCAGCGGCACCACCGCGCTGGCCTTGGCCATCATGGCCGCGGGTATCGCCCCGGGCAGCCTGATCGCCTGTCCCGGTTTCACTTTCGCGGCCACCCCGAGCGCCATCATCCTGGCCGGCTGCACGCCCTTCCTCGTCGACGTCGACGAAAACCTGCACCTGGACGTGGCCGACCTGCGCAGCCGATGGACCCCGCAGGTCAAGGGCATCATGGTGGTGCACATGCGCGGCTTCGCCGGCGACATGGGCGCGCTGCTCCGCTTCGCCGACGACATGCACGTGCCGGTCTTCGAGGACGCGGTCCCCGCCCTCGGCGCGGAACTCGACGGCCGCAAACTCGGCACCTTCGGCCTGGCCGGCGCGTTCAGCACCCAGTCGGACAAGTCACTCAACAGCGGCGAGGGCGGCTTCCTCGTCACCGACGACAGCGCCCTGTTCGCCCGTGCCACCGTGCTTTCCGGCGCCTACGAGGGACGGCTGCGGCGGCACTTCCCCGACGGCGAACCGCCGATCGCTACCGATCTGGACCTGCCCCTGCTCAGCTTCCGGATGGACGAGATCCGGGCGGCGCTGCTACGGGCCGAGCTCGGCAGGCTGCCGGTGCGCTTGGCCGCGTTCCGGCGCAACTACGACTACGTGGCCTCGGCATTGGCCGATGTCGCCGGGATCCGGATCCGGCGTCCGGTGGCGCCCGGCGCTTATCTCGGTGAGGCGTTCATCTTCCAGGTGCCGGACGGCCGCGCGCAGTGGTTCGCGCAAGCGCTGTGCCACGAGGGTATCGAGGCGCGCAATCTCGGTTCGGACTCCGACCGCAATATCCGTGCGTTCTGGAACTGGCGGTTCATGTTCACCGGGATGGAGACTGCGGCCATCAAGGAGCTGCTGCCGAATGCGACGCGGTATCTGCAACGGGCAGTAGACATTCCGCTGTCCTCCACACTGTCGCCGGCGGACTGTGACCACCTCGTCGCCGCGGTGCGCAAGGTCGCGGACGCGCTCGCGGCCACCGAAACCCTCGACAACGAAGAAGGTTCCAGTTCCACCTGGGCCGGTCGGCGATGACTTCGTCCGACACCGGAGCGTTCCCCCGTCTCGCCCTTGCCGGAGTGTTCGGCGGGCTGTTCTGTGGCTACCTCGGGCTCGCCGCGGCGATTCCGGTGCTGCCTGCGCACGTCCGGGACGAGTACGGCGCGGGTGATCTCGCGGTAGGTCTCGTGGTCACGGCCACCGCGCTCACCGCGCTGCTGACCCGACCGATCTTCGGCGGGCTGGCCGATCGGTACGGGCACCGCAACGTCATGCAGTTCGGTGCGCTCGCCATCGCGGCGGGCGGCCTGCTGTACTTCCTGCCGCTCGGCCTGGCCGGACTGATCATGGTGCGCCTGCTGCTGGGCGTCGGTGAGGCCGCGCTGTTCACCGCGGGTGCGGTCTGGACCGTCACGCTCGCGCCGCACCACCGTCGCGGCCAGGTGATCGGGCTTTATGGCGTTGCCATGTGGGGTGGTATCTCGCTGGGCACCGCGCTCGGCGCGGCCATCCGGCATTTCGGCATTACCGCGGTGTGGAGTTTCTGCTCCGTCGCACCGCTCATCGGTCTCGTCCTGATCAGCATTGTCGCGCCGCAACCGCACGTCACGCCGACCAGCGGGCGCGGACTGTTGCTGCGGCCCGCCGTGCTGCCCGGTCTCGGTCTCGCGTTGGGGGCAGCAGGCTATGTCGGCCTGGCCGCGTTCGTTATCCACGGGCTGCAAGTGCGCGGAATCGACTCGGGTGTGGTGGTTTTGAGCACCTTCAGCGCGGTGTACGCGGGCACTCGCTTGTTCATCGGGCACCTACCGGACAAGTACGGACCGCGGCGGGTCGCTGCCTGGTGCGGGCTGGGCGAAGCGGCCGGATTGCTGATCATCGCTTGGGCGCCGAATCTCACCGTGGCGGTGCTCGGGGCCGTGGTGATGGGCGTCGGATTCTCGCTGCTGCACCCGTCGCTGGCGTTGATGGTCATGAACAACACCGACAGTGCCAAGCAGGGGGCCGCGCTCGGTGCCTACACCTCGTTCTGGGATCTGGGGTTGTTCGTGTGGGGGCCGGTGACCGGCGCGATCGCCACCGGGTTCGGCTACCCGGCCGTCTTCGTGGTCGGCGCAGGGTGCGCGCTGGCGGCTTCGGCGCTGGCCATGACGATCCGGCAAGCGGTGACCACGGAGAAGGCGGTCGACAGGTGACGAACACGGTGAAGGTCCTGTGCATTACCGGCTGGTGCCGCAACGGCAGCACCATTATCGGCAACATCCTCAACGAGATTCCGGGCTTCTTCCACGTCGGCGAGCTGCACTTCCTGTGGCGGAACGCGGCGGGGCGCGGCGTGAACGAGGAATGTGGCTGCGGGCGCAAACTGGTCGACTGCCCGTTCTGGTCGACCATCCTGCCGATCGGCCAACCGGCGGGCACCACCCTGGTGGAGCACGCCGACGCGGTGATCCGGCGGCAACTCGGCAGCGTCCGGACCCGGCACACCTGGCGGGTGCTCGGTCGTGGGCTGCACAACGAGCAGATCCGGGCGCATGCGGCGCTGATGACCCAGGTCTACCAAACGATCGCGGAGCGCAGCGAGTCGCGGGTGATCGTGGATACCACGAAGATTCCCGGCGAAGCGGCGTTGCTGGCACATCTCGACGGCATCACCCCGTATTACGTTCACCTGGTCCGTGACCCCCGCGCAGTGGCCCAATCATGGAGCAGGCCAAAGGAATACGTGTATGCCATGGCGCCGGGTAAGAGCACCGGGTACTGGACCGGCTTCAATCTCGCCACGCATGCGATCACCCGGCGTTATCCGGCACGGTCCATGTTCCTGCGGTACGAGGACTTCATCGCGGATCCGGCGGGCACGATCGACCGCCTGTTGCGGCTGTGTGCGACCGACCCCGCGGCCAACCCGGTCGCCGATCGAACCGTCGAATTGCATACCAATCACACAGTTACCGGGAACCCCGACCGATTCAAGATCGGCGAAACCGTGGTGCGCCCGACCGACGACTCCTGGCAGCGCGGGCTGTCGAAGTCGGCCAGGCGAACGGTCGCGGCCCTGTCGTGGCCGCTGTCGCGCCGATACGGCTACGAGTTCGGCGCCGTGGACTCGACGGGAAAGGGCTAGCCGAGTGGATTTAGGGTTGGCGAACAAGGTCGCGCTGGTGGCGGGCGGATCCAGTGGGATCGGCTTGGCGATCGCTCGGGAATTGGCTGCCGAGGGAGCGCACGTCGCGATCGGGGCACGCGACGCCGGGCGGCTCGCGGCGGCCGAGCGTGCCGTCAAAGAGGTGGCGCGTGCTCGGGTGCATGCCACGAGCGTGGACATCACCGACAGCGCGTCGACCCGCCGGTGGATCGACGAGGTTGCCGCCGAATTCGGCGGGCTGCACATCGTCGTCATCAGTGGTGGCACGCCGCCCACCGGACCCGCGGCAGCCTTCGAGACGGCGGACTATCGCGCCGCGGTCGATGCGGTGTTGATCCCGGCGGTCGATGTGGCGCTGGGCGCGTTGCCTCATCTCCGGGACGCGCGTTGGGGCCGAATGCTTTTCGTGGCCTCGGAGACCGCGAGCGTCCCCATCAGCGGCCTGGCCATGTCCGGCGTAACCCGCACGGCCTTGGTCCGATTCGCCCAGTCGCTGGCCGCCGAGGTGGGGCGGGACGGCGTCACGGTCAACGTGCTCGCGCCCAGCGCAACTCGCACTCCCCTGCTGGAACGCGTTGTGGCGCAACGCTCTACCGAGGCCCCGAGCGAAGCACAGTTCGAGGCGATGGGCAGGCATACGGCGGTGGGCCGGATCGCCCGGCCGGAGGAAATGGCCGCCGTCGCCACCTTTCTGGTGAGTGCGCGGGCCTCCTATCTCACCGGCACGGTTCAGCTGGTCGACGGTGGTGCGAGCGTGCTCGGACCGTCCGCGGCTCATCTGCCCTGGCAGGCCACCGCGAAACCGGAGTGACAGCACTGCTCTCGGCACCGTTGCCGATGACACGGAAGGAATCACACATGCTGAAGACCGAAGGCGTCAAAGAGACGCTGGCGCAGGTGGTCGCGGACCGCAAGAAGGAGCCTTCGCCCGGGCGGATGTTCGTCGAGGCCTGCGCGAAAGACGGCCTCGACGCCGCCGTCGAATACGACGTGACCATCACCGACTCGCTGACCAGCTCGCGCCGCAAACCGCGCTACCCGGCGCGCAATATGCTCAAAGCCGTTGACTTGTCGCGTGATCCACGCCAGTTCTACTGGCACGAGAGTGCACCGAGCGCGGAGGACGCCCCGATCGAAGGCGCCGACGTGCGCCGTGAACTGGCCAGCCGGTTCCACAAGTCACCGATCCCGGAGCTGCTCACCACCACGGCCTGGGTGCAGGTGCCGCCGCAGCTGTGGGAGGACCCGGAGACGTTCGAATCCTTCATCAACTACCGGCTGATCGTCCGGCTCTGCACCGCCGAGAACCATACGATCATCAGCGGCGAGGGCGGCCTGCTGAACATTCCCGGGATCGAACGGATGACCTCCCCCGGGCCGTTCGCCTCGACGATCCTGCGGGCCTGCAACGAGGTCGAGCAGATGGGTGGCACCGCCGACGGCATGATCATCAACCCGGTCGACTACTACCGCGCCATGGGCACCGGAACGCTGATGGACGACCTCGAGCAGAACGGCATGTTCATCGTCCGCACCCGCCTGGCCGAACCCGGCACCGCTCTGGTGGGCGACTTCGGCCACGGCGCACAGCTTTTCGACGCCGGGCGGTCGGTGATCCGCTTCGCCGAGCCACCGCCGGGCACCTTCAGTGAGCCCGGTGCGGCGGTCATGGCGGAGATCTACGAGCGGGTCGTGGTGAATCTGCCGACCAACTTCTTCGTCGTCACCGTGTAGGTCGGGTTCGTGGCAAGTGAGGGGGCGACACCCGTGCGCAGCGACCCTGATGTGGTGGTTGTCGGCGGCGGGGTCGCCGGTTTGTTCTGCGCCTATCACCTGCGCCGCAGCGGGGCTTCGGTGACCGTGCTGGAGCGTGGGGCGCTCGGTGGGCCGCAGTCGTGTTCGTACGGGAACACCGGTTTCGTCGGCACCCACGGTGCCGCGCCGCTGGCCGAGCCCGGCCTGCGGTCGCTGCGCACGCTCGGGATGTTGCGTCCGGATGCCGCCTTCTATATCAAGCCGCGGCTGGACGGCGAATTGCTGCGCTGGCTCGGGCATTTCGGGCGGGCCTGCTCGGCGACGGCCGCGGCGGCCGGTTTTCGGGCGCTGGTCGGGATGAAGAAGCGCAGCCTCGAGATACTGCTCGGGCTGTGTGAATCACCCAGCATCGCTGCGACTTTCGAGTCACCCGGCATTGTGCTGACCTATCGGACCGCAGAAGGGTTCGCGGCTGCCACTCGGTCGGTGGCACGGACCGTCGCCAGCGGAGTGCCGCTGCGGGTCCTCCGCCCGGGGGAACTCGACGAGCTGGAGCCGAAGACCCGGTTCGCTATCCATGGGGCGCTGTACAACCCGGAGGGGGCCTATCTGCGTGTTCCGGAGTTCGTGCTCGAATTCGGCCGGCTGCTGCGCGAGATGGGTGTCGAGATCTGCGAGCACACCGACGTGCTCGGCTTCGAGGTCGCCGCACGGAAAGTTGTAGGGCTGCATACGAACCGCGGGGGACTTCGCCCCGGCGAGGTGGTCGTCGCGGCGGGTGCGTGGTCGACCGAGTGTGCTCGGCTGGCGGGGATCGGGCTGACGCTGCAACCGATCAAGGGTTACAGCGTCACCATCGATATGCCGCCGAGCGGTCCCAGCAGGCCGGTGTTGCTGAGTGAAGGCCGGGTGGCGATCGTTCCGCTGGGTGACCGGCTGCGCATCGGCGGCAGGCTCGAGCTCACCGGGATGAACAACGACATCTCCGAACGCCGCGTGCGGGGGATGCTGCGGACCGTCCACGAATACCTGCCGGATCTGGCGGAAACGCAGCCCCGGGAGCCCTGGAGCGGATTGCGTCCGTGCACGCCGGACGGCCTGCCGCTGATCGGGCGCACCGGTCTGCGCACCCTGCTGGTCGCCGTCGGCTACGGCCATATCGGGATGGGGCTCGCACCCGCCGGCGGTGAGCTCATCAGCCAAATCCTGGCAGGCGAACAACCGATCACCGATCCAGCCCCGCTGCGGCCGGATCGGTTCGGCAGCACCGAATCGACAAGGCGATAACAGTGGCCGTAAATACCAAGGCCGAGCACGCAATCGGTGTCCTCTGTCTCGACACCGCATTCACCAAGATCCCAGGCCATATCCGCAATCCGACAACCTTCGACTTCCCGGTCGCCTACCAGGTGGTGCAAGGCGCGACACCGCAGCGGATGGTGACCGAGGCCGACCCGACCCTGCTCGAGCCATTCATCATCGCCGCCAAGGAACTCGAATCCCGTGGCGTAGCGGCGATTACCAGCGGCTGCGGTTTCCTCGTCATCTTCCAGCAGCAGCTGGCCGACGCCGTGGGAATCCCGCTGTACAGCTCGAGCCTCATCCAGTTACCGATGGTGCACCGCATGCTCGCCGCAAACCGCAAAGTCGGCCTGCTGGTTGCCAAGAAGGAATCCCTCACCCAGCGTCACCTGGCGGCGATAGGCGGTGAGGCGGTACCGATCTGCGTCGCCGGAATGGACGCCCAGCCGGAGTTCCGCGAAGTCATCCTGGAGGGACGCCGCACTCTCCTCGACGCCGAACGCCTCGGAAACGAGGTACTCACCGAAATCGAACAACTAGCTTCAGCCAACCCCGACATGGGCGCCCTCATCATCGAATGCACCGACCTGGCCCCCTACAGCCACGCCATCCAGGACCGCCTCGGCCTCCCCGTCTTCGACATCGTCACCCTCACCGAGATGGTGCACCGAAGCCTCAGCCACCGCCCTTTTCCCCGAAAATAGGCCGCCACGTTCCTTCCGCGACGCCCGTCCCGCGCTGGGCACGCGGTCCGAATGGTCGCCGATCCCGCGAAGGCACGTGCTCGCTGATGACCGAGCCGCCCGCCCGTCGGCCGAAGACCAACGGGCAGAACTCATCTCGGGTAGCTTTCCGCTCATGGATGTTGATCGCGTAGACGTGGCGTCCCTACTCGACAACCTGTGCGTTGAACTCGGCTTCTGCCTGCCATTGGACGAACAGAGCAGGCTCTGCACATCGCCGCCCTCAGACGTCGACTCGTTTACCGACGCTGTTTTTGTCGCCGAAGGTCTAGACCCTTACGCGGACAAGCGCCTTCGTAAGTTGGTCCGCCAGAGGATGATACGCGCGTTCGGGCCTGGATAGACCGGTTCCGCACCCGCAAAGCACCGACCCCTCTTTGAACACCCTCACGCCGATGATGGGGTGTCCTGAAGGTCGGGTGCGTATCCCGTAGCCGATGCTCAGAGGCAGGTTACCGGTCAGTGAGATCGGCGAGGGCGGTCCGCGGCAGGCCACCGTCGGCGTGTGCGGTGCCGTGGTGGGCAAATCACCCGTTGCTCTCGCGGCTCTGACCTAGAATCGGCAGTGTGCCGCTCGAGAGGGGTTCGTGATGAACGATTCTGCTGCGCAAGCCAATACGTCCTCAGGCTGCACCGAGGAGGGGATGTTCCCGGATCCGAGTGACGGGGCCCGGTACTACCGCTGTGTCCGCGAGGACGGCGTCGAGCTGGTTCGGTACGACTTCCACTGCGGGCCCGGCACCTACTACCACCCGGAAACCGCCAGCTGCGTTCACCCGTCGCAGCTGCCGCCGGATCATCCCAACTACCTCGAGGCGTGAGCCACCAGCTGCATTGCCGAGGACCGCGCTGGAACTAGATCAAGGCTGGGTGCAGGCATGTTCGCGATTGAACGAACCGACGCTTCCGGTGCCGGTGGGGAGGTTGCGGGTGGCGTCTGCGTATGCCTCCCCTGGGGTCGCCCCCTTGCCGAAGCCCACGATCGGGAACCCTGCGATGATCGAGAGCGGACTCGTCACGACTGCGCCGCAGCCGTTCGCGAACGTCACCATCATCCGGCAGTCGATGATGCCTTGACCCTTGCACGCTCGGTCGGCGGCTCGAATGGCGTCGGCTTCCGTCGGGTGGTTGACCGAAAACGCGTAGACGTTGCCCCACACGCTGAGGGAACCGGCGCCCCAGTTGCCCGGATCGGCGGCGGCGGGCGGTGCCGCAAGAACGGCAGCGGCGCTCACCGAGAGCGCGGCGACCGCAAAGGATTTGTTGAACATGTGGCGTGCTTCCTCTGCGCGCCGGCCAGGGTGCGGCGATCGCATGGAAGATACCGCAGCGCATGGACTCGAGATCGCCCCAAGTCTTGGGGGCACGGCAAAGACCATCACGAACTGCGGTGTTCGTGACGGATCCGCCGAAACCGATCTAGTCGCCCTTGGCTGCGGGAGCGCCCTCGTCGGCGGCCATCGCCTCGCGCAGCGACGGACGCGGTCAACTATCACGTCGTGCGGCCTGGGCGAGAGCCATGGCTGCGGCGGATTCGGTCCTTGCCGATCTCCGGGTACACGCCGACGCGACAGTCGATGTGTATTGGACCGAGTCCGGGCGACCACTGCGGATTTTCGTCAGCTGCGCCGCTGCAGAAGAGGTTTCGGAGGCTCTCGACGAGGTCGCCTGCCGAACACACTGTTCTGCCGATGTGCGCGCATGGCATGAGACCAGCCGATGTCCATCAAACGGTCTCCCGAACCTGTCGGGCATCTCGTCGTCGCGACACGATTCTCAACACGTCAGACTGCCAGGGTCTGCGAGCCGTGTGCCAGCTCGGCCTGTGTTCAACAATCGAACATTTTACGACACCGGCTGTTCCGTTCGATCGTTTGAGCCGGTGGGCGGTGGCGGGCCTGGATCGCCGGAGTGTGGTTGCTGGATCCACTGCTGGTAGGTCTCGTGCCGGAACTGGTAGGCGGTGCCGTTCACACGGAGCAGGCCGCTGCGGCGAGCCCAGTCGAGGAATAGTGCGGGGCGGCGGGGCATCGCCTTGGTAAACCGGAAAACGAGTGCAGCGAGGTAGAACCGCCCGGCCGCGAGTCCGGTTACAGCTCCGAGACCGAGCCCGACCGCAGCCCCGGGCACCAGCAGGATGCCAGTTGCTCTCGCGACACTGCGTGGGAACTCGGACAGGGATTCATCGGGGAGTGCCCGAAGCCCGAGCATGACCCCGCCCGCCATCGCGAACACGAGCCAGCCCGCGATGGTCGCAACTGCGGCAGCTTGGGTGCTGTCGTGAATGATCCGCCGTTCGTCGATCACAAGGGCTAGCTCCTGGCTCGCATCGACCTGAAGCCCGGTCACGACCCCGTAGACCATCCCGGCCACAAGCCCGTATAAGACCCCGAGTTCGATCCCGCTCATGAAACCGCGCGCCAGCCCGCGCGTGAACCCGAGCGCCACCCCGAGCGTGACCCCGAGCGCCACCCCGGTCACGACCCCGGCTAAGGTCCCGGCCTCGAGTCCGTGTCTCCACCGGGAGGGGCCAGACGCGTTCCATACCATCCGTCGGGGCCTGGGAAACCGGATGATCCCGAACACGATTCCGAACACAGCTCCGGCTATCAGCCCGGCTACGAGCCCGGCTACGACCCCAACCATGCCCCTTAGCTCGAGCCAGATCACGGCCCCGACCGTGAGCCCGAACGGGGAACCGAAGGTGAGCGCGAGTGCTAGCCCGTGCAGGATGCGGATGCGGGTCCTACCGGCGATTTCCCATATTTCGTCGAGTCGTATCGCGGTGCCGTTGCGTCCCTCGTCGCGGCGGCGCTGCAGGCATCGGGCCAGGGCGCGTACCCATTCCTCGACGTTGTCCTCGGTGTAGTCGCGGTACGGCTTGCCTTCATCGGTGGCGGCAACCGCGGCGGGGATCTGAGCCGCGAACAGCAGGTCACGGACCGCTGTTTCGGTGGTGCAGGCGATCAATCGGCCGGCGATATGTGGGGTGTGGTGCAAGGTAGCGGCGGTGAGTCCGAGCATCCACGGGTTGCGTACGGAGGTGGCCAGTGCCCCGTCGGGGTGGGCGGTGATGTGGGTGATGACCCGAGTCCATCCGGGATGGCCGGTCCCTGTCTCGTCCTGATGCGAGGTGAGATAGTCGCTGACCGTATCGGTGTCCAAGCGGTGCAGGGTGAGGGTGGTGCCGCCGTGCAACCCGTTGTCGCCGCGCTCGCGGGTGATTGCGCTGAATTCGGCGGTACGGCACATCACGATGACCGGCCGGTCACGCCACGGGGCTCGGTTGAGCCGGTCCAGCAGTGCTCGAGCCCGGGACCCCGCACTGTCGTCGGTGTCCATTTCGTCGAGGCCGTCGATCACGGGCAGGATCAATCCGCGTTCCACCATCTCCCGGGCCACATTGGGGCGTAACCGGTAGTCGTAGCCGAGCCGGATGATCAACCAGCGAGTGAAGTCCTGCTTGCCGTCCCACCCTGCGGCGTTGACTCGCACTGGAACCGGGATGTTCGCGCGGGGCGCATCATCGCGGTCCTGCCGAGCCTCCAGCAGACCCAGCACCAGATACGTCGCGGCGACGGTTTTCCCGGAACCTGGGGCGCCGAGTACGACCAATCGGCGCCGGTACGATCCGGGCTGGCCCAGGAGCTCGAAGTAGGTGGCGATATCCGCAACTTCGACCGGGCCGGCGTCCCCGACCGGCCGTGCTGTGGCGGTGAACTCGACCTGCATGAAGTCATGGCCACTTGCCCGTAATTCCCGTTGCAACCGCTGCTCGACCCGCTGCACCGCGGCACACAGCTCGTCGGACAGCACCGCGATCGAGGCCCTGTCCGACACCGGTCGCCACCACCGATACAGCAGCATCAACGGTCTGGCCAGCGCCCCCAGCAGCCGGAAGAGGCTGCCACTCATCTCTGCCACACGTAACAGCCTGCCACCGATCAACTTTCGGCATTCATCCGTTGAACACCCGAGTCCGTACCCCATCCCGGGCGACCCGACTCGGCCCTGCTGCGGAGGCGACGAACTGAACGTTCAAAAATAGGTTCTGACCGGGCAGTGCGCGCCGATACTTACAAGAAACATTGACGGTTTACGGTTTGTGTGTGAACCTTGGGTCGTGCCATCACCTCGTACCCGGCGAACACAGGCCGAGCGGACAGCAGATACCCGCCGCGCACTGCTCGATGCGACCTTCGACGCCTTGGTCGAGGTCGGGTTCAAGGCCACGACCACGACCGAGGTCGCTCACCGTGCGGGAGTATCGCTGGGTGCGCTGCTGCACCATTTCCCCACCAAGGCCGATCTCCTGACCGGCGCGGTGGCGCATTCCTTCGGTCGCCGCATCGAGGACTACGGGCAGTTGATGGCCGGCCTGGATCCTTCGGCGGACAAACTCGACGCGGCGATCGATCTGCTGTGGTCGATGTACGCACGCCCCACGTTCACCGCGTGGCACGAGTTGTGGGTGGCGGCCAGGACCGACCCGGACCTGGCGGCTCCGATGATCGAGATCGACCGGCAATTCATGGTGGCCAGCGAACTGCTCTACACCCAACTGTTCCCTGCCACCGACGACGCCGCCCACCGGCTCGACCAGGCGGTCGGGCTACACCTCATGTACGCGCTGCTCACCGGATTGGCCACAGCGCAATCGATCCCGGGCTACGCGCCGTTTCGCACCGACGAGGTCCTCGGCGCGTTCAAGGCGATGATCCGCGCCTACCTCGGCACGACCACACCAGCAGCAGGCGCTGGTCGATGAATGTTCTTTCGTTTCACCGTTAATCGAATAAGAAGCCATCGAGGGGGGAACCTCCATGAACGCCACCGACCCGACCAAACGAGTCGTACGTGCTCGCCGCATCCAATTCGCCTATCCCGCAGGGACACTCGCCCGCCACTACGTCGACGGCGACCTGGTGACGAGTCACGCCATCGCGTTTCTCTCGGCAACCTTCCCCGAGGGTGAGGACTTCTTCGTCCGCTCGGTCCGCCGCTGCGCCGGTGAAATCACCGATCCCGAACTGAAATCACAGGTTCAAGGATTCATCGGCCAAGAGGTCACCCACGGTCGCGAGCATCGCGCACTGAACGAGCGCTTGCAGGAAATGGGCTATCCCACAAGACGCTGGGACCGCACCACACGCCGCGTCATGGCCCGATACGAGCGCTTCTTCTCGCCGCTGACCTGCCTGGCGATCACCGCCGCACTCGAGCACTTCACCGCGGTGTTCGCCGAGACACTGCTGGGCGACGAGCGAGCCCAGGCGCTGCTCGGATCCACCGAGGTCCGGTCGATGCTGCTGTGGCACGCGATCGAGGAATCCGAACACCGGTCCGTCGCCATCGACGTCTACCGCGCCGCCGGCGGCACCGAACGCCGACGCATCTGGGCAATGCGCGGTATCTCGATCCGCTTCGCCACCGCAATCGTCGTCAACACCACCCTGTCGTTACTCGGCGACCGCGCCGCCTACAACCCGATCCGCCTGGTGCGCAGCCTTGCCGCGCTGCCACGCTTGCCGTTCCTGGCGCGAGCCGTCCAGCGCCGGGTCGGGGCGTACACGAAGCAAGGCTTCCATCCCGACGACACCGACAACACCGCGCTCTTGCAGTACTGGACCGCCGAACTGTTCGGCGAAAAAGGCACTCTCACCGATCACCTGCGCTGACCGCCACTCACCGCAACTCGCCGATCCGGCAACTGACACAACGACTTCGCGGGAACCACTACCTATGACAACCAAACAATTCCCGTGGATCGACGTCCGCGACACCCCTGGCTGCGGCTAGGAGTACGGCCTGGGCTCATTCGCAAAGGCGGAGGCGTCGGCGGGCACCGATCAGATGCGGCGCTGCGCCAGTCGTGATTGTGGGCGCTTCTGATCGGTGCTAGAACGGTGTCATGCGCCGGTTGCTGCTCACCGAGAACATCTCTGCTGACGGGCGGATCGAGATGCTCGATGAGTGGTTCGGCCCGTCTCCTGGAGAGGGCATCGAGGACTGGTTGGCCGCGACGGAGCTCTTGGGCGCGTCCTCCGACGCTGTGTTGCTGGGCCGGCAGACCTTCGAGGACTTTCGCGGCTACTGGCCTCAGCACACCGACGAACCGGCGGGTGCGTACCTGGACCAAGTGCAGAAGTACATCGTCTCGTCGTCGATGACGGATCCGCAGTGGCGCAACTCGACGATCCTCTCCGGTGACCCGGTCGAAGAGGTGCGTCGGCTCAAAGAGTCCGACGGCGGCGACATCACGTTGTCCGGCAGCGTGACCTTGGCGCACGCGGTGCTAGCTGCCGGGCTCGTCGACGAGATCCGGCTGGTCGTCTTCCCTGCCGTCCAGGGCCGTGGAAAGGGTCTAGTTGCCGAGGGCACCTCGTTCTCCGATCTCGAACTGCTCGAGTCACGGGCGTTGAGTTCCGGCGTGGTTCTGCTCCGATACGCCGTGACCAACGGCTGAGCTGCCCGGGGACCGGGAAATCGGTTCCGTATCCGGATCGGCCGACTTGATGTCGCAGGATCGCGGCCAAATACTGGTCGTGGGTACCAGTTTCGTCGCAGGCGTGGTCGGCTGGCAGCGCCACCTTCGTGCCAGAGCCCAAGGCGCGCACCAGTGGATCCAGCGCCACTACGTGGCTCGGAGAACGCATCATCATGCCGATTTCGGATGTGTTCTGTCATACTCGCGCGGATGTGGCCTCGCGCGGTGGGCCATGTCGGTGAGGATGCATGATGATCGTCGAAACCATCCCTATGTGGACCGACCAACAAACCTTGGTGCATCTGCGTGATGTTCTCGAGTTGTTCCCGGCGAACAACTGGCGGTGGAAACTCGACGACTGCGACGGCGTCGGAAGGTTTCCCGCAGGCGTCACATGGGCAGAGTTCCAGGTCGCGGTCGAAGCTGGGGCGGCCGTCTTCGATTGGGTCGGAATCCAGCAGTTCGCGGACGGTTTGGATCAGATGATCGATGGTCGCATTGTCGCCACCGACGCCAATGACACGGTCGTGGTGACGATCGACGTGCTGGACAGCACCGAGTACAAGATCGTCATCGATCCGGTCCGGAGCGACACGGCTGCCTCCGCTTCGGCTGTTGCACTCTTCGAATTGTCCCCGGCCGCATCGGCATCCAATACCACGACTGCCTGATTCTTGCGGAGGGCCATCGAGAGCTGACGGTCTTGGCGGCGGTCAGCGCCTGTTGCTGTGATCGGGTGGTCGCAGTCCAGGAACACAGAGTGGAGGAGAACCGATGAGTACGCAGCTCACCATCTACAGCGTGAGTCTGGAGAATGTGCATCTGTGGGTTCGGCAGCCGGGACCCGGGACGCTGGAGGGGAGCCGACGGCGCGCGATCGCCATGGACGCGCAGAGCGCGGGAAACGGGTCCCTGTCCGTGGCAGAGGCCGTCGATGACATCTTCGGTGACCGCCCCAAGAACCCGGGCGCCGGGGACGCCTACACCTGCGTCTGGCAGGACGTGATCGAGCACGGCGAGTCGACCCGCTTCGACCTCGGGCCGTTGCGGCAGGGCGCGCGGTTCCTGGAAGTAGCGAGTGAGGAGCTCGAAGCCGCCGGAGTACCCCCGGAACTCACACCTTCGAGCTTCGTCTACGACAACCCCTTCGCCAGCACGCCCCAGGCCAGAAACGCGCCATTCGTCGGGCATGTGGCGGCACAGCGAGTGACGGAGCTTCGCGAGGTCTACGAGGTGATCACCGTCGGGGCGGCGACGGCCGGTCTGGTCAACGTCCTACTGGCCGCCGCGGAGGAGACCCTCCGCTTCAACACGTTCGCCATGAACTTCCCTGACGGACCGTTACCGCCGCAGGACTTGGTCACCTTCTACGGCTGAGTGGTGGTCGTGGTCCTCAGATTCCCGCGCGGTTCAGCACCTCCTCAGAACAGGCGATCATCCGAAGGTTCCGGCACGGGCGGGCTGCTCACCGTACGCGAATACACCCATGAGCACAGCGCCGAAGGCAACGGCCCTGGGGGCGAACCGGTACGGCAACAGCCCTGAGATGCCGACGATGACAAGACACGGAGTGACCAGCAAAAGAAACGGCCCATAGACCGCGACGGACTTGCTGTGTTGGATCTGTGGAGATCTCGTACGGCCGTAGTTGTCGATAACACGCCACCCGCCCGGTGGTGCTGCCCGTCGGGCTAGTCGTCGGGTGAGGCGCGGCGGTTTCGTTTGGTGATGCCGCGCCGTTTCTTGGCGGAGATGCGGCGTTCTTTTGCTCCGCGTGAGGGTTTGGTGGGGCGGCGGACGGGTGGTGGGGCGGCGGCGGCTTCACGGAGTAGCGCGGCCAGGCGGTCGCGGGCGGCGGTGCGGTTCTGCAGCTGTGCGCGGTGCTCTGATGCGGTGATCGTGAGTACGCCGTTGACCAGGCGGGTGGCCAGGCGGTCGAGCATGCGGGTGCGTAGTCGCTCCGGCACGGAGGGTGAGTTGGCGAGGTCGAACGATAGTTCTACTCGGCTGTCGGTGGTGTTGACGTGCTGGCCGCCGGGGCCGGACGACCGGGAGAAGCGCTCGTGTAGCTCGGATGCGGGGATCACCAGCGTCCGAGTCACGGTCAGGTCCGCTGCCATGATCCGACGCCGTTCGTTCCGGTCCACGAGTCGTCAAGGCCGCGTCGGTTGCTCGATGTCGTTCGGGCACTGATCATTTCACTGCTGGTAGCACTTCTAGGACTGCGGCGGTGACCTTTTCGAGGGTTGCCCGGTCGCGGCCGTTGATTGTCACGGCGGGCACGCTTGCGTAGTCGGAGTTGTCGGCGACCGGGTCGAAGGTTTGGCCGACGTGAATCCGGTAGCTGCCATTGGCTTGGTTGGATGTCCAGTATGCGTGCTGCCCAGCGACTTCCACGCGTTCGTAGTTCTTGAACTCGCGGTCGGTCGAGTGGCCGTAGCCGACATAGATCGCGTCACCGTCGAGCCTGAACCAGCAGCGATCGCCCCATTCGGAATCGCCGCGGATCGCATCCGGCAGCTTCGCCAGTACCGCGCACGGATCCTTACCAGTCACCGCCGTTCGCACCGTGTCCGGCGAATCACCCACGCGCGGATGGCGTTTCCACTCGGCCAGCGCGACGGCGACGAGGGATTGCGCGGCCGGGCACGGTTCGGTTCCCGGCGGGATCGTGACCATCAGGGACATGGAGCCGCCGGTCGGCAGTTGTGCGTACGCGGTGCAGGTGCGGGTCGACGCACTCGCGACCTCCTCCGGCGAGCGGGCATCGTTGTCGCCGAGCAGGTTCACGGTCATGCCGTCGATGGTGACGTTGGCGCCCTGGTCCGGCCCGGTTTGATCGACTGCGCGCACCAGCCAATCCACTTCGGTGCCAGTGTTGCGGTCGGTGCCGAATTTGGCTCTGCACCCGTACAACTGATCGGTGCCGACGGCCGTGACCGGGCCGAGTTTCGCCAGCTCCGCGCGGGGCAGCAGCGCGCAGATGTCGGTGGTGCGCAACCGCGCCAGCATCTCCGCCTCCGGTCCGGTCGCGACCGGCGGCTCCGGCGGGTTCGCTGCGTTCTCCTGGCAGGCAACCGCAGTCACCATCAGTACCGCGATCAGCGCCAACCGTCGAAACATCCCAATCCCCCAAGTTCTAAGCCGTGCCCACCCTGCGCGTGACAGCGTCGATAACTTATCTCGAGGCGGGCAGCGGGTGTGGTGCCCGTCGGTCTCAGGCGCTACCAGGAACGGCTTTGCCATGGCGCTTCAGGAACTGAAGGGCGAGTCCCCGAATTGGGCTTGGAGGATGTCGACTACTAACGGATTGCTTTCCGCGCGGGAGTGAGCGGGCGTCAGCGGCCAGTTGTTCAGGGCTCGTCATTTCCAATGCCTCGACCGTCAGCTGCCACTATCGACACCTCGTTTTCGCGCTCTCACCGGCTCACCTGTCCCCCAGGATCTGGTAAATGCCCTCTTCGAGGACGTGCTGACACCGCGCGCCGACTGACCGGCTGGGAGCCGCGTGAGCGGCCCGGCATCACGCGACCACTCAGCGCTCCGTGAGCAACCGTTGATCTCCCGGTCATTCCACGAATCATGTCGGCAATACCCGCTGCCTACCGTCGGAGACAACCGATTGTGGGAGGCCTGAGTTGAGCACGCTGACGCGTAACCGTGACATCGAGAACTGGGATGCCGAAGATGTGGTGGCCTGGGAAGCCGGCGGTAAGGACGTTGCCAAGCGGAACCTGATCTGGTCTGTTTTCGCCGAGCACGTCGGCTTCTCGGTGTGGTCGATCTGGTCGGTGATGGTGCTGTTCATGCCCACCGAGACCTACGGCATCGATCCCGCGGGCAAGTTCTTTCTGGTCGCGGTGCCGACCCTGGTCGGCGCGATCCTGCGGATTCCGTACACCGTGGCCACCGCGAAGTTCGGCGGCCGCAACTGGACCATCTTCAGCGCGTTCCTGTTGCTGATCCCGACGCTGCTCACGCTGTATTTCATCAATCAGCCGGGCACCTCGTATACGACGTTCCTGGTGGTGGCCGCTTTCGCCGGCTTCGGCGGTGGCAATTTCGCCTCGTCGATGACCAATATCAATGCGTTCTACCCACAGCGGCTCAAGGGCTGGGCGCTCGGGCTCAACGCGGGCGGCGGCAATATCGGCGTTCCGGCGATCCAGCTGCTCGGTCTACTGATCATCGCCACCCTCGGCAACGGCTACGCGTCGCTGATCTGCGCGATCTACCTGGTCCTGGTCGCTCTCGCCGCGCTCGGCGCCGCCCTCTACATGGACAACCTGCGCAACCAGAAAGCCGACCTGGCGGACATGGTCGCGGCGCTGAAGGTGCCGCAGTCCTGGGCGATCGCGTTCCTCTACATCGGTACGTTCGGCTCGTTCATCGGCTACAGCTTCGCCTTCGGTCAGGTGTTGCAGATCAGTTTCAAGGCCGGTGGCGACAGCGCGGCGCAGGCGGCACTGCACGCCGCGCAGATCGCGTTCATCGGACCGCTGCTCGGGTCGCTGGCCCGCCCGTACGGCGGTAAGTGGGCCGACCGGATCGGCGGCAGCAAGGTCACCATGTATGTCTTCGGCGCGATGATGGTGGCCGCGGTGGCCGTCGTAGTGGCGAGCACGCTCGGTGATCGCAACGGCGGCGTGCCGAGCGGCGCGGCGATGGTGACACTCATCGCCGGGTTCATCGCGCTGTTCATTCTGTCCGGCATCGGCAACGGATCCGTCACGAAGATCATCCCGTCGGTGTTCGACGCGAAGTCCAAGAGCCTCAACGTCTCTCGTGACGAGCAGGCCACATGGGCACGCAACACCTCCGGCGCGCTCATCGGTTTCGTAGGCGCGATCGGTGCGCTCGGCGGCGTCGGCATCAACCTGATGCTGCGCTCGTCCTACGCGTCCACCCAGTCGGCCACCACCGCGTTCTGGGTCTTCATGGGCTTCTATGTTGCCTGCGCCGTGGTGGTTTGGGCGGTCTTCCTGCGCAGGCCCAGCGACCGCACCGAGGCCGACGTGGTGGTCGAGGCGGAGACCTTCGTGCTGGAGGCCGAGGCCGCGGCGAGCAGCACCCGATGACCGCCGTCGAAACCCTCGGCAGCGCTACATCTCTCAGCGCCGGGTGGACCCGAGCATGCGGCATCGACCGGTTGATCCCCGGCCGCGGTGTAGCAGTGCTGCTGGGCAGCGGCACGACGGCCACCCAAGCAGCCCTGTTCCGCCTGTCGGACGACACCCTCGCCGCCGTCGGCAACATCGATCCCATCGGCCGCGCGGCCGTGATCTCCCGCGGGCTCGTCGGTGACCGCGACGGCACCCCCGTCGTCATCTCACCGCTACTGAAACAGGCGTACTCGCTGATCGACGGGCACTGCCTCGACGACGACTCAGCGAGCCTGCCGGTATACCAAGTCCGCGTAGACAACTCCGTCGTCTCCATCTCCAACAACCCCGCCTAGACCCGATCGCCGCAGCGCACACCCTTTTCGTAACCTGGCTATGGTGTGGGCCGTGATCGAACGCAAACGGGCTCGGCGGGCCGTTGTGGTCGGGGTTGTCGTCGGCTTGGTGCTGGGGGCATACCTGGTGGTGAAGCCGCAGTCCTTGCACTACGGGGCGTCGACAGAGGTACCGGGATGCCTGGATCGGCCCTGCGACGGGGACGATCCCCGGACCGCAACCGGCATCCGCCGGGTGAATCCGCAGGTTCGGGTGTGGGCGCGCACGATCACCTTGACCACCACAGGCACTGGCGCCTGGGCGAGCATCGTGAACGGGCAGCCGGGCGATTCGGTGTGGCTCGATCGCACCGGCCGTAGCAGCCGAGACGAAAGGTTGACGGCAACCATTGCCGTGGCTGCCACCGCCGGGGATACGCGGTTCTACCGATACGACGACGGGCTGCTGCGCGCTTGCGGGAAGGCCGGTGACCGGCCGGAGGTCCGCTGTACTCGATGGACCGAACAAGCCGACCCGCCACCGGACCGGCGTCTGCGGGCCATCGACCGATTGCTGGACCGCTATGACCTCGGGACAGGTCTCTGGGAGAACGACGCCAGTACCTGGCAGAGCGCCAACGCGCTGACCACTGTCATCGACTACGCGGCGCGCACCGATGACCTCCAGTACCTCGCTTATGTGGACGATATCTACCGGCACGGCGACGTCGCTCGAATAGGGGTTCCCAGACGGACCGGCTACAACGACGACGAATTGTGGTGGGCGTTGGCGTGGTTGCGTGCCTTCGACCTCACCCACAATCCGCGCTACCTCACGGCGGCGCAGGTCGTTGTCGATGGACTCGATGATCAGCGCACGACGTTCTGCGACGGCGGGCTGGCGTGGGCACGCGTGGGTGTCGATCCGGATCAGCGCCCGTGGACCCAGGTGAACGCGATCACCAACGCGTTGTATCTCACGGCGACCGCCCAGCTGAGCACGCGGGTCGATCCATCGAATCGCTCGTGGTATCTCGCTCGCGCACAGACGATGTGGGATTGGTTCACCACACGCGCGGGCCGCGCTTTGATCGACCGATCCGGGTTGATCAACGACCACCTCGACCTCGCCCCGAGCGGTGACACTTGCGTGCTCGCCGACGAGGGCACGCGATGGACCTACGTTCAAGGGGCGGTGATCGGCGGATTGGTGGCGCTGGGCCAGGCCACCGGACACAACGATCTGTTCGCCACGGCCGATACGATCGCCTCGGCGGTGACGCGCGCAGGGTCACCGTTCATCCAGGACGGTGTTCTGGAAGAACCCAGCGCCACGAACTGCCCCGGCCCCCGGTGCCGGGATGCGGAAACCTTCAAGGGGGTGTTCGTCCGCAACTACCGGCAGCTGGTGGACAGCGGCCACTCCCGTTCCGCCACACTGGAATTCCTCATCCGACAAGCGGACTCGCTGCCCGCCGACACCGACGAGTTCGGTTTTCGATGGCAAGGCCCGCGTCGACCTGACGACCTTCCCAACTTCGCCACCCAAGCCGCAGCCGTGGACGCCCTCAACGCGATATGAGGCGTGCCCGGATCGGGCAACTCGTTTCCGGGTATCCCGCGGAAATCCACCTGCTCGGGGGGTGTACCGGAAGGTTGCCGGAACGCTAACCTTCCCGTCTAGGTGCAGTGAAGGGAAACCATGGCGTCGATGGATCAGGTGCAGCATCCGAACGTTCTCATCGTCGGTACGGGGTTGGCCGGTGTGGGAATGGCGATCAAGCTGCTGGAGGCGGGCGAGACGAATTTCGTCATCCTCGAGAAGGCCGATGGGGTCGGCGGCGTGTGGCGGGAAAATACTTATCCCGGGTGCGGTTGCGGCATCATGTCGATGATGTATTCGTACTCGTTCGCGCCGAATACCGACTGGACGCGGATGTATGCTCCGCAGCCGGAGATACTCGATTATATCCGGCGAGTGGTCAAGGATTACGAGCTCGAGCCGTATATCCGATTCCAATCCGAAGCCGTGTCTTACGAATTCGACGACGCCAGCGACCGCTGGGTGGTGCGCACCGCCGATGGTGACGAGTATCGGCCGCGCGCGGTGGTCGCCGCGCACGGCGCACTGCACGTCCCGAATATTCCGGAGTTCAAGGGGCGCGACACCTTCAAGGGCTCGGTGTTCCATTCCGCGCAGTGGGACCATTCGGTGGATCTGACCGGCAAACGAGTAGCGGTGATCGGCACCGGCTCCAGCGGCGTCCAGCTGGTCCCCCAAATCGCCGACACCGCAGCGCATGTCGAGGTCTTCCAGCGCACCCCGCACTGGGTGCTGCCGAAGATGGACCGCCCGGTCAGCGCCCTGGAGCAGCGCCTGTTCAAGGCCTTCCCCGGTGCGATGAAGATCTACCGCAATGCCGCCTTCTGGTTGCACGAGGCGCCGGTGGCCGGCTACTTCCATCCCCGCTTGAACTCACTGCTCAAGTGGATGTCGTTGCACCAGTTGAAAAAGCAGGTGCCCGACCCGGAGTTGCGCGCGAAACTCACCCCGTCCTACACCTTCGGCTGCAAACGCATCCTGTTCTCCAGCGACTTCTATCCGGCATTGCAGCGCCCGGACGTCGGCCTGGTGACCGAGGGCATCGAGGAATTCACCGAAGCCGGAATCCGCACGGCCGACGGCGAACTACACGAGGCCGACGTGGTCGTGCTCGGCACCGGTTTCGCCACCGGCAACCGCTGCGCCGACGAGCACATCGTCGGCCGGGACGGGCTCACCATTCAGGACGCCTGGCGCGACGGCATGCAGGCCTACTACGGCATGACGGTGGCGGGTTTCCCGAACTTCTTCATGATCATGGGCCCCAATTCCGGTGGCGGTGCGCAATCCATCCTGTTCCTGATCGAATCCCAAGTGCGCTACATCGTGCAATGCCTGCGCATGATGGAGAACCGGGGTTCGACGCGGCTCGAGGTGCGCGACGAGGTGCAGCGCGAGTTCAACACCTGGCTGCACGGCAAGCTCGACAAATCCGTGTGGGTATCCGGCGGTTGCCACAGCTGGTTCCTCGATCACACCGGACGCAACCGGCAGTCCTGGCCGGGCACCGGCACGAGCTACTGGCGCGCGACCCGGCAACCCAAAGCCGAGGCGTTCGAACTCTCCGGGGCCGGCCAGCGCTGAACGTCGAGTCCCGCTGGCGCACTGGCTGATTCAGCCGTGCGTCACGGGACGTCGCGGGCATCCTTCAGCCGCCCGTAGACGGCGAGCAGCGGCGTGAACGGCAGCAGATCGCCGAACCGATACTCGCTGCCGTGCACCAGACGGTCGGCCAGGTCCGGGCGCTGCTTCCGCAGATAACGTCTGGCCTTCTCGGCGTGGAACGGCAACGAGACGATCTTGATCCGCTCGACATCCTCGAGATACGGAATCGCGAAAGCGATGTTTTCCCAAGTGCTTCGGCTGGACTCCTCCAGGACGATTTCCCCGCGATACCCACCGGCTTCGGTGGCGTAGCGCGCCATCAGCGCCGCCTCGGTATGCGGACCTGCGCACGCCCCGCCACACAGCACCAGCCGAGTCCGGGTGGCGGCCGGATCGATCGACCGCAGCCCCGCCCGCACCCGCCACCGATTCATCAGGTTGGCACGCGTGCCGGCGTCGCGATACCCGAGCACGACCACGGCCTCGGAGTCACCCGCGACGGACCCGACCACCCTGCGCGTCGCGCGCCAGTTCTCCCACTCACCCCACAGGATCGCCAGGACAAGACCGCCACCGATGCTGAGCCAGGTCCGTTTCCGCACGGGTTCACCCAAGCACATGCCCGCGCAACGCGATCGGCGGCCACCCTCCGGGGTGATTTCCGCACCCTGTGGCGGCCTGGCTACCTCCCAGGGTGGCTTACGAAGCAGGTCCGGGTGCCCGAACCTTGGTGGACAGGCCCTTCCACCAGAGAGATCAGCACTTGACACACTCCCTCAGCCGCGCAGCAGCAGGACTGTTCTTCGGCACCCTGACCGTGGTCGGCCTCGTCGCTGTTCCCGCTACCGCGAACGCCGCACAGCCCGACGACATCGTCACGATCCAACAGGTGTCCAGCGGCCGCTACCTCGACGCGTGGAACGACGGCACCCACGACTACAACGTGGTCACCCGCCCGAAGCAGGGCGACACCAGCCAGCAGTGGCGGATTCGCTGGGACGACAGCGGCACCGGAACCGGAACAGTGCAGCAGGTGAGCAGCAACCGCTACCTCGACGCGCACGAGATCGAGTCGCTGGACTACCGCCTGGTCACCCGGCCCGCGCAGAACAATCCCACGCAGGTGTGGCACATCCGGGCCCTCGGCGGCGGAAAGTACACGATGCAGCAGGCGTCCAACAATCGTTACGTGGACGCACACGAGTACGCCGAGAAGGACTTCGGCGTGGTGAGCCGTCCGGCGCAGCACAATCCGACCCAGCAATTCGTGCTGGTCGTAGTCGGGCACTGAGATCGAGAACGCCGCTGTGGCAACGCATCTCTTCGGATGCGTTGCCACAGCGGCGTTTCAGGTGAGTCGCGGAACGTGGATCAACGCCAGTGTTCCGGAGTGACAGGAGCGTCCCAAGCACGGGCGTAGCGGCGGGTGTCGGGGGCGTTGGATTCCTTGCGGCGGTAGACGATGTAGGGGCGCGTCAGGTAACCGAGGGGCGCGCTGAACATGTGGACCAGGCGGGTGTAGGGCCAGATGCCTATCAAGGTGAGCACGACCAGGCCGTGGGCCTGAAAGGTCCACGGTGTGCCGACCATCAGACCGGGTTCCGGATTCAGCGTGAAAAGGCTACGGAACCACGGGGATACGGTCTCGCGGTAGTTGTAGGTACCCCAGAGCAGGTTGCTCCCCCAGGTATTGAGCAGGCCGGTGATCAAGGCGGCGGCCAGCAGCGCGTACATCAGTTTGTCGTTGGCGGTGGTGGCCTTGCGGACCGCGGGCACGGTGAACCGGCGATAGAGCAGGATGCCGACACCGGCCAGCACCGCCGCGCCGGCCACCGAACCCGCCGACACCGCGACCAAGTGGTAGGCGTGCTCGGAGATGCCGACCGCGGCGGTCCACGACGCCGGTATCAAGACGCCCATCACGTGGCCGCCGATCACCCCGAGCATGCCGAAGTGGAACAGCGGACTGCCCAGCCGCAGCAGGCGGCTCTCGTAGACCTGGGAAGAGCGGGTGGTCCAACCGAATTGGTCGTTCCGGTACCGCCACAGGTGACCGAGGACGAACGAGGTGAATGCCACATACGGCAGGGTCAACCACAGGGTGCTGGTCATCGGCGGCCTTCTCCTTGCGCGAACATGGTGGGATCCATGGCGAACGGTTCGAGTCCCACTTCTTCCTCCGGTGGTCCCTGCGCGGCCAACTCGGCGATGCGCCGCCGGTCCGCCGTGGTCGGCGGGGGCAGCGTGGCGACCACCGCCGCCAGCACGGCGGCGTAGGGAGACCTGTTGTCGGCCAAGGAGAGCCGGAGCAGCTCGATGACCGGCACATGCTCGCCGAGCAACCGTTCACCGCCGATCGGATCGACCGTCGCGGCGAACTCCAGCAGGACCGGCAGGTGATCGGGCAGCTCCTCGTCGCCGAGCTCGACACCCGCGTGCCGGTAGGCGTGCTTGAACCGGAGCAGCGCCATCCCCCGCTTGCGGGTGTCGCCGTAAGCGTAGAAGGTCAGGTGCATGCTGGAGCGGCGGCGCATGTCGAAGGTCTCGACATAGCGCGTCGCCAGGTCCAGCGGTGCGCTTGCGCGCAGGTGGGTGAGGAATTGGATCAGGTGATCCCGCACCGGCTCCGGCAATTGCGTTGCGGCACTGACCAGATCGTCGGTCATCGCTAGGAGTTGCTCGCTCGGGTAGTCGAGCAGCAGCGCGGCGATCCGCCACACCACGCGCCGGTCGCGTTCGGCCATCGGCACTGCGGGCTCGGGCCTGCGGCGCACCTTCAGTAGCGACATGACGGACCCCCGCTCGGATTCGGGACGCGCGGTCTCATTGGGGCGCTCCGGTAGTCGTGGCTACAGGCGGCACACCGTCGGGTACAGCACCGTTGCTTCCGTTATCGACCGCGCCGTTCGCGGCAGAGCCGTTGCTGCCGTTCGCCGCTGAGCCGTTGCCGCCATTCGCGGCTACCCCGTTGCCCGGAGCCTTGCCGTTGGCAGGTGAGGGCAGCAAGCCGTTGGTGCTCTGCCCATCCCAGTTGAGCAGGTTGACGCGGTTCGACTTCTCCTCCGGCGCAGCACCATTGGTGTCGGTCAGGTGGAACTTCTCCACCATGGTGTCGAACGCCGTCATGCCCGGGCCGCCGTCGTTGTCCAGGCTGCACCCGGTCGCCAACGCGTCCAGCTGATGCGCCTCCGAACCAGCGCCCGACGGAATCACGTACCGGTGTTCGTATTTCGCGATCGCCAGCAGCCGGTACATCGCTTCGATCTCCTCCGGCTCCAGCCGCACCGAGGGGGCGATCGCCGGATCCGGTTCTTCGCCGAGGTTCACCGACCGCATGAACGCCCGCATCCCCGCCAACCGCTGCAACGCGGCGCGCACCGGTCCGACGTCACCCGCCGTGAACAGCTCCGCCAGGTACTCCACCGGGATCCGCAATGCGTCGATCGCGCCGAACAGGTTTCGCGCATCCTCGCCGTCGTGGCCGGTCTCCGAGAGCACGTCCACCACCGGCGACAGCGGCGGCACGTACCAGACCATCGGCATGGTGCGGTACTCCGGATGCAGCGGCAAAGCGATCTGGTAGTCGACGATCAGCTTGTAGATCGGCGAATCCTGCGCCGCCTGAATCCATTCCGGCGAGATGCCGGCCCGCTCCGCCTCCGCGATCACCCGGGGGTCGTGCGGGTTCAGGAATACGCCTAACTGCGAGGGGTACAGGTCCTTGTCCTCGGTGACCGAGGCCGCCTCGAGGACCTTGTCGGCGTCGTAGAGCATCACGCCGATGTAGCGCAGCCGGCCGACGCAGGTCTCCGAGCAGACCGTGGGGATGCCGACCTCCACCCGCGGGTAGCAGAAGGTGCACTTCTCCGCCTTGCCCGTCTTGTGGTTGAAGTAGATCTTCTTGTACGGGCAGCCGGTGACGCACTGGCGCCAGCCGCGGCACTTGTCTTGGTCGACGAGCACGATGCCGTCCTCGGCGCGTTTGTAGATCGCGCCGGACGGGCACGAGGCCGCGCACGACGGGTTCAGGCAGTGCTCGCAGATCCGCGGCAGGTAGAACATGAAGGTCTGCTCGAACTCCAGCTTCACCTGATCGGACAGCCGGGACAGCAAGGGGTCCTTGCCGACCTGTTCCGGGCCGGAGCCGAGGTCGTCGTCCCAGTTGGCGCCCCAGGTGATCTTCGTGTCCTCGCCGGTGATCAGCGATTTCGGGCGTGCGACCGGGGTCGTGTCCATCGCCGGAGACGACAGCAGGTTGTCGTAGTCGTAGCTCCACGGCTCGTAGTAGTCCGCCACCGTGGGCAGGTCCGGGTTGGCGAAGATGTTGAGCAGCCGCTTCATCCGGGAGCCGGATTTCAGGGTGAGCTTGCCGCGGCGGTTGAGCTGCCAGCCGCCCTTCCACTTCTCCTGGTCCTGATACTGGCGCGGATACCCTTGTCCCGGACGGGTTTCCACATTGTTGAACCACATGTACTCGGTGCCGCCGCGGTTGGTCCACGCCTGCTTGCAGGTGACGCTGCAGGTGTGACAACCGATGCATTTGTCCAGGTTCATCACCATGGCGAGCTGGGCCATGACGCGCATGTCAGTACTCCACTTCCTGCGAGCGGCGGCGAATAGTGGTTACTTCGTCGCGCTGGTTTCCGGTGGGGCCGTGGTAGTTCAGCGCGAAGGACTGCTGCGCGTAGCCGCCGATGAGGTGTGAGGGTTTGATCATGATCCGGGTCAGCGCGTTGTGGATGCCGCCGCGTTTGCCGCGGGCGTCGTTGACCTCCGGCCGATCCTCGATGCGCGGCACGTCCACCGCCCGGTCCTGTGCGTGATACATGAACACGGTGCCCTCCGGCATCCGGTGCGACACGATGGCCCGTGCGACGACGACACCGTTGCGGTTCACCGCCTCGATCCAATCGTTGTCGGCGACACCGATTTTCGCGGCGTCCTTCTCCGACATCCAGATTGACTGGCCGCCGCGCGACAGCGTGAGCATGTGCAGGTTGTCCTGGTAGGCCGAGTGGATCGACCACTTCGAGTGCGGCGTCAGATACCGGACGGTCACGCCCTTTTCGGTCACCGCGCCGACATCGGGCTCACTGAACAACGCGGTCATGTCCAGCGGCGGCCGGAAGATCGGCAGCTGCTCACCGAGTTCCAGCATCCAGTCGTGGTCCAGGTAGAAGTGCTGGCGGCCGGTGAGGGTGTGCCAGGGCTTCAATCGTTCGGTGTTGATGGTGAACGGTGAGTACCGCCGCCCGCCGGTCTCGCTGCCGGACCACTCCGGTGAGGTGATCACCGGGACGGGCCGAGCCTGGGTGTCGGCGAAGGTGATTCGTTTGCCCTCGTGCTCGGCGGCCAGGTCGGCCAGCTCGGTGCCGGTGCGCCGCTCCAGCGCCTCGAAGCCCTGCACCGCGAGCCTGCCGTTGGTGGTGCCGGACAGCGCGAGGATCGCCTCCGCGGCGTGCGTGTCCTTGGCCAGTGACGGACGCCCCTGTGCCACACCGGAAACCACGGTGCCGTTGGTCGCCGCGAGGTACTTCACTTCCTCGTCGGGGTAGGTGGCGACGCCCTTGGTCGTCAGGCCGAGGGTGTCGATCAGCGGGCCGAGGGCCGCCATCTTCTCCGCGATCTTCGGGTAATCGCGTTCCACCATGACCAGCTTCGGCATGGTCTTGCCCGGAATCGGCTCGCACTCACCGGCTTTCCAGTCCAGCACCCGGCCGCCCGCCTGCGCCATGGCGTCAGGCGAATCGTGTTGCAGCGGTACCGCGACGATGTCTTTGCGGACACCCAGGTGCTTCTCCGCCATCCAGGAGAACCCGCGCGCGATCCGGTGGAACGCGTCGAAGTCGGTCTTGGCCTCCCACGGCGGCGAGATCGCCGGGGAGAAGGCGTGCACGAACGGGTGCATGTCGGTGGAGGACAGGTCGTGCTTCTCGTACCAGGTCGCGGCGGGCAGCACGATATCGGAGAACAGCGTGGTGCTGGTCATCCGGAAGTCCAGCGACAGCAGCAGATCCAGTTTTCCGGTCGGCGCCTGATCGCGCCAGACCAGCTCCTGCGGGCGGACACCGGTGACGTCGGTGGTTTGCAGATTGGAGTCCGCGCCCAGCAGGTGCTTGTGGAAGTACTCGTTGCCCTTGCCGGAGGAGCCGAGCAGGTTCGCCCGCCAGACCGTCAGACACCGCGGGAAGTTCTCCGGCGCGTCCGGGTCCTCGCAGGCGAAACGCAGGTCGCCGGACTTCAACTCGTCCACGATGTGCTCCGGTGCCGACTTGCCCGCCTGCTCGGCCTCGTCCGCCAGGTCCAGCGGATTGCGGTCGAATGTCGGGTAGCTCGGCATCCAGCCGAGCCTGCTGGCCAGCGCGATATTGTCGGCGGCGGTGCGGCCGGCGAACCGGCCCTCGTTCAACGGCGAGGCGAAGGTCTCGGCGGTGAACGGGTCGTAGCGCCACTGGTCGTTGGTGAGATACCAGAAGACCGTGCCCTGCATCTGCCGCGGCGGACGCTGCCAGTCCGAGGCGAAAGCCAGGGTGGACCAACCGGTTACCGGACGGCACTTCTCCTGGCCGACGTAATGGGCCCAGCCGCCGCCGTTGACGCCCTGGCAGCCGGTGAGCAGGGTCAGCGTGAAGAACGCGCGATAGATCTGGTCGGAGTGGAACCAGTGGTTGGTGCCCGCGCCCATCAGGATCATCGAGCGGCCGCCGGACCGGTCCGCGTTGTCCGCGAATTCGCGCGCGATGCGTGTCGCCTGCGCGGCCGGGACGCCGGTGATGGCCTCCTGCCAGGCCGGAGTGTACGGCTCGGATGCATCGTCGTAGCCGGTCGGCCAGTTGCCGGGCAGGCCGTCGCGGCCGACACCGTACTGCGCCAGCAACAGGTCGAACACTGTGGTAACCCGTTTGCCCGCAACAACTATCGTCGGCACGCCGCGGGTGAGTACACCGGGCACATCGGTGTCGAAGCGGGGAAACCGCACGGCCGCAGCGTCGTCGGTACGGCCGTGCAGCGTCAGCAGCGGATCGATGTCCGCCAGATCGAGATTCCACCGTCCGGTGCCCGAGGCGCCGAACCGGTCGCCCAGGGATCCGTTGGGCACCACCGGATTCGCGTCCGCGTCCAGCAGCACGGTGCGGAAATCGTCACCCTCCGCCCCGGCAGTGCGTGGTTCGGTTGCCCCCTGCGCAACCGTACCGGCGGCCGCCAAATCGGCTGCGGTGAGGAACTTTCCGGGCACGTGCGCGCCGTCGCGCTCGTCCAAGGTGATCAGGAACGGCAGGTCGGTGTAGCGCTTGACGTAGTCGGTGAAGCGGTCCGTCGTCTTGTCGACGAAGAACTCCTTGAGCATCACGTGCCCCATCGACATGGCAAGGGCCGCATCGGTTCCCGGCCGCGCCGCCACCCATTCGTCGGCGAACTTGGTGTTGTCGGCGTAGTCGGGCGAGACCACCACGACCTTCTGCCCGCGGTAACGCGCCTCGGTCATGTAGTGCGCGTCCGGGGTCCTGGTCACCGGCACATTCGAGCCCCACATGATGAGGTAACCCGCGTCGAACCAGTCCGCCGACTCCGGGACGTCGGTCTGGTCGCCGAACACCTGCGGTGAGGCCACCGGCAGGTCGGCGTACCAGTCGTAGAACGACAGCATCGAGCCGCCGAGCAGCGAGATGAACCGCGCGCCGACGGCATGGCTGACCATCGACATGGCGGGAATCGGCGAGAAGCCCGCCACCCGGTCCGGGCCGTACTGTTTGATCGTGTAGACGTGCGCCGCGGCCGCGATTTCAGCCGCTTCCCACCATTCGGCGCGCACGAAGCCGCCCTTACCCCGGGATGACTTGTAGCGCTTGGCTTTCTCAGCGTCCTCGACGATCTCGCCCCACGCGAGCACCGGGTCCTTGAGCCGGGACTTGGCCTCGCGGTACATCTCCAGCAGCACACCGCGCACATACGGATAGCGCACGCGGGCGGGCGAATAGGTGTACCAGGAGAACGAGGCGCCGCGCGGGCAACCTCTCGGCTCATACTCCGGTTTGTCCGCGCCGACCGAGGGATAGTCGGTTTGCTGCGATTCCCAGGTGATCACGCCGTCTTTGACGTAAATCTTCCAGGAGCACGATCCCGTGCAGTTCACGCCGTGCGTAGAACGCACCACTTTGTCGTGTGACCAGCGGTCGCGATAGAACTCGTCGGCGCCGCGGCCACCGGTTTTGTGCAGCGTGCGCTGGTCCGCCGAAATCTCGCCGCGGTGAAAATACTTGCCCAGTCGCAGGAGTGCGTCGCCGGCGTCGGCGGATGGTCGGTCGGTCCGTGATTGTGCCACGACGCCCCCTTCGAGCTGTGAAAATCGGGCTGGTGCTCCGACTGTAAGGACGCGGGGACGTGCGTCCAAACAGTTTCCTCACACCCCGCTGCGGCGCATTGTGCGCTGTGAGGCGGCGGCAATGTCGTGGTCATCGGAGGCCGGGCGCGCGTTATCTCCCGTAACAGCCCCACCTGCGTGAAAACCGCAATCCAGCGGAAATACCGCACGGTAGGGGTGTTTCACCGCCGTACCGGTGATCATTCGGAAACCGTGGGTTCTCCGGTGATTTACATTTGTTAACACGTCGAGAGCCGGTAACTCGGGCAGGTGATCACCGCCGCCGAGTGCGTCCATCGAGCAATCGTGCGGCACCGGCGCAGAGATTCTCGATCGCCGCGCCCACCGGTTCGACCCGGGCGACCATCCCGACGGACTCCCCGGCATCGACCGGAGCGATTCGTGGGTCGTCCGCAGCCATCGCGGCGGCGAGAGCCTGCTTGGCCTGCGCGTCGTCGGACAGGTGCTGTTCCCGGCCGGTCCACCGATTCGCGAACTCGTTGCGCAGCACCCGGGCGGGAAACCTTGTCGGCCAAGGCCATTCCATGCCGACGTCGAAGACCCGCGTCAGCATCGTGTCGGTGCCCGCGGCGGCGACCATCGCCCGGCGCGCGCCATCGGCCAGCAACGACTCCGAACACGCGGCCAGGCAGGTACCCCCCCACGCTCCGGCGGCCCCCGCGGCGAGCACGCCCGCGAGACTTGCCGGCGAGCCGATACCGCCCGCGGCCAGAACCGGGACCGATACCGCGCCGACCACCGCGTCCAGCAACGGCAGGGTGGCCATCTCCGGCGCACCGTGGCCGCCGCCCTCCGCGCCGCGCGCCACCACGACATCGATGCCCGCGTCCTCGGCCCGGCGCGCGTCGTCCACGGTGTATACCTGTGTGGCCGTGCGGATTCCGGCTTCCCGCACTCGCTGCACCCAGGACAGGTCCTGACCGAAACTCACCGAGATCAACGCAGGCGCGGCCGCCACGGCGACCTCGAGCAACGCCGGTTCCGCGCCGACGACCCAATCCACCACCCCGATCCCGAACGGACCGCGCACCTCGCCCAGCTCGCGCAGCTCCCGCTGCAGCGCTTGCGCCGACCCTGCGCTCCCCATCCCGATCATGCCCAATCCGCCCGCGGCCGTCACCGCCGCCGCGAATCGTCCGCCCGCCACTCCCCCCANCCCCCCCCCCCCCCCCCCCCCCCCCCCCCCCCCCCCCCCCCCCCACCCCCCCCCCCCCCCCCCCCCCCCCCCCCCCCCCCCCCCCCGCGGCCCCCCCCCCCCCCCCCCCCCCCCCCCCCCCCCCCCCCCCCCCCCCCCCCCCCCCCCCCCCCCCCCCCCCCCCCCCCCCCCCCCCACCCCCCCCCCCCCCCCCCCCCCCCCCCCCCCCCCCCCCCCCCCCCCCCCCCCCCCCCCCCGCGCCCCCCCCCCCCCCCCCCCCCCCCCCCCCCCCCCCCCCCCCACCCCCCCCCCCGCCGCCCCCCCCCCCCCCCCCCCCCCCCCCGCCACTCCCCCCATCGGCGCGTTCACCAACGGCACCCGCAGCCCCATCCCCCGCGACCATTCCGTGGCCAACCCGTCGAACGCCCGCACACCATCCGCCGATGACGATTCCACTGCACCCGAGGTCATACCGACCATCGCAACACACCTGCCGAAGAGCGGCGGCACCGGACACGCGGCGCGGCCACCGCCTGCTCGCAACGGTGCTGACGCCGCGAGCAGGTGGTCGGCCGCCGGACCACTATTCCGTCACGGCCCGCATCGCGAGATCCACACGCGGATAACAAGATATGCGGTCGTAAGCGTCGGTCAGGCTGAGGGCGCGCTGGGTCGGGCGGGTGGATGCCACGACGGCGAACCGACGTAGGCGGCTGTCGGCGCGCTGAGCCGCACGGATGAGCACGTCGACACCGGCGAAGCCCAGAAAGCCGACTTTGCTCAGGTCCGCGACCACGGCAGGCGCACGTTGACTGTCGTGCAGCGCCAGTTCCAGCAGCGGAGCGGTGGCCAGGTCGAGCTCGCCGACGATGGTGAGCACCTGGATGCCCCGCGATGTGGTGTTGGCGCGAATACGCAGCTGTCCCTGCGAGTATTCGCTGATGCTCGCTGGTGGGTGGGAATGCGAGAGCAGCCGTCGAGACATTCGAGGCTGGCGAGGACTTAGCGGTTTCGTCATGCGCAACGCTCCGGGTCAGCGCCGAACGGACCTGCCACCCAGCGTGATTCGGTTGTAGCCCGCGCCGAGCCCGGCCGCATTGTCGCGAGCCGATCGAGGTGTGAGGCCACCATCGGCTCGTGTCTGAACCACCTGCAAAACTACCCGCGTCCGCCTGCGGGCACAACAGCGAACGGCGAGCATCCCCCCGGTCAGCGGTTGCCCGGCACCACGATTCCGGTTTCATAAGCGAGCACGACGAGCTGGGCACGGTCGCGCACGGCCAGCTTGGTGAGCAGGCGTCCGACATGAGTTTTGACGGTGGCGATGCTGAGATGGAGGGTGCTCGCGATTTCGGCGTTGGACAGCCCCGCCGCGACATGCTCGAAAACCTGGCGTTCGCGGTCGGTCAACGCGGCCAAGACATCCGGCGGCGCGGCCGGTGCCACGGGTTGGCGGGCGAACGTACTGATCATCCGGCGGGTGACACTCGGCGTCAGCAAAGCGTCACCGTTGGCGACCACCCGGATCGCGTGCAGAAGTTCCTCGGGCGGTGAGTCTTTGAGGAGGAACCCGCTCGCGCCGCTGCGCAGCGCCTGGAAGACGTGCTCGTCCTGATCGAAAGTGGTCACGATCAGCACATGCGGGCCCTGGGTCTCGCCCGCGGCGATATGCCGCATCGCCTCGAGACCGTCCATGATCGGCATTCGAATGTCCATCAGCACGACATCGGGGCGCAACTGGCGAGTGAGCCGCACCGCCTCGCCGCCGTTGCTCGCCTCGCCGACGACGGTGAGATCCACGGCGGAATCGACCAGCACCCGGAACCCAGCTCGGACGAGGGCTTCATCGTCGGCGATCAGCACCCGGATCGTGCTACCGGACTCGGGTTCAGACATGGTCGTCCGTATCGAGAGGGAAGCGCGCGGTGACGGCGAAGCCGCCCTCGGGTCGTGGCCCGGCGTCGAGGCGGCCGCCGAACAGCGACACCCGCTCCTGCATCCCGACGAGTCCGAGACCACTGCCTTCGCTGTCCATCGGCTGCCCGGCTGAGTGCGTCACCGGTCCGTCATCGGCGATGGACACGGTCAGCTCACGCGGCACATGCCGGATCTCGATCCGCGCGCGGTCGGTCTGCGCGTGTTTGACGACGTTGGTCAGCGCCTCCTGCACGATGCGGTAGACGGTCGTCTCCAATAGGGCGGGATAGCGAACGGGCGCACCGACGACCTGATACTCCACGGTCAGACCGTTGTGGCGCAGCCCCTCGACGAGCGTCGCGATCTCGGCGAGCCCGGGTTCGCCCGGCTCGTCCTGCGGCCCCGGCTCCCGGATCTGCGCCAGCACTCGCCGCAGCTCCCGCAATGCCGAGCGGCTGGCCGTCTCGATGGTGCTCAGCGCCTCCCGCGCCTCGCCCGGTTGCTCGTCGATCAGCAGGCGCGCCACCCCGGAACGGACGGCGACCATGCTCAAGGTGTGCGAGATCAGGTCGTGCACGTCGCGCGAGACCCGTAACCGCTCCTCGGCCCGGATCCGGCGCTCCGCTTCCTCGGCCTGCCGAAGTTGTTGCGCGGCAAGACTGTTCCGATAGTCGCGACGGGTCCGCAGCATGTCACCGGCCAGCCAGGCGGGGATCGCGATGAACAGCTCGACGAAGTTCTGGTCCTGATCGGGATGCAGCGGCGCGGCGACCATCGCGGTGATGTAGATGGCGACGAGGGCCCCAACGGTGGCGAGCACGGACTCGCGCCGCGGCCACCGGTCGGCCAGCGTGAGCACCGCGACACCGAAGGCGGGACCGGCATTGCTTACCCACGGCGTGAATCGCACCCCCAGCACGGCGGCGAGACACAGCACGGCCGTCACCGCGACGAGCACCGCCAGCGGCCACCGGCGACGGACGATCAGCGGCGCGACCACCGCAGCACCGAGGGCGGCGATGGCGAGCGGCGACCCGTGCCCGCTGGTCGCGCCGATCAGCACGGGCAGCGTGAACGCCGCGAAGCAGACCACGGCGATGCCGACGTCGACCCCGTCGGGCCCGGGATCTGTGCGGTGCAGGCGTGCGGTGAGTCGCTGATGCCACGGTGCCGGTCGGGTGTCCGGGTGCGGCAGGGAAGTAATCGCCATAACGCTGACGGTATCCGGCGGACGCTGCACAAACATCGCTCCGAGGTCGCCAGGTCGGGTCATCCGCAAGTCGCAGCGGGCCCGCGGCATCCACCCATGGTGGGTAGCGAGTTCGCGGCTGGCGGCTGACGACAACGTGCAGTTCAGCGGGTCAGAGTTGGGGCATGAACACCTACGACACCGAGCGCGTCGCCGACGGCCTCCGAATGCAGTTCTCGCGTCCACTGGTCGCGATCGCCACCACCTCTCTGGCCGCGGGCATCGTGTTCGGCGGCACGATCTACCTCCACCGTTCCCCGGAGCTCGAGACGCCCGTCGACGGCACGTCCGCGTGGTTGCCACACCTGGTGCTGTTCGCGCTGGCCGCCGCCGTCTGCACCGTCATCCTGCGCCGGCGCGGCGTTGCGGCCGCGATCCTGCTGGTGTCCGCTCCCCTCGGCACCACTGCGGCGCGCCGGCTCGGGAACACGCTGCGTGCGATCCCGCGGCACCCGAGCGTTCTACTGCGCGTCCTGCTCGCCGTCCCTGCCATGGTCGTGCTGGTCTACTGCCCGTTCCGGATCGGTGTGCAGGTCCTCGCCGGCCTGGACCCGAACTTCACTGTCGACGCCTGGGGCGGCCCGACGTATCTAGGTGCGATGGCCTGCCACTACCTCGATGCCGCGGTGCTGATCGCCGCCGCGGCCTACCTGCTGAACAAGCTGTTGTTGCCCGCCACGCACCACACGCGGACTACTGATAGGCCCCGGTAGCTGAGCCGTACTCAACGAATCGCACCCGGCGTCGCTCGGGATCAACGTTCGGCTGATGATCGGGTCGCATCGGCGGAAATAGACTCGCGGTCAGTACCGGCGGAAGGTTTCGTCAGTGAACAGAGCGGATTCCGATAGGAACAGCGGCGGTTCGCCCGGGAAGCTACCGTGAGCACGCCACGGGTGCTGATCGTCGGCGGTGGTATCGCGGGCCTGACCCTCGCGGCGGCGTTGCGGCGCAACGGAATCGAACCGACAGTGGTGGAACGGGTCGCCCGGTACGGCGACGTCGGATATGTGATCACGCTGTGGCCGATGGGCCGGCTGGTCCTGGACCATCTCGAATTGGGTCGGCAGTTCGACGAGCGCACGGTGCCGATCAACACCTACTCGACGCACATCGACGGCGGCCGCGCACTGCGAACCTTCGACTTCCGCGGCCGCCTCGGCGACGGCGTCCCGCGCGCGCTCAAGCGGTCCGAACTGATCGAGTTGCTCGGATCGTATGACGGCGGCACCGACGTCCGGATGGCACGAACCGTGACCGCCATCGAGCAGGACGACCACCACGTCGTCGTCACCTTCGACGACGGTGCGACCGCCGACTACGACGTGGTGGTCGGGGCCGACGGCATCGATTCGGGCGTGCGCAGACTCGTGGCGGGCGACGTGCCCATGCATCGCACCGGGTTGCGGCTGTGGACCTGGTGGACGTCGGGCACCGGTGTCGCCCCGGACGAGTCGCACGAGTTCTGGGGCAAGGCAAGATATTTCGGCTACAACCCGACCACCGGGCCGGTCGGGTGCGCGGCAGCGCTCCCGGCATCGGGCGCCCCGGCGACTCCGAAGCAGCTCCGCGAGCGCCTCGACGGCGTTGCGGGCCCGATGGATTGGATGATCGACGCACTCGCCGATATCGACGAGATCGGCGCTTTCGACCTCGACGATCTGCGGATGCCGCACTGGCAGTTCGGCCGGGTGGTGTTACTCGGCGACGCGGCCGCCGCCTTCCTGCCGACAGCGGGCGTCGGGGCATCGATGGCGATGGAGTCGGCTCTCGTACTCGCCGAGGAACTCTCGAAGGTGGACGCGGCGGGGGCACCGGATGCATTGCGGCACTATGTGCAACGACGCCGTACCCGGGTCGACGCGGTGCAGAACCGGTCACGGTGGCTCATCCCGGTAATGCTGCGCCGCACCCGATTCGGCACCGCGGTGCGCAACGCCCTACTGCGCGCGATGCCCGAGAACCTGGTGATCTCGGAGATAACCCGCTGGAATCCGCAACCATGAGCTCACGGTCCGAGCTCTCCCGGATAGCCGAAATATCGTACGGTCGGCGCGCACTCGCCCCGCCCGATGGATTTCGCCAGCACCCGGCTCGGCCCGACCTCCACCAGCCGCGCACACCCTAATCGAACGAGCGTCTGGACAACGTCGGTCCAGCGCACCGGCGCGGTGAGTTGCCGCTCGGCCAGCTCGCGCCACCGAGCGGCGGTTTACAGCCCGGCATCCACATTCGCGCCCACCGCCGTACCGGTCGCGCGGAACTCGACATTGTCCAAGGCCGCACGCAGCTGAGGTGCCGCAGCTGCCATCAGCGGCGTATGAAATGCCCCGTCGACGGCGATCCGCACGACCTTCAGCCGGGACTCCCGCGCCGCCCGCGCTACCGCCTCGACCCCATCGACCGTGCCGGACACCACCACCTGCCGCGGGCCGTTCACGTTGGCCACCCACACCTGCGCGCCGTCGGAACGCGCTGCGGCCGTGAACTCTTCGACGACCGCACCGCTCGCCCCGAGAATCGCCGCCATCGTCCCCGGCCGCTGCCCGGTGGCCGTGCGCATCGCCGCACCACGGGCCGCGACCAACCGCGCACCGGCACGCGCCGATATCGCCCCCGCCGCAACCAACGCCGTGTACTCCCCGAGACTGTGCCCGGCGCACGCGTGCACCCGGCCGATCATGCGGTGCTCGATCAGATAGTCCATCGCCATCAAGGACATCGTGAAGATCGACAACTGCGCCGAATCGGTATTCCGCAAACGCTGTTCGCCCGTCCGCAATACCAGCTCGGCAATGTCGTAGCCGGTCCATTCGGATACCTCACCGACGATCCGCCACTGGGCCGTGTCGCGCCACCGCTCGCCCATGGCGGGCCGCTGCGCGCCCTGGCCGGGGAAGATCACCGCGCAGCCGGCGGACCGGGTATCGAGCACAGCACGAGCGTATCGGCCGCTGCGGCACCGGTATTCGGTCAGACGTTGAGATCGCTTCAGCGAACGCACGATGATCCGGGCGGGTCACGTCGATACGCTCGCGGTAGCTCGAAACGCGAAGCCCGGTGTGCGACATCGGCCGCGGCACGGACAGCGCCTCGACGAGAGGAAACCGTGGACGAAACAGCAGTGACCACCCGCCCCGCGCCGGACGACACCCGAGCGGCCTTGGCGGCGTTGAGCTTCGAGCAGACGGTACCGCGTGCCCTGGTGCATCGCGCCGCGGTGAACGAGGTCTTCCTCACCGACGGTGTGACCATCGGCAAACGCGAATGGGCCGTCGCGGCCATGCTTCCCCGCAGTCACATGCTGTTCAACGACGGCGGCAACCCCGATTACCTGGACACGATCGCGATCATGGAGGTCACCCGGCAGGTGACCGAGTACGTGGCGCACCGTTTCGTCCATGTGCCGGACAACCAGTTCCTCGTCTTCCGCGACATGCGGATCGAGGTATTCGCACCCGAACGATTACGTGCCGGGCCTGCGCCCGCGCGCGTGCTGACCATCGTCAATGCGCGCACCTCCGAGCGACTCGCGCAGCACCCGGTGAGCATCATCGTCGACGGCCACGAGTGCGGGCGGGCCGGCGGACGGTGGCTGCCGCTGCCGCTGCACTACTACGAATACATTCGTGAGCGGGCGCGGCAGAAGACCCTGGCCCGCAGCCCGGAACCGGCACGCCCGGTCGACCCGTCGGCGCTGCTCGCACCGGACCGGGTCGGCCGAGGCCAACCGCGAAATGTCCTGCTCGCCAATGGCATCGCGACGGAGGCCGACACCATGACGTTCCTGCTCGTCGTCGACCAGACCCATCCGGTGTTCTTCGACCATCCAATGGATCACGTTCCCGGCATGCTGATGCTCGAGGCGGCCAGGCAGGCGAGCCTGGCGACGCTGTCCGAGCATCGGGGCACCGATCCGCGCCGCTGCCTGATCGTCGGCTGTGAGGTCGACTTCGGCAATTTCTGTGAGCCAGATCTGGTCACCGGCTGCCGTGCCACCATCCTCGGCTCCGGGGACCCGGGCCCGAGTCGGCGGCATCGGGTGCGCGTCACCTTCGACCAGGCGGGAGAGTCGCTCGGCGACATCACCTTCGAGGTGCTCGACCAATCCGACTCCGCCTGACGGAGGCACCAGGTGAGCACACCGGAACGAATCGCGGTGGTGGGGGCCGGGGTCTCCGGTATCGCCGCCGCCCTGGCACTGCACCGCGCGGGCCGCACCGTCGAGATACTGGAACGCGCGGATCGCATCGGTGGCCGCCTCGGCTTCGCCGACCTGGACGGCGGCGAGGTGCTGCTGGGCGGCAAGAACATCGGGCGCAACTACTCCCGATTCCGGGCCATGCTCGACTCGCTCGGTGGCACCGGCTACGAGCCCTTCGGCATCAATACCTCGCGGCTGGTCGCGGGCCGGCTCGTCAGCTTGGACAGCGACAACCGAGCCGAGACGCTGCACGGCATTCTGCGCATGTGTGATTGGCGGGATCTGAGCCCCCTCGACGGCCTCGTCCGAAAGGTTCGGTCGGCTGACTCGGCCCGGTTCCTCGGCTCCGACCTCGCCAGAAAGCTCGGCCGCCACGACGATCGGCCGCTGTCCGCACATTTCGGCAAGCGCACCACCGCCCACTTCCTGCGGCCGATCACGGTCCGAATGAACGGCGCGGAGCCGGACGAGGCCTATTACGGCAACTTTCCTACCAATATGGGGATGCTGCTCGACAAGTTCGAGCAGCCGACGGTCGGGCTGTCCACCTTGCTCGCCCGCATCACCGCGTTCGTCGAAATCCACTACCGGACAACAGTTACCCGGATCACACAGGCCGAGGATTGCGTGGTTCTCGACCTCGTCGACGCGGCCGGTCGGCCGAGCGAGGCACGGTACGACGCCGTCGTCGTCGCCGCGCCCGCGTACGCCGCAGCGCCGCTACTCGCACCGCTCGCCGACCTTCTGCGCTCGGTGCGGTACTTCCCGGCCACCGTCGCGGTCGTGCGATACGTGCACAACGTCTTCGCCGCCGACGTCCGCGCCATCGCACTGGACGGCCAGCCATGCAGTAACGCAGGGAGTTACGGCAAAGAAACGAGAAACATTGTCCGGTATACCTTCTCGGGCAGATACGGCCGATTGACCGATCCCACCGAAACAGAAGTCTTGGACCTGGTCACCGACGCCGAACAACAACTGCGAACCCACCTCGGCACCGCGCGACAGCCGAGAACAGCCGCGGCGGTGCGGCATTGGCCGCAGGCGTACTGCGGCTACCTACCACACTACAGCGACTTCCTGGACACGCTCACCGCAGCGTCCGCCGCACTCCCCCGTATCGCCCTGGCGGGCGACTATCTACTCGGCACCTCGCTCGAGGCCTGCTGCCGCTCCGGCGAGAGTGCTGCCGCAGCACTGCTTTCGGTGCCGCAGGGAGCCACCCGGTGCGAATCCTGATCGTCGGCGGCGGGATCGCCGGGCTCACCCTCGCCGCCCGGTTGCGCCAGCGCGGGCTGCGCCCCACCGTGATCGACACCATCAGCAGTTACGGCCGCGCCGGAACGGCGATCACGCTGTGGCCGACCGGCAGTCGCGTGCTGCACGGGCTCGGCCTGTGGAACTCCTTCATCGACACCAGCGTGCCGCTGTGGCGCTATGTCGTACACGATCGGCACGGCGAGGTCCTGCGCACCTTCGACCTGGAGCGCCTAGAGGCGCGCAACGGCTTGCCGCGCGTGACGCCGCGCGCCGAGCTGCTGGCCGTGCTCGAGTCGGCGAACGGCGGTACCCCGGTCGATCTGGAGACCGAGGTACAACGGATGCGCCAGATCGGCTCCACCGTGCGAGTCCGGTTCGACGACGGCAGAGAACGCGATTTCGACCTGGTCGTCGGTGCGGACGGTCTCCGCTCCCGCACCCGCGAACAAGCCGAACTCGACACCGCCGAACATCGGTTCGGCTGGCGGCTCTGGTGGTGGTGGGCGCAACGCGGTGTCACCCCACCGGGTGAACTACACGAAACGTGGGGACTGCGGCGCATCATGTCCGCGTACCCGACCCAGGATCGGGTCGCCTGCTTCGTGGCGATCGCCGGCTCGTTCGGCGGCGCGAGCCCCTCGGCGGGCACCGGGCAGTGGCCGCCGAGCGACCCGCGCCGCTCCGACGAAGGCTGGATTCTGCGCACCCTGCCCGACGCCGATCGGGTCGACTGGCTGGATCTGGTGGAAGTCACCGTCCCGCAATGGGTCCGGGGCCGGATCGTGTTGCTCGGGGACGCCGCCGCCGGACTGGTCCCGACCACGGGCATCGGCGCGTCGCTGGCGATGGAGTCGGCGGCGGTGCTCGACGACGAACTGGTGCGCGTCGACGCCGCGCACATCGACATCGCCCTCACCCGATTCGCCCGGCGCCGCATGCCCCGCGTCGATGCCGAACAGCACCGGGCCCGAGTGTTCGGCGAGTTCATGATGCTGCAATCGCCGATCGCCCGGCACTGCCGCGACCTGGGCCTGCGCTACTTCCCGACACCGGTCATCTGCCGCGAGCTCGACCGCTGGAACAACATCCCGATCTGATACGCACCGAGCCGAGGGAGCCCCCATGACAACGACGCAGCTGGACGATATCCCGGGACTCTTCCGGTGCGAGACCGTCTCGCGCACCGACGCCACCGCACAGCTGGTCGCGCTGACCAAACAGCTGCGCGGCCGCGCCGACGACGACGTGTACACGGTGCATCAGCACGTCGACTGCCCGCCCGAGGTGCTCTACGACTACCTGCTCGACATCCGCAGCGTCGAGGAGTTCACCTACAGCATGCGCAATTTCCGGCCCGCCGGCCCGGACGGCCAGTACGTGGGTGAGGACGCGACGGACCCGGGCACCAAGGTGCACATGCGCATCCATGGCAATGCCGAGGTCGGAACCGTCGACTACGAGTCGGCGTTCGACCAGGGCGACGATCTGTGGATGGTGTTCTGCGGCCGCGTCCTGTCCGCCCGCCGGGTGCAGAATCGCAGCGGAGCGCTCGTGTCCTGGACGATCTGGCGCCATCCGTACTACGCGAGGAACCCGTACCCGCACCTGTCACCACGGCGCGGCCGCGTCTGGCCCGGGTCGTTCTGGCCGCTCTTCCACGCCTGTGACGTGCTGGAACTGCGCAATATGCAACAGATTCTCGAACATCGTATGCGGGTAGGTTCGGCACCCGTCGGCGGGCGGTGAGCCGCCATGGCCGACGGCTACGGCACCGCGGCGGAGTTCTACGATATCGCCGGTCGCCCCTACTGGAAGCCGCGAACCAGCGCGTTGACGCAGGCGTTGGGCACTGCGGCACAAACGAATTCGCCGATCGTGGATATCGGCGCGGGCACCGGACTCGTGGTCGAAATCATCGGCACCGCACTCACCGAGGTCCCGATCCTCGCGATCGAACCCTCGCCCGCCATGCGCGCCGCGCTCGCCAGTCGAGTCCTGGCGAATCCGGCGCTTGCGCGGCGAGTGACCATCGAAGCGACCACCCTCGCGGACACGACCCTGCCCGACCGGCTCGGTGGTGTGGTCGCGTGTGGCGTGCTCGGGTACTTCACGCCGGACGAGCGGCGACGGCTGTGGCGGTTGCTCGCTGACCGCCTCGCCCCGGACTGCTGCGCGGTGGTGGATGCCGCGCCGTTTCCCGCGAACCGGGCGGTCCGGCCGATTCGGGTGGGTGTCGCGAGATTTGGTGCGCGACAGCATGAAATCTGGCTCGCCTCACGGCCGATCGACGTCGAGGGGCGGATCGAACTGACCACGACGTGCCGGGTACTGCGGGACGGGCAGACGGTGCGGGAGTCGGTCAGCACCCAGCAGTGGTGGGCACTCGATATGCGGACGATCGCCGCCGAAGCCACCGAGGCGGGCCTGCGCTGCCGCCGCGCCGGATGGGACCTCGCAAACCTGTCCGCCGCCCCGACGACGCCTCTCGATGCTCAGCGGAGCGCCGCGGCGACCTCCATCAAGCGTTGAGACAGGAGTGACCATTCGGCCGAGGAAACAGGGCCGTACCCAAGGATATCGTCGTTTCAGACGGGAATCGGTTCTCCCGGAACATCTTCCATCCCGGCCCGCTTCCGCAGTGCCGACGCAAGGAGTGTCATGTCGAATCAGATTGCGTCGGAGTCGGATTCGACCTTCTGGCACGGATTCACCAATATGCGCGGCTTCCGCAGGCGCGGCATCAGTATCGCCTCGGCCGAGGGCGTGTGGGTGGTGGACACCGAAGGCAACAGGTACCTCAACGCATTCGGCGGACTATGCAATCTGAGCCTCGGCGGCGCGCACCCGGAGATCATCGAGGCCATCCGCGAGCAGGCGGGCAAGCTGCTGTACTTCCCCATCGAACGCGCTACCCACCAGGCCGCCGACGAGTACGCCCGCCGACTGGCCCGGGTGACCCCCGAGGGCATGAACACCGTCTTCTACGCGACCACCGGCTCCGAGGCCAACGAAACCATCATCAAGATGATGCGCCAATATCAACGGCTGCGTTTCGGCGAGGACACCACCAAACTCGGCGTCATCGCCCTGGATCGCGCCTATCACGGCGTCACCTACGGCGCGCTGAGCGCCACCGGATCGGCGTTCCGCCGCTTCCGGAAACAGTTCGAGCCGCTGACGCCGGGCTTCCACCACGCGCCGTCGCCGTACGCGTATCGCTGCGAATCTGGTTGCGGCGGATCATGCTCGCTCGCGTGCGCCGACGCCGTCGAGACAATGGTCGAGCGGCTGGGTGCCGCGAACATCGCCGGCGTGCTCGTGGAACCCGCGCTCGGCGTCGGCGGCGCCATCGTGCCGACCCGCGAGTATCACGAGCGGCTGCGCGAGATCTGCGACAGCAACGACATCCTGCTCGCCTACGACGAGGTGATCACCGGTTTCGGCAGGCTCGGCGAGTGGTTCGGCGCCGACTACTTCGGTGTGCGACCGGACTTCATGGCGCTGTCCAAGGGCATCAACAGCGGATACCTGCCGTTCGGCGCCGTCGTCGTGCACGACGGTGTGTATCGCGAATTCCTTTCGGCGGTCGACGGTTTCATCGCCACCGGAAGCACGACGAACGGCAACCCGCTGTGTTGTGCGTCGGCGCTGGCCACCCTCGACATCATGGAGCGCGACGGCATCGTCGACCAGGTGCGCCAGACCGGCAAGTACCTCTTCGACAAGTTCGAGAATCTGCGCGAGCACGCGATCGTCGGCGACATTCGCGGCGCGGGACTGCTGATGGGCATCGAGCTCGTCAAGGACCGGGCCACCAAAGAGCCTATCCCGCAACAGCAATGGCAGGTGATCGAGGATCGGCTCGCGCTCAGCGGGCTGATCATCGGTAGTCAGGGCGCGGAGGGTCTCGGCGGCACCATCGGCATCGTCCCGCCGCTCACCATCACCACCGACGAGGTCGACGAGCTCTATCGACGCCTCGACGGCGTGCTCGCCCGCTATTCCCGGCTCACCGCCAAAGGCTGAACCCGTTACCGCACAGAGCAACCCACCATGTACACCGATCCGAGGAGGAACGCCGTGGGATCCATGCTGAGTTCGGAGGAACTCTCCGATATCGTCCGGAGCGCGGTCGCGCTGGCGCTCGCCGTCGAACCGGACGACGTGACGTCGGACAAATTGCTGATCCCGGAGCTCGGCGCGGAATCGATCGACTTCCTGGACATCACGTTCCGGCTCGAACAATTCCTGCCCATCTCCGTGCCGCGCGACGACCTCAACGAACAGGCGGAGGACGTGTTCGGCGCGGGCGCCGCCGTCGACACACTACGCAGGCTGACGCCACTGGGCGCCTATCTCGTCCGGGAACGTCTCCTCGGCGTCGACCTGAGCAAGGTCGAGCCCGGGATGCGCGTCGAGGACGTTGCCGCGCTGTGGACCGTGCGGACCTGGAGTGGGCTGTGCCAGCGGCTGCTCGACACCATCCCGGAAAAGTGCCAGGTCTGTGGTGGCAGCCGGACCTTCGTGCGCAATGCCGACGGCGAGTTCCATGCCGAATGCGACAGTTGCGCAACCGAACTCACCGCAATTCCCGGTGATGAACTGAACCAGCGGTGGTTCGAGGAGATCCGGGAACTCGACGAGGTCGCGCGACTGGTCGAGCAGAGCCGCGCGCAAGCGGCGGAAGCGGAAGCCGCGACCGCCCAGGCGAGCGCACCCGCACCGGCCAGCGCCGTCGCGGAGTGACCGATGGTCGGCGAGGCGCAGACGCGACGGGTGGTCATCACGGCGGCGGAGATGGTGACGCCGCTCGGCTGGGATGCCGAGACGACTTTCCGCGGCTTCGTCGATGGTCGCTCCGGAGTTCGCACCATCTCCCGGTTCGACGCCTCCGGCCTCGGCTCCCAGGTCGGGGCCGAGGTCGGTGACGGTTTTCTCGCCGCGGCGGAGTCGGCCGGGTATCTGACCGGCGCCGAGGAGTTGTCGAAAACTGCGCCGCGTGCGGTACAGCTCGGGCTCGCGGCGGGGACCGCCGCGAAACATCGGGCGCGGCTTACGGATACGCCCGCCGAGCGGTTCGGGGTGTGCGTCGGGACGTCCGGTCAGATGTACGATATCGACGCACTGGACGGCTTGCTTCGCAGCAGGGAATTCACGTCCGGCACAACGGGTCCCGGACGAGAGTTCATCGGTCTGCTGGCCGCGCAACGTCACAGCATGCGCAAGAACGCCGCGGCCGCCACGCTGGTCAGTGTCTGCGGCGCGGCCGGGCCGACCATGACGGTGTCGGCGACCTGCGCCTCGGGCACCCAGGCGATCGGCGAGGCCACGCTCTGGATCAGAGAGGGCGACGCCGACGCGGTGCTGGCGGGCGGCTGCGATTCGCTGCTCACCTTCCTCGGTATCTCGTCGTTCGACCTGCTCACCGCGCTGGCCACCCGGTTCAACGACCAGCCTGCCGCGGCGAGCCGGCCGTTCGACCGCAGGCGCTGCGGCTTCGTGATGGGCGAGGGCGCCGCCTTCGTGATGCTGGAGGAGCTCGGGCACGCACTGCGGCGCGGCGCCGAACCGCTGGCCGAGGTGGCGGGGTACGGCGCGTCCTGCGATGCCTACCGCATCACCGACAGCCCGCCGCACGGTGAGGGCGCCGTACTGGCGATGTCGGGCGCCCTCATCGACGGCGGGCTCCGGGCCGAGGACATCGACTACATCAGTGCGCACGGCACCTCGACGCTGATCAACGATCGCGCCGAAACCCGGGCCGTGCACAAGGTTTTCGGCGACCGGGCGACCTCGATTCCGATCAGCTCGCAGAAGTCGATGATCGGTCACTCGATCGCCGCCGCGGGCGCCATCGAATGCGTCACCTGCCTGCACGTGCTCCGCACCGGGCTGGTGCCGCCGACCATCAACTACGAATTCCCGGACCCGGACTGCGATCTGGACTATGTGCCGAATACCAGTCGCGCGCAGGAGGTTCAGGTCGCGATGAGCAACTCGTTCGGGTTCGGCGGACAGAACGCGAGCATCGTGCTGCGCCGGTGGCCCGGCCGAGCGGACGGCAACGGCCATGGGTGAACGCGTGGTGGTCACCGGTGTCGGTGCGGTGTCGGCGCTCGGCAACGAGCCGCGTATCCAATGGAACGCGCTGCTACGCGGCGCATCCGGCGTCCGCGCACTGCACGGGCTCGCCGAGGACATCAATCTGGGCGAGAGCGCCGAGCGGCCGCTCGCCGCCGGGCGGGTGCACGGGATCGACCCGCGCGACTGGATCAGCGACCGCAAGGCCGCCCGCGCCATGCGCCTGCACACGCACATGGCTTTCGCCGCGACCGGGCAGGCCATGACGTCGGCGAAGATCCACCGGGGCAACGTGGACGCCGACGCGACCGGAATCACGCTCGGGGTCACCATGATCGACTACGACATCGCCGATCTGGAACTCGCCGCACGGCGCTCCCTGCACGATCCGATCGGCTTCGACATCGAACGGTTCTGCCGCACCGGCTGGCGCGCCATCTCCCCCATGGTCTCGATCGTGATGCTCAACAACGCCACGCTCTGCCAGATCGCCATGCAGTACGGGCTGCACGGGCCGAACGCCTCGTTCAGCCCGTTCGGCGAGGCGGGCGGGCAGGCCATCGGTGCGGCGCTGCGCATGCTGCAAGAAGGCGACGCGCAGGTCATGCTCGCGGGCGGGGTGAGCCCACGCTTGAATCTCTCGGCCCTGCAACGCTTTCTCTACCTCGGCATCGTCGCGGAGAGCACCGATCCGGCCGCCGGATCGTGCAAGCCGTTCGATCGGGACCGCACCGGTACCGTGCCCGGCGAGGGCGCAGCGGTACTGGTACTGGAGACGCTCACGCACGCCAGGGACCGGGGTGCGCACATTCTCGCCGAGGTGCTCGGCCATGGTGCTGCCGTGGGCGTGCCGCCCGGCGGAGAACCACACCCACCCCGCGAGGCCATCGAACAGTCGCTCGCCACCGCACTCGACGATGCCGCGCTGACGCCGGACCGGCTCGCCGGTGTGTACGCCGACGCGTCAGGACTACCGTCCGGTGATGCGGTGGAGGCGGCCGCGATCAGCGCGGTACTCGGCAGGCACGCCGCCGCTGTCCCCGTGACGTCCACCAAGGGCGCCACCGGTCATCTGCTGGCCGCCGCGCTGCCGCTGCACAGCGTCTTCGCGGTGCACAGCCTGGTCGAACGGTACCTGCCCGCGATCACCAATCTCCGTCATCCCGAACTGGATTCGGGCCTCAACCTGGTACGCGGCCGTCCGCGCCGAATCAGTACCGGCGATGCCGTCGCATGTCTCGGCGCCGGGTTCCGCGGACAGAGCGAGTGCGTCGTGTTCGGCGCGTTCGAGGCGAAGGGGGCCTGATGCGATTCCTGCTCTACGACCGCGTGCTGGAGGCGACCAAAGGCGAATCCATGATCGCGGTCAAACATGTGTCGCTCACCGAGGACCATTTGAGCGACGGCTATGCGGGCCGCAGGCTGCTCAGCGGTTCGCTGCTACTCGAGTCGATGGCCCAGGTCGCGGGCTGGCTGGTCCATTTCAGCACCGACTTCACCGTGTCGGCCTTTCTGTGCCTCATCGATCGGGCCGAGATAGTCGGCGAGCTGCCGCCAGGGCGCGCGATGCGGGTCGAGGCCTGCATGCTCGGCCTGAGCAAACGCTGGGCGCAGCTCAGCTGCACCGCGTACGACGAGGGCGTGCTCGTGGCGCGGATCGCCCGGCTGAACTACGTATTGCAGGACATCCACGACCCGGCCGAGGTCGCCGCGGAGGAAAACCGGTTCCGGTACTACTCCGGTTGGCCGCTCGATCGAATCCGCGCCGTACCCACCAAGCCGGTGACCCCGTGAACCGGGTGGTGGTGACCGGGCTCGGCGCGGTGACCCCGATCGGACTCGGCTACCGCCGATTTTGGGACAACCTCGTCGCGGGCACCTCGGGCGAGGCACCGATCACGCTGTTCGACGCCTCCGCGCTGCCGACCCGAATCGCCGCCGAAGTCAGCGATTTCGAGGTGCACGACTACTGGGACGGGCCCTTCCCCGTCGAACTGCGCGCCGACCGGCAGGCCCGCTTCGCTCTCGCCGCCTGCGCCATGGCACTGGCCGACAGCGGCCTGACCACGGCGGGCGGGCCGATCGTGGCCGACCGGGTCGGCCTGGTGATCGGCGCGGGACTCGGCCTGGTCCGAATGGCCGACATCGCCGGACATCTCGACGACGACGGCCGGTTCCGGCTGCCCACTCCCCTGGCCGACCGGTCGACGATCGATCCGGTATCGCTGATCCGTGATCCCCAGGACCTGGTGATCGGGCTGCTGGCCGAACACCTCGGCATCACCGGGCCGACCACGGTGATCACCTCGGCCTGTGCGGCGGGCGCGCACGCCATCGGTACCGCGTTCCGGCTGCTCCGGCGCGGCGGCCTCGATGTAGTGCTATGCGGCGCAATGGATTCCATGATCAACCCGCTCGGCATGGCCGGGCTCGTCGCGCTCGGCGCACCATCTACCGACAACCTCCCCGGCCGGACCGGTAGGCCTTTCGACGCCACCCGAACCGGTTTCGTGGTCGGTGAGGGGGCGGGCATGGTCGTGCTGGAGACCGAGGCGCACGCCCGCCGCCGGTCGGCGCCCTGGTACGCCGAGGTCGCCGGCTTCGGCCGATCGCTCGACGCGCACCGGTTCACCGAGCCGCATCCCGACGGCGCGGGCGCCGCACTGGCGATGCGCGCGGCCCTGGCCGACGCGCACGTACGCCCGGACCGGGTCGGGCTGGTCAACGCGCACGGCACCGCGACCGTCCTGAACGACCGGGTGGAGACCATCGCGATCAAACAGGTCTTCGGCAGCGGCGCAACACGACTCGCGGTCACCGCGAACAAATCGATGACCGGGCACCTCATCGCCGCCTGCGGTGCCGTGGAGTTCATCAGCACCGTGCTGAGCGTGCGCACCGCCACCGTGCCGCCCACGGTGAACTATCGCCATCGCGATGCCGAATGCGACCTCGACTATGTGCCCGGCCAGGCGCGGCGGCTGCCGGTGGAAGTGGCATTGACCAACTCGTTCGGCCTCGGCGGACAGAACGGCAGCCTGGTGGTGCGCCGCGCCGACGACGACTCGATGGCACCAGTCTGAGGATGGGATCGGCGCAGATGCACGTATTGTTCGTGAACCCCGACGTCCGGGACAAGAGCGTGATCTACGGCAACCGCATGCTCAATCCGGTTCCGGTCAACCTCGGCTACCGCGCGGCCATGACCTCGGCCGAGCACCGCGTGACGGTGATCGACGAGAACGCCACGCCCATCACCGATTTTGCCGCCTTCGCCGAGGTCGACCTGGTGGCCGTCACCTCGAAGTTCTTCGGTGAACGCCGGACCGCTGAATTGGCGCACGGTTTCGGCGAACTGGGCACGCCGGTCGTCATCGATGGTTACTTCCCCAGCTATGCCCCCGAGGCCGAGCGGATCGGCGCCGCCGCGATCATCCGCGGCGAGGTCGAGCAGGTGTGGCCGCAGGTGCTCGCGGATGCGGTCCGCGGCCGGCTGCGGCCCTGCTACCTGGGCGGGCCGGTCGACCTGGCGACGCTGCCGCAATACGGTCCCGAGCACCTACCGCCGCACGACTACGTCTTCCCGGTCGAGGCCACCAGGGGGTGCCCGTTCTCGTGCAACTTCTGCATCGAAACGCGGTTCCACCACGAGTCGTTCCGTACCCGGCCGATCGACCAAGTGCTCGCCCAGATCGAGGCGCGCACCGGCGATTTCGTGCAGTTCTCCGATATCAACATCGTCGGGAATCCCCGCTATGCGCGCACACTGTTCACCGAGCTCGAACCCCTGCGGGTGCTGTGGGGCAGCCAGGCGACGATCACCATCGCGCAGCGCGAGTCCTTGGCGCAGGCCGCCGGGCGGGCGGGCTGCATGCTCGTATTCATCGGCCTGGAGTCGGTGCGGCCGGAGAATCTGATCTCGTCGGACAAGAGCTGGAGCAGGCCGACCGACTACCGCGCGCTCATCGCTCGCCTGCACGACGCGGGTATCGGGGTGATCGGCTCGTTCGTGTTCGGTTTCGCGGGCGACACACCGGATGTGTTCGAACGGACCCTGGAGTTCGTCGTCGATAACGAGATCGAGGTCTGCCATTTCAATCCGCTGGGCAGCGGGCCGGGAGTGCCGCTGTACCAAGAACATCTGCGCGAAGGGCGCATGATCGACCCCGGTCCGGACGGGCCCTCGCACCTGCGCGCGTCCGTCGCACCGGTCGCGATGACCGTGGCACAACTCGAGGACGGCCTCGAATACCTCTACACCACTACCTATTCCCGTGCGGTGACCCGCCAGCGGTTGCGTCGCTACGTCGGCGCCGACCCGGTGCCCGGCCCGCAGTCCGCGGTGAAGAAGCGGGCCGTCATCGGACTCAACCTGGCTTATCGGCAAGCCGTGGAACGCCTTTACGGGTCGCCTGTCGGCGCGGGTAGATCCGCCGCCGCCCACGACATGGAGCAACGGCCATGACCACGGCATCCGTTCTGCTGCCCGCGATCTCGGGCGCGACGGCGATGACGGTCGGCGTCGATATCGCCGCGGTCGCCAGGGTGCGCACACTGCTCGCCGCGGGAAACACGTTCGCCGAACGGGTGTTCCGGCCCGCGGAGATCGCCTACTGCGCCGCCTTCCGGGACCCCGCACCGCATTTCGCCGTTCGGTTCAGTGCCAAGGAAGCGACGCTGAAGGCGTTGCACGTCGGCCTCGGCCTGCCGCCGGCGACCAGGCGGCTGCGCGATATCGAGGTCTGCCGTTCGACCGGCGCACCACGGTTGCTGCTGCACAACCGCCTGATGACGCGCGCCGGACGGCTCGGCATCACCGGTGCCGCACTGTCATTGAGTCACGACGGCGACTATGCCGTCGCCTACGTGCTGCTCGCGGGGACCGAAGGAGTACGCACATGAACCGGCTCGCCGACTCCGTAGCCGTGGTGACCGGGGCGGCGGGCGCCTTCGGCACGGCCATCGCCATCCGGTCCGCCGGGGAGGGCGCGACGCTCGTCCCCCCCGATCTCGACGAAACGCGGCTGCGGGTGACCGTGAAGGCGGTCGAAGCCGTTGCCGCCGTACCGGTTACCGCGTTCGCCGCCGACCTGACCGAACCCGCCGAGGTCGGCACGCTGTTCGAGCAGGCCGACAACGCGTACGGCCGCATCGACGTGCTGATCAACAACGCGGGCAGCGCCCTGCGCTCACCGCTGGTCTTCCACACCGACGCCGACTGGCACCGGATGCTCCGGGTCAATCTCGACTCCGTCTTCTACTGCACCAGGCAGGCGGTGCGCCGGATGCTGCCGCGCCGCACCGGCCGGATCATCAATGTCTCCTCAGCCCTCGGATTGACCGGCGGCGCCGACGAAGTCGCCTACGCGACGGCGAAGGCGGCGGTGATCGGCTTCACCCGCAGCGTCGCGCAGGAGGTCGGCCGGCGCGGCATCTGCGTCAATGCGATCTGCCCGACACTGGCCGAAAGCGGCGTCAGCCGGGAGTACTTCGGCGGATTCGACGTCGATATCCGCGCGGTCGCCGGTTATCTCGCCCGGCGCGCGGCGATGCCGCGGCCGATCTCGCCGGACGATGTCGCCGACATGGCGGTCTTTCTCGGCGCACGAGAGAGTGCGTACCTCAATGGCCAGGCCATCTTGGTCGGCGGAGTGGGATAGGAGTATCCGTGCGGTTTCTCATGGTCGACGCGATCACCGAACTGGACGACGGACGCCGCGCCGTCGGTGTGAAGAATGCCGCGATGAGCGAGGACTACTTCGCCGATCACTTTCCCCAGCAGCCGATTCTGCCCGGCGTGCTGGTGCTGGAGGCGATGACGCAGCTGGCGCGCTGGCTGGTGATCACCGGCAGCGGCTTCCGCACCACCGTCGTACTGAGCGCGGTGCAGCACAGCAAGTTCATCGACTTCGCCGTGCCGGGCGATCGGCTGACCGTCGAAGTGGATCACCTCGACGGCGGTGGGCCGGCCGTCCCGGCACGGGAACTCGATTTTCGCGGTACCGCGCAGGCGCACGGACGCAAGATCGCCACCGCGACCTTCCGCTGCCGCAGCTACCCGCTCACGGACTTCGAGGATCCCGAAAGTACCCGTCGGCATTATCAAGTGCTGCGGTTGAACGGTTCGAAGGTGAGCGGGAAATGAAGCGCCGCGTCGTTGTGGTCGGTGCGGGAATTCTGTCCTGTCTCGGTGCCGACTACCGCGCGCAGTGGCAGCGAATTCTGGCCGCCGATACCGGATTACGGCGGCGCGACAGCGACAGTGCCGCGGAGCTCGGCTATTTCGGCGCTGTCGACGACGCCGTGCATCCCGTCGGCCCCGCCGACCGCAAGCATCTCAAGCGACTGACCAGAGCATCGCGGCTCGGCGTGTTCGCCGCCGACCTGGCGGTCGCCGACGCGGGGCCGGTCTTCCGCGCCGCGGCGGCGCCTCGGCGCGGAATCTACATCGGCTCCAACGAGAACGAGGACGAGCAGAACTATCTCGAACGGTTCACCCCAGTTCTGGCCACCGCCCGCCGCAGCGACGGCACCCTCGACTACGCCCAACTCGGCCATGCGGCGCTGCGCCGGGCGAAACCCGACTTCCTGCTGTCCGGGCTGCCCAACGCGGCGCTGTGCCAGATCACCATCCGGCACGAGATCTGCGGCGCCAACAGCACATTGGTCGACGGCTCGGCCATGGGTCTGTGCGCGGTCGGCCGGGCCTTTCGCGCCGTGCGCGACGGACGGGTGGACGTCGCGGTCTGCGGCGGAACCGATGCGGGCGCCGACGAATTCGCGCGCCTGGCGTTGCGCGAATTCGGGTTGACCTCCGCCTGCGCGAACGGAGTGCGCTCGGTCCGGCCCTACGACCGGTTCCGCGACGGATACATCTGCGCCGAGGGCGCCGCCGCGCTCGTGCTCGCCGAACTCGAGCTGGCCCGGGCGAACGACGCGCACGTGCTGGCCGAGGTCGTCGGTTTCGGTGCGGCCACCGATCAAGGCAGGCCGCTGTCCCCCGATCCCGGCGGCAGCGGCGTGCGCGGCGCGATCGCGCGCGCCGTCACCGATGCCGATATCGATCCCGACCAGGTCGGCTTCGTGTACGGACACGGTGACGCCACCGCGGACGGCGATCGTTCCGAGTTGCGCGGCATCGCGGAAACCCTGGCGCGCCACCGGCGCGTGCGGCTCACCGGCACCAAGGCCGCCACCGGCCACATGGGACCGGCCACCGATGTTGCCGAGGCGGCCTTCGCCTGTCTGAGCGTGCGCGACGGCGTCATTCCGCCGACGCTCAACCTCGGCAAGGTCGACCCTGCCGCCCGCGAGGTCGACGTCGTCGCGGACCGGCCGTGCGCACTCAACGCGCGGTATGCGGTCACGCTCAGCCGCAACGTGGACGGACCGGAGGTCGCCGCGCTGGTGCTCGGCGCACCACAAAAGGAAGAGAGGTGGGGTGCATGACAGCGGATCTGGCCGGACGCACCGTCCTGGTCACCGGCGGTTCCCGGGGCATCGGCCGGGCCATCGCGCTGGAGTTCGCCGACCGCGGCTCGGACGTGATCCTGACCTACTGGCGGCGGCGCTCGGCCGCCCGCGAGGTGGTCACGGAGATCGAACGCAAAGGCAGGCGTGCCCTCGCGCTGCGGGTCGACGTGGGCGAAAGCGACCAGCTGAAGCGGCTTTTCGGCGAGGTGGCCGAGCAGTGGGGCGGGTTGGACTTCTACGTCAACAATGCCGCGTCGGCCATCATGAAACCGTTGTTCGCGCTGGAGACCCCGCACTGGCGCTACACCCTCGATACGAACGTCACCGCGGCATTGTTCGGCTGCCGGGCGGCCTATGAGCTGATGCCGGGCGGTCGCGGCGCGATCGTGCTGCTGTCGAGCATGGGCGGCCGTCGTTATCTACCCAGCTACGGCGGTATGGGCGTGTGCAAGGCGGCGATCGAATCGATGGGCCGATACCTGGCCGTGGAGCTCGCGCCGGGGGTCAACGTCAACACCGTCTGCGGTGGGCTCATCGAGACCGAGTCGGTGCGCGCACTGGCGGGTGCGCAGGAGTGGATGCAGCAGGTGGCCGAGACCGCGCCGATGCGGCGCATCGGGCGGCCCGAGGATCTCGCCAAGGTGGTCGCGTTCCTCTGCACCGATGACGCGAGCTGGATTCGCGGCCAGACCATCGTGGTCGACGGCGGCGCCTCGCTGACGTCCGGATAACCAACGAGTAGGAGACGCTCCCGTGCGCACCGTGATCGAGGAAACCCGGGAAATCTACGACCTGACGCATCGTCAGATCACACTCACCCCGGCCGGTCAGGCCATGATGGCCTACCTCTGGCGGGACTGGGGCGGTTATCTCGGCCAGCTGAGCTGGACCACCGGAACTCAGTTGCGCGAGTTGACCCGCGCGACCGCGCTGGCGCCAGGAAAGGCCGGGCTCGATCTCTGTTGCGGCACCGGCGGCATCGCCCGCTACCTGGCCGCGACCACCGGCTGCACGATGACCGGCCTCGACTACTCCGCGCCCGCGATCGCCATCGCCCGGCGCGGCGCGGCCGACCTCCTTCCGCCGATCCGATTCGACCACGGCGACGCCCGCGACCTGCCTTATCCCGCCGCGACATTCGACGCGGTGGTGAGCGTGGACAGCCTCGTCATCGTGCCGGATCGGCATCGGGTCGTCGCAGAATGCGCGAGGGTGCTGAAGCCCGGTGGCCGTTTGGTCTGCACCGACGAGGTGTTGACCGGTCCGTTCCCGCGTGACGCGGATACGTTGCGCGCCTTGTCCGTCTACGGCCGCCTGTTCCCGCAGACGCCGTCCGGGTACCGGCGGCTGCTCGCGCACGCGGGCTTCGCCGACATCGATATCCACGACAGCACAGCGATGTTCGTCGCGATCAATCGACGATGGGCCGAGTCGTATCGACTCTTCGAGCCGCAGGGGCGAGAGGTGCTCGGCGACAAGCTCTTCGACGACGGGCTGGCCTTCTTCGAGACGCTCGCGGACCAGGGCGCGGCGAGCAGACTCGGGCAGGTCCGGGTGTACGCGACCAAACGGCCCGGCTGAGCGATGGTCCACTCCGGCCGCGAGCAGCGCGCGACGACGATTCCGGTCGCGCCGACACTCGCTGTGCTGCGGGGCGTGTCCAAGACCTTCGGCAGCGGCGACACCGCCGTCCACGCGCTCGCGCAGTTCGACTTGACCATCGCCGCCGGTGAACTGCTCGTGGTACTCGGCCCTTCGGGATCGGGTAAGACGACACTCTTGAACGTGCTCGGCGGCATCGAAACGCCGACCACGGGAACCATCAGCATCGACGGACGTTCACTCGCCGGACTCGACGCCAAGGGAATGTCGGCACTGCGCCGGGAATCGCTCAGCTTCGTCTACCAGTTCTTCAACCTCGTGCCGACTCTCACCGCCTACGAAAACATCGCGGTACTGGCCGAATTGACCGGCGGGGCGGTCCGGCAGCGGGTCGGCAAGGCACTCGCGCAGGTCGGCCTGGCCGAATGTGCGGACCGCTTCCCGGCCCAGCTGTCCGGTGGCCAGCAGCAGCGGGTGGCGATCGCGCGGGCGCTGGTGAATCGGCCGCGGCTGCTGCTGTGCGACGAACCCACCGGCGCACTGGATCTGGACACCGGGCGCAGCGTGCTCACCCTCCTGCAAGATCTGTGCCACCGCGACCGGCATGCCGTCGTGCTCGTCACGCACAACCAGGCCATCGCCGCCATCGCCGACCGGGTGCTGCGCATGCGCTCCGGTCATATCGTGGCCGCTGTGCGCCAGGAAGCGCCGACGGCCGCGAGCGAGGTCTCGTGGTGAATCCGCATCCGACGCTGCGCCGTAAACTCTTGCGCGACATCCGTATCCAGTGGTCCCAGTTCGCCGCGCAGGTGACCATCATCGTGCTGGGGGTGGCGCTGTTCACCGCGTCGTATGGCGCGTACCGGAACCTGACGGCCTCCTACCACGGGACGTTCGAGGCGGAGCGATTCGCCCACGTCTGGGTCACCGGCGGCGATTCGGCGGCCATCGCCGCCGGCGCACGCACGCTGCCGGGTATCGCGGACGTCGTCGTGCGCAGGCAAGCCGAGCTGCCGCTGCGGGTCGGCGCGGACAAGCTGCGTGGACGGATCATCAGCCTGCCTGCGGACCGGCCGCCCGCCGTCAACGCGCCGACGATACTGTCCGGCCACTATCCGACGGCGAACGAAGTGCTGGTCGAACACCACATGGCCGGGCACTTCGGATTATCCACCGGCGCAACGCTATCGATGCTCGGGCCGGAGGGCTGGCGTGAGGTTTCGGTAGCAGGTGTGGTGTCCTCAGCGGAGTACCTCTGGCCCGCCCGCAGCCGTCAAGAGATGTTCCCCGTGCCCGGCAACTTCGGGGTGATCTTCGCGCCCGAGCCGCTGCCGGCCACCGGCGTGACCGAACAAGTCCTGATCCGCTTCGCCGGAACCCCGAGCCCGGCCGCCCTCGACGGGGTCAGGAGCATAGCGAATGCTCTCGGCGCCACGGAAGTGCTGAGCCGCGCCGAACAGCCGTCGAACTGGTTGCTGCGCATGGACATCGACGCCTTCGGCGAACTCGCTTATCTGTTTCCGCTGCTGTTCCTCAGCGTTGCCGGACTGGTGGCCTATGTCCTGTTGAACCGGCGGGTCCAGGCCGAGCGTCCGGTGATCGGCGTGCTGCTGGCAGGCGGCATGGACCGGCGGACGATCCTTTGGCACTACCTGCAATTCGGCATCGTGGCGGGGTCGGCCGGGTCGCTCGGCGGAATCATGCTCGGGCTCGCCGGATCCGGTGCACTCAGCCGGGTCTATCTCAGGGCGATCGGCCTGCCGGAATCGGCGGCGGTCGTGCAAGTTCTGCCGATCACCATTGTCGGTGGGCTGGTCTTCGGCGTCGCGGCGGGCGCGCTCGGCGCGCTGGCGCCCGCGGTGCTCGCATTCCGTACACCACCCGCCACCGCGATGCGCGGATCCGCGCCGCTCGGTCCTGGCCGAATCAGCGTGCCGGAGCGCATTTTTCCCGCACTGCGACGGCTGCCCGCGCGCTGGCTACTGGTGCTGCGCAACATCGGCCGCAGTCCGCGGCGGACCTGGAGCACCGTGCTCGGCACCGCCCTGTCACTGCTGGTCGTCCTCACCTCGTGGACGATGCTCGACACCATGGCCGCGGCGCTGGACGTCTCGTTCCGTCAGGTGCAAACCGCCGATGCGCGAGTCGATTTCACCGGTCCGGTCGATCAGCGCAAGCTGACCGAGTTGACCAGCGCCGACGGTGTGGTGGCCGCCGAACCGATGGTGCAGTTGCCGGTCACCCTCACCGCGGACGGTGACACGTATTCGACCGCGCTCATCGCGTTGCCCCGCGACACCACGATGCACAGGCTTCGGCCGGTACGCGGCTCCCCCGCCACCCTGTCCGGAGACGGCATCCTCATCGGCAAAGGCGTCCGACACCTGCTGCGAGTCGGGCCCGGCGATACCGTCGCGGTGAAAGTACCTGGCGTGCAGGATGTTCGGGTACCGATCGCCGGGGTGCTCGATGAACCGATCGGCGCCTTCGCCTATCTGTCCATCGAACAGCTCGACGAGCTGGCGGGGGCGCCAGTGCCGGTCAACTCGGCTCTGCTGCGACTTGCGCCGGGCGCCGACCCCGAGCAGATCCGGCGCGAGTTGTCCGGCCGCACCGGCATCGCGGCCTACGAGGACCTGGACGCGCTGAACCGGCTGATCGATCGGTACGCCGGATTCTTCTTCGTATTCATCGGGGTGATGCTCGCGCTGGGCGGTGTGCTGGCCTTCGCGATCATCTTCACCACGATGTCGATCAATATCGTCGAGCGACGCCGCGAGGTCGGCGTGCTGCGGGCGGGCGGTATGCCACCGGGGATGCTGGCACGGCTGATCACCGGCGAGAACCTGCTGATGACGCTGCTCGGCATCGCACCGGGTCTGGCGCTCGGGGTACTGGGCGGCCACAGTTTTCTGTCCACGTACTCCAACGATCAATTCCAGCTGGAGCTGGTCGTCCGGCCGAGCACGCTGGGCCTTGCCGCGCTCGTGGTCCTAGCGGTCGCGACCGTGTCGCTGCTACCGGGACTGCGCGCTGTGCACGGCCTCGACCTGGCCGCGATCATCCGCGAACGCTCCGACTGAGCCGCCCGGGAGGTGCGCTGATGAACCACTCCGCCTTCGTCACCGGCGGCAACCGCGGCATCGGACTCGCCATCGCCCGCGAGCTCGCGCGCACCGGCAGACCGGTGGCCGTGACCGTGCGGTCGGGTGCGCCACCCGACGGATTGTTCGGTGTGCCTTGTGATGTCACCGATGCCGGGCAGGTCGACACGGCGTTCGCCACCATCGAACAGGAGCTCGGGCCGGTCGACGTGCTCGTCGCGAACGCGGGCATCACCAGGGACGTGCTGCTGGCGGCGATGACCGAGGACGATTTCGCGTCCGTGGTCGACACCAACCTGGTCGGCACGTTCCGGGTGATCAACCGGGCCGCCCGGACCATGATCCGGCAGCGCCGCGGCCGGATCATCCTGGTCTCTTCGGTGACGGCGCTGCTCGGTTCGGCGGGACAGACCAACTATGCGGCGTCCAAGGCGGGCATGATCGGGCTGGCGCGCTCGCTCGTGCGGGAACTCGGCGCCCGCAACATCACCGTCAATGTGGTCGCTCCCGGCTTCGTGGACACCGATATGACGGCCGCGCTGACACCGCAGTGGCGAGCCGAGGTCACCAGGAAGATCCCGCTCGGTCGCATCGCCGGCGCCGACGAGATCGCGCGGGTGGTGGCCTTTCTCGCCGGCGACGACGCGGGCTACATCACCGGCGCGGTGATCCCGGTGGACGGCGGGCTCGGGATGGGCCACTGACCATTTCGGGACCGGCCGTTGACCTGCTGCGGGACGGCGGCCCGGCCGTTGCCCGCGCTGCCGTCGAGCAGCGCGATCAGTCCGGTCTCGTAGGCCACCGCGACGGCCTGGCCCCGCGTCGCCACCGCCAGTTTTTGCAGCACGTGATGCACGTGACTGCGCACGGTGGTCGCCGAAACCGACAGCTGGCGGGCGATTTCGGCGTTGGAGCGGCCGTGCGCGAGCAGGCCGAGCACCTCGGCTTCGCGCCGGGTCAGGCTCCCGGCCACCTGGATGTCGAGGTTGCGGGTGACGCTGGAGGCCACCACATGATCGAGGCCACCGATGATTTGTGGCGGGACTACGAGCCGATTTCCCACCGCGACTACCCGGATGGCACAGAGCAATTCGAACGGCGAGCAGCCCGACGACAGTAAAGCGCGCACGCCCGCCCGCACCAGTTTGACGGCGCGAGCCACGTCCTCCTCCGTCATGACCATGATCACCTTCGAGGCGGCGACGATTTCCGCGAGGCGGTGTTTCCCTTCGACCGCGCCGACGAGCAATACCACATCGGGTGCGTGCGCCTTTATGGCGCCGAGCAGGCTGTGCCCGCCGGCTACGTCGTCTACGACATCGATGTCGGGCTCACGATCGAATTGGACGCACAGACCCGACCGCATCAGGGCACTGTCCGCACAGACCACCAGGCGAATTGTCACCGGTCTGTGCGCCGTCATGCCCGATCCACGGCATTCGCTCACCGCACCGGAGAGCGGTACGGTAACAGGTCCGGTGATCGTGCCGGGAAGTTGCTGTGCACGCCATTCTGCCGAGTTGGTTCCATTGCGTGACAAGACATTTCACGCTCCCATCGGTCCCAGCGAATGTTCACCAGGGTAGCACGTTATTGTTTGATTACCGCGATGTTTCATCCGGACGAGCACTGTGCAATTCAACAATTCTCGATGTGCACATTGCCGATTTATCGAAGCCCCGATGATGCAATTCTCAATCGAGCGTCCGGTCCTTTCGATCGCCGTAGGTCTCGCGCACCCGCAGTACCGCGGCCGCAATTTCGCGACCCGCCGTGCCGAGTATTGAGCCCAGGGTGGTGCGATCCACCGTCCAGCGCGGCAGTCGCTCGAGAAACGCACCGACCTCGGCCATGGCGGCGATCAGTTCCGGCGCACCGTCGCCCGCCGTGCTCGGCGCGAACCGCATCTGCAAAGTAATTGCGCCGCAGCGTTTTCCGATCAGCCGGGCGACGACCGCCTCGGCGTAGTTCTGCACCGACGGGCGCGGCCGCGCGCCGATCGCGCGTGACGACAGCACCAGCCTGCCGAGCAAACCGACCCGCCGATAGCCCGCGAACAGCGGTGATCGCGCCGCTCGGCGCAGCATGGCGTCCATGGCCGCCGCGATATCGGCTGCCCCGTGCCGGTCGTGCTCGGCCGCCTCCAGCGCCGCGCAGGCCAGCCCGGCCGCCAGGTCGTTGCGGTAGTGCGTGCGCAGCCAGTGCGCCATATCCGGTGCCGCGCGCGACATCTGCGTGAAAACCTCGGCCGAGGTCAGCGCCGCGCCGATCGGGACGAGTGCGTCGCTGAGCGCCTTGGACAGCGCCACCAGGTCCGGCCGGAGGCCGCGACCGGTACAGGTCAGGAAGTTGTCGAGGTCGCAGCGCCAGAAACCGGTGAAGACCTCGTCGACCCCGACCAGGAAACCGGCCGCCGCGCGCCGGTGTTCGATCTCGGCGAGTACCTCGCGCGGTATCTCGACACAGTCGTAGCCTTGCACGAGTTCCAGCCAGACCAAGGCGATGTCGTTGCGCCGCAAGGCCTGCCGCAGTCCGTCGATATCCGCGATATCGACCTCGATCACCTCGACCGGGTACGGGCTGAAGGCGTGCTGATCGCGGTCCCGGAAGAACGAACTCGTCCTGCTCAACGCCAGCGACATGGGGCCCTTGCCGGAATAGTTGCCCCGACAGGTGAGTACGGTCGCGCGGCCGGGCTTGCAGCACAGCGCGGCCAGTATCGCGTTGTCGACCGCGCTCTGCCCGCTCACAGCGGGCAGCATGATCGGCAAGCCGGTGAGGCGCGCCAACATGCTTTCCAGCCTTGCTGTTTCGTCGCCTGACATACCCGCCGTGCGAATCATTTCGGGCGAGTGCACGTTGTGCCCGCGGAACGCGGGGCCGGTGCCGGACGCGAGGTCGGTGTAGGTGCGCGTGCCGTGCCGGTACCTGACGCCCTCGGCGCGGTCGAAGGTCATATTGATGGCCGCGAGATCGATCGACCGGGTCTGCCAGGTGTTGCTGTGCATGCGCAGGCGGGCACTGCGGGTGAATCTGTTGTGCCGCATGCGGTGTATCGCCGCGCGTTCGTGCCGATCCGTCGGCCGCCAGCGCGTCAAGGTCTCGCCCAGCATCTGCATGGCCAGGCCGTTGCCGCCGAAGGTCGACACGTGCGCGATGCTGTCCATCGTATTGTTCCAGAGCGCGAACATCTCACGGGTGAACGAGACAGTGCCGCAGGGCATCTCATTGTCGACCGCGACTTCACCCAGGAACACCAAGTCGGCGGCGGCCACCGAGCAGCGCAGGGTTTCCAGTGCGGCCGCGTCGCCGAGCAGGCCCCACGCCACCGCGGCACCGCGCGCACGCGCGACCTCGATCGCGCTACGCACCGGTGCCAGCCTGTCCAGCGCAAGACCGTCGACGACCACCACAAATGCTGACCAGCCCGGGTCGATCCGGTGCAGAAACTCCTCGACGGTGCCGACAATCGCCATGCCGTCGGCGACGAGCTCGGGCAGACCGGGGACCGCGTGCCCGAGCGCATAACGCGCGGTCCCGGTCGGATCCAATACGAGAATGCGGCACGAGCCTGCGCTTCCCGCGCGATTGTGCCTGTTACGCAAGTACTTCACGACCGTGCCGAGTGCCTCGACGCCGGAATTCACGAATACCGAATGCCATGCGACGCCGGTGGTATCGCCCCGGCTGAGCATCCGATGCAGCAGGTACGCCGCGACGGCGCCATCGGGCGGCACATAGGTGCTGGCCAGCACCATATTCGGCGACTTCGCCGCGACCCGCTCGGCCAATATTTCGCGCACCCGTGCATTACCGGAAAATGTGGCCGGAATTTCCTGCCGTGCGTCTTGCGAGTCCCCCGGAGCTACACCGGTCGACATCGGCATGCTCCTTGCTGCACTCGATATAAATATGTGGCTCGCCGAGGAGCCACCCGCCCACCGGGCATGATCAATTGAGGTCAAGAATAACGCCGGAACGGCCGCCTCATCATCGGTCGAACGATGATATGAATATCAACGCTTGTCGGATAAGCACCGGCCGCTGCTCCGCCCGCAGGCCGGGCCGCCCGCGTTCGGCCCATTGTTTAGCGCCCGCATACCCGGGGCATACCGGCCCTGTCGCGGCGTCGCCGACGATTGCTGCGCGCATTCCGAAGTTGGCTTGTTCGACAGGGAGGAATAGCGATGAAAGCGGTACTGATCACGCCGATCGTGGTTGCTGCGGCGGTAGCAGCGGCGTCGTGCGGTAACGACTCAGGACAGGACTCGGCCGATCCCAGCACGGCGGTGTCGGTGATCGGCAGTTCGACGGTGTCCGGCGCGCCAGACGCGGCCCCGGTCGACCTGGCGCACCACTCGTTCCCGGTGAGCCCCACCGACGCCCTCAACGCCGGCAAGAAGAACTTCGACGGCACGCTGTCGAAACTCGAACTGGAGCGCGAGGGCGTCAACACCCGGAATACCTACGTGTACAAGGTGGAACTGCTCTCCGATACAGAGAAGTACACCGTGCAGCTGGCCGCCGATTCCGGCGCGGTCATCTCCGAGCACAAGGAGAACCTCGACGCGGACGAACGCGGCACCGAACGGACCCGCAAGGCGGTCGACTACGACCGGGCGGTGCCGCTGAACGACGCGATGGCCACCGCCTCGAAGGCCCGCCCCGGCGCGATCGAGAAGTGGAAGATCGAGGGCAAGGACAACTCGGCGCAGTACGAGTTCGATGTCCAGCAGCCCGGCGCCACCGATGACGACTACGAGGTGCAGGTCGACGCCTACACCGGTCAGCTGAAGACCACCGGGTAAAGCACCCGCTACCAGGGGTCGCCGACCGCGACGGCGGTGTACGGCGTGGTCGGCTCCGGTGGCGTGTCGAAGCGGGCGTTCGGCAGATAGAGGCGGTCGCCGAATGCGGCGACGGTAGAAGGCACGTCGAAGCGTGGGTCCGTGAGTCGCCGCTGGACCGTGCCGCTCGTTCCGGCGGGGTCGAGGTCGATCACGGCGATCGCGTTCTGCCTGTTCTGCACGACAAGCAGACTGTTGCCGCGCAACAGCAGACCGTCGCCGTGCGGTACCGACTCGGCGCCGAGATCCACGCGCCGGGTGATGCCTGTCGCCGGGTCGGCCCGGAACAGCTGGCCGGTCACCGACTGCACGATGATCAGGGCCGTGCCGTCCGGAGTGCGCACGATGCCGTTGGCGTTGAATTCACCTGGGACATAGGCGATGTCGCCGGTCAGCGGGACGCGCACCACCGCATCCGGTGACGGCAAGCCGCCGTCCGGGCCGATCGGCAGGTGGTACAGCACCGGTGCGCGTGAATCGGTGAACCACGCGCCCGCAGGCGTCAGCGCCACATCGTTGACGAAAGTATCCGGCGGCGTGCCGAATTGGTAACTCGCCAGCACCGCGCCGGTGGCGGCGTCCACTATGCGGGCGTCGCCCCCGGTGCCGCCCGCGACGAAAAGCCTGCCGCGGTCGTCGAGGTGGAGGCCGAGGGTCTGCGTACCGGTTCCGGGACTCAGCACAGCGCCCTGACCGGTCACTAGATCGGCGCGGTAGATGGCGCCGTCCGCCATAGATCCGATATAGGCCACCGGCCACTTTCCGATCGCGATACCTTCCGGCCGGAACCCCGCCGGTAGATCGATCGTGGTGGGAAACAACGGTTCTCGGGCGGCCGCCTGGTTCGTGGGAGCGAGCGCCCCGACGCAGGCCAGCGCCACCGCGATGCCGAGCATCCGCCTCATCTCAGAACCTCCTGCGCTGCTGCACTTTTCATACGATCAGTCTGGCCCGGCGGCGATCCATGAGTCCAATGCATGTTTGTCATCCGATTGATCGCGGGTCAAGATTGATCCATGGAGCTCCAGCAGATGCGTTACGTCCTCGCCGTCGCCGAGACGAACAGCTTCACCCGGGCCGCCGAGCGCTGCCTGGTGGTGCAGTCGGCGCTCAGCCACCAAATCGCCCGGCTGGAGAAGGAACTCGGTGCGCGGCTGTTCGAGCGCACCAGCCGCCGGGTGCGGCTGACCCCCGCCGGAGCGGCGTTCCTGCCCGCCGCCCGCCAATGCCTGGACGCCGCCGACCGGGCGGCCGCCGAGGTGGCCGCGGCCGTCGGCGAGATCCGTGGGCACCTCGCGGTCGGTCTGATCCCTACCGTCACCGCAGTCGATATTCCCGAGGCCCTGCGCGACTTCCGCGCGCGCTATCCGCACGTACGCATCAGTTTGCGGGTCGGCGCCAGCGACGATCTGATCGACCAGGTCGCGCACGGCACGCTCGACATCGCCTTCCTCGGGCTGCCGACCACCGCACGCCCGCAAGGCGTCGCGGTGCACGAACTGGCCCGCGACCGACTGGTGGCGGTCGTCGCCCACGACCACCCACTCGCCGCCGAACCCACCACCGACCTGCGCAGGCTCGCCACCGAAGTCTTCGTGGACCTGCCGGCCGGCACCGCGGGCCGCAACCAATCCGACGAGGCCTTCGCTGCCGCAGGCCTCACCCGTGACGTCGCCTTCGAGGTCACCACCGCCGACTACATCACCCGGCTGGTCGCCCCCGGTCTGGCCGTCGCCATGCTGCCCGCAGGCTACGCGCCCCGCCTCACCGAGGTCGTCACGATCGAAATCACCGACGCGCCGATGCGAGTCGAGTACGTCATCTGGAACCCTGCCACTCGCACTCCGGCCGCCAGTGCCTTCCTCGGCATTCTCGACATTCCCACCGCCCGCGAGTCCTGAAGCATCACAGGGGTTCGCAGGGGCCGCGCCCTACCTGGCCGCGGCGATTTCGGCGATCCTTTCTCGTGCGTCGGCCGCCGCGTGCTTCTCGTTGGCGTACAGCAGGCCGAAGGTGAAGCCGTTCTCGTCGGCTGCGGTGCCCGCCGCGGTCGCGGTGCGCCAGAGGAAGGCGGCCGAGACGACGCTGTCGTTGTGGTCGCCGAGCACACGCTGGATTTGCTTGTAGTGCTTGATGTTCGACTTCGCCTGGGCGCGGTCGCGGACCGGTTCTTGGAGTTCGGCGGCGTAGCGGGCGCGTTTGGCGGCCTTGCGAGCGCGGTGCAGGGATTCGTCGCGCTGATCCTCGAGCGCGGTCTCGAGGCGGCGATCGGCTTTGCGTGCGGCACGGTCGGCGCGCTGGACCAGCTTTCGGCCCTTGATCCGCGGGCCGAGGGGCGGGTGCGACTTCCATTCGCGCAGCGTCGCAAGGAGTTTCAGATAGCGCGGAGAGTTCATGGCCTCGGCGAGCTCCTTGCGGCTGGTGAGCTGCTTGCTGAGCAGGGTGCTGTCGATGCGCGTGGCAACCGGGCCGAGCACGAGTTCGAGGGGCAGTTCGCTGATCTTGTCGGCGAGATGGCGGCGTTGCACTTGGCAGTCGCGTACCTCGCCGAGCAGGCCTGCGAACCACTTCAGCTCGTCCTCGATGTCGGCGATCGCCGGGGGATCCAGCAGTTTGCCGAATACGCGCAGCGTGCTGCGCAGGCGCCGCGAGGCGACCCGGGTGTCGTGGATCGGGTTCTCGCCGCGGCGCAGCGCGATGTCACCAGTGAACATCGTGTCGATCTGGGCGGTCATGTAGTCGTAGATCGCGCGTTCGGCGTCGGTAGTGATCTTCGGCCCGGACCGCGCGGGCAGCACGCGAGACAGCTTGGACGGATACGTCGACGGCCGTGCGCCCGCATCCACCAGGCGATCTACCAACACTGTTGGGGCGGTGTCGGTTTGCGGGCCGAGTTCGATCTCGATCTCTCGCCAGTCGAGGGGGTCCGCATCCTGCTCGGCGGGCGTCGTGTGCACCGTGTCGTCATCGACCTCGACGACCAGCTCGCCGTCCGCGCCGAAGACGCGGTGCCGTGTGCGCAGGGTTCGAATCGTGGTGACCGGGTCCAGTTCCTTACCCAGTGCGACGCCGGTGACCAGGTCGGCGAGTTCACGCGGCAGGTCGTCGGACAGTGCGGCGGTCAGTTCGACGCGGCCGTCCTCCTGCGGGACCTTCAGCTGCCAGCCGGACTCGTCGGCCCCCGTTCGGCGGCGCAAGGTGACGTTCTGGGCGAGCAGGTCGTGGTCCGTGGTGTCGAAGTACGTGCTCGTCAGCTCGACCTGTGTTGTCTCGACCCGGCTGCCGGGGACGAGATCATCGAGCGTCGGCAGCGTGCAGGCTGGGTCGACGTCCCATTTACTTTCGCGTTCCAACTCGTCCTTCATCGGTACTGCGTTCCCTGTCCGGCACAGGTGAAACAGCTTCGACCGGTAGCCGCGCGACCGTGAACAGGATCAGGGCAGCACGGTCAGCGCACCGTCGCGATACTGCTCGCGGACCGCGTAGCGGCGGATCTTGCCACTGGAGGTCAGCGGCACCGAGCCGGTCGTCACCAGCACCACATCGTTGAGCCGCAACCCGTGATGCTCACCGACCGCTCGGCGCACGGCGGTGACGATCTCGGCCTTTGCGGTGGCGTCGGGGTTCTCGCCTCGGTTCACCTCGGCGACCACGACCAGGGCGGGTTCGTCGCTGTCGAGCACCTGGAACGCCACGCAGCGGTCGGGACGCAGCGCCGGATGCGAGTACATCGCGGAGGCTTCGATATCGGACGGGTAGTGGTTGTACCCGTCCACGATGATGAGGTCCTTGCTGCGCCCGGTGACGTACAGCTGACCCTCGTGCACGAAGCCGAGATCACCGGTGCGCAGGAAGTGCCCGGTGCGACCGGCCACGGTGGCGGCGAAGGTCGCGGCCACCGCCTCCGGTGCGTCCCAGTACCCCTTGCCGATGCTGTCGCCGCGCAGGCAGATCTCGCCGACCTGCCCTTCCGGCAGCGGCGTCAGCGTCTCGGTATCGGCGAGCACGAGTTCGTAGGCGTCGTTGAGCTGACCACTGGCCACCAGCCGCCGGCCACCGCTGGCCACCGGTTCCACCCGCCCCTTGGCGAGCGCCGTCGGGTCCACCTCGACCGTGGTGAGTCCGCTGCCGGCCGGGCCGCCGGTCACCAGCAGCGTCGCCTCGGCGAGGCCGTAGCACGGGAAGAGGCTGTGCGCGTCGAAGCCTGCCGCACGGAAGTGGTCTGCGAAGGTGGCCATGGTCTGCGCGCGCACGGGTTCCGCGCCGCAGAGTGCCACCCGCAGCGGTGACAGGTCGTAGTTGCCGACCTGCTCGGCAGGCACCCGCCGCACGGCGAGCCCGAAGGAGAAGTTCGGGGCGACGGTGTGGGTGGCCCCGAACCGGGACATCGCCGCGATCCAGCGGGCGGGCCGCTGCACAAAGGCCAAGGGCGACATACTGATAACGGTGGAGCCGCTGTACACCGGATAGGTGACCATGCTCAGCAGACCCATGTCGTGGAAGGTCGGCAACCAGGCCACCCCGACACCGGCGCCGATCTCGTCGGTGACCAGCCGCAGGTTGGCGAGGACGTTGTGGTGGGTGAGCACGACCCCCTTCGGTTCGCCGGTCGATCCGGACGAATACTGCAGGTGCGCAACGCTGTCCGCCGTGACGCCTGGATCGCGGTACCCGTCCGCCTCGGCGAGATCGATGCGATCGGTGACCACCGTGCGCAGCCCCGCGAAACCGTCGGCCTCGGCCAGCACCGGGGTCAGCAGCGGCTCGATCTCGGCGCCGGTAAGTAGCAGTCGCGCACCGGAATTGGCGGTGATGGAGGCCAGTCGCGCCAGGCTGTCCGCCAGCTTGTTCGGCTGCGGCGGCGCCACCGGCACCGCGATGACACCGGCATAGAGGCATCCGTAGTACGCGACAACGAATTCCAGGCCCGGCGCATAGAGCAGCAGCGCCCGCTCCCCCGGCTGGGTGATGCCCGCCAGATGCGCGGCGACGGCGCGGGCGCTGCGGTCGAGCTCCGGCAAGGTCAGTGTGGCGGTGACCTCGTCACCGTCGCCCAGGTGATGGAAACGCACCTCGTCCGGCGTGGCCGCGGCGCGTATGGTCAGCAGCTCGACGAGGGTGGCCGGTTCGACCGGGGAATTGGTTGTCATGCTTGCACTCCTGAGGTCCGGCGACGGAGATTCGCTGCGACACCAACCGATTCGGCCGGGCGCAGCGTGAAACGAGGTTCGGGGTGGTCGCCGACGAAGGCACCGGCGTGCCACGAGTTCAGGCCGAAATGCTGGACGTACGCCGTCGGCAGGTCACCATCGACTGCTGCGATCACGGCGCGTCCGTGGTGATCGGCGCGCAATTCGATCGCGTCGGGCGACACCGTCAGGCCGTTACCCAGCCACTTCAGGTAGCTCTCTTTAGCAACCCAGTGATGCAGAAATCGCCGCCGATCGGTACCTACCCTGGCGGCTTCGCGCGCTGTGAGCACCCGTGGCGCCAGCCCGTCCAGGTCGAAATCGGTGTCCACCGACTCGACGTCGACGCCGAGCGATCCCGAACCGGCAACAGCGACGACAGCGAGCCCGTGGGTATGAGTGAGATTGAATGCCGTTGCACTGCCTGCCAATTCCGGCTTGCCGTGGCGCCCGGTACTGAAGGCGAGCTCCTCGGGAAGACTTCCCGTATAAGCCGAAAGCACCCGCCGCAGCGCGGCTCGGGTGCGAATGAAGTCGGCCGTGAACTCGGCGGTGTCGAACCGGGTGCTGCGCACGAACTCCGCGGCGGACAACACCCGGCGATCCTCGGCGCAATGCTCACCCGTCAGCCGCACCCACCACAGTTCGACCTCGTCGGACGCGATCGTCCGCCGCAGCGCGGTGCCGCCGATCATGGCGACCCCACCACGCAGTCCCGGACGTGACGCAGCGCGGCGTCGCGGTGCGAGATCGGGAAGAAGTGCCCGCCGGGCACCATGCGGATGTCGACCCCGGCCGAGCCGCACTCGTGCCACTGCTCGAGCTCGGTCGCGTTCACGTGCGGATCGGCGCTGCCGCTCAGCACGGTGATCGGGATGTCGAGCGGCGGGTCCGGCCGATACACATACGTCTGGTCGACCCCGAGATCCGCCCGCGTCAGCGTGAGGACCGACTCCCGCATCTGTTCGTCGGCGAGCACCTCCGCCGGGGTGCCGCCGAGCATGCGCACGATATCCAGCAGCATCTCGTCGGAGGCGAAGCGGATCCACGGCAGCCGCGAAGGGTGGTGCGGCCCACGGCGTCCGGACACGATCAGCCGGGCCGGACGCGGCCCGTCGCCCGCGCAGAGCCGACGTGCCAGCTCGTAGGCGATGAGCGCGCCCAAGCTGTGCCCGAACAGCACGAACGGCGTCCGCCACGCACCCTCCATCGCCGCGAGCAGGTCGTCCAGCAGCGGGGTCAAATGCTCGAAAGGCTCGTCCCGCATGCGCATTTCGCGCCCGGGTGGCTGCAGCGGCACCACGTCGATGTCGGGGTGCAGCTGTTTGCGCCACGGCAGGTAGGTCGAGGCGCCCGCCCCGGCGTGCGGCAGGCAGTACAGGGTCGTCGCCGCGCCGCCGATCGGCGGGTACGGCATCCACTTTCGGGTATCGATGGTGGGCGCGTTCATAGTCGGGCCGCCGTGGTGGCCGTCTCTACCGTCAGATAGTCCGGCGGGGGCGGAGGCGGTGCCGTCGAAGCGCCCAGCAACGTGACGCCGTCCTCCTCGCCGATCTCCTCGAAATTGGCGAATCGGTACGTGATGTACATGATTCGGTTCCGATCGGTCGGCACGTACTCCGCGACCAGCCGCGCACCCTCGGCCTGGGCCAGCCGCACCACGTGGTTGAGCAGCACCGTCCCCACGCCGCGCGAGATCACCCGGCACGACATGAGCAGCAGCTTCAGCCGCCATTGCGTGGCACCGCGCTCCACCAGTGCGAGACCGATCTGCCCGTAGGTCCCGTACTTGTCTTCCAGTTCGGCCATCAGCAGCAGGTGATCGTCGGACTCGGCAAGGGCGGCAAGCTCTTCCGCCGAGTACATGATTCCCGTCGAGTTCAGCTGATTGGTCCGGACGACGAGTTCCTCGGCCCGGCCGATGTCGGTGGCCCGGGCCGGACTGATCGCGAAACGCATACCGAGGGTGGCGAGGAACTGCTCATTGGTGCCGGAGAACCGTTCCTCCGCGGTGGTGCGTTCGATGCTCGCCCGGTACATCTGGCGGCGCATCCGCGAGTCGGCGGTCACGTGCTTCGGCTGGAATTCCGGCCGGTCCACCAGGGACATCGCGTCCACGGCGTCGATGCAGAGCACCTCGGGATGGGCGAACCGGACCTCGTCGCGCTCCAGCTCTTGATCGTCGACGAAAGCGAGGGTGTCGATCCCGATATTGAGCCGCTCGGCGATCGCCGCGACCGAGGCGGACTTGTTGTCCCACCCGATCTGCGGGTACAGGAAATACTCGGCGATCCCCAGCTCGGCGAGCTTGGCCAGCGCGATCTCCGGATCGTTGCGACTGGCGACCGAATGCAGGATCCCGCGTTCGTCCAGCGTGGCAATGGTTTCCCGGATCCCCGGCTTGAGATCGGTGACCGTGGCGTTCTCCAGCAGGACACCGTCCCACAGGGTGTGGTCCAGATCCCAGACCACGCACTTGATCTGGCGGGGACGCTTACCGACATCCGAGTTCATCGAATTTCCTTAGCCTCTGCGCTGTTCCGGTCGTGCATCAATCAATGGCGATGACGCGTGCCTGATTTCGGCACGCGTCGGCGGCGATGAGGATGTGTTGCATCTGCGTGCTGCCCTCGATGATCTCCATGACCTTGGCATCGCGCAGATAGCGGCCGACCGGATATTCGTCGGTACAGCCGCGCGCACCGTGCAATTGGACCGCGTCGTTGGCCGCGGCCGCCGCCGCGGTGGCGGCGAACTGTTTGGCGATGCAGGTCGCCATGATGGTGTCGGGGCTGCCGGTGTCCTTGAGCCGCGCGGCCTGCCAGACCAGCAGCCGGGCCGCCCGGGTGTTGGTGGCGATGGTGGCGATCATCTGCTGCACGAGTTGGTGTTCGCGCAGCAGCGCGCCGCCCTGGTGGCGCGTATTGGCGTAACTCACGCAGGCATTCAGACACGCTTGCAGGATGCCGACACACCCCGCGGCGACACTGAATCGCCCGATATCGAGCACGCCGGTCGCGATGGCCAACCCCATGCCCTCGGGTCCGATGAGCGCGTCGGCGCCGACTTCGCAGTTGTCGAAGACGATCTCGGCGACCTGGCTGCCCCGGGTTCCGGTGATGTCGCGCACCGGGATTCGGCTGATGCCGGGGTTCGCCGCCTCCACCAGGAACGCGGCCGGACCCACCGCAGTGCGCGCGAAGACGAGCAGCACGTCGGCGAGCTGGCCGCCGGTGACCCAGACCTTGTGGCCGTCCAGCACCCACCCGTCGTCGGTGCGCCGCGCCGACGCCTGCAACGCGGCGAAGTCACTGCCGGCTTCCGGCTCGGTGAGGCAGAACGCGCCGAGCGCGTTCCCTGCGACGAGGTCGGCCTTCCACTGCTCCTTTGCCGTGTCGGTCCCCCAGCGGTCCAGCGCGTACAGCGCCATCGAGTGCACGGTCAGCAGGCTGCGCATGGACGAACAGCCGCGGCCCACCTCCTCGTGCACCTCCGCGAGAGTGGTCATGCCCGCGCCCGTACCACCGTCGGCTTCCGACAGCACCGCACCCCACAGGCCTCGTCCGGCGAACTCGGCGATGATGCTCGGGTCGATCCGGGCCGCCTGATCGAACTCGGCAGCCCGCGGCGCGACCACCTTGTCTACGAACGCGGCGATCTCGGCCCGCGACCACGCGCCGACGCCGGACTCCGCCTGCACCGGCATCACGCCACCTCGGTGGCCGCGCCACCGCCGTTTCGGCGGTCGAGCCGGCCGACCAGGTCGGTCATCACGTTCACCGTCCGGAAGTTGTCCAGCATCAGCTCGTCGTTGGGGATGCGGTCGCCGAGGTGCTGCTCGATGAACATGACCAGCTCCATCGCGAAAAGCGAGTTGACGAAGCCGCTTTCGAAGATGTCGTGATCGTCTTCGAGCCGGCCGTCGGGGAATCGCCTGGCGACGAATTCACGGATTTCGGAACGGGCATCGGAGAACATAACTGCGTCCTGTCGGTAACGGGGGCAAAGGGTTCGGGGCCGCTCTCACGAGTACGAGAAGAAGCCCTGACCGGTTTTCCGGCCGTGTAGTCCGGCGTCGACCATCTTGCGGAGCAGCGGGCACGGCCGATACTTGCTGTCTCCGTAGAACTCCTGGAGCCCCTCGATGCTGTACAGGATGGTGTCGAGCCCGATCAGATCCGCGGTTTCCAGCGGCCCCGACGCGTGCCCGAAGCAGGACCGGAAGATCTCGTCGACCTCGGCCGCCCCCGCCACGCCGTCCTGGAGCAAGAAGATCGCCTCGTTGACCATGAGCATCAGCACCCGATTGGAGACGAAGCCCGGCATGTCGTTGACGACGATGCCGCGTTTCTCCAAGCCTTCGAGCAGCTCCAGCGCGGTGGCGATAGTGGCCTCGGAGGTGTGCCAGCCGCGGATCACCTCGACGGTGGACTTCATCGGCACCGGGTTCATGAAGTGCATGCCGAGCACCCGATCGGGCCGCTGGGTGGCCCCGGCGATCTTGGTGATCGGAATGCACGACGTGTTGGCCGCGAAAACCGTTTCGGGCGGGCAGATCTCGTCCAGTCGCGGATAGATCTCGGCCTTGAGCGACCAGTTCTCGGTGATGTTCTCGATGACGAACTCCGCCGAGCCGAGGTCGCTGATCTCGGTCGTATAGCTCACCCGCTGGGTCAGGTCACCGTACTTCTCGGTGTCGTGGCCGAACAGGCGCCCGGTGCGGGCGTACCGGACGACCTCGTCCGCCGCCCGGTCCAGCTGGGCCTGGGCGCGGTCCACCAGCACCACGGAATATCCATGCGCCGCAAGGGCTTGCGCGAGGCCCGAACCCATCACCCCTGCCCCGACGACTCCGACAAGTTTCATGTCCGTGACTTCCTTTCGGGCGCGGTCGCCGTGAGTAGGTAATCGGCCATATCGGCGATCGTCGGCGCCTCGAACAACGCCACGGTCGGGATGACCGCGCGAAACTGTTTCTTGATCGAGTTGATCAGTTGCAGACCGACCAGCGAATTGCCGCCGGACTCGAAGAAGTTCTCGTGCAGGCCGACCTGGTCGACGCCGAGCGCGTCCTGCCAGAGTTCCGCGAGGCGGCGCTGGTAGTCCTCGATGGTTCGGCCGGGCGGTGCCGTGAGGGGCTCGACTGTGCCCGGCCCCGGCGAAGTGGCCGACTCGGCGAGCGGGTCGTTGCCGCCGACCCATGCCGCGATGCGCTCGGGCAGCTGCCCGGCGGAGACGACCGCGCGGCGTGGGCCGCCGGTGATGAGCCGGTCCAGCACGTCGAGCGCGTCCGAGGCGGCGAACGAGTATTTGTCCAGTGAGTCTGCGACACCGGGGTTTTCACCGGAATGGACTGTGTCCTGCCAGGTGTCCCAGCACGCCGAACGCCACGCGGATCCGCCGGGCAGGCCACGCATCGCGACGAACTGGTCCTGGAACGCGTTGGCGGCCGCGTAGGCGGTGAAACCGATGCCGCCGAGGACCGCCGACATCGAGGACAGCAGGACCACGAAATCGGGGCGCTCGCCGCGCAGTGCGTCGGCCAGCGCGAGGGTGCCGTCGACCTTGGCGCGGAAGTGCGCAGCGCTTATTTCCGGCGACGTGTCCTCGATGGTGGTGAACGCGTCCGGCGACAGCACGCCGGCGGCGTGGATCACCCCGTCGATCGCGCCGAATCGGTTGCGTACGTAGGCCATTGCGGCGGCGGTGGCGTCGCGGTCACCGATGTCGCAGGGCAGTACCAGTACCTCGGCACCGGCGTCGGACAGCGCACGGACCGCGGTCGCCCGAGCGCGCAACTTCTCGTCCGCCTGCCCAACGTCGTCCAGGTCCGGCAGCGGTGTCCTGGCCAGCAGCACAAGTTTGACGTCGGCGGCCGCGGCGGCCAGGTGCGCCGCCGCCCGCAGGCCGATGCTTCCGGTGCCGCCGGTGATCACGTAGACGCCGCCGTCGCGCACGTACGGTGCGGGTGCGTCGAGGGTGAGCGATCTGAAGCGTTTCACCAAGCGACGCCTGCCACGCCGGGCGATTGCGGGATCGTTTCCCGGCCACTGCATTTCGGTGAGCACGGCGGCGGTGAGCTCGTCCCACGAGCCATCCGCGTCGTCGACGGGGGTGACCACATCGAACGTGCGTACCGCCAAGCCCGGGTACTCCTGGCTCGTGGTCAACGCAGGACCTGCCACCGTGGTCTTACCGGGATGCAGATCGTCTTCGGCATCGATGAGCTGGGCGTGGTCGGTGACCACCAGGACGCGGCAGCCGTCGACGCAGCGGCGCCCCAGCTGTCCGGCCAGCGCCAGCAGACTGTCGTAACCGAGTCGGCGATGCGCGGTCACGCTGTCGGCGTCGCCCGGGTCGCCGCTCTTACCGTTCACGGACCACAGGTGCACTACGGTGCGCGGCAACAGGTTTCGTTCTTCCAGCGCCGCGACCAGTTCGGCGTAGTCGGCGCGCTCGCCGGGCCGGATGCGGTACTCGTCGGCGGTGGTCGCCTCGAAACCGGTTCCGGGCGAGACGGTTACCCAGTCGGCACCGTCGAGCGCCTTCGCCAGGTACCCGGCCAGCTCGGCGCTGCATGTTTCGGGATCGGCGAAGACCAGATAAGGACCGTGCCGGTCTGCGGCACCCGACGCGGGCACCGTGACCCACTGGGGTTCGAGGACCTCCGTTGCCGCAGTGTCGGTCGCCGCGACAGACCGAGCCGAGACCGCACTCTTCTCGGTCGCGGGCCAAAACTGTTCGTGCTGAAACGAATACGTCGGCAGCGACAGCGTGGTCCCGGCCGATCCGGCGCGAGTCCAATCCACGTCCACCCCGGCGGCCCACAGTCGGCCGAGCGTGCGGGCAACGATCATCTGGTCCGGCTCCCGCACCGAGGAGCCCCGCAGGGTGGGCAGCGCCGCGGTGCCACCGGCCTGCATCAGCGTCTGGCTGGCCAGGCTGGCGAGGTGCCCGGCGCCGAGGTCGACCAGCACGCACGGGTCCGAGCCTGCCAGGGTGTCGACGCCGTCGGCGAACGAGACTGTCGCGCACATGTGCTCGGCCCAGTACTGCGGATCGCGTGCTCGGTCGTCGCTGATCCACTCGCCGGTCAGGTTGGATACGAACGGGATTCGCGGCGCGCGCAGCTCGACCCCGTCGAACAGCTCGATCAACCGCTCGCGCAAGGGATTCAACAGGTGCGAATGCATGGCCCGGGTGGTCGGCACCCGGCGTGCGGCGATCTCGGCGGCTTCGAGACGTTGTTCGAGTTCAGCGATCGCGGCTTCGGTACCGGCGATCACCACCGTGGTGGGGCTGTTGACCGCGGCGCAGGACAGGTCCGGGCCGAGGTACTCGGCAATACGGTCTTCGGAGGTCGCCACGGTCAGCATCGCGCCGGGCTCGGCGTCCGCGACGAGTTGGGCACGCCGCACGACCAGTGGCAGCGCGGCCTCGACGTCGAAAACGCCTGCGAGACAGGCGGCGCTGTACTCGCCGAGGCTGTAGCCGAGCAGGCCGCTCGGCTCGATGCCGTAGCTCTGCCACAGTCGCGCCGCCGCGTAGTTCAACGCGAAGATGACCGCGTGGGCCAGGTCGATGCGGGTCACCAGCTCGCCGGGGCCGGTGGTGGTGTCGCGCCGCAGGGCGGCGAAGGGGTCCGACGCCGCCGGTGCCGCGTCCGGGTACAGGGCGGTGCGCAGGTCCATGCCCAGCGATTCGGCCGCCACCTCGGCACAGTGGTCGACCGCCGCGCGGAATACCGGGTGTGTGCGGTAGAGGTCGCGTCCCATGCCGGGGAACTGATCGCCGGTGCCCGGCATTATGAATCGCACGGTCGGCTGCCTGCCGGACGGCGCGGGCTGCACCGGTACCCGGCGCCCGACCTCGTCGAGCGCCTCGGCGGCGTCGAGCAGGGTCTGGAAGGCGATGGCCGTGCGGCACGGCATGGGGCTGCGCCCGGTTTGCAAGGTGGCGGCCACGGCCGCCGGATTGAGTCGCGGGTTGCTGCGCAGGTACTCCGCTATCGCGTGCGCGGTGGCGGTCAGTGTCTCGGGAGAGCGCCCCGACAGCGGCAGGATGTGCCAGCGCTGCTCGTCGGCGGGTTCCTGCTCGACCGCGGCGACCGGCGGGGCGGCCAGCACCACGTGGGCATTGGTACCCGACCAGCCGAACGAACTGATACCGGCGGTCGGCGGACGAATGTCCGCGTGCGGCCAGCGAATGTTCTCGTGCGGCAGGCGAACCGGGCTCGCGGCCCAGTCGATCGCCGGATTCGGCTGTCGCAGATGCAGATTCCGCGGAATGGTGCGCCGGTTCAGCGCCAGCACGGTTTTGATCAATCCGGCTATCCCGGCCGCGCCGGTCAGATGTCCGATATTGGTCTTCACCGCGCCCACGTACAGTGGCTGGTCATCCGGCCGTGCGGTACCGAAAACCTCGGTCAGCGCACCGATCTCGATCGCGTCGCCGAGCTGCGTCCCGGACCCGTGCGCCTCGACGTAGTCGATATTGTCGGCGCTGATTCCGGCGTTTCGATGCGCCGCGCGAATCACGGCGACCTGCGCCGCACGGTTGGGCGCGGTCAGTCCGTTGCTCATGCCGTCCTGGTTGACCGCCGACCCGCGCACCACCGCGAGCACCCGATGGCCGCGGGCGCGGGCCTCGGCGAGCCGTTCGACCACGACCGCGCCACACCCCTCGCCGAGCAGGAACCCGTCGGCCGCGGCGTCGAAGGTCTTGCAGCGACCGTCGGCGGCGAGCATCCGCATCTTGCAGGCCTGCAGGAAGGTGTCGGGGTGCACGGTCGCGCTGACGCCCGCGACGACCGCGCGATCGCACTCGCCGTTGCGAATGCTGTTGACCGCCAAGTGCAATGCGACCAGTGACGACGAGCAGGCCGTGTCGACGACCAGGCTCGGCCCGTGCAGATCGAGCAGGTAGGACAGCCGACCGGCCATCACGCTGGACGCGCTGCCCAGACCCAGATACGGGTCGTCGAGTTCCGCCCGGCCGCCGTGGTCGATCAGCACATTGCCGTAGCGACTGTCCGCCATCATGCCGACGAAGACGCCGGTGCGGGTGCCCCGAAGTTGGTCGGCGGAGATGGCGGCGTCCTCGAACGCCGCCCACACGGTCTCCAGCAGCATGCGCTGTTGCGGATCCATCCGCAGGGCCTCGCGGGGCGAGATGCCGAAGAACCGGGCGTCGAAGCCGGCGAGGTCGTCCACGAAGGCGCCGCGCGTCGTGTAAGCGGTTCCGGGACTGTACGGATCGGGATCGAAGTAGCGCTGCGCGTCCCAGCGCTGCGACGGCACGTCGGTGGCGGTGTCGATACCGTCGGCCAGGTTGCGCCAGAACAACTGTGGTGAGTTCGCGCCACCGGGGAATCGGCACGCCATGCCTGCTATGCACATGGTGTCGTCGTCGGCGGCGGGCTCCAGGTCGGGCACGTCCGATTCGGCGACTTCCGCGATGCCGCCGGACGCGGCGGTCGCACCGACCAGCGCCGCGCTCAATGTTTCCAGCGTCGGGTGCTCGTACAGCAGAGTCTCGGGGAGTTTGCACCCGAGCCATTCCTCCAGTTCCCCCGAGAGGCCGACCGCGTCAGACGACGTCAACCCGTAGGCGGCGAAAGTGGTGGTCCGGTCGATCGCCTGCGGATCCGCTCCGATGAGCTGGCTTATCTTCGCTGCCACCCATTCCTCGATCGCCGTTCGATCGAAGGCACCGGACCCGACCCGATTAGTCTCCACCAATACCGCCCTTCGGACATCGGGGTCATGGCCTGAATTGTTCTAATTCTTCTAGAGCTTTCACCGAATACCCGAAACAGGGAGAGCTCAGCCCCTGGTGGCCCCGAATCTAGCACCGACCCAACCCCCTCGCAACGCTGTTTCCAGCATACTTCCACCGCCGGACACAGAGATGCGAGACCATTGCAGCACAGGATGTTTCGCACCCGGCCAGCCTTCATTCTCGTCAACAGCGGAGAATCCGCAACCCCCCGAAAAGGGGGCTATCGGCGAATTCGAAACCCCCCGATCGGGGGGTTTACATATTGCCTGATCAATGCCGATAAGATAACGCCCGGGCTCATTTGATGAGGGATCATGAAATGGTACGATGTGATCAGCGTCACAGGTGCATCAAATGGTTACCCAACGACCGGTCGACTATCTTGAAGTGCGGGGGCAGGCTTCGGGTTGTCCGCCTTGTGAACGGTGGGGCTGTGCATTAGATCTAAGGCAAGGACGTCCATTGGAAACTCAGCAGATCAGCCGCACGGCCGAAAATCATTCGGTCGCTTTCGCGGACCGGATGAGTACCCCCTTCGCCAAAACCCTGGACGGCCTGCGCACCAACCCGGAATTGAAATTATTCTGGGACTGCATTTGGACGCCGCCGGAAACCCACGAACAGTTTCTGGAGTACACCGGGCAGTTGCGCCGGTTCGCGACACACAGCGGCGGCCTGCTCGGGCGCAGCCCCGACTTCCTGGCCGGCATCGTGTCCGCCTGGGCCGCCAACGCGGACCACTTCGGCGACGGCGCCGAACAGTTACGGGAGTTCCACCGGCAGTGCCGGGCCGAGAATTCGATTCTCACGCATGCGATCTCCGACATCTCCGAACGCGGGCGGATCGCCGAGGACCGGCTGCTCCAGGTGGTGGCCCGCGACGCCGACGGTATCTACCTGAGTGGCTTCAAACAGCTGGCCACCCTGGCGCTGTACGCCGACGTGCTGCTGATCTACCCCTACCGCATGCTCACCGAGGCCGAGCACCGCACCGCGCTGTGCGTCGCGATCGCGCCGGACAGCGACGGCGTGACGGTGCACTCCCGGGCCGGCTTCGGTGCCGCACACGAGATTCCGGACGAATCGATCGACGCGCTCGACGAACAAGACGCGATCATCGAACTGGACCACGCGTTCGTGCCGAACTCCCATGTGTTCATCGATGGTTCGGTGGCGCAGTGCAATACGTTGCGCGCCCGCACCGGCATGACCCATCCGGCCTGGATCCAGGCGCTGGGGCGGATGGCGGCCAAGGCCGAGATGTATTCCACGCTGGCCGAGCGGGTGCTCGACGGCGGACAGACCTCCGTCAAAGAACCCGGCGTGATCCTGGCGAAGCTTCGTCGTTTCGCCGCGAGCACCCAGCGTGATTTCACCGCCGCGATCGAGTCGGCGGCATTCGACGATCGTTACGGTTTCTGGGCCGCCGACCGCACCATGCTGCTGCAGGGCATCGGCAATTTCACCGAGCGCATCGAGGGCGCGTCCGCCCTGCTCGCGCAGATCGCCGGACTCGATCTCATCTGCCCCAAACCCGGCAGAACCACCCAGCACGGCCTGATCCCCGCCGCGCCACAGCTGTCCGACTGGACGTTGTTCACGAACCTTTCCTCGGGGGCGTACGGCTATCGGCAGAACAAATACGAGCTTGCTTTCGTCGGCGACCCCGATCGGCTCGCCGCTGGCTGACAGGCGGAGAAAGTCCCGAAAGAGAGGTATGAACACCATGCTTACCCGGAACCGCCTGATCGAAGCGCTGGAGCCGTTCAGCGGATACGTGCAGTCGGCAGTGCTGTACAACTTGATCGAGCACGGCATCCTGGAACAAATTGTGGTCAATGGAATTTCGGCCCGCAAGGCGCTGGAATCGGTCATCACCACACCCGAGCGCGTCGAGGCCCTGCAACTGTTCCTGCGCACGGCCGGCTACACCGACAACGATCGGGCCACCGACAAACTCGTGCAGATCTGGGAAGCGCGCGGCTGGTACCAGATGATGATCGGCGGCTACGGCCGTACCTTCCTGGAGATCGGCCAGGGCTTCACCTCGCCCGCCGCGGTACCGCGCGACGGCCGCATGGTCGGTGTGGGCAGCTGCGCGATCAGTGTGCACGACGCCATTCCGCTGATGTACCGGGTGCTCGACCAGCGCGGCAAGAGCTATCGCAGCGGCATCGATCTCGGGTGCGGCAGCGGCATCTTCTTGACCACCCTGGCCGACAAGTACTCGGAGATGCGGCTCACCGGCATCGAGCCGAGTCCCGAAGGTGCCGCGGCCGCAACGGAGTTCGTGGCCGGGTCAGCGCACGCCGACCGGATCGACATCGTCAACGCGGATGCGATCGGCCATCTCGAGCAGACCGAGTCCCACTACGACTTCGGCATCATCAGCTTCGTCATCCACGAAATCCTGGGCCAGGACGGCGAAGCCGGGGTGCGGAAGTTCCTCCGGACGCTGTTCGACAACAACCCCGGCCTCGAACTCCTGGTCATCGACATCGATTACTGCTGGGACGATGCGGAAAAGATGAAGGACCCGCACCGCACCAACTACTACAACCACTACTTCCTGCTGCACCCGTTCACCGACCAGCGCCTGGCACCCAAGCAGTACTGGACGGACCTGTACGCCAGCGAGGGCCTCGAGGTGGTCGTGGATGATGTCGACACTCCGGGCCTCGACGAAACCGGGATCGTGACCGCAATGCTGTTGCGGGCCAAGGAAACCGAAGCATGACCGATTACACCGACAGCCAGGCGGTCTGCCGGCTGAGTTCGGGGCCGCGGACCTTCTTCCGGCTCCCCTACCGGCCGGTGCGGGAGCTGACCGAACAGGACGGCGTCGACGCCGTCATCCTCGGCGTGCCGATCGACGGCGCCACCGGCTACCGCAGCGGCGCGCGCTTCGGACCCGAGGCCGTGCGTTCGGCGAGCACGCTCGCCCGGCTGGGCAGCCGGGAACGCGGGCTGGTCATCACCGATCTGCTCACCGTCGTCGACGGCGGCGACGTGCACATTGTGCCGGGCTACCACCTGCAAACGCTCGAGCTCATCGAGAAGAGCGTCGACGCCGTGCACGGTATCGGCGCGCTGCCGATCCTCATCGGCGGTGACCACAGCCTGGCGATCGCCGAATTACGCGCGGCCGCAAAGAAACACGGGCCGCTGTCGCTGGTGCAGCTCGACGCACACCGGGACGTGCTCGACGACTACTTCGGGGTCAAGCACTTCCACGGCACGGTGTACCGCCGGGCGGCCGAAGAGGGGTTGATCGACCCGACGACCAGCATCCAGATCGGCATGCGCGGCAGCGTGCCACGGGAGGACCTGGCCGACGACGGGCTCGGTTTCACCGTGATCCACAGCGACGAGGCGATCGAGCTCGGCTGCCGGGAACTCGGCCGGATCGTGCGCGACAAGGTCGGTAGGAATCCGGTCGCGCTGACCTTCGATATCGACTTCGTCGATCCCTCGTGCGCGCCGGGTACCGGAACGCCGGAAGTCGGCGGCCCCTCCTCTGCCTTCGCGTTGCGGCTGCTCCGTGAACTCGACCTGCCGGACATTCGCACGGTTTCGCTGGTCGAGATCTCGCCGCCGTACGACACCGCCGACATCACCGCGCACCTGGGTGTCGCGGTGATCTTCGAAATCATGACCCTCGCCGCTGCCGCCCGGCGGACCACGACGCAACAGGATGGTCGTCTGCATGCCCGATAACATCACCGACCTGGAAGTCAGGGCGCTCGTCGACGGTGTCAACCTGTCCGACGGGCACCCACGAATGTCGCTGTCGCCCAGTCAAACCGAAATCGTCGCGGGCTTCGCGGAGATCTTCGCGCAGACGCGCAAGCTGCCGGTCGACGTGGTGGAGAAGAGTTCGCGCAACGCGTTCCTGTCCTCGATCGGCCAGCACGGCGCGCTCGCCGACGACGTCGACTTCCGCAGCTGCTACTCCTCCTCGACCGCCATCGACATGATCGGCAAGGCGATCCGCCTCGCCGACCGGCCGGTGGTGATGGTCGAGCCGACCTTCGACAACCTGCACGACCTGCTGGCCGGGCACGGGCTGAACATTCGGTCGGTCGCCGAAGCCGAGTTGGCGACCGGGCCGTTGGAGCACCTGCCGCCCGCGCACGGGGTGCTGTTCACCGTCTCGCCGAACAATCCGACCGGCACCGTGATCGACCAGGACCGGCTGCACCGGCTCGCCGCCGCCTGCGCCGACCGCGACACCGTGCTCGTGATCGACTCCTGTTTCCGGGCACAGGATCTGCGGGCGCAGTACGACATGTACGCCGTGCTCGCGCGCTACGACCTCGACTGGGTGATCATCGAGGACACCGGAAAGCTCTGGCCGCTACAGGAATTGAAGGCAGGGTTCCTGAACTGGAACGCCGGCAATCCGCTGCCCCTGGCCCGGATGTACTCCGACCACATGCTTTCGGCGTCGCCGTTCATCCTGCGGGTAATCGAATTGTTCGCCGACGACGGCGTGCACGGCGGCTACGACCTCCTGCGCGACGGCATTCAGAGCAATCGCAGCCTGGCGCGCAACAACATCAAGCTGACACCGGCCTACCCGGACTCCCGGATCTCGGTCGATACCTTCCGGCTTCCGGAAGGCGTCGCGGCCAACGCGTTGTACGCTGAGCTGGGCGAGGTCGGCGTGCACGTGCTGCCCGGCGAGCTTTTCTACTGGGCGCAGCCGCACCTCGGCACCGATCTGATCCGTATATCGCTGGCGCGCGATCCGGACTCCGTCGTCACCGGTTGCCAGCGCGTCGACCAGCACCTCGAGGCTTGGAGGCGTGTTGTCATCAGGTGATCGCGCAACGGTGGTGCTGTTGCAGGCGAAGCAATCACTCGGCAGTGTCGGGGTGACCGAATTCGGTTCCGCCGTCAGGGCGTCCGGCGCCGACCTGCGCATACTGCGGACCGGGGAGGTGCCCCTGGTCCGCGATGCCGATGTGGCGCTGGATGGGATCGGCGAGGAGCGCATCGCCGAGATCGACGAGTGGCGGTCGCTGATCCCCGCCGGGACCACCGCCATTGTCACCAATGACGAATATCTGCTCGGCCTGGCCGCGCAGCTGTGCGATGAGTTCGGCCTGAGCTCCCCGATCCCCGTCGGCTCCTTGGAGAACTACCGGCACAAGGGCGTCATGCGCCGGACACTGGAAGCAGCGGGCATCCCGGTCCCGGAGACGCTGATCGTGACGGGCGGCAGCGTCGAGAAGGCCGGTGGCTGTACCGGATTCGACGACGACGAGCTGGTCATCGTCAAGCCGGCCGCGGAGGCGAACCTGCGCGGGATCCGGATCGAACGGTTCGACAACGTCGACACCGCCGCCCTCGGCGACGGTACGGTCGAACGGCTGCTCGAAGGCCCGCAGTTCCATTCCGAGGTGCTCATCGCGAACGGCACTGTGACACACCTGTTTTCGGGGCTCTACATCCGTTCGCTGCTGGACCTCACCAAGGGCGGCCCCTCGGGTTCGGCGCGCGTCGCCCCGGCGACGGAGGCGCGGCTGGCCGAGCTCGCCGTGCGCACCTGCACGGCGCTCGGCCTCGACGGAATCTTCACCGCCCATGTCGAATACCTGTCCAGCGGTGACACTTTCGAAGACATCGTCGTCAGCGAGGTGTGCGCGCGAGCGTCCGGCGGCGAGGTCCCATTCCAATCCAGGGTGATCACCGGCACCGATCTCGAGCTGCTCAACCTCCGCATCCAGGCCGGGCTCGACTGGTCCGAGCCGAAGGTGGACCCCGAGGTCTCGGGCGGGTGGCTGTGGCACGTCGGCCGCCCGGTCGCCGGGGCCGACCGCATCGAACACTCCGGCGTCGAGGCGACCTTCGATCGCATCACCCTGGGCGGGCGGGCCCGGCTCACCGGCCGCACCGAAGCCGTGCTGGCCGCACTCGAACTGCTGGCGGTCGCGAACGAGGTGCAATGAGTGGCGAGTAGACGACAGCCCATCGATCGGTCCCGGCGCTACGGGAAACCGCTGACCGACTTCGCCTTTCAGGAGTGGCGGGTGCCGACGCTCCCGCCACCGTGGCAGCTCACGCCGGTCACCCCGGCCACCACCGCCGAGATCGACCAGGTGGTGCACTGGATGGCGCAGCCACACGTGCAGTTCGCGATGCACAAGGACTGGGACCGCGACGGCTGGCAGGCCGAGATCGAGTTCCAATTCTCCGACAACAAGACTCGGCCCTTCCTCGTCGGACAGGACGGGCAGCGCGGCGGCTACGTCGAGCTGTACCGCGTCGCGCTCGACGTGGTCGCGGACTACTACGACACGCCGGACCGCGATATGGGCATGCACGGCTGCATCGGCGAACCCGACTACTTCGGGTACGCCCTGCCGTTCTGGGTCGCGCTCATCGCCGGTGTCTTCGAGACCTACCCGGACTGCACCGGCGTCATCTCGGATCCGACCGCCTCCAATCAGCTGGTCCGCACGCTGGACCGGAATGTGTGCAAGATCGTGGACGGCCACGAACTCGGCGAGATCGATCTACCGCACAAGCAAGCCGCGCTGTTCCGCTTCGAACGCGAAAACTTCTACGCCGCAATGAAACGCCAAGGGGGTGTCGACGTTGTCCTCCGTGAGCTCGGTGGTCACTGATCCGATTCGCTGGTTCCTGCTACACGGTCCGCTGCGGCTGCTGCCCGACTCGATGCTCGGCGACGAGAACGACGTCGGCAGGCTCTTTCTCCGGCCACCGGAGAAGGGCGATCCCTACCGGGCGATCCTGACCAAGATCGGCGCGGACGCCGGCGTGCACGACAGCGCCGCCGGGCTGGTGGTGACCGGTTACGAGGAGAGCGAAGAAATCCTGCGGAGCAACGACTGGTCCGCGGACCAGCCCGTGGCGCTGCCGCCGACCGCCGGGTTCTACCGGTGGCTGACCCGGCGTTCGGTGCCCATCGCGCTCGACGCCCCCGCCCTGGTCTTCATGGATCCGCCCGAGCACACCCGGTTGCGGAAGCTGGTCTTCCCGATGTTCACCCATCGCGCGGTGACCAGCTCGATCGACGTCATCACCAAGCACACCGAGACGGTGCTCGCCGAACTCGACGGCCGCGAGAACATCGATCTGGTCGCCGATTTCGCTCGCAAGATCCCCATCCGAGTGATCTCCGATTTCCTCGGCATTCCCGATCTCGGCGACGCCATGCTCGACTCGCTCGGCGGGCGCGGCGCCAAACTGCTCGACGTCGGTATCACCTTTCCGGAGTACCGGCGCGGTATGACCGAGGCACGCAAGTTCACCGCCTTCGTCGCGGACTGCAAGCGAGATCCCGATCAGCTCCAGGACGGGTTTTTGAAGGACTGCGTGCGAATGCACCTCGCGGGCGAACTCACCTTCGGGGAGATGCTCACCCTGGTGGGCTTCGTCTTCGCGGCCGGCTTCGAAACCACGGTCAGCTTCATCGCGAATTCCATTGTCACCGTGCTGGAACACGGCCTGGGCACCGAGGTGCTCGCCGACGGCCGCCTGACCGATCCCTGGTTCGAGGAGCTGCTGCGCTACGACTCCCCCATCCAGCTGACGCACCGCACCGCGCGGGTGGAGACCAAGATCGGCGATCGGGTCGTCGCCCCCGGCACCGGGGCGCTGATCTGGGTCGGCGCGATCAACTACGACACCCGCGCCTACCCGAACCCGGGCAGGCTCGACGTGGCCAACGTCGCCGCCCGGACCAGCATGAGCTTCTCCACCGGCGTGCACCGCTGTCTCGGCGCCTCCCTGGCGAAGGTCCAGGGGCAGGTGGCGGTCGGCAGCTTCCTCTCCGCCTACCCGAACGCCAGACTGCTACCGGGCCGCCAATGGCGGGATTCCATTGTCCTACACGGACATATCCGGGCTCCGCTGGCGCTGACCAGCTGATGCGCGCCGTCACCGTCGACCCGTCGACGCTCTACTGCCTGGGGACCTCGACCGATCCGGTCACCGTGGCCGGTGCGTTGCGGGCCCACCCGGTGCGGGTCGAGCCGGTGGCGCCGGGCACCCCGCTCGGCCACCGGATGGTCGCCCTCGCGGCGCACGACCTCACCGACGACGAGCTGGCCGAAACCTCCTCCATGACACGGGGTTCCTGGGTGCACCTGGTGTCGTCCGGGCCGAACTATCCGCACATTCCCACGCTCGCGCGCAACAACCTGGTGACCCGGAGTGCCAGGGCCTACGCGCCGTCGCTGTCGGAGTACGTCATCACCCAGCACGTCCTGCACTGTGCCAAGGACCCGATCGACGACGCGCCCAAGCCTTTTCACCGGCGCAACGCCCTCGTGGTCGGCTACGGCGCGTTCGGCCGCACCATCGCGGAAACCCTGGCCGGGCTCGGCGCCCGGGTGACCGTTGTCCGGCCGCGGTGCCGGACCGCGCATCCGTTCGGCAGCGTGGCGGCCACGCCACTGGAGCACCTGCCGACCCGCTTCGCGCATCTGATGGTCGTCGCGCTGCCCGGCATACCGGAGGTGGTGAACTTCGTCGACGACGCGCTGCTGCGCAGGTTGCGCCTCGACGGGCATCTGATCAACCCGGCGCGCTCGTCCCCGGTCGACTGCGACGCGCTGCTGCGCTGGCTGGCCGACGGCGCCGGTCGGCTCACCAGCGACGTCGAAACCGAGGAGCGGGCCGAGTTGCTGCGGCCCTGGATCGACAAGGGCCGCGTCACGCTGACGCCGCACACCGCGTGGCGGCCGTGGGATGGCGATCCGCTGTATCACCGGGACTGGGCGGCGATCTACGCCACCGGAACCTTCGATCGATCGACAATGAGGCAGCAGTCGCTGCGCATCGACCCGCAGCAGATCGCCGTGGACTACCTCATTCACTGACCACTCGTCCCACTGGAGGCCCGATGCCGTTCTGGTTGATAGCGATCACCTTCGCCGTATTCGTCTTCTACACCGACGATTACATGATCGCGGGCGTGCTCCCCGAACTGGCCGCCGACCTCGGTGTCTCGGAATCCACGGCGGGACAGCTGGTTTCGGCCTATTCCCTGGTGCTGGTGATCGGCGCACCGCTGATCGCGTTCGCGTCGGCCCGCCGCACTAGACTCAGCGTCTTCGTCATCGCATCGATAGTCTTCACCCTGGCGAATCTGCTGTCCGCCATTGTCGATACGTTCTGGGTGCTGATGGTGCTGCGGGTGCTGGCCGCCGCTGCTGCCGCCGCCTGCCTGCCCGCCATGTTCGCGCTCGCGCCGACGCTGGCGCCTGCGGAGAAGCGCAGCGCCTACATCGGCATCGTGTCCTCCGGCATCGTCGGCGCCCTCGCGCTCGGGGTGCCGTTCGGCACGCTGATCGCCAGCGTCTTCGGGTGGCGCGGCAACTTCGTCGTCTTCGCCGGGTTGAGCGTGTTGTCGATGGCGATGCTGTTCGGTGTCCGTAAGTATCTGCGCGCGCCCGGCGAAATAGTCTCGGCCCGAACACATCTCACGGCTTTGTCCAGCAGGCCGGTGCTCACCGTCTTGCTCGGCAACACCATCCTGCTCGGCGGCGCGTTGATGATGTTCACCTATTTCGGGCCGTTCGCGGCAGACTTCTCGAATACCTCACTGCGCCAACGCGGTCTGCTGTTCGCGGTGGCCGGCATCGCGGGCCTGATCGGCTCGGTGGCCGGCGGCATCTTCGTGGACAAGAAGGGCGCGTCGGCCGCGCTGCGCATCGGGTTCGGCCTGTTCCTGGGCACCATGGTTGTCTTCTCGATCCTGACGATCTTCGCGCCCATCCCGATGCCCGTGCTGGTGGCGCTGACGCTGGTGTGGTCGTTGGCGCTCTACTGGACCGCCCCCGCCATGCAGACGATGCTGCTCGACGCCGCACCGGATTCGGCGACCCAGGTGCTGGCACTCAACTCCTCGTCGACCTATTTGGGCGTCACCCTCGGCAGCATCGCCGGTGGCGTGACGCTGTCCCTGTTCAGCCCCTTCGCGCTCCCGATCGCCGCAGCGGCGCTCAGTGCGGTCGCCTTCCTCGTCATCGAGGGCCTCGCGCGGCGCGCGACGGCGGCGGAGCGGCTCCAGCACGACCAGGCGGAAAGGACCACCCCATGACCGGCGCGTACCCACCGGCCCCACGGTTACCGCGGCTACTTCAGACCGTGCTGCACACCAAACGGCACGCCCAGTTCCTCGGCGCCCAAGCGCGCCGCTTCGGTGACGTCTTCACGGTGCGGCTGCTGCCGCCGTATCCGGAGCGCATCGTGGTGTTCTCCCGGCCCGACCACATCAAGGAGATCTTCACCGCCGGTCCGGCCGATCTGCATGCGGGCGAGGCCTATCGGGAGCTGTCGATGATCATGGGCGAGCACTCGGTGCTGCTCACCGACGACAGCGAACATGCCCGCGCCCGCAGGCTGCTGATGCCGGCCTTCGCCGGCGCGGCCCTCAACGGCTACCGCGCCCTGGTCGAGGACATCGCCAAGACCCAGGTGGAGCGGTGGACCGCCGGTTCGACCGAGCACATCCTCAGCCGGATGGAGGATTTGACGCTCGATGTGATCACGCAGGTGGTCTTCGGCGTCGCCGACGAGCAGCGCAGGGCCGAGCTCACCCCGCAGCTGCGCCGGATCACCGACATGAGCCCGGTGGTGCTACTCGGCTGGAAGTGGCCGCTGCTGCGGCGGTTCGGGCCGTGGCGGCGGATGGCCGACGCCCTCACCGCGGTCGACGAGCTGCTCTACGCCGAAATCGCCCGTCGCCGAGCGCATCCGGAGATCGATCAGCACGCCGATGTGTTGTCCCGGCTGCTGGCGGTCGGCTCCGGTGACGATCCCGGCACGGCGCCGCTCAGCGATGCGGAGCTGCGCGACCAACTCGTCACGCTGCTGCTGGCGGGTCATGAGACCACCGCGTCGGCACTGTCCTGGGCGCTGCACGAATTGGCCGCCGCCCCGGAGGTGCAGGATCGGGCCAGGCAGGCCGCCCGCGACGGTGACGACAAATACCTGGAGGCGGTGGTGAAAGAGGCACTGCGCCACCGGATGGTGATCGGCCGGGTGCAGCGCCAGCTCACCAAGGACATGACGATCGGTGGCGTGCCGCTGCCGCGTGGCACCCGGGTGTCGACGTCGATCGTGCTGGCCCACCAGAATCCGGCCAATCATCCTGCACCGGAACGCTTCCGGCCCGAGCGTTTCCTCGAAGGCACGGTGGCGCCGAATACCTGGCTGCCGTTCGGCGGTGGGGTGCGCCGGTGCATCGGCGCGGGCTTCTCGCTGATGGAGGGCGCCGTAGTGCTGCGGGCGGTGCTGACCCGCTACCAGCTCGCGCTGCCCGGTGCACCCGAGCGTGGGCGCGTCCGCAACATCACCAACGTGCCCGCACGTGGCGCACGGCTCGTGGTTACCGCGTTGAACAACTGACAGCGGAACAGGATTCGGCTCAGAACGGCAGCATGGGGACCGCGTCGAGCAGGGCTTGCGTGTAGGGGTGCTGGGGATTCTCCAGCACCGTCTCCGCAGTACCGCGCTCGACGATGACCCCGTCCTTCATCACCAGCAGCTGATCGCACAGCTGCTGCACGACACCCACATCGTGGGACACCAGGATCAGCGACAGCCCGAATCGCTGCACCAGATCGCGCAGCAGCTCGATGATCTGGGCGCGGGTCGGCGCGTCCAGCGCGGAGAACGGTTCGTCGCCGACGAGCACCTTCGGATTCGGCGCGAGCGCGCGGGCGATCGCGATGCGCTGGCGCTGTCCGCCGGAGAATTCGTGCGGATAGCGCGCTGTCGCATCGGGTTCCAGCCCGACCGCCACCAGCAGCTCGGCCACCCGGTAGTCGTGGTTACCCGGTATGCGCAGGCATTCCAGGGGTTCGGCGATCGAGTCGCCGACGATCATCCGCGGATCCAGCGAACTCAGTGGATCCTGCAGCACCACTTGGACTTCCCGGCGGAACCAGGCCAGATCGCGACCGGTCACCGGTTTGCCCTGATACCGGACCACGCCTTGATCCGGTCGGTCGAGGGCGAGGAGCAAACGCAGCAAAGTCGACTTGCCGGAACCGGATTCGCCGACGATGCCGAGATGGCTGCCCTCCGCGAGTGTGAGGTCGACGTCGCACACCGCGTGCCGCTGCGGTGCGCGGTGCAACAGGCTGGTGCGCGGCAACCGGAACGACCGGCTCAATCCTTCGGCCTCCAGCAGGATCACGAGACCACCTCCGCCGAGTCGCTGTCGGCACCCAGTCGGGCGGTGCCGGAGCTCCGGCGGAACGACGAGGCCCGCGCCAGCTCCAACAAGGTCTGCAAGTAAGGATGGGTCGATCCGCGCAGGATCTCCCCCAGGTCGCCGTCCTCGAGGACACGCCCCTGGCCGAGCACCACCACGCGCTGCGTCATCTGCGCGAGCACCGCGAGATCGTGCGTGACGAACAGCAGCGCCGAACCCTGCTCGGACACCAAATCCTGGAGCAGCGCCAGGATTTCGGCCTGCACCGTGACATCCAGCGCGGTCGTCGGTTCGTCGGCGATCAACAGCGCGGGCCGGGCGGCCAGCGCCATCGCGATGCCGACTCGCTGCCGCTGCCCGCCGGAGAGCTGATGCGGAAAGGCGCGCACGGTATGCGCGGGATCCGGCAGCCCCACCCGGGCCGCCAGTTCGGTCGCCGCGGCCTGGGCCTGCCGACGTCCCATGCCCTGGTGCAGCCGCAGCGGTTCCGCGATCTGCCTGCCGACCCGCATCAGCGGATTCAACGCCGACAGCGGTTCCTGGAACACCATGGCCATCCGGCTGCCGCGCACCTTCGACAGCTGCCGGTCACTGCGGCCGATCAGTTCGACACCGTCGAGGGTGATGCTGCCGCGCACCCGCGCCTCCTCCGGCAGCAGGCCCATGATCGCCAGTGCGAGCAGGGATTTCCCGGATCCGGAGACGCCGATCAGGCCGAGGCGGGCACCGGCGTCGATGGCCAGGTCGACCTGGTCGAGCAGGATTTGCTCGCCGATCTCGACCGTCAGGTCGGTCACCTTCAGTAGCGTCATCGCACCGGCACCCCCTTGCGCAGCCGCGGATCGGTCACGCTGCGCAGGGCGTCACCGAGCAGATTGAAGCCGAGCACGGTGAGCGCCACCGCCAAGCCCGGCCACACCACCAGTAGTGGCCGCACCTTGATGTAGTCCTGTTGCGCGCGCAGGATGCCGCCCCAGGACGGCGCCGACGGTGAACTGCCGTAGCCGAGGTAGGTCAGGGCCGCCTCGGCGAGCACCGCCAAGGCCATCACCCAGGACAGCTGCACGATCAGCGTCGGCGCGATGGCGGGCAGCAGGTGTTTGCGCACGATCCGAGCGGTGGACGCGCCGGACGCGCGCGCGGCCAGCACGAAATCACTGGTCAGCACCCGGGCTACCTCGGCCCGCGCGACCCGGGCCACCGCGACGCCCGAGCTGATGCCGATGGCGACCGCCACCGTCATCATCGAGCCGCCGTAGACCGCCGCCAGCACCATCGCCAGCAGCAGCGCCGGGAACGCGATCATGATGTCGATCAGCTGCACCACCACCGAGCCGACCAGGTGCGGGGTCAGCTGGGTGGCCAGCGCCAGGATCAGGCCGAGCACGCCCGCGATCGCCGCGACCACCAAAGCCACCGCGAGCGTCTGCCACGCGCCGGCCAGCACCTGGCTGAAGACGTCGTGCCCGACCCGGTCGGTGCCGAGCAGATGGCCGTTGCTGAGCGGCAGCAACCAGGCCCGGCCGGGGTTGGTGGCTTGCGGATCGTAGGGGGTCCAGAACAGCGACACCAGGCTGGCGACCACCAGCGTGCCCACCATGATCAACCCGAAAACCCCACTGGGCCTTCGGATCAGCGCGGCGCCCATCACCTGCAGGGCGCGGCGCCTGCGCGCCCATTTGGGCCGGTTGACGGCATGGATCACAGCCTGGCCTCCAGCCGGGGGTCGATGAGCCGGTGCACGATATCGACGACGAAGCCGAGTACCAGCACCGCGGAGACGATCAACAGCACCTCGCCCTGGACCTTCACCAGATCCCGGTTCGCCACGTCGGACAGCAGCATGCTGCCCACACCCGGCAGCGTGAACACCCGCTCGATCACCACGGCCCCGACGATCAGGACCGCGAACTGCAAGCCGAGGATCGAGACCACCGACGGCGCGGCATTGCGGAAACCGTGCCGCACCAACGCCTGCGTCCGGGTCATGCCCTTGGCGCGCGCGGTACGCAGATACTCCGAGTACAGCACCCCCAGGATGGCCGAGCGCGCGAAGCGGAACAGCACCGCGCCCTCGGACAACCCGAGGGTGACACACGGCAGGATCAGGCTGCGCACCGCGTCGTCGGGCTGCTCCCATCGGTTGACCGGAAACCCTTGCGCCGGAAGCACTTGCAGCTCCACCGCGAAGACCAGGATCAGCAGCATCGCCAGCCACAAACCGGGCACCGCGGTGCCGAGCTGGGACAGGGCGTTGGCCGCCTCACCGGTCTTGGTGCGATGCCGGACCGCGGCCCAGGTGCCGAGCGGCACCGCGAGCCCCAGGGCGATCAGCAGCGATCCGATGATCAACGGCGCGGTGACGGCGAGCTTCTCGCCCAGCTCGGCCCCCACCGAGGTGCCGTTCAGCTGGGAATGCCCGAAGTCACCGTGGAAGACACCGCCGATCCAGGACAGATACTGCTCGGGCAGCGACCGGTTCAGGCCGAGGTCGGCGCGCAGGGCGGCGATCTGCTCCGGCGTCGCCTGGATGCCCGCGACGGTGGCCGCGACATCGCCGGGCAGCAAGCGCAGCATCGCGAAGATGAGCACGCTCGCCACCGCGAGCGACAGCAGGAGCAGCCCCGCTCGCCGGATCAGATACCAGAGCAAAACACCTCCGTCACTTGGCGACCGCCAGCTTGCTCAGCGGGAACCGGTTGTTGGTCTCGTGCTGCGGCACGCCGTAGATGCCCTTGCGCACCACCGTGTTCAGCTCGACGAGGAACAGCCAGTCACACGGCGCGTCCTCGGCGATCTGCCGAGTCATCTTGCGCAGCAGGTCGTTACGCGCGTCTTCGGTCTCCGCGGTCAGCGCGTCGCGGTACAGCTGCTGCACCTGCTTGTTGTCGTATCCGAAGTAGTACTCGGGGCGGGCGTAGTTGCCGATGTCGCGGGCCTCGGCGTGGATCACCACGCTCAGCTCGTAATCGTGGTTCTTGTACACCTTCGACAGCCAGGTCTGGAACTCCACCACCCGAACGTTGAGCGTGATGCCGACGTCCTTCAGGTTGGACACGAGAATGTCGCTGAGCGCGGGGATGTAGTGGTTCGGGTACTCCACGGTCAGTTGCAGGCCGTTCCCGTATCCGGCGGCGGCGAGCAGCTTGCGCGCGTTCTCCGGGTTGTACTGGTCCAGCGAGCTCAGGTCCTCGTACCAGGGATCCTGCGGTGGCACCGGGCCGCCGATGCGGATGCCGGCGCCGAACGTCTTGATGATGGCGTCCTTGTCCAGCGCCTGCCGAATGGCATGGCGCACATCAGGGTTCGCCAGCACCGGATTGGCCTCATTGAACGCGAGGGTGTATTCGTCGGTGCTGGTGCCGCGCAGCACGCTGAACTTGTCCTCCTGGCCGCGGAACGCTTGCAGCAGGGTCGGATCGGACGCGGTCAGGATATCGATCTGCCCGGTCAGTTCGGCATTGTTCGCGGTGTTGGGCTCGATGATGTAGTGGAACACCACCTTTGCCACCTTCGGCGCGGGACCGCGGTAGTCGTCCCACCGCGACAGCGTGAGAGTGGAGCCGCGGTTCCACTGGGTCACCCGGAACGGCCCGGAACCGTTCTCCGCACCGTCGAGGGTGGCGAAGTCGGTACCGCTCTTGTAGACGATGCCGCCGCGATGGGCCAGGTTCCACAGCAGGGTCGTATCGCGCTGCTTCAGCCGGATCGTCACGGTGGCCGGGTCGGCCGCGGAAACGTCGGCCACCGACTTGAAGTCCTGCGCGCGCAACGACTTCGAGCCCGGCGCGATCACCTGCTGCAGCGACCATACGACGTCCGCCGAGGTCAACGGCGAGCCGTCGTGGAACTTCGCGTTCTGCACCAGGCGGAAGGTGTAGGTCAGGCCGTCGGGCGACTGCTCCCACGAGGTGGCCAGCGACGGCACGAGCTGATCCTTGGCGTTGGTGTCGACCGCGACCAGGCCCTGGTAGACGTTGTCGAGCAGCACCTGGTCCAGTGCGACACCGGCCGTGGTGAAGGTGTTCAGGCTGGCCGGCTCCAGCGCGAATCGCACGTTCACCGTGCCGTTCAGGTTCAACTGATCGTCCGGTGGGGTCGCGGCCTGGGTCGACTGGCTTCCGTCGGTCCCGTCGGGGCCGACCTCACCGCCGGTCCCGCAGGCACTCGACAGCGCGACCACCAGGGCCAGCGCGACAACAGCAATCGGACGTACGCGCCTCAAATTACGCTCCCCACGGTGCGAACAGCAATATTGCGAAACTGGAATCCAGTGGCGAGACTAGAATTTAGCACTACGGACCTCTTTCGGAAGCCGAACACGCAAGGCATGCCACGCGTGTCGGCGATGGTCAGCGAATCTGCTTCTGCGGCATACCTTCTCGGAACGCGGCATGCCCCGGCGGCGGGGTCGGCGCGTCGAACGGGTTCAGCCAGACCCGCAGTAGTTCACGGTTGATCTCATCGGCATCGACGAATGCGGTACGGGCGTGCACGACGACATTGTTGTTCAAGAACTGGATATCGCCGGGATTGATCCGCATGGTGATCTTGTTTTCCGGCCGGTCGGCGATCTCCTCGAACGTTTTGAGCGCCAATCGTTCCACCGGCGACAGCTCCAGATCGAATCTCTCGTGCGCGGACTCGATGAAGTGCCGCACATAATAACGACAGGTGAGCCTGCCCTCGTGCCAGGCGAAGACGGCATTGCGGTAGTACGGCACTTCTCCCTCGAGCTGTTCATCGCGCCGGTCGTAATAGAAACCGGCGTAGTACAGGCCGAGCAGTTCCCGGTGATTGCGCAGCAGTTCGTTGTGAATGGTCATCGAGCTGGTGATGCTGCTCAATCCACCCTCGCCTGCGGATTGCAGGCACAGCAGGCCGACGATGTCGGAGCTATCGGTGTGGAACGGTAGCGCCTCGTTGGTCTGATAACCGCGGGTAGCCGCGTTCAACAGTCCACCGTTGCCATAGTTCTTGACCGGCACCATGATTTCGCCGCGCGCGTTCTGCGTCACCGCGGGCCCGAGGTGCGCACATAAACCCCAGTACATCAGCTCGATATCGGCGCGCGGGATGTCGGCACTGATCGGGAAACCGCTCAGCACGGCCAGCCCGCTCTGCGACGTGAGTTCGTGGGAAACGGCTTTCAGCTTCTGCGCGAGACCGTCGAGCGGAAAGTCTTCGCGGGTAATGCTACCGAGCTCTTTGCCGGTTCGCCGAGCGTATTGCAGCGCTTCGAACAGCTCGCCGATATCGTCGGCGGTCAGCGGCGTCGTCCACTGGGCGGGATCGGTGAAATCGCTGCTCTTCCAGGCAGCCGGGCCGGTGATGAGGTCGGTGCAGAGGGGATACGAATCGGTATCCATGTCGATCATTCCCTTCACGAGCGGAGATACGTCACCAGTGGACGTCTATCGATGCCGACTCCGGCCGGGACGGTCACATCCAATCCACGGCCGTGCGTGCAGGTGACCAGAAGTTCCAGCGCGAGATCGCGTTGCACCATGCTGCCGCCCATACCCACCACGGCGGGCAGCACCGAAATCAAGCGTCGCACTGCTTGTTCCGGGTTCGATTGGCAGTAATAGAGGAAACTTTCGGCCACGCCGACCGCGGTGCGGCGGGTTCCGGTCAGGTGCGCCGCCATATCCGTGGCGTCCGCACCTATTTCTTGGGCCAGCCGCATGGCCGGCTCGTATCGATCGGCGCCGATGATCGCCAGCAGCACGTGCAGATCGACGAAGGCCGAGTTCGACGCACCGCGGATATCCAGTGCCTTGTCCGCGACCGCGGCGAAATCGTCCGGCCCGACAATGCCCGCCAGCCGCAATCGCCACAGCAGGGAGACCGCGTCGCAGAATTGCATGGCCGAGCACTCGGTGGCCAGCACGGCGGTGACATCGCCGGTGAGGCCGGTCAGCGCGTCGTGGTCGGACTCGGCCATCGAGTTCAACGCGTGATGCCAGCTGAGATGCGTACGCAGCAGGCAACTTTCCGAGTTCCACCGGCCGCGCGTGGCGGACAACAGCTCCGAGACGGCGCCGTGGTCGCGACTCTCGAACAGCGCGTGCGCACAGGCGTGCACCGCCCACGGGTTGTCCTGCGGGGCCAGCGACAGCGCGCGGCTACCCGCCTCGTACGCCTTGGCGAACTCGTGGTTCTCGCCGTAGGCGAAAGCGAGCATCGCCAGCAGGTACGGGTAGGTCTCGGTCGCGCCCTCGGTCAACAGCGGACTGCTGGACAGGCGCGACAGCAGCGTCTCCGTCGCACCGGTCAGGAAATCGACCTGATGCCCTGCGGCCAAGGCCAATTCGTCGGTCGGGAACTGCCGGGAAATGTCGAGCAGGGTGTCGCCCGCCGCGCCGTACGCGCCGTGCAGCAGGTGCCGGATCGCGTCGAGGTGGGCGGCTTCCAGGGCGGACAGCGTGCCTGCGTCGATCCGGCGCAGCGCGTCGACCACCTCGGCCGGCGGCCGGACGCCGCCGAGCAGATACAGGTAGGCGCGCAGCATGACGACGATCGGCTGCTCGGCCTCGTCGGGCTCGAGGCCGTCCAGCGACGTCACCATGGACCGGTCGAATCTGAGCAGCCCGTTCAGCGAACCGGAGACGGCGGCCGCTACCCGATCGCTGTAGGACGAGATGGCTACCCCCTTCATATCCACCTAACTCTCCGCGGCGGGCAGGCCGCCTAGATAAAGCTCGCGAATGCCCGGTCGGGCCGTACGCGCCCACTCGATCGCGCTGTCCACCTTGGCCATATCGATGTCGAAGTACGGCTGCGACATATCCGTCAGGCCGAACGACGGTGGCACGAAGTCGACATCGGCGAACAGCGTGCCGAACTGCGCGACCGCCGCTTCGAGGCTGATGTCCTTGCGCCAGTAGGACTCCATGATCTGATCGGACTTCTGGTAGAACGCGTCGATGAAGCCGTCCAGCCCGGCGCCGGGCGCCGCGGCGGTCTTCGGTAGCGCGCCCTGTCCGGCGGCGCGAGCGGCGGCGTGCTCGGCGACCTGGCGCAATCTGGCTTCGGTGCGCATGGTGCCCGTCACCTGATTGACCTGCCAGACCCGGAACCAGGCGTTCCAGAGTCGGTAGTCGGTGAAGGAACGGAAGGCGTTGCCGACGATGAAATCGTTCTCCTCGATCAGGCTGGCCTGCATCTGCTCGATGTCGTCGAACGTGCGCGGCGTGAAGCCGCCCTCGAATTGTTCGATGAGCCGCTCGGCCAGCCGATCCACCACGACCGCCGTGTTCTGCATGCCGCGGGAGAACAGCGGATCGATGAAGCCCGCGGCGTTGGAGGTGAGGCACCACCGGTCGCCGACCGTTTGTGTCGACGAGTATTGCAACCGGCCCGCGCTCACCCATTCGCGCTCGTTGCGCGCGTGCGCGAACTGCTTGCCGATCTCCGGATACGTCTCCAGGAAATCGGCGAAGGCCTGCTCGGGGTTCGGGTGCGGCTTCTCGTCGCCGTCGTCGATGCGCCAGACGATGCCGACGCTGCACAAGGGATTGCTTGATTTCTCGGTGTTGTCGAAGGGGATCACCCACATCCAGCCGCCGTCGAAGACGTGATGCAGGGTGCCGGTGTGCCATTGCCGCGGGCCGTGCACTTCGGTGATGTCGTCGAACGGGAGAACGCCGCTCATGTGCGTGAAGATGGACTTCGACCAAGCGCGCAACCCCTCGGTGGTGCGCAGTCCCAGTTGCGCCGCCAGCGGTGAATTGCGGCCGCCCGCGTCGACGACGTACTCGGCGGTGATCCGGGTGCCGTCGTCGCCTTCGAAGTGCACACCCGCGTCGGTGATATCCAGCTTGCGGGTGGCGACCCCTTCCAGTAGCACGGCGCCGTAATCGCGGGCGCGCAGCGCGAGCCAGTGGTCGACATCCTGCCGGAAGAGGTGCGATTCGGTTTCCACGATTTCGGACAGCGGAAACTGATGCACTTTCTGCGCGATGGTGCCCGGCTCGTGATAAACGAAGCCGAAGTTGTTCTTCATACCGCACGTGCCGACCGACCCGATGAGATTGTCGAACGACGAGAGCACGGCCAACTCGGGCACGCCGTATTTGATGCTCATCAGTTTGTAGAGCTTCGAGGTGTTCGGAATGGTCGATTCACCGATGGCGAATTTCGGATGCGGTTTGGGATCGACCATGCAGGTGCTCAGACCCGAGGCTTGGAGGCACAGCGCCAAGGAGCTACCGGAGAGTGCCGAGCCCAATATCAGCACGTCGAACTTTTGGGTCATGCCTGGGCTCCCTTGCCTGATTCTCTACGCAGCGGAGTTTGTTGGTGATACTGCATCAGCCAGCGATTGTCGCGTTTGATATACACCGTAGAAATAGCTGCGTAGATACCGTCTAGACCCACGCGTTTCTGATACATCTCATAGAAAACTATGTGCGCATCGGCGCCTAAGGGGCGCTCGTGGAATTCGAGTATCTGGTACGTCTCGATCGCAGGCGCTCCGGCGACCGCGTTCAGCGCGATCTGCCGCGAGAGCGACGCATGCGGGGACGGCACCGCTAGCACGGCATCGTCGGCCAGGACGCTGTCGTAGAACTCGGCGCCTTCGCCGGCGCTCAGCGCGCGCCACTGGAGGAATTCGATTTCGGCCGGACCGAGATCGGCGACATTGTCGTTCACCGATGCACCGACATTTGTATTGACTGGAGTGACCATGAGTACCCGCCTAATTCCCGCGAGGAGACAGCCGGGCCGCCTGGCCCTCCCCTGGGCCGCCGATAGTTTTTTGTTCCGTTTGCAAACACTAGCACGGTCCGCGCATGGGCTGCAACAGTTTTCGAGTTGTCCGGATGACCGAATGATGATTCATCAACAAAGCAATCGGGGTGCGTTATACAGCTGCGTTGTCGGCACAGTTCGGGTACGGTCGAAGTGGTTCACCCATACCTCCGTCGCACCGACCGAGGGCGTTCGAAACAAACAGGAGGGGAGAATCGTTGGAGAGACCGCGCGTCAGCAATTATGCAGATGGCGCATTGACTGTTCATCATGATCCGATAACCATGTCCGAGGTATCTCGCGAGCTGCGCACGAGTGGCCGAGATGTCGCTCTCGTGCCCACAATGGGAGCACTGCACGACGGCCATCTCGCTCTGGTCGAACAAGCGCAGGAAAGCAAATCCGAGGTCATTGTTTCGATCTTTGTCAACCCATTACAATTCGGGGCAAACGAGGATCTCGACCGCTATCCACGAACGCTCGAGGCCGATCTCGCACTGCTCCGCGAAGCCGGTGTGCCCTTGGTCTTCGCACCCTCCCCCGCGGACATGTATCCGGACGGCCGCCGGACCACCGTGCTGCCGGGCCCGCTCGGCGCCGAACTCTGTGGCGCCACCCGGCCCGCGCTCTTCGGCGGGATGTTGACCGTGGTGGCCAAGCTCCTGCAGATCGCCGGGCCGACCGTCGCGTTCTTCGGCGAAAAGGACTACCAGCAGCTGATATTGATCCAGCAGATGGTCCGGGACCTGAACTTCGGCATCCGGATCGTCGGCGTCCCGACCGTGCGCGAGCCGGACGGGCTGGCACTGTCCTCCCGCAATCGGTATCTCGATCCGGACGAGCGGCAAGCCGCCATCGCACTGCCTGCGGCATTGCAGGCGGGTGCCCGCGCGGGCGGTTCGGGAGCCGAGGCTGTGCTCGCCGCTGCCCGCACGATCCTCGACGCCCAAGCCCGAGTCGAGGTCGAGTATCTCGAATTGCGCGATACCGAGCTCGGACCCGCGCCCACCTCCGGCCCCGCCCGGCTATTGGTCGCGGCGCACGTCGGCAGCACCAGGCTGATCGACAACATTTCGTTGACCCTGACCTAACGAGACGTGAGACGGAAATACCATGAGCACCTGCCTGTTCCTCCTCGACAGCCGAAACGCGAGATTCGTCGCCATCGAGTCCCGCGACCAGTCGATACATCGCCCGCACGGTTACGAAGCGGCCCGCAAACTCGGGCTGGCACACCGCTTTTCGTATGGACCGCACTGGTTCGCGAATCCGAGTCTGCGCGATCGAGTATTCACGATCCGTGACGCGGGTACCCCGGTGCCGGCCGAGGTCGTCGGCGGTCTCGATATCGATGGCGGCTCGTGGCTCGCTTTCCACCGCGGCACCGGCGTCTATTGCCGGATTTTCGCCGACACCGCGATCGGAGACGAATTCGTCGCGGCGAGCGGGCTGCCGATGGATTGTGTGACTGCCGATTCGGCACGAGACGCCGTTCAACTCTTGGAGACACGCTTGCTGCCCGCTCTCGACGGCGCCCGGCGGATGCCCGGATTCCACCTGGTGATAGCCGACTCGAGTAATGCATTCGTGGTCACGTTCGACGGCCGCGATACCGTGGCGGCCACGTCGTTGGCCGCCGACCGCCCGCACGTGCTGACCGAAACCGGCGCCGCGGCCGATGATGAATTCAGCAAACATCTGCAAAGCCGCGCGGAGGGCGTGGCGGCCCCGACGGAGAACCTGCCCTCGTGGGGTCCGTGGGTGTCCGTTTTCGCGGGAACCGACGCCGATGCCCCCGACTACTCGGACGAAAGTTGGCTCGCCAACCGCCATTCGGCCATTCGGCCGCCCTATCGCGACACCGACGACACCGACCGATACAAAAATGTCGCACTTCGACCAGTGACCGATCCGAGCCAAGTAGCGTGGACCAAGAGCGTCACGATATATTCTGCCGGAAGGACCGGGGCGGAGTTGTTTGCATACAACGAGCGGCAATTGTTCGACTATCAGCCATTGCCGACCGACGTGCACAAAATGGGCTTCCCCACGACTACCGACGACTTCTTCGTCGTGATCGCGAACGAGAATTCCTGAGCCGAGGTGGGTATGACGATAAACATTCCGGAGATTCGAGTCGGCCATTGGACCGACCCTCTCGGCGAAACCGGCTGCACTGTCGTCATCCTGCCGGAAGGCACGGTCGCGTCCTGCGAGGTGCGCGGCGGCGCACCGGCCAGCCGGGAATTGGACGTGCTCGCCCCGGACAAGACCGTGCCGTGCATCGACGCGGTCGTGCTGACCGGCGGTTCGGCCTTCGGCCTCGCCTCCGCCGACGGCGTCATGCGCTACCTCGAGGAAATCGGGCGTGGCATACCGACTCCCGGCGGCAAGGTGCCGATCGTGCCCGCGCTCGCCCTGTTCGATCTGAGCGTGGGCGACCCAAAGGCGCGGCCGACGGCCGAGCACGGTTATGCCGCGGCCTGTGCCAGCACCGGCGAGCAGGTGCTGGCCGGTCGCATCGGCGGGGGCGCGGGCGCATACACCGCACATTGGCGCGGGCCGGCCGACCGCAAGCCCGGCGGCCTCGCCTACACCGAACGACGCTGGAACGACCTCGTCGTCGGCGCGTTGTGTGTGGTCAACGCCTTCGGCGACATCGACGACGGCCTCGCCGAGATCGCCTTGGACTCGGTCACCCAACTCGGCGGCCTGGTCGATCCCGCGGCGCGGATGCATACGACCATCGGCGTCGTGGTCACCAACGCCCGGCTGGACAAGATCGGCTGTCACATCGTCGCGCAAGGCGCGCACGACGGATTGTCGCGCGCCCTCACCCCGCCGCACGGCCGCTTCGACGGCGACGGATTCATCACCGCCGCAACGGGATCCGTCACCGCCGACGTCGACCTGGTGCGCCTGATGGCGCTGGCCGCGGTGGCCGACACCATCCGCTCGGTCGCGCAGGCGAGCCAGTAGCGATCGCACCGATCGGCTACCAGTCGCCATTGTCGAACTCCGCGCGCACGGCCGCCACCGCCGCCTCGATCCGGCTGGTCACCTCGAGCTTCGCCAGAATGCGGCTGACGTACTCCTTCACCGTTTCCGGACTGATGAACAACCGGGACCCGACCTCCCGGTTGGACAGTCCGTCGACGACCAGCCGCAGAATCTCCCGCTCCCGCTTGGTCAGCGTGGAAAGACGCTGCCGCACTTCGTAATCCATCGTGACCCCGGCGTGCACCCGGCTCTGCTGCGGCGCCATCGCGAGCACCGTGCCCGAGATCAGCACCTCCAGCACCTTGAGCACCTCGTCCGCGCCGCGCTCCATCGCCACCACCGCGTCGACCAGGTCCACATCCGCCTTGGCGGCGCCGTGCTCCACCAGCAGCGTGATCATCGGCGAATGCGGCAGTTCGCGCAGCCGGGTCACCGTCGGGGCGAGCCCGGCCAGGCGCGACACCGAGGCATCGAGCAGCACCACGTCGGGCCGCCAGCGCGCGGTCCGGTCCACCACCTCGCGCCAAGCGCAGGTCCCCGCCAGCGCGAAACCGTCGTGCACCGCGACCGCGTCCTCGAAATCCGTTCGGGCGAAAGGGAAGTCGGAGGCGACCAGCAGGGTCCGCTCCTGGACCACAGCAGGCGTGCGTATCCCGACCCGGCGGCGACGACCGTTGTGCAGCTGGTTTTCCTGATCCGATCTGAACCCGAGCGTCATGGCGGACCGTCAGCCACAGGTGCGCGGGAAACATCGACCGGTTTCTCCGGTGTTCGCGATTCTTCCGCCGGCAGTGGTTCTTCGCCGGTGGGTCCGAAGACAACACCTTCCTTCCAGCCGCTGCGTTCGAACATTCGCATCACCGGCGTGGCCACGAAGGTCGTGACCATCGTCATCAAGGCGAGAATCGTGTAGAGCTGGCCGGTGATCAGGCCCGCGCCCAGCCCGATGTTGAGCAGAATCAGCTCCATCAAGCCGCGCGCGTTGGCGAGCGCGCCCATCGCGCCCGCTTCCCGCCAGCCCATCCCCTGCCAGCGCGCCACCAGGCCGATGGCGCCGAACTTGCCCGCGAAGGACACCACCATCACGATGCCCGCGACCAGCAGCACCTTCGGCTCGAAGATCAGGCTGAGTTCGGTGTTGAGCCCCGAGTAGATGAAGAAGGCAGGCAACAGCAGATACGCGACCAAGGGTTCGAAACGCTCACGGATCGTATCGAGCAACTGGCCACGCGGCATCACCGTGCCCGCCACGAAAGCGCCGAAGACGGAGTAGATTCCGACGTAATCGGTGAACCAGCTCGCCAGCAGCACGACCAGCAGAATGACGGTGAGCGGACCGACGGCGAGACCACCGCTGTGTTCGCGATCGCCCGAGCGCGGCACCCAGGTGTTCAGCCGCAACAGCAAGCGGCGTCCGACCACGATCATGAAGATCAGATAGGCCAGGCCGCCACCCAACGCGAGCGCGGCGCCGGACATGCTGTCCTTGGTCGTGGCGATCACCGTCGCCAGCAGCACCCAGGCGCAGGCGTCGTCGACCGCCGCGCACGACAGCGACATCGTGCCGAGCCGGGTGTTCAGCAGACCCGAGTCGTAGATGATCCAGGCCAGCATCGGAAACGCGGTGATGGCAACGGCTGCCGCGACGAACAAGCCGCCTTGCCAGGTGCCGACCTTGCTCGTGAAGTAGCCGCCCTGGCTCACCATCCACGCGCCGAGCACGCCGCCGAGCAGCAGCGGAACGCCGATACCCGCGGCCGAAGTGGCGCCTGCCTTACCCAGATGCGACCGGAGAATGTCGAGCTTGAACGAGGCACCGACCAGAAACATGTACAGCACGAGACCGAGCTGGCCGACGACGTAGATGGCGGTCAGGTTCGGATGAGTGATCGTCTCCGCACCCACCGCCAATGTCGTGGGAAAAAGCCATTCCTGCGCGGCCGGCCAGATCGCGCCCAAAACCGATGGCCCCAAGACGAAGCCGGCGGCCATGATCGCCACCACCTGGACCTGACCCAGCCGCCGGAACAGCGGCCAGAGCAGGCGGCAGGCCACGAGAATAACGGCGACCTGCAAAAAGAACTGCGTCGTGACTTCGAGTAGAGAGGGCATCGTAAAACCTCGCTGAGGGGGAAAGATGTGCCCACCTTCGCCAGCGAAGGTGGGCACTCGGTTACGGCTTCGGCATGGTTAGCACCTGCACGGTGGACACCGCCGTGGCCACCAGCTTGTCGTCCTTGTTATGCGCGTCCGCAACGAGATAGATGACCGATCGTCCCGGCTTCCGCACGGTGGCAGTCAGTTTCAGCCGTTCGCCGGTGACCACCGTGCGCATGAAGTGCGTGCCGAGCTCCAGCGACGTCGTCGGACCCCGTGCGGTCAGGTAGCTCAGCGGGCCGATGAGGTTGTCGAACATCGCGGAGATGAAGCCGCCCTGCAGGATTCCCACCGCGTTCGCATACGACGGGGGCGCCACCACCGTCGCGGTCAGCGACTGACCGGGCACGTACTCCTCGAACTGCATGTCCATTTCCTTCGCCGAAGGCGGTGGCAGCTGGAGGGTGACGCCGGGCGGGGTAAAGCTGCGAAACAGCTCGATGGTGTGTTCCAGGACCTTGTCGTGTCCGTGGATCGTCGCCTCATCGCTCATTGGTGCCTCCTGCTCCATTGCCGCGGCTCTGTTCCGCGGCTGTCAGAAATGTTGCCAATATCGTGTTGAATCCGGGGGCATGTTGCACGGCGTGTTCGGCACCGGGTAACCGGACCCGTTGTGCGCCAAGGTGTCTGGCGAGGGCGTCGCACAGCTGCTCGAGCGCGGGATTGTGCTCGCCCGAGCACACCAGCGTCGGGATGCCCGCGTCGGTGATCGCCTCGAACCGGGGCTTGACCTCCCAGGGGGAACGCAGCTTGCGCCCCAGCTCGATCGCCTGCCGCACGTCGTCGCTCACCCCGGCCAGCATTTCCTGATTCACCCCGGCCAGCGCGAGGAACTCGTCCTCGGCCGCGACGTCGTCCGGGGCGGCGGCGAAGCGGTCGGCCAGGTCCGCCAGCGCCCGCACGGCTTCGTCCTCCGGCGCCGCGTTCCACAGCGGCGCCTCGATCAGGGTCAGCGAGCGAACCAGGTGCGGCAGGCGCTCGGCCGCGAGGTACGCGCCGAGACCGCCGTAGGAGAAGCCGACGAGGTGCACGCCGCCGGGCACGTCGGTGATGAGTTCCACCAAATCGTCTGCGTCGGCGAGGAAGTCCTGCGACGGCGCAGCGGGGCTCGGCATGAAACCGCGCCGGTTCGGCACGATCAGCGACCAGGCGGCTTCGAGTTCCTGCTGCGCGGCCCAGGTCATCGGGGCGGGCATGCCGCCGTGCACCAGCACGACCGGCGGCCCGGTCCCCGACGTCCGGACGACGATGGGCTCGGCGGCAGGCGCGTCCGCCGAGTCGAAGGTTCCTTCTAATGTCATGGCACCTCGGTTCTTTCCTGGGTTGAAGCCCCCTGATGTCCCCTGACAAGTGCCTCGTAACGCTCCGGTGTGAGCTCCGCGTAGGCGCGGTCCCCCGCGTCGCGCACGTAGATGGTCTCCCCCTCGCGAGGCGCGAAACCCTCACGCTGCAAAGCGAGTTTGGCCAGCTTCATGGTCGCGGTCGTTTCCAGCGACGCGCGGATCCGGATGAAAATTGGCTGTGCGTAAGCAGGTAACGCCTCGTCGAGGTACGCGGCGAGCGCCGCGCCGTCGAACCGCGCACCGTCGGCGAGCACGACCGCCGCCATGCCGGCCCGGCCCTCGCGGCCCGGGATCGGCACGCCGTACACGCTGGCGGCGGCGATGTCCGGGAACCGGACGAGTTGCTCCTGTACCTCGGTGGTCGACACGTTCTCGCCCTTGTAGCGGAAGGTGTCACCCAGCCGGTCGACGAAGAACAGGTTTTTCTCGGCGTCGATCCGGAACACGTCGCCGGTGTTGAACAACGCGTCGCCCTCGCGGAAAGCGTTCGTGACAACCTTTGCGCGGGTGGCCTTTTCGTCCCGATAGCCGCCGAACGGGGTGCGCTTGCGAATCGGCCCCAGCAGCACGCCGGTATCGCCAGGCCCGCACTCGACCAGGCGCCCGCGGTCGCGAACGAAGTCGTCCTGCTCGAAGTCCCACTTCGCCAGCTTGCCGCCGAGGCGCAGCTTGCCGACCGACCCGACCGTGCCTGCCAGGTTGATGGTGGCGATATTGCCCTCGGTGGACGCGTACATCTCGACGATCCGCGGAATCTCGAACCGCTCCTGCATCGCGGTCCAGACATCGGACTGCAACCCTTGCCCGACCATCACCCGGACCCGATGGCCGCGGTCGCGGTCGCCGGGTGGGGTGTTGACCAGGTATCGGCACATCTCGCCGATGTAGTTGAAGCCCGTCGCTTCGAAACGGTGGATGTCGTGCCAGAACGTGCCTGCGGAGAACCGGCGGCCGAGCGCCAAGGTGGAGCCGTGCGTGAGCACACTCGACAGGGCGATCACCAAGGCGTTCGTGTGGAACATCGGCAGGCAGTTGTAGACGATGTCGCCGGGTTCGAGCCGCCAGGCCAGCGCGCCGGTGATCCGTCCGACAGTCGTCAACCTGGTGTAGCTCATGACGGCGGCCTTGGGCAGCCCGGTGGTGCCGCTGGTGAAGATGTACGCGCCGGTGTCGCCGAGGGTGTGCTGCGTCGTCTCCGCCGGATCATCGGACGACGCGCTCGGCTCGAATCGGGCCAGATCCGTTGCGTCGGAAGCGGGTACCTGCACGTCCTCGTCCACCAGGCAGCGGTCGCGCAGCTCGTCGGGCACCCGGTCGCGCACCGCCAGGAACGCGGGCAGGCACTCCGAACCGACGATCATGTGGTTCGCCCCGCACACCGTGAGTGCGTGCACGAGTCCGTCGCCCCTGGCCCGCGTATTGACGAAAGCCACCACGACGCCGAGCTTTCCGGCCGCCAGGTAATGCCAGATGAACTCCGGGCGGTTCTCCATCAGCAGCGCGAGCACGTCGCCCTTGCGCAGGCCGTTGGCCCGGTACGCGTGGGCGATCCGGTTGACGAGCCGATTGGCCTGCGCGTAATCGAACTGCTGATCTCCGTAGAGCAGGAAGGGACGCACCGCCTGACCCGGCTGCCCACTGCGGCGTTCGAGCTCGAGTGCCAGCGTCCGGTGCGAGCCTGCTCCTTCGAGCAGGCCCCGCGCGACGGTTCCGTAGGACCGGATTCGGTGGCCCAGCCCCTTGCCGATACCGCGGTTGCCACCGGTGGCAACCGCGACCCGGCCCTCGAATTGCGTCAAGTTCCCGCCTCCGCGGTGTTGTCGGACGAACGCGTTACTGGACGGAGGCCTGCAAGGCCGGCTCGGCCGGCTGCGCAGGCAGGTCCACCTTCGCGGCGATCTCCTGCTCGAACGAGTCCGCCCACGCCTCCAACCGGTCGACATTGCTGCGCATATCGCGGAAGGTCTGTTCGGGCGTCTTGTCGGTCAGCAGATCCAGGTGCAGCTGGGCGCAGATGGGTACCTTGCTGTACTCGACGAACAGGTACTTGTCCGGCTGCGGGGCCTGTGCGGCGAACGCACGCAGATTCGCCTGCATGCGCGTCTGGATGCCGAGGAACCGCTGGGCGATGGGGTGGAACTCCGCCGCCGCGTCGGTGCTGGTGAGCAAGTCACGGAACAACATCTGCGAGGGCAGCGCCCAGTAGAACGACGTATCCCACATGACCTTGGTGAACATCGCGGGTGCGTGTCCGAAGATCTGGTAGTTGTCGTTGTACATCTGCAGGTAGTTCGGCCACAGATCCTCGAGCAGCAGCTTGTTGTAGGTCTCCGCGACGTCGGGGGTCAGCGCACGTTTGCGGTCGAGTTCGACCATCCGGGTCGTGATGGTGTTGGTGTAGGCGATGTAATCCGATCCCGGACTGTAGAACGCGTCCAGGAAGACCGCCGCCTCACCCACGCAGGCCCAGCGGTTGTGCGAAAACACCTGCGTCGATGCGTAACTGGCGTTGCGCAGCACCAGGAAGTCGAGCAGCTCGGCGTTCTCGGTGAACTTCGCCAGCGTCGGCTCGTGCTCGGCGATCCACTGCTTCGCTTTGGTCTCCGTCGAGTACGTCTTGAACGGATGGATGCGCTCGTCGGTCACGATGCCGATGCTGGTATTGCCCGAGGCCAGCGGGATCATCCACACCCAGTAGCCGGTGCCCATCAGGTGATTGGTGGAGAACCACCGGCGCTCTTGAGTTTTCGGATACCAGTTCGGGTTCTTGGCGTCCGCCATCACCTCGACGTCGTATTCGCCGCGCAGGCGCCACCAGGCCGCGTTGATCTTGTGCGGACTCGGCGCGCTCAGGCCGAGCTTGCGCTGCAACAGCTTTCCGCGACCCGAGGCGTCGGCGACGAAGCGCGTACGCACCGAACGCTCCCCCTCGCCGGCCACCTCGTAGGTGACCACATGATCGTCCTCGCCGTCGGCCAGCTCGATCTCGGTCACCTTGGCCTGCTCGATCAGATCGATGCCGAGATCCTTGGAGCCGCGCCGCAGATCCCGCTCGAAGATGCCGCGGTCGACCTGATAGGACGGCACCCGCGGGAACCGCCGCGCCCCGATCTCGGGCCGGTTCTCGAAGGGGCCGTGCTGATCGCCGAAGAACAGGCGCAGCCCGAGCTTGTGCAGGTGCTGCTTGTTGAAATACCCGGTGAGGCCGAGCTTTTCGGTGAAGTAGTGCGCGCCGCCTTCGACGGTCGCCTCACCGACTTTGTAGGCCCCGTCCGGGATGTCGCCCGTGGTCCGTTCCAGCACCAGCACCGTCAGGTCGGGCATGGTCCGCTTGAGCTGGCGCGACAGGGTCAAACCCGCCAGGCCGCCGCCGCATACCACTACGTCGTAACGTTCGATCGGTTTCATCGTTCTACTCCGTTCGAGCTGGTCAGCGCTCTTCGAAAAGGCTGGTGAAGGACGGGAAGGCATCGTCGGCGGACAGTTCGTCGGCGATCGTGCGCATCACCTGGGCACTCGGGTTCTGGATGAACAGGTGGCCGCCGGGCACGGTCTTCAGCTCGAACCGGCCGCTGGTCAGTTTCTCCCAGCCCTGCAGCTGGTCGGCCTCGAACAGGTGGTCCTCCGCACCGCGCAGCACCGTGATCGGCGCCCGCAACGCGACACCGTGTTCGAAGCGGTAGTCGCCCAGCATCTTCAGGTCCGCCCGCACCGCGGGCATCATCGGCTTCACCGAGGCCTCGTCCTCGACCGGGATGGTGAGCAGCTCGTTGTCGCGCAACACTTCGAGCACCCGGCTGTCGGATTCCCGATCCATGTCGAAGCCGTCGCGGATGTGCTTCAGGTTGCGCACGTAGCTTTCCACCAGGGCCGGCGAGGGCCAGCCGCCGATGATCAGCTTGAGCGGGACCTCGGCGTAGTTCTGCTCGAGATACTTGGTGAGCTCGTAGGCCAGCAGGCTGCCCATGCTGTGCCCGTAGATCGCGAAGGTGCGATCCAGGTGCGGCAACATGGCGTCGGCCAGTTCCTCGATGAACTCGGGCATCGAGTCGATCGGGACCTCGTTGACCCGATCCTCGCGGCCCGGGTACTGGATACCCACCACCTCGACCGTGTCCGGCAGGAAGTTCGGCCACGGCGTGAAGACCGAGGCGCCACCACCGACGAACGGCAGGGCGAACACCCGCAGCGACGCGGTGCTGGACCGGCCCTTCACCGTATGGATCCAGCGTTGCGGCCCTGCGTTTTCCGCCATGGCAGGCAGGACGCCGGTCGCCTCACCGAACACCTGGGCGAGGACCTCGTTCGACAGCTCGATGAGCGTCGGTCCGCGCATCAGGCCCATGGTCGGGAAGTCGATATCGAGGTGCTTGGCCAGCGCGTTGCGGATCTGACCCGCCATCAGCGAGTCCATGCCGAGGTCGGTCAGCGCGACGTCGTGCGCGAGACGGTCGATCGGCATGTCGAAGATCCGCGAGATCTGCTGCGACAGCGCCTCCACCAGCCGGGGCTGGCGCAGGTCCTCTTCCAGTTCGAGCAGTTCGGCGCGCAGGCCCTCGGTGCCGCCGGTGCTCGCGGTGCCGACGGAGTCGGCCATGGCCAGATGGGCCAGCCGCGGCGAACTCCGGATGATCGGCATGACCTGGTTCATCTTCGCCCAGTTGACGCCGAAAACGCTGGTGCTGGTGACACCTTGGGCCAGGCACCGGCCGACGAAGTCGAGCGCGTGGTCCGGCAGGATCGGCGTCCAGCCGAGCCGGGCCAGCGTGTCGAGCTTGTTGCGTGCCACGAAACCGACCTCGGCGAGGGCGCCCCAGTTGACGGTCAGGGCAGGCAGTCCGAGCTCACGGCGGTGCGTGGCAAGGGCTTCCAGGAACCCGTTGGCCGCCGCGTAGTTCGCCTGGCCGGGTGTGCCGACGTTCCAGCTCATCGACGAGTACATGACGAACGCGTCGAGCTCCAGGTCGCGGGTGTGGTTGTGCAGGTGCCACGCGCCGTCGACCTTGGGTTGCACGGTGCGCAGGAACTGCTCCTCGGTCATGCCCGCCAGCGGTCCGTCCGCGAGAACCATTGCGGCGTGGTAGATCCCACGCAGCGGCGGCAGCGCGGCGATTCGCTCGAGCAGGCCCTCGACCTCGGCCTCGATGGACACGTCGGCCCGTTCGAGCACCACGTTGACGCCCTGGGCCCGCATCGCCTCGATCGGCGCCGCGTTCTCCTCGTCGATCTGGCCGCGGCGGCCGACCAGCACCACGGTGCGGACGCCCTTCTCGACCAGCCACTCCGCGGTGCGCAGACCGAAACCGCTGTAACCACCGGTGATCAGGTACGTGCCGTCGGCGTCGAAGGTCTCCGCACCGTCGGACGTCGGGTGCACCAGCAGTTCGGTGTCCGGCTGGTACTCGACGACGATCTTGCCGATCTGCTTGGCGGTGACCATGTACCGGAAGGCGGCGGCCACGTCGGTCGCGTCGAAGTCGGTGTGCGGCAGCGCGGGCAGGGTGCCCGCGTTGACCGCCTCGATCACCTTGGTCATCGCCTCGCGGCACAGCGCCGGGTCCTCGCCGAGCAGCCGGTCGATGTCGATCGCCGAGTAGCTCAGGTTGTTGCCGAACGGCTTCAGGCCCAGCTTGTAGTTGTCGTAGATGTCCTTCTTGCCGATCTCGAGGAAGCGGCCGCGGGGACGGAGCAGCTCGAGGCTCTTCGGAATCGTCTCGCCCTGCAGCGAATTGAGCACGATGTCGACACCGTCGTAACGCTGCCGGATCTCCTGGGCGAAGTCGAGCGACCGGGAGTCGAAGACATCCTCGATGCCCAAGGAGCGCAGGTAATCCCGCTTCTCCTCGCTGCCCGCGGTGGCGACGACCGTCGCGCCGAACGACTGCGCGATGTGCACCGCGGCCAGGCCGACGCCGCCGGCGGCCGCGTGCACCAGCACCCGGTCGCTCGCGCGCAGCCTGCCCACTTCCACCAGCGCGTACCACGCGGTGAGATACGCCATCGGCAGCGTCGCGGCCTCGACATCGGACAGGCTCGCCGGTGCCGGGTACACCCGCCGGGCATCGGCGACCACCAGGTTGCCGAAGCAGCCGCGGGCGAAGGCGACGACACGGTCGCCCACCGCCAGTCCGGTCACGTCGGGCCCGACCTCGGTGACAATGCCCGCGCACTCCACGCCCAGGTTGTTGTCGTAGAACCCGCCGTAGGTCGCGCCCGCGGAGAGCAGGCCGAGCGTCAGCATGATGTCGCGGAAGTTCAGGCCGGTGGCCAGCGGCCGGATGGTGATCTCGCCGCTGGAAAGGACAGGCAGCTCCTGCCTTTCGTAACGCAACTGCTCGACCCCCGGCTCGGCCGGCACCGCCAGCGCGAACGGGGTCTCGTCCGACACCTTCGCCGGGGTCGCGACCGAGGCCTCGAACTCGGCGAGCGAGACATGCTCGAGGCGGTCGATGAACCGGGTCTCGCCGCGGAAGGCGATCTCCTCGTCCGCCGCATCCACATGCAGCAGCTCGTCGAAGAGCTGAGTGGCCCGCTGCTCGGCGGACGCGGTGGGATCGAAGTCGAAGATCTTCGCACGCAGACTGCTGTGCTCGCTCAACGTCACCCGCAGGATGCCCCAGCTCGGCACCTGGCTCAGCGCAACACGTTCCGCTCGATCCAGCACGTGTGCACCCGAAGTGGCCACCCACAGCCGTGGGGCCTGCGCCCAGTCCAGCTCCTCGACGGCCTGGGCCGCCGCGATCACGCTGTAGGCGCCGTCGCTCTCCACCGCGGCCAGCAGCTCGGTGGTCAGCTCGGTCCCCGCGAAGTCCAGGTTCCACAGGTGCAGCACGCCGGCCACGTCACCCGCGTCGGCCCGTACCTGCTCCAGCACGCGCTGCAGATCCGCGCTGCTGGTGGGGCGGGCCCGGAAGGTGCGGGCGTCGACCTGCTCGAATTCGGCACCGCGCGTAACGATCACGCCGGACGAGCCTGCCTCGCCGAGCAGCGCGGTGTAGCGTTCGCCGACACCGTCCGCGTCCGCGAGCACGACCCAGGGCGCCTGATCGATGCGCGGCTGATGCGGCGCCAGATCGATGGACGGGGTGCGCGCCAGGATCACCGAGTTGCCGGTCTCCTCCGGTGTCGCCATATCGGAGAAGATCTGCACGCCCTCGAAGCCGATGCTGGGCAGGAACTCCCGCCACTTCGCCTCCGGCATCAGCGGGTAATCGGGCCGCACGTCGTGGTCGTTGAACTTCCACCAGCCCTCGGTCATGCCGAAGGTCAGGTCGACCCAGTGCGGCGGCACCGTCGCCTCGACGACCAGCAGCAGACCCTGCGAGGTCAGCAGGCGCTGCACGTTTTCGAGGGTGGCCGTCAGGCTTTCGGTGGCGTGCACGACATTCGAGGCCACCACGATGTCGTAGTAGTGCGGGTCGAAACCCTGGCCCTCGATGTCGTGCTCGATGTCGAGCACCCGGTAGTCGATGAAGTCGTATTCGCTGAACCGATGCCGCGCTTTGCCGAGGAACAGCTGCGTGATGTCGGAGTACACGTACTCCGCACGCTCCGGCGGCAGCTCGGACAGGACGTACGGGGTGGTGCCGCCCGTGCCCGCGCCGATCTCGAGCACCCGGATCGGCCGGTCGCTCGGCAGCGCGGCCACGCACCCGGCGACGACCTGGCTGACGATGCGGTTGGCCTTGCCGAACGAGAACGACGGACCGTACAGGTCGGCGACCGACTGGAACTCGTCCTCAGGGAAGATCAGCTCGATCGGATTCACGTCATCGCGCAGCACCGCGGCCACGTCCGTGCCACAGCGGCCGAGCACCGCGAGTTCGGGCTCGCACTCGGAGTGCTTTTCCTTCAGCCGGGCGAGCTCGGCCGCGGTGTCGAACCGCTCGGGCACGACCAGCAGTCGCCATGCGTCACCGTCTTTCTCGGTGATCCCGTGCTGGGACAGCAGTTCCAGCAGACGCGCGAGGTAGCGGTGGTGCTTGTCGTGCACGCCCATCTCGGCCGCGAGTTCGGTGACGGTGAAACGCCGGCCCGCGGTGAGGTCCATGCCGAGCTCGTAGAAGGCCTCGGTCACATACCCGATGCAGAGCCGGTCCATCACCGCTTCGGTCCCCGCGTGGTACTCGCGGTTGACCGGCCAGTACCGCAGCTCGTCGACCAGCGGCTGGACGGCGGTGTCGAGCGCCTCGACCGAGGGCAGCGCGGCGGGCAGGCGGGTCTTGGTGCGCACCGGCGCCTGGTGCCAGCGGAACTCGTAGAGCCACTGCAGCAGCGCGTCGCTGTCCTCGGTGGTCGTGGTGATCGACTTGCCGCGGAAGCCTTCGAGTTCCGCTACGAGCGTTCCGTCTTCGTTGACGATCCACAGATCACCGTGGCAGTACGCAATGTCGTCGCTGACCTGCGCACGCCCGTAGCAGTACACCCGGCCGGTGGCCTTGGCGTAGAAGCTGAGCCGCTTCACCTCGACCGGCAGGTAGAGCGTCTTGTCCTCGTTGTTCGGGTCGTTGCCCATCGAGATGGACAGCGACTGGAAGCACGAGTCGAGCACCGCCGGATGGATCGCGTGCCGGGGCGCCTCGTCTTCGAGGGCCGCCGGGGTGTCGATCCGGCCGAGCGACTTCAGTTCGGCGTACCCGAGTTTGGTGATCGCCTTGAACGTCGGGCCGAGCATCAGGCCGTTGTTGCGCAGCTTGGCGAAGACCTTCGCGGGTTCGATCTCCAGCGGGCACTCCGCCTCGAGCTCGGCGAACGGCACCGGCAGTTCGGTGGCGGGGGCGCCGCGGCGCAGCGTGCCGACCGAATGCAGGGTCCAGTCCTTGTCACCGTCCTGACGGCTGTACACCGAGTAGTGCATCGACTGGGTCAGCACGACCTGGACGACGGGGGCCGGACGGTCGTCGAAGACGAACAGCGCGCGGCGGAACTCGACGTCCTCGAGCGAGTACAGGCCCGGGCCGAACGCGTCTTCCGCGCAACCGAGGACCATATCCAGGTAGGCGGCGCCCGGGAAGACGATGGGGCCCTGCACCCGGTGATCGTCGAGCCAGGGGTACACGGCCGGGTCGAGCACCAGTTCCCACACGTGCTTGTCCGGCTCGTCCGCGGCCCGGCCCTGCGCACCGACCAGCGGATGGTTCAGCGACGGGAAGCGCCGTTCGCGGGCCGAAGGTGTTTCCACCCAATAGGTTTCGCGCTGCCACGGGTAGAACGGCACCGGTACCCGCTCGCCGGCCCCGTCGAACAGGGCGCCCCACGCCGGGTCGAACCCGGCGGCATACAACGAGGCCAGCGAGGACAACAGGGTGACGCGATCGCTCTGCTTGCGATGCAGCGAGGCGACGGCGATACCCTCGGCGTTGCGCTGCGCGAGCAGCTCCGAGATGGCGGTCGCGTGGATCGGGTGCGGGCCCAACTCCACGAAGGCCAGGTGCTCGTCCTCGATGAGGCGATCGACGGTCGGCGCGAACCGCACCGGCTCGCGCACGTTGTGCCACCAGTACTCGGCATCGAGCCCACCGGTCGGCACGATGTCCGCGGAGACCGTTGAGTACATCGGAATGGTCGCAGGACCGGACTCCAGCCCGGCGAGCGACGAAATCAGCTCGTCCTGCAGCGGATCCATGTGATGGCTGTGGAACGCCACACTGACCTGGAGCATGCGGCAGAAGATCTTCTCGGCGCTCAGTTCACGCTCGATCTCCTCGAGCGCGTCCGGATCACCGGCCAGCGCCACCGACTGCGGGCCGTTGAGCGCCGCGATGGCGACCCGCCCGCGATACCCGGCGACGCGCTCCTCCACCTCGCTGTGCGTCAGGCCGACCGCGAGCATCTTGCCCTTGCCGGAGGCCTGCTGCTGAACCCGGCTGCGGTGGAAGATGACTCGCACCGCGTCCTCGAACGACAACGCCCCCGACACACAGGCCGCGGCGACTTCACCGATGCTGTGCCCGACCACGGCCGCGGGGACGATGCCCCAGCTCTGCCACACGGCCGCCAGGCCGAGCTGCACCGCGAAGACGGCGGGCTGGGCGATGAACGTTTCACCGATGCGGCTGTCGGCCTCGTCGCGGCCGAGCTCCTCGATGACGCTCCAGTCGGCGTGCTTGCTCAGCTCGGCGTCGATGCGCTCGACGGTCGCGCGGAACACCTCGTTGGTGGCGAGCAGCTCACGCGCCATGCCCCACCACTGCGGGCCCTGGCCGGAGAAGACGAAAGCGATGTTCGAGGTGGTCGGCGCCTTCACGCCGGTGCGCAGCACCTCCGGCGCCGCGCCCCGCGCTACCTCACGCAGCGCGTCGCGTAGCTCGTCGGTGGACGAACACACCATGGCGAGCCGGTGGTCGTAGTGCGCCCGCGTCTTCGCCTGGGTGGCCGCGATGGCGGACAGCTTCGTGGTGGGCTCCGCCAGGAAGTCGGCGTAGCTGTCGGCGTAGGCGCGCAGCGCGTCCTTGGTCTTCGCGCTGAGCGCGAACAGCACCGGCTCGGCCGCTTCGGTCGCCGAACGCTCGGTCATGGTGTCCGCGTTCGTGTTCGCCGCGTCCGTGTCCTCCTTGGCCACACCTTCCGGCGGGCCTTCCAGGATCACGTGGGCATTCGAGCCACCGAAGCCGAAGGAGTTCACACCGGCCAGGCGCGGACGCCCGTTCGGCCACGCCTGCCGGGACTGGGCCAGTTGCAGGCCCAACTCCTCGAACGGGATCGAGGTGTTCGGTACCTCCGCGTGCAGGTTCGCGGGAATCTCGCCGTTGGACAGCACCAGGCATGCCTTGATGACGCCGGCGATGCCGGCCGCCGACTCGAGGTGGCCGAGGTTCGACTTCACCGCGCCGACGATGCAGGGGCCGTGGCCATTACGCCCGGGCGCCAGTGCCTTGCCGAGCGCGCGGGCCTCGATCGGGTCGCCGACCGAGGTGCCCGTGCCGTGCGCCTCGACATAGCTGATGTCGGCGGGCGCGACGCCGGCGTCGCGGCAGGCGTCCTCGATCATCTGCGCCTGCGCGTCTTCGCTCGGCACCGAGATGCCGTTGGTACGGCCGTCCTGGTTCGTCGCGCTGCCGCGGATCACCGAGTAGATGCGGTCGCCGTCGGCGATGGCCGCGGACAGCGGCTTGAGCACGATCGTGCCGGAGCCCTCACTGCGCACGTAGCCGTCGGCGTTCTCACTGAACGACTTGGACCGGCCCTCCGGCGAGAGGAAGGTGCCCTGGCTGAATCCGATGGTCGCCTCGGGGATGAGCAGCGTGCTGACGCCGCCGACGATCGCCATCGACGCCTCACCGGTGCGAATGCTGCGGCAGGCCAGGTGGATGGCGATGAGCGAGGACGAGCATGCGGTGTCCACCGTCATGCTCGGGCCGCGCAGGTCTAGCAGGTAGGAGACGCGGTTGGCCACGATGCAGTTCGTGACACCGGTCATCGTGTGGCCACCGATGAGGTAGCGGTTCTCCGGGTTGAGCTGGATGATGCCGTAGTCGTGGCCGGAGACGCCCGCGTAGACAGCGGTTTTCGTGCCCGCCAGGTCTTCCGGGACGATGCCCGCGTCCTGCAGGGCTTCCCAGGTCGTTTCGAGAAAGAGGCGCTGCTGCGGGTCGATCCGGGCGGCCTCATGTGGTGTGATGCCGAAGAATTGCGCGTCGAACGAACTGACGTCGTCGAGGTATCCACCCGATCGCGTGCGCAGATGACCGGGCCTTGCCGCATCGCGGTCGTAGAAGGCAGCGCCGGACCACCGGTCCTCCGGGACCTCGCGGACCGCATCCCGCTCGTCGAGCAGCAGTTGCCAGAAGTCGCTCACATCGGAAATTTGTCCTGGAAACCGGCAACCGATTCCCACGACGGCTATGCCCTCGTACGCGGTCGACTCGGCCTCGATCGAGGAGCTGTGCACAGATTCCATCGCATTACCTTCGTTTTGTAACCACACAACTATCGACATCGCGGGCAACGCCATTTGTTGCCCGCGAGCCGATCAGGATTTATATCGACCACCCGCTGGGCAGTGGCGATGCACGCAATGGCGGCATCGATCCCGTGTGCGAGGCGATATCGGACAGGCTTGATTGATCACCGGCGGTCATGTTCCCCCCTCGAAGAACATGACTGTTGCAACGAGATGGTCGCCATTCGAATGGCTTTCGGTCGCCGGCCGGGCGGTTTCGCATTCCCGGCCGTTGCCGAACCCCGGGCCGGCCATATCCCGTCGGCTGCGGCACGCGGCGGCACCGACATCGTTGGCCGAACTCAATACAACAAAGTGAGCACGCGATCCACGATCGTGCGATGGTCGACTCGAGCTGATGAGACGCCGAGCATGCGACGCGTCGTGGTCGATGAGGCGGTTGGACTGGTCGGCGCAGGCAGGCATCAGGTCATCAGGAGTTGTTCTCGTCGCGCTGAACGTCCACATGATCGGTGCCCACCTCACGTCAAGTGCCCAGATCCGCACTCATGGACAGAATTTAACGACCACAACCACTCATGTCAATACATACGTGTGCATCCGTGTGCGTCGCTCCGCCGCCGATGCGCATCGCGGTGGACGGTATTCGGTGCCCGGACGTGCCGTAAGGGCACGGTCTTGCTCTTGCGGCGCACCGAGACCGACCCGCGCGGCGCTAGGTGTGCATGATGACCAGCTCTGCGCAAACAAGTGGTACGATGCTTCCCATGGGCGACGAATTGGGCGCCAGCGAGACCGTGAAGCGTAATAAAGTCGAGTCGGCTGGACAGCGGTTCGGACGGCAGCTGAAAGCGTTCCGGCAGCGAAATCTTCCTGATGACCTGGTAACACACCAGCTCATCCATGACCTGGGAGGTCCTACGCGGAATGTCCAGTCCCGGATCGAAAGCGGGCAGGTCGACACGATAAGCGCCACCACGGAGGCGAAGTACAACCGAGCACTCGAAGCCCTGGGTTTGCCGGCCGGGAGTGCGACCGCGGCGCTGTATCACGGCGGCACGCTCGTGCCGCCCGCCGACGAGCCGCCCGCCGCACCAGCGGTGGACGACGACGTCGAGAGCGGCGTCAGCGCACTGCAGAATCTGGCCCGCAAACATCGGTCGGTCGTCGATCTCGTCACCGAGCTCGACCGGCTCGGCATCGAATTGAAGCGCGCACGCAGCCACACCGAGGGGTATCAGCTGGTCTTCCCGAAGACCGCGATCGATCGGCTGCTCCAGGCGCTGCAAAATACCGCCGACCCCGGACATCCGGGGCACGAATCCGAGCGAGACGACACCCCGGAGACGTAACACCTGCGAAGAAGCCGGCCGCGGACGCACGCACCGCGGCACCTATGCGTTGCATAAGCCCTGGCCAGGCTCCGCTGCCATCGATGTGGCGCGGGGTCCGCCGAAACATGTTCGACAGCAGGATCTTTCGGTGTGCGAACGGGTACTGTTCGCCCTTGTGATCATCCGGGCGTTGGTGCCGTCGCCGAAACTGCTGCGCGCGGGCGAGCGCAGCCGCGGGGAACCGAAACCCCGCCTCCCCCTATGTTCGATCTTGCACTGCCGTCCGCCGGTGTCCATGCAGGTCACACGCGTAGTTTGCGATTCGTGTCCCAAAAACACCCCCTACCCAGGGCCGCAGCGCCAGGTAGGGTATAGGCGAGCCCGGCAAGCCGATGACGACGAGTCGACGCGTGTCGACATGCCGGCCCCCGAAGACAATTCGGAACAATGGATAACGTCGTGCCCCCGTTGAACCGATGGCTTCAACGAACCGTTGAACTGGATGACTTCGGCGAACGACACTGCGCCGGCGGCAATGATGCCGCTGTTCGCGCGGTGAGCAAGATCAGATCTCCACAGGTGCTCGGGGGGAGGAAGTCGTGATTGGATATGTTCTCGATTCCACCGGCCTCGACGCGGGCGTAACAGCTCGGACCAGCGGTTATGCCGACGAGCCGGACATCACCGACGCGCGCCGCCTTACTCGGACGGGGAGGCAGGTGCGATGTTGAAACTGATCCGGCGCAAAGTCGCCGCCCTCGCCTGGAAACCTAGGGGAAAGATCTCCACCCGCGCCCGCCTGCAAGCGGTGGTCGACCGGCTGGAACTGCCCGCGGACTGGACCATCGAGGAGTTCATCGCGTGTGTCGAGCGCATGCGCGGGCGGCGGATCGTGCGATTACTCCTGCCGACGACCGCGCCGGTCGGATTGTGCGGACTGTGGTTGGCGTGCAAGGACTACGACGTGATCTTTCTTCGGCAATCCGCCGACCCGGCGGTAGAACTGCACGTAACTTTGCATGAGGTCAGCCATATGTTGCTCGACCACGGACAGGACACGTCGATCTCCGCGGTGGAATGGTCGACACTGACGAGCGGGGTGGCGCTGAATCACGACATCGACCTCACCACGGTCCGCGCGGCGCGCGGAGTATCGAGTTACGCCTCTATCGAAGAGTACGAAGCCGAACTGTTGGCGACCCTGATCGGCTTCCGTGCCAGGACCGTCGGACCACGTCGCGACCCGATGTTGAAGGAGTTGTGACGCATGTGGCCGCACGACCACCTACCCGCGGGAGTCACCGTCTCAGCGACGTTGTTCATCGTGGTCATCGCCCTGATCCGGCTCTCGCTGACCCTGCACACCTCGGTGTTCGGCCGCATGATCAACATCCTGCTCGGCTTCGACGCGGTAGCGGCCATCCTGCGTGAGCCGCTCTTCGCGCGCCCGATCTCCCGGCTCGTCCCCGGCGGCCTGCCCACCGTGTTCGACACCTGGCATTGGCTGACCGTCACGGCGTGGGCCTGCGGACTCGGCATGGCGCTGCTGCACGAGAACGGGCCGGTGCGGTACCGGATCCAGTTCAAGGTCGTGATCGGCACGTCGGTGGCGATCGGCCTGGCCTTCCTGCTGCTGAGCGCGCCCGCCCGGGCCAACGGGATGTCGTCCATCGCCGAGTACGGCGGTTGGCGCTACGGCGTCTACATCGGGCTGTATTCCGCTCTGCCCGTTATTGTTTCGACCTACTACTACGTGCTGAAAACCAGGGGCACGATGTGGCGGACGACCACATTGCGGGAACGGCTCACGGTGGCCGCCCTGGTCATCTTCGGTATCGCCAGCTCGCTGCCCGCCTGCCTCATCGCGGTCTCGGTGGCGTTGGACGCCGCCGGAGCGGGCAGCGCGTTCACCGACAACGCGTACAACATGGTGGCCGAGGGATTCGCCACCGGCGAGCCGGGACTGTTCTTCTTCAGCGCGCTGATCATGGTGTTCCTGCCGTCCTCGGTGCAGGCCGTGGTGCAACTGCTGCGGCTGGACCGGGAATCACGCGCCGCGCGCCGGGTGTATCCGCTCTGGCGGGACCTGACCGCCGCCGCGCCGCAGGTCGTCTTCCAGCTGAAATGGGCCGACAACTGGAACGTTTCGCCGCAGGAACGGCTGCACCGCCGACGGATGGAGATCCACGACGCGGCCGAGATCGTCGCCCGCTACGTGCTGCCGCTGCCGACCGCCGTCGACGAGCTGATCGAGACCAGCGTCATCGAGGACGACCAGGAGAACATTCGTATGGTCGCCGAGCTGGTGCTGGCGGCCCAGCGGCTCAGCGACAACAGCGGCGAACCGGCGGGCGAACCGACCGCCCGTGGGGCCGACGTCCCCGACGAACAAACCCTGCTGCGCTTCTGGCAGCCCGCGAAGTCGCTACTGCACGCGACCGATCGCACCGCGGAGCGCCGAACATCGGTCGGCACACAACGATTCGCGCCGGGCGCGTTCGAGAGCAGGCAGCCGGGTCAGGTCGTCGGATAGTCGGCGCAGCGGGGTAACCCGCTGCCCGGCAGCCACTTTCGGGTGTCATTTGACGTGGCCGATCCGCTGGTTCATCCAGTCGCCGAGCCACTGGACGGCGTTGCGACCGGCGCCGTCGACCACCAGGGATCCGTAGTTCACGTGCGCGCCGGACGCGACAAAGTTTGCGGCACTGAGGCCGTCGACGATGAGGTTGACCAGGTTGATGTCGTGGAAGGTCGTGATCCGGCTGAGCGGGCCGGTCAGATCTTCGAGGTCGAGGTTCGGCTCCGCGATGGTCTTCGCCGGGGTGCCGGCCCGCCTGCCCAGCACCACCGGCGGGGTCTGCTGCGCCTTGCCGGTGAGCAAATCGACTGTGGCCGCGGCCAAGTCGGCCCCGATCGGCAGCAGGCCGGACAGGGCGACGCCCGCGCCGGCCAGGTCGGGCGCCTGCCCCGGCGGCGGCACCAGCTTCGTCAGCACCGACCAGGCGACGTCCTGGATCCGGCCGATGATCTGCACCAGCCGGGTGATGTCGAAGTTGGACAGGATCGAGGTGACCTGCGCCGCCACCTCGGTGAAGCCCTGCGCGTCCGGGATCACCGACAGCACCTGCGAGATCCACTTCAGGTCAACGGTGCCAACGAGTTTCAGCAAGGGTTGCAGCTGATCGTTCAGCTCGGCGGCGACCTGGTTGGCACCCTCCGCGTCCATCGCGACGATCTTCTGCGGCAGCAGCAGGAGATTGTCGATGATCCGGGGGAAGTCGAACGTGGTGACGTCGGCGGCGACATCGAGCGCTTGGTCGACCAGCACGGTGGGTTTGAGCAGCGACAGGACTCTTGTTGCGGCACCCAGGGTTTCGGGCGAGGCGGCGGCCAGCGGCGCGACCTCACGCCGGACCGACTTGGCCGCGGCGCGCAGCGAGCGGGCTTTGGGAGAATTCGGTCGCAGCGTGCCGACGCCGTTGTCCAGCAGTTCGGTCGCGGTGTCGGCGATCGTGGTCATGGCCGCGACGGCGCCCGACAGGTCGGACTGGTCGAGCTGAGTCAGCACCTCCCCCGCGTCGCGCTCGGCGGTACCGGTCGGCGCGGCGACCAGCTGGGCCGTGGCAGCGGGGTTGGCCGCGCCGGAATCGATGAGGTCTACAAGCGGGTTCAGGGTGTCCAGCAACTTTTCCGCACTGCCGCGGACCTGGGCCAGATCGACCCCCGAGGGGGCAGCGAGGCCTGCGGTCAGTCCGGCCACGGTGGTCGCCAGTCCTGGCAGGTCCGCCTTGGAGAAGTCCGAGGTCAGCGCGGCGCCGATCGGGAAATTCGCGTCCGGCGGCGGCGCACCACCGCTGAGTGCCTTGCTCAGGATCGAGCCCAGCGCGCCGAGCAGTGGGTTGGCGCTCTTCTGGATCGAGCAGTACAGGTCCTTGGGGTCGCAGATCGAAGTGACCCGTCCCGAGAGTTTGCCCATGCCTTGCGGCCGCGGGTCGGCGATGCCGGTGCCTGCGGTACCCGGACCGACGATCGTCTCGCCCGGCGTGCCCGCGCCGGGGTCGGCGAGCAGGCCGACGGCCAGGACGCGATCGGCGGGCACCGGACCGCGATCGTTGCCGATGGCGGCGGCCAGATCGCCTGCGGCGTCGGCACCCTGGCTGTATCCGTTGATGGTGAATCGTGCTGTGGGGCAGCGGGTTCCGTAATCACGCAGCGCGGCGGTGGCGTTCTCCAGCGCGGTGTTCTTGCTGTCGGCGTAGGTGTAGCCGTTGTCGAAGGCGCGGGCCATGTATGGCGTGAAGTAGATTTCGGATCTCGGGCCCTGCTGGCGCTGGATCGCCTCCGCGATCGGCGCGAGCATGCCGATGGGTCGCGCGGGGTCGGCGTCCTCGTCGGTCTCCCAGGTGCCGGGAATGAACAGATTGAATGTTGCTGCGCACGTAGGTGGTTCGGCGTGTACCACGGCGGTGGTACCGGACGAACCCACGGCAACGCCGACGGTCACCAGCGTGGTGACCACATAGCGCTTGGACGAACGCATCACTGACTCCTGCACACGGTCTCTTCGGCTGGGCGATCCGGACCACGGTAAATCAAATTCTCGAACCATGAATTGTCCGCAGTGTCGTTCTTAATGTCGTTAAGAAGTTCTTCGAGAATTCCGGAACGGGAATGGTTGCGCGGACGAACAGCGGGTAATTCCTTGGCACCACAGGAGGTTCACCATGATGGCCATTGCCGCCGCTGTCGCGTTCGGGCTCGCATTGCTGTTCGATCTGACCGATGCCACCCTCGGTGACGAGATCACCGCAGGCACCCTCACCACCCTCGGACTGCTGCTCGTCGCACTGCACCTAGCCGGCGTCGGCACCGGGGCGCGTTCGTGGAACTGGCGCCGTCGCCGGTAATGCCGATGCCGACACACTGAGTGCAGGCCGGGTCCGGTCGAGGTGATCGCGGCCCGCCTGCACCGGGTCCCATTCATCGAGAACGCTTCTTGACACTCGCGATCGGGCAGGCCGACAGTTGGCCATACCGTTCGCGATCTTGTCAGGGGCGACCAATGTCTACACCACCGGCCGAGCCGGGCATGCGACTGCAACGCAGCAGCCGCGAAACCAGCACGCTGATCCCCCGTCTCACCGAGTGGCTCGCCGGCCAGCTGCCGGTGCCCGCCGACCCGAGGGTCACGTTGCGGTCCGGCATCGACAGCAATGGCATGTCGGCGGAGACGCTGGTGCTCCAGCTGAACTGGACGGAAGGCGGCGTCGCACAGGTCACCGACCTGATCGCGCGAATAGTGCCCGCCCCCGGCGACTTTCCGGTCCTTGAGCACTACAACATGCAAGATCAGTTCGACGTCATGCGCATCGTGGCCGAAGCCGGCGACGTCCCCGTGCCGCGCGTGCGGTTCATCGAACCGACCGGCGCGGTGCTCGGCACGCCCTTCCTGCTGATGGACCGCGTCGACGGGGTGGTGCCGCCGGACGTCATGCCCTACACCTTCGGCGACAACTGGCTTTTCGACGCGAGTCCGGAGCAGCAGCAGCGCCTCCAGCGCCGCACGATCCAGACCCTCGCCGCACTGCACGCCATCCCGGACGCGCCGAGCGCCTTCGCTTTTCTCGACCCGCGCCAACCCGGCGCGAGCCCACTCGAACGAACCCTGAATCGCGCCAGGAGTTGGTACGAGTTCGCTGCCCGTGACTCCGGGCGGTCGCCGCTGGTGGAGCGGATCCTGGTGTGGCTCACCGCGAATCTGCCCGAGACCTCGGCCGACGAGGCGGTTCTCTCGTGGGGCGACGCCCGGATCGGCAACTGCATGTATCGCGACTTCGAGCCCGTCGCGGTGCTCGACTGGGAACTGTCGACGATCGGTCCCCGCGAGCTGGACCTGGCCTGGCTGGTGTTCGCGCATCGCGTTTTTCAGACGATCGCCAACACCTTCGGCTTGCCGGGGATGCCGGACTTTCTGCGCATCGAGGATGTAGTCGCGACGTACCGCGAGTACTCGGGCGTGCAGGTGGGTGACCTCACCTGGTACACGCTGTTCGCCGCGCTCAACTACTGCGTCGTCTTCATGCGCTCCGGCGGGCGGCAGGTCCACTTCGGCGAGCTGGCGCGACCGGACGACATCGAGACGCTGTTCCATCACCGGTCTCTCGTCGAGCAGCTGCTCGCCGAGGTCGGCGCCTGATCGGCACCGTCGCCATCCATCGTCCCGAAACCGTTGCAGGAGCAGCATTCTCGTGATCGAGCAATTGAACGAACTGGCCTACTACTGCATTACCCGCCATCCCGCCGACGCCCGGGTGCTGTTCCCGGAGGCGCGCACGGCGCAGGAGATCGGCCTCGGCTCGTGCATGATCGGTGAGCGGATGACCGTCAAGGACTCCGCGGTCCTGTCCGGTGGCGTCGCCGGGTGCACGACCAGCCTGGGCATCGCGGCGGCGGCCACGAATCATCACACCCGGCACCCGATGGTCACCGCGACCATCGGTTCGACGATGCACGCCATCAGCGAGGGCCGATACGCCATGGCTTTCGGCCGCGGCATGGCGGCGAACTGGCAGGCGATCGGCCTGCCCGCGGTCACCGGAGCGCAACTGCGCGACTTCGTCGGCATTCTGCGACGCCTCTGGGCCGGTGAGACCATCATCGACCACCGGGGTCCCGCAGGTTCGTGGCCGGTCCTGTACCACCAGAACGGACTCGCCGACGCACCCCCGATCGGCTTCGTCGCGGTCGGCCCGAAAACCCTCGAGCTCGCGGGCGAGATCGGCGACTTCGTCGTCCTGCACACCTTCTTCTCCGACGAGGCCACCGCGAATTCCGTTGCGGCAGTGCGTCGGGGGGCCGAACGAGCAGGCAAAGACCCGGACAGTGTGCGGATCTGGTCGTGCTTGGCGACCGCGAGCGACGCGCTCTCCGAAGAGGACCAATTGCGGCGGCGGACGGGCCGGCTGGCCACCTACCTACAGGCCTACGCCGACGTGCTCATCTCCGCCAACGGCTGGGATCCCCAAGTCTGGGAGCGGATTCGCACCACACAGCTCTACCAGGACGCCGCGGCCGCCGGACCCATCGATGCGTCCGCCTCCGTCGAGGTGCTCGAGCAGCTCGACGCCCTCATCCCCGACGAATGGCTCGACTCGGCCGCGTACGGGACGCCGAAACAGTGTGTGCGCAAGATCGCGCGGGAGTTCGATCTCGGCTGTCACTCGGTGATCATGCACGGCGCCAGTCCGCACGAGCTGGCGTCGGTGGTCGCGGCCTACCGAGCCGATCGACCCACGCTGCGCCGTGCGGTGGCCGCGAATCCGGGCAAGCTGCTCTGACAACACGACGCCGGTCGGTGCCAGGGCGCGGCCGGCTCATGATTGCGCCGGGTTCGGCAACGGCGCGACTGCCGCACCGGCCGCACGTAGTCGCTGCGCGAAGGTGTGGCAGCGCGCGGCCAGCTCCGGCGGGTCGAGTACCTCGAAGTCGTATCCGAGCAGGAGCACGTGCATCAGCACGAAGTCGAGGCTCGCGGCCCCGCTGATCAGCTCGCAGTGTTCGTCGTCGCGGGGGTGCACCACCGCGGCCGATGCCGGAACCTGTGCGCGCACCGTGTCGGCCGGGGCGTGTACCAAAAAGCGGGCCTGGTGTGGGTACACCCGGCTCGCCACACCCTCCTGCACGTAGGTCGCCGCATCCGGTACGGCGCGCGGACGAAAACGCCAGGTGCGGGCGGCCACCTCGGTCATCCGGTCGACGCGGAAGGTGCGCCAGTCGTCGCGGTCGAGGTCGTAGGCGAGCAGATACCAGCGCCGATCGGAGGCGACCAGCCGATAGGGCTCGACTCGTCGCCGTCGCGTCTGCTCCCCGGACGGGTAGTCGAAGCCCGCCTCGACCTCGTCCCGGCAGGCCCGGGCCAAAATCATCAGCGCCTCGGAATCGACGCGCGGATAACCGATGTCGAACGACTCCACCGCGCCGGCCAGCGCGCGCACCTCGTGCCGCAGCCGGGTGGGCAGCACGCGATCGAGTTTGGTCAGCGCCCGCAGCGCGGCATCGCCCGCGCCGGTGACCGCGCCGCCCGCACCGACGAGCAGCGAGACCGCGGTGGCGATCGCTTCCTCGTCGTCGAGCAGCAGTGGCGGCAGGTCCTGCCCCGGACCGAGTTGGTAGCCGCCGCCGACACCCTGGCTGGCGTGCACCGGATAGCCGAGCGCGCGCAGCCGTTCGACATCGCGCCGCACCGTGCGCGGTGTGACGCCGAGCCGCTCGGCGAGTTCCGGACCGGTCCATACCGGACGCTGTTGCAACAGGCCGAGCAACGTCAGCACGCGTTCTGTCGTGCCCCGCTCGTCACCGACTGCCATCTGCACTCACCCAGTCTGTCCGCAATAGCGGACCGATTCTGTCCGCTAGGGGTGTCAGGATAGTCGCGTGGAGGCAGACGCCTTCGTCTGGAACCAGAACCGACCTACGAACGGAGCAGCCCGATGAGCCGCCAGATCCAGATCACCTTCGACGCGCACGACCCGCGGGCACTGTCGACCTTCTGGCGCGACGCGCTCGGTTACGTGCATCCCGGGCCGCCCGGCATCGAGCTGCCCGCCGACGCCGACCCGCTGGCCGCGTGGGACGAGTTCCTCGCTCGGGTCGGGGTGCCGCCGGAGCAGCGCAATACACGATCGGCCATCGAGGATCCGGACGGGCAGGGCCCGCGGGTGTTCTTCCAGCAGGTGCCGGAGGACAAGATTGCCAAGAACCGCGTTCATCTCGACGTGCGTGCGGCACCCGGCTTGCAGGGCGAGGAGCGGATGGCGGCGCTGGAGGCCGCGTGCGATCGGCTGGTCGCGCTGGGCGCGAAACGAGTGCAGCGCCACGATCCCGAGCCACCGCTGGGGGCGGGCCACATCGTGATGACCGACCCCGAGGGGAACGAATTCTGCTTGGACTGAGCGTCTCAGTACGGGATGGCGGCGGTGAGGGTGTAGTTGACGACGAGGGCGCCGAGCACGATCAGCAACAGCAGCGTCAAGAGCACGCCGGACACATTGTCGATCAGAGCGGGTTCGTTCGGGCGGGTGCGCGACACTGCCATGAGCTAGGACCTCCGGTCGTCGGGCGGGATGTGACTTCGCGATTCCCGGTTCCGTGAATATCAAACGGTGTTTACCTATTTGCCGCGTGCTCGGCGTGTTTGGTGAGCGCGGCCGATTCAGCGGGGCGGGCGCAGGATCTTGAGCGCGGCCTTCAGGATCGGCCCTGGGACGTGATCGCGCATGTTCAGCGCCGAGGCCGCCGCTCTGCCGCGCACCTCGGTACCGCGGCCGAACATCTTGTTCAGCGGCCCACCCGATGGCTCGAGGTCGACGTGCAGTGGCGGCCTGCCGTCGACCGCGCCGAGCGCGTGTGAGATGACGATGCGCTGGATCTCGCTGGTGCCTTCGAAGATGGTGTACAGCTTGGCATCTCGGTACCACTTCTCCACCGGATGGTCGGTGATGTACCCCCAGCCGCCCATGGTTTGGATGGCGCGTTCGGTGGTTCGCACGGCGACCTCGCTGGCCGCGAGTTTCGCCATCGATCCTTCACCGCGCTCGAAGGGCACTCCGTTGGCCGCCATCCAGGACGCCCGCCAGGTCAGCAACCGTGCGGCATCGATCTGGGTGGCCAGGTCGGCGATGGGGAACGAGACGCCTTGATTGTCGATGATCGGCGCGCCGAACGCTTCGCGCCGGTTCGCGTAGGTGGTCATGTATTCCAAAGCGGCCCTGGCGATTCCGAGCGCCTGTGCGGCCACCATGGGGCGGGTCTGTTCGAAGGTACCGAGCGTTACCGAACCGGATCGACCGCCGTTGCGAGCCGCCTCGCGCCGCTTGGCGAGCGAGCGCTCGAGTTTTTCCATGCCGCCGAGCAAATTGTCGGCGGGCACCCGCACGTGGTCGAACTTCAATTCCGCGGTGTGCGAGGCGCGGCAACCCAGTTTGTCCAGCTTGCGAACCAGCTGCAAACCCGGTGTGCCGCCCGGCACGACGAAGAGCGCTTGCCCGCGATGGCCGAGTTCCTGGTCCACCACGGCGTTCACCACGTGCACGTCGGCGATGCCGCCGTTGCCGATCCACATCTTGTGGCCGTCGATGATCCAGTCGTCCCCGTCACGGACCGCCCTGGTGCGCAGGTTGCGCACATCGCTGCCGCCCTCCGGTTCGGAGATAGCGAGCGCGGCGAGCTTCAGATCGCCTGGCGTGCCGAAACATTCGGGCGCCCACTGCAACATCTGCTCCGGTGTGGCGGCCTGGCCGATGGCCGACAGGGCCAGCGCGGGCATCACGATCGCCAACCCGATGCCCGCGCAGCCCCAGAACAGCTCCTCCATGAACATCGGCAGCGACAAGCCGGTCGGGTCGCCGATCAGGTCGCGATAGAACAGCGGGCTGTAGAACCCTCGCTCGGCGGCCTCTTCGAGGACCGGCCACGGGAACTCCTGGGCCTGGTCGTACTGCTGCGCGACCGGCCTGATGCAGTCCTGCGCGAACTCGTGCGCGCGCTTGGCCAGGTCGTGCTGGGCCGCCGTCGGGGTCAGATCGAAAGCCATGACTAGACCTCGGTTATCGACACCATCATGATCGGCTCTCCTCGCCCCCACCGGCCGCACGCTGCGCCTCCGCCAGTTCGGCGCGGAGCCGATCGGCGGTCGCCTTGTCGTCGGCGTCCTCGGCCGTGGTGATGTCCTGCTTCAGCTGCGCGACAACGTCCTGCTGGGTCATGAATTCTCCCGTCTACGTGGCGATCGGCTGCGCTGGTGCACCCGGATCGCGGGGTCGGTTGATTCGATCCACAAATGAGTCGGACGCATCCGCCTCTACTGGGTGGTAACCGGCGTCGCCCGGCCCAAACCCCCGGGTCGGCGGGCCAGCGCGCCCGCTGCCACTTTTACTGGCAACCTTCCAACGTCGCGGTCGCGAGTTCGGCTGTGACATCGGTGATTTCGCCGCGGGTGCGCAGGGCGCGGAGCTGGCGGCGGGCGCCGTTGCCACGCTGCGACAGTTCGGCCAGCGTCTCGGTGACGAACGGGTAGGCGCCGAGTTCGTCGAGGGCGGATCGGGTGTGGTCGACCAATCCGGATATCAACGTGCGGACAGGTGCGACGCGGCGGGTGAGCGGATCCAAGCCCTCCCCGTCGAGGCCTGAGCGCGCGGCGTTCCAGTAGGCGGCGCGGAGCACCTCCGCGGGTACGTCAGGAGCGGTGCGCCCCTGCTCGATGGCGGCCAATGCGGTCAGCACAGTCGCCCGGACCAGGGTTGCCAGCAACGCGGTCTCGGCAACCGTGGCGGGGACGTCGCTCACCCGAACCTCAACGGTCGGAAAGGATTCCGACGGCCGGACATCCCAATAGACCATCTTCCGATCCATGATGCTGCCGCTGGACAGCATCATGTCGACCATGCTCTCGTAGTCGTCGAGCGAGTCGAAGTACGGCGGCGGACCCGCGCTCGGCCACCGCCGCCACAGGATGCTGCGCCAGCTGGCATACCCGGTTTCCGAGCCGCGATAGATCGACGAGTTCGCGGTCATGGCCAGATACACCGGCAACCAGGGCCGCAGGTGGTTGCTGACCTGCACGGCGACTTCACGATCCGGAACCGCCACATGAACGTGGCAACCGGACAGGCCCTGCTCCCGGGCGATCATCCCGAATTCGCGCGCAATGCGCTGGTAGCGGGGTGTTTCGGTGACGGGGTACTGCTCGGGAACTGTTGGCGGCACCGCGACGGCGAGCAGGCGGGCACCGTTGCGCTCGGCGCAGGCCGCGACGTCACGGCGCAGTTGGCCGAGCTCCTTCAGCAGTGCCGCGGTGTCGGAGTGCACCCCCGTGCTGGTCTCCACCTGACAACTGGTCAGTTCGAGCTGCAACTCCACACCGACGTCCTCGGCGGTGCGGGCCACTTCGATGTTCTTGGGGACGGGGGCGCCGGTGTCCGGATCGGCCAACAAGAATTCCTCTTCGACACCGACCGTCGCTGGAGTTTCCATGCTCGGGAAGATGCCCGCCGAGCGACCCGGCAAACAGTGCGCCGCCGAGCATTACCGCCTCGACCGGAGTGCACCCGAAAAAGGCTGGTGGGTAGGCGAATTCGCCTACCCACCAGCCACGGGTGTGCGCGTAGCGCTATTGACCGTCGTGCTGATGGCTCGCTTGCCGCGCTTCGTCCACGTTGGCCTCGGCGCGCGCCTTCTCCGCGGCGGCTTCCTTGGCCGCGGCTTCGCGTTCGGACTCGGCCTTGTCCTGTTGAGCCTGACCCTCGCCCTTCAGGTTCTCGTCTCCGGTGACGACGCCGGCCGCCTCCTTGGCCTTGCCCTTCACGTCCTCGACGACACCTTCGACACCCTCGCGGGGCCCGCTTCCCTGCTCCGACACAGCAATAACCTCCGACCGATCCGACGAACGACTGACATTCGGCGCGTACCCGCTATCGGCCGCCCCAATCCGCCTGTGCTCGATCGCGAAACAAATGCTTGACTCATTCCAGAAAAGGGACCAGACTCTCCGACGTGACGACGGCCACAGAGTTCCAGCAGATGTTGCGGGAAGTCTCGCTGCGCGTGACAGCCCCCCGCGTCGCGGTGCTGACCGCGGTGCACAACCATCCGCACGCCGACACGGACTCGATCATCCGCGCCGTGCGATCCCAGCTGGCGACGGTGTCGCACCAGGCGGTGTACGACTCGTTGCACACGCTCACCGCCGCGGGCCTGCTCCGCTGCATCCAACCGTCGCGCTCGGTCTCGCGATACGAGACGCGGGTCGGCGACAACCACCACCACGTGGTGTGCCGGAACTGCGGGGCCATCGCCGATGTCGACTGCGCCGTCGGCGAGGCACCGTGCTTGACCGCCTCCGACGACCACGGCTACTCGATCGACGAGGCCGAGGTCATCTACTGGGGTCTGTGCCCCGACTGCTCGGCCGCATCGACCGCCCCATCGCATCCCTGACCACAGCCCAGATAACTCGATCAGGAAGGAATTCTGTGTCATCCGAAAGCCGCCCGCCCACTCCGGACACCGAAACCCGAAGCGCAAGCGAGAGTGAGAATCCGGCGATCCCGTCGCCGACCGTCAAGGAGGGCCGTCCGCGCACCAACAAGGACTGGTGGCCGGAGCAGATCGATGTGTCGGTGCTGCACGCCCATTCCTCCAAGTCCAACCCGCTGGGCGAGGACTTCGACTACCCCGCGGAGTTCGAGAAGCTCGACGTCGACGCGCTGAAGGCCGACGTCGCCGCGGTGATGACCAATTCGCAGGACTGGTGGCCGGCCGACTACGGCCACTACGGCGGCCTGTTCATCCGGATGAGCTGGCACGCGGCGGGCACCTACCGCATCGCCGACGGCCGCGGCGGCGGCGGGCAAGGCGCCCAGCGCTTCGCGCCGCTGAACAGCTGGCCGGACAACGCGAACCTGGACAAGGCGCGCCGCCTGCTGTGGCCGGTCAAGCAGAAGTACGGCAACAAGATCTCCTGGGCCGACCTTCTCGTGTTCGCGGGCAACGTGGCCCTGGAGTCGATGGGTTTCCAGACCTTCGGCTTCGGCTTCGGCCGCCCGGACATCTGGGAGGCCGAAGAGGTCTTCTGGGGCCCGGAGGACACCTGGCTCGGCGACGAGCGCTACAGCGGTGACCGCGAGCTGTCGGGTCCGCTCGGCGCCGTGCAGATGGGCCTGATCTACGTGAACCCGGAGGGCCCCAACGGCCAGCCGGATCCGGTGGCCTCGGCCCGCGACATCCGAGAGACGTTCGGCCGCATGGCAATGAACGACGAGGAGACCGCCGCGCTGATCGTCGGCGGGCACAGCTTCGGCAAGACACACGGCGCGGGCGACGCCGACCTGGTCGGCCCCGAGCCCGAAGCCGCTCCACTCGAGCAGCAGGGCCTGGGCTGGAAGAGCGCCCACGGCAGCGGCAAGGCAGGCGACGCCATCACCAGCGGGCTGGAGGTCGTCTGGACCTCGACCCCGACCAGGTGGAGCAACGGCTTCCTGCAGAACCTGTACGGCCACGAGTGGGAGCTGACCAAGAGCCCCGCCGGTGCGTGGCAGTGGACGGCGAAGGACGCCGAGGCCAGCATTCCGGATCCGTTCGACGGACCCGCCCGCAAGCCGACCATGCTGACCTCGGACCTGGCCCTGCGCGAGGATCCGATCTACCGGGAGATCACCAGCCGCTGGCTGGACCACCCCGAGGAACTGGCCGAGGCGTTCGCCAAGGCCTGGTACAAGCTGCTGCACCGCGACATGGGACCGGTCAGCCGCTACCTCGGACCGTGGGTGCCCGAACCGCAGATCTGGCAGGACCCGGTGCCCGACGTCGATCACGAGCTGATCGATGAGCAGGACATCGCGGCGCTCAAGAGCAAGGTGCTCGAGTCCGGCCTCTCGGTCGCGCAGCTGGTGAAGACCGCGTGGGCGTCGGCAGCGAGCTTCCGCAGCACCGACAAGCGCGGCGGCGCCAACGGTGCCCGGATCCGGCTGGAGCCGCAGAAGAACTGGGAGGTCAACGAGCCTGCCGAGCTGGCCAAGGTGCTGCCGGTGCTCGAGCAGATCCAGCAGGACTTCAACGGTTCGGCGACCGGCGGCAAGAAGGTCTCGCTGGCCGACCTGATCGTGCTCGCCGGTTCCGCGGCGGTCGAGAAGGCCGCCAAGGACGCGGGCCACGACGTCACGGTGCCGTTCGCGCCGGGCCGGACGGACGCGTCGCAGGAGAGCACCGATGTGGAGTCGTTCGCGGTGCTCGAACCGCGCGCCGACGGTTTCCGCAACTACGTGCGGGCCGGCGAGAAGGCGCCGCTGGAGCGTCTGCTGCTCGACCGCGCATACATGCTCGACGTGACCGCACCGGAACTGACGGTGCTGATCGGCGGCCTGCGCGCGCTGGGCGCCAACTACGGCGGCACCGAGCACGGCGTGTTCACCGAGCGGCCGGGCGTGCTGACGAACGACTTCTTCGTCAACCTGCTCGACCAGAGCACGGAGTGGAAGGCCTCGGATTCGGCGGAGAACGTCTACGTGGGCGTTGACCGCTCCTCCGGCCAGACCAAGTGGACCGCCACCGCCAATGACCTTGTCTTCGGCGCACATTCGGTGCTGCGGGCGGTCGCCGAGGTGTACGCCCAGCAGGACGCCGAGGCGAAGTTCGTGAACGACTTCGTCGCCGCGTGGGTCAAGGTCGTCGACAACGATCGCTTCGATCTCGCCTGATCTATCGACGAATCCAGGCCGGCCCCTTCTGGGGTCGGCCTGGATTCGTTTACGCGCCTCCTGCCCGGACACGCAAACCTGGCTTTGCGCCGGGCGTAGCAAATGTTGTGAAAATCGTTTGTTCACTCGGTCTCGCGGCGTAAAGTTCGGTCCTGTTTCCGAGTCCCGAAGAGTGGCTTACCCCCAGCAACGCCGGACTTGGGAGCACTATGTCTTTTCTCGATCGTCGTGAAGCAGGCCGCCGACTCGCGCAGCAGCTGCGGCATTTTCGCGGCCAGGATGTGGTTTTGCTCGGCGTCGGCGGGGGCGGTGTCGTGGTCGCCCATGAGGTGGCCGACGTGCTGCGGACGCGACTGGATATCGCGGTCGTGTGCGAACTGACAGTCCCGTACCAGCCGTGGCTGGTGTTCGGCGCACTCGGCGAACACGACGTGTGTGTGCTGGATGAGGACGTCATCGCCCGCGCGCTCGTCTCCCATCCGGAACAGCTCGCGGTGCAACGGGAGGCGCGAGAACAGTTACGGCGCAGCCTCACTCGCTACCGCGGCGAGGGCGGCGCCCTTGCTCTCGACGGTGCCACCGCGGTCATCGTCACCGACGGTGTGACCTGTGCGGCCCCCGCCCGGGTCGGGGTCGCGATCGCGCGGGCCCGCGGTGCGCGACGGGTAGTGGTGGCCACGCCGCTCGGTGCCCCGCGCGCGGTGCGTGCGCTGCGCGGCGTCGCCGACGACGTCGTCTGCTTGGAAACGCCGCCACTGTCCGGGTCGATCCGGCCGTGGTACCGCGAATTGCCCGCGGTTTCCGATGCGGAGGTCGTGGCCCTGCTGAATCAGCGGCACACCGGCTTCCGGCCTGATCGCGCGGAAAACGGAAGTGCGCGCGGCGAATCCGTGTCCACCGGCCTCTCACCGGCAGGCGGCGAGCTGACTATCTGATCCACACTCCGACGAGGGTAAGGAGGTGAAGACATGCAGGCATTACTGCGGCCGGGCCCCGATGGGGCGGCCGACAACGAGGACACCCAGCACGACGCACCGTGAGTACCTCATGAAAGCTGTACCGCCGGTTTCGCTGCACAGGCACTCGGGACAGGACGTCGGTGGAGGGGCCGGGGCTCCGGCGCTACCGCGGTAGCGCCGGGGCGTGGCAACGGTTCTCACCGAGGATGCTGTGAGCCGGTCCGTTTACCCGGCGGCACGGGTGGGCGGCCGGGTTCATTGAAGTGCAGGCCCTCGGGATCGGCGCCGGTACAACGGCGAATAACGTCGGCGGCGACGACCGCCAGCTTCGTATTGCGGCGTTGCGAGACATCGCGCAGGGTCGCCGCGGCGTCCGAGCGGGTGCAGCGCTCGCGACCCATGATGATGCCCAACGCCTGATCGATCACCGACCGTGAGGCCAGCGCCGCACGCAGCTGCTCACTCAACTCCGCCTGCCGTGCGGCCGCGGTCGCCGCAGCGACGACCGCGGCGATGATCGTGATCAACCGGCGGGCCCGCCGGTCGAACGCGTGCGGGATCGTCGAATAGAAATTCAGCGCGACGATCGGCGGGCCGTCCGCGATCAGCGGCTCGCAGTGCACGGACCGGATACCCTCGGCGAGCATTTCCGCCCGGCACTCTGCCCAGCGCTGCTCGGCGCCGATATCCGGAACCGACACCGGCGCAGCGGTATCGAGCGCCTCCAGCACAGGGCCACGCCCGCTACGGTGCTGGACTTCCTCGATCCGCGCCACCGGCGCGTCGGTGGCGGCTACCAGTCGGACGTGGCCACCCATTTTCAGCGTGACAGCGGCCATCGGCTGCTCGGGCACCATGCGCGCGGCGATGGCGGCGACCTCGTCCCACGCCTGCTCGATATCGCGCGCCGCGACCAGCGTCCGGGTCAACTCCGTCAGACCCGTCGCGAGGTCGTCGGATACCAGATCTTGGTCGGCCATCGTTTGGACACCCCTTACGAGCTTCTGCCGCACGCCCTTTCGTCTTGCCCCAACTAGGAGATATCTAACTCATGCTCTACAACGTCGTCTAGATAACCTGCATTCCCGGACATAGATTTTTTGTAGCACTGTGCTCGAGGGAGTGCAAGAGATCAAGGCGGGGAGCCGCTTTCGCCGGACCAGGCCGGCCGTCAGCCGTCAATACGCCTCGGCGGCGCCAGGTCCGCAGGGGGATGTAGCGCACCGGACCGGGCCGGATCGGCGGGATAGGCATCCTGCCCGGCGATGATGGCCCGCGCCTGTTCGGTAGGTGTCACGCCGTGTACCCGGGCCAGCCGAACCAACGTGAGACGCGCCTGTTCGACGTCGAGGCCGAGCTGCTCGACCAAGATGCCGATCGCGACGGCGATCACCTTGGTGCCGTCCAAGACGGCCTCCGCGGTTTCCCTGGTGCTGACCCGGCGGCCGTCGACACTGCCGAGCGACAGGGCGATCCCGGTCAGGTCGGCCAGGACCTGACCGAACTCATTGGGTCGTTCGGTGCCCCACGGGTCGTCGGTGTGCACGATCAACGAGCCGAGCGAGGCGGTCAGGCATCGCACCGGGTATGCGCGGACCGCCCGCATACCGGCGGCGATCGCGTGCTCGCGGTAGCGGGGCCAGCGGGTGTCATCGGGGGCCCACAGATCCGAGATCATCGTCACCGCCCCGTCGCAGGCGCTGGTATAGCCGGGGCCGATCGCGTGCAGCCGCGGATCCGCCGAACGACCTTCTCGCAGCGCCTCCGCGACGACGTGAATCGTGTTCTCCGCCAGGCCATTACGGTCATCGAGCAGGACCAGCACCGCGGAGAACGCGTCGAAGCATTCATACGCGTGCCTGGCTATCGTGTACAGCACGCTGGGCACATCGAAATCGGTGGCCAGCGTCGCGGTCAGCTCCGCGACCGCCAGCCGCGTCCGCGCAGTATCCATCACTCCTCACCTTCGATCCGGTCGCGGTCGCCCCGCAAGGACAGTCGACGAGCGACGATATCGGCCGCCACGGCCGCGATGGAACGCCGCTGCGCATAGGCGTAGGCGCGCAACCGATCCAGTCCCTCGTCGGAGGGCACCGCCAGCTGCACCGCCACCATGCCTGCGGCGATATACACCTCGGTGCGCGAGAACTCGCCCCCGGTCTCCGCGCGCTCTTCGAGTTCGCTGAGCTCGATGGCCTGCTCGACGCCGCCCGCCTTGTGTACGCGCACAGCCCAATTCGCGGACAGCGTGCCTGCGACGGCGGCCGCGCAGGCCGCCGCCGACTCCTGCGCTCCCGCATCCAGCTCGCCGGTCGTGCTGCGGTACAGCTCGAGCACGCCGATCGGCAGCCGCCGACCCGGCAGCGGGAAGGCGAAGGCGGCGCGCACCCCGATGGCCAGCGCGTCCGGCACGAACGCGGGCCAGCGCTCGGCCGCGACGTCGTTGCCCAGGTCGGGCCAGAGTTCGACGCCGGCCTGCCGATAGGCGTCCAGGCACGGTCCTTCGCCGATGACGAATTGCAATTCGTCGATCTGCTGAGCGGTGGCGTCGGTGGCGTAGACGAGTTCCCTGGCCTGCGAGGTCGAGCTCAGCACCGCCACCGCGGCCCCGTCCACCCCCGTCAGCCGCACCACGGTCGCACACAAGGTGCCGATGCCGGTGAACAGGGAGCCGCTGTCGACGCCGTGGCGGGTGCGTCCACCGGGTTCGAGCCGCTCCCGACCGGCGGCGCGGGGCGGCGGGTCGTTCTCGGATGCGTGCTCCACGATGCACTCCCCTCTACTGACCTCAACTCTAGTCTCGATTCCCGCCGCGGCGACGGCACCGGCTTCCGCGAAAACACGGTGACCGGTCGGCCGACAAAGCAGGATACCGGCCGCCGAACGGGCCGGGTTTACGGCTCGATGGCCAGGGTAGGTCCGGAGGACGCGGTTCATGATCATTTGGGAAGGGTGGGTACGGCATGCAGATCGCGCGAGGTAGTCGACTGGTTCGCCGCGCGGGAGCGAGCGACGGCATGGTGCCCGGGTGGCAGCGGAGATGACCAGGACCATCACCGGCAGTGCGCAACTGCCCGCGCCGAGCCGCACGCTGCGCATCGCTTCGGTGCCTGCGTCGCACGTCTACGTGCGGCACCTGTCCCCCGTCGGTCACGCCGACCGGGTGCTGAGGTTGCCGGACCCGCGGCCCGCCGACGGGCGCACCGTGCCGGGTGGCTGGTGGCCGCCGGTGATGCTCGACCCGCAGTGGATTCGCCGCCACCAGCACCAGTTCGACGTCTTCCATATCCATTTCGGTTTCGACGCGGTCGAGCCCGAGGTGCTGGCCGACATCGTGGGCGAGCTCCGCGCGTACGGCAAGCCGCTCGTGTACACCGTGCACGATCTGCGCAATCCGCACCAGCCCGATCCGCGGGGGCATCGAGCACAACTGGATGTGCTGATCCCTGCCGCCGACGCACTGATCACGCTGACACCGGGCGCGGCGGCGGAGATCGAAAAGCAGTGGGGCCGAATGCCGCACGTCCTGGCTCATCCACATGTCGTGCAGCGCAGGCTGATCGAGGCACCCCGCTCCGTCGAACAGTTCGTGTTGGGCGTGCACGCGAAAAGCTTGCGCGCCAACATGGATCCGCTGCCGGTGCTGGAGGTACTGGCCGAGACGATTCGTGGTCTGCCCGGCGCGGTGCTGCGCATCGATGTGCACGACGAGTTGTTCGAGCCGGGCAACCACTGGTACGACCCGGACACCGGCGCAGCGCTGATCGACTTCGGCCGCCGCCCGGGTGTCGATGTCAGGGTGCACGAGTACTTCACCGATGCGCAACTGTGGCAGTATCTTTCGTCGCTGTCGGCATCGTTGCTGCCGTATCGGTTCGGCACCCACTCCGGGTGGCTGGAGGCCTGTTACGACCTGGGGACCGCCGTCATCGCGCCGAGCTGTGGTTTCTACCATCAGCAACGGCCTTGCGCGGTCTTCGGTTTCGACGAGACGCACTTCGATGCCGAATCACTGGATCGTGCGGTCCGCGCGGTCTACGAGAGCCGGGCGCCACGAGCCGATTGGCCGTCACGACGGGCCGAGCGCACCGAACTCGCTGCGGCACACCGCCGCATCTACGAACAGGTGCTGGCGCGATGAGCACCGAACGGCTGTCCATCGCCTTGCTGGCCTCGAATCGGCATCCGATCCGGCAACCGTTCGCCGGCGGGCTCGAGGCCCACGTGTGGCATCTGGCGCGTGCGCTGCAGTCGCGCGGTCACCGCGTGACGCTGTTCGCGGCCGACGGCAGCGACTCGGACGCGGCGGACGCGATACTGCGAGTGCGTGCCTTCAGCCCGAGCACCACGGCGAGCACCGATTCATCGATGCCACCACGCCAGTTCCTCGCCGACCATCATGCCTACCTGACGGTGATGACAGATCTCAGCGCGACCGCACCGACCTCGTTCGACGTCGTGCACAACCACAGCCTGCACTATTTGCCGGTCGCGATGGCTCCGGTCCTCGGCGTGCCGATGCTCACCACCCTGCACACGCCTCCGACGCCCTGGCTGGAATCGGCGCTCGATGTCAGCAAAGGCATCGGTTCCGCTTTCGTCGCGGTCAGCAGGTATACCGCCCAGTCCTGGGACCACGTGGTGCGCGGAGTCGACGTGGTGCCCAACGGGATCAACCTGTCCGCGTGGCCGGCGGGGCCGGGCGGGGCCGACCTGGTGTGGTTCGGCCGGCTCACTCCGGAGAAGGGCGCGCATCTGGCGATCGAGGCCGCGCGCCGCACCGGACGGCGGCTGCACCTCGCGGGGCCGGTCAGCGACGCGCAGTACTTCCGCGAGAGCATCGAGCCCCGGCTCGGCCGGGAGACGGTCTACCACGGGCATCTGGATCAGGCGGCGCTTGCACGTCTCGTCGGTTCGTGCGCGGCCGCGCTGGTCACTCCGCTGTGGGACGAGCCGTACGGGCTGGTCGTCGCCGAGGCGCTCGCCTGCGGCACCCCCGTCGCGGCGTTCGCGCGCGGCGGCATCCCGGAGATCGTGGATTCGGACTGCGGCAGGCTCGTCACACCCGGTGACGTCGACGCGCTGGCCGACGGTGCGGCGCAGGCCGTCACGCTCTCCCGCACGCACGCCAGGGGTCGGGCCGAGACGTCCTGTGGTCTGGACGCGATGGTCGAGGCGTACCTGGAGCGCTATCACCAGCTCATCGCCACCTCGTCCACCGAAGCACACCGGGGCGCGGCATGATCGGCTACTACATTCACCATCACGGTGCCGGGCATCTCATCCGCGCGCGGAGCATCTGCGCCGAACTCGACACTCCCGTCACCGCTTTGACGTCTTTACCGATCGAGGACGATTCCGCCTTCGATCGTGTCGTCACGCTGCCCGCGGACAACACGGCACCCGTCGTCACCGACGCAACCGCCTTCGGTGCGCTGCACTGGGTACCCAAAGCCGATGCGGGACTGCGTGATCGTATGGCCGAGATCGCGCAGTGGATTGCCATCGAGAAGCCCGACGCGCTCGTGGTCGACGTGTCGGTGGAGGTCGCGTTGCTCGCCAGATTGCACGGCGTCCCCGTGCTCACCATGGCACTACCGGGCACCCGCACCGATGCGCCGCACGAGCTGGTGCACCGGATCGCCGATGTTCTCATCGCCGCGTGGCCGCGCGCGGTGTACGAGCCGGGCTGGCTGCGGCCCTATGCGCACAAGACCCATTACATCGGTGGCATCAGCAGATTCGCGGGGCGGTCGCCGCTGCCCCGGCACGGCGGGGTTGGCCGGCCGACCGTGCTGGTGCTCGCCGGAGCGGGCGGGAGCTCGTTCACACCGGCGATGATTCGCGAATGCGCCGAACGTCATCCGCAATACCGTTGGCGGACAGCCGGTATCGACGACTGGGTCGATGATCTCTGGCCGCGGCTGTGTGCCGCGGATGTCGTCGTCTCGCATGCCGGGCAGGGCACTGTCGCCGATATCGCCGCCGCCGGTAAATCCGCGATTTTGATTCCGGCGGAGCGTCCGTTCGGTGAACAGCACGACACCGCAACTGCTCTCGCCGAGGCGGGGATGGCGGTCGCCGTCGACTGCTGCCCGGCGGTCGAGGAGTGGCCCGGGTTGATCGAAGCGGCCCGGCGCCTCGACACCGGACAGTGGCGGCGGTGGGACACCCGCGGTGCTGCGGGTCGCGCCGCCGCCGTGATCGGCCGGATCGCTACCGGCAGCAGGTCTGCGGCGTGAGGACCGCCGTCATCACCCTGGCGGCCCGTCGAACGGCGCACCTGCGCAATCAGTTTCGTGGTCTGGCGATGAGTTCGCGGATGCCGGACGAACACGTCGTGGTGGCCATGGGCGATCCGGAGATCATGGCGCTGGCCGAACAGCAACGCGCGCACGGCGTCTGGATGGACGTGCACGACGCACAGTTGCCGTTGGCCGCCGCCCGCAATCTCGGTGCCAGGACCGCGATCACCCGTGGTGCCGAACTTCTCGTGTTTCTCGACGTGGACTGCATTCCCGATCCGGGGCTGATCGAGCGGTACCAGAGCCTGGCCGCCGCCGAGCCCTTGCTGCTGTGCGGGCCGGTGACCTATCTGCCGCCCGCGCCGACCGGCGGATACGACCTGCCCACTCTGCACCGGCACCGCGATCCGCATCCGGCACGGCCGGACCCGCCCGCGGGCACCTACTTCGACAGCAGCGACTTCGACCTGTTCTGGTCCCTGTCGTTCGCGCTCACCGCCGATACCTGGCGTCGCATCGGCGGCTTCTGCACGCGTTACCGCGGTTATGGTGGGGAAGACACCGACTTCGCGTACAAGGCTGCCGCCATCGGTGCCCGGCTGCGATGGGCCGGCGGTGCCGACGCCTACCATCAGTACCATCCGGTCTCGGATCCGCCGATCGAGCACCTCGACGATATTCTCAGTAATGCCAGGGTCTTTCACCGCCGTTGGGGACGGTGGCCGATGCTCGGGTGGCTCGAAAGCTTTGCCGCCTCGGGACACATCGCCTACGACCAGGCGACCCAGACGTGGAACTCACTGGTCTCATCCGCCGGCTAGGCCTTGCGTCGACGTCCGGCCGGATGGGTTCAGTGCTCGCGCAGGAGCTGTCCGGCACCTTCGACACGGTCGTCGAAGCCGTGCTCGCGCAGCGCGTGCCACAGGGTGGCGGCGTTGATGGCGATGACCGGCTTGCCAAGTTCGTATTCGAGTTGCTCGGCCTGGGCGACGAAGGACAGGTTGGTGCCGACCTGAACGATGGCCTCGACGTCAGGCCCGTCGATCGACGCGACAGTCTCGCGTATTCGGTCGGCACCGACCCGGGCGATGTCCGGTGCTGTGGGACAACGCAGGCCGGTGATCGCGGCGACGTCGAAACCGGCCTCGGTGAAGAACCGGCCGACCTCGATGTCGGCGATCGGCTGGTAGGGCGAGAAGACCGCGATTCGATGGCAGCCCAGTGCGTGCAGGGCGGCCCGGCAGGAGCTCGCGCCGGTGGTCACGGGCAGTCCGGTGCGGTCACGCAGGCGCTGCTCGAAGGCGGCGTTGCCCGCGATGCCACCCCAGAACGTCTCGGCGGACATGCCCATGACCATTCGATCGGGTTCGGCGGTGAGCACATCACGGACCGCGGTATCGATGGAGGCGCGGATCTGTCCGAGCAGCGCTTGGAAGTCCTCGTCGTTGCCCATCACCGGGTTCGGGATGTACATCGATCCGGCGCGGTAGGCGATGCCGGAGAGCCCGGCGCGCCAATAGTCGTGTTCGACAACGGTGTTCGTGCTCGGCACGATCACCCCGAAGACGGCGCGGGGGCCGACGGCATTGGTCATCTGCGTAATTCCTTGGCGTGCGGCGGTTTTGTCAGCGAATCGGGTCGGCGATCCGGGTCAGCACATCGTCGACGGCGCGGTGGGCGCGCTGCCGATCGGCGGTTCGGTCCAGCAGCAGCGCGTCCACGAGCAGCGGCGAGACGATCGCCGTGGCCGCCTCCTCGATGTCTACTTCGGAGTCGACGCCGAGTGCGCGGATCGACCGGTGCACGGGGGCGAACAGGTCCAGCACATAACGCTGGCGCAGCGGCACACATTCTGGATCGGTGGACGAGGCGGTGACCAGCGCGCGTAGAAATGCCGCAACGGGCTTGTCGCGCAGTCGATCACAGAGCAGGTCTACTTCCGCGTGCAGATCGGCCACCGGGTCGCCGGTCGGCTGCGCCGCCGCATGCGGGGCGACGGAGATGAGGGCGGCGAGGAAGTCCCTCGGGGTCGGCCAGTGCCGGTAGATGGTGGTGCGCGCCACGCCGGTGACGGTGTGCAGCCGCTGCGGCGTCAAGGCGGTCCCGCCCTCGGTCAGCAGCAGATCCAAGGCGGCGGTCAGCACGATCTCTTCGGTGTCGGCGGCGGGGCCCGCAGGGCGTCCTGGCTTGCTCACGCAATAAACGATACATCTTGTTTTGCTTATTGATAAGCAGTACATTCTGTAGCGGAATTACCGCTCGCCCCAGGAGAACCCATGCGTCCACATGTCGAACTCATCGACGACCGCGATCTGATCCCGCACATCGCCGAGTTCCAGCACGCCACCGGCAGCGCCGAACAGCGCAACCTCAGCTATGACGAGGAGGATGGCTCCGCCTCACTGAAAGTCCGCTTCCTCAGCGACTGGTCCCGCCCCGCCGGGGTGCACAGCGCCGACACCGAGTGGTTCGTCCTGTCCGGTCAGGTGACCGTCGGCGACACCGAGCTGACGGCCGAAGGTTTCTGGTCGGCACCCAAAGGTGTTCTTACGCCGCCACTCTCCGTCGCCGCGGGCACCGAGATCCTGCTGTTCCGCGAAGGCGGCGACTGGGGCTTCGAACCGGCCGACACCGACCGCGACTTCGTCCGCGCAGACCAGAAATTCGTGGTCCTCGACACCGCCACAATGCCGTGGATCGACGTAAAAGACGGCAGCCCCATGCGTTTCGACCTGGGCGGCACACCCGTCCCAGGGCTCTACATCAAACTCCTGCACCGCGACGCGGAAACCGGCTTCTACACCCGCCTCATCAAGGCCAAGCCCGGCTGGCGCGAGGAACCGCTCGCCCATCACCCCTGCAGCGAAGAGGCCTACTGCCTAGCAGGCGGATTCGACTACAACTTCGGAAAAATGTGGCCCGGCACCTACTTCTGGCGCCCCGCCCTCATCCGCCACGGCGACTTCACCGCCGACGCGGAACAAGGCTGCACCTGGCTCGTCCGCTCCGACGCCGACCTGGTCTCCTTTTCCCCCTCCCCCCCCCCCCTCTCCCTCCCCCTCCCCCCCCCCCCCTTCTTCCCCTCCCCTTTCTCTTCTCCCCCTCTCCTCTCCCCCTCGCCCTTCCTCTCTCTCTTCTTCCGTCTTCTTCTTGCCCCCCCCCACCCCCCTCCCCCCCCCACCCCCCCGCCCCCCCCTTCCCCTTCTCCCCTCTGTTCTGATACCCCGACCCCCCCCACTCCCGACTCACTCACTCGCAGTGTTGTCTCCTGCCGCAATCCGTCCCCTCTCGTCNCCCCCACCTACCAGTAGCCCGGTCGATTCCGAGATCAACCAGCACACGGACGCGGGCGAGCACGCCCACCCCCATCTCCCGTTGCGCACGAACCGCCCCACCCAACAGCCGCACTCTCTCTCGGGATCCGCACCCACTTGGGACCCCCGTCGGTGCAGATCCCGAGAGCCAGTGCGGATCTTCCTGGCAACCACCGCTGCGCCAGCATTGACGCCATTTCGCGTACCCCCCGGAGCTCCGTTCAGGATCAACGGGACCCAGCGGCACCAAAGCGCACGGCCCGCCGCCGCCATGTCCCGCTGAGTGAGCAGTTGCATGCCGAGGGGGACATCACGGCGGACTCACTCGCGTTTTCCCACCCCTATGTCCCGCTGGGTGATCGGCTCGGCTTCGAGCGGGACGTCATGGCGTGCTTACTCCCGTCTCCCTGCCCTCATGTCCCGTCGTTCATGAAAGCGGGCCGCTGCCAGCGAAATCCGCACCCTCTCTCTCCCGCAACGTATTCCATTCCCGGAGATCTCGAAACGCAACCACAGCCAGATGACCACGCTGGAACCGAGCGCCGCGTGACCGACCGCCGAGGTAAGCCGGGTACGGCACACGACGTGCCCAGCACTACTCACGGGAAAACCTGTGTAGGTCTTCAGCTCACTGGACCGCTCAACCTGGGGAGTCCTTGATTGCTCCTATCGGGGGAGGTGAACCTTGGCGGGGTGTCCTTGGGTGTACCCGTCTAGGACCGCGCGCCCAAAGACCTCCCGGGGTGAGCTGACCTGAAGGTTTATGACAGTCGATGGGGTGCCCGGATAGTGCTGAGCGCGTCGGGTGGTGTTCCCGGCTTTCTCTTCCGCAACCTGGGATGGGCAGGGTGAAGGTTCCGGCGTGGGGACTGGCTGTGGTGCTGTTTTCGAGATCTTCGGGAGGGAGGCGATCGGGTTAGGCAGTCGGGCACCCATTCTCGGGATCTGCACTCGCTTGGGAGCGGCAGCCGCACTCTCTCTCGGGATCCGCACCCATTAGGGGCGTCCGTAGTCAGTGCGGATCCCGAGAGAGAGTGCGGGGTTAAGGGGTGGTGCGGTGGAGGTAGTTGCCTTGGGGGGTGTTTTGGACCTTGCCGTTGTGGACTATTCGGTTGCCGCGGAGGAAGACGTCGGTGACCTTTGCGGTCATGGCGAAGCCTTCGAAGGGGGTGTATTCCTGGGCGGATTCGGAGTCTGCGGCGTGGACGGTCCAGTGGGCGGCGGGGTCGACCAGGACGATGTCGGCGTCGTAGCCTTCGGCGAGGGTTCCCTTGCGGGTCAGGCCGTAGCGGCGGGCGGGGTTGGTGGCGGTGAGTTCGGCGATTCGGTGTAGGGAAAGGCCGCGTCTCCGGCCTTCGCCGATCAAACCGGGGAGGAGGTATTCGGCGCCGCCGAAGCCGGATTTGGCGAGGAAGACGTCGTCGCGGTCGGCGCCGAATTTGGCTTCGTCGCGGCAGCATGCGTGATCGCTTACCACCCAGTCGATTTCGCCCGCCAGCAGGTGTTGCCATAGCGCTTCGACGTCGGCTCGCTCCCGCAAGGGAGGATTGACCTTGCCGCCGATGCCGTGGGCGGTGTCGACGTCGGCGAGCAGGTGGCCGATGGTGACCTCGCGGCGGAAGTTCACGTGCGGGAAGGCCTGTGCCATCGTCAGTGCGGCCGCGACGGCTTTCGCGGAGGACAGGTGTAGCAGGTTGATGTCGGCCAGGCCTGTCTCGTGCGCGAGGTAGGACGCCATGGTGATCGCCAGGCCTTCGCTGTGCGCAGGGCGCGAGGCACTGTAGGCGCGCAGGCCGGTTTGCGTGCGGTCCTGCTCGACCAGAGCGGTGTACGCGGCCATGATCTCTGCGGTTTCGCAGTGCAGCGACAGGGACAGAGGCTGACCCGATTGTGCACGGGCCCGCTCGATACCACGCATCACGAACTCGAAATGCGCGAGGTCGTAGCGTTCGTTCGGCGGAATCATCAGGAACGAGGACTGATCCGAAGATCGACCGTGCAGGCCGTGGCCGCCGTAGAACATAAAGATCTTGAACGACGTGACGCCGAATTCTTCGACCAGGTAAGGGATTTCCTCGATGTGCTCGGCGGTCATCGGCGCCAGGTGCAGGCCGTAGTCCACGTGTGATCGCCCGGCCATCCGGTCGAGGACCTCGGGCACGAACTCCCGATAGGGCCCACCGCGGTTGAGGTAATAGCGGCCGGTGCGCATGTACGTCAACGAGGTGGTGACCCCGCCCTGTGCGCAAGCACGGCTTTCGCTCGCGGTGTCGTCGGCGAGATCCCGGTAGATGCCCCAGTGCTGATGCGCGTCGACCACGCCGGGGAATGCGAGCAGCCCACCCGCGTCCACGATACGCGTCTGGTCGTCGACCGGCAGGCCGAGCCCGATCGCAACAATCCGGCCGTCGGCGACGGCGATGTCGGCGAGCGCGGGATCGTCCGACGCGGGATCGCCGGGACGGACCACGCGGGCGTTGCGGATCAGCAGTTCGGTCGCGGGCACGGCAGCCCTCCAGTTTCTCTACGCGAAACGCAGTTACCATTTCGGCGATCATCGCAGTAGCATGCGCTGGTAGTCAATGCCGCGATCCCGCATCAGCGTTTCGCTGAGCGAAACGTGTCGCGGCACTAAGGAGTTGGCGATGACGCAACCGCTGGCCGGAATCCGAGTGCTCGATGTGGCGACACTGTTCGCCGGTCCCCTGGCAGGCACGCTGCTGGCCGACTTCGGCGCCGACGTCATCAAAGTCGAGCATCCGAACGGCGATCCGGTGCGCAGCCACGGCGCCCAGCGCGACGGCGTCGGCCTGTGGTGGAAGATGCTCGGACGCGGCAAGAAATCGGTGACGCTGTATCTCGGTGCGCCGCAAGGCCAAGAGATCTTCCGGCGCATGGTCGCCGAGGCGGACGTGGTGATCGAGAACTTCCGCCCGGGCACCCTGGAACGTTGGGGCCTCGGCTATCCCGAGCTCCGCGCGCTGAACCCACGGCTGGTGCTGGCCAGGGTCACCGGCTTCGGACAGATCGGGCCGTACGCAAGGCGTCCCGGCTTCGGCACCCTGGCCGAGGCGATGAGCGGATTCGCCGCCGTAACAGGCGAGGCGGACGGCCCGCCTACTCTTCCCCCGTTCGGCCTCGCCGACGGAATCGCGGCATTGACAACGGCATTCGCGATCATGACAGCGTTGCGCGCCAGAGACCGCGACGGCACCGGCCAAGAAGTCGACCTGGCCATCATCGAACCGATCCTCACGCTGCTCGGACCGCAGATCATCGCCTACGACCAGCTGGGCGAGTTGCAGCCGCGCATGGGCAACCGTTCCTCGAACAACGCACCGCGCAACACCTATCGCACCGCCGACGGCGGCTGGGTCGCGGTCTCCACCAGCGCCCAGTCGGTCGCCGAGCGGGTGCTGTGGCTGGTCGGCCGCCCCGATCTCATCGATCAGCCGTGGTTCGCCTCGGGCGCCCAAAGAGCCAGGCACGCAGACGAACTCGACGCGGCGGTGGGCGGCTGGATCAGTCGGCACAGCACCGAGGAGGTGGTACGCGCCTTCGAAAAGGCCGAGGCCGCGGTGGCCCCGATCTACACGGCCGCCGACGTGCTGGAGGATCCCCAGTACCGGGCGCTGGGTTCGATCATCGCATTACCGGACGCGGAGCTCGGCACCGTGCGCATGCAGAACATCTTGTTCCGGCTTTCCGAGACTCCAGGCGAAATACGGTGGACCGGGCCACCTTTGGGCGCACACACCGACGAGGTGCTCGCACGCTACGGCGTCGACGCGAACGAGCGGGCCGAGCTCCGCGCCGCCGGGGTGATCCGATGACGCACCCACGGGCCACCCACCGGCCGACAACCGTTGACCCGCTGCTCGCGGCGGTGCGTGGCGGCATTCGCCTGATCGAATTGGGCCAGCCGTTCTTCACCGGCATGCCCTGCTCACCGAACCACCCCGGCTTCCGGATGACGTTGGCGCGCAGACACGGTGACCTGGTGCGCCCCGACGGCGGCTCGGCCGCCAACGAGATCATCGTGACCGGTGGGCACGTCGGCACCCACATCGACGCGCTCAGTCACGTCAGCCAGCACGGCGCACTGCACGGCGGCGTCGACGCACAGGAGGCCCAACGCGGCGGCAGGTTCACCGCCCACGGCGCTGAGCACCTCCCCGGATTGCTGTGCCGCGGCGTACTGCTGGACATCGCCGCCGCCCACGAAACCGACACGCTCCCCGGCGGTTACGAGATCACGGTGGCCGACTTGGACACGGCAGCCCGGCAAGCACGGATCGAGGTGGCGGCAGGTGACGTCGTGCTGATCCGCACCGGATGGTCGCTACTGTTCGGCGAACCCGACGCCTATCTGGGCAAGGAAACGGGCGTCCCGGGGGTCGGTGTCGCCGCGGCACAGTGGCTCGCCGCGCGCGGAATCGTGGCGACCGGCTCGGATACCACCGCGTACGAATGCATTCCGCCCGGCGCCGGTCACAGCGTGCTACCCGTGCACCAGGTGCTGCTCGTCGAATCCGGCATCTACATCATGGAGCACCTCGCACTGGAAGACCTCGCGCTGACCGGGCTCGGCGAGTTCACTTTCCTGCTGGCACCCTTACGCATCGTGGGCGGCACCGGCTCCCCCATCCGTCCGCTCGCGGCGGTCGGCCGATGAACGAGGCAACCATCGTGCAACGGCTGGCCGCCTTCGCCGTGTCCGCCCGCGACGACGGCGTCGGTCCCGCCTTGCGCGCGAACGCCGCCCAGCGGGTGCTCGACGCACTCGGCAACAGCCTCGCCGCGCTCGAAGCGCCGGCCGTCCAGGCGGTGCGTACCGTCGTCGAGGAATGGGGCGGCACGCCGCAAGCTACGGTTCTCGGGTTACCCGGTCGGTGGCCTGCCGCGAGTGCGGCACTACTCGGCGGAACCCTCGCGCACGCATTGGATTTCGACGACACCCACCTGCCGTCGGTCTTACATCCCTCGGCGACTGTGGTCCCGGCCGCCCTCGCCGTCGCCGAAGCCCGGAAAGCCAGCGGCGCCGCGCTACTCGACGCCGTCGCGGCCGGGATCGAGTTGTCGGTCCGCGTCGGCATGGCTGGTTACGATGCGGCGCTTGGCAATTCGATCTTCTTCGAGCGTGGCCTGCACGCGACCGCCATCTGCGGCACGCTCGGTGGTGCCGCAGCCGCCGCCATGCTCGCCGGAGCCGACGCCGACACCATCGCGCACGCGATCGCTATCGCGGCGAGCATGGGGTCGGGCCTGCTGGAAGCCAACCGAACCGGCGGCACCGTGAAGCGGGTGCACTGCGGCTGGGCCGCACACGCCGCCGTCACCGCGGCCGGGCTCGCCCGCGCCGGACTGACCGGTCCGCCGACCGTCTTCGAGGGCAGATTCGGTCTACTCCAAGCGTTCTGCGGCGATCAATGCAATCCGGCTGCCATTCTCGCCGGCCTGGGCGAGCACTGGGAGTTGCCGAAGGTGGTCTTCAAGCCCTATCCCTGCAACCATTTCACCCACGCCGGGATCGACGCGGCACTGCGGCTGCGCGCCGCGGGCATCACCGCCGCCGATATCGTTCGCCTCGAACTCGGTGCACCAACGGCGGTGTTGCGCACCATCGGTGAGCCACACGCGGAGAAGATCCGCCCGCAGTCCGGCTACCACGCCGCCTTCTCCGGCCCCTACACCATCGCCGCCGCATTGCTCGGCGGTGGCGGTCTCGGCGTCTTCCACGAAGACTTCACCGACGCCGCGGCCGCCGACGCGGAACGGCTGGCCCTGGCCGCCCGCGTCACCTGTGTCGCGGACGCACGCTGCGACGCCATCTTCCCGCACCAGTTTCCGGCCGTGCTCACCGCGTGGCTGCGCGACGGCAGCGTCCGTACCGAGCGGGTCGAGAGCAACCGGGGCGGCCCCGGCAATCCACTGTCCGAAGACGAGCTCGCCACCAAGTTCCGCCTGAATACCGAACACAAGCTGTCGGCAGATCAAGCGGACCGGATCAGCAAAGTGGTGTTCGGCCTCGCCGAACAACGAGACCTCGACGAGCTGATGTCACTGCTGCGGACGTGACGGCGCCGGGAACAGGCCGGCCCGGCCGAGCAAGGCAGGCACCGGCTTACCGAGCAATTCGCCCAGCCACGAACCGGTTTCGATGACCGGCTCGATCCGCACACCGGTCTCGATCCCCATCCGATCCAAGCTGTACAGCAGATCCTCGGTGGCGATATTGCCGGTCGCGGCCGGCGCGAACGGACATCCGCCGATGCCCCCGGTGCTGGCATCCAGCACCCGGACACCAGCCTCCAACGCCGCTACAGCATTGGCGTAGCCGGTGTTTCGGGTGTTGTGGAAATGACAACGCAGGCCGACCTCCGGCGCGATCGCCGCCGCACCGGCCACCAGCGCGCGTACCTGATCCGGTGTCCCGACACCGATGGTGTCGGCCACCGCGATCTCGCCCGGCCCCGCCCCGGCGACGCGGCGAATCAGTTCCAGCACAGTCGATTCGGATACTTCCCCGTCGAACGGACAACCGAACGCCGCCGCGATGGTCACCGTCCGCAGCAACCCGGCCTCCCGCGCCCTGGCCGCCAGCTGCGCCCACCGCTCTACACCCTCCAAGGTCGAACACCCCTGATTGCGTCGACTGAACGAATCCGTCGCCACCACAACAACATTGATCTCATCGACACCCGCCGCCAGCGCGCGATCCAATCCACGGTCGTTGAATACCAGCCCGGCATAGGACACTCCATCGATTCGCGGCACCCCAGCCATGACCGCCTCCGCATCCGCCATCTGCGGCACCCGGCGCGGGTTCACGAAGCTCACCGCCTCGATCCGCCGCAACCCCGCATCGACGCTGCGCCGAACCAGCTCGACCTTGTCGTCGGCGGCGAGCATTTCCGGCTCGTTCTGCAAGCCGTCCCTCGGGGCGACCTCGACCAGCGTGACGTTCACAGATCCTCCAACTCACCTTGCGGCCGTGTTCCACTGAGGGATACATTGTATCCAAATTGAACCTCCGGGGTGCAACAGGATGGAGACCCGCCACATGGCAGTCGAGGCGACGAAATCGACAGGGCCGCTTGCCGATCTGCGGGTGGTCGAGATGGGACAACTGCTCGCCGGGCCGTTCTGTGGTCAGCTGCTCGGCGATCTCGGCGCCGAGGTGATCAAACTCGAAGCGCCCGGCACGGGTGACCCGATGCGGCAATGGGGCCGGGAACAGTCGCAGGGCAAATCGCTGTGGTGGCCGGTGGTCGCCAGGAACAAGAAGTCGGTGACCTGCAACCTTCGCGACGAAGCCGGGCAACGGCTCGCGCGGCAGCTCATCGACCGCGCGGACATCGTCATCGAGAACTTCCGGCCCGGCACCATGGAACGCTGGAACCTCGGGTTCGACCGTCTGCGCGAGCACCATCCGGAACTGATCATGACCCGAGTCACGGGTTACGGCCAGACCGGCCCGTACGCGCCCCGCGCCGGCTACGGCTCGATCGGCGAGGCCATGGGTGGCATTCGTTATGTCACCGGCGATCCCGAGCACGCCCCCGCCAGAACCGGTATCTCCCTCGGTGACTCGCTCGCTGCGGTCTTCGCCACCATCGGCACCCTCGCCGCGGTGCACCACCGCACGAACACCGGACGCGGCCAGATGGTCGATTCGGCCATCTACGAGGCGGTACTGGCGATGATGGAGTCCCTGCTGCCGGAGTGGGCGGTGACCGGCTACCAGCGCGAACGCACCGGACCGGTGCTGCCGAATGTCGCCCCCAGCAACGTCTATCCCACCGCGGGCGGCGAGATGATTCTCGTCGCCGCCAACCAGGACACCGTTTTCGCTCGGCTGGCCACGGCAATGGGCCGCCCCGAACTCGCTACCGACGAAAGGTATGCCACCCATACCGCCCGCGGCGCGCGGATGGCCGAACTGGACGAACTGATCGCCAGCTGGACGGCGACCATCGGAACCGGCGACCTGCTCGACCGGCTGCACGCGGCGGGCGTCCCCGCGGGCCGTATCTTCACCGCGCGCGACATGTTCGCCGACCCGCACTTCGCCGCCCGCGAAGCCATTGTGCGACTGACACATCCGGAGTTCGGCGAACTGCCGATGCAGAACGTCTTCCCGAAGTTGAGCGAGACACCCGGCGCGGTACGCCATCCCGGACCGGCGCTCGGCGAGCACAACCAGGACGTCTACGGCGACCTGCTCGGCCTCTGCCCGGACACGATCGAACAGCTCAGCGCCGATGGCATCATCTGAAAACCGCCCGGTGACCGAGCGATCCGGCGAGTCCCGCCGCTCCGGCTACAGCGCTCGCCTCGGCGCGGGCGACTCCCCCGCCGTGCTGGTGATCGATATCTGCGCCGCCTACGTCAACGAGGACTCGCCGCTGTACGCACCGGTAGCCGACGCAGTGCGCGCAGCCGACGAAATCGTTGCTCAGGCAAGAGAATCCGGCTTGCCGGTGATCTTCACCCGGGTCCGCTTCGAACCCGGCGGTCCGGACGGCGGCCTGTTCCGCCGAAAGGTGCCGGTGCTGCGGGTATTCGAGGCGGGCAACCCGCTCGGCGACTTTCTCGATGATCCCGCACCGGTCGCCGGAGACTTGGTGATCACCAAGCAGTACGCCAGCGCCTTCCACGCCACTCCACTGGCCGCGCTCCTGACCGCACGCCGCATCGACACCCTCGTCATCGTCGGCCTCACCACCAGCGGGTGCGTGCGCGCCTCGGCGACCGACGCACTCCAGCACGGTTTCCGGCCGCTGATCGTCGCCGAGGCCTGCGGAGATCGCACCACCGCCTTACACGAGGCCAATCTGCTCGACCTGGACATCAAGTACGCCGACGTGCTGAGCCGCACGGAGGCGCTGGCCGTCTTGCGCTCAGCAGTCGGCAATGAATACAACACTCCCGAGACCGCCGACGGCGCGGAACTCGTCTAGCGGACAAGAGGATTCCCATGGGCCCACACCCGCACGGCTGGTGGATCGTGCTGCATCTGGTGCTGTTCGTATTCTGGCTGGGTGGCGATCTCGGCGTCTTCTATTCCAGCCGATTCGTCATCAACCCCGCACTCACCCCGCCCGCTCGCGCGACCGCGCTGTCCATCATGAGTGGCCTGGATCTCGCGCCCAAGATCTGTCTGGTGCTGTTCCTACCCAGTGGCATCACACTGATGGCGCTGGAACCGCACGGCGCCAGCGCATTCGGAATCGACTTGTTCCCTTGGTGGTTCGTCACCGCGGTGTGGATCTTCGCCGCCGTATGGTTGACGCTCACCGTGCTCGCGCACCGTACCCACGGGCAACTCGCCGCAGTCCGCCGAGCCGACCTCTTCCTGCGGTTCGCGGTCATCACGGCGATGACCGGATCCGGCGTCTATGCCCTGCTCGCGCACGAGCCGTTCGGTGTCACCACCAATCCACGCTGGCTCGGCGGCAAGATCCTGCTCTACACGCTCGCCATCGCGGCCGGGCTGGGCATCCGAATGACGTTGCGCCCCTTCGGCCCCGCCTTCGGCACGCTGATGACCACAGGGTCCAGCGAGCCCGTCGAGCGCACCCTGCGGCGCAGCGTCGACGGTTGCCTGCCGTACGTGTGGCTGATCTGGGGCAGCGTGCTCGCCGCGGCGGCACTGGGTGTGTTCAAGCCCGGTGCCGCACTATGAGCGGTGGTTACGGCGTGTAGCCGAGCTGAGCGGAGACCGCGCCGGCCGCCTTCAGCAGCATCGGCACGTACTCGTCCATCCGCGGCTGGAACCGGGAGAGCGGCCCGCACACGCTGATCGCGGCCACCACGCCACCGTCGTGGTCGAGGATCGGCGCGGCGAGGGACGCGGCCCCGATCTGGCGTTCCCCCATCGAGATCGCGTAGCCGCGCTTCTTGGTGGCGTTCAGTTCGGTGCGCAGTTTGCGGACGGAGGTGATCGTCGCGTCGGTGAAGGCGGTGAGCTGGTGCCTGCTCAGGTACTCGTCGATCTCCTCCTTACGCAGCATCGCCAGGATCACCTTGGAGGAGCTGCCCGCGTAGAGCGGGTACGGCACGCCGAGGGCGACCTCCATGCGCAGTTCCTGGTCCGGCACAACCTGATCCACGTACATCCGGGTGTCGCCGCGCCGGATCGACAGCGTCGCGGTCTCGCCGGTCACCGACGCCAGCCTGCGCAGTTCCGGCGCGGCCATCACCCGAAGATCGGTGCGCGCCAGGTAGGCCCGGCCGAGCGCGATGGCGGCGTGGCCGAGCGCGTAACGACGGGTGGTGGGTTCGAGGGCGATGAGGTCGCGGTTGCGCAGGGCGGTGAGGATGCGGTGCACCGCCGCCTTGGTGATGCCGAGCTCGGTGGCGATCTCGGTGACGCCGAGGTCGGACCTGCCGCTGCGGCCGAACAGCAACAGCACATCCATGGCGCGTTCGACCGCCGCGATCGACCGGCTCTGGTTGTCGGATTCGGTTTCGGACACGCCTCGAGTGTAGGCGGTGCATTTCCCGATGGGAAACACCATCCCCATCACGGCTTGCGTGCCGCCGAGGCGCGGCGTTACCGTGTGCGTAACAATGTTTCGACTATCGAAACAGCAATACAGACCGTTAGAGGATGGTCCGATGATCGGTGCACGACTCGTCGAAGATATGACCGACGCCGAACGCGAACGCGCACAACGGGTCGACGCCGTGCTGCCCGCGCTGCGTGCCGCCGCCGAGGAGGCCGACCGACTCGGCGCCTTCCCACCCACCCACGTCGACCTGCTCCGCGATGCCGGACTGCTCGGGCTGGTGGTGCCGGAGAAGTTCGGCGGGCTCGGTGGCACGCTGCGCGATCTGGCCGCGGCGACCTTCGCCATGGGCACCGCCTGCCCGTCCACCGCGCTGGCCTACTTCTTCCACAACACCAGCGCCTCACGCGGTCTGCTACCGCTCGAGGCGATCGATGCCGGACTGTTCGCCGACGACGAGATCGCCGTGGTGCGGGCCTTCGCCGAGAAGGTGCTCACCCGGATGGCCGACGGCTGCTGGCTGGCCAATTTCGCCTCCGAGGCGATCAAGACCGCCGCCGCGAACATCACCATCGCCACGACCGCCCGCAAGGTCGACGGCGGCTGGATCCTGCAGGGCGAGAAGTCTTTCGGCTGCGCGACCGGCGTGGCCGACTACTACCTCACCTCCGCCAAAATCGAGGGCTACGACACCGCCGAGGGGCTGGCGACCTTCTTCGTCCCCCGCGACGCACCCGGCGTGCACGTGCGCGCCCCCTGGGACGGCCTCGGCATGCGCGCGACCGCCAACAACGGCATCCGGCTCGACGAGGTGTTCATTCCGCAGGACGAGGCCTTGGCGGTGCCCGGCGCGTTCACGAAGATGCTCAGCATGAGCAGAGGCAGTTTCGTCGGCAACCAACTCGCCATCGCGGCGGTCTACACCGGCTGCGCACAGAACGTCTACGACGAGATGCTGGCCACCGCGACCAAGAAAACCTTCGCCGATACCGGCGATCCGATCGCGTCCTCCCCGGTGCACCAGGTGCTCATCGGCGAGATGACCCGGCAGTTGCAGACCGCGTACCTCTGGTTGCGCTATCAGCTCGCGGTGGAGACCGCGGAGCCGCCGTTCAAACCGAAGCAGGAGGTGTTCACCCAGTGGCGCCTCGGCAAGGGTGCGGTGACCGAGGCCTGTTTCCAGGTGGCGCTCGGCGCTTTCAAGGCGGGCGGCACCTCCGCCGCCGCGATGAGCGGGGTGGCGGGGCGTGCGCTGCGCGATCTGGCGATGGGCCTGGTGATGACCTTCCCGGCCGAGCGCGGCATGCTCGAGGTGGCCCGCATCGTCACCGACGCCAAGGCGAACGAATTGTTCGCCACCGCACCGGCTGGAGCGGACCGGTGAGCACCGAACTACCCGCCATCGCCGACCTGATCGACGGCGAATGGGGCACACCGTCGGTGGATCTCGGTGTCGCGCTGGAGGACCCGGCCACCGGAGCACCGGTGGCCAGGGCCGTTGCCACCGCCACCGACCGGGTCGAGCGTGCACTCGAAGTCGCCGAAACCGCCTCCGGCCGAATCGATCCCGCCGTGCTGGACGCGATCGCCGCCGACCTGGAAGCACAGCTGCCCTGGATCGCGGAACTGGATGCCCGCGCGACCGGTGTCCCGATCGCCCAGACCACCCTGCTGGGGCCGATCGTGTCGGGTTCGTTCCGGCTGGCGGCCGAGCAGATCCGGTCCGGGGCATTGCGCCAGGAGCAGGACGGCGTCGAGGTGCTGCGACTGCCGCTGGGACCGGCGCTGTGCCTGGTCCCGTGGAACGCGCCGGCTCCCATGGCCGCCCACAAGGTGGCCAACGCACTCGCCGCAGGCTGTCCGGTGATCCTGAAGGTCAGCGAACTCGCGCCCTACAGCTCGGTGGTGCTGGCCGAGGTGATCGCCGAGCACGTGCCCGCGGGCATGTTCCAGCTGGTGCAGGGCGGCGCGAAAGTCGGTGCGCAACTGGTCGCCGCGTCCCGGATCAAGGCGGTCTCGTTCACCGGCGGGCTGGCCGGCGGGCGTTCGGTCGCCACGGCGTCGGCCGCTATGTTCCGCCCCTGCCAGCTCGAGCTGGGCGGCAACAATCCGCTCGTGGTGCTGCCCGACGCCGATCCCGATGTCGCGACGCGGATGGCCGCCGAACTGCTGACCACGTTGAACGGCCAATGGTGCCGGGCGCTGGGCAGATTGATCCTCCCGGCGGACCGGGCGGACGAGCTACTCGACGGCATCGGTAAACGACTCGCGGCGCTGCGGGTCGGGCCGCCGATGGATCCGCTGACCGAGTTCGGCCCGCTGGTGCACTCGAAACATGTTCAGCAGCTGCGGTCTTCACTCGCCGCCCGCGGGTCGCGGAGCTTCGGTGTCCTGCCCGAAGACGGAAACTACTTCTGCCCAACGCTTCTCGACGGCGACCTGCGCGACGAGGTATTCGGGCCGATCGCCGGCGTCACCACCTACCGCCGGATCGAGGAGGCGGTAGCGCTGGCCAACGCCGTGCCCTACGGCCTCGAGGGCTACGTCTGCGGTGCCGACGAACAACAGGCGCTCGGCGTCGCCCGGCAGATTCGGGCGGGCGAGGTGAAGGTGAACGGTTCCTCGATCATGAGCCTGCACCTGATGACACCGCGGCCCGCGTGGGGACTGTCCGGCCTCGGCGAGGAGGGCACGGCGGAGACGCTGCGTTTCTTCACCGGCGCACGCGTCGTCGGCGTCGAAGGGCGCTTCGCCCTGCACACGTCATGAGCACGCCGACGGTCGTCGTGGTCGGGGCCGGGCCGGTTGGTCTCACCGCCGCACTGACACTGGCCCGCCGCGGGATCGCGGTGACGGTGCTGGAGCAGGGTGCGGAGTTGGCCACCGAGTCGCGCGCGTCCACTTTTCATCCGCCGACCCTGGAGATGTTGCGCGACCTGGGTGTCCTGGATGCGCTGCTGCACCAGGGCATCGTCGCCTCGACCTTCCAGTACCGCGAGCGTGGCGGCGGTGAGATCGCCACCCTCGACCTCGCCGTGCTGGCCGAGGACACCCCGTTTCCGTTCCGGGTGCAATGCGAGCAGAGCAAACTCACGCCGCTGCTGCTCGAGGCCCTCGGTGCCGCCGACGTGCGGTTCGGCTACCGCGTCGACGGGTTACTGAGCACCGCAGACGCGGTGGTGCTGCGGACGGCCAAGGGGCCGGTGCGCGCGAACTGGGTGATCGGTGCGGATGGTGCGCACTCCGCCGTCCGGCATGGCCTCGGTGTCGAATTCGGTGGCAGCACCTATCCGGAACGCTTCCTGGTTGCGTCGGTCGAGGAAGATCTGGCGGACGTGCTGCCCGGCGTCGCACCGATCAACTACGTCTTCGATCCCGACGAATGGCTGGTGCTGCTGCGCACACCGGAGCATTGGCGGGTGCTGCTGCCGACGCCCGCCGACAGCGACGACGCGAACGAATTGCGCAGGCTGCCGGACCGTTTGGCGGCCGTCGCCGATCTGGGCAGGCCGTGGCGGATCGCGCACGCCACGCTCTATCGGGTACATCAGCGGGTCGCCGACCGGTTCCGGCACGGCCGCGTGCTGCTGATCGGCGACGCCGCCCATGTCAACAATCCACTCGGCGGGCTGGGCATGAACAGCGGCATCCACGACGCCGTCCAACTCGCGTCCGCGCTGGCCGATGTCATCGAAGGCGGTCCCGAAGCGCGGCTCGACGAGGTTGCGGCGCACCGTCATCGCGTCGCCGTGGATCACGTGCAACGCACCAGCCACGACAACTGGAACCGGCTCCGCGGCGATGATGCGAGCCACCGCGAGCAGCTACGTGAACTGGCCGCCGACCCGGTCGCGGCCCGCACCTATCTGCGTCGGGCCTGTTTGCTCGACTCGCTGGAGATCCGGCCGTGAGGATCGAACGCGAGAACCCGGCGCGGCCGCAGGAGATGGTGGGGGCGGTGACCACGACGCAGCCCGATGCAGTCGATGCCGTTGTGCACAAGGCGCACTCGGCGTTTCGCGAATGGTCGCAACAACCGCTCGAAGCTCGACTGGCCGCGCTCGGCCGTGCCGCCGACGCCCTCGATGCCCGCACTACCGAGTTGGCGACCTTGCTGGCGCGCGAGACCGGTAAACCCGTCACCGATTGCCGCGGTGAGATCGGTTTCGCCGCTATCTATTTGCGCTGGGTACGGGCGCACGCGGCGGAAGTGCTCTGTCCCCGAACGACCGACGACGCGCAAGGTCGAGTCATGGTGTCGCCAAGCCCCTTCGGCGTTGTCGCCGCGATCACGCCGTGGAACGCGCCGATCATTCTGTCGATGCTCAAGCTCGGTCCAGCGCTCGCCGCGGGCAATGCGGTAGTGCTCAAACCGTCGCCGCTGGCACCACTGGCCATTACCGTCGCCGCCGAATTGCTGCCCGCCACCGCGGTGATCCACGGCGGTCCGGACACGGTGCACGCGCTGATCACCCATCCGCTGGTGCGCAAGGTCGCCTTCACCGGCGGTGCGCAGGCGGGACGCGCGATCGCGGCGGCGGCAGGCGCGGCGATCACGCCGGTGCTGCTGGAGCTCGGCGGTAATGATCCGGCGATTTTCCTGGACGACTTCGCCTTGAGCCCAGTGGATTTCGAGCGACTCGTGCTCGCCTCTTTCGCTACGGCCGGACAGGTATGCATGGCCGCGAAGCGGCTGTACGTGCCGGAGACTCGGCTCGCCGAATTCGTGGAGTCGTATATTGCTGCCGCACAACGCATCCTGCTCGTCGGCGATCCGCTCGACCAAGCCGTCACCATGGGGCCGGTAGTTACCCGGGCAGCCGCCGAACGGATGCGCGGGCTGGTCACCGACGCCAGGGACCTCGGTGCGCTGATCGTCCCGCTCGCCTGCGCGCCGACCGGCGAGGGATATTTCCTCGATCCGATACTCGCGCTCCGGGTACCCGACGACGCGGATCTGGTCCGCACGGAGCAGTTCGGCCCGGCAGTGCCGATCCTCACCTATCGCGACGAGGCCGAGGTCCTCGCGCGCGCCAATGATTCCGAGCTCGGTCTGGCCGCATCGGTCTGGTCGGCCGACGAGGACCGGGCCTTCGCCGTCGCCGCTCGCATCGAAGCGGGCTTCACCTTCATCAATACGCACAACCGCACCGGTATGTCGCTGCGCGCGCCGTTCGGCGGGACCAAGAACAGTGGCTTCGGCCGGGAGTACGCGCAGGAAGGTCTGTGCGAGTACGTCCAGCCGACCGTCACGCATGCACCCGGCGCCTTCCGTGCGGGCGGCACCGGTCTCCCCGCCGGTGCTTATCCGGGCCCGTCCGCAGCGCCCCACCGATAAGAGTTTTCACGGTCACCGGCCGGCGCCTATCCCGGCGCATCCCCCCACGCCACTGGTCCGGCCCGAATGGTCGCAACCGATGGCCCGGGACGACCTGCGCATGCCCCGGACCATCCGTTGCGATCAGTTGCGACGGCGACGCGCTACCAGCACCACGGCGGCCGCGATGAGCACCGCTGCGGCGATGCCGATGCCCGCCATGACGGGAGTGTTGCTGTCGGAGTCGTCGTTCTCGGCTGTATCGCTCGCGGCAGCAGAGGGTTTCGGAGTCTCCGCGGGCGGCCCGAAGGTCAACGGTACCGAGGCGATGATCTCCGTAGCGTTGGTCAGGCTGGTGACACTGATCGTGCAGGCACCCGGTGCCGCGGTGCAGTCGGTGCCACCGACCGCGCCGACGAGCGTGATGGCCCGTTTGTCCCCGGTGGGTTGCCAACTGCCCTGCCCATCAGCGGCACCCATCATCGAACCGGTGAGATTGCAGTCCCCCGGCCCCGCGATCCGCGGTTTGCATTGGCCGACCGCGACCGCCGCCATATTAGCGGGCAGGCCGTCCAGGATCACCGTAATCGTCTGTCCCACAGCGAGTCCCGTGGATTGGCTCACCTGCAGAGCCGGTGCGGCCAGCGCGGTCGGCATGCCGCCGAGCAGCCCGACCGTGGTGAGCGCGGCCAGCGCCACCAGACGTGGTCTGCCGAATATGCCGTTTGTCCCGGGCCGGGTACCGATGAGCTTCACATTTTCCTCCTGATGGATTTCACAGTCGCCGCCGATCGGCGAGGGCGAAACCGGCGACGAGCACGAGCAGGCCGGCGGTGGCCGCCCACAGCACGGTGGACGGCCCTTCGATGTCGGTGTCCGAGCGCGCGGCCGCGGCGGGGACGGATGCCGAAGCAGCCGGCGGCCGCGCGCCCGCGAAAGTTACCGGCACCGCAACGGAATTCGCCGCGATGACGGCAGGCGGTTCGGTGCCGGGTAGGGGCGCGGCCGCGATCACGCATTGCTGCTGGGTGCAGTCGATCTCGTGGAATCGGGGGTGCGCGGTCAGGGTCAGCGGGCCGAAGGTGCCGTCCGCGCCGATATTGACGAACGTCGCGCCGCCGGACAAGTCGCAGTCCTTCAGTCCGTTGCTGAAGCCCGCTTTGCACATGCCCACTGCGACGGCGGCCAGTCCAGCACGGAAGCCGCTGCCACTCAGCGTGATTCGCTGCCCTTCGGTCAGCTCGGACGTGGCGTCGACCTGGATCGCCGCGGGTGCGTCCGCGAACGCCGCCGCCGGAGAGCCGAGTAGGAAACCACTGAGCGCCAGCGTCACCGCTACCCGAGCCGTCGTACCGAAACTCCTCATGGCGCACCTCTTTCGCTGGACGATCCGCGCGTGCCGGGGAGCAGGCGTCGGTCAGGTCGGCCGGACAGCCAGGCCGCGATGAGTACGCCCATACCGAGGACGGTCAGCGCAGACCCCGTGCCGATGAGCCGGCCCAGCAGGTCGACCAGGCCCAGGCCCGCCAACCCCGCGGTCGCCACGACGAGGGCGCAAACTCCGATGGCGTGCGGCGCGGTCTCCCAGACCAACTCGTCGAGCGCAGTCATCGCGCGCGCAGCGGCGGCCAACGTCACCGCCAGCCCGATCGCCAACGGCACCGGCCCCGGCGCGGTCACCACGAGCAGCGCCCCGCCCGCCGCCAGGATCAACAGCACGGGGGCACCCGCGGGTCGACGCCCCGGCAAGGCAACGATGGCCACCGCAGGTGCGGCCGCGAATGCGAGCCAGCTGAGTTGCTCAGCACCGAATTCGTTCCACCGGAACAGCAGTAGGTGCAGCGCGGGTAGCACCGTACCGCCGACCACGAGTCCTGTTGCGACATAACCGAATAGAGCCGGACGAGGAGGGCTGGAGTTCTCAACGACTCGGTCAGCAGTCGGACCGTCTGTGCCACGAAGCCCGACCGTCCCTGCGGCCACGCCGAGGGCGGTGGTCAACGCGCCCGTGATGAGGAGACCCGTACTGGGCTCCTCGTAGTAATGACCACTCAGCAGCGCGGCGATGGCTACTCCCCCTGCGGCCGCTGCATGGAGGAAGACGAAGTTTCCGCGACCGAACTCTGCCGCGAGGGCACGACCGGCGAGCAACAACGGACCCGTCGCCGCGCCCGCGACGAGCACCGCGATCGTGAACACCGCGACCGTATCGACGACACCCGCCACGACTACCGCGATGCCAGCGAGACTGCCACTTACACTTGCCATTCCGAGAGACAGCGGCAATCGCCACAGACACAGCGCCGCAGCGAGTAGCCCGAGCACCCCGGCGGTGAGCACCAGATAACCGACCACCGCCCCTGGCACCCCGAGCACCCCTCCGAAGGGCTTGCCGAGCAACACCAACTGACCGCCCGCCACCGGCCCCGCCGCCACCGCGCAAAGCACTGCCGCACCAACACTTACGGTCCGGCGCGCGCCATATGGCGGATGGTTGGCGTGGCCGATCGCAGTCCGTGACGGGCGCCCGCTGTCCGCATTACCGAGGGATGGGCGATGCCTCGTCATCCGTAACCTCCACTCGCGTTCCACTGAGGGAAACGCAGTTTCACGATTGCCATATCGTGCCCGCGACGTCGGACAGTGTCAAGGCGAATGTCTCGCCACCCCTGGACAGATCCTTTGCCGGGGTACAGAATCGGAACAAGGTGGAAACTGCGTTTCGTCCTACGAAACGCAATGAACGAAAGGGTCCGAGTCCATGACCCGAGTCGCGGCCGCACAACTCGCTGCGGGAACCGACGTCGCGGTCAACCTCGACGCCTGCCTCCGCCTGATCGACCAGGCCGCCGACGCGGCGGCGGAACTCGTTGTGCTGCCGGAATTCTGTAACCATCTATCTTGGTACGACGATCGGGCGCATGCGCGCCGAATGGCCTGCACACTCGGCGACACCTTCCTCACCGCGGTCGCCGAGCGGGCGCGACGGCACCGCTGCTACGTGAAGATCGGCGTCACCCTGGCGCGGGCCGACGGCCGCACCACCGGCACCGGCCTGCTGTTCGGACCGGACGGTGCGCTGCTCGGCGAGTCCGATAAGCAGATCCTGATGGGCGCCGAGAACGACTATCTCGATGCAGGCACGGCCGAATCACCGGTGATAACTACACCTTTGGGCCGCATCGGCATGTACGCCTGCATGGAAGGCGTCATCAACGAGGTCACCCGGTCACTCGCGCTGCGCGGCGCACAGCTGTTGCTCAACAGCCTCAACTCGTTCGCCATCGACGAAGCGAGCCTGCACATACCGGTACGCGCCGCCGAGAACAAGGTGTGGGTGGTGGCCGCGAACAAGGTCGGCCCGCTCCTGCCCGCCGACCAGCTGCCGCAGATCGCCGCCCGCCTCGGCGTACCCCCGGATCGCCTGCACGGCGCGGGCGAAAGCCAGATCGTCGGCCCGGACGGCAGGCCGGTCGCGATGGCGCCGGTGACCGGCGAGGCGATCGTGGTCGCCGATATCGACGTGCCGCTGGCCGACGACAAACGCAGGCCCGACGGCACCGACATCCTCGCCGCGCGCAGGCCCGAGCTCTACGCCCCGCTGACGAGCGCACCACTCGGCCGGCGTGCACCGGCCGGGTCGCCGACGCTGTCGGCCGCGCTCGCGATCGCCGACCCCGAGCTGATTGCCGAGCTCGCGGCCGACGACGTAGACCTCATCGTGCTGCCCGAACTCGCGGCGATGCCGGTCCCGGAAGTCGTCCGGGCACTGCACGGAACGACCGCACACGCGGTGCTCAGCGTGCGAACCGGCGGCGCGCATCACGGCGTGCTGGTCGACGCCGCCGGGGTGGTCGGCTGCCAGCCGCAGCTGCACCCGACCAACCGTCATCCGTGGCTCACCCGGCAGGGCAGTGCGCTGGCCGTCTTCCAGTTGCCTTGGGGCCGTACGGCACTCGTGGTCGGTGACGACGCCCTGTTCCCGGAGAGCTTCCGGCTGGCCGCGATTCAGGACGTGGACGTCGTCGCGGTGCCGTATTCCCCGGCCGAGCCATGGGAATTGCCGCTCGGCCTGGCCGAGCGCGCCGCGGAGAACCGGATGAACATCGTCGCCGCGGGCAGCGACGAGCACGGCGGACTCGTCGGCGCGATCTACGCGCTGAGCCCCGATTTCACGCTGTGGACCGCGTGGAGCGGCCCGTTCACCGGCGTGATCAGCCACCCCATCGTGACCGAAGCCCCGCCCGGTGCGCCGAGCGTGCGCGCGACCGTGCGTCCCGCGCAGGCCGTTAACCGCGCCGTATCCCGGGGCACCGACCTGGTGGACGGGCGTCCGCGGCACCCGCTCGACGCCATGACGACAGAAGCACAGTGACGACAGAACCCGGAGCGACGATGAGTGAAACAGTGCGACATGTCGAGCAGTTGGTCGACGAGACGGCCAGGACGGACGTCACCGAGACCTTTCAGGAATGGCGAGACCTGTTGAGCGGGCTGAAGTCTCGGATCGCCGAACGGTTCGACCTCACCAGAGATCCGTCGACCGACGATCTGGCCAGCTACGGCGACCCGGCCACCGGCCCGTCCGGCAGCCTGGCCGCCTACACCGGACCGGAGATCGACTGGCTGGTGCATTCCTGGATCGGCGACCCCGCAACGGGTTTCGTCAACCTGCACCTCACCGTGTGGCTCGGTCCGCAAGTCAGGGTCCCACATCTGGGCATCGCGTTGCTGCTGTGGCCGGAGGGTTGGTTCTATGTCGACGCGGTACCGCGTGGCGATCTGGTCGGCGACGGCGACTACTTCGACAGCTACTACGCCGAGAACGGTGCACCGTGGTTGGCGTTCAAGGAAGAGCACCCCGATTTCACGTGGTTCACCAGCCGCACGGGGTTCATCCGTGGCAGCCTGTCGCCTACCGCGTACTGCTACTCCTTCCCACCGCATCGGGCCAATCGGGAGACCGTCGCCGCGCTGCTCGGCGCGCGGGTCGAGCAGTGGCTCGGCTGGGTCGACGCCGCCGCGCCGGTGCCCGCCGACGAGCAGCCGGCACTGGCGGCACGTGACCTCGCGGTCCGCCGCAATATCGCCGAGCGCGATCCCGCGAATGTGATGGGCGAGCGCATGTTCGGGGCCGAACTTACCCAGCGCCTGGTACGTAGCCTCTGGGGTGGCGATCGCAAGCTGCCGCGGCCGACCGGCGAAGCAGCGCTGAGTGTCCGCGAGACACGGTCATGAGCATGGTCCGTTCGCTCTGGTGGTCGGCGCGCACCGCGGGTGCGGCGCCCTTCGATACCGCGCATCTGAAGGTCTACTACCCCGCGATCGCCACCGGCTCCGACCACGAGCGGCTGACCGGCGTCTTCGAGCCCGATCCGGTGGCCGCACCGTATCCGGTGGTGGTTTTCCTGTCCGGGGTCAATGTCGGTCAGGATTCCTACCGCCGCTTCGCCACCGCCATCGCCGAAACCGGTTTCGTGGTGGTGACTTTCGATCGGGTCGCCGAATTGTTCGGCGGGCTGCGCGGATTGACGGTCGGGGTCGATCTGGACGCGGCCCGGCCCGACGCCTACGGCACCCGCCCGACCTGTCCGACGATCGGCGCCGTCCTCGACGCGCTCACCGAGTTGAACAACGACGGCCCGTTGCGCGGTGCACTGGATCTGGACTGCATCGCACTCGGCGGCCATTCCGCGGGCGGGACCGTCGTGCTCCAGTCGGCGCGCTTCTTCCCTTCGGTCGGTGCGGTTTTCGCGTGGGGCGCGCACACGATGGTGGCGACCATGCTCGGCTGGCCGGCAGGCACCGTGCTGCCCGCACAGGTCAATTGCCCGGTACTGCTCGGCGTCGGCACCAACGACGGTGTCATCAACGGCAGCGCCGACCGGTACGGCGAGGACGGGGAAAACCGACCCGACCCGGTGGCCAGGACATTCGACGAAGCATTGCCACCGGGCGACCATCTGCTCGCGGTCATCCCGGAGGCCAACCACTTCGGGATCGCCGACGCCGATCCCACCGCGGCACGGGCCTTCCTCGACGGACCGGGCGACGTGGACGCGCTGGCGCCGTTCGCCCGGCTCACGTCCAGTTTCCTGCACGCGCACCTGCACGATTCGGCAACGGCGCGAACCGAACTCGCCGACTACGTCGCGGCGCAGGTGCTGCGGCCCCACCTAGCGGAGCACGAACAATGTTGAAAAACTTCTGGTACGCCCTGGAATTCGCCGACCAGGTCGGCCGGACACCGAAAAAGGTGACCTGCCTCGGCCAGGACTTCGTGCTGTATCGCACCACCGCGGGCACGGCGGTATGCCTGTCCGATCTGTGCGTGCACCGCGGTGGCGCGCTGTCGATGGGCACGCTCACCGGCGACTGTATCGCCTGTCCGTACCACGGCTGGCAGTACGACGCCGAGGGCGCCTGCGTGCGCATACCGGCGAACTCGGCGGATCGGGCCATTCCGAAGAAGGCCAGGGTCGATGCCTACCCCACGCAGGAACGCTACGGCATGGTCTGGGCCTTCCTCGGCGACCTGCCCGAGCGCCAGCGCCCGCCGATCCCGGACATCCCGGTGCACGACGATCCGGCCTTCCGGAGGGTGCAGTTCGAGATGGAGGTCGAGGCGAATTACGAGCGCACCTTCGAGAACGTCGTCGACGCCTCGCACACACCGTTCGTGCACGGCACCAGGTTCGGTAATCCGGACAAGCCCGAGATCCCGAATTTCACTGTGCGCAAGGACGACTGGTCCGCGGAGGCCGACATCCAGCTCAGTCCCCCACCGCCGAGCGGACTCTGGGGTGTGCTGTCCAGGAACAAGCCGCGCCCGGAGTTCGTCACCGTCACCAATGGCTGGTACCTGCCCAATGTGGTGAAGCTGCACATCCGGCTGCCCATCGGGGATCTGCTGCTCTATGACTTCAATATCCCGCTGTCGCAGGACCGCACCCTGATCAAGATTCTCGGCTACCGGAACTTCTTCACCGGCCGCTGGGCCGACGCGGACGCCCGCCGAAGAATCAAAGACATTCTGCTGCAGGACAAACCGATCGTCGAGTCACAACACCCCGAGCTGCTGCCGTTCGATCTGTCCGACGAATTGCACGTACGCAGTGACGCACTGCAGGTCGCCTACCGGCGCAGGCGATCCCAGCTGATCAAGGACGGCTGGTGGGTCGGCGGCGACGACATCATCACCGGGGACGGGCCACGCCGCACCGCCACCGTCATCGCCTCGCCGGCCCGGCGCGACAATCCCGAACTCGACCAGGCCTGGGTACACAAGGCCCGCAACGGAGGAACACCGCGATGAGCCTGCCCACCGAACTCAGCGAACGCACGCTGCGGACGCTGAGCACCGCCCTCGAACTCACCACCGCCGACGACACCGCGCTGACCAGCACCATGTCACCCGACCCGGTCGGCAGGCTGCGGGTGTTGCGCGGTGGCCCGATCGACAAGGTCGTCACCGTCGATCTGGTCGTCCCGGCCATCGGCCTGGACAGCCATATGATCTTCGCCTTCACCCCGGCTGATTCGGCGATCCCGCACTTCACCCTGGACTCGGTGCGGTCGACGCACTATCACGCCATGCACCTCGATCTCATTCCCCGTGCCGACCTCGCGGTGCATCTCGCCTACCTCGATGCCGCCTACCTGCCGCTCACCCCGCTGCTGGAGGCGGCATGGCAGCTGGACGGGGTATCGGCGGCGGCGATCGGGCCGCGGCAGCGGGCGATGATGTCGCCGTGGATGGTCGTGTGCCGAGCCACCGAAGCCGCCTTCCAGGCACTGGATGCCACCGTCGAGGGCTATCTCCAGCACTGGCTCACCTTGGTGGACAAGGGAGTTCCGCCGGTGACCGGCGATACCGCCGCCCGTGACCGCGCCAACCGCGCGAACCTGTTCAGCCCCGAGGTGGACCTGGTGTGGGCGCAGGTAGCCGGATTGCTCGGCGACGAGCAGGCCGAGCGGGTGCGGGCGGAGTTGCTCGGATGACCGCCGCCGCAGCACCGAGCCAATGGCAGCAGCGCATCGCCGGCGAATGGGCCGGCAGGCCATCGCTGTTCGCCGCCGACGGGGTCTGGCGTGGTTTCGAGGACATCCGCCGATCATCGGTCTTCGCCGACGGGACAACGACTTACTACATGGACGGCGGGCTCACCGGCGGCGGCGAGCTCGCGGGGCGGTTCGCCCTCGGCGCACCGTTCGCCTTCGGGGTGGTCGACTCCGACAACGACCGGCTCTACACCGGACCCGACTTCTACGGTGCGGGCAGGCCTTACGGCGGCTTCGTCGACGCGCACTACTACGGACCCGGCTGGCAGGTGGGTTTGAACACCTGGAACCAGACCCTCGGTGATACGCAGGTGTACTCCTCGGTGCTGTACCAGGGGCCGGCGATGATCGGTGTGTTCAATGGCGTCTACACCCGCGACCCCGCACTGCGCGACGACCTCATCGAACACGAGACACGGTGCGGTGCTACTCCTTTCGTCTTGCCGACGAAGGATGACTGCCGCTACGCCGGTGACTGCGAGCTGTGGGGCGCCGACCAGCAGCCGCGCGGCACGGTGCGGATCGTGCTCGACGTGACGCCGCTGAGCTTGCTCACCGCCGAGCACCGCGTCACCTGGAGCGGCGCACTGGACCGCACCTTCGAGGCGACGGTGCGCCGCGACGGCGTCCGCTCATTCCACGAGGGGCCTGGCGCTTGGGGCAACGCAACGGCCTACGGCCGGGCCAACTATCCGGTGCTGCACCTGTGCGACGGCGGCAAACTCAACGGACGCGAATTCATGATGGACGCCGAACCGGGGATGGGCGCGGGCACCGAGCTCGCCGTGGTCTACGAACTGTTCGAACACAACAGCCTCAGCGCTGTGCTGCACGGCGTGCTGGTGCGCTCATGAGCGCGCCCGCGAGCCGGACCGTCGTGGTCACCGGTGGCACCCGTGGCCTCGGGCTCGGCATGGCCAGGGCGTTGCTCGACCGGGGTCATCGAGTCGCGTTGTGCGGCACCGATACCGAACGGATCGGCAAGCTACGGTCCGAACTGCCGGATGCCGCATTGCTGCTGGTCGCCGACGTCACCGATCGCGCTCAGCTGCAAGCGCTCTGGGATGCCGCGGTCGCCCGCTTCGGCCGGATCGATGTCTGGATCAACAACGCGGGTATCACGCACACCCGAACGCCGCTGTGGGAGCTGCCCGCCGAGGATGTCCGGAAAGTGGTCGACACCAACCTGATCGGCGCGCTCAACGGCTCCGCCGTCGCGATCGCGGGCATGGCGGACGCGGGCGGCGGGCACGTGTGGAACATGGAGGGTCTCGGCAGCGACGGCCGAACGGTACCCGGACTGTCGGTCTACGGAGCGAGCAAACGAGCACTCACCTATCTGACCGAGGCACTCGCCAAGGAGGTGCCCACCGGTGTCTCCGTCGGGCTGCTGAGCCCGGGCATGGTCGTCACCGACCTACTGACGCATGGCTATTCCGATCCCGGCGAATTGGCCGAGGCGCGTAAAATTTTCAATATTCTCGCCGACCGGGTCGAGACCGTGGCACCGTGGCTGGCCGAACGTGCCGTCGCGCACCCGCGCAACGGCGCGCACGTCCGCTGGCTCACCACACCGAAGGTGCTCGGCCGCTTCGCCACCGCTCCGTTCCGGCGACGCGATCTGTTCGCCGAATGAGCACGATGAATCGTAGCGATGGGGAGATGTTCTATGCCTGACGTTTTGGGCTGGCGGCGCAAGTTCGGGGTGCTCGCCCCGTCGACGAATACTGTGGTGGAACCGGATTTCGCGCGCATGGGTGTGCCCGGGGTGACCGCGCATTTCGGCCGCATCCACATCCGGGACCAGAACATGGGTGACGATGCGGGCATGGACCGGCTGCTCGAGCAGATCCGCGCCGAAATGGACGCGACCTGCGCGCGGGTGCTGACCTGCGAGCCGGATTACATGGTGATGGGCATGTCGGCCGAGACGTTCTGGGGCGGTATCGAGGGCAATCAGAAGTTCGTGCGGCAGATCGAGGACGCGACCGGGCTGCAGGTCGCCACGGGTGCCGAAGCGTGCAGGCGCGCGCTGACACTCAACGGCGCGAAGCGGATCGGCGTGGTGACGCCCTACCAACCGATCGGTGATGCGAATGTGGTCCGGTTCTTCGGCGAGCTGGGGTTCGAAGTGGCCGCGATCAAGGGATTGCGTTGCCCCACCGCGGTATCCATCGCCCAGGTGCCGGAGAGCGACCTGCGGTCCGCGCTGCTCGAGGTGGACGGCGACGGTATCGACGCCCTCGTCCAGTGCGGCACCAATCTGTCCATGGTGCGCCTAGCCGACGAGGCCGAGCGCTGGCTCAGCAAACCGGTGATCGCCATCAATGCCGCGACCTGGTGGATGGCGCTGCGCGACAACGGCATCCACGACCGGATCGAGGGTGCGGGTTCGCTACTGCGGGACCATTGAGCGGTCCTCGTCGCGCCGCCGCAGCCAGTCGGCGGTGCCGAGCAGGCCCGCGGAGAGGACGAGCTCGCCCGCGTTGCCGAGCACCGGGATGACGGGCGCGGCTCCGGCTACCAGCGTCATGACCGCCGCCGTTGCGAAGAGTACGCGGTAGCGATGTCGGCGCCACAGGGCTACGCCGGCAGCAAGCACGACCAAACCGGCGATGATCGCGGGCACTGCCGTCGCAGCGGAACCGTCGACGTCCGTATAACGCAGTGCGCCCGCCCACCATCGAGGTCGCAGGTCGAGCTGGAGGACGTGCAGACTTCCGATCGCGATGAGTGCGACGGTGAGCGCGACTGCGGCGGCCTGAACGCCACGACGCCGCGCCACCGGGATGTCCGCCCTATCCATCGCAGCGCGCGCCCAGAGCACGAGCAAAGGGGTAAGGATCGCGTGCAGTACGAAGCGCGGCACGCTCATCAGCTCGAGTGAGCGCCCCGCACCCAGCGTGCTCCCCAAGGCGAGCACGGCGTTGTCGTAGCACAGCGCCGCACACAACACCGTGGGCAGCATGAACATCCGAGAAGCACCGGCGCGGATCTGCGACACACCGATCAGTGCGAGGGCGAGATGCCCGACCGCGAGCAGCAGGAAGAGTACCGAAACGATCACACGGAATCCATAGTCATGTGCTTCAGCCTTCCAGCGGGCGACGAGCTTGGCGGACCACGGCCAGATCCCCCATTCTGCCCGCCTCGTCCAGCAGGACCCCGCCTGCAGCGGACTCGAAGCGATCCACCAGCGCTCGCGCACGGTCCAACTCATCCGCGGCGGGCGTGAATATCTCGTTGACCACCGAGAGCTGCGCCGGATGGATGCAGGCGCGGCCACGGAAGCCCATTCGCGCCAACGCCCGTGTGGATTCGCGTAACCGCTGCGGGTCCCGGAAGTCGGTGCTGACCGGTCCCAGCGGTGCCGCGATACCCGCTGCCGCACTGGCCAGTACCACCTGGGTACGCACCGTCAGCAGTTCGCGGTCGTCGGCGCTCGGTTCGATACCCAGCTCGGCCCGCAGGTCTGCCTCGCCGAGCTGAAGTCGAGCCACCCGTGGACCGGCCGCGATCGCGCGGGCGTCGAGAACAGCCGCCGCGCTCTCCAGTAGCGGGCAGATTCGGATCGCGCCGTGCTGCGGTTCGTACTCCCCGAGCACCTCGGCCGCGGCCCGGACCTGTTCCACCGATTCGGTTTTCGCCAGGCAGACCGCCGAGACCGCGGGCAGTGCTACCGCCGCCAGATCATCCTGCCCGGCAGCACCGGAATTGACACGGACCCAGATCTGTTGCCGAGCAGCAACAACGCAGCGCAACCAGGAGGACACCGTCGCACGCGCCGCATCCTTGTCAGCCAGCGGCACAGCGTCTTCCAGGTCCAGCAGGATCACATCCGCGGGACCGGCCAGCGCTTTGTCGAATAGTTCGGGCCGGTTGCCGGGCACATACAGCGCGGATCGCACCGTCGCGGCTCGGGTAGGCCGAATATCAGGACTGCGGCCGGAGTCGAGCACCGAATCACAGTAACCAGGCGGCGCTCATCAGGTCAATAGTTCGAAACACAGTTTCCCATAAGGAAACACAGAGCAATGGGTACCTACGTCTTCCAGCATCGATCCCCGTCCACCCAAAGCCATTCCACCGCTTGACAGCCATCCCGATGTAGGTGCTAATGAACACCAACGGCTAAGAAACGCCATTCCATCAAGGGAAACACCCTGGGCATCGCCGTTGGAGTCGCCATGAATTTTCGAGGTCCGGCACTCGCCGCCGCTGCCGCCATCGTCACCTGCCTCGCCACCGCCACCCCGGCCACCGCCGCCGAGCTGTCCAGGCTGCCCGGTGTGGTCGATATCCCCTGCGCCGCAACTACTTTGCATCAGGGCGTCGACTGGTATCTGCCGACCGGCGTGCCGAAGGGCATGGTCTGGATCCAGCACGGCTTCGCCCGCACGCACAGCAATGTCGCGCAGTTGGCCACCACCTTCGCCGCGGGCGGCTACCTCGTCTTCGCCCCCGCACTGCCCTTCATCGATTTCGCCGGGTGCACATTGCAGAACCTCGGGGACAACACCCGCTTCCTCGACAATGTCGCGAACCTGTTCGGCACCGCGGCAAACCCGGACGGCGCACTGTCCCGGAGCCTGGCCGCCGCTGCCGCCGACGCGGGCCGGCTCCCCCCGCCACTGCCCCGCGACTTCGTTTTCGTCGGACACTCTGCGGGCGCGGAAGCAGTCGAGTTCGTCGCGCACCGTCTGCACGTCGCCTATCCGGACACGTGGCACCGGCTGCGCGGGCTGGTACTGCTCGACCCCGTGAAATCCTTTCTCGGCGACAATACCGACCGAGCGCTGGCCGACCTCGACCCCACCGATCTGCCGATCCTCACGATCGCCGCGCAACCGTCGCTGTGCAACAACCTCGGCAGCGGCACCGACGCCGTGCAGCAACGCCTGAACCGCCCGTTCCTCGGCATCCGGCTCGGCAACGGTCTGCACACCGACGCCGAGGGCACCAGCTCCGATTCGATGGGGAACCTCCTGTGCGGCACCCCGGACGTGGCCAACACGTCGGTCTTGCAAGTGCTCGCCCGCGGCTGGTCCGACGACTTCATCGCAGGCAGCAAAACGGCCGACTACTACCCCGCGACCACCGAAGAAGCGGTTACCGCCGCTCCTGCCGTCGCCGCGGCACCGGCCGCGACGATCTTGCCCGCGAACTGAGCGCCGGACCGAAGACCATCCGACCAGGGCTGTTTGCATCGAGGACAGCTGGGCAAGCCGCTCGCGAGAGAACCTTTGTGCCCGCTCGCCCTCAGGAGGTGCGTCGAATGCCCGGATCCAGCCGTCGTTCGAAGTCGAAAACGCCGCCCGTCGTGCCCGGAGCGCCGTCCGTCACCGCTCCCTCGGTGACCGAACCGACGCAGCCGCACGAACCGCTGCCGCCGAAACCGGACCAGGCCGCCCCGCGGCCGAGCACGCCGACAGGGGTGCCGGTGCCTGCCCCCGTCGAGGCGATGGCGCAGCAGGGCGCCTACCTCACGACGGCGCAGGGTGCGCGGGTGCCCGATACCGACCACTCGCTGAAGGCGGGTCCGCGCGGACCGGTGCTGCTGCAAGACCACCACCTGCGCGAGAAGATCACCCACTTCGATCACGAACGCATCCCCGAGCGGGTCGTGCATGCCCGCGGCGCGGCCGCGCACGGGGTGTTCGCGGCCAACGGCGCGGCGGAGAAGATCTGCTGTGCGTCACTGTTCGAAAAGGGCAAGGAGACGCCGGTTTTCGTGCGGTTCTCCACCGTGCTCGGTTCGCGCGGTTCGGCCGACACGGTGCGCGACACTCGCGGTTTCGCCACCAAGTTCTACACCGACGAGGGCGTGTTCGATCTCGTCGGCAACAACATCCCGGTGTTCTTCATCCAGGACGGCGTCAAATTCCCGGACATCATCCACGCCGGAAAGCCGCACCCGGACCGGGAGATCCCCCAGGCGCAGAGCGCGCACGACACCTTCTGGGATTTCGTCACGCTGCACACCGAGGCCACCGCGCACACCCTGTGGAACATGTCGGACCGTGGCATCCCACGCTCCTATCGCATGATGGAGGGCTTCGGGGTCCACACCTTCCGGCTGATCAACGCGCGCGGCAAGACGGTTCTCGTGAAGTTCCACTGGAAGCCGAAACTCGGTGTGCACTCGCTGCTTTGGGAAGAAGCGCAGATCGCCGCCGGTGTCGATCCGGACATGCACCGCCGCGATCTGGCCGATGCCATCGAATCCGGCGCCTTCCCGCAGTGGGACCTCGGCGTGCAGGTGTTCCCGGACACCGAGGAGCAGACCTTCGAAGGCATCGATCTGCTCGACCCCACCAAACTGGTTCCGGAAGAGCTGGCTCCGGTGCAGGTGATCGGCACGATGACGCTCAACGCCAACCCGACGAACTACTTCGCGCAGACCGAACAGGTGGCCTTCCACCCGGGTCATCTGGTGCGCGGCATCGATCACACCGACGACCCGCTGTTGCAGGGCCGCCTGTTCTCCTACCTCGATACCCAGATCTCGCGCCTCGGCGGACCCAACTTCGCGCAGCTGCCGATCAACCGGCCGCACGTCGGCACCAACGATATGTTCCGCGACGGAATGCACCAGACCGCAGTACATTCCGGCGTCGCGCCCTACCGGCCGAACAGCCTCGACGGCGGTTGCCCGTTCCTGGCCGGGAACAAGGACGCCGCGCTGATCGAGTACCCGGAGGCGGTCGCGGGCAAGAAGGTGCGCGAGGCGCCGAAGAGTTTCGATGACCACTTCAGCTCGGCCCGGCTCTTCTACGCCAGCCTCTCGCCGGTCGAGCAGGCGCACGTCGCCAAGGCTTACACCTTCGAGCTCGGCAAGTGCTACGAGAAAGCGATCAAACTGCGCGCCGTGACGGTGCTGCGGCAGATCGACGAGCGGCTCGCCCAGACCGTCGCCGCGGGGCTCGGCTTGCCGCTTCCGGCAGGCAAGGCGAACAAGAAGGTCAAGGTGGCGGTGTCGCCCGCACTCTCTCAGCTCGGCGGCAAGTGGCCCACCGACGGCCGGATCATCGGCATCTTCGCCGACGAGTCCACCGACCTGAAGGACCTGGCCGCCACCGTCGCCACCATCTCGGGGCAGTCGATGACCCCGCTGGTGATCGCGCCGCACGGCGGCGAACTGGAAAGGGGCGGAACCCAAGTGACGGTGTCGCGCACCCTCGACACCGTCCGCTCCATCGAACTCGACGCCCTCGTCATCGCGAGCACCGCGGACGACGTCCGACTCACCCTGCTCCTCCAGGAGGCGCACCGCCACCTCAAGGGGATCGCCTACACCCCCGACGGGGCGGATGCCCTTCGCGCCGCCGGTATCCCGGACAGCTCGGCCGGTGTCGCGGCGACCAAGACCGTCGCCGCGGCGTTCGATGCGATCGCCGCGTTGCTGCCGGAGCACCGCGTGTGGGCCAGGGGTGCTGAGTACAGCGTCTGACGGCGCGACACCACCGCTGCGGCTACTGAACTGGCTCGCCGCAGCGGTGGTATCAGTCCGACCGACCCTGAGGTGCCGGTGAGCGGGCAGGGTCCCCGGACTGCTCACCGGGACCGCGGTGGATGGTTTCGTCACGGACCCACGCGTCGGTCTGGGTCAGCCAGAACAGATAAACGAGCGCGGGAACGACCGTGACCGCGGCGAGAGCGACGACGATCAGCAGCGCCTGCAGCGTCGCCCGCGCTCCCGCAGCCTCGGCGATCAGCATCTGGTCCACCAGGATCCACGGTGTTTGTGCCACGGCCCATCCGATGACGATCGCCGCGACCGCGACCACCGCGGCGATGCGGGCCGGACGGTAGCGGCGGCGGTACACCAGAACGAGCGTGAGCACCCCGGCGGCCGCCGACACCACGATCAGCGGAAAAGCCCGGCCGAGTAGACCGGCACCGAGCGTCGGTGCGTCATGGCGGATCGGCACGATCGCGGCGATCGCGATCGCTCCGGTGAGCGCGCTGACCGTCAGCACGCGTGGGCGCAGGTACGCCGCCAGCGCCGGGTCGCCGGAGCGCGCGGCGTCGGCGGTAAGGAATACCCCGGCGAGGAACGCGGAGGTGCCCACCGCGAGCAGGCCGCCAAGTAGCGAGGTGGGGTTGAGCCACGAGGTCAGCTGGTCGCCATATCCTTCGGCCGGCACCCGCCCCGACGCGATCGCACCCGCGACCGTGCCGAGGAAGAACGGAGCGATCAGTGACGCCCCCGCGAACAAGGCGCCGAACAGCCGGGCTTGGCTCATCGTCGCCGAGTACTTGCGGAACGCGAAGTTGGCTCCGCGCAATACGATTCCGAGCAAGGCCAGACTCAACGGGATGAACAGCGTGGTCGTGATCGCGGCGAACACCGTGGGGTAGGCCGTCCACAGGAACACCAGAATGTAGATCAGCCACACATGATTGGCCTCCCACACCGGGCCGATGCTGTGGTCGATCAGCACCCGCAGCCGGCCCCCGCGACGGGCCCCGCCCGCGGTCAGGTCCCAGAACCCGGATCCGAAATCCGCGCCACCGAACAACCCGTACAGCACCACCCCGGTAAACATCGCGGTCGCCACCACATCCGACAGTTCCATCGCCTCACCGCTTTCCGGCGCGCTGCGCCTGATCGATCGGTGCGGCTCCGGGACCGTATGGGGCGGAGATGGTTTCGGCGCCCGCGCGCCAGCGCCGGGTCATCGAACGCAATACGACGATCGCGCCCACCGTCATGCCGAGATACACCACGAGCACTCCGATATAGCTCCACCACAGGCCGGTGCTCGTGCCCGCGGCGTCGGTGGTGCGCAGCGTGTGCCACACCGTCCACGGCTGTCGGCCGACCTCGGTTGCCACCCAGCCGCATTCGAGCGCCAGCACGGCGAGCGGTCCGGAGGCGACGGTGGCGCGCAGGAACCAGCGGGCACCGAGCAGATCAAGCCGACGCCAGCGCAGCAGCCAGAATACGACGACCATCGCCGCGAGCAACGTGCCGATGCCAACCATGGTCTGGAACGCGAGGTGGGTGACGTTGACCGGCGGATGTTCGTCGGCGGGAACCGAATCCAGGCCGGGGATGGGCGCGGTCAGCGAGTTGCGGGCGATGATCGAACCGAGTCGTGGGATCTCCACCGCGCCACGGACTTCCCCGTCCACCAGCACGCCGCCGAGCCGCAGCGGGGCCGGGCCTTCAGTGGTCGTCGCCAATTCGAAGGCGGCCAGCTTCGCGGGTTGAGTGTCGTGCACGCGCATCCCGAGCACATGCCCGATCACCGGTTGCAGCAGCGCGGCGACGGTCGCGAAGACGAACGGCACCGTGAATCCGAGCCGGTGGTGCTCGTCGCGGCGCCCCCGCAGCAGGCCGGCGGCGTACACCCCGGCCACCACGAAACCCACCACCATGAACGCGCCGACCCACATGTGCGCGAACTGCAGGACGGCCCCGTCGTTGAACATCGCCCGCCACGGGTCCACGTCGGTGACCTGGCCGTCGACCAGCCGGAACCCGGTCGGGTTGTTCATCCACGCGTTGACGCTGACGACACAGAATGTGCCGACCACCCCCGCCGCCGCCATCGGGATGAGCATCGCGAGGTGCCGCCGCGGCGGCATCCGACCCCAGCCGTACAGGTAGATACCGAGAAAGATGGCCTCGATGAAGAACGAAAGCCCTTCGAAGGCAAAGGGTAAGCCGAGCACGTCGCCGTAGCGGCCCATCAGTCCCGGCCACAGCAGGCCCATCTCGAAGCTGAGGACCGTGCCCGATACCGCGCCGATGGCGAACAGGATCGCCGACACCGTCGCCCACCGCTTGGCGAGACCAAGCGCGACCGGATCGTCGCGCGTGATTCCCCGGCGGTGCATCACATAGATCATGGCGGGAAAGGCGACGCCGAAGCACGCCAGCACGATGTGCCAGCCCAGCGAGAACGCCATCTGCTGGCGAGCGGGCAACAGTCCCGGCGGCCCATCCCCTGCCGCATAGAACGCGGCCAGTACGTTCGACACCATCACAGCCCCTTCCCGCGAAACCGGCACCCGCCCACGGGGCGCACCACCTCCTCCGGCCGGGGGTATCCCCTTTTCGCCACGCCTAACCGGCGCACCGCGTTTGCTGGATGATGGCTGGGGTAGGCGCATGCGTATGAGCAGCTCGGACCCGAAGATCCTCGGCATGGGGTCACCCGTGGCCGTCGACTCCGGTCTCGGCACGGTGACGCTGGTCGAGGGCAGCACGTTCTGCGTCTCCAACAGCCTCGGCGACATCCGGCCGGGCACGGCGCACGGCATGTTCTACCGGGACGCACGGGTGCTGTCGCGCTGGGAGCTCCTGGTCGACGATCAGCCGCTCGAACAGCTGGCCGTACGCAGCCACGAACCGTTCAAAGCGCGCTTCGTGCTGCGGAAGCCGCCGCAGGCCGGGCTGGCCGACAGCACCGTGCTCGTCGAGCGGCGCCGACTCGTCGGGGACGGGCTGGCCGAGGTACTGACCGTCTGGAACCTCGGGCAGGAGGACACCGCGCTGAGCCTGACACTGCGGGTAGCAGCCGACTTCGTCGATCTCTTCGCGGTGAAGGAAGGACGCTGGGGACCCTCAGCGAGCGAAGCGGCGGTAGCCGGGGGCGACCTGCTACTCACCGACCGGGATGAACCAGGACGCGGTCTCGCGGTCAACGCCACCGCACACCCTGTCGTCCAAGTGGACGGATTGCGCTGGCAAGTCGTCATCGGCGCCAGAAGCCAGTGGCAAGCACAAATATTCGCCCAGCCGATCCACGACCATCACCGCGCTCCGCCGATCACCCGCGACGCCGAAGACAGCCCGACCAATCGAATCCGGGCCTGGCGAGCAACCGCGACCCGGTTGACCGCCACCTCCGCGATGCTGAGACAGGTCCTGCAGCGGACCGAGACCGATCTCGGTTCGCTGCGCATCGATGAGGTCGCCGACGACTCCCCCGCGTACGTGGCCGCGGGCGCGCCGTGGTTCATGACACTGTTCGGCCGCGACAGCCTGCTGACCTCGTGGATGGCCTTGCCACTGGACAGCGAGCTGGCCGTGGGCACCCTGCGCGAACTCGCCAAAACGCAAGGCACGAAGACCGATCCGCGCACCGAGGAACAGCCGGGGCGCATCATGCACGAGACGCGGCGCGGTCCGGTCGGCGGCCCGACGCCCGGCGGGAACGTCTACTACGGAACGGTCGATGCGACCCCGCTGTTCGTCATGCTGCTGGCCGAATGCTGGAAGTGGGGCGCCGAGCAGACGCGCGTCGAAGAACTACTACCCGCCGCCGATGCCGCGCTGGCCTGGATCGATGAGTACGGCGACCTGGACGGCGACGGGTTCGTCGAATATCGGCGCAAGACCGATCGAGGGCTGGCGAACCAGGGCTGGAAAGACAGCTACGACGCGATCAACGACGCGGACGGGAACCTCGCCGCGCCCGCGATCGCGCTCGCCGAGGTCCAAGGGTATGTCTACGCGGCCCGTGTCGCCCGCGCCGAAATCGCCGACGCCCTAGGCGATCCCGAGACGGCCGCCCGGCTGCGCCAGGCGGCCGAAGAGCTCAGAGAACGCTTCGACGCGGCGTTCTGGGACCCGAAGAACGGCTGCTACGCCATCGCGTTGGACGACCGGAAACACCGCGTCGACGCGGTGACCAGCAATGCCGCCCAATGTCTTTGGACCGGCATCGTCCAGGAGCGGCGCGCGGGCCAGCTGATCGAGCAACTCGGCGGACCCGCCATGGACAGCGGTTTCGGGTTGCGCACGCTGGCCGAGCACATGGGTGCGTACAACCCGATGAGCTACCACAACGGATCGGTCTGGCCCCATGACACCGCCATCGCCGTGGCCGGACTACTGCGGTACCGGCACGTGCCCGGTGCTCGAGCGCTGGCCCATCGTCTGGCGACCGGACTGCTCGATGCCGCCGCCGAGTTCGGCGGCCGGCTACCGGAGCTGTTCTGTGGCTTCTCGCGCAACCGCTTCCGGTTTCCGGTGCCGTATCCGACGTCCTGTGCCCCACAGGCGTGGGCCAGTGCCGCACCGCTGCTGCTCGTCCGCTCAGCCCTCGGATTGCACCCGCACGTGCCCCAGCGCATCCTGAACCTGACACCCCGGATACCGGCTGCCTGGGGCACCGTGGAACTGACGGATCTGCGGTTGGGGCCTGCGACGGTCACCATTGTCGCCGAGGGCAATACGGCCCGCGTGCACAGTCTCCCGCACGACTGGCAGCTATACATCCACTGATGCGACGGTTACCGCTGGGGCGGGATACCGCGCTGTCGATGATCCGGGGGCACCGGCGCGGCGTGCGGGCCGGTGCCCCCGTCGGTGAAAACGGTTGCCGCTCAGGGCTTGTTGGGATCCAACGTGTCCTTGATCTTGCCGACCAGACCTGCCTGGGTGCCCATCTCGGTCGAGCGCGGCTTGCCCTGGGAGCCGTCGTAGGTGACGTAGAGCTGCGGGTCCGGCGGCGGCGGAGCGGCCTTGTCTCCCAACGGAACCGGGTCCGGGATGAAGCCGTTCTTGTGCACGCCGTCCGGTGCCGTGCCGTGGGCCCACATGCCCTGATCGGCGGCGACGCCGTCGGACAGATGCCAGAGGCTGGTCGCGTGCTCGGCGTGTTCCTCGTCGAACAGCGCGTTCGGGGTGATCGTGTCCTCGATGCCGTCCGCCTTGAGCTGCGCGATCGCCGACAACCAGAGATTCTGGTGGTAGGTGTCGCGGGCCAGGTTGAACTTCAACATGTCCTTCACGCCCGGGTCATCGGTCATGTGGTACAGCCGGGCGGTCTGGATACGGCCCTGAGATTCGGCGGTGACGTTGGCCCGGAAATCGGCGAGCAGGTTACCGCTGGCCACGATGTAGCGGCCGTTCCACGGCACACCGTTGCTGTCCGCCAGCACCGGACCGCCACCGGACACGATGGCCTGCTGCGGATCCATGCCGCCGAGCACCGCGGCGACCACCGGATCGCCCATCGCCGCCTGGGTGGCATGGGTCGCGGGCGCACCCTCGAGCAGCCGGGCCACCATGGTCGCGATCATCTCCACGTGACCGATCTCCTCGGTCGCCACGTCCATGATCATGTCCTTGTACTTGCCGGGCATCCGGCAGTTCCAGCCCTGGAACAGGTACTGCATGGTCACGGTCATCTCACCGAAGGCACCGCCGATCAGCTCCTGGAGCTTGCGCGCGTACACCGGGTCCGGCTTCTCCGGCTTGACGTCGAATTGCAAATGGTCGGTATGACGAAACATGTCGGGCCTCCAGCCATCAAAGTGATCCCCTTCTCGACGCGTCTACCGCTGAACCCATTGCGTAAACACGGTTTTCGCGACTTGTTCGGCGACTTCCGGCCGCAGGCCCGCAACAGATACCCGAGCTTCGGCATATCCGTCGCAAACGGGGTATACGGGTCCCGAAAGGGGTACACATGAGCAACCAATTCGCGGTCGCGGACGACCGGCCGGCCTCGCCGGTCCAGTCGCGTATGGCGTTCGCCGACAACGTGTTACGGGTGGCGACTCGGCCGGAACACATCGCCGGGGTCATCGCGCAGATCATCGGCGACCACATCGAAACCGGCCCGATCGCCCTGGGCCCTGGCGGGATCGTCGCCGCGACAGCAGCGGGCCGGGCCGAGGGCGTCCAGGTCGTGCCGTCGGAGACGGACTGCTGCGAGATGTCGGTGCTCGTCCCGGTCGCGTTCCGCATTCAGGCAAGCCTGGGCGGGATCGCGGCGCAGTACTTGGCCGCGGCCTGTGTGCGGACACGGGTCACGCTCGTGCCCGACGCACCCTGCGCCCTGCTCATCCAGCATCAACGGATCTCCCGGCAGGACGTGGTCACCAAGGTGCGCGGACAGAACACGCTCGCGCGCCTGACCGAGCCCTTCGCCCGCCTGAATTCCCTGGTCGCCGATCAGGTCGTCGCCTACGTCAACGCCCTGGTGACCAGCCCGCGGGTGCAGGCGTTGAGCCGCATCGACGTCGCCGAACTCATCGACCGCGCCTTCGACACCGGCGCGATGACGGGCCGCGGGTACCCGTGAAGGTTGTTGTCACCGGGGCCAGCGGCAATATCGGTACGGCACTGCTGCGTGCGGCGCAGGCCGAGAAGTGGGACGTGGTGGGTATCGCCCGCCGTCCGCCACTGCCGGAGCGCGCGCCATACGCGGGCGTGCGCTGGATCCACTGCGACATCGGCGACTCGGCGGCCATACCGACGCTGACCAATGCGTTCACCGAGGCGGACGCAGTTGTCCATCTGGCGTGGGCGATCAATCCGCGCACCGAAGAACCGCCCATGGAGCGCACGAACCGGATCGGCACCGCGAACGTGCTGCGCGCCGTGGCCGCCTCGGGGGTCGCCCACCTGACGTGTGTCTCCTCGGTGGCGGCCTACACCCCGGCCGCGCGATGGCGACGAGTCGACGAGCAATGGCCGCTGACCGGAATCGAAACCAGCGCCTACAGCAGGAGCAAGGTCACGCTCGAGGAACAGCTCGACGTGTTCGCCCGCGCGCAGCCCTCGACCCGCATCGCTCGGGTGCGTCCGTGCGCTGTGGCGCAGGGTGCCGCCGCCGCAGAGGTGGCCGACTGGGTACTGGGACCGTGGCTGCCGCGCTCCCTGGCCGGGCACCGCCGGCTGCCGGTACCGCTGTGGCGGGACCTCCGGTTGCAGTTCGTGCATGCCGAGGATGTCGCCGCGGCGATCCGGCTGATCCTCCTCGAACAAGCAACCGGCGCATACAATCTCGCCGCCGAACCGGTTGTCGCGGCGCCCGCGCTCGCCGCAATGCTCGGCGGATTCCGGCTGCCGGTGCCACGGCGGGTGCTGACCGCGGCCGCGTGGGCCGGTTGGCGCCTCGGCCTGGCACCACTGCACCCGGGCTGGCTGGAGCTGGCCGACCGGGCGAGCCTCGTCGATACCGGCAAGGCCCGCCGAGAACTGGGTTGGTCGCCGAAATATGACGCCACCGCCGTGGTCCATGAACTCGTCACCGGACTACGCACGCACCGGCGCGGCGACAGCCCGGTGCTCGCCCCACCGCGAGCACCGTTCCGGTTCGGCGCGCCGACCCACCAGAGCCAGCACTAACCTTCGGCCAGCTGTTGCGCTTTGGCGTAAGCGAGGTGCAGGAAGTCGGCGCCGGCCAAGGCCGTCATCCCGTCGGCCACCAGGCGGGTCGCCCGGGGCGCGAAGACGTGTCCGATGGTGAGAGCGGTGACGGCCCAGACGTCGAAACAGAAAGGACAACTGAGTAATTCGCCGAAGCTGTGCTGTAGGCCCGCGTCGTCCTTCGGCTGCTCCATTACTTCACCGGGACCACCGGCGTCGTCGGTCTCCTCGGTGAACGGGGCACGCACGGGTCTGGTGACGGCGGCCTTGGTCACCGTGCGGGAAAGTTTGTGTGCGGCAGCGGCGGTGGTGATCAGATCCCGCGCCGACATGCCGCGCGGGAGTTGCCGATCGGTCACCCTGCCCAACAGTGCGACCGCGGCGACGATGATCGCGTAGAGCGTCATCGTCGCCGCGTAACCGCCCAGGCGGCGCTGATTCTCGGTCATGGGCGGAAGACCGCCCGGATGCAACCTTCCCGCTTGTTCTTGAAGATGTCGTAGCCGCGCACCGCGTCCTCGAGCGGCAGGTCATGCGTGATGAGGTAGGACGGATCGAGATCGCCCTGCTGGATGTAGTCGAACATCCGCGGCACGTAGCGCTGCCCGTGCTGCTGCGAGGACCGGATCGTCAGACCCTTGTTGGTCACCACGCCCATCGGGAACTTGTCCGTCAGGCCGTAGACGCCCAGCACCGACACGACGCCACCCTTGCGGCAGGCGATGATCGCCTCGCGCAACGGCGTCGCGCGGTCGGTCTCCAGCCGCAGCAATTGTTTTGCGCGGTCATAGATCTGCTGCAAGCCGGTGCCGTGCGCTTCCATGCCGACGGCCTCGATGCAGGCGTCCGGGCCGCGGCCGCCGGTCATTTCCCGGATCGCCTCCGGCACACTGTCCACCGCGGTGTAGTCGATGGTCTCGGCGCCGAACTGCTTGCGCGCCAACGCCAGTCGTTCCGGGTACCGATCGACGACGATGACCTGGCCCGCGCCGAGCAGGCGGGCGGTGTGCCCGGCCATGAGGCCGACACCACCGCTGCCCCACACCGCGACGGTGTCACCGGGTGCGATGTCGCAGAAGTCCGCGCCCATCAGTCCGGTCGGCACGGCGTCGGAGAGGAACAGGGCCTGCTCGTCGGTGATGCCTTCGGGGATGGTGAAGCAGTTGACGTCGCCGAACGGCACGCGCACATACTGCGCGTGGGATCCCTGATAGCCGCCGAACGGATGGGTGTAGCCATAGATTCCGCCGGTCGGGTACCCCAGAATCGGCTGTTGCAGTTCGGCATTCGGGTTCGTGGTGTCGCATGACGACCACAGTTCGTGCTCGCAGAACCAGCACGATCCGCAGCCGATGAACGACGGAACCACCACGCGGTCACCGACTTTGCGCGCGGTGACCTCACTGCCCACTTCGACGATCTCGCCCATGAACTCGTGGCCGAACACGTCGCCTTCGCGCATGCCGGGCAGATAACCGTCGATGAAATGCAGGTCCGAACCACAGGTCGTGGTCAGCCCGACCCGCACGATGACGTCGTGCGGATTGAGTAATGACGGATCGTCGACGGTCTCCACCGCCAGATCGTTGACGCCGTTCCAACAGAGTGCACGCATTTGTCGTCTCCCAGGTCAGTGCGCGGCCGCACGCGCGCTCGGATTGTGGGCAAGGGTGGGCAGCTCGCCGGTCTGCATCAGTGCGCGGGCCCGGTAGAGTGCCTTGAATGTTGCTGCGCCGGTGAGCAAGTCGGGTATCGGCGACTTCACCCGCAGGGTCACCTCGGTGCCGAGATCGCGCGGCGCGTCCCGGAACGTCACCCGGATCTCCGCAGCCTCAGACGGGTCGCCGTTACCGGTGGTACGCACGAAACGCAGGCCGCCCTCCTCCGGCTCCAGCCTGGTATCCCAGGTGATCGACTCCTCGTCCGGGCGGTGCAGGATCCATTCGTAGCTCGTCGGTCCCGTCGCACGGACCTCGGCGAGGTCGCCGAGTACCCGCGACAACTTGTCGGGATCACGCCAGAACTGTTCGACCTCGGCCCGCGGGCGGCTGATGGTGACCGTCTGCGTGCCGCCGCTGCTACTGCCGGAGTCGATGACCTTGCCCACCAGATCCGTCAGCTGTTCCTTGGCTTTATCGATGTAACTCATCTGGACTCCTTCGTGGTCCGTCGGTGAATCAGGTTCTGGTGCTCGGATGTTCGCCGCGGCGCAGCGGCGGCAGGTGTTCGACGGCACCGGCCACCGTGGCCAGGCTGCGGCTGGCGCCACGACACCCGGCCGCCAGCGGTGCCGGTGCGCGTCGCGACAGCTGGTCGAGCCGATCTCGCGACCGGTCCAGCCCGGTGAGCGGCAGCGCGGCGAGCGCGTTACCCGGTGGTCGGCGCGCGACGGTCGGGTGCGGACGGGTGGGCGCGGTGTATCGGACCGCCAGCCACAGCACCCCGGCACGGCGCAACGCACGGGGATCCAGCGCTTCCTGCAATTTCGGCAGCAAGACGTCTTCCTCATCCCGCGCGTCCTGCCGGAGCAGCTCGGCGATGCGCCCGAACAGCTGCAGATGCTGAAGACTTCCTGGATCCGTCTGCTCCAGGTCGGTGAACAGCTCGTTGATCTCCTGGTGCTCCTGTTCGACCCGCAACGTCAGTGCCTCCCCGTCGGGCAGCGTCCGGCGAACCAGCGGCCACAGCACCGCCTCCTCCGCGAACGCGTGCGGGAAGACGAGGCGGCACAGCGCGGTCAGCGCGTCCTGCCGCTCGCCGCCGGTGGTGTTCGCGACGCGCTCCAAGAGCAGGTCCAGTCGCTGATGATCGCGGCGTTGCAGCGTCAGAACGCTCAGTGCGCCACCGAGTTCCGTTTCGGTTTGCACGGAAAGCGAGCGTGGCATCGGTCCTCCTCGGGGAACGCGGTATGCGAGTCGTCGAACGCCTACCCGGCCGCCGAGGCGGCAAACCACATCCGCGTATTCACGCGGCGTCTCCGTGCCGGGCGCGGCAGCCGGGCACATGTGCTGGGGATTCGCCCCGCTCCGACCCGGCGACGCCGTCGCATATCTCGGTCCCGAGCGGGCACCCGAGCCGCAAGAAGCTCGTCGATCAAGGAGAAGAACAATGAGATCTCTGCACCGCGCGCTCCGGGCCACCGCCGTGGCCGCAGTCGTCGGACTCGGCACGGCCACAGTAGGATTCGGCGTCGCCGGGGTCGGCTCCGCGCAACCCGCCGACCAAGTGGCGCTGCCGTATCAGGACAGCACCTACCTGATGGTTTCGCATCAGTCACACATGGCGGAGATGATCTCCGGGAGCCGCGCCACGCTGGCGGGCGAGTGTCCGGCGGTGCGCGCGCTCGGCGCCATGCTGGTCGCCGACCACACCCGCCTCGACGCCATGGGCGCGGCGGTCGCGCTACCCAACGGCGTGCCGCTGCCCGTGACGCCGAATGCCGAGCAGTCCCAGCAGATGTGGGATACCGGGATGCGATTCGGACGTGACTTCGACCTGTCCTGGCTGCGCATGCAGGAGCGTTTCCATGTCCAGTCGCTGCAGGCCGGAGCCCGCCAAATGGAGCTGGGCACCGACGAGCGGGTGACCGGGCTGGCGCGCGACGCCGCGCCGGCCATTCAGCATCACCTCATGATGGTCCGGGATGCGATGACCACCTGCTGATCCCGGCCACCGCGGCGGGATCGACGAAGCTTCCGCCGTCGCCGCGCAAGGCCGTACGGAGCGCTAATTCTCGGTGTCCGGCTCGGCGGGAGGGTGCCGCGCAGTGAAGGGGTTCGCGTCGGGTCCGCCGGTTTCCTGATTGACGGTTTCCGGTAGTTCGACGGGCAGGTAAGGGGCTCGGGCCGGGGCGATCTCGTCCAGACGTTCGTTGATCGCGAGTGCGAGCATGTCGTGTTGCAATGACGGCAGCTCCATCAATCCGCTCAGATATGCCTCCATCTCCATCCGGCCGATGATGCCGCCGAGGGCGAAGTAGCGCAGCCACAACTCGTTGACGGTCAGCTCGCTGGCTCGGTATGCCGCGGCCAACCGATCCCGGTAGCCGTTCGCATCAGGAAGATCCATGACCGGCCTCTGCCTTACGGGCGGTCGACGCGACGATCTCGGCAGCGACCGCGCGGATCGACCTCCGCCGCTGACCGGCCAGCTCGATCAGGCGCAGGTAGGCCCGGTCGGCGTCGACTTGCTCGCGCACCATCAGGATGCCGCGGGCGAACGCGATGGTTTCGCGTGACTGGAGCGCGTCTTTGAGATCGTCGCTGAATTGCTGGGCGGACTGCGCGGTCTGCAGCTGCAGCAACAGGATGCTGATCAGCTCGGCGAACCGGCGCAGCAGATCCTCGCTGACCTCGGTGTAGGCGTGCGGCCTGCTGGAGTAGACCTTCAACGCACCGAGGGTGTCGCCGTCGGCCACCAGCGGCGCGGACAGTACCGATGCTATGCCCAATTCGGTTGCGCGCGAAGCCCATTGCGGCCAGCGCTGGTCGCGGGCCACGTTGTCCACGCGGATCAGCAGGTGGTCGTTCCAGGCCGTCAGGCAGGGTCCTTGTTCGAGCCCGTATTGCAATGCGTCGGCGGCCTCCACCAACGAGTCGGTAGCCGCGGACGTGGTGCGCTGACCCGCACTGTCGAGCAAACTGATGCCGGACCCGGAGCTTGCCGGAATCACATCGGCGGCCAACGAGGTGATCCGCGCGAGCGCTTCGGCCACGGCTTGCTCGGACCACAACAAGCCGGACGCGTGGGCGTAAGCCGCCGACAGTTGCTCGGCGACGTTCTCGGGGGAACCCCCGTCGGTCATCACAGCACCTCGATCCTGACAACGGAACAATTCGGCCTGCGGTGCGGTCATTATCGTCCGCTCACGCCCCCGGCGGCAGTCCGATTCATGCACGCACCCCGAGCTCATAAGCACTACCGGTATGCCCATCGTCGGTCCCCGCAAACGAGCCCGGACCGGGGGCGGCCCGCTGGTTCGGCAGACGCCGTGGTGTGGTGTGTGACGAGGTCGATGTCGCCGGTGCGCGAAGTTGCGCGTCGAGTGCTGGATGAGGGGTATCTGGAGATCATGACTACCTCTCACCACACCGAGGTCGGCGCCTTGCCCGCGCCGCGCGGCGAGCTGTCCGCCGGGATCGTCGATGTGCTCTCGGGCGCCCCCGGCAGTGCCGTCCCGACGTTGCCCGAGGTCGACCCGTACGGCGAGGATTTCCAGCTCGCCCTGCATACCTGCTACGAACTGCATTACTACGGTTACCGGGCGGTCGACGACGGCTGGGAGTGGGATCCGGGGCTGCTCGCCCTGCGCGCGACCATGGAGCAGCACTATCTGCGGGCGTTGCGGGCGGACGTGCCCGGCGGGACCGATCTGGACGCCGAACTCGAGCAGTTGCTGGTGACTCCGGTGGAGGAGTCGGGGGTCAGCGCGTTTCTGCGGGACGAGGGTGAACCGTGGCAGTTGCGCGAGTACTTCGTGCACCGCTCGATCTACCACCACAAAGAGGCCGATCCGTACGCGTGGGTGATTCCGCGGCTGCGCGGCCAGGCCAAGGCGTCGCTGGTCGCGGTCGAGTTCGACGAGTTCGGCGGCGGGCGCGGTGAACGCGTGCACGCCAAGCTCTACGCCGACCTGCTGGCCGGTGCCGGATTGAATCCGGACTATCTGCATTACCTCGACATCGTGCCCGCGCCGATGCTCGCGCTGGTCGACATGATGTCGCTGTTCGGCCTGCATCGCGCCTGGCGTGGCGCGCTCGTCGGGCATTTCGCGACGGTGGAGATCACCTCCCCGCCGGGTTCTCGCCGGATGGCGCAGGCGCTGGGACGCTGGGACTCCGATCCGGCCTGTGCGCTGTTCTACAACGAACACGTCGAGGCCGACGCGGTACACGAGCAGGTGATGCGCGAGGCGATCACCGATCTGCTCGACCGGGAACCCGAGTTGCGCGAGTCCGTGGTGCTGGGCATCCAGGTGACCAACATGCTGGAGGACCGCTTCGGCGACCACGTGCTCGGGTGCTGGCGCGCGGACCGCACTTCGCTGCGCGAACCCCTAGATGATCGTGATTGATCTCGCCGCGGACGGGCATTGCTCGAAGGTGATGTTGATACGCACCCCTGGTGTTTACCGACCGCAGACAGACACATGGTTGCTGGCCGCCGCTCTGGCCGATGCCGCACTCCCCCGTGGCGGGCGTGTGGTCGACATCTGTAGCGGAACCGGCGCGCTGGCCGTCCACGCGGGCCTGGCGGGAGCCGCCTCCGTCACCGCGGTCGACATCTCCCGCCGGGCGAGCGCGTCCACCTGGCTCAACTGCCGACTGCGCGGCATCGACGTCGAGGTGCTGCGCGGCGATTTCGAAACGATGCTGCGGCATCGCCAATTCGATGTGCTGCTTGCCAATCCCCCGTATGTGCCGGCCCGGCCTGGACCGCCGCCGCGGGGCCGAGCGCGGGCCTGGAATGCCGGGCAGGACGGCCGGTCGTTTCTGGACCGGCTCTGTGCGGCAACCCCGCACCTGCTAGCCCCCAACGGCACCGCGTTGATCGTGCACTCGATGGTCGCCGATCCGGACCTGACCATCACGCAGCTGCGGCGCGGCGGATTGAAGGCCGCGGCGGTCGCGCGCACGACGATTCCGTTCGGACCCGTGATGCGACAATGCAGCGATCATCTCGTCGACGAGGGACTGATCCAACCGGGACAGCAGGACGAGGAATTGGTGGTGATCCGTGCCGACAGGACCCGAAAGTGACCGGCGGCGAATAACTTTCACCGAGGACGGGCCGGCGCTGATCGAAGGGCCGGTGGAGATCGTCACCGCCGACGGCAAGCGGATCGACTGTGATCGATTCCAGGTGGCGTTGTGTCTGTGCAAGCGGTCGAAGAATTACCCGCTGTGCGATACCAGTCATCGCAAGCGCAGTCGTCGCGCTAGTTGAGCCGTTCGCTCGCAGTCCCCTGCCTGTTGTCCGGCACGGCTCCAATCTCGGATCGCGCACTGCCCGTATCAAATCAGGGGCCTAGCTGTCCTGACCTTGCCGCACCAGATCGCCCCGGCGTGCACGGGCCGCGTTGACGGCGGCGAGCAGTACGCCGACACCGACCAGGATCAGACCGCGGACCCAGACCTCGCCCTCGATCCGGGTGAACAGGAACAGGCACGACGCCAGCGCCAGCCACGGGACGACGGTCGGAATCCGGAAGTGATCCGCCTCGCCCTCGGTGTTCCGTAGTACCAGCACCGCCGCGTTGACCGCGGAGAAGACGATCAGGAGCAGCAGCACCAATGTCGCTGCGAGCGAATCGACTTCACCGGTCAAGGCGAGAATCAGCGACACGGCGGTCGTCGCCAGAATCGCGACCCATGGGGTGCGGCGGCCTGCCAGGATCCGGCTCAGCACCGGCGGCAGCAAACCATCGCGGGCCATGCCGAAGGCCAACCGGGACGACATGATGCCGGTGAGCAGCGCACCGTTGGCGACCGCGACCAGTGCGATCAGGCTGAACACCCAGTCCGGTATGTCACCGGCTGCGCGGACGACCTCCAGCAGCGGTCCGCTGGACTGGCTCAGTTGCTCCGTCGGCACGCTCGCGCTGGCGACGATGCCGATCAGCACGTACACCACGCCCGCGGTGAGCAACGCCGCGAATAGTGCTGTGGGATAGGACTTTCGCGGATTCTGGACTTCTTCGGCCAGATTCACCGAGGTCTCGAATCCGACGAACGAGTAGTACGCCAGCACCGTGCCCGCCAGCACCGCACCCACCGCACCGTGCTCGGCGGTTCCGACCTGGGTGAGCCGATCCAGGTCGGCGTCGCCACGCGCGATGATCCAGGCACCGAGGCCGATGATCAGCACCAGACCACTGAGCTCGATCAGCGTCGCCGCCACGTTGGCGCGCAAAGACTCCTTGATCCCGCGAATATTGAGTGCGGCGAGCGCGGCCAGGAACACCACCACGACCGCCATCGACGGCAGCGAGATCAGAGCTTGCAGATAGTCCCCGGCGAACGCCCTGGCCAGCGCGCCCACTGAGACCAGCCCGGCGGCGAGCATGCAGAACCCGACGAACGATCCGGCGGCGGGCCCGAAAGCGGTGGTCACGTAGTGCGCCGAACCACCCGCGCGCGGAAATTTGGTAACCAGCTCGGCATAGGAGCCGGCGGTGAGGGTGGCGAGCACGAGCGCGGTGAGCAACGGCAGCCAGATCGCACCGCCCGATTCGCCGGCCACCGCACCGACCAGCACGTAGACGCCGGCCCCCAGGATGTCGCCGAGAATGAAGAAGTACAGCAGCGGTGTGCTCACCGCCCGTTTCAGTGCGAGGGCCATCTTCGTCCAATACCCAGATGATCTCTGTTGACGCTCGGGCCGTGCGCGGATCCGGTGTGTGGCCCGCCCGGCTGGAACTCGCGCTCCGGCCGGGCGGGCCACTTCCCCGTTCACCCAGGGACGCCGCCACGTCCGCATGGGCACCCCCCCCCTAACCGCTCCGGACGCCCGCAGTGCGCACGCCACTCGGATACCACCCAGGTTCCCCGTGGATCCCGCACCCTCTCTCGGGATACGCACCGACTTCGGGGCCCGTAACCAGTGCGGATCCCAAGAGAGGGTGCAGCGTTGGGGGTTCAGTGTGTGTGGTCGACCGAGGGGGCGTCGGGGTGTGCGAGCAGCCAGTCCATTCGGTGTTTGCTCGCCTCGTCGGCCGGTGTCCAGACGGTGATGAGGGTTTCGGGGGTTGCGGTGAGGTCGAGGCGGGTCAGGGAGAAGGAGAGGTCGCCGATGGCGGCGTGCCGGTAGGTCATGATCGCGCTGGGTGGTGTCGCGACGTCGTGGGTGGCCCACAGTTGCGCGAACTCGGGGCTGGCTGCCGCGAGCCTGCGGATCAGTTCGGTCCAGGACGGGTCTTCGAGGTGCTGGCCGAACGCGGCGCGGAACGAGGCCACCATGTGCGGCAAGCCGGTATCCCGGTTCACGAAGCGGCGGCAGCATTCCGGGGTGGTGAACAGCTCCCACAAAACGTTGCGGGAGCTGTCCGGCGCGGTCAGCCGCGGCCACAACGCCGCACACGGGGTGTTCCAGCCGAGCAGATCCCAGCGGCTGTTGAGCGCCGCGGCCGGGAACCCGGACATGCTGTCGAGAATTGCCTGCACGGTGGGGGTGATGCGGGCGGCGCTGGTCGCGACCGCGGCGATCGGCACGTCGGCCAGGTGATACAGGTGGTCGCGCTCGGGGTCGCTGAGCTGGAGGGTGTCGGCGATGGCGTCGAGCACCCGGCCGCTGACGTTGATCGGCCTGCCCTGTTCCAGCCAGGTGTACCAAGTGACGCCGATCCCGGAGAGCAGGGCGACCTCTTCCCGCCGCAAACCCGGTGTCCGGCGCCGCAATCCGGGCGGCATGCCGACATCGGCGGGCGTGACGCGGTCCCTGCGGCTACGCAGGAAGGCCGCGAGCTCGGTACGGCGGGCGGAAGGGGCGGTCACAGGCACCGGCCCATGATCCATCATCGGTCGATCGGTTGCCAGGTGTTGCCAACACCAGTGTCGCGAGACTCTTGGTATCCCTCTCGTGGGCTGCGCAGGGTTCTCACTCATGAAGTTGTTGAGTAGTCCGGTGGTCGGCGGCGCACAGGCGGCGACGGAACGGGCGGAGTTCGAGCGAGCCATCGCGGGCCGGACGATCTGCGATGCCCTCGCCGACACGGCACGCCACCATGCCGAGTTGCCCGCGTTCACCCAGCACGGTTCGACCATCACGTGGGGCGAGACGCGGCAGCGGGTACTGGAGGTTGCCGCCGCGTTTGCCGAGTTGGGTATGGCGCCCGATGACGTGGTTGTCCTGGCGATGAGTAACCGCACCGAGCACGTCCTCGCCGACCTCGGTGCGGTGCACGCCGGTGCGGTACCGAGCACCGTTCACGATGGCCTCGCCGCCGATCAGATCGCCTATGTCGCAAGGGATTGCGGCGCGAAGTACGCCGTCCTCGATGGTCAGGAACAGCTGGACCGCTGGCTGCCGGTGCTGGCCGACCTGCCCGGGCTGCGCAAGGTGATCGTGGTCGATGCGGCGGCCTGTCCACCTGGTGGTCAATTCCTCAGCTGGACTGAACTTTTGCGCATCGGGCAGCAGCGGCTGGCGGCCGCACCGATCGACCAGCGTTGGCAGGCACTGACTCCCGACAGCACGCTCACCCTGCTCTACACCTCGGGCACCACCGGTAATCCGAAGGGCGTGATCATCACCCACCGGATGGCGCTCTACCAGGAGGCCGTCTCGTCGGCGGCCGCGTCCGCCGCGCGCAGCACCGAGGTGTCCCATATTCCGTTCACGGCCGTGTCCACCCGAATGTTCAACCTGTACATGCCAGTGGTGCGCGGTTCACACACCCATTTCTGCGCCGACCTCGCCCAGTTGCCCGCCGTGTTGCGGGCGGCCCGCCCGCACATCTTCCGTGGCGTGCCCCGGGATTGGGAACAGATGATGGCCGTCGTCCAGGCACAGCTCGCACGGGAGGGCGAGACCGCCACGATCGCCGAGGCGATGCGGGCCGGGCGGGCCTACGTGGAGAGTCGCCAGTTCGGACGGTCGCCGACCACGGCGACGGCCGAGAAGTTCGCGGCGGCCGACGCTTCGGTGCTCGCTGGTCTGCGTGAACAGCTCGGGCTCGACCGGGTGCTGTACACGATGAGCGCCGGTGCCCCACTGCCGGTGGAGGTTTCGCGTTTCTTCGCGGGGCTCGGACTGCTCATCCTCGACGTCTACGGAATGACGGAAATGACCGGCGCGGTCACCGGCAACAACCCGGTCGCCTTCAAGCTGGGGACGGTCGGTCGCGCGTTGCCGGGAATCGAATTACGACTCGCCGCCGACGGCGAGATCCAGGTCCGCGGCGCGGCGCGCACCCCTGGCTACTTCGGATTACCCACGGAGACAGCCGAACTGGTGAACAGCGACGGCTGGCTGCACACCGGTGACCTCGGCGTGCTGGATTCCGACGGCTTCCTGTCGCTGGTCGGCCGGAAGAAGGAAATCATCATCACCACCAACGGCAAGAACATCGCGCCGGCCGCGGTGGAGAACCTGCTCAAGGAACACCCGATCATCGGGCAGGCTTTGGTCTTCGGCGATCGGCGACCGCATCTGGTCGCCGTGTTCACCCTCGCAAGCGAAGTCGTTCAGGCGTGGGCGGCGGCGCGCGGCCTCGCCGGCGGCCCGGCCGAACTGGCCGAGCATCCGGTGGTGCTGGCGGAGGTGCGGTCGGCGGTCGCGGCGGCCAATGCCCGGCTCGCCGCATTCCAGCAGGTCAAGGCGTGGCGGGTGCTGCCGACGCCGTGGACCGACCAGAGCGGCGAGCTGACGTCGACCGGCAAGGTCAAACGTCCGGTCGTGCACGCCGAGCAGGCCGAGCTCATCGCCGCCATGTACGCCGCTTGACCACAGCACCAGTCCTATCCATCGCAATGCCGAGGAGGCACCCATGACCACCGAACCGTTCACCATCCGATTCGCCGTCCGCAGTTACGAACTCGACACCCAGCATCATGTCGCCCACACCGTCTACATGCAGTACGCGGATCAATCCCGCTTCGCCTGCGCACAGGCGGCCGGGCTCTCCCCCGACAAGCTCCTTGCCGACGGGCTCGGCCCGATCAATCTCGAAACCACCCTGCGGTATCACCACGAACTGCGCGGTGACGACGAGGTCGATGTGTCGTGTGCCTTCGTCTGGGGCACGAGCAAGACGCACCGGGTCGAACATGTCCTGCGCAAGCCGGACGGGACGCTCGTCGCCGAGATCAGCAGTGTCAGCGCACTGCTCGACCTGCGCACCCGGCGGCTGGTCGACGACCCGGCCGCGAGCCTGCGTACCCGGGCGAGCAAACCCGAGCTGCTCGGTCTCAGCTGATCCGCTGGCCGGACCGAAACGATGCTTCCGCCGACGCCGGTATGCCACGGTGGCCCCGACTATTTCGGTTGGCGGTCGCCGGCTACCGGCGTTGGGGTGACAACCGTTGCGAACAATCGACGGCGCTGAGTCGCCAGGAGGCAACGCCTTGTCCACGATGCAGGGAAACACCGCGGCGGACCAGCTGCGTGAAACGCTGTCGAAGCCGATCTTCAATACGGTCTTGAAGGCCTGGGTCGGCGATGGCACCACCGACTACGAGGTCTATCTGCGCACGCCGGAGTTGTTGTCGTTGCAGACGGCGGTCGACGAGCTCACCGACTCCGACGAGCTCATGTTTCAGATCGTGCATCAAGCCCAAGAGGTATGGCTCAAGCTGTTGTCGCACGAGCTCGCCGGGGTCGTCGAGGAGGTGGACCGGGACGCGCTGTGGGCGGCGGCCGCGCGGCTGGACCGGGCGAATCGCATCGCCGAATGCCTGGCGCGGGAGATACGGGTGCTCGAGACCATGACGCCCGATACCTATCAGGTCATCCGGCGCAGTCTCGGTAAGGGCAGCGGCCAGGAGTCGCCCGGTTACAACGCGGTGCTCATCGCCGCGGAACATGTTGCGGCAGTGTTGGATCGGCTGCTGGATCGTCGCGGGGTCGAGCTCGCGGAGGTGTACGCTGGCGGGTCGCAGCCAGATCTCAAACGCCTCTGCGAGTTGCTGGTCGACTTCGATGAGCGGTTCCAGCTGTGGCTGGTCTCCCACTTCATGTTGGTGCGCCGGACGATCGGCGTCGGACAAGGGGTGAATGCCCTGGATGGGGTACCGACCAGGGTGCTGACGGGCCGGATGACCAAACCGCTGTTCCGCGCGCTGTGGCAGGTGCGGGGCGAGCTGACCGAGAGTTGGCGTCGCGAAGGCGGTTACGCGCCGGGTGCGGCGCGGAGGTCGACGGCCCGATGAACGAGGAATCGCGGATCACCACACTGCGCGCGGAATTCCCGGTGCTCGAGACCTGCGTCTACCTGAACAGCAACTCGACCGGCGCGCTGCCACGCGGCGTGGAGCAGGTGCTCGGTCGCTACTGGGAGACGATGCGCACTTGGCGTGACGACGCATGGGGCGGCTGGCTGGACGAACTGGATGGATATCTGCGCGCATTGTCCGAATTCCTCGGTGCCCCACCAGGAACGGTGGTCACCGACACGAACCTGACCACATTGCTCGGCAGGCTCGCCACCTGTTTCGACTTCCGCGGCGAACGCAACAGAGTGGTCACCACCGACCGCGAATTCCCCACCGTGCCGTTCCTCTGGCAGGGCTTCGCCAGGTACGGCGCCGAACGGGTGGCGGTCGATTTCGACACCGATGCGGTCTTATCGGCGATCGACGAGCGGACTTTGCTGGTCTGTGTTGCGCACGGCAGCTACACCACCGGGGCTGTCCTCGATCTCGAACGTATTGTGGCGCAGGCACATCGGATGGGCGCGCTCGTCATCGCGGACGCCTTCCAGACAGTGGGGGTTGTTCCGCTGAACCTGCGGGCGCTCGAGATCGATTTCGTCCTCGGTGGTGCGGGGAAATGGCTGTGCGGGGCGCATACGGCATTTCTCTACGCGCGGGAGGACCTGCTGCCGACACTGCGCCCGGCAGCCACCGGTTGGTTCGCTGGTCGCGATCCGCTGACTTTCCGCCCTGCGGAAGACTGGGCCCCGGACGCACGGCGGCTCGCCGGTGGTACGCCGATTCCGTTGACTGCCATGATGTCTCGGGTCGGCCTCGATCTGCTCGCGGAGGTCGGTGCGCCGGCGATCCGCGCGCATTCGCTGCGATGTACCGATCGCATCATGGCGCAGGCGGTGGACGCGGGTATCCCGATGCGCACGCCCTACCCGACCGATCAGCGCGGTGGAGTTGTCTGCCTGCACTTTCCCGGTGACGAAATGGTGAAGAAGCGGCTGGCCGAGCGCGGCATGGTGTGCAGCTGGCGCGAGGGGCTGCGGGTGGCGCCGCACATCTACAACACGATCGACGAGGTGGACGCCTTCATGGACGCGCTCATTGCCGAACGAAAGGCCTTGCGCGGATGAGCGAGATCGCCTTCTCGCCCCGCGCGCTGATGAGTCTGCTGTTCAACGGCGACAAGGCCATCGATGCGGTGCGCACCGCGTGGGAGATGGGCATCCTCGACGCGCTGGTCGCCAGCCCTGTCCGCCTCGGTGAACTCAGCGACCGATTCGGGCTGGTGCCGGTGCGCCTGTACAAACTGCTCGACTGTCTCGAATGTCTCGGACTCGTGACACGAATGTCGTCGGATGTACTGCGCGACACCGAGTATCGCGCCGTCGAAGGAGCACACGACGCGGTAGCCGATGTGCTCGGCCCGGACTCGCTCGAACAGGATCGGGACAGTTATCCGTGGCGCACGCTCTACGGCAAACTCCCCGACGTGCTCCGCGGTGAGCTCAGCGTGCCGCCGGACGCCTTCAGCTGGCCGCCCAGCAGCGCCGAGCAGATCGCAGGCTTCGAACACAGCATGGCGGCCGGGATCGGCCCCATCGCGGAAACATTTCGAATGCACGCCGAATTGTGGAGTGCTGGACGGCGATTGCTGGATGTGGGCGGCGGTGACGGCACGCTGGCCGCGCGCCTGCTGCGGGACAACCCGACACTGCGGGCAGACGTCTACAACCTGCCCGCGGTGCGCTCCCTGGTGGACCGAACGCGCGCGGATTCGGGCTGCGGCGACCGTCTCGGGTTCGTCGGCGGCGACTTCCTAGCCGAACCGCTGCCCACCGGATACGACATGCTGTCCTTCGTCCGGGTGCTGCACGACTGGCAGCGACCGCAGGCGCGGGCCCTCTTGGCGAAGGCGTATCAGGCGCTCCCGCCGGGCGGGCGGGTGCTCATCTGCGAGGAATTCCGCGATGCCGAGCGGCTCGCCCGGCAGTTCTTCTGGTCGTATTTCCTGATCGGCGTGGACAGTTGCACCAGCATGCTGCGCGAGGCGGCCGACTACCGGGGCATGCTCGGTGAGCTCGGTTTCCGCGACGTCGAGGTGCTGCGCGGACCGTTCGAGATCGTGGTCGCCACCAAGCCGCCCGCCGGTACCGGAAAGTCCCGGTCCGTTCAGTGACAAGAGATATCGACGCCGCCGCGGTGGGCTGGTCGACTGACCGCATGCAGAATTTCGACCACATTTTCATCGGCGGCGGCCACAACGCGCTGGTCGCGGCGGCCTATCTGAGCCGAGCCGGACACGAGGTCCTCGTCATCGATCGCAACGATCGAGTCGGCGGGTTCGTCCGCAGCGCCGAGTTGGCGCCGGGGGTGATCTACGATCCGTTCTCGTCCGCGGTGCCCCTCTTCACGAGTGGTCCCGCGTGGCGCGACCTCGGCCCGGATCTGCAGAAGCAAGGTCTGGAGATCCTGCAACCCGAGTTTCCGACCGGGGTTTCGCTGGAGGACGGCACCACCGCGGTGTTCCCGCGCGACCCCGTGGCGCTGGCCGAGGAGGCCGACCGGCTGCATCCGGGCGACAGTTCGGCGGTCGCCGAGATCATCTCGGCGTTGGGACCGTCGACGGGTGCGGCGTTCGGTCTGATGGGTCAGGATCTGACCTCCGACGCGGCCCGTGCCACGCTGGCCCAGTTGGTGAGCGACGGCAAAGGCTGGTCCGAGGTGGCCGAACTGGCGCTGGACAGTGCGCGCTCAGCGGTGTCGGAGATCGAATCTCCCGCCATGCGCAGCCTTTTCGGCTCGTGGCCCGCGCACGTGAGCCATGGGCCCGATGATGCGGGCGGCGCGTTCTGGACCACCATCTTCCCGCTCGGTTTCACCGGTGGCGGCATGCCGATTCCGCAGGGGGGCATCGGCAAACTGGCCGAGGCGCTTGCCGGCATCGTCACCGAGCACGGCGGTGTCATCCAGACCGGCGCCACCGTCACCCGGATCCGGGTGGCCGACGGGCGCGCGGTGGGGGTCCAATTGTCCGACGGTAGCGCGTATCGGGCCAGGAACAGCGTCGTCGCCTCGGTGAACCCGGACCAGCTCTACGAGTGGCTGCTGGCGGAAACGCAAGTACCCGAGCACATTCTGGCGCAGGCCCGGCGCTACCGGTACGGCACCGGGCTTTTCCAGCTGCATCTCGCCACCTCCGCGCCGATTCCCTGGGCGGACAGACGTTTCGAGCGGATCGGGCAGCCGTTCCTCACCGATTCGCTCGACGGGCTGTCGTTGCATGTCGCCCAGGCGCGGGCCGGGCTGTTGCCCGCGTGGCCGACGATGACCATCGATTCACCGACCGCGCATGATGCGACGCGGGCGCCCGCGGGTACCAGCGTGCTGCGCATCCAGGTGACCGATGTGCCGACCCGGCCGCGCGGTGACGCGGCGGGGCTGATCGCCACCGACGGCACCTGGAACGACGAGGTGGTGGACCGTTACGCCGACCGGGTGCTGGAGGTGGTCGAACGCCACATCCCGGGACTGACCGCTACGATCCTCACCCGGACGGTGGTCACCCCGGCTACCTTGGCCGCGTTCAACCCGAACAGCGGCCCTGGTGACCCCTACGGCGGTGCGCAGGACCTCGCGCAGAGCTTTGCGTTGCGGCCCATCGCGGCGGCGCCGGGCCATCGCACCTTCGTGCCTAATCTGTACGTGCTCGGCGCTGGAACCTGGCCCGGTGCAGGCGTTTCCGGCAACTCCGGTTATATCGTCGCCCAGTATCTGCTCGACTCCTGACGCAGGATCAGGCCTGTTTCGAAGCGAGCTCCACGACGGTGATATCGGAGGGCGCGCCCACCCGGACCGGCGGTCCCCACGCGCCCGCCCCACGGGTGACGTAGAGCTGCGTGTCGCCGTAGCGCTCCAGTCCGGCAACGGTCGGATTGGCCAGTTCCGCAAGGAAATTGCCCGGCCAGACCTGCCCGCCGTGGGTGTGGCCGGACAGTTGCAGATCGACGCCGAACTCGACGGCGTCGTGGATCTGCACCGGCTGATGCGCGAGCAGCACCGCGGTGCGCGCGAGATCGCGATTGCCCAGGGCCGCAGTGAAATCCGGGCCCTGTCCGATGCGTTTGCCCTGAATGTCGTTGACACCGGCCAGATCGAAGTACGGCAGCTCCGTGCGACTGTTCGCCAGCAGATGCAGTCCGAGTTCCTGCACGTGCTCCATCCACTGCTCGGCGCCGGAGAAGTATTCGTGGTTGCCGGTGACGAAATAGGCGCCGTGCCGCGCGCGTAACCGGGCCAGTGGTTCCACTGCCGAGCGCAGATGTTCGACGCTGCCGTCGACCAGATCACCCACGATGGCAATGAGATCCGGCTGGGTGCCGTTGATCGTCTCGACCACCCGCTCTGCGAACCCGCGACCGAGAATCGGCCCGAGATGGATATCGCTGACCACGGCGATCCGGAAACCGTGCGCGGCGCGCGGCAGATTCGCGAGCGGGATCGTCAGGCGTTTCACCTGCGGGCCCGACAGCACGCTGTGCGTGCCGTAACCGACGGTGCTCACCGCCGCCAGCGCCGCCGCACCGCCCACCGCGCGAGAAACGAACAGCCGCCGCGAAACCGGCGCTTCCGGTTCATCGCGGGGTGCGGTGTCGGCTCCCCCGGTCGCGGGGATCAGCACATCCTCCGGCGCTTTGTCCGAGCGGGTGATCCAGCGCCGGACGAACGGCCGGACCAGTTCACCCACCAGGAGCCACAAGACGAGATAGATGAACAGCGCACCCCACATGTACCCGGGCCAGGCGATGATCTGGATGAGCAGGAACGGAATCCCCGCCGACTCCGCCACGAACGCACCGATCAGCAGCACCGGCCCCGCGATGAGCACCCCCGTGCCCACCCGGCGCGCAATCGACCCGCGCACCGTCGTATCCCGCACGAGCCGCCGCCACAAATACCAGTGCAGCCCGCCGAAAACCCCCAGCGCGACGACGACACCCACAACAACAGCCACCGCATCACTCTATGCGGAGCCCCCACCCCCACATACCCGCACCTTCTCTCGGGGGACGCACCCACTACGGGCCCCCGAAAGTCGGTGCGGATCCCGAGAGAAGGTGCGGCAGTTGAGAGGCCGCTAGACCTCGCTGACGGCGAGGCGGACGCCGAGGGCTACCAGCACGGTGCCGGTGATGCGCTCCAGCCACTGGCGCACTCGGGTTTCGGCGAAGAACGCGCGGGCGCGGCCGACGAAGACGGCGACGGTGATGAACCAGGTGGCGTCGATGACGAGGTGCAGCAGGCCGAGCAGCAGGGTGGTGGCGAGGATATTCGCCTCCGGCGCAACGAATTGCGGGTAGAACGCGAAGGCGAACACCGCCACCTTGGGGTTGGTCAGGTTGGTCAGCATGCCGATGCCGGCGGCCCGCCAGGGCTTCGCACCCACCGCAGCCTCGTCGACCAGCGCCTCGCCGGACGGATTGCGCGCCGCCCGCCACGCCTGCACGCCGAGGTAGATCAGCACGGCCGCGCCGACGACCCGAATCACCACATACGCCACGTCGCTGGCCGCTACCAGCGCGGAAAGCCCGAACGCCGAAGCCGCGATCCACGCATACAGCCCGACCTGCATGCCGCCGATGATCGGCACCGCAGCCCGCGCGCCACCCAGCGCGCTCCGCCGAATGACCAGCGCGGTAGTGGGACCGGGCACCATCGCCGCAAGTGCCACCGCAAGAACGAAACCACCGAGAACCGACCACGTCATGATCCGAGCATCGCACGAAACTCTCACGGTCGTCTCACTTCTCACCGCCACTGCCGGCGGTCCGCGGGTGCTACCTCCGTCGTAGTTCGTCGCGGAGCTGCCTGGCGACGCCGGCCATCACTGCTTCGGCGGCGGGCTGGGTGGCGGCGGGCACGGTGGATTCGGTGAGGGCGGCGGCGGCGAAGGTTTGGCCGTCGGCGTGTTCGACGACGCCGATTTCGTGGCGGAGATTGATCAAGGTGCCGGTCTTCGATGACCATCGGGAGGCGTCGGAGCCGAAGTCGGGGGCCAGTCGGTTGCGCAGCATGTTCTCGCCCATCAGTCGGCGGATCTGCGCCGCGGCCTCGGGGTGGATGCTGCTGGGGCGCCAGATCTGCTGCAGCAGTTCGACGAAGGCGCGGGCTGAGCCGGTGTTGGCTCGGCTGATGTCGAGTTGCGGCACCGGGTGTCCGTGGCCGGCCGTGGCGGCGGTGATCGCGAGGGTGTGGGCGAGGTGGGCGTGGGCGGGGTCGAGCATTTCGGTGGGCGTGCGGGTGAGTTCGTGCAGTAGGTGACGCACGGAGATGCCCTCGATGCCGAGCCGAGCCAGTTCGGCGGTCACGGCCTCGGGTGGCGTGAGCCCGAACAGTGCGTCGGCGGCGGCGTTGTCGCTGATCGACAGGGTGAGGTACAGCAGGTCTGCCAGCGCGATGGTGGCGGGATGCCGAAATTTGGTGATGCCGACCGGGCCGGGCGCCGTCACACGGCCCGGCTGCACCACGATCGGCGTGGTCGGATCGAGTTCGCCGCGGGCGACGCGTTCGAGTGTGGCGACCGCGAGTGGCACTTTGACCAGGGACGCGGACGGGTACTCGGTGTCGGGGTCGAGGCCGAGTTCGTCGCCGTTGTCGAGGTCGCGCACCAAGAAGGAACCGCGTAACCCCGCGCTATCCAGCTCGTCGCGCGCCGCCCGCAGAATCTCCGCTACTCCCACGTCACCATCCTGTCGGTTGGATCAACAGCCTCAGCCATCGGTATCCGGTTGGCCGAGGCAGTGACCGATCTCGGCGGCGGGCAGCAACTGGGTTCGCTGTGTGTCCTCACTCAGCCCGGTGACGAGCCGGTAGCCCCGCGCCAGCTGGGCGAGTTCGCCGATCGGCTGCCAATGCAGGCCCAGTTCGCCGGCTTGACTCGCCGAGCAGAGCAGCAGATCGGTCGAGGCGAGCGCGTCCGCCGCCGCCGCAGCGAACGAGTTCGCCACCAGCACCTGCGCGGGCTGCAAGCCCACCGCGGCGCCGAGCCGGGTGAGCGGGTCACGAATGTGCGGGACATCGTCTTCGGGTTGCACCCAGATGCGGCGCCGGCGGGCGTCCCGGTCGGCGCGGCTCGGCCGCAGCGACTCCACATACAGTGCCCGGCTCTTTCGCGCGCCGCCACCGGCCAGGCCCAGCGGCACCCGCCAACTGCCCTCGCCGGGCGGGATCGCAACCAAGGCCGCCCGCACCTCCATCGTGCGCAGCAACTCCGCGCGCTCTCCGGGATCGGCCGCGTGCAGGTCCAGATTCAGCCCGTTGCGCCGCCCGGCGGCGATCAACCGGGCCAGGTGCAGCGGGCTGCATATCGTGGGCACCGCCATTCGAAAGGGGCGCAGTTTGGCGCGTTCGGCGTTGTGGTCCAGGGTGTCGGCGAGTTCGACCAGGCGTTTGGCCGAGGGCAGCACCTCACGGCCGAACGAGGTCAAGGTGACCGCACGGGTGGACCGGTTGAACAGTCGAGCGCCGAAACGCCGCTCCAAGGCCGCGACGCGTCTGCTGGCCACCGACTGCGGGATACGCGCGACGGCGGCGCCGTCGGTGAAACTGCCGTACTCGCCGACCGCCACGAACGCTCGGCAGGCTTCGACCATATCCACGACGAGCCAGTATGCCAGTTCGGCATGAATCAGCGTCTCGCAGGCTTGGACTGCATCAATGAGCGAGTGCCATGCTCCGTCGCGCCCCGCTTGTCCGCCATTTCAGAGGAGAGCAGTCATGACAGCCAAATCCAGAATCGGTGTTCTGACAGTCGCGATCACGGCAGCCGCGCTCGTCGGCGCGTGCTCGGTGTCGCAATCCGAGACCGAACCCACCCGGGTGCCCGACGCCGCAACGGCGACCGCTCGGGTGAGCGAGCTCGAGTCCGCACACCACGCCCGAGTCGGTGTCTTCGCGGTCGATACGAAGACGGGCGTCTTTCTGGGTTACCGGGAGAACGAGCGGTTTCCGATCGGCTCGACCTTCAAGACGCTGGCAGTAGCCGCGCTGCTCCGCGAGCATCCACTGGCCGACGGCTATTTCGACACCGTCATCCATTTCACCGCCGACGATCTGGTGAAGTATTCGCCGGTGACCGAGACGCGCGTCGACACCGGCATGACGGTGCGTGAGCTGGCCGCCGCGGCCATCGAGAAGAGCGACAACACCGCGACCAACGAGCTGCTGAAACTGCTCGGCGGCCCCACCTCGATCACGAAATTCGTTCGCACGCTGGGCGATACGGCCACCAGCCTCGACGACTGGGAGCCGCTGAGCAACAGCGGAGACACCAACCCCGAGCACAACTCCACCACCCCCGCCGCACTCGCCGCGGACTACCGCGCGCTGATCTCCGGCGACGCGCTGCCCGCACCGGAGCGCGCGCAACTGACCGAATGGCTCCTGCGCAGCACCACCGGCCTGAACCGGATCCGCGCCGGACTGCCGCAGGACTGGAAGACCGGCGACAAAACCGGCGGCGGCGACTACGGCCTCACCAACGACGCCGCCGTGACCTGGCCGCCCAACAGCGACTCGCCGATCGTGATCACCGTACTGTCGATCAACACCGAGGAACACGCCCCCGCCGACGACCCCCTCGTCGCCCAATCCGCCAAAGCAGTCGTCGAGGCCCTGCACCCGGCCGCCCACGGATGACTCGACACGAAAGACACACTGCGATGCGAAGATCAGCGATTCTCACCACCGGCACCGCCGCCATGCTGGTGGCCCTCACCACGTCCGCCGGATCTGCGGGAGCCACCCCGGTGTTCTTCGCCGAAACCCCGCCCGCTGCACCCATTTCGACGGGATCCAGCGAGGCGAACCTCGATCCGTTCATCGATCGCCCGCTCATCGACCATGTCGTCTGGACCGACGGCGCCGACAGCACCCGGCTGATGATCTACCCCACCGTTGCCGGCCGCCAGGATCCCTTCCCGCCGGCCGCGGGACGCGCCTGGCAGGAAGTCCTTCGCCAGGCCGGTGACGCCGACACCCCCGGCATGCGCGACCAGTTCCTGTGCCACTGGGACTGGGCCCGAATCACCATGCCGGACAAGCCGAGCTGGAACCTCGAGCCGTGGCGCCCCGCCGTCGGCTATCCGGAAACCGTCGCAGCACTGTGCAATCCGGGAGCCCCTGAACACGAACTCTGACATCAGCCGTCGCGGCGTCGGCGGCGTAGAGCTTCCGCGATATTACCGATCTGGGACCGCACAGCCGCGGAGGGCAGTGCGGCGCCTGGATCGGGTACGGGAAGGCGAGATGGGCGTCCCGTACCCGATCGACCTGGTATTTCAAACCGGGTGGCGTTCAGTATGTATATAGATCCCAGGAGCCATTGTCACGCTGTTCGCACTCCCATTGGCTCCCCCCGGTCTTCGGGGACTCGCCATCGGCTTGGCAGGCTTCCACCGTGTTGTAATTGGCTATGAATTTGGCGTCGGGCGGTCGCGCCGCTTGGGAGATCGGGGCAGCGGCAATCATTGCGCTCACCGCGAGGATTACGGCGGCCATGGTGGTCTTGAACATGATCACGAGCTCCTTTCGCTTCCGCGTGACAATTCACGCGGGTCTGGAAAAACGAGCTGATCTGCCGTTCATAGTCGGCCACCGGTCACAATATGTCCAGTGACGGTATTTCACAATTTAATGCAGGCAGGACCTTTAATCCCGGCGGTATGGTGCCCGTCCGGCCGGTGGTTCGGGCTTGGAGACATTCGGCAGGTCCGGTATGCCCAGTTCCAGGGGTGTCCCGGCCAGCGTGTGGGGCTGGCCGTGGTGGCGGAAGGTGAAGGGGTCGCCGGACAGCAGGGAGTAGGTTGCCGCGTCGCGGGTGATGTCGACCGATATTCGGCTGCCGCGCCACAGGATTCGGAAAGCGAGGCGGTCGAGGTTTTCGGGGAGGCGTGGGGCGAAACGCACTTCGCCGTTGCATTCGCGCATGCCGCCGAAGCCAGCAACGCAGCAGCTCCACGTTCCGGCCAGTGAGGCGATATGCAATCCGGTCGCCACGTTGTGGTGCAGGTCGTGCAGATCGGTCAGCGCCGATTCGACGAAGTAGTCGAAGGCCAGCGACAGGTGACCGACTTCCGCCGCCATGATCGCCTGAGCGCAGGCGGAGAGTGAGGAGTCGCGGACCGTCAGTGCCTCGTAATAGTCGAAGTTCCGTAGCTTCTGCTCCGGCGTGAACTCGTCGGGGCACAGGTACATCGCGAGGGTCAGGTCGGCTTGTTTGACCACCTGCTTACGGTTCAGATCGAAGTACGGATAGTGCAGCAGCAGTGGATAACGCTCAGCGGGGGTATCGGCGAAATTCCAGCGCATGTAGTGGGTGAAATTCTCCGACTGCTCGTGCACCTCGAGTTGGTCGTTGTACGGCATGGCGGCCTTCTCGGCACAGTCCCGCCAGCGGCCCATCTCGCTCTCGGTGACCCCGAGCCGCTGCGCCACCTCGGGCTGCCGCTCGCACGCGGCCACCGCACCGCGCAGATTTTTTTGCGCCATCAAATTCGTATAGATGTTGTTGTCGGCCAGCGCGGAGTATTCGTCGGGCCCGGTGACACCGTCGATCCGAAAGTTCCCGGCCGAATCCCGATGCCCGAGAACGGCCCACAACCTGGCGGTCTCCACCAAAAGCTCTACCCCGCAGTCCCGTTCGAACTGCTCGTCCCCGGTCGCCGCCAGATAGCGAATGGTCGCGTCGGCGATATCGGCGTTGACGTGCACCGCCGCGGTGCCGGTCGGCCAATAGCCGGAGCCCTCTTCACCATTGATCGATCGCCAGGGGAACATCGCCCCCGACTGACCGAGTTCGCGGGCCCGCTGCCGCGCCAGCTCCAGGGTCGAATGCCGCCAGCGCAGCGCGTCACCCGCCGCGGCGGGCACCGTATGGGTAAGCACGGGAAGTACGAAAGTCTCTGTGTCCCAGAACGAATGCCCGTCGTAGCCGGGGCCGGTCAACCCTTTCGCCGGTATCGCGCGCGTCTCACCGCGAGCCCCCGCCTGCAACACATGGAACAGCGCGAAGCGAACGGCCTGCTGCATCTCCGGATCGCCGTCGATCTCGATATCCGCGCTCGCCCAGAAATCGTCGAGATAGGCGCGCTGCCGGGCCAGCAGGTCGTCCCAGCCGGTCTCCAGCCCCGCCGCCAACGCCGCTTCGACCTGGGCGCGCAGCGCAGGGGTCGAACGCTGACTGGACCAGCCGTAGGCGAAATACTTTGTCACGCACACCGTCTCGCCCCGCGCGACATCGACCGCGATCGTCAGCCGGGCCAGATCGTCCTCGGTATGCACCGAGCACCGTGGCGTGGCGTGCACCGCCAGCTCGTGATCCATCCCCGCGGCCATCCGCAGCCCGGAATGCCTGGTGTGGTGGGCGAGCACCGCATGGAAATCCCGCGCGGCCGCGAAGTCGGCCACCAGCGGGCGATCCAGGGCCGCCGCGAACCGGGGATCACCCTGGCGCGCCACCACCGGCTCGTTGGCGAGCAGATCCGATTGGATCACCAGATCCAGATCCTCGTCGAGCGGCTCGACCTCATAACGGATGGCGGCCAGCGCCCGCTCGGTGAACGAGACGAGGCGCTCCGAACGGATTCGCACGGATTGACCGGTGGGCGAGGTCCATACGGTGCTGCGTCGCAGTGTTCCGGAGCGGAAATCCAGTACCCGCTCATGCTCCCGGGCGTGGCCGTAGCGCATGTCCATCGGCTCGTCGCCGACGAGCAGCCGGATGATCTTTCCGTCGGTGACGTTCACCACCGTCTGCCCCTGCTGCGGGTATCCGTAACCCACTTCGGCATAAGGCAATTCACGCTTCTCGTAGAAGCCGTTGAGGTAGGTGCCCGGCTCGCCGACCGGCTCCCCCTCCTCCAGCGTGCCGCGCAAACCGAGGTGACCGTTCGACAACGCGAAGATTGATTCCGTCCGCCGCAGTGCGTCCACATCCATTCCGCACCACCGCAATTGCCATGGGTCGACCTCGAAACCGCGACAGTCCGCAGCCATTTCGCTACTCCTTCAGCTCCGCCAGATCCTGGACGACGACATCGGCGCCCGCCGCCGTCAACTCCGGCCCGTGCCTGCCGTCGCCGACGCGGTCGACCCCGACGACGAACCCGAAGCCGCCTGCGTGGCCTGCCGCTACCCCGGCGACCGCGTCCTCGAAAACCGCTGCCTGCTCAGGCTTTACGTTCAGCCGCGCGGCGGCTTCGAGGAATCCGTCGGGTGCGGGCTTCCCACGCAGTCCGAGCCTGGTGACGTCGTTGCCGTCGACCCGCTCGTCGACGCTGCGGGCGATGCCCGTAACCTCCAGCACCGCAATGGCATTGGCGGACGCGGTCACCACGGCTACCTTCAGCCCGGCCGCCCGGACAGCGGTCACATAGTCGACCGAACTGGGGTAAACCTTGACGCCTTCGTGCTCGATCAGCGAAAGCAACACGCTGTTCTTACGATTGCCGAGCGCGTGCACCGTCGCATCCCCCGGCTCGTCCGCCGGGTCGCCCTCCGGCAGGGTGATATCCCGGGACCGCAGGAACTCACGGACGCCGTCGGCGCGCGGGCGGCCGTCCACATAACGCAGATAGTCGTCCTCGCTGAACGGCACGAAGTCCGGCCCGCAGCGCTGCCCGAGGTACTCGTCGAACACCGTGGTCCACGCCCGCCGGTGCACCGACGCGGTATCGGTGAGGACCCCGTCGAGATCGAACAGCGCCACCGAGATCGTGTCCGGCAAACCCAGCCGGGTAATCCGGCCGTCACTCGATGAGGTCATGCCCCGGCGTTACCCCGTATGCCGACCGAGAAACGGTGCCGCACACGAGCGCAGGCGCTGCCACCGAACCCGTTCTCCCCGAGCGCAACTCCGACCTTGTTTACCTGGCTACCTGCGGGGTAGCTGCCCGTTATGGGCCTATCGACACGTCATCTACGACCCGCCTGGTGGATCGAGGCGCCCGCGGCAGCGGTGACCGGAGCCGTCCGCCGCGGCGGATTACTGGCCATCGGCGCGGCCACCCAATTCGCCGCAGCGCCATTGCAGGCCATCGAGACGGTCGCCGGGAAAGCGGCCGAGGCCGGGCACCTCCTCGATGTGCCCGAGCCGGGTCAGTTGCGCGACGACGTGGCGGCCTTGGTCGACCCGCACCTGAAGCGCACCCGGCGACGCGTCGCCATGCACGGCAGGCGCGCGACCATCGAGGTCCGCGGCTTGGCGGGCGGTAGCAGCGCCACCGTCGCCCGGGCGCTGGAGCGGCGGCTGGAAAGCCTCGGCGGCGTGCGCTGGTGGCAGGTGAACGCGGTGACCGGACGGGTGGTCGCCACCCTGGCCCGCGGCGCGGCGGATCTGCCGGAGCTGCTCGCCACGGTGGACCGGATCGAGCACGACACCGAGGTCGACGAGCAGGACTGGGACAGCGAGGTCGACTACCCGGGTGACCGAGAACCGGTGATAGCGGCGGCAATTCAGGTCGCCGGCGATCTGTGCGCCGTCGCGATCTCCTTGGCCGGGGTCGCGCCCCCCATGCGTCCGCCGTTGCGCGCGGCGCGGGCACTCGCCTCGATCGCCGAGACGCAGCCGCGAGTCCGCGACCAACTCGAGCAACGGCTGGGGCGATCGCGCACCGATCTCGTACTGACCCTCGTCTCGGCTCTCGGCACCGCGCTCGGCGAGAACGCGACCGACGGGATCCCCACACTGCTACTCGACGCGGCGCAGCGATCCCTGCTGCTGACCGAGGCGGTCGCGCGCCGGGTCAGCTGGCGCGGTTGGGAACCGCAGCTGCTGCACCACGACAACCCCGGCGTCGCGGAGCCGCTGCCGCGCTACACCCGTCCGGCCGAACTGCCGCCCGGCCCGCTGGAGCGCGTCGCCGACGAGACGGGATCGGCGATGGTGGTGGGTGCCACCGCCATTGCCACCCTCGGCAATGCCGGTGACGCCGTCAACGCGCTCGCCCTCGGTGCGCCCAAGGCCGCCCGCGCCTGCCGCGAGGCCTATGCCGCGACCCTCACCACGCTGCTGGCCGGCGCGGGCGTGCTGACGCTGGACCCCACCGCGTGGCGGCGACTCGATCGGCTCACCGCACTCGTCGTCGACGGCGAAGCCTTGCTCACGCCGCGCCGGGTAGTGCTCGATGCCGAGTCCACCGATGCCGACTGGTCCACCGCCGACGTCTGGAGTGCGGCCCAGCGGCTGCTCTGGTCACCCCCGGATTCCTCGGCTGAACCCGCCGCGTCCGGACGGAACGGCGCAGCGCGCAAGAACGAGCTGCGACTGGTGCTCCCCGACAGCGGAAAACCGGATCGGGGCGCCACGATCCGGCCGGCCCGGCGGGAACTGCGCGCGGGCGACCGCGCGGTGGGCCGGGTCCTCATCGGCCGTGAACTCGACCCGCGCGCCCACTCGCTGCTGACCACGGCACGCAAGGCGGGCCTGCGCGTCACCCTCGCCGCGAGCGCCGACGCCGGGGAATTGCGTTCCCGCGTAGACGAATTCGTCTCCCCCGCGACCTCGTTGAGCAAACTCGTGCACGACCTGCAGCACGACGGCCACGTGGTCGCCACGGTGAGCGCCCACGCCTACAAGGCACTGGCCTGGTCCGATGTGGCCATCGGACTGCTCGGCACCGGGCACAACCGCAAACGGGCGCCGTGGACCGCGGACGCGCTGTGCCGCGAGCTCAGCCAGGTCGAACGAATACTGGCGGCGATCGAGCCGGCCCGCCACGTCAGCGCGCAGGGCCGGTCCCTCGCGCTCTCCGCGGCCGCGCTCGGCGGATTGCTGCTCGCCGTATCACCGTCCCGGCGGGCCCAGATATCGCCGATGGCCGCAGCCCATCTCGCGGGCCTGCTGAACGGCTCGCTGGCCGGGATCCGCACGATGCGCGCTCCGGCGCCGCCCTCGCCGTCGGTGCTGTTGCCGTGGCACGCACTGCAACCCGAGGAGGTGCTCGCTCGACTACCGCAGCCGCCCGCCTCGACAGAGCGTGCCACGTCGGCCCCCTCCGAGCAGGACACCTGGCTCGGCGGATTGACGCGCACCACCTCGTTCCTGCGCCATCTGCGCACCGAACTGGCCGACCCGTTGACCCCGATCCTGGGCGTCGGCGCCGCCGCGACCGCCATTCTCGGCTCCCCGTCCGATGCGATCCTGCTCTCCTCGGTCCTCACGGTGAACGCGGTCGTCTCGGCCAGGCAGCGGCAGCGCGCCGAATCGGCCCTGCACACGCTGCTGGACCGGGAGAGCCTCACCGCGCAGGTCATCGACCGGGCCGACGTGGACAAGCCCGACGCCGGTGAAACAACCTTGCCGGCCAGCCTGCTCGCGATCGGCGACGTCATCGCCGTCCGCCCCGGTGAGGTGGTGCCCGCCGACGCGCGGCTGGTCGACGTCGACGATCTGGAGCTGGACGAGTCCGGGCTGACCGGTGAGTCGGTCACGGTGGAGAAGCAGCTGTCGGCCACGCCCGGTGCCGGTCCGAGTGACCGCGCCTGCATGATCTACGAGGGCAGCACCGTCGTGAACGGCCGCGGGCGAGCCGTCGTGGTCGCGGTCGGCGCCGACACCCAGGTCGGGCGGGCCACCGCCGGTGCGGTGCCGCCCGAAAAGGGCGGCGTACAAGCACAATTGCGCCAACTCACCGACCGGGCGTTGCCGCTGACGCTGACCGGCGGCGCGATCGTCAGCGTGCTGGGTGGCCTGCGCGGCCGGGAGCTGCGCGCCGCCATCGCCGACGGTGTCGCGGTCGCGGTCGCGGCGGTGCCGGAGGGGCTACCGCTGGTCGCCACGGTCGCGCAGCTCGCGGCCACGCGACGGCTGTCCCGCTACGGCGTGCTGGTCCGGGCCAGCCGCACGGTAGAGGCGCTCGGCCGGGTCGACACGCTGTGTTTCGACAAGACCGGCACCCTCACCGAAGGCCGGCTGCGGTTGACCAAACTCGCCGACCTGCATCAGCAATGGGAGCCCGACGCCGAAGCCGAGGAGGCGCGCAGGCTGTTGCGCTCGGCCGCGCGAGCCTGCCCAGACCCGAACGAGGGACCGGTCACCCATGCCACCGACCGCGCGGTGCTCGAAGCCGCCGAGATCCTCGACGACGGGCGCTGGCACCCTATCGAAGCGATCCCCTTCGACTCGAATCGCGGGTACGCCGCCGCGCTGGGCAATACCGCGCGCAGGCTGCGGTTGGTCGTCAAGGGTGCCCCCGAGATCGTGCTGCCGCGCTGCACGAAGGTCCGCAACGGCGACACCATTGCCCTGTCCGAGGAGTTGCGCGAGCGCGCCGAGGCGACCGTGCGCGATCTGGCAGAACAAGGCCTGCGGGTGCTGGCCGTGGCCCGCCGCGATCTCACGACCGAGCCCGACGATGTGGCGGGCGCGGTCGGCGAACTCACGCTGCTCGGCTTCCTCGGCATCGCCGACACCCCGCGCCCGCAGACGTTGCCGCTGATCACCGCCCTGCAGGACAACGAGATCAGTGTCCGGATGATCACCGGCGACCATCCGGTGACCGCCGCCGCGGCGGCGCGCCAGCTGGGCATCGCCGTCGATACCGTCGTCACCGGCGCCGATCTGGATCGCTGCGACGACCGCGAGCAAGCGGAGTTGATCGAGCGCAGCACGGTGTTCGCCCGGGTGAATCCGGAGCAGAAGGTGCGCATCGTCACCGCGCTGCGCCGCAACGGCCATGTCGTCGGCATGACCGGCGACGGCGGCAACGACGCCGCCGCGATCCGCAGCGCCGACATCGGAATCGGTTTGGCCGCACAGGGATCCACTGCCGCGCGCAACGCCGCCGACCTGGTGCTGACCGATCCGGATCCGATCGCGATCCTGCACGCGCTGGTCGAGGGTCGCGGCATGTGGCGGCGGATCACCGATGCGGTCGGCGTACTGGTCGGTGGTAATGCGGGCGAGGTCGCGTTCACCCTGTTCGGCACCGCCGTCGGCGGGCGCGGGCCACTCGGCACCCGCCAGTTCCTCCTGGTGAACATGCTCACCGATATGTTCCCGGCACTGGCCTTGGCGCTGTCGCCGGACGATCGTGGCATCGATCCGGACGACAGCGCCGCGGCGGTCCGCGAGCGCTCCGCGCAACTCACCGAGATTCCGCGTGCCGAGCTCGGCAACGACCTGACCCGGACCATCGCCACCCGCGGCGTCGCCACGGCCACCGGCGCCTCCGTCGCCTGGACGCTCGGCCGCTACACCGGCACCGAACGCCGGGCCGCGACCATCGGGCTGGTCGCGTTGATCGGCACCCAGCTGGGGCAGACCCTGGTGTCCGGGTATCGCAGTCCCCTGGTGTGGGTGACCACCGCCGCGAGCGCGGGTGTGCTCGGCGCGGTGGTCATGACACCCGGGCTGTGCACCTACTTCGGTTGCACGCCGTTGGGGCCGTTCGGCTGGACGATCGCGACCGGGTCGGCCGTCGCGGCCACCGCGGGTGCGACGCTGCTGCCCGGCCTGTTGTCCGGCGAAACGCGCGCGCTCGATTCCGCCGAATAGTCGACTGGTAACCGGGTATTGCCCGATCATGGTCGCCACGATCGATCAATTGCTGCACTCGTTGACCCGTGCCGTCAATGCGCTGGCCGAGGCGGACATCAAGTTCGCCGTGGCCGGCGGTTGCGCGGTGTACGCACGCGGCGGGCCCGCCTCGCAGCACGATGTCGATATCTTCGTCAAACCCGAGGACTGCGCGAAAGCGGTGCGCACACTGGCCGAGGCCGGGTTACGGGTCTGCGATCCACCCGAGGACTGGCTGCGCAAGGTCTACGACGGCGACGTCCTGATCGACGTGATCTACCGACCCAATTACCGGGACGTCACCGACGAATTGCTCGACCGCGCAACGCCCATGCGCATCGGGCCGACCTCCGCGCCGGTGGTCAGCGGCACCGATCTCATGGTGGACAAGCTGCTGGTCTTCGACGCGCACCGCCTCGACTTCGCGCCGCTGCTGCACATCGCGCGCGACCTGCGCGAACAGGTCGACTGGGCGGAAACGCGGCGCCAGACCGAGGAATCACCTTATGCGCGCGCGTTTCTCGGACTGCTCGACGACCTCGGTATCACCGACACCGGAAAGGTGAAATAAATGGAGCAGCCGCAATACCTTGTCGCGCATCTGCGCCGAGCCCTGGCCGAGGATCCGCGTACCGCGGAACTCGGCATCGGGGTGACCATTCGCGGCGACGTGGTGGTCCTCGGCGGCGAGGTGAGCACCGAGGAACGCAAGCAACAGCTGGAAACGATAGTGCGCGAACAGCTTCCGCAGGCGCGGATCCACAACGACGTGCACGTCACCCGTCCCGGCGCGCCGGCCGACACCGAGGCGCTCGGTTCGACGGATAGTGGAAGGGGTTGAGCCGCATGCGAATAGCCGCCGTAGGCGATGTACATCTCGGTGCCGACTCCCACGGGCTGTGGCGGCCCACCCTGCGCGAGCTGCCTGAGCACGCCGACATCCTGCTGCTCGCAGGGGATTTGACGCGCCACGGGACGGTGGACGAGGCGAAGGTGGTCGCGGCCGAGTTCGCCGACCTCGGCGTGCCGGTGGTCGCGGTGCTCGGTAACCACGACTATCACAGCGAGGTCGAGGACGACATCACCGAGCTGCTGGTCGACCACGGCATCACCGTGCTCGAAGGGACCGCCACCACCTTCACCATCTCCGGCCGGACGCTCGGCATCGCCGGAACCAAGGGGTTCGGCGGCGGCTTCGCCGGCAAGTGCGCCAGCATCTTCGGCGAGCGCCAGATGCGCGACTTCTCCTGTCACACAGTGGCACTCGCGGATTCGCTCGCCGAAGCCCTGGCCGGGCTGTCCACCGATGTCACCATCGCGCTCACCCACTACTCCCCCGTCAGCGACACGCTGCACGGCGAACCGAGGGAGATCTACCCGTTCCTCGGTTCCTACCTGCTCGGCGAAGCGATCGACAACAACGGCGCCGATCTGGCGCTGCACGGCCACGCGCACGCGGGCTCCGAACGCGGGACCACACCGGGCGGTATCCGGGTGCGCAATGTCGCCCAGCCGGTCCTGCGCGCCGCCTACGCCATCTACGAATTGGACCCACCGAAGGCCGCTCCGGCAACTACCCCGCTAACCGAGGCTTCGAGATAGAACCGAGATCCGGGCCAGGTTTGCCGCTGAGCCATCCGGCTATGGCGACACCACCCGATCGGTTGGCGGGTTGCTAGGAGGTTGACATGGTCCGGCTCGGTGTGATGGATGTCGGTTCGAATTCGGCGCAGTTTCAAGTTGTAGACGCCTCTCCGGGTGCACCCCCGTTGCCGATTCGAGCGCTGAAGGAACCGGTACTGCTCGGCGAGGACATCGATGCCGCGGGCATGATCAGCGAGCCGGGGGTCGAGCGGGTGACCAACGCGATCACCCAGGTGCTCGCCGCGGCGCGCAGGTATGAGATCGACACGTTCTATGCGTTCGTCACGGCGGCGATCCGGGACGCCCCGAACCGGACGTACGTGCTCGATCGGATCGAGCAGGCCTCGGGGATTCGGCCGCAATTCCTCACCGGCGCCCAAGAAGCGCGGCTGACCTACCTGGCGGTACGCCGCTGGTACGGCTGGCGGGCCGGCACCGTGCTGCTGCTCGATATCGGCGGCGGCTCGATGGAATTGGCGCTGGGGCGCGACGCCGAACCGACTCTGGCCTTGTCGTTACCGCTCGGCGCCGGGCGGCTGACGCGGGCGTTCCTGACCGGCGACCCGCCTTCGCACTCCGAATTCAAGGCGCTGCGCAGGCATATTCGCGAATGCCTGAAGGAGGTCCGCGATCGGTTGCTGTGGGAGGGGCAGCCGCGCCGCACGATCGGTAGTTCGAAGACCTTCAAACAGCTCGCCCGGCTCTCGGGCGCCGCGCCGCAACGTGACGGGCCGTTCGTGCGCCGGTCGCTGCACCACGCCGACGTGCGGGCGAGCATGAACCGGCTGGCGCGGCTGCCCGCCGAGCGGCGCGCCGACCTGCGTGGGGTTTCCCGGCCGCGCGCCCGGCAGATCCTGGCCGGCGCGATGGTGGCCGAAGCGGCCATGTCGACGCTCGGCATCGACACCCTCGAGGTCAGCCCCTGGGCGCTGCGCGAAGGGGTGGTGCTGCACCATCTCTCCACGGTCGTCGCCGAAACGGCGATGCCGTTGGATCAGTTCACCTACGACGCCGTGCACACCGGCAACGACATCGAACCCGCCGTGTGGTGACAGCCGCTGGTGTGATGCGCCGCTCGGGATGTCGGGGGCGGTAGACAGCGGCGAGCAGGCGTGGTACACCAGAAGTGGTTGAACACCCAGCCGTAGCGCCCGACTCGCGGGTTGCCACCTCGCGGCAGTGTGTTCGTTCATCACCTGCCAGCGCGTACACCCGCTCGGGACGAGTCGTTAGTGCAAGCCTCGGACGCAAGGGGTTAGTGATGACAGAAACCATCGCCGAGCCGACAGCCGCCGCAGTAGTAGCCGACGCGATGCCGCTGCGCACCAGGACCGCCAATCGGCGCCGCGCCAGAAAGTCCGACACCGCTGTCGTCACCACACATGGGGATCTGGATGCCTCCCACATACCCGTGCTGCGCCAGCGAATTACCAGGGCGCTGGGGTCACTCGACGAAGGCTGCGTGATCGTCGATTTGCGGGATGTCGAGTTCCTCTCGCTCAGCGTCGCGTGCGAACTCGTCGAGATCAAACATCGCGCCGCGCCCCGCGGCCTGGATGTGCGGCTGGTTTTTCACCATCCCGCTGTGCAGCGGGCACTCGATGTGACCGGTGCGTTTCTGCTGTTCCCCGCTTACCCTTCGATCGAGGCGGCCGCCGAACGACGATTGCCACCCGCCTGACCTGCCCGGGCGCTGCATTGCCAGCTAGCCCATGACAGCAGCCAGCCCCTGCTGAGCCGTGCTCAGCAGGGGCTGCTGGCGTGTCAGCACAGGGGCTGTGTGCCGATCAGCGGTTCGCGCCGCTGTGCTGGCCGCCCTTGGCCTTGGCCTCGGTCGGCTGCGCCTCGGCGCCCTTCCTACCGGCGGCCGAAGGATCGGCGCTGTTCTTGTCGCCGAAGCTACCGGTGCTCGCCTGGCCGCCCTTGCTGGCCTGCTGCTCGGTATCCGCCCGGTTGCCGAACTGTCCCGGGTTGTTGGAGTCTGCCATTGCGTTTCTCCTTTCCGATCGACGTTCGAGCCTCAGGGTTGGCTCATCTGTCGGGTGCCCGGCGCCGCGTTGCTGAAACATCGCTGCGGCGAAATTTTTCCGAAAGATCTTGGTACGCAACACCGTACGGCTCGCCGGCGAAAGCCGGACAGTCCGGCTGACCACGGTGGATGCCGAGCTGATCCACTCGGGCCGCCCGTTCGCTGTGGCGGTGCTCACGCATCCGACTTACCCGTCGAACGCGGGATCAGTTCCTGTGCTTTGGTTTTGGCACCTTGAGCCAGCAGATGCCGTGCGTTCGGGTCACCGCGCACTACGGCTTCCGCAGTCGATTTCAGCTGCTCGAAGGTCGCATGCGGCGGGATCGGCGGCACCTCCGGATCGCAATGCACATCGAGCACTACGGGCCGATCCGCGCTCAATGCCGCCTTCCATGCCCCGGCGAGCTGGTCGGGATCGTCTACCGTCATGGACACCAGACCCATGCTGCGCGCGACCTCGGCATAAGAAACCTCCGGGAGCGTTTGTGATTCTTCGAATTTCGGTGCCCCGCCCATGGAGCGCAGTTCCCACGTGACCTGGTTGAGATCGTTGTTGTGGAACACGCACACCACCAGTCGCGGGTCGCGCCATCGTGGGTAATAACGGGCGATGGTGAGCAGCTCGGCGAGCCCGTTCATCTGCATGGCGCCATCGCCCACCAGCGCGATGGCGGGCCGGTCGGGATGGGCGAACTTGGCGCCGATCGCGTAGGGCACGCCGGCGCCCATCGTCGCCAAGGTGCCCGAGAGCGAGCCGCGCATGCCGTCGCGGAAACGCAGGCACCGCGCGTACCAGTTGGTCGACGACCCGGAATCCGCGGTGACGATCGCGTCGTCCGGAATCTGCTGGGACAGCTCCCACACCACGCGCATCGGGTTGACCGGCTTCGCCTGCAACATCGACTGGCGTTCGATGGTGTCCCACCAGCGGGCGACGTTCTTCTCGATCGTCTCCCGCCATGCGCGGTCGGACTTGCGGTGCAGCAACCCGTTGAGCTCGGTCAAGGTGGTCGCGGCGTCACCGACGAGGTTGACCTCGGTCGGATAACGCATGCCGATCATCGTGCCGTCGATATCGATCTGGACCGCGCGCGCCTGGCCGTAGTCCGGCAGGAACTGGGCATAGGGGAAGTTCGAGCCGACGATGACCAAGGTGTCGCAGTCGCGCATCATCTCGTAGCTCGGCCTGCTGCCGAGCAACCCGATCGACCCGGTGACGAACGGAAGATCATCGGGCACAACGTCTTTGCCCAGCAAGGCCTTGGCGATGCCCGCGCCGGTGAGCTCGGCGAGTTCGACGACCTCACGCAGTGCCGAACGAGCGCCCTGACCGACCAGGATCGCGACCCGTGATCCGGCGTCGATGAGTTCGGCGGCTCGTTGGATCTCCGCGCGTGCCGCGGTGATCGCCGTCGGCATCGCCAGGCCCGGTGCGCTGGATGGCACCTGTTTGAACTCGTGCGTCGGTGCCTCGTACGGCTCTTCTTGCAGGTCGGCGGGGATGATCACCGCGGTGGGTGCGCGGCGGGTCAGCGCGGTACGGAAGGCGCGGTCCAACGCGTTGGGCAGCTGACTGGCGACATTGACCTCCACCAGATAGTCGCTGGCCACATCCTTGAACAGGTTTTGCAGGTCGACCTCCTGCTGGTAGCTGCCGCCCATCGCACTGCGCGCGGTCTGGCCGACGATCGCCACTACCGGGACGTGGTCGAGTTTCGCGTCGTAGAGGCCGTTGAGCAGGTGGATCGCGCCCGGCCCCGAGGTTGCGGTGCAGACGCCGACCTGCCCGCTGAACTTGGCGTAACCGGTGGCCTGGAAGGCGGCCATCTCCTCGTGCCTGGCTTGCACGAAGCGCGGCTGATCGTCCGCGCGCCCGAACGCGGCGACGAGGCCGTTGATGCCGTCGCCCGGGTAGCCGAAGACTTGTTCGACACCCCATTCACGTAGTCGTTGTAGGACGTAGTCACCTACCTGTTGAGTCATGGGTACTCCTCGTCTCGGCTGACGGTCGCTGTGCCGGTTCGGTTTACGGCGACCGCCACTTCTCGTCGGTCAGGATGGTGCCCGCCTGCGGTCCCATCAGCAGCAGTCCGCCGTCGACCACATACGATGCGCCGGTGACATACCCGGCCGCGGGCGTCGCGAGGAAGGCCACCACGGCGGCTACTTCCTTCGCGTGGCCGGGACGGCTCAGCGGGATGCCCGGCCTTGATTCGGTGCGCGGGTCGATGTCCTCCTGGCCGGTCATCGGCGTGGAAATCTCGCCGGGGGCAACCGAATTCACGGTGATGTCGTGTTCGGCGAGTTCCAGGGCGAGCACCTTGGTCAGTGCGCCGAGGCCCGCCTTGGCGGCGCAGTACGGCGCGGCACCGACCCGGGGCGCATGCTCGTGCACGCTGGTGATGTTGATGATCCGGCCGCCCCGGCCCGCCTCGATCATGCGGCGGGCGGCGCGCTGCGAACAGAGGAACGCACCGTCGAGATCGACCGAGAGCACGTGGCGCCAGGTGTCGAAATCCATGTCCATGGCCCGTTGCGCGGTGCCGGTGCCCGCGCAGTTCACCAGCACATCGATGCCGCCCAGCTCCTCGGCCAGTTCATCGACCACCGCGGCCGCGGTGGGTAGATCGCTCAGGTCGAGACGCCGGACCGCCGCGGTGACGCCGAGCTCGCGCACCTCCGCCGCGGTGCGTTCGGCGCCCTGCTCGTCGGAGTGATACGTGATGCCGACATCGACGCCGCCGCCGGCCAGTGCGACCGCGATCGCCGCGCCGATGCCGGAGTCGGACCCGGTCACCACCGCGCGAAGCGGTGCGCCGGCACGGTCTTCGGGTAGCGGAGCGGGAGTTGTCATAATCCTCTTCCTATCTGTGGTCGGTGCCACCGACAGCGGTCGAGGCCGCCGTGGTGCGCTGTCGAGGGGGTCGACGGCGACACGCGTCGCATGCGCTCGGCGCGGTTCCCCCACTACCGCACATACCCGGTCGGTTCCGGGACACACACGCGGCTGCCCCGTCCTACTCAGCGACACGAGACCCCTACTCAGCCACAGGAGACCGCCCTCGATTCGAGCGAGCAACCGCCACGTTTAGGGCTCTCGACACGTGGAATTGCGCAGATAGATCGAATACTGCGGCAGTAGCGAGACGAGCATTCGGGAGCTCGAGGAGGTCACATGTCAGGTCACCGGCTGACCGGTTTTCGGGCGGCGTCGACGTTGGCGGATCTGGGGTTCGCCGGTGTCGCGGCTGGCGTGATCGCCCGGCGGCGGCGGGTCCTCGGGCTCTTGGAACGGGTTCAGGCCGACGCGCGCGTCGTGCGGCGGTTGCGGCGGTTGCGGCGTGAGTTCGGCTCGGGGCCGGTGGAATTGGTGGTGCCGGGGCGGCGAATGGTTGTCGTGGTCGACCCTGCGGACGTCGGCCGGGTGCTCGACGGATCGCCGTCGCCGTTCCATCCGGCGAACCTGGAGAAGCGGGCCGCGCTGCGCCAATTCCAGCCGCACGGCGTCCTCGTGTCCAGCGGGCACCTCCGCGACGAACGCAGAGCGGTGAACGAAGCGGCGTTGGAGACCGGTCGCCCGCTGCATCATCTGGCCGAGCCGTTCACCGAGGTCATCCGCGAAGAGGCGGCGCGACTGCGGGAAACCGCTGTGCGCGAGGGAAAACTCGATGCCGAGCAGTTCACCATCGGCTGGTGGCGGCTGGTCCGGCGCCTGGTGCTCGGGACGGCCGCGCGCGACGATGACGAGATCACCGACCGGCTGTGGCAGTTGCGTTCGGCGGCCAACTGGTCGTTCCTCGCTCCGCAGCGACGCAGGCTGCGCCGGAAATTCACCGACGAACTGCATCGCTACGCCGAATCCGCCGAGCCCGACAGCCTGCTGGGCGCGCTCGCCGCCACTCCGGCGTCCGGTGCGAGCGACCCCATCGGGCAGGTACCGCATTGGCTGTTCGCCTTCGACGCGGCAGGCATGGCGCTCACCCGGACCTTGGCCTTGCTCGCCACCCATCCGGAGCAGCGCGCCGCGGCGACGGCGGAAGCAGTGGACCGAGCAGGTTCGGCGGCGCTCCCCTACCTGCGCGGGTGCGTGCTCGAGTCGGTGCGCCTCTGGCCGACCACGCCGATGATCCTGCGGGACACCACCGAGGACACGATATGGCGCGACGGCGACGAGCAGTTCACTATCGATGGCGGCGCCGCGCTGCTCATCGCCGCGGTCGCTTTCCACCGGGACGAGCAGCTGCTGCCGTTCGCCCATGATTTCGTGCCCGAAATCTGGCTGGACGGTCGCGCACAGCAGTACCCGCAGCTGGTGCCGTTCAGTGCGGGGCCCGCGGCCTGCCCCGGACGCGATCTCGTGCTCTTCATCACCAGCACCCTGCTCGCGGAGATGCTGCGCAGCATGACATTCGAACTGCGCTCGACGCCCACGCTCGATCCGGCCGCACCACTACCGTTGACGTACAACAACTTCGGCGTGGAATTCGCGGTCACGCCCGTGCATGAAGCGAGCGAGGCCGGGTAGGCGCAGAGCATGACCGAACAACGCCCACTCGCGCTCGTCACCGGAGCCTCCAGCGGCATCGGCTTCGAAATCGCCAAGCAGTTGCAGTCCAGGGGCTTCGACCTGATCATCGCCGCTGAGGACAAGGTCATCGAGAACGCCGCCGAAACGATCGGCCGGGACGGTACCGAAGTGCGTGCTGTTCAAGTGGATCTGCGGACCGCCGAGGGAGTCGAGCGGTTGTACTCGGCCGTGACCGAGGGCGGTCGGGCGGTGGAAGTGGCAGCTTTGAACGCGGGCGTCGGCTGCGGCGGGCTCTTCACCGAGACGGACCTGACCGACGAACTCGACATCGTGGACCTCAACGTGCGGTCCACCGTCCACTTGGCGAAACTGGTGGCCCGCGACATGGCCGCACGTGGCACCGGCAAACTGCTGTTCACCGCGTCGATCGCCGCCACCATGCCCGGGCCGCGCCAGGCGGTGTACAACGCCTCCAAGTCGTTCGTGCTGTCTTTCGCCGAAGCCTTGCGAGAAGAGTTGCGCCCCAATGGAATCAGCGTGACCGCTCTCCTACCCGGGCCGACCGACACCGACTTCTTCCGCCGGGCCAAGATGCTGGCGACCCGGATCGGCCAGGGGCCGAAGGACGATCCCGCCGACGTCGCGCGCCAGGGCGTCGAGGCGTTGTTCGACAATGACCGGAAAGTCTTCGCCGCCTCGCTCGCGGTGAAAGCCGCCGGACTGATCAACACCGTGGTGCCGGACCCCGTGAAAGCGAAACTGAATCAGGTCATGTCCGCGCCGACCGGCCGCGCCACCGAGCCGACGCGGCATCGGTAGCACTGCCGCTCGTCAAAGATCCCGTCCGGTCGTGGAGGGTGCACATGGTTCCGGCATCCTGGGCGTTTCGTGGGCGGTCAGGAGGAGGTGGTCGATGCGTGAGCGCATGGCGGCCTCGGCAGCCGGCACGTCGTACAGTCCGGCGACCAGCCGTTCGGCGAGTACTCGCAGCTTCGTATTGGTCTCTTGGGAGCGCCACCGCAGCACTCGGAAGGCCTGTTCCGGGTTGATCCCGTAGATCACCATCAGCACGCCCTTGGCCTGCTCGATCGCGGCGCGCGCGGTGAGTAGCTCGGGCAACATCACATCGAAGGTCGGCCCTTGACCGTCGCCGGAATGATCGTTGCTGTGCACGTCCGATGCGGCAGCACTCTGTGGCGTCAGGTCATGGCCGTCGGCGAGCGTCTCGGTGATATCGACATAGAACCCGGTGGTGCCGATGGTTTCCCCGGCGTCGTCGTGCATCGGCTGCGACACCACGATCACCTGATGCCCCCCCCCGCCGGTGTCCACGATGCGATGACTGCTCGAAAACGGACTGTCGTCTTCGACGGAAGTCACCAGCACGGCCTCCACCCGATCCCGGTCGTCAGGGTGTTTGTGCGCTAGCAGCAACTCCGTCGTCGGCTCCACCTCCCCTGGCCGGTAACCGTGCATACGGGCCAGCTCATCCGACCATTCCCAGCGCCGATCGGCGAACCAGAACCGGAACCCACCGGTACCCAGCGGCGTGCCCGCACCCACGACTCGCTCCACCGCGTCGAGGTAGTCGCGAGACTCGGGCCCACCGCCGTTACTCATACCCCCATTAAACGCCTGGTCTGTCAAAACTCCGCAGAACCCGCGCCTTCGCGGTGCTCACCGGAGCCGAAGCGATCCGTGACGGGAACCACCGGGCTGTGCCGGCAATCCGATGTCGGCGGTGGCGCGTTGATCCAAGTAGTCAACCGAATTCGGAGTCGATCCACAGTGTTGGTTCGGGCGTGGTGGTTGGCCCCGGTGCAGGGTCGCTGCGATCACTCGAGCGGAGGAATAGGACGACCGCAATGACTCCGATCACCGCGCAGACACCGAGCGCTGCCGCCCACTTTCGTGTCATAGAGTCGCCTCCTCGCTTGATCTATTCGGCCGGATAGTGCGGATGGATCGATGCCGGCTCGGCTGAGTCCAGCGTAGTGTCGGCATTTCCATCCGGCGATGGTGGCGATCCGAGGAGACGACTGATGATCGATACCGGGCTCGACGTGATGTACGGTTCGTCGCTGCCGTTCCAACAAGTCGGATGTGCGTTTCCCGACCTTCCCTCTGCGGCCGAGGGGATGCTCGCCTGGGACGACGATCAGCGCCTTCTCGTCATCACCGCCGCAGTGGCACTCGGCGCTGTCGGATTCCGCGCCGAGGAGCATCCGAATGAACCTGCCTTGCTGTACCAGGGTTGGCAAATGCTGCAGGAGGTGTCGGTGCGGTTCGACGACGTAGTAAAACTCCGTGACCTCGAAGCCGACACCGACCTGCTCGAGGAACCTTTGCTCACCCGACCCGGCCGCTACCGTATGCGGCTGTATGCGACCGGGCGCGATTCCGGCGTGGAGTTGCAGGAATCCGGAGACGATCTCACTGAACGGTACTTGTTGCAGTTCTGGCCCGAAAGCCAGTGGCGCCCACCGACACCGATGCAACCAGTACCGTCCGCGTGAGCACATTCGCTCAGCCGTGGTACGCCTGCACGAAATAGCCGTCGGAGTCGTCGTCGCCGACATACAGGATCCGGTTCTCACGATGGAATGACGGTAGCAACCTGCCGCCATCGCCATTCTGTGTCGTGGGGATGAAGCATGCGCTGAACCCATTGGCGTTGTACACCCCGATAGGTAGTACCGTGATCGAACACCAGTCGAATGTTCTGCCGAGGTCCGGGTAACTCAAAGCACCCTGCGCGGTGACCGCGAACGGGTACTCATCGCACTGCCAATCCGCCCCAGGCCGGTTGTACCCGGCGCGACCGTTCGGGCACGCGGTGGCTCGATTCGATCGGTGTTGTTGGCTCTTGTAGACGATCCGCTGCAACGGACGCAACGTGGCCGAGGTCCCGATCCCCACCGGACTCCCTGGTAGCAACGAATTCTGTGCGTTGAGGACGTGGTCGTAGAGTTGAGGCGCCCACTGTTTGGTCGTGGTCAGGTCGAGCACTGGGCGGTTGTTGCTTCCGCTGCCTGGCGCGAGCACACACCCCGGCGCGGCTCCGATGTAGGAGTAACTGTCGCAGCGGGTCCGCGCGAACCGCAGTTCGTGCGTCAGTGGATTGCTCAGGCCGAGCGGAACGAGCGGGTCGGCAAAGATCACCTTGCCCATCAATGTGTCCCACTCCCACTTGTTGCTGGCCCCAGCCAGACGCGTGGTGGTGGTGAAGGTGAATTCCGGCTTGGGCGCAAGGGCTTTCGTTTGCCTCCCCGATGGATTGACAGTCCCGGTGCGGCTCGTGCTGCCTTCCACCGTGAGGTCGAGAGTCACCGTTGCCGCGCCCGCGGTTCCGTTGGCGACCTTACGGTCGAACTTGATGCGCTCAGTGGTGGCTTGGCTGCTCACTGCGGTTTTGGTTTCGCGGTAGGCGAAACCTTTCTCCCAGCCGACTTTGTAGGTCTTGCCTTCGTATCGCTGATAGTAAGTCAGTCGGTATCGGCTGGTGGCACACCCATAGAAGCGTTTGCCGACCGCTACGGCCATGTCTGCGTTGACACACCAATTGCCCACTTGGCCCTGCGCCCCGGTGAAAAACGCCGCCTCGGCAGCAAGGTCACGAGCGGGGTCAGGCGGTTCGATCGGCTCGGTGGGCGGCGCTTGTCGAACGGGAAAAGGACGAAACTGCGGAGCTGCCGGTGCCGGGCTCGCCGGTGCCGGACCGCTCGTCGTGGTCGCAGGAGCTGGCGATGTCTGAGCCGGAGCGTGTGAAGCGGGAGGCGTCGGCGCTGGCGACCCCGGAGCGGTCGCCGACGGCGAGGAAGGCGACGGAACGGTCGAGGACGGCGGTGCGCTTGGGATGGCAGACGTGGTGGTGGGCGCCGGTGTCTCGTTCGGGGTCGCAGAACGGCTGTCGGTCGAGCTGGGATCTGGGCCGGGCGCGGTGTTCTTACCGAAACCCATGCACACGTACTTGCCTGCCGCGTCGGCTGTAGAGCATCTGTCGCCACTGTCAGTGAGGCGTTCGACATAGCGGCTGGCGAACTTGTTGTACGGGTCGTCGGCGCCGATGATCGGGTCAGTCCCATTCGGATCATCGTCGGGCTCGGCACCGACGTTCCATTGCAGGACACCGCCTTCGAACAATTGTTCCGCGCCACCAGCGATGTCGTATTCATCGCTGATCGGATACCCCATCGGACCGTTCTCCCAGCCCTGGTTTGCCCACTGGTCGCGGATGGCGCCCCACACAGGATGGGCACCGGCGCTCGACTTCCAGTAGATCGACCCGCCCTCGAAATGACTACCGCGGCCGCCGTCCTTACCCGTGAATTCACTCTCTATCGGGTAACGAAGAGGCCCGTTCTCCCAACCGAATTGACCCCACTTGCCGCGAATCGCACCCTGAACGAGCTTCGCCCATCCGCCCGCGACCTGCGAATGCCAGTAGATCGAGGCACTGTTGGCGAACATCTGATACCGGCCGCCGCGCGCGGCGTCAGACTCCGGCATCGTGGGATTCCCCAGCACCGACGGCCCGCCCCGGGCCAGATACTCCTGTTCGATCCTTCCGCCCACTATGTAATCGCCGTACTGCCCATCAGCAGAAGCACTCACCGCGCTCGACAGCACGATTGTCACAACGGCAACCAACACCGTCGGCCACCGCCAACTCCGCCCGACGGCCTCACGATCGAATATTTCGAAACCCTGCCGGGCACACCTCAATTGGCCCATCTGAATCCTCCCCCTTCTGATTGCCAGTCAATTGCCAGCTATGCGATCAGGGTGTCACACATAGGCGTATCTGTCATCAGGAGGGAACTGGGGATTCAACTGGTCCTACGGCATGGGGATCTGACGGCTGCCAGAGTGAGGAGAATGAACATCCTCCGTTCTGGAACGACGAAGTGATCAGCAAAAGACCTCATACTCGTTCTACTGGTTGGGATTTGACGTTCGATGTGACCGTCGGCGGGTCGGGTGCATACGGAGTAACAGACGGTCCGACCGTCTCGGCGACCGTCGGCTGGGGTAGCGACTCGATTTAGATGGCGACCGGATCGAACGGAATAGCCAGCTCGACGCTGGACCGGCCGGATCACTCGACCGCACCGCGTACCGGTGGCGGGCCGACCACCTCGAGATCCAGCTCCGCCCGTGCTTTCGCGAAACCCGCCGCGGGAAATGGCATGTCCCCGCCTTCGGTGTGTACGTACGCCGAGGTCGGTTCGTTCATGTACTCGAAGAACTTCTCGAATATTCCGGTGGTCAGTAGGCCGAGCATTTGGGTGTGGTGGGTGTCGAAGGCGAAGCTGTGCACGGTTCCCGCGGGTGCGTGCACGAAGTCGCCCTTGGTCAGCAGCAGCTCTTTCCCATTCACGTGCAACAGGATTCGTCCCTCGACGCAGAGGAAGTTCTCGGTGTGCGCGCGGTGGAAGTGGCGCGGGATGTAGGGACTTTTTCCGCCGGTGGTGTGCATTGCGAAATAGGTGCCACCGGTGTTGGCGGACCGGGCCAGATAGGTGTTGAGCTGGCCCATGCCGGCCCAGCGGTCGCCCTCCCCTACGTCCAGGACATACGGTGATTCGCCGACAGGTAGTGAAGTACCGGTGACCGGCGGTAGCTGATGTTTCTCCAGGTCGTGGATCCGTACGCCGAACTGATCGGCGAGTTCGGACTGCTGTCCTGTCGAGATCGGCCGGTCCCCGGTGACGTCGACGACGTGTGATGCGGTCTCGCGACCGATTGCTTGCGCCCAGCGATGCCCGTCGCCCACGGTGAGCCAACTGAGGAACCGCGTGCGGTGCGCGAGCATGCGGTAGGCGTAGGGCGTCCCGGGCGGCACGGCGACCGACGCTCCGGGAACGAGGACGTGAGTTTCGTCCGGCAGCCATATTTGAAGCTGTCCGTCGGTGATGTACAGGAAGCGATGCTCCTGTTCGTGCGACATGAACGGTGTCTCGATCCCCTTGCCGCCGTACACATATGCGGCACCGAACTGCCCGCCGGTGTCCTGCGGGCGGGCGATCACCGTGATCAGCTGACCGCCGAGTTCATGTCGTTCACCTTCACCGGCGGCCAGGTAGTACGGGGCGCAGCGGCCGGGCAACGTGTCGATGCTCGGGTCGAGCGTGTGAACCTCATCGATATTCGGAATGTCGAAAGTCACTGGTACGGACCAACCTACAGAATCCGGGGCCCGGGTTACCGCACAGACGGTTGTAAAGCCCCTCGTCAGATTCTGTCCGGTCCGGATGGTAGCAAGCGAAACTCGTTGCTGCCGAATGGGACTACGGAGGTACTGCGGATGCCCTGCTCGGCTCAGCAGGTCGGGGATGGGGAATCACCGGCAAGGCGGAACTCGAAGCGGATCGCTCCCGGGGGCGAGGCGGGCAGGACGATGGCGGCGCCGTTGCCGGGGGTCCAGGTTCGCGGGACCAGGACGTAGTGGTCGCCGATGCGGGTCAGCGGGACCAGGCCGTCGTAGCGGAATCGGTAGGCGGAGCCGGCGGTCGGATCGGTGTCACAACGTGCCTTCTGGACGTCCGAGTGGGAAAGGTGCAGGTCCTTTTCGCTGTAGATGACGACTTGGGAGCTGGTCGGTAGTTGGGCGGCCCACTCGCTGGCTCGCGACTGGGCGACCGCGATGGAGTAGTCGGCAGCGATCCAGAACAAATTGATACCGATCACGGCGAACAGGATGGCCCATTCCGTCACCGCCGCTGCCTGCGATCGCGGCAGCGGCGCTGTCTCCGGCAACTGAGCACGTAACCTGTTGCGGCGCTGCACTATCAGAGCCCACAGCACCAGCACCGCGATGATGATCGAGACCGGTGCGACACAGAGCCCGTCATTCAGCGCAGTAACCACGAACACACGTGACACCCCGTTCAGTAGAACCGCCACCGCGAGCACCGCGATCACGGCGGTGATCCACCAAGCGGGCCGGCGTTCGCGCACCGAGTTCGGCAGGGCGGTATAGCCCCACAGCACGGCCATGCAGAGGAGACCGACCACGATCAGCGGCACGAACAGTGCGTCGACTGTACGCATCAGGTACTCGCGGATGCTCGGATCAAGGGTGGTGGAGTCGACGCCGAAGTAGTAGAAGAACCGGTAGACGTGGTGCCAGCCGAAGAAGAACAGCAGGGCCGTCAGCAGCGTCGTCGGTGCGACCACCTGTCCGACGGACTTCGCGACCTGCGTGAATCCATCGAACGCCGACCCGGTCGTCGGTTGCTCAGCCGGTGGGTGAGACACGGGATGTGCTGGTCGGGCGGGTAGTCGGCGTGGTCCCGGTGGTCGGGTCGGGGTCGTCGGTCACCGACGTCTTCGGCAGGTATCCCTCGGTGCCGCAAGGCAGTTTCTGCGGGGCGCTCGGACCGGTGATCAACGTCAGGGTCGAGCCCCGAGTGAGGATCACCGACCCGTTCGGCGACTCTTCGTTCGGCGTCGGATCCGCTTGCCCGCCACGGAAGTAGACGTACTGGCACACGCTGTACTGAGTGGCGGTGCTGTCCACGGCGGTAGCGATGCGCACGCAGTCATCGCATTCTTCGGCGATCCTCGTCTCGGCCAAGTCGCGGACCGTGACGAGCGGACTTCCTTGGAGTTCGGTGAAGGCCGGAATGCGAATGGGCGCGCCCGGCACTTTCCCGGCGTCGGTCTTTTCCGGTCGTCCGGGCGCTCCGGGGACCGCCGGTCTCTCCGACGTCCGCTGTGTCGTCGTATTGCCCGGCTCTCGATCGGGTATCGACGTACTGCACGCCGTCAATGCGACCGCCGCCGCGGCCAGAATTATGGTTCGCCGAATGTCCATGGCGCAGTCCTTGCCTGCCGAAACACAGTCACCATCGGTGAGATTTCTCGGCAGCTTTCAGCATGCTCCGGTCTGCGGACGCGCACATGAGTAGTGCGCTACCTCAATAGCTGAGGTAGCGCACTACCGGTTCGCACCGTCGACGCACCTGCGAGGGGGCAAGCGCGATGATCGGCCTACACCGTCTCTGTGCGGGTCCTACGCCGCAAAACCATGGGAAGCCCGTCGCGCGGCCGCAACGTCAGTGTGTGCTCGGGGACGATGCGCGCACCTGCCGCGAGGTCGAAGGTGTAGCTCTGGGTGAGCATGGCAAGGATGAGTTTGGCTTGAATGCGCGCGAAACCCAGTCCGATGCATTGGCGGTGGCCCGCACCGAAGGGCAGGTACGCATAACGGGAGCGGGGTTGCGGGCTCCCCGCGCCGGTGACGGGGTAGACAAACTGCTTGTTCTCCGGCAGGAACCGGCGCGGGTCGAACCCTTCCGGGTTGGGCCAGGACTTCGGGTCGTGGTGCAGCAGGTAGGACGCCACGTACACGGTCGCCCCGGCGGGGATGGTGTAGCCGCCGAGCACATCGTCGGCGGCGGCTTGCCGTTCGATCAGCCAGGACGGCGGATATAGCCGCATCGCCTCTTCGATGACGGCCGAGGTCCACGGCAACTGGTCGAGGTCGGCGGGGGGGGGGCGGCGGTCGCCGAGCACGGTGTCGACCTCGGCGATGAGCCGTTCGCGCGCCTCGGGATTGTTGGACAGCAGCATCAAGGTCCAGGCCAGCGAGTAGGCCGTGGTGTCGTGCCCGACCAGCAAGAACGTCACCAGCTCGTCGCGGACCTGGCGCGGGCTCATCGCCGCCGCACCCTTCTCGTCGCGCGCGTCGAGCAGCAGGCCGAGCAGATCGTGCCGGTCGTCCTGCGGGTTCGCCTGTCGTTCCCGGATGAGCCGCGCGACAACGTCGTCGAGCACGGCGACCGCGGCGTCCAGCTTGCGCCAGCGCGGGGCCTGCAACCGCAGCGCCATATCGGGGGTGACGCCGGGCAGCCGGGCGGGCAACCAGGTGAGCAGCGAGGTCATGGCTTTGCCGACGCAGCGCAGGATTTCGACGAGCGCCTCGTGCACGTGCGCGGCGTCCTCGGACAGGTCGCTACCGAACAGCGCGGGTGCGGTCACGTCGAGCGTCAAGGCGTTCATGGCGACAGAGACGTCGAGCTGATCCCCGTCGGGACGAGTCTCCCATCGCTGCAACGAACGTTCCGCCGCGCTGATCATGTACTCCGCGAAACGATCCAGCTGCCGCCGGGCGAACAGCGGTTGCATGATCCGGCGCTGCCGGGTCCAGGAGTCGCCCTCGTTGGTCAGCAGCCCGTTGCCCAATGCCATTGCCGCCACTTTGGCATTGAGGGTTTTGACGTAGTTGCTCTGGCGTCCCACGAAGACAGTTTCGACCAGCTCGGGATCGTTGACGATAAAGAATTGCCCGCCCGAGATGTCTATTCGGACGACATCGCCGTACTGTTCGACGAGGCTCTGGAAGGCCAGACAGGGATCGTTGCGGATTTGCGCCATTGCCCGGAACGCGTCCAAGCCGGTGGGCCCGGGCGCGCGCATCGGGTCGGCGACGGTGCCGACACGGGTTGAAACTTCAGTCACGGTTTTCGCTTCCCATATTTCCCACACGAAATGGGTGACTTTTGGGGAGATCTGGATGCTATCTCGTTTTCTCCAAGATCAGGGGTGGCCGCCCGGATTTCAACCCCCCATCCGGGGCATGCCGGATCTCGGGAGGCTCTGCCAGACTGAGCCGATGCGCGACGATGCCGGTCGAAACCTGACGCTGGAACGGGTCGCGCGCCCGCGGGGGCCGCACGAGATGTGGAAGCGGTGTCGTCGGGATACGTTGCGCGCTAAGCTGGTTCCGGGTCAGCCAGTGCGACGGGGTGCTGCGCGCCACGTGCTTTGCGTGTCCGCCGGGGAGGTGCCGGGGTCCCGGGCAGATCCGATCACCGAGGTCACCTGAGCCCACGTTTGTGAAGTGGTCAGGGGGGTCGCGCCGCCGGGGGGTGAGAGGATCGATATGGAAGCGGTAGAGCAATTCCTGAAAGAGCATTCGATCACGATGGTCGAGCTCGCCACGCCGGATATGGCAGGCGCTATCCGCGGGAAAAGGATCCCGGTCGAAACGTTTTTGACGAGTGGGCTTTCGGGTGGGGTCGGTTTGTCCTCGGCGGTATTGGCCTGGGATTACCAGATGGAGGTCATCGAGACCGATGACTACAGCTGGTCCAATGGTTATCCCGATATCTTCCTGCGCCCCGATGTGGCGACGCTGCGACTCGTGCCATGGAAGCAGCGGACCGCCCTGGTCTTCTGTGACGTCGTCGACGGGTCCGGCAAGCTCGCCACGGTAGCGCCGCGCGACGTACTGCGCCGTGCGACAGCCGAGTTGGTGCAAGCCGGTCTCTCGCCCTACATCGCGATGGAGAGCGAGTTCTACGCACTCGACGCGGAGACGCTGCGCCCCAGGGGCGACCGCAATCCGGTCTACAGTTTGCACGACCATCATTACCTGGAGCCGTTCCTCGACGACGTCTGCCAGACGCTGCTCAGCGCCGAGGTCGAGGTCGAGGCGTGCGGGGCCGAGTACGCGCCGGGTCAGGTCGAGATCAACCTCACCCCCTCCGACCCGCTCACCGCGGCCGACGGGCTGCTCTTCTTCCGTTATGCCGTGAAGCAACTGGCGCCCCGGCACGGATTCCGGGCGACCTTCATGGCCAAGCCGTTCGGCGACCTCTCCGGCAGCGGCCTGCACATCCATCAGAGCATGTGGCGCAAGGAAAAAGACAATGCGTTCTGGGACGCGGGCACGCTGAGCAGCATCGGCCACAATTACGTGGCCGGGCTCCTGAAGTACGCCGCCGAGCTACAGCTCGTGTCCGTGCCGACGCCCAATGGCTACAAACGCGTCGCCGATCATTCGTTCGCGCCGACGAATCTCTCCTGGGGCGTGGACAACAGGTGCGCCGCGGTGCGCGTCCTGGTCCGCGACGCCGGCGGCACCCGGGTGGAGACGCGCATCGCCGCCGCCGACGCCAACCCCTACCTGCTCGCGGCCGCCCAGCTCACCGCGGGCTTGGCCGGCGTCACCGAAGACCTGAAACCGCCACCGCCCGCCGCGAATTCCTATGTCTCGGAAGAGTATCCGCCGCTGCCGACAAATATCTGGGCGGCCGCGAACCTGTTCGGCGAGAGCGAGTTCGCCCGGCGCGCACTCGGCGCGGCAACAGTGGAGAACCTGTGCCGGGTGGCGCGCAGCGAGGCGGCGGCGGGGCAGCGCGAAGTGACCGATGGGGAGCGCGGCCGGTATCTGGATTCGGTGTAGTCGGCGATGCTCCGTAATTCTCGAGGAAACAGGAGATAGACCCGTGTGTGGTGTGGTCGGATTCATTGACAGCGGATTACGCAAAGACCAGCGACTGGATCTGGTACGGCGGGGCATTCGGGCGATCGCCCATCGCGGCCCGGACGAAGTGGGCCTGTACGACTGTTCCGCCTTCACCCTCGGCACGGTCCGCCTCTCGGTGATCGACCCGAGGCTCGGCCAGCAGCCCATGGTGACCCCGGACAATCGTTACATCGCCGGCTTCAACGGCGAGGTGTTCAACTACATCGAGCTGCGCAGCGAGCTGGAGCGCAACGGCGTGCGCTTCAAGACGAACTCCGACACCGAGGTGCTACTGCATTCGCTCGCCTACTGGGGACTGGATGCGCTGTCGCGCATGAACGGCCAGTTCGGTTTCGTCTTCTACGACAAGTGGGAGGACGTGCTGATCCTCGGCCGCGACCGCTTCGGCGAGCGCCCGATGTTCTACACCGAGCAGGACGGCACCTTCTATTTCGCGTCCGAGATCAAAGGACTGTTCGCCTTCCCCCGGGTGCCGCGCGAGCTCGCCCCGGACAAGGTGCGGCGCGCCATGCGGTATTGGAGCCCGGTCCCCGGCGAGACGTGCTTCACGGGCATCGACGCGATCCCGCCGGGGCACATATTGACCGTGCGCGACGGGCAGGCCGAGCTGTCGAAGTATTACCACGGCATCGCCCGACAGAGCACCGTCTCGCCGCCGAAGTCGTTCGAGGAAGCGAAGATCGGACTGCGGGAGGTCATTCGAGAGTCCATCCGGCTGCGCCTGCGCACGGACTACTCACTGGGCACCTATATCAGCGGCGGCATCGATTCGGCGGTCGTCTCCTCGGTGATGAACGAGCTGATCGACGAGCCGCTCACCACATTCTCCATCGATGCCGCGGACAGTCCGGTGAACGAGTGGCCGTACCAGCGGGCCATGGTGGACCGGTTGGGTAGCAAGCACACTCGCATTCCGGTTTCGCGGGCACAGGTCCGCGAACGATTCCCGCATGTCGTCCGGCAGTGTGAACAGCCGCTGCATTTCACGGCTCCGGTGGCCTACGGCGTGCTGGCCGAGCAAGTCGGGTTGGCCGGTGTGCGAGTCATTCTCGGCGGCGAAGGCTCCGACGAGCTCTTCGCCGGTTACGACATCGCCAAAGAGGCGCGCATCATCGAAGCCTGTCTCGGCCGGGGGTCCTTCGCCGGTGCGGCCGACGAACTGGCGCCCGCGCTGAACGACGTGCTGTACAGCGACGGCAAGAGCGCCGACGCGATCATCCGGTTCTACACGGATCGAGCGAACCGCGATTTCACCCTCGGACCGCATCTGCGTCGCTTCGAATCCGAGCCCGTCGACGAGCTCATCGATGCGGCGGGTGGCGTCCAGGACGATCACGCGGTACTGCTGCGCCGGTTCCGCGCCGACTTCCCGGACTTCGAGCAGCGATCCGCCGTCGATCGATCGATGCTCGTCGACATGCACACCTTCCTGATCGGCTACGGGATGACCTGCCTGGGCGACCGGGCCGGAACGGGTTTCGGCGTCGAAGGCCGATACCCCTTCATGGATTCCAACGTGGTCGAATACGCGGCCGCCCTGCCGGTCGAGTGGAAGTTGAACGGAGTGCGGGAGAAGCACATTCTGCGCGAGGCGTATGCCGACCGCCTGCCACCCGAGATCGTCGATCGACCGAAGTTCGGCATGCGGCTGCCCGGTGCCGAGGCGCTGCTGCCGGACGGTGACGACTGGGTGGCGGCGATCTTGACACCGTCCGCCATCCGCCGCGTCGGTTTCCTCGTGCCCGCCGCGGTGGACCGGCTCGTGGACCGGGTGACGAAGGCCGAGACACCGCGCGTGCCTTATCCCTTCGGTGACGCGTACGTGCACCTGCTCAGTGTGCTGCTGATGGAGGAGTTCCTGATCCACGACTTCCAGGTGCCCGAGGTCGATATCGACCGAATCATGATGCGCAACATCGACGGCGACCACGACCCGGTGGGTACGGCCGCGCGCTGATCGACGCGCGCTCGCCGAGGTGGGCCAGGCGAGCTTCCCGAGTTAGTCCAGAGAGGATCCATCATGTCTCATGTCGATTTGGTCGACGATGTGCGAGAAGTAGGGACGGCGGTCCTCGAAACCCTTGCCGCCCATATCGAAACGGCCCGGACCGGCGCGGGCGAGGTCGTGTCCTCGGCCGATATCGATACGGTCGCCAAGCGGCTGGAGCTGCGCCGGTGGATCGAGGAAGGGGGGATGACGCTGCCCGAGTTGCTGTCGTTCGTCACCACCTACAGCGACATCTCGGCCGGCCATCATCACCCCGGGTACATGGCGCATCAGATCGCGCCGTCGGATACTCCCGGGGTGGTCGCCGATCTGCTCCAGGCGATGACCAACAACATTCCCCTGGTATACGAGCTCGCTCCGGCCGCCGCGGCGGTGGACCGGGCGGTGTGCCGGTGGATGCTGGACAACGTCGGCTGGGGCGCGACCGGCCTCGGGGCGATGACCAATGGCGGCACCCTGGGCAATCTGACCGCCTTGCTCGCCGCTCGTTCGCATGCCGACGCCACGGCGTGGCGGGACGGAAACCCTGGCGATCTCGTCATTTTCGCCCCGGCGACCAGTCACTACTCCGTGCGCAAGGCAGCCGCCGTCATGGGGCTGGGCGAACGCGGGGTCTACCCGTTGCGCACCGACGCCCTGGGCCGCATCGATCCGGCGGAGCTCGAACCCGCGCTCGCCGAAGTGCGCGCCCAAGGAAAGCGGCCGGTCGCCGTGGTGGCCAACGGCTGCGCCACCGGGACGGGCCTGTACGACCCGATCGCCGAGGTGGCGCAGTTCTGCGAGGACAACGGCCTGTGGTTCCACGTGGACGGCGCGCACGGCGCCGCCGCGCTGATCTCGCCGCGCCACCGCGGCCTGCTGGCCGGCATCGAGCGGGCCGACTCCACGGTGTGGGACGGGCACAAGATGCTGCGGACCTCGGCGCTGTGCACGGGCGTGTTGTTCCGCGAAAAGCGTTATCTCGACACCATGTTCAAGCAGGACGCGAGTTATCTCTATCGCCCCGAGGCCGAAGACGTGGACCCGGGGCAGTACACCTTCGAAACCTCCAAGGCGCCACTCGGTCTCAAGATCTTGCTGACGCTGGCCTATCGCGGTGAAGCTTCCTTGCGTTCTTATGTCGAACGGCAATACGGCCTCGCCACCGATCTGTGGGAGCTCATCCAGGAGCGGGCCGACTTCACCGCGCCGTATCAGCCGCAGAGCAATATCCTCTGCTTCCGGTACGAGCCGTGGGGCGACCGGCAGCTCGAATTGCGGTCCCGGCTCATCCAAGACGGCCGGTTCTATCTCTCGTCGTTCGCGCTGGGTGGCCGTCCCTACCTGCGCGCCGCGCTCATGTCGCCGACGACCGACCGGCAGACGTTGAACGACCTGCTGGAGGTGATCGTCAAGGTCGCCGAGGCGTGATTCCCGGCGCGTACCTGCGACCGGTCACCAAGTGCGCATGATGATCCAGGTCGACCGACGCACCGGCCGGGAACCGTTGCGCGTTGGGCGAGTTCACATCAAGGCCGACTCCGGATGGGTGCGGCGCACAATGTAGCGGTAAATGGTGGGCAACATCGCCATCGCGTCCCATACTGGGGTCGATTGCAGGTTGCCGGTTCGCTGACGCATCGGCCGCACGGGTGACCGGCGAATCGAGGGGCACCCGCCGGCCCCGAGTTGTTCGAACCGGCCGACGAGAAGTGCGTGAGTTGGTAACCGACGTCATCGATGTGAGCGCCGACTTCGCGGTCGCCCGGAAAGCGCTGTGGGATCTGCTACTCGAACCGCAGACCTACCCACGGTTGTTCGCGGGCATCGGCGCCTGTGAGCTGGTGGAGACCGGACCGGACAGCCGGATCGCGCAGCTGCGCATCGGCACCGCCGAGTCCGGCATCCGCACGCATGAGCTGCGGCTGACCGTGTGGCGCTGGTACGAGAGCTTCGAGTTGCAGTGCCCGGGGACGGGCAGCTTCGTATCGGTGAAGCTGCAGGGTGACCAGGAGCGCACCAAGGTCGTCGTCACCGTGTTCGCGCCGGGCCGGTGGCATCCACACATCGCCGAGCAGTCCAACGCGGCCGTGGTGGCGTGGGTGAAGAGCGGGCTGCGGCGGGCGGTCGATGTCATCCGCGGCGCACGGACCTCGACGGTGATCAATGCCGAGAATGCCCCGCTGCGCAGGCAGGTCAGCGTGGCCAAACAGATGGTCACCGTCGGTGTCGGGCGCACCACGAACCTCGCGATCGGCGTGAAACAGGCTCGCTCCCTGGCGAAATGGGGCTTCAACCTGGCCGGTGGTTACGCGGCGGCCGCGGCCTACGATCCGGATCGCATCGCCCTGATCGACGGATCCGGCACCCGCACCTTCGCCGAGATGCACGCTCGCACAAGCGCACTGGCCGGTGCGATGGCCCGGCTCGACCTCGGCTTCGGCGATACGGTGGGGCTGCTCTCGCGCAACCATGCCGGCATGGTCGAATGCATGGTCGCCGCAGGCAAACTCGGCGTCGACGTGGCGCTGTTGAATGTCGGGCTGTCCGGTCGGCAGATCGAGGACATCGTGCAGCGGCACCGGATCGCCGCGCTGTTCGTCGACGGCGACCTCGAGCAGCTGGTCTGCTACCTGCACACCGACCTGCCGCGCTTCAACATCGACGGCCACCCGCCGGTGCCGCACCGGACCACCATCGAGGATCTGATCGCGCAGGGCGAGCGGAACTTTCATCGCCCGACCCGGCCGGGCCGGTTGATCGTGCTGACCTCCGGCACCAGCGGCACGCCGAAGGGCGCGCGCCGCCCCGAACCCAAAGGCTTCGGCACCATCGCCGCGCTGCTGTCGCGGATTCCGCTGCCCATGGAAGAGCCGATGCTCATCCCCGCTCCGCTGTTCCACACCTGGGGGCTGGCCGGACTCCAGATCAGTACGCCACTGCGCGCGACAGTGGTGCTGCCGGAGCGATTCGACGCCGAAGAATGTCTGCGGCTCGTCGCCGAACACCGGGTCGCCAGCATGATCGTCGTGCCGACCATGGTGAACCGCATCCTCGATCTGCCCACCGCGGTGCGGGCCCGCTACGACACGTCGAGCCTGCGCGCCGTCGTCAGCTGCGGCGCCCCGCTGGCCGGTGCGACGGTGCTGCGTTTCATGGACGTCTACGGTGAAATCCTCTACAACGTCTACGGTTCCACCGAAGTCTCCTGGGCCACCATCGCCACCCCCGACGACCTGCGGACCGCGCCGACCACCGCGGGCAAGCCGCCACTGGGCACCCGAGTCGCCGTGCTCGGCCCCGATCAACGCCCGGTACCGATCGGCGTCACCGGAAACATCTACGTCGGCAACCACATGCTGTTCGACGGTTACGTCAGCTCGGCTCCGCCCGCCGAATCCGACGGCATGCTCGACACCGGCGACCTCGGCTATCTCGACGTCGCCGGACGACTGTTCATCGCGGGCCGCGACGACGAAATGATCATCTCCGGCGGCGAGAACGTCTTCCCCCGCCCCGTAGAAGAGGCCCTCGCCCATCTCCCCCAGGTCAGCGAGGTCGCCGTAGTCGGCGTCCCCGACCAGGAATTCGGCCAGCGCCTCGCCGCCTTCGTCGTGAAACGCGAAGACTCCGGCCTGGATTCGGACATGATCCGCTCCTACATCCGCCACCGCCTCAGCCGCTTCTCCGTCCCCCGCGACGTCACCTTCCTCGCCTCCCTCCCCCGCGGTGAAACCGGCAAGATCATCAAACAACTGCTCACCGGCCCCCACTCCGGCGAAGCCCCACTGCCCTCCCCACTCGGCGGCCCGCACGTAATCACCTGAGCCGCTGCACCGAGTCCCGCGCTCGATGCTCAGTAGCGTGACGGGATGGATTCCGTGGAGATCAGGGTGATGGGGACCGAGGACCTGGCGAAGGCAGAACGGGCGTCGGATGTGACGTTCCTGGACGGTGATCGGCGCATTCGGCGGGTCAGCGAGCCGGAGCCGGAACCTCGGTCGGAAACAGCGGCCAAGCAGTGGATCGATCGGATGCGATATTTCCTGACGGTGGATCCGGCGGGTTGCTTGGTCGCGATGGATGGTGACGAGGTGGTCGGCTTCGCGATTTCCCAAAATCGTGACCAGCTCTGGTTTCTCGCGACGTATGGCGTGCTGCCGGACCGGCAAGGCCAAGGGATCGGCAAGCAGCTGATGGACGCCGTGCTCGCGCACGCGGGCGACCGGCCCGGGATGTTCTCCGCCACCGTGCATCCCGGTGCGACCAGACGGTACCGGCTCGCCGGGTTCATGCTGCATCCGCAGATGCGCATGGTCGGGACGGTTGATCGTGCCACGCTTCCGGCGGTGACCGGGCTGCGCGACGGAGGGGTCGAGGACTTCGACTGGATGAACCGGTTGGACCGGCAGCTCCGTGGCGCCGGGCACGGGCCCGATCACCATTACCTGCTCGGCGCCAACCGTCTTGTCGTCTCCCACACGGGAGGCGAGTCGGGTTACGCCTACATCGATGACCGCGGCCGAGCCGTCCTGCTGGCCGCGGCGAACCCGGAAATCGCACAGCAGCTGCTGTGGGAAGCCTTCGCCTCGGCGCGCGGTGACACTCTGGTCAATTGCATCACCACCGCCAACCACTGGGCGATCGACGTCGGATTGGCGGCCCGGCTCGATATCGGCCAGGAGGGCTACCTCGCGCTGCGCGGCATGCCCGAGCCTGCACCGTACCTGGCCAACGGCCGCTTCCTCTGAGGGACCGGTCCGGGACTACAGCAGATCGTGTTCGAGCTGGCGGAGTTTCAGGTAGGAGCGGTCGATCTCGGCGGGGTCTTGATGGACGAGGAAGACGACGCCTGGGGAGGAGTTGAGGTCGACGGTGGGTCTGGTGGGGGCTTGGTCGGCGATGCGGAAGCGGATGCTTTCGATGGCGGGGAGTTGTTCGAGTTCGGCTCGGAGGGGCTGGGCGGGGAGTGGGAGTTCGCGGTGGGCAATGAGATTGACGCAGCGAGCGTGTTCGTGGCGGGTGTAGACGGGGGGTTGGGCAGCCAGGGCTCGGCCTTCGCCGAGGTAGCAGTCCATGGTCAGGCCCACCTGGTTCACCCCGGTGCAGCGGTCCAGGGCGGGTGGGTTGGCCAGGCCGGAGATGCGGGCACCGGTTTCCAACAGCACCGGGCCTGCGGCGGTGTAGATGAGTTCGGTGTGGGCGGGGCCGTTCGCGATGCCCAGTGCGTCGAGGACACCGGAGACGTAGTCGAGGATCTCGGTGCAGCGGGGGTCGGTCGGCGACAGGAGGTCTTCGTAGTCGTAGATCCTGCGGTTGTCGCGCACGGTCACCTTGTGGCTGATCCACGCGTCGGTGAACCAGTGCTTGCCGTCGCGGCTGACCGAGTTGACGATGTACTCGTCGCCGACGAGGTATTCCTGTGCCAGCACAGCGGCATTGGTGCGCAGCATCAGGTTGGTCTTGCCGATGATGGCGTGCACGGCGGCGCGGATCTCCGCCTCGGAGTCGCTGATGAACACGTCGTCGGAGCCGGCGCTGTCGAGCGGTTTCACCACGGTGCGGCCGAGGCCGGCCTTGCGCCGCCAGTCCAGCAGCGCCGCCGCGTCGGTGCCGCGCCGCTGCCGTGCGGTGCGCAGACCCGCGGCGGCCACCGCCTCCACCATGTGGAACTTGTCGCGCCGCACATACGACAGCGCCGGATCATTGCCGCGCAACGCCAGTTTCGCCGCGATCTCGTCGGCCACCTCGACGCCGAACTCGCTGGCCGCGATCACCGCGACCGGTGCCAGTTCGGCCAGTCGGTGCAGCACGTCGTCGGCCTGGTCGGCGTAGGAGAGGTCCGCGTCGAACAACTCGGCGGGCAGGCTCGCGGCGAAGGTCGCGGACAGGTTGGCGCGGGACCGGACGTGGATCAGCCGGTAGTGCTGCCGCGCCTGGCGGGCCAGCAGCGCTCCGGTGGAGAACGCGTCCACCAGCACGACGGTGGGCGAATCAGCTTCGGACATCGAAGATCCCCTCGGGGTAGTCACGGGACCAGCCTGCTGTCATAGCTGTTCGCGACATGGTCGAGCATCCCGTAGAGCTGGTCGGATCCGAGCCGGGCGAGATCGTCGCGACCGGCGGTGGCGGGCAATGGAAGCCGGCCCAGCGACCCCCAGCGCAGCGCGCCCTGTTCGTCGATGACGCAGGTGGTGGCACCGAGGTTGTCGGTGTGCAGGCAGAAGGGCACGTCGAGCAGGCCGGTGGCGAACGCCTTCAGCAACGCCTGCCCTACGTCGGCGTCGAGGTCGAGCACCGCGTCGATGAGGATGCGCGCCTCGTCGTGCACCTCGGTGAAATACTCCGCCTCGGCCGGGGACGCCGGGTCGAGCGGCCCGGCGGCCTCCTCCGCCGCGATGCGCAGCGCCGCAACGTTTTCGGCGACGGAGGGAATCTGCCAGGCCTCGGACACCGTTTTCACGATCATCCGTTCGCAGCCGGTCGCCATGGCCAGGCGCGCACTGTCGCGGATGAGCCGCGTCGCGCCGTCGGCGGTCCTCGGGAAAAGTCCCATGTACGTGTAGAAGACGACGTGCCAGGTCACGTCGCCGAGGTAGGCGGCGGCGAGGGTCCGCAAGGCGCGCAGCGCGCCGCGATCCTGTTCGGCCAGCGTGCCCTGCGCGTAACTGAGCGACATGTAACGCAGACCGTGCTGGCGGAAGAAACACCCTTCCAGCACGGCCAGCGCCACCAGCAGGGACGGCGGGCACAGCTGGCCGAGCATGCATCCGCCGAAACTCTCGATGTGACCGAACTCGGTCTCCCCCGCGAGAAATCGCGTGCTCTCCGACCAGGCTTCGACCGCGTCGCGCAGCGGCAACCTGCTATAGGGCAGGCAGTACGAGACCGGACCGCCTTCGGTCGCGTCCAGACCGACCTCGACCAATCGCTGAAAGACGCGCAACGGCAGTGCGGTGCCGTGGCGCGCCTGCACCGGAAAGGTCGGCCCGTACAAGCCGTTGAGCACTTTCTTGGTGTCCTCGACGGAATGGGAGACCAGCGGGTACCCGTTCAACTCCTCACCGACGGCGAGGCGTTCCAGCGGTGTCCGGTAATCGCCGACGCGGGTGTAACTGTCGAGCGTGATGGTGCCGATCACCGGAAAGTCCAGGTGCGCAACGCGCGCGAGACCGGCCCGCATCGCCGCGAGGCTGCCGAAACCCATGCGGGGCTGGACGACCAGTTGCCCCGCATCGGCTCGGTCCGCTACAAAACTGTCGAAAAACCCTGCCACGTCACCGACCCGAGATCAGTTCGAGCGTGGGCAGTCCCGACTGCGCGTCGACGGTGTGCACCTGAGATTTGTGCGGGTCACCGGCGCGCACCCTGGCCATCACGGTGTCCCCGGCCGCGAAGTCGACCAGCGAGCTGCGATAGAGCGTGCGCAGGTGCGTGATGGACAGCCCGGACACCTCCGCCAGCCAGGCGGCGGCGTGGTCGCTACCGTCTTCGGCGAGCAGCGCGGCGTGCAAGGCCGGGATCTCGTCGCGCCACTCGGGGTGGCAGCGTTCGATGAATTGCGGCAGCCGCGCGCCCTTGTCGGTGAACGGCGAGAACACCATCGCGACCAACGCGTCCTCGTTCAACCCGAAGGCATTCTCCGCGTACGCCCTTGCCACCGCGCGCCGTTCGGCGATCTTCTCCGGCGAGTCGTAGCGGGCCAGGGCTAGATCGATAAGCCGGTCCGGCATTTCCTTTCTGCGCATCATCGTCTCGGCGAACTCCAGGTACTCCGTGATGCCCGCCGCGTAGCTGCGCCCCTCCACGTACTCGACGCGCAGTCCGCGCAAATGTGCCATCAGTGTCGGATTGGCGCAGTCGGATTCGGTGAAGCTGAAGGCCAGGTCGTCGAAGCGGAAGCCGAGGAAATCGACGATCAGATCCCAGTGGTCGTGCACCCGGTAGCTGACCAGGTCGTAGATGGAGACGAAGGTGGGCTGCACCGACCGGTCCCCCACCGCGACCTCGCGTTCGGCGGGCTCGTGCCGGTCGTCGCCGAACAACTCGCGGAAGTAGGCGTCGCCCACGCCGCGCAGCGCGGCGAGCAGATCCTGGAACGTCATGCCCTTGCGCTGCACATCGATGCCGATGCCCTTGGCCAGCCGCAGAATCCACGCGGCGTAGAGGGCCTGTTCCCGGCGGGAGTCGCCGGTCATGATCGCGTCGACGCCGCCACGCCACCAGGCGGCGCGCCCGTAGAAATCAGCGACCGCAAGATTGCAGCTGTTGCAGAAAGTGGGGCGGCCGTCGCCCGCGGAGCGGTGCCCGTTCATCAGCACGTCGAGCCGGTTGATGGCCACCAACTTCTCCGGCAGCGGCAGATCGACTCGGAAACGGCGAATCTCGGTGTGGTCGATGGTCAGTAGCTCGGCTCGCTCGTCGTCCAGCAGGCCCAGCGCCGAATACACCCGATCGATGTTCTCCATCACCGCGCCGACCACACCGGCATGGCGCATGTTCGCGACCCGCATCAGGAAGGTGCTGCCGTGCGCGAGTTGCAGCCGTAATTGCACAGCACGCACGAACGCGACGACGTAGGTGCTGTCCTTGCCGCCGCCGTAGGCGACCATGACCTTGTAGTCGGCGAGTTTCTGGCGACCGCCCGCGGCTTCGATCAACTTGTCGCCGACGGCCGCCACCCCTAGTCGCTCCTCCTCGGTGAGGAAGCCGATCAGCTGCTCGTAGCGTGCCCGGTCGTCGTTGGCATCATGTGCACTGTTCACAGCGATTCCGCCTCGAAGTCGAAGTTCTCGATGATCTTTCGGATGCCGGCCTCGACGACGTGCTCATCCTCGTGCAGCAGAATGAAACGCCCACGGTGCAGCGCGTCGTACGCACCGCCCGGCGCCAGCACCTGCCCGGGCTCGGGCAGCAGCTCCCGCCAGACGATCGGCACCTGGTCGCGCATGGAGGCGACCCGCAGCACCCGTTCGGCCTGCGCGGCGGACTTGGGCATGATCAGCCAGCCGCCGGAGGAGTCGATGAGGTCGGGCACCGGCGGGACCGGCCCGCCGGACAGCACCCGCAGGAACATCTCGTACAGGTTGACGCCGAAGACCCGGTAGATCAGGTGCGGGACCTCGGCACCGCCCACTCGGCCGCCGATCTCCAGGAACACCGGATCGCCGGCCGGGGTGATGAACACCTCGAGGTGAAAAGGCAAGCGGCGCAACCCGAGTGCCGTGACGATCTGCTGCGAGAACTCCTCGATCAGCGTCCGCCGCGGCGAGGGGCTCATCAATACCGAGCCGAGCGGCGCACCGTGTGTGAAGGACAGGCAGTCGTTGATGTAGCGAGAGGTCGCCTGGAACGTGATGCGGGAGTCGTCATCGACGAAGCCGTCCACGTGGTAGATCTGGCCCGCAATGAACTGCTCGATCTCGTAGTCACCGAGATCGACGGTGGCCAGTGCGGCGTCCAGCTCCGCGGCGTTGTCCACCCGGCGCACCCCGATACTGGCGGCCGCGGCAACCGGCTTGAGGATCAGCGGATAACCGCAGGACGCCGCGAACGCGCGCACCTGCTCGGCACTCACGCAGGAATCGAAGCGCGGCACCCGGATTCCCGCCTCGTCCAGCACCTGCTTCATCCGGACTTTGTCGCGGTAGACGGCGACCTCCGTGCGGGTCGGTCCGGGAATGCCGAGGTCCTCGCGGACCTTGGCCGCGATCTCCAGGGTGAACTCCGACAGCGCGATCAGCTCGTCCACCGGTCCGACCCGCTCGGTGATCTCCAGCACGGCCGCACCGAGGGCCACGACGTCGTTGACGTCCTCGACCTGCACCTGGCAGGCGATCTTCGCCGGATCGGCGAGCACGCCCGCGGCCCCGGGACCGTCCACCACGTAACTCACCTGGTTGGTGTCGTGGTCGATGAACTCCTCGTAGCGGGTGAGCTCGTTGTCCCAGCGGGTCCCGTCGAAGAAACGTGGCCACCGATTGACGATGACGATATGCATCAGGACACCTTTCGGGTCGCGGAGTTCGCGCTGTCCCACGGCGTGATCAGCGCGGGGTCCGCGCGCCAGGCCGAAAACCCTTGGGCGAGACCGAAACGCAGGAAACCGCGGAAGCGCGCGATGGCGTCGTCGCCGAGGAATACGTCGGTGTAGCCCAGGTCGAGCAGTTCGCGGCGGACGCGGTCGTCGTCGGAGACCGCGGTGGTCAGTTTGCCGCCGATGGCGCACGGCACCTCGAGTCCGCGCTCGCGCAGACCGGACAGCAGCACCTGCGCGCCGTGGAAACCGTGGCCGTTGACGCTGGATACGACCAGCAGGTCGGGCCGGTCCGCGCGGATGGCGTCCGCCACGCTCTCGACCGGCGTACACGGCCCGAGGTTGTGCACCGAGGCACCGTTCTCCTCGAGCAGCTTCTGCAGGTACACCAGATTCCAGAGATGGGAATCGGACTCCACGGTGCTCAGCACGCACCGGAAACGAACGTTCATGTCACGACCTCAACGTTAGCGTTCTCGCGGGCCAGCAAGGCTTTTCGGAAACTGGCCATCGTCAACGGCAGGAGAACCGCGCCGATCAGGCAGAGCATGATGCCCAGCCACAGCGCGAGTCGTTGCGGGCCGATGGTGGCACCCAGACCACCGATCAGCAGGCCCGCGATCGGATAGGACAACAGGTTGAGCAGATAGAACGGCCCCATCACCTTGCCGAGATGCTCGATCGGGATCACCTTCACCCGCTGGGTGCGGTTGTAGATGTTGTAGAGCGCGTCGCCGACGAGCATCGCGACAAAGGCTGGGGCGTAGACCCAATACGACGGTGCGAGAGCGGCTATCAGGAATGCGGCACACATCAGCCAGAATCCCGTCACCCCGATGGGCCCGACACCGACGCGACGGAGCAGCGCGGGCATCAGCAGGAGGTTCAGCAGCCCGGTGACCCCGACGGCCGCGTTCAGCAGACCGTAGGCGGAGTCGGGTGCCTTGAAAACGTCGGTGACCAGGGCTGCGTTCGAGACGATCAGCACGCCGACCACCAGGTTGATGGTGAAGTTGAGGATGCCGAGCAGCAGGACCGGGCGGATCTGCACCATGAGCCGCCATCCGGTGGCCAACTCCGCGAGCACTTCCCGGGCCACCCACCCGACGGCGGCGCGCACTTCCGGCCGCGGCAGTGGCAGCCAGGTCAACGCGCTGATGCCGAACGCGGCCGCGGCGACCAGCAGTAACGGCAGCTTGCCGAGCAAGGCGGCGCCCACGATCGCGAGCGCGGGCCCGAGCGCCATGGCGAGCAACTCCATGTTCTGCACCAGCGACTGCACCGTGGCGATCTGGGAGTCCCGGGCCAGCTGCGGCACCATCCGCTCGATCGACATCCGAATGGGCGCGACACACACCGACAGGCAGGCGCCACCGGTCATCAAGGCGGGCACCAGCCAGCCGGGCCGGACGAGGCAGACCAGCACGACGGCGACCAGGATCAGTGCGCGCATCGTCGCGACGCGGGTGAACAGCCGGGCGCCGCCGTCCCGGTCGGCGAGCATGCCTGCGAACGGGTAGGCGATGAGGGCGGGCAGCCACTCGAGCGCGAACGCGAAGCCGAGGGTGGAGACCTGCTTGGTGTCGTGAAAGATCAACAGCGGCACCGCGAACAGCACCACTTGTTCGGCGACCAGTCCGAGCAGCACGCCGGTGGCGAACAGCACGCTGAGTTTGTTCAGCCCGTCGTCTCCGCCGACCGCCTTCCCACTGGGCGCACCCACCCCGTCGGCCCCGCCTACTACCTTCCGGCGGCGCTTACCCACCCCGTCGGCTCCGCCGCCTGCCGTCCCCGAGCGCCGAGCCACCGCCCGTTGCCTCATCCCAGCCGTCTCTCGCGTTCACGGATGAGGGGCAGGACATGGGTGTAGAAGATGCGCATCTCGTCGCGGGTCGGCCAACCAGAGAAGATGAACTCGCTGATTCCGGCCGCCTTGTACTGGTAGAGGTAGTCGGCCACCTCCTGGTAGCTGCCGACCACGCACAGCGCGGGCCCGCCGCGGTACGGCACGAAACCGGAGTAGATCATCGGCGACAGCCAGTCGTCGGCGGCCTGTTCGGCAAGGCGGAAGGAGGTTTTCACGGCCTCGGAGTCGGACGCGGCGACCACCTGCGCGACCCATTCGCGATGCTTTTCGTCGGGGTTCTCTTGCATGGCGGCGAGATCGGCGAGCGCCTGCGCGCGAGTTTCCCTGGCCAGCACGTGCATTCGGGTGCCGACCCGGGTGCCTTTGTCGAGGACCGGTCGCGCCGCGGCGCCCATGCCCTCGGGCGTATCGCCGTAGCGCAGCCAGCAGTCGCCGTACATGGCGGCGGTCTCCTGTGCGATCTCCGACGCGCCGCTCAGGTAGATCTCGGGCCGGCCGCCACCCTTGTAGCCCAGGCCGAGCGCGGCCTCTTTGATCACGTAGTGGTCGCCCTCGTAGGACAGCGGCTTCTCGCCGCCCCAGAACCGGTGGCAGATATCGAGGAATTCCTGAGTGCGGGCGTACCGGCCGTCGTGGGCGACGAAATCGCCGTAGCCCGCCTGCTCGGCCGGCGAGATGCCCGCGACCAGGTTGAGTGCGATGCGCCCGTCGGACATCCACGAGATCGTGTTGACGACCTGGGTGAACAAGGTCGGCGACAACAGGCCGGGCCGGTACGCCAGGATGAAGGTGACGTTCTCGGTCTCCCGGACCAGCGCGCCGATCATCGGCAGCGGGTCGGGCATGTAGTCGGCGATGCCCATCAGCAAGGAGTCGACGCCGAGCGCGTCGGCCTCCTGGCAGAAGTCCACCATCCCGTCGAAGTCGAGTTCGCCGACTCGATACTTCTCCGTGGCCTTCTGCTGACCACTGTCCAGCGGCGCGCACCAGTGGAACCTCAGCTCGCCGGGCTCGACTCGCGAATGAGACAGCGGGGCGAAGTTCGTACGGTCGTAGTTCATTATCTCGGGATTCACTTCCAGTTATCGCGACGGAGACAGTAGAAGATTCTCAGCATCAATGGAAAGTCGCACCCCGTCCAACTCCCCCTGCCCTGTTAAGGCAAAGTTACATCGACTTCCCGCCGCTGTCAAAGGGGTATAAGCTGCCTGCACCGCGCCGTTAACACCATTTTTCGGCAACCCCTATAGGGGGCCTCGAACAGGGCTGCTAAACGATCTTCACAACCGGAATACCCCCCATTCGGGGGGTGGACGACGTCGCCGGAACGAGGGAGAATAGGGCCGCTACCAGTGCGTTAGCAGTACAGTTCGACAGGTTAGGGGGGTTCGACGAAGGCCGTCAAGCAATAGTTTCCCACCAGTTACCGCGTATTCGCGTCGATCACGCGAGAACAGTTAACGTGGATAGATACGTTAGTCGATAGTAGACCAATTGCATACGAGGAATCGTCGAATATCGGGCACCGCAATCGGCTTGTCCAGGTATTTCCGTTGGCGAATATCCGCGCCTCGGAATTCGACCACCCTCGCACGACTATTGAACGGATCGAACTTTGCCTGAAGTGACTGAACCGACCGGATCCGCGCCCCCACTACCGCGTGCGCATCTCACGTCGAAACGAACCGTCGCGGCATTGACGGTGCAGGCCCGATTCCTGTCCGCCGCGCGCGAATTTCTGACCGCAGAGGGATTCACCGAGCTGCTGCCGCCCATCATCGGTCCGGTGACCGACCCGGGGGCGCGCGGCGCGAAACAGGTCGACATCGACTACTACGGCCACCGCTACAAGCTGATGACCAGCGGCATCCTCTACAAGCAGGCCTCGCTGCTCGCCTTCGACAAGATCTTCCACGTGGCGCCCAATGTGCGGCTCGAGCCGCTGGAGACCGCGGTGACGCATCGGCACCTCGCGGAGTTCCATCAGCTCGATGTGGAAATCGCGAACGGCTCGCGCGAAGACGCCATGGACGTGGCCGAGCGGCTGACGAAATACGCCGTGGACCACGTCCTGAGCAACGCCCAGCGCGAGCTGGAGATCCTGGACCGCGACCTCGAACAGTTGAAGCAGGTGCTCGCGGGCCCCTACGACCGCAAGCGCCACTCGGCGACGGTCGCGGAGCTGCGCGCGCTCGGCCACGACCAGCGCGAGCACACCGAAATCGACTGGCAGGGTGAGGAAATCATCTCCGCGGCCGCCACCCGCCCGTTCTTCATCACGGACTACCCGAAGGGTTCGCGCGGCTTCTACGACAGCGAGAACCCCGACGAGCCGGGCACGCTGCGTAACTTCGACCTGATCTTTCCGGGCGGCTTCGGCGAGATGATGAGCGGCAGCGCCCGCGAATCGGACTACCGCACCCTGCTGACCCGCATGCGGGAGACCGGTGAGAATCCGGCCAAATACGAGTGGTACCTCACTCTGGCCCGCGACGGCCTTTCGCCCAGTGCGGGTTTCGGCCTCGGCGTCGAGCGGTTCACCCGGTTCCTCGGCGGCTTGGACGCGGTCTGGCAGGCCAGCGCCTACCCCAAGATTCCGGGGGAGCTCCGGCCATGAGTGTGTTGTCGGCTCCCGGATTCCCCGAGCACGAGGTGCGGGCGCGGGCGCGCACGGCAGCGGGTTCGGTGTTCCCCGACAACGCGCAGTACGGCTCGACCCTGTTCGGGCAGGGGCAACCGGCAGCCGCAACGGACTCCCTGGACGCGATCGACCACGCCCGGCTGGTCCCGCCGGTGTTCGTGCCGCTGCGCGCGGAGATGATGTTCGAGCTGGGCCGGGAGCCGCTGGCCGGTGACGTCGATCTGAGCACCACCATCGGCGGTCTGCGATCGACCCTGCCGGTGTACGTTTCGGCGTTCGGGTCCACCGCTGTGGCCGACGGCGATCTCGGTGTCGCGGTGGCCGGGCAAGCCGGCGCCGCGGGCGTGCCGATGGTGATCGGCGAGAACATCGTGCCGGTGTCCGGCTACGGGCGGATGGCGGACGAGGAACAGAGCTCGCTGCTGCGTCGGCTCACGGAATACACCAAGATGGCGGCCGAGGACACCGGCGGGGTGATCGTTCAGCAGAGCACCGAAGATGCCGACGCCGAGGTGTGGAACCTGGTGTACAGCGATCCGGCGAGCGAACAACTGCTGACGAGCGGTCGCCTGGCCTTCGAATTGAAGGTGGGCCAAGGTGCCAAGCCTGGTCTCGGCGGCATGACCCTGCTCCCGCCGGATCGGGCCGCACACCTGTCGGCGCAGTACGACATTCTCGATATCTACGACGGCGCGGCGGCACCGATGCTGCGCTCGGCCACGCCCGGCACCTTCACCCCGGAGATCCTGCGCCAGCAGATTCGGTTGATGCGCAACAACTATCCGCGCTGCCGCATCTGGGTGAAACTGCCGCCGGCCCGGGATGTGGGCGACGCGGCCGAGGTCGCCTGGGCGGCGGGCGCCGATGCGGTGACCGTCGACGGCGCGGAGGCGGGCACCGGCTGGGCGCCGCACGGCTTCCTCGAGCACGTCGGACTGCCCTTGGCCGAATGTTTACGCCGGGTCGCCGACCGCGACCGGCAAGGAAACAGCCTGCTGGTGTCCGGAAGGTGCTGGGAGGGAACCAGAGTCGTCAAGTGCCTGGCTCTGGGCGCCTCCGCCGTCGGACTCGGCCGGGCCGCGCTGGTGGCCGCCGACGAGAATGCCGATCATGGACTGACGAACCTGTTGGTCGCGTTCGAGCTGGAGCTCCGGCTCCTGATCAGCGCGCTCGGCAAGTACCGGATCGCGGATCTGGCCGCCGAGGACATCTGGTTCCCCGCTACCAACGAAAGGACGCGATGAATACAGGGCGACCGTGGCGTGTGGCAGTACTCGGCCCGGGCGGAGTCGGAGGCCTGGTGGGCGCGTTGCTGGCCCGGGCCGGGCATCAGGTGACGTTCCTCGGCGGCGAAGAGACCGTGCGGGCCGTACGGGAGCACGGAATACAGGTGCGCAGTGGGATGTTCGGTGATTTCACCGTGCAGGCCGCAGCGGACACCGAGTTACGCGAGCCGGTCGACGTGTGCCTGGTGACGGTCAAGCAGAACGTCCTCGGCGCGGCTCTCGACCGGGTGTCCCCTGCCGCGCTCGGCGACGGCCTGGTGGTACCGCTGCTCAACGGGATCGAGCATCCGGCGGCGCTGCGTGCGCGGTATCGCCCGGAGTTGGTGGTGCCCGGCGTGATTCGGGTGGCGTCGACGCGGGTCGCGCCGGGGATCGTCGAGCACGGCAGCCCGTTCGTCGAGATCGATCTGGCGAGTACGACTACGTCAGCCGAGCGGCTCGACGAGTTGGTCGCGGTGCTCGACGCCGCGGGTGTGCGCGCGACGACACGCGACGACGAAGCCGCCATGTTGTGGGGGAAGCTGTTCTTCCTCGCACCGTTCGCCCTGATGACCACGCATCACAAGTGTCCCGTCGGCGAGATGCGGACCGTGCATCGCGCGGAGCTGATCGACCTGGTCGCGGAGGTCGCGGCACTCAGCCGCGCGGCCGGCGTGCCCGCCGATGTCGATGCGGCCCTGCGGTTCTACGACGGCTTTCCGCCGGAAGCCAAGTCGTCGATGCAACGCGATGCCGAGGCCGGACGGCCGCTCGAGCTCGATGCGATCGGCGGGGCGCTGTTGCGTATCGCCGAGCAGCACTCGGTGGCGATGCCGCTGACCGAGCGGCTGGTCGCTGACTTGGCCCGGCTGAGCGAGGGATCGGCTTCGGCCTGACCGGGTGACTACAGGGCTCAACCCCCGGACACATGTGCCGGGGGTTGGGCTTGTGGAGATCAGAGCAGGCCGCGACGGCGAAACTCGAGGACGGTGGCCACCGCATAGCCGCCGCCACCGGCGACCGCGAGGATCCCGAAGAAGCCGGGGACGCTGAAAAACAGTGCGGCGGTGGAGATCAGCGCGAGCCAGCCGCCGAGGCCGTAGTGCAGCACGTTGCGGCGCGCGGCGCCCTCGCCGAGGTAGAGCAGGCCGACGACGAGCCCGGAACCGGCGGGCCAGAGCAAGGTTTGCAGTTCGGGCACGGCCAGCGTGGACGAGAGGCCGGTGATGGCCAGGATCAGCGCCCCGAAACCGACGCCCCAGGACAGGCCGAGCAGTTTTCCGCCGAGCACCTCGGCTTTGCCGGCACCGCGCTGGGCGTGCAGCGCGGCGCGGGTGGCGCACACGGTGCCGATCAGGAAACCGAGACCCAGCAGCGTCATCGGCAACCACCCGGGCAGGGCGACCAGTGGGCTGTCGCCGCGGGAGAGCGCGGCGGCACCGTGGCCGAGGATGTAGGCGAGTCCGAAGCTGATGTAGGTGGCGCGGTTGTCGACGTCACCGGTGCGGGTGACGGCGGGGATGGTGGGCATCGAGGTGGCGACATAGGTAGTCATGACTGAGCCTTCGAGTATCGGTGCGGACGAAATGGAGAAGTGGGATTCAGGAGTGGCGGGTATCCGGCACGATGACGACCTTGCCCGCGACGGTGCGTGACTCGGCCAGCGCCAAGGCCGAACTTGCTTCGGAGAGTGGGAATTCCGCAGCGATCTGCGGGGTCAGCACACCGTCGGCGAGCAGCCGCAGCACCTGGGTGAGGTCTTCGCGCAGTCGGCTACGGAAGGCGTCGCGGCGCCGCTGGCCCGCCCACAGGTTGTAGAAGCGCGCGCTCTTGCCGTTGGGCAGCAGGTTCCACATCAGCAACCGCGGGAACAACTTCAGCACCGGCAGCTGCGAATTGCCGTCCACGTCCTTCGTCGACGCGGTGCCGTAGGAGACCAGCGTGCCGCCGCGGCGCAGCAGCCGCCACGACTCGACCACCCCCGCACCGCCGACATGGTCGAACACCGCGTCGACGCCGCCGGGCGCGAGTTCCCTTATCCGGCGGTACATTTCGGGATCGTGGTAGTCGACCGGGCGCACGCCCTGCTCGAGCAGGGCCGCGTGATGCCGTGGCGAGGCCGTGCCGATCACCGTGATCCCGGCATGGCGAGCCAGCTGCACCAGGGTGGAGCCGACGCCGCCGTTGGCGCCGAGCACGACAATCGTTGCGCCGGAACGCACTTCGGCCGACCGGTGCAGCAGCTGCCAGGCCGTGAGGCCGTTCACCACCACGGTCTCGGCGGCGGCCGGGGTCACGCCGTCCGGCACCGCCACCAGATCCGCGGCATCGACCAGCAGCGCGCTGGCCCAGGCGCCGACCTTGGTGACCGCGGCGAACCGGCGCCCGATCAGCGCGGTGTCCACGCCGGGCCCGGTCGCGGTGACGGTGCCGACCACGTCGTAACCGGGCACGAAGGGGAACGGCGGCTGGTCGAAGTACTTGCCGCGGCGCATCTGCTGCTCGGCGAAGGAGACACCAGTCGCCTCCATGCCGAGCACGACCTGACCGGCGCCGGGTGCGGCGAGGCCGCGACGGGTGACCTGCAAGCCGTCGGGCTCGACCTTGCCCGGCAGGACGACCGCGGTGACGGTAGTGGTGACGGTGCTGTTTTCCATGAGGTGGTCCATTCCGGATCGGTTGAGCTAACGAGTGTAAGGCTACGACTGTAAGCCGATATTGCGCAAGAGGTAACAGCTGTAAGTTTTGTGATGTAATCTGACGGCATGGGAAAGAACGAGGTCGCGACCCCGGTCCGCACGCGCAACCCCCGCGGCGAGGGCGCTCGATTGCGCGACGAGATCGTGGCGGCCGCGGTCGCACTGCTCGACGAAACCGGTGAGGAAAGCGCCATCACCCTGCGTTCGGTCGCGCGTCGCGCGGGCATCGCCGCTCCCTCGATCTATCGCCACTTCCCCGATCAGGCGGCCATCATGCTGGCCGTGGTGCAGAACGCCTTCGCCGAGCTGGACGAGCGATTGCGCACCGCAAGGGACGCGGCGGGCAAGACCCCGCGCGAACGATTGCTGGCCGTCTGTTACGGCTACCTGGAGTTCGCGCGCGCCCGTCCGGGCCGATACCGCACCATGTTCGGCGGACTGTGGGTGCCCGATCTGGACAAGTCCTCGGTGACCGCAGCCGACGTGGCCACCCTCGGGCAGCCGAGCATGCAACTGCTGGCCGACGGCCTCGCGGAGTGCGTCACCGCGGGCGACGCCACCAGCGACGACCCAGCTGCGGACGCGGTAGCACTCTGGCTGGGTCTGCACGGGCTCGCCCACCAGCACGCCGCCGCACCCTCTTTTCCGTGGCCGGCCGATATCGCGGAACGGGTCGTCAACACGCTCGCGCACTTCACCGAGCGGTAGGTTCCGCCCGCCGAACAGGCCGGTAGTACGCGGCGAGCAGCCCGAGCCAGACCACCGTGAGGATGCTGGCGGGGTACAGGAACGGCCGGGGCAGGTAGTGACTGCCGAAGCTGTAAAGGGCGAGCCAGCTGCCGACGAGCACCCCGGCGACCCGGACCGCCTTCGATTCGGCGAGCAGCGACGCCGCGACCATCCAGACGCCGGCGAGAATATGACCGCCCAGCCGGATCGGCCAGGTGATGTCCTCGGGTACCTCATTGATCACCAGGACGCCGGTGACCACATCGATCACGATCCACCCGTAACCCGCTGCCCTGGCCCATTCCGGGACGGCCATCCGCGCGATGAGCACGAGAATCGCCAGATGGAACAGGATGCCGGGATACTCCGCCCACACCGCTCCCGGCGCGACCGCGAAGCTGACGAGCGGCGGCAGGAAGAATACGATCGGCAGCATCGCCGAGGTACGGAACGACACGAGTTCCCGGTCTGCGGTGAGCATTACGTCTCCAGGGGTGGTGCGGCCATGCGCTCGTCGCGGTGGCGGGGCGGGAATCGGCCCGCCGGTCTCGGGCCAGGTTCGAGGGATTGGTGCCTGGCGAGCGATAACCGAGACCGGCGGACCTGTGCGGTGATCGGCCGTGCCACCCGACAGCGACAACGGAGGGCAGTCCGTGCGGCTGATCACCGAGCTCTGACGTTAAGTGGCGGTGCGTATTCGGGCCTATCCCCCGGCGAGCTGTTCTTTCCGGCCGATCGGCTGGAGCCCGCGGGCTCATGACGGGTGGCCGGTTGGGATGGGTACGTACTGTCGTCTTGCCATGCACTCATCGTCACGGGGGCAGCGCAATGTTCGCGTCGGTAGTTTTCACCTAGTCGGCGGACTGCCTAGCTGTCGCATGACGTTGGTCCCGCAGTGGATCTCGCCACCGCCCAGGTGCAGCGCCTCCCACTCGTCGACGTAGTGCACCGAGATTCCGGCCGACCGGTACGCCTCGGTCACCGCGGCTTCGAACACGTCCCGTCCGTCGACGATCGGGCCCCACTGCCGCGCCGAGATGTAGTTCGTCGCGTTCATCAGGACGCCGTTGACCGCGCCCGGGTAGAAGCTCGTCAGCGCGTCCGGTGCTTCCGGTATGTCGCCGCCTTTGTAAAGACCTGGAATGCGCACGAACTCCTCGGGTTTCAGCCCGGCCTCCTGGTGCAGCCGCGCGACATTCGCTTCGATCTTCTGCGCCGCGCGTTCGTTGTCGGCGACGAATTTCTGGTCGGCCAGGATGTCGTCGATGGTCCGATCGGAGACGCCAGGGCGGGAGAACGCCGGCACGCTGCCATGCCCGGCTCGTTGCTGATCGCGCAGGACCTGGAGACCGCGCCGGGGATCGGTGACCGCGGGCCGCCACCCGCGACCGGACGCCGTCGGCAGGAATTGAACGAATTCGTCGACGTGCCCGACGATCAGCCACGAGGCGTCCAGAATCACCGGCGGCTGAATCTGCTGGGCGTTGAAGAACTTTTGCAGTTCCACACTTGTCGCGTTCGGGTTGTCCACGTTTCCGGTGCCGATGATTACCCGGCCTGCCGGAAACTCGCGTCCCGCGTGCGTGTGCGGCGGTATCGTCTCGACATTGCCGAATCCGTCCACGTGGTCGCTACCGACTCCGCCGAGTTGAATCGCTCCCACACCGGGGCCCCGCAGGTCGAAAACCGCACGGCCGCCTTCACGTTCGGGTTGCGGGGAACGAATCGCGATGCGCATCGAAATACTCTTACCGCCCCGGCCGGGCATCGACACATAGCCGAACTCCAGGAAGTCCTGACCCCAGGTATCGGTGGTATTCAGTCGGACCAGTGGCGCTTTGAGCCCACTCGCGCGGGCCGCCGAAGCCAATTCGCCGACGAATCGCTGGTGGCTTTCGTCGTCACCGCTCTCGGACACCAGCAGTGTCTCCACGCTCTGGTTGTGGTGATGCAGGACAACCGGCGCCACCCGAAGAGCGACCTCATCGGTGACCGTCCGGTCACCCCGCTGGACCGTAAAACGAACGGTCACAGACCCATCCCACACCGCCCGATCACGCACGACATCCCGCGAATCGATCCCGAGAGTCGCGCCGTGCCGCAGTTCGGATTCGGTCAGCGCGGCGCCCGGACCTAGCAGAACCCACTCCGCACGTTTCACAAATATCCGAATCTTGTCGGCTCCGACCCCCACCGCCGCCACCCGCCCGGTCGCCCCCTTCGCTCCCCGACCGAACGGCATGGTCACCATAGGCGCCAGATAATCAGGTGCGCGCGCCACATCATCGGCCGCATCGTGACAGCCCGCAAGCTCATCGTCGGAAACTTGACTACTACTCGACGGACACCGCCGCGCCACATCACCGATATTCGGCAACAGCACAGCGCCGTATTCCGCTGTCCACCGACCTTTCCCGTTCCGACCGCCGACATCGTTGCCGTCGACAACACCGTCCCGATTACTGTCGGCCCGAATATCCGCGACAAAACTGTCCGCCGCCGACACCGCGCACCCGCCTAGAACCAACGCTGAAACGCCCGCGAGCAGCCAGATCTTACGAACACGCTTTCTCGAAAAGGCCATATCCACGCCGATTTACGCTACGCACGACCCCGACCCGCCACCTCCCCCCGAAGGTCCGGAATGCACTGCCGACAGCCCGCCGATTACCGCCGACCGGCTGGCCGTTCCGGACCGACGTCGGCGCACGGTTCCAGGTCGCAACACATAACGCAAGGGCCGAATCGAGCATGCTACGTTGAGCCTCGCTCAACGATACGAGGGAAGACGCATGCTGGAACGCCTCGAGCTGGAGGCCTTCCTCACGCTCGCCGACGAACTACATTTCGGCAGGACCGCAGAACGCCTGCACGTGACCACGAGCCGGATCAGTCAGACGATCCGCAAGCTGGAACGGCGCATCGGCGCGCCGCTGTTCGAACGCAACAGCCGCACAGTGACTCTCACGCCCCTCGGCAAACAGCTGCGCGACGAACTGCGCCCGGCCTACGACCAGATATCAGCCAGCGTCACCGCGGCGAGCAAGGGCAACAGCGCCCAACGGGCCATCACGGTCGGGTTCTCCGCGCCGTGGTGCGGGAACCTGATCGTGCGGGCGACGGAGATGTTCCGCCTCCGCTACCCGGACACGGTGGTCGACATCGAGGAGATCCAGCTCACCGATCCGCTCGGCCGGATGCGTTCGGGCGCAGTCGATCTCCAGCTCACCGAGTTCCCGATCGCCGAGCCCGACATCAAGACCGGGCCGGTCGTGTTCGCCGAACCGCGCGCGCTCATGGTCCCCGAGGATCATCCGTTCGCGACGCGGAAATCGGTATCGATGGAGGACCTCGCCAACACCACGCTGGTCACCCTCGCCGACGAACTCGTCCCGAGCTACTGGATGGACCGCTACTTCCCGCGCCACACACCGCTGGGGCGCCCGATTCCGCAGGGACCGGCGACGAACTTCTGGCCCGAGGTGCTCGTGCACGTCAGCCAGGGGGTCGGCGTCAGCACCGTCTCGTTGCGCGCGGCCCAGTTCCACTCCCGGCCGGGCGTGGTCTTCGTCCCCTTCCACGACGCGGCGACGATCGACTACGGGCTGATGTGGCCGGTCGCGGGTAAGAATCCACTCGTGCACCCGTTCCTCGAGACCATCGCCGAGGCGGCCGTGCTGGGTTGACCGGCCTGGCGCAACAGCAGAGCCGCGACCGAGGTGTCGGTCGCGGCTCGCTGAGGTGGGCGGTTATCGGGTGGTGTCGAGGAACGTGCCGATCAGCGGTAGCAATAGATCAGCCCGGTACATGATGTCGTAATGCGTTGTGCCCGGCACAATTTCGAGCCGGGAATCGGGCTTACCGGTGTTGAGCCCGGCGACCATGTCGGTGGCGTGGTCGCGGAACAGCGCGTCGGACTCGGCGGTCAGCACGAGCGCGGGTGCTCGGACCTGCGCCAACTGAGCCGTCCAGTCATACTCCTTGCTGAGCAGGTCCCTGGTCTTGGTGACCAGACCGTGCCAGCCCGCCGGGTCCGGCGCGACACCGCTGTAGAGCTGGAACAACGGGGTTTCGCGCAGCGCATCCGGATTCATGGCGGCCATGCCCGCGCGGGTCTCCGGCACCCAACCGTCGTAGCGGAAAGGTGCCGAGGCGACGACCAACCGGTCGACCAGGTCCGGGGTGCGGGCAGCCACTTGGAGGGCGACGCCGCCGCCGAGCGAGTAGCCGAGCAGGTCGGCTTTGCCGAGCTGCAAGTGGTTGATCAGTGCCGCGACATCATCGGCCAGCGCCTCGTAGGACAACGGTCGCGCGAGATCGGGGGTGTGGCCGTGCGCCTGCAGGTCCACCGCGATGACCCGGCGGGTCTTGGCCAGCTCGGGAATCATTGCGCCGAAGGTGGATTCGCCGGTGCCGAGGCCGCCGTGCAACAGGATCAATGGCCGGCCGGTGCCGTGGGTTTCGTAGTAGAGCCTGCCGCCGTTGACCGCGGCGTAGTGGCCTTTGCCGTCGGCGGAGGCCTGGTCGGCCGCGGGGCGGACCGCCGAGGTGGCGGCGCGGTCGGTGGCCTCGGCGCTGTCGCAGCCGGTGACCAGTATGGCGGACAAGGCCACGGCGGTCAGGGCAGCAAACGAGCGCGCGCCGCCGTTGCGCGAAAAGAAAATTCCGGTGTTTTTGGGCATGACGAAGCTCCGTCGGAAATAGGTGTGGTGTGGAAAATGGGCCGCTGAGTCAGGCCACGAATCGGCTCGCGCCGACGAGGAATTCACCCGAGACCGGGACCAGGAGTTCGACATTCGGGTTGTGGCTCAACTTCGCCACTTCCACGTGCCGCGCATTCGGCAGCACTTCGGTGATGGCGCGCGCGGCGGTGCGCAACAGGGCACCGCTCTTGCCGCCGGAAATAACCAAGGTGGGCACGTCGACGCCGGCCCAGTCCGCCGGACGCAAGGCCTCGCCGCGCATGAAGCGGCCCATGATCGCCCAGTCGTGCGCGGTGGCCGGGGCGGTGGCCAGCAGGTGCTTCCAGAACGGGGTGACGCGCATCATCGCAGCGATGAAGGCGGGCATACCCATTCCCTTGGTCATGTAGTACCGCACCACCTCGGCCCGCCGGTCCTCGGCGATCATCACGTGCAACCGATCGGCGAGATCCGCTGGCGGCACGAAGTTTTCGTCGTTGGTTACGAAGGGCGGCTCGAAGGCGACCACCTTCGTAATGCCCGGTACGCGCCCCGAGGCCGCCGCCGACAGCGCCAGACCCGCCCCCGAGGACCAGCCGAACACCGCGGCTTTGCCGCCGACCGCCTCGATCAGCGCGGCCAGATCATCGATCTCGTTCGCCACGTCGTAGACGCCGGGCGAATCGGTGCTGTCGCCCCGGCCGCGTCGGTCGTAATTCACCACCGTCAACCCGTAGCGCTCGGCCAATTTATCGGCCAGCTCCACCATTTTGGGGAATGTGCGGTAGCTGAACGCACCGCCGATCAGAATGACCGTTCCGGCGTCGCCGCCGACGATACGATCGAAGGCCAGCTCGACTCCCCCAGGCGTGGTGATCGTCTCCAAGGTCTTACCTTTCCTAGCAACTGGTTACCGCGGCGATGTCCTGCGCGCTCACCCATAAAGACAGCAGCTCGCCACAGAATTAACCGCACCCGACCCGTGACCTGCATCACGGCCGCCGAATGGCGCACCATGATCTTCACCGAGGCCGACCAGCGCAACAAGCGACAACTCAGCAACGCGGGGTGTAGTTCTGCTCAACGATCACGGCGGGCTCCCCCAGTGCCAGAGCGTCACTCAGGCTCTTGCACGCTCGCGGGCCAGCGAACGGTCGCGCTGCTCTTCGAATTTCGGGATCTTCACTGTCGCCAGGTCGTCGAGGTAGGCGGCGAGGCGCTCGCGGACCTGCTCGCCGCGGGCGGTGAAGTCGGTGCGGCCGAAGATGTTCCATTGCCGGAGTACCGGCGCGAGCACGTCCTCGAGGTGCTGGCGCAGGTCGTAGACGCCGTGCTTGGCCATCAGCACGCCGTTGCGCCGGAAGTTCGGCATGCCCGCGCCGGGCATCTGGAAGTTCCGGACGATCGCGTCGATGGCCTCGATCGCCTGGTCGGGGACCAGGTCCAGGGCCGCGCCGCAGATGGTGCGGTAGAAGATCATGTGCAGGTTCTCGTCGGCGGCGATGCGCTGCAACATCCGGTCGGCGACCGGGTCATTACAGACCCGGCTGGTATTGCGGTGGGTGACGCGGGTGGCCAGTTCCTGAAAGCTCACGTAGGCAACGGAATGCAGGAAACCCGCGCCGCTGGCGACGTCGGCCGCGGTGGCGCCGGAGGCGAAACCATTGGTCATGTGGATCATCCGGGCCTGCTCGAGCGCGACGGGGTCGACGCCGCGGGTCACCACCAGATAGTCCCGGAGCACGGTGCTGTGCCGCATCTCCTCCGCGGTCCAGCGGCCGACCCAGGTGCCCCAGGCGCCGTCGCGGGAGAAGTTCTCGGCGATCTCGCGATGGTAGGAGGGCAGGTTGTCCTCGGTGAGCAGGTTCGTCACCATCGCGGCCTTGGCGACCTCACTGAGCCGCGATTGCCCGGCCTCCCAATCGATCCCGCCCAACTCGGCGAAATTGCGGCCCTCGTCCCACGGCACGTAGTCGTGCGGCTGCCAGTCCTTGGTCATCGACAGGTGCCGGTGCACACAGTCCTCGGCCATCGGTTCGAGGTCGGTCAGGATCTCGCGTTGTGTCAGATCGCGCGGCAACAGTGTTCCTACCCTTCGCTTCGATGAATGCGGCGGAATGCCCTCGACTCGACCGGCTTCCGGCGGCTCCCATGTCACCACCGCGCGCGGCGGGCGGGCAGGGCCGAAGGTCCCAGGCCGTAGGGTCCGATTGCCTCAGCGGGACCCTGCCGCCCGCACCCGCCGGAACTGGGGCCGGAGGTCCCCGGATCAGCTGCGCAAAGGCCATATCGGCGGCGCCGGGACCGGACGAAACTCGCGATATGACCGACAAAGACCCCGAGGTGCCGGACCACCCGACGATGCTGGCGGCGATGCGGCTGGCTTGTCGCGCGCCGTCGGTGCACAACACGCAGCCGTGGCGCTGGGTGTTCGACGGAACCCGGCTGCGCCTCTACACCGACACCGACCGCCAACTACTGGCCACCGATCCCCGGGGGCGCCAGCAGCTGATCAGCTGTGGCGCCGGGCTGCATCACCTGCGCAGCGCCTTCGCCGCCTACCACTGGCACACCGACACGGTGCGCCTGCCCGACCCCGCTGAACCGCAGCACCTGGCGACCATCGAGTTCCGGCCATGGCCCGACCCGCCCGACGGGATCCGCGCCCGCACCAGTGCGATCGACCGCCGCTACACCGATCGGCTGCCGATGCTCGAGCCACAACGCTGGGACGACATCGTGCACACCTTGCGAATGCTGGTGTCGCCGCACGACATCGCGCTCGACGTGCTCGACGAGAGCGCGCGAGCACGGCTGTCGACCGCTTCGGAGCAGTCGGCCGCGCTACGCCGCTACGACATGCAGTACCAGGCCGAATTGCAGTGGTGGACCGGGCATCACGAGATGCCGGAGGGCATCCCACCGGCGTCCATGGTCTCCGACGCCGAGTTCGCGAGGGTCGGTGTCGGCCGGGCGTTTCCACCGGTGCCGCATTCGATGCGCCGCGCCGAGATCGAGGACCGCGCACGCCTCGTCGTGCTCAGCTCGACCGGCGACTCCGCCATGCAGTGGCTGCACACGGGCGAAGCGCTATCGGCGGTGCTGCTCGAGTGCACCGCCGCCGACCTGCACACCTGCGCCCTCACCCACGTCACCGAAGTCCCCGCAGGCCGCCGACTGCTGGCCGGCCTCACCGCCCACGACGGCCTGCCCCAAGTCGTCATTCGCATCGGCGCGGCCCCGGACGACCACGAACCGCCCCCGACCCCACGACGCCCACTGACCGACGTGTTCACCACGCGACGTGGATGAACGTCCGTCCCGCTTTCGGAGACCTTGGTCCGGTCGCCCCGGGACCAAGGACCCTGACCCGCACGGTCCGCTGACGGGCACGCTGATCGAGCGGGCCGCGGCAAGCCGCCCAGCCGCGGCCCGCTCGCACCGGCACGTGCCTGCGCCGTAGCCCGTCAGCCTCGAGCCTCGTCGACAGCCTCGAGGTACCGCTGCAAGTAATGCGGCCAGCCGCCCTCGCCGTCGACACCGGCGCGCACCGCCTCCCATCCGTCGCCGTGGCGGTCGATATGCCGGTGTTCGAGTTCGACGCGCGTGTGGTCCGCGTCCTCAGCGGTGAACCGGACCTCCACCTCGCTGGTCTTGTCCGGGTCGGTCTCGATTTCCCAGCGCCCGTTGATATCCCAGGTGAACACCACCCGGTTCGGCGGCTCGTAGGCCAGTACCCGCGCCCACCGGCACACGCTGCCGTCCTCGCCCCGGTCGTAGATGTGCCCGCCGACTCGCGGCTCGAACACCGTCTCGGCGATCGGGACCGCCAGCAGATTGTGCTCGCGCGGCTTTATCGCGTCGAAGCGCTCGGTGAACAACGCGAACGCACGCTCCAACGGTGCGTTGACGACGATCTGCAACTGCACCGGTTCGGCTTTGGTCTGGGTCATGACTTCTCCTGATCTTCGTCGACTATCTGTTGATACGTCGCGAGGGCTCGACTCCAGAACCGGTCGAGTTGTGCACGCAGCGCGCCCATCCCGTCCGGATTCAACTGGTAGATCCGGCGCGTACCGACGGCCCGATCCAGCACCAGCCCCGCATCTTTGAGCACCTTCAAATGCTGGGAAACCGCAGGGCGGCTGATCGGCAGCTCGCGCGCGAGCTCACCGACCGCCTGCGGTTTCTCAGCCAGGCGCTCCAAAATCGTGCGCCGCATTCGATCGGCGAGCGCACCCCATTCGTCTCCTGCTTGGTAAGTCTCTACGAACCGTAAGTCTTCGCTTACCGAAGCGAGTTGTCAAGGCTCCGACGGGACAACAAAAAGCGCGGGGCCGAGTGCTCTCGACCCCGCGCCCGGCGGTGCGGTCAGTGTTCGCGCACGACGATCATCGGCACCTCGACCGAGTGCAGCAGTGCGTTGCTGGTCGAGCCCAGGACCATGCTGGCGAAGCCCCCGCGTCCGTGGCTGCCGACGACGACCAGTTGGGCGCTCGAGGATTCGTCGAGCAAGGATCGAACGGGCCTGTCGGCCACCACGATTCGGCGCACCGTGACATCGGGATAGCGGTCGGCGTAACCTGCGAGGCTCTCCGCGAGCACGGCCTCGGCGGACTGTTGCGCGGCATCCCAGCCTGCAACCGGCAGGTCGAAACCACTGGTGTCACTCCAGGCGTGCAACGCGGTCAGCCCGACCTTGCGGCGCGACGCCTCCTCGAACGCGAGCTCCACCGCGGGCACACTGTTGCCGGTGCCATCGACACCCACCAGGACCGGCTGGGTCGCCGACACGACATCGATCGCGGCACTGCCATGGATGACCGCGACCGGGCAGTGCGCATGATGGGTGGTGGCGGTGCTGACCGAACCCAGCAGCCCACGCTGGAAGGCACCGATCCCCCGGCTGCCGACCACCAACATGCGCGCCTGTGCCGAACGCTCGATCAGCATCGGGATGACCAGTTCGAACGACACCTCGGTGGTGAGGTGCGGCGCCGCGCCCGGTGCTGCCGTCCGGGCCACCCTGCTGGCCTCGGTCAGGATGCGCTCGCCGTCGACGCGCAACCAGTCCAGATCCGTCTCACCCAGCCCGAGGCCTGGTCCGAAGCCGGGCTGGATCGCCATCGAGGTGAGCAGGTGCAGCCGGCAGTTGTGCAGGACGGCTTCGACCGCCGCCCACGCCGCCGCCTGATACGAGCTCGCGGAGCCGTCGACGGCGACCAGAATCGTCGGGTCTTGCATTGCGTTCGAGGGACTTTCGGCTGCCATGGTCTGTCCTTTCGGAGGGTCTGCCATCGACTTCGAGCATCGCGCTGTCACCGGCGGATAACAAGGTCACCCACCGGGCGACCGCTTCTCGCGGTCCGCCTCGTAGGCGGCCACCGCCGTCGGCAATGTGGGATAGAGGTGGTGTTCCCCGATCGCTGCGGTCAGCCCGAAGGCGTCCAGGTCGTCACGAAGGTCCCGCTTCACCCTGGCCATCGCGAAGACGATGTCCCGCGCGGCCAGGTCGGCCCGGAGCTGTTCGACGGCGTCGAGGGCGGTGAGGTCGACCTCGACATTGGCTTCGACATTGAGGACGAACCAGCGCACCGGCTCGCCGCCGTGCTTGCTCCACCAGTCGACCGCCGCGAGCGCCCCGCGGTGCAGGTCCTCGGCGTTGGCGAAGCACAGAGGGGCGTCGTAGCGGTAGATCACCAGTCCTGGAACGGGTTTCGCGCCGGGATAGTCGTCGACGTCGTGCATGCCTGCCAAACCCGGCACGAAGCCGAGGACGGCATCGTGCGCGCGGGCGATGCGGCGCAGCAGATCGAACGTCGACAGCGCGATCGCCACCAGCACGCCGTACAGCACGCCGAGCGCCAGCACGGCCGCGACCGTACCCAGCGCGAGAACCAGCTCGCTGCGCCGGAATCGGGCGATCCGCCGGAACTCGGCCAGATCGATCAGCCGCAATGCCGCGTAAATGACCAAGGCCCCCAACGCCGCCGACGGGAACGCCGCAAGCACATCGCGGGCACCGAGCAGCACCGCGAGCACACTGCCCAGCGCGACAATGGAATACAGCTGGGTGCGCGCGCCCATCGCATCCGCGATCGTGGTCCGGCTGCCGCTGCAACTCACCGGGAACCCGTGCAGCACCCCGGCCGCCACATTGGTCGCGCCGAGCGCGGCCAGTTCGGTGTTCGCCTCCACGCGATAGCCGTTGCGTGCGGCGAAAGCCCTTGCGGTGAGCGCGTTGTCAGAGAAGCCGACTACCGCGATGCCGACCGCAGGCAGGATGAGCGCCGCCACATCGGCCATCGCGACCGCGGACAGTCCGGGCACCGGGATGCCCGCGGGAATCGTCCCGACGACCCGAATGCCGTAGCGCTGCAACGAGAACACCGCGACAACGCCGGTGGCGAGCAGCACTGCCAGCAGCGGTCCCGGCACCCGCGGCGCACGCCAAGCCAGCACCAGCAGCCCGCTCAGCACCGCGGCCGCGAGCACACTTGTCGGCCAGTGCCACTGGTCCAGCTGCGTCACGAACGAACGTAGCTGCGCGACAATCGATTCCCCGGTCACCGGAACCCCGCTGACCCGCCCGAGCTGACTGGCGATCATCATCCCCGCGGTGCCCGCCAGATACCCGATCAGCACCGGCCTCGACAGCAGATCCGCCAGCACCCCCAATCGGGCGACCGCCGCCAGCAGACACACTCCGCCGACCAGCAACGCCAACACCGCCGCGAGCGCGGCATACCGCTCGGGATCGCCCAGGGCCAGCGGAGCCAGCGCGACCGCGGTGAGCAACGCGGTCGTCGACTCGGGCCCCACCGACAGCTGCCGCGAAGTAGCCAGCAGCGCATACACGGCCAGCGGCCCGAGCACCGCCCACAACCCCACCACCGGCGGCAACCCCGCCACCGTCGCGTACGCCATCACTTGCGGAACGAGATACGCGGCCACGGTGATACCAGCGACCAGGTCGGACCTGAGCCACGCCCGCTGGTAGCCGTCGAATTGCCGGAGCCCCGGCAGAAAACGTGCCAGCACTGTCCCAGCATTGTGCCCTCCGCAGGACGATGCGGGGATCAACTGCCGGAGGTGCCTCGCCCTGTGTCGCGTCGGCACCCGTACGCCCGCGAGCATGACGGCGGCTGCCACCTCCTGAGTGCCCGCTCGGCCGCGCTGCCTTTCCACCACCACGCGGTGCCCCGCGCCCACCAGCGCCGCGGCCACCCCGTAATGGTCCCGTCGGGCGCGGTGCCGAAGGCTGCGGGCCGTGATCCTCCTGGTGGAATCGCGCTCATGCCGACGCCATACTGCTGTCCGGCACATTCAGCATGGACCCGCGTGACTGCTGCGGCAGGCCCAGCTGCGCGCGTCCTCGAGAGTCGGCTCCGGCGATCCGGCGACGGTCGGTGCCCAGCCGATGCGGACGACGGCCTGGGGGTGGGCGGTGCCGTCGAGCACGCCGGTGCGGACGGTGCGGCGCAGCTCCGGGGTTTCGAGGGGGTGGGTGAGCAGGGCGGTGGCGAGGCCGATGTTGGTGGCGGTCAGCAGGACTGCGCTCAGGGCCTCGCCGGCGCGCAGGCGGGAGGTGCGGTCGTCGGCGGTCGTGCCGATGACCAGCAGCTCGGCGAAGTCGGGATCGGGCCTTTGCTCGCTCGGATCGATCACCTGTTCGCGGGCCGGATCGGTAGCTCGGCGCACGAGCGCACCCAGGGCGGTGGCGCGTTCGGTCACCAGGCCCAGGCAGCCGGGTGGGATCGGCAAGGAGGTGAAGTGCCGGTGGTCGGTGTGCCTGCGTGAAATGGCCGCGCTCAGTGCGATTTCCACCGGCGTCGGGCGATGGCGTAGCAGCCGCACCGACGCCAGGTGGTCGGGCTGGGCTGGGTTCGGTAGTCGACGGACCACCGCGGACCAGCCGAGGGCGGCGAGGGCGACGCGCAAATGATGCAGGGACGCACCACAACTCAGCACCGGCCCGCGCTGATCGGGGTCGGCCGCCCGCGCCGGATCGAGGTAGAGGTGGATGGCGCGACTGCCGATCTGCCAGCGCCACGGCTGGGTGTCGGCGACCGACGGCGCTCGCGCCGCGAGTGCCAATGCGGTGTCGAGGGTGGTGCTGTCGGGTAATCCGTAATCCATGTCGCGGGCCTCCATCTCCTGTCGACCCACCGTCGCACCGGTGCATCGGCCCGGGTAAGGGGAAGACGGCCCTTGCCCGTAGGACTTCCGACGCCGATCGCCCCGGCCCATGTGCCTGAGAAGGTCGCGCCCACGGCGTTCGGCGGCGGCGCGGCGAACCGGGGCACCCGTGCACTCCATCGAGCTCGATGAGTCAAGGGACTTAGGTCCTCAGAACAGGGTCCAACTCCGTCGCCCCGCGCCCGAGTGCTCCGTAACCTGGAGGAATGCCGGAGTTGCCCCCGATCAAGGTGTTCCTGGTCGACGACCACGAAATCGTCCGCCGCGGCGTCGGCGACCTCATCGGGCTCGAGCCCGACCTCGAGGTGATCGGCGAGGCAGGCACCTTCTCCCAGGCCCTGGCCCGCATTCCCGCGCTGCGCCCCGATGTGGTGGTGCTGGATGTGCGACTACCCGACGGCAACGGCATCGAACTGTGCCGCGAACTGCTCTCCGCGAACCCGGAACTGCGCTGCCTGATCCTCACCTCGTTCACCGACGAACAAGCCATGCTCAACGCGATCCTCGCCGGGGCGAGCGGTTACGTCGTCAAAGACATCAAGAGCCTCGAACTCATCGAAGCCATCCGCGAGGTCGGCGCCGGTAAATCCCTGCTGGACAACCGCGCCGCCGCCGCGTTGATGGCCAAACTTCGTTCCGAAGCCGAGGCCAAGACCGGCCCGCTGGCCAGCCTGACCGACCAGGAACGCGTACTGCTCGCTTTGCTCGGCGAGGGCCTGACCAACCGGCAGATCGCGGGCCGGATGTTCCTGGCCGAAAAGACGGTGAAGAACTATGTCTCCCGATTGCTGACCAAGCTCGGCGTCGAACGGCGCACCCAAGCCGCCGTCCTGGCCTCCAAGCTGAACCAGCCGGACCGGGAGCGGTAAGCCGCCCGACTCCGAGGCCCGGCGGGAGGAATTCGAAACGTCCGGACGTGAAAGAATCCCGGGTATGGATCGCGAGCCGCCTGTCGCAGCCGCCGGCGGCCGAACGCCGGTGACCGAAACGCTGTCGCAGCTCCGGCTGCGGGAGCTGCTCGTCGAAGTCCAGGACCGGATCGCCCAGATCGTCGACGTCCGCGACCGCATGGACCGGCTCATCGAGGCCATGCTGGTGATCACCGCCGGACTCGACCTCGACAACACCCTGCGCTCGATCGTGCACACCGCCATCGAGTTGGTCGACGCGGGTTACGGCGCGCTCGGCGTCCGCGAAACCGACAAGGCGAGCTTGCAGCTGTCCGAGTTCGTCTACGAGGGCATCGATGACCGGACCCGGGTGATGATCGGCGATCTGCCGCGCGGCCACGGCGTGCTCGGCGTGCTGATCGAGCAGCCGAAACCCATTCGGCTGTCGAACCTTTCGGATCATCCGTCCTCGGTGGGGTTCCCCGCGCACCATCCGCCGATGAGCACCTTCCTCGGCGTCCCGGTCCAGGTCCGCGATGAGGTGTTCGGCAACCTCTACCTCACCGAGAAGGCCGGCGGTCAAGAGTTCACCGAGGACGACGAGGTCGTCGTGCAGGCGCTCGCCGCGGCCGCGGGCATCGCCATCGAGAACGCCCGCCTCTACGAGCAGTCCAGGCAGCGGCAGCAGTGGCTCGAAGCGACCCGCGATGTGGCCACCGAACTGCTGGCGGGCGGCGAACCGAACGAAGTGCTGACCCTGGTCGCCGACCGCGCGCTGACGCTCACCGAGTCGTCGTGCACCTTCCTCGCGCTGCCCGAGGACCCGGACATTCCGCAGGACGAGGTGACCGAGTTGGTGGTGGTCGCCGCCGCGGGCACCGGCGCGGAAAAGCTACTCGGACAACGGATCCCGGTCGACGAATCGCACTCCGGCGCCGCGTTCCGGGACGGACACACCGCCGCGGTCGACCAGCTCGCCTACACCGACCTCTTCGACTCCACCGCCACTTTCGGTCCCGCCCTTGTCCTTCCGTTGCGCGCGGGCCAGTCGGTCATCGGCGTGCTCACCACCTTGCGGCCCACCGGTGCACCGCCACTGGACACCGCGGCCCAGTCGATGATGGCCGCCATCGCCGATCAGGCGGCCCTGGCCCTGCAACTGTCGGACAACCAACGCCAGCGCCGCGAACTCGACGTGCTCTCCGACCGCGACCGCATCGCCCGCGGCCTGCACGACCACGTCATCCAACGCCTCTTCGCCGTCGGCCTGTCCCTGCAAGGCACCGCGCAACGCGCCCGAGCACCCGAGGTCAAGTCCCGGCTCATCGAAACCATCGACGACGTGCAAGCGATCGTGCAGGACATCCGCCACTCCATCTTCGACCTGCAGAGCAACACCGCCGCCGACTCCTCGAAGTACCGAAAACACTTGCACGGCATCATCGTCGACATGACCGCCGACACCGGCCTGCGCACCACCGTGCGCCTGGCCGGCCCGGTCACCGTCCTCGCCCCACCCCTGTCCGACGATGTCGAAGCAGTCCTACGCGAAGCGGTCAGCAACGTCGTCCGGCACGCCTCCGCCACCACCGTCGCGGTCGAACTCAAAATCCGCGACGACGTCACCATCGAGGTCACCGACGACGGCGCCGGCGTCCGCGCCGACAACACCCGCCGCAGCGGCCTGGCCAACCTCGCCGCCCGCGCCGAACAAGCAGGCGGCACCTTCAGCATCGACAGCAAACCCGGCGGCGGCACCGTACTGCGCTGGTCCGCACCGCTGCCCTAAGACCTCTCGATTCGGGACCAACGCCAGCAGCGCCGGGACGTGCCGAATTCCTAACCTACGGGTACCGGAAAACAACGGTTCCGAAGGCAGAGAGGCGCGAATTCAGATGTCTACCAACAGCATCAATCCCCCGGTCGTGGTCGGCACCGACGGCTCGGCCACCGCCACCGAGGCGGTGCGCTGGGCCGCGCTCGACGCGGCCCGCCACGGCGCACCGCTGCACATCGTCTACGCCATCGGTGCGCCGATGGACTTCGGCCCCGGCCTCGCCTTCGATCAGTTCGACTACGACGCCTACCGGAAGGCCGGGGCCGCCGCGGTCGCCGCCGCGACCGAAACCGCAAGGGCCGCAGCCGAACCCATGCATCACCTCGACATCACCACGGTCGTGGCCGAGGCGCCGCCGATCCCGGTGCTGTGCGACCGCTCCAAGGATGCGCGACTGCTCGTCGTCGGCACCCGCGGGCTCGGCGCCTTCCGCCGCGGGCTGCTCGGCTCGGTGAGCACCTCGGTGGCGCGGCACGCGCACTGCCCGGTCGCGGTCATCCCCGAGGAGCCCGCGCCGAGCTCCCGCCGTCCCGTGGTGGTCGGCGTGGACGGCTCACCCAGCAGCGAACTGGCCCTCGATATCGCCTTCGACGAGGCCTCGCGCCGCCGGGTCACGCTGATCACCGTCCTCACCTGGTCCGAATTCAATCGCTACATTCCCCGCCACGACATGCAGAAAGAGGCCGAGGAACTGCTCGCCGAAAACGTCGCGGGCTACGGCGAGAAGTACCCCGACGTGAAAGTCCTCCGGCTGGTCGCCGAAGCCCGGCCCGCCCAGCGGCTGCTCGAGACCGCCGAACAGGCGCAGCTGATCGTCGTCGGCAGCCACGGCCGCGGTGGTTTCGCGGGAATGACCCTCGGGTCGGTCAGCCAGGCCGTGCTGCACTGCGCCGACTGCCCCGTCATCATCGCCCGACCTGCCGGCTGAACAAGCGACTACTCCGTCAGCGCAATGGCACCGGATGGGCAGAGGTCGACGGCCTCGCGGACTGCGGGGTCGTCGGCGGCGGCGGGATCGAGCACTTCGACGAGGCCGTCGTCGTCACCCTGGTCGAAGATGGCGGGGGCGGTGAGGGCGCACAGGCCTGCGCCGACGCAGACGGTTCGGTCGGCGGTTATTCGCATGGGTCTCCTCTGCGCCGGTCACCAGGTGACCGGAAGTTCGTTGACGCCTTGGATTGTCGAGCCGGGCCGCAGGGTCAGTTGTTCCACGGGCACGGCCAGGCGCAAAGTCGGGATGCGTTCGAACAGTGCCGCGAGGGCTATCTCGAGTTCCAGCCGGGCCAGGTTCTGGCCGAGGCACTGGTGCACGCCGTAGCCGAACGAGAGGTGGTGGCGGGCCGAGCGGTGCACGTCGAAGGTGTCCGGATCGGCGAAGACCGAACCGTCGCGGTTGGCGATGGCGTTGCTGACGAGCACGCCGTCGCCCGCCTTGATCAGGTGGCCGTCGATCTCGATGTCGGCCGTCGCGAATCGACCGCCGCCGACGTCGGCGATGGCCAGGTAGCGCAGCAGTTCCTCGACCGCACCCGGAATGAGGCTGGGGTCGGCGCGCAAGGCAGCGTGCTGATCGGGATGGGCCAGCAGCGTGATCACCGACAGCGCGATCATCGATGCCGTCGTCTCGTGGCCCGCGACGAGCAGCAACATCGCGGTCGCGACCAGTTCACCCCGATCGATACCGCCGTGCGCCAGTTGATCTTCGGCCAGCGCGGACAGCAGCCCGGGACCCGGCTGGTTCTGCAACGTGGTGATCAGCCCGTCGAGGTAGGCCTCGACTTCCGCCCGCGCACCGATCGCCTCCGCCGCGGTGGTCCCCTGCACGATCCGCCTGCTCGCGTCCTGGAACAGTTCGTGGTCCGCGTACGGCACCCCGAGCAGTCGGCAGATCACCAGCGACGGCACCGGCAGCGCGAACCGGCTGACCAGATCGGCGGGCGGTCCCGCGGCGAGCAGGTCATCGAGGCAGCCGTGCACGATGCGCTCGATGTCGGCCCGCATGCCCTTGATCCGCTTCACGGTGAACTCGCTGATCAGCATCCGCCGCTTGACGGTGTGTTCGGGCGGGTCGAGGGAGATGAACACCCGCGGGCCGTTCCGGAACATCCGGAAGCGGGGCGACACCGCGGGAAAGTTCGGATGCGACCGATCCGAGGACAATCGAGGGTCGGCGAGCAGCGCGCGGGCGGTCTCGTGCTTGGTGACCACCCAGGCCGGGCGACCGTCGAAGAGGGTCACCCGGCGCAGCGAGTCGTCGCCGTCCCGGAGCCGGGAATACTGCTCGGGTAGCTGATAAGGACAGGTCCGGTCGCTCGGAAAGGCCGGAGCTTGATCGGTTCGGGGCGGCGCAACAGTGTCGGACATCGTTCCCCTCGAGCTCGTAAGATGCTCTTGCGTACTCTCTTTGAGAGTAGAACGACTTACCCGGCCACGCAGCTGAACGACCGCCCGTGCTACACCAAGGCGGCGAACCTGCGGTCGCAGTAGACGGCCGGTGGTAGCTCGCTCGGGGCGCAAAGCTGTTCCACCGCACCGACCATGATCAGGTGATCACCGGCCGGTCGCCGGTCGTGCACGGTGCACTCCAGCGCCGCAACGCAGTCGGCGACCACCAGCCCGCCGCGCGCGGTCGGCACGAATCCGCCCGCACCGAACTTGTCGCCGTTCTTGCTCGCGAACCGGCTCGCGAGGGCACCCTGGCCGGTGGCCAGGATGCTTACCGCGAACCGGTCGGCGTGCGCGAAGACGGGATAGCAGTTCGCTTTCCGCGCCAGGCAGACGAGCACGAGCGGCGGCTGTGCGGAGACCGAACAGAACGAGCTGGCCGTGAAGCCGACCGGCCGGGGCCCGTCGGTCGTGGTGACGATCGTGACGCCACTCGGAAAGCGCGCCATCACCTCGCGAAAGAGCACGGCCGTATCGGCGGTGGCAGGCATGAAGACTGCCGCCTACGCCGCATCCGAGGCGGCCTCGTTGACGAGTGCGATGAACTCACTCGGCGTGCGCAGCTCGATGAGCCGATCGTCGGGCAGGCCGACACCGAACTCCCGCTCGATCCGGGCCGCGGACTCCATCAGCGCCAGCGATTCGTAGCCGAGGTCTTCGAAGAGGGTGTCCGCGAATTCGGTGTCGGACACCGGCCGATCCGGTTCGCCCGCGCTGGCGATCAGGATGCGTCGCAGGTCGTCGATGGTCATGATCTTGCGCATGATGTCTCCTCTGAGTGTGTTCGGTGTTCGGACACGGCGGGACGGGCGGGCCAGCCGCTCGCCTGCCGTACGACCACGGCCGAGTTGAAACCCCACAGGCCGCGGGCGAGTACTAGTGCGGTCGAGACCCGAGCCGGGCGCGGCGTCTGCCGCACCAGATCGAGCTGGTAGTCGTCGGGCACGTCGTGCGTGCCCGTCGTATGCGGGAGCACGCCGTCCCGGATGGCGAGCAGCGCCGCGGCGACATCGAGCGGTCCACCGCCCGAATACAGCCGTCCGGTCAGTGTTTTCGGCGCCGTCACCGGCACCCCGTGTGGGCCGAAGATGTTGCCGATGGCCGTTGCCTCGGCACGGTCGGCATCCGGCAGAGCCACTGCGTCGGCGAAAACAACGTCCACCTCGGCGGGCGTGATACCCGCGTCGGCGAGCGCCAACTCGGCGGCGCGTTGCAGGCCGGGCGGCCGCGGCGAACCGGGCGGCGGATCGAAAGTCGATGCATACCCGGCGATCTCGCCGTACACGTGGCTCGCGCCACGAGCCCTGGCCGCATCGGGATCCTCCAGCATCAGGATGGCTCCACCCTCCCCTGGTACGAAACCCTGTGCTGCGCAATCGAATGGCAGATACGCACGTGCCGGATCGGCCGCGTCGCTGAGACGCCCGCCGGCGATCTGGGAAACCCAGCCCCAGGGATCGAGCGCCGAGTCGACGCCGCCGGTCACCACGCACGGCGTGCCGCGCCGGATGGTGCGCCGTGCGTGCCCGATGGCGTCGAGCCCGCCGGCCTGCTCCGCGACCAGGGCGCTGCTCGCGCCGCGCATCCCGTTGCGGATCGAGATCTGCCCGGTGTTGACCGCGTAGAACCACGCGAACGACTCGTAGACGCTCACCGTCTGCGGACCCTGCGACCACAGCTTCTGGAACTCACGGTGCGTGAATTCGAAACCGCCGCAAGCGTTTGCGGTGACCACGCCCATGTCGTAGTCGACCAGTTCATCGGACTTCAGCTCGGCGTCCGCGAGCGCCCAGTCGGCCGCGACGAGCGCCAGCCGGGTCGAGATGTCGGTTTGCGGCAGCAACCGGTCGGGCAGGTGATCCGCGGCGTCGAAGCCGGTGATCTCACCCGCCAGTTGCACCGGATAGCGCGATACGTCGAACCGGGTCAGCCGATCGATGCCGCTGACGCCATGCAATGTCGCGTCCCAGAACTGTTCGAGCCCAAGCCCGTTCGGCGCGACCACGCCGATGCCCGTCACGACGGGGTTGCCGGTGATCATCGAGTCGTTCCTTCCGGGCGGCGCAGCACCATCGCGCTCTGGAATCCGCCGAACCCGCTGCCCACCGTGAGCACGGTCCGCACGTCGAGTTCGCGCGCGACGCGCGGCACGTAGTCGAGGTCGCATTCGGGATCGGCCTCGTGCAGGTTCGCCGTGGGCGGCACCACCCCGTACTCGAGGGCGAGCGCGGACGCGGCGATCTCCACCGAACCGATCGCACCCAGCGAATGCCCGACCATGGACTTGATCGAGCTGATCGGCGTCCGATAGGCGTGCTCGCCCAGCGCGCGTTTCACGGCCGCCGTCTCGTGCCGGTCGTTCTGTTTGGTGCCGGAGCCGTGCGCGTTGATGTAGTCGATGGCGGTGCCGTCGATCTGCGCCTCGTCCAAGGCGGCCCGGATGGCCTCCGCCATCTCGCGACCGTCGGTCTTCAGCCCGGTCATGTGGTAGGCGTTGCACCGGCTGGCGTACCCGCTGATCTCGGCATAGATGTGCGCGCCGCGGCGCCGCGCGTGCTCGTAGCGCTCCAGCACGAACATCGCCGCGCCCTCCGCCAGCACGAAACCGTTACGGGAGCGGTCGAATGGCCGCGATGCGTGCTCGGGATCGTCGTTGTTGGTCGTCGTCGCCTTGATCGCGTCGAAGCACGCCACCACGATCGGCGTGATCGGCGTGTCCGTGGCGCCGGCGAGCATGACGTCGGCGCTGCCCTCCCGGATCAACTGGCAGGCATGACCCACCGAGTCCAGCCCGGAGGTGCATCCGTTGGAGACCAACGACACCGGCCCCTCGGCCCCGACCGTCCAGGCCACCTCCGCGGGCATGACGCTGGGCGCCAGGTAGTCGAACATGTGCGGGGACAGCCACTCGTAGTCGACCAGCCAGTTCCGGCCGGAGTCGGACAGCACGAGATACTCGCGCTCCAGGCTGGTCGCCGCGGCGACCGCGCTGCCGAGGGTGACGCCGACCCGATGCGGGTCGATCGACTCGAAGTTCAGCCCGCTGGCCGCCACCGCGTCGCGCGCACACACCGTCGCGAACTGGGTGGCCCGGTCCATCCGGCGAATCTCGCGCTGGCTCAGGCCTTCCCACACCGGATCGAAATCCGCCTCGCCGGCGACCCGAGAGCGGTAGGGCGACGGGTCGAAGAACGAAATTCGCCGGGTCGCCGTGCGGCCTTCGGTCAGCAGGTTCCAGAATTCCTTGATGCCGTTGCCGCCAGGGGCACGCACCCCTATTCCGGTAATCACCACGCGGGGCGTCATCGCACGGAACCAACGGGCTCGGTGATCATGGTCATCTTGCTCAACACGACCTCTCTCCAGGGTTGATGTCTGGAGTAATGCTGAGTGGCTCGGCTCGAGTCCTGGTCGAGCACAGCTCGGTCGCGGCTCGGTGATACCGGCGACACCTGTGGCCGAGCGACGTATTCTCGGGCCTATGGCAGGCGGGGCTTGGGGAAATTCGGCAAGGGCCTTGGCGTCGGCGAACGAATTGATGCGTGCGCCACTGAGCGGAATTCTGGCCACCCTGTCGACCATTCTCCTGGAGCTGATCGACCATCGCGCGCTGATCATGCTCACCGGCGACTGCCCGAAATCACCACTGTGGGCGACGGGCGACGCCGAGCTCACCGAGTGCGTCAGCACGACCGAAATGTCGGCGCTGGCACGGGAAGTCGATGTCGGCACGCCGAGGTTCGGGCGCGCGGTGCTGGCCGGCGCGCCGCGCGACGTGCTCGCCTTCGCGGCGTCCCCGCCCAACTCCGCGGGCGCGTTGCTCGCGGTCGTCACCGACGGCGACGCCGAGCCGCCCGCGGCGACCGCCGAGACGGTGCAGCAGCTGTGGGACCTGACTACGGCACGCATCCGCGACTTGATCCAGACGGTCGCACCCGTCGAATCCTCGGGGCTGCTCGCCGGCGGCGATCGGGTCCGCGCGATCGCCGACCTCGCCGACGAGCACGCCGCCACCCTGTCCACGCTGCTGGCGGCCCTGCGAGCCCGGGATCTCGACGACGCGACGGCCCGCCGGACGGCCGTCGACATCGCGGTCTCCGCGATCATCCGGCACCGTTCGGTCGACGACGTGGACCGGGTCGCGGACATCCTCGGCGAGGAGCGGGCCGACCGCGCCTACACCCGGCTGTCGGACATGCTCGGCATGCTCTCGCACTACGGCGCCGTCACCCTCGAATACTCGGCCTTCGACGGCGGCCAGCGCCATATTCCGTCGCACGTCACCGAGATCGCGCGGACAGTCGCGCGCGGCTGCGTCCTGTCGATGCTCGCGCAGGACGGGATCAGCCGAATCCGGGTGTGCTGGGATCTGGCCGACACCGAATTGCTGATGACGATCCGCGACGACGGGCCCGGCACGCTCACCGTCGAGTCGTTCACCCCGCACCGGGTCACCGATCGTGTGGCCGTGCTCGGTGGGTCGCTCGAACTCGACGCGGTGCCCGGCTGGGGCGCCACCGTCACCATCCGGCTACCGCTGCTGGTCCGCGAGATACCGCGTTCCGACCTGCGCAGCACGCTGAATCCGCGCGAGGTCGACGTACTGCGCCACCTCGTGCTCGGGCACCGCAATCGCGCGATCGCCGACGATCTGCACATCAGCGAACACACGGTGAAGTTCCATGTGGCGCGGATCTTGAAGAAGCTCAACGCGGGTTCGCGCGGTGAGGCCGCGGCCATCGCCCGGTCCCTGGGTTTTCCGACCGCGGCACTGCCTAGATCATGACGGCCAGTCCGAAATCATCTCCGCCACGCTCGACCCCTCCGGCACTCCCTGATGCACGTCCCATTTCTCGGCCAGCAAACCATCCTCGATGCGCCAGATGTCGACCACGATCACGACGGGGCCGTCCGGTTCGAGCTGCACCAATCCGTGCGTCCACACATGGTCGTCCTCGGCCACCATCCGCCGAATCGTCAAGGTGAACTCCGGAAACGGATCACCGACCTCCTTGCGGAAGGTGTCCACGGTGCGCTGCCGTCCCACTCCCACGCCCGGATGATGGTTGACGAAATCCGGCCTGAGCAGTTCGGCGGCGCGGTCGAAGTTCTTCTCGTTGTAGAACAGCCGGATGAAATCGCTGACCAGCGTCTTCTGCGGCGCCAGCGCGTCCTCCCCCACCACGGTCGTGCTGTTCGATTGCATGGCCCTCCCTTGCCGACGTTCGAACCTGTTCGTCCTCTCATCCTCACACTTCCGCGCGGCCGGCAGAACTAGCCGGTCGAGTAGCCGAACCCGTACCTTCGAGCGATTGTCCGCCCGCCCGGCCTGGCGATAACCTCACCGCAAGGGGATGGATTTCTTTTCTGTGCCTTGGCGTCCGCGACCGATCGGCCGGACGCCGGATGTTTTATGCGAGCATTACGGGAGGGTGCTGTGCAGGAAATCACGTCGACTGCAACGGAATTCGGGCCGGTGATCATCACGCCCGACAGTAAACGTTATCCACAAATGGTCGTCGGCTGGAACAGGCGATTCGTCGCCGCGCCGGAATCGGTCTGGCTGGTCGGTAACACCGAGCAGGTGGTGCGGGCCGTACAGGAGGCGGTCGACTCCGGCAAACGAATATCCATTCGCGGCGGCGGCCATTCGTATGGCGATCTCGTTTACCACGCCGAGGCCGAAGTCATTCTCGACATGTCGCAGATGAACGCCATCTATTACGACCGGGACCGCTGCGCATTCGCGATCGAGAGCGGCGCGCTGCTCAGCGAAATCTATGAAACGCTTTTTCGCGGTTGGGGTGTCACGCTGCCCGGCGGCGTATGCCCGTCGACCGGTATCGCCGGTCACGCGACCGGCGGCGGCCACGGGCTGCTGTCCCGGATGCACGGCAATGTCAGCGATCTGCTCGAGGCGGTCGAGATCGTCGTGGTCGACGCCGACGGCTGCGCCAGGGCGGTGGTCGCCTGCCGCGACGACACCGGCGCGCTGAATGATCTCTGGTGGGCGTGTTCGGGGGGCGGCGGTGGCAGCTTCGGCGTGATCACCCGGTTCTGGTTCCGTTCGCGCGATGCCTTCGGCGACGATCCGGAGACGCAACTGCCCCAACCACCGACCGAAGTTCTCATCCACACCCAATTCATTCCGTGGGCGGTACTGGACGAGGAGAAGTTCGCGAATCTGCTTCGCAACCACGGGCAATGGCATGTGGACAACAAGCATCCGGACTCCCCCGGCCGGGAGTTGGCGGGCATGATCTTCGTCGGGCATGTGTCCGGCGGCGGCATCGGGATGCTCACCCAGGTCGACGCGACCGTGCCCGGCGCGGAGAAGCTGCTCGACGACTACCTCGCCACCGTCACCGCGGGCACCGGCATCACCGGCCCGTTCCCGCGCCGCAGGCTGGGCTGGTGGGCCTCCACCGAGACGGTCGACACGAGCAATCCCACGGTGATGACCAACGCGACATTGCGCAGCACGGTCAAAGCGGCCTACTTCCGGCAGAACTTCACCGACGAGCAGATCGCGGCGATCTACCGGAACATGACCCGCTCCGACTACCAGGCCCCGCCGCCCGGCGCGGCGGTGCTGCAGCTCGGCGCGATCGCCGGCGGTAAGGTCAACTCGTTCAGTGCGACGGAAACGCCGGTGTTCCAACGCGATTCATCCTTCTTCGCCTGGTTCCAGGCCTACTGGACCGAGGCCGCCGACGACGACATGCACCTCAACTGGGTGCGGGATATCTACGGTCAGACGTTCGCGTCGACCGGCGGATATCCGGTGCCCGGTGATCGCTACGAAGGCTGCCAGATCAACTCGCCGGACCCGGACATCTTCGATGACCGGTACAACAAGTCCGGTGTCGCCTGGCCGACCTTCATGTTCGGTGACAATTACGACCGGTTGCAGCGCGCCAAGTGCACCTGGGACCCCAATGACGTGTTCCGGCATTCTTTTTCGATCCGTTTGCCCGACTAGGTCGTGTTCCGGCGGGTTGCGATCAGTAGAGATCGTAATCCGCCGGATTCACCCGCTTGGTGCGCGCCCAGTATTCGCGGGCGGTGAACGGCCAGTTGACCGCCGAGCGGCCGTTCTCGTTGTACCAGCCGCCCACCGTCGTCCGCTGCCAGGCGCGATTGCGGTTGCCGTTGTCGACCCTGGCATTGTAGGCATCGTGCACGTCCTTGCGGACCGTCAGCGCGCGTTTGCCGTTCGCCAGCAGCAACCGGATCGCGTCGAGGATGTAGGTCGTGCCGCATTCGGAGAAGTACACGATGCTGCCGCCCTGGCCGACCAGATTCGTGTTCGGCCCGTACAGGCAGAACAGGTTCGGGAATTGCGGCACCGTGATACCGAGATACGCGCGCGACTGGCCGTTCCACATCTCGTGCAGGTCGACCCCGCTCTGGCCGGTGACCCGCATCGGCAGCAGGAACTCCGAGGCGCGGAAACCGGTGGCGTAGATGATGACGTCGGCGTCGAACTCGGTGCCGTTCGCGACCACTCCGGCGGGGCTGATGCGCTCGATCGGGTCGCACACGAGCCGCACATCGGGTCGCTTCAGCGTCGCCAACCATCGACCGTTGTCGCGCAGCACTCTTTTGGCGCCGACCGGATACTTCGGGATCACCTTGTCCAGGAGTTCCGGCGCATCGGCCAGCTGAGCCTGCATCGCTTGCCACAACGACGCCCGCAACTCCTCGTTGCGCGCGGACACCGCGTGCTCACTCGGCGGATAGTCCTCGTCGACGATCCAGCCCTCCAGAATCCCCCGCAGACCCGGGGCGAACAGCCAGAAGCGATACCACTGCAGGTAATACGGCACCTGCGCGAAGAGCCACTGCGCGCCCTCGGACAGTGTGTCGTGATAGTGCGGGGTCGGCCGCAGCCACGGCGGATTGCGCTGGAACACAGTGATTTCCGCGGGCGTGCCGGCGAGTTCGGGCACCAGCTGATAGGCGCTCGCCCCGGTGCCGATCACCGCGACCCGCGCGCCGGTGAGGTCCACCGAATGGTCCCAGGTCGCGGAGTGGAAAGCGGGTCCGGCGAATTCGTCGCGGCCCGGGATGTCCGGCAGTCGCGGGCGGTTCAGCTGCCCGACGGCGCTGATCACCGCGTTGTGCCGGACGGTCTCGTCGCCGCCGGGACCGTGCGTGGTCAGCTGCCAAACCAGTTCCCGGTCGTCCCAAGCCATTTCGCGAACCTCGGTGGCGAACCGGATGTGCTCGGTGAGACCGTACTTCTGGGCGAAGTCGCGCAGGTAGTCCAGCATCACGTCCCGCGTGCAGAAGTGTTCGGGCCAATCAGGTTTGGGCGCAAAGGAATAGTTGTACAGGTGGCTGGCCACGTCGGTGCGGCAGCCGGGATAGGAGTTCTCGAACCAGGTGCCGCCGACCTCGGGATTCTTTTCGTAGATCACGAAGTCGACGCCGGCCTGGGCGAGCCGGTACGCGGCGAGCAATCCGCTGAAACCCGCGCCGACGATCGCCACGCTGAACGGTTCCGCCGCGCCGCCCGCAGTCCAGCGCGGCGCCTTCGGATCGTGCTCGGGTAGCGCGATCTCCTCGCTGAGCAGCCCGATGAGGTCCGCGGTGTCCGAACCCATGGCCCAGGTGGTGATCGCCCGCAGCAGCGCCGGGTCGGGCGGCGCCGCGGGTGATCCGTTGTCGCGCAGCCGCCGTAACGCCGCGAAGGCGAGCTCGCGGGCCTGCGCCTGCTGGGCGTCGGTCAGGCCCCCCTGCGGCGCGAACAGCCAGCCCGGTGCGCGCAGGTCGTCGCGCAGCACGGACAGGTCGCCGGTGAGGTGGGCCACGGTCATCAGCATCGCTGGAAGTTCCGCATGGCCGAGAAACGCACGCAACTCGTCGTCGGCCGCGGTGATCGCCGGATTCATGACGCTCAGCGTCGCGCTGCCCGCTCGGATTCCGGTCGAATCCGGCTGGTGCCGGGTGCCCCAGCGGGCGTCGAGCGGATCTCGACTCGCCGCTGCGACCGTGGTCTCCGATGTGCCGGACGGCCTCGGTACGAACCGGGACCGACGCCCACCGAATCACCCATGAGCCGAGGAGAATTCATGTCCGAGTCCGAGAACAGCCCGACCTTGTTGCAGTCCGCGGCGCACGACGTCGCGGCCGTCGCGGCCGCCGAAGCCACGACCGCCGAGGCGAGTCGGCGCTTGGCTCCCGACGTGGTGAAATCCTTTGTCGTCGCGGGCTTTCCGCGACACTTCGTGCCCGCCGAGTGCGGCGGCACGATGGGCACCTTCGCCGACCTCGGCCGGGCGGTCGCCACGCTGGGCACCGGCTGCACCGCGACCGCATGGTGCGCCTCGCTGGCCGCGCACACCTCGCGGATGGCGGCGCATCTGCCCACCGCGGGCTACCGGGAGATCTGGGCCGACGGACCGGATGCCCTGCTGGTGGCGGCATTGTCACCCTCCGGCACCGCCGAACCCGTCCCCGGCGGTTATCGACTGTCGGGCACCTGGCCGTTCGTGAGCGCCATCGACTACGCCGATTGGGGCATGCTCACGGCGCTGGTGCCGCGCGACGGCGAGCCGGAGCCAAGGGTGCTCGCCGTGCCCCGCGCCGCGATGCGGACGGTGGACACCTGGCGCAACATGGGGATGGCGGCGACCGGCAGCAACATGGTGATCGTCGAGGATGTCTTCGTCCCCGAGGCACGCACCATCGGGCGCGCCGATCTGTTCGCCGGACGCGCGAACGACTCTGCCGCGCCGTGTCATTCGGTCCCCATGCAGGCCACCACCATGATGTTCGCCTACCCCGCGCTCGGTGCGGCGAAGGGCGCGCTGCAAGGCTGGCTCGACCACGTCACCCCGAAGATCCGCGCCGCCGCGAACCAGCCGAAGCCGGCCCTGCCCGGCATGCCGACGTTCAACCGCACCTCGCACGACGTCACCCTGGCCCGCGCCGCCACCGAGATCGACGCGGCCGAACTGCTGCTCGGTCGCGCGGCGGCGACCGCCGACGCCCCACCGATCACCACGTACGACACCATGCGGAACTGGCGCGACGTGGCGGTGGCGACCGACCTGCTCGTCGGCGTCGCCAACCGGCTGCTGCGCGCGGTCGGCACCAGCGGTCAGGCCGCGGGCCACCCGGTGCAGCGCTTCTGGCGCGACATCAACTCGGTGGCCGGACATCAGGCGTTGCAGGTCGAGTCGGCCGCAATCGCCTTCTCCCATCAGGTGATCGACAACGCCGAGGAAGCACGATGACCGAAACTGTGATGAACACGCCTGTCGCGGACCATGATCCGGCGGCCGACGTCGAATGGGTACTGTGCCGTGCCTGCAAGACGCCGATCTACGGCAGACGGTTGCGCCGCAATCTCCAGGTATGTCCCGAGTGTGCCGCGCATCTGCCGGTGACCGCCCGCGAGCGGCTGACGCAGCTGGCCGACGACGGCCGATTCACATTGCTGCCGTTCGAGATGACCAATACCGACCCGCTCGGCTTCGTCGACACGGTGCCCTATTGGCAGCGGCTGTCCCAGGCTCAGGCGCAGACCGGGATGGCGGAGGCGGTGCTCTGCGCGCGCCTGACCATCGACGACCACCCGGTGATCGCCGCGGTGATGGACTTCCGGTTTCTCGGCGGCAGCCTCGGCACCGCCGTCGGCGAGTTGATCACCCTGGCCATCGAAACCGCGCTGGCCGAACGCATTGCGCTGCTGCTGGTCACCTCCTCGGGTGGCGCGCGGATGCAGGAGGGCGCGCTGTCGCTGATGCAGATGGCGAAGACGAGTGCGGCCCTGAGCGATCTCGATCGGGCGGGTGTGCTGTGCGTCTCGCTGATCGCGGATCCGACCTTCGGCGGCGTGGCGGCCTCGTTCGCGACCCTCGGGGACATCATCATCGCCGAACCCGGTGCCCGCCTCGGGTTCGCCGGACGGCGGGTCATCGAACAGACCATCCGGCAACAGCTTCCGGCGGACTTCCAGACCGCCGAGTTCCTGCTGGAGCGCGGCTTCATCGACATGATCGTGCCCAGGCCACAGCTGCGGGCCGAGCTGGGAAACCTGTTGCGACTGAACGGCGCCGGTGACAAGCCCCAGATCCCGGCCCGGCGCTCCGACCGCTCGTCCGCCATAGTCACCGACCCGGATCAGCTGCCGCACGCCTATCCGTGGGACCAGGTGCGCAAGGCACGCTCACTCGATCGGCCTACCGCGCTGGACTATCTCGGGTACGCCTTCGAAGGCTTCCGCGAGCTGCACGGGGACCGGATCTCCGGCGAGTGCCCGGCCTTGATCGGCGGAACGGCACGCCTGGACGGGCTGCCGGTCATGGTGCTGGCCACACAGAAAGGTCACACCCCAAGGGAATTGGCCGAGCGCAACTTCGGCATGGCCTCGCCGGCCGGTTATCGCAAGGCGGCGCGGCTGATGCGCATGGCCGACAAACTCGGCGTGCCGATCGTGACCCTCATCGATACCCCCGGCGCCTACCCCGGCGCCGACGCCGAGGAGCGCGGCCAGGCGGTGGCCATCGCGGAGAACCTGCGGCTGATGGCCACGCTGTCGGTACCGGTGGTGGCCGTCATCATCGGCGAGGGCGGCAGCGGCGGCGCGCTGGCCTTGGCGGTCGCGAACCGCGTGCTGATGTTCTCCGACGCCGTGTACTCGGTGATCAGTCCCGAGGGTTGCGCGGCCATCGTCTGGAAGGACGACACGGCCGTCACCGCGGCGGCACAGGCCTTGCGCCTCAACGCCCGGGAACTGTTGCGGCTCGGCGTGGTCGACGGCGTATTGCCGGAGCCGGACGGCGGTGTCGGCGCGGACCCGGTCCGGGCCGCCGAGACCCTCCGGTCCGCACTGACCGCCGCGCTGCACGAGTTGGGCGGGCTGGCACCGACACAGCTGCGGCTGGCACGGCGGGCCCGCTTCCGCGGCTTCGGCGCCTCGGTCGCGGTCGAGACCGAGCTGGCCGACATCGAAGACTGGGCCCGGCGGAGGTAGGAAATGTTCACCAAGGTACTGATCGCCAATCGGGGAGAGATCGCGGTGCGGGTCGCCCGAGCCTGTCGCGAGCTCGGCATCGCCACGGTCGCGGTGCATTCGACCGCGGATCGCGAATCATCGGTGGTTCGTCTCGCCGACGAGGCGGTCCAGATCGGGCCCGCTCCCCCGGGCCGCAGCTATCTCAATGCCGCCGCCGTGCTACAGGCGGCCGAGCAGACCGGCGCCGACGCGATCCATCCCGGCTACGGATTCCTGTCGGAGTCAGCGGATTTCGCCGAGGCCTGCGAGTCACTCGGTATCACGTTGATCGGCCCGCCCGCGTCGGTGATGGACAAGCTCGGCGACAAGTCGTCCGCGCGGGCGCTGATGACGGACGTGGGAATTCCGTTGCTGCCGGGCAGTATCGAGCCGCTGGATCACGCGTCGGCCCGGAAGTTGGCCGCGCGCATCGGGTTCCCCGTCATCATCAAAGCGTCCGCCGGCGGCGGTGGGCGCGGCATGACCGTGGTGGAACACGGCGAGCACTTCGACGAGGCCTTCCATCGCACGCAGGCGGTCGCCCAGGCCTTGTTCGGGGACGGCCGCGTCTACGTGGAGCGATATCTGCCGCACACCCGGCACGTGGAGGTGCAGGTGCTCTGCGACAGCTACGGCAACGGCGTGTACCTCGGCGAACGCGACTGCACCGTGCAGCGCAGACACCAGAAGCTCATCGAAGAAAGCCCGGCGCCCGAACTGCCGACCGGGTTGGCGGAGCGGATGGGCCGCGCCGCGGTGGACGGGGCGCTGGCCGCGGGTTATGTCGGCGCGGGCACCTTCGAATTCCTGCTCGCGCCCGACGGTAACTACTACTTCATGGAGGTCAACTGCCGGATCCAGGTCGAGCATCCGGTGACCGAGATGGTGACCGGCATCGATCTGGTCGCCGCCCAGCTCGACATCGCCGCGGGCGGCGTGCTCGGTCTGTCCCAAGCCGATGTGGTGCCCACCGGGTGCGCCATCGAATGCCGGATCAACGCCGAGGATCCCGCGCACGGGTTCGCCCCGGCGCCGGGCGCCATCACCGAATTCGTGCCGCCCGGTGGGCCTTTCGTGCGGGTCGATACGCACGTCTATCCGGGGTACGTGGTGCCGGCCAGTTACGACTCGCTGCTCGCCAAGTTGATCGTGTGGGCGCCGCACCGCGACGGCGCGATCGCCCGAATGCGGTGCGCGCTGGACGAATTCCGGATGTCGGGGCCACAGTTGCGCACCACGGCGGCGTTCCTCGCCGAGGTACTCGACCACGAGCGCTTCCGGTCGGCGACGCACACCACCGCGCTGGTCGACGAGATCCTCATGACGTCGTCCTCGGTCGGCGGGTGAGCGGGATGCGCGCGGCGGACCTCATCGGCACCTGGTGGCTGGAGGCCTATTGCAGCATCGGCGAAGACGGCGGCGTGCACGAGGGGCCACTCGGCGCCGATCCGTGCGGCCTGCTCTTCTACGCCGCCGACGGTCACATGTCGGTGAGCATGATGCGCGCGCCGGGCACCGGCCCCGGCTTCATGGGGTATGCGGGCACCTGGGAGCTGTGCGGCAGGCAGGTGATCCACCGGGTGCTGGTCAGCTCGCACGACTATCTGGTCGGGACCCGGCAACACCGCGACGCCGAGCTGGCCGACGATCGGCTGACCCTGCATGCGGTGGCGCCCGCGGCGTCCGGCCGGGCCGGGCGACGGTTGTTGCGGTGGCGACGAACGACGGGAGTGGGCCGGTGACTTACGATTTCGACCCTGAGCTGGCGCCGTTCGTGCCGCAGCTACGACCGCTCGACTATTCGGATCCGGTGGCCGCGCGCGCCGCGCTGCGCGCGGTGATGGCTCGTCAGCCCGCCTACGAGGCCGCGTCGCGGGTGACGATCGTGGACCGGCCGATACCCGGCCCACCCGGCGCTGGACCGGTCACCGTGCGGATCTATCGTCCGGTCGATCGGCCGGAACCCCTGCCTGCCTTGATATTTCCGCACTGGGGTGGCTTCGTGACCGGGGATCTGGATACCGCGCAGACCTTCGCGTCGCGCATCGCCGATCAGGTCGGCGCGGTCGTGGTGTCCCCCGAGTACCGGCTCGCGCCGGAGCATCCCTTCCCGGCCGGCCTGCACGATTGTTACGCCGCCCTGGAATGGACCGCGGACCGGTCAGTGGAACTAGGGGTGGAACCACATCGGATCGGCGTCGGCGGCTTCAGTGCGGGCGGCGGGCTGGCCGCGGGGGTCGCGCTGCTCGCACGGGACCGGCACGGCCCCCGAATCGCGTTCCTGTACCTGCTTTTTCCGCAGCTCGACGACCGCCTCGCCACCGTCTCCGCGCGGTCCTTCGTGGACACGCCGATGCTCGACCGCACCGCGCTCAGCCGGTGCTGGCGGCACTACCTGGGCGATGGCCCACCGTCGCCGTACGCGGCACCGGCGCGGGCCGTGGACCTTTCCGGATTGCCGCCCGCGTTCGTCGGGGTCTGCGAGTACGACCCGCTGCGCGACGAGGGAATTTCCTTCGCGCACCGCTTGATTCAGGCCGGCGTGAAAACCGAGATCGTGCACTATCTCGGCACATTCCACGCGTCGATCGGACTCGCGCATGCCGCCGTGTCGCAACGCATGGTACGCGACCAGATCGCGGCATTACGGCACGGTTTGCGGTGACGAATCAGATAAACAGGACATGAGCCTTTCGGACGATAGGTATTATGTGACCGAACCGAAATGTGAAACTCAGGCTATCGTTGAGCACCCATAGGTGCCGACCACAGAAGTCTGGGCTTGGGGCGCGGAGAATAGTCGCGATAGCATTCGAGCGACACGATATGGGTTGAGTCGAGCGACATTTCCTCGTTGGCCCAGTGTCATTGGAGCCGCTGCGGCCGGGGCGCGGCGTACTCTTGGTTCGAACACATTCAACGGTCAGCTACGACCAGTGCGACGTTGACCGTCTTGACGCATGTCCGACACCCCGGGGGGGAATGGAAAATGAGGTTCAAGCTGCTCGGCCAGTTCGAAATCGTCGCCGACGAAGGGCCGATCCTGTTGACACAATCGAAAATAAGCCAACTACTCGGCTTGTTATTGATTCAGAACGGCGAGACGGTGAGCGTGGATTCCTTGATCGAGGAGCTCTGGGGCGAGGACATGCCCCGCAGCGCGCTCACCACCCTGCAAACCTACGTCTACCACGCCCGCAAGATGTTCGCGGCGCTGTCCGGCGGCAAGGACATCCTGGTCACCAGGCCGTCCGGGTACGCGATCGAGGTGGCCGACGAGTCGGTCGACGTGCGGGCGTACATCGCGCACGTCGACAAGGCCACCAAAGCGTACGCACTCGGCGACCTGGAATCGGTGATCGATCATTTGGACATCACCCGCAAATTATGGCGCGGGCCGTTCTTGGTCGGCATTCCGAAAGGCCAGGTACTCGACGCCTACGTCACCTATCTGAAAGAAGTCCGACTCACGGCGCTCGAACTCGACATCGAAATCAAGCAGCGCACAGGTAATTACCGAGGGCTGATTCCGCAACTTCGGTTACTGGTGGCGGAGAATCCGCTCAACGAAAATCTGCACGCGCAATTGATAAAGGTGCTGCACAAATGTGGCCGCCGGGCGGAGGCGCTGGCGGCGTATCGCGATCTGTGGCAAGTACTCGATGCGGAATTGGGCGTGCGGCCGACCTCGGAGCTCCAGTCGATCCAGCAGGAACTGCTGACCGAGGACCGGGTGGCTTATTAGCAGCGATCCCGCCGGGCCGTTACCGCCCGGCGGGATGCTCGGCCATCGCGGAGCGCACCGCATCACCGTGGCGGTGCGCCCACGCCCCCAATGCGAAAATGGGAAGCAGCAGGTCTTTTCCTGCCTCGGTGAGCTGATATTCGACGCGCGGCGGGGCTTCCGGATAACGCCGGCGTTCGACCAAGGCCATGTGTTCCATCCGCCGCAGCGTCTGGGTGAGCATCTTCTGACTGATGCCGCCGATGCTGCGGCGCAACTGACCCGTGCGCATCGGCCCGTCGCGCAGCGCGTACGCCGTGACCGTCAGCCAGGAGTTGCCGAACAGGGGGCCCACCAGCCGCGGCGGACAACGGCCCGCGACAGCGTCCGGGGACGAGGTGTACCGGGAATCGGCTGGCGTCGTCATGAATCTCAGCCTGCCAAGTCGTTAGGCACCCGTTGGTGCGTATCGGCGGGACTACCGTCGGCGTTCGGTGCGGCAGGATCGATGGCACCTCGACCGGCCGACCACCGCGGCGCTGCGTACGGAGCGTTCCGTACGCAGCGCGTGAGGGGTTGTGGTGGTCGGCCGGTGCCTGCCGCGCCGCCTCAACTCGGGTACGAGTGAACTTCGAGCCCGCCCGCGCACGATCGAGCGTGACAGCACTCGACCAGCGGAGGCTCGCTTGATAATCCACACAATCATCTACCGTTTCGCGAACTCGGTCAGCGAACAGGACCGCGACCAGTTCTTCACCGGACTACGCGCGCTCGCCGAAAGTTCGGACCTCATCGAACAATTCGGCCACGGCCCGCACATTCGGCTGCCCGTCGACGACGGCGCCCAGGGCGTCACCGCCGACGCCATCGCGCAGTTCTCCTGCCGGACCATCGCGGACCTGCGGACCTTCTCCGAACTGCCGCACGTCCACGGCTTCATCTCCCAGTGGCGCTCGAAGATCACCTACGACGCCGCCTACGCCAACCACGAGGATCTCCTCGCCCGCCGCACACCGACGAACGGAGCCACCATGCACCACACCGAACACACAGTCACCGTCGAGGCACCGGTCGACGTCGTCTGGGGCGTCCTGGCCGATGTCGAGGGATACGCCAAGATCTTCCCGCCGACCCAGCAGGTCACCATCCTCGAGGAGTCGCCGACGCACCAGATCGCCCGGCTCGTGGTCGAGGTGAGCGGGGCGAACCAGTCGTGGGTCTCCCGGCGCGACCTCGACGCCGACCGGCACGTCATCGCCTACCAGCAGCTGGAGAAGGCGCCGTTGATGGGGCATATGGGCGGTGAGTGGCGGGCGCTGCCGCTGGACGACGACCGCACCCAACTGGTGCTGACCCACGACTTCGTGGCGCGCGAACCCGTCGACGGCAAGGTCGCCGGGAAGTACACCTACGCCGAGGCCGACGAGATGCTGCAGGCCGCGGTCGAGCGCAACAGCGTCGCCGATCTGGCCGCGGTCAAGATGGAGGCGGAGCGAATCACCGCGGAATTGGCCGGGACCGCAGCATGACTCGCCTGATCGATCTGAGCGTGGTGCTCCGGGACGCGCCGAGCGAGGCGACGCCGGTGAAGATCGATCTGCTCGATCATCGCAGCGGTGCGACCGTGCTCGGCCTTGCGCCCGAGGACTTTCCGGACGGGACGGCGATCTCCAACGAGACGGTCACGCTGACCACGCACACCGGAACCCACATGGACGCACCGCTGCACTACGGTCCGCTCTGTGCGGGGCAGCCGGCCCGCAGCATCGATCAGGTGCCGCTCGAGTGGTGCTACGGTCCCGGCGTTCGCCTGGACCTGCGGGCCGTGCCGGCGGGCGACGCGATCACCCCGGCGGATCTGGCCGGTGCGCTCGACAGCATCGACCACCAGCTGACCCCCGGTGAGATCGTGCTGCTGTGGACCGGTGCCGACCGGTTCTGGGGTACGGCGGCCTACCTGGACCGCTATCCGGGCCTCAGCGGTGAAGGCACGCAATTCCTTGTGGAGCAAGGGATTCGGGTGATCGGCATCGACGCGTGGGGTCTCGACCGGCCGATGCGGCAGATGATCGACGAGTACCGCCGTAGCCGCGATCCCCGCGCGCTGTGGCCCGCCCACATCTACGGGCGGCAACGCGAATACCTGCAACTGGAGAAGCTGGCGCATCTCGAAGAACTGCCCACCGCTACCGGGTTCACCATCGCGTGTTTCCCGATACCGGTGGGCGGGGCAGGCGCGGGCTGGACTCGCGTCGTCGCCATCGTGCCTGCCTGAGCTCCTCCGCGGCCAGCGCCTGAACGAAGTGTTCAGGCGGTGGCCGCATCCGGTTCGATGGCGAACAACGGCTCGTCGAACTCGACCGGGCCACCCTCCGGGCCCAGCACCTCCGCCACCCGTCCGGCGACTCCGGCGGGCACCGGGATCATCAGCTTCATGACTTCGACGATCGCCACCTGGGTGTTCGGCTCGACGTGGTCGCCGACGGCGACGAACGGCGCGGCGCCAGGTTTGGGAGCCCGGTAGAACACACCGACGGAAGGAGCGCGCACGACATGACGCGCGTCCACCGCCACCGCTCCCCCGTCCTCGACGGAGTTCGAAACATGCTGGTGCGCAACGACGCCCAAGTCAGGCGCGGCGGCTTGCGCCCACTCGGCCTCGACCGTGACCTCCCCCGCGCGGATGCGCAGCACGCTCGGCGGGACACCGAAGTCCGCTTGCAGGCGCAGCGCGTTGGCGCGCACATGATCGAGCAGGTCGTTCAGTTGCGCCACCTCGGCGGCGTCGGGTGGTCCGGCACGACCGTTGTCGACCGCGGCCGCGGGCCTGACGTTGTCGGACGCTGCTGTCATCGCTGTATCCATTCCTCGTGGGTAGACCGTACGAGGTCAGGATCGGCGGTGCTGCTCGTATCGCGGTCGAGTGAGCCTGGAAACCTCGGCGCCGGCCTTGGCGAAACAGCTCGGGTCCGGCTCGGGTGCGGTCGGACCCACCTCGGTGAGGACAACGGTGTTGCCGCCCAGTCGCTTCGCTCGATACATCGCCGCATCGGCGGCGCGCAGGACCTGCGGATGCGGCGGCAGCTCGCCGGTCCGGGACGCCGTGAACAGTGCGGCGCCGACGCTGGCGGTGATGGTGATCGGCAGGCCGGGCATCGTCGCGATCGCGTCACGCAGCCGCTCGGCGACCACGGCGGCCGGCACGTCGCGCACCCAGCCGACCACCGCGAACTCCTCGCCGCCGGTACGCGCGATGAGGGCATCGGAGTCGGCCGCCGATCGCAGCCGATCCGCGGTCCGCTGCAAGACCTCGTCGCCGAACGGGTGGCCGAACGTATCGTTCACGGCTTTGAACCGGTCCAGGTCCAGCGCGATCGCGTAACCCGTTGGGCGCCCGGCCCATCCGGTGCGTTCCGACCAGTGCGAGTCGAGACCGCGCCGGTTCAGCAGTCTGGTGAGCGGATCGGACAGCGCGTCCATCCGCAGCAGCCAGTGCGAGAGCTGCACGGTCGGCAGGACCACACCGATCACCGCAAGATTGGCCACCACGACCGCGATGCCGAGCGCGATATCGCCGCGCCATCGTCCGGTGCCGAGCACCATCGTGGCCGACAGCACCAGGATCGACAGCAGCGACCAGCCCAAACTCAGGGCCAGGATCCGCGGACTGTGGAAGACCGCCACGTAGGTGCCGGTCGCGACCAGCATGATGGTGCCGAGGGCGCCCAGGACACGATCCTGGACGAGCATGCTGTCGACGGTGGTGATGACGTCGATGGCGGCGATCCAGGCCAGCGATTCGGCCTCGCGCGGCCACGGCAGCGTCCACCAGCGCACCGCCCACAAGCCGCCGATTACGGCGGACAGCATGGTCACCGCGGTACCGGCCCTGCCGTGCACACCGGCGGGCGAGATGGCCATCAGCGTGGCGTTCACCAGCATCAGCAGGCCACCCGCGCCGATCACGACCTTGATCCGGCCGAGCACGGAATGGTATTCGAGAAAATCGACCACCCAGCGGTAATCGACCCGGTATTGCCACCGGGACCGAAATGACAAGCGGTTGTTGGTCATCGCGATACCGCCCTTACTTCGGCGGTGAGATCATGACCGGAATTCGACTACCGGCCAGCGATCGCCCGCGTGGCGCAAGCATGGCCAGCACAAGCTATCAGTTTTACATTCGAAAGAATCTGTCCAGTTACCAACGTCACCGTTCCCTGAGCACGCAGCCGCGCGCCGACCCGGTCACCAAGGACCAGGTCGGCGCGCGGAATGGAATCAGTTACCTGCGGGAAGCTGCTGTGTTTGGTTGTCGGCGGGACTCGGCTGTGTTTGCTTGTACGGTGCGCCCGCGGATTGCGCCGCGGTGGTGAACGCCCGCTTGATCTGCGGCCAGAAGGTGTCGTTCACGCAGGAGTAGCGGGGCATGAAGCCGCCACAGGACGACGAATTGTTCGGGCCGATTTCGATGGTGAGGGCGGCCAGCCCCAATGCGCCGTGGGCCTGATCGTCGGTTGTTCCGGTGGTCGAGTATCCGACGGTTTCTTCGGAGGTGCCGACGGTGAACCCGGGAACGATCTTCCTGGCCAATGCGCGCAACTGGCTGGCATTCTTCGTGGTGGCGCCGCTCGGAATGATTCCGTAATTACCGTAGGCGTGCAGATCGATCACGATTCCCTTGGCGGTATCCGGAACATCCCGGCTGCCCGCGGGGCGCTGATTGGTGAACAGGCTCGCGTAAAGCCGCTGTACCGCTTGGGTTTCCGGTTCGGAAGCGGCGCGCGGACCCTGGAACGTCTGCGAGCAGGGGTTCCGCGAGTCGCCACCCCAGCGGATGGTGAAGTTGCGGTTCAGATCGACGCCAGGACCGTTGCCGGACCCGTCGACCACCGAGCAGGACGAGGGAGTCTGGGTGTTGTTGACGTTCTTACGCTGCATCTTCGGCCGGTTGCCGCCGCTGGCCGTCACGTCGACCCCGTCCGGGTTGGTCACCGGGACCACCCAGATCTCGGTGTTGTCCAGGATCGAGGTCGCCGTGGCGTCGGTGCCGTAGCCGTTGGCGAGGTAGTCGATCCACTTCCAGGCCAGTTCGCCGGTCGCCAGCTCGCGGGCGTGGATCTGCGCGGTCAACAGGAAACGCGGCTTGGTCGAGGCAGTGGGCGACATCGCGCAGCCGTTCGGGGCGAGCGTCGTTTTCGCCGCGGCCTTCTCCTGATCGGTGGCCTGCTTCGCGACTCCGGTCAGGCAGATGACCTTCATGGTGTGCCCGCCGGTGCCTCGTTCGGCCTTCCAGCTCTTGCCGATGTCGTGCACCTGGGCGATGCCCGGGTATTTGGCCGCCACATCCGAGGCGTGCTTGAGCAGGTCCGCCGCGGTGTGATAACCGCCGTAATACGTAGCGTCCGGAGCTTTTCGCTCCTGCGGTAACGACTTGTAAACCGGCGCACCCTTTTTCGGTTGAAGTCCGCGTTCCCGCAGCGCCTTGGCGGTCGCCTCGTCCGCCGCGATGGTCACCTGCCCCGGGCCCGCCGGAACCATTTCGATCCCGGCCTCCTCGATGATGTCCTTCTGCGCCTGCGTCGGCACCGGGACTTCCCAGTAGTAAGGCGAATCATCCTGGCCGTTCGCCGTCGCCGGATTCAGGGCCAGCGTCGAAAAACCGCACACCGTCACCGCGGTCAAAGATGCCAGAATATTGCGTACTCTGCTCATGGACTTCCCTTGTCTCTCGCACAACCGCCGGCCACCGCAGTGCGCGGCGCGACGTTGTTCGCAGTCCCCGGCGCGGACTTCGCCTGTCCCGATGCCCGCCGCGCCCGCACACAGGACGCCGCCCGGCACGAGGCCGGGCACCTGGATCGAGTCGGCCGGAAGATACGGGACATATCGGCTCCTCCAAAGGGACGTATGAATTCCCGATGGGCGGAGATTAAGCCGCGGCATCGGCTCGGTGAAACCCCAGATGACGAGTGGGGAATACAGCTGCCGTCGCCGAATGACCTACTTGCGAGAAAATATGTGTTGCCCGAAAGACGCTGCACCTCTTGCCGATGCACGGCCGCGCCCCGGCAATATTTCGGCGACCCACCGGAGCTGGCTGTCCACGCCCGGCACGCCTAGTGTGGCTCTTCGGCTGACAACCCCCTGTTGTGAAAGGAACCGAGTTGGAACTGGATCTCGGCGCGGTCCGAGCCTTCCTCGTGCTCGCCGACCACCAGCATTTCGGCGCGGCAGCAGACCATTTGGGGCTGACCCAGCAGGCCGTCTCCAAGCGCATCGCGAAGCTCGAAACCGCGCTGGGCACGGCACTGTTCCACCGCACGCGCCAGGGCAGCGACGTCACCGAAGCCGGGGCTGCCTTTCTCGTCCACGCCCGCGCTCTGATCGCACTGGCCGATCAGGCCGTCGCCTCGATACAGGGCAACGACCGCCCGCTGCGGGTGGACGTGCTCGGCACCCGCCTCGCGCCCACCGAGCTGATCAGGACGTTCCACGAGACCCATCGCGGGGTGGAGATCGACATCGTGACGTCCAGCGGGCTGCGCAGCGGCCGATCCACCCTCGTCGACGGCACCATCGACGTCGCCTTCGCGCGAGTGGTCGGCGCGCTGGACCCCGCCATCGACCACATGCCCGCCTACCTCGAACCCCTGCACATCCTGGTAGGCCACAAACATCATCTGGCCGATCGACGCCGGGTCACGCTTGCCGACCTCGCGGGTTCGATCGCCCGAATGCCCGGCAACGAGCCAGGCAGCGAATGGGCGCAGTTCTACGACGATCTCGCCGAGGACTTCGGGCTCACCATCGATACCGCGGGCCCGGACTTCGGCCTGGACCACCTGCTCGACGAGATCGCCGAGTCCGCCGACGGCTATCTCTTCTCCGGCGAATTGTTGCGCGTCCCTTGGCATCCCGATATCCGCCGGATCCCGCTCGCCGAGCCGACCCCCTGCTATCCGCACTCCATGCTCTGGCTCCGGAGCAACCGGCATCCCGTGCTGCCCCGCCTCCTCAGCCATATCGCCGCCTACCTCGACCCGTTCGACCCCGAACGCCACTGGCTCCCGCCGACCGAGATCCGCAGCGACAGCTGGGGCCGATCCGCTTGACCGCGTGCCGTGCACGGGCAAGACGGTCGGCACCGGCACTTCGGGCCTGCGAACGGAATGGCTTGCGGCACAGGGCCAGCCAGGACAACCACTGGTTGTCACGAGGTGCGTGTTGATTGTTTGACCCGCGATCGCCCGCTCGGCTCGAATAGGCCGATCCGAGTCCGAGTCGCGCCTGGAGGCCTCCGTTGTCCTCGTTCGTTCACCTGCATGTGCACACCGAGTACTCGATGCTGGACGGTGCGGCGAAGATCCAGCCGCTGTTCGAGGAGGCCGGGCGGCTCGGGATGAGCGCAGTGGGCATGACCGATCACGGGAACATGTTCGGGGCCGACGAGTTCTATCAGGTCGCCACGAAAATGGGCATCAAGCCGATCATAGGGATCGAGGCTTATCTCGCCCCGGGCAGTAGATTTCACAAGAAGCCGGTGTTCTGGGGGCAGGCGAATCAGCGCGGGTCGAATGGGGAAGGCGTCGGCGGCGACGTCTCCGGTGGTGGTGCGTACACGCACATGACGATGCTGGCACGCGACGCGCACGGGTTGCGCAACCTGTTCAAGCTGTCTTCGCTGGCCAGCATCGAGGGCTACTACCGTAAGCCGCGGATGGACCGGGAACTGGTCGCCGGGCACGCCGAAGGCATCATCGCCACCACCGGCTGCCCGTCCGGCGAGGTGCAGACCCGGCTGCGGCTCGGTCAGCACGCCGAGGCGATCCAGGCGGCCGCCGATTACCGCGACATCTTCGGCAAGGAGAACTTCTTCGTCGAACTGATGGACCATGGTCTGCCCATCGAGCGCTCGGTCCGCGACGGGCTGCTCGAGATCAGCGCGAAGCTGGGCATTCCGCCGTTGGCCACCAACGACTCTCACTACGTCACCAAGGATCAGTCCGAGGCGCATGCCGCGCTGCTGTGTGTCCAGGCGGGGAAGACACTCAGCGATCCGACGCGGTTCAAGTTCGACGGCGACGGTTACTACCTGCAGTCGGCCGAGGAGATGCGGGCGTATTGGGATACCCAGGTGCCCGGCGCGGCCGACAACACGCTGTTGATCGCCGAACGGGTCGAGTCGTACGCCGAGGTGTGGGAGCACACCGATCGGATGCCGATCTACGAAGCGCCCGAGGGTTACGACGTGACCTCGTGGTTCCGCGCGGAAGTCATGCGTGGCCTCGCCTGGCGGCTGCCCGGTGGGGTGCCCGAGGAATATCTGCGCCGCGCCGAGTTCGAGATCGACATCATCGTGCAGAAGGGGTTTCCCGCCTACTTCCTCATCACCGCCGACCTGATGAATTACGCTCGCCAGCAAGGCATCCGGGTCGGCCCGGGGCGTGGTTCGGCGGCCGGGTCACTGGTGTCCTACGCGATGGGCATCACCAATCTGGACCCCATCCATCACGGCCTGCTGTTCGAGCGATTCCTGAATCCCGAGCGCATGTCGATGCCCGATATCGATATGGACTTCGACGATCGCCGCCGCGGTGAGATGGTGCGTTACGCGACGGAGAAATACGGCAGCGACCGCATCGCCCAGGTGATCACCTTCGGCAAGATCAAAACGAAAGCGGCGATCAAGGATTCGGCACGGGTGCACTTCGGCCAGCCGGGTTTCGCCATCGCCGACCGCATCTCCAAGGCGCTGCCGCCGCCGGTCGCCGCGAAGGATATTCCGCTGTCGGGCATCGTCGATCCGAAGCACGAGCGCTATCCCGAAGCGGCCGAGGTGCGTTCGCTGATCGAGACCGACAAAGACGTCGCCACCATCTTCGAGACCGCGCGCGGCCTGGAGGGCCTGATCCGCAACGCGGGCGTGCACGCCTGCGCGGTGATCATGTCCTCGGAGCCGCTGGCGAACGTCATCCCGCTGTGGCGGCGCGAGGACGGCTCGATGATCACCGGGTGGGACTACCCGTCCTGTGAGGCCATCGGCCTGCTCAAGATGGACTTCCTCGGGCTGCGCAACCTCACGGTGATCGGCGACGCGATCGAGAACATCGAGGCCAACCGCGGCGAGACGGTCGACCTCGACTCGCTCGGCACCGACGACCCGAAGACCTACGAGCTGCTCGGTCGCGGCGACAGCCTCGGCGTCTTCCAGCTCGACGGCAACGCGATGCGCGAACTGCTTCGGCGATTGGGGCCCACCGGGTTCGAGGACATCATCGCCGTCAACGCGCTGTATCGGCCCGGGCCGATGGCGATGAACACGCACAACAACTACGCCGACCGCAAGAACGCCAGGCAGGCGATCGAGCCGATCCACGCGGAACTGGCCGAGCCGCTGCGCGACATCCTCGCCGAGACCTACGGCCTGGTCGTGTACCAGGAACAGATCATGCAGATCGCCCAGCGGGTCGCGGGCTTCTCGATGGGCCGCGCCGACGTGCTGCGCCGGGCGATGGGCAAGAAGAAGCTCGAGGTCCTGGAGAAGGAGTTCGAGGGCTTTCGCGCGGGCATGCGCGAGAACGGCTTCTCCGACGAAGCGGTGCAGGCCCTGTGGGACACCGTGCTGCCGTTCGCCGGATACGCGTTCAACAAGTCGCACGCGGCGGGGTACGCGCTCGTCGGTTACTGGACCGCCTACCTCAAGGCCAACTATCAGGCCGAATACATGGCGGCACTGCTCACTTCGGTGGCCGACAACAAGGACAAGTCCGCGATCTACCTGGCCGAGTGCCGTCAGCTCGGCCTCAAAGTGCTTGCGCCGGACGTCAACGAGTCGTCGCTGCGGTTCTCCGCCGTCGGCACCGACATCAGGTTCGGACTCGGCGGTATTCGTAACGTCGGGGCCAATGTGGTCGAGTCGATCATCAAGACCCGCACCACCAAGGGCAAGTACACCTCGTTCGCCGACTTCATCGAGAAGTCGGAACTGGTCTGCTGCAACAAGCGTGTGCTGGAGTCGCTCATCAAGGCCGGCGCGTTCGACTCGTTCGATCATCCGCGCAAGGCGCTCATCGACGTGCACGAGGAAGCGGTGGACGCCGTCACCGGGCTCAAGCGCCAGGAGGCGATGGGACAGTTCGACTTGTTCGGGGTCGAGAGCGGCGCCGAGGAGACGTCCAGTCATTCTTCACCGCTGAGCCATCTGAAGTTCGACGGCGAAGAGTGGCCGCGCAAAATCTTGCTCGGGCTGGAGCGAGAAATGCTGGGGCTCTACGTTTCCGGGCATCCACTCGACGGAACGAATCACATTCTCCGCAAGGCGGCACCGAAGCCGATTGCCCATGTGCTGGCCAACGCGCCACGAGAAGGGACGATCGTGATTTCTGGCATGATCTCCGCATTGGAACGCCGGGTCAACAAGAAAGGTGAAAGCTGGGCGATCGCGGTGATCGAGGACCTGGACGCCTCGGTCGAAGTCCTGTTCTTTCCGAAGAGTTACAACCTGTTCACGACCGATCTGGTCGTGGACGCCGTTGTGGCAGTGGAAGGCCGAGTGAATTGGCGGGAGGACAGGATGGGCATCTTCGGCACCCATCTGGCTCCGCTCGATATCAGTTCAGTGGAACGCGGCGAGCACGCAGCTCCGCTGATGCTGGAAATCAATGCGGAGTCCACTCGCCGCGACAGTGTGCTCGAATTGAAATCGGCGCTGCGGTCACACCGCGGCGGGACCCCGGTGCGCCTCGTGCTGTGCTACCGCGACCGGCGCACCACGCTAGCGGTCGACAACTACCCGGTGACAGTCAGTTCGGCGCTGCTCGGTGAACTGCGGGCCGTACACGGCGTCAAAGTGCTGACGTGACAGGCGATTTCGGCACCGTCCGCGTCGACCGTCAGGTGCGGACGGTGCACTCGGCCCGGAGCAGCGCCAGCTGAGCGTCGTCGATCCGCGCGGGCAAGACCTCGCGCAGCCAGTCCCCGAGCAGTATCGCCGCCTCGGGCTCACCCGCCACCTCGCCACAGCCCGCGAAATAGTCGATGAGCGCTCGGGCCGCCGGATTTTCCTTGTCGCAGCCGGCGCAAAGTCCTACCGTGCGAGTCCCACTCACCTCGGTACCGTCGGCGCGCAAAAACGAATGCGGCACCCGCACCGCGCAGAGCAAAGCGTCACCGCACCGATGGCATGGCATATCCAGCAATACGAGCTCGCAATCCAGACCCGACACGAAGTTGATTCGACTCGATTCGCGGCCCGGTGTCCAACAAACGACACGCACCAATCCCCAACCAGCAGTTGTGAACAGCACGCACCGATAGAACGTTGCAACGGTTTTCGCCTTACTGCATACCGAGCCCCACCCGAATGGCCTCCTCGACAGGTGAATAGGTGCCGTCGGCCCGATCCAATTCCAGCGGAGCGGCGGGTTCGAGGGTGGGGGTCGCCATGAAGCGTGGCGTATCGCCGTGATGGGCCTGGGCGGCGTGGATCAGGAAGGGGTGACACAGATAGACATCACCGGCGCTGCCGGTGGCGTAAGCGACCGGCAGGTCGGCGGTGGCTTCGAGTACGCCGGTCTCGTCGATGCGGGTGGCATCGATGCCCGCGTCTCCGTAGCGGCGCAGTCGGCCGGGTAGAGCCAGATGGGAGCCGACGCGAATTCTGGTCGGTGCGTCGGACTCGGCGACATCGGTGAACAAGAACAGCATGAGCAGCGCGCAGCCACGGGAACGGTAGTTGGTGAACGAGTGCCCTTTCCAGCCCTCGGGGAGGTAACTGCCCTCGAAGTGCCAATAGTCGTCGCCCGGCGGATCGGTGTGCGGGAAACGGACCGGGATGGGGCCGATACCGGACCTGCGCAGCCACCGACGGGGGCCCACCAACTGGTCGAAAGCGTGTTCCAGATCAGGCATCTGCATGGCGGTGCGGAATGGCTCGTCAGTGCATTCGGGCAAGCGGACGAGCGGCTTTGTCCAGGTGGTGCGATCGTGCGGAGCACATCCGGTGCACGACCACATGATCTCCACGCAGCGCTCAGCGATCGCGCGCGGAAATGATCCGGCTACGTGAACGAATCCGTCCTCGATGAACTTGGTGAAGTGTTCTGCCTCGAGCATCGCGCGGAACCTCACTTTTTGTGTGGAGATGGGCTATTTCTCCCGGCATACCCGGCTGCGGCCCCGGGTCACCGACTGTCAAGCAGTGCATAGCCATTCGATAACACTGCTGCGTGGCGCGCGTGTTCGGCGCCGACCAGCGATTCGTGCGACGGTATAACCGAGAGGATGGCGAATTCACGGTGTTGGATGGCACTCGTCAGCGTGCTGGTGACCGCAGTCGCGGTCACCGCCCTCTCGGCGCCCGCAACCGCGGCGCCCGCCGAGGTCCGCGTGATCAGCGAAACGCCGATCACCCGGGCCGTCACCCGCATCGACATCTACTCACCGTCGATGGATCAGGTTGTCAGCAATCACGTGATCCGGGCGGCCGACGGCCCGGCGCCGACGCTGTACCTGCTCACCGGCATCGGTGGCGGCGAGGACGGTATCTCGTGGTGGCACAACACCGAAGTCCGGGACTTCTTCGCCGATAAGAACGTGAATGTGGTGCTGCCGATCGGCGGGGCGTTCAGCATGTACACCGACTGGCGGGCCGACGATCCGATCATCGGGCGCGCCCGCTGGCAGACCTACCTCACCCGCGAACTGCCCGCGATCGTCGATGCCTACCTGCACACCACCGGCCGGAACGCGATCGCCGGGGTGTCGATGAGCGGTGGCTCCGCGGTCGATCTCGCGATTCAGGCTCCGCACCTGTACCGCGCCGTTGCGGCGTACAGCGGATGCCCGTGGTCCGCAGACGTATTCGGGGTGGCGATGATCAGCGCGCAGGTGTTACGTGGCGGCGGCAACCCGGTGAACATGTGGGGTGCGCCGGGCTCGGACGGGTGGCGCGCGCATGACGCGTTCGCGCGGGCGGGCGCGCTCGCCGGAAAAGCCGTCTATCTCTCGGCCGCGTCCGGTATCCCGGGCGTGATCGATCGCAGCGGTCTGCCCATGCCACCGATCGAGGCGATCGCGAGCCGGTGCACCGCCGCCTTCGCGGGCAGATTGGCTGCGCTCGGTGTGCCTGCCGTCCATGTCGACCGGCGGACGGGGTCGCACACCTGGGGTCTGTTCGAAACGGACCTGCGCAACTCCTGGCCGCAGCTGGCTGGCGCGCTCGGCACCCGTTAGCCCGAAAGTACTGGGCCGCAATCGAACTAACAAATCTTGCAACGCAGGCTTAACTGCTCCGTAGATATATCTTCACCAGTTAAGACCTCCCTTACATATTGTGCTCATTCGCCGTTTCCTCGGTACAGTCGTGCGTGCCGATCACGAGCACATAACGCGCTCTTCATGATTCGCGGCTGATAATAGTTCCGGCATCAGCCGCTATTCGGGCTCGGCAGAAATCCCACCTTTAGCACTCATCGGAGGTCTCCGCGCTATGCCGCCCGCTGCCAACCGTCGCCACTACCGCGGAAAACATCGCGCCAAGAAGTCACCCACGAATGCCACACCCCGGCTATTCGCCGCCCTGGTCGCAGGCACCCTGATCGGGCCCGCCGCGCTCAGCCTGACCAGCACCGCCACCGCGGCAGCTCAGGCGCCCAACTTCGGCTTCCGAGCGAAGACCCAGGGCTACGACTCCGACGGCAGGGCAATCATCCACTACAACAACAAGATCAAAGACGCGGGCATCGAGAACGCCGTCAAACACCTGAACTCGACGCCGGGCCTGAACTTCGTGTTGAAGCCCGGAACCGGCAACGGCGCCATCGACATCAGCAATGAAACATTCCAGGGTGATGTGGCCGGCCTCGGCGGGTGGGACAACGGCCCATTCGTGAAACTCGACCCGAAGACGCGCAATTACGATCCGGCGGACCGCACCGAGGTGGCCGCACACGAACTACTCCACTCCATCGGCCTCGATCACAATGACAGCGGCTGTAGCATCATGGCCAGCTCGGTCAACCGGTGCAACAATGGCCCGACGCCGCTGAGCAAAAATGAGATCAATCAGCTGAACAGCATGTATAAGTCTGGGAAGCCCGGTAATTCGAGCGACCCGGCCAAACCCAACAAGCCGAACGATCAGACAAAGCCGGGCGATAGCAGCAAACCGGGCGACAGCGGCAAGCCGGGTGGTCCGAACAATCAGCGGCCGAAGCCATCGCCGGGTCAGCCGGGGCAAGACGGCGGGGATGATCAGTCGAGCCAGCCCGGTGACGGATCCGATCCGTCCGGCGACGGCGACAACGCCTCCGACGGTGGGAACCCGTACGGCGACGACAGTAACCCCTACGGTGACGACAGCGGCGACGACAGTAACCCGTACGGCGATGACAGCGGCGACGGCAGCAACCCGTTCGGTGACGACAGCAACCCATTTGGTGACGACAGCGGCGACGGCAGCAATCCATTCGGTGACGACAGCGGCGACAGCAGCAACCCGTACGGCGATGACAGCGGCGACGGCGGTGACCTGTTCGGTGACGGCGACGGTGGCGACGGATTCGACTGGTCCGACGACAGCTGGACCAATGATTCCTCCGACGGCGGCGATATGTTCAGCGACAGCGGCGACAGCGACATGTTCAGCAGCGACGGCGATAACGACATGTTCAGCAGCGACGGCGGCGATACATTCAGTACCGGCGGCGACATGTTCAGCGATGTCGGCGACATGTTCAGCGGTGGCGACAGCGGTGACATGTTCAACACCGGCGACCTGTTCAGCAGCGGCGGCGATCTGTTCAGCGGCGGCGGCGGTGACGACTTCGATTGGTTCGGCGGTGGTGGCCGGCGCAACCAGTCCGGCGGCGGAGATCTGTTCGGCGGCGGCGGATTCGGCGATCTCGCGAGCGTCGGCGGCGGATTCGACGGCGGCGGCCTCTTCTAGCCGGTTACCGCCCCAGGCACGCAGCTGGCCGGACTCCCTTGTACCGCAAGGGAGTCCGGCCCTACCGCCACTCAGACCTCGACGGCGGGATGCAGGCGGTTGATCGTCCAGACCCGCTGCCGGCGCACCACGAGAGCGGTGCATGCGAGGGAGCCGAGCAAGAACGCGAGCAGAATCACGCAGTCCCGCAGCAGGTTACCGGTGAGCCCACCGGAAATCGTGACCCGCAGCCCATCGACGAGGTAGGTCATCGGCAGGAACGGATGAATGATCCGGAACGGCGCAGGCGTTGTTTCGATCGGATACAGACCGCCGCAAGAGGTCAGCTGCAAGATCAGCAGTACCAGCGAAAGTGCCTCGCCGACAACACCGAACGCGACGCGCAGGAAGTGGTCGATCGCCACGAAAGCCGCCGCGGCGAGGATCATCAACCCCGCGGTCTGTATCGGACGCACTGGGTCGAGCCGAAGCCCCACCTGGACCACCCCGTAGAGAATGAGACCGCCCGCAACAGCGATCCCCGCCACCGGCAGCCACCCGGCGACCGCCACGGTCCACGGACTGACCCGGCTCGCCACCGCGCGTTGATTGAGCGGTTGGATGAACAGGTAAGCCAGCAATCCCAGCACCCACAGGGCGATCGCGAAGAAGAACGGCGTCAAACCACGCCCGTACAACCCGGCCGGGTTGAGATTGTGGCTGACGATCCCCACCGGCGAGCCGAGTACATCCGCTGCGGCCGCGGTCTGCTCGGGACTGGTATCCGGAATCTTCACCAACGCCGAGTCGACGGTGTCGGCGACTTTGGTTGCCCCGGAATGTAATTGGTCCGCGCCGGTCTGCAACGTGCGACTGCTCGCCTGCAAGGATGCGAGGCTGTTGGTGATCTGGATGGCGCCACCGGACACGGTCGAGGCGCCCGCGGTCAGGGCGTGCAACGGTGCCGCGGCGCCGCGCAGATTCTGCCGCACGATATCGACACTGCCCGCCAGCTGACCCGCCTGGTTGCTGGCCTGCGCCGCGGCATCGTGCGCCTGCCGCGCGGTGTCGGCGACGCTGCCCGCGGTCGATCCGACGGCCTGCACGTGGTCGAGCGCCTGTCGGAACGTGGGGTCGAGCAGTAGTTCGGGGTGCGCGACCGCCAGCTGGCGCAGGTCGGCGCTGCCCTGGTCGGCTTGCTGACGCACCAGATCGGCACCGCCCCTGACGAGTTCGAGCGATTGCGCGGCGGCGCCGGTCGCGTTGGACAGTGCCCCGGCGGCCGTCGGCAGGGTCGCCGTGCCGGTATCGACGAGCTGGGTCACCGCGGTGTCGACCTCGTTGCTCGCCTGCGCGAGTCGCGCGACCCCGTCGGAGATCTGGGCCGTGCCCGCGGTCGACCCGTCCAGTCCGGCGGCCAGCGCGGCCGTGCCCTGCTGGGCGAGCACCGACGAGTCCACCAGCGCGTGCACGCCGGTTGCCGCGACCTTGAGCTGCTGTTTCACCAGCGTGAGGTCGCCGTAGATGGCTTTGGCGTAGGCCGCGTGGGCGGCGCTGTTCACTTGGTTCTGTAGCTCGGAGCGCGCCACGTCGGCGACCACGCCGACGATGAAATTGTTGGCGTCGTTGAGCGTGATGCCGAGGGTGGCCCGTTCCGGGATCGGTTTCTCGGCGCTGATCAGTTTCCGGCTGAAGTCCGGCGGGACGGTGATGGTGAAGTAGAAGCGCCCGTGCACGAGGCCGTCCTCGGCGGCGGGCCGATCGACGAAGTGCCACTGGAACTTCGGGGTGGCGCGCAACTGTTGCTCGAACTGTTTGCCCGCGTCGACCACCTGCCCGTTCGCGGTGACCGGGCGGTCTTCGATGACGACGGCGACCGGGATCTGATCGGTTTTACCGTAGGGATCCCAGTTCGACCACAGATACAGCGAGCCGTACAGCAGCGGTATCAGCGCGAGCCCGATCGGCACCAGCTTGCGCAGCAGCGGACCGCGGAATCGCCGGAACTCGAGCAGCGCCAGCCGTAGTGCCTTCACGCGTTCTCCTGGAGGTCGGATCGGTCGGCGGCCCGCGCGTCCGCCGTGCGCGGTGGGGTCAGGGTGAGCACCGTGATGTCGTCGAACGGCGGCGGCGCGGTGGCGGCGGCGAGCACGGTGCAGCCGTGAACGGTCAACTCCCGCAAGCACTGCCAGACCCACCGCGTCTCGCTGCTGGTGCAGCCCGCGCCCACGTCGTCGACCACCACGGCGCCCGGTTGCTCAGCGGCCGCCAAGGCCACCGCGAGTACCAACGCTTCGCCGGGCGCCAGCTCCCCCACCAGGCGCTGTCCGGCGGGTGCGGAGGTTCCCATCGCGGCGAATGTCGTCGCCAACGCGGACTCGGTGAACCGTGGTCCGCCGATCAGTGTGCGCTCGGCGATCACCTCCTCGACCCGCAGCCACGGATCGAGCACACAGCCCGGTTCGAGCCGCGCGATCGCCACCGAATCCTGGATCGCGCCGGGTTGTTCGTCGTAGCGGTGACCCCCGACGACGAGGCGACCGGTGACCAGCCGCATCCGCCCCGACAACGCCCACAGCAGCGACGTGCGGCCCGAGCCTGCCGACCCGACGATCACCGCCAACTGACCGGCCGCAACCTCCAGGTCGACGTTTTCGAACGCACACCCCGACGACCCGCGTGCAGCGAGATTGTCGGCCACGACCTCAACACCCACCCATGTCACTCGACCGATCATAGAGACCGTTCCGTATGCCGAGCGGCAACGCCGCACCCCTACGATTCATGCGCCAGCAATCTTGTACAGATGGGTTGGTGCGCTGGAGGTGACGGCTCGCCGAACATAATGTGAAACGGCAGCAACTGGGGAGCCACCGGCCTTGGTACCGCGTTGTTTTCCGCTATCGTGAATTTCGTGACAGTGCGAGTCGAGGCACCACGCAGGCGTGGCATCGCCGTCGTGCTCGGGGCGGCCGCGCTGTTGCTCGCCCACGCACTGTTCATGTGTGTGCTGGGACTGCCCGGCGTTTCCGGGACGGCCGAGCCGGTGTCCACGCTCGTCGCCGCGGAGAAGTCGCTCGGCACGTCCACCCATGCGGATCCGGCTACCGAGGGCCACGAGCAGGGTTGTCTGGCCAGAACGCCACAGCGCGCGGCCGAGTATGAGGTCGGCACCACCACGACAGACCTCGATGGTGCTGACGCACAAGCGGATACGAGCCGGCGGCCACGATTCGCCGGCTGGGGGCCGTGGCGGATCGCCGCGCCGGACGGCCGTGGCATTTTGCGAGATCTCTGTATCGATCGGTGCTGACGGGCACCCGGTCGGCCGCCGGAAACGGCGGGCCGACGCGCGGGTTCGTCCGATACTCACCCGGCATCCGGGATGCCGATTCGATGCTAGGAGTTCACGCATGTGCAGTGCCGTTGTCGATCGTGTCGTCTTGTCCGCCGATCATCTCCACGCTCAGGAACAGGCGCGCCGCCGCCCGGCGACGCTCGTCGGGGACACCCCGGTGCTCTGGATCGGGGAGCCTTTCGCCATGGCCGGGCAGGGTTTCTGGGCCAAACTCGAGGGCCATAATCCGGGCGGGATGAAGGACCGCCCCGCGCTGCACATGGTCGAACGCGCGGTGGCGCGCGGCACGCTGCGGCCGGGCGCACGAATCATCGAATCTACCAGTGGCACACTCGGTTTGGGATTGGCGCTGGCCGGTATCGCGCATCGCCATCCGGTCACCCTGGTGACCGACCCCGGCATGGAGCCGATGCTGCGACGGATGCTGACCGCCTATGGCGCGACCGTCGACCTGGTCACCGAACCGTGCGCGATCGGCGGCTGGCAGCAGGCACGTCGCGATCGGGTGGCGCAGCTGCTGGCCACCTATCCGGGTTCCTGGTGCCCCGATCAGTACAACAATCCGGACAATGTCGACGGCTACCAGTCGCTGGCACTGGAGCTGCTCACCCAGCTCGGGCACATCGACGTGCTGGTGTGCTCGGTCGGCACCGGCGGCCACTCGGCCGGGGTGGCGCGGGTGCTGCGCCGCTTCCAGCCCGACCTTCGGCTGGTCGGGGTCGACACGATCGGGTCGACCATCTTCGGGCAGCCCGCCGCGGCGCGGCTGATGCGCGGGCTCGGCTCCAGCATTCATCCCGCGAACGTGGACTATCCGGCCTTCGCCGAGGTGCACTGGGTCGCTCCGCACGAAGCCGTTTGGGCGGCCAGAACATTGGCGTCCACACACTATTGCAGTGGCGGGTGGAGCGTCGGCGCGGTGGCGCTGGTCGCGGGGTGGCTGGCGCGCACCCAGCCGGCGGGTACCCGGATCGCCGCGGTGTTCCCGGATGGACCGCACCGCTACACCGACACCGTCTACAACGACGACTACTGCACCGAGCACGGATTCTTCGACCTGCCGGTGCCGACCGAACCCGACGTGGTCGGTGACCCGAGCGAGCAGGTGGTACGGCACTGGACCCGCTGCACCACGGTCGTCGCACCGGCCGCGGCGGTGCCGCGATGAGCGGGTTGTGGCGGCGCTGGGCCGCCTTCGATCGGCCGAGCCAGGTGCTGATGGTCAACCAGTTCGGCATCAATCTGGGCTTCTACATGCTGATGCCCTACCTCGCCTCGCACCTGTCCAGTGGGCTCGGGATGGCTGCCTGGACAGTTGGTCTCGTGCTCGGCGTGCGAAACTTCACGCAGCAGGGCATGTTCCTGGTCGGCGGCACGTTGGCCGACCGATTCGGCTACAAGCCGCTCATCGTTGCCGGATGCGCCTTGCGCACAGCGAGTTTCGCGTTACTCGCACTAGCCGACACCTTGCCCGCCGTGCTGATCGCGGTAGCGGCAACTGGATTCGCGGGCGCGCTGTTCAATCCCGCCGTGCGCGCCTACCTGGCCGCCGACGCCGGCGACGAACGCCGAGTAGCGGCCTTCGCCATGTTCAACATCTTCTATCAGGCGGGCATCCTCGCGGGCCCGCTGGTCGGATTGGCTTTGACGGCCTGGGATTTCCGCGCCACCGCCGGCGTGGCCGCGGTGGTATTCGCCGTCCTCACGGTGGTGCAGCTGCGCTGGTTGCCGACCACCCGCGACACCGACCGCACCGGCACGCGCGATTCGGTGCTCGCCAATTGGCGCTCGGTGGTGCGCAACCGGCCGTTCCTGTTGTTCTCCGTCGTCATGGTCGGCTGCTACGTGCTGTCCTTCCAGGTGTACCTCGCCCTGCCGCTGCAAGCCGGAATCGTCGTCGGCCCAGGCAGATCCGACACCGGGCTGATCGCCGCGATCTTCGCGGTCAGCAGCATCGTCGCCATCGCCGGACAACTGCCGATGACCAGATGGCTCGCCCGCCGCGGCGGCTCCGGCCGCGGCCTGGTGCTCGGCATGGCTCTCATGTCGACCGCCTTCATTCCCCTACTCCTCGCCCCGAACGCCACCATCCCCGGCGGCCTCCCGGTCGCCACCACCGCCCTACTCACCTGCGCCGCCCTCTTGGCCCTAGCCACCGCAGCCGTATTCCCCTGCGAGATGGACACCGTCGTCACCCTCGCCCGCAACCGCCTCGTCGCCACCCACTACGGCTTCTACAACACCATCGTCGGAATAGGCATCCTCCTAGGCAACCTCACCACCGGCGCCATCTTCGACCACCTCACCAAATCCGGCCACCCATCACTGATCTGGGCAATCCTGACCCTCATCGGTGCCACCTGTGCCGCCGCCCTGTGGGCACTGAACCGCTCGGCTGTCAGCGGCGGAACTCCTCGATCGGGCGGAACTCCGCGTGCCGATCACCGACCTCGTGGCGGTACCACGCCTCGCGTCGTCGGCACTGGATCCGGTCGGTGAGGTTGTCTACTCCGGGGAGCGTGCGGCGCAGGGTTTCCCAGGTGAAGATGAGGGGGGCCTGGGCTATTGGGTGGAGGATCCATGGGAAGCGGTGGGGCATTGCGTGGTTGGCGTAGGTGGTGGGGGGTAGCCAGACTGCGGTGTAGCCGATTTGGATGCGGTAGTTGAGTTCGTCGCGGAGGCGTTTGCGCCAGGGGGTGACGGGTTTCGGGGCGAAGGCGGGGAGGTAGGACTCCACGAGTTCGGCGCCGTCGGTGCCTGCGGTGTTGGCGCGTTTGACCATCGCGGCGAACATCAGCTGGGCGCCCTCCTTGAAATCGGTGGGGTACCAGTCGGGTTGGACGCCGAGGAGGTGTCCGACGTAGCGCCAGAAGTGCATGGTGGCTTCGATCTCGCGGATGGTGGTCTGGTAGCCCAGGCTCCAGAGCGCGAGGCCGGGCACCACGCTGCCTGCCATCAGGGTGAGGGTTGCGTCGCCGACGCTGATGGGTACGCCCCAGGCGTCGAGGTCCCATTCGGGGCGCTGCATCAGTTTGCGCCGGATGAACACGTGCATGATCCGTACTCGCATCGCGGTCTGGCGTCCTCGGGCGCCGGGTGCCAGGCCGCCCGCGTCGGAGACGTCGATCCAGAATCGCACGGTTTCGAGCTGTCGTTTGTGGGCGCGTTCGCCGGCGTAGCCGCCGGTGTAGGACAGGGGTTTGGCGATGGAGCTCTCCGAGTACATCTCCAGGGTGCTCGTCGTGGCAAAGCTAAAAACCGATGTGCCCCAACGGCGGAAGACTCGGGCGCCGAGGTCCACCAGCTCCTGGTCCAGCCAGGGTGGTGCGGTGTCGAACTCCTCGAACAGGCGGACCAGCGAGCGAGGTGCGTCGGGCACCGAGCCGATGCCGTGGGTGAGGGCTTGATCGAGCATCGCCCGGCCTGCCTTGGGGCCGAGATCGCCCAGGTACACCTCGTCGACGAAGGCCTCGGCGACGGGGTCGGCCTGATAGTAGGCGGCGGCGAAATTCCGGACCAGTTCGTCGTCCGGTTGGGGATCGAATCGTGCGACGCGTCGAACCAGTCGGCGCATCCGCTGTACGCGCGGATCGGTGATGCGCGCCCAGTAGCGGAACTCGGCGGGGGCCCGTTCGGCGTCGATCGTCATGAATAGACTGTAAGTTGAGTAAATGCTCACCTTCTACTCCAGTTTGTGACGGCCATTCGATGACTCCGAGCGACCGCCCCGATCAGCGGAAACGTCCGCAGCAAGCCCGCTCCCGAGAAACCCGGGACCATATCGTGGCCAACGCTGCTCAGCTTTTTGCCGAACGCGGCATCGCCGAAACGTCGACCAATCACATCGCCGCCCGAGCAGGCATCAGCATCGGCTCGCTCTACCGCTATTTCGCCGACAAGAACGCCATCCTCGACGTGCTGCGCGCCCAGCTGCTCACCGAGTTGGAGGAGCGTTTCGCCGAAACCGTGGTGACCGGAGTGACCGTCACGCCACGGGAAGCGGTGGCGAACAGCCTCACCGCGGTGCTGGACGTGGTGTGCGAGCGGGAGGGTCTGGTCCGGGCACTCGCCGCCGACGCCACCGCGCACGGCGTCGGCCTGCCCGATCTCGAACGCCGCCTACTGCTGCTCACCCGGGCATATCTGCTGCACCGACTCGGACCGACACCACAGCAAGAACTCGACGTCAGAGCCTTCGTGATGGTCAATGCCGGGCTGGCGGCGTGCTTGCGCTTCGCACTCGGCCCGACGCCGGATCTGAACCGCGATCTCCTGATCGCCGAAACCGCCGACATGATCGGCGACTGGCTCGACGCCGTCGTGCAACGGCAGAACGGCTGACTCGACCAGCTGCCGTTCAGTCCCCTAGCCAAAATTCCGGCTTCCTTCCGGGCCCGCAATACCGTTGTCCCTCAGCGTTGTTCGAGCCTCCGACCAGCGGCGCGCCGATCCAGCGGCGGCCATGCGGATCGATCCAGCGCCCAACCGAAATGGACAACAGACCAACTCCTTTCGGGTCGCACCCTTGACGCAATGAGGTCCGCGGCCGCAAATTTATCTTCCGAGATACGAAACACCGTTTCTCACAGTGAAACACAGGAGTTACGTTGGTCATCATCCAACGTCTGCTGGTCGCCATCGGCCTGAGCGCCGCCGCCACCGCATTCACCGCCCCCGCCACACACGCCCAATCGACGGCGACCAAGGTGGAGAACACCGTCGAAATCCGTTGCGCGTTCACCATGCTGCGCCAGAGCAGCGACTGGTATTTCCCCGCAGGCACCCCCAAGGCGCTGCTCTGGCTGCAGCACGGCTTCGCCAGTTCCAACGACGCGGTCGACGAGACCGCGAGAAAGTTTGCCGCGCAAGGCTTTCTGGTTTTCTCCCCGACCCTGCCCACCGCCAATATCTTCGGCTGCACCGTGGAGAACCTGGCCAACAACACCAACTTCCTGCACAACGTGGCCGATCTGTTCGGTAAGTCCGCCGACCCCGGCGACAAACTCGGCCGCAGCTTCGCCGATGCGAAGAAGAAAGCCGGACGACCGGATATGGCACTACCGAACGCCAAGGTTTTCGCCGGGCACTCCGCCGCGGGCGAGGCCGTACCGTACGTCACCCAGGTGCTGCGCGCGGATTATGCCGCTGCGTTCGGCTCGGTCCGCGGACTCATCCTGTTCGATCCGGTGAAGAGTTTCCTCGGCAACAACCTCAGCAGTTCGCTCAATCATCTGAGCAATACCACGTTGCCGATCCTGGCCATCTCCGCTCCGCCGTATAGCTGCAATCGCGACGGCAACGGCACCGAGGAGCTCATCGAACAGATCTCCCGGCCTTTCCGCGGTGTCCGGCTCACCAGCGGATCGCATATCGATGTCGAGGCGTCCAGCGCACCCGCCCCCGACAAGGTCAACTGTGGCACACCGCAGGCGAAGAACGTGTCCGCCCTGCAAACGCTCGCCATCGCCTGGGCGGGCGATTTCGTCACCGGCGCGCCAACCGCCGACTACTACCCCGGCGGCACCTACTACGAAGCCCAACGATCCGCCGGGACCATCCAAACCCTGCAATAGCCCACACAACTCGATCGGGGGCCAACGGAACCCGTTGGCCCCCAGACCGAGTCGGCGCGGCCGAGCTAGCGCGAACGCCGCCGACCGTGCGCCGCACCCATCCGGGCAACCAATGCCGAACGCAGGTACCAGACTCCGCTGGCTCGGGCCGGATCGAAACCGGTGAGCTCGCCGATGCGGCGCAGACGGTAGTCGACGGTGTTCGGGTGGATGCCGAGGCGTTCGGCCGACCGCAGCCTGCTCAGATCGGTGTCGATGTAGATCTGCAAGGTCTCGCGCAGTTCGGGGTGGTCGTCCAACGGTGCGAGGTGGTCGCCGAGCAGGTCACGGGCGGCACCGGGGCGGCTCAGTTGGTGTTGCAGGGCCAATTCGGCGAAACGGTGCACACCGGGCTCCAGTCCCATCCGTTGCGCCGTATCGAGGAGTTCGTGGGCTTGACGCGCCGCGGTGGACACCTCGTCGGGGCGGGCGGTGACCACGGTGGCGGTGATCGGCACGCACGCCGCCTCGGCCAAAGCCTGTACCAGGTCATCGAGTTCGGCGTCGGTCCGCGCGGTGGTCGGCACGAGCACCGTTCCCCCGTCGACGGACAGCAGCGACAGCGCCTCGCCGCCGAGCAGCGTCGCGAGCGCCGATTGCAGGCGGCGCAGTTTACGCCGGGCGACGACCCGACGATCGAGGCCGGGACGGCTTTCGTCGGGGTGCGCGGGCAGTGCGATGGCGAGCACGAAATACTCTGCGGCGAACCGCATTTCCGGCGGCATCGGCTGACCGCCGAGCAGCACCGACGTCAAGTTGTGGGTGGCGGTGTGATGTTCGGCCGCGTCGGCTTTGTGTTCGCGCACATAGGCTTTGCACACCGTGGCGGTCACCAGCTTGGACAGTTCGACGACCCGGCCCATGCCGGTGACGACGCCGAGCATGTCCGCCGGACCGGATCGCGCGATCAGGTCGAGCCCCATCTTGCAGCCCACATTGACGGCGTGCAGCACGGTATCGACGGGAACACCGGCCCGGGCACAGCCTGCCGCCGCCGCTTCCAGCCCGTCGGTCGCGGCGCGCACCGGGTGCCCGTTCAACCGGTGGATCAGCCAGCCGAGGCAGATCCGGACCACGACTTTGACCTCGCCGTGTAGCGCGGCCGCGGGCAACGGCCCGGCCGCCGCGACATGGTCTAGCACGGCGCGGGTCAGTTCATCGAGATCGCGCGCCGTCGACGAGATCTGTCGCTCGAGCACACCGAGCTCGGGTCGGTCGAGACTTTCGATCGTCACCGGTGGCCTCCTTCTCTGCCGTGAACCGCAGCGACTGGGGGCCGGCCGCAAGCAACTGAGCGTCTGCCACGGCCGAGAACTTCGCTGTTATCGGACTCTTGCTGTTTGGAAGCAACGGTAAACCGAGCGCCCGCTCACCTTCTACTCCTCTTTCAACGCTCGTCGCCGAAGGCATTCCGACGCGCTCACCAGGCGAAATACCGAATCAGTAGTAGTGCTGTGTCGCGGCGAACTCGACAGTAGATAGCGAGGTGCTCACTTTTTGCCGTGTACCGCTCGAGTCTCCACGTCGACCCACGCTGCGATCATGCGCGCCGTCATCTGCAGCGCCTCCGCCCGCGCCGCGCTGTCCACCTCCAGCGCCGTCGCCCGCAGCACCGCCGCGAAGCCGGTGTTGATGATGACGAAGGTCATCACGTCGTACTCGTGATCGTCGCCGGGACCGAGCATTTGGATCACCATCACCTTCACCAGCAGCCGCAGCCGTGGTTCGAATTCGGGGATCCCGCTGCTGTAGAACTGCACGCCGGCGACCAGTGCGCGGACCAGCTGGGCGTTCTCCACCAGCTCGTCGGCGATGACCTCCAGGATTCCGCTGATCACCTCGACGCTCGGCTTCTCGCCGAGGCCGAATACCCGCTGGGAGAACCGTTGTTCGATGTTCTCCAGCAGGCGCCGCAGCAGTTCTTCGACCATGACCGAGCGGTCGGCGAAATACCGGTAGACCGTGCCGATGCTCACCCCGGCCGCCGCCGCGATCTTGTTGGTCGAGGTATTGGCGATGCCGCGTTCGCCGAACAGCTGCGCGGCGGTGTCGAGGATGTGCTCGCGGGTCGCCTTGGCCCGTTCCTGCGTGGGACGGCGGCGCTGACCCACAGCTTTCGGCGGCATCGCGTACTCCTTCGAAGTGAGCTTTGCTCAGTTTAGTCCGGGCGTCGAGTGTGCGAGAGTGATGCCACCGCGACGAGCGGCCGGTGGGCCGATGGAGGTACGACAGTGGGCGATCGGGTGCCGAAGGGTCGCCTCGCGCGCGGGAGCAAGCTGGGCCGATTGGCGGCTGGCCAAGCGCTGCGCGGGATGGGCACGCGGTTGTCGATGCTCGGGCGCACCGAACAGGCACGGCAGGTGCTCGCCGAACGGTCGACTTTGCAAGCGGCGCAACAACTGGTCACCGTCCTCGGCGGGCTGAAGGGCGCGGCGATGAAGCTGGGCCAGATGCTGTCGGTGCTAGACGTGGACCTGCTGCCGGAGGCGCACCGGGAGATGTTCCGGGCCAAGCTCGCCGAGCTGCGCGATCAAGCACCGACCGTGGCGTTCCCCGCTATGCGGGCGGTGATCGACGGCGATCTCGGGCCGATGGCGCGCGTGTTCGCCGACTTCGACGAGACGCCGATCGCCGCGGCATCGATCGGTCAGGTGTATCGGGCCCGGCTGCACGACGGGCGTGCGGTCGCGGTCAAGGTCAAATATCCGGGCGTGGACGACGCCGTCGAAGCGGACATGCGCAATCTGGCCACGTTCAGCAGGCTGTGGAAGTCCATGTTGCCGAGCGCGGCCGACACCGACGTGCTCGACGAGATCGCGCGCAACATCGGCAGCGAGCTCGACTATGTGCGCGAAGCACAGACCCAGCATCGGGTCGCCGGGCGGTATCGGGGCCATCCGTTCGTCACGGTCCCGGACAGCATCGAAGAATATTGCGGGCCACATGTTTTGGTGACGGAGTTCCTGGAAGGCGAACCGTACCAACGGATCAGGGCGCTGCCGGACGCGGAACGCAATCGGATCGGCGAGCTGATCTATCGTTTCTACATCAGTGCACTCTTCACGGACTTCGAGTTCTGTGGTGATCCGCATCCCGGCAATGTCATGCTCGCGGCGGACGGCAGGCTCGGTTTCGTGGATTTCGGGCTGTACCACAGCATGGACCCGGTGCATGTCGAGCTGGAGCGGGCGTGCCTGCGGGCCGCGGGCGAGTACCGCGGCGACGACCTGTACGGCATGTGGGTCCAGCGCGGCATCGTCGACCCTCGATCCGATGTCACCGCACAGGAGTGCCTGGAATACGTCTGGGCGGCCGCCGGCTGGCATCTGGTCGACGAGGAGATCACCATCACGCCCGAACTCGCCACCGGCGCTTTGATTCTCGCCGTCGACCCCAGGGCCGCGGAGTTCCGCGGCATGCGACAGCAGCGACTACCCCCCGAGCATGTGTTCTCGCGCCGGTCCGACCTGTTCACCTTCGCCGCCCTCGGCCAGTTGGAGATCACCAACAACTGGCACCGGATCGCCAGGGAATGGCTCTACGACGAGCCGCCGGTCACCGAGATCGGGCGGGAGACGGCGCGCTGGCGCGCCGGTGCGCAGCCGTAATACGCTACGCGGGAACGGGTTTCAGTCCGGCTACCGCAACCGCTCGGTTACGCGGGCGGGATGAGGTGGATCAGGAATTCCTGGTCTCGGGCTCCGGAACATCTGCCCTGTACGATCTCCGCACCGTCGACGGTGTCCTGGTCGCGCAGCGCCAGGCAGTGGTTGGTGGCGGTGGTGCGGATGCGAAAGCGTGCCGCGGTCGTGGGGCCCGTCGGCTCTATCCGGAACTGCTGGGCGGGGTTGTCGTCGGCGCAGTCGTCCCGTGGTTCCAGCAAATCGTCGCCCGGCCCCTCGACCAGGACGGTGAGGCAGCCGATGCCGTATCTCGAGTGGTGCCATTGGATTTGCACCACGCCCTCGTCGATCGGGTCGAGGTAGACGCGGGGCGTCGATTGCGAGCAGGGGCGCTGCGCCGCGATGGCGGTGGGATAACGCTGGGTACGGTCGCGCCCCTCGGCCAGGCACAGTTCCGGTGTGCGGGCCGGTTGGATGCGTACCCAACTCCCCACATCGGCGAGCGCCAAACCCGCGACCGGCTGACTCGCCGTGGGCACGGTGTCGTCGCGGGTGTGCAACACGAGGTCCTGCACACTCAGGGTGACCGCGACGCCGAGCACCGCGGCCACCACGAGGTTGACGAACTGCCACCAGCGCGAAACACGGCGTCCCGGAGGGCCTTCCGATGTCTCGGCGACCGCTTCCGGCTCGTCGGCGGGAACGCTCTCGGCGGCGGCCCTGACCTGCTGCGACTGGTCTCGCACCGCGATCCGCCTGCGGGCATCGAGCCACTTCTTCACTTGGTCGTCGTCCAGCCCACACGCGTGGGTGAACGCGATGACGAATCGTTCCCGGGGCAAGGTGTCGCGCCCCAGCGTGGTCGCGATCGTGCTGGACGGCAGCACATCGCCGGACGCCGCGGCCTTGCCCTCCAATTGCCGGTAAGCCAACCCGGACCATGCCTTCAACAGCCGCAGTGCGGCGATGAACTCCGTGGGAGAACCGACCCCTTGCGGCTCGGGTAGGCAGGTCGACGATAGGGCGGGTTCCCCCTCCTCACGCTCCATAGCCTCCAGCATGGCAGAAGTTTTTCGAATCGGTATACCCAACTTCACCCGTCTTTAACGTCCCGAACCGATTGGTGCGCAACAGATTGCACCGAATCGCCTAGTAGCAGGTACTTGCCGTTGCGCAAATTCACTGCGCCACTTGTGTTTCCAAGACCCCCCATTCGGGGCTAACCGCATAGCGTTGTCCGACACCGTATTTCACACATACTTTGCGAGTGCGAGCGGCCAGCGCCGGACCGAACGTTCGTTCACGCCCGAATTCGGACAAGGGCGCGGCACCGCCGGAACCGCGGCTGCCGAAACCGCGCGTCGATGCTGGTAGCCGGGGCAAGCCGAGGCGGCCGGCGGGCGTTCGAGCGCGTTCACGAACATGCCCGATTTGTCCCGAACACGGCCTGAACAGCGCGAACGCTTGTCGGGCCGCAGCGCCCGCCGCAAGACTGAAACGACCACACGCCGCTGCCGGCCGCCCCGCCGGAGCTCGGATGCCGGAGGGATCTCGAACTCCCCGACGGAACCGCGCCCGCTGGACCACGGATATCCACCCCGGTCATCGGTTCACCCACGATGGGCCCGCCCGCGCACATTGCGGTCCGCGAGCAACAGCCCATCCCCACTCGAGCAGAAGACGTGCGTCTCACGGCGCTTACCGGCTATTCGGCGATGCCGCCTACTGCCCCAGGGGAATTCACCTAAAGGAGGGTCCTGAATGAATGCCCGAAAAAGTATCCCACATGAATGGCAGGTCGTTGTCGTCGGGGCAGGAAATGCGGGGCTCTGTGCGGGAATAGCGGCATTGCAGGCCGGCGTGAATTCTGTCGCCGTCCTCGAGTCGGCGCCGAAAGAACTGCGCGGCGGAAACAGCGCCTTGACGAAGAGCGTGCGATTCCCCTGGCACGACCGGTCCTACATCGCCACCTTGCTCGGCGAGCCGGACGACCACCGCGTGGATGACCTGCTGGCCGGGCGGCGCGAATACACCGAGGACGACTATCTCGACGACTGGCTCCGCGTCTCCGGCAGCCAGGTCGACGCCGCGCTCATCGAGTCCATTATTCATCGCGCCAACAACGCCATTACCTGGCTGCACGGCCTCGGCCAGCGGTGGGTACCGAGGAAGAATCCGCTGCCCGGCGACGTACCCGTGGTTTTCGACGGCGGCGGGCAGGGCCTGCAAGAACGAAACTTCGATCAGTACGAACGCCTCGGCGGTGTCGTCTGTTACGACAGTCCGGTGACGGGCATCGAGCCGGTCGGCGGCAAGTACCGCCTGCACGGTTCCGGCCCGGCTTTTCCCGTCGTCTGCGATGCCCTGATCCTCGCCTCCGGCGGATTCGAGGGAAACGCGCAGATGCGCGGACACCACCTCGGGGAGCCGTGGCGAGAGGTGAAACTGCGCGGCGTGCCGTTCAACGACGGACTTCCGCTGGCGGCGGCCATCGCGGTCGGCGCGGACACCGCGGGCAACTGGCGGAAATGTCATACGACGCCGCAAGGCATCGGGCTGCCGAGTTACCTGCTGCCAGGGCAGATGTCGAGGTCCCATGAACTGACGCGCTACGCCTTTCCGCACGGCATCGTCGTCAACCGATCCGGGCGCCGATTCTTCGACGAGTGCGCCGAATACAGCAATCTGGCCTACGTCACGCTCGGGCAGAAGATCATGGACCAGCCGGGCAAGATCGCCTATCAACTATTCGACAGCAAGGTGATCAACGCTGGGCTGCTGCCGGACAGCTATTTCAGCGATCCCGCCTCCATCATCACCCCGACCCTGGAGGACGGCGCGCGGCAGCTCGGCATCGATGCCGGCCAGCTGCTCGACGAGGTGAAACGCCTGAACAGTGACCCGCAAGCGGTCACGCATCTCGACGCGCCACCGTTCCTTTTCGTTCCGGTGGTCTCCGGATTGACCTTCACCTACGGCGGGCTCTCGGTGACGGAAAACGCCGAGGTGCGCGGTGGTGGCGAGCCGATCGACGGACTGTATGCGGCCGGCGTAATAGTCGGCGGACTATACGACCAAGGTTATCCAGCAGGCACCGGACTGATGGCCGGTGCGGTGCTCGGCCGCGCGGCTGGAACGCACGCCGCCGAATACGCCCTTCGCGCCAGGGCGGTCTGACATGCGCATCATTGTCATCGGCGCCGGAATGATCGGCGCACGGCACGCCGCGTACTTCGCGCAGGCGGGTCATCAGGTCAGCACCGTCGACCAGCAGGCCGCGGCGGACTTCGACCGATTGGCGCTGGTACCCGACCCGGCGGAGGTGGCGGCCTGGGTCGTCGCCACGCCGACCGCCACGCATCTCCCGGTACTCGGCGAAGTGCTGAGTTACCAACGGGACGCCCGCATCCTGCTCGAGAAACCCGCGTGTTACCCAACGGAATTCGCCGATCTGACGCGGCTGGTCCGGCGGTATCCGCGCGCGCGAATCGTCGTCAACGACGTCTACGCCTACAGCGCGGCCGTGCGGCGCTTCACGGAGTCGGTGCGGCAGTTCGGCGCATCGGATCAGATCAGGAAGATCACGATCGAGTTCACCAAGAATCGGGAGCGCGACGTCGCGAACGGCAGGTTCGTCGATACGCAGTACGGCGAGCCAGGTTACGAGTTCTTCCACATGCTGAGCATTCTTCGTTCGGTCCTGCCGACCGACCAGTATCAGACCTACCTGCGCACGGTGCCGATATCGGTGACACCCGAGATGCGGGTATGCACGTCGATACCGGGCATGCCCGAAGTCGAGATCTACGCCTCGTCGAAGGGCGTGATCGGATTCGCGGAGCTGGCCGGTTTCGCCTTCTCCGGAGATATCGCGAAGGACCACATCCATCGTTCGCTGATCCCCTACGGCGACGAGCTGCGCTACCGCTTCGCGGACGTGGCGTTCGCCTCCGGCAGGCACGTGACCCTGGTATTCGAACCGCATTACGGCGTGGCGGTCGACTACAAGAACGAACACGCCGTCCATATCCGCGATGCCGCGTCGCAGCATCGTTTCACGGTCTCCGGAAACCATTTCAAGGAGGCGTTGCTCATCCAGTTGGATCTATTGTGCCGCACCGCGGTATCCACTCCCCCGCTGCGGCTGCCGGAGCATCAGTTCATGGCAGACCTCGGCGGTCAATTCATCAAAGTTTAAGGCAATGCGATGTATTCGCACGATCGAAAGAGATTCACCATGCAAACCTTCGAGGACGTTTCGACACTCCTGCGTGTGGCCCCCGACATGCTGCCCGAAGTCACGGATGTGGAGTCGGCTCGCACGCGGATCGCGACCGAGATCAAGTCCGCGGAGTCCGCATACGACTTGTTCGCGCAGGCTTGCCGATTCGAGCACCCCTACACCGTGAGCTGGGTGCACCGGCCCGGCGAACGGTCGGCGTACCTGTCGCTGGAACTGGCCGCGGAGTCGCTGGACGACGACCGGCACCGGGCCCTGCTGGCCGGCGTCGTGCTGTCGACCTCGATGTCCATCCCCTACGACTATCGAGCGCACGCCGCCGAGGAGCTGGTCCGGCTCGGGCTGGGTGCGTTCGCCGGCGCATTCCAGGAGGTCGTGGACTCCTACGTGCCGCTGCCCGCGCGCAGTCTCGAGGCGAAGATCAACGTGCCGACCGACGGCATCGATCACCTGTTCACCATTCCGGACACCGCCGAGGCGCGGATCGATCTACTGATCACCGCGAGCAAATTGAAGACACTCGAGACCCGATACCTGCTTGCCGGGCGGGTCCTCGGGCACGCCCAGGTGCCGGCCACGACCACGGACGCGGAGCGTCTGATCGTGGAGGATGCCGGCACGACCATGATCGCCCCGTCGGACTACCTGGTGCCCTGGGACCAGGAGTTCCCCGGTCCGGACGGCGCCGGGATCACGCTCGCGGAACTGATGCGAATCGTCCTGCTGTGCCCGGAGTTCAAGCTGCCCGACGCCAAGGTGCGTCCGATCCTGGTGGACTTCTACAAGTCCATCCTGCGGATCAGCGGCCGCTCGATCATCGGCCTCTCGGCCGGTGTCTTCCACGTCGAACACGGCACCCTCGCCACGCCGTCCTACTACTACCAGGGTCGCGATTCCATTCTCGGCAAGGGTTTGGTGATCGACTGCGTCGGCGGTGCGATCTTGCAGAACGGTTCGTTCCTCGGCGGTGGCTTCATGCCCATCCTGATCCACACGCACAAGCACATTCGTAAGAGCGGTGGCTCCGGCGCCTCGGAACGCAAGACGATCCAGCCGTGCATCTTCGCCGCCGAGGCCGGTGCCCGATTCCCGATGGACGCGGTCGGTCTGTTCGAGACCGTCGACTATCTCGGAAAAGAGGCTCCGTTCAAGGGCATTCGAGCCATTCCGCTCTGAGCTCGGCCGTCCGTATTCCGCTTTACCCCTTAGTTCGTGAGATTTTCTCTGCCCGTAGGCCCCGCGTGTCACTCGTTCACTGCTCGGTGCTGGGAGGTGAGATGTTCAAGGAGATGAATGCTGTGTTCAATACTACTGTCGCCGTGGTCGGCGCCGGCTATGTCGGACTGACGACGGCGGTGTGCCTGGCTTCGCTGGGCCACCGAGTGATCTGCGCGGATGTCGATCCGGCGAAGGTCAAAACATTATCCGGCGGTGAATCCACCATCGCGGAGCCGGGCATGTGCGAGCTCGTCGTGGACGGATTGGCTACCGGGCGATTGACTTTCGTGCTCGGCGCCGGTGCGGCGGTCGCCGAGGCCGAGTTCGTCATCCTGTGCGTCCCGACACCGATGGGGCGCGACGGAGCGGCGAATCTGAGCACGCTCGAGTCCGTCGTGGCGGAGTTGCGGCATCAGCTGCTGCCCGGTTGTGTCGTGGTGAACAAGTCGACCGTGCCGGTGGGTACCGCGGTGCGCATCAACGATCTGATCGGCCGCGAGGATGTCACGGTCGTATCCAACCCGGAGTTCCTGCGGGAAGGGTCCGCGATCTACGACTTCCTGAATCCCGATCGCATCGTGGTCGGCTCCGACGATCCGGACTCCGCCGAACGTGTTGCCGCGCTGTACCGGCGGCTCGACGCGCCAGTTCTGCTGACCGGTTCGGCGAGCGCGGAGATGATCAAATACGCGGCCAACTGCTACCTGGCCACTCGCCTGTCCTATGTGAATGCCATCGCCGAGTTGTGCGAGTATCTCGGCGCGGACATCAGCGACGTGACCATGGGCATGGGGTACGACCAGCGCATCGGCAAGGAATTCCTGCGCCCCGGTCCGGGGTGGGGCGGGTCCTGCCTGCCCAAGGACACGGTGGCGCTGTTGCGATCGGCGCAGACCGTCGGTTGTGAGTTCCCGCTGCTGCGCGCCGCCATCGACACCAATACCCGGCAGCACGAGCTGGTGGTGGACAAGGTTCGCCATGCGGTCGGCGGCCGATTGGCGGGGGTCCGAATCGGCATGCTGGGGTTGACCTTCAAGGCAGGCACCGACGATCTACGCGACTCGCCCGCGTTGGCGATCGCGCAGCGGCTGGTCGCCGAGGGCGCGGACTTACGCGCGTACGACCCCAGCGTCCGGAAAGCGGTGCCGGGCAGCACCGATGGCGTGCGGGTCATGGAGACCGCGTACCACGCGGCACACGGTTCGGCCGCGATCATGGTGCTCACCGAGTGGCCCGAGTTCCGCGACCTGGACTGGAAGCGGATGGCGGGCTTGCTCGTCGGCCGCTCGGTGATCGACGCCCGCAATCACCTGGACCCGCTGGTCCTGCACCTCGCGGGACTGTCCTGCGAACGTGTCGGTCGCGGGAGTCCGAAGGTGTCCGATCTGGATCTCGCAGGCTGACAGAGCATCTCGCGGGATGACGCGAAAGGCCTGGAACCGCCCCCGGTTCCGGGCCTTTCGCGGTGTTGTGATCCCGTCAGCGCACTCTCGCGAGGAATGCGGCTGTGTCGGAGGCGATCTCGTCGGGATACTCACCGATGATCGCGTGCGACGCGTCCGGGTAGACCCGCACGGTGGCGTCGGCGAGCACGGACTCGGCCCGCCGAGCCGCCGCCGCGCTGTCGTGCATCACCGACCGGCCCGCCAACAGGACCAGGATGGGCATCTTCAAACTCTTCAGCTGATCATCGGAGAACTCCGTCGGCGCGGGCAGATGCAGCGCGTAGGTCTGCATGCCCGCTTCGATCATGTCCGCGACGGGGACATCCTCGACCGGCGCGCCGCCCGCGGTCCAGCTGTTGAAGTCGTCGCGCCAGCTCTTCGGAAACCAGCGCACGGAGGCCGGTATCGACCGGATGATCGTGCGAAACGGCATGCCCGCGAACGTCATCGCCGGATCGAGCAGGATGACGCCTGCGATCTTGCCCGGTTGCCGGATCGCGAGATTGGTGGCCGTCCAGCCACCGATCGAGACGCCGAGCAGGTACAGCTGCTTCTCGGGCAACTGCCGGAGGGCCTGATGTAACCAGCGCGCTTGGTCATCATCGTGCTCGATGGGGCGGGTCTGGATACTCGCACCTGGTTCACCGAGCAGGTCGATGGCGTAGACGGTGCGCAGCTTGGTCAACGTGGGCAGGTTGTCCGCCCACATCGGTGTCGCGGCGGCGCGTCCGGGCAGCAGCACCAGTGGGGGCGCGGTCGGGTCGGCGCCGTCGAAGCGATACACCCGGACCACGCCGTAGTCGGTCCGCAGATCCAGTGTGGCGCTCGGTGCGGGCAGGTCGCGCATCGCTCGCGTGTAGGCGTCGAAGAATCGGTCGTGGCCCGCCGCGGAGGTGAAGTGGCCGACCGGGGAGGTGTCACGGACCGCGAGCCAGGCCACCAGGCCGAGCGTGACCACTCCCGCGGTGATTGCCAGCAGTCGTCGTTTGCCCCAGCGCCGCCGAATCGCGTTGGGCGCCGGTTCCTTTTCGTCGTTCATCGAGCACCTTTCGATAGGGCCGTGCACAGTTCGCAGCACCGGATCGCGTCAGCGGTGCCCGAGGCGAAGCCAGAAGTCGATGTGGTGTCCGGCGTCGAAGTCAGTGGGTCCGATCCCGCCCGGCCCCGGGGCCAGCGACTGAACGAACGGCCGCTCTCCTGCGACCGGCGCCCACGCGGGCCGGTTCGGGACAGCGGGCACACCGTCGTGCGCGAACGCCGACCAGTAGTCGATCATCGCATCGGCGAGTTCGCGTTGCGCGTCATCGAGTCCGCGCGCCAAACCGGGCAGGTCGAACAGGTAAGCCAATTCGGCGCCGTGGTAGGCGCCGTACGGAAACGGTGCGGCGGGCAGGTCGGTGAACTGCGGCGGCGCCGGGTCGGCGAACTCGTAGGCGAAGACGGTGGCCGACCGGGCCAGGGCGTCGCGGGCGTTCCTGGTCGGGTACGCCCAGGTGCGATCGGTGTTGAGCTGGGCCAGCGTCTTCGCGTTGTCGCCGGGCTGCGCGGGGTAGGCGGCGGCCACGGCGTCGGCGTGGGTGCCGAAGTCGGCGTCGAGCACTCGCCGGTATTCGGCCGCGGTCAATGGTGACGGCACCGAACCGACGATCGATACGCGCGCCTCGTCGCGGTTGTTGCCCAGGATGATCGGCATGCGCGCGAATCGGCCCTCGCGCAACGCGATTGCCGGGTGTTCGGGCAGCAGTGCGTTGCCGTAGCTGGGGCCGAACTGTGCGTGGCCGGCCAGCAATCGGTCGGTCGGGGCTTGCCGGAGGCAGGTGAGGTCGATACCGTGCGGCGGGCAGCCGAGGCGCTCGGACAATGCGCGACCCTGATCTTCGGCGTATGCCGGAGTATCGAACGCGGTGCTGCCGGTGCCGTCGGCGGCGTAGGGCGGCCACTCCGACATGCAGGTCCCGCTCTGCATGACGGCCTTGTGGAACAAACCCGTTGCGGCGGGTGAAGTGAGCTGCGCGCAGGTGCTCATCGCGCCCGCCGACTCGCCGAACAGGGTGATATTGCCGGGATCGCCGCCGAATGCGGCCGCGTTGGCCGCGGCCCAGCGCAGGGCCAACTGCTGGTCCTGGAGTCCGAACGTGCCGCCGTCGGCCAGGCCGGGCAGGCGCAGGAAGCCGAAGACGCCGAGGCGGTAGTTGGCGGTCACCACGACCACGTCACCCTGACTCGCCAGCCGGGCCGCGCCGTACTCGGCCGCATTGCCCTGATAGAAACCGCCGCCGTATAGCCACACCATGACCGGTCGTGGACGGGTGGGTTTCGCTGCCGGAGTGGTGACGTTGAGGTACAGGCAGTCTTCGGATTGCGGCCCCTCGGACGGATCGGCCGGATTCTGCATGCACAACGAGCCTGGCGTGGTCGCGTCTCGTTCACCCGTCCAGGCTGGTGCGGGTCGCGGTGGCTGCCAACGCAATTCGCCGACGGGCGGTTGCGCGAATGGAATCCCTTGAAACAGGCGGTGATTCGGCTGCACCGCGCCGCGAACAGTGCCACCAGTTGTTTGCACCACCGCCGGGTCGGCCCGTTCCTGCGCACACGCGGTGAGCAGGAATGCGATCAGCACTGCGGCGAGTGCGCAGCTTCCGGCAGCGAGACGTGACTTCATCGGACGGCCTTTCCTGATTTCCGGCGGATCTCGGCCGGCGGTCTGCCGCCTGTCCAATACAGGCAAACTCCAAAATAGGACACTACTGTCTCATAAACAACCGTGTTCGTCCCATCGATTCCTTGGGGGTGCTAATGTTCGGCCATGGCCAGCCGCGGAGACGTCGACGCGTCGCCCACCCCGTCGAGCGGCGTTCGGAGCCGCACCCGGACCGCCATCATGACCGCCGCGCTCGCGGCATGGACGCGCGACTTCTCCGCTTCGCTCACCGACATCGCCGATCGCGCCGGCGTCAGCCGCAGCACGCTGCACCGCTACTTCCCGGAACGGCAAGATCTCGTCGATGCCGTGCTCATCGACTCGTTGCAGGTCGTCGATGCGGTGGCGACCGCGGCGAACAACGGGACCCGCGCCCCGCTCGACCATCTGATCTACCTGCTGCGGTCCCTCGTCGAAGTCAGCGACCGCGTGGTCTTCCTCTTCGCCGACCCACGCCGCTTCGCGGGCAACCCGCACTGGGGCGATGCGAACGATGCGAGCGTGCGGACGCTCATCGCCGCCGCACAGGCCGAGGGCACGCTCGACCCCGAGTTACCGACGGAGTGGATCGACGGCGTCTACAACGCGCACATCTTCCTCGCCGCCGAAGCCGCCCAGCGGGGTACCGCGCCGTCACATGCGGTCGCGGACAACGCGATTCGCACGTTCCTCGGCGGTGTGGGCGTTCCGCGGTCGACCTAGCCGCAAGTACTCGGCCGAATCATCGTTCGATCGCGGCCTTTTCGACCTGACCGCGCACCCATGCCAGGAACGTCTGCACGTCGGCGGCGGGTAGCGCCAGCGCTGCCGTGCGAGGGCGCTGGAAGCTGCGCAATGCCGCGTCGATGAGATCCCGGAAGTCCGCTTCGGATTCCATCATCAGCTGCGCGGCTTCGCTTTTGGCGAGCCACCGCCCGGTGCGGCAGAACGCCACCGAGCGGCAGCCGTTGAGTACCTGGTTGTCGCTCAGATGGCCCTCCCCCGTGGCGTGCTCGCGGACCGAGGCGAGGAGCGCGGCGAAAAGGTCGCGCGGTGCGGGTGGTGCGAGCACCTGCCGCACCGGGCTGCCGTAGAGGAGGCATCCCGTCTGATAGGCGATCGACCGATCGATGACATACCAGAAGTCCGATGATTGCCCCGGATCGAAGCTGGCGCGATTCGACAGCAGCGGACCGGTATTGAGATCCAGCAGATACCCCGCTGCGGCGGCGGGCTGGGCGGCGAAAGTGGCGTCGTAGACGACCAATTCGAGCCCGGCCGCAGGACACGGCAGAGCAGGGTGCGCGAGCGCTTCGGCCAGTTCGCGTATCGCGGATGCGGGTAACGACGGTTCGACCACGAGGATCACGTCGATGTCGCTGCGCCCGTGGCGGTAATCCGCCAGCGCGATCGATCCGACCGCGAAGGCGCTGCGCAGCTGCTCCCCGCACGTCTTGTGCGCCCGCTGCACGAGCTCTGCCAGGTACGGACGCACCTCGGCGGGCACCGCGGCTGGGTCTACGAGAGCCATGCGGCCAGTATCCATCAGCGCCCCTCCGCCCAGCCGTCAGGAGGGCGGAGGGGCGCGGCCGGGCTACCCGAGTTCGGCGTCGGCCAGTTCGACCGGCGCGGTGTCGATCGGGTCGTCGTAGCGGACCGCATGGCGGTAGCTGTAGTCGTCACGGTCGAAACGAACGGCCTTGCGGTAGGTCTTCAGCAACGACCACGGGCGGATATACGGCGACTTGCCTTGGGAGTTGACGAAGTAGCTGTTCGACCCCTCGCAGCGAGTTTCCAAGTAGTACGACAGGTTCCGGCCGCTACGCAGCATCTCCTGATGGAACCGCTCCTGCGCTTCCGGCCGCACCTCCACCGTGGTGGCGCCGCGCCGCCGGGTCTCGTCGATGACGGTGGCTATGTGGCGCATGGCGTTCTCCACGAAGTAGTGGAACGCGGTGCCGGTCCAGGAGTAGGGGCCGATCATGATGAAGCGGTTCGGCACGCCGGCGACGGAGGTGCTGTAGTAGGCCTTCAGCTCCTCGGTGTTGTAGAAGACGCCCAGGTCGAATCCGTCTCGGCCGATCACGGTTCCGGGTTTGTAGCTCTCCGGGTCGGAGAACACCTCGTAGCCGGTGGCCAGCACCAGCGCGTCGATCTCCCGCTCGACGCCGTCCGCGCTGCGGATGCCGTTCGGCTGGATCTCGGCGATGCCCGCGGTGATCAGCTCGACATTGTCGCGGTTGAGCGTCGGCAGATAGTCGCCGCCCGCACCGCCACGGATGCATACGATCCCGAAGCCGGGCCGCAGCACACGTCGGATCTCCTTGTCCTTCACCTTGATTCGCAGCCACCCCGCGTAGGCTGCGCGTCCGACGGCATCGACCAGCCGAGCGCCCATTTTCCACAGCGGCGCGGGCGTGAAGACCGCGATGCGCAACATCGTGTCGATGACCGTCTGCGCGATCCCGTTGACGGCAGCGGAACCGCCGGGCAGCGCGAGCAGCCGTTGCATCCACGGGCGCAGGACGAAATCCGGCTTCGGCAGGTACACCTGCGGCGTGCGCTGATAGATGTCGAGCCGGTCGACCTGCGCGGCGAGCTTCGGCGCGATCTGCATGGTGCTGGCGCCGACACCGATGATGGCCACCCGCTTGCCGGTGAAGTCGAAGTCGTGATTCCAGTCGGCCGGATGCATGGAAGTCCCGGTGTAGGAGCCCAATCCGGGGATGTTCGGCTCGGTCTTCGGGTTGATGTAGGCGCCGACCGCACTGATCACGAACCGGGCGGTGATCACCTCGCCGGTGTCGGTGTGCAGCCGCCACAGCGCGTGGTCGTCGTCCCATTCTTCGCGAACGATGGTGGTGTGGAAGCGCATTCGGCGCGGCAGGTCGTGCTCGGCGGCGACCTCCTGGAGATACTGCAGGATCTGGTCGCGTTTGGCGAAGAATCGGTCCCAGTCCGGTTTACGCGCGAAGGAGAATTGATAAGTCGTACTGGGGATGTCGCAGCCCGCGTCGGGGTAGCTGTGGCTGTACCAGGTGCCACCGAGTCCGCCGATCCGGTCCACGATCAGGAAGTTGTCGACGCCGATCTCCTGCAGCTTCACCCCGGCACAGATGCCGCCGATGCCCGCGCCGATCGCCACGACCTCGTACTGCGGCGTCTCCACCGTATCCACGAATTCTGCTGCGATACCGTTGGTTTCGGTCACTGGACGCCTTCCTCGGCACGATGGGTACCCTGTGGGTCGGTGGTCCGGCCATTGGTGGGGATGTCGCGGGGCGGACCGGTGCGCACGACTTCGTCGACGCGACGGCGAAACAGCGGTCCCAGTCCGGCGATTCGATAAGCCGCCCGCCACAGCGGTGGGAACCACGTCGCGAAGCGCAACGGCAGGCGCGGGGTGACCGCGACCGTCCACGCCACCCTCGTCTGATCGGCGCCGACATCATCGAAGGTCATGTTCTCGGCGTACTGGCGGACGAGTATGTACTGCAGCCAGGTGGCGCTCACCACGCCGAAGGTGATGCGGCGGTTCGGTTCATAACGCCAGAACCGTTCGCGTTCCACCCACAGGACCCGCAGCGGCGCGAAGACCGAACCCATCTCGCGGATCACGCCCACGCCGCGAGCCGGCGAGTCGTAGCGCACGCCGGTGCGCGGAATCGGCAGCCACCGCCACGCGTGCTCGTCGTCCAGGGCGGTCCACACTGCCCAGCGTGGTGCGTCGAAGACGTCTTCGACGGTGAACACCAGTGCGGCGGTGTCGAAGACGGAATCGTCGACGGGCTGTACCGCGGGATACTGCTTCTGCAAGAAAGAGGTGACACTCATGATCGTCTCCGATTCGGGGAATAGTGCTCAGCGAGCGACGGCGTGCCGGGGCGCGGCATCCGCGTCGACCGGCCGGGTGGTCGTGTACCGGTAGTGGTCCAGCGGGAAATGCCGGTTGCTCCAGTACATTCCGAGCTGGGTGGTGGCCCGGAAAGCCGGACCGTCACCCTGATAGTTGATGTAGTAGGTGCGTGACTCCGCGCATCCCTGCTTGAACAGGTAGGTGTTCTTGTTGCGGGCATACATTCGGGTGAAGTACTCGTCGTGCGGTTCCCGGCGGATCTCCGCGCGGGTGGCGCCCCTGCGCAACGCCTCACCGATGACCCGCGCGCTGTGCGCCGCGGTGGCTTCGATGAGCGGGATCACCGAACCCGGTGCGTAACCGTAGGGCCCGAAGATGTGGAACATATTGGGGAACCCAGGCACCGACACGCCCTCATAGGCCTGGTACCTGTTCGTATGCCAGAACTCGCCCAATTCGGTTTCGCCGCAGCCATATACGGGGTACGGCGGGGTCGCGCCCCGGTCCATCACCTGGAATCCGGTGGCCGTCACCACCAGATCGAACTCGCGATGCACAGCGTCCTCGGTGACGACGCCGCGCTCGGTGAACCGCTCGATCGCCGTGGTGACCAGGTCGACGTGCGGCTTGGTATAGGTCTTGAAGTAGTTGTTGGAAATCGACGGCCGCTTGCAGCCGAGCCGATAGGTGGGCGTGAGCGCACGCCGCAGCGCGCGATCGCGGACCTGGGTGAACAGGTAGGCCTTCAACGCCACTTCGCCGGCGCCGAGCACTGCGGAGGTCAGGCGCGGATAGTCCGACAGCGCGAACCCGACCCCGAGGAACGCGTTCACGGCGACATTCCCGATCAACCGGACCGCCTGCTGGGCGGGCGGCAAGTCGAGCACCCGATTGCTCAGGCTGCCCAGCGGAAAGTCCGGCTTGGGGGCCACCCAGATGGCGGTGCGCTGGAACACGGTCAGCTGCTCGGCCTGCGCGGCCAACTGCGGAATCACCTGCAGGGCAGTGGCTCCGGTGCCGATCACCGCAACCCGTTTGCCGCGATAGTCGTAGGAGTGGTCCCAGCGCGCGGTATGCATGAGGGTGCCCGCGTAGTCGGCTATGCCCGGAATCGCCGGCGGTTTCGGCTGTTCGAGCGCGCCGACCGCGCTCACCAGGAAACGAGCGGTGATCTCGGCGCCGTCGGTGGTCCGCACCCGCCACAGGTCGGCCGTCTCGTCGAACCGTGCCTCGACCGCGCCGCACCCGAGCCGCAGCTTGCCGCGCAAACCCTGCCGGTCCACCACTTCCTCGGCATAACGCTGGATCTCGTTGCCGGGGGCGAAGAATCGGGACCAGCGCGAGCGCTGCTGGAAGGAGAAGTTGTAGATCGGTGACGGAACATCGACGGCCACACCGGGATAGGTGTTGGCGTTCCAGGTACCGCCGACCCGATGCCACTTGTCGATGATCAGGAAGTTCTCGATACCCGCGCGGCGCAGCGCCGCCCCGGTGCCGATACCGCCGAATCCCGCGCCGATCACGAGCACGTCGTGCTCGGGAATGCTGGTGGAGCTCATGGAAACCTACCCGTGGTCGTGCGGCGGGTCATGCCGCGGTGGTCTGGTCGGTGGCCCGGCTCGGGGCCGACGCGTCGAGCACACGACGCAGGAACGCACCGATCTCGGCGATGGCCGCGCGCGCGTCCGGCAGCAGGTCCGCGCCCGCGTGGAAGACGTGAATGGCGTTGTCCCAGATCTGCAAGGTGTGCGGCACACCGGCTTGGGCGCAGCGGCGGGCGAGCGCCTCCGAATCCGGCAGCAGCACTTCGAGATTGCTCACCTGGATCAACGTCGGTGGCAGGCCGGCGAAGTCGTGGTTCACCGGCGACCAGGCCGGATCGAGCACGCCCTCACGGGCGAAGCCGATCAGGGCAGGCACCGCGAGGGCCCGCGCCGACAGCAGCGCGTCGCGCCGATCGTTCGGGTGCTCCCGCCGGATGGCCGGGTCGAGATCGGCCCACGGCGCGATCGCCGCGATGGCCGCGGGCATGGGCAGCGCCAGGGTGCGGGTGGCGAGCGCGGCGGCGAAGGCGATACCGCCGCCCGCCGAATCACCGGCGAAGACAATACGTTCGGCGGCGAACCCGCTGTTCAGCAGGTGACGGTAGGCGGTGATCGCGTCGTCGACGGTGTCGGTGATATGCCCCTTGGGCAGCTGCCGGTAATCCACGTTCAGCAGCGCGACACCGGCCGAGCGGGCGATCCGCGCGGCCAGCCTGCGATGGCTGTGCAGGCCGCCGGCCAGAAATCCGCCGCCGTGGAAGTACAGGATGGCCGCACCCTGTTCCGTGTTGTCGGGACCGAGATGGTCGCGGTGCCAGAGCCATTCGGCGCGAAAGTCCGTAAACAGGACGGCTCGGCGCTTGGTGCCGCGGGCAGGCCGCAACGGGATCGCTAGCAGCTCGGCCACATTGGCTATCCGGAAGGCCCGGCTGCCACGCAGCGCGGCCGACTCAGCGAAGACGCAGAGCAGGTCGACGGCGGGCCGCAGCGTGCCACGCAGCAGTGCGTGCGCCAGGCGCAGCCGCAGGCTGGCCCGGCTGGCGAACTCGACGTGCACGCCGTCGCGGGTCGTGGGCAGGGCGAGCGGCGCGGCGGTCACGACGACGCTCCGGCCAGCGCAGGTACCTGGTAGCGGTAGTCGTCGAGCGGGAATCGACGGCTGCCCCGGCGCGCTTCGAAGAACCCCGAGGGCCGGACATAAGTGCTGTCGCCCTGCGAGTTCCGGTAGTAGGTCGGGACGTGGCCGTTGAGATCGGCCAGGTAGTAGCGCAGCGACTCGCCCCTGCGGTGGATCTCGCGGTGGTAGGCGTCGGCCGCTTCCTTGCGCACCTCACACCACACCGCACCGCGGCGACGCGCTTCGCCGATGGCGCGCACCGCGTGATCGGCGGTCATCTCCACGAAGGCGTGCCAGCCCGAGCCGGTCCACGAGTACGGGCCGACCAGCGTCCACCGGTTCGGCAGACCGTGCACCGAGACGCTCTGGTACGCCTGCAAGCCTTCTTCGTTGTAGAACTTCGCCAGATCGAAACCGTTGCGGCCCAGTACTGTTCCGGGCCGGTAGGTCTCCGGATCGGAGAACACCTCGTAGCCGGTGGCCAGGATGAGCGCGTCGAACCGGTGCAGCGCCTTATCGTCGGTGCGGATCCCGGTCGGCGTGATCTTCTCGATCGGCGTGGTCACCAGGGTGACATTGTCCCGGTTGTAGGCCCGTAGATAACTGTTCGACAGGGTCGGGCGCTTGGCCACCAGCCCGAAGTTCGGCGTCAGCGCCGCCCGCGTCGCCGGGTCGGTGATCACACGCGCGAGGTAGCGCCGATACAACGCCTGGCACACCGCGTCGAAGCGGTCCATCACCGGATGCACCACGCCGCCGGGCAGGCCGACGATGGCGCGCAACGCCAGATCGACCACCACCAGCGCGCCGCCGTGCAGCATCGGCTGGAGTCCGGGCACCCCCAGAACCCGTTGCAGTGCAACGGGAATGCGGAAGTCCGGCTTGGGCAGCGACCAGACCGGCGTGCGCTGGAAGACGGTCAACTGCCCGACCTCGGGCGCGATGGACGGAATGATCTGCACCGCACTGGCACCCGTGCCGATGATGCCGACCGCCTTGCCGGACAGGTCGTAGTCGTGATCCCAATCGCTGGGGCGCAAGACTTTACCCTTGAACGACCGGGTACCGGGGATGCCGACCTCGTCCTTGGGCCGGACGAATGCGCCGACCGCGCTGATCACGAAGCGCGCCGTCACCACCGACCCGTCCGTCAGGCGCAGCTTCCAGTACCCCGAGTCGTCGTCCCACTCCTCCCGATCGACCTCGGCGCCGAAGCGCACCCGCTCGCGCACGCCGAACCGGTTCGCGACGTCGACGTGGTACTGCTTGACCTCCGGCCCCAGCGGAAACACCCGGCTCCAGTTCGCCTTGCGGGCGAAGGAGTACTGGTAGGCCAGCGCCGGAATGTCCACGCCCAGACCGGGATAGTGGTTCTCGTGCCAGCTGCCGCCGACCTCGTCGGAGCGCTCCAGCACGATGAAGTCGTCGATGCCCGCTTGGCGCAGTTTCACCCCGGCCGCGATGCCGCCCGGGCCCGCGCCGATCACGGCGACCTCGTATTGCGGCTCTGCTGTGTCTTTCATGGCTGTCTCACTTCGTGATTCGGTTCAGCAACGGCTGAATGCGGGGTAGCAGCTTGTCGGCCAGATCGAAGGACCCGATGCTGCCGACCGTGCGGATCAGGCCGGGCGACAGGCGGAACAGTCCGTACCCGAGCCAGGCCTCGGGATTCACCGGCACGATCGCCCGATTCCGGCGGATCGCGCGTTCGATGGCGCGCGCGACCTTGTCCGGCCCGGCAAACGACAGACTCTGGACCCGGCCGATGTCCGCGCGCCAGGCCGCCTGCTGATCGGCGTCGAGTCCCGCGCGCTCACCGTGGGCGAGCAGGTCGGTCCGGATGGCGCCGGGACAGATGGCCGTGACGCCGATCCCCTTGGGCCGCAACTCCACCCGCAGCGCCTGGCTGGCCATCAGCACCGCGGCCTTGGCCGACGCGTAGGCGGGGATGTACTTGGCCGGGAAGAACGCTGCCCCGGAGGAGACGTTGACGATGTGCCCGTCGATACCGGCATCGATCATCTGCCGGGCGAACGCCCGCGACCCGTAGATCACGCTCATCAGATCGATGTCGACCGTGCGCTGCCACTGCGCCGCACTGGTTTCGTAGAACCCGCCGGTATCCATGACTCCCGCGTTGTTCACCAGGACGTGCGCCGGTCCGAACTCGCCGCGCACCCACGCGGCGCACGTGTCCCATTGCGCTTCGCTCGCCACATCCAGCCGATAAGGATGCCCGCGCCCGCCCGCGGCGACGATCTCCTCGGCCACCGACTGCGCGGTGTGCTCGTCGATATCGGCCACTACCACTCGATATCCGGTGTCCGCGAGCAGCAGTGCGGTCTCACGCCCGATGCCCGCGCCACCACCGGTGACGATCGCTGTTCTCATCGCCGCTCACCCAGCACTCGATCCGACAGCTGAACTGCGCGCTCCGCCAACGGCATCCGGGCCAGCCCGACGATGCCGCGCATGAGCCCCGGCGACAGGCGCGCCAGATACCAACCGGCCCAGGCTTCGAGGCCTACCGGCACGGTGGCGAGGTTCCAGCGCACCGCCCGCTCGACCGCCGCGGCGACTCGGTCCGGGGAGCGGCCGAAGATGCGCTGCCCGCGCGCGAGTTTCGTGGCCCACTCGGTGCCGTGCTGCTCGTCTGTGCCCGCCCGGGTTCCGTTGGCGGACAGGTGCGTATCGATCAGTCCGGGGCACACCGCGCTCACTCGGATACCGCGACCGGCGAATTCGGCTCGCAGCGCCTGCGTGCCAAGCCACGCACCGGCTTTCGCGGTCACATACGACGGCGCCAGCGGTGTGGGCAGGAACGCGCCGACCGAGCAGATGTTGACGATGGCGCCGCGCTTGCCCGCCTCGACCATCTGCTGCACGAACAGCCGCGACCCCAGCAGCGGACCCATCATGTTGATGGCGATCATGCGCCGCCAGTCGTCACCGGTCTGCTCGAGGAAGCCGCCCGAGATCAAGATGCCCGCGTTGTTGACCACCACGTCCGGGACGCCGTGTGTCTGCGACACCTGCGCGGCGAACACCGCCAGGTCGGCGGCGTCCGCGACATCGAGCGGGTAGTACTCCGCCTGGCCACCCGTCGCGCGGACCAGCCCGGCCGTTTCCTTACCGCCGCGTTCATCGATGTCGGCGACGATCACCGTCGCGCCGCGCTTCGCGAACCGCAGGGCGGTTGCCCGGCCGATCCCGCTACCGGCCCCGGTCACCACCGTCACGGTCATGATCGACAACCTGGTCGTGCACTGGCGAACAAGGGGAAATGAATCATGCCGCGACTCCTGTGTCGTCCTCTGCCGGAACAGCCGATCGAGCAGCGATCAATTAATCGACGCTGATGTCACTAAAAGTAAACTGTCTCAGACAGAAGCGCAAGAGAAGGTCTGCCGCCAGGGGCATACGATGTGCGGGATGACCGAAGCAGCCAAGCGCGGCCGCGGGCCGGGCAGGCCGCGCGACGAACAGAACACCGAGCGACGCAGGCGCGAGCTGATCGCCGCCGCCTACCAGGTGTTCACCACGAAGGGTTATGCCGCGGCGTCGACCGCGGACATCACCGCGGCGGTCGGCATCGGCTACGGCACCTTCTACCGCTACTTCGACAGCAAGCGAGCCATTCTCGACGAGGTGGTCGACTACGGCCTCGATCGGATCCTCACCGAGATAGCGGACGACGTGTTCGAGCCCGCCTCGATCGAGTCCGAGATGACCGTCGACCGGCTGGTCCAGACCTGGTCCGGCGCGGTGGACCGGATGTGCCGGATCGCCGAATCCGACCCGGCTCTGATGCAGGCGATGCTGTTCGAACTGCCCGGCATCGACGACGAACTCAACACCCGGCTGATCGGGCTCGGCGGCATCCTCGCGGCCGCGGTCGAGCGCTTCCTGTCCCGGGCCGTCGACGCCGGCGTCCTGCGCGCGGACGTGAACACCACCGATGTCGCGTGGATGCTGATGGCGCTGACCATTCCCCCGGTGATGCGCACCTTGCAGGGCGGCGGCGAACTCGATCGGCGCCGGTACACCGACACCGTGCTGGCCGTGCTCACCCCCGGGCTGCGCGGCACCGAACCAGCGGCGAATTAGTCGACATAGACGTCTGCTAATCTCGGCCGATCCCTGCGGAAGGGCGTTCGATGGCGGAGCAGATACCCACCTCACGAGTGCGGCGCGGCGCCGTGTTCGGCAAACTCGTTGCCGGACAGGCGGTTCGCGGTGCGGGCGTCAAGCTGTCGATGGTCGGCGACACCGACGCGGAGCGGATCGCACGCACCGAACGCGCGCTCGCCGACGCGGCCGAGGACATCGTCACCGTGCTGGGCAGCATGAAGGGGCTGGCCATGAAGGCCGGCCAGCTGCTGTCGATGTTCGATCTGCTGGCCGCGTTCGGCATCGAAACTCTGCCTACTGCCCAGCGCGAACGATTCCAGCGCAAGCTCGCGGCCCTCTACGACCAGGCGCCGCAGCTGCCGTTCGCGCGGATGCGCACGGTCATCGAGGACGACTACGCCCGCCCGCTCGGCGAGGTGTTCGCGGAGTTCGAGCCCGAGCCGATCGGCGCGGCCTCGATCGGCCAGGTCTACCGCGCGCGGCTCACCGACGGCCGCCCGGTGGCGGTCAAGGTCCAGTACCCGGGCATCGACGTCGCGGTCCGGGCCGATCTGAAGAACCTCAGCCTGGTCATGCGGATGCTGCGCACGGTCGCGCCGGCGGTCGCCGACCACGCGCTGTTCCGCGAGCTCACCACACATTTCGCCGACGAGACCGACTATCGTGCCGAAGCCGAGCATCACCGGCTCGTCGCTGACGTCTACCGCGACCACCCGTTCATCCGCATCCCCGAGGTAGTGACCGAGCTGTGCACGGCCCGGGTGCTCGTCACCGAACTGGTCGAGGGTCTGAGTTTCGACGAGATCGTCGCGCTGCCCGATCCGGAGCGGGACCGCGTCGGCGAGATCCTGCACCGCTTCTACCTGGGCACCATGGCGCGGGAACATTGCTTCTCCGGCGATCCGCACCCGGGCAACATTCTGCTCGCCGCCGACAGCAAGGTCGCCTTCCTCGATTTCGGCCTGTTCAAGCACATGGACGAGTCCGCAGTCGAGTTCGAGTTGCACTGTGTGCGAGCGGCCGCCGAGTATCGCGGCGCCGACATGCGCGCGCTACTGGTGGAATACGGTGTGCTGGAGCAGGATTCGCTGGCCAGCGCGGACGACTGCCTGCGCCTGGTGCACGAGGTCTCCGGCTGGCTGCTCACCGACGCCGAGATCCGGGTCGCCGAGGACGCCGCGGCGCACGCCGTGCTCGCCTTCGTCGACCCGCGCCGCGGCTACTTCGACCGCTGGCGGCGTGAGTACGCGCCCGCCGAACACGCTTTCGCGCGCCGGGTGGAATACGGCACCCTCGCCCTGCTGGGCAAGCTCCGCGCCAGCGGCAACTGGCACCGCATCGCTCGCGAGTGGTGCTACCACGAACCACCCCGCACCGAACTGGGCGTGCTCGAACATGATTGGCTGACTCAGCGGAGCAGGCCGGCGACCGACGGTGCGCTGCCGGTCGCGGGAAACGCCGATCCGTCCTAGTACCGAAGGGAAGTCGCAGGATGCTGTTGCCATCGACCGAGCGGGCGTTGTTGCACCGGGTCGCCGTCGAGCAAGCGGAGTACCGGGTGCCCTCGCTGATCGCCGCCGTGGTGCGCGACGGCGAGCTGGTGTGGTCGGGGGCCAGGGGCCGGGTCGACGGCGGTCAGCCGACTATCGATACCCAGTACCGCATCGGCTCGATCACCAAGTCGATGGTGGCCACCATGGTGCTGCGGTTGCGCGACGAAGGCAAGCTCGACCTGGCCGACCCGCTGACCAAGCACGTGCCCGGCGCGCCACTCGGGGATCGCACTGTCGCCCAACTGCTTTCGCACACCGCGGGCCTGCGCGCGGAGTCGCCCGGCGACTGGTGGGAGCGCACCGAAGGCGGGGATTGGGCCGGCCTCGCCGACAGCATGAACGGCGACCCGGGCAGCAAAGCACTGTTGCATCGGGCGGGCCGCCGATTCCACTACTCCAATGTCGGTTTCGCCGCGCTCGGCGAGTTGGTCGCCCAGCTGCGCGGCCACAGCTGGTTCGAGGCTTTGCGCGCCGAGGTGCTCGTCCCGCTGGGCATGGGCCGCACCACCGTGTCGCCCGTCGCGCCACACGCCACCGGCTGGGCGGTGCATCCTTGGGCCGACGTCGTATTGCCGGAGCCCGCTCACGATCACGGGGCGATGGGCGCGGCGGGTCAGCTGTGGTCCACGGTGTGCGACCTGGCCCGCTGGGCGGCGTTCCTCGGCGGCGACACCGGCGACGTGCTCGCCGCCGACACGCTGGCGGAGATGCGCGAGCCCGCCATCGTCACGGACGGCGACCGGTGGGACGCGGGCTACGGGCTCGGCCTGCAATTGCAGCGCCGCGACGGCCGTCGGCTGGCCGGGCACACGGGGGCCATGCCCGGCTTCATCGCCGAGGTCTGGGCCGACCCGAAGGACCGCACCGGTGTGCTGTTCCTGTCCAACACCACCTACGGCGGTATCCGCGGCAAGCTGGGCGGTGGGATGCTGGACATCCTGGCCGAGCACGAACCGAACCTGCCCGAAGAGTGGTTGCCCGCGCCCGAGGTGGACCCGAAACTGTTGGCGCTCACCGGAACCTGGTACTGGGGCAGCGCCTCGATCGCGCTGCACCTGCGGGCCGATGGTCTGCTATCACTCGAAGCCCTCGCGCACGGCGGGCGGGAGTCGCGGTTCCGGCCAGAGGCCGACGGCTCCTGGACCGGACTCGACGGGTACTACGCCGGTGAACGCATGGAGGTCGTGCGCGGGCCCGACGGCGTGGCCGAGCGGCTGGAGCTCGTGAGTTATGTGTTCACCCGGGCGCCCTACGAGCCGGTCGAGCCCATCCCTGGTGGAGTCGACCCGGCGGGCTGGCAAGGACGCGAATAGGACGTCCCACGCAGATCACCGATGGCCACCCGATACCCGGGACTGCACGAGTTGCAGCACCTGAATCAGGCTGCCGACGAAGTCCTGCAGATCCGGTAGCAATTGCCCCTTGGGATCGGTCAGCGCGCTGACGTCCAGCGCGGTCACGCTGAAGAAGATGCCGATGCTTTTGCCGCGGAAGGACGCGTCCAGCTTGGGACGCAGCGTGTGCATACGATCCAGCATCGTACCGAGATCGTCGCCGGCCGCGGCCAGCTCGCCCATCAACCGGCGGGTGTTGTCCAGCAGGTCGGCGAGGTGCCGACCGGAGGTATCGGCGTAGTCGCCTAGCGCCGCGGTGGTCGCCGATACCTTTGTCAGCAAATCGCCGATGGCTCTGTTGTTTTGGGCGAGCGTGCCGAGCAGGTCGGGCAGCGCGCCCGCCCCCCGGCCCAGCTCGGCGTGCCGGGCCTCGATACTGCCTGCGAGCGTGCTGAACTCGGTGAGCACCGCGTCCACTCGGGCGCTGTTGTCGTTCAAACTGCGGACCACAGCGGTCATTTCGGTGGTCAGGCGGGACACCTGACCGCCACGACCACCCACGATCGCGTCCAGCTCCGAGGTCAGCTCGGCGAGTGCGGCCAAGCCACCCCCGTTGAACAGCAAGGAGATCGAGACCAGCAGCTGTTCGGCGGACGCGGCCGAGGACGTCTTGTCGAGACCGAGGGTGGCGCCGTCGCGCAGCATCGGCGCACCCGGTGCGGTGGGCGGCGTGGACACCGCGACGAACATCTCGCCGAGCGGGGTGTCCTGGCGCAGTTCGGCCGTGCTGCCCTCGGGCAGCTCGACGGCCGTGCTGATGGTGAGGTCCACGAGCGCCCGGAAGTTCTTGGTGCTGATCTTGGTGACCACTCCGACATTCGAGCCGCCGATCCGCACCTTCGCCTGGTCCGCCAGGCTCAGCGCGTCCTCGAATATCGCGTGCACCGTGTAGGTTTCACCGGACATACCCGGCATGGGCAACGGCAGCTTCTGCACCGTGAGACCGCACCCGGAGATCACCGTCACCGCGACGATCGCCGCCAAAACCCTGATCGCCGTTCGGACGCGGCGGCGAGCAAGGCCGGTCTGTGTGCTTTCCGGGTTCGCGTGCTCCAGCGTCTCGACTTCGAGCTCTGCCCTCATGTCCGACTCCCCCCACCGCAGCCTGAAACTACCAGTCGGAAGCACCCCGCCGGGCCGGAATCGAAGTCCCATGCACTTCGAAAGTTCTTCTCCCGCAGCAGAAGAACGTCGGCACGTCAGGTGGGCAGGGGACCGATCGGCATGGTCGGGCGGTGTTGCCCGGCTGCATGATCCGGGTTCCGGGTTGCCAATAGGCCTGCGACACCGAACTTTCGGATGAGTTCCGGGTCGCTGATGACCTCGAGGAACTTCACCACCTGAGGTGACTTGTCTCGCGCGTGCACTGCCAGCTCGCGCCGGACCGGACGGGACAGCCGAATGACCGACAGCAGTCTGGCCGAACCGTGCAGTGCCATCCGCGGCACCAGTGCGATGCCGACGCCGTACTCCACCATGCTCAACGCGGTGGACACATCCGGCGCGCGGACCGCGAATCGGATCGGTACACCGGCGCGGGCCCCCTCACGCAACAACGTGTCGGTGAGATCGGAGTTCGCGCCGCAGCGGATCCACGGCGCCTCGACCAGTTGTTTCCACGAGCCGTCGAAGTTGCCGCGCTGGCTGGGGTGGCACACCACGACGAGCTCTTCCTCGCCGAAGCAGTGCACGAGGCGCGAGCCGGCCTGTCCGAGCGGTCCGACGGCGAGATCGAGGCCGCCCTCTTCCAGCGTCGCGTCGAGCTCACGGAGATCGGTGAACGCCCTGACCTCGACGCTGTCGAGATGGCGTTCGTGGCGCATCCGGTAGACCAGCGGCGGCAACAGCTTCTGCGCGATCGTCGGCGTGGTGCCGACGGTCATCACGCCGTCGCCGAACGACTCCCCCATGGCCATCGCCTGCCGGGCGGATTCGACGACTTTCGAGGCCTGGACGAAGAACGCCCTGCCGAAATCGGTGAGCCTGGATCGGCGCGACTGCGGATCGAACACGTTGCGGCCCAACGAGGTCTCCAGCACATCGATCTGCTGCGACATCGCGGACGGCGTGATGCCGAACCGCCGCGCCGCCGCGGACAGCGAACCCAGTTCCACCGCGTGCACGAAGTAGTCGAACTGTCGCAGCGTGATCGCAGTGGAACTGAGTACAGGGTTTTCAGACATCGGCAACCTTCGTGTCGAGCCATCGGCAATCCACAGCCACGGTCCATTCGAATTCTTTTGCGCGCCGTTCATCCTATGAATTCGAATAGCGAGTCCTCGACGGAGCCGCCGTCGAGTTGTTACTCCGGCTTGCGCAAGCAGTATCTACTGGAGACGACTGTTAGTCAAACCTCGGGTAACACTAATTCGACTGTTGCCTGGATCACCGTTCAGCTCGAGGCCGGATCGTCGGATCTATTTGAAACCCACCTTTCGATTTGCCGATTTGTGAGGTCGGGTTCCAGCTGCTCTGTGCCCCGGTTGCGTTGCCGCACAAGGTAACCGGCCGCCACTATTTTATCGATCGTCGAATTGGTCAAGCGTCCACTCCGGTGGCGCCGCCCGATTGAAGCAGAGCTCAATGGTGGTAAGTCGGCATTCTCATTACCGAGCACGCATATGTGCAGAAACACAAAGGGGCGGACATGCCTTCATGCACTTTTATCAAAACCGCCTATCGGCGGCACCGAGAATTTGCCGGACGTGAATCGAGACCTGTCGGATATTCGGCCGACGCGGCTCAGCCGGCGAGATAAATCGCCGACGGCGGGTCCGTGCGGCTCGGGATCTCGGCCGGCCGCGGCATAGGACGCGAGGATCGCCTCGCCGGGAACAACCCGGTCGTGGCGAAATCACGGTTACGCGAGGACACTGGTGGCGAAGCGACGAATCCGTCTCGAGGAGCAATGTGATGGCACCTGACAGACCTTTTGGGATCGGTCCGGAAGACCTCGAACGCGCGTTGCGGGAGGCGGGGATCGAAATCCGAGACTTCCTCGGCAAGGTCGACCGCACCGGCGTGAATACACTGGCGTCGCTGTTCGGCCAGTTCGTGCAGCCCGAGCGCGCGCAGCCGCCGAAGCCGGAGGACGAGACCACCGGCGAGACCGGCAGCGGGGTGTGGGTCATCTACCGCGTCGACGACGCCGGCGAGGCCAGGGTCGAGCAGGTGTTCCCGAGCGAACTCGAGGCCTTGCGTGCGCATCGCGACAATACCGACGAAAACCGTCGCGTGCGGTTCCTGCCCTACGGTGTCCCCGCGACCGTGCTGGACTTGCCCTGATATCGGCCGACCAACGCTGCCGCCACCTCTGACGGGCCCCATCGAGCTCGCCTCCATCGACACATAGGTTTGGTTCCGCGACGCCGATCGCCAGCGGCGGCCGACGCGCGGGATCTACCATGCGAACACGGGGTCGAGCGAGGGCGGCCCGGATGGAGGACCATGGTGCGCACGATGTCGGTTCCGCGATGACCACCGCGTTCGACGGCCCGCCCCTCGAGATCGACACTCGCCCAGCGATTCTCGACCAGTACACGGTCGATGAGACCGGCCGGGCCGGGCAACGGCCGCGCGGCGTCGTGTACCCGGCCGACGTCGACGAGGTGGCCGCGACGGTCCGGTGGGCGCGCGCCACGGGAACACCGCTCATCTGCCGGGGCGCCGGAACCAGCCTGGAAGGTCACCTGCTCGCGCAAGGCAACGAACTCATCGTCGACCTGTCGCAGTCGAATTCGATCCTGGACGTCTCCCCCACCGACTTCACCGCGACGGTGCAACCCGGGGTCACCCGCACGCAACTGAACGCGGCTACGGTGGCATCGGGTTTGCAGTTCACGGTGGATCCCGGGGCCGACGCGTCACTGGGTGGCATGGCAGCGACCAATGCCAGCGGTACCACCACCGTTCGCTACGGTGGCATGCACACGAATGTCCTTGCATTGCAGGTGGTCCTCGCCGACGGCACGGTGACGCGGCTCGGTCGCGCGGTCCGCAAATCGTCGAGCGGCTACGACCTGAAAGATCTGCTCATCGGCTCGGCCGGCACGCTCGGTATCATCACCGAACTCACGGTTCGGCTGCATCCGATCCCGGAATGCCTGCGCTCGCTGCGCGTTTCGTTCCCCTCCGTGGCGGCGGCGGTCGACGCGGCCGTCGAGATGCTCGGTGCCGCACTGCCGGTCAGCAGACTCGAACTCGTCGATGCCCCGGGTATGGCCGCGCTCAACGCGTTTCGCGGCGCCGACCACTACGCCGAGACACCGGCGCTGTTCATCGATATCGAGTCGTCGTCGGAACCGGCCGCCACCGCCGAAGAGCAAGAGATCCAGCGGATCGTCAAGGCGCACAACGCCCTCGACCTCACCGCGGCCCGCTCACACACCGAACGGCACGCACTCTGGGAAGACCGGCACAATCTCTTCTTCGCACTCAAGGCGCGCCATCCCGGCAGCCGTTTCATGGTGACCGACACCGCTGTCCCCTACTCACAGATCGCCGCGGCGGTCGACACCGCGACGCGGCTCGGCGACGAACTCGGCCTTGCGGTCAGCGTCGCCGGACACATCGGCGACGGCAACGTGCACACCATCGTTCCCTACACCGATCTGAACTATGCTGCGGTACAACAGTTCTCCGACTCCTTGGTCCGACACACCCTGTCGGTAGGCGGCACCGCGACCGGCGAACACGGTATCGGCCTCACCAAGAAGAAGTACCTGCGCGAAGAACACGGCGCCGCCGTCGACCTCATGATCGCCATCAAACGCACCCTCGACCCCCACAACCTGCTGAACCCGGGCAAGGTGCTCGACACATAACAGGGGCGCGCCCGTCGCCTGGGGCGACCGGCCTTATCCGAACTCGGCGTCAATCGTGCGGGACCGGCCGCTGCCGTTCCAGCGGAACCAGGTACGCCCGCAGATCATCGATCTTGGCTTCGATGCGTTCGGTGTTCTCCGCGTCGACCCGGAAGATCCAGTGCTTGGCACCCAGCAGCAGGATCGCCTGGAAGACGAGCTGCAGCCATTCGCTCTGCCAGTTCTCGAACGTACTGGCCAGGAAGTCCGGCCAGTAGCCGGACCATTCGAACGGTTGCCCATGGTCCTGTTGCGCGTTGCGATATTCGATGAGTTGAGTGAAGAACTGGGCGGCCCACGATCCGAGAAACAACATGAGCAGCACATAGACAGCTCCCCAGCGCCTGAAATGTGTCATACCAGGCGAGTACCCCGGCCACGGGCTTCGACTCGCTACCCGATAGCTACAGACGGGGTTCCAGCCCGAGGTGATCCCGATCGTCGAGCCCTGACGCCGGGTTCACAGGTTTCCGCGGCGGTCCTGTTCGCGTTCGATCGCCTGGAACAGCGCGGCGAAATTGCCGACGCCGAAACCCTGCGAGCCGTGCCGTTCGATGAGTTCGAAGAACCCGGTCGGCCGGTCCAGTGGCGGGCGGGTGAGGATCTGCAGGAGGTGGCCGTGTTCGTCCCGGTCCACCAACGCGCCGCGCCGGGCGAGTTCAGCGACCGGCGTGGTGATGGGCCCCAAGCGGTCGAGCATTTCCGGATCGTCGTAGTAGGTGTCCGGTGTCGGCAGGAACTCCACACCGCCTGCGCGCATGCCATCGATGGCCGCCAGGATGTCGTCGGTGGCCAGCGCGACGTGTTGCACTCCGGGGCAACCGTAGAACTGAAGGAACTCATCGACCTGACTGTTGCGGGCGGACTCCGCCGGCTCGACCACCGGGAATTTCACTTGCCGCCGCGGGTCGGCGACGACTCGAGAGCGCAGCGCCGAATATTTCGTGGAGATCTCCCCATCGACGAACTCCGCCATGGTGGCGAAGCCGAGGACTCGCTGGTAGAAGTCCACCCATTCGTCCATGCGGCCTGCTTCCACGGCGGCCACACAGTGATCGACCGCATGGAAGTACGGGACCGCGGCACCGGACATCGCGAATGTCGCTGCCGCATAGCCGGGGAGATGGACGCCACGATAGCGGGACCGGTCGACGAAGGTATGCCGGACCTGCCCGTACGCCGCGATCGACGCGAGCATCACAGTCCCATCCGCATCGCCGATCCGATGCGGCTCGACCAGCCCGCGCGCGCCCTGGGCTAGCGCGTGGTCGTAGGCGGCACCGACATCGCACACCTCCAGACCGACGTCGACCACCCCGTCGCCATGCTGATGAACGAACTCACCCAGTTCCGTGCCCGCTCGGGCCGCGCCGGTAACCACGAAACAGGCTGTGCCGGAACGCAGTACATACGAGCACTCGTCCAGACACCCCGTCTCCGGCCCTCGGTACGCCACCGGCGACATCCCGAAGGCACTGGCGAAGAAATGGGCGGACTGGAATGCGTTGCCCACCGCGAACACGATCGCGCCGAAGCCGAGTACGTCGAACGGCCCCGTCGTGGTCGCGGTGGCTACGGCAACCGGGGCGTTCAAGCGTTCGCAAGCAGGTCGGCCACCGGATCCTGCGCGGAGCTGGAGTAGTACCTGCAGATCACCTCGACCCACTCCGTTGCGGGGATTTCGCCGGCACCGGCAGTGTCGAGCTTCGCGAACATCGCGGCGGCTTTGTCGGCGTCGAAGCCGACCAGCCGCATGTAATCGGTGTACTCGGCCCGGTCGATCATGCCGTCGTCATTGCGGTCGCACATCGCGACGACCGCCTCCGCATACGGTCGAAGGTAGGCCGTGTTCGCGGACGGGTCGGTGACCGCGGCGAAGTACTCCTCGATGCTCACCACGCCATCGCCGTTGGTATCGGCGTGGGCCGACAAACCTTGCCAATAGCCTTGATGCGCAGCCACCAGTGCCCGCGCCTTCGCCGAGGTGGGCGGTTCGCCGAGACCGGTGATGATACGTTCGGCCAGCAGCTGGAAATCCTCCTCCTCCAGCACGCCGTTCCCGTTCGCATCCAGCAGGTCGAACCGCATACGGATCCTGCTCGAAGCGGCATCACTCATAGCGTTATTGCTCATGATTCCGATCGCCTTCCACTAGGGAGCGAGACAGGTCACAGCGGAATCGAGCATAACGAACCGACCTATGTTTGCCGACGGTTTCCCGAAGTATCAATAGCCGCCGCTTTCGCGCTCCGACGTACCGGTGCCGTCGGCCGAGCGCTGACGCTTGCGAGGTGGTCAGGGGGTCGGGCAGGCGCTGTCGACCTTGGCCAAGGCTTGCATGAATTCGGAGTTCTTGTCCTGTGGGGTTTTGAGGAAGACCTCGTCGGATTCCGAACTGAGCCGATCCATCTGACCGGCGGCTGTGCTGAGCGTGCGCTTCAGTTCAACGTCGTCCGCCTTGGCCGCCACGTCGGTAAAGGAGGCGCTCGTACCCTTGTAGACCTTTTTCAGTTTGGCGGTGTATTGCGGATCGTCGCCGTTCAGAGCATCGATGTCGTTGTTGAACTTTGTCGCGATCTGCACTACCTCGGCACATGATGCCGCACGGTCCGCCGCACTTGCGGTGCCGGCCGTCCCCAGGGTGTATCCGCTGATCAGGGTGGCGAAAGCGGCGGAAGCAAGGATCGTTTTACGCATGGGGTTCTCCTTCGACTAGAGGTCAGGAGTGGCAATTTCGAATTTGCTAGCTATTTGCCATATTCATAGTCGACCGACCATGGCCGGGTTTCCATATCAGCGAGCGCCACTATCCGATCAGATCGTGCCAATGGCGCGGCGCGTTGGGCTGCACCGCCGTTACCTGGCCATACGATGGCGAGATGCATGTCGTGGCGGCCGCACTTCCGGATCGGGTGGAGGTGTTCGACCTGGTGCTCGCGCTCCAGGTTTTCGCGGTAGCTCGACGGGCCGACGGCACCAAGCTCTACGAAATCCGAGTCTGCGGAGACGGCGAGACGACGGCCATGGCTCGTGGCCAGCTGGGTTTCGGTCTGCGACCGTCATGGCCGTCGTCCGCACTCGATGAAGCGGATACGGTGCTGATTGCGAGCGGGCAACCGCCGTACGACACCGAACAGTGGGTGCTCGATCGCGTGCGTCGAGCCGCCCAGCGCGGCGCGCGGATCGCCTCGTTGTGCACCGGCGCGTTCGCGCTGGCCGCCACCGGGCTGCTGGCCGGGCAGCGGGCGACGACCCACTGGCTGGCCTGCACCGAACTCGCCGATCGTTATCCGGAGATCGACGTCGACCCCACGGTGCTGTTCGTCGACAACGGCTCGGTGCTCACCTCCGCCGGGTCGGCCGCGGTAATGGATATGTGCCTGCATATGGTTCGCAACGACTACGGCGCCGAGATCGCCGCCGACGCCGCCCGATACCTGGTGATGCCCTTGCAGCGCGACGGCGGCCAAGCCCAGTTCATCCCGCGCACCCCGCCGCCCACCGATCGGTCGGCGTTGCAGCCGGTGCTGGAGTGGATCGAGCAGAATCTCGAACGCCCCCTGGCCCAGATCGAGATCGCGCGCGCGGCCGGAATGTCGGTGCGCAGCTTGCAAAGACACTTCCACGACCAACTCGGCACCACCGCCCAGCACTGGCTGCTGCACGCCCGCCTCGACCGGGCCCGGCAATTACTGGAAACCACCGAGTTGCCCATCGACCAAGTCGCCGAGGCCGCCGGCTTCGGCACCTCGATGACGTTGCGCCGCCACTTCACCCGCGAAGTCGGCACAGCGCCGCGCGCCTACCGCAACGCATTCCGCTGACGGTGCGCATTTCTGCGTGAGAAACGTATCTCGACGCGCGCCGTCACCGCGTCGAGATACGTTCCGGTGCAATATTGTTCGGATTAGCGGATGTCGATGGTGCCGTCGAAGATCATCGGGGTGGGACCCGGGTTACAGGTCCGGAGCATGTTCGTCGGCATCGGCAGGCCGTAACCGATCATGTTCGGCTGACCGCCTTGACCTTTGGTGACGGTGATCTGGATGGCCATCGCGTCAGGCGCGAACACCATTACGGGTTGGGCCGTGCTGATCGGATAGACCAGTGACACGGTATTGCCGACGACCGTCAAGCACGTCACGGGACCGGTGACCTTCACCGGCAGTGGCATATTCCCGAGTTGACCAACGGCCAGATAGGTTCCGGTCGCGGGTCCGTCCCCCTGCCCCTGCGCCTCGATATGCAGGACGTTCATGCCCAGCACCTGCATGTTGCCGTTGATCGACACGCTGGCGGGCGCTGCCGCCGCCTGCCCGGTCGCCGCAACCGCCGCCGCCCCGGCGACAGCCATGGATAAAACGAAGCGAGTAAGCCGATTTGCCATTGAAAACACCTTTCTAGGGTGGGGATATGCCCGGCGGATACCCGATGCCCGAAAACCCATGCGACGCAATCTCAGGTGGATAATCAAGTCGATTTTTCACGTTCCGACCGGTCGGGATCTTACTTTTATCGGCGGGGCCGCTCGAATCGTAGTGCGACCGGTACGAATTGGGCATGCAACCAGCACCGGAGGCGCGACCCGGCAGCGGTATCCTGCGGTCAACTCGTCGAATTGAACGAGCAATAGGGGCAAGTGTTGGGCGTCAATGCGATTCGGAATTTTTCGTCCTATCGCGGTCAGTACCTGATCGGGGTATTCCTGGCGCGGGTCCGATGCCGAGTCGATATCTCCGGTTCCGCCGACGACCGTCGGCGGGCGCGCGAGGCGCTCGTCGCAGGCGGCTGGTCGGCGGTGACGCATGCGGACAGCGACACCTACGTACGGGATATTCGAGGTTCGTTGTCCAGCAGCACAATTGAAGAGGTGGTGCGCCACGTCCACACGCATATCGTCGATACGCACTCCCGGGCCGCCATCGACAAGGCCTCGCTGGAGCGCATCCGCTATGCGGGCCTGCGTTTCACCCATCGGCCTGCACCGCTCGAGCACGATGGTAAGCGGGTCGACGCACTCGCCGAGATCTCGGTTGCCCCTACTCCTCTCGTCCAGCAGCAACAGCCGCCACCTGCGCATCCGCCGCGTACCCTGCTGGCGCGACTGACTCGGATACCGGCTTTCTGGTATGACTGTCTCGAAAAGAGCGCCAGAATCATCGCTCGGATATTTCGGCGCACCACACCACTATGGTTCCGCCAGCTGGCTATTCGCGTCATCGCCGATGACTCGGCACGCTTTATCTGGGTTCGATTCGGGCTACTCGCCGCCAGCGGCGGTCTCGGTGTAGCCGCCGGGGTGGCCGTCGCCGACCGGTTCCCCGACCGGCCGACCGGCCCGGAGCCGGCCTTGGGTCTTATCGGCATCTCGACTGTGCTGCTGCTCGTTCTCGGCGCATTGAACCTATTCACCAGGGTCGCCGTGCATCGAGCGGATGCCGCACTGCCCCAGGGCTATTCGCGTTGGCAAGCGGAGCGCTGGGCGAACGCCAACCGAACCGATGTGGCGCGTTTGATCGGCGCGGAACGCCACCATGCCATCCGAATGTGCTGGACGGCGGGCACTCTCGTGCTGCGCATGATCGCGATGGCGGGCGCGGGGGCGCTGCTTTTCCTTTCGGTGCAGACGATCTGGTTCAACTCGCGGTTGATCGCCGCGACACTGCTGACCGTTGGCTTACTGCTGGCTTGGATTCTGGTCATCGATGCGGTGCGCCCACGCCAACGTTCGGGCTCTCGAATCATCGTCCGGCGAACGGCCGCCTCGGTCCTGCTGGCGGGAGTCGGCGGAGCCATGGTGCGTTTGCCGTCCTACTTCTTCTACCAACCGCTCGGCTACCCGGCGTTCGCCTTCGAAATCGGTTGGCACGATGTCATTGTCAACGCGCGCGGATTCATCATGGCCGCGCTCGGATCAGGAGCGTTGATCGCGATCTACTGGCTGTTCTCGCCACGAATCACCCCGGTATGGCGATCGGCCTTCGCGCTGTTGTTACTCATGTGCGCAACCGTCGGAATGCTGAGCGCCATGGTCGAGGCAGGCAGACCAGCAGAGCTGATCGTGCAGCAGCAATCCGTCACCGCAGGCGGCACCCGCTACGCCGCCTGCCTCATCGACAACGGCCGAGAGCAACCGATCTGGATTATCGGCCAATCCGCGGGCCGCTTCCTGATCGGCGACAGGGAAACTCCGACCGGCGACCCGTCTCGGATCACCAATGTCCGAATGCGGCCGAGCGGCATCGAATATCGCATCGTGGCCGGCGCCACTCCGTGCCGGTAGCGGAATATGCTTCGCATTCGGCTAGCGGAAGTACGGGTAGTCCTGCACCCAGTGGAAGCCGCGGCTGCGCAAGGTGAAGCTGTTCAGGTCCATGCGTTCCAGAGTGATCACCACCGTCTGGTCCTGCAGTCTCCCGCGCAACAGCAGCCGGTCCGGGGTGGGGCGTTCACTGGTCAGCGTGGCGAATGGTGGCTGCGGCCCGGTCTTTCCGTCGATTGTGGCGAGTTCCAGTTGTCCGTTCGGCCGGAAGTCGGCGTGCGCAGGCACCAGTTCACCGTTCATCCGCTGGTACGTCGCTTGCTCGGGGTCGTCGAAAATGAGACGCTGCCAACGCCTTTCGTCGGTTATCAGCGGCGGCACCGGTTGCCCGTCGACGATGAAGTCCCGCACGTTCCAAATTCCGTACAGCTCGGACTTGGGGCTGGCGGCGCCGTACTGTTCCTGCCACACCACCCAGCGGTCATAGCCGCCACCCAGCGCGATCCAAATGCCCAGTGCCACCTGAATCCACACAGCGATGCGGTTCTTCCGGTCGTCCGCGAACAGCGCGGGCTGCGTCAGCGGCTCGCACTTGCGTTGCAGCACCAGCACATCGGCCAGTCGCGGCAGGTACGGGGCCAGCAAAACCAGGCTGATCAGCAGCAGGTGTGCGGCGAGCAACTTCTCCGGTATATCGAACGTCATGTTCAGCAGGAGGATCTGCGCCGTGCTCACCAGACTTGTCACGGCGCCGAGTACCGCGGTCCTGGGCACGAACAGCAGCAGCCCCGCCACGACTTCCACTGCGCCGAGCGCCATTTCATACGGATAGGAGCTGCCGACCTGCAACCACAGCACCGAGGCCGGGCTCAAATCGCCGTACGGTTGCAGCAACTGTGCCAGCGAGGGAGCAGGCATCTGCGTGGGGATCACCTTGGCGAACCCGAACCCGACCATCTGTACGCCCAGACAGACCCGGAGGAACAGCGTGAACCAAGCCAGCAGGCGCGGGTAGCAGGAACGACGGTCGAGAACTGTCCACACAGCGGCGGCCGCCACCGCGACAACCAGGATGCAGAAGACCTGTACCCACACGGCCGTCTGGTCGCCCGCTCCGGAGTCCTGGCGCAGCACCGCGTCGACGCCGAAGACCGTGGTGCCCACCCACCGGGTGACGGGGTTCAGCAACGAGGTCACCCCCCACGGCCCGATGAATCCGTGCAGCGAGCGACTCAGCGGGCCGAGCAGCGCGAACGGGATCATCGCGAGGAGCAGGCAGTACAGGCCGAAATAAACGACACAGAATCGGAACGCGATCCGCGTCCACGGAGACCAGCCGGCCACGCCCGAGGCGGTGTCGGTGTCGACGGTACTGCTCACTGATGCATCCTCGGGTCCTGAGTGGGATCGGCATATCGGGCCGGACAGCCGCGCACGGAGGCTTCGGGACGAAGCTCGTAATGCCAGGGTTCGTTGGTATAGATCTGGCACAACCCGTACTCGGCGCCGTGCCTGGACAACCACGCCGCGGCCGCAGCGGGCCCGATGTCGACCGCCTCCCCCGACACGTGCGCGGACGTCTCGGGAGCGGCCACCCACCGGGCGGCTTCCTGCTCCGAGCCGTACTTCGAGACCGCCTCGCGCAGTAGGCGGGCCTGATACTCCGGCGAACGCCAGCCACTGTTGACGACGAACTCGATCCCGTCGTCCGCGGCATCCGTGGCGGCGCTGCGCAGCGCGGCCAGCAGGTCGGGGTCGAGGTTGGCCACGGACGGAATCTCGTCGTCGAATACCGTCAGGCCGCTCGGCACAGCGCCCTCCGCGACGGTGCCCCCGGGCTCGGTCTCGCCGTTCAGCCACGGTAAGTGCGGGCGCGCCGCACCGGGTGGACCGTGGCGGTCACCGAACGGAAGGTCGAAAGACCATGCGGCAGAGGTCGATAAGGAGTTCAACGACTGGTAGACGAGGATACCGACGGGCGCCGCGCTGACGACGACGAGACCGGCGAGCATGGTCGAGCGGATGCGGCGCGAGGCCGTGCGTGCTGGTTTGCTGTTGTTCATGCCGTCAGTCAAGACAGCGTGCTGTTGCCGGCCCGTATGCGGTTTTCGATACGCCGCCGATATTGCCCGGCTGGGAGAATCGGGAACCTATGCGCGTATTGATCGTCGAGGACGAACCCCTGCTGGCTGCGGCCATCCGCGATGGCCTGCGGCTCGAGGCGATCGCCGCGGACATCGCCGGTGACGGCGACACCGCGCTGGAGCTGCTGACCATCAACGCCTACGACATCGCCGTCCTCGACCGCGACATCCCCGGTCCCTCCGGCGACGAGATCGCCGAACGCATCGTCGCCTCCGGCAGCGGCATGCCGATCCTGATGCTCACCGCAGCCGACCGGCTCGACGACAAGGCGACCGGGTTCGCGCTCGGCGCCGACGATTACCTCACCAAACCCTTCGACCTCCGCGAACTCGTGCTGCGGCTCAGAGCACTCGACCGCAGGCGCGCCCACAGCAGACCACCCGTGCGGGAGATCGTCGGCCTGCGGCTGGATCCGTTCCGCCGGGAGGTCTTCCGCGACGGCCGCTACGTCGCGCTGACCAGGAAACAATTCGCGGTGCTGGAAGTTCTCGTCGCTGCCGAAGGCGGGGTCGTCAGCGCCGAGGAGCTGCTGGAACGGGCCTGGGACGAGAACGCGGACCCGTTCACCAACGCCGTGCGCATCACGGTCTCGGCGTTGCGCAAACGCCTCGGCGAACCCTGGATCATCGCCACCGTGGCCGGCGTCGGATACCGCATCAGCACCCAGCCGGACACCGAGCGTGCGGCAGGCGCCCGTGGATAGAGCTCCGGGTTTGAGCGTCCGGCTCAAACTCACCCTCAGCTACGCCGGGTTCCTCATGCTCGCCGGGACCTTGGTGCTCGCGGCCGGGTTGGTCTTCTACCTCTACTTCATGCCCGACGGCTGGCTCGACACCACCGGTAACTTCTGGATCAACCGCAAGGTTCTGGTGCGCGCCTTCGCTCCGTTCATGGCCGTGGTGCTGGCCTTCCTGCTGGTATTCGGTCTCCTGGGCGGGTGGCTGCTAGCCGGCCGCATGCTCGCCCCGCTGACCCGCATCACCGAGGCCACCCGCACGGCCGCGGACGGCTCACTCGCCCATCGGATTCGGCTGCCGGGCCGCCGCGACGAGTTCCGCGAACTCGCCGACGCCTTCGACACCATGCTCGCGCGGCTCGAAGCACACGTCGCCGAACAGCAGCGATTCGCCGCCAATGCCTCGCACGAACTGCGCACCCCGCTGGCGATCATCCAGACCCTGCTCGACGTGGCCCGCAACGATCCGGATCGCGACACCGGCGAACTGCTGGCCCTGCTGCACGCGGTCAACACCCGAGCGATCAACCTCACCGAAGCCTTGCTCGTGCTCAGCCGCGCCGATCAACGGTCCTTCGCCCGCGAGCAGGTCGACCTGTCCCTGCTCGCGGAAGAAGCGACCGAAACACTGCTGCCCCTCGCGGAAAAACACGGCATCACCCTCGAAACCTCCGGCGACATGGCCAGTGCCTTCGGCTCCCCCGCCCTCCTGTTGCAGCTGACGACGAACCTGGTGCACAACGCGATCGTCCACAATCTGCCCGAGCAGGGCGTCGTGTGGGTCACCACCAGCGCGCACGCCGAGTCCGCGGTGCTTACCGTTGAGAACAGCGGCGAAAAGCTCACCCCCCACGGGGTTTCCACGCTGGTCGAGCCATTTCAGCGCGGGAACCAACGCATCCGCACCGACCATGCGGGAGTCGGTCTCGGGCTGGCCATCGTCAAAAGCATCACCCGAGCACACGCCGGAACCCTCACCCTCACCCCGCGCCCGGCCGGCGGCCTCTGCGTCACGGTGCGACTACCCACGCAGTAGTGCGATGTGGGTCAGTAGGAAACGACAGAGGTCGCGAAGGCCTCGAGTACGGCGGTGTTGTCCGCCAAGGTCGTTCGATGCCCGTCGGCACCGACCTGGTCGAAGTCGGCTCCCGCGCCTATGTCGGGGACGGTCACGGTGACCGGTTCGGCGGTCTTGTTGACCAGGAGGAGTTTGCGGCGGCCGGTGGCGGTGACGAAGGCTTGGGCGTGGATGCGGGGATCCGGGAACACGCCAGTTGTGGTGGCCGCCAACGCATCTCCCTCAGCGAAGTGCCGTAGTAGCAGTGCCAGCGCGTGGTAGCGGGCGTTCGGGGCGCCGGTTTCCCAGTCGAGGAGGCTGACGCCGGGGATCATGCCGGGATAGTCCATGAACTCGGCGATGCCGACCAGGTCGATGCCGAGTTCGACGAGCTTGCACCACAGGTACGACTGGACCGAGGCACTCAACGCCCAATACATGTCGGGGATTTCGGGTGCCGAATTCATCACGTCGGCCGGGTACGTGCCCAATTCGTTGATGAATGTGGCGGTATCGGGCGCCAGGCGCCGGCGAATGGAGTCGATGAAGCGCACCTGGTCGAGGAAGGCGTCGGCTTGGGCGTAGAAGATGTCGCGCCAGTGTTCGCTGGGCGCGTTTCCTGCTGGACCGAAGGGGTTGGCGATCTCGGGTTGAGCATAGAAGTGATAGGAGAACGCGTCGATCCGGACGCCGTGGGCGTGGTTGGCGGAATCGAGGAAATGCCAGAAGTATTCGGGCTGGTGGTGGACGTGGCTGAGGGAGAGTCCGACGAATTTCATGACCGGGTCCAGCGGGGCCAGCCGCGCTACGACGGCGTCGTAGAGCTTGGTGTAGGTCTCCGGCGAGAGCCGGTGGCCGATATCGGGTTCGCAGAGCACCTCCCAGTAGGCGAAGCGGTAGCGGTGGCCCGACTCGTGCCGTCGGCCGTGCTCGTCGGTGAAACCACCGGCGATGTACCAGCTGGCGAGCCGGTAGAAGTAATCGGCGACTTCAGCGCAGGTGGGGTCGCGTAACTCTGAGCCCTGCTCGTAGTGCCAGTGGATTTCGTCGGGATCCTCGGCGATTGCCACGGGCTCCGGCGTGACGAACATCCAGGTCGGGATCGTAGCGAAGTTCGCGACGATCGGCCTGCCCTCCGAGGCCTCGACGAAGTCTTCTACGAAGGGGTCGAGCAGCTCGAAGTTCCATGAGGTATCGGTGGCGGTCGGCGGAGCGAGCTCGGGCACCGCGACCCGCGGATGGCTGAACCACGGTAGGAAGCGCGCGAAATCGACACGCAGCTCACGCAGGGCGTCGAAGGCTTTGTCGTGGATCGGCGATTCGCGGCGCAGCGGTGGCGCCGTCCACAGGTGGGTGGTGAGGGTCGTCCGGGAGGTACCGATCGTCTCTTCCCAATTCACCTGCACCGTGGCGGGCGGTGCCACGGGATCGATGGAGGTCATTCAGGGCTTCCTTCTGACGTGCGCGCGAGGCCGAGGGCAGGCAGGATCGCCTGGTCGACAATCGCGGCAAGGGTGTGCGCATCGGGCAGATTCCCGGTGTCGATCTGATGTTTGATCACGAGTGCTTCGCCGATGTCGACGACGACCGGGGTGACCAGCCGTGCGTCGATGTCACCGTGTTCGGCGTAGTGCTCGATGACGGTGCGGGTGAATCGGTTGCCGTGGGTGTCGAATACTCGGGTGTAGAGGGCTTCGACGAGTTCGGGCCGGCGCTGCCGCTCGGCGATGATCGCCGCGACGGCGGCGGCGTTGGGGCCGGCGAGCCAGCCGACCAGCTGTTCGAGCGAGCGCAGCAGATCCGCGCGCAGACCGCCGCCGTCGAGGGTGACCGTCTCGACGGGATGGGCGTGGTCGAGTGCGTCGAGCAGGAGTTCCTCGATCGACGGCCAGTGCCGGTAGATCGAGGTCTTCGCTACCCCGGCTCGGCGGGAGATCCCTTCGATCGACAGCCGCCCCAGTCCCGTCTCCGCCACTTCGGCGATCACGGCGGTCCGGCAGGCATCGAGGACATCGGCGAGGGAGCGGCGGCGTCCGGGTTGCTCTTCGATCTCGGGCATACCGCAGACTTTAGCTACGGCTTCGTAGCTCCGCAACCGTAGCTATTTGGGTGTAGCTAGCGAGGAGCGCGTCGCCTGGCGTCCCATGCCCTGATGGGTGCGCAATGCCGAAAGCCGAAATCCCTGGCCTACAAGGGATTTCGGCTTTCGGTGATCGGTTTTAATCAGAACTGCGGGTCAAGCGTGCCCGCCACCCAATCCCGGCTTGTGCAGTTGGGGTTGGGTGCCGAAGGCGGGCCGTTCGGTGGTGTCCACCGGCTCCGGCCGCTCGACTATGGCGCCCCGGGTGTCCGTCCGGGCGGCGGTCCTGGCATCGACCTCGCGTCGCGCAAAGGCGATATCGCGTGCGCTCCGCACGGACAGCCGGCCGAGCGAGGTCGCGGCGAAGAACAGGATCAGCGCGCCGAGGCCGTAGAAGAAGGTCAGTTGCAGGACAGCGCGTTTCAGGTCGGAGGTCGCGACCGGATCGCCGAGTGCGCCGATGTTCAGCAGGTCCGTCAGGAATGGCCCGATGATGAACCACAGGCCCGCCGCCGCGGCCAGCCAACCCCCGAAGCCGGCGACCAGACGGTTGCGACTTGCCAGCATCAGCAAACCGCCAACGATCGCGGTGATGCCGGGAAGCACCTCGAGCCAGCCACGCGCCGAGGTCCACACCCAGGCGTCATCCGGCGTGAACGCGAAATCGAAGTACGGCCCGAGGAACGGAATCAGCGCACCCCAGACTCCCAGGAGTAAGACCGCGAGCCCGCCGAGGGCTCCCCGGCTACGCGGAATTCTGAGCGCCGGACCGCGGTCTGCGGAAACTTTCTCGTCGACGTTCATCAGAGCCTCCATTCGTCGAAGTAGCTGCTTGTACCGCCTACCCTCGACGCGCAGACATATGCGCAGGATGCATAAATGGTTCGGCCGTCGGCCGGGTCAGGTGCGATCGTGCAGCGTGATCTGGTAGCCGTCGGGGTCGGCGAAGGTGAAGGTCCGGCCGAACGGGCCGTCGATCGGCGCGGAGACGATGGGGTGACCGTCGGCGACGAGAGCATCGTGAATGGCCTGCACATCGGTGGCGTGCAGCCAGATCGCGGCGCCGATGCCGGGTTGTGCAACGGAGTCGAGGTCGGTGCCGGGAAGGACGTCGCGGAGCGCGAAGGCGATCGGCTTCGTCTCGAAGACGACGGCGTGCGGCGGTCCGGCCTGCGAGCGGACGAGGCCGAGGTACTGCTCATAGAACGCTTGCGAAGCGTCGAGGTCGCGCGCTTGCAGCGAGAGGAAGTCGGGGCCGGTGGCGGGCATGGTGTTACTCCTTCTTTCGTGTCAGTCTTCTGACACGGGTCAATGTATGTCAGAATACTGACATGAGTCAAGACGGCGTCGACCTGGACAAATCACTGGGCTATCTGATGAAAGAGGCGTCGAGCGCGCTACGCGCGGCCATGGAGGAGGCGCTGCGGCCGCTCGGGATGAGCGTGACGCACTACTCCTGCCTCGAACTGCTGGCGCAACGACCGGGCTTGTCGAACTCCGAACTCGCGCGGGGCGCGTTCGTGACACGGCAGTCGATGAACGTGCTGCTCCAGAACCTGGAACGAGAAGGCCACGTGACCAGGCCCGCACAAGCGCCCGTCGGGAAGGTTCTGCCCACGCGGCTCACGCCCCGCGGCCGCCGGAAGCTCGAGAAAGCGAGCGCAGCGGTCCGGTCCGTCGAGCTCAGAATGCTGGCCGGGCTGACCGAGACCGAGCAGTCCGCCGCGTTCCGGATCCTGCGCAGCATGATCCACTCGCTGCGCGATGACGCCGACGGTGCGTAACTCCGCTCGAGGCACGGCAACCCACATGTCCGGTCAGCCCCGGCGAAATCCCTTGGCGCGCAGTGCCGACACGGTGGTCCGCGGCCAACGCTCCGACTCGATCAGCGGGGCGGCCGCCATTCGATACGCCCACCCTGGAAGTCTTGAGCGCGGCCGTCGTTGTAGTCGTATTCGTCGCTGATCGGGTAGCCGTAGCGGCCGTTCTCCCAGTTCTGGCTCGCCCAGATGTCTCGGATCGGCCCGGCGACCACGCGGGCGCCGGTGTCGACGGACCAGTAGATCGAACCGCCCTCGAAATGCTGTCCGGCCCCGTTGTTCCTGGCGTCGAACTCGTCGATGACCGGGAAGCCGAGTCTGCCGTCTTCCCACGAGAGGGTGGCCCACTTGTCGCGGATCGCTCCCCAGGTGTTGTGCGCGCCGGTGGCCCGGGACCAGTGGATGGTGCCGCCCTCGAAGTGGCCGAACCGACCGGGTTTACGGGTCGGCAGCTCTCTGCTGGTGGGATAACGCAACGCACCGTTCTCCCAGCCGAGCTCGCCCCATTTGGCGCGGATCGCACCGCCGATCTGATTGGCGTGACCGCCGGACACCAGCGGATGCCAATAGATCGAGCTGTCCTTCTCGAACGCTTGCCAACGACCACCGCGTGCGGCATCGGACTCCGGGTTGATCGCGTTGCCGAAGAAGACGAACCCACCGGCCTCGTCGTATTCGACTCGGATCGCCCCGTAGATCGGATAGGGCTGCGCGACTGCCTGGGGCGCGGCGAGGGCGGTGAGCGCCGCGAGAACGAAGGCGGCTCGCACGACTCGGGCGGACCGGCGCCGCCCGTGCTTCTGATTTCGCGGACCGGGTGACATAGCCCCTCCTTGCGCGCCGTATATGGCAGCCATTTTACTTGTGGCCGAGCGTCTTCGACAGTGCCGAGGCCCCCACTCGACAGCTGGGTGCACAGCGAAAAACGCCGGGAGACGGAATGTTCCACGGTTACATAGGTGCGTCGTTGCTGCGGGTGTTGTAGGTACGCAGCCCGATCACCGCCGCGACGAGGATAGCGATGCTGCTGGCCAGCAAAGCACGACCGAACCCCGAGGCCAGCGCCTCCGGCGGCGCCGTACCGGTAGCCAGCAAATCGGTTGTGCACGAGGTCGCCACGGTGGTCAGCACCGCCAGACCGAACGCGCCACCGAGTTGCTGGGAACTGTTCAGCAACGACGCCGCCAACCCCGCTTTGTCCGCCGGCACACCAGCATTGGCCGCATTCGTGACCGACACCATCACAAACCCCAATCCCACCGACATCACCATCATCCCGGGCAGCAGATCCGTCACATAGTCACCATCGCCCGGCAAACCCGACAACAAGAACACCCCGATCGACGCGACCACCGACCCACCCACGATCAACGGCCGCGTCCCCACCAATGGAATCAGCTTCGTCGCGACCAGAGCACCGATGCCGACACCCATCGTGACCGGCAGATAGACGATCCCGGTCCGCAACGCCGAATACCCAAGCACGTTCTGCATATAGAGGCTCAGGAAAAAGAACATCGACATGAACCCCGCGATCGCGATCAACTGCGTCGCATCAGCGGCCGCGAGCCCACGAACCCGGAAAATCGACAACGGCATCAACGGATTCGGACGACGGTGCTCGTTCACCACGAACGCCACCAGCAGCAGCACCGCACCCGCGAAACGAGCGATCGTGCTCAAAGAGTCCCAACCCGTATGCGGCGCTTCAACGATGGCATACACCAACAGCAGCATGCCTCCGATCCCGAGCACCGCACCCGGCAAATCGAAACTCGCCCGCGCGGCACTGCGCCGATCGTCAGGCAGCAACCCATAGATCGCGACCAGCAGCAACACACAAATGATCGGATTGATCAAAAGCACCGAACGCCAACCGAAATACTCGGTCAGCACCCCACCGAGCAACACCCCGCTCGCCGAAGCCGCCCCGATCATGCCGCACCAGACGCCCAGCGCCCGATGCCGATCCGTTCCCTCCTTGAACGACGTCGTCACCAACGACAACGCCGCAGGCATCATCAACGCCGCACCCGCACCCTGAACAATGCGTGCACCGACAAGCAGTGCCGCGGTAGTAGCGAACCCACCCACCAGCGATGCCAGAGCGAACACCACCACCCCGGCAACGAGCACCCGCCGGCGTCCGACCAAGTCCGCCGCGCGCCCACCGAGCAGCATGAAACCGCCGTAGGTCAACAAATATCCGGTCGCCACCCACTGCAAGCCCTGCTCGGAGAACCCGAGCTGATGCTGTATCGACGGCAACGCCACATTCACGATCACCGCGTCCATGAAATCCAGGAAGCCGATCGAACACAGCAGGACCAGAATCAGCTTGCCGCGCCTGGTCGACAGAACAGACGAGTTTTCCACCGCGCGTGTCATCACAGGTGCTCTTTCTCAGATGAAAGTTCTTCGAATCAGGTGTCCCCAGTACCGATTTCAGCCAGACACCACGACGGCCGGTCAGCTGATGCGGATCTCCTCTGCTCGAGGTCCATCCTTGCGGTTGATATAATCAACCGTGATGGATGAAGTCAAGCACGAATCCAAGAGTCCCCGCTCCTACGGGCAGTTCTGCGCACTCGCGCGCGCCCTCGACGTCGTGGGTGAGCGCTGGACCTTGTTGATCGTGCGCGAGCTGCTCCCCGGCCCGATGCGCTACACCGAACTGAAGACTTCCCTGGCAGGGATCGCGACCAACCTTCTGGCGGAGCGGCTGCGGACACTGGAGTCGAACGGCATCGTGCAGCGGCAGCTCGGCGACGCAGGAGTTTTATACGCCCTGACGCCATGGGGTGCGAGCCTCCGAGAGCCCATGGAGGCGCTCGGCAGATGGGGTGCGCCGCTGCTGATGACAGGACGTAACGACGATTCGTTCCAGCCGCGCTGGCTGGCACTCGCTCTCCCCGCCCTGCTCCGTGGGATCACCGCGACTCCCCCGGTGGAGCTCGGCATCGAGACGGACGGATTCCGCATGGTCCTGCGCATCGACGCTGGCGGGCCCAGCGCGACCGCCTCGCCCGAGCAGCAGCCGGATACGGTCTTCACCGCTGCGCCGGAGGTCGTCGTCGGGCTCGCGGCAGGCGGGCTCACGATCGACCAGGCCCTCGCCGTGGGAAATCTGCACGGGGACAAGCGAATCCTCAGCACGGCGTTTCCGCCGGGACGGGCGGTCGCCGCCACCGGGATGCCAGCGACGGACGACTGACAGCTCACGCGATTCGCGAGGAATCAGCCGAGCAGCGTAGGCGGCGCTGTCACGTTGCATCGCAAAACTTACAGGTGTTAGCTCTTGTCTTAATTCGACTTACAGGCGTAGCCTTACGGGCGTTAACGCAACAGAGTCGGTCGAATAGAGGCAGGTCACGTGAGCAAGGTGTGGTTGATTACCGGGGTGTCGAGGGGGCTGGGCCGGGAGTGGGCCTGTGCCGCGTTGGAACGAGGCGATCGGGTGGCCGGAACCGCTCGCGATATCACCGCACTGGCCGATCTGGCCGCCGCATTCCCGGAAACGTTCCTGCCGTTGTCATTGGAGGTGACCGACCGGACCGCTGATTTCGCGGCGGTCGAGCGAGCCGCGCGACATTTCGGACGGCTCGATGTAGTGCTGAACAACGCCGGGTTCATGCAGTTCGGCATGGTCGAAGAACTCACCGAGCAGCAGATCCGGGCGGAGCTGGAAACGAATCTCCTTGGCTCGCTGTGGGTTACGCAGGCGGCGCTGCCGATCCTGCGGGCGCAAGGCAGCGGCCACATCATTCAGGTTTCCAGCCTCTGGGGAATTGTGGCCTCGCCGAATGTCGGAGCGTACAACGCGTCGAAGTGGGCGTTGGAGGGGTTGTCGCAGTCCCTGGCCGCCGAGGTGGCCGGCTTCGGCATTCACGTCACCCTGCTCGAACCAGCCAGCTACGACACCGGATTCACGTTGACGACCTTCGCCACCGAGAATCCCGCGTACGACCAGGTTCGCGCCGACCCCGATTACGCGGCGCAGCGCTTCGGCCTCTCCAGCGCGACCCGCGACGCCATTCTGGCCCTGGTCGACGCCGATAAGCCGCCGCTGCGCCTGCTGCTGGGAGCCGAAGCCCTGCGGATCGTGACCGAGGAATACGAAGCCCGGCTTGCCACATGGAACGAATGGCAGATGGTTTCTATTGCAGCGCAGGGTAACTGACCCGGCGGCCTGCTGCCCTTCTCCCGGAGTATTGGAGATTCACCTATGTCCGCAGTCATGTCACAGACTGTCCGCCGGCGCTGGCGGTGGTTCCTGTGGAGCCTGCTGGCCGTGCTGGCGATCTATATCGCGGTACGCAGTTGGCGAAAATCATTCCGTCGCTGGAGTATCGGGATATCTATACCGCCAGTGCGTGGGCATCACTCCTGGGCAACGTGCTTGTCGCCGAGTACTTCATCGTCCAGCGCACCCTGGCCCCGTTGATCCGCCGGAGCGATACGACGCTCACCGAACTGCCGCAGCCGTTGAACCGCTGATCACTCGCCGCAGCGTATGCCGAACCGTTGCCGACATCGAGTCGAGCTGTCGCCGACCCCGGCGTGTCGCCACGTAACGTGTTGTTCCCCAGCGCGATTGATCCCACAGGCGACGGCAGGACTGTGGGATGGACAAAAGTGGACTATCGCCGATGCGGCGCTTATGGCAACGATGGCAACTGACGCGAGCGTGGTACACCACGCTCACCTCGCAGCCACCACTCAATCTGTTGCGGCCGCTGATCGGTGCGGTGGCGGCGCTCGCACTGACCATCGGCGGAATCGTCATAACGCTCGAGCACACCGGTTACAGCACCCCCGTCGAGTACACCCAGCACACCGAATGCACCCAATTATGGGTGGAGGGCAGCACACTGCCAGAGTGCCCAATCATGCTGCTGGTACACGTAAGACTCCTGACCTGACCACTGGCGTCCGATGAGCTCACCGTCGGGATTTCGATATCAGGAATGGAAGTATGGCGGTGGCTAGGAAGGTGCCGGTCGCGATGAGGAAGCCCGTTTCGTGGGCCGCCTGGGTGGGCCAGTGGGTGCCCAGCACCTGATCGCTGCTGAGCACGGCACCGGTGACGGCGCTGCCCGCGGCGGCGCCGATGGTGCGGAATACCACGTTCATTCCGTTGGCGGCGCCCAACTGGTCGAGCGGCACGGCATCGTTGATGTAGGCGCGGATCGCGGTGAAGGCGAATCCGGTGCCGATACCAAACAGTGCACTGGCCAGGTAGAGGTCGAGTTCCGTGTTCTGCTTGATGACGAGGAGAGCCACTCCGGCCGCGCTGAGTATGCCGCCGAGCACCAGTGTCGGACGAGATCCGAACCTGTTGAGTAGTACGCCACCGGTCATGCCCGCGAGCAGGTTCCCTGCGGCGCTCGGCAGCAGCATCAGGCCCGCCCCCAATGCCGTTGTGGTGAAACCGGATTCCCTCGGCGTCTGCGCGAGGCTGCTGATGGCGATGAACGATCCGTACATGCCGAAGGCGCTCAACGCGGCGGCGATATTGCCGAAGGCGACCGGGCGCATCGTGAGCAGCGTCATGTCGACCACCGGGAATCTGACCCGCCGCTCCACCACGCACCACAGGATCACGAATACCATTGCCGCGCAAAGTAAGCCGGGCACGACCCAGTCGGTCCAGCCCCATGTGTTGCCCTGACTGATCGCGATGAGTAACGCCAGCAACCACAGAGCCAGCGTGAGCGCTCCCCACGGATCCGCGCCACGCTCGGTGCCGGGAACTCGGTCGGCGGGCAGACCCCACACGACCGTAACCAGCGCGAGCAGGCTGAGTATCAGCAACAGCCAGAACACCGACTGGTAATTCCACCGCACCATCAGCACCCCGCTGGCAAGGATGCCGAACGCGGCGCCGACTCCCGTGCTGACGCTGACCAGTGCGAGCCCACTCGCCACCCGCTTCGGCGGCAACTCGGCCCGAATCACACTGATCGCGGGCGGCAACACGCCCGCTCCGGCCCCCTGGAGCACCCTGGCCGCAATCAGCAGCCCGTAGGAATCGCTGAGCGCAGCCAGCAGCGCACCGACTGCCGCGATCGACAGACACAGGATCAGCACCAGCTTGCGGCCACGCAGATCGCCCAGCCTGCCGAACAACGGTGTGCCCACCGCCGCCGCCAACAGATTCGCGGTCATCACCCAACTGACCGCGGCGGCGGATACGCCGAATTCGCCCGCCAGAGCGGGCAACATCGGCATGACAGCCGTCTGCGCCATCGGTGCCACAACCATCGCCAGCAGCAGCACAGCCAGCAGCAGGCGCGACCGTCGTACCGGCGCGACGACAGTTCCGGTCATCTGTCACACAGTGCCGGATTTCACGGCACTTCGCCAGAGTCCAGGTGATTACTCCTTCGCCGAATTACGTTGACCGGTAGCGATTTTCAGTGCATAGCCAGCACCCTCAGCGCTGGCATATCCTCAGTCCGATATATCGATTCAGATATGCAACGTGGGCCGGTAAACAAGCTCTTGGGTGCGTCCATCGAGCGTTCGACTCTCGAGCAGCTCGAGATCGAAGTCGGCCGCACCCTGGAAAATCGGATCCGTTCCGGTTCGACCGGTGATCACCGGAAAGACCGTCACATGCACGCGGTCCACCAGGCCGGCGGCCATCAGCGCCCGGTTCATCGACAAACTGCCGTGCGAGCGCAACGGCACTGCGGATTCCTCCTTGAGCCGAGCGACAACGTCGACCGCATCACCACTGACCACCGTCGCGTCCGGCCGGTCGAGCGGTCCTTCCAGCGTGCGCGACACCACCGTGGCCGGCAGGTTCCACATGCGCGTGACCCACGGGTCGAATACCTCGGAGTCCGCCGCACTAGTGGCCAGCATCTGCACGAATTGCCGATAGGTGTTGGCCCCGAACACCATTCGCTGCTCCGCGCCATACACCGCAAGGCGATGTTCGAGCAGCTCGGGTCCCTGCTTGCCCCAATAGCCGCCCCAGTCGCCGTCATCGCCGCAAGAGCCGAAGCCGTCGAGGCTGGTGAAAACGTCGAAGGTGTAGGTGGCAGCCATATGATTCTCCTCAAGTGCGATTGGTCGGTTGTACCCATAGAGACCGGGCATCTCGGCGAAACTCATCGCTGCCGAAGCTATTCGAGCAGTCGGCGAATGACCGCCGCTGCGGCATCGATGTCGTCGGGTTCGCCGGTGATCAGTTCACGGAAGTAGAAGGATTCGCCGATCCGCACGATGGCGTAGGCGAGGGTGTGGGCGTCGATGTCGTCGGGCTCGCCGACATCCTCGCGGATGACTTGCGCGATGGAGGCCACGAACCGTCGCTGGATGACACCGTCGCGGGAGGTCAGGACCCGTAGTGCGGTCTCGGTGTGCTGGGCAACGAAGGTCCGCATCGCCGGGTAACCGGCGGCCAAATGCAGGCTGCGCCGGACTATTTCAGCGACGCCGGCCGCACCTTGCCCACCGCACTCCCGGCGGATGTCCTCGAATCCTGCGGTGGCGATGACCCAGATGACTTCGCCGAGTATGCGGGTGCGGTCACCGTAGCGCCGATACAAGGTCGACCGGCCGATACCGGCTGCGGCAGCCAGCGCCCTGGCGTCGATCCAGCCGTCTCGCAGGAACATTTCCACGGCGGCGCGCAGCACCGCATCGACCGAGGTCAACTGGGGAATTGGGGACGCTGGCGGTCGAGCGGTCATCGATCCTAGTGTGACATGGGACACCATTGAATGAGTGTCCCAGTCCGGCCGATCGCACGGGCCGACAACACTTCGCACTGAAATGCACAGGAGAATTCCGATGTACAAGCGACCGATTTTCACGGCCATCCTGACAACCCTCGTCGCGGGCACCGTTGCCGCGCCGGTCGTTTCGGCAGCACCCCCGCCCGCGTACCCGTCCTACGTCGCGCTCGGTGATTCCTACACCGCGGGCGCGTTCCTACCAGTGGTCGAGCCCCGCTGCGGCCGCGCCGACCGCAACTATCCCCGCCTGGTCGCCGCTGCGATCAAACCCGGATCCTTCACCGATGTCAGCTGTATCGGCGCGACCACCAAGGCCATGACCGACACCCAGTCGCCCACCGGCAATCCGCCGCAATTCGAGGCGCTGAAGCGGGATACCGCACTGGTCACCGTCGGCATCGGCGGCAACGATGTGCCTGCGTTCGAGGCCGTCTTCAACTGTGCGGTGCGGGGCGCGTCGGTGCCGCACGGCTCCCCGTGCAAGGACTTCTACACCAGAAACGGCGTCGACACACTGGCCGAGCAGGTCCGCGCGGTCGGCCCGAAAGTCGGCGCGGTGCTGGACGGCGTCCACCGGCGATCGCCGAAGGCCCAGGTGCTGCTGGTCGGCTATCCGGTGCAACTGCCCGAAACCGGCAACGGTTGCTGGCCGATCGTCCCGATCTCCGACGGCGACGTGCCGTTCCTGCGGGAGAAGACATAACTGCTCAACCAAGTCCTGCGCGAGCAGGCAACCAGGCACGGCGCCACCTTTGTGGACACCTACACCAGCAGCATCGGCCACGACATGTGCCAGGCGCCGGGCACGAAATGGCTCGAAGGACCCATCCCCACCGACTTGGCCGCCCCTGTTCACCCCAACGAGCTCGGCGCGCAGGACCAGGCCCGGCAGATCATCGCCACGCTGCGCCGGTAGTCCGCCGGCGAGCGGTCGACGCCGCGCCGTGCCGGTAGTTCCGGGATAGCATCTAATTGCACGGTTTCCGGCTCAACTGCTCGTTGTTCGAAAGAGGGAGTCCGCGCGAATGGATCGCCGGAACACGGGGATCAGCCGACGCCGAGTGCTGATGGCGGCAGGGGCCTCGATCGCGCTCACCCCCATGGCGCAGCCGACGGCCGCGGTGACGATCACGCGGGCGACGTCCGCCGGGCCCGAGGACCCCGCGCAGCGGGCGGACCTGGCGGAACGGGCGCTGGTGCAGCGGCACGTGCGCGCGGTCTGGGGCCAGCCACAGGTGCGGCTCGGCGCGCTGGTCTGGCCCTCGTCGCTGCTGGACGAGTCGTTCGTGAAGTGGTGTTACTGGTGGCAGGCCCACCTGGTCGACTGCGCGGTGGACGCCGCGTACCGCGCCCGAACGCCCGAACGCATCGCCCGGGTCGGGGCCATCGCCCGCGGTATTCGGGCGCGCAACATCACCGGCTGGACCAACCGGTATTACGACGATATGGCGTGGCTGGTGCTGGCGCTCGAACGCGCGGACCGATTGCTCGGCGTCCGGTTCGGCGACGCGGTCGGCGACTTGACCGCCGAGTTGATCGATGGCTGGAACCCGGACGTCGGCGCGGTGCCCTGGCGGTCCGGCGACAAGTACTACAACACTCCCGCGATCGGTCCGACCGGTCTGGCGATGGCCCGGTTGGGTGAGCTGCCGCGGGCCCGGCAACTGGCCGACTTCCTGCACACCCGGCTGCGCGACACCGACACCGGCCTGATCCTCGACGGCGTGCACGAGCCCGGCGGACGGGTAGAGCGCACGGTCCTCACCTACAACCAGGGTGTGGCCATCGGGCTGGAAACCGAACTCGCTGTACGCACCCGGGAATCGCAGCATCGCGAACGCGCGGCTGCCCTGGTGGCCGCCGCTGAGGGCGGGCTCACCCACGCCGGGGTCATCGCCCCGGCCGGCGGCGACGACTCCGGCTTGTTCATGGGCATCCTCGCCAGGTTTCTCGCGGAAGCCGCACTGGCCCTGGGCGACCGCACCGCCGCGAAGATCGTGCATGCTTCCGCGCGGGCGGCCTGGGAACACCGCGCCGAAGTGGACGGGCTACCACTGTTCGGTGTGGATTGGGGCCGCCCGGTCACCGTGCCCGCGCATTCGGGAGTCTTTCCCCAGCTGATGCATTCGTCCGCCGCTTCGTCGGCGAACTTCAGCCGCGATCTGTCGGTACAGCTGAGCGGGTGGATGTTGCTCGAAGCGGATTATCAGCTCACTGCTGCGGGGTACTGAGGCACAGCGAACACAGCCGCCCGCCGAGACAAGACTGCTCGGTGCCGCCCGGGATCAGCTCCAGCAGTATCCGGGGGGAATCAACGCCGTCCAGATCAAGGCAGCCCACGTTGAAATCCCAACGGGGACTGTCGATCAGTCGTCGCGAGCGAGGTAGTCACGAACGACGGTGGTGACCGGTGCGAGGTCGGCGATGGTCGGTATGTTGCCCGGCCGATAGGGCAGACTGGCAAGCTTGCTGATGCCGCGATGCCAGATGGTGCGATCGGCCGGGGTCGGCGGATGCAGTTCGATCTGGTGCGTGCAGTCGGGACAGCTGAGAAACGCCATGTTCTCGATACCGCCGAGCACTGGCACTTTCAGATGATTCAGCACGGTGGTGAGTCGATGGCTGTCGAGGTGCGACACCTCGGCGGGCGTGACGACCAGGATGACGGCGAGGCGCCCGGCGATCCGCAGTGCGTGCCCGACGCCGGTGGTTCCGGGTGGCAGGTCGACGAGCAAGATGTCGCGGCGGTTCCAGCGAGTACGGGTGATCAGCCGGGCGAGCAGCATGTCCGCGATGCCCTCGCCCGCGGTAAAGGCTTGCGTGCCCGCCATCATGAATCCGGCGGAGACGATCTCGATGCCGTCGACCTCGATCGCTTCGAGATCGGCGCGGTGCGAACCGAAGTCGGCGATGCGCAGCGACGCGGTCGGCACATCGCGGCGTAAGCCGACCATCCGGGGAATATCGGGACCGGAGAGGTCGGCGTCGACCAGGCCGACGCGGACACCGCCGGCGGTGAGTGCCCGCGCCAAGGCCAATGCGACGCTGGACTTACCGACACCGCCTTTTCCGCTCGCTATCGCGACGATGGGGGTCGCCGAGATCGGTGAGGTCACGCGTGCACGCTACCGGCCCGGTCGGTCGGGAGCGTTCGAAGGTATGGACGCCAGGTGGTCACGGGTAAGGGTGGGGCCGGTAGGGGCCTGGTGTTGCGGCTGTGGTCAGTGCCGGTGCCGGCAGGCAGGCGCAGCTCTCCCGGACTTCCATGTGTGGGAGTCGGGTGGCCCGTACACGAACGACGGCCGGTCCGTCGGCTGTTCCGCCGGCGAGTTCCACTGCTATCACGCGGGATCCGGCTTCGGTGAGCCGGCCGGCCAGTTGGGCGTCGTCCTCGGTGGGCCGCTCGATCACTTCGTCGGAGGGCGGACCGACCAGGGTGTCGAGGTCGGCGAAGCGGAGCGGGTGGCAGTAGTAGGTGAGATGGTCTTGGAAGCTGGTCAGCGTATCTGTGCTGTTGCCTTGCTGGAGACTGGCGAGCAGCCGAACCTGGACGGCTTCGGCGAGGGCGTGCCGCAGGCGTTCGGCCGGGTCGGGGTGAGCACTCAATCCGATTCCGAACGCCGGGATTTCGGTGTGCCGGGTCAATGCGACGGCCACGCCGGTGCCTGCGGCAGACCGCGCTTGCAGCAGTTGTGTGTGCCAGCCCAGCATTTTGTCGGTGGCCAGGAAATCGGTGTGGTCGACTATTGCAGCGCCGGTGAGCAGTTCGAACGCACGGTGGGTCTGCCAGTAATCCATGACGGTTGCCCGCTCGAGCATTTCGTAGAGGCCGTGGGCGGCGGCCTGCCGGTAGCTCGACCCGGCCGCGAGTCCGACGGTGGTGACCTCACCGAGGCGTTCCGCCGGGGCCGGGGCGCCGAGACCGACCAGGGACTCGGGCACCCAGATCGGGTCACCGTCCGGGTAGCAGCGGGCCTGCGTCCAGGTCAGGGGTCGGTCCGCGGTGAAGCGTGGGTATGGCCAGCGGTCCGGAAAGACTGGTGCGCCAAGGTAATCGGCGACCGGAAATGCATCCTCCGGTTCGAAGCTCGCGACTGTTGCACGCTTGGGGGTGGGATTGATCCATGCTCGGCCGAGATGGCGTTCGACCAGTTCGCCGACGCAGGAGGTGGCGGCGGCGTCAGGGTCGACCGCGCAGCCTGCGACTTGCATCGATGGTTGATTCGGCCCGAGATCGGACTGGCCGAGCAGGAGGACGTGGCCGTGCAGTTCGGGGCGGCTGTGGAAGTACCGGATATCGATCTCGGACGGTGGTTGCCAGATCGACTTCCATTGCGCGAAAGCGTCATTCACTGCTGGTTCGACTCTGGCCAGCTGGTCGGGGTTGCCGAAGACGCGCAGGCGTAGCAGTTCCTTGGCGCGCTGGCGCTCACTCACGCCGTCTCCCTCGGAGTTTCAACGGATTGCGGGTTCGAGGTGTCGGGGCGCAGGAGGCCGCGCTCGGTCCACTCCTGCAAGGTGTCGGCGATGTCGGTGCGGATGCGGTCGGGGACTCCGGCGTATCGGCGGGCGCATTCGTCGGCCAACTCCGTTGCTGAACGGGGTTGGTCGAGCAGGCGCCAGAGGGTGGCCGCGCTTCCTTCCAGCACCAGGTAGGCGCCGTTGAGTGGGGCGAGCAGGATGCGGTCGCCCAGGTCCTGGGCAGTGATCGTCGGGTCAGGCAGGTATCGGGTGCTGCTCGTCGTCATGGTCGTGATCTCACTTTCGGAGTCGATGAGATACCTTGCCGCGCAACCGGAGTAGGACATTAGTGGCGCGGAAAATGAGTCGCTGGGTGATCGCGGCGGTGAGTACGAGAGGCAGCGGTCTACGTCGTTGCTGGGACGAAATCAGCCAGCGGTCTGCCGCGGCGACGATTCGGCCGGTCCGTTGGCTAAGCCGGTCGGTGAGGGAAACAGTGGTCGGGCCGGCGCGGTACGTGGTGGTTGCCGCGGTCACGGTGCCGAGTACGGAGTCCAGCGGCACCCAGAACGCGGAGAACGGGTTGTGCCGGTCGTAATTGTCCGCGAACTGCAGTATTTCCGGGGTGCCATCACGGATACGCCAGTCGGCGACCCGGTGCGCGGCGAGAATGTCCTGCGGGAGCTCCACCAGGACGATGGTGCCGACTGCGGCCGCCGGGTCCGGTTTGCCCCAGGCGACAGTGACTCGGGTGGCGGTGTCGAACAGCGGATACATGCTGCGGGAAGCATCCAGGATCGGGATGTCGGTGGTGGTCGCCGTGGCTTGATAGCGGTCGCGCAGCAGGCGCCGGGCAATGCTGCGCGGCGAACCGGCCGCTGCGCCAGCCGATTCCGGTGGTTCGCGCAAGGCGTGGATGCGGGGCGGCATCGTTGCCGTCGCGTCGGCGCGGTAGGGGTGTCGCGGTGCCACCGCGAGTAGGCGACCGCCCGGACGTGCCAGATGAGCCAGCGGTCCTGCCAACAACTGAGTGTGTACCGCGAGCTCGGGGAGTTCGGACCGCACCGCCTTCGCCGCGCGTTCCGCCTGGTCGTGTGGGCCCAGATGCACCACAGTTGTTGTCTCGCCCCGTTGTTCGAGCACGAACCCGTGCTCGGTGACCGCCGAGACCGCGTCCAGCAGTTGCCCGGCCGGTACTCCTCCGATGGCGTGGTTGGTATCCGGCAGGCGACCGAGCACTTCCACCAGCGGCAGCATCCGCCCGCAGCCGCAGGCCGACGGTGGCCGCAGTATTCCGGCGTCGCCGATCAGGTAGCGCAGCAATGGCATTGCGGTGTTGGCCAGATCGGTGACCACCAGATGCCCGGCCCGGTGGTAGTCCTGCGGCGTCCCGTCGTCGTCGACGATTTCTACATACAGGTAGTCCGCGTTGACGTGCATGCCGCGGCACCCGGGGAACGAGAAGGCCAGTGGCACGCAGATTTCGGCGGCGCAGTACATCTCGACCAGCGGCGGCGCCCCGGACGGCCAGTCGCGCGCGTGTCCTGATCGCAGCACTTCGAAAGACGATGCCACGGCAGTGATGTCGCCCCAATCGGTCACGCGTTGCGCCACTGTCGGCAGCATGTCCGGGCTGACGAGCAGCAACTCCCCCACCGAACGGCCGCTGCCGAGCCGGTCGAGCACAGCATCGAGGCCTTCTTCGCGATAGCCGACTCGAGGATCGCGCACCGTGGTGTTGTCGCGGCCTTGCCCCGCCCATGGTGTAGCGCAGGTCAATTCGAATACCCACGGCAGGCCGAGCTCGTGGTACCAGCGGCGCTCACAGATCGCGCGATGATGCAGCGATGCGCGGGGGCGCACCACGTGGCTGGCCGCGCCATTGGTGCCGGAGGTGAACGTGACATCGACGTCCCGCGCGGGTATCGCCGTATTGACGAGATGAGCGGCGTTCGCGCGGAGTGTATTTCGTGGCAGCACGGCCAGCCGGGGCAACTCGTGTGCGTGAGTGAGTTCCGTCAGCGCGGCGTCGCCGAAGGCGCGCGGATAGTAGGCCGTGTGACGTGCGGCAGCCATCACCTCGGCCAGCAGGGCGTCGCGGTGTTCGCGAACCGAGCCGGCGTCCCATTGCCTGCGCAACGCCCGGCCGGCTTCCTGGCTGCTGACGGCGCGGATGCGTGGGCCGGACAGCCAGCGTGCCGCGAGGCGGCGGTAGCGGAGGGCGGTCACGGCTGGTCCCGGGTGGTCAGCAGCTCGGACAGCGGGTCCTGGTAGCGGTCGTCGCGCGGGGTGCCGAGCAGGAAGCCGCCGACATGACATTCGATCAGCGGGTCCAAACCGAGCATTCGTGCGTTGACGAGCTCGTTGCCGCCGTTGAGTACGCAGCCGCCCAAGCCCAGCGCCGTCGCGACCAGGTACCACGTTTGATAGAGCGCGCCCAGATCCTGGTAAATGATGCTGAGCCCGTTGTTTTCGTATTTCCACATGGTCCGGCCGGCCACCGCGGTCACCAGGAGCACCACTGCGGGATCGCCTTCGAGCAGGTCGCTTTGCCGCCGGAGCTGTTCGGGCATTCGGGCGAACCATTCGTCGACGTCGCTGTGCCTGCACAGCACCGATTCGAAGGGGTCGTATCGATAGATGGCCGGTGCGAGATCGGTGACCTGGACCGGCCAGAGGTAGACCTCCAGTGGATGCCTGCCGCCGCCGGACGGGGTCGGTCGCCAGTTGACCCCGCTCCCATACGATTCCGCGCTGTGCTGCACCGACAGCGACCTGCGCAGGAAGGCTCCGAGGGTCGGCAGGTCGAGGGGTTGGTCAGCGAATCGGCGGCAGGAACGACGGCGCGACAGCACGTCTGCGAAGAATGCGGGATCGGTGTCGAGGGCGGTCGTCGGCAGTGTCACCACCTCATCCCGCAGTGGTTTGCGCGGTGACGGCATCTCCTCGGCCTGCAGCGTCGGCCGTTTGCGGCCCGCGCTGCGCATCCGTTGGATCACCAGCTCGTGCGGGTCCCACCACGAGCGGTCCGGCAGCCGGTCCGGGTCGATCAACAGTTCCGCGGCGATAAGGGCCAGCACCACGTCCAGGCTTGTGCCACCCGTTTCGGCCAGCTTGTCCGGGGTGGCGGGCACGCCGGCCGCGAGCAGGACCTGCCGTGCCGCTTCGCTCAGCCGGTGCCGCCTGCCGCTGGTGCCTGCCACCGCGATCATGTCGGAATCCGACAGGTACACGGTGACATACGGGGAGCGCACTACGTATTTGGTTGGGTTCTCGCTCGAAGAAATGCTCAACAAGTCCCCCGATGCCGGTTGTGAATGGTGCAGGCACGTGATGGACCCGGCCTGAATCGGCCGGGCCCGATCACAGATTCAGCTCGCCAGGCCGCGCCTGGCGACACGCCTCAGTTGAAGTCCGTGCACAGCGTGATCACGGCAAAGGCAACGTCCAGTTCCGCCATACTTTCGAGTTCGGCGACCGGCAGTTCCCGCACACGCGGCTTCTCCCACAGCATCTTTTCCATGATTGCGACCCTCCCTTCTGGTGTATCGAGCGAGCCGACCGGCGCAGTGCGAATCCCCAAAAGCGCAGAGCTCGAACATACTTCGATAACTCCCCGTGCCGGAGCTCCAGGCTGGTCGGCAGCTTCATCGTACTGGGGATAGATCATGTGGGCAATGGTCGAAAATGGTTGTGCACCAAGGGATAACCCACGGCAACCATTCCTGTCGGTGAGTTGTTCTTTGCAAAGTTCCAAGTGGAACTTGCATACTGTGTCGCGCCGAGTGCTATCGCGCGGAACTTTCGGCGAAGAGGTATGCAAACGGCTACAGTGCAGCATATTTCGCGGTTTCGGGTTGTACGGTGAGATATTCGACCGGGGCTCCCAGGCGGTGCAGGCGTGGGGGGCGGTGTGTGAGCGTGGTGTGACGGTGTCGTGGCGGCTACCGTGACCTCAGCGGAGACCGTTGCGGCAAGCATGGAAAGGGGTTATGGCGTGAACCGAGAGATGTCGTCCGCGGCTGCGCGGGCGGGCATGGTCGCCGAGTTGCAACGGACCGTCGCCGGGCTGCCCGACGCTATCGGCGCCGCACTGTCCGAGATACCGCGCGAGGATTTCCTGCCCGCCGAGATCCCAGTCGAGCTCGCTTATGCGGATAGGCCGGTGACCTTGGCCGTCGGCGACGACGGGTTCCCGCTCAGCACCGCCAGCCAGCCGACGATGGTGGCTGCCATGCTCGAGCAGCTAGCCGCCGAACCGGGCGACCGGATACTCGAGATCGGCACTGCCAGTGGCTATAACGCCGCACTGTTGCAGCACCTCGTCGGTGCCGACGGCCGGGTTTACAGCGTCGAGATCGATCCGTCCCTCGCCACCGCGGCCGAGACACGCCTGCGAGAACTCGGCTTACCGGTCAGCGTGCACGTCGGCGACGGGTGGGACGGGCTGCCCGCGGCGGCCCCGTTCGACCGAATCATCGCCACCGTAGGCGTTTTCGACCTGTCACCACGCTGGCACGACCAACTCCGCGAAGGCGGCACCCTGGTCGCCCCGCTATGGCTGCGCCCAGGCATCGAGCTCTCGGTGCGGTTCAGCAAAACCGACGGCGTGCTCGTCGGCCGATCCGCAGTGCACTGCGCGTTCCTGCGCCTGCGCGGCGAGCACGCCGGCCCCGACAGCTACCGCAGCATCACCGACACCCAATTCGCCACCTGCGAAGGATTGTCCGCCCAGCGCCTGAACACCCTTCGCGCGCTGCTCGCCACCACCCCGACCACCGAACCCATCCCCACCCTGTCCGAACACTGGTTCGCCACCCTCGCCCTGCACGATCCACGCGCCATCCAGGTCTTCACCCTCGCCGACCCGGTCGACATCTCCTTCGGCCTGCTCGACGCGGACCAGCACAGCCTCGTACTGATCGGCGCCGACGGACTTCGCAGCTACGGCGGCCCTTCCGCGAGGAACGAGTTGAATATCGCGCTGGCGCAGATGCATCCGGTCGACCCAGCCCAGCTGACCATCACCGCCACCCCGATCGATCAGCCGGAGCCCCCACCGCCCGATTCGGAGTCGACCGTCACCATCGTCCGCCGCCACTTCCGGTACACGATCAACGCTCGGCGATGAAAGAGCCTGCGGCCGAGGTTTCCCATGAGCTCGGCGGACGTTCCGACCACGCGGTGCTGGGACCTGCGAGACGCTATCGGACGACGTCGGCGATCACTCCATCCATCACTCGTTCCGCGATTCCGGCGATCGTGAGGGACGGGTTGGCGGCTGCGCAGTTGCCTGGAATCAGTGCGCCGTCGATGACGTACAGGTTCGGGTAGCCGATTACGCGTCCGTCGATATCTGTTGCGCGGCCGATCGGTACGCCGCCGAGGGGGTGGGCGGTGAGTGACATTCCGGGGACGAAGGGTGCTCCGCCTGCGCGGGACAGTGCGCTGGCGGCCGCGCCGACCCGCTCGTGCACGCGGAGCGCGGCGGACAGGGAAGCGCGCCAACTGTCCGGCGCGAACGACAGGGTCGGTTCGGAGCCTTGCATGGTCCAGGAGGCTCGGTTCTCCCAGTCCGCGGTGGTCGACAATTGGGCAAGGATCGGCGCTTCGCCGGGAGGACCGGGGAGACCGATCGACTCGACGCGGATCGGCGGGTGGTCGGGTTCGTCGTCGACGAGGGCCGAGGTGACGATCGCGCTCGCTTGCGGGCCTGCGGCGGCTAGTTCGTCGGCGACGCGCCAGGTCACTTGGTCGCCGTTGTCGCCGACCATCGTGCCGAGGTGCTCGTTGAGGTCGGGTAGGCCGCCACGTGCCCGGGACCGGAGCAGCAGACGGGTGGTTCCGATAGCACCGGCAGCGACGAAAAGGTGGTTACAGGTGTAGGTTTCGCTGCCGCCGGTCTCATCGATCACCGCCACATCGATGACGAACTTGCCGTTCTCGTGAGCGATGTTCTGCACGTCCCGCAGCGGCAGCAGACTCCAGTTGGGGCGCTCGGCGGCCCAGCGGAGATAGTTTCGGGTCACGGATTTCTTCGCGGAGTTCCTGTTCCAGGAGCACCCCGCCGTTTCGACGGTCGGCGACCCACCAGGGCGACCGAATACCTGTCGCACGATGTCCCAGTCGAACGTGGACCGCACCGGGTCGGTCAGCATTCCCGCGCGCGTCAGCTGCGCGTCGGCCGACCGTACGTGCGCGAAGGGTGCGCTGCCGAGGAGGTCGGCGGGTGCGTGTGTCGCGTCCAAACGCGCGAGAACCCGCGGCCAGTACACCGTTTCGAGTTCGTCGTAGCTCAGTGCCGCCGGAAAGATCTTCTCGAAATACCGGCGGACCGGCGGCACCGTTGCGCCCGCGTAGATGATGGACCCGCCGCCGACACATGCCGTGGTCGCGACCCCGACCGAGCCCGCGAGGTAGGGCTGCATCAGGCCCGATGTCCTGGTCAACTTCGGCTCCCACAACCAGCGCGGGTCGCGGTAGTCCAGGGCGGAGTCGAAGACGATCGCGTCGTCGCTCTGGCACCAGGCGCGGCCGCGTTCGAGGGTCAGAACATCGACGCCTGCCGACGCCAGCCGATACGCCGCGATGGCCCCGCCGAAACCGCTACCGATGACGATCGCGTCGTGGTGCGTCCGAGACTGCGCCCGCGCCCGTGCCGTGAGCAGCAGCGGGGCACTCCACGTCGCGGCGGCGATCGCCGCGCCACGGGTCAGCAGGGTGCGGCGGGTCAACGATGATCGGTGCATCGAGATTCGAGTCTCCTGAGACGACACTGGGACAGCACTGATCAGGCGACGCGCCGCCGCCTGATCAGTGCTGCAGAATGTGCTAGTTCATACCGGGCTTGTCGAAACCCAGATGATCGAAAGTGATATAGCCGCCCGGATATACACCGCTCGGCAGCAACGCACGCAGCTCGTCACTGCCTTCCGTTTTCACGGTGATCAGGGCAACTTGCACCGACCCCGACATGCCACCGAGACGCAGACTGCGCATCTTCTTCGTGCCGCACGCGGGCGATGGTTGTTCGAACGATATCTGCTCCGGCATCTGGATATAACCGAGGAATTCGGGGAGCGTCATATGGATATCGAAGAGCAGTGGCTTCGAGGACACCGACACCGACCAGCCTTCACCACTGGCGGTGAGCGTTTCACCGATGCGCGGGGTCCCGACGAAGTCGGCCAGCGACTTCGGGAAGCCCCAGTTGTTGCGTCCGTTCTTCGCGGTCTCCGGGCTGTCCACCACCATGAACGGGGAGTGCGCGAACATGCCGGGGTTGCGCAGGCGCGCGTAGGAGAGCATCCCGGTGATCTCGTTGTAGGGACCGACGGGTGTGTTCGAATACCTGGTGGCGAAGCCATATTTCGCCAGCGGCAGCGCGCCGTCGGCGACTTCCTTCGGCAGCAGCGACGGCCCGCCCAACCGGGGCGCCATCGCCCAGATGACGAACCCGTCGGTGGAGCTCAGATCCCACGATCCCCCGACATCGGGTCCTTTGCGGATCTGCTGTCGCATCGAATCGGTGAGCCGCGCCTCCGGAATGGTGGAGGTTATCGATTCCCAAGCGTTCGTTTCACAATGATTCGGCGCGGCGACCGCGGCCGGACTCGTTGTGTTCATCGTGAAGCCGGCCAGTAGGACTGCGGCAATGATGTTGCCGATCCGACGATTCCGGCGCGGCGCATTCCGGCGGCCCTGTCCACGCACCGTAGTGTTGCGAGTCACCCACACTCCTTTCCTTGGGTAACGAACGTAACAGTTTCTACAGTGTCATGCAGTGCCGAATTCCAATCGAGGCGGGATAATTAGTTCGGCGATTGATGGAGTGAAGCTGAGCTTAAATTCCACCACGTAGCGAGCCGCAATGACGATGCAAAGGAGGCCGGGACCATGAAAGTCGCAGCCGCGCAGCGATAACTGCCTCATCAATGGATTTCCGGAAACCGCCTGCTACGACCTCGAGCTCACACCTGTGGCAGATCGGCCTGACGCCGACGGTACTGACGCAGCCGGGGCATCGTCCCCTTCCCCCTTCTATTTTATACACGATCCGGGGTCCTCATGAGCAGCCGATTTGTAGTCCATAATCGCTCGCGATATGCGAAACCACCAGGTGAGGAGTAGCGGGATGGCCTATGTGCTCGGCTTCGGGGAGATCGACCGGACACAGATCGCGATCGTCGGCGGCAAGGGTGCGAACCTCGGTGAGCTCGCCCGGATCGATGGCGTGGAGGTGCCGGACGGCTTCTGTGTATCCACAGACGCCTTCGCACGAACCTTGGCGGGCGCGCCGTCGATCGCGGACCTGATCGGCGAGCTGTCGCGCCTCGAACCACATGATCAGGAGGCTATCCGCGCACTGAGCGCGCAGATCCGATCCGCGATCGAACAACTTCCCATTCCGGAAGACGTCGCCGCCGAGATCATCGAGGCGCACACCCGGCTCGGTGCGGAGGACGCCTACGCGGTCCGCTCCAGCGCAACGGCCGAGGATCTGCCTACCGCGTCCTTCGCCGGCCAGCAGGACACCTATCTCAATATCGTGGGATCCGCCGCGATCCTCGAACATGTCAGACGCTGCTGGGGCTCACTGTTCACCGAGCGGGCCGTCACTTACCGTCTACGAAACGGATTCGGTGACAAAACAATTCGCATGGCGGTGGTCGTGCAACGGATGGTGTTCCCGCGCGCCGCGGGCATCCTGGTCACCGCCGACCCGCTCACCTCCGACCGGACCGTCGTCTCCATCGATGCGGGCTTCGGTCTGGGCGAGGCCCTCGTGTCCGGCCTCGTGAACGCCGACGTCTACCAGGTTCGCGACGACATCATCATCAGCAGCACGATCGCGACCAAAAAACTCGCTGTCGAGCCGGCGCCGACAGGCGGCACACAGGTGCGGGAGATCGCCGAGCAGCACCGCACCGAACCGGTGCTCTCCGACGCCGAGGTGCTGCGACTCGCACGACTGGGCCGCCGCATCGAAGCACATTTCGGCAGCCCGCAGGACATCGAATGGTGTCTGGACGACGCGGATATCCGCATCGTGCAGAGCAGGCCGATCACCACACTGTTCCCCATTCCGGCGGCGGCGGACGAGGAGAACCGCGTCTACGTATCGGTCGGCCACCAGCAGATGATGACCGATGCGATGAAACCCCTGGGCATTTCGCTGTGGCAGCTCACCAGCCGGGCACCCATGCGGGACGCGGGCGGCCGGTTGTTCGTAGATGTCACCACAGCGCTGTCGTCGCCGACAACCAGCTCCGGCCTGGCCGCGGCACTCGGCAAATCGGATCCACTGATCGGTGACGCGCTGCAAGCCGTGATCGACCGTGACTTCGTTCGTCAAGTGCCGGAAGAAGATTCGGCCCAAGCACCGCCGCCCCCGGTCACACCTCCGGCCATCGAGACCGATCCTGGCATCGTCACCGAGCTGATCGCGGACAGCGAGGCCTCCCTCACCGCCTTGAAACGCGACATCCGGACCGAGTCCGGACCGGCGCTGCTCGTCTTCATCCGAGCCGATATCCAGGAGCTGCGCCGAGTCCTGTTCACCCCACGCGGTTTACAAGTGATCACCGCCGCGATGGACGCGTCCGAGTGGCTCAATGATCGGCTGCGGGAATGGCTGGGCGAGAAGAACGCCGCCGATGCGCTCACCCAGTCGGTGCCCGGAAACGTGACATCGGAGATGGGCCTGGCACTGCTGAACGTCGCCGATGTCATCCGGCCGCATCCCGAAGTGGTCGCTTACCTACAGCAGGCGCCGGACGGTTTCCTGGACGAGCTGAGCGAATACCGCGGCGGCCGCGAGGCACGAGCCGCGATCGAGGACTTCCTCGAGAAATACGGCATGCGTTGCGCCGGCGAGATCGACATCACCAGGCCACGGTGGAGCGAAAGCCCCGTCACCCTCGTGCCGACGATTCTCGGCAATATCAAGAACTTCGGGCCCGGCGCGGGCAGGCAGCGCTTCGAGGAGGGGTTGCGCGACGCCGAGCAGAAGAAGGAGCAACTGCTGAAACGCTTGCGCGCCTTGCCGGATGGCGCGCAGAAGGCGGAAGAGACCGAGCGGATGATCAACCGCGTCCGGACGTTCGCCGGGTATCGGGAGTATCCGAAGTACGGCATGATCAGCCGCTACTTCGTCTACAAGCAGGCCCTATTGCGTGAGGCCGAACGCCTGGTGGCGGCCGGTGTTCTTCGTGCGCCCGAGGACATCTTCTACCTGAGATTCGATGAGCTCCGCGAGGTGGTGAGCACCCAGCGCGCAAGTGCAGAGCTCATCGATGAACGCAAAAGCGAGTTCCGCACGTTTCAGGCGCTCACTCCGCCGCGCGTGCTGACCTCCGACGGTGCGGCCTTCACCGGCGCGTATCGGCGCGCGGACCTGCCCTCGGGTGCGCTGCCCGGTATGGCGGTGTCCGCCGGGACGATCGAGGGCCGCGCCCGCGTCCTGTCCGACATCGCGCAGGCCGATCTCGCAGCGGGCGACATCCTGGTCACCGCCTACACCGATCCCAGCTGGACCCCGCTGTTCGTGGCGATCAAGGGCCTGGTGACCGAAGTCGGCGGCCTGATGACGCACGGCGCGGTGATCGCCCGCGAGTACGGTCTGCCCGCCGTTGTCGGCGTGGAGCACGCCACCGAGCTGATCCGCGACGGGCAGCGCATCCGCGTGAACGGCACGGACGGATACGTCGAGATCCTGTCGTAGCGGGACGTAGGCTCTCGACCGCCGCCTGCCATCCAGGTCGAAGGCCACCGTGCTCGGCTGGGTGCCGTGCATCCGCGAGTACCCGGATCACCCTGTCCTACGCGAGAAGCATTGGGTCACAGCTGGTTCACGTACTCGTCGACGTCGAACCCCAGCCGGACATCGTGGTCGACTCGGCTGCCGGTGATGGTCACCCGGCCGGTCACCAGCGGATAACCGCGAGTCAGCACGGTGTACTCGCCCTCGGGCAGGTCGGTCACCGCGTACCGGCCGTTCTCGTCGGTGTGGGCGGTGCCGACGGCGGTACCGGACCAGTCGAGCACGGTGACCCGGGCGTCGCACACCGCCCGGTCACCGGCCCGAACCGTGCCCCACAGCATCGCCATCGGCGCCAGCTCGACGTCGAAACGCAACCGGCCGCTGTCCGGCACGGTCAATGTCGTTGCGGTGGGCCGCATCCGGGCGGCCACCGCCACCAGCGTGTAGGTTCCCGCCAGCACACCCTTGCAGGCGTAAGCGCCGTCCGCGGCCGTCACGGCGCAGCCGACCACCTCGCCGGCCAGGTCGGTCACGGTGACCGTGGCATCCGACACCGGCTCGCGCGCAGCGGTGCGCACCACACCCGACAACTCGCCTGCCCCTTGCAACGTGACGTCGACGTGCTGCGCAGCCCAGCCCGAGGCGGTGACGTTCACCGCGGCCGGTTGATGCCCGTTCGCCGAGACGATCAGGACATAGCTGCCCGGGGTGGGCGGTTCGATGTCGTAGTTACCGTCGCCGTCGCCGGTGCTGCGCGAAACCTGTTGCCCACGTTGGTCGATCAACGTCAAGGCCGCGTCCGGTACCGGGTGCCCATCGTCCCGGCGAATGCAGCCGCCGATCGTCCGGCGGCTGGTCGAGGCGACGGACTTTTCGGTCGCGATGCTCGACAGCCGTTGCGACCCAATATTGTTCGTGGCTTCATGGGCAGCTGTGGCCGGCACCGGATCCGGTTCGGCGATGGCCGGCGCGGCAGGTTCCCAGATCTCCTCCCCGACCCGCACCGACTCCAGTGGCTCGGAGTCCGCAGCGACAATCGGTCCGAACACCGACTCGCGTGGGGGTTCGGGTTCGGGTTCGGCGGGAGCGGAGCGCAGTTCGCGCAGCTTCGCCCCCTCCACATCGATGTCCGGCAGCATGCGGTCGAGCCACCGCGGCATCCACCAGGACGCCCTGCCCATGATCACCAGCAACGCCGGGACCAGCACCATACGCACCACGAAGGCATCGATGGCGACACCGCAGGCCAAGGCGAAGCCCATCGACTTGGCGGTGGCGTCGGATTCCAGCAGGAACGAACCGAACACCGAGATCATGATGATCGCCGCCGAGGTGACCACCCGGGCGCCGTGGTGGTAGCCGGAGATCATGGCGTACCTCGGCGACTGGCCCTGCACGTATTCCTCGCGCATGCGGGTCACCAGGAAGACCTGATAGTCCATCGCGAGCCCGAATACCAACCCGATCAACATGATCGGCAGGAAGCTGACGATCGGCTGCGGATCGGCGATCAGGCCGAAGGCGCCCTCCTGGAAGATCAATACGGTCGCACCGAAGGTGGCCGCCATCGACAGCAGGAAACCCAGGGCCGCGGTGAGCGGAACCAGGATGGACCGGAACACCAGGATCAGCAGTACGAAGGCCGCACCCGCCACGATCGCCAGGTAGGGGACGATCTTGCCGAGCAGGACGTGGTCCATGTCGGCGTAAATAGCGGTGGTGCCGGTGATTCCGTACTCGATGCCGTACTGCTCGGTCAGTGCGCCTTCGGCGGCGCGGGCGTCGCGCACCAGATCCTTGGTGTCCTGGTTGTTCGGACCCGATTTCGGGACACCGCTGAGCATTACGCCGAGTTTGTTCGCACTGAACTGCGGCGTGGTGACGTAGTCCATCACCGGGAACTCGGCCAGCCGGTCGCGCAGCGCGGTGACCGCGGCTGCGCGTGCGCTTTCCGGCACGTTTTCCAGGTCGGCGGCCACGGTCAGGACGCCGTTGCTGCCTTCGCCGAAGCCCTGCGTCCGGATGTCGTAGGCCTGGCGGACCGTGGATTCGGGCGGGAAGCTGTCCTCACCCGGCAGACCCAGCTGCAACCCGAGCGCCGGAATGGACAGTGCGGCGAGGGCGGCCACGGCGATGGTCAGCGCGATCCATGGCCGCCTGCCGATCAGTCGGCCCACCCGCATGCCGTTGGTGACGGAGGTGTCGTCCTCCGGATCGTGTCGAGCGACCAGCGGGAGCTTCGGCTTGAACAGGAAGCGTCCGAAGGCGCCGAGCAGCGCGGGCATCAGGGTGATGGCGGTGAGCACGGCGAACAAGGCCGCGATGGCGCCACCGAGGCCCATGAAGGTCAGGAAGTTCACGCCGACGATGCTCAGCGCACCCAGGGCGACGATGACCGTGAGGCCGGCGAACACCACCGCCGATCCTGCGGTGCCGACCGAAATGCCCGCCGCCTCCTCGGGATTGGCCGAGACCCGCAGTTCATGCTTATAACGCGAGACGATGAACAGTGCGTAGTCGATGCTCAGCGCGATACCGATCATCGACGCCAGGAACGTCGTAAAACTCGGGACCTCGATGACCGAGGTGCTCAGCGAGATCAGCAACATGGCGGCGCCCAGGCCGACGACGGCGGTGATGATCGGCACGAACGCGGCCACGATGGCGCCGAAAGCGATCACCATGACGACCAGCGCCACGCCCATGCCGATCATCTCGGCCTGGCCGCTCGGCTGCTCCTGCTGCTGCTCGATGGCTCCGCCGAGCTCGACGATCAAGCCCTGCTCGCGGGCCGGGTTCGCCACATCGTAAGCGGCGCGGCGTTCTTCGTCGGTGATGTCCATCGACGACGCGATGTCGAACTGCACCGACAGTACGGCGACGGTGGCCGGTGCGTCCGCGCTCAGCACATTGAGCGGGGCACCGGCGCACACGGCCGGGTCGGCGCTTTTCAGACAGCCCATCGCCTCGGTCGCGGCGACCGGGTTCTTCAGCGCCGCAGCGTCTTTCTCGGCGACCAGCTTATGGCCAGCTACCGACAACGCCTTCAAGTCGGCGATCAACGCATCGATGGCGGCGCTGTTCTTCTTGTCCGTCAGCTTGGTACCTTCGGGCGCCTTGATGACGTAGGTACCGCTGACCGCGTCGATGCTGAACTGATCCGACATGCCCGGGAACTGCTTGTCCAGGATCTGCGTGGCACGTTCCGACGGCAGCGACGGCATGCTGAACTCGTCGCTCATCGCAGTACTCAGCACACCGCTCGCGGTGCCGAGCGCACCGAGCAGCACGAGCCACACCGGCAGAACGATCCACTTGCGGCGGAAGGCGAATTTGCCCCACCGATAGAGGTATACGGACACGAATGGGTTCTCCTAGAGGTACCGGATAGTGCTGAGTTCAGGGCCCGTACAGCACCTTCGCGGCCCGCCGTGCATGCGAACGACTCCCCCGACGCCCGCTATCCACCTCGTGCAGACACAGCCGTAAACGGAGGAGCAACCTCAAGTTCCGAGAGCTTAACGCACGATCAATCAACACTGCCCGCGGCTGGGCCGGACTCGCCGCCCGAGTCCACTACCTCGAGACCCGCAACCATCGCACCGACACCGGCCAACCCGGCGAGATCCGTTCCCGGACCAGCCAACCACTGGCAGCCACCACGGCGATGTTGTACCAGATACGGCGTCGTTGCGTTCGGCTTTTCGGCGAATTCACCCGCCTTCCCCCGCGACTCACACACCAAAGACGCGGCCCCCGCCGACGTGCGATACCTATGCGAGGCGACCGCAGTCATGCCGCCGCTACCGCCGCGATCGCGGCACCGTCTTTGTGTTGGTCGGTTGATCAGGGGGAATTGAGGATGGTATCGGCCGAGAGGCGAGTTGCATCAGTTCCTCCTGATCGATTGTCCAGCAGTGCATCTCGGGAGTTGCAGGTTTGGCGTGGTCAGGTGGGGTCGATCGCAACTCTTTCGAGCGGGCTTGGCACCGCAGCCATGCGTTCACGACTTCCGCTGATCGCGGAGCCACTCATCTGCCAGGGCGCAGGCTCGTTTCGGGCTGGGATCGGACTTGATCATTGCGCTGATGCGCTGGGCTTGTGCGGTGGTGGGCAGGAAGCCGACCAGTAGGGCGGGGAGGAAGAGGCGGCGGGCCAGAAGTTCTTGTGCTGATGTCATTTGTGGTCTGCGGACTACCGAGATGTTGACGCGGATGGCGTGTTCGTTGCCCGGGGGGACGCCTGGGCGGTCGGATTCGATTGCGGCGTAACGGAATCCGTGCGCGAGGTTGCAGGTGGAGCAGTTCATCGGACCGCGGCTCAGGCGGCTGCCGCATTCGTCGCAGACGATGCGGTCGAGTGCGGCGTCGACGATTCGCCAGTCGTGCCGGTCGGGTTCGGCGGCAATCAGGCGGGCGACGTCGTGTTCGTTTTCGCCCTGCCACTGCTCGAAGAAGTGGTGCCACTCGTCCTCGATGATGGCGTCGACCAGGAGCCTGCATCGGCGGCAGTCGGGGGCGCCGCCGTATTCATATCCGCCGCACTCGTCGCATCGGAGCAGAGCGGCACCGACTGCGGGTCTCATAGTGGCTATCATCGTGCCCGCTCGTTGATCAGCGCCACCGAATTGATCCAGAGGTAGCGCTCCTGACCGGAGGGTCGGCGTCACCGCAGCAGACGATCTCCCCGAGACAACCTCGTCCGATCTCAGCTCTCGACGGGCTGGACCCAGCGGCGCAGCGCATCGATCGTGGTTTCCGGAGAAGTGTTGAAACACAACCGAATTCCGGGATCGATCTCGGTGACCACGTTCACCAGACGTTCGAACAGCAAGGTGTGCTCGGGTGCCATGCGCACGCCCGCACCGATCATGGCGACCCGGAACGAGCTGCCTGCGGCTGACTCGCGCAGCTTCGCCTCGGCGGCGTCGGGGTCCGCGGGCACCTGGCACGAAACAAGGTCGAATCCCGCTGCACGGAGCGCGTTTTCGCCCGCCTCGATGCGGGCGGTGAATGTCGCTTCGTCGAGATCCGGATAGCGACTGTAGTCGATGGCGCTGGGGGCCAAGCCGATCGACAGCACGGTGGCGTTGCTCGAATCCCGTAGTTCCACTGGGTACTCCTCCAACTTGTTCGCGGACATGAACAGCGTTAGGCACAGGTCCGACGGAGCGAGGACGAGCGCTGCAGCCTCACTACGCATTCCTACCGAAGAATCCGCCGAGGTGCCCGCTACGGCTCTGGCCGGGAAGAACTACGCGAGTGGATGTACCGCCGATGACAACTCCTCGCCCATCGGCTACGGCCAGGCTCGGCGGGTGGGCCGCTGATCTCGCAGATCCATGACGGTCACCCGGTCGTCCCGTGCGTGCAGCAGGTCTTCGGCAGCTGGCAGCACTGTAGTCGCAGGAAAATAGTCGCGGTCGAGCTCGCACGTGATCCGGGTGCCGAAGCTCTCGGTCGGCTCCTGTTCGCGTGGGGGTTCGACGGGCTTTGTCCCCGCAAACTCCTGCAGCCAGTGTCGATCCGCGGTTCGGATCTCGATCCAGGTTCGTGCGCTGACCGCAAGCAACGCGCCGAGTGCCCATCGATTGAATGGCAAGCCGTACTCGTCGAGCTTGCCCATCTCGTTGACAACGTTGTCCGTGACGGTGAATCGGTGGTCCGACTCGATGACCACTTCAACCTGCAGGGCCACTTGGTCCGGCAGCGACAGCGTATCCGCCACCACCGCATCGACAACCGCGCCGGCCAGCCGGGGATTCTCACGGCGGCAGCGCCCGAAGTACATTTCAGGCCGGGCTCGAATCAACTCACCGAACGGACGCAAGACAATTCGCACGTTCGAGTAGTCCTTCGGCTGCGCTCCCACGACCTCCATCTTTCCAGACAACGCCGCGCTCCTAGCGTCTGCGCGCTCCACGGGCACTGGCGATTCTTCCCCATCCGAACCGGCTCGCTCCGCATCGACGGGTCCGAGGGCTCAGTTGCCCGGCTCGGACCACTGTACAGCCGCCCGTTACACCCCCGCCCGAATGATCTTGTGGTGCATAGTGGTCCGGTACATCGGCAGAGACTTGCGGGCTGGGCGAGACAGGGAGCACCTGATGGCTGACGGACAACCCACAGCAGGGACCACGAACCATCGCACGGAGGCGCACCCTTCCGCGCAGCAGACCATGACTCCCTTCGACAACATCTACGACCAGCCCGACCCGCGAGCCTACTTTCGCGTACTGGGCGAGTTCGATTACCAGACCCCGCAGCACGCCCAACGGATTTTTCGCCGCCTGGTCGATACTTACCCGGCGACCACCGGCCTCGCCGGCCCGATTGCGGTGCTCGATATCTGCTGCTCATACGGAATCAATGCCGCCCTGCTCAACCACGACCTGACACTGAACGACCTGTACGCCCATTACGTCTCGCCTGCGGTGACCACGCTGACGACCGCACAGCTGATCGAATACGACCGTGCCTTCTACGCGGCCCATCGGCGCCCCGACCCGGTCCCGGTCATCGGACTCGACGCGGCCCGCAACGCGATCGACTACGCCACCGCCGTCGGCCTGCTGGATGCGGGCTTCGCCGAGAACCTCGAGACCGCACCGCCAAGCCAGGATTTTCGCCGCGCTGCCCGGCAGGCCCGCCTGATCACCATCACCGGCGGAGCCAGTTTTCTCTCGCCCCGCACCTTCCAGCCGATTCTCACCGGTATCGACGCACCGGCATGGGTTGCCGCGTTTGTCCTGCGGACCGGGTCTTACCAGCCGATCGCCGACGGATTGGCCCGCCATGAACTCATCACCGAGACAGCTGCTTCGACCTTTCCCCAGCGCCGCTTCACCAGCACCGAAGAACGGCAGTACGCCATCGAGGGGGTAACCGCGATGGGGGCAGAACCCCGAGGCAAGGAAACAGCAGGATATTTCCACACCGCCCTGCACCTCTCACGTCCCGCAGCCGACATCGCGGCACTCCCCCTGAGCGCCCTGTCGGGTTGAGCGTCATACCGCCACCGAAACACGGCGAAGTTTTGCACCAGCGCGAAACGCGCGCGTCCGCAGACACAAACGAATGGCTACACGCCGCACCACAGCACTGAAACGTGCGCGAATCCTATAGGCAGTCTAGCCGTTTCGGAATACTCCCCACTTCCATTGGGGAGCTTCGAACGCAGACCGGAGATTTACAGTGAGGTATGTCCCCGACCGGGCATATTCGCCCGAGCACAGGGCTTACGTGGCAACCACACAAGCGGCTCGAATACGCGAATTGCAGGTCGGCACAACATCATTCCCACACCGAACGCAGCACCCTCCAGAAAGCGTGCAAGGCAATGGAATTCAACAAACGGAGATCCACCAGGCGGCTTACCCGCAGCATTATTCTGACAGTGACCATCGCGATGGCGATGTCCCTCCCGCTGACCACCGCACAGGTCACCGCCGCACCACCGGGATTGGACGAAGCTGTCACCGCCACCGTGCTGGAGCAGAAGAAGTCCGATCGCGCGCGCGCACCGGCGCCGGTGATCGACCACATGCGCGAGCAGGGCAACTGGGCTTTCGGCGCCGCGACGATCCCTGTCGGAAACGCCGACGAGGCGCCGACCTCCTCGTTGTATGTCGCCGAACGCAGCGGCGACAAATGGAAGGTAGCGCTGGAAGGGACCGCCGAGTTCGGCAGCATGGTTCAGCGCGCGCCCGAATCCGTCGTGAGCAGTGGCGAAAAGAGAGCTTTCACCGCGCCGCAGACCCGCGGCATCAACATCGGGATGGCGTTGCCCTGGCGGCAGGGCGACAGCTGGTACATGGGCGGCGGACCGCACGGCTACAGCGGTAACAGCCGCCCCTTCAACTCGATCGACTTCAACGGCGGTGACGGGCGAGTACTGGCTCCGCGCGCGGGCCGGGTCTACAAGACCTGCGTGCGCGCCAACAGCGCGGAAGTCAAACTCGTGCACGACAACGGCTACACCACCACCTACTACCACATGACGAACCTGATCAACGCCCAGGACGGTACCCAGATCGCGGCAGGCACCTACCTCGGCAGGATCGGCACCCAGCTGCCGTGTGGCGGTAGCGCCAGTGGCGCGCATGTGCACATGTCGCTGTACAACACCAATGGTGGCGCGGTCGCGGTGAACGGTAAAACCCTTGGCGGCTGGACCTTCTACGAAGGCAGCAGGGCCTACGCAGGCTATGCCGAACGCAACGGCGTCCGGGTGAACACCGGCGGCCGGCTCACCAACTACGGCGCCGACGCCGCTTCGGCAGGCACCGTCCGCTAACTGAGCCGAGACGACTGAGGCGTGGCGCCTTTGGCCCACGCCTCGGTTTTCTGCGTCAACCACCGTCCTCGCTATCCCGGATCGACGCGAGTCCGTCCCAGCAAGTGAATTGCCATTCCGCATTTGCAACGCTCCCACCTGCATCTTCGCCTCAATCAGTGCGCCAAGTCGGGCCGACATGATTAACTCGACCGCCACTGGAAAAGGGGAGTTTCACATGGAGCCTACGGCCGCGCAGCGGGCAGCGCTGAGCATGATCTGCGATACCTTCGTTCCCGGCGACGGATCGACCTTGCCACCGGCGAGCGAGCTCGGCGCGGTCGACACCGTCTTCCGGTTCTTGAGCCGCAGCCCGCGGGAGGCCGATCGCAAGCAGCTCGCAATGCTGTTGGGGTGGTGGGATTCTCGGCTCACCGGGTTGCTGCTCGGTGCGGGCCCGCGCCGGTTCTCCACCCTGTCCCAACCGGAGCGGGAGCGGGCGCTGCTGCGCCTCGGCGATTCGCGATTGGCGCCCGTGCGCGCGATCTTCCAAGCGCTCAAGCAGGCGGCGCTGTTGTCCTACAACGTGACTCCTGGCCCCACCGGCACCAATCCCCTGTGGAAAGAGATCGGCTATCCGGCACCGACCGGCGCGCTCAGCACCGCACCACAGCCGACCCTCGCACCGACGCGGTATGCCGAGAACACCACGCTCACCTGTGATGTCGTGATCGTCGGCTCGGGCGCGGGCGGCGGCACCGCGGCGGCCGTGCTGGCCGAAGCCGGTCTCGACGTGATCGTGCTCGAACGCGGAAACTACTACGACGACAAGGATTTCGGCGCGGGCGAACTTGCCGCCCTGGAACAGCTCTACGCCCCCGGCGCCAGTTCATCCGAGGGACAGATCACCCTGGTCGCCGGAACCTGCCTGGGCGGGGGCACCGTGGTCAACTGGAGCACCTCGCTGCCCACCCCCGATGACGTCCGCACGGAATGGGCCCAACTGGGTGCGGCACAGTTCGCCGAGGCCGAGTTCGGCGAGGCCCTCGCAGCGGTAAACCGCAGACTCGGCGTCACCGGTACCCGTTCGCCGCTGTCGGCCCGCGACGCCGTCCTGGAACGCGGAGCGCACGGACTCGGCTGGGCAGTAGACGCGTTGCCGCGCAACGTCTCCGAGGTTTGCGATGCCGGAACCGAATGCGGCAGCTGCGGTTACGGCTGCCGTCTCGGTGCCAAGCAGTCGGCCACCAAGACCTGGCTCGCCGATGCCGCCACGGCAGGCGCGCGACTGGTCATCGATGCGAACGTCCGTCGCATCGAGGTGAAAAACGGTCGGGCCGAGAGCGTTTCGGCGATCACCCCGTCCGGAGCCCAGATAGAGGTGCGGGCCCGCGCCGTCGTGGTCGCGGCGGGCGCGGTGCAGACACCAGCGCTGCTGCGCCGCTCCGGCCTGCGCAACGAGAACATCGGCCGTCACCTGCGCCTACATCCGGCCGCCGCGGTGTTCGGCGTCTTCGACGAGGAGCTGCGCGGCTGGGAGGGCGCGCTACAGGGGCGCATCTGCCGTCAGCACGCGGATCTCGACGGCAACGGCTACGGCGTCATCTACGAGACGGGTCCGGTCCATCCCGGCCTGGCCATCGGCTTCATGGGCTGGCGCGGCGCGGACGCGCACCGCAGCACGCTGCTCGACTTCGCCCGCACCACCCCGATCGGCGTCATCACCCGCGACCGCGACTCGGGCACCGTCACCGTGGACAAACCCGGCGACCCGACCGTCAACTACCGCCTCTCGGCCTACGACGCCGCCCACTTGCACACCGGAATCGAAGGCGCCGCAAGCATTCTGGAGGCAGCAGGCGCCCGCCGCATTTTCTCCGGCCATCAGACCGGCGTGGCCTACGAACCAGGCCGCCGCGGCTCGCACGCCGAGTTCGCCGCATCCTGCCGCGACGCGGGCTACGGGCCCGGACAGTGCGCGATGGGCGCCCTGCACATCATGGGCTCGGCCCGAATGGGCGGCTCCCCGCAACTCTCGGCCACCGATCCCGACGGCGCCACCTGGGAAGTCGCCAATATCGTCGTCGCCGACGGCTCTTGCTTCCCCACCGCCTCCGGCGTCAATCCGATGATCTCCATCGAAGCGATCGCCTATATGAACGCGAAGAGGCTGGCAGCCCGGTTGACCTGAGCGGAGAATGAAGACTCTGTGCCCCCAGTTCCATTGGCATCAGCCAATGCCCGAAAATTGCCAGAACGTGTCGACCGGCATTGCATCCCAGCTCAGACCGGCTGCACCACGGAAACTGCGGGAGCAATGGCAAACACCTGGCGTATCCGGTGCACCGGCGGGCATGCTTACACTTTGATGAGCTCGTTCAGCGGACAGTGCACACAGGGAAGGTTCGGGGGATGTCCGACACCGACGGCCGGGATACTCTGCGCAGTGAAATCCACGCGTTCTATGCCGGTTTCGGTCAGCCGGAAGCCTTACAGGCCGCATTTCGCCAGGCGGCGCTGTTCGTGCCGGTGACCGACGAGGAGCGCGTCACTATTTCGCACTTGGGCGGCATCGATTGGCTGTGTGCATTCACCAGCATCGAGGAGTACGCCCGATTCATGATGACGCGCGGCTACCTGACCGAGGGCGGCATCGAGGCCGAGCGCGAGTATCGATATCACACGCTGTCGGGCCGGCGGCTGCTCGACTACGCCGAGTCGAGAGACCAGCCCACCGGCGTCGCGGTCGACATCATCGGGTCGACCCCCATGGCATTTCCGCCCGAAGTAACCGAGTAACAACCGAATCGAGGGGGCGTCGTGACGCAGCAGGTAAAGCTCGACCCTGCGGTATTGCAGCAAGCCGCTAAAGGGATCCAAGCCACCATCGGTGAGCTGTCGAGCATGGGCATCGGCGAAACCGGCAACATGGGGCGCGGGTTCTCGCTGCTGACGCTGTCGACGATGGAGGCGGGCAAGCACACGGTCCAGAAGACCTTCGAGGAGTTCACCGAGCGGTGGTCCTGGGGCGTGCGCGCACTGGTGCAGGCAGGCAACTCGATCGCCAAGACGCTGGGTTTGGCGGCCGGTCGGTATCACGAGATGGACGCCAAAGCCGAGGGCATGCTGAAGAAGATGTGGACGCATCTGGCGGGCAACCCGCACCTGACCGATGAACAAATCACCAAGCGGTCGTGGGGAGATACGTTCGCCGACAACTCGTTCAACCATATTCGCAATGCGGACTACAGCATGCAGTCGTTCGAGAAAGCGAACAAGACGATACAGACGAACTTCAAGGTGATCGAAGCGGTCGGCCCGCAGGCCTTCGCGAATATTTCCCCCGTCACCGGCAGTCTGCTCACCGGTCAGACACCCGGCTGGAACACCGGCGCGTCGGAGCAGGCGGCGAAAATCATGAAGGATGCAGAGGGCAAGTAGCCTTGGGACTCTGGGATGTCGTCAACGATATCGGCGATGCGATCGAGAAGGGCGTCGAGAAAGTTGTCGAAGGCGCCGGCCAGGTCATCGACGACGGTTTGGACGTCCTGTCCGACGGCGCGAAGTATGTCGGCCTGGACGACCTCGCCGAAGGACTGGACGACCTCGGCGACAACATAGCCTCGGGCACCGGTGGCGCCGTCGACGAGGAGCAACTCGGTGAGACCGAGGATCCCAAGGAACTCGTCCGCGGCGAGCCGTCCGAAATCAGTTCCACCGCAGAGACATTGCAGAAGATGGCCACCGCCATCGACTCCACCGGCCAGGCGCTCAAACAGATCGACGCCGCCGACTGGTCCGGCCAAGGCGCGGACGCGTTCAACGCGATCTACGACAAGCAGCCGAAACTGTGGTTCGACGCCGCCGACGCGTTCACCTCGGCGGCCAAGGCCATGGAGGCCTGGCACAACGAGGTGAAAACCGCGCAGGACAAAGCCGCCGACGCCATCGATAAATGGAAGGCCGCCGACGCGGAGGAACGCAGGCAGAAGAACTGGTGGAACTCGCTCACCGGGGAACAGCAGGCGCAGACCACGCTGGTCGATACCTGGACCAGCATGCGCAACGAGGCGCGAGAGATATTGCGCGGCGCACGAACTCAGCGCGACAACGGTGCCTCCATCGCGGTGAGCGCCTTCGCCGCCGCTACCGACAAGGCGCCCAAGGAACCACCATTCACCGACCGGTGGATCGCCAATATCTCGGATATGGGCGGGGTGCTCGAACACGGGGCGTTGAACTTCACCTCCGGCCTGCTCACCAGTCTCACCGGGCTCGTGCAGTTCGTGCGCCAGGTCAATCCGACCGACATCTACAACCTGACCCATCCGGCCGAGTACGCGACCGGGCTGTCCAATCTCGGCACGGGATTGGTTGTCGCAGTGGCGGATCCGGGCGCGACGGTCAACGCGATACTGTCCGATGCCCGAAAGAATCCGTTCGAATTCCTCGGTGCGTTGACCGGTGACGCGCTGCTCACCGCGGCCACCGGCGGTGGCGGTAGCGCCAAGGTCGCGCTCAGCGCGCTGCGCAAGGTGACCGATGCCGGTCGGCTCGCCCGCGGTGCCGACAATCTCGGTGACCTCGGCCGGCTGCCCAACACGCACACGCCGAACTCGATGTCCTCGCCTGATCCGGGAAGCCAGTTCGGGACGCCGTCGCATGCGTCGATGGACACGACCCAGCGGCCCGGCCCCGCTCAGGTCGACACCGGGCACAGTCCAGAGAACAACCCGGTCCAGGCGAGCAGCCGACCCGAGTCCCCTGCCCCGCGGACCGAGAACACCGGCGGCAACAACTCGACGTCCGAACCGCCCAGCACGCAGCGCTCGGAGCCGTCGTCGTCCAGTCCGGCAAACAACTCCCCCGATCCGGCACCCACCCGTCAGGCGGACCCGGCACCCACCCGTCAGGCAGACCCGGATCCCACGCCTGTCACGCACAGCGANACACTGCACCGCCGCCGCGTGCGGATCCCGAGCCGTCGCCTGCCACCCGGCCCGGGCCGGACCCGGATCCCGGGCCGACGCGGATCGATCCTCGGCCCGAGGAGGTTCGCCCGGCTTCGACGGTGGACAACACTGCGCCGTCACCGCGCACCGAAGTCGATTCGACGCCGAGCCCACGCACCGAAGTGGACTCCACACCGAGCCGCACCGACGTCGACTCCACACCGAACCCACGCACCGAAGTCGACTCCACACCGAGCCGCACCGACGTCGACTCCACACCCAACCCACGCACCGACGTCGACCCGGCACCGTCTCCGCAAGCGAAGTCCGATGTGCCGTCGCCGGTTCGTACCGACGCAGACCACACGCCGGACACACGACCGGACACGACGCCGACCACGTCCGCCGACCGACCACCCGCGGCAAACGCTGATCCCGATGGGACATCGCCGGTTCGCACAGACCCGACCCCGGACGCCCGCCCTGCCGCAACGCCGGATTCGAGCACCACACCAACCCCCGGCCCCGCATGGCATCCGGGCGCGACACCTCATGCCGATAGCCCGACACCGCAACCGCGCACACAAGCGGACTCCCCGTCGGGAACGCGTCCTCAGCCCGATCCGGTACGTCCACACAGCGACGCCCCGGCGCGTCCCGAACCAGGGCCCCGTCCCCAGCCCGACCGTTCACCCGCACGACGCGCGAATCCGGACCCCGCGCCCGCGAACCGCCCCCAGCCGGAGGCGCCGGTCGCACGGCCGCATCGCGATCCGGTACCCGCGGGCCGCGCCGATCCGCAGTCGTCACCCGCTGCCCGCTCGCAGCCCAATTCACCATTGCACGCGCCACCGACTCCGGACCACACCCCGCCGCGCACCCATACCGACCCGCCGATGCGAACCGACCCGGACACACCACGGCGACCAACGGATCCCTCGGCCGACCACCGCGGTGACGGCCGACCAGACACCACCTATACCGATGAACCCGCCCCCCACGATCGCGATCCCGAGCTCGCGCATTCCGGTGGTGCAGTTCGCCCCCGCGACGACTTCGCGGCCTTCGAATGGGCCGAGGACGCCTACGACCATTTCCGCAGGCACGATCGCGACATCGACGACATCACCCAGGTTCTCGCCGATCACCCGCATGCCGACGGCTCGACCTTCACCCGCGCCGACATCGACCAGATCAAGCAACACCTGTTCCGTGAGGAACATCCCATCGTCGACTACGACGGCACCCTCGAGCACCGCAGGTTCGACGCCGATCCGGCGATCGCCGAGGCATGGATCCGGCTGCGCTCCGGTCGCCCACTGCCTGCGGATATCGTGTTGCTCAGGCACGAACTCGCCGAGTCCACCTACCTGCGTAACCATCCCGGGTCGACCTATCAGGATGCACACGCGCACGCGAACACCAACCACAACTGGTCCAACGACATCCCGCCGCGAACGGGCGAACGCTACGACACACACTGGGGAGCGAACGATGGCACTACTGATCTACTACAACCAGATTCGCAACGACCCGAACGAGGTGGAGTACCAGTTCGGGGAGACGAGGGACACCCTCGACCGCACCCTGACAATCGACAAGACGAACCACACCGCCCAGACGGCCACTCCGGAGGACGGCATCTTCCGCACCGCGGCGGGCCAGATCATGATCCGAGCCAAACGCGAGAAAACCTGGCCCCCGAACGGAGTGATCGCCTCGTAGACCCGGCCCCGTCCTCCCACGCATCCCCGAATCACGCCGACGCGACGCATCCCGATTCGCCATCGCACCCGCGGTCCTCGCCAGACCCCATCCCACGTGCCGATACCGACCCGCCGATGCGAACCGACCCGGATGCACCGGGACGGCAGCGGGATACGGATCCGCCCTTCGGCCGAGGATCGGACGGCGACACGAAACCGCCTACACCACACCATGATCCGGACCGGTCTCCCGATCGCAGCGACAGCAACGACCGTCCGCACGGGCCGGAGGACCCGTCGCGGGATCGTAACCCGGATCGCGATCGAGAACCGGATCGCGACCGCCAACCCGACCGCGACCGCCAGCCAGACCGCGACCGCCAACCCGACAACGACCGCCAACCGGACCGCGAATCAGACAACGACCGCCAACCGGGCCGCGACCGTGATCCCGACCCTGACCACCCCACGGCGCAGGATCGAGCCGACGCCGACCGCAATGCCCACGAGCACGCCCGCGACTCCGGCCCGGAATCCGACCGCACCCCGGAACAGAAGACCTGCTCCACCGACCCGGTCGACATCAGCACCGGCGAATTCCTGCTCCCCGAAACAGATCTCGACCTCCCCGGCGTCCTGCCGCTGACCCTGCAGCGGGCACACCATTCGAACTACCGGTTCGGTCGCTGGTTCAGCCCATCCTGGTCCAGCACGTTGGACGCCCGGATCGTCGTGGAGGAAGCAGGCGTCACCTTCATCGGCGAGAACGCGATGATGCTCGCCTACCCGCACGCCGAGGTCGGCGTCCCCGTGCACCCGCTCAACGAGGGTCAGCAATGGTCGTTGACCCGCACCGATGCCGGCGGCTACCGCGTGAGAGATCAACGGCGAGAGGTGATCTGGCACTTCGCCCCCGAGCTCGGATTGGACGGCATCGAAGCCAAGTTCGGCAACTACGCGGTCTCCGCCATCACCGACCGACACCACAACCGCATCCGCTTCCACTACGACGCCGACGGTGTACCGACCGAGGTAACGCACTCCGGCGGATACCGCGTCCGGATCCACTCGGATCGTGCCCGCATCACCGGCCTCTCACTGATCACCGACGATCCGGACCTCGGCGAATTCGCCACGCCGGTAATGGAATTCATCTACGCAGACGCGGATTTGGCCGCAGTGATCAACGCCGACGGAGCAGCAACCCGCTACACCTACGATGCCGAACACCGGATGACATCGTGGACCGACTCCAACGGCAACCAAATGGTCAACACCTACGACGAATCCGGCCGCGTCGTCTTCCAACGCGGCACCGCCGGAATCCTCAACTGCGACTACGACTATCTGCAACTCCCCGACGGCACCGGCCGCCTCACCACCGTCACCGACTCCCTCGGCGCCACCACCTCCCACGGCTTCGACCGCGAACTACAACTACGCGACCTCATCGACCCGACCGGCGCCCGCACCCACATCGACTACAACGCCGACCGCAGGCCACTGACCATCACCGAGCCCGACGGAGCAATCACCCGCTACGTGTACAACGACGCGGGTGACCGAACGGAAGTCATTCGCCCCGACGGGAAATCGACCGAGGTCGAATACGTCTGGCGCCACCGGGCCAGCAAGATAACTTTCCCCGACGGTTCCGTCTCGCGCCGCGAATGGACGACCGACGGCGACCTCGCCGCCGTCATCGACCCCGCCGAAAACCGTACCGAGTTCACCTACCACCCCAACGGCGCCCTGGCCACCATCGTCGAATCCAACGGTGCCCGCACCACCATGCAGGTGGACGCAGCCGGTCTTTTGATACAAATCACCCAGCCCGACGGCGCGGTGACCCACATCCGACGTGACTCCGCAGGCCGACCGACCCACATCACCGATCCGCTCGGCGCAGTAACGCGGTATGACTGGTCGCCGACCGGAAACCTGCTCCGCAGAACCGATCCCGACGGCCACACCGAATCGTGGACCCACGACGGCGAAGGCAACATCCGCACGCATACCGACCGCGCGGGTGGTGTCACCCAGCTGTCCTATGGCGATTTCGATCTCCTGCACTCCCGCATCGACCCCGACGGCTCGATCACCCGATACACCTGGGACTCCGAACGCCGCATCACCGCCGTGCACAATCCCATCGGGCAAAGCTGGACCTACGAATACGACAGTGCCGGAAGGATTATCGCCGAGACCGACTACGCCGGGGCGACAACGCGATACACCTACGACCGGGCCGGACGAGTCGGAGCGGTCACTCCGGCCACCGGCACAACTCGCCGCCACCGCTACGACATACTCGGTCGAGTCACCGAGATCGCCGCCGATGACGAGTGGATCCGATACACCTACGATCCGGCGGGGCGTGCCCTGTCCGCGGTCAACGGCATCGGAGCGGACCGTACGCACTCCCTCGAATTCGCCTACACCGCAGTCGGAAGCGTGGCATCCGAGCAGGTCGACACCCGGCAGCCGATGCTGTTCGAGCATGATCAGCGCGGCCACCGGATTCGCCGGACCACGCCCTCCGGCGCCGTGGCCACCTGGCACCACGATGTCTCCGGCCGCTTGGACCATCTCAGCGCCGACGGCCACGACATCACCTTCGACTACGATCCGCTCGGCCGGCTTACCAGCTGGCGGGTCGGCGAACTTGCGGTGACCCGCGGTATCACCGCGCGGGGTCAGGTGACCCACCATGAGGTGACCGCTTTCCCCGCCCGAGCCCTGTCTCTCGGCTCCGGCTTGTCCGTCCGGCCTGCCCCGCACCGACTCCGTCGCGACGAATTCACTTATCGCGCAGACGGTTACCTCACCACGCATACCATCGACCGCGCGCAGCACGACCTCCTACAGCGCGACTACAGCCTCGACGCTGCCGGTCGTATCACCACCGTCGCCATGAACGGCGCCCCCACCGAGCGATACACCTACGACGCACTCAGCAATATCACCAACTCCGCCGTATCCAGCACCCCATCGGCTTCGACACCCGCTGCCGCACCGCATCTTCCGGTCTACGACGGTCGCCGCGAATACCGCGACAACCTCCTCATTCGCGACGGCCGAACGCGCTACCACTACGACCCCGCGGGTCGGCTGATCCGCAAAACCACCGTCCGCCTCTCCCGCAAACCCGACGTGTGGCACTACCGCTACAACGCCTTCGGTGAGCTCGCCGATGTCTGGACCCCGGACAACCAGTGGTGGCACTACACCTACGACGCCCTCGGCCGCCGCACCACCAAACAGCACCTCGCCCACGACGGCACCGTCCTCGAGCGCGTCGACTACCACTGGGACGGCATTCATCTCATCGAGCAGGCCACCAATACCAGCACCATTCGCTGGCAGTACCAGCCCGGTTCCCACACGCCGCTAACCCAGACCACCGATGAGGCCACGATCGACCGCGAGTTCTACGCGATCATCACCGATCTCGTCGGTTCCCCGACAGAACTGATAGACCCCGGTACCGCCCAGCCGGCGGCCGCCGCAAGCGCCGACCTATGGGGCCGGACCCACTGGCGCGGAAAAACAAGCTCGCCGCTCCGGTTCCCGGGACAGATCCATGACCCCGAAACCGGGCTGCACTACAACATGTTCCGGTACTACAACCCGGACACCGGTCAGTACCTCACGCCTGACCCGCTCGGCCTGTCCCCCGCGCCAAACCCCTACGCGTACAGCGTCAACCCGCTCCGGTTCATCGACCCGCTCGGTCTGACACCGACAGCGTGCGAGCGGTTCGAGAACTTCCATAGACAGGTCACTCCAGGAGAGCTCGAACGTGCGCCTGCCCCATATCCAGGGGGCAACGAAGGGCACGCGTATTCGAAACACCGCGTCACCCCCCAGGTTCAGGCTTCCATCCTCAACAACCCGGATCGGATCTTCTCCGGGACCTACCATGGCGAGAATTACATCACCGGTCAGCCCTACACCCGCGAGGTCGACGTCTACTACCGGGAAGGTTCCAGAGACCCCAACAGAGGTTCCGTGGTAATCACCGAAGCGGGTAACAAGAACTCCGTCATCACGGCCTATGGTTTGATCGACAGGAGTGTCCCGAAGCCGAAGGGGGTCAAAGTGGATAACTGGGCGGGCAACCCGCATTACGTAGAGATCCGCACCAATAACGGTGCCCACGAAGTGGTGTTTCCCAACCGGGAGAGCTGGGAAAGGAACGACTGGCAGTGACGGTAGACGATGGCCCAGAGGACAACCCGCCAGTCCGGTGGCTGTCGGCGATCAACGCCCTCGCCGACAGTTTCGCCACTCATCTCGGCGAGCAGGTGAACGTGGTCGACGCGGGCGAAATGGAGGATGCATTCTCCTGCCTCCTGCGAGGCCCTGAGCCGTCCAATCCATCCCTCCAGGTCACCTGGGAGGGAGTGCTCGGTATGCAATACACCGATGGACAGCCGCGCGTCAGCGTCTCGCTGTTCCTGTACAGCCGAGGTCGCCGCCTGCGGCTCGACGACCAGCCCGGCAGTTATCTGGAAATCGTCTACGAAGGTCCCATGGACGGCTCGGGGACCTGGCGCGATCTAGGCTGGCTACGAGACGATTTCGGCGAGTTCGAAGCGTACGACCATTACAGCGGCTGACCGCCCACGCGACGACCATCACTTCCGCCATTGAAGAGGTGGACCCCACACACCGGCTGGCCCCGAAAGGCATGGAGAATGAACACTCTCAATGCCCCGCCCGCAGAGTTGCGCGAGTCGCTGGCGGCAATCGACCTCCTTGCCTGCACCAATGAAATAACAAGCGTCCCTTCACCTCGACAGGCGATGCAGGCCGTGAACGGCGGGGAGGTGAAGCCGAAGTACGCAGTCCCTTACCGATCGGGCGAGGTGCCTGGCGACCTCGACACGCTGTGGCATGCCGAAGCCGACGCGGTGTCTCTCTACACGGACACCGGCGAGTTTCTCCTCGTACTTCCCGGACCAGGCAGCAGCCGCGGGGGCTGGCTTTGCGTCCGGGACACGGTAGGCGAAAGGCTGCCATCTCGGATCGCGACGATCACGAACCAGCCGGAGTTCATTGCGATGTCGCTCGACGGCAGGCAAGTCTGTGCGACGTCACGGGAAGAATACGAGTACTGGATCATCACCCACAGGTTTCCTGACGATTTCGAGACCGAAGACCACAAGCAGAGCGTCGTCTACCCCGAGGTTCGCCGGCTCATGGAAAGCGGCACGACGTGGGTTGATCTGTTGTCCTACTTGAAATCTACGGGTGAGTTCAAAGGCCATAAGATCGAGCTGATGGGTATTCTTCGCGAAGGCGGCGGAATCCCGATCCCCGCGAGCCGCGAGCTGCTGTCCCTGCTCGACCAGCAATGCACGCCGATGGTGCCGGCAGACGAGCTGGAAGCGAAATGGCGACAACTCCTTTCGGATAGACGGCACGGATGAAACGCATTCCACCCCTTCCCCCGCGCGAACCGGGAGCGGGGGTTTCGAGGGTGGCGACTACGTGCCCGGCGTGGCGAAAACGATCAGCGCCATGAACGCGAGGTTGATGAAGTAGGTACCCTCCACCAGGCCGACGGTGATGAGAAACGGTGTCATGAGGCGGCTTTGGGCCTCGGGCTGCCTGGTGCTTCCGGCGAGTAGTTGACCGCCGGCGAAGCCGTCGCCCAGGCAGGCGCCGGCCGCAGCACCGCCCATCATCAATCCGCCGCCGATGAACGCCCCTGCGGTGATCACTGCTTTCACCATTTCCGGATCGGATGCCATGTCGGTGCCTCCCCTCGGCCGACCCGGGAGTCGGCCAGGTACTCTTTACAATGCAGTTGCATCGTAACCGGACTTGGTGAGTTATGGCAATGCAAACGCATTGCGAAAGGGAGAACCTTGCCGAAACAGGTGGACCATCAGGAGCGCCGCCAGCAGATCGCCGCCGCGGTGTGCCGATTGGCGGCCGCGCACGGACTCGAGGGCGTGAGCCTGCGTCATGTCGCCGCCGAGGCGGGGGTGTCGATGGGCCGGGTGCAGCACTACTTCAAGACCAAGGACGAGATGCTGTTGTTCGCTTTCGGCACGATCAGCGAGGGCGTCGAACAGCGTGTCACCCAAGCGTTTTCGGCCTTGCCGCAACCACCGGACGCCCGCTCGCTGGTGCGTGCGCTCCTCATCGAGATGATGCCGATCGGCGACCACGCCAAAGCCGAAATGCCCATGTGGGTAGCCTTTTTCGCCCGCGCGGTGGTGGAGCCGCAGATGGCCGAGCTGCTGCGGCAGGGCACTCGTTCGCTGCACGGGTTCGTCGCCGAACAGATCGGCAATGCCCGTCCCGCAAGCGATTCCTGCGACGCCGCCAGGGAAGCCGACATCCTGCTATCGCTCACCGACGGACTGATGATGCGCCTGATGGTCGGCGGGATCGATGCCGAAACCGCCTTGGCCGCACTCGACCATCAGCTCGACCGCGCCTTCGGCACGTAACCGTCGCATCGGACCGAGCAGACGCATTCTCCAAACATCCTGTGACAGTCGCCCTTCCGGAAGATAGTTGCAGTCAGTCGTGGTCCTCATCCGCCGATCGACCCGGTCGCGACGGCGGACGCAGGATCCTCGTACGGTGGTTGTCCCAGCGAGCAAGCAGAACGGTGGCATCGTCTTGCAGCATGTTCTCTTGATGAGCGAGCACCGCATGAATCAGCCTGCGCGCGGTTTCCGGCGGCGGATGCCCGGCGGCCGCCTCCCGCCGCAGGAAGTCGACCAGGCGCCCCTCGCCGAAGAACTCCCCACTGCTGTTGCGCGCCTCGGTAATACCGTCGGTGTAGAGGACGATCCAGTCGTCGGGCTGCAACGACTCTTCGCCGACCACCAACTCGCCGCGCCCGAGCCCGAAGGGTGGACGTCGGCCCGCCGCAAGGGGTTTGACGACCTTGCCCGACCGCATGATGAGCGGCGCGGGATGACCGGCGTTGACATAACGAACCCTTCCGGTAGCGAGGTCTACCTCGGCCAGCACACCGGTCGCGAATGTGCCGACCCTGAAGTGGTCTCGGATCGCCCGGTCGATCACCTGGGCTTGCTCGTAGAGGCCGTGGCCCGCGTGCCTGGCGCTGCGATAGGCGGACAGCACGGTGGCCGCGATCAGACCACTGCGCAGATCATGGCCGACGGCGTCCACGACGAGTAACCGGGCGGTGGTCTCGCTGAGGTCGTAGTCGAAGGCGTCACCGCTGTTGCTGCGGCGCGGTTCGACGATCGCCGACACGACGAAGTTGTCCACGCCCGCGGTCAGCGGCGGCAGCAACGACCAGATCAGTTCGCTGCCGATGGTGCGGTCCGTCGGCTTCCTGACCCGATCCAGGGCGTCGCCGTACTCCGTCATCGCGGTCGCCAGATGCCCGGCCAGCGAGGACAGCCATCGGCATTGAGCACGCAGGGCGGGGTCGTAACAGTCGTCGACCTCCCCGACGCGCACCTCGAGCACGCCAAGACGTTCGACGCCGTCGAGCAGCGGAACCCACAGCCTGGGCCGCGGTGTGTCCTGCGGCAGGACACGAACCTCCCGGAAGGCGCGGCCCGCGAGCGTGGTGTCCACGTCCAGCGCGCCGTCGCCGGAATCGGCGGCGTCGGCGGGGCGCAGGAAACGCTGGTCGTAGTCGATCAGGTACATCGTGATCTCGACGTCGAGCACCTGCCCGGCCGCGTCGACCAAGGCGGGCAACCGATCCGGCGGAGCCAGTTCGGCGGACTCGAGCAGCGACACCAACGCGCGCAGCATCGGCCCGCGCGGCCGGCCCTCCCGCACCGGCCGGGAGTAGGACGCGCGATACGACCAGCTCAACACGTCGAGTCGCTCGTTCACGGTGTGCGCGAGCACATCTCGTTGCAGCGGTGGTAGCGAGCCGCGGCCGTTCAAATAGGCGTCCACCTCCGCCATCCCCGCATCGCCGCCGAGAGTGAAGTATCGCAACCACAGTTCCTCGGGGCTGAGTCTGGCGCGTTGCAGTGCGATAGCGATGCTGCGCTGCTGCCGGTCGGCATCGTCCTGTTTCATGTCATCACCGACGCCGCCGGACCGTCGAGCTGACGAGGCGTTCGGCACTGCGCTGCAACGTGGTTCGGTGCTCGTGGGCCCAGTCGGCGAGTTTCAGGAACGCGCCGCGCTCGTCGACGCCGTCGCGTGCCATGATGATGCCCTTGGCCAACGCCACCACCTCGCGGCCGCGCAGGCTCTTCTTCAGCACTTCGCTGGCGTGCTCGACTTCTCGGGCGGTATGCACGTTCGCCAGCAGAATGGCGGCCTGGGTGGCGAACAGCGTGAGCCAATGCTCATGCTCGGGACCGTAGCTGTTCGGTTGTGCGGCATAGACTTTCAAAGCACCCAGCGGCGTCTCGCCGGCCACGAGCGGAGCGCTGAGCGAGGAACGCAGGCCCATCCGCGCCGCCGTCGCCGCCCACTGCGGCCAACGGTCGTCGGTGTGCAGGTCATCGATCCGCACGACGCGCCGCTCCTCCCACGCCGCCAGGCACGGCCCTTCGCGCAACCGATACTGCTCCGCGTCGGCCTGCTCGACCATGGCGTCGGTGGCCGCGGCAGTGACCCGTTCACCCTGCTGGTCCAGCAGGGTGACTCCCGACCCTGTCGTGCCCGGAATCGTCAGCGCGGCAAGCGAAGTGATCAGCTGTAGCGCCGTGTGCACGGTATCGGTCGACAACAGCAAGCCGGACGCTCGGGCGAACGCCGCGGCCAATTCATCCGCCGACAAGGTGTCCGCAGCGTTCATCTCGACCTCCCCCGCGTCGCGGGCTCTGGTGCTCACTCAGCTGACATTGAAGTTCTGCTCGACCTCACCGGCCAGGCCGTGCAGCGATCGGTCGAGGGCAGCGCGCAAGGCATCGGCGTCCAGCTCGCCGCTGTCGTGCACCCCGAGCTCGGCCTCGCTCGCGCCGGCGCCCGACTCGGTCACGCGTAGCCAGCCCGACCACGTGTCGGCGCCGTGCGGACGCCAGCGCACCAGGTGCTCGTCCGCACTCAGCCTGATCTCGTAGTGCTCTGCCGCGTCTTCGGCCGACCGGGTGATCGGTAGCCATGCGGCGGCACGGGCGGGATCCGCGGCAGTGTTCAGCACGATGTCCGGGTCCGCAGCCATCGTGCGGCTGCGTCGGCCGGCGTGATCGGAGAGTGGGGACACGTGATGGTCCTACCCCGGTTTCCGCAAAAGATGCGCAAACCCGAACGCAGGCCGACATATCGTTCCCCGGTGGGATGGGCGGCCTGCGGCCCATCGACGGTGCCAGGTGCAGTTCACTCCCGAGAGTGATGCCTGCTCGCGGCACCGGTCGATAGGTTCGCAGGCGCCAGCACCCCGGCACGGAAGCCAGTCGATGAAAACGCACCTCGGTACAGCACCGCGACAACGCCTCGTCGCATACTTCGTGCTGGCCTTCGTGTTCACCTGGGCGTGTTGGATACCGGCAGGTCTCATCGAACAAGAAATCGTCGCCACCGGCATACCGCCGATGGTCCTGCTGATCATCGGCGGCCTCGGCCCGGTGGCGGCCGCCCTGGTGTGCTCGAGTAGCGCGCTCGGCGGGCAGGGCGTTCGACTATTCCTGCGCAACGCTTTTCGATGGCGGGCACCGCGCCGGTCCTATTGTCTGGCGACCGTCCCGATAGCTGTTCTGGTGCTGGGCACGATTCCGGTCCAGCTGGCGATAGGCGCCGAGTGGGATGGTGCCGGCCTGATAAGGGGCATGTCTGCACTGGCGACGATGTTCGTATTCACCTTCCTGCTGGGTGGCGGTATCGATGAGGAGTTCGGTTGGCGCGCGTTTGCGCTCCCGGGATTGCAGGCGTCGTTACCGCCCTGGTCCGCGAACTTGATACTCGGCGTGCTGTGGTCGCTGTGGCATCTACCGCTGTGGTGGAATCCAGCTGTAGCGCAGTACGACTCGAACTATGCGATGTATATCGTCTCCACGACAGGGTTCAGCTTTGTGCTCGGCTGGCTGTACAACTCGTCGCAGGGAAACACGATGGTCGCGGTCGTGGCGCACACGGTATCCAATGTGAGCTACGGTCTGCAGGCGGCGGCTCTGAATCCGGTCTTCCAGTGTATAGACGTCGTGGTTATGGGGAGCGCGGGACTCGCCATAGCGATCGCGACCCGCGGCACGATCGGTCTCCGGCCTAACCAGCCGACTCCCGGTGAGGTCACCGGCGGCACGGATCAACACGGATGAGTCGCGGCCGCTCGGCAGGTGCCGGTGCCGAATACCGTTCAGACAGACAGAATTCCCCGCTGGTTTTCGCGCGCACTCCCGGGGTAGGCGTCCGATATCGGACCTCGACCGAACTCTGAGAAGAGTTGATGTTCATGCACAACAACGACATGGATGCGTTGGCCTTCCTCCGCGCCGATCATGAAAACTTGCTGGGGATACTCGAGTCACTCGAACGCGGGCGCGGCGACGGTGAAGCTGGATTGCGCGCGCGAGGCGATATGGCGACGAGCCTGGTGATGGCGGCGTCGCAACACGAGGTGGTGGAAGAGGAGTTCTTCTGGCCTGCCGTGCGGCGCACACTGCCCGACGGGGACGAGCTCGCGGATCAGGCGATCGCTCAGGAGGAGGCGGCCAAGGAGCTGCTGCAGCAGATAGAGAAATCGGCGGTGGGCAGTACGGAATTCGAGGAGGCGCTCACCGAGTTCAGTGCATCGGCGCGCCTGCACATCGATTTCGAGCAGGGCCAAGTCTGGCCGCGCTTCGCCGCGGCGGAGCGGCCCGAGACGTTGACGGAGCTGGGACGGAAGATGGCGGCCGCACGAAAGTTGGCACCGACTCGCCCACATCCGGAGACACCCGCGAAGCCTGGTGTGCTGAAGACGGCGGGGGTGGTGGTAGCCGCGATCGACAAGCTGCGGGACTTGACCAGCGGTAGGCGATCGAAACAACCCCCGCCGCCGTCCTGATTTCGCGGTCGTCGTGCGGCTCGAGTCGGTTCGGCACCGCACCACGACAGATCGACTCGACGCGGCCTGCTGCCCTGCGGATCGGCGCAGTCTTGCTGCTGCGGGTAGCGTTCGGCGGGTGGTGGGCAGATACTCGCAGGTGTTGCGCAACCTGAATTTTCCGGCCGGTTCTTTCTCCGGACGCAAAAACGACGAACGAGTATTGCGCACTTCAGGAATTCTGCTGATTCTTGCTTGCGCGTTCGTACCGATGATGGACACCTTCATCGCGGGTGTGGCGTTACCCGGCATCCGGCGCGACTTCGGTATCGAGCAAGGGTCGGCGCTGCTGAGTCTGGTGCTGGTCGGATATATCGCGGCATTCGGTTCGCTGCTCATTGTCGGTGGACGGGTCGGTGACCGCTTCGGGCGTCGCCGGGTGCTGTGGGTGTCGGTCGCGGGATTCCTGGTCACTTCGGCGCTCTGTGGATGGGCGCCGAGTTTCGAAGTGCTGGTAGGAAGCCGAATACTGCAGGGCGCCACGGCGGCGTTCGTGATGCCTCAGGTGCTGGGATTGGTGACCGCGCATGCCGGCGCCCGCCGCGAACGGGCGATCAGCTGGTATTCGTCCATGAGTGGAATTTCCGCGCTCGTCGGTCTCATCGGCGGTAGTGCGCTGCTCGAGCTCGCGGGCGGCGGTGGCGCCTGGCGGTGGTTGTTCCTGATCAACATTCCCGTCGGGGTCATCGCATTGCTGCTGTTGCCCCGCCTGGTGCCGGATACCGAACCGAATCGCGGTCAATATATCGATGGGCGCGGCGCGGCATTGTTGTCGCTGACGGTGCTGTCTTTCTTACTGACACTGTCGATGTCGACCATCCTCGGCGCGGGGACCATCGCCCTCGCGGTGGCCACGGTTGCCATCGGCTGGGCCTGGCTCGCCCATCAGCGTCGATGCGCCGCCGGGGGTAAGGCGGCCGTGGTGCCGGAGGGCATGTTCGGCAATCCCGACCTGCGGTGGGCGCTGGCCCTGATGTTGCCGTTCTTCGCGGGTGCGGGCGGATTCCTTTATGCCCTGCCGCAAACATTGCAGGAAGGGCTGGGACATTCGCTTGTCGTCGCCGGATTGCTGACCGCGCCGATGGCGCTGGGATTTCTGGTTTCGTCGTTCGCGGTGCCGCGAATCCGCGGTCGGCTCGGTGTCCGGGCGATCGCGTTGGGGGCGGCGGTGCAAGGCGCCGGGTTGGCAGGCATGGCGGTCGGCGTGACCGCGGCGAACGCGCCGCTGATATGCGTGGCGATGCTGTTGATCGGGACCGGGCAGGGCATCACGCTCGGTTCGATGAACGCGCACATGTTGTCACTCGTGCCCGCCGAGTTGGCCGGGATGGGTGGTGGTGTGCTGCTCACCGCACAGCAGGTCTCCATCGCTACGGGCGCAGCGGTTCTCGGGACGGTGTTCGGCGTGGTCGTTCAGGCGTCCGGGCACCAGACGGCCATGGTGACGGTGCTGGTGGTGCAGGTGCTGTTGGCGGCCGTGGTGATCCTCGCGAGTCTTCGATCAGCTGCCGGGCGCGTCGACCGGTTGTAGCGACGAGATCTCGTGCAGGCTGTGGCCCATCTGCTCGTTCAGGAAGCGCACCATTGTCCACCACCGGCCACCTTCGGCGTCGAACTCGCCGAACCTACTGCAGTACAGCGGAATCCAGCGCAAGAACTGCTCGATCATGACCTCACGCGAGGGCTGCTGCCGACCGTAGTCACCGTAGGAGATCGACCGGTGATGGATGAAATAGCCGCCGGGGAGCCGGTTTTCGCACAGTTCGGTATATTCGCGGGTCTGCAGGATGAGGTAGTGCCACACCTCGTCGATCGCCTGCTCGACGGGCAGGAACAGACCGCTGAGCTCGTCGCGGTGCGCGGACACCAGCGTCAGGTAACGCACCGCCTCGCGGACCTGGATGCGGGCGGTGGGCTCGTCGACCCGATTGTGTTCCCGCACATAACGAACCGTCTCCTCGTACAGGTCGCCGAGAATCTCTTGTTCGGTCATCGGCATGCTCCTTCAGCGCACAAGCCAGGCGTACTTGCCGGACTTGCCGATCGCAATGTGGGTTCTATGCACGGCAATCACCGTCGTGCCGGTCAATCCGCTTGCCGCAGCGGCCAGCTCATCGGCGGACGCACGGTCGAGGGCCGCGCCGTCGAAGGTGGTGTAAGCCAGCTCCGCCTGCGAACCGTCGACGCGCAGCTGGTAGACGAACACCTGCGGACTGATGTCGGCGATGACATCGTCGAGCTCCGCCTGCGAGGTGATGGCGGTGTCGGTGACGAGCAGTTCCTTCTCGCGGCCGCAGAATCGCACGATCTGCCGCGGGTCGGCTGAACCGTCGCCGGTATGCACACAGTCGCCGGTGTTGTACCGGAGCAACGGCATGAACGGGTTGCGGATACTCGATACGACCAGGCTGTGGATACCGCGACTGCCGGGGATCGGCTGCAGCTCGACCTCCATGTCGACCAGGTGCGGGTGGTAGCGGCCCTGCGTATCGCCGTAGTACAGGTACCCGAGCTCGGTACTTCCGAAAAGCTCGACGACCGGGCAGCCGAGCCGTTCGGCAAGGAAACGGCGGACGTTGCGGGGCGTGAATTCGTAACCGTGGATGGCGCTGACCGGGTGCGGGAACCGGTCGCCCGCCGCACGCAGCAGGTACGCGGCGTGATACGACGAACAGTCGAGATGGTAACGGCCGCTGCCCTTTTCGGAGCGAACCGCATCGATCTCTTCGAGCATCCGATCGATAGCCGACGGCGACCAGCAGGCCGGGTCCAGCTCTTGGTTGACATACACCGTCCGGTCATCGAGCCAGCGCCGCGCGATATCGGAGGGCTCGCCACCTTTGGCTTCGTTGACCCGCGCCACATGGTCGGTCGCCAACCGCGTAGTGACAGAGACCCGAGGCACTCCAGCGGCGAACGTGTCGCCGATCTCCGGATGATCGCGCCACACCGCGTAATAGGTCTTCAGCAAGAACAGCGGAGGCCGGATGAGCGGCATGCGGGCGTGATTGGTACCGGTTGACCAGACATACTGCGCCGCACCGGTTTCCAGTGCGGAACGGACCTGTGGGGTCATGAACGAATCCGGGAACGTCTCGGCGAGATCGGATTTCGTGATGATCGGGAAGGAGTTCGCCGCCGCCCATGCGCGATAGAACGGGATGTCGCGGGTCGCCTCGACGAACTCGTGCGGAAGCGGGCGCGTGATACGAGTGTCGGTCATAGTGTCCGGGCAGCCTGGGCCGAGCCGAGCAACCAGCCCGGCCCACGGCCTGCGACTAGGAGATGCAGCCCGCCTTGGAGATGCATCCGTCCTTGGCCCCGGACTCCGAGTTCACCTCGACCCACTTCTCCCAGTTGGCATCTTGAGCGAGGGTCTTGATCAGATCGTTCATGGCGCTTCCCTTCGATCGATGGAACCTGCTTGCAGCGCCCATGGTAAAGCATGAGTAAAGAGATTGCCTGGTGTATGTTTTCGCTCACCGAGCGGAGTTTCTATAGCCAAATCGCATGACATCCTGCGCGATCCAGTCGCGAAGGTTTCGTCACCTGCGGTGATGCCCGGAGATCGGGCGTTATTGCTCCCCCTCCACCTCGACCGAGGAAGCGGCTCCTCTCTGCCTCCACGGTCGAAAACCTGACGAAAGATCAGCAAACTCTACGATTCACCTACGGAGACCAGAGAGTGGGCAAGCATGCAGATCGAAGAACGTCGAACGAGTGTGCCCGCGCTGTGTGCGGTGGCAGTGTGGGGTTTGATTACCGCAGTTCTGACCGCTCCGCTCGCCGCGGCCCTGGTCGGACTGGTCTACCGGTTTCCGATCCCGTTCGGTGACGATGCTCGCGGCATCGAAGAGTTCGGGAATGCGGCAATGGCATCGGTGTACTACCTCGTCAAAGGTGAGGGACCCGTGCTGGCAGCACTCGGTGGCGGCACGGGCTACCTCATCGCGCGGGCCTTTGGACCAGGGTTGCTTCGCGCACTGGCGCTCGCCGTCCTGACTGCTTTCGGCTTGGCCCTGCTCGGCGCCGTAATCCTCGCCGTAAGTTGACAACACAGCGACCTCTCGCGTTCGGACGCGGCGACCGCGATTCGCAGAGCCGTAGCCGGTCAAACCGGCCGCGGCTTCTCGTGGCGGTGATGCGCGCAGGCATGTCTGCCATTCTTCTGACGATATGTCGCTGCCACGACTGCCAATTTGCGCTTTACCGAGCGTTACGAGTGACTTTCCGGGTCGACCACTTGACCGGCTTTAGTTTGCGGCGCAAAATAGTGATCGGGGACGGAGATCACGTCGACAGACGATATCAGGGGAAGTGATTCGCAAATGTGCTGAAGCCCACTGCGATGCGGCGACAGCACATCAAACGCGACAAAATTCTTGTACGGACGCGATCAAGTCTTCCGAGTCGGAGTCACCCGACTCGGAACGAGAACGCCTCCACGGGGGAGTGCGATAAATGGAAGGAAAGAAAAATGGAAAAGAACTCGGAGAAGAAGACGTACGAGAAGCCGGTCGTCGCCAAGTACGGAGATTTCCGTACGCTGACCGGCGGGGTCTTCACCACGCAATCCGACTTCTTCGTCGGACGTCGCGGAATGATCTGATCCGAATTCATCCGGTAATCAGAATTCCAGGGGAGGTTTAACAGATGACTGGCGATGCCCGGACAGGATTTGTCGTACTCCCTGACCATGCGGCGGGAGCGGGCATCGCCAGGCGTCTTCTTCCGTGGGGTCGAACAGTCGCCGAACATGCTTCGGGGCGGCCATGGATAGTGGGCGACTGCCGAGACCGGCCGATCATTCACAAGGTCGGGCCCGCAGCGCGGGTAGCCATACTCGGCCACGCCTTGATCGATGACGATGCGGTGCGTGGGTATGCCGCGTCGGTGAGCTCGGCAGTCCGATGGCGCGCCGTGCTCGACGCCATCGATGGATCCTTTCACTCCGTCATCGAATTATGTGGCGACATCTATGTCCATGGCTCCACGTATGGATCTCGCGGCCTGTACCGGTCCCGAGTCGACGGAATCGACATCGCCTCCGACACAGTGCACGCGCTACAGCACCTCGTAGAAGGGGCGCTCGATGTCAGCGCCCTTGCCGCCCACCTACTCGAGCCGATACCCCATCACCTCGCCCAGCGCCCGTTGCTCGCGGGAATCGAGCCGATATCTCCCGGCACCGGACTGGTCATCACGCCGAACGGGACATCCCGGCCGCTCGAGGGCCCGACAGCGACCACTCCGATTCGAGGCATAGCGGAGGGGGCGCAAGAGGTTCGGCGCCGGCTCGTCGGCGCGGTGTCTGCGCGCACCACTGGCGGCGGCACGGTAACGTCCGAACTTTCCGGCGGCTACGACTCGACATCATTGAGTTTCATCGCCGCGCGAGGCCCTGCCGAGATCAAACTACTGACAGCGCGTGGACGCGACTCCGCGAACGAGGACATCGGCTGGGCGTTGCGCGCCGCCCGGCACCTGCCCGAGGTCGAACACACGATTCTCCCCGAGTCCGAGTTGCCGCTGACATATGCCGGGCTGACGGATGAGCCGACCTGGTTGAACGAACCGTCGCCGCTGATCGTCGGCAGAAGTCGGATGGGCGCAATCGCCCGTCTGGCGTCGACTTTCGGGCCGAGCGTGCACCTGACCGGTCACGGCGGTGACCACGTCTTCAGCGGTTTACCCACGCTCTATCGCGATCTGCTGTGGCGCCGCCCGTTCACGGCATGGCACGGATTGCGAGGCTTTGCCGCGCTGGGTGGATGGCGATGGCGTGACCTGGTGTACGACGCCGTCGAGCCGACCGGTTTCCGCTCGTGGTGGTCGAATAATGCCAGCCCGGCCGTCGGCATGCCCGAGAAGCGCAAACCGGTATTGGGCTGGTCGCTTGTGCCGGCCTTGCCCGGCTGGGCAACCGAAGTCGCCGCACGAGCAATCAGCGAAGGAATCCGATGGATGGCATACACTGCCGCCCCGCTGGCACCTGAGCGCGGACGTCACGTTGAATTGGAGACGATCATCGAGGGCGCCAGAACCGTGGCCGTGTTGAATAAGATGTCGTTGGCTTCGGGTGGACCACCGTTGGCGGCCCCGTATTTCGACGACAGGGTAATCGCCGCTGCCCTGTCCGTGGATGTCCGACACCGCGTCAGCGCATGGACATATAAACCCCTGCTCGCGGCGTCGGTACGCGGAATAGTTCCTGACGAGGTCTTGCAACGCCAGACGAAAGACGACGGCTCGCACGACGTCGAGCTCGGATTGCGAAAACACCGAGACGAACTCGTCGCGTTATGGGAACAGTCACGGCTCGGCAGTGTCGGACTCATCGATGCGAAGAAGCTGAAGCAGTTGTGCGCGAACCCCAGTTCGTTCGAATTGGAAGACGGAACGATGTATACGACGATCGCTTGCGAACTCTGGTTACGCGACCTGGAGCGAAGTTTCATCGGACCGCAGCACAGTAGGGGGATATCATGACACCGAGACCTGGCTTGTCTTTCACGAGAACGGAATACGGGGGCGTGATTCTCGATATCCAGCGTGGCGAGTACTGGCGACTGAATCCCGTTGGGGCGGAAGTGTTCGCATCGCTGGTCGTGGACAGCGGCGCCGACCTCGTCGCGGCGGTGCTCGCTCAGTTCGACATCGATGCGGAAACGGCGCGGCGTGACGTAGCAGAACTGGTCGACCACCTGCTGGACGTTGGATTGGTGGTCGCATGAGTCAGCATATGGCCCTGGGGACCGGATACGAAGCGGATGCGCGCAGGGGCGAAAGATGGTTTGCACGATGGGCCGTTCGAGCCGCCAGGCTTCTGGTCATGTTGCCGCCGCGGCGGATCGAATGGACCTTGCGGCAGTTACATCGAGGAAGTCGTCCGGCGTCGTTCGAAGACGCAGAACGATGGCGACGTCGGGTAGTTGAGGTGAGCCCCGACGCCGCCGGGCGATTCGGGTGCCTCACCAGGTCCGTCGCGACTACGCTCCTGAGCCGACGTTACGGGGCCTGGACGACCTGGTGTGTCGGCGTTCGCACGGAACTACCGTTCGCGGCGCACGCCTGGGTCGAAGCAGACGGCAAACTTGTCGGAGAAGCGGGTGACATGACTACATTCAGCCGATTGATCGCAGTCGGCCCGCAGACGAACGTGGGGGAAGATGTCTACTGAAAACGGCGATGCTCAGCAGCACGATTCGTGGCCACGTCGAGTCCGCGCTCTGCTCGGATTGATTGCACCACAGCGATATTCCCTGCTGGGCGCTACAGCGCTTCTTCTCATCGGCACCGGACTGTCACTGGTGCAACCGCTGCTGGCCGGACAGGTCATTCGCGACGCCGGCGCGGGCAAGACCATCGCATGGTCCCTTGCGGCGCTGGTCGGGGCGTATCTTCTGCACGCGGTCACCGATACCGGTGGCCTCTACATCCTCGAGCGATCCAGCGAGTCCGTGCTCCTGTCGGTACGCAATCGGTTGGCCGGACATCTGTTGAGGTTGCGAATTCCCACACTCGAGTCGCTCCGGGTCGGGGACCTGATTTCGCGCGTGACGCTCGATTCGACGGTGGTGCGTAATGCCGTCGGGTCCAGTCTTGTCCAGATATTGACCGGGACGATCACCCTTGTCGGCACCGTCTCGGTGATGATCTACCTCGACTGGGTACTGTTCTCGATCGTCTTCGTCACCATCGCCATCGCCGCGAGCGCGATGTTGCTGGTGATGGTGCGCATCGAAACGGCCTCGACGCGGCTGCAAGAGAGCGTCGGTGCGCTTTCCGCAGACATCGAACGCGCCCTCACCGCGGTACGTACGGTCAAAGTCAACAACGCCGAGGACCGAGAGCACGAGCACTTGGCCGAGTTGGCCGGTGCGGCATTCACCGCCGGCGTGCGGGCGGCCAGACTGAAGGCCTTGGGAAATCCGGCGATGCACCTGGCGGTCACCGGCTCGTTCGTTGTTTCCCTGCTGGTCGGGGGCGTCCGGGTGGCAAATCATCAGATGGAACTGAGCAGTCTGGTGACGATGATGCTGCTCGCGATGAATCTGCTGATTCCGGTCGGCGACCTCTTCAACGGCTCCGTCGGTTTGCAGCAAGCCCTTGGCGCGCTCAGCCGGATACAGGCGACACTCGCGCTGCCCGCCGAGGACGTCGACGACGCTCTGGAAGGCCGAGCCGAGGCCGGTACCAAGTCGGCGGGTACAACAATCATCAAAGCAACGGAAAATGGGCACCCCGCGCTCGAGTTCCGGAACGTGCACTTCTCCTACGATGAACGAACAATCCTCAAAGGTGTGAATTTCTCCGTTCCACAGAACGGTCATATCGCCTTGGTCGGCCAGTCGGGTGCCGGAAAATCCACGGTATTCTCGCTGGTGAGCAGATTTTATAATCCGGACAACGGTGACATTCTGTTGCGGGGTCGGTCCTATGCCGACCACACTCGCCGGGCCTGGCGCTCGGATATCAGCCTGTTGGAACAGAACGCGCCCCTGCTGTTCGGCAGCCTTCGAGACAATCTGACATACCGGCAACCGGAACTGGGCGACGACGACCTACAGCGCGCAATCGAGCTCGCCGGCCTGACCGACCTTGTCGCCCGACTGCCTCGCGGCCTGGACACCCCCGTGGGCGAGCACGGCATTCTGCTCTCCGGCGGCGAGCGCCAACGCGTCGCTTTGGCACGGGCATTGATCCGCCGCCCAGTACTGATGATGCTGGATGAGCCAACGGCCATGCTGGACGCCGAGACCGAGCAGGCGCTGCACGTGACCATCCAAACAGTGCGAAAAGAATGCGCACTGCTGGTCATTGCCCATCGCCTGTCGACGATCCGTGAAGCAGAGACCGTTATTTTCCTCAAGGACGGGCGCATCATCGACAGTGGCCCGCACGACGAGCTGATCGCGCGGAACGCGAACTATCAGCAGTTGGTCGGCGCGAAGGGGTGACCCACCAGGCGCTATTCGAATCCGGTCAGGTCGGCGATGGAGTAGATGTTGCCACCGCTCTCGGTCTTGCTTCCGTGGATGTCGTCGAGCCATGCCAGCGCGATCGGGCCGAGAGATTTACGTCCGGATGTCAGGTCGTAGTGCGAGAATTCGGCGTTCTCTCGCCGGCGGCGAGCACGCGATTGTTGCTGACCGCCGCACCGAGGTCCCGCCCGATCACCTTGCCATCCGCATCGAAGACGAACAGCAGCGAACGGTCTTCCTGCCCAACCGATTCCATGGAGAGCGGTCCGACGACCACCGCTCCGACGGCCGCCGCGGGCAGCCTGCGCAGGTCGTCGCCGGGATAAACGGGAGGATCAGAGCACGAGACCGTCAACCCGATCAATGCGGCGGCACATACACTCGCCGTTCGCCGGGCCCTGGCTTCGACCATGCGCTAGGAGTTCCTCATCTGCTCGTTGAACACGAGATAACACGGTCAGGCGTGGGTCCGGTTGATCGATATCAGGACTATCCCAGTAGTTCTCCGGTCGTCAACTGCTTCGGCGGCAGCAGGAGGTTCGGTTCGAGGCAGCAGCGGCGGGTGATGAGGGCGGCTGCGCCGCGGGTGACGGCGGTGCTGCCGAAGGCGGAGATGGTGAGCTGAATGGGACGGCGTGCCGCGGCGAGTACGCCGGTGCCGAGTTCGGTGCGGACGCCATGGGCGAGGTGGTCGAACAAGGTTGCGTAGCTGCCGCCGAGCACTGCGGTCGCGACGTCGCAGATGTTGATCAGCGAGGCGAGGGCGGCGCCGAGGGCCTCGCCGGCGTTCTCGACGGCGGTGCGGGCGCGGGTGTCGCCGTGGTCCAGGGCGTGTAGGAGTGCGTCGAGGTTGCGCTGGCCTGCGGTTCGGAGAATGGCGTGCAGTCCGGCGTATTGCTCCACGCAGCCACGGCTGCCGCAAGGACAGGGGCGGCCGGGGCGGGCGATGGTGACGTGGCCCAGTTCGCCGGCGAAACCGCTTCGGCCGCGAAACATGACTCCGCCGATCACTATTCCGGCGCCGATGCCGACATCGCCGGAGACGTAGACGAAGTCGTCGCCGGAGAGTCGGTGTGGCCACACGTGGGCGAGGGCGGCGAGATTGGCTTCGTTGTCCACCGCCACGTTCGTCGCCGGTCGCCCGAGATCAGCCGCGAGTTGATCGCCTGGTCGGATTCCGTTGAGGCCGGGCACATTCGGGGTATGCACGACGGTTCCGTCCTGGACAATGCCGGGTACGGCGAGCCCGATTCCGAGTGGGTCCCGGCCGCATGCGGCGATCGCGGTGCGGACCAGGCCGGCGAGCCGGGGCACGATGTCGGCTGCGGCAGCGTGGCGGTTGTCCACCTCGATTCGCTGCTCGAATTCGGTCGAGCCGTCCAGCCGCTGCACCGTGACGGCGAGGTGCCGTACGTTGATTTCCGCGCCGATCGCGACGGGTCCTGCGGCGGCGAAGTGCAGTGGTCGGGACGGTCGGCCACGTCCCGTGTTCAGCACGGCGCCTTCGGCGAGAATCTGCTGCTGCAGTAGAGGTTCCACGAGGCTGGCGACGGTGGCTTTGGTGAGGCCGGTGCGCTGGGCGAGTTCGGCGCGCGACGCGGGGCCGTCCAACATCGCCACCAGCACCGCCTGGAAGTTCCCCGTCCGCACCTGTCGCAGGTGCACCGGGCTGGACAGGTGCGTCATAGCTCGCGGAACCGAGTGACCCGGCACCACTGTCCCGCAACGCTCACCGTGCGCCGATAAGATGTTCGAGCGCCAGCTGATTCAGCCGGACGAAGCCGTATCCGCGCTCCCCCGCGCGGTCGGCGTCGAACTTCGCCGTCTCCGCATCGACCAGCAGGTCGGCGTAGGTCTCCCCCGCCGCCAGGGTCGGGGTACGCAGCTCATCGACACCCGCGGTCGCCAACGCTTCCCGCACATCAGGATCCGCGCGGAAGGCGCGGGCGCGCTCGCGCAACAGCAGATAGGTCCGCATGTTCGCAGCGGCCGAATCCCACACTCCGGCAAGGTCTTCGGTTCGTGACGGCTTGTAGTCGAAATGCCTTGGCCCGTCGTAGGCCGGTGCGCCGTCCGACCCGCCGTTCTCCAGCAGGTCGACCAAGGCGAAGGCGTTCATCAGGTCGCCGTGCCCGAAGACCAGGTCCTGGTCGTATTTGATGCCGCGCTGGCCGTTCAGGTCGATGTGGAACAGCTTGCCGTGCCACAGCGCTTGCGCGACGCCGTGCGCGAAGTTCAATCCGGCCATCTGCTCATGCCCCACTTCGGGATTGACGCCGACCAGCTCCGGATGCGCGAGCGTGGTGATGAACGCCAGCGCGTGCCCGACGGTCGGCAACAGGATGTCACCGCGTGGCTCGTTGGGTTTGGGCTCGATCGCGAACCGGACGTCGTATCCGCGGTCCCGCACGAATCCGGTGAGCACGTCGAGACTTTCGCGGTAGCGGTCCAAGGCCGCGCGCACATCCTTGGCGCTGTCGTACTCCGCGCCTTCGCGCCCGCCCCACAGCACATAGGTCCGCGCGCCCAGCTCAGCCGCCAACTCCACATTGCGCAGGACCTTGCGCATCGCGAACCGGCGCACTTGCCGATCGTTGCTGGTGAATCCGCCGTCCTTGAACACCGGATGGGTGAACAGATTGGTGGTCACCATGGGAACCACGAGCCCGGTTTCGGCCAGCGCGGTCCGCAGTCGCGCGATGCGGCGGTCTCGTTCGGTGGCGGACGCGCCGAACGGAATCAGGTCATCGTCGTGGAAGCTGAGACCGTAGGCGCCCAGCTCCGCGAGTCGATGCACCGCGTCGACCGCGTCCAGTTCCGGTCGAGTGGCGTCCCCGAACGGGTCCCTCCCCTGCCACCCCACCGTCCACAATCCGAAGGAGAACTTGTCGGCGGGAGTTGGCGCAACCATATCGATCCTAGAGTTAATTCAGATATTGAACTAAGCATGTTCGAGCGTACCCGCTACCTTGCGCTCAGAGGCTGGGGTCGATGTCATTTGTCTGTGCGACAAGCCATTTGGGGTCTGCACCGCAGGATGCGTCGATTGCCGGATCGGTGGCGTATGTCCACCCACTATGTTGGTCGCATGAGTGCCGCCCCCTCACCCCACACCGACAGCGCCACCCTGACCGCGTTGTACGACGAGCTGGATCGTGCTGCGGGAGCGACGGATCAGGTCGGCGCGGCGGGGCTGCCGAGCCTGATCGAGGCGTTGTGGAACTACCTCGAAGCGATGGCGGCCGAGGACCCGGCAATGACGCACCGGCACGCACGACCCGCCGTGCTGACGTTGTCGAACGCGACCAGTTCATATTTCGGCGCGCGGCTACGGCACACCTCGGATACGGCGCGGTGCGACCTACCGCTGCTACGCATGTCGGTGACAACGGGCCGTGACGAAGAGCTCGGCACACCCTCGGTGCACGAGTGGATCGAGGCATTCGAACTGACGCTGATCTGCCGCAACGGTCCGCGTGACTTCTATCTGCGCAGCCAGTTCCACACGATGTACCACCCGAACCTGTGGACACTGGCCGACGCCGCGGAGCTGCGCGTGCCCTACGCCTACGCCGCCGCCCTGTCGGCGCTGCTGCAGCGGGCCCGCTGGCCACGCAACAAGGACGTCAAAGCCGCTGTCGCCCAATTGCTTCCGCCCGCGCTGGATCGGCTCGCCGAGGCACCGGCCGATTCGGCATGGCTGCCACGTATCCGGATCATCGAGCGACTCGCCGCCAAGAAGGACATCAGCCAGGAGCTGGCCGACGCGATGCGCAACCCGCCGCGGTCTCGCATCGCCTGGCCGCTGCTGGCGCTCGCCGCGCTGGCACATGATCTGAAGGTCCCGGCAGCCATCGAATCCGATTATCTACCAAGCCGATTCGTCGACTGGAAGTCATGACCGATCCGATCGAGCTGCCGAGCAAGCGCGGGCACTACCGGCTCAAGCGTCAGAAGGGCGGGATCGGATACTTCGGCGAGGTGACCGTGGCGGTGGGCGCAGCAACGAAACCCATTCGAAACCAGGCTGTTTGGGCCGTAGACCCCGCCGATACCAGCTCGATCCAACCGCGGTTGGACCCAGAACTCGTCGACGCGGCGCTGCGCGGGGCCGAGGACGGGCTCGGTCTGCTCTCCCGAATCGGAGTCGACGTATCGAACCTGGTTGTCCACATCACCCATGTTCAGCTCGACCTCACCGACATCGAGGAGACCGCGGTCCGGACCGCCGCGGCGCTCGCCGTCGCAGGCAGTCACGCACCGCCGGGTCGATTCTCGGCCGAGTACGACGGCGGCTGGCGGGCCGTGGTGCGCCCACTCTGACCACACACGGCCATATCGTGCTGCGGCATCGTGCCGTGCCGGTCGAACCCTGAAGACGCCGGGTTTGGGAATCGCGAAGCGGGCCATTTCGGTCTTGTAGGAGCCGCTCCCCGGCGATCGAGAACGGACAACAGCGATGAACGATAAGAGAAACCCGTCCGCTGAGTCACCCGAGACGGAACTGCTGCGGGCCGACCGCGACCTGACCCGCGAGGAGTTGGGCCAGACCATCGCGGAGCTGACCGATAAGTTCGATGTTCGAGGAAGGGTCGAGGGCAGACTGCGGGAAACCGCCGAAACCGCCCGAGCGAAAGCGACCGGGGTGACCGGCGTCGCCCAAGACAGGGCAGTCCAGCTCGCGGCCGTGGCAAACAGCAGGCGGGTGCCACTTGCTGCCGCAATCGCGGTAGTTGTCGCGGCCTTGGCCGGCTGGCTGATCCTGCGCGACCGCCGGAGCAGCTGAGGCGGTCGGTCAGCCGAGCGCGGCGCGACTGCGCCGCTGGCAAAGTGCGGGCTACGCACCGACGATGGCTTTATAGTGCCCAGGTGACTGAGCGTGAGCAGGAGTTGTCGCCGCTGCAAGTCGAGCATCGCATGGTCGGTGAGGTTGCGGTGGTAGCGATACGGGGTGAGGTCGGCACCGACACGGCTGAGCAGCTGGCGACGGCGGTCCGGGCCGGGCTGGATCGCACCCGCGCTGCGTTCTGTGTGCTCGATCTGACCGATGTGCGATTCCTCGGTGGCGCGGGCTTGACGACCCTCGCCGCGACCAGCAGGGAAGCGGAAACCCGCCGGGAGCCGCTGCGCATCGTCGTCGACGCCAATCGCCCGGTCATTCGTCCCCTCGAAATCTCGGGTCTCGAGCGGTTTCTGGCCCTCTACCACAGCGTGGAAGACGCCCTCGCCGCGTGACTCGGACCTGTCGAGACGACGTCTAGATACCGGGTGCCGGGTCCTGCGGATCGGGCGCCGGGGCCACGGGTGAAAGCCGGGGCCGATCGAGCGGAAGCTCAGCCCACACCGTCTTGAATCGCTGATGATGCACGACTCCCCAGGCGAGGGCCAGTCGGTCGAGCAGAATCATCCCGCGCCCACCGGTCAGATCCGGCTCGCGCACGTAAGGGTCCCCCCGTCCGCCGTCATCGACCTCGATCCGCAGCCGACCCGAGCCCGCGAACACCGTGAGGCGGCAGCGCCAGGGTGGGCGTGCGTGCTCGCGGGCGTTGGCGACCATCTCATCGGTGACCAGGACCGCGTCCTCGACAACGACACTGTCATCCGGTGCGAGCAGCGTCCGTACCGCATCCCGAATCCGCCAGTCCGGCGTGACCTCGAGGTCGAACTCCAAACCCTGTTCATCATCGTTCGGGATCGGCCACGCGGGCGTCCTCATTCCGGCTTCCTCCGCTCGCCGTAGGCCAAAGATAACGTCTGGCTACCCATGAAGCTTGCCAGGAAACCTGGCTGCGGCCCGGCTCGGGCGGCAAGGTCGCTCCAGCTGGACGTTTGGTCAGCTGTGCAGGGTTCGGCTCGGATGCTCGCCGTAGGTGCGCTTGTAGGCGACCGCGAAGCGCCCCGGATGCGTGAATCCCCAGTCGTACGCGACAGCGGTCACGGTGGTGCTGTCACCGGGACCAGCGGCACGGAGTTGCTGACGGGCCGCGTCCAGGCGCAGCCGCCGCAGGTGCGCCAACGGGGTGGTGTCGAGGTGTCTGCGGAAGGCCAGTTGCAGTGCCCGCACCGTGACGGACGAGGCCGTGGCGATATCGGCGACGGACAGATCGTCGCGGAGGTGGGACTCGATGTAGGCGAGGGCGCGGCGCACCGCGGCCGGGTGGGCGTCCCGCCGGTCGGCCGCGGTCGGTTCGATCGCAACCGTGGTCGGCATGGTGTCGAGCACGGTCGCGACCAAGTAGTCCGCCGAGGTCGCCGCGACGAGATCGCCGGCCGCCGGGTCCGCCGCGACCTGCTGCAGATGCTCGACCACCCGAGCCAGGCGGTGTCCCGCACCAGCGGTGATCGGCCGACGTTGAATGGGAAGTCCCGCCACTGCGGGCGCGCCGACCCTGGCGAACAAGGCCGAATCGAACATGGTGATGCTGTACCGGGCCGAGCGGATCATCCCGCGGTGCGGTAGGTCGGGTGCGCTCAGCAACCCGATCTCCCCGGCGTGCAACACGTTCGGGCCCGAATAGCGGTAAGCCTGCTCGATCGTGCCGGTATGCACCGAACACAGACATATCTTCCCGAGTCGATCGGCGTCGTAGCTCATGTCGAATCCGAGATCCAACTGATCCAAGATGACCGGGCCGAGCAGGTCGCGCCGGATATGCGCCGACGCGCCGCGCCGTCCGCCGTTGCCGATGCCGATGCTCATCGTTGTGTACGCACCGTTGAGGAACACCTCGATCGCAGCGAGGTCGTTGCTGTCGAAAACCAGAGTCCCCACGATCCGTTCTCGTTCCTGTGTCGGGCGGCATCAGTCGATCAAGCCCTGCGTAGGGAGCGTGGTACTGCCCCCTGGCGCTGCGTGTCAGCAAGCTTGCGTACTAGGCGAAATATCCGAACTCGAATCCCTCAAACGGTGAAACCTCGTGGTCGATTCTTCGTTATCTGTCCTGCCGCGGCACGTAGCGTTTCGCAATCGGTGCTGACACCCGCTGCTCGCTGCTGAAATGCTCGGGTGGCGTCCAGTCGGATGAGAACGTTCAGACCCCAGAGCGGAGCTCACGGCGAAGGTTGACGCGCGGAGGTTTGTCGTGACCCCCCTCAGTACTTCCCGTCCCCGCCCGGCCCGCCGCCACGGCCGCAATTCCTATGACGGAATCGAAGAGTGGCTGACGAAGCTGGCGGACCTGCCGCCGGGTTCTGCCGAACACTCCCGCATGCGCACGGAGATCCAGCATTTGTGCCTGCCGCTGGCCGATCACATCGCGCGGCGCTATTCCGGACGCGGACAGCACTACGAGGACCTGTATCAGGTCGCCAGTCTCGGGCTGGTCGCCGCCATCGACCGCTACGACGCCGCTCGGGAGACGCCGTTCCTCGCCTTCGCGGTGCCCACCGTTCTGGGTGAAGTTCGTCGCCACTTCCGCGACCACGGCTGGTCCGTGCGAGTTCCGCGGCGCACCAAGGAGATTCAGCTGGCCTTGGCCCCGGCCATCGAAACCCTGTGCCATCGGCTGTCCCGGATGCCGACCGCCATCGAGATCGCCATCGAACTGGGCGTCGACCTGCTCGAGGCGACCCAGGCCATGCTCGCCGCCAACGCCTACACCAGCGACTCGCTCGACACCTCGGCCTACGACAACGATGACGAGTACGCCCCCAGCGTGGCCAACACCCTGGGCACAGAAGACTCCGGGTACCGGATCACCGAGGAGGCGCTCACGCTCGCTCCGCTGCTCGACGAACTTCCACCCCGCGAGCGGCTCGTGCTGCATCTACGGTTCTTCGGCGACCAAACCCAAGCACAGATCGCCGAGCGGTTAGGCGTTTCGCAGATGCAGGTCTCGCGCATCATCAGCAGAACGCTGGCTCAGCTCAGAGAGCGCGCGCTACCGCGAGAAGACTGACTCTCTGCAGTACCGCTGCACCGCTAACCGATCGGCAGCGCGCTGAAGATCGGGCCGTAAAACCAGTCCAGCATGCGTTCGGCGTCGTCCTTCGCGGCGACGGCGCCGTGGGTCGAGCTGTGCAGGACCACGCCGACCAACGGTATTCCGGCGCGCACCGTCTGGAACAGCAGGCACGTTCCCGCAGCGTCGGTGTATCCGGTTTTGATGCCGACCGCGCCGGGATAGTCGCCCAGCAGCATGTTCGTGGTGTGCCAGTGGTGCTCACGGTTGCCGGGGCCGGCGGGCAGGTGATAGCTGTGCGTGCCGACGATGTCGCGGAACACCGGTTGGCTCATCGCGCGCAGGCCCAGGGTCACCAAGTCCGCCGGTGTGGAGGAATTCGAGTCGTCGTTCGGGACGGGAAGACCACTGGGGTCGGTGAAATGCGTTCCCGCCAGGCCCATTTGACGCGCGGTGTCGTTCATCCTGGTGATGAATCCGTGCTGGCCGGGCCCGAACGCCTCAGCCAGCGTGTAGGTGGCGTCACAGCCCGACGGCAGCATCATCGCGTAGAGGAGCTGGCGTGCGGTGAGCACCTCACCGGGGGCAAGGCCCGCGGTGCTTCCGTCGTGCCTGACGCAGTAGGCGATGCTTTCGTGCGGCACGGTGATAGTCCGTTCGAGGTCACCGGCGTTGACCACCACCAGTGCCGTCATGACCTTGGTGATGCTCGCTATCGGAACGACCGTGTTCGGCTGCCGCGACCACAGCACCGTACCGGCAATCCCCTCCGCCAGCGCCGCCGCCGACGCCTGTACGCCATCCGGTTCTGCACTCGTCCACGGCAATTGCGGCCAGGACACCTGGCTCTGGGCGGGGGTAGCCGCGACGCTCTGCCCGACTGCCACGAGCAGCACTCCGGCGACCACGCTCTGCAACAATCGGGCAAATATGCGCATGGTCGACATTCTGCCGCGCCACCTCGCCGATCAGCGGGATTTGATCGACGAATCGACCCGCGATTCCGTATCCATGCCCATCACCATCGAACACCGGCAGCAAACACAGTGAGCGGGGTGACCCGCGAGCGGAACGCGGGGGCGTCGGCCCGCGGCGAGCAAGTACCCCTACTGCGATAGCGCCGCTCGACCGACCATATGCCGAACGCGGCCGACGAGTGCACCGGTCGCGAAATCATGAGATCCGCCGGGACTCTCGGCCGCAATAGCAGCGTCAGCTTCAATATTCACGGAACGGGCGGCGGACCCATTCCTATTGAACGTGTCAATTCATGCGCGACCCACCCGTGCGAGGTGGGCAAAGTTCCGAACGGAAGTGTGGTAAGAAACTATCGACTGCGGAGGCTGTGCGCCGATTGCCGGCAATAGCATCCGCTACACGTCTCGATAATCTGCCGGTGGGCCAACGTCTCCGCCTGCCAAAAACTTGATTGTTCCTGGAGCTGTGGATGCGCGTTGCTTGCGTATCCCTGATGAAAGGCGTGGTGCTGCGGTGCATTACACGGCGATTGTGGTGGGGGCGGGGTTCGGGNGGGGGGATCGGGATGGGGGTTGCGCTTAAACGGGCTGGTATCGATGATTTTCTGATCCTGGAGAAGGAGAACGGGGTCGGCGGCGTCTGGCGGGACAATGTCTACCCGGGGTGCAATTGTGATGTCCCGTCTCATTTGTATTCGTTCTCCTTCGCGCCCTACCGCGATCGGCACATTCGCTATCCGGGACAGGAACAGATTCTGGATTATCTGAGCAGGGTTGCCGCCGATGAGGGTTTGCTACCGCACCTTCAGGTGGGTTGTCCGGTCAGTGAGGCCACGTATCTGGAAGATCAGGGTTGTTGGGAGGTGATCACCGCGGCGGGGCTGCGCATGGTGGCTGATGTAGTGATCTTCGCGGTCGGGCAGCTTCATCGCCCGCAGCTACCCGAGTTTCCCGGCGAAGCCGACTTCGCCGGTCCGGCGTTCCACACCGCGCGGTGGGATCACCGACATGATCTACGCGGTCTCGATGTCGCGGTGATCGGCACGGGGTCGAGTGCGGCCCAGATTCTGCCCACGCTGGCCGAGACCGCTGGCCGTGTGCGTGTTTTTCAACGAACCGCGCATTGGGTGCTACCGAAACCGCGGAAGGATTTCGGGCGTCTCGCCCGAGCGGTCTTGGCGCTACCGGGCGGGCACCACTTGTATCGGCAAGCACTGCATTACAGCGCCGATACCGTGCTCGCCCCGGTGATGTGGCGCGGCTGGTCGGCGCGACCTGTCGAATGGCTGGCGCGCTGGTATCTGCGTCGCACGATCTCGGACCCTGCGCTGCGCGCGGCCGTGACACCGGACTATGCGATCGGCGGCAAACGCATCGTCCTCGACAGCGAGTACTACGCGACACTGGCATATCCGAATGTCGAGCTCGTCACCGCGCCGATCGCCAAGATGACGAAGGAAGGGCTCGAAACCACCGACGGTGCGCAACACAAGGCTGACGCCGTTGTTTACGCCACCGGCTTCAAGGCTCCGGAATTCCTGGTGCCGGTGCGGGTGCGCGGCCGCCGCGGGGTCGAGCTGGCAGCACAGTGGACCGGCGGCGCGAGCGCCTTCCTGGGAATCGCGGTCCCGAATTTCCCGAATCTGTTCCTGCTCGCCGGCCCGAACAGTTTCAACAGCGCAGGCAGTAACCCTGCGATGAAAGAGCTTCAGATGCAGTACATCCTGGAATGCCTGCGCTGGCGTGATCGGGTCGACGCTGCCGCAATCGAGGTCACCGAGGCGGCAATGGACAATTACCAGCGGTGGCTGGAACAGGCGATCGCCACGACGGTGTGGCCGCCCGCGTCCAGCTGGTATCGGCATCGCAGCGGGCGCGTCACAAACCCGTGGCCGGCGTCAGCCCGCACCTATCGGCGCATGCTGGACAGCTATGGCCCGGAATCGTGTTTCCATGCGTCGAATAGACGGCGCGACCTCGACATGCCCGAAGCCGCAGTGTCTCGGCCACCGCGCGCTGTTTGTTGAACGACGCCGACCGACAGCCGACCCATGAAGCGAGAAGAGCCGAAACCCTTATTTTGCAAAGGGTTTCGGCTTACCTCGAAGGCTCTCGTCTGCGACGCTCAGCCCAGGAACTTGCCGAGATCGTCGAGCACTCGCATCGCGCCGATCGGACCGAGTCCGAGGAACCACACCTCGTCATCGACCGCGATGGCGTGCCCGGCCTTGACCGCGCTCATGTTCCGCCAGATCGGGCCCTCGGTCACGGCCTTCTGGTCCGGCGAGACATCCGCGCCGTAACTCGAGTAGAAGATCCAGTCTCCGGCGGCCTGGTCGATGTTCTCCTTCGAGACCTCCACCGCCAGCTCGTCGACGTTCTGATTCGCCGGTCTCGGCAGGCCGATATCGGCGAGGATGACGCCGATGAAGGACTTCTTGCCGTACAGGCGGATGTTGCCGCTCATGTAACGAACGAGTGAAATCGTCGGCGCGCCAGTCAGTTTGGCTTTCACCTGATTGGCCTTGGTCTGATATTCGTTGAGCAGCTTGGTGGCCTGCTCCTCCGCGCCGAGTGCGGCGCCGACCAGCAGGAAGTTCTCTTTCCACGGGAAGCCCGGCCGGATCGAGAAGACGGTCGGCGCGATGGCCGACAACTGCGGATAGAGGTCGTTGACGCGTAACTTGCTGCCCAGGATCAGATCTGGTTTCAACGATGCGATCTTCTCGAGGTCGAGCGTGTTGGTCGGGCCCACCGTCGCGATGTTCTGCACGCGGTCGGCCAGATACGACGGCACTCCTTGCTGTCCGGCGGTGGTGGCCATGCCGACCGGTGTCACGCCGAGTGCGAGGACGTCGTCCAACTCGCCGGAGTCGAGGACGATTACCCGCTCGGGCTTTTTCTCGATGCGAGTCTGTCCCATTGCTTGGGTTACCGTGCGCGGAAATACGCCGGGCCCGACGTCCGCTTTGAGTTTGGCGGTCTCGGTATCGGCGGTGGCGAACAGTGCCCCGCCGGTGGCGGCATTCTTTTCACCGTGACCGGGGTCGCCCGCGCCGGCGGGGGTGGTGGCGGGATCGGTGCCGCATGCGGCGAGCAGTGCGGCGGCGGCCACGGCGACCACCGCTTGTGTCCATCGGACCATTGGTGTGATTCCTTTCCTAGGACTGGGTGGCGGGCACGGCGGCCCGGCCGGAGCGATGTCGTCCGATGGGAACGACCATCGGGGTGCCGGATACGGGGTCCGGGATGATCTGTGACGGAATGCCGAAGACGTCCTCGACCAACTCCGCGGTGAGGATGTCGGAGGGGGCGCCCTCGCAGGCGATCTCGCCGGCTTTCATGGCGATGAGGTGATCGCCGTAGCGGGCGGCCAGGTTGAGGTCGTGCATCACGATCACCACGGTGGTGCCGTCGGTGGTGTTCAGATCCGCGAGCAGGTCCAGCACCTCCACCTGGTGGGAGATATCGAGGAAGGTGGTCGGCTCGTCCAGCAGCATGATCGGGGTGCGCTGGGCCAGTGCCATGGCGATCCACACCCGCTGGCGCTGGCCGCCGGACAGTTCGTCGACCGAGCGCGACGCCAGCTCGACGGTGTCGGTGACCTGCAAAGCGCGCGCGACCGCCGCGTCGTCCTCGGGTGACCAGCGGCGGAACATGCCCTGGTGCGGATAGCGTCCGCGACCGACCAGATCCGCGACGGTGATCCCCTCGGGCGCGACCGGGGATTGTGGCAGCAGTCCCAGCTCTCGCGCGACGTCCTTGCTGCGCAGCGAGGAGATCGGCGCACCGCCTAAATAGACCGCACCGTGTGTGGGCGCGAGCAACCGCGCCAGGCCGCGCAGCAACGTCGACTTTCCGCACGCGTTGGTGCCGACGATCATCGTCACCAAGCCCTCTGGGATGCGCACGGTGAGGTCGTTGACGATCGTCACCGGTCCATAGCCGAGCCGCAGGTTCTCGGTGTGCAGAGTTGGTGTCACGACATCCCTTTCAGACACGCCCGGCTCGGTTGGCCGCGGCGAGCAGCCACAACAGATACGGCGCGCCGACCGCACCGGTGACCACCCCGACCGGCAGCGGGTTGCCGAGCAGATGCTGTGCGACGAAATCGGCGAGCAGCGTGACCAGCGCGCCGGTGAGCGCGGCCGGTACCAATGCCGTGCGACCACCGCCGGTCAGCCGGGTGGCGATCGGGTTCGCGACGAAGGCGACGAACGCGATGGGGCCGGCGACCGCGGTCGCGAAAGCCACACTGGCGGTGGCGATCAGCAGCAACAGCAGCCGCGTGCGTTCGACCCGCAGGCCCAGGCCGGCCCCGACGTCGTCGCCGAGCTGCAATCCGTTGAGCGCGGGGGCGAGCAGCGCGGCGGCGGGCACCAGCACCACCAGAGCGATCGCCAGCGGCATGACCGCGTGCCAGCTCCGGCCATTGAGGTTGCCGATCATCCAGACCAGCGCCTGCTGGGCGAGCGCGACATCGGCCCACGTCATGAGGTACGACACGATGCTGGTCAGCACCGCGCCGACACCGACGCCGATCAGCACGAGACGAAAACCGTTCACTCCGCCGCGCCGTGCGAGGCTGTAGATCACCGCGCCCGTGACGACCGCGCCGACGAAAGCGGCCAGCGACAACGCCGTGCCGGACAATCCGAAGACGATCAGACCGGCGACGGCGGCCGCGCTCGCGCCCTGCGAAATGCCGATCACATCCGGACTGGCCAGCGGGTTCCGTAACAAGCGCTGAAACAGCGTGCCGCCGATGCCGAAAGCGATACCGACCAGCGTGGCGGCGACCGCTCGCGGCAACCGCAGCTGCCTGACCACGAACGCGTCCTGCCCGCCGCCGCCACCGAGCAGAATGTTCGGAATATCGCTCAGCGGAACCGAATACGAGCCGACGGTGAGTGACAGCGCGAAAACCACCACCAGCGCGAGGAACAATGCGAGCGCTACCAGCCGTGCGCGAGTCGTGCCGCTGCGTCGAGCATGGACGACGGCAGCCAGCGAGGCCGTATCGATGCTCACGCCTTCACCAGCTTCCGGCGTCGCACCAACATGACCAGCAACGGCCCGCCGATGACGGCGGTCACGACACCGACCTGCACCTCGGCGGGTCGCGCGATGACACGGCCGACCACATCCGCGACCAGCAGCAGGATCGCGGCGATCACTGCGGAATACGGCAGCAGCCACCGGTGATCGGGGCCGGTGATCAGCCTGGCCGCGTGCGGAACCATCAGGCCGACGAAGGCGATGGGTCCGGCGATGGCCGTCGCCGCGCCGCACAGCACGACCACCGCGAGCGCGGCGACACCGCGGGCGACCGGCACATTCTGGCCCAGCGCGCGGGCCACGTCGGTGCCGAGCGCCAGCGCGTTCAACATTCGCGCCGACATCGCCGCGAGCAGGATGCCGACTGCGAGGAACGGCACTGCCTGTGCAACGGTCGGCAGATCACGCTCGGCGAGCGAGCCCACCTGCCAGAAACGGTACTGATCGAAGGTGGTGGTGTCGGTCAGCAGCAACCCGCTGGTCACCGACTGCAACGCGGCGGTCACCGCGGCTCCGGCGAGCGCGAGCTTCATCGGCGTGGCACCGTCGCGGCCGAGCGAACTGACGAAATACACGACCGCGCCCGCGACCGCGGCACCTGCGAAGCCGAACCACACGTAGCCGGTCACCGAGGTCACACCGAGCACACTGATCCCGAGCACGACGAACAAGGCTGCGCCTGCGTTGACACCCAGCAGTCCGGGATCGGCGAGCGGGTTTCGCGTCGCTCCCTGAATGATCGATCCGGCCAGTCCCAGCGCGATACCGACCAGCACGCCGACCGCGGTGCGCGGCAGCCGCAGATCGCGCACGACGGCGTGATCGACATCGACCGGGTTGTAGCGGAGCAACGCGTCCAGCACGGTCGTGAAGGTCAACGCACGTGAGCCGACGCTGATGCTCAGCACCACCGCGAACGCGAGTACTGCCAGTAGCAGCACCAGCCCCATGGCGAGCGGGAGCGTCCTGGTGCGGGCGCGATCCATCTGTGTCGGTCACCTTCGATTTCGATCAATACGGTTTGCCTACCCTAATTGACCGGTGGGGGTCCTGAGCCACCGGCTGGCAACATTGGTTGGGTCCAGATCGAAACTCGCTGGGGTCCGGTCACCCCACCGCGGCGGTCAACGAACCAGGAGCAGCTGCGCGGAGCGGGTCGTTCACCGATGCGTGTTCGGACTGGTTCCGTGCCAGACTCGACGCAGCCACCGACTGATCCGCGAGGCGGGCGGCGCACGCTTTGGCTACAACGTTGGCGTGCCGTACTTTTCGCGCCGCTGTGCGAGCTGAACGAAGGAAGCACTATGCCGATCGTCACGGGTGAGATGGCCACGATGCTGAACGTTCTCGGACTTCGCAAGGGAGACAACCGGATTCTCGACGTGATCGTGCTCGTCGGTCCCGATATGGAGGTCGAGAACGTCGACTGGGGCGACGTACAGTCGACGTACTACCTCTTCCGCCCGGCGGGGACGGAGCTGCTTTTCGAAGACGAGGTGCTCGTTTCGGCGATGGTGCGGACCCAGCCGGACAGCGCGGACGAAACCTACGGGCCGTATCCGAGGCCGGGCAACTTGCTGGAAGGCCTGTGCCCCACCGCAACCCGGGCCGAAGTGGCAGCTTTGCTCGGACAACCGGAGCGCACTGGACCGAACTTCGACAGGTACGAGGTGAACGACCGCTACCTGCACTTCGAGTTCGACGCCGCCGGACGTGTCGCCAAACTATCGGCGTTGCTCGAGCCGGTTTAAGTGCGGACCCGTCGGTTCGCAACCGGCAAAGCCGTACCACCTGGCATGATCTCCGGCATGCGAACAGTATGGGGATCATTGGCAATCGGTGCCGCAACGATGCTCGTTCTCGGTGCGGCGGCAGGCAACGCATCCGCCGAAGGTGTGTTCATCGACCAGTTCGAGACAAACGCCGAATGCGTGGCAGCCGGGGAGCAGTACCGCAGCTCCGACACCTGGCCCGACTGCGTGTATGGGCAGCAAGGCAGCGGCTGGCAACTGTGGGTCCGTTCGGCCGGCGGGTAGTCCGGGGCGAGTCGTCGGCAAACAGTCGAGATAGTTCGAGCTGAATCGTCAGTAGCGCAACATGATTCACCTGCGCGAACTGGCGATCGTCGTAGGTGAGGCAGCGGTGCCGTGCCGGGAAGTTCCCCCGGCACGGCGCGCGCCGATCGCCGCGGTTTGCTCATCGCAGAGTACCGCCAGGACCAAGGATGCCGACCCGACATTGCCCTGCCCATCAGCGTCCCCAGCTCCGTCGGCAACAGGAGGCCAGCCCGATATCCGACGAATCACGCTTCTTATCACCGAATTCCCTACAGTTCACCCATGCCTAGCGCCCTGCCAGGCAAGTGTGATTCCGGAACCGCTTGTCCAGCAGCGTAATCCGTAGCATCATACCCTTTCTGGTGACTTCACGGACCACTCAATGCCTACACTGCAGCGCAAGGTCTAGGTTGCCTGGATCGTCGCGCACAACCCCCGTTCGCTGTCCGGCTGATTGCCTCGCCCGACTGGGTCTCTCGCTCGACTGGGGGCTGGATGGCAGACCAGCGGCGCCGCCCTTTCCTTTGCAGCGCAACACGATTGCGGGACCCGAACCGGTCGAGGCACCGGAAAATCGCAATACGATCAAGTGCGATTTCACTGCGGCAGCGGCAGTATGTGGTAGCGCGGAACGTTCCACCGCCACCTCGGACGCCGGTGAACCAAAAGGGCGGCAATCGCATCTAAGAAGTAACGGCGCCCGTCGATTCGCAGCGCGCCCGCTCGCAGCAGGGAAACATACATGAGGTCACGCACGTCCACGCCAGGAAAAGCATCTCGGGCCATCCGATTCGCGATGGCAGCGACCATCGGGATGTTGATAGTTTCCGGTGGCAATCCATCGTATGCCGCAGCCGACCCAGGCGTCTGCCCGGACAAATTCGTCTGCTGGTACGGCAGCCCCTACTACACATCCAATGGGGCCTTCCCGCAAAACCAGGGCGCGCTTCAACCGGTAACGCCGGGCTCGTGCGCGAAGACCTCCGACTACATCCGTGCGATCGTGAACAACAGCGAAGTCATGCAGGTGATCTGGATGCGCGATGACTGCAAGGGCGCGCCGATTTCCGTGCCTCCACACACCTCGCTCTCGACCGGCACCGACAGCAGGATGCTCGGAACGTCGATCGGTGGGTGAGTTCCCCAAGGTCCGAACGGAGTAGACATGAGACCATCACCATGGATGATCGCAGCCCTGATCACAGCCGCCGTCAGTGTCCTGAATCCCGTTGACGCGACGGCGGACCCGGCCCCGCTGACCTTCGCGGCTCAGCGTGACTGCCAGCTAACGGCACAGCGCCCGAACCCGATCATCACACTGCCAGGCGGCGGCGGGCCGGCAGTGGCCGTCGACGAGCAGGACATCGCGGACGACGGATTCGTTCAAACCATGCTGTCGGCGGGTGCGTGTGTATTCGGCATGTTCTATGGAGTTGTCGACGGTCTCGGGGTCGGCGCGGCGCCGATCGCAACGTCGGCCGCACAACTCGCCGACTATATCGAGATAGTGAAGGCCGAGACCGGCGCCATTCAGGTCGATATCGTTGCCCACTCCCAAGGTGCTCTGGTCGCGAACTACTACACGAAAGTCCTTGGTGGAGCAGCCAATGTGGGCAAGGTGGTGTCTTTCGCGCCCGTCACACATGGATCCCGCGCCGACCGTCCGCTCGCACTGATCAACGAGAATCTTCCCGAGTACCGCCTGCCCAACCACGGAGGACTCGCTCAACTCTTGCCCGGTGGCCCTATCCTGTCGGCGGTCGCGGACCTCACGCGGGCGCCGGGCTGGTTGGCTTGCCTCGAAAGATCCGATGTCATCCAGCGAGTGTCCGAGGGCGGTATCACCGTGCCCGGTGTCCGCTATTTCGTCATGGCCACCCGCGGTGACACTGTGAACACCCCCGCCGGCGATGCGTCGTTCATCGACGAACCCGGCGTCTCCAACGCCTACTTCGAGGATCTCTTTCCTGCGGCAGGGCCGACGACCCATCGGCGCCTACTCGCGCAACCTCAGGCGTGGCAGTGGACCATCGACATGCTCTACGGTCCAAGGCCCGCGTAGCCCGAACACTGCTGCGGCGTGCAGCCCAGCGGAGATTGCCACCACGACGAAAAGCCGAGGCGCTGAACGGAATCGGTCACTGTCGTTGACTGCGCCCAAGGCCGATCGCATCTCCATACCAGAACCCAGATGCACGTCAATCGCTCCGGTCGAACTTGGTATCTCTACATGTCCGCAGACTGTTCTGACAACGGTTCGCCGATGCAGACGGTCGCCGACGGAGAATGGATCGGCCAAACGTCTTATCGAATAAGAGCATACGGCGCTTAGTCGAGAGGAGCCCGTGATCGCCGGTGAGTTCCAGCAGGCTGTGCAGCCCGCAGTCGGCCTGTGTCGGCCGCGGGCTTCATTCGTCCGGCGGTGCGGGCAGCTCTGGCGCATAACGGTTCCGCATCACTGCTCGAGGATCCGAACTCACATTGCTGCTACGAGCATCTCTGTTGTTGAGGGTCAGTCCAAGTCCACCGCAGAACGATTGAGGATTCAGCCTTGAAGTATCCACCGTTCGATAGTCCGGACAGGAGTAGCGAGGCTGTCCTGGACTGCCTGGGTGTATCGGCAACAGGGGGTCGGCAATGAGCGCACCTACAACTGAGTCACTGGATCGGTGGCTGGGTCGGTCGATCATCGACGTTCCGACCACGCTGCAGTTGGCAGTGTTCGAATACATTGTTGGTGTCGGTCTGCTCGAAGCCGCGACATACGCGGCTCACAAGGCACGCTATGTGCTCAACGAGTTGGACCCCGAAATGTGTGACACCTACGAGGACATCGCCCAAGATGTCATCGTCGATCTCACCGAGACGCTGCCGCACGAGCGCATCAGGCACTGGCGGGCTGTGCTGCTCCAACTGGTGAAGTGGCGAGTGCTGCACCTGCGCCGGAAGCGCCTCACAGCCAGACGGCATCCGGGTCGGCGGGTGGACTACGACACCGCGGTGTCCCAGCTCGACGAGTCCGCCACCGCTGCTGATGACTACGAACGGATGATCCTGCGCGACCAGCTCATCGGCGCGTTGGCCGCAATCCCGCACGAGGAGACTCGCGCGGTTCTCGCCGCAACCTTCGTGATCCCCACCCATGACATGGGCTACGACGTACGTACCGTCGCCGAAGTTGCGCAGCTGCTCGGAATGAGCGAGTCCAAGGTGAAACACTTGCGCACCGCGGGTGTACGGATACTCCGAAGACTTCTCGACCCCACAGTGCGACCGGAGCAAGGAAGAGGCGAATCATGATCCCGCACAACGGCGATGACCAGGGAACCCAGTCGCCGATCGACGTCGATGATCTGCTCGGAGCTCTCGTAGACCACGGGACCGAGGTTTACGACATCGAGGATCGGGCAGCCGGGCAGCGGATCGCGGACCGGCTGACTGAGCGATGGACGCATGCCGCACCGGAGGTCGCGACCGTCACGGCGATCGACGCAGGTCGCATGCCTGTGTTGACAGTGCCCGCGTGGACAGCACACGAACGTGCTGCCGCCTCGGGCATTTCCGGGCCGATGCAGAGTGTGATCGACCACGAGTTCGGTATCCAATTTGTTCGGTCCGCGGCCGACGGCGACGAAACGGCGGTTTCCGTGAAGTCGTTCGGCGATCGGCTGGGTTCCGGTGACATTGTTCGTATCGAAATCACCAGTGGGCACGAGCACTGCGAAGTGCTGGTCGTGCTGTATACCGGTGCGGACAACCATCCGACCGGGGAGATCGCCACCCGAGCGATCACGATGTCGGAGGATCTCGCGATCGCGATTATCCCCACGTCGTCGCTGACTGCCGACCACGCGACGGCTGTCACCCAGGCTGTCCGCAGCTCACGGACCGCCGGCCGTAACGCCTGGCGCCGGATCGCCAAAGGGCTGCCCGATGGTCATCCAGTGCGGACCGCGGTCATGGATGGCCTGCGTTGACGGTCGAGATGCCATTGCTCACCGGCACATGGGAGATGTCATATCGAACACGATCAGCAGCTGACATCCCCATGCCTTCTCGACCTTCCATTTGCCGTCCTCAGCGACGAAATTCACCACAATCGGCTGTGGCACAACGCCGTCGATGGTCCACGTTCCGGCCGCGACCATGCCTGGCGCACCAAGCGCGGTCGTGGTCACAGTGACCTCGGCGTGGTATTGCTGCGCGACTTCGGCGAGTCGGTTCGGTAGATCCGGGTCTACTCGTACGCCTTGGATGCTGTCGTGTTTCTCGGCGTTCGGGACCGTGGGGTCGAGCAGTCGCCGCAGTAGTGCCGTGACATCCTCAGCGCTGGGCAGCGGGGGTACCGATGCAAGCGCGGAGGACGGAGGTGGCGTAGGAACGCTCGTCGTGCCGGTGGTGGTGCCATTCCGAACGCATGCGACGCTCAGCTGCATCACGGCGATGACTATGCCGGCCAACACGATTCGTTTGATGCTTCGGTGTCCCAAGACAGTGCCCTTCTACGTGTCAGCCAATGAGAGGGACGATGGCGAGGGTTCATCCGGATCCTTCCGCCGCGCGCCAACACTGTCATATCCGATCACGTTGTGCGTGCCGATTGTGTGTACCGGGAACGTCGTTCGCTCGTAGCCTCGAGGTGTATTCAGCCAAGCCGTGCGGGTTTTCGGCCACGTCACCGTCCGGAAAGGAGTTCGATGGATCGTGCCGACAGTCCAGATGAGAGAGCTGTGAACGACGTATCTTCCGCCAAGGAGGACGATGCGTTGCTGGCGGAACTCACTGGTGCGCAACAGCTGTGGCTGGCGCAGTGCCGCGAGGCTACGACTACTGGAGCGGCAGCGACAACGGAGTTGCTCGGCACAAGCCGTGAGACCGGTGTGTTGGCCCGGCGATCGCTGGCCACCTGGAAGCGCGTAGCACGCACGACGAGCGGTGCTGACGGCACCGACGAGGCGATTCTCGAAGAAGAGAGTGAGCGCCCCGATCTGCGGGAGGACTCGATCACCGCAGACGTGTCAGCCGCGCGAGCGATGGCGGTCATCGCCCATGCGCTCACCGGCGCGGTCGACGTGACGGAGGCGTGCGCGACTTTCCTTGCGCATGCCGATCGGGCCGGGCTGCATTCGGTGGGTACGCAGTTGATGCCCGCCGGAACCTTCGTGACCAGCGACAGCGTGCCACTTCGCGATATCGCCCTACATCTACTCGGCCAAGGATCCGAGCCCGCCCGGGGGTACGGCATTCTGGTCGCACTCGAGATCGCAGGGCGTCGGCCGATGACGCTGCGCGTCACCGACATCCGGGTTCTGTTCGCCAGCTACGGCAACGGTGGCCGCAGCGGCGAGGCCGGAATACTGCACCTGGAACAGGTGCACAAAGGTCCCAGCGGTCTGCACGCCGATCCTGCCGTGATGGGCTTCCTGCAGGCCGACGAAGCCTTCACCGACAGCCTTGCCGAGGCGTGGCGCACCAGTCGACTCGCCGACTCCGATGCCTGCGTGCTGTGGTCCGTCACGCTCGAGCGCGGCACACCGGCGAATGTCATCACTGGTGCGTCGATGGCCGCCGCACTGGCGGTGGCACTCGATGACCTAGCGCCACGTCGTCAGCGTCTGCGCCAGTTGCGTCCCCGGCGGCTGGACCCAGCGTGTGCGGTAACGGCGGGACTGTCCGGTACGACTCTCACGGCGGTCACCGGCTACGCGGACAAACTCAAAGCAGCGCAACAGCATTCACTGCGTGTCATTGTCGCAACCGACGCACTGACGACCGCCACCCAACAAGCGCCTGCTCACTACAGCGACCGCATCACCGCCGCCGGTACGGTCGCCGAAGCAATCCGGTGCGCACGCACCCGGATCAATCACGCCCTGTGGGTGGTCCTCGTCGCCGCTGTTGTCGTCGTCGCGGCTGTCACCGGCACTGTCACTAAATTTGTGCACATGCGGCACGAAGCCGCGGTCGCCCAGGCGGAGGACCGCTCCCGCCTATACGCGAACGTCTCCCGTTACGCCCGCGAGGTCGATCCGGCAATCGCTCAACAGCTCGCGCTCGCCGCCTACCGTACGCGCGACACTGCTGACGCTCGATCCGCTCTACTCGAGAGCACTGCCACCAATACCCCCATACGGATAGCACCCGGCAATGCAAACGGGCGGGGCATGGTCTTCCTCAGCGACAGCCCGCAGCTGGCGACCAGTCCCGGCGGTGACATGGTCGCGGTGGGTGAGGGCGATGGCACCGTTGAACTAGCGCGCGTTACCGACACCGGAGTCGCTCGGTGGCCGCGGTTTCCGACCGGTAACGGCCACATCCGTGGACTCGCGATCAGCACCGACCAACGCTGGCTGGTCACCGCGGGTGACGGGGGGTCCTCGGTGTGGGACATCACCGACCCGGCGCAACCCGAGCGCGTGACCGACCTGCGGACCGAGGGACATGAGCCGTGGACGGTCGCGTTGAGTCCCGATACCAGCCACCTCGCTATGGGGACCCAGCACGGGGCGATTCTCGTCTGGCGACTGGGCGCCGACCCCAGCCGTCCGGCCTTCCTGTCTACGTTGACCGTGCTCGGAGGTCAGCATATCCGTGTCGCACTGAGCAATCGGGCGCTGGCAGCCATCGCGCCGATGTCCGCGCTGCCTGCGACCTTTACCACCATTGTGCGGATTTGGCACACGGGCACTCTCGCGGACAACCAAACGCCCGCAATCGACCATCGACTGGAGCGACCGGACGGGGCTTATGGTCAGGCAGTCGCTTTCAGCCAGAACGGCGCATTTCTCGCGGTCGGCCTGAACCCAGGCGAGGTCGCGCGGTGGCGCATCCGCGAGAACCCCGCGATAGCAGAGCCACTGCCCTCGCTATCGGGGCTCGGGTTCGAACTGTTCGACATCGCACTCGATGCCGACGGCAAGCAAATAGTTATCACCAGCGGCGGTCAGAAGACGAGGATTCTGGATCTGGAGACCGGGAATGAGGTCGCGGTCTTTTCGACGCCGATGATCTCCAAAGCCCTGTTCCTGCGTGGCGGCAGATCGCTGGTGACCACCAGTCTCGACCATTCGGTACAAGTCTTCGACCTGCCCGGTCCCGTCCTGCATACCGGGCCACGCACCCTGTTCCGCTTTCCATCAGGCTCATTCGACCAGCGAGCCGACGCGTCACTGCAAGCGTTGCTTCTGCGGCTACGGCCGCTGGCCAGGTCCCCCACATCGCACGAACAAAACCAGCGTGAGGGCGATCCATCCGGGTCGATCGACATAGTCACGACGTCACCCGACGGTACTCGGGCGGTCACGGTGAACGAATTCGGCATACAGGTGTGGAACATCGAGAACCGCTCTGCGCCAACTCGATTAGGGGCGCCGCTCGATGTCACATCGATCGAGCTCCACGGCTTCGTGTTCAGTCCAGACGGCAGGCTCGCAATCGGGCGGGGGCTGAACGCGGCGGTCGAAATCTGGAACGTCGCAGGACCCGACCAGCCGATTCTGCAGTCCACCATTCGATACCCTCGCGGATTCCCTACCGTGGTCGCATTCAATAATGACGGCGGTCTACTCGCCATCGGCAGTCACAACACCGGCACGGTCAGCGTCTATGACATCCATGATCCCCGCGCCGCGCGTTCGGTCGCCGACATCGCGGGGCTCACCACCTACGGGCGCGTCATGTCCCTGGCATTGAGCCCACAGAACACTCTTGCCATCGGAAACTGGAGCGGCGTCGACCTCTACGACATATCGCACCCGGGCGCGCCGCGCCGTCTCCCCGTCCCCGGCGGAGCCGACTACGCCGTCGCCTCGGTCGCATTCAACGACAACGGCACCCGCCTCGCCGCCGCCGCAGTGATTACCGGAACCGGCACAATTCGCATGTGGGACTCCAGTGACACTCTTCATCCGACCATCTACGCCACCCTCTCCGGCGGAAAGCCGCGCCAGAAACAGACGATGATTTCGTTCACTACCAGCGGCACAGTCCTCACCGAATCGGCGATCGACGGCACCGTGCGCCTATGGCGCACCGACGCCGCCGCCGAAGCACGGCGGATCTGCGCAAGCGGTACGACACCGATCACCCGAGAGGAGTGGATTCGAGCTCTGCCCGGTACCCCATATGTGACGACTTGTCCCCACGGATGACCACTCGACGCAACAAATACTTTGCCCACCAAGCGAATAGAGATGACCCGACAGGACCGGTCTGAGGAAAACAGCGGAAATGGCGAACCGGAATCACCACCGTAGGCATCTCAGAGATATGAATACGCACTCTGCGATGATGCTCTCCGCCAGCGCGCTCGCACTGCCCCACCGGAGGCACCGATGAGCGTTCACGCCACCGAATGGAGCATGGTCAGCGACATATCACCCGAGTCCGCGTACCGCGAGATCGGTTCCGGCGCCGCAGTTTGGCAGCTGAGCTGGCTGCCCGGCCGGCCGCTCACCCGCGAACAGGCGTTGGCGGGGATGGAGCTCGATGAGCTCCTGAGCAATCTCGACAGCGTGCACGATGGCCACGCTCAGGTACACGCGGCCATGCTGGCCGGGACGGTCGGCATCATCTGGGAGCACGCGGTAATCCTGCTGTTCAAACGGATTCTCGCTCGGTTGCAGGGGTGTCCCGCTGCACCTCAGGGCGGCACCGACCCGGCGGACGGTAACGCCCAGAGCGCGCCCCGCCCCCATCGGAGGTCGCGGCACGCCCATAGCTCACCGTCGGTGTTCCGCTAGCGTGGGACTGCGAACCCGTGACGAGGCACTTCGGTTTCGCGCGAACCCTGCGGCTGATCAAGCGATCTACGATCAGGCGCCACGTTCTCAGCGGCGGAAGGGGCCGGTCACCTCGTAGGTGATGCCGGCACTACTCGAACCTGAAGTGCCGCGCTGCGAGGAGAAATAGAGTCGGTCGCCTGCCGGGTTGAAGGCTGGGCCTGCGATCTCCGAGCCGCTCGAGTTGGCGATTTGCAGGAAGGGCGCGACGACGTCACCGGCGATGAGGCAGATCTGCATGTCGCCGCCGTCTTCGGCGATGAACAGGTCGTTGTTCGACGCCCCGGTCACGTTGTCCACTCCGGACAGTGGTGCACCGTTTCCGGGCTCGTAAGTGATCGAAAGTTGGTTGCCTGCAGCGTCATACGCCCAGACCTTGTTGTCGCCCTTGGTGGTGAACCAGCACGTGCCGCCGGCGTAATAACAGCCTTCGCCGCCGTTGAAGACCTTCGCTCCGCGCACCTGTTGCCGCGTCGGCCTGGATCGCGCCGACGGGTCCGGGACCGGTTTCCAGCTGAGATTTCCCGAGGACTCGACGAGCACCTCGAGTTTGCCGCTCGACAGGTCGCCCCAGGACGTCGGAACGAATCGGTAGAAGCAGCCGTCGCGGCGGTCCTCGGTCAGATAGATGACCTTGCGATCCGGGTCCGCGGCGCACGCCTCGTGTGTGAACAGTCCCATCGCCGGTCTGCGGGTAGCCGTGTTGCGACCCCACGGGTCGGTTTCGAACACCGCGCCCTTGTCGACTTCTTCGCAGGACAGCCATGTGTTCCACGGCGTGGCACCACCAGCGCAGTTGCGATTGGTACCCGACAGTGCGCGATGCGCGCCGACGATAGCCCCGTCCGCACCGAAGACGATCGCGCCGACCCCGCCGGTACGGTCGACCTCACTGTTGGAGACGTAAATCCACCCTGAGCCGTCGGCGAAACAGGCGCCGCCGTCCGGGGCGGGATGCCAGGTGTAGTTCGAACCCGCCACCCGCTGTCCCGAGCGGGCAACGATCCGGCTGGTGAAGCCCGAGGGCAGGAACACCCCGTTGGCGTCGGGTGTCTTCGACAGCGGTCCGTACGGCGACTCGCCGGAAACGGCGCCCGCGCTGAAGGCCTCGAGCCACGCCGCCCCACCGAGCGCGACACCGCCTCCGCCGATCACGCTCACCCGCAAGAATTTCGTCGGTCCACGAAGCACCTCCAACACGGATTGAATCCAGCCCGGCAGAGCGCCAGTGCGGCCGGTAGTGCCGTCACCCCATCAATCGGTGTCGCAGTGTAATCGTCTGCGGTAAGCCGAGGTTCGAAAGGAGTGGAACACGGTACAGTCAGTTTACCGAATTGGGTTGGTGTGCATTTCGTTTCAAGAAGTCGATCAACGGAACAATGCTTGAACTGCGGTCCGCAGCTCGGGTCGACGAGCTCGCCGACGCCTTACCCGGCTGACGAATCTTCGCCGAACACCCACGGCGTCAGCACCACAAGCCACCCGTCCGGATCCTCGAACAGCAACGCACCGCGCCGTGCCCAGTATGGATTGGCCGGCGCGACCGATCGATGCCCGCGCGCGCTCAGCCGATCCACCGCAGCCCGCAGCGCCTGTTCGCCCCGCAAATACAGCACCAACTGGTTCTCCGGATGCGGCGACGGTATCACCGGTGGCGACCCGTGCTGGGTGATCTCCAACTGCACCCCCGCATCGGGCAGCCCGAACACGATCCCGTCGTATCCGTCGTGATCACGCCACTGCGCCAGCACGGCCAGCCCGAGATCATCCCGATAGAACGCCACCACGTCGTCGAACCGCGCCGTAGGGCGTGCGAACCGCACCGCTCCGACACTCAAATGTTCAGGCCACACATCCACCCCAACACCACGATCCAACCGATCCATCCCGACGAGTCGCGCGTGGCCCGCGCTGAGCCGCAGTTGCTCTCACTGCCGCGTGAGTTCGCGTATGCCGCAGCAACTACCTCGCTTGGTCAACGCGCGATTAGGGCTGCTCAAGATTCGGTGACATCGAATGTGCCGCATCGCAGCGGGTCCGGTCCGGTCCGGTCCGGTCCGGTCCGGTCCGGTCCGGTCCGGTCCGCAAAGCTCGCACGTGAGGGTGGAAGCGGTTGATGCGCCTGTCAGATCGAGTTCTCAGCTGCTCTACGCACATGTCGATGCCCTTCACCAGGGAAGGTGGGTGGTTCGGCGGGGAGCAGGTCCTGCAAGGTGTATCCGCACTTGTTCGCCACTCGGCAGGAGGCATGGTTGTCCTTTGCGTGGAGCAGCTCCAACTGGTTCAGTCTCACCATTTCCTGTTCGGCCAGCGCCCACCGGGACACGGTCTCGACGGCGCGGGCAGCGATACCTCGACCGCGAGCGTGGGCTGCGGTCCAATACCCGACTTCGGCTACCCCGGCGGTGGTCGCTTTCACCACCACATGGCCGACGGGCGAGTGATCGTCGTCGGCGGTGACCACAGCGAAACTGAACCGTGTGCCATCCATCCAGCCGTCGGCTTGGGCGTCCAACCAATCCCGGGCAGCGGTTTCGTCGACCAGATGGCCGGCCAGCCAACGACGCAAACCCGGATCACGATGTGCAGCAACCAAAGCTGGCAGGTCGTCGAACCGCCATGGGCGTAGCCGCAACGCCGCCGCACCCCCGGTCCGCGGCGCAGACAGGATGATCTTCACAAGCACGCATTATCGGCTACTGATGCGTCGCAAACTTCGGTGCCACGGGCGATCCCGCGCTCAGAACAACCGCCCAACCCGGCGTGGTCGACCCCCGATCTCTTCAACGGCAGGATTGCTTCGTGAGTGGTTTCGTGCGGGTGTGGTGCCTGCGTCATGCCGAATCGGAGAATGTTGTCGCGGGTGTGTCCGGAGCTGTGCCGTTGTCGCCGTTGACATCACGCGGTTATCGCCAGGCTGCGGCGGCGGGCTGCGTTTTGGCCGACGAGCCGATTGCCGGGGTCTATTGCAGTACTGCGCTGCGTACTCGGCAAACCGCCGCCGCTCTGCTCGAGGGCCGCGATATCGACATCGTGGCGTTGCCCGAGTTGGTCGAGGTCGGGATCGGCGCGGCAGAGGCGACGGTCGATCCCCGCGTTCGGCGGCTGGCCGCAGAAGTCTTGCGGCGGTGGATAGTCGACCGGCAGCTCGAGCGACGAGTCGCCGACGGTGAATCCGGAACACAGGTATTGGCTCGGATGACAACGGCTTTGGAGAAGGTCAGGCGGGCACATGAGGGTGAGTCCGTTGTGCTCATCGGTCATGTGGCAAGTCTGAGTGTGACGTTGGCGCCACTCTGCGGCCTTGGCGCTCGGGTGTGGGGCCACCCGCTGCCGCATGCCGTGCCGTTTATCGTCGAATGGGACGGCAGATCCTGGCAGTGTCAATCTTGGCCCACGTAACCGCCGTCAACCCGCGCGAGTCGCGACGTAGCGGATTGAGTTTCGATGCTTCGACCTCTTCCGGCACCGTCAGGTGGGTTCGACGCGGAATATCGCGATGCGCTCGGCTGCGGCGGCCAGCGCCTCTGGTGTGGCTTCCTCGATCAGGCCGGTTTTGACGAACCATTCGTCGAGCTTCGCCGGGCTGTTCGCGACATGGTCGCGTAGCAGCGAACGGCGTTCTTCCACAGGAAGTTCCACCATTCGCACTACTGAGGAGCGTCGGCCACGGGCCAGCGTGACTGTCGGCGAGGCCCGAACGTTGGCTACCCAGGCCGACTTTGGATACGCCTGGAAGATATAGCGTGCGCCAGCGAGTCGGAGTACCGAGACCGGCACCTCACGCAGCGCACCGGTGCGTCGGCCGACGACTGTGAGGATGTGCATGTCCGAGAAGGCGACACCCCGCTTCTGGAGCAAGGTGACCAGCCTGTTGAGTCGATTTACATTGCGGCGCAGTCGTTCCGGCTGTCGAGTCATAGTTCGTCCTTAACGGTTTCAGGCATACAACGATGATCGGCGAGTGTTCTGGCGTCGCTCTTGCGCGGCACTGTCGTGGTATTGACCTTGGCTGCTGCGGCCGTGGGAATAGGCGAAAACTACCGACGCGGGTAGTCCGCACAGCCAGCACAGTGGTGGCACACCCGAACGCACTGCCGCTTCATGGTCGACCACCAGGGTCACTCACCCATGGGGCACCCAACAGCAGGAGGACAACAATGACCACCGCGACCCATCCAGCGCGCACCGCCAGCCAAGCCTTGCACGCCGCGGTCCGGGCGGGCGACAAGGATGCCTGGTTGGATATGTTCGCCGTGAACGCGATCGTCGAAGACCCGGTCGGCCCTTCGCATTTCGACCCGGAAGGTGCGGCACACCGAGGCCGCGACGCCATCTCGGCGTTCTGGGACAAGGCTATTGCGCACAACGAGTCGATCGAGTTCCTGTTCGAAGACTCCTTCGCCTGCGGCAGCGAAGTCGCCTACATCGGCAAGGTCCGCAGCCACGCCGCTGGTCAAGTGATCGACGCCGAGGGCGTGTTCATCTATAAAGTCGACGAGGCGGGCAAGATCCTCGCCGTGCGAGCCTTCTGGGAGGCCGAGCGCACCATGGCGACCATGAGACCTGCCTGACGCCAGTCGCTTTCACCGGAAGACGTATCAGGGCCGTGCGATCATCGGTTCAGGGGGCCGTCCAGGAACGTAACTTCTCCGGGTTCCGGATCGCCCAGATGCGACTGATTCGGTCGTGGGTGATGTCGAAGGCGTAGACCGAGACGATGGTGCCGTCGAGTTGCGCCACTAGACCGGGCTGGCCGTTGACGGTTCGTTCCAGCAAGGTGACGGCGGGGCCGTAAGTGGCGATTTCGATGAACGCGTGGGCGATCTGGTCGCCGCCGTTGATCGGGTCGCGGAAGGCTAGTGCCAGGCCGCCGCCGTCAGCGGTGGCGATCGCCTGCGGGTCGAGCAGGCCGATCAGGGCCTCGATATCCTTTGTTTCCCAAGCTTTTTTGAAATCACGCACAACCTCGGAACGCTCGGTGCCCGATGGGCTTCGTGAGGTATCGATGCGGCGGCGGGCACTGAATGCGAGCTGGCGGCAAGCCGCCGGGGAGCGCCCGACGATGTCGGCGACCTCGGCGAAGGAATACCGGAAGACGTCGTGCAGCACGAACGACACTCGCTCGGCCGGCGTCATGGAGTCCAGCACGATGAGGAATGCCATGCTGATCGACTCGTCGAGGGTGATCCGGTCGGCCGGATCGACGCAGGCGCGACCACCGCTCGAGGACCGATCGGGTACCGGCTCCGGAATCCATTCGCCCACATAACTTTCCCGCCTGGCGCGGGCCGAGCCGAGCAGGTCGAGGCAGATGCGGCTTGCGACCGTCGTCAACCACGCCCCCGGCACCGTCACTTCCGCTCGCTGCCCCGCGGAGAGGGCGTACCAGCGCGCGTAAGTCTCCTGCACCACATCCTCGGCCTCGGCCAGCGAGCCGAGCAGCCGGTAGGCGACATTGATCAGCTGACGGCGCTCCTTGATCACCTCGGGCAGGTGCGGGTCGGTCATGGTCGGCTCCTTCGGTCTGTGCGCGCTCACTGAATCGACGAATCAGCGACCCGATTTGTGAGGCGGCCTGACATTCCGGGCGGCTGTGTCGTCGGAAGGTCATGACATCTTCAGCGAACCAGAGGTTCCGGCCATGAGCAGCATCGGCATCATCCTCGGCAGCACCCGGCCCAACCGCCGGGGTGAGCAGGTCGCGCAGTGGGTCCTGAATACGGCAGCACAGCGCGGCGACGCCGAATTCGAACTGATTGATCTGCGCGACCATCCCCTACCGCATCTGGACGAGCCCATGCCGCCGATGCTCGGACCTTCGATACATCCGCACACCCGCGAATGGGCCGAGCGGATCCGCCCATTCGACGGCTTCGTGGTCGTGACCCCGGAGTACAACGGCGGCATGCCGGGAGTGTTGAAGAACGCCATCGACCACCTGTGTAAGGAATGGGCCGACAAGGCGGTCGGCTTCGTCTCCTACGGCGTGAGCGGCGGTGCGCGCGCCGTGGTGCAGTTGCGCATGGTGTGCAGCACGCTGGGGATGGCCGATGTGAGCCGCCCGGTGGAGATTTCGTTGCTCACCGATTTCGAGAACCACACCACCTTCACACCGCGCGACCACCACCACACTGCACTCGACACCATGCTCGATCAAGTCGTCTCCTGGAGTACCGCGCTCGCGCCGCTGCGCGCGGCCGCCGAAACCACTCTCGTCGATTCCTGAGGAGCCGACATGACTATTCCCGACACCTTTCAGTCCCACGCTGAGCTCGACGAAGTAGCGCTTCGCCGGCAAATCAACAAGCTGATCGAAGCGCTGTGCGCGAAGGATCTCGACGGCGTGAAACGGCATTACACGACCGATGTCGTGTCCTTCGATGTCGAACCGCCGCTCCAGCATGTCGGAATCGCCGCCAAACTCGAGAACTGGGCGAGAGTATTTCTGCTCTTCGAGACAGTGAACTACGAGATCCGCGATCTCACGTTCACCGTGGGCGGTGACGTGGCATTCGGTCACGCCTTCGCACGTCTGCACGGCACGCTGAACAACGGAGAGACAACGACCGGAATGTGGGTCCGGGCCACGTTCGGCATGCGCAAAATCGACCACACTTGGTTGATCGCGCACGACCAAGCCTCGGTTCCGTTCGAGATCCACAGTGGCAGAGGCGTAGTCGACCTCGAGCCCTGACGAGACGCCACTTCGAAACAGGTCGGCGCCGGGATCGCCAGGCGGCGGACTCGTCGCCGTCGATCTCGACCAGTCCGCCGAACTTTCAGCCGAGTACTCGGTTGCCGCGGACTCGGCGAGTTCGGCGATCAACTGGTCGAGATCATCGACCACTATCGGGCCGATCGTCGCGCGGTAGCGGTCGGTGTGCTCGGGTGCGCCTGCGATGAGCAGGAAGTCACCGATCGCGGCGAAGTCGGCTTACTCGAAGGTGAATCGCAGATCGGCGGACGTGCCGACGAGTTTCTCGTAGGTCGGCAGCGCGGCGTCGAGATCGGCTACGAACAGGCGGGCGTAAGTCTTCAATATCTGCACCTCGGCGAAGCTACGGTGGAGTGCACCGGGTCTTTCGACCCGGTTACCAATGGCCATCTCAACGTGTTCGAGCGGGCGGCAGCCCAGTTCGACGAGCTCGTGGTCACGGTCATGGTCAACGCATCCAAGAAGACGATGTTCACCATCGACGAGCGGATCGAGATGCTGCGGGAAGTCACCGCTGGCATCGGCAATGTTCGGGTGACGTCCTGGCAGGGACTGCTGGCGGACTTCGTGCGTGCGGAGGGTATCACCGCGATTGTGAAGGGACTGCGCTGCGGCGACCTCGATTACGAGCTGTCCATGGCACGGATGAACCGCGCGCTCACCGATGTGGACACGATCTTCGTTGCCAGCGACCCTACCTACGGGTTCCTGTCCAGCTCGTTGGTCAAGGAGGTCGCTGCATCGGGTGGCGACCTCAGCGACCTCCTGCAGCCGGCTGTGCACAATAAGCTGCTGGAACGACTGGTGGAACTGCAGGTCGGGTGGGTGCTCGAGCTCGGCGGCGAGGACGGCTAGGCGCAGCGACCCGAATCGGGGTCGGCCAGACCCCTCATCGACAACAACTCGGTCACAGAATTCAGCAGTGGCGCGACGTGCCTACTCAGCTGGAGTGGCAATTAAGCTGGCGGCCAAGCAATTCGACGATGAGAAAGATCATTGTCATCTTGACAACCAGGGCGACTCCCGAGAGGGTGGCAGGCAGTCGTCACCGTGGGGCGTGGCCAACTACAGGAGGGGATTCGATGTCATTACCAACCACAGCAGGGCGCAGTCCCGCACTGTGGTCAGAAGGCTATGCGGTGATGTGATGGCGGCCGGGGGATACTTCAATCACTACGACGATCCCGATGAGTACTGGGATGAAGAGCCACTTGTACCGACGAGGTCCAACGCCGCTCAGCCCGCTTCTGTGCCCCCTGTCGAGCTTAGACCGTCGTCGGCAGTCACAAAGCCGTCGCCGCCACCGGCTGAGGAATCCTTCGTGGTGGCCGACTCATCCGCAACACCCACCCGTATCGGGTCATCCTTCGCCTCGATGGAACTCGACCGAGGATGCCTCCCGATCCGCATTCTGATTCGTCCACAGTGGGGCCGCTACGTCGCCCCACAAGAGGTAGGCGACGAACTCATGGCGGCCTACAGAGCTGCCGTGGAGAGGCGCCTAGACCAGTTGTACGCATCTGGTCGTCGGCCGAGTCCGCAAGAGATTTCGGAGGCAGCCATCCCGGATCACCGGACGATGCTGATGGTATTGCTCGAGACGCGGACCTGGGAACAATACAGCATCGTGTCCAGCAGTATGATAAACAGCGGCCATTTTGAAGCGTCAGGTCAAGTCATATTTCACGGACAACATCCCGTCAGGATCACCGCTGACGTATCCCGGCTGCTGTCGATCGAGGTGCAAAATGAGTGGGCAGCGACCGCGGAGCCCGATCGAATCGTAGACGAAATCCTGTGGTGCGCTGATCAGATCCGTTCCATGCGTCCGAAGTACATCGTACGGGGAGACTATTCGCGTTATTCGGACGATGATCTTGAATATCAGCTGGACCACCATCGGCTGCGGCTTCTAGAAGAACGGATGGGCAATGGCAGATAAGCTGACCCTGAACCTGAGAGCGATGAGATTGGCCGCCACCAGCTGGGGTGAAGCCGCCGCAAATCTCAAGGCCGGAGTTGAGACAACAAAAAGACTTGAAATCACTGCGTCAGAAGCAGGCACGTTCGCGGAAGCCCTGTCGAAGTATCAACCAGCCCCCGGCTACTTCCGAGACAGGCTGAATGAGGGTGTCACTGTTTTCGAGGACATCGGTAAGGTCCTTAAAACTGCAGCCGACACATATGAAGCGGAAGACCTCGCCAATAAAGGAAAGCTGGCGAAAATCGAGGGGGAATTATGACAGTCGCAGACGACAGGCGCAGTTTGCTCGAAAAGTCATCGTATCTGCGCGCGAAGGTAATCGAAGTGGGAGATCTGCCGGCAAAGGTGGACTCAGCCTGCGGACATCTCGTCAAGCTTGTTCGGGCGAACGGGTACGCCGGCGGGGTTGTCAACCCGGTGGGGGTATTGACCGGGTCCGTGGAAGATATGGTCGACGAGATTTGGGCCGAACGCGACAAGGCAAATACTGCCATTCGAGAAACCTGGCAAAAACTCAAGGCGCTCGAACCAGATCTGGATGTTCCAGTGAAGTTCATCGACGTCGCGAACGATTGGCGCAACCTCAGGAATAATGTGGTCGCCGCAGGAGGCGACTTCATCGACACCAAGCTCTCCGAGTGGTCGGGCGATGCCGCTACCAGGTATGAAGAAATGCGCACAACCAGACAGCAGCCGGCGCTGGACAACTTACCACCAGAATTTGAGAAGATCGCCGTCAGCTTGGAGGCTATTGCTGCGGGGGAACTGACTCTCTATGGGGAGATTGCCACGAAAGTGCAGGAGATGATCTCCAAGGTTGAGGACGGCTTTTTCAGCAGCGTCAAGAGCCTTCTTTCCATATCGTTCTCAGGTGCGCTTTCCGTTGCGCAGGAGCTGGTAAAGGTGGTTGAGGCCGCACGGACTCTCGTCATCGGCCTGGTAAAAAGCATGGGGGAATCCGCAAAGACAAATATAATCGAAGGTAACAAGATATCGCAGATCACGGCGATTCAAAAAGGCCTTCCTGACAACAAATGGCCCAGTGGTGTTAAATCTTCCTACGGTGCTGGTATCGAAGGAGTTCGGGAAGCGATCGGCGACGCGTCTACGAAAGACGGCGACAAATCGGATTGGACGGTGCCTCAGTGAGGATTGGCTTGCTAGCCGTGGTCACCACTGTTGCGCTGGCTTTGGCCGCCGGGTGCTCCTCGTCGCAGCCTGCTGCCCCACCCACGTCGTCGCAGGCTCCACCGCCGATAACGCAGGGAGAACTGTGCAATGTTCTGAAGAACTTCTTCACAACCGAGCTGCACGCAGTCGATGCGCGAACCATCCCAAACATCTCTACAGACGCCCTCCTCAAGCACGGCGGAGTGTGCGAGCTCGCCCAGGGGCAGAACCCAATCGGGAGCTACTCAGTGCGAAACGCACCGGACGACGCGGACCCAACATGGGGTCGCCGCGGATTCGTGATGACGCCAGAGTTGGGCGAGGCAGTATGGGTGTACGACCAGCGAACAGATCAGGGGAACCCTTCAAACACGGTGCGGTTTGCTACCCGGATCAACAAGTGGAACGCAGTTCTCGAGATCCGAGATACCGAAATCCAGACGGACAAGGGCGAACTCCACCTGACAGATGACGACAAGCGCAAATCCGTCAAATTCCTCACTGAGCTGACCACAAGGTTGGCAGTCGATAGGTAGACGATTCGGGCGAGCACCCACCCGACGGCGCCGACGTCTACACGCAGGTGGCCGCCTACCTGAGCCGTCGACCCGGCAGCTAGGTGCTGGTCTGGCGGCTATCGTCGCGGTTCAGGTGAGCTGGTCGAGGAGGGCCGCCAGTTCGCGAGCTTGGAGAACAACACCTATGTGTCCGGCCGGGAGGCTGTGGACGTCGAACGGGTTATCCGGTGTGAGATGGTCGGCGTCGTCGATCATTTCGTGGTCAGGGCTGCGGAGATGACGTTGTCTCGGGTGAGGCGGATATAGCTGCGGGGTATCCGTCCCCATGTGTCGGCGTCGACGCGAGCGTCGGCGAAGCTGGTTTGGGCGCCGTCCTCGGGTTGCATTCCGTAGTTGATCACCGGGAGCATTTGTTCCAGAGTCGCCTCGGGCATGTTGGTCAGCCGGAAATCCTCGAGGGCTTCGATATCGGCCGACCGCAAGTCGAAGCGGATGAGGCCGCGGGAGACCGGCTCCATTCCCAGGAACAGCGAATGGTCCGAGTTCGGTGTGGGGACGTCCTTCATGGCTTCGGGCGTCTGGCTCAGCGCCATGGCGCTGGGGGCCTCAGCGGTGGACGGGCAGAACGCGGAGAGGTAGACGATGCGATAAATGGCCTCGGGTATGGCGTTGCCGACCAGACCGATCGTAATGCCGCCGAGGCTGTGGCCTACCAGGACGACCGGTCCGTGCCGACGTACACGCTGCACCACGTCGATGACGTGGGCGACGTTGTCCTGCACGGTGATCGCGGCCATCGGTGACGGTCCGGCGGTGAAAGCGGCGATGTCGCGCGTTTGATAAGACACAGGAATCGGGGCGTCGAGCCCGTGCCCGGGTAGGTCCACCGGCAGGCTGCGGTGTCCGAGCAATGCCAGTTCGCGGACCACGGGCGTCCAGTAGAAGCTGTTGCTCGTCAGGCCGTGCACGAACACGAATGTCACAGCGGCAGTTGAGGTGTCAGGACGTTGACGGACAGGCTCGGGCACGGATCCCCCCGGATGAGATGACGACAGTTGCTGGGTTCTTACCCACACCGGACTGCGGCCAACCCTCCCGATCAAGCTGGGGCAGGTGATTCGGCAGTTGCTGCGAGGGACCAGACGTGCTCTCGTGGCCGCGTATGCCGAGGAGCTGGCGCGGCTTCTTCGGCTGTGCCCCGACCCGGCCGGTCACCTGCTTTGGAGGTGCACCAAAACCCAGCCACCCCAACAACTTTGCGCACTCGCAGTGTTCAACGTGCCCCGAACATCTGCGTCCACCACGGCCCGGTGTCGAGCAAGGAACTTCCGCGCCCGGTGCCGGGTAGCGCACCGACACCGACCGACTTCCAGGAGCAGTTGAGCAGTTCCTCGCGGTGGCCCGAGCTACTCATCCAGCCCTGCATCGCCTCCTTGGGTGAACTCGCCCCCAGGGCAATGATTTCCGTGACCTCGGACTGATAACCCTGCGCCTTCGCACGATGCTCGGGGTAGCGGTGACCGGGGTCGGGGCTGATGTGGTCGAAATATCTGCGGTCGCGCATCTCTTGGTTGTGCAGGCGCGCGGCGCGGGTCAACCGTTCGTCCAGACGTAGTGGCTGACAACCCTTCTTTCTTCGCTCGGCATTGGTGAGGTCGAGGACCTGCTTTTCCCACGCGGTCGCGCCCTGCCCTTCGCCGGGGGACGGTTCTGCCGGCTCGTCCGGCTTGGTCGGCTCCTCCGGTTTCGTCGGCACGTCCGGTTTCGTCGGCACGTCCGGTTTTGTCGGCACGTCCGGTTTCGACGGCTCGGGTTCGCCGCCCGCGCAGTCGGGTGCCGCAGGCTCGTCGGTTCCGGTGTCGACGAAAGCGTCACTGATCCATCGACCGCTGTCGAGCCGGTCCCACACGTCGGTCGCACCCCAAGCACCCTTGACCCGGTCGCCACGGGTCGTGCAGACGATCGTCACCCGCGCGCCGTGCCGAACTCGGCCGACCTTCGAGCTCCGCAAACTCGGACCGGACCGCAAGTTGACCGGCCAACGCCAGTTCGGCGACTCGACGGTCCCCGTCGCCGGCTCGTCCGGTTCGGCGGTCGCCGGGCCTGCCATCGCACTCCCCGCGACGACAACCCCCACGCACACCGCACCGAGCACGGCACGTGACTGACCGAAGCGCTCCCGCAACCTATTCCACATCTTCGCCCCTGCGTTCATCGACACTGCTTCTCCCACTGCGGATTTGGCGAACGGAGGTGATCGCAATTCCTCCGTACTCGTTCTGATCAGTGTTGAAGCCGCCTTGATCCACCTACCGATCAGTACCGAAGGGTAGGGACCGATAACGGAACGGTCGAGTTGCGTAAGGTCTCGTTAATTCGAGTCAAGGCCAGTCTGAAACCACCAGGAAATAGCGCGGCCGGATCAATGACCAATCGCGCGATAGGTGAGTTGCCGGAACGGAGGGCCGGAACTACTCCGGCACCGCCGATCGCGGCTGTGCCAGAACACTTTCCACCGCAACGGCGACGAAACCGCCGCGGACCACCACGATTCGATCGGCCGCCTCGCTCCAGTACAGGGCCGAGTAGCTGGACCGGTCGTCGAACATCTCCGGCGGCAACGAAATGTAGGTGCCGTCTTCCGGGAAGTAGAGGACCCCGACATCACCCTCGTCGTTTTCACCGAACTTCAACAGCAGACCGCCGTCCGGTCCCGGACGCACGGCCATCACATTCGTCCACGCTTCGACATGCCGGATCGGTGTACCACCGCGATGGATTTCGTACAGGTCGCGGTTGGACAGATAGAAGAATCCGTCGTCCCCCGCTGGCACCGAGGTGAACGCGACGTGCGAGCGCTCGGCGCCCATCTCGAAGGAGCGGACGCAGCCGGTGCCCGTCGCATCGAGCTCGTAACCGTTTCCGTCCCAGATCAATACGGTGCTGCCGTCCGCCAGCCGGGCGCCCCCGGTCATCGGCAGCGCGGCGTCGCCGAGCACACTCTTCACCACGGCGGCAGCCGGAATGCCAGGAATCTGCTCCCACGCACCAGATTCCGCGAGCCACAGCGGACCAGGCAGCGGGTCACCGACATTCAGGCCGCCGAATCTCAGCAGGTGCCGCTTCACCTCGTGCAACACCACGGGACGCGCGCCGAGAACGTAGCATTCGTGCGCGTTGAGGTCGGCCTCGCCCGGCCCCTTGGCCGGCAGTAATTTCGGCGCGTCGTCCGCCCCGTCCACCAGGATCGGCCCGAACACGCGCGGGCGCGCCTTCGTATCGTGGGTCGACATCGCGAGCCATCCACCGGTGGGCGTCCGCGCTGCCGCTACCCAGAATTCGTTGCGCTGCAACGACAAACGCGGCGGCCACACCGCGAGATCCCACAACTCCACCCGCGGATTCTTGCCGTCGCTGTGCGACAGCAGGAAGCCGTCGACGATGTCATCGAGCACGCTCGCGATCGGCGAAGCCGGTGCGGTCTCCACCGCGGCGGCCGGAGTTCCGTCGTTGCCCAGGTACTGCGCCCACATCAGCTCCGGATCGCCCGGGAACTCCCCGGCCGCGGGCACCGCGAGATCGGTTGCCTCCCAATACCCCAGCTTGCGGTCGGCCGCCGCCCGCAGCGTCGCGACGATCCCCCGGTACTTCCGCCGCTCCCCTTTCGACAATGGTACGAGCTGCTCTTGCACCCAGTCCAGCACGTCCGCCACATGATCAGCGGGCACATACAGACCCGTCGAATAGTTCCCGCTGAACCATGCCGACGAAAATTGCCGATGAAGTTGCGGATGCGCCGCAACAACTTCGGTGAACAGCCCGTCCGGCGCGTACTCGGCCTTCGGCACGAACACCGAGTCCGGGAACACCCGCCCTTCTTCGAACGCGAGACTCAGCGCCAATCCTCGCTCGTACCGGTACGGCAACATCGAAGCACTGAACATCACCGCCGCAACGGATACGGCCTCCGCCGCCGCCCGCGCGTCCGCTCCCAGCAACAGCTCCCGCACTCGCCGCCAAAGGTCCTCGGCACCTGGATGCACCCGATCCAACGCTGTCGGCTCGGTAGAACTCCCCAGCAACCGGGGCACGAACTGCTCCCGGATCGCGTCCTCGTCAACCAGATGCAATGTGCAGTCGTATCCCATGATCCTCCACCTCGTCCTGCCCCCCACATGCAACCATGGGCACGGACCCGGTCTCCACCGGTGGGTGGTCAGCACACTCGGCGCAGGCCATTCCGGGCCCGCGCCACGACCGCCGTTCGGCTCGCGGTAGTCAGGAGTCTTGCGCCCACGTCGGGAACTCCCCCGGTGCCAACTCGACGAAGTCCGGCAGACCACGAAGGGCGGCTTCCGCGCCACCGGGGGTATAGGTTGCCACCAATCGAAGCGGGCGCCAGCCGGTGTTGTAGGTGGAGTGCAGGGTGCCGCGCGGTATCCACACTGCGTCGCCGGCCTTGATGGCGAATTCGTCGCCGTCACCGACAGTTTGGCGCCCCTCGCCGTCCACGACATAAAGGATTTCGTCGGAGTCGGGATGGTCGTGGCGGTCGTGGCCTTTGTTCGGGTTGATCACCACCTCGCCGAGCGTCGACGACGCACCGTTGACGTTGTCGGGCGTGACAAGCCATTTGATCGAGCCCCAGTCGAAAACCATTGTCGCGACAGTGTTCGGATCGCGGTACATAAGACTCTCCTTCGTCGAGCCTCGCGGGATATTCGTGACTCACCGGTGGCTGGTGGGGATTTCCTTGAAGGCGCGAAGCTGGTCGGAGATGGCGCGTTCGACGGGCAGCCGCTCCATCGATGACGCACCGAAGAATCCCGCGACACCGTGCGTGCGCTCGAGAATGTAGCGCACGTCGCCGGGATCGGCGATCGGGCCGCCGTGACACAACACGTGGATATCGGGGTCGACCGCCGCAGCCGCGTCACGCATCGCCTGCACCCGCACCACCGCCTCATCGAGAGTAATCGCCGTTGTCGCGCCGATACTGCCCTTCGTCGTCAAGCCCATGTGCGGCACGATGATATCCGCGCCGGCCTGCGCCATCGCGGTAGCTTGCTCCACGTCGAATACATATGGTGCGGTCAGCAACTCGCGCTCGGCTGCCAACCGGATCAACTCGATTTCGAGATCGAACCCCATGCCGGTCTCTTCGAGATTCGCGCGGAAGACACCATCGATCAGACCGACGGTGGGAAAGTTCTGGACACCGGTGAACCCGATTGCGTGGATCTCATCGAGAAACCGCGGCATCTGCCGGAACGGGTCGGTGCCGCAGACACCGGCGAGGACCGCGGTCTGCTCGACGACGGGAAGAACTTCGGCGGCCATCTCCATCACTATCGCGTTGGCATCGCCATAGGGCATCAGGCCGGCGAGGGAGCCACGACCGGCCATCCTGAACCGCCCCGAGTTATAGATGATGATGAGGTCGGCCCCACCCATCTCCGCGGACTTGGCCGACAGTCCGGTGCCCGCGCCGGCACCGATCAGTGGCTGACCGGCATCGAGTTGGCTGCGAAATCCTGCGAGAGCTTGTTCACGATTCACGATGTGCGCTCCTGATCAGTCGGTGCAGATGCTCGGCGGCCGCTGTCGCGAACGCCGAGCTGTTGATGTCCTGGTCGCTATCGATCACCTCGACGCGGGTTCCGGCCACCGCCTCGAGTACCGAGTCGATGCACGCCGCGTCCGCAGCAGGGTCCCAGAATGGTCCACCGTCCACGTCGACCGCGGACAGTCCGCCGCGGGGGATGAACAACGCGGTGGGACCGGTGGCCGCTGCCAGCTTCCGGCCGAGTACGTCACCGATCTGGGCCGCTTCGACGGCACTCGTACGCAGCAACGTGACGGTCTCGTTGTGGACGAGCAGGTTTCGGTCGCTGAACCGCTCCGGCACGGTGTCCTTCGGCCCGAAGTTCACCATGTCCAAGGCGCCGAGGCTGACGACCTGTGGAATGCCCGCCTTTGCGGCTGCGGTGAGCCGATCAGGCCCGGCGGACAACACCCCGCCGACGACCTCGTCGGCGATCTCCGTAGTGGTGAGGTCGAGCACGCCGACGAAGTGCCCGTCAGCGGCCAAATTCTCCATGGTGCGACCGCCGGAGCCGGTGGCGTGGAATACCAGCACCTCGTACCCCAGTTCCGCCAACCGGCGCCGAGCGGTATCCACGGCGGGGGTGGTGACGCCGAACATGGTGGCGGCGACGAGGGGCTTGTCCTGTGCCACAGCACTTTTCGATCGCCGACTCTCGTAAGCACCGGCCATTCCCGCGATCGCAGCCGCGGCGTTACCCAGCACCTGACGGGATATCGAATTGATCCCCGCCACGTCGACGACGCTGTACATCAGCGTCATGTCGATCGTCCCGACATACGGCGAGACATCCCCACCGGCCATTGTCGAGACCAGCAGCTTCGGCAGGCCGACAGGCAACGCTTGCATGACAGTCGCGGCAATCGCGGAACCTCCGCTACCACCGAGGGCGAGCACACCACTGAGCCGACCCTGCGCGTACAGACGCTCGGCGATGGTAACGGCGCCGGCCGCCATCACCGCGAGGGCGACACCACGGTCACGCCGGCGTCTGAGCTCCGTCAGATCGGCGCCCGCCGCGGCAGCGACCGCGGCCGAGTCCACGTCGGCGACGAGGGACGAGGTCCCCAAGACACCGGTGTCGACCAGCACGACGTCCTTGCCGGATTCGACGATCAAGTCACGGACGTACGCGTACTCCTCCCCCTTCGTGTCGAAGGTTCCCAACAGCATGATGGCCATGCGCCACTCCTCCGGGTGATCAGTCGACCAGGTCGAGGAACTCCCAGTGCGCCTCGGGTTGGGCGCCGCTGAGCCACTTTCCGCAATTCTGCAGGACTATCGGGCCCGAGGTGATGTGCTGGGTGCCGGTGTTGAGGTCGCGGAGGAAGCGTTCGATCGGGCCGCGGCGGATCGCGGTTGTCGCTGCCCATCGGTGCACGGTCTGGCCGATGTCGTATGCGGTCCACGTGGTGTGGTTGAGGACCAGACGGATCAGCGTCTCCTGTTCGGTACTCAGCAAGTCACCTGCGGCGAGCGTTTCTTCATTGTCCTGCCAGGCTTGCAGCACCCACGCGCGGGCGGCGCGCAGCCTGGCTTCGGCGGTCGCATAGTCGGCGTGGAATTGCGCGGTGTCGACGGCGGCGTGGAACGTACCCGACTTCTGCGCAGCGTAGAGCTTCAGTTCGTCGAGCAGCCGTCGGCCGACACCGAGTGCCCAGCCGGTGTGCACGATCGCGGACATGTTCACGATGCCGATGCGATAGATCGCGCCGCCGTTGGCGGGGGCCATCGTGGTCGCGCGATACGTGTGCGTCTGCGGCACAAAGACATCGGTGCAGTGATAGTCGATGCTGCTGGTCGCGCGGAGTCCGAGCACGTCCCAGTTGTCGACGAGAGTCACCTGCGACTTGGGCATCGCCAGTATCCGGGGCTCGCCGGTCCCCTCGACCTGGATCGCACTGTGGATATGCGTGGCCAGCGCCATACCGGAGGCGAACTGCCATTCCCCACTGACCAGGTAGCCGCCGTCCACCGGGACCGCCCGGCCGGGCCGGGTGCCATGGCCGGAGAGCAGGGCGTGTTCACCGCCCGCGATATCGGGGAACAGATCAGCGGCCGCGACGGCGCCGAGATAGGCCGCAGTGGTGCCGGTCATCATCTGTAGCGCCATCATCGTCCATCCGGCCGCGGCGTCGTGGTAGCTGAGCCGCTCGATCGTGCGAATCAACTGACGCGGGGAGAATTCGTAACCGCCGAGATTCTCCGGCAGACCTGCCCGGATGATTCCCGTGCCCAGCAACGACTTCGCGACGTCCGCGGTGAGCCTGCCGAGTTCGTCGGCCGCCGCCGCGTCCGCTTCGATGGACTCGCCGAGCGCGTCGATCCGTGCCAGCATCGCCGGGAATTCTTCGCTGATGTGTAGCCGAGCCGAGGCTGTCACACGCTTCCTCCTGGATTCGAAACCACAGTGGGGACGGCACCTTTCGCCAGCCCGGTCGCTCTTGCGCGCCAACCACCACTCTCCGGTGCGAACCCTGCCCGCGCAACGTGCGTGGTCGGCTCAGCGGACCCGTTGGGGACTGGGGAGTTCGCATTCAGCTCGGCAACCTCGATCAGTACCGCGTTCAGGCGCTAGCACCCCCGGGCAAGTTGAATCCGGAGTGGGCTCTGTCCTCCCTTGCTATCCTGATCGGCATCGCGACGTGCCGCCCTCAGCAGAGGTCCAATCCGTAGGCACCGCAACGTATATGGCTCCACGAGAGTGCCGCAGTGACACTCGGTGCACGATCTGACAGTTTCTTCGAAGCACAGCTGACTCGCCGTCGGGACGGGAGACAGAATGAGAAGGTACCTCTCAGCGCTCCCCTGGCTGATCGTTTATGTCGCCCTCTGCGGTGTCGCGACATGGCTGCTGGCGGTCGGTTGGCTGCACGTCTACCCGTAGCGCGCATCACGCGATGGCCCGTAGTTCCTCGGCGGTGATCTCCTCCAGTGAGCGCCTGCGCGTCTCGACCAGGAAGGCGATGCCCGCCGCGGCCGCGATGGTCATCGGGACGGCACTGATGAGCGCGGTCATCGAAATCGACGGTGCCGCAACGGCGAGCACCACGAGCGCGAGCACGATGATGCCGCCCGCCTTGCTCATGCCGGCCGCCAATCCGGTGCCGCGGGAACGTATTCGCGTCGGATACACCTCGGCGCCGTAAGCGACGAGCACCGCCACCACCGAGCTCGCGCCCCAGATCGGTGGAATGAGTAGTGCGTAGAGCAGAGTCTTGTTGTCCGCGATGCGATCTCCGAGCGCGACGAACCCGAACAGTGAAACCGCAAGCAGCGCACTGAGTATCACCATCGTCCATTTCGATGAGCGGTGGTAGCAGTAGGCGACCAGGAAGTTGAGGGGGAAGCCGATCAGCGCGGAGTCGCGCAGGATCTGATCGGCCGAGACGCCGCTGTACCCGAGTTGGCGCAGGTTGGTCGGCAGCCAGAGCTGGAAGCCGTAGACGACCAGGCCGACGCCGAGACCGACCAGCACCAGGACGGTGGTGATCCCACCGAACGGCGCCTGCACCAGACGACGGTATCCCCCCTTGACACCGGATTCGATGGTGAGTTCGGAGTTTTCGACCTCGGTGATCGATGCGTTGTAGACCCGCAGCACCTGCTCTGCCTCCCGGCGGCGGCCCAGCGCCAGCAGGAAACGCGGTGACTCGGGGATCCATCGGGTGAGCAGAATAGTCAGCAGGCCGGTCGGGAACCCGATCAGCCACATCACCCGCCAGCCGTAACTGTCGCCGACGGTGGCCGAGAGCCAACTGGTGATGATGTAGGCGCCCGCGATATCGCCACCGATCAAGACCATCAGCCAGCCCCGATGCCGGGCCGGAATCGTCTCGGCGAGCAGCGTGAACGCGATCGGCAGCATGCCGCCCGCGCTGATGCCCATGATCAGGCACATCAGCAGATTCAGCTCGAAACTCGGCATCGCACCACACACCGACGTGGCCACGAAGAACACCCCGGCCAGCAGAATCGCCGCCTTGCGGCCGATCTTGTCGCTGAGCCAACCCCAGAGGAACGAGCCGATCACCGTGCCGGTGATCCCCGCGAGCGGCAGCAGCGCGGCGGGCAGACCACCACCGGGATTGGTCGCGGTCCGCAACCCGTACTCCTCGGCGACCCCGGGCACGACGAACGCCAGCGTGGTCGGCTTCATCACGTCGATGGTGATCGCCGCGGCCATCACCAGCAACAGAATCACATGCACGCGATTGATCGGGGCGTCATCCAGCGCGCGCACCCGCAGGTTTGCCACCTGATCACGCTGTGCCCCAACAGGAACCAGGCCATAGGCGGTAACGACGAGACCGACGACGATCAACACCATTCCTGCGATCATCGATGTATCCATGGGCATGTCGGCCATGTGATAACCCATGTGCCTGGACTCCCAGTACATCGGAAAGTGCAGCGCGGTGCCCAAAGTTGTTGCGGCGAGCCCGAACCAGAAGGCGCGGGTACGCCGCCGAATAGGCGCCGGACGAGGGCCGTCGTCGGATTGCTCGATCGATGAGTCGAAATGTCTTTGGCTACACACAGATATCTCCGTTCTTTACCGCATGGGCAGCGGGCGAAATGAAAGCGGAACCCACGTACCAAAACGGCAGTGACACGACGAGTAACAGCCGGGGCGTGGCGCGACAGCCGCACCGCAGAGGAGCCGAAAGCCGGGCGATACGCCGGTGGTCATAGCGTGTCGGCATGGCTGAGCCGATCGAGGCGGTGCCGACCGGGCCGAACGGTCGCGGCTCACAAGCCTGCTCGAGTTAAATCGGTGAATGCCGTATTCAAAGCTGCGGCAGTGCCAGCAAAAATGGCGCGGTCCGAATCGTGCGTTCGGTCAGGGTGATACTGATTTCGAGTCGATCGTTTTTCCGGAGTCGGAACTCGCAGATTCCCGTGCGAACATCTCGGGTTACTCGACGATTTCTCTCGTCGCGAACTGTAGAGACCGCGATCGCGCGAGCTATCCATTTCCCGGGCGGTACACAGCTCAAGCTGAAAGCTCCTTGGTTGGCGACGATCAGCAACGCGGCGGCGGAGGTCAGTGGGTTCGCGGCGGGGAATATGCTCATGTACCTTCGGCTCGGTGCCGCTCCCACCGGATCAGATAGTTTGCCGCATAATAACGGCATGCTGGGTTCCCGACCACATTCATGCTGCTCGGACCATTTCAACGGAACCTGCTCGCCGCGGACGTAGCGACGATACTGCGACGGACTCAGTCCGACCGCTTCGGTGAACCTCGACGTGAACGTGTTTTTTTTCAAGCAGAAGACGGCATACGAGATGTCGGACACTCTCATCGAGGTGGAGGCCAATAGTTTCTTGCTTCGCGCCAGACGGATTGCGGCGAGGAAACGGGCGGGTGACCAGCTGGTTTCGGCGCGAAACCGTCTGACGAAGTAAAACTTGCTGCATTTTGCGACGTCGGCGAGGTCATCCAAGGTAACCTGTTGCCCGCAGTTTTCCCACATGTACTTGATGCTGTCAGCAATATGGTCGGACACGAACTCTCCCAAACTCATAACAATCCAGGATGCCTGAGCCGGTGACAGCAGAAGTGAACCTACCGCAGCCGTTCGACTGCGGGATAACTACGAAATAGCGCCTTTGCTAGTGCGAGGAAATATGGCCGCTGCCGCTGATGGTGGATCTGACCGGCCGCCTCTGGCACCGAGGTCGAACCATTCAGGTGTCGCCGCAAAGGCCGCACGCCATTACCAAAATGCCGGTGGCCCCTCTACTGCGGGATGAACGCTCGGCAAGTGCAGCCGTCGAATCCGCAGTGGCGGTTGCATTACTTCCGAGTACCCCCTTAACCCGTAGCCCCGACGCAAGCCCCATGGCCCCGATGCAGCGAGGCAGGCGAACGGAGTGCCCGACGGTGGCTCAGTTCGCCACCATGATTCATGTTATGCAACTGGTCGGTAGAATACTTCCGTTTTATAGATTGAGCAACGAGGAAGAAGCCCCAGACGCGGCCGGATGGGAACCTTGGGTACAGGTTCTGCGAAGGAGGGCTTCAGATGGTCTCCGCTCTGGGTGGGCTCCGCCGGAAGATCTTGACACCGGACGCGCGACAGGCCTCGTTGCAGGTTCGTGGCTTCCCTGCTCGTAATCCACACGCCGCAGCCTGCCTGGAGAAACCCGGGGCGACGTTCATCGAAGGATTCGGTGTCGGCGCCGAACGTGCCACGGCGGCCGAGACTTCGGCGTTGTTGTCCGAAATAGAAAGCGACCGAAGGGGTTTCGCTTTCGAAGGCGCCGGGATGGCGATGGCGATCCGCGACGCGCTGCCGATCGGCCACCGCCATCATGTAGCCGACTTCATCACTGCGGCAGGCGAACACCTCTACATGATCTACGTCGGCGTCGGCTGGGCACTGGCCAGGCTCCCCCGTGCACTGCACCGAGCGGCGCTGACCGGGGCGACCGATCCGGTGCTGGTGTGGCTGGCCCTGGATGGCTACGGGTTCCACCAGGCCTATTTCCATACCGATCGCTACGTGAATCAGCAGTATGTGGATCCCACCCCGCCCGTCGTATCGGCCCGGCACCCGAACTATGTGCCGCACGCGATCGATCAGGGGATCGGCCGCGCGATGTGGTTCGTCGCAGGCGCCGATCCAGTCACCGCATGCCGGATGATCGGCGAGTTCCCGGCGGACCGGCGGCCGGACTTGTTCGCCGGGCTCGGCCTGGCGGCGACCTACGCGGGCGGCGCCACCGCCGGCGAGCTCGCCACGTTGCGCGAGCAGGCCGCGGCCTATCGCGAAGACATCGGCCAGGGTGCGACATTTGCCGCCGAAGCCCGTGCCCGCGCCCACATCGTGCAGCCGAATACCGTGACCGCCGTAAGAGTTTTCACCGGCAGACCCGTCGATGACGCATCCAAGATCGCGATCGAGACGCGGCCCGCGGAGCCGACGATCGGCGGCCTGGCCGGTTATGAGGTCTGGCGACAACGGATCCGACAACGGTGCCTGACCGGCGAACCTCCCGACCCGACCGCTTCAGCCACGGAAACAACCGCAAAGGCCGAATCATGAACGCTCGTATCAGAGCCCTGGCGCCGGCGATCGCCGCGGTGGTGCTGCTGGCATCCGCTTTCCTCGTCGCGCAAGCACAGGTCGCCACCGACGATCCGGACACCGTAGCGCAGGACTACAAGCTCGAATCCATGGCGATCGCCATGCCTGCCGGATACGACCAGCTGCCGATGAAATCCGTGCGCGAGGTGAACCCGGCATATCACCGCATTCGCTCGTGGATCTCCTCGGTCGGTGCCTCGATTGCCATCAACGACCTGGTCGGGCACGGGCGCTCCGACGGCATGTGCATCGTCGACACCCGGACCGACTCGGTCATCGTGACCTACACCCCGACCGCACCTCAGGCCGACCGCTTCACGCCATTCGTGCTCCGCCCGGACCCGATCACGATGGATTCGACGATGGCGCCGATGGGTTGCGCCCCTGGCGATTTCAACGGTGACGGCGGAATGGATCTCCTCGTCTACTACTGGGGACGAACACCGATCATGTTCCTGCACCGGGCCGATGCCACCGATCCGGCGCCGAAATATGTACCGACCGAGGTGATCCCGTCGGGGACCACGCGCGATCAGTACCACGGCGAACAGTGGAACACCAATTCCGTGTCGATCGCCGACTTCGACGGCGACGGCCATCCGGACATCGTCTTCGGGAACTACTTCCCGAACTCCGGTGTCCTCGACCCGAACGGGCGTCCCGACGTCGTCATGAACGACTCGTTGTCGAACGCGAAGAACGCCGCGGGCGAGCGCGTATATCGATGGAACGGCAACGACGCCGCCGGACGCCCGGAATACGTCGAGCAGAAGGGCGCGATCCCGTTCGGCGACAGCACCGGCTGGACCCTGTCGCTCGGCGCGGGTGACCTGACCGGCGATCTGCTGCCCGAGCTCTATGTCGGCAACGACTTCGGCCGCGATCATCTGCTGTACAACCAGTCGACGCCGGGCACTATCCGATTCAGCACGGCGACGGGCAACCGAACCTGGACCGACCCCAAATCTTTTGTGCTCGGGCATGACTCGTTCAAAGGTATGGGCGTCGATTTCGTCGATATGTACGATCGCGGGCAATTCGACATGGTGGTCAGCAATATCACCACCCCATGGGGCATTCAGGAAAGCAACTTCGTCTGGCGCAACAATACGAGCACGCCCGACGACATGCGTCGCGAACTCGCTGCCGGACGCGCGCCGTTCTCGCAACAGGCCCAACAGCTCGGACTGGCTTGGACGGGCTGGGGCTGGGATATGAAAGCCGCGGATCTGCGCAACTCCGGCACCCTCGACGTGCTGCAGACTTCCGGGTTCGTCCAAGGCGACGGCGGTAACCGATGGGCTTGGCTGCAGGAGCTCGCGACCACCAACGACGTCGTGCTGCACGACCCGGTGATGTGGCCGCGAGTCGCCCCCGGCGACGACATCGCGGGCGGGCACCCGATGGCGCTGTTCGCCAAGGGTGGTAACGGCAAGTACGTCGACATCACCGAACAGGTCGGCACCAACGCGAAGATACCCACGCGCGGGGTCGCCATCGGCGACACCACCGGCACCGGCACCCTCGATTTCGCGGTCGCCCGCCAATGGGGGCCGCCCGCGTTCTTCGCGAATCAATCACCGGACCTGGGTAACTCGCTGACATTGCGGCTGTATCGACCGGCGCAGCCGGCCACCGGTACGCCCGCGACCGTCGCCGGACAGCCTGCTTACAACGCGGTCGTCACGGTGCGCACCGCCGACGGCCGGACCACCCGCAGCCAACTCGACGGCGGCAGCGGTCACAGCGGCAAACGCAGTTTCGACGTGCACTTCGGACTCGGCGCCGCCAGCGCCCCGGTCGCGGCCGATATCGAATGGCTCGACACCGCCGGTGCCCGTCATCACCAGACACTCCAGCTCACGCCCGGCACGCACACGCTGATGCTGACCGATACGGCCACCGAGATCGCCGAGGGGATCACGAAACCATGACTCTGCTCAACCGTAAACACAGCCTTCGCGATCAGCCATCCGCACCACCCCGCGGCAACGGTGCGACCGCAATCGCACCGCCCACCACCAACGGTGCCGCGCCGACCACCGAACCGGTCAAAAGAGATGTGCGATATCTGGCGCTACGAAATTTCGCCCTCTCGCTGACCGTGCTCAATATTGTCGGCTACACCATCCTCGGTTTCGAACAGCCACCGCTGTGGCCGATTCTGGCGATCTTGTCGGCTTACGTGATCGATCTGGTTTTCGAGATGATCACCGCGTGGGCGCACAGCACGTCACCGCGATTCCTCGGTCGCGGCGCCCGCGGTGTGTACGAGTTCCTGCTACCGGCGCACATCACCGCCTTGGCGGTGAATATGCTGCTCTACGCCAACAACCAATTCTGGCCGGTCCTGTTCGCCGTAGCGGTGGCGATCACCAGCAAGTATGTGTTCCAAGCCCCGTTCGCCGGGCGGATGCGCCATTTCCTGAACCCGTCCAACTTCGGGATAACGGTGGCGCTGCTGTGCTTCAGCACCTGGATCAGCATCGCGCCGCCCTACGAATTCGGCGAGAACATAAATACGATGTTCCGGATAGCGGTCCCGCTGGTGCTGCTCGTCGCGGGCACGGTGATCAACGCGACCCTGGTCCGGCGGGTTCCGCTGATCATCGGCTGGCTCGGTGGGTTCGTGATTCAGGCCGTGGTCCGGCACGCACTGTTCGACGTCGCCCTGGTCGCCGCGCTCGGCATGATGACCGGCACCGCATTCATCCTGTTCACCAACTACATGATCACCGACCCCGGCACGACGCCCTTCCCGGCCCGAGCCCAGTTCATGTTCGGCGCATCGGCCGCCACCGTGTACGGACTGCTGATGGTCTTCAACGTCGTCTACACCTTGTTCTTCGCCGTCACGATCGTCTGCGCGATCCGGGGCGGCTATGCCTGGGCTGCCCACTGGACGAAGGCTGCCAGAGCCCGTGCCGCGGAACGCCAGAGCACCGAACGGGTGCCGGTGTTGTCCCCCGGCCCCACGATTCAGCGAGCATGACCGATGGTTCGACTAGCGATCGTCGGTATGGCGTGCCGATTTCCCGACGCCGCGACTCCGGCCCAGCTGTGGGACAACGTCCTGGCCCGCCGACGCGCATTCCGGCCGATCCCACCCGCCAGGTTGAACGCGGCCGACTACTACGCGAGTGATCCCGCGGCGGCGGACCGCCACTACGCGACCCATGCGGCGGTCATCGAAGGCTGGACCTTCAATCGGGCCAGACATCGCGTCGCCGCCAACACCTTCCGGTCCACCGACATCGTGCACTGGCTCGCCTTGGACACCGCGGCGGCGGCGCTCGACGACGCCGGCTTTCCCGCGGGCGAAGGCTTGGACCGAAAGCGCACCGGCGTCATTCTCGGTAATACGCTCACCGGCGATATGACCCGCGCTTCGGGCATGCGGCTGCGGTGGCCATATGTGCGTCGCACGCTGGCCGGCGCACTGCATCGCACAGGCTGGCCCGCGGCGCAGATCGCCGCCTTTCTCGACGAGTACGAGGCGGACTACAAGGCACCGTTCCCGGCGATCACCGAGGACAGTCTGGCCGGCGGCCTGGCGAATACGATCGCCGGGCGCGTCTGCAACCACTTCGATTTCGGCGGTGGCGGTTTCACCGTCGACGGCGCCTGCTCGTCGTCGCTCTTGTCGATCGCCCAGGCCGGTGACGCCATGCTCGCCGGTCACCTCGACGCCGCGATCGTCGGTGGTGTCGACATCTCCATCGACCCGTTCGAACTGGTCGGCTTCGCGAAAACCGGCGCCCTGTCGACCTCGGAAATGCGCGTGTACGACCAACGTTCGAACGGCTTCTGGCCGGGCGAGGGCTGCGGCATCCTCGTGTTGCTGCGCGAGGAGGACGCGATCGCCCGTGGCGCACGGATATACGCGACGATCGCAGGCTGGGGCATCTCCTCGGACGGTCGCGGTGGCATCACCCGGCCCGAACACAACGGCCACCTGCGCGCCATCGAACGCGCGTACCGCATGGCGGGATTCGGGGTGGACACCGTCGACTATCTCGAGGGCCACGGCGCGGGCACCGTCGTCGGTGACCGAACCGAGCTCGAGGTGTTCAATACGGCCGTCGCGGCGCGCAGTGCGGGCAGGCCACCGGTGGCGATCGGATCGATCAAGGGCAATATCGGTCATACGAAGGCGGCGGCCGGCATCGCGGCGCTGATCAAGACCACGCTCGCCGTGCACCACGGCACCATTCCGCCGATCACCGGTACCGACCGGCCCCATCCGGTCCTCAGCGACGTCGAGAATCGACTTCGGCTGCCCGACAGCGCATTCGGATGGCCGGACCCCAACGATGAGCACACGACACTGCACGACCCGAACACCGTGGCTCCCCGGCGGGCCGGGGTCTCCTCGCTGGGTTTCGGCGGCAGCAACGCCCATGTCGTGCTGGAGAGCCGACTGCCACCGCACACGCTGTCGCGCGCGGCCAGTACCCGCCTGGCGCGCAGCGCGCAGGATGCGGAACTGTTCGTCATGTCAGCGGCGACACCCCTCGAACTGGCAGCAGAGCTACGCAGGGTCGCCGCACTCGCCGAGCGTTGTTCGTTCGCCGAACTCGGCGATCTCGCCACCGAGTTGACCCGGATCGATCCGCGACTACCGATCAAAGCGGCGGTGGGCGCCACCGGCCAACGACAGGCCGCGGACCGGTTGACCGAACTGGCCGACGTCCTCGTGGCCGGTGAACGGCCCCGGTTCGCTCCGGGCTCCGGCCAATTCCTCAGTGCGGGAATCGGATCCGCCCCGCGCATCGGGCTGATGTTTCCCGGGCAGGGCGCCCCCGGGCACGGCGACGGCGGCGCACCCGCTCGCCGATTCGCCGTGATCGCCGACCTGTACCAGCAGGTGGGCGTCCACGCCGAAGGTGCGGCCACCGAGGCGGCGCAACCGCGCATCGTGACGGCCTCGCTCGCCGGCTTGCGACTGCTCGACTCCGTCGGCATGCACGTCGTCGGCTGCGTCGGGCACAGCCTGGGGGAATTGACCGCGCTCTACTGGGCGGGTGTGTTCGATGAAACCGAGCTGGTGCGCACAGCGGCGTTCCGCGGCAAGGCCATGCAGACCGCTGCCGTGGCGGAGCCGGGCACCATGGCAACAATTTTCGCGGGCGCTGATCAGGTGGCGGCCTTGCTGAACGGCAGCCCCGTGGTGATCGCCGGGTACAACAGTCCGAAACACACCGTGGTCGCCGGGCCCACCGACGCGGTCGACGCGGTGCTGGTGAGCGCGCGCGCAGCCGAAATGCGCTGCCGCACACTGCCCGTTTCGCATGCGTTCCACTCACCGTTGGTCGCGCCCGCCGCCCACGCCTTCCGCCGCTATCTCGATGAGATCGATCTCGGCAAGGTCAAACGGGCCGGCTTGTTCTCGACCGTCACTGCGAGCCCGCTGGAGCCCGGCTGCGCCGTAGCCGATCTGCTCGAGCGCCAGGTGCACGCACCGGTCCAGTTCGCCGCCGCGCTGTCGCAGCTCGCGCAGACCTGCGATCTGCTCGTCGAGGTCGGCCCGGGTTCGACGCTCTCGGCCCTAGCGGCTGATGTCTGCCCTGGAATGCCCACTGTCGCAATGGAAACCGATGGCGACTCCGTCGCCGGGATCCTGCGCACCCTCGCCGCCTGTTATGTGCTCGGCGCCCGGCCCGACCTGGACGGGTTCGCCGCCGAACGCTTCAATCGGACGATCTCGCTCGACAAGCAGTTCGTTTTCATCGAAAGCCCTTGCGAGCAAGCACCGAACGACTCGTTCCTCCCCCGCACGCAGCCCATCGAGCACGGGGTAGCGCAGCCGGCGGTGGCCGATCAACCCGACCCGGCCTGGGCTGACGACACCTCGTCCTTGCCGACGTTGCAGCGGCTGATCGCCGAACGCGTCGAACTGCCCATCGAGGAGATCACCCCCGAGATCCACCCGCTCGACGATCTGCATTTGAGCAGCATCACCATCACGCAGCTGGTCGCGGACGCGCTCGCGCTGCTCGGCGCCGAAATACCGGAACCGACCACCAATGTCGCCACCGCGACGATCGCGCAGCTCGCCGAGGCGATCGATGACCTCGCGCACACGGCGCGCAATGATGCACCGGCGAAGCCTGCCGACGAGCTGACCGGCGTCGATATCTGGGTGCGGCCGTTCACTATCGACCTGGTCAGCTCCGCCGTGCCGCCGGTCACCGACCGTGGTGACGAGCCGGGACGGTGGCGGGTGTTCGCGCCGCAGGACGATCGGTTCACCGCGGCCATCCAGCACCAGCTCGACACCGCTCGACTCGGCGACGGTGTGCTGCTGCGGGTCGGTGCGGCCGAACCGGCCGAAATCGCCATCGACCGTATGCTTTCCGCGGCTCGATCAGCGATCGACACCGGGTCTCGTTTGGTCGTGGTCGACGACGGCCGAGACGCGGCGGCACTGGCCAAGACAGTGCATCTGGAGGCCCCCGCCGTCCGGACGACTGTCGTCCATCTAGCCCCCGACCTGGCGCCCGAGCACGCCGCGCGGCTGTCGTGCGCTGATATCGCCGCGACCACCGCCTTCCGGGAAGTCCACTACGACAAGGCGGGCAACCGAACCGAACCGATACTTCGCGAGCTACCGCTGGCCGAGGCCGATCTGCCACTCGGCGCGAGTGACGTGGTTGTGGTCACCGGCGGGGTGCGCGGCATCACCATCGAATGCGCTGTCGCGCTGGCGAAGCAGACCGGATGCGCGCTTGCGCTCATCGCTCGAAGCCCCGCCGACGATCCCGACATCGCCACGAACATGACCCGGCTCCGCGAATCCGGTATCGCCGCACACTATTTCACCGCCGACGTGACCGACCCGAACCAAGTCACCGACACGATCGCCACGATCCGTCGCGAGCTCGGTGCGATCACCGGCATCCTGCACGGCGCCGGAATCAACACCCCCGCGGCGATCGCATCATTGACCGGTGACCACATGGCACGAACTATCGCGCCCAAGGTCGACGGCCTACGCAACCTTCTCGAATCGCTCCGGCCTGCCGAGCTTCGCCTGGTCGTCGGCTTCGGCAGCATCATCGGCCGGGCCGGGCTGCGCGGTGAGGGGCATTACGCGATCGCCAACGACTGGTTGCGCTCGGCCATCGATACCCTCGCCGTCGAACAGCCGGCCTGCCGGTGCCTCACCATCGAATGGTCGGTCTGGGCAGGCACCGGGATGGGTGAACGGCTCGGCGTGCTGGATTCCCTTGTCCGGGAAGGGATCGAGCCGATTCCGACGGACGTGGGCGTCGAGCTCATGCTGGATCTGCTGCGCACCCCGGCCTGCCCGACCAGTGTGGTCGCGATCGGTAGGACCGGCGGCTTGCCGACGATCCGATTCGACGAGGTCGAACTTCCGCTGCTGCGGTTTCTGGAGCGTCCGCGCCTGCATGTGCCCGGAATCGAGTTGCTCGCCGACGCCGACATTTCGACGGCGACCGACCCCTATCTCGCCGATCACCAATTCTCCCGCGACGCATTGTTTCCCGCGGTGATGGGAATGGAGGCGATGGCGCAGGCCGCCACCGCGTTGTTCGGGGCACGGCGCCCGGTGCAGTTGCACGATCTCGAATTCCTCCGGCCGATCATCGCCGCACCGGAGGGTGTCACGACGATCCGGGTGGCTGCCCTGAGATCGGGCGACACCGTCCGGGTGGCGATCCGGTCGAATACCACGGCATTTCAGATCGACCATTTCCGCGGCGTCTGCCGGCACGACGACATGGTGGTCCCTGCCATCTCGACTTCGGCGACCGAACCACTCCAGCGGCTGGCCGAATTCGCGCACACCGCCGCCACGACGACCTCCGGCCTCGGCATGGCGGTCGACACCGACTTCTACGACCGAATCATGTTCCACGGACCGATCTTTCGGTCGGTCGAGGATTACCATCAGCTGGCCGCCCGGCAATGCGTCGCCCGAATTCGCGTCGGCGATCAGCGCTGGTTCTCCCCGATGTTGCCGCAATCGCTGGTGCTGGACGACCCGGCGGCCCGCGACGCGTTCATGCACGCCATCCAGGTCTGCGTGCCCGACTCGACACTGCTGCCGTCGAAAGTCGCACGCGTGCTTTCCCTTCCGATAGCGCCCGACGTCCGGACGGTCGTTCTGGCCGCGCGCGAACGGTCCCACGACCAATCGACGTACATATACGACGTCGTTGTGCGCGACGAGAACGGCGCAGTCGTCGCGCTCTGGGAGGCGCTCGAACTCTCTGCGGTGGCACCGATCGCGTCACCGTCCGGATGGGTGCCTGAGTTGCTCGGTCCATATCTACAACGGCGGCTCGATAGCCTGCTCCCGTCGCCGGTTCAGTTGGCGATCGTGCGCGAACGGGCGCAGCTACCGGTCGCCGACGACGACACCAACCCACGGATGTCGGGCCGCCGCGAAGCAACCCGGCGCGCGCTGGCCGCCGCACTCGGGCGCGCGGTGGTGATCAGGCACCGGCCCGACGGGCGGCCGGAGATACCGGACGGGCACGCGAGCTTCTCGCACGGCGCCGGTCTCACCGTCGCCGTGGTCGCCGCATGCCCGGTCGGCTGTGACATCGAACCGGTCCAGGAACGCACACAGGCGCAATGGACCGGCCTGCTGGGCAATTCGGGTGTCGCGCTCGCGCAGCTGTGCTGCCGGGCCACCGGCGAGTCGTTCGCCACCGCCGCGACCCGGGTCTGGAGCGCACGCGAAGCGGTGACGAAACTCGGCGGCACGGTCACCAGACCACGACTGACCCTGGACAACCGTGCCGCGGCCGACGGCTGGCTGGCCCTGCGGCACGGCACCGACATCGTCTGGTCCTTCAGCACCACCCTGGCGTCACCGACACCGCAGCAACCGGTGGTGTTCTCGGTGACCGAGAAAGGTTGATACGTGCGCTCTTACGAGATTTCCCACATCGTCGGCTTCGAGGAAACCAACCTGGTCGGCAACGTCTACTTCGTGAACTACTTTCGCTGGCAGGGTCGCTGCCGGGAGATGTTCCTGGTGGAGCACGCGCCCGATGTGCTCGACGAAATCAACCGGGACCTCAAGCTTTTCACCATCAAATGCGAGTGTGAGTACTTCGCCGAACTGACCGCGTTCCAACGCCTCACCATCCGGATGACCCTGGTCGACCTCACCCAGACGCAGATCGAATTCGCCTTCGCCTACCTCGAGATCGATGACCGGACCGGGACCGAACACCTGGTGGCGCGGGGTCGGCAACGAGTTGCCTGTATGCGCGGCAACGGAACCCGGGTCGAGCCGACCCGGGTACCCGAGAGTCTGCGTCGCGCACTCGAGCCTTACGCCGAACCCGACCACCTGGGCAACGACGTGCGGGTGCTCGCCGGCCGCCGCGCCGACTGAATCATGGTCGAATCAGCTGACGTCGGCGTGCGCCTCGGCAGCGGCCTGCGTCGTCGACGTGAGCTCGAGGTCGAGCAGTCGCAAGCAGCGCGACAGCGAGGTCGAATCACCGCTGACCGTCAGGTTGCCCGACAGCATCGCGTCGAGGATGCCGAGTTGCTCGGTGCCGATCCGGATGAACGTCTCCGGGTCGGCGGTGACGACAAGCGTGGGGTCATCCGGGGATCCGTCGACGACGCGAGCGGTGCGGTTCTCGCACAGCACATGGAACACCTCGTCGCCGATCCGGAACTCGTACGACTCGTCGACGTCGGGCGGCGGCCCGACGGTGATCATCGCCTCCAGCGCCAAGCGCCCCCACTCGGAGCGCACGAGTCCGTCCTGCTCGTAGGAGGAGATGTGCGACAAACCCCACGACGCCAACCCGATGATCACCGGTCGCAGCGCTTCGCCGCTGGCCGTGAGCCGGTATTGCACACCACGGCCGTCACCGGATACGGACTCACGCTGGATTACTCCGTGTTCGGTGAGCATCTGCAACCGCGCCGCAAGCAAGTTCGGTCCGATGCCGACCAGCGTCTCTTCGAGCAGCTGGTTGTACCGCTTCGGACCGGTCATCAGATCGCGGATGATCAGCAGGGTCCAGCGCTCACCGACGAGGTCGAGCGCAGCCGCGACTGCACACATCTGCGCGTAGCGCTTCGTTCCCATGTGAGCACCTCGGATGTTAGGTCACTACAACTTACTAGTGACATTGATACTACGGTAAATGTTCCCCTCCGGTAGCTGCGGCCAACCTACCCGGCAGTCAGTACCTAGCGAGCTAACGGTGTGGCACCGGCGTCACAGGACCGGCCGCAGCCTGTTCAGCGGGAACTCATGCCATCCGGAAATAAGACTCGGCGCTGGGGGCCGAGGGAAAGCAGCCGGCGCGGCCGGAGTTCATCCGAGCCGCTCGGCCCTGGCCGCGGACCTGCCTATCGACGGTCGCCCGACAGTCCGCAGCACATCTCTACTGCAAGAATATCTTAATATATAGTAATCTGCGCTACGCCACGCAGCGGGCAACTACGCATCCGGCCCAGATCTCTGGCCAGACCCTCACGTCGTGACTGCCGTACTCCACAACCTTTTCGCCGCCGCCAGGTGGTCGGGAGAGGTGCCGCAACACCCGCCGATGATGTCCAAGCCGTAGTCGGCGCGCCACCGCGCGACCAGTTCCGCGAACTCGTCGGGGGCCAACCCCGACGGCACGGCGCGATCGACATGCTCGTAGGCGGGCAGGCCGGTCCGGTCCTCGATATTCGGATAGGCACCGATCAGCCCCGACCGGCCGCGGCACAGCGCTTTCAGCGCAACTTCCGTTCCGTGCGGCGAGGTGCAGTTGACGAGAACGGCCTCGGCGCCGTCGCGGGACACCGCGTGCACCGCACCGGTCACCGGCTCCCCGGACAGCAGCGTCGCGTCATCGGCACACACGAACGACACCCAGGCCCGTCCGCCCGCGGAAAGCACCTGCGCCAGCGCGATTCTGGCTTCTCGAATGTTGTTCATCGTCTCGATGAGGAACAGGTCCACACCGGCCCGCGACAGCTCGCGCACCAGCCAGCCGTGCTCGGCGCGCAGTTCCGCGTCGGACGGCACCAGATCCGGTCGATAACAGTCTTCGACGGGTCCGATCGAGCCGGCGATCCGCGCATCGAGCACACCGGCCTGTTTCCGCGCGGCCTGGGCCACCCCTACGGCGGCATGCACGATCCACGCCCGGCCCGCGTCGTCGAGCTTGGTCCGGCTCAGGGCACGCAGGTTCGCCCGGAAGGTGTTCGCCGTGATCACCTGGACGCCCGCGGCGAGATACGCCTCGTGCACCGACTGCAGCACCCGCCGGTTGGCGTCCGTGAGCAGGGCCGCGGAGGTCCACCACGGCGGGCGCACCGGCAACCCGGCGCGTTGTAGCTCACTCGCATTGCCACCGTCGAGCAGCTGGAATCCTTGGGTAGCAGCAGAATTCGTCATGAGTCACCTTCCAGCGCAGTCGTCAGATCTTCGAGCAGATCGGCCGGATCCTCGATCCCGATCGAAAGCCGGATCAGGTCGTCGGTGAGGCCGGCCGCGTGCCGGACCGCACGCGGTATCGGTCGGTGCGTCATCAGAGCCGGGCACTCGATCAGCGATCGCACGCCGCCGAGGCTCACCGCGCAGGCGAACAGCTGCGTCCGCGCCATCAGTTTTTCGGGATCGCCGCGGTAGCGGAAACTGATGATCGAGCCCGGTCCCGACATCTGCCGGCCGGCCAGGCGATGCTGGGGATGCGACGGCAGACCGGGATAACAAACCTCAGTGACAGCGGGGTGTTCGCACAGCTCCTCGGCGATCGAGCGCGCGGTGACGGTCTGGCGAGTCACCCGCAAGGACAGCGTCTTCACGCCCCGATGCACCAGATAGCAGTCGAGCCCGCCGGGTACGCCGCCGGTCACCGTGCGATGTTCGACGAATCCGGCATGCAACGCCTCGTCGTCGCACACCAGCGCACCACCGAGCACGTCGGCGTGGCCCGCGATGAATTTGGTTGTGCTGTAAAGGCTTACATCCGCGCCCAGCGCCAGGGGGCGTTGCAGGGCCGGACTCGCGAACGTGTTGTCGACGACCACCACCGCACCCCGCGCATGGGCCACCTGGCTGACCTCCGCCACGTCCGTGATCTTCAGCAACGGGTTGCTCGGCGTTTCCACCCACACCATCGCGGTGTCGGTCGCCAGCGCACGCCGCACCTCCGCCGGATCGGTCAGATCCGCATAGTCGACCTGGATCCCGAGTCGACCCAATGTCGCGAGCAATGCGTAAGTTCCGCCGTACACGTCATCGGAGGCGACCACTCGCTGCCCGGGCGTCAGGACGGACAGCATCGTGGTCGCGGCCGCCTGCCCCGACGAGAAGACCGCGCAGCAGCGCGCGTCCTCCAGCGACGCCAGGCATTCTTCCAACGCTTCCCTGGTCGGATTCTCGCCACGAGAGTAGAAGTGCCGCAGTGGTTCCTGCGCGAAGCGATCGTAGGTGGTGGCGACATGGATCGGCGGCACGATGTCACCGGTGCCGGGCGACGGCCGCTGCCCGCTGTGCACGAGCCTGGTGTCGAAGCGCATGATCATCAGCCGATCGGCGCGACGGCCCGCAGCAGCAAGGCCTCGCTCGGCAGGGCGACCTTGCCGTCGGACGTGCGGTAGGGCTCGGCGGCCTGGCCCACTGCCGCCCAGGTCTCCGGATCGTCGGCACTGCCGAACCTGTCCCGCAGCATGGTTTTCAGGCCCGGTGGAATCACCACCTTGTTGAATTCGATGAAACGCTCCGGGGATTCGAGCACGAACGGCACCCGGAACGAGGTCACCTCGACCTCGCGGAAACCGGCCTTGGTCAACTCGGCGCCGACCTCCGCCGGGTCGCCCATGCTGAACGGCCCGGGCGCCCCCGGTGGCGGGGGTGGTAGTTCGAGCCGGCCTGCGATCACCTGGAAGCCGAGGGACATCATCGGCGCTGCCGAGCCTGGAGCGGACCATACGGCGGCGGCGAGTGTGCCGCCGGGCACCAGCACCCGCGCCAGTGTCCGGAACGTCTCGACGTGATCGACCGCGAACATCAAGCCCCATCGGCTGAGCACGACGTCGAACGACGCGGTGGGGAAGTACAGCGATTCGACGTCACCGACCGCGAATTCGACATTGCCCACACCGCGTGCGCGGTCCCGGGCCCGGCTGATCATGTCCGGCGCGAGGTCGATGCCGGTGACCGCTCCGGTCGCGCCGACGACGGCGGCGGCGGACAGCGCCGGTTCCCCGGTCCCGGTACCGACGTCGAGCACCCGGAGACCCGGCCGCACGCCGCCGAGTTCGAGCAACCGCGCGGTCACCGGTGCGCCACCCGTTTCGAAGTCGTGCGAGCAGGACAGCCAGCCTGCGCTGATCGCATTCCAGTTGGCGCGTTGCGTCCGTTTGAAGCTCACCGGATCGAACTCGGCAGTCGTCATGGCACACCTGTCCCGTCAATGCTGGTTCTGGGTGGCCGGATCGGTCGCCAGGAACCGTTCGGTGGGATGCTCCGCGGTCCAGAAACCGGGCTGCACGGTCGCCAGTGCGCGCCGGACCAGATCGATCTCGGCTTCGGTGTTGTACACCGCGAACGACAGGCGAACTGTGCCGACTTCGCCGAAGGTGTCGATGAAGACGTTGGCACAGTGCACCCCGCTGCGCACCGCCACACCGTGCCGATCCAGGTGGCCGCCGACGTCGTAGGGGTGGATGCCGTCGACGACGAACGAGACGATCCCGCTCGGCTGGGCCGCCGGGTCACCGAGAATCCGAACTCGCGCAATGCTTTCCAGCGCTTCGATCGCGGCGTACACCAGAAGGTCGTCGTGGCGCTGAATTTCGGTCCACCCGAGCTGTTGCACGTAATCGAACGCCGCGGCCAGCCCGATCGCTCCGGCGATGTGCGGCGTGCCCGCCTCGAGCCGGGCCGGCACCGGAACGTAGGCGACCGGCTCGTCGAGGGTCACTCCTTTCACCGTGCCGCCACCCACTTGATAGGGCTCGAGCCGGGACAGCAACTCCCGCTTGCCGTACAGCACGCCGATGCCCATCGGACCGTAGATCTTGTGCCCGGAGAAGCAGTAGAAGTCGGCGTCGAGGTCGCGGACGTCCACCGGCCGGTGCGGTACCGCCTGGGCACCATCGACCAGCACCGGAATGCCGTGCCGATGCGCCTCGCCGATCATGTCCCGAACGGGGTTCACCGTGCCGAGCACGTTGGACACATGCGCGACGGCGGCGAGTTTCACCCGAGGTCCGAGCGCTGCGGCGAACCGGTCGATCGCTACGCGCCCCTCGGGGCCGACCGGAACGACGACCAGCTCGGCGCCGGTGGTCTCGCACAGTCTTCGCCACGGCAGCATGTTGGAGTTGTGCTCCATACCGGTGACGACGACCTGGTCGCCGGCGGAAACAGCAGACCGGCCGAAGGTATCGGCGAGCAGGTTGACCGCCGCGGTCGTGCCGGGGGTGAAAACCACTTCGTCGGCGTGCTCCGCGTTGATCGCGCGTCGAATGCTGTCGCGCGCCGCTTCATAGGCATCGGTGGCCGCCATGCTGAGCTGGTAGTAGCCCCGGCCGATATTGCTGTTGACGTCGCAGTAGTAATTCACCAGCGCGTCGAGCACGGCGCGCGGCTTCTGCGAGGTGGCCGCATTGTCCAGGTAGACCAACGGATTCGGGCCGAAGCGCCGCTCCAGGATGGGAAAGTCCGGCCGGACCGACTCCCCCAGTGTCGAAGTGCTGATCTTCCCACTACTCACCAGATCAGTCATAAGATCACCATATCTAAATGAAGCTACTTTTGCCTAGAGTTTGAACAGTTTCCGGAACTCGGCGAGATAGTGACCGGGGAACTCGAACACCTTCTGCGGCGGGTACCGGCGCTCGTGCGCGCGCGGGCCGAAGAAGAACCAGCAGATCTGGGCGATCTGCTCGGTGAACAGCACCGGGTGAACATCGGCGGAGTACATCCCCATGTGGCAGAAGGCGGCTTCGAACTCGCCGCGAGCGGAGAACCCGCGGCCGGACAGCACATGCCCGAAGACGTCGTGCACGACCCGGAACACGTCGTTGTGGCTGAGCGCTACCCCGTCGACCACGATGCCGGACGATTCCAGCATCGGGTGAAACTCGTTGTCGCGCACCGGACCATGGCCGGAGCTCGTCAGGTATACGTAGAGCTCACCGGCTTTCCGCACGGACGTACGTAACTCAGCCGAGCGCCGGTAGGGCTGACCCGCAGCCAGCCACGGCCGCACCGTGATGCCCGCATCGACAACCACCTGGTACTGCTGAAGGTTTTCCCGCTTGAACCGGTCGTAGCGCTGCGCGAGGGCGGCGTCGTAGGCCAGTCGCGGGGCCTGCTCGAAGTATGCGGCCACCCGGCGGCAATAGTGCTCGTCCCAGTCGAGCGAGCCGGTCGCCGGTGCGGCGATCCGGTATCCGGTCGAGGGCCGGTGGCGGTCGACGTACGCCTGCGCAAGATCGGCCAGATCGGCTTCCATCAGCATCACCTCTAGTTCACAATATATTCTTGAAGTTAGATTGCCGCCAGGTCAGGAGAGGCCGAGATGACCTACTGCGAATCAGCACCCATCGTCAGAACACTGCCCGCGCCCACCGCCTACCTGTGCGGGCTCACCTGGGACGGCTCGATGCTGTGGCATTCCGACCAGGACGCGGGCACGATCTTCGCCATCGACCCGTCCGACGGAACAGTCACGCGCTCCTGGGCCTGTGCCCGCGTCCGGGCCGACCTCGGCTACGACGGCACGCGGCTGGTCCAGGTCGGCGGGCGCCCCAAACGGCTCCTGCTCATCGACCCGGAAACCGGGGAATCCGCCGGCGAGAAGGCGGTGCTGCCCGCCAGCGGCAGGCTGACCGGGATCGAATTCGGCCCGGAGGGGCTGTGGATGTGCCTGCGCGGGCCGACCGTAGTACAGCTGCGCAACTACACGACCATGGAGATCGAACGCGAATACCCGGTGGGCGGCGAGTCCCCCTCGGGCCTCACCTACGTCGATGGCCTGGTGCTGCACGGCGACTTCGGCGATTCGATGGTCCGAGCGCTGAACACGCAGACCGGTGCGGAGGTCGGCTCGTTCCGCGTCCCCGGCCACCCGACCGGCATGACCTGGGACGGCCGTCACCTCTGGTACTGCGACTTCCCCGCCCGCGCGCTTCGCGCCGTCGAACTCGACTCGGTGCTGGTCAACCGAGCGTAGGACGGCCGCCGTCGGTACCGAACAGGCCGCGCATGAGCTGCGGCTTGGCCGCCTCCTGGAAATCCATGTTCGGATCGAGTTCCCGGATGGTGCCCTCGATCACCAGCAACGACAACAGCGGGAAGATCAGCTCGGGCGCGGCGTGAATGCCGAAGCGGCGCTGCAGGTCGAACATCTCCATGGCGAAGGCGATCAGGCTGAACTCGCTGGCGGGCTGGCCGTGGCTGCGCTCCACGAGATCCGCCATCCGCACGGTGAACCCGTCGAGATCGGCGTCGTCGGTGACCCTGGCCGCACTCCGGATGACGATCTCGGCGGCATGGCGCCCGCGTCCGATCGCCATGTTCATGAAGAACTCGGCGAACAGGCGCCGCAGCCGGTCGGAGAGCTGAACGCTGAAGCCCGCGTCGAGCACCACCACCTGGGCGCTGCGCGTGAAGTAGAGATTGCCGGGATGCATGTCGCAGTGCACGAAGCCGTCTACGAACAGCATCTGATACATCGCCGCCATCCCGGACGCCGCGAAGCGCCGCCGGGTGACCGGCGAACACTGATCGGCAGTGCCCACCGCCAGGTCCGGGATGAACTCCATCACGATGCACCGCGGCCGACAGGCCTCCGGATACACCTTGGGCACCCAGACCCGCGGCACCTCGGCGAGGTTTTTACGCAGCCGACGCAGATTGTCGGCCTCCCGTTCGAAGTCGAGCTGCCCGAGGATGGCGCCCGCCATATTCGCGACGACTTCCTCGACCGGCACGCCGCGAAAAACCGGCAGCCGCGCGACGAACTTCGCCCCGCCCCGGATCAGCGCGAGATCCTCGGACATGGTCCGTTCGATACCGGGCCTGCGCAGTTTGACCGCGACATCCTGCCCCGAGCACAACCGCGCCCGATACACCGACGCCACACTGCCGGACGCGACCGGTCGCGGATCCACCGAGGCGAACACGTCATCCACCTCCGCGCCGTAGGCCTCGGCCAAGGCGACCGCGGTCTGCGCTGCATTCAGTGGCGCGACCGAATCCTGCAACAGCGACAGCTCGTCACACAGCGCGGGCGGCAGCAGATCGCGGCGGGTACCGAGCACCTGTCCCGCCTTGACGAAGGTCGGTCCGAGCAGCATCAACAGCGCGACCAGCCGATGATAGACAAACCGCCGGCCAGCAGCGGGGCCGTGGCGCAACCGGCGCACCGAACCACCGGCCAGCGCGGGCACGCCGACCGCGACGACGGTGCCCGTGACGCGCACCGCGCGCAGTGTGAGCGCGAATCGTGTTCGCATCGGCCTCATCTCCCTGTTCTCTGCGGTCGATCGAACCGCTGACGCGCCTGCGCGAGGTCACGGCGAATGTCCCTGGCCACGTGCGCCGGACAGAAGGCCGCGTCGACCCCCGCGGCCACCACGTCGGCGAGCATGGCAACCGAAAGGCCGAGCCGGTCGTGGCACAGCTGATATTCGCGGGTGAGCGACGTGCCGAACATCGCGGGATCGTCGGAGCCGAGCGTCACCGGGACACCGGCGGCGAGTAAGGCGGGCAACGGATGCTCCTCGAGCGCGCGCACCGCACCGGTGCGCACATTCGACGAGGGACAGACCTCCAGGGTGATATTGCGATCCGCCAGATAGGCGAGCAGACCGGGGTTGGCCACCGCACGGATACCGTGCCCGATCCGCACCGCGCCCAGATCACGGGCGGCAGACCAGATTTCACCGGCATCGGAGGTCTCCCCCGCGTGCGGAACCGCGTGCAGCCCATTGGCCCTTGCCTTCTCGAACGCGGGGTGGAACAGCCGGCGCGGCGCACCGAGTTCCGGGCCGCCGAGCCCGAACCCGACCGTTCCGTCGGGCTGGTAGCGCAGCAGCCAGTCCAGCGTGGCGAAGGCGCCGGCGATACCGTCGTCCGCCGACACATCGAAGATCCAATTCAGGTGGATGCGATGGCGTTCGGCCACGAGACGGCGGCCGATCGACAGCGCCTCGGCGAGTTCGGCGGCGGCGATACCCATGCGCAGATGCGACAGCGGCGTCACGGTCACCTCGGCATAACGCACGTTGTCCAGCGCCAGCTGGTCGCCGAGGCCGGTCACCAGCCGCACCATCGCAGGACCGCTGGTGACCAGCCTGTTGACCGCGGTGTAGACCTCGATGAAATGCGCGAAATCGGTGAACCGGTAGTACCGGCGTAGTTCGGCCGGGTCGGCGGGCACCCCGAGATCCGGTCGGGCTCCGGCCAATTCGGCTACCGTGTCCACCGCCGCCGAACCCAGCAGGTGCACATGCAATTCCACCTTCGGCAGCGCCGCGAGCAAGGCCGCCACACCCTCGTCGCCGTTCATCGCGGCACCACTGGGCCGGCGCTCGGCTCCGTCAGGCAGCGAGCTGACGGTGCGCCACGAGGCCGACTTCGGCTTCGGAAGCCCTCCACGAGATCAACCATAGCTTTTTGAAGCGATCTAGGCGAGGTCGAAAACGGATCCGCAGCCGACTGAGCGCAAACGGAGCCCCCAGCGCCGTGAGTGGCTTACGAACGGCCGGGGGCCGCAAAAGCCAAGAGCCGCAAAATCTGGAGAAAACTTATGTAACATATAGCTAGTTGTACGTCGGACACGCGCGGAGGCGATGGCCAGCCGAAGGTCGGCCGACCGGGCGGACCGGCGACGGAGTTGAACGGCTCGAGCTGGCCGAGCCCATCGTGGAAGAGGTTCCCATGAACGGCGCCGTCGATCCCATCCCAGGGCACCGAGCAGCGACGATGATCGCCGAGCGATCGCCGAACCTGCGCAGCGCGGAGTGGTCCGAGATCCGCGGGCTGTTCGCGCTGGATCCCGGCGCCATCCACCTCAACACCGGCACCGTCGGCGCGATGCCGCACGCCGTGCTCGAGACGGTGGACCGGGTGACCCGGCAGTGGGCCGGCGGTCTCGGCGATGTCTATCCGCCGGGCATGTATTCGGACCACCGCGCCACCATCGCCAAGGCCTACGGGGTCGATCCGGACGAGATGGTGATAACCCACAATGCGACCGAGGGCGTCTCCCGGGTCATCCACGGTCTGGATCTGCACGCCGGCGACGAGGTCCTCACCACCACACACGAGTGCTACTCCGTGCTGTCCAACTTCAACCTGCTACGCAACCGTTTCGGCATCAAGCTCACCACGATCACCCTGCCGACCGGTTACGACGTGCACGCCGAGCAGATCATCGAACTCTTCGAGGCGGCGATCACCCCGCGCACGAAAGTGCTTGCCTTCGCGGGGATCACACTGTTCACCGGCACCAAGCTGCCGATGCGCGCGCTGTGCGAGCTCGCGCACCGGCACGGCCTGATCACGGTGCTCGACGGCGCGCTGCTCCCCGGCATGCTCGATATCGACATGCGGGCGATCGGCGCGGATTTCATCTCCTGCTCCGGATCCAAGTTCCAGTGCGGCCCGCTGGGTACCGGATTGCTCTACATGCGCAACAAGGTTCACCCGCAACACAATCCGCTGCCGCTGCCCACGTTCTGGCCGATCATCTCCACCTGGTATCCGATGAAGGGCAGCCCGCCGCCCCGGACACGAACCTCGATCGAGAGCGACAACATCGCCGACTACGTGCAGAGCGCGGGCAGTGCCAGCATCGCCCGCGGAGCCGCGCTCGCCACGGCTTGCGAAATGTGGGACGAGATCGGCCGGGCTCGGATCGAGCGAAGGATCATGCTGCTCGCCGACTACGCGCGCGAACTCATCGCCGAGCGTTTCGGACGGGAGGCGATCTACTCCCCCGGCGCGGATCCCACGCTGCGGTCGCCGTTGATCGCCTTACATCCGTTCCAGCGTCCGGAAGACGCGTGGAACGTGAAGAAGGTGCACGAGTACACCATGCGGCTCCAGCGCGAGTACCGGCTCTTCACCAGGTGGACCGAGTTCGACGTCGCCGGATCGCCACACCAGCACTACGCGTCACGCATCACGACCCACATCTTCAACGACCAGGACGAGATAGCGCGGGCCGTCGACATCATGGCCCGGCTGGCCGCGGAGATGTCATGACCGATCCGACCATCCTGCGCCTGTACGGTCCCGGCGCGCTCGACCAGTTGGATCCGGTGTGCTGCCCGAGGTTTCCGATCGACCGGGTCGTGCGGTTGTTCGCCCGGCAGCTGTTCACCTATCGAACGCAGGCCGACCTGCGCACGTGGCAGACCGTGGCGCCGACACCCGATCTGGCGACCGCGGTGCCGTCTATGTACAACGCCGGAACGGGCGCGAGCCATACGAGCTATGTGGTCCATCTGCGGCCCGGCGTGTACTGGGACAGCAACCCCGAGCGCCCGGTCACCACTCATGACGTGGTGCGCGGCTTCAAGCGGATGGGTAATCCACTGCGCCGCAGTGCGTTGCTGTCCTGTTTCACCGACACCATCAGGGGAATGGCGCAGTACTGCGACGACTATGCCGCCGCGTTCGCCGGTACCGTGCCGACCGGGCCCGAATTGGCCGAATACCAGAACTGCCATGACATTCCGGGTCTGCTGGTGCTCGACGACGAGTCGATAGTCTTCGAATTGACCCGGCCCGCATTGGATTTCATCGACATGCTGGCGTTGCCCTGCGCCTCGCCCGCGCCGGTCGAGTACGACCTGTTCGTGCCGGGCAGTGTCGAGCTGTGCCGCAACATAAGGTCGAACGGCCCGTACCGGCCCATCGATTTCACCCCGGGCCGGGAACTACGGCTGACCCGAAACCCGGTGTGGCGCGCGGAGTCCGACCCCGTGCGGCGTCAGCAAGTCGAAGCCGTCGAAGTCAGCTCCGAACAGGTCACCGCCGGCGAGGTGGCGCACCGGATCCGAACGGACCGTGCGGATCTGGCGTGGGGCGCCCGAATCGCCGATCCCGCAACGCCGGTCGAACACCATCTCGGTTTCGCGCTGGACCCCTACCTGGTGTTCAACACCCGTAGCCCCAACGCCGCGGGCGCATTGCGGAAGGTACCGGTGCGCCAGGCGATCGCCCACGCGATCGACAAGGCCGCCATCGCGGTGGAGATCGCCGCACTGGGCGACGATCCGATCATCCGCATCGCGGGCTCGGTCGTCCCGCCGAACAACGACGGCCACCAGGATCTCCACCCCTACTCGACGCCGGACTATCGCGGCGACCCTGCCACCTGCGCGGCAATGCTGGCCGCCGCGGGCCACCCGGGCGAGCTGCGGATCACCGCGATCCATCCGGCAACCGAGCGCGCACGCCTGGTCGCCCGCCGATACGCCGCCGACCTGGCCGAGGCCGGAATCACCGTCGAGTCAGTCGAATTGGCCGAATCCGAGTGTCTGGATCTCCTGGCCGACCCGGCCCGGGCGGAGTCCGGCGCGTGGGATATCGCGCTCGCCTCGTGGTCGCCGGCCTGGCTGCACAACAACGGTCGCGTCTTCCTGCAACCGCTGCTGCAATCCGACTCGCCCGCCAACTTCGGCCGCTACCACAATCCCGAGGTGGACGCGCTGATCGAACGAGCACTCCGCGCCGAGGACCGCGAATCGGCCGACGCCGCATGGCGCAAGGCCGAGCGCGTCGCGCTGGCCGATGCCCCCATCGTGCCGCTGCTGTTCCAGGTCCCCACCACTCGCGAATCGAGTGGCCGCCGCGTTCGCGCCGCCGCCATGTTGCCCACGCACGGTCTCACGGTCGACCTGACCACCGTCCGGCTCGACCCACCCTCGACGGAACCGACCGTGCCACCGGCCGGTTGAGCGGACGCGGTCGAACAGTGGATGTGAAGGACAGCAGCAGTGGATGAGCACGACGCGCGCCTCCTCACCGTGATGGCGGCCAACCCCTCGGTATCCATGTGGGCGGCGGCGGGTCCCGAAGCCAACTACGCCATCCGGCTGTGGACCCGCGGTGCCGAGCGTCTGTACGGCTATTCCAGTGACGAAGCCATCGGCGAGAACTATGTCAACCTGTTGACGAACAAGCTCGAACGCGACCAGGCAATAGCGGATCACGACAATATCGTGCGAACCGGCACGGTGCTGCGAAACCTGGTAGACGATGTCGTACTCTCCGGCTCGCAGCGATTGCTGCTCACGATTCGTTTTCCACTCTTCGACAAGTCCACGAATTCACATCTGCTCGCCGAGACCGGCATCGAGGTGACCGACGTTTCCCTCGAGGACGCGGTGTGGCTCACCAGGACACGCGAAGAAGCGATCCATATCAGCGAAAGCGCGGCGCGAGAGGATCTCTCGGAGCAACTGCGCCGGCTGGTCGGCGCACTGACGTTGTCGGGCACCGGCGAGGACGAGCGCGCCGCGCTCGCCTTGGGCGTGGAACTCGTTCGGCAAGCGATCAATGCGCAGGCCGAATCGAGTGTGTGGCTCGCAGGCCGGGGCGAGCAGTTCAGCGAAGTATTTCGGAGCACCGGCTGGCGAGTTCCGCCCGGCTTGGACATCGCCCGCGCGCTGGAGTGGTTCAGATCGAACACCAAGCCGATCCTGCACGATTCCAGGTCCCGTCCACACCGGCTGCTCAAACAGCTCTTCGACACCCACCAAGGGCCGCTCGACACGGTGGGCATGATTCCGCTGCACGCCGAAGGGGTATTCCTGGGATTGCATTTGATCCGGGTGCCTGCCCCGCACACGTTCACCCAACTCGAGCGCGATGCGCTTCCCGTCCTGTCGTCGGCCGTGCTGGCGAGCGCACGACTCGCCGCCGAAGTTCGCAGGCGGCGAGAGGAAGCTGCCGAGTCGCGGGCCGAGGCGACCAGATTACGACTCAACGGCGACTTCGCCCATCGAATACGCAAAGCGGTGGACCCGATCCTGCGTGACGTGCATGCGATACGCGAGGAACTAGAGCTGCGCGGCGTGAAATTGGATGGCGAACTCGAGCAGTGGATCGACGACATCACCGAAGGCTGCACCGAATTGGCCCGCGCGCCTGCCGAACTTCATCGCGCCCAGAAGGTAGCCCGCATCAGTGTGCGCGGCGTGCTGACGGCACTGCGCAATCGGCTCGGTCTGGAGTTTCCGGACAGCGTCATCGAACTCGATCTCGATGACATAGCCGGCGTGCTCGTCCGTGGCGTCAAGGGCGATGTCACGGCACTGTTCGAGAACCTGCTCTACAACGCCATCGAGGCAATGGACTGCAAGGGGCGCGTAACGGTGAGTGCGACGGTATCCGGCAGGTCCGTCTCCATCGCCGTGTCGGACGAAGGCCCCGGAATCAAACCCGAGGATGTCGCCGGTGTATTCCAACTAGGGTTTTCGAAGAAAGGCGAAGGTCGTGGCCTCGGCTTGGCCCGAGCACGAGAAATTGTTACAGACCTGGGCGGCCAGATCACCGTTGACGTCGAACGCGCGCCCGGCGCCACTCTTCTGGTTGTTCTGCCTATCTGCAGGAGGGCGTAGATGGCGATCGTATTGTTACTCGAGGACAATCTCAAATTTGCTCGGGCGGTGCAGCGCGTACTCCGTGGCCACGAGGTACGACACGTGACCAGGGTCGATGCCGCGATCGATGAGCTGCAACATCCCGAGGTGGACTGTGCGCTGATCGATCTCAACCTCACCGACGAGGACGACTACTCCGGTTACGAAGTCTTGTCCTACATTCTTCGTAACAGGCCCGATTTGCCACGCGCTGTAGTGACGGGGTCTCGCTTGAAAGGCGCGATCGCCAAAAATATCCTGCTCCGGTACGGCGTCGGCGACATTGTGATCAAAGGCGATGTCGACCGGGAGGGCTACGGGACCACCGATCTGATCGATACGGTGAGCGACCTGCTCGCCGGATCGGATCGGCAACGCCGGGAAATGGCCCGAAACGAGGTCACGTCCATTTCGCTCGCCGCGCAGACCGAATTACGCCGTCGCATCAATGGACTGCAGCAACTCTCGGAACAACTCCGTAGCGGTAGCGGCACCAAGCGCCGCGACCCGACGGCGAACAGCCGCACCGCATTGACCCGGCGAGCCGAGAAACTGATCGAACTGGAGGCGGCGGCGAAGGCCAGGTGCGACGTGGTGGCGCTGGGCGAGCTGGCGCGTGAAGTGGAATTGTTCGAGGCGGAATCGGCGAGGGTGCTGGATGATTCGTAAGATCAGCGCCAGCCTCGGCTCGGTCCACCCGGGCGCCTTCTACCTGGCCAGTGCCGTGGTGCTGTCATTGGCGGCGAATGCGTTCACCGAGGCCTACGGATCGGTTCCCGCTCCGCCGAATCAGCGATCGCTGGCGCTGTGCGCGCTCGCGGCATTCGTGTCGGCGGTGGCGTTGTCGACGTTGGGCTGGCGAATCGAGACCATCAGATCCTTGGCCATCGAGCGCGCCGCGGATGTCGGTCTACCAGCGCGACATCTCATCGGCGAAGCGACGAAAGCATTCTTCGTCGAAGTATTCGTGAAACTGACGATCGGAGTGGTGACCGCGGTGCTTTCGGTCGTTTTCATGCTTGCTCGATGGTAGGAGACTCTCGCAAACACCCAGCGTCATTTGCGTTTTCGCGGCGGCGGCCGGCCGCGCGTCTTGCCCGAGCAGCTCCCCGATGCGGGCTCGTGCCGTGCACGCACCGAGCACACCTGCCGCCGCGCGCCCTGGCGACGACCGCCGGCGGCCGCGTTCATTCCCTCGCGACGTTCGGACATGCGCGCACTTCACATTCAATGTGCGCAGCCACCCGAACTAACTTCACTAAACTATAATTACCTCTTGAAGAGCCGCCGACCCGGCAGTAAAGTAGGGATAGTAGAGGTCCGCACACTGGCAGACTGGATGAGATAGGGAATCCCATGGTCACGAAAGCCCAGCAGCAGAAATTCGCGAAGCACTTCGAGCGCTACGATGCCGATAGAGACGGCAAGATCGATCAGTCGGACATCGACGCGTTGATCAACAGGTGGTGCGACGCATTCCACATTCCGCCCGGCTCCGACAAATGGCGGAGCACCATCAAGCGAGCCAACCGACTGTGGCAAGACCTGCAGGGCCACGCGGATGCCAACGGCGACAAGGTAATCAACACCGAGGAATGGATCGCCGCACACGAAGATCCCCGTTTCGTCGACGAGGTCGCGATTCCACTGGCTCAGCTCACCTTCGAACTCGGCGATGTCGACGGTGACGGCAATGTGTCATTGAGCGAGTGGATGACCTTGCAGTCGATCTCCGGTGTCAGCCAGGTCGACGCGTTGAAGATGTTTCAAGCGCTCGACGGCGACGGCGACGGGTACATCACTACCGACGAGCACGACGCGGCGCTTCGTGAATTCTTCGGCAGCGATAATCTCCAAGCCGCAGGGGCTCAATTGGCAGGCCATCTGTAAGAGGTCGCACCGGCCAGGAGATCCGAGACCTGCACGGGGGTTGTCGTCCCGTCATGACGTCGGCCCCCGCGCAGCATGCTGTCTGCGTCGACATCACGAGGATACGAACAACCTTCTCGGTTCTCGCCCGTGCGAAGTCGGTCGGCATCGCAAAAGCCCTCCGACGCTAGGACATTGAGCACAGATCTGCCGTCGGGCCCGATTCTCTGTCGGCAGAGCACCGAACGCGCTACCTTAGGACTGCACTCCATCGCCACAGCGAACATCCTGCCGCACACAGTATTGCCGCCCGGAGAGGAGATTCCCGATGATCACAGCCGACAAGATCGAGCACGAGGTGGACATCAACGCATCCGTCGCACGGGTGTGGGAGCTGGTGACCGAACCGGGCTGGTGGGTCGGCGACGGTGACCGATCCGGTCAAAGTCGCAGGCGCGAAGGCGATTTCGAAGTGATCGAGGACCCGAAGTACGGCCGGTTCCCCGTCCGGGTCGAGACGGTGCAGCCGCAGGACTACGCCTCCTATCGGTGGGCGTCGGCCTTCCCCGGCGCGATGCCCGGCGACGGCAACTCCACCCTGGTGGAGTTCCACCTCGCCGAGCGCGACGGCGGTACCCGCGTGCGGGTGATCGAGAGCGGCTTTGCCGCACTGGCCCTGCCCGACGATGAGCGGGCGAAGCGGGCCGAGGAAAACAAGGGCGGCTGGAAAATGCAGTTGGACGTCCTCAAAGCCAACGCGGAGTAGCTCCGGGCCGCAGCGCCACGAGATCCGCAGGCCGCCTGCACGTTTCCGGCAGGCCGTGGTCGAGCCTCCGACGGATCCTCGAGAATACGGGCCTCGTCCCGGGTCGCACGCAGGGCGTGAATTGCACTACCGAGTCAGTCAGTGCCCCGCACGAATTCGCCCACGCGCTGCGGCAAATCCACTGCGATAGATCACGACTTACTATAGATTACGGTAGTATTCAATCCGTAGGCACCACACGGCGGGCTGGGCCTCCTTCGCGGAAGTCGACCGAACCCTGCGGCCTCAATCGAACAGCGGTCCGGCAAGAAACGCGGAGGTCATCATGGCCGAGAAACCAGTCGACACCACCGATGAGGTCGGCGAGTACTACGACGGAGTCGGCGAACTGGTGCAGGTCGTCGGCGGCAACCTGCACCTCGGCTACTGGGACGACGACCAGGACGACCCACCATTCCTCGAAGCCATGACCAGGCTCACCCGGATGATCGCCGAACGTCTCCCCCTGCACCCCGGCCAGCATCTGCTCGATGTGGGTTGCGGCGTGGCCGAACCGGCCATTCAGCTGGCCGGGCGACTCGGTATATCGGTCACCGGCATCACGGTGAGCGGCTGGGAGGTCCAGGCTGCGACCGACAGTGTCGCGCGCGCCGGCCTGTCCGAGAAAATCGCCATCACCTGGGCTGACGCCGCCGCGCTCCCCTTTGCGAACGACGAGTTCGACGCCGCCATCGCCTTCGATTCGGTGCCCAACTCGCCGGACAAGAACAAATGGCTCGGCGAGATATACCGAGTGCTCCGGCCGGGCAGTCGGTTCATCTACTCGGAGTACCCCTTAATCGCGGACGTGACTGCGGCCCAACGGGAAGTACTCCGGGCGAACACCGTGCCGGACCCGCCGACCAGCATGGATGCGGCCGTGGCGCCGGCCGTCGCGGCCGGATTCGAGGTGATCGAGGAACTAGATTGCAGCGCCAACGCGCGCCCGTTCTATGACGCATTCTTGAACCGATTCGCCGAACAACGGGCCGACTTGATCGCGGCCTATGGAAAAGACCGGATCAATAACTTCGAATCCGGCATAACGACAATGTTCGAACTCTGTCGCGAAAAGATCGGCTACTACCTCATCGTGTGCCGTAAGCCTGAGGTCGTCGGCACAACTATATAAAAAGGAGTGTGATCGAGCGTGTCCGAGATCCGACGGCGGCTGCTCAAAACGACAACGCAGGAAGATCACACCACCGCCGAACCCCGCACCTCCAAACGCCTACCGATCGGCGTGTACGTCCTCGGTGCCAGCGTATTCGCGCTGGGCACTTCGGAATTCATCGTGTCCGGGCTGGTCGATCAGATCGCCGGCTCCCTCGGGGTCTCCGTACCCCAGGTCGGCCAGCTGATCACGGCCTTCGCGCTCGGCATGCTGATCGGCGCTCCCTTGATGGCCGTCCTGACCCTCGGACGGGACCGCAAGACCGTGCTCCTGGTCGCCGTGACCGTCTTCTGCGTCGCTGACCTACTGACGGTGATCCCGGTCTTCGGTCTCATGTTCACAATGCGATTGATCGCGGCCATGGCCTGTGCGACCGCGCTGACCGTGGCCCAGGTGATGGCCGTCGCCCTCGCCGGGCCCGGGCGGATGCCGCAGGCGATCGCGGTGATCCTCGGCGGCATGACGCTGGCGAATGTGGCGGGCGTACCGCTCGGCAGCCTGGTCGGCGCGCTGTTCAGCTGGCAGGTCATCTTCGTGCTGATCGGCGTGATGAGCGCCATCGGCGCCGTACTCGTCGCATTGTTCGTGCCAAGGCTGCCGCGCGACCACGGCCCCGAGGTCGGGCTGGGCACGCTGGTCGCCCGCGAACTGCGGTCCCTGGTCCAGGTTCGGGTCTTCGTCGCCCTCGCCACCATCGTGCTGTTCGAGACGGCCCTGTTCACCGTGTACGCCTACGTCCAGCCGCTACTCATCGACGCCAGCGGTATCAGCGTGCATGAGGTGCCGATCGTGCTGTTCCTGTTCGGTATCGGGTTGTTCGTCGGCAATACGCTCGGTGGCCGGCTGGCACAGTTGAACGCCATGAAAAACGTCATCGGCAGTCTGGTGGCGATGATCGTCATGCTGCTGGTGCTGCGGGCCGTCGTGCACCACGGGATCGCGGCGGCCGCCGCGATCACCATCCTCGGCGTGTGCGCGTTCTCGATGACCGCCGCGCTCAGCTCGCGCGTGATCGGTTTCGCGGTGGCGGCGCCGACCCTGGCCGTCGCAATTGTCATGTCCGCCTTCAATATCGGCAACGCGATCGGTCCGGCGATCGGCGGCGTCGTTATTTCTCGCGCGGCGATCGCCGACGTCATCTGGGTCGGCGTGATCATCGCGCTACTCGCGCTGGCCACCGCATTCGTCTCCGTCGTTATCGAGCGTCGGCGGGCGTTCGCACCGGCTCCGTGACGACAGCTCAGCGCCGGTGGCCGAAGCCGCCGGCGCTGAGCTTTGTCAACCGCTGAGCCTGCCAGCCGCAGGGCCTGCTGCTACCTCGAGCCGGACGCCGCTCGCCGGGAGTCGACGGCGCCGCGCACTTCCTCCGAGATCAGATCGTCGATCATCGCGACCGCGACCTCGGCGCCCATCGCCGCGGCGCCGATCAGCTGTTTGGCCGGATCGGCGACGTTTCCCGCAGCCCAGACGCCCGGCACCGCGGTGCGGCCCGCGGCATCGGTGGCGATGTAGTCGCCGATGCCGCTCGGGTGCGCGGTCGGGGTCAATCCGAGCGGGGCGAGCAGGTCACCGCGCGCGGAGAAGCGCGGCCCGCACACGAGCGCCTGCAACTCGACGACCTCACCGGTACTCATCCGAACACCGGTCAAACGATCATTGGCGACCTGCAAGGCCGCCACCTCGCCGGGGATGATCGCGATATCGCGCGCGGTGAGCTCTTCGATGTCGGTGTCGCTCAACGCCGGTCCGGTGTGCGGCAGGAAACGCAGCTGGGCCGACCACTGCCGGAACAGCATGGCCTGGTGCATGGACATCGGGGTGGTGGACAGCACGCCGATGATCTGATCCCGGACCTCCCAGCCATGGCAGAAGGGACAGTTCAGCACGTCCCGGCCCCAGCGCTCGGCGAGTCCGGGGAGCTCGGGCAGATCATCGGTGAGACCGGTCGCGACCAGCAGGCGGCGTGCGTGCACGGTGCCGGAATCGACGACCTGTACGCGCACACCCTTGTCCGACGCCGACACCGAAGTCGCCACGCCGGTGACGAATTCGACGCCGTACTGGCGTACCTCGGCGCGACCCGCTACCAGTAAGTCCGCTGGCGGCATGCCGTCCCGAGTCAGGAACCCGTGCATGTGCGTGGCGGTGGCGTTGCGCGGCTCGCCGCTGTCGACGACAACTACCGTGTAGCGCGCACGGGCGAGCATCAGAGCGGCACTCAAGCCCGCCGCGCCACCGCCGACGATCACTACATCGCAGTGATATCCGGACTCTGGGATCGTCACTCCGGCCTCCTGTAGTCAGATAGATATATAAGATGATAGCATTTGGTAGCTGATCGAGTATCGGCAGCACTCCAGCATCCGGTTCGAATACACGGAGATAACGCGATGACCAGTGCACTGAGAATAAGTAAACTCCGCAAGGTGTTCGGCGCATACGATGTCGACCAGGACGGCGTCATGGACGAACTGGATGTCACGGCGCTGGCCCAGATGTGGTGCGACACATACGATCTCCCGCCGCGATCGGCGGAGTGGAACAGAATTCATCGACAAGCCCACCGAATGTTCCGGGATATGCCGGGGTCCGTGGACGCCGACGGGATAAAGAAGGTAACCGTCGACGAATGGCTGGCGTGGGGTGATCATCCGGAATTCCGGCAATTCGTCGAATCGTCGGCGATACCGTTCAGCATGGCGGTGTTCGCGGCCGCAGACAAGGATCAGGACGGGCGAATTTCCATGCCGGAAATGATGGCGGCTCAACTCAAAGGCGGAATGTCCGAGCAGGAGACGAGCAAGGTATTCTCACTATTGGACGCCGACGGCGACGGTTACGTCACCACGGATGAATACGTCGAGGCTTCCCGAGAATTCTATTTGAGCGACGACCCGGCCGCACGGGGAAATCATATTGCCGGTGAGCTGTAGCTGGTTCTTACGAAGAAGTCCGGCCGGATGCTCATCCGGCCGGACTTCTTCGTAAGGCCTAGGCGGCGCCCCTGCGGTGCACCGTCATCGGCAACGCGTCCACCGGCATCGTGACCGCCGGTTTCGGCTTCGGCTGGTGCCCCGGCACGGAGACCAGCCGCCAGCGCGCGGCGATCGTCGCGAGCACGATAATCAACTCGGCCCAGGAGAACGACTCACCGATACAGCCGTGCACGCCCGCCCCGAACGGCATGAACGCGTTGCGCTGAACGCCGGTCACGCGCTCGGGCAACCAGCGGTCCGGATCGAATACCTTCGGCTCGGCGAAGATTTCGGGATTGTGGTTGAGCGCGTAGAAGCTGTAGAGCACCACCTCGTCGGCCGGTATGCGGTAGCCGCCGAGTTCGGTATCCCGCGTCGTCGTCCTGGTCTGGAAGAAGCCTTGGGTGCGCAGGCGCAGCGTTTCGGTGAGCACCCGGCGGGTGTATTCCAGCTGAGCGACATCGTCGTATTCGGCGGCCCGACCGGCGAGCACGCGGTCCACTTCCTCGTGCAGCCGCCGCTCGACCTCCGGATGGGTGGCGATCTCGTGGAATGCCCACGCCAAGGTATTGCTGATCGTGTTGCTGCCCGCGATGAAGAAGGTCAGCACCTCGTCGTGTATCTGCTGATCGCTCATGCTCGGCGTGCCATCGTCGTCGCGGGCGAGCAGCATCATCGACAAGAGATCGCCGCGGTCGACGCCGTCGGCCCGGCCCGCCCGGATCGTCTCGTGAATGGTGCGCCGCAGATACTGCTCCGACTCCCGATATCGGCGATTCGCCGCGGTCGGCAGCTTCGTCAGCAGGCCGGTGGTGTCGGTCATCTTCCGGAAGAGTCCGCCGAGCACGGCTCCGGTGGCGTCCATGAATCGACGCTGGTCCAGCGCGGTACCCGGCGCGAAGATCACCTGGGTCACATTGGCCAGCGCGAGTTCGTCCATCTCCCGCTCGACCCGAAGGGTTTCACCCTCGGACCACGCCTCCATCGTCGCCACGGTCAAACCGCTGATCAGCGACGAGTAATGGACGATCCGCTTGCGGTGGAAAGCCGGCTGCAGCAGGCGGCGCTGGCGCCGATGGAATTCGCCGTCCGAGATCCCGAGGCCGTTGCCGAACATCACGCGGAACCGTTCGGTGATCGGGCCGCCCCTGGCGAATATCTCCGGTGCGCGCATGACCTGCCGCATCAGGTCGGCGTCGTTGATCACGTACATCGGCCTGCGGCCGAGCCGGATCATGGTCACCGGATCGCCGGACTGCAAGGAGAGCAGCAATTCGCCTGGACGTCGTTTCATCTCGAGCCCGTGGCCGAGTAGCGGCATACCGCCGGGCGTAATCGCCGGCTGTCGAGCAATAGTGGTCATCGGTTCGCCACTTTCTGAATCGGGCCGCGCGACTTATTCGTCGCCGCGCGTGGCATGGGCGGCCGACGGCACGGTGGCGAGAACCGTTCCGGTTTCCAGCAGGGCTTTGAGATTGTTCATCAGCCCCGGCCAGCCACCACTGCCTTCGAGTTGGCCGCTGATCGCCCGATACATGACACTGCCCGGCTCGAAGCCGTCGTGGGTCACCGTCAGCCGGACCTGGCCTTCGCTCTCGGGTTCGATGTCGAAGGTGACCCTGGTGCGCGGTTCCTTGGCGTACTCGGCGAACTCCTCGTCCGTCCAGCCGAAAAGCTGGGCGTGCGCGGGTTGCAGAAGGTGCCAGCTGTAGGAGAGCAGGCGAGGCGGGTCCGCTGCCAGCACGACCTGGCCCAGATCCTGGAATTCTTCCTCCGGCATGTTCTGCCATTTCACCGGCGATCCCACTCGCCAATCGGATTGCATTCCGACGCCGAACCAATATCGGCGGGTGAATTCCGGTTCGGTCAATGCTGCCCAGAGCTGCGCGGGTGTCGTCGCAATGCGTGTCGTATAGGTGAATTCCATGGTGCTCATCCTTCTGCACATCAATGCTGCTATAGCTGATCGTGGTCGGCTGCCCGACCGCATCACGACGTCACCCGCTACCCGTACTACCTCATCTGCGAATTACCGCCGCAGGTTCGGTGGATTCTCGTCCAGCACCAGCCGGAGGGTGACGTCGTGCTCGAGGGCCGCTTTCAAACTGGCGACCAGGTAGGCGAATCCGGCCGTCGAATCCCGGACCCCGTCGATCTGGGCTTGCAGATCGCCGCCGTACCCGCTCTCGGTGATATGCAGGTACGTGGAGTCGTTCTCATACGGTGTGAACGAGAACTCGACGGTGGTCGGCTCGTCGGGATTGTAATTGTCCCAAGTGAATTGGATACTGCTGTCCGGGTCGAATTTCAGAACCCGAATCGTGCGCGCCACGCCGTACATCTCCCATTCCCAGGTGAGTTCGGCACCCTCTGCCATCCGGCCACTGCTCTTCGTGTACCAGAATTTGGACGTGATCGAGGGGTCTGCCAGGGCCTCGAAGACGTCGTGCGGCGCACGGCGGATGAGCATGCCGAGGTCAACGGACGGGGGTTGGATCGGCTGCGGCGCAACCATGGTGTCTCCTGTTCGGTGAAGGGAATCGATAACTCTTTCGGTAGTGGTTCGGATTCACCGTAACGGTGGATGGGTGTCGTCGTGGGTCATTCGAGCATGTGAGGGGTCACTTTCCGTCGAGCCACAGGTTGGTCAGATCGCCGTTGAGCACCGGATAAGGCAGCCAGTTCCGCACGGTCGTCGCGTGGAACCAGTACTGGTGCGCGAAGAGGATGGGCACCACGGCGGCGTCGTGCAGCACCTCGGCCTCCATCCGGCGGAACAGTTCGCCGGATCGTGCTTCGTCGGCCGAAGTGAGTGCGGCGCCGAGCAACTCGTTGACCTTCGCATTGCGATAGCGGCCGAAGTTCGAGCCCCAGTCACCGTGTTCGACCACGCCCCGGCTGTCGAACAGCGGTTGCAAGTAGGTTCGGGCGTTGTTGCCGTACCAGTCCGGCTCCCAGCCGGTAAGGGCAATGTCCCAACTCTTTTGAGTGACCGAGGTGGAGAGGTAGTCCGTGAAGAGTTCGTTGATCGAGACGCCGACCAGCTCGACGCGGATACCAGCCCGGGCCAGCGCCGTCTTCACCGCCTCGGCCGTCTCGGGGTGGATGTCGCGGTCGCGGAAGACCAACCGCAGCGTGAGCCCGTCCGGGTAACCGGCGGCGGCGAGCAGTTTTCTGGCCAGCTCCGGATCGCCACGGCCGCCTTCGGTTTCGTACGGACGAAATTCGCGGTGCGCGGTGCAGAGCGGAGGCAGGATCTGATCGGCGATGTCATTGAGCCTCGGACCACCCCACACTCGCGACACCGCAGCCTTGTCCACCGCGTACTGCAGCGCGACTCGAACCTCTCGGACCGTCATGACGGGGCTGGCGAAGTTGATCACCAGATAGGGACTGAACAAACCGGCGGGATACACCTCCAGCCGCGGGTCATCGCCGTGCAGTAGTGGCGGGAGTTCCTCAGTGAGCGGCTGGATGTCCCACAGCATGTCGGCCGCACCGGTGGCAACCAGATCGTGGGCCGCACGCTCGGACATGCCCTCGCGAACGACGATGGAGTCCACATAGGCGGCCCGCAGGCGATCGGACTTCGGTTCCCATGCGGGGTTGCGCTCGAGCACGATCCGTTCTCCCGGAACGTAATTCACCACCTGGTAAGGGCCGAGCGAGGCGAGGACGCGGTTGAACTCGTGGCTGCCGGGGACGTAATCCAGGTACTCGACCGGTGCGGGCGTGGCGAACGGCAAGGCGAGCATGTTCAAGAAGTCGGAGGTGGGATAGCGAGTGGTGAGCCAGATCTCCCGGTCCCCGCGCACGCGCACACCGCGAATCTCGGTGTGCTCCATGGTTTCCGCAATGGTGTCGCGCGGCGCGGCCGCCACCGCGTCCCGGAACTCGGTCAGGCCGTCGATCGTGCTCAGGTAGTAGGCCAGGCCGGGACTGCTCGCGAGCGGATGAGCCAGTCGCTTGATCCCGCGGACGACATCGCCGGCGACGAGCGGGCGGATGCCCCACGGGGTATTCCACCGGAGGTCCTCGGCGAGGGTGAAGCGATACTGCGTGCCGTCCGCGCCGATCCGGCCGTTCGCCACGGTCGGCACCTCGGTTGCCAAGTCCGCGACGATCTTTCCCGCCGCCGCGCGGTTGCGGCTCGCGACGTAGCCGACCAGCTGCCGCGTGTAACCACGGACGATGCCACGGGTAGCCGTGTGGTACGCCAGCGCGGGGTCGAGGTAGTCGACGTCGCCGGCCCCGACCAGGGTGAGCGTACCGCCGCGCCGGGGCGCTTGCTGCTCGGTCGAGCCAGCAGTTCGAGTCGTTGTTTCCCGCACTGCCACACCGCCTTTCCGCATCCGCCCCAAAGTATACTTCTATTACATATAGTGATCTAGAGGATCTTTCGGCGCGGTCCGAACCAGGAGGTCGGCAATGAGCGGTGATCAGCCACGGTACGGCGGCATCTTGCGCCTGTACGGGCCGGGAAGCATGGACCATGTCGACCCGGCGAGCTCCTATTACATGCTGTCCGGGCAGATCATCAGACTGTTCACCCGTCAGCTGTTCACCTATCGTCCGGTGGCGCACCTGAACGACTGGAACCAAGTGACGCCGGTACCCGATGTCGCGCTGGAGATCCCGACGATCGACAACGGCGGTCTCAGTCCCGACCACCTGACCTACACCGTCCGCCTGCGCCCGGGGGTCCTTTGGGACACCACCCCACCGCGCGAGGTGACCGCAGCGGACTTCGTCCGTGGCTTCAAACGCATGTGCAATCCCGTGCTCCGGGCCGGCGCGATCCACTACTACACCAGCACCATCAAGGGCGTAGCCGAATACTGCGACGACTACGCCGCCGCTGTGCCGCAACGGAATCCGACGCCGGCCGAGCTGGCGCGGTTCCAGAACTCCCGCGAGATCCCGGGGATCACCGCGGTCGACGATCGGACCCTGGTGTTCGAGTTGATCCGGCCTGCACTGGACTTCATCCACATCATCTCGATGATGTTCGCGTCACCGGCCCCGGTGGAGTATGACGACTTCGTCCCCGACAGTCCCGAATTCCGTCGGAACGTCAGGTCGCTGGGCCCTTACCGGCTGACCCACTACGACCACGGCGCGGAACTGCGCATGGCCCGAAATCCGGTGTGGCGCCAGGAGACCGATCCCGTCCGGCACCAGTATCTCGACGGTGTCGAGGTCATCATGGAGAAGGCGACACCGGAGCAGGTCGGGCAGCGGATCAGAGCCGGGCACGCGGACCTGTCCTGGGCGTCCCCCGTCACCGAAACCTACGACGAGAATCCCACCGATCCGGGTAACAACCTCGGCTATGCGTTGAATCCGTACGTTGTGTTCAACACGGTCAGCCCGAACGCCGACGGCGCCATGGGCAAAGCCGAAGTGCGCCAGGCGATCTCCTACGCGATCGATAAAACGACGATGGTCGACATCTTCGACAAGTTGAGCGTCGGTACGGTGATGTGGCCCGCCCACTCCGCCATTCCGCCGGGCAATTACGGCTACGAGGACTTCGATCTCTACGCGACACCGGGCGATCGAGGTGATCCGGCGAAGGCGCGCGAACTCCTCACCGCCGCAGGTTATCCGGACGGCCTGACGTTGACGGTCGTGCATCGTGATGTGGACGCGAACCCCGAGGTCGCCGACGCACTGGCCACCGACCTCGCGAAGATCGGCATCACCCTGCGTTTGATCGCGCTGGGCCACGCCGACTTCTACCCCTTCCTCCGGGATCCGGCCAATGCGCGGGCGGGCGCCTGGGACATGTCGACCCCGGCGTGGACCCCGGATTGGTTCGGTAACAACGGGCGCGCCTTCCTGCAACCGATGTTGCAGACCAACGAGGTTCGCGGTACCGGCAACTACGGGTGCTACAGCAACCCCGACGTCGACCGCATGATCGAAAAGGCGCTCTCGGCAACCGATCCGGCCGACGCGCACGCGGCATGGCACGCGGTGGATCTGCAGGTGATGCGGGACGCGGCCATCGTGCCGATCCTGGTGCACGCACCGACTATCCCGCACATCCGCGGTGCCCGGGTGCGCAATGCGATCGCCATGCCCACCATCGATCGCTGGTTCGACCTGTCCAACCTCTGGCTCGATACCGGCGAATGAACGTCCCCGATCCCGATCAGCCGTGCTACGAGCCGGTGGTCCGCGAGTATCTGTTGCTGGGTTTGCGCCTGGGCAAACTGATCGACGGTTTCGTGGACTGCTGGTTCGGCGATCCCCGGCTCTCGGCTCGCGTCGACGAGGAATCGCCCGCCAATCCCACCGAGTTGGCTCGGCACGCGGCCAGGCTGCGGGCCGAACTCGCCGATTCGGGTCTGCCCGACGTGCGGCAGCGGTATCTGTCCGCGCAACTCACGGCGCTGGAATGTGTGGCAAAACGGCTGTCCGGCAAGGACATACCCTTCCTGGACGAGATTCGTCAGTACTTCGACGTCGACATCACCATCGGCGATCCCGAGTGTTATGCGAACGCGCACAAGGCGATCGCCGACTTATTACCGGGCAGCGGAGGCTTGCAGGAAAGGCTCGACGCGTACTACGAGCGCAATCGCATTCCACCGGACCGCTTGCAGCGAGCCGTACAAGCTGTCTCCGACGAACTGCGTATGCTCGCACAACCGCTGTTCGGCTTGCCGGCCGGCGAGCGCGTCGATTACGAGGTGGTGCATGGCAAGCCCTGGAATGCCTTCAACAGGTATCTGGGTGGCTTTCGCTCCGAGGTCGCGCTCAACGACGAGGCCGGGCGCGCGATCGCGGCCCTGCCGATCCTCGTGACCCACGAGTCGTATCCGGGCCACCACACCGATCATTGCCTCAAGGAGGCCGGGCTCGTGCGCGAGCAGGGGCACGCCGAACAGCTCATCTCGCTGGTGAACACGCCGCAATGCCTCATCTCGGAGGGTACGGCTGAACTCGCGCACGTGGCCGTCCTCGGCTCGGGGTGGGGCGAATGGACAGCGAGAATCCTTGCCGCAGAAGGTATATTCAGCGACGGTGCGCTCGTCGAGCGAGTGCGGACACTGGTTCAGCGGCTGTTGCCCGCTCGCCAGGATGCGGCGATCATGCTGCACGACCGGGGAGCGGATGTCGACGACGTCACCGACTATCTCGAACGGTGGCTGCTGCTTCCGCGCGACCGAGCCCAGCACATGGTGAGCTTCCTGACCGACCCGCTGTGGCGGGCATACACGGTCACCTACATCGAGGGAGCGCGACTGGTCGGCGCGTGGTTGGAAGCGAAACCGGCGAATCAGCCTGTCGCCGAACGTTATCTGAGCCTGCTCCGGAACCCGTTGCTGCCGTCCGACCTGCAGCGCGAGCTGGACGCGACGAAAGTGTCACCGGCTATTGGGCACTGATGCCGGGCACCATGATCGCGCGCAGCTGCAAGGTGGTGTGGTCGCAGTACCAGATCCGGCTGCCGTCCCAGGTCAGCCCGGTCGGGTTGCCGGCGACATTGTACGAAGCGACCTCGCGACGCGTCTCCAGGTCGACGAGATTGATCATGGCGCCGTGGTAGTCGGCGTAGGCGAGGTAGTCGTCGGAGACGGTGACGCCGGCGGGCGGCGCGTGCACGGGAATGGTGTCGACCAGCTTGAGCCCGTCGGTAGTGCGCAGATCGATCGACTTTCGATTCTCGTAGCCGAGCCACACCCCGTGCTGGGCCGCCTCGAGTCCGGACAACCCTTCGCCCGGACGGGGATTGGGCAACTCGGTGACCGTATCGCCTGTCGCTGGGTCGATTACGCGTAGTACCCGGTCGTCACCGACGACTTGGACCAACTGGCCACCCATCGTGGTGAGATCCGAACGCACTGCCGCGCACGGGATTCGGTGTTGAACATCGCCCGTCGCCGGGTCGACCGCGATGATCTGGTTGAGCACACCTTCGGAGAACCAGAGCAGATCCCCCGACCAGGTCAAGCCGCACAGCTTCAGCGCGCGCACGGGGATGTCGCGCACTGTTCCGACAGAAATCGGCATTACCCTTCCCCTCCCCGAGCGATGGTGCAGTCCAGCCGCCAGTCGGTGACCACCCGGGATTGTGCGGAGCCGGACGGTCTGTGCACCGTCGCCCGGACGGCGTCGCCGCCGGTCACCGGGGTGTGCCGCAGCGGCCAGATCCACACTGCCCAGTTACATCCTTGATACGAAGGAAAATTCGACAGGGTGACGCCCTCGACGAGGTCGGCGGTGAAGAACCCCATGATGGCGTGCAAGTTGCCAGCCTGTGTGATGGGCAGGGTCACGCGGTCCGCGATCGGCACGGCATCGCTGAGCAGCCGCGGTTCCCGCTGGAAGAAGTGCAATTGGGCGTGTGGCTGGGCGAATTCTTGCACGGCGTCCAGCCGGAAGCCGTGAAAATCCTGCCCCCACATCCCCCAGCCTTCGTCGTCGAATTCGATCGCGGCGAGCGTGGTGGTCAGCTCGCGCGGGATGATCCGGCCGTCCGGCTTCAGGTTTTTGCGAGCGACACTGTCCAGCACCCGCATCATGTTCTCTTCCGGGCCGAGATTGCCCATCATCTCCGAGACGATGACGTCGGCCTTGCGCGGTAACCGGACCGCGCGCGCGTCACCCTGGATGAGGGTGAGCTGATCCTTCAGGTCGTTGGTCGCGATGATTCGTTCGGCCACCGCCGCCACGTCCGGGTCGGCCTCGATCGCGTACACATGTTCGGCACCGTGTTTCAGCGCCAGTAGCGACAGCGCCAAAGTTCCGGCGCCGACGTCGATCACGATCGAGCCGGGCTCGACGGCCTGCTCCAGCGCCTGATCGTAAGCGTTCATCCTCGGCCGGTCGGAGAGCATCACCTGATGCATGAGAAGGGTCAGCGGATCCACAATGCCTGCCTCCGGTCGCGGGTGCTGGTCCCTCCCGCACAGCGCGGTGAGGGACCAGCAGGGCCGAGCTTTCGCTATTGATAATTCTAGGGAACTCGCCCGAGCGGCCGGCGTCAAGCGACGACCGCTCGGAAGAGCCCACCTACACGTTGACGGCGGCGTGCTCGCCGACAAACGAATCACGCATGACCAGATTGAGACCCGTCAGCCTGGCCTTGACCTCGTCCGCCGTGGTGACCAGCGCGGTATCCGTGCCGTTCATCTGCAGCTGGGTCCCGGTGGCCTCCATGCTCGCCAGCTTGCCGAACACGTGCACCGGGTTCGTCGCGTACAGCGTCACCTCGGGGGTGACCAGCTCGAACTCGGTGTCGATGTGCAGCTCGCTCGGGTAGCGGATGCGGCTCAGGCTGTCTTCGCTGCCTTCGCCGAGGGTGCCACCGGACACGCGCGGGAAACTCACTCTGAGCATCACGCGTCCGCCGAGCTCGGCACAGTGGCCGGAGATCGCGACGCGCGAGATCTGTGCGAGCACACCGGAGCCCTCGTCGTGCTTCTCCGGTCCGAACAGCAGGATCTCCGTGCCCGCCGCGTGCTTGTAGTCGCCGGCCAGGTCGACGGTCACCTCCTTGCCGCCCACCTCCAGTTTGGCTTGGCCCTCCAACGACACCTGCATGATCATCGACGGGTCGACCAGCATGGAGATGCACGGCCCGGCGCTTGGCATGAAGAACATGCTGGGCGTGATGCCCACCGGCTCGTTCTCGTCGTTGGCGGGGTACCAGGCCTCGGGCAGCGTGGTACCGCGGACCACGTTGGGCCCCACGATCACGTCGAACGGACCGTCACCGCGCGGCTTGCCGAGATACGGGCCGGTCAGTGGCTTCTTGAACGGCGGGATATGGTCGACGACACCGTAGATGTCGATCACGTTGCGGTGTGCCAGCCGCAGCGTGCTGGACTCCAGGATGCCGAACCGGCGAATGTTGAACTCCGCGGGGAAGTTCTTGCCGGGCGTGATCTGGCGTACGTGACCGGTGTTGGGCAGGAACGGATTCGACAGCACCTGGATGCGGTCGTCCAGCTCGTAGCTGTAGCCCTTGATACCGACCTCGGGGGCCGAGATCAGCTCGGTCTCGAACTCCGCGTAACCCCTTTCGTCGACGCGATGCTCGAACCCGGGCATCGGCCACTTGTTGAGTTGGACGAAGCCGGAGAGGTTGATCGTCTCCTTCCGTGCCGCGTAGTAATCCTCACCGAATGCCACGGTCGCGGCGGCGAGGATATGCGGACGGATCGGCTTCGGTTCTAAGTTCAGTGATTCGTACGTCTCTTTGATGGCGCTCAATCCAGACACCTCCAGCGTCTGTGGAACTAGTTGGAACGATGCCTTTAACTATATGTTTTTGAACTGATCTGGGCAATGATACGAGCCCTACCAAAAGGAGAAGTATCAAGATTAATTTCCGAACCCGCTGAATTCGCGCCGGCAAATGGCATGCCGAAGCCGCGCAACACGTTTCGTGTTGCGCGGCGGCTGCCGGCGGAATCAGGTCAGTGACTTCTCCTGGTTTTTGACTCGGAATACGAACGTCGCCGCTTCCGCACCGTCCGGATCCGCGACACCGTCCCAGCCTTCGACGTCGACGTAGACGATTTGGCCGGGGCCGATCTCGCCGAAGAGGATCTTCTCCGAGAGTTGGTCTTCGATCTCGCGTTGGATGGTCCGGCGCAGGGGCCGGGCACCGAGCACGGGGTCGAAGCCACGCTTGGCGAGCAGGGCTTTGCCTTGCTCGGACAGCTCCATCGACATGTCCTTGTTCTTCAACTGGACCCCGACGCGGCCGATCATCAAGTCCACCATCTGCACGATCTGATCGGTGGTCAGCTGGTGGAAGACGATGACATCGTCGATCCGGTTGAGGAACTCGGGCCGGAAATGCTTCTTCAGCTCGTCGTTGACCTTGAGCTTCATCCGCTCGTAGTTCGACCCCTGAATGTTGGACTGAGTGAACCCGAGCCCGACCGCCTTGGAGATATCGGAGGTGCCGAGGTTGGAGGTGAAGATCAGCACCGTGTTCTTGAAGTCCACGGTCCGGCCCTGACCATCGGTCAGACGACCATCCTCGAGGACTTGCAGCAGGGTGTTGTAGATCTCCTGATGGGCCTTCTCGATCTCGTCGAACAACACCACCGAGAACGGCTTACGCCGCACCTTCTCGGTCAGCTGCCCACCCTCCTCATACCCGACATACCCGGGAGGAGCACCGAACAGGCGTGAGGCGGTGAACCGGTCATGGAACTCGCCCATGTCGATCTGGATCAGCGCATCATCATCACCGAAGAGGAAGTTCGCCAGCGACTTCGCCAGCTCGGTCTTACCCACACCCGAAGGTCCGGCGAAGATGAACGACCCCGACGGACGCTTCGGATCCTTCAACCCCGCACGGGTGCGGCGGATCGCCTTCGACACGGCCTTGACCGCATCCTCTTGGCCGATGATCCGCTTGTGCAGCTCATCCTCCATCCGCAGCAGCCGGGTGGTCTCCTCCTCGGTCAGCTTGAACACCGGGATACCGGTCCAGTTGGCCAGCACCTCCGCGATCTGCTCATCATCGACCTCAGCAACCACATCGAGATCACCGGAACGCCACTGCTTCTCCCGCTCAGCACGCTTGGCGACGAGCTGCTTTTCCTTGTCCCGCAGCCGTGCCGCCTTCTCGAAGTCTTGCGCGTCGATCGCGCTTTCCTTCTCCCGGCGCGCATCAGCGATCTTGTCATCGAACTCACGCAGATCCGGCGGAGCGGTCATCCGACGGATCCGCATCCGCGCACCCGCCTCATCGATCAAGTCGATCGCCTTGTCCGGCAAGAACCGATCATTGATATAACGATCCGCCAAGGTGGCCGCGGCCACCAGTGCGCCATCGGTGATCGAGACCCGATGGTGGGCCTCGTAACGGTCGCGCAGACCCTTGAGAATGTTGATGGTGTGCTCGACCGTCGGCTCACCGACCTGGACCGGCTGGAACCGGCGCTCCAGCGCGGCGTCCTTCTCGATGTACTTGCGGTACTCATCCAAAGTGGTGGCGCCGATGGTCTGCAACTCGCCACGAGCCAGCTTCGGCTTCAGGATCGACGCGGCGTCGATCGCGCCCTCGGCGGCACCCGCACCCACCAGAGTGTGGAGCTCGTCGATGAACAAGATGATGTCACCACGAGTGTTGATCTCCTTGAGGACCTTCTTCAGCCGCTCTTCGAAATCACCACGGTAACGGCTACCCGCCACCAACGAACCCAGGTCCAGGGTGTAGAGCTGCTTGTCCTTCAGCGTCTCCGGCACCTCACCATTGACAATCGCCTGGGCCAGGCCCTCAACAACGGCGGTCTTACCGACACCGGGCTCGCCGATCAGCACCGGGTTGTTCTTGGTGCGCCGGCTCAACACCTGCATCACCCGCTCGATCTCCTTCGAGCGCCCGATCACCGGGTCGAGCTTGCCCTCCAGCGCGGCCTGGGTCAGGTTACGGCCGAACTGATCGAGCACCAGCGACGTCGACGGAGTACCCGCCTCACCACGCGAACCGGATTCGACCGGTTCCTTGCCCTGATACCCCGACAACAGCTGGATGACCTGCTGACGCACCCGGTTCAAATCAGCACCGAGCTTGACCAGCACCTGCGCGGCCACGCCCTCACCCTCACGGATGAGCCCGAGCAGGATGTGCTCGGTACCGATGTAGTTATGGCCGAGCTGCAACGCCTCACGCAGACTCAACTCCAGCACTTTCTTGGCCCGCGGCGTGAACGGGATATGACCCGACGGAGCCTGCTGGCCCTGCCCGATGATCTCCTCCACCTGGCTACGCACGCCCTCCAACGAAATGCCGAGCGACTCCAGCGACTTCGCCGCGACACCCTCACCCTCATGAATCAGCCCCAGCAGGATGTGCTCGGTACCGATGTAGTTGTGGTTGAGCATCCGGGCCTCTTCCTGGGCCAGGACAACGACACGCCTCGCGCGGTCGGTGAACCTCTCGAACATGCCGCGCTCCTCACCACCGTGCAGGTAGGTATATAAACCTATAGTAACTGTGAACATGGCTGAGGCAACCCCGAGTTCGCGGTTCTCTCGCGCGCTAGACGCCCGTGCTCTACCGTGACCAGCGGCAGGTTCACTATCCGAAACCAAAGGAGATCAACCCGTCATGGGCGAAGTGGATGCCGCAACGATGGAGCCGATGTGGCCCGAGGGCGCGAGCGACGAATACATCGCGGCCCGTATCGAACTGGCGAAAGCCGAGCGCACGCTACGCGATCAGATCGAGGACGTGGCCGCCGCGCGCCGACGAGTACCCCCGGGACTCCTCGTCGACGACTACTCCTTCGCCGAGGGCCCAGCCGACCTCGGCCGGCCTGAACCGATCCGGGCCACGAAACTGCGAGAACTGTTCGGACAGCACGAAACTCTGGTCGTCTACCACTTGATGTTCCATCCGGACGACGACGAAGCCTGCCCGATGTGCTCGCTGTGGGTCGACGGATTCCAGGGCGTCGCCCATCATTTGGCCCAGCGCACCAGCTTCGCCGTCATCGCCAAGGCGCCGCTACCGAAGCTGCGCGGGTGGGCCCTGCGGCGCGGCTGGGACGGGCTGCGCATCCTCTCCAGCCACAACACAACCTTCAACGCCGACCTGAACGCCGAACGGCCCAACGGTGATCAGCGACCGATGATCAGCGTCTTCACCACCGAAGGCGACCGGGTACGGCACTTTTACACACTGCCCGCGAACTTCCACGACGACGCCCAACGCGGCATAGATCTGCTGTCCCCGGTGTGGAACGTCCTCGATCTGTTGCCCGCAGGCCGCGGCGAGTGGTACGCCGAAAACCACTACGCCGGCCGTGCGCGCCGGGGCTGATCGGTACCCGCGCCGAACCTTATGCGGCACGCGCGAACTCAGCGCGCCGAGGCCGTCGCGCTGGAGGCGTGGTTCGGCACCTGCGACCCGCCGGACCGGAGTGGTAGGCAGCTCCGATCCGGCGCTACCGTAAGCGAGTGGCAGCAAAGGCGATTTCCACGGCGCAGGCCATCATCGATGTAGTGCTCGAGTTGCTGGAATCCGAGGGGTACGACGCCGTTCAGCTCCGGGAGGTCGCCCGTCGCGCGCACGTCTCCCTGGCCACGGTCTACAAGCATTTCCCGGATCGCGACGCGTTGATGATCGCCGCCGTCGAGCGTTGGATGGCGACCAACAGTTACGCGGGCATGGAACAACCGCCCGCGCACGAAAGTTTGTACGACGGATTGATGCGCGTCCTGGGGTACGTCTTCGAACCGTGGGAACGCAATCCGCGAATGCTCGAGGCCTACCATCGGGCCCGGGCCACCGAGAACGGACACCGGCTCGACAATCAAGGCATCAACGCGATCTTGCCGGTCGCCTCACCGCTGTTCGAGCGCGCCGATCCCTCCTACCTCGAGGACGTCGCGTTGATCCTGGCCAATATGGCCTACGCGCTGATCGGGCGGTACGCCGACGGCAGTCTCGAAATCACCGAGATCTTGCCTATTCTCGAACGCACTGTTCGTCGCCTGACCAGTGATAACAGCGCAGAGGCCGCGGCGGCGACCGGTCCCGCTCCTGGCAACGATGCGCCCCGCTGGAGCGTGAATCCGGCTCTCGCGGCGCCCTTTCTGCCGAGCCCGCAACACGGCAGCTGAACCGGCGGTGCGTCCGCAGCCCAGTTCGAGTCTGCGTGACCTTCAACAGTTTCCGGCGGTTCCGCACCGGCCAGTAACCGTGTTACTGTTCCGGGCATCGCGGCGCTGTGACCCGAGTCATACGTCATAGCTATCGCGACTCAGTTCAGGGCGGCGACGACGCCGGGCAGGAAGCGGAGAGTCATCACATGTACGAGCAGCACGGGTTGCGCACGCGGGCGAAGGCACTGTCTCGGGTGGCAGCGGGTGCGGTGGCAGCGGCATGCGCCGTCGCCATCGGCGGAGTCGGCATCAATCCACAGCAGGCGGCAGCCGCCCCGGTGAGCACGTTCTACACACCGCCCGCGCAGATTCCGGCCACCCCGGGCGCGATCATCAAGGCCGAGCCCATGACCATCCTCGCGACTCCGCCCACCGCATCAGGCTGGCCGGTCAAGGCGCAGCACGTCATGTACGCGAGCCGACTCCAGGACGGCACGCCGACCGCGATCACCGGAACCTACATCGAGGCGTCCGGCCCATGGCGCGGCGCGGGGCCGCGCCCCACCGTCGTCATCGGTCCCGGCACCGCGGGTCAAGCCGACCACTGCGCCATGTCGGTGGCCTTCTCCAGCGGCGTGACCCTCTCCGCCGACCCGTCGGTGTCCCTGTCGGCCAACCAAGAACTGCCCTCCTCCGCCGTATGGAGTGCACTCGGCGCCCGCGTCCTGGTCACCGATTACATCGGACTCGGCACGCCGGGTATGCACACCTTCGCCAATCGCATCGAAGGCGGGCACGCGATCCTCGACGGCGCCCGCGCCGCCAACAACCTCGGCGGCGTCGGCCCCGAAACTCCGCTCGTCTTCTGGGGTTACTCCCAAGGCGGCGGCGCCACCGCGGGCGCCGCGGAACTGCTCCCGACATACGCACCCGAGCTGAATCTCAAAGGAACCTGGGCCGGCGGACCCGTCGCCGACCTGACGGCCGTCCTCGAGCGTATCGACGGCGCATTGATCGGCGGCGCAATCGGATTCGCCATCAATGGCCTGCTCGCGCGCTACCCCGAGTTGAACGCGGCGGTCGGCCGGGTCACCAGCCCTGCTGGGCGCGACATGCTGCACACCCTCAGCACCGAATGCATCGGCGACGTGATCGTCAAGCAGCCGTTCCTGAAAACCAGCTCGCTGACCATCGACGGCCGCCCACTCATCGAGCATCTGCACGACATCCCCGAGGCCGCCCCCGCGCTCGCCGAACTGCGCGCGGGCAGCGTCGCACCCACCACCCCGGTGCTGATCACCAGCGGACTCAACGACGACACCGTCCCCTACAACCAGGCCCGCAGGCTCGCCGAAGACTGGTGCGCCAAGGGCGGCACCGTCACCTTCCGCACCAACAACCTGCCCCCGATCTTCTCCGGCGCCACCATCCCCAACCATTTCGGACCCGAAATGATCGACGGATTCGGGCCGGACAATGCGATCACCTACCTGCTCGATCGCCTCGCCGGCAAACCGGTCGCCGGCTGCACCATCGACTGAATCACCCTGCGCCGCTGACGGATCGGCGCTAACCCACATTTGAGCCGCCATCTACGGCTCGTGCCTCGCCATGCCCTCATCCGCTCCGGGTAGAGGTTCAGTGCTCGGTTTCGACCGACGATTACCACCGAAAGCTTTGTTATGACAGCGATTTCGCGCCGGTCACTATTGACCGGTATCGCCGCGACCGGCGCCGCCGCCATGGTCCGGGCGCCGCACGCCGCCGCCCAGGTGAACCACATTCCGCTGACCCACGAGGACCACCGCGTAGTGATCGTCGGCTCCGGCTTCGGCGGCGGCGTCAGCGCGCTGCGGCTGGCCCAGGCGGGCGTACCCGTGACCGTGCTCGAGCGCGGGCTGCGCTGGCCGACCGGGCCGAACGCCGAAACGTTCCCGCGCGCGCTGGCGCCGGACAAGAGGTTCCTCTGGTATCGCTCCAGCCCCAACGTTTTCGGGCGGCCGATGGTGTTCGACCCCTACACCGGCCTGGTGGAGGCAGTGCCCGGCGAGAACATGACCGCACTGTGCGCGGCCGGCGTCGGCGGCGGATCCCTTGTCTATCAAGGGATGTCGCTGCAACCCGCCGAGGCGGTGTTCAATACCCATTTCCCGCAGGAGCTGGATTGGGCGCTGATGAACCGAGTCCACTACCCGAGGGTCGCGAAGATGCTCGGCCTGGCCGAAGCACCCGATGAACTGATCGCCTCCGAGAATTACCGGGCCGCAAGGGTATTCGCCGACCGAGTATGCAACGCCGGGCTACCGCTGTCGAAGATTCCCATGCCCATCGACTGGGATTTCGCCCTGGCCGAGCTGCGCGGAGAAATGAAGCCGTCCTACACCAACGGCGACGGAGCCATGGGCGTCAACAACGGCGGCAAACACTCGATCGACGTCACCTACATCGCCGCCGCCGAAGCCACCGGTCTGGCGCGAGTCGAAACCCTGCACGAGGTAACCGATGTCGAACGAGCAGCCGACGGTCGCTGGAAAGTCCATGTGCAACGACTCGACACCACCGGCACCGTAGTCGAACACAAGATCCTGACGACCGGCGCCCTGATCATGGCCGCCGGCAGCCTGAACACCACCCGCCTACTGATGCGGGCAGGCGGCAAGGGCCTGATCCCCGACCTACCCGACGCCCTCGGCCAGAACTGGGGCTCCAACGCCGACCGCATCTACGTCTGGACCGACCCGTCCGCGGAATTCGGTGCGCCCCAAGGCGGCCCGGTAGTCTTCGGCAGTCTCAACTGGACCGATCCCAACACCGCCCACACCGTCATCCAAGCCTCCATCCCCCCACTCTCCCTCGACCCCCGCAGCACCATGCTGGTCGGCTTCGGCGTCAGCGAAAGCCGCGGCACTTTCACCTACGACCCCGGCCGCGACGACGCCATTCTCCGCTGGCCCGCCAACGGCGACAACCACATCCAGCACCACTACATCGGCCCGGCAGTACACAAAATCGCCGGCCCCGACAGCACCCTCATCGACACCAACACCCTCTTCCCCACCACCTGGCACCCACTCGGCGGCGCAAGCATGGGTGCAGTCTGCGACCTGGAAGGCCGAGTCCACGGCCACCCCGGCCTCTACGTCCTCGACGGAGCACTGATGCCCGGCAACACCGCCGCCTGCAACCCTTCCATGACCATCGCCGCCGTCGCCGAGCGCGCCCTCGACCAGATCGTCGCCCACGATATCGGCTCGCTGATCTGACCGATGGATGGCGAAACCCGCAGGTGCCGACGCGGATTCATCGACGGTACCGACTTGTCTCAAATGATCTACTACCACGAAAACGGGTGGTGGGTCGCTGAAATTCAGCCACCACCACCTGGGTGCGTATTGGTCGTGTCCAGTTAGGGACACGACCAATACGCACACCTACTTCACCAGCAGGTATCGCTGGAGATTGGCTCCTGGCGGCGCAGCCTCCACTCACCGCGCCGCGACCAGATTCAAGAGCGGCCGAGGCTCATGGTGTGAAGCCCATCGCCACCAGGGCGGCTGCGGGTTCGGGCATCGAGACGGTGACCATTCGGCCGTTGGTCAAGGTCAAACGCAGCGCAGGGCCCCAAGTCGGAGTCAGGAACCATCCGCGTTTTCGCGTCCAGTACACACCCACGCGACTCCAAAACGTGACCGGCAAATCGATGATCTCGGCGCGGGCGATGCTCGCTCGGGCAACGGTAACGCGAGGAAGGCCAAAGGCACCCAAAGTCACCGTCAGGCCACCGGGCCCCGCGCTGACGCGTTGACTGGTCTCGACTATCGCCTTCACTAACACGATGATCCAGAGCGCGGTGAACAGAAACCTCAGCACCGCAGAATGTAATACCGAACCGAGGTAGGTCATGGAAACGAAAACTACGACACCGATCCACAACATCGGCCAATTGGTGACGCGGCAGGTGTAGACCATCGCAGCGGGCATCACATCAACTCCTCGATCAAGCCGAGCACCTCGGCCTTGCTGTAACCATTCACGCGTGCGGATTCGATCAACTGGTGAACGGCTTGCTCCACCGGCGCCGAGGTGGGCGCAGTCGCAGTGACCCGCACGCCACGCCCACGTCGGAAATCCACGACCCCCTCCTCCCGCAGCCGCCGATACGCCGCCAGTACCGTATTACGATCGACAGACAGCGCGTGCGCCAATTCCGTTGCGGGCGGGAGCTGTTCGTTGACCACCAGCTCCCCGGCTGTGACCGCACGCCGGACGCACGCCGCGATCTGGTCTTGCAGCGACGCCCTGGAGGCCTGATCAATATGCCACAACATGGTGCTAGTGAGACTAGCATTACTTCCGGAATACGGCGACGCCAGCGGTACGGTGCGAGCACCCCTGACGACGCCGCAATCACAGACCCCCACACCCGACTCACGTATTGCTGTGGGGGTCACGAGCGGGCACTGCCTGTGGCCTATGACGCTCGGCGTCCAGTGATCCTTCGAGCGCCCGCACTCACCGATGCGGAATGGACGGGGTCGCGGCATGCGGGTGCACTGTTTGGGGGACGACCCCTTCGCCGGACGCCCTAGCACTCTCACTCCAGCTTCAACGCTGGGGCCCTGGAGTCCACAGAGGCCAACCGGGGAATCTATATATATCCGCCGAACCGTCCTTGTTTTTGCCCAGCACAATCACACTAACCTGAATCCCGATTAGTGCAGCGAATATCGCCGCCGGCGGCTTCGCACCCATCGCAATCAAAAGGCCGAGTAATGACCCACTTAACAGCGCCCCAGGCTCCATTTTGCTAACAATCCCGGGATCGAGGTGCAGGTGTTCGAAGAGTAAAACTCTCTCGTAGTAACTGCCGTTGCCGAATTCCCACCGTGACGAACCGATCTCGTCACCTCGCTCGCTACCGGATGGTTGATTGCCGAAGATTTCACCGATCATCGCTCCGATTTCAGCGACCGCAGACACCACATCCTGTATGGCCCGTTCGATATCTTGTTGGGCTGTCGTGCCCGTGAGGTCGAAGGTGTTGATGGGGTCGGCGTTGACGTAGTCGTAGCTGTTTGCAGATCCGCCGAGGACTGGGTCTACCTGCAGGAATCGACCGAGGATGGGCAAGTAGGTGCGTACGCCCATTTCCAGTGCTTGTTGGCTGGCGACGTGCTCGACTGGGACGGTGTTTTGGCCGAGCCACCCGAAGTCCATGCCGCCTTCGGCGGTGGCTGATTCTGGGATGTCGCCGAATGCGCCAGTGGCCGGGTCGATGTTTTGGCCGTATGGGTCATACAAGCGGATGGTGCCGGTACGGGCCGCGGCTCCGTCTGCGGTGAACAGGATGTCGCCGTGAATGTTGGGGTAGGACCAGTTGGTTGCCTTGTCCTGACTGTAGTTCTTGGTAAGTACCGCCCCACCAGGCAGTTTCAGTACTCGTTGGCGAAGGTTGCTGGACCCGTCGAGGATGAGATCGGGGCCACCTTTATCGGAGGTGAAACCGTATCGGGTGACTTGTGCAGGTTCGCTACCGTCGTTGACCGTCCGGGCCACGATGCGGTCGTCGACCTCGCGGGTGTAGGCGACCGTGCGGCCAGCGGCTGTACTGGTGAATACGTGCCGCAGAGTGGAGTCGTAACCGAGAGTGTCAGTGCCGACCTTGGTTGCGTTGCCATAGTTGTCGTAGGTGAACGACAGGTTAGTGGCGCCTGTGGTGGACAAAAGGCGGTCGGCGTCGTCGTAGCAGTAGTTGGTGGTGACTGCGGCGGCGCCGTTGAAGACGTCGGTGAAGGAGGTGCGGTTGGTGTTCAATCCCGCCTTCTTATTCGGCCCACAGCCGTTATCGCCATCGAAACGATAGGTCAACTGATGAAAGGGCACGTTGGCCGCGATCAGGCGTCCCACACCGTCGTAGGTATAGCCGTAGTCATAGGACTTGCTGGGATTGGCTGTGTCGGTCACCTTTTCGTCGATGATGCGTTGGTCTTGAGAGCGGGTTACCGTGCTGGTGACCTCGGATCCAGACACCTTCCAGGCAAGGGCGGCCGACGAGCCCGCATCGTTGTAGGAGAGCGCAAGGTTCGATCCATTGCCGTAGGCGACACCACCGAGCACACCAGCAGCGTAAGCGGGAGTAGCGACTACAGCTCCGTCGAGCTTGACCTGGGTCAACCTGAAGGCGTCGTCCCACGCGTAGTTCACCGTCGAACTCACGTTCTTGATTGTGCTGGTCTCACTGATCTTTCGACCGGCTCGGTCGTAGCCAGTAGTGGTGGTAGCGCCATTGGCGTCGGTGTAGGACACCGGCCGCTGCAGGAGATCGACAACAGTTGTGGTGGAACCACTTCCGTCGCTGACCTTTCTCTTCAGCGGGTCACCGCTGGCAGCATGGTCATATGTGACGGTCCGCGCCGGTTGGTCACCCATCGCCGGGAACGTCTTTTTGACGATGCGTCCGCGGGCGTCATAACTGACACACGACCAGGGTTCATTGTTGGTACGAGTGGCAACCATCAAGCCACGAGCGTTGTACACCGTCTCGATGACACTCGCCGCGCCACCTGAGTTTTTGGCTCCAGTGGCTGTTTTCACCCGGCCGCCCTGATAGACGGCCGCGGAGTTGGCCTCACACGGATTGGCGCGAGATTCGTTGCCGCCGTAGTAGACCGAGGTACCGCGCTTGTCCGGGTTGGTGAGGTCGCCGGCCGGCAGGTTGGCGGCGAGTTGTCGTAGGAACCCCTGGCCGGGCTTCTCGAACAACTTGCGGCCGATCAGGTTGACTCCGCCCGGGTCACCGATGGTCGAAACGGCCAGACCGAAAGCCGGGTCGATCCCGTTTGCCGGGTCCGAAAACTCGGTCGATACCTTCTTCGCGGGTGCGCGTTCTGAACCGTTATGGCTGATGTCGCTTGTCTCCAACCCGTAACGGGGTGCCAGGTTCTGGCCCGGCACAGTCACCGCACTGCCGGAACCCGGTGGTGTCCAGGTGAAATCGAGTGCGCCGGCGGTGCCGCTGCGGTTGTAGTAGTCGACCCGGACTCGATGCCAGCCACCGGGGGTGGTGTTGGTGTAGGTGCCGGGAACGGTAGCGGTGGCGGCTTTGTCGGTCCAGCTGTCCACGATCAGCAGGTCATCGATCCACAACCGGACACCGTCGACCACGGTGAATCCGAGCTTGTACTCACCGGTCGCGGGGAACTTGACCTCACCCATGAACCGGCCCGACCAGCCATCACTGTTCGCCACCGGCGGCGTCGAACCCCAACTACGTTTCAAACTGCCGTCGGGGCTGCCGACACCGGTGCCCCACTCCTTCGGGACACCTGACAAGAACCGGTTGTCGTAGAACGCGGACTCCAACCCGACCAGATTCTCGTCAAACCCCTTGCTGACGTGCGGCATGGTCTGCGCGCACTCGGGCTTGGGCAATTGCCCGTTGAAACAATCGCCGGGGGCCGGACCGTACTGGTCCGTCGGGCGATCGGCATGGTCATAGATCACCGTCGAGCGCCGACCAGTCGTGTCGACCTTGGCCGTCTGTTTGTCTTTGGCGTTCCATTCGGTGCGGACGGTGTCTCCGACTCCATCGGTCGAGGTAAGTATGCGGCCGGCGTCGTCCCAAGTCACCTTGCGGACACCCCATTTGTCGATGCCGCTGACATTGAGCAGTGCAGACTTACCTGTGATGTTGTATTGGTAGCCGTGGACGAGTCGGAAGCCCGTGTCGGCGCCGTCTGATTTAGGGGCGGTGAGCTTGATCGCCCGGGAGTGTGGGGGCCGGGGTATTTCCGGGTCGTCTTGGAAGGCGTCGTATTCGATCAGATAGCGGTCGGCGTTCGAGTTGTAGGCTCCCTGTGTGGCCCGCCAGTCCGCAGCCAAGCTGTCACGGACCTCGTCCAGCGACCCGACAGCGTCCATGGCCTTCTGCTTTTTCTCGGTATTGTTGCCTGCCTCGTCGTAATCGCGTTTGGCGTTGATCAGGTTCAGGTAGCTGTAGTCCCGGATTTCCGAACCCGGGTTCTCGATCCGGCCCAGAGCACCGACGATGTACCACAAACGGGTCTCGGTACCATCCCAGTACTTGATCCGGCACAGCTTCTGCGCGGGCGCCGAGTACGCCCCCGGCGGCAACGATGTCCCGCCGTAACAGTTGTTGCTGTTGTCGGTGTTGTAGTACAGAGCGTGCGACCGCCCCGAGACCGGGTCCTTGATCTCAGTCAACCGTGACGGGGTGCCGTTATAGACGTACTGCAGCGACGCAGGCTTCTTGCTGTCGGCCACCTTCGACACCGCGGCCAGGGTGCCGTCGACGTTGAAGACCGACACCACACCGTCCTTGGTTACCGAAACCCGGCCCTCGGCATCAACAGCGAGGACACCGTCCTCATCCCTTGGTGGGGTATAGCCGCCCGCAGAAGCCTTGGCCCAGCCGTGCTTACCGCCTGAGGAATCGGTGAGCACGACCGACCCGTCGAGCATCTGGGCCGAGACAAACTCGCTGCCCATCAACCCGAGTGTCCATCCGCCCGGCAACGGCAACGGGTCCTGGGCGAACAACCAATCCGTCGTTACGATCTGGGGATTCCAGTTGTGGGTCCGTGCGGTACTGGCACCCGTGGTGCTCTTGGCCCATAACACCATCTTCGGCCGCTCGGTCGTGCGGTGATACAGCTCGATCTTGATCGGCACTCGCTGCCCCGCGGTCAGCGAGACATCGGTGTTCTTCTTCGGGGTCGCGGTGGAGAAATCGCCGCCGACCGTGGCCGGGTTCGCGTTGTCGTAGGCGAGGTTGTTGTCGACCCAGATCTTCGCGCCATCGGCATGCGAGCCCGCGAAACTGAAATCACCCGTCACCGCTGCCCGGAAGTACCCTTCCCACCGCACGACGAACCACTGCTTGTCCAACGCGGCCGGCATCGGATCTTCCTTGAACGGGGAGTTCTCGGGCACGTTGCTCCAGATGTTTCCCCAGTCCAGATTCACCTGAGCTTCGTTGCGCACCATCACCGGTGTCGTATCCGCGGCACCGTTATGGTCGGCGTCGTTGAAATACGATGCGCGCACACCATTCCCGTCTCCGCCCTGTCGCGAGTTGTAGGCGAAGGTGACTCCAGCGGCCCCGCCGACGGCCTCGAACACCGGCCCCGCCGCACTGGTCTGAGCGTTGCCGTTGAACAGGTTGACCGTGACCGGCCCCATCTGGTCCGTCGGCGCCGGCCCCGGCTGACCGACGCGCTTGTCAATGGTGAAGTGGCCGACCCATTTCGATGGTGTCGGGGTTGTCGCGCCGGATGCCACGGTCGCAACGGTCCAGCTGTAGCGGGCGCCGTCAGTTAGTACATGCTGCGGCACGGTCCAGTTCGGTGCGCTCAAGCAACCGGAATCGACCACGCTGCCCGAGCGGCCGTCGAAGCCGGTGGAGATCTTGAAACAGTACTTGGTGCCGGACGGGGCCGCGCTCACCGCCAGCGTCGGTTCATCGGTTGCGATCACCGAATCCTCCACCGGTGCAATCATATTCACCTGTGGACCTGGAGTGGGATCAGTCGGGTTGGCGCCGTCGCCGTAGTCGACCAACAACGCGGCTTGTAGTTGTTTATAGGTGTACTGAGTGCCCTCGGCGCCACCGAGCATGAGCCAGGTGTTCTTGTCGGTGGCTTTGACACGGTCACCGAGGTAGGTGGTCAGTGCGGGTGCCGTCAACGAGCCTGATTCGCCGATGCTCGCCGAGGCCAGCTCCGGGCCGATCGCTGCGTAGCCCAATGGGGTGGTGGGCTGGTACAGGGTCACCTTGGAGGGGAGCTTCATATCCGCCAGCGGGGTCGCCAGCTTCAAGTCCATGCGCGCGCCGGTGACGGTCTTTCCCGCCAGTGGTGCGAGATCGTAGCGAATTGCTGACCGCCACAACGAATCTTGACCCAGTACAGACCTCGCGTTGCCGGTGCGGATGCCGCAGTTGTCTTCTGCCGCGCAAGCGCCGGCTCCGTCGCGGTATGCGATCGCCTCGGTGTGACCGCCGAATCCGAAGGCGTAGGACGGATCGACCATCACCGGGAACTTGCGGGCAGACTCTTTCAACCACTTCTTGTCCACAGCCACCGTCAGCTGCCACGCCTCACCGTCACGGGCGAGCGTGTAGTCGCCGCCGGTTCGCGCCGAGGGCTTCTTGTCGTCGCCCGCCGAATCCCAGACCTCGATCGGAGGCAGCGCGGCGACCACCTTGCCGGACTTGTCGGTGATCTTCACGATCTTGCCGTCTACCTTCGGCGTCAGCGCACCGGTGTCCAGCTTGAACACCCAACGGCCTTCGCCCACAGCAGAAGCGGACTTCAGAACGATCGACTCTCTGATCGCGGTCGCCGAGACTTCGTAGGTCAGGTCCGTGTTCGGCAGCGCGTCGGCATACGTCGCGGTCGACCCGGTGACCTTCCGACCAGCCTTGGCCGCGCCCTTCAACTCGAGCGTCACCAGTGTGCCGTTCTGATTGACCCGGAACAACTTCGGGTCGTTGGCGTACTCCGCCAAGTCGATCCCGACACCGGTACGCGCCGCAATGGCCCGCTTGGAATCTTTCTGCTCGACCAGCCGGGTATCGATCGGATCCCAACCACCACGGCTGTTACGGACACTGACCGGCACCTGCGACAACACCACCGTCTTGGTGCCGTTGGCGTTGGTGAACTCGACCGAATCCTCAGTCCGCGCAGACTCTTTCGACGTCTTCGGATCGAACCCACTCTTCCCTGGGGTAGCAGCAGCGCCCCCAGCGAGAAATGGCGTGAAATCTGCCTCCGGCTCGGCCTGCTTACCAGCAAGGGAAGGCTTCGAAACAGCCTTCGACAGCATCAGCGGAATGTCGCGCGGATTCTTGCCTTTCGGTGCTGCAGCGGCCTCGGGTAAAACAATTACCTGCACCAACGTAGCGATCAACGCGGCAACCAGCACGGTCGACCACGAAACCACCTTGAAACGATGCAAATTAGCGGGTAGCCAACGCGCCAAGGCGTCGCTCCGACGGTAGATCTTCATCTCACTCCACAATCACCGAGCCCGTCAAAGGGCATTCAAATCGGGCAGAACAGTCTCAACGGCAACCAACTCTCAATGAAATTGGGCGCAGCGGACTGAACACACTGCGAGTCGCGCCGTAGCGTGGGCATCAGCGTCTTACTGCAGGTGCTTATGCAGGAATTAGTACTTCGGTTCAACACCAGGCCGACATGTTTCGGATTAGTTTGTCGGCCAAATTGCGTGGTCGCTCGAAAATACCTGGGAGCCAGGCCGGACCGGATCCATACACATGCGGGTAGCCACCGCAAACAACTCAATCGGTGCGAGGTGAAATGAATTTAACTTCAGAACATCTCGCAGTATCGAGCGCATGCGTCGCCACACACAGACGTAGACCGGTGCGGCGCAGCCTGTTTGAGGGACTTAATTCGGGAACGACGTTTATAGACCAATACTCCCCCCAGTGCCTAAATTTGTGTCCGAACAACCTTGGGACCGAGATCGGTCGCACGAACAACGGTACAGAAAAAACCAAATGGGGAGTAGACAGCTGCGATAACTGGGGATCTTGATAGCGCTCCGGGAACCTGCGGACACGCCAGCCGCTCGAGTCGCTCCATAGCCGGGCATCAAGAGCCGCACGATGACGAGATCGGCGGCACAGCAAGGGCTCTGGCGACCGCACCACGAACAGTTGCGGCTCTGATCGCCAAGGATCAAGGTCGCAATCAAACAGTCACCAAAGGGTTTGCTGGAGAATGAAGTCCACCAAGTCAGGGACGAAGGCACAACTGTGGCACCACCAAGATCATCACCTAAGCCGCAGCATCTGTCAATCTCCTGCTGCTCAACCGTGCCTCACCACAATCCCATCGTGGTCGCGAAACCGTCTCGGCGGCAGCGCAATCCGGCTGACCAGCGAATGCGGTCCGGCCGACCTGCGGGGCCGATCACGCGCGGGCCAGCGGCCGGGCGGCGCTAGATGGTCAGCTGGCCAGCCTCGATCTCGCTGAAGGTGACCGGAGTCGAACCTGCCGCGAGTGTCTTGGACGATTACCGCGGACCCCTGACCGGCGAGCAACAGCGAGTCGGCGACAATTTTTTGGATAGCGCCGGTAGGGGTCCGCGCGGTCTCAGGAGTGCGGTGCAGCAGGACCAGCCAGCGGACGTCGCCTGCTGGCCGGCAGAAGTCGCCGGTGAGGGTGTCGTCCCCTGGTGGTCATCTTGACGTCGGCGTCGATGCGAGGTCAGTACACAATGGTCTCCTCAGAGGTCGACCACGGGGTGCGCGCCAGGCTCAGGCATCGACACTGCGAATCGACGCTGAATCCGACTGTGCGACTGCGTGAATCGACTCAGACGAGCAGAACTCGGCGTCCGCGCGTGTGTCCGGCCTGGCTGTCCGCGTGCGCGGCGGCGGCTTCGGTGAGCGGGTAGGACTGCGCGACCGGGATACGGAGTTTGTCTCGGGTGATGAGGTCGACGGCTTGGGCGAGTGCCTCGGGCATGTTGCCGCCGGTGCCGGCGAAGCGGATGCCGAGCATGGGGGCCTCGAGGTCGGCGATGGTGACCACCTTGTCCGGGTCACCGGTCAGGTCGAGCAAGCCGCGAATCACACCCGCTCCGTTGAGATCCAGCGCGGCATCGACGCGGCCGAGCGCACGTACGCGTTCGATCCAGCCCGGGCCGTAGGTGGTGGCGTGGGCGCCGAGGCTGCGCACGTAGTCCTGGTTGGCGGGCCCGGCGGTGCCGATCACCGTGATGCCCCGGTCGCGGGCGATCTGCAACACCGCCGACCCGACCCCGCCGGCCGCGCCACTGACCAGCAGCGTCTGGCCGGGATGGACGCCGACCAGACGGAGGATCCGCAGCGCGGTCTCGACCACCGACGGGTACCCGGCCGCTTCGGCGAAGGTCAGCCCCTCAGGTAAGCGCGTCCAGGAAGAGAGGACGGCGAACTCGGCGTAGGTGTTCGAACCGCGGCCGAGCACGGAGTCACCGACCGCGATGCCGCTGACTCCGATGCCGATCTCGTCCACCACACCGGACGCGTCCTGCCCGACGCCCGCGGGCAGCTGGATCGGGTTGATCCGCTGGAACTGACCCTCGCGGACCCGCCAATCGTGCGGATTCACGCCCGCCGCACGCACGGCGATTCGTATCTGACCAGGACCAGGATGGGGTTCGGCCACGTCTACCAGTTCGAGAACATCCGGGCCGCCGTACTCGGCGAAGCGCACTGCTTTCATGTCTCGAACATAGCGCTACCCGTTAGTGTTTTGCAACGGTTAGCTGTTTGCATCGGTTGCTGTTTCGCACCTGATAGCATCAGCACGTGACAGCGCCGACCGTCGGACGTCGCGAGCGCAAGAAGGCCGCGACCCGCCAGAAGATCGCCGATACCGCCCTGCGGCTTTTCCTGGAACGCGGCTACGACGCGGTAGGCATCCGCGACGTCGCCGCCGAAGCCGACGTAGCCGTCACCACCCTCTTCTCCCACTTCGCCTCCAAAGAGGCCCTGGTCTTCGAGCAGGAAGAGAACTTCGACCGACGCCTCACCCTGGCAGTCACCGACCGCTCCCCCGACGAGCCACTCATCCCCGCACTGCACCGCGAAATCCGAGCCATCGTGCGGCACTGCGCATCCGACGAAGCCGGCCCGCTCTGGGACATGATCGATCGATCACCCGCACTGCGGCAGTACGAGGAGTCGATGCGGTTGCGCTACGCAGAGTCGCTGGCCACCGTGATCGCCGCAGACCTCGACGTGCCGCCGACTACGACGCACTGCCATGCCATCGCGAGGTTCGTGATCGACGCGTACGCGCTGGCCCGCACGGCCGCCGACCCGGACGCCGCGTTGGACGAGATGTTCCGGATGATCGAGGCGGCTTGGAAGGTCGCCTCCTCGAATCGCTGAGGGACGGCGACAACGCCGGATCGACGCTGATTAGAGCCGATCAGACACGCCGGCGCACTCGGCGAGGACTGAATCCATCGTCGCGTAGTCCACGACGGCACCGCCCTCGCCGACGTGCATACCGAGCACCTCTACGTCGCCGGGCCAGCCGGGGAGCTGGCGAGCCAAGCGCCGCGTGGTCTCTGCCCGGCACACCAGATCGCTCGACTCGCCCGAACACACGAACGGGCGGCTATTCGACGCAGCGATGGAGTCAATATGCAGTGCACCTTTCCCCTGTGACGATCCCACTACCGTCCCCGGCATCCACGGACCAGCACAGCAGGTCCATCCTGCGTTTGTACGTCTTTTCCCCCTTCGTCAATTCCCCGTCTTTTGTACTGATCAACGCGAGGCCTGCCGCCCCGGTACTGGGAGTGGAGCCGAGAGGCTTACAGCTGGAACCAACGGCATTGACGATGACTATCTCCGTATAATAGAAACCCCCTTCCTTGGGGTCGATATGCTGGCGCCGCTCCTTCCCGACGTCCCGCGCTATGACCTTTTCGCACTCGTACTGGTTGCCATCCGATCCCTCATCGGCATGGCAAACGGCGGAAAAAGATACGGCTAACGCGGCTGCGGCACTCGTGCACCGCATCACCCTCGAAGTCAGCATCGCTTTGCTCCCTACAGAGTTGGTTGATGTCTGCCAGAGATGGACTCACCATGACCGTGCGGGCCTTTGACCAATCCAGATCGAATTCGTTGCCGCGACGAGGAAGGATGGGTACGACGTACCGGCCAACGACAGCAACCGCAGAGCAGGGCGCATACCGGCCGCTGAGCAGGCGACTTCCCGACGAAGCGCCGATCGTCTGACTCAATCTTTCTTCGACAGTTCAGTAACGATATTGAGCTCTCGACAGCGTATTCGAAGCCACGAATCCACCGGCGTGGACACACCGCGCGCCAGTGCGATCAACTCTTGGTTGCATTCGGCGGCACGCAGTGCTCCGACCCCACCCACCGCGACGTAGGAGATAACCTCGGTCCATGGAGTCGCCGATACGCTACTGCTGATGGCCAGCGCTTACATCGCATCCGACTCGGACGGCCGAATCCACTGCGCCGCACGGTCATTCTGGCACTCTTGCCACAATGGCGTATTCGAGCCCTTCTTCGTGGCAGGCAAAGACGACGGTGGCCAGCCAGCCACCGTTTCCACGGAGACAGCCTCCGCGCCCCCAACTTCCTTCTCGGGTTTCCTGGTTACCACCAAGGAGCTCGAGATCCACGCCATGACCGAATGGCCAAATCGGGTCGCAAGTTCAAATCCATCTCCGCGCCGCACGTAAACCCCTTGCTGGCCAACTGCATTGAGCGAAGCTGAGCTGATGTCGGTGTCGCCACCGGAGACCACCGGCACCGACAATCCTCAGCGCGAGGGCGGTCCCTCGGCGGGACGTGATTGCAGCAAGTCCGAAGCAGTAAGCGCAGCTTGCAGAATGCGGGGGTGCGCGGGTTCGGTCAGGTCGAGACCGGTGAGCACGGCGATGCGGTGCAGTCGATATTCGACGGTATTGCGGTGGACATACAACTCGAGGGCGGTCTGGCGGCGGTTGTAGCCGGTGCGGACGAACGCGCGCAAAGTGTCCATCAGATGCGGATGCTGAACGAGCGGCTCGAGCTTGGCGGCCAGCCGCTCGAGCCCGGCGCCGGGGCGGGCGAGCTGGTATTCGACCAGGACGTCATCGAACCAGTACAGGCCTTCCTGGCGGCCGAGTCTGGTGAGCAGGGCCATGACCTCGCGTGCCTCGGCGGCCGCGGCGGGCAGCTCGGTGGTGGGGGCGGTGGCGGCGGCAGCGAGCACGGTGGTCGAAAGTGCTTGCCGCACATGGGTAACCAACGCGCCGACGTCGACGCGGGCGGGCAGCAGTGCCAGGCCCTCGGTGTGGTCGGTCAGCACGTGGGTTCCGGCGTAGGCGTCCAACGCCGATTGGACCAGCCGATCCGGCCGCCGCGTCGCGAGGTGGAAGACCAGGACGCTGTGGCGTGCGGCCACTTCGATCTGCGCGGCTTGGGCAATGGCTTGATGGGGGCGCCCGTGCAGCAACGTGGCCAGTAGTTCGTTGCGGAGCCGATGGTCTTGGCTACGCAGATCCTCTTGGACCTGCACGTGCGCCAGGACAACTCCGGGCATCGCGATCGCCAGGCCGTCGAGCAGGAACGTGCCTGCGGCAGGTAGCTCATCGGGCCCGGTCAGCTCAGTGATCGTCTGCCACCACACTTTAGCGCCCAGCAGGTATGCCGCCAGGGCCGCTTCCAGGGGAACATGGTCGAGTGCACGGCGCCCGGACAACTCCACCAGCCGGGTCAGCTCGTCGGCGTGCATGGTGTCCTTGTCGCGCAGCAACCTCAGCAGAACGCCCAAGGCAGCTGTCACCGATTCGGTGACCGGACCCGCGAGCGTCTCGGCGGGCAGCTCGCGGTAAAAAGGCACTTCGACCGCGCATCGGCAGACCACCTTGCGGGCCATTTCCGGGAGTCTGGGCGCCAATCGGTCATACAGCTCCGCCATCGGCAGATCGTCACATCACCCAAACGAGACGGTCAATATCTGAGCTGGCGGCCACTGCCGCGCCGGGCCTGGCCGGGCTCACACTGTGCGGAAGGAAGCCACTTCAGCTCTGAAGGAAGCGTTCATGTCTCTGCCATCACGCAGCGCCCGGCCCGGTCCCCGTCGCCTCTCCCCCGCCCACCCGTCACTGGTGAGTCTGGTGCTCGCCGTAGTGTTGTCGGCTGCGGCGATGCTGTCGAGCGCAGCACCCACCGCGGCCCAGCCCACCACTTCACCGCAGCCTTCGGCCCCGGCGCCCTCGGCGAGCGGCGATTTCGGCTCCGAGGGACCGTACGCCACCGCGGTACGGGTCGGGGCATTCCATACCCTGTACTACCCGCGCGACATCAGCGCCAGCCCCCGGCGTCACCCGGTGATCATCTGGGGCAACGGAACTTTCGCAGCTCCGCTCCACTACCGCACTCTGCTGCTGCACTGGGCCAGCCACGGCTTCATCGTCTCGGCGGCCAACACTGGTCAATCCGGCTCCGCCTACGCCATGCTGGCGGGCATCGACGCCCTCGGCCGCGCCGACGCGGACTCCGGCAGCGAGTTCTACCAGCACGTGGACCTCGCGCACATCGCAGCCGCCGGGCACTCCCAGGGCGGCGCCGGAGCCATCGTGGCCGGAGCCGATGAACGCATCGACACCGTGCTGCCGATCGCACCAGGCCCGCTGGCCGACATCCGCGACGTCCACGGTCCGGCGTTCTTGATGGCCGGTCAGACCGACCTCATCGTCCGGCCGTGGCTGGTCCAATCCTTCTATAACGCCGCCACCCAGATACCGGCGATCTACGGCGAGCTGCGCCGGGTCGGGCATTTCACCATCGGCCTCGACCCGTCGGTGTACTTCACGTCCACCACCGCCTGGTTGCGGTTCCAGTTGATGGACGAACCCTCGGCCCGCGCGATGTTCTACGGCCCCTCCTGCGGCATCTGCACCGACTCCGACACCTGGTCGGAAGTGCAACGCAACGCGCTGGTGCCCCAATAGAACCACCGACCGCTCCGACCCGGTGCGCCGGCACAACAGCCGACCAACCGGGCCGAGTGACATGGCGGCGACCGGGTTTCTCCGTATGGGACAACGGAACATTCGGTGACTTCGCCCCTCACCCCGGACCGCGCAGCGTTTCCGGGATCCTCCGCCGCACCAGAGCAGCCGCCGTAACCAATTGTGCGCGCACCATCTGCTCGGCCGTTGCCCAGCCGTTGCCGAGCTGGTGGTCGACTCACCGCGGCCCGCAAGCACTCCGGCTCGGCGGATTCGACCGTAACCCCCGCCGCCGTCAGCGCCGATAGTTTGCCGCGCTGTCCGACAAAGCGCGTCGAGCACGCGGCACAGGCGTCCGACGACACCGACCGCGATGAACTACAGTGACCGACGATTCGGGCTGCGGACGCTGCCCGAGATTAGTATGCTCGGACGCGCTCCATCGAAACACGCTGTAGTCGAACATATTTGGATGTACCGGTCGGTTTGCTTTGCGCGCCGAGCGGCCATGGGAGAACGAGCAGGGAGGCGCAACGTGTCACGGTCACGCCGAACAGATCGATCCCTGAACTCCCTGCGGTTTCGCCTGCTATCTGTGCGCTGACCCTGTCTCTGCTGCCGTGCGGTCAGCGTCGGACAGTCGAGGCATGCACGACCTTACTGCTGTGCAGATCTACGTCAGCCGATATTTTCCGAGGAGTAACTGTCATGGTCCTGTTGCCTGCTCCGGCACGACCGACGACCGAGCACGCTTGTCCGCCAGGCGATCTGCCGACGGTGCCGCCCGCCGATGAGTCGCGCGCGTGACGCTGCATACGCCGGAGTTCGCGGCGGACCCACACAGCGCCTATCAAGCCATGCGCGACCATTACGGCCCGCTGGTTCCGTTGGAACTGGCGCCCGGGATTCCCGCGACGTTGATCATCGGCTACCGGGAAGCGTTGCAAGTGCTGAGCGACCCGCTGCATTTTCCGGCCGACCCGCGGGCATGGGAGTCCGGTCGCGCGGCGGGTTGTCCGGTGTTGCCCACCATGGGGTGGCGCCCCGGCGCGCCGCGGACCACCGATCCGGAGTACGCGCGAAACCGCAGTGCTACCACGGATTGTCTGAACCAGGTCGACCTGTACACGCTGCGGGTCACAGTCGAACGCATCGCGTCGAGGCGGATCGACAGTTTCTGCGAGGCCGGCTCGGCCGACCTGCTCAATCAGTACGCCATTCCGCTGACCGTCGAGGTACTCCACGAGGTGCTGGGGTTCGGGCCGGAGAGCGGCCGGAGGGCGTTCGCCGGCCTGATCGCATTGCGCAACGCCGCCGACGCGGCGTCCGCGCAACGGGGCGATGAGATGTTGACCGCGGCGATCGCGGACGCGGTGGCCGCGAAGCAGGTCGCGCCGGGCACGGACGTCATATCGTGGCTGCTGCAGCACGGCGCGGGTGCGGACGAGAAGGCACTGGTAGATCAGGTGGCCACGTTGTATGTGACGGGCACCGAACCGACCTGGAATCTGATCGCGAACACAGTACTGCTGCTGGCCAGCGATGATCGGTTCGGCGGCGAACTACTCGGCGGCGCCTTGTCCATCCGAGACGCGATCGATGAAGTGCTCTTCACCGACCCGCCGGTAGCGAATTCGTGTTTCAGCTATCCGCGGCAACCGCAGATCGTGGGGAACACCTGGCTGCCGGTGGATCAACCGGTCCTCATCAGCCTGGCCGCCTGCAACGCCGACCCCGCCGCGGCGGACGGTGACCGCACGGGCAACCGCTCGCACCTGTCCTGGGGCGCGGGCGCGCATTCGTGCCCGGCCCAGTCGGTGGCGATGGTCATCGCCCAGGAAGCGCTCGACCAGTTGCTCGATGCGTTACCCGAGGTCCGGTTAGCCGTACCCGAAACCCAGTTGCAGTGGCGCACAGGCGGTTTCCACCGCGCGCTGGCCGCTCTGCCGGTGCGGTTCCCACCGTCCCCGCCACTGAATCTCGGCTGAGGCACCACCAGGGTTCGCTGAGCCGGCGCCGGGCGGCTCAGCGAATCGATCTACCGCGAAAGCCGTGGCTGCCTAACGGCTTTCAATTGATCCGGGCGACCACCTTCACAGCGGCAACGGCGCAGTAGGCGGGAACACCACCGGCAACGCTGTCAACGCTCGGTGGAACGGGCCGGGTCGCCACACGAGATCCTCTTTGGCAACCGCCAGCGCCAATTCCGGAAGTACGTCCAGGAGTTGATCGATGACCTCCCGGGCGAGCAGCAGTCCGTACGGCCGAGCGTGCGCGGGGCAGGCATGCGGGCCCGTGCTGAACGCCAGATTCCAGCCGTTGTCCAGAAATTCTCCGGTGTTCATCTCCGGATCGGTGTTGCAGGCGGCCATGCTCACGATGACCGGCTGATTCGCGGGCAGCCACACGCCTTCGATGATGACCGGCTGCCGTGGATAGGTGATGCAGTAGTTCGCCATGGGCGGGTCGGTGGCCAGCCGCTCGTCGAGCGCGGTCTTGGTCGAGAGCGGCTGGCCGTTGTCGATGGTGGTGAACCGGGAGTCGGTCAGCATCAACAGCAGGGTATTGGCCACGAGGTTCAGTGGCGGTTCGACGCCGGCCGCGAACAGCAGGACCAACTGATGCACCATCTCCTCGTCGGTCAATCCGGCGGAATGCTGGACCAGCCTCGTGGTGACGTCATCAGCGGGGTGCGCGCGCTTCAACGCGGTGAGATCGAGCAACGCCGAGCCCATGATCGCGTTCACCGTCTCGGTGTCCACACCGTCGAACATCGCCGCACTGGCCTTCGCGACGCGCTCGCCGATGTCCGGCGGGCAGCCGAGGACCTCACAGAAAACCGAAAAGATCAGCGGAAGTACGTACTGGCTCAATACGTCGGCGTTCCCGTCCCGGCAGAACGTATTGATGATCGGGACGGCGGATCTCTCGACAATGGATCGCAGAAAGTTGAGGTCCATTCCGGCCAGGGCGTCGTTCAACGCATGGCGGTAACGAGCGTGCTCCGCACCGCTGGTACGGATCGCGTTGGGCCGGTATTCGATCATCGGCATGATCGGGATATCGGTGGGCGCAGTCTTCTGCCAGATCCTGGGATCGGCGGGAAAAAGCTCGGAGTCGTTGAGAATTCGGACGGCGGTGCGATATTTGATAACCAGGGTTGCGGGCACCCCCGGCCACATCTCGACCGGGACCAAGGGTCCGTAGTCCTTACGCATCCGGCGGTAGAACTTGTGCGGATCGGCCGCGAATTCTTCGCTGCAAATCGAGATTCGGGGCCCGGCGAACTCGATCGACGGGGTCGAGGCGGGGGTGGAGCCATGAAGCGTGTGCTGCGGATGCACTGCCGTCTCCTTGGTGTCGGTTTCGCACAGCATCGTACCCGCGACGCGCGAGTAACATCATCGCTATCTTGTTACCTGTCAACGAGATCCGACACCGTAGCAGATTCGGACATACCTCGCCGGATGGATGCGGCCGCGGCGCACATATCGGGCGCCACAGCCGCATCGAGTGTCCTGGTGGAGGGCAGGATCAGTGTCGCTGGGAGCTCTCGCAGCGCGAGTCCCAGGCGGCAGGCAGATCATCGGACAAGACCGGCGCCCCGAGGATCTCGTCGTCGAGCTCGAAGGCGTCAAGCACCGCAGACAGGTTGTCGGCCAGATTGTCGATGGCGTGCCGGAGTTGTTGTTTCGTGGCTTCGATCGCGGCGATGTCGAGCAGGCCGTGCGTGAGGTACCACGTGGCCTGGTCCAGCAGGTGGTGCAACGCGAAAACATCACGGACGGCCGCTATTTCAGGATGGCCGGCCTGCTCGTCGAGCAGCCGCAACGCCGCTTCGGTGCAGTACGCCTCAGCGAGGTCGAGTGCCTCGGGAATGACCGCCAACCGGTCCGCGAGCGCCGGTGTCGCCAGATGCCGCTGCGCCTCCTGTGCGATCGTCAGGGTGCGCGCCCTGAGCAAACGCACGCGGTCGTCGGGGTCGGCGGGGTCGTGCACTCGGACTGCGGGGGGCAACGTACCGGCCAGTTGCCTGGCCAGTACCCGACCGGCCACGGAACCCAGGACGTGACAGTCGCCTTCGCCGGTGATGGCGGCGTGGCAGACGCCGAGGTAGTCGGCGACGCGGTTGGCGCTGAACATGCCCTGCGCGCCCATCTTGATGCGACAGTGCGTGACCGTTTCCAGCGCGTGGAGCTGGATGAAGTGCTTGGCCAACATCACCGAGACCACCGTGTCGCGATCAGTGAGATCGCTACCGGCGAGCGAGGTTTTGATCGCGTTGCCGTAGACGGTCCGGGCAACAGTGCCTGCCAGATCGGTGAGCAAGGTGTCGCGTACGTGCGGAATATCGAACATCAACGGGCTGTCGATTGCGGTCAACGGCACCACCCGCTTGGCGGCGTAACGGAGCGCGATGTACAGCGCCGCGCGGGCCGTAGCGTTCAAGCAGGACGAGAGCGCCAAACGTCCGACAGTCAGTTGGCTGATCGCCGACGAGAACCCCCGACGCCGGCTGTTCTCATCGCGCCACGTCAACACGCCTTGCTCATCAATGGTAGCCAGGTCATTGCTCAACCAGGCGCTGCGCTCGACCCGCAGGCCCTCGAAGCTGATGACCGAGTTGTCCATGATGACCAGCGGCTGATGGTCGAGCTGGGTGATCCGCACGCCCGCGCAGGGCTCGCCGTTGGCGTCGCGTAGTCGCGCGGTGAACAGATGCACACCCTGGTCGACGCCGGCCGCGTCGATGAACCGCGCACCGATGACACAGACCCGAGCGACCGGGATGCCGACGCTCGGCATGAACTTGCGCGCCCGCGGGTTCGGCGTGTCGAGCACGAACCCGTCGCCGTCCCACCTGGCGGTGGTCTGCATGAAGCCGATGTTGGAGCCGCACCCGTACTCGGTCAGCAGCATCACACCGATGCTGGACGCGTCGTCCAAGTCCTGCAGATACGGTGCGGCGGAGTCGGAATCGGTCAAGGTGGCCAGACTGCCGGAGGCCAGGTTGTAGTGGCCGGAGATCAGCGGGATCAGATCCGTCGCCAGCACCGCGGACCAATCGAACACCGCGAACAACTCAGGCAGGTCGGTGGCGACCGCACGGGTGCTGCCGATCCCCTTCACCAGGTCCCGGAGTTGATCATATGCGTTCTGGCGCCGCCGTTCCTGGCTCTGCCGCTCCGTGACGGCGAAGTCCGGATTGCACAGAATCCGCTGCAGTTGTTGGTGGAACTCTCTGTCGCCGTGCCGAATAAGCCCAGCTAGCGATGCACTATCCCGGAGCATTTGCGTAACCATTACCGCCTCCTACTTCATCCGATCCCAGCGGTCGCTCATCCACCGTCGGGCATACCTGGGCCATCGCTACCGAGCTACGACGTTCCAGAACCGGCGTTACCGCACAGCTATGCGGACACCGCCAGGAACCGGCACAAGGAAGCCGGAACGATCACCTGTCAAAGTTCACTGAGCCACATACCTTTTCGTAAGGTTTCGTTCACCTCATCATTGAATTCGCTTGCAGCACTGCGAACTCGATGTTCCGATCCAGCTCCTACAGCGGATCACGTACTCGGGAATTGGTTGCGGCCAGACCGGATTCACATGGCCATCATTGTAGAGCGCCCACTGTTGAGTTTTCAACCAGGAGAACGCATTTCGGCGTTTCCGATAAAACGGTACGCGGGATCGCCGAAATAGCCCCACTCAGCCGAACCGGACCGGTCACCACCTGAAACGTTGGACGCCAGGGGATGTGATCATCGCCGGCACAGAACTCGGTGCGGAAGAAGATGTTCGACCGGGCATGCGCGCCTCGGCCTCGGCTGCGGCCCGCCCGCCGCGGGCCCGAATGGTCGGTGTCGTCTACCCATCACCCACCTTTCCCAACAGATCCAGGGTACGGTCGTTCGCCGGGGAAAGCAGGACGTTCAGGACGAAAGTGTCGAATTACACGACAGCGGTACGACTCCCGGACGTGTCGTCACAGGCGACATTCGAGCGTGCCGTAGCGCTCCTCCCCCGCTCGACCCGAGAGCGAATTACCTGGTGCTGACCGGAACCGAGCCCATCGACTGCGCAATCCCGTTGTCGGCCAGCCGATTCGCGGACCTGATACCGAACACAAGTTCGGATGCTACTGCCCGACAGGCTGGCCTGTCCGCGGCCGCATGACGGTCACGGATAGCGCTGTGACACCCTGAGGCAAGCGAACAGGATGCTCGTGTCGCGGTGGCCGGACAGGCCGGCTTGTAGTCGATTGCAATGATGGTGGAAAATCTCTCCGGGAAGACGACAACGCGAAAACCGTTGCGCCAGGAACGAGTGGAAAGATCGAATCCGACGAGTCGATATACGGCTTCTCGTTCGTAATTCCGAGGTTCCGAGTCCTGATGGAAGTCGTGGCGTCGTGCGGGCCAGGTGAGGGGTTTATCCGGAAGCGCTCAGCTACAGCAGCGGCGCGGGTTATGGCGTGACGATGGTTGCCGTGCAAACCTTCCAGAGATTGTCTGTGCGTGCGAGGCCGAACAGTGCGACCTGGTCGATTCCTGCGGCGCTACCCAGTTTTCCCTGAACACGAGCGTAGGTGTAAGCGATGTCGTCGACGACGGTGGTGTAGTGGAAGTCATCGATGTCGATGCTCGCGGTGGCGAGGTGAGGGTCGGTGGCGACCTTCGCCGTGGTGAGGACTTGCCGATCACCATCGGCAATGCGCAGTCCTAGATCACCGCAGGTGCGCGTGGACAACGTGGAAATATCACCGGTGTTCGCCGCGGTCACCACGGTCCGCACAGCCTGGGGAACCTCGGATGCGTCGGTGGCCGAGTCCTGGTGGGTGCGCAGCAAGGCGATCGCAACGACCGCAGCGACCGTAATGACGATCGCGCTCATGACAATCAGTGATTTGCGAACCGGTCGGGGGCCGCTGCCGGACGGTGTTGTCATAGTCGATTCCTCTGCTGACGATAGCGGCGGGTGAGCGCGATCGCAGCGATCACCCAATTGATGGTCACCAGAATTGCCAGCACCCAGTCCAACATCGAACCGCGCCCGCGGACGACATCGATGAACGGGCCCGCGCCCACGACGGTGACCAACGCAGTCATCACCAAAAAGTAGGTGTCTGCTTTCGGTATCGCGAAAAAGCCTTTCATGACCTGGCCTTTGCTGGTTGAGGGGCTCATCGACAGTTGTCGAATCGCCAGCCCTGCGGGGTCCGCGCCCAAGTCCGGCCGGATTCGGCATCGGGTTCCGCGTCGATATCGTTGTATTTGAACACGACCGTGGCAGAGTCACTGTCAGCGCGCGCCGAGTAGCTGGGCCATCCAGCGGCAAGATTGCGGTTGCCGTAGATCTCGTTCATCGCCGCGGCGAACTCGGCTGATGTCAGGACAGCCTTGCACCTATCGGATCGGTACTCATAGGCCCTGACGTAGTCGCCATCGGCGATCGCGGTGTACATCGCCACCACCGACTCCTGCAGATCGCCATCCCGGTTTGCGGTTGGTTGGCCGCGCTGGGTCACGCCGACAATCAGAAGTACCAGCATCGTAGCCGCGAGCAACCAAGCCGATGTGGCACCGGCGCGCAGCCGCAGCAACCGCGCCGAACTGGGCCGAGCTGACATGAGACTTCCTTCCTGAGTCACGCTGCGCACGCAGGCCATGGTGTGCATCGCCCATTTCCCGGGGGCGGCGTGGCCGGCGGAGGTGGCGGGTTCTGCGGGGTTTGGACCGGGGCAGGAGTCGGTGCCGGAGGCTGACTGGTCGGGGGCGCGGTGGGCTGAACCGTGAGCGGCGGCGGGCTGCTGTTACCTCCGCCTTGGTTACCGTTGCCGCCACCCTGGTTGCTGCTATTTCCCCCCTGGTCGCCGTTGCCTCCGCCATTTCCGGTGCCGCCTGAATCACCACTTCCTTCGCCCAGATCAATGCCGAACAACGGCAGACACATACTCAGAGCAAGGCCGAGCCCGGTGATCGACAAGAAGATATCCCAGAATTTCGGGTCCTTGGCCAGTTCTTTGAGCAGCTTCCACACCTTTTCGGGGCTGCGGTCCTTGCCCTTTTCCAAGTCTTCGAGGATTTCGGCGATACGGTGAGCAAGCCGTGGAACACGGGCGGCGACTTCTTCCAAAATCTTGGTGATCCGGGCGATGCGCAGCAGTGGTATCAACAGCACGCCCGCTGCGCCTACGCACTTCATTACCTGAGTACCATTGCGCAACATACACTTCCAGTCGCAATCGTCGAAAAGCCCGACTGATTCGCTGTTCCCGCCAGCGGCTTGTCGCAGCGCCAGCTCGAAGTAGTCGTAGGGCGCGGCGGCGACCCGCTGCGCCGGCTGTCCCTGCTCGGTCTCAACTTGTGTCGGCGGCATAGCCGGAGGCAGAGCAGGAATCGAGGAATCGACGGGGCTATCGGCGTCATTGCGTGGCGGGGCAGCAGGGCTCGGTGCCGCGGGCGGTGCGCCGGGCACGGGCGGCAGGGCTGCGCCCGGGACAGGCACGATGGGTGTGCCGGCGCCGGGGCCGACTGGTGGGGGTGTGAGTGCGCCCGCGCGAGACCCGCCGCCGGTGCCGGGTTGGCTCGGTGCCCAGGTCGGCAGCGGCGGTTGTGAGGGGGGGGGGGGGTGGGGGGGGTCGGGGACATCGACGCACGGCCAGCCCGGGTGCATCTGCTGCCACTGCTCACACGGAATGTAGGGCCCTGCCAACGCAGGCGGGGCGATGGGATCGATGGTGGTGAGCACAGCTAAACCCACCAGCAGCGACCCAGTCGTGGCCAGAGTGACACCGGTGCGGCGCCATGCTCGCCATCCTCCCCGACTGCTCGTACCCGTCTGGCGCATGCAACGGCCACGCTCCTGAATGCGTTTGGCAGGCACGGTCTTTGCGCTGTTCACAGGTACACCGGGTCGCCGTAGACGGTGACGGAGTTGTCCGCGGCCGGGGTGGAGATCCGCGCGGTGGCGTAGGAGCGCAGCGACACCGGACCCATGCAGGCGTCGATTTTGACCTGGACTTGTTCGGCGGTGATCGACGCGCGTGGACCGGCCAGGGGTTTGGTACCGAAGTCGATGGTGGCGATGGATCCGGGCTTGAGGGTGGTGGAGATGTTCGGTGACACCGACGCGCTCGCACCGAGACTCACACTGGGCGGCCAGCTGATGTTCAGCGAGGCGTTCGGGCCGACCGAGAACCCCATGCCCAGGCTCAGACCCGTGGACACATCGACTTGGCAGCCGATCTGATACCCCAACGCCAGCGAACCGGCCGAGACCGGCGCAGCTCCCGCCCCGGTGACCTCAGCGATCGCTTTGAGGCTGACAAAACCCTCGCGGGTGAACATGGTCGAGGCCAGATTCGGATACCGATCCAGATTCTCCTCGGTCTTGGTGACCGCGAGAGTCCACCCATCATCGGTGACAGTTTCGCGATGCTTGTCGGCCACCGGATCCGCCCCGGCAACACCCCCAGCCCACATCCCCGCCAGCAGCACCGTACTGCTCGCCGCGACACACGCCACGGTTCGCGCAATCCTCCCCATCAGTCCCTCCCCTTCCGAAACCATCGTCAGCAAACTATTAGCTATCTTCCGTGAAGGGTTGCACGACCTTCCCGCCGGAACAAATGTTTGTGACCGCAGTCATATGGGCTCCGCGAGCGACATCGACCACCTGGGACCGTCTGGAAGCGGGAGGCTCTCCCCTCCGGAGCCTCCCACCTCCAGCCGTTCCTACGGAACCTCTCCGAGCTGCTTCGTGGGTCGGTGAGGTCCTGAGAAAAAGCCTGGCGCAGCGGCAGCTACGGGACGATCGTTCCCCCGTGAACAGACGGGCGAAGTTGCTGGTAGGGCAATGTTTTCGCGTTTCCCGGTCCGGGAGTCGACCATGGTCGGCGCAGTGGCGCGTGCCGTGCAGCATCTGCACTGGTGGAGCCAGGTTACTGTCCGGCCCGGAGGAGCTGATCAGCTAGTTCGCCAAAACACCTGCCGCGCACGCCATTCAGGTGCGCCAACCACCGTTCGACCGCAAGCATCGGCGACCCCTGAGCGGTATCGCTCAGTACACGACTCGCCCGGATTTGCTGACGCGCAGAGGATTCCGGTTGAGAGACGGATCATCAGCGCCCGTCGGAGGTATCGTCGAAGTGGTTGTGCGGCAGGGGAAGATGTCGATACGGGGGAGTTGAGACGTTGATGTCCGGAGATCACTTATGGCGCTGGCACAGTAGATGTGCGGCCAATGGTTGATACGCCATCGGATCAGGGAGTTGGTAGTTCACCTCGCAAGGTTTTCACCCGGCAGTTCAACAGCCTGTGGGAACGCGCGGGGAATCCCGTCCTCGACCGGGTGGCACGCACGGCCAACAAGCGTGAGGAGGCCGCCAGAGGCAACGCCGGGACGGTCACCACTCAGCGGCTCAGCGATTGGCGTGCCGGTGCTATCCCAGCCCGGTGGGAAGTGCTTCGACCGGCGCTGCTGACGCTGATCGACCTGGCGAAACACGCCCAAGGGCGCCCTCCCGCAGGACTTCTCAACCTGCGGGAGTGGCAACGCCTGTGGTCCGACGCCAATGCGTGGAAACCTCCGGAGGACCTCGATTGCCCGTATCAAGGTTTGGCACCGTACTTTCCGGGCGACGCCGAGCGGTTTTTCGGCCGCGAACGCGCGACCGACGACCTGTTGGCGCTGGTCCGATCGACCGACCGGGCCGGTGGCGGGATCGTCGTTGTATTCGGCGCCTCGGGCGCGGGCAAGTCGTCGCTGCTCGCCGCGGGGCTGATCCCTGCTCTGGGGCCCGAATGGACCACCACCACCAGCACACCGGACTCGGACCCCGCTGCGATCGAGATCCCGTCGGATCGGCGCGGTCGGCGCCTGATGGTCGTCGACCAGTTCGAGGAACTGTTCACCGCGGCAATCGGCGACGACGTACGCAGGGCGTTCATCGACCGCTTGCCGCGCTGCGCGGATCAGGGTGTCACGGTGGTGATCGCGGTGCGGGCCGACTTCTTCGCCCCCTGCCTGGACTATCCGGTGCTGGCCGACGCCATCACGCGGCGCCCTTTCCTACTGTCCGCGATGAGCAGCGACGAACTGACCGATGCGATCACCAAACCGGCAGCCAGGGCGGAACTGAAGCTGGAACCGGGCCTGGTGGAACTGATCCTGACCGAGTTCAGCGGACTGGGTGACGTCACCGATGGTGACAGTTCAGGTGCGCTGCCGCTGCTGTCGCATGCCATGGAGGCAGCCTGGCATCGTCGCAAGGGACGCAAGCTGTCCGTCGCCGGTTACCGGGCCGCGGGCGGTGTCGCCGGGTCCGTGGCCCACACCGCCGACACCGCGTGGCAGAAACTGGACGACCCGCAGCGGGCAGCGGCCAAAGACATGCTGCTGCAGCTGGTCACCGTCGGCCACGACACGCGCGATACCCGACGCCGGGTTGCCCGCGCTGATCTGCTCGCACATACCAGCGACCCCGATGCCGCGGCGACGGCGCTGGAAACCCTTGCCCAGGCACGGCTGATCACCCTCGACGCCGATACCGCGATCCTCACCCACGAAGTGGTGATCGAGGCATGGCCGGAGTTGCGGAAATGGATCGACGCCGATCGTGAAGGCCACCTCATCCGCCAGCGGGTCGCCGCAGATGCTGCGGAATGGTCCGCGTCGCAACGCAATCGAGCCCTGCTGTATCGCGGCACCCGCCTGGCACAGGCTCGGGAACATCAACCGAGACCGACCGGGCAGACCGGCGAATTCCTCATGGCAGGCATTCGCCAGCGCCGCAGGCGCGTCGTCACGCAGGCCGGGCTCGCGGCGGCGGTGGTCGTGCTGATGGTCGCCGCGCTGACCAGCGTCGTCCGTGCCGACCTCACCGGCAGGGAGCGCGACGAGGTCTTCTTCACGACCGTGCTGAGCGAGGCCGACCGCCTGCAGATCAGCGAACCGACGCTGTCCGCCGAGCTCAGCCTCCTCGCACAGCGACTGCGCCCGGGTAGTCCTGATGCCGCCGCACGTCTTGTCGCGAGCCAGAACCTGCCGGTGGCACGCACCTTCAGCGACCACGACGGAAACGTCACCGAGCTCGTCTACCTCGACAACGGTCTGCTGGTCACCGCGGGCGACGATCATGTCATCCGGGTCCGCGACCCGGCCACGACCGGCCTGACGGCAATGATCCCCGACCCCACCGGCAAACTCACTGTTCTCGATGGGCATGGATCGACACTGATTGCGGGCAGCGCCGACCACTCCGCGCGAATCTATGACCTGTCCATCCCGGAACGGCCCCGCTTGCTACACGTCGTCGACACCGGGTCCCCGATCACGAGCCTGGCGCTCTCGCACGACGGCCGCACTGTCGCCATCGCCCACGCCGACCAGGTCACGCTGTGGGATATCACCGACCCACGGACAGCCAAACCTCGCTCGCCATCGCTGACCGTCGGTGAAACCGTCTATGGGGTCGGATTCAGCAGTAACGACAAAACGCTGGGGACGGCAAGTGGAACGGTGCAGGGCTTGTTCGGCCATACGCTCACCGCTCGGCTGTGGGATCTCGACGCACCACCGAGCACCCGCACCGGAACACAGGTCGCGCACGTCGTCGACGGACGAATGCCCGTGGATCTTTCCTCCAGCACGCCTCTGCTGGTCACCGCGGGCCGGTCGCCTTCGCAGCCACCAGGCAGCGACGCGGAGATTCGGTTCCTGAACATCGAAGACCCCCACCATCCGCACCCTGCAGCCGCAAGCTTCTCCTTCCCCTCCGCGTACGACCTGGTCACCATCGTTCTCAGCCCCGACAGCCGGACCCTTGCGACCGTCACCTCCTTCGGCACCCAACTGTGGAACCTCGCCGACCTCGCTCACCCCACCCCCTTGGGACCGCCGCTGGCCGCTGCCGCAAACTGCCTCGGCGCATCCGGCAACCGGCGATGCTCCACTATCCCGGCCGGCGTTGCCTTCAGCCCCGACGGACGCTACTTCACGATCGCCACGGTCGGCGGCACGGTGCAGCAATGGTCGCTGCCGAGCACCAACCCGGCTGGGCAAGCCGGACAGATCCATCCCCCGGCGGTCAGCGCCGACGGCACCCGGATGATTACCACTGCCCACGGCGCCGCCGCCCGCATCTGGGACATCCACGACCCCGCGGCACCGCAGCTACGCGGCACCGTCGACAACGTCACCGGAATCGCAGGCTTGTCGGGCACCAGCTACCCCGTCGTCAGTTTCGACGGCCGGTTCACCGCACTAGCGATCAACGGGGTGATCACGCTCATCGACATCTCCGATCCGGGCAGGCCCCGTGCGACACACCGTTTTCCGGAAGCCGCGGGTGTGGCGTTCGCCCTCGACCAGCAGCTACTGGTCACCCTCTCCCGAGGGCCGGTCGCGACATTGATGGCCTGGGACTACGCCGACCCCGACCGGCCGGTGCAGCGCAGCCCAGCGATCGTCGTACCGTCATCGGGCCGACTGTTGCGCACGGGATTTCGATTCGCCGCCAGCCGCGACGGCAAGATCGGTGCCACACTCGCCGACAAACTCAACGTCTGGGACACACCGCTGTCGCTGCAGCACTCCACCGGGCCGATCGGCACCGCCGTCGCCGACTGGCTGGGCGACGGTTTCGGTCTCGCGGTCAGCCCCGACCACCGCACCGTCGTCGCCGGTTGGGACGCAGGCACCGCCCGCGTCTTCGACATCACCGACCCGGGAACCATTCGACCACTGGGAGATCCACTGGCGGCCAGCAGAAGCGCTGTCTCCTCGGTGGACATCAGTCCCGATGGCCGGCGCCTGGCTACCGCAGGCACCGACTCGACTGTCCGGCTTTGGACCTTCACCGATCCCGAACACCCCCGCCCCTACGGCCCGTCCCTCATCCCACCGGGTTCAGGCCGGTGGCATGTCGCTTTCCACCCGAAAGCCAACTACCTCATCGGCACCGGCGGCCAAGGCGCACTTCGCTTCTGGGACCTCGAGCCCGAGCACGCCGCCGACCGCATCTGCACCCTCACCGCCAACACCATCACCACCGACCTCAGTACCTACTTGCCGGGACGGAAGCTGCCGACGTTATGTCCATGACCCGATTCACCCGGCGCACCGCATTCGGTCTCGCGTTGGCCGCTCTGGCGGGCACCGTCCTCGGCCGACCACCAGCTGCTGCCGGGCGGCCCGCACCGCCTCTCGATCTGCCACCACTGGGTGACGAATTCCTCTGGGGCGTCGCATGTTCCGGATTTCAGAGCGAAGGTCACACACCCGACAGTCACCAGGGGCGGCTGTTCACCCAACACACCGCACTCGCCCGATTCCCGGATTCCGTGGACTTCTACACTCGGTACCCAGCTGATATCGCGCTGGCCGCAGGCCTCGGCGTCGGGGTGTACGGCGTCAGCATCGAATGGGCGCGGCTGCAGCCGAGGCCCGGCGAATGGGACGAGGCCGGTTTCGACTTCTACGACCGTGTGCTGGATGCCATGGCCGCCAACGGAATCCGCCCGATGCTCACCCTCGACCACTGGGTGTATCCGGTGTGGATCGCCGAGCGTGGCGGTTGGGGCGATCCGGGCATTGTCGAGGCGTGGCTGGACAATGCCCGAAAAGTGGTGGACCGCTACGCACCCCGAGACCCGCTGTGGATCACGGTGGCGAACCCGGGCGCATACATGAAGTTCGAGTCGCGCGACACGCTACCGGCCACCGGCATTTCGACGATGGCGTCGCGGCTCGCCGATGTGCACAACGCCATCTACGACTACATCCACCTGGTGCAGCCCAGCGCTCAGGTGACGATGACGACCAATGTCGCGGCAGCCACCATCGCGGACGCTACCGAAAGCCTGATGTTGGATAAGGTCATCGACCGCTTGGACTTCGTCGGTCTCAGTACCTACCTCAGCTTATCGCTGGACACGCTGCCGCAGCTGACAGAGCACACGCTGACCGCCCCGCAAGACCTGAACAACCCGCTCACGCACGCGGTACAGCCGGAATCGATGTACTACGCGCTGCATTATTGCGCACACAGATTTCCCGGCAAACCGGTGTATGTGGTGGAAAGCGGGATGGTGACGCGGAACGGCCTGCGCGAAGACGGGTACAGCCGCGCCGACCACCTGCGCGACACCGTCTACTGGTTGCAGCGTGCGCACGCCGACGGCATCAACGTGATCGGCTACACCTATTGGACACTCACCGACAGCTTCGCCTGGGGCAGCTACACACTGCGTTTCGGCCTCTACACCGTCGATGTCGTCACCGACCCCACCCTCACCCGCAAGCCCACCGACGCTGTCGCCGCCTACCGCGCCATCACCGCGTCCAGCGGAGTTCCGCGCGACTATCGACCCACCCGGCCACCGGCCACCTGCTCGTTCGTCGACCTCCCCGACAGCTGCACCGACCCGGTGACCGTGCCGCACTGAACGCATCCCAGTGACCGGGATCATGCAGGGCCGACGTGCGCGGCCGCACCCGCCGGTGTCCACCGATCGGTGGACACCGAGTTCGACCGGTCGAGGCTGTCGGCGACGGCAGGCGACCGAGCAGTATTCGGGGCATGCGAAATCGCTTGGTAGCTATAGCTGGTTGGAGTGCGCGTCGCCCGTGGCTCGCCATTGCCGGATGGTTTGTCTTCGTGGCGCTGTGCCTCGGGATCGGGGTGGGGATCGGCGGGAAACCCGCGGCGACCGAGGATTTCTGGATCGGTGAGGCGGGTGGCTCTTTTTCACCTCTGCCGCTGCCGCACACAAGCAGGGGGTGAGGGTCTCGGGGGGGTGCGCCCCTTTGCCAAAACACAACGCCCCACCGATCACGAGGTCGCTACACGAGACGTCACACNGGGCGCGGGGAGGCGATAGCGGCCTCGGGGGGATTGCAGCAGCGGGCAGTGGAGCGGGTGCTGATCACCGACGACGGGATGCGGTTGGATGCCGCTGCCGAGCGCGTCGCGCGGGAGATCACCGACCGGATGCGAGCGCTGCCGGAGGTCGATTCTGTTGCCGCGCCGGTGTATTCGGCCGATGGGACGGCATTGCGGGTCGATGTGACCATGGTGGGCGCGGAGCTTGATGGCGATAAGCATGTAGGGGCGTTGCGGGCACAGACCGAGGAGGTGGCGCGAGCTAATCCTGGGCTGCTGATCGAAGAGACGGGTGGCCCCTCGGTCAGTAGTGGGGTCGACGCGTTGCGCGGCCGAGATCTGGCTCGTACCGAGATGATCGCGGTGCCGATCACCTTGCTCACGCTGCTGGTGGTCTTCCGGTCGCTGGCGCTCGCGCTGGTGCCGTTGCTGCTGGCCGTATCTTCTATTGTTGCCGCCATCGGGCTGGCGATGCCCGCGTCACATCTGTTCCCGGACAACGGAGTCGGCACCAATATCATCCTGCTGATCGGACTGGCGGTCGGCGTCGACTACACGCTCTTCTACCTGAAGCGCGCACGGGAAGAGCGCGATCGCCCCGGCGCAGCGCTGGATTCGCGGGCGGTGGTGGCGGTGGCGGCCGCGACTTCGGGCCGGGCCGTTGTGGTGTCGGGGCTCGCCGTCGCGGCCTCCACCGCGACCCTGTACCTCGTCGACGACGTCATCTTCTCCTCTATCGCGACCGCCGCGATCCTGGTGACCCTGGTCTCGGTGGCCAGCTCGCTCACCGCGTTGCCCGCACTGTTGACGGTGCTCACCGATCGGGCCGCGCGCCGAGCGGCCGGGCATGCCGCACCGGTCCGCCGCACATCGTCGCGCGGGCGGTTCACCGGCTTCGTGCTGCGCAAGATCGCGGCGAAGCCCGCTGCCGCACTGACTATTTCGGTTCTCGCCATGCTCGCGCTGACCGCGCCGGTCCTCGGCCTCGAGCTCACCGATATGGGGCGCGAGACCCATCCGCGCACCATCCCGGCCATGCAGACCTTCGACCGGCTGAATGCCGCCTTCCCGGAACTGAAGTCGATGCACCAGGTCGTCGTGGCGGCGGATCCGGCACGGGCGAACGAGGTCACCAACGCGCTGCGCGCCTTGGCCGAGCGAGCCACGCACGATCCGGCGATGATGCCGCCCGACGAGCCGCGCACCTCGGCCGACGGCCGGGTCACGCTGCTGGAACTGCCTGTCTCGCATCACGTCAGCGACGACGCGGCGCAGCGGTCACTCGAACGAGTTCGCGCGGACTACGTTCCCGCCACGATCGGCGCACTCCCGGACATCGACTACGCGGTAACCGGTGACGTGGCCCGCTATGCGGACTATCCCGAGCATCAGAAGCAAAAACTGCCGCTGGTGATCGCGGGGTTGCTCCTGGTGACCTTCGCGCTGACCGCCGCGGCATTCCGTTCCATCGTGCTCGGCCTGGTCGGTGTGGTGCTGAACCTGCTCTCGGCGGGTGCCTCGCTCGGCCTGCTGACCTGGGGTTTTCAGCACACCTGGGCCGAGCGCCTGCTCGATTTCGACTCGACCGGCACGATCGGATCCCGAGTCCCGTTGCTGCTCTTCGTCATCCTGTTCGGCCTGTCGATGGATTATCAGGTCTTCGTGCTGAGCCGGATCAAGGAAGCCGTCGACAACGGTGTACCGACCCGTCAGGCCGTGCTCGACGGTGTCGCTGGTTCGGCGGGCGTGGTCACCAGCGCCGCGTTCGTCATGGTGACGGTGTTCGCCAGTTTTGTTCCGCTGCACATCATGGAGATGAAGCAGATGGGCTTCGCGCTCGCGGCGGCCGTGCTGCTCGATGCCTTCGTTATCCGGATCGTGATTCTGCCCGCGCTGCTGCTCCTACTGGGTGATCGAACCTGGTGGCCCGTACGCCCGGCCGTCACCCCCGCGGGCCGCGTGCCGGTGAAAGTAGGCTCATAGAAATGCCCCAACGGCCGCGCACCGACGCCCGGTTCCGGATACTGCGGCGGTGCTATCTCGGGTGCTGGCTGCTGTTCGGTCTGTGCCCGCCGCTGGTCGCGGTGCACGACCGCATCGGCGTCGTCAAGTACGGGACGTGGGCGCTGGTGGCCGTGCTCGCCGTGAGTTACCTGATCCTGCTGTCGTTTCCCGGCAATCCCCGGGTGCGGTCGAGCGACTTCCTCGGGCTGCTCGTCCTGGTGCTCGGTGCGACGGCAATCCTGCTCGAGGGCGGCGCGGCGTTCTTCATCGTGTCGCTGCCGATGTTCTGGCTCTACACCGCGACCCCGCGGCAGGCGATCGGCTACATCGGCGCGGGCGCGGTGGCCACGCTGATCGGGACGGTCGCGGGGACGCGATTCTCGCCGGGCAATGCCGTGTTCACACTGATCGGCCTGGCCGGCGGCGTGCTCTTCGGACTGTGGATGGACCGCGTGATCAAACGGGGTGACGAACGCGCCCACCTGCTCGGCCTCGAACTGGAACGTACGCAATCGGAACTGGCCGCGGCGCACCAACGCCAAGGCGCGGCCGAGGAGCGCGAACGGCTCGCACGTGAAATCCACGACACGCTCGCCCAAGGCTTCGCGTCCATCATCGTGCTGGCGGAGGCGGCCCGGAGCGGTATCGAGACCGATCCGGTGACGAGTGCCAAACAGTTGCTGTCGATCGAGCGCACGGCCCGCGAGAACCTCACGGAGGCGAGAGTTCTCGTCGGTGCGGCGCCGTCGGCCGGTGGCGCGACCGAGCGCATCGCGCAGTTGCTGCGGCGAATCCTGGATCGCTGTGCCGAGGACACGGGGCTGACCGTGCATGCGGAGTTGGCCGACATCGAGTGCGACCAGCCCACCCGGATCGCGCTGCTGCGCTGCACTCAGGAATCGCTGGCGAATGTGCGCAAGCACGCGGGGGCCAGCACGGTAACCGTCGTCCTGACGCGCGGTCCATTCGACGTGGAACTCGAAATCACCGATGACGGAATCGGATTCACCCCCACCGAAGCCCGCGGCTTCGGCCTCGAAGGTATGCGCAACCGCCTAACCGAACTCGGCGGCGAACTCACCGTGACGAGTGCACCCGGCGAGGGCACCCGAATCTTCGCATCCCTACCTCCGAACGATCGGAACTGACATGGCCGAACGCCTCCGCCTGATCCTCGCCGACGACCACGTCGTCATGCGCGCCGGAATCGCGGCCCTGCTGGCCGCTGAACCGTCCATCGAAATCGTCGGCGAAGCGGCGGACGGCAGCGAAGCGATCGCACTGGCCGAACGTCTGAAACCCGATGTGGCACTGCTCGATCTGCGCATGCCGATCCAGGACGGGGTAGCAGCCACCCGAGAAATCACCACCCGCACCACCACTCGCGTACTGATCCTCACCACCTACGACACCGACTCCGATATCGAACGCGCCGTCGAAGCCGGAGCGATCGGCTACCTCCTCAAAGACACCACCCGCGACCAACTCGTCGCGGCCATCCACGCCGCATCCCGCGGCCGCACCGTCCTGGCACCCCTGGTCGCCGAACGCCTGGTAGCCCGCATCCGCCGCCCCGCCCCGATCACCCTGAGCCCCCGCGAAATCGACGTCCTGCACGCAGTGGCAGACGGCCTCTCCAACCCAGAAATCGGCCAACGCCTCACCATCGCCGAAGCCACCGTAAAAACCCACCTACTACGCATTTTCGCCAAACTCGACGTCAATGACCGCACCCACGCCGTCGTCGTCGCCCTGGACCGCGGCCTGTTGTCTCGAACCACCGAGACCCCGTAGCCGTGCCACTCGCACGTGGCAGTTGATCCGGTCTCGGCGTCGCACGGGTCCAGCTACGATCGCGGCGCGGGAGGGTCGGTGCGTTCGGGCCGGAAACCCATGCCCTGCAATACCGTTCGCAGGTGAGTGTGGAACAGCCCGTCGGTGTCGGTGACCAATCGGGGTAGGTTGCCCCACAATTCGGAGATGACGAATCCCAGGACGGCGGCCCAGCCGTTGTGCGCCGCCGCGGCCGCAGCGGGGGTCAGTTCTGCGAGTGCGGATTTGTGCGGCTCCAGCAGGCGGGTACCGAGTCCCCCGAGTTCCATGCCGTCCGGTGGATCGATGTCCGCGGTGGTCGCGGCGCCGGCTGCGAGGGCGTGCAGATAGGTCTGCATGATCGCGGTCATGGCTCGGCCCGCGGCGGGTCCGGTGGCGGCTTCGGGGGCGTGGTAACCGGGGATCGGGGTGCCGTAGATGAGGGCGAAATCGGCCGGATTGGCCAGCGCCCATTGCCGGATAGCGGCGAAGACCGCTCGCATGCGGGCGACGGGTGGGGCGGCCGACGCGTCGGCGCGTGCGGCGTCGAGCGCGTCGGCGAGGTCGGTGTAGGCGTCCACGCATAGGGCGGTGATCAGATCCGCCAGGGTCGGAAAATAGCGGAACACCGCCGGTGAGGTCATGCGCATGTCGCGCGCCAGCGCCCGCAGCGACAGCCCGCCGTAACCGTTGACGATCAACTGCTCACGGGCGAGTCGCTTGATCTCGTCGATCGTCGCTTGCCGGCGTTCCTCCCGGCGAGACGGCCCGGGCCGGGAGCTGGACATGTCAGCAGTTCCCTTCGTCTGTGATTCAGCACTCTCTTGACAACTCGCAGAATACCCGAGACCGTTATCAATAGTAAAAGAGTTATCGGCGATAACATAAGGAGGCTGCGTGATGATCGCTCCAACAGCTCGAGATACGTCCCCCACACCCGGCTCGGACCCTTTTCGCAAGCGCTTTTACACCCTGCCCCGGATGCTGGCCGATATCCGGGCGGTGGCCGGGCGCCGAGCGGACAGACAGGCAATCCAGGGTCTGGACCCGCAGCTGCGTGAGCGGGTGATGCTGGCCGTGTCCGAGGTCAACGGGTGCGGTTTCTGCACCTACATCCACAACGAAACGGCGTTGGCCGAAGGCGTTGACATCCGGGAGTTGGCCGAGTTCGCCGGCCTGGACCCCGACGCCGTAGCCGAGGACAACGTGATCGCAGTCCTGTGGGCGCAGAGTCGCGCCGAGGCCGGGCTCGGCCCCGCCGGTCCGCATCTCGAACACGCCCTGGCGACGCGGTTCACCGACCACCAGCGTCGCCACCTCGACACCCTGATCCGGCAGATGACCATCTCGAACCTCGCAGGCAACACCGTCGAGGCGCTGATCCGGCGAGTCAACGGCCGAAAGGTGCCCGACAGCAGGCTGTTCGACGAAGTGATCATCAGCGCCGTGTACATACTCGGCTCGATCCCGACCGGCCTGCGAACCGCCCGCAGACGAGGCAAGTCCCTTCGCGAGGCAGCGCGTGAAGCCGCCGCAACCATCCGCGCCCACGCCTGACACCCGCAGTACCTCGCCCGCGCCATCGTGCTGCTGCCGGTGGACTACACCGTGCTCGGGCCCGCCGACGTACTGACTCAGCTGCGTGTGGTCAGCCGGTTTCGACCACCTCGCGCAGCGCGCGGAATTCCGTGGCGAGGGCGTCGAGTGTGTAGTGGGCGTTGAGCCCGCTGGGGTTGGGCAGCACCCACACCGCGGTATCACCGATCCGCTCGGTTTGGGGGCCGATTGTGCTGCGCGGACGACCAAAAGCCGTGCGGTAGGCGCCGATACCGAGTACGGCCAGCACTCGGGGTTGATACTGCTCGACCCGATCGACCAGGGCACGCCCACCGGCACGCAGTTCGTCGGCGGTCAGTTGCTCGGCTTTGGCGGTCGTGCGTGCGGCCACATTCGTGATCCCCAAGCCCAGTCCGAGCAGTTCTTCCTTTTCGTCGGGCCGCAGCAGGCGCGGCGTGAAGCCGGACCGAAACAAGGCCGGCCAGAACCGATTTCCCGGACGAGCAAAGTGATGACCGGTCGCCCCAGACCACAGGCCCGGATTGATTCCGCAGAACAGCACACGCAAGCCAGGCCCGATCACATCGGGAACAGTCTTGTCCTGCGCCGCGGCCAGATCCGCGGGCGACGGCCGAGCTGATGAACCAGAACCCATTCCTTCAGTCTGCCGGGTGCACAGCCGACCACCTGCCGGCCGGGGTGCTGTCGGCCGGAAAAGCGCCGTCGCTCTTCGTCGGACGATGCCGCGATGCCCGCGAGGTGCAATACGGGAGCGACGTGGCAGTCATCCGGTGCTGGCCATGACGATGGCAGCGACGCCGAAGGGGATGTCGAGCACGAAGCAGAATTCGGCCAGGGAACGCGGGGCTACCGTGTTGCGCCGCCAGTGCACGTAGTCCCATGCGGCATGGCCGGCCAGGGCGATACCGGCAATGGCAAGGCCCAAGCGTGGGCTGACCAGCACCGCCGCTACGGCGAGGCCACCGAACCCCACCAACGCCAGAATCTGCGCGGCGAAGGGACGGACCGGCGCCCGGCGCAGCACACCGGCCACGACCAACACGGCCGCGAACACCACCAAGCCCTGCCACCAGGCGATACCGGCGATCTCGCTGAGCACCACCACGACCGAGCCCGCCGGGATGCCGGCCCAGGCGATCCAGGGTCGGCCGAGCGCAGCCGCGGCCAGGTAGCAGCAGGCCGCGACCGTGACCGTGATCGCCACCGCGTCGGTCGCCACGCCGGTCACGATCTGGAAGGTCGCAGCTGCCGCTCCCAACGCGGCCGGCCAGTAACTCGACACCGGACGCTTGGCATGGGCGATGTCGGCGGCCGCGGTCGTTGACGAATTCATGGGTGCCTTCTTCGTTCTGGGATCCGCAGGCGTCATGGCGTCGCGACGTTCCCGACCTGATCCGGCTGCACGACAGTCCCGTGCCGGTGCGTGTAGTCCGAGCGGCGCAGCAGCATGGCGGCGAGCATCGTGCCGAACATCAGCACGTGTCCGACCATCATCAGGGTGTCGGCCGTGATGGCTCCGGCCACGAGCGGCACCAGCAGCACCACGAACGGCGCGACCATCGCCACCGACATCTCGGCGATCATCCGTCGGCTGTGCCCGCGTATCGCCATCCACCCGGCCATGCCGATCGTCATATCAGCTGCCATGACCAGCGTGCTGGCCACCGGTTGGTCGTGCAGGCCGGGCCAGACCAGCATCCATAGCAGAGCAAGCAGGCCCATGCCGATAAACATCGCCAGCACCATCTCGAGGTAGTGGCCGACGAACGTGAAGATCTGTCGTCGCATGACGCCCTCCGAACTGTAACGCGAAAATCCTCGTGTTAGTGACGGTACGCAGGGTCGCGCACTAATGCAAGAAATCTCGCGTTATGATCTCGGTATGGATGACGGTCGAACCATGCAGCGGCCCGGCGGACGGTCCGCACGCGTGCGCGCCGCAGTCCACGCAGCAGTGCTCGAGCTGCTGGAGACACATCCGTGGGAAGAGCTGAGCGTCCCGTTGGTCGCCACGGAGTCAGGGGTGCACCAGGCGACGATCTACCGGCGCTGGGGAACGATGTCAGCCCTACTGCACGACGTGGTCGACGAGTGGTCGACCACCACCGCGTCACTTCCCGACACCGGCGCCCTGCACGATGACCTGCATCGTTACGCCGCCGCCGTAGCGACCTCATTGCGGCACGGAAATGTCCCACTGATTCTCCGGGCCGTAGTCATGGAAATCCGTCCAGGACAACAACGTCGACGTTCCCCGGCGTTCGCCGAACGCGAGCGTCAACTGCAAGCGATGCTCGACCGCGCGCAACAGCGTGGTGAGCCGGCCCCCACACTGGCCGACCTGGTCGAGCTCGTCGTGGCACCCCTGTACTTCCACGCCTTGTTCACCGAACCGATGACCGACGCCGAAGCAGCCCGTCTCGTCGACCGGCTCCTCGACATAGTTACGCAACGCAGCTCCACTGCCTCGGCGACGCGCGCTTGAGTGATATGACCCGCGACAACTGAAATCAGCCACGTGGCAGGACTTTCCTGGTGCGATCAGCCGAGGTCCCAGCCTCGGCTGGCAGCACGATCGCGGACCCAGCTACCACCGCTTCGCGACCGCGGGTAGTCGGTTCAACGCGATACCGAACAGATCGCGGTAGCACTCATCCAGTTGACGCGCGGGTTCAGCCGAGCCTGTCCAGCAGTATCCCTGGGCGCGCGTCCACACTCAACCTGTCAAAGCCGCTTGAGCACTCCATCCAGAGCGCTTGTCGAATTCTCGCCGAACATATCGACATATCGCCTATCCAGTAGATAGCCGTTGCGGCTCCTTGCCAGGAAATCGAGAACGTTCCTTCGGTTCGAAGGGCTGTTGCTGTCCTCGATCACCAAGTAGTCACCGGTCCCGAGCCGGTCATCGAAGAAGTCCAGAACGTCCGGCACATTGACATGGGCGTCGTCGATGACCAGCCACGGCTTCGGCAGTGCTTTGATGACCGAATCCTTCAAGGCACTACCAATTCTGGTGATATCCGCCTTGATGAAATCCACCCGAGGGTCGTCGATCTGTGGCCGAACTATATCGATGGAAACGATCCTGGGCGACATACCATGCGCGTCGGCGACGTCGGCGAACCACAGTGCACTAGCTCCCGAGCCGGAGCCCAGCTCGATGATCGACCGCGGCTTCAACTCGTCGATCAACATCGGGTAGATCACGAAATCGTACGCAGTCTTGATCAATGGCAAGCCGCGCCAGGACGGCACCTCGCGAAAACCTTGCATCGTTCGATACGCGCGTTCGTCTACTACCCGTTCAGACCACATAGAATCGACAGGCCTGCGTAATCGTTCCGCCGGGTCGACGAACCGCGGCGACGCCGACACATCGAGAAAGGCATCCAATTCTCGCTGCACGGCATCTATTTCAATACCATCGACCTTGCTACCGGCACGCAATCCAGTCACAAGTCTGAGCAGGCGGTTCTCGTAATAGTTGGGCACTCCCCGATCAGAGACTCTGGCGTCTACTATCGATTCGACCTCTGTCGCGAGAGCATCCGACGTGGGATTCCCCGTAGCGAGCAGACCCGATAGTGACGTGGATTCAGCGTCCAATTTTTCATCCATCTCACGTATCACTTTCCATTGAGTTTTTCGTTTGTAGGTCGAGGCGGAGGCCATCGGCCCCTCGGAGGTCAGAAATCACGCTGGGCCGCCACAGCCGAGCCGTGATCTCGCAGAACTGGGAGTGGTCGATCGTCACGCGTCCACCGCGGCGTGCGGGTCCGGCGACTTCCTTGTCTCTGCTTGTTCTCGTCGACGTCCTTTTCGATCTCGGGCACACATGTCCGCCGTGGCTGGTCGACGCTCGTGCAACCCGGTTGCCCGGTACACCACTGCCAGCAGCAGCAGAAACGGCAGGCCGATGGCGATGGACATCGTCATTGTGTGAACCGTGCTTGCGGTGGCGACGACCGCGAGCACGCCGAGGATGCCGAGGATCGCGGCCGGCTTGCCTGCCGGTGCCCAGCACCGCTGCAAACCTGCGGTGTCATCGACACTGTCGCGGAAGCGCAGGTAGGACGCGAGGATCAGCAACCAGGTAACGAGAACCCCGAAGATCGACACCGACGTCAGCAGCACGTAGATGTTGCTGACCTCGGCCATCGTTAGGGCCGCGGCGGCGATGGTCCCGGTCGCGGCGAGCGCCACCGCCGCCACTGGCACGCCCCGACGGGAGGTGAACCGCAGCAGTCGAGGTGCCATACCGTCGAGTGCCAGGGAGTTGATCAAGCGTGTAGCGCCGTACATGTTGGCGTTGGCCGCCGACATCGCCGCAACGAGTACAAGGACATTCGTGATCGCAGCGGCTGTCGGAACGCCGGTTGTGCCGAATACCTGGACAAACGGGCTCGATCGCAGATCATCACCGACGGCGGCCTCCGTCCATGGCATGACACAGACCACGATCGCGATCGACGTGAGATAGAAGAACGCCAGCCGCCAGGTGAGTGTGCGCATCGCTGTCTTGATGGCGCGCTGCGGATCCCTCGCCTCAGGGGCCGAGATGGCGATCAACTCTATGCCGACGAAGCCGAAGATCACGATCGACATCGACTCCCACACTGCTTGCCATCCGTGCGGGACGAATCCGCCATGTTCGGTAAGGTTTCCGACGCCGACCGCGTCGAAATCCGGCACACCGACGAACACAAGCAGGAATCCGAACAGTATGAACAGCGACAGTGCGATGACTTTGACGCTGGAGAGCACGAATTCCACCGCTCCGAACGAGCCGACGCTGAAGAGATTGATTGTCACGAGGATCCCGGCGACGGCGGCAACGCCCATCCACAGTGGCAGGCCCGGCCACCAGTACCTGAGATAAGTTGCGGCCGCGGCCACTTCGCTGCCTACGGCGATGATCGCCGCAACACTGTACGACCACCTCGCGACATAGCCCGCGAACGGCGAGAGGAACCGTGCGCACAGCGCCCCGAACGCTCCGCGCTGCGGGTATCGAGCCGTCATTTCCGCCAGGCACGCGGCAATTGTTCCCGCTGTCGCAGCGCAAATGACATAGGCGACGATCACGGCGGGCCCGGCCAGGCTGATGGCCGCCCCGGAACCGAGAAACAGTCCCGTTCCCAGAGCTGAACCGAGTCCGAGCATCGTCATTTGACGATGCCCGAGCAACCTGCGCAGGTCCGCGCCGCTCGGGTCGGTGATGGTCTTCACTACGAGTTCCTGTCGAGGTGGGAGAGACGAGACAGCTGGCTGCGGGGCTCAACGCTCTGGGAGAATTCAGGTGGTCTTCCGCCGTGTGATTTCACCGCTGCTGTCACGGCGCAGGCGGCCGTCGCGATCACCGCCGAGGCCAGCGCAATAGACCGGGCGCCGGCAAAATCGAGAACAACGCCACCGAGATAAGCCCCTAGCGCAGAGCCCAATGCCGCCGCAGCGACATTGATACCGAGAACAATCGCCGTTCGATCGGGATTCATCAGCGTCAAGGCGTGGATCTGAGTTACACCGATCATCCATCCGCTGAATCCCCACATGCCAGCGATCACGACCGTTGCGACCAATGAATGCGCGAGCATCCACCAGAACAATCCGGTCACAGCGAACATCAGCATGGCGACCACGGAGGTGTACTTCCATCCGTATCGATCGCACCAACGTCCTGCGACGGTGGACCCGGCGATTGCGCAGCCCCCGATGCTCAGCAGCACAACGGCGACCCGACCAGCATCGACTCCGGCAGCAAGGGTGAGCGCGGCGATATAGGTGTAAAGCGAGTAGTAGGCAGCACGGGAAAGCAGGCTCGCGGCCACGATCAAGCCGGAAGGCAGCGAAATCCCGCGCACAGCAAGGAATCCGGTGTGATCACGGCGCTCGGACCGCTCAGCAGGGGCTGCCATTCGCGCAATCACGACACCGGCAGCCGCCCCGAGCACACCGACGGCAGCGATGATCCACCGCCAACTGATCGTCTGTGACAACGCCGCCGCAGCAGGTACCGCTAGCAACAGGGCTACACCCATCGAGGCGTGCAGCTGGCCCATTATTCGGCCCCGGTTCTCGACCGCCGAAACCCTTGCCGCACTGACGAATGTCACGTTGACGATTCCGGCCGCGCCGATCGCTGCCACAATTCTGGCGCATGCGCCGAGGCCCAGGTTCGGTGCCAGACCTACCGCGCAGTTGCCGATCAAGAACAGCATTGAACAGCCCGCAGCGATAACCCGTGCGCCGAATCTGCCTGAGCACAAACCGATCACAGGCGCGGCGATCGCGCTGGCAACCGCGAAGGACACCACCAGAAGGCCAGCCTCCGATAGCGAGGTAGCGAATGAGGCGGCAATTCCCGGAAGCATCCCGATGGGCGCGGCCGCGTCGAAGGCCGTCGCGAATGTCGCCACCATGAGACCGGCAATACCCAACCTCATCACTGCTTCGTCCTGGCCGAAATATCGAGATCGGAGATGATCAACTCGTGGTCGGAGATCGCAAAGCCGACGGAGTTCACTGCAGGCAAGACGCGCGAGCCAGTTGCGCCGACCCTGCGAGCGAAGAACCAGTCGTACCGCCGGTGCGGCGCCTTGGGCAGTCCGTTCGCCAACGTCCGCCTCGTCGCCTCGTCGGTGTTGGCCGCACTCCATTCATAACCGTGCCGCCGCAGTACACCGAACAACGGCTCTTCTGCCTCGATCCGGCCAAGGCCCCGATTCGAGCCGTCAGGCAGTGGGGCGTCGTGCGTGTTGAAGTCTCCGCCTATGACATCCGGGAGCAAGTCATAGGGACGCCACGCATCAAGCATGGCGGTCACTTCCGCTGCACGTTGATCAGCTGAGGACAAGCTTTCCAGATGGACACTAGCCACGGTCGCAGCATGTATCGGAAGCTCAATCGTGGCTGCCAGAGCCCTGCGCCCCCCGACCCTTCGATGATGCCAGTCCAACGCGTACCATGCGCCGTCGCGTGGGCTCGATACCGCATGTGCCGAACTAATCGGATACCGGGACAGGATCGCATTTCCATGCAGCCCCCGGCTGTTTCTTTCGTCGGCGAATTGAAGCGACTCGGTCTGGTTGCCCATACCGATTTCTATGAACTCCACACAGAACGCGTAGCCGAAGCCGAGTCGGTCCGCGAGCTCCCTGGTGGTGTGCAAGTTCCCGGAACGCGCCATGCCGTTGTCCATCTCGGACAGCAGCACCACGTCACATCGCGCACTCATCAGCCGTGCTGCAGTCGCCTCGATGTATTTGCAACGCTCCAGGTTCCACGCGCCGATCCGCAACGATCCCCTCAATGCCTTCGACGAGCCGGATAGTGGCTGCCGGACCTCCACCACGTCGAACAGCCCAGAGTCGTGCCGAAGTTTCGTGTGCTCGGCGGCAGTGCTCCCGGCAGCCTTCGCGCGTTCGAAAAACTCTTCGGAGAGCATGGCCAGCTCGTCGACCAGATGATCTTTCACCGCGTCACCGCTTGTCCTTATCGCGTTTCAGATCTGCTAAGGGCGCAGGTAGTCGACCAATGATGCGTGCGACACTCGACTGACCAACTTGCCCATGCAGTTTCCCAAGTCATATTCCGGTCTCTGTTCCAGCTGTCGGCGATAGTGCTCGATTTCGGCGGCGGGGACTCGACCCTCACATCCGGTGATCGAGTCGATCTCGCTCAGGACATAGAAGGCCGCCCCGTAGAGTCGGTATTTCTCGGTCAGGTGGCGCAACTTCGCCCAATTGACCTCTGCGTGAACTATCAATCGTGTCGACTCGCAGAGGGTCTGCATCGAAGGGTAGTTGAAGGCGTGGGTGACGCTATAAGTCCTACCGAGATATAGGCAGAGATAGGCTTCGATTCCGAGCCCCGAATACGACCTACCGTCATTCATCGTAACCCGTCGACTGGACGGCCAGATGTCGGTCTGCTCGAAGCCTGCGGCGATCGAATGATGCAGATCAATGTTCGCTTCGACTATCGGATGATCGCCAACAACCGGGACGAGATCGTACTTCCGGATCAGATCCAGATGTTCAGAAAGCCAGTGTGGCGCGGAGAACGCGAAATATGGATGCAGTTCGTGATGGTTTCGCAGCACCCAGTCGAGGTCCTCGACTGGTACCGGGTCCAAATGCAATCCCGTACCGTCATCGTTCAAGCGTTTCTTGTCGATCCAACCCTGTCGGTATCCCGACGCGGTGAGGATCTCGTGGGCGCGCGAGAGGTCTTCGAACGGAACGAGGGGGTCTATATCCCCCATCAACCTACGGCCGACTCTATTCGGAAACGAGTGCAGGAGATCTATACCTTTGTACGGCATCACGTCGATCCCCGCGTCCTGTAACACGCCGAAGGAAGGCATCAGCAACTCGAGCCGTTCATCGGTGATGCGGCAGGATAGGTCGTACACTGCTCGCAGCTCTGGAATTGCCCGATCGGCGAGATCGGGAAGGACACACTCCAGGTACCCCATCCCTTTGTTTTCCAGCAGGAAGGTAATGAGTTGTTCCGGCGAGTTCGCCAGCGAGCCGAGATCGCAGTATTCGAGTAACTTCGCGGCGTATTCGTCTACGGACGGGTCGCCGACCGAACGCAATCCGGCCGCAAGTACGAATAGCTGGGCGGCCGTTCGGGCCTCTGTGATCACTGGTGCCCCGTTTCCGCATTATCGAGCGCTTGTGCTTTACATAGTTCCTCGACGGTCCCGAACAAGGCGGATTCCATGTCGATGCCGCCTATCGGGTATCCACTGAAACCAACGTTCTGATGGATGCTCTCCGCGGCGATATGGAAGCTCGTGTAGAAATAACCCATGCTGATGCCGCCTATATGACACACACGCTGTGCCGTCGCGCGCAGGTAGCCTGACTCGGAAGCCACCTTGGGTGGCTGTATCGAATATTTCACCGCAGTCCCTCAACTCTCTCTTTCACTGATCAGCTACGCAGTGCGGACTTCGGCAGAATCACGTCTCGGTCCGCGCGATGTGCGAACTGCGCAGCAATCCGGTGTTCGTCCCGCACAGTTTCCGGCCCAATGGTGCGGGCAACCAGACCGAGTGCTCGATAGCTATCCGCATCGACGCGCAGGCTGTTCGAAGTGTTCTCGATGCGCGGGTTGTCTACACAAGAGATCCCCGCACCGGTGGCGTCGGCAACAATCTTGGCAACGTCGGCCACGCACATACTCTCGGAGACTTGATTTCTCACCAGTACTCGGTCTCCGCGTCGTGGCGAATTTCGTAACGCCAGATCGATGCACTCGACTATATCGGCGATATGAATGAAAGCCCTTGTCTGCTCGCCCGTTCCATAAACCGTCAAATCCTGTCCGACCGCGGCCTGGAGGATGAAACGGTTGACGACCGTGCCGTAGATCGCGTCGTAGTCGAAACGATTGACCAGCGCCGGCGCGCCGATGGTGAGCACCGTCTGGGATCCCCACACGATCCCCTGATGCAAGTCGGTGATGCGCAATCCGAATGTTCGGGCGTAGAACTCGAACATCTGAGCGTCCATCGATTTCGTCAAGTGGTATGACGACACCGGTTCGAACGGGTGCATGATCTCGTGAATGTCGTTCGGCGCAACGGATGCGGGGACAGTGACACGGAGGTAGCCCTCCGGCATGGTCCACGGTTTGGTGCTGTACCCGTAGACCCCGATCGAGCCGATGTGAACGAGATGTGCGTCGGATGCCGTGTTCTTGATGGCGGTGAGCAGGTTGTATGTCCCGATCGTGTTCCGCCGGAACGTGTACCGAGACGTCTCGGCGGACAGCATCGAGTACGGTGCCGATCGTTGCTCACCGAAATGCAGAACCGCATCAGGCCGGAAGTCGGAGAGCACGGACTCGAGCCAGTCCGCGCTGGTAGAGATGTCGAGTTCGGTGACCCGGATACTGCGTCCGGTCGTCGACTGCCACGCTGCGACTCGCTCCGCAATGGAAGTGATGGGGGTCAGCGAGCTGGTTCCCAATTCGGCGTCGATCTTCCGGCGGCTGAAGTCATCGATGATCAGAACATCGGCGCCTCGCGCGGATTGGTCCAACGCCGTCGGCCAACCACAAAATCCATCGCCTCCGACAACGACAATCCGCTCGGCGGCGAACATCAGTTCAAGTCCTTTCTGCTGCACAAACAATCGCTGAGCATGCGTTGCGCAGCGAGGCCATCGGCGAATAGGGCTGGTACATCGGTGCGGCTCGTCTCATTCAACGCAGCGAGAATCGCCGGGTACGGATTCATCGACTGCGCCGCGTAGCGAGTTGTCTGCCACTCGCCCGTAGTGCGCCCAGCGATGCGCAGCACTGCGGAACCGTCCTCGACATCAATGGCCGCTTCGGCTGTCCCCGAGGTCCAGAGCGCACGGACCCTGATTGCCCTGTCCGCGAAAGTCACCCGTGAGGCGAGCACCCGAGCCGCAGCCGACGGCACCTGCCCGGAGGCCAGTCGAACCTGGGCGATATCCTCTGTCTCGCAAGAGATCACCGAGTTCTGATGGGTGCGCTGGTTCCAGGCTACGGAACAGTCGGCATCGGATACTCGCCACTCGGCACCGGTTACGAACCGCAGCAGGTCGAACAGGTGCACGCCCTGATCGGCCAAGGTGCCCGCGGTCGCCGTCGCTCTGGAATGCCGCCAAGGCCAGGCAGTTGAGGCTCCGGACAAAAAGTCGTGGTGGAACTCGAGATCGATGTGCAGCAACTCGCCGAAACTGCCGGATCCATGAAGCGCGCGCAGGGCACGGACGACGGGGTGAAGCCGCCATTGGAAGGTGACGAAACCTAGTGTTCCCGCGACGGAAACCATGCGCTCAGCTGCGGCGACCGACCCGGCCAGCGGCTTGTCACAAATCACCGTCATCCCTGCGCGAGCTGCCGCCGTCGCGAGGTGTTCATGGGTATCCGGCGGTGTCGCGACAACGACGCCATCGACACTCCCCTCCGAGATGATGCGCATGGGGTCGTCCGTTGTCGACGGAATGTTCAACTCGTCGGCAACTATTCGCGCGCGGGATCGATCGACGGAAAATCCCAGATATTCGACGGACACTTCCGGGCACTCGCGCAGCCACCGCGAATGGACGGCGCCGAATCCAGCGCCGACAACCATAAGACGTTTCGGGGTGCTCACGAGTGCAGGACCCCCAATGCCTCAGCCCGTACGGATGGGTCCATCATATCGACGTTCACAAGGTAGAGATCCGCATGGGTAACGAGATGCCGCATTGCTTCTTTCATATTCGAGTAGACTTCAACATAGCGATCGAGATCTCCATCGACATGAGCGAGCAGATCGTCCTTCAGTCCGTACGTACTCGGTGGGAACGCGAACTGGTCCAGGAAGTGAAAGAAGGTCTCGGCCTCGAGCCGACGGATTCCGGGACGGCGATCCGACCGATAGTCGATGATACAAAGGTTTTTCACCGTCGCACTGCCTACAATGTCGGGGAATGCATCCCCAGGGTTCAGTACATACTCATCCGACTGAAGATGCTGCTGCAGACGACAGCTGCGGATAATACGGCCGAAGCACGCGTCGTCACGGACACGTAGCGCCGAAGGAACCCCAACGGCGCGCGCGCCATCTATGACCACGTGAGTATTGGTGAGAAATGACATTCCTGCCATGCACGCTTGGGCCAGGAATACTGTCTTGCCCGCGCCGCCGCGGCCGAATAACAGCGTAGCCTTATCGTCGGGGCCTACAAAACCCGCACCTTTCAAGTGCAGGAGTCCACGATCTGCAGCCAGGTTAGTCAGTAGCTGTTTGACATAGTAGGTCCATACAATCTTTTCCAATCGTCGCCCGAAAATTGTTGTCCGGCTACCCCGTGTGGCAATCCAAGCCGGCGCACCGTAATGGTGGGTCAGATAGAAGCCGGTAGCAAATCTTTTCGCACGGAACGTCCGGTCGCTGACAGCATCCAGAGCACCACTATCTATGGCCTTGACATCGAGATCAACACAATCCAGACGATATTCCGGCGCTCGCTCCGTGTCGAGCCGCGCGAAGTAGTCATAACCGGAAAAATCGGAAGTATTCGATTGCAGCATGAAGCTGCATATGCCCAGGTCGACGGACTGCCCAGCTAGTTCGACACCATGCTCTGCGAGCAGCTCGTCGATATCGGTAGAATCACTATATCTATTCACTGCCAATTGCCCCATCGGATCAACGCTTCGGCACCGTTCCACACGCTGCGAGAGAATGGTTTCGGTACGCTGGTTCAACGGTGATCTCGCTACCGAACCAGGCAGGCGGCACGAACGCGTCGGCAGCCGCGACAGAATCGAACTCGACCTCCGCTGTCAGCAAGCCCGTCAACGAGCCGCGGTAGATGTCCAGCTCGATGGTCGTTCCCTGCCAGCCGATTCGGTACCTGCTTTTCTCGACCCTGCGACCCTCAGTCGCTGGCCAGAGGGCGCGAAACTCGGCAAGACCCAGTCGCACCTCGTATTCAGCCCGAACCAAACCGCTACCCCGCTTCGCGGTGAGCGTCAACTCGTCGGCAGCTCTTCGAAGGCGCACATGGCCACCATTCGATTCCACTGCCAAATAGCCTTGACTAATTTCTACATAAGGATGATCAGACAAGGATAACGGACGACCCGAAATCAAAAACCTTCGCTCGATCTCCACCATCGTGTCGTCATTGAACGCCACGCAGACCCCCTCACGCTCACCGTTGAATCTCCACCCATTGCGACATTGGACGGTCAAGGGTCTCGCGACTCCATGCGACTACCGACTCAACCGGTCCGGGAAATGACGTTCCCACATCCTGGACAGGATGGCAAATCCCAGGGCAATGACTGCACTACGGTAAACCGTCGGTGAACAACATATGTCCCGTACCCGGCATTTTTACTTCCAACTGGTATTACTACGTCCTCAGCCGACAAATTTGGCCTCGACCACGTTTCGATGTACGATCGCTTCACTCGCGAAGGTTCCCGGTGGCCAGTAGTGTCCGGAATGAAACCACATCTGCGAGAACTTCATCACTGATCTCATCTAATACTCTGGGGAGAGTTATGTCTGTTGCGCTGAAACTTGCCGTCGCCGGTATCGGCAACAATATTTCCGCACTGCTCCAAGGCGCGTATTTCTATCGTGTACTCGCCGATGAGTTACCCGAGGACAGCTTTCCCGGTGTACTCCGAGCGCGAATCGGCGGATTGTCCGTCTCGGACATCGCGTTCGTTGCGGCGGTGGACATCGATGCCGCGAAAGTGGGCACCGATCTCGCTGACGCGATCTTCGCGGGCCCCAACAACTACCCGACGCTCGATGTCTCGGTGCCCGCGCAGGGAGTGACAGTGCACGCAGGGTTGGCCCGCGAGCACACAGACGCCGATCTGGACCAAGTCGCCGCGATCTTCCGCGACTCGGGAGCAGAGGTGCTGCTGTACTCCTTGCCGACCGGGCTCCAATGGGCTGCGGACGCCTACGCCGAGGTTGCCTTACGCGCCGGACTCGCGTTCGTGAACTGCACACCAGAGGTCGTTGCCCGCAACGAGAAGACACTGGCCGAGTTCGTCGACGCCGGACTCCCCCTGGTCGGCGACGACCTCGCGAGCCACCTCGGTACCTCGATCGTCCATCGCAAGCTCCTGCAACTACTCGGCGAGCGTGGCATCACGCTGGAGAACTCGTATCAGCTCAACCTCGGTGGTAACGAAGACTTCCGCAACCTGCGCGAGCACGGCTCGAGCAAACGCCAGTCCAAACTCAATGCACTGGCGGGCGACTCCGCAACTCTCGACAAGATCGAGGTGATCGCCTCCGCCGGATATGTCTCACACCTGCGCGACAACAAGGTCGCGTATCTCAATGTGGAGGGGCGCGGCTGGGCGAACACACCGGTTTCCCTCGAGCTACGCCTTCGGGTTCAGGACTCGAGCAACGCGGCAGGGGTAATCATCGACCTGATCCGAATCGCGGCCGCGGCAAAGCGTTCCGGCCTCTCCGGCTACATCCCCGCAGCGACGATGCAGCTGAAGTCGCCCGCACACGGCCATCACGCTTACACGACTGCCATCATCGACGCGAGTCTGGCCGAGCTCGACCACGTCGCCGTCTGACGACCCGGGCTGACATGCAAGGCCCAACTCGGACGATACAGATCGGCGTACTCGTCTTCGAAGGTGCCGATGAACTCGACGTCGTCGGCGCCTTCGAACCCGTCGCCAAGGCCGCACGCTGCGCCGAGCATCAACCGCGACTGGCGCCACCCCGACTGTTCGGGCCCACCAGCGATGTCACGTGTTCCAACGGTCTGCGGCTCGGGCCGGTCGAACCGTCGAGCGCTTCGGCATCGTGTGACGCACTGGTCGTTCCCGGCGGCGCCGGTGCCCGCGACGCGATGGCCTGTGAAGACCTCACCAGCGCGGTCCGAGACACCTATCTCCGTGGTGGTCCGGTGTATTCGGTGTGTTCCGGTTCGTTTCTCTTGGCCGCGGCGGGGGTACTGGACGGCCATCATGTCGCGGTGCACCGCGCTAAAACCGCGCAGCTGCGGCAGCTCTGCGGTCCCGGTGTCACTGTGTCGAGCGCCGGGCTCGTCGAAGACGGACAGCTCACCAGTGCCGGTGGTGAGGGGGCCGGCGTGAAAGCGCTGGCGATCGGGTTTTCGATCATTCGCCGTTTTGCCCCGTCATGCCTGGAATGTATAAGTGCCCGAATGGAAGTGAGAATGATATGAGCATCGTCACCGACACGAGCTCAGGGGCAGATCCGAAAGGGTATGTACTCGTCAGCGGCGCCAGTCGAGGTATCGGCCGTGGGATTGCGCTCGCGCTCGCCCGCGCGGGATTCGACCTGGTTCTCTGGGGACGGGTCAGAGCCGATCTCGGCGATACGGCTGTCGCCGCCAGAGCACGGGGCGCTGAAGTGATCTGCGCAGGTGTCGATGTCTCGGATCCCGACTCTGTCTCTACTGCAGGTGCCGAATCAGTTGCGCGACTGCACTCGTTACGTGGAGTTGTGGTCAACGCAGGCGGCGCCACGTGGAGCCCGATCGCTCGAACAGCAACCACCGAGTGGCGAAATACGCTGGCAACCAACCTGGACGGCGCGTTCTACACCATCCGCGCAGGCCTACCGCTGCTCAGCAACAATCCCTGGGCGCAGCTGGTCGGTATCTCCTCCGACTCCGCTAGTTTCTCGTTCCCGACCAGAGGGGCATACTGCGCCGCCAAGGCCGGACTCGCCTCGCTGCTGGAGACCGCGCGCCGCGAACATCGCGGTGCGGGCCTTCGCGTCTCCGCGCTCGCGTTGAGCCGGGTCGATACCCACTTCCGTGGTAAGCAACCCGGGGATCGCCCCGAGGCGATGTCGATCTCGGAAGCTGCCGCCCTGGTCGCGAACGTCTTTGCGCTACCTCGCCGGATCGAGATACGCGAGCTCAAGGCGTCCTCGATCACGACGACCTTCGGTCCGTATCCTGAACATCAGGCCGATGCGACGCGGTGCACCATCGATGGCTGATCACGTTGTCTTGCAACCGCCGTCACACAGCCGGCCGATCGGGCAGTATTCACCCGGTGTCGGGATCCCCCTCGGCGATGGTCGAATTCTAGTCCACATCAGCGGTCAGGTTGCCACGGATCAGGCCGGGAATACGCTGTCCGTAGGCGATCCCGGCGACCAAACTGCCGTCGTCTTCGAGCGACTCCGAGCAGTGCTCCGTGAGGTGGGTGGGGATCTGAGCGATCTGGTCAGCGTGGTCATCTACGTCACGAACATGCGGCACTTCCCCCAGATCTCGGCAGTCAGGAACGATTTGCTCGACGTCAACCCACCGGCAAGCACCCTCGTGGAGGTCGCACGTCTCGCGGACCCCGATCATCTCGTCGAGATCTCTGGTACCGCAGTGGTATCAGCCGGATTGGTGTCGGCCCATGAACGGTAACCGCGACACTTCCCTACCACGAATTCTCGTGGCGGGCGGTCTGAATGAGGACCTGCACCTGCAGGTCGGCACAAGACCGGGCGACGACGGCACGGCACGCATCACCAGGTGGACCCAAGGACCCGGCGGCCACGCAGGCAACTGTGCATTCGCACTCGCCGCGCTCGGTGCCCCCACAGCACTACTCGCTGCTGTTGGACAAGACCGTTCCGGCAGACGCCTCGTCGATGATTTGCGTGCGGCAGGTGTCGACGTCGATCGGATCGAGCGCACAGTCGGAGCCGAAACGGGCCGAGCGGTCATACCATCGTTCCCTCATGAACGCTCGATCCTGTTGTATCGCGGAGCCAACGACATGCTCCTTCAGGATCACACCGACGATATCGACGTCAGTTGCTTCGACGCCGTCGTCATGTTCGACGCGGCACCCCGAGCGACGACTGCTCTAGTCCGCGCGACCGCGTCGGCAGCGGTGCCGTTGTACTGGAATCCCGGAGGCCTACCTCATGTTCCGATCGATTCGGTGGCAACCGCCGTCGGCGAATCCATGACCCTCCTGATGAATCGAGTCGAGTTCCGAACAACATTCGACATCGACGCGGCGCCGGACCCGGTGAGTGCCGTGCGAAACCGGCTGGGCATCCGCCAGTTGGTTGTCACGCTGGGGGCACAGGGCGCGCTACTCGCTACCGCAGCTGAGACATCGACCGTGCCCTCTGCGGCCACCACCGTCGCCGACGGCACCGGTGCCGGGGATGCGTTCACGGCGGCATTCGCCTTGGCGCACTTAGCAACCGGGGACCACCTTCACGCATTGCACGTCGGCTGCGCTGCGGGTGCAATGGCGGTAGCGACCTTAGGCGCCCGCGTACGGTTGCCACCGTTGAGCGAGCTCATCACCAGCACTGCATCAGCGGCAGGTAGATGACGATGCGCTCGGAGAACCTGCCGACGGGCTTGTCCCGCCTCCAGCACAAGCTCGACCTGATTTCGGTCGATCCCTATTTTCGTGATACTTGGGACGACGTCTGCGAATCTCGCGGCGAACCAGCACAGTTCATCCAACGCCTGAACCACCATGCGCCACTGGTACTGCGACCGGACGCCCTTGGTGCCGGGCGGGCGCACGACGTGCTCGAATTCGTGTACAGCCACGGCTTCCGGCCGGTCGCGTGGTCCTATTTCATCTTCACTCGCCATGTGATCCGCGAAACCTGGCGCTACCAGCTCAACATCGCGACGACCGACCGTATCGAAGCTATGGACCTGCTACTTCGTGGTGAACAAGCCATGTACATCCTTCTTGAACGACCTATGCAGACCCACGAGGGCGCCGCCACCACGCTACTGAGCAGGATGAAGGGGCCCAGCGATCCCGCGCTGCGGACCGAACAGCATTTGAGATTCCGCGCAGGCGCCGCCCAGGAGTCGGTCATCACGTATGTGCATGTGGCTGACGAGCCGATAGATATTCTGCGCGAGATGGGCGTCTTTTTCGACAGATCCGAACGGCGCCAACTGTTCGAATCGATCGAAATCGGTGGCGACATAGGCGAACAACTCCGCGCTGAGGTTGCTGCCCACTGGTCTGTCGAACGATTCGGCCTCGACTTCGACCGTGCGATGCGGCGTCTGACCACGTTTGCGGACACGGCACGCGCGGATGACGTGGTGCACACGCTCATCGCGCGAATCAACACAGGCAACGGCGCGCAGTGGCGGCAACTGCTCGACCGTATCGAACAAATCGGCGTGCCTCTGTCCCGATGGGACAGGGCTGCCCTAGCCGCTCGGCTCAGTGCCCGCCACGTCGATGCGGCACCAGTCGTTCCGGACATCACCGACCACCAGAAACTGGAGATCCCATGTCCCACAGTGCAGCAACAGTCGACAAGCTCGCCATCGCCAAGGGAATCCCTGCCGAAGCCTTGCGACAATTCGGATTGACGGACAGTCCGGTCGGCGTCCGGTTCCGATACCTTCAGATCGACGGATCGAGCGGCCGGACACGTCTTCGCGCCGGAATGCGCGGGGCCGGCGGATCCCGATGGCTCGACGGTACCGAGCCGGTAGTGCCCTATCTACAGGGTTTCAGTCAGGCACTCGCCGAAGAGCGGGGCTATCTTATCGTGGTGGAAGGGGAATCGGACTGTTGGGCTGGCTGGCACCATCGCTTCCCCGTGCTGGGAATACCCGGCCCGGACCAGATCTCCGCGCTCGCACTCGAGCACATCTCCCCAGTGCGGACTATATTCATACAGACCGAGGCGGCGAACTCGACCACCTATCCGGCGGGAGTTACCCACTACACAAATGGATTGATCGAACACATCCGGACTATCGGTTACCAGGGAGACATCCGTCTGTTCGAGCACGCCGCAGGCATCGACGACCTAGCAGATCTGCACACGCGTCATCCGCACGACTTCTCTACGCTGCTCATCGATACTTTGGCTCGCTCGGTGAGGCGCTGATGCATACCAGCCACGAACCCGACCTGCTCAGCTTTGCGGTCGAATGTGCACACCGTGCCGGCGTTCTCGTTCTAGAGTTGGTGAATTCAGCAGCACGTACTGTCGAATATAAACGTGGGTCAGAACCGGTGACACCAGCGGACTCGAGGAGCGACGCGCTTATCGGCGCGTTGATCAGTGAGAGGTTTCCCGACCATCGCATCCTGTCCGAGGAAGCCGCCTGGAGCAAGTTTCGCGACGACATGCGCGGGCCCGTATGGATAGTCGACCCGATCGACGGTACGGCGAACTTCGCCCGCGGCCACCGCTACTATTCGATTTCCATCGCATTCTGCCTCAACGGCACGGTGCAATGTGGCGTCGTGCACGCACCCAGCCTGGGCGAAACCTTCACCGCGGTCAGCGGAGGGGGCGCGCATCTCAATGGTGCGCCGATATCCGTGAGCGGCATCGCGGACCTATCCCGATCTGTCATCAGCACTGGGTTTCCGCACAACCGCGACGATATCTCGACGCTACTCGCCCGGGTCGGCAAGCTGCTCACCCACTGTCAAGATATCCGCAGAGCCGCCTCCCCAGCCCTCGACCTGTGCTGGGTCGCATGCGGCAGACTGGACGCCCATACCGAATCATTGGCTCCGTGGGATCACGCTGCGGGAGGTTTGATAGCCGTCGAGGCAGGGGCTACCCGCGCGAACCTGCCCGGTGCCGTTGCTGACTGGCCGAATCAGCTCAACGGCGCCGACCTGGTGGTGTCCGCGCCCGGAATCCACAACCAATTGATGCGCCTGCTCTCATGAGCACTGTCATGTCCGATCCCATCGGTCACTGCGCAAATTGACAAGCTGCAGCTCGCACAGCACGACTAGCGACGCACCCGGAACGACTGACGAACCAATCATGCACCGATGTCCACCAGCCACGGACGGTCCAGGCCACGCGCAGCACGAGATGACCGACCGCCGGACGGACGCACCCGCCGTCGTACACACCGGAAGCCAGTATCGCAACCGGGAAGAAAAGCCGTATCACTTTGCGCTGCACCCACTTTCGGCTCGCACTGTGCCAGAGGGGACGGGAACGCTACGCCCACATACCAGCAAACATCACGAACCTGCGTGGCCGCGACCGCTACCGGACGCTTCTCGCGTTCTATCCGTCTTCGTTCTCAATTACCGGCACGCAAGGAGAAAGTAGGGTGTCCGTCTCCACGGATACCTGCCCGCGTCTCATTACTATTACCTGGAATTCATTATACTTCTCGGGGTCTTCGTCGTTCCGGATCCATAGCGTGCCATAGGAACCTGGCGCTATTGCCCCGATCTCCTTGAATCCTTCTACCGCACTCCAGTGCGGATGGTTCTTATATCCGGCGAAATGCAACTGGATCTCACCGTTGACTCGCCGAAGGTCCACGAGCCCGGACCCGGTATCGAACTCCGCCAAGCGAGCTTCCACCGCCGCATACACGGCTGCGCTGCGAGCCTGGTCATCGTACTCGACATCGTGTTGGACAGTGAGCCAACCGTGGTACTCGAACATTTCACTCTCCTTGCCTGATCAGAACGGAGCGGTGTCGATCACTACATCGACTCCGTATCGCGCCGAGTACTCATACAATTTGTCGATCACTCCCTGACCGGGCTCTCCGTCGAAATGGTAGTACACTTTTCGGCCAGTCGCTCGAGCCGCTTCGAAGGATTCTTTGCCTTGATTCCTGAATGCCGAACCGAGTTGCTGCCCGCCGGGTTTCGCCTGCCCGATGAACTCGTTGCTGACCGCATCGAACTCTCGCCCACTCGGATCATTGCCGAACTTCACCTGCGATTCATCACCGATCCGATCGGCTACCTTGTCCGCGTCAGGGTCGCGCGACAGTCGGCTGCGGCGAACTGCGGATCGTCGGTGAAAGCGTGCCGTGCGGCGATGCGCTGAGCAACTCGTCGACGACCGCCCGACAATTCGATCAACCGCTCCGTGACGACTCTGATCAACGCGCGGATCCGGTCGCTCGGGCGAGTCCCACGTGGAGCCACGAGTGCTCTGTACCGCCGGCCGTGGACGGGGTTGCGGCAAGTTCATTCTGTGACCTGCGCATGTTCCGACCGGCTGACGGCCTCGGGAAGAACAAGACTGTTTCTGGGCGAATTGCCGCTGCATCCTGGAGCGTGCAGCGGGAGGACAGTCATGACACAGACCGATGGACCTTTGCATTTGGCGGGCAACAACGCCCCGGTGGTGGACGAGTTGACGGCGGTACCGGCCGAGGTGATCGGCGCGATCCCGGCCGACCTCGACGGTGTGTTCCTGCGCAACGGTCCGAATCCGCGCACCGGAACATCGCCGCACTATTTCGCCGGGGACGGCATGGTCCACGCGGTGTCACTCGAGCAGGGCCGGGCGGTTTGGTATCGCAACAGGTACGTGCGAACTCCGTTGTGGGCGAATCCCGGGAAGTCCCGGTTCGAGCTGGCCTTCGACTCCGCCAGCGGCACAATGGATTTCCGAGTCACGACGGCGAACACCCACGTCGTGTCCCACGCCGGGCGATTGCTGGCACTCGAGGAGGGCGGCTTCCCCTACGAGATCACCCCCGACCTCGACACTGTGGGACCGTTCACCTTCTGCAACGCGCTGGACACACCCATGACCGCCCACCCCAAGATCTGCCCGACAACCGGAGAACTGCTGTTCTTCGGGACCAGGCTGCGACCACCATTCCTGACCTACTACCGAGCATCTGCAACGGGAAAATTGTTGCAAGCACAGCAGATTCCCGTTCCGCGTGCCACCCTGATGCACGACTTCGCGATCACCGCGTCGTCGGTGATCTTCCTGGACCTGCCCGTCGTCTTCGACCTGGCCGCCGCTGCCGCCGGGCTGCCGTGGCGGTGGGACGACACGCACGGCGCGCGATTCGGTGTCATGCCACGCCAGGGCGGCAGCGTGCGCTGGTTCGATGTCGAACCCTGCTTCATGTGGCACACGATGAACGCGTTCGACGCGGGAACCACGATCACCGTCATCGGCTGCCGCGTACCAACCCTGTGGCGCAACGGCCCCGGCGATGTCGGCGGCGGACTCCCGAGGTTGCACCGATGGATCCTGCACCTCGAGACCGGCGCAGTCACCGAAGAACCCCTCGACGACGCCGATATCGAGTACCCGCGCATCGCCGACGCCGACGTCGGACTACCCCACCGATTCGGCTACGTGACAAGCTTCTCCTTGGCCGCACAACCGTCGCATTCCCAGATCCACAAATACGACTTGACGCTCGGAGCCACACGGCAAACCTTCCGACTACCCGCCGGAAACACCTGCGGCGAAGCAGTATTCGTGCCTCGCACCGGCGCCGACGACGGATACCTGCTGACCTTCGTCCACAATCGCACCACCAACGCCAGCTCCCTGACCATCATCGACGCCACCGACCTGACCAGCGACCCCCTCGCCGAGGTTCGCCTCCCGGTACGCGTACCCAACGGCTTCCACGGCACCTGGCTCCCGAGATCGCAGGCCAGCCGCAGTGAACGAGCTGGCCGTTGATCGTGCGGACCAGAGGATTCCGGCAGGCTTCAGATCCCGGAGTGCCGACGATGGCGGGGACTGAGAATCGGCTGCGACCTGCGCGGCTCAGGACTTCTGACGGCCCCCACTTTCTGGGGCGCGAGTTGCAGCGCTCGGTGTTAACACTTTGCCCGAAGGTGGCTGGAGCAGGCAGTATCGGACAGAGCTACGGCGAATGGCGTTGACTTGCAGCTTATTACCCAGATCCTTGCCGATCGCAGTAGGTAACGGGAACTGGCACACCTCGATGTGCAGCTTGTATACCGAACGGTCGCAGTATCGAACTCGAGGGAATCTCATGCGGATCAAGCCACTGATCGTCGCCGGCTTCGCGGTGGGCGTCGTCATCACCGCCAGCGGTTGCAACCTGAACTCGACACCCGGGCCGCCGCCCACCCGAACCCCGATACCTTCAGCACAACCCGGGCAGCCCACCCANGTATCGCGGTCCGTATCCAGCTGCCTTGGGTGAAACGCGCCGGACCGAACGCTGGAAGTGGCGGGGGGTGCTTGGCTCGGCGGGCGGGGGGCGAAGGCGGGCGCCGGGGGGGCCCCGGGGGGCGGCCCCCCGAAACCCCCCGCCGTACCCGCGACCAGAACCGCCGTCGCAGACCCGACGACTCCCGCCGACACCGCTCCCCCGAAATGCGTGACCGCTCAACTTCGCCTGGACAAGGGAGTCGGCGGCCCGGTGGGCGGGACCTGGTTCCTGAGATTCATCAACTCCAGCTCACGAACCTGTGTCCTGCAAGGATTCCCGGGTATCTCGCAAACCAACGGCCCCACCGGTGAGCCGGTAGGCGAGCCCGCAGTTCGGGACCAAGGCCCACAGGCACCCAAGCCCGCCCCGGTCACGCTTCCACCGGACGGCGCGGCGCAATTCGAGTTCATCTCCTATCCCAAGCAGATCAACGAATGCGCGGCCCTGCGCACCAACACCCTGCGCGTCTACCCGCCCGACAACACCGAATCGCTGTGGCTACCTTGGGACAACCTGATCTGCCCGAGCCCACAGCGCATGCTCGTCGTCCGGGCGATCACACCGATGTAGGCGCAGCTGCGGACACGTCTACCGTATAGTAGACGATCGACACGCAATCGAACGTACGAGATACGATAGCTGTAGCTCGTCGGCACGCAGAGCAGGGGCGAATGTGGGCGAGGGCCAGTTCCATGACACCGACATCTCCACCCGCACCCTGGTGGAGAGTCTGGTTCGCGAGGACGCGACGATCGCTGCCGGCGAACTCTACGACGTCGCCAATGCACTCAGCATGAGCGATCAACAGGTCCGGCTCTGCATCAAGCGGCTCGTGGCGGAGGGCAGGTTCGTTCAGGAGGGTCGCGGGCGCAAGGCCGTGCTGCGCGCGACGGAGCTGACCCGCAACAGTCTCGAACCCGATCTCGATTTCGTGCGTTACATGTACGCCCAGGATCGTGGCGAGGTTTCTTGGGACGGGCGCTGGCACCTGGTGGCGTTCGGCGTTCCTGAATCCGCGCGGCATGCCCGCGATTCCATGCGCGACACCATCCTGCGGCTCGGTGGCGCGCCGATTCAGGGCGGCCTCTACGTTTCGGCGAATCCGTGGGAGGATCGAATCCGTTCCGCCGCAACAACACTGGGCGTTTCCGACCACATCACCACGCTGACAAGCACCGACCTGGCCATCGGCCGACATGTCGCGCCACGCGATATTGCCGAGCAGTTATGGCCGCTCGACCGCATCGCCGACGGTCACCGGCGGCTGCTGGAGTCCGCTGAGCAGTATTTGCAGGAGCTACGGGAATACTCGCACGTCCGGCATCTGACGATCGCCGTCGCATTGGCCGCGGAGTTCACCCACGCCATGGAGCCGGATCCTCTGCTGCCACCCCAGCTGCTTCCTCAGCCGTGGGTCGGCACGGCCGCGCGCGCGGCGGTAGCGGCCTGCTGGGCAGAACTTCTCAAATCCGAACCCGCGCAACCTTTTCGATTGTTCCGCTGGTATTCGAAGGTCACCGGCGCGGCTATCGATTCCGCTCACGCGTCGTAGTTCGGGACTGTTCAGCGAAGATCAGATCGCAGCGAGCTCGGCGGCGCCGATGATGTGGTCCAGCACCCGGCGAGCAGCGGCAGGTGCCAGGGTGACTCCAGAATTCATGCAGGCGACCAGCACCTGAGGGGCGGTGCGCAGGGTGCCCAGATAGGTCCGGCCGGCAGTGGGCATCGCTCGGAAGCCGACGCGAAAATCCATCAGCTCCAGGAAATTTCGCAGGCCGAAATCGCGGCGGATGGCGTCGAGTGCCCGGTGCACCCGCAGCACGGGTCGATACGGATCTTCCGTCGCCGTGTAGCTCTCCGCACCCAGATACGTTCCCCGATGCCAAGGCCGGATCTCGTAGTCCGGACCGGACAGGACTCGTCGCGACAGCTGCGCACGGGTTCGGAAGGTGTATCGGATCGCCGGTGCGGACTCGACCGCAAGCACGGTTCCCACCTGCGCGGCCAGCCGTGGGACACCGAGCCCGTTCGCCAGCACCACATATCGCGCAGGGAAGACGCCGGCATCGGAGATGACCTGTGCCCGACCGTCGTTCCCGACCGCGATTTCGGAGACGGCGGCCTCCACGACCCGGGCACCGAGATCTCGGGCAGCGGCCAGCAGGGTTCGGCGCATTCGTCCCGGTGCGACAGCACCTTCGTGCGGCGCGTACGCCGCGATGTCCGGTCGGCTACCCAAAGTGGGCTCCAGACGTGTGAAGCCTTCGGCATCGACGGCCTCGATCGGGAATCCCAGTTCCTGCCGTGTTCGCACGAACGATTCGGTGTTTTCCGGCGTTCGGAACCAGGTGAGCGACCCTGCCCACGAGACCGATAGCGCGCCTTCGAGATCCGCGTCCAGCGCGCGGAAGTCAGCGATCGCATCGCGGTGCAGGTCGGAGCCGCTGCCGGTGCGCGTAGTACCGATCCACCCGAACGCGCTACCGGTCACTCCCGAACCGCGAACCTCGAGGTCAATACAGGTTACGTGAATGCTGTTGCGCGCCAAGGCATACGCGATGGCAGCTCCCAGCACGCCCGCTCCTATGACAATGACGCCGGTCGCTGCCTGTTCGAGGTCTCGCGTGTGCGGACTGCGCTGCCGGACGGCGTCGATCCCGCAGCGGTGATCGATGCCCGGGTGCCACGTCGGCGTTGACGGGGTGGCGATCCCAGCTGGGTGCACGACCATATCTCACGCTCTGTTCAGCGGACCACTTGGTTCCCGGCGTACTCACGCAAGGAATCCAGATAGCCGGGTGCGTACAGCTTGCGTGGCGCGAATAGCGCCACCACCGCCGCCCGCCAGTCCTGGTCATTGTCGAAGCCGGCCTTGACGATGTTGTGCGAGGCGTTCGGATAGCGCTGCACCGTGAGCTGTTGCGGCGGAAGGATCTCGCGGTAGACGCGTTCGGTCTCGTCGACGTCGACATTGAGATCGTCATCGCCCAGCACCAGCAGCACCGGCACCTTCACTTGCGGCAGAACCGCGGTCACGTCGGAGCGATAGTTCCGTTGAACGAAGTTCCAGCGATCTTCCGACATCGGGTCCGAATCGTGTTGGGCGGCAAGATATTGCTCATAGGTGGCGTTCTCGCGTAGCGCCCGCAAACCGGCGTTGCGGCGATCGAGAGCAGCGGCGATATCGGCCTGAGAAGCGCCTCGGTGCCGCAGCTCGGCGAGCAGGTTGTACTCCCCTTGCCGCAACCAATTCACCGCCGCGCCAACAAGAACCACGAACTGTAGATCAGGAAGTTTCGCCGCCACCTCAGGCACGACCCACCCACCCTGACTGATCCCCCACATACCGATCCGGCGCGGATCGATATCATCGCGCTGACGCGCCCACGCAATAGCCGCCTCGGCCTCGGCCGCCCGATCGTACATGCTCTGATCGAGCCAATTGCCCGGCGCCCCATCGACTCCCGGCTTGTTCCAGGACAGCGACGCGTACCCGGCCTTGGCGAACGACTCCCAAATCGGTTCGTAGAACGAGTCCCGGCTGGCATTGGCAGGCCCGTCCCCATGCACGAACACAACCAGGCCGTAAGGCCCTTTCCCGTGCTCGGGCAGCGCCAAAGTCGCTTTCAACGGCTGGGTAGACCCGGGAATCGTCAACTCCTCCTGCCGGATGGCGAAGTCGTTCGCGTAGATCACCCACCCGCCCGCGCCCACCACCAACGCCACCACGCNGTTTGCGTTGGATGAGGACAGCACTCCAGAAGACACACACCCTGCATATCGTCGGCAGCGTCAGATGTGTATAAGGGCCAGACGTACGACGTAGCCACCGCCGAGGCCTGCCCGCGGCGCCCCGGGCCGAAGACCCCGCAGGGGAAGACAATGCACCACCTGACCTATCCATGTATCTAACGTATCAGAAACGATCGTACATAGTTCGTGCGTTATAACCTCCAGCATGTCAGCTACCCAGAGCGCTCAGCCGTTCAGAACAGCTCCCGATCAGCAGCAGGCGCATGCACACCGCAGCGCCCGCCGGCCGAGGGAGATCAAAGATCAGCCTGCGCCGTATCACCGCGCGCACCGTCGCCGACATCAGCACGGGCCCGTTCTACGAAAGCTCGGCTTCTTGCCCAACGGTGCCTTCTACGGTGATGACGACAACGAAATCGACATCGCGCTTCGCCGGTAGCCCGCAGTCACCTTGGACAACGCACCACAACGCCGCGGCGCGCGTTGGTCAGCCATCCAAACCCGTTGGCTGACAACACTTCCCAAACTCGCGCTCGTGACAAGGGGCGGATCTAGCGGAAATAGCGGTGCGGGCACCAGTCGATCAGCACGTCACTCCATACCGCTTCACCAGTGGCAGTTCAGCCGGAGTGGGCGGGTCGTCGCCGATGTGGCAATTGCCGAGGGTGATACGCAGGCCCCGGTCGTGGTGATAGCTCGCGAGGCTATCGCGGGGGTCTGAAGAAGCCAGGTAGGAGACGCCGCGCGATCCCAGCTCCGTCGTGGCGGGAAACTGGGCAAGCAGCTCCGCGACGATCGGAATGTGTTTCTCAGCAAGCATTTTCGCGTCTTGGAAGTCTCGCGACTGGAGCCGCTCGATCACGTCAGGCCATGCCGGTTCTCTCGATGGGGTGGATTTCAAGTGCATCAGCACCTTGTGGGCTGGGTTTTGGTCGGCGTTCAGGCGATCCCAGACGGACAACTCGAGTTCGGTCGGGTACCGGTGGCCTATCTGCAGGAGCCCGCTCTCGGGGGCTGAGGTCTTGATCTGCCATGCGGCGTTCGAAAGTTCAGGGAAGTCCCGCATCAAGCGTCGATACGCATCGCCTACCACCTTGAATTCGCCCGCGTGATCGAGGTTCAGTGCAATGTCGCCGACCCCGTCGGCCCCCTCCGAGATCGTGTCGTCGGGCCCGTAACCCCGCCGTAGGTGGGTGGACCACTGGTAGGTCCAGCGCAGCTCGTCTTCGGGAAAGGCGTGGCTCAGGGCATGCCATTGGGCAGTATGGTCCGCCGCGGTAGCGAACCCGTGTTTTCCGACTTTGAACGAGCTTTTCTCATCGCGTCGTCGGACTTCGATATCTGCCCGCAACCCCTGGAGTTCTGGAGCGGCTGCTGTCCAATCGTGGAATGTTTTGATCACTGTGTTGATTTGGTCGACCGATGCTTCCTCGGTCAGCACGACCAACCCGGAGAAGTTGTCGCCGATCGTAATCGAAGTCCGGTGCACCCCCGGCATCTGGCCGAGTATGGATTCAACATCCCTTGCCGCCTTGGCGTGCGCCGGATCGATCGCGCTGCCGCAAGAGGATACGAGGACGCCGGCCAATGCGATCACTGCCCAGGTGAACCGAGGCCGCCTCCGACCTCCTGCGTGATTGAACATCACCGCGGCGGCGAAGGCGACCCAGGCCGAGCGGATCACATCCTTGCGCACCGCAGATTTCACACTCGACATGCGGGTAAGTTAGCCGCACCGCATCGCATCCACATGCCCCCTAAACCACCGTCCTTGCGCTCCCGGACAACCGAGCATGTCGATGGTGAGCACGCCCCAATCGGGCCACCGACCCGCGTTCCGCCGATCGGCTCGCCGCCCCCGCCACGGTCAACTCGCTACCACCCTCACCGCGCCGCAGCAGCACGACGAGCCGGACGAATGGTATTCGAGCGGCAGTCTATGCCGGTGAGCGGCATAGACGGAGGCGAGATCGGTTGCGGCGCAGAATGTCTGCGCTTGCCGCCTACAGCGCGGTTGAAACTCACCGGAACCGCGGGCCTGTTCAGCGGTCTCCTGGCGGGGTCTACCGCACCCCGGTGGACCGCATGTAGCCTCGCGCCAGAGGGAGGGGCCTGATGATGATCGACTTTGTTCCCGACGGGGATCTGTACCCATTCGAGTCGCGCTGGTTCGACTCGTCTGCCGGCCGGGTTCATTACATCGATGAGGGCACCGGACCGGCCATCCTGTTCTGTCACGGTGCTCCGGCGTGGAGTTTCCTCTACCGCAACATCGTGAAGGACCTGCGCGACCAGTACCGGTGCATCGCCGTCGACTACCTGGGTTTCGGATTGTCCGAACGCCCTGCGCGTTTCGGCTACACCATCGCCGAGCACACCGCGGTCCTCGGCGAGCTGATCGATCACCTGCAACTCGACGACTTCGTTGTGATGGGACACGATTGGGGTGGACCCATCGGTCTGGGCGCGGTCACGCCGCGCGCGGACCGGGTACGGGGAATCGTGCTGGGCAACACCGTGTTCTGGCCGATCGAAGCGTTGGCTAATCGGGCTTTCAGCGCGATCATGAGCAGCCGTCCGATGCAGCGGCGGATACTGGAACAGAATTTCCTCGTCGAGCGCGTCCTGCTCGCAGAGCTGAGGCACACACTCACTGCGGCCGAGGCCGACCACTACCGCGCGGTGCAGCAGACTGCGGAAGCCCGGCGCGGACTCGCCATGATGCCCAAAGAAATTCGTGCCGCGCGCCCGCTGCTGGACCAGCTCGCCCAAGACGTGCCCGCCCTGCTCGGCGACAAGCCAACCCTGCTGGTATGGGGCATGCGGGACATGGTGTTCCGCCCGAACCACTGCATCCCGCGGATGAGGGCCGCCTTCACCGATCTCGACGTGGTCGAGCTGCCACACGCCCGGCACTTCATTCAGGAACATGCATCGGACGCGATCGCAGCGGCGATCGCAAAGCGATTCCCGTAACCGTGGCACCTATTGGAGGAATCGGATAAGGGTTTCGGCGAGTTGAGCCGGGTTTTCCTCGGCCATGTGGTGACCGGATTCGATGCGCGCAGAGGTCAACTCGCCGCTCACCCAGGATCGCCAGATGTCGGCGGGGTCGCCGTAGAGATCTTCCATGTCGTCCCTGGTGGACCAGGCGACCAAGGTGTCGCAGGTGATGGTGCGTCGTGCTGCTCGGTCCGCCTCGTCGTTTGTGCGATCGATGGTCAGTCCGGCTCGATAGTCCTCCAGCATGGCGCGCACGGTGGCCGGATCGCTGACCGCGCGTGTCATATCGCGGTAGTTCTCGTGTCCCATGGTGTTCTCGTCGGGGCGGTACCAGGCGAGGGGGTTGGCCGTGATCACACGCTCGGCGTGCGGGGCGGTGCCGAAGAAGAACCAGTGCCACCATTTGGTTGCGAACCGGGCGTCGGCGCGTTCGAGTGCCTCGAGGATCGGCACACTGTCCAAGACGACAAGGCGTGTTACGGAGTCGGGGTGATCGAGGGCGGTTCGGTAGGCGACGTAACTGCCGCGGTCGTGGCCTACCACGGCGAATCGATGATGACCCAGACTGCGCATCAGGGCGACGATGTCGGCTGCCATGGTGCGGTCGCAGTAGACCTCGTGCCTTTCGTCGGGTACGGGTTTGGATGACCGGCCGTATCCGCGCAGGTCGGGACACACGACGGTGAAACCCGCCAGGGCAAGCTGCGGGGCCACTCGGTACCAAGTGGTGTGGGTCCGGGGGTGTCCGTGCAACAACACGACCGCCGGCCCCTGGCCCCCGCTCTTCCCATGAATGGTCACGGAGTCACCAACCGAGACGTCCCACTCCTCGAAGCTGTCGAACACCGAACCATGGTCTCACCGTCGAGCACCGACCGCTCATACCGGGCTCACCGGTGAGATCCGCTGCGGCGCAGAGTATCCGCACAAGCCGACATGCGTCTCGCCCAGGCGAGACGGAACTCCTGACGTGGGGCCATTGAATCGAGCAGGTCAGATCATCATTTCCAGGATCAATTCGTCATGGATCTCGATGCCATAGTTACCGATATCGGGAATGCTGGATTTGCGGGTGCGGGCGCTGTCCACGGCGCCGGGCGTTACTGCGCTGATCCGCATGCCACGGCGTTGATAGAAGCGCAGGGCGTCGAGGTTGTCGTTGGTGGTGACCAGCCAGACCCGTCGAGCGCCGGCCTCGCGTGCACACTCGACGGCCGCGCTGAACAGGGCGGTGCCGATTCCAATGTGCTGTTCGCTCGCGTCCAGGGTGACGATCTCGAGGCTGTCGCTTCCCAGGGTGTAGGTCAGCAAGCCGACGGGGCGGCCGTCTCGTTCGGCTAGCAGGGCCGGTAGCTGAGAGGCATCGTAGCTGGTGCCGTGGGCGATCACGGTTGTGCTACTCCAGGACTCGGTCAGCAGAGTGGCGATGGTGTCCAGATCGGTAGCGATGGCGGGGCGAACGAGCATGCGTGCCATCATGACGTTGGTCGGGGTTCGTGGTCACCCAAATTTGCGGTGTCCCGCACCATAACCGGCGATCGACGCCGAGCCGATCGATTTCTGGGCGTGGGTTCCCACCTGTCCAGGACAGCCAGATTGAGCAGGTCACAACCGTTTGCGGCGCGCTCCGCGCTGTAGCGCTGCCCGCCAACGGAACTCATGTCCCCACCGCTCCCCCCAGAATGCAGGACAGAGTGGTTAGAATCTGTGGCTGAGTTCACGACTTGGCGTGGGGCGGCCCCGTCCGAGCCCGGGAGGGGTTCTAGGCATGACTGATCCGCCGCGCGAATCCAGCGATCAGCCGAGCGCGGGCAGCACTGATTCTGCTGCGCGACAACCGGATCCGCCGACAGACGGCTGGGCGGGCCTGGATTCGAGCGTCCACTCTCGTATGTCCGCTACAGCGTCCGGCCAGCACCAGCACGGCAGTCAGGGACATCGGCCACCACAACAACCACCGGCGTATCCGTCACCGTCGGCCGGCCTCGGCAAACCGCTGCTGATCGTCGCTGGAGTCGTCGCATTAGTGGTGATGCTGTCGATCGGCGTCGCAATCGGTTTCGTCGCCAAGGGCCGAGACAGCTTCGGTATGCCCACCGACGCCTCGCCTACGACACGACAGGGACCGATCACCTATTCGATGAGCGGCATCACCAACGCATGCGACCTGGTCGATCCGACGCCATTGACCAAGTGGGCGTCCGCACCGCGACTCGATCCCGACCAGGAGAAAACTCCGCAGTCCGGCACATTCGGTGTCCTGCGCTGCAGTGTCTACTACGGCAATTCGGCCGGTGACAGATTTCCGATGAATCTTGCCGAGATCAGCGTCCGGGCCGATGTCACGGACGGTTCGGCGGCACGCCGGTACGACTATTGGAAACGCACCGCCGCCGACCTCGCCGACGACGGATCGGTGGTGGCGTCCGGAGAGTTCACCGGAGTCGGCACGCAAGGCTACTGGCAGTTCGAAGCCGATAACTTCGGTGGCATCGTGGACTCCAAACACTTCGTGTGCGTATGGGACGGCGGCGTCGCGGTGCAGGTAACCATCGACCTCTCACGTGAAAAGGAATCCCCGGCAGTAGACAGGGACGAACTCGATGCGGTCGCGAGGTCTCAAGCCCGCAAAATACTGGACGGACTGCAACAAAAATGACCGCTCCGCCGCCACCCCAACCTCTCACACCGCAGCACCCTTCCCCCGGTAAGCCAGTTATGGTCGCGGCGGGTGCCGCGGTGCTTGTCGTAGCGCTGGGCGCTGGCGCGGTGATCGGCATCAACATCGCCGGCAACGATGGCAACCAGTCCCCCGCTGCGACGGCCTCGTCGAGCGCGCCGACAACATCATCCACGACTACAACCCCGCGCCCAGAACCCGCACCGGGAATCTATTCGATGAACGGGATCTCCAACGCGTGCGACCTGGTAGACCCCACCCCGCTGCACAAGTGGTCGTCCACCCCGGATCAACCGCCCTACCATCACGAAACCGCACCGAGCGCCCGCGCCCCTGGTCGCCTGTCCTGCCAATTCAGCTACAAAAGTCTCGCCGGCGACGGCACCCACTGGAATCAAGCGGCCATCGACCTCAGCGTCGAGTTCACCGCGACCGGAGCCGATCCGGCCTACAACCAATGGAAACACAAGGACACCAACGGATCCGGGTCGAACTTCGGCGACATCACCGGCATCGGCGCCCAGGGTTACTGGCACACCGTGGTATCGGATTCCAGCCACACAATGGGAACCGACTACGTCGTAGGTGTGCAGGACAGCAATGTTTCGGTGCGAGTACGAATCCCCATCCTGCGCCAGCACGGCGAGCCCTCGCTAGATATGGATGCGCTCGGCACAATCGCCAGAAACCAAGCCCAGCGAGCCTTGGAGGGGCTGAAGAAATAGCCATCACCGGTCGAGAACAATCGCCTCAGAGGCGCTGGCGAAACATGGCGCCCATGCCTTCCGTCCGCACAACCGTTGACGATGTCCACGCGCCTGGCAGACCCTCGAGGTTAGAGGTCGACAGGGCGCAGCGGCCGCGTTGCCACACCGGCGCCGGTGCGAGAGATACCGACCCGCCGGATTTCCGCCGACGATCGGCGAAAGTTACCGGCTGATAAAGGATTCGGGGAGTTCGTAACGTCCGCGACCGGCTTGCGACATCCTTGTTGTCGGCGGGCGGAGGGAAGAAGCGATGGACGTCCTCGTTGAGTCGGTTGGACCGGACGGCGCAGATGCGCTGCAGGAGTTCGACAAAGAGCTACTGAACGATGCGCGGTGGCGCGGCCGGGTCGCCCTGGTCGAGCGTCCCGCGCCACCGGGGACCTTGGGTCCCGTGCTGGAGGCAGTGCGGATCGCGCTGGAACCACAGACGCTGGCCCTGCTTGTGACCGCGGTGATCTCCTATCTGCGCTATCGCACCACCGACCTCGATCTGAAGATCGTGCGCACCGACAGCAAAACAGAAGTCGTCTTGTCGGGCAGGCGAATCAAGGGGCACGACCATGCGGCGCTGGCTCGCGAACTCGCGGACGCGGTCAGCCGACTCGAGCCGCCGGACGCCGACGACCCGCAGCCATGACCGGGTTGAGCGGTGCAGGAACACGCGTACTGCTCATCGGATCCGGACACACGCCGAGCGCCAAGTTACCGGACGTGCCTGCCGTGGCAACGTCGCTGCGGGATCTCGAACAGCGGCTGCGGGACTCGTGCCAGATTCGGCCGGAGCACATCCGAGTCGTCCTCGATCCGCCCGATCCGGTCGCCTTTTACGCCCACCTCCGGGCCACCGCCGCCGAGGCCACCGACGTACTGCTGATCTATTACGTCGGGCATGGACTGAAACGCGATAACGAGCTGTTCCTCGCCACCGCGGCCACGACGGACATCACCAAGAACCGAGCTGCGAGTGAGGCATTGGAGTTCGCCGCGATCCCAGCGGTGCTGGCCCAGTCGACGGCGCGCACGATGATTGTGGTGCTCGACTGCTGCTATTCCGGGCTGGCCCGGCTGGATTCCCGCGTCGACAACGGCCTGCTGCTGGTGTCGGCAACGCAGTTCGAGCCCGCGCTGTATCAGGCGGGTGCACCGCACACCGTGTTCACCGGCGCACTGTTGGCGACACTGGCCGCCGGGGATCCGGACGGCCCACCGTTGACGACGCTCGGCCGACTGACCGACCTGCTGGATCGCGCACTGTCAGAAAATAAGTCGTCACCATGCCGACCTGTGATCGAATTCCGTGGTAACGCGAGCCGACTCGTCGTCGCGGAAAACCACGCGCACAAGCGTCCCGAACAGGAGGACCCCGCCGACACGGCGGCCACCGACGGCATCAACCCATATCGCGGACTGTTCGCCTATGAAAAAGGCGACGCACCAATGTTTTTCGGGCGCACGGCGACCGTCGCGGCGTTAGCCCGCACCATCGCCGATCGCGCGACGGATCTGGTGGTGCTGACGGGCGCGTCGGGCGTCGGAAAGTCCTCCGTGCTCGGCGCCGGGCTGCTGCCGCTGCTCGACGTGGGCGACGAGCTGCCGGGCTCGGAGACCTGGCGCCAGGTCGCGCTGACCCCGGGCGCAGATCCGCTGGACGCGCTCCGCAGCAGCCTGGCCAAGGCCCTGCGGATCTCCCGCGAAGCCGTCACCGAGCTGCTCGCCGACGCCACTCTACTGAACGAAACCTGCACCGCTACGCCCATTGCCGTGCTGGTCGACCAGTTCGAGGACGTGTTCGCCCATCATCTTGCGGACGCCGACGAGTTCATCGAGACACTGACGCGACTGGCCCGGGTGGCTCGACTGACCGTGGTCTGTGTCCGTTCCGATTTCCTGGGGCGCTGCCTGCGCTATCCGATGCTCGGCCCGGCGGCCAGGGCCGCCGTGGAGGTGGCGCCGATGTCGCTCAAAGACCTGAGGGCGGTGATCACCGAGCCCGCGATCCTGGCGGGACTCGTGGTGGCGGACGACCTCGTCGAGGTCATCCTGTCCGACGCCGCACCGCGCGCCGACCGTTCGGTGGAGGTCCTGCCGCTGCTGTCGCATGCGCTGGCGGCCACCTGGCGGGAGCGCAGGGATCGGGTGCTCACCGTGGCCGACTATATCCGCGCGGGCCGCATCGATAAGGCGGTGGCCAAGACCGCCGAGGCCGTCTACGACGGGCTCGACGAGAACGGCAAAGAGGAAGCGCGCCAGCTGTTTCTGGCCTTGCTGACGGTGGACGGCAACGTCCGGACGACGAGCCGAGTCGTCGAGCTGGCAGAACTCGAGCTCGATGCGACCGGCGCGACCGTGCTCGATGCCTTTGTCCGAGCCCGGCTGATCGGGGTCGGCGGTGGGAACCATCGTGTCCACCGATGCGATCAGGCCGACCGAGGCACGGTGTTCCTCATTCACGATGCCGTGCTCGAGGCCTGGGACCAGCTGCGCGATTGGATCGCTCAGCATGGGGCGGCGACCCGGGAGTGGCAGCGGGTCCGGAGCCGGGCCACGGAATGGAGCGAGCGCAAACGTCATCCCGCCCTGCTGCTGTCCGGGCCTGCGCTGGATACGGCATTGCTGTTGCGCACCAGGCCGATTCGGCTCAGTAAACCGGAGCGGGAGTACCTCGACGCGAGTGCGCGCAGGCAGCGGTTCACCACCAGGCTGAAGTTCGCCACCATCATGTCGTTGGTGTTGCTCACCGTGTTCTCGGTGGCGGGCGCCACGCTGGCATTCGACCACCAGGCCAAAGCCACCGCGAGTGCGAACGACGCAGCGGTCCAGCAGTTGCAGCTACTCGGTAAGTCGTATGCCGACACCAACCCCCGCGCGGCGCTGAGCTTTCTACTCGCCGCGGCACGGCGATCGCCGACCGACAAGAATCATGCGGTATTGGCCAGGGCGCTGATCAGCAGTCCCTTCGGCGGTAGGGTCACCATGCCCGACCTCACAGAGGGCTACGACGCCGTCGAGGAGGTCGCCCTCAGTCCCGACGGCAGGCTATTGGCCGCCGCCGACGAAACCGGTCAGGTAGCGCTGTGGCGGATCGAGGGACATGAGTTGAGCGATACCGCGATCGGCAGGCTGAAGGTCAGGCAGGTGCACGAACTGCGGTTCGACGCGACCGGCCGCAAGCTCGTGGTTTTCGGCAACGAATACGACCGGAGCAGGCCGGTAGACCAGCGCGAACGCAATGTGTGGTGGTGGGACGTCAGCGATCCGGCGCACCCAGCGCTCGATCACGTCGACGGCGGGGGCGGCATCGGGGCGGTCTCCCCCGACGGGACGACGGGTGTGCGGATCGTCTCGGCCGGCGACAAATCCGTGACGACTCTCGTCCGTATCGGAGAGCAGATCACCGAGGGTGCGCGATTGGACAGTCCGGGCCTGATGCTCGGGTTCAGTAAGGACAATTCGCTGCTCGTCACCGCCGACGACGCGGGACTCGCGCTGTGGGACACCAGTGATCTCGGCAATCCTATTCGGCTGGCGAACGTTTCGACCGCGCTGTCGGTGGACACCGATCCGGCACAGTTCACGATGGTCACCGGCGGAACGCGGGACTTCGCGTCGTTCAGCCCCGACAACCGTCTCGTCGCGATCGGCGGACGCGGCGCCGCCGTGACACTCATCGACCTCACTGACCGCGCGCGGCCGAAGGCGGTCAGCACACTCGCCGACGCGCACCGCATCGCACTGATCGAACCCAGTGCCACTCGGGCAGAGTTCAGCCCGTCCGGGCACACCTTGACCATGGGGGGAAGCGGTGCGGGCGTACAGCTTTGGGACGTCCGCGATCCGCTGCATCCGCACGTGATCCGCAGCCTCGGCACGGAGCTGGCGGGACAGATCCGAGCACTGGCCTATTCCGCGAACGGCCGCTCGCTGGTGTCCGGCGGGCTCGGCGGGGAGGTGGCGCTGTGGAACGTCGAGAGCGGCACCGGAGTCGTGGTCGACAAAGAATTCGAAGCCCGCGGTGACGACGGATATCTCAGCCCGGACGGTATGACGCTGATCGTCGACGAAGGGCCGGTATCACTGGACGACCCTGGAACACTGGCGATCTGGCGTCTCACCGATCCGGCCCGTCCCGCGGTGGTCGGGCGAATCCCGCAGCACGCTGAGCGAACTGCGCATGTGAGCATCGCCCGCGACGGTCATCTCGCCGCGGTGCGCAACGGCGACGGATCGACCTCGCTGTGGTCGCTCATCTATCCGGCCAACCCGGTGCTGGTCGGGACGGCCGCGACGAACTCGATGATCGGCATGACGTTCCCGAACACCCACACCATGACCGTGCGGATGGACCACGCGGGGAAGAGACTCGCGGTAGAGCGTGAGAACAATCAGCTGCAACGCATCGTTCAAGTGTGGGATATCAGCGACCCGGCACACACCAAGCCGGTCGCCGACATCGTCACCGCAGGTTGGAACCCGCCAAGTTACACCCTGTCGCCGGACGGCCGGATGCTCGCCGCCACCGTCGCGGCGACGGGCACCGAACTCTGGGACGTCAGCGGACGCAACCAGCCGAAGCTTCGCGCGCAACTGCCTGGAGATGCGGCGAGTCTGGCATTGAGCCCCGACGGCCGAGTGCTGTTCCGCACCGGGCGAATCGGTGACGAGCAGGGCACCGAACTGTTCGATCTGACCGATCCCACCGTGCCGAAACTACGAAAGGCCGTGCCGGATAAGACAGGATCCCCCGCCTTCAGTGCGGACGGCCGCATCTTCGCCACGGCCTCAGGGCGCGATCTGATTCTGTCGCCGACCGACAACCTGGAGAGCACCTTCGGGCTCCCCGGCCACCTCGGCACCGTGACCGCCCTGCGGCTTCGGCCCGACGGCCTGCTCGTCTCGCGCGACCCGCGCAACGTCCGTATCTGGGATGTCCGCGGAGCCACCCGAACACTGATCGATCCAGTGACAGCAGCCTGCGCTCGGCTTGGATCCGCTGTCTCGGACCGGATCTGGCAGCACTACGCGCCGAACCTGCCCTACGACAACGTCTGCGGGTAACCGCCCCGACTACCGGACGACGATGTCTTCCGCCCGCATCGCAGTGTCCGGCGGCGGCACCAGCCCGGTGCGCCTGCTCTTCCTCGCCGTATCACCGAAGTAGCCGGCCGCGCCATGATCAGCCGGCTCGACGTGGCCCGGTAGCCGTCCCCGGGCGTCTCTCGTGTTCGAAGAGTACAGGGCGTTGAAGTCTTGGGCGGCTCCGGTGAGCAGAGTCTTGCCGTCGGGGGTGAAGGCGATATCGCTGGCGTCGGTGAGCGGTTCGCCCAGCTGCTGTGCCCGACCGGAGTCGGACAAACCCCACAGCGCGACTGGCGCGCCCGACTGCTGTACCGCGATCGTCCGCCCGTCCGGCGGGAGTTCGCGTGCACTGCGGTCGAAGGGACGCCCGTCGAAGCCGACAATGCTCTTCTGTATTGCAGAACTACTGCATACAATGTTCTGCTATGGAGAACTTCCCCTACCGCGTCGAATCGGTGGACAACGCGTTGCGACTGCTGCTCATGCTGCAGCGCAACCCGCAGTTGCGGTTGTCGGATGCCGCCGACGAGCTGGGTATCGCTCGTTCGACGGCGCATCGACTGCTCACCACGCTGCGCAACCGCGACTTCGTCACGCAAGGCGCGGACAAGCTCTATCGCCCGGGGGCGGCGATGTACCGCTTCGGCACGCCCCGCAATTCCTGGCACACGCTCGTCGACGCGGTGCGGCCGCATTTACGTTGGCTCGCTGCTCAATTGGGTGAGACGGCGCACTTGGTGGTCCGCGACGGCAGCGACGTGCGGTTCCTCGACAGTGTCGAGAGCGAGCGACCGTTGCAGGTCGGTTCCCGAATCGGCGTCGTTTTTCCGGCCCATCTCACCTCCGGCGGTAAAGCTTTGATGGCGGAGCTGCCCGAGCCGCAGCTGGCCGAGGTGCTGGCGTCGCGCCGGGTGGCCGACCCGAGCACGGTGCGGCGGGAGCTGAACACCGTGCGCCGCTGCCGCTTCGGGATGAACAACGGCGAAAGCGAGCCGGGCGTCACCGCGATGGGAATGTGCTTGCGCGACAGCGGGAATCACTGCACGGCGGCGCTGACCGTCTCCACGCCGACGATGCGGTTCCGCCGCGCACAGATTCCGGCCATCGCGAAGCTGCTCACCACGGCGACGCAACGTGCACACGCCGACCTCACCCGGTGAGCAGCTGACGGCGAATCCTTATGCGAGGCTGCGGAACCGGCTGCCATGGAAGACGAGCGGCTCGGGGTCGAACAGCGTCAGGCCGTGCAGGGCGAGCACGACTATCCGGTGGTCCCCGGCGGTGACCTCGTCGTGGATCGAGCAGCGAAACCACGCGCTCGCGCCCTCGATCAACACCTCCCCGCAAGCTCCGGCCGACCACGGCACGCCCGCGAATCGATCCACGTTCTTGGCGGACAACTGACGGCACAACCCAGCGTGCGTATCAGCGAGTACGCTCAGCCCCAGCCGCGGTCTGTCTCGCAGCAACGGCCAGGTCTGCGACTCGTTGGCGATGCATACCGACACCAACGGCGGCGCGAGCGAGACCGAGGTGAACGAGTTCGCGGCGAGGCCGACGGGTGTCTCGCCGTCGAGTGCGCACAGCGCGACAACCCCGGTGGGATAGCGACCGAACGCGCTGCGCAGCGTCGCGGCGTCGATCTCGGCCACCTCCTGCTCGATAATCTTTCGGCTTCCCTCCGCGCTCATGCCCACGCCGTCATCCCGCCGTCTACCCGGATGTCGACGCCGGTGATCCAGGCCGCCGCGGACGATGCGAGGAACAGCGCGGTGTGCGCGACGTCGGCCGGCTCGCCGATGCGGTCCAGCAGGGGACCCTGCGCCACCGCCGCTGCCATCTCCGCATCGACGAGGGCGGCGGCCATCGCCGGGGTACGCACTGGACCGGGTGAGATCGAGTTGGCTCGAATGCCGTGCGGCGCACCTTCGATCGCGAGCTGGCGGGTCAACGCGATCACCGCACCTTTCGCGGCCGCATGGGCAGCGGTGGCGAACAGTTTCGAGCCGCGATGGCCGGCGATCGACCCGACGGTGATGATGGAGCCACCGCCGCGCTCGACGAGTGCGGGCCAGGCGGTCTGGCAGGTGAGAAAGGTGGTCTCGAGTTCCTGCCGAAGCGTGAATCGCCAATCCTCCAGCGAAAACGACTCCACCGCACCGAATCTCGCGGTTGCCGCGTTCGGGTAGACGATGTCCAGTCCGCCGAATCGGCTGACCGCGTGCTCGATCAGCTCCGCCACCGCGGCGGGATCACTGACATCGCAGGGGGCCAGCGTCGACATCACGCCGCCCGCCTCGCGGACCAGCCGCGCCGTCTCCGCGGTGCCGTCGACCACGAGGTCGCAGCCGACCACGCTCGCTCCGGCACGGGCGAACAGGATGCTCGCCGCCCGTCCCTGCCCACCGGCCACGCCGGTGATGAGGGCGACTTTGCCGTCGATCCGATTGTCTGCCGGGTCGAGTCCCGGAATGCCATTCGTCATGGTGACCTCCCGGTTCGACGGTAACCCGGAATCGCTCTGGATGTCCTGCTGTGCAGATGCTTATTCTGCTATTAAGAATTCGATCTATCGCGGGAGACGTCATGACAGCAGCAGCGGCCCACGGCCTGCTCGCCCCCACCAACAAGCTCCGGCTCGGCACCTTCGGCACCAATGTCGAAGGCGGCCCGGCCCTGACCACCATTCCCACGCGCTTGCGCACGGAGTGGTCTCAGGTGCGCGCACTGGCGATCACCGCCGACCGCATGGGCTTGGACGCGATCGTCCCGGTCGCGCGCTGGCGGGGCCATGGCGGCGCCCACAACACCCACGGCAGCACGTTCGACACGTTCACCTGGGCGGCCGGTGTCGGCGCGGTTACCCAACGGGCACAGGTGTTCTCGACCTGCCACATGCCCGCCGTCCATCCGGTGGTAGCCGCGAAGCAGCTCGCCACCATCGACCACATCACCGGCGGCCGGGCCGGGGTCAACACCGTCGGCGGATGGCTGCGCCCGGAACTGGAGATGTTCGGTGCTCCGATGCTGGAACACGATCGCCGCTACGACCTGGCCGACGAATGGACGCGGATCCTGCGCTCCCTCTGGGCCGAGGACGAATTCGACTTCGACGGTGACTTCTTCACCATTCGCCGCGGTTTCTCCGAACCGAAACCCGTTGGGCGACCGCCGATCATGAACGCAGGCGGCTCGGAGCGCGGCCGTCTGTACGCGGCACGATACGCCGATATGGCCTTCGTGCTGCTCACCGGCGACGACCTGGCGTCGCAGCGAGAACAGGTGCAGTCGCTCAAACGACTCGCCCGCGACGAGTTCGACCGCGACATCCAGGTGTGGACGAGCGCCTACCTGGTGTGCCGCGACACCGTGGCCGAGGCCGAGCGGTATCTGTCCTGGTACGCCGACGAACACGGCGATGTCGAGGCCGCCGACAGCGCTTTGCGGACGATGAGCGTGGAATCGGAAGTGCTCGGCGCACAACGGTGGCAACAGGTGCGACGCGGCTTCATCGCCGGCGCCGGTGGGGTGCCGCTGGTGGGCACCCCGGAGATGATCACCGCGCGGCTGGCGGAACTGTCCGGGATCGGCATCGACGGTTGCCTGCTCGTCTGCGCGGAATGGGAACCCGAATTGGACCGCCTCGACCGCACCGTGCTGCCGCTGCTCGAGCAGGCCGGGCTGCGCGCCCCGCGCTGAGGACGCTCACCACGGCAGCGCCTGGGCGACTCGATCTGCCGCTGCCACAACGGCTTTCCCGAGTCGCCGCACCGCATGATCGTCCATGCGCGCGCTCGGCACGGCAACGACGATCACGAAGGTCGCCCGGCCGTCGGGGTCCTTGATCGGCGCGGCGACCGCACTCACCTCGGGATCGATCTCCCCCAGTTCCACCGCGTAGCCGCGTTCCCGCGTGCGCGCGAGCTCACCTTCCAGCCCGGCCCTGGTTCGTCCGATACCCGCAGGCTTGGGCAACCGTGCCTGCGGGTAGAGCCGCCGCAGTTCGTCGCCCGGCATCAAGGCCAGCACGGCTCGCCCGGCGGCGGTGGAGTGTGCGGGCAGCGCCGCCCCGACCCGCCCGGATACCCGGACCCATCGGTCGGACTCGATCGCCTCGATGCAGACGACCTCGCGCTGCTCCTGCAGCACCAACAGCCGCACGGTCTCAGCGGTTTCCGCGCCGAGCGCCTCGAGCACGGGCCTGGCGTGCGTGCGGATGTCGAGGCTGCGCACCACCTGCAGGCCGATATTGAACAGCACCGGACCCGCGCTGTAATCCCGGGATTCGGCGTCGCGCGCGGCGAGCCGGTGGAACTGCAGCATCTGCATCAGCCGGTGGGCGGTCGAACGCGCGACGCCCAATTCTTCTGCGGCTTCAGCGATTCGGATCCGTCGGCGCTCGGCGAGCAGGATCAGCAACCGCAACGCACTGTCCACCGAACCGATCGGATACGCGGGCGGCTCGGGGTCGGGCTGGCCGGGCTGGGTCATGGTCTCCTCGCTGGACGAAGGCTGCATGGTCGGACAGTGTTCTGTATAGCAGAACCGAACCTTGACCGCGTCGACGGCCGCTCGTACCGTCCAATAAGCAGAATGAAGTTCTGCACAGCAGACATTACGGTTGAGGGTGCACATATGACAGGCGACGACATGCCGGACCGCCGAGCGATCCTGTTCTTCACCCCGGAATGGAACGGCATGCATCCGGGCGCGTGGCGGCTGCGCTCCAGCGACGCCGACGGCGCAATGGATTTCGCGGTGGTGTCGCGCCTGGTCCGGGCCGCCGAGGCGGCCAAGTTCCACGGCTTCTTCCTGGCCGATCCGCTCGGCTTCCGCCTGCATATCAGCCCCGCCGCGCTGGCCCGGACCGCGACCGCGGTGCGCTACGAGCCGTTCACGCTGATGGCCGCGCTGTCGCAGTGCACCGAGCACATCGGCTTGTTGATGACGGCCCAAACCAGCTATGACGAGCCGTATCACGTGGCGCGGCGGTTCGCCTCGCTCGACCATCTCAGCAAGGGCCGGGCGGGCTGGAATGTGGTGACCGCGGGCGATCCGTCGGGCTCTGTCCTGTTCGGCCGCCCCCGGCATCTCGGCCATTCGGAACGCTACCGGCGCGGCGCCGAATTCGTCGAGGCGGTCACCGCGCTGTGGGACACCTGGGACGACGACGCGTTCGAAATGGACAAGGAGTCGGGCCGCTATTTCGACACCTCGAAGCTGCACATCGCCACCAAGACCGGGGAGTACGTGCACGCCGCCGGGCCGTTGAACGTACCGCGCCCGGTGCAGGGGTATCCCGTTCTGGCCCAAGCGGGTTCGTCGCCGTCCGGCCGCGACTTCGCCGCCCGCTACGCCGAGGTGATCTTCACCCTGCAACCCGACATCGACCACGCCAGGGACTTCGGTACGAAGGTCCGCCAGGCGGCCACCCGGCACGGCCGCGACGGGGCACACCTGAAGATCTTGCCCTCGCTGACCTTGGTCGTTGCCGAATCCGACGCGGCAGCCGACGCGCGCTTCGCCGAACTCGACGCCTTGGTCGACGACCGACTCGGGCTCGAACTACTCGGCGGATTCCTCGACGCCGACCTGAGCGGTTGCCATCCCGACGACCCCGTCCCCGACGTCGCGGAAACAGCTGGCTCCCAGACAGTTCAAGGTTTCTTCCTCGCCAAAGCCCGCCGCGACAACCTCACCATCCGCGAGCTGATCGGGTTCATGCTGCGCTGGGGCGCCATCGGCGGATCACCGACGACCATCGCCGATCACATCGAGGAGTGGATCCGGGCGGGCGCGTGCGACGGATTCAACGTCACGTTCGCCGATCTACCCGACTCGATGAACCTCTTCGTCGCAGAGGTCATCCCGGAACTGCAGCGGCGCAACATCTTTCACCACGACTACGAAGGAGCCACCTTGCGCGACAACCTCGGCCTGCCCCGGCCGGTCAACCAGTTCCAGGCGGTCCGGCGATGAGCGGCCGCACCATCCTGGTCACCGGCGGCACCGGCGTCATCGGGGCCTGGGCCGTTCGAGAGATCGCCGAAGCCGGCGACACACCGGTGATCCTGACCCGCGGCAGCACCGGCGTCGGCCGCGCGATCCTCGGCGAGCACGCCGACAAGCTCGTCCAGGTGCACGCCGACCTGACCAATCCGCTGGCCCTCGCGGACGCGGTGCACCGTTACCGCCCCACCGTGATCGCACACCTGGCCAGCGCGAAGCCGTGGCAGATGGACGCGGGTTATGTGGCGCACCTGGACCCCGCGCTCGGTGTGCGCACGATCATCGACGGCACCACCAACATTCTCGAGATCGCGCGGACCTTCGGCGTGCACCGTGTCGTCTACGCCAGCTCCAAAAGCGCATACGCGCCCTTCACCGGGCCCCATGGCGCGCCGGACTACCGGCCGGTGCGCGAGGACTATCGGCGCGAGCCCACCGAGATCTACGGAATCACCAAGCTGGCGGCCGAGCAGCTCGGCGACTACTACCGCGAACACCTCGGCGTGGATGTCATCGCCCTGCGGTTCGCGAGCACCTACGGCCCCTTCAAACGCGGCGCGGGCACCGCACCCGCGGGCTTGATCGCCAACGCGATCGACGGCGTCGCCACCCGCGCGAACTTCGGACGCCGCGCCTATACCGAGCAACTCGACGAATTCGTCTACAACCGAGACGTCGGGCGCGCGATCCGGTTGGCCTGCACCGTCGAATCGACAACCGACTCGGTATTCAACATCGGTACCGGCATCGGCTCGTCGGTCCGCGATGTCGTCGAGGCGATCCGTGCCGTACCCGAGGTCACCGCTCCGGAAATCACCGTGGAGCCGGATTCGCCGGCCAACGCGCGGGCCCATCTGGTGCAGTCCCACGCCGGGGTGCTCGACGGCAGCGCCGCCGCCGCGCAACTCGGTTTCACCGCCGCCTACGACCTGGTCGCCGGTATCCGCGACGCGGCCGAGGTCGTGCGCGCCGCCCGAACGGAGGTTCCGGCATGACGACCAGAATGAGCTGCGCCGAGGCGACCTTGCGCACGATGGCAGACCTGGGCTGCGAGAAGTTCTTCAACATCCCGGGCCGGGGGATCTATCCGCTGCTGTCCCGGCTGCCCGCGGTCCCCGAACTGGACTACGTCACCGGGCTGCACGAGTTCCCGCTGGCGGCCATCGCCGACGGCTATGTGCGCGCGTCCGGGTCACCCGCGTTCGTCAATCTGTACATGAGCACCGGCACTCTCAATGCCGCGAGTTCGATCTTCCTGTCCCAGCGCGACCGCATTCCCATGGTGGTCACCGCAACGCAGGCCGAATCCTGGGCGGTCGGCGCCGACCACCGTGCCGAGATCAGCGACATCGTCGCCGCGATGCGCCCGATCACCAAGTGGGCCTGGCAGCCACCGAGCCCCGAGCGCGTGCCGGAGGCCCTCGTGCGGGCGTACACGATCGCCACTACTCCGCCGATGGGGCCGACGTTCGTCTCGATCCCGGTCGACTTCTGGGACGCGGAGATCGAGTACACCCCGCCGCGGCGCACCGTCGCCCTGGCACCCGGCGGCGACGCCGCGGCGGATGGCCTGCAACCCTTGGTCGAAGCGGTAATCGCCGCGCAGGCACCGTGTTTCGTCGTCGGCTTCGAAGGCATCGCAGCAGGCATCGCCCCTACTGTCCAACGGCTCGCGGCCCACCTCGGCGCGGCGCTGGTTGCCGAGCCGGAACCCGGACGGCTGCCCGCGGGGACTCGTTTCCCGCAATTCGCCGGCTCGGTCGCCGAGGCCTGCGAGGTGATCGAGCACGCCGACGTGATCGTGCACATCGGCACCAACAGCTACGAGGCCTTCCACCGCGAAATCTTCGCCGCAGGCGGCGCCAAGACGCAGCTGTGGATCGGCACCGACGGCCGCGAGCTGAACAAGATCATCCAGTGCGACCTCGCGGTGATCGCGCCGATCGCACCGGTCATCGAGGCGATGGCGCAGCGCATATTCGACACGGCCACCGGCGATTTCGCCGTACGCGACCGGGTGCTGCGCGACCGGATCGCCGCCGAACGCGATCCGATCCACACCACGCAGCGGCAGGCCTGGGACGACGAACCACTCGGGGTAGCCAGGGTGTGCGCGGAACTGCGCGCCGCACTGCCACCGGAGACCGTGCTGCTCGATCACAGCACCACCGCGGTTCGCCTGGTCCGCGAGTACTTCCCCGTGCCGCAGGGCGAGCAGTACATCTCCGCCTCCGGCAGTTGCCAGGGCTGGGGCCTCGGCGCGGCGATCGGAGTGCAGCTGGCCGATCTGGATCGCCCGGTAGTCGGCATCGTCGGCGACGGCGGATTCATGTTCGGCGTTCAGGCGCTGTGGACAGCCGTGCAGTACGAGTTGCCGATCTTGATCGTCGTGCTCGACAACGGCGGCTGGAGCAGCATGCGCACCAGCCTCGCCCGCACCGCACCACAGGTGGTCGAGGCGGGCATGGACCTGCACTACGGCTGGACCGGTGACTATGCCGCGCTGGCAAGCAGTCTCGGTGCGGCGTCGGAGACGATCGAGTCGGTCGCGGCCCTGCGCAAGGTGCTCGCCCGATCGCTGCCGCTGCGGGCACCACTGGTCCTCGACGTGCGTGTGCGCCGCGAGAAAAAGACCTCGGCCTCACCGTTCGTCGGCTACTGAACACGGACGGCGTGATGTCCGCATTCCCGCATGCTCGCGAAATCCGCGCGGCCAACCCGGTATTCGGTCGTAACCGGCTCAAACTCGGTGTGTTCGGTCTCAATTCGATCGGATGCGCGCTCACCCTAGTCCCGGAGGCGTACGAGCCGAGCTGGGACGGATCGCTGGCCGCGGCCACCGCGGCCGACGCGGCAGGCTTCGAGGCGATCGTCCCCTACGCCCGCTGGCGCAGCTACCTGCCGGACCAGCCTGCCCACCGCTCCAGCGTGGCCATGGAGTGCTTCACCTGGGCCGCCGCGGTGGCCGCGCGTACAGAGCACTCGGCCATTTTCGCGACTTGCCATGTGCCCGTTGTCCATCCGATCATGGCCGCCAAGCTCGCGAGCACCGTCGACCAGATAGCGCACGGCAGATTCGCGCTCAATGTCGTGGCCGGATGGCACGAACCCGAGTTCCGCATGTTCGGTGTGACCCTGCCCGATCACGAGCACCGCTACGACCAAGCGGCCGAATGGGCCGAAGTGCTCCGGCGCGCATGGCAACCCGAGCCGTTCGACTTCGAGGGCGCCTACTATCGCGTCGACGGCGGCTACCTCGCGCCCTCCCCCGCCCAGGCGCCCGCACCGCCCATCATGAACGCGGGCGGGTCGGCCCGCGGCCGCGACTTCGCCGCCCGCTACGCCGATCTGGCCTTCGTCATGATCGAGAGCGAACGGCCCGAAGACATTGCGTCCGTGGTGCGTTCATACCGCGCACACGCCCGGGACACCTACGGCCGCGACCTGCAGATCTGGACTCCGGCCCACGTCGTACTCGCCGACACCGACCGGCAAGCCCGCGACTATCTGCAGCGCTACGCCGTCGACCACGGCGACTTCGCCGCGGCCGACGCCTTCATCGCGGGCCAGGTCGCCACCGGGTCCAACCTCTCGCCGCCGGCCCTGGCTCGGTTGCGCGCGCGAATCGTGCAGGGCGGCGGCGGCTTTCCCCTCGTCGGTGCCGCCACGACCATCGCCGACCGGCTCACCACCTTATCGGCGGCCGGCCTCGACGGCGTTCTGCTCAGCTGGGTGGACTACGAGCCAGGTATTCGCCGCTTCGCCCGAGAAGTACTGCCGCTGCTGGAATCCCGCGCGCTACGCCACCCACCGACCACCGAGATTGGAACCACCGATGACCAGTGACAAGAAAGCCGTCCTGTTCTTCTTCCCCGAATGGGGCGGCATGCACCTGACCGCCTGGCGCGACCCCGCCGCACCGCAGGACCCCACCATGGATTTCGCGACCATCAAGACCATGGTGCGCAAGGCCGAACAGGCCAAGTTCCACGGCTTCTTCCTCGCCGACACCCTGGCCATCCGCCACTCCCTCAGCAGCCGGGCACTGAGCCGGACCGCCAAGGCCGTGCGATTCGAACCCCTCACCCTGATGGCGGCCCTGAGCGGCTACACCGAACACATCGGCCTGCTGATGACCGCCAGCACCACCTACAACGAGCCGTACCACGTCGCTCGCCAGTTCGCCTCCCTCGATCACCTGTCCGGCGGCCGGGCCGGCTGGAACGTCGTCACCTCCGGCACCCCGGCCGAGTCGTCGAACTTCGGACGCGAGGCGCATATGCCCCACGATCAGCGATACCGCCGCGCCGGCGAATTCTTCGAAGCTGTCACCGGGCTCTGGGACAGCTTCGACGACGACGCCTTCGAACGCGACAAAGCCTCCGGACGCTACTTCGACCCCGGCAAGATGCACGAGCTGAACTACCGAGGCGAATTCCTTTCGGTCGCTGGACCATTGACGGTAGCCCGGCCGATCCAGGGCCGCCCGGTGATCGCGCAGGCCGGATCCTCGGACACCGGGCGTGCCTTCGCCGCCGGTATCGCCGACGTCATCTACACCCTGCAACCGAGCCTCGAGCAGGGCCGTACCTTCTACGCCGACGTGAAAACCCAAGTCGCCGACCGTGGTCGCGACCCCGACCACGTCAAGGTGCTACCCGCCTTGGTCACCGTCATCGGCCGCACCGAAGCCGAAGCCCAGGACATGCTGGCACTGTTGGATTCCCTCGTCGACGACCATGTCGGACTCGAGCAACTCGCCGCGGTCCTGGAGACCGACCTGTCGAGCTACCCGCTGGACGGGCCGGTCCCCGACATCCAGGAAACCGCCATCGGCGCGAAGACCCGCCAGCGCTACTTCCTCAGCAAGGCGCGCGAGCAGAACATGACCGTGCGCGAACTGATGCGGTTCGCCGCACGCATCGGCGCGGTCGCGCACACTCCCGAAAGCATCGCCGACCACATCGAAGAGTGGCTGCACGCCGACGCCGCCGACGGATTCAACATCACCTTCGCCGATACCGGTGCCTCCCTGGACAATTGGCTGCATTTCGTAGTGCCCGAGCTGCAGCGCCGCGGTCTGTTCCATGAGGATTACTCCGGTACGACATTGCGCGAGAACCTCGGGATTCCGCGTCCGCGGAGCCGCTATGTGGCCGAGGCCGCACGATCATGACCACATGCCAGGCCGACCTCCATGCCGGGCGCCCCATCGTGGTGCTCGGTGGCGAGACCGGCGGACTTGTCCTGGCCGCCTGCCACGCCTCCCCCGCGACCGTCGCGTTCCTTATTCGGCACGGCGCCGGATTCCTGCGGGTGGCCCTCTTCGATGAGACCGCCGACCGGCTGAATCTGCCGCTGATGTGGCAGACCGACCCGCGCGCACAACGATTCACCGTCAGCGTCGACGCGGCCGACGGCATCAGCACCGGCATCTCGGCCGTCGACCGCACCCGCACCATCCGCCTGCTGGCCGACGCCGGAACCAGGGCCGACGACCTGTGCCGACCGGGCCACGTCGTGCCGATCCGAGTTACCCGCGCCGCCGCACCGTGCCCCGGTGCGCCCGGTTACGCACTGGCACTGGTGCATTCGGCAGGCCTGCCACCTGCCGCGGCGCTGACGGAGCTGATGCAGCCCGACGGATCCCTCGCCGACGACGACGCGCTGCGCGAGTTCGCCCATCGATACGAACTCACGGTCGTCGATCCCCGCGTGACCGAACTACCCGAAAGGGTGAGCAGATGAGCTCAGCAACCGCCGGGCCGCCACTGGACCCGGCCGCCAATCGGCTGGACGGCAAGATCGCACTCGTCACCGGCACCGGCGGCGGGCAGGGTCGCGCCGCCGCCCGCCTGTTCGCGGCGGCCGGAGCCCAGGTGATCGGCTGCGATCTGAACGCCGAAAACGCCGAGGAGACAGTGCGAATCGTCGCCGCCGACGGGTACCGAATGACGTCGTGCCATCCGTGCGACCTCGCTGATCCGAGTGCGGTGGCGACGCTGATCGCGTCGTCGGTCGAGACACACGGCGGCCTCGACGTGCTCTACAACAACGCGGGCAGCGCGACCTTCGGCCCGGTCGGCGCCATTCCACTCTCGGATTGGCGGCACACGATCCTCAACGAACTCGAGATCGTCTTCACCCTCACCCAGGCGGCCTGGCCGCACCTGCGCGCCCGAGGGCGGACATCGATCATCAACACCTCCTCGGTCGCCGCCCACCGTGGTTTCGGTCATCTGGCCGGTCTGAGCCACGTCGCGGCGAAGGGTGGCGTCGTGGCCATGACCCGGCAACTCGCGGTCGAGGGCGCTCCGCACGGTATTCGGGTCAATTCGGTCTCACCGGGTCCGGTGGTCACGCCCGCGTCGCAGGAGCAACTCGGTGACACCGAACATGCTCGCTACGTGCTCGATACGCTGCTGTCGAACCGGCTCGGCAGCCCCGCCGACGTCGCGCAGGTGGCGCTGTTTCTCGCCTCCGATGCGTCGGCCTGGGTCACCGGATCCGACTTCGTGGTCGACGGCGGACGAATGGCGTGGGCATGACCGCCGAGTCGGCACTGCTGTTCTGCACTCCCGAATGGAACGGAATGCATCCGGGCGCCTGGCGCTACCCGGGCGCACCGGCCGACGGCGCGATGGATCTCGACGTGGTGACCGCGCTAGTTCGTCGCGCCGAGGACGCCGGATTCCAGGCCCTGTTCCTCGCCGACGCACTCGGTTTCCGCCTCGAGATCAGTCATGCGGCACTCGCACACACCGGCGCGGGTGCCCGTTTCGAACCGTTCACCCTCGCCTCAGCGCTGGCCACGAGCACCGACCGCATCGGGCTGATCGTCACCGCAAACACCACCTACGACGAGCCCTATCCTCTCGCCCGGCGCCTGGCCTCGCTCGATCACCTCAGCGGCGGCCGCGCCGGTTGGAACGTGGTGACCGGCGGCTTCGCCAGCGGGGCAGCACATTTCGGCCGGACCGAACACGTGGATCACGCCACCCGTTACGCCCGCGGCGTCGAGTTCGTCGATGCCGTCCGCGGTTTGTGGGACAGCTGGGAAGATGACGCGTTCGTCCGCGATCAAGCCGAGGGATTGTATTTCGATCCGGCCAAACTGCACGTCCTGCGGATGCGCGGCGAACACCTGTCGGTCACCGGGCCACTGAATATCCCGCGCCCTCGGCAAGGACACCCCGTGATAGCCCAGGCCGGCTCCTCGGGTACCGGGCGCGCCTTCGCCGCCCGCTTCGCGGAGGTGATCTTCACGCTGCAACCGACTTTGGCTGCGGCACAGCAGTTCTACGCGGAAGCCAAACAGGCGGCGGCTGAGGCGGGTCGCGACCCGGAACACGTCAAGATCATGCCGTCGCTGACTGTATTGCTCGCCGAAACCGCCGAACTGGCTCAGCGCAAAGCCGAGCGGATGAACGACCTGACGCATCCCAGAGTCGGACTCGAACTTCTTTCCGCCTTCCTCGAGACCGACCTGACCGGATACCGCCTGACCGACCCACTGCCCGCTGTTCACCATGACGCCAAGGGCACCAAAACAATTCAGCGCTTCTTCACCGAAACAGCCGAGCGAGAACGTCTTTCGATCGGCCGGCTCATCCCCTCCGCATTGAACTTCGGCGCCTTCGTCGGCACACCCGCGCAGGTCACCGACCACATCGAGCAATGGATCAGCGCCGACGCCGCGGACGGGTTCAACGTCACCTTCACCGACCACCCCGAGTCCTTCGACCTTTTCCTCGATCGCGTGATCCCGGAACTTCGCCGACGCGGGCTGTTCCGACCCGCGGCGTCCGGACGCACACTGCGCGAGAACCTGGGATTGCCCGCGCCACCGAACGTACACGCGCGGTAAGCGAACAGATGATGCGCGATCGGGTGCCCGCCCAGCCGACGTCGAACGCCGACCCACACTGCTGGCGCTGGTCGACCCTGGCGCCGATGGCGCGCAGGGCAGGCGAATTGGTGCCGGTCGGCCGCGGCGGTGAACGCCGGGCGATCGCCTTGGCCAATCCGGGACTGGCCGGCGCACCCTACTTCTCACCCACTATGTGGGCGGCGATCCAAGAATGCCGGCGCTGCGGGCATAGCGCCGCCGAAAACATCACCGCGGGCACCTCCCCGCTGATCGAACGCGAACGCGAGGTCCTGGCCACCCCGGCACACTGAACATGGTCGACTAAGGTGGCCGGTATGCGTTGACCCCTGCCCGGCAGCCGGGCACCACCTCACCTCCTTCGTGTCCACATTCGGAACCTACGAAGGAGATTCGACGATGAGCACGTCGACCCGCATCGACGTCCCCGCCGCCTTGGCGGCGTCCCACAGTGCACACGACGGCGCGTCCGGTCGCGCCTGGATCGCGGCGTTGCCCGCCCTGGCCGCGGGGTTCCTCGACCGCTGGGCGTTGCGCCTGGACGCTCCGGCACGACACGGCATGGTGTCACTGGTGCTGCCGGTGATCCAGGCGGACGGCACGCCCGCCGCGTTGAAACTACAGCCGGTCAACGAGGAGAACGTCGGCGAGCCACTCGGCCTGCGCGGCTGGAACGGCGACGGCGCCGTGCGCCTGCTCGACCACGATCCCGACACCGGCACGCTGCTACTGGAACGGCTGGACGCAGCCCGCCCACTGTCTTCGGTGACCGACGACCGCGCCGCACTGCGCATTCTCGCCGAACTACTGGCCCGCTTGGTCGCGGCTCCCGCACCAGCCGGGCTACGGCAACTGGCCGACATCGCCGCCGCCATGCTCGAACAAGTGCCCCGCACCGTGGCGGCGTTGCCCGACCCTGCCGAGCGGCAGCTGGTTCGCACCTGCGCATCCGCCGTCGCCGAACTGGTCGATCAACCCGGCGACCGGTTGCTGCACTGGGACCTGCATTTCGACAACATTCTCGCGGCCGAGCGGGAACCGTGGCTGGCCATCGATCCGAAGCCACTCGCCGGCGATCCCGCCTTCGAACTGCTGCCCGCGTTGAGTAATCGCTGGGAAGAGATGGTCGCCACCGGCGATACGGCGCGCGCCGTGCGCTACCGCTTCGACCTGCTCACCGAGGCGCTCGGCCTAGACCGGCGGCGGGCGGCGGGCTGGACGCTGGGTCGCGTGCTGCAGAACGCGCACTGGGACGTCGAGGACGGCCACACCGCCCTGGATCCGGCCCAGGTCACCATCGCGACCATCTTGCTCGACTCCCGGCTGCGCTGAGGTCGGTCTGCCCTGACTACGGCAATACGACGCACGCGGGACCGGAACTGATGCCGGTCCCGACGGTCACCGACGTGAGGAAGTAGGCCTCGCGCTCCTGGATGCACTCGATCCAGCAGTCTCTCGCCGAGAATAACCGAAAACTCAACAGCTACAGGGCAGCGCAGGAAGCTGGCACAGACCCACAACTCATCGCGAACTGGACCAAACCAGTCCAATCCGAACGAGAAGTCGGCGTCGCACAACTCGCCGCGCGCAGACCGCAATGCAAGCACGTCCCCGTTGAGCCGCAACGAGATTCGTCAACTCGTCGAATCCCTGGGCGACCTAGTGCAGATCTTGCAGCGCGTCGACGGCACAGCCAAAGCTCAAGGTCTATCGCCAACTCGGGCTCAAGATGACCTACAACCACGAAAACGGGTTGTGCTAGCCGAAGTTCAGCCAACACGACCCGTGGACGTACTGGACGTGTCCGGAGGGGACACACGCGCTAAACACCAATCCAACTGCGGAAATACTGATACATGTCAGCTGCTGACGGTTCGGAAGTTGCTGCCGTGCTCGGACCATCGAGTACTTCGACTCCGCGGCCAGAATCGTCCTGAACGTCTGCGGGTCGGAAGCAGTTGAGAGCTGCGGACTCGGCCAGTCGGTTGCCGCGTTCTGTCGAGCAAGCGACTGACTATGCCGCAAACGCTGTACATTGCCGGAGCCTTAGTGCAGCGGCGCCCATGCGGTTACTACTTGAATGTGTTGCCCAGCTGTCACTATCTCGGACCATTCGGCGCGATCACCAAGCGGCAGATGCTCTTCAGCTTGTTCTGTAATTGTTGTGTACCAATCGCCGTTCTCCCACCCGTCAGCTCGAACATTGACGGCTGCGATGTATGTATCGCTGATCGCGAACCGGATGACCGCCAGATGTTCGCGGACCCGTGCGTCGCCGTGTGGATCGGTCGAATCCCATGCGGTCGCAATATCGAACCTGCGGACTCGTGACGCCAGTTGGGGCCAGGACATTGTTTCGTTGATCGCCCCGAATTCTCCAGTTGCCGTGGTTTCCCATCGGCTGCCGCGGCGGACTGCGACATAGTTGTAGCGACCTCCGCCCTTGTCGAATCGCACCAGCGAGCCGTCCGATGGTTCCGCCGGAATGGGTGGTGGGGGCACAGGGCGAACCGGTTCTAGCGGTTCGAGTTTCAGCCGCAGCACGGTGAGGTCGTAGCTCAGCGAGTCCGGTAATCCGGGCACAAGCGTCGAAATGGTGATCGGAGGTCCGTTCAACACCTCGTCGCTTGCTTCGTTGGCTTTGATTGCGTCGATGCGCACTTTGGCAGAAACCGCGGAGGCTGCGATGTCAGCCCAGCAGGCCGCGACAAGCCCCCGTTCGCGGAGATGGCGAACCATCGGAAGGAAGCGTTGGCTCATCGGCGGGGTCAGCTGCCCGATTCGACGATAGTCCACACGCACCTCAACGTGATGTTTTGCTCGGCCGACACTCGGCGCGCAGTCGTGAAGGGTAGCAAACAACAGTCCATATCCTTTGTCGGACACGAACTTCCGTACGGCGTCGAAATGCTCATCTTCCTTCGTTACCTGAATAATCGTTGACCGCGGCAGCATGGTGTACGGGACTGCGGGGGGATCATTCAATGGAATGGCATGTTCAGGCTCCCCGAGGGCGATCTGTACGTATGCGTTGAATTCGATGCCATCGAATCCATCATATTCTCTTGCCCAGATTCGGCTTTTCGTAGTCGGCACGAACCCCGACGCGACGATACGTCTAAGAACTCCTGCCCAACGCGGGGCATCCTCGGGTCCGACATAGCCGATCGTCCGACCATCCGTTCGAACCGATATCGCCCACTGCCCGTGTGGACCATCGGGTTCGGGAATAAGTTCGACGACCGGCGTTAGTTCTCTGTCCTTCTCCGGAAAATCCGGTGGGTACAAGCTGCGAAGTGCTGGTAGAAACTGCTGCTCGACCGTGAGTTCGTAGTCGCAGTACGTCCTGGCCTGCGTCCACAGTCGGTACGGAGAACCAGCATCATGCTGGGCAAGCTCCACAGAGGGCATCGCTGGTTGAGCTGGTTCCTGTGTTGACGAATTTATGTCGCTCGCGGCCGCCTCGACGACGGCTCGGCTGGCAGATCCGATCGGCCGTATGCTCTTCGGCGGCTCCTGAGTTTCCGCGGCAGTCGGTAGAACTTCCCCATCGATGTTGACGCCAAAATCCGTTGCTAGACCCGCAAGTCCGGATGCCCAGCCCTGCCCGACCGCCCTGACCTTCCACACGTCGCCGCGACGGTATACCTCACCGAATTGAAGTGCCGACTCGGTAGTCGCGTCAGACATAACGTAGTCCGCTAGCACATCCTCGTTTTCGTCGACGAATGTGAGTGTGAGCGCACCGAGTTCTCCGAAACGATGCGAATCGACGCTACCGACCACAGCCACGGTGTGGGTCGTGCTTGGCAGCGTCGACAAGTCGATCGCGATAAGCGCCCGTGCACCGTCGTCAGTGACCCTGAGACCCAGGGATCGGACGGAACCACCCGGCGAGGCCGGCTGGTTGTAGAAGACGAAATCTCTGTCCGAGCTAACCTTCCCGTCGCTCCCGAGTAGCAGAGCGGACGCGTCGACGTCTATCTGCGGGTCCGTCCACCCGATCGCAACGCAGATACGCCGCACGCGCTGAGGCAACAGCAGATTCTGTCCCTTGGAGAGTCTCGGAGCGGCCACTGTGACCAACCCTTCTTCGATTCGGTATGCATCATCAGTGCTGGTTGAGATCACCGGTATCTGTCGTATCGGTCCACGAGCATGAGATATTGCAACAATCTTTGCCAGCGACGGCGGGGCATGCTGAGATCAGTGGTGATGGGCGCGTGGTCGACCTGCAGTTCCGTGAGCAACACGACCTTGAGATTGCCTCCAGCATCAAGGACAGCCCGAGCGAACACCGAGTCGGCACCGCGGGCGATGCAGCTGACATCAACCAGCCCGGTGGAATCCTCGCGCTCCGCGAGCAGCTTGCTGATCGCGTCATACACCAGCGGTGCAGTGCCTTCGGTGATGTTCATATGCCCAGTACCCCGATGCGCACGACTCAGCTCTTCCTCATCCCGTCGCGAGCAGCAACGGCTTCATCTGACCGCGCAGCTCGGCAACTCGACCGACTCGCGCGAACTGTTCCGTCGCGCGATACACCTTGATCAGCTTCTTCTGCACCCGGTCCGACGCTGTCTTGCCGACCGCTTCGACGGCCGGTCCCCCCGATCCCGCACGCCTCCTCCACATCGCCCTCAATGAGCAGGGCCTGCGCCATTCCCGTTGATCCAGCGGGGCACTACGCCGCCGACCCGGAGGGCGCATCTGGATAGAGTCAAGCGAACTCGGGGCAGTCCCAAAGGTCCGCGATGGCGACTGCTTCGGGCAGGGTCCAAGTCGCCGCTTCGTCAACGAGCAGCTTTTCCCACGATGGTGCACCAGCTTCCGCGCGGTCCGCGGCATCGGAGCGGACTTTCAGCGCAAGCATGCCCACCCGCATGAGAACAGGAATGTTGAGATGTCGAGCGGCGACTACGGTTTCGCCAGCAATCGCCGCGGCAGCGGTCTTCGACATACTGATTGCTCCGGCTGCGGCGTGTGCGGCGAGCAGCATCTCCGTGTGTTTGGCCGCGGCGGAAGTCGCCAGCCGTGGAGTGCCCGTGGAACGGTATGCCCCGAGGTGCGTGTGAGTTCGGATGACGACCTCGGTCGCGAGCATCCCTAGACCAGGCGTCAATATTCCGGAGCGAAGGTTCAACCCGTCGCCGGAGTTCGTTCCGGCGTAAGCGTCATTGGCAAACTTCCGCAAGTCTGGGTTCGACATCTCGCCGAAAAGTGTCCAACCCGGCAGCGGCAAGTTCATCGGGGTGACAAAATCCGCCGCCCAGTGTTTCAACAGAAGGGCGACTGCGAGATGCCGCTCGGGCGCTTTCGCGAACGGTAGACCGGAGCGAGTTGTCGCAACCTCTTCGAACATCCGCCGTCCGTCTTCCCACCACGTACCTTCGAAGGTTCCTGTGCGGATCTGATCGAGGGCGCTGAAGAACCGGCCGATGTCATGGCCGGCCGACCGGACACGATGTGCCGGACCGCCGAATTTGGGGCCGGTGTAATCGATGGCGAGTCGGGCGGTCTCCCTCTCCCACCGGCGCAGCAGGTCAGTCTTTTTCAACAAGGACAGGCCGCTGAGCACCGCAGCGTCTACCTGGCTGTCATAGAGGTTTCCGAGTGCGCCGATGAGCCCGGAGACACCCACGACGACCAGGTCGCCGCGTTCCCACGGAACCCTTTGGGTCGCCCGCCACCCATCGAGTTGCCGCAGCGCGATCGGGTCGAGGATGTCGGCAATGTCGGACTCGCCCCATCCCTCGACTTCGCGACGCTGCTGATGGTGGGCCGTGAGGTCGAAATAGGTCAGGCCAGTCGAGGTGCCCACGATGCGCTGCGTCGCCGCGTGGTCGATCGGCTTGTCCGAAAGCGCTGCTGCGGCGATCATTTCGATGTCTCCGAGGTCGCGCGTGAGTGCGTCCAAGTTGCCGACGTAGTCGTCATCGATCGGCGAGACCCGGTCGCTGGAGTCACCGTCAGTCGCGCTCACGCTGCTTCCTCGAGGTCGTCAGCGAGGACAGAGACTCCCTGGGCAAGGGTCTCAACGGTCTTCTTCTCGCCCTCGACTTCTTCGAGTTCGGCCAGCAAGGCCTGGAGTTCATCATTCTCGGGTCCTGTGACACGCTCCTTGAGCCGGTCAGCGACGCTCCGGAAGCGGGCGATGCGGTCTTCGGCAGCCTGGCGTTGATCTCGCTCCGCGTTCAACTCCGCCTGCTTTGTCTCGAGTTGCGCACGAAGGATTTCGATTCGCTCGGCGAGAGTCACGACGGTCTTGCCCAGGTTTGTCACGCGTTCGCGGAGACTGACAATGACAGCCTTTGCCGCCTCTTCGTTGCCGTCGACATCGCGCAGCACGAGCTGGGTCACCACGTGGAGTCGAATGGCGTCGGCTGCGATGCGAGCTGCCGTGAACCCGGCAGCCTTTCCCGCCAGCGTGACCGCCCCGACTCCTGCGGCGCCGCTGAAGCCGGTGATGAGCGCGGCACCACCGGCCATGCCGAGACCACCAGCAGCGATGGAACCGCCGCCGATCGCGGCCAAGCCCGCCGAAGTAGCCACCGCGCCTGAATAGCCGAGGACAACCGCTCCATACGCTCCGGCAATCGCTGGTGCGGCGAGGCCACCGGTCAGGACGCCCAGTCCGAGGCCGGCACCGGCGAGAAGTGCGTATTTCGTCCAGTTGCTTGCCTTCGACAGCTTCTTGATCGCGTCCTTGTATGCGGTTTCCACAGCAGAGAGGTCTTCAGGATGAAGTTGATCCATCGACCGATGAGCGGCGGCGAGAACTTCGGCGCGGACAGCCTTTTCCCATTTGCCCTCCACCCACGGCTCGAACCCATACAAGTCGATCAGCAGAAGCAGTGCCCGTGACCGTCTCGCCACGACCGAGGAGATCTGTGGCCCAGCGGATTCGAGTGCCTCGAGATTCGGAGACTCACCATCCTCGGCGATCTGGTGAACGATCTCTGCAACAGCGGGCGACCAGTCGTCCTGGTCGCGTTGCACGATGGCCGCAATGGCGTTGTCGCGAAAAGAGTTACGGGTCTCGCGCTTGGACGGAAGATGCTTGCCCTTCGATGCGGCGATGTCGCGCTGCATCATCCGGTACTGCCACGCCGTGAGGACGAAGTCCTCATCGGGAGAGAGCTCGAGCTTCTTCTGTACCTGCACCGCGTCCATCCGCGTGACACTAGCGACAGGGCCCGACACGCACTTGCGGATCGGAGCGAAACGCAGGACGAGGTAGGAACCAGCACCGCCCGTCGTTCCTGGCTACGATTTCCGGCCGACCTGGCCACCCGCAGGTCGGTCGAACGGGGGACAGACGCAGCATATCGGTGGTCCGTAGCGTCGGGGGACCAGTTCAGGTCCCCACGGCAGCAGCACGGGACCGAGCACCGCGACAGGAAGGTCCACATGTCGGCATACACACAACGCCTAGTCGGGGCAGTAACTGTTCTCCTACTCGCCCTCGGCTTTTCGCTATTCGGCGGCACCAGTGCGATCGCGGAATCACCCCCGGCGATCGCGGTGACCCCCGTCGCCTGGCAACCGAACGGATGCACATTCTCTCCGGACCGAACCGCCGACGGGGTGAACTTCAAACCGGCATGCGACCAACACGACAAGTGCTACCACTACCACTGGGCGGGTGACGATTTCAACGGCTTCGCAACCTGCAACAACTGGTTCGAGAACGACATGCTCCGCGCCTGCAACGGCAAATCCGGCTGCCGCGCCACGGCATATTGGTACTCAGGCTGGGTGAAGACGTACGGCTGGCCCTTCTTCCTATGCCGTGCATGCCGCTGAGCCCGGTACAAGCACAGAAACTGACCCAAGCACGGCACCCAGCCTGCTTGGGTCTTCTGGGCGCTTAGCCCAGAAGCAATTGCGGCACAACCTTACCGCTGGTCAGCCACGAACCGTCAGTTCACACCGGCCCGCCATTGACGTCGCCGGCAGGTGCCCACATGGACCTCGTGGAGGTTCGAATCGCCTACCAACACAAGAAGAGCCGACCTCCGTTGCACTGGATGATATTGCGGCTTTCAGAGTGTCCGGAGGGGAACCACACGCGCTAAACACCCAAATCGACCTGCGGAAACTGCGCGATAGAGCTGACAAGCCTCCGTAGCCTGCAGACAAAGATCTGAACCCTTGCAGCGAGCCCACCTAGGCCGTGCCCGATTCAGAGTCGGACTCCGAAGACCGTTTGACGCTGCGGTAGCGGAGGTATATCGAAGCACCGAGCGTGACCAGTGTACCGGTGACGAACACCACGGTGAGCCAATCAGCATTTTGATCCATTTTGCTGACTATTGGCACCAATGTCGCACTGTTGGAACGGAGAACCAGACAGAGCACGACGACCCGGATCACCGTGCCGGGCAGGTGCGCAGCGGCAAACACTGCCGGCCGCATGCCTAATGATCCCGCAAGTAGACATACCAGCTTGTTGGACAAGAGAAAGACCGCCGGAAGCGACCATCGGGCGAAATTACCCTCGATTCGAAGCACGCCCTTTCCAACCCGCCCGGCCAGCCAGCGGAGAGCGATCTCGCCGTACCACCGGCCCACAACGTAATAGAGGAAATGGACAGAGAACCGCCATATTACTGCCACCGTAATGAGCTCAATAACACCGAGTTTCGGGCTTGCCAACACGATGTCCCGTGTCCGGGCGTCGAGAATCACGAGGAGAAGAGGATGATCTCGCAACAGCGTCGGCAACCCGGCCTTTGCCACGAGCTGCCCGACCCACACGATGATCAGCGAGAGTGCGATCAGGATCGACCGCAACCTCACTCTCCGCCGGTCTGCCGTGCTCTCCTTCGGGAGGAGCAACTGCGACTCGAAAAGTTGCCAATAGCGGCCGATGACTGAGCGCACAGAATCATCCTCTATCCGACTGCCAGCGACGTGAATCGGCGCGGACATTCACTTTCGAAACACGTTCTACCTGGATTTCTTCATCAGAATCTGATCGACGCCCATCCGCCCTTGCCGAAAGGCCATGCCGCCGCCGGCGAGATAGAGTTTCCAAACTCTCGCAGTCGCGACACCGACCGTCTCGACGACTTCATGCCACTGTCTGTCGAGATTGTGCGACCACTCGTCCACAGTCCAAGCGTAGTGTTCACGCATGTTCTGCACGCCAACGACTTCCAGACCTGTCCGTTCGAAATAGGAAATCGTTTCACCTACTGGTCGCATTGTCATATCCGGCGCAATGAACGACTCTATAAAAGGACCGCCACCGGCATGCCTGCCGCGGCGACGGGACATCTGCTGGATCAGGATGCGGGCATCGCGTGCCGCTCTCCGGCACAGCACCCCGGCAAAGATCTCATAATTCTTCTCGCCGACATGCTCGCCCATCTCCAGTGAGACGATGGCATCGAAATCTGCCTCATCGATGTACCGATAGTCCTGCAATTTGATCTCGACAGCGCCTCCCAGGCCCCGGCGCGTCGCTTGCGCGTCGATATAGGCCTTCTGCTGCCGGGAAATCGTGACACCGGTGACCTGTGCGCCGTAGTGCTGCGCAGCGTGCAGGCTGAGCCCACCCCAACCACAGCCGATGTCGAGCAGCCGCATGCCGGGTTCTAGGCCGACCTTGTCACAGACCAGATTCAACTTGTCGATCTGGGCCTGCTCCAGACCGTAGCCCGGATCCGCCGGCGTGCCGGGAATATTGCGCGTGAAGAAGGCACACGAATACGTCATGGTCGGATCGAGTATCCGCGAGTAGAACTCGGGCGGTAGATCATAGTGATGGCTGATCACCGCTCGGTCGCGACGCGGGCTGTGCAATCGTCCACCAATTCTGGCCTGATTCTCCGGCGGCGGCAACCGTCTTCCGATCGCACCCAAACCGATCGAAAGCTCGAGCAGTCGAGCGATGTTCGCCGGGCTCCGCCTAGCCTCGCGCAGACTTGTATTCGCCGGAACGGCCCGAACCTGCTCGAGGACAGCCTTGGGATCGCCATCGATCTCACCTAGAATGTATGCCTGCGCCAGACCCAACTCGCTCGGGTTCCACAGCAGTCGGCGTAGCACATTGCTCGACTTCACCGTGACGAGCGGCGCGTCCGGCGGACCGGTCACACTGTCGTCCCACATCTTCAATCGGATCGGCAGCCGACCACCGACGATCGGTTTCAAGGCCGCGGCGACCTCGGTCGCTATGGTCATCTCCGCCCCCGGTGTTGCAAAGCGAACTGCTGCACATCGAGGTATCTCGACCTGAATCCGGCCTCGCAGTATGCGAGATAAAAATTCCACATGCGTCGGAAAGTACGATCGAAACCCAGAGTCTGAAGAACATCCGAACGCGCGCAGAATCGCTCACGCCAGAGCCGCAGCGTTTCGGCGTAGTGTGCGCCGAAGTCGAGTCGGTCGATGATATCGAGAGAGGTCTTCGACTTCGTCAGCTGCTCGATCGCCGTCACGGACGGTACCGATCCACCCGGGAAGATGTACTTTTGGATCCACGTATGCGTCCCACGAGTAGCGAGCATTCTTTCATGGGGCATCGTGATGGCTTGAAGTGCGATTTTTCCTCCTGGAGCGAGAAGTGATTCGAGTTTGGTGAAATAGGTTTCCCAGTACCGAAATCCAACGGCCTCGATCATCTCGGCGGACACAATGGCGTCGTAGGTGCCCTCGACCGCTCGGTAATCGAGCAGATCGAGCTGCACCGAACTCTGATGGCCGGCATACGCGATACGATGTCGTGCCAGCGACAGCTGCTCACGTGAGAGTGTTACCGAGCGAACAGTAGCTCCACGCGCCGCTGCCCGGATACACAATTCGCCCCAGCCGGAACCTATCTCGAGCAGTTCCGTACCGGATCCGACGTGAGCGAGATCGAGCAGTCGGTCGATCTTCCGGCTTTGAGCGTCGGGCAACTCGTCCCAGGAAGCGCGGCTCGGATCGAGAAACAACGCGCCGGAGTACGTCAAAGTCCTGTCCAGGAAGAGTTCGAACATGTCGTTAGACAGATCGTAGTGTCGCGATACGTTTTCGCTCGCGGTGGCTTCCGAACCATATTCATGAACTGGCGGCTTCGTGACATAGGCCGAACGAAATCGCTGCAGTGGCGCCGGCACCAGAGTTGACATATCGGCCGCGAAAACGGTCAGCAGGCCGACGAGGTCGGGCGAGGTCCACTCTCCCGCCATATATGACTCGCCCAGGCCAATAAGCCCGTAGTTGCCGAGCCGAAGAAAGAATTCCCTCGGACGATGAATGAACATCTGCGCCCCGAGGGCGGATCCCGCGCCCATGACGTCTCCACCGGCTAGGGCGATTTGCACGGCCGATCTCGAACTCACACGCCGGAACAGCGCTTCCCCTCCCCGGGCGAGCAGACGAGCCCTTGGGCCGCTCGGCAGACGATCGAGATCCAGCGATCGGGCGACGGAAAGACCGAGACCGGTGCTCACGACGTCCCGGTTTTCCATCGAGTCCTCGAATTCATCGTTCCGATGACAGGCAAACCGCGAAACCATAACCCGAGCCCCTGCCAACGAATCCGAATCGAGGTCGCGAGCGCAGGGTTGCAGAAGACAGACCATACTGCGCTCAGATGTGTGTCCGCCGCAGCCCCGGTCATCGTCGCCACGAAGAAGTCACCGCGCCCATCGTGCAGCACGATCCGAACGCTCAGGTTGTGCGCGGGTTCGGGAGCGGTCACGCCGTAGTATCCGGACACATCGTTGAACGGCGAGACTCGGAACCGCTTGTCGACTTCCGCATAGCCTCGCTCGTCGGGAGCGGTCACGTAGCAATAACGATCACCCTCGGTATTGTGCACTTCCAACAAGATGTGCGTGACCGTCTCGGAGTCATCATGGCACCAGAATATGCTGAGCGGATTGAAGACATATCCGAACGACCGAGGCGCAAGCAGCGCTGTTATTCGTCCGGTGTCACGAATCCCGTTGTCGCTCAGTACCGCGTCGACACGCTGACGCACGGTTTTCCCCGGCGGCGCAAGGTGGTCCTCGGCGCGGAAGCGCGCCAACACCGGAATGTGGGGCAGCTCGTCGATGTCCACGTACCAGCTGACGCTGTTGTACTGAAACGCGTGCGTCAGCGGTTCGGTTCGCACATGCCTGATCTTCGTGCGGAGGACTGTCGGTGTGTTCACGGTGCCAGGACCAACCCCGCGGCACCGACACGCTGCGCTGCTTTCAACCCGGACAGCGCGCCGTCCTCATGGAACCCCCAGCCGTGGTATGCCCCCGCGAAAGATACGACGGGGCCGTTCAACTCGTGCAGTCGAGCCTGTGCCGCCACCGACTTCGGGGTATATATCGGATGGTGGTAGATCATCTCGGCTATGACGGCGTTCGGCTCGACAAGATGAGCACCGCCCAGAGTGACGAGGAATCGGCGGTCCCGCACACCCTCGATCCGCATCAGCCGAGTCAGGTCGTACGTGACGATCACGCTACCGGTCCGGTCCTTCGGGATCAGATAGTTCCATGCGGCGCGCGCCCTCCGTGCCCTCGGCAGCAGCGACTCGTCGCTGTGTAGTTGAACATGATTGGTGGAGTACGGGATCGAAGCCAGCAAGTTCTTCTCCAGCGGCGACGGTTGCGCGAGCATCCGCAACGCCTGGTCAGGATGAGCCGCGATCACAACGGCATCGAACTGCCGCTCATCACCGTGGATGTCGGTGATCCGTACACCGTCCTGATTTCGGTCGACACGGACCACACGGGTCGACATCAATACCTCATCGATCCCCGCGGCGATCTTCTCGACATAGCGTGACGACCCATTCGTCACTGTTCGCCATGTCGGAGATCCGAGTACGGTGAGCATTCCATGGTGGTCCAGAAATCGAAACAGATACTGCGCCGGATACTGCGGAGCGACTTCGGGATCGCACGACCATACGGCAGAGATCAGTGGGCGCATGAAATGTTCGGCAAAATAGGCACCGAACCGATTGCGCCGAAGGAACTCTTCGAGCGTCTCATCGGTCGTGCTTCGCAGCGTCGAACGCGCGGCACGATGAAAGCGAAGGATGTCGAAGATCAACCCGAGATAGCGCCTGTCGACCATCAATCGAGGTTGCGCGAACAAGCCGAGCGGGCCCGTGCATCCTGCGTACTCCAGCCCGTCGCGGTCAGACCGTACCGACAACGACATATCTGTTGTCTGCGTTGCCACCCCGAGCTCGTCGAACAGACGCGTCAGAATAGGATAGGTGCGGTCGTTGTGGACGATGAACCCTGTGTCGACCCTGACTCGCCGGCCGTCGTCCAGCACCAACTCGTGTGTGTGCGCATGCCCACCGAGTCGGCCGTCGGCCTCGAACAAGGTGACGTGGTCGCGCTTCGCGAGCAGGTATGCGGCAGTGAGCCCGGACACTCCACTGCCTATTACAGCGACACTCCGGTCTTTCAAGGTCAGATCTCCCATTCGAATTAACTCCGTCTATGTTTCACATCCGCGACAACTGCGGGAATCCTCCACGCCGCTACCGCGCGTAGCATTCGGCACATTCGAGATCTTCACAACGTCGCGTCCGAAGATGTCGAATTGTTCGGCCGAGGCGGGTTCCGGTGAATGGGCCGGGAAGTCTCGGGCCTGCCGGACCGCTCGCAGTATCGGCCAGGAGCCGGCTGACCGCTGCCCGCGCGGATCGTGTCGCGGCCTCGCCCGAATCGAAGGGGTAAACCATCTCCATGGCCGACCCGGCGAAATAGAGTCCATTGTGGTGCTGGACCAGGACTCGCGCTGGATCTATGGGTGAGGCGCAGTAGATCGCCTCGCTCACCGCGCTATTGGCACGCACACCGATGAGTGAGACCTCACCAAGGTCCGCACACATTTCTCGTACCCGGTCGGTCACGTACTCGTCAGAGGCGTTGAGCGGACTGGTACAAAAGGCGGTACATCGCGCCGCTGGTCTCTGCAACATCACACTGACACCGTTTCGAGCCAACAGCGCGTACTGCGGGAAGTCCGCCCCCAGATTCTTGTCAGCATAACTAAACGTGAGCACCTTGAAGTGCAGGTGCTCGTTGTCAACTGAGATCCTGTGTGCGAGTGCCGACGCATCCAGGACAGAAGCCAGATCTCGAGGCACGAGTGTCGATATGACGGCATCGAATTCCAGCGTCGAATTGCCGGCTGTAATACCCCACGTACACTCCCCGGGACCGTTACGGATCTGTGCGAATCTGGTCACTGTGGTCCTGAATCGGAAGGCGACACCCCGTCGCTCGAGAAATTTCAGCCAAGGCAGAGTCAACGTCTCGTCGGTGCGGCCGGGTAGACACATGATCATGTGCGTACTTTTCGACGACAAAACGAACAGCGCCAGCGACTTCATGTCGAAATTCCGGAACATACGGAGGGTCTTCTTGTACGATTGCACTTTGTCAGCCAGGAGTACGGACTTGCGGCGTTCGTTGATCACATGATACTTCTCCCAGAAAGTCAGCTCTCTGGACCAGATCGCGTACAACCTCGATATTCTGCGCCATTCGTTACCGACATGGACCATCCTGCTGACCGGACGCATCGACTCATAAATTGTCATACCGCCGCCAGCGGGAATCTGTCGCAGGATATCAAAAAGCGCAACGTAATCATCGATGAAGAGGCGCTGGCAATGCTCCGCATCATCGATGATGTTTGCGCGCCCGCCGACCTGTGGTTCACGTTCGAATACTGTGATTTCCACACCGGGATAGCTCGATAAATATGTGGCCGCCGACAGTCCGGCGATACCCGCCCCTATAACGGCGACTCTCATCCGTGACACCTCAATTCTTCTGTCGCTCGCAGCCATTGGCTGGTCACTTCGAACGACTCAGACATCAGTGCCGGACCACTATCGAAGCGTCGTCGTGAGGTTTTGCGGAGTATGGGCACTGCGGGGAGCGTGTACACCCGAGCAGTCGTACAGCGTTGCCTCGCGCTGTCGGTGAGCTGGCGAGACATGATGACAGTCGCCGCTCTCCTGGTGATCGACCACCAATTCTTTGGGACCTCACTCATGGTGACGGGAGGGCTCGTCAGGAGCAGGAATATTTCGCTGTGACCGTTTTCGATGGCCTGATGAACAGGCGCCCCATATAGAAGTCCGTCGACATACAAGCTTCCATCAATATCGACAGGAGGGAAGAAACCGGGCACGGCGCAACTGGCCATCAGCGCGTCGGCCACTGCTCCGGATTCGAACAGACGCTCCTCACCCGTCAACAGGTTGGTCGCGACTATTCGAAGCGGAATAGGCGCGTCTTCGATCGCGGCGTAGCTGAGCCCCGCGGCCAGCCGTCCACGAATCCCTTCCACCGAGAAGAGCGAGGGTGATCGTCCTGCCAGCGCTGCGACGACGTCGGCGATCGAAGGCCGCAGCGGCGGGGCCAGAGCCGATCTCGTCCATTTCTCCGCCAGTGCGTCGATCGACTTCTTGTTGAAACCTTGGGCGAGTGCCGCGGCATTCACCGCCCCGATGGAGGTACCGTAGAGTGCGTCCGGAGCGATACCGGCTTCGAACAATGCGCGCGCCATGCCGACTTGCACCGCTCCATGGCTCCCACCGCCGGATAACACGAACGCCGTCCCCGTCATACGCGAACCTGCAAGGTGGCTAGCCGACGGTGCGCTTCCGATTCGGCGGCAGCAAGACGGTCCGATATCAGCTCGTGGGTGCTCGAAATGTCAGTAGCAGGCACTACGATCTCGAAACACACCACAACCACGGGTGGTCGCCTGAGCGATCCGAAAGTTGTCAACTTTCCACGCTGCCACAGAGCTTCAGATCCGGCCGAGCCGAGGATTACTACGGGGGCGCCTGTCACTGTCGCCAAGTGCGCGGCTCCCGTGCGCAGACCGTCTCGATGGACGTACCCCGATCGCACAACACGCCCTTCGGGCATAATCGCCACCGACCGGCCGGCGTGTAGAGCAGCTGTCCCTGAGTCGACCAGCGCCGACCTACCGCCGGCGCCTGCATCAACCGGGAGCAGATCCAGGGAATTCCAGTCGCACTGTCGCGTACTGATCTTTTCGAGGTGCGGCTTCGACACAACCAACAACGGCGTGACATCGAGTTTGCCGAATGTCACGATACCTGCCGGTAAATCGAACATGCTCCGATGCGGCGCGATGTAGATCGCGGCGACATCCGGTTGCTCGATGATATTGAACAGGTGATACTTCGCCGCAATTCGCACCGCAAACGATGACGTCGCACGAGCAACCGCCTTGGCCGCACGGTACCGAGGAGCGACATGTGGCCGCCCCATGACCTGACTCATCCCTGGTCCGCGGTTTCGAAAGACAAGATACCCACTCAGTTCCCTCTACGAATCGTGCCGATCGACGGCCCTACGGGTCGCCGTCACGTACACCTTCTACTTGACGAAAAATGCGCCCGACTCTACGATTCAGAGTCCTCAGTTCGACGAGCTGGCCCAATATCCTCAAGAATATTGAAATTTTCTGTAACGCAACATCGGCTATTCGAATGACATCCGAATAGCAGTCCCCGCTCACAAGGGCGTCCGCGCGACTGTCGCGGGCACCAAGTGCAACGCACCACAAAGCCAACACCTGGTGTGACGCTGGGTCGATCACCCTCGACAAGCACTGCGTTGACCTGGCCGGCATGCGACGGTCCGTACCGCTTGATCGCCACCGCCTCTACCGGTCCCGTCAGGGCCGACAACGCACACCATCCAGCACGATCGGTAACCGACGATGTCGACCGAACGCACGACAGCGCTGAATCCGGCTCGGACGGTACACTATTGCCGTTTCAGCGGTCGTAAGTGCCTTACCGTGAAAGTTGATATGAAATCTGCAATATTGCTCGCAATTTTCGCGACACTGCCGATCGGCGGGCCCCCTTTCACTCCAGTTGGCGGCCACATGAATCAGGGCAATGCCACTCCCGGCAACGGCGGCTCACATCCGTGGTGAATTCATCCCTCGATCGCGAGCGGGGTGCTCGACGGAACAGGCCGGCGGCGACGTTTCGGTCGCAACAGGACTGTTCGATGTCAATTGTGACTGCAAGTATTTCGGTTCGTGGAGCACCATTGAAACTATCCCGACCGCAACGGTCTTTACTCAATAGAGTCTTCGTATGCAATTAATTCGGCTGAATCGTCGCACCGCGGCTGTCTCCGTAACTTTGATTCTGCTCGCGGTATGTGGCGGGCTGTTGGCGGTAGTCCTCAAAGTTGGAGGTCTCGCCGATGCGGCGAATATAGCGCAATTGGCTAGCATACCGCTCGGTCTTGCCGCAATTATCAGCCCTGTATTTACTGCCGGACATCGTCATGCCTCCCAGGTTCCATCAGTCGAACAAGTACGCCTTGCGCACCAAACACTCGCGGGGTTGGTCAAGGGACAATGGCTGGTGGAAGCCGGGGTGCGCGGAGTCGGAAATGTCCCAATGCCGGTGCGGTGGAGGGTGTCGCAACGCCTGGTGGCTGATCCCTATCTCCTGATCCCAGGCGACTCGGTATTATCGGGACGCAGCGATCAGATTGCCGTGTTCGCCGCGAGGTTCCGTGCGTTGTCACCCCAGCGGTTGATCATTCTCGGCGAAGGTGGAACCGGCAAGACGACCCTTGCTATCCAGTTGCTCCTGGAACTTCTGAAGTCCCGCCGTGAGGGCGACCCTGTCCCGGTGCTGCTGTCGCTCACCGATTGGGACACCACCGTTCAGCCACGACTGAGTGATTGGCTTACCTCCCGGTTGGCGGAGATCTATCCAGCTCTGGCAACCGATACCTACGGCGCAATGGCTCCACATGCGCTGGTCAGCCAGGGGCTGATCTTGCCGGTCTTGGATGGTTTGGATGAGTTGCCCGTCCGCCTACGGGTGGGAGTGCTGTCCGCACTGAACTCGTCGTTGAGCCAGTCCGATCCGTTGATTCTGACTTGCCGGACCGCGGAGTACGTCCGTACCGTGGCCGGTGCCAGCGATGTTCTCAGCGCGGCTCTCGCGATCGAACCACAGGAGCTAACCCCTACCGACGCGATCGATTACCTGACCGACTGCATCCCCTTACCCAACCCATCGTGGCGCAGAATCGTGGAGGAGTTGGGCGCCGGAACCTCCCGGGCCCTCGCCTCGGCACTGTCGAAACCGCTCGGGCTGTGGCTCCTGCGGGCCGCCTACCCGCCTACCGGCGACCCAGCCGAACTGTTGGACACTAATCGTTTTCCCGATGCCGCTACCATACGAATTCACTTGTTAGCGGAGTTGATCCCCGCGCTCATCCGTGCCAACCGACCCAGCACAGACTCCGCCGAGCTATTTCGGCCGCGTTACTCTTGGGATGCGGAAAACGCACGCCGTTGGCTCAGCTTCCTGGCTCGCCATGCCGAGAACCGTAGCTTCGCGTGGTGGCAGATAGCCCACTTCACGGTACGACCGAGCTTCTTCCGAAGGTTCTTTACACTCGCGTCAGTGCTCGCAATGGCACTCACCATCGGTTTGGGGGCCGGGTCAGTCAATGTGTTTGCCGGCGGCTTAGTGTCGAGGCTGCAGGACGAGGTCACTGCCTGCCTTTGCGGCGGATTCACGATCGGCATCGGCGGGGCGATTGCCTACTGGCTCGCCTTCGCTGACAGCGCGAGCAGATGGCTGACCTCCGATTACCTCAGGGTCGAAGAGCAGCTGCGTACAGTTATGCGTCGCCAATTCCTCACCGGCCTCGGCACCGGGATCACCTATGGAATCATGGCCGGCGTCATCGTCGGGCTCGCAAGAGGGCTCACGTTCGGGCTCGTCCTCGGACTCACCGCAGGAGCCACGTTCGGTATCGCCAGCCAAATAGTGCCAAACCTGATTCGGTCGGCAGAAAACCGAGCAACCGCGCGCAATGCGAGTACGGCAGATTCGACCTGGCGCGCCGACAGAAGACTGACAGTTCTGTCCACCTGCACTGTCGTTGTCACTTTCAGCCTCACCTTCGGCATTACAGTCGGCTTGGCATTCGGTCTCAGTAATATTCTCGCCGGCGGGCTCGATCCCAAGAGCTGCCCATGGGCGCTCTGCGTCATGGCAAAGGCATACGCGGCAATCAGGGGGCAATTGCCATTCAGATTGATCCCTTTCCTGGAAGACGCTCATCGCCTCGGGCTGTTACGAGCGATCGGTCCGCGGTACCAATTCCGCCACGCCGATCTACAGGATTATCTCACCCGATCCGGCGGCATTTACAGGTAAATAACAATTAGTCGTGAAGCCCTCTATATAGGTCAGACAATCCGACTGCTCACGAAATACCGAGCAGGATGGACCCCGGGAAGTTGAATTCGAGCGATGGCTATCAGAAGTGGCGTGGACTGCGTGGCTTCCGTGCCTGGTGACCGAACCTCAGCGTCGATACTCTCAGTCCTCGATCGTGTGTCACTATTGGCCGCATTTGGTTCAAGCAGGAACGGCGACAGCCAGCGCCTTTGGAATGGCACCGGCATGGCGATTGATCATGAAAGGCAATGAGCCGTTTGCCGCCGGGCGAATCGCCGAAGTCAACTCCGCCGCAGAGGGATTGAGCAGCGGTCCGTCCACACCGGTCGCCGATTCCCAGCCACCCAGCCGCGTAAAACTCCCATACAGACGCTCAGCCAGCCCCTCGAAGAATTCCAACCGGGGCGTCGCATTCCGACCCCACCACCAGCGCCAGCCTGCCTCCCACCCCCGCGAACATACCCCCCAACCAGGCCCACTCCCGATCCGATTCAACAAAGGCAGGTGACAGAGTGAGCCGCAGATGTGTGCGGGGAATTACTGACGCGGCGGCGGCATAGGCGCTGCGCTCAGGAACTCCCTGCAATGGTGTCCAGCATTTCGGCATGGCCGTGGTCGATTGCGTCGTACGCGTCAAGGTCGAAGACCTTCATCCGCCGACCGGGAATAATGCGCCGTCATCCGCGCGTGGGCACGCAAGCACGGGCCACGAAGTGGACAGCCGCAGGTATGACTCGGCCGAACTCGCCCCTGCCTACAGCGAAGTGAACCCGTTTGCCTGGCGCCGACCCACTCCGGTCTGGAGCGGTCACGAAGGCCGACTAGCGACGTGCTGACCGGAGGTCGCTGGTTGTCCTGCGTCGGCGGCCTGCCAGCATGCGGCCGACAGCTACTCCTAGGAGCGCGGGAGTAAGGATCAGGAGGGTTAGGAAGGCGGCGTTGCCGGTGAGTTCTTCGACAATGCCGTAGTCACCGAGGTACAGGCCAGGCATCCTGTCCAGGATCCAGGCAACCAGGCCGCTGCCGAACCCGGCCGCCGCCGCAGTCTTCAACCACGGGATGGTCAGGTCGGAGCCGGTCTCCAGATCCAGCTGCGTGGGCCGATCGGCGCGTCCGTCAGCCGTACCCCACCACCCGATGGTTGTCAGCAATAGGAACAAGCACACCGGCGGGACCAGATATGCCTGCGTCGGCCAATGCACCGTTGCGAATCCCAGCGCGGCACGCAATATCAAAATCAGTGCACCAATTGCGGCGGCTCGCAATACCCAAGTCTTCATCTACTCCACCGTGAACATGCAGGCAGTCAATGTGAATTCTCGCGTCGGCTCAGTGATGCGGGCGGACGCTTTGTTCGCCGGGCGGCGGCGACTCCGAACGGGAACCGGGAATCCTGCTCGCCATGAACGGTGTCGCCGCCGCGTACGACTCGGGCTAGCCGCCCAGCGGCAGGCAGAGGGTGTTCTCGGCCGAACCGAGCGGGATCGGGAGACACAGTTCTACCGAGCCAGAGCTCGAGCCGGAGCCAGCCGAGGCCGGGCCGGCGCTCAATGCGACTGCCGACAGCGCGAACATGGCGACGGCGAGCGGACGGATCATTTTCGAGTTCATACGGTCATCCTCGTTGTGCTGTGTGACGTGCCCCGGAATCGAGGCCGCCCAATCAGAACACAGCCGGGATGGTAATTGCTCCCCCGTCGGCAGATTTCAGGTTTTCGAACTATCAGTTTGCCGAATCGTCGTGGAAATGCCCAGCAATTCCAGCGACGCTCACACAATAGCTGCCTCGTGGAGATACACGAACATTCTTCGAATCAATTGTGGCTTTTGCCGACGCTCAACCATAGGCACGGCTGACCACCGCGATGAGGTCATCGAGGAGGCTCGCCGGAGCGGCTGGCTCGCACCGGACGTTCCATCCATCGTCGATGGCGTTCGAGGCCGAACCATGTCGATCGAGCGCCGACATCACACTTTCGGTGACCGCCGCGTGGACAACCTCGATCGGGACGCCATCCTGCGCGCAGCGTGTCGCCGCGTGCTCGAGCCAGTCGAATGCCAGGACACCCGAGGCGTCGGCAGCGGCGACCACGACGAGCGCCCGTTCGATGCCGCGCTTGAGAATTCGGTCCGAGCAGGTATGTCGGGAACTTCCATTTTCGGCCGACGTTGCGCCCGCCTTTCGGCGTTCGTCGTGCGGACCCATCACCATGGCGCTCCCCTCCGCAAGTCTCCAAGCGTCGACGGTACGTGCTGATCGCTGCCCTCTCGTGCTGACCGGCTCATTTTCGTGATCCCACAAACCAGCGCCGTCAGAGTTTGTGAACACTGCCTACGATCTCGGCACCGGCAAGGTGCGCAGGGGATAAGGCGCTTCTGTTCTGTGATCGACCACAGGGTTGCCGGACGGGTTTGATCACAATCCCAGCCGCCGCGAGTGCCGGGCCGGGCCCGCGATCCCAGAGTTACCGTGATGTGCTTCGCCATGCTGCGGGGATGGAAAGGAGTCACAATGACCGTCACCAGTTCAGCCCATCGGGACTTGATCTTCTCAGGCCAGCCCGTCACGTCGCCGTTGAAGGACGTCCGGACTCTCTCTCGGAAGATGGTCGGCCATTTCATCGAGAATGTCGCGCTGTGCCGGACATTGCCCGGTGAGACGCTCAATGGCGATATCACCACGATCACTCGGATCTGCCTCGAGCTCGCCGTGAAAATGCTCGACGGTTCCGATGGCAGCGAGAGCACCCAGCAACTGCGGGCTGCCGCCGAAGGCTGGGCTCGCGAAGGCATCCCGATCGACACTATCCACCACGCGGTGCACGAAGGGTTCAAGCTCGGTTTCGACCTGGTCGTCGCCGATGCGACGGCGGCGGACTTCGACAGTCTCAAATCCGCCAGCCGACGACTATTCGAAATCCTCAACACGATCACCACCACTGTCTCCCACGCCTACGTGACGGAACTGCGGACCGTGCTCAGCGATGACCGCACAACCGCGTACACACTCACGTCAGCTCTGCTCCGTGGCAACTGCACCTCGACCATGGCGCGGGAATGCGGAATAGAGATCGCCGACTCCTACTGGGTTGTCGCCGTGGCGTTCCCGCCGCACCCCGAACAGAGCAACGCTCGCTTGGATCCCAAAGCCGCTGCCCAGCGCAGACTTCGGCGCATACAGGCCGCGCTCGCCGAGAAGTGCGCCGGCAATCCGCTTTCATTACTCAGCGTCGACGGCGGCACGATCCTGCTACCCGCGACCCTGCTACCCAACGAAGACCTCGACGTGTTGATCGATGAACTGTCGGTCGCCGCGCACGTCCCCATCACCGCCACCGTCATCACCGCCCAGACGGCGCAGATTCCTGGTGCCGCCGACCAGGCACACGAACTCCTCGACATGGTGCAGTGGCTGGCGTATCCGGGCGGGCTCTATCGACTCGATCAACTCGCCGTGGAGTTCCAGCTCACCCGCCCTGGTCCAGGTCTCGAATGGCTTCGCACAGTCCTGAACCCACTCGACGAACATCCCGAACTGCTCGAAACACTGCAACGACACTTCAGCGCCGACCTCAGCCGACGGCGTACAGCCCAGGCGCTACACATCCACACCAACACCGTCGATTACCGGCTCAAGAGAATCGGCCAGCTCACCGGTTTCGACCCGAACAAACTGTCCGATATCTTGCACCTCCGAGCAGCACTGCTCGCCCGCAGATACCCACGGCACACCCCTGACACCGCCGTCGGCTCCGCGCCCGATATGCCGACTGCTCGAACACGACCATAGGCACCGCTACGATGCGGCTCGCCACCGTGCCATCACTTGTCCGATCTCGGTTGCGGGCGGCTCGCCATAGAGCCATTCGCGAGCGAGGGTGTGCCAGTTCGCAGTTGCCTCCAGTTGGCCGAGGGCGGCGAAGGTGAACAGGTCGGTGCGCCGGGAGAAGACGGTTTCCGGGGGCAGCATTTGCTTGCGGATTCCGCGGAATTCGCCGGCTCTCGGGTCGATCGCGAGCACCACCGCACCGGTGGCGAGTTCGGAGGTGACGGTGATCTCCTCATCCATGAGGTGCCAACCCGCTGCAGCCCAGACGTATTCGAGGCATTCCTCTGCGGTGACCCCCGAGGCGGGATCAAGAATGCCACGGTCGATCCACTGCTGGTAAAGGTCCTCGGCCCGGTGCTCTGCTGCGGCCTGCAAGGCCTCCCGCTCGTACTCGACGTGCACCGGGTCCATACGGTGAAAGAGCCCGAAGTCCACAAAACCGACCCGGCCGTCCTCGGCCAGCAGGACGTTGCCGGGATGCGGATCGCCGCAGAATTCATGATCGGCGAAGATCGAACCGATGTAGAAGCGGTAGATCAGCTCCCCGACCCGGTCCCGATCCGCGGCGGGCAGAGTCCGGATCTCGTCGAAGGACTTCCCTTCGACGAACTCGGTCACCAGAACGTGGTCCCCGCAAAACTCCTCGATGCTGTCCGGCACTGTGATGAGGGGATGGCTGCGGAAACGTGATGCCACTCGATGCTGGGTCCGGGCTTCGCGCACGTAGTCGAGTTCGCCACCGATGTTGCGGCTGATCTCCTGCAGTACGCCGGAATCGGCAGCACTGGGCAGCACGGATTTCAACACCACGCTGAATAGCTCGAGATTGCGCATGTCGGCCAGAACCGCTTGATCCACACCCGGATACTTCACCTTCACCGCAACGACGCGCCCGCCGTGCAAACGCGCCCGGTACACCTGGCCGATAGATGCGGCGGCGATGGGAGCCTCGTCGAAATCGGCGAAGACCCGGGATAACGGACCGAGGTCATTCTCGATGACCGCCCGCATCGCTGGGAAGGGCACCTCTGGTGCGCGATCGCGCAGTTCGGCGAGCTTAAGCCGGAACAGCTCACGATGCTCTTCCGGGACCAGATCAACGTCGAGCACCGACAGCATCTGGCCCAACTTCATTGCCGCGCCCTTCATCCCGCCGAGCACGGTGACCAGCTGCTGCGCGGCCTGCAGTGCCGAGCGTTGGGCCAGCACCTGTCGTGCTTGTTCGGTGCGACCGAGCATCGACAGCCGCGTCCCGACCCCGCGCGCAGCCTGTTCGGCGGCCAGCAGACCCAGTCTGCTCCCGCGCGCCAGCCGACTGCTGGGCACTCGGCCGACGACCATAGGTACCTCCGTAGGAATCCGTCCAGCAAGAACGTACTGCCGCAATGGTAGGCATCCGCACCTATACCATGATCGATGCTCACTATTCACCGCACCCTGGGAGGCTGTATTGCCGCCGAAGGTTGTCCGGCAACGGAGCCGACCGACTCAGCGCCGCGCGAAAGAGACGCGGGAACAGATCCTCGACGCCGCGGCAGAACTGTTCGGAGAGCGCGGGATCGCCGAGACGTCCACTAATCGGATCGCGACGGCGGCCGGGGTCAGCATCGGCACCCTCTATCGCTACTTCCCGGATCGCTCCGTCATTGTCGACGCGCTGCTGGAGCGGATGCTGACCAGCGCTGAGGAGCGCTTCACCACGTGGATGTCGGGTCGGCCGCAGGATCCGATCGCTGACTTGCTCCCCGCAATACCGCAACTGACCACCGAAATCCTCGAGGTGTTCACTGATGTACTGGCCGGCAGCGCGAAACTGGTGAGTGCCTTGATTTCGGGCGTGGAGTTCGAGCGCAGCGGCATCCCCGCGCTCGAACCGCGGCTGCGGTTGCTGGTCAAGGTTTTGCTGATCCAGGTACTCGGGCCCGGTAACGATCACAAGTACGACATGATGACGTTCGTGCTGATCAATACCGGCTTCGCAGCGGTGCTGCGGGCGTCGCTACCGTCTGTCGGCAGCGAGGAACGCCACGAGGCCATCGCCATGACCGCCGAGATGATCAGTGCCTGGATCCATGCGCAAGTGCTGGCCACTCAACCACCAGCCGGGGCGTAACAGCACGCACATCGTGGCGAAATCCCAGTTCCAGGCCATGCCGCTGTGTATTCGGCCAAACCTGCGCTGAACCCGACGAGGGCGGCCTTCGACAGCAGTAGCCTCCGGTTTGCGCCGAACGTCAGATCATCGGTGCAGTGGGAGTTGCGAAATGATTGCCGAAGTCGTCGAAGTGGTTCACGAGTTGCCACTAGCCAGGCAGGTGGTCTGGAACATCCTCATCCAGCCCGAGAATTACGCGCGGTTGTTCAGCGGCATCGGCGGGCTGGAACAGCTCGAACAGGATGGAAGTTACTGGCGCACAACGTTTCGCGCAGGTTCACTGGCGATCGGCATCGAAACCGTCGAAGTACGTCTGACCGTCGGGCGGTGGTACGAACGCCTGGAGCTGTCCGCGCCGCAGGTCGGCGCCCTCGCGGCGGTTCGGCTCGAACGCAAGTTCGTCGGCTACCACCAGGTGGAGCGGACCACGGTACGAGTGACGTACTTGGCGCCGGGGCGGGTGCATCCGGGCCTCGCACGCATGTCCAAGCACGCGGTGCTCGCCTGGACTCGGGCGGGGTTGTGCCACGTGCTGGAACTTGGACAGGCGGCCCCGAAATCCGTGCTGATCAACGGCGAGAACGTGCCGATTCGCCGGAGCGCGGATGTGGCCGGGCAGATCATCCGGACCGGAGTGATAGCGCCGAGCCGGCCGGACCGCAGCGTGCGGCAGCTGGCGGGACTGGCCAAATGGCGGTTCACCCTGCCCGGCGGATACGCGGCCGGAGCCGCGCTCGACCCGGACCGGCCCGCCCTCATCGATGACTACGGCAGCCGGACCTTCGCCGAAATCGACCGGCGCACCAATGCGCTCGCCACGGCCATGGCCGATCTGGGAATCGATGGCCATCATTCGATCGGCCTGCTGGCCCACAACCACACCGGAATGGTCGAAACCATGGTTGCCGCCGGAAAACTCGGCGCTGATCTGGTGCTGCTCAATGCTGGGCTATCCGGCAGTCAGCTCGAGGAGATCGCCCAACGAGAACGTTTGGCGGCGCTGTTCGTCGACGCTGATCTCGAACCGCTCGTGGGCTACCTGCATGACGGCATTCCGCGTTATACGACGGGAGCGCGGCGGGGACCGGCCGATCGGTCGACGATCGATGATCTGATCGCGTTGGGGCGCAGTCGAATCCCCAGACCCGCTCATCCCGGGCGGCTGCTGGTACTGACCTCCGGCACGAGTGGTGCCCCGAAATGTGCACGGCGGCCGCATCCGAAGGGTTTCGGCACGATCGCGGCGCTGCTGTCGCGAATCCCGCTGCGCATACACGAAACGATGCTCATTCCGGCGCCGCTGTTCCACACCTGGGGGCTGGCGGCGTTGCAGCTCAGTACCGCTCTGCGCGCCACCGTCGTGCTGCCCGAGGAGTTCGACGCCGAGGACTGCCTGCGACTGATCGCCGAACATCGAGTCACTTCGCTGATCGTGGTACCGACCATGGTGCATCGCATCCTCGCCCTGCCCAGTGCTGTCCGCGCTCGCTACGACACCAGCAGTCTGCGGGTCGTAGCCAGTTGTGGCGCACCACTTCCCGCGGCGACCGTGCTGCGGTTCCTGGACGCCTTCGGCGACATCCTCTACAACATTTACGGCTCGACCGAGGTGTCGTGGGCGACCATCGCCGGGCCCGAGGACCTGCGCCTGTCCCCCACTACTGCGGGCCGTCCGCCACTGGGAACCAAAGTCGCGGTGCTCGACGCCGACGCACGCCCGGTTCCGATCGGTGCGGTAGGGCGGATCTTCGTGGGCAACCACATGCTCTTCGACGGCTATGTCAATTCCACACCGCCGGCTGCCGCTGACGGCATGCTCGACACCGGCGACCTCGGCTACGTCGACGTGGCAGGCAGGCTGTTCATCGCCGGACGTGACGACGAGATGATCATCTCCGGCGGTGAGAACGTCTTTCCCCGACCGGTCGAAGAGGCCCTATCGTTTCTGCCGTATGTGAACGACGTCGCCGTAGTCGGCGTGTCGGATTCCGAATTCGGGCAACGCCTGGCCGCCTTCGTCGTCAAACACCAAGATTCCGGTCTTGATTCGGCCATGATCCAGACCTACATCCGAAATCGCCTGGGCCGCGTCGCGGTTCCCCGCGACGTGTCATTCCTGACCGAATTGCCGCGCGGCGCGAGCGGCAAAATCGTTAAACGACTGCTGGCTACCGAACAGGTGACATAGCCCGGCGATCAACGCCAGAGGCAGCGGCAGGGCAACTGCCGCAGGCCCGGCCGGACTTGACCGTCGATGGTTACCAACAACCCGAAATGCTGTGCAGCTGCGGCGAACTCGGTCCCCTCCTGCCACGTCGCACGATATTCGAGCACCATGCCAGGACGGGAATCCGGCCGGGGGAAATGGACGGTGACCCGGCAGCTCAGGATTTCGTCCGCTGGGTCGTCTATTGCGGAATTCGTGTATCGCGCCATTGCGTTGCGTTCCTTCGACTACTTTGTCAGCTACCCGATCTGATCGACAGAGTCAGGCAGCGGCCGCAATTCAGACGCTATAGTTTCATCGTCGGCTGGTGACGGAAATGGCTTTACGCTGGATGTTTCACAGCCGAGCACTGGATGCGCTGTGGGGCGCAACTGTATTCATCGATCGAGAATCTCGCCCGCCAGCCAGGTGTCATTCACCTTTTTCATGCGCAGCACGACGGTTCCGGTGACACTCTGCTGGGCGATGCCGTCTTTGGTTGCGGCGACCGTGAGATTGACGAGCAATTCGGCGTGATCGGTGGTGAGCATGCTTACCCCGACAGGGTCGGCAGCGGCCTGCACGCTCGTCTGGGCCTGTTTGATGGCCTCGACGGTGGTGGCCGAGAACTTGTCCAGATCGGTCAGCATCTGGCCGGTGACCACCTCGCGCACAGCGGCGTCGTAGCGATCGATGGTCTTCACGTCGTAGCCGTAGATGGTCAGCAGTGCGTGCACCGCCGCGGCCTTCACTTCCTCGGTCGCCGCCGTGTCGACCAGCGCGGCGTTGGCGTCGTCCACACCGGGCTGCGTGGCCGCGAATGCCGCGGATCCGCCGAGCACCACGGCGCCTGCTGCCGCCGCGAAGACCCGACGCCACGAGCCGGTCCGGCCGAAGTCGAGGCGAGGAACCGAGATCCGGCGAAGAGGTTTCTTTCCTGATCCCTTCGCCCGACTTACCGGCGCTGGGGTGGACTCGTCCACATCGATGGGCTCCGGTGACGCGGCTTCGGCGTCTACAGATCGGCGTTTGGTGGTGACCCGGTTGACCGGTCGATTTGCCATTGGAACTCCTACGATCCGGGCCGTGGGGCGGGTGCCGCCGGTACCGGCGCCGGCGGTGTGTTGGTCGCGCCGCCGGAGTTGTCCAGCAGCACCGGCTGAGTCAGCGAAGCCACCTGCTCGGTCTTCCAGACATCACCTTCCTTGGTCATGTCCAGGCTCCAGGAGTAGCGGTAGCTCGATGCCGACTTATCCTGCTTGACCTCGGTCACCTTCAACACCACCAGCGCTGTGGCCTTGTCCAACTCGCTGTTCAGCGACGTGAGCGCGGCCACCTGCACCTGGGATTGCATACCGACGGCGGCCTGCTGTGCCATCTCCTCGGATTTTTGCCGGTTCTGGTTGGCCGAATCCAGGATCTTGCCGGTCATCGAGGACCGTGCCAGGGCCAGCGAACCCGGAATGTCCTCGACCTTGATCGTGGTCATATTGATCGCGGCCTGGCTCGCGGCGGCGAGTGCGGCGTCGCGGGCGTCGGCACGCGGGCCGTCGGTGAAGAAGGCCGCACGGGCCCAGCTCCCACCGAACCAGAGGGCCGCGACCAGCGCCACGGCCAGCGCACCGACTGCGGCCGCGGTGACCACCCTGGGCGGTTGCTTGTCCTGGTCCGTCGCCTCTGCAGCTTCACTCGTTTCACTCACCACATGCACCTCACATCATCGTTGTCGGTTACCGCTTCGGCGTGACGCCGAGCAGGGTCGCCACCTGGACGGCGATCGGGCTCACGTCGAGCTTGTCCGGGTCGGTCTTCGGGGTGTTGTCCCAGGGCTGCGGGATGCTCGGGTCGGCGTACTCGGCGCGCGCCCCACCGCGCACCGCGGTCGGGTTACCGAAGGGCACGGTGCATTGCGCATCGGTGTTGAACGGGAAGTCGTCTCGGGTGTCGTCGAACTCCGGATTCGCGGCCTTCATATCCGCCAGGATCTTGTGTGTGCCCTCGTAACCAGCTGAGCAGGCAGGCGGGTAGTTCAGCTCGAAGACGTAGCCGAAGTGGGTGGTGCCATCGCCGGGCGCGGCGGCCGACCCACCGAAGGAGATCGGCGGCATCATCATGAGAATCGGTTGCAGCGCATAGAATTTCGGCGACACCGTCTTCAACAGGGTGCGTAGCGAGGCGAGGTTCTCGGTCACCTTGTCCCCGCTCTCGATCAGCAACCCGTCGATCTCCTGGCCCGCCTCGGCGCCGGTGCCGATCAACCGCCGCACATCCGGATCGCTGTCGCGCAACTGGGCGGTGAGCCGGTCGAGACCGTCGCTGAATTCGCGGATCGCGCCGGATTGCTCAGCCTGGGTACCGAGCGCGATCCTGCCGTCGCGGATGAGCTGGATGGTCTGCGGCAGCGCCGTGTGGAAGTCGGTGGTGATGTTGTTCAGCGACTGGACCAGAACCTGCATGTCGTCGCCCTTGCCGTTGAAGGCCTTACCGAGTTCGGTGATGCTGGTGTGCAGCGCGGCCAGGTCCACCGACTTGGTGAAGTGGTCCACACCGGCGATCAACTGTTCGACCGGAACCGGTGCAACCGCACCGTGAATCACCGAATTGTCCTGCAGGAATGGGCCGTTCGGGCTGTCCGGCTGCAGGTCCAGGTACTGCTCACCGATCGCTGAGCGGTTGGCGGCCACCGCCGTGGCCGAGGCCGGGATCCGTGGTGCACCCGAGCTGATGTCGAGCCGCATCACCACACCCCCCGCGGTGAGTTCGAGTTCACCGACCCGGCCCACCGGGACGCCACGGTAGGTCACTTCGGCTCCTTGGTAGAGGCCGCCGGTTTGTTCGGCTTCTACCCTCACGTGATAGACGCCGAACCCGAACATTTCATCGAGCCGGACATATCGGGCACCGACATAGCTGACCCCGATCACGGCGATCGCCACGAAGGCGAACAGCTGATAGCGAACCAGACGGGTCATCGCGGACCACCTTCATCGGCGGGGGCGGGGACCACCCCGAGGTTTTCCAGCATCGGTGTCAGCAGGCCCGGCAGGCCGGGTAGCTGGGGTACTGGCAGCGTCGGCAGCAGCGTGATCGTCGGCCATCCCGGACGTGGGCCGTTGCCGTTGTAATACGGGTTGGCCGGATTCACCGGAACCGGCGGCCCGAACGGAGGCGGCGTGTAGACCGGATCTGGCTTACCCACACCGAAATTGCTCATCAGCACACCGATCTCCATATCGACCGATAGCCAGGTGTTCACCGAGCCGCCGAAGGTGCTCTCCAGCGCCGCGTCCGGGAACGGGTATGTGGGGAAGAGCGGCAGCGCGTTCACCAGATCCTCGGACCCCTTGCCCAATTCCTGCAGGATGGGCCGCAGTGCCGTCAGATCCGTGATCAGGTCGTCTTTGGCGGTGTCCAACACGTCGAAGCCGGCCTGCCCGACCCGGTCCAGCTGGGTCAGCAGCGACATCAACTGGGGCCGCTGCTCCTCGAGGATCTCGATGCCCTTGGGCAGCTCGTCGAGAGCCGCGCCGATCTTGTCGGTCTGGGTGCTCACTCGCCCACTCAAGGTGGCGAGGCCATCGATCGCCGCAGTGATGTCGTGCACCTGAGTGTTCAGGCCCGCGATCAGAGTGTCGGCCTGCTCGAGCAAGGACCGCGCCTTGTCCTCGCGCCCGCCGAGCGCCTTGTTCAGCTCGGCGACGATAGGTTGCAGCTGAGCCACGCCGCCACCGTTGACGAGCAGCGACATCGCGCCGAGCACCTGCTCGACCTCGGTCGCGTGGCGGGTATTGGCGACCGGGATCACCGAACCATGGGTCAGCCGCGCCGTCTCCGCGCCTTGCGCAGGCCGGGAGAGCTCGATGTACTTCTCGCCGAGCAGGTTCGACTGCCGAACTTCGGCGCGGGCGTTGACGGGCAGCTCGACCGAGGAGTTGACCACGGTGCGCACACTGGCGGTCCACATATCCGCGCCGAGGGTAATCTCCTCGACCCGGCCCACAGGTACGCCGTCGACCTTGACGGTGGACTGCGGTACCAAGTCGAGCACATCGTCGAACTCGATCGCGATGGTCATCGGCCGGTCCCCGATATCGGCACCGCCGGGCAGGGCGACACTGTATATCCCGTCGGAGGCGCACGAGCTCACCATCGCGGCGGCCGCCACAATCACCACCGTGGCGCCGAACCCTCTTGCTGTGCAGCGAATTCCGCTCATCATCGATCTCCCTGTTCCGAGGGCGGAAGTTGATTGGAGGGGGTGCCGGGCACCGTCCCGGGCACCGGGTCGCGCTGCAAGTTCTCATTGCTGAGAATGCCGAACGGCAGGATCATCGGCGACTTCACCGCCGCAGCGAGGGAGGCGGCGATCGTCGAGCAATGGTCGAGCAGCGGTCGCAGTTGCCTGCTGACTTGGTCGAAGGTCGGATTTCCCGGGATCAGTTTGCCCAGATCCATCATCTTGCAGATCGTCCCGAACGGATTCTGCAGCTGGTCGGGGAAATTGGACCGCATGTCCAGGGTGCCGGCTTCACCGTTGTGGATGCCGATCACATTGCTCATCGCCACCGGGATCACCGGCAGTGCCGCGGCGATGTCGCCCCGATGATCGGCGAGGTTCTTGGTAAGCGCGGTCAGCGCGTCGGCGTTGTCCGCGATCATGGCTCGGTTGTCGGCGAGGAAACCGGCGACATCGCCGAGCGCTACCGAGAGCAGATGCAATGCGTTGCCGAGGGTTTCGCGCTCCCCCGCCAGGAAACCCGCCAAATCCGCGAGCTGGGTGTTGAATTGGCGAACCTGCTGATCGTTGGCGGTCAGCATGGAGACGAACGTCTGCAAGTTCTTGACCGTCGCGACGATGTCGCCGCGCGAATCCGACAAGGTGTGCGCGGCCCGGGAAAGCTGCGTGATGCTGTCGGCCATGGCCTCGCCGTTGCCTGCGAGGTTCGCCGCGCCGGTTCGGACCAGTTGATTCACCGCGCCTTCCTTATTGGCACCGTTGGGGCCGAGAGCGTCGGAGAGTTCGGTGATGCTCTCGTAAACCTGGTCGACCTCGACCGGGGTCACGGTGCGTTCACGGGGAATCGTGGCGCCGCGCGCCATTTTCGGGCCACCGCGGTAGACCGGCGCGAGCTGGATGTAGCGGTCCGAGACCACCGACGGGGTGACCAGCGCAGCGCTGGCGTCCGCGGGCACGTCGAAGCGATCCTCCACGCGCAGCACGACTTTCACCTGGTCGCCGATCGGCTCCACCGATTCCACCGAACCCACCGGCACGCCGAGGATCCGCACATCCGAACCCTGATAGATGCCGACCGTGCGGTCGAAATAGGCGGTGATCCGGGTGCTGTTGACCCTGTTGAATCCCCACCACAGCGTGCCGGCCGCGACCAGCGCGATGACCACGACGAGCGCGAGACCGGGCAGCGAGCGAATCCTGCTAACCATGTCAGTTACCTTCAATACGGCGGATCGGCGGCCGGACACCAGGAATTTCCGGCAATGCGGGTGGGGAAAGATTCACGATGACGGCCTCGAACCAGCGTCCGTTGCCCATCACGTTGGCGTAGAGCCGGTAGAACGGCGCGGCGAGCTCGAGGGTCTTGGCGATGTTGGCCTGGTTGTCGTTCAACATGCCGATCGCGGTGCGCAGGTTGGTCAGCGCGGTGCCCATCTGGTCCTGGTTGTCCTGCACCAGTGCGCTCAGTTCCGCGGCCAATGTCTGTGCACCGGTGAGTAGTTGGCGAATGGACTGCTGACGGAAGTTCAGCTCGGCGAGCAACGCCCCACCGTTGCCGAGCAGCCGCTCGAACTCGGCATTGCGATGCGCCAGCACCGCCGTGGTGCCCTCGGTGGCGTCGAACATCTTCCGCAGTTGCTCGTCGCGGGTGGCGATGGTCGCCGAGAGCCGAGCTATTCCGTCGATGGAGCCGCGGATCTCGGTGGGCGTGGTCGCGAATGCCTCCGAGAGCACCTGCATGCTGGTGGCCAGCTGTGCGGTGTCGATGCGATCGATGTTGGTGGCGGCATCGGTGAACGCGTCCACCACGTCGTAAGGAGACAGGGTGCGCGACAACGGAATCGGTGTGTCCGGATCGGCCGGTGCGGTTCCCTTCGGGTCCAGGGCCAGATACTTCTGGCCGAGCACCGTCTTGATCTGGATCGAGGCGGTGGTCTCGTTGCCGATCCAGGCGCCGTAGGTGCGGAAGTCCACGAGCACCTTGTCACCGTCGAGGCGCACGTCGGACACCTGGCCGACCTTCACCCCGGCGATGCGGACCTCGTTGCCCTTCTTCAGACCGGCGGCTTCGGAGAATTGCGCGGTGTACCCCGTGCTACCTCCGAGGAACGGCACTCGGTCCAGAAAGAAGACAGCGACCACGGCCAGTAGCACCAGAACGATGCCGAGCCGACCCACTGTGGCAGGACTGCGTGTGCCGCGGTGCAATGTCCGATATTCCATCAGCGGGCCTTTCCGTGACAGCGCGGGGCCGGGTTCGTGTACAGGGGTTGGTTGATCGTCGGCATCGTCGGCAGGTTGAGCTGCGGCGCATCCTTGGCGCCGGTACCGAGCTGAATGTCGAGACCGCACAGATAGAACTGGAACCAGCCGCCGTAACTGCCGACGCGGCCGAGCTTCTCCATCTTCACCGGCAGGGTTGCCAGTGCGGCGTTCACCTCGTCGGAACGCTCGTTGAGGGTGCCGGTGAGGTCACTCAAGCCCGCGATAGCGCCCTGCAGGGTCGGGCGCACCGGAACCAGCAGGTCCGCGGTGGCCGTGGCGAGATTGCCCATCGAGGTCACCGACCTGCCGACCGTGTCGCGTTCGGCGGACAAGCCGCTCACCAGCGTCTCGATGTTCACGATGAGCTGGTCGAACTGGTCGTCGCGTTCGTTCACTGCGGTGAGGACGGTCGTGAGATCACGCACCAGGTTCCCGATCACCAGGTCCTTATCGGCGATCTTGTTGGTCAGCGACGCCGTCGAAGCCACCAGGTCGTGGATGGTGCCCTGCTCACCCTGGAACACCTGGATGATCTCGTAGGACAGCTTGTTCACGTCTTCCGCGGTGAGCGTGCGGAACAGCGGACGGAATCCGTTGAACAGGGTGGTGAGGTTCAATGCTGGCCGGGTGTGGTCCAACCCGATGGTGGCGCCCGCGTTCAGCTTTCGGCCCTGCTCGCCGACGCTCTGTTCGAGTGCGATGTAGCGCTGGCCCACCAGGTTTCGGTATCGGATGGTGGCCGTGGTCGAGGCGGGCAGCCAATTCCGGTCGTGCAGTTCGAATTCCACTTCGGCCTCGCGCCGGTCCACGATTCCGACCTCGGTAACCTTGCCGACCCGCACACCGGCAATGCGAACCTCGTCGCCGGGAGCCAAGGAGGTCACATCGGTAAATCGGGCCTTGAACGCGGTGCCGCCGCCGGTGTAGTTGGCGATCGACAGGGCAAGGACGGTGGTCGCGAACAGCGTCACGATCACGAACACGGTCAACTTGACGAAGGGGCCACCGAGGCCACGCCAGCGTCTGCTCATCGGACGCTCACCTCACTGCCACGGAAGGCGGGCGCGGCAGCACCGGTCAGCCAGCTGGGCACGGTGTCGGGCGAAACACCATGCGCCGCACCGTAGATCGCGCCGAGCGAATCCTGTTCACTGGGAGAACCGGCCAGGGTCGGCTGCTGTGCGGCGGGGAAAACCCGCAGCTGCGGCTCCGGCAGATATCCGGTGGTCTGGTCGCCCGGGTTGCGGCTGGGCGGCTGGTAGCCGCCGTCGTTCGGGGGACCGCTCGGATATTGGCCCGGGTCGATACCGAGGGGCATCTCGGGCAGGCACCACGGGCCGCGCGGATCGAACCAGCGCGGCTCGTCCTGGTTGGGCAGATACCGGCCTCGGTTGTTGACGAGCTCGATCGTCACCCTGGTACCCGGCATATTCGTGCCCTTACCGAAGAGCTCGTCGATGCGTGGCTTGATCTGAGCGAAGTTCGCCAGCGTGCAGGCGTAGGCCGGGGAGAATTTGGCCAGCGTCTCCATCGCCGGACGGGAATCGGCGGCGACGTCGATAATGTTGGCGCGGTTAGCGATCAGGAAATCGGCGAGCCTGGACGAGCTCGGTGTCACCACCGCGTAGAGGTTTTCGATATCGGTGCGACGCTCGACGACGGTCGCGTTGGTGGTGCGGAAGTTGTTCAGCGCCTCGACCAATTGTGGCGCGGCATCGGAGTAGGTGGCCGCCGCGGTAGCGAAGTGCTGCAACCCCTCCTGGAGTTCCGGCATCACCGCGTTGACATCGCCGAAGATCGTGTCCAGCCGGTCCACCGTCACCCCCAACGCCTCGCCTTGTCCTGACAGTCCCTGCGAGAGCGCGCCCAGGACGGCGGCGAGATCCTGCGGTGGAATGGCCTCCAGCAACGGCATCAGATCATCGAGCAGCTTGCCGACCTCGATGGCGTTGCCGCTGCGGTCCTGGTGCAAGGTGACGCCCGCGGTCAGCCGCGCCGGGCTGGGGTCAGCCGGAATGACCAGTGCCACATACCGTTCGCCGAACAGGGTCTTCGGCAAGAGCCGGGCGGTCGCGTTCGCCGGGATCAAACCGGCCTTGCGCGGGTCGATCGCCAGGTCCAGGGTCACCTGCCCGCGTTCGGAGCGGCTGGACCGCACCTCGCCGACCGTGACACCACGAACCTTCACATCCGCGTTGCGGGCCAAGGCATTTCCGGCGCTGTCGGTGACCAGCGTGACCTCGACGGTGCGGACGAAGGTCTTGTTGTAGATCGCGACAGTCGTCCACAGGAACAGACCTGCCGTCGCGAAGAACGCGATGCCCGCCAACCTGATACGCGTCTTGCGGGTCCTACTCATTGTTTGAACTCCTGCTCATCCTGCGATCCGGACGGTGGTTGTCGTGCCCCAAAGGGCCAGTCCGAGAAATAGATCCAGCACCATGACCAGCACGATGGCGGCGCGCACTGCTCGGCCGACCGCGACTCCTACCCCTGCGGGCCCGCCGGTGGCGTGGAACCCGTAATAGCAGTGCACCAGGATGATGACGAACGCGAAGACCAGCACCTTCAGGAAGGAATACAAGACGTCCTCCGGCGGCAGGAACAACCCGAAATAGTGGTCGTAGGCTCCGCTGGACTGGCCGTTGAACCAGATACTGATCAGCCGGGAGGCGACGAAGGTGCCGAGCAGTCCGACGATGTAGAGCGGGATCACCGCGACGAAACCGGCAATGACCCTCGTGGACACCAGGAACGGCACACTCGGCACCGCCATCACCTCGAGCGCGTCGATCTCCTCGGATATTCGCATCGCGCCCAGTTGCGCGGTGAAACCACAGCCCACCGTCGCCGAAAGCGCTAGCGCCGCAACCAGAGGCGCGATCTCGCGGGTATTGATGTAGCCGGTGAGGAAACCGGTCAAGGTCGAGCTGCCGAGTGCGTCGAGCGCCTTGAAGCCCTGGAGTCCGACGACGACGCCGACCGAACCCGACATGAAAACGATGACGCCGATGGTGCCGCCGATCACCGCCAGCGCCCCGGTCCCGAAGGTCACTTCGGCCAGCAGCCGCATGACCTCCTTGCGGTAGTGCACGACGGTGCGCGGTATCCAGGCGATGGTGCGCGAGTAGAACGACATCTGCTCGCCCGCCCGGTCGATCACATCCAGCGGCGCACGGACGATTCCGCCAAATCGCCGGGCCGGCTTCGCGAGGAGCGGAGGCCGATACTTCGTCGCCATGGATCACGCCCCCTTCGCGGGGATGACTTGGAGGTAGACCAGCGTCACGATCAGGTTCACGAAGAAGAGCACCATGAAGGTGATGACCACTGACTGATTCACCGCCTCACCGACACCCTTCGGGCCACCGCCGGGCCGCAGGCCCTTGTAGGAGGCGATGACGCCGGCGAGGAATCCGAACAGCAGTGCCTTGATCTCCCCGACCCACAGGTCGGGCAGCTGGGCCAGCGCCGAGAACGAGGCGAGGTACGCACCGGGCGTACCGCCTTGCAGGACAATGTTGTAGAAGTAGCCACCGGCGATACCGACCACGGAGACCAGCCCGTTGAGCAGCACCGCCACCAGCATCATCGCGAGGACGCGAGGGACGACCAGCCGCTGGATGGGATCGATACCGAGCACCTCCATGGCGTCGATCTCCTCGCGGATGGTCCGGGAGCCGAGATCGGCGGCGACCGCCGAACCCGCCGCACCGGCGACGATCAAAGCGGTGACCACCGGGGCGGCCTGCTGGACGGTGGCCAGCACGCTGGCAGCGCCGGTGAACGACTCGGCACCGAGTTGTTTGATCAGCGATCCCGTCTGCAGTGCCACAACGGCACCGAACGGGATGGCAACCAATGCACTCGGCAGGATCGAGACACTCGCGACGAACCACGCTTGCTCGATGAACTCCCGAAATTGAAATGGCCGCTGGAATGTCTTGCGCAGCACATCGATCGATAGTGCGAAGATATTGCCGACCTGGCTGAAGGCGGGCTCTAAAGAAGGCCGCAAATGTGCCGGGTTCGAATTCACGAGGCGAACGCTACCCAGTGAATTGCTCTGCGGTACCTGGCAATTGCGTTTGCTGTGGCGGCTTGTAGCGCGGATCGGCGACCATTGTGGGAGATCACTGCGCGGGCACGACCCGCTGGTCACGATGCGCGACATACGCTTTCCGGCATGCCCGAACTATCTGCGATGACGCACCTGAACCCACGTCTCCACCACCACATGAGCCGCGCCCAGGTCGCCGAAACCACCGACCGCGAGCCGCGCCGGCACCGCGACGTGACGGCATTAGCAGCGGCCCTGCAGATCGTCTCCGGCCTGATCATGCGCCGTACCCGCAACGACACCGCGATCGCGGAGCTGTCGCTGACCCAGGTGTCGATTCTGGCCCGCCTCGAGCGCGGCGGTGCGATGTCCCATGCGGCGCTGGCGAAGATCGAACGGCTCCGACCTCAGACAATCCGCAATGTCGTCGACGGTCTGCGTGCCCGCGGCCTGGTCGTCGGTGAGCGCGACAGCGTGGACGGCCGCCGCATCAGGCTCGCCCTCACCGAGGCAGGGCGCGGCTGGGTGCGCGGCGTGCGGACCACAGCGCAGGACAGCTTCCTCACCCGTACCATGGCCGAGCAGCTCAGCCCGAAAGAATTGGCCACGCTCGCCGAGGCGCTGAAACTATTGGAACGCATCGCCTTCGCTCCGGCCGGCTCACACAGCACTCACCGCGATACTCCGTCGGGGTAGAACGGAGTACCGCGGTGAGTATTTCGCGATGGATCTGGCGGGCGGCTGCCAGTCCATCACGTCTAAGTGACGAACAGCTGGTCGGCCAGCATTTCGTCGAGGCTCTTCTCGAATGCATGCGCGATCTGGTCGAGGTCTTCGACATCGTGGGCGGCGCTGATCAAGAAGCTGTGCATCTCGGGCAGATAGACATAGTGCTTGCGCATGTAGTAGGCCAGCGCGATCGTGGCCTTGAAATTACTGCCTGCCATTCTTTCCCGGTATAAGCCTGCGGCGCGGTGGCTGAAGTTCAGCGAGAAGATCGAGCGTTCGGCATTGATGCGGCAGGCGATTCCCCGCGACTGTGTCGCCGCACGCAACTGCTGCGCGAGCAGCTGGGTGTTGGCTTCGAGCCGGGGATAGATGTCGCGGTTGCTGTCGAGGTGGTCCAATACCGCGAGACCCGCCGTGCAGGTGAGCGAGTTGCCGCTCAGGGTGCCGCCCGCGAACACCTTGTTCTCGTAGTCGTAGAACGGATCCTGCGAGCTCTTGGCCATGTCGATCAAATATTGCTTGCCGATCACCGCCCCGCACGGCAGTCCGCCGCCGATCACCTTGCCGAGGCAGGTGAGATCGGGGTGCACGTCGGCGAGTATCTGCGCGCCGCCGTAAGCGACCCGGAAACCGGAGACCACCTCGTCGAAGATCAGCGGGATATCGAGTTCGGTACACAGCGCGCGCAGTGCCCGCAGGAACTCCACGTTCAGCGTCACCACCGAGGTCGGCATAGGTTCCAGGACAACGCAAGCCAGCTCGTCGGCGTGTTCACGCAGCCGGGCCAGGCCGGCGATATCGCCGTACTGCAGCACCATGGTGCCCTCGACGGCAGCCGGATCGGTGCCGAGCGAACCGGCGACCGGTTCGGGCCGGTCCTTGGCGCCGGAGAACCGGAACCACGAGCTCACCATCGCCTGATCGGAGAAGCCGTGGTAATGCCCCTCGAACTTCGCCACCTTGGTGCGCCGCCGGTATCCGCGCGCCATCCGGATGGCGAAAAGTACCGCTTCGGTACCCGAATTGCACAGCACCGCCTTCTCTGCGGCGGGGAAGGCACCGACCAGCTTTTCGGCCAGCTCGAGCTCAGGCGTGTTGCCGATGCCGTTCACCAGCCCTTTGGACAGACCACCTGCGATCGCCGCGTTGATTGCCGGGTGGGCGTAGCCGAGCAGATGCGGCCCGTAGCCACCGGACAGGTCGATGAAGGAATTCCCGTCGCAGTCGGTCACGCTGCCGCCGGAGGCTTCCGAGACGAATACCGGGAAACTGCTCGGGAAGAAATAGCGGTCGATGTGCGTCGGCGCTACCAGTGTCGCCTGCGCCCGATCACGCATGGCCAGCGATCCCGGCATCTGCTCTTGGAATTCGGCCTCGAACCGCTGCTCGACCTCGGCGCTCATGTACGGCGAGTAGCGATCGGTGAACTTGCGCGCGTTCGACCAGATATCGATGTCGGGGTCGATTTGGGTCGCGAAGCCCTCACCGGACAGAAAGACCAACTCCACCTTGGTGAACGTGGTCGTGTATTGCGAATCGTAGCGCCGCAGGATCGCATTGACGTCGTTGAAGTAGGCGACGGTAGACCACCGGTTGCTGGAGACGTCGAAATGCTGGCGCAGCACCGCCACCATTTCCGCCTCGTAGGAAGGGCGAAGCTCGGTCAGTGCCGGCGCGGCGTTCACGAAATGCCGGGTGAACCGGTCGACGGCGATCACCCATTCCTTGCGGCTGCACGCGTAGTAGAACGAGGACAGGCCCCATTTCTCGTCCTCGCTCAGCTCGGCCGTGACACCGTAGTCCACCAGGATCACTTCGCCGTCGGCGGTGAACATCACGTTGCCCGGATGCGGGTCGCCGTGGCAGATGCCATGCATGTACAGCATCGTGTAGATCACGTCTTGGAGCCGCTGCGCGAGACGCTCGCGGGGGAACCCCACCGCGTCGGCGAGCCGGCCCGGAATGCCGTCCATGTACTCCATCACCAGCATCCGCTCGGTGACTAATTCCGGCAGCACCGCAGGGACTTTCACGAACGGATGCGACGCGAAGTTGGCGTGGATACGCCGCTGCTGGGTCGCCTCGTGCGTCATATCCGACTGTGGCCGTAGCAGTCTGGCCACTTCATCGAACCGTTTGGGCAGGTCGAGATACCGTATCGGCCACACAACGGCGTGGGTCAGCCGCACCGCGGTGCGCAGTGAACGCAGACTGTCCTCGATCTGCTCGGGAACCGAATCCTTGACCAGCTTCACCGCGACTCTGCGTCCGTCGAGCAGTTCGGCGGCGTGCACCTGAGCCACGGAGGCGCTTGCGATCGGCTCCAGGTCGAAAGACCGAAAGGTTGCCTCCAGGGGGGCGCCGAGCTCTCGTTCGATGGCTCGCCGGGTCTGGTCTTCGGGCATGTGTGGCGTGTGGTCTTGCAGCACACGCAGTGTGTTCACCCAGGATTCGGGTAGCAGGTCCGATCGCGTGGCCGCGATCTGTCCGATCTTGATATATATCGGACCCATGCGCAGCAGGAAGGCGAGCAGGGCGTCGGCCCGGCGCTGCTCCGAACTACCCCTGGTGCCCGGTCGTATCGAACCGATCGAGTATTCGGCAGCGCCGAGTGTCGCACAGCCGACGGCTTTGGCGAGATGTGTGAGCATATAACCACCGTTTTCGATACTCGTCAGAGGACGAAAGAGAAAGCGCCGAACGACATTCCGGCGCTGCCGACCCAACCGACCGCGCGCTCGCCGCGTTGCAGCACACCGGATTCGATCGCCGAAGCCATCGCGGTGGGCACCGAGGCCGACACGATATTTCCGGTTGTGGGGAAGACGTGATGGATCACCTTGCCGAGCCCGACGGTGTCGGCCATCAGCTGCCACTGGCGCTTGCTCGAGGCATGGGTGAACAGGGCCGACACATTCTCCGGATCCACGTCCAGACTCCGGAAGACGCTCAACGTGTCGGGCACGCCGATCTCGTGCATCTCCGCCCCGAACGAGGTGAAGTACCCGGTGCCGTTGGCGGCCACTTTATCCGACGGTTCGCAGAACCCTTCGTAGCCCGGCAATGTCACGTTGCACAGTGGTGCCAGATCCGGGCGGGAGATGAACCGGAAATTCCACGGGTCGCCGTCGTCGGCGCTCAGCACCGTCGCCGACGCGGCCTCCCCGAGGGTGTAGGCCGGGAAGATCGATGCCAGCGACTCCGCGTTGGGCAGCGTGAACAGGTGCGGGAACACCATCCCGCCCATCCGTAAACTGAACTCGGCGTTGACGATCACCGCGGTGCGATACTGCCCCGACCGCAGCATCGACTCGGCCACCTGCGCGGCGCGCGTCCAGCTCATGCACGCGTCGATGATGTCGAAGCAGTGCGCCTTGTCGAATCCGAGCGCGGCGGCGCAGTGGTAGGCGCCGCCCGGTTCGAGGAACCCGCGCCCGATACCGGTGTAGATGAGCAGATCGACCTCGCCGGCGTCTATCTCCGCCTGGCTCAGTGCGGTGGTGGTGGCGTCGCGGAGCAGCTCGAGTGGGCGCTCCCCCGTGTCGAGCCAGTGCCGTTCGTCCGAACCCGTGTAGCGCAGATAGGTGTCGATCTTGCGGAGCGTGTCGTCGAGGTCGCCGTCGAATCCGACCGAGCTGTGTTCGGCTATCAGGTCGAGGATGTCGGCATTGGTGACCGTTCTAGACGGCAGGCCGGCCGCGACAGAACAAAGTTTCATCTCACATCCTCGCGGTCGCGGGGCTGAGGGCTTCCGCGATGGCGTCCACCATGTGCGCGACAGACTCCGATTCCCAGAGCAGTTCCGGCGCGAACCGCTGACCCGCCCACGTCTCCAGGCTCTCGTGTAGATCGATCTGGTCTATCGAGCCGAAGCCGTGGTCGATGAGTGATCGGCTCAGATCCAGGACGGGTTTGCCGGGGCCGGGTCTTTCGTCTATCCAGGCGCGCACCCGCTCGATCAAGCCGAGCCGAACGAGCTCGGTCATGCTGTGCGATCCGGAGGGCTCCGTAGCGCGGTTCTCGTTCTCGGTAGTTTCACTCATCGTCTGCACGCCTTCCCTGCGATAGATCTCGGATAGCCGACCGGCTTGAAAATCGTTGCGGCACTGTTGCCGACGCAGTTTGCCGCTGGTCGTGCGCGGAATCGTGCCGGGGGCGATGAGCACGACCGTCCCCGCAGCGATGCCGTGCCGCTCGGCCACGAGCTCGTGCATCGCGGTGACCAGCGCGGTCGGTTCGGCAGTGCTGTCCGGCCGATATTCGGCGACCAGCACCAGGCTCTCCTGCCCGTCCTTTTCCACGCCGAAGGCGAGCACGCTGCCCGCGCGTAGCTCGTCGTGACCGTCGGCGAGTGTGCCCTCGATGTCCTCGAGGTAGTAGTTCACCCCGTTGACGATCATCATGTTCTTCAGACGGCCGCAGATGAACAGCTCGCCCGCGTACAGGAATCCGAGGTCACCGGTCCGCAGCCACGTGGTGCTCTCGCCGTCGATCCGGGCGCCGAAAGTCTGTGCGGTGTCCTCCGGTCGCTGCCAGTAGCCGGGCGATACGGCTGGCCCGGATACCCAGATCTCGCCGACCCGGCGGTCGGGCAGGCGGAACGCGGTCGCCGGGTCGACGATGGCGAGCTCGGTGGACAAGGCGGTGACGCCGAGACCGACCAGGTCGACGCCGTCGTCATCGGCGGCGCTGGGTTCGGCCTTGCCCGAACCCAGCGCCGACCGATCGAACCGCTCCGACAGGCGTCTGCCCCGCACATCGCCGCAGGTCACTTTGAGGGTTGCTTCGGCGAGTCCGTAACCGGGGGTGAGGGTGGTCGCGCGAAGCCCGGACGGCTCGAACGTAGCGTGGAACCGGTCGAGTGAAACCTTTCGCACGGGTTCGGCACCGTTGCTCAATGCCCGCCAGCTGCGGAGGTCCAGCGCGGCGCGCTGCTGCGGCGTGGTTTTTTCCACGCACAGATCGAGTGCGAAATTCGGTGCGCCGCTGTGGGTTCCGCGGTAGGTGTGGATGGCATCCAGCCAGCGGACCGGATTCTTGACGAAGGTGGACGGCGCCATGAGTACGGCAGTGCACCCGGTGTAGACGGGCAGCAGTATCCCGGTGACCTGTCCGAAGTCGTGGAAGTGCGGCAGCCACGACACGATGGTGTCGTCGTGGCCGACCTGCCAGCAATGTGCCATATCGGCGCTCTGGTGCAGCGCCATGGCGTGATCGATGATCACACCCTTGGGCGTGGCCGTGGAGCCGGAGGTGTACTGCAGATAGGCGACGGTGGAGCCGTCGGCCGCAGCCGCAGGGTCCACGTCGTCGGGACCCCGCAGGGTATCGGTGGCGACCCGCGGCAGGGCGGTAAACGAGTAGCCCGAGTCCAGCGAATCCAATTCGAGGACAGCCTCGCGGGTGGTCAGCACCGCGGCGGCGGCGCAATCCCGTGCGACCGCATCGATCTGCCCGGCTCGGCCGCGGGCCGGCTCGTAGAGCGGCACGGCGATCAGTCCGGCATAGAGGCAGCCGAAAAACGCGGTGACGTAGTCCAGCCCGGCCGGGTACAGCAGCAGCACCCGGTCGCCGCGGGCGAACCGCGCACCGAGGGTGTGCGTCAGTATCCGGGCGCGCCGATCCAGCTCACGATAGGTGAGAACGTCGGATTCCCGACCGTTCTCATCAAGGAAGGTATATGCCGTGCGATCACCGAGTTGCCGAGCTCTCGTACTGACGAGATCGACCCAGTTTCGCGCGGTGACTACAGAATCCATGGACAAGGTCTTCATGCCAGCCTCTACGTAACGAACCCAGAAATATTCAGCGAATCGGAGCAATTGCGAATCAGGGCCGTTTTTCATAGTCGATTCGAACGAACTCCGGCCAAGCTACCCACGGAATCAGCAGCGCGTCAATACTTTCCGCAATCATGGCGTGGAACATGCGCATCCGCCGTCAACCAGCTCGAATTCGTCAGCAATCGGTCAGTCTTATCGTCAGCAACTACCCGGATACTGTCGTCATTCACATACTGGAGAATTACCGAATGCCGCTACGCGAGGCCAGCATTATCAACCCAGCACCGCCACTGCACATTTCCCATGCGATCGGCGGGCCGACTATCGCCGTCGTATCGATGAATTCGGCGCCCACGGCAGCACACATGTCCGCCGCCGAGGCGGTCCACGCGGCAACGTTGCCGATTCCGAAGCGGCGCACCGAGTGGCTGGCCGGCCGGTTGGCGGCCAAGCTCGCAGTGCAGGAATACCGGCGGCGGCACTTCGGGATTCACGACGCCACCCGGGACATCGTGGTGAGCACCATCAGCGCCGGACCGCGCGCGGGCATGCCGGTGGTGGATGGCGCTGCCGGGATCAGCATCTCGCACTCCGGCGAGTTCGCCGTTGCCGCGTGCGCGTCCGGTCCGGTCGGGATCGATCTCGAGCGACACCGCCCATTCGCGCCCCTGCTTCGGGCCGAGTTAGGGACACCGATCGTCTCGGAGCCGAACAGCAGACACGCGCGGCTCGACACCATGGGGACACCGCTGCGGTGGGCGTGCCGGGAGGCGGTACTCAAGTATTTCGGGTTCGGCCTGCGCATCGATCCCCGCGAGGTCCGGCTCACCGGATGGCGAGCCGACGGCGAATTCCAGTGGGCGGCAGGGCCTTCCTTGCGGCACATGGCCGCCGCCCTGCGGTGGCCGCACCGGGCTCGGGCAGTCGAAGGCCAGGACTACTGCCTGGCCCTGGTTTGGTAGAGCGCGGAGATGAGCATGACACCACCCAGTTCCTTTCGGCAGGTGGAGCTTACGTTCACGGAATCGCTGGCGGTCGCCACCGACATCGCGGTACGAGCCCCGTCGTCGCACAACAGCCAGCCGTGGGGGCTGGGCCACGTGGTCAGCGACCTGGCTCGCCGCCGGGCCGCGGCACTGTGCGGCGAATCCGGTGCGGGCAGCGAGTTCCTGCTGCTCGCGGCAGATCAGGCACGTGAACTTGTGGCCCTGCCCGCCCATCACGCGGAGATGCAGCTCAGCTGCGGGTTGTTCTGGCGGTTGTTGCAGCGCGCGCTGGCCGCCCAGGGCTGGCTGGTGCGGGCCGTTGCGACCCCGGCGGATGCCGATCTCGGCGTGCTCGGCATCCCGCCCGGTTGGCGACCGTTGCGGCTGGTCCGGTTCCAGCGGACCGGCGCGAGCACCGAATCCCTCACGCTGCTGCGGCATCTCGCCACCACGCGGCACACCGACCGGGGTCCGTACCTGGATAAGGCCATCCCTGCGGCGGTGCTCGATCGGCTCGCGGACCTCGGCGCCGACGGGCAGCGCCGCCTTCATGTCCGGTATTTGACGTCCAGAGACGATCGCGCCCGGTTCGTTCGCTTCGTCGCTCGGCACGCGGGCCGGGACTTCGCGCACCACAGAGCGTGGCGAGAGACGCATTCGTTCATCCGCCGTACCGCGGCCCAAGCATCCGAATGCGGCGATGGCTTCACCTTCGAGCACTTGTTCGGCCCGCTGTCGTACCCGCAGATCCTCCTGCGACGCATCGCGCTGGCCCCCTTCACCATGCGGGCGCTGAGTCGGACCGGATTCCCGCGGATTCTCGCCGAACAGCTGGCCACCGTCGTGCGCCGTTCCCCGGCCGTGGTCACGCTGAGCCTGCCGGCTTCGGCCGGCGGCGACGACGACCTGCTCACCGCCGGAGAACTGGTCGCCGACTTCTGGCTGCTGGCCACGGCGGCGGACCTGACGCTGCATCCGATCAGCATCGTCGTCCAGCACGAGGACCTGCGCGATCTGTTGCAGAGCGAGCTCATGCTGAGGGGGCAGCTGCTTTTCGTTGCGCGCCTCGGTTATTCGAAGCACCACTACCCCCCATCACCCCGCCGGGATCCGGCCGCATCGTTGCGTGCGCTGTGAGGAGAACAAGGATGAGACACCGCAGCTGGGGTGCCGTGATGGCACGCCACCGCCGCCTGGTCATCACGATCTGGGTCGTACTGATCATCGCGTGTGGTGCAGTCTTCCCGCTGGTGACCAGCCAGCTGAAGGCTCCGAACTACGGAGTGGACCAAGCGTCGTCGACGCGCGCCGCGGCGTTGATCCAACAGTATTTCTCGGGCCTCGGCAACGAACAGGACGTCATCGTCTTCGACTGCCCGGACGGCGATATCGGCGATCCACCACGCCGGGCCGCCGTCGATCGAGTGCTGGCGGCCGCACGCGCCGAAACCGGCGTGGTCACCGTGATCGGTCCGTTCGACGCGATGTCGAAGAATCAGGTATCCGCGGACCGGCGCGCGGCGCTGGCGCTGGTCGGGTTGCAAGGCGACACGACCTCGCTGCCCTCCCGAGCGGCGGCGTTGCAGCAGGCCATCGCCGATGCGGCCGGCGCTGGTGTCACCGCGAATCTGACCGGCTTCTCGCCGATCACCAACGACCTCACCGCGGTGGAAACCGCGGCGACGACCGAGGCCGAATCCCTCGGTCTCCCACTCGCGCTGGTGATTCTGGTGCTGGCCTTCGGCGCGGCGCTGGCCGCCATGCTGCCGCTGCTGCTCGCCATCGCAGGGCTCACCCTCACCTTCGGTGTGCTGTACCTGCTGAGCTTCGGGCTCACTTTCGATGCCTTCCTGATCACCATTGTCACCATGATCGGCACCGGCATCGGCATCGATTACGCGATGTTCATCGTCAGCCGGTTCCGCGAGGAACTGACCCGGCGGCGCATCACCGGGGCAGATCCGGCGGCGATCGCCGAGGCCACCGGGGTAGCCGTCGCCACGTCGGGCCGCACTGTCGCGTTTTCCGGTGTGGTGGTGGGAATCTCGGTGTGCTCGTTCTTCATCATGGAGTCGCCGATCTTCCGGGAAGTCGGCACAGGTGTCCTGGTCTCGGTAATCTGCACCCTGATTGCCGCACTGACGCTGTTGCCCGCGATCCTGGCTGTCCTCGGCCCCCGGGTGAACAAATGGCAGTTGCCCGCCCGCTGGCGCCCCGCCGATGTGCGCTCGGATTCCGCTGCCGCGCACGGCCTCTGGGCGCGATGGGCGCACGTGGTGATGCGCCGGCCTGTCCTGTTCGCCACGGCGGCGGGTGCCATCCTGGTGCTTGCCGCGCTCCCGATCGGGAGCCTGCGCTACGGCATCGACCTCGGGACCGCGTCGATGGGCGATCAGCCGACGGCCCGGGCTCAGCTGGTCCTCGACCGTTCGTTCTCCCCCGGCGCGGTGTCGCCGGTGCAGATCGTCATCACCGGTCCCGGCGGTGACGCACTCGACATGGCGGGACGGCAGCAGACGCAGGCCCTCGCGGCCACCTTGTCCGGAGATCACCGTGTCGGTGACGTCGAAACGCTGAGCAACAACGATCGGATGCTGCTCAACGTGGTGCCGACGGTGGCGATCGACTCGAGCGACGCGATCGCGCTGGTCCGCTACATTCGCGACGAGCTGGTCCGGGACCTGCCCGACGCCCAAGTCCTCGTCGGTGGGGCGACCGCGGGTTTCGTCGACCTGTCCGACGAAACCACACAGAAGCTGCCCTGGGTCATCGGACTGGTCCTGGGCATGTCACTGCTGTTCCTGTTGGTGATATTCCGCAGCATCGCCCTGCCGGTCAAAGCTGTGCTGATGAATCTGCTCGCCACCGCCGCGGCCACCGGGCTCACTGTCGCGGTCTTCCAATGGGGTTGGGGTGCCGGGTTGCTCGGTTTCACCAGCCCCGGGTTCTTGCAGGTCTACATACCCATTACGGTTTTCGTGCTGCTGTTCGGATTGTCGATGGACTATGAGGTCTTCCTGATCCGCCGCATCCAGGAAGCCTGGGAGAACAGCCGCGACACCGACGCGGCCATCGCCATCGGCATCGAGCACACCGGCCGCCCTATTACCGCGGCGGCGGCGATAATGGTCGCCGTCTTCGGCAGCTTCCTCATCGCTCCGATCCCCGAGCTCAAGCAGTTCGGCTTCGCGCTGGCCATCGCCATCGCCATCGATGCGACCATCGTGCGCCTGGTGCTGGTGCCCGCGCTGATCAAACTGTTCGGTGCCTGGAATTGGTGGCTGCCCGCCGGTCTGGACCGCCTGCTCCCCCGCCTCGGGAAGCAGGCACCAGAAAACGTTGATCTGGACTGAAATGCGTTGGGAAGCAATCAGTCCCGGCGACCACACCCTCGTGGGGTCGCCGGGACGTTTTGCGTGAGCTGTCAGGCGGCCAAGTAGCCGGGGTCCAGGCGTACCCCGGCGAACTCCTGCACAACCGACGCCATCGTGTCGAAGGCGCTCACCAGAGAGGCGAAGGTCGGCGTGCGCATGTCGGCCTCGAATTCGCTGTGGCCACTCACGTGGATGATCTCGAAATACTGCCAGGGCTCACCTTCGGTGTGGACCGCGCGCTGCACGCTGAAGGCGCGGACGCTGGGCAGCTCGGGGCAGGTGACGTAATCGACTGTCCGCACCCACGATTCGAAGGCTGCCGGGTCGGTGTCCGGGTGCAGCTGAATGAGATGAACGATGACGTGCATAGGTCGGCTTCCTTTCAGCGACGCCGGGCCGGACGGCGGCCGAATCCCAGGGTGCGCGCAATGTTGTTCTTCTGGATCTCGTTGGTGCCGGAGAAGATTCGCGACGGTAGCGCGTCGCGGAGCAGGGTCTCGGCGGCACCGTCGGTGATTCCGAGGCCGCCACGCACCCCGATGGCGTCCAGGCCCAGCTGCACTGCCGCTTCGCTGACTGCGATCTTCGCCAGCGCCGACCACACTTCGTTGTTGCCGCCGCGCGCTAGTTCTGCGGCGGCCTTGAACAGCAGCAGTCGCGCGGACTCCATCCCCAGCATCATGTCGACGATGCGATGGCTCACCGCTTGGAACTCGCCGATGGGGGCTCCGAATTGCACACGCTCACCGGCGAATTCGATGGTGCTGTCGAGCACTCGCCGCATGGCGCCGAGGTAGACGCCGAACAGGCAGGTGCGCTCCCACTTCATCGAACCGGAGAACACCGCGGCACCAGCGCCCCGGCCGCCGAGCACATGCTCAGGCGGCACGTGGACATCATCCAGATGCAGCTCGCCCGTGGGCGAACCGCGCAGGCCGACCTTGTCGTAGGCCGGTCCGGCATGCAGCCCTGGCGTCCCGGCCTCGATGATGAAGCTGGTCAACCCGAAGAATCCGCCGCCGGGTTCGGTGACGGCCTGCACGATGAACACGTCGGCGATGGGCGCGTTGGTGATGAACGCCTTGGACCCGTTGAGCACGTAAGAGTCACCACGCAATTCGGCGATGGTGCGCATGGCGAAGATATCGGAACCGGCCTCGGTTTCGGTGATAGCGTGCGCGGCGATCAACTCACCAGAACTCAACCGCGGTAGCCAGAGCAGTTTCTGGTCGGGGGTGCCGAATTCGACGATCGGCATCAGGCAGGCGAACAGGTGCGCCGCCACCGAGAAGCCGAAACCGGTGTCGGCCGTGCCGATGCCAAGGGCTTCCATCAGCGCGACCGCCGACACGGCGCCCAGGCCACTGCCCCCGTGCTCCTCGGGCACGGTCGCACCGAGGATCCCCTGTTTACCTGCGAGCTGCCAGCGCCGCCGGAAGTCCTCGGGGACAAAGGTTCCGGTGCCGCCGAGGTCGCGGCGCGCGAAGGCGGTCAGTGCCGCGCACATCGCCTCGGTGTCCGCGGGGAGATCGAAATTCATCTGGTTCAGTCCTGCCGGTGCTCTTCGAGGAGAAGGTGATAGTTGATGCCGCCGGTGCCGAAGGAACTCACCCCGGCCCGGCGTGGCCTGCCCGGTTCCGCCCGCCACGGGGTCGAATCCCGCGGCAGCACGGCGGGGATATCGCGCAGCGGCAGCTCCGGGTTGATCGTGGTCAGGTGCGCGTTGCGTGGGTAGATGCCGGCCCGCATGGCCTGCAGCGCGTGCAGCAGCCCCGCGCCGCCCGCCGCCGCGAAGGTGTGCCCGATCAACGACTTCACCGAGCCGATCACCAGTGGCCGGGCGCGTTGCGGTGCGCCGTAAACACCAGCAGCAGCCGCGATTTCGACTCGATCACCCACGCGAGTACCGGTTCCGTGCGCTTCCAGATAGTCCACCGTGGCGGGCTCGTAGTCCACCTGCGCGAACGCTGCCCGCATGGCCCGCATCTGGCCATCGACATCGGGGGCGATCAGCGACTTCGCATCGTTGGCTGCCCCGACACCGCGGATCAGACCGAAGATCTCGTCACCGTCGCGGCGTGCGTCGGAGTAGCGCTTGAGTAGAAACAATGCGCAGCCGTCGCCTGGACTGAACCCATCGGCCGCGACATCGAACGGGTTGATCCGGGTAGGCGACAGCAGCCCGAGAGCGGAGCAGAGCACTAGATCCCTTGGCGTGCAGGCAAATTCGACGCCTCCTGCGAGCGCATAGTCGATCTTCCCCAGCCGCAGGGCGGTGACCGCTTGGTCGAGGGCCGCCAGCGCCGATGCGCAGGCAGCCTCGACGGCCACGGGCACGGCGGAGAGCTGGTATTCCCCCGCGATGACACCCGCTACCCCGCTGGCGAGCCAGCCGTCCAGGTCCGCGGGCAGCAGCGGCTCCGTGTCGGGGCGGTAGCCGTACCTTGCTCGCTCGAGCAGCCGGGCACGGTCGGCGGCGGGCAGCTGGGCGATGGCGTCGACTTCGGCGGCGGCCGACTCCAATTCGTGCAATGCCCGCTCGCCGGCCCGCCTGCGTTCTGTTGCCAGACACAACGTGCTCCCGATCGCCACCAGACCGGCGCGATCGGCCAGCTCCGTCGCCCGCCCGTACCGGCGAAGCGTTTCGTCGGCCACGGCGAGCGCGACGCGTTGTGCGGGGTCCATCGCCCCGTAGCGGCGCGGAGTCATGTGTAGTGCGCCCGGGGGTCGGTCCGGTATCGGCATTGCCGCGCCGATGTCGGAATAGCTGTGCGTGAGCGTAATTTCACCCGGCGCGAAGTAGAGGTCGCGATCGAGCACCGTCGCGGGCACCGGGCCGATTCCGCCGCGACCGGCCCGGCTGTTGTGCCAGAAGCTCGTCGCGTCCGCCGACCCGGCGAAGGCTCCGCCGAACCCGACGATCGCGATCGGTTCAGTGCTCGCTGCCGTGCGGCGGGGCACGGTAGTCACCGATCGGGGAACCGCAAGTCCTTCGAGCAGTAGGTAGCTCAGGGTGCCGCCCAGCGCCGACCCGTGCACGGCAGCGTACCTGGACCCGGATTCTGCTGCAGCGAGCCAGCTTTCGCTGCTCCCGAGGGCGCCGAGCTGAGGAGGCAACCGGCGACGATGCAGCGCCAGCGCGGCTTTGGTGATCGCGACCAGCCCCGCGTTGGCGAAAGTGTGGCCGAGCCGGTCGATGGCGCTGCCGAAGACCACCGAAGCCGGTGCGCTGTCACCGAACAACGTGGCGAACCCCTTGGTGTCGGCCGCTCCGACGACTGGGATCCCGGGTGCCACGCCTTCGACATAGCGCACCGAAGCGGGGTCCACCGCGCTGGCCTGATGGCATTGCTGCGCCAGCAGATAACGCGACTCGGCCGTCGTCGAGTATCGGAAGGCACCACGGGACGGATCATGGCGCAGGCCGCACTCGACAATGGATGCGTAGATGCGGTCGCCGTCGGCGACGGCGGTCGATTGCCGCTTCAGCAGGAGCGCGCCGATGCCGTCGGACAGCATGAAGCGTCCGCCCCCGCCTGTGCTGAGACCCTTCGCTGCCAAGGCTTCGTCGTTGAGCGAACTAGTGTTGTGCTGCCCGGTCACCACCAGTACCGCGTCGCAGGTGCCCGCGCGCAGGTTCGTCATCGCGGTGTCCACCGCAACGAAGGAGGTCGCGTCGGCGGCCTCCAGCGCGACAGTGCGCCCGAGCAGCTGGAAGATCGACGCTATGCGGGCCGGGATCGTACTCGCCATCTCGCCCACCCGATCGTGGCGTGAGGCGCCGAGCCGGTGTGCGAGGCGGTCGCGCACGTGCCCGGTCAACCGCCTGGCAGCGCTCCGGACCCGAGCGTCGGCATCGGCCGAGGCGGCGTACTCGAGTTCGCGAGCGTAGCGGCCGCCCTCGATCCGCAGCGCGTTCGCGTACTGGCGGTCGAGCCCGAAACAGGTTCCCACCACGACATCGGTGCGTTCGCTCGGCAGCGGACGGTCCGGGTATCCGGCGTCGGCGAGGCACTGACGGGCTGCCTCGGCCATGAGAATCTGCAGCGTGCTCATCGAGCCGCGCTGGACCGGCGGAATACGGAACGCGGCGACATCGATGTCGAGGTCGGCCAACCTTACGGGTTCGTTCGCCGGTGCACTGGTGTCGAACAGCCGCCAAAGCTGTTGGACACCAAGTGCTCCTGGATAGAGGCCCGCCATCCCGACGATCGCTACCGGCTCGCTCGGCATGTCGTCTCACTCCTCGACTATTTCGACCACACCGCGGTCGCCGTCGACCAGGATCAGGTCTCCGGTTTTGATCACGGTGGTGGCATGTCCGGTGTTGACGACCGACGGCAGCCGGAATTCGCGCGACACGATCGCGGAGTGCGACAGCATCGAACCGATATCGGTGACGATGCCGCCGGCGATGGCGAACAGTGGGGTCCACGAGGAGTCGGTGTATCGCGTCACCAGGATCTCGCCAGGCTGGAATTCGTCGGCCTGCCAGGCCAGATCCTCCACGACGCGGGCGCGCCCGACGGCGGTGCCTGGACTGGTGCCGAGGCCTTCGAGGCTGGAGCCGTCCGGTACCGGCCGGACTGCTTGGGTGAGGTCCCATTCGCCGACGAAACTCAGTGGCGGCGCGGGCAGCCGAGCATAGTTCTGGAAGGTGCGCCGGGCCTCGTCGATCGCGGCGCGGGGGAAGATCTCGCGTGGATCGTCCTCGCCGGCCAGGTAGCGCAGGACATCATCGAAATCGAGATGGCCGACCTCGTCGGTCGAACGCAGCACCCCGGCTGCGACCAGCCTGGCACCCACCTCGTAGACAACTTCCCGTACCAGCCACACCGAGGTGATCATCGACATACGCGCGATCTCGCGCAGCGAACTACATTTCTCGTACAGCGCGATGACAGTTTTCATGGCACGGCGTTTGACCAGTGGCAGCCGTGCTATCGCCGCGCTCGCCTCGGCGGCGCCGGGGTCGGGCTGGGATGCGACGGCTTCGTCGAAGGAGAAACCGTCCTCGGCATAGCGGCGAATCATCTTGACCACGTAGGACAGATCATCGATCCAGCGTGGGTGCGTGAGTTCCATTTCCTGCTGCGCTCGCACGCCGTTCTCCCGCAGGAACGGCTCCATATGCGCCGTCCAGAACATCCGTCCCACCCGGTCGGCGCGCAGCCGTTCGGCGACGTCGGCCGCCGAACCGGAGGCGACGATCCACAGCACCCTCGGGTTTCTGCGCACAATTTGGGCAAGGTCCCACACTTCGCGCGCGGCGGCGACGGTCCGCAGGTTCGACATATCGGTTTTCAAGCGGTTCTGTAACCGCTCCCCCGGCGCACCGAGCCATGCTCCGCACATCGTCTCGAGCGCACCGTAGAGCGTGAAAGCGTTCAGGAAGTACGGCATGTAGCCGACATGCATGTCATGGAAGAACTTCAGTCGGTGCTGCATTTCGGCGTGCAGGGCCCTGCGGTCGAGCGTGGTCAGGTCGAGGCCTAGGGCACGGTCGAACTCGCGGATACGTGCGGTGACCATCCGGTCGGCGCGCTTGCTCATATCGCGCAGCTCCGCCACGGTCGCCTTGCCCCAGAACGCCGTCGACCTGACGGTGGGGACACCGGTCCGATAGCTGCCGAAGGGATTGCGGTAGGCGGCCAGGTCGACATCTTCGCTGGCGAAGCGCGCGGTGATGCGCTCCTCGTCCCTGGTTGCGACGCTCTGGCTGAGCAGGTAGCTGGTGTAGGAAACGTTCAGATAGACGTAACCATTGAGGTACCCCATCTGCCCGGCGATATCGCCGGTATCGCGCACGCCGGTCGCCCGCACACAATCGGCGTGCGCGTGGTGCTGGTAGTACCGGGCGAACGAAATGCCCAGCGGTGTCATGACTCCGGTGAAGATCTCACCGATGTCCTTACGCGACCAGAGGGTGCCCTGTTGCACGGGTTCGGGCTGGGAGTCCCGGTAGGGACTGCGGGGCATGGGCCGCGACGTTTCCACGGTGATGGGACGGGTCTGCAGCAGATACAGCGCGCCGCTCTGCACCGCCCATTCGATATCCTGCTCGGTGCCGTAGTGCTCCCGCACCACGACCGCCAGCGCGGCAAGCCCGGTGAGTTGCTCGGATGACAGGCAGGCCACGCCGCGTAGCTCTTCGGGCACTTTGACCAACTCTACGACGCCAGGCGCCACCGATACCGTCTTGGTGACTTTGTACCGGATGCTCTGGTCGAGCACGCGCAATCGGTCCGGGTCCACCGTGAACGAGTCGGTGTTCACCCGGCCCGACACGAGGCCCTCACCGAGTCCCCAGCACGCATCCACCACGAAACGGTCGGTGCGCCCGCTGATCGGGTCGCGGGTGAACAGCACACCGGCGGCCTCGGCGTGCACCATCTGCTGGATGACCACGGCGATCGAGCCGACTTCGGCGGTGCCACGATAGACGGAGGCCCGATCCGACCAGAGCGAGGCCCAGCACGCCTGGACGGCCTCGATGACTCCCGCGCCGTCGGTGACATCGAGCACGGTGTCGTGTTGTCCGGCAAAGGATTGCGCGGCCGAATCTTCTCGGCATGCCGAGGACCGCACCGCGACGTGCGGCGCGTCGAGTGCGGCGTAAGCCTCGAGGATGGCGGCGCGGATGTCCACGGGCAGCTCAGCACGGAGCACTTGATCTCTGATCGCTTCGGGTTCGGCATCCAGCGCCTCGCCGTCGAGCCCGATCGCGAGCCGGAAGCGATCGAACAACTCGGTGGTGAGGCAAAACCCCGGCGGCACCGGCAATCCGATCCGAATCATCTCGTCGAGGCGAGCTCCCTTGCCGCCCAGCGTTTCCGGTGCCGCGGTCACCGGTCCGCCGAGGGTTGCGATCAGGTCATGCGCGGGCCGATGCGTCGCGGTCATGACAGGCGCTCCTCGGCGGCAGTTGCTGAAGACGGGTTGCGGCCGACGAAAGAGCAGAACTGCTCGCCGGGAATCAGGCGACGCATCTGTATATCGGTGAAACCTGCGTCCTTCATTTGCAGGGCCAGTTCTGTGGTATCGGGCAGCGGGCCACCGAAATCGGCGAACTCGAACCACAGGCCCAGAACTTCGGTACTGAGGTTGCCGCCCTTGCACGCACTGGTAAGCAGGAGCCGCCCACCGGGTTTCAGCAGCGACCGCATGTGCGCGAGCAGTTCGGTGCGCTCGTGTGCGGCGAAGTAGTAGATGTTGTTGTGCATCGTGACCAGGTCGAACCGTTCGGTGTCGGCGACCTTCCGCGCATCGGCTCGTTTGACCTCGACGCGATCGGCCAATCCCCACTGCGCCAGATTCGCGGCGGCTTCGGCGGCGACCTCGTCCTGATAGTCGATGGCGACGGCGGTCAGCTCGGGATTCAGCGATGCGGCGTGGCGAACGTATATTCCACTGCCACAGCCAATTTCCAGCAGTCGTACCGGCCCGGTGCGGGCCAGCACCCCCTCCACCGCCTCTTCGAGGAACGGCTGCACGATCCGGCTGGAGCGAGCGATGATCGAGCCGTCCTGATCCGACATCGTCAGCCTGGCACCGCTCTGCAACATGGCCGGCGCGTTCAACAGCACCGGAAAGTGGAAGCGCACCACTTCTTCCAGTGCCGCGGCGACGGCGTCGTTGCGGGGCCTGGCCAGAGCTTTGGCCCGGCGGCTCGCCAGCCGATAGCGACCGTCGGTCACCGCGAGCTCGCCGAGTCGCACGCCCAGATCCAGCCAAGCGCACAGTAATTCGCGGTGCCCGGTGATGCCGAGGGCCTCGGCGATGGCGTCGGCATCGCGGGCGCCGCCGGAGAGTTGCTGCAACACGCCTTTGTCCAACGCGGCGACCAGAAAGCTCGCGCGATACAGCGGGGTGGCGAAGCTCTTGGCCAGCGAGAGCAGCAGCGGCAGGCTGCCCGCGGCATTCGCCTTGGCCAGCGTGGAGAATTTCATTGGTGTTTCCTTCGGCGGGCGGGGGTGAATCGAGCGAGGTCGTCGCTCAGCTCACGGAGCAGGCTGAAACGGTGCGGGCCGACCAGATAGAAGTGGCCGCCGGGAAAGTGCCTGCGGCGCATTGCGCCCGTGGTGTAGGAGCGCCATTGCTCGGTCTGCTCCAGGTCGGCGATGAGATCGCCCTCGGCGGAGAAGACGGTCAAGGGACAATCCAAGGGTCGCCGGCGTTGCGGGCGATAGCTTTCGCACGCACGCAGATCGGCGCGCAGGGTCGGGAGCCGACGGTCGAATTGTGTTCGGGTGCCGGAGCCGAGCAGTCCGCCCAGCTCTCGCACCCAGGCCAGAAGTGCGTCGTCGGACATTTCGGTGCCCAGTGCGGTCCCGTACAGATGCGGGGCCCGGCTACCGGAAACGAACACCCGCTCGGGTGCGGGCGCGCCCCGCTCGCGCAGGACGCAGGTCACCTCGTAAGCCAGCAGCGCACCCATGCTGTGCCCGAAGAACGCATAACGATCGAGGAAGCCCTGCTCGATCAGCGCCGTGGCGATATCGCGCGCCAGCGCACCGATATCAGCAGAGGCGGGCTCCCACAGGCGAAGTCCGCGCCCGGGCAACAACACCGGAACAACCTGCACATCAGGACCGAGATGAGCGGGCCAATCCCGGAATACCGACGGTGCGCCGCCCGCATGGGCGAAGCAGACCAGCTGGATCGCCGCCGGACTCGCGGCGATACCGGAGAACCACAGACCATCCGGGTCCGGCACCGGCTGTCGTGTGTGGGTCCCGAGTGGCGCCGCCGGCCTGGTTCTGCTCACCCGGCGAGCCGCCGATAGTCGATTTTGCCATTCGCATTGCGCGGCAACGCTTCCACGCATGTCGCCGCCGCCGGCACCATGTACCGGGGCAGGTGTTCGGCGCAGTGACGCTTCAGGCCGATGAGCGTCAAGTCCAGTGCACCGGCACGCAGGGTATAGAAGACCTTCAGCCGTGCGGTCGAGCCCGCTCCGGAGGCGATCACCGCCGCCTCCTCGATCGAGCAGTGCCGCAGGATCACCGACTCGATCTCACCGAGTTCGGCGCGGTACCCGGACAGTTTCACCATCCGGTCCTTACGGCCGCGATAGATGATCTGGCCATCGATACAACTCACCAGATCGCCGGTGGGGTGACGATGCCGCCGATGCTCCTCGGCGAGCAGTTCGCGCCGCCAGTATCCGGGAGTGACGCAATCACCTTCTACCACCAGCTCGGAGTAAACACCGACTTCATCGAACGCCGGCACCTCCTCGTCGACGATCAGCAGGCGGGCATCGCCGACCGGCAGCCCCAGCGGCAACGGGTCTTCGCTTGCCAGATCCTGCGCCGTAACCCGGTGGTACATACACACATTCGTCTCGGTGGGCCCATACAGGTTGTAGAGCACGGTGCGGTCGTGCAGCAGTGTGGCCAGCTCGGCGAGCCGGGGTTTGGGAAACACCTCTCCGGCGAACAGCACATAACGAAGACTGCGGACGGCGTCCGGTGTCAGCGAACCGGACGTGGTGAGCAGAGTCAGCACCGAAGGCACCGAATACCAGACCGTCACACCATGTTCGCGGATGCCGTCGGCCAGCGCCACGGGGTCACGCGCCTGCTCGTCGGAGATGATCCACACGGCCGCGCCGACCGACAAGGCGACGAACACATCGAAGGTGCTGAGGTCGAAGTTGAACGACGCATGGTTGGCGAAGACATCCCCGGAGCCGACAGCCAGCTCGGCACAGGCCCACTCGACGAACACAGCGAGATTGCGGTGGGAGATCTGCACACCCTTCGGCTTCCCGGTGGAGCCGGAGGTGTAGAGGATCGCGGCCAGGCTCGACGGCGTGATCTCCGCGCGCGGCACCCGGACCGTCTCGGTGTTCGCGAGGAAGTCGGTCCAGCCGACGGTCGGCACCGTCGCGCCGCCGCCGTCGGCCTGTCCGACCACGGCTACGGTCCGAATCGACTGCGGCAGTGTCATTTCCGCGACATCGGGCAGACGCCGCTCGTCGATGACGAGCAGGATGGGTTCGGTATCGGCCACGATGGTGCTCAACCGGCTCGCCGGATGTGCGCCGTCGACAGCGACATACGCGCACCCGGCATGCAGGGCGCCCAGCATCACCTGCACGTATTCCGGGCGTTTGTCCATCCAGATGACCACGCGGTCCCCGATCGTGGCATCGAGTTCGCGCAGCCGGTGCGCCACCGCGTGCACGGCGGTCTCGAGCTCACCGTAGGAGTACGTGCTCCGCCCTAACAGCGCCGGCCGGGCAGCGTGCTCGGCAGAGCAGATATCCGGCAGCCCGATAACGCGGTCGCTCATGGCAGCACCCCGGTTTCGCGGCCCGCGTCGACAAAGATCTGGGCCGCCAGGGCAATGTCCTCCGGCGTGTGCTCGGAGGTCACGCTGACGCGCAGCCGGGCCTCGCCGAGCGGGACACCGGGGAAAACTACTGTCTGACAGAACAACCCGCGAGCCCGCACTGCCCGGCCCATCTCCATGGCCTGACGCTCGTCGCCGACGACAATCGGCAAGATCGCGCTGCGGGTGCGCTCCAAGTCGAACCCGGCATCGGTGAGATATTTGGTCAGGCTGTGAATGTTGTTCCACAACATGGTAATTCGCTCAGGCTCTCGCTCCATCACGTCGATCGAGGCAATCAGCCCCGCCGCGACACCGGCCGGGATGGTCGCGGCGAACACGTAGGAGTTGGAGTAGAAGCGCAGGTAATCGATCACTTCCTCGTCACCGACGACGAAGCCGCCCATGCCGGCCAAGGTCTTGCTCATGGTGCCCAGCTCCAGGTCGACCTCACCCTTCAGATCGAAATGCTCGGCGGTCCCCGTACCGCGGGCGCCGAGGACACCGGTGGCGTGCGCGTCGTCGACCAGCACCCGCGCACCGAAACGCCGGGCCAGTCGCATGATCTCGGGCAGCTCGCAGATGTCACCGTGCATGCTGAACACGCCATCGGTGACGATCAGCATCCCCCGGGCCTGCTCAGCACACAGCTCCAGCACGTTCTCGAGGTGCGCCATGTCGTTGTGACGGTAGATCCGACGCAGCCCACCCGACAGCTTCCAGCCGTCGACGATGCTCATATGGTTGAGCTTGTCCACGATGACCGCATCGTTCGCCCCGACCAGCGCCGAGATCGCGCCCAAGTTCGCGGCGTAACCGCCCGGGTACACGATGGCGGCCTCGCGCCCCTTGAAAGCGGCGAGCCTGCGCTCCAGCTCCTTGTGCAGGTGGTTGGTGCCACCGATGATCCGGCATCCGGTGTTGGTGGCGCCGTAGGTGCGGGTTGCTGCGCAGATCGCGTCGATGACCTGTGGATGGTTGGCCAGGCCGAGGTAGTTGTTCGAGCCGAACATCAGGAATTCGCGCGTGCGACCGGAGATTTCGTCATAGATCCGAGCCCGGTTGGTGCACCGCGACCGCAACGGCATGCCATACCAGTAGAGGTGCTCGGCTTCGCGATCATGACGATGCGCGGCGAACTCCGCGGCCTTGGCGAACAGGTCGGGTTTATCGCTGACCAGGAAATCGCGCATCGAGCGGCCGTCCCACTCCGTGACTCCGGCGGGCCCGATCGGATCGAGCTCGCCGATCGCCGGCTCTGGCTCTGGATCGGTCCCGGCGAACACCGGCGCCGCGTCGACGGGCGCGCTGCCGGCGTAGGTTTCCAGTTCGGTGATCAGCGCGCCGAGCGTAGTGACAGAGATATCGGACGCGAGACCAGCGGGCAGGCCCAGTTCCTTTGCCGCGTCCCCGATGATGGAGATGAGCACGACCGAGTCGATACCCAGCTCGCCCTCGAGATCGGCCGCCAGATCGAGTTGGTCGCGCCGATAGTGCGTATGCCGCATGGCCATCGCGACGACCACCTCGGACACCGGATCCGCCGCCGTGGCATTCGGTTCGAGATTCGCCACGGTACCTGTTAGATCAGTCATCGAATGTCCTAATTCTTGCGAAAGCGTTCGATCAGGTCGGCGATCACCGCGACGGAGCGGAAATTCTCCGGCCGGACCTCCTGGAGCGGAATGACAATGCTGAACTCCGATTGAATGGCATGGACCAGATCGAATACTTCGGCGGAGGAGATGATATTGAGTTCCAGAAGCGGTGTGTCCGCGGACAATCCCGCACTGTTTCCATCCAGCCACGAATCGGCGATGCACTCCAGCAGGAAATCTTGCGCTGTCACAACTACTCCAATATCGCAGTGAGCGGCTACGGACGTCTTCTCGACAACCGACCTTGACCTACGTCACTGACCGACCCCCTGACGAGCCGCTGACCCACCGGCGGGGGTCGGCGGCCCCCAGCCCGCGCCGCACGGGTGGGGGCAGGTAACCAATAAGCAAACCGGGCGATGGGTGTTACCGCTCACTAGAGGGTTGCTGGCCAAGGAAAATCGCGATGAGGGCTTCAGCGACTTCGCCCGGGGGGATTCATATCGAATACCAGCAGAGAGGTTGACTAATGGCTCTGAGCCGGTCCTGGGACGCACCCGCCGTCACTACACCCGAAGAGGACGACGTCGTCTATATCGATCTACTCGGGCCGATTTCCCTCGTCACCAGCGGTGGGCGCACAGAACTGCGAGCCAGAAAAATTCGAACGATGCTGGCCATGCTCGCCCTCCAGGCCGAGCGCACCGTCTACCACAACGAGCTGTCCGAAGAATTGTGGCCGGGCGAAGTACTCAAGAATCCGCTGAACGCACTCCAGGCGCAGGCCACACGGATTCGGCGAATCGTCGGGACATCGATCGAGTTGCGTGCGGTGCAGAGCGGCTACCTGCTCGATACTCCACGAGATACCGTGGACGCCAACCGATTCCTCGATTGCACCGCACGCGGCTTCCGTGACCTCACCTTGGATCCGAAGCGTGCGCTGCGGTCACTACAGCAGGGCCTGCAGCTGTGGCGCGGGCCGGCACTGTTGAACACCCACACCGGCGAACGCTGCCGATCCGCCGCCGCCTTCCTCGAGGAACAACGGGCTCTTGCCTGGGAGGACCTGGTCACCGCGCATCTGTTGCTCGGTGACAATCGTCAGGCAAGCGTCGAACTGCAACGACTCCTCGCGGCGAATCCGTTGCGGGAGCGCCTGTGCGAGCTGCTGATGCTGGCCCTCTACCGCTCCGGCCGCCAGTCCGAGGCGCTGCATCTGTTCCATCGGACCAGGCAGCGCCTCGACGCGGAACTCGGTGTCGAACCGGGACGAGCCCTGCTGCGCCTCTACGAGGGTATCCTCGCGCAGGACCGCGCCCTCGACTCGGCAAGGGCCGTGCTCAAACGTGCCGAAGGCGGTCTGCGCCCGGTGCCGAAGAATCGGCTGACAGCCTGATGAGCGAGCCGGATCTACCCGGAATCATCCTGGGTGCGCTCTCGAAACGAACGGGCGATGAGAGCCGAACGCAGTTGCCATAGACCGGAAGTCGTGAGCGGGTCGATACCGATGATTCGGCCGATACGGCGGAGCCGGTAGTCGACCGTGTTGATGTGGATGTGCAACAACCGGGCCGTGCGCGTGCGATTGAGATTGTTGCTGATGTGGCTGCGCAAGGTTTCGAGCAGCTCCGGATGCTCGTCAAGGGGGTCCAGCAGCGAAGCCAATCGCTCCCGGCCCGGACCCGGCCGGGTCAGCTGGTACTCGAGCGCCATATCGGCGAATCGGTAAACCCCGGGGGCGAACTGCAAACGCTGCACCATATCCAGCAATTCGTGCGCGCAGTCTGCGGCGCCGGGCACTTCGGCGACCGCGGCGATGACGACGGCCGCGGTGACCGGCACGCGCGCGGCGGCCGAGAGCTGGGTGAGGAGTTCATCGAGACCCGCATCGGCGCACGCCTGGGTCGGAAGAAGGATCGTCCCCCCGTCCACACTGAGCAGAGCCAGCGCGCTGTCACCGCAGCGGGTGGCGAGTTCGGCCTGCAAACGGCGCAGTTTGCGGCGGGCAACGACCTTGCCGTCGAGCGTCGGATGGCGCTCATCCGGGTGCTCCGGAATGGCCAGCGCCAGCACCGTGTACTCCTCGGCGAGGGCGATTCCGCATTCGCGGGCCATGGTCGAGGTGGGATAGCCGCCCAGCAAAGCGGAGGTAAGGGTGTGAACGGCGTTGTGATGCTCGCTCACCACCGCCTTGTTCTCCCGGACATAGGAACGTGCGACCGTCCCGCTCATGGTGTCGAGCAACTCCACCACACGTCTCGCGCCCGCCATCAGATTCGCGTAATCCTTTGCCGTCGCGGAAGATACGATGAGATCCATTCCGACCTTGAAGCCTTCGTGAATGGCATGCAGGATCGTGTCGATCGGCACGCCCTCACGAGCCCACTCTGCGGCCGCCACGGCCAGCCGTTCCGTCTTGGCCGGGATATCGCGGCCGTCGAGCATGCTGACCGACAGCTCCAAACAGATCCGGGTGACCGTGGTGACATCACCAGCGATGACGTCGCCGGGCAACGTCCCACAGGGGATCACGTTGTCGACGAAATGCCCGACCAGCTGCCGCGATATCGTCCGGACATCTCGCAACGGTATAGACATCGGTTTGCCCGAAACTGTCAGCCCCGACCGAGGTTCCTCAGTGGTTGTCATCGTCGACTCCCTTCCGCCCAATCGCTGCGGTTCTTGCGGTGGTCGAACCTTAAGATGATCTAGAACTCGTGTTCTACTCCGCTTTGGCTCACAAACGAGGTCTCGCCGAAGTAGGGCGACAACCTGCGGTTTCTCGCCAATTCGCGCCGTTCCAAAGCGATCTCGCAGTAGTGAATCGAACATGAAGCTCACTTTTCGGGGCATGCTCATACATCGAGCGCCTGCGGGCTCCCGGAGCTGTGGCATGCTGAACTTCGGGCCTCATCCGCTGGTGGCGGGCCTGCCCGTCCGGGTGCGATCGCCGGGTCAGTTGGTGTCGAGTCGGCCGAAGAAGGCGCGGATATCGCTGGTCAGTCGCGTGGGCTGTTCCAAGGCCGGGAAGTGACCGCCCTGCGCGAATTCGCTCCAGTGCACGATGTTGTCGGTCTGCTCGACAAAGGCCCGGACGGGCAGGGTGATGTCGTGGGCGAACACCGCCATCCCGGTCGGCACCGTGGAGATCGTCACCGCACCTCCGCTATGGGTTGACTCCTTGTACAAGCGACTCGAGGACCCCGCGGTGCCGGTCAACCAATACATCATCACGTTGGTCAAAAGACGGTCGCGACCGACAGCACTGTCCGATGTTGCGGTCGGGTCGGTCCATTCCTTGAACTTCTCCACGATCCAGGCCAATTGCCCGACAGGAGAATCGGTCAACCCGTAGGCCAGAGTCTGTGGCCGAGTCGCTTGAACCGCGGCATAGCCCGAACTCTCCTGCTGGTGACGATGCCAGCCGCGCAGGCGTGCGGCATCGAGATCATCCAGACCCTCCGCCTCGCCCGACGGGATCGTCGGTGAACCATTGAGATGGACACCCAGCAGCCTGGCCGGCGCCATGACTCCCAACTCGCGAGAGATACCCGCGCCCCAGTCACCGCCCTGGGCGCCGAACCGCTCATACCCCAGTCGCGTCATCAACTCCAGCCACGCGGCGGCCACCCGACGGTAGTCCCAAGCGGACTCGGTCGTCGGTCCGGAGAATCCGAAACCGGGTAGTGAAGGTATGACGACATGGAAGGCAACACGAGGGTCGGCGCCGTGTGTACGCGGATCGGTCAGCGGAGCGATGAGATCCATGAACTCGACGATCGATCCCGGCCAGCCGTGGGTCAGGATTAGTGGAACCGCTGTCGGCTCGGGTGACCGGACGTGCAGAAAATGGACGTTCGCACCGTCGATACGGGTGGTGAACTGGGGATGGCCATTGAGCTCAGCCTCCGCCGCGCGCCAGTCATAGCCCGTGCGCCAATAGTCTGCCAACTCGCGCAGATAGGCGATAGGGACCCCGTAGTCCCAACCGACGCCGGGCAATTCATCCGGCCAACGCGTGGCTTCGAGTCGAGCCGCCAGGTCGTCGAGGTCGCGCTGGGGGATCGCGATACGGAATGGATAGATCTCGTTCATGAGTGTCCTCGCCTCGGTTATTTGAACCGTCGTTCAACCTACACCGGGACAAAGCGTGGACATCGGGTAGGGTTGAACTATCGTTCAAAATCAGAAGGAGGGCGTGTGCCCAGAACGCCAGAAGCGGCGGCAACAGCCCGGGCCGCCACCCGTGCCCGGATTCGCACCGCCGCGATCCTGCTCATGGCCGAGCAGGGCTTCGGCGCGACCACCCTGCGGCAAATTGCCGCCAAGGCCGGCGTAGCCGACGGGCTGCCTTCGCATTACTTCGGTAGCAAGAACGGCTTGCTCATCGACATCGCCGATCACTGGCGTGAGCGCACCCGCGCAGCTCTGGCAGAACTTCGAAACGAAGGGCCCGAGGCTGGGCTGCGACTGCTGGTCCGCTCCGCGCTGCAAGGGCTCGGCACCTCCACGGAGGAGATCGAGGAAGGCCGTGCGACCGCGGCCCTGCTCGCTGATCCCCAAGTACGCCGGATATTGCGTGCTGCCGGCGCGGACGACGAGTCCGCCGACCTCCTGGCGGCCGTGGCCCAAGCGCTTCGCGACCTCGGGTCACCCGATCCCGAAGCAGACCGGGTCTTGCTGACCGCCGCCATCCGCGGTGGCCTCTCCCTAGCCGCGGAGGACCCCGCATTCCCCCTGCACATAGTCGAAGACGCGCTCCTGGCCCATCTCACATCCCGCACCGACCCCGCTGCCGGCACTGCTGCCGCGACAGCGCCGAAGCACGGGAGCGCAGGAGTGCTGCGCACATCCAGGCAGTCGGCTGCGCCCATGACCTCACAGTCCGGACTCCCCCATGGCTGATCGGCGCGAAGGTGAGCACGCAGCGCCGACCGAGAGCACAATCCGCGGCCAGGACTGGTACGGGCGTGTGCTGGTCGGCGACAACCACGCCCGCGTCGAATTCCTCGACGTCGACATGAGCGAAACCGTCTCGCGCAACACGATTTTCACCGAGTGCGCCTTCCGCAATGTGAGTTTCAATCAATCTCGGCACACGAATACGGCATTCTTGAACTGCACATTCACGGCTTGCACATTCTTCGAATCCCAGTTCACCAGCTGCAAGCTCACCGGCAGCATGTTCGACCGATCAACCTTCACCCTGCTCACCGTGACCGGCGGCGACTGGTCCTTCACCGGCCTACCCGGCGCCGACCTGCGAAACACCACCTTCGACAACGTGCGCATGCGCGAAGCCGACCTGACATTCGCGCGCTGTCACAAGGCCAGCTTCCGCAACGTCGATCTCTCCGGCGCATGGCTCAGCAAAGCCGACTTCACCAGCGCGGACCTACGCGGCAGCGACATCTCGGCCCTGGACCCCCTCACCACCACGATCGCCCGCGCGATCGTCGACCCGAACCAAGCGATCGTGCTCGCCACCACCCTCGGTGTGCAGGTCCTTCCAAACTAGTGAGCCGCATCCCGCGATGGCTGTCCGCCCGTGAAGGCTGCACGAGCTTCCTTACGGCTCGCACACCCCGAGGCTCGATGAACTCTTGGGTTCGAGACGCCATCAGAAGCACTCAACGAAGTGTTGCGATGACCGCCTGAACCCACACCGCGTTCCGGGCGTTCGCTGAGCTGCAACCGTTGGGCGGCAGCCGATCTCGCGAACATCCGCATCTGCCGAAGAGCGTGCCGCTGCCGCCGCTGATGGAAGCAGCTCCGCCGCCGCCGCGGCAGCGTCCGACCGCCGCAGCAGAAAATAGCTGACGTCACGGCGGCGACATCGACGGATCCGAAACCCGCGGACGACGTCTTGAAGGTTGGCGACGCCGCATCGGCGAACACCGACACCGCGTCGCACACATCATCTACGACCAGGCGGGAGGCAACCGATGACCAACGCTGTCCCGCAGCATGATTCGCCGCCCACGGCACTTCTACCACCTGGTGCTCCCGTGCTGACCCCGGAAGGCCCCGGCACGGTGTTTACCGTCCACGTCGGTGACATGCAGGGCGCTCGCGCGGCCGAGGTGCGCGCCGTAGGGGTCGCCACCGGCCCCTGTGATGCGGCGGAACTGCGTGCGGCCGGCGCCGATGTCATCCTGAGCAGCCTGACCGAATTCCCTGCCTGGCTCGCGAATTACCGAACCACCGCTCACCTGTCCTGAATCGATTTCCGGCGTGGGGCGCCCGCGCTCGGGGCCTGGCCCAGGATTCCGAGGAACTTCGGGCATTCCATATGGCTCGGCGCCGGGCAGGCGGCGGCATGCCGGAGACCGTCGCGCATCGCGGTGAGTTCGCCGATCTTGCGGTCCAGTTCGTCGGCTTTGGCGGTGAACATCTCCCGGTCGAGGTGTGGCTGCCCGTCCGAACCGAACATGCGGGCGATCTCGTCGAGCGAGAATCCGGCGCTGCCGGCCACGGTGATCAGCGAAAGGCGTTGCAGCACAGCCGAGTCGAACAGGCGGCGCAGACCCCGGCGCCCGGTCGAGGCGATCAGCCCGCGCTCCTCGTAATAGCGCAGCGTGGAGGCGGGCAAGCCGGATCGCCGGGCGACTTCCGCAATGTCCAGAACGTCCATGATTGACCTCAAGTCGACTTGAATTGACACAGTCTAGGCATGGATCCCACGCAGCGGAATGAAGACCAGCAGGCGCGCTGGAATGGACAGGCGGGCAACGCCTGGGTCGAGGCGCAGCACGTCGCCGATCAGGTGTTGCGGCCGTTCGAGGAGATACTGGTCGACACGGCCCGCAAGCTGTCGGCGCAGCGGGTGCTCGACGTAGGCTGCGGCACCGGTGGCACCTCGATCGCCGTCGCCGACGCGCTCGATACGAGTCAGGTTGTCGGCGTGGACATCTCGGAGCCGATGATCACCGCTGCCCGCGCCCGCGCACCGCATCCGGCGGTGACGTTCGTGCAGGCCGACGCCCAGACCCACTCCTTCGAGCCAAGCTTCGATCTGATCATGTCCCGCTTCGGTGTCATGTTCTTCCAGGACCCCGTGCAGGCGTTCACCAACCTGCGCCGCGCCGCGACTGGCACCGGCGAGCTGCGTTGCATCGTCTGGCGCGGGCCCGAGGAGAACCCCTTCATGACCACCGCCGAACGCGCCGCCGCCCCACTGCTGCCGAACCTGCCCGCCCGGATCCCGGACGCCCCCGGCCAATTCGGCCTCGCCGACAAGGACCGCACCGCGGGAATCCTGCGCGACAGCGGCTGGACCGGCGTCGCCGTCGACCCGATCGATGTCGAATGCACCATGCCCGAGGACGTCCTGACCTGGTACTTCTCCACCCTCGGCCCGGTCGGCATTCTGCTGGCCGGGGTGGACGAGACCACCCGCGCCCGTGTCGTCGAGACCGTGCGCCCCGCCTTCGACCCCTTCGTGCACGGCGACCAGGTCCGCTACACCGCCGCCTGCTGGATGCTCAGCGCCCACGCCTGACTCGCCGATGATGCCCTCCGTTCCTGGACCATGGGTGGAGGGGACGTGCCACCACAGTGAGCCGTCTGGCAGCAGCAACTTGATTCCCGCGTAGTTATCAGGGGTATTGCGGATCACGAAGCCCGCTGGAGACCACCGTGCAGGCTGGTACCACTGACGTTTCTGTTTCGGACTGATCTTCACTCTCCTGGGTTGGATTTTTCTTCCCGGTAGGCGGCGAGATCGGCGAGTGCCAGCTGGATTTCGTCGGCCGCTGCGGCCTGGCACTGTTGCTTCTCAGCCTCTGTGTCGACGCGTTTCGCGACCTCATTCCGACAGTCGTGCGAGTTCGCGTTCGACGGACTCATCGAAGTCCTTCATACGGGCGGATGGTACTCAGGAACTGTGGGGTACCAACGGGTATCGGTGGGGGCCGGCCGGGTCACAGGCCGATGGCAAGCGAGGTCCGGCCATCGGCGTGAGCGCGCGTCGGGAAAGCTTGTCGACCAACGGATCTGGACGGCGGACCAACGCGCGCTCCGCGGCATGTGAGTGCGTTCTCATCGGAGATCGGCGAACGTGTCTTCCCCTGGACGCCACACATCACACATGTTAGAGAACCCGTCGAGCATCGCAATCTCCGGGCCGGTGAGTTCCGCTGATTTCGGGTGGATCGACAGTGCGCTGGTCGCGAACCGCAGCAGAAGACCCCTGCCAACGGCCTCCTCGGTGGACACCACGGTCTGATTGATGAACGCACACAGCGCATCTCGATACCCGACGTCTCCCAAGTACAGACTGCTACCGCCCACATGGACGGTCGGCCACACATAGCTGGTCAAACGCGGCCCGTCGAAGTGGAGTTGGAGGTAGTCGCGGACGAAGACCACCGCGACCAACTCGAGGCCGATCAGTCGAATGAGCAGCGAGTCCTTTGGAGCATTCATCGGCCCTTCCAAGGTCGTAGGCGTTCGGGCCGGGCGTCCTGAATGCCGAGGACGCTCGTTCCGGACGGGCGGAAGCGAATGGTATCCAAGAACATAGCGGTATCCGGCGGTCCGCTCGAATACCATGAGGTCGCTCCGGAACCGGTAAGTCGAGGGCACGGTCATCGGCAGATCAGTGCGTTCGTCGGCCGGCGCCACGGCTCTCAGGATCGCGCGCTCCGCGGCATGGGAGTGTGTTCTGCTGAGTCTGGAAGTTGCGGGTTGGCGACGCGGCAGGCCAAAGCCGACGTCACCGGAGGGTAGATCCCCGAGGAGCATCTGAGCGAAGGCGCGAGCCTCACCCGGACGACGTACCGGAACATCCGACATTGCCGCTCAGGCGGTCAGCGCGAGCCGGTGAAAATAGCGGCTCATGACCGGACCGGCGTCGTAGTAGCGTGCGAGGTTCTCTTGCACCACATGGTGCTTCGTTGTCGTTAGGGATATCGAATGGCAAAGTCGCTGTGCTTCGCGCGAAAGCTCTTGATCTGGGTTGCCCTGGCATTGGGCGGTCTGGCGACCGCCTGTGGAAGCGACGGCGCGGACACGAGTTCTGTTGGCGGGCAGCGGTATAGCACTGAGCGCGTCGCCGGTGGCTGCGATCTGATCGATCTGTCGGTCCTGGACAGGTGGGAACTCACGCCCAGAAATCGTTCGGGCGACAAGAAAAACACCGAGCTTGGCACGGAGCTGGCGTGTCATGCGGAGAACAGCTCCCTCGACACCGACCACTTGGCGGCAGTGAAGTTACGGACGGTCCTGCACACCGACAAGGGTCAAGCGTTGACCGGCTATGAGATGAACCTGGACTTCGCGAAACGTGCCTCGGGCGTCAACGCCGAGGTCGCCGTGCCCCTTCTCGGCGAACGTGCCGCCTATGTATACGAGAAGAAGGACTCGGCCTCGACCAGCAACTTCCGGTTTCCGAGGTCCACTCTGCAACTGTCGCTATTGGACGGTTCCCTGGAGGTCCGCCTGATCATCGTTGTCGCCGCACCGACCACCGAATAGGAACTGCTCGCTGTCGCCACCGAACAGATGCGGCGAATCACCAACACGTTGGAAGCGTGAGAAGAAAAGCGCAGTCCTCGGCATTCATCGACGTTACTCGGCTCGCTGCTCAGGCATCAGCGGACAGGGTGCGGGGCAACTACAGCGCATCAGCTGATGACAGGCGGATGTTCGCGGCCTGAACCTGTGCGTTTAGCTAGCAGCGGTCTGTCTGCACTGCATTGAAACTCGGCACATCCTGATGTTCTACGTGTGTTCGGCCGACCGTGTGGTCAGGGGTGTGTCGAACGCCCGCACATCGGCATTATGGGATGTTCCGACTGCGCTCGTCTGCCCTGCCTGACCTCCGGTAAGGGCCGCTTACCGGATGCCACGAATATCGGGCCTGCGAGGTGAACCTGCGACGATGTCATCGAAGCTTCGAGTAAGAATCGTTCGGCACAGAAGCAACGAGGGTGCAGGTCAACGACCTGCACCCTCGGAAACCGTGGATTATGCGTCCAGCACTCGGATGCGCACGCAACTGACCGAGCCTGAACGTGTCGCAAAGCGCGGCCCAGAACTGCTAGGAAGCACCGCCAGTACGATTATTCAGTTACCCGGCCCGGTTGCTGTCCATCCACCGTCTTGCTCGGTCACTGCAGGGCCGTGCGGAGTGAGTTCCTCCGGTCCGGTGCCAGGTCCAGGTTTGGAGTCCTCGACGAAATCTTTGGCAGAGCGGGGGATGGGCCCGTCGACGTTGGGTTCTTCAAGGTCGTCGAGGCCGTCGGTCTGTCCATCGAGCGGTTTGTTGGTATCGACCACTGTGTAGTCCTTCGGGTTCGGTGCCGGCTTGCTCGTCGAGTTGGAGATCATCACCACGCCCACGGCCGAGGCGGCCGCAACAAGTGCGGTGATCAGCGCGATCATCGGCTTTCGTTTCATCCGCCCCTCCTCGGGCTGGGCCTATCCTGCGGCTGCCTACGTCGCTGTCCACTGTAGGTGTCAACTACGTGCGGGGCGACAGACCACGGTCAGGGCAGGTGTCCTCCCGCGGCGAGCACGTAGAAGCTGTCGTTATCGATGACTCGGTTCGATCCGTAAAAGCTACCCAGCCAGCTGCCGGCTAGCCGATTCTGCGGATCATCAATCATGCACACACTCCAGCCTGTGGCGGTCGAGCCGTTCAAGTCCGGGACGTGGCACTGGGGATTGAAGGTCCTGCCGGAGCTCGGTGCACGGTTGGCGCCTTCCTTGGTCGAGGCGAAGGGGAATTCGTCACAACTGCGGCCGGTGATGCCGTTTTGTCGGTCCCGCATGATTACGGTGCCCGACGGACACGCGACGCGTCGGTTCTGGTTGCGGGCAGCGACGTTAGCTTCTCGATGCAGTGGGCTCGAGCTGGTACCCGGGATACCCGCGGCCAATGCCTCGCGGACGTGACCGACGGCTTCCGGGTAAAGCGCGGGGTCCATGTCGAATGCTGGTGTAGTACTTGGGAAGACACAACCTTGCCGGAATCCGGTGTTGGTGCGCATCGTCTTGTCACACCGCAGGGTGTTCATGTCGAACCAGACTTTGCCTGTGTCGCTGTAGGTTGCATCGAAATTGCCGAACTTGACTTCCAGCCGGGTACCACGGGTGTCGATTGCGCCGTCGTTCATCGCTTGTTCGTCGAACCACATCTGTACCGTCAGGCTGCCGCCTTGGGGTACCGGTGTGCCTTGCTTCGGTCCGGCGTAGCGGGAGTTGTTCTTGTTGAAGTTCGCCCCGCTGACCTTGTACAAGAACACCGGTTGCCCTACCGCGCCGGTGGCCGTGCCGAATTCGAATTTGAACTCCTGAACGAACCCGCCGGACTTGTGCGAGCTGCGGAGGCCGCCGGTGACCGTGACCGGGATGGTGCTGGTGGTGTTGCCGCGGATGTATTTGATCGGCTCCTGATACCGCAGGCACCCGAACTTGCGTCCTCCCCGCCATTGCTTGTCGGTGGGCGCGTTGAAGCACCGTGGATCAATCACCGCATCGGAGGTGTCGATGTCGGGCAGTGTCGGCTCCTCGAGGTCGGCGAGATTCCATCCCACGCAATTCGGTTCGCAGCTCTCCTTGCCTACCGATGGCCCGGACACCAGCTGGATACCTTGGTTGGCGGGTGTGCCCGCTCGCGAGTCGCCGGCGAAGCCAGCGACCGTCGTGGGGCTCGGTCCATCGACGTTCGGGGAGATCTCGCCGTCGTCGACCACCGCGGCGTCGGCGATCTGTTGGGTGGGCCAGCTCATGCGGCCGTATTCGAATTGCTGGCTGCTGTTGGACCCGTTGACCGTCTGGTCCGCGGTGGGATACCCCCAGCTGCCTTGCTCGTAGCCGGAATAGGACCATTTGGTCAGGATTCCGCCGCTGACCGGGTGCGGTCCGAACTGTGGCGTCCAGTAGATGACGCCGTGCTCGAATCGGTTGAACCGACCGACTCCGTCAGCAGTGCCGGTTTCGTCGCTGATCGGGTAGCCCAGATACCCGCCTTCCCAACCGGTTTCACCCCACTTGTCCCGGATTGCGCCCGCGACGTAGTAGGCCTCGTTGAGCTTCCAGTAGATGGTGCCGCCCTGGAAATACTGACGACGCCCGATGTTGTCGGGGTTGACGGGCTCATCAGACGTGGGATAGCCGAGGACTCCGCCTTCCCAGCCGTTGCGCTGCCAAGCCGCGAAGAAGTGATTAGCGACGGGGTGTGCACCGCCGGCCGGGGACCAATAGATCGGCCCGTTCTGGAACGTCGATCGTTTGCCGACGCCGTCGGGGTTGCTCAGCTCGTTGGAGGTCGGAAACAACAGGAAGCTGTTCGGCCCACCCAGCTCGTTGTATTTGTCGCGGATCGCGCCACACACCTCGTAGGGCGCCGGCCAATACACTTGGCATCCCGGTGCAGCGAGCGCCGAACGCTGCTGCGGCCGGGACACGACTGCGGCTTCCATCGTTTCGGCCTTGTCCGCCTGATCCTTACTGAACCCCTCGGGAATTTTTTGGCAGTCCGAACGCATCTTGCCTGGCACCACACTGGCCTGCGGGTTTTGGGTCGGCTCCCATTTCTCTGGCGCACGCGAGCGCGCGTTCGGTGCACATGCGACGCCCGTCGGCGGTGTGGTCGTCGTAGGCGTGGTTGCTGGTGGTGTGGTGGTCGTTGGTGGCAGAGCCGATTTTGTCGGCGAAGATCGTTGCGTATCAAGGGGAGCCGGGACTGTGGTGCCCGTCTGACCGGGAGGCAGTGAGGTCGAGGCTGGTGGCGCGGGCGAAGCGGGTGGCGCCGTTGTGGTCGGAGTCTGCGCCGGTACGGTCGACGTTGGCTGGGCGGCCGCGAGCTGTGTGCTTGCTGTGATCATCAGGGCTGCAGCACTTGCCACACCGGCACGCGGCAGGACCCGAAAGAGCCATCGCTTGTACTGAGGCGTGAATGAACGTGACTGTTTCACCGAATCCCCTCCCACAAGATTGCCAGCGCATTGCCAGCCTGGGTACAGGCTGTCACACACACATGCGCTTGTCACTACTACCCGACTGGGGAATCCGACTGGGGCAGCCCACTCCAGCCAAATCTGACCATGCGTAGAGCACACAAGACTGCGGCGAATCATGCTGGTTCTGCACGGGTTAGGGCCGACTCCGCATCCGTGACGGTTCGCTCGACCGCATCTCGACACTTCAGCCCGACCACCACAGCCGGTGCCGGCCACCCGCGGTCGACGACAATCGCTGATGGTTTGCCAACTTGCGAAACTGTTCATATTTTGAGTTCGGCGGTGCGCCAGCTTCGGCTGCGACAGTGCTCCGCGGCGAACTACAGGGCACGGCCGAACCCTGCTCGCCTCGCCGCACTGCCGGGCGACCACGATCTGCGGGACGAGTACCCTCTATCCCAAATACGCTCTGGGGTAGTTGATTTCGATAGCGCGGCTATCGTCGGCCCATGCGCCGACAGGATGCACACGCACAACACTGGCGTCGTGGTCCAATGTCGCCCCGCCATTGTTCGAGCACCCGACGGTTCGGCTGATTGCGCCTCTGGTCGTGCGGTCGGGGGCCTCACCCCGGAAGGTAGGCCATCGACACGCGGGCGAAGATCAGGTTTCATGGAGGATGGACGGGAATCTGTGGGACGGGTCAGAGAGTGACTTGTCATGCCTCCGGTTTCCCTTCGGCCCTCCGGTCGTCCGCTACCGCCTAACCTCGTAAACGGTTCGCGCAGTCACGAATCGCGGTATTGCAGCGAGCGGCTGCTAACTCCCGATCTGGATCCCTCATGAGCGGCGGCGAACGCCAAGACTCAGACGGCTCCGACCACAGCACCGACGACGTCACAGTCATTTGCCCAGACAGCGCGCCCGTGCTTGACCCAACGGCAGCCTCGGCACTCATGCAGCTGATCCTCCGCCACACCCGCGCCCGCCGCGGCACAACGAATAGGATCGATCAAGCTCAACGTATCGATCGCGAATCACTGCCCGACACTACAGATTTGAGCGCGCAGCGGACTGCTCGCGCTGCGACGGGGCCCGGCCGAATGCATGTATCGGGTGCGCCCCCGAGAACCGGAAGGCGGCGTAGCAATGATCCGATTCGCATTCGCAGGACGGGTATCGACCGAAGATCAACAGGACCCAAACGCCTCCCGCAACTGGCAACTCGGACGGGCCAAGGCCCTCATCGATCATCACGGTCACATCGTCACCGAGTTCTTCGATGTCGGGCAGTCCCGGTCGATTCCGTGGAAGCGTCGCCCGCAGGCCTCACGGTTGCTCGACATGCTCGCGCGCCCCGACCGCGGGTTCGACGCGGTCGTCATCGGCGAACCCCAACGCGCCTTCTACGGCAACCAATTCGGGCTCACCTTCCCCGTCTTCGTCCACTACGGAGTGCAACTGTGGGTCCCCGAGGTCGGCGGTCCGATCGATCCAGAGTCCGAAGCCCACGACCTGATCATGTCGGTCTTCGGCGGCATGTCCAAAGGCGAACGCAACCGCATCAAAATCCGTGTCCGCGCTGCCATGGCCGCCCAAGCCCAAGTCGAAGGCCGCTACCTCGGCGGCCGACCACCCTACGGATATCGGCTCGCCGACGCCGGCCCACACCCCAACCCCAGCAAAGCCGTCGACGGCAAACGCCTCCACACCCTCGAACCCGACCCCGCCACAGCGCCGGTCGTCCAGCGCATCTTTCGTGACTACCTCAACGGTTTCGGCATCTTCGCGATCGCTCAACGCCTCACTGCCGAAGACATCCCCTGCCCGTCGGCTTACGACCGCAAACGCAACCAGCACCGTTCCGGGATCGCGTGGTCGAAAAGCGCTGTACGCGTGATACTCACCAATGCGCGCTACACCGGACACGAAGTGTGGAACAAACAGCGCAAACAGGAATCCCTCATCGACGTCAACGACGTCGCCCTCGGTCACCAAACCAGACTCACATGGAACCCGACCAAGGACTGGGTGCGCTCCGATCAACCGTCCCACGAAGCACTCATCAGCAAAGAAACCTTCGAACAAACCCAGCTGCGCCTAGCCGCCCGAAACCAACGATCAGTCCGCAGCAAAGTCCGACTCCAACACCCCTACGCCTTCAAAGGACTGCTGACCCACGAAACATGCGGACGCCGGATGCAAGGCAACTGGAACCACGACAAAGCCCACTACCGATGCCGCTCCCCCGCCGAGTACGCCATCGCCAACAAGATCGACCACCCGACAGTGGTTTACCTCCGCGAAGAACAAATCATCGACCCGATCGACACCTGGCTCGCCCAAGTCTTCCGCCGTGATCAGATCGAGCACTCCCTCACCATGCTCGAAAGCGCCCAACCAGACAGCAGCGCGGCAGACGCCTCCATGCTCGCTATCCGGCAGTCACTGACCGACTACGACCGCAAACTCAGCAGCTACCGCGCCGCGCTCGAAGCCGGCACCGACCCTCAACTGATCGCGACCTGGACCCGGCAAGTCCAATCCGAACGAGAGGTCGCTGCCGCGCAGCTGACCGCACTGGAAGCAGAAACCAAGGCTCGCCCTAGGTTGAGCCGCAACGAGATTCGCCAACTAGTCGAGTCCTTCGGCGGCCTCATCAAGATCCTGCGAGCCGCCGACCCGACCGACAAACTCGAGGTCTACCGACAACTCGGCCTCACGATGACCTACAACCACGAAACACGGGTGGTGGTGGCTGAAGTTCAGCCACCACCACCCGTGTGCGTATTGGTCGTGTCCGGAGGGGGACACACGCGCTAAACACACAAATCGACCTGGGGAAATGGTGACAAGCTCCGCATATGTTGACGTTAGAGCGCCCCGGAATCGAGACCTCCCGGCTCTCCCAGTGGTCTGGTCAGACCTCGACGCCCGGGTCGGGACGGGAAGCGCGGAGGCGCCCAATAGCTGGATACTTCCCGCCCGCTAGGCGCCGCTCCCGCCCCGAGCGTCACCGCCTCACCGCGGCCCAAGTTCCGTTCGCCCACGTCGGGCGACCGCCTCGAATTCGAGTTTATGAGCAGCTCTCGGTCGGGTTCACAACCGCCCTGACAAGATCTGGCCACTATCTCAGCCGGCCCATCAGCGCTGACCGCCGGGCAGATCAGCGCCATTTCTTGCCTGATCGCAGGGCACCGCTTGTTTCCTCGCATTTGACCGAAATCTAATGTGGGCCTGGCTTCTTCGGACCAGTCTCGGCGATGTGTCGCGGCACGAATTGGCTGCATACGGCTCCGAGGAAGTTCGTGTCGGCGTGTCTCGGACACTGCCATGGCTGGTAAGTGGGCCCCGCCTCCTCTGCTCTCGTCCCCTATAGGGAGTTAAACGCTCGATGTAATGAGATAGACTCTTTGGTCGATTTACCTGTATGTCGACGCCAGCTCTGGACGCACTCCAAACCGCGCTATCGGACGTAGATCGCCTGCTCGCGCATCATCCGAAGGCAACCAGCGGTGGGCGCGGTCGACCTTCCAGCGACGAAGGGCCATTGCTTCGCTCCAGCTTGGTGCTGATCTATGCGGCATGGGAAGTTTATGTCGAAGACAGCGCAGTTTGGGCAGTTGAGGAGGTGGCGCGCGATGTCCCAGACGTGGCTATTCTGCCCCAATCGATCAAAGATTTTGCGAGCAAGCAAAAGGAAGTCGACCCTTGGGATCTTGCGGGTGACCACTGGCGAACCAAGGTGTGTGAGCTAGCCCGACTTCTGGTCTACGGAGACCCCACACGAAGCCAATTTGGCATCAACACCGCTGGCCCAGGCCAGGTCGTGGACTTGCACCACAGGCTGTTAGGGACGGATCTTCTGAGCAAATGTCGGTGGCAGAAGATGTCGGCCACGCGTGTCAAAGCCAATCTGTCCGATTTCATCAGCATTCGAGGTGAGATCGCCCATAAAGGCAGCACGCCAGGCGCACTGCACCTCAAAGGCGCCCAATCGTGGAAGAATTTCGTATGGCGACTTGCGCAGGCGCTTGATAGCAAAATCGAGGATTGGGTTACGAACGCGCTTCCATGAACCAGAATGTGGTAAACTAATCATCCTTGGGTGATGCGCGTGCGAGACACCGAAATCGCGCCCAGGACTTTATTCGCTCAGCCGTATTACTACCGCTTGTTCATGCGAATCACTTGAGGATCAGCGGTTCTCGCAAGCTCCATTAATACAAAAGTTGGCCATATTTCGTTGGTGGGACTATCCGTTGGAAGTCATGCAAGGCTGCGGCGATGGCCTTCAACTTGGGATGATTCGCACCGTCCTCCAGTAGATTTCGTACGGTAGCAGATCCGACGGCGATCGCCGCGCCGGTGGCCTCTGGGTGGCGGTCCGCTGTTGTGGGAATCATCGCGATCAGTCTCTCGAGGGATTCGATGATGAGGGATGTGTCATGGTGTGAGTGGTCGGCGAGGTTGTAGAACGCACGAGTTGTATACGCCACGGACTGGATCAGCAAGTCGCCGACCTCGCGGTCGGTAAGGTTCTCGAGGCAAGCCTGCTCCATGCAGAGGTAATGGACCGCCTCACCCCATTTGCCTAAGCAGGCAAGAGTTCTGGCGATATTCCCCCACAGTTGTGCGTTAGCCTGGCTGACCGGGTCCATTTCGTAAGCGAGTGCCGACACCGCGACGGCGTGATGCAGGAGGCTGGCAGTTAGCTCGATATCGCCCCCCGCACCAAAGAACGTCATCCATGCTTGTGTGGAGTAGACAGCCCGGAACAGTGCGGGTTCGGTTTGGTCTTCATGTTCAACCAGTTGCCGTACAACCAGTTGCACGATGTCATTCATCGCGACTGTAACGTTCAACAGCCGAACCGGGCCGCGTGCTCCGGATCGGGAGATAGGGATCTGTTCGTCCACGGTTACAAGGCAATCGCGTTGTATTGCGCGAAGTACCTCGCCCGCAGGCGGATCGGCCAAGGCGTAGTGCGGAAACTGTTGATCGACATTCTCTCCGGCGCACCCCAGCAGCAGATTGACGGGAATCTGTCGTGACGCGAGGAACGTTGCGGTGCGCAGCGCATTCGCTGCCAGGATGTCAGCGACACCAGTTCGAGCAGTGAGTCTTGCCCACGTCATAGTGATGGCACCGACCACAGTGAGGGGGTAGTCGCGGTAGCCCATGGGCGCAGAGGGCAGGTCGGCCATAGCCCGTTCGAGCAGATGCTCGAACCCTGCAACCGCACCGGGAATGTCGTCGTGATCGAGTTGGGTGGTCAGCAAGTACGCGGCGGCGATTTCGAGAGCGAGCGGCCAGCGGTGCAGGCGAGCGGCCAGTTGATCAAGCGCTCGTTGTTCACGCCCGTTTGGCAGTCGATGATGGAGCAAACGCAGGGACAGCAAGCGGGTAGCCTCGGCAGGTGCCATGCCCCCCACCTCCAGCTGCGAGGTATGCGAGCCCGATAGCGGAGTCCGGTCAGTGCTGGTTACAACGACGTGCCCGTGCCCTCGCTGCGGAATCCAAGGGCGGATAACGGCCTGGTCGGAACAGTTGTCGAACACCATCAGCCACGGTCTGGCACTACGGGCCAGCGCTGCGGATACTCGCCGTTCGACGGGGACGGCTTGGTCGCCGGCGATCAAACCGTTGTCTTCGAACCACCGTGCGACGATGTTGTATGACTCCCTCATTCGAGGCTCATTGGTGGCGTCGATCCAGATGATCGCCCAGTACGCGTAGGCGTTCTCGTCCGCCCACGCCGCGACGAGGCTGCTCTTGCCAATTCCGGATAGACCACTGATCAGGCATACAGGCGCTGCATCGCGCGGGATGGGGATGGGCAGGTGGTGGGCCAATTCGGCAAGCAGATCCCGGCGGGCAACCTCCGTCGTACGTGGAGGTGGTGTGACGTGAACGGCCCAGTCTCGTTGGTGCATCAGTGATTTCACCTTGTCGGCGTCGAAACACAATGCCTCTGACAGTTCAGCCCTGGACAGAGCCGTCTTCTGCGGTCCGGCGGCTCGCGTCATCACCCCGCACACCAGGTAGCCCGTCAACAACCCAGTCGCGTCCCACCCCACCGATGCCGGCGCGACCCGATGCCGGGCAGTCCGGACCAGCTCCTGAACATCGGCTCTCACCTGTTCGATGTCGCGATGATCGAGCCTGATTTCAGTACGGCGCAAGCACTCCCAAAATTCGCGCCCCGCTACCGCGAGATTGTTAGCGACATTTGCCCGCGAAACCAGGGAGAGAACCTGGGTGCGAATATGTGCGGTGCCGCCTGTCATCAGCTCCAGCAGCTCGACGAGGTTGCCCCCTGCCGCACGATTCGTAACCACCAAGTACCGATGCGCTTCTTCGTGGCTGTACATTCGCCCAAGCATCACCAGCACATCAGCGGCGGACAGGGTGCTCCCCGGTCGGCCGCTCTTGACCTGCGCGACGGTGTGATCACGAGACCCCGAAACCAACGAAAAGTCGATGATCTCCTTGTCCGTCTCCAGTTTCGAAGTCCGCACACCTTCGATGTGAACATCGGTGAACTCCGAATCGGACGGAAGCATCATGACCAGCGCATACTCCAACGTGATGAGATACTGGTACTCGAACCCGTGTGCCGCGTCCCGTCCACTCATCCAGATCCCTGCCCTATAAGTCGACGCTCGACCGAAGCGAACTTGGCTATAGCCGAACAGTATCTGGCGACACCGACATGTTCGGGCCGGTTCGAACACTGCGCGAGCTGGATATCGACTTGCCCACAGTGCGACGAATCCGGGCCCGTGAGACTTCACTGGCCGAGTCACCGCAGCACACACGGCCGCGCTCGAAGCACAGATCCGGGTCCTCGGGCTGCGGCGGGCGGTATTTCAGGCAGTAGCCAGCCCGGAATCGACCCCACAGGAGTGGACCTGGTGCACAACTGGCGAAGGTGAATGTCGGTGTCGAACGGCATCCTTCGCTCACGCGGAGCGGGGACAATGGTTGGATGGCCCGCCGGTCCGGACCTCGCACGTGCCTTGCCTGTCGGGCACTACTTCCTCGCAACGCTCGTCCGCGGCGCTGCTACTGTTTTCCGGCCTGTGTTGCCAGAGGCTATCGGGCACGCAAGAAGTTCGGCGCTGTAGACGGCCTTGGGCTGGCGTCGTATGTCCTGGTTGTGGTGGACTGCGGCAAGCCGCAAGGAAACTCGCCCGCGATCGGGCCGAACCTTTGTGGGATCGGCACACCCTGGACATATCCTTCGATCTGCCTGTTCCTATCTCCCGAGTCGAGCGAGGTGCGAGTGACCATCCCAGAGGACGAGCGATGGCTCAGCGAGCTTGTCGCGATTCTGAACGAGCAGGTCGTCGTCTACACCGATGTGATGCCGATCCCCCACGCCGCCGTGGAACTGCTGGCATGGCTACACGACCCGCGCGACTTCCGATCGATTCAACACCGCGACTGGCAATCGGCGATTCGAGACTATAAGGAGAGCTTCCGCCTCACTGGCCCTCGACTGCGAAGGTTGTTGCACAACGAGCACCGTATCCTTGAATCTCACCTGTGCAGTCTGTTCACGGAGACAAACGGCAAGCACGAACTCGATGAAACTGCCCGCGCCGCAGCAGCGGCAGCGGCCGACAAACTTCTCGCGGCGACGGTCTCCGACCCAGCGGTGATCGCAGCCTGGAAGGACATGATCAGGGAGACTCGGAGCACCGCCAGGCACACCGACTGTCTGGAGTCCCGCAGGCAATGTTGGTCAGCGATCATCGAGATGCGTCGACAGAGCACAGACGAAATCGTCGGCCGGTGCACCGAGATCCTGAACGACAGCCCCGCGGCCCCCCAACATCTACTCAGTCTCCTCACTGCGGACAAGAAGCAAGACCTCGCGATCGATGGATCCGGACCACTCCCCCCATTCCAGAAACTGGCGCTATGCGAAGCCGTACTCACCGCCCCGAGTCCGACCGGCGACTGCGTGGTATGGCTGCGTTTCGACGACGCCCACATAAGACAGATGGAGATCGCGCACGGCAACATCAACCTCTATGCCGCACAACTCCTGGGTCCGCTCGTCGGACGTGTCGATTCCAGTTCTGCCGTCAAATTCAGGCCACCCGAACTCGCGACACCCATACGAAACCCTCGCACAGGCGAGGAAATCCGGTGGGACGAGGATCCCGGAATCGTCTACGTCCGCGTATCATTGGACGCTATCCCGCTGCATCTGGCGGTGCCACAAGCCAGAGCGATCGCCGCCACACTGGTCCAAATCACCGACCCGCTCCCCGGCACCTGGCATCTGCACCACAGCCAAACCGTCTACACCGACGGAAAACTACGACGCGGTGGAATCTGGCCCCAACCAAGTGCAGCTGCCCGACAGGCTCGTCGCCCCATCGATGACATCGGTCACCGTCTCGAGGATGTCGGCGCCATAACCACAATCACCGGTATCGCGACCATCGAACAGGTCGAGGTCGCGCTGAGTTTGCGTTCGGCACTGACCAGCGCATGGGATACCGGGCCAGTCGAATTGGTGATGGCTGCTGTCCGAGCGCTCGAACACGTGACCGCATGGGCGGGTGATCACGACTGGACGACGTTTCTGAGCAAACGATTCCGCAACGCGGTCTCCCACGTTCAACTCATCGAATTCGTCAACACTGTGATGGAGGCAACTGCGGCGAACAGTCCTTCCAGTGAACTATTCGCAGAGCCCCCCGAGGAGTTGCGGCGATTGACGAACGACCTCCACGAATGGAACGGCGAGGCAGACCAACTGATTCCTCTTGCGGCAATCGGTCACGCGGCCGCGCTACGCGATATCTTCGCTAGCCATTGGCTGCACCGTGCCCTGGCCGAGGTAGCGGGCGCCTTCGAGTCCGGTACCGCACTAAACGCGAAACTGGAAGCAATCGACCGGCGGTTCGACCGCCACCTGGATCGCCTACGCCGCGTACGCAATTCCGCAATCCACGGCGGCCCGATCACAACCGGAACCTGCGAAACAATCGCCAGTTTCGCTTTCCACCTCAGCCGATACTGCCTTGAGCAGGCTTTGCTCGCGAACCTCACCGGAGGTGATATTCGCGACCACATCGAACGATTTTCCGATGACCAGGCATCTCGACGACACATGGCAATTACGCAGCAATCCTACGAACGACTGTTCACCTAACCTGTCCAGTGCCCGCACGGCCCTTCCGAGAGGGTGGGACCACTCTGGGTATCGATAGAAACGCAACCCGGACGTGATGATCGCGGACAGGGAATACTCCTCCGTCGCGAATCGGAAGATATTGCGCCGCCGAAGTATTCGCACCGTCGTACCCGAACGTGCCGACCAGATCGCCCACCGCAAGAGACCGGTACCGAACCCGCGCAAGCCTGCACTCGATGTGGGCTCACGTCCAAGCCGGGCTGTGGGATCGCAGCTACTTCCTTTACGTCTCCGAGAACTACACCGACCGCGACCGCGATCTGCTCGCACCTTCCTCACCGGTCACCCGTGCGGGTAGCGCCCAACAGGGGCGCTACGCCGCCCTCGACGATGCCGCCCAGGCCCTCCTCAAGGAGAACACGACTGACGGAGGGGGAGGTACTCGCCGCCGCTGAACCAACTTGTCCAAGGGGGACACACGCGCTAAACACACGAATCGATCTGCGGAGATGATGACACGGCTTACCTGAGGTGCAACCGACCACAGCACCAACGGACCAGGACCCTCCGGCTCCGACACTCGACGTTGTCTGGGTCGACGACCGCAACCATGGGTACACCGTCGTGGGAGCTCTCGCGGCGATGACGGGCAAGCCGCACACGGCGGAGCCGGCGCCGGGCAAGGTCACACTGGGTGCCGAGAAACGGGGCGCCACACGATAACCCGCCGGTTCCGTTCAAGTGGGCACGCACTAGCCAGCAAACGCAGCCGTTGGTTTGGGGCCCGTAAGCCGGGTCCACTGCGGGCGGACAACAAGATCGGCGGCATGAACGGGTCCGCAGGTGGACCGTTGGCGCGTTGGCAGAGTCGAACGCTGTGCCGCTACATCGCCAGGCTTGCACTGCCCGGAGCCTCGACCAGCCGCTGTTGAGCGTGAATGCTGCAGCCATGCCTAGTATTTCGCACATCTCCACAATGCTTCTGGCCTCAGTCGCTACCGTTCTGACATGAACTATCACGTCGGTGCTGGCGCTGCTGACTATGGACCGTTCGCGTGGCGTGACCGGATTCAGACTGTTCCCTCCTTGCCAGGCTCCGGCGAGCAATGGATCAATAATCTGACACCGCTGCTTCGTGCCCTGGCCAGCGCGGGCCAGGCAGACGAAGCCGTCACTGTGGCTGGCTTCAACGGACCCATAGCCGTCGCAGAACTGGTCAAAAAGTTGGGACCGAGTCTCGTTGCCCGTCGCGATAATAGGGTCGTTCTGGCCGAGGGCGTTGAGCAGTGGATACACACCTCGGATCCAGAGTTGCTGATTCTGCATCTCCATCGGCATGTTCGCCTGGTGGGCGAACTGCTGAGCTTGCTGAGCGACGGTCCGTGCTCTCACGATGACCTTCGCGTAGTCGCCAACGCGCGGTATGGGATGAACTGGGACGCCCTCGACCAGCTGAGGAAGAGGACAACCTGGCTACGGGCATCCGGACATATCGAACTCTACGGTGGAGCGGTGCACCTGACCACGGCCGGCGCGGCACTGTCGGCTTGGCTTCCGCTCGGAGAACCCGAGGATATGGCTCCTGGCAGCGTCACCGAGGTAGCGAAGGCACACCCCGTGATCGGTCAGATCCTTGAATCTCTTAACACGCAAGGCCATGGTGTTCGGACCGAGGCGAGGAGCCTGCTCCTCGCCAGCCCCGACGGCGTAGGACAACTTGAAGTACTCAGCAAGGCAACCTATGCCGCCACTTCCGAGGTTGGGGAAGAAGCTCTGGACGAGCTGTTTCAGCGTTACGGTCTAGCGCTTGCATCCGCGCGGCAGGCGCGAGCGTCGTTGAGGTTCCTCGGGCTCATCGAAAGGGTCGGGATGGGTCGATGGTCTACCACTGCAGCAGCTAGAGCATGGCTGGAAAGTAATGATGATCTCGACCTCGTACGCATCGTCCACGCAAACGTATGGTTCATCGGCGAGATCCTCCACGAACTACACAACGGTCCCGCAGACGCGGCAGCTCTTGCGGCACGAAGCACGCAATACGGCCGAGACGGATTGCGAGTCCCAGGAATTCGTACCCGGTTTGCGCTCTTGCGCGCGTGTGGAGTTCTGGAGAAGTTCGACCACCAACGCTTCCAGCTCACTCCAGTCGGTCGTGCCCTTCTCAACGATCTTCCATGCGCAGACAGAGTCGAAACTGGCTCGCAGTCAACCATTCCGACATCGGGCACCGAACCCACCGTTCAGGAACCGACAACGGCGGCTCGCATCGCGGACGAACTGATCGAGGCGATGCACGATAGCCGCCACCCGACGCGTTTCGAGGTGGCTGTCCGCGACGCGCTGCGCTACCTCGGACTTGAGGCTGAGCACTTGTCGGGCAGCGCGCAAACCGATGTGGCCGCAATCTTGCCGCTCCCTGCAGAGAAGCTCGTTCTGGCTGTAGAAGCCAAGACATCGGCAGACGGCCCCGTATCTGATCATGAAGTCAGTTCCCAAGGGCTTCGAGAACATCGCGCCAAAATCAGTGCTGCGACAACAGTTCTCGTCGGTCCAGAATTCCATCGACGTGTCCATGCCGACGCTGCCGCTGATTCATGTCTTGCGGTCCTACACGCCCGGACCCTCGCTGAGGCGGTACTTCTGCACTCGCAGGCCCCCTTCTCACCGCACGAGTTGCAAGCGCTATTCGCTACAGAGATGACCGCCGACGATCGAGGCGCCGAACTACAACAACACCATGAGGCACGCTTGCGTCAGTTGGGAGTACTGAACGCCGTCATCATGCAGCTGGACCTTGAGATGCGGGACGAGAATCCCATGTACGACGGAAACTGGCTAGGCCCTAATGAAATTCGACGCGACCTGCGCAAACTCGGAATACTGCACGAAACCATCGTTCAGGCCCTGCAATTTCTATCCTCGCCATTCATCGACGCGCTCGAAGAGCACAAAGGACGATACCGCCTCGTGGGTCCCGCAGAACTTGTTGCGGCCCGACTACAGTCAGCCATGAAAAGTCTGCAATAGTCGTATAGCCCCGGTACGCTCGTGTGCTGCACTGCGCCCAGAAGCGCCCTTGCGACACCCAGCGCAGGGGGGTGTTCGGCGTATCAGTCCAGCTACCAAGAAACAACGAGCCGGACGATCTTGATGGATTGCAGCCGATATGCTCGCAGGCAGGTACTCGATGGGACTGCCGACAACGAGGCAACACGGCGGTATTGCGCGCTCATTACTCGGATCCACGGGGCGGAGGAGGACCCAGTGAAAGCTACCTCCACAATCATGCTCGATACGAATCTATGGTCATCTATCGGCGACGACTGTGCCTCCTCAGATTTCGATGCGCTGGTACGATCCCGATCGCTTCAGGTGATGGTCGCACCGAGCACGTTGATGGAGGTTGCGCGCCATCCAGTACCACAGGTACGGCAGCGGATCATCAGCGCATTGGCGCGTTATCCGCGCGGTCGCCTGTCAACCGAGGCAGAGGTGGAGTCCGCGGAGGTAGTCGCCGAGATCCGTCGCCTGCGCCCGCAGTGGATGCGAACGATGCCGGATACCGCGAAAGCGGCTTCGCTGCACACTTTTTGGACCAGACGTATTTGGCGAGCGGCAGTACAGGATGCCCAGCGGATTCATGATCACGAAGCCGCCCAGAAACCGATCTTCGATGCTGCAGTAGCGCTGCAGAAGAAGAACCGGTCGTTGTTGTTGCAAGGCAATCTCAGTATGCGGCCACTGACTGCGCTACTGGCCTCTGGCTCGGCGGAGGTGGCCGCGCGGTGCGCGCAAGGATGGAATGGGGATCCGATTGAGGCGTGGAGGCTGGACTCGCGGATGGTGTTCTGGCAGCAGTTGGTCGAGGTTGTCAGCCGCGCGCCATTCACCGCCGAGGACACCACCTTCGCCGACTGGGTAGGCGCATATGTCGACCTGGCTGCCGTGCGGTCGGATCCGATCGACTTCACCCGGTTCTGGTTCGAGGAGGTGGCCTTGGCGGCAGTTCCGCGACAGTGGATTCGGTGGGCAGTCGACACTGTACAAACCGACCGGAAGGTCACCGGCGGCAATCCGGCCGATCAGCAGCACAGTTCATACCTACTCGACTGCGATGTGTTTCTTTCTGCGGACGCAGCCTTCGTCGCAGTGCTGCAGGCGGTGCGTGAGGACGCGCCGTTCAGCCTCGCCGAACCACGGCTAGTACGTGGCGACCGCACCATACCGATCATGGAGCGGCTGAGGGCAGTGCTGTGAGGCCTTCGTCCTCCTAGGCAGGTTACTCACGGAATCTACGGAGGCGCGCGGCGCCACGGCCGCCAGCAGTACAGCGGGCTCCGGGCCACAGTCCCGGGGGCGCTAGTGGGCTCGAACGCCACGCAATCGTCGAGATCCGGTAGGCACCCGAAGTCGTCCAGTCTATGCCCCTTCAACCAAACTCGGCCCGCGACACCGAGGCAAGCTCGTCACCGTCGTCGAGAACACCTACCTGCACATCTTGCACGGTGAGAAAGAGATCGCCGGCCGGCCAAGACGAAGGACCAAGCCGATTACTCGATTCCATCTCTCCGGCGCCGGAGTCAAACCCGACGAGAGCCGAGCATCTGCTGATGACAGATCGCCAGGAATGTTCTGAGCCCTACGCCAACAAAGCCGTCCTGGACACCCTGCTGTCCTACGGGTTCGAAGGCTCCGCTGGGGACACAGACGACCATGACCGACTCTCGGGTGCCTTCAACATATTCTTAAAATGAGCCTGGACAAGAGATTCCAACTCCGATACGGTCTCTGCCGACTCCAACGAGTCTGCCCGTTCACGCCCAGGATGCAGGGTGTCCCACCGTGACTTCCGCCCGGCCTTCCGATGTGAGCCGGGGCTATGGCTACCGAAACCGCGCACCACCCTGTTCCAGATCGGCGACGATTGCTGAACAATAAACTGCTCGGCAGCATTGGCCCATATATCGTCAACCACAAGGCGACGCCAGGTGAAGTCGTGCAGAAACAGCCGATGCTCACACTCGCTGGGTGCCCGATGCTCAACCTCCCTGATAATGTCGGCCAGCAACTGTAGGCGTCGCGACAGGGCTGACGGGCTGGTTGGGCTCACCTGCCCGTCGCCAAAACGCCTATTCGACGCCGCTGCGCCGACGTATAAAGGTAGAGCAGGGTCCCCGTTCGCTATTGGGCAGTAGAGCTCGTCAGCGCCCGAGTAGTAGAGGCAGTACAAGCCGGTCCCGTTGACCAACTTCCGACTTCCCAACGGTATCTCGGGAGCGGCGAACAATTCGCGGGCCACAGACTCGATCAAATCTCGTTTGTCGACCAGCGCCCCCAACGGTCCGCGCGTGCGGCGGGAGGCATTGTCGGCCGCGTCAGTTAATGGCTGCACCGCAGAGCTGTCAAGGACGTGGACCTTCGGGACTCGCAGCTTCCAGTAGGTTCCATCGGACTTCTCGACCGTCGACTCCGTCACCAGCTGCCAGTGGCACAGCCTGCTGTCCAGGTCGACCAGTGCGATAGCCACCGGAATCGCGAAGTCGAGCCAGTACTCGAAGTGATCGGCTTTCGCGCGGAACCACCAGCCACCCTTGTCTGCAGGTGTGCTGAAGTAGCTTCGGCCGGCCTTGATCTGTAGAGCGACCAACTTGCCGCGCACAGTGTCGTCGTCGACCACCTCGATGTGAGCGTCGATCCCGTAATCCTCAAGCGGCTGCTCACGAAACAGCCAGCCCATGCCCGTCTCGACCGCGTGCCGAGTCTGCGTTACCCCAGCACTCGCGATCCGTGCCGAGTCGGTACGACGCACCATTCAACCATCTTCCCGTACTAGGCAGCCCACCAGCCACACCTGCCCTCCTCCGCGGCGGCTTGGCGCTCAACCGGTATCGCGTCGGCCAATCCGGCAAGTGTCCCGGCCCATCCTCTGCCAGCCAACTGAAGCACCGGTGCTCACGACATGCCCCCTGCCACAAGTCAATCCACAACGGACACCTGAGCGCGGCAGGTGGCGATAGCCTTGCGGAGCCAGAGCCGCTCACGAAAGGTCAAGCCATCGAAGGTTCTTTTGCCATACAAATCAAACAGTCGGACACATGCGAAGTACTTCCTTCACGGCGTCGCTGACTGGTGGCTCTTCAGCCAAACTGGTCCAGGTGTAGGCATCGTGTTCGGTCAACTCGACTGGTTCAGGGCTGACGACATCGACCGCGAAGTTGAACTGTCGGCTCTTCTTGCCGCTGCCGGATCGGTAGTCGAACTCGCCCAAGTACTCTCGGATACCCGCGATGTCGAGGCCGGTTTCCTCTCTCACCTCCCGGACAAGCGCCTCATCGAGAGCTTCACCCGAATCGACCTTGCCGCTGGGCAACTCCCATATGCCACCGATGAAGTCGCCAGCCGGTCGTTTCAGCAGCAAGACTTTGCCTTCGTGCACGACGACCGCTCCGACGACGAGCTGTTGCACCTGGTCGCGTTCGGCGTCGCTGGTCAGCGTCTCCAACAGCGTTGTTTCGATCATCAACCTTGTCCCTTCAACTCGGTGTGGACAGCCATACTTCGAGCCGTATCCGTCGGCGTGCTGGCAAGCAAATATGTTGCTCGTTGTTGAACGGGCTGTTTCAGGATCGGTGACCGCCCCAAACTGCGAATTGAGCTATGTCACAGTCGTGTTGGCGCTACTCGAGGTCTCGAATCAGAGCATCGAATGTCGGCGCATCCGGCCAACCAGGCCGGAGTGTTCCGACTCGGTACCAGCCCCACTTCCGGTACGTCTTGTACGCGCGATCATTGTCGGGCCGCACGAGCAACGTCGCGCGACGTTCGCGCCTGTTCCTCAGCAGTTCGTCATGAAGTGCGTGCGCGATGCCCCGACCGGTCAACTCGGACAGCACCATGATCTCGCTGAGGGCGAATGTGCGTGAACCATCCTCAGTGGTGAATGCGGCAAGATCACCATCATCGAGACACAGCCCACCCCACCACGCGGCGTTCGCCGGTAGCGGCCAGCCCCATGCCTGGCCGCATGGATTCCCCTCGAATCTAGCCATCACAAGCTCGAATTCACCGTCACGCCCTGGATCGGTGTAGTTGTCGAACCGCCGCATGAATGCCTCGGGCGTGCTGAACGCCCTGCCGGACTGGGTGTACGAGCCTCGGAAGATCGCTTCGACCACCTCACGCTGCTCGCGCGCTTCCGCAGCGGTGTAATGCTGAAACTCGATGCCGTGCAGTGTCTGTGCTCTGCCGATGCTCATACGGAAACCGCTGCCTTCCGCGCCAACTCGTCGAATCGTTCCCGGAATTCGTCCCCTAGCCGGTCGTCAACAGCGCTACGGACTGGCTCGAGAAGGCGCAATGTGCGGGTGGACGACACCGATCTCTCGAGGTCGCCAACGACCGAAAGCCCTTGTGCAACAGCAGCGTTGATATCGCCAGCTTTCGCCAGTGAAGCCGCCCAGCCCGCCCGGTAGTTCGCAGCGTTACGAGCACCTGCTTGATCGAGCGCTAGTCCCGCCGACAAATCAGCAGACTTGGAGAACTGTCCGAGTTCGCCGAACCCGCGAGCCTCATGGCACCGGACCTCGGCCGAGTTGACGAACCGTAGCCACTCCGGGCACTCATCGACAAACTCGTGCTCCAACGCAAAGTCCAGCTCACGCCATGCTCTCGATATCGCCCGACCGAACCCGACTCGGTCACGTATGACTGCGTATGCCTGCGCTTCTCGCGTTGCGATCAGCGTGTGGACACGGCCAGGCGGATCACCGCGGATCAGGTCGCGCGCACGGGTGACCAAACTGAGCGCACGGTGGGGATTTCCCTGACCTCGATGACTAAGGGATATCAGCTGACTCGCGGCATTGAGGCACGCATGCACCGTCAGATCGTTGTCGGCGGCCTGATTCGCCAGCGAGAACGCGTCGGCGTAGCAACGGCGTGCGAGACTATGCAGGTCTGCGTCGTAGGCTAGCCAACCGGTTGTCGTGGCAAGATTGGCTACCGCACTCATGAACGCTCTTCCAGCCGCCTCGTCAAAGGTGCAGGTATCGAGGCTATTTTTAGCGAGCTCAAGGCACCCTACTGCCTCCTCTACGAGTGTGACGCCGCCAATAGCCTGCTCACGGTGCCTCAGCCGCGCAACGCCGTCGATGACTCGCTTCGCGTCGCCGAGTCCGATACGGCTGCCTGTGAATATAGAACTGTCGACGAGCGCAGCCGTGAGGAGAGCCTCGAATTGTCGCCGCTTCACTACGTCGTCCCCGGCTCCTCGCGAATCGAGGGGTCTGTCCCCTAGCTCTACGCTGTCCGCAATTATGGTGCGATCGGCCACGATGGGCACGACCGCGACACGCTCAACCGTCGCCGCACGGAACCGCGCTCGCTGATCATCATCGAGTCGCGCCAGCCAGGTATCCAGCGCTTGCGCGGACTCGCCGCGAACCGGTCGGTCCTTCGTGGCACGTTCCCACTTCCGGATCGTAGGCGGTTTGAAGCCGAGCTTTTCGGCGAACTGCTCTTGCGTCAGCCGCAGCGCATCGACACGCAAGGCCAATACCTCAACGCGTGTCCACGAGTTATTGATCATCGCTGCCCCCGCTCGCGCCGACAACTAGCCGTGTCGCAAGCGTATCGCTGGTGTGCGGTTCTGTGGCTGGGATCGAAGCACCAGGTCAGCGACGCTCGAATAAGCCCCAAAGCCGAGTATGAGGTGTTCCGTCACCTACACATTGGGCCGTCAATCGATGTGTGCTGCCTCGGCGTGGGGCGCGTTGCAACCGACGAGCATCCAGGAGGCGCGAGCAATGGGTTCGGATGACGAAGAAGACCACGATGACACGACACCGCAGCAGCACTGCTACCGCCAAGTGCACTGGCTTCGGCACTATGGCACGAATGAGCAACTGGCGAAGTACACGGCCGGTGGGCCGCCCCGGCCCAGCAAGAAGGATGGGGTAATCGGCAAGATTCTGTTCTACGAGGTGAATACGCCCACGGTCGATGAGGTCGCCGCGCTGCTCGAGGAGATGGAACGGGCGGGCTGGATCACTAGCACAATCCGGAAATCCATCGCACAGCTGTCCACACACGAGCTCATGGCTGAGTTGAAAGCTCGCATGATCGAACGAGATTCCGGGCCAGGGTTATCAGCGGCGGGGATGGAGTGACCCGCCGTGGAGAACATCGAGATTCTCCGATCCAAGCAAGCCGCGGCCTTGGAGTCACAGCGCAGCTTCTATCAAGTCGCATGTGGATTGCCCGCCCGTGTACGGCTGGACTTGGCACGGACCGTTTTCATAGTCGGAAGTGTCGGCGCGGTCACGATGCCCGCCCACATCGGTGCGCTGGTCAAGGTGCATATGCTGGCACAGTCCAATGGCCGTGTAGGGCCGATCATTTGGCACCCGCGCTCGAAGAGGTGGACGTTCCTCGTGTGTCCGGACATCCCGGGCGAGACTGCGCTGTTCGCAGAGTTGTTCCGCCACAACGTATCTGTCGTACCGGTTGGTGGTGAGGTCGCGTTGCCTTCGCCATTCGATTCGCGGTTGGGGTATCGAGAGTGGGTGCACGAGCCCACCGACGGATTCCGGCCTCCGGGCACTGTGGTGGTAGCGGCGATTCGGTCATGCCTATCCACAGGCAGGTGAAAGGCTAAGACCGGGGTCGCCGCGGCCTCTACGAGACCGACGTACACCTGTCGAGCCAATTCCATGCGCTGCGGGGTCAGCGGCCGGGAGCGGTCGAGGTCCATCCACCGTCTCGCTCGGTCACACCAGGACCGTGCGGAGTGAGCTCCTCGGGCCCGGTACCGCGAGCGGGCTCGGAGTCTCCGACGAAGTCCGCGACCGATTTGGGGATTCGACCGTTGACGTCGGGTTCTTCGAGATCATCGGCCTGTTCCTCGATACGTTTGTCGGCCACTGTTTAGTCCTTCGAGTTGGATGCCAGTTGAGACCGACCGCACACGCGCCCCTCAGCCCATTTATCCACATCCGAGCACCCGGGCGACACCGTTTGGCGCTGATTGCCCGCCTCGTGGGGGTCCAACTCGCCCACCGATACAAGAAAAGCCGAAATCCCTTGCGTTGCAGGGGATTTCGGCTCGTACTGTGTCCGGAGGGGGACACACACGCTAAACACACGAATTGACCTGCGGAAATGATGGTGGGGATCCAAGTCGGAGGGTGACTCACTTAGACAAGGTCTTTTGTCCGAGCGAGATGTACTCGCTTCGTTTCGCCTCCACCTTGCCCCAAAGCCGCTGTGCGCGTGCCTGTCTGGCATCAGTGTCCTCAGCCGCGCGGTCGACATACCACTGGTCGGTGTGGCTGGATAAGACCTTGAGCGCGTCATGGAAGGCGACTAGTTTGACCTCCAGCTCAGGCGGCCCGGCGATTTGCGCGCTGCCTCGGGCGTCCGACATTGCTACCCAGGCTTCAAGATATGCCACGTTAGTAGAGATGAGTACCTCACCAGGGCTTCGGTCCAGCAACCTTTCCCAAAGCGACCGGAGGCTTTCTTGAAAGCGGTCGGCACGAGCCAGGAAGTCGATGTGGGCCATGTACCTCCGGTCTACGACCGCCTGTGATCGTGTTTGCTCGGCAAGCTTGCGCTGGTTGCGGGCAGTCAGCCAATTGACAGCGAATGTCGCACCACCACCAACAGTCGCGCCTGCGAGAGTGAATAACCCGGTCGCAATCTCAAAGGCCATGGACATAGGTTAACTGGCTATATTCCTGGACTCCTTCGGGCTGATGCCGCTGCTGCACACCAACACGCGTGCCTGGCCTGAGACCGTCTTCGCGGTTATCGCCTTCGGCGCCGCAACCCGGCCATCGCAGCTCAGCGGCCTGGATTCGACCATCGTGATCTACCCGACCCGCGCCTTGGCACTCGGCGGCTCATACCCCGCCCTCACCGCCTCCTAGACAGACGAGCACCCGCTGTGGGGATGGGTATGGCGGAAGAAAAGGTCGATGCCCAGGGTTTGCCCAAACCCTGAGGAGCGAACGGCGCGGGTGAGAAGATGGGTGGGGATACCCGGTCATCAGCACCTCGTGCGACGTGTCGGGTTCTCCGGCTCCCCGCGCCCCTACGGTGTCCCGGATCAAGACGCCTGGCCCAGTACGAAGGTGAGCCTCGATGACCGAGTGCCAGCGGGTGGCGGTCGCCTTCACCCTGCGCCATGCCGATCCCGCCGGTCAGCGATGGTTCCAACACCGTATCGCGGCGATGGCACGCAAATACCACCACACCCTGGTGCGAACCGTCGATATCGGTCCCCGCATGGACCGTCCGACCGGACGGCTGCTCGATGCGATCGACGCGCTGCTCGTCGGGGCGGCCGCTCGCGGTGAACCGCGCCCGACGATTCTGGTCATCACTCCCGACCTCGACCACATCGACGGCACCCGCGCCGTGATCTGCGCGGTGGCCGATCTGCTCACCGTCACCCCTGAACGAGTGTGGCGGCGTGAGCAACACCCGAGCTTTCCGGTCGCAGTCGACCGATAGACGCGGGCAGGCCAACCCGACCCGCAGTAGAACCGCAAACCTCAGCTGGTAGGTCAGTGTCGGTGATGGCCGTCGTGGGAGCGGGTGTGCGTGCCAGGTTGTTCGAGGTGGTGGTCCTGTGCGTCGGCAAGCTCTCGGCGTCCGCGCGGCAGAACACCCTGGCCGCGGCGTTGAAGGAGTACAGGGCGCTGCGGCGCACCGTCTACGCCGCGAAATACCCCTCCGACCCGGACTACCGGCGCAAGATCTCGCGCCAGCTCAACAAGGGTGAGTCCCTGCATGCGCTGCGCCGGGATCTGCTCTATGCCCACGAGGGCACGATCCGGGCCCGCCAGCTCGCAGACCAAAGCGAGCAAGCCCGGTGCCTGACATTGGCGACCAACGCCGTGATCGCTTGGACCACAAAATATTACGGGCTCGCGGTCGAGCACATGCGCCGGGCCGGGCAGCGTATCGACGATGAGGTCCTGGCCCACTTCAGCCCGGCGCACAGCGCCAACATCAATTTCTTCGGCGCGATTGAGGTCAACATCGACGCCGAGCTCGCCCAACTCGGCCCGACCGGGTACCGGCCGCTGCGGGTACGAGACATGCTGTTCTGATCAGATCGCCGGTGAAGGGCGGGGCGTCCGGTTACCCAGGGCCACCGCGACCGCCGGTAACGCCCAGCGGTCGATGGCGGCCCGGCCTCCGGTGATCTGTACCGCACGAGACTCCGGCGGCGATCTCGGTCACTGTCAGGTAGAAGACCGGCGTTGTCAACTGATTGGTCACTTGGTGGGTGAGGGCATAGCCGGTCGGGGTATCGCCCATTGTGGTCAGGCTGCCGCGGTCAGGCCGGTGGCCTGGTTCCAGGTGGTGAAGCGGGTGGTCATCTCGTCGCGGTAGGCAGGGCACCCAAGCGGTGCCTGCGGGGCCGGAAGTGCGGGGATATCCGGCTGAACACCGACAGAAACCGTTGTGCCCCACCGGGTGAGCGGAAGCCCTTCATGGCGTGTTCACGTTGCCGGGTGGGTTGATGGGAGTTCTCGGCCCGGTTGTTGAGGTAGCGAGACTGCCGGTGTTCCACCGACCGCATCAACTCCCGGTGCGCCACTCCGTAGGAGCGGAGCTTGTCGGGTGACCAGCACCTGCGGCACCCGGCACTGCTTGCGCATCAGCTTGGCCAGGAAACGCCTGGCCGCCTTGGCGTTCCGCCGGGACTGGACGAGGATGTCCAAGACGTTTCCGGGCTCCCATGAAACTTGGGGCCAATTTTATTGGGCCCATTATCTGACAGCGCGCTGGACAATACAGGAATGTCGTTTGAAGATCTCATTCACTCTGTTCGGATGGCGCACCAACCTTTGATCAGTCCGCACGCGGACCGGTTGGATAGGGACAGCGCCCAGTGGTTGGCCGACTGCGGGTTCGACACGGCTGACGACCGTAGGCGGCGGGTCGGAGGCTGAGCAGCATGGGCGATATGCCTCGTACATCCTGCACCGAGAACGGCAGTTTTCACTATCCTTGGAACAAGTTTCAGAACACTGCCGGGCCACTACAATACATTACGAGCCCGGAATCAAGCGCCGACAACATTGAACCTGATCGCATTCTGCATAAAATGACCCACGAAATTCCGGCATTGACACAGGAAACCATTATTCCCCAACGTAAGCTGCATCTAATTTCGAACTATATAGTGGCATTCGCCGGATCATACGTTGGCGACGCTTCGCATGAAGCCAGCTTCGCTGCGGGCGTCGAAGCAGCCCGAATTGCATCAGAGGCGTATGACTGATCGGAGGTTACCCGGGTCGAGAATTCCGAAGCGGCCAAGCCAGTGTGGCCCGACTTGAAGGGCGCTCTGGTTCTGGGCTGTTCGTGAGTTCGATCCATCAAGTGATTACATTCGAATCTCCGAGGTGGAAAATAATGAATGCACGTTTTGAGGCGCCGCCCTTGAATGGGAGCCCTGATCCCATCGCGATAGTGGGAATGGCTGGCCGGTTCCCCGGAGCGGATGATCCGCAATCGCTGTGGCGGTTGTTGATGAATGGCGAGGAAGCCGTATGTCAGGCCCCACCCGAACGATCGTGGCTGAAGAACCTCCACGGCGACCTGCGGGCTCCGGGGAAGGTTGCCACGCCGCGTGCCGGGTTCCTGCGGGATGTGGCCGCGTTCGACGCCGCGTTCTTCGACGTGTCGCCGCGTGAGGCGATGCGCGTGGACCCACAGGGTCGACTGCTGCTCGAAGTGGCGCACGAGGCATTCGAAGATGCCGGTATCGCACCGGAGCACGCCACCTCGTCACCGGTGGGCGTATTCATCGGATCGACCTACAGTGACTATTGGCTGCGGCAGATCTGGGACATCGATGATCTCAATTTCTACACAGATATTGGAACCAGTCGAGCCACCTTGTCGGGTCGGCTGTCTTACTGTTTCAATCTGACCGGCCCTTCGCTGACGGTCGATACGGCCTGCTCATCTTCGCTGGTAACGGTGCAGTTGGCCTGCCGAAGCCTGCAGGCAGGAGATTGCGATCTCGCGTTGGCCGGCGGCTGCAATATGATCTTGACGCCGTACAATTCGATTACTTTCAACGCTGCGGGGGCGCACTCCGCGGATGGCCGGTGCAAATTCGGTGATGCGTCGGCGGACGGGTTCGTCCGTGGTGACGCTGTCTGTTTGGTGCTGCTGAAGCCGCTAGCGAAAGCACTTGCCGATGGCGACCGAGTGCATGCGGTCATACTCGGCGGCTCCAGCGGGAATAACGGTTTCACAGGCAGTGGAATAGTCGCACCGAGTATCGAAGGCCAGATCCGAACTCTACGGGCCGCGTATGCGACGGCAGCTGTCGATCCTGCCGATCTCGATTTTGTGGAGGCGCACGGCACCGGCACCGCCGCGGGAGACCGGGTTGAGCTCACGGCCCTGGCGACCGTTCTCGGCGAACGCCCCCACGATCGAGGCCGGTGCCTCGTGGGAGCGGTGAAAGCCAACGTAGGTCACACTGAGGCCGCTGCGGGTGTCGTAGGTTTGGTCAAAGCGATTCTCTGCCTGCGGAACCGAGCGGTGCCGCCTTGTTTGCACATCGACCAGCTCAATCCTGCGATCGATTGGGACGACGCTCCGATCGAACTCCCGCGAGCCGCCGTACAGCTCCCTGATCGGCGTTTGCTGGCGGGTGTCACCAGCTTCGGCGCGTCGGGATCGAATGTGCATCTCGTGTTATCTTCCCCGCCACCGGTGTCGGCTCCCGAGCAGAGACCGGACCGCAGTGAAGTCCTGGTGTTGTCGGCGCGCACGAGACCGGCTCTGCGCGCGCTGGCCGAGGCGTACCGGACAATGCTGCATGTCGACGGATCGCGCGTGGCCGACGTCGGCGGCATTTGCGCGGGTGCGGCGATCGGGCGACGGCATATGGAGTGGCGGCTGGCGGGCGGCGGCGAGCGCCCCGAGCAGATGGCGGAGGGCTTGACTTGCTACCTGTCCGATGAACAGCATCCCCGCGTATGGGCGTCGCAGCAGGCCGTGCTCGAGCGCCCCCGCATAGTGTTCGTCTTTCCGGGGCAGGGTTCCCAGTGGCCGGCCATGGGACGCGAGTTGCGTTCCAACACCGCGGTATTCGCGGAAGCGCTGGCCGATTGCGATCGCGCCGTCGTACAACAGATCGGCTGGTCCCTGATCGACGCGGTCGATCGGGAGGATACGGCGTGGCCGCAACTGACCAATTTGGTCCAGCCCGCATTGTGGGCGATGGGTACAGCGTTGGCACGAACTTGGCGGGCATGGGGGATCGAACCGGATGCGGTGGTCGGTCAAAGCCAGGGTGAGGTCGCTGCGGCACATGTCGCGGGTGCGTTGAGCACTCAGCAGGCCGCGACGGTCGTGTGTGCTCGCGCCCAACTGGCGGCGCGACTGTGCCCGCCCGGAGCGATGGCCCTGGTGCAACTGCGGTCCGATGCGGTGGAGGAATTGCTCAACGACCAGGAGTTCGACGTCTCGGTTGCGGTAATCAACAGTCCGAGTTCCACCGTAGTTTCGGGCGCTCCGACGCAGATCGATCTACTCGACAGTTTCTGTCGGGACCACGGGGTGGACTGTCAGATCATCCCGGTCGACTATGCCGCCCACAGCGCGATGGTCGATATCGTGCGTGAGCCGCTCCAACAAGAATTAGCCGGCCTGAGGCCTGCAGACACCACTACACCGATGTATTCGACGGTGACCGGGACCGTGATCGCCGGAACGGAACTCGGCGATGAGTATTGGTGGCGCAACCTTCGCGAACCGGTCCGGCTCGCCGGCACGCTCGCCGCAGCGATCGATGTCGGCCCGACAGTCGTGCTGCAGGTGTCCCCGCATCCGCTGCTGACGCCGGCGATCGAAGAGATCGGTGCGGCGACGGCTACTCCGGTGACGGCGCTCGGCTCATTGCGCCGCGACCAACCTCAACGCGAGGGCATGCTCGGATCCTTGGCAGCACTGTATGCCATGGGCTGCTCAGTGAATTGGGCTGGCGTGTACGGGGATACCCGTCGTGTATTCGATCTTCCACACTACCCGTGGCAGCACACCCAATTCTGGCACCAGGCTCCCAGCTGCCCGTGGCCGGCGCTCGGCTCGTCGGGCGAGCCGACCACGCGATCCTCCGCTGCGCCCCCTGCCCAGACCATGCCCGTAATCCAGTCCGCCACCAATGGCGCAGGCAGCGTGGGCATTTCCGGCGACCACCACAACGTGGCCGACGCACTGAGCGGCACCACACAGCACGTTCGAAGCAAGACACTTGATCACCAACGGGACCGATTCCTCCTCGATCACCGGGTCGCCGGACGGTCGGTGATGCCCGGTGCTGGATTCGTCGACGCCGCGCTGTCGGCGGTTGCCGAGGTGTTCCCCGACCGGCCGATCACTGTGGAAAGAGCCGAATTCGTGGATCTGCTGCCGCTGGACGCTGCCGATCTCGCCGATATCGAGTTGACGACCAGCATCGACTCCACGGACCGTCCCATCCGGTTGACAGTGGCCAGCGCCCTGCGTTCCAGCGCCCGGACAGTCAACATGCGCGCGACCGTGCGTTCCGACTCGATCGAAACCTCTACTGCTATAGACGCTTTGGCGCAAGCGCGAGGCCGATGCACCCGATGGCAGGCAGGTGAGCAGTTCTACCGTGAGCACGCGCGCAGTGGAAACGAATGGGCAGGGGCGTTCCGCGGGATAACCGAAATGTGGCGCGGATCCGGGGAAGTGGTGACCAGCATCCGCGCTGCCGCCACAGAGGGCTACCGGTTCCACCCCGCGGCGCTGGATGCGTGCCTGCAAACCGCATTCGCCGTGATGATCAGCGCGACCAAGGCCGATGGGCGCGGTGGGGTCCTGGTCGGAGTCGAGGAAATCCAGCTGCTCGCGCCCCGGATCGGTGGGCCGCTGTGGTGTCATGCGCGCACGGCCACAACCAACTCCGAACCGCGGGCCGACGTCACGGTTTTCGATGCGAGCCAAACGCCGGTTGCCCGCCTGATCGGTGTTCGGGCACGACTTCTGAGTTCGTCGGCCGATAGCCCGGCCCGCCCCGAATCGACTGCCACGGTAGACCGATATCGCATCGATTGGCAGCAGGCGAGCCTAGCTCAGCGTCCCTCTCCGGTTGGCGCGTGGCTGGTGATATCGAACGGCGGCGAACAGGTGCGTGCGCTGGGCGACCGATTCGCCACTGCCGGCGCGACAGTCCTGTCGTGCCCGTCCGATAGCGACGCCACCGAGATCTCCGTAGCTCTCGCGCAGCTGCCGCCCGGCACCGAGCTGGCGGGTGCCATCTACCTGGCCGCACTGTCGGACGGTATTGATGCCGGCGCATCCGAGCAGGCAGTGCAGTGGGTCGCGGCGGACCTGTGCACCGGTCTGCGTAACCTCGCACTGGTCCTGCAAGAAGCGGGCCGAACGACGACTCCGGTGGTTGTAGTCACCCGCGGTGCGCAGGCGGCCGCTGCCGATCCAGCCTGTCCGGCCCCATGGCAGGCCGCGTTGTGGGGGCTCGCACCTGTGCTCGGACAGGAGCAACACCGATCGCTGACCTGCGTCGATCTCGACCCTGCCACTGTCGACCCCGTCGATGACGCCGACCGGATTCTCAGCGTGCTCAGTCGTTGCGACAACGAGAATCGTCTCGCCGTTCGGCGCGGACGCTGGTACGTGCCCCGATTGGTTCCCGCCGGGGCCGCGCCAAAAACATCAGCGGCGCCCGATGCCCAATCCGACGCCGGTGGGAAAATGCTGCGCAGTCGAGGCGGTTCCGATGCGCTGGAATGGGTCGACTGTCCCCGGCCCTTGCCTGCGGCCGGGCAGGTCGAAATCGAGGTCAGCCACGTCGGACTCAATTTCCTGGACGTCCTCACGCTGACCGGACTGGAACCCGACATCGGCCACCGGCATCGGATCGGGCTGGAGTGCGCCGGGGTGGTCCGTTCACTCGGTGCGGGCGTGCACGACTTCGCGGTGGGTGATGCTGTCATCACTTTCTTGCCCGACGGGACCCGGTCGCACGTCGTCGTGGACGCGCGGATGGTAGTGCCGCGCCCGGCCAACATCTCTGCTGCGCAGGCCGCCGCGATCCCCATCGCGTACTGCACCGCGTACCACGCGCTCGTCGAACGCGCCGCGGTCACCGCGGGCGAACGCGTGCTGATTCATTCAGCCAGCGGTGGGCTGGGAATGGCGGCACTGCACATCGCACATTGGCGGGGAGCCACCGTATACGGCACTGCCGGAGACGAGGCCCGACGCCAGTTCGTGCGCCGATTGGGTGCCGCCGACGTAGGCGATTCACGGTCCGTCGGATTCGCCGCCCAGTTCCGCCGCCACGACCGCGGGCAGCGCGGCACGGTCGACGTGATACTCAATACCCTGATCGGCGACGCTGTGGAGGCCAATTTCTCCTTGCTGGACCCGCTGTTCGGTCGTTACGCCGATGTCACCAATGCCGCAGACGGGCACCGCCTGGCGGTGTCGCTGCTTTCGCACGGCCGCGGCTATCTCCACGTCGACGCGCTCGACTTCGTCGAACACGCGCCTGATCGAGCGGGACAACTGCTACACACCGTTGTCGATCTGATCTCTAACGGCACGATTGATCCACCCGAATGTCGAGAGTTCGCACTCGCTGAGGCCAGCGAGGCGTTCGGTCTCATTATGCGGGCGGGGCACACCGGCAAGCTCGTTCTAGCATTGCCGCCCACCTCGGCCGACCGCACCGCGATCGATGGACGTCACACGGCGATCAGGAAGGACGCGAGCTACCTGGTGACCGGCGGACTCAGCGGTCTAGGCGAACTGTGCGCGCAGTGGCTGATCGACCGCGGCGCCACCACAGTGGTGCTCACCGGGCGGCAACGGGTCGACGCCGAAGCGACCGACGACCCGAAAGCTGCTGCCCTGCAACGCCTGCGCACCCGCGGCGCGAAGGTTGAGTACGCCGACGTCGACGTCGCCGACTACCCGGCGATGGCGGCGCTGCTGGATCGACTGGATCGCGCGGGGTTGCCGCCGATCGCCGGGGTCGTCCACTCCGCCGCGGTTCTCAACCCCGCCAATATCATCGATCTGACACCCGGTGAAATCGACAGCACCTTGCGGCCCAAAGTCGCAGGCACCTGGGTTCTGCACAAGCTGTTCGGCGACAAGCCACTGGATTTCTTCGTGTTGTTCTCCTCTGGCATAGCGTTCCTCGCGGGCACCACCATCGCCCATCAGCTCGGCGCCTATGCCGCGGCCAACGCCTTCGTCGAGGCACTGGCGGATCATCGGCGTTCGCGCGGGCTACCGGCCACTGCGGTGGATTGGGGCTATTGGTCCCAGGTCGGATTGGCCGCACGGCTGAGTGCGGCTGCCGGAAAAACCGTTCGGCCGACCGGTATGCATCCTATTCACCCTGAGAACGCTCCTTTGCTCTTCGACGACATGCTGCGGCAGCAGCATCGGATGATCCACTTGCCTGCCAATTGGGGTGAATATCGCGTCGCCTATCCGCAGGACGCAGCAGTCCCGCTGCTGCAGGAGTTGCTTAGCACGGACGAAAGACATCGCGAACACCAATATCCACCGTCAGCAGGGGAGCCGCTCTCCGAGAGGAACGTAGTTGGTCGGCCCACGCCGACCCCGGTCGCCGTCGCCCGGAGCTCCGAGTCAGGACACTCCATCGCCGGATCGGAGGCGCTCGAGCAGTATCTGGTCGAGCAGATCGCATCGGTTATCGGGCTTGCCGTCGCTGATCTGGACCGGTCGCGGCCACTGAATCGGCTCGGCCTGGATTCGCTGATGGCCGCCGACGTCCGCAGCCGACTGCTACGTGACCACCAGATCGAGTTGACGGTCCCGCAACTACTGGCCGCCAACAGCATTCACGATCTCGCCGCAACACTCGCACCACCCACCGCGGCNGGCCTGGATTCGCTGATGGCCGCCGACGTCCGCAGCCGACTGCTACGTGACCACCAGATCGAGTTGACGGTCCCGCAACTACTGGCCGCCAACAGCATTCACGATCTCGCCGCAACACTCGCACCACCCACCGCGGCGGCAGATCGGGTAGGTGCGCTCGGATGAACACCGCCATCAGCACATCTGTCCGGGTCGGCAGCCGGTTGTGGACCGACGGCGGGATCAACAACCTCCGTTTGATCGATTGCGACCGGCTGGATCCCGGGGCCCGAGAGATCGAAATTGCCGTCTCGCACGCGGGTATCAACTTCCGCGACCTGCTTGTCGCTGTCGACGGTCCGGACGGCGCCTACTTCGGCGCTGAATGCGCGGGGGTTGTCACCCGAATCGGAGGCCAGGTTTCCGGCGTCGCCGTCGGCGACGCCGTGCTCGCATACGCGCCCGGCGGATTACAGTCCCACGTCGTCGTCCCGGCCGAGGTGGTCGTTGCGCGGCCCGATTCGATCCCGGCCGCAATGGCGGCGGCGGTGCCGATCGTCTACGGCACCGCCTATCACGCCTTGGTGGAACGGGCGCGTGTTCGATCCGGCGAACGGGTGTTGATCCAGTCGGCCACCGGCGGTCTCGGGCTGGTAGCCGTGTCGGTGGCGCGCCGGGCCGGGGCCATCGTCTACGCCACGGCGGGCAACCCGGCGCGGCGAGAGCTATTGCGTCGACTGGGTGTGCGTCACGTCGCCGATTCGCGCACCCTCACCTATGCCGAAACCTTCCGCGACCCGGCCGGCGGCGGTGTCGATGTCGTTCTCAGCGCACACACCGGCGACTCGGTGGAGGCAGCCCTGTCCTTACTCAATCCGTTCGGTCGCTACGTCGACGTCACGATGCCCGACAACAGTCCTTTGCGGATTCCGGTTGCGGCGCTGTCGCACTGTCGCAGTTACCTGCAAGTCGAGTTGCATGACCTGTTCGACTACGACCGATCGCGACTGCGCACGATTCTGCAGAAGGTAGTCACGATGGTCGAACAAGGCGAACTGCCCGAACCATTGATTCGGGTCTTCCCAGTCGAACAAGCCGCCGACGCGTTCGGGCAGATGCTTCGTTCCGAACACCTCGGCAAATTCGTTCTCGCCTTTCCCAGTCCCCGAACGGAGCCGTGATGACCACGCACACCCCGTCGATGTCGACACCGCGTTCGATTCTGCTCACTGGGGCCACCGGAAACCTGGGTAGCCGTCTGTGCCAGGAATTGCTCCTTGGTACGCCGCACGTAATCTACGCGCTGGTCCGGGACCGCGACACCGCTTCGGCCCGCGCACGGTTGCATCAACGACTCGCCGCGGTCGGCGAAATGCCCGCTACGACCGGGCGGCTGCACACAGTTCTCGCCGACCTCACCCAACCCGCACTCGGCCTCAGCGCCCGCGACTACGACGCCCTTGCCGAGACCGTCGACACGGTTGTGCACTGCGCCGCATCGGTCAATCTGGTTCACTCCCTCGATCAACTGGAACCGATCAACCTCGCCGGAACCCGCAAGCTCGTGGCTTTGGCCCAACGCCGCAGGATTCTGACAGGACGAAGTCCCGCACTGCACCACATCTCAACCATCGGCACGCTGGGCCTCGCTGTGGACTCCGGACTGGATGAGGTGAGCGAGGAAACCTCATCGACAGTGCGGACGGCGGGGACGCTCGGCTATCCCCGTTCGAAAGCCCTAGCGGAGTTAGAGCTTCGACACGCACACGAACAGGGATTTCCGGTCACGATCTATCGCCCCGGACTAATAACCGGGGACTGGCGAACGGGAGAAACCAACGATACCGACGCCCTGGTTCCACTGACCCACGCCGTGCTGGCACTCGGGGCCGCTCCGACCGCAGGGGGACTCCCCGCTGACACCATCGACACTGTCGTCCACGCAATTGTTGCGCTGATCGACCACCCCGACAGTCCCGGCCACACCTATCACCTAGTGCGACCGCACCCCTTGAACTTTGTCGATGTCTTCGATGCCATCCGGCGCGCGGGGCGCCTTCTCTTTGCAGAAGAACCAGCCGCCTGGTGGCAGCTAGCAGAAGCGCACGCCCATCAGCCCGCCATCCGCCCTGTCCTGGCGATGTCGGAGACCTACCAGAAAATGCTCGGAATCGACCCCATATCCCGTCCTCCCCGCATCCGGTGCGATACCACCTGGCGCGTTCTCCGCACCCTCAACGTCCCGCAACGACCGCTGGACTCCGCCTACTTCGACCGGCTCGCCGCAAGCATCGTCGACCGCTACACCCCCTCGGGAGAATCGATATCCATGACTCCGGCACCGGCTCGTCATCCTCGAGACACCATCGCCCCGCTCGCAGTCCGAATCGACGCAGTGCTGGACCCCCAATCGTTCCGTGATGTTACTACTGGAGCCGCCGAGGCGAGCGCCGCATGCGAAGCCGCAGGCTACGGCACCATTTGGGTCGAAGAGCACAGGCACGACCCCTTCCTCGTTCTAGCCGCCGCCCACGCGGCAACCACCACCATCGGAATCGGCACGAACATCCTGGTAGCACTGGCACATCGGCCGATGACAGTCGCCCGTGCCGCCAACGATCTGCACGCGGGGAGCGGTGGACGGCTCACTCTCGGCGTCGGCACACAGATCGGCGTCCACCTCGCTAACCGCTATTCCGCGCCGCCGGATCACCGGCACGCTCGCATCCGCGAATTCGTGGCGGCCCTGCGCGCGATCTGGGACACCTGGAACGAAGGGAAACCGCTCAACTTCCGCGGCGAATTCTTCAACCACACCCTCATGACTCCCTTCTTCGTCCCGCCACCGAACCCGTACGGTTCGCCCCGCATCAATATGGCCGCCGTAGGACCCCGGATGGCGCAAGTCGCAGGCGAAGTCGCCGACGGCATCACCATCCACTCCATCCTCAGCCCCGACTACATCGGGGAAGTGCTGCTCCCCGCCGCGATGCGCGGCCTGAAACGGTCCGGCCGCTCACGCGACTCGTTCACCGTCGTATGCATGCCCTTCATCGTCACCGGCCGCACGACCACCGAACGAGACGCGGTCGCCGCGCGGATTCGCAATTTCGTCGCCTTCCTCGGCAGCACCCTCGACTACCGCCGGGCCCTCGACGTCCGCGACCTCTCGACACTCGCGGACCGACTCGCCGACCTCAGCGTGACTGACGACCCGAACAAATGGGAGCGCATGACCGATCTGATCGACGACGACGTCCTGAGCCAGTTCGCCATCGTCAGCGAGCCCGCCGGCGTCGGCGCCGCGATCCGCGCGACCTACGGAGCGCTCGTCGACCGCGTCATCATTCCCACCGACGACGCAACGAACCCCGGACTGTGGACCCCGTCGACACTCAACCTCCAGCACGCCGATCCGACCCTGCATACCGACTCTTCAGCAAGCTTCGCAACCGAAGAAGTAGTTTTACGGAGGGGGGCATCCGCATGAACGCAGAGAACGCTACACACCAGCCCAGGCAGCCGAGAATCGTTGTCGTAGGCGCCGGAGTTTCCGGCATCTGCGCGACAATTCAGCTACTACAGGCCGGATTCACAGATATTACGGTCTGTGAGAAGGGCGACGAATTCGGCGGCACCTGGCGCGAAAATACCTACCCGGGCCTGGCCTGCGATGTGATGTCGCGGGTCTACCAATTCACCTTCGCAAAAAATCCGGACTGGTCGCACTTGTTCTCGCCCGGCTCCGAGATCAAGGACTACTTGGCAGAGGTGGCGCGAAAGTACGGCGTCGACCACCACACAAGATTCGGCACTCAGGTGACAACTGCCGAATTTGCAGCGGGGGAATGGTGGATCACCACCGCAGAAGGGCAGCGGACGGCCTGCGATTTCCTGGTGTGCGCTACCGGCTACCTCCATCACCCTCGATTGCCGGATATCACCGGCCTGCAACAGTTCGTCGGCTCGACGTTCCACTCAGCACGGTGGAACCATGAGACAGTCGTCCAGGGGATGCGGGTCGGCGTGATCGGCACCGGTTCGACAGGAATCCAGCTGGTCAGCGCGATGGCCGGCGTCGCAGCCCATCTGGTCCTGTTCCAGCGCACCGCGCAGTGGATTGTGCCTGCCGTCAACTGGCGCTACTCACGCATCGCAAAGTTCGCGCATCGTCGAATTCCGATGCTGGGCAATCTGGCCTACCGTTTCGGACAGCAACCCTACGGGCTGATCGCGCGCGCTACGGCCCGACCGGGGCTGCAGCGCCGCCTGATCGGGTGGGCCTGTGCCCGGTATCTTCGCACCGTGCGCGATCCGGAGTTGCGGCGCAAGTTGACACCGGACTACGCGCCGATGTGCAAGCGGTTGGTAATGGCCAACGGGTTCTATCGTGCGATACAGCGCCCTGATGTCGAACTCGTGACCGCGAGTATCGATCATGTCGCGCCGGACGGCGTTGTCACCGTCGACGGCAGTCGGCACAAACTCGACGTGCTGGTGCTGGCTACCGGCTTCGATGCCCACGCCTTCATGGCGCCCATGGCGATCACCGGCCCGAACGGAGTTACCCTCGAACAGGTTTGGGCGGACGGCCCACGCGCCTTCGAGGGCATGATGCTGCCGGGCTTCCCGAACCTGTTCCTGATGAACGGTCCTTACAGCCCCTTCGGCAACCATCCGATTATCGCGATCTCCGAAGCTCAGGCGCACCGAATCGTGTGGTGGGCACGGCGATGGCGGAATGGCGAATTCAGTAGCGTCGAACCGACGGACGCGGCTATGGCGCGATTCCATGACCGGATGCGCGCCGCAATGCCGGGCACGGTGTGGACCTCGGGATGCCAGAGCTGGTATCTGGGCAAGGACGGGCTTCCCGAGTTGTGGCCGTCAACCGGGCAGGAATACGAAGAACTGATAGCACGGCATCCCGACCACGCCGACTATCAGCTGGACCGCTGGCCGGTCGCGGCGAAGGTGGTGAGCTGAATGTCACTCGACATCTCGCCACCTCTGCTGCGGGTGGGGATGCGCGCACTGGCTTGGTCGCTGTTCATCGGTAATGCGGATTTGCCTCGGGCCCGTAGGCGGTTGAACTTGCTCAGCAGTCCGATTATGCGAGTACCCGCGGGTGTCGGGATCGAATCGGCTGAGCTGGACGGCGTGCCGACCGAAGTGATCACCAGTTCAGACCCGGGCTCAAGGGTGGTGCTGTATTTGCACGGTGGCGTATTCACCCTTTGCGGCCCCCGCACGCATCGCGCGATTACCGGGCACCTCGCAGCGGCGATACCGGCGACCGTATACGTGCCCGACTACCGTCTGGCACCGGAACATCCGTATCCGGCCGCGGTCGAGGACAGCCTGCGGGCGTACCGAAGTTTGCTCGCGCGTGGCATATCCGCCGCGCGCATCGCCGTAGTAGGCGACTCCGCGGGCGGCTGTTTGGCGCTGGAACTTGCATTGCAAGCCCGGAAAGAAAACCTCCCCGCTTCCGCTGTGCTGGGATTGATCTGTCCCATGGTCGATCTCACCGACACGTCGTCGGGGCTGCATCCGCGCAACAATCGCGAGCCGGTGCTCTCACCCACACTCATTACCCGTTCGCTGGACGCCTATCTGCCGAGCCACTTGCGACATACGGCCTCGCCGCTGTACCGGGACCTCTCGGGCCTGCCACCCATCGTTCTGCATTCGGCAGGCGAGGACCCGCTGGCGGGCGACGCGGCCCGCCTCTCCGAGAATCTTCACAAAGCTGGTGTACCACTACAACACTACGATCGCACCGGGATGTGGCACGCGTTCCACCTGCTATCCACGGTACTGGCTCCAGCACGCGAGGCACTCGACGCACTGACAGACGCGCTGACAACCGCTACCAACGGGCGGCGAGAGTAGGTCGGTTACGGCCCCCGAACTCCCCAAGTTGAGCCACCCCGGTGAGTCTCCGGACATGCCGGGGCGATTCACATCGGGACACCTCGATCCACCGGTAACACAAGGCTCGTTCACTACCGAGCACACCGTCACCGCCGGCGACACCAGCGCTGTCGGCCCGGTCTACTACGCACGCCTCATCGACTGGCAAGGCCACTGCCGCGAACGCGCCGGAATAGCAGGCGCACCCCTGTTCAGCAGCGACATCACCGGCGACTACGCCGTACTCACCCAGTCCTGCCACTGCGAATACATCAAGGAAATCTCCTACGGCGACCTCATCGCCATCCGCCTCACCATCGTGTGGGTCCGAATGCACCTGATGAAAGCCGAATTCCGCTACCACCACATCAATATCCCTGGCGAACCCGGCGGAGAACTCGTCGCCCGCGGCGAACAGACCTGGGCCAGCACCCTGCTGGTCGACGGACACTACGAGCCCTGCCCCTGGCCCCACGACATCGCCTCCTGCGCAGCCGAACTCGGAGCCGACATGAACCGCGCCCAAATACAGGACCCGCCCAACTACCTCGAGGCCAGGCTCCAGCGATGAACCCAACTGTCCCGTCCGGCCCTACGTGGTAGCTGTGTTGCCAGCGATCACCACGGTGTTGCCGCCCAACTGTTTCGCCTGATACATGGCGGAGTCCGCGCCGTAAAACAGACTGTAGTGCCGCGACTCCGTTTGCGGCGCTATGTTTTCCGCGGATTCACAGACCGCGGCTCCGACGCCGGCGGTGATCACGATCGGCAGACCGGCCATCGACTCGATCGCGCTACGTAGCCGCTCGGCGACCACGCCGATGGTCTCCCCCTGCAGGTAACCCACGATGGCGAATTCCTCACCGCCGGTACGTGCGACGGTGGCGCAGGCCGGGGCCGCGGTGCGCAAGCATTCGGCCGTCCGCACCAGCACCTGGTCGCCGAAAGCGTGGCCGAAGGTGTCGTTGACCGACTTGAATCGGTTTAGATCCAGCGCCACGACGTACACATCGCCGTGCACGCGGTGTCCGGCGAACCGAGCCAGGTGCGAGTCCAGGCCGCGCCGGTTCAGCAGTGCGGTCAATGGATCCGACAATCCGTCCAGTCGAAGTAGCCAGTGACACAGCTGCACCGTGGGCAGCACCACGCAGGTCACGATGACATTGCTCAGCACGATCCCGGCGGCGAGGCCAGGGTCTACCGTTCCATGTCCGGTGTGCGCGGGTACACCGATGACCATCAGGATCACCAGCGCCGCGATGGACAGCAGTGACCAGCTCACGTGCGCGGCCAGGACTCGTGGACCGTGGAGAATGGTTACGTCGCCCCCGCCGGTGACCAGCATGACGGCGCCCATCGCTCCTAGCAGCCGGTCCTGGATCATCACGTGGTGGGCTGTGACGGCGATGTCGATCACCGCGGTGCAAAGCGGCAGGTAAGACGGCCGTCGTTCGGTACGGCGCGCGACATCTCGCGAGAATTCGTGTTCACAGCTGGCTCACATCCACCGCCCAGGCTGGACATGAATTCGGCCGCGACTATTACCGTGCCGGTCCCGCACTCCGCGGGGCCTCGATCCCGACGACAGGTAAGCAACCGCCCAGACCGCATTGTGCGAGGTCTCAACTACTCACCGAAGTCCAAGGAATCGGAAACAACGTCTCATCGAACGCCGCCTGAAATGGCTACTGAAAGCATCCGGAGGTCTATCCATGAAAGACAATGCCGCCGAGAGCACTCCGCCCACGCCGAGTGAACCTCACGAACACCATCTCGGTCTCGCCTATGACCTAGGGACAATGTCACGGCGCAGGGCCCTGTCCTTTTTCGCCGTCGGCGCCGCCGCGGCGGGAGTAGCGGCCTGCGCACCGGACAACTCCACCGGCGAGACGAGTTCGTCCGCGACCGCGAGCACCACCGCATCCGCGGTGGCCCAAGCCACGCCGCAGGAAACTACCGGACCTTATCCCGGCGACGGATCGAACGGCCCTAACGTGCTCATAGAATCCGGTATCGTCCGCAGCGACATCGTCTCGAGCTTCGGCAGCTATACCGGGACCGCGCAGGGCGTGCCCACCACCATCCGGTTGACGCTGCAAGACCTCGCCAAGGGCGGCGCCGCGGGTTCAGGGATGGCGGTATATGTGTGGCACTGCAACCGCGACGGCGAATACTCCCTGTACGGCACAGACATCGCCGACCAGAACTATCTACGGGGAGTGCAGGTCGCGGATGCGAACGGCGTCGTCAGCTTCACTTCCAAATTTCCCGCCTGCTACGACGGCCGCTGGCCGCATATCCATTTCGAGGTCTACGACTCACTCGCGGTCGCCGTTGCCGGTGACAACGCGCGCCTGACCTCCCAAATCGCGCTACCGCAGGAAGCATGTAACCAAGTCTTCACCTACGACTCCGGATACGCCGAGAGCATCACGAATCTGTCGAAAACAACTCTCGCGACCGACAACGTATTCGGCGACGGGTGGACAGCCGAACTGGCCACCGTGACCGGCACGCCGGCCACCGCCATGGCCATCACCCTCACCGTCGGCGTGGCTGCGAAGACCTAGAACACCCAGTCTGACAACGGAGGAGATGACAATGGGGGTCCCAGCGCACCGCCTACCGGCGGCCGTTGACCCCCTCGCGACGCCTCGGCGCCCGGGTTCAAGCCTCGAGCGCCGAGGCGTCCCGCCATGGGCCAGGCACGCCATCATGTTGTTGCCGGGGAAGCCCCTAGCCGGCGTTCTTGAACCGTCACGGGTAAGGGACCGGCTTCAGGTTGTGACCAGCGCCGGTCGGCGTGGTGGTTGTTGAGCGTAGTACGCGGTTTCGTATTCGATCGGTGTCAGGTAGTCCAGACGCGAGTGCAGGCGGGCGTTGTTGTACCAGTCGACCCATTCCATGAGCGGGAATTCGACCTCGGCATGGGGCTTGAACGGGCCGTGCCGGTTGACTACTTCGGTCTTGTAAAGCCCGATGATCGACTCGGCCAGTGCGTTGTCATACGCGTCACCGACACTGCCGATCGATGCCGAGAGCCCTTGCATGGCAAGTGATTCGGTGAACTTCACCGATGTGTATTGACTGCCCGCGTCGCTGTGATGAATCAATCCTTCGGTGATCGTATTCCCGTAGTGGCCGCAGCGCCAGATCGCCATGTTGAGGGCCTTGGACACCAGTGCGGTGGTCTTGGCCGCCGAAACGGTCCAGCCCACGATCGCCCGGGAGAAAGTGTCGAAAACGAAGGCCACATACGCCCATCCGGTCCAGGTCGAGACATAGGTGAAGTCGGCGACCCACACCAGATTCGGCGCGTCGGTGGTGAAGTTCCGGTTGAGTTTGTCCCCGGCGCGGATCCCGCTCTTGGCTGGGATCGTCGTGCGATGTCTTCGCCCTCTGACGACCCCGTTCATGCCCAGATCACCCATGATCCGGTCAACAGTGCAGAACGCCGCACCATGGCCCCGGCGGCGCAGATATCGGGTCATCTTGCGACGTCCATACATTTGCTCGGGACTGCCCTGCAGCTCACGCAATGCGTTCTCCAGGTAGGCGTCGGCGACATCACGGTCGGCCGGCGGCCGGAAACGGGCTTTGCGGTAGGTCCGTGGCGCGATCTGGACACCGTGCTCGGTGAGCGCGGCGCAGATCGACTCGACGCCATAGACCCGGCGGTACTCATCGATGAAACCGACGATCAACGGTGTCGCGGGTCGAGTTCCCGCGCGAAAAAAGCTGACGCCAACTTCAGAATCTCGTTGGCCTGCTTCAGGTCTCGGTTCTCCTTACGCAGCCGGTCGAGTTCTGCTCGTTCAGCCGAGGCCAACCCCGGCTCGCGCGGTTGCGGCCTCACCGGATCCGACTGCGCCTTGACGATCCACACCCGCAAGGTCTCCGGATGCACATCAACCATCGGCCCGATGGCCTGCGCCGCGGCATACGCAGATGAGTACTCGTCGAGATGATCGAGAGCCAGACGCAACGCCTTCTCACGAACCTCGGGCGGGTAACGCTTCGCCATGATGACCATCTTCCTCAAGAAGGAAGTCGGCCCCAAACCCGTGACGGTTCATCTACCCAGGCTCGGCCAAGGCGAGTTGAGTGAGTACCCAGTGCATGGCGATCGGATCGCGCGGCAGTTGCTGATGCGTCGTTTTCGATGTGGGGCAAAGGTCTTGGATGTACTGGTTGGTGACTCCGGGTTCGGCGATGAAGGAGACGGGTCCTGCCGGGGTGACGACAGTGTCGTAGCGGGTGGCCAGGACCGCGTAGCGGACGCCGGTGTGCGCGATCGGGCCGGTGTCGAGGGCGGTGATGAACGCGGAATTCGCGGTCATGTCGGCGCAGGCGGGGCAGATGACGTTACCGACTGCGGCGTCTACGGTCTCGCGCACTGCCCGGCTATGGTCGGCCAGGGTGACCAGACCGTTGAACGTGGTGCCGTAGGTGGGCGGTGCGAGCATGATCGCCGCGTGTACCTGTGCGGCCCGGCCGAGGTTCTTGGTGTAGTACTCGGCGATCACGCCGCCTTCGGAATGTCCGACGAGGTCGACCTGTGGTGCGCCGGTTCGTCGGAGTACCTGCTCGATGAATCCGGCGACCTGGTCGACCGATCGGGCGACCGGGCCGATTCCGTACCCCAGCAGCGGGGTTCGGGGACCGTCGCCGTAATTCAGCGAGTAGACGCAGTACCCGTTCGTGCTCAGCAGCGGAGTGAGCGCATCCCAGACTCTGTCGCTGTCCATCGTCCCGTGCAGTAGCACAACGGGATTCGGATGCGATGCCGAATGACAGTCCGGATTTGCGGGCAGCTGTGTCTGGCCCGCGTGCGCGGTCCCCGAAAGGGCGCCTGCGAGTACTACAGTGGCCAGCAGCGCTGCTGCGAGCGCAGAAGTCCTTGTCGGGCAGTGCATTCCGGTAGTCCTGTCGTCTGTGCATGGCTGGGTGCAGGTAGCGCTACGGCAACCCGGCCGCCTGCACTCGGTCGGTGAATATCGGATAAGGGGCATCGCCGGTGCCAGACCATAACTGCTGGGCCATGATCGGTAGCCGGGCGAGCAGGGGTGCGGTGATTTGGTCTTCGGTCATCGCAACGGGGTCGTCGCACCAGATGTGCAGTTCAGAACCGAGTAGGTGGTCGTGTTGGGCGGGGGTCAGGCGCTGGCCGTTGATGAAAAGCCCAGGGTCCCAGGCATACAGCAGCTCCGGTGCGGTGTTCAGTGGTGTCGCGTAGCCACCGGTGGCGAAGTAGGTCGGGGTGAAGGCCGCGTTTTGGATCGATCGGCCTTCGTCTACGAACTGCCCTGGTGTTTTGCCGGTCCCGATCCACGGCGTGATGCCGCCGCCCGCGGTCCAGTAGTCGACGACGATGGACGGGTCGACCGGAACACGGGTGTCATGGGCTATTCCGTCGTTCCAGATGCGGGTGGTCTTGCCGTAGGACCGCACGATTGCGTTGGCCCAGTTGAAGAATGCGGCGGGCACATCCTCGGGCCCGTAGCCTGGACCGAGGACGCGGTGAGCGTATTCGGCAAGCTGGGGGAAGCGACTGTAGTCGGTGACGTATTCGTCGCCGCCGATGTGGAAGTACCGGCCAGGGAACAGCGGGATGAACTCGCGGAAGATATCTTCGATCAGCGAATAGGATCGCGGGTTGGTCAAATCCATCCGGCCATCGAGGCTGCCCGCCAGCAGCCGATCGGTCACCGCGTCGGCGGGTGAGGTCGACGCGGGCTGCAGTTTCAGTTCGGGGTGGGCGGCCAGGAAGCCGTTGGTGTGGCCGGGAAAGCCGATCTCAGGGACTATTTCGACACCGAATTCTTCTGCGTAGGAGACGATTTCGCGGATGTCATCCTTGCTGTAATGCTGCGGCGAGGTGATCTCTGGGTGATTGTCGCTCTGTACCCGGAACCCGCCGGTATCGGACAGGTGTAGATGCAGCGTGTTCATCCGGTAGTAGGCCAGTTCCCGAATTCGTTGTTTCACCCATGCGACGGTGAGGAATTCGCGACCGACGTCGAGCATCAGCCCACGTTCGGGATAATCGGGCCAGTCCTGGACCGTACCGCCGACGACGGCCGGGGACTGCCGTAACCACTGAAGCATGGTCTGGGAGGCCGAGATCGCGCCCTGCCGCGTCCGGGCGCTCGCCGAAAGTGTGGTGCCGATATCGATCCGATACGATTCGGGCCGGTCAGGCGCGACCGGGTCGATGCGCAGTGCCAACTCCCCCGGCTGAGCTACTCCACCGATCACCACCGGGTACGCTCCCCGACCGGCCCGGGCAAGGTCGGCGGCGAATTGCTGTGCCACCGAAGCGAGTTCCGGACTCGCGCGGATCCGCGCAGCCGCACTGAGCGCGAAACCCTCGCCGCCGGGTCGCCAATCCTGAACACTCGGCACGGTCGTGGGCAGGTTCGGATTCGCCTGGGCGACAACTGATCCCGCCGACTCGACGATCGCCGCACCCCAGAGCAGCAAGGCCGCCAACACCATGACCACCGGTCGACGCGCGACGCTCATGGAGCCGCGACAGGGAGATCAATACTCGACGGCGCGGCGAGGGTGACGATGCTGCCCAACGGTGTCGCGCTGGCATAGGCGACGGGGTCCTGGGTGGTGACGACGAACGTAAGCCGATGTCCGGCAGCCACATTCCAGTCCGTCGGCCCCAGCTCCCAGGCGATCGCGGTCGGCTCGCCCGGACGCAAGCCATGTCGGGTCACCGGGAACTGGCTGATCACCTTCCCGCCGCTCTGATCCTCGTCGTAGAGGATGCCGATCAGGGTCAAGTCCGGCGTGGACGGGATCACCGTCAGGTTCGGGCGTGGCTTGCCCGCTAACCGCGTCCCGCCGTCGAAGGGCGCGGAACGCCAGACTGCCGCGGCATTACGATCGATGCCGTCGAGCGGAAACGTCGGTGCCACACCGAGTTGCGCGGCGGTACCGGTGAGGTAAGGGACCACCGAGACGGCGATGGTGGGGCCGGACACCAGCGGCTGCGCCCACGGCACACCCGGGTTCGCGCCGAGCGTGCCCGCCACGGGGGGCGAGAGCGGATAGGACCGGATCGGCTCGGTCGCCGCGGCGACGGAGTCGAATGGCTGGTAGTCACCGCCGTTTGCCGGTTTGTAGAGCACCGTCGGCTCCCGGTCGATGCCGTTGTCGGCGCCGTTGAGATAATGGTCGAGCCAGCGTTCGGCCCTGTCCCACACCGGATTCGGCAGCCCGCCCACCTGCCCGGCGCCACCCCCGGTGGAATGATCACCCGGCTGCATCATCAACTTTTTCGGCCCGGTGAGCCGATCGAAGATATCCATCGACGGCCCCGGTGGCAGCAGCGAATCCTGCCAGTCGTGCGCCAGGAACACGGCGGTGTTGTTCGCGTTCAGGCCCGGCAGTGCGTATTCGGCGACCTTGTTCTGCGGCAACGCTTTCACCGAAGACGGATCGTTGCTCGAGATCAGTTTCAGGCCGAGTTCGGTCAGCGGCACGCCGAACCGGTTGGTCGACACGCCCGCTGCCGCCAGGACTTCGGGACTGGCGGACTTGACCGTGTCGTTCGGCGCGATGGAGAAGGCCAGATCACCCGGCGGTGAATCCGCGACGATCGCCTTGATCCGCGAATCATGCGCCGCCGCGATCAACGCCATACCCGCACCGTAGGAGCCGCCCGCGACGCCGACCCGCTGCGGGTCGACATTGAGAGTGGCCACCGCCCAGTCGATGATCGCCGACGCGTCGGCGGCGTCCTTCGCACCGAACAGATCGACCTCGCCCTGCGACAGGTACATCCCGCGCGCGGTGTACTCGATCGACACCACGTCGTTGCCGGTCGCCAGCTTGACCGCCGAACCGAGGCTGCCCATCGCGGGCATGCCCCATCCGGACGGCTGCAAGACCAGCGCGTTGCGGTGCGCATGCAGATCCGGCGGCGCCAGCACGACCGCGTTGAGCGCAACCCCATCCGCGCCGGGGATGAAAACGGTCGTCGCCTGACCGCCGGGGAACGGCACAGCAGTCGCGGCGGGACTCAGCGCGACGAGGGTCGCGGCGGTCGCCATAACAGCGCCAAGACAACCTAAGGCTCGCATGCCCATCAGCGTGCCCCTTCCCGCGACCATGGCCGCTATCGAATCGCCGCAAAGAACGCGATGACGTTCTGGATCAACGAGTAAGGCTGCAACAGGACCCATCCGACCACGGTCCCGAGCAGGTCAGGCGCGGGCAACTGATCATTCATGAAAGCTCCGCTTCAGAGTGTTGATCGTATTTGCAATTTTTACGTACCAATCAGTCAGATTCGAGCACAGTATCCCGCTGTTGCGGATACCGCAACGGTGAAATTGCTGTGACCTTCGTTCCGCGCACATCCAGGTAATAGTCGTGGCCCGCACCGCTTTGTCGGCGCCAACGCGCGGCACGATCCGATCGTGATTACCAAGGGATGGCTGGAACCAGTGTCGACGGCCCACGATGGGCTCGCGATGCCGAACAGCGTGGAGGTGACGGCGAGATCGGCGGACGGGCATGGGGCGTGTGCGCACTGCGCGCGGTTTCGACCGCAATGACGAATCCGCCGTGGCGCGAGTCACAACGGCGAACTGACCCTCCGTCAGCGCGTCGGTGCGACTGGGTTACCGGCGAACCGGCCGTACGCGCGCAGCGTTTCGCCGCGCATGACCAGTGAGTTCGCGCTGACCGAGCTGGCCGTTCCGAGGTCGGTATCCAACAGCGTGATCGAATGCGGCCCGAGGGTGCTGCCTGCGGCGAGTCGTATGGTGCCGAGTCGCAGTATCCGATCTTGGAACAGATGGGTTTGGATCACGCAGCCACGGTTGATCACCGCGCCGTGGCCGAGGGAGATGAGGTCGGGTTCGGGCAGCAAGCTGGTTTCACAGATCACACCTCGGCCGATCTTGGCGCCGCGTGCCCGCAGCACGATGTTGAACAGTGGGCTGCCCAGCGTCGTCGGGCCGAGCCACCGTCCTACCAGTTCCTCGTGGTAGACAGCGGCGAGTTCGTTGCGCCAGACGAAGTTGCTCCACAAGGGATGTTCGCCGGGATGAATTCGCCTGAGCAGCAACCATTTCGCCACGACATCCAACCCGAGACCGACTAGGCCGGCGGCCAGTACGACCGCACCCGAGCACAGCACGGCAGGCAGCAGGCCTTCGGTGGTGATCAGTTGGGCCAGCACGAGGAACACCGCGTAGGCCAGTGCGGTGTTGAGCGCGAGTGGCACTACCCGGGTGGCTTCGACCAGCGCCCTGGCCAGTACCAGACCAGGACGTGGTCGGTAAGTCCGGTCCTGGTCGGTGTTTTCGGCCTGTCGGGGAAGCACGATACTCGGCCTGCCGAGCCACGAACTGCCCGTGGCCGAGTCGGCGGGGGCGGCGGACAGCACGCCGATCAGTGCATCGGCGCCGACGATGTGGTTCGCGGGGACCTCGGCGGAGTTTCCGATGAAGGAACGGTCCCCCACCGTGGCTGGACCGAGCCGTACTCGACCACCGCCCAGTTGATAGGGCGCGAGCACTGAATCGTCAGCGAGGAAACCGCCCGCGCCGACCGACATCAGCTGTGGGATACCGACGACGGTGGACACCTCGGTGCGCTGTCCGATGCGGGCGCCGAGCAGCCGGAGCCAGACCGTGGTCGCCATACTGGCGTAGATGGGGAACGCGGTGTTCCGCACGCTGGTCGTGGTGCGTTGAATCAACCACGCGCTCCAGCCTGCCCGGCTATGCACCGGGTGGTCACCGGCCTGGAGACCACGCCCGGCGACCCGGATCAACACAGCCGTCAGCAGCAAGTTGACCAGCAGGTAGACCACCGCGAACAGGGGCACCATCCAGGCCGAGTGCGTCAGCAGATCGCCGCTGCCGGAACTATTCAGCCAGGCGTCAGCGAACGCGCTGGGCATCAGCGCCAGCACGGTGATCGAGCCCGAAAGCACCGGGGTGAGTGCGTAGGCCAGTCGCCAGCGCCATGTCCGCCGTGGCTTCCCAGAGCGTCGCGGCTGGGCTGGTACGACGCCGTCCACACTGGTTCCTGGCGCTACCCGTGCGCCGGTTCCGACCACGGCGCCGGGCATCAGGGTGGCTCGGCCACCCACGGCGGCGCCCGCGCCCACCTCGACTGTGCCGACCCGCAGCACATCGCCATCGAGCCACCAGCCGGAGAGGTCGGCCTCCGGTTCCACGGCGCAGCCGTCGCCGAACCGGCCGAGCCCGGTGATCGGTGGCAGCGCATGCAGGTCGACGTCCGCACCGATCTTGTTTCCGAGCAGCCTGGCATAGGCGAGGTTCCAGGGAGTGCCGGGCAGGCCGGTGAGCCCGACCACGACGGCGAACCGTTCGGCGGTCCAGAGTCGCAGATGGTGCCAACTTCTCTTGCGGTATTCGCCGGGACGCAGCCGCGCGGTCAGTACCCGGGCGACCGCCGCGGTGAGCAGCAACCGGCCCGGCGTGGACAGCAGTATCAGCACACCGGCGCCGAGGGTGAGCCAGCGAGGCGTCGAGGTGGTGCCGGTGCCGGTCAGCAGACCGAATACTGACGTACTCAGCAGCACAGCGAGGGTCCATCGCACACCGACGAAGCACAGCAGAGCCAGTGAAAGCAGGCTGTGGCCCACCGCCGCGACCCTCGATGGTGGACGGACTGGAGCTACCGAACGAACCCGATCCTCTGTGTGTCCGAACGAAGCGAGCCGTTCGCCGAGCGCGGTGAGGGTCGGATAGTGGTAGATATCAGTGACTGCGGCTTGGGGAAATCGCTGCCGCAGCAGCGAGATCAGCCGCGCCGCGGCAAGACTCGTCCCGCCGAGGCCGAAGAAGTCGGAGTCCGGTGCCGGTTCGACACCGAGCAGTTGCCGCCAGTGCCCAGCGATCCAACCGAGGTCTCCGGTGAGTTCGGCCGACGCCCCGGTGCTCGGCAACGGCCAAGGCAGCGCCTTACGGTCGACCTTGCCCGATGCGCTCAACGGAAAGCTCGCCAGCACGGCGAGTGTCGGGGCCACCCCGTGCGGCAGCCGCCGGGCCAGCAATTGCTGTGCCAGCTCGTGATCGAAGTCCTGGACCTCGTTGTCCAGCAGTAGATAGCCGACCAGGACCACGTTGTCGCGCACCACGGCGGCCGCCGCGCTTACGCTGGGCAGCTCCAGCAGCGCCGATTCCACCTCGCCGAGTTCGATGCGCCGGCCGCCGATCTTTACCTGATCGTCGGCCCTGCCGACGAAGACGAGACCTTCGGGCTCGGCCCGGACCAGGTCACCGCTGCGGTAGCCACGGGACCAGCCCAGTTCCGGCCACGCGGGGTATGCCTTGGTGTTCTTGGATTCGTCCAGGTAGCGCGCCAAACCGACGCCACCGATGATCAATTCGCCGGTCTGCCCCCAGTTGACCGGAGTACCGGCCGGATCCACGACCGCGGCCGACCAACCGGTAAGCGGCAGCCCGATTCGTACCGGTTCGCCCGCTCGTAGCCGCGCGGCCGTGGTCACCACGGTCGCCTCGGTCGGACCGTAGGTGTTCCACACCTCGCGGCCATCCCGGTCGAACCGCTCCACCAATTCGGGTGGGCACGCCTCCCCGCCCAAAACCAGCAGCCGGACACCGGCCAATGCCTCCGGCTGCCACAGCGAGGCCAGGGTCGGCACCGTCGAGACCACCGTGACCTTCCTGTCGACCAGCCACGGACCGAGTTCCTCGCCGCTGCGTACCAACGATCGCGGGGCAGGCACCAAGCAGGCTCCATGCCGCCAGGCCAACCACATTTCCTCGCACGAAGCATCGAATCCGACCGACAGTCCGGCCAGCACCCGGTCACCTGGGCCGAGCGGGGATTCCTGGAGGAACAGTGACGCTTCGGCGTCGACGAACGCGGCCGCGGCCCGATGCCTGACACCGACCGCTTTCGGTGTGCCACTCGAGCCGGAGGTGAAGATGATCCAGGCGTCATCGGTGGGTTCGGGTGCGTGATCCCGGCCGCTCGGCAGGGCGAGATCGGCGCGCAGGCGCAGCGTGTTCCCGGCGCCGAGAACTGTGCACACCCCTGCCTCACGAAAAATCATCTCGGCACGCTCGGGAGCCTCATCGGCGTCTACCGGCACATAGGCCGCACCTGCTGCCAAAACGGCGAGAATTCCAATGTATAAATCGGCCTTGCCGGATGGCGAGGATATTCCGACCCGATCGCTGGGACCGATCCCCGCCTGGCGTAGCTCGCGCGCTCCGCGTGCCACCCGCTCAGCCAGCGCGTGGTAATCGAGCCTGGTCTGGCCGTCATCGATCGCCGCGGCGGCAGGGAACGCGGCGGCTGTCGCGGCGAATATATCCAGCAGCGTGCGCTGCGGCGCCGCCATCTCTTCGGGGTAAACCGCCCATTCCGGAGAGGCTCTATCCGAATATCGTGAAGAGGATCGAGTTGTCACGGATGAATTTGTCATGAACACTCCTCGAATTGCCGTGCGCAGGTTGGAGGATCGCTTTGGAATGCACCAGCCAAACCTATAAAAGGACTCTTAACGGATGGTTGCCGCGACCTGTGTATCGCCTGTGGCACACCGGCGATAAAGGGGTTCCATGGCATGCCCGATGAATCGAATTATGAGCCGATCGGCAAACCATCCATAGAGTTGACATGGTTCGGCATAAATTCTCGACAAACCAGACAACAAGAAATTAGTAGACCGCCGTGGTCCGATATCTGCGTATCAGCAGTGTCACCGGGGCTGGCGCCCGACTGGCGATGGTGGGCGACGTACCCCTTCGGGCTCCGTCCGCCGGACCTCCAGCAGACCCGTGGCGCCGAGCTTCCGGACGAGTTCCGAGTCGCTGACGACCTCGAGGAATTTCTCGACATGTACCGATGCGTCTTGGGCGTGCACCGTCAATTCCCGATGAATCGGACGGCAAAGTCGAATGATGGACAGCAGCCTGGCCGATCCGTGCAGTGCCATCTTCGGCACCAGGGCGATTCCGACTCCGTGTTCCACCAGGCTGAGCGCGGTGGTCACGTCAGGGGCCAGGACAGCGAAGCGAACATGTACGCCCACGCGGCCCGCCTCACGCGAAACGGTGTCGGCGAGATCGGAATTCGCGCCGCAGCGGATCCACGGCGCCTCGACCAGTTGTTGCCACGAGCCGTCGAAGCTGTTGCGCTGGCTGGGGTGGCAGACGACGACAAGTTCTTCCTCGCCGAAGCAGTGCACGACCCGTGAGCTGAACTGCCCCAGCGGTCCGATGGCGAGATCGAGCGCACCTCCTTCCAGGGCCGCATTGAGCTCGCGGACATCGGTAAACGTCCCGATCTCGATGCCGTCGATATGTCGTTCCTGCCGCATCCGGTAGATGAGCGGTGGCAGCAACTTCTGCGCGATGATCGGGGTGGTGCCGATAGTCAGCACCCCTTCTCCGAAGGTCTGCCCCATGGCCATTGCCTGCCGAGCGGACTCGACGACCTCGGCGGCTTGGGTGAAGAACTCGCGGCCGAACTCGGTGAGCCGCGACCGGCGCGACTGCGGTTCGAAGACGTTTCGGCCGAGCGAGGTCTCCAACGCGTCGATCTGTTGCGACATCGCGGACGGTGTTATTCCGAACCGCTTGGCGGCGGCCGTGAGTGAGCCGAGTTGAACCGCGTTCACAAAGTAATCGAACTGCCGCAAAGTGATTGCATTAGAATTAAGCCCTGGATAATCAGACATCGGCAACCTTTACATAGAGCCGTCAGCTCATCTGTAGCGCATTTCGGTCCGTCGCCGAAATTCACACTGCTGGACCGAAGAGCAGCATTTTCCTCGACAGCACACTTTCTCGACGTGACCCCGGGAAAATCGATGCCGCATAGCTTGGCAGCGGCTGCGTCCAAGCTGTGGCAATTCAGGAACTGATCGGCTTATTGAGGTCGTAGACCGTGGTGCCACCCACAGTCACCGCGGTGTAGTGCGCCTGCACCCATGCGGTGATCTGGTTCCCGGCACTGTCGGATGTCGCGTTCCGCTCGCCCATACCGCCGCCGGCGATGAAATAGTCGATATCGCCGTTGGCGATGTACTGCTGGAATTGGGCCAGGGTCGGCGAATTGTCGCTGCCGGTGAAACCGCCGATCGCCATGATCGAAGTGCCGGTGGACAATTCGAGGCTCGCCGCCGACTGGGAGCCGACTGTCGCGGCCGCCCAACGACTGTCGGTGTTGCGCACCAGCTGCTGCAGTTCGACGCTGTTCGACACCGAGCCGCCCCGGCCACCCTCGCGGTCGGTAGCAGCGTCGGTAGGCGGCTGGTCGGTCGCGCTCGCATCGGATGACTGTGCGTCCGACGATGATTCGTTGTAACCGCCCGGACCGCCCGGCCCACCCATCCCCATACCCTTGCCTGCCACGACCGGACCTGAGGTAGGAACGGAACCGGAGTGCGGCGTCGCTACCGTCTCGACCGCGTACGCGGTGGTGCCCGCGAGTCCGAACAGCAGTCCGGCGATCGCGACGGCGGCGGTGAACTTGCCGAGCCGGTGCGCGCCGATCACCACGACCGCCGCGATCAGGATCGAACCGATCAGCACGACCCAGCGCAGCGCTGGATACCAGTCCGGCGTGCGGTCGAGCAAGATGAAGTTCCAGACTCCGGTCGCTGCCGACATCGCAGCGAGTGCGATACGCGCGGTGACGAACTGGCGGCTGCGCCACAGCTCGACCACCGAGATCCCAACCAGCGCAGCGATGGCCGGCGAGAGAGCGACCGTGTAGTACGGGTGGATGGTGCCCTGCATGTAGCTGAACACGACGCCGGTGACGAGAAGCCAACCGCCCCACAGCATCAGCGCCGCGCGCGTACCTCCGGTGCGCGGGGTCCGGCGAGTGGACCACAGCCCCGCCACCAGACCGATCAGCGCGGCGGGCAGCAGCCACGAGATTTCGGTGCCCATCGAGTCCCCGAACAGGCGGGTCAGGCCGGTGCTACCACCAAAAGCGGTGCTGTTCGCGCCCCCTCCGTTGCCGCCGCCGCCGTTGCCTTCCCCGCCCAGGACACGGCCTAGACCGTTGTAGCCGAGGGCGAGCCCGAGCAGGCTGTTGTCGGTCGATCCGCCGATGTATGGGCGCGAATCAGCGGGCCACAGACTGACCAGCGCGACGAACCAGCCTCCCGAGACCACCATCGCCGCGCAGGCGCCGATCAATGCGACGACGCGCCGCCAGAAGCCGATCGGGGCCGCGACCAGGAATACGAGTCCCAGTGCCGGCAACACCAGGAATGCCTGCATCATTTTGGTGAGAAAGCCGAAACCCACTGCCACACCGGCCAATGCGATCCAGCGTCCGCTGCCGTGCTCGGTGGCGCGGACCGTGCAGTAGGCCGCCGCCACGAGCAGCAGCACCAGCAGCGCGTCGGGATTGTTGAACCGGAACATCAAGGCGGCGACCGGCGTCAGCGCGAGCGCGGCACCGGCGAGCAGCCCGGCGGCCGGGCCACTCCAGCGCCGCACCGTGCCATAGACCAGACCGACCGATGCCACACCCATCAGGGCCTGCGGCAGCAGCATCGAGAACGAACTGAAGCCGAGCAGCCGCCCGGACAAACCCATCACCCACAGTGCGGCCGGCGGCTTGTCCACGGTGATCGCGTTGCCGGCGTCGAGTGAACCGAACAGCAGCGCCTTCCAGCTCTGTGTGCCGGCCTGCACCGCGGCGGCGTAGAACTCGTTGGCCCATCCGGAGGCGCTCAGACCCCATAGATACAGCCCTGCCGTAGCCGCGAGCAAGATCAGCAGCCCAGGGCGTGACCATCGGGGCTGATCCGGTGAGCCGAACAGCAATTTGTACGCGCGGGTCTGTCGGTGGTCATGGGACCCCGGACGTTCCGCGTGCTCAACCGGCGCTTCGGTGATGGTCATATTCGAGCCTCTCGTGGTCGGCAGGTCAGTGGGTGGCGAGGCGACGAGTCGTGCCGAGCCGGTCGGCAATCGCTTGAATGGGGATGGCGCCGGTCGCGAACCCTCTGCGCAGCCGGGCGATGCCCTTCAGATCCGCGGTCGCGGTGGCGACGATGTCGACGCGGCTGTCCGGGTCGTCGATCCAGTCGACCGGGACCTCATGGATCCGCAACCCGCTGCGTTCGGCGAGCACCAGCAGTTCAGTGTCGAAGAACCAGCCGGTGTCGGTGACCAGCGGCAGCAGATGGTCGGCGACATCAGCCCGGATCGCCTTGAATCCGCACTGGGCATCCGAGAAACGAGCCGACAAGGTCGAGCGGAGCAGGAAGTTGTAGCAGCGCGAAATCAGTTCGCGTTTGGGTCCGCGGACCACGCGCGAGGAGCGGCGCAGCCTGGTGCCGATGGCGAGATCGGAATGCCCGGAGACCAACGGCGCGACCAGCGGCATCAGCGCGGCTAGATCGGTAGACAGGTCGACGTCCATATAGGCGAGTACCGGCGCGTCCGACGCCGACCACACCGCGTGTAAGGCCCGACCGCGCCCCTTCTGCTCCAGTCGGACGGCGCGGACCTCGGCGAATTCTGCCGCGAGCGCCGCGGCGATGCCCGGGGTGTCATCGATGCTGGCGTTGTCTGCGATGGTGATCCGGAACGGGTACCAGAACGTCTCGGTGAGATAGCGGTGCAGTCGACGTGTCGAATCCGCCAGCGTGGCTTGTTCGTTGTACACCGGCACGACCACGTCGAGCACCGGTACGCCGCGTGACCGGGCGTCCTCGGCGGCGTTGGGCCGGGATTGGAATGTGGTGGGTCCCGAGTGAGACCTGAAGGTAGCGATAGTCATAACACCATGGTCTGACCGTGCTGTGGGTCCGATCTTTGCCTCAGCTATGCGCTGGCTGTGAAAATCGGCGCGCCCGAGTAGGTCGCGCCGATGAGGTGTCTTCACGCGGCACCGGAGTGCCGCACGTCATCGACACCCAGCCGATCGAGCAGCCAAACCCGCAGCCCCGCCGCGTATTCGGTGCGATTCAACGCGAAGTCCACCGCGGCACGCAGATACCCACCGGGATTGCCGAGATCGTGCCGGGTTCCCCGATGCACGACAACGTGCACCGGGTGGCCCTGCGCGATGAGCAGGGCGATGGCATCGGTCAACTGGAGTTCGCCGCCCGCGCCGGGGCCGATGGCACGCAGTGCGTCGAAGACGGCGCGATCCAGCAGGTAGCGACCCGCTGCGGCATACGTCGACGGCGCGTCCGCAGGGGCGGGCTTTTCCACCATTCCGTTGACCCGCAACACATTCGGATCCCCGTCGGCGGGCGCGACATCGAAGACGCCATAGGCGCCCACTTCGGCCCGCGGCACGTCGAAGGCACAGAGCACGCTGCCGCCGTACCTGCGCCGCACTCGCGACATCGCGTCGAGTACACCGCAGGGCAGGACCAGATCATCGGGCAGCAGGACGGCTACGGAGATCTCGTCCGGGTCGAGCGCCTGTTCGGCTTGTAGTACCGCGTGCCCGAGTCCGAGGGGGCGCTGCTGCAGTACGGTTCGTACGGTCAGCAGATTCGGGGCGTGGCGCACTTTCGCGAGCAGGGCGGTCTTACCGCGTTCGACCAGCGTCTGTTCCAGTTCGCGACTTTCGGCGAAATACGCTGCCAGACTTTCTTTTCCGGGCGCGGTTACCAGAACCAGCCGCTCGGCGCCCGCCGCGGCGGCCTCTTGTGCCACCAACTCGACACCGGGGGTGTCGACGATGGGCAGGAGTTCTTTCGGCACCGCCTTCGTGGCCGGTAGGAAGCGCGTGCCCAGACCCGCCGCGGGCACAACCGCGGTACGGAACTGGCGCACGAATTCGGTGGCGGGGTAGCCCATTTCGGTCTCCTTCAAGCTTCGATGAGGATCAGATCGCGAGGTCGCTAGTCACTCTTCGATCTTGGTGGCCCCACCTGGTCACCACCCATGCCGGCGCTGTGACTCAGCTGTGTGACGGTCACGCTCAGCGCGCGACGGCGACCTCGGCATCGGGCAGCCGGACGGTGAATTCCGTACGCCCCGGGCGGCTGTCGACCGAGATCTCACCACCGTGTGCGGCAACGACGGCGGCGACGATCGCCAGCCCGAGTCCGGTACTGCCGGCCCTGCGGGAACGCGACGAGTCACCCCGGGCGAAACGCTCGAAGACCTCCGACTGCAAGGCTTCCGGAATCCCAGGTCCGTCGTCGCTCACCCGCAACACCGCCCCCGCACCGTCGATCTCCAGCGACACTGTCACCGTGGTCCCAGGTTCGGTGTGGACGCGGGCGTTGGCCAAGAGGTTGGCCAGCACCTGGTGCAGCCGCGATGCGTCGCCCGCGATCATCACCGGATCATCGGGCAGCTCCAGATTCCACTGATGCCGCGGCCCGGCGATATGCGCGTCGCTGACGGCGTCCACCGTGAGCTGAGTCAGATCCACCGGCTCGTGTTCGAGACCACGCCCGGAATCCAGCCGGGCCAGCAACAACATATCTTCTACCAAGGCGGTCATCCGCCGGGATTCCGAATGCACTCGGCTCATCGCGTTGGCGACATCGGCGGGCACCTCGGCGTGTTTGCGTTGCGCCAATTCGGCATAACCGCGGATCGCGGCCAGTGGGGTGCGCAGTTCGTGGCTGGCGTCGGCGAGGAATCGGCGAACACGGGTCTCGCTGTCATGCCGTGCCGACAGCGCGCAGGTGACGTGATCGAGCATCCGGTTGACAGCCGAGCCGAGCTGACCGACCTCGGTACGCGGATCAGCATCCGCCGCCGCGACCCGCACAGCCAGCGCCACCTCGCCGCGAGCCAATGGCAGATCGGCCACCCGGGCAGCGGTCGCCGCGACCCGATCCAACGGTGCGAGCGCACGTCGAATGAGCCAGATACCGACGGTCAGCGCCACGATCAGCACGATGACCGTGCCGATCACCAGAACAACCAACACCCGCACCATCGTGGCGTCCACAGCGGCCAAAGGTAAAGCGAAAACAACGATTTGGCCCGTCCAGTTGGCGGAGGCGACCACCCGATAGCGGCCGAGGCCGTCGACGTCGATCGTCACCGGATCACCTGTCGCCGGGACCACCGCCACCTGCTGCAAAGCAGTGCCCGACAGCGTTGATTGCGTACCGTCTGAACCGATCTTCGCCGCCTTGGTGACAGTCCCTTCGTCGACGATCGCTCCGACCGCGCCCGGTGGTATACCGCGACGATCCAGGAAGTCCGGCGCCGGGCCCGTACTCGCGGGGGGTCGTACACGCTGCGGCGGTTGGTCGACCGGTGGCGGTCCGAGACTGGGGCCACCACCACTGTCGGCGAGGGAACGCTTCTGCAGATCAATCACTTCGCTATCGAGCTGGTGCACCATGAACTGCCCCAATACCAGTTCGGTGGCCACCCCGATGCCGGCGACAACCGCTACCAGCAAAAGCGCTTGGCCGAACAGCAAACGCGCCCGCAGTGACCATTGTCGCGGCGGCCGTACGCGCCGCACCGGCTCAGCCTGCGGGCTTGAGGACATATCCGGCGCCGCGCAGAGTGTGGATCATGGGTTCGTGCCCGCTGTCGATCTTCTTCCGCAGGTACGAAACATACAGTTCCACGATATTGGACCGGCCGCCGAAGTCGTAGCTCCACACTCGGTCCAGGATCTGTGCCTTGTTCAGCACCCGCTTGGGATTGCGCATGAAGAAGCGCAACAGCTCGAATTCGGTAGAGGTCAACGTGATCAGCTCACCCGCCCGGGTGACTTCGTGGCTGTCCTCGTCGAGCACCAGATCACCGACCACGATCCGGGCCCCGCTATCTTCGGTGGTCACCCCGGTGCGGCGCAGCAGTGCGCGCAACCTCAGCACCACCTCCTCGATGCTGAACGGTTTGGTCACATAGTCGTCCCCGCCCGCCGTCAGCCCGGCGATGCGATCCTCCACCGAATCCTTCGCGGTCAGCAACAGCACCGGCAGGTGCGGGATCTGCGCACGCAATTTGGCCAGCACCTCGAGCCCGGTCATGTCAGGCAGCATCACATCCAGCACCACCACGTCCGGGCGGGTGTCGCGTGCCTTGCTGACGGCGGTACGCCCGTCACCGGCGGTCGTGACCTCCCAGCCCTCGTAGCGCAACGCCATCGACATCATCTCGGCGAGCACCGGCTCGTCATCGACCACGAGCACGTTGATGGCGCTGCCATCGGCTCGTCGCATGACAACTCGTTCCGCCGCACTGTTCCCAGTGGTCATTGTGGACATCGTCCCACCATCACCCCGAACCCTCGGTGCACACTGTGGTGTGTCTATGTGCCGGCTGTGAACCGGCAGACTCATCGGATCCAGAACTGGCACATTGCGTACGCCCGGTTCTGGCGCCGGCCTTCGTTGATCGCTGATGGACCAACTGGTGAAACACCAGTGGTGTCCGGCCATCGTGCGGCGCGCCGCTCATGTATGCCTCACGTGCTCGGTTAGTTGGTCCGGGCCGTATAGCCCGCGGGCAAATCCTTGGGATCGCAGGCGATCACGGTGTCGTCGTCGGGGCCGCAGTCTTCGAGGTAGGTGATGTCGGCGGATTCGGAGACGACGTAGATCGGGTAGGTCGGACCGTGGTCACGGTAGGTGGCCATCTCCTTGAGATGCTCGTTCTGGTAGCACACCGTGCGGTCGGGGTGCTGCTGGATCCATTGCGGGAAGAAGATGACGGCGTGCAGACGCCGCCGTGCGGGCTGGGCGGTGACGCTCACCGAGGTGCCGGTGGGTTCGGTCCAGGAGATCTTGTAGTCGTCGGTGCCGAGGCGGACGAGGTCGACCTCTTGGCCTGTGACCCAGCGGCCGCCGACCATGCCGTGGTGAATGCGGTAGTCGATCGTGGTGGCGTTCCGGACGTACATCTCGTACTGCCAGCCGTTGTCATAGGTGTAGATGAGGTGTTTGCCCACCACGCCCGTCAGGTCCTGGTCGACGGTGGCGAGAGGGTTGGATGTGGTCATCGTGACTCCGTTTCAGGGGTTGTGAGGACTTGCTTCGGACGCAGCATTGCCTTATCGTTCCGTATACGGAAGTTCCGTACACAGAATGTACCGGGGCATGGGAAGGATGGCAAGCATCGTGGGAACCGATTTCACGGACGGTATTGCGCATCAGCTACGCCGGGCGTCGCAGTCCGCTACCACGTTCTGGCAGCTACAGGGCCGGGATCTGACCGCGCCGCAGTTCTCCGTGCTCGCCGCGCTCACCGAATACGGCGCCCAGGATCAAACCTCGCTCGGCAAACTGACCTCGATCGACAAATCGACCCTCGCCACCCTGGTCGACCGCCTCAGCGATCGCGGCCTGATAGACAAGACCACCGATCCAGCCAATCGCCGCCGTCGCCGAATACAGCTCACCGATGCAGGGCGAGACCGCTGTGCCCGCGCCTACGCGCAAGCCGCAGCGACAGAACAATGGATCACTGACGTGCTCGGCGACACCGACGCCCGCCAATTGCGAACACTGCTACAGAAATTGGGCGACGCACAGCCGCCCACGCGGTCGTGACGAACTCGACCGACACAGTCTGACAACAACCATCTCCCCCAACCGAGCGGTGACCGGTATTGCCTAAGTGAGGCGGTGACTCGATGACCGATATCTGTTCAATGTTCCGAGCCTGGTGGCGTGACCGGGGCGACTACCGCTGGCTGATCGAGACGCTGGAATCCCGTTCCGCGCTGCGCCCGTTGCGATTGATGATCGGCTCTGGTGGCGTAGGAATGGTGCTGATCACCATGCTGACCTTGAAGTCGGATGCGGGTCAGCAAGGGCCGGTGGGGCATACGCAGGCAATCGCAGGGGCCGCAGTGGCCGGAGTGTGGACAGTGCGCTGGTGGTTGTTGCCGTGGCCGCGGGAAGCGGAGTCGCTGGCGTGGGTGGCGGTCATGGATATCGGCATCACCGCGAACAACGTGATGGTCCAGGACCGGCTACTCGGAGCGTTGGGCGTCGTCATGCTGGTCCCCGCTGGTGGGTACGTGACGATTTTCCATGGTCCGCGAGTCCTGGCGACGCATTTCGGTTGGTCGCTGTTATCGGTTGTGTTGATGGCCGCCTTGCTGGTCACCGGTGGGCCCGCGCACACCGGACATGGTGCGAGAAATTTCGCCCTCGCCGCATCGGTCGTGGTGGCCGATCTGGTGGTGACCTGCGTTGTGCTGCCCACCGTGCAGTTCTGCCACTGGCTATTACGGCTCGATGCCTTGTCCGACCCGTTGACCAAGCTGTTGAACCGGCGTGGTTTGGACTCGCAGTTGGCGCGGTTCGTGGGACGCGGCGTCAACGACGATGTGTACGTCGTGGCGTTGGACCTGGATCGGTTCAAATCCGTCAACGACACCTTCGGTCACGCCTTCGGCGACGAGGTTTTGGTACAAACCGCCGAATGCCTGCGCGCCGCAGCCCAGCCCGATGCGACCGTCGCACGCACTGGCGGTGAGGAGTTCGCCATCGTGGGCTACCTACAAGGCGCGGCTATCGACGTCCTCACCGAGCGGCTGCGCAGCGCCATCGAGACGATGCCCGGTCTACCGATCACGATCACCGCCAGCGTTGGAGCCGCAATGTGTGCACCGACGGGGCCCGGGTTCCAGCACCTCGGGCCCCGACCCAGAACGTTGTTTCACCGCGCGGACTCGGCCATGTATCAGGCGAAACAGTTGGGCGGCAACACCGTGGTGATCGCCGAGGATACGACGCAGGCTACCGCTACGGCACCGACATCGCAGATACGGCAGCCATGCGTGTGAACAACTCCAGCTCCGCACCTGCGCCGATACGCGACCCCCGGAATCGCGAGAACAAGGACAAGCGTGCCCGGTTCAACGACGAAGACGGCGACGGGATCTCCGCCGACTTGCGCGTCGGCGTCCTGTTCGCGGTCCGGCTGCTCACGGACCAAGACTTCGACCACTGACGCCCGTTTCGACGCGCGCGACCTCAGGCTGGAGGGGGTTGGGATTGCGGCGAAGCCGAACGCCCCTGGTCGCGTGGTGCTGCGAGGCGGTGGATGAAACCGGCGCGCCGCCGCATCGTTGGTTCCATCCGCTAGTAGTGCCGGTGACGAATGCTGGGAGGGCAACCGCTGCTGGGGTGACCTACCCGCAGTTGCTCGACGCCGGGCCGTCCCGGGGTCTTGTTCGCCAGGAATACGTCCGTAAATTTGGGAAGGGATTCGAATGCGCAAGATTCCGATCACAGCCGCCGCGCTGGCCATCCTCGCAGCGGCGGGTGCCCTGTTGGCTGGTCCCGCCACCGCAGTCAACGGCGACACGATCGTGGCCTGCTCAGAGAAGTCCAAGGATTTCAAGGCCTTCCAGAAATGCCTCCACGACGAGGGCGAGAAGGATCGCAACCGGCCTCCGAGTAACCACAACGCGCCGCCAAGCAACGACGACGACTCGAACAGCTGAGAAGTTGACCGTCGAAACGTCTGCCAGGCTCTGGCAGACGTTTCGCTCGTCGCTGCACTTCGCGAATCAGTCTGATGCAGTAGGCAACCCGAACCATATGACCGGCGCACCGGATCGGGGCGGTAAGGACTCAGCCCTCTATGAGTACGAGATCGGCCACCCGCACAATCCACCGATAACGACCCGGCGCGTCTTCAACCGGGTCGACGACCGCTCGGTCACGCTCGATCTCTACGACCTCCACCATATCGCCGCGGAACTCCTCTGGATAGGCCTGCGGCGAGGCCCAGCATCACACGACAGCTCTATCCGCGCCGATTCGTCTCGGCTCCCTTTGCCGTATCCGTCCGGCCCAGTAACGAAGTGAACGCGTAAAGCGTAATCAGCATGCACCCGATGCCGCTGATAGTGACCATCCACTTGGGAAATCCTCCGGTATCCGTATGCAGGGCGATAATAGCGGGCCAGGCGGCGAGAAAGGCGAATCCCAGGTACCCGGCGGACAGCATAGGGATGGCCAGGAATATACGCGGTCCCGGCAAATGTTGCGCTAGCAGGAACAGAAGGCCGCCGATGATGACGGTAGCAGTCACATATACCAGCGGCCACACGATGGGAAGTTTGAACACCTCGAGAGATTGGCCGCCTTTATAGTTATACATGTTTCCGACATGAAGTGCGAGGTATTCTATGGCCGCCTCAGCAGCGACGAGTGATGCAATTGTGGTAACAAATCTGCGCCTAGACCATTCATCACTGAACGCTCGAAAGACGATATACCCACACAAGGCGATGTAGGTGGGGTAGGCGGACGCGATCACCAGCAATGTCTCATTACCGAACTGGCGCGCGAGGACAATTGTCTTCACTCCCGGCAAAATGTTGAGCATGGTCATCGCATTGCCGGCGCCATCATTGATGGACGCAAAAATTGAGCTGATCATCAAGACAGCCAAGTACGGCCCCCTGCCTCGTCGCCATTCCACAACGGCCCATACAATCGACACTGTGGCCATCAAAGTAAAGAATGTCAATACCAGAACGACGAATACATTCTGCCGACGAGTGCCATCCAGAAATTCCGATGCAAGTGTCATGTTCCTGTCTATCGATCGATGGGGTCGACGCTCAGAGATGTTCCAGGTTCAGGTAGCCGCGCTGCCGTCTCGGATTGATGGGAATTGGCGGCAAACCTTGTCGCACGGTAGGTTCGAAGGACAGTTCTGGGCGCCAATAGAGACGTCGGCGATTGCAGCATGTTGTACATCGCGAGGAACCGTGACTGGACCTCGGGATCTTCGGTGCCCGCTATCAGAACACGATCCAGGTACCTGCCCGCGATCCGCTGAGCTGCCGACAGGGGCGGACCGTCGGTGTGCGGTGATCGGGCATCAGCGGTGGTGGCCAGCATCCATGCCCATCTGGTTTTGGCCCTGGCCTGCTGGTAGTAGCGATGGGCCAGGTTGTCCAGACCTGGTCGTTGGTCGAGGCAATGGCCCAGTAGCACCGCGGCGATAGCGGCCATGGTCATGCCCTGGGCATAGATGGGATTGAAACAGCAGGCCGCGTCGCCGACGAGCACGAAGTTGCTCGGGGTATCGGTAATGTGCCGGCGACGATTGGTTGTCGATCGATTGGCGACCACCTCCGACAGCGGCTCGGCGTGTGAAATCGCTTCGGCGAGAACGGGGCTGGACAACCGGCGCGCGAAGGCAGCGAAGTCGTCCTCGCGACGTGGTTGGTCGGGCCCGGCACCGAGAAGTGTGACCAGCCATTGGTTGTTCTCGATCGGAAGCAACATGCCGCCGCGTGGCTGGTTCGGACCCAGCTGGAGATAACATGCTTTCCAGCCGGTGGGATGTTCTGCCGGAATTCGGTATATCCGACTGGCGTATCCCACGTGCGGGTCGACCGTTTCCTCGACCGGCGCCCGGCAGCCGAGTTCGGCCAACCATCGACCGGCGCGAGAGCCACGCCCAGTAGCGTCCACCACCAGATCCGCGGTCAACGGAACCGCCTTGTCGTCGTCGGTGGTCCGCAGTAACACGGCATCGACTTGGCTGTTGTCACCGACCAGGCCGGTGGCCGCGGACTGCGAAACAACGCTGACATTGGATAGCCCGGTAACCTTTTGCCGAATCACCAATTCGGTCAGACCACGACTACCGCAGACCACGTGCAGCTCAGAGGGAAACTGTCGTGCCCACCCGAACGGGTGGCGGATAGCGAAGTCTGCGCCCAGGTCCATAGTCGTCGCGCCGAGCGCGACCATGTCGTCGCTGAATCCGGGAAGAAGTTCCTCCACGATCCGCCTACCGTGTACGGCGAACGCGTTGATGTGGCTGCCTTGCGGCACGCCGCGTCGTCGCACCGATGTGTCCGGCAGTTCGTCCCGTTCAACGACGGTGACCTGGTCGAAGCGCGCGGCCAGCACCCGGGCGGTCAGCAAACCCGCGATTCCGGCACCCAGCACGACCGCATGGCGGGTCTCCCTGCGAGACATAGGATTCTCCTTTTACAGGCAGGTACGAGAATCGATCGATTTTCCTCACGAAGTTCCGGCATCGAGCGGGCTGGTTGGCCAGCGCGCTGAACCCCATTACACGGTCACGGTGATGCGGCGTGGCGAGCAACGCTGAGTTCAATTGGGCACTCGCAGGGCTCGGAGAGCGGGACTGGCGAGCCGGCGAGAGGCACGCAAGGGATCCCAGGCCAGGCCGCCGGCGGTGAGTCGAGAGGAGTCGGCGAAGACAGCTCCCTGGCGGATCTGCGCGAACAGGTTCCGTCCAAGGATGGCGCTGGCGGCAATAACGCCACTGGTGGTAACCCCTACGATGCCAGGACCAGACCGATTGCTGGCCCCGGCCAGATAGAGGCCACGAATGTGGGTTGCCGATCGAGGCCTGCGGGGACCGAATTGATCGATGGCCAATTCGATGCCGAGACACGCGCCGGCGCTGGCGAGCGTGTAGCGTTCTTGCGTGATAGGCGTGCTCGCTTCTTGCCAAGTAATATGTTCCCGGAGATCGGGAAATACCCTGGTCGCCAACTCGATCATGTCGCCGGATATCTGTTCTTTCCGCGCACAGTAGACGGGGTTGCGATGATAACGCTCCCCACGTGCTGGCCCTTGTGTCAGGTTCCACACCGAATAATCCGGCGATACGTAGCTCATCAATTCCACAGCCGCGCACCCGGGAGGGGCGACGTGTTCGGAATCCGGGTCTTTCACCGAAGCGGAACTGATGAACACCCCGCCTACCGTAGGTGTTTGACCATCCCCGGCCGTGCGAAGCCCGCGGAAGAAGCTTCCGGGCGAGGTGCTCGAGTGCACCCAGTAGTTGGTATTGGGCATCCGGCACTCGAGATCCATGTCTAACCCGAGATAGACGATGAAGAACGGCGGGGCCATACGATAGCCGTCGACTTTGCGGACTAGGCGGGCGGGCAAATGCTCCGGTCCGACAAGCTCCAAGTAGGTCCGTTTGATGTCGGCATTGGATACGACCACGGAGGCGGGTACGAATCGCCCATCTGCCAGGAGCACTCCAGTAGTTCTGCCTGCCGTGACACATATCCGTGCGACCCGGGTGTTGGTCTGAATACTTCCACCATGGCTGGTGATCACATCGATGAGATGCGCTGCCAGTACCTGGCCTCCACCTTTAGGGAAATAGGCACCCGTTTTGATGTAGTGGTTCAACAGGAAAGCGTGGACCGCGGCAGGAACCCTCGCGGGTGCCACACCGTAGTCACCGGACTGGCCACAGACGACGGCTTGCGCCCGCGTGCTGAGGCCGCAGGAGTCGAGCAGCACCTGCAACGATCGCATCGACCAGTACGCCACGCCGGGATTCCGGGCAACGAAACGTGCTGATTCCCACGGTGTCTCCGGAGTGGTGCTGCGGTCGAAAGCTCGCCCGAGCTGCCGGAACACCCGGACACACGCGCGCAAACCTCGCTCATCAGCGGGGAACGCCGCGATGAGGGCGGCGAGGTAATCATCCCAGCCTCGAGGTACCCGGAACGTCAGATCCGGGAAGACGAGGGTGTCGAATCCATCAGGATCCATCGGCAGAAAGTCGATCTTGCCGTCGAGCCCGAGACCACGCAAAATCGTAGGAATAGTGCCGTCGGGCTGGCAGTCCCCGAGATAATGCACCCCCACATCGAACTCATATTTCCGCCGTCGACGAAAGACATGGGAGCAGCCGCCGGCGACATCCCATTGCTCCAGCACCAGCGGTCGGCGCCCATTGGCGGCCAAGTAGGCAGCAGCAGTGAGGCCCCCGAGGCCCGCGCCCACCACGACCACATCCCAATCGCCGGAAACAGAACTCTGCAGGTGCGACGTGCTGGTTGTCAATACCATCAGTCTCTCCTCAACGCGGGCGATACCCGGCAAATCTACGATTCGATTCGACACCGACATGATTTCCTAGCGTCTACTCGGACAGCCCGAGGAGAATCGCTGCACTGCCACAACGATGAAATCCTTCCGGGCAACACAGCCGAATGGCTGTCATCACCCGTTGGCTTATGTCAACCGGACATCCGCGACATGCAATTCGGGACACAGCGGTGCCCGACAGTCCGTTAGACGCGGACCGTTTTCCATGGGTCTATTTCAAATGATCTCGAATGGCCCGGTAACTTTCAGGCACCTACTGCGGAGCAGATACGCCACCTCAGCAATCACAAACTCATAGTGCGCGGTCACCGGCGATAGCGCAACAGCATTGCACGCAGAGTCAATTTGCGGCCAGTTCGCTGAACCCCGTACGTCTGCCCCGAAGCAGCATACGTGAACAACCGGTGGGCGGCGAGCGCGCTCAATGATGCCCTATGCCGACCGATCGCTATAGATCGAATACACCGGGCACATCGTGCGGACACATCCGCGTGTCCGGCGGGAACACGCCGACCGCGTGGGCCAGCAGCAGCTCACACCTCGGCCGAGCGGTCAACCGACAGCTGGCATTCCGTCACCAACCACCCCGGACAATCGCCCCATGTGACTACAGCTGTTCATCCACAGCGCCACGACTGCCGGCCGACATCGTAGGGCCACCCGGTAAGCCAGGCTGTCGCCGACGGCAACACGCCCAGGTAAACCAGGGATCGCCGTTGTTGCGGATCTGTTACCTATCGGCGACAAGGCGTAGCTGGCATCGTGCCAGCCGGGCAAGTTCCCGCATTTGCCGTGATAGAGACCGCCCAGGACCGGATTGCTGTCAATTTGCGTGCTCGTGACCGATTGGTGACCTACGGATGACCAGTACGGTTCTCGCGAATTTCCGCCCTCGACGTTTGCAGCTAGTTGGCTGAGGATTAATGCAGAGCGTTCCTTTTCGGATCCCCGCACCTGACCTCGCCAACGGATGCGCATCGTCATTCAAGGTAGCGGTAATTCGCTTCACCCCGGTCAAGTTTACCTGCTCGACACGTGTCGCATTTTGCGGGAGGTAGCCATGGAAGCCGTCGACGATTCCCTACTGCGACAATCGGATAATGCACCCGATCGAATATTGATAGTTTTGACAGACGCTCCCCCGGGAATGCGTAACGTCATGGCGGTAGTGGCGGGAGAAATATCAGAGGGGCGCATTACGGTGGATTACCGTGGCAGGCACCTGCATTTCATCGCCACGGATGGGCTCGAAATGGTAGGGCAACCCCCTGCGATCACTATGGCTCAAATCTATCGCCTGTCCTACGTGACAAGCATCGCCGAGTAACTTTGCCGCCCAATGATCGCGTAACAGCTCACCAACTGTAGATATCGAGTTATCGATGGAGCGAACGAGGAGTGTTGATGGGTAAGCATGTCGTTATTCAGTTTCCGGGGCTGGGCGGTTACGTCCCGGGAGTTCTTGCCGATTTGGTCGCGCATAACTCGCAAGCCGGCGCGGTGCTGGCCGAGATCGACCAGGTGGCTGCTGAGTACAACCTGGGTCCGGTGTCGGGGCCGCTGAGCGACCCGGCAGGCCCGGCTATCGAAGAGCTCGCGCAAACCCCGACGTTGCTGCATTTGGCGTCGTTCGCTTCCGGCTATCTGCTCTATCAGGCGTTGCGTGAGAAGAGGATCGCCGGTGATGTGTTGCTCGGGCAAAGCACCGGCGAGATCACCGCGCTGGCCGCGGCGGGTTCGCTCACTGTCTCCGACGCCGCACGGGTGCTGTGTGAGCGCGAGGTGGCGTTGGATGGTGTGCGGATTCTGGGCGGGCTCGTCGCGGTGCGCGCCGGCGCGGCTCGCGCGCGGCGGCTGTGCGGTGCCGCCGGTGGTTGGTCGTTGACCGTCTCATTGTCGAATTCCCCTGAGCAGTCCGTGATTTCCGGGATCGAGCAGGATCTGCCGCGGCTGGAAGCGGTGGCGCGGGCCGCAGGGGTGCACGCGACTCGGTTGCTGGTGCGCTACCCGCATCACAATCCTGCTCTGCGTCCGGCCGCGCGCCGGGTTGCCGCGGCTACCGCCGCATTCTCGATCGTCGATCCGGTCGAACGAGTGTATTCCCCGATCCTTGGCCGTTTCGTGGTCGCGGCTTGCGACGCGCGTCGTATTGTCGATCGGCATCTGACAGATCCGGTGGACTACCTGGGCGCGATCCGGGTGCTGTACGACGAGTTCGGGGTGCGTGAATTCCTCGAGGTCGGTGCGCGTTCGGTCTTGACAGAGTCCGCCCGCGAGAGTCTGCCTGCCACAGTCGAACTGCGCGGTGCGCCACCGAACGCCCTTGCGGCAGAACAGATCCTGGACGCGCTGGCCGGGCAGCAGGTACCACAAGCGCCGGTGCGTGCCACGTCGCCCATCAACGGCTCGGCAGAGCAGACCCCCGAGCCGAGTTCGCACCTCGTCCCACCGGCTCCGCGTAACACCGCCGCGGCCGGAGCGGTTGGTCTGCCCGAGCGTTCGGAACTGTTGGCTCGCTTGCGCGTTACCTTCGCCGCGGCGCTCGGTTATCCCGAGGACGTCTTCACCGACGAAGCTCACCTCGAGGCCGACCTCGGCATCGCTTCGGTCAAGAAGACCGAGCTGCTGGTGCGCCTGCTCGACGAATATCGGTTGCCCACCCCGCCCGCACAGCTGCGAATGCGCGACTACACCACGCTGCCGAAGCTTGCGGGATTGATGGAACAGCTTGCTGCCGAGCAGGTCTCAGCATGACCAGCGCGCTGGACGGACCACACACGGCCGTCGAGCAGGGGCATATCGTCGTGCAGTTCCCAGGTCTGGGGGGATATGCGCCGGGCGTGGTCGGGCGATTGGTATCGGATGCGCCGAGCCTGGGCGCGATCCTCGGCGAGGTCGACCGGGCGGCCGCCGCCTACCGGCTCGGCCCGGTCTCAGTGCCGTTGCTGGCTTCGGATGGTCCGGCACTCGACGAACTGGCCGATTCACCGCTGCTGCACTTGGCTCCATTCGCGGCGTCATGTGTGCTTCTGCAGGCGTTGCGCGACAAGGGATTAGACGATGCCATCTTTCTCGGGCACAGCACCGGCGAACTGACCGCGCTGGTCGCAGCGGGGGCGTTGTCGATCGCGGATGCGACCGGAGTGTTGTGCGCGCGCGAAGTGGCATTGATCGAGGCCGGCGTACCCGGTGACCTACTTGTCATGCAGACCGACACCGCGCACACTGCGCAGCTGTGTGGCGCGTCCGGTGGTGCGTCGTTGGCCATCGCGGTGTCGAATTCACCGGAGCAGACAGTGGTTTCGGGGACAGACCCGCAGCTCGATCGGCTGGCCGAGGTAGCACGCGCCGCCGGTGTCCAGGCGACCAGGTTGTTCGTGCACTATCCGCACCACAATCGTCTCCTGGCACGAGCTGCGCGTCAGGCCGCCAGGGCGACCGCTGCCTATCATGTGACCGATCCCACCGCACGGGTGTACTCGCCGATTCTCGGTCGTTTCGTCGAGAATGCCGCGGACGCGCGTCGCGTCATAGATCGGCAACTGATCGATCCGGTGGACTACTTGTCTGCCGTGCGTGCGCTCCATCACCTCGGCGTTCGCCGCTTCGTCGAGGTGGGCGTGCGTTCGGTGCTGACCGAGTCGGCTCGCAGAGCCCTGCCGGCCGATGCCGCTGTGTGCGGTCCGCCGCCGAACGCCGCGGAGATCGTCGACGTACTGGCGCAAGGGGTGGGGTCGAAGCCGCACCCCCCGCGCCGTCACCACGACCATGGTGTGCATCCCGATCAGCCGGGCACGGTCGCCATCGTAGGCATCGGCATCGGTGCACCGGGAGTCAATGGGCCCGAGGACTTCTGGCGGATCCTGCATTCACCGACGAACGCGCTGTGCCTGCCCGAACATATCGACCTCACCCACTGGTTCAGCTCCGACCGATCGGCACCGGACAAAACCTATGCCGGTGTCGCGGGCTTTCTGCGTGGCTTCGCACCGCATCACCGGCTCGCCGAAGAACAGTCCCGAGGCCGTTGGGACGGCGCCGACGAGACCACGGTGTTGCTGCGCCACAGCCTGTTACAGGCCATGGACTCCGTCGTCATCGCTGCACAGGATCGATGCGGCGCCTACATCGGGGCACAACCGGGCGGGCTGGCGCTCGAGGATGCCATCTTGCTCGGCACCGCCATGGACGCACTCGGTTCACCCTCGGATGACGACAATCGGCTGTTGCGCAAGCACTATCGGCACGCACCGGCACAGACCGCTGAGGCTTTCCCCGACCGGATGGTGCGTGCGGCATGCCAGGACTTGCTGCCCGCCAACAGTGATGTGCTGGTGATCGATACGGCGTGCTCCTCATCGCTGTACACCATCGATCTCGGCGTCAAGAGCTTGCTGGCCGGCGAACGGGACGTGGTGTTCTGTGGTGGGGCCATCACCGGCTCGCGCCGGGATCTGGTCCTGTTCGCCAAGCTGCAGGGGCTGGCGCCGAATGGGGAAATCAGAGCGTTCGACCGCGGTGCCGCCGGGGTGCTGTTCTCCGATTCCTCGGCCGTCGTCGCACTCAAACTGCTCGACCGAGCGCGCGCCGACGGTGACGAAATTCTGGGCTTGCTCAGCGGTTTCGGCGGCGCGACCGACGGGCAGGGTAGCCTGGTCGCGACCTCACAGGTCGGCCAGCGCTTAGCGCTGGAACGCGCCCACACCGTCGATCCCACCGCCGCCGGCGCGGTCGAGTGGATCGTCGCGCACGGCACCGGAACTGTGCTCGGCGACGACGTGGAGCTCGAAACACTCGCCGACGTACCAGGGTCCGGCCAGTTGTGGTGCACCTCGAACAAGCCCCTGATCGGGCATGGCGCGTGGGCGGCCGGCGCGATCAATGTCATCCATGCGGTCCTGGCCATGCGGCACGGCGAAATTCCCGCCGAACAGTACTTCACCGCACCACGGGATGATGTGCGGTCCGGCCGCGTCACCGTGCCCGTCGCACCCGTGCCGTGGCCGGCGCGACCCGACCGGCGCCGAGTGGCCGGCGTGTGCGCGTACGGCCTCGGCGGCACCAACGCGCATCTGCTCGTCCAGGCCCCGGACCCTGGATTCGACCCGCCGCAATCGGCACGACCGCCTGCGGCCGGGCCGCACGACGATCCCATGGTGTTGGTCGGCACCGCGGTGCAGTTCCCCGGCGAGGCGTCCGACGCGCGGATTCGCCGCTGGCTGCGTGGCGACGAATCCGCACCGGCGCTGTCATTCGGCGCGGAGTATCCGCTGCCGCCGTTCAAGCAGCTACGGATGCCACCGGTCAGCGCGCGCAGCATCGACCGAACTCATCTGATGGCGCTCGCTGCCGTGGACAACTTCGTGGACGAGGCCGGCGAATTGTGGGACGAAATGCGGGACCGCACCGGTGTTTTCACCGCCCACACCGGTCCTAGTCGCTGTATGGCCGAGTACACGGTCCGGGCGGGCGCGGACGATCTGCGGGCCGCGCTGCCACAGACAACCGGCGACCGGCGGCGACTCGAAGACGAGCTGGCAGCGTTGTGTGCCCGTCTGCCCGAGGCCAACGACGCGAGCATGACCGGCCAGCTCACCAACATCATCAGTGCAACGGTGGTGAACCGGCACCGGCTCAACGGTGCGGCCATGAATATCGACTGCGGCCGCTCGTCCACCCAAGGTGCACTGCACGTCGCCGAACGCTACCTGTGCTCGGGTGAGCTCGATTTCGCGCTTGTCCTCGGCATCCACGGCAACAGCACCTCTCAGATGGCGGAACTGAGCGGCATCACGACCGAGGACCTCGGTGAAGCAGCGGTCCTGCTGGCGCTGACCCGCCGCTCGGTCGCCACCCGCAACGGCTGGCCGGTACGTGCGGTCGTGCGCACCGACGCGACCCGATCCGGGCAGCACTCCGGTCTCGCCGCTGCTCGAGGGCGCTGTTACTTCGGCGCCGAGGGCGCCCTCGCGGTGTTGCGCGCGCTGGACGGGCGCACAGGATCGGTCAGCTTGCGCAACACCGACTCCGCGCCCCACGTCGAGATCGAGCCACTCCCGCACCCCGGGACGCGCGCACCGGTTCCGGATCGTTCGGTCGTGGTGTGGCGCCGCCACGACCCGCACCCTGATGGCGTGCGACGCCCCGCGATCGAACCCGCCACACTGATCCTGACCCACCGTGCCGATCTCGCGCGCCAGCTGGAACCGCTTGCGCGAGCGGCTGATTCGTGGGTGCTGTGCACAGATCCGGTGGCTGTCGAAAGCGACCGGATCACCGTGGCCAACGGCGCGGGTCCCCACACCACCATCGAGTCCGCAGTCATGGGCGGTGACCTCGAGCATGTGCTCATCATCGCCTCCGTCCGCACACCGCAGGCCAGCTGGCCGGCCCCACCCTCCTCGGAACTGCTCGCCCTGCAGGAGTACGCACTGGCCGCCACCGCGGCCCTCGGTGAGTGCCCCGATCGCGACAGCACGATCCGGGCATTGCTACTGGATCCGTTGCACCGCAGCGTTATCCATCCACATCTCACGCTGATCACCGGATTCCAGCGCGGCTTGGCCCATGAGATTCCGAATCCGGTCTACGCGATCGTCACCGACGCCGAACTCGGCTCCGGACTCGATCAGCTCAGCACGGAGTCTGCTCAGCCGCGCGACCGGACCGTCGTGTATTACCGGCAAGGACTGCGATATCTCGAACAGCTTTGTCCCGCACCACTTCCCGCGGCTCGACAGGCTGGGCCGCTGCCGTTGCCGGACAATCCGGTGATCGTCGCGACCGGCGGTGCCCGTGGCGCCACCGCGGTGGTGGTGAAGGCCCTGGCCGATCGGGTCCACCCGTCCGTGTGGCTGCTCGGCACCACTGCGATCGCCGACCTGCCCGAAGACCTGATCGCGGCGGCCGACCATGAACTGATCCGGCTACGAGCCGAATTTCTCTCCAGGGAGCGCGAACTCGATCCCGCTGCCACGATCATCGCCCTCAACAAGCGCTTCGACGCCGCGCTGCGCGGCCGAGAAATCCACCGCACGCTGCGTGAGCTCGAGCGAACGTGCGGCGTCGGCAACGTCCATTACCTGATCTGCGATCTGCGTGACCGCGAACAGGTGATCAGAGCGGCGAAATCGGTGTACGCCCGGCACTCTCGCGTCGATCTGCTCATTCACGGCGCCGGGCGCATCCGGTCGGTCGCCACCGCCCACAAATCCCTCGCCGACTTCCAGGAAATCCGCGACATCAAAGTAGCGGGCTATCACCACCTCAAAGAGGCATTCGCAGACCCGGCGCCCGCGCTGTGGTGCAATTTCGGCTCCGCCACCGCCCTCATGGGCTGTGCCGGGGACACCGATTACGTCGCCGCCAACGAATACCTCTGCGCCGCAGCCGCATACGGTGCTGACGATACCGAGTTCACGCCGGCCTGGGGGCTGTGGACCGAAACCGGCATGGTGGCTCACCTGGCTGGGCAATTGAGCCGGGAACTCGGGCTCACCGGGATCGACAACGAGCACGGCGCGGATCTCATGCTCGCCGAACTCGCGACGCCACGCCCGCTGGACGCGGTCCCGATGTACGGCCTCGCGAATTCCTGGCCGCAGCAACATGACCCGGTCGAGGCGCTGCTGGGCGATTCGGACTCACCCGGCGTGTGGACCTGGCGGCCCGACTCTGTGCGCGACGCCTATCTCGGCGAACACCTCATCGACCGCCGACCGGTGCTACCCGCGGTGATGATGCTGGCGCTGGCCGCGGAGGCCGCGTTACGACGGCATCCCGCCTCGCACGTCACAGCGATGCGCCAGGTGCAGATCGAGGCACCGGTCTACACCGACGTGCCGGCAGCCGCGTGCCGGATTACCACCGAACGCGTTGTGCCCGGGACCATCCGGGTAGAACTGCGATCCGACGTTGTCACCCCGGACGGGCGGATCCTGGTTCGCGACCGGCTGCACTGCCGAGTCGATGTCGATGTCGCTGTCGGTGCCCTCCCGTCCGCGCCGCCGGCCGCACCCACATCTGTCATGCCGGCACTCGCCGAGGATCCGGCGGTCCGGCCCGATGTGTCCGCCCAGCTCTCCGGGGTCTGGAAAACCATGCATCAACCAGCAGCCGACCACGCCGGTGCCCGAGCCCGCTGCCGACCACATCCCGAGCCACACAGCGTATTCGCCCAGCTCCGGATTCCAGTGCTGTTGCTCGACTCCACACTGCGCCTGTTCGGCTATCCGCCCCAACCCGACGGCCGCCAGATAATGGCCGTGCCCATCGCCGCCGAACGAATCGACTTCTACACCAACGACACCGACGTCGTGCTCGCCGAACGCCTTCCGGCCGGCATCGACCTGTCCTACAACGCCACCGAACACCGGGCGATCGCCGCCGCCCACGGCCACGTCCTGCTGGCTGTCACCGGGTTGACCATCCGCACCGTCACCACCGTCCCAGCAGAAATCCCCTATCAGGAGTGGCGCCCATGACCATCACCGAGCAATCATCGACTCGATCACTCTCCCTCGATCCACCGGTGCAACAAGGCTCATTCACTATCGAGCACACGGTCACCGCCGGCGACACCAGCGCTGTCGGCCCGGTCTACTACGCACGCCTCATCGACTGGCAAGGGCACTGCCGTGAACGCGCCGGAATAGCAGGCGCACCCCTGTTCAGCAGCGACATCACCGGCGACTACGCCGTACTCACCCAGTCCTGCCACTGCGAATACTTCAAAGAAATCTCCTACGGCGACCTCATCGCCATCCGCCTCACCATCGTGTGGGTGCGAATGCACCTGATGAAAGCCGAATTCCGCTACCACCGCATCAATATCCCTGGTGAACTCGGCGGAGAACTTGTCGCCCGCGGCGAGCAAACCTGGGCCAGCACTCTTTTGGTCGACGGACACTACGAACCTTGCCCCTGGCCCCACGACATCGCCTCCTGCGCAGCCGAACTCGGAGCCGACATGAACCGCGCCCAGATACAGGACCCGCCCAACTACCTCGAGGCCAGGATCCGACGATGAACCCAAACTGGCGAATATCCCGTCGGGCCCTACCTCAGCACCACAGTGTTGCCGCCCAACTGTTTGGCCTGGTACATGGCGGAGTCCGCGCGGTAGAGCAGGCTGTAGCGTCGCGGTCCGATGTGCGGTACTTCGTTTTCCGCGGATTCGCTTACCGCGGCGCCGATGCTTGCGGTGATCGTGATCGGCAGAACGGACATCGACTCGAGCGCGCTACGTAGCCGCTCGGCGACGACGCCGCATGAGCGCGCGTTGAGCAGCCTTGTCAACCAGAGGATCTGGACGCTAGATCGACACGCACTGCGCGGCACGACCGTGCGTTTCACAGCGGGTCAGAACGACCGATGCGTCGCGGCTGCTTCGGGGTTGTATACCCGGGCTGTCGACTCCGGCTATTCGACCGACAAGGGAGATCGCCTGCTGCTCACCGCGATGGGCTCCGCGGAGATCGCGGGTTTCTATAATGCGTGGCTGCCGTGATCGCCACGATCCTGCTGACCCAAACCACATGACACCCTGCATCACCGCCCATGATTTCGGCGGTGGCCCACCCGACTGTGTAAGGGTCAGCGGAAGTGTGGTGGTAGGTCCGGGGGCAGGGCGCCGCCCGGGATCGCGATGAGTAGCCAGCCACCGACGGTCAGTGCCAGGACGCACAGGTTTGCCAGGCCACTGAGGGCCAAGGTCTGCACGTATGGCCGCACGCGGGCGGGAAGGTGGTTGATGCCTTTGAGTACCAGCGTGGCGTCGGGTCCTTTGGCGTGGTAGATCTGGCGGACCACCATCAGGATGCCGAACCAGAAGATCCCGATGATGACCGAGTGGTAGAGGGGGATCTGGTACCAGTGCCCCGGAAACAGGGTCAGGGCGGGTATTGCCTTGCGGTAGCAGTAGGCGCCGGAGGAGATCCAGCCGACTTCCATCAAGAAGTCGGCGATGATGCAGGCGACGAGTAGTGCGGCAATGTATCCGGCGTTGATGGTGATCGGCTTGCGTCGGAGTCGCCAGACCCAGTTGGTCGCGTATAACGCGATCAAGCCGAAGAAGATCCCGGTTCCGTAGGCGAAGCCGTCCACCAGGACGGGTTGTATTTTGTCGGCTGCGTCCGGTTGCGCCCAGCGGCTCGAGGTCGGGTAGTAGGTGGCCCACGTGGGCAGATACCAGGCCGCCGTCGTGTAGTGGGCGACTACTCTCGCGTCGATTACGGGCCCGTACAACGACTGGAGCAGGAAGGCGATGTAGAGGGAAGCATCGAAGGTGAGCCGTCGTTCGCGTAGACACTGCCGGATGACCCACACCGCAAGCCAGGCGCAGACGATGAAGATGGTCGCTTGGGCCGCCCAAATGGTGACTGTACGAATGGGGCTGAGCTGATAGTCGCCGCCTATGCGCAGGTGTGCGTTGCCCGCGGCTGCCCAGCGCGTGAGTGCATAGCCGCTGGTCGCGAGTAGGAGCACCCCCACCGCAGCCCAGTACACGACAGGCTGGGCAAACACCCGGCGGACGGTGGTCGGCCGCTCGGTCGGCCCGAGTGACACTGGGGCGGGGGGGCTGCTCATCGGTCCTCCATACGGTTGTGGTCTAGTCCGCGTCGACTTCGGCCGAGATGTTGCGTTCATGGGTTCACCAGGCGCGCACTGGGTTTCGCTGTGCTCGGGGTTCGGGGGTGGCGAAGCAGCGATGCGCCGAGTACGGCAGGATGTGCGGTCAGGTTCTGCACGGTGATGAATCGTCGATACAACTCGGGGTCCTCGGGTATTCGATCGACGATGTGGCGTACCAGGCGATGAACGAGGGCGGGGGCAGAGTACGGGCGCAGGGGGCTCCAGCCGATATCGCTGTAAGCGGCCAGTTGCCACGGGGTTCGCAATGTCGTTGGCACGGCGCGGCGGAACTTCGTGGTCAGTTGTGACCGGCGCTAATGGTGGTCAGTCCAGCAGCCGATCGAGTGTTTCGGCCTGCAGCGCCGCAACCGTCATACCGTGTCCGTAGATCGGGTTGAGAGTGCAGACCGCGTCGCCCGTGACCAGCAGCCCCTCGGGCCATCGCCGCATCGTGTGGTGCGGATGCCAAATGTTGTCCAGTGGTCCGTAACGGCGAATGGGCCCCGCGGGTTCGGCGCAGGTGATGACATCGAGCAGATCTTGGTTGTGCAGGCTGGCGACGTAGTCGTCGAATCCGTTGTCGTCGGTGGGCGGCTTTTCACCGTCGACGCCGATGAGAGTGACAAGAATCTTGTCGTGCTCGACTAGAACCGCCGCGCCGCCGCAGCGGCGGTCGGGGGCATAGGTCAGCTGGACGGTCAGCGACCATGCCGGTTGGCATGCGGGAGTACGTCGGTACGCTCTAGTCGTGTAGACCATCTGGGCGCGAATCTTGCGCGGCGGTTCTTGTCCGTCCAGCTGTTTGGCCAGCCGAGATGCTCGGCCGCTGGCATCGATCACCAGCTCGCCGGACCAGAGGTTGCCGCGTGCGTCCTGGATGCCGGTGACCGCTCGATGGTCATCGGTGGTCAGTCGATCCGCTCGGACCCCGTCGACGAGTTGTATACGGGGGTGGGTGAGGATGCGTTGGCGGAGTATATGTTCGAGTTCGGGCCGCGAAAGCGCATGGTAATACACCGGCGCGGCGACCTGTGGCGCCCATCCACCGGGGAATCGGACTCGGGCGTGCATGCCGAATTCGAAGACGCGTCCACCAGCCTGCTCCCGGGCGACACCGAGCCCCGGCAGTAGCCGTTCCAGAGTCTCGGCGCCGCGATGCAACAGCGCGTGGGGGTGATGGTCCTGTGGGGTGCCGCGACGGTGAGTAGCGTTGCCCGGCAACGGGTCCTGCTCGACCAGGAGGACTTGCAGTCCGTGCCGAGCCAAGACGTGGGCGGTGAGTAATCCGGCGATCCCGGCGCCGACGACGATAGCTTCACGCATCGGCACGACTCCCCACGGCCGGCTCGGTGGCCCGCGGCGTGAACCCCATGCTTGCCAGGTCCGTGTTGGTCGCGACCGCGGCCCGATCCTCGAGAACAGATCGCTGATACAACATGCGGGCTACCAACATCATCAACTCCTCTTCGATACAGCGATATCTGTGGTTCGATTCGAGCCGCCGCGGTCGCGGGAAAGAGCCCGGTCCAGGGCCAGGACCTATTGCTACAGGCCCTCCTACAGGCGCCGGGGTTTGCGTGCCTATCCGCACTGTTACGCATTGCAAATTGGTTGGGAGATCCTGGCCCAAATATGTGGTATAGCCAGCGCTCCCCGAGGAACCCCATAGAGTAACGGCGCCAGGTACCTACGAAGTCGAAGCCGTTCTGAACTCTGGCCAAGGAGGCCGATGCAGCAGCGACTGGGTCAGCAGCCTTGGGCTCAGGAGTGCCCGGGGAGGCTTGGTCAGGTGCAGGACCTGGATGAGAGCGTCCTGTGCCCGCGCATCACGTGTTCCGGCTGCGAGGACACCATCAAGGTAGTCGGCGAGCAGAGATTGTAGGGAACTGCGGGGCAGCTCAGCGCAATTCTGATAACGAAGGTCAGCGGTTGTAGCCATCAGCCATGGCGTCCGGTATACGGCACCGAGCCGACGGTGGACGCGGTAAGCAAATCCCTGGCGGGTGAGCGTGTCTGTGGCGAGTTGTTTACTCAAGGCCCGTGCGCTGAGGGCTGCCACGGTTATGCCCTGCCCGTAAATGGGGTTCAACGTGCACGCAGAATCACCGATCGCAATTACATTGGCGGGGAGTTTGGACGCGTGTTCGAAGTAGAGTCTTCGGTTGATTGTGGAGTTGCTGCACACCACGGCCGTAATCGGTTCCGCGGCAGAGAGTACGTCTGCGAATTGGGGATTTGGCAGCGACTGCGCGAAGGCGAGAAAGGTATCGTCCGATGGTTTCGGACAATGGCTACCGGCACCGTAGAGAGTAACGATCCAGTCGCCGTTTTCGGTGGGCGCGATCATGCCGCCACGTGGAAGGGTAGGGCTTGCCAGGAGATAGAACACCGTCCACGGGGGTGCGGCAAGAGGGGGACGAAATCGCCGCGTCGCATAACGGAATCGAGCGTCCACCTCAACACGGGGGACGGGAGGGCAACCAATTGTGGCAAGCCATGTCGTGAGGCGCGAGCCGCGTCCGGTGGCGTCAACAACCATGTCCGTCGCGATTTCGCTATATGTGTTGGAGTCCAGATCACGAACTTGGACAGCCGTGACTTGTTCTACGGTGCCAGTCAGACCGAGCGCTTGGTGCCGGGTGAGGTGCCGGACGGTTGGGCGGGCGAGCACGCGTTCTCGCAGGACGGTTTCCAGGAGTGGGCGACTCGCTCCGACTAGCGGGATTCCCGCGTGGAAGCGGACTCCTTCACCAAAGATACTGGCGAGCAGAAGGTCACCACCCAGGTCGATGCGGCGGCCACCTCGGCGGCAGACCTCTGCGGCGAATCCGGGCACAAGCAGTTCCACGGCCTGGGTACCACGGCCGAGAAGGCCGTGCAGATGCGCGCCTTGGGGAACGCCTTTCCGCTGCACCGCGTCATGAGGTAACCGGTCGCGGTCTACGAGCAGCACTCGAACACCCCTGTCGGCGAGAACTTGTGCGGCCAGAAGGCCCGCGAAACCGGCGCCAAGGACGGTCACATGCGGTAATGCTGCCGACCGAGTGCTGAGAAGGAGTGGCATCGGGGCGTCTTTTCTGCCTGCCTCGGTCATCGCATCTCCTTCTCATCCTTGTATGGCGATTTGATGGACGACGTCGGCATTCTTGCGCTCGCAAGCCGGGGGCCCTCGATCGGGTTCTTCTTGGCATGGTTTTTGTGGCGCTACCGCAGTTGGTCATATGTGTTGCGAGATTTGCTGAAGTGGGACGGCCCCTGCTGGGCCGAGACCGAAAATGGGCATGTCCGTACTGCCATTCGGGTGCATGCAGTAATGTGTTCGCCGAAGTAGTTCGGCCTGGTCATTTCTATTACGATCGAGGTCGTGGAGCGTATGCTGCGTATCCTGTTCGTCCTGCTCAAATGATGTGATCAACATGGCGTCACATATCCGTGGGATGAATTAAGAAATCGACGATGGTGGCGTGCCGGGTGAATTCTTGGAAACTTGGCGACCTCGTCTTTCAGTCTAATCGACCCGTCGGCCAGCTTTGCAACGAGCGTGGGACGTCCATTTTGCGAGAAGCTGGGTCCCGATAAACGGAGGACTCCGCGTGCCCACTGATAGACCGTTCCAGCACACAAAATTATTTGGGCTCCCGGCCCGAATGCGTGGTATACGCGCGGTGCGACCCGCCAACTAGATGAGTCCTACGTCGAGTCGCCCGAACGAGCGGTTCCGTATTGGATCCAAGAAACGCGAGGAAACGATATCCAATAATAATTGAAGTCGGTGCCGCGGTGATGCATCATCCTTACATCACTGCGGCACTCAACGACGCTCCGGTAGGGGCGTAGCACTGGCGCAGTATGCGGCATGAACAGCACCTTCAGAGCCTGGGCCCGGCACCGTCGACTGGCCTGTGCAGCACCGATTGTCGAGGTGTTCAACATGCCGCGTACACCACCAGCACTCGCTACCCCGGCCATGCTTGCGCGCACCGGCCGGCCACCGTCGCTACAGCCGATACCCGCCGAACCACCGGGAGCCGGTGGCCCGGCAGGCGAGGCCGAAGGGCTTCACCGACCCCCACTCGCACACGTTCTCCAGCACCGGTTTCTGGAAGCGGAGGCCCAGCAATGAGTACGAGTGCGATTTCGGGCACTGTCCGCACCTCGTAGCGTCACCTCCCAGGCAGGACGTCATGATCAGCAACCCGAATCCCCCCGACCTGACCGGTCGTGCGGCCGTCACAAAACCCTCAACCGCTCGACGGTGGACAACTCCGCTGGCGTTGTGGGCCGGCTTCGGCACGATCTTCGTCGTGTTGCAGAGCATCGTGTGGATCCGGGTGCTCGTCGGTGGTCTCCATCGTGTGAACTACCCCGCCGATGAGCATCAGATCTCGCCCGTTCGCGAATTCCTGCTCCGCACAGGCGAAGTCAGTGTCGGCATCCTTGTGGTCGTGATGATTGTGTTCATCGGGCGCAGCGCGTGGAAGAAGCGGGAAGTCAGCTTCGACATGGCGATCTTCCTCGGCTGGATTCTGGCGATCTGGCTCGGACCGTTCTACAACTACAAACATTCGGTCAACGGAACCTTCAACACCCATGCGATCGCTGTCCCGAACTGGGGACCCTACATCCCGGGCTGGGACCCACCGCAGAGCGGAATGCTGGTAGAGGCGGTATTCGCGGGAGCGATGCTGGCGTACCCCGCGATGATCCTGTGGTATTGGACGCAACGGTGGACGACGATGCCGATCCTGCTCCGGAACCGCCACTGGGGGCGGCTCAAAGTGCTTGCAGTGCTCGCGATTTCGGGAACGCTGGTGGAGCTCTTCTACGAACTGGTCATCGTCTACGTCCTCACCTTCTACTACTTCCCGACCCAGCGGGCAGGCGCCTCGCTCTTCGGCGGCCACTGGTACCAACTGCCCTACGCCGTTCTGATACCCGATGGTCTGCTGCTCTCGACTCCGATGACCTACATGTTCTACCGCGCCGTCACGCAAAATCGCGAGATCCATCTGTTCCGGGGCAGTGCGAGTTTCGCTCCGATTCCCCGTACTTGCCTACGCATACTCGCCGGCGCCGGCCTGATGAACTTCGCGTGGGGCACATGCATACTCGCGATCAACCTCGCCGCGCTCATCTTCGGCACAGCGCCGGCCCCCTCCGACACCCCCGACTTCCCCCCGTTCGGACCCGGCGACCTGTAACCCCCGCCATGGCAGAACCAACGGTTGCACGCGTTTCTGGCTACTCATCTGTTTCCCAGGTCTCTGGATAGGAATTCTCATGTCCTCTTCTGCTGTCGCGATTATCGGTGTGGGCTGTCGGTTCCCAGGAGGAGCGGACTCGCCTGCGGCATTGTGGCAAGTGTTGCTGGACAAGACGGACACGGTTGGTTCGGTGCCGAATGACCGGTGGGACGCCGAGGCGTTGAAGTCTTATCAGCATCCCGACGACGCCGACCGGTTCGCCCGTGGCTGCTTCATCCATGGGGACATCTGGGCGTGGGAGCCAGGAGCATTGTCGGCGTCGCCGAAGGAAGCGGTGGTGGTCGATCCGCAGCATCGCCTCGCGGTCGAAGTGTCCTGGGAGGCGATCGAGCACGCCGGCATCGCGCCGACTCGGCTACGTGGCACGCGGACCGGGGTGTACCTGGGCATGTACGCGGTCGATGCGTTGATGAGTTCGCAACGGCCGCTGCGGGATTGGATCGACGGACTCGATATCTTCGGCAGCCACCCCGGCAACGCTCCGGGACGCATCGCGTTCACCCTGGACCTGCGCGGGCCGGTGATGGCGATCGAGACGCTGTGTTCATCCGGTTTGGTCGCGGTGCACACGGCCGCTCAGGCATTGGTCAACGGTGAGTGCGATACCGCGTTGGCGGGCGGGGTCATGTTGATGGTCTCCCCGGAGACGTTGCATTACGAGGCGCAGTGGCTGATGTCCAAACGCGGCGGGTGTTTTGCTTTCGATGAGCGCGCCGACGGATATGTGCGGGGTGAGGGTTGTGGGATGTTGTTGCTCAAGCGGCTCGATGATGCTCGCCGCGACGGGGATCGGGTGCTCGCGGTGATCCGTGGTTCAGCGGTCACCTGTGATGGGCAGTCCGAACGGCTGACCGCTCCGTCGTCGCAGATGCAGCAGGAGGCATTTCGGCTGGCGTTGACCCGAGCCGAGGTGGATGCCGCCAACGTCGGACTGGTCGAAGCGCACGGTCCGGGTACACCGACCGGCGATCCGATCGAGTACACATCGATCAACCGTGTCTACGGCCGGGGACTGGGTCGCTGTGCGTTGGGTTCGGTGAAAACCAATCTCGGGCATTCGGAGCCGGTCTCGGGAATCGCGGGACTGCTCAAGGCGACATTGAGCGTGTACCACGGCGTAATACCGGCGAACCTGCACTTTCGCCGCTGGAATCCAGCTATTCCAGTCGATCCGGAATCGCGGTTGTTCGTGCCCACCGAGACGACCGCGTGGCCGGTCGACGGTGGTCCTCGGCTGGCAGCGGTCTGCAGCACCGGGCTTGCGGGCACTAACGCACATGTCATCATCGAACAGGCACCGACCTGTGCGCCGGCGCAAGAAGACACGAGTGAACGTCGATTGTTCGTGCTGTCCTGTGCCTCCGCGCCCGCGCTGCCTGCCGCGGCACAGCGGCTGGCCGACCGGCTCGATATCTCGCCGCCCGCCACGCGCGATCTCGCCCATACCCTCGCGGTTCGGCGCGCGCATTCGGTGAAGCGACTGGCGATTTCGGCGTCCGACGTAGGTGAACTCAGTACGCGATTGCGCAGATTCGCTGGCGGTGATCTCAGCGCGGCTGTGGTCGGCCACCCGATCCTGCCGCCCGAGCATCGCGGGCCGGTGTTCGTGTTCACCGGTCAGGGATCGCAGTCTCCGGGCATGTGTCAGGGCTTGCTCGATGTCGATCCGGCGTTCACCGCGGTCATCGACGACATCGAACCGCTGATGGCGGCCGAGGCAGGTTTCTCGGTCCGGCAGATGCTCACCGAACCCCATCGCCTCGTCGGTGACCACAGAATCCAGCCGATCCTGCTCGCCGTGCAGTTGGGACTCGTCGCGATGTGGCGGTCCTGGGGCATCGAGCCCGCAGCGGTAATCGGACTGTCCCTCGGTGAGATCACGGCCGCGGTGGTGACCGGTGGGCTGAGCTTGGCCAACGGCGTGACAGTGAGCTGCCGTCGCTCCCGGCTGGCGCTCGACGTCCAAGGCGGCGCCATGGCCTCGGTGCTGCTGGGCGCCGAGCAAGTCGCCGCCGACATCGCCGCGGCAGGCACCGACCGCGTCTGCCTCGCGGTGCTCACCGCACCCGGCACGACGGTGATCTCCGGCGACCGGGACCAAGTGGAAAACCTCGTCGCCGCGTGGCAGGCCCGCGAGATCAGCGCCGAAGTGATCCGAGTCGACTACGCCTCACACTCCCATCACGTCGACCCGATCCTCGATCCGATCCGGGACCAGACCCGCGACCTCGCCCCGACCGCCCGCACTATCGCGTTCTACGGCACCGCATACCTCGATCCCCGCGAACCGGTGCCGCTCGACGGCGACTACTGGGCAACCAACTTGCGCAATCCGGTGCGGTTCACCGCAGCCTGCGCCGCGGCACTGGAAGACGACTACCGCGTGTTCATCGAGTGCTCCCCACACCCGCTGGCCGTGCGCGCCGTCGGCCAGATCGCGGCTGACGCCGGTATCACCGACGTCCTCACCCTGGGCAGCCTGCGCCGCGGCATCGACGACACCGAAGCCTTCCTGTCCCACGTCGCGGCCGCGCACTGCGCGGGGATCGAACTCGACTGGGCCGCACACTGTCCCGGCGAACTGGTCGACGTCCCCACCTTCACCTGGCAGCGCACCCACCACCGGCCCGAACCGGCCTATGAACTCGTCGCCCCCGGCCTGATCGGCGCCCGCCAGCACAGCCTGCTGGGCGGCCACATCCAGGACCCCGACCATCCCGGACGCCACCTGTGGCAGACACCGATCAGTCCGGACCGCGTTCCGTGGCTCGGCGACCACCGGGTGACCGGCACGCCGGTCATGGCGGGCGCCGGACTCTGCGAGATGATGCTGGCCGCGGCATCGGAAATGCTTGCCGCCGACCATGTCTCGATCTTCGATGTCAGTCTCGACGTACCGCTGTTGCTGGTGCCGGAACCGATGGTCACCGTCCGTGGACTATGCGAACCCGACGGCACCGTCACCGTCACCGTGCTCACCGGATCTGTGGGCAACTCGGTGGTCCACGCACGGGCCAGGGCCGGTACCTGTAGTGCCGACGTCGAGAAGCTGGACCCAGATCTTCTCGATCCGCACGGCTGGGACGACGATCAGCCCGCTAGCTTTTACACCTACCTGCGGGAGCACCACCAGGTCGAGCACGGTCCCTCCTTCACCGGCCTGGAACGCATCCGGCTACGCCCCGGCCAGGACGAGGGTGTCATCACACTGCGTATCCCCGACATAGCTCGCGTGTCGAGCTGGATGATGCGCATTCACCCGGTCTTGCTCGATTGCGCCGTGCAGAGCGCCGCAGCCGTGTGGCGCGGCCGCCATGCGCTGGAATCGGGTCCGGTGGTCGTGGCAGGCTTCGGTGCCGTCGAGATATTCGGACCCACCAATCAAGCCCGCGTCGCGCACGCGGTCCTGCACAACGCCGATGAACGTAGCTGCACCGCCGACATATTGCTGGCTACCGCAGATGGTCGCGGACTTGCCAGAATCACCGGCCTGCGACTGGCCAACATCACCCCACCCCACGAGCGGTTCGGCAACAGGCTCTCCCACCTCGCCCTCGATCGCGCCGAAGTGCCCGCGGCGATTCGCGCTTCGACCGGACGGTGGGTCGTGCTGGCCGAAAAAGGCGACAGCTGGACACCTCGACTGGTCCGTGCGCTGGCCGACCACGGCGTCGAGGTCGAGCTGCGCACCGTCGCGCTCGGCGATCCGATCACCCCGGAATTGTTCACTCCCAACGGAAAACCGGCGCCCGAGACAGTGCTGATGACCGTCGGCCCCGGCATGGATAACGACCCGCCGCAGGCCACCCGAGCCCGCGTGCAGCGGCTGTGTCTGGCGCTGCGTGCGCTCTCGGCGCTGCCGACACCACCTCGAACGTGGGTCGCCGCGATGACCGGTGCGATACCGTCGCTGCGCACCGCCGGCCTGCGCGGGGTATTACGAAGCGCCGCATACGAATACCCGGATCTGGCCGCCAGCATCGCCACCATCGACAGCCCCACAGCGATCCCGCAGCTGGTCACCGAACTCCTCGCGACCGAAGACACGCTGCGGGAAGTCACGTGGCAAGGCACAGACCGCTACCTGCTCCGCTTACACACCACACCCCCCGACGGCGCGTTGGACGCTGAGGCGGAACCATGTGTGGTACACCCCGACGGCGCCTACCTCGTCACCGGCGGTCTCGGCGGTCTCGGTCTGCTGACCGTCGGCTGGCTCGCGGCCCGGGGCGCAGGCCATGTCATAGCCATCGGCCGCTCCGCACCCACCGACCAAGCCCGAACCTACCTCGATCGGGCGAGCACCAACGGGACCACCGTCACCGTGGTGACCGGCGACATCGCCGACCCCGCGACCGCGGCGCAGGCGGTCGCGACCACGACCGACTCCGGTCATCCGCTGCGCGGAATCATCCACTGCGCCGCCGTGGTACAGGACGCCACTCTCGACACTCTCGACAGCGATCTGATCGACCGCGTGTGGCGCGGCAAGGCCGAAGGCGCATGGCAACTGCACCACGCCAGTGCCGCCGAGCCGCTCGACTTCTTCGCCTGCTTCTCCTCACTGGCCGCCCAGCTCGGATCCCCCGGCCAAGCGGCCTACGCCGCCGCCAACGCCTTCCTCGACGACTTCGTCACCTGGCGTATCGCGCAGGGTTTGCCCGCCACCGCCATCCACTGGGGCGCCTGGGCCCAAGCAGGTGCCGGACAAGCCATGTCCGATCGAGGCTTCATCATGATCACACCCGAGGACGGACTCGACGCCCTCGACCGGATCCTCGCCACAGAATGCACCCAGATCGCCTACTCCCCCATCGATCTCGACCGCTGGCTCGCCCCCTACCCCAGAGCCGCCGCCTCAGCACTATTCGCTGGAGTACGCGGCGCCAACGGCAACGGCAACCGTACGAACGAATCACCATGGGCCACACGACTTCTCGACGCCACCAACGACCGGCAACGGCACGCACTGCTGCACGAGCACATCATCGCGATCATCCAAGCCCTGCTCGGCAACACCGCCGCTCACATCACGCCCACCACATCGTTGGTGATGCTCGGCATGGACTCCCTCGTCGCCACGCAATTGCGGCAACGGCTACAACGCAGCCTCGCCGTCACCATCGACACCGCAGTGCTGTGGACCACACCCACTGCGGCCGGACTGACCGACTGGATCCTGCATCGCATGGGACTGAAACCGGAAGACGGCTCAGCCACAACCAATTCCCCGTCCACGGCACCACAACAGGTAAACGCATGAACGGCGCGGCGCGAACCACGGCATCCGAACCGCGACAAGTTGATGATTGCCGCTGGTGAGGTCGTGGCCGCCGAGGGAAGCCGTGCGGTGACGGTTCGAAAGGTCCATAACGGGTGATCCTCGGCGACAAGGGCGCGTTCGACGAGGTTCCTTGCTCATGGTCGCGGTAGGCCGAGGCGAACGTCCCACCGTTCGTCACCGTCAGTGCGGCATCGGGTATGTCACCGGTCGTAACCCGGACCTCGTCCGAGGCCGGATGATCCGAGAACAGAAGGCGCCCTATCCTCCCTGATTCGGCCGTTGATGGAGGCAGCGAGCCAGGCGACGACGTAGGCGACTTCGATGTCCCGCTGCGGCGAATCAACTCCGGACGGCGCCTTGAAGGTGGGCGACCAACAGCAGATCGAGTTGGTTTCCACAGTTGCGCAACGGTTGTAGCGAGTGGGTGGCGCGGGCGAGCAGGACCGCTCCCTCGATCGCGGTGACCACGAACGTCGCCAATGGGCGCGCAGTGTCCGCGGCCAGGCCTGCGGACTCGAAAACCGTTGTGTAAGCCTGGGTCCAGCTGCCGAATGCCGCATCGGCGGCGGCGCGAATCGCCGGGGGTCGTCCCATCAACGGTAGCGGCCGCGATCGGGCAGCCGAGCCGGAAATCATGCTCGGACAACCGCTTTTCCCATCGTCTCACTGCCATCGCAACGATGTCACGCGGGTCGCTGCACTCGGCTGCCTCGACAATCGAGCCCAGGATACGTTCGCCGGCGACCCGAGTCGCCACTGCCACGAGCTCATCCTTACCCCCGGGAAAATGCAGGTAGAGCGATTGCCGCGCGGCCGAGCTCTGATCGAGCAAATCACTGACCCCGGTGCCTTGGACACCACGCTCCTGCATGAGTCGGATAGCGCCGTCGATCAGTCGCTCACGTGGCCCTGGTCTCATTTCCCGTCCTCGAATAGAACGATCAGTCTATGATCAACTTTACACATGCAGACCGATCGTTCTATCGAGACGCCGGAGCGGGGGCCAACATTGAAGACACCGAGGAGGTGTAGGCGGGGATGGATCTGTTTTTCGATGGGCGGAAGGTATGCCGCGCCCCAGAACGCCCCTTCGCCGCCGACGGAGTGCCCACCGATGATGGTGCGGCTGAAGTCGACGTGGCCGTGTAGCGGGGAATCAGAATTCGCCTCCTCGCCTACTGTCGCCTGGGTTTCCCAGAATGGATCGGTGGGAAGATATTGATGAAGTTGTAGGGCAACGCGACAATGAATCCGCGGCTGGCCCACAGTCGCGCGGCTTGGTCATAGCTCCCGGGATCGCCGGTGAATCCGGCCTGGAACTGCACTAGAGGTGCTTGTTCCCCGTCCGCGAGATCGGTGGGGTAGTAATACTGCATTCCCCAGGGCGTTTTCGCGCCACGCGGGAATGCGTCGCTGCACAGCGCATCGTCGCCGTCCTTGAAGCCCAGCGGGAACGAGGCCAGCAGCTGCGCAGTCGATACGGCATCGTCGCAGGGATGCAACTGCTGCGTGGCGGCCACCTGGTGCGAGCCGGGCCGGCCGAAAGCGCGGTGGATCTCGCCCTGCACGGTTGCCGGGTACACCACACCCAGCAGGCCGGGGCTCGGCTGGGAGGGCGCGTTCGGATTCAGTGGCGCCGCCGAAGCGATCGCCGACGATGCGAGGATCGCCGTCACTGCGGCAAGCAGCGTCGTTGCCCGGGTCCTTTTCATTCGACTGCTCCGTGATCGTGCGGGGGCGATTGCGTCCAAGCCGGGTCAGCGCGTGTGGCCTCTCCCACTGCGACCGAGAGCGATACATCTGAGACATTCTGTAACAGATACAACTGACTCCAGAGTAAGTTACGGCCCTGCAGGCTCACTGTCAACTGGAAGCAACCGCATGGCAACCGGCCTCGACCACACCGAACGTCGGAGACGAGACGGCTAGCTCGCGTGTCGTAGTCGGCATCGGACCGCGCCCGGCCCCGAGCTCGATACAAGCTGCACCACAACCGATTTCCACCCCTGGCGACCGATGCGTGAGCACTGAATGTACATCCGGGCCGGATCGACTCCCCCAACCCATGTCGAGTGTCCCCACTGCATCCGAGTAGGCGCCGAATTCCCTTGCAGTGCACAGCCCTACCGACGACCCGGACCGCTCCTTCCAAAAATATTTGGGCGGGTGCACACAGCATAAAATTGGGTCCCGCTCTGGTAACAAACCTCGGCCACCGACGGAGCTACAGTGATTGACCGAGGACCGATATCCCCGGCTCCGCCACGCCGGCTGTCCGGCTGACAGCTGACGATCAAAAATGCCATGGAGTGGATCATGACCTCCGACGAGAAAATCTCCGTGCCGGGCGCCTGTATTGTGACCATCGATATCGACGCGTCAGTCGCACTCGACCCCGGAGGCTATGTGGCGTTTGTCAGCGGTAGCGTCATCTGCGCCCCGAGTGGCATCGGATATGTGACGGTACAAGTGGACCAAATGCTCGGCCTCACTTGCGCATTCGGCAACGGGTGCAGTGACGGAATCACCTTCAACGGCTCGCCTCATCACTGGAGCGTTCTGGTGATCACCGACGGAGAGCCATTTCAGGAATATAGCGAAGGTCAGGCATTTGCCGAACTTCGAGACGAGCGGCACCGGCCCATCGCCACCGAAACGAAGTCAGTTGCCTTCCACTAGCTGACCGCCGAGTTTCAGCCGCGCCTCAACAACCGGTCACATGTGTCGCCCCCGTTCCATCCACCACTGTCCGTGGAAGCACGCGGGGGCGGCCATCTCTACCGCTGAACGGCTCTGCGCACTCGGCCGAGGCGCCAATCCGGCTATGTGGCGCGAACCGTGGATCGAGGCAACCGGTGGGCTCAGAATCGCGTTGTACGCCAAGTATTTCGGGGTTCCGATCGGCCTACTGATAAGCCGCCCGAGCAGTGTCATTGTGGGGCACCACTTTCGTGGGACTGTTTCCAGTGAAACTGTTTTAGTTTGGATCGATCACGAAGCGGTAAACAGCAAGACCATTAGCGGCCCTACGGCAGGACACCGGTCGATAGCCGAGGGCGACCAGGTTACTCAATAGGGTGCGGACATGTCGCTGGACTTCGCGGGATTCGGAAATGCTGCCATGGCCTCCGGCAGGAGGAACAGCCAACAGCATGGCGCCGCCCCTGGAATAGGGATCAATCCGGAGGACTCCAAGGACGAGTCCTGCCGGCGGCGCAGGCCAGCTGCGAATGGCGGTGGTCGGATCCCAACTGGCGATGATCCTATCGGTGGGATGGCCTCGGTCGCGGCCGACGTTCTCGAACCTGTAAAGGTTGGGAACGAAATCGTATCCGCGAGCACCGACGACGTCGAGATAGAAGAAGGCGTTGTCGGCTCGCAACGGATCAAAGGCCCCCTAAAGCTATCGCACTTCCCCAGTGCCACACGCTTGCGATCCAGCCTGGACTTGCTGGTGCGCGGCGGCGTGGTCATCGACGGTACGGGCGGTGCCCGGTACCGTGCGGATATCGGTGTGGTAGCCGGGCGTATAAGGGAAATCGGCGTCCTTCATGGTGTCCGTGCCGAAATCGAAGTAGACGCGACCGACCGGTATGTCCTGCCGGGCTTCATCGATGCACATGTACACGCTGACGGCGCTGTCTGGGATCCCGCAGTGCAATTGGCGATGCTGCGCCAAGGCGTAACCACCTTGGCCCTCGGCCAAGACGGACTATCCTTCGCGCCTGCCACAACGGAAGCTCTGTCGTGGGTCTCGCGCTACTTCCACGCCGTCAACGGCCTATTGGGCACCGGCCCGATCGGAACGCTCGAGCGGACAAAGCAGCCGGCCGGCCGTAGCGCGATCTTCGGCGTCGCCGAACTGTTGGGCCGATACCGCGGCACCACCGCCCTGAACACCGTCTATCTGGTGCCGCACGGCACGATCCGATATTCCGTCATGGGCGGTGTGCCTGGCGCCCCCGACAGCGGGCAGTTGGCGGCCATGATCCGGATGGCCGAGGAAGGCCTCGACCATGGCGCTGTCGGGATCTCCTCGGGGCTGGGCTACCTTCCGGGCAAGTACGCAACATCCGCGGAGTTGGCGGCGGTCTGCCGTCCGGCGGCCCGGCGGGGACTGCCCTACGTCACGCACATGCGTAGCTACGGCGACGCCGCGGGATCGGGCGTGTCGGAGGCGTGCGCGATCGGTCGGCTCGCCGGAGCACCCATCCACATTTCGCATTATCACGGTCCGAGCCCCCTACTGATCGGCTTGATCGACGCCGCATTGAAGACCGACCTCGACATCTCCTTCGACACGTATCCCTATCTGCGGGGATGCAGCATTCTTGCCAAGGTGTTGCCAGACTGGCTCGCTACCCCCGACCTCGATCGGACACTCGACGCACTCGGCGACCGAAACGTGCGCAAGCGGCTCGCCGAGGAAACCGAACCTGCCGTATGGCGCCAGCTCACGCTCGCGTACGTGCCCGGTGACCTATTCGGCTGGGCGGTGGGGATGCGCCTGTGCGATGCCGCCCTTCAGGCCTGCCTCACTCCGGCCGACCTGTGCGCCGAGTTGCTCATCGACACCGCGCTCGGCGCCGGTGTCGTCTTCGATTTCACCGACGACGAGAGCTCGATCAGCGAATTGCTGTGCCACGACGTACATATGGGCGGCTCGGACGGTATCTATCTCGGCGGCCGACCGCATCCCCGCGGATACGGTGCATTCGCGCGGCTGTTGCGCCGTCACGTCCGAGACCTCGGCGATTGGACATGGGAACAGGCGGCGGTCCACCTGGCCGCACGCCCCGCCCAGCGGTTCCGGCTCGCCGACCGGGGTGCGATCACCCGAGGTCGAATGGCTGATCTGACCATCATCGATCCGATCGCCGTCACCGACCATGCGACGTATGCTCATCCCCGCCTGCTGGCTACCGGCATCGATGACGTGATCATCGCCGGTACACCCGTGCTCGCGTCAGGACACCTCACAGGGCGGCTGCCCGGCGCTCCGTTGCGCCCTTGTTGAAGGTGTGGAAAACAATCGGTACCGCCCCTTCCCACGTCGCGGTCAGCTCTTGGCATGCCGCCGGCGCGCAGCTGCCCTTGGGTTATCAGACCGAGGCACAGAGCGCGAGCCGTGCTCACCGGACAGGTGAATCATGACGAGCCTGCCTGGGCCAGGACGTGTCGACAACAAGCCGGTACACGGCCAGGCCGTCGGCAGCCCGGCGGCACGACACCGCACGAAAGCCGTTGGTGATCAAGTCGGCCAAGCTCGTGCGGATTCGATGTTGAATTATCGAGGAACCTCGCCCATGTTGGTAACCGGGACCGAAGTCTATGGCCAGCAATACCGTGTCGACCTCGGCGTGCGGATCGACCTCGGGCACGCCGACGACGAGTCCAGCGGGCGGTGCAGGCCACTGGCGGGCAGGCTCGGTGAATGTCCAGTGCACGATAATTCGGTCCGTTGACCGCCCACGGTCTCGACCGGTCTCCTCGATCCCATACAGGTCGGGGATGAAATCACAACCACTCGCGCCGAGCACGTCGAGGTAAAAATGCGCGTTGTCGGCCCGCAAGGGATCGTAGGCCCAGCGCATACTGCGCAAGCCGCGACGCTGCACAATCTCGCGTGTGCGGAACATCATGGCTCGTCCGATGCCGAAATTTCGCCGGTCGGGGCGAACCACCAGCACCTCCAGGTAGTGGTAGACCGAACCGTACCCACCGTCATCGGCGAGATGCAGCCCCGGAAATCCGTAACTGAAGCCGACCAATTGCCCGCCCTCGTGTGCACCGAGTGCGAGCCCGCCATTACGTGCCAAGGCGGCCAGCAATCGTGGGCCGGGTGCCGGATCTTCTGGTCGAAGCCCGAAAACGTTCCGGTAGAGGGCGATCGGTTCCGCGAGCGCATCTGGACTGTTCAGCTCACTGATGACGAACTTTTCGGTCATCGTTGGCATTCCAGGAAGTTAGCGTCCCGTATGGCCGAAACGTCCGCGACGGACGGCTCGTGTTCATTTGGTTACTCAATAGCAAACGGCGGCCAAAATGAAATGGGACCTGCTGGTACGCGGCGGCACGGTCATCGATGGCACAGGTAACCCTGGTTATCCGGCCGATATCGGCGTCATTGCGGGCCGGGTGGGGCACGGCGGTTCCCTCGGAGATGCGCCGGCCGCTGTCGAGATCGACGCGGCACGACGATACGTCGTCCCCATCTGCCAACCGGCCGCCCGGCGCGGCCTGCCCTGCCCTATGTGACCCACATGCGCACCTACGGCACCGCGGCCGCGAGCGGCATGGCGGAGGCGTGCTCATCGATACGGCACTGGGCGCGGGGTGGTGTTCGACCACTCCGACACCGAGGACTCGATCAGGGAATTGCTTCGCCACGATGTGCACATGGGCGGATCCGACGGAATCTATGTCGCCGGGCAACCGCATCCGCGCGGGTACGGTACATTCGCCCGGCTACTGCGCCGCCACGTCCGCGAGCTCGGCGACTGGACGCGGGAACAGGCAACAGTCCATCTCGCCGCACGACCCGTCCGCCATTTCCGTCTGTTCAACAGAGGCACCATCGCCCGCGGCGAGGCGGCGGACCTGGCGACTATCGATCCGACCACCGTCGGGACCGCGCGACCTACCGCGACCCCGATATCTTTGCCACCGGTATAGACGACGTCGCCGCCGCCGGTGCACCGGTCCTGACAAACGGAAAACTGACCGGCCAGTTGCCCGGGCGTTCCTTTACGACCACATTGAAGACCTAGTAGCCAAAGGGTTTCGGCTATGCCGTGCGCCGCCGAACTCACCAGAGCTGGCACCTACGACCTTTGAACTTGACCGCATTGTGTCACTTGACCTTTCGAGAGCCTCCCGTCGCCATGCATTCGGCGTCACACCGTAGGCGGCACGGAATCGCCGAGTGAAATGCGAGGGGTGCCGGAAGCCGTGGCGGTTGGCGATCGCCGCGATCGAGTGGTCCCGGGTGTCGAGTCGCGCGAGATCGCTGCGTGCGCGTTCCAGTCGCTGCGTGATGATCCATTGTTCGAGGCTTAGTCCCGCGCGTGCACATACTTTGTACAGGTGGCGCATCGAAATGTGGTGAGCGCGGGCGATTCCGGCTGGACTCAAGTCCGGATCGGACAGCCGACGATGCACGTAATCACTAATCTGGGACAGCAGGATATCCGCGGGAAGGACCGTGCCGTCCTCGCCACCGTACGCGGCGGTCGAGATCAGAAGGGCACGCACCATTTCCGCGCAGGCATCGCCCAGTACTGGCGCCCCAGGATCGCTCTCGAGCGGGTCGGCTGACTCGGCCGTCAAGACAATGTGTCGGGCAACCAGGCGATGCAACGGGCTACGTTGCGGCTGATTCAAGGCGGCGCGGATCGTGTCACCGGACAGATCCAGTTTGTCGCGCGGAACAAACAGCGACAGCACCGGGCCACAGCGCCAGTCGAGCTCGAAAGGCGCGTCGAGATCTATCAACATCAGCTGATCTGGCCCGATCTCATGTTGAGTGTCGGCCTGTATCAGACGTGAGGTGCTGCGCAACGGCACTGACACAATGAGTGCCGAACCCGGTGAGTTCCGAATCTGTTTCGGGGTCCGGACCATCTTGAATCCGGAGAGCAGCGACCGCTGTAGACGAAATTCCCCGAATTGCCAGCTATCGAAACGAGCGCGAGCCTCACTGTCGGCAGAGTTGTGGACGATGTGCGCCGGGGCAGAAGCCCCCTGCACGGCGGCGGCAACCACATCGGCACGGTCACGAGGGTCAACCTGGTCGGTGTCCAGAAGCAGTGCCATCACGCCCGCCGTCCGTCGATGACTGGAGTTCGAGTGCACGGGCCCCGTCACTGTGCCCTGACAACAATTCTGCCGCTGGCAGGCGCGGTTCGGTGCGAATCAGCCGGATTTCCGTCGCGGTTCAACCTGCCCGTGGTGAGCAAATCGCCACTGCCGACAGGGGCATCGACATGATCGCTTCGTCGTGCGCGGTCATGCGAGTCCGGCCACCGTGAGTAGCTGGGCTAGGTCTCGCTTGATCAAATGATGATTGTTGCGGGCGAGCTTCTGCAGCGTTTGGCGTGCCGTCCAGTCGTAGCGGATATCTTCTGAGCAGGCCTGTTCGACTCGTTGCAGCGCGAAGACCGCCGCGAAGTCTTCCCTCCGCAGGCTATAGGCGTAGGCGGTTGTCAGGTAATAGCGGACTCGAAGGTCGACACAGCTATTGTCCGTTATGTCTGCATCGGCGGCGAGCTTGATCGCGTGATCGATGCGACCCAGCCGCAACGCGATGTTCATCGCGGTGATTACCACCGCGAGCCCCCCGAAGCCCATCCGGTGGTCGACAGCAGAAGGGGCGAGTGCGTCGGCGAACCGCGCGGCGCTGGCCATGAGCTCCTGTGATCTCCCCGGATCGCCGGCGCCGGCCGCGCCCTCGGCGGCGACCAGGTTCAGCGCTCCGCACAACCTGTGATTTACGGAAGGTTCGCAGGCCAGGCGATATGACGCGGCGAGTGCATAGTCCCGGCTTTCGGCGTAATAGCCCAGTGACAACAACGCGCTGGCGACGTGCCAGGAGCTTGCGGCAGCTAGGAGCGGTTGCCGTGTCCGGGCCAGGATGCCGATCGGTCGGTCGGCAACCAGCCATGCGAGGTCGTAATCACCCACGTGGGTGAGCAGGAGCCGGGCGAGGTGATAAGCGTCTACCAGCAGCTGGCCGGCTTCCTCGACCGAGCCGTTCGACGCTGCCTGTGCGGCTGAGCGAATCGACCGCGCGGCAATCAGCACGCCGGGGAGTCGGGCAGCGAGTTCGGTATATCGATGGCTCGAGTCGAGCCAGAGGGCCCAGCATTCATCGATCGAGCTGCGCAGCGTGGCCAACGACGGCATCGAATGCTCGGCCTCTGTGACAAACGCGCGTGCGGATGGATGATCCATGACGGCACGGTTCAGCGGGACGAGCGGCAGACTAACGTTTCGCTCGACAGGGTGGCCAGAGAAGGACCCGCCGATCAACTCCATGAGATTGTCGAAACGGAGCACTTCAACGAGCCGGTAGGCGATCTGGATGCTGTCGAAGCGCGTGTGGCCTTGTTCGACTTGACGCAACCACTCCTCACTGCGGCCGATCAGCTGCGCGACGACGCGACGAGAAAGCCCCATTCGGCGGCGACGCAACTCGATGCGCTCACCAACGGTCAACACACGACGATTCACTGTGACCTGAACCCTTCGTCAGTGGCACGGTGATCGGGCGTCAACCTCCGAGATCCGCTGCGGAAAGCCGATCCAATGACGTCTCCCGCTATTCAATCTACTCGAAACTTGTTGCGTTGGTGTAACTTTCGTTTGATGGGAGCCACCGAACCGGTCGGTATCCACGACCACCATGGTGCTGTCGCCGAGTCACATTCCCGGTGTTTGCACGGTGGGTTGATGAACGTGCAGTGACAATCAATTGTCGAGCCGTTCGCGCCCGTATGGTTCAAGTCGGGCGAACAACCGTCGTAGCACAGCCGCCCACGACGGCGAACCGCCCACCGAAGAATCACCTGGCACGGTGTTCCGGTACTGGTTCTGCTGCACGCCGATCGTGTCGTCGATGTGCAGCAGAACCAGTCTCACTTCGAGGACTGCAATCTCATTGTGTTCATCGGTGTCGCAGCAAGGGGTTCAAGTCCCCTCTCGCGCACAGATTCCCGTCATGGGTGTCACATGTTCGCACCGTGTGTTCGAGAGCTCTCGAACACACGAAGGGAACGGCCGCCAGGCGCCGCGGACCCCGCCAGGTTTGATCTGCGACAGCAACTCACCGCAGTCCACCCCGTGACGGTAGTGAAATCGGTAAAACGAACCGACCGCCGAGAGCTTCCGATTGATCGTCGACGCCGAGCACGGCGCATCCGCATTCGGCAACGCGGTGACCTTTGCCGATCTCATCCCGGGCGGCAGGCGAAGCTATCCGACGAACCGGCCGAAAATGCTCCAACCGCGCTGTGCGCCAGTCGATTTCATGACCGGCCAGGAAAGTGAAATAATCCCGCAGATCGAACGCGTAAGACCGGACCGTGCCCGGAGACCGCTCGATCGCGGTGAGGTAGGCCAGGAACTCGTCCACCGGCTCGACAACCGCGAACTCCGAATCGACCACCGTCCAGGACTCCCGGCCGCCAGCCGGTGACAACACCTGCTGAACCCGCACCCGCGCCTACTCCTCACCCAGTCGGCCAATTCCCCCGGCGGCGACGCTACGACACTCAACCTGGCATACGGCAATCGTCCCCGGCGCGTCGTGGACACCCCGAGATAACGCCATACACCCCAACCATCAACAGGGCCAACGGTTTACGTCGACTACATCGAGGACATCAACGGAGAGACCCTAGGGAACCTATGTTCGATGATTGGCCGGAGGAGTTCAGCCCGTCACTACGTCGGGTCGTCGAACCTCCGCTGCCCGTCGTCGTCGACCTCGGCCAAGCGATTTCGACCCAGCGCGCGACCTTCGGCGCGAAGAAATCGGTGCCTCTACGGGTCAGTTCGGGCGGCTCGCGCCTGACCGGAAACACGCCCGGACTGTTGTATGCCTGGGCCCGGGCCTGGAACGGGGTGTGGCTGGGGCTCGTGGAGTTCACGGCCACTACCGGCAATGGCCGCGGCCAACTCGTCTTCCGGCAATGGTGCCCCGAGCACTCCCTTGCACCGCCGCCGAACCCCGCTGGCCAGAAAGACCGTCGCCATGATCGCAACAAGCCGTAGCCGCGAGAGTCTCACACACCGCAGACCGAGGAATTGTGCAACCAGCGAATACATGCGCTCCACCGGTTGCGGACAACCGCGGTCATATCAAAGCTCGTCAAATGGTGCCCCGAACATACGCTCATCGAACCAGAATGACGAGTCATGACTACCTCTGAGGAGCGGTCCGGTGACGTCCTTTCCGTTGTCGCGGCCGCCTTCGACGACGAGTCGGACTCGGGCAGTTTCGCGACCGCCGATCTTCTTCGAGTCGTGCGCCGCGATCTTGATCCACCGCCGACATTGGAGGAAGTCATCGCGGCGCTGAACTTGTTGGCGCTACCCAATATCAACGGCGTTCGCGCTGATGGCCACAGCTGGCGGGTCGCGGACCCTATGGATGTGGTCGCACGAAGAATCCATTACCTGGCCGAAGCGGTCGCCGACTACCGCCACGGATACGGCGGCAGCCTTCACCTGGATGACGACGCCTACTGATGTCGGATGTTTCGGTGAGGCTTAGTCGGCTCAGCGTAGGAGTCCACACCTGTCTGCCTGGTGCCGCGCCCAACGGGCGAAAAGGTGCGGCCGAGTTCGCACGAGGTGTCCTTGAGTCGATGGATTGCGTGGCACCCCACCCCTAGGGCGAAGTTCATTCGCGCCGTCGGGAGCATCCACTGCCGCAGCGCAGTCGCGTGCCGGCCCATCTACCAGGCATCGAGTACCCCTGAGCAAGGAGGTCGCAGTGACACTTTTCCATGGAACAGGGCACACAGACCCTCGACAGACGATGCCCAAAGGTGTTGGATGTCACAAAGATCAATCGCTTGGCATCACAGAACCTGCAACCGCCGCACGCAAGCCCAGCAGACACATTGCCTGGGATGGGGGCGCTCGTATGAAGATCGACATCTCATGTCCGCGCTGCGGCGACGGTCACGGCGTTCAGAGTGTTCCCGCCGCGCACGCCGAAGGAGTGTCCACAAGCTACGGCACCGACCTCACGACCGGCGTGGGGATCAGCCCGTCTGGGTTGATGCCGATTCTGGGGACTACGACAGTCGAACGCACGCACACGACCGCACTCGCCCGGAGTTTGTCGATGGCACCCGCGCAACGACCGGTAGGCCGACTCCTCGCTATCGGGTTGGTACTACTGATCCCGGATCTCTTGGCACTGGCAGTACTGGCGCTGGCCCTCCAGCAGCCCGACGAGGTCGGGCTGCTGGCGACACTCTTCGGCGCTGTCTTCTTCCTTGGTGCGTTGGCTATCCCTTCGACCATTGCTTTCTGTATCGCAATCGGGAGGGCCCGCTTCAATACCCGAGTGTCGAGGGGACGCCGAGCAGCACACGTGGTGTGGAGTTCGGCCTTGTACTGCCATCGATGCGGCATGGCGTTCTGGCCGTTCTCTCCTGCGCCGAACATCCCAGCTCACCAAGCATTTCCGCCAGAGAATTTTCGCTGGTTCGTCTGGCACGCCGGAGACTACGTCGACGCATGACTGCCAATCCTGCCGGTAGCGAATCCCCTAGTTGACGTTCCGAGGACCTTGATCCTGGTCAGTGAGTCAACGGCCCTCCGCCGTCGGCTCGGTCTCGCCACTTGATCTGGTAGATCCGTCGACAAGCGTCCGGCCCTGGGGTGTCATTTCCGGTCGGGCGTGACCACGGCCGTCAGCCGGTCCGCCCCCGTCAGCAGTCCGGGCAGCTGAGATCAGTTGACGCGCTTGCTTGGCTGTGATTTCGAGCAGCTCAGCGACGTCGTCGTCACTTTGGCCTTCTCCTCGAAGGGCGGCTGCGGCGGCGGCCTGTTGCGCACGGTGCCGGGTCAGTTCTTCCTCGGCGCGGGCTTCGAGCTGTCGTATCTGCTGGCGACAGATCTCGATGTCGCGATCACGCTTGCTCTCGCACTCAGCCACCGCTGCCCATGCCGCGACGTATTGCTTGACGGCTGTGGTGATGGCCTTTTCACGCTGTCGAGCTTGAGCCCGGCGCGCGCGCACCCGTTCACGGTTGCGCTCCAGGCGATCGTGAACATCGGGCCCACGACGCGGGTGGCGTGAGGGTTTCGAACCTGAAGTCGGCATGACAGGACTCCTCGACCCGTCCACCCGATTCTCCCGCCGATCAGCCTACCAATTGTCCGGCCACCGCGATTCCGTGACCGGGCGACGGGGACACCGCGCTGTGAAAAGCAGCGCGCATACGGCACTGCCGACGCCGGCAGCCGCAAATCAGCAGCTCTGCGCTCAACGCCAGAAGCTGACTTTGCAGCCAACGCTCATCCGATATCAACGACTGTGCTGATCTCTGGAAGGAGTTCTACCAATGCCGCTTCCCCGGTTCGATCCGACTGGGTTGATCGTGTCTATCCCGGCACGGCTGCGCTACGCACCCCACCGCCAGCTGGTGATCATGCTGATCAACACCGAGATGGGGCCTGCGGGGGAAGACACCGACTCGCTTGCGCGCACCGCGATTGTCGCTTTCGATCTCACTGGTGATGTCGAGCGCCTTGTCGACGCCGCGGATCAGGCCGCACGTCGCATAGATGCCTCCCTGGCGTTTGTTGTTGTCGTCGATGACCGTCTGATCGGCCCAGCGCACCAACCACTTCCGGCACCTGGGATCGAGCGCACACTCGCTGTGTTGGCCGCCGGACTCGCTGCCGCGGGCGCACCCATCATGCAAGTCTGGGCAACCAGGCACATCACGCCGGGATCGCGGTGGTGGTCGCTGACCGACATCGAGGACCAGGGCGTCCTCACCGATCCATCCGAATCACCCGCTGCCGCTGATCGCAGAGCGAAGGGCCAGACAGTCTTTAGTTCCAGGCAGGAACTCATGAGCGCCTTCGACCCGGATCCCGATCTCAGCGCAGCGGTTGAGACGTTGCTGCCCGCGGCGAGGATTCGCGCCGAGGCGCAGCGGGGACGGGCGATGGCCAACGACTGCTGGAACAGTCACTACCGTCGCGGCCTGGAATTCGTCCTCTGGTGTGCCGCCGACATCGCCGCAGGCGAGGATGTGCCACCGCAGCGGTTGGCTGAACTTGCCATGGTGTTGGCAGACCAGATGGTCCTCGATTGCTTGCACGCGACCGCGAGAAGCGAATACCAGCCCGTCGTAGAACAACTCTGGACGCTGCTCCTTCGCAGTCTCACCGGGCCCGAGCGAGCCGCGCCCGCCGCACTACTCGCCTACAGCCTTTCTCTGCGCGGCGACGGTCCCCTCGCTCTCATCGCCGTAACCGCTGCCCTCGCAGCTGATCCCCACCACTTCACCTCCAAGCTGCTCTACGCCGTCCTCAACCAGCCCGTGCCCCCATCCCATCTCCCGACATGGAGCCGTCTGGGTGCCGCTGCTGCCGAGGATCTCGGCGTCGACCTCGGAACAACGGATCACTGAGCCAGGCACCGGTCTCTGCTTCCCATCTCTCCAGCCCCGCCTCAACCCGACTGCGCCACAACGTCCACCTGAAAGGAGCCGCCGATGTGCGCTGACACGGATGGCCTCTTTGGTCTGCCGTCGTTCTTCGCTGATGGCGCGATGCCGGTGTGCTGGTCACATCACGGATCGTTCCGCTCACCACTCCGACAAGGGGGTATTTCGTCATGTCCGCAACAGATTCCGGCGCCAGCCCGGCCGAGACGTTCTACCGGGTTCGGCGTCGATTCGGCACACCGGTCGCCGAGGCGTACGCACGCGCCGAGGGCTATGCCTGGGGTTGGCAGGACGCGCGATCGGAACAGGCCGACAGCGCTCAGGCCACCACGTTCGCGCATGCCTATGCGCTCTATCTCGCCGAATTCCTGACGCAGCAACGCTGTTTCGTCCATTCGGTCCCCCGAGCGTGGCAGGCATGGCTGCACGCCGGTGACGTAGCCGCCGAACTGGGCAGGTGCGCGTGATGAACCGGGTACCCACCTACGAGCAATGGACAACGGCCTTTACCGATCGCGGTGCGCTGCTGCTGTGCTTCGAGGCAGTCGGCTATGCCCGCGGGTACTGCGACGCCGCCGGCCTGGGCTCTGGTGATGCAATCGATTTCGGTCATTCCTTTGCCGTGCTCGTCGCCACCGGCCGATCACGTCCGTCCATCCAGGACGCCTGGCACAACTGGCGAAACGGCAGACCCATCGGCCAGCGCACAGCCGTCATCTCGGAAAGGTCGTGACCATGTTCCGGTTGACCCTGACCGCCGAGCCGAAGGCCGTCCGCGCGGCGATTCACCAATTTCTGTGGGCTGATCTCAAGTTCTTGTATTTCGATCCGGTCGAGCTCGCAGACTGGGAGCAGTCGTGGATCGTTTTCCTCAAATCAGCCATCGAGCATGCAGCTACCGATCACCTGATTGTCCGCTCCGACACCGGAACCGAAGTCACACTTGTCCTCGACGACGACCGTGAAGACGCCCTGCTGCTAATCGATGCCCTCGACGCCGAGACCGGCGCCACGGTAGCCGTGTTCGTCTACACCGAACCGTTCCCGCCTCGGGCAGGACGCCCGCCGACGGTGCGCACTCTGGGCCACATCGCCGCCGACGCCGCGCACGCACTGCATACGGCGATCGCCGACCTCAACGGTGCCCTCACCGCCGCTGGACGCGAAACCTGACCCGATGCGTTCGTGCCAGGCTCGCCAGCAGGGGTCGCTCTGGTACTCGCACACATGGCATACGCGCGTGAGCGCCACTCGCGCTCGCCGCGCATCGCATCGCATCGCGATCACCCGTCTTCCGCGCTCGCTGCTTCAGATCTAGAGACCTTGGACGGTCTCGTCGGGCGTCTGCTCGCTCCCGAGGATCGGGAATGGCCCACCGACATCCTGGACTGATCGTTTCGTCGGCGACTTCGCCGCCCGGCGCGACCGTGCGCGAACTCAGCAACTGCGCCGCCGCCATCGCGCGCTGCCGTGAGCGCTGTGCGCACCGCATAACCAGCCATCGCCGCACCCTTCCCAGGGTGGACGGACAGGCGCGCAAACCTACTACGGCCTCGACACCACAGGTCCGCAAACAGTTAGGGGACAATGAAATTGACCGACAAAGACACGATCGATCCCGGCGACGCCGACGAACCATTGCGCACAGCGCTCGACCACATCGCCTACCGTGTCCGCAACGCGGACAAGCTTCCCGACAAACGCGCCGCGGACCGGATGGTCCAGCACGCTCCACAGGCGATGCAGATCGCCGCCTACGCCACCGAGGTGCTGAACCTCTACTGGCGCGGGATCGACGAGGCGATAGCAACCGGACGACTGGCGGGCGGCGACGTCAAACAGATCCCACCCCTCGCCGAACAGCAAAGTCTGCTGGCGGACTGGGCGCTCACCCATGCCCGCGCCTACGAAGGCGACGGTCTTATCGACGATATCGACATCGTTCTCAGCACCCAACTCGGCCTCCTTCAACTCGGCATCGATCCGGCGGTGCTACTTCACCCAAAATAGGTGGGAGACAGTCGAAATGGCCGATTACACCCGCCTCGGCCGCACCATCTTCGGACCTCCGCGGATGGATGATCTGTTCGAGCGCCACCAGGGGATCGCCTCGCGCGCTCACTAAATGGTCTTGGCCTGTGACGATCGCGGTCTTGGCCTGCGGGATCGATCGCGCGCGTATTTGCAGCACAAGTCAGCTGATGCCGAGCCTCCCCAGGAGGGCTCGGCTTTCGTGTGTCAGGAGGTGTTCTGTTATGGGCAAGCTGGGACGCGCCGCTGCCGCCGCGCACCGTGATGCCTGCGCGCTGGTCGATCTGCGCCGGGACCTGAGCGAGGACGAGAAGCTGTTCGTGCTCACTCATTATCAGGAATCGACCAGCACCACCCAAGCCACCGATGGGGCGTTCTTCACCCCACCGGGGTTGGCGCGCGACATGCGCCTCGAGGTCGTCGGCAACCGAATTCTGGATCTGGGGGCGGGAATCGGGCACCTGGCCTTCGCCTGCCGCAACCCATGGGGTCAGGTCAACGGCGACCCCGCCCGGGATCTGGTGTGTGTGGAGCGCAACCCGGAGTTCGTGCGCGTCGGGATGAAGGTCGTGCCCGAGGCGAGCTGGTGGTGCGGGGATCTGCTGCGCGTGCACCGGCAACGAATGCGGCTGTTCGACACCGTGATCGCCAATCCGCCCTTTGGTGCCGTCGCCCGCACCGATGATGGCCCCGGCTACCACGGTGCGCGGTTCGAATACCACGCGATCGCGGTGGCCAGCCAGGTGGCTCGTCATGGGGTGTTCTTGATCCCGCAATCCTCAGCGCCGTTCCGTTATAGCGGTCGCCGCGCCATGGAGCACGACCAGGGCGACACCGAGTATCACCGTTTTCAGGCCGGTACCGGGATCGCCCTGCACGCCAACTGCGGCATCGACACCAGCTACTACCGCGACGACTGGCATCACACCCCGATCGCCACAGAGATCGTCACCTGCGATTTCACCGACATCGCCGTCACACGCCGGCGTCGCTCACTCGCCACGGTCACCCCAATCACCCACGCGTTCGCTCATCAGGGCTCCCCCGACCGAGCCGCGAGCTGACCCCCGACATTGAAGGGACTCCGATCTTTCATGCCCACACCAGCTTTCACCCCCCAAGATCAGGCCAACACCGCCGCCCACGGAACCGCTTTCAACATCTTCGCTACCGACGACGCTCCGGTCCGGGGACGGGTGTTCGTTGACATGTCCGAGCACACGGTGCTCATCGACGGCCGCCGCGAGTCTCGCCCAGCGGTCGAGTTCCGGTTCTTCGGCCTCGTCGTCGATGGTCGCCCGCTGGGAAATCCGCGTTGCCGCACCGAATTTCACCCATTCTCGGCCGGGTCGGCCGCGATGGTCAGTCTCGGCGAACCCGGAGCGCTGCATCTGATCCTGGGCCAGCGCCTCACCGATATCGGCGACACCGCGACCACGCTGCTCACCGATCTGTTGACCGCGATCAGCGTCGAGTTCCTCACCGACTACCGGGTCGCGCGCTATCGCCATTGGGCCGCCGAACAGGTGCGCCTGCAGGCCAGCAGCCTCTACGAATCCGCGCGCGGTCTCGAACAGCGAATCAGGCAGGTCAACGTGCAGGCACAGGCCGACGTCGACGCCTCCTACGCGCTGCTGGCCTCGATGAACCGCCCGCTGTCCGCCTAACCCCGCACCATGCTCGAGCTTCCCCAATCTGTGTTCCCGAGAGGAGTTTTCATGCCGATGCCCACTACTGTTCGTCACGCCGACCTCGGTGATCTGGTCGCGTTGCTCAACCGCCAGCAGGCCACCAAGGTCGATGTCGTCGCCTCCGCGTCAGCGTTGCGATCCCGCGACGGACTGCTGGATTTGTCTGGTGTCGAGCCCATCCTCGACGAGCGCGGAGTCACCGATGTCGACGGACGCTACCGCCCGACCGCCGCCGCGGACTCCCACATCGGTACCAGACTCAAAATCCCTGTGGGCTACCTGAAGTGGCTGCGCGAACAATCGCGCACCGACCTCTACGACGCCAACGTCAACGGTCTCCTCCACGGGCCGGGCCCGCTCACCGACGACGCCGACGAACGGTCGTTTCTGTTGCGGCTGTTCACTTCCGGAGTTCCCGGTGAGGCGGGGGTGTTGCGGGCGTTCCTGTCGGATCGTTACGGGATCATCGACAACCTCGATGTGCTGACCGCGGTGCTCGAGGGCATCCGAGAGGCCGACGCCGATGTGGAAGTGCGTTCGTGTGACCTGAGCGAGTCCAGCATGCACTGCAAGGTGTTCTCCCCCAAGGTCTCCGCGCTCGCGCCGGGATTCCTCGACAACTATCGCAACCCGTTCGACAACCCCGACCTCGACGCCGAACGCCGCCGCGTCGCCGGCGACATCGATCGCTGGCGCCGGGCCGCGTCCCGCGAAGGCCGCGGCTACACCCCAGGCAAGGAGCCAGTGGTCTTTGCCGGATTCCGGTTCTCCAACTCCGAAATCGGCCACCACGCGGTGACATTGAAACCGGAATTGTTCATCAGGATCTGCGGCAACGGGCTCACGCTGCCGATGTTCGCCTACACCAAGCGTCATCTGGGTGACAAGCTCGACACCGGCACGATCGGCGGCTGGTCCCAGAACACCTACCGCAAACGGCTCGCGGTGATCACCGCCGAAACCCGCGACAAGGTCACCGAATGGCTGTCCCCAGAGTTCCTCAAGACCCGTGTAGAGGAGCTCGAGCGTCACGCCACGACCCCGGTGACCAAGCCGGACAGGACCATCGAGGTTGTCGCTAAACAGCTCGGGTTCAACGACGACGAACGCGCCGGGATCTTCGCCCACTTCATCGCCGGTGGCCAGCTCACCGCAGCCGGGATCGCCCACGCGGTCACCAGCTACAGCCAAACCATCCCTGACGCCGACCGCGCCGACACCCTCGACGATCTGGCCCTGCACGCCATGAGCCTTATCTGATGGCCACGTTCACCGTCGTCGGTCTGCTGATCAGCAACGAATTGCGGCTCGCCGCCGTCATCCCTGGCACACCAACCTTCGACGGTCCGCACCCCGATGCCGTTGATTCCCAACCCTGGTATTGCGTCGTCGAAGCACCATCGGTTCACCACGCCGAGACCGCCGCCCGGTTCCTCTACAACCACAACATCGTTCTCGACACCGTCACCGCGTGCGGGCTGGCATTGGATTCCGTCGTCGTCGATAGCAGCGGGACCGCGCGACCGGTGATCGCGTTGCGTCGCGACTGCCAAGAGGTCGAGGTGTGGTTCGAGACCGCCCTCGATATCCCGATCGACCCCGACCGCTCCGACCTCGCCTTCGACCTCCACGCCGACGTGCTGGCCCTGCCACCGGGAGCCGAGATCCCGGGGAGCTCCTGAGGTTTGCGGCACTGAGTCGAATCCGGTTGTGCCCTAACACCCCACCGACACGGGAGGTTCCCTATGGACGAGACCATCACCGGCACCGAGGTCGCGCAGGACAGCGCGTCCTTCGGCGGCCCCACCTCTGCCGATGGCACTACAGCTCCAGCTGAGGGAACTGACGTCGACCTCGCCGCAGAGTTTCTGCGCCGCCAGGGCTTCACCATCGTCGCGACGTCGTGGATATGCCGATATGGCGTGCTGGACGTGATCGCGCAAGACAAGGGGTACACGGTGTTCGTCCGCGTCGCCGATGCCTCGCTACCACCCCGGTGCTGGCCGTTCGCCATGCATCAGCGACTTCGCCGTCTTGCTTTGCTCTGGCTGGCCGAGCAGCACGATCCGGTGTGGCAGTTGCGCTTCGACGCCATCACCGTCGACAGGCCCGAGGACCAAGCCCCTGTCCTCACCCATCACCTGGCGGTGTGCTGATGACGATCGGAGTCGCCCGTTTCGTCGTGGTCGCCGGTGTCAGTGGCCATGTCGTCGAGATGCATGCCGATCTCGGTCACGGTTTGCCCTCGGTGACGGTGATCGGTGATGAGCTGTTGGCCGAGTCGCGTGATCGCGTGCGCGCGGCGATCGCCAATTCCGGTGAGCAGTGGCCCGATGCCCGGCTCGTCGTGGCGTCCTCGGTCCCAGTGACTGGTGGGGGTGGCGGGCATGATGTGGCGTTGGCGGTGGCGGTGCTGGCTGCGTCCGGGGCGATCCCCGCCCAAACCGATTCCGGGACAGTGTTCATCGGTGGCCTGTGCCTCGACGGGCGACTGCAAGGCGAGCGCGCGATCCTGCCCGCTGTCCTCGCCGCCCGCGAGAATCACTATCGCAGCATCGTCGTACCCGAACCGGCGTTGGCGCAGCTGGGGCTCGTCGAGGGCATCGATATCGTCGGTGCCGCGGACCTGCGTGCGGTGCTGGGATGGCTGCGCCAGCAACAGCCGTTACCCGGACCCGACCGCGCTGAGTTCGAATACCCGCCCCCGGCAACCGATCTGGCCAACCTCGTCGGCCGCCCATACGCCAAGTGGGCGCTGGAAGTCGCCGCCGCCGGGGGTCATCACCTCGCGATCGTGGGCCGGCCGGGCTCGGGCAAGACGCTGCTGGCGCAATGCCTGCCGGGAATCCTGCCGCCCTTGACCGACACCCAGGCACTCGACGTCGCGGCCATCGCCTCGGCCGCCGGTGATCTCGGCCGCCACTCTGCGTCGCGGATGCCGCCGCTTGTCACGCCGCATCACTCCACCTCCACGGCGGCCATGCTCGGCGGCGGGTCACGCGCGGTGTTGCCCGGTGTGGTCTCCCGTGCCCATCACGGTGTGCTGTTTCTCGACGAGGTCACCGAACTGAGCTCGCGGGTGCGCGAAGCCTTGCGGGTGCCCCTCGATGAAGGCCGGGTCCGTATCGGCAGGTTGGGATCGACGGTGAGTTATCCGGCCCGGTTCCAGCTGATCGTTGCCGCGAGTGTGTGCCCGTGTTCGGCGGTGCACGAGGGTGATTGTGTCTGTTCCCCGCAGGCCCGTCTGCGCTATCTCAGCCGGTTTGCCGAGCCGTGGACCGATTTGCTCGACATCTGGGTTGATCTGTCCCCCAAGGTATCCCAGCTCGATACCGCGGTCGGGGAAACCAGCGTGGTCGTGCGCGGCCGGGTCGCCGCGGCCCGTGCCGCCGCCGCACAGCGGTGGCAAGAACACGGCTGTCTCATCAACGCCGACGTACCCGCAGATGTTCTGCGCCAGCAGTTCCGGCTTGCGCCATCCATCCTCGCCCCCATCCAAACCGCGGTGCGGACCGGTCGTCTTTCGGCACGAGGCGCGGACCGTGTCCTTCGTCTGGCGTGGACGTTGTGTGACCTGCGTGCCGGTGCCACCCCCAACGAGCAGGACATCGATGACGCGCTGATGCTGCGTCAACGCCCGCCACTGTCACATCGGTGAACGCCGACTGCGATTCGCCGGCGTGGCCTCACACACCGACGCCTCAGCTTGCTGGTGTTGCCGCCTGGACGACTGGTCATCACTGGTCGATGCATCCGAATCCCTTTGGGCTCTAATGCCCACCGATTACAGGAGGTTTGTCATGGCTGAGACCATCACCCGTGCCGAGTTCGAACTCGCCGAACACCTCGGGGCCGCGGGCCCGACGACCGTGCTGGGCGAGGACACGATGACGCGGTGGCGCGCCCAGCATCCGGACTGGAACGGCAAGCACTGGACCTACACCGACCCCGACGCCCACGGCGCGCGCCATCTGCGCCCGATCAACGTCGCCGCGCGCCCGAAATCTTCGCCCTAACCCCCATTCGGCATCCGCGCCCTTCTTGCGCGGTTGATGCCGTCAACGACCCCACTCACATCCCGGCCAGGCAGGCCGGACAGCCCAACCGCTGTCCGGGCCTGCCTGTTTCACGAGAGGAGACCGTTTCGATGCCCAACGACACCGCCACACCCACCGCAGTCATAGAGCTGGATACCTCAAGCGACCTGGACGCCGCCGCGGACACGACCGAGGCTCGGCCCGAGGCCGACAGCGAAGGCGCGCCGGTTCCCAGTAAAGCCGGTGTGCTCGAGGACAAGCACCCGGCGGAGTTGATCGTCGGCGACAATGTGCGCGAGAACTTCCGCCTCGAGGATTACCCCGAGTACACCGAGTCGATCCGTGAACACGGTGTGAAGGAACCGATCTGGGCGATTCGGATGCCCGATGGCCGCCTGGTGGTGCGCAACGGCCAGGTCCGCACGTTGACGGCCCTGGCGTTCGAGCAGGAATCGGTGCCGGTGCGGATCACCGACTTCGACCCCACCGTCGATGCGAAGGAAGCCGAGATCCTTCGGGTCTTCGACCAGATCACCACCAACCGCTATGTCCCACTCACCGAAGGCGACATCGCTGGCGGGATCGCGCTGGCGCTCGAATTGGGTGCCTCCCCGACCCGGATCGGGAAAGCACTCCAGAGGAAACGCGCGGACGTCAATCTCGCCGGAAAGATCGGTGCCTCCCGCACCGCGCGGGGTCTCATCGATAGCAGGCAGCTCGATTTCGAGCAGGCCGCGATCCTGGCCGAGTACGAAATCCTCGGCGACACCGACGCGGTCCAGGAACTGCTCAACGTGGCTCGCGGGCACTTCCACTACACCGCCAAACGCATCGCCGCCGACCGCGAAGAGCAGCGCGCCTTCCTCACCGCCGCGCTGCCTTACGCCGAACTCGGGTGTGGTGTGCTCACCGGTGATCATCCCGAGGTCGCCGACGGGCCAGAGCTCGTGCCCGCGACCGACATCCTCGATGGCGACGGCGCGGCCATCGGCCGCGAGCACATCCGGGCCGACCCCGAAGCCTGGCTGGTGTGGCTCGAACTCGATGAGCACCAGGACGTCGTCGAACGTGACACCGGGGCCATTGTCGACTCCTCCACAGTGGACTGGCAGACCGCAGGCAGCGCCGACCGCACCCCGCGCGAAGGGTTGCGTCACGCCGATGAGGTCGAACGCCGCGATCGCTGGCTCGTCGAGTTCTGGCTGCCGGCCGAACAACTCGACACCCGCGGATGGCGGCGAGGCTGCAAGGACACCGACGATCCCGTCGACGTCGACGTCGACGAAGCCGACAACGCCGTGTCCGACGAGGCCAGCGCGCAGATGCGTGCCGCGGCCGAGGCCAAGGCCGCCGCCGAGAACCGTGAGGCCGAGCGGCAAGCCCGCCGACGCGTGCGCGAACTCAACAAGCAAGGCGAGGCCGCCAAAGAGACACGCGTGGAGTTCCTTGTCCTGTACCTCAAGCGCAAAACCGCACCGCCCAACGCGTGGAAGTTCATCGCCCAAGCGCTGGCGACCAACTCGACCTTGCTCGGGGAGTCCTACGCATTGGAGAACGCGTTCAAGTTGCTGGGACTCGACGGCGGCAGCTGGCGCCGTCACGAGCTGCTCGAGGCGATCGAGTCGGCCAAACCGCCGCGCTGCCTGGTGATCGTGCTGGCGCTGGTGCTCGGAGCCTACGAGAAGCGCACCGGCCGCGACTGCTGGCGCTTCACTGACAAAGGCGTCGAGCACTACATGCGCTTCCTCACCGAGATCGGCCACCAGCTCTCCCCGGTCGAACGCGTCGCAGCCGGCGAACTCGACTACAAAACCATCGACCTCGAAAACCCCGTCCAGACCATCGACCTGGACCAGGCCGCCGAACCGAACGAGGCCACCGATCTCGCACAGGCCGCCTAGCCGACACCCCAGAACGAGGGCTGCTGCGGCCAAGGTTGTTGCCGCCCACGGCTTCACGGTCAGCCTGCGGGCCGCCGTTCGTCTACCGACGTGGCGGCCCGCAGGTCGTCTCGTCGGAGACAGGAGAGCTGATGAACATCACCGAACACCCGGTCATCGACGGCCTCACCCAGACCGCCCGCGGATATCGCGTACGGGCGTTGTGTCTGGTCGATGACCAACCCGCCGACATCGTCGTCAACATCGACACCATCTGCCCGTCGCGGTCGCGCTACCGGGTCGATCTGTTCGACCAGATGCGACTGGGCTGGACCCCGGTGCTGCGTGCTGGTGCCGAAGACTTCGCGCCCCCGCTCGATACTGACCCGGACGAGCGCACCGTCGCGGCATGCCAATCCCTGGTCGACCGTCTTCACGACACCGCCGAGTGGATCGTGCGCACCGCACGCGACCTCGGCCCCCGGTGGTAGGCGCTGGCGATGACCCTCACGACACCACTCGCCGACCGCACCGCTGTCGAGTCACCACTGTCGGCGGCCCTCGCCGCCGCCGAACGAGGGTGGTCGGTGTTCCCGCTCAGCCCCGGGCGCAAGAAGCCCCCGATCTTCAAGAACTGGCCCGAGCACGCGAGCACCGACCCTCAGCGCATCCACCGGTGGTGGTCGTGGAACCCCCGGTTCAACGTCGCGATCGCGACCGGACTCAGCCAGCTCCACGTCATCGATCTCGACGCCACACACCTACGACCCCCGGCCCGGTGTTTCGACGATGCCCTCGCGACGCTGTCGAACCACCTGTCCGAGCCCGCGCCGAGCACCTTGACCATCGCCTCCCCGCACGGCTGGCATCTGTACTACACCGCACCGAGCCAGCCCGAGTTGTCGTGCACCGTCGGACGCATCGGGCAAGGAATCGACTCCCGAGGCCACGGCGGCTATGTCGTCGCTCCGGGATCGATCACCGCTGACGGTGCCTACCGCGTCATAGACGACCTGCCCGTCGCCGACCTGCCGACGGCATTGGTGGCCCTGCTGCGGCCGCCGCCCCTGCGACCCCCGCACCAGTTGACGCAACGGCCCGAGCATCTCGATGCCTATCTTGCTGCCGTCCTCGACCGCGTCACCCACCCCCCGCCGAACACCCGCAACATCACCGTATTCCGCGCCGCATTTACTCTCGGCCGACTCGTGGCCGGCGGCGCACTCGACGAACACCACACCCGCACCATGCTCACCGCCGCCGCGGCCGCGCACATCGGCGTCGACGGATTCAGCGCCGCCGAGCTCGACCGCGCCATCAGCAACGGATTCCGTTACGGCGCTCAGCATCCCCGTCAAATTGGGAGGAATTGCATCTGATACAACAGTGCGCAATTTTACGGTTCCGACACGTGACATGCGGCATCACCGGATTTTCGCGGCGAGTGCTGCGCGATCAATTGGTTAGAAGGTGGGAGGACGCGGCTTCCGATCCTGCCCTTCTTCCCACCTTTCGGGCTGCCGACCGCATGAGCCTCCCCGCGCAAGGTCTTCAGGTCGACCATTTTCGGCCGCACTCTCGTGAATGTCGGTCAGCCAGTCAGTCCGGTCAAAATCTGTCCCCAGGCTTCCATAGCTTTGGCAACCTCGGGGCCAGACATGGCCGCATTTCTGAAGGAGGCAAGTATTGAGCGAACGACACCGCGCCTGCGCTCCCCAAGCGGCGCTTGGGCCTCGTCGGCGAGCAACTCCAGGTTATCGAGCAGATCTCTACGAAGCTCTTCATCCCCGTGCGTGTCTGCCACGATCGCTTCTTCGAAAGCTTTGAGCGCCTTACCGATTTCGACATCGCCCTGCTGCATTATTCCAGCGACGGTTGAGTTGATATTGTCTATTTTCATTGCCGCTTGCCCATAAACTGGCCCGTTGAAAACTTGCGAATAAGCTGGCTCACCGACGACTCTATCGCGGGCCTCATCGTAATCATTCATAATTTCTTGTATCTCCGTAATATAATTAACACCAAGAGAAACGCAAGCCCGCGTGATGGACATAGTGCGTTCAGCGACTGGGCTCAGCCCCGCGTTCCAGCCGTGAGTAAGATACTCAAAGTCGGCCGGTGGGCTAATTCCTGCATCGGGGGAGTTCGCAATCACAATCAGGCTACGTAGGAGGCCAGCGCTCTCGCGAACCCACGATTCAACCTCGTCTTCAGGCTCAAAGCCCGGAAGAGTCGGGACATCTTGAGCAGCCATGAACTCGATCTTGTCCATGATAAAACGACCCCGAGAGGCTAGCTCTGCAAGATGCTTTGAGTAGACGTGACAAGCGATACCGTGCTGCAATCTGAAATATCGGGGAGGTTTCTTCCATACCCGAACTGCGTCGATCAGCAAGTGGTAACGCTGCTCATCTCGAATTTCCTCAATAGCTCTTACCACTTGCGCGACCATCCAGGAGGCAGGAGTCGGCACATCTACCGATATCTCCTCATAGAAGTCAATCCATTGTTGCTGAACAGGCAATCCCTTCAGTTGGGATTGCAAATCTTCGTGGACACTGTCGAGCCAATCTCTATGCTCATCGTCCCAAATTAGATCCTCAGATTGATATTCCAACTCCTGTTCAAACTGACGCGCGCGGGCAATTAGGCGATCGAGGACTTCCGACAACCGCAACACCAGCACGGCCTGGTGTGTTTGAAGTGAGCTCAGCGCCACCAACGTGTCCACTCCGCCATCGTGCTCCCAGATTCACTGCACCACAAGGCAAAGGTTTCACACAAACCGCCCAGTACTTGCATGTAAATCTCCGCTCCCCAAGAGAGGAACCGATCGGCAAGACCCAGCTGGCGTACCCCGGCGGCTCGCAAATGTATTGCACGACAACGTTATACGAGTGTATTGGCCTCATGACTGGATGGACTGCCATTGGGGCAGGCCGCATCACGTGCAACTGCTTCGACCGTTGCCTCGCTCGTGATCCGCTCCGCCCCATCGAGTGTTGCCACCTACCGCCCGGCCCCGCGTGGCGACATACCACCCGATGCCCGAGCACACCAGTACAGCCACGTGGGAATAGCGCACTCACCGAATACCTGCCCTTCACCAGTGACTGCACCACTGAACCCGCAGTAAAGGACCCGCTATGCCCGACTACAGCGTCATCTGGCACATCGATCAACTCGACGCCGACACCCCTGTCGACGCCGCACACGAAGCGCTCAACATCCATCGCAATCCCGAGTCGATCGCCACCGTCTTCGAAGTCCACGACAGCAACGGTGCCCGCTATCGCATCGACCTCGACGGCCACCCACCTGTCCCAGTCGTCCTGCGCGCACCGTCGACGACACCCAGTCGCAGGCTCGCCGCCTGGTTCGCCGACCGGCTCATCGCATGGGCAGCTGTCCTCGACCACGCCCCGCGCGCTGCCTGACCCCTGGCCCCTGTGCTCGCACCGTGAAAGGAACTCGATGGATCCGGTCAAGTTGTGGTTCCGCCTGTCCGAGGTTGTTCCGATCGCCGAACATGCCGTCGCCGCCACCGGGCACACCCCGTCGTTGAGCCAGCAGCTCGACAACGAGCCCGCACAGCCGTCGTTGATGTGGGTCAGCCAAGAAATCCCCGCAGCGCCACGCCCGCACCTCGCCCACCGCGACGCACTGACAGTGGCTAGATCCGCATACCTGTGCCGGGTTCAGCGGTGAGCCGACTCGAGCCGTTGCGGGGCGCCGCCGCGCAATGCGCCTACTGCGTCGGGCAACGCCGGGACCGGATGCCCGGTCACCGCAGCGAGTTGTTCGAGCTCACCTGCCAGGAAATGCAGGACTGCCAACCCTTCACCGCGGCTGTCATCGCGTTCTTCCATCAGCAGTTCGACGCCTTACCAGCCCACGACAAAGTCCTGCACGAGTTCGCCGCCAACACCCATCGCGCCTGGCACGTCCACACCAACACCACCTGTCACGCTCCGCGCTGACCATCCGGGCATCGGCAGATCCAGCCGTCCAAGTCGAATCCGCTCTCGCCCCGCTCAACTCGCGGCGCGGCCTGCGGTTGGCATCGCGGCAATCAACCTTCGTCCTACTTTGAGGAGTTAGTTCTGTGAGTTCGATCGAGCTGTGGTTTCGTCTGAGTGAGGTCGCTCCCCTTGTCGAACACGCGATGTCGGCGTCCGAGCACACCAAATATCCCGACCCGGACGATGATTCGCCCGCGGTGCCGTCGCTGATCTGGGCCAAGGACGACGGCACCTACTTGCTCAGCAACGGGCGGCCCCGCCTGCTCGCCGACCCCACGCAACCCGAGGGGAAGGCACAGGTCGCCTATGCTCAGGACTGGTTTCCTGGTACCGGCCCTGACATCGGCTGGACCCCGGTCGGTGGTGACGACTTCACCGAATACATCGACCTCACCCAGGACATCGACGGCGACCGACTCGGCGATCTGATCCTCAAATGCGCCCAGCTCGATGGCTGGATGGTCCTCACCGTCAGGCCGAGGCAGTACGAGATCTCGTTCAAACCATCGAATCCCAACTCGCACCGCTGACTCACTGCACCCTCCCATCGCATGCACATCGGCGTCCATCGGCTGCTCTGCGGCCGAGACGCGACTGCGGTTGTCAGCTAGTTGCTCCGCTGCCGTCAAACCAGGTTCCGCACACGCCGTTTCGTACTGAGCAGCGCTCGACGTGTGACCGATCCCGCCGCAGACGCCCCACCACACACCACGATGAGAGGAACCGCTCATGTACACCGCAACCGCCACGTCGGTGATCGACCAATTCCGCGACGCCAATGACTATCTGTCGAACTACAGCGAGTCCCCGGTCCAGTACGGCGGGCGGCGTTTCGAGACCGCCGCGCATGCCTTCGCTGCGGCGCAGTCGGATGCCCCGGGGTGGGCAATGGTCGTGCAGTCCGCGCGAACAGGCCGTGACGCCGAGGAGTTCGCGTGGCAGGGGCGCATGCGTAACGACTGGGCCGACGTGCGAGACGCGGCGATGGCCGAGATCCTGCACAGCAAATTCACCTTCAACCCGGAGCTGGGTGAGCAGTTGCTCGCCACCGGCGACGGGTTGCTGGTCGATACCAACGACGACGGAGAGCAGTACTGGGGTCGATGCCTGCACACGGATCTGTATGTCCCGGCCGGACAGAACATGCTGGGACGTGCCCTGATGCGTGTCCGGCGCGAGCTGCGCGGGGACCCGGCTGATCGGTGGCCGCGGGTCGCGCTGACCGGGCACCGTGAACATCTCATCCGCCCCGCCAGTCGTGACTGGGTCCGCTCCGAACTCGACCGGATCGCGGTCAAACTCCGCGACCATCACGACACCGAGATCGCCTCGAGTGGTCTGGCGACCGGTTCCGATACCTGGTGGGCGGAGTCCGCCCTCGCTGCCGGGCTCACGCTGTGGGGCTATCAACCCTTCCCCGAGCAGCCCGCGCGCTGGAGCGCCGAGCAGCAGGCCGTGCATGCGCGGTTGTGTGAGAGCGCGCAGCGTCTGGTCCTCGTCGGTGGTTATCCCGATAGCGGGTTCTTCGATACCCGCAATCAGCTGTTGCTCACCGACGCCGACGCCATCATCGCCGTGCGCGACCCGCGTATCACCCGCGGCGGCACCGTGTCCGCACTCGCACGGCACTGCACCAGCATCCCGCTGATCACCGTCAACGTCGCGCAGCACACCACGACCACCAACTTCCTGCCGACGGCAGCCGACCCGCATCAACTCTGAGGAGGATCGTGATGGCCGCAGTCATATTCGACGATCCCGGTCAGCTGATCACCGCGCTCCCGGCGATCTACCGGCGGCCGATTCCCTCGCGCCCTGGTGCTCATCGCGCTAAGCAGCATCGCGCCCAGCATCGGGCGGGTCGATGAGCTGTCGTGCTCGACCCCTACCGCTGCGGCGCTGGAGGATTCCCCCTCGAGGCGATCACGACCCGGCTCGCGCGAATCCTCACCGACCACCACCCCGACACCATCGAGGCCGTCGTCATCGATTACCACCAACTCGGCCACGACGCGGCTGCACACGCTATCACCCGCTGACGGCTGGGCTCACCGAACTGATCACCGCCGCGGGTTGTGAACTCACCGGATCCTGGCACGTCGCCGCGCTCGAACCTGGACAACTCTGGTCGTCCCTGATCGGCCAGAACTCGTACGGCGTCCTGGCCGACCCGGCCCTGGACAAGATCACGCGGGATCCGCTCGCGCGCCAACAAGCCGAGGCTCTGGTGATCCTGGCCCCTGATCCGGTCTGCGCGATTCTGGTCGACAGAGCGCTGGCCGCGATCACCGACAGCCCCGACACACCGTCGACCGCAACGAGCCGCCACCGGCTGCTGGTCGTACTCGCGGGTGTCGACGCCCTCGGTGCCGGGCACGAACCCACCCCTGCCCAGTTGGCCGAGGTCGCGGTGGCGGTGGCGCTGCACGATCCGCTGGTGCGTGATTGCATGTACGGGGTCGCCATCAGCGCCAGAGCCGCCACCGCCCAGACGTTGTGGGCGAGGCTGACCGGGTCCTGCCTGAACCTGATCGCAGCCAGGTCGCCGGGATGCTCAGCGCGACAGCGTTTCTGGCAGGCAACGGCGCCCTCGCGGCACTCGCGATCCGCACCGCCTTCTCCTGCGGGACCGACCAGCACACGGCCAAGCCATCGGTGTCGCCCTCGACAGCGGCGTCCGCCCGCACATGCTGCGCCGTCTCGCTCAGCTTGGACGGCGTAGCGCCGCCGAACTTGGCGTCAAACTCTGACACCCCCACGGCCAGCGAGCCCGCGCATGCCGCCGCTGACGGTTCGGCACCGAGCGGCCATCACGCCAACCAATTTCGATGGCCATCCATACGGCGTCGTTTCGAAACCTGTTCCTCGACAAGTAGGGAGTAATCAGTCATGGCCGGAGACACCGTCATCACCGTTATCGGAAACATCACTCACGACCCGACGCTGACCATCACACCCTCCGGTGCGGCCGTCGTCAATTTCACGGTCGCCTCGACCCCCCGCTATTTCGATCGCAACACCAACGAGTGGAAAGACGGCGAAGCGTTGTTCATGCGCTGCAACGTCTGGCGAGATCAAGCCGAACACGTCGACGCGTCGCTGACTCGAGGAGCGAGAGTGCTCGTCTCTGGTCGGCTCAAGCAACGCAGCTTCGAGACCCGCGAAGGCGAGAAGCGCACCGTCGTAGAGCTCGAGGTCGACGAGGTCGGCCCGTCGCTCAAGTATGCGACCGCCAAAGTCACCCGGGTCAAGCCACGGTCGAACTGGGGCGAGGCAACCAACACCGCCGCAGCCGGCAGCGGAGCTGACGATCCGTGGGTAACAACGGGCTCCCGTGAACCTGCCTTCGCTGGCGCCGGCGCGAGCGACGAGCCAGGCTTCTAACCCCTTGCCCCGTGTGTGCACCTGGTGCACACACGGGGTCTTCGAGTGGGCAGGGATGCCCGTCTGTCCGGTCGTCCAGCCCGAACGAGGGCTACCAGGGCGGCGGCCGACACGGCAGGGCCCGCGCCCGGCATCACCGAATTTCCCTCACGTCCCTGACGGATTCTCCGGTCAGGCACGGAAATTCGGTGCTGCACGCCCAGGCGCGTTCCCTACCGCGCCGACCGCCGCCCTGGTCGAGAGCGCCCTCAGGCTGGCCGCCCGGCCAGCCGACCATCCCCCGTGGATCGTCACGGTCACACGGGGCTGGTTCCTGTCCGCTCGTCCGAAAGGGAAATTCGATGACCAGCACCGAATCACAGACCTTTATCGACGCGCTCACCCACATCGACTGGCACCTCGACGCCGGTCGCCATGCCCAGGCCCGCAAAGAGTTCGAGCGCGCCCTCACCACCCTCGCCACTCCGCAAGATCTTCAGCGACTCACCACCCTGGCCGACGCCTTCGCCAAAGAGCCCTACGTGGTCGCGAAGGCGCGCCTGCGCTCGCTGTATCGACGCTCGGACGCGGAGTTGAAGGCGTGGCTCAACATGTTCGTCACCCGCACCGACCCAGGCTTGTTCCGCCCGGTCGAGGACAAGCCGCGCTGGATCACGGCCGTCCCGATCACCGCCGTCAACTGGAAGGTCCGCCGCATGGTCGCCCGCGACCCCAACCGCATCCAATACCGCTCCCCCTCGGTCGCCACCGAGATCGCCGCCGAGATCGCCTGGGAAAAGCCCGAGCACATCGCCGCGCTCAAAGCCAAGCGTCGTCCGGTGCGCGAACCGCGTCTCGTCACCGACTACATCCGCACCCGATTCCTGCGCGACGCCCAACCCGCGTTCGAACCCTCGGCGTGGGATCGCAATTACGTCCGCCAAGTCGCCGAGCAGATCCTCGCCGAACGCGACCGCGCCGGGTTGCGCACCCGCGACGACTTCGACCCGATCTCGATCGCGGCCACCCGCACCGGCATCGATGTGCGCGACGACGACCGACCGGCGTTCCAAGCCAACGGCAACGGGTTGGACTACGACCGCACCACCGTGCCGCCGTTGCAGGGCTGGGTGTGCGTGTACTGCTTCGGCGAACGCGCCTGCTCCGATCACTTCCGCACCGACACCGACGGGCAGCGCGTCAGCGACGACGGACTCTGTGAGTACTGCCATGACAACGGCCGACCCGGAATCGCCGCCCTCCCGGCCGGGTTCACTCTGGCCGAGGAAGTCACCGCCTACTGCCAGTACCTCACCGACCACTACCCCGCCGTCGCGCCCGCACTGCTCGACTCCTTGCGCGAGCGCTCGACCGGCATCGTACGCGGATTGGTTCTGGCCTTCCTCGACAATCGGCACCGGGTGAACGAATCGTCAGCACCCGTCACCACCTTGACGCCGGTGGCACTGCGTCGGGCACGCTGCCGTTCCTGCTACGCCACCGATCGCCTCGTCGACACCCACGACCTGTGCGAGACCTGCCGCACGCACTACCGCATCGCCGCCTGATCGTCCCGCACCGCCCGCACTAGGCCGGGCATCCAGTTCCCGGTCCGCCGCAGTGACCACGCCTGCGGCGGACCGGCCACGACCTACTCTCCTCTGCCGGAACGAGCACCGCATGTCACGACCCATCACCCACTCCTCACCTCACGCACCCACCCCCACACCTCCGCGCACCCTTCTACTTCCAGCACCCCACCTCTCCATCTCTCTCCTCTTCCACTCTCACCTCCCTCTCCACCCCTTCTTTCACAAGCAGACCTCTTGCATCCAGGATAACGATTCGATAACGACCAGGGAGTTTGCTGGATTTGATACTAAATAGGCAAGTCTGGCGCCTGGACTAATTCTCGGTTCGGGTGCTTGCTGGAGATATGACCGCGACGATTCATAAAGTCGTGGCAGGCAATGGGTATCAATACTATCTCCGTAATGTCGCCGCGAATGATGTGTCCTCTCGTGGCCGCTCCAGCCTTGCTGACTATTACTCCGCGCACGGGGAAGCTCCGGGACGCTGGCACGGCTCCGGCCTGGCCGCGTTAGGACTCCACTCTGGTGACGAAGTCACCGAAGAACAGATGAAATCCCTGTTCGGACTGGGCCGTCATCCGAACGCCGACGCGATCGAAGCCAGCGTCTACGACGAGCAGATCCGCCTCGGTGCCAAGCACAAGGACGCTGTCCGTGCCGCCGATAAGGCGAGTCGTTTAGGTAACCCGTTCCGGGTTTATACCGAGGTTTCCGAGTTCCGAAAGCGGTGTTCCGAAGCATACGCTGAACACAATAAAGCGAACGGATGCCACCCGGACGACACCATTCTCGAAGAGGATCGGGCGCGGATTCGGACGCATGTCGCGTTCGATATGTTCACAGACGAGTACGACCGGCCACCGATTGATGCGCGCGAATTGTCGGGGTGGGTGGCCAAGAACTCGCGCCCGAACACCACCGCCGTCGCCGGTTTCGACATCACTTTCTCCCCGGTGAAGTCGGTATCGGTGCTGTGGGCCGTAGCGCCACGATCGGTGTCGGAGAAGATCGAGGCCGCCCACCACGCCGCTGTCAAGGATGCGTTGCGGTGGCTAGAGAAGCACGCGATCTTCACCAGGCTCGGCCGTAACGGTGTCCGGCAGGTCGATGTCGAGGGCTTGGTCGCCGCGGTTTTCACCCATCGCGATAGTCGCGCGGGTGATCCGGACCTGCACACTCACGTGCTGATGGCCAATCGGGTGCGCACGCTCGATGGCAAGTGGCGCACCCTCGACGGTGCCACGATCTACGCGGTGTTGGTGACGGTCTCGGAGATCTACAACACCCGCCTCGAGCATCACCTCGAGCGGATGGTCGGTGTGGAGTTCGCCGAACGCGCCGACCAGGACCCGTCCAAACGCCCGATCCGGGAGATCGTCGGTATCCCAGCGGCGTTGATCAGTGCGTGGTCGCGGCGCGATACCGCGATCAGCGCCCGGCTCGGGCAGCTCGCCGCGGAGTTCCAAACCCGCCTCGGGCGTGAGCCGACGCCGAAGGAAATGTTCGACCTGGCCGAGATCGCCACGTTGCAAACCCGTCCGGTCAAACACGTGTTGCGCTCGCTCGCTGAGCAACGCTGCACGTGGCGGGTAGAGGCTCAGCAGCTGCTCGGTGGCCGGGAAGCGTTGGCGAGCATGATGAGCGCGGCGTTGAATCCGGTCCGTGTTCCCCGTCCGACGATCACGGGGCAGTGGATCACGCGCACCGCCGAGCGGGTGGTCGAGGTCGTGTCCGAGCACCGCGCGACGTGGCAGGTGGCGAATCTGCGCGCGGAGATCGAACGCCAACTTCGCGGGCAGGTGGCCGGCGAGGATTGGGAACGTGTCGCCGAGGCAGTTTTGGCCGAGACCATTTCCCCGGTGCTCGCCGTCGCCTTGCCCGATCCGGATCTGACCGATCAACCCGAACTCCGCACGGTCCCGACCGTGTTGCAGCGTCGCGACAGCACCAGCGTCTACTCCTCAGCGCTGTCGCAGCGCTATACCTCGGCCGACATCTTGTCGGTCGAGGCGCAACTGATTGAGATGGCGGTACAGCCTGGTGCACGCCAGCTTGCGCCCGACATCGTCGAGACTGCGGTGCGCGAATTCAACACGGCCAACCCTCAGCGCCGCCTCAATGCCGGCCAGATCAGCGTGATCGAGGGCTTCGCCAGCTCAGATTTGCGGGTCCGCACGACCAACGCGCCCGCGGGATCAGGTAAGACCACCGCGATGGCGGTGCTGGCCGATGCTTGGCATCGCAGCGGTGGGCAGGTCCTCGGGCTGGCGCCGACCGCGGCCGCGGCGGCGGTGCTCGGTGAGTCGATCCATGTGCGCGTCGAGACCGTCGACAAGGTCCTCGATGTCTTGAGCAACCACACACCGGGCCCCGGCAACCCGGCGCTCGAGCGTGAATTTCCGCCGCCGTTGCCGCAATGGGTCCTCGATATCGGCGCCGACACGTTGGTGATCGTGGACGAGCATGTCAAAATCGGCAACCGGAAACGTCTTCGCCTGCTGCGGTTTCTGGCCGATCGCGGTGCCACGATCCGCTGCATCGGTGATCCCCGCCAACTTGCGGCGATCGAAGCCGGCGGCGTCGACGCCGACATGGACGCCGCCACTCCTGAACCCGCACTCACCCTCAGCCATGTCGTGCGATTCGACTCCGGCGCCGAAGCCACCGCGAGTTTGCAGCTACGCGAAGGCGATCCCACCGCGCTGGGCTGGTACCTGGACAACGGTCGCATCCACTCCGGCCATCAAGGCGCCACACACGACGACGCGTTCGCCGCGTGGACCGCCGACCACCTCACCGGTCGCGACACCATCATGCTGGCCGCCAACCACACCGTGGTCAGCGAACTCAACGCGCGGGCACGCGCCGACCGCCTCGCCCGCACCGGCGCCCCGGTAGGTGCGCAGTGCGTCCTGATCGACAACAACGCGGCCTCGGTCGGCGACACTATTCGCACCCGCCGCAACAATCCGCGGTTGCGGTTGGGTGCACGCGATTGGGTGCGTAACGGCTATGCCTGGACCGTCACCGCGGTCCACGAGGACGGCAGTCTCACCGCCATCCATCAACGACCCGGCGGCGAACTCGGCGACAGTGTCTGGCTTCCGGGCGACTATGTGGCCGAGCATGTGCGCCTCGGGTACGCCACAACGATCGATTCCGCGCAGGGAATCACCGCTGACACCTGTCATGTCGCGCTCACCGGAAGCGAGTCGCTCCAACAACTCTACGTCGCACTCACCCGCGGAGTCTTCGCCAATCACGTCTACGTGCCGACCGCGTTGGACGGTTCGGAAGGCTCCTTCTGGTCCGACCCGGCCGTGTATCCGCGCACCGCCGTGGAGATTTTGTTGCGCGTTTTCGGTCGAGACGGCACCCAAAAATCAGCGCACACCATGCTGCGTGACGCACTCGACCCGCACCGGCGTCTGGCCCGGGCACTCGATATCTACCTCGACGCGATCGGTCTCGCCGCCGAAAACGCCCTCGGCCCCGACGGTCTCGAGCGCCTCGACACTGCTGCGGACGCGCTGATTCCCCACCTCACCGACTATCCCGCCTACCCAGTCCTGCGCCAACACCTGGCCACCCTCGCACTGTCCGGGCGCGACCCGATCACCGCGCTGCGCGATGCCGCCGATGCCCGCGAACTCGACACCGCCGATGACGTTGCCGCCGTGCTGGACTGGCGTCTGGACTCTTCCGGCATGCACTCCGCCGGCCCGGGACCGTTGCCGTGGGCGGCCGGGATACCCGAGGGGCTGCGCGCCGACCACGACTGCACCCAACTCAGCGTCCGCGCACGCATCGTGACCGACCTCGCCCACCAGATCCGTACCGACGCCCGCACATGGACACCCGCGACAGCACCGCGCTGGGCGCGCCCGCTCATCAGCGCCGACCCGCAACTGGTCGAAGAACTCGCCGTGTGGCGCGCCTCGCTACAGGTCGATGACCCGGACATGCGCCCGACCGGGCGCCCCCGCTACAGCGTGCTCGAACGCGAACACCAGCAACTCCTCGACACCCGCGTCACCACCGCGCTCGGCGACCCGCACAACCCGGCCAACAAGTGGGCACCCGTGGTCGAACGCATCGAAGCCCGTGTCGTGGCCGACCCGTGGTGGCCGCTCATCGCCGACAAGATCGAGGTCGCCGCCCGCGCCGGAATCGACATCGAAACCCGCCTCGCCGACGCCGCACCGGCGCGGCCGTTGCCCGATGAGATGCCTGCCGCCGCCCTGTGGTCACGCCTGGAACTCGAGCCGTCCGCCCTCGACACCCCTCACGGCCACACCCTGCGCCCGGACTGGCTCACCGACCTGCACGCCGTGCTCGGCGAGCCCGCCGCCGAACATGTCATCGCCGACCCCGCCTGGCCGCGCCTGGTCGCCGCGATCGACCGCGGACTCGGCAACGGATGGACACCCCACGACCTGCTCAGCGCCGCGCACGAACTCATCCTCAGCGCCCAACCCGACGGCGCACCCGCACTGCGCCCCGACCAACTCGCCATCGCCCTCGCCTGGCGCATCGACGCCCTCCAACACGAACCCGCCCATTCCCAACCCGCCGACACCCCGGACTCGACCATGAACCCAGACAGCAATCCCCCCGACCACCGACCTCCCGCTACCACTCGCCACGACACCGCCGACCAACCGCCAGTCCCGCCGTCCGCCACCAACACTCCGACCGCGACCGCACTCTCGGAGCAAGTCGCCACGATCGCGGCGCTACTCGCAGCCGGGGACACGCAGGCCGCCCGGCGTAGCTTCCGCGAGCTCACACGCGATCTCACCGACGCCCAACGCGACATCATCGAACGCGTCGCAACCGTGCTCTACCGGTATCCATTCATCAACGCCACCGCCCGATTGCGGTGGGCCGCAAACCGCTACCCCGAACACCACGACCTCATCACCGCCTGCACCCCCACCGACGACCCACACACCTACCGGCCAACGCCCGTCCATCCCAAACACCGGCCACCACGCGACCACCGCGAGGTCCCCGCCCAAGATCACCCCGATCAGATCGACCCCACCCGAACCCGACCACTGGCCTCCGACGCCGAAACCGCCGCCGCACACCAGCACCAGGACTATCGCGACACCCGCGGCGACGTCGACGACGACCCCAAAAACTGGCCGATACCCCGAGGCGTCGACCACCCCTACTGGGTGGCCAAAGCCCACCGAGACCTCATCCCCAACGGACCCGAATACGCAGAAGGCGAACCCGACCACGACAAATTCGCCGTCCGCAGAACCCGAGCCCTGCCGTGTGTCACCTGCGGAATCGGACGCGCCGTCAACGACGCCATCCCGAAACATCCACGCCGCAGCGACGACGGCCTGTGCGCAGAATGCCGCGACAACAACGAAACCCCCATCCCCGACCACCACCCCGCCGACCACATCCGCGCCCGCTGCGACCACATCGCCACCACGCATCCACCCAACACCCTCCGCGGCCTGCTAGCCCGGGATTGGCACGCCGCCGCAACCCTCGCCGAACGACTCGCCATCAGCACCTGGGTCGACACCCATCCGCTGCCAGACCGCCCGACCACCCAACCTGCCGCAGCCAATGACCCCCTCGCGCAGAATCCGTTGATCAGGCTCACCGACGCCCAACTCCAACAGCACATCAACGACTTCGAACTACGCATTGCTCTGGCAGACAACGACGCAGTCCTCTACGGCCCGGCGCCCGAGTCACCCAGCATCGACACCGATCAATCGCCATACCAAACGAGCGAATCAAGCACCGACAACCCCGAACAGATCACCGAATACCAGCAGCGCATCGATGACCTACGCACCGAACAACAACGGCGTACCCAACTCACCCCCGCACAACAAGCCAATGAACGTCAGCTACAGCAGCCATCACATACCGCCGACGACAGCGACTTCGAGCTCCCAGACGACCCGGCAACACCTCAACACGACATCGACTTGGGACTGTGAACAGTCCCTTCAAGCTGAACTGATCGAGGCTGGCCACCAACGTCCCAAATGCCGATTCCCAGACAGATCGAGACTAGGGCGGACTGGGCCACCACCAATCTGTAAGGGCCTCACCAGCGGTTCCTCATCTGCCGGAGGATCAGATACGGGGCATCGGCAGCCCCGTACAGGCTCGGCGGGCTTGGCCGCGGTCGCCTTGGAGGGGGAAGGTTCGGGTACTTCCTCCGGAGCTCGTCGAAAATCCACTCCTCCTGCGCCAAAGCTTCGCTTTGCTCCTTCTGCTGCCGCGCCAAACCCTCCTTACACCAACGGTCTCTAGCACGGTGCTCCTTGACGAAACTGATGAAGATTGCGAGGAGTCCCAAGCCGACAAGGCCAACAGGGACCACCAACACCAAGAGCTCCATACCCAAGTGTTGCTGGACAGCTCATGATCCGGCAGCGATCAGTCAGTCTTGACAGAGACCCGCGCCAGGCGTCCCTGCAGTGCCGAATACCGCGCCTACTGAACGGGCCCAGCGTGAAACAGCGGAACGCCACCCCTCCGTGTCGATCCCTCTACCTCGACCATCGGTTCCCAAATCTCCCCGTTACCTTCTTCGTGGGCCCGGACACGGGCTCACGGTCGCCAGGCCCGGTATGACTAATTCCCCTGTCTTTCTCATGATCCGGGGGGTGGTGTCGCCGGGTCATGGTGGCGTCGACGGACCACTGATGGGGACAGGGCTGCTGGTAGGTCTCTTCGTAACGTGGGTGCCGGGCGTTGACGCTTGATCGGGCGGCCGTCCGAGATTCTCGACGCGATGAGGAACTGCGAAGTGGCACAGGCGTATGCCGTGTTCTGCGGCATTGACGTGGTTAAAGGCGAGCACCATGCCGTCGGTCTCGACAGCAACGGCAAGCGGTTGTTCGACAAGGCACTACCCAACGACGAATCGCGGCTACGAGCAGTCTTCGACCAACTTGCCGCCCGCGGCCCGCTGCTGATCGTGGTCGATCACCCAACACCATCGGCGCGCTGCCGGTCACGGTCGCCCGCGCCTGCGGCCACGATGTGGCCTGTCTGGCTGGGTTGTCGATGCGCCGTATCGCTGATCTCTACCCGGGCCAGGCCAAAACCGACGCGCGCGCGACGCCTACATCATCGCCTGGCCCGACGCCGCTGCGATGTCCTCTACGCCATGCTCAAAACCAAAGAGCCATCTCGCAATTCCGGCGAAGCCGCGTGAGAGTCGGCATCATGACGCCAGGCCGGCCAGCTCCTCGATCGCGGGCGCCAACCGCATGAAGATCTCGTCTTTTTCGGTGAACAGCGGGGGCAGCCGACGGCGATATTCCTGCGCCCGCTTGGTCTCCGGGTCTGCAACGACGGCGGCCTGAACCCGTTCATACGCCTCCCGACTGTCGTATTCCCAGACCGCGACAACCCGCGCATCCTCGGTCTCCCACCGCCCGACCAGACGCGCGCCATGACGCAGCTGGACGGGCAACAGGTGTTCCTGAAAGAAGTCGTGGAAGATCGCCAGATTCTCCTCGACAGCCCGATAGATCCGCATCCGATAGATCACCATTGCCCCCGTTCGAGCCTCATCGGAACCAACCGGTCACCATGCTGCCACGACACGAACCACCCGACCCGATTGACGAAATCCATAGGGCCACCCCGGGTGAGGCATCGTCTACTGAGCTCTGGACCACTCTGTCTCGAACTCGTCTCGTGTTATCTCTGCAGCGTCGAACTCCGGTTGGCTGGTGATCTCGTCGACGGGTGCGATCGGTATCTCCGCGAGTCCGGCGGTGGCTGTTTCGTGGTTTTCGTCGGCCCATTCGCGGTGTCCGTCGCGGTAGACCTGGACACGGCGTGTCTCGTAGTTGTCGTCGCCGACTTCGTGGAAATAGGAAACCGGCTCGTCGTCGAAGTCGTGGTGCCAGATGACTTTCACGTATTTCATGCCTTTAGTTCCTTCCCGATCGAACGATTCGCCCTGTGAGATCGAGGGGTTCGGTGTTGGGGACGACGAAGACGCCGGGTCTTCCTTGGACGACGGTGAGTCCGGTGACGTCGATTTCCAGAAAGTGGGAGAACTTGGCCCCGGCCCAGGGTACGCGCAGGAAGGCGGCGGATAGCTGGGCTGGTGTTCGGGTGCCTGGTTCGATGTCGGTGAGGTACTGGCCGTCTCCGTATCGTGCGTCTTTGGGATTGTGTTCGCGTAGTGAGGGTCGTAGCTCTTGGCTGTCGAGGATCGCGTCGTGGCCTTGCTCGTTGGTGTAGTGGTACAGCGAATTCGGTGTGGGGTCCGCCGGTGTGTGGGCCGGGGCGGGGCTCGAGGGGTCACCGGTTTGGGTGTTGGAGCATTCGTTCGGGATCAGGCCGAGGGGATCTGACCATGTGGTGGGGTTGTACGGGTAGGTGCTGGGGTTCGCGGCCGCGGTGAGTCCGAGTGGGTCGGTGGTGAGGTAGCGACCGGTGGTGGGGTCGTAGGTGCGGTGCAGGTTGTAATGCAGTCCGGTTTCCGGGTCGTGGATTTGACCGGGGTATCGCAGCGGTGTGGCGGCCTGGCCGGTCCAGTCGGTGTTGCCCCAGAGGTCGGTCGTGGCGGCCGCGGCGCTGTGGGCGGTGTCCGGGTCGATGAGTTCAGTGGGTGCGCCGACGAGGTCGGTGACGATGGCGTAGAACTCGCGGTCGATGGTGTCTTGGTCGGTTGTTTGAGTGATCGGTGTGTGTGAGTTCGGTTGGTATTGCCAGCGTGTAGTGGTTGCTTCGCTGGTGGTTTGTTCGAGGAGTTGAGTACCGTCCCAGGTGTAGTCAATACGTTCCAGAACGGTGCCGTCGGCGGCGAGGTGTTGTTTGGTGGTTCGCCGGCCGAGGGCGTCGTAGGTGTAGTGCCACCACTGGCGGTCCCGGGTCCAGACGTCGGTGAGCTGGTCGAAGCTGTTGTAGCGGTAGTGCCAGATGTCAGGTTTGCGGGACAGCCTGGTGGTGGTCTTGCGGATCAGTCGGCCGGATTGGTCGTAGTGGTAGCGCGTGCGACCGTCGCGGATGAGGAGGTTGCCGCGGTATTCGCGCGTGGTGGCGTTGTTGTCGGCGGGGTGCGTCGGGTGTGCGGTGGTGATTGGGTCGAGGTCGATGGGTGGTTGATCCTGGGCGCCGGTGCCCCTGGCCGACGTGGTGTTGGTGATGTTGCTGAGTGCGTCGTAGGTGTAGTTCTCGGCGGTCGCGCCATCGTGGGTGATGGTGGTGACTCGGCCGATGGGGTCGAGGTCGTAGTCGTAGCGTTGTGGGTCGCGTTCGGTGTGGGTGAGGGTGTGGCTGGTGAGGTATCCGTCGGGGCGGTAGGAGTATTCGTCGTGGCGTAGCCGGCGAGGCTCGGGCCGGGGGGTTGTGTGGAGGTCCAGTGATGCCCGGGGGAACCCGGTGACGGTTTGCGCCGCGACTCGGCTACCGCGGGAAAAGTCGAGTGCGACGGCGACTTCCCCGACCTGCCAGCCGGTGAGCCGACCGAGCGGGTCGTAGGCGAAGGTCAGGGCGTGGTCATCGGCGGTGAGGTTGCGTACACGGCCGGTGAGGTCGTGGGTCCAGGTGGTGGTGGCGCCGGTGGGGCTGGTTCGTCGTGTCCGGTGTCCGTGGTCGGTGTATTCGTGGCGCATCACCGGTTGGTTGTCGAGTTTCTGGGTCGCCAGTTTCCCGGTCGGTGTGTAGGTGAATTCGAGTGTGTGGGTGGGTTTTTCGCCGGTGCCGGTGATCGCGGTGAGGATTCGTCCTGCTGGGTCGTGGGTGTAGCGGACCCAGTCGCCGGAGTCGGAGCTGATTTCGGTCAGCCGACCGAGTGGGTCGTAGCTTTGGTGCCGGGTCTCGCCTGTCGCGGCGGTGATCGTGGTGACGCGTCCGGCGTCGTCGTGGGTGTATCGGGTTGTGGCGTGGTTGTAGTCGGTTTCTTCGACCAGGCGCCCGGCGGTGTCGTAGGTGTAGGTCCAGGTGTGGCCCAGCGGATTGGTGACTGCGTTGAGCCGTCGTTCGGTGTTCCAGGTGTAACGGGTGGTGGAGCCGTCTGGCTCGGTGCGGGTCGCCAGTAGATCGAAGGCGCCGTAGGTGAATCGGGTGGTCTCACCCGCGGGGTTGGTGTGGGTGAGGATGTTGCCTTCGCCGTCGTAGGTCCATGATTCGGTGGTGCCGTCGGGGTCGGTGCGGGAGTGCAATGTCCCGTGTGGTGACCAGTGGTAGTGGGTTGTTTCGCCGAGGGGGTTGCTCACGCACACGGGGCGGCCTGCCGTGTCGCGGTGAATACAGGTGACACCGCCGTAGGGGTCGGTCACCTCGATGGGCAGTCCTGCGGCGTTGACGTCGATGGAGGTGCGGGCGCCGCCTGGCTGGGTGATCGTCGCGAGAGCACCGTTGGCGTGGTAGGTGTATTCGGTGCGCGCCCCGGTGGCGTCGATGGCGGCGACGAGATTGGCATGCCGGTCGTATTCGTGGCGCCACACGGTCCCGTCAGGGCGGGTGATGGTGGTGGGCCGGTTGCGCCACAGGTATTCCAACGCGACGGTGTGTCCATCGGGGCGGGTGAGTTCGGCGATGTCACCGTCGGCGGTGTAGCGGTAGCGGGTTGTGCCGCCGTCGGGTGCGGTGACCAGCAGCGGGTTGCGCTCGGCGTTGTAGTCGATGTGGGTCCGGGCACCGGCGGGGTCGATGAGGTCGCGGAGCTGGAGTTCGCGGTCGAAGCCGTGGCTGGTGACCGCGCCGAGGGAGTTGGTGATGGTGGTGAGTCGTCCAGCGCCGTCGGCGAATTCGTGATATTCGAAGTCGGTGTTCAACACCGCCCCGGTGCCGCGCTGGAAGATCACGCGGCCGGTGTCGTCGTAAGTGTTGACCATCTGGTTGCCGTTGGAATCGGTCCACGACGTCATGCGGTAGGCGTCGTCGTAGGTGTAGCGCATCGTGGCACCGGCCCCCGAGGTGACCGCGACGAGCATGCCTCGGTCGTATTCGAATTCCTTTACACGCGTGGCTGTTTCACCGTGCTCGGCTGGGTCGAGGAGGGACAGGCCGGTGATTCGTCCGGCGGTGGTGTCGATTCGCAGGTGGTAGCCGCCCGAGTGTGAGACCGCGATGGGCTCGGCGTCGGTGTTGTAGTGGAAGCGGATGCGGTTGAGGTGCCGGTCGGTGATCGCGGAGACCGCGTAGTTGCCGAGGCGGGATTCGATGCCGCCGAGGGCTGGTTCCGGGGCGAAATGCCAGAGCAATTCGCGGTCTCGATCGTGGATGCGGTAACCGCCGGTCTCGGTGCGGGTCAACCTCCAGCGTTGTCCGCCAGTGACCGGCGCGACCGGTTCGCCGGGTGCGGCGTGGGGGTAGGCGAGCAGGAGTCCGTCCTCGCCGATGAAGGTCACGCCGTGGTGGTCGGCAACGAGGCGCATGTCCAGGGTCGAGGACCAGCACGGCCCGAACCAGCGGCCGAAGCGATAGTTCGAGCGGTGGGTGCGCCGCAGGACCAGCGACAGGATCCCTGGCAGGTCGATGTCGGTTTCCGGGAGCAGGAACTCACCGGTCGCGATGTCGACCGGGTCCTCGGTGCAGGTCTTCTGTTCCGGGGTCCGGTCGGATTCGTGGCCGGGCTGCTCGGCGTGGTCGTAGGCGTTCTGGTCGGCCTCGGCGCGCTGCTGCGGACTCGTCTCCGCCGGGGTGTGGTCCGGTGCGGGGTGAGTGCTCGGTTGATCGTTATTACCCGGGTAGGTGTCACCGCCGTGGTCGGTGGTGGCGGGTGATTCATGGTGCGGCGCAAGCGGTGTGGAGTCGGTACCGGGGTGGCTCGAGTCGGGCTCGGGGTGGGCTATTGGTGTTCGGTCGGTGTCAGGGTGTGGTGTTGGTTCGGTCTCGCTGTGCCGTGGCGGCGGGTCAGTGTCCGGGCGCGCCGCCGAAGACGGCTCATCGGGGCGCGGTGATGAGGAGGCATCCGGGTCGGCGGGCCGTGCCGTGGGAGCCTGGTCGTCGGCTCGGGACGGCGCCGTATCGGTGTCAGGTCGCTGCGGAGTTTCCGGCGCACGGTTGGCGGGGTCAGTGCGAGGGCCGGGGGCCTCCGATTGTGGTGCGCGGGCATCAGGTTGGGTGTCCGGCGGGGTGTGCGGTGCTGTCGCGTATACGCATCTGACGCCGGCGGCGAGATGCAGGGGGGGGAGATGGGGGGGGGGCGGGCGGAGGGGGGGGGGGGGCTGGCCAACGAGTCCCCGCCGGTGCTGCACACGCACGACCGCTACGGCCACCGGGTCGACGAGGTGGAGTTTCATCCGCACTGGCACGACCTGATGAATGTCGCTGTGTCGCACGGCCTGCACGGCGCGCCGTGGCTGGACGAGCGACCCGNCGTCATGGGTGGCCGGTGTTGTTTTCGGCGCGGGTGTGGGCGTGTGGGTGCCGAGGCTGGTGGCGCGGTCGGTGATCCGGACGGCGTCTTCGACCTTGTTGACTGCTGTGGCAGTGGTTTTCGCGACACCGGCGCCGCCGGTGGCCGCGGTCAGCAGAGCATCACCGGTCAGGCTGCCCGCGAACTCGAAGGGGTTTCGCCGGGCATCGGAGAGCACCGAGGACACCACCGTGCCAGGATCGGCGGCGGCCACGACCAGCCCGGTGCCCAGGTTCGACATGCTCGACAAGTATTCGGCCGGATGGGTGAGGTTGTAGGTGTCGGTCGGATTCACCGTCCGCACGAACTGCACCATCGAGGTCAGGCTCGTCAGCACCCCTGAGTTGAAGCTTTCCTGGCCGTATTGGTAGACCTCGGCGAGATCGCTGAGGTTGTTCGACCAGCGTTCGGTGAACGGTGGTTCCGTCGGCGCGGTCGAGGCCGCCTCGAGCAACTTGGCTGTCGCGGTCGCTGCCGCGCCATCGCGTTGCGCGCGTGCGCCGAGCAGGATGTCGCGGGCGATATTGCGGATCGGGGTCCAGGTGTCGGGCAGGGTGCGCCCCGACTTGTCCTCGTCCGACAGCGCGTTCCATTCGTTTTTCTTCGCGCGTTCCTCGGTGTCGGCGTCATCCCACTTAGCGATCGCGTCAGCCGCTTTGCTCTGCGCGGAAACGAGTTCGCTGTACCAGTTGTCCAAGGCACCCGCGGCTTTGCCCATCGCATCCGCGCCGTCCCACCACAGCTTGGGCTGCTTGTCGAACACCGCATTGAAAGCGTCGGCGGCCGAGCCGGTCCAGTTCGCGGTGTCGATACTCCGCAGCGCGCTGCCCGTGGAGTCGATACTGGTACCCATCTTCCGCAGCGCTTCCGCAGCGTCGAGGATCGCCGCGGGCTCACCGCGGATCAGTTCCTTCGGATCCCGGGTCTCCCCCAGTTCACGTTCATCGACCTGACCACCGGTCGCGCTCGCGACCCGATCACCGAGATCATCCAGCGCCTCCGCCGCACCCTCAGCACCGACCCTGCGCGCACCCGAGGCGAGCGCGTCCAGGCCGGCGTCAACGGCTTGGCCCGCCGCCTGAACGCCGGACTCGACCACACCCTCCACGGCATTGCCGACACTGTTGATGAACTTGTCGAATCCGATCCCCACCTACTTCTCTCCCCCCGGTTTCATGATCTCCGCGGCCTGTTGCGCGGCACCGGTGTTCCAACCGAGCTGCTCACCGGTGCCATAGCTACCCAGATTCGCCAACGCTTGCGGCCCGACCGCTTCGATCACCTGCACGTTCGTGCCGATCTTCGCGAACGCCCGATCGAAGGAATCACCGCTGTAGTCAGAGTTTCGGACATGGTTGAGTCCGTTATCGGCCACAGTGGCCTCCCACGACCGCGACGTGATCTCGTCCTTGGACAAATGCGGGTTGCCGACCAGATGCGTCCACACCTGCTTCATCGTGTCCGACGCCGCCTGATCCATCATGTGATAGCGCCCCGCCGCCAACCCCAAAACCTTCGCGATCTCGTTGCCCGCCCGCACCAAATACCGCACACCCCACGACCAGCGATCGGTGAACCGCTCCATCGCCTGCTGCACGTTGTGCCGACCAGCCTCCAACGGCGACAACGCCAACAACGAAAATCCACGCCCCGTCGCCGCGGTCTCCTTCACCCCCAGCTCCGACAACTCCCCGATGATTCTGTTGATCCCCTCGGCGGCCTTCACCAGGACCTGCGGATCAACTTCCAGCTTCTCGCCCACCGCTACCCCTCCCCGCTCCGCACGGTCAGCTCTGGAGGAAATGCCATCGGAGCCGCACCACCGATATCTACCGCCACGGCGGTCGGGCGAGCACGCTGCGCGGCGCCGATGATCCGCTGACCGAGGACGGCTTGGTAGCGGTACGCGTGCTCGGGCTCGACGCCTCGCGCGGTCATGTTGCGGGCGAATTCCTGCACGCTGGTGAATGTGCAGACCCAGTCGACACCACCGAACTCACTGACGTACAACCGCCCGTCGTCGGTCAACGGCCCCAGGAGGACGGCTTGCTCGAACGCCGCGCACAGGGTGTTGGGCTGTCCGAAGCCCGAGTAGAAGGCGGCGATCTCTAAACGCAGCGCCGCACAGCCCTGGTCACGATTCCTCACCATGACCAGCCCTCTCGGGTTCCCCATCCGACCAGCCTTCCACACCGCCTATCCGTTGCGACCGGTCACGAGCAGACCGCCAACAGCCCTTTCGTAGCTCGCCCAGCCATGCCTACGAACTATAAGACGCACACCAGACGCCGCCGGTTCCGCCAGCAGACTGCCACCCCAGCACAACCGTCCCACAGCGCACCCGCCCCCATCCGCTTGCGCGGCACTCTGGCGACGTCTTCCCCTAGTTCATCCGTCGGAGTTCTTGGGTCCCCGGACGGTTTTGACCCTGCCGCCCTGATTGGCCGCCTCGGAATTCGATTTACAGGGGTTCGAGCGGGTTTCGCTGTCTCCGTAGTAGGTGAATGTGCCGCGGTTGTCGGGATTGGTGAGCTCACCGGCAGGCATGGATGCGGCCAGTTGGCGGAGATAGCCTTGGCCGGGCTTTTCTACCAGCATCCGCCCGGTCAGGTTGTTGCCGCCCGGGTCGGCGGTTCTGGAAACCGTCAACCCGAACACGGGGTCGATCCCATTGTCAGGGGGCGAGTCGCTCGGTCGAATCGGCAAACGCCTCGGCGTGGCGCACACCACCATCCGCACCGCACTCCAACGCCGCGGCATCTTCGGGACGCAACACTCCTGACCGGACTCAGCAATAGTTCTGCATGTGTCCGTTCGCGTCCCCAGCACGGCTCGTACAACATCTACACCGCCTTCTCGCCGCCCTGTGCTGCTGATCTCAGCCGATGCCGAGCTAGTAGTTCGACGACATCGTCGTCGTGGCGACAGTCAGCGGTGAGCCGAAAGGATGTCCAGCAAGCTGAGCAGGCTCCAGTGGGATCTGGATTCCTACCGATGAGCACCCTGCCGTCGTGGAAGCACGACGACGGTGGTGTCCTGCACGATCGAGTGCGCGGACCATCCCCGCCGGGGCGCGGGAGCCCGCCAACCCGGACACTGTGCGTCATTGCTCTTTCGGACCATCCCCCGCGCGGGCGCGGGGGAGCACATCGCGTCATAGGTCGTCGGGTGCCGACGAGCGGGATCATCCCCGGGGGGCGCGGGGAGCACTCGGTGTCGGCGGTGGTGTACTCAGCGGCGTATGGATCATCCCCGCAGGCGCGGGGAGCACTTTTCGGGAGCGTCCCGCCGGTCGAAGAGCAGCGGACCATCCCCGCGGGCGCGGGGAGCACTCTCCACGACACCTGACGCGGTCCCGTTCCGCCGGACCATCCCCGCGGGCGCGGGGAGCACGAGTACGCCTTTTTCGTGTTTGCTTGGCTGTGGGGACCATCCCCGCGGGCGCGGGGAGCACCACGACGGGCACTGGACCGACGATCTCGGGCGCGGACCATCCCCGCGGGCGAGGGGAGCACCCGGTCGGGCTTGGGCTTGGTCATGATGTCCCCGGACCATCCCCGCGGGCGCGGGGAGCACGCTTGTACTGCCCGCACTCGTTCAGTCAGGAACGGACCATCCCCGCGGGCGCGGGGAGCACGATGCCGTCACCGCAGTGGGCGCCACGCTCACCGGACCATCCCCGCGGGCGCGGGGAGCACGAGGACCAGCCCTACCTCTGCGCCGTCGGGCGCGGACCATCCCCGCGGGCGCGGGGAGCACCACCAGCACATTGTTGAGGCGCGTGAATTCCTCGGACCATCCCCGCGGGCGCGGGGAGCACAGGGCCTGGGTCGCGGTGTAGGTCAACACGTGCGGACCATCCCCGCGGGCGCGGGGAGCACCACCGACGAGTTCCCCGATCTCCGCCGTGCCAAAGGACCATCCCCGCGGGCGCGGGGAGCACGGTCACTCGGTCTTCTGGGCCTTCTCCATTACGGACCATCCCCGCGGGCGCGGGGAGCACCTCGCACAGCCTCGGAGGACAGGTCGAGCAGGCGGACCATCCCCCGCGGGCGCGGGGAGCACCGCGACCCGGTCACTCGCGGACTGAACCCCACCGGACCATCCCCGCGGGCGCGGGGAGCACGTGGTGCATGGCCGCGCGCAGCAGGATCTTGCCGGACCATCCCCGCGGGCGCGGGGAGCACGGACAGCATCACCGCACGCCGGGCGCCGTTCCAGGACCATCCCCGCGGGCGCGGGGAGCACCTCGCTCGATGATCGTCATCGCGCTCATTGTCCGGACCATCCCCGCGGGCGCGGGGAGCACGATTTGGGCAACGGTGTAACCGTCGATGATGGCGGACCATCCCCGCGGGCGCGGGGAGCACATCGGCATGCCGGTGTGGTTGTGGGACAAGACAGGACCATCCCCGCGGGCGCGGGGAGCACGCGGCGTCGGCGATGCGGTGGCGGGTCTCGGCCGGACCATCCCCGCGGGCGCGGGGAGCACGACTGGCCGCCGTGGCGCTGGCCGCATCCACACGGACCATCCCCGCGGGCGCGGGGAGCACCCCTGTCCGAAGACGAGATGATCGGGACTTGCAGGACCATCCCCGCGGGCGCGGGGAGCACGGCCAGCGCGGAGTTGTGCCGGGAGCTCTCGGAGGACCATCCCCGCGGGCGCGGGGAGCACGCTGATCTACAACTGACGGCCGCGCCGATCGGCGGACCATCCCCGCGGGCGCGGGGAGCACGCCATCCACCGCGCCTGCGCGTCGATCCGTTCCGGACCATCCTCGCGGGCGCGGGGAGCACCGGCCGGACCATGCCACGGGCGGACACGATGGCGGACCATCCCCGCGGGCGCGGGGAGCACAGCATGTGACTGACCACCGTGCGATCGAACGGCGGACCATCCCCGCGGGCGCGGGGAGCACTCGACAACCTCGTACCGGCCGGGGCCGAGCGGCCGGACCATCCCCGCGGGCGCGGGGAGCACCAAGCTGCGGTCGCGGTGCCCGTGCACGAACCCGGACCATCCCCGCGGGCGCGGGGAGCACGTCCGGCTGTTCTTGACCGCCGCTGCCTCGCTCGGACCATCCCCGCGGGCGCGGGCAGCACCGAACGTTTCCGCCGGTTTCCACCTGGAGAAACGGACCATCCCCGCGGGCGCGGGGAGCACTCAAGCAGTCGTTCTTTCACGTCCGGCAGCAGCGGACCATCCCCGCGGGCGCGGGGAGCACACTTGTTGACCTGGCTGTTTGCAGCCGTCAGGCCCATTTTTGATTCGGTTTGTTTTGGTTCGGGGCGGGATGGGGGCCTGGGATCGCTACTTGGGTTTGAACTTGCGCCGGGCTACGCGGCGACGCCATACGGTCTCGGACTGGTGTTCTGCTTGGCTGGTTGAGCGGGTTGTCATGGCGGTCGGTGCTGGGGTCGCGGTGACATAGTCCGGAGTTGTCATCCGGCGCATAAGTGTCAAGCCGTCGTAGTCCACGGGAGTCCAGTCGTGGCCGTGGACCTTGAATGCGAGGCGTTGTTCGTTGCGTGCGGTATACACCATGATTGCTCGCCCTTCCGCGACGAACTCGATGATGCGCTGCCACATGAGTTCTCGGACACGCGCAGAGATGTTCCCGACGAACACGCCTGGGCTGATTTCGAGTAGCCATCGGGTGAGATGTCCACGCAGGCCAAGTGGTACGGCGGTGAGGACGACGGTGGTCAAAAGTCGTCTCCGTATCCGACTCCACCCGCTACTGGAGTCTCTCGGTCGTCCCATAGTGAGATCACGTCGAAGTCGAGTTCTTCAAAATCTGTTGTATCGAGGCCGCTCTCATCGCGCAGCAGCTTCTGTATGTCTCGTGCGCAGCGCTCCAGGATCTTGCCGCCGTAAATCGCATCACGCACTCGCCGACGAGTCGCCGCACTGAGTTCTTCGGGCTCTTCAGCAGCGATATCGAACGCGATAGGAATGGTCAGCTCGGCTTTGTACAGGTCTGCGATGTCGTAGACGAATGCGCGGTGGTGGCCGGTATGGACGAACCCGAGAGCAGGTGCACATCCGAGGGCGACGATGACCGAGTGCACGATTCCGTAGAGCGCGGAGTTCGCTGCTGAGAGCGCCTGATTGATGGGTTCGCCTGCATCCCAGTCATCTTTATTGTAGTTTCGCCGAGACCATTCGACTCCGGTCCGTTCGGCGTGCTGACGATAGACCGCTCGTACCCGAGCGCCTTCCCGTCCACGCAGCTGCTGCATCAGCAGCCCTGAAACGTCTTCGCCAGGGAAGCGCATCGCGTACATTGCTCGGGCAACCTTCAAGCGTGATTGAGTGTTCGTCACTGCGCGAGCTTGCGCTTCGAGCAGTCGCGACGAGCGTGAGAGTGTAACGCCGTGTGCGTAATAGCGCACGCCGCGCTCCCCCACCCACACCACAGTCGATCCGCTGTCGGACATCAACGAGATCGCTTGGTGGGTAATGGTTGTTCCTGGACCAAGCAACAACACACCGACCGCCGCAGCTGGGATATGGGTGGTACCGCGCTCGTCGGTGGCCGTTATCGCGTTGCTGTCCCGGTTGACCACACATCTGTCCAGGTACAAGAACGAAATCCTGTCCGAGATGCGCACCAGCTCCTTGGACTCGGACGTGTGGCGACCGATGGTGTTCATCGTGGGCTGTCGGACGTGGTCGGGTAGGCGAGGGTGAGTAGACCGCATCCGTAGGATTTGGCTCGCCCGATGCCGAATGAGAGTGAATTCTTCAGTGCGGCAGCGTCAGTGACTTCGAGGAGCCCTTCGAATGTTGCGGTGGAGATGGTGACACGTTTATCACCGCGAGGGAATCGGCGCACACCTCGGTCGGTGATGAGAAGCTCGAGCTCGCCGTCGACAGCGTTGTCTGCCTGGCGCGGCTGTATTTTGAATCCGTGCCGCGAGGCACGGTCGAGCAGCCATTGTTGTTGTTGACGGACAGTGACGTGGCCGAGTGGTTTGGTGTCGGTCCAGCCTTCTCGCCGGCCGGAGTGGACGGGGTTGGCGGTGAGCCGAAATTGCCATCGTTGTCCGACGGTCAGGCGGTCGAGGAGGCGCTCATACGGTTTGGTGTCCCATGTTTCGGTGGTGGGCCATCCGGCTTGTTCGATGATGTGGGTGAAGTCGGGTTTGTCTGGGCTGGCTACGAACAAGATCACACGATGAGGTCCGTAGTTGTCCAGACGCCACAGGATTCTGCCTTCGTCGCTGGGCGTGGCGTCGGCGAACCCGCTGCACACTGCGGCGTGCAGGGCTTGCGGGGATGACAGCAGTATCCGAGCGCCACGACGACGTGGATTGATTTGCATCCTGGTCAGGAACATCGTTATGCCTCCAGGACCGACATGGCGTCGTGCTCGATGACCGGTGCGGCGGTGCCGTGCGGGTTGACGATGTCCACGGTGCCGCGCACGATGTTGCGCCATTCGTACTGGCGATGGTTCGGGTCGAAACTGACCGGGGTGTCATGGATCGTCTCACCGGTGAGTTCATTGTCGGCTGCGTCTCGGACCGTCGCCAGGGTGACACGGGTGTCGCGGGTCCGTTTCTGGGTCCGCGTGCTGGCCAGCCATGGCACAGCGGTCAATGCGCCCTGAAGGTCTGTATCGAATACCCCGAGCGCGATCGGTCCGGCGGGTGGGCACGAACGGCGGCCCAGGTAGAGCGGAAAGTGCGGGCTGCGCACCGCTGCGTCGATGGTGGTGACGAGTTCGTGCTCGCCTTCAAGGACTGCCAGGTAGACGGCATCGGAGATGTAGTACCGATACGACAGGGGCAGGGAAGTCCACGTGGTGGATCCATCGCGTTCGCGTTTGGGGCGTTGTGCGGTGTGGAAGTCACGGACAAGCTGTCCGGGTTGGTCGATGCGGACGCCGAACCGTAGGCCCAGCAACGATTCGAGGGGGTCGGTGCGTCGCAGTCCCTTGGCCGCGGCGACGAGGCCGAGCACGCCGCTTTTGGTGGGTGCGGTTTCGGTGTCGCGTCGCACGAATTTGCTGCTGGCGCCCCAGGATTGCAGAGGCCCGGCCAGTCGCAGAGCGACGACACTCATTGTGGCTCCCCGAGCCTCGTCTCGACCAGCGCACAGAGCTGGCTGACCAGGTCGGCGAAGCTGACGTTGCTACCGAGGTCGTTTAGGGCTGAGGTGTCGGAACCTAGGCGTGTCACCCAGCCGGTGACCGGTGCTTCGTTGTAGGCGCGTTCGATCTCTCGCGCCTCGTCGCGCAGTGCGTCGGCAGCTCGTTTGACCCGTCCACCGGTGCTGGATTCGCGGATGGGGTGTTCGAAGGCTCCGACCAGATTGATCGGTTGGGTGTCGCGCACGAAGACCACCACGGCTTCAGGCAGTGTTCGGTTGGCGAAGGTGTTCTGTTTGCCTGTCGGCATGGAGCGCACGAACGAGGTCACGAACGCTTCGACAGCGCGGCGGGGCGCTTCGGGGTCACCGAGGGTGTCGTGGAGGCGGTCGACATCGACGGTGGCGTATCGGTACAGGGTGGAGGAGTTGAATTCGACGGTGCCGATCATCGCCGCACCGGTCTCGGCATCGCCGATGTGATCGTCGACGGCGGTGAAGTAGTCGAATTCGGTCTCGACCGGATGGACGCTGATGGCGTGAGCGACCTGGACGGCGGCATCGACGTTGAGATCGGCTTGGTCGGCGACCATACGACCGAACAATGCGATGTCCACCGAGTGCTCACGATCAGCCAGGTCCTTGACCTTCGCTTCCTGCAACGCTTTGGTGACGTCGGTGGCGGCTGCGGCGTCGACGGCGGCTCGGGCCAGTGCCGCGATCTGATGCCTGCTGAGGAACACCAGATATCCGGCCTCCTCAGTGGCGTCTTTCTTCGGTGGCTTGACCTTGATCCCGATTTCCTTCATCACCGCACTGGCCAGTTCGAGCGCACGCGCCTCCAGATCAGGTGCGCGGGAGGTGATTTCAGAGCCCAGCAGCTCGACTACGCGCCGAGTGCGCACGCCGAGTTCGGATCGGTCGAGGTGGTCGTCGAATGCCACCCGGGTTGCGCGTTTCCACGCTTGGCTCGAGACTCGCGCGCGGCGCACACCGCCGTAGATGGCGGTTTTCGGGCTGCCGGTATCGTCGCGATTGAGGTTGCTCGGCGGCACTGTTTGCAGAATATGCAGCTCGATCAGGGTTCGGTTCATCAATCGTGTCCTTTTCGATAGTTACTATTGGGCCGGCTCTGGTTCGGCGTCACTGGGTGCAGGCGTGCGGTAGAACTCGCGGCCCCAGGCCAGACGCACGCGCTGGGCACGGCCGGGAGTGAGCAGGCCGACGAGGTCGTCAGCGAGGCGGGCGTAGTCGAATCCCTGTTTGGCTGTACGTAATTGCGTCACCAGACCACGAATGTGCATCAGCACCTCATCGATGGACTGCGCCGTGGCCACCGCCATGAATCGACGGGTCACAGCCTCGGCGCTTCGGCCCTCTGCCTGCGCCAGTATCCCCACTGCCCGCCCGAACGAGACCGCCGCGACGTGGGCTCGCACCGTCATCGATTGCTGGTGTGCAGCGAACAACGTCAGCACCGAGTGTGCGGCCTGTTCAGCGACACTGGGCCCGAAGTCATCGGCGCTATCGGTTCCGCGCAGCGCTGTCGGCACGGCGGCAATCGTCGAATCCCAGATCTCAGGGACATCGCCTGCCGACTTACCCAGGCCGCGACGCAGTTTGGCCAGCTCCGCTCGTGCGACCGGCGATCGGCGCAAGTACTCCTCTTGGAGCCGGTTCAGCCGCCATTCCAAAGCCGCGCCAAGTGGGCCTAGGCGTCGCTGAGTGGGTTTCGCCGGCGCTTGTTCTTCGTTGTCGACTGTGCTCACGCAATCACCATCTTCTCTGGTGTCGAGTCGTTGGGCCGGGTATCGGTGAGGGGTAATGCTTTTCGTAGCGCGGACCTGAGCCACAACTCGGCGCGGGACACGTTGGCCAACTGCCCTCGAACCTGCCGCCCCACCCAGGCGGCGGGGGGTGCGGCCGAGACCAGTTCCGCGACAATGGGGTATGTGGCGTCACGGACGGTGTGTTGCCACTGCGTCCGCGCTTCACCGAGATCGGCGCCGGGGGTTAGCGACGTCAACCATTGTCGGTAACGGGCGTCCAGCGCCGCATATAACTGCTCGCGAGCACGGTCGCCAGCACCTGATTTCGGTGCGGCGCCAGCGGCTTGGGCGATGTTCTCGGCGAAGCTCCATACCGCGAACGCCGCATGCTCGGCGTCGTCGACGGCATTCGTCGCTGTCTGACCCGCGGCCGGTTTGTCCTGGCGCAACAGGATCACCGGCAGCGGCAGCAGGTCCTCGACGATCTCGGCGAACGTGGCGCTCTGCGCCCCGTATTCCGCTCCCATGATCCGCACCCGTGGCGTATACCGTTCCGGCAGCAGGTCTTTCGATCCCAGACTGCCGATCCACTGCAAGATCCCTGGCGCCAGTCGCGGTTGCGGATCCGCGCCTCGGGCCGTCGGGCGACCCGAAACCGTGGGTAGCATCGCGCCGATACCCCGCCATACCGAGCGCTCTGGGTCATGGGTCAACGGCATATAGACCACGGTCTTATGCTTCTTCGACTGCGGTTCGCTGTATCGCCAGCACGTGTGCGGATCCATGTCGTTGCGGTTCTGCGGAACGATCCTGTCCCCGTTGGCCAGCACGACCCCTGTAACCCCTGTGTGGTCGCCTACCAGGCGGATACGACGCGTCTGCCACGTATACAGATCGATCGCACCGTGCGGCGGGCGCTCCTTCCCCGCTGGTGTATCCGGATCGCGCTCCCATGGCGGAACGTCACCCGCACCGCCGATGGTGACGTACGGGTTGTCTTCGTAGGCAACGATGTTCAGCAGCAGAGTCTCCCGCAGAGTCTCGCCCTGCGGCAGCACTCCTCCGATCTGGCCCGACCAGCCGGTGCCGATCGGATACCCTTTCCCGTTCTTGACTGTGTTGTCGCCGACGGCTCCGGACTTGATCCCCGACGGATCGAACGCATGCGCGTGCACTAGCCAGCGCGCCGCCTCCGCCGCCTCGATCCGGCGAAGACTCGCTGCAGACCGAGCGGTGAAAAACGGCTGCCCGTTCGGCACGTCCGCGACGAGCTTTTCCAGCCCCGACACCTCCTGCTTCGCCGTGTGCAACCCGGCGACCTGGAAAAACGGGGCCTCGGCGTCGAACAGGTCGAACCGATGACGAAGCGGATCAACATAAGCGCGAACACGATCCAGCGGCAGTGCCTCCGCGGCCCACAGATCGTGCCACTGATCTGCATCGGTCGGCCCATCGATCGCTCGATGCATAAGCGCCAGTAGCATCCGCGTGATCGCGAACCCCTGTGTCGACACCTCCCCACCGATCGTCGTCAGATCCCTTGCCTGCTCCAACAATTCGAGTATCGACAGCCTCCGCTCGCGACCATCGACTCCGAGCGCGAGTATCCAAGGCTCGTCGAGCAAGTTGAATCCCTGCCTATTTGGGCCATTCATGAGTGGATACCCGCTTCTCTCGATGAATCGACGGCGCTATGAGGGTTGGCTTCCTCGGCAGCCAATATCCGCAGTCCCGAATCTGGGGTGTAGTGCACACCTCGACCGGCGATCTCACCGAAACCGTCCTGATCGAGCACTAAGACCGGAAGGCGGTAGATCAATGGCGAAAATTCCCACTGTTCCGGGGTTGCAGCCCACAGTTCGCTCTCTGCCCGTTCGGTGCTGAACTCGAGTGGCAGCCGCAGCGAGCATGTAGCCATGATCTGGGCCAGCTGATCTGACGGTGTCGATTCACGAGGCACTCGGCGGTTGCCGTGATCTTCCGCCAGCCATGAGGGGGTGAACCAATCAGCATCAGTGTGTTGCTGGACCACGATTACCTCGAGGCTGGGAGCACCGTCGCGGACCTGCCCTTGTCCTTGAGAATGATCCTCGGTTTCGCCGACATCTGCTGCAATCCAGCCGACGATCGAGTTGCCAGGCCGCGCAGGCTCTTTGAGTTGAAACTTCTCCGCATTCGCCGCGCGCAGTGCGCATCGGTCCAGCCAGCTCTGACGCGCAGCATTCATTGCGTCCTGCCACGACTCCGGCCCTGCCTGCTCAAGGCCGTATGCGTGCTGAACCAATGGTGCGATGTCGTCGGGCAGACGAATTACATGACCTAGATGTGGGAGGAGAACTGCGGCCGCACGCAGCAGTGGATGCTCACCATAGACATGCCGTGCCGCTGCGGGTTCCAGCTCGGGTACTCCCGCAGTGAACTCCACACCGGCGATGTAAGTCTGCGCGGTTCGAAGTTTGGGTGGCCTCTCAACCTGGTTTTCGCCGCGTTGGTGGCGGTGCAACCGGCCCATTCTCTGCAGGACCAAGTCGATAGGGGCCAGATCAGTGACCAGCAGGTCGAAGTCGATATCCAGCGATTGTTCGACCACTTGTGAGGCGACAACGATATGCCGGGCGGGCCTTTGCTGAGCCCGATCGAGTGACCCGAAGCTATCGAGAAGCTCAATGTCCTTGCGCATCCGATCCGCGGCGATGAACCGTGCATGTACCACAGTCACGTCACCGGGAAAGTGACGTTCCAGTTCGGCGGCTGTGGCCAGTACACGGCGGACGGTGTTCCGGATGACCAGTGCACAGCCCCCGCCGGACAGCTTGTCCTCCAGCAGCGCAACCAAATCGGCCGCATCGTCATCGACCTTCCCGCCAAGCGAACACACCTGCACCGAGGTGCTCCGGCCCGAAGACTCGATCCGGCGGTGCCGCACCGCGGCACCTGTTGTCCACGACAGGATCGGATAGCCCTCGACATCACTCATGGGTGGCGGAGCAGTGCGATGACAACCGCGCCGGTACGCCGCCATCAGCTCCTGGCGACGATCAGCGGGCAACGTTGCCGACAATGCAATCACTGGAACCCGATAGGTGCCCAACCAGGTCAGTACCTTCGTCAGGTAGGAATTCATGTAAGCGTCGTAGGCGTGCACTTCATCCAGCACGACGACCTTGCCGGCCAGCCCCAGGTGCCGAAGCATCAAATGCCGAGACTTCAATGCCGCGAACAGCAGCTGGTCGATGGTCCCCACCGAGAAGTTCGCCAACTGAGCCTTTTTTCGGCCTGACAACCACGCGTGTGCTGTAACCGCATGGTGGGCGACACTTTTACTACCGATACCCGAGTCGCAGTCGATCTCTGCGTGACCAGTTCTCCCGTCCCGTACGAGTCCTTGGAACAGTCGGTTCAGCCTGGCTTTGCCGTGCCCGAGGGTGATCGATCCACCTACCTGCTGACCGTCATCGCCCAAACGGTCAAGCCAATCGACGACGCGAGCGAACATCGCGTCACTGGTTGCTTGCGTGGGCAGCGCCACCAGCAGCCCGCCTGCACCCCACCGTTGCGCCATGATCTCCGCTGCGGCCAGGGCCGCTTCGGTCTTCCCCTCCCCCATCGGTGCCTCGATGATCAGCAGCCCCGGCTCACTCATCGCCCTAGCAACATCGCACGCGGCGACCTGAACCGGCCGCACTCTCGCGCCCGGCGGCAACGAGAATCGCGTCGCGAAAACGTCCGACACCTCATCCGGTATCACCGAGGGGATCCACGGCACAGGCAGAGCCAGAGCCGCCAAGGCACGACTCGATCGTTGGGGGTCGATCACCGCCTCCGGCAGTTCTCCGGTATGGAACGGCAACAGCTCCTCGTTGCTGGCGATCCAATCCGAGACGATGACGATCCCCGTCACCAGAACTTGGAACCGCACCGACAGCCTCAACTCACGCCAACCGTCGAGGTAGTTCAGCACCTCCGAACGTTCGGCCATGCGGCACAACAGTTCTCGCTGAACCTGCACCCACTTGCCTTCGCCGAACAGGTGCGGATAGCTTTGCGGCAGCAGCCGATCGTCCTCATCGGGCGGCGCTCCGTGGTGGCCCCCGAGAACCACTCCCCACGCGGCTGCCCACCGTCGAGACCATCCTCTTTCCACCAGCCAGCCGATCAGCAGATGATGCCCTGCCACCGTATGATGAGCCAACTGCCGGTCAGCCATTTCACGCCGGTTGAGAGGCATATACAAACCATGCTCGCGCATCCGCTGAGCGAGTCCCTCGTGTTGAATTGCGAAGGCAGGCGTGGCTTTTCCGAGATCATGAACCCCCGCCAAGAACCGTATCGCGCACCGCGCCGCCTCGCAGTCACCACCTAGCTCCTTCACCAACAGCTCGACAACACCCGGTGCGAGCCAGTGGTCGAACAGATGACAGGCAACATCCGCAGAATCATCCATGTGCTGCCACAGCGGCAGCCACTCACCAGCAGCATTCGGCGACTTCGCCCACACCGATCGAGCAGCCTCGCTCAACACCAAAGACCGACCCCTTACGAAAGAATCCGCCCCGAAATTCCGGGAATGCCCAACACTGTCTCACCCCCCACCGACAAGTTCGCGGCGCCTCCGGAATGCCCAGAAGCTCAACGACTTCCGGCAACAGTACTCGCGAAACAAACTGTGCAAGCGCACTTCTAGCAAGCCACAACAGAAACATCGAAATGACCAACCGACCGGTTCTCCTGCCCGACGTACCAACCACCACCACGCACAGCAACGCGGTACAACCAACCCAGCCCTACCTCGCACCGCTGAAGCTCACCTCACCCAGCGAGCTCCACAGTCGGGCGCTCCCGTCACCAATAACCTTCATGCAGCGGACCATGCCTCTAACATCGGCATCAATCACGGGCAACACATCTCCCAGCAGGCGCGGCAACACTCGTCACGTTCGTTGCACAGCCGGTCGTCCTTGGGGGGTCATCCCCACGTGCACGGGAGCACTGACGAATCTGGATCTGAAAGCCAATCCGCAGAACATCCCCGCGTGCGTGGGGAGCACGACATGGATTGTCATCAGAGATTCCAAATACAGGGATCATCCCCGCGTGCGTGGGGAGCACCGCCGCCGCCCTGGTCAGTGCGCCGTCACTGGCGGATCATCCCCGCGTGCGTGGGGAGCACTTCGCGACGGTCTCGACGCTGAATTTGGTGCGCGGATCATCCCCGCGTGCGTGGGGAGCACCGGATTCGTCACAGCCCTACCTCCCTGTCACTGGGATCATCCCCGCGTGCGTGGGGAGCGCGCCCTCAAATTGCCGACCTCCGCGGCAGCCGACGGATCATCCCCGCGTGCGTGGGGAGCACGCGCAGGGGTCGTTTGCCGCCGCTGTCCAGGGCGGATCATCCCCGCGTGCGTGGGGAGCACCATCGCGAACCGGGTTCCATTCAACAACTCGGGGGATCATCCCCGCGTGCGTGGGGAGCACTTGTTAAAGGTCTCGTCGGCGTCAGAGAATTGCGGATCATCCCCGCGTGCGTGGGGAGCACTCAATGCTTGGGGTAAAACTTGCCGTGCTCGCCGGATCATCCCCGCGTGCGTGGGGAGCACTTCGCGTTTGGCCTTCGCAAGGTCTTGGTCGAAGGATCATCCCCGCGTGCGTGGGGAGCACGGCAAGCGGTTTCCATATCTCCGATACATGTAAGGATCATCCCCGCGTGCGTGGGGAGCACCTCCCGCGCACCGACACCTCACGCCGGTAGAGCGGATCATCCCCGCGTGCGTGGGGAGCACGAGTACCTGGCCACGTTCCTCGGTCGCTGGTCCGGATCATCCCCGCGTGCGTGGGGAGCACACTTCTTGACCTGGTCGTTTACCTCATGATTTCCAGGTTTTCGATCGGTTTGTTCCGCCCTTCCTAGGTGTTAGCAATGGTTAACCGCGTGTGCTCGAAACCTTCGAGCCGACACCGGTGTCGGTGGTGTCAGCACGCAGAAGATGGACAGCTTTCCAGTCGATTCCCCTAGGCGCTGCATCGAGGACGCTCGCGAGGAGGCCGAGACGCGCCGACCGAACCGACGAGTCATTGTCCATCACAAGGATGTTGTCGAAGAACACACGGAGGGCTCCGGCGAGCGGTGTCGCTCGGCTGATCCAGCTCACCAGCGAACGATCATCACCGCCGCGGGCGAGGCCGTCTACTACATCGATCAGCTGTCGCTCAGCGGGAGCGGTGAGAGCCGCAGGGTCCACGGAGGCTGTTGTCCCTAGGGGCAAGATACGGACGATCCGTTGGAGTCCTTCCACGAGTTCGGCGAATTGCAGTCCGTGTTCCCTGCGGGCTTGGTCGATCTCAATGCGCAGCTGGTCGGCTCGCCGCGGGGTGTGTGCGGAAGGGCGGACCGCGTCGATGAGCGCGGGGACAATGTTCGAATCGCGCAGTCGTTGTTCGTATCGCGTAATGAGTAGCTGTTCGGCGGTGTCGAGAACGTCTTCGGAGACGGTGATTCCTTGATCACGCAGGCACCCGACTGCGGCGGTGAGTCCGTCTCGGTAAGTGAGGTTTTCGAGTTCGGGCCGGTCACGAAGGATGCGGACGATGCCGAGCGCGGCGCGGCGCAGCCCGTAGGGATCCGAGGTTCCGGTGAGCTTGGCACCGACTGCGAGCATTGCGACCAGCAGGTCATAGCGGTCCCCCAGCGCCAGCAAGGCACCGGGCAGTGTGGTGGGGAGTCGATCGGCTTGGTGGCGGGGCAGTTCGGTGTCCAATAGCGCATCCGCCACCTCGGTCGGTTCTCCGGCTTTGAGCGCGTACTCGCGTGCCATGGTGCCGGCGAGCGAGGTCATCTCGATCACCATCTGAGTGGCCAGGTCAAACTTCGCCAGCTGACCCGCCCGCAACAGCGTTGCGGTCTCGTTGGTGGACAAGGTGATTCGCTGTGCAAGCTGCTGGCTGATCTTGGCGATGCGGTCAGCGCGCTCGGCTACCGAGCCGAGTCGCTGTTCGAAGGTGAGTTCGGTGAGTTTGGTCCGGAACTGCTCGGGTGGGGTGCGCAGATCAGCACTCCAGAAGAAGGAGGCGTCCTCGAAGCGGGCGCGGAGTACTTTCTCATTCCCGTCGCGCACCACTTCGAGGTCGCAGGCTCCGTTGGCGAGGGTCACGAACATCGGCAGCAGGGAACCGTCGCGTGCGCGAACGGCGATGTAGCGCTGGTGTTTACGCATGACGGTAGTCAAGATTTCGGCAGGCAAGGCCAGGTACTTCTCGTCGAAGTACCCGAGGATGCCGGCGGGGGTCTCGACCAGGTTGGTGATCTCCTCGATGAGCGCCTGTTCGGTGGAGATGTCGATGATCCCGCCGACCTGATCCGCCAGCGTGGTTGCGGCGTGGGCTACGGCGGCTTGGCGGTCACGCCGATCGAGGAGGATCCCTTCGCTGCGTATGGCGTCGCCGTAGTCGTTTGCGTGGCTGATGCTGATCTCGGGTTGCACTGCTTGGCGGTGAGTGCGGGTGATTCGGCCGGCTTCCAGAACTCCGGCGGTGACAGGCAGCACCGTGGCGTCGAGGAGGGCGAGCAGCCAGCGGATGGGGCGGCTGAAGCTGAGGTCGGGGTCGTTCCAGCGCATGTTCTTGTCCGAGTGCAACCCGGTCACGACTTGTGAGAGCACGGCGGTCAGGAGCTCGGGTGCGGTGCGGCCGGGACGGATGCTCTCGATCGCGACGTGCTCGGTGCCGTTGACTTCAACGCGGGTCAGGTCGGTCTCTGTCGCGTTCTGCGCGTTGAGAAACCCTTCCAGCGCACGGGTAGCCCGCCCGTCGTCGGTGTAGGCGGCAGCCACCTTGGGGCCGCGACGGACCTGGACGCTATCGGGCTCGCGGTCAGCGACGTCGTTGATACGCACCGCGATTCGACGCGGAGTGGCATCGACCCGGATCGTGCCGCAGCGCAGGCTGGATTCACCGAGCAACCGCATCAGCTCATGCTCGACGGCCGTTGCAGCTGAGTCGACGACATGGGGAGGCAGCTCTTCGACACCGATCTCGAACACCAGCTGCCCACCGTGCGCCGGGAGCGAGGCAGGGTCGACCGTCGAAGTGGCTGGGTGGGGGTGCTGGTAGATGCCGCGGGGGTGCCCGGCCTCGGCGCGCAGCTCGATCCACAGTTCGGCGACCGAGCGGGATTGATTGCGCATGGTCTGAAACCACTTGGCGCGCTCGGTGGTTGAGATCGCGCCGCGGGCATCGAGGACGTTGAAGGCGTGCGAGGACTTGAGAACGAAGCTGTGTGCGGGAATCGGCAGCCGTCGTTCGATCAGATGGTCGGCTTCGCGTGAGTAGATATCGAGCAGAGTGCGGGTGGCGTCGACGTCGGCGTCGTCGAGGTAGTAGCGCGACATCTCGTATTCCGATTGCCCGAGGAATTCACCGTAGGTGACACCGGGTGCGTACAGCAGGTCTTTGAAGTGGGTGACCTTCTGCATACCCATGAGGATGCGTTCGAGTCCGTAGGTGATCTCCACCGGGACAGGGTCGAGGGTCTGGCCGCCGACCTGCTGGAAGTAGGTGAACTGGGTGATCTCCATGCCGTCGAGCCAGACTTCCCAGCCCAATCCCCAAGCGCCGATTGCGGGTTGTGCCCAGTTGTCTTCGACGAACCGCACGTCGTGTGCGTGCAGGTCGATGCCGAGGGAGGCCAGTGAGTCGAGGTAGAGCTCTTGAGGATTGCCGGGTTCGGGTTTGAGAATGACCTGGAACTGGGTGTGGGTTTGCAGACGGTTCGGATTCTCACCGTAACGGCTGTCGTCGGGACGGACGGAGGGTTCGACGTAGGCGACCCGCCATGGCTCCGGACCCAGCACGCTGAGCAGAGTGGCTGGATTCATCGTTCCCGCACCGACTTCGGTGTTGTACGGCTGCGCGATCACGCAACCGTGACCGGCCCAATAGTTCTGGAGACGCAGGATCGCTTCTTGCATGGACAGCGACGCGCGCGCCGCTGTGCGGAAGGATTCGTCGGGGGCCATCGCGCGATCCTATCGGCCTTTCCCAGTCGTCGAGGCGGCACCCACACTCGGTAAGCCCAACCCCGTGACCTGCTTAGAGGTGAAGAAACTCGGCAGATGACAGCCGCCGCGGCACGCCTCGGCGACCACGCAGCCCGCGCAGGTGTCGCGGGTCCTGACTGCGGCATGGACTCGCTCAGTCAGATTTGGCCACAGCTCGGCGACTCGGTGCTCGGCGAGACGTCCGAAGTAGACGTTGCTGTGCGGGCAGTTGCGGAGCCGACCGTCGTAACTGACGCTGCCCCAGACCATCCCGGATTCGCAGTGACCGACGATTTGTGAGGACCGCAACGCCAGGGTTGGATCATCGGCGTGCAGCGGCATGTCCGTGTCGCTGGTGCACAGCTTTTGCGCACAAGGCCAGGCCACGCTCATGCCGGCGCATTCGGCGGCGGTCAATTGGTCGATCTGACGCATCAACGGCAGGGTCACCGACACCGGCACCCCGTACTGGTCGTCGTTGCGTCCGGTGGGCACGTAGCGCATCACACCGAACTCGCGCACGCCGATACGGTGCACGTCGCGGATGACATCGAGCGCGCCGGGGATGTTGTCCTTGACCAGGGTGAGTTCCGCGACGACGTTGATACCAGCGTCTTGCAGCAGTTGCATCGCTGTGATGGCTTTGTCGTAGGCGCGGGGGTGGCCGGTGAGTTGGTTGTGTTGGTCTCGGTCACCGTGAATGGACACCAGAGCGCATCGCACGTTGGCTGCGGCGAGGCGGGCGGCGCGTTCGGCAGTGATGAAGTGGCCGTTGGTGAAGATGACCTGGTAGAGGCCGAGTCTGCCGCCGTGCTCGAAGATGTCCATCGCGTCCGGGTGTAGCAGGGTCTCGCCACCGCTGTAGCGGATGACGAAGCACCCCTGTGCGGCGCACTCGTCCAGGATCGTCGTGGCCAGGTCGGTGGGTATGTGTTTCTCGGGCAGCTCGCGGACGGCGCGGCGGACATCGCGATCCGACATCGTGGGGTCGATCTTCCAGACGTTGTAGCAGAACCCGCAGTTCCAGTTGCAGACCGCGGTCAGCTCGATCTCCAGGCGCAGCGGGAAGCCTAACGGAGCGTCGAATCCCTTATCGATCTCATGGAGTGATCCTCCGGGGCGGCTCGACGGGGGTGAGGCGTTGGTGAGGTTGGCAACGAGGGCGTCGAGGTCCGCGCCGACAATCTCGGGGTTGGCTCGGAAGTGGCCGCTGATGCTGTCGATCACCGTTTGCCGGTCTGCACCGGAAAAGATCTGGGACACCATCTGTTTGGCTACTGAGTTGCGGAGCCGATGGAAGGTTCCCGACCGCGGATGGAAGAGCAGGCCGAGGTCGTGGCGGTAGCGCAGTGTGGCGGGAAGGCTGTCGAACGCTGTGGTCATCATGCTGCCCTTCGCGCTTTTGCCGGGGTGAGTCGTTCCAGCAGGCTGTGTACGTCGGCGGTGGCTCGATTCAGCGGCACCCGGTACTCGCCGGCGAGGGATGCCGCGATCGCGTCGAGGTCGTATCCGGCGTAGGCGAGGTCGATGATTCGTTCTGCGGTCGTGTTGCGGACACGGACGCAGGTGTCGGTTTGCCAGTCGTGCAGCAGCTTCAGCTCGCGGTTGTAGCGGTAGTGGCGCAGGATCCACTGCGGGCTACCGAACTCGGCTGCGTCGATCACGCGGTAGATGGCTGTGGCCTCGTCCAGATGGTCTCGGACAGAGGGGCGTTGCAGCAGCCGATGGGCGTACTCAGCGACCCGGCGATCGGCGATGCCGATTCCGAGGCCGGTGATCTGCTGAAAGCACGTCGAGAGCAGAACGTCGACGAGGCTGAAGTCGCCGACCACGAACGGGCCGCCGCTGTTGCCGAGGAGCGCGGCCACGGTGTCGCATACCCAGCGGGCTTGTTCGACCGCGCCCGCATTGAGCTCCGAGGGTGGTTGCGGGCGTATAGATTTCGCGTACGGCGCATCATCGATCAAAAGCGACAGATCGTGTGAGGCCCATGCACTCAGAGTCCGGATTCTGGCGCGTTGCGCCGCGGTTGACCCCGTCAGCGCGGCGCCAGAAGCTGAAGCGATGTCGTCGAGGTACTCGGCAATGGAGACCACGTCGGCAGCGATGGCGCGGGTGTCGGTGTCGACCAGGATCGGCACGCGCGGTAGCAGCTCCGCCACGGAACCCGCGAGCAGTCCCTCGGTATCGAGTACCTGCAGGTCGGTGAACGCGCATTGGCAGCCGATATGTGCTTCACGTTCCTCGATGACGTCACCGACCGTCAGGACGCCCTCGGGTGTTTCGGTAGTCGGCCAATCCAGTTCGATCCGCCGCTCTTCGAAGGAGATCTGCTTCTCCCGCAGGATGATTCGGCCACGCATGGACCAGCCGGAAAAGTGCAGGTCTCCGACGTACAGGATCAACATCAGATCTCCTCGAATAGCGCGGGCCGAGGCGAGACGGACGCGAGAACTTGCTGTAACTCGCACCCGCCCGACCCGGGGTTGATCAGTTGCACTGACGGCTGATGATTTCCTTGGTCTCCACCTCGGGCGCTTCGTACTCTTCGGCGTCTGCGACGACGATCTGTTGTGCCATGACTTGTTCTCCCTTCGAACGCATTCGGGTCGCTTGTACCATTCGAGTCTTCACCGCCGAACACGGCCGAACCATCCCGTCTACCTGCCGTGTTCGTGGACATCTCAGGTGCGGAGTGGACAGTTTCTGGACACCCCGGCGCACGCTGTCGGCAATATCCGATGTCGCTGGTGTGCCCGGTGGACATATCGTGGACAGATGGCACTCACCTCTGCTCCGTCGGTGGACCAAGTCAAGGAGTGCCTGATCAAGCTGCGCCAAGGCCAAGGCCTCGCGCGGCCCACCACGCTGCTGAGCGCGCTCGATGAGTCGGTGCGAACGTATCTGTGCCGGGGGCACGACTGCGAGCCCGATTCCGCCGCCCAGATCGCGGTGCTGGCTAAGGCGATCGGGACCGCGATCGACCAGCTGGCCGACCATGAACGCCTCTATGCCCAAGTGGATTTCAACCTCATACCCGAACACCGCTTCGCCACTCTCACCGAGCGGCAGGAATCACTGGCAAGCCACCAGAAGTGCGCCACCAAAACCGTCCGGCGCCATGCCGCTCGCGCCCTTGACACCCTCGCCTACCTTCTGATCGCCGACCCGGTCCAGCCTGCCGCAAACACGATGCACAATGTCGCGGCTCCGCAGCGCGCGCTTGCGCATGGTGAGCTCGTAGGGGCTGTGTGCGACTTCTGGAAGCTGGAGCCAGGCACACGAGTCGACATCGTCTGTTCGGAGATCCCCGACGACGAGCGCCCCGACTATGCATCACCTTCTGATCGCAACTACCTGCGGTACGCAAAGTTCGCCGACTTGGACACTCTTATCTTCGTGCGAACCCGCCTCGCGCAGCTGGCACCGACGGTGGTCGTGCGCGACTTCGCCCCCTCCGAACACTACGACACCCAAGCCGACATACTGGTGGTGATCGGTGGACCACCATGGAACGCGACCTACCGGAAGTTCCTGCCGCAGTTGCCGTTCCGGTTCGATTCGCACCCCTTGGGGGAGGACGATCCGCTCGTCGTCCCTGAACTCGACGACCTCACCATGGCGCCGCGCTGGACCGCGGATCATGAGCTGATCGAGGACCTCGCGGTGCTTACCCGCCTCACGGTGCAGGGCACGACGGTATTTCTCCTTGGCGGCTGCCTGACTCTCGGTGTCCTCGGTGCGGCGCGCTGTGTGCTCGATCCGGGGCGAGGCGCCGCCAATGCCGGCTACCTCACCGACCGCATAGGTAACGATGACTTCGTCCTGGTAACCGAAGCCCGACGCGTCGGCGGCATCACCGACGTCGCAGATCTCACCGCTGTCGATCCCTTGCTGCTGCTGTCACGACCAACCGGCGAGCGATTCCGAGTGGTCATCGATAACTCCAAACGCTATGTCTGCAGCGACCATCCCGCAGCGTGCGCCGAGTGATCGATCCTGGCGATATCGCGACTTACATCGTGAATCTACCGCGGCGAGATGACCGTCGGGCGTGGATCCAGCAGCGCCTACCCACCGGCCTACCGCTCACCTACACCTCGGACTGGGACATAGTCTTCGACGGCCACGAGCTAACGCTCACCGGTCTGCGAGCTCGCGGATTCAAACTGTTCGATTGGCAGATCGATTCCGACAACCCGTGGTGGAACAGACCTCTCAAATATGGCGAAATCGGTTGCACCCTCGCGCATCTGGCATGCTGGGCCCACGCCGCCGACCACACCGATACACCATATGTCCTGGTGCTCGAAGATGACGCGGTTCCTGGCCCGAACCTTCTCAGCAAACTACTGGCCGGGATTGACAACCTCGACCGGCACGCGGTGGAGTTCGATCTGCTCTACCTCGGGCGGTTCCCCCTGGAACCCGATCAACCGACTCCGGTGCCAGGGCTGGTCCGCGCCGGGTACAGCCACTGCAGCTTCGCGTATCTGCTGACCCGGTCAGCTGTCTTCACCGTACTAGCCGCTGGCCTCGCAGAAGCGATCATCCCGATCGATGAATTCTTGCCCGCGCTCTACCTCCCGCATCCACGCCCGGATCTTCGAGCCCGTTTCCCGGTCCAGCTCACCGCGCTTGCGTTCGACCCACCTCTGGGCGCCCAACGCCCGAAGGACGAAGCTGGCAGCGATACCGAAGATTCCGACTTCGTCTAACCAGATCACGCCTCACGGAGCCGTCCGTGACTTCCAGCACCCGATCAATGCCCTTAATCGCTCCCCGGTCCATTGGTCGATCGGCGTATGCGTGTTGATCCCGGTGACAACGTGTTCGGGCGCAACGTCTTTGGTCACCACCGCACCGGCCGCGACGTAGCTGCACGGCCCGATCCGCACCCCTCCGACCACGCGGGCACCGAATCCGACGACCGAGTCCGCTTCGATAACCGGCGACGGCTCGTCGATCCCCCACCAGCCAAGGTCTGGGCGTGTGTACTCGTGCACAAGATCGCCCATCACCGTCGATCGATCGCCAATCGTCGTAGCGTCGCAAACGAAGCCGGCCACACACGCATCGTCGCCCACCTGGACGCGGTCACAGAGATAGGCACCGTGTACCAGCCGCGTCCGTGCGCCGATCACACATCCGTAGCCGATCCGCGATCGGTCCTCCACCACACAGTCCGCACCGACCGCAGTGCCCTCGTGGATTACGACCTGGTTGAACAGCAGACACCGGTCGCCGATCACGACGGGCTCACCAACCGAGTAATGCCCCTGCTGCGCCTGCCGGATCCGAGCCTCCTTCGGATAACCCAGCACACAATGCTCGCCAACTACCGCCGACTCCGCCATACGAACCGGCGCGTACAGATCACCGACCTTCACACCTCCACCGCATACTGCTCGGACAACCAGCCGACCGTTACCCCGATCGCCTCATCTTCCCGTTCCCGCGAGTCGAACCCATGATCCGAACCGGCGACCGTATGGAACGTCGTATCCGGGCGGGACCGCGCGAATCCGGCGGCAATGTCGTAGGACACCGACTCGTCGCGATCACCGTGCACCACCAGCGCTGCCACCTGGGCGGAGAGGAGGTCATCGACCGGACGGTAGCGCTCGAACTCTGCAAACAGAACGCGACCCAACCTGAACTCCCCGTCAACGAGCAGAAATCCTTTGTCCTGCAATAATTTTTGCTGCTCGGGTCCGAAATTTTGTCTCCCCCATGCCAACTCGGGCACAAGGAATGTGTGAGACAGATCCAGCACTGGATTCCACAAAGCAAGACGGTGCAAACCAACCAGCCACGACAGCGACAAAGCCACAGAGACCGCCCCGAAACTCGCCGCCACGATCGACAATCGCTGGCCCGGGAAACGGTCCTGCGCCGCAGCCACCGCGGCCTGTAGGTCCAGGCACTCCCCCGCGATCGTTATCCCCTCCTGGGTACCACCGCTCGACCCGTGGCCCCGGAAGGAGAACCGCACGACATTGAATCCCGCGTCCACCAGCCGATCAGCCAACCGAACAAACATCCCCCCGCCCTCATTCATGTCCACCGTGATGCCATGCACCAACACCGCAACACCTCTCGTAGACGCGACCGGAGCGCGGTGCACTACGGCATCCAATTTGATCCCGTCTATCGAGGACAGCTCAAGGTGTTGCACCGAAGCGCTCCCATCCACTCGACTACAGGAACGCTCATCGTCTCCCGCTGGCACCGAGTCGCACAACAAGTCTCCGCCGTGAAGGATCATGCTGAGGGTTCGAGCCAGCACTCTGCCCGTGGTTGTCGGTTTAGCTCCGCCGAACTCTGCGCCTAACTTTAGCCCGCGCTCAGGACAAGCTGGTCATCTCAACTGCTAGGCGGAGTCGTCGTCATCTACACGCTGGCAACCTCTCGAACAAGTGCGGGCGGTGCCCGAATCGCGACCCCGCGTCCACGTGTAGGTTCTCAAAATTCGTGGCACCAACCGATGGCCTGATCCGTAGCTTCTTCGAACGTCTCACGACCGGGTCGACATCGTAGGTCTCAAATCGGTGGCATTTCCTCACAGAGGACGTCTCGGAGGGTGTGGCTTGGCCTCACTCGCGGCGGTCGCGCAGCCTCGTGGTGGTAAATGCGCGTTGATCGCGCGTCGGTTGTCACCTCCAACGTCGAGCTGCTGGGCGTGGTGGCGTGGCCTGGGCTTCGAACTCGGACCCAGGCTTTTTTCGTCAGCTGAGGCTAATTGGGCCGCTGTTGTCACCGCGGATATGGCCTGGCGGACCTGCGGCGGCGAAGGCTAGGTCGGTGCCTGCCGCCTCGGCGATCACCTCCGCCACGGTGTGGCCTGCTTCTGTGGGGACGGGCCATGTCGTGGCTCGAACTTGCCCGCTCGCTGTTCGCCAACTTCACGGGAACCATTGCTGTACAGATTCTCCCGATTGCGTTGTTCAGCAGTGTAATTCGAGTTTATCGGGGTGCCCGCATCCACTTAGTCGTGTTACCGTGTCTCACGGTGTTTGGGAGGAGTGTGCGTGGATCCGTTGACCATCATCATGACGGCGTTGATCGCGGGGGCAGCCGCGGGAGGTAAGGATGCCGCGTCTGCGGCCGTTCGTGATACGTATATGGCGTTGCGGAATCGACTCACCGGTGGTGACGACGATTCCGGGGCCGTCGCGGTGATAGAAGCGAACGAGGCAGCACCAGGCGGCAATATCGATGACCTCGAAGACACGCTGCGGCGCCGTCGGTCGGCCGAGGACCGTGACTTGCGATCGACCGCAGAAGTTTTGTTGTCGCGGTTGCCGCCGGATCGGGTCGACGACGCTCGCAGCAGGATTGATCTGCGGCATGCTCAAGGGGTACAGATAGGCGATCACGGCATCCAGCACAACAGCTTCGGATGACCAGTGGCGATCACGATACGGGTCCCTCGGTAGGTGGTCCCCGCGACCAGTCCGACACCGGTTTCAATCGCGACCGGTTGGTGGATGCGCGGGCGGCGCAGGGTGTACAGATCGGTGATCACAACACACAGGTGATCTACAACTACCGCAGAACGCGGACCGACAGTGTGGCACCGCCCCCGTCGATCGGTGTCGCCGGTGAACCGATCACAGCGGGGCTTCCGCCGGCACCGCGCACCTTTGTCGGCCGTGAGCGCGAGCTGCAACGCATCCTCGACTCCGCCGCCCAGGACGAGCGAGGGGTGACGATCCATGCGATCGACGGCATGGCCGGGGTCGGAAAGACCGCCCTCGCCATCCGCGCCACACACGAGTTGGCCAGCCGGTTTCCCGATGGCCGGTACTTCGTCGAGCTCCACGCTCACACTCCCGGCCAGACATCGGTGAGTCCGCTTGATGTGTTGGGCAGGCTGCTGTGGAGGCTCGGTGTAGATCCGCATGATGTGCCTGACACGCTCATCGAGCGCCGGGATCTGTGGCGCCACCACACCGCCCGCAAGGCGGCACTGGTAGTGCTCGACGATGCCGCCGACCGTCACCAGGTAGAGCCGCTGTTACCCAGTGGACCTCGTTGTCTGACGTTGATTACCAGCCGCCACCGGCTGATCCTGCCGGACATGCAGCCCATTGCAGTGGAAGTTCTCAGACCCGCCGCAGCCGCAGAGATGTTCCTCATCCTCGCTCACCGCGACCCGAGCCATGCCGGGGAGCGGGAGGTAGCCGAACGAATTGCCGCAGTGTGCGGGTACTTGCCGCTCGCGGTCGGACCGGTAGCTGGACACATTGCCCATCATCCGGCCTGGACGGTCACCGATATAAGTCAGCACGCTCAGCAATTGGCTGCGGCGGCCGACCGGCTGGCCGCCCTGGATTCGCCCGGCGATCCACGGATACAGGCCGCGTTCGAGTTGTCCTATCAGGCTCTCCCGACCTCGCGGCAGCTGCTGTTTCGGCGACTGGGTCTACACCCTGGCCCGGAACTCGAGGTGAACGCAGTAGCCGCACTTGCTGACGTCGATCTTGTTACTGCCCGCCGGGAGTTGGAGGCTCTCTACACCGATCACCTTATTGAGGAAACAGCACGAGGTCGGTACCGGTTCCACGACCTGCTGCGCGAATTCGCCCACGCCCTCGCGGCTACAGACCCGGCGGCCGACAACACCGGCGCGATCGAGCGGCTGCTGAATTACTACCAGCACACCGCAACCGCCGAGAACCGATGGGAACCGATTACTCCGGGTGCCGACCCCGACGATGGTGCAGCGGCCACTGCACCGGAGAGCGATGGGGAGGGCTCTGCAGCTCGACCTCGGGCGTTGGCATGGATGCGCGTCGAGCTGGCCAATCTGATGGCTTGCCTGGACTATTGCTCCGACAGGGATCCGGCCCGGATGGTCGAACTGACCGCCGCCATGGCGCCTCTGTTCATGGAGGACGGGCCATGGCCCGTCGCCGTCCAACTACACCAGCGCGCCGCTGAAGCCGCGCACCGTCTCGGTGATCAACTCGGCGAAGCCAACGCTCTAAACAACATCGGCCGCATGCGGTGGGGCACCGACGACTACGAGGCCGCCGAGGAGCTATTCCAGCAAGCCCTGACCCTCCACCGCAAGATCGGCAACGAGTTCGGCGAAGCCAACTCCCTCGCTGACCTCGGCCGTGTCCGATGGGCCCTCAACGATCACAGGCCCGCGGCCGAGCTGTTACAACAAGCCCTCGCCCTCTACCGTCGGACCGGCAGTTACCGCTGGACCGGCAGCCTTGTTGGGGCAGCCGACGCCCTCAACCTTCTCGGCCGGATCTTGGAGGCAAACGGCGGCTACGAGACCGCCGAAACACTGTACCGGCAAGCCCTCTCCTTGTATCGCAAGACCGGCATCCGCCGCGGCGAAGCCGAATCCCTCGGTGCCCTCGGCGGGATCCGACGGGCCACAGGCGATTACGAGGCTGCCGACGAACTACTCCAGCAGGCCCTCGCCCTCCATCGTCAGATCGGCAACCGACACGGCGAAGCCAGCACCTTGAACTTCCTCGGCCAAGTCCGGGTGGACACTGGCGATTACGCGGCTGCCGACGAACTGCTCGCGCAAACCCTCGCCCTCCATCGTCAGATCGGCAACCCACACGGCGAAGCCGAGGCCCTAGTCCTCCTCGGTCACGTCCGATTGAGCACCGGCAGCTTTGAGGCTGCCAACGAGCCAGCTCAGCAGGCCCTCACCATCCACCGCCAGATCGGCGACCGTCGCAGCGAGGCACACACCCTCCACCTCCTCGGCTTCATCCGACTCGGCACCCACAACTACGAGGCTGCCAACGGGATGTTCCAGGAGGCCCTCACCCTTTACCGTGAGATCGGCAACCGCGTCCACGAAGCTGACAGCCTCAGCTTCCTCGCTCAAGTCCGACTTAACACCCGCGACTATGAGGCCGCTGTCACGCTGTCCGAGCGCGCCCTCGCCATCTACCGCGAAGTGGACAATAGCCTCGGCGAAACCAACACCCTCAGCTTCCTCGCCCATGCACGTTCGTTCATATCTAGCAACCAGTAGCTGGCCAGGCAAGTTGGCGGCCTCTAATCGCCGGACGAACCGAACACAAATCGGCCTGTAGAAAGTGGAAATCTCAGAATCGCGGCGGATCTGCCACGGCACCGCCACACATTCCGAGATTCCGCCACGCGTTCTGAGGACCTACACTGTCATGCCGCTTATCGAGCGGTAGCGGACAACTCCGGACAGCTGCACCGCCGAGGGGAACCACCGACGCGGCCAAGCCCGTCAAAAGAAGCATGGACACTTCCGAATTCGACGCCGACCCATGGGATCGATACACCCCCGAGGGCCTGTTGAGCCAATGCCAGATGTGGCAACAGTGGATGGACGGGACGTACTTCACCGCCGTACGACCGCCGAACTGGAAGCCCTGGCCCGACGAGCCCAGCTGATCCTGTCGCACACCCCCAGAGAACCGTTGCAGAACAAGCCTGCGAATCAGCAGATGCAACTGTGTGCTACAGGCTTAGGAGCCCTAGAGAACGCATTACAGAGGGCTTAGGTTTCACGTGGCGGTGCAAGTGTCCGTCCTTGTCCGGGGACGGATTCGACGATGAGGGGTCGGGGCTGTAGGTTCTCAAACCTCGTGGCGGAATCTCAGAACGTTTGGGCAGTGACATGGCGGATCCGCCACCGGGCCAGGCAAGTGCACGACACGTCTGCGCAGAGTGAGAACCTACGCAGTCGGTGACTGTTTGTCTGATACCGATGATGGATGACCTCCGGCCCGCCGAACCCGCATCAGCCTTTCGGAATATATGCGCGTTGGCGTGTGGCGAGGGAGATGCTGCTGTTCTTCGGACCGCCGGGGGAGGCGCCGCATGCGGACGGGGAGGCCGAGGCGCGGTCGCTCGCGGATTTCATCGGCTACCTGCAAGAAAAATGGGGCGACGAGGATCTGGGGATTCGCTTTCCGCAGTTCATCGCACTAGCTGACTCGATGGAACGCGCCGGGCTGCTGCGAGGCGCGCCTGGGTCGCATCCCCCGTTTCGCAACTTCAGTGTCTTGGGTCTGGGCGTGACCGCAGCACAGTCGAACGGCATTCTGTGGTTGGCGAGGGCCCTGGGCCCAGAACTGATCATCCGCTCTTACGGCGCGGCGACCATCGCCATCACCGGCATCAGTGCCGACGGCGAGGCCTCCATCGGCACTGGTCTTCTGCTCGACGCGCGCCATCTATTAACGAATAAGCATGTCGTGGAAGAGATGACCCTCGATCGGGAGTTGAAGACTTCGGCAACCGCCGCACCTGACACCGACGTCGAAGTCGCCGAGCAGCAATCTGTACGTGTTGTGAACTTTCGGTCTCACGAAAGCATCGATGTCGCCGTCGTCGAGATCGAACCAATCAGCGGCGAAGCGACCATCAAGACTGTCGGAGGTGTGGCGTTCCGCGGTCCGGGGTGGGAGGACGATACATGGACCTTCGGCTATCCGCGGGTGCCGATGGCGATCGACCCACCACCGCTGGTGGTCCACAAGGGCAGCGTTGTCAATCCTTGTGTCCGCGACATGCTCGGATGCAAGTATTTTCTGTTTTCTGCGACGTCCAGACCTGGTAACAGCGGGGGGCCGATCGTCGCTCAGGACGGGCGGGTGCTGGGAATCGTGACGCGGACTCTGGAGATCAAAGGAGACACGGTCGACGACAGGCTCCATACGCCCTTCTACGCCGGTGTGCCCACGAATCAGATCGCGAAGGCTCTCGTAGATCTCGGGTATCCGGATCTTCTCAAGGTCGAAAAATGGGGCCCGGTGGACTGATAATTTGCCAGCAAATGTGGCCTTACCTGCGTGGTGTGGGCGCCACGACGCTGACGGGCAACGGCACCGGCTCACGAATCTCCGGAAATGGCGGCATATCGAGCGATCACCTCGCGAGGGTTGACGAGCGGAGGCGCGGTTCGTGGCGGGATGTCGTGATCACGGATAAAGCGTGAGGAAATGCCAGCGAATAGAGACTGGCAACGCCCGCCACGGCGGGAGCAAAACCAGAAAGGCCAGTTCAACCAGCTGGCGGTCCGCTACGACTTTCAGGACCCTACAGTCAGCGCTCAACCAGGGCTTTACTTGGTCCGATCCCTCTGCCCGACCACGACGACCCGGGCTGCGCCTGCACCGAAAAAACTAAACCAGTCGGTACTATTCGTTAGATCGCCAACACCAGTCCACACGGCGGGAAGGACCGGCTATACCGACACGGGCGTGAGCAGGCTGCCGCGCTATGCGGCCATGCTGGCAGCACCAGGAACGCTGCCCAGCGACGATACCGGCTGGTCCTACGAGGTCAAATATGACGGAATCCGTGCTGCTGCATACGTTTCCGACACACTGCGATTGATCTCGCGCAACGGAAACGACATCACCGCGGCCTGGCCCGAGCTCGCCGGGCTAGCACCAGCGGATCCGCCGTTCGTGGTCGACGGCGAGATCGTGGCCTTCGTCGACGGCCGCCCGTCCTTCGAGGCCCTGCAACCGCGCATGCACCAGCGCAACCGCCGCGCGATCACCGCGCTGGCTGCCACGACACCGGTCACCTTCGTCATCTTCGACTTGCTCCATATCGGCGACCGGCCGCTGGTCGACCTGAGTTATCTGCAACGGCGTGAACTGCTCGAGCGGATCGGCGTGCAGGGCTCGCACTGGCGGGTGTCTCCGCGGCTGGCCGGCGCCGGTGCCGATCTGCTCGAGATGTCGCGGCAGCTGGGTTTAGAGGGGTTGGTCGCCAAGCGCCTTGATGGCCGCTATCTGCCGGGGCGCCGTAGTCCACTGTGGACCAAGGTCAAAAACGCACTCAGCACCGAGGTGATCGTGGTCGGCTGGCGCCCCGGCACCGGCAACCGCAGCCGAACCATCGGATCACTGCTGGTCGCCGTCCCGGACCCGGCAGGCAGGCTGGTCTGGGTCGGTAACGTCGGAACCGGATTCACCCGCCTCGCACTAGCCGACCTGCACATCAAACTCACTGCCCTGCAACGAGACACGCCACCAGTCGTCAACGGCACCGGCATCACCGGCGTGGTGTGGACCGCCGCGGAACTAGTCGGTGAAGTGAGCTTCACAGAATGGACCCGCGAGGGCATCCTGCGCCACCCGGTCTGGCGCGGACTACGCGACATAACCCCAGCCCAAGTCACACCCCGCCTCTGATCAGCGTGGCGGACAGTTGCAGCTTGGCCATGCCATCGCATGACGACCCGAAAAATACTTCATCTCAGAGGATGTTCCAAACGATCTCGGCATTCACCTTCAGCGCTTCGATGCGCCGCAGAACCTCAGCCGCAGTGGAGGAGTCCCGTGCTGATTTTCGAGCATTGGTGGTGATCATGCGTAGCTCTCGCAAGTCACGTAACCACGGATAGCCCGACCAATCGCGGATGTCGAATCCGTACGACCTGGCGAACTGGTCGTACTCGTCGGCAGGGTGACCAAACCGTCGGCAATGGACCTCAAGCGTGGTGAGGTCCCACTCAGGTGGACCAATTGCCGCGCTCTCCCAGTCGGCTAGTACGGCGCGCCGATTCGATGCGTCCCACAGGGCATTTCGGTGATGCGCATCGCCATGGATCAGCCCCGGAGGCAGCGCCCACTGAATGTCGTCGGTCCGTTCTGCCAGTTGTTCTCGTCGTTCATGGAGCAGCCTGCGATCCTGGGCGGACAGGATCGTGTTGGTATCTATTGCCTCGGAGATCGCATTGAATGTGTAGACAATCTGATGGGCGGGCAGTGTCACTGGTACGGCTGTCCGACACAAGTGCAGTTTGGTGAGCGGGTTGGCAAGCTCAGCCGCGTTGACGATCCCGTCCTGCTGATCCAGGTATCGCCAAAAGGTGACCGGGCAGCCTGCGATCAGGAGCGGCTGCTCGGTGTCCACTAGAGACACACTTGGTACAGCCTGCTGTTGAAGCCACCGCACGAGGCCGACTACGTCGATGTGGCCGTCATGACCGGGTCTGCCGATCTTCACCACGATCGGTTCCGTATTGAGGAGATACACGGCGTTGGTATGGTGGCGGATCACCTCAGCGGCGGAGATATCGAAACCCGCTATGCGACATGCTATCTCAAGAATTCTGCGAGTGTTTTCCGGAGTGAATGTTGATTCGCTCAGGTGCGCAGACTTGGCGTCTTGAGGTGTCATTGCGCTTCCGACTGCGCGGTGACTAGCTCTCGCAGTGCACCCGCTGCAGGCAGTCCTCGTCTTCTCGCCGGTAGCGCTTCGAGAACGTCCGTCGCGCGGGCTATCACGAGGCGGGTCCGGTGCCCTGGAGGCAGCGAGTCCAGGACAGCCAACGCCAGCTGGCAGCTCTCTTCGGCCGATCTGTCCATCGCGTAGCCCACCGCAGCATCCAGTTGGATCAGCGCTGGGTCGATGACGACTGCCGGCGTTGCCTTGTAGAGCCGTAGCGCCTCATCCTGGACACGGCGGGCTCGAGCGATGCGCCCCATGTAAGTCAGTGTTCCAGACAAATAGAGCAGCAGCCTTTTGGAACTGAAACGAAAAGCTTCGTCACTGCTGGCACCATCGAGGCCGTCAGTCATTGCCTGAGCTTTCGCCATCGCCCGCTCGGCGCCGTGATCATCACCTAATCGCGCAAGCGCACGAGCCTCAGCGGCCGCAGCCAGTGCGGTCGCGTCACACGCTCTGTCGGGCAGCAGTTCCTGCGCAGACCGCGCCAACGTGACGGTATGCGCGAGATCACCGTAGTAGTAGGGCAGCATCGCGTGCTGGGCCCGAACGCCTGCGCGTAGCTCAAGATTTGGACTGTCGTCGGCGGCTAGGCGAGCTGTGCCGTACCAGTAGTTCGCGCGCTGGATCTGGCCCAACTTCATCAATGCGTCGGCGGTCAGCAGACTCAGTACTGCGGTTGCCTCTGAGAGGCGTGCCTGAATGGCGGCGGGTTGACGCTCCGCCGCGATCGATTGGACTTCCAGAAGGTCTGGCGTGATCGAGGCCAATGCTGTGCTGGGCGCGATCGTGGTGTAAGTCCGTACCTGTTCTGCTACGCGTTCTCCGATCAGCTCGACGCCAGCAGGAGTAACGCTGCACCTCGTCAGTGTCTGGTCGACTGCCATGCGCAAGCCGTCGAGTTCCGACAGCACACCTTCGCGGTGCTGTCGAGCGGGCAGGATTTGCCCGACGCGGGAGGCGGCTAGTGAGCTGTCCTCATGCGCCCGGTCATAGAGCGCCTTCTCGAATCGCTGTTTCCCGCGATCGTCCAGCTTGCGATACGCGTCCTCAAGAAGCCGTTTGCTGCTCGGGCTGATCCGCGCCTGGCTCCCTTGCGACAGCCATACCCGTACTGACCGCGGCGAGCATCCGATTCGGTAGGCAAAATCTTCGGTGCCAAGCAGCATCGCGTCTTGCAGGCACAACACTTCGACGCCGGTCCAGGTGACACCGATCATCGGCGGCTCCGCTGAGTGTGTGGTTGACAGTGGTGTCAGGCTACGCCGGGCGCGGCGGCCGGCGACCAAGGAATGCCGGAAAAATGCCGACTCGTTGCCTAGCCGCTTCCGACCTTTAGGCGAAGCCTGAAGGGGCACCCGGCGTTTCCAGTTCGAACTCAACTCAGTTATACGCACAGCTCACTCTCGCGCAAGACAGCCATATCCGGAGCCGCCGAGTACTCCAACCGCCAGCAGGGAGCCCACATCATGCACACCTCACTAACGGACCGATATCGGCAGTCAAATGAGCCCATAGCCTACCGGGCCGAATCCGGCATCGTGCCCCGAAGGACATAAGCGAATGTGGTTTGGATATTTCGTAATGGATCTGATCGGGGGTCGATCCAGCGATGCCGTCGCTGCATTGTGCGCGAGCGCTGTTCCGTACTCGCAGGACCGTCCCACGATCACGCGATGCACGCTGGGCCGCGAATACGCGAGGCGATTCGAGTCGGTCGGAGTGCGATTGTGATGGATACTGCACTGACGCTCGCGTCGTTGTTCGAGGTGACGGTTTCGCCGGTTTTCGGCTACACCGTTCTGCACACTGAGTCGTTGCCATCGCGGGATCAGGTGTTGACTGCTCTCGCTGGTCACCTGCGGGATGCACCGGACCTCCTCAGGTGTGCTCGCGAGCTTGGCGATCTACACGCTTCGTTGATCCCAGCAACCGTGGATCAGGGCCACCGCGAGGGTGTGGACGTTTTCGCGGTGCTGGACGAGATCGCTGGCGTGGAGGCCGCGATCGATTCATGGGCTGCGTTCAGCGTGCCGCGCTCACCGGTAGGGCGCCGACACACCCATTCACTGGGTGAGGTCATCAGCCACATTGCCCGCACCTATGCCCACGTGTCGTGGACGTTGCGCCACTGTGTTCGCGAGCTACACAAGGCATCTGAGGTCGAGCAGACCATGCACGAAGCGTGGTTCCACCTCGCGCAGGTTATCGAAGGCTACGCCGATCTCGTCGACGACCTCGACGCCGGTCGTGTCCAACTGCCGCTGGGCTGGCGTGGCGTGCGTCCCCCCGAACAGGTTCGCCCGGCATGAGGACGGAACCGGCGCGCGAGTCGATCGCGCAGATGTTGGCGGAGGTGACGGGATGATCGCCGTTCTGATTTCCTCCGCCATCACGGCGACATTTTATGGCCTGTTCTTCGGAATCCTCAGGCTCTTGTCACGGCGCGATCAGGAGCGGCTGCCGTCCCCGCCACGACCACCGCGTGTGGAGGCGATTGTTACTCGACCTGAGTTCTATGCGCCGCCGACGCGCCCGCTGCCGATTGTCATGGCAGCTGGCGCATTACAGGCTCGACACCCGCACATCGGAAGCCGTACGGCTTCCAAAATGTCTGTTCTGCAACGTATTTCTTGATCTCACGAAAGGCTGGTGAGCAAAATGTTCTGGTACGTCCGCATCTTCAAAACGGTGAGCTGCCTGTGATGGCGAGTCGGATGGTTCTTCGTATGTTATTGCTCGTCGTTGCATGGCTCGCCGTCGAGGTTAAGCGGCTCCGGGAGCGACTCGACCAGGCATATCACCCGGCAGTCGGCTGTCCCCACTATAGCCGCCGCAGCCATGTTCAGTTGCGTTGTGGGCGTGAGGATGATGCGCGATGAGCGTTACTGATACCGGGACTGTCAGATACGCCAATGAGCTTGGATGGGGATTTATCGCGCCGGACGGCGGTAAAGCCGACGTTCTGCTTCGCGACCGGGTCGCCTTACACACCAGAGTGCAATTCGAAATCGCTGAGGAACCTAGCGGCCTGTGCGCAACGAACGTCGTACCGGTAACGGGAAGTCCTCGCTGAAGCGAATCGGCCGAACGAATAGTCCTCGCATCAGCCATTCCAATCCGTTTACACCACGCAGGGATTAGACGAATAGCTGTTTCGGACAGAGGCTAAGTCTCGCCATCAGCCTAACCCTGCACGTTGCAACATTTCCAGAAAGGTCTCCGCTGTGGGTTCGGAAGACGACGATGATTGCAAAGGGGCCTGTCCGATGGGCCAGTGCCATTACTCGCCGCTTGCTAACGATATGCAGACTAAGCAAGACGTTTGGCGTGTGTTCCGCCGTCACGAAACACACCCGGAATGCTGCAGATATCGCAAAGCGTCTATGGCCGAGCTGGCGCGGCTCGGCCTGGTGGACTCGGCCGCTATCAGACGCACTCGTGCACAACAGCATGCCCCGATAGTGCACGAGGCGCGCGCGGCTGCACTGCGCAAGTTCAACCCGGTGAAAATGGCGCGCGCTCGCGGACACGTCCCCGAGTACGTGATCTCCGCGCCGGACGAACCCCGCGAGAGCATCAAGACCACAAGACTCCGGACGCAGAAGTTTCGCCACACCGTCCGCCAGCGTTTCCCCTACGCCCTCGCCGAAGTGAGCTTCGATGTCCCCGACGTAATGCCATGGCAAGCGCTGATCACTGCCCCACCGCTGCCCACCGTCGGAATCTCGCTAACCGACAACGGACTGCAAGCGTATATCGACCCCGCCACCGACACTACGGCCGCTTTCATTACGGCTTGGTACGCGAAAACATTTCCAGCGCCCGGCATGACGTTGTATCACCTTGACACCCACACCACTATTTCCCTCAGTCCCACTATCGCGGGTATGTCGATACTTGCCGAACTGACCAACGCCCGCGAGAGCGCCCCGCGATGACGGACGACAACCGAACGCCGCAACCGTTCGAGCATGGTCACCTGAACTCTGCCCGAATTTATGACTATCTGTTGAGCGGAAAGGATAACCGCGAGATCGACCGGGACATGGGCGATAAATTGCTCTCTCACGCACCCGAACTCAAGACGTTGGCTTGGTTCTGCCGGAGCTTTATGCTCAAGGCGGTCCAGCTGGCCGCAGATGCAGGTATCCGGCAATTTATCGACCTGGGCTCGGGTATTCCGAACTCGCCGAATGTGCATGAGGTGGCTCAGGAGATCGATCCATCGTCGCGGGTGGTGTATGTCGACTACGACCCGGTGGTGCACACCCATTGTGATGCGCTGCTGGCGGCCAAGGCGGACGGTGTCACAGCACTGCTGGGCGACATTCGTCATCCCCATAAAATTCTCGATGAGCTGAAGCATCGTACCTTGATCGACTTCAACGAGCCGGTAGCCGTCAGCCTCATCGGGGTTATGCATTACGTAATGGAGTTCGAGGACCCCGCCGGGATTATCGCAGCCTTCCGCGATGAGATGGCGTCAGGCAGTTACCTCGCGCTCACCCACGGCTCCCTCGATTCCTACCCCGAGATACTCCAGGTGCTCACCGCTACCAAAGGCACATCCGCCCAAGTCGAGTTTCGGACCGCAGCCCAAACGGAGGCACTGTTCGCGGGCTTCGAGTTGTTCGAACCCGGAGTAGTGCCAGTACAGGAATGGTTGCGCCCCGACTTGCCGAGCACTCGAATGGTCATGCTCGCTGGCATAGGGCGAAAGGGGAAATGACGGTATGGAACATGACAATGTTCCTGGCGAGCTCGGTATCTACCGCATGCGTCGCTTCAGCCTTGCCGCGTAGGCGCGCATCGGACACATCTCTACCCGCTCGCGTGCACGCTGCCCACCGAGCATTCCGAGACGCGACACCAGTTGCCGCGCTACATCTTCCGACCAACTCGACCAGATCGCCAGAAGGGATGGGTTCTGTGATCACCTCCCCGTACCGCTCACCGGATGCCCCCACCGTCGTGCTGGACACCGACGTCGGTTACGACCTCGACGACGCTCTCACCTTCTGGATTGCCGCGGTACTCAGGATCGCCAATCTCGTCGTCATCACCACCGACGAAACCGAGCATGATCAACGAGCGCAGCTGGCGGGTGCCATCCTCGACAGCTTCGCTCGCCCCGAGGTACCCGTCATTGCCGGGCGCCGACTGCCCGGTGCCGACACCCGGTTTCTCATGGACCCGCTGCCACGGGCGGCCCAGCCGGTACGCACCGATGTTGTCGACTATGTCAGCGCACTGTGTGAGAAGTCGACGCACCCAATCATTTGGGTCGGTATCGGGCCGACGTCCAATCTCGCCGACGTCCTCAGCGCCCGGCCCGAGCTCGCCAAACGAATCAAACTGACGATGATGGGCGGCTGGCTCGACCACTACCGCCGCCCCGACCTCGCCTCACACAACCCCCGACTCGACCCGGCCGCGTTCAGGCTCGTCATGGCCGCCGCACACCAACCGCGGCTGGTATTGAGCACCCACTGCAACGTCGACGAACTCGCCATCACCCCCACCTCCAACCTCTACTCGTGGTTGACCATGCCCGAGGCACCGGCCGATTACGCGCTGATCACCGAGAACGCTTCGCGCTGGTTCGACCACCGAGCCCGCCGCGCTCCCGACGCCGTGCCGAGCAGCTGGCTGAACGACCCGCTCACCTTCGCCGCCGCCATCGATGACGATGACCTACTCGTGAAATTCAGGACCGAAAAAGTGCGCATCGAAGCCGACGCTCGGATGTATCGCGACCCCCACGGGCACCCGATCCAGGTCTCCACCCACGTCGACTACACCGGCTTCCTGACCTGGCTCTCAACCATCCTGCCCCTGACCCCCATCGAACGCTGATCTCATCGCTAACCCTCGATCTCGCGACCGAGCTATCCCAGGGGTGGGTCTAGGACGGCATGTCCGAAGAAGGACGCCACAGCTTCCAATCATCAGCATGCCAACACGATCGGATTCATCACGTGACTAAAAGCCAGGTTTGTATGTCGATATTCCGTTGTGCCACAACCATCTTGACGCATCTATCAGGAGCAGCGCTGTTCTGTGCAGTGCTCCGACCCAGCCATCTTCGCAGCACCGTCGCTGCCGTCCACGGCGCGCTCGTCAGCTATGGCGGCGACTTCGATCCCGCACCGGTAACCACCGACCACAACTGATCACTCAAGACCGAAGGAGACCCGATGGAATACGGCACAGTCAAGAATTTCCACAAGCAAGGCTGGGGTCGGATCGTAAAAGACAGTGGCGGAGACATTTACGTCCACCACAGTGACATAGTCGCCGACGGGTATCGCATGCTGGAGGCGGGGCAGCGAGTCAGCTTCGTTGCCGGCAACAACGCCAAAGGCCCCATCGCACGGCACGTGCGGGTCCAATGACCGGCTCGCAGTACACAGGGTCTAGGCAGCACTGCGCGTCTGAGGATCCGGAGCACCCGCGGCGACAGCTGATCCGGGCAGCGACCGTGCTGTTCCTCTCCCGAGGAGTCGCTGCCACATCGGTCAAGCAGATCACCGACCGTGCCGACATATCGGGCTCGTTCTTCACGCATTTCAAATCTAAGCGTGCGATATGCGATGAAGTCGCCGATCTGCTGTGTGCTCAGGCCACCGCGCGGGTTCTTCGCTTTCGTCCCCGCGACAGCGAGGAACTCGTGAGCAAGTTGGTCACCTGGACAGAGGTCGCACTGGCCCGACCGGGTTGGGTTCGGCTCGAACTCGAACTCGCCGCCCGCAGCGATCCCGACCACCGATCCGGCAAACGTTCAGCCCAGCGTTCGGCCCAGCTTTGCAACGCGATCGCCGCACTGCTCGACACAGTGCGCAGCGAAATGACCACGGACACCCTCACCGAGGTCCGCGCGGCGATGGTGTGGTCGACGATCGTCGGGTTCGTCTGTCGCAACGCGCACAACCGCGAGGTCTCGCGTGCCGCGATAGAACAACACATCACGTATGTCGTGCGATTCGCGCTCACGTAATGGGTAGCGCCCCAGATCGTTTCGAGCCTACGACCGTCAGCGACTGCGAACCCACCGCGTCACTTGCCCATGCGCACTACACCGACCAGAAATCGGAGCCCGTCGATCGCGCCCTGCTGCTCGAGGTGCTCGCCGGGCTGCTGCAACTTCTCGCCCAGCAGTCACACGCAACCGCCCCAGATGATCCACAAGCACATGCTGAATAGACCGCAAACTGCACACGAGCACAGTCGCTTTCACCCCTCCGTGTGCCTTCCCACGTGGGCGTCCGGTGTCCCTGCGTGGACCGAGCTCGACGCCGTTGATGGAGGGAACTGATGTGACAATTCGCCAACACCTACCCACTGATCAACGAGACCTGTTGCTCCTACTCGACTGCGCCAGCCCACCACCTGAGCTCACCGGAGCGCAAGCCGACTTCCTGGCCCTCGTTCACGCAGGCCATGGTGCGGGTTGTCTGCAATTGCTCGCCGCGACGGCCTTGCGCTTCGCCGCATCGACCAACGAATCTTCCAGTAGCGCTGCACAGCCTGGCGCGCGCATCACCGAAGCTTCGGACACTTCCGGCAACATGCGGTACGCACCCGCAGACCGGATCGCCGCCTCGCCGACGGCGAGCAGCCGATGAACCACCTCCTTCAGGTGGTGACCAGCGCGCTGGCTTTCGGCGGTGTCGTGGGAGTTGTCCGCGCGCTGCTGCAGTCATCTCATGTCCGTACTGCCCGACGGGAACGCCTCTCAGCGTTCGAAGATCGCGGACAGCCGGGTACTGCGCCTCGCGGACCGACTCACACCGCACCTGCACGGCCCTTCACTATCGCTCAGGCGCACCGGGTGATGCAGCATCACTGTCGATGTGACCTCCGAACCTGCCCACGCAAACGCGCGGCATTCAAACGACTGATCGAGGTTGGTCATGCGGTACCCGATGTGACCCAGCTTGACTGGTCCTTCCGGGTGTGGCTCTACTGGCGGACGCTGCTCGTGACCGTTCGACAACTGCGACCGTGGACCCGTTAGGTTGTAACTGCGGTCCGGGGGTGAGCGAACCGCTACTACACGCGAATGTGCCAGTCTCGATCAGTGCGCGAAGACATCACCATCGTGCGGGCAGCCGACGCGGCACTGCCCGCATATCGAGCGTTACTTGAGCAGCTGGACCGGCTACACCTATTGCGCGACAGTTCCTTTGCCAGCCCCACGTGGCTACACCCCTGCCAGGCTGGTGACGGCTCGCTCAGACTCCTCGCGACCAGGCAAGGCCAGGCGGTGGGTTTCCTCGGCGGCCTGCCCGCGATCGGGCATATCTCCATCGTCGGCACTGTCCGCCCTGGGAGCGGGACCGGCTCTCGGCTGGTTTGGGCGTTTGCCGAGCATGCCCGCAGCGCGGGAGCCAGCGAGCTCACGGTTTCACTCGACAGCGAACCGAGCCACCGTTGGGTACGGCGACACTTCTTCGAAAGCAACGGCTTCACCGCGCAACCTGGCAGCGCCCTCCATTTCACCCGGCCGCTCACTGATACGCCACATGCGCAACGCCCGATGCGGTGATGGTTCGTACGCTATCCGCAATCATGCGCCCTTACGAAGGGCTGATCGATGAGGTTCCTGTTCGGTTTGGGTGCGCGTGAGCAGCAGTACGGCGTGGTGCGAAGCTACGTCTGACGGCGTTGCTCCCGGTCGGGATTGGCCGGAACCATTTGGCGGGCGAATCGCTCAGGGCGCGGCCGTAGGCGCGGACTGTGCCCGGCCACGGGTTGGTTATCCGGCCGTTGACGTGTCGATACCAGCTTGTCGTGGACGGCCAGACAGTTTTCGCGATGGACTGGTCGATGCGTGCTTGGTGTTCCTGCATCGCGGTGGGGTCGACGGCTATCGCACGCGCACCGATGCGTTCACGCCAGCGCAGGCACCGCACGATGAAGTGGGCTTGGCGTTCTTTCATCTGCGGGTTCGATCCTGCGGGGGTGAAGGTGTTCGGGCCGGCGATCATGAACAGATTCGGGTAGTCCGGGATAGCGATGCCCAGATGTGCTGTGGCGCCGGAACGCCAGTCTTCATTCAAGAGGCGACCTCGGCGGCCGCGCACTGTCATGGGTGCGAGGAATTCGGTGGCGCGAAACCCTGTGGCGTAGACGATGACATCGGCGTGGTGGTGTTGGTTGTCGCTGGTCTGGATGCCGTTGGTGGTGATTGTGGTGATCGGGGTGGTGATCAGTTCTACGTTGGGGCGGGTCAGGGCTTGGTAGTAGTGGCTGTCGATGATGATGCGTTTGCCGCCGAGGGGATAGTCGGGGGTGAGTTTGGCGCGTAATTCCGGGTCGGCGATTTTGTGGCGGAGGTATCGGCGGGCGGCCCATTCCGCGGGCCGGGCCGACCATCCGCGCCGCATGATCGGCTCGAGCATGAGGTCGGCGCCGGTCGCGAGCGCTTGCCGGTAGAGGTGGTGGGCGTACGGCAGGTGCAGAGCTGTCCTGGCGAGTGGCCCGAACTGTGGGGAGGGTTTGGGTAGGACCCAGTGTGGGGTGCGTTGAAAGACGCGCACGGTCTGGGCGGTGGCCGCGAGGTAAGGCAGCAATTGGGCTGCGCTGGATCCGGTGCCGATCACCGCGATGTCGCGACCGTGCAGGTCTTGAGTGTGGTCCCATCGAGCCGAGTGGAACCAAGGCCCGGTGAACTTGTCTCGACCGGGGATGTCGGGGATGTGAGGCCGATGCAGTTGCCCGACGGCGACGATCACGACCTCGGCGACGATGGTGTGGCCGGTGGTGGTTGTCAGCCACCACCGGCCTTCGGTGTCGAGGTAGGTGGCGTCGCTCAGGGCAGTGTTGAGTCGCAGGTGTGGTTCCAGGTCGTGTTCGTCGACCACGCTGTGGAGGTAGGCCAGGATTTCGCGTTGCCCCGGGTATCGGATTCTCCGATCGCGGTAGGGGGCGAAGGAGAACGAGTAGAGGTGTGCGGGGACGTCGCAGTTGCAGTCGGGGTAGGTGTTGTCGCGCCAGACACCGCCGACCTGGTCGCCGCCCTCGAGGATCGTGAAGTCCTCGACACCAGCGTTTTTGAGCCCCACGGCCATGCCGATTCCGCCGAAGCCTGCTCCGACGATGACCACCTTGAAGCGCGGGATACCGCTGGTCAGGTGCCGGTGGTTTTGTCTGGGTTGTGTGAGCATTCCGATCTCGATTCCATGTGTTGAGGTGTGGTCGCGCGGTCGATGACGGCAAGGGCCCGATCCGTCGTCTGGGCGATACGTGCCGCCAGCGGGGGCCAGTCCCGGCCCACGAACGGCTTAGGTCGCCGGACTGGGCGGTCGCGGTGGTAAGCCACTCGTGCACGGCGCGGTGATAGTCGCCGGTGTTGGGGCGCTTGTCCGGTGCCCGGCGGCCGCCGGGGACGTCGAAGGCGGTGGCGGTGCATGCGGCGGGATCTGGTGGATCGGCGTACGCGATGCCGGGTGCCACGACCAGCATCACCGGCGCGGTGAGTGCGGTGATAACACTGATTGCTCTGCGCGTGCGCGGGATATGCCCGGTCGCGAAGCAAGGTTCCGACCGGCGCTGGCCGTTGGGAACCGGAGTACCGGACCCCGCGACCACCAGTGCTTGTGCGGTAGCCGATGTTTCGTCGCGCATGGTGGTTCACCTGGGCTGCTCGGTGATCCATTGGCGGCTCTGGCTGGTCTGGGTGACGCGGCCGATTTGGACGTCGGCGAAGTGGACTCCGAAACCTGTCGTGTCGCCGTGACTGAGTTCTTCGATGAGGCGGCGGGCGGTGGTGACCGATCGAGTCGGATCGTCGTCGGCTGCCGCGCTCAGGTGCGGGTGGTGGATCTGGATGGGGCTGGTCAGGGCATCGCCGAAGGCGAGCAACCGACGCCCGCCCGAGGCGATGCTGTAGGCCATGTGTCCGGGTGTATGGCCAGGGGTGGCGATGGCTTCGACGCCGGGGCCGATGGTCTCGCCGTCATCGACGGTGCGGACTTGGGATGCGAACACCCCCAGCATTTCGGGGGCGACGCCGTCGGTGGCGGCGAGTTCGGGGTGGGACCATTCGATCGCGCCGACGAGTACTTCGGCGTGGGCGAAGGGGCTCGTGATCCTTCCGGGTGCGCTTTGCCACAGCCATCCGATGTGGTCGAGGTGCAGATGCGTCAGCGCGATCAGGTCAATGTCGGACGCTGATTTGCCCACTGCAGCAAGGCTTTCCAGTAGCTGTCCGCCGCGCAGGAGGCCGAAGGGGGTGGGCAGGGCCAGGGGGCCGACGCCGGCGTCGATGAGCATGGCGTGGTCGTCGGTTTCGATCATGAGGGCACCGACGCTGGCGACGAGGTATCCGTCGGGGTTGAGCAGGTGGGTGTGGTCGCGCCAGGTCTGTTCATCGGCACCCGGTAGCCAGGCGCGGGGTTCGAGCAGCGCGACACCGTCGGGTAGGTAGGTGATTCGGTGCGTGCCGAGCTGGTGGCTGTAAACGGTTGCTGGACGGGTGAATCGGTCAAGGCTGAGAGTCATGGGAGTCCTGTTCTCGATGATGCGGAGGCTGCGTGGTCGTGGCGAACGTGTGCGGGGCCGGTGTGGGTTCGGCCGGCAGGGATCTCGCCGGTGTGGTGGACCGGTCATGGCTGCCGATAACGCTGGGCGCGGATCACGCTCGGTTCGCTGTCGCCGGACCGGTGTCGGAGCGCTCGTGGTTATCGCGGGCGGGGGCCGGTAGCCAGTGATCGGAGAAGGCGGCGGTCGCTGCGGTCGCTCCGGCGGCTTGTTCGGCGCCAGCGAGGGTGCATCGACCCAGGCCACAGGCGGTGGCTACGGCGTGCGCGGGCCGGTTGGCGGCTCGTTCGAACAGGCGCAGACTGATCATGGAGTCGACGACGCTGGCCGGTGAGACAACCCCGGCGATCAGAGTCCATCCCGGATCCAGGCGTCGTAGCGGGGTGTAGAAGCGGGGATCCAGGGATGCGGGTTCGCCGCCGTGAGCGCAGGGGATGTGCACGGTCGGTAGCGGGATACCGTTGCGGCGCAGCTGGCGCGCCAGCGGGTTGAGCAGCGCGACGGCGGGGCCGAGGCTGCGTGGTTGCAGTAAGGCGGTGTGGCGGTAGTCGCCGTAGCACAGGTGCAGGCTCGATGCTGCGCCGAGACGATGCAGGCCGGTGAACACTCCGGCGAGCTGGCGGGCGACCATCGCCGCGAGCATGAGAGCGGCGTGCAGCTCGGTGGCTTTGACCAGCGATAGCAGCGCGACCGGGGACTCGACCTGCCAGGTGATGAGCGAGCCGTATCTTCTGGTGAGGGTGGTTATTTCCTGGAAGATGGCCTGGGTGAACACCGGTACATGGCGCAAAGCCGTGGTGAGTGCGCCGAGATGACTCAGGGCTTGACCGATCGGTAGCCCGTCGCCGGTGGCCGAGCCAGCGAGGGCGAACAGGCTCATATCCAGTGAGTTGGGTTGGCTGAGTTGGAGTTTGACGTTGGCGAGTTCTGGGCGATCGCGGCGCAGTGCGGTGTAGTGGGTCACGATGTGGTCGATGGTGCCGACGCGGCGCATCGTGAGATGGTGGGGTGCGAGGGTGACCCCTGAGCGGATTCGGCCAGTCGGCATGTGGTTGTAGTCGGCGTAATCGTCTGGGGTGTGGTCGAAGTCGAAGACGTCGGTGCGGGTATGGAGGTCGCGCAGGTAGTCGATGATCCAGTTGGGATCGATGTCGCACGGCAGCGCGGTCAGTGGTTGTCCGCCGCGGTGGTCGAGGATCCACTCCATCGCGGCGCGCGGGCTGCTCATGAGCGGTCCGGGCAGGCTGCCGACGAAATGCACCTTTCGTTTCATGGTCATTGCTTCCTTTCGTGAAGGGTCGTGAGGTGAGAAGAGCGGGTTCATGGCCGAGGGCGTGGGATCGTTGCGCGCGGTGGTCAGGGATCGGGCCCGAGCTCGTGCTCGGGAACGGCAGTGACTGCGGGCTGGCCTGGATCGGCCTCTGGGGTGGTGTCCCCGAGGTCGACTGTGCCGCCGATCGCGTCGCCGAGTGCGGTGTCGATGGCGCGGCCGGTGTCGGGTTCCTCGGACAGGATGATGTGCATGTAGTGGCGGGCCAGTACGACGTGCAGGGCCTCGCGGGCGTGCTCGATCAATGCCGCCGGTTCGGGTGGTTGGGCACGCTCTGAGTTGGTGCTTGTGGTCTTGGGGTCGGGGTTGGCTCGGTGCAGGCTCCGCAGCGAGCGCCGCACGCTCGACGCGATCGACGGTGTGGCGTGGTGGTAGAAGAGCGCGTCGAGGTCGGCGCGGCTGTAGTGCCAGAGCTCGGTGACACGCTCGCTCAGGTCCGCGTCGATTCTGAAGGTTCGGGCGCGAACCCGCCGCGACATCTCGGTCGCGTCGGCGGTGCGGACGGCGCGCGTCCACAGTGCGTCGAAGTTTCTGCGGAACTGTTCTGCGGCAACAGGATCGGGTTCTGTCGTGCCCGCACGGGCGAGGAGGTGTTCGCGGGTGACGAAGACCGCGGCCATTTCGGTCATTTGACGGGTGTCTCCCAGGACCCGGGTGGCCGTGGGTCTCTCGGGCTGCCGTGCGGGTGCTGGCAGCCGGAGGTCGTCGGTGAAGGGCTGGCCGGTGCGGCCGAGTCGGCGTGCGTGATCGATCCAGCCCGCGGGCAGACCGGTGGCGCGGGCACGGATTTCGGTCATCGCACGATCGCGGTCCACCATGCGCAACTGTTCGAGTGTTGCTGTCGCCGTGTCGGTATCGGCCGCGCCGTCTCGTGCGGCGGCATGCAACTGCGCCCCACGCTGTGCCAGTGCGTGAATCCGGCGAAGCATCCCCGCGTGCTCGGCAGGCAGCTCACCAACTCGCTTGCCGGTCGCCGGTGGTGTACTCACCGCTCGAGCCCCTCGGCATGCGAAGCGAAGATCGGAATGGGGATGTCCCGGTCCGGATCACCGTCGGGCCCCCAGGGATCGACCTCCGTCGCGCAGCTGAACAGTGCTGTTTCCGAACTTGTTTCGCTACCGTCCGCCGCTGTGAGGGCTGATGCGATCGCTACGCCGGGTGATGGCGTTTCATCCCGTGCGTGTAGTGAGGGCAGTGCGTGAGTCAGTGCGGCGACGAGGTGTTCGTGGGCGGGTAGAGCCGGGGTTGCGTCGAGGGCGATTTCTGCTGCTCGTAGAGCGCTCGCGTGCAGGGTGTAGGTGCCGGTATCGGTGCAGGCCGCGATGTTCCAGCGGTCGATGACCTGCTCGGCGGACAGTCCATCGAGCACCGCGACGCCGGTGTGGGCCCAGTCTTGGACATCGCCCCAGAGTTGTTCGCCGAGGTCGGTGTCGAGTCCGAGCAGGTTGGCGATACCGGTGGTGCGGGCGCGCAGGACCGCCAGGTTGTGGTCGAACGCCGCCGCGCCGAAGCCGCGATCGGGACTGTCCGCGCGGCGGGCCAGGTCCAGGGCGGTCCATTCCTGCAGGCGGGCAACGTCTGTGCACAGTGGGCCCAGGACCCGGTCCCAGTCGACAGGATCGGGAGGTCGCAGGGGGATGTCGGGGGGCCATGGCGTGCCGGTGGATCCGTGCTCGTGGACGTGGGAGATCCACGCTCGCGGGACCCCACCGGCGGCAGCGACCTGCTCGAGCGCTTCGCGCAGGATCGCGTGCTCTTGGTAGTCGCGATACCAGCTCTGCGGCGGGCGTTCACCGGTGCCGGCGCGGTGACGGGCCGCTTCGGTCAGCAAAGCAGCCAGGTGCGCGCAGTGGTCGTGCAGCGCGGTGAGCACCTGGCGTTGCGGCGGTGTCGGGATTCTCATGAGGAGTCCCTTCCTGTGATGGTCTCGGCGAGGGTGCGGAAGTCCGGCCCGAAGCCCAGGCGCTTGAGCTCGGTCGGTGTGCTCGCTCCCGGCGGGCCGAACCAGGCGGTGGGGATCGGGGCACTGGGCAGGCCAGGACATTCGACGTGCTGGTCGGGGGTGCAGCGGTGCAGCGGGCCTTTGGCCGCGTCGAGGACCTCGCGCAGGTGGACGTCGATGTGGCGCAGGAACAACGTGCTCATCGCGGCGGGGTCATCGGCGCGGGCACCGGCCTCGAAAGCCAGGTGGATTGCCGCGAAGCGCACGACGACGCTGTGGTGTCGCCACCACTGTCGGCACCAGCTGTACTGGCCTTCGCGGTTGTTGGCCGCGATCCGTATCGAGGTCACCGGCAGCAGCCAGTCCGTCACGAACTCCGAGTAGTGCGCGAACACCGGTGGCGGAGCCTTCTTTTCCCCGGCTGGTGTCGGTTTCGGTGCTTTGGGGCGGCCGAACCAGCCCGGGGGTACTGGATCGAACGGCAGCGACGGGGTGCTCACATGGGTCTGGCGGGTGCAGCGGTGCAGCGGGCCGTTGGCGGCATCCAGAATCGTGCGCAGGTGCCCGTCGACCGCCAGCAGGAACGTGCTCAAGGCGGTGCCGGCGCGGGAACGGCGTTGGCCTTCGAAGGCGCTGTGCAGGTGCGCGATTCGTACCGCGACCGCCCGGTGTGCCCACCATTGCGGGCACCAGGTGTAAGTGTTCTCCCGGTTCGCCTCGGCCAGGCGCACGTTGACATACGGCAGTAGCCAGTGCTCGGCGAAATCGGTGAAATGGCGGTAGCGGGGCGCCAACGGTGCAGGTTGGGCACCCGCAGCAGAGACGGAGGGGGCGCTCATGACCGCGGTCCCTGGTCATCGGACTCTGGTGGTGGCGCGGGAAGTGCGGCCGGGGCGGTGGCGGCTTTTTCGAAGCGTGCGAGTGAGGCGTGGATCAGGGGCGCGTATTCGGTTTGCTGCCACCAGATCTTGCGGACCACGACCGGCCCGTAGCCTGGAAGTCGCACCATGGCACGGTCTTTGGGCAGCGCGGCCAGCAGCGAGACGTCCAGAATGGGCTCGGGTCGCCAGTTCAGGCTACGGTTGACCCCGCCCGCTCCGTGGCTGCGGGAGCGATCGGCGACATCGTGCGGGCCGGTCATCGCCGCCCAGTGCTCGAGGTAGTCGACCGCGGCGATGCCACCGCCGTAGACCTCGATCGACTGCGCGCGCATCGTTTTAAGGCCGCTGGGACCCCACAGATCTTCGCCTTGCTCCAACACCTGCAGGATGGTCATGAGCACGATCCCGCTACCACCGGCGTAGGTGTAGTAGTAGGGCAATTCCGAGATGCGCGCGCAGTTGGCTGCCTCGTCCAAGACCCCGAGCAGCGGCACCGCGAGGCGCCCGTCCGGGCGCATGCGGGCCGCGGCGAGGGCGGCCTCGAGGATCTGCCCGACCAGGGCCGCGGTCAGCGGGGTCGCGCTATCGGCGCCCGCCATCGACAGCGCGTACAAGGTGTCGTTCGAGCTGACGAAATCACGCGGCCGGAACTGCGGCAGATCATGGGTCTGGTCTTGTTCGGTCCGGTCGATCACGATCTTCTCGCGGCCGCTCTTACCGGCCGTGGTCTCGCGCACGCGGAGCTGCTGGCGGCGCGGCGGGGTGATCAGCTGCGCGTAGCCCTCGTCGGAGAGCACGTTCAAAAACCTGCGGGCCATGTCATAGAGGCCGTCGCGCTGGCGGGCGTAGAGGGCTTGGCATTCGACGATGCGCTCGGCTTGGCGGTGGTGTCCGTAGTGGCGCAGGATCAGCGCCGGGGTCAGGTCCTGGTCACGGCCGAGCCACTCGGCCACATGCAGCAGATCGCCTCCCGCACACGCCGCGGCATAGGCGTACAACGCCAGCAGTTCCTGCGCGCCGCCGTCGAAGTAGCTGTCCACCTTCGCATTCGCCGCTTGGGTCGCCGAGGCGGTCGATCCGGAGACGAAGAAGCTGGCCAGCTTCCGCGCGGCGGGTAGGGTGTCGACCTGTTCGAGCAGGTCGACCCAGAACCCGCACACCGGTGCGCCGGTCACACCCTGCTGGTCGCACAGCCAGACCCGGCCGCGTTGTTCGCGCCCATAGACGGTGTGGCGGTACAGATCTGGCCGGATCGAGGTCGCGATACACGGTCCCCATGCCGCCAGCACCGCTGCCACCGCCCACGCCATGGTTTTGCCGGTGCGCGCTCCGGCGGTGATCGTCACGCACATCTCGGCCGGAACGTAGAGCTGCACTCCCCCGATCACCGTCTTGCCCAGCGGCGGCCCCGCCATGGCCTGGACCTCTGGCGCGGCATCACGCAACAGGCGCTGGTTGGCGATCGCGTTGTCACGCGCCCGCGCCAACCGGATCTCACCGGGGCGCTGCATCGTGCGCGCCGCCGCGTCGATCTCGCTGCCGGCGTGCAGCATCCGCCAGCACGCGAACATTGCACCGACACCGGCGGCGGCGAACACCGCCGCGGTTACCGTGGCCTGCCACGGCCACGGGCGCTCACCGAAGGCAAGGGAGGCCAGTACGGCGACCGGATGCCCGCCCACCGGCAGCCCGGCCCACCAGCTGCCCACCCACCAGGCCGCCCACACCCCCAGCGCGATGAGCACCAATGCCACGAACACCAGCAGCAGCGCGGTTTCCTCCCCGACCCCGCGTTTAGTTCGGCGCCGGGTTTCCCTAGTCGCGATCATGATCAATTCCCTCCGTGTCGTCGAAAGATCTTCATGAGCAGTGGTTTTCAGAAGTCCGGGTCACGGGCGGCATCCTGTGGTGGGGTGGACCGGTTCACCTCGGGCCGTACGGGGCCGTGCCAGTCGGTGGGCTCGGCCTCGGCCGACGCGTCTTCGATGGCTTGGTCGATCGCGACTCCGCCCGGCGTGGCGTTTGTGACTTGCGCGGGTGGATCGGGTGAGGCGGTGTCGTTGTGGTGGCCTGACGCGGGGTCGACGTGGGGGCCGACGTCGGCAGTGGAGTTCAGGCGCGGGTCACCCGGGCCCTCACGCCAGTAGGTGCCGCTCTGCCCGGCCAGCGAGACACTTCTGATCACCTCGGTCGAGGCGCCCGCCTGGGCTGCGACCACGCGGGCGTTCCGGGCGGCCGTCATAATCTGTTCCAGCTCCGCGACTTTGGCGAGGTTGCTTGTGACGGTGTCCGCGGTGAGGTCGTTGAAGCTCCCGACGGTGCGCGTGTGCTCGGCATACAAGTCCTGCAGCGTCTGCAACGCCTGCAGTTGCTGCTGTGGCGTGCCCGAAGGTTCCGTGGTGACCTTCGGCGATCGGCTCTGATCCGCCACCGCGGCACGATCGTCGACCGTGGAGATGTCGAATACTTGAGTGGCCCCGGTCGCCTGCTCGGTTTCGGCGATAATCGCGCCGGCCTCGTCGAGGTTCTGCAGATGCTGCGGGACTCCCAACGCGCGGGCGAGCAACCTGGGCCACGGTGGGGTCGAATCAACGATGGAGGCGGGGGCAGTGCCCGCGCCACGGTCTGCACTCGCGTCGGCGGCCGCGCTCGGTGTTCGGGTAACCGGCTCCAAATGGGAGTTGTAGTGCTCGGAGCCGGTGATGCCCGGTTCCCAACGGCCGGTCTGTGCACCAGCTTGACGCAGGTTGCGCAACCCGATCTCGTCGACGCCTTCCATACCCGCAGCGACGGCACGCTCAAGGTCCCGCATCTCCCGGGCCGCTTGGTCGGGAGAATTGGTCCATTTGGTGAACGCATCGCGCAGCCGCTGCCACTGGATGCGACGGCTCACGGACTCGTGACGGCTCCAGGTGACGGCCAGCGCGCCCGCCTCACGGACCCATGCAGCACTCTGCTCGGGAGTGTCGGCAGATTTTGCGATCTCGCGCAGGTAGTACCAGTGCGCCGCATCAGCCCGCAGTCGTGCTTCATCAGCGTCGGCGGCGTCGGGGTAGTGCTCAGGAGTATTGGGACCGGTGCGCCGCTCGAGCCAGCTCATGACACTGGCCCCATGTGGGTGGCATCGCTGATGGCATGGTCAGCCAACTGCGGTGATCCGACGAACGCGGAAGGGATGGAAAGGGTGGTGGTGGACATCGTCGACCTCCTGCGGAGGGTGCGTGCCACGCGTCGTCAACGCGAGGTGGCAGCGGTGTTCAGATGTCCCCGGCAATCGGGTTCGGCGTGGTGGTCACTACCCCGTGACCAGCCGCCGACGAAAAGCAGGCGAGGCAGGTTATTCGGTCAGGGTCCTAGTGGCTCCGTTCTTCGAGGGACTCAGGTATCCAGACCCACGTCCGGGTGGGAACTTTCGGGGATGTGCTGGCCGTCGTCGTATTCGCCGCCCCAGCTCGACGCACTCTCGGGCAGGGCGGACTCGACTGCGCGTGTCACAGCCGTACTGGGTCCGAGGTCGTGGTCTGGGGTGGCGTCGATGAATTCCGCGCGCAGCGCGGCCTTGGCGACGTCGAGCATTTGTTGTGGGGTCGGTGGTGTGACGCCGGCGTCGGCCAGCACCTTGTCGACGTCGAGATCTGCGGAAACGTAGGGCGGGCGTGCGGGTTTGGGGCTTGCCATGGCGTATCGACTCCATTCGGCGACCACGCTCAGCTCGTCGAGGCGTTCGAGGGTGACCGCATGCAATCTGCGCAAACTCTCGGCCGTCGCGCCCCACAGCGTGGCCGCGTCGTGCGCGGTGATCCCCACTGCCGCGGCTAGGGCGTTGACTCGCTGATATTGCCGGTGGGTGTTCTCGGCGAATTGCCGTACCGCCAGGGGGTTGTTCCCGAAAGGCCAGTGACCGGTTTCGATACGGGCACGTCGCAGCGCTTCCAGGCTGACCATGCGTTCGAGATCCCACATCTCGACGGCGAGCATGTCCTGACACAGCGCCTCAATGGTCTTCTCACCGGCTGGATCTCGTGCCGATGTGGTGCGTGGTGGTCCGGGCCGGGTGCCGTCGTGGCCGTACTCGCGCACATCGTCGATCACTTGCGCGGGGATGCCGGCGCTCAACGCCTCGTGCTCGAACTGTTCACGTTGGCGTTGCAGCTCCTCGAGTTTCGCGACGAAGGCGGCCTGGCGTTCGTGATCCTGGCTCGGGTCTTCGCCGGTCTCGTATCCGGCTTTGCGGACGCGGGTTTCCTCGGCGGCCAGTCTCTGAATCGGGCGCAGCAGCTGGTCGCGCCAGTCCATTACCCGTTCCGAGGGTGGGGGTTGCGATGGTGTGGTCATGATCGTGGCCGCTCACAGGTCGCGGTCGACGCCGTGACCGGCCTCGCGCGTCGGGTTGGGATCAGGGCCGGGTTCCTCGGTCCAGGTCGGCTCCGGTGTATTCGCCAGTGCGGCTTCGACCTGGCTGTCGGCCCTGCGACCTGCCGATTGCATCGACAGGGCCTCGGTGGCGTGCTCGATCAGAATTGGCGGTGACGGTGGTCGGGGCCCGGCCAGGTCGGTGCCCGCGGGCACGCCCAGGTTGTCGGTGCCGCGGCGGGCGTTGTGTTCAAGACCACGCCAGGTATGGGTGCGCCAGCGCTCATACAGTTCGGTGTCGCTGTATGAGCCCACCGTCACCTCGCCCAGCTGCTGCCAGCCGTGCCGGTCGCGTCCCCAGAGCTCTCGGGCTTCGGTGCCAGTCAACTCGATGACCTGGGCGACGGCGGCGGCCCGTTGCCACAGTGCCGCCATGTTGCGGTCGAACTGCTCTACGGCGCGCGGGTCGTGCGGGAATCGGCGGTCGTGGCAGCGGGTCTCGTGCGCGACCCGGATCATGGCCATGTGCTCGAGCTGCCACACATCGGCGGCGATGCCGCTGACCATGTGCGCGCGAACCGGTTCTTCGCCGTGGCGCATCACTGGTGGTGAGTGCACGCTGTCGCCCCACCGCTGGCCCCATTCCCCGGCCTCGCGGGCCGCCTCGATCGCGGCGCTCGGCACCCCCACGCCACGAGCGCGCAGTTCGATCTCGTGCAGGTCGGCTCGCAGCACCAGCAGATGCGTGCGCCAGGTCTGCACCTTGATGTCCCCGCCGCCGTCGTGCGGTTCATGGTCGGGGAAGCCGTGTCTCGCGGCTTTGGCGTGGTCGGCGGCGGTGTTCTGGATCGTCTCGAGCAGCCGCAGCTTCCAGCTGGGCAGGTTCTCCACCTCTGGTATCGGTCGATTCATCGGTCATGCTCCGATCGGGAAATATGGTGAAACGAGGGTGTGCGGGAACCGTCCACGGTTCATGGATCGGTTCCGTAGTCAGCCACCCGCGCGATCACCTCGGGTTCTGTTCCGCCCCAGGCGGATTCGTTGTGTGGAGGCTCGGTGGCGGCGTGCTCGCTCGGTGTGGCGGCGGCGACGGCTTCGTTGAGGCGGGCGGCCTCGGGTTCGCGGGGTATGGCGTCGAGTGCGACGTCGACCAGTTCGACCATCTTTTCCGCCGAATGCGGCATCTGCGTGGTGATGTGCTCCAGGCTTGTACCGGACTGGAGCATCACCATCAACGGTGTCGCTTCCATCGAGAAGTTGGCGTGCGCGACGGCATTGAACCGGTTGCTCAGTTCCTCGTCGCTGTGGCGGCTGCACTCCTGGGCCACGACGTTGGCCCAGTGACGGCTGCCGTGTCGCGACCACACCTGGTCTCGTTCTCGATCAGTCAGCCCCAGCTCGTGCGCCACCGCGCCCAGGCGCTGCCACCGCACGCCCATCACGGCCCCGAAATTGGCCTGCTCGTCGCTATCGAGGGTGTGCTGGCGCAGGGTGTGGGCGGCGAGAACACCTGCGGTGTCCTGCAAGCTGTGTATTTTCTCGCCCAGTGCCGCGATCAACGCCAGACGGGGAGCTTTGTCCGGGCTTTGGAACGGCCGCTCGGGGCTCCAGGGTTCGCCGCGTTCTCCGGCCTTGCGGGCGTAGTTCAGCCAGGAATGTGGGCAGCCCACCAGCGAGGCCAAGTCCTCGAGCTCGGTAAGGCTGCGGTGGTTCATCGCGATGTGCTCGACCACCTCTGGTGGTGGGGTGGCGTGGCCGGCGGCCACGGAATGGCTCGTCTTAATCCAGGTGTCGTGGGCCAGGTTCTGAATTCCTTTGAGCAGCAATGTTTGTAGGCGGGTCGGGGTCTGCATGTCACCGGCTCCCGCCGTCATTCGACCCCGCTGGGGTGGGTGCTTGGTTCATGGCCCGAGCTCCGGATCCGGTGCGGCGGGCAAGGCCAGTGGCGGGTCGAAACCGAAGTCCAGTCCCGCATCCGGATCCACCGCGGCCCTCTCATAGGGCGGTTGTGTGTCGGCGACGGCGGCGTCGTACCCAGTCCCGTCGGCAGCAGGCGAGTCGGAATCTTCACTGGCTCCGGCGAATTCGTGCTCGAGGTGGGTGAGCACCGTCAGTGCTTCGGCCAGCCCGGCGGTGTCGGCGATGAACACTCTCGATGCCGTACTCCCCTGGGCCGCTGGGGTGGCCGGGTCGAAGTTTTCGACGACTTCGGCATCGATGGCGTCGTCGACCGGGACCTTGGTGTCAGCCACGACTGTGCCGTCGATGAAGTCGTGGGGTTCGACGCCGGTGTCCTCGGTGAAGCGACGGCCGTAGGCGCGCGCGGCTTCGGCGTGCTCCTCGGAGAGTCCCTCGCTGGCCTGCGCTGCGGCGTGCGCGGCAGTCGACGCTCCCGCCGCGCTGTTCTTTCCGCCGTGGTCGGTGAGGGTGTCGCTCAATCCTGCTGCGCGGCGGCGGATCTCGATGAGCAGGGCTTTGTAGTCTTTGTCGAGCTTGTGCAGCTCTCTTGCGCGGGTCTCGCGGTTGTCGTACGCCGCGACCTGCTTGTCGTGGATGGCCTGTTTGTGCGTGCTGTCCAGCTCGCCTGCTTTGTCGCGGCGTTCCAGATCCTTATCGGAGCGATCGATCTGGCGTTTCGTCCGGCGCAGTTCCTCTTTGTGCAGTTCGGTGGCGTTGGTCGTGCGCTGTTTGACTTCTTCGATCTTGGCGGTGTTGAGCTCGATCTGCTGCGGCACGGTCGCGAGTTTTTCCTCCACCCGCAACCAGTGTTCGACGGCTGAGCGTTCCTCTTTGTTCGCGGCGATGCGCATCCGCTGGAGGAATTCGGTTCTCGACCGAGCGTCCCCGGCGCGACGCTGAAATAACCCCGCCACCATCGTCGCGGTCTGGAACGATTGCCAAACGTTCTGTTGGACCGCTTTGCCGAGGTCCTCACCTGGCTCCCCGCTCATGCGATCACCTCCAACGCGGCGAGCAGCCATGCTGCTGTTGTGGTGGTTCGGTGGGCGCGGGCGTAGACGGCGAACCCGATCGACGGTTGGTCGGCGGGACGTATCTGCACCGACAGGACCCGGGCGGCGGCGGTGGGGGTGTCGGGTGGGTGGTCGTCTCGGGTGAGGCGCACCAGCGTGGTGATCTCGATGCCGTCGCGGCGCCATTGCTGCCACTGGTCGGAGCCGACCGGGGCCCACACCAGCGCCGAAGGTTCCCCCTGTTGAGCGAACTCCGGGTCGATCAGATCCCGGGCCGTGCGGAACGCGGCGCGCTGATCGGGTTGTTCGCTGGGCCGGTAGCCGAAGATCGTGCGTACAGCCGTGAGCAGCACCGATTCAGCCGAGCACACATCGGTCTCGCCGGTGGCGGGCTCGATACCGGCTGTGCCGCACTGCGATACGGGGCGCGGTGGTTGGGCGGGAGTCTGTGTGCCGCATCCGCTGAGCACCGCGATAACCGCGATGCTCGCCGCGAGGGTGGTGATCGGCTTGTTCATGCCGACTCCTCGTCGGTGTCGAACAGGCTGCGCAAGTCGGCGGCAGACCAGTAGACGGCGTCGCGGCGGGCACGCTGTTCGGCGGCGGGATTGCGTCTACCACTGGTTGTCAGCTCCAGCACCAACCCGGCGGTCCGTGCTGCGTGCCGCAGCCTGCGGGTGGTGATCTCGTAGCTCTGAGCCATGACCAGCCGCAACGTCGCCGCAGGCTCTCCTGCCTGCTCACGCGCCAGCGCGGCGAGCCAGATCGCCTGGCGCGCTGCGGCTTCGGCGGCGATGGCGCCGGTGCCGATTGCCGCCGGGTTCTTGAACACGTCGTGCCAAACCAGGCGACCGTCACTGCGGCAGATGGTGAAGCTGACCATGGTCGCTGCGGAGAACAACCTCAGTCGCGGTCCTTTGGCCGCCAGCACCGCGAGCTTGCCTCCTGCCAGCTCGACCGCCTGCGCGGCCTCGGCCTGACATAGCCCGTCGTAGTCGATTCCCAGATTCAGCAAGGCAATCACGAAGCGGTCGAAACTCGCGCTGTCACTGAATTGGTGCTGGGCGGCGACACGATCGAACTGGCTGGTACGGGTGTAGGTGCGTAGTTCGCGGGCGCGAATACGCACAACCATTTCTGGAGTCACCGTGGCACCGACGGCCACGGACCGATGGGATTTCATCCTCGACCTCCTCGTGTCGAAGTGGAGTGGGTGACGAGTCAGCCGACATTCAGTGGCGAAACGTTCTGGTAGCCAAAGCTGTTGATGCAGCAGGCTCATAGTTCGACCTCCCGCTGTGGCTGAGCGATCTCTGGTACCGGCGCCGTCGCGCTGTCTGCGTCGGGTTCGTCAGCGAAGTTCTGTTCCGGCGTCGCGGCCTCGACAGCGGCAGCGATCTGAACACCGGGATCACCAGCGGCGGTCGCGGGTATCTCAGCGCCCTGCGCGCTGTCGGAGGCTCTCGTACCGCGCCACGCGGTTTCGGCGGCCAGATGGAGCTCGTGTGGGCGAGGTGGAGCGACGGCGCGGAGGGGGTCCAGTCCAGCCGCCCGTAGCGTGGCTTCACGCAAACGCGCGTGGGCTACCGCAGTGGCCGTGGTGTAGGACTTCCACCGTGTGAACAGCTCTGACGGTGTCAGCGCTCGAGCCGCCTCCAGCAGCGCTGTCCACCGCTGGGGGTCGCCGGACCATCTCGTGCCGACCTCGCCGCGGGTGACATTGAGTGCTCGGGAGACCATCGTGACCCGCAGCCACTGCAACCTTTGATGCTCAGAGAACCGTTCGGCGGCCAACGGCGTGATCGGATTGCCTCGCTCCCGGTAGATCCGGCGTAGCGCGGCCATCTCATAGAGCTGGTCCACATGAATGTGCAGCCGCGCCAGTTGCTGTTCGCGTGTCTCTGCGGTGGACGCGGGCAGCTGTTGGCCGTCGCTCCAGCGCAGGCCGGCGTTGCCTTGGGTTCGGACGAAAGCGATCCACCGTGGGGGGATGCCGATCTCGCGCGCCTGGTCTTGCAGCAGCCGCGCGGTGGTGACCAAGTCACGCATCATCTGCCGGTCTGCGGCCGAGCCGGTCACATTATCGAGGTCGGCAGTCACGTTCTGCAGTTGCTTGAGTAGTCGTTGCTGGACCACGGTGGGCACCGCGCTCCCGCCTCGGCTGGGTCCAGTCCTGGCCATGTCGTCATCCCTGAACCCGCGGACGGCGAGAAGAATTCACGGCTCCCGCTTCCCGTCGCTGACGCCGGCAAGAGCTGGCGAGGGCGTAGTTGCGACTACCAGTGCGGTCGATGTCAGCCAGCCGGCCACCGCAACGATCACTCATGGCTTGCCTCGGTTCTCGGTGGTAGCGAATCCGGTCGAACCGGCACGTCCCCGGTAGTTGTCGCGTTCTCCGTCCTCGTGTCGGCAGAGCTGAAAGTGTTGTGCCACCCGGCGAATTCGATCCATCGCGCGGTCGTGTCCCCGGCAATCGGTGCTGGAAGGTTCTCGGGCAGGGCGAACGAGCGGGCCAGGATCGGCAGGCGGTACTCCACGGCCGCGGTACGAGACCACAGGTCGCGGTTGAGCCGGGTGGCTCGGTCCCGGCCGAGCAATCCGTGCGCGTCGTACCAGTCGGCGTGCTCCCTGACGTGCCGTAGTCCGTAGAGCGCTGCAAGGTCGTACAGAATGCGTTGTACGGCAGGGCTACTGGCATCCGCGGCCGCTGTCCACAGCGCGTCTACTGCGGTGCGGGTGGTGACGGCGGTGGCGAGGTCTATGGCCGCCCGGTCGGGGTGCCGGGTCGAGTTCGGGGCTTGTGCCAGGGCGCGTTCGCGTTCGGCCAGCAGTCGGTACCACCACGCGCGCGGTTGTTCACCGGCGTCGATGAGGCGAGGGATCCCGGCTCGGCGCACGGCGCGTCCGGCGGCGCCGAGCGTGGCCCAAGTTTCGCCCTCGGCGGTCAAGATCCCTTCGCACGCCGTGACGTAGTCGGTGAGGTAGTTCGCCCGCAGGATCCCCTGGGCTGCGCAGCGATGCCGACACATCGTGGTCACTGTCCACGCGGTGTAGGAGGCGACGGGTTTGGTGAGCATCGCCCACAACGCGACCTCGCGGCTGTCGATGTCATCGCGGGCGCAGTGTGCGCGTACGGCGTTGACCAGACACGTCATCGCCCACACATCCGACATCGCATGCGCGAACTGCCCGGCCACGTGGTCGTGGGAGATCATCGACGCACTATCGGGGCCGACGCGGCGGTGGTGGCCGTAGCCGATAGCCAATCCCAGCCCGGCGCGGGCCGCCGACACCGCCGCACCGGCCACGCCCAACCGTGCCGCCGACAGCGGGCTCACCGTGCGGGCGAAGCGTTGCTGTGTCGTCAGCTCGCAGTGGAACCGGCCCGTGGCGTCGAATCCGGCGACCTCCCCGCCCAACAGTGCCGATTCGGGCAGTAGCGCGCCGTGGAATCTGGTCATGGCGTTGTCCATCCACAGCCCGAATCCGTTGTCGGGCAACGCCTTGATATCCACACCAGCGGCCAGGCCGTCGGCGGTGCGCAGCCGCATCAGAAACGGCCACACCCCCTCATCGGTGCCATCGACGATCAGGCGGGCGAGCACGACGACGCACCGGGGGACCTCGGCGGCGAGGTTGGGCATGAACTTCACCGAAGCGGGGGTCGGGCTGTCGAGTCGCACGCAGCGCTGTTCGGGCTGCCAGGTCGCGGTGGTTTCCAGGTGGATCGCGTCGGTGCCGTGCCCGAGCTCGGTGATCAGGGTGACTCCGGTCGCACGTCCGGTGTCCAGATCGCGCAGGCAGTCCTGTTGGAATGCTGATCCGTCGCCGAGGTTTTCGATCGCGGCGATGCTGAGTTTGAGATGTCCCGACAGCAGTGCGAGCAGCCGCGGTGCGAGCGCGGCGGACCAGTCGAACAGTGCGTAGGACGCGAGGTCGTCAGCGGCGATCGCTCGTGCCGAGCCGCCGAGTGCGTCGATGGCGCGTTCGAGCAGGGTGTAGCTGGCGCGGGCTTCGGTGGTCTGGGTCTGACCGGTGCCGGGCAGATCGCCGAGTTCGGCGAGGACGTCGCGGATTTGGAGGTGGCGCAGGTAGTGCTCGCCGTCGCCGAAGAGCGCCTGCGACAGTCCCCTACCGGGGTCGACCGACAAATGGGGTCTTCTCTGGGGTGATCGCAGTGCGCCGGTGTCGTGGTGGGAGGCGCGAGTCAGGAATGACATGTCGATGTCCTTCGGATGCGGTGTGTGGGTCTGGTTGATCTGGCGGCTGCTCATGGTTCGAGCCCTGGTGTCGGTTCCGTAGCCGGCGGGGTGTGGCCGGGATCGTCGTCGTTCCAGTCGATTTCGACGTGGTCGCCGACAGCGGCGGTGACGGCGTCGGTCGAGGGGCTGGGGAGGGGGTGGTGCAGCCGTCGTTGTGTGAGGGCTTGGGCCAGCAGTGCATGCGGGGAGGGGAACGCCGCGGGGGTCGCGGCACCGGGATCGACCTCGGGGGCGGGAACGAGCAGTTCATAGAGGGTGCGGGCTTCGTCGTAGGCATCCGGGAAACAGAACCCGCGCCAGACCTCCTCGACCACGGACTCATCCGCCGAGCGGGCCAGCCCAGCCCGGCGTGGCCTGCTGGCGGTGACTTCATCCCAGATCTGTTGCCGCTCTGCACCGCTCGCGCCGATGACATCGGCGTAACCGGTTGCCAGCAGCCATCGCTGGCCGAGGTTCGAGTGGAACTGCCGCACTTCGTCGTCGAGGTCGGCCACCCCGTCGCTGCTGGTCGTGGCTGCCGCGACGCTGTGGCGGTGCTGGTGTTCGGCGGCGACGACGCTCATGGTGTCGAGGCGTTCTACTTGGCGGCGGAGTCCGTCGAGCAGCAGCGTGCGTGCGGTGTTGATCGTCGGCAGCGGTTGCGTTTCCGACCAGACCAGACCCGAGCTCGCCTGCTGGTTCACCGCATCGAGCCACCGTTCGGGCACGCAGAGGGCACGCGCGCGTGCCCTGTGCTCGCGGCGGAAGCGGTCGTAGCTCTTCAGCTGCTCTTGCCACTGCGACCGTTCGGGCAGAAAGACCGGCTTATCCCCGGACAGACGTGCCCGTTCGGCGGCCAGCGCGTGAGTTTGCTCGAGGATCTTGCGCTGCCACAGCGGTAGCTCTGCGATCGTCAGGGTGTCCGGATCGGTCATCGAGACCACCTGCCTCGGCCCAATCGCTGGCGCGCCCCGATGATGCTGACGCCCAATTGATTTGCGCTCCGCAGGTAGCGGTCTTGGGGGCGGTGGAGAGCCTCGCTCACGTTCGACTGCTTGCGACGTCTTCGGACTGGTAGCGGCGGATGTCCATGCGCTCGCCGTCCCACGCCGACAACGGTGTGATCGTGACGGTCTCGCCGGTTTGCGGGGCATGCAGCAGCACGTCGTTGCCTTGTTTGTCTCGCCCGTAGTAGATCCCCACGTGATGCGAATCCGACTCCCCAGGCAAGGTGAAGAAGATCAGGTCGCCTGGGGATTTGGACGCGAAGGACACTGGCCGCGCAGAGGGGTGATCCTGTTGATACTGGGTGTAGTGGGGGAGCCGGATCCGACCACCGGATGCCTGATAGATCGCATACAACGTCAAACCGCTGCAATCGAACCCACCTTTGGTGGGGCCACTGGCGTCCCCACCGGCCCATACATAGGGGGTGCCGATCCAACGAGCGGCGTGATCGATCACTGCCTGTCCGAATGCGCTGGCCGCAGGGGCAACCGGCGTCCCGGATCCGGTCGGCCCGCAGCCGCTCGCCACGGTCCCGGGGTCGGTGCGTGGCATCGTCCGCGGGTCGAGGCCGGCGAACATCGCATACAGCCGTCGCGCTAGATCTAGTTGCGCCCCATAGGCGTTCGGCGCCGAGTTCTCGATTGCTTGGGCGAGTTCGGCAGGGGACATCTGCTGTGCGGCGCGTCCGAGTTGAGCGGCGCGGTCGTAGAACCAATTGATCTGGAAGATTGGATCCATCAGCCGCGCGATACCGAACGATCCGTGGATGCTGAACCGGATCTGGTGTGGGCCAACCGAATCGTGGTCGTAGCCCAGGCCGTCGTTGGTGTAGCGCAGCGAGTCCGGCACCGCCGGGTTCGCGAGATTGCGGAAGGTGCTTTCGGTGGCTTGGGCGGCGAGCTCGGCGATGATCACCGATTCGCTCATCCCCCGCTGCAGCCCGATCGCTACCCCGTTGCGGGCCAGTTGCAGTTGGCGTTCGTTCAATCCGGCCAGGCTCTGCCCGGTCGGTCCGCTCACCCCTGATGCGCTGCCCGCCGACAGCGGCGTCGCACACGACAGTGCAGGGTCGGCACCGACCACCACCAGCAGCAATAACAGCAAGACGACCGGTAGTCCCGCCGCGGTCGCGGTTACGGTCTTCGCGGAAGTATCCATACGCGTTCACCAGCAGCAGCGCCCACGGCGTCGGTCCCTGGATCTCGGGTGGGGGGCCGATCACGCCGTGTCTCAGCAGTTTTGCCGAGCAGCTCGGCATGGGTTGCGTGGTTTCGCCGGACGCCAGGGTTTGTGGGTAGTCGCGTGCAGCCGGTTGCCATCGAGCTGGTCGTGTAACTGAACGCGCCTGCGGCCCGTCCGGGTCGGCGAGAACGGCGGCGAGTCGGGGGCAGAGGGGAATCGTCATCGCGTGCCGGCCACATCATTCGGGATCGGCCAGCGTGCCGAATTCCGGTGGCCGGGCCAAAGCCTCACCTACCGGCTCACTACCCCAACTCGCCGCCGTGCCGCCGGGCGAACTCCCGACCATCGAAGCCAGGTGGTCGAGAACATCTCCGCCGTAGATGAACGCCTCGACTCGCGCCTCATCGATATCGACGCCCAAAGCGCGCGTCGCTTCGCTGATCAGCACACCGGGCTCTGGTGCCCACGTGCTCGACTCGGTGAGTTCGCCGTCGTCGACGGGTCCGGCGTTCACCCGACGGGCATCCCACTCGATGCCCGGCCAGGCGTAGGCATGCCAGCGCTCCTCGAGCTCGAGGTTGCTGTAGCCGTACACGGTGCGTGACACCAGCCGGATCCAGTCACCGTGATCGCGGTGCACCATCTCGGCTTGCTCGGCCTCGGTCAGCTCGACCGTCGCGGCCGTGCGGTTGACCCGCGTGCGGAGCGCGATCATGTTGCGCTCGTACTGCTGCTGCGCCGCAGGGTCGGGGATGAAGTGCCTCTGTTCCTCCTGCCGCGCTGCTTCGACCGCGGCCATGTGCTCGAGAGTCCACATGTCCTCGGCGATCGCATCGAGCAGCGGTGCGCGATCGGGATCATCCGGTGCCACCGTGAGCGGGTAGTCCGCGAGGTGATTCCAGTGCAGCTCACTGTGCCCGCTTTCGGCTGCCGCGCCGATCAATTCGACATCCACCCCGACCAGCTCGGCGCGGATTTCCAGTTCGGTGCGGATGGCATGAAGATCACGCAGCCGAGAGCGCCAGCCCTCGATCGCTGCCGCGCCGCGGCCGTCACCGTCGCGATAGCCTGGATACTCCGTGTGCAGCACCAGTGATTGGCGGGCCGCCAAGTCCGCGATTCTGTCCAGCAGTCGCGCTTTCCAACCAGCGAGCTCAAACGCGCGCAGGTGCACGTTATTGTCTGTCATCGCTTGCTTCCTTCTGTGAACCGTTGTGGTCTTAGACATCTCGCTCCCATACCGCCGTGCCGGCGGTTGTCCGCGCCGGATAGCGCCTTGTTCTTGCGCGACGGCAGGAGTGGGGCGTGTTCCTGAGTTCCGTTGTGCGGTACAGGCATTCAGTTTCTCCTAGTCCCACGGGTCGGGCCCGTGGTCGGTGATGCTGGGCGGCAGGGGCCGGTCGTGTTCTATGTCGGTCTCGGAGTGCGGTTCCCATTCAGTTGCGGGGTCCGAGACGGCCTCGAGGACGATGTCGTAGCGTGCGTGGGCGGCGGCACCGTTGGGGTCGAGGGCGGATTCCAGCGCCTGGGAGGCATCGGTCAACCACACCACCGGTTCCGGCGGCCCGAAGCCGGTGCCGGTGCCCGGCTGTGAGCCGGTGGGGGAGGCGAGTTCGGCGTAGAGGGGCAGGTTCTCCACGAAAGCGGTGACGTGAGTGGCGATGTCGGGGTCGGTGTACACCGACCACCACCGATCGAATACAGCCGGATCGGCACTCAAGTCCAGATTCACGGTGGCGCGCCACCGCTGCGGTGTTACCTGCCACAGCTGGCGGCATTCGTCGGCCTCGGCGCCGATCGCTTCGGCGGTGCGGGCCGCGCTGGTCCAGATGGCTCGCATGTTGGGCTCGAGCTGGGCCGCACTGAGTGCCTCGTCGAGCACATCGGTGCCATGGCGGTGGGCGCGCACAACGCAGGCGGAGGCGATGCTGGTCAGCCGCTCAATGTCGGCACCGATGCTGCGCGCCAGCCGTGCCCGGTGATCGATCCACGGGGCTGGCAACAGTTCATCGGCGGCCATCCGTATCCCGAACGCGCCCCAAACGCGTGCGTGGTTGATCCACCGGTATGGAATGTTGTCCGCCTTGGCGAGGGCTTCGATGTGACGGCGGTTCCAGTCGAGGTCATCAACGAACACTTCATCAGCGGCGCTCAGCGGACTCGACCGCTCTCTGACCGCAGCGGACCTGCCGGCCAGATAGTTGATCGTCCGTAGCGCCGATGCCCATTCGCCATCGATCGCATCGGCTCGCACAGCGGCGAAGGTCGGGTCCTGGGAATGGAATCGGCCGCGCCGCAGGAACAGCTGCGTCGCTACGGGGTCTCGTTCAGCGTTCATGCTCACCTCCGCGCGCGGTCTCGGTGTGGACGGTGTCCGGCCCGGATCCGGCTAGGTTGTCGAAGCGCCGGTTGGTGTTGTGCACGTCGGTGCGTCGTTCGGTGGGGGTGAATGTGAGGCGGAAGGGGATTCCGGGCTCGTTGGATTCGCCGGTTTTGAGGAGGAAGCAGCCGGTGCCGGGCGGGGTTTCGCGCCGGGACGGGTCCAGGTCGTCGTCGGTGGGTGGTCGTGGGGCCGCCCAGGAGGTGACCAGGAGTTTCTCGGTTTCGGTGATCCCGACCGCGTTTCGGATGCGGTTGATCTCTTCGGGTCCGACCGGCCCGATCAGTTTCGCGCGGGCGCGTTCGAAAAAGCCCAGCGCTTTGGCTTGGGCGGCAAGGGAATCGAAGCTGGAGAGGTCTTTGATGGTGTGGGAGCACATGATCAGCCCGGTGCCCAGGGGCCGGTTCAAGCGAGTCAGCGCATCGACCCGGTCGACCATGAATTCCCCGACACCGAGGACTCTCCAGATTTCGTCCATGACGACTTCGAAGGCGCGTGGCCGAGCTTGTCCGGCATCGGCGAGCGCGTGGGCGGCAGCGACTGCGCCGAATCCGTCACTCCAGCACACCATCAGCACCGCGGCCAGCAGTTTGGTGTCGCCTTCGGGGATGCGGGAGACATCCACACAGATCGCGGGGCTGTCCAGGTCGAGGCGGGTGGTGGTTTGGCCGTTGAATATCGCACCGAACGGCCCCTCGACCAGTGCGCGCAGGGACCGGCGCAGTGTTTTCGTGGCGGCCCGGTAGCTGAGTTCGTCGTCTTCTTCGACGAATTCGCGCAACCGGTCCCCGCCGTCGGAGATGACCTCGAGCAGATCCGACAGCACCGGTGGCTGGTCGTAGCTGAATCCGGCGGTGGCGCTGTAGAGTTCACGCAGTCCGGCGGCCAGGAGTACTTCTTCGTAGTCGGCCACGCGTGCGCCGCGCACGAGCTCGATCAGCCCGGCGACGATGTTGACCTGCCCGGCTTCGACGCGGGCGGTGATCTGGCGACGTTGGTCGGGGTCGGGCAGCCGGGTGACGACGGCGCCGAGCGCGCCGACATCGAGAGGATTGAGGGTGCCGTGGCCGTAGCCGACGTCGATGACTTGGCCGCCGAGCTCGATCACCAGATCGCGGTAGTCGGGCTTGGTGTCCCCCATGCACAGCGCCGTTCGTCCAGCGGCCACCGCTCCGGTGACCATGCGCCGGATGAGACTGGATTTCCCGAACCCGTTGAGCGCCAGCACGAAACAGATCGGTGCGGTGATGAAGCCCCGCAAGAACCAGCTCATCGGGTCGAAGTGGACCGGTCCCCCGGTGATGTAGTGGGTTCCGACTGGGGTACCGACCGTCGGTGCGCTCGCACCGACCGCGTAGGGCCATAGGCCGGCGACTTGGACGGTGGTTCCCCGCCATTCCGGTGTTGCCGGAACGACCGAGGCGCGGCCGCCGCCGATCCCGCGGTAGCCGCGGTCGGTCAACGGTGCCAGCGATCGGTCGAAGCCATCGTCGTGGCCCGAGCTCTGGGCGCGCCGCGCCGCGGTGGACCGGCGGTGATCATCGCTCGATATCGCCAGCCGTGCCCGCCATCCACGGAAACCGGGTGTGGCGGCGGCCGCCTCGGTTGCGGTGCGCGCCCCGGGACTGAGCACCCGCACACCCGCAACGAGCTCGGTGCGACTAGGCCGAGAAGTGCTGCCACGCTTGGTGTTTCTCATGCCGACACCCGCTTGGAGATGCTGGCGTGCTCGGGCAGGATAAGTCCGATGCCGAGGCTGGCGGCGAAGGCGGCGGCTTGGCTGCCGTAGCAGCGACGCACCCCCAGCCGGGCGGCTGGGGTCATTGCTCTCACCGATGCTTCGATGCCGGGAAGGTCGGCGTCGAGGTGGTCGGTCACCGTCACGTACAGCCCGAACCGGGTCAACCCGGCTCCGCGGGCCTGTTCCTCACGCGCTGCACCGGTGTTGCCCACCCGGATACGCGCCGAAGCCGAGGCGATGCCGCGTTCGGTCTGCTGGGCGGCCACCGCGTCACGGAAATCGGAATCCACCAGCGTGGTCGCTTCAGCGGCGGAGTGGAGCCGGTAGACGATCGCGACCCGTTTGCGTGGCACATCCGCGCGGGGCCGCAGCAGTTCCTCGAGCCCGGTCTCCATCACCGCGCCGCGTGGTGCGGCGTCCATCTCCCAGGTGATCGAGCGTGCCCCGTCATGCACGTAGTGGTCCCACGCATCGTTATGGGCGATCGGTCCGACGCTGTCCCAGGACTGGGTGCTGGTGATATCGGCGCCCGCGGCTTCGGCGTCGCGTTGGGAGGCCAGGTCGTAGCGTGAGCGCACCAGCGCGAGGACCTCCCACGCCTGCAACGGGGTCGCGGGCAGACCGGCGCGGGCGAGTTGGGACAACACACCTTGGAGGCGCTGGCCGATTTCGCGGGCCTGCTCGGCCTCGTCGCGGCGGATGCGTCCTTTGCCGATGGCGCGGTAGGTGATCGCGATACGTGCCTCGATCCGGACCCCGCCCCCGCCGGTGTCGGCGGCGGCCTCACGCATCACCGACTTCGCGTAGCGGGGTGCGTCCGGGCGGATGAGGCGGGTGACCTCGCGTGTCTGCCGCAAGCGGGTTTCAACGACGTTTTCCAGCACCGACGTCACCGCCACCACTTCCCCGCTACGGCCTTGCGCGGCCAGGAACTGGCCGTATCCCTCTATCCAGGAATCGATTTGGGACTGATCGACTAGTTCTTTACCGCGCGGAACTACCCGCAGGACCACGCTGTAGTGGTCGGTGCGGCGGATGTGGATCATCGCGAACCGGCGCCCGCCGGCGGTCTCGTACTCCGAGAGCCGCGAATCCGCCAGCAGCCCTGGAAGTTTCGCGATGCCCGGGATCTTCGAGAACCGCCCCGCCCGATACACCAGCTCACCGCGGGCGCGCGCGGCAGCGAACTGCATACGCAGTAGCGTGAATTCCCACCCCGTGCGTCCATTAATCGTCACGGCCATCGGCGTGAATATCAGCGCCGCCACCATGATCGACGCGCCCGCCATAGGCAAGGATCGGGTGATCATGAACCCGAGCATGATGGCGATGATCAACCCCAGCCCGAGCATGCTGGTGCCCCAGGTCAACCCGAAAAACCCTGCGCTGCGCGGGCGTTCCCAACGGCCGTACATCCGCCCCGTCATCGCCNACTCTCACCAGTGGCGCCTCCGGGCATTGGTCGGCCTCCACCACCCCCGGGTGGTGGTGCCGACGGTGGCGCTCCTGCTCCGCCTGCGCCTGGTGAGTTCTCGCCTTCGGCGACCTTGCGGCCTTCCGAGCCGCCACCGCTGCCTACTGTTGCCATCGCGACACCCGCGAGCCCGCCGGCCAGTGCTGCCCCCGCCCCTCCGCCGCCACCGAGAGTGGCGACAGCGGGCGCGACCAGGCGCATCAGTGCCGGGAGCACCACTACCGTCATCACCAGCAGAATGAGCCCGAGCAGCATCAGTTGCGGATCTTGCTGATCACGTCCAGCGACGGTGAACGCGATCGCGTACACCAGCGCACCGACCGGTTTCCACAACAGGAACGCCAATGACCAGCTCAGCAACCGTTTGTAGGCTTGCGAGCCCGGTCCGGTGCCCGAGGCTGCGGCCGCGAGGGGAAGGACCGCGACGACGAGAATCAGCAGTGCTTGGCGGACAACCAGCATCACCAGTTGCACCAGCATGCTGATGATGCCGAGGAAGAACAACACCAACAACACGCCTGATCCCAGGCTGCTGCCGTGTCTGAGATCGAACTCCACCAAATGGGTGACGACGCCGTCCAGGTCGCCTCGGCTGGCCTCCTGGATCACCCATTCGGAGAATTGCTCTCCTGCACGGGTTCCGGCGGTGATCACCGCACCGAAGGCCGCCGAAGCGAAAATCGCTTTCGCCAGCATCAGAAACGACTCCTGCGCCTCCCCCGCGGTCCCGCCACGCTTGGCCAGTGCCAAACGCGCAGCAGCAAAAAGGATTCCGGCGGTCAGAAGAAGGACTTGCAGTCCGCTGGTGTAGTCCCTGATCCCGGCCAGTACTGGTCCTGGACTGCCATCGCTAGTTGTCAGCTGGGGTGACGGCAACGTGGTCCACCACGTCATCGCCATCCGCAGGGCCTTGGCCATGCCTTCGCCGAGAGAGGTCACCAGGTCTTCGAAGGTCGAACTCGCGACATCGGAGGCGGCATTGCCGAGTGATTCGCATGCTTGCTGGGGTCCGAGAGGCAGGTCGCAAATTCCGGGAAGTTCGAGTTGGGTGTGCATCGGCGGACCGGTTCGCGCGACGCTGATCATGGCTGGTTCTTCCAGGAGCCGAAGCCGGTCAGTGTCGGCACCGATGCCGCAGGACCCCAAAGGGTTTCGATGTCGTCGGGAACGCGCACGCGCCAGTCGCCACTGATCCACGCCATCGGCCAGGTCGCAATCGCGTAGCCGCCCTCGGCTCGGCTGGCGATCTCCACGACCGCCAGGTCGTCGCGGTATCCGGGTCGTACTCGCACACCGTCGGGAACGACGACGTAGCGGGCGGCATCAGCAGTGCGTTCGCGTGAGCGCGCGAACCGCGACACCAGCGCGGGCCCGCCACCGTAGTAGCGCTCCGCCACCACCCGCTGCCATGTCCCCTCCGGCGCTGCCAGCGCGCGCCCGAGCGCGTCAAGGGCCGCCAGCGCCGCGCCTTGCGGCGTGCGGGCGAAATCGGTGGCGACTCCACGCTGGATCCGTGCCGGGCCGTCGCTCCCGGAGACCGGTAGCGCCGCACCGCCCCACCCTCGCTGCCACTGCATCCATGCCGGTGGCGCGGTGAGATAGTCCGGGCGCGCCGGATCGGGGCGTGCGGTGGGTTCTTGCTGGAGCGCGACGCCGGATTCCTCCGTGGGTACTTCCAGGCGCGAACCGAAGAGGTCGGTCATCGGCGGCAGTGACGTCGCGCTCGGTGTGAGGTCGGGGAAGCTTCGATGGGTCGGCATCGTGGGGCCGGCGGGATCCCCGCCGGTGTCGGGGGCGTCGTTGTCACCGGTGAGGGTCCATACGAACGCCGCGATGACCAGGGCGGTGATACTGGCGAGCAGGATGATCAGCAGGCGGAACGATTTCATCGGGGGTGCTCTCCTATCGCGCCGGGAGCGCGACCATGTCGGCCGGCGGTAGGTCGACCGCGCTGACCGGGCTGCGCGTGCGGTCTTCGGGCGGGCGTAGTCGCCAGTCGTCGACGTGCCAGATCACGCGGGTGCTGTTGCGGGTCAGGGAGTTGTCGGGGTGAATGCTGTAGACGTCGATGTCTGCGGCGTCGCCCGAGTAGTGAGATAGCCTGTAGCCCAAAAGCTTTGGTGCGCCGTCGGCGATCGGTGCGGTGATCGAGATCTGGGCGCGCGTAGTGGCCCACAGGTCGCGGGCGGGTCCGGGTGCGAGCATGCGGGCTCCGACCGAGGGCCACTGGCTGTCGCTGGCGATCGACATCCGCACCGTCGCGTGAATCGCGGCCAGCGCGGCACCGACAGGGTTTCGATCGAATCCGGTAGCGACGGCTCCGTCGATATGGCGCGGGCCCTGCTCTGCCACCGGTAAGTTCACGCCCTGGAACGGCTGCCACCGCAACGCGGTAGGCACGGCACTGGTAGCGGTGATCGCCGGGGGCTGCGGGTCCACGGGTGTGTCGCTGGTGCAGGCGAGCAGTCCGGCCGCGGCCATCGGGACCGCGAAGGCCGTCACGACGACGGCGGTGAAATGTGTTGTGTGCGAGCGGTTCACGACAGGGTTCTCCAGAGGGTGTGTCAGGTCGGGATGACGGCGACGGCAATCGCGCTCGCGGAACCCACCAGCGCCGCCCCCACCAGCGAGCCCAGCAACCCTTCGATTGCTTCCTCGCGATGCAGCCGGACCGCCAGCTGCCCACCTACCCAGATCGCGCGAGTGATGCAGATCAGCAGAACGAACCACGCGAGGTAACCCAGCAGCAGAGTCAGGGGCGAAAGAACATCCGGAGGAAGGTTTTTGGCGGTCACGGGTGGCCTCCGTCGTGGCGGTGTGCCCGGTAGGCCACGTCGAGTGCGGCCAGGATCGGTTCGCTGGCGTGGCGGGGGTTGGTGTGGGGCAGGGAGTGTCCTGCGCCGGGGATGGTGTCGTAGTCGGCCCAAATCCGCTCAGCCAGGTGCTGGGATCTGCTCGGGGTGACGACGGGGTCGAGTTCGCCGGTGACTACCCAGGTCGGGATGGCCCGCAGCGCAATCGCGGCTTCGGTGGTCAATACCGCGTGTGGATAAACCGACAGTTCCGCCTGCGTCACCTTCCCTATCCGAGCGCGATTCCTACGGTGGGATCGGCGCGGGAAGCGCCATGACGGCTGCGGCCAGCTACCGCGGGAGGGAGTCGCGTAGAGGTAGTCCCCCAGTTCCTCGCTGAGCGTGTACTTTCTCAGACGCTGCTTCGGTGCTCGAAGGCTTTCGTGGGAAGTCGCTGGGAGATAGGGGAAGTCGGCACAGGCGTTGAACAGGACGATCCCGGACAGTTCGCGCGCGCGTCGCGGATTGTGAGCGGCCCATTCGTGAATCAGCAATGCCGCCATCGAGTGCGCCGCCACCACGACGGCGCCGTGGACGTGGCCCAGGACGCAGTTCAGGTCGTCGGCCAACACGTTCAAGCTCAACGGTGTTTTCGGCGGGTGGCAGCCGGAGCGGCCGTGGCCTCGCTGGTCGTAGAAGATCTGGGCGATCCCGCCGTCGAGATGGTGGTTGAGGTGTCCCACCAGCGGCGTCCAGTAACGGGCATCAGTGAACATGCCGTGGACATAGACAACGCTCGCCGGTGCCCAGGCCGACCCGACACGTTGTGCCCAGAGGCGTACACCGTCACGGGCACTGACGGAAAACGAGCGGGTATCAAGAGAAGAATTCATACGGTTACCTCGAGGAATCCGGTGATCGCTGACGACTACTTGCGTCACGTTCGGCCGCGGTTGCGCACACAGCGTGTGCAGCGGGGCAAGGCGAATCCAGTTGGCGCGCATGGTGTTATCCGCCGGAGACGACAGAGTTCATGATCGGTCCAGCGCTGGTGGCGATGATGCCGCCGAACAGCGCACCGAGGATGATCTTGGGCGATTCGACCGCGCCGCCGTGCCAGCGTTCCCAGCCGAACTTGCCGCCCCCGTAGATCAGCGCCGCGATCCCGGCGAGGCTGACGAACCACGCCAGGTAATTCACCAAATTGACGAACTTTTCCATCTGCGGCGGGTTGACGGGCGTGATGTTGATTTCGGCGAGTACAGCCACCGCCTCGCCGACCGCGTACGCGGTACTCATAACTGGTCCTCCGAATCCTGTTGTGCTGCTGACTGACTGGCCGCAAGGCGGCTGATGATGCCGGCGCCGGCCCGGTACACATCGAGAGGAACGGTCTCGGTGAGGCGGGATTTGCGGCGTCGCTCTGGTGCGGCGGTGAGGGGGCTGTACTGGGCGAGGTCGGCTAGGTCGAGGACGACGAGTTCGTCGTGCCAGCCGATTTCATAAACCTCATCGACCAGCCCGGAGACCACGCTGCGGAAGCGGCGGACCTCGGCGGGGACAGAGCCCGGGCGGGCGGCGGTGAGCGCTAGCCCGATCACCGTGACTCCGTCCGGGGCGTATCCGGCGTGCCATTCGCGCAAGCGTTCGGCGGCCGCGGTCAGGCCCGGCATACACAATCGCGCGGCGACTACGACACGTTGAGTGGTGCGCGGGGAACCGGGCCAGGCCAGACCGGTGTCAGCGGCCGGGGCCCACCAGCGGGCCAGCGTCGAGGCGCCCGCGCCGCCGTGGGCGCCGAGCACCGCGAACAAGGGAGGGTGCTCGGCGGTAGTGGGCAGTGGAGCCTCGCGCACCGGCGCCATCCGTTCCGGCGTGGGTCCGACGATGGTGGCGGGGTCCAGCCGTCCCGGAGTCGGTCGGTCTCGATGGAGCTGCAGTGGGGCGGCGTTCATCGGTCAGCCCCGCTTCTGGATGTTGGTGATCACGGTGGTGCCGTGCTCATCGAGGCGAGTGTTGATCAGCTGCAGGTAGTCCCGGCGCCCGCCGTCGGGGTGGCGTTCGACCAGGTGCACCTCTGCGGCGGCACCGCCGGTGATCGGGGTGATCGCCACGCAGTGGGTGGTGCCTGGCGAGATCGAGGCGATACCGGCCGCGAGCGCCTCGGCGACGAGCCCGGCTTCCTGGCCGACCAACGCCAGCGCGGCGGCAGCGTCACGCGCGACGTAATAGGCGTGCTCGAACGCCGCGATCACCCCCGTCACGCTCCGCGTGTCTCCCGCGCTGTCAGTGACCGTGGCTCCGGACAAGCCAGCACAGGCACCACCGGTCGGTGACGTGGTGACGATGGGTGGCGCGGCGGTCACAGTGGGCAGTGCCGTGGGCGTGTCCTGGTGTCCGGCGGTGACTCCGACCCAGACGCCCACCGACACGACGCCCAGCACGACAGCGGTCGCGAGCCAGATCCACCTGCGCCACAGTCGATTCGGTGATTCGATCGCTGGCGGATGCGGACCGGCACCGGCGGTGAGCCATTGCCATTCCGAACCCTCGGGAGTTTCGCCGTCGTCAACGAGTCTGGGTGAGATCGGTTGCACGGCAGCAGGTTCTGTTGGACGCAGCCATCCCCAGCCGTGGTCGAGCTGGCCCTCGTGCGGGGTATGGGTGCTGGGCATGGTTCACCTCCTTGGTTTGGGTCGTGCGGGTTGAGGTTGTGGGGCCCTTCGGGCGCGGTGCCGGGGAGAGAATCAGTGGACGGGTCAGGTAAGGGGGTAGGTCCACTGATCCGGTTGCGCCCGAAGGGGTTTAACGACCACCACTGGTTGGTGCGGGTGTCGTGGTGGCGCTGGTCGGGGTGTGCGTCGCGGTGCGAGTCGGTGTAGTGCGGCCGAGATCCTGGGCCACAGCGGTGAACCACTCGGCGGTCGCGGCCAACGCCGAGCTGCCGGTCGCGGTGGCGGGCACGGTTTGGTAGGAGCCGTGGCGGCCGGTGGTGGAGCTGTATTGGGCGGTACTGGCCAGGGTGTAGAGCTCTCGCTGGTCGGTGACGGTGCCGGTGATGGCGTCGAACGCCTCGTTGACCCACCGGCTCGCGGTCTGGGGTGGCACGAGTTCGACCACCGCACCCGCGACTTTGGTACCGAGAGCGGCCACGGCCGCCCAGGGGTTGGCCATGCCGACGACCGCCAGCTCAGCGATGGTCTGGGGGGTAATCACCTTCTGCGCCACCGAGATCACCGCGTTCAACCCGATGGAACCGAGCTTGAACAGCGCTGCCAGTGCCTCGTTCGGGCCCGGTGGTGTCGTGCTCGGCTGGGATGCCTCGGCCAGCCGTTGGCCGAGGGGTTCGGCGGGCTGGTAGGACAGTTGATCGAGGCTGGTGCCGTGGAGGTCTTCGTTGATGACCTCGACGGCTGTCGTGTAGACCGTCGCTGACAGGGCGTCGGCGACGGTGGAAATCGCCGCGATCGGGTCACGCAGATCCGATCGTGCGGCGATGTTCGCCACGGTCGTGGCCAAGGGCCCGCCGGTAGGGGCGTCGCAGGTAGCGTCACCTGCCACACACAGATCGGCGACTCGCCCGGTCAGCGCCCCGTAGCTGACCTGCGGTGCCGCAGTGATCCCGGCACCGGACAGCGATGGGTTGTTCAGCGAGACCGTCGCCGTCTTCTGCCCCGACGCGCCAGGCACGGCTGCTGGTGTGCTGGATTGTGGGCGTCCGGGCAGAACGGGCGTGTGGGCAGAGCGAGTGGGGTTGGCCAGCAACGCGATTCCCGCGACCTGGTCCGGGGCGACTGTCGCGGCTCCGCTGCCGACGCGTTGGGCGAATCTCGCGACCGCGGGTGCTCCCTGGCTGTAGCCGGCGACGGCGAGTTTGGTTGCCGGACAGTACCGCACGAGCTCGGCGGCGGAGTCCTCCAGGCGTTGCGCCGCGGCGGTGACCGCGTCCTCGTACGGCAGCGCCGTGCCGTTGCTGTCATGTCCGAATGGGATGTAGGCGCGTTGCACCAACTCCCCGGCACGCGCCGCGAGTGGTCCGAACATCTGCCCGAGGGCACCGGTATCACTGGTGGTCGACGCTCCGGGGCTGGACTCCTCACCGCCCTGGATTCCCCACACGTACAACGCCGGGCACGTCGGCCCGATCGGCACGCCGGTGTCCGGTGCTGCGGAAACGACGTTCGTACCGATAGCGGATAGCGCCAACAGCGCCACCGCTGTGGCCGTCAATCGCACACTGGTGGACGCCGTGGCTGGGTCGTCGTGGGTGCTGTGCATGGTGTTCACCTCCTTCGAGGGTTGTGAGGGGGGCCTGCCCGCACCCATTCGAGGGCGGTTGAGTGCGGGCAGGCGATTCAGGTGGTCTGGCTGGAAGGTGGTGTGCGCGATCCGGGCGGGGTGGGGCGCCGTTGCAGGTAGCTGGCCAGGCGCGAGAGGGCTTCACTCGCTCCGTCTGCCGCGGAGCCGAGGTGGCTGTTGTGGTATTCGCGCCAGCTCAGATCCACACCGAGTGCGCGGTAGGCGCTGAAGAGTTCGCGGCCCATCGCGACGGGAACGAGAGCGTCTTCGGTGCCGTGGTACAGGTGCACCGGGACTCGCGGTGCCACGCGGGCGCTTTGCTCGTTGGCGAGCACGTAGCGCCACATCGCGTCGTTCCAGGGATCAGGGCGTTCGCACCACTGGCCCAGCGGCTGGTGCCGGTAGTCGACTTGAATATCGGCCGCATCCAGCGTTGACGCGCGTTTGATGACCTCGCGCCCTGACTCGAGCAGGACGTGGTCGACCGGCAGGTGCCGGTAGGCGCGGCCGAGCCCGATCAATCCGGCCAGCGCGAGCCCGGCCCCCGGGCCGCCGTCGATCTCGCGGATCAACGCGCCCGGATCGGCGACCACCGCACCAGCGGCCACGCCGCGTAGATCCAGCTCCGGGGCGTATTCCGGACGGGTCTCCCCCGCCCAGATCGCCGTGCGTCCGCCGTCGCCGAATCCCCATACCGCACAAGGGCTCTGCCTCGAGTCCAGCTCCGGCATGTCGCGCACCGCGCGAGCGAGGTCCAGGACCGCATGCGCGCCCACCTGACCGGCCAGAAATTGGTAGGGGCCAACGTCGGTCATTCCCAACCCCGGCCCGTCGGGCACCGCGACGGTCCACCCGCGCTGCAAGCCCGCGGCGAGGAATCCGGCTTCGGGTTCCTCGCCACGTGCCAGCAGCTGGGACGGTGCGCACGATCCACCGAGGCCGTGGAACTGTGGGCAGTACACCAGGGTCGGCCCACTACCAGCCACGTCCACTGTCGCTGGGGAGATCACGGTCGCCGAGGCCGGTATCGGAGCACTGAAGGCAGTGCGGGTGGCGTAAACGATCTGCCACGCGCGGCCACTGCCTTCGAGGTTCGGCAGATCGACGGCTCTGCGGCGCAAGATCCTGCCGGGCAGGGGGCCGAAACCGACGCGACCTCGGTAGAACTCGTCGTGTGTGTCTGGTTGGCTCATCATCGGCTCCCGGCGATGTCGTGGGCGAGCGCGACCATCCAGGCGATGCCCGAGTTCAGTTGGCCGCTGGCGGCGTATCCGGTGTGGCGGGCGACGGTGTCGGCGTAGCGCAGCCACACCCCGGGGTTGACCAGATCAGCGTTGTCGGCGACGAGCTGTCCCCAGGCTGTGGATAGTTGGCCGGTGAGCTTGGGCAGCAACGCGATCGGGTTGCCCGCGACGGTCGCGGTGATTTCGTTCCACCGCGCCTCAGCCACACCGCGTTCGCCCGCAGCAGACGACCGTGGGTCGGCGGCCTCGAGCAGCCGATCGGCCAGCGACAACTGCGGGACGTAGTCGACATTGCCGCCGCCGACCTGAAAGTCGTTGAGCACGACCGCTGTCCAGGCGTCCCCGAGCGCGCCCGAGAGCACCGCCTGGAGCGAGCCGAGAGCGGTGAACGGATCACGTAGATCGGCTTGGGCGGCGATCTCCGCACCGACCCGCAGGAGCGCGGCGTGATCCGGTGCCGAGCACGCCAGGTCTCCGTCGGTGCAGATGTCGGCGACACGGCCGGTCAGCGCCCCGTAGCCGATGTGATCGTCGGCGATGCCGCCACCGCTGGCGGGCGGGTTGGTGATCTGGACGCCCGAGACCGCGCCACCGCTGGTACCGGGTGCGGGGTCCGGGGTGATCTGGCCGGGACGTCCAGGGAAAATCGCGTCTTGTGGTGCGCGATCGGGGTTGGAATACAAGGCGATGCCCGCGATCCGGTCCGGCTCGATCGGCCCGGCACCTGCGCCGACATCTGCGGCGAAGCTCGATATCGCTTGTGCGCCTTGGGAATATCCGATTCCCGCGATCAGGGTGGCCGGACAAGCTTCCGCGATCTGGGTCACCGCCGCGTCGAGCTGGCGGCGAGCATCGGCGACCGACACCGAATACGGGGCGGCCCCGCCGCCCGGGATCGCGCCGCCGAAACCGGCGGGGTAGCCGATGTAGCTGCGCTGCACCAGATCTGGCACGGCCGCCAGGACCGGTGCGAGGAGCGCGCCGACCATCCCGGTGTCGGCCAGCGGATCCGCTCCCGGTGACGACTGCCCCGTTCCCTGGATACCCACCACGTACAGGGCAGGACAACCCGGTCCGATCGGGACCGCCGCCGCACTACCCGTGGCGGCCATCGCAGCGACCGTGGTCGCGGCCGCCACCGCCGCTGCGGCGCTTCGCTTTCTCATCGCGGTGGTGGTCATGGTTGCCCGACCCCCACACCAGCGCCGAAACCCGCGCCGACGGTGCCGCCAGCGACCGCACCCACCGCAGCGGCGGGGATACCAACGACCGCGGCACCGGCCGCCGCACCCGCGGCCGCCCCGAGTGCAGTTCCGGCCACGCCCGAAGTGACAGTGCCGATGATCGGCACGGGGATGACTGTCCCGAGTGCCGCACCGGCGATCCCACCGATAGTCCCGCCGATAAGCCCCCCGACTACCGCTCCAGCGGCAGCGACCGGGGCACCGGCGACCACTGCGCCTGCCGCACCGCCGATTCCCGCGCCTGCCAGAGTCGCCCCGCTGACACGATCCGATCGCCCCGCCGGAATGCCAATCGAGTCCAACGCCGTCGCGACCTGCGCCTCCGCGCCGGCGGCAGCGTCATTGATGGTGTCCGCGCATTCAGGGGGCAACCAGGCCGGACGGGGAGCTTGCCACTGCCCGATCCGAATCATGTTCTCCGGAGCCTCGATCGGCGCGACCGGCGGCACCGGTTCAGGCAAGTGCAACTCATCGATGCGAATAGGTTCCACCGGCTCACCCACCGGCGGAGCCGGACGCGAGGAGCTCTCGTTGCGCACCTGCGGCGGCTGGGAGTAATAGACCCGCGGAGGCGGCGGAGGAGGAGGCGATTCCGGCGCCGAATCCGCGGGCGGAGGCGGCGGAGGAGGAGGCGTCGGTGCGTTAGTACCAGGCTGAGAGGGACTGGTCACGCCCGGCTGATCGGCAATGGCCGCTGGCGGGGTTACGGCAGCGGCTGGCCCTGAGGCTGCGAAAGCCAACGCGAGCGGCATCGCGCCCGCCAGGATTGCCCGGCTACTCCGAATAGCGTTGTTCGTCAACGGTTTCCGACCGGAACGCCGGTCTTCGGTACAGCGAGGACTGCGGCCGTCAACGCTCGTGTGTTTCCTCAATCTGGGCATGGCAAGTAGACCCTTCGTCCTGAAGGCAAAATGGGAACTAGTAAGCGAATACAGCGAGGAGCCCGCTACGCGCACCTCCCAGTCGCTAATACGCTCCTGGGAGGCCGCTTCTCAGGCGTTTGCGTCAGATGAAGGGCAGAATGAACGCCAGTGCTTGGTAGGCCACCGACAAACCGTTGGACAGCAAGGACAATCCGGCGTTAACCAAGTTGAGAATTTCCAATGGTCCCAATGCAACTTCCTCTCAATCGGTTCGGACAACTACCTCCATCCAAACCCCGGAAGCATGTGCAGGGCTAGGGTTCTGACTCCCCTAGATTTCATTAACGGCCGCAGTGTCAAATAGCGATATGACGGTCTTGCAGGGTATTTGCCATCTAGTTCACACCCGGACCGTGAAACGTGGATTCTTCGAATGCCCTATGTTGCGCGTGGCCGGGCACCGGATCCCAGGCAAGCGGTGGGCGATTGATACGTGCGGCTGGGATGCGTGGCAGGCAACCGATGCCGTTTCAGCCCACCACGATTCGTGGTGTGAAGCCGATCGATGCACCGGATCTGTTGGGCGTGAGTTCGCCACGGCAGCAGCGAATCGACACTGGTGTGGCGACATCACGTACGGGAAGACCTGGGCCGGGTGTATCTGGCCACTGTGACCCGCCTGCACGACCGGGCGGCTATCGACTGGGCGCTCGTCGACCCACATGTGCATGGGGCTGGTCACCGACGCTATCGATCCCCATTCAGACTGCATACGGACCACAACGCGGCAAACCTCTGCCCTTCCGAGCTTGAAGGATCTGTGGCACTCGACCCGAGTCCCACGCCGGCGGACAACCTCAGGTTGCGTCCAACGTCGTGCCGCGTCTGGCTATGCGGGCACAGGAAGCCGATAGCCAGACCAGCTGTCATATGACCCAAAGTCCGTGCCCCGGTGTCATCAGTGGCGCAGGCCGGAAGGTCTCACCGTCGTGCCTTGCGCCGTCACAACAGGTTGCATCGCAGGGCCAAGGCCACGCACACCAGCCATAAGACTGCGGTACCGAAGCAGCACACGGTCGATGAGCTGATCCACTTGCCCCATCTTTATCGTCCGCACAACGAAGCACTGAGATCCGGATCAATGACCGGCTGTCATCCGCCATTCGCCGGGGTATTGCCCGTACCGTTGGCGAAAACTTTCGCGAAATGCACTGGCCGAACCGAAACCGGAGTTGAAGGCTATCTGAGTGACTGTGCCGGTACTGATCTCGAGTCGACGTCTCGCTCGTTTCAGCCTGGTTTCGCGCAGCATTCTCGCGGGAGTGGTCGAAGCGGTTCTCAGCGCCTTGTGCAGCTGGCTCAACGAGCAGCAGAAGTGCTTCGCAATCGAATCGGGAGTGACGGTCGGGTCATCGGAGTTGATTTCGATGTAGACCAGCACTTCCTGCGCCAGTCGCTCCAGCCTGGATAGCTCTGGGGCCTGGCGGTCATCGAGCGAACTCGCCAGAATCTGGCGCAGGTACGCGTTGATCTGCGTGAAGTCGTTCCCCGTCATCGTCTCGCGATGCTCGACGAGCGATTTCACCATCCCGACGGCTGTCCCGAGCAGAGGGCGGTGCGCATCCATCTTCAGCGGCGGCTGGTCGGTGAGCATCGTGGCGATGGGATCGCCGTCAGGAATGCTGAGGACAACCGCCCGGGCGGTGTCGTCGTGAGCAACATCCATGTCACGACCCATCGAGTACAGACCTACCTCGCCAGGTTCCAGCACAGTGACGTCGTCGTTCTGCCTCAGCGCCATACGACCTTCGCGCACGATAAGGAGCCGACCACTGCGGTCATCGTCGGTACGAACGTGCTGCTTGGTACGACGGTAATTGATCATGGTGGAGGCGAACTCGATGAGCACATCATCGCCGCACTCCTGGACCCATGTCCGCCCGTTGAAGTCTCGGTGATCGCCGAAGTCGAAGCTCAAACCGATGCGACCTTGATTCTCCTGGACCCGCTCAGCCCAAAAATCGGACCGGTCGCCCTTGGGGACCCAAAGGGTAGACTCGCGCCGAAGTTCGTAGCGTTGGCTGGTCACACGGTGCCCCTGTCCTATCTATCCTCCACACGGTTCAGGTAAGTCGATTCCAAGCACCGTTGCTTCGAACCAACCCCTCAGTCTGCCGCCGGTGCGCCGGCGCGTCCACCAAACCAGCCCTGGGTGCAAGAATCCGGCACGGAATGCAGAAGAATCCGTGAACCCCCTGACCCGCAGCACGAGAGCGCTGGTCCCGGCCCGAGGCCAAATCGTGCAAAGATCCGGCACTTCCGCGCAAGATCCCGGTCGATTTGCTCTTCGAAATCTGAATAGCATTGCCTGACAACCTGAGCTGAGCGCTCGCGACGGTTGGGCACTCCGGCCCATTTCAGGAGATCTGATGAACGACCAAACCAGCCTCATCGTATTGGACCCCAACGGAACCGACATCCACGGCGAAGCTGCTCGCATCCGCGCCCGCGGCCCCCTGTCCCCGGTCGAGCTGCCCGGCCAGGTCCGAGCATGGGCGATCACCGACCCCGAACTGCTCAAAAAGCTCCTGGTCGACGCCCGAGTATCCAAGGACCCTCGCCAGCACTGGCCCGAGTTCATCAGCGGTGAAATCACTTCCGCGTGGCCGCTGTACCCGTGGGTGTCGCCGGTCAACATGTTCAATGCCTACGGTTCCGATCACCGCCGACTGCGCAGAATCATCTCTCCCACCTTCTCCTCGCGACGGACCGAGGACATGCGCGCCCGGATCGAAGCCATCACCCACGAGCTACTATCCCAGCTCGCCGGCACTCCCCATGGCGAGTCGGTCGATCTACGTGAGGCCTTCGCCTACCCGCTACCCATCCGGGTCATCTCGGAGCTGGTCGGAGTACCCCACCACCTCTATCCACCCGTACGACGTTGCGCCGATGAACTTTTCGACACCTCACCGCGCACTTCGCAACAATCCGAAGCCAACAACGACCGGATATACGGCCTCTTCACCGATCTGGTCGCCTACCGGCGCGCCCACCCCAGCGACGACATGACCAGCCAGCTGATAGGCCACCGCGAACCCGACGGCTCCGGACTCAGCGAGCAGGAACTCATCGGCACTCTGCTACTGGTGATCAGCGCTGGCCACGAAACCACCGTAAACCTGCTCGACCACGCCATCTTCGCCCTGCTAACCCACCCCGACCAGCACGATGCCCTACGAGCCGACCAAGCCTGCTGGGCCGACGTGGTCGAGGAGGCACTTCGCCTCGAAGCACCCGCCGCTTATGTTCCCCTGCGCTACGCCGTCGAAGACATCAACATCGACGGAGTCATCATCGCCAAAGGTGACCCGATCCTGGTCTCCTACGCCGCAGTCAACCGCGACCCGCGCACCTACGGCCCCGACGCTGACCATTTCGACCTCCACCGAACCAACAAGGCCCATCTGTCTTTCGGGTACGGCGCCCACCGTTGCCTCGGCGCCCCGTTGGCTCGACTGGAAGCCACCATCGCACTACCCGCACTGTTCGACCGATTCCCCAATATGCGCCTCACCGCCGACAACCCGGCACCACTGGCCACCGTCAACAGCTTCATCTCCAACGGACACACCTCCCTCCCGGTCCATCTCACCTGAACCTCGCCGCCATGAATCGCCGAACGGTTCCGGCGGCCCGCGACTCACACCAGTGACCGCAGCCCCGCAGGAGTTGCCGCCCGGTACTCACACACCACCCACCTTGCGTCGCGTCGCGTCGAACAAGCCGCGGCCTCGTGCGACCTCGGGCCCAAATACTCCTACTCGCGCTCGACTCCCGCCCGCCTTGCGATACCAGATGAAAGGAGGGGCTCCGCATGAACCGAAACCCCGCATACCGTGCACGTTCCACCGTGCTATCACCAACCATCCCTACGATGGGAACCACCCTGCGATCGATCCGTGACAGCTTAGGGCTGACACGCCTGACCGCTCACAACCGCCACGGCGTCAGCTACTCCTACCTCTACGAAATCGAGGCGGACAAGTGCACGCTGAAACTCGAAACGTTGGAAGCGCTCATCTCCGGCTACAAAGTCGACCCGCTCCTAGCACGCCACCTCCGCGAACTACGTTCTGCCCCAGCAGTTCTGATGCCAAGAGAACGGCTCCGCAGACGAGTGACCTCTAACCCCGACTGGATGAGCCATCTCGATGATCTCCAGGAGCGCGGCGTTCTCGCCGCATACCTCGACCCGTTCTGGAATGTATTGGCCTGCAACGAACTCTTCCTATCGGTGATGCCCGGTCTCGAGAAGACCTGCTCGATCGCTGAGTGGCTCTTCAGCCCCATCGCTCAGGAAGCCTGGGTGGACTGGGAAAAGGAGGCCGCCTGGAATGTGGCCTACGACAAAGCCATTCTGGGGCTCTATAGAGAGAGCCAACAAGCCCGCGACCTCGTACGCCATCTAGGCCCCAATAGCGAATTTCGTCGCATGTGGGCGTCGAGTGTCGACGTGAACTACGGCCGCGACAGCGACTCCTTGCTCCACGTCCGACACCCCCCGAACAACGAAATCGTGTCCTACTGGCTCAGCTTCGCCCCCATGGTCGAGGACATGACCATCCTGCTCGCAACCGCAATCCCAAAGCCCTACGCCGGTCCCCGAAACCCCAGCACATTCGAGAGCCCGACACGGGCCACCGACACGCTGTAAAGCCATCTCAGCCCGGCCCCAGTCGACTAACGATACGTTTCAAGAGTCGACGCGATTTCCTCCACTTATTACACCATCGGTTCGCCCTTTAGTGAGCGCTTGCGCAGGTGCCCTCAGCGGCTACTTCGCGGTCCCATGTCCTCATAACTACAGCGCGGTGCCCCCTCGACATCAGCGTCTGAGCGGTCGAACAGTAGGAGGTCCTTCAATAGGTCGTGCCTGAAACGGTAGACCGGTCCCGCTTGATAGAGCACACCCCGATGGCACGCGTCCTCGACGAAATGCTTGAAACTTCGCGGCAGCTTTCCCTGAAAGGGAAGCCAGATACGGCAGAACACCAACCACTGCCCCCACGTGTTGGTACCAAAACCGAAGAGCAGCCCGATGGCGAGTCCACCGGCCAGTCCGGAATGCCAACCGATCATCGCCCATAGAACGATGCCGTATGCCAGTGCGAACATCGCGGAAAAGTACAGGGTGAAGGCGCAATTCGTCCGTACCATCTCGGCCATCGAGCGCGCGGGTTCGATCGATGCGGGCGTGGAAGGCACGTAGGCGAGGCCGGTGAGCACACCGAAGACGACCCCGATCACCAGCCAGTTGGACAATGATCCCATCCGCGCGTGCGTGATCACCCCCACCGCTGTGACAACGACGGCCCCCAGAAACGCGGCAGGGACCGTATTCCTCATTTCCTCGAAAGCGGTCGCACTGCCGGGAGTTGCCTTCCGCAGGTGCCCGACGCCGAGGGCAGGAAAGAAGCCGGCAACGGTGCCGCCGAGCAGGAGTGGCCACCAGGCACGGTCGACGTTTTCGATCAGTATCCAGCTGAGAATTGGGGCAACGAGCCCAAGAGTGAGACTGGCCGTAGAGTCCCGCCAACCTGCCTTGTTGGTGAATCGAAACTCCGCTGGTTCAGCCGGACTGGGGTATGCGCCGATAGCCGCACCCATAATTAGGCCGATAGCGGCGCTTGTCGCTGCGAACCAGAGCGGAGCTGACGACAGCGCCACCAACACTGCGCCGAAGGACCCGCCGAGCACACCGCCGAAGAGGCCGAACGGTATCGCCCGCAACGCTGTGGGTACCGCAGCGCGCAGCGTCCACCAGGCGATGGTGTCACTGTTGAGATTTGCGGCAAGAAAGCGATACCAACGTAATACGCTTTTCGTGGGGTAGGGACTCTCGCGGTAGACAGCGGGGATGAAGCCGCCCAACAGATATCCCTGCACGGTTTCGGCATCATCGGCAGCGAGCAATTCCAAGGGGTTCGGCCGCGCCTGTTCAGGGGACGAGCCGTAGACGGAATGGGCGAGAAACGCCATGAGCGGTGTGTTGATCGCGGCGTGAAAGCGTTCCGCCGCAGCCGGGTCCGTTTGGAGCCGTTCCTGAAGAGGCGCCCAGGTGGCCGGGGTGGTGCTCATCAGGTAGGCGATGGTGTCGTGCACCGATAGGTTTTCGAGCTGGATCCCGCAGGCGTGCTCGATGATGCCCGTGGTACGAACGGTGTCCTCGAACTCCGACGGCCGCGAGGTCAGCACGATGCGGGGCAGACCTGATTCGTCGCCGGCATCTATGTTGAGAGCTTGCACCAGCGAGACCCGTTGTGACTGGGTCAACTGGTCGAAGCCGTCGATGATCGGCAGAATCAGCCGCTCGTCGAGCAGTTGCCGAGCCAGCGTGGTCGACGGTGCAGACCTTTTCTGCAGCCCGGCATTGACGCGGATCAGTTCTGACTCTACCCACGCCCAGAACCTTGCCGATAAGTCGGCCGCAGTAGCGTCATCGTCCCAAGCGGGCGCTGTCGACCACGACGACGCCGAGATCACCACTGGCACCGGCTGGTCGGGTGCTCGCGCCGCACACAGCGTCATAGCGAACTGGGTTACCATGACCGATTTTCCTGCACCCGCCGCACCGAGCATGAGCATACGGCCGGAGCCGATCCCGCGATAGAAGGCAACCAGATCATCTAGCGTGCGTCCCAAGTGCGGTTGCGGGCGAGCCGATTCGACGTCCGTAGTGATCTGCGTGCGGCCATCGACCATTCCGGCGTCCGCCGTATCCCACTGGACCCTTAACCCCGCGGCGTCGCTGCTTACCTGCCGCATCGCCAGCTCGTTTCTCCAGTCCGACTGAAGTGCGGCAGCCAGAATTTCGAGCCGTCGCAGCAGATCGACGCGGGTCACCGAAAGCAGATGGTCGGAGTCGAGTCGGCCGAAGATGAAAATGCTGGCCGCTACCAGGGCGAACACGCCGATAAGTGCGTACCTGATTAGGCCAGGCGATAGACCGGGCGCTCCGATCGCCATGTAAATACCAGCGGCACAATCTGTCAGCACCAAGGCAGCGGCGGCGACTGCCACAGGGCGGACCTGCACCTGTCTACGCGGCTTCGATACGCGGCCTCCGTTCGGCTGCGTATGGACGGGGGGTGGTCCGGTAGTTGCCGCCCAGGTTGAGGACTCAGGCTTCGTCGCGAGTTCCGGTAGGACTGGCAGATCGTTCGGGTTGTCGACGTCGAGTAGCCGCCAGAACGATAGGGCGAGGTTTGTTGGCAACGCGTGGATCGAGGCGATAGGGGTGAAGCCCAGCGATCCCGTTCCTTCAGCGAGGGTGTGGCTCTGGATGACGCCGAGGACTCGGTCACTTCCGACGACGACGGCCGCTCCGGACATTCCACCCCATCGGCTTTTATCCACTCTGCTGATAGGCACGGAAGAATCACGAATCTGGATATCGGTGACTCGGAATGCGGCTACCACCGCCGATCCAGGTGACGCATGGGGATCAGGGCCTTCGGTAGTCGGCACGAAGCCGTGCACCTGTGCTCGCCGCACACCCGACTCCCCGTCCTTCCAAATCGGATATCCGAGCACCACACAGTTCTCGATACGCGCCGGGGCCGCAGTCGAATCGAATCGCGCGTACCTCATCGGTGCCATGGCCGGCAGCTCCGGTGCCGACAGAACCGCCAGATCCACTGCCGCAGTGCTGGTACGGAGCGCGACAGTCGCCCGGTACTCCGTTCCTTCAACGACGACTCGGTGTTCAGATCCCTCGGCGCAGTGATCGGCTGTCAGGATGTAGGTGCCACCGATACGTAACCCCGAGCCGCGTTTGCCTTTGCCACCGACCTCGTAACGCAGCAGGACAGCCCGCTCAGGGGTGAGCATCGCATGACCGCAAGCAGGCGAAGGCTACTGCGCGGCTATGCATTACGGATCAGCCGTCCGCGTCGAGTTTCTGAGATTCGACACCGGCAACCAAGTCGTCTGCGTCGATAAGGACCTCAACCTGGTGACCATTCTCATCGAACATTTGCGGCTCCAGGGTCAATTTCACCGTCTGCGTGGATACCGACTGGCCGGACGCTTCGCCATTCGCCGTGACAAGCCACCATCTGACACCTGCGCTCACCTTGCCGCCGTTGGTGACTGCTACTTGCAAGGTGAGTTCGACGGGCGAAGGCTTGAACCGCAACGTGCGCTGCACACCGTTCACCGTGTACGGAAAACCTGCACCCCACACCGACTGCATCAACTCATCACGTAGCGCACCGATCGCGGCAGAGATCGAGGCCTTGCCTTCGAGCCGCTCCCCTGGGTCAGACACCCGATCAACTCCTTTACACGAATCCTGCACGAACCGCGATGATCTACCGCTGTGCGGTACTGCATCCGCGTTTGTGATTCTAGAGCGCTCGAAGCTCAACCGGTGCGCTTCGAGATTCACCCGAGCATCACGCCTGCTGTGCACCGAATTCAGCAGTAGCTCGTGTACGCGCATGTCGTTGTTCGACTGCTGTTCCCATCTGATACTTGACATTCTGGCTTCACCAGGTCCAGGTTTCGTGGGTGTGTGCAGCCTTCGGCTGTGGCGCGAATGCTGAAGATCAGGTTTGATGGTGGAGAGAGAATCGGTGGGACGGGCAAGGAGTAGCCCACCATGCCCCTGTGCCAACCACCTCTCCCCCACTCGGCGATCGCTCACGCGTACTCCTACGTCCGCGGTTGTAGACTCCGCGCACATGAGCCCACTTTTGATCTGGGCTCACGATGACGCGTCGCGATCGCTCCGCCCGTAATCGTTCCAATCGAGACAGTCCGCCGCGCAAGATCGACGTCGTCTGTCCAGATAGTCCGCCTGCGCTGGACCCGACGGCCGCCAGAGCGCTCCTGCGAATCCTCCTGCGCCACACGGACAGACACGATGATCCACGACGAGATGTCAGACCCGTTGTCCGCCAGCGACCGACAGATTCCCGACGCCCGTCGCGTCCACCAGCTCGCCCGATCGAGTACGTCCAGAAGCCAGCGCAGCAAGGTGGTGGACGATCCCGTTGACGTCGGGCTGCTCCGACTAACGAGCCAGACTTCTAACAGCCAAGTCTCGCGCCTCGCAGCGATGCCGCACTTGTGCGTCGCGGTCACCGCCTGCGATCGCAATGACGCCCTGGGGGCATCATGGGATACACGCGCCAACAGACTGCCAAGGAGGAAGCGATGCCAAGCGAGAGCAACGAATGGGCAGTGCTCGATGGGCTGCTCGGCATCGAAGTCGCGGACCAGGAATCCGACGGGAGTCAGCGCCTCGCGTTCTACGGTCGTTGTTCGACCGAGGACAACCAGGACCCGGAGACCTCATATGGCTGGCAGTCCGGCAACGCCCAGAAGTTTGCGCCTGGCTCGATCGTCGCCTCCTACTTTGATGTTGGGCAGTCGAGGTCAGTGCCGTGGCATCGCCGGACGCAGGCCGCGAAGCTGCTCGCCGATCTGAAGAATCCCAATCGAGGCTGGACTGCGATCGTCGTGGGCGAGGGCACGCGCTGCTGGTTCGGCAACCAGTTCAGTCTCGTGGCTCCGCGGATTCAGGCTCACGGCGTCGATATCTGGGTGCCTGAGCTGGGCGGCAAGTACAACGCGAAGAACGCCACCCACAACATGATGATGAGCATGCTCGGGGGGCTCAGCGAATCCGAGCGCCAGCACGTTCAGCAGCGTACGCGCGCCAGCATGGACGCCCAGGTGCTCAATGAGGGACGTCACCAAGGCGGGCGCGCGCCCTACGGGTACGTCGTGGTCGACGGACCGCCGCACCCCAACCCGCACAGAGCAGCAGACGGGCTGAAGTTGCGCCTCCTCTCGATCGACGCCACCGCGGCGCCGATCGTCCAACGCATCTTCCGCGAATACATCGGCGGCAGAGGCGATAAGGCGATCGCGGAAGGGCTCAACCGCGACCAGATACCGTGCCCCTCAGCCCATCGCCCTGAACAGAACCGACATCGCTCCGGAGACGGCTGGCAGGCACCAACAGTCGCGGCGATACTGCAGAACCCGCGCTACACCGGCTACGCGGTGTTCGGACGATGGACCAAACGAGAAGAACTGATCGACCCCGACGACGTCGCCGCCGGGTACGTAGTCCGGTTCGTCCGAGCAACCGCCGATCGCGTCATCCGCTCCCGACGTCCCGCTCACCCGAACATCGTCTCCGTCGAACAATTCACCGAGGCACACCTGATCCGCCGAGGCCGGGCCGGCATCACCAACCGTGACCGCGCCAAACTCGAGCGCACCAGAACGTTGATCCCACGTCCGTACCTGCTGCGCGGGCACATCCGCTGCGACGCCTGCAACCGAAAGATGCAAGCCGAGCTGGTCGGCAAGAACGTCTATTACCGTTGCCGTGCAAAAACTCTCGCACCAGGTAGCGATGCGCTGACCGAGCACCCGAAGACGGTCAACCTGCGAGAATCAGTACTCATCGACCCGTTGGATGGTTGGCTTGCAACCCTTTTCGATCGCGAGCATCGAAACCACACCATCGCGACCCTGCTGGAGGCCCAGGAAACCGACGATACAGATACCGTTCGAGCGCTGCTGCGTCGCCGAATTGACGACGCGGACACGAAGTTACAGCGCCACTTGGCGGCTATCGAAGCTGGCGTAGACCCGGCCGCGTTCGTGACTTCGATGAACGCGGCGCAGGCCGAGAAGGCCGCAGCACGGGCCGAACTCGATACGATGCCGAAGCCGGTTCGACTGACCGAAACCGAGATGCACAAGCTCATCGATTCGGTCGGAGACATCCGCGCCGTACTGACGGCTGGAGCTCCGGAAGATAAGCAACTTCTCTACGAAGCCCTGAACATCCAGGTCCGGTACCAGCACCGACAACAACTTGCTGTTGTCGGTGCCAGCCTCCCTGGGTTTAGCACTGGTGTCCGGAGGGGGACTTGAACCCCCACGCCCGTTAAAGGGCACTAGCACCTCAAGCTAGCGCGTCTGCCATTCCGCCACCCGGACCGGTGGTGCTCAGCAAGATTATAGGATGTGGCGGCGTGGACCAAATCGCGGGCTGACCATGGGTTTTATCGGGGGGTGGTGGGCTCCCGGAGTGTGAGTCGGGAGCCCGGTCCGGTCAGAGGAGTTCTTCGATGGTTCTGGCGAACTCTTCGGCTCCGTGGCCGTCGGCGACCTGTCGGTCGATGAGGTTTTTGATGGGGGCGACGAAGTCGACGGTGACGCCTGCGTCTCGGGTGGCGCGGTTGATGGCGTCGAGGGCGGCTTTGTGGAAGGCGAGTGATTGGGTGGGGGTGGTGTAGTCGCCGCTGTCGATGATTGCGCCGTAGGCGGGGAGCATCTGGGCCATGGCGGTCACCCAGGGCATGGCTCGTTCGGCGAAGGTGCTGGCGGAGACGCCTACGGAGCGCATCATGGCGGCGCCGTGCATGAAGCCGCCGAACATGGCGTACATGTTGGCGAGCAGGGCGAAGTCGTAGGTGGAGGCCAGGCCGGCGTCGTCGCCGAAATATTCTGCGGCGGCGAGCAATTCGAGGGTTTCGCGGTGCTGGTCGAAGAGGGTTTGGGAACCGCTGTAGAGGATGGAGGCGCCGGGCTGCCCGATCATGGGCGGGATTGCCATGATGCCGCCGTCGAGGTAGTCGATGCCGTGTGCGGCCGCCCAGGTGGCGAGTTCCCTGGCTTCTTCGGGGGCGGTGCTGGTCAGGTTGATGACCTGTTTGCCGGACAGTTGGACGGCGACGGGGTCGAGGGTGGCGTGCACGGAGGCGTGGTCGAAGAGGACGGCGATGATCGGGCCGCCGGCCTGGACGGCTTCGGCGACGGAGGTGACGCTGTTGGCGCCGGCGGCGAGGAGGTCGGCGTCCTTGCCGGGGGTGCGGTTCCACACGGTGGTGGGGTGGCCGGCCTTCAGCAGGGTTGCGGCCAGCGCCTGGCCCATCGCGCCGAGTCCGAGGACTGTCACGGGGGTGTTCGTGGTTTCCGCCATTGCGGGGTCAACTCCTTGGCAAGTGTGTGAACAGGTGGTCAGCGCGCTGGAACCAAGGCTGCTCTTTGCCTGCCGCGGCGACAAGTACCTACTATTTAGTCCGGTACTTACCCATGGGTGTGTGAACAGGTAGCGAGGTCGGACGATGGGCGAAAAGAGATCCGGACCATACTTCTGCGGCATCGACGCGGCGATGGATGTGATCGGTGGCAAGTGGAAGGCGCTGATCCTGTGGGAGCTGGAGGAGCATGGGATCCGCCGCTTCGGCGAGCTGCGCCGGGGCCTGCCGGGCGTCTCGGAGAAGATGCTGATCCAGCAGCTGCGCGAGCTGGAGGAGGACGGAATCGTGTCGCGGGAGGTCTATCGCGAGGTGCCGCCGCGGGTGGAATACCAGCTCACCGCGTTGGGTACCGCACTCAACCGCGCGCTCGAACCGCTCGGCGCCTGGGGTCGGGACCGCATCGACCGGATCGGTGCGGATCGGGTCCATCCGGTGAACGCGTGACGCCTATTGGTGCCGGGAATCGGACTGAACTGTTGCGGTAGCAGGGTTTTCACCGGCGGGCGTCGGGATGTGCGGCAATGTCCGCACATGCTGGTCGGTCGCGGGCACCGGGTGCTCGGCCGTGGGCATCAGCCATAGCGTGAGGATTACGAGCAGCAGGGCCGCCGACCCACCGAGGATCGGTCGCCAGTAAACGAGCACATGCGGATGATCGGCACCGAGGCTCGAGCCGTTACGCGGATACGCGAATGTGCTTGTCTCAGGCCAGTTCCGGGGTTTCGGCCAGTGCGTCCGCAAGGTAGCTGACAATGCGTTGGGCCTGCCGGCGGCCGGTGTCGAGGTCGGGGTTGTAGATCGTCAATGTCATTCCGACACAACCGGGTTGGAGGGCGGCGGTGGTGATGGCGGTGAGGTCCGACCAGTCCAGGCCGCCCGGTTGCGGGTAGTCCACGGCCGGCATCGCGGCGGTGGACAGCACATCCAAATCCACGTGCAACCACCAGGGAAAGCCGCGGCGGCGGAAACGACCGACGGCGATTTCCGTGGGAACGGCGGCTCTTCCACGCAACTCGCGGTCGGTGAGCAGTGCGATGGTGGAGACCAGCGACGGCACGTCGGCGTCATGCAATTCTGCGGCGTCGCGGGGGCCGAGCGCCACGACGCGAGTGGGGTCGAGGGTGGGTAGCTGCGTTGCCAGTTCGGCCGGTAGGTCGGCGGTCGCCAGCATCAGACCGAGTTCGCAGTCGGCCGCTTCGCCGGTGGTGCTTCGATCCGGCGGCCACGCGTCTTCGTGTCCGTCGACGAAGACCAGTGCGACGTCACCGAGTGCGTCTTGGGCACCACGCAGAGCGCCGAGCAAGACGGGACAGTCACCGCCGAGCACCAACGGGAACTCCCCCAACACAACGCTTTCGATTACCGCAGTGCGGACGGAATTGGTTGTCGCTGTGAGGGATTCCAGGGACAGCAGGGTACTCACAGGATCGCGCGTCGGCCGGGGCACACCGACATCGACGTCACCGCGATCGCGCACATCGGGGCGGCGACTTCGTAATGCGCTGAGCAGTCCGGCTTCTCGTAACTCGGCAGGCGCGTTCGCCACTCCACCGGTCGTACCGGCGGAGTTGAACGGTGCCCCGATCACGGTCAGCAGTGTCGGCCCTCCTCCCGCGCGGCAACTCGGCCACTACCGACGATAGACCCCGGCCGGTTTACCCGAGGCAAACTTCCGCCGGGAGTTACCGCTGCGATGCGCGTCACATTCGCCTATTGAATGTGACCCAGCTTGGTGCTAAACATTGTGGCACGCAACGCAATACACGTTGCACTATATGCAACGAATGAATGGACCGAAGATTGATGCTGCACCGTGAATTCCGGTCAGGCGGGGCCGTGCGACGCGCACTGACGCTCGGAGCCGCACTGTTCCTGCTCGCCGGGTGCGCGCCGGTGCAGTCCGGCCCGGCGGGCTCGGGTGGCGACGAGAAGACCGGCACCGTCCGGGTCTGGCTTTTCGACGAGGCGAACCGCGCGCCGAAGGAAGCGGTGGTCAACGAGGCGATCGCGGAGTTCCAGGCGACGCGGCCGGGGGTCGAGGTCGATGTGCAGTGGGTGCCGGTGGCCGCACGCGCCGAGAAGTTCGCGGGCGCGTTCAACGACCCGGCCAGCGCGCCCGATCTCGCCGAGTTCGGCAACACCGACCTCGCCGGGTACGCCGTCACCGGCGCTTTCGCCGATCTCAGTGCGGATCTCGCGGCGTGGCCGGAGGGCAAGGACATCGACCCGTCCGTCCTGGAGACCGCGAAGTCCGGCGGCAAGGTCTACGGGCTGCCCTGGTACACCGGCATTCGCGCGCTGTACTACCGCACCGACATCTTCACCGAACTCGACCTGCGACCGCCGACGACGCTGGCCGAACTCACCGACACCGCACGCCGAGTCCGTGCGAAACGCCCTGACCTGTACGGCATTTCGGTCGGCGGCAAGTACACCTACGCCATGCTGCCGTTCCTCTGGGCGCACGGCGGCGAGATCGCCGAGAACGACGGCACGATGTGGAACGCCACCCTCAACGCCGACCGGGCGAAGGAAGGGATCACCCGCTACGCGGAGCTGATAAAGGACGACATCTGCCCGCCCGCGCAGTGCGCGGACTTCACCGGAACACAGAGCGTGCAGGCCTTCGCGGGCGGCAAGGCCGCGATGACGATCGGCGGCGACTTCAGTCGCAAGGCCATGGATCAGGGTGCGTCCAAGGACAAATACGCGGTGATCCCGCTGCCAGGCACCGAACTGGGTTCGGTCGCACCGGCCTTCGCGGGCGGAAACCTGCTCGGCGTCTTCCGCGCGAGCATGCGGCGCGGCCTGGCCGTCGACTTCGTGCAATTGCTCGGCAGCGCAAAGTATCAGGAGAAGATGTACCGGGCGATGGGGAACCTGCCGACGCTGACCAGTGTGCAGCGGCAGCTGGCGGCGAACGACCCCTTCCTCGCACCGTTCGTCGAAACGCTGCGTGCCGGAACGAAGTTCGTGCCGAGCACACCGGCGTGGTCGACGATCGACAGCCAGAACCTGCTGCCGACCGCGGTGCAGCAGATCGCCACCGGGGCCAAGGAACCTTCGGCGGCGTTGAACGCGGCGGCCGCCGCAATGAACAAGGCATTCAGGTAGGCGCACATGGCAATCCAGGAAATACCGATCATCACTCCCGCGCCGCGGCCGCCGGCGAAACCGCGTCGCGTCAGCCGGGACACGCTCACCGCGTGGCTCTACCTCGCGCCTGCGGGGCTGCTGCTCGCCGCCGTGCTGATCTATCCGATCTATCAGATCGTCCTGATCTCGTTCTACGACTATGGGCAGGCGCAGGCCACCGGTGCCGCGCCGCTGGAGTTCATCGGGCTGGGCAATTACCGAGAACTGCTCTCGGACAGTCAGTTCTGGCTCGTGCTGGCCAACACCTTCGTATTCGGTGGGGTGTGCGTGGTCGGCGGACTGGTGGTCGGCACAGCCTTGGCCGTCCTCGCGACGCGCATCCGGGCGGTACCGCGGATGATCCTGTTCCTCGCGGCGCTCGGCGCGTGGGCGACGCCGGCCATGGCCGGGTCCTACGTCTGGCTCTTCCTGTTCGATGCCGACTTCGGCATCGTCAACGAAGCGCTGTCCGGTCTCGGGTTCCGGTCGATGGACGGGCACTCGTGGACCTTCGGCACGCTCAGCGCGTTTGCACTGGTTGCCGCCGAGGTGATCTGGTGTTCGTTCCCGTTCGTCATGGTGACCATGTACGCGGGCATCAAGGCGATCCCGGAGGAGATACTGGAGGCCGCGGCGCTGGACGGCGCGTCGACGTGGCGGGCGGCTCGCTCGGTGATCCTGCCGATCCTGAAGCCACTGCTGCTGATCGCGACGATCCAGTCGATCATCTGGGACTTCAAGGTGTTCACCCAGATCTACGTCATGACCAATGGCGGCGGTGTCGCCGGGCGCAACCTGGTGCTCAATGTCTACGCCTACCAAAAGGCCTTCGCCGGGCAGGAATACGGGCTCGGCTCAGCGATCGGAGTCCTGATGACGCTGTTGCTGTTGTCGATCACCGGGTTGTACGTCCGGTCCCAGCGCAGGAGCACCCCATGGCAGTGAAAACAATGCCGCGCACACCGCGCAAGCCCGGACGGCTTGTCGCCGAGGTGGTCGCGGTGGTGATCGCCGGGTTCGTCGCCTTCCCGCTGTACTGGATGGCGCTGTCGGCGCTCAAGCCGCCGGGCGAGATCCAGTCGGCCGACCCGAGACCGTGGACCTTGGCGCCCAGCCTGGACAGTTTCACCCGGGTGCTGTCGATGAACGGTTTCGGACGGTTCTTCCTCAACAGCTTGCTGATCGCCGTTGTCGTGGTGTTTCTTTCGCTACTGCTGTCGTTCCTGTCCGCAGTGGCGTTGACCCGCTTCCGGTTTCGCGGACGGACGGTGCTGCTGGTGATGATCCTGGTGGCGCAGATGGTTCCCGTTGAAGCGCTGACGATTCCGCTGTTCTTCCTGATGCGCTCGGTCGGCGGTACGGTTCCGGCGTTGGGGCTCAACGAACTCGGCTCGATCATGCTGGTGGATCTGGTGTTCAGTCTGCCGCTGGCCATCTGGCTGCTGCGCGGGTTCGTCGCGGCGGTGCCGGTCGAGCTGGAGGAGGCGGCGAAACTCGATGGGGCGAGCCGGCTTCGGTTCGCCTGGCAGATCCTGCTGCCACTGGTGGCGCCGGGACTGGTGTCGGTCAGTGTGCTGTCGTTCATCCACGCCTGGAACGACTTCCTGTTCGCCAAGACATTCATCATCTCCAAGACCGAGAATCAGACGCTGCCGCAGGCGATCCTGGTGTTCTTCAAACCGGAGGACACTGATTGGGGCGCGGTGATGGCGGCCTCGACGCTGATGACGATTCCGGCGCTCGTGCTGTTCGTGCTCGTGCAGCGCAAGCTGGTCTCCGGGCTCGGCGGGGCGGTGAAGGGCTGACATGCCAGGATTCGACACGCTGCTCCCCCGGCCGGTTTCGGCGGTGCCGCGGCCCGGCGTCTGCGCATGGCCCGCACAGCTCGACGTGCGCACCGATAGCGGTTTGCCGCCGGAGGGGTACCGACTGGAGATCGCGACCAGCGGTATCACGCTCACCGTGGCGGATGATGCGGGCCGGAACCACGCGCAGCAGACTCTGCGTCAGCTCGCCGGCCCGGATGCGTTCCGGGCCGCGGTGATCGGGGCCGAGGGGCGCACCGTGCCGTGCGGGGTGATCGAGGATCATCCGCGGTTCCGTTGGCGCGGTTGCCTGCTCGACGTCGCCCGCAACTTCCGCACGAAAGCCGAAGTCCTGCGGTTCATCGACCTGCTCGCCGTGCACAAACTCAATGTGCTGCACCTGCACCTGACCGACGATCAGGGCTGGCGTATCGAGGTCCCCGAGTTCCCGAAGTTGACCGAAATCGGCTCGTGGCGAACGGGATCGATGGTGGGCCGGCATGACGGGCCGGAGCGTGACGGCCGACCGCACGGTGGCTTCTACACCACCGACGACCTTCGGGAGATCGTCGCGTACGCGGCCGGGCGGTCGATCACCGTGGTGCCGGAGATCGATGTACCGGGTCATGCCCGCGCCGCGATCGCCGCTTACCCGGAGCTCGGACCGGAACCTGAAACTGCCTGGGAGGTATGGACTTCCTGGGGTATCAGCACCTCGCTGCTCGATCCCACCGCGCATACGCTCGACTTCTTCCGCCGAGTCTTCGATCATGTGCTGTCCGTGTTCCCGTCGCCCGTCATCGGTATCGGCGGCGACGAGGTTCCCGGCGCGACACCGGCGCACGCTCGCCTCGTCGCCGACCTCGCCACCCATCTGGCGGCCCGTGGTCGACGGGCGCTCGGCTGGGACGAGGTGCTCGACGCAGGTACGTTGCCGCCCATGGTGATCGGCGCATGGCGTGACGATGCCGCGGCTACTCGCGCGGTCGCAGCGGGCCACGAGGTGGTGCTGTGCCCGGAGGACCACCTCTACCTCGACCACCGACAGTCCGATCATCCCGATGAACCGATCCCCGTGGGCTACCTGCGCACCCTGGAAGACGTGTACGGCTACGAGCCGCCGCTCGACGGAACGCAAGTCGCCGGTATTCAAGCTCAGCTGTGGAGCGAGCACCTCGACACGGTGCGGCGAGTCGACTACGCCGCCTTCCCCCGGCTCTGCGCGGTCGCCGAACTCGCGTGGAGCCCGCCGGGCCGCAGTTACACCGAATTCCTGCCTCGGCTACGCGATCATCACCTGCCTCGCCTGGCTGCCCTCGGCGTCGAATACCGGCCTCTCAACGGTCCCCTTCCGTGGCAAACCCGCCCCGATGTTCCGCCAACCGCCCACCGCCCCAACCACTTACCCATCGCCAGCCGGTCAGCCCGCTAGCGGCGCGGTCGAACAGCGCTCCCGCGCAGCGTTCGGCGTGGGGCGAGGTCCTCGATGGCCCCTTGTGAACCAGGACCATTCCCCCGCTGCGCAGCGAGTCGACATCCAGATCGGCCGCTGTGGATCGGTCGGCACACCCGATGGCTACGGACAGCCGGCGGCCCAGTGTGTCATCGATGCCGGCTCACTCAGGCCTCCAGTCGATCGACTCCGCCCACGCTTCCGCGCGCTGGGTGATTTCGGCGATCAACGACCCCTTGGCGTCGGCGTAGGCGTTCATATCGGGCCAGTTCTGCTGCGCGAGCTGCCTTTTGAGTTGCTCGTAGGCGGCGCGGTCATGGACGTTGTGCCGCAACCAGTCACGGAACAGGAGGTGGCGGCGTTCCCAGTCACTGCCGACGGTCGCGATATGGACGTGCACGTCGCGCTGCACAGTTCGGACCATACGGTGGGCGGGCTCGCGGACGCGAAGCTGGTACCCCGCAGCCAGTAGCGGGGGAAGATACGCCGCCTCATCCTCGACGTCGGGCACGCAGACGTCGATATCGATGATCGGCTTGGCGGCGAGTCCGGGCACCGAGGTCGAGCCGATGTGGTCGATGCGGCGGGCGGTGGTGCCGAGTGCGCGGGCGATGCGCGCGTGCTCTTCGGTGAAGCGCTGTGGCCAGGCGGGGTCGTAGTCGACGATGCGGATGTCCCGTTTCTCGATGCCGCCGATCAGTTCCATCCCACTATCTTCGCGCGTCCGCCGCTTCGGTAAAAGGTGGGACGTATTTCGGGCATGGACCAGACCCCTACCCGTGAATGAGGCACGGACAGAGGTCTGGTCCATTTCGAAGAGGTGTCGCGCGACTGAATGACGCTAGGCGGGGATCACTATTGTCGAGGTATCAGCATTTCTTCCACGAGAAGTGATAGGTCGTGTTGATTGCTCCGTCGACAGAATCCATGGTGATGAAACTGGTGGTCTTCTTCGGGTCCGAGGTCCCGGCGTCGACCCGCAATTGGGTGTTGATATTGAAATTGCGGTATTCGCCACACGGCTTGTAGACGATCGCGCCGACCTCGGTCTTGTCGGTCGCCTGCCAGTCGTCGTTCATGCCACCCTTGAACGTGTGGTCGATGAATGCGGTCGGCGAGTTGCCCTGGAAGTAGTATCGTGCCCTTTCCAGCGCCGTCGCGCCCTTCTCCAAGTGCGCGAAGCCGCGGTAGTCCGCCTGCGCGATCCCGTAGGTGAAGCCTTGTGGGACATGGACATCCAGGTTGATCTGGCAGTTCTTACGGAAGTCGGTCGGGTTCGACCCCACACCCACCTGCGCGGTGTACGCACTGTAGGTGACAGTGAAGGCCGTGTTGTCGGGCGATACCGCGACCGCCGCGGTTCCCTGTGGGCAGCCGGTGCCATTGACGGTCACCACGTCGATGACAATCTTGTCGGGGGGCGTCGGCATGTCCCGATCGTGCGTCGGCGCTCCAGAAGCCGGCGAACCCGCCAGCGGAATAGCAAGCGCGAATATTGCTGCGCCGAGGATTGTTGCTTTTTTATACATTTGGTGCCTCACAGTGCTCCGGGATCGGATGGAACTCACTGTAAGTCGTTTAAACCCGCCCGCAGCTCCCCAGCCGAAGTGGGGAAAATACGTAAATTGCCCCGTCGCTACATAATTGGCGGCAGCTCCTCCGGATACGGCGATAACCGTTGAATGTTGGAGTTTTGAGTGATCCCGTATCGCGGTCCGTTCGATTCACGGTCGGAGGAGATGAAATGTTTCCATACGCTTTCGATGGTACTCGAGATCGTCCTCGTCGTGCTCGACGCCGCGCGCGACCGCGATGCCGAAATAGACTGCCTCCCTGCGCAATCGGTGCCGCATCAGTTGCGCGAGCGCCACATCGTCCAGCTGCCCGGCTGTCCCGCCTTCGGCGTGGTAGTGGTCGACGAACTCGCGCGCGTCCGCGAGATCACGCCCCAGAACATCGGCGAACTCCAATGCGGCGGAAGCCAGTTCGACCTCCGGCGGGGCGACCAGTGCCTCATCCCAGTCGAGCACAGCGGTGACATGACCGTCCCGAGCCAGCAGATTGCCCTCGTAGTAGTCGCCGTGCAGGGGTTGCGGGCGGGCGGTGCGGCTGAACTCGGCGAGCCACCGGTCCAGGTCGGGATCCGGCAGTTCCGGGGACGGCGCACCGTCGAGCCCGATCTCGAGAAACGACTGCTTGGGCCGCGGCGGCGGTCGATGGTCCGCCAGCGCGCGGTGCACGCGCGCCAAGAGCCGGGCCGCCTCGGCGAACTGCACCGGGTCCTCACTGCTGGCCCACTGACCCTCGATCAGTGGCCACACGGTGATCGGGCGGCCCGCCACCAGCTGCACCGTCGACCCGTCCGCGCGCGGCAACGGCGCCACCGCCTCGGGCACCGTGCGGGCGGTGGCAACCGCAATGCTGTTGCACCATTCGACCTCGGCCGGGTCGCGATCCAGCGCGCCGATCCGTACGACCACGTCGCCGACGCGGTAGGCCGCGGACTCCTCGCCGCCGTGCAATCGCTCCCCGTCACCCTTGTACCCCCATTCGGCGGCAACGGCGGCTCGGATGTCCTCGGTCAGCGGCAGGGCGACGTAGATCACGCATTACTTCTACCAGCGTGGCTGATCGGGACGCAGCTGGATTTCGCGGCCGGACGCGCCAGGGCGGCACCTCTAGCCACCAGGCGTAATACACGCGTATTATGCGGAGTGTGGGTTTCGAGTGGCCTGATTGGGCGTTGGACATGCTCATCGGGATCTCTCCGAACGAGGTGATGCAGGTGCTGACCAAGCAGCGACGATGGCCACGCCGCGGTCGCGGCAGTACGGGCATCGAGATGCTCACGATCTGGGGCCGCACGGCCGCGGGCCGACCGCTGATCGTGGGCCTGCGCCAAGCCGAGCCTTGGCAATGGCAGATCGTCGCCGCCCGACCGATGAGCCCGGAGCAGGTAGCCGAGTTCGAAAAGTGGGAACAGGAGAACCAGTGATGGGCGACAACGATTTTCCGGCCACCCCGCAGGGCGTGGACGAGTTGATGGACAGCCTCGTCTTCGATGACGCACCGGTACGCGAGGCCGACGTGCCGCCGCCGATGACGCCCGGCGAGGACATCATGGTGGTGCGCTCGCTGCGACTCCCCCTCGACATGGACCAATCCATCAAGGCCGAAGCCCAGGCCCGCGGCATCTCCATGAGCGAACTCATCCGCGACTGGCTCGCCGTCGAACTCGCCGCCCTCGCCGACGACCAACCCATCTCCCGCGCCGACGCGTTGCGCGCGCTCGCCGGAGTCCGGCCGATCCACCCGCGCGCTAGTTGACTCCTCCGCTTCGAGTGGAGAACCGCACACCCTTTCTGTGAGCTGCACACCCGCTATACCGGGTGTGCGGTTCACACGAAGGGTGTGCGGCTCGCGTAGGTGGGCGGGTGCCAGACGGCTGGCTTCCTCGGTGACCGCGGCGCAAGATTCACTACAGTGGCATTGCGCGCCTGGTCCACGACCGCACGGTGCAACGACTTTCGGAGGTCTTTCGATGAACGTGCTGGTACTGGGCGGCTACGGAGCGGTCGGCGCACACGTCGTCCGGCTGCTGCGGGCGGACGGTCTGCAGGCTCTGGCCGCCGGCCGAGATCCGGCCCGAGCGGACGTAGTACTCGACCTCTCCGCGCCGGACAGCTTCGATGCCGCACTGAACGACGTTGCCGCAGTAGTCAATTGCGCAGGCTCCGAGGACATCCGACTGGCCGAGACATGCGCCGGACGCGGCATCCCGTTCCTGGATATCTCTGCCACCAGCGAATACGTGCAGAGCCTGGAGAAGGTCGCGGGCCCGGTCGTCGTCGGTGTCGGTTTGGCCCCGGGCTTGACCACCCTGCTCGCCGTGGAAACCCTGGCCAACCACCGCGGCCCGGTCGACATCATGACCGGCCTCGGCTCCGGCGAAAAGCACGGCCCCGCCGCAACCGCCTGGACCTACGGCCTACTCGGCAAGCACTTCCCCGACCCTGACGGCACCAGCATCCGAAACTTCACCAAGCCATCTCGTTTCGAGACACCGAAAGAGTCTGGCTACAAACCCGCCGCAGCCCTGCGCGCCGACTTCGCCGACCAGCACCGCCTCACCCGAGAATTCGGGGTCCCGGTCCGCACCTACCTACGGCTCGACTCCCGCTCGGCCACCGCAGGTCTCGCCCTGCTCACCCGCGCGCCCGCACTGAGTTCGCTTGCGCCGAAACACATGCCGGGCAGCGACCGCTGGGTGGTACTCGCCCGCGCGACGGACGGCTCGGCCCGCTGGGCGGCAGGCCGCGGCCAATCCCTGGCCACCGCTGTGGTCACCGCCGCCGTCGTGCAGGCGGTCCTCAACCGAACCCTCACCGCACCCACTTGGATCCACGAAATTCTCACCCTCGCCGACCTGCGGGATACGCTGCACGACAACGCAATCCATCTCGCGAGCTGAACTCAAGCAAGCGCGATGCCGGTAATCGAGGCAGCTGCCAAAACCAACCCGACCACTTGCGTTCGGGTCACGCGCTCCCGTAACACCGTGAGCCCGAGCACAACTGGAATGACGGGGTACAGCGCCGCCAGCACCACGGCGATCGCGAGCAACTGCTGCCAAGTGGCCCAGGTATAGAGCACCACCCCCGCCGTTCCGAGCGCCCCGGTACCGACCGCCCCGAGCAGCAGCCGAGGACGCATCCGCACCGACGCGTGCACACCCACTGCGAGCGGCACGATCGCAACCACCGAGGCGAAACGGCTGACGACCAGCGGCCACAACCCGGCCGCCGAGTCGATCCGGGCCAACGCGATGAATTGCAAAGCGAACCCGGCCCCCGCGATCAGCCCGTCGACGCTGCCGCCGCTGAGGCGGTCATCGTGGTCGCGAGACCGGGAAACCAACCACATCGCCGGCCCGGCGGCGACAATGCCAGCCCAGCTGAGCAACGACGGCCGCTCCCCCAACAGCAACACACCCACCATCACCGGCAGCATCAATGCACCGACGTCACTCAACGGCACCACCACACTCAACCGACCCCCGCTGACTCCGCGATAAAGGAACGTAACGCCGAGTCCGGTCCCGATCCCGGACAACGCCCCCCACGCCAGCGCCGACGCGGTAACGTGCGGCGCCGCGACCAACGGAACCGCAGCCAGAATCAACACACTCCCGCCGATCTGCGCATACAACGCCACCGCCGTGGCATCAGCGCGACGCGACAGCAACGCGCTCAGAAAGTGCGTAGTGCCGAAGCACACCGCCGAAGCCAACGCCAGCAGTTCCCCCACACCCATGATCGATACCTCCCGCCGTCGCGATCCGACCCGCGCCGCGGCCCGATCTTGTACTGCTGCTGCGTAACCGGCCGCCCGGTCTCGAAACCCCCACGCACCGCCCACCACCACCGGCAAACAACGAATGCGCAGATCAGCGGCGTGTCGGCCGTTACGGCGAACATCCCGATGCCAGGATGGACGGGCACAGAGGCAACGTTGTCGCCAGCTCGCCGAGGAGAGGTATGTCGCGTCGCCGTCTTGCCGGCATCGTTGTTCCCTTGCTGCTCCCCTTCATTCCCGTTGCCGCACACGCCGAGACGGCGGTCGATTCCAGCAGGTACGTGAACCCGTTCGTCGGAACCCAGGACGGCGGACCCGATTTCGGCCATGGCGGCGGCGCGGGCATGACCTTTCCCGGCGCGGTCGCACCCTTCGGGATGATGCAGTGGAGTCCGGACACGGTGCGCACCGCGGGCGGTGGTTACAAATACGAGGACAACCGCCTCTACGGCTTCTCGATGACGCATATTTCCGGCCCCGGTTGCACCGGCGCGCAAGACTTTCCGGTCCTGCCGATCTCCGGCATCATCGGCCGGTCACCGGCCGTCGACGGCGCCGGTTACCTGCAAACCTTCGATCACGCCAACGAGCAGGCGAGCCCGGGCTACTACCGGGTCACCACGGACAGTGGCGTGCAAACCGAACTGACGGCGTCGACCAGGGCCGGTGTCGCCCGCTTCACCTTCCCGAAGGACCAGCCGGGCACGCTGCTGCTCGACGTCACCGGCTCGGTGAGCGGAGTCGACGACGCCGAGATCACCATCGACGGAAACACCGTCTCCGGCTGGGCACACACCGGCGGCTTCTGCGGCTCCCGCGGCCGCTACCGGGTCTACTTCCACGCCACCTTCGACCGCCCGTTCACCGCGTCGGGCAGCTGGCAGGACAACGTCATCAAGCCGGGCACGACCAGCACCCGTGGTGCGGCACCGACCCGGCGCACGAAATCCGGCGAGATCGCGAGCAACGGCCTCGGCACCGGTCTTTTCCTGCAGTTCGATTCCGCTCAACCGGTGCAGATGCGTACCGGCCTGTCCTACGTCAGCCTCGACGGTGCCCGCGCCAATCTCGCCGCCGAAATAGGGCCGAAGGATTTCGACACCGTCCGGGTGGACGCGCGCGAGGCGTGGCGGCGCAGGCTCGATCAGATCCAGGTGACCGGCGGCGACCAGGATCGGTTGCGCACCTTCTACTCCGCGCTCTACCACGTATTCCTGCAGCCGTACATCTTCGACGACGTCGACGGCAGTTACACCGGTTTCGATGGGGAGACGCACCGGGTGCGCCCCGGGCACCACTACTACGCCACCTTCTCCGGCTGGGACATCTACCGCAGCGAGACCCAACTGCTCGCCTGGTTGGCACCCGATGTCGCTGCCGACATCGCCCAGTCGATGTACGACAACGCGCGCGTCCTCGGCAACGTCTGGGACCGCTGGTCGCATCAGAACACCGTCACCGGCGTGATGAACGGCGACCCGTACCACTCGATCATCGCCAGCACGTACGCCTTCGGCGCGCGGGACTTCGACGCTCGGGCAGCACTCGATTCGATGGTCGAGGGTGCCCTGCGCATCGGCGAGAAGTCCGGCTACACGGAACGACCGGCCAACGAGCATTATCAGCGACTCGGCTGGGTGCCCGGTCAGGTCTCCGACACCCTCGAATACAACATCGCCGACTTCGGCATCGCCCAGTTGGCGCACCGGCTCGGCGAACGCGCCGTCCACGACAAATTCCTGCGCAGTTCCCATGGCTGGCGGCACCTGTACAACCCCCTCACGAAATGGCTACAACCCCGATCCGCCGAAGGATTCTTCAATCCCTTCTTCGATCCGGCGGGCACCGATGGATACGTGGAAGGTAATGGCGCGCAATACCATTGGATGACCTTCCATGATGTCCGCACGCTCTTCGACATGATGGGCGGCAACGCCGCGGCGGCCGGTCGGCTGGACACTTTCTTCAGTCAGCTGAACGCGGGCCCGCATGCCCCCTTCGCGTACCTCGGCAACGAGCCGACGCTGCAAACGCCGTGGCTGTACGCCTGGGCCGGCCTCCCCCACCGTACTCAGGAGGTCGTCCGGCGCGCCCGCACCGAACTCTTCAGCCCGACGCCGAACGGCCTGGCAGGCAACGACGATCTCGGCACCATGTCGGCCTGGTACGTCTGGGCCTCGCTCGGCCTCTACCCCGTAATACCCGGCCGCGCTGAGCTTTTCGTGCACGGACCGGCCTTCACGAACGCCGAGATCCGCCGCTCCTCCGGCGAGCGCATCACCATCAGCGCGCCCGAAGCCACCGATGCCGCACCGTACATTCGCGCATTGCGGGTCAACGGCGCGGACACCACGAAAGCCTGGCTACCCGAATCCTTCGCCCTGTCCGGCGGCCGCCTCGACTTCACCATGGGCGCCGAACCGGACGCACGGTTCGGTACCGCGGCAGCCGACGCACCGCCCTCGTTCGCTGCGCCCCGCTAGCCGCCCAGTCATTCGGTCATCCGATGTCAGGACGATGGCAATCGCGCCGAACCCGTTCCGCTGACGGCAAACTGACCCATTCGACGCCGACCGCGCCCACTATTGATGAGGGCGGAGGATGAGGTTATTCGGCGGTGGATGAGGTCAGGGAAATCGTCGGCGTGGTCGAGCGGATCGACACGTTTCCGACAGTGGACGAATTGAACGAGTACGTCGACAAACTCGCCGGCACGCTGCCGGATCGGGTGACGGTCGCTGAGATCGGCAGATCGCGTGGGGGCGATCCGATTCGGGCGGTGCGGGTCGGCGCGGGGGCCCCGCAGGTGGTGATCATCGGGAATCCGCATCCGAACGAGCCGATCGGCATGGCGACAATCCGCCACCTGCTCGGCAGGCTGACCAGGGATAATGCGCAAACCCTCGGTGCTACCTGGCATTTCCTGCTGTGTCTCGATCCCGACGGAACGCGGTTGAACGAGGGATGGTTCGCCGGTGCGCGCAGCAGATCCGGCGTCGCGCGCGGTTTCTACCGTCCGCCCGCGGCCGAGCAGCCGGAGTGGTGTTTTCCGACCAACTGGCTCGGCACCGCGGTCGGTGCGCCACTGCCGGAGACCCTGGCGCTGATGGGCTTGATCGATCAGACCCGTCCCGCGCTGATCGTTTCCCTGCACAACGCCGACTTCGGCGGCGGATTCTTCTACGCCACCGGCGGCGATCGCGACTACTGGTCCGCGCTCACCGACCAGCTGACCGCGGCGGGCGTGCCGATTTACCAGGGACCACCCGACGTGCCCGGCGCGCGCACCTGGGCGCCGGGTGTGTTCGAGCTGCCGTCGTTCCAGCGCATCGCCGAGACCTTGACCGCCGAGGGCGTCGAGCCGCTGGCGATGATGTACGGCGGCGGCATTCGTGATTATGCGGCCGCCCACGGGACCGCGCTGCTGGTGTGTGAGTTGCCGATGTGGGTCGACTCGCGAGTCACCGACGACGCGCCGAGTGGCCACACCCTGGCGAGCGTGTTGCATTGCACCGCAACGGCTTACGATGAGATCGCCGAGATCGTGAGCGGCGCGCTCGAGCGAATCTCCGGAGTGTTGACCGGACGGTCGCCGTTCGAGCGCGCGCTGACCGATACCGTGCGCGCCCTGCGCGGCAACGCCATTGCCAAACGCTCCGCCACCGAGTCGCGCGTCGCCACCCGCGGTGAGGTCTTCATCGAGCAGTACGTGTGGGTCGGCGTCGCCCGCCTGCGCGCGGGCGGCATGCTGCTGCGCCTGCTCGACAGCGCACCACACGACGAGCGCTGCGCCGCGGAACGCGCTCGGTTCACCGCCATCTTCGAAAAGTGGTGCAGCGACGTCGAAACCAACGCACCCGGGCAGTCGATCCCGGTGCACCGCCTGGTCACGATCCAATCGATGGCGATCGTCAGCGCTGTCACGCGACTACGTGACGGCCGGCCCGTCTGACACTCGGTGCGACGAGGAGCGGAAACGGGTGCTGCAATCCTTAACGGGGACAGGCGAATACGCGCCCCGGCTGGCAACCGAGACGCGTACCCACCGATCAGTAACCGAACTGCCGCAAAATCGGCCCACACACGTGCCATTCATCGCCACCGTCGTGCGCCTCGTGATAGAGGTGCGCGACGTACCACATCACGATGTCCTGACCGTCGGTGTTCTCACCGTTGACGTGCCGCCAGATCTCGTCGTCGTTCGCGTTGCCGAGCGCACCGCCGAGATCTTCGGGCCCGTGATACGCGGTGATCGCGACGTCGAGCCGGGAGAACCAGTCGCTGGCACCGTCGAACGGTCCCTTGTCGATGAGGAACCCGCGGCCGGTGCCTTTCTTGATGACCGCCCAGCGGTTGTCGCCGATGTGGATCGAGGACAGTTCGTTCTTCCGTGGGATCCAGCCGGGACCGTAGCCCCAATCCTGGCTCGTCAGTGCGTGTTGCAGCGCGAGGTTGTTCGCGGCACCGTCGATGTCCCAGTCGAATCGCCAGTAGGTGTGGTGGCGATGGTTGGCCGGATGTTGCAGACCGGCGCTGTAGAGCTGCGGCAGGATGATGCCGTCGCTGCGGAAGATCCACCGGTTCAGCAGGCGGTAGCGCCCGATGACGTGATAGCTCTCCACCACCAGGAAACGGTGGTCCGGGGCGCTGCCCTCGTAGATCGCCACGGGCCGTTGCATATTGCCACTGCTGAGCGGGTCCTTGTACGGTCCGCCCGCGCCGCCGTCGTATTGCACGCGGATCATCGGCAGGCTGGCGCGGTGCAGCACCTTGATGCCCTTGTAGAAGACGTCGCGGAAAGCGATGGCTTCGCTCTTCCCGTCGACCACCTCCCAGTAGAACCGCCAGACCGGAGCCTCCGGGGGCCAACTAACTGTCCCTGAGCTACTCATGACCGACCCCCGGGAATCAGGCCGACCTCGGCCACGTCTTCCGCACTGAGATCCACGATCGCGAAGGCGGTGGGCACCCGCCGATCCGCGGGCCCGAACCGCAGGTCCACCAGCCGATGCCGATAACGCGAGCTGTGAAAATTCACGTCCTCGACGATCAGCCCAGCGCCGGTGTCGACGTCGATGCCGTGCTCGGCGAGCCGGCCGTCCCGGCGCACCAATTCGATGGCGCGAGCTTCCTCGACCTCGGACATGGCGGGCTGGCTCATCGTCTCGTGCAGTTCGACGAGTGACCGCGTGGTCACATCGACGATCGCCTCGATGACGACATCGTCGGAATAGTTGTAGATGACGACCACCGGATATTCGGTGTCCCGGTCCAGGAATCGGGTTCCGACGCTGATGATCTCGTACCGCTTGCCGTCGAGCAGGTCGTTGACGCCCGCCTGGCTCAGCGCCACCTCGGGTGCGACGGCCGCCGCTTCGTCGGCCGCTCGAAGGTCTCGCGCCTCGGAATACACCGGGGTGGTCTGCACCGGCGGGAGCAGTTCGCTCCAGTCGCGCGCGTCGGAAAACTTCGGATCGATGACGGGGCCGAGATCGATGATCTCGGTGCGCAGAAATCCCGGAGGGGGAAGGGTGAATCTTTCGGCCATGAGCGAACTCCATGCTCTTGGTAACTACCGCGCGGTTTTCCGCGCCCCCTCATCCTTCGACGCCGCGCCGAACAGGTCGCGAGTACTTCCGTACTCCACTTACACCAGCGCCCTCTGCGACCCGGCCAAGTAGCTGACCGGTACCTGGATACGCCGAACGGGACATGACCGAGGGTGTCATGTCCCGTTCGGGCGGGTGCGGCTACTGGACGCCGGTGGCCTTGGCGACGTCGGTGAGCATCTGGTCGGCGGCCTGCACGCCGATGCCGGACATCCAGGTCTCGTCCAGCACGTCGATGGCCTTGCCGTTCTTGACGGCGCGCAGGTCACGCCAGACGGGACTGGTGGTGACGGCGCCCTTTTCGGTCTTGCTCGGATCGTCGATGGTGGCGACGAAGATCAGATCGGCGTCGGCCTGATCGATCTGCTCGGGGCTGACGTCCTTCATGATCTTCTTCGGGTCGGTGGAGATCTGCGACTCCGGTCGCGGCAGGCCGATGTCGGCCAGCACCACGCCGCTGAAGGAGTTGCTCTGGTACAGCCGGGTCGGGCCGGCCAGGAAGCGCACCACCGAGACGGTGGGCAGCACGCCGTTGTTCTTGGCCTTGATGGCGTCGCCGAGCGCGCGGGCCCGCCCCTCGTAACCCTGCAACGCGTCGGCGGCCTGCTGCTCGAGGCCGAGCGCCTTGCCGTGCACCGCGAGGTTGGCTTTCCAAGGGCCACCGGTGGTCTCGGTGAACACGGTCGGCGCGATGCCGCTGAGCTTGTCGTAGATCTTGTCGTGGCGGACCTTCGAGGACAGGATCAGGTCGGGCTTCAGCGAGGCGATCCGCTCGAGGTTCGGCTCGAGCAGCGGGCCGACGTCGGTCACCCCATCGACCTTGCCCGCCAGGTATTCCGGGAACCCGCCCCTCGTCTTGGTATGCGGGACAACGGCACCCACCGGCTTGATGCCGAGCAGGGTGACCGAGTCCAGCTCGGCGGTGTCGAGCACCACCACGCGCTTGGGCGCCTTCGGAATGGTCACCTGGCCCATCAGGGTGTCCAGGGTGCGCGGGAAGCTGGCCGAATCGGCCGGGGAGGCAGCGGAATCCGTGTCGGCGGAGTTGTTGCCACAGGCCGCGAGGCAGGACAGGCTTACCGCCGCAACAAGTGTCGCGATACCGATGCGGCCGAGTCGGCGGCCGCGGAGTCGGGTGGACATGAGCAGTCCCTCATCTCTGGGAGTGGGTGGTGCATCAGCTCGAGCGAGGCGACGCTGGGGGTAGTCCGCTCAGACGGGAGCGGCGGCGGACAGTCGGGCGGCCCGGCTGCGCGGAACCACCAGCGGGGTCCCGGTTTCCGGGTCGGGTATCACCAGGGCATCGACCCCGAAGACGGTGCGGACGAGTTCGGCGTCCAGCACCTCGGCGGGCGGCCCGGCCGCGGCGAGGCGGCCCTCGTGCAGCACCACGAGGTGGTCGGCGTAGCGGGCGGCCTGGCCGAGATCGTGCAGCACCATGACGACCGTGCGGCCCGCCTCGGCGTGCAGGTCGGCGACCAGGTCGAGCACGTCGAGCTGGTGACGCAGGTCGAGGAAGGTGGTCGGCTCGTCGAGCAGCAGCAGGTCGGTGTCCTGTGCGAGGGCCAGCGCGATCCAGGCTCGTTGACGTTGGCCGCCGGAGAGCTGGTCGACCGGCTGTTCACGCAGATCGACGGTGCCGGTGCGTCGCAACGCGTCCTCGACGGCCGTCTGGTCGGTAGCCGACCAGGGCCGCAACAACTTCTGATGCGGATAGCGACCGAGCCGCACCAGCGCCTCGACTGTGATGGACTCCGGTGTGATCGGCTGCTGCGGCAGCAGGCCCATCCGTAACGCCAACGCGCGGGCGGACATTCGATGGACGTCGGCGCCGTCGAGGGTGACCGTGCCGCCGGACGGGCGCAGCAGCCGGGTGAGTCCGCGCAGCAGCGTGGACTTGCCGCAGGCGTTCGGGCCGACGATGGCGGTGACCGAGTCGCCGGGCAGCACCAGGTCGAGGCCGTCGATCACGACGCGGTCGCCGTACCGCAGATCGACTGCCTGCGCGGCCAATTCGTTGCGGGCGACCACGTCGTCCGGTGTGTCACTCATGCGGTCCTCCTGGAGACGGGCGCGCTCTCACGGAGCATCAAGATGAGCAACCACGGAGCGCCGACGGTCGCGGTGACCACGCCGACGGGCAACCCCTCGATCGGCAGCGCGTGCTGCACGATCAAGTCGCAGACGAGCAGCAACGTCGCCCCGGCCAGACCGGTGACGGCGAGCGTGACGGCGGTGGGCGGACCGGCGAGCCGCCGCACCAGGTGCGGAACCGCCAGCGCCACAAAGGAAATCGGGCCGGTGAGGGCGGCGGCCAGCGCGGCGAGCGCGATGGTGGTGACCAGCAGCGCCAGCCGGGCACGGGACACCCGGACGCCGAGCGTGCCCGCCGACTCGTCGCCGAGATCGAGCACCGACAGCGTGCGGTATTGCAGATACAGCAGGGCCAGCACCAGCACACAGGCCACCGCGGCAGCCTGGATCTCCGGCCAGGTGCGTCCGTAGAGCGAACCGGTCGTCCACTGCACCGCCGACCCGGCGAGCTCCAGCGGAAAACGCACCACCATCAGATTCACGGCCGCGGCCAAACCCGCTTGCACCGCGAGCCCGACCAGCACCAGGCGCGTGACCGGCAGCCCGGACCGCCAGCCCAGGATGCCGAGCAGCAGCGCGGTGAGCATCCCGCCACCGAGGGCGCCCAGTGGGATGAACGCCTGGCTCGCACCGAGGGCGAGCACGAGCACCGACCCGAAGGACGCGCCACCGGTCACACCCATGACGTCCGGCGAGGCGAGCGGGTTACGGAACAGCCGCTGGAGCACGGCACCCGCGGTGGCGAGGCCCGCGCCGGCGAGCAGCGCGGCGGCCAGCCGGGGCGCACGGAACTCTTGGACGACGTAGACCTCGCCCTGGTCACCGAAGCCGAACAAAGCGCGCAACGCGGTCGCCGCCGACATCTCGACCTCGCCGACGCTGAGCGCCACGGTCGACAGCACGACGATCGCCACCGCGCACACCGTGCCGATCAGGATCGCGCGCCTGCGTTGCCGCACCAGGACATTCACGCCAGAACGCAATGGTGCTCGACCATGCCGCAGCGACGACGCACCGATCGGTTCGCCGGAACCCTTGAAACGCAATAGTGTTCGACCGTGCCGCGGCGACGAGGCATCGGTCGGATCAGCGGAGCGCTTGGCACGCAATAGTGTTCGGCCGTTGCGCGGCGGCGGAGGGTCGATCATCGGCCCACCCGTCGGGCGAGCACGGCGAGCAGCGGCGCACCGAGGAACGCGGTGACGATGCCGACCTCGAGCTCCGAAGGCCGGGCGACGAGCCTGCCGACGATGTCGGCGGCCAGTAGCAGCAGTGGGCCCGCGATGAGGCAGCCGGGCACGAGCACCCGGTGGTCGCCGCCGAGCACCAGCCGAACCAGGTGCGGCGCGGCCAGTCCGATGAACGCGATCGGCCCGGCCACGGCCACCGCGGAGCCGGCGAGCAACACCACCGCGATCATCCCGGCCAGCCGGATGCGCCCGACCGGCATGCCGAGCGCTTCCGCTGCTTCGTCACCGAGGGCGAGGGTGTTGAGCGCGGGCGCGATCACCAGGCCGATCACCGCCCCGATAATCAGCGTCGGCAACATCGGCACCAGCACGCCGAGGTCGCGTTCGGCGATCGATCCGGCCAGCCAGAAGCGTGCCTCGTCCAGGGTGCGTTCGCTGAACAGCAGCACGGCCGAGGTCCACGAGACGAGCACCAGTTGCAGGACCGTGCCGCCGAGGACCAGCCGAACGGGATCGATGTCGCCGGCCCGGCGCCCGAGCGTCAGGGTGAACAACGCGGCGGCGGCCGCGCCCGCGAAGGCGAAACCCAGGTATTCGATCGGGCGGGTCAATCGCAGCGCGTAGATGGCGATCACCACGGCGAGCCCGGCTCCGGCGTTGATGCCGAGGGTGGTCGGCGCGGCTAGCGGATTGCGGGTGATGCCTTGCACGAGCGCGCCCGCGAGGCCGAGCGCGGCGCCGACCGCCAGCCCCACCAGGGTCCGCGGCATTCGCATACCGGTGACCACCATGGCGTCGCGGCCGTCCGCATCGCCGAGCAAGGCCTGCACGACGGTGCCGATCGGCACCGAGCGGGCGCCGAGCGCCAGGCTCAACACCACGCACAGCAGCAACGCGGCAAACCCGAGCATCAGCATCGGGATGCGGCGCGAGAACGCGGCCGTGCGGGTGGTGTCGACGGAGGTCACGGGACGAGAGCTTAAGTTAGCGATACCTAAGTTTGTCAACGCGCGACAACGCGTGTGATGTCCGTCTCGTCCGTTTTTCGCGCCGGGCCGCTGCGCCGGCAACACCGCCTGAGCAGCGATTCGAGCACGGAATCAACAGTCACGGTTTCGTAACGGGCCACGCTGGGTACTAACAGAACTATGACATCGACGGATCACCGACCAGCCCGCATCGCCGGCGTGGAGCCGGGGACCGCGGTACTGGCATTCGCTCTGTGCCTTGCCTTTTCGATCGGCATCGCCACTCTCACGCAGTCTGCTGTGACCACGGTCCTCGCATGCGCCAGCATCGCGGCCGGACTCGTACTCGTACTGAACATCTTGCCGCACAAGGCTTGACCCTTCTCGCCTCCGCCACCGCTGCGACTTCCAAGGTCCGGCTCTTGATTCCCGGACTCGCGCCTGGTGGCATAGCGCCAAGAGAGTCGGCGCAATTCGGAGGCATCATGCTGTCCCTTCCAGAGATTTCGGACCGCCTGGAGATCCAGGACCTGATGGTCCGGTATTCCCACGCGGTCGACACCGGACAGTGGGACCTGCTCGACGACATCTTCACCGAGGACGCCCACATCGATTACACCGCGATGGGCGGACCGGCCGGCGACGTGGCGGCGACGAAGAAGTTCCTCGCCGCCATGTTGCCGAATTTTCCCGCTTTTCAGCACCTGATCAGTAACTCCTCGATCACCCTCGACGGCGACACCGCCACCGGGGCGGACCATGTGTCACAACCCGATGATGCTGTCGGGTGGCGATGGTTCGCCCAGCCTCATGCTGTGCGGGCTGTGGTACCTCGACACGTTCGCACGGGTCGACGGGCAGTGGCGCATCGCGCGCCGGGTCGAGGAGAAGAGTTACATGTTTCTCGCCCAGGCGGTGCCGGGCGCGAGCTGAATGCACTGCGGCCCAGCCGATATCAGCCGACAATCGGTAGCCCACGTTCCGCCGAGAGCTCCCACAGTGCGTCCTGCATGACGCCGGTGACGAGTTCGTAGGCCGCGTCGACATCCAGTTCCGGGCCCAGTTCGGAATGTAGATCTATCGGCTCGAGGAACTCGACGGTGACCTTGCTCGGCAACGGGATGTGCCCGGCGAGATCACCGATGTTGAGTCCCCACGGCAGGGCGATCGAAATGGGAAAAACCTTCAGCCGCAACATGCGATCCAGCCGCAGCAGCTTGGCCAGCCGATCCCCGCGCGACAGCATCAGCGCGGTCTGCTGAGCGCCGATATTGACCATCGGCACGATGGGAACCTTCTCCTCCCAGGCCAATCGCAGAAAGCCGGTCCGGCCGGCGAAGTCGATCTCGTCTTCTTTCCAGGTCGGCCGGTGCACCTCCCAGTCACCGCCGGGATAGACGAGCACCGCCGCGCCGTCGCGCAATACCTGCCGTGCACTGTTCGGGTCCGCACCTACCGTGCCGAAGCGGCGCAGCAACGTACCGATGACCGGATAGGCCATCACCATGTCGTGCGCCAACTGGAAGAACGGGCGATGCGGACCGAACCGGCGCACGAACGCCAAAGTGGCGACCAATACCTCGGGTGACACGTTGCCACCGGAATGATTGCCGCCCAACAGGACCGGGCCGTCCTCCGGAATCCGGTTCAGGCCCCGGACCTCCGCGCGGAAGTACAGCCGCGCGAACCACCAGCCCGGACCCACCGTGTCGATGATGAACTCGGGGTCCCGGTCGGCAGGGTCGGGCGCTGGGACACGCGCGTTCACCTGCTGGGCGACCCAGTCGGTCACCTGGTCGATCCGGTCGGTCGGCAATCGAAACCAATTCATGGGCAACGCTTTCCGTTAGATCACGACTCGATCACCAGGAGCCTGCGGAAGAAGCCGCGATAGCCGCGCAGGGCCTGCCGCAGTTCCTCGGTGTCGCCGTCTTGCAGGCCGGAGCAGTGCTCCTCGAGGACGCGCTTGCGTTCGGCGTAGGCGGTCGTCAGCTGGTAGATGATGTCCGCGACGATCTTGTCGGCCTGGGTGACGGCGTCGCGCGGGCTGTCGACGAAGGCGCCCTGCACCTCGCGCCACTGGGTGCGGAGGCGGTCCAGGTCGGCGTCGGCGAAAAGCGGGGTGCCGACATTGTCGAGTGAAATCCGTTGCTGCTCAGTGCCGTTTGCTGCGGGGGTCGTCTCGTCCGAAGTGGTCGCCTGTTCGGTCTCGGCGGTGACCTGACCTGCTGCTGCAGAAGGGCTTTCAGCATCGTGATCGGCGGTGGGCCGGTGCACGGTTCCCGTTTCGTAATCGGCCGTGCCCGCCTGGGTGGTACTGGCGTCGTAGTCCGCCGCGCCTGCCGATGCGGTCTCGGCGTCGTAGTCCGCCGTGCGCGACGGCGCGGTCTCGGCGTCGTGATCCGCTGTGCGCGAGTGCGCGGTCTCGGCGTCGTAGCCCGCCGTCGATGCGGTCTTGGTGTCGTAATCGGCCGTGCGGGATTGGTCCGCGTCGTATTCCGTGGTGCGCACGTGCTCCGGTTCGACGTCCACGTCGGTCGTGCCCGCATGTTCGGCGTCATCGGCTGTCGAGCTCGCACGTCCGGTATCAGTCACGTCTGTCTCACCTTCCGTGGAACGGCTACCCGACTCGCCTGCGGCCCAATCGTTTTCGCGGCCCTCCTGCCACGACGAAGACCGTGCCTCCTGCTCGCTCATCGGGATATCCGCGCTGGGCGTCGCGGAACGGTCGGAATGCGCGGTGCGTTCGTATTCGGTGCTCATGACAGCGCTTTCTTGTCGTGCTCGGACGTCTTGTCCTTGTCGTGCTCGGGTTTCTTGTCGTCGGTGGCGCCATTCAGCAAGTCCTGGAACAGGTCCCGGTAGTGCACGATGGCGGTGCGCCGGTCCTCGGTGGACACCTCGGAACCGGTGGCCCGGGTGGCGATCTCGTGCGCGGCGCGGTAATGGCCGAGCGCTTCCGCGTGCTCCACGGACAGGTCGGCGACCTGCTGATCGAAATTCTCAGTGGGATAACCACGTTGGGCCATCACCGTGGTCAGCAGCCGATCGGCGGACTGCAACGCCTCGGCCGGGTCGTCGATGAACCGCTCCTGCACCTCGACCCACTGCGCGGTGTAGAGCTGCTTCTGCTCCGGGCTCAGCGCGCGCAGTTCGAGCTCGGCGTGCCTGCGTTCGCGTTCGGCCAGTTCACGTTCGGCCGCGCGCCGGTCGTCGAGTTCCTCGACCGTCCGGTCGTACTCCGGGCCGAAGCGGCTGCGTAGCCGCTGCCTGCGCACCATCGGCCACACCACCAGGGCGATGACCGCCGCCGCCAGTACCACCAGAACGATTACCGTGATCAATACTCCAGACGACACCTGGACCTCCTCGCCGAGCCTGTCGTATTCGGACAGGTAATGCCTCGCCGCCGAGGTTCCAAACTCTTGATCACACTTCGATGTCACACACTGGGATCGCAGCAGGCCCAGCGGTTTCCGCACGCGGCGTGCGGTCAGGCGCGGCGGAGGGCTTCGACCGGGCAGCTGTCGATCACCAGTTGGACGAGGTCGTGCGCGGTTTCGTCGATGGTGTCGGCAAGGGGGGTGACGATGCCGTCGTCGCCGACGCGGAACAGGTTGGGTGCCAGCGCCTCACACATGCCGTGCCCCGCGCAGCGGGTGCGGTCGGCGACGACGCGCATCACCGCAGCCGTTCCAGCCGGATGGGCAGGCCGTCGGCGGGCATCGGCCCGGTGCCCGCGACGAGCGGCACCTGGTAGTCCGGGCGCACCGACCAGCGGTATTGCAGCAACATCTGGTGCAGCACGGCTTTGACGGTCATGCCGCCGAAGTACAGGCCGATGCATTTGTGCGCGCCGCCGCCGAACGGGGCCCAGGCGAGCCGGTGCGATTTGTCCTCGCGGCGGTCGGCGGCGAACCGCTCGGGGTCGAACACATCGGGGTCGGCCCAGTAGTCGTCGGTGCGCATCATCGGGTAGGCGCCGACCATGACGAGCGTGCCCTGCGGCACGTAGTAGCCGAGGATGTCGGTGTCGGCGATGGTTTCGCGAATCTGCTGTGCCACCGGCGAATACATGCGCAACGTTTCCTTGAACGCCAGGTCCAGGCCGGGCAGTCGGTCGAGGTCGCCGTAGTCGAGGGCGGGCTTACCGAGCGCACGGGACTCCTCGCGCAACCGCTCCTGCCACTGCGGATGGCGGGCGAGTTCGTAGGCGAGCATGGACGCGGCGATCGTGCTGGTGTCGTGCGCGGCCATCATCACGAAGATCATGTGCTCGATCACCTCCTCGTCCGAGAACGCGTGGCCCTCTTCGGTCTCGGCGTGACACAGCACGCTGAACAGGTCGGTGCCCGCGCCCGCCCGCTTGGCGGGTAGCTCGCGCCGGAAGTATTCGCCGAGAATGCGCCGTCCGCGTACCCCGCGCGACCACACCCCGCCGGGCACATTGGTGCGGATGAGCGCGGTCGCGCCGTGCACGGCGTCCTCGAAAGCCCGTTCCAGCACCACGCTTTCGGGGCCGAGCTCGGCGCCGGCGAAGACCTCTGTGGCCTGCGCGAGCAGGATCTGCTTGATCGCGTCGAAGACCGGGAAGTGCGGGCCGGGCCGCCATTGCGCGACGCCGCGGGTGATGCGCGGAGTGGTCAGGTCCAGGTAGCCGACCAGCCGGGGCCGGGTGAACGCCTGCTGCATGATCCGGCGATGGAACAGATGCTCGTCGAAATCCCGGAGCAGCAGGCCACCGCGAAAGAACGGGCCGATCAAGAACTCCCAGCCACGTTGCGCCGAGAAAACCTTGTTCCGGTCCATCAGCACCGCCTCGATGGCGGCCGGACTGCTCACACCGACCATCTTGCGGCCGAGCACGCCCATCCAGTTCACCGGCCCGTACTGCTGAAATCGCTTGCGCGTCAATCCGATCGGGTCACTCAGCGCGTGCAGCGTGTACCCGATCCCCGGCGCACCGAAATCGCCTGGCATCGGGCGCAATCCGCTCCCCGGTGGTGGTTCGGCCAGCGGCCGCTCGACCGACGGGTACTGACCGGCGACGCGAGCACCCCACGTCTGCGCGTGTTTCGCCATGCGCGCCCGCAAGCGGCGCACATCCCCTTGCACCTCGGTGACCTTGGGGGAAACCAGAAGACTCATGACGGCCGTCCCTTCGCGACGCTGCGACCCCTCGACCATATCGGAAACACACGTTTCCGTACACAGTTGTTTCCCGACTTGTCTTGTGCAAGGCTGCTTCGGTGAGCGAGCGAACCCTCGGCACCCGGGGCCAGACGGTGCCACAAGTCAGCGAGGCACGGTCGTGACCCGCGTATTCACCGGCACTTACCGCGGCACCTCCCCCGCTGAGCGCCGGGAAGATCGGCGCAGGCGGCTACTCGACACCGCCCTCGAGATCGTCGGCACCCAGGGCCTGTCCGCCTTGACCGTGCGTGGCCTCTGCGAGCAGGCTCGGGTCGGACCCCGCTTCTTCTACGAGGCGTTCCCCGACCTGGACGCCCTCGCCGCCGAAATGCTCCTGGAGATCCAGGACGCCGCTCTCGACACCGCCCGCGCGGCCGTCGCCACCACCGAGGGGTCGCCTGCGGACAAGATCCGCGCCGGCGTCGCCGCCCTCATCGTCGAACTCACCGACGATCCACGCCGAGCCCAGGTCGTCTTCGCCCAGGCCTACGGCAACGAGGTCTTGATGCGCAGCCGCTTCGACGGCATGCGACGCGTCGCCGACGTCATCATCGAACAAACCCGACTGGTGCTCGATCTACCCGCCGGCCACGACACCGCCGTCGCCGCGACCTCCCAGTTGATCACCGGCGGCGCCGCGGAACTCGTCCTGGTCTGGCTCGACGGCGGCCTCGACGTCGACCGCGCGGGCCTGATCGACCTACTCGCCGATTTCACGATTTCGATGGTCGAGCGCCTGCCCGACGTCGCCCAGCGCTTGTCGGCAGCTGCCGAGTGATCGGGCGATCCCTTAAGCTGAATTCATGAACGCGTGCAGGCGATTTCTGCGCCCCGGGCCGTCAGTCGGCCACGGGGTCTGCCGCGTGCGTTCGCGCACGTAGTTCCTGTGGCCGTCGCCGGTTCGGGGGTTTCACCGAATCCGACTGGCTACCAAAGGAATTACTCATGCCTGCCTATCTCACTCCACTCGATCTGTCGCGCGCGCTGACGGTGCGCGACCTCAGCGACCCCACGCAGGGGCCACACGCCATGCAGGCGCTGCTGGAGGCGATGGTGCGCGCGCTGGCCGATGCGTGGGCGTCGAAGGTGCGCGTCGTGCGCAACTCGCCGCTCGTCGCCGTCGTCGACAACTACGACAAGCTCGGTTACGACCCGGCCGACGTCACCCGGGACGCGCGCTACACCCGATACGTCAGCCCGACCACGATGTTGCGGAGTCACACCACCGCCGACATCCCCGCGACATTACGGCGCTACGCCGAGGTGTCGGGTGAGGTAGACGACCTGATCGTGGTGCCCGGCCTGGTCTACCGCAGGGACGTCGTCGACCGAATCCATGTGGGCGAACCCCATCAGGTCGATCTGTGGCGGCTCCGATCGAGCCCGGACACCGGCGATCACCACGTCCGCGAGATGGTCGCGCACCTGGTGGCGGCCGTGCTACCGGGCGCCGAGTGGCGCACCACGCCGGCCCGGCACCCCTACACCGCCCTCGGCAGGCAGGTGGACGTACGCCTCGGCACGGAGTGGCTGGAACTCGCCGAATGCGGGCTTATCGCCGACCACGTCCTGGCCGGTGCCGGGCTCGATCCCGCCCGCTGGTCCGGCACCGCGCTCGGCCTGGGCATGGACCGAGCCCTCATGCTGCGCAAGGGAATACCCGATATCCGCTACCTGCGATCCGATAACCCACGCATCGCCGACCAGCTGCAAGACCTGTCCCCGTGGCGGCCGGTCTCCACCCTGCCGCCGATCCGCCGCGACCTGTCGGTGGTGATCACCGACGGCACCGACGACGAAACCCTCGGCGACACCGTGCGAAAGGTGCTGCACGATCGGGCCGACGACATCGAGTCGGTGCTCGTCACCGCCCGGACACCCTGGGCCGAGCTCTCCGACAAGGCCAGGGACAGACTCGGCATCGTGCCCGGACAGACGAATGCCGTTGTGCGGCTGGTTCTCCGGCCGCTGGCGCGCACGCTCACCGACGAGGAGGCCAACGCACTCCGCAACGAGGTGTACCTCGCCATCCATATCGGCCCCCAACTGGAGCTGGCATGAACGCGATACACCGGCCCAATTCCGGCCGCATGTCAGGTCTGTCGGCCGACCCGAAGTGCTGCTAACGTGGAGAAACTCAACGAAATGAAGTAATCGATGGGCCGGAACCCCTTCTGGGGCAAGGGGTTCCGGCCTCTGCGGCGATGCCGCTCGTCGGCATTACCCCACAGCGCCGAACCACCGACCCAGCGCCGCTTCCAGCCCGGCCGAGCTTCCCCCATCCGCCGCCCATGCCACGAACCCATCCGGACGAACCAGCATCCCCGTCAAATCCCCCGGCTCGACCGCCTTCGCCGTGACCACCCGCACCCGCGACGCCCAAGGTGCCACCGCTGCACGCAGTTCCGCGGAATCAGCCAGATCGAACAACACCGCAGCACCGTCGGTAAAGTGCCTGCCGAGCCGGGTTCCATCCGACAACTCGAAGTCAGGGACCACCGCACCGACGCGCTCGTGCCCGCCACCCAGGTCATAACGATGCAGCACGCCGGAGATCTTCTTGAAGATGACGGTCGCCGCGTCCCGCGTGGCAAGGAGTTCCGTCATCACCTCCCGCAGTTTCCTGCTGCGCAGGTCGGTGCGCATCAACGCCACCTGAGCCCGGGTCCAGTCGAGCACCCACGCCCCGATCGCATGCCGTTCGGTGGTGTAGGTGTCGAGCAGATCCGGCCGCGCCCACCCGCGCACCACCGCGGCCAGCTTCCAGCCGAGGTTCACCGCGTCACCGATCCCGAGGTTGAGTCCTTGCCCGCCGAACGGTGAATGCACGTGCGCCGCATCGCCTGCCAGCAGCACCCGTCCCTTCCGGTATTCGGTGACCTGACGGGTGTTGTCGGTGAACCGGGTGGCCGAGTGCACGGCGGTGATCTCCACCGGAACACCGGACACATTGCGCAGACTCGCCTGCAACTCCGCCGCCGTGATCGGCGCATCACGATCGGCGGGCGGCCCGTCGAGCTCCACGGTGAGAATCCGGCCCGGTACCGGACCGTGCACATAGATTCCGGTGTCGGTCGTTGTCCAGCCCGGATTCAGCCCTTCGGCCCCGGTCATCTCGACGATGGCCTGATGCCCGGTCAGCTCCGGGTCGAGGCCGGGGAAGTCGAAGCCGGCCAGCTTGCGCACGATGCTGCGCCCACCGTCACAACCGACCAGCCAGCCGGCGCGAACAGTGTTGTCGCCGAGGCGAACCGTGACCCCGTCGCCGTCGTCCGCGAAATCGGTGAGCTCGACCCCACGCCGCACGATGACACCCAACTCGTCGGCCCGTCGCCCGAGCAGGGCCTCGATGCTCTGCTGCGTCACCAGGTAGACCTCGGCGGCCGGGCCGAGATCCGTGAACGAGGAATGGTCGAAGTCGACGAGGCCGACTCCGATCATGATGCCCGCGAAATGCCCGAGAAACGGCGGCGCTATCGGCTTCTCGGCCGACTCACTGCCTGGCGTCAGGAATCGTGCCATCTGGTCGCGCATCCGCGCACTTTCGGCAACGAGTTCCGGTAGCAGCCCACGCCGGTAGAGCGCCTGCGCGGTAGGCACATTGATCCCACCGGCCTTCATCGTCGGATCGATCTCGTCCAGCCGCTCGACCACCAGCACAGCCACCCCGGCGAGCCGGAGTTCGCAGGCCAGCATCAATCCCACGGGCCCGGCGCCCGCGATCACCACGTCGTATGTCTCGTCCATGGATCCGACAGTGCCGCGCGTCGATTGCGCCGCCCTTGCACGGCACTTGCGCCGCGTCGGACGACGTAATCACTTCACCTTGCGCAACAGCCGAATCACCGCCCGGTCGACCAACTCCCGCTGCTCATCTTCGGAATCGGCGTTCCGTGCCCGACGCAACGCCGCGGCAATGGTCGAACCGTTCTCCCAGGCGGTCACCACCCGCGGGTCGACATAGGAGTTACGCGCGACAGTCGGCGTATTCCCCAGTGCCGCCGCGACGTCCTCCATCACCTTCTTCTCCACCGCTCTACGACCGCGTTTCGACTCGGGCCGTTCGGCCGTGGCGAAGTCCGCCGCCGCCAATACCGTTGCCTGCCAGGTGCGTAAGTCCTTGGCGCTGCATTCGCAGCATGCGAGTTCCTTGAACCGCAGATTGACGTCGTCGGCGTGCAGTTCGCGATAACCGGTCCCGTTCCGATAGACGAGCAACCGCGACGACTCGGCCGGGCAACGCCGCATGGCCCGAATGGCATTGGCCACCAACGGTTCCCTGATCCGCACCCGCCGCCGGATGCCACCCTTGGCGGGGTAGTCGAACAGCATCTCGTCACCGGAGAGCCGTACCTGCTCGCGCAGCAGCGTGGCGACTCCGCGGGTCCCGTTCTCCTCCGCGTACTCCTCGCCACCCACCCGGAACACGCCGCGGTCCAGCAGATCGATCGCCACCGCTTCGGCGCGCTGCTTGCTCAGCCCCCGCTCCCCCAGATCCGCCCTGACCTGCCGCCGTACCTCGGGCAGCCGGGCGGCGAGTTCGAGCACCCGGTCGAACTTCTCCTCGTCGCGTTCTTTGCGCCATTGCTCGTGGTACAGGTACTGCCGCCGACCGGCCGCGTCGATGCCCACCGCTTGGACGTGACCGTTGGCGTGCGGGCAGATCCACACCTTGCGCCACGCGGGCGGGATCACCAGGGCTTTGATGCGGTCGAGGGTTTCCGCGTCGGTCACCGCTTCGCCGTCGGTCGTGGCATAGGAGAATCCGCGGCCGCGTCTGACTCGGGTCAGGCCGGGGCCGTACACAGTGCTGCGGCGTAGGCGCATCGGGCATCCTCGGCTGGGGACGGCCGATGGGCGAGGCAGTCGCCTCGCCCATCGGCTGTTGTCGTGCTATCGGTTCAGGTGGCTGCGTTCGCCGCCGAGACGTTTGGCCGCGACCGGTTGGGCCGCCGCCCCCTTCTTGCCCGCCTCGCTGGCGCGCTTGGGGTCGTTGTCGAAGCTGCCGCTACTCGCCTTGCCACCCTGGCTGGCGATCTTGCGCTGCTGCTCCGGATCCATGGCGGCGAAACCACGTTGGGCTGCCATGCAATCCCTCCTTGCCTCGAGTACTTGTCGGCGACGGCTGGTTTGCCGTCACTGACGGCCCTACCCGGGGATCTCGGCAGCAAACACTAGGGGGTCGGAATTTCAGTGCTGGGGTACCAGCGTGGGGGTCGGCGCGGGCGCCCGCGCGGCCCGGCGACCCGACACGAAATACAGCGCGACCAGCAGCACGCTGAACCACACATAGGTGTTGCCGATGATGTGTTGCCATGGCGTCCATTGCGTTTCACGATGTTCGCCGTCGGGCAGCCAGTTCTGCGGGCCGTACACGAAGACCGCGGTGATGACGGCGATGGTCACCGACCAGCCGATCGCCTGACGACGCGGCAGCCGGGTGGCGTAACCGATGGTGGCCAGCAATGCCGGGGCGATCCACACCCAGTGGTGCGACCAGGAGATCGGCGAGAGCAGCAGGGTGAACACCGCGTTGATGGCCAGCGCGAGCGGCGGGAAGTCGACCGCGCGCCGCATCGCCGCGACCACGAGCACCAGCAGCACGGCGCCGAGGATCAGCCACAGCGCGGTGAACGCGGGCTCGGGCACCTGCAACCGGGCCAGCACCGCTTGAATCGACTGATTGGTATGGAATGCCGATCCGCTCAACCCGGACACATTGCCCATGCCGCCGAACCAGTACTTCACCGAGTCGCGCGGCAGCACGGCGAAGCCGATCAGCGTCGCGGCCGCGCCGGTCGCCGCGGCCGTCGCCGCCGACTTATAGTCCTTGCGCACCAGGAAATACAGCACGAATGCCGCCGGGGTCAGCTTGATGGCCGCGGCGATGCCGATCAGCATGCCGCGGCGCCAGCGCGGTTTGATCGCGAGGCAGTCGGCCGCGACCAACGCCATCAGCAGCAGATTGACCTGACCGAAGCCCAGCGTCGAGTGCACCGGCTCCAGCAGCAGGGCCAGTGGTGTCGCGCACCCGGTCACCATCAGCACCAGCTTGCGCTGATCCGCACCGGGCCATACCCGCCGCGCGACCAGGTACAGGGTCACCCCGAGCGCGGCCACCGACGAGACGAAGAAGGTGAACGCGGCCGCGGTCCACGGCAGCAGCGCGAACGGGCTCAGCGCCAGCGCGGCGAACGGCGGATAGATGAACGGCAGTCCGGCGCCGATGGTGGTCTGCGGCAGCTGTCCGTACATGTCGTTGCCGTGCCGTAGCGCGTCCACCCCGAGGCGATAGACCTGCAGGTCGATGAACCCGCCGGTGATCTTGTCGAACGGCCAGGTCGGCAGCAGCAGACAGAACGCGGCGAACGCGATACAGAGCACCGGTGCCAGCCACATCGCGACGCCGAGTCGACGATTCTTGGCTTCCGGCTCAACGTGGGTGGCGACACTACTCATCCGCGGCGACTATACCGACCTATCGCCTCCGGTACACCAGGTGGGAGGGCCTTCGACGGCCGATGGAGTGAGCTCGACCGAAACGGGTACGTCGACAGCAGTCCCCCAACCGAAGGAGGTCGACCCGATGACCGCGTTGACGGCCGTAGCGCTGGTGTGCAGTTTGAAGAAATCACCCGAATCGTCGAGCACGGAACTGCTGGCCGGGCAGGTGATGGACGAGCTGGAGCGACACGGAGTGGGCGGGCGCGTAGTGCGAGTGGTCGACTACGACGTGCGTCCGGGCGTCACCGCCGACGAGGGCGACGGCGACGCGTGGCCGACGTTGCGCGAGATGATCGCCGCCGCCGACATCGTGCTGATGGCGACGCCGACCTGGGTCGGGCACATGTCCTCGGTGGCGCAGCGCGTGCTGGAGCGGTTGGACGCGGAGCTGTCGGAGACCGACGACGAGGGCAGGCCGAGCATGGTCGGCAAGGTCGGCATCGCCGCCGTGGTCGGCAACGAGGACGGCGCGCACAAGATCATCGCGGATCTGTTCCAGGCGCTGAACGACATCGGCTTCACCATTCCCGCACAGGGCGGCACCTATTGGAACGGGCAGGCGATGGGCACGGTCGATTACAAGGACCTGTACCAGGTCCCGGAGTCCGTCGAAAGCACCACCGCCGCGGTCGCCCGCAATGCCGCGCATCTGGCCGGGCTGCTACGCGCCGAGGTGTATCCGCCCTACTCGCGCGAGTCGCAGGAGGCGTGATGAAGGCCCCGGGTGCCGCCGAGTTCGTTCCCGACACCGCGGACCTGTCGACCCTGCAAGAAGCGTCCTGCCACTGCCGCGGGTGCGATCTCTACCAGAACGCGACGCAGACCGTCTTCGGCGAGGGTCCCCCGGACGCGTCCGTGGTGGTGGTCGGCGAGCAGCCCGGCGATCAAGAAGACCGGCAGGGTCACCCGTTCGTCGGCCCCGCCGGGCACCTGCTCGACAAAGCGCTCGACGAGGCGGGCATCGACCGGGACACCGTCTATCTGACCAACGCCGTCAAACACTTCAAGTTCGTCGAGCGCGGCAAGCGGCGGATCCACAAAACGCCCGGCCGTACCGAGATCGTCGCCTGCTCGGCCTGGATCAACGCCGAACTGGCGCTCATCCGCCCGCGACTGGTGGTGTGTCTCGGTGCGGTCGCCGCGCAGGCGGTGATCGATCCGGCGTTCAAGGTGAGTCAGCAACGCGGCGAGGTCGTTTCGCGGCCCGACTACCGGGCGATCGCGACCGTGCACCCCTCGGCGGTGCTGCGTGCGCCGGACCGGGCCGAGGCCTATGCGGCGTTCGTCGACGATCTGAAGAAGGTCCGGGCCGAAATGGGGAAACGCGCGACGTCGAAATGAGTCGCCGGGGCCTGGTAGGAAGGGCGGATGGACGCTGACATGGACCCCGAACTCCTCGAGCTGGCCACCAAGGTGTTCGACTTCGCGCGCCAGGGTGACGCCGCCGCGCTGGCCACGTACGTGGACGCGGGGGTGCCCGCGGACCTGACCAACGACGCGGGCGACACCCTGCTCATGCTCGCCGCCTACCACGGCCATCGCGACGCGGTCGCCGCATTGCTCGACCGCGACGCCGACCCGACCAAGGCCAACGACAAGGGGCAGACCCCGTTGGCCGGCGCGGTCTTCAAGGGCGAGAACGAGATCGCGCGCTTGCTCCTCGAATCCGGCGCCGACCCGGACCAGGGCTCCCCGTCCGCCCGCGACGCCGCGTTGATGTTCGGCAAACCCGAACTCCTGGAGCTCTTCGCCGACTACTGACCACCGGCGGAATTTCGCCGCGCACTTCATGGTTGCTGCCCGTGAAAACGCAACCACTGGAGGCAATGACGTGTCCGATCCCCACAGCCCCGACTCCGAACCGAAGAGCTTCAACCAGCAGGTGATCGATGAGTTCCGCGCCAACGCGGGCAAGGTCGGCGGCATGTTCGAGGGCGCGGCGATGGTGCTGATCACCACCACCGGCGCCAAGTCCGGACGGCGCATCACCAACCCGCTGGTCTACCTGCCCGACGGCGACCGGGTCGTGCTCATCGCCTCCAACGGCGGCAACGACAAGCACCCGGCCTGGTACCACAACCTGCGCGCGAATCCCGATCTCACCGTCGAGATCGGCACCGAACGGTACGAAGCGAAGGCCGAACTCGTCTCGGGTGCCGAGCGCGACGAGCTCTACGCCAGGATGGTCGAGATCATGCCGGGCTTCGCCGAATACCAGGAGAAGACGTCGCGGGTGATCCCGGTGTTCGCGGTGTACCGCAGCGCGGCCTGAGCGCTATCCGCGCTCGCGCACCGCGCTGACCGCCTTGCGGGCGGCCACCAGGACGGGGTCCCACACCGGGGAGAACGGCGGCGCGTAGCCGAGATCGAGGGCGGTCATCTGTTCGACCGTCATCCGCGCGGTGAGCGCGACGGCAGCGATGTCGACGCGCTTGCCCGCGCCCTCGCGGCCGACGATCTGCACGCCGAGCAGCCGGCCGGTGCGCCGCTCGGCCAGCATCTTCACCGTCATCGACGCGGCATCCGGGTAATAGCCCGCGCGACTGGTCGATTCGACGGTGACCGTGACGAATTGCAGGCCCGCGGCCCGAGCGTCCTTCTCCCGCAGGCCGGTTCGCGCGACCTCCAGGTCGCAGACCTTGCTGACCGCGGTGCCGACGACGCCGGGGAAGGTCGCGTAGCCGCCGCCGACACCGGCGCCGATGATCTGGCCGTGTTTGTTGGCGTGTGTGCCGAGCGCAATATGACGTTCGCGACCCGACACCAGATCGAGCACCTCGACGCAATCGCCACCGGCCCAGATGTTTTCGTGACCACGCACCCGCATGGCCAGGTCGGTGAGCAGCCCGCCGTATTCACCGAGCGGCAGACCCGCCGCACGGGCCAGCTCGGTATTCGGCTGCACGCCGATGCCGAGCACCACCACATCCGCGCGGTATTCGACGCCGTCGGCGACCACCGCGCCGACCCGGCCCTGCTCGTCGGTCCGGATCTCGCTCACCTCGGCATTGCTGACCACCTCGATACCCATGCCGCACATGGCCTCTCGGACCAGCGCACCCATGTCCGGGTCCATCGTCGACATCGGCTCGGGGCCGCGCTGGACCATCGTGACGTCGTAACCACGCTGAATCAGCGCCTCCGCCATCTCCACACCGATATAACCCGCACCGACGACCACCGCGCGCTTGCCCTCGGTGCGTTCGAGCGTGTCGATCAGTGCCTGGCCGTCGTCGAGGGTCTGCACGCCGTGCACGCCGGTCGCGTCGATGCCGGGCAGCGGCGGCCGGATCGGGCGGGCACCGGTGGCGATGACGAGTTTGTCGTAGTGCGTCCATGATTCGGTGCCCGCGTCGAGATCGCGGGCACGCACCCGGCCGCCCGCGACATCGATCTCGGTGACCTCGGTGCGCATCCGCAGATCGATGTCGCGGGCGCGGTGCTCCTCGGGGGTGCGGGCGATCAGCGCGTCCCGCTCGCGCACGTCGCCGCCGACCCAGTACGGGATGCCGCACGCGGAGTACGAGGCGAACCGGCCGCGCTCGAAGACCACGATCTCCAGTTCGCTCGCGCCCTTCAGCCTGCGTGCCTGCGAGGCCGCCGACATCCCGGCCGCGTCACCACCGATGACCACCAGTCGCTCCATACGGCTCACGCTACGGCCGGCCGCCGGTCGCCGAACGGAGGGGGTCGCCGCGATTTGTGCGCGGTATTCCGGTTGCCATGCGGTTGACTCGGGTTTACTCCACACTGATCTTCTGGCAAACGCTGTGTGAGGGCAGTGTTTACATCCGGGAGCTGTACATGAGTGAACAACCGTCTCCGTCCGATGATGAACGTCGGCTCGCCGAACTCGGCTACAAACAAGAATTGGCCCGATCCTGGTCCGGATTCTCGAACTTCGCCATCAGTTTCACCATCGTCTCCATCCTGACCGGCGGATTGGCCAGTTACGGAATCGGTTTGGCCAACGGCGGCCCGATCACCATGGCCTGGGGCTGGCCGCTGGTCTCGATCATGGTGCTGTTCGTCGGCATGGCGATGGCGGAGTTGGCCTCCGCCTACCCCACCTCCGGCGGCCTGTACTGGTGGGCGTCGCAGCTCGGCGGGCCGGTCTGGGGCTGGTTCACCGGGTGGTTCAACCTGATCGGCCAGATCGCGGTGACCGCGGCCATCGATTACGGGGCGGCGATCTTCACGACCGCGGTGCTCAATGTGATCGGCATCGAGATCGGCACCGACCGCACCGCGATCTTCCTGGTCTTCACGGTGATCCTGGTGCTGCACGCGGTGTTGAACGCGATCGGCCCGCACCTGTCCGCGGTGATCAACAACATCTCCGCCTGGTGGCACGTGGGCGGCGTGGCGATCTTCGTGCTGGTGCTCGCCTTCGGCGCCGAAAACCATCAGAGCGTCGACTTCGTGTTCACCGAGACCATCGACAACAGCGGTGTCGGGTTCGGCGGGGTGGCGTTCAGCTTCCTGCTCGGCCTGTTGCACGCGCAGTACACGTTCACCGGTTACGACGCGTCGGCGCACATGTCCGAGGAGACCCACGACGCCTCCCGGATGGCGGCCAAGGGCATCATCAACACCATCGTGGTGTCCGCGATCGCCGGCTATCTGCTCATCATGGCGGTGACCTTCGCGATCCCGAATCTCGACGACGCGCTGGATCCGACCAAGAACAGCGGCTACCCGGTGATCTACATCCTGGAGAACTCGCTCAGCTCGTTCTGGTCCGGGCTGCTGCTGATCATCGCCGCGATCGCGCAGTTGTTCTGCGGCTACGCGTCGGTCACCTCCGCCTCCCGGATGCTGTTCGCGTTCGCCCGCGACGGCGCGGTGCCCGGCTCGGCGCTCTGGTCGAAACTTTCGGCCAGGAAGGTACCGGTCAACGCGGTGCTGTTCATCTCGGTCTTCGCGTTCGTGCTGCTGATTCCCTCGATGCTGGTGCCCGCCGAGAACGCGCCGACCGCCTACGCGGCCGCCACCTCGGTGGCCACCATCGGCCTCTACATCGCCTACGGCATACCGATTCTGCTGCGCCAGGTGCACGGGTCCCGATTCCGCACCGGCCCTTGGCAACTCGGCCGCTGGTACCGCCCGATCGGTATCGTCGCGCTGGCCTGGATCGCCCTGATCAGTCTCCTGTTCATCCTGCCGATGGACGACCGGGGCTACCCCTGGCACAGCGACTTCACCTGGAACACGGTCAATTACGCCCCGATCGCGTTGCTCGGCGTCGTCGGCGCCATCGGCATCTGGTGGGTGCTCTCGGCGCGCACCTGGTTCACCGGACCCCGGCGCACGGTGGAGGACGCGCCGGAGGCCGGCGACGAAACGGCGGTCAACGCCTGAATGAACGGCTCGGAGCGACTACTGATTCGCGGCTTGTCGGTGCCGGTCGCTAGGTTCGACAGTATGGAAAGGATCGACCCGGAAGACAATGCGACCATAGGTCGGATTGTGTTTCCGGGAAACCCGTGGCCCGCCGGACACGCGATCGACGAGTTCGCGTGGTCCGGGCGGATCGACGAGAACGGCAATTTATGGTTCGACCTGCACCTGCGGTCGGCCGAGTACCGCGCCGAAGGGGTACCGGAAAGTGCTGCGGGCGACGCGGATTGGTCGTCGCCGCAAGTGTGGTGCAACTACGGGAGTTGCACGCTGTCGTCCACCTACTGGGGTGAGGACGATGGCACCGGATTTCTCGCCGCCACACCGGGTAGTCCATTCCATTTGACATCGTTGACGCCGCAACGTCTGACGGCCGATCCGCTACCCCTCGTCGATATCGATCAGCTCGAATATCTCGCGTTCAATATTTACTTGCTCGGCCACGATTCCGTGGCCGACCAGGAGGTGTCTTTCACGCGCCGCCCGGACGGCAGCCATCACATCGACTGGCACGGACGCATCGCGCTGACCTACGCCGGTGACGTCGAATTCCGGCATCGATTCGAGGCCGAGATCGCGGCGGCCCTCGAATACATCCGCTACCCCGCGACGCTGTCGCGCGAGGAGGCCCACGACCACCTGCAGGCCGTCGTCGACGCGCCCGAATTGTTCGAGGCGGGACTCGTAGACGGTCAACCGGCCTGGGTGCCGAGGCCGTAACTCCGGCGGAATACCAGCTCTACGCTGCCGCGAACAACATGGTGCGGCCGCCCGGGTGCGGGGTTCGGCTACTACGCGGCCGAATGTCCCGGCAGCACACAGGCGGTGTCGAGACCGAGCACACGATTCAAGCGGCCGAAAGCCAGCCAGGAACCGATGCTCATGCTGAGTTCCACGACTTCGACCTGGGTGTACTCGGCGAGCATGCGGGCCCAGAACTCGTCATCGAGACCGTGGTGATCCAGGGCGTAACGCTCGGCGTATTCGGCGGCGAGCCGGGTGCGTTCGTCGAAAGCCTCGGTGCTGCGCCACTCGGTGACCGCGTCGGCGAATTCCGGCTCCACCTTGGCGCCGTCGCGTTCGGTGCGCCAGTCCTGGCAGAAGATACAGCCGTTGATTTGCGCGATCCGCAGCCGGGCGGCCTCGAATTCGCGCAGACCGAGCGTGCTGTGCGAATACACCGCCATGGAGAACTGGGCGGCGGCGACCCCGATACCGGGCACCATTTCGCCCCAGACGTAACCGATCGGGTCCTTGCCCTCGGGGACATCGATGATCATGGATTCTTCCTTCCGAGTTTGCCGACTGCCGGACGCAGTGGAATATCGAGTGCGTCGTAGAGTCCGGGTTCGGCCGCGGCGAGCCAATCGATGGCGCTCACCAAACGGCCTACGGCAGTGGCATTTCCACCCGCGGAACGGTTGCCGTTCTCGTCGGTCGCCTCGATGGTGACCTCGATGCGCGGGCGACCCTCGATGATCACCCGGTGCGCGCCGTCGCCGTCGGCGGGCGCGGGCCAGTCCGGCGCGCAGGACGGATGGATCCGGGTGACGTGTTCGATGACGATGCGCGGCTCGCCCGCCACGATGCCCTGCACCTCGAAGCGCACCGCACCCTGCGTGCCCGCCGCGAACTCCCCCATCGACACGGTGGTGATCGTGGTTTCGAGCGGTCGCCGATCCAGGGTCTCGCGGATCTCGTCGAGTTCGACGCCGAGCGCCCGCGCCATCAGCCGAATCTGGCCGCCCCACACCATGGTCGGCACCGTCGGCGCGAGCATGGGCGGCTGGTAGTCCATCGGCTGACCCATGCCCACGAGGTAGCGCACCGAGTCCGGCTGGTCGTAGGTCGAGTAGTCGAAGATCTCCTGGCAGCGCAGCACGTCGAGGGTGCCGCCGAGTCCGCTGAGCAACAAGGGCAGTACATCGTTGCCCCAGCCGGGATCCACACCCGAGACGAACAGCGAGCCGCCGCCCTCGGCGATCGCGGCGAGCACCGGATCGCGGATCTCCGCCGGTGCGTTGCGCGGGTCGTAGAGGGCGTACAGCGCGGGCGTCACGACTATCGCGCCCGCGCGGATCGCCCGCACGATGTCGGCGAGTGCGTCATCGGGGCGGATGTCGCCGGATGCCGCGTAGACGACCGCGCGCGGTTTCGTCGCCAGCACCGCGTCGATGTCATCGGTGGCCGCGACGCCGAGCTGATAGTCGAGACCGCTCAACTCTCCCGCGTCGCGCCCGACCTTGTCCGGATTGTGGACGAGCACATTCGTGAGGGTCAGCGCCGGATGGGCCTCGACGGCTCGAATGGCCGCCCGGCCGACATTGCCGGTGCCCCACACCGCCGTGGAGATCATGCCGGGAGCGTAGCAAGCGCTTGGTCGGTTTCACGGCGTAATCGCGAACCTACCCGAGGGGCGCCGTAGCGCCCGATCGTTGCAGCAGGTAGCATCATGTGCGGTCGGTCCGCGTGAACTCTCCGCCATACCCACCGAATCCCCCCTCAAAGTATCTGTAACCGTCGGTTACAGATAAATCGCGCTGACTAACACCGTGGTCGGACTCCTTTTCCAGGAACTTTCCATGTTGCCCACGCCAGGTTTGCCTCTGCCTACCGATGTCATTTTCAGGTAGATATCGATGCTTGGCGGTTGCTGAAACAACGACGAATCCCGCTCCTGGGCAACACATCATGGCAATCGGCGGCACCATATAGACGTTCCCGTCTGGAACTTGGGCCAAAAAGTTCCCCAATCGTTTGCCGAGCCCTACCGCCCCTACCGAACAGCGGTTAAGTTTGAGGAAGCTCGGGGCTTACAGATGAGGCTATCCACGGCGCCAGGGGTGGCATCCACGACAAGGAGGGTGGTGATGACGACACAACCAGCCGCACTCGGTTATGTGCGGCACGATATCTCGGGTGCGCAGCAAACCTGGGACGAGACGCAAATCCGAAGTCTCGCTAAAAGACTCGGGTACGAACTCATCGAGAACGTGGTCTTCGGCGCGGACACCGCCGACCGCCTCGGCCAGCTCGGCGACATCGTTCGGCGCCACGATGCCGAAGCGCTGATAACACCGACCCTCGAGCACCTGGACGGCACCGCCGAACCACTGGTCGAGATCTGCGACGTTATCACCGTCCGACCCGAGAACACCTACGCCCGCTGGGCCTTCCCCCAGATCCAGGCCGACGGCTGACCACCGACCCGGCGAACATCCGGCTTCCGCGCGTCGGCGGGGATACGATGCGCAGATGGCGCACCCCGCCCCGCCGGTTCCGGGGGCGACGGTCGCATCGGACCGTTCGCCCGCGAACTCGCGCGGGAATGGTGTCGCGGAGGTGGTGGCGCAGTTCACCGAGGCGTGGCGAGCCGGCGCCGAACCGCCGGATCTGCGGGCCTACCTCCCCGACTCCCCCGGCATCCGACGGGTGTCGTTGATCGAGTTGATCAAGGTCGATCTGGCCCATCGGTGGGGACGCGGCACGGCGCCGAAACGCCTGGCCGACTATGTCGAGGATCTACCGGAATTGCGGACCTGGCCGCTGCCGCCGGATCTCATCTACGAAGAGTTCCACGTCCGGCGGCGGGCAGGCACCTCGGTGCAGGTCGCGGAGTACACCGCGGCCTATCCCGAACAGGCCGAACAACTTTCGGAAATGCTGGCGACCGACGACTATCACAGCACGATGATGTCGGCCGCCGAGCCGGTGCATCTCGACGACATCGACGCCGGGCAGCAGATCGACGACTTCGACCTGATGACCGGACTCGGCCGCGGTGCGTTCGCGCGAGTATTCCTGGCGCGCCAGCGGTCGATGCAGCGGCTGGTCGCCGTGAAGATCTCCCGCGACAAGGGCACCGAGCCGCAGACGCTGGCGCAACTCGACCACGACTACATCGTCCGGGTCTTCGATCAGCGCGTGCTGGAGCACCGCAAGCTGCGGCTGCTGTACATGCAGTACGTGCCGGGCGGGACCCTGTTCACCGTGCTGGAGCGGGTTCGGGCCACGCCGCCGGCACAGCGGGACGGGAAGTTGCTGCTGGACGTCATCGACTCGGTGCTGGCGGGCAAGGGCGAGATCAGGCCGAGCGAGTCGCCGCTGCGGGCCCGACTGGCCCAGCTGTCCTGGCCGGAAACCATTGCCTGGCTGGGGCGGCGGCTGGCCGAGGCGCTCGATTACGCGGGCAAGGTCGGCGTGCTGCACCGCGATATCAAACCGGCGAACGTATTGCTCACCGCGGACGGCATTCCCAAGCTCGCCGACTTCAATATCAGCTTCAGCGGCAATGTTTCGGGCGACAGCCCGGTCGCCTACTTCGGTGGCTCGCTCGCTTATATGTCGCCCGAACAGCTCGCGGCTGTGCACCCGGACCGTCCGGGCACAGCCGAGGATCTCGACACCCGCAGCGACCTGTACGCGCTGGCCGTGGTGCTGTGGGAATTGCTCACCGGCCGAAAGCCTTTCGACGACGACTCGGTGACCGGCGGCGACCGCACGGCGCTGGACGGCATGCTGGAGCGGCGCTCCGGCAGTCCGAAAGCGCTGCCCTACCAGGACCTTCCGCCGGATTGCCCGGCGGCGCTGGAACGCGCGCTGGTACGCGCGCTCGATCCGGAGCCGGACAACCGGTGGCCGTGCGGGGCGGACATGGCCCAGCAGTTTGAGGTCTGCCTCGACGCCCGCGCCCGCGATCTCGTCGACCCGCCGCCCGCCAGTTGGCGATTGCGGGCACGCAAGTTGATGCACTCGATCATGGCGCTCGCCATCGCCGTGCCGAACGCGCTCGCGATCTGGTACAGCTACAACCACAACCGGACGCTCATCATCAGCAAGCTGGACGAGCAGGCCCAGCATCGCTTCGACCAGATCGCGGTGACCACCTACGGCCTGTGCTTCCTGATCGGCTTCGTGGTCACCAACGTGCTGCTCGCGAACCTGTGGTCGATTTCGCGCGGACTGCGCAAGGGCAAGCCCTACGACGCGCAGACCCTCGCCCGTGCCCGCGGCGACACCTTGCAACTCGGCAAGCGAAATGTGCTGACCTGCTTCGCGCTGTGGGTCATCGCGGGCGTCGCGGTGCCGGTGTCCGTGCAGGTCTCCGGTAATCACATCACGCCCGAGTCGTACCTGCACTTCTTCATCACCCAGATCGTGTGCGGCGCCATCGCCATGGCGTATCCGTACTTCATGGTGAACTTCTATGCGGTGCGTTCGCTGTACCCGATGTTCCTGCGGCACGGCGGACTCGGCGCGCAGGACGCACGCGCGCTACGCCGACTCGACCGCCGCAGCACCTACTTCCTCGCCATCGCCGCCGCCGTTCCGCTGCTCGGCGTCGCGGGGGCAACATTCATTCCGGCCGAGGACATTCCGGCGGTCATCGTGGCGCTGCGGGTGCTGTGTGTGGGCAGCGCCCTCGCCTTCATCGGCGTGTACTGGCTGTTCCGCATGCTGGAGCAGGACCTCGCCGCGCTGGAACGCATCGTCGCCCGCTCCGCCTGAGCACCGCCGCGGTCGCGTCAAGGGGCCGCATGATTGCTGCGCCATTCCCGGCTTCGGCGAGTACGGTATATCCCGCCGCACAGCGCAGGGACGGCACGACGCATTCGGCGGAAAGGCGGGCATCACGTGAACGAGCCGTATTCGTCATGGGCCGCGCGGAATTCGCCCGATGATCGGCCGCTCGCCGCCCGATATCAGAGCGCGGAACCGATCGTATTGCGTGGCAGCAAGGTCTATCCGATGTACACCGAGCAGGTCGGGCCGGATCCGACCGCGGTCACCGTGACGCTGCTGTCCGCCGCACCCCCGGCCGGGCTGCGCGGCCTCGGCATGGGACTGTCGGTCGTCGACGGCTACGTCGACCTGAACGGGCGCCGCCTCAACGGGGTAGATGTCTGGTCCGATGCCCTCGTCGGCGGCATCGACTTCGAGATCATCGGCACCGCCCCCGGCACCCTGGTGACGCTGACACCCGTCTGGGTGGACGGATTCGGCGAGCAGAAGTCCTGGGTCGGCAACTACGGCATCGTCGTGGAGAACACCCCGGACGGCCGCGTAGTGCTCTGGTGCAGCATCGGCGAAGGACCCGCCAACTTCGCCAACCTGGTCGTCGAGGTGCAGACCGCGCCGGTCGAGATGCAAACCGCCCCACCTGCCCCAGAACCCGCAGTGGACAGCCAACCCACCCATCCGCTGCGCCCGCCGAACCTACCGCCGAATCCGATCGGCCCGCACCCCTCGGCTGCACAGCCGAACATGCACTCGACGCAGCACAATTCAGGTGACGATCTCGCAGCGACCACCAACCCGCCAGCCGCGCAACCGGCTCAGCACAACCCAGACGGCGGCTTCGCGGCAAACACCCATCCGCCAGCCACACAGTCAGCCCAACACAACTCTGGCAGCGGCTTCGCGGCAAGCGCCCATCCGCCGACCACGCAGCCAGCGCAGCACAACCCAGGTGACGGCTTCGCCGCGAACAACCACCCGCCCGCCACACAACCGGTGCAGCACAACCCAGGCGGCAGGTTCCCGGCGAACATCAACCCGCCAGCCACACAACCGGCCCAACACAACGCAAGCGACGAATTCGCCGCGACCACCAACCCGCCTGCTAAGCACAACCCGAGCGGCCGTGTCGCACCGAACAGCCACCGGCCGGCCACACAGCCAGCCCAACACAACCCAGGCGGCGGATTCCCGGCGAACACCAACCCGCCAGCCACACAACCGGACCCACACAACCCGGGCGGCAGCTTCACCGCGAACAACCACCCGGCGGCCACGCAGCCGACCCAACACAATTCGGGTGACGGCTTCGCCGCGAACATCCACCCGCCGGCCACACAACCAGCCCAGCACAGCCCAGGCGGCGGATTCCCGGCGAACATCAACCCGAGCGGCGGTGTCGCACCGAACAGCCACCGGCCGAGCACACAACCGGCCCATCACGACCCGGGCGACGACTTCGCCGCGAACACCAACCCGCCAGCCACACAACCGGCCCCAGCCAACCCCGACAGCGGCTTCGCGGCAAGCAGCAACCCACTGACCACACAGCCGGCCCAACACCACCCGGGCAGCAGCTTCACCGCGAACGCTCACCCAGCGACCACCCAGCCTGCGGACACGCCCCCTGCGACCACAGCGCCGGCGGCCGCGCAGCCAGCGACGGCGCACCCGCCGACCATGCCCGCGGCGCAGCACAACCCCGGCGGTGATTTCGCAACGAACAACCATGCGCCGACCAACCAACCAGGCACGCACAACCCTGGCGGCGGATTCACAGGCAACAACCACCCACCGGCCAGGCACAACCCAGGTGACGGCTTCGCAGCGAACACCCAACCGCCGACCACACAACCGGCGCAGCACAATCCAGGTGACGGCTTCGCGGCAAACAACCACCCGCCGACCACACAGCCAGCCCAGCACAACTCAGGCGGCGGATTCCCGGTGACCACCAACCCGCCAGCCACACAACCGGCGCGACACAACCCTGGCAGCGGCTTCGCGGCAAACACCCGACCGCCGACCACGCAATCAGCCCGACACGACCCGAGCAGCGGCCTCGTAAACAACCCCTCAGCGCCGAGTTCCGCGTATTCCGGTGTGGCACAGCCTCCGCCGAACCCGCACGCCGGTACCCAGCCCACTCCGACGCCACCTCTCGGCTCGGACGCGCAGTACGGCCCCGGCGTCCAATCGGCCCCCACCCGCCCCATGCGGTCCAAACCACCGGCCGACGAACCCCCGGCACCGGACGCAGGCGCGAGCTACCGGACCGCCCTCTACGACCTCGGCGTCGCCATGTACAGCCGCGGTGAGGAAGAACAAGCCTGCGGGCTCTGGCAGCAGGCCGCCGACGCCGGTCACGCGGGCGCCGCCTACGACCTGGGCGTGGTCCACTTCCGCCGCGGCGACCTGGACGACGCGCAACGCTGGTGGCACGCCGCCGCGGAAGGTCGCGAACCGCGCGCCATGGCGGGCCTCGCCGAACTATTGGACCGGCAGGGCGACTACGCCGAGGCCCGCGTCTGGCGGGCCCGCGCGGACGAGGAACGCGTCGCCAACGCCGATCAGTCGGTCGGCTGACCGCCACGCAGTGCCGCGCGCGCGTCCATCAGCGCGAAGCCGAGCAGGTTCAATCCTTGCCACTGCGCGGGATCCTCGGCGCGGGGATCGTCGGCGGCCAGCCCGATCCCCCAGATCCGGTCCACCGGACTGGCTTCCACCAGCACCCGGTCCCCCGTCCCGAGCAGATACTCCGCCAGGTCCGCGTGCTGCCCGAACTTCGCGACGTTCCCGCGCACGACGATCTCGTACCGATGCGCGCTCCACTCGCGGCTGTCGAAGCCGCGGACCTCACGCCCGAGCGCTTTGGCCTCCTTCGGCGTCGGCGCCGCCAACACCCGCTCGGCATTCGCCGTATCGCCGAACAGCCGCGCCTTACCCCACATCATGTAGTGCTCGGCCGACCGGAACTCCGCCCCGTCCAACACGAAAGACGCAGGCCACCACTGACTCAAACAGCTGGGCCCGATCCGGCCGCTGCGCTCCGGCTGATGCCCCCAGAACATCAGGTAGTCCACCTTCTCGCCCGCAGCTGTCGCCTCGACCAGGTCGCCCACCGAACGCAGGTTCATGATCATAGTGTGCACTATGGTCCGCCCTCCCTGTCCGACGAATATCCGCGAAGGTCGTTGTGGGCGGCGAACATAGAGTTCCTGGAGTGAACAGACACATCGACTTCGAACGGCTACACAACTTCCGCGATCTGGGCGGCTACCCGACCGCGGACGGAAACCTGGTGCGCTGGGGGCGGCTGTTTCGCGCCGACTCGCTGAGCAAGCTGCGCGACCAGGACTGGGAGCGCTTTCTCGAGCTGGGCATCACGACCGTCATCGACCTGCGCTACCCCTGGGAGATCGAGGCGAAAGGTCGAGTCCCGCAGCACGAGTCGCTCGTCTACCACAATCTCAGCATCGAACATCGCCCGTACGATCAGGCCGCGCTCGGACCGGACATCGAGGCGGGACCGTACCTCGCCGAGCGATTCCTGGAGGTCGCCGCGGACGGTGTCGAGGAACTGCGCCAGGCCCTCGAGGTGCTCGCCGCCGCGGACGGCCCGGCGGTCTTCCACTGCGCGTCCGGCAAGGACCGGACCGGGCTGCTCGCGGCCGTAGTCCTGAATCTGCTCGGCGTGTCCGATGAGCAGGTCATCGAGGACTTCGCCCTGACCGAACTGGCTACCGACCGTCTCATCGCGGACTGGCGGGCGGCGTATCCCGACAAGCAGCTGACCTGGCCCGGATACGGGCGAGCGCCCGCCGAGGTGATGCGGTTGTTCCTGGCCGCGCTGGCCGCCGAACACGGTTCGGTGCGCGGATATACGACAGAGCGGCTCGGCGTCGATGACGACGTGATCGCGGCACTGCGACAGAGCCTGCTCGAAACGGCGTAACCCGCGGGCGAAAAACTGGTCGCGGGCCGGCACGGGGGTGCGATACCTTGCGCCCATGAACGGTTCGGCGATGAACGGCGGGTACGCGATCAGCGCGTACTACATCCGGCTGCGCACGGAGGCCTGGGCTCTGCCAGTGCACCGTTGCGCTCCGTTGTCCCGACTGGTCTGATCGGGATGTGCGCCGACGGTCGATGACCGTCGGATTTTCTGTGCTCTGGCATGGGTCCGGGCGAATCACTATTTCTGATTCGACCACTCCGTTCGGAGGATACCCATGTCCCGCCATCGTTCGCTGCCGCGCGCCCGCGATACCCGGACCGGCACCCGTAAACGTTTGTCCCAGAACTTCCTCGTCGATGCCGGCGCCGCCCGGTTGATCGTGCGCTCGTCCGGCGTCACCGATACCGACCTCGTGCTGGAGATCGGTCCCGGCGACGGCATGCTGACCAGACAGCTACTCAGCACGGCAGGCCGGATCCGCGCCTACGAGAAGGACGCCTACTACGCCGATCGGCTGCGCAGGCGCTACGCCGACGACGATCGAATAAAGCTGTTCCACAGCGACTTCCGCGCGGTGCACGCGCCGGGCGAGCCGTTCGCGGTGGTCGCCAATGTGCCCTTCGCGGTCACCACCGACGTGGTGCGCTGGTGCCTGGCCGCCCGGCGGCTCACCTCGGCCACCCTGCTCACCCAATGCGAGTTCGCCCGTAAGCATTCCGGCGACTACGGCCGGTGGACCAAACTCACCGTCACCCATTGGCCCACTGTCGCAATGGAATTGGGTGCACGCATCGGCCGCCACAGCTTCCACCCGGTACCGAGCGTCGACACCGCGGTCCTGCACTTGCGACGCAGGCCGCGCCCGCTGCTGCCGAGCTCGGCGCGCGCCGAGTACCGGCGGATGGTCGAACTCGGTTTCTCGGGGGTGGGCGGCTCGCTGGCGACCTCGTTGCGCAGGCAGTTCCCGGCGCGGGCGGTCCGGGCCGCCTGCGCCGCGGCGGATCTGCCGGAGAACGCACCCGTCGGGCTGGTCGATCCCGACCGCTGGCTGATTCTCTTCCGGACATTGACCGGGTAAGCATTCCGCTACACAAATGTATCGGATACATTTATGTATCAAACGAGGAAGGGAGTGCCGTGACCGGCAACTTCGGTGACTACCAGTACGAGATCTACTTCCAGGGCCTCGGCGGTGTCCTGCCCGACCTGCCGATGACCTACGCGGAGCTGGAAGCGCGGGCACAGGCCGCGCTGCCCCCGGGAATCTGGTCCTACGTGGCCGGTGGTGCGGGCGACGAGCTCACCCAGCGCACCAACGCGACAGCCTTCGAGAAGCTCGGCCTGATGCCCCGCATGCTGCGCGCGACCAGGGACCGCGACCTCTCGGTCGACCTGTTCGGGATGAAGCTGCCGTCCCCGATCTTCATGGCCCCGGTCGGCGTGATCGGCCTCTGCGCCCAGGACGGCCACGGCGACCTGGCGACCGCCAAGGCCGCGGCGCACACCGGCGTCCCGATGGTGGCCTCCACCCTGACGGTCGATCCGCTCGAAGACGTGGCCGCCGAATTCGGCGACACCCCCGGCATGTTCCAGCTCTACACCCCGAACGACCGCGACCTGGCGCAGAGCCTGGTGAGTCGCGCGGAAGCCGCGGGCTTCAAAGCCATTGTGGTGACTCTGGATACGTGGGTGCCGGGCTGGCGGCCCCGCGACCTGAGCACCTCGAACTTCCCGCAGCTGCGCAGCCACTGCCTGGCGAACTACTTCAGCGATCCGGTGTTTCGCGGCATGCTCGCGAAAACTCCCGAGGAAGACCCGAAAACCGCGACGCTGACCTGGGTTTCGCAGTTCGGCAACCCGATCACCTGGGACGACCTGGCCTGGCTGCGTTCGCTGACCGATCTTCCATTGGTGCTCAAGGGAATCTGCCACCCCGACGACGCCCGCCGTGCCAAAGACGCGGGCGTGGACGGCCTCTACTGTTCCAACCACGGTGGCAGGCAGGCGAACGGCGGCATTCCGGCGATCGAGCACCTGCCCGAGGTGGTGGCCGCCGCCGACGGCCTGCCCGTGCTGTTCGACTCCGGAATCCGTTCCGGCAGCGACATTGTCAAGGCGCTGGCGCTCGGTGCGACGGCGGTCGGCATCGGCCGCCCGTACTGCTACGGGCTGGCGCTGGGTGGCGTCGAGGGCATCGTGCACGTGCTGCGCGCCCTGCTCGCCGAGGCGGATCTGCTGATGGCGGTCGACGGGTATCCGGCGATCGCCGAACTCACCCCCGACGTGATTCGCCGGTTGAGCTGACGACCTCAGCCGAGCTGGGCGCACGCTCAGCTCGGCTGAATCAGCGTGCGCTTCAAAATCTTTCCGGTCGCGTTGCGTGGCAGCGCCTCCAGGAAGGTCACGTCGCGCGGCACGGAAAATCGGCTGAGCCGATGACGGATGTAGTTGCGGACCATGTCGCGGTCCAGCCCGAAGCCCTCCCGCGTCACCACGAACGCGGCGAGCCGCTGGCCGTACTCCTTGTCCGGCACGCCGACCACCGCCACCTCACTCACCTGCGGCAGGTGCGACAGCGCCTCCTCGACCGGCCGCGGGAAGACGTTCTCGCCACCGGAGATGATCATCTCGTCGTCCCGGCCCGCGACGAACAACAACCCGTCGGCGTCGAGGTAACCGAGGTCGCCGGTGTCGAGCAGGCCACCCCACTCGGTAGGTGGTGTGGCATCGGTGTAGCCGTCGAACAACATGTGGTTGAGCACGAAGATGCGACCGGTCACGCCGCGCGGCACCGGCCGCAGATCCTTGTCCAGCACAGCGAGTTTCGTGCCGAGCGGCGGACGGCCCGCGGTGGTCGGCGCCGCGCGCAGATCCGCCGGATCGGCGATGGTCGCCCAGGACACCTCGGTCGAGCCGTAGACGTTGTAGAGCACGTCGCCGAAGGTGTCCATGAACTTCAGCACCGTCGGACCCGCAAGGGGCGCACCACAACTCGCGACGACCCGCAGGCTCGACGTGTCGTAGCGATCCCGAATGTGCGCGGGCAGATCCAGGATTCGGTTCACCATCACCGGCACCACGATCAGCGCGGTGACCCGGTGCTCCTGGATCAGCCGCAGGCAGTCCTCGGCGTCGAACCGCTCCGGTAGCACCACGGTCGCGCGGATCGGGGTGCTGATCTGCAAGGCCGCCAACCCCCACGTGTGGAACAGCGGCGCGGGGATGAGCATGGTCTCGTCCATCCGCATCGGAATCCGCGACAGCAGCGCCGCGACGGTGCCGAAACCCTTGGGCTGCGGGCGTTGTGCGCTCTTGGGTGTGCCGCTGGTGCCGGAGGTGAGCACGATCAGCCGGCCGGGATGCTGCGGTCGCGCGAAGGCCGGTGCGTCGAGGTCGATCAGATCGTCGACCGTGTAGCGCTCGAACGCGCTGCGCCGGCCGGTGGCGAACCGCGGCACGCCGCCCGCCACGTACTTGGTCAGCGCGTCGTACTCGTCGTCCAGGAAGATCGCGGACAGCCCGTGCCGGTCGGCGACATCCTCGATCTGCCGGGCCGACAGTCCGGTGTTCAGCAGCACCGTGTCCACGCCGAGTTTGCCGGTGGCGACCATACATTCGACCATTGCCACGCGATTGCGGGACAGTAGCCCCACTTTGTCGCGCGCGCCGATGCCGAGCATGGTCAGCGCGGAGGCGAGTTTGTGCGTGCGCGCGTGCATTTGACCGAACGTGTAAGCGGACACATCATCCACGACAGCGAGGCGATGCGGCGAGTGCCCGGCGGCGGCCGCGTAACCGCCCGCCAGGGTGAAGCCCCATTTGGCCAGCCCGCCCACCTGCTTGAGCGCGCGGTCGGGCCGATAGGTGCGCACGACACCGGTCGACACCATCTGTTTCAACGTGCCGACCTGCTGTTTCGCCGCCGACTCCTCACCGTTGACCAGCACCGAGGATGGCGTGCCGAGGATGGCGTCGGTGATCCGGTCGAGTCCGGCCATGGTCCAGGCGATCACGTCGGCGTTGTCCTGCGCGGCGATCCACGGATGGATCCGGCCCGCGCCGAAGTAGGTGATGGTGACCCTGGTCTGCTCCTGCTCGCCGCGGAGTCGGATCGCGGCGAAACTGCCCAGGCCGGGGCACTGTAGCTCGAAGGTTTCCAGCTCTTTGCCGATCACCAGCCGGAGAGCGGGCACGCTGAGTTCGGTGCCGTCGTGCCAGGCCCGGATCAGCAGAACGGGATGCGAGTCCGAGGTTTCCGCGCGATCACAATCTCCGATTCCTAGGAACATCCGGGTGTAGGTCTGCGGGTCCATGAAAGAGTCCCACATGGCTTTGCGTGCGGCCGAGAACTCCGCATCGATAGTGATGACGTCCGTTACCAACTGCGTTGCATTTCTTCATGTGCCGACCGAGCGGTATGCGTCGGCATGGTCACGTAGTTGTACCCAGCGGTAACAATTAGGTCAAGTGCTTCGCCAGTTGCCCCCGATTTGCCACGAACCTGGTCGAGTGCCCATATTTGTGCGAGATACCAACCGGTGACCGCACTCTGCACAAAGAGCGCGAAAATGCTTCCGGACCAGCCACGATCGCGCACCGAACCGAGAAGGCCACGCGCGCAAAGGCGAACGGCGATGTGCGCGGACCGCTGCCCCGTGCACGCGACTTCTGGTCGCTGAGTGATCTTGTGGCGAACCCCAACGTGGTCAGGTTGTCCAGGACATTGCGCACGCCGGAAGAACAGTTGGCGGGGCTCGCCGGGGATAGGGTCCGAATCCGGCTGCGTAGACGGCAACAGCGGAGGGCCGACAGGATCGTACCGCCGATGCGCGTGGGGCGCGCGGCGAGCGCTGAGCCCTGCCGAAGGCGCATTTCGGCGAAGCCACCACTAACGCGAAAGCGCCCTTCGGTCCGGCAAGGAGGACCGAAGGGCGCTTTCGAGTGGCGAATCAGGCAGGCAGCGGCGTGAAGTCGCGACTGCCGATGTAGCCCGGCCGGGGCGCCGGCGCCGCGAACGGTTCTACCAGCGTGTTCTCCACGCTGTTGAACACCAGGAAGATGTTCGACCGCGGGAACGGCGTGATGTTGTTCGACGAGCCGTGCATCAGGTTCGAGTCGAACAGCAGCGCGGACCCGGCCCGGCCGGTGAACTGGCTGATGCCGTAGGTGTTCGCCAGCGTGGTGATGTCGGACTGCGCGGGCACCCCGATCTCCTGCTCCTGCAACGACTCCCGATAGTGCTCGGCGGGCGTGCTGCCCAGACAGGGCACGAACGTCCGGTGCGAACCGGGCATCACCATCAGGCTGCCGTTGATCGGATAGTTGTCGGTCAGCGCGATGGACAGGCTCACCGCCCGCGGCACCGGCATGCCGTCCTCCGCGTGCCAGGTCTCGAAGTCCGAGTGCCAGTAGAACCCCGCACCGCGGAAACCGGGCATGTAGTTGACCCGGCTCTGATGGATGTAGACCTCGGAACCGAGGATCTGCCTGGCCAACCCGGCCACCCGGGACTCGCGCGCCAGGTCGGCGATCGCCGCGCTGAGCCGGTGCACCTCGAAGACCGACCGAACCCGGTTCGACGACTTCTCCACGATCACCCGCTCGTCGCCGCGCAGCGCCGGATCGCCTGCGAGACGGCCGATCTCGGCGCTGAAGTCGGCCACCTCGGTGGGCGTGAGCAGTTCGTCGATGCTGGCGAAACCGTCGGCGTCGAAGTTCGCCAGCTCCGGGCTCTCGACCCGGCCCCACACCGTCGGATCCTTACGATCCAGATGCGTGGCGGGCGTGCTCAGCCGAGTCGGGTACCGATCGACTCGGTCGATCACGGGCCGAGTTTCAGTGTGCTGCAATACCATTACTGCCTATCCCCCGATCGTCGCGGCCACCAGCGGGTAAGCGCCGGTACTGTCGTGGACCTCCTGCCCGGTGACCGGAGGATTGAACACGCACATCATGCGCATCTTCGTCGTCGCCTCGAGCCGGTGCCGTTCGTGCTCGTCGAGCAGGTACATCGAGCCGGGCTCGAGCACATACGTCACGTTGTTGTCGAGGTCGGTGAGCGTGCCGGTGCCCTCGATCAGCCACACCGCCTCCACGTGGTAGCGGTAGTGGAACTCGTGCGTGGTACCCGCATCGATGGTGGTCTCGTGGAAGGAGAACCCGACGCCGTCGCCGCCGAGGATGATGCGCTTGCTGCGCCAGCCCTCCCCCGCCACATCGCGATCGGTGCCGGTGATCTCCGCGGTGCTGCGCACGATCATGCGATCGCCCCCACGCCACTGCAGACGGTGTCCACGGCGCCGGTCAGGATGCCGAGGCCGTGGTCGAGCTCCTGGTCGGTAATCGTCAACGGCGGCAACAACTTCACCACCTCGTCGGTGGAGCCGGAGGTCTCCACCAGCAGGCCGCGCTCGAAGGCGACCTGGCAGACCTTGCTCGCCTGCGAGGCGTCGTCGAACACCACGCCGTGCACCAGGCCGCGACCGCGCGTCGACAGGCCCGGCACATTGTCGGCCAGCTCGGTCAGCGTCCGGGCCACCCGCTCGCCCTTGGCCAGCGTCGAGGCCTGCAGCGTGCCGTCGGACCAGTAGTGCCGCAACGCGACTCCGGCGGTGACGAACGCCGGGTTGTTGCCGCGGAAGGTGCCGTTGTGCTCACCCGGCGACCACTGATCGAGCTCGGACTTGAACAGCACCAGCGCCATCGGCAGGCCGTAGCCGCCGATCGACTTGGACAGCGTGACGATGTCCGGGGTGATCCCGGCCAGCTCGAAGGAGAAGAACGGGCCGGTGCGGCCGCAGCCCATCTGCACGTCGTCGACGATCAGCAGGATCTCGCGGGCCGCGCACAGCCCGGCCAGGTGCCGAAGCCATTCGGCGCGTGCGACATTGACGCCGCCCTCACCCTGCACGGTCTCGACGATCACCGCGGCGGGACGGTCGAAGCCGGACGAGGTGTCGTCCAAAACCTTTTCCATCCACTGGAAGTCGGCGGTGGTGCCGTCGAAGTAGCCGTCGTAGGGCATGTGCGCCGCGTGCACCAGCGGCACACCGGCACCCGCGCGCTTGGCCGCGTTGCCGGTGACCGACAGCGCGCCCAAGGTCATGCCGTGGAAGGCGTTGGTGAAGCTGACGATCGTCTCGCGACCGGTGATCTTGCGGGCCAGCTTGAGCGCGGCCTCGACGGCGTTGGCGCCCGTGGGTCCGGGGAACTGCACCTTGTAGTCCAGGCCACGCGGCGCGAACACGGTGTCACGCAGGGTGACCAGCAGGTCCCGCTTGGCCGAGGTGGACATGTCGAGGCCGTGCGTGATGCCGTCGCCGGCGATGTAGTCCAGCAGCGGCTGCTTGAGCACGTCGTTGTTGTGGCCGTAGTTCAGCGCACCCGCGCCCGCGAAGAAGTCGAGATAGTCGTTGCCGTCTTCGTCGCGTAACCAGCTGCCCTTGGCCTTGGTGAACACGGTCGGCCAATTGCGGCAGTAGCCGCGGACATTGGATTCCAGACTTTCGAAAATGCTCGTGTCAGCGTTGATCATCGGTGGTCCTCCTGCGTTGTGCGAGCGGTCGGTGCGATGAGATAGAGATCCTCGGGCGCGTGGCTGTCCGGGAAGACACCCGCGTCGAACAAGGGGCGCTTGGTGATTCGGGCGTCGCGGCGCCGTGCCACCGAGGTGAACAGGGCGATCGATGCGGCGTTGTCCGGCGAGATGGTGGTTTCCAGCTTCGAAACTCCCTGGGCGGCAACATTGTCGAGCAAGGCGTGCAGGAGTTGCGCGCCGGTTCCCTTGCCCTGCTGGGCGCGGTCGACGGCCACCTGCCAGACGAACACCGTGTCCGGCGCCTGCGGCCGCAGGTAGCCGATCACGAAACCGGCGACGCGGCCGTTCACCTCGGCGACGACCGAGGTGGTCGCGAAGTCGCGACACCACAGCACGTAGGCGTAGCTCGAATTGGTGTCGAGCACTTGCGAATCCTTCGCGATCCGCCACAGCTGGGCGCCGTCGGCGACGCGCGGCGCGCGCAGCACCACGGCGGGCCCGGTCTGCTTGCGCGCCGGTGCGGAGCCGAGCGCGGCCGCGGCCTGTTCGACACGGATGCGTTCGAGCTCCGCGGTGTTCAACGTTGGCAGTGTCATACAACTCCCTGGTCGGGTCCGCAGTACTTATCCAGGCTTACGAACCAACTTTGAGGTGGCCTGGTCGACTTCATTACGGTTGTGTTACGACTCGATTGCGTCGATCCCCGGCACGGTGACGACGAAGCGGGCGCCGCCGCCCGGCCGATCGGTGCATTCGACCTGGCCACCGTGCTTGGTGACGGTCTCCGCGACCAGCGCGAGCCCGATACCGGTACCGGTCGCCGAGCGGCGTCCGCTGCGCGCGGTCGCGAAACGTTCGAAGATGCGCACCCGGTCCGGCGGCGGCACCCCTGGCCCCGCGTCGTCCACCACGATCACCGCGTCCCGGCCCGTGCGATCGGCGCGGACCGCGACGACGCCACCGCCGTGCAGATCGGCGTTGCGCAGGAGATTGCCGACCGCCCGCTCCAGTTCGAGCTTGCGGCCGCGCACCACGACGTCCTCGTCGATCGTCAGCAAGTCCGACGGATACCGGCGCTCGGCCAGCGTGTGCGTCAGCAGATCGCGCACCGACAGCGGCTCCATATCGCCGCGGTGCATGCCCGCCTCGACCCGCGCCAAGGCCAGCAGATCGTCCAGCAGCCGACGCAGATGATCGACCTCGTCGCTGACCAGACCCAGCGCGCGTTGCGACCGTTCCGGCAGATCCGTGCGATGCCGGTTGAGCACGTCGACACTGGCCGTCAGGGTGGTCAGCGGTGTACGCAGTTCATGGCTGACATCACCGAACAGCCGATGCTCGCGTTCGATCCGCCGCTGCAGCGAGTCGACCATGCTGTTGAACGACTCCACCGTGATGGCCAGATCCTGGTCGCGGGTGGTGGACAGGCGCAGATCCAGATCGCCGGAGGCGATCCTGGCCGCCGTGCCGGCCAGCTCGTGCAGCGGCGTCAGCACCCGTCTGCTCGCCCACCAGCCGACGGCCGCGCCGATCAGCGTCACCACCACGGCACAACCGATCAGCACATTGCGCAGCAGATCTAAATTCGACTCCAGGTCGGTGACGCCGGCCTGCGCGTGCTGCAGATAACTGCGGCTGATGGTGAACACCGACACGACCAGCACCAGCGACATGAGCGCGGTGATCGCCGCGAACATGGCCGTCACCCGGCCGCGCAGACTCCAGCGTTTCGGATCGAACCAGCGCTCAGCGCTGGACATCGAGGCGGTAGCCGAGGCCGCGCACGGTCACCACGATGCGCGGATCGGACGGGTCCTTCTCGATCTTGGTGCGCAGCCTGCGCATGTGCACGTCGACTATGCGCTCGTCGCCGAAAAATCCTTGGTCCCAGACTCGTTCGAGCAATACGGTGCGGCTCAGCACCCGGCCCGGCGCCTCGGCCAGCTCACACAGCAGCCGGAACTCGGTGAGCGTCAACCGGATCTCCTCGTCGCCGCGGCGGACCACGCCGCCGTCCTGCGCGAGCACCAGCGGAGCGTCAGGGTCGGCGTCGAGCACCATCTCCTGTGGTGCTTCGCGCTCGACGGTAGGCCGGGCCCGGCGACGGACCGCGCGCATGCGCGCGGTGATCTCTTTGATCTCAAAAGGTTTCGTCACGAAGTCGTCGGCGCCGGCTTCCAGCGCGGCCACCACATCGTGGGTATCGTCGCGGGCGCTGACCACGATGATCGGCACGTCGTGCTCGCGTCTGATCTCGCGGATGCAGTCGAAACCGTCCATACCGCCGAGCATCAGGTCGACGATCATGACATCGGGCACCCCGTTGCTGCGCAGATGGGTGAGCGCGTCCTCAGCCTCTTCGGCCTCTTCGACGTCGTAGCCTTCGTCCTCCATGGCGAGCCTAAGCGCCCCACGGACCCTATCGTCGTCTTCAACGATCATCAGGTTCGCGCTCACGACTGCGCCTCGCTGACGCTCGGCTCCGCCGTGACCGCGATGGCGGGTGCGCCAACTGTTCGCTCGCTACGCTCGCTCAAATACCTATCCTTTGCAGACACGCGGACACGCGTCGGCCTGTGCGGAAATTCGCATCCCCAGACCAACGCGACATTCCGCTGTTCGAGCCACCTTGCCGACCTTCCGAGTACCCGAACCAACCGTTCGGTAAACGTCGACTGGACGCTCGATCAGTAGCCATCGAGCCCTACCGGGGACGGTGCGACTCGCGCTGCCGTGACCCCTTCGGGCCAGCTGATCAGCGTCTGACTAGTTATCCACCATGGTCGGAATCGCACCGTTACGCAACCGTTACGTGACTCCCGACACATTCCCGCTACCAGCTATTCACCCGTTTCACCGCGAGGGTGTATCAGGGGCGATATTTGCTTGTCAGCGATCCTCGCGAGTCGGGCGTTCCAGGCGGTTGAAATTGCTCGGTGTCCCGTCCGCGCGACGATCCTGATAGCGAAAATGCAGGTGTCGCTCGTCGAAGGTGGCGAACCATTCGTCCCAATTCACCGGCCGCAGCACCGCTCCGCCGTACCCGGGGAAATCGAAGCGCAGCACCCTGAGCTGACCGTTGTCCTCACTGCCCGGCATGGTGGCCGGGCGCGCACCGCGCCGCTCGGCCCACTGCCGGATGATGTCGTGATTTCTGGTGACGCGTGTGCGCTCCACATTTCCGAAGCGCATGCGATCCATCCGCTCGGGCGACTGGATTTCCTGCGAGTATTTCGGCGACCTCGAGCTCCCCGATCCGGCGTACGGAGTCCGGGTGCCTAGTCGGTGTTCGTTCATAAACGAGCTCCCTGAGCCATCGGCATCGTATGTCCGGTTCCCTTTCACGTACCCGACCTCGGCTTCGGGCAAACCGGCTGTAGCGCACTCCACTGTCGAACCGGGCACATTCGGCGCGAAAAGCACTGACCGACAGCGCGTCTGTGAGCCGAGTCACCCGCAACAAGGTGGCGATCGCGGCTGATTCAGCCGGACGCGGCTGGGTAACGCCGAACGAAGGAGGCATACAGATGACCAGTCCCGTATCTCCCGAACCCAGTCCGGTCCCCCCGGCCCCCAATCCCGATCCCGTCCCGCCGNGGTGGCGCGGGTGTTCTGCCAGTAGCTGGTGTCCATCGCCATCCGCACGAGCCCGGTGTTGTCGGTCAGGCCGTCGGAGAGTTCGTTGAAGGCGAGCTTGGCGACGCGATCCAGGGTCACCGGCGGGGTCAGCGTCCGTACCGCGCCACCCCGGTTCGCCGCGGGCCGGCCCAGCGCGGCGTCCGGGGCGGCCGCCCAGGCGGCCCCCCCCCCCACCGCCCCGCGGCGGGCCCCGCGCACCCGGGCGCCAACCCGCCCCCCCCGCCCCGCCGGACCCGGTACCACCGGTGCCCGGTCCCGACCCGGCGCCGTCGCCGCCGGACCCCGGTCGCCCCGATCCGCTCCCGCCGGTCCCCGACCCCGGTTCGCCGTTCCCGCCGACCGACCCGGTGCCACCACCGACCGACCCGGTCCCGCCGAATCCGCTCTGAGCCGGGGCAATTCGGCGATCAGTCGCGTAAGGCCTGATCGCGCAACTGATTCAGGGTCTTCGACAGAATTCGCGAGACGTGCATCTGGGAAACCCCCAGCACGTCCGCGATCTGCGACTGCGTCTTGGACTCGAAGAACCGCATGATCAGCACCTGACGCTCGCGCTCGGGCAGCTCTTCGATCAGTGGCCGGACGGCGAGGTAGTCCTCCACCAGATGGTAGGAAGGTTCTTCCTCGCCAAGGCTTTCCAGCAGCGGCAACGGCGCGTTCTCGATATCGTCGCCGGCCACCGCGTCGATGGACGAGGACTGATAAGCGTTGCCGGCGATCAGCGCCTGGGTGACCTCGACGATGTCGACGTCCAGCTCGTCGGCGATCTCGCGGGCGCGCGGTATCCGGCCGAGCCGCTGCGACAACGCCTCCACGGTGGCCCCGATGCTGAGCTGAATCTCCTTGGTGCGCCGCGGTACTCGCACCGCCCAGGTGTTGTCCCGGAAATGCCTGCGCACCTCGCCCATGATGGTGGGCACCGCGAAGGCCAGGAACGACGAGCCGCGGGTGACGTCGAACCGGTCGGTCGCCTGCACCAGCCCGAGCCGGGCGACTTGCAGCAGATCATCGAAATTCTCACCGCGCCCGGCGAATTTACGCGCGATGTGCTCGGCGAGCGGCAGGCAGCGGCCGATCAGTTCTTCGCGCATCGTCTCGCGACGCGGGTCCCCTTGGTCCAGTGCGGCGATCTTCTCGAACAGCGGCTCGATGTTGTCGTAGCTGTCGCCGCGTGATCTCGATTCACCCGCCATCCGATGCCCCTCGTATCCAACTGAAGTCGACCACAGTGGGATACCCGGATAGGAAGCCGTCGAACGGCGCTTGCGCGGCGGCGATCGAATGGGTCAGCGTGCGCACGATGTGCCAGCCGAACCCCGCCTGCCCCACCACCGACTCCGAGGTGGCCACCGAGGCGACGTGCACGAACATTTGCCTGCTGTCATAGGTGAAGTCGCAGTCCAGGGTGGATCCGGGCACCGCGTCCAAGATCAGCGAGGTGGCGACCTCGTCGAGCGCGAGGCGGATGTCGGTGACCTCGTCGAGGGCGAAGTCGGCGATGAGGGCGACGGTCTCGGCGAGCGCGCGCAACATCGTCAACTGTTCCAGCTGCGCGGGGATTCGAACGCCGACCGTTGTTGTTTCCGTTGAGGATCGGGAAGTCGATTCCCCCATGCCCATCACCACCTTGCTCTCGCAGCCGAACCCGGTGCCGTCGGTGACCGTCCATCCGAGTTATTCCGGGCCGCCCGCACCCAGCGCCGCGACAGGCAACCACTTCGAGGCCGCAGCGCTCCTCATCGCTTCGGTCGTACCCGCCGCAGCGGGTACGAAACGTGCGTGCGGGCTCAGTCGGCGTCGATGCGCTCGTGTGCGGTCAGCAGGAGATGGTCGAATCGGGTGCGCAAGCCCGCCGTCGCGGTGGTGAGCGTGGTGAGGTCGGCGACCAGGCGCGAAGCCAAGGTGCGCAGCTTGATGTTGGTCTCCTGCGAGCGCCAGCTGAGCACCCGGAACGCCTGCTCGGAGCTGACGCCGTAGACCAGCATCACCGCGCCCTTGGCCTGTTCGATCACCGCACGGGAGGCCCACAGTTCGGGCAGCGCGTCGTCGAGAGCTTCTTGCCGATGGTGCTCGAGGGTGTCGGTCACGTCGATGTAGTACCCGGCGGTGCCCGCGACCTGCTCTCCCTCATCGAAGAGATGGTCGGCGACGACGATGATGTGGTGGACCTCGCCTGCGGTGTCGATGATCCGGTGCCTGCTGGAGAACGGTTCGCCGTGCTCGATGGATTTGGCCAGTGCGTTGGCGACCTGGGCGCGATCGTCGGGGTGTTTATGGGTCAGCAGCAAATCGGTGGTCGGCACCACGGTGCCCGGCGTATAACCGTGCATCGCGGCGACCTCGTCCGACCATTCCCAGCGCTGATCGGCGAACCAAAAGCGAAAACTACCGACACTCTGTGGTGTCCCCAATCCGATCACCCGGTCCAGCGCAAGCGAATCCTCGGGCTGGACCGGCCCCATTTCAGTCACAGCGCAAGTATCCGTCGTCGGCCTACGCCACGCGAACAGATCCGGCATCGCCACGCCGGAATGGGCGCCGCTCCTGCGTCGGTCGTTCCTCACGCGTCCAGTGCGGCGCGCATCGACGAATAATGATTGAACAGCGGCCGGACGCCGGAGACCTCGAGCGACCGCTCGATCGCGGGGCGACCGGCGACGATGCGGACATCGGTGCCTTCGCACGCGGCGCGCTGCCGGACCGAGCCGAGGGTGCTCGCGGCCCGCAGGCTCAGGAACCTGGCTGCGCGTAGATCGATCACCACGACGTGGCAGTTGGATCGAACGGCCTGTTCGACGGTGGCGAAGAACTGGGGGCAGGCCGCCGCGTCCAATTCGCCTTCGGCGCGGACCACCACACATTCGTGGCGGCGGTCTACGCGCTGTGCCCAGGAGTGATTGTCGTGGCTCGGCCCCGAACCATTCCGGTGCACGCCCTCTGCGTGCGAATGCAGAGCGGAACTAACGGACATAACTGAACCTCCCATATAAGGGGGGAAATTCCAGTTCCACGCAACACGTCCGGACGAGAAAAGAGAAGGGGGCGAACAACTGTCGCAACTGTGCGAATAGGTCGTCGCGACGATCCCATCGACCGGATTTCGGCGGGTGTGGTGCGCCAGGCGTCGAACCGGGGCGGCTGTAGTCTCAACCTCCCTCTAGTGTCGCATGGTCCGTTGCCGATGTCACAAATTCAGACACCACCGCAGGTCCACGGGGCACTGGCGCGATGGCCGCAGCGGATCTCTCGATGATCGTCTGCCCGCAATACGTACCGGCAAACAACCCGGATTGATGCCGTGGCGAGCGGGTAGGCCCTGCATATGGAAATACTGGTGATCATCGGAATCGCGGTGCTCGTCGGCGCCGTAGTCCTGTCGCGTAAATCGAAAGGCCGACGACCGAACGCCCCGGAATCGCCGGGCAACGACGGAAAGTAGGCGCGTGATGGCCGCTATGGACCCCGACCCGGCACGCACCCCCGATCTGGAGCGCGGCGGCGGCGTACCGCCGGGCTCCACGCCGCCGGAGACCGCACAGACCTCCGGCCTGTCCGCTCCCGAGCCGTCGACCAGCCATCACTTCCCCGGCACCGGCGTCGTCGCGATCATCGTGACGATCGTGCTGGTGGTCCTGTTCACCGCGGCCGCGCTCGGCATCATCGTATCGATGATCTGACTCCGCCGCGTATCACTCAGCGGGGTCAGGGGTTTCGTTCGCGCGCCGACGGGCATATCTGTGACATAGCCGAATTCCACACATGTCACGCGATGCCTGGTCGCGGGCACCGCGCAGCGCCGCCTTGTGCCCGTCGTGGTGAGAACGGAGCACATCGTGAAAATTGCCATGGTTTCCGAGAACGCCAGCCCACTCAGCACAACCGCGGTGACCGGCCAGCATATCCATGTCGCGGAATGGGCGGCGGCCTACGCGCGGCGCGGACACGAGGTCACCGTCTATCCCCGCCGCGATGATCCGAATCTGTTGCCGGAGTTGGTCACCGATGCGGGCTACCGTGTCGTCCACGTGAACGCCGGCCCGGCCGAACCGCTGCCCAGAGACCAAAGTCTGCCGCACCTCGGCGATTTCGGCACTTTCCTGCAGCGCCAGTGGGGGCTGGACACCCCGGACATCGTGCACGCGCACTTCTGGATGTCCGGCCTCGCTGCGGAATTGGCCGCACGCGCGCACGGGATTCCGGTGGTGGTCACCTTCCACGCGCTCGGCACCGTACGGCGCCGCCATCAGGGTCTGGCCGACACCAGCCCGCGCTCGCGCATCCGCTTCGAACGCCTGATCGCCGGGCGCGCAGCCCATATCGTGGCGACCTGCTCCGACGAGGTGATGGAGCTGACCAGGATGGGCATCCCCCGGTTCCGCATCTCGGTCGTGCCGAGCGGCGTGGATCTGTCCGCCTTCACCCCGGAGGGCCCGGTCGCCGAACGCGGGCAACGGCACCGCATGCACCGCGTGCTCTCGGTCGGCAGGTTGGTGCCGCGCAAGGGATTCGACGTCGCGATCAAGGCGCTGCAGGAGCTGCCGGACACCGAACTGGTGATCGCGGGCGGACCGGTCGGTGACGACATCGAGGACGACAGCGAGGGCAGGCGACTGCGCAGGCTGGCGATGGAATACGGTGTGCAGGACCGGCTTCGCATGCTCGGCCAGCTCCGCCGTAGCGAGCTGCCCCGCTGGTATCGGTCCGCCGACGTGGTGCTGAGCACGCCCTGGTACGAACCGTTCGGCATGGTGGCGCTGGAGGCGATGGCCTGCCGGAAACCGGTGGTGGCCACCGCGGTCGGCGGTCAGCTCGATACCGTCGTCGACGGGGTCACCGGCAGGCTCGTCGCACCGCCGGATCCGCTCACCGTGGCCAGGGCGGTCCGCCAGCTGCTCGAAGACCGGACCCTGCGCGAAACCTGGGGTGCGGCCGGGTACCAGCGCGCCGCCAGTCGTTATGCCTGGGATCAGGTCGCCCTCGAAACGCTCACCGCCTACCACCGGGCAGCGCCCGCGCACGCCGGGGAAGTCGTCTCGGCCCGCTGAACGCCGTCAGCTCGTTTCGTCGTCGGGCCGGCTCGTCCTGCGCCAGAACAGCGGCGCGATCAGCCACGCCACCAAGAACAGCACCGCGACGGCCACACCCGCCACCACCCCGTCGGCCGTCCCGGTGACCATGGTGACCACCAGCACCGTCGCCCCGATCAGCGCGATGCCGAGCAAGCCGACGCCCGCCATGGCGCAGCGATGCGCCGCGGCGACCACATTGCCGAGCCGGTGCCGCCGGAACAGGATTCGATGCCACGAGACCGGCGCGACCAGGAACACCGTCGCCCCGATCGCCGCGAACAAGGTCACCAGGTAGAGCACCCTGAGCCCATGTGACAACGACGCGAACGCGGGCTGGAACGGCACGATCAACAGGGCCGAGATCAGGAACTGGACACCCGTTTGCACCACCCGCAACTCTTGGATGAGATTGCTCCAATTGCGGTCCAGCCGTTCGATTTCGGTCTCACCGCGGACGGTGCGATTCCACTCGGCATCACTGCTCGGCACGGACGGCCCGCGCTTGCTCGGCCCCCGGGTAGCGTCCATCTCCGGTCATCTCCTACTCACCCCGTCCCAGCTGTGCACGGGCTGTTTCCGCAGGTATGGGGGTACCCGGTCTGCCGGGGATTAACCAGCCGGCCGTCGGGTACCACCCAACGCGCCGGGCCCGGCGAAAGCCGCCCGGGTCTTCGAAAACGCAATCCTGCCGTCAACTCGTCGGCAGTGGATGGCGAGCGTGCGTTTCGGAAACCCCGACGCGGGCACCCGGGCCATATGGAAGCTCCGACGACTGAAACGAACGGGGCGGCCGAACCGCTGAACGTTCTTGTCTGGCATGTGCACGGCCCCTGGCTCAATTCGTTTGTCCAGGGCAAGCATCGGTACCTGGTGCCGTATGACGGTCGCGACGGCGCGCCGGGAAGCGAATGGGCGCGCGGTCGCTGCGGTCGGCCTTGGCCCAACGCCCGCGACATCGCACCGGCCGATCTCGCCGGCGAGAACATCGATGTCGTTGTGCTGCAACGCCCCGGCGAACTCGACCTGGTCGCGGAATGGCTGGGCAGATCACCCGGCGCCGACCTGCCCGCGGTCTACGTCGAGCACGAAACTCCGCGTGAGCACGCGGCGCTCACCCGGCATCCGCTGGCCGACCGCACCGACATACCGCTGGTCCACGTCACCCCCTTCAACCGGCTGATGTGGGACAACGGCCGATGTCCCACCACCGTCATCCCGCACGGCGTGCGCGACCCCGGTCTGCTGTACACGGGCGAACTCCCCAGGGCCGCAACGATCATCAACGACCCGATCGCCCGCCGGCGGATCACCGGCACCGACCTGCTCGCCCCGCTCTCGCTGGCCGCGCCGATCGACGTGTACGGCACCGGCACCGAAGACCTGCCCAACGCCTTGCAGGTACCGCCCGAACGGGTCTGCGGCGCAGGCGATTTGGTCCAGGACCGGCTGCACGCCGAGCTGGCGCGCCGCCGGGTGTTCGTGCATACGCCGCGCTGGACGTCGCTGGGCTTATCGGTGATCGAGGCGATGTACCTCGGGATGCCGATCGTCGCGCTCGGCACGACCGAGGCTTCCGCGTCGATCCCCGCCGACGCGGGCGTGGTCTCCACCGAGCCGGACATTCTCGCCGAGGCGATCCGGCAGTTCCTGCACGAACCGGTGTTCGCCGAGCTGACCGGTAAAGCCGCACGACATTGGGCGCAGGCCAATTTCGGCATTGCGCAGTTCCTCGACCGCTGGGACGCGGTGCTCGCCGAGAGTACCGCCGCGCACCAGACGTTGCGGACGCGATGAGCCGCCATGTCCTGGTGGCGCGGCTGGACAGCGCCGGTGATGTCCTGCTCGCCGGACCCGCCGTGCGCGCGGTCGCCCGGGTCGCCGGCACCGTGACCTTTCTCGCGGGTCCGCGCGGCAGTTCGGCCGCCGCGCTGCTGCCCGGCATCGACCGGGTACTCCAGTTCGAGGCGCCCTGGCTGGACGCCGATCCGCCGCCGCTGACCCACGCGTCCGTGCGCGCCCTGATCGAATGCCTGCGCATGCTCGCGCCGGACGAAGCGATCATCAGCACCTCGCAGCACCAGTCCCCGCTGCCGCTCGCGCTGATCCTGCGGATGGCGGGCGTGCCGCGGATCAGCGCGATCACCACCGATGAGGCCGGGTCGCTGCTGGATGTCCGTCATCGAGTGAAAGACGATATGCCGGAACAGATTCGCGCCTTGTCGCTGGCTGTCGCGGCAGGCTATCCGCCCGCCGGTCATCGGCTGCGGGTCCGCGACGATCTGCCCGAGGTCGACGAATTGACCGGTGGCCCAGGCTATGTCGTGCTACATCCCGGTGCCACCGAGCCCTCCCGCCGGATGTCGGCGACGCGCAGCAGGCAGGTGGCCGCGGCGCTGGTCGACGCGGGGCACCGCGTGGTGGTGACCGGCAGCGCGGCCGAGCGAGCGCTCACCGATGCCGTCGCCGACGGGCAGGCCCGCGACCTCGGGGGTGCCACCGATCTGGCCGGTCTGGCCGCCGTGCTCCGTGATGCCGACGCGGTGGTCGCACCGAACACCGGCGCCGCTCCGCTGGCTGCCGCGGTGGCGACGCCCGTAGTTTCGCTGTTCGCACCGGTGGTCCCGGCGCGGCGCTGGGCGCCTTACGGCGTGCCGACCGTGGTGCTCGGTGATCAGTCCGCACCATGCGGCAGGCACGGCCTCGACGCCATCCCGGACTTCGCGATCGTCTCCGCGACCGAGCAGGTGCTTCGCGCCGCCGATTGAGCCCCGCTCGTCCGGGTATGCGTTCGAATGCCCCCTCTGACGGTGGTTGGACCAGAAAGGACCCCCTATGCTTCCCGGACCGGACGAAACGACCACGGGTCACGGCGGTGCCGAGCACCACGGACGTCCCGACGACAATTTCCCGGATTACACCCGTACCTCGCGCGCCCACGTCGGTGAATCCATCGAGGACGCACGCAATTGGCCGGGCATCATCCTGGTGGCAATCGGACTGGTCGGCCTCGGGCTGACGCTGACCGCCGCAGGCTACGGCTTCGAGGGCTGGGCCATCATCGGCGCCATCGCCACCGTGGCCTGCATGGTGGCGGGCGTGCTCATCATCGTGCTCGAGCACCGTCGCCTCAAGAATCGGGCGGGCCTCGGCCTCACCGACCAGGCCGGCCATTGATTGGTCATATCGCACCCGGGTATTGCGCATCATGACGCCGCCGACCGCGGCGGCCTTCGTCTGAGGAGAAGACATGACCCGACATCGCCATCGGCCGATGGTGCGTGCACTGCTGCTCTCCGGTGCGCTCGCCGCGGCCCCGCTGCTCGCCGCGTGTTCGGACGACAAGGATCCGGCGGCACCCGCCACCCCCGACAACACGGTCATGCTGACCATGCCGTCGACGACGGCCCAGGTGCCCGACCCGGACGATCAAGTGTCCGACGCTGCGGCGAAACAGCTGTGCGACATGATGCGTCCGGAAATCGACAACTGGCGCACCGAGGGTGCGGCGCTGGGCCGAGTGGCCTTCAACGGCACCGTGCACAACTGGGCAGCCCGCAACGGCGGCCTCAACGACACCGTGCTGAAGGACCGCGGCGTCATCGACAAGATCACCACCCAGCACTGCCCGGACGTGCGCCAGCAGGCGCTCGAGGTACTCGATACCTCTGACCTCGCAGGCGCGCTCGCCGGATTCGGAGGCTGACGATGAGCAGAACCACCACCTCGCTCTGCGTGTTCGCACTGGCCACCGCCTTTTTCGTGGGCGGCTGCGGTGACGAGCCGGAGAAACTCGTCAACAAGGGCGGCGATACGCCGTGCAACGAGTTCACCGCGCAGGATCCGGACAAGCAGCGGATCACCGTAACCAAGTTCCTCGAGCAAGAACGCGGCGGCGAGGCGCCGTCCACGCAGGACCAGACCGTGGACGCGTCGATCGCGGCGATCAAGTTGATGTGCACGGCTCAGGCGAATCCGGATACCCCGATCAAGAAGGCCGACCTGACCGGCATTCTGGTCCCGAAGTAAACACGCAGGCACGAACGAGGCGAGGACATGACATCGCGTCATCATAGAAACGTTGTGGAACTGCTTGTTCTGCAACACAATCGGATGCGCGAGCTGTTAGAGGAGATGCAGTCCACGGCGGGCCCGGAGCGCAGGGAGTCGTTCGAGGAGTTCGTCCGCTGGCTCGCGGTGCACGAGGCCACCGAGGCAGAGTTGATGCAGGACACCGCTATGTCGTGGTGAGCAACTTCAGCACCGTGTCCACCGGCAGCGCCGGCGAGCGATGGCCGTCCCGGCCGACCATCGTCTCGCCGGCGAACAGCACGTTCACCACGGCCTCCTCGACCACCTGGACGATCGCGTCGTAGAACGGGTTGAGCTGACCCCACGGGATGAATGTCAGCTGTTCGTAAGGGCTTTCGCCGTTGGGGAAGGTACTGGTGAGCGCGCCCTCGTTGGCGGTGGAGAAGGTCAGGAAGATGTCGCCGGAGAAGTGTGACCCGGTGGTGCCGGTGCGCGCGAGACCGAGCGGCACCCGGCGCGACATCGCGGTCAGCTGCCCCGGCAGCAGCGGCGCGTCGGTCGCGACGACGACGATGACCGAGCCGGAACCCGCCGGGGCGGCCCACTCCCCCAGCGGATCGTCCTCGGCCAGCACCTCACCCAGTGGCACGCCGCGGATCGTAAGTTCCTTGCGGGCACCGAAATTCGCTTGCACGAAGGCACCGACGGTGTAGGTGTCCTTGCCGTACTCGACGCGGCGCGACGCGGTGCCGCTACCGCCCTTGAATCCGTAACAGTTCATTCCGGTGCCGCCGCCGACGCTGCCCTCGGCGATCGGCCCACCCGCAGCGGTCTCGATGGCCGCCATCGCATCGGCCGACGTGACGTGCGCACCGTTGATGTCGTTGAGGTAGCCGTCCCAGGTTTCGGCGACCACCGGCAGCGACCAGTCGTCGGGTAGCTCCGGAAACGCCTCGACCAGCCAGTCGATGATCCCCCGGTGACAGGTGCCGACCGCATGAGTGTTGGTGATCAGGATGGGCAGCGCCAGCGAACCCGTCTCGGTGAGCCAGACGGTGCCGGTCATCTCGCCGTTGCCGTTGAGCGAATACCAGCCCGCGGCACACGGCGTGAATACCCGCTCGCGGCCGCGCGGCAGGATCGCCGTGACGCCGGTGCGCACGTCCTCGCCGCGAATGAGGGTGGTGTAACCGACCTCGACGCCGGGCACGTCGGTGATAGCGTTCAATTCCCCAGTGGCTCCAGGGAATTGCAGCCCGAACTCCCGCGCACGCACATTCATGGGATGATCCTAAAGAAAGAAACCGACCGCCGCGCGGTTATCCGGCCAGTTTTCAGACATCGAGCTCGGGTTTGCCCGGTCGCGGACCGGTTATGCCGGGACTATGACGCCACTATGGTTGAACGACGCCGAGGTTCCCGCGCGGTTGCGATTGACGCCCGGATCACGCTTCGACACCGTCGTGATCGGCGGCGGTCTCACCGGACTGGTGACCGCGCTGCTGCTCGCCGAGAGCGGCGTCCAGGTGGCGGTCGTCGAGGCCAAACGGGTCGGCGCGGGCACCACCGGCGCCAGCACCGCCAAGATCAGCCTGCTCCAGGGCACCAGGGCACAGCAGATCCGAAAGCGCCATTCCGTGGGCACGCTCCGCGACTATGTGGCGGCGAATCGCGAAGGGCAGCAATGGTTGTTGCGGTTCTGCGCCGAGCACGGCGTCGCCGTACAACATCAGGCGGCACTCACCTACGCGCAGTCCGAAGACGAAATCGGCAAGGTGCGTGCGGAATTCGACGCGACCCGGGCGGCGGGCCTACCCACCGAGCTCGTCGACGAGCTCGACGTCCCCTTCCCGAACCACGGTGCGGTGCGGCTGGCCGACCAGGCCCAGGCCGACCCCATGGCCGTTCTCGCCGCGCTCGCGGCCCAGGTCGAGTCGCATGCGGCGCCGATCTACGAGTCGACCACTGTGCGCGGCGTGCACAGTGGTCACAACGGCGAGCTCACCGTGGAGACCGAACACGGTGACCTGGGCGCGCGTACCGTCGTCTTGGCAACGGGCACACCCATACTCGATCGCGGCGGGTTCTTCGCCAGGCTCACCGCACAGCGTTCCTACCTGGCCGCTTTCCGGCTGGACGAACCGATGCCGCGCGACATGTACATCAGTGCGGGGCAACCCACCCGCTCGATGCGGTACGCGCCGACGCCGGACGGGGACGTGCTGCTGGTCGGCGGCAACGGTCATCCCGTCGGACGCACGAAGTCCGAGCGCGCGAAGGTCGACGATCTGCTCAGCTGGACGCGGACCTGGTTCCCCACGGCGCAACCCATGCAGGAATGGTCGGCGCAGGACTACTCGCCGGTCGGCGAACTGCCCTATGTCGGGCCGCTGCTGCCGGGCCGGGAGAACATCCTGCTCGGCACCGGGTACGCGAAGTGGGGCCTCACCAACGGCGTCGCCGCCGCCTTGGCGCTGGCCGGTCGGATCACCGGCAAGTCACCGCACTGGGCGGAGGCGCTCGCCAGCTGGCGGCCGAACGAACTCAAGGCGCTGCCGTCCGCCGCCCTCGCGAACGGCGCTGTCGCGCAACAACTCACGACCGGCTGGCTGCGCGTGACCACCCACGCCTCCGATCAGGTCCCGGCGGAGGGCTGCGGCACCGTCGAACGACACGGCCTGCGCCCCACCGCGACCTGCACGGTCGACGGCACCACCACCGAGCTGTCCGCCGTCTGTCCGCACCTCTACGGAATCGTGCGCTGGAACGACGCCGAGCGCTCCTGGGACTGCCCGCTGCACGGTTCCCGATTCGCCCCCGACGGCACCCTGCTGGAAGGACCCGCCACCAAGCCGCTCACTCCGCTCAGCCCACCACGGCCGTCGTGAAAGCCTGACCGGACATAGCAAATTCTTGCCTATCGGGCTCACGACGCGGCCCGATCCGCCCTACGGCCGTTAGCGTGGGAGACGTGGTCACGCTGACACGGTCGGCTCAGGGCGCTGCGGCAGATTCACCAGCTTCCCTCGACCGATCGCCCAGTGGCACAGCACCACTGAACGGCGGGGAGGCCCGCGCGGGTTACTGCGGCAGCGGTTCCGCGCGGGTCAAAATCTGGTCGACGGTCTGCTCGACGGTGAGATCGGAAGTGTCCAGCCACAATCCGATGCGCGGGGTGGTCTGCCGCAAGGCGGAGTCCAGGTCGGCCACGCTGAACGTGCCGTACGCTTCCTTGCCCCGGGCGGCTTCCCGGGCGGCAACGGCGTACGGTCGCGGCGCCAGCACCACCACGTACAACGGCCGCGTCTCGATCTGATCGATGGTGTACTGCAACAACTCTCCGAGCACGGTGTCCTGCAGCACCGCGGTGAAACCGGCCTCCGCGTAGGCGTCGGCGGCGTTCGCCGCGAGCCGATGCCGCAAACAGAGCTGCCGCAGCGCCTCCTGCGAAGGCTCCCTGCTCATTTCGTCCCGGCCACCGACGATGAACCTTCGAAAAGTGTCACCCCGAACATGCGCCGACCGCGGCAGTCGCTCGGCTAACGCCTGCGCCACAGTCGACTTCCCCGCCGCCTGAATGCCAGTAATGAGGAAGACCGAAGGTGTCATGCTGATCATAATTGCACTGGATGCAAGTGAGTATCAGGTGAGGCGGCGGATACCTCACCCCGGGGAGCCATGCCCGGAAGCGGATCGGTGGTTACGATCAAGCCATTGTCGAAACTTGGCCTTCATCAGCGGCCGTTGCCAGAATCCGACCAGGAGGCCAGTTGACGATCTTCCGCAGTGTCATCGGAGTGCAGTTGTTGCTGACCAAGGGCGAACGCGTCCTGCTCGCGCGGCGGCGGAATACCGAGTTCGGCGACGGGGAATGGAACGCTCCCGGCGGGCGGCTGGATGCCGGGGAGGACGTGCTCACTGCGGTTATTCGGGAGGCCGAAGAGGAGATCGGGGTGCAGGTGGAGCGCGAGCACGTCCAGATGGTCGCCTCGATGCACATCCAGTCCCCGCCTGGTCAGGCCTTGATCGTATTCATCTTCCAAGCCGATACCTGGTCCGGCGAACCGTGGAACCGGGAACCCGAACGCTGCTCGGAACTGCGCTGGTTCGACGTCGGCGACATCCCGGACGACACCATCCTCAGCACCCGCGCCGGGCTGGACATGTTCCGCGACAACGAACACTTCGGCCTGTACGGCTGGCCCGAGCACGCCGCCCTGCGGTAGGGACGGCGGTCAGAGCAGGGTGCCGCCGGACGCGTCGATGTAGGAGCCGGTGATCCAGCGAGCGTCCTCGGACGCGACGAAGGCCACCACGTCGGCGATATCGGATACCTCGCCGACCCGGTTGAAGGCGGACCAGGCCGACATCTCGGCGACGGTGTCCGGGTCATCGAACACCGGATCACCGTTGTTGGTGACGCCCGGGGCGACCGTGTTGATGGTGATGCCGCGGGGCGCGATGTGCAGGGCCAGTTGCAGGGTGATCTGCTCCATGGCGCCCTTGCTCATCGCGTAGCAGATCTGCGACGGCAGCGAGGTCCTGGTCATGCCGGAGGAGATGTTGATGATCCGGCCACCGGAGGTCATCGAGCTCAGTGCGCGCAGGGTGAGATAGAACGGCGCCTTGGTGTTGACCGCGATGTGCCGATCGAACATCTCCGGCGTGACGTCCTCGGGCATCGTGCCGGTGAATCCGGCGTGCGCCGCGTTGTTCACCAGGATGTCCAGCCGCACGGTGCCGGTCCGGGTGAGCAGTTCCGGTTCCAGCTGCGCGAACAACTCCGAGATCGCCTCGGGCGCACCGAGTTCGGCGCGCACCAAAAAGGCGTGTCCGCCTGCCGCCTCGATCAGCCGGACGGTCTCTTTACCCGCCCCCTCGTTGGTCGAATAGTGCACCGCGACCAGCGCACCGTCCCGCGCCAGCCGGCAGGCGATGCCGCGTCCGATACCACGGCTGGAACCGGTGACCAGGGCCACTTTGCCCTGCAACTTGCCCATGACTTCCCCTCCGCTACTACGGTTTGTAGTACATAGTAGCGAAGTACACCAACGGGACAATCCCGGCGAACCGTGCCGAATGCCACAGGCGAAAGCTGTTGCGGGGAGACCGATCGTCTGCGTGTCAGCCGGCCGGAGCCGCGCGGAAGGTGAGGTAGCTCGGCTGCTCGGGGTCGAGCACAATGGCCTGACCGGTGATCGTGCGCCGCAGCCACGGCGGGATCAGGTGCCGGGGAAAGCTGCTGCGGCTCACCGCAACCCGTAGTCGATGGCCGGCCCGCACCAGCGCTTCGGTGGGGTTGATCTCGATGTCGACCACGAACGGCACGCCGGGCGTCACCGGCAGCGCGGACTCGGCGGTGAGGGTATGCAGCGGGAACAACAGCTCGCCGTCGACGTACTCACTGCCTGCGGCGTCGATCGCTCGCAGACTGGACAGCAACGCGCCACGGGTGAGCGGCACCGACGCGCCATCCGGCTCGACGTCACACACGGTCACCGACCAAAAGGCGTCCATGCCTTCGGCTTCCACGTTGAGGTGCAGGTTCATCGGGCCGGACAGGACGGTGTCCGCGGTGAACGGCGCACTGGTGAACGTGACGGCGCCCGCCTCGGCATGCCGGTCATCGGTGCCGAACCGACGCCCGAACAGCAGCGTCACGCCCATGCTCATGACGCCGGTGTTGTTGGACGCCATCCGAATTCGCCCGGTGGGCAGCGGTAGTCGCGATTCGAGCTCGGTGGGCGCCGAGGACAGTCCCGCGTCGGTACCGGCATGCGCTGCCACACCGGTGATCTCGGCGTTCAAGTAGAGCCGTTGCCGCGTGGCCGCGGGATCCGGGAACACCGGGTGCCGCAACCACCGACCGTCGCCCTGCCTGCGCACCGTGACCGGACCGTAGCGATCGATGCCGTTGTCGATGTCCTTGACCCACCGGTCGAACCAGGCGCATTGCAGCTCGTCGATCGCCTGCGGACTGTCGGGCGCACCCAACCCCGAACCGACGGTGAGATGGTAGGAGTCGTCGACCACGACCTGTTTTGCCCCGCCGGACAACGGGATTCGATCGAACATCCGGAAGTTCGAGCGGTTGTAGACGTCGTGCCACCCGCCGTGGATCCAGGTCGGTGCCGTGATGTCCTCGAAGCGCGCCAGCTTGCCCGCCCACATCGGATTGAGGAAGCTGTCGGGATGTCGTTCGGTGAGCCCGATGTCGATCGCGTGCCGCACCCAACCGGCCGGATCGGCGATCCGGTCACGCAGGAACTGACCGGTCATGCCCGCGCGCAGCAGGCCGGGCACCGACGGTAGCCATTTCGAACCGGTGACGGCGAGAATCCACAGCAGCATGCCCGGCGTCGGCACGCCCCCGGTCAGGCCGAGCTCGCGCATCGGGTCCTCCCCCGCCTCGATGGCGAACACGGCGCGCAGGCCCTCCGGTCGCAGGCCCGCGGTGATCAGTGCGGCGATGGCGCCGTACGAAATACCGGTCACCGCGAAATCGCCGTTGCACCAGGGCTGTTCGCGCACCCACGCGATCGCCTCCAGATAGTCCTGCTGCTCCCGCGGCTGGAAGAAATCCCAGCTTCCCGTCGAGGTGCCGGTGCCACGCACGTCGATCATCAGGCCGACGTAGCCGCGGCGGACCGCCGTTCGGTTGATCACGAACGGTTCCAGAATGCCGCCCGCGGGCGTGTGCAGTACGTCGCGCGCGGTGAACCGCCGGCGATCCGAGGAACCCACCCGATGGCCGAGGGCGCGCAGAGTGTCGTTCCAGCGCATGCCGTGCCGGTTGAGCATCTTGTTGTACGGGGTGAAGTTGATGATGGCGGGCAGCGGCTCCCGCGCGGGACCGGAGCCGTCGCCGGGTCGCAGGATGTCGGCCGTGAGGATGGCCCCGCCCGACATCGGAATGGGAACGGTGGTGGCGCCGAACAACTTCGGATACCGGACGGGCCCGATATCGAACCGATGATTCGGCGGCACCGGCGCCGCGGGGGTGGTCAGCGGCTCGGCCATGCTGGGGTCCTCTCGGCGTCAGCGCACGATGGTCTTCGTGGCCGGTTGATCGATATAACGGCTCATCGCCCAGTTCAGCCCGCGCATGGCGAGGTTGTAGGCGGGCGGGAAATACCGCTGCGCCCAGTGCCCGAGGCGAATGTCGTTCGAGGTGTAGACCAGGTAGGTGTTGCGCTCGACCCCGCGCACGATCGAGCGCGCCGCGGCCTCCGGCGTCACGGCGTGCCGCAGGAACAGGCCCATCGCCCGCTGCACCGCCTCGCCGGTCCGGTCCACGCCCGCGATATCCACGCGGTCGGCCATCGGCGTCGCCATCGCCCCGGGGCAGACCAGGCTCACGCCGATGCCGTGCTGACGAAGATCGAACCGCAGCACCTCCGAGACGCCGCGCAACCCGAACTTGCCCGCGCTGTACGGCGCGTGCCACGGCAGCCCGAACAAGCCGGCGGCCGAGGACACGTTCACCAGGTGGCCGCCGCGGCCCGCCGCGATCATCGGCGGCAGGAACTCCTCGATGATGTGGATCGGGCCCATGAGATCGATATCGATGGTCCGCCGCCACTGCGTGTGGGTCAGCCGGTCGACGGTCCCCCAGGTCGCGATGCCCGCCACGTTCATGACGATGTCGACACTGGCCACCTCGTCATGCGCCCTGGCCGCCAGCGCGACCACCTCGTCGTGCACACTCACGTCGGCGGTGGCCGCGAGGTGCACCGTCGCGCCCGCAGCCCGCGCCAGCGTCGCGGTCTGTTGCAGCCCTTCGGCATCGATGTCGGTCAGGATCAGCGAGGCGCCCTTGGCCGCGACGGCGAGGGCGGTACTGCGGCCCAGACCGCTTGCCGCCCCGGTGATCAGGCAGCTCTTGCCGCCGAACTTCGTCATAACTCACGACGATAGGCGCAAATGAACAACGTTGTCTACAAATCCGGCCATGCTGTCCCAGACGCAAAGAGCCTGTCGGTCAAGCGGGTTCAGACCTGCTCGCGGGTGAATACGATGGTGGTCCAGCCGCCCAGATGAATACGGTCGCCGCTGCGCAGCCGCACCGGCACCTTCGCGGGAATGAGGTCGTCACTGCCGTTGACGCTGGTGCCGTTCGTGGAACCGAGATCGGTGACGGTGAGCGCGTCACCGTCGATGTGGATGACCGCGTGCGTCCGGGAGACACCCACATCGGCGGGGGCGATGCCGAGATCGATATCGGGAGTCAGCCCCTGCGAGACGCTCCGCTTGCCGACCGAGATGTCATTGCCGCGCAGAATGATTCGGCGTTCCGGATAGAACGGCGGAAAGCCGACCTGATCGGCGTCCGGTCCCTTGCGGGCGATCACCCGATCGTAGAACTCACGATCCGCCGAAACAGTGGCCACCCAGGTGACCGCCGAGCCGGCGGGTGCGGGGTCCGGAGCAACGCTCGCGACGTTCGGCACGACCGATTCGGTCTGGGTCGGTTCACTCTCGATTACCGGATCGGGCGTGGCCGCAGAACTGGGCAGGGCCGAATCATGCCCGCACACTTCACAGAATCGCCCGGCGCTCGGCGCTCCACAGGACGGGCACAGCGCGACCGGCTCCACTGCGGCAGTCGGCGCGGCCGCGCACATCGGCGCGCCACACACATCGCAGTAGTCCGTCGCGACCGACTGGTGGCCGTCGGGACAGCTGGCAACCACTACCCCTCCTTCCGTACTCTGGCCGTCTTCGTCGAGCGCGCATCCAGGGCCATCTCGTCGGCGGCCTCGACGCTGGCCCGCAATCGTACGGTGCCGCTGCGCTCGTCGACCTCGACCACACCGCGCAACAGCTTCGCTGTGCTCTCGTTGCCCGACTCCGCCGCGAGTTCGACCGCGCGCCGCAGTTTGGCGGTGGCGGTATCGGCGTCGCCGCTTTTGCGCGCGGCCAAGCCCTCCTGCACGACCTGCGCCAACTCGGCCTGCCCGGTGTAATGCGCTACCCGCCTGCTGATTCGGGTCGACAGCTCGGTGTCGGTGGTCCATACCGCCTTCACCAGCCCCTGCCCGAGCACCTCGTCTCCGCTGACCACACTGACCCGCGCGGCGAGCTTCTCCCGGCCGGGCGCGGCGGGCTCCACCTCGACCTGCACGTGGTAGTCGCGATCTTCCGCGCCCCACGCGCCGAGCGGGTACTCCCCCACCTGCGCCGCGGTGTCCACCCGTCGCGCGGTGAGGTCTTGAATATCCGGAGCGACCTGCTTGACGAACCGCACCTTCGCGCCGGCCGGAGTCCAGATCCGCAGGGTCAGTTCCGGAATCGCCTTCGCCATCGAGCCTTGCATCATCGCGGCGAAGTCCTCGGCGAGCTTGGCGGGGTCGGCGACGATGTCGACGGTGCCGTGCAGCGCGGAGGCGATGGCGCGCAATTCGTCTACCCGCCAATCGGTTCCGACGCCACGGCAGTCGCAGGTGAACACGCCCTCGGACTGTTTGATCTCCGCAGCGAGCGACGCGGGTTCTTCGTGTTCGTTCTTGCCGTCGGTGAGCAGGATGGCGTGCACCATGGCGCCGGCATGCTTCTTGGCCAGCTGCCGGGTCAGCCCGAGCCAGGTGCCCATCGCGGTGCCGCCGCCGGGCTTGAGCTTGTCCAGCGCGCGCCGCGCGGCCGCCCTGGACTCCCGATTCACGGGCACGGACGGCACTTCGGTGGGGTAGATCAGCCGCGCCATCGCGGTGCCCTCGACGATCGCGAACCTGGTGCCGTCGGCCATCACGTCGAGCGCGGCCAAGGCGGCTTGGCGCGCACCGGGGAACTTGCGACCGGTGGCCATCGAGCCGGAGCAGTCGAGAATGAGAACTTCCAGCCGTTCCTGCGGTGCGGCGGCCACCACCAGCTCGGCCGCGGTCTCCACGGTCACCACGGCGTCGACCGTGCCGACACCGTCGGCCAGATACTCGTTCTGATCGACGGCTACCGAAATGCCATTGCCTGCAACGGAACTCACTGTACTTCTCCTGGCTTCACGGACCATGGAACGGGGACGATCGCGACGGTGATGTTGTCGCTGCCGCCGCAGCGCAGCGCGAACTCGACCAGTTCGCGCGCGGCGACGGCCGGGGCGGTCGCGGTGGCCACCTCCGCCAACGCGGTCGCGTCGGAGAGGTAGTTCCAGAGGCCGTCGCTGCACAGCAGCAGCACACCCGGTCCGGTGGTGCGCAAGGTCTGGATACAGTTGTCGGCCCACGGTTTCGGCGGACTGTCCGCGCCGAGCCAGCGGATCAGGGTGTGCGCCCGCGGATCGTTCATCGCGGCCCGCTCGTCCAGCGCGCCCGCGTCGACCAGCGCCTGGGCCCAGGAGTCGTCGACGGTCAACCGCTGCGACGGCGGATTGTCCGGGCCGTCGGGTGCGTCGGCGTGCAGCCAATAGGCCCTGCTGTCACCGACATTCGCGACGGTGATCTCGGTGCCGGCGGCGTCGGTCCGCACCACGGCCGACACATACGTGCACGAGGGCGCGTGCCCGTCGGTCGTCGCGATATCGCGCACCGCCTGGGCGGCCGCCGCGAGACCGGCCATCGCCGCGTCGGTGGCGGACAGTCCATCCAGCAGCGCCGTGCGACCGGCATCGACACCTGCCCTGGCCGCCGCGCCCGAGGCCACCTGGGGATCCTCGGAGGTCGACACCCCATCGGCGACCGTGATCACCACCGCGTTCGGCACGCCATCGGTGCCGTTCAGGACGGCTGCCGCGACGGCATCCTCGTTGCGCGCGTGGGCGATGCCGCGATCGGTGACCACCGCGACCGCGCCGAGGTCCGCGTCGAATCGGTCCGGCATGCCCCGCAATTGGCCGCAGCCCGCACAGTAACCGTCGGCGTCGTAGTCCAGGCCGCCGCAGCCCGCACAGGCGGTCGGCGCACCGGGCTCGTGGTTCGGCAGCGCGACGCGCGTGCCGCCGAGCTCCTGTCCGCAGTTCTCGCAGAAGCGATCCTGCGGCTGCACCTCGGCGGTGCACCCCGGACAGCGCACGCCTACCTCGGCGCTCACAGCCTGGTCCTCGGCCGCACGGTGTTCGCCTGCTCTACCAACGCGAATCGCTCCCACATGTCGTCGGTTTCCCGGGCCAAGTCCCGATAACAACGCTCCAATCCAGTGCGCACACCGTCTTGATCCAGCTCGGCGCCGAGCAACGGATCGGGTCGATCCGGCACCTTGCCGGCCCGCAGCCAGCCCAGTGCAGCTGTCAGCACGCGCAAACGCACCTGCGCGGCACGGCGTTTGGAGTCCAGCCGCAGCCGGGCCACCCGTTCGCCCGCGTCGCGCAGGATCGGCTCGGTCAGCTCAGCAGACGACCGTCCGTTCAGGATGGTCTCCACCGCAGCGATTCTCGCCTCGGTGAACAACGAAGAGCCCGCGTCGACCTGATCGAGCACGGTGACGGCGCCCTCGCGGTCACCGGCCGCCGCGCGCAGCCTGGCCAGACCGAACACCGCGCTGAGATAGGTGCGATCGGTGCGCCACACGGTCTCGTAATACCGTGCCGCCCTGCGCTTTTCCTGCGCGGCATCGAAGCCGTTGGCATCAGGGGCCTGCTGACCCGCCAGCTCCGCGACGGCCGCCAGCGCCAGCTTCGGCGCGGCTTCACCGGGCAAGGCCGCATACACCGCGTCGAACTCAGTCGTTGCCGCCGCGAAATCACCAGCGAGCAAACGGCTTTCACCGCGATACCAGGCCAGCCGCCAGTCCCCGGGCAGCGTCGCGGCCGCCTCCGTCAGCCGCCGGTCGGCCTCGGCGGTGTCGCCCACCTCCAGCGCGGCCCGGATGAGCCGCAACGGAATCTCGGTCGACGCGGCTTTGCCGGTGACGACCGAGCGCAGTCCGGCCTCGAACGCGTGCTCCAGCTCCGCCGGGGTGGTGCCGGTCGTGGTGGCGAGCAGCGCGGCCGCGCTGTCGGTCGGGTCGACCAGCGGAACCGGCAGCGCGGCAACGATATTCGCCGCGCTCACCGGAGCGTCGACACCGAAGACACCACGCGGCGGTCCGAAGTAGGTCGACATACCGGGACGCGGCACCCCGTCATCGAGGGACAAGACCTCGCGCAACACCCCGGTCAGCTGATCGGTCATCTCCTCCATCGAGGCGAACCGCGCGTCGGGGTCGTCGTCGGTGGCGCGCAGCAGGAGTCGGTGCAGCGAATCGTAGGTCGCCAGCAGCGGTTCGGTGTCCGGGCCTGGCAGTGCGCCGAAATGACCGCCTTGCTGCGGCACATTCAGCAGCAGCACGGCCAGCGTGCGCCCGACCGTGTAGACCTCGGTGGCGACGGTCGGCCCGGTCTCGGCGATCTCGGGCGCCTGGTAGCCGATCGTGCCGTAGATGGGGCTGTCCTGATCGTCCATGGCGATCACGGCGCCGAGATCGATGAGCTTGAGTTGCTCGTCGGTCTGCATCACGTTGTCCGGCTTGAAATCACAGTAGGCCAGGCCGAGCGAGTGCAGGTAACCGAGCGCGGGCAGCATCTCCAGCACGTAGGCGATCGCCTGGGCCGGCGGCAGGAAACCCCCGGTGGTGTCGCGGTGGCGGCGCAGGATCTGCTTGAGCGAGGTGCCGCCGACGTACTCCATCACGATGTAGCCGACCGGCACGCCGTCCGACCCGGCATGCTCGACGAAGTTGTGGATCTTGACGATGCTCGGGTGTTCCACCTCGGCGAGGAAACGCTTCTCCGCCATCGCGGCCAGCAGCGCATCCGTATCGCCCGCGTTGAGCAGACCCTTCAGCACCACCCAGCGGTCGCTGACATTGCGGTCGATCGCCAGATAGATCCAGCCGAGCCCGCCGTGCGCCAGACACCCCGCCACCTCGTACTGCCCGGCGACCAGATCGCCCTTGACGAGCTTGGGGTCGAAGGAGAATCGGGTGCCGCAATTGGCGCAGAAGCCCGAGGTGCGGCCGGGTTTTCCGTCGCGCCCCCGGCCGACCGGCTTCTCACATTTGCCGCAGAACCGCTTGTTCTCCGGCACTTTCGGGTCGGCCATGATCGCGGTGGCCGGGTCGATGCGCGGCACCCGAGGCACCTCGACCATGCCCGCGCCCAGCCGCCCGCGGCGACTCGACCTCGACGACGACCGGCCGGTGCGCACCGAGCGCGAACTGCTCCGAGTGCTGCGCGTACTCCCGGAGGCCGCCTCGACCGGCGCAGGGGCGGTGCCGCACACCTCGCAGTAACCGTCGATAATCGTTCCGCCACAACCGGGTTCGGTGCATCCCCGGTGTGCCGCGGCGGCCGTCGTCACCTCGGCAGGAGACGATGCCGCCTCCACCGTGACCGCCTCAGCAGTTGACGGTGTCGCCGCTACCGTGGTCGCGTTCGCGGACTGCGGTGCAGCTGCTACCGTGGTCGCCTTCGCGGACTGCGGTGCCGCCTCGACGGTGGTCGCCTCCGCCGGAGCCGTCCCGCACACGGCGCAGTAACCGTCGACAATCATTCCGCCACAACCAGGTTCGGCACACCGCCGGTCTCTCGCCGCCGCCGTCGTCACCTCCACCGCCGACGATCCCGACCGTACCGTCGTCGCCTCCGCCGGGGCGGTCCCGCACACGGCGCAGTAGCCGTCCTCGATCGTGCCCGAACAGCCGGGCTCCGTGCAGGTTCTCATGTTCCCCTCCCCGATTTCTCCGCGATGAGTTGCTGATAGTCGGCGATGGCGCGGGTGGCCGCCGCCAGGTCGCACGGCGTGCGGGCCAGCAGCCCGGCCGCGATCTGCTGGGAGGCGAGCAGATCACGGTCCTCGCTGACGCCGAGGCGGGCCGCCTTGGCCTGGTAGGCGGCCAGCCTGCCACGCAGTTCGCCGCGCCGGTCCAGCAGACCCTGAGCCAGGTTCTCCGCAGTGGCGGCGCTCTCGCTCGCGTTGTCGATGCGCCGGCCGAGCGCCAAAAGGGCGGCCGCAGCGCCGGTCTGGACCGCGAGGGTATCCAGTTGTGCGCGCAACAAGCCGACATTGTCAGCGGGCACCGGCAGCGGACCCGACACGATGGTGCGCTCGACCTTCGCTTTCGCCGCGGCGGCCCGCTCGCACGTGGCCTGCAAGGCGTCCAGCTTTTTGCGCGCCGCCGCGATCGCACCGGGCCAGTTCGCCACCATCGCCGCGAGTTCGGCGAGCACCGCCGCCTCCCGGCGCATGGCCGCGGCGAGTTCGGCGACGCGAGCGTCGATCTCGGCGGTGGTGAGGGCGAGCGGGTCGGTGGCCGAGCGGCCCAGCAGATCGGCGATGCCGTCGGCGATGGCGCGCAGTTCCGGCGTCACCGGCCCCGCCTTGTCCAGACTCTGCTGCAGCGGCGCGAGGCCCGACATGACGCGGGTGTTCACCTTGTCCACCGCGTCGAGGAACTCGGCAATCACCGGGAAGGTCGCCCGCATGCGTTCGAGCGTATCGGCGAGGCCGACGAACAACACGTGTTCGCTCGGACCGGTCAGTGAGCGTTCGGCCAGCGGGATCGGCGTGCGCGACACCTCGTAGGGGTGTCCGTGCAGCAGCTCGGTCAGCTCCGCGCGCTGACCGTCGTCCAGCTTGGCGCGGGTGCCGCGCACCGCGCGCGCCGAATCCAGGATGGCGCGCATCCGGCCGAAGTCCTCCCACATCAGCGCGAGGGCGTCCCGGACCGGCAGCCAGCGCGCCTCGGTCACCCCGGACGGCGGGTAGCGTCGCACCAGAGTGAGTCCCGGATGCTTGTCCAGATCGAGCAGAGTGGCCACGATCGTATCGACTTCGGTTGCGCGCCTGGCTAATTCACGATCGATTTCGGGCACGGTGAGTAGCGGCATGGTGGTCCGGCTCATCCCACATACCGTGGCTCGGGCGGCTCCTGGACCTGGCCGAGGGAGCCGAGGCGCGCCGCGGAGATCCGCTGCCACGTGCCGTCGGTCCGCATCCGGTCGAGCACGCCGTTGACGAAGCGGACCAGTTCGTCGCTGCCCTTGGGCACGCCGACTGCGTAGGCGCCGTTGCCGATCGGTGTGCCGACCACCTCGAGGTTGCGGTCCTGGGCGACCAGACCGAACAGGATCGGGTCGTCGCCGCTGATCGCGTCCACCTGGCCCTGTTGCAGCGCGACGAGGCAGTCGGTCCAGTTGGTCACGCCGATGACGGTCGGCCGCTTCGCCAGCGTGAACAGTGGAGCGGGCGCGGTGGTGCCGCGAGCCACGCAGACGCGCTTGCCGCCGAGGTCGTCGCCGGACTTGATGCCCGAGTCACGGGGCGCCAGGATACGTTGCGCCGCACGGTAATAGACGGCCGAAAAGTCGACTTCCTTGCGCCGCTCGCAGGTCGCCGAGAAGGTCCGCACGATCATGTCCACCTGCTTGTCGCGCAGCGCGGGGATGCGTTCGGCCGCCGTCACCGAGCGCAGTTCGATCTTGGTCGGGTCGCCGAACAGCGCGCGGGCGATCTCGCGCGCGATGTCGATGTCGAAGCCCTCGAGTTCGCCGGTACCCGGATTACGGAAGCCGAACAGGTAGGTGTTCTGGTCGACGCCGACGCGCAGCCGCTGGTTCGCCACGATCGTCGCCATCGCCGAACCGGCAGGCATGGCACCAGGTCTCGGCAGCGGACCGGGCCGCAGCGTCGCCTCCGTGTCACAGCCGCCGTCGCCCTCGGCCTGCGGTGGGGCGGTGATCTCCGCGGCGCCGGCGGGCAGCGGATCCACCGCGTCGAGCGTGCTCGGCGCGGGCAGCTCGCCCGATCCGCAACCGGTCATCAATACGCTCGCCCCGACCAGTAGCGCGGCGAGCAACAAGCGTGTCCTCACAAGAACTCCTTCAGCCGCGGCCACACGCCGGCCACCACGGCGGCCGCGGCGAGCACCAGCAACGCGAGTGTGCCGAGCGGACTGAGGAACAGCGCGGTGCCCGCGGTGCGCAGCCCGTCGCGCAGGTCGCGGCGGGCCTGCGTCAGGTTGTCGTTGAGCGAACGGTCCAGCGCGGCGAACTGAGTGGCCGACGAGGCGGGTCCGGTACCGATCGCCTGTTCGAGCGCCGCCGGGTAGTTCGCCGCCTGGTACGCGGCGATCTGGGCGCGGTGCCCGGTGGTCCACTTGGTGAGTTCTTGCGCGGCAACGGACTCCGGGCCGACGACGGCACCGATCCGATCGCGCAGCTCGGTGGCGTACTTGTTGTAGTTCTCTTCGCCCGCCGCGATGTCACCGCGAGTGATCAGCTGCAGTGTTTCCTCGGTGCGGGCCTGCTGGGCCGAGATGCGCGCCTTGGCCAGGGTTTCGAAGCGGTCCTGCGCGCCGGTGTCCATGGCGTCGGCCGCCACGCTCGTCGCCACCACCGCCCACAGCAGCGCCAGCGCCGCCGCGCCCGCCGCGGCCAGCACGCCGAGGTTGGCCATCCGGTTGGTGCGCTGCAACAGGATCCACGATCCGACCACGCAGGTGAGCAGCACCAGTGCGATCAGCACGATGCTCAACCACGGCAGCGCGGCGATGGCCTTCTGGTCCTCGTGCACCGCGGCGAACCGGCTGGCGGTGAGCCGTTCGGCGTTGGGCAGCAGGGACTTCTGCATCACCTCCGAGGCCGCACGCAGATAGGACGAGCCCACCGGGAAACCTTGCCGGTTGTTCGCTCGCGCCGTCTCGACCAGGCCGGTGTAGGCGGGCAGGTCGGCGGCGATGCGGGCCACGATCTGCCTGGTCTCCTCGTCGGAGACGCCTGCGGTGGCCTCGGACAGCGCGGCGGCGGCATCGGCGAGCGATTGCTGATACTGCTTGCGCAGCGCGGGTCCTTCGACGCCGGGGGCCAGGAAGGCGGTGGCCGCCGAGGCGTCGGCGGCCGACAGCGCCACATAGAGCCGTTGGGCGGCGAACGCGAGTGGCTCGGTGCGTTCGAGCGCGACGTCACGGCGCTCGCTCTTACCGCTCAGCTGGCTCGCGGACGCGAAACCGGCGAGCAGGCACAGCACAACGGAGACGACGACAACCACCGCGACCACCCCCGGCGTCGTTCCGGCGAAGCGTCGCAACCACAGGGTCCCGTTGCGGATGCGAGGTCCCACACCGTCCTCCTTACATCTCCCCGGCCGGTGTATCCGATCGCGATAGTACGGGAGCAGGATTCGGTGTGCCGACCGATTGCCCAGGTAGTGGACAATCGGGGTTTCAGAAGCGTGCGCGAACCGCCTTGGGCGCGGTGCTGATTCGGGCGGCCACCAGGGCGGCGGCGCACAGACCGGTGATGGTGAGCCAGCCGAGATGGGCGGGCAGCCGGAAGGCCGCGGCCGAGGTCAGGGCCCCGGGATGGCTGGCGATCAGCGAACCGATGACGGCCACGCCGAGCGACTGGCCGATCTGACGGGAGGTGCTCGCCAAGCTGGCCGCGACGCCGGCCTGTGCGGGTGGCAGTCCCGCCACGGCAGTCGCCGTGATGGGCGTGTAGATCAGGCCGATGCCCGCGCCGAACATCGCGTAACCGATGAGCAGCAACAAGTTTGCGCTGCCGTCGAAGGTCAGCGTCAGCACCGCCGCGGCGGCGGTCGCCACCACCGCGCCTGTGCTCAGCGCGCTGCGGGCGCCGCGGCTCGCCACGATCCGGCCGGACATCGGCCCGAAGACGAACATGGCAGCCGCCATCGGCACCAGCGCCAGCCCGGCCACCAAGGGCGAGTCGTGCCGAATCTCCTGGAGGTAGAACGTATTCAGGAACAGGAAGCCACCCATCGCGGCGAACGCGAGGATCGCGATCACGAACGCACCGGTGAACGGGACCGAGCGGAACACCCGCAGATCGATCAGCGGGTGCGGATGGCGCGGCGCGTACCGCAGCAGCGCGGCGAGGCACACCGCCGAGCCGGCGAAGCTGCCCAGCGTCTCCGGCGCGAGCCAACCTCGGTGTGGCCCTTCGATAATCGCGAACACCAGCAGCCCGAGCACACCGATCACCAGCAGTTGCCCCACCGGATCGAGCGCGCGCGGCCGCTCCGATTTCGACTGCGGGACTACGAAAAAGGTGAGCGCCAGCGCCGTCGCCGCGATCGGCACGTTGATCCAGAACACCGCTTCCCAGCCGATCGTCTCGACCAGTAAGCCGCCGATGACCGGGCCGGCCGCCATGCCGATCCCGATCGAACCGCTCCAGATCCCGATCGCCCGCACCCGTTGTCCCGGTTCGGTGAATACGGCCGAAATGATCGCCATCGCTACCGGAGTCAGCATCGAGCCACCGACCGCCTGCATTACCCGGAACGCGACGAGCCAGCCGATCGAGGGCGCGAGGCTACACGCCAGCGAACTCATAGCGAATATCGCGAGGCCGATTTGGAAAATGGTCCTTCGGCCGATCCGGTCGGCGAGCGAGCCGGACAGCGTCAGCAAGCAGGCCAGGGTCAGCGTGTAGGCCGCGACCACCCACTGCGCACCCGCCACCGAACCGTCCAGCCCGCGACCGATCGCGGGTAGCGCGACGTTGACCGCGGTGGTGTCCACATTCGCCATCACGACGGCGGTGCAGCAGACGGCCAATACCGTGGCCTGGCGGATCGTCTTCGGGACACTCGGCGCAACGGGAGCGCTGATCGACATGCCAGCATACTTGCAGCATCCAGCGCGTCTGCCATGCCCAACACACCGGGCGACCTCAGTCGTTCCACTTGGAACTCTGTGCGGACCTTGTTGACTGAGGCTCGCTGGGAGTTCGCCTACCGGGCGCCGACCGGGACGGGCGTGCGCGCCGGTGCCGGTGATCGGCCGCCGTGCAGCCGGAACTCTTGTGGCGGACACCCTTTCCAGCGCCGGAACGCGCGGATGAAGGACGCGGCTTCCGCATAGCCGAGGCGGGCGGCGACCTGTTCGGTGGTCAGATCGGTGTGCCCGAGCAGTTGCTCCGACAACAACTGGCGGACCTCGTCGAGCAATGCGCGGAACGAGGTCTGCTCCTCGTTGAGCCGCCGCGACAGGGTGCGCGGGCTCATGAACAATTCGTTGGCGACCGCGATCTGATCGGGAATATCGCCGGGGTTGCGGACGAGCAGTTCGCGCACGGTGCCCGCGACGCCGGTGCGGGTGTGATGCCGATCCAGCAGGTCACGGCAGAATTGTGCGCAGGTGTTGCGCGCCCGTTCGTCGGTGACCGGCACCGCCTGATCTAGCGCGCGGCCGTCGAAGCACATCGCATTGGTGTCCGCGCCGAAAATGGGGGCCACGGCGAAGATCTCGCGATACCTGCTGTTGTCCGTCGGCGCGCGGTGCCGGAATTCGACTCGCGTCGGCGTAATTTCGGTACGTCCTGCGGCACTGCCGATCGACTTGATACCGGCCAGGATTCGCTCGGCCAGAAAAGCCCGCACGTCCGGTGTGCTTTCGGAATCATCGAAGCGCAGGCGGAGCGAGCTCGCCGTTTCCTCGACGGTGAGCCTGCCGGACACCGCGGCACGGTCGAGATAGCGGGCCGCGACGTCGATCGCGTCGCGCAACGTACGGCTGCTGAGCAGCGCCAGGCCCCACGGGCTGTACGGCGGAATGTCGGCCCGGCCACCGGCTTCGGCCCCGAGCCCCGGCTCGGCGCCGCAGCGGGCGAGCAGCGTGCGCACCGCGAGCAGTTCCTGCTGCGCCGTGCACTCGGTATCGCCAGGTGACAGCCGCGCGCCGGACAGACAGTCCGCACCGGACATTCCGCGTTCCTCGGCAAGCCCGATCAGCACCCGAACACCGTCGGTGCTGCGGCGAAAATCCCGGTCGAACATGTACTCGCATTCCTCATCGAATTCGCCATACCCCGACGACTCGGCGAAATCTATCAATGCCGAGCCGCTCTGATGGGCAAAACGACAAACTGATCGAGGTGCGCGCGGTCGTAAATGCCGTTTCCCGCGTCGGCTCGATCTTCGTGCGACGCTGTCGATTCGAAACGGGCGGTGGACGTTCAGCTGGTCCGGATGGCCGGGGCGCGCAGGAGTGCGACGCTTACCGCGAGCAGCCAGAGGATGGTCAGGCCGCCGGTGGTGGCTGTGGTGCCCCAGCCGTTGGCGGCGTAGAAGTCGGCGGGGTTGTTGCCGAAGTACATCGAGGGGACGAAGGCCAGGTGGATTGCGGCCAGACCGAAGGCCGACCACACCGTCCAGCGTGGTAGCAGGGTGGTGCCTGCGATGGCGGTGCCGAAGGCGATCAGGAACAAGGCGATCAGCAGCTTCGACAGCGAGCCGTAGAGGAGGTAGGTGCCGGTGACTGCGATGGTGGGGTCGATGGGGTCGGGTGCGGCGATGGCGGCGCCGACCTCGAGGCAGGTGGAGATCGAGGTGACCGTGAGCCACATCAGTCCGGCGACCGCGCTGAGCGAGCCGAGCCAGGCGTAGGCCGGGCCGTGTGCCTTCAGCAGGTGCGGGAGACCGACCATGAATACGACGAGCAGGGCGCTGCCGATGAGCCCGAACATGCTGCGGGTGAAGATGTTCCAGTCCGGTGGCGGGCCGCCGTAGACGAAGTAGAGCGGCAGTTCGATCAGCGTCAGGAGTGTGGCGATCAGGCCCGCCGTGCCGGTGGTGCGCTGGATGACTTTGCTGTTCACGGGCCCTCTTCCCTCGTTAGTATATCTCTTATACTATAAGGCGCATGCTAATGTTCCCGCCGTTCGAGCACAAGCACTGAGGAGGCACCATGGTCGACGACACCCCACCGGTCGAGCTGGTCCGCCTGTGGCGGCTGCCCACCGGCGCGAAACTCGGGCGGCCGGCCGGACTCGATGTCGATCAGGTCGTGCGCACCGCGGTGGAGCTGGCGGACCGGGACGGGTTGTCAGGTGCGACGCTGCCGAAGATCGCCGAAAGGCTCGGTGTCACACCGATGTCGCTCTACCGGCATATCGGGTCGAAGGAGGAGCTGTTCGTCCTGATGGCCGACGCCGCCACCGGCCTTCCCCCGGACTTCCCTGCGCCGCAGGATGATTGGCGGCCCGCGATGCGCGAGTGGGCCGTTGCCCTGTGGTCAACGCACCGGCGGCGACCCTGGCTCACCCAGCTGCCGATCTCCGGGCCACCGAGCGGGCCCGGCGCCATCGGCTGGATGGACGCGGGATTACGCGCGCTGCGACCCACCGGGCTCGACGCCGGAGCGAAGGTCGGGGTGGTGATGGTGGTCAGCGGATACGTGCGGCAAGCCGACCTGCTGGCGCAACAGCTCGAACAAGGCAGGCGCACAACAGGTCTCGATGAAACGCAGACCAACCGCGACTATGGTCGGCACATGGCGCGCCTGATCGATCCGGAGCGCTTCCCCGACGCGGCCGAGCTCTTCAGCTCCGGACTGTTCGAGTCAGCGCCACCACCGTCGACACCCGACCCGAGTCAGGATGATTTCGAGTTCGGGCTCGAGGTGGTGCTGGACGGTGTGGCCGCGACGGTTGCCCGTGCCGAGGCGGGCGCGTAGCGGCTACTGGCACAACGCATTCCGCGCGGCCTCGGACCGTCGAGCATTGGCGTCGGGCTTCGAGCGGCGGCGTCGAGCGGCGAGCCCTCCGGCACCGGGCGTCGAGCCTCAAGCGTCGACGGTCGACGGTCGACGGTCGACGGTCGACGGTCGACGGTCGACCGTCGGGCGGCGGGCGGCGGGCGGCGGGCTTCGACCCTCGGGCGTCGGCGTCGAGCGGCGGCGCGGCGTCGAGCCCTCGGGCATCGGGCATCGGGCATCGGGCATCGGGCATCGGGCATCGGGCATCGGGCATCGGGCATCGAAGCGGCGTCGACGATCTGCTCGGCCTCGAACCGGCGGGACCGCAGCCGCACGACGGCCAGCCGCGCGGCGTCCCGGTTCGACAGGACCTTTCAGGAGTTCCGGACCACGATGCCCAAGTGGCGGGCGAAGGCGGGGGCCAGTTCCATCAATTGGCCGTTGTCGATGGTTGCTCCGCGGAGCGAGTCCAGGCCGTCTGTGATGTCGAGAGCGCGGGCACCGCGCAGGTCGACCTTGGTCAGCTTGACTCGGTTCATCACGAGGCTTTCCAGGGTGGATCCGGGGAAGGTGACGTTCGTGAGCGCAGCGTCACCGAAATCGCAGTCACGCAGCACACATTCGACGAACGACACGTCACGCAGTTTCGCCGTGCGGAAATTGACCGAGTCGAATTTGCAGCCCTCGAAACGCACTCGGCGCAGGCTCGAACCCGCCAGATCCACGCCGGACATTGCGCCCGCGAGCACCTCACCGTCCAGCCAACCGGTGTCGGCGAGCTCGGTCCCCACCCAGCGCACATTGCGCAGCCACACATCGGCAAACCTGGTGTGCCGCATGCTCCCCCGAGTGAACGCCACCGACGTGAACGCCGACTCGCTGAACCGAGCGTTCTGCACCTCGACATCCTCGAACTCGCCCCCGTCCAAATGCACACAGTCGTAGTCCCCCTCCGGCTCGAGCTCACCCTCCCATGCCACGAGATGACGCGCGTAGGGCAGGTCTTCGAGCTCGTGCGGCATGCGATTCCTCCGGTGCGGGTTGGTGGTGCGACAACAGTCGAGTATTCCGTCCGGCACCGACAGGTTCCGCCCCGGCCCGGGTCGCCGTGACATGCTGGGCGGCATGCGCATCGACGGAACTGTTGCTCCTGGATACACGGCGGTTCGGGACGCGTTCGCGGCGAACTTCGCTGATCAGGGCGAGGTCGGGGCGGCTGTGTGCGTGTATCGGGACGGCGAGCCGGTGGTCGACCTGTGGGGTGGGCTGGCTGATCCTGACACCGGCCGGCCGTGGGAGCGCGACACTCTGCAACTGGTCTACTCGGCGACCAAAGGGGTGGTGGCGGCCGCCGCCCATCTGCTGGTCCAGCGCGGTCAGCTCGACTTGGACGCACCGGTGGCCCGGTACTGGCCGGAGTTCGCGGCGGCGGGCAAGGGTGAGATTCCGGTGCGCTGGTTGCTGACGCATCAGGCGGGTCTTGCCGCGATCGACAAGCCGGTGCCGCTCGCCGAGGCGCTGGCCTGGACACCGATGGTGGACGCGCTGGCCGCGCAAGCGCCGAACTGGGTGCCAGGCACCGACCACGGTTACCACGGCCGGACCTACGGATGGCTCGTCGGTGAGGTGATCCGGCGCATCACCGGGCACACCGTCGGACAGTTCCTCGCCGAGGACATCGCGGGACCCTTCGATATCGATTTCTTCATCGGACTGCCTGCCGCCGAACAACATCGGGTCAGCCGGTTGGTGTTCGCGCCGAAACCGGATCTGACGGCACTGCCCGACGAACTGGTGCCGGAGCAGTTCCGGCCGATGGTCGCCGCAATGCGCGACCCGGAATCATTGGCGAACCGAGCCTTTCAGATCACCGACCCACCCGACATCGACTTCAACTCCCCCACCGTGCACGCCGCGGAAATACCCGCGAGCAACGGCATCGGCACCGCGCGCGGACTGGCGCGCCTATACGCCACGCTGGTCGGCGAGGTCAACGGGCACCGACTGCTGACCGCAGACACCCTCGCCGCCGCCATCCGCGAGCAGACCCGCGGCATCGATCGAGTGATCATGCTGCCAGACCGCTACGCCAGCGGATTCATGCTCCCCATCGCCGATCTCACCCTGGGCGGACCGAATTCGTTCGGCCACCCCGGCCGCGGCGGCTCCCTCGCCTACGCCGACCCCAAACGCACCCTCTCCTTCGCCTACGTCACCAACCACATCGTCGAAGGCGCCCTCGACCTACGCGCCCACAACCTCGTCGAAGCCCTCGAAACCACCCTCACCTAACGCTGGCCCCAGACGCCCAGGCCACCGCTATCAGCCGCACTCTCTCGGGAGCGTCTACTGGCCAAGCCACCCGCTGACCTAACCTCAAGCCGCCCGCTGACTTAACGCACGAAGCGTCTTCTTGACGTAGGCAGCAGCATGCGTCAAGAGAGTGCTGCCTACGTCAAGTCGTCTGCCTCAGCGAGTGCGGCTATTGCCAAGTCGCCCCGCTGACCTGACGCACGAAACCTCTTCTAGACGTAGGCAGCAGCATGCGTCAAGAGAGTGCTGCCTACGTCAAGTCGTCCGGCTCAGCGAGTGCGGCTGTTGGCCAAGCCACCCGCTGACTTGATCCCAGGCCTCCTGCTGACTTGACCTTCAAGCCGTCCGCTCACTGCACGAAGCCGCACGCTGACCCCAACCCCAAGCCGCGCGCTGACGTGAACCCACCCACCCGCCGACTTGACGTACGAAGACTCCTCTTGACGAAGGCAGCAACACGCGTCAAGAGAGTGCTGCCTACACCAAGTCGTCTGCCTCAGCGAGTGCGGCCATTGCCCAAGTCACCCGTTGACCTAAACCCGAGCCGCCCGCTGACCTGACGCACGAAGCGTCTTCTTGACGTAGGCAGCAGCATGCGTCAAGAGGGTGCTGCCTACGTCAAGTCACCGGATCGGTGGAGGCCGCCGGGCCCGCTGCGAAGTGTGGGGTGGCGGCTTCGTTGGGGGTGCGCTAGAGGAGGGTGCGGATCCAGCGGCGGGTGTCGGCTGGGTCGATTACGTCGTCCAGTTCGAGGACGGTGGCTGCCGTTAGGGCCTTGCCGCTGGTGTAGGCGAGGGTGACCAGGTTGTCGAAGGCTTCCTGGCGTTTGTCTGGGTCTTCTATGGCGGCGAGCTCTTTGGCGAAGCCGAGGCGGACGGCGCCTTCCAGGCCCATGCCGCCGATTTCGCCGGTGGGCCAGGCGACGACGAAGTGGGGGGCGCGGAAGGAGCCTGCGGCCATGGCTTGGGCGCCGAGGCCGTAGCCCTTGCGCAGGATGATGGTGCCCCATGGGACGGACAGTGCGGCCGCGTCGATGAACAGGCGGCTGAATTTGGTTACGGTGGCGCCTTTTTCGGCTTCGGGGCCGACCATGAAACCCGGTGTGTCACAGAGGGAGACGATCGGTAGGTCGTTGGCGTCGCAGAGGCGCAGGAAACTGCTGAGTTTGTCGGCGGCGGGGGCGTCGATGGCACCGCCGAGGTGGTGGCAGTTGTTGGCGATCAGGCCGTAGGGGCGACCCTCGACGCGGATCAGCGCGGTGAAGATGCCGACGGCCCAGTCGCGGCGCAGCTCGAGGATGGAGTCGAGGTCGGCGATGGCTTCGATGGCCGCCCTGATGTCGAAGGCGTGTAATCGGTTCTCTGGGACAACGTGCCGGGACAGGCGCGGGTCCGGAGCCGTCCAATCATCAACCGGCCCTTGGAAGTACGCCAAGTATCGCTGAGCGATGCGAACAGCCTCGGCTTCGTCGGCGGCGACGATGTGCACGACACCGTTGCGGCGCTGGACCTCGATCGGGCCGATATCCTCGGGCGCGTAGACGCCGAGTCCGCCGCCTTCGATCATGGCCGGACCACCCATGCCGATGTTCGCGTCGGGGGTGGCGATCACCACGTCGCACATGCCGAGCAGAGCGGCGTTGCCCGCGAAGCAGCGGCCGGACACTATGCCCACCAACGGGACTCGGCCGGACAAGGCACCCATCGCACGGAAGGTGGTGACGTCGAGGCCCGAGATGCCGCCGTAGTCGGTGTCGCCGGGGCGTCCGCCACCGCCCTCGGTGAAGAAGACCACCGGAAGATCTTGCGCGCGGGCCAGCTCGAGCATGCGGTCGGTCTTGGCGTGGTTGCGCATGCCCTGGGTTCCAGCCAGCACGGTGTAGTCGTAGGACATGACGACCACCCGGGTGCGGTCGGCGCCGAACCGGTCGGCGTTGATGGTCGCGACGCCGCCGACCAAACCGTCGGCAGGGGTGTTTGCGATCAGGTCTTCGGGGCTGCGGCGCAGGCGTTGCGCGGCGACCGCCAGCGCGCCGTATTCGACGAAACTGTCCTGGTCGACGAGATCGGTGATGTTCTCGCGGGCGGTGCGTCGGCCGAGCCGGTGGCGTTTGGCGACCGCGTCGGGGCGGGACTCGTCGAGAGTGATGCGGTGGCGGTCGCGCACCTCGGCCAGGTCCGGGCGGATCGTGTCGAGGTCGACCGCCGCGATGTCGGCGACAGACCCGTCGTGGTCGGCTTCGGTCCAGACCAGCAGGGGCGCATGTGGATCCACCGTCGTACCCGGTGCGGCGATATGCCGTCGGACGCGCAGCGGTTGTTCGGCGCGCAGCACGTGCTGCATTTTCATGGCTTCCAGCACGGCCACCTCGGCGCCGGCCGCGACGACGGTGCCCGGTTCGACCAGGCTGACCACGGTCCCGCCCATCGGTGAACGCAAGGTCTGTTCGTCATCTTGCAGGACAACAGAATCCGGGATGGCCGAAACAACGTCGGCTTCGATGTGTACCGCTGGTGCGTAATCGCTTGCCCGAGCGGAGAGTTCGTTCAGATTGTCTTCGAACCACGCTGTCGATACGGTGACCCCGTCGGCGAGCTCGTCCAATGCCGCTCGCAGCAGCGCCACATTCGTATCGACACCGACGACCACCGTTTCGGCCAACGCATCCGAACACCGGCGCACCGCAGCGGAATACGACGGACCACGCGCGATCACCTTCGCCAGCAACGAATCGAATTGTGCCCCTTGCCGCATACCCGCATAAGCGGCCGTGTCGACCCGGACACCCACCCCCGTCGGCGCGGCGAACTGTGCCACTGTGCCCGTACTCGGCAGCACATCACCGCCCGCGGTGACGATTTCGGCATTAACCCGCGCCTGCACGGCGTACCCGCGCGGACCACCAACGGGCACCGCGAGTTCATCGAGACTGCACCCCTGCGCCAGATCCAGTTGCAGCGCCACGAGATCCACCCCCATCACTTCCTCGGTGACCGTGTGCTCCACTTGCAGTCGCGGATTCACCTCGAGGAACCACGCACCATCATCACGCACCAGGAACTCAACGGTAATCACCCCGCGACACCCCACCGATTCGGCCAACCGCACCGCATCACTGTGCAGCCGTTCCCGCAGCGCCGCAGCAAGATTCGGCGCAGGCGCCACCTCGATCAACTTCTGCTGCCGCCGCTGCACACTGCAATCCCGGTCCCCGACAGCCACCGCGCGTACCCCATCGGCCACCACCTGCACCTCGATATGCCGCGCATCGGCCACCAACGCTTCCCCATACACCGCGTCGTCCCCGAACCCCGCCAATGCCTCCGCCCGACAACGCTCATACGCCTCCCCCAGCGCCNCCACCACGCGCATCCCGACAGTCTCCCCCAGCCCAACCCGGCACCGACGGGGACCTGCCCGAGGTGCACGATGCCGTCGCCGCGCTCGGCCACCACTAGTTCGGCGACGGTCGCCACGGCCAGCGCTCCGCCCGATGCCACCTCGGGCGGAGCACCACCTGTTCAGACGATGAAATCGTCCAGGACTTCGGCGACGGCCCTCGGCGCGAAATGGTGCAGGCCGTGGCCGACGCCGGCGAGGCTGCGGACGGTTCCGCCGGTCGATCGAACGAGCGCGGCGTCCTCCTCGGTGGTCATGGCCATGACCGCCGGATCACCGCGCAGCAACAACACAGGTCCGGGTGCGGCGGCGAGCCAGCTCTCCGCGTGAACCAAGCAGTCGTAGACCGTTTCGCGGTCCTCGAGCAGCGCGCCGATGAACTCTGGGTCGTGCCGCCGCAGCGACGCCGCCATCCCGAGCAGATAGGGGTGGTCCCGGCCGAGCGCATCGGCGAAGGTCCCGTCGCCGTAGGCTTCCGCGCCGAGCAACTCCACCAATTCCGCTTCCGGGCGACCGCACCATTCCCGCCATCGCCGCAGCCGCTCGGCGCTGTGCTCGAGTATCCGATACATCCGCTCGGGATCGAGCGGAGTATCCCCGAGAACGAGTCCGGCGAACAGTTTCGGTACCGCACCGGCCGCAGCGAGGACGGCTTGACCGCCGTACGAATGCCCGTACCACCAAGCCGGGGTCGGGATCTCGCGCTCTGCCCACTCGGCAAGAGTCGCGCCGACGATGTCGAGGCCGTATCTCCCCGGCGTCCACGGTGATTCGCCATGGCCGGGCAGATCCACCGCCCACCACCGAATCCGATCCGGCAGCGCCGACAGCAACTCCTCGCACAACCGCGACGAACCCGAGCCGCCATGTACGACGACCAACGGCAGGTCCCCGTCCCCTCCACTCCGCACATTTATCACCCGCCCAGTCTCCAACACCGCAGCGAGACGTGTCCGAGTGTGAGCCAGCGTCCGGCCGGCCGGACCCGGAAGCACCGAATCCAGCTGCGACACTGGAGACGCCGGCAGTAGATGTCCGCCAGCGAGGGATCCAATCGATTACTCCTGAACCGGCCGGACTTCGCTAGCCTTGCGGTACTTCCCGTGCCGCCCTTCACCGATGAGCCACGTCACCGGCATCCCTGGCGTGATGCGTTGGTCGTCACCCTCGTACTGCCAGCGCGAGAACCACACATCATCACCGGACTGGCTGGCGATGAGACCGTCATAGCTGTGCGGCAGCCACCATCGAACCACCCCGTCGAGGCTTGGATCGGGCTCCTTCGCCGTCTTGACCTGCCCGTACGGCACCGAGACGCTCGGCCCCTGCCACCCGTTCGAGGTCGGGAGCAACGGCTGGTCGCCACCTGCATCGTCGGCGGGCCAGATCTTTCCGCTGCGGGCCAGGACATCGTCGTGGATGCGTTGTGCGAGTTCACACGCCACACCACTCGGGGTCGACTCGCTCGGCGTACAGCCGACCAGGACGTTCAAGGCCGGGATGGTGAACTCGATCCACCAGCCCGGTGGAGAAGGTTGCCGACTCAGGTGCTCAGGGATCGTTTCGTCGATGTGTACCTCGAAGCCGAGAGCCGACTCGATGTCAGCCGCCAGCAAGTCGGCGCCGCGCCTCGATGTTTCCTGATCCATGGAGCTATCCTCCCGAATAGGGGACGGTGCAACGGTTGATGGGGGTCACGTACAGGTGTTTTCCGGCAGCGTGCGAAGCGGTCACCTGGATTTCGTCGCCGGAGTCGTACACATAGCGTCCGCCTTGGTACCGGGGGATCGTGAAGTGCAGGTTGTCGTCCTTGTGGATCGTCTCGGTTTTCAGCGGCGTGCCGTTGATCCGGATCTGGTAGTCGTATCTGCCTGGCACATGGGAGATGTCGTTGATGAACATGGCCCAGGCGATGTTGCCGATGTAATCCGTTCCGGCCGGCCTGGTGTCGACTTCGACTCTGCCCCAGTTGGTCGTGACCCGGTAGTTGGTGCACGGCTGGTAGTTCGCCTGTGCGGCGCCGGCGGCTTGCACACCGGTGATCATCAGGATCATCGATGCGACGGCCAAGAGCAGTGTTCGGATGAATCCGGCAGAGCGGCCGGTAAGGCGCCCCTGCGCGGCCGGATCAGCCGTGCGGAAAAGGTTCATGACTTGCTCCCCCTGTTGTTCTGAGCTGTGAACAGCTACAGCGCAGCTCCGGACACTCCCCGGTCCGAAACTTGTTTTGTCACAGGGTTTGACGGCCGCCCCGGCGGATCGGTTCCACGATTTCGGAAGATATTTTTCCGACCGGAAAACCGTCACTTCGATGCTCAGTGAGGAACATGTCCACCGCACGATCGGCGGCCCGGATGGCGTCGAACACGCGGGCGAACGCACCTTGGCCGAGGGCGATCAGCAGGTCGAAGTCGTCGATAGTGGCGCCGGGGGACAATCCGCGCACGGTCCGGGCGCGCACACAACGACGCGGACACGCCCGGTCGCTAGCGACACGGAGACGCCCCGCTCGCTAGCACCGTTGATCAGCGTGGGCCGCTACCGCATCGCGGAAGCTCGACCGAAGTTCAGGCGGTACGCGTCGCTTCCAACGGCCGTCCCTCGGATGCATCCCCAGCAGAGCTCGCGCCGCGCGCAAAGGTGAGCACACCGTCTTCAATCGGCCCCTTACGGAGCATCTTGCGATCACGGAAGTAGTTGTTGATGACCTGCCAGGGCCCACGAACACCTTGACGCGGCATCACGGCGTCACCACGCTGGATGTACCCGGAGGTCAGCGCACCACCCATCACCGAGTCGGGCGACCGATCGCCTTCTTCGGCCACCGCAACCATGCGCGTGTAACTGTGCGCCTTCATGTGGTTGAGAACCCGGCAGAAGTACTCGGCGGCAAGGTCAGCCTTCAACGTCCAGGACGCGTTGGTGTAACCAAGGACCATGAGCGCGTTCGGCACCCCGTCGAGCAGCGCACCCTTGTAGACAACCCGGTCACGAGTGACCACGGGCTCGCCGTCCACCTCGAGAGTGGTGCCGCCGAGCATCTGCACGCGCAGTCCGGTCGCGCTGATCACGATGTCGGCAGGCAGTTCTTCACCGGAGGCGAGCCGGATGCCGGTCTCGGTGAAGCTCTCGATGCGGTCGGTGACGATGGACGCCTTGCCGCTGCGCAGCACCTTGAACAGGTCACCGCTGGGCACGACACACAGCCGCTGGTCCCACGGGTTGTAGGACGGCGTGAAGTGCCGCATGTCGATGTTCGGACCGAGTTGCAGCCGCACCGCCGCGAGCAGCAGCTTGCGCGATGCGGCGGGATTGGTGCGAGACAGCTGAAAACTGGCGCGCTGCAACGCAATATTGCGCGCGCGACCCGCCCGGTAGGCGATCTTGGCGGGCACGCGAGCCAGCTTCATGCCGACAGCGACGGGGTCGTCGGCGGGCAGCGCGGTGATGTAGGTGGGCGACCGCTGCAACATGGTGACGTGCGCTGCGTCGCCGCTCATCGCGGGCACGAGGGTGATCGCGGTGGCACCGCTGCCGATGACGACGACGCGCTTGCCGCGGTAGTCGAGGTCCTCGGGCCAGTGCTGCGGGTGCACGATCTGCCCGCCGAAGTCCGCCTCGCCGGGGAACTCGGGCCGGTAGCCGTTGTCGTAGTCGTAGTAGCCGGTGCAACCGACCAGGAAGTTGCTGGTGAAGGTCTCGACGTCGCCGGTCTGCTCGTTGAGCGCCTCGACGGTCCAGATGCCCGCCTCGCTGGACCAGCGGGCGGTGGTCACCTTGCGCCCGAAGTGGATGTGCTCCTTGACGCCGTATTCGACGGCGGTGTCCTCGACGTACTGGCGGATGTGCGGCCCGTCGGCGAGCACCTTGGTGCCGATCCACGGGCGGAAGCCGTAGCCGAAGGTGAACATGTCCGAGTCGGAACGGATGCCCGGGTACCGGAACAGGTCCCAGGTGCCGCCGATGGCGGTGCGGCGCTCCAGGATGGCGTAGCTGCGTCCGGTCTGCTCACGGGTGAGGTGGCAGGCCATGCCGATGCCGGAGAGGCCCGCGCCGATGATCAGTACGTCGACATGCCGCGTCATTGAGGATCTCGTTTCGTCTGGTCACGCCTCGATCCCCTTCGACCGAGAGCTCCTTGTCGAGGTTACGTGTTATTTCAGGTTACGTCTAGTAGTGGTTGCTGGAAACACGCTGACGAGGGCGGCCCAATTAAAACCGGGTTGGTTTCAACCGGTGACTCCGACCCGCCGCGCGCACAGCATGGATAACTGCGGCGCGCTAGCGGCGATCCGCGTTCCTGTCCCCTACCCGAGGTGTCGCGTGTCATCAATTGTCTTGGAGCCGACACCGATTCGGGTTCAGCCTGCGGCTCGATGGCGGCCGCGCAAGACCTGGCTGCGGGTCGTCAGCCCGTTGGTCCTCGTGGTCGCATGGCAGGTTGCCAGCGTCACCGGCGTGCTGCCGGAACGGTTGCTCGCCTCGCCGGTCACCATCGCGGAAACCACGTGGGAACTGCTGCGGGACGGGACGCTGCAGGAAGCTATCACGGTATCGCTCGGCCGCGCGGCGACCGGCTTCGTGATCGGTGCCGTGCTGGGGATCGGGTTGGCCGTGCTGGCCGGCTTGAGCACGGTCGGCGAGTACGTGGTCGATCCGCCGATGCAGATGCTGCGCACGGTGCCGTTCTACGGACTGATCCCGTTGCTGATCCTGTGGTTCGGCATCGGCGAGTTGCCGAAGGTGGTGCTCGTCGCGTTCGGCGCGGCAATTCCGTTGTATCTCAACACCTTCGCCGGTATCCGCGGGGTGGACGGCAAACTGGCCGAGCTGGCCGAGGTGCAGCAGCTCGGCAGGCTCGCGCTGCTCGGGCACATCGTGCTGCCGGGGGCGTTGCCGCAGACGCTCGTCGGATTGCGCCAGTCGCTGGGTATCGCGTGGTTGGCGTTGATCGTCGCCGAACAGGTCAATGCCGATGCGGGACTTGGTTTTCTGATCAATGACGCCCGCGAATTCCTGCGCACCGACGTCATCGTCGTCGGCCTGCTGGTGTACTGCGTGCTCGGCCTGCTGACCGACGCGTTCGTCCGACTGATCGAAAGGAAGGCGCTGGCATGGCGACGCGGGTTCTTGGGGCAGTGATCTCGGCCCGGCCGATGGCACGCGAACCATCGGCGCCAGAGACTAACCCAGACTCGGCGGGCGAGACCGCTAATACTCCGGTGGCCCGGGTGCGTGGGCTGGTACGCGATTTCGACGGCCGCCGCGTGCTCGACGGTCTCGATCTCGACATCGCCCCAGGCGAATTCGTCGCTTTGCTCGGTCGCAGCGGTTCGGGAAAGTCCACCCTGCTGCGCGCGCTGGCCGGTCTCGATCGAGGCGTTCGGGGTGAGCTGACCACGCACGGCACCATTGCCGTCGCCTTCCAGGAACCGCGACTGGTGCCGTGGAAACGCGTGCTGGCCAACGTATTTCTCGGTTTGCGGCACCCGGATCCCAAGGCTGCGGCGCGCGCCGCGCTGGCCGAGGTCGGGTTGGCCGAACGCGCGAATGCCTGGCCCCTAACGCTTTCCGGCGGTGAGGCGCAACGTGCCAGCCTCGCCCGGGCACTGGTCCGCGAGCCGGATCTGCTGTTGCTCGACGAACCCTTCAGCGCCCTCGACGCGCTGACCCGAATCACCATCCACCGCCTCGTCATCGACCTGTGGCAGCGCCGCCGTCCCGGGGTCCTGCTGGTCACCCATGACGTGGATGAGGCGCTGCGCCTGGCCGACCGGGTGCTGGTGCTCGGCGACGGGCGCATCGCCCACGAGTCCCGCATCGAGCTGCCGCGTCCGCGCCGCAGCGATCACCCGCTCCTGCTCTCCCTGCGCGAAACCCTGCTCGCCGAGCTCGGTGTGGCACCGGAAGGAACCGAATGAAAGCCAGAAGGCTGTTGCTCGCAACGACTCTCGCACTGGTCGTCACGGTCGGCACGGCCTGCGGGTCCGACAAGTCCGACGATGCGGCGGTGCGCCCGGACGGTTCGGTCGACCTGTCCCAGGTGACGGTGCGCGCGGGCGATCAGAAGGGCACGGGGTTGCAAGCCCTGCTGACCGCGGCAGGCGAGGGGGAGACGCCCTACAAGATCAGCTGGTCGCAGTATCAGGCGGGCCCGCCGATGCTGGAGGCGATCAACTCCGGCGCGGTCGATATCGGCGGTGTCGGCAACGCCCCGCCGATCTTCGCCGCGGCGGCCAAATCGGCGATCAAGATTGTCAGCGCCTACCAGGCGGGCAAGGATGGTCAGGGCATCGTGGTGCCCAAGGATTCGCCGTTGCGCAGCCCGGAAGAGTTGCGCGGCAAGAAGATTGCCGTTACCAAGGGCAGCTCGGCGCACGCGCACCTGCTCGCGGTGCTCAGCAAGGCCGGCATCAAATGGGACCAGATCGAGCCGCAGTACCTCCAGCCGCCGGACGCACTAGCCGCGCTGACCACCGGCAGGGTGGACGCGTGGGCCATCTGGGATCCCTACACCGCCCAGGCCGAGCAGCAGGCCAACGCGCGAATCCTGGTGAGCGGCAACGGTTATGTCACCGGCGACGCCTTCTACGTCGCCGGTGACAAAGCACTGGGCAGCAAGGCGACCGCCGCCGCGCTGCGTGACCTGCTCGCCCGCATCGCCCGCGCGCACGCCTGGGTCAACACGCACCCCGAGCAGTGGGCGAAGACCTACGCCGAACTCACCGGCCTGCCCTACGACGTCGCGCTCACCGTCGTGAACCGTGGCCCGTACCAAGACCATCCGCTCGACGCCGCCGCCATCGCCGCCGAACAAGGCGTCGCAGACGCGTTCGCCGACGCCGGGCTGATCCCGCGCAAGGTGAACATCGCCGACTACACCGACACCCGCTTCAACGACCTGTTCCCCGCTTCCTGAGGAGTTGGCTCCATGACTTTGTCGTTCCATTGGTTCCTGCCCACCTACGGCGATTCGCGCGGCCTGGTCGCCGGCGGGCACGGCACCTTCATGTCCGGCGACCGCCCCGCGACGCTGCGCTACCTGAACCAGATCGGCGCCGCCGCCGAGGACAACGGCTTCGAGGCCGTTCTCACCCCGACCGGTGCCTGGTGCGAGGACGCCTGGCTCACCACGGCGATGATGGTGGACACCACCGAGACGCTGAAGTTCCTGGTCGCGCTGCGCCCCGGCCTGGTCAGCCCGACGCTGGCCGCGCAGATGGCGGGCACCTTCCAGCGGCATTCGCAGGGCAGGCTGCTGCTGAACGTGGTGACCGGCGGCGAGCCGCACGAGCAGCAGGCCTACGGCGACTTCCTGGACAAAGAACAGCGGTACACCCGAACCGGCGAATTCCTGCACGTGGTGCGCGAGCTGTGGCGTTCGCACGAGCCGATCACCTTCGAGGGCAAGCACATTCACGTCCGCGACGCGTTGCTGAGCAACCGGCCCGACCCCATTCCGCCGGTGTTCTTCGGTGGATCCTCCGCACCGGCCGGTCCGGTCGCGGCCCGCTACGCCGACACTTACCTCACCTGGGGTGAACCGCTGCTCGCGGTGAGCAGGAAGCTGGAGTGGATCCGGCGGCTGGCCGTCGATCAGGGGCGCATCCTCGACTACGGTCTGCGCATCCACGTGATCAGCCGCGATACCTCGGAAGAGGCGTGGGCCGAGGCGGATCGGCTGCTGCAAGGCATCGATCCGGCCGATATCGAGCGCGTGCAGGCGAGCCTGGCGCGCAGCGAGTCGGAGGGGCAGCGTCGGATGTCCGAGTTGCACGGGGGTGCCACCGATCGGCTGGAGATCGCACCCAACCTGTGGGCCGGGGTCGGGCTGGTGCGGGGTGGGGCGGGTACGGCGCTGGTCGGCTCGCACGCCGAGGTTGCCGAGCGGTTGGTCGAGTACTCGAAGCTGGGGATCAGCCACTTCATCCTGTCCGGGTATCCGCATCTGGAGGAGGCGTACTGGTTCGGTGAAGGGGTGCTGCCGATTCTCGAGCGCAAGGGGTTGTGGACGCATCCGTCTCGGCCCGTCGCCGCGCCGGTTGCGACGCCGTTCGCGGCGTCGTCCAGCAGCTGACGCGCTCCGTTCCCATGCGTTTCGCGGGGGTGTGGTGTCAGGCGATCCAGTCGGTCGCCTGACCACACACACACTGATTCCCGCACATGTTTCGCAGGCGATTCAGGTGCTGAACCGCCATCGCATGCCCGCCAACTTCTACACGTTTCGTGGGCCCGGCTGCTGAGCTGTGCCGCCGCACGCCTACTGATTTCCCGCACACGGTTTCGCATGCGATTCGGTATGCGGGAAGTCAGTAGGCGTGCGTTTGCGCAGGTAGCAGACCCCCAGTTGACGGCGGCGCACGCACTCCTACGAGAATGGTCTGTCGGTTCGGCGCTCAGGCGGGACCTCTGGACGAGTTCGTAAGGGAGTCATGACCACCCCAGCCGCTCAGCGATGGCGCCGCCGTTTGCCCGACACCGCGATGTCCGATGGAGCGCCCACGCTGGCGCGCAGGCTCGGCCGCATCGACCTCACGGCGATGGGTGTCGGCACCATTGTCGGCGCGGGCATCTTCGTGATCACCGGTGTGGCCGCCGCGGAAAAAGCCGGGCCGTCGATCGTGCTGTCGTTCGTGCTGGCCGGCACCGTGTGTGTGCTGGTCGCGCTCTGCTACAGCGAGCTGGCGGCGATGGTGCCGGTGTCCGGCAGTGCCTACACCTACACCTATGCGACCCTCGGCGAGGGGCCCGCGTTCTTGGTCGGCTGGAATCTGTTGCTGGAGTTCGTGATTGCCGGGGCCGCGGTGGCGATCGGCTGGTCGGGGACCACGGTGTCGGCGCTGGATTCGTTGTTCGGCATCACCATTCCGAAAGCTATCGCGGCGGGGCCGACCGAGGGCGGGATCGTGAATCTGCCCGCGATGCTGATCATCGGAGCGATCGTCGCGGTGCTGGTCGGTGAGGTGTCGCTGACCGCGCGGATCACCAAGGTGCTGGTCGGCGTGACGATCGGCGTGCTGGTGCTAGTGGTCGCGGTCGGTGCGCCGCACATCGACGTGCAGAACTGGACGCCGTTCGCGCCGTTCGGCGTCAGCGGCATCATCGGGGGTGCGGCGATCGCGTTCTTCGCGTTCCTCGGCTTCGACGTCGTCGCCGCCTCGGCGGAAGAGGCGCGCAATCCGCGCCGGGATATTCCGTTCGCCATCATCGGCACGGTGCTCATTGCGACCGTGCTCTATGCCCTGGTCAGCGCCGTGCTCACCGGTATGGCGCCGTTCGCGACGCTGAACAACGGGGCGCCGATCGCCACCGCATTCGACGGGTTGAAGATCGGCTGGATCGGCAACGTCATCGTGATCGCCTCGATCATCGCGTTGACCAAGGGTCTGCTGATGATCGTGTATGCGCAGGTGCGGCTGGGGTTCGCGATGTGCCGAGATCGGTTGCTGCCCTTCGGGTTGGCGCAGACCGGCAAGCGGTCCACGCCCGTGCGGCTGACGTTGCTGCTGGGCACGGTCTGTGCGGCGATCGCCGGGCTGCTGCCCATCGACATCGTGGTGGAGCTGGTGAATATCGGTGCGCTGTCCGCGTTCGCGGTGGTGTGCATCGGGGTGCTGGTGTTGCGGAAGGCGGAGCCCGAGCGGGAGCGGCCGTTCCGCACCCCGTTCGTGCCGGTGGTTCCGGTGCTGGCGCTGGTTGGGTGCGTGTTGCTGGCGACCACGTTGGATGGGTTGACCTGGGTGCGGTTCGCGGTGTGGGTGTTGGTCGGCGTCGCGGTTTATCTCGGATATGGGCGCAAACGCTCGACGCTCGCGCCGGTGGCTGTCCGCTAGGGCGGTGTCGAACTCCGGACGTCGGATACGGGCGCGAACGCTGGACGCTCGCGCCTGTTGCCGCCCGCTAGGCCTGGTGCCGTAGTCCGGACGGGAGCGTCCGGGGATGGATCATCGACATGATTGGGCCGAGCAAGACCACGCCTGCCACCTTGAAGACCGTGCGTCCAGTTTGTCCGATCAGGCCCCATCGCGCAGTTTGTCGGATCAGGCCCGTCGCGCGGTTTGTCGGCTCAGGCCCCGTCGCGACGACAACGCGGCCAGGCTTGGATTCGGCTCCCGGATCGGACTTCGGCACCGTCCTAGCAGCGAAAACCGGCCCGTAGAGGTCGGGATATCTCACATAAGACACGGAATCCATTGCGCCCCATGCGTCTTTTCGGCAGGCTCACTGCATGCCGAACGGACTGGTGAGGCGCCGTATGAAGGGACGATGAACGATGTCGGACGACGAGAAGACGATCCGGGTTCTGATCGAGCGGTGGGCTGCCGCCGTGCACGCGGGCGACCTGGCCGCCGTTCTCGCCGATCACGCCCCCGACATCGTCATGTTCGATGTGCCGCCGCCGGACGAAGGTCTGCGCGGCATCGACGCCTACCAGGCAGCGTGGCCGCACTTCTTCGAGTGGCAGGCGCAGGGGGCGACGTTCGAGATCGTCTCCCTGGACGTCACGGCGGGCGCCGACGTCGCGTTCGCCCATGCCCTGCTGCTGTGCGGCACGGCCGAGGACTTCGCCACGAACCCAGGCCGGCGGCTCCGCCTCACCCTCGGCCTGCGCAAGGAGAACGAGCGGTGGATCGTGGCGCACGAACACCACTCGTTCCCCGACGCCAGCCTGCCCGCCGTCTGAATTTTGCGCGGCCGGGCGGAGGGTTGTCCGGCCGCGGTCCCGGCTTGCCGCAGGAGTAATGGACAGGCGGGGCGTCGATCAGGCCTCGATGACGGCTCGCCGCCACGACCACCAAACGTTTCGCCGAGCGAGTGGTCGAGAGCTGCAGCAACGAAACGGCCACCGCGCGAACGATGGACCGTCGGACAACAAACGTCCCGCCGCAGCAGCGATGGGATGACCGGAGTTGGACCGCCTCGCCGCGCGAGTGAAGGTCGGGCAGATTCCCCGCCATGCGAGTGGTGGCCGGACGGATCCCCATTACGCGAGCGATGTTCAGGCAGATTCTCACCGCACGAGCGATGGCCGGGCAGAACCCCCGCTCCACGACCGAGGGTGGAGCTGATACCCCGTCGCGCGAGTGGTGGCCGGGCAGATCCCCCGCCGCCCCAGCGATGTTCGGGCAGATCCCCTGCTATGCGGGTGGTGACCGGGCGGATTCCCCGCCGCCCGAGCGACGAATGGCCTCGTACCAAACCCCGCGTCGCGGAAGCGATGGGTGAGCGCTGCCGCCCGTCCCGCGGCACGCTCATCCCACGGCACCGGGGGTTGTCACCCATCTCAGTACCCCGGTATTAGACGCGAATAGTGCTGCGGCGGGACGTGTTCCGAGGGTGACGATTCCTACCTTCGATGCATGCCCACATCACATTCCGCCGCGGTCGCCGACCGGTCGGCGCAGGTGCGGCATCGCCGCCGCACCGGATCCGTTGCTCGCCTGCATCGGCCGCTGACCTGGATGGCGCTGGTCATGACCGTGCTGACCGTCACCTCGCTGGTGGGGTTGCTTGTCGACGACCGGATGCTGCTCGGCGAGTCGGTTTGGTTGAAGCCGTTGAAGTTCGGTTTCGCTTTCGCCCTCTACGGTCTCACGCTGGCATGGTTGCTGTCGTTGCCGCACAAGGGAAGTCGCGCGACCTGGTGGCTGGGCACGACGTTTGCGGTGGCCGGCGTCCTCGATGTCGGCTTCATCGCCGTGCAGGCGGCGCGCGGAACGTTCAGTCATTTCAACAACTTCGACACCGATCCCGTCAACGAGATCGGTCAGCGCATCTTCATGTCCGGCGTGCCGGGGCTCTTCCTCGCGAACCTGGTCATCGTGGTGATCTTGTCGTGGCAGCGCCTGGTGGACCGGCCGACGGCCCGGGCGATTCACTTCGGGCTGGCCCTCGCCGTCACCGGCATGGCCATGGGCTATCTGATGGGATACACCGGCAAGCAGCTGGTGCGTGACACCAACGGCAAAGTGATCGAACTGATCTCCGGCCACACCGTCATCGACCCCGCCAGCCGCGACCTCTCCCCCCGCGACGCCGCACCAGGCATGCCGATCACCAACTGGAGCACCATCGGCGGCGACCTCCGCGTCCCGCACTTCGTCGGCCTACACGGCATCCAGATCCTGCTCCTCACCGTCATCGCGCTGGCCTGGCTAGCCCCCCGCTACCCCTGGCTGCGCCCCGAACGCACCAGAGCAGCACTGGTCGGCGTACTAGCCCTCGGCTACACCGGCCTACTCACCATCGTCTTCACCCAGGCAATACGAGCCCAGCCCCTCATCCACCCAGACACCACCACCCTGACTTCATTCGTCGGCCTCACAGCGGGGGTGGCCCTACTCCTCGGCGCCGTCTACTGGCGAGCGCGCACACATCCCGAGCCCAACGATCCCACCGCGGACACCGACACCATGCCCCTCCCATTGGTTCAGCCGCTAGCAACCCACACCCCCCGCGCTCGGGTCTAACCGACCCCGCATGCGGAGCTAGCCGACCGCTGGTTCGACCGCAAAGCCGCCATCCCCACCTGACGTAAGTTCCGCGCTCCTGACGCATGCTGCAACAGCAGTCAAGAGCACGGAACTTACGTCAAGTCAGCGGTGCGGGTCTGGTCGACGTGGGCGTCGCGTCGCGTCGCGGGCGGGCCCAGGCAGCCTGCCGCAGGTCAGCGTGGGCATTCGGTTCGCGCGTCAACGCAGGCGTGCGGCGTCACCCGCACGAACCGGCGCTCGCAGCCAACGGGCGGCGCGCGCCGTCGCCAGTGAACATAGGCGCCCACCTCGCAGGTCAGCACCGACTTTCGGCGGGCAGCCAGCACTACCTTCGTCAGCTGGTCAGCACAATCGTTCGGCGCCGCAGGTCAACGCAATCGTTCGGCGTCGCGGGTTAGTTCGAGGAGGGTTTTGCCGAGGGTTGCCAGTTCTTCGGGGCTGGCGTTCTCTTCGATGGCGATGGCGACGTCTTCGGCGGCGCAGCGGGCGGCGAACCAGCGGTCGGCCAGGTCGGCGGCCTCTTGGGCGCTCAGGACGACGGAATCGTCGGGGATCCCCGTGCCCTTGAGGCTGTTGCGGTGTTCGTAGGCACGTTGACGACAGGACTGACGGCAGTACCGGCGGCGACGCCCGGCCTCCGACTCCACGATCTCTCGCCCACACCACAGGCAGGACAGTTGGCGAGAGTGACGACGATCAGAGATGGAACACACCCCCTAGCGGCAAGTCAGGCAGGACAACAAGCGGCTCGACATGACGCAGAACCTTAATGCTTCGACCGCCCTCAGCCGCTCAACGACCCCCTTGAACCGCCGGATGGCGGGCGTGGCGAGGTCGGCACGCCGATGGCACTACAATGGAACGGTTCCGTGGCCCGTCGGGAACTATCGGCGCAGGCCCGTTCGTTGCACATAAGGTCCAGCGAGCACCAGACGCTCGTACGGTCGCAGCAACAAGACTCGAGCACACAGGGAGAGGCACACCATGGCAGATCGCGTACTCCGGGGCAGTCGGCTCGGAGCGGTGAGCTACGAGACCGATCGCGACCACGACCTGGCTCCGCGTCGGATCGCCCGGTACCGCACCGACAACGGTGAAGAATTCGACGTCCCGTTCGCCGACGACGCCGAAATCCCCCCGACCTGGCTGTGCCGCAACGGTCAGGAAGGCATGCTGATCGAAGGCACCACCGTTGAGACCAAGAAGGTCAAACCTCCGCGCACCCACTGGGACATGCTGCTGGAGCGGCGGAGTAAGGAAGAGCTGGAGGAGCTGTTGAAGGAGCGCCTCGATCTTCTGAAGACTCGTCGCCGGGTTTAGGGTCTGCCGGGTTCGCTGTTGGGTCTGAAGGTTATTGAACCGAAAGGGCCTTGCCGGCCGGAAGGTTCCAAGGCCAAACCGGGGAAGTCGGTATATCCAGCAGGCCAGCAGGTTTCAACGCCCGGCCGGAAGGTTGGTTGACTGAGAGGCCTTGCAGGCCCAAGGCCCACCGCAGGCCGGAAGGCCTTGCAGGCCGAAGGGTGTACCCAGGGCCAGGAGATTGGTAAACGAAAAGGCCGCCTGCGTCGAAAGATGTAGGCGGCCTTTCGCATACCCTCTGGCGCTTCGTTCATGGTCAACCGGAGCCCAGTGGCACCCAAGCGCGCGGCTCGCCGCCGCCATGTCCCGCTGGGTGAGCAACTGAGTACCGAGTGGGACATCACGGCGAACTTACCCGCGGTTTCCGACCCTAAGTCCCGCTGGGTGCTCGGCTCGGCCGCAAGTGGGACGTCACGGTGGACTTACTCGCGTTCCCCACCCCTGTGTCCGGCTGTGCGCTCGGCTCGGCTTCGAGTGGGACATCACCGCGAACTTACTCACGGTTTCCGACCCCTAAGTCCCGCTGGGTGCTCGGCTCGGCCTCGAGCGGGACATCACGGTGGACTTACTCGCGTTTTCCCACCCCTGTGTCCCGCTCGGTGCTCGGCCCAACCTCAAGTGGGACATCACGGTGGGCTTACTCGCGTTTTCCGACTCCTATGTCCCGCTGGGTGATCGGTTCGGTTTCGAGTGGGACGTCATGGCGTACTTCCCCGCGTATTCCCGCCCCCATACCCGTCGATCACGAAAACTGGCCGCTGCCAGCATAATCCGCACCCACTCTCGGGATCCGCACCCGCTTGGGACCCCCGCCTTGGGTGCGGAACCCGAGAGCCAGTGCGGATCTTGATGGCAACCACCGCACCCCGCCAGCAGTGGGGCAATCCCACAGCCCGCGCGTACCTCTCACTCCGCTCCCCACACCCACGCACACCGTATGTCGCACGATCATCCTGGCAACGGGCGACAAGGCCTGTGAACGGTATACACAGTCCGTGAGTCCACCTTGCCCCCAACATGTTCCATTCCCCGAAGCTCTCGAAACGCAACCACAGCCAGATGACCACGCTGGAACTGAGCGCCGCGTGACCGACCGCAGAGGTAAGCCGGGTACGGCACACGACGCGCCCAGCACTACTCACGGGAAAACCTGGCTAGGTCTTCAGCTCACTGGACTGCTCACCTGGGGAGCCCTTTCGGCACCTATCGGGCAGGTGCACCTTCGCCGAAGGCACTGGGCGGACAAGGATTCGATCAGGAGCGGGCGGGGTACTTGGTCCTTCAGCATGACGGAAAACTGGATAAACGAATTTGGGGGGCGCAGATGACGCAGAGCGTCGAGGTCAGTCCGGAGGCACAGCGGTTTGCCGAGGAGACCTGGAAATCGGGGATCAAGCAGATGGTGGTGACGGTTGACGCCGCCGAAGCCACGGTCGAGTTGACGCGGAAGTATCCGATGCCGAAGGAACCGCCTGCGGATTTCCTGGCGAAGTTCGCGGTCGAAACGGAAGTCGCGACTGATCCGCATGGCAACGAGTGGGTGATTTACACAGCGACGGAGCGGGATCGGGTGCCGGAGCGGACCGTTGTGTACACCCATGGTGGTGGGTTCGTGCTGCGGATGTCTGACGCCAGCTGGGACATGTGCGCAGAGCTGATCACCGAAACCGCTGCCAGCCTGATCATTCCGCTGTACCCGTTGGCACCCGAGGGCACCGGCGAGGTTGTGCCGGACATGCTCGCCGACTTCGTGGCGAAGGTGATCGCCGAGGAAGGTCCCGAGCGGGTGAGTCTGGTCGGGAACTCCGTCGGGGGGACCATTACGTTGGCGGCGGCGCAGATCATGCGCGATCGGGGTGTGCCGAATCCACATGTGACCGTGTTGATCGTGCCGGTGCTCGACAACCGATACCAGGAGCCGGAAATGGCCGAGCTCGATGAGCTCGACCCGTTCCTCAGCCCGGCGGGGTGCCGCTACTTCGGCAGCCTGTACTGCGGCGACCTGCCGGCGACCGACCCTCGGGTCAGCCCGATCCTCGGCAACAACGACCACCTCGGCCGCCTGCTCGTACTCAGCGGCACCTACGACATCCTGAACTGCCAAGCCCGCAACTACGCGGCCATGGCGCCCACCTTCACCGGCACCCACCTCGACTACCACGAGGCGCCGCAGATGATTCATATCTGGGCGACCAGTCCGACACCCGAGGGTGCGGCGGCACGGGAGACGATTCACCGGGCGATCCGGACCTAACGGCTGGCCGTTTTCCGAACCAGCGGCTGGCCACCTCCTGCCTCAGCGGCGAGTCGCCCCGGACTTAGCCGCTGGCCACCTCAGGCCCTAGCCGCTGGCCGCCATTCTGGCTCAATAACCAGCCACCTCCGGTCGGTCGCTGACCACGTTCGGACTCAGCGACCGACCACCTTCCGGCCCTAGCGACTCGCAGCCTCCGAACTAAGCGGCCAGCCACCCCCGGCCCTACCAGCCTGGCCACCTCCGGTCCTAGCGACCGACCACGTCCGGCCTCAGCGGCCACCGGCCTTCCGGCCCTAGCGACCTGGCCACCTCTGGGTCCTAGCCGCCGACCACCTGCGGCCTCAGCGGCCGACCACCTGCGGCCTCAGCGGCCGACTACCTTCGGGCTCAGCGGCCAGCTACCTTCCTGACGCAGCGGCAACCATCCTCCGGCCCCAGCGACTGGCCACCCTCCGGACTCCAGCGGCCAGCCGCCTTCCGCGCTCAGCGGCCGACCCACCTTCCGAACTCAGCGGCCGACCACCTTCGATCTCAGCGGCTAGCCACCTTTCGGTAGCGGAGCAGCGCCAGCGGTACCGCTACCGCCAAGATGGCGACAGAACAGCCGATGGCGTAGCCGACGCAGTGATCGGCGGCCCAGCCGGTGGCGGGGGCGAAGGTGGGGGGTGCGTCGTTGTCGAAGAGTTTGCGGCCTGCGGCGGAGACCGCGGTGATCGGGTTCCATTCCGCGATCGTGCGCAGGGGGCCGGGGAGGGTTTCGGCGGAGATGAAGGCCGAGGAGATGAAGGACAGGGGGAACAGCCAGATGAGGCCTGCGCTCTGCGCCACTTCGACGGTGGGTGACAGCAGGCCGGTGAGCGCGCCGACCCAGGACATGGCGAAGGCGAACAGCAGGATTACGCCGAAAGCCAGTGCGGCGTCGGCGATTCCGCCGTTGATCCGCCAGCCGACCACGTAACCGCAGCCGACCATCACCGCGACGCTGAGCACATTGACGACCAGGTCGGACAGGGTGCGGCCCATCAGCACGGCCAGCCGCGACATCGGCAGCGTCCGCATCCGATCGATGATGCCCTTCTGCAAGTCACCGGCCAGCCCGACGGTGGTGAAGGCCGCGTTGAAAGCGACTGTCTGCGTGAAGATTCCGGCGAGCAGGAACTCGCGGTACTGACTGCCGCCCAGCGATGCCCCGAAGATGTAGGCGAACAGGAATACGAACATCAGCGGCTGGATCGTCGCGGTCACCAGCAACGTCGGCACCCGCAGGATGGTGAGCAGATTGCGGTAGGCGACGATCGCGCTGTCCCGGAAGATCCGCAGCCGCGGCCCCGAATCGAGCTGCACCGCTGGCATTTTCGGGGTATCGACCACCGCAGTCACGACAGAATCTCCTCTTGTACGTCATCGGTTTCTGGCTGGCGGTCGGCCCCGTCTCGGGCCGGCGTGCCGGTGAGAGAAAGGAATACGTCGTCCAAGCTCGGACGGTGCACGTTGGCGTCCACCACGCACACGCCCGCGTCGTCGAGCCGGCGCAGCGCCTCGACCATGGTGCGCGAGCCGTCGCCGACCACGATCGACGCCTCGTCGGTGCCCGCCTCGTGACTGGGCTCGCCGATGCCGACCTGCGCGAGCACGGTCAAGGCGGGCTTGACGTCCTGACCGGCGGCGAGGGTGATGGTGAGCCGGTCGCCGCCGATGGACATCTTCAACTCGTCCGCAGAACCACGCGCGATCACCCGTCCGCGATCGATAACGGTGATCCGGTCCGCGAGCAGATCGGCCTCTTCCAGGTACTGGGTGGTGAGCAGCACGGTGGTGCCGTCGTCGACGAGATCGCCGATGACACGCCACATGTCGAGCCTGCCGCGGGGATCGAGTCCGGTGGTCGGTTCGTCGAGCACCACCACCGCGGGCCGGGCGACGAGCGCGCCGGCCAGGTCGAGTCGCCGCGCCATGCCACCGGAGTAGGTGCCTGCCCGGCGGTGCGCGGCATGGTCCAACCCGAACGCGCTCAACAGTTCTTCAGCGCGGCTGGTGGCTGCACTGTGCGACATGCCGTAGAGCCGCGCGACCATGCGCAGGTTCTCGTACCCGGACAGATTCGCGTCGACCGCGGCGTACTGACCGGACAACCCGATCCGCCGCCGTGCCGCGCCCGGATTGCGCAGCACGTCTACCCCGGCCACCCGCACCGACCCGTTGTCCGGGCGCAGCAGAGTGGTGACGATGCGGACCGTCGTCGTCTTGCCCGCACCGTTCGGCCCCAGCAGACCCATCACCGTGCCCGCCGGAATCTGCAGGTCGATGTTGTCCAGCACCCGAATCTTGCCGTAGCTCTTGACCAAACCGAGAACTTCTACCGCCAGACTCACGACTCCACCTCGCTAGGACTAGACGCACCGTGCCGTCGGCTCCCTCGCTGACGCGCGCTCACGACCCCACCTCGCTGGCACTCGACCCCGCCGTGCGCCTAAACGCACCACGCCGTCGGCTCCCTCGCTGACACTCGCTCACGACCCCACCCCGCTGGCACTCAACCCCGCCGTGCACCTAGACGCACCACGCCTCCGGCTCCCTCGCTGACACTCGCTCACGACTCCCCCCACCATCCAGTCCGGTCTACTCACCTTTGCTTCTCCTTCTTTCGGATCCCGATGGCAGGTTTCTCGGATCGTGAGCCGTTCTTCCCCCGCTTCGCATCCCCGTTAACCGGATGCAACCCGTTGGCGGACGGGTGCTCGGGCTCGCCGTCCAGCCGGCGCCGCAGCACCGGGCCGATCGCGGCGAGCGATTCGGGTGCGGTCATCGCCGAGTGTCTGCACGGGAGTTCGTGGTCGTGGATGTCGCCGGTGACGAACGGCTGCCAGGCAAGAGCGCGGCGCTCCGGGTCGGCCCGGTTGATCTCGTCCGCGGCGGCGGTGAAGAACAGCAGATCGCCGTCGAAGACGCGGGGCCGGAAGCTGTGCGCGAGCAGGGTGCCGTTGGTGTAGCCGGCGTAGAGCCGCTCGAGGTGCTCGACGGTGAGCGCCGCGAACGGTCCCGGCCGCGTGCGCAGCAGCTCCGCCGCGTCGCGCAGGTTCATCGCCGGATCGATCGGTGTGTCGAGCTGATCGCTGCCGAACTCCTCGATGATCTCGGCCACGCTGGGGATCGCGTGTTCGAGCCAAGCGTCGGAGAGCCGGTAGCTGTCCATCATCGACAGCAGCGCGACCTGATCACCGGACTCCTGCAACCGCACCGCCACCTCGTGCGCGATGAGGCCGCCGAGCGACCACCCGAGCAGGTGGTAGGGCCCGATCGGCTGGATCGACTTGATATGTGCCACATACTGTCCCGCGGCCTCGGCGATCGAGGCGAACCCGTCCTCGCCCGCGACGTGCGGCGCCTGCAACCCGTACACCGGACGGTCCGGCCCGAGGTGCGCGAGCAGCCCCGAGTAGCACCAGGCCAGCCCGATCGCCGGATGGATGCAGAACAGCGGTGCCGCGGCACCGGTCGGCCGGATCGGCAACACCGGCCCCAGCGCCGCCGCGATACCCGCACCCGAACCGTCGAGCCGCGCGGCGATGGCCGCCGGAGTCGCTTCGCCGAACATCAGCTGCACAGGCAGGTCCAGGCCGTTCGCCCGCACCTGCGCAACAACTTTGGTGGCCAGCAGCGAGTTACCGCCGAGCTCGAAGAACCCGTCGTCGGCGCCCACCACTTCCAAACCGAGCACCGCCGCGAACGCCGCACACAGCGCGACCTCCGTCGGTGTGGCTGGTGCCCGGTACCCCTCGATTGCGGTGAACACCGGTTCCGGCAACGCTTTCCGGTCCAGCTTGCCGACCGGGCTCAGCGGTACCTCGTCGAGCAGCATGACCGATTGCGGCACCATGTAATTCGGCACCAGCCCGGCGACGTGCTCGGTGAGCTCGACCGCTGTCACCTCGACACCGTTGCGCGCCTTGACATACGACACCAGCGCGGTGGTACCCGCGGGCGTGCGATGCCCGATGGTGGTGGCGAACTCCACCGCCTCGTGCCGCGCCAGCGCCGCGTCGATCTCGCCGAGTTCGATCCGGAAACCGCGGATCTTGACCTGATGATCGGTGCGGCCGACGTACTCGATCTCCCGGCCCGAGCCCGTGCTGCGCCCCGCCGACAGCGAGGCCTGCCCGGCGCACCAGCGCACGAGATCGCCGGTCCGATACATGCGCTCCCCCGGCTTGCCATACGGATTCGCGACGAACCGCTGCGCCGTGAGCCCCGGCCGATTCAGGTAACCACGCGCCAGCGCGGCACCGGCCAGATGCAACTCACCGGTGACGCCGACCGGCGCCGGGTGCAGCCGCGTGTCCAGGATGGCCGCATTGACCCCGCGGATCGGACCACCGATGGTGATCGGCCCACCCGGCGTCAACGGCTGCCCGATCACCGTGACGATGGTCGTCTCGGTGGGCCCGTACACGTTGTACAGGTTGCGGTTCGGCGCCCACCGCGTCACCAGGTCCGGCGGCAGCGCCTCGCCGCCGACCAGCACGTGCCGCAGCGAGGTGACCCCGGTCGGGTCCACCGTGCCCAGCGCCGAGGTGGTGATGAACGCGTGGGTGATCGCCTCCTCGATGAACACCCTGGCCAGGTCTTCCCCGCCGACCACACCGGGCGGCGTGATCACCAGTGTGGCCGCACCGCCGAGCGCGAACAGCAGATCGAGCATCGCCGCATCGAAGCTCGGCGTCGCGAAATGCAGTACGCGGCAACCCGGTTGGACCTCGAACCGCTGCGCGGTCTCGGCGGCGAAGTTGGACAGCCCACCGTGGGTGACCACCACGCCCTTCGGGGTGCCGGTGGAACCGGACGTGTAGATCACGTAGGCCGGATTGTCCACCCGCAGCGGCGCGGTGCGCTCCGCCGCGGTGATCGGCGCATCCGACGTGTCGAGCACGACGCCGCGGAAGTGCGCGTCGTCCAGCACGATCCAGTCCACACCGTCGGGCAGCTCGTCCCGATAGTCGCCGAGCGTGATGCCCAGTGCCGCACCAGAATCCGACAGCATGTGCTCGATCCGATGCGCCGGGTACAGCGGATCGACGGGCACGAACGCGGCACCGGCCTTCGCCACCGCGAGCACCGTGGCCACCGACTCGACCGACCGCGGAATACCCAGCGCCACCAGCGTTTCCGGACCGACACCCTGCCGGATGAGCACCCGCGCCAACCGGTTCGTCCACCGGTCGAGCGCGTCGTAGCTCACCTGAGTGTCCTCGGCGCGCAACGCGATCGCCTTGCGGTCGACGTTCACCGCCGCCTCGAACACCTCCGGGAAGGTGATCGGCCGGTCCGGCTCCGCACCACGAACCGGGGCGAGCCCGGACCATTCGGCAGGATCCAGCAGCTCCAGATCACCAACGGCGGTAGTCGGATTCGCGGCGACGGCGGCGAGCAGCCTGGTGAGCCGCTTGCCGAGCCGCAACGCGGTCTGCTCGTCGAACAGATCGCTCGCATAGTTCACCGACAGCGTGATGCCCGCCGGATCCCGTTCCGGCGTCTGTGTTTCGGTGAGCGTGAACTGGAGGTCGAACTTCGCGATACCGGTGTCCACATCGGCCGCCTCGATCCGCAGATCGGGCAGGTCGAGCCCGCGCACCGGCTGGTTCTGCACCGAGAGCATCACCTGGAACAGCGGGTGATGGGCCTGGGACCGGGCCGGATTCAGCACCTCTACGAGGCGCTCGAACGGCACGTCGGCGTGCGCGAACGCGTCGAGATCGGTGTCGCGGACGGTGTGCAGCAGATCGGTGAACCTGGCGTCCGGATCGATCCGGGTGCGCAGCACCAGCGTGTTGACGAACATGCCGATCAGCCCGTCCAGCGCGGGATGGCCGCGCCCGGCGATGGGCGTGCCGACGGCGATGTCGTCAGTGGCCGTCATCCGGTGCAGCAGCACCGCGAGCGCGGCGTGCAGCACCATGAACATGCTGACGTTGTTGCTGGTCGCCACGGTCCGCAAGGCCCGGTGCAGGTTTGCGTCGACCGCGCATTCGACCAGCCCGCCGCGGTAGGACGGCACCGGTGGGCGCCGCCGGTCCGCGGGCACGGTCAACAGCTCGGGGCTGCCGTCCAGGGTGCGCCGCCAGTAGTCGAGCTGGCGGCTCAGCACCGAGCCGGGATCATGCTCGGCACCGAGCGCATCCTGTTGCCACAGTGTGTAATCCGCGTACTGCACCGTGAGCTCGGTCCACTCGGGTGTCCGGCCCGCGCAGGCCGCCCGGTAGGCGGTCGCCACGTCGAGCGCCAGCGGCTCGAGCGACCAGCCGTCCATCGCGATGTGGTGCACCACCAGCACGAGCACGTGCTCGTCGGACACCTCTGCCGGGTTCTGCACGCCGGTGTCACCGTAGGGCGAGACCGAGATCAAGGCGGCCCGCATCGGCACCATGCCGGCCAGGTCGAATCCCGGTGCGGCAAAACGCCGTACGGCATCGTCGACCTCGCCGGGCGTGACCGTCGCGACGAACAGCGTGATCGCGGCGGCGGCCAGATCGAGCACCTGCTGGGCCGGTTCGCCGTTGGTCTCGGGGAACACGGTGCGCAGCGTCTCGTGGCGGGCCTGCACCGCGTGCAGCGCCATGACCAGCGCGTCCACGTCGAGCTTGCCGTTCATCCGGAGCACGACCGGCACGTTGTACGCGCCCGCCGTCTGCTCGGCCGCCTCGCCGGATCCGTTGAACCGGTTCAGGAACCACAGCCGACGCTGCGCCGCCGACAACGGAACCCGCTCGGGACGATGGCGACGCACCAAAGCCGGACGCGCCTCCGCGCCACCGGGACCCGAGTCGAGCAGTGCCGCCAGCTCGGCCACCCGTGGCGCGGCGAACACGGTGCGCACCTCGAGCCGGATGTTCGTCGCCGCGGCCAGCCGGGCGACGAGTTGTGTTGCCAGCAGCGAGTTTCCGCCGATATCGAAGAAGCTGTCGCCGGCCTGCACCGCGTCGACGCCGACCAGCTCCGCCATCACCTCGGCGACCAGCAGCTCCGACGCGGTCTCCGGCGCACGCGACGCGACGTCCGCGACGAGCCGCGGTTCGGGCAGCGCGGCGGTATCCAGCTTGCCCACCGGGGTCAGCGGAATGTGTTCCAGCACAGTGATACTCGCGGGCACCATGTGCGACGGCAACAGCGCGCCCACATGGGCGCGCACCGCCTCCACATCCACACCTGCGTGCTCGTCGGAGGGCTGCACGAACGACACGATGCGATCCACGCCCGCGATCTGCCGCACCTCGGTGTGCGCGAACCGCACGCCGGGATGCTCACCGAGCGCGGCGGTGACCTCGCCGAGCTCGATGCGGAAACCGCGCACCTTCACCTGATGGTCGCTGCGGCCGAGATAGCAGAGCTCGCCCGCGTTGTTCCAGCGCACCACGTCACCGGTGCGGTACATCCGCGCGCCGGCTGGGCCGAACGGATCGGCGACGAAACGTGTTGCCGTGAGCCCGAATCGGTCGAAGTAACCGCGGGCCACCCCGTGCCCGCCCAGGTACAGATCGCCGGGCACGCCCACCGGCACCGGACGCAGCCGCTCGTCGAGGACCAGCGCCCGCGCCCCGCGAACCAGCGTGCCGATGGTGACGGGCCGGTCGGCGGTCAGCGACGCGATGCTCGCGACGACCGTCATCTCGGTCGGCCCGTAGCCGTTGAGCATGGCCCGTCCCGGCGCCCAGCGGGCGACCAGATCGGGCGAGCATGCCTCGCCGCCGACCATCAGCGCACGCAGCTGCGGCAGCGGCCAGCGGTCCCGGTCGATGGTGGACAGCGCGGCCGGGGTCAGGAAGGTGTGCGTGATCCGCTCCCGTTCCAGCAGCGCGGCCAGCTCGTCGCCGCCGTAGATCCCGGGCGGGCAGATCACCATGGCCGCACCGGAACCCACCGCGAGCAGCAGGTCCAGCACCGCGGCGTCGAAGCTGGGCGAGGAGAAGTGCAGCGTGCGCGACTCGCGGTCGACCCGCATCCGGTCGCGCAGCTCGTCCGCGAAATTGGACAGCCCCGCGTGGGTGACCGCGACGCCCTTGGGCTTTCCGGTCGAACCGGAGGTGTAGATCAGGTAGGCCAGATCGTCCACCTCGATGGTGCACAACCGGTCGAGGTCGTCGACCAGCGCGTCGTCGTGGCTGTCCAGTTCGGCGGCGAAGTCGGGGTCGTCCAGCAGCACCCAGTCGGTCACCGGGCCGTCCGAGGCGGCCGCGTGCAGCTGCTCGGCATGCGCGGTGACGGTGACGCCGACCCAGCAGCCCGCGTCGGTGAGCATGTGCCGGATCCGGTCCGTCGGATAGGTCGGGTCGACCGGCACGAACGCGGCACCGGTCTTGACCACCGCGAGCACGGTGAGGACCGACTCGATCGAGCGGGTGAGCCCGAGCGCGACCCGGTCGCCCGAGCCGATATCCCGGGCGATGAGGGCGCGCGCCAGCCGGTTCGAGCGGCGGTCCACCTCGGCGTAGGTCAGCGTGGTGGTGCCCGACCGCAGGGCGGTGCGATGCGGGTGCATGTGCGCGGTCGCCGTGAAGTACGCGGGCAGCGTGCACTGCGGCATGGTCGCGCCGCCGGTCGCCGGGGCGAACAGCCGCCGCTCCCGCTCGGTGCGAGTGTCGATGTCGCGCACCAGGACTCGCGGATCGGCGGTGACCGCCGCGAGCACCCGCAGGAACCGGTCGGCCAGCGTGTGGATCGTCGATTCGTCGAACAGCTCTGCGGCGTAGACGAATTCGAAAGCCTGACCGGGTTCGCCGGGCCCCGCGTCACAGCCGATGTGGGCGACCCGCAGCTCCAGGTCGAACTTGGCCAGCGCGATGTCGAGTTCCTCGGCGCGCAGTGCGAGACCGGGCAATTCCAGCGTCGGGACTGGTCCGTCCTGCACGCTCAGCGCCACCTGGAACAGCGGGTGCCGCCCGGAACTGCGTGTCTCGCCGCCCAACTCCTCCACAATGCGCTCGAACGGAATATCGGCGTGCGCCATCGCGGCCAGCTCGGTGTCCCGATCGGCGCGCAGCAGGCCGGCGAAGGTGCGGTCCGGGTCGACATCGGAGCGCAGCACCAGCGTGTTCACGAACATGCCGACCAGCTCGTCGAGTTTGGTATCGGTGCGGCCCGCGACCGGCGTGCCGATCACGATGTCACGACCGCCGGTTACCGCGCGCAGCAGCACAGCGAGGGCCGAGCGCAGCACCATGAACATGCTGACGCCCTGATCCCGGCCCAATTCGGCGAGGGCGTGCTGAACCGGTTCCGGCACGGTGAATTTCACCGCGCCCGCCTGCTGGGTCGGTTCCGCGGGCCGCGGCCGGTCGTAGGGCAACGGCAGTTCCGCGGGCAGATCGGCCAGCGCGGTCCGCCAGTACTCGAGCTGGTTGCCCGCGAGGCTGCCCGGATCGTTCTCGTCGCCGAGGCAGGCGCGCTGCCACAGCCCGAAGTCGGCGTACTGCACCGGAAGTGGCGCCCAGCCGGGCGCGGAGCCCTCGTGCCTGGCTACGTATGCGGCGGCCAGGTCCCTGGTCAGCGGGCCGAGCGACCAGCCGTCGGCGGCGATGTGATGCACCACGATGCCGAGCAGGTAGCGCTCGGAGCCGGTGCGCAGCAACGTCGTTCGCAGTGGGGTGTCGCGGACCAGGTCGAAGCCGGTGTGCGCGAGGGTGCGCAACGCGGCCACGGCACCGGCGTCGTCGGCGTCGATCGGCTCGACCGTCGGCAGCGCGCGAGCGGTCGGCAGCACCGACTGCTGTGCGCCGCCGTTGTCCTCCGGGAACACCGTGCGCAGCACCTCGTGTCGCTCCACCAGGTCGGTGAGCGCGGCACGCAGCGCGGGCACATCCAAATCACCGGAGATTCGGATAACGAAAGCGATGTTATATGCGCTCGATTCGGGAGAATATCGATTGAGGAACCACAGTCGCTGCTGCGGCAGCGACAATGGAATGCGTCCCGGACGCGTGGTCTGCACAGCCAGCGCCAACCGCTGCGTCCGGGGCGCTTCCGTGAGCCGCTCGGCGACACCGGCGACGGTCGGCGCCTCGAAGATCGCCCGCACCGGCAGGTCGACCCCGAATTCCGCGTGCAGTGCCGCAGCCAGTCGGGTGGCCAGCAGCGAGTTGCCGCCGACATCGAAGAAGCTGTCCTCCGCGCCGGTGACCGGGCGGCCGAGGATGTCGCCGAACACCGCGGCGACGCGCAACTCCAGCTCGGTGCTCGGCGCGCGGGAGGACCCGATGGCGGCGAAAACGGGTTCCGGGAACGCCTTTCGGTCCAGCTTGCCCGCCGGGGTGACCGGCAGTTCGTCCAGCACGGTGACCGAGGCGGGCACCATGTATCCGGGCAACCGCTGACGCGCGGTCTCGATCACCTCCGCCGCCGTCACCGGCTCGTCCGCGGTCACATACGACGCGAGCCGCGGCTGGCCCTGCTCGTCGGTGTGCACCACGGTGAGCGCGAAGCTCACCCCGGGATGGGCGCGCAGCACGTGGTCGATCTCGCGCAGCTCGATGCGGAAGCCGCGGATCTTGATCTGGTCGTCGGCGCGGCCGAGGAAGCGCAGCTGCCCGCCCGGCTCGACGACCACCAGGTCGCCGGTGCGGTACATGCGCTCGCCCCGCCTGCCGTGCGGGTTGGCCGGGAAGCGCTGTGCGGTCAGGCTGTAGCGGCCGTGGTAGCCGCGCGCCAGGCCGGGGCCGGACAGGTACAGCTCGCCCGGCGTCCCCGGTGGCACCGGGTGCAGTCGGCCGTCCAGCACGAACAACCGCATGCCGCGGATCGGCCTGCCCAGCGGCACCGGGCGGCCCGGCACCAGCGGCCCGGTCGCGGTGGCCGCGACGGTCGCCTCGGATGGCCCGTACATGTTGTGCATGCGGTGCTCGATCGACCAGGTCTCCACCAGTTCCTCGGCACACGCCTCACCGCCGACGATGACCGCTTCGAGCTCGTCGAGGCCCTCGGTGGGCACGGTCGCGAGCGCGGCGGGGGTGATGAAGGCGTGGGTGACCCGTTCCGTCCGCAGGAATGCGGCGAGTTCGGCGCCGCCGTACAGGTCGGCCGGGGCGACGACGATGGTCGCGCCCGCGGCGAACCCGAGCAGCAGCTCCAGCACCGACGCGTCGAAGCTGGGCGACGAGAAGTGCAGTGTCCGTGCCGAATCCGAGACGCCGAACAGATGCGTCTGCTCGTTCGCCAGCGACGCGAGCCCGGCGTGGGTGATCACCACGGCCTTCGGCGTGCCGGTCGAGCCCGACGTGTAGATCAGGTACGCCGGATGCACCGTGCACAGCGGGAGATGCCGATCGGCGTCGGTGATCGGCGCGCTGGTGTAGTTCAGGCATTCTTCGGCCAGCTCCGCGGAGCCGAGCACCAGCCAATCGACCGAGTGCTTACGGTGCTTGCCGCGCGGCGCGGGCCATTCTGGCATGGCCGCAAGGCATTCCGCGTCGGTGAGGCCGAGCATGGCGCCGGAGTCGCTGATCATGTGCGCGATCCGCTCGCCGGGGTAGCCCGGATCGATCGGCACATAAGCCGCACCGGTTTTCGCGACGGCCCACACCGCGGTGATGGCGTCCAGGCCACGCGGCAGCGCGATCGCGACGACCACCTCGGGGCCCGCGCCGTGCTCGATCAGGGCGCGCGCCAGCGTGTTCGACGTCTCGTCGAGCTCGCGGTAGGTGGTGTCGGTGCCGAGGTAGCGCACCGCCACCGCGTCCGGCAGTCGTTCGGCGGTGTCGGTGAGCAGCTGGGCCAGCGTGCTGAACGGCTCGGCGGGCGAGCCCGCGATCGGCACCAGGTTGGCCAGTTCGCGGCGGTCCAGGATGGTGAGATCACCGATCGGCAGGCTCGGCGCCGCGACCACCGCGTTGAGCACGGCGACGAAGCGGCGGGCGAAGGACTCGACCGTCGACTTGTCGAAAATGTCGGTGGCATAGCCGAATTCGGCCGTCAGCGGCCCGTCGGAAATATCGTCGTGCACCACCAGTTGCAGGTCGAACTTGGCGATGTCGGAGACGATCGGCAGCACCTCGGCGCGCAAGCCGGACAGCTCCACGCGCAGGTCCGGTGCGCGATCGTAGGACAGCATCACCTGGAACAGCGGATGCCTGGCGGCGGAGCGTTCCGGGTTGACGACCTCGACCAGCCGCTCGAACGGCACGTCGGCGTTGGCGAAGGAGTTGAGGTCGGCCTCGCGCACCACGTCGAGCATGCGGTCGAAGCCCGCGGCGGGGTCCACCTCGGTGCGCAGCACCAGCGTATTGACGAACATGCCGACCAGCTCGTCGAGCGCCGGGTCGGAACGGCCGGCGATCGGCGTGCCGATGGCGATGTCGGTGCTCGCGCACAGCCGCGCGAGCAACGTCGCCAGCGCGGCGTGCAGCACCATGAACATGCTCACGCCGCGGGAGGCCGCGAGTTCGCCTGCGGCGCGCCGGATTTCCGGGGCGATGGTGAACTCGACCCTTGCGCCGGTGGTGGAGCGGCGCAGCGGGCGCGGACGGTCCAGCGGCAGGTCGAGCTGGTCCGGCAGCCCGGCCAGCGCCGAACGCCAGTGCGTCAGTTGGGCACTCAGCGCACTGGCCGGATCGGCCTCATTGCCGAGCAACTCGCGCTGCCACAGCGCGAAATCGGCGTACTGCACGGGCAGCGGCGTCCACTGCGGCGCGGCACCCTCGCTGCGCGCCGAGACCGCGGTCATCAGATCCCGGGCCAGCGGCGCGATCGACCAGCCGTCACCGCAGATGTGATGCAGCACAAGGAGAAACACCCACTGGTCCGGCCCGGTGGTGTAGAGCGCCACCCGGATCGGCGCCTGGATGCGCAGATCGAAGCCGTAGCCGGCGAACTCGGTGGCCAGCGCCGCGACGTCGGCGCCGGTGGCGTCGATCGGGTCGAGGGTGAGCGGGATCTCGGCGGCCGGATGGATCAGCTGGCACGGTCCGTCCGCCGCCTCCGGGAAGGTGGTCCGCAGGCTCTCGTGCCGTTCGATCACGTCGATCAGCGCGGCGCGCAGTGCCTCGACGTCGAGGGCGCCCTCGATCCGGACGGCCAATGGCATGTTGTACGCAGCGGCGTGTTCGGCGAACCGGTTCAGGATCCACAGTCGCTGCTGAGCGAGCGACAGCGGAATCCGTTCCGGCCGTTCGCCCGCGATCAGTTTCGGCGAGGCGACGTCGGTGGTGTGCGTGGCGAAGCACTCGGTGAGCGCGGCGATGGTCGAGGCCTCGAACAGGTCGCGGATGGTGAGTCCGGTGCCGAGGGCGGCATTGATCCTGGCCACCGCACGGGCGGCGATCAGCGAGTTGCCGCCGAGGTCGAAGAAGCTGTCCTCGACCCCGAAGTCGTCGGTGCCGAGCACCTCGGCGAAGATGCCTGCGAGTACCCGCTCCACCTCGGTGCGCGGCTCGGCGGTGGACCTGCTTGCCGAGCGCGAGCCCAGCACGGGAGCGGGCAGCGCCTTGCGATCGATCTTGCCGTTGGCGCTGAGCGGCAGCTCGTCGAGCTCCATCAGCGCGGACGGCACCATGTACGCGGGCAGGGTACGACGCAGCGCGGTCAGCAGTGCGGCTGTGTCGATCCGGGACACCGGATGCGGAGTGCTGGCCGACGGGGTCGGCGGGCGATAGTCCTCGGCGTCCGGGGTCGCGACGACGTAGGCGACCAGTTCGTCGCCGTTGCGCCCGGTGTGCGCCACGCAGACCGCTCTGGCCACCCGGTCGTCGGCGAGCAGTGCCGCCTCGATCTCGCCGAGTTCGATGCGCAGGCCGCGGATCTTCACCTGGAAGTCGCTGCGGCCCATGTACTCCAGCACGCCGGGGTGCTCGGCCGAGAGCTGCCAGCGAGCCAGGTCGCCGGTGCGATACATGCGGGCACCCGGAGTGAACGGGTTGGCCACGAAACGGTCGGCGGTGAGGCGGGGCTGGCCGAGGTAGCCGCGGGCCAGCTGCACGCCGGCCAGGTAAAGCTCGCCGACGACGCCGGGCGGCACTGGTCGCAGGCGGGCGTCCAGCACGTAGGTCTGGGTGTTCCAGACCGGCGAGCCGATCGGCACGCTCGCCGGGTCGGCGGGGCAGGGCCAGTAGGTGACGTCGACCGCGGCTTCCGTTGGGCCGTAGAGGTTGTGCAACGCCGGGTGGTGCCTGGGGGCGGTTTGCGAAGTGCTGGGAACGATGGGTGAGCGCAGCGCGGCGTAGAAGTCGCGCACCGTCGCGGCGGGCAGCGCCTCACCGCTGCAGAACACCTGACGCAGCGCCGTGCAACCGCGCACATCGGTGTCGGTGACGAACACCGACAGCATGGACGGCACGAAATGCGCTGTGGTGATGTGCTTTTCGGTGATAAGGCGAGCAAGATAGCCGGGGTCCCGGTGCCCGTCGTGCTCGGCGACCACGAGCCGCGCGCCGATCTGCAAGGGCCAGAAGAACTCCCACACCGAGACGTCGAAAGTCGCCGGGGTCTTCTGCAATACCGCGTCGGCGTGGTCGAGCGGGTACTCGTGCTGCATCCAGCGCAGCCGGTTGACGATCGCGGCGTGGGTCACGCCGACGCCCTTGGGTTTTCCGGTCGACCCGGAGGTGAAGATGACGTAGGCCAGGTGGTCGGCCCGCAAGGCGGCGATACGGTCCGCGTCGGTGATCGGGGCACCGTCGAAGCGCGACAGATCGACCGCGTCGATGGCGAGGCTGCTCACGGACAGGGTCAGCGCGTCGCGGTCGGCGGTGAGCACGCAGACCGGTGCGGCCTGGCGCACGATCTGCTCGATGCGCTCGGCCGGGTGCTCGGGGTCCAGCGGCAGGTACGCCGCGCCGGACTTGACGATCGCGTACATGCCGACGACGAGTTCGATGCTGCGCCGCAGGCACAGCGCGACCACCGTCTCCGGGCCCGCGCCGCGGGTGATCAGCAGCCGGGCCAGCCGGTTGGCGCGGTCGTCGAGTTCGGCGTAAGTGAGTGTCTCGTCGCCGAATTCGAGGGCGACGGCGTCGGGGCAGCTCGCGGCCCGCTCGGCGAACAGGCTCGCGAGCGTGCCGAGGTGCGGCGGGGTCTCGGTGGCGTTCCAGTCGTAGAGGACCCGGCTGCGTTCGGCCGCGGTGATCGCGGTGAGCGTCTCCGCGCGGGTGTCCGGCGCGGCGGTGAGGAAACGGGTGAGGAAATCGAGGTAGCGGTCGTGGTGGGTGGCCACCTCGGTCTCGCTGTAGAGCCGCGCGTTGGCCTCGAAGTCGACGTGGATGCGGTTGCCGACGCCGTTGTACAGGTTGATCGACAGGTCCTCGACCGGGCCGGTGGCCAGCACGTTCAGCGAGCCGACCAGGCTGCCGAACTTCAGCTCGTTGTGGAACAACATGATGTTGACCATCGGGCCGAAGAAGCCGCGCGCGTCGCGGGAGTAGCCGCAGTCGCGGCGAATGTCGTCGTGGCGGTAGCGCTGATGTCTCAACGCGCCGGTGATCTGCAGTTCGGTGGCCTTCACCACGTCGGCGACGGTGGTGTCGGCGGTGAACTTCAGCCGGATCGGCACCACATTGGACACCACACCGGCCGAGCGCCGCAGCGACACGGTGGTGCGCGCGGACACCGGCAGGCTCAGCACCACATCCGGGTTACCGGTCACCGACCGCACATACGCGGCCAGCGCGGCGACGAACAGCGCCGAGTTGGCGGTGCCGAAGGCGGCGGTCGCCTCGTTCATCGCGGACTGACACCGGTCGTCGAGCACACCGGTAGCGGTGCGCCTGCCCGCCTCGTGCGTCGCGGCGGTGACGGTGGCGCCGCTGAGGCTCATCGGCTCGCCCGCGCCCGCCAGCTGCTCGAGCCAGTAGTCCCGGTCGGCGCGGAACCGGCTGGAATCCCGGTAGCGCAGCTCGTCGGCGTACATCTCGACCAGCGGGGTGGCCCGCGAGGCCACCGGCTCGGTGTGGTTCTCCACCGCGGTGTAGATCTCGGCGGTGCGGGTGAGCGCGTTCATCGCGCCGTAGCCGTCGATCACGATGTGATGGGCACGGGCGTACCAGATGTAGTCCGCATCTCCGGTCCGCAGCACCACATTGGTGGTGAGCGGATCGTGCTCCAGATCGATCGGCGAGCTGGCGTGCTCGTTCATCCAGCGCAGCGCCGCCGCCTTCGGGTCGGCCTCGGCGCGCAGGTCGAGCCGGGCCCAGCCGGGGCGGCGGGTGCTGTCGACGCGCTGATGCGGGATGCCATCGATCTCCAGCAGCCGTATCTGGCCGACCTGGGTCTCGGCGCCGAAGCGCTCGATCGCATAGAGCAGCCGCCCGACATCCAGGTCACCGTGGATCTCCACATACTGGGCGATGGTCAGCGGCACATCCGGGCGGATTCGCTGCGCGTACCAGAGCGCCGTTTGCGCCGGCGACAAAGCGAACGGTTGTGCCGAAAATTCGCCGGATGAACATTGGTCGACGCGGTCCGTGGCCAATGAACTCATCAATCACTCCGTTCTGCCTCTGTTGACGCAACTCCCCTAGCAACCGCCGCACGACCGGCGCGCAGGCGCCGATCATGGACGGGATCCACGACAGATGATTCGGAGCGTCGGAACGGGCGGATTGCCGCCGTGTTGGATTTGTTTCACATCCAACGCCGTTGGCACACCGTGACTTTGACTAGCTACATCCTCGCGAACCGGGCGATTAGGGCACGCGCCTCGGAAAAAGGCCAGGAAGATAGGTGACGCGACAAGAAAACGGCCGCGTACCCCATCGGTTTCGGCGAATCATGCGCTACATCACAATATGGCTACAGCTGCCACAGAAAATACCGAGTGTTCGGTCCGTATTCGGGCCGGTCAGGAAACGGGTTGCCCGATCTCGGTGCGCGGGGCAGCCGCGGTGTGCGCCCGCCGACGCCGAACCACGGCGGCCACGAGGGCGGCGGCGGTCAGCACGACGAAGACGACCTCCGGTGCGGGACCGACGCGAGTCGCGAGCGTGTTGCTGGTGCGCAACGGTAGATCGGCGACCAAGGCGGCGGGCACGAACTGCGGGGTCTCCTGCCGCACGCTGCCGTCCGCGGCGATGATCGCGCTCACCCCGGAGGTCGCCGCGACAACAAGGGCGCGGCCGTGCTCGACGGCGCGGATGCGCGACATGGCCAGCTGCTGGTAGGTCATCTCGCTGTCGCCGAACGTCGCGTTGTTCGTCGGCACGGTGAGCAGCTGGGCGCCCGCGCGCATCGCGTCCTCGAAGGCGCGGTCGAAAGCGACCTCGTAGCAGGTCGCGACGCCGATATCGATGCCGGCGGCCTGCACCACGCCGTCGCCGTGGCCCGGCACGAAATATCCGGCGCGGTCGGCGTATTCGGAGAACAATCGGAAGAACGAGCGCATCGGCAGGTACTCGCCGAACGGCTGGATGATCTTCTTGTCGTGCCGCTCCCCCGGGCCCGCCACGCCGTTCCACACAATCACCGAGTTGGTCGTGGTGCGATCGCCGTTCACCAGCACCGCGCCGACCAGGATGGGCGCGCCGATCTGCTCGGACGCCTCGGTGATCAGGGTCGCGGCGTCGGCATTGCGCAGCGGATCGATATCGGAGGAGTTCTCCGGCCAGATCACCACATCCGGCTTCTTCGCCTGCCCTGCCTCCACCGCGCGCGCCAGTTCTTTCGTGCGGCGGACGTGGTTGTCCAGGACGGCGCGCCGTTGCGCGTTGAAATCGAGTCCGAGGCGCGGGACGCTGCCCTGGATCGCGGCCACGGTGATGGTGCGGTCGCCGCGATCCGGGTCGGGTAGTGCGGAGCCGAGCAGCAGGCCGGCGACCGGCATGAGGACCACTGTGACTGCTGCGGTGACCACTGCGGTGCGCAGGCGACGTGTCCCGGCGATCCCCGAGGTCTCCGCCGCTCGGCTGGGGACTTCGGAGTTACCGCTGCGCGCGGCAGCGTCTTCGGTCGACGCGGCACCGCTATTCGACTCCGCGCGAACATCATCCGGACCGCTCGTGCGATAGTTCGCTTGCCGTCTCGGCCACATAGCCGAAATCAGTGCTGCGGCACCGGTTCCGGTGAGGGCCACCGCGAAGCTGACCAGCGGTGCGCCACCGAGCGAGGCCAGCGACAGGAACCATCCGTCGGCCTGCCCGAACGCCAAACGGCCCCACGGGAACCCACCGAAGGGAAAGCTGGACCGAGCCCACTCCGCGGTCGCCCACGCCAGCGCCACCCACAGCGGCCAGCCGGGCATTCTTCCCAGAAGGCGCGCCATCAGCCCGAATAGCCCGATGTACACCGCGCACACCGCCGAAAGCGCCAGCCAAGGCAGCGGTCCGACGTAGATCCCGGTCCACGGCAACAGCGGCACGAAAAACGCGAGACCGGCCAGCAGCCCGTACCCGAACCCACCGCGCAGCCGCCCGCTGCCCCGCACCGTCAGCGTGAGCACCGTAATGCCCAGCGGCGCAAGGAACCACCACGGTCGCGGCGGAAAGCTGCCGAACAGCAACAGTCCGGCCAGGATCGCCGACACCGACCGCCACAGCACGGGGTACCGGTCCAGCGCGGCCGATAGTCGTTCACGCACCACGAGTGGTTGCCTTTCGCTGCGGAGCACCGGAGGACAACCCCGCTGCGTTAGCTCGATGGTCTGCTGTCATCCCGGGCACGGCGCGTTCACGCCTCATGGATGACGGCTCCGCGGTGCACGGTGCGCAGGCAGTTCGGCAGGGGCGCGTCCGGTGTCAGGGGCGGCAGGCCGGGGACGCGGGATCTGGGGTCGGTGGACCAGCGTTGGACGGTGTCGGCGGCGGACGCGACGACGAGTTCGTCGGCGTCCCAGACTGCGTAGGAGGCGGGGGCGCCGGGGACGAGGGTGCCTGCGATGCCGTCGCGGACGCCGCCCGCGCGCCAGGCGCCCCGGGTGGCAGCAGCGAAGGCGGCGCGGGGGGACAGGCCGTGGCCGGGGGTGCGGTGGTTGACTGCGGCGCGGATGGCGGCCCAGGGGTCCAGGGCAGTGACGGGGGCGTCCGAGCCGATGGCGAGGGAGATGCCCGCGGCGGCCATGGCGGCGAACGGGTTCAGGGTGGCGGCGCGTTCGGCGCCGAGGCGGGCGGCGTACATGCCGCCGGTGCCGCCCCATGCCGCGTCGAATCCTGGTTGCACGCTGGCGATTACGCCCCAGGAAGCGAGTTTGGCGATCTGGTCGGCGTCGAGCAGTTCGGCGTGTTCGACGCGGTGGCCGCGGGCGGCGACGGCGGGGCCGCCGAATTCGCTGACCACACGGTCGAATCCGGTGATGATCGCGTCCATGGCGGCGTCGCCGATCACGTGGAAGCCGGCTTGGATGCCTGCCTCGGTGCAGGCGCGCAGGTGGGCGGTGATGGTGTCGGCGTCGAGGTAGGCGCGGCCGGTACCCGGGTCGTCGGCGTAGGGGTCGCGCAGCCAGGCGGTGTGGGATCCGAAAGAGCCGTCTACGAACAGATCTCCGCCGAGAGCGTGCACCCCGAGTTCGGCGACCAGCGCGCGTGCCTCATCCGCGCTGGCGACCGCTTCACCCCAGTACGCCCGCACCTCGACGCCGTGCTGGAAGTCGAGCAGTTCACGAATGTCGGTGCGGCCCGCGATCTCCGGTCCCCCGCATTCGTGCACCGCGACGACGCCGTGCGCGGCCGCGTGGTCCAGCGCCGCGGTCCTGGCCCGATCTCGTTGTGCCCGATCGAGTTCCGCGAGCACCGCGCTGCGCACGAGGTGATGCGCGGCGGCGCGCACCGGCTCGCCGCGGGTGAACCCGTCGGCGGCGGTGACCTGCGGCAGGGTGTCGAGCAGGGCCGAGGACACCACGGCCGAGTGCGCGTCCACCCGGGACAGATACACGGGCCGTGCGCCCGCGGCCTCATCGATCTCCGCGGTGGTGGGCGGGCGCCCCTCCGGCCAGGTGGTTTCGTCCCAGCCGTCGCCGAGGATCGCACCGGTGGGCTGCGCCGCGGCGAAGTCGCTCAGCAGGGTCAGGCAGTGCTCGAGCGAGCGGGCCGCGGACAGGTCGAGTCCGGTGAGCTTCAGCCCCAGCGCGGTGACGTGCACGTGCGGATCGACGAAGGCCGGCGCCACGAACGCGCCGTCCAGGTCGATGACCTCGGCGTCCGGGTGCAGCGCCCGGCCCGGCTGTTCGGCGCCCAGCCAGACCACGGTTCCGTCGGCGACCGCCATCGCGGTCGCATCCGGGGAACTGGAGCTGTAGAAACGACCGCCGATCAGCAACTGGGTATGCACGAGGCACCAGTCTGCCGTATGCCTGTTTCAGGCGTTCAGGTCAGCCGTTCAGTACGGGGTGCGGCACCGTGTCCTCGGGGCACGCCAGCACCGTCATCACTTCGGCGAAGCGCGACGGCCCCGGATTCGAGCCGGGTCGACACCCCGCTTCGATGGCGATCAGTTCCAGCCGCAGCGCGGCGGCGGTGAATCCGGAGATCGATTGTCCGGCAGCAGCCGCAGCCTTCTTGACCGCTGCGGCTAGCTCCTCGCTCACCGTGATGGTGAGTTGCTCGGTGGCCATCGCGCCACCATAGCCCTGTTTCGCGCGGATCCCTAGCGCGCTGGCGTGCCTTTACTACCCGTTGGTAATAGCGAGACTAGGACTTGGTAATCGCGCGGTGGGCGTTGCCTTGTCCGTCGTCGTACCACTGCTGCACCACGACGCCGTCCACCACCTGATCGCCGTCGATCACCACGCCGCGGTACGGCGCCGCGGCCGCCAGCTTGGCGAACCGGCGGGCGGCGAACGCGGTGAGCAGCGGACGCACCAGCATCCGGGTCGGCGGCAACAGCAGCAGCAGGCCGAACAGCGAGGTGACCAGTCCGGGCACGAACATCAGCACCGCGCCCGTCGCGACGAGCGCGCCGTCGGCGACCGCGGTGCCCGGTGCGATCTCGCCGCGCCCGGCCCGGCGGAACTGTTCGAACACCCGCCGTCCCTGCGCGCCGACGAGCAGCATGCCCGCCGTCGATCCGGCGATCAGCAGCAGGATGGCGGGAATCACGCCGAGCCACTGGCCGACGGCGACCAGCGCGGCGATCTCGGTGACCACGTAGAGCACGAATACCAGGACGGGCATGGCGATCCTTTCGGACGATCTACTGGTTGCAACGTCCGGCGGCGCCATTTTTCTCCCGAATCCGCCTGAGAGCCCGCTGAGATCCGGTGCGGGTCAGCCCGGGCCGGCCGTCGACTTGCGCATCCCGGTGTTGTAGATGTCGTTGGCGATGTCGAGTCCGAGGGCCAGGCCACCGATGCCGAACAGCCGCGGCGCGAAGTCGAATTCCCAGTGCACGCCGAGCCAGACCCGGCTGCGTCCGTTCTCCACGATCATCTGCCAGAGCCCGTCGGGGAAGCTGCGGACGTGGCGCGGGCGCACCGTGCCGGTGTTGTCGGTGGTGACGCCGTTCAGTTCGTCGGACACGAACGTGAGGCCGTCGGCGAGATCGTCCGGATTCCGGTCGTCCTCGGCGATGTCGTAGAACCGCCGCACGATGTGCAGGGCGGCCGCGCCGAATGTCGCATGCCCGGAGGGATAGGCGGGGAAATTCGGTGTGAAATTCCGATTGGTCGAATTCGACGCCGGTGCGCCCATCGGCAACCAATCCAGCTGGGTATCGGTGCCGATGCCGTTGTCACCTTCGACCGCACCCGGTCCCATCGCCGGGGCGTGTTCCCGAATGCCGAGCACGGGGCGCCACAGGTCGTGGAAGTATTTCTGCTCCCAGGAAAGGATTCCCGCGTCGGCCATGGCGACATTGACCAGCGCGAACAATCGCGCGTTCTCCTGCGTCGAATTGTTCCGGTTCTCGGCGACCGTGCGCACGATCTGGTTGTAGAGACGCGGCGGTGTGCCGATACCGTTCGCTCCGTCGTAAGCCCAGAACAGGCCGATCAGCGTCCGTTCCTCGGTGCGGCGCTGCCGGTCCGGCGGGAGGCCCTCGATGAGGAACGACGGCAGAGTGCCCAGCAGGTCGGGGGCGATCCCGGTGACGCGGACGATCCGTTGCGTCTCGACGTACTCCGCGCCGTCGCCGTCGGGCGGTGGCGCGTTCCGGTGCCGTTCGGTCGCGGAGAACAGCTTGGATCGCGCGCCGTAGAACGGGCCGTGGAAGCCCTGATTAGGGTTGAACGGGTCGACTCTGTGGTGGAAACGCTCAGGTGAGGGCTGGTATCCGGTGCCGCTCGCGTCGGGGTCGTCGGCGCGGTCGGCCAGGATCCGTTCGGCGACGAGCCGGCCGAACGCCAGTCCTTCGTCGACGCCGGGGCCGCTGAGTCCCGCCTCGTCCCGCGCCTGATCGATCGCCTCGCGCTGACGTGGGAACAACGACGTCAACGTCGAATGCGCCGCACCGGCCACCGCGGCATCGGCATTCGCGCCCGGTGGTGCGGGCGGTAGATCGGGGAGATACGGCGGGTATTGCGCGCTGTCGCCGAGCACACCGATGTAGCCGTCGTACATCGCCAGGTGCACGATGCCCAACGCCCGCGCACTGAGCGGCGGGCCCGTCTGTTCGTTGGCGCCGTTGCTGTGGCTGATGCGATTCGCTTCCAGCGCGACGGCATTCCAATAAAAAATAGAATCCATGACTTCCCCCTGAAGTTTGTACTGTTCAGTCCAGCACTCGAACACTCCTAGGGACAGCCCGAAATGGTCGGGGCATCGTGCGTTTTGCTACGGAGTTGTCGGCGTCAGCCGCCGGGGCGCACCAATCCGGTCTCATAAGCCAGCACCACAGCCTGAACCCGGTCGCGCAGACCGAGTTTCGTGAGCACCCGGCCGACATGAGTTTTCACCGTGGCCTCGGAAAGGAAGAGTTGCTCGGCGATTTCGGCGTTCGAGCGGCCCGCGGCGATCTGCTCGAGCACCTCGCGTTCGCGCGCGGTGAGCACCTCCAGCACACCGGGGTCGCGCATCCGCGCCGGATCCTCGGCGATGAGCCGATCCAGCAGGCGCTTGGTCACTTTCGGCGACACCACCGCGTCGCCCGCGGCGACACTGCGGATGGCGGAGATGAGATCCTCCGGCGGCGTGTCCTTCAGCAGGAAGCCGCTGGCCCCCGCGCGCAACGCACCGAGAGCGTGTTCGTCGAGATCGAACGTGGTCATCACCAGCACCCGGCAGCCGTGGCCCGCGTCGACGATCCGCGCGGTCGCGGTCACCCCGTCCACCACGGGCATCCGCACATCCATCAACACCACATCGGGCCGCAACTCCGCCGCCCGGCTCACCGCGGCCGCCCCGTTCGCCGCCTCCCCGATCACCTCGATGTCGGGATGCGCACCGAGCACCATCTTCAGCCCCATACGCATGAGTTCCTGGTCATCCACAACGAGAACGGTGATCGGCACGCCCCCAATCTAACGTGCCCACGGCCGCGCACCCGCTCGCCCACCACGCACGGTCGGTGCTGGCGATGGCACCGCAGCAGAGCCGGGCGCACGCCGGGGTCACGATGGATTCCGCCTGGCGCACCCAAATCTGCCGGCAGTTTCATGAGCGGCGGGCACTCTTGTGCCCGACGGACGCGGCGGCCCGGCCGGTCGCGCAACGAGCGGAAGGCAGCGCGGCGCAACTACTCCGGAAAGCCGGGTTCGAGCGGGATGGTCGCGTGCACCCGCCAGGCACCGTCGGCGGCGCGGCCGGTTTCCAAGGTGCCGCCGAGGACCGCGATGCGTTCGCGCATGCCGACCAACCCCATGCCGCCGCCTTTGAACCGCATGGACGGCTCGTCGAGCGGGACCCCGCCGGTGTCGCTGATGTCGATGGTCACGTCGGTGTCGCGCCGGCGGATCTGCACCCATGCCTTGGGGTGCGGGCCCGCGTGCCGCAGCGTATTGGTGAGCGATTCCTGCACGATGCGGTGCACGCCGAGGCTGACCTCGGGTGCGATGTCGTCGAGCTCACCGGTCAGCTCGAGTTCCACCGCCAGGCCGGTGCCGCGCATCATCTCGACCACCCGCGCCAGGCCCGCGGTCCCGTGCTGCGGCAACTGGTCGGGCGCGTGTTCGGTGCGCAAAAGCGCGACGGTTCTGCGTAATTCGCGCAGCGCCTCCCGACCGGTGCTCGCGATCGTGCTGAGCGCTTGTTCGGCCGCGTCGGGATCGCGGCGCAACGCGTAGCGCGCGCCGTCCGCCTGCACGATGATCACGCTCACCGCGTGTGCGACCACGTCGTGCAGTTCCCGCGCGATCCGGGTGCGCTCGGTGGACACGGCGTCGTGGGCGCGCCGCTCCTTGTCGTAGTCGGCGACCGCCAGCCGCGCCGCGACCTCGGTGTCGTAAGCGTGCCGGGCCCCGATGAATTCGGCCAGCGTCCAGCACAACGCGAAGAACATGACGGTGAAGATGACGTCGCTGGCGGACCTGACGACCTCCGCCGAGTACGACAGCGCAGTGTCCGCGACCAGACCTGCCGCAAACCACAGACCTTCCCGCCGCCCGACATAAGCGACCAGCGTGTACAGCATGATGCCGAGGCTGAACAACGTGATGTGCTCGACCTTTTCGTCGCCCACCACGTACTGCACCGCGCTCGCGGTGAACGACAGCAGCAGCGACGCCACCGCCATCGCCCGCGGATACACCCGCCGGAACACCACCGGAACCGGCAACCACAACCCGATGGCGAGCGAGGCGACCTTGTGCTCCGCATTGGCGGCGCCGAGGATCTCGAGCGCCAGCAGGACAATCGCCAGCATCGAATCCGCAACGATGGGCTTGCCACGAAGCCACAGACTGAACCGGCGCACGTCCTCAGCCTAGGTCGACCGAGCGGTTTCGCCTGGCACCCGCCCCGCGACGCCGTCGACCATGCCGCTCGAAGCCGGACCTCCCGCGCGACGCCGTCGGTCCGAGTCCGCCGCCGCGCCGGGCCACGCACTGGACTGCTCACTGGACTTGGATATCCGATCTGATTGGCTCACCGACGTGCAGATCGGTGATTGGGCAGTTCTTTTGACGGCGGCGACGGCCGCCGGCTGGGTGGACGCGGTGGTCGGTGGCGGCGGATTGATCATCCTGCCGACGTTGTTCCTCGTCGCGCCGACCATCACACCGCAGACCGCGCTCGGCACCAACAAGCTGGCGGCGGTCGCGGGCACCGGCGCGTCGGTGGTGACCTTCGCCAGAAAGGTGCCGTTGCGCTGGCGAGTGCTGCTGCCCGCAGCCGTGATCGCCGCGGTCACCGCCGCGATCGGCGCCGCGGCCGTGTCGTTGATCGACCGCGAGCTGTTCATCCCCATCGTGATGGTGGTGCTCGTCGCCGTCGCCGTGTTCGTCACGCTGCGCCCGTCGATCGGCGTCACCCTCGCCACGCACCCGCCGACGCGCCGCAAGTTCATCCTCACCATCGCGCTGGCCGCCGGCCTGGTCGGCCTCTACGACGGCCTGCTCGGTCCCGGCACCGGCACCTTCCTCATCATCACCTTCGCCACCCTGCTCGGCACCGAGTTCGTCCGGGCCGCCGCGATGGCGAAGGTGATCAACTGCGGTTCCAACGTCGGCGCGCTGATCTTCTTCGGCGCCACCGGCAACATCCTGTGGGCGCTCGGCGCGGCCATGGCGGTCGGCAATGTAGCGGGCGCGATCGTCGGCTCGCACATGGCGTTGCGCAACGGCGCGAAGTTCGTTCGCGTCGTGCTGCTCGTGGTGGTCGTCGGGATGGTGATCCGGTTGGGGTGGCAGCAGTTCGGCTGATCAGCCCCGGGTTTCGACCTGCGAGGCAAGCCACGGCTTGAGCACCCGCGAGGTCGTCTCGTGGATGCGCCGGTGCAGCCGCTCGCCGTCCTCGGCGCCGTTCAACGGCTGCTGGAACAGCACGGTGAGCGCACCCGAGACGGCACCGACGACGGCGCCGACCAGCGCGGCGGCCCCGACCTCGTCCAGTTCGGCCGGAAACGCCACGTGTAGCTGCCGGGCGATCTCGCGCTGCGCGACCAGCTGCGCGTGCGCGGCCCGCCCGCTCACCGAGGGCACGGTGCGCGACACCTGCGCGCGCAGCGCGGCGATCCGGGCGTTCAGGTCGTCGACGAGATGCTCGCCGGGATTGTCACCGGCCGCACGCAAGGCCCGTAGCAACACCTCGACCGGGCGTTCCCCCGGCCGCCTGCTGCCGATCGCAGCCACCGCGGCCCGCACGCGCTCGTCCGTCTCCGGGAAAAGTAGCTCTTCCTTGCTGGCGAAGTAGTTGAAGAAGGTGCGGGTCCCGACATCGGCTACCGCAGCGATGTCGGCCACCGTAGTTTCTTCATAGCCTCTCGTCTCGAACAGCTGTACGGCTGCCTCGAGCAGCGCTCGGCGGGTACGTTCGCGTTTACGGTCACGAAGGGCGGATGGCGGCACGCGGGCACAGTACGGCATTTCGCGAGGCAGACGCGGTAGGCGCTGGTTTCGCGCGTGCCGTTCCCGCCGCCTACCCTCCGTTCTTTCACGCTGCGCCACTGTGCATTACGTGCTGGTTTGCATGCGCTGCAAACTCGCACGGCGTGTAATCCCGGTAGGCGCAAGTCCTCTCGGATGGAACCGACTAGGTTGGACCGGGTGAGCATCGCGACTTCCAAGGATGTGGACGCCGAGTTCCTCGACCTCCCACTGGCCGCGCTCGCCGAGGCCGCGTTGACCGCGGCGAAGGCGGCGGGCGCCCACCATGCCGATCTGCGGGTCCATCGGCTGGTCACCCAGTCGATCCGGCTGCGCGACGGGCGGGTGGAGTCGATCACCGACAACGCCGAGCTCGGCTTGGCGGTCCGGGTGATCGTCGACGGTACGTGGGGTTTCGCCTCGCACGCCGCCCTGACCCCCGCGACGGCGGTGGAGGTGGCCCGCCGCGCGGTGACCGTCGCGACGACCTTGCGCGCGCTCAACCGCGAGCGCGTCGAACTCGCCGACGAGCCGATCTACGACAACGTGCGCTGGGTCTCGGCCTACGACCTGGATCCGTTCACGGTGCCGACCGCCGACAAGGTCGATCTGCTGCAAGACTATTCGGGCCGCCTGTCCAGCGCGGACGGCGTCGACCACGTCACCGCGTCGGTGCTGCAGGTGAAAGAGCAGACCTTCTACGCCGACACCGCGGGCTCGTCCATCACCCAGCAGCGCGTCCGGCTGCACCCGCAGTTGGAGGCGACGACCGTCGACTCCTCGGCGGGCGTGTTCGAGACCATGCGCACGCTAGCGGCTCCGGTCGGCCGCGGCTGGGAGTACGTCACGGGCGCCGACGGCACCTGGGACTGGGCCGACGAACTCGCGCACATCCCGGAGTGGCTCGCCGAGAAGGTGAAGGCGCCGACGGTCACCCCCGGCCCGACCGATCTCGTGATCGACCCGACCAACCTGTGGCTGACCATCCACGAATCCATCGGCCACGCCACCGAATACGACCGGGCCATCGGCTACGAATCCGCCTACGCGGGCACCTCGTTCGCAACACCGGACAAGCTCGGCAAGCTCCAGTACGGCACGCCGATCATGCACGTCACCGGCGACCGCACCGAGGCGCACGGCCTGGCCAGCATCGGCTACGACGACGAGGGCGTCGCCGGGCAACGCTGGGACCTGGTGCGCGACGGCATCCTGGTCGGCTACCAGCTGGACCGGGTCTTCGCGCCGCGCCTGGGCCTGGACCGCTCCAACGGCTGCTCCTACGCCGACTCCGCGCATCACGTGCCGATCCAGCGGATGGCGAACGTCTCGCTGCAACCCGACCCCGAGCGCGACACCAGCACCGCCGAACTCATCTCCCGGGTCGACAACGGCATCTACATCGTCGGCGACAAGTCGTGGTCGATCGATATGCAGCGCTACAACTTCCAGTTCACCGGCCAGCGCTTCTTCCGCATCCGCGACGGCAAGCTCGACGGCCAGCTGCGCGACGTCGCCTACCAGGCCACCACCACCGACTTCTGGGGTGCCATGGAAGCCGTCGGCGGACCGTCCACCTGGCAGCTCGGCGGCGCGGCCAACTGCGGTAAGGCCCAACCCGGCCAGGTCGCGGCGGTGAGCCACGGCTGCCCGTCGGTGCTGGTGCGCGGCATCAACATTCTCAATACCCGGACGGAGGCGGGCCAATGACCGCGCTTATCCCTGCGGGCGAGGTCGTCGAACGCGCGCTCGCCCTGTCCCAGGCCGACGAGGCGATCGTGCTCGTCACCGATTCGCACGACGCGTCGCTGCGCTGGGCCGGAAACTCGATGACCACCAACGGATCCTCGGTGTCGCGCGCATGGTCCGTTGTCTCGATCTTCCGCGACGAGGCCGGCGCGGCACGCGTCGGCACCATCGGCTCGACCAGCGTCGACCCGGCCGAGATCGAAGCGGTCGTACGCAAGAGCGAGGCGGCGGCACGCACCGCCGAACCCGCCCGCGACGCGATGCCGCTGCTGGATTCGGACGTGCCCGCCGACGACTGGGCCGCCGCCCCCGGCAGCACCGACATCGAGGTGTTCACCGATCTCGCCCGCGGCCTGTCCGCCGGTTTCGACGGTAGCGACCGCCTCTACGGTTTCGCCCACCACACCGTGCAGACGATCTGGCTGGGCTCCTCGACCGGTCTCCGGCGTCGCTTCGTGCAGCCCACCGGTTCGGTGGAGATCAACGGAAAACGCGGCACGGGAAGCGATCTCGCCAGCGCCTGGGTCGGCGTCGGCACCCCGGACTTCACCGATGTCGACGTGCCGGGCCTGCTCACCGAGCTGTCCCGGCGACTGGACTGGGCCAAGCGCAAGGTCGAACTGCCCGCTGGCCGCTACGAGACCCTGCTGCCGCCCTCGGCCGTCGCCGATCTGATGATCTATATGAACTGGGAGATGGAAGGTCGTGGCGCGCACGAAGGCCACACCGCGTTCTCCCGGGCCGGCGGCACCCGAATCGGCGAGCGGCTCACCGACATTCCGCTGACGCTGTACTCCGACCCGAAGGTCGCCGGACTCGAGTACTGCCCGTTCGTCGCGACATCCTCGTCCTCCCAAGCGGTCTCGGTCTTCGATAACGGGTTGTCCGCCGACCGGGTCGACTGGGTGCGCGAGGGCGTCATCCAATCGCTGGTCTACCCGCGCGCCGCCGCCACCGAATTCGGTACCGCCCCTACGGTTCCCGGCGACAACCTGCTACTCACCGGTGGTTCCGGCGCCACGCTCGACGAGATGATCGCGCGCACCGAGCGCGGCTTGCTGCTCACCACGCTCTGGTATATCCGCGAAGTCGACCCGGCCAGTCTGCTGCTCACCGGGCTGACCCGTGACGGCGTCTACCTCGTCGAGAACGGTGCAGTAACCGCGGCGGTCAACAACTTCCGGTTCAACGAGAGTCCGCTGGATCTGCTGCGCCGGGTCACCGAAGCGGGCGCCACCGAGGTCACGCTGCCGCGCGAGTGGAAGGACTGGTTCACCCGAACGGCCATGCCGCCCTTGCGAATTCCGGACTTCCACATGTCCTCGGTCAGTCAGGCCACCTGACTCGGGTGCCGACGAGGAGAGTCATCTGGTCGCTGAGGATCCCGCGCAGCAGCCATTCGACTCTCCTCGGTTTCCGCGAATGATCAACCGGGGAAGGTGATCTCGACGGCGACGGTGCCCTTCTTGCCGCGGCGCAGATTGCTGCCGAGGATGGTGATCGGACCCATCAGCCAGTACTTGCGCATGAGCAACTTGCGCACGCGATCGGTGCCGTCCTGGTCGAGGATGCGCCCGGTGCCCGTGACCACCTCGCCGTGCGGCTTGCCGCGCACGTTGCACGGCTGCACGGTGACGTCGGGGTTGCGGCGCAGGCGCTTCACCTTCCAGCTGTCGGTGACCGTCCAGACGTAGAGCTTGTCGCCGTCGGCGACCGCCCACACCGGCGTGCCGACCGGCGTGCCGTCCTTGCGGAACGTGGTCAGCAGAACGTAATCGGATGTGCCGACGGCTCCGAGCGTGTTGGTCATGCACGCAGCGTAGGCGTTCTATTCGGACATTCGGTATTCGCCTGCTTCGAGGCGAGCCACCACGCCGTCGGTCCAGCCCGTGAGGTTGCCGAAGACGCTGCTCCACAGTTCGAGCAGGTCCGTCGCGTGCGGCGGCTCGCCGCGGCCGGGGAAGTCGGGGATCATCTCGAGCAGGCCGACGCGGACCTCCTCGCTGCGGCGGCGCTGTTCGCGCAACTTCTCGATGACGTGCGCGCGGGGCAGCGCGTCCATGAACGCGATGCCCGCGCCGAGTTCCTCCATGTCAATGCTGACCAACGCCTCGTCCATCAGCTTGCGGAACTCGGCTTCGCCCTCGTCGGTCAGCTGGAACAGCGTGCGGCCCGGGCCTTGGCTGCTGCCCTCGGTGCCGTAGGCGCTCAGTTTGCCTTCCTGAGTCAGCTGTTTCAGCGCGTGGTAGATCGAGCCCGGCTTCACGTTCGTCCACGTTTCCGCACGCCACGACAGCAATTCGCGCCGCACGGCGTAGCCGTAGGTGGGCTGACGCAGGCGCATCACCCCCAGCACCAACAGGCGCACAGCCGACATCGGCGACCTCCTTCAGATAGGAAATTTCTACAGTAGTCAAACTTGACTTCTGGATCGCGACCGCCCTACCCTTTGCTAGTCAAAATTGATTACCGCAGGTAGTGGGAGGCTTTTCATGGGCGACACGGCAGTACCGGTGATGTGGGGCGGCAACTTGACCGAGACGCTCGCGTTCTATCAGGCCTTGGGATACAAGGTGACCTGCGAGCAGACCAGCCCTTACGCCTTCGGTGCGGTGGAACGCAACGGCTACGGCTTGAACTTCTACCGCGACCCGAAAGACACACGAAGCGCGGAAGACATCGAGGCGGCGGGCTGCCTGGTCATGGTCGACGAGGTAGCACCCCTGCACAAGCAGTTCAGCGCCGCGCTCCGCGAGCATTTCGGCCGCATTCCGATCAAGGGCATACCGCACATCAGCCGATTCCGTCCCGGCCAGACGCGCTTCAGCGTCACCGATCCGAGCGGCAACAGTGTTACCTATATCCAACGCGACGAACCCGATTTCGAGTACGGCGGATCAAGGGAACTGCAAGGGCTGCAACGAGTTCTGGATAACGCGCGGATCCTGCGATTCTCCAAGGAGGACGACGAGGCGGCCCGCAAAACACTCGAAGCCGGACTGCGCCGCTTCGCCGCCACCGCGTCGGTGCTCGACAAGGCGCACGCGTTGGCAGAGCTCACCGAATTGGCTGTGGCGATGGGCAATCCGGAACGGGCGGCCGAATTGCGTAGCGAGATAGCGGGACTCGAGTTGTCCGACGGGGAGCGCGCCGAGATCGCGGAGCATCTTCAGATCGCGGCCGACTTGGAGCAGTGGTTGGCTGACGCCGAGTAATTGAGGTCGGCGCCGGTGGTCGGCATGGCGCGTGCCGACCACCGGGTGGTATCGAGCCACCGAGGCGTCACGGCACCGGGAATGAGGTGACGGTCGACTAGAGGTGCGGCGCGGCCGTTGAGGGGTCGGGGCGTCGAGCACCTCACCATCGGGCCGTCGGACCAGCGATAGCTCGAGCCATCAGTCGTCAGCCACCGAGGCGTCGGGTCATCAATGCACTACGGCACCATGGCTGGGACTCTCGGACAGTCGAGGCGAAGGTGTTGCGCGGCTTCTTACCGAGCGAGGGTCAGCACCTTGGGAACATCGTCGGTGATGGCGATGGTGTGTTCGGAGTGGGCGGTGCGAGAGCCGTCGGCGGAGCGCAGGGTCCAGCCGTCGGGGTCGGTGACGACGCGGTCGGTGGTGCGGGCGAACCAGGGTTCGATGGCGATGGTGAGGCCGGGGCGCAGGCGGTAGCCGCGGCCCGGCTTGCCCGCGTTGGGGATGTGCGGGTCCTCGTGCATGGTGCGGCCCAGACCGTGGCCGCCGAATTCGGTGTTCACCGGGTAGCCGTAGTCGTGTGCGACGGCCGAGATCGCGGCGGAGATGTCGCCGATGCGGTTGCCCGGCAGCGCGACTGCGATGGCGGCGGCGAGGGCGTCCTCCGTTGCGCGGATCAGGCGGAGGTCTTCCGGGGCGGCCGTGCCGACCACGATGGTCGTCGCCGAGTCGGCTACCCAGCCGTCGATGCCGACGGCGAGGTCCATGGTCAGCACGTCGCCGTCGCGGAGGGCGTAATCGAACGGAAGTCCATGCAGCACAGCGTCGTTGACCGAGAGGCAGACGGTGTTGCGGAATGGGCCGCGGCCGAAGGACGGCGAGTAGTCCCAGTAGCACGACTGCGCGCCGCGCAGCCGAATCTTCTCGCGCACATGGGCTTCCAGTTCCAGCAGGTTCACGCCGACGCGGGCGCGCTCCCGTAACTCCCCCAGCACCTCGGCCACGAACTGGCCCGTCACCAGCATCCGTTCGATCTCACCCGGCGTCTTCAACTCCACCATCAACTAACCCCAATCTCGGTATTTTAATACCACCCTAACTCATTCGGTATTTTAATACCAACCCGCCAGTCTTGGCCGTTGTTCCCAACCCCAGGGACCGACGCTCGCCGACTCGGGGTGTGAACATCGTTAGATGCGCATATCTACGTAGGAACATGTTTATCAGGAACCTTGCGGTATTTAAATACCATCTCTACCCTGTCCCCATGGTCCGTCTCCCGTTGACTCCGGCTCAAATCGACGCCGGCCGCCGCCTCGGCACCGCCCTGCGCGCGGCCCGCGCCGACCGCGACCTCACCGATGTCGCCCGAGCGGCGGGCATTTCCCCGGAAACCCTCCGCAAGATCGAAACGGGCCGCCTCCCCTCCCCCGCCTTCGGCACCGTCGTCGCCCTGAGCCTCGTCCTAGATCTCCCCCTCCAAGACCTGGCCGACACCTGGCGCGCCGCCGGACTAGCCGAATCCGCCTGACCCAAGTCCCGTCCCCCGACGGGTTTCATGATCAACGGGACACGGTGGCGGCGAAGTGCGAGTGAGCCCGCCCCTATGTCCCGTCGAGGCACGGTATCCAAGGGCTTACGGGACGTGGTGGCGGTAGAACCCCGCCGTGCCACGGGGTCAAGCACTACTCGCCGGGTCGCGGGGTGATGGCGAGACCAACAGAGGCCTCGGCCCCGCGAAACAGCTTGTGCGACTTGATGGCCACCGTGCCGATGACGCCGTACTTGCGGGAGACCAGGTCACGTACGCGCTGAGTTCCCTCGGCGTCCAGGATCGTCGCGGTCCCGGCGAACACCTCGTCGCCTTTCGGACGACCACGCCCATCGCACTGCTGCAACGTCACCTCGGCATTGCGCCGGATGCGCTTGACCTTCCACGTCTTCGAATTGGTCCATACGACGATCCGGTCGCCATCCGGCGCTACCCACACCGGCGTCCCCACCGGCGTGCCGTCCTTCTTATAAGTGGTCAGCAGCGCGAACCTGCTCGCCCCCAGCTCTTTCCATGTCATAGCGAAAACAGTAGGCCGCCGAGCCCGGCGCGACATCCGCCCACAGGCAGAATTCCGTCGTACGCGCGGTGACGTATCGGTGCGCCAGAAACCAGCTACAACCACGACAGTCGGAGCGGCCCAACCATCCCCGCTCTGGCGCCTGCCGACCGCCCGGATGGATGCCGCGCACCGCCGCCCAACTCGCTCGAGGCCACTGACCCCACTGGCCCCGCTAGCAGCCCTACTGTCGCCGGTCGCCCCACCAGCCCTGCTCGCCCGCCGCCCCGCTCGCCCGACTCGCCCGCTGCCCCGCTCGCCCGACTCGCCCGCTCACCCCGCTAGACCCACCGGCCCTGCTCGCGCGCTGCCCCGCTCGCCCGCTGTCCCGCTCGCCCGACTCGGCCGCTGCCCCGCTCGCCCGACTGGCCCGCTCAGCCCGCTAGCCCTGGTGGCTCTGCTCGCCACGCTGGCCCCGCTCACCGGCGGGGGGCGCGGATCGGCGCACCCCACCTGCGCGACTCACCCCCGATGCTTGCGGGAGAACGTCCGCACATCTTCAAGGAACAGCTTCGGCTGTTCCAAGGCCGCGAAAAGACCACCTTCGGCGTACTCGGTGAAGTGCTCGATGTTGCCGTCCGGATTCATGACCCGACGCATCAGCGGGCTCGTATTGAACACCGCCATACCCTGCGGGACGCCGGACGGCATCGCCCAGCCCGTCCCTGAATGCGCTGTCTCCCAGAGGAACTGAGCGGCCGAGGCACCGCTACGGGTGAACCAGTAGATGCTGATGTTGGTCAGCAGGACATCGCGGTCGACCGCCTCGCCGGCGGGACGCGCCGGATCGGTCCAGACCTGGAACTTCTCAGCGATCCACGCCAATTGCGCGATAGGCGAGTCGGTCAAGGCGGCGGCGATGGCATTGGGCTGGGTCGATTGCAGCACCAGGTAACCCTTTTGCTCCGCCCATTGGGCCTGCGCTGCATGGATCTCCGCCAGTTCCTCGTCGGTCAGGCCGTCCGGAATCGGCAGCTGCTCACCGACGAGCCCGAGCGAACCTTGATCGCTGTTGACGTGCGTGGCGATCACCCGCTCCGGGTACAGCGCGGCCAGCCGCCCGGTCACCCCGGCACCCACATCCCCGCCCTGCGCGACGAACTTCTCGTATCCGAGCCGAGTCATCAACTCCGCGAACGCCTCCGTGGTCCGCGCCAACTCCCACCCGGTCGCAGCCAGCGGCGTCGAGAACCCGAACCCGGGCAGCGACGGAATCACCACATGGAACGCGTCCGCCGAATCACCGCCGTAGGCAACAGGATCCGTCAACGGCCCGATCAGGTCGAGGAACTCGACCACCGACCCCGGGTAACCGTGCGTGATCAGCAGCGGCACCGCTCCCTCTTCCGCCGATCGCACATGAATGAAATGGATTGTCTGCCCATCGATCTCGGTCGTGAACTGGTCGTGCGCGTTCAGCTTCGCCTCCTGCGCCCGCCAGTCGAAGTCATCACGCCAATACTGCGCCAACTCCGCGAGGTAGGCGGGCGCGATGCCGCGGCGCCAATCGTTCTCGGTCCCCGGCACCGGATGCGGGATCCGAGCATGTGCCAGCCGGTCCCGCAGTTCATCGAGCTCGGCCTGCGGGATGTCGATACGGAAGGGGTGGATGTCTGTGTTCGTCATGGGAACCACCCTCGCGGGCATTGCGGAAGACTTCCTTCCGCAATCCAAAATTCGGTCAGATTCTTCGAGATTCGATCGAAGCGGAGACCTCACGACCGCCAACGGCTGCCCCCACAGAATGGCGCTCCCAGGAGTGCGGCCCCATCGATAGCCTCGGACGACGGCCACCATTCGTTGTGACTCGAAAGGACTCCTCATGCTCCGGCCACACAGGTCCGTCGCGCTTGCGCCGTGCCGATCGACGGCGGTGAGCAGACCATCGAGATCGAGGTCACCGACAGGGGGAGAGGGTGCGCCCAGACCTTCCCGATGCTGATGGATCACGAATAGCACTGGCCCGAAACGGCATTCCAGCGCCGCCGTCGGCGCGGGAGCCGCCCCCGGCGTATAGCCGAAACGCACTGCGGGGGCCTCAGCACATCGCTGAGGCCCCTGCGGTCGTGCCGACCGGTGTCCGAGTGATTTCCTCTGGGCCCCGGCCTCGATACAGAAGGCTCTCATACTTGCGGGTATTCGGCGCACCGAGCGCGGACGTGACCAGTGTAGATGCGTGGCCGTGCATCTGTACGAGCAGTGCGGCGCCGAGCTTCCTCCCGAATCGCCGCCCGAAAGCTGTTCGTAGATAACGAAATAGCAACGACGCCTCGCAATCGTGCTCGAACTGTTCCGCTCGCCGTTACCCGCCGCCCCTCGAGAATTCGCCGGGGAGTCGCCCCGCGGCCATGGTCCGCCCGCCGGTGCCGAAAGGTCGCTCGGATAACCTGTCCCGATGTTCCTGGCCCAGATCGTCGCCGCTCGGGTACCGAGCCGGATGCTGTCCATGTTCGTCCGCAACGCCGAGTTGCTGAAGTTCCTGACCGTCGGCGCGATCGCCTTCGTGACCACCTCGGTGCTCTTCTTCGGCCTGAAATGGACTGTGCTGGAAGGTAAGCCGGTCACCGCGAACGTGGTCGCGGTGCTGATCGCGACCGTGGTCTCCTACGTGTTGAACAGCGAGTGGGCGTTCACCGCGCGCGGTGGACGTGCGCGCAGGCACGAAGCGGCCCTGTTCTTCCTGGTGGCCAGCGTCGGCATGGTGATCAACCAGCTGCCGCTGGCCGTGTCGAGCTACCTCTTCCAGCTCCGCACGCCGCACGTCTCGATCCTGGTGGAGAACATCGCCGACTTCGTCAGCGCAACCATCATCGGCACCCTGCTCGCCACGGTCTTCCGTTGGTGGGCCATGCGCAAATTCGTGTTCCTCGACCCGGTCCGACCCGACCTGGAACTGGACGAGCCGATGTCCGAGACGCGAGCCTGACCGTGCTGGTCGCCATTCCGGCGGGCACGGTGACGCTGTCGGATCGGCGAACCCAGCGCAGCTGGCCGGTCGAGGTCGCGCCGTTCGAGCTGGCGGCGGTCCCGGTCACCCAGGCGGAGTACGAGCAGGTCACCGGGCTGGCACCGAGCAGTGAGCGCGGCGACCGGCGGCCCGTCGACAGCGTCTCGTGGTGGGATGCGCTGCACTACTGCAACGCACGGTCGATCCAGGAAGAGCTGACACCCGTGTACCGGATCGACGACGAGAACGTCGACTGGAACACCGACGCCGACGGCTTCCGACTGCCGACCGAGGCCGAATGGGAGCACGCGTGCCGCGCGGGCAGCACCGGCCCGCGCTACGGTGAACTCGACGAAATCGCCTGGTACCGAGGCAATTCGGCTGAGCACATGCATGACGTCGGCGGCAAGCGGCCCAATGCGTGGGGCCTGTACGACATGCTCGGCAACACCTGGGACTGGTGCTGGGACATCTACGACGCCGAAATCTACGGCTCCTACCGGGTGCTGCGCGGCGGTGGTTGGTTCGACGAACACTGGAGCTGCCGCGCCTCGGTGCGCCGCCGCAGCCATCCGTCCCTGCGCTTGGACGACGTAGGCTTCCGCGTTGCACGATCGCCGCGTTCCTGATCTGCCGCGACCAGCGAATCTATTGTGGCCGTGGAGCATTCACCGACCCTGCCGCACCTCGGTCCGGTAACGTACCGAGCAGGTCGGCGGCTTCGGTTGTCGAATCGACCCGCACCCGTGCGCCGGAACCGGATTCGAGCCCCGAACCACACCGGCCCGGAGTAACGCTGTCGCGATTGTGGATTCACCCGTACTACAGAACGGTGGTGCGCGATGAGAAACACCGGCCCGATTGTCGTACTGACCGATCACAGCTCGACCGAGGGCAGCTCCGCCCTGCTCGCCCGCGCCGTCGAATGGGTCACCGACGCTGCACCACTGGTGCTGGACGCGAGACATTTCTACGACGGCGGCGAGGGAGTGCTGCGGGCCGCCGACGCTGACGGTGCCGTCCGAGCACATCGAGGTCCAGCCGAGCGCGCTCGTCGTCTATGAAATTCCGCCGATCGACCGGCATCGATTCACCCGGTTCCAAGCGGCCATCGCCCGCAGCGGTATCCCCTGCCTCGGGGCCGACGCGCAGGCGTGGCGCAACGCGACCGACAAACGTCGCACAGTCGAACGATTCCGGGCCGACGGTATCCGTCAGGAGGAATCGCTCGTACTGGACGATCCCACTCCGAGCGCCGCATCGACAGCCTTCGAACGGCTCGGGCGCGACGTCTGGACCCGGCCGGTGATCGGCTTCGGTGGACGCGATGTATTCCACGTGACCACCGAGGCGCACCTGCACGCCGCGCGCGAGCTCTACCGAAAGACCGGCACGAGTTGGCTGCTCACCCGCGACGCACAAAACTTCGACGAGCACGGGCGACGCCACCAATATCGAGTGGTCGTGCTCGGCCGGCGGGTGCTGCGGGTCTGTGAGCACGTGCAGGTCGACCCGGACGCCCCGTGCAACGAGGCGCAGGGCGCGGTCTCGACCGTGCTCCCCCGCAACGCCCTGCCCCGGCGCCTGCACGAGCTCGCGATCCGGGCCACAGCATCGGTCGGGCTACCGTTCGGCGGTGTCGATCTGGTGTCCGAGAACGGCGGCGTGGTTTTCGAGGTGAATGTGCATCCGGTGCTGGATGTTCCGCAAGGTTTCGAAACGGTGGCGGTTCCCTTCCTGCTCGCGCACCTTTCCGAGTCCGGCGCGCCGGACTTGCCCCGATCCACACGGGTACACCCGCAGCACTGATCGGACATTTCGGACAGGTTTTTTCGTACGCTCCACGAAATCGTCAGCGCCGCACATACTGTCCGGTACAAGCATGGCTATCACCCAGACAACGCGCCCGTGGCGCCTACGGTAGGTGCCACGCCGACCCCGAAGCGAGCGTATTCATGGTCATCATCGCTGTGCACGACGCCCTCCTCGCGCAGATCGGCAATCCGACCCCGGAACCGCCGCCGGTCTCGGACAAGATTTTGCAGATGGTCCGCTACCTCACCTGGCTGGTGCTGCTGTCCGGGGTCTGCGGGATCACCTTCGCGGGTGGACGATTCGCCTGGGAGAAGTGGCAGGGCGGTCCGCTCGACTCGCCGAAGATGATCGCCGGCGGCATGATCGGCGGCGTTGTCGCCACCAGCGCGGGCACGATCATGAACGCGGTGATCGGCTGAGCGGTAGCGGCTGGACGACGGGCCGATCAGGTTAATCGCGGAAGGTAACCTTCCGCGATTCCTGCGATGATCGACCCATGTTGGAGACCTCCGCGCGGCTACTCCGCCTGCTGTCGCTGCTACAACTGCACCGGGATTGGACGGGGCCGGTGCTCGCCGAGCGACTGGGGGTGTCCACGCGCACCGTGCGCACCGACATCGAGCGGCTGCGGACCTTGGGTTATCCGGTGCACGCCACGCCGGGTGTCGCGGGCGGCTATCGATTGGGTGCGGGCTCCGCGCTGCCGCCGCTGCTGCTCGACGACGAGGAGGCGGTCGCGGTCGCGGTCGGTTTGGCCACCGCGGCCAACGGGGCCGTCACCGGCATCGAGGAGACCTCGGTGCGGGCGCTGGCGAAGCTGCAGCAGGTGTTGCCCGCGCGGCTGCGCGCCCGAGTGGCGGCGCTGACCTCGGCCACCGTGCACGCGCCGGATATCGGCCGGAACACCGTCGACGCCGAGGTGCTCACCGCCGTGGCCGGCGCGATCCGGGCGAGCGAGCGGTTGCGCTTCGACTACGCAGCACATTCGGGTGCGCCGTCGCGTCGCGAGGTCGAGCCGCACCGGCTGGTGCACTGGCGCGGGCGCTGGTATCTGGTCGCGTGGGATCCGGGCCGCGACGACTGGCGTACCTTCCGGGTCGACCGGATTGTGCCCAAGACGCCGAACGGACCGCGGTTCACTCCGCGCGAGGTGTCCGAGGACGACATCGCCGAGCGCGTGCGGCGTGGGGTCGGCGCGGCGACCTGGCGGTATCGTGCGACGGTGCGCATGGCCGCGCCCGCCGAACGGATGCGGGCCCAGTTGCCGCCCGCGGTGTCCGTCGAGCCGGACGGCCCGGATCACTGTGTGGTGCGGGCGGGTTCGGATTCACCGCGGATGCTCGCGTTCTATCTCGGTTCCGTCGATGTGGATTTCGAGATACTCGAGGGCGCCGAGCTCGCGGAGCAACTGCTGGCGACCGCCGAGCGATTCCGCAGGGCGGCCGGTCAGCAATAAACGATTACGTACCGGAATTAGGCAATTAACGGGTGAGCCCAGCCTGGCCGGCATAAAACACCGAACAGGCTGGGCTGTCCCTGTTCTCGATTCCCGTCAGGGCTGGTTGGCACCCGCGATGCCACCGATGATTCCACCGATGATGCAGCCGGGGATGGCACCGACAATGGCGAAGATCAAGCCGATCAAGAAACCGATGGCGCACCCGATCAACACACCGGCGACGGTAGTGCCCGCGTCACCGATGAACTGCGGCGCACCCGCCTCCGGGAGCGCAGCCCCGACCGGCGTCAACGTCAAAGTGGTTGCGCTGGCGTCGACTTGCGGCGCGACCCGCACCTGCTGACCCGCCACCGATTGGAGGGTCGTCGACACGTTGGCGATCACCGATCCGTCCGGTGCCAGCACGGAGATGCCCTGATCGGGCGTCAGTACGAACTTGCCGGAGGCGAGCGTGACCGTCGCGTTCGAGCGGTCCGGCGCGACGGCGGCCGTGTAGGCGACTCCCCGATCGACCCCGTTGATCGCGTCGGCCACCTGCACTTCACCGTGTGCGGTTGCCGCGGCGACACCGGTCGCGGCCACGGTGAGCGCTGCGGTAGCGAGCATTTTCCTGATATTCATAAGGCTTTCCAATCATCTAGCCGATTCGATTGGCGTTTCCCGGAAACGGCCGTGGAACACCATCGATCATGCTCTCTCGACAACAGGATTGTCGAGAGAAACGGGCAGATTGAATTACCTTGCAAGATCACACATTTCGCGCTTCCCCATGAAATTGGGGGGTTGATTTTCGCGCTATTCCAATTCCCCTTCGGTCTCCAAGTAGACCTGGCGCAGTCGATCAAGTGTCGCCTGCTCCGGATGCTCCCACAAGTCCCGTTCGGCGGCTTCCAGCAGCCGCTCGGCAATGCCGTGCAGCGCCCACGGGTTGGACTGCTCCATGAACTTGCGGTTCACGTCATCGAAAACGTAGCTCTCCGCGAGCTTCTCGTACATCCAGTCGGCGACGACGTTGGTGGTGGCGTCGTAACCGAACAGGTAGTCGACCGTCGCCGCCATCTCGAACGCGCCCTTGTAGCCGTGCCTGCGCATCGCCTCGAGCCAGCGCGGGTTCACCACGCGAGCCCGGAACACCCGCGAGGTCTCCTCGGAGAGCGTGCGGGTGCGCACCGCGTCGGGCCGGGTGCTGTCGCCGATGTAGGCCTCGGGGTTCTTGCCGGTGAGCGCGCGCACGGTGGCGACCATGCCGCCGTGGAACTGGAAGTAGTCGTCGGAGTCGGCGATGTCGTGCTCGCGGGTGTCGGTGTTCTTGGCCGCCACCGCGATTCGGCGGTACGCGGTGCGCATGTCGTCGGCGGCGGGTGCGCCGTCGAGATCGCGACCGTAGGCGTAGCCACCCCAGGTGGTGTACACCTGCGCGAGGTCATCGTCGGTGCGCCAGCTCTTCGAATCAATCAGTTGCAGCAGCCCCGCGCCGTAGGTGCCCGGCTTGGAACCGAAGATGCGGGTGGTGGCGCGGCGGGCATCACCGTGCTCGGCCAGGTCGGCTTCGGCATGGGCGCGAACGTAATTCGACTCCGCGGGCTCGTCGAGTTCGGCGACCATTCGCACCGCGTCGTCGAGCAGCGCGAGCACGTGCGGGAAGGCGTCGCGGAAGAAGCCGCTGATGCGCACCGTCACATCGACACGGGGACGGGACAATTCGTCGAGGGAGATCACCTCGAGGGTGGTGACGCGGCGGCTCGCCTCGTCCCACACCGGCCGGACACCAAGCAGAGCAAAGACTTCGGCGATGTCGTCGCCGGAGGTGCGCATGGCCGAGGTGCCCCACACCGAGAGACCCACCGAGCGCGGGTACTCACCGTGATCGGCCAGGTACCGCGCCAGCAGCGAATCCGCCATGGCCTGACCGGTTTCCCAGGCCAGCCGGGACGGGACGGCCTTCGGGTCGACGGAGTAGAAGTTGCGGCCGGTCGGCAAGACATTGATCAGGCCGCGCAGGGGTGAGCCGCTGGGGCCCGCCGGGATGAAGCCGCCGTTGAGGGCGTGCAGGACGCGATCGATCTCGATGCCGGTTTGACGCAGGCGGGGGACGACTTCGGTTGCGGCGAAACGGAGTACGTCACGGACCGCGGTGAGCCGGGGGTCCGTGGTCAGGACTGCGGCCGCCTCGGCGAGGTCGGCGTGCGCGGCCGTAGCCGAACTGTCAGCAGCCAGTTGAGGACTGGATGCGGCAGGGCTGTCGGCCTCCGCTGTCGCGCCGGACCGCGAGCCACCCGCTGTCGCGAGCAGCGAGGCCGCGAACTCGTCGACGAGCCTGTCGACCGCGTCGGCCGACCAGTCGGCGCCCTGCAAGGCTGCCACCAGCCCGCGAGCTTGGTTCTCCACCACATCCACTCGACCGCGCACCTCGGTGCCGGATTCGTCCAGCCCCAAGGCTTCCCGCAGCCCGGGCACGTTGCGCTCGCCGCCCCAGAGCTGACGGGCACGCAGCATGGCGAGCACCAGGTCGACCTCGCTCTCCCCCGCGGGCGCCTGACCGAGAATGTGCAGTCCGTCGCGGATCTGCACGTCCTTGATCTCGCACAGCCAGCCGTCGACGTGCAGCAGCATGTCGTCGAAGACGTCCTCGTCGGGGCGTTCGGCGAGGCCGAGGTCGTGGTCCATCTTGGCCGCGCGCATCAGCGTCCAGATCTGCTGGCGGATGGCGGGCAGCTTGGCCGGGTCGAGGGTGGAGATGTTGGCGTGCTCGTCGAGCAGCTGCTCCAAACGTGAGATATCGCCGTAGCTTTCGGCGCGGGCCATCGGGGGGATCAGGTGATCGACCAGGGTCGCGTGCGCGCGCCGCTTGGCCTGGGTACCTTCGCCCGGGTCGTTGACGAGGAACGGGTAGATCAGCGGCAGGTCGCCGAGGGCGGCGTCGGTGCCGCAGGAGGCGGACATGCCGAGGGTCTTGCCGGGCAGCCACTCCAGGTTGCCGTGCTTGCCGAGGTGCACCATCGCATCAGCGCCGAAACCCTCGGCGGAGCTGAGCCATCGGTACGCGGCGAGGTAATGGTGGCTGGGCGGCAGGTCGGGGTCGTGGTAGATGGCGACCGGGTTCTCACCGAAACCACGGGGCGGCTGCACCATCAGCACCACATTGTCGAAACGCAAGGCGGCGATGACGATCTCACCGTTCGGGTCGGCGGAGCGGTCGACGTAGAGCTCGCCGGGCGGCGGGCCCCACGCCTCGACGATGGCTTCGCGCAGGTCTTCCGGCAGCGTGTCGAACCACGCGGTGTACGCCGCCGCGGTGATCCGAATCGGGTTGCCTTCCAGCTGTTCCGCGGTGAGCCAGTCCGGATCCTGGCCGCCCGCCGCGATAAGGGCGTGGATGAGGGTGTCACCGTCTTGCTCATCGAGGCCCGGAACCGCACCCTGCTCGCCGAGATCGTATCCGGCGCTGCGCATCTCGGTGAGCAGGCGAATCGCGCTGGCGGGCGTGTCCAGGCCGACCGCGTTGCCGATGCGGGCGTGCTTGGTCGGGTAGGCGGACAGCATCAGCGCGACGCGCTTGCGCTCGGCCGGGATGTGCCGCAGCCGCGCGTAGCGCACCGCGATACCCGCGACCCTGGCCGCGCGTTCGGCGTCCGGGACGTAGGTGGACAGGCCGTCCGCGTCGAACTCCTTGAAGGAGAACGGAACCGTGATGATCCGGCCGTCGAACTCGGGGACGGCGACCTGGGTGGCGACGTCCAGCGGGGAGAGCCCGTCGTCGTTTGCCGCCCACTGGGCCCGGCCACTGGTCAGGCACAAGCCTTGCAGGATCGGCACATCCAGGTCGGCGAGTGCGCCGACGTCCCAGGACTCGTCCTCGCCGCCCGCCGAGGCGGTGGCCGGCTTCGTACCGCCGGCGGCGAGCACGGTGACCACCAGGGTGTCGGCCTGGCGCAGTGTCGCAAGTAGTTCGGGCTCTGCGGTGCGCAACGAGGCACAGTACAGCGGCAGGGCGCGTGCGCCGGAGTCTTCGATCGCCCGGCAGAGTGCGTCGATGTAACCGGTGTTCCCGGCGAGATGCTGTGCGCGGTAATAGATCACCGCGACGGTGGGCTGTTCGTCGCCTGCGTCGGCCGAATCCCGTTCCAGCACACCCCAGCTCGGCAGCTGCACCGGCGGCTCGAAGCCGTGGCCGGTGAGCAGCACCGTGTCGGACAAGAAGTTGTGCAGCTGCCGCAGGTTTTCCGACCCGCCCGCGGCCAGGTAGTTGTGCGCGTCGGCGGCGACACCGCCGGGCACGGTCGAGCACTCCATCAGTTCCGCGTCCGGCGCGATCTCGCCGCCCAGCGCCACCATCGGCACACCGCTGGCCCGGATCGCGTCGAGGCCGTCCTCCCAGGCGCGCTTGCCGCCCAGGATGCGCACGATCACCAGGTCGGCGCCGTCGAGCAGCGCGGGCAGGTCATCCACCAGCAGCCGGGCGGGGTTGCCCCACCGGTACTCGGCGCCGCTCGCGCGGGCGCTCAGCAGATCGGTGTCGGACGTGGACAGCAGCAGAATCACAGGTGACGGCCTTCCTCGGGTTACGCGCCCATCGGTGCTGCTCGCCGCCGGGGTCGGCGGCCAGCGGAGCCGGCGGGGTGGGTGAGCCCAGAGGGTCTGGCTATTCACAGTGGCGCGACCGCACCGGATTTCCACCGGTTTCCTCGTCACCCGCCGAGCACGGCAGATGCTACCTGCCGTACCACCGGGTTCGGCTCGCCGGTCGCCGTCAGCTCGCCGCGCGGGCAGCCAGGAAGTCGTCCACGATGCGCACGCAGTCGGCGGGGGTGGCGTGCTCGATGCCGATCAGTTTCGCGAAGACGATCGGGCCGACGAGTTGGGTCAGCGCCAGCTCGAGGTCGAATTCGCCCAGTCGCGGAAGACCACGGTCGCTCCCGATCCGCAGCGGACCCCGGCGCACATCTGAGCGATATCTGCTTCGACTACGTCAGATCGGCGTTTCCGTCGACGACTTTGAGGTGGTAGTGGAATCGGTTGACCCGCCAGCCATCCGGAGTCCGTTCGGTGCCGAGGACATAGCTGCCCACGAAGGTGCGGGTCTTGCCGTTGGTCGCGGAGTTCTTCACGTGCACCGCGATCGCGTCGGCATGCACGGTCGCCGTATCGCCCGCCAGCTCGATCAGATGGTTCCCGGACTGATGATGAACCTCATCCAGCTCGGCCAGCCCCACCCGCCAGTCCTCGACGATATCCGCCGCCGCACGCTCACCGGCCGGGCCGCCGAAGCCCCCATCGAAGTCCACCTTCGGGGTGAACACAGCAGTGGCAAGATCATCCCACCGCCCCTGATCGGTGTAGACGAACAACCGGGTGATCACGTCGACGATCGCGAGTCGATCTGCAAGGGTAGAGATTTCGGACATATGCCCCACCCTAGCGATCCGCGGGATCAGTTGCTCGACGACCGTCACCGGTGGCGTTGGGCGAATCTGTCGCCGACGTTGCGCGCGCTCGCCCACGCCGCTGAGCGTGCGGCCGAGTTGCTGACCTACACGTTCGGCCGTACATGCGGCTGCCCGCGCCCTGTGACGGCGGGCCGATTGGCGCGGCGGCGGGCGTCCCGTCCTGAGGCAACTGGCTGTCGCCCGTTGAGATCCCCCCATGCGGGTGGTGGTGAAAGGCGCGATGCGGCGGCGCGGCTCTCGCGCGCAAAACCCAAGCGCCCGTGAGCAATCGACGGCACCGTAGTCGAAAGTGCGGCCCAGCGATGGCGGAGGCCAGGACCGTCCGGCTCGCCGGCTGGGACGGGCGGCGCGGGCCAGGACACGGCAGCGCGTGCTAGCGCGGCTCAGCAGGACTACCGCGCGGCTGAGCAGCGCTAGTTGGGCTGGGCCGCGCTACCGGAATGGGCGCCGCTACCGGGCTGGGCGGCGCGAGTCGGGCTCGGCCACGCGGGTCGAGCTGGACCATCCCAGTCGGGCTTGGCCACGCCAGTCGGGCGGCGCCACACTGCCGGGCGGGGCGGCGCTACCGGACTGGGCTACGCCAGCCGGACTGGGCCGCGCTTCCGAGGCTCGGCCACGCCAATCGGGCTCGGCCACGATACCGGCTGGGCGGCGCTACCGGATTGGGCCAAGCCAGTCGGCTGGACGGCGCTACCGACCTGGCGGCGCGAGTCAGCTCGGCCACGCCAGTCGAGCTGAGGGCGCTGGCGCGGCTGGGCAGCGGCGGCGGGCTGGGCGCGTCTCCTCCCTGGTAGGCCGGTCGGCTCGGTACGTACCCTGGACGGACTATGACTCGAGGTGTTCCGGATTCCTGTCCCGGCGTGTTGCGGCTGCATGAGGCGGCGGATGGGCCGTTGGCGCGGGTGAGGCTGCCTGGTGGGCGGGTGGAGCCGGGGCAGTTGCAGGTGTTGGCGGAGGCGGCGCGGGAGGTCGGGGACGGGAATATCGAGTTGACGTCGCGGGGGAATGTACAGCTGCGGCAAGTGCGGGATGCGGGGGAGCTGACGGGACGGCTGGAGGCGGCGGGGTTGTTGCCTAGTCAGACGCATGAGCGGGTGCGCAATATTGTCGCTTCGCCGCTGTCCGGTCGGATCGGTGGTATCGCGGATGTGCAGCCGCTGGTTCCAGCGCTCGACGCCGGGTTGCTGGCCGCGCCGCGGCTTGCAGAGCTTCCTGGGCGCGTGCTGTTCACGCTGGATGACGGGCGCGGCAATGTCAGCGTGCTCGGTGGTGATATCGGCGTACACGCAACCGGCAGCGAGGAATTCGCGCTGCTGCTGGCGGGACGCGACACCGGTATCCGGATCTCGGCCGCCGACGCGGTGGATGTCATGCTCGCCGCCGCCCACGGGTTTCTCGACCTGCGCGGTGGTGAGGCGGGGCGGTGGCGGCTGCACGAGATCGATAACGGTGCCGAGCGGGTAGCTGAATTGCTCGCCCTCCAACGCGGCACCGACCGGGTGGAACTCGGTGCGGCTCAAGATGTTCCGATCGGCTGGCTGGATCAGGACGACGGCTTGGTCAGCCTCGGCGCCGGCGTACGCCTGGGCTCGCTGCCTGCCCGGACCGCCGAATTCATAGCCGCCATCGAGCGTCCCGTGTTCGTCACCCCGTGGCGCAGCCTCGTCATCACCGACTTGGCGGAATGGGCAGCGGAGCAAGTTGTCCGCGTGCTGGCCCCGATGGACCTCATCTTCGACGCCAACTCCCCCTGGCTCCAGGTCAGCGCCTGCGCGGGTCGTCCGGGTTGCGCGAAGTCGCTCACCGACGTCCGCGCCGACGTGACCGCTGCGGTCGAGTCTGATCGGGTTCTTCCCTCGGAGTCGAATCAGCCTATGCCCCAAGGCCTGCCGATAATCGATGCCGACGAGGTAACCGTCGCGGGCCGCCAGCACTGGTCCGGCTGCGACCGACGCTGTGGCCGCCCCCGAGGCACGGTCACAGACGTCGTTGCCACCGATACCGGCTACCGCGTCGACTGACCGCTGGGTCCGCCTCGGGCCTTGAGGCCCCGCCCCGGGACACATTGCCCCTCAGCCACACACCGCCTTCAAGACCACGGAGACCTCACCCCGAGGGCCACGCAATCCCACCTCCAAAACCGCACAGTCACGCCCTCCAGACCACGCGATCTCACCCTCAAAACCGCGCAGTCGGAGTCGAAGACCACAGTCTCGCCTTCAGGACCACGCTCTCCGACTCAGAACCACGTCTGTCACGACGAACGGCATCTGGCAGCGGGCCTTGCCCGAGGACAGCCCACCACCAGCGCCGTTGACCCTCGAAGCTACTCGTGAATCTCCAACGTGCAGCACTTGACGCTGCCACCGGCCTTGAGCAGCTCGGACATATCGATGCCGATGGGGTTGTAGCCGCGGGCACGCAGCGCTTCGCTGAGCGCGACGGCCTTGTCACTGAGGAAGACGTTCAACCCATCGGAGACACCGTTCAACCCGAGCACTTCCGCGTCCGCATCGGTGGCGACGATGGCGTCGGGGAACAGCTCGGCGAGCACCGCCTGGCTTTCCGCGCTGAAGGCGGGCGGGAAGTAGGCGATGGTGTTGTCGTCGAGCGGCAGCAGCACGGTATCGAGGTGGTAGAAGCGCGGATCGACCAGCTCGAGCGACAGCACGGGTCGCGAAAAGTGCTGCGCCACTTCGCGATGCGCCGCGAGCGAGCTGCGGAAGCCCATGCCCGCGAGCATGCGGTCACCGACCAGGAGGAAGTCCCCCTCGCCCTCGTTGACCTCCTTGGCGTCGACCAGTCCGGCGAGGCCGTGCTGGGCGAACCAGTTGTGGTACGCGGGGCCCTCGGCGGCGCGCTGAACGTGGGTGAACCGGGCCGACATCGCCCGGTCGCCGACGACGAGTCCGCCGTTGGCCGCGAACACCATGTCGGGCAGGCCGGGCACGCCGGGCACCACGTCGACCTTGTGGCCGTACTCCTCGTAGGTGGCGCGCAGGGTTTCCCACTGGAGCAGGGCGAGGGCGCGGTCGACCGGGGCTTCCGGATCCATCCACGGATTGATGCAGTAGGTGACGTCGAAGTAGTCGGGACGGCACATGACGAACCGTCGCGGTGACGGCTTACGAACGGTGGTCTCGGCACGGAGGGTGGCTACAGACGTCAACGTGTCTCCCGGAGGTCGGCGCGATCTTGCGGCTGACACGACCGTAATTCGCCTAGTATTGCGCCAGGAACATCGAATCGTTGCGCATTTCGGCCCTAGAACATCGAATAATTGCGCAATAGCGAAAGGGCTGTGACGTGGACGACATCGATCGGCGGATATTGGAGCACCTGCTCAGACAGGCCCGCGCCTCGTTCCAGGAAATCGGCAGCGCGGTCGGCCTGACCGCACCCGCGGTGAAGCGGCGCGTGGACAAGATGGTCGCGACCAAACAGATCACCGGTTTCACGGCGTTGGTGAACCCGGCCGCGATGGGCTGGAAGACGGAGGCTTACGTCGAGGTGTACTACCGCGACAACATCTCCCCCGCGGAACTTCGCCGCAGTCTCGAACCCATTCCGCAGGTCGTCGGCGTGTGGACCATCGCCGGCGAGGCCGACGCGCTGGTGCACGTGATGGCCACCGATATGGCCGAGATCGAGGTGACCGTCGAACGCATCCGGGAGAACGCGCGCGTCGGCCGCACCCGCAGCTCCATCGTGATGTCCCGCATTCTCGAACGCCCCCGCACCTGACCCCGGCTACCCGCGCCGACCTGGTGGGGAAGGCACCTCTTAGGGTGGACGCCATGTCCGACTTGCGTGCCAGCTACCTCACCGACGGGGCCGAGATCTATCGGCGCTCGTTCGCGATGATCCGGGCGGAGGCGGACCTCGATCGGTTCCCGCCGGAGGTGGCGCAGGTGGTGGTGCGCATGATCCACGGGTGCGGTCAGGTGGATCTGGCGGGGGATGTGGCGTTTTCGCCCGGCGTGGTGGCTTCGGCTCGGGCCGCACTGCGGGCGGGAGCGCCGATTCTGTGCGATGCGAACATGGTCGCATCCGGTGTGACGCGCAAGCGGCTACCCGCCGACAACGCGGTGATCTGCACGCTCACCGACCCGCGCGTGCCGGAACTCGCTGCGCGCATGGGCAATACGCGCTCCGCCGCGGCGCTGGAGCTGTGGCGTACGCACCTCGACGGCGCGGTCGTTGCCATCGGAAACGCGCCGACCGCGCTGTTCCACCTGCTCGACCTGCTCGACGCGGGCGCACCGCGGCCCGCTGCCATCATCGGCATTCCGGTCGGCTTCATCGGCGCCGCCGAATCCAAGGACGCGCTGGTCGAGTTCGGCGACATCGAATACCTCACCGTCCGCGGTCGACGTGGTGGTAGTGCCATCACCGCGTCCGCGTTGAATGCGATTGCGAGCGAACAGGAATGACGGGCGATATGGGGACCGGGTCTGAATCACACACGGCGCCAGGCAAGTTGTGGGGTGTAGGACTCGGCCCCGGCGATCCCGAACTCGTGACGGTGAAGGCGGCGCGGGTGATCGCCGCGGCCGATGTGATCGCGTTCCACAGCGCGCGGCATGGGCGCAGCATCTCCAGAGGTATTGCGGCGCCGTACATGCGAGCGGGGCAGCTCGAGGAGCATCTCGTCTATCCGGTGACGACCGAGACCACCGATCATCCTGGCGGATACCAGGGTGCGATCGATGAGTTCTATGAGCAGGCCGCCGAACTGCTCGCTGGGCATTTGGCGGCGGGTCGGTCCGTCGCATTGCTCGCCGCAGGTGACCCACTGTTCTACAGCTCCTACATGCATATGCACCGGCGGCTGGCCGATCGGTTCGAGGCGGAGATCATCCCGGGTATCACCTCGGTGAGCGCCGCGTCGGCGGCGTTGGGTACCCCGCTGGTCGAGGGCGAGCAGGTGCTGACCATCCTGCCCGGCACCATGCCCGTCGACGAGCTCACCCGCAGGCTCCGCGACACCGAAGCCGCCGCCATCATGAAACTCGGCCGCACCTATCCCAATGTGCGCCAGGCTCTTTCGGATTCCGGCCGCCTCGCCGACGCCTATTACGTCGAGCGTGCCAGCAGCACCCGTCAGCGTGTGTTGCGTGCCGCCGACGTAGCCGACGCGGACGTGCCCTACTTCTCCATCACTCTGGTTCCGGGCCCGACACCGACTACCCCACTTCCCCACGCGAAACCTGCTGCGGCACAGCATGAGTCGCCGAACACGCGCGCTGCCCTGTCCACTGGGAACGCCAACGAAGACATCGCCGACCGCCCCGACCGAGTCGCCATCGACCGCCCCAGCCAAGTCGTCATCGACCGGCCCGACCGAGTCGTCGACGACCGCCCGGGCCAGGTCGTCGTAGTAGGCCTCGGCCCCGGCGCCGCCGAGTGGACGACCACCGAGGTACACGAAGCCCTCGCCGACGCAACAGATCTCGTCGGCTACACCACCTACCTGAACCGAGTCCCAGCACGCCCCGGCCAGCGCAGGCATGCCAGCGACAATCGCGTCGAGTCGGAACGCGCAGCCATGGCATTGGATCTGGCGCGGCGAGGCGCGCGGGTCGCGGTGGTGTCGTCGGGCGACCCCGGGGTCTTCGCGATGGCCGCAGCAGTCTTGGAGGAAGCCGCAGATCCCCAGTGGCGCGACGTGCCGGTCCGGGTGCTCCCCGGACTCACCGCGGCCAACGCGGTGGCCAGCCGGGTCGGCGCGCCGCTCGGGCACGACTACGCGATGATTTCGCTCTCCGATCGCCTCAAGCCGTGGGAGGTTGTCGCCCAACGGCTTTCCGCGGTCGCCGCCGCCGACATGGCGATCGCGGTGTACAACCCGGCCTCGTCGCAGCGCACCTGGCAGGTCGGCGCCATGCGCGACCTGCTGCTGGAGCATCGCAAGCCGGACACGCCCGTGGTGCTCGGCCGCGATGTGGGCGGGCCGACGGAGTCCGTGCGGGTGGTCGCGCTCGGCGATCTCGACCCGGCCGAGGTCGACATGCGCACCCTGTTGATCATCGGCGCGTCGACCACTACGGCCCAGGAAACCGACCAGGGGGTCCGCGTTTACACCTCACGACGCTATGCCCGCAGCGGCAACGCGGCCGCCCCCGACGCGTAAGATCTGCTGACGCACCGACGAATGGAGGGATCTTGGCCGCGACACTGTCGGAGCTGACGCTGCGCGCCCGAGCCCTGGAGGCCCGAGCCACCGCGAGCGAACAAGCACTCGACGAGCAGGGCGACGTCCTCAGCGAGCTCGCGGCTCTCACCCGAAAGGCGCTCGACGGTATCGACCGGATCGAGGGGCGCGCCGAGAAGATCGAGGAAGACCTCGTCGAACTGCGCCTGGGCCAGGCGCGACTGGAAGAGGGCATGGCGCTGGTGCTGGCCAGGCTCGATCAGCTGGCCGGCAAATAGGTGTCACCGCCGATCCGGCGCACGTTCGTATAACATTCCACTATGGAAGGTTGAGAGCGAAGGGAGCAGTCGGTTGACGAAGACCGCGACCAGCCGCAAGCCGTTGAACTCCACGGCCGCGTCGCTGCTCGGATTTCTGCACGAAGGACCGATGTCGGGCTGGGATCTGGTGGCCAAGGCCCAGGACCGCATCGGCGACTTCTGGACGATCACGCAAAGCCAGGTCTACCGGGAACTGGCCGCAATGGACGCGGCAGGACTGGTGGCGAAAGGCGAACCGGGCGCACGGGAACGCACGCCCTATCTGATCACCGACGCGGGACGGGAAGCCTTCCTGGAGTGGATCGCTCGCGACCCGGGCGGCGAAAACATCCGCTTCCCACTGTTGCTCACGCTGTCCTTCGGTCACCATCTCGACCGCGCGCATCTGGACCGAATTATCGCCGCCAACAGGGAGATTCATCAGACGCGGCTGACCAAGTATCTCGGCGATGACCCGACCGATCTACCGCCCTATGCCCGCGCCACGCTGGATTTCGGCATCAGATACGAACGCGCGGTGCTCGATTGGTTCGATCGCCTGCCCGAATTACTCGGCCGATGACCGGAGCCAATCCCATACCTGGGCAACGTTTTCCATGACTACCGCACCTTCCGGCAGCGCAGGCCGGTCGATCATGACAACCGGCAACCCTGCCGTACGGGCGGCAGTCAACTTAGCGTCGGTCTGATCGCCGCCACTGTCCTTGGTGACGAGCACGTCGATGTGCCGGTCTGCCAGCAACTGGGATTCGTCCTCGACGGTGAAAGGGCCACGGGCAAGCAAGAGTTCGTGCCGTGGCGGGAGCGCGCCCTCAGGTGGATCGATAGCGCGGATCAGAAACCAGGGCTCTGTCAGTCCGGCAAAGGCACCGACACCTTGACGGCCGATGGTCAGAAAAACGCGTTCGCCCATCTCGCCGACGGTCTCCGCCGCAGCCGCGAGATCCGTTACCCGGATCCACCTGTCGCCATCCTGCGCGGACCAGCCGGGTCGCCGCAGGTGCACGAGCGGCAACCCTAGATCGGCCGCAGCCGCAGCGGCATTCGCACTGATGACGCCCGCGAACGGATGGGTGGCATCGATCACGGTATCGATCCCGTTGGCCACCAACCAGTCCCGCAGCCCCTCGACCCCACCGAACCCGCCGACCCGCACTTCGCCGACCGGCAGCAGAGGGTCACGAACGCTTCCGGCGAGCGAGGAGACGATATCGAATCCTTGCTCGCCGGAAGCGATGTGGGCGAGTTCCCGGGCTTCCCGGGTGCCGCCTAAAAGGAGGGTTTTCAGGGCTGGCCGCTGAAGTAGGCGATGCCCGCGTTCAGCAGCGACGGCCCGCCCGCGACGGCGAGACCGATGAGCGCGCCGAGCACGGCACCGGGCAGGATCCCGACACCGAAGAACAGGAAACCGATAGCGGCGCCGATCAATCCACCGACCGCGGCACCGAGCGACGCGCGCTGCAGTTCGGCGAAGAACCATTCCTGCGCGCCGATGAACTCGGCGGCGACCGGCGCGTTCGCGGACGGCGCGACCTTCGGGGTCAGCGTCAGCTGCTTGGCGTCGTCGGCGATGGCCGCGGCGATCTCCACCTGCTCGCCCTTGGCGGTCGCGGTGAGCGGAATGGTGGTGACGGCCTCGCCGGCGGCGTTGGTCAGGGTCACCGACTGCTTGTCGGCGGCCAGGCTGAACGCACCGCCGGTGACGCTGGTGACGACGGACTTGCCCGCGTCGGCCAGCTGCAGCGCGTAGCTGACACCCTGGTCGGTGCCCTTGACGGTCTGCGCGGCGGTGGTCTGATCCTGCACTGCGGGCGGTACCGGCGCGGCATACGCGGTACCCGCGGCGACGCCGGTGGCGGCGATGGCCAAAAGTGCGGTGGCGGCAAACTTCTTGTATTTCATCTATCTCCCCATCAGGAACCGGATTTCCGATCATGATCGGATCTCGGCCCCGACCCTACCCGCCGGACAGAACTCGTTTCACTCGCGGACCTCATATCAGGGCTCCGCTTTGTGCTATTTCACAACGAACCACTGTGTGACCGGGAGCTGCGGGCGCCAAGTCGTGAAGGATCCCAGTGACTCCGCGCGGTAGATCTGGAACTTGCGCAACGTGCCGCCGTGTCTGGCCGCCCAGCTGAGCAGCAGCGATTCGGATTCGGCGGTCACTGCGTTCGCGACGAGCCTGCCGCCCTGTCGCAGCTGCGACCAGCATGTCTCGAATAGGCCATACTGAGTGAGTCCGCCGCCGATGAAAATGGCGTCCGGCGAGACGGATTCGGCGCTCCGGCGCAATTCCTCGAGCACTTCGCCGCGTACGTCGATATACGGTACGCCCAGGGCCGCAGCGTTATCGGCGATCTGCTGTCGCCGGTGTTCGAGCCGCTCGAAAGTGACTGCGCGGCAGCTGGGATGCGTGCGGCACCATTCGATCGCGATGCTGCCGGATCCGCCGCCGATGTCCCACAGCAGCTCGCCGGGGGCGGGTGCCAGTGCGGTCAGGGTCAGGGCTCGCACTTCGTTTTTGGTGAGTTGCCCATCGCCGCTGAACAGTTCGTCCGGCAGGCCGGGCAGTCTGGTCGCTCGGGTATGCGCGGGGTCGGCGACGCACTCGATGGCCACGATGTTCAGCGGGTCACCGGCGGACCGCTGCCACTGTTTCGCGATCCCGGTCTCGACCCGTTCCGCCGGGCCGCCCAGTTGCTCGAGCACCGTCAGCGTGGAATCGCCGAAGCCGTTGCGCCCCAACAGCTCAGCAACGTGCGCTGGCGTTTGCTCGTCGGCACTGAGCACCAGCAGCCGCCGCCCGTCTGCCAGCTCGGGCAGCACTGTTTCCAGCGCTCGGCCGACCACGCTGACCACGGGCGTCTCCGCCAGTCCCCACCCGAGCCACGCGCACGCCAACGACGCCGACGATGGCTGCGGTAAGACCCGAAGCGCGTTCGCCCCCAGCGACCGCGCCAACGTCACTCCGATGCCGTAGAACATCGGGTCGCCGCTGGCCAGTACACAGATTCGGGAGCCGGCGTACCGGTCGAACAAGCCGGGCAGGGCGGGCACCAAGGGCGAGGGCCACGCGACCCGCTCCCCTGCCGAATCCTGTTCCGGCACAAGGGCAAGCTGCCGCGATGAACCGAAGAGCACCTCGGCGGTCGCGATAGCCTCCCGCGCTTGGCGCCCCAGCCCGTCCCAGCCGTCGGCTCCGATCCCCGCCACGACCACTGGCGGACCGGACCAGGTCGCGGTCACCGATACCCACCGCGCAGCATCGCCGTCATTGGTGCGCACCAGGGAGTGACAGGCAATCGACCATCCCTCGCGTCCGACGCCGACCGCAGTCGGCACCGCGCGCTAGGCGAGGGCCTTGGTTCGCTGCCCCGGCCTGGACCGACACCTTGCGGCGAGTCATCGCAGCCGAACCCGCATGGTCGTGCCGCCGCTCACCGCGGCATCCGGCGCCAGACCGCTTGGGGCAGCAGGCGCATCGCGAAGAAGACCGGGCGCAGGATCAGGGGCGTCCAGACGACACCTGTGCGCTTGTGCAGTCCCTTGACCACGGCGGCGGCCACCTGGTCCGGCGTGCTGGAGAACGGAGCCGGCTCCATGCCCTCGGTCATCCGGCCGATGACGAAGCCGGTACGCACCAGCAACAGGTGAACGCCGGTGCCGTGCAAGGCATCCGCGAGTCCGCTGGCGAAACCGTCGAGTCCCGCCTTGGCCGATCCGTAGACGTAGTTGGCGCGGCGGACCCGCACACCGGCCACCGAGCTGAAGACGACGAGCTGCCCTTCGCCTTGCGCGCGAAGCAGATTCGCGAGCGTGGTGAGCACGCTGACCTGAGCGACGTAGTCGGTGTGCACCACGGCGATCGCGTGCGCCGGATCACGCTCGGCCCGCGCCTGATCGCCGAGCACACCGAAGGCGACCACCGCCACCCCGATCTGCCCGTACTCCGCCGTGAGCTTCTCCAGGAAGGCCGGATGGTTCGCCGTGTCGTCGGCGTCGAATTCCACGCAGTGCACGGCCGCCGCGCCGGCGTCGTTGAGCGCCGCGATCTGCTCCGCCAGGTCGCCGCTGCGTCGCGCCGCGAGGATCACCACCTGCCCCGGTGCCAGCCGCCGCGCCACCTCGAGCCCGATCTCGCTGCGCCCGCCGAGCAGCAGCACCGTCCCCTCGGCAATCCCTCGCATTCCCATGCGCCCAGTCTGTCATTCCACCCCCACCCACCCGCGCAACGGGACATATCGAGCTATATCCCGTGCGCGGCCGCTCGACTCAGGTCCGTGAGTGGCACATGGCTGCGGCAAACGTCGAGAACGTGTCTCCATGGTGTGCCACTCACGCATCGCGCTGGCTGCGCTCGACCACGCGGGCACCACGGCGTGACGTCGACTCCTTGGTGCGTGCCCGCCGGAGGTGCGCGCCGCGCCCCTCTGCGGGACGACCCGGCGGCACCGCTACGGTCTGGTTATGCCCACGCAGACCGCAGAACTTTCGCCCGCCGCCCTCGAATTCGTCACCGAGCGGCATCTGGCGACCTTGACCACGTTGCGGGCCAACGGGACACCGCATGTGGTGGCGGTGGGGTTCACCTGGGATCCGGAGGCTCGGATCGCCAGAGTGATCACCGACGGTGCGTCGGCGAAGGTGCGAAATGTGCGGCGAGGCGGATACGCGGCGGTCAGCCAAGTCGAGGGTCGACGATGGCTCACGCTCGAAGGCCCGGCAACGGTGCTCGACGATCCGGACGCCGTCGCCGAAGCCGAGCAACGCTACGCCGGCCGCTACCGAGTCCCCCGCGTAAACCCAACCCGCGTGGTCATCGCAATCCAGGTCGAGCGCGTACTGTCCAGCTCCACCCTGATCGCCGCCGCGCCCGAGGCCACCGAACCGGCGTAGTACCGCAGCGCGGGCCAGCGAATCAGCTCGCCCAGCAGCCGTTGGCCGAACGACAAGCGAAGCAACCCGCCCAACCGCCACTGGGCAGCGAAACAACCCGGCTAACCGCAGCCCGGGCCGACCGTGCAGCCAACAGCCCATACAGCCGCCGAGCCGAGCGGCAGCGAGTCAGCCCGCCCGGCGGCGACCGGGTCGAGCGAACGCGAAGCAGCTCGCCCGAACGCAACCGCGCCAATGGGCAGCGAAACAGCCCAGCCAAACACGGCCTGGGCCGACCTGACAGCGAACAGCCTGTCTGGCCGCCGAGCCCAGCGGCAGCGAGTCAGCCCGCCCGGCGGCGACTGGGCCGAGCGGTCGCGAAACGGCTCGCCCGACCACTACTCATCGTCTTACAGGACCGTCAATGCGTGGGGGCGCTGGTTCATGGACTCGCAGCCGTCTGCGGTGACCACGACGATGTCTTCGATGCGGGCGCCCCAGTCGCCGCGGAAGTAGATGCCGGGCTCGATGCTGAAGGCCATGCCTTGCTGGAGGACGAGGTCGTTGCCTTCGACGATGTAGGGCTCCTCGTGTACCGAGAGGCCGATGCCGTGGCCGGTGCGGTGCACGAAGGCGTCGCCGAAACCGGCTTCGACCAACGGGTTTCGGGCGGCGGCGTCGACGGATTCGGCGGTGACGCCGGGGCGGACGGCGGCGACGGCGGCGGCTTGCGCGCGTTCCAGTGCGGCGAAACGGGCGGCGATCTTGGGGTCGGGTTCGCCGAGGACGTAGGTGCGAGTGGAGTCGGAGTAGTAGCCGGGGTCGACCGGGCCGCCGATGTCGATGACCACCACGTCGCCGGACTCGATGCGGCGCTCGGAGACACCGTGGTGCGGGTCCGCGCCGTGCGGGCCGCTGCCGACGATGACGAACGCGGCTGCGGTGTGCCCTTCCTCGATGATGGCGGCGGAGATATCGGCGCCGACCTCGGCTTCGGTGCGGCCGACCTGCAGGAATTCGCCCATCCGCGCGTGCACCCGGTCAATGGCCGCGCCCGCTCGGCGCAGTGCGTCGATCTCGGCGGCATCCTTGATCATGCGCAGTTCGCGCAGCACCGGCGTGGCGGAGGCGGGCAGGCCGGTGAACGACGCGGCCAGCGGGATCAGGTGCAGTGCGGGCATGGCGTCGGCGACGGCCACCCGGGAGCCGACGTGCAGCGCCGACTTCACCAGTCCGTACGGATCTGTTCCGTCGACCCAGTCCAGCACGCGCAGGCCCAGTTCGCCTGCCGCGGATCCTTCCAGCGAGGCCAGTTCCAGCTTGGGGATGACCACCGAGGGGGTTGCGCCGTCGGCGGGGATGACCAGGCAGGTCAGGCGTTCGAACGATTCGGCCGCGGACCCGATCAGATACCGCAGATCCGGGCCGGGAGTGATCAACAAGGCGTCCAGATGGGCGGCCCGCATCAGCTCCACCGCCCGCTCCAACCGCTCACCATAAATGTCCGCCGCGAACCTGGAATCCGTATGCGAGCTCATTCATCCGACGTTACCTGCCGCGCCCGCCCCCGCGAACCCGAACTCCCCCGCTCCACTTCGTCCACCCCGAACCGTCATCGGCACTTCACGAAGCCGCCGACCGGCCGGGAAGTGTGTGCGGGCGGCAGGACGACGCCGAACTGCTCGAATTCGTTGGCCACCGGAACGGCTGTGTAGCACGCAAGCCGCGCCTCATTCATCCCGGTGCAATGAGGTGGTGACTTGTGCGAATCGAGTGGGGAGCCGACGGACTGTCAATTCTCGTGATGCACACGAGCCGCCTCCCGCTCGCCACTTCCAACCTCCTACTTGCCAGCTCCGCCCGCCGACTTCCCGCTTCCGCTTCCTGCCTCCCACCTGCAGACCTCTCGCCGGCCACCTCCTGGCTCCCGCATGCCTGCCTTCCGCTTGCCACCTCTCAACTTCCGGCATCCGTCTTGCCGCTCCCGCCTCCGTCTGCCCACTTCCGCGTCCGCCCGCCACCTCCCACTTCCGGCCCCCGTTCGCCGCTTCCGCGTCCCGCTTAGACCTGCCGNCCCCGACACCCTCCCCACCGCCCCCGCTGACTTGGACCGCCTCCGCGAACTGGCCACCGCCTACAACGCCGAAAGCCCGGTCACCCGCCTCATCAAGGCCCTCGCCGCCCGCACGGCCTAGTTCTGAAAGCCCCACTACCGCAACCCTTCACGGCAGAGCTGTCCGTCGACAAGATCCCGAAAACAGCACCACAGCCAGTCCCCACGCCGGAACCTTCACCCTGCCCATCCCAGGTTGCGGAAGAGAAAGCCGGGAACACCACCCGACGCGCTCAGCACCATCCGGGCATCCCATCGACTGTCATAAACCCTCGAATCAGCTCACCCCGGGAGGTCTTTGAGCGCGCGGTCCTATACGGGTACACCCAAAGACACCCCGCCAAGGTTCACCTTCCCGGTAGGAGCAATCAAGGACTCCTCGGGTGAACGGTCCAGCGAGCTGAAGACTCACCCAGGTTTTCCCGTGAGTAGTGCTGGGCGCGTCGTGTGCCGTACCCGGCTTACCTCCGCGGTCGGTCACGCGGCGCTCGGTTCCAGCGTGGTCATCTGGCTGTGGTTGCGTTCCGAGAGCTCTAATGGGTGGAACACGTTGCGGGGTAGAGAGACTCGCAGACCGTGCACACTATTCACAGACGGTAGACACTCTGTGAGGGGTCTGCACGGTCTGTGAGAGGTGCGCACGGTATACGAGAGGTGCGCACGGTCAGCGAGAGATGCGCACGGTATACGAGATCGCCCAGCGCTGGCGGGGCGCGGGGATTTGCTGGCAGCGGCCAGCTTTCATGCTCGACGTGTGCGGGGACGGGAAAATGCGAGCAAGCCCGCCATGACGTCCCACTCGAAACCGAGCCGATCACCAAGCGGGATATAGCGGCGGGAAAACGCGAGTGAGTCCGCCGTGATGTCCCACTCGGCATGCAGCTGCTCACTCAGCGGGACATAGTGGCGGCGAACCGCGCGCTTTGGCGCCGCTGGGTCCCGTTGATCATGAACGGAGCTCCAGAGGGTACGCGAAATGGCGCCAATGCTGGCGCAGCGGTAGTTGTCAGCAAGATCCGCACTGGCTCTCGGGTTCCGCACCGATTGCGGGGGTCCCAAGTGGGTGCGGATCCCGAGAGGGGGTGCGGTTTTTGCTGGCAGCGGCCAGCTTTAGTGATCGGCGGGACATAAGGGCGAGCCAATTCGCGGCGGCCCGCCACTACGTCCCGCTCGGCGAACAGTCAGACGGAAGTGCTCAACCTGCGGGACACAGCAGAGGCGAAACATGGGCAAGCCCGCCCTCATGTCCCACTCAAGGCCGCACCGAACACCCAACGGGACACAGTAGCGGCGAACCGCGAGTAAGTCCGCCGTCATGTCCCACTGGAAGCCGAGCCGAACGCCCAACGGGATATAGCGGCGGGAAAACGCGAATAGGCCCGCCATTACGTCCCACTCAAGGTTGGGTCGAGCACCCAGCGGGACACAGGGGTCGGAAACGCGACTAAGCCCGCCATGACGTCCCACTCGAAGCCGGACCGATCACCCAACGGGACTTAGGGGTCGGAAGACGCGGGGAAGTTCGCCGTGATGTCCCACTCGGCACCCAGCTGCTCACTCAGCGGGACATAGCGGCGCCGAGCCGCGCGCTCTGGTGCCACTGGGGTTCCTCGATGACGGGCGGAGCGCCAAAGGGTATGCGGAAGGGGGCCTTACGGTTCGGTCGGCCGCCTTCACCTTTCGCTGTCAACCACCTTCAGCTCTCGACGTAGGCAGTCTTCACCTTTCGATGTCGACCGTCTTCACCGTCCTGCGGCAACCACTTTCATGTTTCGCTGCAGGCACCCTTCAGGATTCATCGGGCCCCCTCGAGGAATGACACCCCCGCCAAGGCATACAACGCCTGCGAATCCCCAACCAAGCCGGCACCGCCCACACCCCACAGAAACGCCAACGGCCGGCCCACCGAAGTGGGCCGACCGGGAGGCTACTAGCGACGGGACCTAGTTCGGGCGGCCGACCTCGTAGGTTCCATCCTCCTTGGTGATCTTGATAGTCACCTTCTTGCCCTCGCCGCTGACCTTCAGGTCGCAGGTGAAGGTGGCGTCGACCTTGACTTCTTGACCGGACGGGCAGGTGACGTCGCTGACGTCCTGGATGCCGTAGGAGTCGGTGAGGACCTTTTTGACGCCGTCCTGGACGGCGGCTTGGTCCAGCTTGTCCTTGGAGGTCAGTACGAGGACTAGGGCGACGATGGCGCCGATGACCACGACACCGAGCACGACCAGGCCGATGACCAGGCCTTTTCCTTTGCCTTGCGGCGGGGGCTGCTGCTGGCCGCCCCCCTGCGGTTGCGGCTGCTGCTGGCCCCCCTGCGGCTGGCCCTGCTGCCAGTCCTGCGGCTGAGTCTGGCCCCACGGCTGGCTCTGCTGGCCGGGCTGACCCCACTGCGGGTTCGGCTGCTGACCCCACTGCTGCTGGCCGGGTTGTTGCGGCGGCTGACCCCACGGCTGCTGCGGCGGCGGCTGATCACCGCCCCACTGCTGGGTCGGCTGGGCCGAGGCCGGAGTTTGCGGCTGGCCGCCCCACTGGTGGGTGGGTCCTGCCCCGCCGGGTGCCTGCTGTCCACCCCACTGCTGGGTGGGATCGTTGTTGCGCCCCTCCCCGGGTTCGCTGGGTCCAAACGGGCCGCTCATCTGGTTGCCTCCACTCGCATCGTTGTACACACGGTAGCCCCCCGCGTGAGAACGGTCCGATATCTCTAGTCCTCCGCCACGGTCGGTACGCGAAAGAAATCAAATCACAATCGAATCCGCTACGCGGCGTCCACCGCGACGACACCCCGCCGGATCGCGCGCACCGCCTTCGCGGCGGTCGCGGCGACCTCCTCGTCGTCGGCGGTGTTGTGGATCTGGTCGAGCAGGTCGATCACCTGCCTGCACCAGCGCACAAAATCGCCCGCGGACAGCGGCGTGGCCTGATCACCGCTGGCGAGCAACGACTCGGCCAACCCGTCGCCGCGCGCCCACTTGTGCACGCCGGTGACGAAACCCAGATCGGGTTCCCTGGTCGGCGGCAGCTTGTGCCGGGCCTCGTCGGAGCGCAACTCCGACCACACGCGGATGGTCTCGCCGATCGCCCGCCGGATCGGTGCCGTCGGACCCGTCACGCCGAGATATCCACCGTCCTGGCGGGATTCGAACACCAGAATGGACACGACTCCGGCCAACTCGGCCGGGCCGAGCCCGCGCCACAGCCCCTGCCGCAGGCATTCGGCGACCAGCAGGTCGCTTTCGGAGTAGATCCGGGCCAGCCTGCGACCGTCCGCGGTCACCTCGGATTCGTGCACGAACCCGCGTTCTTCCAGCAGCCCGAGGATCCGATCGAAGGTGCGGGCCAGCGAGTTGGTCGTTGCGGCAACCTTCTGGCGCATGGTCTCGGTCTCCCGGGCCAGCTTGTTGTAGCGCTCGCCGATGCGCGACATCTGCTCCCGATCCGCGCGGGTATGCGCCGGATGGGCGCGCAGAGTGCGACGCAACGTGGACAGTTCCCGGTCGTCGGCCGCCGACGCACGTTTGCCGCGGCGCGGCCGGCCCGGCACGGAAATCCCGGTGCTGCGCAGCGCCGACGCGAGATCGCGACGGGTCTGCGCGGTCCGGTGATCGACCCGCCGCGGCAACCGCATGTGCCCCAACGCCTCCGCGGGCACCGGGAAATCGGCCACCGACACCCGACCGGCCCACTTGTCCTCGGTGAGCACCAGCGGCCGCGGGTCACCCGGCGTCGCATCGGGTTCCAGGATGACCGCGAGCCCGGCCCGCCGCCCGGATGGAATCGCCACCACATCACCGCGGCGCAACGCCGTCAGCGCCGCGACCGCAACCCCGCGCCGGTCCGACCGACCTTGCTGTTCGAGCTGCCGCTCCCGCTGCTTGATCCGTTCCCGCAGCGAAATGTATTCCAGGAAGTCACCATCGGCGCCGCCGAGCTGATCGCGCAGCTTGCGCAGCGCGGACTCGTTGCGTTCGATACCGCGGACCAGCCCCACCCCCGAGCGGTCGGCTTGGAACTGCGCGAACGACCGCTCCAGCAGCATGCGCGCTTCGGCGGCACCCATCCGGTCGATCAGGTTGATCGACATGTTGTAACCGGGCTTGAACGAACTGCGCAGCGGATAGGTCCTGGTGGAGGCCAGACCGGCGACGGCACTGGTATCGACCTCCGGCTGCCACAGCACCACCGCGTGGCCTTCGACGTCGATGCCACGACGTCCGGCGCGTCCGGTCAGCTGGGTGTATTCACCGGGGGTGAGCTCGGCGTGCGACTCACCGTTGTACTTGACCAACCGCTCCAGCACCACCGTGCGCGCGGGCATGTTGATGCCGAGAGCCAGTGTCTCCGTGGCGAATACGGCCCGCACCAGACCTTTGACGAACAGCTCCTCGACGGTATGCCGGAACGCGGGCAGCATCCCCGCGTGGTGCGCGGCCAGCCCGCGGTGCAGCGCCTCGCGCCACTCCCAGTACCCGAGCACCTCCAGGTCCGCCTTCGGCAGGTCACCGGTGTGCTTCTCGATGATGTCGTCGATCTGTTCGCGATCGTCCTCGCGGCTCAAATCGAGCCGGGAACGCAAGCACTGTGCCAGCGCGCCATCGCAACCCGCGCGACTGAAGATGAAGGTGATCGCAGGCAGCAGGCCCTCTTCGTCCAGCTTCGCCAGCACCTCCGGCCGCGGCAACGGACGGAAGTCACGCCGCGGACCGCCGCGCCCGTTGCGCGGACCATTCCAGCTGTTGGCCCGATCGGCGGCTTCACGCTGCTTGATGAACCGGACCAGGTCGCCGTCGACCAGCACCTTCTGATCGGTGGAATCGGTGTCGAACAGGTCGAACATGCGCCGCCCGACCATGACGTGCTGCCACAGCGGCACCGGCCTGGTCTCATCCACCACCACGGCGGTGTCGCCGCGCACGGTCTCCATCCAGGCGCCGAACTCCTCGGCGTTGGAGACCGTCGCCGATAGGCTGACCAGCCGCACGTCCGGCGGCAGATGCAGGATCACTTCCTCCCACACCGCGCCGCGGAACCGGTCGGCCAGGTAGTGCACCTCGTCCATCACCACGAACGACAACCCGCGCAACGCGTCCGAGGACGCGTACAGCATGTTGCGCAGCACCTCGGTGGTCATCACCACCACGGGCGCGCCCGGATTGATCGACTGGTCGCCGGTGAGCAAGCCGACGCTGTCACGGCCGTAGCGCTCGGTGAGATCGGCGAACTTCTGGTTCGACAGGGCCTTGATCGGCGTGGTGTAGAAGCACTTACCGCCCGCGGCGAGCGCCAGATGCACGGCGAACTCGCCGACCACGGTTTTACCCGCACCGGTCGGCGCGCAGACCAGGACGCTGTGTCCCTCTTCGAGTGCCGCGCAGGCGGTGCGCTGGAAAGGATCCAGGCTGAACTTCAGCTCGGTGGAAAACTTCGCAAGCTCGCCCGTATGCGACCGGTGATGTGTCACCGTCAGAGGGTATCGGAGTAGTCCGACATCGAGCGCCCGGTTTTATCCGGGGGTGTCATGATCGAGTCGGCCGGATCGATCGGATCGGGGCTGCTCAGCGTGGACGCTTCTTCGTCGGCCAGCGCGGCCAGGTTGTCGGCTTCCTTGCGCGCCTTGCGGATGTCGTTCAAGCGGGAGAACTGGATCGCGACCTCGAACAGCACCGTGAGCGCGAGCGCGAGCGCCAGCATGGAGAACGGGTCCTGCGGGGTGACGATGGCCGCGAACACGAAGAGCCCGAACGTGATTCCGCGCCGCCACGCCTTGAGCCGGGCGTAGGTGAGCACCCCGATGAGGTTCAAACCGATGATCAGCAGCGGGGTTTCGAAGCTGACGCCGAAGATGACCAGCAGCTGGATGATGAAGCTGAAGTACTGCGAACCGCTCAGCGCGGTGATCTGGACGTTGTTGCCGATCGTCAGCAGGAAGCTCAATGCGTGAGCAACCACGACGTAGGCCAGCACGGCGCCGGACGCGAACAGCACGCTGCCCGCCGAGACGAACCCGACCGCGTATTTGCGTTCCTTCGCGTACAGACCCGGCGTGATGAACGCCCACAACTGGTAGAGCCAGATCGGCGCGGCGAGCACGATGCCCGCCGTCATGCCGACCTTCAAGCGCAGGGTGAACTGCTCGAACGGTGCGGTGGCCAGCAGCTTGCAGGTCCCGTCCGGGCTGATCGCGGCGCGCGACGAGTCCGGCAGCGCACAGTAGGGACCGCGGAGGATATCGCCGAGGCTCTTGAGGCCGAGGAACCCGTACTCGTACCAGAGGAACCCCAGCACGGTGGTGAGCAGAACCGCCGCGATCGAGACCAGCAAGCGGTAGCGCAGTTCCTGCAAATGCTCGACCAACGACATGGTGCCGTCGGGATTGGTCCGGCGCTTGCTGTGCCGGGGATCGAACGGGATTCGCATGGTGGGTGATGGCCCCTGGGTTGAGAAGCTCGGCAACAGCGCACGGATCCCGGAGTGAGTCGCGACTCACTCCGGGTCGAACAGCCCGCTCAGAGCGTCTTCGGCTCGGCCTGGGGCTGCGGGGTGACCGACGGGGTGACCGGCTGGGCCTGCGGCAGTTGCTGAACGGGCGGCTGCTGCGCCGGCGCCTGCGCGTCGGACGACTCCTTGCCCTCGTTCTGCATCTGGCTGACCTCGCTCTTGAAGATGCGCAACGACCGACCCAGGCTGCGGGCCGCGTCGGGCATCCGCTTGGCACCGAAGAACATCACGAAAACGACCGCAATGATCAGCCAGTGCCAGATGCTCAGACTGCCCATGATTTTTACCTCCCAAGACTGGTGATGGTTCTGATGCTACCGGAGGGTGACGTGCGCGAACGCACCGTCCGGCCGCTCGGCGCACTGGGGAGTGCGAAGTCACGATGCCCTGTTTGCCCGATGTTCACTCCAGCCGGGCGAGCTCGGTCAACGAGCACCGGCCTGCGCGGCCCGCAGTTGTTCGAGCAATTCCGCACCGGTCCAGGTGCGCCGGTCGCCTTGCTCGGCGGCCACGATCAACTCGATCAGCCGCTGATTCACCGGCGTCGGCAGGCCGACCATCGTGCCGAGACCGACGATTTCCCCACAGAGCCAAGAGATTTCGGTTTTGCGGCCGAGTTCGAGATCGTCCGCCATGGACGAGCGCGCCATCGGATCGATGGCCAGTACCCGGCCGAAGACGCGCCGGAAAATACCGTCGGGCACGGTCAGCAGCCTGGTCATCAAAGCAGGCGGTACGGGTGTCAGCCGGGCGGGCGCTATTCGCGCCCTGTTCATCACCGTGAGCGCCTCGCGCTGGGTCAGCGCCAGGCAACGCCGATAATTCCGGTCGCTGAGTTGCTCGCGCAGCGGTCGTCCGGACAACGCGTTGATCGGGTTGTTCAGGTTCAGCAGCAGTTTCGCCCACTGCACCGAGCGCAGCTCCGGGTAGCGGCGCAATGCGAGCCCGGCCTGCTGGAAGACATCGAGGAACGGTGCCAGCGCCGGATCGTCCTGCACGGCGAGCCCGCCCTCGGTGCCGCGATGGAACCGGCCGCCGGGGTGGTGCACCACGTTGAACAGCACCATGCCGGCCAGCACCACGCAGTTGGGCAGGATCTCCCTGATCACCGTGTCGTTGCCGATGCCGTTCTGCAGGCTCAGCACCACCGTGCCCGGCCGGATCTTGCCGGTGAGTTCACGCACCGCATCCGCGGTCGCCGCCGATTTCACGGTGACCAGCACGATATCGGCCGAGCCGATGTCGTCCGGCTCGGTGGCCACCTGGAAACGATCGGGGGCCACTGTGTCGTCGCCGCCGTCGAGGTCGGTGAGCCGGACACCGGACGCGGTGATCTCGTCGAGCAGTCGCGGCCGGCCGACGAACGTGACGTCGGCGCCCGCCACGGCCAGCTTGCCGCCGACGAAGATGCCGATGCTGCCCGCACCGATCACCATCACCCGGCTCGCCGCGCCGGTGCTCATCCCACCGCCTCGAAGCCGGCGGCCGCGTAGGCGGCCAGCGCGGCATTCGAGCGTTCGCGCACCGCCGCAACCAATTCCGGCGGACCGAGCACGGTGACGCTCGAGCCGAAGCCGAGCAGCAGGCGCGCCATCCAGTCCAGTGTGGCGAACCGCATGGTCGCCTCCAGGCTGCCATCGGGGTGCACGGCGAGCCGATGCATCGGGTACTGATCGAGCACCCAGGCGTAATCACCGTGAATACGCAAGCGCGCCAACGGAACCGCGGGATCGTCCTGGAACAGGTCGAGCGCGGCGGACTCCTCGGTGGCGTGGCTCGGCGGCCTGGCCGGTTCGTCGAGTTCGGTGGCGTCCTCGATCCGGTCGAAGCGGAACAGGCGGACGCCTTCGGCCTGCCTGCACCAGGCTTGCAGATAGCTGTTGTTGTCTACGAGGACAATCCGGATCGGATCGCCGACGCGTTCGGTGACGACATCGCGACTCGCGGAGTAGTAGACCAACCGCAACGCGCGCTGCCTGGCCAGCGCGGAGCGCACGGTGGCGACGGCGGGCGCCTCGGTCGGCGGGGTGCGGGCATCATCGAGCTGGCTGCCGGAACCGCCTGCGATAGCCGATTCGATCTTGGCGATGGCGGCGTGTGCCGCGGTCGGGTCGACCATGCCCGGCATGTCCACGATCGAGCGCAGCGCCACCAGCAGTGCGGTCGCCTCGGTGGAGGTGAGCCGCAGCGGGCGGTCGATGCCCGCGGAGAAGGTGACCTCGATGCTCTCCTCGGAGAACGAGAGATCGATCAGATCGCCGGGGCCGTAGCCGGGCAGGCCGCACATCCACAGCTGGTTGAGATCGCTCATCAGCTGCTTGGTGGTCACGCCCAGATCCGCCGCCGCCTCCGCCGCACTGATACCGGGGTGGGCGATGAAGTACGGAATCATGTTCAGCAGTCGCGAAAGTCGAACAGAAAGTCTAGAAGAACTCACGCTCTGACCTCCGTGCGATCGAAAACCGAACGCAACCGCGCAACCACATCGGTGCGCAGGTCCTCCGGCGCGAGCACGACCGCATCCGGGCCGAGCCCGGTGATCAGGCGGGCAATCCAATCGCGGGAGCGAACCGGTAGCTCCACCACCGCGCCGACGCGACCACCGATGGTGCGTTCGCCGGTCACCTGACCGATCCGGCGCAGTTCACGCCCGCGCCCCTCGGCCACCCACACCGTCGCCGTGAAACTGACCGGCGCCGAGCTGGTGACGCGATCGACGATCGTGCGCAGGTCGATACCGTCCGGTTTGCGCACGACGTTCTCCGGCCCGTAAGCGGTCACGTCGTCGCCGATCCGGGACAACCGGAAGCTGCGGACCGCGTCCCGCTGCCGGTCGTGGCCGACGAGATACCAGCGGCCGTGCCGGGTCACCACTCCCCACGGCTCCACGTCGCGCATCAGATAGGGCGCGTTGATCGCGCCACGATGTTCGAACCGTACGGCTTGGCCGGCGTCGATCGCGGCGAGCAGTTTGCCGAGCACCGGCTCCGAGCCGCGGGTCCGTGCGGGCACGGCGGGAACCGAGGCCACTGCGGCATCGGTCTCCACGTGGATGCCGGCGGCACGCAGTTTCAGCAGCGCCCCGTCCGCGGCGGCGGCCAGCTCCGGCGATTCCCACATCTGCACGGCGACCGCGACGGCGGCGGCTTCCTCGTCGGACAGGTCGATCTCGGGCAGCTCGTAGGCGTCCCGGTTGATCCGGTAGCCCTCCACCGAGGTGTACCGGCCGACCGGTCCGATCTCCAGGGGTATGCCCAGGTCACGCAGCTCGTTCTTGTCCCGCTCGAACATTCGGCTGAACGCCTCGTCGCTGGCGGACTCCTCGTAACCGGCGACGCTGTCCCGGATCCGCTCCGCGGTCAGGAACTGCCGGGTCGACAGCAGCGCGATGACCAGATTCATCAGCCGCTCGACCTTCGATATCGCCACCCGATAGAGGGTAATCTGCCCGGCACCGCGCGTGCGCGTCGGCGCGCGATTCCCTCGATCACAGGTCGCCACGCGGCAGAATCGAGGGCATGATCATCGCTTTCTCTGTGACCCCGCTCGGCACCGGCGTCGATGTCGGACGTGCCGTGGCCGAAGCCGTCCGAGTCGTGCGCGCCAGCGGGCTGCCGAACCGCACCGATGCCATGTTCACCACCGTCGAGGGCGAATGGGACGAGGTGATGGGCGTGGTCAAGCAGGCCACCGACGCGGTGCTCGCCGCCGCCCCGCGCTGCAGTCTCGTATTGAAGGCCGACATCCGGCCCGGCGTCACCGACGGGATGACGTCGAAGGTCGAGACGGTCGAGCGCTACCTCGCCGAGGGCTAGTCCGGGATCGGCGTCTGCTGATACAGCACCAATTTCCACTCGCCGCCCGCGCGCAGATAGACACTCGACATCTGCCCGCGGAAGGCCGGTGCGTCCCCCTCGCGATACGCGACGCCGGTGTAGACGAGCACCTTGCTGTCCACCCCGCCGTCGATCAGCCGCGGCTCGAGAATCTCGTAGGTCCGCCAGGGCGGTGAATCGTTCAGCGCGGCAATGACTTCCGCGCGCCCCAGCACCATCCCGTGCGCGAGCACCATCACCGCGTCCCCGGTCATCAGCAGCCCGTAGAAATCGGCCCCGGTGCCGTCGCACAGCGAGTCCCAGCCCCGGCGCTCGACCGCGAGCAGCTCATTGAGAAGTTCCGTGTCTGCCATACCCCCACGGTAGGCACAGTCACGGCAAACGACATCCACCCAGGTAAGGGGTTCGCCGAAAAAGTCCGACGGCGACCGATACCCGATTGCTCGGGTCCGGTCGCCCCGTCACTACATGGAGGCGATGAGCCGGTCCACGCGTTCGTCCACCGAGCGGAACGGGTCCTTGCACAGAACCGTGCGCTGGGCCTGGTCGTTCAGCTTCAGGTGGACCCAGTCGACGGTGAAGTCGCGGCCGGCTTCCTGGGCGGCGGTGATGAAGTCGCCGCGCAGTTTGGCCCTGGTGGTTTGCGGCGGGGTGTCGACCGCGGCGTCCACGGCCTCGTCCTCGGTGATCCGCTTGGCCAGACCCTTGCGCTGCAGCAGGTCGAACACGCCGCGGCCGCGCTTGATGTCGTGATAGGCCAGGTCGAGCTGGGCGATCTTCGGATCGGACAGCTCCATGCTGTAGCGATCCTGGTAGCGCTGGAACAGCTTGCGCTTGATCACCCAGTCGATCTCGGTGTCCACCTTGGCGAAGTCCTGCGCCTCGACGGCGTCGAGGGTGCGGCCCCACAGGTCGACGACCTGGTCGATCTGCGGGTCACGGTCCCGGTTGCGCAGGTGCTCGACCGCGCGGGCGTAATACTCGCGCTGGATGTCCAGGGCGCTGGCCTGCCGCCCGCCCGCGAGCCGCACCGGACGGCGACCGGTCAGATCGTGGCTGACCTCGCGAATGGCGCGAATCGGATTGTCCAGGGCGAAGTCTCGGAAGGAGACGCCCGCCTCGATCATCTCCAGCACCAGGGCGGCCGTGCCGACCTTGAGCATGGTGGTGGGCTCGGCCATGTTCGAGTCGCCGACGATGACGTGCAGGCGGCGGTACTTCTCCGCGTCCGCATGCGGCTCGTCGCGGGTGTTGATGATCGGCCGCGAGCGCGTGGTCGCGGACGAGACGCCCTCCCAGATGTGCTCGGCCCGCTGGGACAGGCAGAACGTGGCCGCCTTCGGCGTCTGCAGGATCTTGCCCGCGCCGCAGATCAACTGCCGGGTCACCAGGAAGGGCAACAGCACGTCGGAGATCCTGGAGAACTCCCCCGCACGCACCACGAGGAAATTCTCGTGGCAGCCGTAGGAGTTGCCCGCGGAATCGGTGTTGTTCTTGAACAGGTAGATATCGCCGCCGATGCCTTCTTCGGCAAGCCGCTGCTCGGCATCGATCAGCAATTCTTCGAGGACCCGCTCGCCCGCTCGGTCGTGGGTCACCAATTGGTGCAGGCTGTCGCATTCGGCAGTCGCGTACTCCGGATGGGACCCGACATCGAGATAGAGCCGAGCACCGTTGCGGAGGAACACGTTCGAGCTGCGGCCCCAGGACACCACCCGGCGGAAAAGGTACCGGGCTACCTCGTCGGGGGACAGCCGACGGTGACCGTGGAAGGTGCATGTCACACCGAACTCGGTCTCGATCCCCATGATTCGTCGCTGCACACTATCGACATTACAGCCATGTCATGCGCCCGCGTGGGGCTGCGGACAACACGATCGCATACGTCTTCACAACGATTCGGTCCGGTTTGCCCGGATTCGGCGTCCCGCACCACCTTGGACACCCTTTTCGCAATCCACGAGCCACCGCGCGGCGGCCGCAGATACCATTCGATCCTCCCGCGTGTATCCCGACCTCGGTATGCGCGGTGCGCAGCGTCATGGCTACCGCTTCAGCGAAGTTCGTTTGTCCCGATATCGACGACGAAGGTAGGCCGAATGCGAACATGGCTCAGGGTGGCGGCCGTCGCGGTAATGTGCGCGGTCGTTTCGCAGGGCGTAGTGGCCGCCGAATTCGACGAGGCCCCGCCGACCGAACTGATCGCGGTGGACGGCGGGCACCTCGACTGGCCGACCATGCTGCGGGTGCTGCGCGACGAGAGCGTCACCGTCCGACTGGCCGACTCGGCCCGGCAGCGAATGAACACCACCCGGCAGGGCGCCCTGGATTCCGTCGCGGCCGGTCAGCGCGTGTACGGCTGGAATCAGGCGCTCGGACCGTTGAAGGACCGCCCGCTCGAACCGGATCAGCAGCGCGAATTCCAGCGGCGCATGCTGCGCTCGCACGCCGCGGGCGTCGGTCCCATGCTGCCCCCGGGCGTGGTGCGGCTGGCCCTGGTACTGCGCGCCAACTCGATGGCCAGGGGCGCGATGGGGGTGCGCCCGGAGGTGGTGGACCGGATGCTGTCCATGGTCGAGGCGGATGTGCTGCCGCTGATGCCGGAGATCGGTTCGCTGGGCACCGGCGATCTGCAACCGATGGCGGCGGCCGGGCTGAGCATGATCGGCGAGCACAATCCGGTCCTGTTCCGCGGCAAGCAGGTCGCGGCGAGCATGGCGTTTCGCGCGGCGGGCCTGCCGCAGCAGTTCACCCTGGAGTCCGGCGAGGCGCTGCCGCTGATCAGCGGCGGCAGCGTGGTCACGGCCCGTTTCGTCGAGGCCATCGACCGCGCCGAGCACGACCTGCACGGCTTCGCCGCCGCCTTCGCGCTGTTCCTGGAGGCGACCAGGGCCGAGCAGGGCGCCTTCGACGAGCGCACGCATACCGAGCGCAACCTCGATCACGACATCGACGGAGCCGGGGACATTCGCTCGATGGTGTGCGGCACCGAATGGATGACCGATCAAGGCCGCGAACGGTCCGGCGACGCACACCCGCGCATTCAGGACGCCACCTCGGTCCGCTCGACCCCGCACGTGATCGGCGGGCTGCGGCACAGCCTGGAGACAGCGCGCGACATCGCCCTGCGCGAGGCGAATGCCTCCACCTCCAACCCGCTGATCTTCGAAAAGGACGGTGGCGGCTACGAATTCGTGATGGGCGGCAACTGGGCGGTGACCCGCATCGGTGCGCAGATCGACGCGTTGAACGCACAGATCGCGAACCTGGCGATCCTGTCCGAAGGGTTGTCCGGCCGTCTGCTGGAACCGAAATGGAGCTACGGGGTACCGGCGAATCTCGCGGGTGGGGAGATCGGGCTGAACTCCGGCATGGTGCAGGCGCAGACGGTTGCCGCCGCCTTGATACCCGAGATCCAGGTCCGAGCCCATCCCGCGAGCACCATGTCCCGGCCGGTGAAGGGTGGTCAGGAGGATCTCAATACGATGGCGATGGCGTCGATGCGCAACCTCGCGGACAATCTGGATCGGCTGGATATCGTGCTCGGCGTCCAGATTCTGATGGGCGCGCAGGCGGTTGACTTGATGCGCGAACGGATGGGCGAGTTGCGCCTCGGTTCCGGGACCGAGGCGGTGCACGCGGTGGTTCGTCAGCGCATCCCGATGCTCCACGACGACCGCTATCTCAGCCCGGACGTCGACGCGGCCATTGCCCTGGTCCGCGAGGACGCCTTCACCCCCGCGTTCCGCGCGGCCGACCAAACCCGCTGCGCCGCATAGCCGGAACGGGACACGGCGGCGCGGCTACCAGGGCAGTGCCGGACATGAAGCGGGCCCGTGCGATGACCACCACTGGGGCGGCACCGCACGGGCCCGGACTTCTGAACGGCGTTACTCGGCTTCGGGTGTCTCCGCCGGCTCCGCCTTGGCCTTACCCTTCTTGGCCGCCGGGTTCAGCAACTGCTCCAGCGCGGAATTGGTGACCCGCCGGAAAGCCCGTCGCGGTCGCGCCTGCTCCAGCGCGGCAACCTCGAGCGAACTGACGCCGAGCACCCGCTTCTCCTTCTCCGCACCCTCGGGGACGCCCGCTTGCAGCGCCTCCACCGCGACCTTGATCGCGGCCCCCAGGTCGAGACCGGGCTTGTAGGACGCCTTCAACGCGGTCAGGATCGGCTCGGTCGTGCCGCCCATCACCACGTATTCGCGCTCGTCCACGATCGACCCGTCGAAGGTGATGCGATACAGCACCGTCGTCGGCGGCTGCTCCGGATAGCCCACCTCCGCCACGCAGATCTCCACCTCGTAGGGCTTGAGCTGATCGGTGAAGATCGACCCGAGCACCTGGGCGTAGGCGTTGGCCAGTGCGCGGCCGGTCACGTCGCGGCGGTCGTACTGGTAACCGCGAATGTCGGCCTGCAAAATTCCGCTGCGGCGCAGGTTCTCGAACTCGTTGTATTTGCCGACCGCGGCGAACCCGACCCGGTCGTAGAGCTCACTCACCTTGTGCAGCGTCGCGGACGGGTTCTCCGCGACGAACAGCACACCCTTGTCGTACACCAGGACCACGACACTGCGACCCCGACCGATGCCCTTGCGCGCGAGCTCGGTCTTGTCGCGCATGATCTGCTCGGCCGACGCGTAGTACGGCAGTGTCATGCTGTGCCCTCCTTCGCATGCCCGAGGGCCCCTCCGTGGTTACGCACGCTGCCTCCTCCGGGGCCTGACCCGGTCATGCGGTGGCCCTCCCTTCTTCGGCAGCCTCGCGATCGGCCACGATCCCGCGAGCGATCGCTTCGAGGCGGTCCTCGGTCACCTCGACCGCACCTTCCTCGTCGATGACGATCGCCGTCGGATAGATCCCGCGCATCAGATCGGGACCACCCGTCGCGGTGTCGTCGTCGGCCGCGGCGAACAGCGCCTCGACGGCGATGCGCAAGGCGCGCTCCTGATCAATTCCCTTGGCGTACAGCTTCTTCAGCGACCCCTTGGCGAAGACCGAACCCGATCCCACCGCGGCGTAACCGAACCGCTCCTCGCTCCGTCCACCCACCACGTCGTACGAGACGATGCGGCCGACCCGGTCCGGGTCGGTGGCATTGACGTCGTACCCGACCAAAATCGGAACCACCGCCAGCCCCTGCAGGGCGGCGGGCAAATTCTCGCGCACCATCTTCGACAGCTTGTTGGACTTGCCGTCGAAGGTCAGGGATACGCCCTCGAGCTTCTCGTAGTGCTCCAGCTCGACCGCGAAGATCCGCACCATCTCGACGGCCATGCCCGCGGTGCCGGCGATGCCGGCCGCGGAGTAGCTGTCGGTGATGTAGACCTTCTCGATGTCCCTGCTGGCCAACAGGTTTCCCTGGGTGGCCCGCCGGTCACCGGCGATGAGCACGCCGCCGCGGTAACTGATCGCGACGATGGTGGTGCCGTGCGGCGCGATGTCCTTGGCGCCGGTGGCACTCAACATCGGGCCGTCGACCATCCCGAACTTGTTGCCGGGCAACATGTCCGGAGCGTGCATGCGGAGGTATTCGGAGAAGGACGAGAGGGCGTACCCCAGGTGGAGACGCGAGGGGTCACCTACTGTCACTGGCCGCCTTTCTGAACGTACGCACGGACGAAGTCTTCGGCGTTCTCCTCGAGCACATCATCGATCTCGTCGAGCAGGTCGTCGGTCTCCTCCGCCAGCTTTTCGCGGCGCTCCTGACCGGCGGCGTCCGCACCCTCCGGACCATCATCCTCGTCGCCGCCCCCGGCGCGCTTGGTCTGCTCTTGTGCCATGGCAGCCGACCTCCTCTGTCCTCATCATGACCGGAGCTCAATGTCGAGCACGGCCCCGATCATGAGCAAATGTCCGTGCTCGTTCTTCAACACTACCCAGCCGAACCGACACGATGTCGTATTCCGTCCCGATGTAGGTCGAGTCGGTAGCGGTCCCGTGATCAGGTTGTGAGCTGTTCCACAAGATCGGCGGCCGAGGTGACCCCGTCCAGCAGCTTGCCGACGTGCGCCTTTGTGCCGCGGCGCGGCTCCAGGGTGGGGATGCGGACCAGCGAATCGCCGCCGAGGTCGAAGATCACCGAATCCCAGCTCGCCGCGGCGATGTCGGCGCCGAACCGGCGCAGGCATTCGCCGCGGAAGTAGGCGCGAGTGTCAGTGGGCGGGTTGGTCATCGCGTCCATCACCTGCTGCTCGGTGACGAGCCGTTTCATCGAGCCGCGGGCCACCAGGCGGTTGTACAGGCCCTTGTCCAGGCGCACGTCGGAGTACTGCAGATCCATCAGGTGCAGCTTCGGGGCCGCCCAGCCCAGTCCCTCACGCTGGCGCATGCCCTCGAGCAGGCGCAGCTTGGCGGGCCAGTCGAGCAGGCTCGCGCATTCCATCGGGTCACGCTCGAGCAGATCGAGCACCATGGCCCAGTTGTCGATGATGTCCTGCACGCGCTTGTCGTCGTTGCCGGTGCGGTCCATGAACTTGATCACGCGGTCCAGGTACACCCGCTGCAGCGCCAGTCCGGTGAGCTCGCGGCCGTCGGCGAGCGCGACGGTGGCGCGCAGCGTCGGGTCGTGGCTGATCGTGTGCACGGCGGTGACCGGGCGGGCCAGCTGCAGATCGGTGAGATCCTCGCCCGCCTCGATCAAGTCGAGCACCAGCGCGGTGGTGCCGACCTTGAGGTAGGTGGACATCTCGGCCAGGTTGGCGTCGCCGATGATGACGTGCAGCCTGCGGTACTTGTCCGCGTCGGCGTGCGGCTCGTCGCGGGTGTTGATGATGCCGCGCTTGAGCGTGGTTTCCAGGCCGACCTCGACCTCGATGTAGTCCGAGCGCTGGGACAGCTGGAAGCCCGCGGTGTCGCCGGACTGCCCGATGCCGACCCGGCCGGAGCCGGTGATCACCTGACGGGACACGAAGAACGGGGTGAGGCCGAGGATGATCTGGTTGAACGGGGTGTCGCGGCTCATCAGGTAGTTCTCGTGGGTGCCGTAGGAGGCGCCCTTGCCGTCCACGTTGTTCTTGTACAGCTGCAGGCGCGGGGCGCCGGGCACGCTCGACGCGTGCCGCGCGGCGGCCTCCATCACTCGCTCGCCCGCCTTGTCCCAGATGACCGCGTCCAGCGGATCGGTGACCTCGGGTGCGGAGTACTCGGGGTGGGCGTGGTCGACGTAGAGCCGGGCGCCGTTGGTGAGGATCATGTTCGCCGCGCCGACCTCGTCGGCGTCGATCACGGGCGCCGGTCCGTTCATCCGGCTCAGGTCGAAGCCACGCGCGTCGCGCAGCGGCGACTCCACCTCGTAGTCCCAGCGGGTGCGTTTCGCGCGCGGCACACCCTCGGCGGCGGCGTAGGCGAGGACGGCCTGCGTGGAGGTGAGGATCGGGTTGGCCGACGGCTCGGTTGGGGTCGAAATGCCGTACTCGACCTCGATTCCGATGATGCGCTGCATAGGTCGAGCCTAACGGGCACCGCCGGGCGAAGTCCGTCGGCAGGCTGCGCCGGGCCGGGGACGACGGCGGTGGAGGTCGATCTCATCCCGCGCGTCGTACTTCCGGAGGATTCTCGCAGCCCCAGGTCGGCGCGATAGTCGGTGCATGACCGAATCTCTCGCCACACCGCACGCCGACGCGGGGCGGCATCGCGCGGCAGCCGCGCAGGCACCGGCCGGGCGCTCGCGCTTGGTCGCCTTGGATGTGCTGCGCGGTATCGCGATTCTCGGCACCCTCGGCACCAACATCTGGATCATGACGAACCCCGAAGGGCTCATGGGCTACGTCGATCAATTGAACGGACCCGCGAGCGGCTGGATCTGGGCCGAACGCGTGCTGCAACAGCTGGCCCAGGGCAAGTTCCTCGGGCTGCTCACCATCATGTTCGGCATCGGGCTCGCGATTCAGCAAGCTTCGGCGCAGCGCGGCGGGCGGCGCTGGCCGGGCAAGTATCCGGTGCGCGCGGGACTGCTGCTCCTGGACGGTCTGCTGAACTTCCTGTTCATCGCGGAATTCGATGTGTTGATGGGATACGCGATCACCGGTTTGGTCGTCGCCTATGTCCTCGCGACAAGTGAACGCGCGCAACGGCGTTGGCTGATCATCGCGGCGAGTATTCACGTCGGCATGCTCACCTTGCTCGCCCTGGCGATAGCGTTCGCACCGGAGCAGGACGCCGAGCCGCGCCGGCCGCTGGACCCGAATCCTTATGCCGACGGGTCGTTCTGGGATCTGGTGGTGTTCCGGGTGCAGCACGCGGGCGAGTTCCGGGTGGAGACGGTGTTCGTATTCGCCATGTCGATCGCGCTGTTCCTGGTGGGCGCCCGGCTGTTTCGGGCCGGGGTGTTCCGGCCGGAGGGCGCGGCGCTGCGTAAACGGTTGCTGATCATCGGTTTCGGTGTCGCGGCGCCGATCGACCTGGTCGCCGGCGTGGCGGGCGGCGGTGACCTGTTCCTGTTCACTCGCTACGGCACCGCGCCTTTCGTATCGCTCGGCATCCTCGCGCTGGTGGCGCACTTCTATCTGCGCAAGCCAGACGTCGGATTCGTGGGCAGGCGGCTCACCGAGGTCGGCCGTACCGCGCTCAGCTGCTACATCCTGCAGAACCTGGTGGCGTCGATCCTCTGCTACGGCTGGGGTTTCGGCCTCGCGGCCCGCGTCTCCGGCGACGCGCGAGTGCCGTTCACCGTGGGCGTCTACCTGCTGGTTTCGCTGATCATCGTGGCCGGTGCGCATCTGTGGTTGCGCCGGTTCGAGCGCGGGCCGGTCGAATGGGCTTGGCACCACAGCTTCCAGTTGCTGACCGGCGGAAAAGCCTGACTGAATCAGGAGGGGAGACGTCCGGCCCGCGGAGCTACGTGGGCCGGACGCCCTCACAATGAGTTGGCGGACTGGGCTTTCGGTGCCGACGGCAACTCGATGTGGTCGATGACCACCCCGACGTCGAGGTTCGCGACGAGCCCCGCGTCGTCGAATTCGATGGTCCCTGCCATACCGGCGCCGCTGAATTCGAGCAGTCGATTGTCCTCGAGGAATCCGGTGACCAGTCCCCGCCTGCTCAGGTAGCTCTGGGTGGCCCGCCGATGGTCGACCAGCGGCAATGCGTTGAAGCCGTGGGCGAGTACGCGCGCGAGGCCCGCCGCGCTCGGCGGCGGTAACTCGAACGCCGGGTGCTCCACCAGAAACGCCACGCAGGTGCCGTCGGTGACCCCGCAGTACGAACTCCAATGCCCGGAAATCACTTTCGCGGCGTCCAGCAGCAGGGTCGCCACCTGGTGTGGCTCGGGCGTGGCGCGGCCGAGCGCGACCGGCATTTCCGCGGCACACAATTCGGCGACGCCGTAGCGGAAACCGAACTCGCGCACCATGCGCGCGACCGCGATCAGCGGCGGCGCGAAACCCCATGGATTAGCCCAGGCCCACAGCCACGTCTCGGCGTCGGCGGTGCCGAGCAGGTGAAAATTCGTGCACTCGAATGTCTGGTCTTCGCCGATGAATTCGAGCCGCCGCTCCTCCATATCGGCCTGCCACCGGTGCGGACCGAGCAGTTCCTCGACATGTAGGCGATGCTCGAGCGACAGCAATCCCGCGTCGTCGAGCAGCCTCGTCAGGGGCACAGGTTCGGACACCGGCATGAGCGTAGTCAACGCACGCCGCGTCGTAGGCATCCTCGCCCGGCGCTGGTTTCGTGTCGAAATGCATCGCCCGCGATCGCTGGGCCCGGAATTACTCGGCGCGCAACGCTTCCGGGCGGGCCAGCAGATCGCCGACGACCACGTCGCGTTCCAGTGGCACGCCGAGGCTGCGCGCGTTGCCCTCGAAGAGCGCGAGTACGGATTCGGTGAGGATGCCCTCGACCTGATCGGAGGCGAGGGTGCTGTTCGGGTCGGCGCGCCAGCTGTTCACCACGCCGTCGACGAAACCGATGATGCCGAAGGCCATCGGACGCGCGCGCCCCGGGTCGATGCCGAAGCGGGACAGCCAAAGGGCGAACAGGTCGGCCAGCCGGCCGCCGATCCGGTCCTTCGCCCCGGCCAGCGACGAATCACCCTGCGGCGCCGCGCCGCCGATGAAGCGGTGCAGGTTCGGGTGGCGTTCGACCCAGCGCACGTAGGTGCCGACGGCGCCGCGGACGGCATCGCGCACGGTGCCGTCGGGGTGCAGCTTCGGCATGATCTGCGCCAGTAGCGATTCCAGGATCTGGCGGCGGATCTGCTCGTCCAGATCGGTGCGGCCGTCGAAATGCCGGTAGACGACCGGGCGGGGCAGGTTCAGGCGGTCGGCGATCTGCTGCACCGACACCTCGACACCGTGCTCCTCGATGACGGTGATCGCGGCGTCGATCACGTCGGCGCGGCGCTGGGCCTTGTGCCCGTTCCAGCGGGTCGCGCGCCCGTCGGAGACGGGAGGCTCGAGGTTTCCGCTGGTCGTGGTCACAGAATCACGATACCCGCCCGGCGGTTGACTGCGACAGAGTGTCTCACTAATCTGAGTGTGACAGCTTGTATCGGTTAGTCGACATGTTGGAGAGCAGTCATGGGCAACGAAGCCGCACTGATCCCCCAAGAGTCCTTCGCGCAGCGCCTACTGGCCGGCTCGGTCAAGAAGTCCTACGACCCGGTGGTCGACATGGACTGGGACGCGCCGCTCGATCCGGACAAACTCTTCCTCCCGGCGGCGGTCGTCTCGCTGTACGGCACCGAGCTGTGGGAGTCGATGACGCCGCAGCAACAGCGCGAACTGTCCCGCCAGGAACTGGCGAACGTGCTCTCGGTCGGCATCTGGTTCGAGAACCTGCTCAACCGGCTGCTGTTGCGCGAGTTACTCGCCGACGACCCGACCAGCAGGCATTCGCATTACACCCTCGTCGAGATGGGTGACGAGTGCAGGCACATGATGATGTTCGGCAAGCTCATCGACCGCATCGAGGCCCGCCCGTACTGGCCGCGGCGCGCGGGCAGACTGGTGATCGGCGTGCTGCCGCTGTTCCTGCGCGGCTCGATGACCTGGGTCGGCGCGCTGGTCGGCGAGGAGATCTTCGACGCGATCCAGCGGCGCACCCTCGACGATCCGGAGTTGCAGCCCTTGGTGTCTCGTGCGATGCGCATCCACGTCACCGAGGAGGCGCGCCACATCGGCTTCGCCAGGGACGCACTGGCCCGCATGGTGCCGACCATGTCGCGCGCCGAACTCGCTTACACCAGACTGTGTGTCGCGATCGCCGCACCACTGTTCGTCTATCTCTTGACCAACCGGCATATGTACACCCGCGCCGGTTTGGACGGGCGCGCGGCCCGGCGCATCGCCACCAAGAATCCGGACGCCAAGAAGGCGCTCGGCATCGGCGCCGCGAATCTCGGTGTCTTCCTGCAGAAGCAGGGCCTCATCGGGCCGATCGGCGAGTGGATCTGGCGGCGACAGGGGCTGCTCGCATGATCGAGAACCCCGAAATCGTCATCGTCGGTGCCGGTTTCGGCGGTATCGGCATGGCCATCGAGTTGCGCAAGGCGGGCATCGACGATTTCGTCGTGCTGGAGAAGGCCGGCGAGATCGGCGGCACCTGGCGGGAGAACACCTATCCCGGTGCGGGTTGCGATGTGATGTCGCTGATGTATTCGTACTCCTTCGAGCCGAACAAGCGGTGGACGCGCATGTTTGCTCGTCAGCCGGAGATCCTGGACTATCTGCGCCGTACCGTCGACAAGTACGACCTGCGCAGGCACCTGCGCCTGCACGCCGAGGTGGTGACCCTCGACTTCGACGACGCGGCCGATCGCTGGGACGTCGGTCTGGCGGAGGGGCGGCATTTTCATCCGCGAGTGGTCCTGATGGCGCCCGGCCCGCTGCACGAACCGTCGGTGCCGGACTTTCCCGGCCGGGACACCTTCCGCGGCAAGAGTTTCCACTCCGCCGAGTGGGACCACGACTTCGACCTCAGCGGCAAGCGGGTCGCGGTGATCGGCACCGGTGCCAGCGCGGTGCAGTTCGTGCCGCAGATCGCCAAAGAGGCTGGGCATGTGACGGTGTTCCAGCGTACCCCGCACTGGATCGTGCCGAAACCGGACCGCCCGCTCTCCCCCGTGGAACACCGGGTGTTCCGGTATCTGCCCGGCGCCCAACGGCTCTACCGCTGGGCGATCTACTGGGGCTACGAGTCGCTGATTCCCGCGTTCATGAACCCGGAGCTGATGCGCCGGGTGGAAACCGTCGCCCGCGGCCACCTGCACCGCCAAGTCCGCGATCCGGAGCTGCGTGCTCGGCTCACGCCGGACTACCGGCTGGGCTGTAAACGAATTCTGGTGTCCAACAACTTCTATCCCGCGTTGCAGCGGGACAACGTCGAGCTGGAGAGCACGCCCATCGCGAGCATCACCGAGTCCGGTATAGCCACCGTCGACGGTGCCGAGCAGCCCTTCGACGCGATCATCTACGGCACCGGCTTCAAGATCTCCGACCGGTTCGCCGACCAGCACATCGTCGGCGCCAACGGCCTTACCCTGCAACATGCTTGGCGCGACGGGGTGGAGGGATTCCTCGGTGTGGCGGTCAACGGATTCCCCAACCTGTTCCTCATCGTCGGCCCGAACTCCGGCGGCGGGCACCAATCGATCGTCTTCATGATCGAGGCGCAGGCCCGCTACATCCGGCAGTGCGTCGAGTTGCAGCGCAAGACCTCGACGACCCGGATGGAGGTGCGGGCGGCGACCCAGCACGAGTTCAATCGCCGGACCCAGGCGAAACTGGCTGGGACCGTGTGGAATTCCGGCGGCTGCCAGAGCTGGTATCTCGACGAGCACGGCGTCAACCGGGCCGCCTGGCCGGGCTCCAGCGTGTCCTACTGGCGCACCATGCGGCACCCGGACCCCGGCCACTACGACCTCACCGTGGCGGCGGATCGCGAACCGGCACACGAGTATTCGGGTCCCGCCACGCTCGACTCCCCCGGTTCGCTACTGCCGGTGACGGTGACGCTCAGCGGGCACGCCGACCCGATCGATGGCCGATATCACTGGTACGGACGCATCCGGGCCGCCGACGGGGCCGACCTGCCCGATCCTGGCCGCGCCGAGGTATTCCTGACTCTTCCCGGCCGCTTCCCCACCGCGGGGCGACTACAGGAGCGCGCCCCGTGGGGCAACCTGCGCATCGTCGGCGTCGGTGACCCACCGTTCGCGCTGGAGCCTGCCGAAATCCATTGAGCCGGAAGGGACTATGCCGTCCAATTCTGCCGCGCGGCCCACTGTGCGGGAGTAGTCGTCGTCCGCCACACCAGTTCGGCGGGTAGCGGAGGCGGCGGTGCCGCGGCAGCCTGCTCGTAGATGCCCGCGACGGCTTCGGCCGCGGTTTCGCCGATGACCGGAGCCATCAGCCGTCCGTATTCGGCGGGCGGTATCTGCACCCAGCGCACCGGACGTCCGACTGCCGTACCGACTGCGGCCGCGAGGTCGTCACCGGTGACCGCCGCTGGGCCGGTCGCCAGGGTGACCCCGGATTCCGTCCCGCCGGCCAGTGACTCGGCGATGCGGTCGCCGATGTCATCGAGCGATACCCACTCATCAGGGACGCCCGCCGGTAGTGGATAGGCCACCTCGCCGTCCTGCGTGATGCGCCGAATCGACCACGGCTGCAACAGATTTTCCAGATAACGACCGGCGGGACCGGTCGTTGCCCCGTACGCCACCGCACCAGGCAGTTCCCGCATGAGGTGCACTCGCGCGTCGATGAAGGGCACCCCGATCGGCTCCGGCGGTAACCCCGTCGCCGGATTGAACACTGCCCGCTCGATCCCGGCTTTAGTCAGCGCGGCGAGGATGGTCTCGGCGTACCGCACGACGACCGGTTCGAACAGCAGGGGCAGTTGTACGAGGACTGCGTCCGCCCCGGTGTACGCCGAGACCAGCGAGTCGATATCGGACAGGTCGGCATTGCGGGAGTTGAGTGGCCGAACCACCCAACCTGCCGCGGCCAGCCTGCCGCTTATCGCCGCTCCCTGCGCCCCGGTGGCGCCGTGCACTGCAATCGTCTTGGTTGTCATGCCCCGAGTCTGCGCGTGATACTTCCTTTACGGAAGTACGCACATTTCTCGCATATACTATTTGAATGGAAAGTATCCAGGTAGAGGCACCGATGACGCCCGAACAGTGCCCGGTCACCCGCACCCTCACGCTCGTGGGCAGCCGGTGGACACCCCTGGTCATCTACCACTTGCACGCAGGCACCCACCGCTACGGCGAACTGCAACGCGCCCTCCCCGGCATCAGCCCGAAAACCCTGGCCGACCGCCTGCACGTCCTCGAACGCCACGGCCTGCTCACCCGCACCGTCTACCCCGACAAGCCGCCACGCGTCGAATACACCCTCACCCCCAGCGGCCACCGCCTCGGCAACATCCTCGACTCGGTCGCCGACTGGGCCGCCGAACCCGACGTCACCATCTGACCCCACGATTCGGGCAGAATCGAACCATGGCAACGGCAACCTGGCAGGGTCGCGTCCTCGCGAGCAGCGACGACACGGTCATCGTCGAAGGCAACCACTACTTCCCACCGGACTCCGTGCACACCGAGTTCTTCCAACCATCGCAGTCCCACACGTTCTGCCCATGGAAGGGCACCGCCAGCTACTACACCGTGGTCGTCGACGGCGAAACCAACGAAGACGCGGCCTGGTACTACCCCGACCCCAAGCCGGAAGCAGCCCAGATCAAGGACTACGTCGCCTTCTGGCGCGGCGTCGACGTCGCCTGAGAGTCGCACAGCAGAGCAGGCGCGAGTTCCTCGAGCTGATCCAGCCCGAGGTCGTGCGCCGCGAGCGTGATCGGCTGGATCGCGACGTGGTCGGCGCCCGCGTCGAAATGCTCGCGGACGCGCCGCCGGATCGCGTCGTGATCGCCCCATGCCACGAGCGCGTCCACCAGCCGGTCGCTGCCGCCACCGAGCAGGTCGTCCTCGCCGTACCCCAATTCCGCCAAGTGGTTGATGTAGTTCGGCCTGGTGATCGTCTGCGCAAGGTAGTGCCGACGGGCTACGGCGCGGGCGGTGCCGGGATCGGTTTCCAGCAGGACCGCCTGTTCAGGTGCCAAAAGCGGTCCGTCACCGAGGATTTCGCGGGCTTTGTGGGTGTGTTCGGGGGTCACGAAATACGGGTGGGCGCCGCTGGCGTGGTCGCGGGCCAGCGCCATCATGCCGGGACGCAACGCGCCGAGGATCCGGTGGGGCGGCCGGAGCGCGCGGGGACTGTCGTATCCGGCGGCGTCGAGGGCGGCGAGATAGCCGCGCATAGCGGTCAACGGTTTGGTGTAGCGGTGTCCGCGCACGTCGACCTCGGGGCCGTGGCTGGCGCCCAGGCCCAGGACGAACCGGTCGGGGTATGCCTCACCCAGGGTGTGGGCGGCGGCGCCTGCCGCGGTCGCGTCGCGCGCCCAGATGTTCGCCACGCCGGTGGCGACTACCAGGCGCCGGGTCGCGGCGAGTAGCAGTCCGGCGTGGGTGAACGCCTCTTTGGAGGCGAAGCCCTCCGAGATCCAGAGCGCGCCGTAGCCGAGAGCTTCGAGCCGCTCGGCGGCGGATTGTGCACGCTGAGCCGGGACGTGGTTCAGCGCACCGGACCAGACTCCGACGCTGCCCAGCCGTCCCGCCAACGCTCGCCCTCGAGTATCGTTCGCCATGAATACCCTTCCCTGCCTTATGTTTCCGAATGATCGACGGTTGCGCGGCAACACCGGTTCCTGGCACGAGCGCGTTGGCACGTGGTGGGTCTGCTCCGCGCTGTGCGACCTATTTCCCGTCGGCCGGATGGAGCGGTCAGCCGACCACCGGGAGCACGACTCGCGACGGTCGAGCCGGGTCGTGAAATATTTCGATGTCGTAGGGGGCGGCGCTGGTCGCTGTAGCAGCAGGCTCGCCGGTGCCGTGGTTGCGGTTGAAGCGGGGGAACGCGCCGCCGCACACCTGTACCCGCAGTCGGTGGCCGCGGCCGAAGCGGTAGGCCGTGGCGGTCAGCTCGATTTCTGCGGCCACTACGCCGTCCTGGTCGGCGGTGGGAGCGCCTGGGCGCAGTCGCAGGATCCCGTCGGTGACATTGCGTGAGATGCCACGCGGGTCGACGTCGCACAAGCGCACGAAGACATCCGCGTGTCCGGAAACGGTGCGCACATAGATGGTGGCGTTGAGCTCACCGATCAGGTCGAGGTCGCGCTCGAGCGGTTCCCCGGTGAATACCAGTACGTCGGTGCGCTTTTCGATCTCGCGGTTGTTTTGCCCGTGTGTCTTACCGATCAGCATGAGTCCGCCGATGGAGGGCGTGGGGTCGGCGGGGTGGTAGGTGAACGTGTCCGGGACGGATTGGGTGGGCCTCTCGCCCAGCAGTCCGCCCGGTTGCAGAAATATGGGAGCCGGGGTGGCGGGCGGTGGCCACGTCGCGAAGTCGAGCCATTTGCCTGCCTGCTGTAAGAACAACCGCACCGGGGGTCGTTGCAGTTCGGCGCGGTCGCCGAGCAGATGCGCGCGCAGCCACGACAGTTGGTCGGCGACCATGGTCGGATAACTGCCAGGTTCGCCGTGACCCCACGGGCCGATGGTGATGCGCGCCGTCTGTCCGGCGGCTTGCAACCGGGCGAAATCGCGCAGGGCCGACGATACGAACAGGTCGTACCAGCCGGTCGTGATGGTGACCGGAGTGGGCACGGTGTCCGCACCCGCGCTGTGGTCGATCGGATCCCAGCGCTCGATGGTCTCGACATTGCTCGACAGGTCGGTGTAGAACGGCGACGGCCGGCCGAGCGCGCCCACACCGGCGTCGCCGATCGGCAAGCCGCGCATCGCCTTTCGAGTGCGGCGTTGGAAGCCGAACCCAGGCTTCACCTGTTGCATCCCACCGAGTTCCTGCTCCTGCACGCCGATCAACACCGACCAGGACAGCGCGTTGTCCAGTGCGAACGCACCACCGGGATACATCGAGCTCACGTACTCCGAAGCACCGACGCCGACGCACATCGCTTCGAGCGGCTCGTCCAGATAGGGGGCCACCGCCCACTGGGTGTGGCCGAGATAGCTGGCACCGGCGGTCGCGATCCGCCCGTCGCACCACGGCTGCGCCCGCAGCCAGGCGACGACCGCCAGCCCGTCGTCCTTCTCGTCGTCGAAGGGCCGGAACGTGCCGCCGGAACCGAAGGTGCCGCGCGAGCTCACCGTTACCACCTGCAGCCCGCGGCGGGCGAACACCGGTCCGAACAGCGCCATGAACACGCCGCGCCGACCGTAAGGGCTGCGGATCAGCACCACCGGCAGCGGCGACTCGCCCGGCGGGCGGAGGCGGTCGGCCAGCAACTCGACCCCGTCCGGCAGGGGGATGGGTATATCTCTCGTCTCCTGTGGGACAGCGATCGTCGCGGGGGGAACTTTCAGCCAGGCGTCGACCACGCGACCGAACGCTGCGGCACGGGCATATCGCCAATCGGCGCTCATGCCCCGGCTCCAGCCTCGGCCCTGGACCCGGTCACGGTCACGAATCTGCCGGAACTGATGCCGACGCCGGTGCCGCGCACGCAAAGTGCAGGAGCCGAGCCCACGTGTGTTTGACTCGAACCGCGTGGAAGCAGCAACGATTTCGAGTGTTCCATCTGATTTCCTCTCGAGATCCCCGTTGACCTACAAAATGTAACCTACAGTTTGTAGCGTACTGTGGAACAGACCGCAAGGGAGCACATTTGCCGACGACATCGACCCGACTGCCACGGCAGGCCCGGCGCGAGCAACTGCTCGACGCCGCGCTGTCGCTGGTGCGCGACCAGGGCACCGACAATCTCACCCTGGTCACCCTCGCCGAGGCCGCCAGCGTCAGCCGCCCGGTCGTCTACGACCACTTCGGCACCCGACCCGGATTGCTGCTCGCGCTCTATCGCCGGCTCGCCGACCGGCTGCGCGAGGTCACCACCCGCGCGCTGGCCGAGGCCGCCGCAGATCCCGCGGAGCTGGCCCGGGCGACGAGCACCGCCTACTTCACCTGCCTGACCGAGGTGCCGGAGTGGACCGCCGTGGCCGCCGCGCTGCGCGGCAGCCCGGAATTGGCGCCGGTCGAGCTCGAGCTGTGCGACTGCTACGCGGACATGATGATCGCCGCGTTCGGGCCGCACTCGCGCCTGGACGCGAAAGCGTTGCGGCTGCGGTGCTTCGGGGTGATGGGGGCGGCAGACACCCTCGGCGCGGAACTGAGCCGGGGACGCACCAGCATCACCGACGCCACCGACGCGTTGGCCGCGCTGATCCTCGCCGGTATCGACCCCACCACCCGCTAGCCACTACTTCCCGGCGTTCGCCGCGAACATTGCCTCGACCGGATCCCCCGTGGCCGCGTCGCGGAAGATCGTGCCCATCTCCAGCATGCGGCCCACCGCGTACGCCGGAGCCAGCAGCGACTCGGGGGTATGGATGCCCGGCCTGGCCGGGGCTTCGTCGCGCAGGCCGAGCAGTCGTTCGACCCCGAGAGCGACACCCAGAGAAGTCAACGGGCCCTGCCCTTTCGGGTGCACGACGTAGTAGCCGCGACGATACGGCTTTCCCTCCTCGTCGATTCCGTCGAGGTCGATTCGGATCTCCATCGACGGTGCGTCACCGTGGCGTCGGCTCGCGGACGCGCCGAAGGCCAGATCGAAACGGACGTTCTCGGCCCCCGTGGCCAGCGCCAAACTCGGCACGTCCGGGTAGGCCATCGCGAACCCCGGCATGACGGTGCCGTCGACGCTGGCCACACTCGCCTGAGAGGCGGCACCACCGATCCAGCTGAATACGCCGTCGCGACGGACGAATCCCGCGGCAGGCAGGGCCGACCAGCGTTCCAGCTCCGCCAGGCCCGCGGGCCCACCGAGATCCTGGTCGTCGATCAACGCCCCGATCCGGATCCCGTCGACCTGCTCGAACTCGCGTGCCAGCTCCAGGGTGGCCAGCACCAACAGACCTGCGAACCAGTGACTGCCGACCAGGATCGGCACCGCATTCGAGCGTTGCGCGCTCGCGACGATCTCCGGACCGAGATCCACCAGACCACTCGAGATGCTCAGATACGGCAGTCCGTGGCGCTGGGCGTAGCCCAACCCGTTCAACCGGTTGTCCCACACCGTCGCCACGACCGCCGAGTACTCGGCACCCTCGGCCGATCCCAGATCCTCGCGTGCCAGATCCACGGTGACCGCTCGCGCACCTCCGAGCTCGTCGGCGAGACGCTGCGCGCGACCGAGGTCGCGACCGGCGATGGTCAGCGGCAGCGACGGATGCCACTGCCGCAGGAACCGCGCGGCCCCCGCACCCGCGACACCCGAGCCGCCCAGCATCAGTACCGATTTCGGCCGTTCCACCATTCGTTTTCCTCTTTCCTCTCGGCAACCAACCTCGAACCTACATTATGTAACCTACCTTTTGTAGGTACAGGTTGGCCGCACGAGAAGAAGAGACATTGGCCACGGCAACGACGCCGTCGCGGCTGCCGCCGGCATCGCTGGGTCTCCAGCGACTCACACGTCGAAGTACAGGTCGAACTCGAAAGGGTGTGGGCGGACGTTGATCTCGGCTATTTCGGTGTCGCGCTTGAGGCGGATCCAGGTTTCGAGGAGGTCGTCGGTGAAGACGTTGCCTTCGGTGAGGTAGTCGTGGTCGGCCTCTAGACGGTCGATGACGCTGGCGAGGCTGGGTGGGGTCTGGGTTACCTCGGCGGATTCCTCGGGGCTCAGTTCGTAGAGGTCCTTGTCGATGGGGGCGGCGGGCTCGATCTTGCGGCGGATGCCGTCGAGGCCGGCCATCAGCATGGCGGCGAAGGAGAGGTAGGGGTTGCCGGAGGAGTCGGGGCAGCGGAACTCGAGCCGCTTGGCCTTCGCACTGGCTCCGGTGACCGGAATGCGTACTGCGGCAGAACGATTGCGCTGGCTGTAGACGAGGTTGACGGGCGCTTCGTAGCCGGGGACGAGCCGCTTGTAGGAGTTCACCGTGGGATTGGTGAAGGCGAGCAGTGAGGGCGCGTGCCGCAGCAGTCCGCCGATGTAGTGGCGCGCCAGATCGGAGAGTCCGGCGTAACCGACTTCGTCGTAGAACAGCGGATCGCCGTTCTGCCACAGGGATTGGTGCACGTGCATGCCGGAACCGTTGTCGCCGAAGAGCGGCTTCGGCATGAAGGTGACGGTCTTGCCCTCGGCCCACGCGGTGTTCTTGATGATGTATTTGTACAGCTGCAGATCGTCGGCGGCGGCGAGCAAAGTGTTGAACTTGTAGTTGATCTCGGCTTGGCCCGCGGTGCCGACCTCGTGGTGCCCCTTCTCCAACTCGAAGCCCGCGTTCTGCAAATTGCTGCACATGCGATCGCGCAGGTCGACCTCGGCGTCGTAGGGCGCGACCGGGAAGTAGCCCCCCTTGGGGCGCACCTTGTAGCCGCGGTTGAGCGTGCCGTCGGGGTTGTACTTCATGCCGGTGTTCCAGCTCGCCGACCCCGAATCCACCTCGTAGAAGGCCCCGTTCATGGTCGTTTCGTAGCGGACGGCGTCGAAGATGTAGAACTCGGCCTCCGGGCCGAAGTACGCGGTGTCGGCGATCCCGGTGCTGCGCAGATACTCCTCGGCCTTGCGCGCGACATTGCGCGGGTCGCGACTGTAGGCCTCGCGGGTGTGCGGGTCGTGCACGAAGCAGTTCATGTTCAACGTTTTCGCCGCGCGGAACGGATCGAGCCGGGCGGTCCGCAGATCCGGGAACAGCAACATGTCGGACTCGTGGATGGACTGGAAACCGCGCACCGACGAGCCGTCGAACGCGATCCCGTTCTCCACCAGGTCCTCGCCGAAAGCGACGGCCGGGATCGAGAAGTGCTGCTGCACACCGGGTACATCGCAGAATCGGATGTCGACATAAGCGACTTCCTCCGCGCAGATGTACTCCAGTACTCCCTCGGTAGTCGGCTTCATCACGACTCACTCCTCGCACGCGCGGCATCCGCGGATCGGCGAGGCGGGCCCATTCCATCGTTCGCGCTCGAGAGGTCGCGGCAGGTCCGGCTCGCCGAATCCACCATACGACGCCGCACTCGGCACCGGAGGTGAATCGCTCGGGCGGACCATGATTCGGCACTACCTGCGGGTTCGGCACCGGGCATCGGCACAAAGAACGACCGTCAGGTTCGGCATTCTGCCGATACCACCCGGTCGGGTGATGGGGTGGGCTGGATCACACGGCGGTGCGCGGCACCGTCGAGATCGATCCGGAAGGCCCCGATGAAACTGTCTCCGCCGCAGCTCGCCGCGGCGAGCGTGCTCTGCTGCGCGCTCACCGTCAGCACGGCACCGATGCACGCGTCCGCCGAGCCGGGCCGGACCTGGTATGTGAGCGCGACGGCCGCGGCTGGCGGGAATGGTACGGAGGCAACACCTTTCAACACTTTGCAGGCGGTCCAGCAGGCCTCGGGTGACGGTGACACGATCGTCGTCCTGGCCGCGCCACTCGGCACTCCACCGCTCGATGGCGGTATCGCGCTGAAGCAAGGCCAGCTACTACTCGGCCGTCAGGGTCCCGGCAGCGTTGCGGCCGTGGTCAACACGACCGCCGCGAACGACGGTGACGCGGTCCGTCTCGCCCCGGACACCGAAGTCCGCGACCTCACCATCACCGGCGCCCAGCGCGGCGGCATCTACGGCCGCAATGTCGGCACCGCGGTCGTCGCGGGCAACACCATCGCCGCCACTAATCGCGCCTGTCACGACGGGTTCCTGGTGCAGCCTTTCCCGCCGATGCTCGGCGTTCCGTTCGGCACGCCACTGCCCGTCGCACCGAATGTGGTCAAGCTGAACAACGGCTGGGCCGGGATCATGATCGACGCCGACGCCGGCCCCAGCGCGCTGACCATCGAGCGAAATACCGTGCGCGACACCGCCTGTGGCGACGGCATCGACGTCCGCACCACCGGCACCGCACAGGTCACCGCCGCCATCAGCGACAACCTGACCGAGAACATCAATCAGGGTCTCGCCAAACTCTCCGTCCTCGCCGTCGGCATGCAGAGCACCGGAACCTCCGCGCTGACCGCCACGGTGCGCGGCAACACCCAGCGCAATATCGCGGTGCCGGCCAACGACCCACTCAACGCCGCCGCCGACAGCGAAGGCATTTTCGTCAATGCGGCAGAGCGCGCCCGCATGCGAATCACCATCGACCGCAACAGTTTTCGCCACGGCGGCGGCCATTTCTCCGCCAACGGAATCGAATTCGTCACCAGCAACGGCACCCCCGACAGCGAAGTCACCCTCACCAATAGCGAATTCATCGATGTCCCAGGCGATATCGTGGAAAATCTCAATCTGAGCGCCGAGGGCGCCCGCCACGTCATGACCATCGACGGCCTCACCGCGTCGCGCTCCAGCTTCGTCGCCGCCCTCTTGAATCCGTATGTGCCGGGCAATCTCGGCAGCTGCCTGTTCTCGGCCAGCTTCGGCCGGGACAACACCACCGCGCTGACGCTGCGCAACGCCCACCTCAGCCAGTGCAGCGCCGACGGCATCGGCATCTACGCCTACTCCCCCAGCGGCCCTGCCCCCGCGACGGCGACCATGCGTTTCGACATCGCCGACACCACCGTCACCGACGCCGCGGTCGCCGACCTCCAGGTGCACACCGTCGGCGATCTGGCCGAGCTCACCGGCAAGGTGGAACGGTCTCGCTTCAGTGGCGACATCGTGCTGAGTCAGCGCAACAGCACCCTCGGCGCGGGCTCGGTGGTCGACTTCGGCGGCGGTCGCCTCGGCAGCGCGGGCGGCAACTGCTTCTCGCCCGCCACCGAGGCCGCCCTCGCGGCACCGAACCTACCGCTCGACCACCCGGGCTCCTGGCCGATCTGTGGCTGACCCTGCCATCCAGCTGAGTCGAATGGTCGTTGCCCAAGATCAACGAGCGACCATTCGACTCTGCTGATCTTGCGTGGACAACTACCGGGCAGCCCGCCGCGGTGCACGGGTGACGCCAGAGCCCCGCATTTGGTCGAGTGCACAATGTCGTGCGCCACACTCTGCGCGTTTGCCGCTAGCGCACACACTCGCTCATGCGTTCTGCTGATAGATGACGATGAGGTCATCCGCGTCCCCAGACGATCGGGATGACCTCAGCCCTTCGCTAGCAGAGGTTAGGTTCTTGGTTTCATCGACAGTCCCGGCGGCCGCCCGCCCGGACACGCTGTGTGCGGCGTTCCAGTCAAACGTCGCGAAGTACCCGGACGCGGTCGCGCTGCGCACCCTCGGCGGTGCCGTCTCCATCACCTGGCGCGAGTACGGCGAACGGGTACGAACCATCGCGACGGGGCTCGCCGCGCTGGGCATCACCTCCGGCGACACGGTCGCGATCATGCTGACCAATCGCCCCGAGTTCCACCTCTGCGACACCGCCATCCTGCACACCGGCGCGACGCCGTTCTCGGTGTACAACACCAACCCGGTCGACCTGCTCGTCTACCAGTTCGGCAACGCCCGCAACAAGGCCGTCGTCTGCGAGCGCCAGTTCGCGCCCAAGATCCTGGAGGCGGTGGCCAAGGCCGCCGCCGAGGGCATCCACGTCGAGCACGTGATCTGCGTGGACGAGGCGCCCGACGGCACGCTCGCGCTGTCCGACCTGGAACAGCGCACCGCCGAGGGTTTCGATTTCGAGGCCTCCTGGCGCAAGGTGCGGCCCGACGATCTGCTCACCGTCGTCTACACCTCCGGCACCACCGGCCCGCCGAAGGGCGTGGAGCTCACCCACACCAACTTCATCGAAAATGCCCGCGTCCTGGAGACATTCGGCGGTGGCGGCCCCGAGGACCGGGTGATCTCCTACCTGCCCGACGCGCACGCCGCCAACCGCTGGTTCGCGCATTACCTGACCTTGCTCGAAGGCTGCCAGATCACCACCGTGCCCGACTTCAAGCAGGTGGCAATGGCTTTGGCCGAGGTGCATCCGAGCGTATTCCTCGGGGTCCCCCGGGTGTGGGTGAAAGTCAAAGGCGCACTGGAGGAACGGTTCGCCACCGAGTCGCCGGTCAAGCGCCGCCTGATCCACTGGGCGGTCGACGTCGGCCGCAAGAAGGCCCGCGCCACCTCCGATGCCCGCCCCCTCGGCGCCCTCGATCGGGTCCAGTACGCGCTCGCCGATCGCCTGGTGCTCACCTCGATCCGCGCCGGACTCGGCCTCGACCAGGTCCGCATCGCGGTCACCGGCTCGAACGCCATCCCGCCGGAGGTGCACGAGTTCTTCCTCGGGCTCGGCATCCCGCTGTGCGAGGGCTACGGCATGAGCGAATGCACCGCGGGCGCCACGCTCAACCCGCCGGAACGGGTCAAGATCGGTACGGTCGGCACCCCGCTGCCGGGCGCCGAGGTCAAGCTCGCCGACGACGGCGAGGTGCTGGTGCGCGGCAAGATGGTGATGCGCGGCTACCGCGGCGACCCGGCGAAGACCGCGGAGACGATCGACAGCGACGGCTGGCTGCACACCGGCGATATCGGCAGCATCGACAGCGACGGCTACCTGTCGATCATCGACCGCAAGAAAGAGCTGATCATCAACGCGTCCGGCAAGAACATGTCGCCGGCCAACATCGAGAACACGGTCACCGACAACTGTTCGCTGATCGGCACGGTGGTGGTGATCGGTGAACAGCGGCCGTTCAATACCGCGCTGCTGGTGCTCGACCCCGACCTGGCCGCCGCCTACGCGCAGCGGCACAACCTGGCGGGCAGCACCGTCGCCGAGCTCGCGAAGGACCCGCAGATCCTGACCGCGATCGACGAGGGCATCGCCGCGGCGAACAGCAAACTGTCCAGGGTGGAACAGATCAGGAAGTACATCGTGCTCCCCGAGGTATGGGAGAACGGCAGCGACTACCTGACCGCTACTGGCAAACTCAAGCGAAAGCCCATTTCCAGCGGCTACACAGATACCATCGAGGCCTTGTACTCGACCTAAGTCCGGGAAGAAGAACCAGCATGATGCCATCGCGGACTCGGGTGTTCGACGATCTTCATCGGCGGACCGCGTCGACTCTCGAAGCGTTCTACGCCGCGCTGCCGCCGTACCAACGGCTGCCGCAATCCATGGTGGAGACCGACTTCGCCCGGGGCACCAAGCTCAACGTGGACCTGTTCTTCGAGTATCTGCGCCGCGGCGAGGATCCCTCGGAAGAAGACACCAGGGAACTCGTCGAGCTCGCGATGGACCGGTTGCGCGACGGCACCCCGCTGCCCGAGGTGCTGGAGCGCTACCGGTTCGGCGCGGCGTTCATCTGGGAGCGGCTGCGCGCCTCGGCCAGCCCGACCGAGCGTGAGCTGCTCTTCGAGACCTCGCTCGCGCTGCTGAAGTACGTCACGCTGGTCACCTCCCGGATCGCCACCGCGGCCACCCAGCGCGTGCACGACCCGCGCTGGGAGCTGCTGGAGCGCAGACGCGGCATCGCCGACGCGCTGCTCACCGGCCGCGACCCGGTCGAGTGGGCGAACGATCCGGTGATCCCGGTGGCCGACGCCTTCCTCGTCGCGGTATTCCGGCTGTGCGGCACCCGCGGCGGTCCCGCGTCGGCGCTGCGGCACCGGGTGGAGGCGATTCCCGGGGTGTTCCTCCGGCTGGACGCGGGCGGCTGGACCGCGCTGATCCCGTTGCAGGCGGGTGACGACGGCTCCGCCACCCTGTCCGGGCTCACCGCACGGCTGCCCGCGCAGGAACCCGCCGAACCGCCGCCGTACTGGGTGGGGGTCGGCGCGGCCCGTACCAAGGACGCGATCCCGCCGATGTACGCCGAGGCGCGGGTGCTCGCCGAGCTGGGCCGCTGCCTCACCCGGCGCGAAATACTGTGCCGCAGACAGGATTTACAGTTCGAATACACGGTCGCGGTGAGTGACGCGGCCCGGCCCGGACTCGCGTCGGTCCTCGCACCGCTGGACCCGCAACCCATGCTCGCCGAAACCCTCGAGGTATTCGTCGACAGTGGCTTCAACCAGCTGGCGACGGCCCGGCAGCTCAATGTGCACCGAAATACGGTGACCTACCGCCTTTCTCGGGTAAATGAACTGACCGGCCTCGACCCGCACCGACCGGCCGACGCCATGACACTGTCGGCGGCACGTCTGGCACGGCGACTCGAATCCGCTTCGTTCGCACCATAATTCAAGCGGAACGCCGCAATCCCCGACACGGTGCCGGAATCTCCGACACTGTCAGCCAGCTCCACGGTGTCCGCAATCGGTGACGACGCTCCGTAACCTGCTCGCGTCGCGCCATAACCCGCTAGACCGCTACCTCCGCAACTCCCCATTTTTAGGCACTTTCCCAAAGACTCGTCGATACCTCTAGCGAATTGCCAGTGTTGCGGCACCCCGTTTATGCGTTGTGCTGAAGGGCGACGATGAGGTCAGGCGTAGCCACCGCACCTCCGGACACAATCCGGGATCAGTTGGCCCGACCCGGCGCTCGAACCGCGGTACCGGCCGGCGGACGGGTAGCCGGCCGCCCGGCTTCGACCACAGCCAGCAAAGGTTCAGGTAGTTGAGAATTGTATTCCGGGCGCGGGCCTTCCGCCGCGCTGTGCCGGTCGCCGCCATCACCGCCGTCGGCCTGATCATCCAGCTCACACCCGCCGCGAACGCCGTGCCCACCGCGGGCCCGGTGCCGAATGCGCCCGCGAACTTCGGCCTGCCCGCGGACTATCAGCCGACGCCCGAGCGCTACGGCATCGCTTACGAACTGGGGCATATCGTTCCGCTCGCGGACGGCACCCAGCTGCAAACCGAGGTGCGCTACCCCACCGACCCCGCCACCGGTCAGCGCGCCACGGGTGAGTTCCCGGTCGTCGTCAACTTCACCACCTACGGCGCGGTGTCCAGCGCGCTCGCCGCGGCGGTGACCAGCGTGATCGACACACTGCACATCCCGCTGCCCGATCAGCTGAAGGACGCGCGCCGAATCATCAACCAGGCCACCAGCGCTCAGGACATGCTGGTGCGGCGCGGCTACATCGAGGTGATCGCCGACGTGCGCGGCACCGGCGGCTCGACCGGCGCGTGGAATCCCGCGTCCCAGCAGGACGGCGTCGACGGCGCCCAGCTGGTCGACTGGGCCGCGAAACTGCCCGGCTCCAACGGCAAGGTCGGCATGTTCGGGTACTCGTTCCCGGCGCTGTCCGCCCTGCGCACGGCCGAATCCGTCGCGCCAGGTTCGCCGTTGAAGGCGATCGTGCCGATGGCCATGCCGAACAACATCTTCAATGAGGTGCTCGGCCACGACGGCATGATGAGCCCGATTCTGCTCACCGCCATCTCGGTGCTGGTGCCGTACCTGAGCCTGATCGGCCCGTTCCTGACCGCGGTGGTGTCACCGCAGATGTTCATCAAGACGCTCGTCGACCATCTCCAGGCGGTCGTCTCCTCGGACAGCACGATCAAGCTCCTGCTGGAGGCGTACGGCGGCGGCCCGCTGGCCTACGACGGTCAGTGGTGGCAGGACCGCCGCTTCGAGACCGACCTGAACAGGGTCGTCGAGAACGGCATCGCCATGTACCAGATCGGCGGCCTGTGGGACCTGTACCAGGAAGGTCCGTGGCGCAACTACTCCCAGCTGCAGAACCTGGCCGCGGGCCGCGACCAGTTCGCGCCGATGGCGCCGCATCAAACTCCCGACGGACGGTACCAACTGCTGATGGGCCCGTGGTATCACGTCGGGCTCGGTTTCGGACCAGGCTCCCGGCTGGACACCGACATGATCACGGTGGCCTGGTTCGATCGTTGGTTGAAGGACATTCCGAATGGAATAGACAAAACAGACAAAACACTTCATGTGATCGACCCGAACAATATGGCGGTCAGCGCCGCGCGTTATCCGTTCGAGCAGGCGGCGGTTCAGCAGCGGTATTTCGACGGCGATCGACTCGTCACACAACCACCTACCGTCAAGGACGCCTCGGATCGCCTCGACTACACCGGCATCGACAGCATCTGCAACCGGCAGAGCCTCGGCCAGTACAGCGCAGGCCTGTTCGACTTCCTGTTCCGCCTGTTCAACGCCTACAACCCGTGTACAGAGTGGGTGCAGGAGCCGGTGGCCGGCCGCCGCTACACGATGGACCCGGTGACCGAGCCGACCGTGCTGGCCGGCCCGAGCAGCGTCACCCTGTACGCGTCCTCGACCAGCACCGACGCCGCCTTCCAGGTGTGGCTCGACGATGTCGCGCCGGACGGTTCGGCGGTCAACATCACCGGCGGCTCCCAGTTGGCCAGCCAGCGTACGCTGAACGATGAAAAGACTTGGCGCGCAACCGATGGCACCATCTACGCGCCGGAACACGTGGTCCGCAAGGACGCGGAGCAGCTACTGACGCCCGGCGAGGTGACCGAGCTGGAGATCAAGATCCGCCCCACCTTCTACCGATTGGCACCCGGACACGCACTGCGCCTGCGAATCACCAGCGGCACCTTCCCGTCGACCATGCCCATTCCGACCGATTTGCCGCGTTTGCTCGGTTCGTCCCAGCAGCTCCACCGGGACGCGGCCCGGCCGTCGAGCCTGGTCGTACCGCTGGCGCCCGAGTCCGCGTTCGGCGGCTGAGGCAGACCGGGAAGGCGGGCGGGAACCGGACGAATCGGGCGTGACCCAGGTTACGTTTAGCCCGCCTTCAGGGTTGGTAGCTGTAAAGATCATGCAAACCTGGGATGAATTCCAGGTGCATTGAGACACATTGTCCGGCAATCTATCAGCTACCTGAACATTGAGTGTTTAACATTGCCGCTGGCAGCGGCGTCGCACTCCCCCATTGCGTTGCCCGCAACGCCGTTGTCCGCGATATCGGGGCAAATATCGGTGATCAGGCTCACCCGCGCATTCACCAAGAATTTCTTCTACAGTTTGTCTCGTTCCGGTCCGACGATGACGTCCCGGAACCGTACGGACAAAGTTCTCGGATGCAGGCCGAAATTCTTGTCACTATTCGGATCGGCAATTCCCTTACCGCGCATAGGGAACGGCCGATGGGCAGCTGAAGGTGTGTCATGGAATTCATCGAACTGGCCGATTACCCGTTGCCGAGCGGCCGTGTGATCGAGTGGCTCCCGACTGCCACTTCGCACTGGGCCGACTGGCCGCGGGATACTCGCGCCGTTTCCTACAATCACGAGCATCATCTTCGAGATGCGGTGGAACACAGTCGAATACGAGATCGGCGCCACTACTGGCTCGGGCACGCGTTCCGGATCGACGGACCGCTCGACCCGCAGGCCTGGCGTACCGCCTTCGATGCCTGGATCGACCGGCACGAGGGTCTGCGCTCGCATGTCGCCATCGAGGGCGGCCAGCCGGCCAGATACACCTTGCCGCCCGGCGACATCCGGGTCCAACCGGTCGACGCGGGTGCGCCGACCTCGACAATGGCGACATATCGCCTGGTACACGGGCTACTCGACGACGGAACCTCGCCGCTGCGCTGGCCCTCCTACGTCGCCGTGACCATCGCGGGCCGCGACAGTTTCACCGTCGTATTCGCCGCCGATCACTCGATCATGGACGGCTACTCCACCGTCTCCACCGGCGGCGAGCTGCACGCGCTCTACAACGCGGTCCGCGCGGGCAAGTCCGCGCAGCTGTGCGACACCGGCAGCTACGTGGACTTCTGCCAGGACGAGCGGGTCCGCGCCACCGCGGCCACCGCCGACGACCCGGCCGTGCAGACCTGGCGCACGTTCTTCCCGGAGAACACCGAGAACTCCCTGCCCTGCGGCACGTTGAGCAAGGTCGCCGCGGCGCCGATCGAGTTCACCGGTCCCGCGGAGGCCTCGCCGCGGCGGGTGCCGCAGCGCAATCTGTCGGTCGAGGTGCTCGATGCCGACGCGGCCGACGCGGCGGCCTCGGTCGCCAGGGAACAGGGTCAGGGGCTGTTCGCGGCCCTGCTCGCCGCGTTCGCGGTGACCACCACCGAGCTGGGCGCCGGACGGGATTTCCGCACGGTGATCCCGCTGCACACGCGCACCGAAGCGCAGTGGGCCGACACGCTCGGCTGGTTCGTCGGGCTCGCGCCGTTCCAGCTGGATTGCGGTCCGGCCCGCAATCTCGCCGAGCTCATCCAGCCCGCGGGTGAGGAGTTGCGCCGCACCCGCGGCGCGGCGACGGTGCCGTTCGGCCGAGTCTGCGAGTTGCTCGGCACCCGGCCGCGCATCTCGTTCATGGTGTCGTACATGGACGTACGCGGCGCCCAATCGGCCCCCACCTGGGTCGATACCAACACCCGCTGGCTGCGCAGCCGCAACGTCTCCGCCGACGAGTTCTTCTTCTGGTTCGTCCGCACGCAGCACGGCGTGACGCTCAACATGCGTTATCCCGGCACCACCAAGGCGACCCGCGATATCCACCGGCACGTGCTGCGGATGCGCGACCTGCTCGCCGAGTTCACCCGCTACGGGGACGCCCGAATCCGTCCGATCGAAGGAGCGCCGCTGTCATGGTAGAGATGACCCTCACCGAACACTGGCAGCCGAAACCCGGCGTGCTACTCGAGTTCACCACCACGGCGGCGAGCCAGGCCGCCACCGAATCCACCGCGCCCTCCGACGTTCCCGCGACCTACCTGCAGGAGTCGCACATCCGCCGCTGGTCGGCGCGCAGGCAGACCAACGACCCGCTCGCTTCCGAGCTCTCGTTCTGCTTCACGATCGCGCGCCCGCTCGACTCCGAGGCCCTGCGCCGGACCTACATCGCGTTCCTGCAGCGTCACGAGACACTGCGCTCGTGGTTCCGGATCGACGAATCCGACGGCGGGTTCGCGCTGACCAGATACCTGCTCGACCCGGCAGCGGTCGACCTGGAAGCCCACACCCTCGACACCTTCACCGACAGCGGCGAGCTGCGCGACACCCTGGTCGCGAAGTTCAAGGCCAACGCCAACCCGACGCGCTGGCCCGCGATCGTCTGCTGCGCGATCGATCACGGTGCGGACGGATTCACCATCGTCTACAGCGCCGATCACGCGTTCACCGACGGCATGTCGGTGCTCACGTCCACCTACGAATTCCACGCGCTCTACACGGCGTTCAGCACCGGCCAGGAGCCCGTGTTGCCGCCGGTCGGCAGCTACGTCGAGTTCGCGAGGACCGAGCGCGCCGCCGTCGCCGCACGGCCGCCGGAGTTGGAGCAGTTGGCAGGCCTGTTGGCCGAGAAAGCGGATCAGGTCCGCCCGCTGCCGATCGAGCTCGGCCTCGCCCCCGGTGAGGTCGCCGACAGCTTCGGCACCAAGGTCGACATGCTCGACGCGGCCGAAATCGACGCGTTCGCCGCAGCGTGCAAGAACGCGGGCGGTTCGTTCTCCGCAGGCCTGTACGCGGCGGTCGCGCTGGCCGAGCTCGAATTCGCAGGCCGGACAAGCTATCTGGGCATGAATGTAGTCGGCACCCGGAGCGAGCCGCAGTACCAGCTCGCGCAGGGTTGGTTCATCAACCTGATGCCGATCGCGTTCGACCTCGACGGAGCACAGCGGTTCACCGACCTGATCGGCCGAGCCGGTGTCGCACTGGACTGGACCAAACCGCTGTCGAACGTCCCGATCCATGCCGCGCTCGACCGGGCGGCCGAGCTCACCGGCGCGCCGCTGCCGGTCACCACGGACTGGCCGTGGGTGTCCTACCTCGACATGCGCGCGGTGTCCGGTCCGGCGCTGGAGGCCGCGCTACCCGGCGTCTCCGGCATCAACGGTCTCGGCTCCCGCAGCAAGATCGGGCAGACCTCGCCGATCTGGTTCAACAGGGAGCTGGAGCGGCTGCACGTCACGATGATGTATCCGGACACACCGGTCGCGCACAAGTCGGCCGCCGAGTATCTGGAGCAGATCCGCACCACCTTGCGCGCCATCGCCGAGACCGGCGATTTCGCGGTCACCGCACCAGCTCTCGCGAGGTCATGATGCAGTTGCTTTTTCTCGACCAACTGAATGCACCACCGGGCACCCTGCTCGAATGGACCGCGGTCGCCGAGCCCGGCCCGACCCCGGACGCGACCCCACCCTCGGCCAACCAGGCGATCCACCTGGCCTCGGCCGGGCCGACGACCTGGCTCGCCGCGACCTTCGACGTGGCCGGTCCGATCGACGAATCCGCCTTGCAGACGGCGTTCTCGGTGTGGCTACCGCGCCACGACGCCCTGCACTGCAGCTTCGAACGCCCCGCGGACGGCAAGGCCGCCTCGGTGCACGTGGTGGTGGACAGCGACATCCGCCTCCTCCCCCAGCCCGCCGTCGAGACCGCGACCACCGAGGACCTGCGCACCGTGCTCGGCGGCCGGCTCGATCAGGCGTGCTCGCCGTTCACCTTCGCGCCGTACTTCCTCGGCGCGGTCAGCAGGTCCGAAACCTCCACCATCGTCTGCGGATTCGACCACGCGGTGTGTGACGCCTGGTCGATCACCATCGCGGTGGCGGAGCTGGACGAGCTGTACCGGGCCGCCTGCGAGGACGGCCACGACGGTGCCGTCGCGGCCGCCGACCGGCTGCCCGAGCCGGGCAGCTTCCTGTCCTATTCGACCAGGGAGGCCGCCATTCCGGCGGCGGCGACCGGGCCGCTGATCCGCTCGTGGCGCGACTTCCTGCACGCGGCGGGCAACGACCTGCCGCACTTCCCGCTCGACCTCGGCCTGCCTGCCGGGTCGGTGGCCCCGTTCGGCAGCGATGTCCGCCTGCTGCTCGGCGCCATGGCCACCGATGCGCTGCACCGCAAGTCGCGCGCCGACGGGTATTCGATGTTCGCGGCACTGCTCGCGGCGGTGGCCATGGCGGCCGCCGAACTCGGCGGCCGCACCGGCGTCGACCTGGTGTTTCCCGTGCACACCCGACGGGAACCCCGGCACCACAACACCTTCGGCTGGCTGGTGTCGAATGCCCCGGCGCATGTGCCGGTGGCGCACGACTTCTGCGCCACCGCGCAGGCCGCCGACGACGCGGTGCGGTCTGGGCAGCGGTTGGCGCAGGTGCCCGCCAACCGCGTCCTCGCCGCGATGGGCAGTGACCTGCGCCGGACCAGGCAGGATCTGTTCAGCGTCTCCTACACCGACTACCGGCGACTACCCGGCGGTTCGCGCAGCGACACGACCCGCGCGGTGCCCCGCAATCCGGCCCAGCTCAGTCGCAGCGCACCGCTGGACGACGTGCAGCTGTGGTTCACCCGCACCGATGACGGGCTCGCCCTGCGCACCCGTTTCCCCGCGACGCCCACCGCAGGGCCGTTGATCGGTGAGTTCCTCGACAAGGTCGCCGCGACCCTGTCCGCGGCGATCTCGGTTCGGGTATGACCGATCGCTCCACGCACCGCGTTCACCCGACTAGACCCGCAGGCTCGGCGACCCCGGCAGCGGGGCCGTCGAGTAGCGGGATCGCGGCCTGGTTCGGGCCGCAACCATCGACAAAGTACGACTGCCGGGTAGCCGAACCCGATAGTCTCAGCACAGGATCCAGCGAGAGAAATCTCGTGAAAGCCGGGAGCGTCCGACGATGAAGGCTCTGGTCAGCAACGAATCAACGACGTCATCGGACGCCGAAGTGCAGTGGCGGGGCACCGCACTACTACGGCCGGGCATCCTGGCTTTCGAAGGTGAGGTCCTACCGACCGAACTGCCCGCCCATCACGCCGTGCAGATCATGGCCTCGTGTACCCCCATCATGGTCGTGGACGGCAGCGGGGTGCGGCGCGAAGGCAGTCATCTCATCGTGCCCACCGACTCGCCGCACCGGGTCTGCGGCGGGGCCGCGCACGGTATCGCGGTCTACCTCGACCCGGAGACCGTGGCAGGCGCGGCCGCCGATCGGCGGGCCCATCTGCACGGTTGGGTGCAGGGGCTCAGCGTCGATCCGGGGCAGGGCCGGTTGGCCGAGCACGTGTCGGACATCCTCACGGATCTGCTGCGCGACAACAAGGCAGGCGAGCGCGACGATCGGCACGGCGTGGTGACCGCGGCGTTGCAGTTGCTGCCCGACATGGTCAAGGACGGCTCGGTCCGCGGCTCCGATGTGGCCCGTCAGCTGGGGATCTCGGCGACTCGGCTCACCCATCTGTTCACCGAGCAGGTCGGTATTCCGTTGCGGCGCTACATCCTCTGGCTGCGGCTCTACATCGCGATGAACGGCGTGATGGCCGGTGACGACATGACGACCGCGTCCGCGTCGGCCGGTTTCGCCGACAGCGCACACCTCACCCGCACCTGCCGGCGCACCTTCGGGCTGCCGCCGTCGATGATGAGTCCCGACATCGACTGGGACATCAGTCTGTGAGCGCCGGCCCGTCCGTCGGCACACCGGTGGCGACGACGGGCAGTATGCTCGGAGCATGATCTCGCGGGCCAGGCTGACGACGTATGCGGTTTTCGCATTCGTGCTGCCCGCTTTGCTGCTCTTCGTGATTCCGGCGGGCGAGCCGGGTTCGGTGGCCGCCGTCGGCCTCGTCGCGGCCTCGCTGTTCGTCGCGCTCGCCGCGGTGCACCCGCCGGCCCGGCTGCCGCTCCCGCTGGTCGGTTCCGGCCCGCCGCCGTCCGCGCAACGCCGCCGACGCGGCTCCTTCCTGCGCCAGAGCAATCCTGACACCCCCGGGCGTCCGCGCCCACGAGCGCCAGGGTTCGCGACCGCCTGACGTCCACTCCGCACCAGGTGCGCGGTGTGCGTCGGCGTTGTCGTCGACCCCTTCCGTTCTCGTGCGCCTACGCACGCCCACAGTCAGGTGCTCTCATGCTCGACTTCGTCTACTACCCCGTGTCCGCCATCTTGTGGCTCTGGCACTACGTCTTCGCCGCGGCTTTCGGTCCGGCCAGCGCACTCGCCTGGGTGCTTTCGGTGATTTTCCTCGTACTCACCCTGCGGGCCGTCCTTTTTGTGCCCTTTCTCAAGCAAGCGCGCAGCCAAACCATTGTCAAAAAATTGCAGCCGAAGGTCGCGGGCTTGAAACAAAAATACGCGACCGATCGACGGCAGCAGGCCGTTGAGATACAGAAACTCTATAAAGACAATGGCATCAATAGCTTCGCGACACTGATTCCGCTCATCGGTCAGCTTTTGGCATTCCTCGGCCTGTTTCATGTGCTGCGTTCGTTCGACCGCACCGGGGCCCTCGCCCATCTGCCCTTTCAGGCCATCGCAACCCCGATGACGCCCGAGCAGAACGCCGCGACGCCCAATTACGTCTTCAGCGCCGCCGATGTGCAGTCGTTCCTCCAGGCGAAGATCTTCGGCGCCCCACTACCGGCCATCCTGGCCGGCACCGGCGATCTCCTGGCAACGGTGGCCGCCGTCGCCGTCCCGCTGATGCTGATCGCCGCTGTCGCAACGCATTTCACCGCACGCGCGTCGCTGTCCCGCCAGGACACCACCGTCCAGCTCCCCATGATGCGCCCGCTCACCCTGTGGGCGTTTCCTGCGTTCGCCCTGATAGGCGGCGCGCTGGTCCCGGTGGCGATCCTGCTGTACTTCGTCACCAACAACGCCTGCACCCTCGCCCAGCAGCACCTCGTCTATCGCCGGCTCGACGCGGAAGCGGCCGCCGAGGCCGAGCGCACGGCGGTTGTCCGCGCACAGTCGGCTCCGAAACCGGGGGCCAAACCCATCCGGCGCCGATGAGGACCGGGGTGGGTGCGCCGACGCACCCACCCCAACAGGTCGAGCGCTGTTCGCTGCGCGGGTTACCCTCGAGCGGTGTCAGCGCAGCCGGAACGCGTCCAGCAGAAGTCCGAGATGATCGCCGTCTATGACGCGGCGGGGCGGGTGGTCGGCGCGGCCGATCGGGCGGAGGTGTACCGCGCGGGGATCTGGCATGCGAGTGCCGGTGTGCTGGTTCGTTCCGGCGATGGCGAGCGGATCTATGTGCATCGGCGCACCGACACCAAGATGGTGTTCGCGGGGATGCACGACTGTTTGGCGGGTGGGGTGATCGGGCCGGGGGAAAGCCCGGAGGAGACCGCGGTCCGGGAGCTCGCCGAGGAACTCGGCATCACGCTGACCGGGACCGAACCGCGACCGCTGGCGCGGGTGGCCTGGGATGGTGAGTGGCAGGGAAAACCTATGCGCTGCCACGTTTTTGCCTATGAACTGCGCTACGACGGACCGATCCGCCATCAGCCCGAGGAGATCGCCGACGGCTGGTGGTGGACCGACGCGGAACTGCGCGCCCACCTGGCTGACCCGGACTGGCCGTTCGTGCCGGACACCCGGGTACTCGTCGGCGATCTGCTCAGCTGAGCCGGGTCAGGACGCGCTGCCGCTGCCCAGCGAGAGCACGGTGGCGAACAGGTTGGCGAAAACTTCGAGCAGTTCCATGAATTCTCCGTTTGTTTGGCTATACCGATGAAGCACCGGAGCTTCGACGACCGACATGGCCGATGTCTGAACACCGGGGGAACACCGATGATCGCCGCGCCGGATTACCCGGAGGAGGCTACCGAACTAGCCCACGCAGCGAAAGCGCCAGGATTCCTCGTCTGCAGCAGCACCCGCCCCGGCCCCACGAAATCGAAGACGAAGCCCTCACCGGACTTCAGCGACTGGATGGAGCGCCCGACCACCGCCCGCCGGATGGTGAAGTTCATCGCCAGGTCGTAGGCCACCACGTGCCCGGTGTCGATGGTGATCGGCTCCCCCGGCTGCAGATCGATGACGTCGATGGCGCCGAAGACACCGACGACGACCTCGCCCTCACCGTGCGCGCGCAGGCCGAAACCACCCTCGCCGCCGAACAGGTTGGCGAAGCCGCCCCACTTGCCTTCCACCTGCACCCCATGGGAATTCGCGATCCAGCCGCCCCGGCTGATGAAGAACGGGCGGTCCTGGGTGATCTGCAAATTCAGCATGTCGCCGGGTAGTGCGGGCGCCACGTCCACCCAGCCGCCCTGCTGCGGCGCGGTGAACGTCGAGACGAAGAACGATTCCCCGGCGAGCACGGAGCGCTTCAGCCCGGCCAGGATGCCGCCTTCGGCCTTGGCCGCCAACGTGACTCCCGCCGAGTGCGCGACCATGGCGCCGCTCTCGACCCGCATCGGCTCGCCGCCCGCGAGGAAGCACCGCGCGATGGCCGATGCGGGGTTATGGCGCAGTTGTACCTTCATATTCGCCGACCCTACCGCCTGATTCGCGGTGGCAGGGACACCAATAACGGGGATAGGTCCGCAGTGTGCGGACCGTCTCGTTCACCCCAGTTCGCGCAGCGCCGCATCGTCGCGGGCGACCACCGCGCCGCCGTCCGCGGTGAGCACGATGGGCCGCTGAATCAGCTTCGGATGCTCGGCCAGCGCCGCGATCCATCGGTCCCGGTCGGCGGGGGTGCGACCCCAGCCGGACAGGCCGAGATCCTTGGCGATCTGCTCGCCGGTGCGGGTGATGTCCCACGGCTCGGCGCCGAGCCTGCGCAGCACGGCGCGCAGCTCGTCGACGGTCGGCGGCTCGTCGAGGTAGCGCCGCACCGAGTATTCGACACCCGCCTCGTCCAGGAACGCGGTGGCGTTGCGGCTCTTGGTGCACCGCGGGTTGTGCCAGATCTCGGTCTGCCCAGATGTCATGCAGGCAGGGTACCGAGGCACGCCGACACCATCGTGACGACACCGTTTGAGCAGTGCCCGGCTGGATAAGCTCGACTCGATGCGTAAACGAATGAACTCGATCAACACCCTGGATCGCCGCCTGGTGGAACGCACCGCGCACTGGCGCGCCTCGCCCGCCGACCAGTTCCTGCGGTCACTCAGTATGAGCGCCAACCACAGTCGGCTCTGGATGGCCATCGCCGCCGGGCTTTTCGTGGCGGGCGGGCGGTCCCAGCGACGCGGTGCGGTGCGCGGCCTGGCCGCGGTGGGCATGGCGAGCGGTCTGGCGAACGGGGTCGCCAAGCCGCCGTTCCCGCGGCGCAGGCCGCCGGTGCAGGCGGTGCCGCTGCTGCGGCGGTTGGTCAAGCCGCCGGTCTCCTCTTCGTTCCCGTCCGGCCACGCGGCCTCCGCGGCGGCGTTCACTACCGCGGTGGCGCTCGAGTCGCCGGGGACGGCTGCGGTGCTCGCGCCGCTGGCCGTCGCGGTGGCCTATTCGCGGGTGCACATCGGCGTGCACTGGCCCTCCGATGTGGTGGTCGGTGCGGCGCTCGGCTCCGGCGTGGCGCTGGGCACCCGGCGGTGGTGGGCGGTGCGCGACGACGAGCCCGCCACCCTGGGTCCGGCCAAGCGGACCGAACCGCTGCCCGACGGACGCGGCATGCTGCTGGTGGTCAACCCGTCCTCGGGCCCCGGCGACGGCGCCGAAGAGGTTGCGCTGCTACGCAATCGATTGCCCGCGGCGCAGTTGCTCGAGTTGGGCGGAGACATCGACCTCGATGCCGAGATCGATCAGCGGGTGCGGCGCGACGACATCGCGGCGCTCGGCGTGCTCGGCGGCGACGGGACGGTGTCGGCCGTGGCGGAAGCCGCTGTGCGGCACAGCCTTCCGCTGGCGGTGTTCGCGGGCGGCACACTCAACCACTTCGCGCGCGATGTCGGCGTCGAGGAGCCCGCGACGACGTTCGCCGCGCTCGATGCGGGTCAGCTCATGCTCGTCGACACCGCTCAGGTGAAGCTGGACGACGGGGAGGAGCGCATCTTCGTCAACACCGCCAGCCTCGGCGGTTACCCCGACTTCGTCCGCCTGCGGGAGCGCTGGGAACGGCGGATCGGCAAGTGGCCCGCGGCCGGAATCGCCATGCTGTGCGTGCTGTTCCGGGCCGAGCCGCTGCGCGCGGTCGTGGACGGTGAGCACAACGACCTCTGGATGCTGTTCGTCGGCAACGGGGCGTACGACCCGGCGGACCAGATCCCCATGTCGCGTCCCCGCCTGAGCGACGGCACCCTCGACATCCGGTATCTGCGTGCGGACCTTCGTTTTTCGCGGCTGCGCCTGATCTTCGCCACCTTCACCGGGACGCTCAATCGCTCGGACACCTACGTGCATCGGCGCGCCGGCCGCCTGAACGTTCAGGTCGAGGGCGCTCCGGTGTCGCTGGCCACCGACGGCGAGGTCGCGCACCAGGCCGAGAAGCTCGACTTCGCAAGTCAGCCTGCCGCTTTGGCCGTGTTCCGGGAAGCCCAATCCGACGACGCAGGGTGATCGGTCCGTTGCAGCGGGGTGGCGTCTTCGCGCGCACGCCACCCTGCTGCCTCGGCTCAGCTCACGTAGCCGTCGGCGACCTCCAGTACCTCGTCGACGATCTCCAAGCCGGTGCGCAGGTCATCCGCCGACGTGGTGAGCGGCGGCGCGATCTGGAAACGATTACCCACGCTGAACGGCCACAGACCCCGAGCCTTCGCGGCGGCGGTCACCTTCGCCATCGGCTCGGCGGCGGCACCGGCGGCGGCGAACGGGACCAGCGGTGTCCTGGCCGCCGGATCACGCACCAGCTCGAGCGCCCAGAAGAACCCGAGCCCGCGCACCTCCCCGACGCTCGGATGCCGGGCGGCCAACTCGCGCAAGCCTTTTCCGAGCACGTCGGCGCCCACCGAGCGCACGTGGTCGAGAATGCCGTCGCGCTCGTAGATGCCGATCGAGGCGCCACCCGCCGCGCAGGCCAGCGGGTGCCCCGCGTAGGTGAGGCCGCCGGGATAGACGGTGTGGTCGTAGCGCTGCGCGATCCGTTCGGCGATGAGCACACCGCCGAGCGGCACGTAACCCGAGTTCACGCCCTTGGCGAAGGCGATGATGTCCGGTGCGACGTCGAAGGCCTGCACCGCGAACCACTGCCCGACCCGGCCGAAGCCGACCATCACCTCGTCGGCAATGTAGACGATGCCGAACTCGTCGCAGAGCGCGCGCACGCCGGCGAGATAACCCGGCGGCGGGATCAGCACGCCATTGGTGCCGACCACCGTCTCCAGGATCAGACCTGCGATGTTCTGCGGGCCCTCCAGCTCGATCACCTGCCGCAGGTGGGTCAGCGCGGCCGTCGTCTCTTCTTCGGGACTGTTTGTGCCCCAAGGTGATCGGTACGGGTACGGGCCGAAGAAGCGCACCACGTCGACGTTGGTCGGCTCGGCGGCCCAACGGCGCGGCTCACCGCTGAGCCCGATCGCCACACCGGTACCGCCGTGATAGGAGCGGTAAGCGGCCAGCATCTTGGTGCGGCCGGTGAAGCTGCGGGCCAGCCGCACCGCGTGTTCCACCGCTTCCGCGCCGCCGGTGGTGAACAGGATGCGGTTCAGCTCGCCGGGTGCCCGCTCGACGATCAGCCTGGCCAGTTCGCTGCGGGCCTCGTTGCCGACGGTCGGCGAGATGGTGGCCAGCTGCTGCGCCTGGGCGATGATCGCGGCGATCATGTCCGGATGCTGGTGTCCGAGATTGACATTCACCAACTGCGAGGAGAAGTCGAGGTACCGATTGCCGTTGTCGTCCCAGAAGTGCGAGCCCGAGGCGCCGACGATCGTCGCCGGGTTCAGTTCGGCCTGCGCCGCCCACGGATAGAAGACGTGATCGGTCAAATCACTTACCCCCTTCGGTCAGGGTGACCTGGCTCGGGGCGAAGCCCGCTCCGGTCACCTCGGTGCCACCGGACTTCAGCAATTCCAGTGCCTTCGTGACGTATTCGCTCGTATAAGCGCTCGCGTCGGGATCTTTCTTCAGGACGGTGACGCCCTCTTGGTTCTTGGTGTTCTTGGCGATCTGCACGGTCCGCGCCCAGGCAGCGGGGTCGACCATGCCGATCCCGGCGGGCGAAGGCCAGATCAGCTTGTTCACCTCGTTGATCTGCCACTGCTGATGGGTCGCGCCGAGCGTGGAGCCCGCGGCGACGGTGATGTCCCGGCATTTGTCCAGGTTGTCGCGGCAGAACACCCAGCCCTTCAGCGAGGCCGCGATGAATTTGACGGTCTGCTCTTGGTATTTGGCGTCCTGCAGCTTCTCGGTGTTGGCCCAGATGGCGTCCTGCAGCATGGCGACGCCTTCGTCGTTCCAGTCGATGGTGGCGAAATCGTCTGCGGTGTAGAGCTTTCCGGTGGCCGGGTTCTTGGTCTCCAATAGCTGGGCGTACTCGTTGTAGGACATCGCCTGGGCGGCGGCGATGTCCTTGGCCAGGAAGGCGTTCATGTCGAACTGCTGCTGCACCAGCTTGACGTCTTTCGCCGGGTCGATGCCGGCCTTGGTCATGCCCGCGAACAGCTCGAATTCATTGCCGTAGCCCCAGTTTCCGACCGTCTTGCCGCGCAGCGCGGCCGGACCGGTGATGTTGTCGGACTTGAACGACACCTGCTTGGTGCCGGAGCGCTGGAAGATCTGCGCGACATCGGTAATGCCAGCGCCCGCCTCCCGCGAGGCCAGCGCCTTGGGCACCCAGGCGATGGCGTAGTCGGCCTGTCCCTGCGCCAGCACCGTCTGCGGGACGATATCCGTGCCGCCGTCCAGGATTTCGACCGATAAACCCTGCTCCTTGTAGAAGCCCTGATCGACCGCGGCCAGGTAGCCGGCGAACTGTCCCTGCTTGAACCATTGCAGTTGCAGGCGCACCTTGGTGAGGCCGTCGGCCGTGGTGGTGGAGCCGCCGTCGGTGGTGCTACACCCGGTCAGCACGGTCGCGGCCAGCGCGGTGAGCGCGAGACCGATCCGGAATCGTTTGGGGGACTTCGTCATCTAGATCTCCAGAGGGTGGTGCGTGGTCTACGGGTGAGGAATTCGAGGAGTAGGACGGCGGCCAGGAAGATCAGGCCGACGAGCACGGCGCCCGCCACGTACGCCCACGCCCTGGGGTAGGCGGTATTCGCCGCCGCGGAGGTGATGCGGCTGCCGAGCCCGTTCTGCAAACCGCCGAAGTATTCGGCGATGACGGCCGCGATCACCGCGCCGGGTGCGGCGATGCGCAGACCGGTGAACAGGTACGGCAGTGCCGCGGGCAGTCGCACGGTGCGGGTGACCTGCCAGCCGCCCGCCGCGTACGACGTCATCAGATCCGTATGGACCTGCGGAACCTGGCGCAGGCCCCTGGCCGTGCTGACGAACATCGGGAAGAACACGACGATGGTGACGACCATGCGGCGCGGGGTATCCGTGGTGGTCGAGTACATCGAGTTCAGCAGGGGCGCAAGGGCGACGATCGGCACGGCCGCCGCGCCGGCGGCGAGCGGGCTGAGCAGGCCGTCGACCAGGTGGAACCGGACTGCGAACATCGCGGCCACGATGCCGAGCACCGCACCCACCAGCAGCCCGATCAGGGCGTTGGTTCCGGTCGCAGTCGCGGCGTCGGCGATGCGGTCGAAATTCTCGGTGAATTCGCTCGCGATGGCCGTCGGCGCGGGCAGCAGGAACGACGGCACACCGGCGGCGACAGTCAGCACCTGCCACAGCGCCAGACCACCCACGCCGAACAGCAACGGCGGCAGCACCGTTCGCCACGGCAGCGCGGTCTTCCAGGACGTCATCGCAGCTCCCGCCCGGCCACCGCGCCGCTGCCGCCGTGCCCGTCGCGCAGCGCCGCGCGCACGGCGGCCACCGCCGCGAAGAAGGCTGGGCTGGAACGCACTTCGTCGCCCGCCTCGGCCGCATCACGCCTACCCCAGCCGCCCGTCGGCACGATCTCGGTGATGCGGCCCGGGCGCGGCGACATGACGACGACCCGGTCGGACAGGAACACCGCCTCCGGAATCGAGTGGGTCACGAAGACTACAGCGGCCTCGGTCTCCCCTGCGATCCGCAGCAGCTCGCCCTGCATTCGCTCACGCGTCATCTCGTCGAGCGCGCCGAACGGTTCGTCCATCAGCAGCAGCGAGGGTTTCGGGGCCAGCGCCCGGACGATCGCCACGCGCTGCTGCATGCCGCCGGAAAGCTCGGCCGGATAACGCTTGGCGAAGTCGGTCAGCCCGGCCATTTCCAGCAATTCCGCACTGCGCGAGCGCCGTTCGTTCTTGGGCACCTTGTGCAGTTCCAGCGGCAGTTCGACGTTGGCCTGCACAGTGCGCCAGTCCAGCAGGCCGGACTGCTGGAAGGCGATGCCGTAGTCCTGGTCGATTCTGGCTTGCCGCGCGGTTTTGCCGTGCACCGTTACGGTGCCGCCGGTCGGCTGCTCGAGATCGGCGATGATGCGCAGCAGGGTGGACTTGCCGCAGCCGGAAGGGCCGATCAAGGAGACGAATTCGCGTGGTGCGACGGTGAGGGATACAGCCGAGAGGGCGGTGACCGAGCCTGCGGTGTAAACCTTGTCGACGCCGGTCAGCTGGACTGCCGCAGTTCTTTCGGCGGTCGCTGTGGTGTCGGAGAGTGAGTCCTGCTCCGCGGCGCCAGCTTGCCCGTCACCCGAAACCTGCGGCCCCTCTGCGGTTGTGACGCCTGGGCGTCCTTCGACGGTCAACGGGTACCTCCTGATGAGCTGCCGCGCGGGCGGCGGTAGTAACTGAGCACGGATGCGGGTGCGGCGCAGCCGCACGTCGCTGTGCACCCGACCCGAACCCGATCAGCGCACGAACGGGCGTTCACCGATCCGCTCCCGCGGGCCGGGCGGCCCCGACCGGCCTGCTGTAGCGACGCAGCGCCAGTTCGGCCACGCCGACGACTGCGGTGACGACGACACCGAGCAGCGCGGCGGCCAGGACCGCCGCGTAGAGCCGTGAGGCATCACCGGTGGCCTGCTGGGAGAAGACAATGATCTGGCGGCCGATGCCACCCGCGGTGCCGGTGGAGATCTCGGCGACGACGGCCCCGATCACCGAGGCCGCGGCGGCCAACCGCAAGGCGGGCAGCAGGTGCGGGACAGCGGCCGGAAGCCTCAGGTGCAGCAGGGTCTCCCACCAGCTGGCCGAATAACTGTGCAGCAGTTCGACCGACGCCTTCGACGGTGCCTGCAATCCGCGCAGCATGCCGACCGCCACCGGAAAGAACGCCAGGTACGACGCGATGACCGCGATACTCATCCACGGCCGCCACGGCTCCCCCGCGATCACGATCTTGCCGCCCCACCCGGCGACCAGCGGTGCCAGCGCGATCAGCGGAACCGTTTGCGACACAATGATATACGGCAGCAAGCCACGCTCGACGAAGGCGAAGCGCTGCATCACCACGGCGAGCAGTACGCCGACGACAGTGCCGATCAACAGCGCGAGCAACGCCAGGCCGAGGGTGAATCCGGCGGTTCGCACCAGGGTGACGCCCACCGTCCCGTTGCCATCACGCTCGCCGAGCACCGTGAGGACCGCCCATACGTGCGGCAGCGCCCCGTCTCCGGTGCGCGGCAGGATCCGCTGGTCCCCGATGCTCACTCCGCTTTCGGGGACAACGAGTTTCACCAATTCCCAGCAGCCGAGCACCAACACCAGCACGGCGACCGCGTACACGGCCCGTGCCGTACGCAATCTCATCTGTGCTCCGCACCCAGCTCAGCCACACCGGTGCGTACCTCGGCCATCAGACCACCTCCGTGGCGGTGACCGGATGCGCCAGCCGCGGCAACACCGACTCGCCGTACGCCTCCAACGTCGCGGTTTTCGCGTCGTGCTGCAGGTACACCGCGAACTGGTCGACCCCGAGCTTTTCCAGCTCCCGCAACCGCGCCAGTTGATCATCCGGTGTGCCGAGCAGGCAGAAGCGGTCCACGATGGTGTCCGGCACGAACTCCGCGTGCGTATTACCCGCGCGCCCGTGCTGGTTGTAGTCGTAACCCTGCCTGCCCGCGATGTATTCGGTCAGCGCGGCCGGAACCTCGCTGCCCGCACCATATTTCGACACGATATCGGCCACGTGGTTGCCGACCATGCCGCCGAACCAGCGGCACTGTTCGCGAGCGTGCGCCAACGCCGCGTCCGACCCGTCGGTGACGTACGCCGGTGCGGCTACACAGATCTTCACCGCGCCGGGGTCGCGCCCGGCTCGCTCGGCGGCGGCCCGCACCCGGGCGATGGTCCACGCGGTGATGTCTGGGTCGGCGAGTTGCAGGATGAACCCGTCGGCGACCTCGCCGGTGAGATCCAGTGCGCGCGGGCCGTATCCGGCCATCCAGACCTCCAGCCGGGAATCGCCGGCCCACGGGAACCGCACGATGGTGTCGCCGACCCGGGCGCTGCGCCCGTTGCCGAGCTCCCGGATCACCTCGATGGCGTCCCGCAGGGTGGCCAGCGTGGTGGGCTTGCCGCCGAGCGTGCGCACCGCCGAGTCGCCGCGGCCGATGCCGCAGATGGTGCGGTTGCCGAACATGTCGTTCAGGGTGGCGAAGGTCGACGCGGTCACCGTCCAGTCCCGGGTGGCCGGGTTGGTCACCATGGGGCCGACCACGACTTTCCGGGTGGCGGCGAGGATCTGGCTGTAGATGACGTAGGGCTCCTGCCACAGCAGGTGCGAGTCGAACGTCCAGACGTGCGAGAACCCGTGCGTCTCGGCCTGTCTGGCCAGTTCGACCACCCGGGAGGCGGGGGGTGTGCATTGCAGCACCACACCGATGTCCATGCGGCACTCTCCGTTTCGAAGTCGGATACAGCTGTGCGGGAGCTGGGGGCGTCAGATCAAGTTCTGTGACAGTGCACGTTTGACGAACCGGCCGTGCCCGGCGCTGCCCAGGTAACTGCCGTGATCGATGACCACCCGGCCGCGGGAGAGCACGGTATCGACGTGACCGTCGATCTCGAAGCCCTCGTAGGCCGAGTAATCCATGTTCATGTGGTGGGTCTTGCCGAGCCCGATGCTGGTGTGCCCGTTGGGGTCGTAGATCACGATGTCGGCGTCCGCGCCGGGGCTGATGACGCCCTTGCGCGGGTACATGCCGAACATCCGGGCCGGCGTGGTGCAGCACACCTCGACCCAGCGCTCCAGCGAGATCTTGCCCCTATTGACGCCCTGGAACATCAGGTCCATCCGGTGCTCGACGCCGCCGATCCCGTTCGGGATCTTGCTGAAATCGCCGATGCCCATCTCCTTCTGGTCCTTCATGCAGAACGGGCAGTGGTCGGTGCTGACCGTGGTCACGTCGCCGGTGCGCAGGTAACGCCACAGCTCGTCCTGATGCCCCTCGGCCCTGGACCGCAGCGGTGTCGAGCAGACCCACTTGGCACCCTCGAAACCTGGTGCGCCCAACTGTTCTTCGAGCGAGAGGTACAGATACTGCGGGCAGGTTTCGCCGAAGACGTTCTGCCCGTTGCCCCGTGCGGTGGCGATCTGTTCCAGCGCCTGCTTCGCCGACACATGGACCACGTACAGCGGCGCACCGGTCAACTGCGCCAACATGATCGCGCGATGCGTGGCCTCCTCTTCCATCTGCCACGGGCGGCTGGTGCCGTGGAAGTACGGCGCGGTGTCGCCGCGAGCGATGGCCTGCTCGACGAGCACGTCGATGGCGATCCCGTTCTCCGCGTGCATCATCAGCAGCGCGCCCAGATCGCCCGCCGCCTGCATGGCGCGCAGGATCTGGCCGTCGGTCGAGTAGAAGACACCCGGGTAGGCCATGAACAGCTTGAAGCTGGTCACGCCCTCGGACACGAGTTCGCTCATCCCCTTGAGGGATTCGTCGTTCACCTCGCCGATGATCTGATGGAAGCCGTAGTCGACGGCGCACTTGCCCGCCGCCTTCTGGTGCCACGCGCCGAGCGTGTCCTGCAACCGCTCCCCCGGCGTCTGCACCACGAAATCGACGATGGTCGTGGTACCGCCCCAGGCCGCGGCGCGGGTGCCGGTCTCGAAGGTGTCGGACGCCTCGGTGCCGCCGAACGGCATCTGCATGTGCGTATGTCCGTCTACCCCACCGGGAATCACGTATTTCCCGGTCGCATCGATGACGGTGTCGGCGGTGGTGGTCAGGTCCGCCCCGAGGGCGGTGGCGCCGGGTTGCAGGACGGCGACGATGGTCTCGCCGTCCACCAGCACATCGAGCAGTTGCGATCCGGTGGCCGAGACCACCGTGCCGCCGTGGATGAAGGTCAGTGCCATGTGATCCGCACCCGCTCTCAGGGAGCTACCAGCGGGCCATAGGCGTCCGGCCTGCGGTCGCGGTAGAAGGCCCACCGGTCGCGGACCACTTTGATCAGATCCAGATCGAGGTCGCGGATCACCAGTTCGGGATCGGTGTCCGAGGCGACCTCGCCGACGAACTTGCCCTCGGGGTCGACGAAGTAGCTGGTTCCGTAGAAGTCGTCGTCGCCGTACTCCTCGATGCCGACCCGGTTGATCGCGCCGATGTAGTACTCGTTGGCCACCGCGGAGGCGGGCTGCTCCAGCTTCCACAGGTAACCCGACAGGCCCCGCGAGGTCGCGGACGGGTTGAAGACGATCTCCGCGCCCGCCAGGCCGAGCGCGCGCCAGCCCTCCGGGAAATGCCGGTCGTAACAGATGTAGACGCCGACCTTGCCGACCGCGGTGTCGAATACCGGCCAGCCCAGATTGCCCGGCCGGAAGTAGAACTTCTCCCAGAAGCCGTTGACGTGCGGAATGTGGTGTTTTCGGTACTTGCCGAGATAACTGCCGTCGGCGTCGATCACCGCCGCGGTGTTGTAGAGCAGGCCGGGCTGCTCCTGCTCGTACACGGGCAGGACCATCACCATGCCCAATTCCCTTGCCAGCGCGGCGAATCGCTCCGTCGTCGGGCCCGGCACCGACTCCGCGTACTCGTAGAACTTCGCGTCCTGCAGTTGGCAGAAGTACGGGCCGTAGAACAACTCCTGGAAGCAGATCACCTTCGCGCCCTGCGCGGCCGCCTGGCGGGCGTAATCCTCGTGCGCTTTGATCATGGACTCTTTGTCGCCGGTCCAGTTGGTCTGGACGAGCGCCGCTCGAACGATTCCCATGCTTTGTTATACTTCACTGCGAACCAATTCGGTTGTGTTACAAGATTGCGGAAACAGTTTCGTAGCCGTAAACCTCGAGCCTGGTCGTAGTTCCGGCGACGCCCCCGACGCAGAATGACGGTGTGAGCGAGCGAATCGGCGAGGTTACGGCCCCCACGAACGGGTCGGGGCGGTTCATCGCGGACCTGGCCGACCGGACGCCCGCGGGGATCGCGGCGGCCGTCAGCAGGCTGATCCGTTCGGGGACGTTGACACCGGGCGCGCGGCTGCCCACCGTGCGCGAAGTCGCCCGCGAATTGAAGGTCTCGCCCGCGACCGTGAATCAGGCGTGGCGGGCGCTCGCCGCCGCCGGTGCGATCGTCGCGCGCGGCCGGGCGGGCACCTTCGTCGGCGCCGCCGCCACCAACGGGTCCGGCACCGCCGTCGGCCGCTACCAGCGGCTGCACCCGCCGTCGTTGAGCGCGTTCCGCATCGATCTGTCCCGTGGCACCCCCGACCCGGAACTGCTGCCCGATCTGGGCGCCGCGCTGCGCGACCTCACCAAGGACGGCGCCAGCGACCTCGCCGCCGACTATCTGGGTGAGGCGGTACTGCCCGAGCTGGCCGCGAAAGTCCGGGCGGACTGGCCGTTTCGCGCGGAACGGCTTGCCGTCCTCGACGGTGCGCTGGACGCCGTGGACCGGCTGCTGTCCGCGCACGTCCGGCTCGGGGACGCGGTAGCGGTCGAAGACCCTTGCTTCCCACCGTTTCTCGACCTGCTCGCCGGTCTCGGTGCTCGGCCGGTCCCCGTCCGCATGGACGAATCCGGTTTGCTTCCCGACGAACTCGCGCGAGCTGTCGCAGTGCACGGTGCCACTGCGCTGATCCTGCAACCACGAGCCCAGAACCCGACCGGGGTCTCCCTCACCGCTGCCCGTCTCCGCGAGCTGGCCGACATCCTGCGGGACACGGGCACTCTCATCATCGAGGACGATCACTCCGCCGGAATCGCCGCCGCCACACTGCGTTCCCTCGGCAGCCGGCTCCCCCGGCGCACCGTCCACATTCGCTCGTACTCCAAATCGCACGGCGCTGACCTGCGTTTGGCCGTGGCGGGCGGGCCGGCGGACCTGCTCGACCCGGTCATCGAACGCCGCATGCTCGGCGCGGGCTGGACCAGCAGGCTGCTCCAGCGCGTCCTGCTGAGCATGCTCGACGACCCGGCGGCGATCCAGGCCGTCACCACCGCGCGTACCGAATACCGCAGGCGTTCAACGGAACTCCGTCGCGCGCTGGCCCGCCGCGGCGTCGCCGTCGCGCGCGGGGACGGCATCAATCTCTGGCTGCCGGTCGCCGACGAGAACGCCGCCATGATCTCGCTCGCCGCGGCGGGCATCAAGGCGGCGCCCGGTGGGCCGTTCCGCGTCGGTGACCAGCCGCCCACCGACCACCTCCGCATCACCGTCTCGGCGCTCGCCGACGGCGACCTGGATTGGCTCGCCACCGAACTCACGGCCGCCACCGCCGCGGCACCCACCTATCGCCGCGTTCGCCGGGCTTGACCCCCTTCACATAGCCCACAGACATGCATCGGGCGCGCGAAGAACCTGCTGGTTATGCGAGCCACCTGGGGGCATGTGGATTCCGCAGTGATCGAGGCGGTCCCGGCACGCTATCGGCGGGTAGATGGCATGATTCGGCACGGCATCGTCCGGTGCGCAATCCGAATGAAGGAGATTCCTAGCGGTGAGCAGCGAAGTGCAGGGGCGGCATTCAGGCATCAAGGGGTGGCGGTTCGGGGTACCACGCGGCGTGCTGCGGGTCGTCGGCGTCGCGGCGGTCGCCGCAGCGCTCGCGGCGTTCGCGTCCGGCGGCGTTTCGGCCGATACCTGGAGCGTGCGCACCCAGCAGCCCGCCCAGTGCAATGCGCCCGCGGAAGGCGCCGTGACCGCGCGCACCTACCCGGCGCCCGGCCCGGCCACCGAGCCCGGCGCCAACTACGCCGCGACGCTCGACACCACCTGCGGGGCAATCCAGATCGACCTCGATCCGGCCGCGCCGCAGACGGTCAACTCGTTCGCCTTCCTGTCCAACGAGCAGTACTTCGACCACACCAAGTGCCACCGGATCACCACCGACGGCATCTACGTGCTGCAATGCGGTGACCCGACGGCCACCGGCACCGGCGGCCCCGGCTACCAGATCCCGGACGAGAATCTGGCAGGCGCCACCTACCCGGCAGGCACCGTCGCCATGGCCAACGCAGGCCCGAACACCAACGGCAGCCAGTTCTTCCTGGTCTACCGGGACAGCCAGCTGCCCCCGAACTACACCCCCTTCGGGCGCATCACCGGCGGCCTGGACGTTCTCCAGTCCGTCGCCGCCCAGGGCACTCGGGATGGCGGCTCCGACGGCGCCCCGCGCAACGACGTCGTCCTCAACAAGGTCGAAACCTTCAAGAAGTAACACCCCTCGGCGATGGCGGCGTCCTCGGACGCCGCCATCGCCGTATCCCGGGGTCGAGTGGCACCGGGCCACTCGCCGCTACTTGTGTGGGGTGAGGGGGAAAGTGGTGGCGCCGTCGTTGCCTGCGGGGATGATCGGGACGATCACCGACGACGGGTGTTGGGGATCCTTGTAGATGGTTTGGGTGGCCGGTTCGGTGCGGGTGCTTTCGCCGAAGGGTTCGCCGGTGTTCGGGTTCGGCGCGTACTGGGGGTAGTCGCTACTGGAGATGGCGAGGCGGATCCGGTCGCCTGCCTTGAATTGGTAGCTGGTCGGCCAGATCTTGATGGTGAACTCGTACGGCTGACCCGGCACGATCGGGGTGGGGTTGGTGAGTGAGTCACGGAAGGCGGCGCGAATGATGCCGTTGTTGAGGTTCACCGCGGAGCCGTCCGGAGCGAGAACCTCCAGGCGCGCAACGAAATCGGTGTCGGGTGCGGTCGAGGAGGCCCATAGTTTCACCGTGATCGGGCCGGTGATCTCGGTGTCGGTGCCCAGCGGAGCGGTGTCGTAGGTGAGCACGTCGGTCCGCTGCTCCACCGCGGCCTGGTCGAACGGTCCCTGCGGCGTATTGCCGACACCGCAGCAGGAATGTCCGCCCACACTCGGGGCCGGATCGGTCGGGTCGTAGAGGTAGCGGTCGCCTTCGGCGGGTCCGGCCGGGGCCTGCTCGACCAGTTTGCCGGTGCGACCGGACGAGCCGTTCTCGCCGTCACCGCTGAAATAGTAAGTCTTCCACTGGGTTTGCGGCAGCGGCCAGCTCGGCGCCGACTTCCACCGGTTGGCGCCCATCACGTAGTAGTCGACCCGCGGCTTGCCCGCGACACCGTTGTCCACGCCCTTGAGGAAGTGGTCGTACCAGGCCAGCATGAGCTCGTTGATCGGGCTGTTGCCCACCGGTCCGAGCTGATCGAGCAGCGGCGCGACCACCGAGGTCGGGCGTCCCCACCCGAGGTGGTCCCACGGGCCGATGACCAGACGCTGGTTCTGCCGCGCCTCCGGCGTGCCGCCCTTGTCGACCATTCCGGTGAAGTTCTCGATGCCGCCGGCCAGGAACGAGTCGTACCAGCCCTCCATGTTCAGCACCGGCACCTTCACGTTCTGGTAGCGCTCGCGGATGCTCCATTTCTTCCAGTAGTCGTTGTAGGTCGAGTTACGGATCCAGTCGAAATACCAGGGCGCGACCGCCGGATTGCCCGGCTGCAACGGCGGAAAGTCCTTGTATGGCCGAAAATTCATCCACTGGGTGGCGTTGTCCATGGCCGCGCGGATCTGCTCGATCGCCGCGGTGTCGCGGCGATGCTCGGCGGCGGCGAGGCCGATCGTGCTCACCGCCCACGGTTCCACGAAGCCGAGGCGGAACTGCCCGCCCTCATAGGTCCAGCCGTCGTAGTAGTCCGAAGAGGTGTTGGCGGGCACGATGGCTGCCAGGTGCGGCGGCGTCCCGACCGCGGCGAGCCACTGCGTCGCACCGATGTAGGACGACCCGTACATGCCCACTTTGCCGTTCGTACCGGGCAATTGGGCCGCCCACTCGACGCTGTCGTACCCGTCGCGCAGGTCGTTGTCGAACTCGGTGAACGTCCCGTCCGACTTCCCGACGCCGCGAATGTCCTGAATCACCACCAGATAGCAGTGCGAGGCGAACCAGTCCGGCGTCTGATAACGCGAAGAGCTCACTTGCGCAAACGATTTCCCGTACTGCGTGCGCATCAGGATCACCGGCACCGGATCGCTGGTCTGGGGCCGATACACATCCGCCCGGAGGATCGTCCCGTCCCGCATCGCCCCCGGCACGTCGGTTTCCTTGTCGACCGCGCATTTTCCCCGTCCCGTGTTGGGCGGCCAGGCCCCCGCCTGCCCCGGCGCCCCCGTCTGCGTGCTCGCCGCATCATCGGTGTCCGAGCCCGGCGTACACCCCCCGACCAAAACCCCGACGCACACCAGCGCGGTCAGCAACCGCCCGACGCCAATACCGTGACCGGACAACCGGATACACCTCCCGTGAGGCGCCGACCGGACACTCGACGCGTGCCCCTCAACAGTGAGAACGCCTCCGTCGAGCCGATGCTATCAAGATCCAGTACCAAACGTCCCACGAATGCGGTTCCGCGACGGAAGGTCGCCGTCCTCGTGAATCTCGTTGCTACACAGCATTTCCCAGAGCACTTCGGACCTCGATTTCCCTGACAGGTCAACAGTCCTCACGCGCGGCAGGCGACAGTGATGATCTCCGGACTGGTCGCCGTCAGTGGGCTGCGATCCCAGTCGCCGAACTGTTCGGCAACGACCAACCCCGCGGTGGACAGGAAGGCAGCGAGGGTGGGCGCGTCGAGGAAACGGAGCTTGCTGTAGCTGATCTCGGGCTCGGTCCACTGGTCGCTGGTGAAGGTGTGGGTGAAGGAGACGAGGTCACCGTCGACCGGTCCGGTGACGTGACAGACGCACCGCACCACCGCACCTGTCTCGTCCAAAACTTCGCCCGAATATCGCTGATGCCACGTCTCCCATTCCCGCACAAGAGGATTGCGGGTTTCGAAGACGAAACGACCGGTGTCGGTCAGTGTCGCGGCGATGACGGCCAGCGTGGACCGCAGTTCGTCGTCACCGAGCAGCACTTGGAACGCGTGCCCGGTCATCACCACCAGATCGAACCGGTCGCCCCGGCTACACAGCGAGCTCGCGTCACCGAGGACCCACTCGATATCCTCCTGCGCCCGTGCCACTTCGAGCATGCCCGGGGCAGGGTCCACACCGCACAGGCGGCCACCATGACCGTCCGCGCGGGCTCTACGCAGCAGTGCTCCCGTTCCGCACCCCAGGTCCAGAACCGAGGGTGCGGCCATGACCAACGGCAGGTAGAACCGGAAATCGTCGCGCGCGCCCTCCGGGCTGAAGCTGTCATACAGCGCGGCGAGCCGGGTATCGGTGAACACCTTGTCGACCATGATCGAAGGGTCGCAGAGACCCGCAGCCCACCGCGACCTGTTTTCCTGGTTCACGAGCGGCGCGATCGTGCGGTCCGCGCCTGCGCTCAGTCCAAGCGGAGTAGGTCGGGCCAGGTTTGGGACCAGGGGGCGCGGGGACCGTCGCAGCGCCAGATGGTGACGTCGCGGGTGGCACCGGGGAAGCCTAGGGGTGTGTCGGCGCGGCCGATGGGGGTTACCGCGGTGAAGAGGGGGCGGATGTCGGCGATGTCGTCGCCCACCCAGAGGACGGTGGTTGCGGAGTCGGGTGGGGTGCCGAAGTAGCCGAAACCGCGGTTGGGGCTGTAAGTGGCGGGGAGGTCGTAGTCGGAGCGGAATACGTCGAGTGCGCTTGCCTGCCAGTAGGAGTCGGTGATGATGACCGTGCCGGCGCGGTCGGCCTCGGGCAGGGGTCGGTAGGCGGTCGCGGGGGCGGCGGCGAGTTCGGGCCAGCCGAACCTGCCGTACACGCCGATCGAGAGCCCGGCTTGGGCCTCGTTCTCGGCCGGGGTGTAGTCGGATTCGGGTCGCCACGGCATGGTAAAGGCCGCTAGGGCAACGGATACGACGACCAGCACGAGGGTGATGATCGTGCGCGGGCGACTCATCTGCTCGGTCCAGCGAACCGCGCCCGCGGCGAAGATCACGGCGTAGCAGCCCGCCGCGTAGTACGGCCTGCCGTCGGTGACGATGAAGATCACGGCAAGCAGCAGCGGCAGCGGCGCGAGGAAGCGATACCGGCGCAACGGTTCCCAGCGGAACAGCGTCACGATGCCGTAGATCAGCAGCAGGCCGCCGAGGATACCGGCGGAGGCAACGGCCAGCGGCAGCCAGGTGTAGCGGCCACCGATGGTGGCCTGTTCGGCGGCGATCACCGCGCCGAGCCGCAGTTGCGGCCAGCCGTGATTGGCCTGCCAGATCAGGCTCGGCAACGTCAACAGCACCACCAGGGCCGCGCCCGCCCACAGTGCGGGACGGCGGAGCAGATCACGCGGTCCATAGCACAGCACGCCGATCGCGACCGCGACCCAGAAGAACGGGATCAACCATTTGACCTGCATATCCAGGGCGGTGGCCAGCGACGCCCACAGCAGCAGCGAGTCCCGCCGCGTGCGCACCCAGCGGACGAGCAGCCAGCTGATCAACACCCACAGCGCGGTGTCGACGGTGTTGGTGGCCAACTGGGTTCCCTGCACCAGCAGGAATGGTGACGACGCATAAGCGATTGCAGTCAAGATCTGGGCGCGGTGCCCTCCGCCCAACTCCCTGGCTATCTGTGCACTGATGACCACCGCCGCCACCGTGACCAGCAGCGCCGGAATACGTTGCGCCACCAACGATCCCGGCGCGAGCAGGTCCATCAGCCGGGCGATCGCGGGCACCAGCGGACCCTGATCCGCGTAACCGAAGGAGAGCCTGCGGCCGGCGGAGATGAAGTACAGCTCGTCGCCGAAGAACCCGTACCGACCGGCCGCAGCCAGCAGCGCGATCGCCGAGAGGACCGCGACAGCACCTACTCCGGCGAGCGCGAACGGCGGTTGCTGCTCAGACGTATCCGGTTGCCGCACTTGGGTTATGTCAGTCACGCTCCCCCGCCTTTCGCTCTACTACCTCAAACAACCGGCCACCATGTGCCGAATACCCGGCCACAGCGAATCCGGCCCCCGGATCGCCCGCCCCGTCCAGAGCGTCGTGCAGGGATCAGCACTGGTCGGACTCCCCGGTGCGCCGGATTCGCACATGACCGCGATCAACCAGCGGGCACGCCCGAATCCTATTACGAACGCTCAGTCACCCGCCCGGTCACCGAAGCGCCGGGTCCTGCCGCGCTCCCACCCCGGATCACCGTCCCGGACGAAAGCGATCCAGCTACCACGCATCTCGTCGACCAGCGACTGCGGGCGCTCCCCTTGCAGCATCGGTGCGCCCTGCCAAGCCGCCGCGCTACCGAGCACGAACGGCAGCTCGAGACAGTGGCACGCACGGAACGGACTGCCCGCCGGCTGCCACTCGAACTCGAACAACCAGGCCGCACCGCCGCCCGCGTTCAGCGACTCGCTCAACTCCCGGGTCGGCCCGCCGAAGATCTGCTCGGAGACCTGCGCAACCGCGTCCCAGTCGTCGGAGAAGAACGCCGCCACCTCATCTCGCGTCGTGCCCATCAGCATCCGCAGGTCGCGCTCACCCACCGCACGCGCCAGATCCGGGGCAACCAACTCTCCATCCGCCACCAACTGGAACGGCGGCACGACCTGACCCTCGCCCCCTTTCGCCACCGCCGACTGCGCCGCCAGCAACGCCGCCACCGGCACCTCCCCGAGCTGCTCCGCCTCGACCCCCAACTCCCGCAACAACTTCGCACCGACCCGCTCGGCCGCTTCCGGCGTAGCAGGCAGCATCCCGAGCGGCGGGCTTTGCAAGATTGCCTGCTGGAACAGCCCGTCGGCCTGCTTCCCCGACAACATCGCCACCAGCGAAATCGCACCCGCCGACTGGCCCGAGGCCGTCACCCGCGCCGGATCACCACCGAAGGCGGCGATATTGTCCCGCACCCACGTGAGCGCCGCGATCTGATCGCGCAGCCCCAGATTCCCGTCACTCACCCCGGGCAACCGCAGGAACCCGAGCGCCCCCAGCCGATAGTTGATCGTCACNCCACTCCCCACCCCCCACCACCGCCCTACCCACCGCACCACCACGCCACCCACACTCCCTCTGCGTCTTTTTTTTTTTTAATGAACCCGGCCCCCCCCGAAACCACCCCCTAACCCTTCGCCGCCGGCGCCAGATGTGAAAAAGAGACAGACCCCGAATTCCGCCACTCCCCCACACCGTAGAAACGGATTCCGCCATGATCAACGGGACATAGCGGCGGCGACACGCCGAGTTCAACGACCATCATGTCCCGTTGATCATGAAGATTCCCACCCACCGGGCAAAGGCGGCGCAGCGCCCCCGCCGGCTACTCGAAAGTGGCGAGCTCAGCGGGATTTCACGAGCGGCATCGACCCCCGCGCAGCTCCGCCGGACGCGGTCGATTCACCAGAACACACCAAAAGGCCGCGCTCCCAACGGAAACGCGGCCTTCGGCACTGAAACTTACAGGTACTGACCCGTATTGGACTCGGTGTCGATCGCCCTGCTCGCGCTGGCGTTCTTACCGGTGACCAACGTGCGGATGTAGACGATCCGCTCGCCCTTCTTACCCGAGATGCGGGCCCAGTCATCGGGATTCGTGGTGTTGGGCAGGTCCTCGTTCTCGGAGAACTCGTCCTGGATCGAATCGTAGAGATGCTGGATGCGCAGGCCGGGGTTGCCGGTGTCGAGGACGGCCTTGATGGCGTACTTCTTGGAGCGGTCCACGATGTTCTGGATCATGGCGCCGGAGTTGAAGTCCTTGAAGTACAGGACTTCCTTGTCACCGTTGGCGTAGGTGACCTCCAGGAAGCGGTTGTCCTCGCTCTCGGCGTACATCCGGTCGACGACCCGTTCGATCATCGCGCGGACGCACAGGGCCTTGTCGCCGCCGAACTCGGCGAGATCGTCGGCGTGCAGGGGCAGCGTCTCGGTGAGGTACTTCGAGAAGATGTCCTGTGCCGATTCCGCGTCCGGCCGCTCGATCTTGATCTTCACGTCCAGGCGGCCCGGCCGCAGGATCGCGGGGTCGATCATGTCCTCGCGGTTGGAGGCACCGATCACGATGACGTTCTCGAGGCCCTCGACGCCGTCGATCTCCGACAGCAGCTGCGGCACGACCGTGGTCTCCACATCGGAGGACACGCCCGAACCACGGGTGCGGAAGATGGAGTCCATCTCGTCGAAGAAGACGATCACCGGCGTACCCTCGGACGCCTTCTCGCGGGCCCGCTGGAAGATGATGCGAATGTGGCGCTCGGTCTCGCCCACGAACTTGTTGAGCAGCTCGGGACCCTTGATGTTCAGGAAGAACGACTTGGCTTCCTTGGCATCCTCACCACGCGCCTCGGCGATCTTCTTGGCCAGCGAGTTGGCCACCGCCTTGGCGATGAGCGTCTTACCGCAACCGGGCGGACCGTAGAGCAGCACACCCTTGGGCGGGCGCAGCGCGTATTCGCGGAACAGATCCTTGTGCAGGAAGGGCAGCTCCACCGCGTCGCGGATCTGCTCGATCTGCCTGCCGAGGCCACCGATATCGGTGTAGTCGACGTCCGGAACCTCTTCCAGCACAAGGTCTTCGACCTCGGCCTTGGGGATGCGCTCGAACGCGAAGCCTGCCTTGGTGTCGACCAGGAGGGAGTCACCGGGGCGCAGTTTGCGAATCGGGGAGTCGGGATCCTCCATGTCGTCGTACTCGGCGACCTTGGCCAGCGGACCCGCCAGCCAGACCACCCGCTCCTCGTCGGCATGACCGACCACGAGGGCACGGCGGCCGTCGTCGAGGATCTCCCGCAGGGTGCCGATCTCGCCGACCGCGTCGTAGATGCCGGCCTCGACCACCGTGAGCGCCTCGTTGAGGCGCACGGTTTGACCGTATTCGAGGGTCGAGGTCTCGATGTTCGGTGAACACGTCAACCGCATCTTTCGGCCCGAGGTGAACACGTCTACGGTCTGATCGTCATAGACACCGATCAGAATTCCGTATCCACTCGGCGGCTGGCCGAGCCGATCGACTTCCTCACGCAGGGCGATCAGCTGCTGGCGCGCCTCTTTGAGCGTGTCCATCAGCTTGGTGTTGCGAATCGTCAGCGAATCGATGCGGGCTTCCAATTCCCGTGCACGATCCGGCGAATCGGCGAGTTGCCTACGGAGCGCAGCCGCTTCGGCGCGTACCGCCTCGAGCTCTCTCCAGGCCGCCGAATCCGAATTCTCGATGGGGCTCATGTGCTGCTCCTCCCAGTCCCGGTCTATCAACGCTACCGGGCGCGAACCGTTCTCGCTTTCCGACATGGTTTCGTCGTGATCACATCTGGGCTGCGATCGACAGCCGGATGACCATGTTAGCCTGCCCTAACCCGCACTCGGTGAGCCCGCTCGCCGACCGAGCCGAAAGGTTGCTGAATATGCTCCTTCCCGCCAGGATTCTCCGCGTTTCTGTTGCTACCGCTACTGCCGCGCTCGCCGTTACCGTCGGGCTCGCGGGCTGTAGTTCTGATGACAACAAATCCGATGCCAAAGTCTCTTCCTCCAGCGTTGCGGCCTCGAGCTCCAGCTCAATTACCTCGAGCAGCGCCGCGGCGACCGGGAACGCGGCGGCGCCGACACCCGAGACGCTGCAGGCGGTGCTCGTCAAATTGTCCGATCCCGCGGTACCCACCGCGGAGAAGACCAAGCTCATAGTCGACGGCGAAAAGCGCACGGCGAACATCGATCAGATGAACAAAGGCCTGGCAGGGTACACACTGACCTACGCAGTGGCCGATATCACAACGCAGGGCAACACCGCCACCGCGCAGGTGACCATCACCTCGCCGCACGGCGCCGTGCCCCCGATGCCCCTCAGCTGGGAGAACGTCGGTGGTACCTGGAAGCTCTCGGACGCGAGCGGCTGCCTGATGCTCGGCTTCGCGCAGGCGCCCTGCGTGCCCGCCTGACCCGTCGCGGCCGGCCGAGGGTGCTGTGCGGGCACCCTCGGCCGCGTCAGCCGCGCTGTCAGCCCTTGGACGGCCTGCGCTGCGGCTTGGGGGTCACCGTGCCCTCGGCAAGCTTGCGTGCGCTCACCAGGAAGGCCGTATGGCCCTGCATCCGGTGCTCGGGGCGCACCGCGAGGCCGACCACGTGCCAGCCGCGCACGATCGACTCCCAGGAGCGGGGTTCGGTCCAGCATTCCTGTTCGCGCAGCGCCTCCACGACTTTCGACAGCTGCGTCACCGTCGCCACGTAGATGATCAGCACACCACCGGGCACGAGCGCCTTGGCCACCGCGGGCAACGCGTCCCACGGCGCGAGCATGTCGAGCACCGCCCGATCCACCGGTTCGCCCGCGAAGTCGGCGACGTCCCCGACCGTCAGCGACCAGTTAGCCGGACGTTCGCCATAGAAGGTTTCGACGTTGCGGATGGCATGGTCAGCATGATCCTGGCGAATTTCGTAGGAAATCACCTCGCCCTGCGGCCCGACGGCGCGCAACAGCGAACACGTCAGCGCGCCGGAGCCCGCGCCGGCCTCCAGCACCCGCGCGCCGGGGAACATGTCGCCCTCGTGCACGATCTGCGCGGCGTCCTTCGGGTAGATCACCGCGGCACCGCGCGGCATCGACAACACGTAGTCGATCAGCAACGGGCGCAACGCCAGATACGGGGTGCCGTTGGTGGAGTTCACCACCGAACCCTCGTCGGCGCCGATCAGGCTGTCGTGCTTGATGCCGCCGCGATGGGTGTGGAACTCCTTGCCCTCCTCCAAGACCACCGTGTACAGGCGCCCCTTGGCATCGGTCAGCTGTACCCGGTCACCGAGGGTGAAGGGACCGGTCCGTCTGGCCGTCATGAATCTCCGTTCGTGCTGGCGAATAGTCGCGCACCTGCATGTCGGTGCCGCCGGATAGCCTGCCAGGTATGAGCTCGCCCGCGTCCACGCCCCCTACCGACGGCGCTGCGGCGTCCGATCCCGGTGCGGCGGCGAGCCGGTCGCGGCCCGCGCTGTCGCCTTCGCGGGCAATGGATTTCAAGCAGTGCCCGCTGAAGTACCGGTTCCGGGCGATCGACCGGATCCCCGAACCGCCGAGCAGGAACGCGCTGCGCGGCACGGTGGTGCACGCGGTGCTGGAGGATCTGTACGGGCTGCCCGCGGCGCAGCGGCAACCGGTGCGGGCCGAGAGCCTGATCGTGCCCAGCTGGGCGCGGGTGGCGGCCGAGTGGCCCGAGGTGACCGAGGTGATCACCGACGCCGAGCTGGACGGCTTCCTCGGCGAGGTGCGCACGCTGGTGCAGACCTACTACCGTCTGGAGGATCCGACCCGCTTCGACCCGGAGTCCAGGGAGGCGCGGGTGGAGGTCGAGCTCGACGACGGAGTTCTGTTGCGCGGCTTCGTAGATCGCATCGACGTCGCGCCGACGGGTCAGCTGCGGGTGGTCGACTACAAGACCGGCCGCGCCCCCGGGCCCACCCAGGAGACCAGGGCGCTGTTCCAGCTGAAGTTCTATGCCCTGGTCGTGCTGCGCACCCGCGGCATCGTGCCCACCCAGCTGCGCCTGATCTACCTGGCCGACGAACAGATCCTCACCTACGCGCCCGACGAGGAGGAACTGCTGCGCTTCGAACGCACGCTGTCCGCACTGTGGGAGGCGATCCTGGACGCCGGGCGCACCGGAGATTTCCAGCCGAACCGCGGCTGGCTCTGCGCGTACTGCGACTACAAGCCGCTCTGCCCCGAATTCGGTGGGACACCGCCGCCCTACCCGGGTTGGCCCACCGGTGGGACGACGGAGTCGCCGGACGAGACGTTGGCGGACGCCGTCGCCGAGTAGCAGTTACCTGGGTCAAAGGGTGAAGTTACGGAACAACAGCACCGAAAGCCCCAGGCCGACAGCCAGATTCACCACCACGGCGGAGCCGAAGACGACGATCGGCCGCCAGCCCGCCTCGCGCAGCCCGCGCAGCGAGAACTCCAGCCCGATGGAGACGAAGGCGAGGATCAGGAACCAGGTGCGCAGATCGTTGATGACGGCGATGTGCGCGGCACCGACCTTCTTGTCGACGGACTGTAGATACAGCGTCCCGATCACCGACGCCGCGATGAAACCGAGCACGAACTTCGGGAACCGCTCCCAGAACTGCCGCGCCGAGGGCCGCACCGCACCCGCCGTGCGTTCCACCTTCAGAGTGAAGTACGCGGTCAACGCGATCGCGACGATCCCGATCAGCGCGTTCTGCGTGGTCTTCACGATGGTGGCGATCTGCAGCGCCTTCTCCCCCGCGATGGCGCCGGAGGCCGCGACCGCCGCCGTGGTGTCGATATTGCCGCCGATCCAGGCCCCCGCGACCGCGTCGGACAGACCGAGAGCCTCGGCGAGCCAAGGCAATACGAAGATCGACGGCAGCGCGAAGATGATCACCAGCGAGGCCGCGTAGGCGATCTGCTCCCGCTTGGCCTGCACCGCACCGGCCGCCGCGATGGCCGCGCTGACGCCGCAGATGGACACGGCCGAGGCCAGCAGCGCCCGCAGCTTGTCGTCGAGCCCGAGCCGTCCGCCCAGCCACCAGGTGAACCCGAACACCGCCGTGATCAACAGCAGCGCCTGCAGGATCGACGGGCCCGCCGCGGTCACCAGGATCTTCAGGTTGATCGAGGCGCCGAGCAGCACCACGCCGGTCTTGATGAAGAACTCGGTCCGGAAACCGGCCGAAAGCCGATCGCGCAGCGCGAGTTTGGTGAGGATGACATTGCCGAGCAGGCCGATCGCGATGGCGTACACCGGGAACTCGATCGACTTGGCCACTCGCTTGAACGGCGTGTCGGCCGCCCACTTCGGCACGTGCGTGTCGAAGTAGCGGGTCAGCGCGCCGAGCACGACGACGACCGCGATCCCTGCCACGATCGCGCCGACGGTCGGACGCGAAACCGCTTGCAATGCCGCAGTTTCGGACTTGATCGGTCCAGAAGTGCCGGCCTTCGTTGCGCTTTCGGCGACCGACTCGGTCGCGATCCCGCCTTCGGCCGGATTGCCTTCGCGGGCTTCGGGGCCCGGCATCACGGCACCAGCCAATCCGGAATAGCGCCCGCCAGAACCAACACGATCAGCGTCAGCCCGACGATCGCCGCCAGCCAGTCCTCGTTCCAGGCGAATGTGCTTCCCGACCGTTGCTCGGGCGATCTCTGTGACACGGGTGTGCTCCTTGCGTTCCTCATCGAGAGGCCGCACGGTAACAACACCCGGTCACCAGGCGCACCGGTTGCGTTCAGCGTGAATTATTCACGCATACCAGACAAAGCAGACGGCGATAATCCGGTTCAGAAGGCCCGGCAGGAACGAATGTCGAAGGCCAGGATGGCTTTTGCGCCGAGCTCGGCGAGCTGGTCCATCACCTCGTTGCCCTGCTTGCGCGGCACCATGGCGCGGATCGCGACCCAGCCCTCGTCCGCGAGCGGGGACACTGTCGGCGACTCGAGCCCCGGCGTGATCTTGACCGCCTGCTCGAGCAGCTCCTTCGGGCAGTCGTAGTCCAGCATGATGTACTGCTGGCCGAACACGACGCCCTGGATGCGCGCGATGAGCTGGTTGCGGGCCCGTTCCTGCTGATCGGAGCCGCTGCGCTCGATCAGCACGCCCTCCGAGTCGCACAGCGACTCACCGAAGGCGACCAGGTTGTGCTGGCGCAGGGTGCGCCCGGAGCCGACCACATCGGCGATGGCGTCGGCGACGCCGAGCTGGATGGAGATCTCCACCGCGCCGTCCAGGCGGATCACCTCGGCCTCGATGCCGCGCCGCTGCAGATCGGCGAGCACCAGGTTCGGGTAGGAGGTGGCGATGCGCTTGTCGTACAGGTCCTCGACCTGCCACGCCTTCCCGGCCGGTGCGGCGTAGCGGAAGCTGGAGCGGCCGAAGCCGAGGCCGATCCGTTCGCTGACCGGCGCGCCGGAATCGAGGGCGAGGTCGCGACCGGTGATGCCGAGGTCGAGTTCACCGGACCCGACGTAGATGGCGATGTCCTTGGGCCGCAGGAAGAAGAATTCGACCTGGTTGGCCGGGTCGAGCACGGTCAGATCGCGCGGATCGGTGCGCCTGCGGTAGCCGGCCTCGACCAGGATGGCGGTGGCGGCTTCGGACAGGGCGCCTTTATTGGGGACTGCGACGCGCAGCATGGCAGGAAGTCCTTTCGGAGGGAGAAACTACGGAGTAAGACGCACCCGTCACAGATGTCGGTACACGTCTTCGAGCTTCAATCCACGACCCACCATCAGCACCTGCACCCAGTACAGCAGCTGCGAGATCTCCTCGGCGAGCGACTCGTCGCTCTCGTGCTCGGCGGCCAGCCACACCTCGCCGGCCTCCTCGAGCACCTTCTTACCCTGGCTATGCACGCCGGCGTCCAGCGCGGCCACGGTTCCGGACCCCTCGGGGCGGGTAACCGCACGATCCTGCAGCTCGGCGAACAGGGTTTCGAAGTTCTTCACGATGAGCCATTGTTTCAGACCGGTATGCGCGACCGTTGCTCCGGCCCATCCCAGCTTTCGGCGTGCCTCGGCGCGGCGACCTGGACCGCCGATCTCGGGGCAGCCGACGCCGGTACTCGATCACGGACCGCCGCCGCCCCGATACCGCATCCGGTCGGGTGACCGGATGCGGATCTCCCTCGGATCAGCTCGCCGCGAGCAGGGCCTCCAGGTCGGCGACCGCGGTGCGCAGGTGGTCGGCGAAGGCGTGCATCTCGTCGGCGACCGTGGTCGGGGTGGCCAGGTAGAGATTCCAGCGGTCCGGCAGCAGGACGTAGGCGACGCCGATGCAGCGGGGGCTGGTCGAGCCGAAACCGAAGTAGCGGATATTGACCGACGGCGCCGAGCTGGTGCTCAGGTAGTCGTCGCGCATGATCAGCCAGCCGGGGCTGTCGTAGAGCGGAATCGGCTCGGTGACGCCGAGCTCGGCGCCGCGCCGGCGCTGGATCCACTGCAGTTCCCACAGATGCTGTTCGGGCGCGGCGCCCGCCTGACACTCCTTGGCGCGGGCGACGTGCGCGGCGGCCGCGGTGCGCGCGGCGGCGAGCCGGGCCTCGGGGTCGACCGCGGGGTCCACCATCGCGTCCACGAACGCCACCATCTCCGGAGTGATCACTCGCATCGCCTCGGTGCGGCCGTTGCGGTACTGCCGGGTGGCGATGGATTCGTAAGTGGCGCCGGTGATTCCCTTGCTGCGCCGATGCGCCAGCTGATAACTCAACTGCGCGAAGGCATCCGGCGAGATGCCGAGCTGCTTGGCCCGCGCGGTGCCGAAGTCCTCGAAAGAGACCGTCTGCGTGGCGTTTTCGGCCGCATACCTGGCGAAATCGGCGCCGGCGGCGATGATGTCGTTGCGCTGGGCGGCATCCAGCACGAAATCGATCGGCTCGACGGCGGGCAACCCCTGCGCCTGTGCCCCGGATCGGGCGGCGTGCTCCGATGCGGGCACCTCCAGCATGGCGTCCACGAAGGACAGGATGGTGGTGCCGTCCAGCCCGCAATGCTCGACATTGATGCCCGCCTGGCCGTCCTCGAAGACGATGAACGACACCGCCTTGTCGAACCAGCGGTTGGCACTGTCGCCGTGCAGCAGCTGATCACAGGCGTGCAGCTCGTCGCGCGGCGCGAAGTCCTCCAGGCAGACGCAGAACAGCGCGGTCTCGATGGTGTCCAGCGCCGCGGCGTTGGCCGGTTCGGCGAGCAACGCCTGCCTGCTCGCCGCCCATTCGGCGCGCGCCTTGGTGGTGAGATGTCCCACGGCGGAGTCGGTTCGGGTCGAGCGAGCCCCGGCCTTCAGTACCTCGCGCAGCCCGCAGGCCAGATCCTCCAGCGAGTGCGGCGCACCGTCCGGGCCGAGCACGTCCATCCGGAAGATGCTGCCGCGGAAGAAGACCACCACATGCTTGGCGTCCGAGGGACCCGGCCATTCCTCGCTGTAGGGCACCCGGACGCTGTCCTGGGTCTCGCCGGGGATACGCGTCTCGGAGAACAGATACTTGTTCTGCCACATCGACAGCGCCTGCCCGCGCTGCAACACCGGCGGGATCGCCTCGGCGTCCAGCGAGAGCTTGTAATCGACTGCGGCGGAGATGATTCCGGCCGCCCGATCCACCTGGGTCGCAGCCGTGGAGGTGGCCAGTGTGGTGTCGTCGCGGAAGAGGAAGAAGAAGTTGGCGTTCAAGGCGATGCGATCACGCCTGCCCAGGTATCGCGACGGCCAGAACAGGTCCAGCCAGCTGCCCACCCCAGGAGTGGCGTCGTACTCCGCGAGGGCCGCGTGCAGCGTGCGGCCGGGTCCGTCCGGGCGCACCAGGTCGGCGACCGCGGCCTCGGTGGCGGCGAGTTCGTCCGCGGTCAACAGCGGCGCGCACCACTGCAGGAATCGGCCGCAGCTGTCCTCCAGCGTGGGCAGGGGCACCCGGGGCAGGCTGTCGTCGGCGGCGAAGGTGCGTTCGGTCAATGCTGGTCCTCGGTGTCGGCGTGGTGCTTGGGCAACGGTCGCGATAGGTAGAGCCCGGCGTAGAGCCAGCCGTCGGTTTCCCGGTCGGTGGTGTCGATTCCCTTGGCGGACAAGGTGTTCAGCACCTGGGTCTGCTCGGTCGCGGAGGCGAACCTGCGCTGCTGGAACAGACCGGGCGCCTGCTCGGTCCGGTAGCCGAGCGCGGCGAGTTCCGCGGCGATCGGCGCGAAGTCGAACATGCGCAGCACGAAGTGTGCCATCCATGGTCGCCGACGCGGATGCGCGGTCGCGACTCGGGCCAGAGTTTTCTCGGTGACGTAGCCGATACAGCCGGTGGAGATGATCAGGTCGGCGGTGGCCAGCACCTCGCGCTGCTCGTCGGTCGGCTCGCCCGACTCGAGATCGGCATGCACCGTGTCGTGCAGCAGGCCGCTCTCCTGTGCGTAGGCGAGTGCGGGCGCGGAGGCATCCATGCCGAGGAAGCGGACATCGGTGAGACCGGTCCTGGCGCCGAGCGTCGCGTGGTCGCGGGCGATGAGGGCCGCGCGATCGCCTGCCGCGGTGCGGTAGTGCTCGGCGAGCTCACGCATGGTGGTGTCGAAACGTAGCAGTGCCGCGTTGACGCCGTAGGAGCAGCCGAGGTCGAGCACGGTGGGCGTGGCGACCCGGGCGGAGGCGCGGAACTCCCGGATCTGCTGCTGGAAAACGGGTTTCGCCAGTTCCGGGATGCGATAGTCGAGATCGGACATGCGGGCGTAGTAGTCGCGTGGATCGGGCCGGTCGTAGATATCGTCGAAGGAGGCTTTCCCGGTCGTATGTAACGGCACTGCCACAGTCGTTCCTCTCGGGGTCGAGCGGTGTGTCCCGATCCCTGGGATGGATCGGGCCGTTCGGCTCAGTCGAGCAAGCGGTCACCGCGGACGACGTCGGCCGCGGCGGCCAGATGGTCGGGTAGCACCCGGCCGAAGAGTTGCCGGGTGCGCTCCACCGTGCCGATCACGCCGGGGCGGTCGGTGTAGGCGAAGATCGCCGAATGCCGTTGCGTGGCACCGGCGACGGGCGACACGCGGTGCAGCGAGAAGCGTCCCTGGAAGAGCTGCAGGTCGCCGGGGCGCAGGTCGAGCCGCTGGATGAGGCGCTCGCCGGTGCCGTCGAGCACGGCGCGCACGTCGTCGAGGTGCTCGGCCGCCGGCGTGCGAATGTTGGGGCAGTACTCGAAGATTCCGCCGGACTCGGCGGGCTGGGTCAGCATGCTGACGGTGAATTCGTTGGTGTCGAAGTGCCACGGATGCGACATGCCGGGGGCGACGACGTTCAGGCACAGCCCGGCCAGCGGGTCGGCGAATTCGTGCAGTTCGGCCAGGCCGAAACAGTCCGCGACGAAACGCTGGAATCGCGTGTCGACGTACAGCTGGTGGATCAGCGCGTCGCCGGGGATGCGGTCGCGCGGCACGAACGCGTTGCCGCGCTCGAGCACGATCCGCCCCGGATGATCTTCCGGCAGTTCGGTATCCAGCGGGATGTTGTAGGCGTTCACCCGCTCGACCTCGTAGTACGCGTGCGGGGCCATCGCCTCGCCCTGCGCCCGCAGCGTCTCGGTCAGTTCCGGCCGGATGAAGCCGCGCAGCACGGTGCAGCCGATCGCGGCCAGATCCGCTCTGGCCCGCCGCACCGCGGCCTGCCGCTCGGCATCCGCCGGATTCGCGAGGGGATACCGTGCGGTATCAACGATCTCGTCGAGGACACCCAACGCTGCCATGGCGACATTCTGGTAGAGCGGACCGCCGACACGCCCGAGATTCGGCGAGATTGCCGGTGACGGCAGTCACACCTATCTATCTGCGCGCACTCCCATTGCGGCACAGTAACTCTCGGTGAAGCGCGGTCGGGAGTGTCGAACCCGGGCCGTTCAGCCGCGCAGCTTCAGCGCCTGTTCGAGGTCGTCGATCGTCAGCCCGACCAGGGTGTCGCGGAAGCTGCGCCCCGGTCCGTCGGACACCGGAATCTCGCACGGGATCACGATCACCGCGCAGCCCGCCGCCTGTGCGGCGCGCGTGCCGGTCGGCGAATCCTCCACGGCGACACAGTCCTTCGGATCCACGCCGAGCAGCTCCGCTGCCCGCAGGTAGACGTCCGGCTCCGGCTTGCCGAGGGCCACCTCGTCGCCGCAGACCGACACGTCGAAGAAGTCGCGCCCCAGCGTGTTCAACCCGAACTCGGTGAGCGACCGCTTGGTATTGGTCACCAGCGCCGAGGCCAGCCCCGACTCCCGCACCATCGCCAGCGCGTCCTGCGCACCCGGCCGCCACGGAATCGGACCGGTCATCAACTCGGTCACCCGCCACTCCAGGAACTCCCCCGCCGCCTGCAACGCCTCGGCCGTCGGCGGCACCCCGAGCCCCTCGAAGATCATCCGCAACGCATCCGCCCCCGACGCCCCGATCAGCGCATGCCGCAACTCATCGGTCATCTCGTGCCCGTGCTCCCGAGCCAACTCCCGAACCGCCACGTCCCAGAGCTTCTCCGAGTCCAGCAGGGTGCCGTCCATGTCCCAGAGGACGGCGGTTAGTCGGGGCGTCACGTGCCGGAACCGGAGATCAACATCCGTCCATTGTCCGATACCACCTGGATCCATCGGCTCTCGGATCTGACCTCACCGTTCTTCATGCGGTAGGTCAGCGAGACGACCGCGCGATTGTCGCCGTTCTGGGTGACTTTGCCGACGCTGACCGAGCTGACCGTGCCCCACCAGCGGGAGTACTCGGTGTAACCGCCGGTCTGAGCCTGATACGAGGGGGTCAGCTGTGCCCAAGCACCGGAGGTATTGCCCGGCAGCATGCTGTAGTAGCCCTGCACGAACTGGACGACATTGGCGGACTGAGGTGCGCCGAAGGGCGTCGCCGTGACGGTCGGGGGTGGCGGCGGCACCGTCGTGGGANGGCGCGGCGGGATCGGGGGTTGGGCGGAAACAGATTCGGCGGCAGCGGAATTCGTCAGCGCGGCGGTCGCCACGATGGAGGTGGCGTCGTTCGCGTTCGAAGTGCTGTCGCTGCCCGGGTGCGGGATGACGGTCGTCGCGTCGGCGCCCGGCGCGGGCAGGGCCTTGGTGAGCGAGGGGGTGCCGAGCTTCGGATCACGGCCTTCCGCAACGGCTTCGAGAGCCTGCTGCGCCTCCCGCATGGTCGGGCGCGCGTCGATCGTCGGCGCGAGCAGCCGCATCAGCACCGGGCCGAGCGCACCGGCCTGCTTGGGCTCCGGCACCTGGCCGCGCGCGACGGCATGCAGCACCGCCAGCGGATTGTCGCTCTCGCCGAACGGCGGCTGACCCTCCACGGCGGCGTAAAGCGTTGAGCCGAGCGCGAATACGTCGGAGGCGGGTTCCGGGTTCTCGCCGCGCGCCACCTCGGGTGCCAGATAGGCGGGGGTGCCCGCGAGGAAGCCGGTGGCGGTGACGGTGACGTCGCCGACCGCGCGGGAGATGCCGAAGTCGGTGAGTTTCACGGTGCCGTCGTCACCGACGAGCAGGTTCGCCGGTTTCACATCGCGGTGCATGATGCCCGCATCGTGGGCGGCGGCCAGGGCGGCCGCGGCTTGCGCGCCGATGCGCGCGACCTCCACCGGCGGCAGGGTCCGCTTGCCGGAAAGTTTGGCCGCCAGGCTGGGCGCGTTCATGTATTCCATGACCAACCAGGGCTGGCCGTCTTCCTCGGCGACGTCGAAGACGGTGATCGCGTGCGGATGGTGCAGCCGGGCCGCGATCCGGCCCTCGCGCATGGCGCGCAGCTTCGCCTCCAGCGCCGCGGTCCGGGACAGTCCGGGCGCGAGGATCAACTGCTTCACCGCGACCGTGCGCCGCAGGCGGACGTCGGTCCCCCGCCACACAACGCCCATGGCACCTGTGCCGATCGGATCCGTGAGTCGATACCGTCCCGCGATCAATCGGTCCGCCGTCATGCTGTTGTGCCTTCCTGCTTACGCGCCGAGCTGGTCCTGCACTGGCGCGTACCGCCGGGAAAATCCCGAAAATGCCACGCGCCGAAGTCCTTTGCACCCGTATGCAGCGATGGCGACGCACCCGCCGACTGCCCCGGATGCAGTTGCAACGCCTCCGACAATGGCATACCCACCCGACACACATCCACCTCACCGAAACTCCCTGAGCAATCCCCCAGGTCAGCGCTGCGCCACGCCGAGACACGAAATACCCTCGGCGCGTCGGGATTTGCCCAAATCATGGCATACGAGCAGGTAACCAAGGCCCTCGCCGGACGCGAACAGTGTTCCGCGACACCGTGACCACCATCACTATTCGATCACGACAGTTATAACCGTTTTTCCCCACAACAGCCCGCCACGGCGCCCGAAATTCGGGTTCACCGAGCCCGCACACCCATTACATAAGCCGCACACCCGCTATAGACGGTGTGCGGCTTACGTAAAAGGTGTGCGCTGTGCGAAAGTCAGGCGTTGAAGTACTTCGCCTCGGGGTGCAGGAGGACGAACGCGTCGGTGGACTGCTCCGGATGCAGCTGCAATTCCTCGGAGAGCACGACGCCGATGCGGTCGGCTTCCAAGAGGTCGACCAGTTTGGCACGGTCGTCCAGGTCGGGGCAGGCGCCGTAACCGAACGAGTAGCGGGCGCCGCGGTAGCCGAGCTTGAAGTACTCCAGGACGTCGGCGGGGTCGGAGTCGGCGACCGCGTGACCGTCCAGGGTCAGTTCCTCGCGGATGCGGCGGTGCCAGTACTCGGCCAGCGCCTCGGTGAGCTGCACGCCGATGCCGTGCACCTCCAGATAATCGCGATAGTTGTCGGCCGCGAAGAGTTCGTTGGCGAAGTCGGCGATCGGCTGCCCCATGGTGACCAACTGGAACGGCAGCACGTCCACCTGTCCGGTCTGCTCGGCCCGCTCGCGCGAGCGGATGAAGTCGGCGATGCACAGGAAGCGATCCCGCTGCTGACGCGGGAAGGTGAACCGATACCGTTCCGGCGCACCGGGATTCGGCTCGGTGAGCACGATCACGTCGTCGCCCTCGGACACCGCGGGGAAGTATCCGTACACCACGGCGGCGTGCTGGAGCACGTTCTCGGTGCTCAGCCGGTCCAGCCAGGCGCGGAAGCGCGGCTTGCCCTCGGTCTCCACCAATTCCTCGTAGCTCGGCCCGTCGCCGCCGCGCTGGCCGCGCAGACCCCACTGGCCGAGGAACAGCGCCCGCTCGTCGAGCAGCCCCGAATATTCGTGCAGCGCCAGGCCTTTCACCACGCGGGTGCCCCAGAACGGCGGGGGCGGCACCCGCACATCCCCGGCCACGGCGGAGCGCGCGGGGACCCCGATCGGGACCTCGACCGCCTTGCGCTCCTCGGCGATGCGCTTGGACCGCTCGTGGCGGGCCTTGCGCTGGGCTGCCTTCTCCCGCTCCGCGATCGCCTCAGGGCTGTCGGGATCGAGGCCGCCGCCACGCTTGCGGGTCATGATGTCGTCCATCAACCGCAGGCCCTCGAAGGCGTCGCGGGCGTAGTGCACGTCCCCCTCGTACACCTCCGTGAGGTCGTTCTCCACGTAACCGCGGGTGAGCGCCGCGCCACCGAGCAGCACCGGGAACTGCTCGGCCACGCCCTTGGTGTTGAGCTCCTGCAGGTTCTCCTTCATCACCACGGTCGACTTGACCAGCAGCCCGGACATGCCGATGACGTCGGCCTTCTTGTCTACGGCAGCATCGAGAATGGTCGCGATCGGCTGCTTGATGCCGAGGTTCACCACCTCGTAGCCGTTGTTGGACAGGATGATGTCGACCAGGTTCTTGCCGATGTCGTGCACGTCGCCCTTGACGGTGGCCAGCACGATGCGGCCCTTGCCGCTGTCGTCGGTGGCCTCCATGTGCGGCTCCAGGTAGGCGACCGCGGCCTTCATCACCTCGGCCGACTGCAGCACGAACGGCAGCTGCATCTGACCGGAGCCGAACAGCTCACCGACGGTCTTCATGCCGGACAGCAGCGTCTCGTTGATGATCTGCAGCGGCGGCACCTGCTGCATCGCCTCGTCGAGGTCGGCCTCCATGCCGTTGCGCTCGCCGTCCACGATCCGTCGCGCCAACCGCTCGAACAGCGGCAGCTGCGCCAGTTCCTCGGCGCGTGAGGCCCGCGACGACGACGTGGACACGCCCTCGAACAGGCCCATCAGCTTCTGCAGCGGGTCGTAGTCCTCGCCGCGGCGGTCGTACACCAGATCCAGCGCGGTCTCGCGCTGCTCGTCCGGAATGCGCGCCATCGGCAGGATCTTCGACGCGTGCACGATCGCGGAATCCAGCCCGGCCTGCACGCATTCGTGCATGAACACCGAGTTCAGCACCTGGCGGGCCGCGGGGTTCAGGCCGAACGAGATGTTCGACAAACCCAGGGTGGTCTGCACCGCGGGGTGCTTCTCCTTGAGCAGCCGGATGGCCTCGATGGTCTCGATGCCGTCCTTACGCGACTCCTCCTGGCCGGTGCCCAGGGTAAAGGTGAGGGTGTCGATGATGATGTCGCTCTCCCGCACCCCCCAATTGCCGGTGATGTCGGCGATCAGCCGCTCGGCGATCTCCACCTTCTTCGCGGCGGTGCGGGCCTGGCCCTCCTCGTCGATGGTCAGCGCGACCACCGCGGCGCCGTGTTCGGCGACCAGCTGCATGGTCTGGTGGAAACGGGACTCCGGCCCGTCGCCGTCCTCGTAGTTCACCGAGTTCACCGCGCAGCGACCGCCCAGGTGCTCCAAACCCGCCTTCAGCACCGGGGTTTCGGTGGAGTCGAGCATGATCGGCAGCGTCGACGAGGTGGCCAGCCTGCTCGCGAGGGCGACCATGTCCTTGGCGCCGTCGCGGCCGACGTAGTCCACACACAGATCCAGCATGTGCGCGCCGTCGCGGGTCTGATCCTTGGCGATATCCAGGCACTTCTGCCAGTCCTCGGCCAGCATCGCCTCGCGGAAGGCCTTGGAGCCGTTGGCGTTCGTGCGCTCACCGATCATCATGATCGAGGCGTCCTGCTGGAACGGCACCGCCGTGTACATGCTGGACACCGCGGGTTCGTGCGCCGGGGAGCGGCGCGCATCGATCGGCGGCAGCTTCGGCTCGATCTCGCGGACCGCCTCGGTCACCTGCCGGATGTGCTCGGGCGTGGTGCCGCAGCAGCCGCCGACCAGCGCGAGTCCGAACTCGGAGACGAAGCCGCTGAGCGCGACCGCCAGCTCCTCGGGCGTCAGCGGGTATTCGGCGCCGTTCGCGCCGAGCACCGGCAGGCCGGCGTTCGGCATCACCGACACCGGAATTTGGGCGTGCCGGGACAGATGGCGCAGGTGCTCGCTCATCTCGGCCGGGCCGGTCGCGCAGTTCAGGCCGATCATGTCGATGCCGAGCGGCTCCAGCGCGGTGAGCGCCGCGCCGATCTCGCTGCCGACCAGCATGGTGCCGGTGGTCTCCACGGTGACGTGGGTGATGATCGGAATGCGCCGGCCGAGCTGACGCATGGCCTCCCGGCTGCCGGTCACCGCCGCCTTGACCTGCAGCAGATCCTGGCAGGTCTCGATGAGGATGGCGTCGGCGCCGCCCTCGAGCATGCCGAGCGCGGATTCGGTGTACGCGTCACGCAGCGCGGTATAAGGAGCATGGCCGAGGGTGGGCAGCTTCGTGCCCGGCCCCATCGAGCCGAGCACATAACGCGGCGTCCCGTCGGCGGACGGGCCCATCTCGTCGGCGACCTCGCGGGCCAGCCGGGTGCCGCGCTCGGACAGATCGCGGATGCGGTCCGCGATGTCGTAGTCGGCCAGGTTCGGCAGGTTGCAGCCGAAGGTGTTGGTCTCGACGGCGTCGGCGCCCGCCTCGAAGTACGCGCGGTGGATGCTGCGCAGCACGTCGGGGCGGGTGTCGTTGAGGATTTCGTTGCAGCCTTCCAAACCGAGGAAGTCGTCCAACGTGAGGTCGGCCGCTTGCAACATCGTGCCCATCGCGCCGTCCCCGATCACGACGCGGCGGCGCAACGTGTCGAGTAGCGTGGTGTCGAACTCGGCGGGCAGTGACGCAGACATGAGGACCAGCGTAATGGTCCGGTCGGACAGACCGACCCCCCGAGCCGGGTGGACACGGACACACCTGCGCCGCCGACGCCGTCGAACACGCCGGGCCCGGCCACGGCATACGACACGCCAGTTCGCCGCACACATTAGGCTGACCGAGTGAACCCCAGTGAAACTCCCGATCCGGAACTGCCGACATTGCGGGAACCGGTGCTGGTCGCGGCCTTCGAAGGCTGGAACGACGCGGGCGACGCCGCAAGCGGCGCCGTAGAGCATCTGGAATTGATCTGGGACGCCGAGCCGCTAGCCGAACTCGACTCCGAGGACTACTACGACTACCAGGTCAACCGGCCGACGGTCCGGCAGGTGGACGGCGTGACCAGGGAAATCCAGTGGCCCTCCACCATGCTCTCGGTCTGCTCGCCGCCCGGTAGCGACCGCGACATCGTGCTGCTGCGCGGCATCGAACCCAATATGCGCTGGCGCAGCTTCTGCGAGGACCTGCTGGAGTTCATCGAACAACTCGGCGTGCAAACCGTCGTCATCCTCGGCGCGCTGCTGGCCGACACCCCGCACACCCGCCCTGTCCCGGTCACCGGGTCCGCTTACAGCAAAGAAGCAGCGGAGCGTTTCAACCTGGAGCAGACCAGGTACGAGGGACCGACCGGCATCACCGGCGTGCTGCAGGATCAGTGCGTGAAGGCGGGCGTGCCCGCGGTGTCGTTCTGGGCCGCCGTGCCGCACTATGTTTCGCAGCCGCCGAACCCGAAGGCCACCATCGCGCTGCTGCACCGGGTCGAGGACGTGCTCGATATCGAGGTGCCGCTCGGCGAATTGCCCACGCAGGCTGAGGAATGGGAGACTGCGGTCAACGAGATGACCGCGGGCGACGACGAGGTCAGCGAATACGTGCGCTCCCTGGAGGAACGCGGCGACGCGGCGGTCGACGTGAACGAGGCGATGGCCAAGATCGACGGCGACGCCATCGCGGCCGAGTTCGAGAAGTACCTGCGCAGGCGCGGCCCGGGCAGCTTCGGACTCTGAAACACGCCCGAACGCTGACTATTTCGGTTTGCCTGGTGTTCACCAGGGGGCCGCTTGTTGGCCGGAAAGCCGCTGCCCCCTATTCTTTTTAGGGTGACCTTTGCCTCGCTCGTCGCGCACCTGCGTAGTTTCGACGAGCGGGTCGCCGTCCTCTGCCCCGGCTCGTCCGGGGCGGAGGACGCGGCGCCGGAAACGGCGGCCGACGAGGCGCGGCGGATCACCTACGCCCAGCTGGCGACGCTCGTCGAGGATTTCGCGGCCGAACTCGGACCGAACCGCAGGCTCGTCGCGCTCGCGGCCCGCAACGATCTGCGTTCGCTCGTCGGATATCTCGGCGCGCTCAGCGCAGGGTGCGTCGTGCTGCTCACCGCGGAAGTCACCGACGAGTTGCTGAGCGCCTACGATCCCGACGTGGTCATCGAGCACGGCCGGCCACACAGCCGGCGCGAGACCTCCGCGCACACCTTGCATCCGGATCTCGCGCTGCTGCTGAGCACCTCGGGTTCCACCGGCTCCCCGAAACTGGTCCGCCTCTCCTCGGCGAACCTGCTGGCCAATGCGGCCGCCATCGCCGAATACCTGACCATCGGCCCGGACGACCGGGCGGCGACCACCCTGCCGATGTTCTACTGCTACGGGCTTTCGGTGGTGCACAGCTACCTGCTGCGCGGCGCGAGCCTGCTGCTCACCGAACGGTCGGTACTGGACGACGTGTTCTGGGACGAGTTCCGCGCCTGTCGCGCAACGTCTTTCGCGGCCGTCCCCTACACCATCGACCTGCTGGACCGAATCGGCTTCGCCCACATGACATTGCCCGATCTGCGGTATGTCACGCAGGCGGGCGGCAGGCTCGCCCCCGATCGGGTCCGCGACTACGCCCGACTCGGCGCACAGGCGGGCTGGGACTTCTTCGTGATGTACGGCCAAACCGAGGCGACCGCCCGAATGGCCTACCTGCCACCAAATTTGGCGGCCGAGCGGCCGGACTGCATCGGGGTGCCCATCCCCGGTGGCGAATTCAGCCTGGAGCCGATCGAGGAGACCGGCGGACACCAGCCAGGCGTCGACCTCGGTGGGCACGCGACCGACGCCGCGCCGTACGAACTGGTGTATCACGGCCCCAACGTCATGCTGGGTTACGCCGAGTCGCCCGCCGATCTCGCGCTCGGGCGCACCGTAACCGCTTTGCGCACCGGCGATCTCGCCCGCCGCACCCCCGAAGGTCTGTATCAAGTGATCGGCCGCCGCAGCCGGTTCGCGAAGATCTTCGGGCTGCGCATCGATCTCCAGCGCCTCGAATCCGGGCTGGCGGCCGCGGGTTTCACCGTCTGCTGCACCGACGACGACGAACTGCTCGTCGTCGCCGTGGAGAGCCCCGCCACCGATCCGACCGAGACCGCGGCGCAGCTGGCCGGGCTGCCCGCCGCGTCCGTACGAGTATGTGCCGTCGAGGAATTGCCGCGACTGGCCAATGGCAAGCCGGACTATCCGGCCGTTCGCACGTTGTCGGCACCCGCGCCGGAGAGCCGGGGCATTCGCGCGCTCTACGCGACCTCGCTCGGCCTCGACCCGGCGCTCGTCCACCCGGACAGCACCTTCGTCGACCTCGGCGGCAATTCGCTGACCTACGTGACGACCGCGGCCAGGGTGGAACGCGCGCTCGGCAGGCTCCCCGCCGACTGGCCGACCATGACCGTCGCCGAGCTGGACCGGATCCCGCACGGCGGCAGGCGGTTCGGCCGCACGGTCGATACGAGCACGCTGCTGCGCGCCGCCGCCATCGTGCTGATCGCGGGCACGCACATCGGGCTGTTCGTGTGGTGGGGCGCCGCGCACGTGCTGCTCGGCGTGGCCGGATTCAACTTCGCCCGCTTCGCGGTGACCGCCGCGCCGCGTGCCGAACGGTTGCGGCACGTGCTGCGCACGGTCGCGCTGATCGCCGTGCCGACCGCCGCATGGGTAGCCGTCACGTTGCTGTTCACCGACTACTACGGCTGGCAGAACGTACTGCTGCTCAACAAGATTCTGGGCCCGCGCGACAGCGACACCGCGGGGCATCTGTGGTTCATCGAGGTACTGGTCTACTTCATGGTGGCTGCCGCGCTGCTGCTGCGGATACCCCTGGTCGACGCGCTGGAGCGGCACGCGCCGTTCTGGTTCGCCATGGGCCTGCTCGCGCTCACCTTGGTGCTGCGCTATCAGCCGTTCGGCCTCTATCCGGCAAAGGATGTGCCGTTCTCACCGCTGGCGGTGTGGTTCTTCGCCATGGGCTGGGCGGCCGCGAAGGCGACGACGGCGTGGCAGCGACTCGTGGTCAGTGCCGTCCTGTTGGCCTGCGTGCCCGGCTATTTCGGCGTGCCGGATCGCGAGCGATTGGTGATGGCCGGGCTGCTCTTGCTCATCTGGCTGCCTGCGATCCGGGTGCCGGCGCTGCTTGCGGTCGTCGCGGCGGTGCTCGCCGACAGCTCGCTGTTCGTCTATCTGCTGCATTGGCAGGTGTATCCGCTGTTCGGGCAACACCATGTTGCGGCGTTGCTCGCCTCGCTGGTAGCCGGTGTGGCCGCGACGAGGGTGCTCGCGGAAGTGCGACGGCGATCGGGACGGACCACTCGCTGGGCGATACCCCACTGGTCCGGCGTGCCGTCGTGGCTGTCAGGTCTCGATGGTCCAGACCTGCGCCGCCGCTTCGCGCGCCAGCTTCGCTAGCAGAATATCCCGTGGGATCGTCTGGCCGGCAAGGTGATCGAGCGACGGAACCACTACGTGGTGCGCGTCTGCTCGCTTGAGCTCCTGGGTCAGCTCGACAAATGCCGTGCCGTCACCGGAAGTCGATTCATGGAACGTTGCGGCGAAGCAGAGCCCTTCCTCACGGGCGAGGCTGCTCATCGCATCCTCGAGCTCTGCGCTGTGGCCATCGGCCAAATCGTCACGCAAGTATCCATAGATCAACGCTTCCACCCGAACCTCCGTTGGATTGGGTACCGCTGTTCTCATGTGGATCTACCCATTGTGGGGCACAGCGCCTTGCAAGGACAGATGCAATTGCATCTGGCTGTAACAAGATGGGTCCGGCAAACTTTCCGCTCCCATGGTCCAGCATGCACAACGCCAAACTGCGAATGCAGATGTCAACCCACTGACACCTATATGCCCTATCTCGGCCACCGGGCGTTAACTGGTGCGATACTACTGACGTGGCCGCTGGAGACGATCGACCCGTCTGGGCTGTCCGGATGCGTTCTGAACGCGATGCGCGGGGGTGGTCACAAGCAGATGCCGTCCGCGTGATGCGCGCCAAGTCATCCCACAACCTGCCGACAGACAGTACACTGCTGCGTAACTGGCGCCGTTGGGAATCGGGCGAGTCGCGGCCGGATGATTTCTATGCCCCTATCATCGCCGCCGCTTTCGACACCGTCACAGCGGCGTTCTTCCCCAAGGCCCGACCGAATCGGGACGACGAGGTGCTCTCGGCAACGGGCATGGACACGCTGGAATTCATCGGCCGCCTTCGCATGTCGGACGTCTCGCCCGCCACCCTCGATGCCATCCGCATCACCGCGGAACGCCTCTGCTGCGAGTACTCCTACGCCGATCCGCACGAGCTGCACGCCGAGGGCACCGGATGGTTGCGGAGAATTACCTCGCTGCTGGACGGCCGACTGACTCTGGCGCAGCACCGCGACATCCTGGTGCTCGCGGGATGGGTTGCGTTGCTGGTGGGTTGCGTGGACTACGACCTCGGCCGGCGCACCGCCGCCGAGGCGACCCGACGCGCGGCGTACTCGCTCGGCCAGGAGGCCGAGAATGCCGAGATCACCGGGTGGAGCGCGGAAATGGCGGCCTGGTTCGCGCTGACCCAGGGCAACTACCGGGGTGCGATCGACGCGGTCGACCAGGCCCTCGAGGCCAGCCGAAACCTGGGCGTCGGTGTGCAACTCGCGGCGCAGCGGGCCAAGGCGTGGGCACGGCTCGGCGACCGGCACGAGGTCGAGACGGCCCTCGATGAGGGTCGAGCAATTTTGGAGCGACTCGACCATCCGATCAACCTGGACAACCATTTCGTGGTCGACCCACAGAAGTTCGACTTCTACGCGATGGACTGCTGCCGCGTCGCGGGCGAGGATCGGCGCGCCGAGAGTTACGCCAACGAGGTCATCCGCAACTCGACCAGGGCCGACGGCACCGTGCGCAACCCGATGCGGGTGTCCGAAGCGCATCTCACCCTCGCGGTGGTCGCCGTGCGCAACCGCGATCTGGAACTCGCCGTCGATGAGGGACTGCGCGCGTTCGCGGGTAAACGCCGTTCACTGCCCTCGCTCATGTGGATCGCGGGCGAGGCCGCGCGGGAAATCATCGCCCGATACCCCGGGGATCCGCGCACCCGCGTGTACTTCGACCAGCTGCGCGCCCTCTCGAGCGAGTGACCGGTTCAGAACCGGCACAGCCCGATTCAACGGCGAACATCCGGCAAACAGGACACGGCCACGCCGAACTGGGTACGTTCGCGTTGTCGGCGACCGGCCCGCTACTACCCTGTTCCCGGTGACCGACTCCGTCGACGGCTCAGCCATCGCCTCCGTCCTATGGGACGACCGGCTGCGGCTGTTCTCCTTCGCCACCGCCGAGCGCCGCGCCGACTATCTGTGGGTGCTGCGCGCTTTCGACAGCGCCCGCGCCGCTTATGTGGTGCTGCTGCACGCCGACGATGTGGCGGAGTGGATCGAACGCAACGGACACAACCTGCGCACCCCTGACCTGCTCGAAACGGAACCCGCGGCTGACGTCGAGAGCCAGCAACATATAGAGGACAAGTCGGCGAGTCAGTCCGGCGACACAGCGCCGGTGGACGACACCGCGAAGACCGACGGCCCAGCGCAGTCCGATAACCAAGCGCAGTCCGGCGATACATCGCAGTCGGACAGCCCGGCTCAGTCCGACGACGGTCCCGCGAGCGCCGCCGTCTGGTCCACCGTGCGCGGCGCCCGCCCGAACGCGCCCCGGCTCACCGCCGCCGAGATCGGCCCGCTGCTCGATCAACTCCATCAGTGGGGCGTGCTGGAACGCAGTTACGACGGCACCCGCGCCGCCACCCTGGCCGAATACCGCAACCGGCACTTCGTCTACCAGTTCTCCCAGGCCGGGTTCCAGGCTTACCGCGCGGTCGCGGGAGTATTGAACGCCCGGCTCGATGAAGCGTCGCTGTCCCGGTTGGTGCTGCCGGAACTGCTCGCCGACCTGCACACCCTTGCCGCGGCCAATCGCGAGGGCGACGCCGAGCGGGTCTACCGCACGCTGCGCCGCCTCGACGCCGCGCTGACCGATATGGCAGCCCGCGCCGCACACTTCTATCTCTCCCTCGGCGACCTCGTGCGGACCACCGAGATCACCCCGGAATCCTTTCTGGCGCACAAGGACGCGCTGCTCGCGCACATGCGCGAATTCAGCCTGGACCTGGCCCGATTCACGCCGCGGCTGGCGGGCGCGATCGCCGAGATCGAGGAGACCGGTGTCGAGGAGCTGATCGAGCGCGCCGCAGGCTGCGACGAACGGGTGCTGCTGAGTTTCGCGGAGCGGCAGGCCGATTGGCACGCGCGCTGGGACGGGCTGCGCACCTGGTTCGTCGCGTCCGGCTCGGGCGAGCACGCCGGGACCACCGAGGCGGAACGGTTGCGCGAGGCGACCATGAGTGCCATCGCCGCCGTGCTCTCGCTGCTGCGCCGGGTCACCGAGACGCGGCGCGGCGGGGTGAGCCGGGAGTCGGCGCTGCGCCACCTGGCGGGCTGGTTCACGGCTGCGCCGAGCGCGGACAGCGCGCACGCTCTCTTCGATGCGGTGTTCGGCCTCGGCAGGCCGCGCCACCTGGCCATGGAGCATCCGGACGCGGACCTCATCCCGGCGCAACGGTCCTGGTGGGAAGCTCCACCTTTGGAGATCTCCCGCACGCTGGCCGAGACGGGCCGACCTCCATCGGCCGGCGCGCCCGCGCGAATCCACCGCAACGACGCGGGCATTCGGCGGTTGCGCGAGGCGCAGCTGGACGCGCAACGGGCGCGGGCCGACGCGGCCAAATCGCTGGCCGCCGCCGACGTGCACGAGCGGGTGCTCGACGAACGCGAGACCGAGGTGCTGTTGCGGCTGCTCGACGCGGCGTCCACCGCGTGGGTGCCGGTGAGCGGCCGGGTCGCCGGGACCACCGGATCCGACAGCGGGGTCACGCTGACGGTGTCGGAGCACGACGGTTCTACCGTGGTGCAGACCGCCCACGGGCTGCTGCATCTGAACAATCGCAGGCTCGAGGTGCGCCAGACCACCAAGACCCGGCCGCGCGGCGCCAAGGAGGCTCGATGAGACAGGCCCTGACGCCCGGCCCCGGGTGGCGCGGATGATGCACGGACGCAAGATCGATTCGCTTGCGCTGGACAACTATCAGCGCGCGGCCAGGGTGATCCTCGCCAATCACCTGGTGACCAGGACCTATCCCGATCGGATCGCGCTGCCGCTGATCCGCCGGTGGGCCACCGAACTGCGCGAGGACCTGGCCGAGCTGTTCGGCTACCGGTTGGAGGTCACCGAGACCACCGCCCGGGTGTTTCCCATCATCGACAGGCTGGACGCGGGCAAACCCGCGCGCACGCCCGCCGACCGGCTCTTCGATCGACGCCGCTACGCCTACCTCGCGCTCGCCATCGCCGCGCTCGGCCGGGCCGGCGACCAGACCACGTTGTCCGAGTTGGCCGATCAGGTCGCCGCGTACGCGGGCCGGGTGGAGGGACTGGAGCTGTCCACCGATCGTGCGGCGGACCGCGACGCCTTCGTCGACGCGATCGGCTGGCTGACCCATCGCGGCGCGCTCACCCTGGCCGACGGTGACGCTGGCGGCTGGGCCAGCGATCCGGAGGCGGGCGAGGCGCTCTACGACATCGACCGCCCGGTGGTGTTCGCGCTGTTCCGGCCGCCGCGCGCGCTGCAACATCTGCACAGCGTGCGCGGGCTGCTCACCGAAGAAGCCGCGGGCGCAAGCGGTCCCGCGCACGCGCCGACCGCCGCCGACCTGGCCCGGCGGGTGCGCCGGGCGCTGGTCGAGCGGCCGGTGGTGTACCTCGACGACCTCGAGCCCGCGGAACGGCCGGTGCTGGGTCAGGATCGCATCGTCGCCGACGTCGAGTTGTTCACCGGGCTGCGCGCCGAACGCCGGGCGGAGGGGGTCGCGCTGATCGACATCTCCGGGCGGCTCTCGGATATCCGCTTCCCGAGCACCGGAACGTTGGCGCAGGTGGGGCTGCTGCTGGCCGGTGAGATCGCCGACCGGGTGCTCGATCTCGACAACCCGCTCGAACAGCGGCCCGGCGCACCGGATCCGGGCGAGGCGCTCGCGGCGCAGCTGGACGGCGCGATTCCGGAGTCGACGGTGTTCGCTCCGCTCGCCGAGTTGCGCGCGCTGGATGACTTTTCGGCACAGTCGGATTCGGCGTTCGATGCCGACGAGGACACCGACGATCCGGTCGAGACCACGTATCCGGTAATCGATGCGGCGTGGGTGCGCGAGACCGTACAGGCACTCGCCGATCGGTACGGCGCCACCTTCGCCGCGCAGTGGCAGGCCGATGTACCCGGCCTGACCACCGAGGTGGTGGCACTGCTGGAACGGCTGCGCCTGGTGCAGACGGTCGAGGACGGGCTGCTGGTGTTGCCTGCCCTGGCGCGTTATCGCGGCGCCGTCGTCACCGTGCGCACGAAGCGCACCGAGGAACTGTTCGTCACCGCGGCCGACACCTATGGGTCCGACAGCACTGGCACGGAAGGGAACTGAGGCGATGTCGCTCATTCACGGCGGAGTGCGGTTCATCCCGACCCGCGCCGGAATCGTCAACCTGTGGGACTACCGCGACCAGGAATTCTGCTTCGCCGACGGCAGATTGGTGCTGCGCGGACCGAACGGGTCCGGCAAGACCAAGGCCCTGGAAGTGCTGTTCCCGTTCGTGCTGGACGGGCGGATCGAGCCGCGCAGGCTCAACCCGTTCGCCGGTGAAGAGCGCACGATGAAGTCGAACCTGTTGTACCGCAAGCAGGAATCGGCCTACTCGTATGTGTGGATGGAGTTCGCGCGCGGCGACTGGGACGACCCGGAGGCGGTGACCGTCGGCATCGGCATGCGGGCCACCCGCTCCTCGGACAAGGTGACCCGCTGGTACTTCGTGGCTGACGGCCGGGTCGGCGTGGACTTCTCGCTGATCGGGCCCGACGACCGGCCGTTCACCCGCAAGCAGCTGGCCGAGCAGATCGGCACCGACGCCATCGTCGATCGCCCGGTCGAGTACCGCAACGCCATCGACGCCAGGATGTTCGGGCTCGGCACGCAGCGCTACGACCAGCTGATCAACCTCATCCTCACGCTGCGCCGCCCGCAGCTGGCGAAAAACCTGGACCCGCGCGGACTCTCGCAGGCGCTCACCGACGGCCTGCGCCCGCTCGACGAGCAGCTGATCCTGGACGCGGCCCGCTCGTTCAGCGACATGGAGGAGGTCGGCCGCCCCCTGGAGGGGCTGGTGCACGCCGACAGCGCCACCCGCGCCTTCGTCGACGTCTACCGCAAATACCTTGCGGTGCAGGCCAAGACGGACGTCGACCAGTTACGCACCCGGCTCGACGCGGTCACCCACGCGAGCACCGCGTTGTTCGCCGCGACCGCGTTGCGCGAGCGGCGCGAGGCCGAACGCGCCACCGCCGAGACCCGCGCCGAGGATGCCGACCGCGCCTATGAGCAGGCGCTCGGGGACCGGGAGAACCTGCAGCGCTCCAGCGCGTACGAGGGCAAGCAGCAGCTCGACGATCTCGCCGACGCGGTCCGCCGGCTGGAGACCTCGGCCAGCGTGCACGGGGACAAGGCGCTCAAGGCGCGCCAGACGCTCGACCAGCGGGCGCAGGAGGCCGAGCGGGCACGCACCGCCGTGCGCACCGCCGCCGCGGCGCTGGCCCGTGGCGAGGACGAATTGCGTTCCGCCGCTGAGGAAGCGGGTATCAACTGGACGGCCCTGTCGGAGACGGCCCGGGCCGAGCAGCTCACCGCGACGGTCCGTGGCCACGCCGAGGAACGCGATGCCGATGTGCGCGCGGTCCGGCAGGCCCTCGGGGTCATGGAGACCACGGCCGCCGAACGCACCAGGGCCGAGCGGCTCGCCGAACGCGCCCGCGAGCTGAGCGAGGCGGCCGCCGCCGAGGTCGCGCACGCCGAGGCGGCGGTGGTGCTGGCCCGCACCGAAGCCGCTGCGGCGCTGCGCAAGTGGTGGGACGAGCACCGCGAGGTGTACGCCCCGCTGGGCAACGGACTGTTCGAGGCCTTGGATACCGCGCTGGCGCAGGCGGGTTCGGAGGAGGCGACGGTCGCGGAGGTGCTCGCCGAACGCACCGAGTCGCTGATCGACGAGATCCGCACCGAGCGCCAAGAAGCGCGCGGGCGGGCGGTGATCGCGCGCGAGCAGATCGCCGAGTTGACCGCCGAACGGGACCGCGTCGCCGCGCAAAGCGATGACGCGCCACCGGCTTTCGCCGCGCGAGACAGGAACGCCGGCGATCGGCCCGGTGCTCCGCTGTGGCGGCTGGTTCGCTTCGCCGACGACGTCGCGCCGCAGACCGCCGCGGGCATCGAGGCCGCCCTGCACGCCGCCGATCTGCTCGACGGCTGGATCTGCGCCGAGCCGCCCGCGAAGTACGACTCGGACCAGTTCCTCGTCCCGCTGCCCGCCAAGGAACGGCCGAAGGGCCGCACGCTCGCCGATGTCCTTGTCGTGGAAGAGGATTCGAGCGAGCTGACGGTGCCCAGGCAAGCCGTCGCCGACGTGCTCGCCTCGATCGCCCTGCACGAGGGCAAGGGTGATCCCGCCGGCGGTATTGCGGTGAGCACCGCAGGCGCCTTCCGGCAGGGCGTCCAGGTGGGCAGGCATCACAAGGCCGACGCCGAGTTCATCGGCGCCACCGCCCGGGCCCGCCGCCGGGAACTACGGCTCACCGAGCTCGCCGCCGCGCTCGAGGCGGCCGGCGAAGCCCTGCGGGCCGCCCAGGATCAGGAGGCCGACGCCAACGCCGAACTCGCGCGAATCTCGGCCGCCGCCAAGGCGTTGCCGCGGGCCACGGCGGTCGCCACCGCGTTGCGCGCGGTCTCCGAGACGGCGGGCATGATGCGCTCCCGCTCCGAGGCCGCCGCCCAGGCCGAGCGCGATCTCGATCAGGCCGTCGCCGAGGCCACCGCGGTCGAGAAGAAGCTGCGCGCGGCCGCGACGAAACACCGGACCCCGCGCGATCCGCGCGAACTCGACGCCTTGGCCGCCGCCATCCGGCATTTCGAGAACACCGGCACCGGGCTGCTGCGGCTGCGCACCGAACACGAGCGGGAACGCGAACGCGAACGCGAGGGCAGCGACCGCCACGACGAGGCCAAGGATCTGGCCGAGGCGTTCGCCGAGGAGGCCGAGGCGGCCAAGTCCGGCTACCAGGAGCAGCTGCGCAAACTGGAAACCCTGCGCGAGGCCCTCGGTGCGGGCGCCGCCGACATCGATCAGGAACTCGAGCGGGCACGCGCGAAGATCGAGGCGACCAAGGCCGAGCAGAAAGCCGCGCGCAAGGCCGCCAACGAGGCGATCGAGGCGATCGGCGACGCGGAGGCCGCCTATCGGACCGCGCACGAAGCATTGGGCACCGCGCTCAACGAGGTGCTCGCCGACGTGAAAGCCCTTGCCCCGTACGCCCGTCCGGACCTGCTCCGGCTACTCGGTGCGACGTCCGAGGGCCGCTGGCCGAGCAGCGAAGCAGCCTGGTCCACGCCGGAACAGTTGCTGTATCGCATTTCCCAGGCGGGGCCGGAGGCCGAACCGCAGGTGCTGCCGGACGAGGTCGCCGAGCTCTTCGAAAGTCTCACCACCGCAACCGCTTCGGTTCGAGCCAGCGAGGCGACGCGCAAGTCCACCCGCAGCGCGGTGACGGCAGCGCTACAGGAATTCGATGCCGCGCTCGCCGGGTCCGGGCGCGACTACCGGCTCCAGTGGGACGCCGCGGACGGGCTCACCGTCGTGCAGGTGCAGGACGACGACGGCATGTCGGCGCTCGCCGATTTCGCTGCCCGCATCGACAGTGCGCGCAAAGACCAGGAGTTGCTGCTCACCGACGCCGAGCGCCGCATCCTGGAGGATGCGCTGCTGACCGGGCTGGCCCAGCAGATCTACGAACGCACCAGCGACGCCCGCGATCTCATCGCCAGGATGGGCGCGGAGATGAAGCAGCGGCGGATGTCCTCCGGCAACACCATCGGCGTGCACTGGGTGCTCGCCGACACGCTCTCCGACCCGGCCCGAGCCATGTGCAAGCTGCTCGACCGTGACGCGTCGGCCCTCGGCGCGGACGAACTCGCCACCATCCGTGCGCATTTCGCCTCCGAGATCCGGGCGGCGCGGGCGGCGCACCCCGAGCGCTCCTACCCCGAAATCCTGGCGGCGACCCTGGATTACCGCACCTGGCGGGTGTTCTCGTTCACCCTCATCTCCGCCGACGGCAGCGAGGACAAGCTCACCGTGGCCAGGCACAGCGCGCTCTCCGGTGGCGAGCAGTCCGTCTCGCTGCACCTGCCGCTGTTCGCCGCCGCCCACGTCATGCTCGACTCGGCCGACCCGCAGGCCCCGCGCCTGCTCGCGCTGGACGAGGCGTTCGCCGGTGTCGACGACAACGGCCGCAGCGAATTGCTCGGGCTCAGCGTGCAATTCGATCTCGACCTGTTCATGACCGGCTACGACCTGTGGATCACCTACCCCCACGTCCCCGGCTGCGCCCACTACGACCTCGCCCACGCCGCCGCCGAGAACACCGTCAGCGCAACCCTGCTCGTATGGGACAGCGGCGACCTGCTCGCCGAACACGACGGCACCGACCTCACCGCCGCCCTCGGCTCCCCCAACCGCCGCCGCGTGCACTCCACGATCGAAGGTGGGATCGAACTGACAACGGTCGGCTGACTACTCGGCGCGGCGGCTGGTGAAGTCGAAGGAGCCGCCGTCGATGCCCCAGGAGATGATCCGTGCGGGGTGGATGCGGATGATCGCGCGATCCTGGGGTGGGAACGGCGGCTCCTCGTCGTCGAGTGCCTCGGCCGTGCCGCGGACCTCGATGCCGCGAATGACGTAGGGGTCCAATGAAACCTGTTGGTCGATGACGAACGAGACTCGGCTGCCCGCCTCGACATTGCGGAACTTTCGACTGGCGCGCATGCGCATGCCGCCGATGTCGATCGTGCCGTCGGGGTTCACCCGATAGCTGGTCGGGTTGTTCTGCACCTCACCGTCGGGGGATACCGTGGCCAGCCGGCCGATCGCGGCCTCGGCGAGGAACTGCTGTTCATTGGTGGTGAAGGTCATGTCGGTTACTCCTCGATTCGATATCAGGATTGCCCGGCGATCAGCCGGAAGTTGTCGAGTGTGGAAAGCGCTGGGATCAGAACAGGATCAGCGCGGCGCACAGTCCGGCGATGGCGATGAACTGCAGCGGGACGCGGTATTTCAGCAGGCTGTCCCACTTGTCTGGCAGCGCACGGGCATTGGGCGGGATGATGCCGCTCGGCGCGGCGGCGGTCTGCTGGGAGTTGATCGGCTTCGCAATGCGGACGTACGGGGCGGGCCAGGTCAGCGGGGCCGCGACCGTGATCCCCGCCGCGACCGCGGCGCCGGCCTGCCCGGCCAGAATCGCGATCAGCAGCGTGAGCACCGCGGTGACCACACCGCCCGCACCGACCACCGGCATGCGCTTGTCGCCGTAGTAGTGACCCCAGCCCGCACTCACGGTCACGGTCGCGTCATCGAGCTTGCGGTAGACCGAGCGCATGATCACCGCCCCGCAGACATCGGTGCCATAGACGACGGCATTAGCGAGAACGGCGATGGCGGCGATGATCTGGCCGGTGACGATGAGCATTTCGGCTTCCCTTTCCAAAATCTAGCAACGCTAGAAGCTGGAGCAACGGTAACATTCCGCTACTAGCTTGTCTAGCGTTGCTAGATTTCAGATCGAGACCGCGGACCGCGGTCGAGCCAGGAAGGTCAGCGTGGGCCGTGGCCGAGGCCGAGCAGGGCGGCGACGATCTGGCCGGTGGAGTCGAGCATGTTCGCGAAGATGTCCTGCGGCACCAGCTTTCCGTTGCACCACAGCACATTGCAGTTCGACTGGGCGTACGGGCCGACACCGAAGAGGATTTGGGCGGTGTGTGCCGGGTCGACCCAGAAGGCGAGATCGTCGAGATCACTGATGATGGGGCCGAAGGTGTCGCCGTAGCGGTACGGGTCGTCGAACGGTTCGGCGGGCACGTCGGTGACGGCCGCGACCACCCGGCGCAGGAACTCCTTGTTGTCCGGATTCGACTCGGCCGCAAGGGAAGTCTGCACGTTGCCGGTGTCGATGCCGCCGGGCACGCCGAGCCGGACGATCACCATGTCGCGGCTCGGGATCACCACATTGAACTGGCCGAGCGCGCCGACGAACGCGTACAGGTCGCGGGGCGCGCCGGGGAACATCGCATGGTCGAACACCTTGGCGGTGGGCACCGTCGCGGTCTTGTAGGAGTCACCGGCGTTGAGCCAGAACAGGAATCCGTAGCCACCGTTGGCATCGGTCGGCTGACGCGCCTGCCGGATGTAGTCCGGATCGATCAGTTGTGTTGCACCCCAGCGACCTTCGTGCAGCAGGAGCAGGCCGAGCCGGGCCAGATCGTCGGCGCGCATCGCGAGACCACCGTTGACGGCGGTGTTTCCGCTGCGGTCGCGCAACCACACCCACTGGTCGCGGGCGATACCCAATGGCTGCATGAGTTCTCGCTGGACGAAGTCCTGGAAATCCGTTCCGGTGGTGAGCTCCACGATCTTCGGCAACAGGGCCAGCACGGCCTGGGCGTACTGGAAGGTGGTGCCCGGCTCGAAGGCGGGCGGGGTGTGCAGGGCTTGCAGCACCTCGTCGGTGGCGATACCCGCGATATCGGCGGCCCAGGAGAAGCGCAGGCCGGTCGTCTGATTCAGCACCTGCCGCACGGTCAGCGCGGCATGCGCGGCGTCGGCCTGCGGGAAGAACTTGCCGAGCGGGTCGTCGAGGCCGAAGTAACCCAGGGTGATCGCGCGACCCACCGCGACCGAGGTCACGCCCTTGGACGAGCTGGCCAGCGGCATCGGCAGGTTGCCGGTGCCGGTGCGGTCGCCGACCAGGCAGCCGTGGCGGTACACCTGGATCGCGTACGCGCCCTTGGCCGAGCCGAAGTTCAGTGCGTCGGTGAATGCCGCGGGGTCGAAGCCGGCGGTGGCCGGGTCGACGCGCTGCACCGCTCGGCCTGCAGGAGGTTCGGCGCACGCGGCGCTGGGCTCCCCCGCAGCGCTCGGTTCTGCCGCAGCGCTGGGCCCTACCACTGCGAAGGTGACCACAGCGGTGGCACTGAGCCCACCCGCCCACGCCCGACGGAAATTCATGCTCGACCCATTTCTGTGCTGTTCCTTTGCTGATTCGACGGAGCTGTTCAGTGCATCGGCGCTAGTTCAGCGCGTTGGCGAGGGCATTGCGCTGCACGCTGAAGAAGGTCTTGTCGGCGGGCAGCCACCAGTCGGGGCCGACGAAATACGCCTTCGCGACCTCGTCACCGAATGCCTGGTACCGCAGCCACGCCAGCGCGGTGCCCGTGTGCAGATAGCTGTCCAGCCCGTCGACCGGCGAGAAATGGCTCACCCCACGGGCATTGGCGATCCACGCGGGCGCCTGGAAGGACAGGTTGTACTGCCACCAGCGCACCCAGGCGAAGTCGGGCACCACGAAATCGTTGTAGCCGGTGAGGAACAGCGTCGGCACCGAGATCAGTGCACCCACCGCCAGCGGGCCCGGTTCGATGGCGAGCACGCCGCGCACCCGCATCGCCGGATCGATCATCGATGCGATACCCGGGAACACCGTTCCCGCTTGCAGCGCCGCCTGCCCACCGCCGGAATGCCCACCGAAGATCGTGCGGCTCAGATCAATGTTGTTGTACAGCGGTGAATTCGGATCCCGAGCGGCGACCACGGCGGTGGCGACGCCGAGGGCGGGCACGTACACCAGCGAGTTGAAGAACTCATACGGGATCACCACGACGAAACCGTGGCTCGCCCACTGCCGGGCGAGTGCGTCGTACATTCCCGGGTTCGCGCCGAACCCGGAAGTGAACACCAGCAGCGGCGCCGCGGGGAGTTCGGCGATGTCGGCCGGGTAGTAGGTGTTCACCCCGATCGGCGAGTCCAAGCCGTTGGGAAAGGCCTGGGTGCAGGTCATGTCGTCGCGGTTGCCGAGCATGTGCACGACGATGTGTTCGACCATGCCCCAGACCGATTCCTGGCACGGATTTGTGCGCACCGGGGTCGCGACCGGATGAGGACCGGGCTTGTTGAACACGCTCTGCGCGGTGGTGCCCGGTTCGGGTATGTCCGCGGTCGCGGCAGGCGCCACCGTGGCGAACACCACGATCGCCGCCGCCAGAATCGCGGTCGCCGCACGTATCCGAGTAGCAAACCTCATCATCGAGGGCTCCCTCATCCTCCGGCATCGTTGCCGGACCTGCCTATCCGATAGTGAAACCATTCAGTCTCGAATTGCAGACAGTACTCGGTAGTGGCCTACGACACAATGGGGCCCGGCAGCGATCCAGGCCGGTCAGTCCCCCTTTGCCAGGTCGCGTCCCGCGATCCAGCCCCAGGTGAGCGCCGAAGCGATCGTCAGTCCGCCCGCGAGCGTGCCAGGCCCGAACACTGCCGCGGCCGCGTTGCCCGCGGCGTAGAGACCGGGGATCGGCCGGTCGGACCAGTCGAGGACGCGGGCGCGGGTGTCGGTGCGCGGGCCGCCCTTGGTGCCGACCGCACCGGGGTAGACGGGAACGGCGAAAAACGGTGGCTCGCTGACCGGTCCGAGATTCGGATGGGCCGCGGTCGGATCGCCGAAGGCCTGCTCGTATCGGGTACGGCCCCGCTGGAAATAGTCGTCGCGCCCGGCCTCGGCCATCGTATTGAAGCGAGTGACGGTGTGCGCCAACGCCGCCGGGTCGATATCGATGCGCTCGGCGAGTTCGGCGAGGCTGTCGGCGCGGATCAGCCAGTCCGGGGCGGGCGTGCCGGCGGGGATGCCCGCGACCGAGTATTTGGCGCGGAACTGCGCGTCGCCAATGGCCCAGGCGGGCAGGTTGCGCGGCCGGTGGGTGTTGGGATCGAGTTCGGCGAAGGCGCTCGCACAGTTGTGGCTGGCCTCGTTGACGAAGCGGTGGCCCGCGGTGTTCACCCACAACACATGGGGCAGTGACCGTTCCGGCAAGGTGAGCTGCGGTTGCGGAGTGGCGGCGGGATCGGGCCAGGTGCGATCCGGCGCCTGACAGGCCGGCCAGGACCAGTACTCGCCGGTGTAGGCCAGCGCGGCGCCGACCCGTCCCGCCATTCGCAGCGCGTCGCCGTGCTGGATCGGCGGCGTCACGGGATGGGTGAGCGGTCCGGACAACAGCCGTGTCCGCAGCGTCGGATCATGTTCGAAGCCGCCGCTGGCGAGCACGACCCCGCGGCGTGCGCGGACGGTGCCGTCCGCGTGATCGATGCGCACACCATCGACTCGGCTCTGTTCGTCGCGCGTCAGTTCCGTTGCGCGGCAGTCGCGAATCAGGCGCACGCCCGCCGTTCGGCAGCCGTGCAACAGCCCGACCACGAGCCCCGCGCCGAGCGTGACCGTCCCGGCGGCCATGCGTTGGGCGATCAGTTCCATCGGCGGAGCGCCACCGGCGAACAGATGATGCTCCAGCACTTCCTGATTGGTCAGCACCGGGGCGAAAAACGGTGCGGGCCAGACGAGTTCGTTCAGGTCACCCAGGTCGCCGACGGCCAGCGGACGGACCTCGACGTGCCGCGCGGTCTTGCCGCCGGGCAGCTCGGCGAAGGTGTCCGGGTAGGCCGGAGCCGGGGCGAAGCGGATCGGCGAGTGCTCCTCCAGGAAGCGCACCACCTCGGGCACCGTTCGCAGGAAGGTTTCCACCATGGCGTCGTCGCGTCCGGGTGCGGCGGCACGGCAGTAGGTGCGGGCCTCGTCGATGGAGTCGGACTCGTCCATCCGATGGTTCGCCGGGGCCCACACCTGCCCGCCGGAGACCGCGGTCGAACCGCCCCACCGCGGCGATGCCTCCAGCACCACCACCTCCGCGCCGCTGTCGGCAGCGGCCAGCGCGGCCGCCAAACCCGCTGCGCCCGAACCGATCACGACCACATCGGCGTCGATCATGACTACCTCCTCGCTCTTTTGTTTATAAGTACACAAAAAAGCCGGAGGCCTGTCAAGAGCGCGGAATCAGCCCGTCCAGCAGTGCGTTGAGCCCGAAGTCGTAGTTGTCCCACGCATGCGGCCACGCGGTAGCGAGCGCGGCGACCGCCGGGGTCTCCCCCGGGTCCGCGGCGTCGATCATCGCGGTCTGGAAACTCGCGCGATCCGGATCGGAACCGCTGCGTGTCATCGCAATTCGGATCGTCAGCACGCCGACGGTGTATTGCCACACCGCCCGGTACGCGGCACCCGCCTGCTCCGTGCTGAGCCCGCAGGCGGCAAACGCCTGCAACAACTCCTCGAGCAACCACAGAATCGATCGGCCGACCAGATTGCCGCTCGCCAACACCCCGACCACCCACGGATGCGCCGCCAACTCGTCGTGCAGAAACCGCCACAGCACCACCAGCCGCTCCCGGGGATCCTCCGGCAGCTCAGGCCGTTTCAGCGTGGCCGCCACCCGATCCAGCAACAGCAGCAGCAGCTCATCCTTGTCCTGGACATGCCGATAAATCGCCATCGGCGAACTGGACAGTCGCTGCGCCACCGCACGCATCGTCAACGCATCGATCCCCCCGGAGTCGACGATCTCCTCCGCAACCAGCAGGATCGCATCCCGCGACAGCCGGGCCGGGCGCCCACGGCGCCGCACCGAATCGTTCATCCCCGCAGTCTGACAGCCCGAGGGCGGCGAGGGCGTAACCCGCCTCGGCGGCTAGCGGGTACTGGCGTCCGGGCGCATCGGTGGGCAGGTGTGGCCGGGGGTGGTCGCCAGTTCGAAATGCCACCATTCGTTGTCGTACATGCGGCAGAGGCCCCAGCGGTTTCCGTTGGCTTCCAACCACTGTGCTCCGGCGAGCGGACCGACGTCGACCGCGTGACCCGAGACGTGAGTCGACTCCTCGGGGGGTAGCACCCAGCGGCGGGCCGCGTCGGGTCCCCCGTAGGTCGCCAAGCCGTCGTCCCACAATTGCTGCTGCTCATCGGGTGTGCGATAACCGGACGTGATCGACAACGGCACGCCCTGCGCGTGCGCCTCGTTCTCCGCCAGTGTGTACGCCACCGCGAGCCCGGGTTCCAAGCTGTCTCCTATACACCTCTGACGCCGCCGACGAAGGCTTCGGTATAGACCTCGGTTGGTCCCGTCTCTTTTACAAAAAACAGAGCCAGCGAGNGCCCTAGTCGTTTCCACACACCACTCCGCAACACCATGCCGGCGATGGTAACGGGCCGCGCCGACGACCGCGCCGGTCGCCGGCCACGCTCAGAGATCCTGCGCGGCCCGCAGCGCTACCGATACCCGGTCCATCGTCTCGGTGTCCGCGACGCCGACGCACTCGTCGAGCCGACTGCGCACAGTCGCTTCGGGGTGCAACGCCGAGGCCCATCCGTGCGGTGGAAGTTCGACGGCGAGCAGCCCGCCGGGATCGGAGTCGAGGACGTGCAAGGTCAGCACGACCTTCAGGTGCGGATTCTCATTGATCGGGGCGGCACTGATGATCAGCCGACGGGTCGAAACGCCCGGACGGTTGATGATCGGCTCGTATCTCCATACTTCCCCGCGATTCACGCGAGCCCGGCTTCGCGCGCCGCGGCCTCGGCCTCTGCCGCGGCGGCCTCGGCGTAGCCGGGGTTCGCGGCGTCCCACTCGACGTAGGACGCGACCGATTCACGGAGCGCTTGTTCCCGGAAGTGCCGCTCGACCCACGCGGAGACATTGCCACCCGCGGCCGCCGCCTGCTTGGTGATGTAGTCGGCCGTGGCCTGTTCGAGACTCAACGTCATCCGGGCCTTCATACTCAACATCATACGATGCCTCCGACCCGGCGCAGAAGAACATCGCGTGTCGCGCGGGCTGGGGCGGTCGGCGTGGCAAACGGCGCAGGTTGTCTACTGCGGGCCACTGACGAGGAGTCATAGTCGATGGGCATGGCCCATGCTTACCCGAAATCCGTTGGCTGGCAAATGCTTCATCCACAAGGAACGGGGGTTGTCCACAATCTATCCCAGTGCTGTGGATCACAGTGTGCGGGCAGTTGCTACCAGTCCGATTCGTGACAGTTGTGGTGTTGCCCCGAATCTGCTTGCCGCCCAACTGGAGCCACCGGCTCCGATCAGGCCGCGGACGACACCCGGGCTGATGCGGTGGGTGGTCGCCCGCGGACCGGGCGGGTTGTGCACAGGTTGCGGCGGTGTACACATTCGCTCCCCAGAGATGTGAACAGCCACTACAACGGACAATTCGACTAGCGCACCGGACAATTCGGCCGTATCACTCGCGCAACGGAGTGACCAGCGTCAGGTGGTCCCGTTCGATGACAGGTACCCGCGCGGTCGCGGGGTGGCGAATCGCTTCCACCGCTTCACGATTGCGCCCGATGCGCTCGATGATTTCGCTACCGTGATCGCGGGCATAGGCAATGGCGATTTTGATCTTGCCGGTATGCAGGCTCGACTTCGCGCTCAGCACTTCGATGCGCCGCTCGACCGGACCATCCAATTCCTGCAGGCGGGCAACGACTTCCCAGACATCGGGGCCCGCGACCAACGCGGCGCGGCGATCGTTCATCGGCCCACGGAAAACAATGCCGGGATGGTCGAGCTGATCGACACCCTCCCGGATGAGGCGGTCTAGCAATGCGGTAGAAGTAGTACCCTCGCGTGCGGCGCGTGCGGCCAGCCTGCGACTGGCGGATTGTGAGAGACGCAGTGTTGTCGTGATGACCCTGGACGTACTCATTGTCCTCCTCGACCTTCAATGGCAGCTGAGATCAAACGGCACCCTGAACCAACGATGTACATCGCTAAGGGTGCCTCGCGAAACGGCCAGGTCACCCCGGCGATCGGGGTGACATCGGGATGTCCGCACAAAAGCCTCACCGAAAATCAAACGCCCACTTCACACCCCCTGCTCAGGGTCGGCGTCGTGAAATCGGGGCTCATTCCTCGCCGTATGCCGCGAAATCTGCGGCGGGATCGCTTACCGCCGAAACGATTTGCACGACGCGTTCCGGCAAACGTCACCGGTCATGAGTCGGCCGAGGTCGAAAGAATGGCGACCGGAAATGGCGCGAGCACTATCCCCCGGCAACGGACGACGGCGCCGCCTGCGATTCGAGGGTGTGCAACACCCAGCGATCCTTTCCATCCGCCTTGGCGCGATAAAGCGCGCTATCCGCCGCATCGAGCAACGCCTCGGCCTGCGTGCCGACCACAGCCATCAGCACCGCACCGATACTGGCCGACATCCGCAGCCGCAGCGCTCCGATGGAGAACGGAGCGACGAGCGCCGATTGCAGACTGGTCGCCACGGCGGTCACTCCGGAATGGTCGGCCGGCGGCGGAATGACCGCGACGAACTCGTCACCACCGATGCGCGCGACCGGGCACCGGAAATCGAGCACGCTTTCCTGCAGCCTCGACGCCACCGCCGCCAGCACCCGATCACCCGTCCCGTGCCCGTACCGATCGTTGACGGCCTTGAACCCGTCGATGTCGATGAAACACAACCCGACCCGATCATCGATGTCCGCCGTGGCGATCATCGCCTCCACCCGTTCCAGCAGATGCCGCCGGTTCGGCAATCCGGTGAGCAGGTCGTGCCGAGCCTGCCGATGTAGTTCGTCGCGCAGCCGATGCTGCTCGGTCACGTCCTCCCCCACCGCGAGCAGATAGTCGTCCTGCCTGCCCACCCCCTTGACGAAGGTGATGGCGAACGCGGCCCACCCATAGCTGCCGTCGGCGCGCACGAGGCGTTGTTCCAGCTTCACCGTGCCCTTCCCGTTCGGCACCAGCTCCCCGTACACCAGGGTGCGGATGTAATCCCGGTCGTCGGGGTGCGCGAAGTCGTAGACCGATGTGCCACGCAGTTCGTCGACCGGCACGCCGAGCATGTCGGTCAAGCCGCGATTGGCGTCCAGCAGAGTGAAGTCGGTGTCCACGATCGCGATCGCGACCGCCGCATTGTCGAAGACGACCCGGAACCTGTCGTCCGCCGCGCGGCGGGCTTCCTCCCGCGCCTGTTCGACCGATTGCCGTTCGAGGAAGAACTGCCGATGCAGCTCCGCCCCGTAACCCTGGCCGAACGCCGCGAGCAGCGCGGAGAGCCGGTACCCACACTCGGGATGCTGCGCACCCAACCGGTACAACACCTTTGCCGACGCGACCGGCACCTCCGAACCCAGCACGCCGGCCGCCACCAGCGCGGCACCCGCATCCGCGGCGACACTCGCGTCGAACGGATCGGCGTGCAGCCCGGCCACCATCTCCCCGACCAGGCTGGCCAGCAAGCGCAGCGTCTCATGGGGTGGCACCGGCATGCGGCACACCGTGGACAGCGCGTGCCACCACCCGTGCGCCAGTACGTTTCGTTCGGTCTCTTGCACCACGACCCCCTGCTAGTTCGGCCGTCGCTAACCCGCTCGACAGTGACACGTCTAGCACGCGTGGAATCCGTTCGCACGGAAGTATTCCCAGTGTTGGCCAAAGCATCAGGTCGGTGCTGTTCGAGAGTTACCGATTCGTGCTGCAAGTTGACGCACCCGAGCTGACCAGGGTGGACCGGGTGCTCAGGCAGCCCGCTTGTCACGATTGGGAACACTTTCGCTCCACATTCGTAACGAGAACCAGCGTTCAGGCGACTCTGCTATCACAAGCAACAATCGCGCAGTGGATACTGAGCAGCCACAACAGATTACGGTTGCCCCTCGCCGGAATCTCACTGAAAGAAGCAGGACGATCAGCCGCCGACAACCCCGAGGTCAGGACCGTAAGCGCCCACTGTGGATGCTCGGCCTGATCGCTCCCTCGTGTGCCTTACTGCCCTCGCAGCTCGTGCTGCACACCGGCGCGCCCGTGTTCTGGTGGATCGGCCCGGTGATCGTATTGATCGCGATCCCGGTGCTGGACTGGGTCGTCGGCGAGGACGGTGCGAACCCGCGCGACGAGGATTACGAATTGCTCTCCGGCGACCGGTATTACCGCTGGTGCACCTACCTGTTCCTACCGATCCAGCTGTTCGGGCTGGGCATCGCGTGTTACCTGTGGGCGGGCGAGCAGCTCACGATCGTCGACAAGCTCGGTCTGGCCGCGACGCTCGGCTTCGTCAGCGGGATCGGCATCAATGCCGCGCACGAGCTCGGGCACCGGGTCGAGCACCTGGAACGCTGGCTGGCGAAAATCGCGCTCGCCCAGTCGGCTTACGGCCATTTCTTCGTCGAACACAACCGCGGTCACCATGTGCGGGTCGCCACGCCCGAGGATCCGGCCAGCGCCCGGCTCGGTGAGTCGCTGTGGGAGTTCCTGCCGCGCAGTGTGCGCGGCGGTTTCCGGTCGGCGATCCAGCTCGAGCGGGAGCGGCTCACGCGCAAGGGCCGGGGCTGGTGGGACGCGGACAATCACATCCTGCAGGCGTGGGCGATGAGCGTGCTGCTGTTCGGCACATTGGTCGCGCTGTTCGGCTGGCAGATCCTGCCCTGGCTGGCGCTGCAGGCCGTGATCGGCATCGGGCTGCTGGAGACGGTGAACTACGTCGAGCACTACGGCTTGTTGCGGGCCCGCCGCAGCGACGGCAAGTACGCCAGGTGCTCGCCGCGCGACAGCTGGAACAGTGACCGGCTGGTCACCAACATCTTCCTGTTCCATCTCCAGCGGCACAGCGACCACCACGCCAATCCGGGACGCCGGTACCAGACGCTGCGCAGCTCGGCGCACGCACCGCAACTCCCGGCCGGCTACGCGACGATGGTCCTGCTCGCCGCCGTCCCGCCGCTGTGGCGCCTCGTGATGGACCACCGGGTGCTCGCCCACTACGGCGGCGACATCACCCTCGCCAACGTCCAGCCGCCTAAGCAGGGACGCCTGCGCGCCACCCTGGCCTACCGCCGCGCCACCGGCTGAGGGGCGGACGTTCGCGACCGCCCGCCTTGATCAGACCCGCTCTGCCGAGCGCGTGCGCACGCGCAGGGCGATGGGCTTCTGGGTTTCGGCGAAGAAGTCGTTGCCCTTGTCGTCGACGACGATGAAGGCCGGGAAGTCTTCGACCTCGATCTTCCAGACGGCTTCCATGCCGAGCTCGGGGTATTCGAGCACCTCGACGGACTTGATGCAGTCCAGTGCGAGGCGGGCGGCGGGGCCGCCGATGGAGCCGAGGTAGAAGCCGCCGTGCTCGTGGCACGCCTTGGTCACCTGGGCGGAGCGGTTGCCCTTGGCCAGCATGACGAAAGAGCCACCCGCGGCCTGGAATTGGTCGACGTAGGAGTCCATCCGGCCCGCGGTGGTCGGCCCGAACGAGCCGGACGCGTAACCCTCGGGGGTCTTCGCCGGGCCCGCGTAGTAGACGGCCATCTCGCGCAGGTACTCCGGCATCGGCTCACCCGCGTCGAGCCGCTCCTTGATCTTCGCGTGCGCGATGTCGCGGGCCACCACCAGCGGACCGGTCAGCGAAAGCCGGGTCTTCACCGGGTATTTCGACAACTCGGCGCGGATCTCCGCCATCGGCCGGTTCAGGTCGATCCGCACCACATCGCCGCCGAGGATGGACTCGGTCTGCTCCGGCAGGTAGTGCGCGGGCTCCCGCTCCAGCTGCTCCAGGAACACGCCCGCCGGGGTGATCTTGGCCAGCGCCTGCCGGTCGGCCGAGCAGGACACCGCGATGGCCACCGGGCAGCTGGCGCCGTGCCTGGGCAGCCGGACGACGCGCACGTCGTGGCAGAAGTACTTACCGCCGAACTGCGCGCCGATGCCGAAGGATTGGGTGAGCTTGAACACCTCTTCCTCCAGCTCCAGATCCCGGAACCCGTGCGCGGCAAGCGATCCCTCGGTGGGCAGGTTGTCCAGGTAGTGCGCCGAGGCGTATTTGGCTGTCTTCAAAGCGAATTCGGCGCTGGTGCCGCCGATCACGACCGCCAGGTGGTACGGCGGGCAGGCCGCGGTGCCGAGCGAGCGGATCTTCTCGTCCAGGAACTCGAGCATGCGCGTGGGGTTCAGCACGGCCTTGGTCTCCTGGTACAGGAACGACTTGTTCGCCGACCCGCCGCCCTTGGCCATGAACAGGAACTTGTACATCGGATGCGCGGGATCCCCTGGCGCGGAATACAACTCGATCTGCGCGGGCAGGTTGGTGCCGGTGTTCTTCTCGTCCCACATGGTGATCGGGGCGAGCTGGGAGTAACGCAGGTTCAGCTTGGTGTAGGCGTCGAACACGCCGCGGCTGATCCACTCGGCGTCGTCGGCGCCGGTGAGCACGCCCTCGGACTTCTTGCCCATGACGATCGCGGTGCCGGTGTCCTGGCACATCGGCAGAATGCCGCCCGCGGAGATGTTCACGTTCTTCAGCAGGTCCAGCGCGACGAAACGGTCGTTGCCGCTGGACTCGGGATCGTCGATGATCTTGCGCAGCTGGGCCAGGTGCGTCGGGCGCAGGTAGTGGCTGATGTCGTGCATCGCCTCGGCGGTCAGCAGGCGCAGCGCCTCCGGCTCCACCTGCAGGAAGGTCCGGCCGTTGACCTCGAAGGTGCTGACGCCCTCGGTGGTGAGCAACCGGTACGAGGTGTCGTCGGCGCCGATCGGCAACAGGTCTGAATAACGGAAGTCCGGCGCGGTCACGGGACGCACTCCTTCGGGCTGGGCCTTGGCTGTTGCTCAGCCGGGCTGGTCACAGGCACAGCGAGCGTATCCACCCCGCAACGTCACACGATGCTTAGGCAAGGCTTATCTCTGGGAGTTGCCACAAAAGGTTGCACGTTCAACCCCGGGGGTGCTACCTGTCGTCTCACACAAAACGATCGGACGTCCAAGCGTCCGTTCGCCGCAACAACCGTCGCGCGACGCACAACGACGCGCGACAATGTATGACACGCCAGAGTTTGGAGCGCTATCGTGACCGATCCCCATTGGCTCGATGACGTCGAAATGCGCGCCTGGGTGGGCTTTGTGCGCACCCGCGACCTCATCGCGGCGGCGGTCGGGCGGGACTCGACGCGGGAGTCGAACCTCACCTACGTCGAATACTCGGTGCTCGCCTTCCTGAGCAAGTCCGCGGACCACCGCTGCACCTTCGCCGACCTGGCCGCGCAGCTGGAATGGTCGCAGAGCAGGCTCTCGCATCAGATCACCCGGATGGAGAAGCGCGGGCTGGTAGTCCGCGAGCCGATCCCCGACGACGCGCGCCGCACCGCGGCCCGGCTCACCCCGCGCGGTGCCGAGGTGCTGACCGGTGCGGCGCCTGCGCACGTGGTCAGCGTGCGCAAGCACATGATCGACGTGCTGGACCGGCAGCAACTGGCCGCGCTCGCCGACATCTACGACACGCTGCTCGCGCATCATCGACAGCCGGCGAACGACAACTGACCACTCAGGCGGAGGTGGGTGCGGCCACCGCGCGTACCGGCGCGGCAGGCACACCCAGCGCGCGCTCGAACCCGTCCGGCACCACGAGATCGCCGCGATCGAGTTCCGCCACACTGGTTTTGCGCAGACCGAGCAGCGCCGAGTCGATGCCTCCGCGCAGGATGTCCAGGACGTTCTCCACGCCCGCTTGACCATTGGCGGCCAAGCCCCACAGGTATCCGCGCCCGATCATCACCGCGCGAGCGCCGAGCGCCACCGCCTTGACCACATCGCTGCCGCGCCGGATGCCGCCGTCCAGCACCACCTCGATCTGCGAACCGACCGCGTCGGCCACCGCGGGCAGTGCCCGGATGGCGGCGGGCGTGCCGTCGAGGTTGTTGCCACCGTGGTTGGATACCGAGATCGCGGCGACGCCCGCGTCGACCGCACGCAGCGCGTCATCGACCCGGATGACGCCCTTCAGCATCACCGGCCCGCCCCACTGCTCGCAAATCCATTGCACGTCAGCCCAATCCGGCGGCGGCGTGCCCATCCACTCGCCGTAGGCGCCGAAGAACCCGGGGGCGGGGCCGTCGCCGAGCGCCATGTTCGGCGCGGTGAGATCCGGGATGTGCCCGGCCTTCGCGTAGGTCGCGAGCCAGCGCGGCCGAGCCAGCGTCTGCGGCGCGAACTTCAGCATGGTGCGCAGGTCGAGCTTCTCCGGGATCACCGGGCTGCCCCAGTCCCGGCCGTGCGAGAACGACCAGTCCAGGGTGAGGATCAACCCCACCGCGCCTGCCGTCTTCGCCCGGTCCATCCGCTGCAGGATCTCGTCTTTGCTGCCGCACCAGTACATCTGGAAGAAGGTCGCCGGGTTGGCCGCGATCACCTCTTCGATCGGCTTGCTGGCAAAGGAGCTGAGCCCCATCGCGATGCCGCGCGCCGCCGCCGCCCGCGCGACGGCCACCTCGCCGTCCGGGTGCACCGCCTGCACACCGGTGGGCGAGATCATGACGGGCATCGAAAGCTGTTGACCGAGCACGGTCGTCGACTGGTCGCGGGTACCGATCGGGCCCGCGACGTGCGGGGCGAAGCCGAGTTCGGTGAACGCCTGCTGGTTGTCCTCGATGGTCTGGCCGCGCTCGGATCCGGCGATCAGCGCGCCGTACACCGATTTGGGCAGTCTCTTCTTCGCACGCCGCTGCGCTTCGGCAACGGTTTCGAACCACGGGTTCATGGTCGGACGGTCCTTTCCAGGGCAGCTACCGGCCACCACAGCCGGGTTCGGTCGAGCAGATCGGTGGTCAGGTGGTCGAGCAGAGTCGCGCCCTCGTCGGCGGTCGCGCCGGTGGGATCGCCTAGCACGCCGTTGGCGCTGACCGAGCGAACTCCGGCGTCGCGCAGCAGCGGCATGAGTTGGCTGAGCGGGCGTACGTCGCCCGCTTCGGCGCGGTCCAGCCGCACCCGATCGGGCGTGAGTGCCAGTTGCACAGCGGTTTCCGAGCGGCCCGCGTGCAGATCGCCCTGGTAGCGCGGCAGATACACACGAACGTCCCGGGATTCGCTGCGCAACAGGGTCTCCGCGCGCCGCAATGGTTCGAGGTTGCCGCCGTGCCAGTTGACCAGCAGGATGCGGTCGACAGTGTCCGTCGCCGAACGGCACAGCTCGACGACGAGCAGTTCCAGCGCGGCCTGCCCGATGGACAGCGTGCCGGGAAAGCCCGCGTGCTCACCGCTCGCCCCGTACGGGATCGCCGGTGCGACAAGCACATCCGGGCGCAGCGCGGCGAGGCGTGCGCACAGTGCCGCGGCGATGTCGGTGTCGGTGGACAGCGGCAGATGCGGGCCGTGCTGTTCGGTCGCGCCGACCGGAACGGCGAGAATCGCGCCTGCGGCGGCCCGCTCCCCCGCCTCGGGCCAGGTGAGATCGGCCGCCACCCGGCTCCGCGAACCGTTCGCGCGACCACGCGGAGCGTCCGCGACACTGTGGTCCGCGACACTTTCGAACATATCCGGAGATTATCGTCAGCCACTGACATAATCAATACCCGTGACAGCCAGGACCACCCGCGGTCGCCCGCGCGGCACCACCAAACGCGAGCTCGAACTGATCGCCATGCGGCTGTTCACCGAGCAGGGCTTCGACGACACCACCGTCGAGCAGATCGCCGCCGCGGCGGGGATCAGTGGCCGCACCTTCTTCCGCTACTTTCCTACCAAGGCGGAGGTGCTCTGGTACCAGTTCGATGACGAAGTCGCCGCTCTGCGCACCGCGTTCGCCGCCGTGCCCGACGATGTTCCGATGATGACCGCGGTGCGCCGAGTTGTCGTGAACGCCAATCGGTATCGGGCCGAGGACGTGCCCGAGCTACGTACCCGCATGCAGTTGGTCGCCACCAACCCGGCCCTGGCCGCCACCGCGGGCGCGCACTACGACGCGTGGGAACGCGCGGTCAGCGACTTCGCCGCGCGCAGGCTGGGCGAACCGGACAACGCGCTGATCCCGCTGGCCGTCGGCCGCACCACCCTGGCCGCCGCCCGCGCCGCCTTCGACGCCTGGCTGGCCCGCGCCGACGCGGATCTCACCGTTTACCTGGAGGCCGCGTTGAGTGGGCTGGAACGCGGTTTCGCCCCACCACCGTGAATCGCACGCGAACAACCGGCAGGTTTCATCCGCAACCGGGTTGGGGTATGACTAGGCTCGGTGTCGGTCGCACGACCGAACGATCATCCCGACTCAAACCGTCGAAAGGGGCAGGAGTTTTCATGTCCGAGGTGTCCATGAGCCTTTCGGCGGATTCGCTGAGCGGACCGGTCGACAATCTGCTTCCGCAGTTGGTCGAGCATCTGCGTCAGAATCGCACCGCCCTGCGCGAAGAGTGGGCTCGGCGGATCACCGACGCCCAGCTCCTGACCGCGATGACCCCGGAGGAGATCTTCTCCGAGGCGACCTCCGTCTACGACAACTACGTCGAGGTGCTCGAGACCGGTAGCGTCGAGGCGCTGCAGGCCTACGCCCGCGACCTGTCCGAGCGCATCATTCCGAGAGGAGTCGAGACCGACGAGGTCCTCGGTATCGTGCTCCTCCTGCGCGACGTGCTCGCCCGCTCGCTGTTCGAGAAGTACCAGGCGGACTTTCAGCTGCTCAACGCGGTGCTCGACGCCTACGAACCGGCCGCGAACCGCATCGCCAATACGGTGGGCGTCTCGTTCGTGCAGGAGCGCGAGCGCGTCATCCGTCAGCAGCAGGAAGCCATCCGCGAGCTGTCCACCCCTGTTCTGCAGGTGCGTGAACAGCTGCTCATCCTGCCGATCATCGGTGTGCTGGACAGCCAGCGCGCCCGCCAGCTCACCGAGCAGCTGCTGCGCGCCATCCGGGCCAACCGCGCCAAGGTGGTCGTCATCGACATCACCGGTGTCCCGCAGATCGACTCCACCGTGGCCAACCACCTGGTGCAGACCGTCGACGCGTCCGGCCTGATGGGCGCGAACGTGATCATCACCGGCCTGTCCTCGGAGATCGCGCTGACACTGGTCACCATCGGCTTGGACCTGTCGAAGATGAACGCGGTCGGCGACCTCCAGGGTGGCATCGAAGAAGCGGAACGTCTGCTGGGCTACGAGGTTTCCCGAGTCGCCGAGCGGGTCACCGAACGCGACGGCCGCTAGATCGGGGCGGGCAGATGCCGGTACCGATTCTCAAACAGGGCACCTATCTCATCGCGTCGGTGCAGTCCGCGCTGACCGACGCCGACACCGAACGCCTGCAGGACGACCTGATGAAACAGGTCAGCAAGTATCGAGCGCACGGCATCATCGTCGACGTCACCGCGATCGACATCATGGATTCCTTCGCCGCGAGATCGTTGCGTACCATCGCGCACATGACGCAGCTGCGCGGCGCCGAAACGGTGATCGTCGGGCTGCAACCGGAAGTCGCCTTCGCCATGGTGCAACTCGGGCTCACGTTCGAGGACATGCACACCGCCCTCGACCTCGAAGAGGGCCTCGCCTGGCTCAACAAGAAGACGGCGAGCCCACGCCAGCGAGATGGTCGTGACAGTGGCCGCTGAGAACCTGGTGATCGCGGTCAGAGTGTCGGGCGACATCGTGATCGCACGTCAGGCCGGCCGCGAACTCGCAGCGAAGCTCGGATTCACACTGACAGACCGCACCATGATCTCCACGGCGATCTCCGAAATCGCCCGCAACATCACCAGTTACGCAGGCAGCGGCGAGATCCGGCTGCTGGTCGACGACCGGGAGGGCCGGCAGGCCCTGGTGGTACAGGCCGAGGACCAGGGCCCCGGCATCCTCGACATCCCCCGCGCGCTGGAGGACGGCTACTCGACCGGGCGTGGCCTGGGACTCGGTCTCCCCGGCGCGCGCAGGCTGATGGACCGGCTCATCGTCGACTCGGCACCCGGCAAGGGCACGTTGGTGGAGATGTGGAAGTGGGTACCCAACGGTGCATGAAGACGGGTTCATCGGCCGAATCGAGTGGGCGGTGGCCGGTCGCGCGCTGCCCGGCCAACGCGTCTCCGGTGACCGCGGCCTCATCCTCGACACCGGCGGCGGCACCGTCCTTTTCGCCGTGCTGGACGGACTCGGGCACGGTGCCCCCGCGGCCGACGCCGCCGACCGCGCCGCGCAGGTGCTCTCGGAGAACCGCGCCGAACCGCTGGACGTGCTGATGGTGCTGTGTCATCGAGCCATGGCCGACACCCGCGGTGCCGCGGTCTCGCTCGCCTTGTTCGACCCCGGCGACACGGTGCGCTGGCTCGGCGTCGGCAATGTCGAATCCCGGGTCCTGACAGTTACTCCCGCAGGACTCGCCAGTCGCGCGAACATCTTGCTCACCGCGGGAATCGTCGGCTACCGACTGCCGCAGAATCTGCAACCGCAGACCATTCATGTGCGCCCCGGCGATCTGCTGCTGATGTCCACCGACGGCATCGTCAGCGAATCCGCCGATGCGATCGATCTCTCGAAGTCCACCGCGGAGATCACCTCCGACATCCTGGCCAAGCACGCCAAGGACACCGACGATGCGCTGGTGCTCGCTGCCCGCCACCGCGGCTCGGCGCAAGGCCTGCCGTCATGAGGGGCCGCGCCGTATGACAGCACTGGCCGACTTCCTCGACGAGTACGCGAAAGCCCTACGGCGGCACCTGGATTCACCGAGCCAGGGCACCTTGGCGGAGGGCTACGAGCTCGGCCGGCGAGCGTTGGTCGAGGGCATCAGCCTGCTCGATCTCAACGAAAACCACTTCCGGGTGGTGCAATCCGCCGAGCACGCGGCCGGCATCGGCGGCGGCGACTCGCGACTGGCCGAGTCGGCGCTGGAGTTCCTGCTGCAAACCCTTGCCGCACTGGACATCGCGACCCGCGGTTACCTCGACGGCGTCGGCCGGTACGAGCAACAGCGTACGCGCGCAGACGATCTCGCGGGCCGCGACGCCTTCCGCGCCGCGCTGGTCGAGTCGCTGCAGGACGGGTTCTTCGTCGCCGACTCGCACGGCGCCATCATCGAGGTCAACTCCGCGTTCGGCGCGCTGACCGGATACGGCGCCGCCGACGTGCCCTACCCGCTGCCGCATCCGTGGTCGATGCCGGACGGCCCGCGCTACCCCGATCTCGGTACCGAGGCACAGCGTTTCGTCATTCCGATCCGGCACCGCGACGGCCGCACCGTATGGCTCGCGGTGAGCACCAGCGCGCTGATCAAGCCCGAGAACAACGAACGCATCTTCGTCGGCACCATCCGCGATGTCACCGCCGAGCACGACGCGCAGGCCCGCGATCAGGCGGCGTCCCGGCTGGCCACCGCGGTGGCCGCGGCCACCAGTGTGGTGGAGGTGCTCGCCGTCGGCCTCGACGAGGTGCGGCGCACGGTGGGCGCGCAGACCGCGGTGGTGGCGGTGTGGCCGAGCAGACACGTCGAGCCGGAGGTGTACGTCTCCGGCGCCGAGGGCGCGAACGGTCCGGAGAACGCCGAACTGGACGCGCGGGCGCGGGCCATGCTGGAACGGGCCAGACGCAGACCCGGCCGCAGCCTGTTCGCGATCCCGGAGGGCACCGAGAGCTCCGAGGGCATCGTCGCCCCGCTCGGCGAAACCGGCGACGCCGCACTGTGGTTGAGGTTCGCCGCGCCGCGCGCGATCAGCGCCGCCGACTGGACGCTGTTCTCACTGCTGATCGGTCATCTGAGCCTCGCGGTACAGCGGGCGCGCAACTTCGACCAGGCACGCTCGACCTCACTCACCTTGCAGCGGGCCATGCTCGGCCCGATCGAACTGCCGCCGCGGTTCTCGGTGCATTACGAGCCCGCGCTGCCGCCGCTGGAGATCGGCGGCGACTGGTATGACGTGGTGCCGTTGCGCGACGGCACCATCGGCGTGGTGGTCGGCGACTGCGTCGGCCGTGGACTGTCCGCCGCCGTGGTGATGGGGCAATTGCGTACGGCCGCAAGGGCATTGCTCTTGCGCGGGGCCGGTCCCGCGCAGTTGCTCGCCGAGCTGGACACCGTCGCCGGACGCATCCCGGGGGCGATGTGCACCACAGTGTGCGCCGCCGTCCTCGATCCCGTGCGCGGGCTGGTCCGCTATAGCAGCGCGGGCCACATGCCGCCGATCCTGGCCGATGTCGAAGCGACCGGGCGGTTGCTTGAGGGCGGTCGCTCGGTTCCGCTGGCCACCTTCGATCCGCCGCGCCGCCCGGAGGCGACCACCGCGTTGACGCCGGGGTCGACGCTGGTGCTGTTCACCGACGGGCTCGTCGAACAGCGCGGCATCGACATCGACGACAGCTTCGCCAAGATCGCCGCCGTGCTCGCGGACACCTCGGCCAAACTGCCCAGGGAAGTGGCCGACGCGGTGCTCTCGCGCCTGCGGCCCGCCGCCGGATACGACGACGACGTCGCCATGGTGGTCTATCGACAGCCGCCCGCACCGCTGCGCCTGGAGGTCCCCGCGCACCCGGATGAGCTTGCGGCACTGCGCCGTACGCTGAAAGCCTGGCTCGCCGCCGCCGCGGTGCCGCACGATCTCGCCTCCGATCTGGTCGCCGCCGCGAACGAGGCATGCAGCAACAGCATCGAGCACGCCTACCGCAACGGCGCCGTGCCGAGTGGCCGCCCCGCGAGCACCGATCGCTCGATGGGCCGCGTCAGCAAGACCCTGCGCGACCCCGCCGCCGACATCAACCGCGTCCAGTTGAGCGCAACCTGCAACACCGAGACCGTGGTGATCACCGTCACCGACGCGGGCAGCTGGAAGCCGCGCTCCGCCGATCCCGGCTATCGCGGCCGCGGCATCGACATGATGCGCGCGCTCACCGAGGAACTCGACATCGACCACACCGGACCCGGCACCCGCGTCCGCATGTCGGTGACCCTGCCCGCCATCACCTTCCCGGTGGCCAACCCGCTGCGCGGCACCAACCGCCACCTGTAGGGAACGCAGCGTCCTTTTACCGCCAGCACCGGGCTGTCGGCGCGCGGCATCGTTGGCGCATGCATCGTGTTGTTGATCTCAAAGTTCTCTATTTCGGTACGCCGGTGGTGTTGATCGGCACCCGGAATCCGGACGGGACGGCAAATTTGGCGCCGATGTCGTCGGCCTGGTGGCTCGGCGATCAGTGCATGCTCGGGATGGGTACCAGGTCGCAGACGTCGCGGAATCTGGCGCGCGAGCGGGAATGCGTGCTGAATCTGCCGTCCGCGGACCTCGTCGAGGCGGTGGACCGGCTGGCGCTGCTGACCGGTGCGCCGGAGATGACGCCGCACAAAGTCGAGAAGGGGTACCGGTACGAGCCGGACAAGTTCGGGGCCGCCGGGCTCAGCCAGGTGCCCGGCGAGGTCGTCGCAGCGCCACGGGTCGCCGAATGCCCGATTCAGCTCGAGTGTGAGCTCGTGTCCGCCGCGCCGTTCGGCATTGACACCGGGGCCACCGCACACACCGTGCGGGTACTGCGCGCGCATGTGACCGACGAGCTGATCACTCCGGGCACCGACCACATCGATCAGCTGCGCTGGGATCCGCTGATCATGAAGTTCTGCGAGTTCTTCGGCGGCGGTACGCAGCTGTTCCCCTCGCGATTGGCCGAGGCGTGGCAGATACCGCGCCCGGCGACCAGCCGTTGAGCCGACCGGCCGAATGCTTCTATTGCGAAGCGCCACAACGGCAGGTTCGACCGGCGACCTTACGGTAGTGTTTGACCTTATGAACGCGCCGAGGTTGCGAATTCGCCGCTACTTGTGTGTTGTGATGTTGTGACCAACACTTCCGGAGACGCGTATCCCCTCGCGGACACGATGACCACCACCGTCGCCTCACAGGATGGTGCGACGGTCCTCACGGTGGTCGGCGAGGTCGACCTGGCAACCGCCCCCGCGCTGGAGAGCTCGATCGAAGCGATCCTCGACGGCAAGCCCGCGGCCCTGATCATCGATCTGACCGCAGTCAGCTTCCTCGCCTCGGCGGGGATGGCCGTGCTTGTCGCAACACATCAGCGTGCGGGTAAGGAAACCGCGATCGCCGTCGTCGCCGACGGCCCCGCCACCAGCAGACAACTGCGGATGACCAACCTCGATCAGGTCTTCGCCGTGCACTCCACGCTGCAGGAGGCGCTCGCGGGGTTCCAGAACCGCTGAGCAGTCAGCTAGGCCAGGCACCTGAGCAGTTCCTCGACCAGGTGCCGAGCAGTTCGCTCGGTTAGATGCCGAGCAGGCCATGACCCAGGCACTGGGCAGCCCTATGACATCAGCGACATCGGCGGGCAGGGCGATAAACCCTGCCCGCCGACGTCATCGGTGGCTCAGCAGAGCTCGCGCAGCTGCTCGATCAGCTTGACGCGCTCGGCCGGGGTGGCGGCCATCGGCGCGACGTTGAGCACGGTGACGCCAGCCTCGGCGAAGGCGGCGACCCGTTCCTTGACGTAGCCGGCGGATCCGATCAGCGAGGTGTCGCGGGCCAGGGCATCCGGAACGGCCTTGGCCGCCTCTTCCTTCTTGCCCGCCAGGTAGAGCTCCTGAATGCGGTCGGCCTCGGCGCCGTAGCCGTACTTGGTGGCCAGCGTGTGATAGAAGTTCTTGCCCTTGGCGCCCATGCCGCCGATGTAGAGGGCCAGGTGCGGCTTCACGAACTCCAGCAGCGGCTCGACGTCGTCGCCGATGGCCAGCGTGGGGCTCGCGTAGACGTCGAGGTCACCGAGCTGCGGGTCCCGCTTGGCGAAGCCGGCGTCGAGCGACTCGCCCCAGATCTGCTTCGCCCGCTCCGGCAGGAAGAAGATCGGCTGCCAGCCCTCGGCGATCTCGGCGGTCAGCTCGACATTCTTCGGGCCGATCGAGGCGAGCAGCACCGGAATGCGTTCGCGCACCGGGTGATTGATCAGCTTCAGCGACTTGCCCAGGCCGGTGCCCTGCCCCTCGGGCAGCGGGATCTGGTAGTACTTGCCGTTGTACTCGAGGCGGTCGCGGCGCCACACCTTGCGGCAGATCTCCACCAGTTCCCTGGTGCGCCCGATCGGCGCGTCGTAGGGCACGCCGTGGAAGCCCTCGATCACCTGCGGGCCCGACGCGCCGAGGCCGAGGATGAACCGGCCGTCGGAGACGAAGTCGAGGCCGGCCGCGGTCATCGCGGTCAGGCTGGGGGTGCGGGTGTAGATCTGCAGGATGCCGGAGGCCAGCTGCAGCCGCGTCGTCTTGGCCGCGAGGTAGCCGAGCGCGCTCACCGCGTCGAACGAGTACGCCTCGGGCACGAACACGATGTCCAGTCCCGCGCGCTCCAGGTCGGCGACTTCCGCCGCCGCCTCTTTGAAACCGCCCGAGTAGTTGATGCTCAATCCGATCCGCATAGCACTCAACATAACGGCGGCTATGGGTCGGCGCCGCACCGGACCGTGCTACCGGGGCGGTCCCGCAGCAAACATCGTCGGCCAACCGGTAGCGTTGACCGCGCACTCCCCGCCCACGCCGCTCTCTGAAAGGCCTCTGACCCGTGTCGCAGCCGAGCACATCGTCCCAGGAAACTGCGCCCTCGTTCGGCGAGGCCACGCTCGCGCAGTACCTGTCCGAGCTGGCCGCCAAGGTGCCCGCGCCCGGCGGTGGCGCCGTGGCCGCGCTGCACGCCGCGCAGGGCGCCGCGCTGGTCGCGATGGTCGGGCGCTACACCACCCGCGCCAAAGATGCCGAGAACCGCCCGGTGGTCGACCGGATCATCGAGGCCGCCGACGCCGCCCGCGCGCGTTCGCTCGCCCTCGCCGACGCCGACGCCGCCGCGTTCACCGCGGTCGGCGCCGCCTACAAGCTGCCGAAGAGCATGCCGGAGGAGGAGGCCACCCGCACCGCGGCCATCAACGCGGCGCTGATCGAGGCCGCCCGCGTGCCCGCGACCGTGGTCGACGAGGCCGACGAGGTGCTCTCGCTGGCCACCGAGCTGTTCCCGATCGGCAACCCCAACGTGGTCACCGACATCGGCGCCGCGGCCGACGCCTGCCGCGCGGCCGCCGCCAGCTCGCAGCTCAATATCGAGATCAACGTCGCCTCGCTGCCCGCCGCGGACGGGGACCGGTTCGCCGCCGTATTGCTGCGCATCGAAGAAATCGTCGCGCGCGCCGACGGCCTGCACGCCGACGTGGTGCACGCGGTTCGCGGTTAGGTCTGGGTTTCCGTACCGGACGGCCGGGTATGTCGGCGAAGACAGCCGACAGAGCCGAGGAGGTAGCCGTGCAGATCGGATACAAGCTGGCCGCGGAGGCATTCGGGCCGAAAGAGCTGATGCGCCAAGCGGTTCGGGCGGAGTCCGCGGGATTCGACTTCGTCGAGATGAGTGACCACTACCACCCCTGGCTCGACGTCCAGGGGCATTCACCGTTCGCGTGGACGGTGCTGGGCGCGATCGCCGCGCAGACCGAGCGGATCGGGTTGGCGACCGGGGTGACCTGCCCGACCGTCCGCTACCACCCGGCGATCATCGCGCAGGCCGCGGCGACGCTGGCGCTGGTGTCCGATGGGCGGTTCACCCTCGGCGTCGGCTCCGGTGAGCGGTTGAACGAGCACGTCGTCGCGCGGGAGTTCCCCGAGGCGCGCAAGCGCCAGGAGATGCTGCGGGAAGCACTGGAGATCATCCGCCTGCTGTGGCGCGGTGGTTATCAATCCTATGACGGCCGCTATCTGTCTTTGTCGGACGCGCGAGTCTTCGACCTGCCCGACGAGCTGCCGGTGATCGCCGTCGCCGCCAGTGGTCCGCCGTCCGCGCGCATCGCCGCCGAGCTCGGCGACGGATTGTTCGCTACCGAGCCCAAATCCGAGATCGTCGACCGCTACCAGGAAGCAGGCGGCAACGGACCGCGGTACGCGGAGGTGCCGATGGCCTGGGCGTCTGACGAGCAGACCGCCGCAAAAGCCGTCCTCGAAACGTCGCGCTGGGCATTGACCGGCTGGAAGGTGATGAGCGAACTGCCCAACCCGGTCAACTTCGACGCCGCGTCCAAGACCGTGCGCATCGATGACGTGCTCGAGCAGTTCGCCTGCGGACCCGATCCGGCCCGTTATGTCGAGGTCGCCCAGCAGTTCGTCGACGCAGGCTACGACCACCTGGTCATGCAGAACGCCGGACCGGATCCGGACGGTTTCATCGACTTCTTCCAGCAGGAACTCGAACCCCGCTTGCGCCAGCTCACCCCGCGCTGAGCGCGCGCGGTCAGGCGAATCCATTCACGATCGAGGGACGTGCGGGCGGAACCCAGGTGCGGCTGATCTGCACGAACGGTCATGCGATGGGTGTTTCGTCTGGTTTGTTCAGGGGTGGGGCGGGTAGGCAGCATAGAGAAGGCAATGGTGGTCGGTGACGACTACGGAACGGTCTTGGTGACCGAGAACCTGCCTACCCACACCATCTCGAAGGGGTGGAGCCATGAGGCACGTAATACAACATCTTTTCCTAGCGATCTTGGTCGTTGCGCTGGGCGCGTTCGCGTCCGGACCCGCGACGGCAACGCTGGCCGGGACGCCGCACACCAATTCGGTCGAATCGATCGGACCGTCGAACGGCGAAGTCGTAGGTGTCGCGCATCCGGTGACCATTCGATTCGGCGAGGCAGTCGCCGATCGCGCCGCCGCAGAGCGCGCGGTCGACATCCGGGCGACGCAACCGCTGAACGGAACTTTCGCGTGGACCAACGATCGGGAAGCGGTATGGACGCCTAGCGGGTTCCTGCCCGCCAACTCCCGCATCACTGTCGGCGTCGGTAACACCCGCACCGAATTCAATACCAACGCAGGCGTTTTCGGTGACGGCAACATGTCGGATCACACGTTCACGCTGACCGTCGGCGGCATCCCGCGCACGATGCCCGCCTCGTACGGCAAGCCGGGCTTCCGGACCCCGTCGGGCACTTTCCCCGTCCTGGAAAAGGATGAGGCCGTCGTATTCGATTCCCGGACCATCGGCATCCCGCTGAGCTCGCCCGAGGGTTATGTCATCAACGGCGAGTGGGCCGTACGTCTCACCTGGGGTGGCGTTTACATCCACTCCGCCCCGTGGTCGGTCGGCGATCAGGGCAACGCGAACGTCAGCCACGGCTGCATCAACCTGGCCCCCGAGAATGCCGAATGGGTGTTCCACACCATCAGCCCCGGTGACCCGGTAAACCTGCACTGGTAAACACGCCTCGCACCCGCGACCGGCGCACCGCCCCGCAAAATACCGTCGGCGATGCGCCGGTCACGAGCGTGAAAACCGCACCCCGCTCGGGACCTACGTGGACCGTCATCACCCAGCTCACGCATGGCTGTCACTCATGACATGATCTGGTGACTGGGACATACAGTCCCACTGGACGGACCTCGCAGGAGTTGACAGATGACGACCGCACCACGCTCGGATATCGAATTCCAGTCGCACGGCAGCACGGTTCGAGGGTGGCTGTATCGGCCGGCGACCGCGAGTGGCGCGGTTCCCGTGGTGGTCATGGCGCACGGCCTCGGTGCCGTCAAGGAGATGCGGCTCGATGCCTTCGCCGAGCGGTTCGCGGCTGCCGGATTCGCCGTGGTGGTGTTCGACTACCGGCATTTCGGCGCGAGCGACGGGGAACCCCGGCAGCTGTTGAGCATTCGCCGCCAGCTCGCCGATTGGTCGTCGGCGATCGATTACGCCGCCGCACTCGACGGTATCGATCCAGGTCGAATCGCTTTGTTCGGAACATCTTTCAGCGGCGGGCACGTATTGCGCGTTGCGGCACAAGACAATCGCATCGCCGCCGTGGTCTCGCAGTGCCCGTTCACCGATGGTCTCGCTTCGGCCCCCACCGTCGGATTCCGGCCGTTGCTCGCCATCGCCGCACGCGCAGGCTTGGATCTTGCCGCCGCGGCATTGCGCAGGCCGCCGGTCACCGTGCCGCTCACCGGCGAACCGGGCCGGACTGCGTTCATGAACGCACCGGACGCGGCCCCCGGCTACACCGGCCTGGTGCCGCCGAACTTCACCCACCCCAATGCCGCCGCAGCCCGGCTCGGGTTGACCCTCCCCCTGTACCGCCCCGGCCGCAGCCTGCGCAAGATCCAGGTCCCGGTGTTCCTGGGCGTCTGCCTGAACGACACCGTCGCCCCCGCCCGCCGAACCCTGCGCTACGCGGCAGCCGCCGGACCGAACGTCGAAGTGCACGAGTACTCCGCAGGCCACTTCGACATCTACGTCTCCCCCGACTTCGACAAGGTGGTGGCCGACGAGACCGCCTTCTTGGTCGAGCACCTGCGCCCGAGCTGAAGGCGGACCCGTTGAGCTGCCGCGCTCGAGACAGCGCGATCCGTCAAGCCGCAGCGCTCAACGCGTCGTCGCGGGAGAGCAGCGCGGCATAACGACCTTCGAGCTCCATCAACTCCTCATGCGACCCGCATTCGACCACGCGCCCGTGGTCGAGCACGACGATCTGATCCGCATCCCGGATAGTCGACAACCGGTGCGCGATGGTGATGGTGGTGCGGTCGGCCGAGAGCGCGTCGATGGCCTGCTGAACTTCCAGCTCGGTGCGGGTGTCGAGCGCGCTGGTGGCCTCGTCCAGTACCAGGATCGGCGGGTTGCGCAGCACCGCGCGGGCGACGGCGAGTCGCTGCTTCTCCCCACCGGAGAACCGGTAACCGCGCTCGCCGACCAGGGTGTCGTAGCCGTCGGGCAGGCTCATGATGTGCTCGTGGATCTGCGCGGCACGCGCCGCCTCGTGTAGCTCCTGTTCTGTCGCATCGGGTTTGGCGAAGCGCAGATTGTCCGCAACCGTCGCATGCAACAGGTAGGTCTCCTGGGACACCACACCGACCGCGGCGGCGAGATCAGCGAAGGACAAGTCCCGCACGTCTTTCCCGTCGATCGTGATCCGCCCAGAACTAACGTCGTAGAGCCGGGCCACCAGGTAACCGAGAGTGGTCTTCCCGGAACCGGTTTCACCGACGACGGCCAAACTCGACCCGGCCGGAACGGTGATGTCGATGTCGCTCAGCACATCCCGGCTCTGCGCCCCATACGAGAACCCGACCTGCTCGAACCGCACCGCCCCGCTGACCTTCCCGAGCGCGACCGGCCGAACAGGCTCCTCGATATCGGGTTTCAGATCCAGATACTCGAAGATCCTGCCGAACAACGCCATCGAGCTCTGCACCTCGACCCCGGTGGACAGCAACTGCACCATCGGCCGCAGCAACGTGGTCTGCAAGGTGGTGAACGCAACCAGCGTGCCGATCGACACCAGCGGCTTCCCGGTGGTGACGGCGAGCCCCGCCGCCCAGTAGATCACCGCGGGCATCGCCGACATGACGATCGTGATGGTCGACTGCCGCCACCGCCCCGCCATGCTCGCGCGAATCTCCAGATCGACCAGCCCGCGCGATTCCCGCGCGAAACTGTCGACCAGCGCGGGTGAGCGCCCCATCGTGCGCCCGAGCAGGATGCCGCTCACCGACAGCGACTCCTCCACGATCGCCGACATGCCTGCCATCTTTTCCTGCCGCTGCCCGGTGATCTTGCGGCGTTCACTGCCGACCCGCCTGCTGATCCAGACGAAGAACGGCAGCATGACCAGCGACACCATGGTGAGCCGCCAGTCGAGCACGATCATCGCGATCACCGCCGCGACCACCGTGGTGAAGTTCGAGACCAGTGACGTCGCGGTGGAGGTGACGGTCGACTGCATGCCGCCGATGTCGTTGGCGATGCGCGACTGCACCTCACCGGTGCGGGTTTTGGTGAAGAAGGACAACGGCATTCGCTGCAGTTGCGCGTAGACCGCGGACCGCAGGTCGTGCATGACGTCCTGGCCGACGGTGGTCGAGATATAGGTCTGCAGCACGCCGAACACGCTGGTCAGCGCGGCGACCGCGACCATACCCGCGGCGAGCAGGGTGAGCAGTCCGGTGCGCCCGTGCGGCAGTGCGTCGTCGAGCACGGCGCGCAGCATGAACGGCGAGGCCAGCGCGACGACCGAGGAGAGAAAAACGAGAGCGGCCACGAGGGCCAGCCGGGCCCGGTAGGGCCGGAACAGCCGGACGATCCGGCGAAGCTGATGCGGGGGCTGCAAAGGCGCCTCCTTCCGAGGGAACTACGTGATGAAACTGAGCATGACTCATAATTGTTCCCGAAACAATGAGTTATGCTCAGAAACATGGAGTCCGCCGACACCGACCTGCCCGAACTGTTCCTGCGCGCGGCCAAACGGATCCGGCGTAACCAGGTGGGCAAGCTCGCCCCGCTCGGCCTCACCCCGGCTCAGGCCCGCGCTCTGCGCATCATCGGTCACCAGCCGGAACCGCTGCGCATGACCGACCTGGCCGACCGCCTCGGCATCGTGCCCCGCTCGGCCACCACCCTCGTCGACGCCCTCGCCGCCGCCGACCTGGTCACCCGCGCCCCGGACCCGGACAACCGCCGCGCCACCCTGGTCACCCTGACGCCCGCCGGCCAGGCCACTCTCGCCCGGATGGCCGACGCCCGCCGCGAGGCTGCCGAAGAACTGTTCGCCACCCTCAGTTCCGACCAGCGCGAAACCCTGCGAGACCTGCTGGCCACCCTCGATTCCGCCACCTGCTAGCGCAATCCGGACTTACCGGCCGGATACCACCCGGCCTACACCTCGGGCAGCAAACGGGCAGTATTCTGCCCGGAGCGACGGCGAAGTCGGCTGGACATACGCGTCTACACGTTGCTGCATTTCGGGAACGGTGCGGATAACCTGGCGATATGACCTGACGAAGGTGGGGCGATGGATCGACCGGAGATGGGCTCACAGCCCGGATACGACTATGGGCGGGGGCCGCAAATGATGAAACCTGGTGTGCCGGAACAACGGTACGCACCGGATGACCGGTACCAAGGTACTTATTCCGACTGGGTGGACCGGCAGCCCGCGCCGGAACCGGAGCCGGATTACGAACCCGATTACTTCGAAGACGAGTTCAGTGGGCTGATCGATCGGTCCAAGCGGAATCGTTCGCCGCGCCGCTGGGCGGTGCCGCTGCTCGGCGTGCTCGGCGTCGCCGCCTTGGCCGCCGCCGCCGTCGTATTCTTCTTCGGCGGCGACGCGGAACCGCCCACGGCCGCGACCAATCCACCCCGGATCGGCGAGCCCGCCGCCTCCTCGGCCACCCAATGTACGGCCGAGCGGGTCGGCAATCGCATCAAGGGCAACGACCCCGGCAACTTCGACTCAGGCCCCGGCGCGATCTTCGCCTTCCAGCACGCGTACTACGTCGCGCGTTCCGGCGAGGAGGCTCGCGCCGCGACCACCCCGGACGCGGCGGTCGAGCCCGCGGCGGCCATCCAGCGGGGCATCGACAGCGTGCCCGCGGGCACCACCTACTGCGTCGCGATCACCCCTGGTGCGTTCGCGGGCCAGTACATGGTGGTGGTGACCGAGAACCGGCCAGGACGCCCGCCGGTCACCTACAACCCGCAGCTCGTCACCACCACCACCGAGGGCGGGCGCACCCTCATCAGCGCCATCAGTCCCGGCCAATAGGCCTGACGCTCAGGCGAATTCGTACTTGGCGACGACTTCCTCGTCCAGCTCGATCCCGAGCCCCGGCCGCGACGGCACCTGCACCTGGTTGGCCCCGTACCGCAGCCGCGTCTCGGGGGTGAGCAGCAGTTCGAAGTTGTAGATGCCCTTCTCCAGCGCGAAATACTCCACGACCAGCGTATTGGCCACCGCGCCGCACAGGTGGACGTGCAGGTTGTGATGCCAGTGCGGCGCCATCTGCAAGCCGAAGGCGTCGGCGGCGTGCGCGACCCGCAACCACTCGGTGACCCCGCCGACCACTCCGGCGTCGGCCTGCAGGATCGACGCGGCGCCCGCCTCGATGAGTTGCCGGAATTCCCAACGGGTCTGGTGTATTTCGCCGGTGGCGACCGGTGTGCGGATCTGCCGGGCGAGTTCGCCGTGCCCGGCGATGGCGTCCGGCCCGAGCGGTTCCTCGAACCACCACAGCTCCCGCTCCCCTGCCGCCCGCTCGAAAGCCTGAATGGCCGTGCGTGCTTCGTGCACCGAGCGGTAGGCGTTGTTGGCGTCGAGGGCGAGCCGGCCGGTGTCGCCGATCGCCTCGATCGCGGCCGCGACCCGGCGCGCGTCCTCGGCCACGCTCAGTCCGCCGACCTTGATCTTGTGATCGGTAAACCCTTGGCTCGCATTGAATTCGATCTCCTTGCGGACGGCGTCGGTCCATTCACCCTCGTCGGGTCGGTAGTAGCCGCCGGACGCGTAGGCGGGCAGCGGGGTCGTCGCACCGCCGAGCAGGCTGGCCAGGGGTAGCCCGGCGCGTTTCGCGCGCAGGTCCCACAGCGCGATATCGATGGCCGACAGGGCCCGCAGCACCGCGCCGCGACGGCCGGCGAGCAGCGCCTCCTGATACGCGCGGCCCCACAGTCCGTGCACGTCATTGTGGTCGGCGCTGAGGTAGACCGGCGCGAGCACGTCGTCGACCGCGCATTTGGTGAGCGTGCCGCCGCTCGTTCCGGCATAGGTGTAGCCGAGTCCGGTCGCGCCGGTGTCGTCGGTGACCTCCACCAGCACGTAGTGCCGATCGGTCAAGTCGCGGTTGGACATCCGGGTCGGCTTGTCGACCGGAATGCCGACGACGCGGGCCGAGATTCGAGTGATGGTCATCGAGTGCTCCTCGCGGATGGGGCGGTGCGTACCGCCTGGATGTTGGCGAATTCCGTTGCGCCGTAGCTGCTCAGCTCCCGGCCGTGCCCGCTGGCCTTGACCCCGCCGACGGGCAGGCGCGGGTCGGACTCGGAGATCCGGTTCACGAACACCGATCCCGCCGCGACCCTGGCCGCCAGTTGTTCGACCCGCCCGAGGTCACGACCCCAGATCGAGCAGCTGAGGCCGTACGCCGAGGTCTCGGCGGCGGCCAGCGCCGCGGCCGCCGACTTGACCGGAAGCACCGCACCGAGCGGGCCGAACGTTTCCTCCTGGAAGGCAACGGAATACGTGTCGGGCACCGCGACGATGGTCGGCGGGAACCAGGCGCCCGGGCCGGTATCGCCGGCACCGCCGATCAATACCTCGGCCCCGCCGGCCACCGTCGCGGTCAGCTGCCTGCGCAACTCGTCCCGCAGGTCGGCGCGGGCCATCGGGCCGATATCGGTACCCGGCAGCGTCGGATCGCCGACCACCAGCTTGCCGAGTTCGGCCACCATCGCCTCGGTGAACTCGGCAAAGATGCTCTGCTCCACAATGATTCGCTTCGCGGCGATGCAGCTCTGCCCGGCATTGAGGAAGCGGGAGCGCACCGCTGCCGCCGCCGCGTCGGCCACCTCGGCGTCGGACAGCACGATGAACGGATCGGATCCGCCGAGCTCCAGCACGACCTTCTTGACCGCTTGCCCGGCCCTGGCGCCGACGATCGCGCCGACCCGATTGCTGCCGGTGAACGCCACCGCCGCGATGCGCGGATCGTCGATGAGCGCACCGATCCGCTCCGGCGGCAGCACCACACTGGTCAGCACGCCCGTGCCGTACACCTCGTCGAACAGCCGCTGCACGGCCAGCGCGCAACCGGTGACATTGTCGGCGTGCTTGAGCAGCACGGTGTTGCCGATCGCGACCGCGGGCAGCATGGACCGGAAGACCTGCCAGAACGGATAGTTCCACGGCATGATCGCCAAGAGCACGCCGAGCGGCCGGATGCGGATCTGCCCGCTGTCGGGGAATACGTCGACCGCTTGCGGTGCAAGGAGTTCGGCGACGCGATCGGCGTAGTAGTCACAGGTGAACGCGCACTTCTCGATCTCGGCGATGGCCTGGCCGATCGGTTTACCCATCTCGGTGGTGATCAGGAGCGCGAAAGTGTGGGAGTCGGCCCGCAATCGGGCGGCGAGCAGGCGCAGCCGATCGGCCCGGTCCGTGATCGGTTCGTCGGCCACGCGACGTGCGGCCGCGACGGCTCGATTGAGCAGCGCGGACAATTGATGATCGGACGTGAAAGCGTAGGCCTCGAGGGGGCTTCCGTCGGCGGGATTGATCGTGGTGATCATCGGACCGCCTTTTCGGCCGAGCGCGACGCGAGCCAATCCTGGAAGCGCCGCCCGAGAATCACCGGGTTCTGCAGCAGCTTCGGCACATCGGTGGCATTGCCCACCGCGATGCGCACATGGAGAAACACCGGGCCATCCAGACTCAGCACCTCGCCCAACCGTGCCGTCAGCTCCTCGGGATCGGCTGCGCGTCGCACTGTCCAGCCCGCCGCGGCGGCCAGCTCACCCAGATCGATGCGTGCGCCGTAGGTCGGCAAATTGGCCGTCGCGCCGTACACCCCGTTGTCCAGCAACACCATCACCAGCTTCGACGGCCGCAGGAAGCCGCCGGTGGCAAGCACATTCGGGTTCATCAGCAACGATCCGTCCCCCTCGATCGTCCCCACCTTCGGCACCGCCGTGTCCGCGATCCCCAGCGCAATGCCGGTCGCGACGGAACCCGCCAACCCCATCGCATCGAGCAGATACAGATGATTCGGCCGATCCGCGACCGCCGCCAGCTCTCTACTCGAGGCAGCACAGGTCACCACCACCGGCAGGTCACCGGTCTGTGCGGCGATAATCCGCAGTGCGTCAATACGTTTCACGATCAGGCCGCCTTGCCGTCGGTCGACCAGAAGTGCGCGAGCACCACCACCGGACGAAAAGTCATGCGCGCGTGCACCCCGGCCTCGGTGACCACCGCCTCCCAATCCGCAGGTCCACTGCGCCGGTCGAGTTCGAAGAACGGAATCCCGAACTGTTCGAGCACGCGGGGCACGTGCTGACTGAACGTGTGGATCATCGAGTTGTACTCACCGAGCCCACCGCGGGTGTTCGCCACGATCAGCATGGGCAGGTGGTAGGCCACGTTGAACGTGGTCAGCGCGGTGAGCGCGTTACCGAAACCGTTGTCCTGCATGACGATCGCGCCGAGCTTGCCGGTCAGCGGCAGCGCGCCGATCAGCCCGGCCGCCTCCTCTTCCCTGGAGAGCGGGAACACCCGCTCGGAGCTGCCCGCGGCGCCGCCGCTGGTGTCGACCAGCGCCGTGATGACGGGTGCCACGCTCACCGATGGCACATAACCGACCAGATCGACCTCCGCCGCCCAGATACCACTGGCGACGGACGCCGCATACGAGTTGGAATTCACCGAATGTCCCTTCGCCGGACCGGCTGCTCGAACGCAGCCCCTTTGGTGTCTGCAACATACTACTCATCATGAGTAGCATGCAACACTCAAATATGCGTGACACCGATCAGGATTCGGCCGGGACTGTCAGTAGATGACTTGGTCGCCCTCGGGCACGGACACCGAGACCCACCGCCGCCACTCCGCGACCAGGCCGCGGTTGTCGTCGCTGCTGTGCGCGACGAGCAGATCACCCGAGCGCACCAGGTGTTTGCGCATCGCGCGCTCGGCACCGACGCCGTCGCGCTTACGCAGTGCATCGATGATGGCCCAGTGGTCTTTCAGCGCGGTGTCGACGGTCTGATACCGCGGCACGCTGTGCCTGCCGTCCAGGGCCAGCGTCTGCCGCAGCTCGTTGACCACCTTGGCCAGCCTGCGATTACCGCTGGCTTCCAGGATCAGCTCGTGCAGCCGCTCGTCGGCGGCGAAGTATTCGGTGCCGCCATCGGCCGTCCGTTCCATGATCCGGTACTCGGCCAGCATGGCTTCGTCGTCGCGGCTGGTCAGCACTGCGGCGGCACTGCGGCAGGCGGGCGGTTCCAGCAGCACCCGCAGGCTGCACAGGTCGACGATGCCGCGCCCGTCCTGCCCGAGCACCCTGGCGCCGCGATTGCGTTCGATCTTGACCAGGCCCAGATCGGCCAGCTTCAACAGCGCTTCCCGCACCGGCGTCCGCGAGGCGCCGAACCGCTCGCCCAGCTCACGGGACGAATACAGGATGCCGCGCTCGAGCCGCCCCTGCCGGATCGCGTCCCTGATCTCGGCAGCGATCTGCTCGGACTTGCTGTCTACCGCATCCTGCGACAAGGCACCTCTTCACGACCGAGAGCAACGGGAAATCGCCCGTGGCACACCGTCCCCGGGCGATTCCCCAGCATAGTCGCTCAGACAGTCTCCACCGACGAGGCGCGACGTGGCCTGGAACGCGCGGCGATCACGCCGATCACGAGCAACGCGCCGACGTTGGCCATGATCATCACGGCGATGGCGAAACCGGTGCGCCCGCCGGAGAAGTCCTTGATCCAGCCGAACGCATACGGGCTGACGAACCCGGCCGCGTTGCCGAGCGAGTTGATCAGCGCGATACCGCTGGCCGCGCCCGCGCCCGCCAGATACGCCGTCGGCACCGACCAGAACAGGGGTTTCGCGGTCTGCGCGGCCATCGTGGCCACCGTGATCGCGGCGAACGCCACCAGCGGTGACCCGAGCGCGAACGCCGTGATGGCGAACGCGACCACCGAGATGCCCAGGGCGACCAGCACCGGCCGCGACGCCCCCTCAGCCCGGCCCAGCCGGCCGGTGACGTCCATCCCGATAGCGGCCAGCAGGAACGGCACCGCCGACAACCAGCCGATCTGGGTGCTACTCAGCCCGTCACCGACCTCCTTGACCACCGTCGGCATCCAGTACGCCAGCGGATACGCACCGCACAGCACCAGGAAGTAGGCCAGGCACAGCGCGAGCACGCGTTTGTTCCGCAGCGCCGCCAGATGACCGGCGGGTGCCGTGCGCGCACGTTCGGCGTTCTCGGCCGCCAGCGTCTCGACCAACCAGGTCCGCTCGGCCTCGCTGAGCCACTTTGCCTCCCTTGGCGTTTCGGTGAGCGCGACGAAGAAGACGCCGCCGAGCAGCACCGCGGGCAGGCCGCCGACGACGAACACCCAGCGCCAGCCGTCCAAACCCAGTGCGCCGTCGAAGGTGTCGAGGATCCAGCCGTTGAGCGGACTGCCCAGCACACTGGCCACCGGGATGGCTACCATCACCGTCGAGATCACCTTGGCGCGTTGGGCATTCGGGTACCAGCGGGTCAGATACACCAGGATGCCGGGGAAGAAGCCCGCCTCCGCGACGCCGAGCAGGAAACGCAGCACGTAGACCATCTCGACACTCGTCGCGAACGCGGTCAAGGTGGCGATGATGCCCCAGGTCAACAGGATTCGGCTGAGCCAGATCCGGGCGCCGACCTTGTTCATGATGATGTTGCTCGGCACCTCCGCCAGCACGTAACCGACGAAGAAGATGCCCGCCGCGAACCCGTACTGGGTCGCGGTCATGCCGAACGTCTCCTCCATGCCGAACTTGGCGAAGCTGATGTTGATCCGATCGATGTAGCTCACGATGTAGCCGATCATCAGCAACGGCACGATCCGGCGGGTGATCTTCCGGATGGTGTTCGCTTGCAGCACGTCCCCCTCGACCCGGGGAATCGAACTATTCATCTCTTTCCTCCACAGCACAGAGCCAGCTGTGATGGCATGCCACCTAGATAAGTAACATGTCTCACTTGATGAGTGGCATGCTACTCATGCTGTGACGCGGCGCACAAGACTTTCGCTGACGTGTCGAGAAAACGGCGACGGCCGGTCCGGGATGTTCCCGGACCGGCCGTCGGTCTGCGTTGCTGTGGCCTGTCAGCTGCTCGCGTTCTCTGCGGCAACGACGACGTGCCGCATGAGCAGCGCGGTGGTGACGGGCCCGATGCCGCCGGGCACCGGGCTGAGGGCGGCGGCCTTGCCGCGCACCGACTCCGCGTCGACATCGCCGATGATGCCGCCGTCGGCGGCCTCGTTGGTGCCGACGTCGATGACGACCGCACCCTCGCGCACGTGCTTACCGGTGACCAGGCCGATGCGTCCCGCCGCGGCCACCACGATGTCGGCGGCCGAGGTGACCGCGGGCAGGTCGGTGGTCCGCGAATGGCAGACGGTGACGGTGGCGTTCTCGGCGAGCAGCAGCTGGGCGAGCGGCTTGCCGACGATGTTCGAGCGGCCGACGACCGCGACATGCCGACCCTCGAGCGGGATTTCGTGCCGCTTCAGCAACTCGACCACCGCCTCGGCGGTGGCGGGCACGAAGCCGTCCAGCCCGGAGGCGAGCAGGCCGAGCGAGAGCGGGCTCACGCCGTCGACGTCCTTGGTCGCGACGATCGCGGAGCTCACGTCGTCGAGGGAGATGCCGGCGGGCAGCGGGGTCTGGAGCATGATCGCATCGGTCGCGCTGTCCGCACTGCGCGCCGCGAGCTCCGCACGGATCGTGTCCGCGCTCGCGTCGGCGCCGAGATCCACGGTGTCGCAGGCGATTCCGAGACGCTCGGCGGCCTTGCGCAGCGAGTTCACGTACCAGGCGCTGGCCGGGTCGTCGGTCGCCACGACCAGGGCCAGGCGCGGTGCGGCGCCCGCCTCGGTGCGAGCGGCGGCGCGCTGCTTGGTGTCGGCGTTGATGGCGGCGGCGAGTTCCTTGCCGGTCAGCGAAACGGTATCCACGCTGTCATACCTTATCCGGGGCCGCGCGGGCCGCCGCGACTGCGCCCGGCAAGCCCGCCCGGTTTGTCCCGATGCCAGAAATAAGCCGCAGAATCCGCCCGGCTAATACGCGATTTCCAGATCACCCCGCCGTATCGTGATCCCTGCTTGCCCATGGCTAACTGCCAGCACGTGCCAGACCCGTTTCTTGCAGATCGTTCAGCTCGCTGATCAACAGCATTTTCGCGGAAAGGTGTCGACTGTAGTGAAGATCTCGAGGCACTCGAAACAGCTAGCCGCGGCGTTGTTCGCGGCCATCACCCTCACCGGCCTGGCCGGCGTCCCGGCCCAGGCCGACGTGACCGACGACCTCTACAACTCCGCCCAGCGCAACTTCACCGACGGTAACGACGTCGCAGGCCGCGCCGACCTGCGCGCCCTGATCGGCGCCGACCCCGCCGACGCCGACGCGCTGTCACTGCAGGCCATCTGGTCGCACTACGCGGGTGACCTGCCTGCACTCGCCGACGCGATGGCGCGGCTCAACGCCGTCGACCCCGGCAAGGCGGCGGGCACCAACCACGTGCTCAACGCCATCGGCGCGGCGGTCGGCACGTTGCCGAATCCGTTGCCCGCGTTGGTCGGACCGCAGACCGGCATCGTCGTGCTCGGCTACGGCCTGCTGCCGGACGGCGCGCTGCGCCCGGAACTGGTGAACCGGTTGACCGCAGCCTGGCTGCAGTCGATCGCCTCGCCGCTGTCCCCCATCGTGGTGACCGGCGGCAACCCGCAGAACGGCATCACCGAGGCGGACGCGATGGCAGGCTGGCTGATCGGCCACGGCGTGCCCCCGAACCGGATCCACGTGGAGGGTCGCGCGGGGTCGACCGTGCAGAACGCCTTGTTCAGCACGAAGCTGCTGCGCGATGTCGGCGCGACGAGCGCGGTGGTCGTCACTTCGCCCAACCACATCCGGCGCGCCGTCGCCGACTTCATCGTGGCGGGCACCACCGTGGTCGGCGCGACCACCTCGCTGGAGCAGCTGGTCTCCCAGTTGCCGCCGCCGGCCAGGCAGTCGCAGCGGGGCATCTATCTCGATGCCACGCGCACCTTCGAATTGGCCACTTCGCGCTGAGCACGCCCGCGCCCGGGGTCCGCACGAGGGTGCGGATCCCCGGCGGGCGAGCGAGATCACGGGGAAATTCGCTGGCTGCGCCCGGTCCGCGCACGGCAGGATGGCCGAGTGATGGCAGCAGGTAGTACCGAAGAAGTGGTCGCGTCCTTACGCGCGGCGGGCTGCGTTTTTGCCGAGGACGAGGCCCGCCTGCTCACCGCCGCCGCCGCGGAAACCGGCGCGGACCTCGACGACCTGGTCGCGCGGCGGGTCGCAGGCACGCCGCTGGAGTATCTGCTCGGCTGGGCCGAGTTCCACGGGCTGCGGGTCGCGGTCGCCCCGGGTGTTTTCGTGCCGCGGCAGCGCACCGCGTTCCTGGTGGAAGAGGCGGCCCGCTTGACCCGAGCGCGGCACCGGCATTCGGTCGTGGTCGATTTGTGTTGTGGCTCAGGCGCTTTGGGGCTGGCGCTGGCCACCCTCCTGGCCGCCGAGCACACCGCCGTGACGCTTGCCGCCGCCGATATCGACCCGATCGCCGTCGACTGCGCCCGCCGCAACCTCACCCCGCTCGGCGCGCCGGTCTATCAGGGCGACCTCTTCGAACCACTACCCGAGGAACTGCTCGGCTGCATCGACATCCTGCTCGCCAACACCCCTTACGTCCCGTCCGAGATGATCGCGCACATGCCGCCGGAGGCCCGCGATCACGAACCGCGCAGCGCCCTCGACGGCGGACCCGACGGTCTGGACATCTTCCGCCGCGTCGCCGAAGGTGCTCGATCCTGGCTGGCCCCGGGCGGTCATCTGCTGGTCGAGTCCAGTGAGGAGCAGGCTCCCGCGGCGATCGCGGTGCTCACCGAGCAGGGGCTCGCAGGCCGGATCGCCGAATCCGACGAGCACTACGCCACCGTCGTGATCGGAACCAGAGCAACCGACGGGGCGTAGCTTCCGGCGCTCCGTTATGCCGCGACTGCTGCCGCGGCGTCGACGATGCCGTACCCGTACAACGGGGTGTAGACCCCACGCAGCGGACCGGGGACGAACGGCGTACGCGCGGTGCGAAGGATGGCGCTGTAGATATCCGGCACGCTCCGCCCTTGCGCGGCCAGCAGCGCTGCGACACCCGCGACGTGCGGGCTTGCCATCGACGTCCCGGCGACCGCGTCGTAGTCGCCCTGACCGCAGCTGCCGGTCCCGGTCCCCCGCGGGACCGAAGACCACACGTTGTCATCGCAATTGATCAGTCCCGCACCGCCGGGAGCCGAGACGATCTTCAGATCCGGTTTGAGACCGAAGTGTGAGTACCAGCCCTTGAGCTCTTGGCGGTCGGTGCCGACCACACAGATCACGTCACGGGTGAACGCGGGATCCAGGCACAGCGGAAGGGAGGTGTTGCCCGACGCGGCGACGACCGCGACACCCTTGCTCACCGCGTAGGCGATCGCATCGGACAGTCGCTTTTCGATCCCGATCACGGCCAGCAGTTGGTCGTTGGGCAGCCCGCTCAAGCTCAGGTTGACGACGTCCGCGCCGTGATCGACCGCCCAGCGCACGCCCTCGCCGATGTCCTCGTAGGTGCCGATGTTCTCGACCACCTTCACCGGCATGATCTGCGCGTCCGGTGCGACCCCGGCGATACCGATGCCGTTGCCGGTCGCCGCGGCGGCGATGCCCGCCACGTGGGTGCCGTGCACGTCGATGGTCGAGCCGACGCCGTCCGGCCCCTTCCAGTCGCCGTTGCCACACGGCCGCTGTCCGTCGGGACATCCGGTGAAAGTGGCGCCGGGGACGAGCTTGCCTTGCAGATCCGGGTGGTCCAGGTCGACGCCGGAGTCGACGATCGCGATCACGACACCGGCGCCGGTACTCGTCGGCCAAGCCTGGGTGGCCTTGATCTGGGTGAGACCCCACTGTTTGCCGAACAGGGGATCATTGGTCGCCGCATTCGCGGGGGTGGCCAGTGCGACCACCGTCGCGGCAATCGTGCTTACGGTCAGGCAGAGCGTCATCGAGGTCCAGCTGCGCTTGGTCCGCATAGTCTGCTCCAAGAATCGATGCCCGATCTTTTGGGCCGGGCGTGTGCTGACTTCATCCCGGCCCGAGGACATCGCGTTACTGAACGGTTGCTGACGGCGGTCGCTTACTTCTTGCGGCCGGTGAATTCGTCCATCGAGTGGTAGACGCCGACTGAGTTGAGGAACAGGTCGCGCAACTTGATCGGCAGGATGCCCGACAGCGCCTTGTTGAGGCGGGAGGTCCACGGCAGGATCACCAGCGGGTTACCGTTCTTCATCTCGCGCCAGGAGGTGTCGACCACGGCGTCCTGCTCGAGGATCGGGGTGAACAGGAAACCCTTTGCGCCGTCGAACATTCCGGTGTTGATGTAGGTCGGGCAGACCGTGGTGACCTTCACGTGGTCGTGGCCCGCCTGCTCCAGTTCGATGCGCACCGAGTCGGACCAGCCGAGCGCCGCCCACTTGGAGGCGGCGTAGACGCTCATCCGCGGATTCGACACCAACCCTGCGGAGGAGGCGATGGTCAGCACCCTGGCCTCGGTCGAACCGGCCACCATGGCGGGCAGGAATTCGAGGGTGACGTACATCGGGGCGTGCGCGTTGATCGCCATCGTCTTCTCGATGTCGGCGCGGTTCCCGGTTTCCCAGAAGTAGTTGTTGCCCCGCACGATTCCCGCGTTGTTCACCAGGATGTCGATGGTGCCGACCTCGGCACGCACCGACTCCGCCGCCTCGGTGATGGCCGCGGGCACGGACACGTCGACCACGAAGTGATGGATGGTGCCGCCGAGACCGGTGAGCTCCGCGGCGGTCTCCTTCAGGGCGACCTCGTTGATGTCCCACAGCACCACCGCGGCCGCGCCCTCACGCACCGCGCGCTCGGCGAACAGCTTGCCGAGGCCCATCGCGGCGCCCGTGACGAGAACCTTCTTGCCCGCAACCGTGTCGAGTTTCATCCGTCCCTATCCCTGTCGATGTCGCTGAAAGTTACTTCTGCCGCAGTGTTTTCATCAGGCCGAAGTAGAAGGTCATGGTCTTGGCCCACAGCTCCTCGGACATGCCGGGCAGCGGCGCGATCGGCAGCATGCGCTGCACCGCGATGGTCTGGGTGTCGATGTACTTGAGCAGCCCCTCGGCGCCGTGCCTGCGCCCGGTGCCGGAGATGCCGAGGCCGCCGGACGGCGCGTCGGCGCTGCCCCAGGCCGCGATGAAGCCCTCGTTGACGTTCACCGAACCGGCGTTGATGCGCGCCGCGACCTCGCGACCGCGGGCGATGTCCTTGGTCCAGACGCTGGCGTTGAGGCCGTACGCGGTGTCGTTGGCCTGCTCGACGGCCTCGTCGTCGCTGCCGACCCGGTAGATCGAGACGACCGGGCCGAAGGTCTCCTCGCGATACACCGTCATGCCGGGCCGCACGCCGCTCAGCACCGTCGGCTCGTAGAAGTACGGGCCGAGGTCGGGCCGCGCCCGGCCGCCGGCCAGCACCGTGGCGCCCTTGGCCACCGCGTCCTCGACATGCGCACGGACCGTGGCCAATTGGCGCGGGAAGGTGAGCGAACCCATGTCGCTGTCGTAGTTCAGGCCGCCGCCGAGCTCGATACCCTTGACGTGCTCGATGAATTCGGCCACGAACTGGTCATACACCTTGTCGTGCACATAGATTCGCTCCATCGATTCGCACAGCTGCCCGGCCGAGGCGAAGCAGGCGCGGATCGCGATCTTGGCCGCCCGGGACACGTCGGCGTCGGCGAGCACCACCAACGGGTTCTTGCCGCCGAGTTCGAGGGAGTAGCCGATGAGCCGCTCCCCCGCCTGCTGGGCGATGGTGCGGCCGGTCGCGCTGGAACCGGTGTAGTCGACGTAGTCCGCGCGCCCGATCACCTCGTGCCCGATCACCGAGCCGCGCCCGAGCACCGCCTGCCACAGGCCGCGCGGCAGGCCGGCCCGCTCGGCGGCGTCGATCGCCCACAGGGCGGTGAGCGCGGTCTGGTTGTCCGGGCGCGCGACCACCGCGTTGCCCGCGACCAGGGCGGGCAGCGCGTCGGAGGCGGCCAGCGCGAGGGGGTAGTTCCACGGCGAGATCACCGCGACCACACCCTTGGGCCGGTGCCGCACGTCGACCTGGGTCAGCACCGGCAGCACACCGCGCGGCTTGCGGGTGGCGAGCAGTTTCGCCGCGACCTGCGCGTAGTACCTGGCATTGACGGCGACATCGCCGACCTCGTCGAAAGCGTGCGCGCGCGACTTACCGGTCTCGGTCTGCACGATGTCGAGGATGGCGTCCTGCTCGGCGAGCACGATGTCGTGGAAGCGGCGCAGCACCGCGGCGCGCTCGCGGATCGGGCGGCGCGCCCACTCCTGCTGCACCGCGCGAGCCGTCGCGAACGCCCGATCGATATCGGCGACCGAAGACTGCGGGAGGTCGGCGATCTTCTGCCCGGTGGCGGGGGCGAACACCTCGACCGAGGGCGCACCGCCCGCGGTCGCACCGTCGAGCAGGGACTGGACCAGCGACGATGGCAACGCGTCTGCCGCGGCGAGCTGGGGGGCGGTCGTCATTGTCGGCCCTCTCGATAGGACGGTCGGACGAGCCGTGCGCCCATCCGCCTTTAACTGAACACTAGTGTTAGATTAATAGGCGTGCCACACCTCGTGTCAAGCTCTTGGTCATGGAACACAGACCCGGCAGGCTGCTCGCTGTGAAGCAGCACCATGTCTGCCGAGTGCTGCGATGACCGAGGCGACCACGCGGCGCGGTAGGCCGCCGCAGACGCAGGAGCAGGCCGAAGAGGTCCGCGCCCGGATCGTGCTCGCCACCGCCGAGGTGTTCACCCGCAACGGCTCGCGCGGGCTGAGCGTCGCGCAGATCATCGAGCAGGCCGGGCTGGCCCGGCCGACCTTCTACCGCTACTTCGGCAACGCGACCGAGCCGCTGCACGTGCTGCTCAACACCTCGAACGACGGTCTGGTCGAGGGCATCCGGGTGGCGCTGACCGGCACCGACGAACCCGTCGAGCTCGGCATCCGGTTGATCGACGCCTACCTCGACTGGGCGGGGGGTCACGGTGCGATGCTGCGGCCGCTGTTCGCCGAGCTGCACGATCCGGCCTCGCCGGTGTCGGCGTATCGGGAACGGGCACTGGACGATATCCGCAGATTGGTCCGCGAGACGTTCACCGAGCTCGGCCGTCCGGTACCGAGTCCGCTCGATCTCGATGCGGCACTGCATGTTTGCGAGTACGTGGTCTACCGCATCTCCGCGGGCACCGAGCCGGGGGCCGGGCCCGACGCGGAAACGGTTGCCGCGGCACGGCTCACGATGATCCGCGTACTGCTGACTACCCTCGGCACCCGCACCGATCTCGAATACGCGCTGCAGCTGCCGGGGATCTTCCCGGCTGCGCCGTGACTATGGACAGTTGCGGGTCAGCGGGTAGCTGACCCGCGAACTCGGCGAGCGACGTTGATCGCCGAGTTCACAGGTCTAGGTCGAGTTCGGTACCGCGGGCCCGCGATACACAGGTCAGCATGGTGCGGTCACGTTCACCGTCCGACAGGAACCGGTCCCGATGGTCGACCTCTCCCGCCAGCACACCGACGCGACAGGTGCCGCAGAATCCCTGCTGGCACGAGTAGGCGATGCCGGGCAGCTGCCGCCGGATCGCGGCGAGCGCGGACTCGTCGGCCGCAACGTCGACCTCGGTGCCGCTGCGGCGCAGCCGGATACGGAAGGGCGCGCCATCACGCACCGGCACCGGTGAGAACCGCTCGGTGTGCAGCGAGGCCGTCGGATCGTGCAGCGACAACACCTGGCGCGCCGCCTCGGCCAATGGCGGTGGGCCGCAGACGTATACCGCGGCACCGGTCGGTGCCTGCTCGAAGATCATGCGCGGGTCCGGCATGCCGAATTCGTCGTCCGGGCGGACCACCACGTCGCCGCCGGTGAGCAACGCCAACTCGCACAGGAACGGCATCCGCGCGCGCGAGCGGCCCAGATACATGAGCCGCCAACGCGTTCCGGCCCGCTCGGCCGCCGCGACCATCGGCAGGATCGGCGTGATCCCGATGCCGCCGGCGACGAACAGATACTGCGGCGCCTCGATGAACGGGAAGGCGTTGCGCGGCCCACGCACCGCCAGCCGGTCACCGACCCGCAGCTGCTCGTGGATCTCGCGTGATCCGCCGCCGCCATCGGCGATGTAGCGCACGGCAATTCGATACTGCCGCCGATCGGCCGGATCGCTGGTCAGCGAATACTGCCGCTGGCGCCCCGACGGAAGGAACACGTCCAGATGCGCGCCGGGCGTCCATGCGGGCAGCAGGCCGCCGTCCGGATCGGTCAGGAGCACACTGACCACCTCGTCGGCCGCCTGCTCGATCCGATCGATGACGACAGTGAAGTCGTACCCGGTGTGCCGCACCGGCTGTGGCCGCGAAAGCAGCTGCGCCGCATCCCCTTCGGCGAAGACACGCTTGTACGCGTCGGCCACCGTCGCGATCATCCGCAGCCCCGGCCCCGGCCGATACCCCTCCTCGACGGCCGTCACGCGACGGCCGCCCGAGCCGCGGGCGACTGGGCGAGGTAGCGCAGCGCGTTGTCCATCGGCCCGAGCTGCGACGGGTGGAAACCCGGCCGCAGATAGCGGGGAATCTCGGTGAAGAAGGTGGTGAAGCTCGGCACGACGCCGCGCACCGAGGCACTGGCCAGCTGTAGTGGCCAGAATCTGCCCTTGTGCGGCGAGGGGTCCTTGTGGAAGAGGTAGCCGCCCGAAATGACGAACAGCACAAGCAATCCCGTGCTCGCGATCACCGCTTGCCTGGCCTTACGGCCGTAGCCACCGTCGACATACATGTACGCGTCGTAGACCACGCTGCGGTGCTCGACCTCTTCCGCGCCGTGCCAGCGGATGAGATCCAGCATCGCCGGATGCATCCCCTTCCGCACGAAAGTGTCGTTGGTCAGCAGCCATTCGCCGATGACGGCGGTGTAGTGCTCCATCCCGGCGAACAGGGCCAGCCGCTCACACAGCCACGCGTGCTTGGCGCGTCCGGACAACCCGTGGTCGCCGAGCACCCGATCGACCAGCCACGCAACACGTTCCACCATCGGACGCACGTCGAGGCCGAGCCGCTCGAGTTGTTTCCTGGCCAGCTCATGCGAACTCGCGTGCATGGCCTCCTGCCCGATGAACCCGCGTACTTCTTCGCGCAGCCGCTCGTCGTCGATCAGCGGCAGGGCCTCGGCCAGCGCCTGCGCCATGGCCCGCTCGCCCTCGGGTAACACCAGGTGCATCACGTTGATGATGTGGGTCGCCATCACCTCGCCGGGGATGTAGTGCATCGGCACCGTGTCGAAGTCGAAGCTCACCTCGCGGGCGTTGATCGCGTGCGCCTGATCGGCATAGACGGTGGAGCCCATCTCGCATCCTCATCTCTGATCGGCGAAGCCCTACAGCCTGGGATTGCGGCCCGGCATGCTGGCAATCTATTGCTGACATCAGATGCTGTCAACATCATCCGATGTCTACAAGACGGTGTGAGAGGATGGCGCCATGGTCGCCGAAGACGACGGGTCGATCCCGGGCATGCGCCGCTGGCGCGGACGGTCACCCGCCGATCGGGTCGCCGGCCGCCGCGAGCAGCTCATCGAGGCGTGCACCGAGCTCATGGGCACCGTCGGCGCCGCCGAGACCTCGATGCGCGGGGTGTGCAGGCAGGCCGGGCTGACCGAACGCTATTTCTACGAGAGCTTCCCGAATCTGGACGCGCTGCTCACCACCGTGCTCGACACCGTCGTGCTCGGCGCCCGCGACCGACTACTCGACGCGCTACCCACCGCGCCGATCGAGCGCGACGCCATGTTCCGCCACTTGGTCGGCATATTCACCGACTATCTGGTGGAAGACCGCAGGCGCGGCCGGATCATGTTCGTCGAATCGCAGGCCACCCCGGTGCTGATGCCGCGGGCGAACGAGCTGATCGGCTTATTCACGGCGCCGATCGCCTTGACGATCGGCGCCGGCGACTACTCCCGGTCCGCACCGGACGAGTACGACAACGCACTCAACGCGAGCGCCATCTTCGGCGCGCTCGCCTACCTCTACCGGCCCTGGCTGGACGGTGAAATACCGGTCTCCCGGGCCCGATTCGACGAGCACGCCGCGACCGTGCTGGAACAGATTGCGCGGGCCCGGTCTTCGGTGATCACCGAGGCCTAGCGTTCGGCTCAGTCCCGCGCCGCCACCGGCTCGGTTCGCTCCGCCCGCTCGAAGAGCAGCGCGTCGTCGGCGATCGATCCATGCCGCAACGTGATCATGTCGCGCAGATAGTTCATCCGTAATCGCCACGGCGCACGGTCGCCCTGGATCGGGAAGTGACTCGCGGCCCGCTGCACATATCCGGGATTGAAATTCAGGAACAACGATTCCGCACCGACCGACGGGTCGCGCACCGGCGTGCAGCGCGCATAACCGCGCGCGTACATGTGCCGGAGCAACCGAACCAGATACTCCGACACCAGATCGGCCTTCAGCGTCCACGAGGCGTTGGTGTAGCCGATGATGTAGGCAAAGTTCGGTACATCCGACAGCATCATCGCCTTGTAGGCCATGCTGTCGGACAGGGTCACCGGCCGCCCGTCCACCGCGAGGTCGATGCCGCCGAAGGCGAGCAGGTTCAATCCTGTTGCGGTGACGACGATGTCGGCGTCCAGCGTCGCACCGGAGGCCAGCCGCAGCCCGGTCTCGGTGAAGGTCTCGATGCGATCGGTGACGATGTCCAGCTTGCCCTTGCGGATGGCACGGAAGAAATCGTTGTTGGGCGCCAGGCAGAGTCGCTGATCCCACGGGTTGTAGCTCGGCGTGAAGTGCGTATCGATGTCGTAGCCCGGCGGCAGCCAGCGTTCCTGGTAGCCGCGGATGCGTTCGCGCACCCACGCCGGATAGCGTTGGCTCAGTTGATAAACCGTCGTGGCCAGCGCCACGTTCTTGGCTCGGATCAGCGCGTAGGCCGCGCGCGGCGGCAGGCGGCGGCGCAGCTTCATCGCGAGGGCGTCGCGGGCGGGCCGGGAGACGATGTAGCTAGGGCTGCGCTGCAGCATGGTCACGTGCGCGCCCTGCTCGGTGAGCGTGGGACCCAGCGTGACCGCGGTGGCGCCGCTGCCGATCAGCACCACCTTCTTGTTCGCGTAATCCAGGTCCTCGGGCCAGAACTGCGGGTGCACAACAGGTCCGGTGAAGCGCTCGACGCCGGGGAAGTCCGGGGTGTAGGCCGCGTCGTAGTCGTAATAACCGGAGCAGGACAGCAGGAAGCCCGCGGTGAGCACGACCGTCTCGCCACTGTCGGTCCGTTCGGCCTGCACGGTCCAGCGGTTGTCCACCGACGACCATTCGGCGCGCAGCACGCGATGCCCGAAGCGGATGTGCCGGTCGATGCCGTGCTCCGCGGCGGTGTCGCGCACATAGTCGAGGATAGAATCGCCGTCGGCGATCGACTTGTCGCCCAGCCACGGTTTGAATCGGTAGCCCAGGGTGTACATGTCGGAGTCGGAGCGAATTCCGGGATAGCGGAACAGATCCCAGGTCCCGCCGATCGCGTCGCGGCCCTCCAGGATCGTGTAGGTCCGCTGCGGGAAGGCCTGCTGCAAGTGATAGGCCGCGCCGATACCGGACAGTCCGGCTCCGACAATGAGCACATCGACGTGCTCAGTAGCGGTGGTCATCGCTATCTCCTCGACTAGTCGGCGGAATGCCCCAGCCTAACGACCCAGACAGTATTCCGGCGTGCCTCCGCCCACGACTCGGGCACCCCTTTATCACCGCGAATGCCGCCCTGTGCGGGTTCTGTTCGGCCGCAACATAGTTGAGTCTTGTACGACCTAGCGTGTGCCGAGCGGGGTATTCAACTGTACGACTCGCAGTGAAGTCACTCACATCGCCCTGGCACGCCACCCATAGTTCCAGCAGAACACTAGGGTAGCCATCGGTTAGCCGATCTATGGCGACGACCTGATGCACAGCCCCGTTCCGCGTCGCCGCACCAGCCCCGGAAACCATTGGCAACCCGCACTATTCGCCCCGAATCCACCCCGCCAGCACTCCATAGCCAGTCGGTCACCAGTTAGTGATACTTCACGAAACATGTACTTCTGCACAGTGATCGGCCCCCACTTCTGAGCCATAGGCATTCGTAGTTACCGTCGGGTAGTGTCCGTCGCACCGAAGATCAGAGACGATCCGGAACCGTTTCTTTCCACGATTTCCAGGAGCGCGCGTGTCGCATTCACGATTCGAATCCATCGGCGCCTATCTGCCTTCGAATATCGTAACCACCCAGGAGTTGCTCTCCCGGTTGAAGGAACCGCCGTCTTTCGATCTCGAGAAAATCACCGGCGTCAAAGAGCGCCGGGTGCACGATACGAACCCGGACAGCTACGAGGACTCCTTCGCGATCGCCATGAAGGCGGCGGAAGACTGTTTGTCCAGGTCGCGATACGAAGCAGCCGAGCTCGACGTGATCATCTCCACCTCGATCACCCGGAGCAACCACGGCAGCCGCATCTACATGGAGCCGTCCTTCGCCGGTTCGATAAGCCGCCTTATCGGGGCGAAGAACGCGATTACCTTCGACGTGTCGAACGCCTGTGCCGGGATGCTCACCGGCACTTACATTCTGGACCGGATGATCCGCTCCGGGGCGGTGCGCAACGGCATGGTGGTGAGCGGTGAGGCCATTACTCCCATCGCCGACACCGCGGTGGCCGAGATTTCCGAGAAATACGATCTGCAGTTCGCGTCGCTGTCGGTGGGCGACTCGGGCGCCGCGGTCGTGCTCGACGAGGCGGTCGACGACAACGACAAGATCCACTACATCGAGATGATGACGGCAGCGGAGTACTCCGAGCTGTGCCTCGGCATGCCGAGCGACAAGAGCCAGGGTGTTGCGCTGTACACCGATAACCGCAAAATGCACAACGAAGACCGCTTCCTTTTGGGCACCGACAGCCAGATCAACTATCTCCAGGCGCGCGGACGCACCTTCGCCGACGAGAAGTTCGATTACGTCATCCACCACCAGTTCGGCGCGGCCGCGATCCCCTGGATGAACGCCATCTGCGAGCGCGAGTTCGGCACCCCGATGCCGCCGGATCTACGGGTCATCGAGAAGTACGGAAACACCTCCACCACTTCGCATTTCATCGTCCTGCACGATCAGCTCAGCGACCAGAACATCCCGGCGGGCTCGAAGCTGCTGATGATTCCCGCCGCCTCCGGCATCGTGACCGGCTTCCTGTCCACCACCATCTCGTCTCTGAAGGTCTGAGGTCAGCCATGGGCGTTCGCATCAAATCCATCGGCATCAGCCGCGATACGCAGAGCAGTGTGCAGAACAGCGGCCTGGCCGCGAAGCAGAGCCTCGAGCGGGCCGGAGTCCGGCCCGACCAGGTCGGCGTGCTGATCAACGCCGGTGTCTTCCGCGACTCCAACACCGTCGAACCGGCCGTCTCCGCGCTGATCCAGAAGGCGGCGGGCATCGGCCTGGAGTACGCGAAGAACGATCCGCGGACCTTCTCGTTCGACCTGATGAACGGCGCGACCGGCGTGCTCAACGCGGTCCAGGTCGCCACCGCCATCCTGGCGACCGGCAGCGCCGAGCACGTGCTCATCGTCGCCGGTGACGGTCACCCGTCGATGACCCGGTCGGCGGCCACCGACGACTTCCCCTACGCCACTTCGGGCGCCGCGCTGCTGCTAGAGCACACCGACGAGCCGGACGGCTTCGGCCGGGTGCACACGGTGAACGGCGACGGCACCCCGGCGGTCGAGGCGTACGTCGACACGGCCACCATGGGCACCGTCGGCCGCGGCGTGATGACCGTGGAGCGGGAGCCCGGCTTCGCGGACCGCCTGCTGAGCGTGGCCACCGAGGCAGCTCGGGCCGCGCTCGCCGACGCCGGGCACAGCGACCTGGCCGGCACGGCGCTCATCGCGTCGACACCGAGCCCGGACTTCCCGGCCCAGCTCGCGGAAGCTCTTGGCATCGAACAGGATTCGGTGCGCACACCGGACCTGACCGACGGCGACCCGCACACCGCGTCGCTGCCGCAGGCCTACGACCGCGCGGTCGTCTCGGACACCCTGCGGGACTTCACGCACGTGCTGTTCGTCGCGGCGGGCGCGGGCCCGTCGGCGGCGGCGGTGCTGTACCGGCTGCCCGTGCTCGCCGGGGCGGCTGCGTGACCTCGGCGACCTACTGGCAGGCCATCGACCGGTTCCGGGCGTTCGCGCGCGCGGAACCGGATCGAGAAGCGGTGATCTACCCCGACGGGGCGAAATCCGCTGACCTGCCGTCCTATCAGCACGTCACTTATCGCGAGCTGGACGACTGGTCCGAGGCGATCGCCGAGCGACTCACCGCGGCGGGTGTCGGCACCGGCACCCGCACCATCGTGCTGGTGCTGCCGAGTCCCGAGCTCTACGCGATCCTGTTCGGGCTCTTGAAGATCGGCGCCGTGCCCGTGGTGATCGACCCGGGGATGGGCCTGCGCAAGATGGTGCACTGTCTGCGCGCCGTAGAAGCGGAGGCGTTCATCGGCATCCCGCCCGCGCACGCGGTGCGGGTGCTGTTCCGGCGTAGCTTCCGCAAGGTGCGGACCACGGTGACCGTGGGCAAGCGCTGGTTCTGGCGTGGCGAACGGCTGGCGGCGTGGGGCACCACGCCGTCCGGCGTCGCGCCCGAGCGGGTACCCGGCGCCGCCGACGACGTGCTGGTGATCGGATTCACCACCGGCAGTACCGGACCCGCCAAAGCCGTCGAGCTGACGCACGGCAATCTGGCGTCGATGGTCGAGCAGGTGCACACGGCCCGCGGCCGGATCGCACCGGAGACCTCCCTGATCACCTTGCCGCTGGTCGGCATTCTCGATCTGCTGCTCGGATCGCGCTGCGTGCTACCGCCGTTGATCCCGAGCAAGGTCGGCTCCACCGATCCGGCGCACGTGGCGCACGCGATCGAGAAGTTCGGCGTGCGCACGATGTTCGCCTCCCCCGCGCTGCTGATTCCACTGCTGCGGTATCTCCAGCAGCGGCCGATCGAGCTGAAGACGTTGGGCAGCATCTACTCCGGTGGCGCGCCGGTCCCCGACTGGTGCATCGCCGGATTGCGCGAGGTGCTGGCCGAGGACGTGCAGATCTTCGCAGGCTACGGGTCCACCGAGGCCTTGCCGATGTCGCTCGTCGAATCCCGGGAACTGTTCGACGGTCTGGTGGATCGCACGCACCGCGGCGAGGGCACCTGCATCGGGCGACCGGCGGACAAGATCGAGGCCAGGGTGGTCGCGATCACCGACGAGCCGCTACCGACCTGGGCACAGGTCGAGGAGTTGGCCGGTGACCTCGAAAGTTCGCGGGGTATCGGCGAACTGGTTGTCGCGGGCCCGAATGTCAGTACGCATTACTACTGGCCGGCGGAGGCGAACCGGCAGGGCAAGATCGTCGACGGCGACCGGATCTGGCATCGCACCGGCGATCTCGCCTGGATCGATGACGAGCGCCGAATCTGGTTCTGCGGACGCAAGAGCCAGCGGGTGGTCACCGCCGACGGGCCGATGTTCACCGTCCAGGTGGAGCAGATCTTCAATACCGTTGCGGGCGTTGCCCGGACGGCACTGGTGGGTGTCGGCGCGCGCGGTGCGCAGCGCCCAGTGCTCTGCATCGAGTTGAAGCCCGAGGCCGACGGCGCGGCGGTCGGGGCCGCGCTGCGGGCCCGCGGGTCGGAGTTCGAGCTCACCCGCCCGATCGCGGATTTCCTGATCCATCCCGGTTTTCCGGTCGACATCCGGCACAACGCCAAGATCGGCCGGGAGCAGCTCGCCCTGTGGGCCACCAAGCAGATCGGAGCGGCTGCATGAGCACGAAAACAACGGTGCTGCGGGCGATTCCGATTCTCGGCTGGTTGTATCTGGCCGGCGGTGTGCTGGCGATCGCGGCGGATCGGGTGCCCGAGAACCGGGGGCTGCGCGCCGCGTGGTGGATCGACGCGTTCCTCAGCGTCGTGGTGCACGCGGCTCAGATCCGGCCCGCGCTGCGGGCGGCCGAGGGTTCGGGGCGCTCCCCCGTCGAGACAGCTGTGTTGACGCAGATCTTCGGAATGACCTGGTGGCGAACGCAGGAGGCGCAATGGGCGAGCGGCAGCGAGGCGCAGGCATGACGAAAGTGTTGGTGACCGGCGCCTCCGGGTTCCTCGGCGGGGCGCTGGTGCGCAGGCTGGTCCGCGACGGCGAGCACGAGGTGTCGATTCTGGTGCGGCGCACCAGCAAGCTGACCGATCTCGGCACCGACGTCGACCGGGTACAGCTGGTCTACGGCGATCTCACCGATCCGGCGTCGCTGGTGGCCGCCACCGACGGCGTCGACATCGTGTTCCACAGTGCCGCACGGGTCGACGAGCGCGGCACCCGGGAACAGTTCTGGAACGAAAATGTCCGCGCGACCGAGCACCTGCTCGACGCCGCGCGCCGCGGTGGCGCGTCTCGATTCGTCTTCATCTCCAGCCCGAGTGCGTTGATGGTCTACGACGGCGGCGACCAGCTCGACATCGATGAGTCGGTCCCATACCCGCAGCGCTACCTGAACCTGTACTCGGAGACCAAGGCCGCCGCCGAGCGCGCCGTATTGGCCTCCGACACAGCAGGTTTCACCACTTGCGCACTGCGGCCGCGCGCGATCTGGGGCGCGGGCGACCGGTCCGGACCGATCGTGCGGCTGCTCGGCAAGACCGGTGCCGGTACGCTGCCGGACATCTCGTTCGGGCGCACCGTGTACGCGTCGCTGTGCCACGTCGACAACATCGTCGAGGCGTGCGTCAAGGCGGCGGCCTCGGATGCGGTGGGCGGCAAGGCGTATTTCGTCGCCGATGCCGAGAAAACGAATGTCTGGGAATTCCTCGGCGCCGTGGCCACCGACCTCGGCTATGAACCACCGAGCCGCAAGCCCAATCCCAAGGTGATCAATGCGGTGGTCAACGTCATCGAAACCGCCTGGCGCATACCGGCGGTCGCGACCCGCTGGTCGCCACCGCTGTCGCGCTACGCCGTCGCACTGATGACGCGCAGCGCGACCTACAACACAGCCGCCGCCGCTCGCGATTTCGGCTACGCCCCGGTGGTCGACCGGGACAGCGGGCTGGCCACCTTCCTCGCGTGGCTCGAAACCCAGGGCGGCGCCGTCGAACTCACTCGAAATTTGCGCTGAACCGCAGCACCCAGTCGGCACCGGAGGTCACCAATGAACCAAGCTTCGCGCAGCGATACCGTGCGTCCGGCGCCGAGTGGGGCCAGCGGCGCCGTCTTCCGCCGGAAGATCTCGCCCACCGAGCGCCTGTACTTCTTCACCAGGGAAGTGTCGCCGCCGTTCCTGATGCACCTGGCCGTGCACGGCGTCGGCACCCTGGACCCGGATGCGGTGCAGCGCGCGGTAGACGCTGCCTCCGCGGCGAATCCCGGTGCGCGGCTGGTCCGCGACGGCAACTACTGGGTGGACAGCGGTGTGCCCGCCCAGGTTCGGGTGGTCCCCGGCTGGACGCTCGACTACGCCACGCTGGAAGACGATGCGGTGCTGAACAGCCCGATCGGGCCGACGCCGGAGAAGACCACCGAGGTACTGCTGCTGACCGGTGAACAAACCACCCTGGTATTCCGTGTCTTCCACGGAGTGATGGACGGGATGGGTATGCGGATGTGGGCCGACGATGTGCTGCGCGTGCTGCGCGGGGTGGCGCCGGTCGGCGCGCCCGATCCGATCGCCGACGCCGAATTGGTGGCGCAGGTGGGTGCGCCGGGTAAGCAGACGCTCGTGCTGCCGACCTACCGCGCGGCGACCGGTCGCGGGCGGCAGGATCCGAACGCGTCGCGATGGTTGTTGCGGCACCGCACCATTCACGCGAACGGCAAGGGCATCGTCGCGCGGGTCTCGGCGATCCTCGCCGCCGAGGCCGGGGCGAAGTCTCGCTTCATGGTGCCGGTCGATCTGCGCAGGCATGACCCCGCACTGCGTTCGACCGGGAATCTCGCGCTGCCGCTGTTCGTCGACGTCGCGCCCGGTGACAGCTGGGAAACGGTCAGCGCGCGGATGCGGGCCGGGCTGCAAGGCAAGACCGAGTTGAACCAGCTCGACAACGGTGGCCTGTCGAAGTTTCCGCCCGCCGCCATCCGCACAGTGCTGCGGGTGAGCAACTGGCTCGGGGCCCGGTGCAACCGGAACATGGTGTCCGCCACGGTGTCGCACATGGGCAGCGTCGACCTGGACGAGATGGCCGTGCCCGGGTGGACCCCCAGCACGATGCGAGTGCTGCCGCAGCACAGCGGGGCGATGCCGATGCTGTTCGGCATGGTCGAGTCGCGCGGGCAACTCGAGCTGACGGTGTCCTGTCGCAACGGCGCCGGCGTCGAGCCGAGGCTGGAGGCCTTGCTCGACAAGATCGCCGCCACCCTCGAAGCCGATCTCGCACCCCAAGATTTACCGGCACGATGACCGGCTGGGCACGGTTCGTCATCGCCCGGCCGCGCACGGTCCTCGCCGTGGTGGTCGGGGTGATGCTGCTGTTCGGGCTGCTCGGGATGAATACCGCCGACAAGGTCAGCGCGGCGGGCTTCAATGATCCGCACAGCGAATCGGCCGCGGTCGATCGGCTGGTGCGGGAACACTTCGGGCCGCAGACCCCCGATGCGGTCGCGCTGTACACCGCGCCCGACGGCCAGACACTCGACGATATCGGCCCACGGGTGCAACAGGCGCTCGCCCGGATCGATCCCGCGCTGCTGGAGCGCCCGGTCGAAACCTATTGGAACAGTGTGCCGCCGCGTAAACAGTTCCTGCGCTCCGCCGACAACCGGCAGGCGCTGGCGGTGGTGTTTCTCGCGGGTGACGACAATCGACGCGTCACCGCCTATGCCGATATCGAAGCGGCGCTGCGGGTTCCGGGTATCGATACCAAGCTGTCCGGCTACAGCGCGTTGGCGACCCACATCAACAGTCAGTCGCAACACGATTTGGTTCGCGCCGAATCCCTCTCGCTGCCACTCACTTTGCTGATCCTCGTGCTGGTGTTCGGCGGTGTGGTCGCGGCGTCGCTGCCGGTGGCGGTCGGGGTGCTCGCGGTGCTCGGCGCGATGGGCACCATTCGTCTGCTCACCGAATTCACCGAGGTGAGCACGTTCGCGGTGAATATCGCGTCGCTGCTCGGGCTGGGCATGGCGATCGATTACGGGCTGTTCCTGGTGACCCGATTCCGGGAGGAGCTCGCCGGTGGGCGGGATATCGAGTCCGCCATCGAACGCACCTGCGCGACCGCCGGTCGGACCGTCGCCTTCTCGGCCTTGTTGCTGATCTGTGCCTTCGCCGGCACTTTCGTGTTCCCACAGGCGGTACTGCGGTCGCTGGGGTTCGGCGCGATCGCCGCGGTCGCGCTCGCCGCCGGTCTCTCGCTCACCGTGCTGCCCGCCATGCTCGCGCTGTTCGGTGCCCGAATCGGTAAGGCGGGCAGCAAAGATCGCACCGAACGGTTCTGGGGACGGGTGGTGGACGCCGTGCTGCGCAGGCCCGGCCTCGTCACCGTCGTGGTCGGCGCGATACTTGTGCTGCTCGCCCTGCCGCTCACCGGGGCCGAGCTCGGCGACATCGATCATCGTGCGTTGCCCGCGGGCAACGAAATGCGCAGCACCGTCGAGGAACTCACCGCCACGTTCCCTGCGGCGAGCAGTGGTGTCACGGCGGTGCTGCAGGGAGTCGACGGACCGCCGCAGTCGGCCGCGGTGGATGCCGCGAGCACGGCGCTCGGCCGGGTCGACGGTGTCCGGCAGGTGTTCCAGGTGGGCCGAGCCGAGGATTTCGTCGTCCTCCACGCGTTCCTCGATGCCACCGACCGCAGCGAAAACGCCTCGGCCACTGTGCAAGACATTCGTGCGCTGATTCCCCCGGACGGCACGTTCTTGCGGATCGGTGGCGATACCGCCGCCACCGTCGACAGTGTGCACTCCATCGTGCGCGCCATGCCCTGGATGATTCTGGCCATGGTGAGCGCGACCGTACTGCTGCTCGCGGCGGCGTTCCGATCGATCGTATTGCCGCTCAAGGCCGTAGCGATGGCGTTCCTCAGCCTCGCCGCCACCTTCGGCGTGCTCACCTGGATCTTCCACGACGGCCATCTCGCGGGTGTGCTCGGTATCAGTCCGGGTCCGCTCGCCGCGGGCATGCTCGTGCTGATCATCGCAGTCGTCTTCGGTTTGTCCACCGACTACGAGGTTTTCCTGCTGTCCCGCATGGTGGAGGCGCATGCGGCGGGGGCCGATACCGCGGGATCGGGCCGCATCGGGACGCTCAAGACCGCCCGGGTCATCACGGCCGCCGCGACGCTGCTCGTTATCGTCACCGGCGCGTTCACTCTTTCTCCGTTGACGCCCATGCGTTTTCTCGGACTCGGCATGATCATCGCGTTGCTGATCGATGCCACCTTGGTCCGCATGCTGCTGGTGCCCGCGTTGGTCAAACTCATGGGCGCGGCCAATTGGTGGACACCTTTCCCGCGCCGCCGGCTCATTCCCGCCACTGTCGAACCCTCGAAAGAAACGGCCTCGATTCGGTAAGTCGGGTAGCGCAGAAGTTCCAGGCGCACAGCAAGAATGCCCGGTACGCCTGGAACATCCGCGAATGTCCTATTTGCGGACTAAATTTCATACCGATCGGTCGCCACGCCGCACAGAAGATTGCAATACCTTCGGTGACTACCCAGGCTTAGCTCCCATGTCCGCCGCCTGCCCCTCCTGCTCCTGGCCCTCGCCCATGCTCGTCTCCGCACACGGGGCGGTGCGCTATTTGCGCTGCGTATGTGGCAGGTTCCTGGTGTCGCACGGTGGTGGGGTGGACTTGGTGTCCGGTCGCAGTGCATGCGGCACATCGAAGGCGGCTGAGCACCTCGAGCTGATTCCGCTGCCCGAGGGGTGATCTCGCGGGTCAGGTGATCACAGTCCGTGTCGACGCTCGGCCGACACCAACTCACCGACGTCCGCTTCGTTCTTCGGGGAGAACGGGTTCCGGTACGCGTCCACCGCGCGGCGGGTATCCTCGGTGACCAGATCCGCGTTGATCTGCGCCGCCGCGAAAGCGCCTGCCGCCGCGGCTCCGCCGACCTGCGCGGACAAGTCGGTGGCATTGCCGGCGACCCACACGCCGGGCACGTCGGTACGGCCGGCCGCGTCCGCCGGGATGTGCTCGCCCATACCCGACGGGTGCTGTGCTGGCTGAAGCCCCAGTGCCGCAAGGAAATCCGGACGCGCCACCATCCGGGACTGGACCGTCACCGCCTCGCGCGGGGCCACCGTGCCGTCGCTCATGCGCACGCCTGCCAAACGGTCATCGACGATCTCCAACGCTGCCACTTCGCCTGCCACCACCCTGATGCCGCGTGCAGCGAGTTGCTCCGTGTCCGCAGCGGTAAGTGATGGCATGGTGTGCGTGAACAGCGTGATGTCGGCGCTCCACTGACGGAAGAGCAGGGCTTGGTGCACCGCCATCGGTCCGGTACCGAGCACACCGATCGCTTGGTCGCGCACCTCCCAGCCGTGACAGTACGGGCAGTGCAGCACGTCTCGTCCCCACCGCTCACGCAGTCCCGCGATGTCCGGCAGCTCGTCTACCAGGCCGGTGGTCACCAGCAGTCGCCGGGCGCGGACCGCCCGGCCGTCCGCCAGTGTCACCGCGAATCCGTCGTCCACCCGGTCCACAGCGGTGACTTCGCCGGTCACCACCTGACCGCCGTACCCACGCACCTCCGCTCGCCCGCGCTCCAGCAGCTCGCCCGGCGCCATTCCCTCCCTGGCCAGCAGTCCGTGCACGCCGGTCGCCGGGGTATTGCGCGGCGCGCCCGCGTCGATCACCAGCACCGCCCGCCGTGCCCGGCCCAGCATCAGCGCCCCGCTCAGGCCGGCCGCGCCACCGCCGACAACCACCACGTCATAGCCGTCTTTCAGCTGTTCAGTCATCTCGACCACCTCCGCGACCCACCATGCGACCGAGCCCGGCATATGTGCAAACTTTGTTGCCGATCTGGCAAGATGACGGTATGGACGACGATCTCGATCAGGCACTCGACGCGGTCGGACCACGGCTGCGCGCACTGCGTCGGCAACGCGAAACCACCCTGGCCGACCTCTCGGCGGCCACCGGCATCTCGGTCAGCACCCTGTCTCGCCTGGAGTCCGGCGGCCGACGCCCGACCCTCGAGCAGCTGCTCCCCCTCGCCCGCGCCCACGGCGTCACCCTCGATGAACTGGTCGACGCCCCCGCCACCGGTGACCCGCGCATCCACCTGCGACCGGTCACCCACCACGGCATGACGATCCTCCCGCTCACCCGCCGAGCGGGCGGCATCCAAGCCTTCAAGATGATCATCGCGGCCGACTCCCGCCGCAGCGAACCCGCGCCGAAGACACACGAGGGCTACGAATGGCTCTACGTCCTCAACGGCAAGTTGCGGCTCGTCCTCGGCGAACGCGACCTGATCCTCACCCCCGGCGAGGCCGCCGAGTTCGACACCCGCGTACCGCACTGGTTCGGTGCCGCCGACACCGAACCCGTCGAATTCCTCAGCCTTTTCGGCAAACAAGGTGAACGTGCGCACCTGCGCGCCCGGCCCAAACGACCCGAGCGGTAGCCGCCTGGAAAATCGTTCGAGTTCGTCGCGCCGGCCCGGTACGATCCGACTCGTGGAGTGATGACCGATGCCGAGTGCGCCCGCCGAATAACGCTGCCCCAGTTGTGGTTCAGCGCCCGGTGGTGCTGCCCGTATCCGTCATCACTCCGCTTACCCCCGGGACGACTATGACCTTCCTTAAGCACGTCACCGGCCGATTGGCCACTCTCCCCGGCGTCCACGCCGTCACCCTCGGTGGTTCCCGCGCGCAGGGCACCCATACCGAAGACAGCGACTGGGACCTCGCCGTCTACTACCGAGGAACATTCGATCCCGCTGCACTCCGTGAAATCGGCTGGGCGGGCGAGGTTTCCGAGATCGGTGGTTGGGGTGGTGGTGTCTTCAACGGCGGGGCGTGGTTCACCATTGATGGCCGCAAAGTCGACGTCCACTACCGCGATCTCGATGTGGTCGAACATGAACTAGCCGAGGCCGAGCAAGGGCGGTTCCATTGGGAGCCGCTGATGTTCCACCTTGCTGGAATCCCCAGCTATTTGGTGGTCGCTGAACTCGCCATCAACCAGGTGCTGCACGGCACTCTCCCCCGGCCGTCCTACCCTGCGGCCCTTCGTGCAGCGGCGCCGCCGATTTGGCGGAATCGAGCCACGATGACTCTGCAATACGCCAAGGCCAACTATGTGTCTCGCGCCCAATGCACGGAAGTAGCAGCGGCTCTCGGCATCTCGGCGATGCAGACAGCACACGCGGTTCTCGCCGCTCGCGGTGAATGGGTTACCAACGAAAAGCGACTGCTGCAATCAGCTGGGCTACGGGGTATCGACGCGATCGTCGCCGGGCTCGCTCCTGAGCCGAAGTCACTCACCCGGGCGATCAGCGCGGCAGAGGCGTTGCTGGACAAGTGATCACGGGGAACTGATGGTGCGGCGCTCTCGGGCGATGCCACCACCAGTTTCCGATCGGTCCACTGGCAGGGCTCAGTTCGTGAGCGGTGGACGTAGGCGGTTTTGCAGTCGAGGGCTGTGGTGTCCGTAGCTCGGATCGTTCAATACCGCGGCGACGAAATCGGTGTGGTGCAAACGGCGTCCGAGCCGAGCCTCCAGACAGCCGATGCACAGAATGCTGTCCGCCGAAGCAGCAGCGCATTCCCACACATGGTCGTGCACCGTGTACCACTCATCCGGGCCGTCGAGCGGTGCGGTCGGCAATCCGCAGTCGTTGCAGAGGAATTCGTCGCGCTCGTACCGATGCCGACCACTGGTCAACCATGCCAAGAATCGGTGCGCCGGTCGCGAAACAAGGTGCATCGCCGCCTCATTCGCGATAACTATGCGCGACGCTGCACACTGCCCTTCTTGATGCACGAGGTACACACCTTCATCCGCACGGGCGCACCGTTCTGCACGGTCCGCACAGGCTGAATATTCGGATTGAACCGGCGACTCGTCCGCCCCTTGACGTACCGCCGTTGCGCACGGCGTCCGGCGCGGGCCACCCGCTTGCCGAAACTCGGCTTCTTACCGCATACGTCACATTGAGCAGACATCATCTCTCCTGTTCTCCGACGGCAATCGCCACCGGCTCGGCCTCGGGGTTGTTCGCAGCGATATTGTCGGCGGCGAGGCACGAGCCGTGCGCTGCGTTTGATTCGCGGATCGGACGGCGCGCACGCCGCTGACCAGCGCAGATGACGAACCGCGTGAGCGCTGCCCGGCCGCCGACCGATGCAGATCGCACGCCTCTCCGTGCAAAATGCACATCAGATCCATCCCCGGCCAACCGCAATCCGTATCGCCTCGATGCGATTACGAGCCCCCACCTTGCGATTGATGGCGGCCAGATTATTACGACCCGTCCCCGCCGAAAGATGCAGTGCCTCAGCAATTTCCCCGGGCGTGCGCCCCTGCGCGGCCAGCTGGAGGACCTCGAGATCCCGGGCAGTGAGCGGATTGTCCGTGCCACCCAGCGCTTCGGCAACCGCCTGCGGTTCCAGCACCCGCTCCCCATGCGCAACCCTGCGCACAGTATCGGTCAACGCCTCGATCGACGCCCCCTTACTCAGCACCCCCTCCACCCGAACCGCCAACGCCGCCCGCAACACATCGGGCCGGCTCGGCCCCGCCACAATGATCACCCGACAACCCGGCACCGCCGACTTCAACTGCGCCGCAGCCGAAACCCCATCCAGCCCCGGCAGATCCGCATCCAACAACGCCAAATTCGGCCGAGTACGCAACGCACCCGCCACCACCTCACTACCCAGCGACACCTGCGAAACCACCTGCACGCCAAGCTCACTGGACAGCACGGCAGCCAGCGCTTCACGAGGCAGCCGTAGCCCGCCCGCGATCAACACGCGAATCATGAGACGGCCCCGAAGGTCTCCACAAACACCAAAAACTCCTGTTGCGACAGTCGGCAAGAGATACGGGCAGGCCAGGGCCACGTACGCCAACTGCGCACAGAAAATGGAAACGGGTACCACAAAGCCCAGGCCGCGAGAAAGCCGTCCACGACAGACCCGGAGCACGCCTCAGCGGCTCACGGGCTCAGCGCCGAAAAACGACTACGCGGCCTGGGAAGGAATACGTCATCACCTCAGAACTCGACCGGAGCACCCATACGCACCCCGCAAACGCCACCACCCTACGACCCCCAACCCCCCAAGCCAACCCATTTTTGACCAGCCCAACCGTGGTGAGCGCCCCTACGCCGACAACACAGCCCCTCGCCGCGTCACTGAACGCCGCCACCGCCGCATAAAGGACTCCGCCGACTCAAGCGTCAGCGGGAACCACCACATCAGGTGATTCGGATTGCTTCGGAGCAGCGGGTACCCATCCCCGCAGCGGCTGTACCACCGCTCCATAAAACGTGTCGGTGGCTGACTTCACGCTGGCGATGAAGCTCGCCGCAGTCCCGGATCGCCGGTTGCCCATCGGAAAATTCTGCTGCAGGGTGAACGAAACGATCGGGCTCGCGTGCCCAGCAGTCAGCACCTTCGGATCCGCACGCACCGCGGCGAGGTGTTCGCATACTTCGGTACCGCGCTCGACGAACGCTACTTCGACCTGAACATCTCCCGGTGCGTTCTCGAGTTGCCGGAGCAGCCACGACAGTCGGCGACCCGAGGTGCCTTCGTTCGGTGCGTCCAGGGTGGTGCGGCAGCGAATCTTGTTGGTTCGTATGTCCGCAACCACGACCAGATCGCCTGCCGTATCCGGGATTCGGAGCACGGCTTCGAATATTCCGTCGCCGGCGAGCCGCTCCGCGACGGCGGCGCTGCGGGCGGCCGGGTCCGCGCGGTGCCGACGTGACAACAGGTGACTGACGGTCACGCCCAGTTCAGCGGTCAGCCGGAGCGCGAGATGCCGAGACAGCGACACCCACGTGTCGGCTACCGCCAAAGCCTTCTGGTCACCCGCGCGCAAAGTACCTGCCGTGACCGCATCACGAACGGCGACCCAATGGCGACCCATGTCGACGAACTCGGCGGCCCCGGATCGAGGGCTGTCGAGGTAGCGCAGGAATTCGCTCAGGATCCAGGCGTGCAGGTCGTTGTCGATCCCGCCGTGCGAGAGCAACATTCGCGCTTCGTGCGCCACCTCCGCCCACGACAGATGTCGCAACGCCACCTTGACCAATTTGCGGCGGTCGACTTCAACCGGCAGTTCACCCGGACTGGCGGGAACATCGTTCGACAAGCTGACAACAACGTCGTACTTCTTCTTGCGTGCGACGTCGAGGTAGCTCTCGAGCTGATCCCGCCGGAGTTTGCCGCTGCCGGTCTTGACCTCGAGCAGGCCGGTCCAGACTCGGCTGCCCCGCGAAACCTTGAGGACTGCGTCTGGAATGACCTTCGAGTCACCGCGTTCGAACTGAACCTCCACGTACCCCTCGAAGGCACCGACCGGCGCACCCATCCGTGCGCACACCGCCCGTGCGAATGGACGCACGGCCTGCATCGTGGCGATCAAGGCCGCCGTTGCTCGCCGCTCCTGCTCCTCCCCCGCACCCACACCGACCACCGAAAACAACGGAGCCGTTTGCCAGGTGTCGAGTTCCGCGAGCTTGAACTCGAGTGGCCTGGCCTTCTTCAATGTCCGCTTGACAGTGCGCACGCCCTGGTTCCGGGTCCGCGCCCGTGCGGGGGCGACGGGAGGACAGTCGGGCACGGCGATACCAACGGAGCCGACGACAGCGGGAGCGGTCGGCTCCGGGCCGCGCACAGCCGGCGCGTCGGTAGTTTCGTGCTCGGCATCGTCGTCCACGTCGACGCCGAAGTCTGTCGCAAGGCCGGCCAGCCCCGACTCCCAGCCCTGTCCTACCGCGCGGACCTTCCACTCGCTGCCGCGGCGGTACACCTCACCGAAGACGAAAGCCGACTCCGTGGTGGCATCGGCGGTGGCGTATTCGGCCAGCGAATGCCCGGCCGCGTCGACAACGCGGAGGGTGAGTTTGCCGAGATCCCCAAAGGTGCCGACGCCGAGGCTGCCGACGAGCGCCACGGTGTGAACGTGTTCAGGAACCGCCGACAAGTCGAGTGCCATTCTGGCCTGTGCACCCTCCTCCGTCGCACTCGTACCCAGGAACCGCACCGATCCGTCCGACGACTCCGGCTGGTTGTAGAAGACGAAATCGCTGTCGCAGCCGACCTTTCCATCGACGCCCAACAGCAGTGCCGACCCATCGACTTCGATCTCCGACTCGGTCCAACCGATCACCACATCGACGCGCACCACATCATCAGGCAGCGACAGGTTCTGGCCCTTGGTCAGAATCGGAGATGTCACGATGATCACCCTTCTCGTGATTCGGCACGCCGAGTGACAGGAAGGTTCATCGGCCGCATATCGAGGCCCAACCAGGCTGTGCCCAGCGGCCCCGGCGCCGGTCGGCGTCACGTCCTGCGGCAGCTACGTGCTTGCCCGATGAGTTTTGCAGCAACGACATTCGGTGTCTGTCCACCGAACATCCGACATCCTCAGATGGCCGGCTGCCGAAACGGCTGTGGCCGTTAGTCACACCGCACTGCGCGTTCGCGCCGCAGATTCACGCGCCGTCTCCAAGAAACGGAGACGCGTACGAACGCGCATATGTGTACTGCGGCGACACGGTGATCACATCGCACACGCGCACCACCCGCTCCGGCACCTTGCCACCGAAGTGCTCGGGTCCGGGCACAACTACTGCTTCGGCCCCCGCACTGCGCACAACCTCCAACAAGCGGTCGACCGCCTCCTCAGTGTCCCGCCCGAACACCACCGTCTTCGCCAGCTCATACCCGAGTCGCTTTGCCAGACTGCGGATCTGAGTCTCGTGCCACGGCTGGGAGATACCGGAAATGTCCCGGCGCAGATACCCGATCGCAATCGGTCGGCTCATCGGGCTCACCTCGCTCACATAGTCGAATCGGTCGGTCGGATCAGGGTGGGCACTGCGATTTGCTGCCGTTGTTGGCTGGCGGCTCGGGACCAGGTCGGCTGCACCGGCCCCAAGCGCTGCCTCTGACGTTAGGTAGCAGTCGAGCGCAAACCCAGAAGTGTGCAGAACTGTGCTCAGGGTTGCTGAACCGCTCACGATCAGGTCATTCCGGAGGGATCATGGAAAGTGCGCGAGAACACTCGTGCACAGGAAGAGACAGGGGGATGGACAATGCGCCTGCAGTTCCTCGGTAAAGGCGGCTCGGACGTGGGAGGCTGCCCTAGCCTCTACGCCACGGACCAAGACTCGTATCTCATCCAAGGATGGGAAACCGCCGCCGCCCAAACAGTCGAAATTCCGCACCTGCTAACGGGTTATGCGGAGCCCGATACATTCATTGGCGCACCGATGACCGACACCGGCCGCGGCACATTCACTCTCACCGGTAGACCGATCACCGAACCGGAGACATTGGCGCAGCTCGACCTAGCGCCCCACGAAACCGCTATCGAAGTTCCGAAGATCAGGAGGACGTTTTACGGTGCTCTACCTTCAGCATGATCCGCCGGACTGGGTCGCTCTGTTCCGAGGCTGCAAGTCCGAGGCTTTCCACCTCGAAGTCCGGGACGCCTACACGGTGCCCACCGAGTCCGATCGCTTTCGGCGCTTCCTCGCCGGGGCGCCCGCGCTGCCGGACGAGCACAAGGATCGCTGGAACGATCTCATTCGCGAGACGTGCGGGCGAGGTGTCACCGTAAGCCGGGTTCGCGTCGTGACGGTCCCGCACACCGACTATCACCGATGGTTGCTGTCGGTGACTGACACCAACACTGCTGCCGGCGAAGATATTCGGTATCTGCCCCGGCATCTCGCAGGAGAAGTCCCGCCCGACGACTGGTGGCTCATCGACAACGAGCGGGTGGTCTACAACCTTGTCGACGAGCACGGAAAACCGGCGGGGCTGGCAGTAACGACAGATCCTGGGATTGTCGCCTATTCCCGCGGTGTACAAGAACGGCTCTGGAAGCTGGCTACGCCGTACGCGGAGTATGCGGGCCAGTGACCGATGTTCATGATGCGCGGGAAGCTCTCGGGGCCCGTCTCCGAGAGCTTCGCCGCACGGCCGGACTCACCAACCGGAAGCTGGCCCGATTATCCGGCTGGCACGAGTCGAAGGTTTCGAAGATAGAGTACGGCCGGATCATGCCGTCCGACACAGATATTCGCGCCTACTGCCAGCACGCCGACGCAGCCGACCAACTACCGGACCTACTGGCTACCCTGCACAACATCGACAGCGCATATCTCGAATGGCGTCGAATACTCGCCACGGGCATGAGCCGTCGTCAGCAGAAATCCGTGAAGCTCGAAGCGGAAGCGAGGAACCTCCGGATCTACAGCACGCAAGTAGTGCCCGGCCTGCTGCAAACAGCTGAGTACGCCGAAGGGCTGTTCCGGCGACATATCGAGTTCTATCGCGTCCCCGACGATCTGGACAGCGCCGTCGCTAAGCGGATGGAGCGGCAAAGGGTCCTCTACCAGCGCGATCATCGATTTCACTTCGTCATGGGTGAGCAATCCCTCTACACGACAGTAGGCAACGATGGCGTGATGCGCGGACAACTCGACCGGCTCGCGTCGATGATCGGAATGCCACGGATCACCCTCGGCATCGTTCCCGCCACAGCCGAAGCACTAATAGTGTCAACCAGTTTCGTAATGTTCGACAACAACATGGTCATGGTGGAGGGAACAGCAGCCGAGCTCACCATCACCCAGCCGCGCGAGTTAGCGATCTACGGACGAGCATTCGATACCCTCGCCAAGCAGGCGGTAACCGCTGACAAAGCTCGAGCCCTGATCATGTCGGCCATAGACCTCCGACGGGGAGCCGAATGATGCCAGTAAACCGCTGCATCCGCCGTACAGCTGATCGAGCTCCGGCGCTGCTCGGCAGAGACAGCTCGGGTTGCGGCGGCTGTCCGGCAGGAAGGAAGTTTCACAGTGCTCCTTACGCAGGATGAAACGTTTCTGAACTTGTTTCACGAGGCCGAACGAGAGGCATTTCACCTCGAAGTAAAAGACGCCTACTACACCTCCGCCTACGAGCCACTTCGCAAATATCTGGCGGACGAGCCCGACGACTACGAATGGTTTCAACCGTGGCTGAACCACGTTCGTGAAACCGTAGATCGGGGCGTCGCTGTCAACAGAGCACGGATCGTGACCGTCCCGCACAACGACTACACCAACTATGCCAAGCATGTTGCCCGCCTCAACGCTCAGGCGGGTGAAGATGTCCGCTACCTCCCGCGCCACCTGATCAACCCCGACGACTTGACCACCGACGATTGGTGGTTGTTCGACGATGCCGTAGTTGCGTTCACCTTGTTCGAACCCTCGGGCCGCTGGGTTGGTGGAGCTGTCACAACTGATCCACGGATAGTCGAATACATTCACACCGTCAAGGAACGGGTTTGGTCAGCAGCTATCCCCTTGGCGGAATACAACGGGCAGTGACGAACTCGGCTCCGGAGGCCAGAGAAGCTCTCAGACGTCCGAGCGCCATAGTGTCTGGCAGCGATCACTGACCGTAAGAGAACCGGAGGTCGGCGAACAGTAGGTGGTTGAGGCGGCGGAGGTGTCCGGTCTTGCTCTGGTCCAGGAGTTCCGCCGGGGTGAGCAGGGTGAATCTCAGCAGGGTCTGTCCGCCCTCGGCTGGCGCCAGGTCGAAATGCACCTGGTCATCGGGGCGGCTCGGCCAAAGTGACGACCACACAACACTGTTGGGTTTGTCCGCCTCCAGCACTTCGGGTTCGACCTCGTCGGGCAGCAACTCGAGCCACGCACGCCCTTGTGGGCGCCGCGGCTGTGTCAGCGACTCCCATACGACGGGCGGAGGAGCGGGCAGGGTTCGTGCCCTCGAGCCGATCTCGATCACCCTGGCAGCGTAAGGCTCCGGCTCGGCGGGCGTGGTTGTAGGCGCACCGCCGTCGGATCCGCTCACTGTTCGGGGGCGAGGATGGCTCCGGATTCTTCCTCGCGGATGAGGATTGCTTCGATGGGGCAGGATTCGGCGGCGTCGATGAGGAGGTCGTCGGGTGGGACGAGGTCGGTGAGGGGGCTGGAGCGGCCTTCGACGAGGGTGAAGTGGTTGGGGGCCAGGCCGGTGCACATGCCGGAGCCGAGGCAGGTGGTTCGGTCTACTTCTATGCGCCAAAGTTGGTCAGCCATACTTGTTTCCCCTTACCAGGTCACCGGGAGTGCGGTGGGTCCGCGGACCAGCAGACCGGTTTTCCACGGTACTTCCTCGAACGGGACGGCCAGGCGTAGCGTCGGGAAGCGGTGCAGCAGTGAGCCTATCGCGACTTGCAGCTCCAGGCGGGCCAGTTGGGCGCCGAGGCAGTGGTGGACGCCGTGACCGAATGCCATGTGGGGGTTGTGCATTCGGGTTAGGTCGAGTTGCTCGGAGTTGTCGAAGATGGCTTCGTCGCGGTTAGCGGCCTGAGTGTTGACGATGACCGACTCGCCTGCGCGGACGGTGATGCCGCCCAGCGCGACGTCCTCGGTGGCGACCCTGGCGAACGAACCGCCGGAACCGAGTTGAACGTAGCGCAGGAGTTCTTCGATGGCGGCGGGCACGAGTTCCGGACGGGCACAGAGCAGTTCCCAGTGCTGCGGTTCGCTGAGCAGGACGTAGGTCAAGTTGGCGATCTGGTTGGCGGTCGTTTCGTGGCCGGCGATGAGCAGGCCGATGCCGAGGTTGACGAGTTCGTCCTCGGTGAGCCGGTCGTCGTTGTCGCGGGCGGCGACGAGCGCGCCGAGCAGATCGTCGGCCGGCCGCGCCCTGCGCTGCGCCACCAGTTCGGCGAGGTAGGCCTCCAAAGCCGTACGCGCGGCATCGATCTGGGCCGGGGTGTGCGCGGTGGTGGAGAGCACGGTGTCGGAGAAATCCCGGAAGCGGTGCTGGTCCTCGGTGGGAACGCCGAGCATTTCGCAGATCACGGTGACGGGCAGCGGCAGGGCGAGGCTCTGCACCAAATCCGCTACCGGACCGGCTGATTCGATCGCGGCCAGCCGTTCGTTCACGATCTCCTGCGCGCGGGGGCGCAGCTGTTCGACCCGGCGGCTGGTGAACGCCTTGGCGACCAGCTTGCGCAGCCTGCTGTGCTCGGGCGGGTCCATGCTGAGCAGCGAGTTCTGCCGCGACGGTTGCGGTGTGGTGCGTGGGATGTTCTCGCGGTCCACCGTGGCGGCGCGACTGAATCGGGGGTCGGCGAGCACCAGCTTGGCGTCGGCGTAGCGGGTGACCAGCCAGCCCTCGACACCGTAGGGCAGCTGCACGCGGGAAACCGGTTCCTCCCGGCGCAGTTTGGCGAACAGCGGGTCCATGTCGAGGCGGACGGGTTCACCGAAAGGGTAGTGACGCACCTCGGTTTTCACGGTCATGCGGGTCTCCCTTCGCCGACGCCGGCTGGCGCGGTAAGCGATGTAAGCAAGTGCTTACAAGACTCCATGTTAGGGAGGTCACAATGCCCCGTCAACGGTCGGATTCCGTTATGGCGGTGGGAAATTCACGTCCACTCGGTCCAAGAGCACCTGCGCGGCACGCAGCACATGGCGAGCAACCGTGGTCGGGTCGGCGCTGGCCAGCGGCTCGCGGCGGTGCACCGAACGCATCAATCCGATGCCGAGCAACCAGGCGAGCAGCAGGTCGGCATACAGCTCGCTATCGGGATCGTCGCTGAGCGTGGACAAGGCGCGGACGTACTCGTCGCCCAACTCGCGACGGATCGCCGACACCCCCTCGTCATGCCCGCTGGACCGCAACGCCGCCTGCAACCACTGCCCCTGTGCGACCGAGCCCGCGGGTTCGAGCGCGCGCGCGAGCAGCCTGCTCAGCAGCCCGTCGACCGCCCCTGCCTCGAGCGTTCGCCGCCCCTGGTCCGCGATCGCGGCGCGGAACAGTTCGTCCTTGTTGCCGAAATACCGGAACAGCAGTGCCTGATTCACGCCGGCGCGGGTCGCGATGTCGCGCACGGTGGCGCGCTCGTACCCCCGTTCGGCAAACAATTCCTGCGCCGCGGTCAGGATCGCGGCACTGGTGGCGGCCGAATCCCTTTTGCGGCTGACCGTTTCGTTCTCACTCGACATGCATCCTCCGGTTGCCGAATCTCCGGAAGAGCAGCGTAAAGCAGGCAACCGGTCCTTCGCTGGCGCCGGCGGACGCCAGTGGGTGAACCGAAGCCAGCGGCGCTAGACCCTAGCGACGGAAAATGCCTGGCAAATCAGACATTTCACGCACCGAGCGCACCGGCCAGCAGCGGCCAGGAATCGTGCAGATCCGTTTCGAACTGCCCCCAGGTGTGTGCGCCCTCCGGCCGGTTGATGTGTACCGCGGGCACGCCGAGCTGGGCGAGCCTGCTCGCGAAGGAGGCGGTGCACGAGCTCGCGATGGCCTCGAGCGGCGGGAAGGTCAGCCCGCCTTGGTCGATCGCGCCGGGCGTGCCGGTGGCGGCGGACAGGTAGATCGCCTTCCCGGCCAGCGCGGACGCATTGGCGAACGCGTCGTGCGCCCGCCATAACTCGCTGCCGGGCGGGCCCCACATGTTCGCCGTATTGCCGCCACCCCGCAGCACCTGCGCGGTCACCATCGCCGCGCCGGTCGCGTCCGCACTCCAGGGGCACCCGCTGTACGCCGCGACGGCGCTGTAGACCTCGGGCGCCTGAATCGCCAGATCCACCGCGGATCCCCCGCTCATCGACACCCCGGCGATCGCGTTGCGTCCGGTACTGCCGAGCTCCGCGTCGAGCACCCCCGGCAGCTCGCGGGTGAGATAGGTCTGCCACTTGTTACGCCCGACCGCCGGATCGTCGTTGAGCCAGTCGGTGTACAGGCTGAACGCGCCACCCACCGGCATCACCACGTTGACGTGTTTGTCGGCGAAGAACTCCCGGACATCGGTGTCGTCCCACCACGAGATGCCGTCCACACCCCCGCCGATCCCGGTGAGCAGGTACAACGTCGGCGCCGGACCACCGGTCGCCCGAATCACCCGATTGGTCACCACCCGATCCATCGAGGGCGAGTAGACATCCATGCGCGACACCGAACCGCCCAGCGACGCCTCTTCGACCAGCCGCGCCCCGGTCGGCACCGCCGCTACCGAACCGACGGACAGCAGCGAAACCAGCAACACACCGACTACCGAAACCAGATATTTTGAAGCCGCCACTATCCCGTTATACCGCCGCGCGATCGACCCAAAACCCGAAGTGGAAGACCAAGATTCGGGTCTTGACAGGGTGGTCGACATGCCGTGTGATGTCCCCGCCGGACCCTGGACCAGCTGTGATGACGCTGATCATGCACGGGGACAGGCATTGTCGATGCGTGCGGGAGAACGATCTCGGAAACGGCTGCACGACTGACTGATTCACGAGGATGCGGGAGCCCGGCGAATGCCCAGCATGCGGCGGCAGCGATGAGCACCCGCCGCGAAGCCCGCTGCCGGAGATTCGCCGCGCGCAACGCCGTGCTCGACCAGCCCTCGTCGAGGCTCCGGCGCAGCACGACGAATTTCAGCCCACCCCCTCACTGCCAAGAATTTACGAAAAACTCGACACCAAGGTGTGCCAGGCGTATAAGCAGTCCGCCACATGCAAGCGAGCGCCCTTGCACACCGAGTTGCTGCCCACGAAATTTCGCTCGCACCCGCCACCACCGTGCACACCATCGGCATCGAGCCCAAACGGAACTACCCGCCGGACGTCAGCGAACAAATCACACTAAAACCGGCGGATTCTCCCGCGAAATGTCCGAATCGGCCCCAGCACGCCCCTGCCGCACCTCCGCCGCCCGGACCGAGGCACGCCCAGGCCAGCGCGGTCCAGCACCGACCCGATCGACCACGCCACGAGCACCGAAGCCCCGCGGCGCGCCGAGCGAACAAAATTGGTTGTCTGCCACGCCGCCCAGGCCGCGCCACGCACAATCGGCGAGAAAAAGGTAGGCTTGCGCGGCGCTAGTGCTGTCGGCGGCAAGCCGGTAGCTCAGTGAGCGGAGAATGCTTTTGCACACAATCCGCCCGCCCGCGTTAACCATGCGGCAAGCGCGCATGGAATGCTGTCCACCGAGTCCTTGTTTTTCGCAAGATTTCCGTGGACTGAACAATCACCGAGTAAGAGGAGAAAATATGACACAGGGCGTCGTCAAGTGGTTCAACGCGGAGAAGGGGTTCGGCTTCATCGCGCAGGACGGCGGCGGTCCCGACGTCTTCGTCCACTACTCGGCTCTCGGCGGGTCCGGGTTCAAGTCCCTCGATGAGGGACAGCGCGTGGAGTTCGAGGTCGGCCAGGGCCAGAAGGGTCCGCAGGCCACGGACGTCCGCGCCATCTGATTCAGGCCGGATTGAGCTCCTCCCACTCGCGTGGTGGGAGGGGCACACCTGCCCCCGTTCAGGCCAGTAGGACGGGCAGCAGGAGATCGACCGACTCGAGGTCCAGTAGCGCGCGTTTGACGGGCAGTCCACCCGCATAGCCGGTGAGAGCGCCGTCCGCGCCGAGGACCCGATGGCACGGGATCAGCATCAACAGTGGGTTGCGCGCCAACGCGCCGCCGACCTTGCGGGCGTCCGCGGGTCCACGGCCCAGTGCGCGAGCGAGCGCCCCGTAGGTGGTCGTGTCGCCATACCGAGTGGTGCTTTCCAGAGTTTCCAGAACTTGACGGTCGAAGGCGCTCAGCGCGGACCGGTCCGTGGGAACGGTGAACTCGCGGCGGGTGCCCGCCAGATAGCCGTCGAGCTGAGCGACCGCCGTCACCACATACTCCAGCGCACACGAATTCTCGGCGGTCGGTGTGGCCGGGGCGTCGTCGGTGAAGACCACCCGGCTGACACCCACCGGGCTCGCTTCGATTCGGACGTTACCGAGGGGCGTGGCGTGCACTGTCCGGGCGGCTGAAATCTGCATGATGTGCTCCTGTTCGGCGATCTTGTCACCCAGTAGACGGTGGCCGGCCCCCGAACGTGAGATCACTGAGAGTTGTTGTCCCGCGCGGCTTTCCACGCGGCGTACCGCTCCGGTAGACACACCGCGCACGGCCGATAGCCAGCACTGATCGCGGTGGACTCGTCGGCGAAGAAGACGCGATGCGTGCGGTACACGCCGCGCGCCAAAGCACGTAAGGCGGACGGGCAGTCCAAACGGCCGTAGATCCGACCGCGCCGGTGACCGCCGTACCGGCCCGGTGTCGGACTGCGGTACGGGCGGCCGTCCGCGTCGAGCAGCGTGTACCCGCTACTGGGCGTCATGCAGCACAAGCCCGAGGGTGTGCCGGATACCGCCACGGATTCGGCTGACACCGTGGCGCACCGGGGCCCGAGACCAGCCGCGGCTCGACGGCGTCGGCCGGTCGCGCGTGGTGAAGATCAGACCGTGCCCCTGCTCCAGCACGGTGACAGTGGCCTTGGACTGCGCCCTCGCCCGCTGCTCGACCAACAGGAACTCACCACCGGCGTGGTCGACCCCCGGCCGGTCCAGCCCGATCACCACTTGCAGCGGGAACACCAGGTCACCGTAGAGGTCGCGGTGCAAGGCATTCCAGTCACCTTCGGTGTAGCGCAACAGAATCGGCGTCGGCTTGACCTGTCCGGCGGCGTGGCAGGCGTCGAGCCAGTCGGCGAAGTCGTCCGGCCATGGCGCCGGGTCACCGAGCCGTTCGGCCCAGGAACGGGCCACCGGCAACAACTTTCGGTAGAACGCCGCGCGCAGCGTCATGATCGGATCGGGCACCGGCTCGGCGAAGTAGCGGTAGGTGCCCTGACCGAACCGGTAGCGCGCCATGTCGATGGTGGAGCGGAATCGCGCTACGTCGTCCCACATTTCGGCGAATTCGGCGCATTCGCCGGGCGTCAGGATCGGGCCGGTCTGGGCGCAACCGTACGAGTCGAGTTCGTCGACCAGCGTGGGCCAGGACTGCGCGTCCACCCGATCAGCCAGCGGGGCAAGCGTTTCGGTCATGCCGCCTCCAGCGTCAGCAGCGTCGTCTTGGCCTCGATGCCGCCCACGTACTGACCGATCGATCCGTCACTGCGCACCACCCGGTGGCACGGAATCACCACGGGCAGTGGGTTGTGCGCGCAGGCGGAGCCGACGGCCCGGACCGCCCGCGGATTACCGACGGCGGCCGCGACGGCGGCGTAGCTTTCGCGACGTCCATAGCCGATGTCGGTGAGGTGCTCGATCACCTGACGGCGGAATCCGCCGGTCAGTTGCAGATCCAGCGGCAGGTCGAAATGTGTTCGGGCACCGGCGAAGTACTCGTCGATCTCGCGAGCCGCGGCGTCCAGGCGCGCCGGTGCGGCGAGTACACGCGGGCTTACCCGCTCGGCCAGCATGGTGAGGACGGCGTCGTGGTCCTCGTTGGGGTAGGCGACGCGCACCAGACCCGCGGGGGTCGCCGCGAGCAGCAGCGTGCCGACGGGGGTGTCCATGGTGCGGTAGGCGACGTCGAGCAGGCCTGCGGACTGCGCTTCCACGGCCAACCGGCGGCGCAGCTCGGCCAGCAGGGCACGCTCGGGGGTGAGGCCGTCGAACAGGCCGTTCGGGTCGCCACGGTCGATGGTGGCCATCATGAGTCATCCTTCGCATAGAGCTTGCGCAGCGTTTTGAGGCCGTCGGCGGCGGCGCGGCGGGCGGCATCGGTGGAGTTGCCGAGCAGCACGGCGATCTCGGCGTGTGGCAGGCCTGCCAGATAGTGGTAGGCGACCGCCTGGCGCTGCTTGGGCGGCAACGCTTTCAGGGCGGCCCAGAGGTGCGGGTCGTAGTCGGCCGGGTCGGGGTCCCGAGCCGGCCGCTCTGGCAGCGTCTCGGCCGGGACGGGGGCCCGGGTGAGCGCGCGACCGACGTCGATCGCGCGACGGTGCGCGATGGTGACCAACCAGGCCTCGATGTTCGCCCCCGGGTCGAGGTCGGGATACGCGCGCAGGGCGGACAGGAACGTCTCCGACCACGCGTCGGCCGCATCGGTCGGACCGAGCACCGCCCGGCAGACGCGCAGCACCATCGGGCCGTACTCGGCCACCACTTCCTCGAACGGAGGCAATCTCACACTGGGTAGACGTGCACGCCGCCGGAAACGTGAGATGCGCTGGTCATCGGCCGTCCTCGCGGCGGGACAGCCCGCTCGCGCGCAGCACCCGGCGTGCGATACCGGCCCTGATCGACTCGTCGGTGCCGATCACCCGGACGTGGCGGCGGGCGCGGGTGATCGCCGTGTACAGCAGTTCCCGCGTCAGCAGCGTCGATTCCGGTTCGGGTAGGACCACGGACACGGTGTCGTACTGACTGCCCTGGCTGCGGTGGATGGTCATGGCGAACACGGTGACCACGGCCGGAAACTGGGTCGGGTGCACCAGGTACGGTTCGCTGCCGCGTTGCAGCGCGGCGCGCAGTGAACCGTCGGGCATGCGCACGACGACGCCGGTGTCCCCGTTGTAGATGCGCGCCTCGTGGTCGTTGGCGGTGACCAGCAGCGGCTGGCCGGGATACCAGGGCGCCAGGTGCGAATCGGGCCCCGCACCCCCGGCGGCCGCCCACTCGGCGGCCATCCGGTCCCAGCGCTCGACGCCGAACGGACCCTGCCGGTGCGCGCACAGCAGACGGTGCGATTCGAGGGCGGTGAGTGCGCCCGCGGCGTCACCGTCGAGCGCGGCGGTGGTCACCTCGCGCGCGGCGCGCACGACATCGGCCCGCACACCGGCCATCTCGTCGGGTGCGCTCAGCGACAGTTCGTCACCGCCCGCGCGGAGCAGTTCGAGCGCGGTGTCGGCGTCACCGGCGCGCACCGCGACCGCGAGGTCGGCGATCCGGCCACCGAAGCGTCGGCCCCGGGTCAGTCGAACGATGCCGCCGCGCAGGCGAGTTCGCTCCAGCGTGGTCAAGGCCGCCGAATTGCTGTCCGGTGCGGCCGATTCCGGTGAGTCCGCGCCGAGGATCTCGTCGAGCATCGGATTCGGTGTGCCCGCAACGGGTCCCGCGACGAGGTCGGCGAGCACCGCGCCCGCGTCGACCGAGGCGAGCTGGTCGGGGTCGCCGACGAGCACCAGCCGGGTATCGGGCCGCAGGGCGGCGAACAGCCTGCTCATCATGGTGAGCGACACCATGGAGGTTTCGTCGACGACGATCACGTCGTAAGGGAGCCGGTTGAATTCGTGGTATTTGAACCGGGTGGTGCGGCCACGCTGCCAGCCGAGCAGGCGGTGCAGGGTGGCGGCGGTGAGGTCGGGCAGGCCGAGCTCGTCGGCTTGCTCACGCACGGCCTCCTGGAGGCGCGCGGCCGCCTTACCCGTCGGCGCGGCCAGCGCGATCCGTAGTGCGGGCAGTTTGGGATTGGCTTTGCGGTGCGCGTCGAGCAGGCCGATGATGCGCGCGATGGTGTGTGTCTTGCCGGTTCCCGGGCCGCCGGCCACCACCGTGGTCCAGTGGGTCGCGGCGAGGGCGGCGGCGAGCCGCTGGCGGTCGGGCACGCCGCCGACCGGCGCGTCGAACAGCCGATCCAGTTCGCGGCGAACGATATTCGGGTCGACCACCGGGTGGTGCCCGGACCGCTCGGTGAGCACTCGGCGGACGGTCTGCTCCTGCTGGTAGTACCGGTCCAGATAGAGCAGCGGGCCGGTGTCGTCGCGGCGCTGCGATTCCACCAGCCGCAAGGGGCACAGCGGGCCAGCGGGACCCCCGGTCACCAGCGGGCTGACCCGGAGCGCGGCCACCACCGCGTCGATATCGGGCCACGGCAGCGTCGCCGGATCGATGCGCTCGCCGGTGTCCCAGGTCTCGTCGGCGTCGATGCCGATCTCGCGCATCCGGTGCAACTCCAGGCACACCGAACCGGAGCGCACCGCACGCACCGCCAGCGCCGCCGCGAACAGCACCGCCTCGGTGTCCTCCCGCCCCAACCGGCCTAACCGAACCGCGACATGCACGTCCGCAGCCGACAGCACCCCCGCCTCGTTGAACGTCCGCAACAGCCCGGTCCCCCGCTGCGCCAACTGAATCGAGGTCACCAACCCACCTTCCGCGCCGAGCCGCACACTTTCTGACGTCCCGCACACCCAATCGCATGCGAAACCGTCTGCGGGAAATCAGAAAGTGTGCGTCTGCCCGGCCGGTAGTCGCACCTCGTGGGTGCGGGCGGACAGGCGCACACCTTTTGCTCTGGCGCATATCGAATCGCATGCGAAACCCTGTGCGGGAAATCAAGGGGTGTGCGGCTTTGGTGGGCGACGGGCGTGGCGCTCATCGGGTGACCTCGCCGGCCAGCAGGCGCGACAGCGCGATGATGAGGGCGGCGGGCGGGTTCCAGTCGAAAACGCCGTAACCGTTGGGGGTTTCGGGGCCGACCATGCCGCGGACGAAGAGGTAGCGGGCGCCGCCGAGGTGCCGGGCGGGGTCGTAGCCGGGCAGCCGCCAGCGCAGGTAGCGGTGCAACGCGACCGCGTACAGCAGAGCCTGGAGCGGGTAATGCGAGCGCATCATCTCGGCAGCCATCCGGTCGCGGGTGTAGTGCTCGACGGTGAGGTCGCCGGTGCCGAGGCGGTTGGTCTTGTAGTCGACGATCACGAATCTGGTGTCCGCCCCGTCGGTTACCCGCAGCACGGCGTCGATACTGCCGGTCAGGTAGCCGCGCAACGCAATGTCGTCCAGGGTCGCCAGGTGGTCGGCGTAGACGAAAAGGTCGTCGTCGGCAGGCAAGTGGGTGCGCAGCAGGTCGGCGATCTGCCGCAGCGTCGCCGACTCGGCGCGCGGGGTATCGCCACCCGCCAGCGGCAGCTCGAACTCCAACTCGTTCAAGCGATCTCGGCTGGAGATGTCGGCGAGCGAGCCGATACCGAGCGGCGTGCGCAGCACAGCGAGCAGCGCGGTGCTGAGCACTCCCGGGTCGGCTTCGGCCATGAGCTCGTCGACCGCCGCCCGGCATCGCTTGTCCACCTCGGCGGCCAGATCCGGTGCGTCCGTGTCGATCAGCTCGAGCACGCCGTGCACGAGGGTGCCGAACTCGGCACCGTAGGGCAGCGAGTTCATCAGCGACGGCGCGCCGGCGAACACCTCCTCGACCTCGGCGACCACCGGGGCGCTCGGCTCGTCGGCCGGCCCACGGGTGTCCTCGGGTTCGATCTCCAACTCGGGCGTGACCGGACCGTGCGCGGAGGCGGTCAACGCCGAGTACGAAGTGCGCCGCCACAATTGGTCCAGCTTGCGGTCGAAGCGGGCGGCGGCGAGGTCGCCGGTGACCGGTTCGGTGCGCACCCGCTGGATCGCGACATCGTCGGTTCCGGCGACGGCCGTCACCGAGATAGCCTCCGAGGCTCCCCCGGCCCACGCCGAAAGCATGCTCGGCGCAACGGCATCCGCGGGCACGGCGGCCCGCGGCGGTACGGTGTCGCCGCCGTCCGGGCGACCCAGGATCATCCGGTGCAGTGGCGAGGCCGCGGTGGTGATCGCGGGCGCCCACCACGCGACGACCTGGCACATGGCCCGGGTCAGCGCGACGTAGAGCAGGCGCAGTTCCTCACCGGCCTCCTCGGTTTCGCTGCGCAACTTGCGTTCGGCGTACCCGGACGCGTCCGGTCCACCGACGTCGAGCACGCGCATGTCGTTGTCGTCGTGGAACAGCAGCGTCGCCGGATACGGGTTCTTCGCGTTGTCCCAGGCGAACGGCAAGTACACGACAGGGAATTCGAGCCCCTTGCTGGCGTGCACGGTGGCGATCTGCACGGCCGCGGCATCGCGGTCGAGCCTGCGACTGCGGTCGGCCACGGTGCCCGACGCGGGATCACGCACCCGGTCGGCCAGCCAGCGGGTCAACGCGGTCAACCCCAGCGACTCGGTGAGCGCCACCTGATCGAGCAGTTGCGCGATGTGCCGCAGATCGGTCAGCTGCCGCTCCCCGTTCTCGACGGCGAGCAGCCGCTGCGCCAAATCGGCTTCGGCGGAGATCTTTTCGAAGACCGCGGCGAACCCGGCGCGGGCGAACAACCGGGCGGCGTCGCGAAGCTGCGAGCTGACCCGGCCGACCAGATCCGCACCGCCGCTGTCGATCTCGGCGGCGGTGACACCGATCAGCGGTGTGCATGCCGCCAGCCGTACCCGGTCACCACGATGCGGCTGCTCCAGTGCGCGCAGCAGCCACAACCAGTCGGTGGCACTGCTGGTCGCGAACACGCTGGTGCCGCCCGCGAGCACGGAGGCGACACCGACTCGGTCCAACGCCGCACGCACCACGTCGATTTGGGATCGTGTCCGCACCAGCACAGCGATATCGCCGGGGCTGATCGGCCGGCGCACCACAGCGTCCGGGGGCACGTCAGCCAGCCGTCCAGCGTCGCCGGACGGGCTGGTTCCGCCGGACGATCGACCCGAGTGCCGCGCACCGCTCAGCTCCATTGCCGGATCGACGATCGGCCCGCCGACTGGGGCATGCGGCCCCGCTACCGGATCCTGACCGGCGTGGCGTGCCGACGTGGCCAGCGAGGTGCCCGACTCGAGCAGCCGGACGATATCGGCGGCCAGATCGTCGGCGACCTTCGCGCGCATCCGGCCGACCGCCGGGAATCCGGACTTGTTCAGCGGCCCCGCACCGGTACGCGGCAGGCAGCGCATCCGCATCGGCGTGACCAGATCTTCCGGCCCCGTCAGTCGCGACCACGGCCGAGTGGCGGCCACCGGATACACGGTGATCTCCTTGTGCCCCAACGCCGCGCCACCTTGCAGATGGTCCAGCGCGGCCAGCAGCCCGGCGTCGCTGCGCCAGTTGGTGGTGAGCTCCTTACGGGTGTCCGCGTGCCCGACCGCGTCCAGATAACTGAGCACCTCGGCGCCGCGGAACGCATAGATGGCCTGCTTCGGATCACCGACCAGCACCAGCGTGGTGTGCCCGTGGAAGGAACGGCGCAGGATGTCCCATTGCAGCGGATCGGTGTCCTGGAACTCGTCGACCAGCGCCACCCGATAGCGCTCACGAATGCGGCGGCAGGCGCGCGGCCCGTGCTCGGTGTCGGCCAACACGTCGTGCAACAGCACCAGCAGATCGTCGAAGTCGCGCAGCCCGGCCAGCTGTTTCCGGCGTTCGGTTTCCGCCCGGACCGCAGCAGCGAACGCCACCCGCTCCCCCGCCGCGCCGTCGCCCTTCGGCATCAGCACCGCGTGCCGGTCGCGCACGGCGGCCAGCGCCAGCGTGTGCGCCTCCTTCACCGAGAACGGCGGTTCGGTGCGGGCGTAGCGGTTGAGGTAGAGGTCGTCGGCCACCGTGCCGACCAGCTCATCGACGTTCTCGACCAGCCGCGAACCGGGATCGTGCTCGCCCGCCAGCCCGAGTTCGTCCAGCATCCGCTGACAGAAGCTGTGGGTGGTCGCGATGGTGCCCGCGTCGAAATCCGAGAGGGCGGCGAGCAATCGGGCCCGCCGACGCCGCACCTCGTCCGAATCCGCCTGCGCGAGATGCCGAATCAGCTCGTCGGCATGCGCACGCGCCAGTTCGGGATCCGCCAGACCCGCCGCGACGACGACGAACCGATCCCGGGTACGTTCCCGCAACTCCTGGGTGGCCGCGCGACTGAACGTCACCAGCAGCAACTGGGAGACATCGATCCCGGCCTCGGCCACGTACCGCACCGCAAGCCCGACGATCGCGTGCGTCTTACCGGTCCCCGCGCTCGCCTCCAGCACGGTCGTCCCGGTGGGCAGCGGTCCGTACGGCTCGAAACTGTCGGGCGCATCGATCTCGGGCACCACGAACGAGGTGTCTTGCACGGTCACGCGAACACCCGCCTTTCGACCCGCCGAAACCGCCATTCTGCCGGTCCGACGGCCCGCTCGGGGCCACCGACACGCGTGACGAACACCGCCATACCACCGAGTCTCACGGTTGCCCCTGGCTCTCGGCGCTCAGCAACGGCGCCCACATGCGGCGGGCGAGCGCGCCGAAGCGGGTGGTCTCCCCCGGTTCACCGGGTGGCGCGGGAATCTCCATCAGGTGTTCCAGGCGCGGCGCCGGACCCCAGACGTAGCGCAGGTGGCGGTCGGTGTGGTCACCGAAGGGCCCGGGTCCGTTCGGGCCGCCGTTGAACTCACGTTCGGCGGCGACGATGGCTTCGTCGGTGTTGGCGCCGCGGAACCGGCGTTCGGCGTAGGCGGCGGTGGCACCGGGGGCGATCGGCAGCGGCTCGGTCAGCCCGGCATCCCGGAGTGCGACGAGTTCGCGCAGAATGCCCCGGGCCGCAGGCATATCCGGCGCGGTGATCTCCGAACGCCATGCGGGGCGGCCGAATTGACCACGGCCGGTGGTGACGGCGCGCCAGGAGCGGTCCTCGGTGACGGCGAGGGCGAGCAGCGACACCCAGGCGGCGATCCGGTGTTTCGGGGCGAGCCGGGAGAAGGTGGTGCGGACCAGCGTCTCGCCGCGCACCTCGGGCACGGTGCCGGTGAGCCTGCGACCGTTGCCGAGATCCACCGCGATGTCGACGGCGCGCGGGGCCCCCTCGTAGTCGCCCTGCGAGGCCCGCACCAGTTTGTCCACGGTGTGCTCGACCTCGTCGAGCACCGCGGCACCGAAACCGAAGGGCGGCAATGTGCCACGCCGCCACTCGGCGGCCCGGAGTCCGGCCGGGTCGGCGCCGGTGAGGCGGGCGGCCAGGAGACGTTCGCCCAGTTCCCATTTCGCCAGGCCGTCGAGTTCGATGGGCAGCCGGTCGGCGATGTCCTCCTCGTGTTCGGGGACGCGCAGGCCGAGCCGCTGCCACAGGAAGGCGCGGATCGGGTGCTCGACGAACGAGATCAGGTCGGCCAGTGCCACATCCGTGAGTTCCGGTGCGGGCAGCGGTTCGGGCAGGAACGCGGGCCGCGGCTGCGCGGGCTCCCCGGCGGACCGGGCACCGGCCAGCGCGACGGTGTCGAAACTGAACGGGGCTTCGGCCCGAAAATTGCGACGATCGAAGGCCTGCAACGGATGTCGGGTCACCACCCCGTCCATGCTCGACGCACCGACATGCGCGCGCAGCACGTCGAGCAGCTCGGCCACCGGGATGGCCGGCGGGCGGTGGGCGCCGGTGACCGGGTCGGCGCCGGTATGGAAGACCAGCAGCTTGTCCTGGGCCGCGAGCATCGCGTCGAGCAGCAACTGCCGGTCCTCGCTGCGCGGATCACGTTCGCCCAGTAGCGGGTTGCGGGCGAGCACGTCGTCGCCGTCCACGCCGCTGGTGCGCGGGAACACGTCGTCGTCCAAGCCCAGCAGCACCACCACGCGATGCGGCACCGAACGCATCGGCACCATGGTGCACACGGTCAGCTCGCCGGTGCGGAAGTTGGCGCGGGTCGGCGCGGCCGCCAGCCGGGAGTGCAGCAGCACCGCGACGTCGGCCAGCCGCAGCGGCACATCGCCCGCGTGCTCGGTGGCGGCGGCCAGCTCCTGGCGCGCCTCGGTGCGCACCCAGGCCTGCGAATCCGGTACGTCCGTCAGCAGATCCAGCGCGCGGCCGAGCACCGTGGCCCAGTCGTGGGCCGGGCGTGGACCGCGCAGATCGCGCAGGCAGACCGCGAGCCGGTCGATGAACTCGGCGAACCGGCCGGCCAGATCGACGTCGTTGCTGTCCACGTCGTCCAGCGGCAACGCGAGATCGAGCCAGTCCTCGGAGGTTTCACCGGCCGTGACACCGAGCAGGATACGATCCACCGCCGCGTTCAAGGTGTTCTGCGCGAAGTCGGCGAGCCCGAACGCCTGTCGCTGCCGCTGCCCGATCCCCCAGCGCGCGCCGGACTCGGCGGCCCACTCGCGCAGCCGCTCGATATCGTCGTCGTCGAAACCGCAACGCCGCCGGACTGTTTCGGCCGCCGCCAGATCGAGCACCTGCGTCACGGTGACCCGGCCGTCGGCCAGCTCCAGCAGCACACCGATCACCGCGAGCAACGGATTGGTGATGCCGCGACCCCGGTCGGCGAGCCGGACCCGCAGGCGGTGCGCCGGGTGTGCCGAATCCGGCGCCTGCTCAGTCGATCCCGGCAGCCGCTGCCCGAACGCCGCGCGCACCAGCGGCGCGTACGCCTCCACCTCGGGACACATGACCAGCACGTCCCTGGGCTCCAGGGTCTCGTCCGCGGCGAACAATCCGAGCAGGCATTCCCGCAGCACCTCGACCTGGCGCGCGGGTCCGTGGCAGGCGTGCACCTGCACGGTGCCGTCCCCGGCGGACAGGGCGACCGGCGGCCAGCGATCGTCGCGGATACCCGCCTGCAACGCACCGAGGAGCGTCGGCGTATCCCCTTCCGGCACAAGCTCATTCGACGCGATCGGATAGTAGGTGTCCGAAGTCGCGGTCAGGCGCTGCTGGAGTTCCCGCACGTCACGGGCGAGCCCGGCCAGCAGCGGGTGGCCGACGACGCTGCCGCTGAGGTCCGCCGCACGTGAACCAGCGGCCGGACTCCCGGCCAGCTCGGTCCACATCACCGGACTCGGGTGCGGCAGCCACAGATGGATCTCCCGCGTCGCCGCCAACGCCGACAGCACGGCGAGTTGATCGGTCGACATCCTGGTCGCGCCGAACAACGAAAACCGCGCCGAAATTGGAACAAGTTCAGGCTCCGCGCGCAGCCGCGCGCACGCGGCCTCGAGACGCTCGGCCGGACTCGGCGCACCGACCTCCGCGCGCAGCCGCCGCCACAGTTCCGGCTGCCACAGCAGATCGTCGGGCACCGGGTTGCCCGCGCCGTCGGTATCGGACCCGGCGGCCCATTCGGTGATGAGCCGCGGTCGCTGCGCGGCGTAACTGTCGAACAGCGCGGCCAGGTGTGCGGCGGTGGCGTAGCGGCGCCCGATGCGGTGATCGCGCCCGGCCGGGTCCCGTGCGCCGAGATGCCGGGCGAGCACCGCGCACCACGGCTCGCCGAGCGAGGCGTCGATCACTCGCAGCAGCGTCCACACGACACGCTCTCCGGCCCACGGATCGTCCTCCGGACGCACCCCGCTCGCCGCCGCCGACGCGGTGGCGACCAGCCCGGACGGCGAAGGAAACTGGATGTTAGCGGCGACACCGTCGGTCGAGGCGGCGTCGAACGACGGGGCGAACGCCGCCGCGCCGGACACGCCGAGCACCCCGGACAACCGCTGCGTCAACCACCGCTCCACACCCTTCGCGGGCACCGCGACCACCTCCGCCGCGAACGGGTCGGGCAGCGGCGTGGCCAGCAGTTCGGCCAGCCCGTCCGCCAGAACATCGGCGCGCTCGGCACGGTGGATGTGCAGCGGCATCTGCGCCCTCTCGGTAGGTGGAGTATCGGACGGCGCTCGGTGGACGAGCTGCGCGGCGCGCGGCTGCCGGATTGCTCGGTTGTGGCGAGGCGCCTCGGGCTTCGTGCACGTTTATACGCCCAGCCGCTCCGACACCACTGTGCCACCCCGAAGCAGGTCCGAACGGACTCGTTTCTGTTACCTGTGTGACTGGAGTGAAATGAGCCACATAAGAACACATTCCTACGCCGTGTCCGCTCGGTTCCGAGCGCTCGATGTGCAACAGTGCTGAACCGGGGAGGACGAGAGAGCTGCACCGAAAGGCTGGTTCGCGTTCATGATTGCGATGGTGATTCCCCTGGTTCCGCGAGGCGGGTTCACAGTCCGCCGCGTAGGAGATCGCTGGGAGCTCGTCAACTCGCGAGGCTACGGCCGTACCGTCGTCCTACATTCCTGGCCGCGTGATCAGCACACCGAGGCGTTCGAGCACTGCTACCGCCTCAACGGGCGCACGGTAGAGGAATTACAGGCCGCGTTCCGCTGAACGGTTGGTGGTGGCCGAAACCCGCTGGGACGCAAGTGCACAACCTTTAGCACAAGGCTAATTCGAGCTCAAGACGTGCATCGAGCTCGCGGATGTGCGATCGTGATCCCTCGTGCGTCAACCCTCGCCCGCCACCCGAACCGTTCCCCGCGTGGCCGCATCCGCCTGTGTCCTCGCCGCTGCCGCGATCCTCATTCCCAGCGCGCCGAACGTGCTGCCGAGCGCGGCCGCCGCGCCACTCGCGCATACCAGCGCGTGCCTGGCCGGTTTCGACTGCGATATGAGCAGCCGGATCGCCGCGGTCGACAAATACCTGACCGGCCGCCCCGGCGTCACCGGTTATGTTGTGCGCGACCGGGTCTCCGGCGGCGTCTACGCGAATGCCAACGCGGAGAACGCGGTCTGGACCGCCTCCACGATCAAACTGGCGATCGCCGAGGATTTGCTGAACCGGGCCAGGGTCGGTGCGATCAACCTGACGCCGGAAGATCGCATGACCATGGAGTCGATGCTCGCCACGTCCAACGACGGCGCGGCGGACCGGCTGTGGAACAAGTACGCCGGCCTGGACCGGATGGCGTTCAACAACGCCTTCCGCGCCAACGGCATGGACACCCTGGTCCCGCAGCCGACCCACACCGCGCTGTTCCCGGACTGGTCGTTCCAGAAGTGCACCGCCGCCGACCTGGACCGGCTGATGGACAACATCCTCACCCGCATGCACCCCGACGACCGCAACTACCTGCTGGACCGGATGCGCGCGGTGGACAGCAACCAGCACTGGGGCGTGTGGGGCGCGGGCGCGAACATGCGGCCGGGCCTGAAGAACGGCTGGTCCGCCGAACAGGGTGGCTGGGTGGTGAATTCGGTCGGCTTCGCCGGTCCGAACGAGCGCTACACGCTGGCCATCATGACCGCACTCGGTGACCAGGGCGGCTACACCGAGGGCGCCGACACCGACACCAAGGTGGCCGAGATGCTGCTCGCGGGGCGCTGAACGAGCCCCGCACGCACCCACCGGTTCACGCGGAGCGTCGACGCAGCACCATCGGCGCTCCGTCCCTGGGGGCCGGAATCGCGTTGAACCCCCACGGCATTCGATAAGTCTCCGGTATCTGCCACGCGTACGCACGCACCAGCGCGGCGATGACCGTCTTCACTTCGAACGTGCCGAAATGCATGCCGATGCACTTGTGCGCGCCCGCGCCGAATGGCAGCCAGGCCAGCCGATGCGACTTGTCCTCGCGGCGGGCCTCGCCGAAACGCTCAGGGTCGAACAGCTCCGGCCGGGTCCACAGTTCGGGCAGCAGGTGATTGACCTGATAGGCCAGGTCGATCGGGGTGCCCGCCGGAATGTAGTGGCCCGCGATCTCGGTGTCGCGCACCGCACGACGCGACAAACCGGGCACCGGCGGCATCAGCCGCAGGCTCTCCTTCAGCCCCAGACCCAGGTCGCGCAGACCCTCCAACTGGTCGATAGCCGGTGCCGCGCCATCGATTTCGGCGTCGAGGGCCAGCACCTCGGCGCGTACCCGCTCCTGCCACTCCGGGTGTTTGCCCAGGTAGTAGGCGACCGCGGTGGCCGTTGTCGTGGTGGTGTCGTGCGCGGCCATGATCAGAAAGATCATGTGGTTCACCACATCCGCGTCCCCGAACACGCCGCCGTCCTCGCTGCGCGCGTGGCACAGTCCGGAGAAGAAGTCCGGTGACTCCGAGCGCCGCTTCTCCGGCAGCATCGCGGTGAAGTACTGCTCCAGCACCTTGCGGCCGCGCAGCCCGGACCGCCACTTGCCGCCCGGCACCGGATGCCGGACGATCGCCAGACCCGCGTGCGTGCAGTCGATGAACGCGTCGATGAGCTGACGCCGCTGCGGGCCGACATCGACACCCATGAACGTCTCCCCCGCGATGTCGAGGGTCAGTTCCTTGATGGTCGGATACAGCTGCACCGTGCGTTCGGCGTTGCCGCCCTGCGGAACCCAGCGTTCGATGCCGGCGCGCACGACCGGGGTGAGCGCCGCGAGATGAGCTTCCAGGCGCTCCCTGGTGAACGCCTGCTGCATGATCCGGCGGTGGAATTTGTGCTCCTCGAATTCGAGGAGCAGCAGGCCGCGCCGGAAGAAGGGGCCGATGAAGTAGTCCCAGCCCTGGCCGAAGTCGCGGCGTCGCCGGCCGAGCACCTCGTCGAGCGCCTCCGGCCCGGCGACCAGCACCCGGTCGATGCCGAGCGAGGTGTTCACCGTGACCGGTCCGTATTTGCGATAGCGGCCGACCATCTCGGCCGGACCCCAGCGCATGTACTGGAGCACTCGACCCAGGTACGGGAGTCCGGCGTCGCCGTGCACCGCGGTCGTCTCGCTGCCCTGCGGCGGTGTCGCGAGGATTCGGCGCCGTTCCGGTAGCCGGTGCAATGCCCGATCGAGCAGATGATCGCGCGGTATATCGATCAGCGCAATGTTCTCCGATGCTGCTTCGCCGTCGGATCGCCCGCGCAGGCTGGGCTTTCGGCCGACAGCACGGTCCCCGGCGACCATGGCAAACCTCCCTGAAAGAGACATTTATCGTATTCGCTTTTGCGCATTCGTTCGGGCGGTTCGCCGCAACCGAGCACGGCGATCGTGGTGCGGCAGGCGCGAAGCATCGCAGCGCAACACACCCGGAACAGGGATGTCGGCGCGACCATCAAGACAGACCCGACTACGGTTGGGACCTGACCGCAACCGTTCGCGGGGGTCAAACCCCAGGTCTGTCGAGGAGCAGGACGATGAACACTCAGTCTGGCGAGAACCGTCGTCACCAGGTGGTGGTGATCGGCTCCGGCTTCGGCGGCTTGTTCGGCACCAAACACCTCAAGCGGGCCGACGTCGACGTCACGTTGATCTCCAAAACCACCTCGCACCTGTTCCAGCCGCTGCTCTACCAGGTGGCGACCGGCATCCTCTCGGTCGGCGAGATCGCGCCCGCCACCCGGTTGGTGCTGCGCAAGCAGAAGAACGCGCAGGTGTTGCTCGGCGATGTCACCGACATCGACCTCGAAGCCAAGACGGTCACCTCGCGGCTGCTGAACTCCAACACCGTCACCCCGTTCGACAGCCTGATCGTGGCCACCGGCGCGCAGCAGTCGTACTTCGGCAACAACCAGTTCGCCACCTATGCCCCCGGCATGAAGACCATCGATGACGCGCTCGAACTACGCGGCCGCATCCTCGGTTCCTTCGAGGGTGCGGAGCTGGCCACCAGCCAGGAGATGCGCGACCGGTTGCTCACCTTCGTGGTGGTCGGCGCCGGACCCACCGGTGTCGAATTGGCCGGGCAGATCGCCGAACTCGCCGACCGCACGCTCGAAGGCACCTTCCACAACATCGATCCGCGCGATGCCCGCGTCGTGCTGCTCGAGGGGGCGGGCGCGGTGCTCGGTCCGATGGGACCCAAGCTCGGTAACAAAGCCAAGCGGCGGCTGGAGAAGATGGGCGTCGAGATCCAGCTCAACGCCATGGTCACCGATATCGACGCGCTGGGTGTCACGGTGAAGGACGCCGACGGCACCATTCGCCGCATCGAATCCTCGTGCAAGGTGTGGTCGGCCGGTGTGCAGGCCAGCCCGCTGGGCAAGATGCTCGCCGAACGCTCCGACGGCACCGAGGTGGACCGCGCCGGACGCGTCGTGGTCGAGCCGGACCTGACCATCAAGGGACATCCGAACGTCTTCGTGGTCGGCGACCTGATGTCGGTGCCCGGCGTGCCCGGCCAGGCGCAGGGCGCGATCCAGGGCGCCACCTACGCGGCCAAGGCCATCAAGGCCGGGCTGAACGGTCAAGCGCCGCAAGACCGTAAGCCGTTCAAGTACTTCAACAAGGGCAGCATGGCGACGGTGTCGCGGTTCAACGCCGTGTGCCAGGTCGGCAAGCTGGAGTTCAGCGGGTTCATCGCCTGGCTGGCCTGGCTGGCACTGCACCTGTACTACCTGATCGGTTACCGCAGCCGGATCGTCACCGTCATCCAGTGGTTCGTCACCTTCCTCGGCCGCAGCCGCGGGCAGATGGCCGCCACCGAGCAGTGGGTGTTCGCCCGGCTCGCGCTCGAGCAGGTCAACTCCGATGAGGAAGAGGCCGACGAGCTCGCGGCCGCGTTGGGGGCACCGCCCGCAGACAATCGCAAGCTCGCGGAGAAGGCGAAGGCCGCCATCGACGGCCGGGTGAGCTGAGCCGCACCGCCTGATTTTCCCGGAGGCGATCTTCGGTCTGTCCAACAGACCGGAGGTCGCCTCTGGTCTGTTTCGGGCGGGGTCCGTCCAGCAGTCCCACCGTGCCGTGTCCGGAGTGTCCGGACCCCGCTCCGAAGCGCATCCGCAACCCACACGTAGCTATTTGTCGGCAATGGCAGGGCTGACGAGTCGGCCGAAAATGAACCCATCCAGGTGCCCAGCAGATCCGAATGTCGGACGTCGAAAGTGACATCTCTTCTGACCTGACGAAAGGCGATCTACCTATGGGCACAGGCAAGCACAGAGCCCCCAACCCGCAGCGGCAAAAGGTGGGCTCGATGGTCGCGGCGAGTGCGGTACCGCTGGTCCTCGCACTGGTCGGCACCGGCACCGCCAATGCCGAGCCTGCACAACCCAATGTGACGGCACAGCCGGATCAGCCCGCGCAGTGGCCTGCGGCCGAACCGCCGAACGCCATGCCGTACGAGGGCCTGGACATCCCGGACAACACCAAGAGCTCGCTGCAGTGGTCGCGGCCGCTGCCGGACAAGAAGTACCTGGCACCGGTCGGCGTGCTGCACGCACCGGTCCCGGTGGCGCCGGTGCCGCCGATCGCGCCGCCGCCCGGCAAGTTCCGCTTCGGCGACGTCCAGGTCGACGCGCCGGACTGGATCGACCAGGAACAGGCCATCCAGATCAACGACAACGCGGCCATCGCCGAGGCCAACCTGGCCACCTTCCTCGACTCGGTCGGCATGGAACGCAGCAGGTCCGACCGGATCGCCGGGCAGACCGTCGGCACGGCCGCCATGGGCGCGCTGGCCGGTGCGGCGTCGGGTGCCCCGTTCGCGGCGACCTCCGCGCTCGTCGGCGGCGCGGTCGGCCTGGTCGTCGGGCTGCCGTTCGTGCCGGTCGGCGTGGTGGCGGGCCCGATGCTCGGCGCGACCTTCGGCGCGGCCGTGATCACCATCCCGGCTGCGGCGATCGGTGCGGCGGCCGGTGCGGCCGTCGGCGCGGTCAACGCGTTCAACGCCCCCTCGCGGGTCGTCGGCGACTGACCACTTCGTGCCGCGGTTAGCGAATAAGGGTGGGAGCCCGACGACACTGTCGAGTTCCCACCCTTTCTCTTTGTCCCGTTGTGGGCGGAGTACGCGCCGCGGTGACCCTCGCCACTCGGAGGTGTTTCTGATTCGGCGAGTCGCTTTCGGCGAGTCTTCCCGGGTACAAGATCAGCGCAACATGACAGCAATCGAGGCGAGGAGACGCGGTGGAGACGGGCGACTGGATGGTCGTATTGCTGGGCGGCGTGCCCTTGCTCGGCGTCGTCGGTCTTGCGGCCGCGTTCCTGCTCCGGAGGTGGCAACGAGCTCGAGCGGAGCGCTCTTCGGAGCCGCCTCGATCAACGGGCAGCGGCGAGCAGTGAGCTCGTTCGAGTGAGCAGGGTGCCGCCCGCGGCCAGTGGGAGGCAGGTCTCGGTCAGGCCCGTGGTTTGCACCGGTCGATCGTCCGGGTAGTGCAGTTCGCTCTCCAAGGCGCGCGGCGCTGCGAGCTGGTCATCCGCCGCTGTGCCCGCACCCAGCTCCAAACGGTGTCGCAGCAGGGGGATGTCGCCGAGGTCGGCGATGAGGTCACCGCACCAACTGCCGGTGTCTTCGCCGGAACGTCCGATCTGCACCCGTTCGCGCAGGCGCAGCTTGGCGTCCGGCGCCAGCAGGACCGAGCTGATCGTGTGGTGCCGCGCGCCGCCCGCCACGATCGTCGGCTCCGGATCGAAGTCGAGGTCTCCCCCGCTGTCGACCTGGAAGTGCCAGTGCGCCAGCGAGAACGGTGTCGCCGCGCTCGGCAGCGCGATGGTGGCGGCGACCGAGCGCACGACGAGTCGCGCGCCGGGACCGACCACGATCGTGATGTCGAGTTCGTCGCCGCCGAGTGGAGTCGCCGCCGTGCCGATCAGGTGCACGGTGTGCGGGCCGGTGCGGCGGGCCGACAGCCCGCCGCTCGCGTGGATCTCCGGCAGCGCCGCGGTGGTCGCGACTATCCGTACTTCAGTGCGCAACAGCGGATTCGACGCCGTCTTGCTCGGCGATGACGCGCAGTTGCTCGCGCACCCAGCCGAGCACGGGGGTGGCGGCGGGGTCGTCGGTGAGCGAGACCAGCGCGGTCGGGCGGCCTTCGCGCACCTTCGCCGCGTCGCGCTCCATCACGCCGAGATCCGCGCCGACCAGCGGTGCGAGGTCGGTCTTGTTGACCACCAGCAGATCCGAGAACGTCACGCCGGGGCCGCCTTTGCGCGGCACCTTGTCGCCGCCGGCCACGTCGACCACGAAGATCTGCACGTCGATCAGGCCGGAGGAGAAGGTGGCGGTGAGGTTGTCACCACCGGATTCGACCAGGATCAGATCCAGCGGCGGGTTCGCCGCGATCAGGTCGTCGATGGCGTCCAGGTTGGCGGTGATGTCGTCGCGGATGGCGGTGTGCGGGCAGCCGCCGGTCTGCACCGCGGTGATCCGCTCGTCCGGCAGCACGGCGTGGCGACGCAGGAAGTCGGCGTCCTCGGTGGTGTAGATGTCGTTGGTCAGCACGGCGAGGGAAAGTTCCTCGCGCAGCTGCCTGCACAGGGCGGCCACCAGCGCGGTCTTACCGGAGCCGACCGGACCGCCGATGCCGATGCGCAGCGCCTCGCCGGGGGTGCGCTGGCGTTTCGGCCGGTCGTGGGTGTGGTCGTGCGGTTCACCGTCGATCAGGTGCGGTGGCATGGGGTGATCTCCTTCGTTCGGGGACTCAGCTGGCGAACAGCGGCATGTCTCGATGCAGGTGGCGTTGTGCGAGTACGTCTTGCAACGGGTCGGACAGGCAGGCGAGGCCGTCGGCCGCTTCGGCCGCGGTGCGGTCGCACAGGTCGGCGAGGCGGACGGTGCAGCCTGCGATGGCGGCGGGGTCGAGTGCGAGCAGCCGTTGGGCGGCGGTGGCGGCACCGGTCAGCGTTGTGTAGACGACAACGCCCGCGGTCTCCTGCGGGGTCACGCTGCAGGCGGCGCCGACCAGGCCGAAGACGGTCGACAGGTGTGGCCGCGGGCCGAGTGTGGACCAATCCTCCTGCGGCCACAGCTGTTTGGCCAGGCGCAACAAGCCGCGACCCTGCGCACGGGAAGCCGTCCGTGCGGCGGGCGACGGAGTACGCGCGTCCGCTTCGGCCTCGGCCCGCTGCGGTTCCAGCGCGCCCGCGCACACCGCGGCCGCCAGCGAGGCCGCGACCAAGCCCGAGGTGCTGATCCGGCGGCGCAGGTACAGCTCGACCGTCGCGACGTCGCGCACCAGGCCGGACGCTACCGCCTCCTCGACCCCACCGGAGTGCACATGTCCGCCGATCGGCAATCGCGAATCCGCCAGCGCGAACAGCGTCGCCAGACTCGTCGGACCGATTTCACCCACCGGGGGATCCTATGCCCGGCGTGTCGCTGGGCGTGTCCCGGGCTGGCCGGTCCGGTTCTGGACCACCAGAAGTATTGGGGGCTGACGAAATCTTCTGGTCGGCCGCCTGGTCCGTTATTCTGCGAGGTCAGGCCGCGACGATATCCATCGCGCGTACCGGTGTCGAAATGGGGAATCGTCGATGACGATAAAAGTCGATCTGGAAAAACTGGGGACGGCCTCGAAAACACTGCACAAATTGAGCGGTGAAGCAGCCGATTTGGATGCGCTGCAGGCTGTCCCGATCCAAGTTCTCCTCCCGTTCGGCGGGAACTCGACGCTGGAATCGGTCGTCGCGTCGAGCCTGATGGCGCTCGATGTGCAAACCAGTTTGGTGCCCGCGGTGTCGCGTCGGCTGAGCGAGATCGGGGACCTCATGCACGCGGTCACGGTGCAGTTCCAGAAGGCGGAGGAGGCCAGCACGGTGACCTTGGCCGCCACCTTCACCAAGTCCTCCGGTGATTGGCAGAAACCGAGATGACGCCGACCAGACGCCAACTGGAAAAGTATGATGCCCAGCCCATCTGGGATATCGCTCAAACGTTCAAACGCATCGGCCCGCAGATCGAGAACCTGTTCGAGCGTTATGTCGGCAGCGTCACCGCGCCCGACTGGCAGGGCGTGGCGGCCGAAGCGGCACTGGACCGCGCAGGCAAGGACCGGAAGACGGCGTACGCGATGGCCGATACCCTGACGGCGTCGGCGGACCGGCTCGAGCAGGGCTACTGGGACGTCAGCACGCCGTTGAAGACCGCCCGCCAGCACATCACCTCCGCCGAGGCCGCGGGTTTTGCTGTCGGGTCGACGCTCGGTGTCTCCTTGCCGCAAGGAAGCGATCCGACGCCGGCGTTGGAATCGACCCGAGCCGAATGGGAACGTCAAATCGTCACCGCCGCCAATAGCGTGGAAACCGAAGACAAGCGGCTGCAACAGGATCTGACGAAACTCAGCGCGGCGATGAAGACCGAGTTCGACGCGATCGGCGGCAGCCAGACCACACTCGATGAGAAACGCTTCTCCGACGCGGAACGTTTCATCTTCGACGAGATGAAACGGAACATCAACTCCGACACCGTCAAATCGATCCAGGGGCTGCTGCGCGAGCCGAAGTGGTATGAGTTCGGCCGCAACTACGGCAACGACATCATGACGGCCCTGACGATGTGGGGCGTGAAGGTCGCGCCGGGGCAAGATTGGGACCACAAACCACAGCTACAGAGCAAATTCGATCTGAAGACGTCGAACGACTTCTATTTCAAGCAGCCCGGCACCGACCGGAAGGTCTACTACGATATCTATTCGAACATTCACTACGGATACGTCGGTCGCGCCGCGGGGATCGACTCCGAGACACTGATCAAGGGTGCCTCGCTCGGCGAGGCGATCACCGGCAACGACGACGAGGCAGACCAGATCACCATGCGCGCCGGGATCGACCTCTACAACAAATACGGACCCAACATGACGCCGGAACAGTTCCACCAAGGTGTGACCGAGGCGATCGACAAGATGGAAGCCGCCGAGAACGACGGCAGAGACCTCACCCAGTTCAAGCACGAGAACTGATGCGCAACCCCGGCCCCGCCGTCTGCGTAATCGCCAGTGCGGGTGCCGCTCTCGGCACGGTCATACTGCTCGGCCGCATGTGGAACGCCTGCGACGTCGGCGGTGCCGGCAACGCGATGGTCCTGCTGTTGCTCTACTTGCCCGCCACCTTTGTCGTCTCGGTCGCGGTGACGGGGGTTGTGTATGCGGTCACGCAAAGGGTGAGTCATCGGACGCCGCTCGCCTGCCTCGCCGCCGTCGTCACCGCAGTCCTGGTCGTGTGGGCCACGCTGTGGCCGTTCCACGGCGGCGACTACCCGTCACCGATCTGCGAGAACAACATTCCGCCATGGTGGCCGGACTGGATCCCGCTGTGATTGCCTGTGGGCCCAGTTCAGCGGTGGAAGGGTTGTTCGAGGTGGCGGCCAGATCAGGTTCGGGCTTCCGACCAGGCAGGACAAGCCGCGTTCAAGTAGCGGCCAGATCAGGCGCGAGCTCCCAGCCAGGCGAGACAGATCGCGCTCGCGCAGCGACCAGGTCCGGGCCGAGTCCCCGGCAGACGGGCAGTCGCGTTGGAATAGCGACTAGGTTCGGCTCGAGCTGCCGGGCAGGAGGGACCGTCCGCGTTCGAAGAAGCGTTGGACCTGGTTTCGGGTGAGGTTGGTCCAGGCTTGGACGGGGGCCGACCACCATGGTGCGATTTCGCGGGGGCGGGTGGTGACGGCGTGGCAGACGAGGTCCGAGGCCTCGTCGACGGTGAGGCCGGGGACTCGGCTGAAGTCGGTGGGGGCGCTCATTCTGGTGTGCACCAGGGGCATGTAGATGGAGGTGGTGGTGACGCCGTCGCCGGAGACCTCCGCGGCGACGCTGCGCAGCCACACGTCGAAGGCCGACTTCGACGCGCCGTAGGCCGCCCACTGCGGGGCGGGCGGCATGAGCACACCCCAGGTGGAGATGTTGACGATGTGGCCCTGTTTGCGTTCGCGCATGTCCGGCAGCAGGGTGAGTAGCAGGCGCACCGGGCCGAGGTAGTTGATGTCGATGGTGCGGGTGAAATCGTGGAAGCGGTCGTAGGAATCGCTGATGGAGCGGCGAATCGACTTGCCCGCGTTGTTGATCACCACGTCGATGTGGCCGTGTTCGTCCAGGAACTGACGAGCCAACCGCTCCACCGCGTCCATATCGGTGAGGTCGGCGGGATAGACGTGCGCGGTGCCGCCGTCGGCCTCGATCTCGGCGGCGACCTGACGCAGGTCGTCGGCGGACCGGGCGACCAAGAGCACGATCGCGCCCGCCGCGCCGAGCTTGCGCGCACTCGCCTTGCCGATGCCGTGTGACGCGCCGGTGACCAGCACGATCTTGCCGTCGACCGCCTCACGCAGCGTCTTCGCGCGCGGACGGGAGGTCGGATACAGCAGCCGCGTCGCCACTCGCTCGGCAATCGGCCGCCCGTTGCTCTGCGCCGGAGTCTCGTTCACGCTTCCGACTCTATTAGCAGCGCGCCAATTTGGGTGGCGTTCGATGCGCCGTGCTCACCAGCGGCATGCCGCCCTCGCGCTCACGATCAGTCCCGCCCGTCGGCCGCACGCAGGAGTTCCGGCAGATCTTGCCGGGTGAGGTACGCGGCGATCCGGAGTCCGCCGTCGACCCGCCGAATCAACAAGTCGCTGTAAACCTCGATGGCTCTGCCGTCACCAAAGGTCAACGCCCACTGCACCGAGGTGAGCCAGTAGTGTCCGCCGAGCTCGGTGGTCGACTGTTCGACCAGTTCGAGTTCGGGCACCGAATCCAGTTGGCGGACCCGGCTTTCCACTGCGGCGACGAACTCCGCCCGGGATAGGCAGAGACTGGACGACGGCGTGACGACCAGGATGGTTTCGTCGAAAAAGCTTGGCAGCGTGCCGAAGTCCGCCGCCTTGACGGTGTCGTCGTAGCGGCGGACGAAGTTGTGTACCGCGGCGGTGCCATGCGAAACGCGCTGGTCGGCAACGGCCGGATCATGCGTGACCATGGCATTCAATTATGCTATTAGTGCGCCGCTCCCGCGTTGGAACGGACGCGCGCGGGCGAGGCGAATCGCGCGATCATCGCCATCGCGACGAGCAGTGTGGCGCCGACCGCGGTCGCGATATGCATTCCGGAGACGAAGGATTCGCGGGCGGACTCGATCAGCGCGGCGTTGTCGCCCGACTCGTGGATGGTCTCGCCGAGGGTGGCCGCGAAGTCGCCGCCGGAGCGGAAGATCAGTGCGGCAAGCGATCCCAGCAGGGCGAGGCCGAGCGCGTTGCCGAGCTCGAAGCTGGTTTCGGAGATGCCGACGGCCGAGCCGGCTCGTTCCGCGGGGACCGAGGACACCGCCACGTCCGACACCAGGGTGAAGGCGAGGCCGTAACCGATGCCGGCGATGGTGGATCCGGCCAGGTACCACCCGAGGCCGCCGTGCACGCCGACGCCGAGCAGCATCAGATTGCCGACGGCCGAGGCGATCAGCGCGAACACGAAGGTGTTGCGGGTGCCGAAGCGATGACCGACCCGCGCGCCGCTCATCGAGAAGATGAAGACAGCGACCGCCATCGGAATCCCGAGCAGCGCCGCGGCCAGCGGGTCGCGTCCGGTGACCGACTGGAGGTAGATGCTGGTGAGGTAGCTCATCGCGGCCAGCGACATCATGCCGACGAGACTGGACCCGATGGCCACCGAGAACCCGGCCCTGGAGAACAGCCGCAGGTCGAGCAGTGGTTCGTCCAGCTTGCGCTGCCTGCGCACGAACACGATCAGGATCAGCACACCGAGCAGTGCGATGATGACCGACTCCGCGTCGATCCCGTTGGCCGCCGCATGCTTGACTCCGTACACCAAGGGCAGGATGCCGCCGATGGACAGCGCGACGCTCGGCAGGTCGAGTGGTCCGAGCACGCCCGCGCGATGCTCGGGCAGCACGAACGGACCGAAGGCGAGCAGGATCAGCAGCACCGGGATGTTGATGAGAAAGACCGAGCCCCACCAGAACTGGTGCAGCAGCACGCCGCCGATGATCGGGCCGACGGCCGAGCCGCCCGCGAAGAACGCGGTCCATACGCCGATGGCGGCGGCCCGTTCGCGCGCGTCCGGGAACAGGGTGGAGATCAGCGCGAGGCTGGACGGCAGCAGGGTCGCGCCGCCGACACCCATCAGCGCCCGCGCCACGATGAGCACCGCGGCGCTCGGCGCGAAGGCGGCGACGACCGAGGCGATGCCGAAGATGGTGGCGCCGACGAGCAGGATGTTGCGCCGCCCGATCCGGTCGCCGAGGTTGCCCATGGTGATCAGCAGGCCTGCGATCAGGAAGCCGTAGATATCCAGAATCCACAGTTGCTGGGCGGCCGACGGGTCGAGGTCGACGGTGAGGGTCGGCATCGCCAGGAACAGCACCGAGATGTCCATCGACACCAGCAGCACCGGCAGCAGCAACACCGCGAGCCCGAACCACGCGCGGCGCGAGCCGACAGTGGGCGCCGCCTCCTGCGCGGACCGCACCGCCTCAACGTCTGTCATCCTAGGTATTCCTCTCCATCTCGCGTACGCCGTACGCACAACTGGAGTACAGTGTACGCAAGCTCCCCCGGAAGTGAAAGTGAGTCATGGGATGACTGAGCTCAAGCTCAACCGAGCCGCCATCATCGACACCGCCATAACGCTCGCCGACGAAGAGGGCCTCGACGCGCTGTCCATGCGTCGGATCGCCGACAAGATGGGCGTCGGCGCCATGTCCCTGTACCGGCACGTCGCGAACAAGGACGAACTGCTCGAGGCGATGACCGACGAGGTGGCGCGGCGCAATCCCTACCCCTCCGCCGAGGGCCAGCAGTGGACCTGGCGCGACCGGGTCCGCATCGCCGCCGAGATCGATTGGGCGCTCTACCAGCAACATCCGTGGGTGCTACTCACCTTCGCCACGCCGCGCTACAGCTTCGGCCCGCAAAGCCTGGCCTGCCTGGCGTGGATGGTCGAGGGATTTTCCGAGCTGAATGTCTCGACTCGGGAAGCCACGGCTATGGCGTTCAGCGTGTGGAATCACATCTCCGGCGCGACCCTGCCGCATATCAGCGCCGCGCTGATGGCGCGCAAGGGAATGAACCCGGAGGGTGACAATGGATTGCGCACGATGCTGAAAGGAAAATCACAGTTTCCGGTGCCGCCCGCGCTCGTCGACCTGGAGGGCAGCGGGATCAACGATCTCTCGCAGGAAGATCTGCTCTACGCCGGTCTCGCCGCGCTGTGCGACGGCTTCGAGGCCAGGGCGCGCAGGCAGGCCGACTTGACCTGAACCTAGCTTCATGTTGCACGGTGGTCGGTGACCATCACGAACAGGAGCCACCGTGCACGCGATCCGTCTTCACGCCTTCGGCCCGGCCGACAATCTGCGCTACGAAACCCTGCCCGATCTCAGTCCGGGGCCGGGTCAGGTGCGAATCACCGTGGCTGCGGCCGGAGTTCATCTCATCGACACCGCGTTGCGCAAGGGGCTGCCCGGGCCTTACCCCGTGCCGGAGTTGCCGACGGTGCCCGGGCGTGAGGTCGCCGGGACGATCGATGCGGTCGGCGCCGAGGTCGACGCGGGCTGGATCGGTAAGCAGGTGGTCGCGCACCTGGGCATGGTGCCCGGCGGGTATGCGTCGGCCGCGGTGACGGAAGTTGCTCGGCTGCACGAGATTCCGCCGAACCTCGACCCTGCCGAGGCGGTCGCGATGATCGGTACCGGCCGCACGACCATGGGCATTCTGCAATTCACCGAGCTCGGTCCGGACAGTGTTGTCATCGTGACGGCGGCGGCGGGCGGCATCGGCACGCTGCTGGTGCAGTACGCGAAGAATGCCGGGGCGACCGTGATCGGTCTTGCGGGTGGTCCCGCGAAAGTCGCACTGGTGCAACGTAATGGGGCGGACCTGGCGGTCGACTACCTGCTCGCCGACTGGCCCGAGCAGGTCCGCGGCTACCTCGGGGACCGTTCGGCGACAGTGCTGTTCGACTCGGTGGGCGGCGAGACGGCTCGCGCCGCCTTCGAGCTGCTCGGCAAAGGTGGGCAACATCTCGTCTTCGGTGCGTCCGGTCAAGATCCGAAAGACGCTGGGACACCGCCACTCTCCGCAGACGAGTTCGCCGCGCGCGGCATCACGTCCGAGTTCGTACTCGGCCCGCCGATGCTCCAGCGGGCGGGCGGTGACCTTCGCACCCTCGAGGACCGTGCGATCGCCGAGGCGGCCGCCGGGCGGCTACGGCCCGCAGTCCACCGATTCCCGCTCGCCGACGCTGCCGCGGCGCATCACGCCTTGGAGAACCGAGGCACGACCGGCAAGGTCGTGCTGATCCCGTGACGGCTTCGGGCTGAATACGATTGGCGCGCAGGGAGTTCGATCGCGGACGCCAGCTGCGTCCGCGATCGCGCAGGTGCGCTCAGTCCGTCGGCTCGCCGTTCACCACCGCGTAGGCGAAGCCGTCCCAGCCTTTGCTACCGACGGTCTGCACGACCGTCGCCTCGAGTGCCGGTTCGGCGGCGAGCAGCTCGACGGTGGCGCGGCTGGCACGGATGGCCTGGTCCTCGGAGGTGGCGTCGACGAGGCCGCCGTGGCGCACGACGTTGTCGACGATGATCACCGAGCCCGGGCGGGTCAGGCGCAGGGCCCATTGGACGTAGTTGGGGTTGTTGACCTTGTCCGCGTCGATGAACACCAGATCGAACGGCTCGGGGTTCTCCTCGGCCAGCACCGGCAGGCTGTCCAGGGCCGCACCGACGCGGATGTCGACCCGCTCGCCGACCCCGGCGTCGTCGAGGTTCTTGCGCGCGACCTCGGCGTGCTTCGGCTCGAACTCGAGCGTGACCACCTGCCCCTTCTCACCGACCGCGCGAGCAAGCCAGATCGTGCTGTACCCGCCGAGGGTGCCGATCTCCAGCACCCGTCGCGCCCGCGCCGTCCGCGCGAGCAGATACAGGAACTTCCCCTGCGGCGCAGACACATCGATCGCAGGCAACTCCGCCGCGGCATTCGCCGTCAGCGCCGCCGCCGTCGCCGCGTCCTGCACCAGAGTGTCCACGATGTAACCATCGACATCGGCCCATTCGGTTGTCGTCATACCTCGCAGTCTGCCACCGCACTCCCTCCCCCGCCCACCACAACAAGCCCGCACTCCCCTCTGGGGATCCGCACCATTAGGGGCGGGAAACCGCGAGTAAGCCCGCCGTGACGTCCCACTCGAGGCCGAACCGATCCCCCAGCGGGACATCGGAGCGGGCAAACGCGAGTAAGCCCGCCGTGACGTCCCACTCGAGGCCGAACCGATCACCCAGCGGGACATCGGAGCGGGCAAACGCGAGTGAGTTCATCGTGATGTCCCACTCGGCACCCGGCTGCTCACCCAGCGGGACATAGCGGCGGTGAACCGCGCGTTTTGGTGCCACTAGGTTCCGTTGATCATGAACGGAGCTTCAGAGGGTATGCGAAATCGCTCCAACGCTGGCGGGGCGCGGTGGTTCGGCAAGATCCGCACTGGCTCTCGGGATCCGCACTGACTACGGGGGTCCCTAGTGGGCGCGGATCCCGAGAGAGGGTGCGCATTTTGCTGGCAGCGGGCTGGTTCATCTCCCGCTGGTCTTGAAAGCCGACGGCACCGCTCCCCTTGGACGGGCGCACTCCTCCGCCGCCCCGCGTGCGAGTGGGTGGTTGGGGATCAGTGGTCGTCGGCGGGGAGGGGCCAGTGGTCGATGTGGGTGAGGACGGTGGTGTCGGTCAGCAGCGTGCGGGCCTTGTCGAGGTAGCGCTGGAGGTAGGGGGAATCCTGTTGTAGGCGTTGGGATTCGGCCAGCCAGCCGCTGGCTTGGCGTCGGACTTCGGTGGTGGTCAGAGGGTGGTCGGCGGGGAGGAGGGTGCCGCCGTGGGCGGGGGCGACGAGCATGGCGGAGCCGAGGTGTTTGAGGCAGCGGGCGGTGCCGTGGTTGTCGGCCAGGGTGCGGTAGGCGGTGAGCGCTTGTTGCCAGCAGCGCAGGGCTCGGCGGGGTTCGCCGCGCGACCACCACACGATGCCCATGGTTTCGCGGATATGTGCACGACCGTCGGGGTCGCGGCCGTCGCGGGTCAGGGACTCAGCCAGTTCCAGGCGGTCCTGGGCGGCGTCGAGCCTGCCTTGGTGGATGTGGACGACGGCCATGTTGATCAGCGCGCAGACCTCGCCTGCTACGTCTTCCCGCGGGAGGAGCCACCACGCGGACTCCAAGTGGGCAACCACAGCGTCCAGGTCGCGGTAGGAATCGGTCGGCGGGTCGCCATGAGCAGGCGGCTCGCCCTGAGCAGGCGGCTCGCCCTGAGCAGGCGGCTCGGTCGGAGCAGGCGGCTCGGTCGGAGCAGGCGGCTCGGTCGGAGCAGGCGGCTCGGTCGGAGCAGGTGGATCAGCCGACGGGGGCGGATCCGACGGCGAGGGCGGACGCGGATCGGTCGGCGGAGGTGGATCCGACGACGTACACCATTCGGCCAACTTGCGCAGGGCCTCTTGATGTTCCCACCTCGCGGCCAGACTGGTGGACAGGTTGCGGGGCCGGTAACGCTTCGGCCGTTCAGTCGGATCGCCGGCCCGCATCGAGACCAGGTCATGGTGCAGCACAAGGGCTTTCATCGCATCCATGTCGCGCAGTTCGGCGGCCAGCCGTCGGCTGCTCACGTCTTCGCCGGTTCGCGCACACCACCCGTCCAGCGCATCCCCGATCCGTACCAGTTCCAGCACCACGGTGGTCGGTAGGTCGTTCGCATAGCGGTTTACGCAGGCGCTGACGAGCCCGCACAGTTTCGACTCTTCGGCTTTGAACCAGCGGCATGCCCCCGCTGCGAACCGCACCGAATCCAATGCCAACGCCCACCGAGTGGCTCGATCGGCGTAATAGTGCACGAGTGCGGTCAGCGCCGCAGCCCACTGCGGACTTGCGATCACCTGCTCTTCTCCGGGCGCTTCGGGCACCTTGAGTAGTTGATAAGGTTGCGCAGCATTGATTTCCACGCAACCGCGGCGCACTAGTTCATCGAGCAGCACAGCGGCCGTTCGTGGCGGCTTGTCCTGTGCCTGCGGCAGCCGAGCCGATGCGTCGAGCGCGGCGGCCAACACGGCAAGCAATGCGGCCGCCTCGAACTCGCGCCCGGGCAGCTTCCGCAAAACCGCGGCCTCTTCATCCCTCCAACCCGGAATGGTGGGCAGCTCGCCCGAGCCCGAGCCCGAGCCCGAATCCGAATCCGAATCCGAGCGCGGCGACCCGTCTGTCGCCGCGGACACCGGAGGCCCCGGCTCGACCAGATCAGCGATCATGTCGAGTTCGTGTGCCGTGCGGACTTTTTCGCGATATCGCTGCACGAACCGGTACCCCACATAGACCGCAGCCGCGACAACGACGAGCACCGACAGCCACCGCAAGGTCCCGGCCGCCACCTCGACCGCGGGACTCTCCCCAAGCGAGTTCACCACCACATTGCGGGCCAACTCGAACAGCAGCGCATAGGCCACCACCGACGCGGTCCCCAGAAACCCTTGCCAGATAGACGATCTCGGCGCGCTCGGTTCGACCGACGAAGCGCGGTCCTGCTCGCCGGGGTGACTCATCGCAACACTCCCCCGGTCAGCCCCGGCACCAGCCAGCGCCGCCAGGTCGCCAGCAGCAATGCGACCGGCAGGATGGCCGACATCAACGCACCCGCCGCCAATTGTGCCGAGTTCTCACTGAATTGACGCGCCTCGCCCCAGAGCAACAGCGACCACGGCGTCGCCCCCGCGCCGCTGATCAGCAGTCCGATCACGAAATCGTTCCAGACCTGGATGAATTCGAGCACCGCCACCGCACCGAGCGCCGGACCGGCGGTGGTCAGCACCCGCCGGGCGATCGTGCCGGGACCCGCCAGACCGTGCAAGGCGTCAGCGGCGGGCGTGCCGGGCGCGGCCAGCAAGGCGCCGCGCAGTACCAGGATGGCGATCGGCAGGCCGGCCGCCGCGTGCAGCAGGATCAACGGGATTCGGGTGCCGGAGAGCCCGTAGGTGTCGATGAAGGTGTTGACCGGTCCGAGGTAACTCTGCACCGGCAGCACGGAGAGCACCACCAGCGACACCACCGCGATGTTCGCCGCAGGGCGGTTAGGACGCAGTGCCGCAAGCCGATACGCGACCGGCACTCCGGCGGCGACCACGATGACGGTGGCCAGGCCGGCCACCCACGCGGTCGTCTCCAGGGACCGCAGCAAGGCCGGGTCGCGCCACATACGGGTGATCGCGCCGAAACCCCAACCGTCGCGATCTTGCAGTGCCGCCAGAATCAGCGCGACGATCGGGAGCAGCGCCACTGCCGACACCGTCAGCATTACCAGCACCCGCAGCGGCTTCGCCGGATGCCGCGCCACTTCCACCGGGTGCTGCCGCGGCACCGACCAGCTCGTCTTCTGGGTGCGCACGTCGGGCTGCAACAGCCAGGCCACGAATCCGACCAGCACCGCGAGCGGCAAACCGTAGGCCGCCGCGACGCCCGCCTCGATCTCGGAGTCGACGGCCAACCGCCACCAGTGCACCGTCGCGCTGTCGACTTGGTACTGCATCGAGCCCGGCACCCCGATCAGCACCACATCGAACACCCTGGCCGCGGCCACCCCCACGGCCAACCCGACGATCAGCATCACCGGACGCAGTTGCGCGTCGAGCCGCTGCGCCAACGTCCCCTCCTCGCCGCGATACAGGTAGCGGGCGCGGGCCGGATCGGACTCGATGGCGCGAATACCGGCCCGGAACAGCCCCGTGACGAACCCGAACCAGGTCCACAGGAACGCCGAACCCAGCATTACCGCGAACCAGAAGCGGTACACCCCAACGCTTTCGATGCCGAGCCGATCCCCGAGGTACTGGAAGATCAGCCGAAAGGCGACGCCGGACACCACCGCGGAGATCCCCACCGGCACGATCAGCGGCCACCACAACCACCGCGAATCCCGTCCCCACCAAGCGATCCCGAGCGCCACCACCAGCAGCACCACCCCGAACAGCACCCACACCAGCGTGCGCACATACGCCCAACTCCCGTCCCGCCCCAGCGCCGTCCCCAACACCACCAACCCCGCGACAACCAACCCCAGCAGCACCGGCCACAACCCCCACCGAAGCCACGTGGCCCGCTGATCCCCCCGCTGATCCCCTCGGTGCCTGACAAGCTGCGTCACCCCGACCGCACCGACGGCGACGACCGCACACGAAGCCACCACCAACGGCCGGGCCCGCACCGCGCTCACCACAGTCCACGCCACGGGCACCACAACCAGCGACACCGTCAGCACGGTCGCAGGCAGCCCGGCTACCAAGCCGACCCACCGCCGCGGATGACTCCCCGCGACCAGCGGCCCGCGCATCCGCCGGGTAGCAAGCTCCAGACGCAGCCCGTGCGAATCGAAGTCACCGCGTTCGCGCGGCGCCTCAGGTGGCTCAGTCATCGCCACCGCCAACGTCGCATCGCCCCACCATCACCGCCGCCGATCCACCGCATCGAGCGCGGCGATCGCCCGATCGGTCGCGTCGGCGAGCTCTTCGATCTTCCCGTCCCCGACAGTGATCAGGAAGTCGGTCAATATGCGCCACAATCCGTTTCGCCCACCGACCGCACCGATCCGATCGGACAGATCGAAGGCGCTGCGCGTACTCAACATTCGCGCCGAGGGTTCGAGGAAACTCGAATACCGCGCGTTGGTCCGCAGATTCGGCGCGATGAACCCGTGATACTCCTCGATCCACGGCACCGGCGCGGACGGTTCGGCAAGCGCCGCAACCACTTCCATGGCCCGCTCGGTCGCCGACTCGGTCACCACCATCACATCACCGCCCACGATGCGCGGCGGGTTCTGCCCCGAGGTGACCGCCGGAAACGCGGCAACGCCGACCTCGTCCTCCAAACGGCGACCAGATCGGCGCACGGCGGAGCGCACGATGGGTTCGGCGAAGTCCGGCACGACGACCATCACCGCGCGCCGATGCTCGAACACCTCGCGCACCGCGTCCGGGAACTGGCGGGTCAATGCGGCCGCGATACCGCCGGGAAACGCATGCCGATGCCCCCACAGCGCACCCAGATGACCGAATGCGGCACGCACCGCAGGGCTTTCCCAGGAACGACCATTTCCATCGACCGCCACCTCGTCGTAGATCCGCGGCGACTCGGCGAGCAGCGCGTTCTCGAACAGGTCGGTGAGGACCCAGCCGTCCGCCGCACCGAGCGCAAGCAACCGCACCGGCGACTCTGCGAGCACCTCCATGCGGTCGAGCCAGTCCATGATGGTCCAGCCGGCCGGGTCACCGAGACGGTACTTGTCCACCAGGCGCCGGTTGTACCAGACCATCGACTTGTCCGCCGCCTTGAACGGCACGCCATAGAGTTTCCCGTTGTACTGCACCAACTGCCGCCACACGTCCGGGTAGCGCGACCCCAGCTCGTCGGACCACAGCGTCTCCGCCAGCGGCCGCAGTTTGCGCTGTTCGGCCAGCGCCCGCACCCGGCCGGCCTGCGGCAGCATCACGATGTCCGGCGCCGAGCGGCCACCCGCGGTGAACGCCGTCTCGATGTCGTCGCCGAGCGGAACGACATCCACCGGGCGGTCATAACCGAGGCGGGCGAGCACCGCCCGGAACGCCGCCAGCTCGGACCCGCTCCAGGACACCCCGATGCGGACCGCACCGGGGTTGCCGAGCAGTAGGTCGGGGGCACAGGCGGCCGCGAGTGGCGCCACGAGCGCCACTTGCAGTAGTTCCCGCCTGCTTCGCATGACCCCCCGGCCACCTATGTCGAGATACTGCCTACTTGGAGAAGTTCTCCGGCGGCTGCCACGGCCTGCCGTGCGGATCCTCGGACCGGTAGGTCGGCGGCTGCTGTTGCTGCGGCGGTTGCTGCTGCTGGGACTCCTGCTGCGGCGGCTGTTGCGGTAACTGCTGCTGCGGTGGCTGCTGCGGAATCTCCTCCTGCGGCGGCGGGTACGCCTTCTCCTCGGCGGGCATCACCGGCCGATGCGGCGACGCTTGGCGCGGTACGACCGGCGGCGAGGCCATCAGGTCTTCCACCGGCTTGCGGGCGGTCTCTTCCGCGGCACGGACCGCTCGCTCGATGGCGGGGTCGGGCGCGGTGTCGAACCATTCCGCGACGTCATCGGAGTCGTCCTCCACCTTGGTCGGCTCGCCGTCGGAGGCGGGCGGCTCGTAGCGGAAGATGCCGTCCTCCCCCTTGCTGCCGAAGCTGGTGGCGAACCCTTCGAGGGCCTTGCCGAAATCACTCGGCACCAGCCACACCTTGTTGGCGTCGCCGCGCGCGACCATCGGCAGCGTCTGCATGTATTGGTAGGCAAGCAGTTCCGGCGTCGGCTTGCCGTTCTTGATTGCGGCGAAGACCTTTTCGATGGCCTTGGCCTGGCCCTGGGCCTGCAGGTAGGAGGCGGCCCGCTCACCCTGCGCGCGCAGGATGCGGCTCTGCCGTTCACCTTCGGCCTCCAGGATCGCCGACTGCTTGGCGCCCTCGGCGGAGAGCACCTGCGCCTGCTTGGAGCCCTCGGCCATCTTGATCTGCGATTCGCGGGTGCCCTCGGCGGTGAGGATCATCGCGCGCTTCTCACGATCGGCCTTCATCTGCTTTTCCATCGACTCCTGGATGGACGCGGGCGGGTCGATGCTCTTCAGCTCGACCCGGGCCACGCGCAGCCCCCAGCGTCCGGTCGCCTCGTCCAGCACGCCGCGCAGCTGGCCGTTGATCTGATCGCGGGAGGTCAGCGTCTGTTCCAGGGTCATGCCGCCGACCACGTTGCGCAGCGTGGTGACGGTGAGCTGCTCGACCGCGGCGATGTAGTTGCTGATCTCGTAGACCGCCGCCTGCGGGCTGGTGACCTGGAAATACACCACGGTATCGATGTGCAGCGTCAGGTTGTCCTCGGTGATCACCGGCTGCGGCGGGAACGACACCACCCGCTCGCGCAGATCCACCTTGGCGCGAATGCGATCGGCGAACGGCACCAGGAACGTCAACTGCCCCGACACCGTGCGCGAATACCGGCCGAGCCGCTCGATCACCGCCGCTTCCGCCTGCGGTACCAGCGCGATCGACTTGAAGACCACCACCACGACCAAAAGCACGAGTACAGCGGCAACGATCAGTACAGCCATTTACGGCCCCTTCCAGACGACGGCGGTCGCGCCTTCGATCCTCATGACATACACCTTCGTACCGGGTTCGTACACCTCGGACTCGTCCATCGGCCGGGCGGTCCAGACTTCACCGCCCAGTTTCACCTGGCCGGAATGTGCGGCCACCTCTTCCAGTACCACCGCCGATTTACCTTGCAGCGCATCCACGTTCGTCGGCGTCGGCGGTGGGGTGCCGAAGCGGCGGCGCAGGATCGGCCGCACCCCGAGGAACAGCACCAGCGTGAGCACAGCGAAGACGATGGCGTCGACCACGAGCGAGGGGCCCGCGATCGCGCTGACGCCCGCGGGGCCCAGCGCGGCGGTACCGAGCATGATCAGCGTCAGGTCCCCGGTGAGCATTTCCGCCGCCGCGAGCAAGATGCCCGCGACCAGCCAAATTATTGCGGCCACGCCACCACTCTAGTGCGCCGGTGATGATCACGGGCGGCACTGACGCGACTACAGATCTCGGGTGAATCACGAATCGCGCACCGGTGTCGCGTGGCCGTATCGGCCGCGTCGGTGTACTGAAATCGCCAGCGGCGGTGCTAGCTTCGAGCGGGTGAGCGGGCATGACAGCTATGGCGGCGACATCTTCTCCGGACATTCCCGAGCGAAGAAGCGGGTGGTGCCGCGGGTTACGGCGGAGCGCGACCTCGTGGTCGAGGACGCGGCCAGCGGATTCTGCGGCGCTGTGGTGGGTTTCGATCGCAGCTACGACGGTGAGTTCGTGAAGCTGGAGGACGCGCGCGGCGCGGTGCGGCTGTTCGCCATGCGCGAGGCCGCGTTCCTCATCGACGGCGAGCCGGTGACGCTGATCAAGCCGGCCGCCACCGCGCCGAAGCAGCCGACGCGCTCGGCGTCCGGCTCCACCAGAGTGGAGGGTCTGCGGGCCCGCGTCGCCAGGACCAGCCGGATCTGGGTGGAGGGCGTGCACGACGCCGCGCTGGTCGAGCGGGTGTGGGGGCACGATCTGCGGGTCGAAGGTGTGGTCGTCGAGCATCTGGAGGGCCTGGACAATCTCGCCGAGCGACTCACCGAATTCGAGCCGGGGCCGGGCCGCCGGGTCGGGGTACTGGTCGACCACCTGGTCACCGGATCCAAGGAGACTCAGCTCACCACCGGGCTCGGCCCGAACGTACTGGTCACCGGTCACCCGTTCATCGACGTCTGGCAGGCGGTGCGCCCGGCCACCGTCGGGATCCCCGCCTGGCCGCAGGTGCCGCGCGGCGAAGACTGGAAAACCGGCATTTGTGATCGATTGGGCTGGGGCACCCCGCAGGAGGGCTGGCGGCGGGTCTACGGCGCGGTCGAATCGTTCCGCGACCTGGAGGCGCCGCTCATCGGGGCGGTGGAGCGGCTGATCGACTTCGTCACCGAACCGGAATAGCAGGTCCGCGCGAGTGACTCGCGTCGCTGCTCAGGAATGCCGTTCGCGGGAATGCCCGCGAATAACCGTCACCCTTTATGCTCGATAATTATGTGCTCTCCTAGTGCCACGCTGACGGTGTGGGCCGGCTCATGGCTGGCCGGCTGTAGCGCGCCCGACGACGTCCTGGCGGCCCTGCACGCGTGGGCGCCCCAGCACACCATCGCCGCGGGCGATCCGGTCACCGGTGGTCGCACCGACCTGCCGTGGTCGTCCAGGGGCAACCTGCCCGGGACCGGAATGATGGCGCTGCTCAAGGTGATTCGCGAGAGCATGGCCCAGCCCGGCGCCCAGCTGCGGCTGGTTCTTCCGGTGCCGGGCGACGTGCGTGGCCTGCCCACCGGAACCGCCTTCGCCGCCGACGCGATCGAGGCGGAAGAGGGCCTGCTGATCGGGGTGCCCGGCACCGAAGGCACCGGTCTCATCCCGCAGTGGACCGACGAGGACACGCTCCAGTGGTCGGTCTACAGCACGCCGATCCCGCCCGCGCCCGGTCAGGACATGTCGCTCGGCGAGGCCGAATACGCGATGCGCGAGGCGGTTCGCGATGCCGCCGACGCCCTGCTGCAGCTGCACACCACCTCGGTCGGTTCGGCCGACTCGGACCCGCGCGAACTCATCGAGGCCGAGCTGGCCGACTACTCCCGGCACGACTACCCGGACTCGATTCCGTTGCGCGCCAGGAAGATTCTCGATACCGCCGATCACGTCGCCGCCATCCTCACTGTGGCGCAACGGGAACCGGCGTCCTCACCGACCTCGGCCAGCGCGATCGGCGCGCAGGAGTCGCTGCTGCGCCCGCTGTGGGACGCGATCCGCGCGGCGCGGCTGGTCGCCATCCACGCCGCGGCGCGCAGCACGCCATGAGCCGCGCGCTCTCGGCGGCTCGATATTCAGCGCCGACTCCGTAACAACGCCCTACCCGGCCGCGACCGGGCGACAAGACCCCGACCATCCAGCTTCTGGTTGAATGGGCCGACCATCCGATCCCTCCAGCAGGAGGTATGACATGGACCTTCGCCATCGTGGCGCCGCGGCACTCACCGCCGCGTTGATCGCCCTTGGGCTACCCGCGGCACCTGCGTCAGCGATTTTCGGCGGCGCGGAAACCGAGGCGAGCGACTATCCATGGCTCGCCGCCGTCGGCAGCCCGCTGTTCTTGACTAGGCCGTCCGGGCAGTTCTGCGGCGGCGCGCTCATCGCGCCGGATCAGCTGCTCACCGCGGCGCACTGTGTCGCGCCGGCCCGGCAGGTCCCGCAAGCTCTCACCGTCACCTTCGGACGCACCGAGCTTCGCGGGTCCGACGGAATCACGGTGCACGTCAAGGACATTCGCGTGCACCCCGACTTTCACGACTCCGATTTCGATGGCGAGACCGTTCATCACAACGATCTCGCCATCCTCACCCTCGATCGCCCCCAACCCGGACCGATGCTGGAAGTCGCCGTCCCCCAATCGAACACCGGCACCATCCTCGGATGGGGCGCCACGTCCGAAGCCGACGAATCCAACACCCACCTCCGCACCGCGACCGTCCCGCTCGTGCCGGACGCGCAATGCGCCGCGGCCTACGGCACTGCGTTCGATCCGCGCGACATGCTGTGCGCCGGTTCGACCGAGGCCGATACGGGTCAATACGACAGTGGCGGGCCACTTCTCGTGGACGGCCGCCTGGTGGGGCTCACCTCGTGGGGCAAGGGTGCCGCGCGTCCCGGTTTCCCCGGCGTGTACACCAAGCTGTCTGCGGTCATGTTCTGATCGCCGGAAGCCGCTGCACGACTACGCTTTCGCCTCGCCCCCACGCGGCTCAGTGCTGATACGGCTGCTGCGGCGGGTACTGCTGCTGCACCGGATACGGCTGCTGCGGCGTGTACGGCTGCTGCTGCTGCGGATACTGCTGCCCCGGGTAGGGCTGCTGGTACTGCTGTTGCTGCCCGGGATAGGGCTGCTGTCCCTGATACTGCTGCTGCGGCGAATACTGCTGCTGCGCGGGATATTGCTGTCCGCCATACGGCTGCTGCGGCGGATACGGCTGCCCGCCGTTGCCCTGCTGCGGCAGCTGTCCCTGGTTGTTCTGGTTGTTCTTCTTACGGGCCGACAGCCAGATGATGAGCCCGATGCCGACTACCACCAGCCCGAAGCACACCAGGCCCACTACCCACGAGCCGCCCCCCTTGCTTCGGCTACCCCGGCGCCTGGCCTCACTGGTTTCCAGGGCGGCCGTCCAGACGTTCTGGTCGGACCACACCTGCGGATCCAGCAATCCGGTGTTGGTCAACATTTCGGTATAGATCATCGAATTCATTCCTTGCACCCCGCTTCGGCTTCTCCGAAGGCGAATGCATGCTATCGCAACCCGATTGGGGTTACCTTTCGGCCACAACTCGGCGCTGCGGCGCACAGCAACCGACCGCACAGGGCGTCCCGTTCAGGGTGCAGCCGAAACCGGAAACCTCACCGAGGTGCCGGGCAGCGGTGTCGTTGAGCTGCTCGTCGATCAGTTCGACGACCAGCGCGGCGAAGCGCGGATCGGTGCCGGGAGTGGCGGCGCGGGCGAAGGCCATGCCGAGTTCGGCGGCTTTCTCCTTCGCCTCGTTGTCCAGATCCCAGATCACCTCGAGATGATCGGAGACGAAGCCGACCGGGCAGACGATGACCGACTCGACGTTTTTGGCCGCCAGATCGTCCAGATGATCGACGATGTCCGGCTCGAGCCACGGCACCTGCGGCGGGCCGGACCTGGACTGCCAGACCACGTCGTAATCCGTGAAACCGGTTGCGGCGGCGGCCAAACGGGCGGCCTCGGCGACCTGACGGCTGTACAGGTGACCGCCGTCGGCGGGCGGGCCCGCGGCCGTATCGGCGGAGAGCGGAATGGAGTGCGCGGTGAAGACCAACCGCGCGCCGTCCCGGCGATCGGCCGGAAGTTCTTGCCGCGCAGCGCGAATGGCGTCGGCGAAGGCCTCGATCAGCAATGGGTGATCGAAGTACTGGCGCAGCTTGACCAGATCCGGCGCACCGTCACCGAAAGCGGTTCGCGCCCTGACTATGTCCTCGTGGTACTGCAGACACCCGGAGTACCCGCCCCACGCCGAGGTGGGGAACACCAGGGCGGAGCGGACACCGTCGGCGGCCATGCGCGCGACGGTGTCCTCCACCATCGGAGCCCAATTGCGATTGCCGAAATACACCGGGAGATCGATACCGGCCGTGGCCAATTCGGCCTCGACCGCCGCGATGATGTCCCGGTTGAGCGCGTTGATCGGCGAGACGCCGCCGAAGTGCAGGTAGTGCTGGGCGACCTCTTCGAGACGTTCGCGCGGCACACCCCGGCCCCGAGTGACGTTCTCCAGGAACGGCATCACGTCCTCGGGCCGTTCCGGGCCACCGAAGGACAGCAGCAGAAGTGCGTCGACAGCCCGGACCACAATGCCTCCTCGGCGGATCAGTTGATCGACATGCCCTCGGGGAACCAGGTGTTGTGGCTGGCTCCACCGTCGACGTAGATGATCGACGCGGTCGTGCCGGGCAGCCAGTCCGACAGCAGCGCGACGATCGACTTCGCGACCACCGTCGGGTCGTCGACGTCCCAGCCGATCGGCGACGCGCCGTCCCAGTACTCGTTGAGCTGGTTCAGCTTGGCCGCATCGTCGGTGGCGGTGCCCGCGATGGCCTTGGCGGCCAGCGTCTTGATCGGGCCCGCGGCGATCAGGTTCGAGCGAATCTTCTTGGCGGCGCCCACTTCGCGCGCCACGTACCGGTTGACCGACTCGAGCGCGGCCTTGGCCACACCCATCCAGTTGTAGTACGGCATCGCCGTGCGCGGGTCGAAGTCCATGCCGACGATCGAGCCGCGCTCGTTCATCACCGGCAGCACCGCGCGGGCCAGCGACGCGTAGCTCCAGGCCGAGATCTCGAAGGCCTTGGCCGCGTCCGGGCCGGGGCCGTCGAGGAACGGACGCGCCTCCGGACCCATCAGGGTGCGCGGCGCGAACGCGATCGAGTGCAGCACGCCGTCGATGCCCTCGGGCGCCAGCTCACGCACCTTGTCCGCCAGCTCGCCGAGGTTCTCCTCGTTGGTGACGTCGAGCGGGATGGCCGGGGGGACCTCTTGCGGCAGCCGCTTGGCGATCCGGTCGATCAGCCGCAGCCGCTCCGGAATGCCCGTAATGATCACCTTCGCGCCCTGCTCCTGCGCGACGGCGGCCGCGTGGAACGCGATCGACGAGTCGGTGATGATCCCGGTGACCAGAATGGTCTTGCCTTCGAGCAGTCCGCCCATGTGTTTTCGGTTCTCCTGGAGTCGTGTGTGGATTGCTTGCGGCCGTCGAGGTTTCGCAGGCCGCCGGGCCGTCAGGTCAGTGGCCCATGCCCATGCCGCCGTCGACCGGGATGATCGCGCCGGACACGTAGCGGGAGTCCTCGGAGGCGAGGAAGCTGACCACGGCCGCAACGTCTTCCGGCTGGCCGAGGCGCTGCAGCGGGATGAACTTCTTGGCCATGTCGCGCAGATCCTCGGGCAGGTCCGCGGTCATGTCGGTTTCGATGAAGCCGGGCGCGACGACATTCGCGGTGATGGAGCGCGAGCCGAGCTCACGGGTGATCGAGCGGGCCAGGCCGATGACACCGGCCTTGGACGAGGCGTAGTTGATCTGACCGGCTTGTCCGGCGAGACCGACCACCGAGCCGAGGAAGATCATCCGGCCCCAGCGTGCGCGCAGCATCGCCCGGTTGGCCCGCTTGGCACAGCGGAAGGCGCCGGTCAGGTTCGCGTCGATGACCTTCGAGAACTGCTCCTCGGTCATCCGCATCAGCAGTGTGTCATCGGTGATGCCCGCGTTCGCGACGAGCACCTCGACCGCACCCTGCTTCTCCTCGATCTCGGTGAACGCGGCATCGACCGAAGCACTGTCGGTCACATCGCATTTCACGCCGAACAACCCGTCCGGCACCCCCGATCCGCGATGCGTGACAGCCACCTTGTGACCGTCGGCGACCAAGCGTTGTGCGACTGCGAGACCGATGCCACGGTTACCGCCCGTCACCAGGACGGACCGCGGTGTGATGTTGGACATGGGCAACAACCTACCTGGTCGGATCAGACGGTTACGACCCGCCCGGCCACCGTCCCGGGCCGCACAGACGAGTGATGCCGACACCGGGAACGGTGCCGGCATCGCCGTGTATCGCTGAATACACCCAGCCGCCGCCCGATCGGGTGACCGGCAGCCGGGTACCCCGTCGCGGTGAATCCCAGTGCGGAAGCAGCTTCGCCCGGAAGCTGCGTGCGTCAACGGAACTGAGCGCTTACGGCAGCCGCTGGCGGTACAGCAGCCCGATGATCACACCTGCGGACGTGATCAACAGCCCGAGCAGCAACCACGGCCTGCTCGCGTCACCCCTGGTGAGCTCGAAGCCGATCTGCTGTTCGAGGGTGTCGTACACCCCGCTCAGTTCCTGCAGGGTGGACGCGGAGTAGAACTCGCCGCCGGACAGCCGCGCGATCTCCCGCATCGCCTCGTCGTCGACTTCCACCTTCACCTTGTCGGTGCCGCCGCCTTCCCGCGGAATCTCGACGACACCCCACTTGGTGCCATACGAGATCGTCGAGATCGGGACGTTCTTGTTCTTGGCCAGTCGCGCGGCGACGAATTCGTGCCGTGGATTGTCCATGTCCTCGTAGGCGGGGACGGTCTGCTTGCCGTCCGACATCAGGACGATCCGGGCCGGCGGCGGTTCGGCGGCGCCGCCGAGCACCGAAGCGAGGGTATCGATCGCGTTGAGCGCGGTGATGATGCCCTCACCGGTGGCCGTGCGCTCGGCGAGCTTCACGTTGTCGATCGCGGCCTTGACGGACTCGTGGTTGGTCGTCGGCGTCACCATCACCGAGGCCGTGCCCGCGAAGGTGATGAATCCGATGTTGAGGCCCTCCGGCAGGCCGTCCACGAACTCCTTGCCCGCCTTCTTCGCGACCTCGATCCGGCTCGGCGGCACATCGGTCGCCTCCATCGACAGCGACACGTCCATCACCAACATGACGGTCGCCCGGTTGCGCGCCACCTTCTTCACCGCGGTCGGCCCCGCCGCCGCGATCGTCAAGAACACCAGCCCGATCACCATGAGCGCGATCGGCACGTGCCGGAACAGGCTCGGTCGCGTCGGCGCGACCTTCTCCAGCAGTTCCATGTTGGAGAACTGCAGCATGTGCTTGTGCTTGCTGCGCTGAACCAGCACATAGCCCAGCGCGATCAACGCGATAACGGCCAGAAAGCCGAGCCACAGCGATGCGGTGAAATGCGAAATACTCACTGGCGTGGCACCCGCCCGGTCGGGGCGCCGAAGCTGTGGCGCCGGGTGGACACGAACCGGACCACGTCGGCGATCCAGTCCCGGTCGGTCTGCAGGGTGAGCACGGGCGCGCCGCAACTGCGCAACGCCTGTTCGACCTGATCCCGGTGCCGCTGCGCGGCGGCCGCGAAATCGGCACGCAGCGTGGGCGTCACGCTGAATTCGCGGGTGCGCCCGGTCTCCGGGTCGTGCAGCACGACGTCGCCGACGTCGGGCAGCGAGAGATCGCGCGGGTCGAGCACCTCCACCGCGAGCAGGTCGTGGCGCGCCGAGATGGCGCGCAGTGAACGCTGCCAGTCGATGTCCCCGAGGAAGTCGCTGATGATGACCGCCAGTCCGCGTTTGCGCTGCGGTCGGCGCAGCGATTCGATGCCGCCGCGCAGGTCGCCGCGCACACCGTCACGGGCGTGCGGGGTGGTCGCGATGCTGCGCAGCAGCGACTGGGCGTGCACCCGTCCGCTGCGCGCGGGCACCCGCACCAGTTCCTCGCCGGTCGCCACGACGGCGCCGATCCGGTTGCCGCCGCCGCTGGTGAGGTGGGTGATCGCGGCCGCGGCGGCGATCACCAGGTCGCGCTTCTGGCAGTAGGCGGTACCGAAGTCGAGGCTGGCCGAGAGGTCGACGACCATCCAGGTTTCCAGCTCCCGGTCGGCGATGGTCTGGCGCACGTGCGGATGGGTGGTGCGGGCGGTGACCGACCAATCCATCTGCCGCACATCGTCACCCGGCTGATAGGTGCGGGCCTCGCCCGGCTCGGAGCCGGGGCCGGGGATCAGGCCGAGGTGGTCGCCGTGCAGCACGCCGTCGAGCCTGCGGCGCACCGTGAGCTCGAGCGTTTTCAGCGCCGCGGCCAGCCGCGGATCGGTCAGCTCGCCAGCGTGGAACGACGGCGGAGCGTGCGGAGACCTGGACACTGCACGAGACGGTTCCGGCGCCGCGGTCACTTGTTCTGAACGTTGCCGGCGGGCTGGGACTGCTGCCCGTTCGGCGGCTGCGGCACGGCTTGCGGGACGCTCTGCTGCTGCGGATGCTGCGCGGGCTGCGGCGCGTTCTGCTGCGAGACCTGTTGCGGCGCACCGACGGCAGGCGCGGCGGACGCGCCTGGCGCGACGGCCTGCGGGGCGACCTGCGGCATGCCGACGGTCTGCAGCACCCGCTTGATCACTTCCTCCGGGCTGATCTCGTCGGCCAGCGCGTCGTAGGACAGCACGAGCCGGTGCCGCAGCACGTCCGGGATCACCTCGACCACGTCCTGGGGCACCACGTAGTCGCGGCCGCGGATCAGCGCGACGGCGCGGGCGGCGGCGATGATGCCGAGGCTGGCACGCGGGGAGGCGCCGTAGGCGATCCAGCTGGCCACGTCCTGCATGCCGAAGTCGGCGGGCTTGCGGGTCGCCGCGATCACCCGGACCACGTAGTCGACCAGCGCGTGGTGCACGAAGGTGTTGGCCGCGACCTGCTGCAGCCGGACGACCTCCTCCGGGGCCAGGATGCGCGTCGCCTCCGGCGGGGTGACACCCATCCGGTAGATGATCTCGCGCTCCTCCTCGACCGAGGGGTAGTCGACGACGACCTTGAACAGGAAGCGGTCGCGCTGCGCCTCGGGCAGCGGGTACACGCCCTCGCTCTCGATCGGGTTCTGCGTCGCCATCACCAGGAACGGGTTCGGCATCGGGTAGGTCTTGCCGCCGATCGACACGTGCCGCTCGGCCATCACCTCGAGCAAGGCCGACTGCACCTTCGCGGGCGCGCGGTTGATCTCGTCGGCGAGCACGAAGTTCGCGACGACCGGGCCGAGCTCGGTGTCGAATTCTTCGCGGCCCTGCCGGTAGATACGGGTACCGATGAGGTCGGTGGGCACCAGGTCCGGGGTGAACTGCACCCGGGAGAACGAGCCGCCGACCACCTTGGCGAAGGTCTCCACGGCCAGCGTCTTCGCGATGCCCGGCACACCTTCGAGCAGCACATGACCACGCGCGAGCACGCCGACGAGCAGCCGTTCGACCAAGCGATCCTGGCCGACGATTACCCGCTTGACCTCATATATCGCCTTCTCCAGCGTCTGGACGTCACGCTCCAGGGTGCTCGGCTGGGACGCAGGCGCATCTTTCGCCAAATTCGCCCCGCTCACACCGTCTGTCGAAGTCACCAACATCCCCGCTTTCGCCTTGGTCCTGTGCGTGCTGCCACAACTATTCCAGGTAATGGCCGTATGTGCCGCAACCGGACCCGACATGAAGGGAATTCAAAGCTTTCGATGTCCGATTCACCGCGACTGCGTCAGCTGACGATACGCACCGCGTACGGCATGATCCCACCTTCGCGGACCGACGTCACCCGGACGACGGACCCCGATTCCGGCGCCTCGATCATCTGCCCGTCGCCGAGGTACAGCGCGACGTGCTGGCTGCCGTTGGGCCCCCAGAACAGCATGTCGCCGCGGGCGCGCTGGTCCACCGGCACCCGGGTACCCATGTTGTATTGGTAGCCGCTGTAGTGCGGCAGCGAAACCCCGATTCCGGCAAAGGCATAGATCATCAGACCGGAGCAGTCGAAGCCGACCTTGTTGTAGTCGCCGTGCTCGTCGGCGACGCCGCCGTCGCGGATGCCGAGCGTCGGGCCGTCCTCGTCGCCGCCGCCCCAGGCGTAGATGACGCCGAGCTGGGACATGGCGCGGTCGACCACCGTCTCGATCGCCGCGGAGCCGCCGATGGACGGCAGGCTCGGACGCGGGGTGCTCTGACGGGGTCGCGGTGAATTCTCGAGCTGGGTGTGCGGGCGTTTGCCCTCGCCGAGTTGGCCGGCGCGTCCCTGGGCGTTCTGGTCGGCGGCGGCGCGGGCCGCGGCGGCTGCGGCGGCTGCGCGCACGGCCGCTTCCTCGGCCCTGCGCTGCTGATCCCAAGTTAGATAGGCCTCACGCTGGCCTTCCAGCCCGGCCACATGCTGGCGCGCGAAGTCCAAGCGGCCCTGCGCATCCTGGCGCTGGCGTAACAGATTGTCGCGCTGCACGGTCTGCTGGTCCAGCGCGGCCTTGGCGGCGGCGACGGCGTGCTCGGCGTCGATCTTCGCCTGCTCGGCGGCTGCGGCGGCCGCGTCGGCGGCCGACTTCGCTTGACGCGCACTGGAATTCTTGTTGCCCTGGTCGACCTGGGCGCGGCGTAGGCCGTCGAGCACCTGCTGCTGGTTCTTCGAGACCAGGGCTAGTAGTTGAGCTTGGTCCAGGGCGGCGGCCGGGGTGGCCGCGGCTAGGTAGACGACCATCGAATCGGCGGCGGGGCGGGTGTAGGCCTGGGCGGCGAACTGGTCGAAGTTGCGCCGGGCGGCACCGACTTTCGTTCCGGCGTCCGCCAATTCGCGTTCGGTCTGCACGACGAAGGCGGCGGCCGCGTCGGCGGCGTCGCGCGCGTTCTGCAGATCGACGAGGGCCTTGTTCACCTCTTCGCGCTTGCGGGCGACCTCGCCGTCGAGCTGCTGCAGCTGCTGGTCGACCACCGCGACCTGATTGATCAGCGCGCCGACCTCGGTCACGCCCGCGTCGACTTGTGCTCCGGCGTCGGCGATCTCGCCATCACTCGGGTTCGGCGGGGCGGGCGGCACCGCGACCGCGGGACCGGCCAGCAGCAGGGCGGTGGTCATCAGCAACCCCAGAGCGATCCCCAGCGGACGCCGATAGGCCACCTTGCGGTGATTGCGCATCGCACCTCCCAAGGACCCGATTCCGGCAACGCTCGCGAGCATCGACCGGACCAGCGGCGCCGTGCCCGCACACTCGCAAGCGCTCTAACACGGGCGATGGTCGGCAGATAACCCCTGACAACCCTTCTTCCCCATCAGCAACTACACGACCGTACGACACTTCCGTCACCAAAGGAACTCCAGTCACAGAATGTCAGGCGGGTAATTTTTCCTTTGCCTGGAATTAGCCGGATGTGGCAAAGGTTTCCGGCCGGTAGAACATACCGGTCGTCAGGAAAAGTAGCTGGTTCGAAACCAGCTATGGAGTGAGAGGCCCTAGCGCGCGTCGGCGCTGGAAACGTGCACCGGCGTGGCGGGTTCGCCGCGCCGACGTGACTTCACGAAGTAGAGCCCGGCCACCACGGCAGCGGTGCCGACGAGCAACACACCGGTGATCGCGGTGTAGGACACGCTCTCCGGCTGCTCCAGCTTGTCCACGAAAAGCCGTGCGGCTTCGGCAGAGTGCGCGCCGCCCTTGAACTTCGCGGTGTCCTCGGCCCACTCCAGGCGGACCCGGGAGATGGTGTCGCTGTAGGTGCCGACCCAGTCGTCGCTCAGCACCACCACGGTGCCGTGCTGGGTCTTGCCGACCTCGGTGGCCAGGTCCCGTAGGCTCGAATCGTGGCCTGGATTACCGGGAACGACCACGATGCTCAGCGCGATGCCGTCCGCCCGCGCGTCGGCGGCGACCGCGGCCAACTCCGCCTGATCCTTGCCGTCCACCGTGGCGACGTGATTGTCGGCCAGGTCGGCATTGATGGTGGTGACGGTGTCCTCGGTGATGTTCGGCGGCAGGCCGGCGGCCATGGGTGTGAAAACCGAGGTGTGCGAGACGGTCATCTTCCATCCGGTCTGTCGAGCCGCATCGGCATCCGAAGCGACGTGCATCCAACACTGCAAGGTGAGCTCAACGCCACCCGGCTGGCTCCGAAAGCACAGTACGCGACGGAGAGTCGGAGCACGCGCACACCGCACACGACGCGCCCCGGTGTGCAACGCCGTGGGCGGTCGTGTCCGGTACCCCAGCCGCCCCCGTGCGCCTCACAGGACAAGCGTACTGTTAAGGTCATAGCGCGAGGAACCGGCGCCCTCCGGCGCTGGAGCACCTGCAAAGACTCGGTCGCCGGCACAGCCCCGCCGACGACCAACCCTCACAGACGAGTGGAGCTGACGTGACGACAAGTATCGATACTTTCGGCGCCAAGGGCACCCTCGAGGTCGGAAGCAACTCCTACGAGATCTTCCGCCTCTCCGCCGTGCCCGGCACCGAGAAACTCCCCTACGCACTCAAGGTCCTCGCGGAGAACCTGCTCCGCACCGAGGACGGCGCGAACATCACCGCCGATCACATCCGCGCCATCGCGGACTGGGATCCGTCGGCCCAGCCGAGCATCGAGATCCAGTTCACCCCGGCCCGCGTGATCATGCAGGACTTCACCGGCGTGCCCTGCATCGTCGACCTCGCCACCATGCGCGAGGCCGTGGCCACCCTCGGCGGCGACCCGAACAAGGTCAACCCGCTCGCGCCCGCCGAGATGGTCATCGACCACTCGGTGATCATCGACGTGTTCGGCCGCGCCGACGCGCTCGAGCGCAACGTCGACATCGAATACTCCCGCAACCGTGAGCGTTACCAGTTCCTGCGCTGGGGCCAGGGCGCGTTCGACGACTTCAAGGTCGTCCCCCCGGGCACCGGCATCGTGCACCAGGTCAACATCGAGCACCTGGCCCGCACCGTGATGGTCCGCAACGGCCAGGCCTACCCGGACACCTGCGTCGGCACCGACTCGCACACCACGATGGTCAACGGCCTCGGCGTATTGGGTTGGGGCGTCGGCGGTATCGAGGCCGAGGCGGCCATGCTCGGCCAGCCCGTCTCCATGCTGATCCCGCGCGTCGTCGGCTTCAAGCTGACCGGTGAGATCAAGCCCGGCGTCACCGCCACCGACGTGGTGCTGACCGTCACCGACATGCTGCGCAAGCACGGCGTGGTCGGCAAGTTCGTCGAGTTCTACGGCAAGGGCGTCGCCGAGGTGCCGCTGGCGAACCGCGCCACCCTGGGCAACATGAGCCCCGAATTCGGTTCCACCGCAGCGATCTTCCCGATCGACGAGGTGACCATCGACTACCTGCGCCTGACCGGCCGCACCGACGATCAGCTCGCGCTGGTCGAGGCGTACGCCAAGGAACAGGGCATGTGGCACGACGCCGAGCGCGAGCCGGTGTACTCGGAGTACATGGAGCTCGACCTGGGCGACGTGGTGCCCTCCATCGCGGGCCCGAAGCGTCCGCAGGACCGAATCCTGTTGTCGGAGTCCAAGACCGCGTTCCGCAAGGACATCCACAACTACACCAGCGACGCGGAGAGCGGCCCCGCCGCCGTCACCCCGCACACACACCTGGACGAGGCCATCGAGGAGTCGTTCCCGGCCAGCGATCCGGCCGTGCTGTCCTTCGCCGACGACGACGCGGTGCTCATCCCGTCCGCCGCGAACGGTGCCGTCGGCCGGCCGAGCAAGCCGGTCAAGGTGTCCTCGGAGGAGTACGGCGACTTCGTGCTCGACCACGGCGCCGTGGTGGTCGCCTCGATCACCTCCTGCACCAACACCTCCAACCCGTCGGTCATGCTCGGCGCCGCGCTGCTCGCCCGCAACGCCGTCGAGAAGGGCCTGACGTCCAAGCCGTGGGTCAAGACTTCCATGGCGCCGGGTTCGCAGGTCGTCAACGACTACTACAACAAGGCAGGCCTGTGGCCCTACCTGGAGAAGCTCGGCTTCTTCCTGGTCGGTTACGGCTGCGCCACCTGCATCGGCAACACCGGCCCGCTGCCGGAGGCCGTGTCGAAGGCGATCAACGACAACGACCTCTCGGTCACCGCGGTGCTCTCCGGCAACCGCAACTTCGAAGGCCGCATCTCCCCCGACGTGAAGATGAACTACCTGGCCTCGCCGCCGCTGGTCATCGCCTACGCGCTCGCCGGAACGATGGACTTCGACTTCGAGACCGACCCGCTGGGCCAGGACTCCGACGGCAACGACGTCTTCCTGAAGGACATCTGGCCTTCGCCGAAGGAGATCGAGGAGACCATCGGCTCCGCGATCAGCCAGGACATGTTCATCAAGTCCTACGCCGACGTGTTCAAGGGCGACGAGCGCTGGCGCGGGCTGGAGACCCCCGAGGGCAAGACCTTCGACTGGGATCCGCAGTCCACCTACGTGCGCAAGCCCCCGTACTTCGACGGCATGCCGCAGAACCCGGAGCCGGTCACCGACATCAAGGGCGCGCGAGTCCTTGCCTACCTGGGCGATTCGGTCACCACCGACCACATCTCCCCCGCGGGCAACATCAAGCCGGGCACCCCGGCCGCGCAGTACCTGGAGTCCAACGGCGTCGAGCGCAAGGACTACAACTCCTACGGCTCGCGTCGCGGTAACCACGAGGTGATGATCCGCGGCACCTTCGCCAACATCCGGCTGCGCAACCAGCTCCTCGACGACGTCTCGGGCGGTTACACCCGCGACTTCACCCAGGACGGCGGCCCGCAGGCCTTCATCTACGACGCCTCGCAGAACTACCAGGCCGCGGGCATCCCGCTGGTCGTGCTGGGCGGCAAGGAGTACGGCTCGGGTTCCTCGCGCGACTGGGCGGCCAAGGGCACCTCGCTGCTCGGCGTGAAGGCCGTCATCACCGAGTCCTTCGAGCGCATCCACCGCTCGAACCTCATCGGCATGGGCGTCATCCCGCTGCAGTTCCCGGCGGGCGAGTCGGCCGCGTCGCTGAAGCTGGACGGCACCGAGACCTTCGACATCGAGGGCATCACCAAGCTGAACGAGGGTGCGACTCCGAAGACCCTGAAGGTCACCGCCACCAAGGAGAACGGTGAAAAGATCACCTTCGACGCGGTGGTGCGGATCGACACCCCCGGTGAGGCCGATTACTACCGCAACGGCGGCATCCTGCAGTACGTGCTGCGCAACATGATTCGCGGCTGATCACGCACTCGCCGTTAGTCGAGAGTCCGCGCACCGCGTTTTCGCGGTGCGCGGACTTCTCACACCTCTTGGAGGAGCACGTCCGTTATGCCCAAAGTCAGTGATGATCACCTCGCCGCCCGGCGCAGCCAGATTCTCGACGGGGCGCGGCGATGCTTTGCCGAATACGGGTACGAGGGCGCCACGGTGCGCCGCCTCGAGGAAGAGATCGGCCTGTCCCGCGGCGCGATCTTCCACCACTTCCGGGACAAGGACGCACTGTTCCTCGCGCTGGCGCAGGAAGACGCCGAGCGCATGGCCGACGTGGCGGCCAACCAGGGCATCGTCGGCGTCATGCGCGATATGCTCGCCCACCCCGAGCAATTCAATTGGCTCGGCACCCGTCTGGAGATCGCGCGCCGCCTGCGCACCGATCCCGAATTCCGCGCAGGCTGGTCGCAGCGCTCGGCCGAACTGACCGCCGCGACACTCGCCCGGCTGGAGCGCCGCAAAGCAGCGGGCGCCCTACGCGACGACGTCCCCACCGACGTGCTGCTCGGCTACCTCGACCTGGTCCTGGACGGCCTCATCGCCCGCATCGCATCTGGGCACACCAACGAAAACCTCACTGCGGTACTGGATCTCGTCGAAGCGTCGGTGCGCCGGCGGGACTGACGCTAGAAGTTGACGTTGAGGTAGTCGGCCGCGTGCGTTGTCCACAGCACGTCGGTGCCCGGCATGGGGTGACCGGAATACCGAACGTGCTGTCCATCCGGCCACGGGGTGAGGTAGCCGATGAGGCCGCGGACCGCGGCGGCGTAGCGGTCCAGGTTCGCGATCGGATCGTGCATCAGCCACTCGAGCAGCTCCGCGAAGATCAGCGGGGCGAGATTACCGATGCGGGCGCCCTCGAGGAACGAGAACGGGGAGATTCCGACGTCGAGGAACCGGAGCGGGGAATCGGCGGGTGCGGCGGTGATGATGTCGCCGGGGTTGGCGTACTCGCGCACGGCAACCCCGGCGGGCCACGCGCCACGCTGGCCGTGCAAGCCGTAAGTGGTTGGCGGGCAGAGGTTTCCGACCGACTGGCCCGCCTTGCGCAGCGGGTTGGCGATGTTCACCGCGAACGCGATCTCCAGCGGCGAGCCGTCGATGTTGGTGTACTTGCCTGAGCGCACGCCCTCGAGGATCCGGCTCGCGCAGATACCGCCGAGCGAATAGCTCAGCAGCCCACAGACATTCGGCGAATCCTGAATCGCTTTGACGCCCGCTGCGGTACCCAGCCGCACCGAGGTGTCCAGCGACGGCCCCCAGATATCCGGCGACGGGCCCACCGAGGCAGGCCAATTCGGCTCGAAGAACGAGAACTTTTCGGTATCGAGCAGTTTCGTGACGTCGTACAGCATGCCCGCGGGTGCACCGTCGGAGTTCCGCGGCTCGCCGGTTCCGCGCAGGGTAATGATGTCGATCATCGTTCGTCTCCTAGCGCGCCGAGGTGATCGGCGCGAAACCCACGCTAGGTGCGCCGCGCACCCGATGCGCGAGTAACGAACTACCTGATTCGCTCACCGGACCCACCGGAGCCACCGGCCCGCGCGGACGCGGACTCGCCGGTTCGTCCGCACTCCCGATGCCGACGCGCTCCAGAGCGGATGGACCTACCCCCGCCTATCTTCCCGGCTCCAGACTGCCGAGCAACGCGCGGGCGATGCGGTCGAGTTCGTGGCGGTCGTGTGCGGACAGCACGGACAGCATGCGGGTTTCGTTCTCGGTGTGGGCGGTGACGACCTGGTCGACGAGCTTGCGGCCGTCGCCGGTCAGGGCGACGCGCACGGCGCGGCGGTCGGCGGGGTCGGCGATGCGACGGACCAGGCCCGCGGATTCGAGCCGGTCGAGCCGGCCGGTCATGCCCGCCCGGGAGAGCATCAGGGTGTCGGCGAGCACGGACGGGTTGAGTTCGAACGGTTCGCCGGAACGGCGCAGGGCGGCGAGCACATCGAACTCGCCGCGCTGCAAGCCGTGTGCGGTGAAGACCTCTTCGATCACCCGTTGCGCTACGACGAGCAGCCTGCCGAGGCGGCCGACGATCGCCATGGCCTCCAGTTCGAGGTCGGGTCGTTCGCGCCGCCACTGCGCGACGATCGCGTCGACCGGATCATCCATCCCATCACGACCTTTGCCGATCGCGGCCGCTTGAACCGGGGCGTCGTCCGGTGCGGGCTCGGGTGCGTCAGCCATGTGCGTGCGAAATCAGTTGTCGCGTCTCCACCATGGACAGGATTCTATTCGCCGATATATAGTTCGGTAGCGAATTATCAATCGGCGAACTACCTGGAGATCCAAATGAGCACCACCACCCCTCGCAACGACGTCGCGATCCGCCAACCCCAGGACGCCGAGACACTCAGCACCGACGCGGTCACCGTGCGACTACTGCTCGACGCCTCCGACACCGACGGCACGCTGAGCACCCTCGAAGTCACCATGCAGCCCGGCGCCGACGGCGCAGCGCCGCACTACCACACCAGTTCCGACGAACTGTTCTACGTCGCGGACGGCGAACTGCAACTGCTGGCCGGCGACCGGATCGTCACGGTCGGCGCGGGCGGCTCGATCGTGGTGCCGAAGTTCCTGCCACACGCCTTCGGCGCCACGCCCGACAGCTCCGCGCGCATCATGATCGCGCTACTGCCCGGCGTGCAGCGCTTCGAGTACTTCCGGCTGCTGGACCGCATCGCCAAGGGCGAATCCACCCTGGCCGATCTCGCCGCGGCGCAGCAGGAGTTCGACAACCACTTCGTCGACGCGCCGAACTGGTGGGCCGAGCGCAACGCCAATCGCCGCTGAGGGTCGTGCACAATCCGACTGTGACCAACCCGTCGATGCAGGTCGGAACAACTCCGGCCGCACAGGAGGTTCGCAGGAGATGACCTTTTCCGTCCCGATCGCCGTCCGCGGTTACGAGCTCGACACGCAAGGCCACCTCAACCAGGCGGTCTATCTGCAATACGCCGAGCACGCCCGCTGGGAGCTGATGCGGGCGGCGGGCGCACCGCAGGAAAAGCTCGTCGCCAGTGGCGTCGGACCGGTCGTGCTGGAAACCACCATCAAGTATCTGCGGGAACTGCGCGGCGGTGACGAGGTCACCGTTTCGGTCGACTTCGAATGGCTGACCGGTAAGACGTTTGTGTTCCGGCACGAGATCCGCAAACTCGACGGCACCGTCGCGGCCGAGATATCGACGATTACCGGCCTGCTCGACCTCACCGCCCGTAAGCTCGTCGCCGCGCCGGGCGAACGCTTCGCGGCGCTGGCCGAGCGGCCCGACCTGCTCGGACTTTGAATCGGCAAGTACGGATGCACAGCCGCCAACCCCGAGCAATATATGGCTCAATTTTTCCATCCGGAAATAGCTCACCGGTTGCGCTGGAGCCATGTCCGGAGCACCGAAAATCTTTCGGCGCTAGCGCATCCGGTTCCGAAATTCGGTTTGCCACCGGCCGTGAAATCTCTCGAACCGATCCGATCCGGCCGAGCTGCGCGTTATGATCCAAGTCACGCTCGGGGGTCGTGGCAAATCGCGAGCAGATCGGATTCAGATCGGAGAATGAGCTATGACCGACGCACTCCGCCTTCCCGGAACCGCGCCGAAGAGTGATCGCGTTGCTCCGCTGCGGGGTGTGCTGGTCGCGGAGTCGGAACGAGATATCACCGTCCGCGTGCCCGAGGGCACGTGGACTTTCCGTCGGTCCGACGTCGTGCGCGTGCTCGATTCGCCGCTGACCGACGGACTCTCCTGCGTACCCGACGGCATCACGACGTTGCCCGACGGCACCGCACCCCGGACCGGCAGAGTCAGCGCGGCCGGCGACGTCGGTGCTGTGCGCGTCGGCCGCCAGGTGGTAGTGGACATCCGCGCCGGTGCGACCGCCGATTTCACCCGCAAGATGCGCATCGATCTCGTCGATCGGCCGATGACCATCCCGGAGACGCCGTCCCCGGCGCGCGGCGACGAAGAACTGCGGCAGCTCACCGAGCGCTGGGCCGAGCGCCTGAACATCGTCGACCTCACCGGCGCGCACGGCGCCACTTACACCTACTGCCAGACCAAGTCGTTCGCAACCAGCGACGACGGCATCAACTGCGACAGTCTCGACTGAGCGGTGCGCGCATGACGGCACGCCGGGCGAGCTCGGTCCTGATAGTGTCGGAATCCGACGACCTGCACGCCACCGCCATGGCGGCGACGCTGCGAGAGCATCACGCGCTCAGCGCGATTCACCTCGACCTGCGCGACTTCCCGCGCGAGTCGGGCAGTTTCCGGCTGGATCGGCTCGGCACCGCACGCTCGCTCTCGCACCTCATCGGACTCGACGACGTGCGCTCGGTCTGGTGGCGCCGCCCGCATCCGTGCCAGGTGCCCGGCGGGGTCCGCGCCACCGACGACGAGTTCCGCCAGGCCGAATGCGACAGCTTCATCCAGGGCATGCTCTGGTCCATACCGGCCAACTGGATCAACGACCCCGGCGCCGACCGCACCGCGGCCCGCAAGATCGTGCAGCTGGAGACGGCGCTGCGGGCCGGCTTCGCGGTGCCGGAGACGCTGATCACCAACGATCCGGACGAGGCCCGCAGTTTCGCCGAATCCCGGCCCGGCCCAGTCGTTTACAAGCGCACCGGGACCAGCCGCGCCGAGTTCGCGGAGACCAGGATCATCACCGAGGCCGACTACGGCAGGCTCGCGGGCATCCGCGCCGCACCGACCACCTTCCAGGATTACATCGACGCCGAATGCGATCTGCGGGTCGTCTGGGTGGACGGTGTCGAATGGACGGTGCGGATCGACTCGCAAGCCGGGGTCGGTCGGGTGGACTCCCGCCTGGACACCTCGGTCGATTTCGTGCCCGAGCATCTGCCCGCGTCGGTCAGTAAATCGCTCGCCACGCTGATGGGTGCGCTCGGATTGTCCTTCGGCGTCTTGGACATTCGGCTCGGCCTCGACGGCGAGTACTACTTCCTCGAGGTCAACCCGCAGGGCCAGTTCGCGTACCTGGAGATCAAGACCGGCCTGCCCATCTTCCGCAGCCTCGCCAACCTGCTCGTCGACGGCGACGGCTCGGTCAGCGGCTACTGACGGCGAAGGTCGCGGCATCGCGAAGCGATTCGATGAGGTAGACAGCACGATCTTCGGCAACGCGTTGACCAGTGGTGCCAGCAGCGCGTCGCCGGGCGTGGCCGGATCCTGTTGCGCGCCCGGCCAATACTGGCGAGCAGCGCGTAGGAGGCATGGCCGAAGATCTGGGCGTCCACCGCACCGAGCAGCTCGGCGAGGTACGCGTCCAGTTCGGGGTCGTCGACCCCGATCCAGTCCAGCGCATCGGGGCAAACGACCTCATCGGTTCGGTCGAAAAAGATACCGGCCGAACCGATTTCGAGTTCTGCGGACGCTACTGGCTCTTACGGCGGTTCGCACCGCCGCGGCTGCGGAGCTGCACATGCGACTCCACCAGCACATTGTGGATGAAGCCGTAGGAGCGACCGGTCGCTCGCGCCAGCGAGCGAATGCTCGCCCCTGCCTCGTACTGCTTCTTCAACTGGGTCTGTAGGCGGTCCCGGGACTTCCCCGTGACACGTGTTCCCTTACCCAGGGTGGCTTTGACTTGCGTTGGCCTGTCGCTCATGGCTTCCTCCGAGTCGCCGAGCAGCTCTTTCCAGGCTAAGCACTCGAGGGTCCGTGATCAACGGATTCTTGTGATGAAAGTCACGCAAGCTGAATAAGTTCCAAATATTCGGCGGACCAATGGTCTTCCGTACCGTCCGGTAGCAAGATCACGCGCTCCGGCGACAGTGCTTCCGCGGCGCCCGGGTCGTGCGTCACCAGGACGACCGCGCCCGCGTAAGTGCGCAGCGCGTCGAGTACTTGCTCGCGCGAGACCGGGTCCAGGTTGTTGGTCGGTTCGTCGAGCAGCAGCACGTTGGCGGCCGAGGAGACCAGCCCGGCCAGCGCGAGACGAGTCTTCTCACCACCGGACAACGTGCCCGCGGGCTGATCCAACTGGGGACCGGTGAACATGAACGCGCCGAGCAGGCTGCGCAGGTTCTGCTCCCCCGCGTCCGGCGCCGCGTGCCGGATGTTCTCCCACACGGTGGCCTGGTCGTCGAGGGTGTCGTGCTCCTGCGCGAAATAACCGACCTTGAGGCCGTGGCCGGGCACCAGATTGCCCGCGGTCGGTTGTTCGACCCCGGCGAGCATGCGCAGCAGCGTGGTCTTGCCCGCGCCGTTGAGACCGAGCACCACGACCCGGCTGCCGCGGTCGATGGCGAGGTCCACGCCGGTGAAGATCTCCAGCGAGCCGTAGACCTTGGTCAGGTTCTCCGCCATCAGCGGCGTCTTGCCACACGGGGCGGGTTCGGGGAACTTGATCCTGGCCACCTTGTCGGCCACGCGCACGTCGTCCAGCTCGGCGATCAACCGGTCGGCGCGCTTGGCCATGTTCTGTGCCGCAGTGGCTTTCGTGGCCTTGGCACCGAGCTTGGCGGCCTGCACGCGCAGCGCGCTCGCCTTCTTCTCGGCATTGGCGCGTTCGCGACGGCGGCGCTGTTCGTCGGTGGCGCGGGCGTCCAGGTACTTCTGCCAGCTCATGTTGTAGACGTCGGCCTCGCCGCGCACCGCGTCCAGGAACCACACCTTGTTCACCACGTCGCCGAGCAGTTCCACGTCGTGGCTGATCACGATCAGCCCGCCGTCGTGGTTCTGCGGGAAACCGCGCAGCCAGGTGATCGAGTCGGCGTCGAGGTGGTTGGTCGGCTCGTCGAGCAGCAGGATGGTGTCGGAGCGCCCGCCGCTGCCGTCGGAGGCGGCGAACAGGATGCGCGCCAACTCGATTCGCCGCCGCTGACCGCCGGACAGGGTGCGCAGCGCCTGCGCGAGCACCCGGTCGGGCAGGCCGAGGCTGTTGCAGATGCGGGCGGCGTCGCTCTCGGCGACATAGCCGCCGAGCGCGGAGAAACGCTCCTCCAGGCGGCCGTACTTGCGGACCGCCTTGTCGCGCTCGGCCTCGTCGGCCACCTCAGCCATCAGCGCCTGCTGCTTCTCCATGTCGCGGATCAGCGTGTCCAGGCCGCGGGCCGAGAGCACCCGGTCGCGGGCCAGGATGTCGAGGTTGCCCTCCTTCGGATCCTGCGGCAGGTAGCCGATATCGCTGGAGCGCAAGATCTTTCCGGCATACGGCTCACCCTCGCCCGCCAGGATGCGCAGCGTGGTGGTCTTGCCAGCACCGTTGCGCCCGACCAGTCCGATCCGGTCGCCGGACTGCACCCGCAGGGCCGGTCCGGGGGCCGACAGCAGGGTGCGGACTCCGGCCCGGACCTCCAGGTCGGTCGCGGTGATCACAGATTTCTCCTCGCGGATCAGTGGTGCTGGGCGGTAAGTACTCGATTGTGCGACGTCGATACGCACAAGAACCACCGATTTTACCTGGGTTCGCACACCGCTCTTACCCGCGGCGACTCGGGTGTGACGGCCGTAACTGAACCGCCGAGTAACCTGCCGTGGCATGAGTAACGATCTTTTGGGCAAGAGCGCTCTGGTGAGCGGGGCAAGTCGGGGCATCGGTAAGGCCGTCGCGGCGGAGCTGCTGAGCCGCGGCGCGAACGTGCTGATCACCGCGCGCAAGCAGGACCCGCTGGACGAGACCGCCGCCGAGCTGCGCGCCCTCGGCCACCAGGGTGAGGTCGTGGCGCTGGCGGGCAACTCCGGCCATGCCGAAGACCGCGCGGCGGCCATCGACCGGTTGATGGCCGAGTTCGGTTCGGTGGACATCCTGATCAACAACACCGGCATAAACCCCGTCTTCGGATCGCTGATGGAGGCCGACCTTGATGCGGTGCGCAAGATCTTCGATGTGAACGTCGTCGCGGCGCTCGGCTACATCCAGCAGGCGTTCAAGGCGTGGATGGGTGAGCACGGCGGCGCGGTGGTCAACGTCGCCAGCGTCGCGGGCATCCGCTCGTCCGGTGTGATCGCCGCGTACGGCGCGTCGAAGGCGGCGCTGATCCGGCTCACCGACGAGCTCGCCTGGCAGCTCGGGCCGAAGATCCGGGTGAACGCGGTCGCACCAGGCGTGATCAAGACGAAGTTCGCCGACGCGCTGTACGCCGAGGACGAGGAGCGGGCGGCGAGCGTTTACCCGATGAAGCGGCTCGGTACGCCGGAGGATGTGGCGCGGCTGATCGGGTTCCTGGTCTCGGACGAGGCGGCGTGGATCACCGGGGAGACCGTGCGCGTGGACGGCGGATTGCTGTCTACCGGCGGCATCTGAGCGTCCCGAAGTGCCAGTGAGCCGGTACGTGTCGAGGGCCTCGACGTGACGGTGGATGTCGTCGTTTGCGGACTCGGCCCGGCCGGTCGGGCGCTGGCGCATCGTTGCCTGGCCCGTGGGCTGTCGGTCACCGTGGTCGATCCCGCACCGGATCGTCGATGGACGGCGACCTACGCGGCGTGGGCGAACGAGCTGCCCGGGTGGCTGGATGCGTCGGCCATCGCGGCGACGGTCGACCAGCCGACGGCGTGGGGAACTCGTGAGCACCGCATCGAGCGGGCTTATGCCGTGCTCGATACGGACCGGCTGCGGGAGTCGCTCGATCTGACCGGAGCCGAGGTCGTCGCGGATCGCGCGGTGGAGCTCACCGCAGGCACGGTGTCACTGGCCTCTGGTCGGCTGCTGAGCGCGCAACGAGTCATCGATGCGCGTGGCATTGCCCGCTCCCCCGCGTTGGCCGAGCAGACGGCTTACGGGCTCGTGCTCGACGCGAAGCGGTGTGCGGGACTCGCGCCGCTGTTCATGGACTGGCGTGCGGATAACGGCGCGCCCGAGGACGCGCCGCGGTCGTTTCTGTATGCGGTGCCGCTCGGCGGCGGCGGGATGCTGCTGGAGGAAACCTGTCTGGCCGGTCGGCCGGCGCTCGACGGGACCGTGCTGCGCGAGCGGCTGGTGCACCGATTGCGTTCCCGCGGCATCGACCTCACCGGTGCCGAGCGGGTAGAGCGAGTTCGGTTCCCGGTCGAAGGCGGCAGACCCGGCCGTGGCACCTTCGGCGCGGCGGGCGGATTCGCGCATCCAGCTACCGGATACAGCGTGGCCGCTTCCCTCGCGGCGGCCGACGCCGTTGCGGCGGGAGCAGCGATCTGGCCCGTATCGGCGCGGGCGGTGTATCGACTGCGGGCCGCCGGTTTGCGGGCGTTGCTCGCGTTGCCGCCGACCGACCTCCCGGTTTTTTTCGACGCATTCTTCGGCCTGCCCACCGCCGCACAACGCGTGTATCTTTCGGGCCGCACCGACCTGAATGGCATGGTCAGCGCCATGCGGACGCTGTTCGTCGCGCTCCCGCCGACACAGCGTCGGCGCGTCGCGGCCGCGACACTCGGGATGCCGATTCGCTCGCCTATTCGAATGCGTTCCGCCATCATGGAGGAATGAGTGGGCCTTACCGTCCAGCACTCAACCGTCCCGGGCCGCTGCCGCAGCGGCCCCGCGGACGAGGCACCCGCGTCGAGGGGATTCAGCAGTGAGGTCGATCTGGAAGGGCTCGATCGCGTTCGGGCTGGTGAATGTCCCGGTCAAGGTCTATACCGCGACCGAGGACCACGACATCCGATTCCATCAGGTGCACGCCAAGGATGGAGGTCGGATCAAATACGACCGCGTCTGCACGGTGTGCGGTAAGTCCGTGCAGTACGCCGACATCGATAAGGCGTATGAATCGCCCGACGGCGACAAGGTCATTCTGACCGACGAGGACTTCGCCAAACTGCCCGCCGCCGAGAAGCACGAGATCCCGGTGCTGCAGTTCGTCCCGAACGAGCAGATCGACCCGATCCTGTTCGACAAGAGCTACTACCTCGAGCCCGATTCCAGCACGCCCAAGGCCTATGTGCTGCTGGCGACGACGTTGGATCGCATCGACCGCACCGCGCTGGTGCACTTCACGCTGCGGCAGAAGACCAGGCTCGCGGCGCTGCGGGTGCGCGACGGAATGCTGGTTTTGCAGACGCTGCTGTGGCCGGACGAGGTGCGCGAGGTCGACTTCGAATCCCTGGACGGGGTCGCCGAACCGAAGCCGCAAGAGATCAAGATGGCCGAGACGCTGGTCGAGACCATGTCCGATGATTTCGACCCGGATCAGTTCACCGACGAGTACCAGATCGAACTCAAACGGTTGCTCGACGAGGCCATCGCCAGCGGCACCGGCAAGGTGCCCGAGCAGCCGGAGGCCGCGCCCGCGGAGATGGACGCCGAGGTGGTCGACCTGGTCGCCGCCCTGCAGCGCAGCCTGGAGGCCAGTGGCCGGCGCGCGGCGGGCAGCGCCGACGACAACGGCAAGGCCAAGCCGGCGAAGAAGGCCGCTGCCAAGAAGACCCCGGCCAAGAAGGCAGCTGCGAAGAGCACCGCGAAGCCCGCGAAGAAGGCGGCCAAGAAGACCGCGGCGCGCAAGGGGGCCTGAGGGTACGACGGCTTCCGGCTGGCAAACTGTCGGCATGGATTCTGCCGTTGTGATCGTCCCGATGGGTCTCGGCCACCTGCGCCAGGTCCTCGATCTCGGTCACGAAGTCTTCGACGTCACCGCCAAGCCGTACACGTCGTGGTCGCTGACGTCGGTGGCCGAACACCTCGACAGCCCCGACAACGCCTGCTGGGTCGCACTCGATTCGGACCGTGTGGTCGGTTTCGTGCTCGGATCCATGGAATTCGAGAACCGCGACGACTGGGCCTATCTCGAATGGATCGCCGTCGCGCCGGACATGCAGGGCCACGGCATTGCCCGGCGGCTGGTCGACGTGTGCTCGGAGGCGTTGTTCGCCCGCGGTGCGCGGCGCATCGTCACCGATGTGGAAGACCGCAATACGGCCTCGACGGCGTTGATGACGCGCAGCGGGTTCACCCCCGCGGCCACGGTGACGCTGTTCGTCCGGCCGAATCCCAACGATCCCGACCCGGACTCCCAGCTCACCCCCGCCGCGATCGCCCCCGGCACCAAGCGCGCGCTCATCCGCAGAGGCCGGCTGGCCGGGGACAACCGGATGGCTCGCTAGCGTTTCTCAGAACATGCCGTTGGGGATCTGATCCTCGTCCGGCACCGGCTGCAGTGCGTGCCAGTGTTCGGTGATCATGCCGTCGACCAGTCGCCAGATGTCGACCACGGCCGCGCCGCGCGGGTCGTCCTGCGGAATCAGGTGGTAGTGCACGGCCACGTAGTCGTCGTCGGCGATCACCCGTTTGATGTCGAGCCGGGACCCGGCGATCGGCGAGTTGGCGGTGAACTCCAGGAAAGCGTCTCTGCCGGAAGGGTTTCCGGGGGCATGGGCGCGGAAGTCTTCGTGTAGCAGCGCACGCATGCCGTCGAGGTTGCCTTCGGCGAATTGCGCGAGGCCGTGCAGGACGAGGTTCTTGTTGCGGGTGGCGAGGTCGTTTGTCATGCGGTCACCGTGGCAGTCGCGGTGGCGGGCTGTCGATTACCAGGGATGTAATGGCTGCGGGTCGGTCGGGTGGTGATACTGGGCGGGTGGATCAGGAGCATCGGCCGGTCGGTGAGCTACTGCGCGAGTGGCGGCTGCGGCGCGGGCTGAGTCAGCTCGAACTGTCCGTTCAGGCCGACATCTCGTCCCGGCACGTGAGTTTCGTCGAGACCGGGCGGACCGTACCCAGTGCGGTGATGGTCGAACGGTTCGCCGAGCATTTGAATGTTCCACTGCGTGAACGCAACCGGCTGTTGGTCGCGGCCGGGCACGCGCCGGTTTACCGGCATCGGTCGCCGGACGATCCGGAGTTGGCTCGGGCGCGTGATGCGGTGCGGCGGGGGCTCGATGTGCCCGAGCCGTTTCCCGCGTTGGCGGTCGACCGGCGGTGGAATCTGTTGTTCGCGAATACGGCCACTCGTGTCTTCTTCGACGGGGTGGATCCGATGCTGCTGCGTGCGCCGATCAATATGATGCGGATCGGGCTGCACCCCAATGGTTTCGCGCGGAGACTACGCAATCTGGACCAGGTGCGTGGTTTTCTGCTGCCGCGGCTGGCTCGCCAGGCCGGGCAGACCGGTGACGCCGAACTGCGCGCGCTGTACGACGAATTGAGCTCGTACTATCCGGCAGGCGAGACGGTTCCGATCGATCCGGCGGAAGTCGCGCTGCCGATTCGGATTCGGCATGGGGACGCCGAATTGTGCTTCTTCAATACGATCACCACCTTTGGTGCCGCGTTCGACATCACCCTCGATGAGATCGCGGTGGAAGCCTATTTTCCTTCCGACACGGTGACTTCCGACTATCTGTATGCGCTTGCGCAGGAGGGCGAGCGGGTCGGCACGAACGGGTCCTGACAGGTCAGCCCGCTGCAGCCCGGCCTTGTTCGAAGAACGCCAGCAGTTTCGACGCGGTGTCGACTTCCGCGCGCTCGCGTAACGCGCCGAACGAGGCGTTCCAGAATTCTCCGGTGCGTGGTGTCCATGGACCGACGTAGGCGTAGGGCGCCGGGTGGCTCGCATCGCCGGGCGAGACACCGTAATTCACCGCGCCGACGGAGCTGGACAGGTCGAAGTGTTCCGGCCACAGCACCGGTGTGATATCCGGCGCCAGACATCGCAATGCCTTGTCCCCCAGTGCGAACCACTCACTGATCTGCCGTGCGGCCGCGGGATCGATCGCCATCGCGCTGTCGGGGTCTACCCCTGTCGTGTCCTTGTACAGCTCCTTCGGTGCCTCCGGCTCGAATCCGGCCAGCTTCGCGACGTCCCGGTAGGTCCCGCGCAGCGGTGCCCGACCCTCCGGCCACACCAATTCGGCGCCGACGACCGACACCGGCCACTGCACGCCGCCGAAGCCGTGGTGCACGGCGCGTAGCCGGATCGTTCCGTATTGCCGGTACTGCGGTCCTGCGATCAACAACTCCGCGGCCGCGTGCAGGCCCAACCGCGACCGCACGTAACTCTGCTCGTCCACACCGGCATCATTGCCGGTGTGGACGCGTCATGCAGGGGTTTCGCCTACGGCTGAGCCGCAACCTCGGGGATCGTGATGCCGAAGTGCGAGACGATGGCTTTGACGCTCTGCTTCAAGCCCGATACGTCCTGCTGCAACGCCGAAACATCGCGCCGGACAGTTGCGAACTCACCTTGGACTTCCTGCTGGAATGTTCCCATTTCCTGTTGGAACGTTTCCATTTCGTGCTGGAACATTCTCGTTTCGTGCTGAAACGCACCCATTTCCTGACGGAACGAACTCATGTCCAGTCGGAACGATACGAAGTCCTCCCGCAACTCCCAGACTTCTTGCTCGATTCCTATCACCCAGCGATGCGTCTTCTTCACCCTTCTCTCCGTCTTGAAGATGGCGTCCTTGTACGAGCGCCGATTCTCAACCAGCTGTTTGTACTTCGTCTCCAAAACGCGCACACGCACATCCAGCGCGGCCAGTGTCACTGTCATGTAGAGCCCCCTCTCGTCTCGAATGGAAGCCCCAGTGTAAGACCGGGTACCGACAGAAAACCACTCGAAAATCGAGGCCGAAGAACGCATTTCAGCGACACACCGGCGAATCGCCGATATCGCCATTTTTAGGAACGTTCGCGACTGGAACTACCTACGAAACTTGGCTTCCAGTTCCGCCGAAGCAGCCTGCAGATCGGCCGGATCGTTATTCTTGAAGATCCCTTCGTACCCGGTCTCCGCCCGCACCGCCGCCTCGACCTCCGGATCGTGGTACAGCCGAGCCAGTTTCAGCAGCGTCGGGTTGTCCTTGTCCGCACCCCGTGCGGCGAAGATGTTGATGTACTGCTTCAGTTCCGGGCGTTCCGGGTCGTCGGTGTAGATCGTCTCGTTCTTCGTCAAGCCGGCGGGCCTGGCGAAGGTGTCGTCGACGAAGGCGGCGTCGACGCTGCTGAGGGATTGTGCGGTCAGCGTCGGATCGATCGGGGTCAGCCGCACCTTCGACGCCGAGGTGTCCACGTCTTCCAGCTTCGAGTCCCAGCCTGCGTTGCCCCGCAACACGATCAGGCCGGCCGCGGCCAGGGACAGCAGCGGCCGAACCTGATTGGCGGGGTTGTTACTCAACGTGATCTGGCCGCCCTGCGGGATGTCGGCGACCGACTTGTGCTTCCGGGAGTACAGCGCCAGCGGGAAGATTTCGGTCGCCCCGATCGGCACCAGCGTGTCGTTGTTGCGGGCGTTGTAGTTGGCCAGATACCGCACGTGCTGAAACTTGTTGAGATCGATGCGGCGTTGCGCCAGTGCGGGGTTCGGCTGGTTGTAATCGGTGAAGTTGACGTATTCGACGGTGATGCCCTGTTCGGCGGCCTTCTTCTTGTATACGTCCCAATGCGGCAGTGCGACGTCGTTCACACCGATGCGGATCACGTCGTCGCGGTGTTCGGCGCCACAGGAAATCGAGGCGGCGGCCAGGGCGGACAGGATCGGGAGCAGCAGTAGTCGGTGCTTCAAGCGCATTGCGCGCAAACTAGATGCTCAGCCGGTGCGAGGGAATGGTTTCGCTCATCACAATTCAAACCGTTGCCCCCACCGCTGCCGGATCGCTTGGATTACCAGGTTCATATCGCGACAAGCATTTCGGGAGCACGAGTGAAATTCCATCGGGTACTGGCGATCCCGGTCCTGGTAGCCACCGCGGCCCTCACCCTTACGGCGTGCGGTTCTGACGACAAGGCCTCCTCCGACACGGTAGTGCGGATCGGCACCACCGACAAGGACAAAGCCTGGGACGTCTTCGAGCAGCGGGCCAAGGACAAGGGCATCACGCTGAAGATCACCAACTTCTCCGATTACAAACAACCGAATCTCGCGCTCGCGCAGAAGCAGATCGATGTGAATCTGTTCCAGCACCTGCAGTTCCTCGGTGCCTACAACGTCGCGAACAGCGACACCCTGACGCCGATCGGGTCCACCTACATCGTGCCGCTGGGCCTGTATTCGAAGAAGCACAAGACCCTCGCGGATCTGCCGCAGGGCGCGGAGATCGCGATCCCGAACGACCCCACCAATCAGGCGCGGGCCCTGTTCGTATTGCAGGCGGCCGGCCTGCTGAAGCTCTCCTCGACCACCAACTCCCCCACCCCTGCCGACATCGACAAGGGTGCGTCCAAGGTCAAGGTGACCACCGTCGATGCCGCGCAGACCGCGCTCTCGCTCGCCTCGGTCGACGGCTCGATCGTCAACAATACGTTCCTCGAGCGTTCCGGCATCGACCCCAATTCAGCGCTGTACAAGGATGATCCGAAGAACCCGGCGGCCGAGCCGTACATCAACGCGCTGGTGACCAGGGCCGAGGACAAGAACAACCCGAAGCTGCTGCAGCTGGTCGAGCTCTGGCACGACCCCGAGGTGCAGCAGGCGCACCACGAGGTGACCAAGGGCACCGCCGTCGAGGTGCGGCGCACCGGTCCCGAGCTGGAACAAATTCTGCAGCGGGTGCAGCAGTCCATCCGCGACGGCAAGTGAGCACTCCGCCTGCCGTCGAGTTCCGTTCGGTCACCAAGGTTTTCGGCAAGGGCGCGGATGCCCAGGTCGCGCTGGACGATATCGATCTGCGGATCGAGCAGGGCGAGATCTTCGGCGTGATCGGCTATTCCGGCGCGGGCAAGAGCACGCTGGTCCGGTTGATCAACGCGCTGGAGAAGCCGACCAGCGGCACCATCGAGATCTCCGGCACCCCCATCACCGGGGTGCGGGAGCGCGAGGTGCGGCGGCTGCGCCGCGATATCGGGATGGTGTTCCAGCAGTTCAATCTGTTCCGATCACGCACGGCCGCAGGCAATATCGAGTATCCGCTCAAGGTGGCTGGCTGGCAGCGGGCCGAGCGCAAGGCACGGGTCGCGGAGCTGCTGGAGTTCGTCGGGTTGTCCGACAAGGCCCGCAGTTACCCCGATCAGCTCTCCGGTGGGCAGAAGCAACGGGTCGGGATCGCCCGCGCGCTGGCGACTTCGCCGTCGCTGTTGCTCGCGGACGAGTCGACCTCCGCGCTGGATCCGGAGACCACCGGTGAGGTGCTGCGGCTGCTCAAGAAGATCAACCGGGAACTCGGCGTCACCATCGTGGTGATCACCCACGAGATGGACGTCATCCGCGCGGTGGCCGACCGGGTCGCCGTGCTCGCCGAGGGCCGGATCGTCGAACTCGCCAGCACCTTCGAGGTTTTCGCGACCCCGCAGGCCGCGCCGACGCAGTCGTTCGTGGCGACGGTGCTGCACAACCGGCCGTCCGAGGACGAACTGCGCAGGCTCGGCGAGCTGCACGGCGGCCGGCTCGTCACCGTCGATATCGACGACCGGCGCGGTATCGGCCCGGCGCTGGCCACGGCGGCATCGGCCGGCGTCCGGTTCGAGGTGGTGTACGGCGGCGTGAGCACGTTGCAGGACAAGACATTCGGCAGCGTCACGCTGGTGCTGCACGGGGACGACGAGGCGATCGACAAGGTGATCGATGAGCTCGACCGTCCCGCTCTGCTCGAAAAGATCCTTACGGACTGAAAGGAGTACCGATGCAGACGGATTGGGACAAACTCCGGCCGGTCCTGAACGAGGCGATCGGCACCACCATCTATCTGGTGCTGGTCGCGTTCGTAGTCGGCGGACTGATCGGGCTCTTCCTCGGCACCATGCTCTACACCACCCGCAAGGGTGGCCTGCTGGCGAACGCGCCGATCAACGTACTGCTCAACGTGCTGGTGAATGTGGTGCGGCCGATCCCGTTCATCATTCTGCTCGCGGCGCTCGGCCCGGTGACGTTGCAGGTGGTCGGCACCACCATCGGCACCGAGGCCGCGGCGTTCGTGATGATCATCGCGGCGTCGTTCGGTATCGCCAGGATCGTGGAGCAGAACCTCGTGACGGTCGACCCCGGCGTGATCGAGGCGGCCCGAGCGGTCGGCGCCGGGCCGCTGCGCATCATCTTGACGCTGTTGATCCCCGAGGCGCTCGGACCGCTGATCCTCGGCTACACCTTCGTGGTGATCGGGATCGTCGACATGTCGGCGATGGCGGGCACCGTCGGTGGCGGCGGGCTCGGCGATTTCGCGCTGGTCTACGGCTATCAGCGATTCGATTGGCAGGTCACGCTGGTGGCGACTCTGATCATCATCGCAGGCGTGCAGGGCATCCAGTTCGCCGGCAACTGGCTGGCCCGAAAGGCCCTGCGCCGCTGAAGCAGTCGGCACGCTCGCTGAGTGTCCGGGGACTCGCCCGGACACTCAGCGGCGGAACTATTCGGCGTTCGCGGTGCAGTGGGTGGTGCCCGCGATCCGCGCGGTGTCCGGTGCCGAGCTGCCGAAATTCAGTGGCGGCGGGCCGAATGCGGCGATGGCCGCCCGTTCCGCCTCGGCCCGGGTGGCGCCCGTGCCGCCGAGGTAGCGACCGTCGCGTTCCGCGATGGCGCCGCATCCGTTGACGAATCGCACGATGATCGTGCAGTTCGTCGCGCCGTCCTCGCGGCAGTCCGCCAGTGCGGCCGCGTCGGCTTCCGCCCAGTTCGGGTAATCCCACGCCGTCGAGACCGACGCGCCTCCCGACTGCACCGAGATCGCCTTCGACCCGTAGAACGAGCCGTCCGAGCCGGGCTCGGCGGTGGCCGATCCCGCACTCGCCGCGACGAAAGCCGCGGCCGCGCACAGGCCGAGGGCAGCCTTGCCCGATAGAGACATCATGATCCTCCCCGAGAAGAAATAGGTTTCGGCTCAGAGCATGGAGCATCGCATCCGATATGTCCAAATCTTTGACTATCCGGATGGCGCTTGAAATGCACAGGCACACAGAGTCATTCGAAATGAAATCCTCGGGGCCGACCGGACTACATCAGAGTTGCGCCGAGCCTCAGCTCGCGTTCTTCGTGCACGAGGAGAGCGCGATGCTCGCCGCCCGCGGCGAAGCACTCCCGAAATCAGGGAACGGCGGCGCACTCTCACCGAGCTTGGCGATAGCCAACCGCTCCGCCTCCGCCCGCGTCGGCGCCCAGTCCGCCGCGAACTGCCCGTCGGCGCCCCGCGCCACGGCCGCACAACCATTCGCGAACCGCACCATGATCTTGCAGTCCCAGACCGCGCAGTCCCGGATCGCCGCCGCATCCGCCGCCACGTACGACGGATGATCGACCGCCTCGACCACCTTTCCCGCCCCCGGCGAAACAGCGAGCGTCCCATAATAATTGCCCGCAGCATGCGCCGAGCCGACCACGGTGAGCGCTGCGGCGGATGTCAGCACCGCACCCAGCGCGGCCCTATTCAGAAGTGACACAGTAATCCCCGTCTCGAGAAAGTTGACGCGACGCTGATCATCGCCGAGCGCGGCCACCGTGTCCAGTATTTCGTTGCGGCCCTTAAGGATCGCGGTACCGCAGCGCATGGTTTTGAACCCGTCGCCCGGCGCACCCATCCGTTCTACGGGGACTGTTCCGTCACCCCAGGCGTTCCAACTACCATGACTGCCGCAATGATTCGTCGTGCTCGCGGTCTTCGCGGTAATAACGCTGCGTGAGAGCGGCCAGGCGATTGATCTCCGCCACCATGGCGTCGCCGTCCATCGGGCGGGCCACGATCGGGTCACCGGTTCTGACGTAGTAGCGGCCGTCCGGGTAGTCCATCCACCAGAACGCGCGACCGAACGTCGGGCGCGAGTCGACGGCGGCACCCGGCGACACCGTGATCTCACCGAGCCCGAGGCGTTCCCGTTTGAACAGGCGATCCAGTTGCTCGGCCAGGCCGAGCCCGCCCGACGACCGCATCGTCCGGTCCCGATCCGCCGCCACCTCGGCCCGGCGCACTTCGATCGATGCCGCGGTGCCCGCCGACGTATCCGGCAGCGCGGCGACGAGCAGAGCGGCGGCACCGCTGGCTGGGCCGTACCTCATGATCACATCGGCCCCGGTGTCAGCGGCTCGCCCAGGAAGCTGCGTGAGGGTGGTCGCTGCCGAACCGTTGACCGCGGCGTGAAAACGTAAGATCCGCGCCAGATCTGGGCCGTCGAATCCCTTCGACTCGATCCGCACCTCCGGCTCCAGCAGCACGGCGAGTGCACGTTCCAACTCGAGCGAATGCCTCCCGAGCAGCGCATCGACCGCGGCTTCCTGCTGCCGCACGAGATCATCGAAATCGACGGCATCCGGACGGAATTGCAGCGGGTAAGGCAGACGGTCCCGGCCGTAGGCGGACAGCAGCAGCTGGAACTCGAGACCGCTGAAGCGCCAATTATCCACTGTCACCGCCGATTACCGGTGGGACCGCCTTCGGCAGCGAGTCCAAACCGGTGACCTCTTCGCCATGTTCTCTGGTGATCAGATAATCCTTGGTGCCGGAAGTTTGCTCGTCGTCCTTACGCTGCCCCGCCGCACCCGGCGCCATACCGCCCGGCGCTCCCGCAGTGCCCCGCTGCGCACTGCTCGCATTGGATGCGGCGGCGGCCGCCGGGGTAACGCCGGGCTGCTGCGGTACACCGGGGATGCTGCGTCCCAGATTCGGCGGCGCGGTGTGGGTGCCGGGGACCCCGGTGGGACGACCTGAGGTCGTGCCAGGCGAACCTGGACTCGGGCGCGTCGGCGAGCTCGGTGTCCCCGTACCGGTCGGCGACGGGCTCGTGGTGCCCGGCACGTTCGTCGTGGGATTTGTACCGGTCGGTGCCTGTGTGGTCGGGTTCGCCTGCGGCGTAGCAGGATTCGCCGTAGGCGAGGTCGTCGAAGCCGGTGTGGTCGACTCCGGATTCACACCGGCCGGTTGCGTGCCCGGCGTCGAATTACCAGCCTCCGAAGGTTGATTGCTCGGCTGTCCACTCGTCGCCTTGTCCGGCGCTGCGCTGGGGTCGCCATTGGCCTCCGTCCCCTGTGGTCCGGAAGGCATCGGACCGGACGACGGCGTGACCGGCCCCTGCGGGTTGCTCACCAGAGTCGGCGCGGGCGGAATGATCGGCACACCGTGATCAGTCTGATTCGCCACCTGCCAATACACCGACTGCAGAATCCGCTTGGCCTCTTCCCTGGCCTCCTCGGCGGAATAGTCCCCCGCCTTCATCACGCCGTCCTGCGGAAGGGTCTTGCCTTTGGGATCCGGCGCCTCGGTGACTCCCGGCATCAGCGTCTGCGTTTGATGCAGACCGGTGTACATCTCGGTGAGCTTGAAATACAGCAGATGCGCTGCAGTGGTCAGCTCCCCCGCGCCTGCACTGTACTTCTGCACCGCCTCAGCGGCTTTGGTCGCAGCCTGCCCCGACCACCCACCGGCGATGGTCCGCTGCACACTCGCATTGAACGTCTCGGTCGTATCCCGAAACGCCGTACCAATCTTGAACCACGCCTCAGCAGCCTGCAGCACGTTCCCCGGCTTCATCGCCGCCACCCGCTGAACCAAGTCCTCCAACGGCAGCGTCTCGAACAGCGCAAGATCCTCGTTGGTGATCTTCGGCGGCTCGAATCCCCCGTTGAACTGTTCGTTACCGATGTTCGTCACCGTGTAGGTCGCCGCGCGGTCCTTGTTCCACTGCTCCTGCGCGGCAATGATTTTGGCCCGGTACTCGTCGTAGGTCATGAGGGGAAGTCGATTCCGGCGAGGTTGTCGGCGTTGGATTGGTCGAGGGAGTGGTAGTTCTCGATGGCTTTGGCGAAGACTTGCTTCATGAGCATCACTTCATCGATGTGCTCTTTGATTCGGTTCTGGATCGAGTCCTCCCCGGTCGAGCCCTTCAGCGTGAACTTCTCCTCGAGCACCATGCCCGACGGGAAACCACCAAACCCGGAAATGACCGCTACGTCACGCGCGGTACGCAGAATTGCTTCCAAATTGTCGATGTTTCGGTCACAGTCCTGGGCAAGTCCGTTACCTACGTCGGGTGCCAATCGGAGCTCCCCAGCGTTAGCAGAGTCGAGTAACGCCTGCCACTTCGATCCACTCGCTTCAACCATGGAACGACCCCCTAGTTCTACGGCAGATACTTCGCCAGCTCAGTCGCATGCCTGCCAGCGACTACACACGGATCCTCTTGGAGCGGTTCGCTGTACCGGCCGAGCACGTCGAATATGACTGTCCCCCTGGGCACTTCGACTGCCACACCGCATCCGAGATGATCATTGTCGCTTGCGAGCTTGAACTGAACCGCTTGACGACCATCGATGCCCAATGCCTTGATATCTGTGAAATCCTTCCGGCCTCGAACCTCTTGAAGGGTCGGAGAGCCCGCGAAGATGCTCGCGCTGTACCAACGCGCCGACGCTCGCCAATTGCAGACTTTCCATCCCTCGAAGTCCACGCCAGCGGCACCCTTCTTCTTGCTGTCCGGATCGAGCCCGGTCGATCGCAAAACGTCCGGCGAGAGGGTGCACGGATCCCAAGGGGCATTGTCTGTCGCAGGTGACGTCTGTGCCGAAGTACCAACGCCGACCGACGTGCTCGTAACACCAGCACTGGTAGGCGTCCCATTCGAACTGTCCTGACAACCAACCAGCACCATCACAACACCAACCGCAAGCCCCACAGCGCGGCCAACACTCCCCCTGCTCTTCATCGCACCCTTCCCAAACCAGAGTTCACCACTGGAACGTCCCAGTTGAGCCTGGACAATCTGGACTCCCCCGCGACCTGCCCAAACCCTACCGCCCGCCAACAACCACCCGCAACGACCACCAACTACCTGGTCGCGTAGCGCCGCGCCACGAAACGAAGCGCTGGTCAGGCCCGCACCGGCGGTGTCGCGGTCAGGCGCCCGACCGCCGCTCGCGCGAGCAGGCTTGGTCGTCCGCAAGGAGCGACGGCGGGTTGTCGCCCGCGATGTCGCCGCGGCATGACAGCACCAGTTGATGCTTCGGTGGAACGCTCCTCAACAGAAACCTCCACCACCTCACGCCTGACCGTCCCATCGAGCAGAGTCATATGGTCGCCAAAAGATCTTGGCCGACAACCATACGACTCTGCTCGATTCGTATCCCCAGACGGGGGACTGTGCACAGGGAAGTTGTTTGGGCTGGCGGAGCCAGAGGATGGGTGCTCGGTTAAGTGATGCTGAGGGGTATGCGGGCACGGTTGGAAAGGTTGCGGGACGGGCAGTTCGGGGTTTTTACAGCGGCGCAGGTTTTGGGCGAGTACACGCAGGCGGAGTTGCGGACTCGGGTGTTGCGTGGTGAGTGGGTGCGGGTCTGTCATGGCGTCTATCGAGAGGCCAGCACGTCGCCGGTGGCGCAGCTTCGTGTCGAAGCGGCGCGCCTGTCAATGGGGTTGCCGACCCTCATCGCCGGGTATGACACAGCCGCCGAGTTGCATGGCTTTTCCGTAATCGACAGTGCAGCGACACACGTGATCGGGAGGCAGCGGTCTCGGTCGAAACAGATAGTGGTGCACCAGGATCGAGTCGACTCTTTGGATCTGGAGTTGGTCAAGGGGACGTTGACGACCAGTCCGGTGCGGACCGCGGTCGATCTGGCGCGAACGCTCGATCGGTTGGACGCATTGGCCACGCTGGACGCCGCACTCCGGGTAGGGCTTTCGCCTGGACGCGTGAGCCACCCGCTGGAATTTTCGCGGCAGGCGATGGACGAAGAAGCCACACGTCACCGCGGACGGCGCGGGCTTCGGCAGGCGGTCGAGCTGATCAGACTTGCGGACGGGCGAGCCGAGTCCCCGATGGAGTCACGCACACGAGTGCGGTGCATCGACGCCGGCTTGCCGTACCCGGAACCGCAAGTGGAGGTTTCGACACCCACTGGACTGCGGCGCCTGGACCTGGGTTGGCGAGAATCCCGAGTAGGGCTGGAATACGACAGTGCTACCTGGCATTCCGGCCGACACGCGGCCGCGCGAGACACCGCCCGCCACAACAGCCTCACCACCCAGGGTTGGACGATCTTCTACGCCACCGCGCTTGACGTCCTCCACCACCCACACCTCTTCACCGAGCCCATCAGGGCCATGCTCGACCGGGCAGCAGGCCGCAGTCCACAACCTGCTTGCCGCAGGTTGCATCGCCGCGAGCCAAATGGTCGCGAGTTGATCATGAGCGGCAACCATTTGACTCTGTTCGATACAACGTCGGGCGTCGACAGATGAGCTCACGCCAGAAAGCGGCGCGAGCGGATTGATGTCGATATTTGTTGCTGCAGAGGCGATCTGAGTTGCTTGTCTTTCAGGCGCCCGGCGGGAGGAGTGGTACCAAGCCTTCAGCCACCGCAGTCACCGTTGGGCATGCCTCGATCGGAGACCTAGGTATCAGACCCAACTCCAATATCCCGCCAGTCATTTCGATATACAGGTTGCAGAATCTCTTCTCTAGTGGTCGCGATAGTATCTTCGCGGCACGCCCGGCTATCTGAATAGATTGAAACGTGTGCGGCGCCCCACGCCCCACCTCCGCCAGCGGGGTGTTGCTGACAAAGATCGTCAGGTCGTAATCGCGACCATTATAGTCGCAACCCCAGTAAATGTAGCCGTCGATCAGGTTGTCTGCGGACTCCGGCTCTGCGCCGAGGTGATGTTCCAACAGGAACTTACTCGGCACCTCGCGACACGGATTGAATACCTCTTCGAAGAGATACTTGGTCGAACTGGTATCGACGGGGCCCTCGTCGCTTGTACATCCGACCATCGACGCGCACAGTAGAGCGGCACCAACTGCTACCCGGAGCGTGCCGATCATTTCGGAGCCACCGACGGCTGGCCAGTCAGCAAGTAGTTGATATCATCGGGCCGTCGAGCTGTGCCGACAATGGAAATGAAAGCATGGTCGTCGGCATAGCTTTCGGTAAACTCAATCAAGTTTCGGTCTGTGAGGAACTGGTTCAACACAGCTTTTCCGGGCGGGGCGAGGAAGGGAGTGACACCGATCGGCTTACCATCGGAACCCACGTACTCTGCAGGAAGTTGCCCCTGGGCGTGCAGTGTGTTGAACAGCTGCTCGAGAACCCGCTTCTTGGCTTCGCTCGTCGCCTGCAAACCTTCCGGGTAGGTGGGATACGTTCGTTCGGGTTCGGGGTTGAACTTCTCCATAGCGGCGTCGTAGCCCGCGTCCTTGGCGACCTCGAGTACTTGATTACCGACGACGCTGATCGGCGTGCGACCTGGTGCCTCCAGATTGTCCAGTGTCAGCCCCTTGATGATGTCACCAACCTTCTGGCGCATCTCATAGGTGTCCTGCTTTTCAGCGAATTCCTTTTCACTAACCTTTTCTGCTTGAAAAGTAAGTGCGTTCAACGATTGGTTGGTGATTCGCCCGTCGAGGCCGGCTAGGTCCGCCGCGTGAACCTCGAGCCACCTTTGCGGGTTTCCACCACCTTCGGTAACTGCACGCTCCAACATATCGGCTTCGTACGCCTGCCGAGCAAACTCGAGAGTGAATCTGCCGCCCTCGGATTGGCTGGCCAAGAATAGAAGCCGGTCGGCTTCGATCGCCTTGAACATGACGCTGGGCTGATCCCCTGGCACCATGGGATTGTCAACGATGACGGTTTCCACCGGATCTCGGCTCACGAACGTATCGATGTTGTTCGCCATCACCTGCGAAAGCCCGTCCGCCAGCTTCGGATTCGTAACGAACGCCTTCGCACTGTCCTCGAAGACAGTCTTGCCGTCACCTTCCTTCAGCTTCGGCCGCCCGGAATCCTCGTCCTTCTCCTCCGGCGCAAAGATGTTCGGCAACTCCGCCAACGCCTGCTTGGCCATCACCCCATCCTGCCCCGGCTTATCGGTCCCATCCGCGATCCACTCATACAACCCAGCAGCGGTCTTACCGTCATCAGCCCACTCGTGCTGGAAGATCGAGGCCGTGAACTTGTCCCGGTCGAAGGGCTCCGGATTGTAGTGCTCACCCGCCCCGAAGGAGAGATCACCCGGGATGTCCTGACCCGTAACGGGATCCTTGCCCGTCAGTAGCGCGTAGCTGGATTCGGTGTTGCGCGTGCTTGTTTCGAGGAACTGCTGGCTCGCGTTCTCCACCTTGTCGAGGTCGCCCTGATTGAAGCCGAGTGGATTACCGTTCCAGTCCCTCTTGCCGTATTCCACGTACTCAGCGAGGCTGGCGCTCTGCCTGCCCAGTTCGATCCCCATGGTTTGGCCCGGCTCGTAGCCGGGATTGGCCTGAGTCAGCAGTTCGGCGAGCGCGGCTTGCTGGAGCATCCGGTCCCGGACCGGGAGCTGCCGGTCCATATCCATCTCGTCGCGCTCTTCGAAGCGACCGGAGATCAGCTCACGCAGACCATCGGGAAGATTGGCGTAGGAACCCTTCTTCTCACCGGAGCCGACGCGCTCGTTCGACACCACCATCAGCGAGTTGGCGAGGTTGTCGCGCTTCTGCGCCGCGACAGGGTCACCGGCTTGCTCGCGGGCCGCGAGGCGTTCGTTCAACGCGAGGATGCCGTCCTTGCCAGCTTCCTGATACAGCGCCTTGTAGTAGTCCTGCACGCTGGCAGGAACGGTGCTCACCTCTTCACCGGCGGCCAGTCGCCGCAATTCCTCGGGACTGAGAACATGTTCGGGCATGTCGCCGGCGATCTGGTCGAGCAATGCCATATCCCTGGTCCGGGCGGCTTCCGACAATGCCTTGCCGTCTTGGCGGCCGAAACGGGAAGCCTGGTTGTCGGCGTCGGCGACGTCGAGGCTCGAGCCGAGCAGGTCGCCGGCCGACCTGATTTCCAGTGCTTGGTCGCCGACCTGTTTGGCCAGGTTCTCGACGGCGTCGCGGAACGGGAAGAACGCGCCGTTTAGGGATTCCTGGTGTGCGCGAATGACATCGGCTTCGACGCCTTCTTTGTCCAGCACCTTCCAGGCATCGTCGACAACCAGCTGGGCCGCCCGCGCATCGTTCAACCGAGCCAGCAGAGTGGCGTGATAAGCGGCCACCGTGCTCGCACCGTTGGTCGCGATATCGATCAACTCATCGATCTCGTAGCCGAGCTTCTTGCCCTGCTCATGGTCCTGACCAACCCTGTTGTAAGCGGCGTCGTAGGCGACACCCTGCCAGTCCTGACGGACTTCGTCGAAGTGGCGGCGGGCGAAATCCAGCCGCTCCATCATGAGCGTCCGCGACTGACCGAGCTGGGTGACCCACGCCGTCAGTGCACCGAGATCCCAGCGTTCGACCTCGCCGGGGCTAAGCACGGTGCACATCCATACCGTGCAGCAGGTCGGCGAATTGGGTATCGCTGACCTGGAGGTTGTTGGCCGCGTCCGTGGATTTGTTCGCGACGTCGCGCATCCGTTCGGCGACGCGCAGATACGCACCCTCGACGAACTCGGCCGCCAATTCGATGGCGCGGGGAATGTCGGACCCGGGCAGGGCGGCATTCAACCCTGCGGCCCCGGTTCGGACGTCGATATTGTCGATCTCCGTGCCCACCCGCGCCAGTTTGTCTGCCATGGCACGGATCTGGTCTATGTCAGCTTTTAACAAACCCCCGACCCCTCTGCTCAGCGAACTGGGTTGCATCGTAACAGGATTGGGGCGCAGCCAGGCCTAACGGAGCTCGGTCCGACGGGTGATAAAACGGCCGCCTCGATGACAGCCCCTGCTGCCAGGAGCGCCTCGACAGGCGGCCGTTCGTAGCGCAGTGCGGTCAGACAGTGAAACCGAGGGCGCGCAGCTGTTCGCGACCATCTTCGATGGTCTTGTCCGGACCCCACTGCGGCATACACACCGGACTCATTGAGTAACGTCCACCTCGGGGGCCAACTAGGGATCCTCCGGACGATCTGCTCAGCCGACTGCTCGAATGCGAAGGGATGAATGATGGCGCTCTACGCGGAGATTCAGAAGCTGGACGAAGACAGCGGGCAGGTCCGGTATGGATACACCGATGTCGAGGGCGTGCAGCGGACTCTGCTGCTGGACAAGGCGGCGGAGACGATCATCCTTGAAAGCGGTTCCGAGGACATGCTTTATCGGGCTGTGGCACGGAAGATCGCCTCAGCATGGGTGAACGGTCTGGTACCCGACCACATGATCGTGCAGTCGTAAGGCAGCCGCGGCCAGAAGGCAGCAAGACATTGTCGAAGGCCGCACGCCCCAAAAGAATCGGCACGCAGATGCCTGACCGAGGGCGGTCAAAACATAGCTTCGGCAATAACGAAAACGGCCGCCTCGATGGCAGCCCCTGTTACCAAGGGCACCTCGACAGACGGCCGTTCGTAGCGAAGTGCGGTCAGACGGTGAAACCCAGCGCGCGGAGCTGTTCACGACCATCTTCGGTGATCTTGTCCGGCCCCCACGGCGGCATCCACACCCAGTTGATCTTGAGATCATCGACGAGCCCGCTGCGAACCAGCGCGTTGCGGGACTGATCTTCGATGACGTCGGTGAGGGGGCAGGCGGCGGAGGTGAGGGTCATGTCGAGGATCGCTACCTCGTCCTGCACGGACAGTCCGTAGACCAAGCCGAGGTCGACCACGTTGATGCCGAGTTCGGGGTCGACGACGTCACGCATCGCCTCCTCGAGGTCCTCCAGGCGCTTGATGTCTTCGGCGGACAGCTCGACCTGTTCGGCTGTCTCGGTTGCCGGTGTGTCTGTCATGGCTGGTCCCCATTCTTGGATTCTTCTGCCGAGGTTATCCGGACCACCGCGTCTTTGAACGCCATCCATCCGAGCAATGCGCATTTGACCCGCGCGGGGTATTTGGAGACGCCGACGAAGGCGATGCCGTCGCCGATCATGTCCTCGTCACCCTCGATGGTGCCGCGGCTGGAGATCATCTCGTTGTAGGAGTCGACCACCTTCAGCGCCTGCTGCACGGGCAGGCCGATCACCTGGTCGGTGAGGACCGAGGTGGATGCCTGGCTGATCGAGCAGCCCTGGCCGTCGTAGGAGACGTCGGCGATGTCGCCCTTGTCATCGAGCTGGACGCGCAGGGTGACCTCGTCGCCGCAGGTCGGGTTCACGTGGTGCACTTCGGCACCGTACGGTTCCCGCAGCCCGCGGTGATGCGGGTGCTTGTAGTGGTCCAGGATCACTTCCTGGTACATCTGCTCCATGCGCATGTCTTATGCAACTCCGAAGAAGCTCTGAGCCTTCCGCACGGCCGCGACCAGTGCGTCGACCTCGTCGAGGGTGTTGTAGGCGGCGAACGAGGCGCGGGCGGTGGCGGCCACGCCCAACCGGCGCATCAGCGGCCACGCGCAGTGGTGACCGACCCGCACCGCGACACCTTCGTCATCGAGAATCTGCCCGACGTCGTGGGCGTGGATGCCGTCCACCACGAACGACACCGCGCCACCGCGGTCGACGTTGTCGGTGGGCCCGACGATCCGCACGCCGTCGATCGCACCCAGACCGGTCAGCGCGGCCTCGACCAATGCGTGTTCGTGGTCCGCGACGGCCTGCATGCCGAGCGCTTCGAGATACCGCACGGCGGCGCCGAGCCCGACCACCTGCGAGGTCATCGGCACGCCCGCCTCGAACCGCTGCGGCGGCGCGGCGAAGGTGCTGCCCTCCATGGTGACGGTCTCGATCATCGAGCCACCGGTGATGAACGGCGGCGTCTCCGCGAGAATCGCGCGACGGCCGTACAGCACGCCGACACCGGACGGACCGAACATCTTGTGTCCGGAGAACGCGGCGAAATCGACGCCGAGCGCGCGGAAGTCCACCGGCATGTGCGGCACCGACTGGCAGGCGTCGAGCACGGTCAGCGCACCGACCGCCTTTGCGCGGCGCACCATTTCGGCGACATCGGTAATCGCACCGGTCACGTTGGACTGATGGGTGAACGCGACAACCTTTGTGGCAGGCGACAATTCGAGCGAATCGAGATCGATCCGGCCGTCGTCGGTCACGCCGTACCACTTGAGTGTCGCGCCGGTGCGACGCGCAAGCTCTTGCCACGGAACGAGATTCGCGTGATGTTCGAGCTCGGTGATGACGATCTCGTCGCCGGGCCCCACGTGGTACGGAAACCGGTCGTCGGCGAACGAGTAGGTCACCAGGTTCAGCGACTCGGTCGCGTTCTTGGTGAACACGATCTCGTCGGCGTCCACCCCGACGAACCGGCCGATGACGGCGCGCGCGTCCTCGTAGGCGTCGGTCGCCTCCTCCGCGAGCTGATGCGCGCCGCGGTGCACCGCCGAGTTGTGCGTGGTCAGGAACTCACGTTCCGCGTCGAGCACGGCGAGCGGTCGCTGCGAGGTGGCGCCGGAGTCCAGGTACACCAACGGTTTCCCGTCCCGAACCGTGCGGCTCAGGATCGGGAAGTCGGCCCGGATGCGGGCCACGTCGAGTGCGGGGACCGTGGCGGTCATAGTCAGGCTCCTGCGGTCGCAGACTGAGTGAAACGGACGTAGCCGTTGGCGTCGAGTTCGTCGGCGAGCTCCGAGCCGCCCTCGGCGACGATGCGGCCTGCCACGAAGACGTGCACGAACTCCGGCTGGATGTAGCGCAGGATGCGGGTGTAGTGCGTGATCAGCAGCACGCCACCGTTCTCGCGCTCCTTGTAGCGGTTCACACCCTCGGAGACGATGCGCAGCGCGTCGACGTCCAGGCCGGAGTCGGTCTCGTCCAGGATGGCGATCTTCGGCTTGAGCAGGCCGAGCTGCAGGATCTCGTGCCGCTTCTTCTCGCCACCGGAGAAGCCCTCGTTGACGTTGCGCTCGGCGAAGGCCGGGTCGATCTCCAGCTCGGCCATCGACTCCTTGACTTCCTTGACCCAGTGCCGCAGCTTGGGCGCCTCGCCGCGCACGGCGGTGGCGGCGGTCCGCAGGAAGTTGGAGGTGGAGACGCCGGGGACCTCGACCGGGTACTGCATGGCCAGGAACAGGCCGGCGCGGGCCCGCTCGTCGACCGACATCGCGAGCACGTCCTCGCCGTCGAGGGTGATCGAGCCGGAGGTCACCGTGTACTTGGGGTGGCCGGCGATCGCGTACGACAGGGTCGACTTGCCGGAGCCGTTGGGGCCCATGATGGCGTGCGTCTCACCGGACTTGATGGTGAGGTCGACGCCCTTCAGGATCTTGATGGGCTCGCCGGACGCGTCCGGGTTGGCGACCTCGACGTGCAGGTCCTTGATCTCCAGGGTGGTCATCGAATTCGAGTTCCTTTGCAGGGGTAAGTGAGTGGTTCAGACACCGACAGCGGCGAGTTCGGCCTCGATGGCCGACTCCAGCCGCTCCCGGATCTCCGGGACCGCGATCTTCTGGATGATCTCCTGGAAGAAGCCGCGCACCACCAGGCGTCGCGCCACGTCCTCCGGGATGCCACGGGCACGCAGGTAGAACAGCTGCTCGTCGTCGAAACGTCCGGTCGCCGAGGCATGTCCGGCGCCGGCGATCTCGCCGGTCTCGATCTCCAGGTTCGGCACCGAGTCGGCGCGGGCGCCGTCGGTGAGCACCAGGTTGCGGTTCACCTCGAAGGTGTCGGTGCCTTCGGCGGCGGCGCGGATCAGCACATCGCCGACCCACACGGTCCGCGCGTCACCCTTCGGGGAGTCCGGATCACCTTGCAGCGCACCCTTGTACAGCACGTTCGACTTGCAGTTCGGCTGCGAGTGGTCGACCAGCAGCCGCTGCTCGAAGTGCTGCCCGGCATCGGCGAAATAGAGTCCGAGCAGTTCGGCGTCGCCGCCGGGGCCCGCGTAGCGCACGGTTCCGGTGAGGCGAACCAGGTCGCCGCCGAGGGTGACGGCGATGTGCCGCAGCGTGGCGTCGCGGCCGAGCAGCGCGTGGTGCGCGGTGGCGTTCACCGTGTCGTCGGCCCAGTCCTGCACCGCGACGACGGTGAGCTTCGCGCTGTCACCGAGCACGAATTCCACGTTCTCGGCGTAGGTTCCGCTGCCGCGCTGGTCGATGACCACGGTGGCGGCGGCGAAGTTGCCGAGCCGGATCTGCAGGTGGCCGTAGGCGGTCTTGCCCGCGCCGGGGCCGGTGACCGTGACGACGACCGGTTCGGCGACCTCGGTCTCCGCGCCCACCGACACCACGGTGGCCGACTCGAAGCCCGAGTACGCCTGCGCCGCAACACGATCCGCGGGCGTGCCCGCGGTACCGAGGCGCGCGTCGTCGCGGCCGACGGTCTCCACCTGGATACCCTCGACCGAGCTGACCTCTACCGTGGCCTGCCCGTCACGCACCGCGGAACCGTCGTGCAGACCGCGCAGCCGACGCAGCGGCGTGAACCGCCACTCCTCGTCCCGGCCGGACGGGATCTCGAAGGCGTTCACATCGAACGAGGTGAACACCTCGCCCTTGTTGATCGCGGCGCCCGCGCCGGGGTTCTGAATCGGCTTCGAGGGGTTCTCGCCCTCGACCGCGCCAATGACACCTGTCGCCATCAGCCGACGGCTCCTTCCATCTGCAGCTCGATGAGCCGGTTCAGTTCCAATGCGTATTCCATCGGCAGTTCCTTGGCGATGGGCTCGACGAAGCCGCGCACCACCATGGCCATCGCCTCGTCCTCGGTCATGCCGCGGCTCATCAGGTAGAACAGCTGGTCCTCGGAGACCTTGGAGACGGTCGCCTCGTGCCCCATCGTCACGTCGTCCTCGCGGATGTCGACGTAGGGGTAGGTGTCCGAGCGGCTGATCGTATCGACCAGCAGCGCATCGCATTTCACGGTCGACTTGGAGCCGTACGCGCCCTTGTTCACCTGAACCAGGCCGCGGTAGGAGGCCCGGCCACCGCCGCGCGCCACCGACTTGCTGATGATGTTCGAGGAGGTGTGCGGCGCCAGGTGCAGCATCTTCGCGCCGGTGTCCTGGTGCTGGCCCTCGCCGGCGAACGCCACCGAGAGCACCTCGCCACGGGCGTACTCGCCGGTCATCCAGACCGCCGGGTACTTCATGGTGACCTTGGAGCCGATGTTGCCGTCGACCCACTCCATGGTCGCGCCCGCCTCCGCCTTGGCCCGCTTGGTGACCAGGTTGTAGACGTTGTTCGACCAGTTCTGGATGGTGGTGTAGCGGCAGCGGCCGCCCTTCTTCACGATGATCTCGACCACCGCGGAGTGCAGCGAGTCGGACTTGTAGATCGGCGCGGTGCAACCCTCGACGTAGTGCACGTAGGCGTTCTCGTCGACGATGATCAGGGTGCGCTCGAACTGGCCCATGTTCTCGGTGTTGATCCGGAAGTAGGCCTGCAGCGGGATGTCGACGTGCACGCCCGGCGGCACGTAGATGAACGAGCCACCCGACCACACGGCGGTGTTCAGCGCGGAGAACTTGTTGTCGCCCGCGGGGATCACCGAGCCGAAGTACTGCTGGAAGATCTCCGGGTGTTCCTTCAACGCCGTGTCGGTGTCGAGGAAGATGACGCCCTGCTTCTCCAGATCCTCACGGATGGAGTGGTAGACGACCTCGGACTCGTACTGCGCCGCGACACCGGAGACCAGGCGCTGCTTCTCCGCCTCCGGGATGCCGAGCTTGTCGTAGGTGTTCTTGATGTCCTCGGGCAGGTCGTCCCAGGTGGCTGCCTGCTTCTCGCTGGAGCGCACGAAGTACTTGATGTTGTCGAAGTCGATGCCGTCGAGGTTGGAGCCCCAGTTCGGCATGGGCTTGCGATCGAAGATGCGCAGGGCCTTGAGGCGGATGTCGAGCATCCAGTCCGGCTCACTCTTCTTGGCCGAGATGTCGCGGACAACCGCCTCGGACAGGCCTCGTTGCGCGCTGGCTCCGGCCACATCCGAATCGGCCCAGCCGTAGCCGTATTTACCCAGTGACGCGATGGTCTCTTCCTGAGTGAGCGGCTGCACCTGGTCGGTGGTTGTCGTCATTCGGCACTCCTTCCGGAGTCGTTCGTTCGAAGTGCTGCGGGCTGTGCAGCGGTTTCTGGTGAAGTTTTCTTGGTGATCGGCAGGACGAGCAGCGGCACGTGCGTGGTGCACGCGCAGTCGCCGTTGGCGATGGTGGCCAGGCGCTGCACGTGGGTGCCGAGCAGGTCACGGAACGCCTCGAGTTCCGCCTCGCACAACTGCGGGAATTCCTCCGCGACGTGTGCGACCGGGCAGTGATGCTGGCAGATCTGCACGCCGGTGCCCACCTTGCGGGTGGAGGCGGCGAAACCGGCGTCGGTGAACGCGTCCGCGATCTCCTCGGCCTTGGCCTCGGTGCGCTGCGGCGTGTGCTCCTCGACCGGTGCGATCCCGGCCACGATAGTCCTGGCTCGTTTCCTGGCGAACTCGGTGATGGCCTGTTCGCCGCCGATCTCGCCGAGCTGGCGGATCGCCGCGCCTGCCAGATCGTCGTAGGCATGACCCAGTTGGCCACGACCCGCAGCGGTGAGCTGGTACTGCTTGGCGGGACGGCCGCGACCCTTCTGCTGCCACGGCGCGGACCGGCTGGCCCGAGCCTGACCGGAGTCGATCAGGGCGTCGAGGTGGCGCCGCACCCCGGCCGGGGCGAGCCCCAGCGTCGTTCCGATGGCCGTCGCGGTGATCGGCCCCTCCGCCAGCAGCAGCTGAACGATGGCCGCGCGGGTGTGCCCCTCCGCGACGGTCGTGGACGCAGCAGACGACCCGGTGCCGGCCTTACGACCAGCCCTTTCGTCTTCGCTCCGCAAACCCACGGTTTTCACAACATCAGTGTGGCGGAATTCCTTCCCGAAATCTAATAAGGGTGCCCTGAGTTCTCGGGCCTCGTGACCTGCGTAGACCGCTGATCCGGGGTGCTGAAGAACGAGAGGGGCGGTGCCGTGATGTTGCGAAACGGGCTCACCGCAGGCTCATATTTAAGCTGAGTCTTCACACGACCGCTCGCATGGCCTCTGACCTGCGAAATAACCGCGTACTCCGCAGACGCCATGGCATGCGAGCAGTTCGCCTGCCGCGGACCAAGCACCCGCGCGACGGACGCTGCGATGATCTTCTCGGCACACATTCGGTCCAGTGCGTTACATCACATCTGTCGATCCGACTATCCCGCCAGACCCCTCAGCGGACGGCTACGAGCTTCAGCGGCGTCTCCACCAGAGCCTCCACCGCCTCGTCCCAGTTTGCTGTCCGGGTGGTTACCAGCGACGGATCGAACTTCCCTGTGGCTACCAGCTCCAGCACCTCGGGGATGACGGGACGGGCGTGCGCGCGACCGGTGTGGAACGTGCAGCAGCGCGAATACATCTGAAAGATCGGCAGTGGCACATCGGTGAGCTGGACGCTCACGCTGGTGCACCAGCCGTCGTAGGTGGTGGCGTCGATCGCGGCGCGCAGCGCTTTGGCACCGCCCGCGGATTCGACGGTGATCGGGAACCGGCCGACGCGCGCATCGCGCGGACCTTCGATCGTCTCGGCCCCCAACGACCTCGCGATCTCCAGCCGCTCGACGGAGTTGTCCAGGTAAACGACCCGGGACGCGTTCAGCGCGACCGCTAGTCCTGCGGCATACAGGCCGATGGACGGCGCCGCGGGACCACCGATGACCAGCACCTCGGCACCGGGATGGTCGGCGAGCTGCGGGCCGACGGCCCGGTAACCATCGGGGATGTTGTCGCTCGCACTGGCGACGGCGACCGCATCGACCCCTGGCGGCAGCGGCACGAGCATGGCGTCCGCATGCGGGATCAGCGTGAGATCGGCCCAGAGCCCACCCCAGTCCAAGCCACCGAGGGGGCCGAGACCGAAGGTGGACAACGGTGGATGGCTCGTGCAGTTGCCGGTGCGCCCACGCAAGCAGGAAGCGCAGGTGCCGCAAGAGATTTGGAACGGCACCACCACCCGGTCGCCCACCGCGACGGCACGCACGTCGTCCCCGATCGCGACCACCTCGGCGACCCCTTCGTGCCCGAACGGGTACGGACCCGGCAACGGGAAGGTGCCGCGCAGCACCGCCGGATCGATATCGCAGGTGGCCAGCGCGATCGGGCGAACCAACGCCTGATCCGGCTGCGTGAGCACGGGTTCCGGGTGCTCTTCCCAGCGCAACTCGCCGGGACCGGTCAACATCAGACGCTGCATCCTTCCAGTGTCGATAGAACGTTCTTTCTAGTCAACACCCGGCGCGGGATTTTGTTGCTCGGCAACAACTTCCGGAATATTTTCGGTCGATGCCGCGGCCGCGGCCACCACGCTCGCGTCGACGTCGGGTTGCGCGGGCTCCACCGCGGGCATGCACGCGTCGATATCCGACGAGCCCGTGCCCGTCGCACCCGTGGTCGTCTTCGGCAGCCCCGCCTCGGTGAATGTCACCCGGATCAGCCGTTCCATCGCCACCGCCACCGTGCGCAGCGGTGCGTCCGAGCGCCGCACCCTGGCCAGCATGGTTGCGCCCTCGTACGCGGCGACCACCGTCGTGGCCAGCTCCCCCGCGTCCTGAGCGGACAGCCCCAATTCGGCGAGCATGCCTGCGAACGCCTGCTCCATCGCGTCGAACGCCGCAGCGCAGGCGGCGCGGATCGCCTCGACATCGCTGGCACCGTCCAGTGCGGGGGTGCCGATCGGGCAGCCGTCGTCCCAGTCCGAGCCGGCCAGTTTGCCGACCATGAAGTCGAACAGGGTTGCCGTGGTGGCGAAGACATCGGTCGGCGCCTGCCGGATCATCCGCCCGGCCGCCGTGCCCGTTCCGGTGATAGCGGCGACCGCGATCTCCTCCTTGCCACCCGGAAAGTGGTGGTAGATAGAGCCATACGGCAAGCCCGCCGCCTCGCTCAACGCCTTCAGACCGAACCCGTGATACCCGTGCTGTGCGAGCAGCCCGCACGCGGCGCGCTCGATCCGCCGCCTGGACTCCGAAACCATATGTCCGATTGTGCCCTCGGTCGGCGACGCTTCCGATCGGAACGAGCAGGCCCGTCCAGGGCTGTGACAGGACTGTGGCGGGGCGCGCACACTACGCTTCGTCTCGTGGCGGTACTGGAGGGCGCGCGGCGCAGAACACTGGCATTCGGGCGCCGAGCACTCGGGTTGGACGCACCGGCCGCCGATCACACGATCGCGGTCCTGCACCAGGACGAATCCGAGGTGCCCGGGCTCGATCGCAAAGAGCTGGTCCAGCTCGACCGGATCCGGCTGATGGGCGCGACCGGGACGGTGCTGATGGCGATCAGCGCTCTCGGCATCGGTGCGCAACCGGTGCATCAGAATCCGACCTCGGGCGTCCGGGTGCTCGGCATCTTCGCCCGCGCGCACACCGGCTCGCTCGCCATGTGCATGACCGGCACGGTCGTGGTGGTGCTCGCCTGGCTGCTGCTCGGCCGCTTCGCGGTCGGCGGCTTCGGCGGCGCGCCACGCCACCGGCTCAGCCGCTCCCAGCTCGACCGAACCCTGCTGGTCTGGATCATTCCGCTCAGCGTCGCGCCGCCGCTGTTCAGCAACGACGTGTATTCCTATCTGGCGCAGAGCGAGATCGCGGCCCGCGGCATCGACCCCTATCAGGAGGGGCCGGTCGACGGGCTCGGCATCGACAACGTGCTGACCAACAACGTGCCGACCATCTGGCAGAAAACACCGGCACCCTACGGTCCGCTGTTCTTATGGATAGGTCGCGGCATCGCCGAACTCACCGGCGACAACATCATTCTCGGTGTCTGGGTGCATCGCGCGCTCGCGATCGCAGGCGTCGCGCTGATCGTGTGGGCGCTGCCGCGGTTGTCCCAGCGCTGCGGGGTCGCGCCGGTCAGCGCGCTGTGGCTCGGCGCGGCCAACCCGCTGGTGCTGTTCCATCTGGTCGGGGGCGTGCACAACGATGCGCTGATGCTCGGCCTGATGCTGGCGGGCATGGAGCTGTGCCTGCGCGCGATCGAGGACATCCATCCGTTCGACGGACGGGCCTACGCCTGGTTGATCGGCGGGGCGATCCTCATATCGCTGTCGTCGGCGGTCAAACTCACCTCGATCATCGCGCTCGGTTTCGTCGGGATGGCGTTGGCCCGCAGGTGGGGATTCAGCCTGCGCACGGTCGCCGTGGCCGCGGCACTACTCGGCGCGATCGCGCTCAGCACAACGCTTTTCATCGGTTCGGTGAGCGGGCTGGGCTTCGGGTGGATCCACACCCTGAATGTCGCCAATGCCGTGCGCAGCTGGATGTCGGTGCCGACCGTGCTCGGCATCATCACCGGATTCGGCGGGGTGCTGCTCGGGCTGGGCGACCACACCACCGCGCTGCTCAGCATCACCCGGCCGATCGCCGCGGTGGTCGCCGGGTTCCTCGCCCTGCGCATGCTCGTCGCGACCGGCATCGGACGGCTGCACGCGGTCGGCGCGCTCGGTGTCGCGCTGGGCGCCATCGTGCTGCTGTTCCCGGTGGTCCAACCCTGGTACCTGCTGTGGGCGATCGTGCCGCTGGCCGCCTGGGCCACCCGGCCCGTCTTCCGCGTTCCCGCCGTGACGTTCTCGGCGATCGTCAGCGTCATCCTGATGCCGCGCGGCGCCGACCTGGAGGTCTTCCAGATCGTCGGCGCCGCCATCGCCACCGTCATCGTCGCCGTGCTGTTCATCGTGATCACCCGTAACAAACTGCCGTGGCGTGGCCAGGAGGGGGTGTCGGCTCCGTCACAGGTGGCTACCTCTTACGGTGTGAGGTCGTGAGCGAGCGAAGCGAGCGAACCATCGGCGCAGCCCCGGAGGGCACGGCGGAGCCGAGCGCCAGCGAGGTGCAGTCGTGACCTCCCACGGACTTGCCGTTCGCGTCGAGGGTGTCGTCAAGCGCTACGACGAGACCACGGCGGTCGACGGTTTGAGCTTCGATGTCGAACGAGCGCAGGTGCTCGCGCTGCTCGGTCCGAACGGGGCGGGCAAAACCACCACGGTCGAAATGTGCGAGGGGTTCGTGACTCCCGACGCCGGGTCGGTGCGGGTGCTCGGCCTGGATCCGATCGCCGATTCCGATCGGCTGCGGCCGCGCATCGGGGTCATGTTGCAAGGCGGTGGCGCGTATCCGGGCGCGAAGGCGGGCGAGATGCTCGATCTGGTCGCCGCCTACTCCGCCGATCCGCTGGATCCGGACTGGTTGCTGCGCACGCTCGGTCTGCAGGACAACCGCGGTACGCCGTATCGCAGGCTCTCCGGCGGCCAGCAGCAGCGGCTCGCGCTGGCGTGTGCGCTGGTCGGCAAGCCGGAGATCGTGTTCCTGGACGAGCCCACCGCTGGACTGGACGCGCAGGCGCGGCTCATCGTGTGGGAGCTGATCGACGCGTTGCGCCGCGACGGCGTGACCGTGCTGCTCACCACGCACCTGATGGACGAGGCCGAGCAGCTCGCCGACCAGCTGGTGATCATCGATCACGGCCGGATCGTCGCCTCCGGCACGCCCGCCGAGGTGACCGCGCACGGCGCCGCCGGGCAGCTACGCTTCTGTGCCCCACCGAAACTCGATCTGGAGCTGCTGAAATCGGCGCTACCGGAGGGTTTCTCGCCACGGGAGACCACCCCCGGCACGTATCTGGTGGAGGGCGAGATAAATCCGCAGGTGCTCGCCACGGTGACCGCCTGGTGTGCGCGAGTGAACGTGCTGGCCACCGATATTCGCATCGATCAGCGCAGGCTCGAAGACGTCTTCCTGGAACTCACCGGACGGGATCTACGCGGATGACTCAGCCCGACCTGACCGCCAACCGCTTCACCCCGGGCACCTTCGCCCCCGACCCGCGGCCGAGCTCGCGCGCCGCGATGATGCTCGCGCAGACGCGGCTCGAGCTGATCCTGTTGCTGCGCAACGGGGAACAGCTGCTGCTCACCATGTTCATCCCGATCACGCTGCTGGTCGGCCTGAGCCTGCTGCCGTTCGGCGATCTCGGCGACGACCGGGTGGACAAGATCGTGCCCGCGGTGATGATGGTGGCGGTCATGTCGACCGCGTTCACCGGGCAGGCCATCGCCGTCGGCTTCGACCGCCGCTACGGCGCGCTGAAGCGGCTCGGCGCCACCGCACTCCCCCGCTGGGGCATCATCGCCGGCAAGAGCGCGGCGGTGCTCATCGTCGTTGTGCTGCAGGCGATCCTGCTCGGCGCCATCGGTTTCGCGCTCGGCTGGCGGCCCGAGCCGGCCGGGCTCGCGCTCGGCGCGCTCGTGATCGCGCTCGGCACCGCCACTTTCGCGGCCATGGGACTGCTGCTCGGTGGCACGTTGAAGGCGGAAGTCGTGCTGGCGCTGGCGAACATCCTGTGGTTCGTCATGCTCGGTATCGCCAGCGTGGTGTTCGCGTCCGACGATCTGCCCGCCGCAGTGAATGTGCTTGCCCGCCTGGTGCCGTCGGGCGCGCTGGCGGTCGGTCTGGAGGATGCGATGCGCAGCACCGTCGACTGGTTCGGCATCGCCGTGCTCGCCGCGTGGGGCGCGGTCTCCGGCATCCTCGCCGCCCGCTACTTCCGGTTCCAGTAGACCCGCTCGAACTGCGCACCGCACCGCGAAGCTGCCGACTGCGCTTGCTATCCGGCACCGCCGACACCCCAGCGGCTTAGTTGAGGGACGGCATCTCGACCCCACCCGCTTCGGAGCTGCGTACGACAACTCGCGCATCGCCGACGCCCCGCCGGGTATCGCCGACCCGTACCAACGACAGCGTGTAGTTGACCGTGCTCTACCATCGTGACGTGCTGTATCGCGCCTTTCTGCGACTCGTCGACAAGCTGCCGCTGCCCTCACTGCGGGTGCAGCGAATCATTGCTATCGCGGTGATCCTCTCGCAGGCGGGCATCGCGGTCACCGGGGCCGTCGTCCGGGTCACCGCCTCCGGTCTCGGCTGCCCGACCTGGCCGCAATGCTTCCCCGGCAGTTTCACCCCGATCGGCGTCTCCGAGGTGCCGGTGCTGCACCAGACCGTCGAGTTCGGCAACCGCCTGCTCACCTTCGTCGTCTCGCTGTGCGCCGCACTGATCGTGCTCGCCGTGACCCGCGCCCGGCGCCGCAACGACGTCCTGCTCTACGCGTGGCTGATGCCCGGCGGCACGCTGCTGCAAGGCATCATCGGCGGCATCACCGTGCGCACCGGCCTGCTCTGGTGGACCGTCGCCGTGCACCTGCTGGCATCGATGCTGATGGTCTGGCTGGCCGTCGTGCTCTACGCGAAGATCAACGAACCCGACGACGGCATCGAGGTCGTGCGCGCACCCGCGCCCCTACGCTGGCTCACCGGCCTCAGCGCCGTCGCGATGGCTGGCGTGCTGGTCGCCGGAACCCTGGTGACTGCCGCCGGTCCGCATGCGGGCGACAAGAGCATCGAGCGACCGGTCGCGCGCCTGGAGGTCGAGATCGTCACCCTGGTGCACCTGCATTCCCAACTGCTCGTCGGTTACCTCGCCCTACTGGTGGGCTTGGCATTCGGCCTGTTCGCAGTCGGCATCACCCCACCGGTCCGCAAACGCGTACTCGTCCTGCTCGCCATCGTCTGCTCACAGGCCCTGGTCGGCGTCGTCCAATACTTCACCGACGTCCCCGCAGCCCTAGTCGTCATCCACGTCGGCGGAGCCGCCGCCTGCGTAGCCGCCACTGCCGCCCTCTGGGCCTCCCTCCGCACCAGGGAAAAAATCGAAACCCCCACCCCCACACCCCAACCCGCCTGACCGCATCCAGCAAAACCCGCACCCACTCTCTGGATCCGCACCCACTTGGGACCCCCGCAGTCGGTGCGGATCCCGAGAGCCAGTGCGGATCTTGCTGACAACCACCGCTGCGCCAGCATTGGCACCATTTCGCGTACCCCCTGGCGCTCCGTTCATGAGCAACGGGACCCAGCGACGCCAAAGCGCGCGGCCCGCCGCCGCCATGTCCCGCTGAGTGAGCAGCTGCATGCCGAGCGGGACATCACGGCGGACTCACTCGCGTTTTCCCACCCCTATGTCCCGCTGGGTGATCAGCTCGGCCGCAAGTGGGACGTCATGGCGTGCTTACTCCCGTCTCCCTGCCCTCATGTCCCGTCGTTCATGAAAGCGGGCCGCTGCCAGCGAAATCCGCACCCTCTCTCCCGCAACGTATTCCATTCCCGGAGCTCTCGAAACGCAACCACAGCCAGATGACCACGCTGGAACTGAGCGCCGCGTGACCGACCGCGGAGGTAAGCCGGGTACGGCACACGACGCGCCCAGCACTACTCACGGGAAAACCTGGCTAAGTCTTCAGCTCACTGGATTGTTCACCCGGGGAGTTCTTGATTGCTCCTATCGGGGAGGTGAACCTTGGCGAGGTGTCTCTGGGTGCACCCGTCTAGGACCGCGCGCTCAAAGTGCGAGTGGGGCTCGCCCTTATGTCCCGTTGATCATGGTCGACTCGGGGTGGCTACGCTCGGAAGGTGTCGGCTTGGGGCCGATCGTCGAGGAGGGGGTTACCGATGACTGCGAGCCAGTCGGAACATGTTGTGGCACAGCCGTTTCCTGCGATCGAGCCGTATGCGCACGGGCTGTTGGATGTCGGGGACGGTAACCAGATCTACTGGGAGACCAGCGGTAATCCCAACGGTAAGCCCGCGTTGGTGGTGCACGGCGGGCCGGGGAGCGGGGGTCGCCGGGGTTCCCGCAAGAACTTCGATCCTGCGATCTATCGCACCGTGCTGTTCGATCAGCGCGGCTGTGGTGAGAGCCTGCCGCACGCCTCGGATCCGGCAGTCGATATGTCGCACAACACCACAGACCACCTGATCGCCGATATGGAGCGCCTGCGGGTGCACCTCGATATCGAGAAGTGGCTGCTGTACGGCGGGTCTTGGGGGTCGACGCTGATTCTCGCCTACGCCGAACGGTTTCCCGAGCGGGTCTCCGAGATCGTCCTGGTCGGTGTCACGATGACCCGTCCGGAAGAGACGGACTGGCTTTACCGCGGTGTCGCCCGCTTCCTGCCGGGCCCGTGGGAGACGTTCCGCAACGCGCTGCCGGAATCAGAGCGCGACGGGAATCTCGTTGCCGCATACAGCCGTTTGATGAACAACCCCGATCCGGCGGTGCGCGCGACGGCGGCCCGTAACTGGTGCGCGTGGGAGGACGCCGTCATCGCGCACGAAACCCAAGGCAACTCCGGCCAATACAGCAACAAACCCGACGCGGCACTGCTCGCCTTCGTCCGGATCTGCACGCACTACTTCGCCAATGACGCGTGGCTGCCGGACGGACAACTACTCGCCGACGCGCACAAGCTCGCGGGCATCCCCGGCGTACTGATCCACGGACGCCTGGATCTCGGCAGCCCCTTACAAACCGCCTGGCAGTTGGCGCAAGAGTGGCCCGACGCCGAACTGCACGTCATCGACGAATCCGGCCACACCGGCAGCCCCGCAATGCTGACGACGATCCTCGAAGCCATCTCCCGCTTCGGTCGCCGCTGACCAACCGCACTGTCAGGGCTCGAGCACCGCACGGACGAACGCGACAAGGTCGTTGCGGACCCGTTTCTGGTCCAGCCCGTCGGCACCGGCCCGAAGCGCGGACAGCAAGGCGGACAACAGAATCGACAGCAAAATCTCCCCGGTCAACCGCGGATCGAGCTCCGGATCCAGATACCCGAGCGTCATCCCCTTCTTGAGCCGGGAGGTGGCCTCGTCGCCGTAAACGGTCAGGTTCCGGATCGAACGCTCCGCCACCTGATCATCGATCGAGGTCGCCTCGAGCAGAATGAACGACACCAAACCCGGCTCGTCCGCGACCAATTCATAACAGTGATCGACGACGCGCCCGAACAGTTCACAGAATTCGTCGAGCGTCTGCGGCCGCTGCCCGGTCACCGCCCGGCCGAAGACCCGCTCGCGGATCAACGCAAAGTAGTGATCGATAACAGCGTCGAGCACATCGCGCTTGTTGGTGAAGTAGTTGTAGAAGGTGCCGTGACTCACGCCCGCCCGGGCCACGATGTCGGCGACGACGACGGTGCGATACCCCTTGTCGACGAACAGCTCGTACGCGGCGAAAACGAGCTCGGCGCGGCGTTTGGCGCTGCGATCGGCGGCATTCACCGAGCCGGCCCGTCCGCGACGGCAGCACGCGGCCGCAAGGCCTTTTCGAGCACGGTGAGCACACCGGCGGTGGCCCGTTCCCGCGCCTGTGGCGTGTTGTCGCCGCGCATCTCCTGCAACACCCCGGGCACCACCAGAGTCAGGGTGGTGTGCGCGGTCACCTCGACGTCGATGTCGGCCCGGATCCAGCCCGCCGCGACACCGCGCCGAAGTTCTTGCGCCACAAAGGTACTGACGAGCATCTCCAAGCCGAGCAGCCGGTCGCTGAGCTCCTTGTCGATGGCGCCGGCCTCGACGAGCACCAGCCGGACGAAGTTCGGGTCGTGCTCCAGCATCGCGTACAACCGCGCGATGGCCGCCCGGACACCGGCGAGCATCTCCGCGGCCGACGTCGGACGGCTCAGCAGCGTGTGCGGCTGCAACACCTCGACGAGCTTCTCGACCCCGAAATCGACGACGTGGTCGAGGATTTCGCGTTTACTCGCGAAATACCGGTACACCGTGCCCTGCCCGATCCCGGCATGCGCAGCCACATCGGAGATCGCGGTCGCCTCGTACCCACGTTCGGCGAACACGGCGTAGGCCGACTCGATAATCTGCTGTCTGCGCCGTTCCGGCAGACCGGCAAGCGGCGGCCGACCACGGCGGGCCGCGCGGGACTGGTCCGGCACAGCATTCCCTCTCGACGGAACCAGGACAGCTAGCGCGTCAGCTTATCAACGCGCCGGCGCCTCGCCCTTCGGGCCGTAGTCCACCACCTGCCAGTCGCCGCCGTTCTTGGCCACGGTCACCACCAGCAGGTTGGGCACTGTGGCCGGCGTCGGCTGCTGGATGTTCTGCGTCTTCTGGGTGGCGAGCACCGTCACCGAGTACTGGTCGTTGCCCTGGGCGTCCACCGTGGTGCCCAGCACCTGCCCGGTGGCCACCACCTGCGCCTCGGTCATGATCTTCGCCAGCGTGTCGTGCACCTCGTCGTAGCGCTTGCGCAGCGCGTCGGAGGTGCCACGCTGCACGCCGTCGAAGAACGCGGGCAGGTTCTTGTGGTCGTAGGTGAGTGAGCGCAGCGTGTAGTCCTGGGCGACCTCGGCGGCCTTGGCGCGGTCGGTGTTCTGCTGCCGTAACGCGCTGAGATCGTCGGCGGCCGACTGCCAGGACAGCCCGAGCGCGATGGCGAGCACCGCGAGCAGTACGGTCAGTCCGCCGAGTATGTAGCCGATGCTGTTGCGCTGCTGCATTTCTGGCGCAGGCTTCGCTGGCACTTCGGCGCCGCTTTCGGCCGCGGGATCGGGCGTGGTCATGATGGCCTCAACTCTCTACTTCGGAATGTCGAGCGTGATTCGGGCGGTCCCGTGCTCCGGGAAGGTCGCCGACAACAGGTCGATGATCGAACCGGCGTCCACCCGAACGGGTTTCAGCACACTCGTCGCCGGCCGCAGCGCGGTGGCGATGTGCGCAAGGTCCGGTCCGAGCACCGTGAGGTACTGGTCGATCTTGCGCACCAGCGGCCCCAGCGGCTCGTCCCAGACATGTTCGCCCGCATAGGAATAGCCGCGGAACGCCTCGATCAGGTGCACCACCTCGGGCAGCAGGTCGGTGAAATCGTCGGCCCAGCCACCGATCACCGGCCCGTAGCCGTCGAAGTTCTGCGCGAGATCCTGCCCGTTCAGATACAGCCGGGTGATGGCGTCGCGCTTGTCGTGCAGCAGCTGCGCCGTCATGGTCAGCGTCCGGGTGAGGTTGGCGATCTCCGGTTCCCGGCCCGCGTACCCCTGCGACAGGATGGCGGCGAGTTGTTCGATCTTCACCGGATCGATCTGCGCGTTCAGCACGTCCAGCTTGGCCAGCGCCTCGCTGACCGTCGTCGCGATGCGCACCTGATGGGCAGGCACGACACTGCCGTCGGTGAGGTACGGGCCCGCCGTGCCGGTCGGGCGAAAGTCCATGAACTGCTCGCCCGCCGCCGACAGATTGCTGACGTGCACCTCGCTTCCCAGCGGGACCCGGTACTTCGCGTCCAGCTCGATCCGCACCGCCAGCCCGGTACCGGTGGCGGTGATGGCGCGCACCTTGCCGATTCGCATGCCGCGCAGGTCGACCTGGGAGGTCTGCATCAGGCCGCCGGACGAATCCATCAGCACCGTCACGGTATTCGTGCTGCGGCGCGGGTCGATGTCGAGCACCCCGACCGCCATGTACGCCGCGCACACCACGGTCATGACGAGCAGCAGCACCAGCGAGACCGGACCGGAGAGCTTCATCGCACCATTCCAATCGACCGGAGCACCTGGATCATCTCGTCCGAGCGGCCCGCGGCGTCGGCGGCGACCGCCTCGGGCGTCACCCGCTGCACCCGAATGTTGGGCGGCGCACTGAAGAACGGAATCAGCTTGTCGCGCAACAACCGGTTCATCGCGGCGACGTTCATCGGCACCGTGGTGTCGGCGCTGCCGATGGTGCGGGCCGCCGGCGCCAGGATGCCGATGATGTCGTGCAGGTCGCCGCGCAGCGGAAGCGCGAGATCGCCCACGTACGTGGCCAATTCACCGCCGTCGATGATCAGCTGAACCAGGCCGAACAGCACCTCCGACAGACCGGCGGCGCGGCCGGGCCCGAGGGTGAGAGTGCGGTCGACATTGTCCTTGTTCGCCTCCAGCGTGGTCGTGACGCTGGCGGCGGCGGCCAGGATCCGGTCGAGTTCGCTGGTGTGCGTGGCGAGGTCGTGCAGCGCGTTCCGGCCACCGGCCAGAATGCGGGACAGATCCGCCGGGTCGGTCGGGAAGGCCGCGTTGACGCTGGCGACGAGCTCCTGCATCTCACCGAAGCGGCCACCGGTGACGATGTTCGACATCGCCCGCAGGATGTCCTCCACATTGGCGGCGGGCACCGTGCGGCTGCGCGGGATGACATCACCGTTCACCAGGAACGGCGGACCGGCGTTCGACGGCGCCTGCAACGCGATATGGATGTCACCGAGGATGGTGCTCTGCCGCAGCTCCGCGGTGGCCGACTTGGGCAGTCGCACATCGGCTTTCAGGTCTACCGTGGCGACGGCGGTATCCCCGATCAGCTCGATCCGGTCGAGCATGCCGACCTCGACACCCTCGGCGATGATCTTGGCCCGGTCCGGCAGGTTCAGCACCGAGCCGAATTCGATGCGGATCGAGAAGGTGTCGCCCGACAGATACGTGCCCGGAATCGGGACGTCGGTCGCCCGCACGCCACAGCCGGTCAGCACCAGGACCACCGCTGCGAGCACCGGAATCAGCCGCTTCATGGCGCCCCCAGCGAGCCCAGGATGACCCGGACCAGACCGGGCTGGCTACCGTCGGCCGACTCGTAGTGCGGCGGACGGTAATTCACCCGCACCGCACCCGTGGCCGGGTCGTACACCTGGGCCAGCCGACCGGCCAGCGGCGGCAGCTGCACCAGCAGATCCACGATGCTGCCCGCCAGCACCGCGTAACGATGCACCTCCGGCACGATGCGATCCAGGAATTCGAAGGACTGCTGGTCGTACTTGCCGACGTTGCGGGCGATCACCGGCAGGAACTCGAGCGCGAGATCCACCGCCCTGGACAGTTCCGCGGAAAAGCCGTGGACCAAGTCGATGCCGTTGTTCAGATTGTCCAGCAGCGCTTGCATATCCGGCCAGTTGGTGATGAACATCGTGGTGAGCAGGTCGAGATTGTCGACGAGCCGGCGGATCACCACGTCCCGGTCGGCCGGATCGCCGATCACCTGGGACAGGCGCTGCAGTAGCGAATTCCACTGCGGGCCGGTGCCGTCGAGCGTGCGGACCGCGCCGGTGAGGGTGTCGTCGAGCAGCGTGTCCGACGGTGCGCCCGGTGTCGGTGACTGCTGCGCGCCGAGCAGGTCGCCGGACAGCTTGCCGAGCGCGTCGAGCGCCTCGCTGATGCCGACCGGGGTCTTGGTGCGCGCCAACGACACACACTGTGCGGTGTCGAATTTCGGGCCGCCGGTGTAGGTCTTGGTCAGCTCGACGCGCCGGTCGGTGACGATGGAGCTCGACATGGTGACGGCCTCGACGTCGGCGGGCAACGTCAACTTGCCGTCGATCGTCATGGTCACCCGCATCCGGTCGCCGAGTGCTTCGATGCCGGAGACGGTGCCGACCTCCACGCCGAGCATCGTGACGCTGTTGCCCTCGTAAAGCCCTACGGTGTCGGTGAATTCGGCACACAGACGCTGCTTGGCCGGCTGCACCCGATCCAGCCAAGACGCGCCGCTCACGCCGACCACCACCGCGACGGTGACCAGCACTGCCCCGATGACCACGCCCGCTCTTACCCAAGCACGCATCAGCAAGCCCTCCCCTCGAACGGAATACACAGTGCCGGACCGCGTATCACGCTGGCGGACTGGTCGATGGTCACGCCGTCCACGCCGAGCATCGCCGAGATCTTCCCGATGAAGTCCTTGATCCCCGCGATGACCGTGTCGAGCCGGCCGGGGTCCTGCACGAGTTTGTTGAACAGCTGCTCGAATTCGGCGACCGACGGTTCGATCGAGTCGCCGTAGGCCATTACCGGCCGGTGCAGCACCGCGAAGAACCGCTTCAACAGTTCGAAGACCTGGACGACCTCGCCCCTGCGCTGCCCGAGCACCACGGCGACACCACCGAGTTCGCGCACGAAGTCGGCGAGCACCGCCCGGTCGGTCGCGATCGCGCCGATGTATTCGTCGGACACCCGCACCGCCGAGTCCAGCTGGGTCGACCGCTCGGCCAGCACGCCGGTCAGGTCGTTGAAGTTGCCGATGATCGAGCGCACCGCGTCGGGCTGACCGGCCAGCGCCGCGTTCACCTCGGCGATGGTGCTGCGCAGCGTGGTTCCGTCCACCTGGCTGAGCACCGGGGTGGCGACGTCGATGATGTCGGTCAGCTCGAACGGGGTGGTGGTCCGTTCCGGCGGAATGTGCTTACCACCCAGCGCTCGCTCCCCCTGCGGAGCGAGCGACAGGTAGTGCCCGCCGATCGGCGTCAGCATCTTCACCGCCACCGACGAGGCGTCACCGACCCGGACCTCGCGGTCCACGCCGAAGCGCACCTCCACGTGGTCACCGACCAGCTCCACCGAGCGGACCTGGCCCACTTTGATGCCCGCGATGCGCACCTCGTCGCCGGTGCGGGCGCCGCCCGAGTTGCGGAAGTCCGCCGTGTAGGACTGCTCACCGAAGGGCACCACGTACAGCACCGCGGCGGCGAGCAGACCGAGCACGCTCACCAGCACACCGGCTATCCCCCATCGCATCTGCGACCAGGAGTCCGATTTCTCCGCGCGTAACTGTTTCACCTCGCCGAACAGTCGCCACGGCAGCCCGATGAGTTGCCTTGCCGCACCGGTCATTTGCATACCACCAGCTTCTGGTTGCCGAGCACGACATCGCCGATGCCCGGTAGCCCGAGCTCGCCCCCGGCGCAGGAGTACGTCTTCGCGGTGCCGCTCGCGGGCACGTTCTGGTTCAGCCCCGCGATCAACGACGGCACCAGCGACAGGATTTCGACCAGCTGATCGGTCTGCGGCAGCAACCTGCGCAGCAGCCCGTCCAACGGCAGGTAGCTGTCGTCGTAGGCCCCTTGCAGCTCCTCCAGCAGCGGAATGAGCGGCACCAGCGTGCGATTCGCCTGCTCGACCGCCTTGACGATCATCGCGGTCCGGCTGCCGAACTGGTTGAGCACGCCGTTCAGCTGCTTGACCAGATCGCCTACCGCCGCGGACTTTCCGCCGATCGAACGGGAGATCGCGCCGAGGTTGTTGATCAGCAGCACCACCACCGCCTCGCTGCTCTTGGCATGCTTGGTGAGCCGGTCGAGATCGGCCAGCGCGGGACCGATGCCGCTGCCGTCGCCCTGCAGCACCCGCAGGATGTTCGTGCCGAACTGGTTGAGCTGTGCGGTATCCAGCGTGTCGAACAGCGGCTTGAAGCCGTTGAACAGGGTGGACACGTCGAAACTCGGGATGGTGCGCTGCACCGGAATAGTGCCCCCGGCTGCGAGCCGCACGCCGCCCGGTTTCGGTGTCATCACTTCGATGTAGCGCTGCCCGATCAGATCCTGGTAGCGCACAGCGGCTTCGGTGTTGTCGTAGAGGGGACGCTGGCGGTCCACGGTGAACCGGACGCGTGCGTGCTTGCCGTCCAGCTCGACGCTGTCGACCTTCCCGACGGCCACGCCCGACATGCGCACCACGTCCCCGGCGTACAGCCCCGAGATATCGGTGAAAACAGCGTCATAGGAGACCTTGTCGTCGGGCACCGGCGTATTCAGCGCGGCCACAATGAAAGCCGAGCACACCGCGACAATCGCGACGAACACCCCGAGCTTCACCGCCGCGGCGGTCACACTGTTCATCGCGGCACCCCGATGATCGAATCGGCGAGGTAGGGCATGTTTTTCACGATCACCTCCAGCTGCAGCTGCACCCGGCCGTCGACCACCGGGAACGCGCTGTCGATCCGGGCGAGCAAGGCGGGCAGCCGGTTGTACGCGGGCGCGACCGTGCCGAGCGACGCGCTGATCGGCACCACCAGATCCAGCACGCCGCCGATCGTCACGGCCAGATCCGGGTTGTTCCGGCGCAGCAGATCGGTGACCGGCAGCAGCAGTTCGGTGTCCAGGCCGGACAGCGAATGCTTTGTCCGCTCGCGATTTTCGAGGCTGCCGAAGTACTCGCTGCTGTCCAGCACGCCGAGGATCACATCGACCACCGGTGCCGTGGTCTGCGCGGCACCCGCTCCGACGTCGGCGCCGATATCCAGGTAATGCCCCAGCGGCGCACGCTGATTCATGGCCAGCACCCGGGCGGTGGCGAAGAACGACCGCACCGCAGGCCCCATCGACGCGGTGTTGTCCAGCAGCAGATCGAACAGCGCGCGCACGGTGTCGGAGTCGAGCACCTGGGTCAGCCGTGCCGCCCGGCGGAACACACTCGACACGGTCGCGTTGGACGCGTTGGCGCCGATGAACAGCGTGGTGTTCTCCGGCAGCCGCCCGCCCTTGCCGGTGTTCACCAATTCGATGGCGCTGGAGCCGAAGATATTCGACGAGGTGAACCGCGCCGACACGTCGTCGGTCAGCGCACCGGCCTGGTTCCGGTCCAGCGCCAGCTCGATGCGCTGGTGCCCGTAGTCGACGGTCTGCACCGTGCGCACCGTGCCGATCGCGAAGCCACGGAACTTCACCTCCGCGCCGGGCGCGAGCCCCTCACCGAGGGTGGCCGCATCGATGGTGAGGGTGAACCGGTCCGCGAACTTTCCCTGCGCGTACTGCGTGGTGAGCACGGCAACCACCAGGATGACGGCGGCGACGACCAGCCCACGCAACCGCAGCATCCACCGTCCGGCGGCCCGGCTTGAAAGGTCAACGAATATCGGCATCAGTCACCCCGAAATCTTGATTCCGACATCGAGCCCCCAGAAGACGATCGTCATGATCATGTCCGCGACCACCACCAGCACCAGGCTCGCGCGGATCGCCCGGCCTGAGGCCCGCCCGACGCCCTCCGGCCCGCCGGTCGCGTAAAACCCTTGGTAGCCGTGGATCAGGATGATCATCACCACGAACACCGTCGCCTTGATCAGCGACGCGACCACGTCGCCGGGTTGCAGGAAGGCGTCGAAGTAGTGGTAGTAGGTGCCCGAGGACTGACCGTGCAGCACGTTCACCACCACCGCGCACGAGAGGTAACTGAGGATCAGCGTCAGCAGGTAGAGCGGAACGATGGTGATCATGCCCGCGATCACCCTGGTGGTCACCACGAACGGAATCGGCCGGATACCAATGGCTTCCAGCGCGTCGATCTCCTCGGAGATGCGCATCGCGCCGATCTCGGCGGTCATCCGGCAGCCCGCCTGCGCCGCGAACCCGATCGCGGCGACCATCGGCGCCATCTCCCTGGTGTTGGCGTAGGCGGAGACGAAGCCGGTCAGCGGCCCCATGCCGACCATGTTCAGCGCGGTGAACCCCTCCACGCCGATCGAACCGCCGACCGCGACGCCGAGGAAGATCAGCACCGCCACCGTGCCGCCGCCGACGATGATATTGCCGCTGCCCCAGGTGATGTCGGTGAGCGTCAGCATGGTCTGGCGGCGGTACGCGCGCAGCGTGTGCGGTATCGCGGCGAGCACCTGGATCACGAAAGTCAGCTGGTGGCCCAGCGATTCGAACAGGGTCAGCGGTCCGCGCGTGCCACGCTCGACGAGGCGACCGGCACGGCCGAACGGCCGATACTGGGCTGGTATTTCCGTCATCAGCCCACCTTCTGCGGCAGGAACATCGAAACCAGCTGGGTGATCACGAGGTTCACGCCGAACGCGGCGATCACCCCGATCACCACCGCGGCGTTGACCGCGTTGGCGACGCCCTTGGGCCCGTGCGTCGCTTCGAGCCCGCGCTGGCAGGCGACGATCAGCACGATCACCCCGAAGATGACCGACTTGCCGATCGCCACCGCGAGATCGGCCATGGTGGCGAAGGCCGCGAACGAGGACAGGTAACTGCCCGGCGTCACCCCTTGGAACCCGACCGCCACCACATATCCGGTGAACACGCCCATGAAGATGACCAGCAGGCACAGCAGCGGCGTCAGCACGATCATGGCGGCGAGCCGCGGGGCGACCAGTCGCCGCACCGGGTCGATGCCCATGGTGCGCAACGCGTCTACCTCCTCGCGGATGGTGCGCGCGCCCAGATCCGAGGCGATGGCCGACCCGGCCGCGCCGCCGAGCAGCAGCGCGGTCACCATCGGCGCGCCCTGCCGGATGACGCCGAGCCCGCCCGCCGCACCGGCCACCGAGGTCGCGCCCACCTGCTGGGTCAGGCTGCCGACCTGCACCGAGACGATCACGCCGAACGGAATCGCCACCAGCACCGCGGGAATCGCGGTGACGCTGACGATGAACCAGCCCTGTTGCAGTGTGTCCCGCCAGGGATGGCGCAGCTTGAGGATGTCGCCGACGAGATAGCTGAACGCGGCGACGGCGAGCTGAAGGGTCCGGCCGAAGGTCCGCAGACTCGTCAGGACGAGCTCGAATCCCCAGCGCACCAGTGGCTCGGACACCCGAGCGACCCTGTCGACCACCACTACCTCGATTCCGCCGGCTCCACCCCCGACCGGGCTCAATTTAACCGACTGATATGTCACTCTGCGGCGAATCGGCCGGATTCGCTCAACTGACCCAGACAGTACAGCCTCCAGCGGACGATTGCGCCTCCGCGCTGCCGCAGACCGGAAAAAGTGCAGCCGGATGCGTGCCCGGCCGGGACCGCTAACCTGGCCAGCATGGCGGTCATTGTTCTGGTGCCGGATGACTACGGCTTCGAGGTCCTGTCCGGAATCGACGGCATACAGCCGTTGCGCTACGAAGCGGGCGAGCCACTGCCCGACGGCGCCGAACACGCGGAAGTGCTGGTGCCCAAGTTCCTTTCCCGCGCCGACACCGTCGACCTGACCCAGCTGCCCAAGCTACGACTGGTGCAGATGATGACCGCGGGCGCCGAGGGCTGGATCAGCCGGTTGCCCGATGGCGTGCGCCTGTCCACCGGACGCGGTGCGCACGGCGGCAGCTCGGCCGAATGGGTAATGGCCGCGCTGCTGCACATCTACCGCGAGCTCGGCGGCTTCGCCGACGCCCAGCGCGCCCAGCAGTGGACCTTCCATCAGACCGGAACATTGGTCGGCAAGCGGATTCTGGTGATCGGCGCCGGCGATCTGGCCGCCGAACTCGTCCGCAGGCTCGACGGATTCGACACCGAGGTGACACTGGTCGGCACCCGGGCCCGCGGCGGAGTGCGCAGCGTCGACGAACTACCCGGCTTGCTCCCCGGAAAAGACGTCGTCGTGCTGACTGTCCCGGTCACCACTCGCACCACCGGAATGGTCGACGCCGCCTTCCTCGCCGCGATGGACGACAACGCCATTCTCGTCAACATCGCCCGCGGGCCGGTCGTCCAGACCGATGCCCTGCTGGCCGAGCTGCAATCGGGCCGGCTCCGTGCGGCACTGGACGTCACCGATCCGGAACCACTGCCACCGGGCCATCCACTCTGGACCGCTCCGAATCTCCTGCTCACCCCGCACGTCGGCGGCAACAGCACCGGCAGTTACGAACGCGGCTACGCCGTGGTCCGTGCGGAGATCGCCCGTTTCGTGGCTGGTGAGGAGCCCAAGAACCTGGTGCGCGGGGAGTACTGAGCCAGGCCCGCCGAATCCCTTGCCGCAAGGACCTTTACACATTCCCTAAGAGGCCGCTCAGCACCCGTTGACGTAGGCCCGTGGCAGGCGTACGGTCGCTTTTGACAACTTCTCAAAATATGTCAAGGTGACAAAATCGATGAGCGTCAATGAGTTCGAACGCGAGCAGGCCATCCTCGATGCGGCGGCCGACCTGCTGTGCCGGATCGGCTACAACAAGCTGACGATGGGCGACGTCGCCGATGCCGTCGCCCTGCACCGGGGTTTGGTGTACCTGCAGTTCAAGTCGAAAGACGAGCTCGTCGAGGCGACGGTGCGACGCGAGCTGAGCCGGTACGCGGACACCTGGCGGGCGCAGCTGGAAGCGGATCCGCAGGCGGGCAGTGTGGCCAGCGTCTACCGGGCGATGGTGCACACACTCACCCGGCTGCCGCTCGCCGCGGCGATCGTCGCGCGCGACGAAGACATCCTGGGCAAGTACCTGCGCAAGCCGGGCAACGTCTTCGACCGGCTGCCCAAGCTCGGCACCGGCGATTTCCTGCTCGCCATGCAGGAGGCGGGCACGGTCCGCTCCGACGTCGACATCCGCACGGCCGCTTTCATTCTCGACGCATTGACCCCCGCCATCCGGCGCACCTTGCCGTCGGATCGGGCCGAACCCGCCGATCCGGACCAGCCGTCCTCCGATGAACTGCTCAGCACACTGGCCGACCTGCTCGAACGGGCGCTGACCCCGCCCGAGGGCGCCGACCTCGCCCGTGGCAAAGCGCTACTGCTCGATGAGCTGGCGCGCGCCCACGCGAATTTCGGCGCCGAGCCGGGCCGGTAGAAAGGAAACATGTCATGACCACCAGCGATCCGCTCGTCCTCGACCTGGACGACACCCGGGCCACCCTGGAGGTAGCCGGCGGCAAGGGCGCTTCGCTCGCCCGCATGGCCGCGGCGAAACTTCCGGTGCCACCAGGGTTTCACGTCACCACGGCCGCATACCGGCACTTCGTCGACAGCGCGAATCTGCACGACAAGATTCTTCGCACGGTCACCGCGGCGGACCCGGATCGGCCCGCATCGATCGAAGCCGCGGCGGCTGAAATCGCCGGACTGTTCGCCGAACAGCCTGTGCCGGAAGAGATCACGGCGGCCGTCCGCGCCGCCTATGCCCAACTCGGTGACGAGGTGGCGGTAGCGGTGCGTTCCTCGGCCACCGCGGAGGATCTGCCGGAGATGTCCTTCGCCGGGCAACAGGATACCTATCTCAATATCCGTGGCGCCGAACAAGTTCTGGCTGCGGTGCAACGCTGCTGGGCATCCCTGTGGACCGCGCGGGCCATCGATTATCGCGCCCGCCAAGGCATCGAGTCCGACGAGGTGAGTTTGGCGGTCGTCGTGCAGGAGCTCGTTCCCGCCGACGCCGCCGGTGTGCTGTTCACCGCGGACCCGCTGACCGGTGCGCGGGACCGGGTGATGATCAACGCGGCCTGGGGTCTCGGCGAGGCCATCGTCAGCGGAAACGTCACGCCCGACACCCTTCTCGTCGCGAAGTCCGACGGGCAGGTCCTGCGCGAGGACATCAGCGATAAACGCTCGATGACCGTGCGCACGGCAACGGGCACCGAGGACGTCGCGGTACCCGAGCAGCAACGGAACGCGCGGGTGCTCGAAGCCGATCGAGCCGCCGAGCTGACCGAGCTCGCCGTGCGGATCGAGGAACTGTACGGGCAGCCCATGGATATCGAGTGGGCGGTGCACGATGGCGAGTTGTTCATCGTGCAGGCACGGCCGATCACCGTGCTGCCGGACGACGCACCAAAACCGGCAACCGAATGGGAGCTGCCCGACCGCAAGGGTAAGTACATGCGGGCCAGTGTGCTGGAACTCCTGCCGGAGCCACTCTCGCCGCTGTTCGCCACGCTGGGCCTGCCCGCGTTCGGCAAGGCGACCAAGGATCGGTATGACGACCTCGGGCTGCCCTACTTCGACAATCCGTTGGTGGTGATCAACGGGTATGGCTACTACGACATCACCTACACCCCGGGGATGCTCGCTCGAATGTTGTTGGCGCAGCCGCGATTTCTGGCGTCGACCTTGCCGCGAGCGCTACGCACCGCGCCACAGCGGTGGCGTGCGGGACACACACGGTATACCGAGGTCACCGCGGAAAAAAACGGGCTGAATCCGGCCCAGGCATCCGCCACCGAATTGCTGGAAGCCGCCCGGGCGATCGTCGAGGAGGCGGCGCGTTACTACCTCACGTTGCAAGGGGGCGTGCTGCCCGCGACGTACATCAGCGAGGGCCTGTTCTCGGCCGCCTACAAGACGATGAAGCGACGCGACGACCCGGCCGCATTGACCTTCCTGCTCGGCTTCGACAGCAAGCCATTGCGCGCGGAGAAGTCGCTTTACGAACTTGCTCAGTGGATCCACACGCAACCAGGCCTGGCCGATCGAGTCGAGAACCTCTCGGGCACAGACCTTCTCGCGCTCCTGCACGACAAGGACGCGAGTAGCGGGAACCAAGCGTGGCACGAGTTCCTCAGCCGGTTCGCCGAACACCTGGCGACCTACGGCGATACCGTCTACGACCTCGACTTCGCCGCACCGCTGCCCGTCGACGATCCGGCACCGCTGTTGCAGACGCTCGCATTCTTCGGTACCCCGGCGGCACACGATCCGCACGACCGTCAGCGCAACGCACAGTTGAAGCGAGAGCAGGCCATGCGCCGCCTCCAGGCGAGGCGGCCGGGTGTACGGCGCTGGCTGACACTGCGTTTGCTGCGCTGGGCGCAGACCATGAGCCCGTTGCGCGAGGACGGCCTGGCGGATGTCGGTCTCGGCTGGCCGACCGTGCGTCGCCTGCTGCACGAGCTCGGTCGACGCCTCGTGACCGCAGGCGCACTCCGCACGGACGAGGACGTCTTCTGGTTGCGTCTCGACGAACTACAGGACGCGGCGCGCGCACTGGATGATGCTCGCCCAGTGCAGGATTCACGCGCCGTAGTGGCCGAGCGCAAGGCGACCGCGGCGGCGCAGCGCATGGTCACCCCGCCGCATGCGCTACCTGTCAGCGGCGGCGCGAAGCTCTTCGGCCTCGACTTCTCGAAGCTGTTGCCCGCGGGCGGTGAGCAGGATTCCGGCGCAACGGTCAAGGGCGTGCCCGGCAGTCCCGGCCGGGTGACGGCGCCCGCGCGAATCATCCACGGCCCCGAGGATTTCAGCCGCCTGCGCCCCGGTGACGTGCTGGTCACCAAGATCACCACCCCGGCCTGGACGCCGCTGTTCGCTTTGGCTTCCGCGGTCGTCACCGACGTCGGCGGACCACTGAGCCACAGTTCGATCGTGGCCCGCGAGTACCACATTCCTGCAGTACTGGGCACCGGCGTGGCCACCGAACGGCTGCCCGACGGCGCACGGGTCACCGTCGACGGTGACGCAGGCACGGTCACCCTCGCCACCAGCTGAAACGGAACCCGCATGCACACAACGACTTCCGACGAGATCATCCCGCTGTGGCCCGGCTCGAGCCCACGCCTGCCGTCACCGTATGGCCAGACAACCACCGTCCCAGGCTTGCAGGACGGCAAGGCCGTCACGCTGATTCGTAATGTCACCGAACCCGCACTGACCGTGCACCGCCCGGATCCGGCGCGCGCGACCGGAACCGCCGTCATCGTCTGTCCCGGCGGCAGTTTCATCACGCTCACCCGAGGCACCGGCGCCGACATCGCCGATGCTCTTGCCGCACAAGGCTGCACGGCCTTCGTGCTGCGCTACCGCCTGCTCCCCTCGGCGCCGGACGACGAAGACTTCATCCGGCACTGGGCCACCGACTACACCATGGCCGATATCGAGGCGCAGTCCTACCCGGCGGCCATCGATGCACGCCGAGCAGTCCAGTTCGTCCGCGAGCACGCCGCCACCTGGCAGGTCGAACCGCGGCACATCGGCATCCTCGGTTCCTCCGCGGGCGGGCAACTAGCCTTCAGTGCCGCAACGGATTACGACCGGCAGAGTCGTCCCGATCACGTCGCCGCGTTGTATGCCCCCGCCTGGCACGAATACACCGTCCCGGCCGACGCACCCCCGCTGTTTCTCGCCCTGGCCGGCGACGACCCCGATGAGAACGTCGTACCCGGGAATCTGGCCCGCTACCAGGCCTGGCGAGCCGCGGGCCACGCCGCGGAGTTGCACGTCTACGCCCAAGGTGGCCACGGTTTCGCGATGGAGCCGCGAGGCCTGCCCTGCGACACCTGGATGGACCGCTACCTCGAGTGGCTTGCCACCACGAGACCGTCGGACTAAACCGGCACCGTCGCGTTGGGTCCGATCCACTGGTCGAACAGCCGGTCCACCGTGCCGGTAGCGAGCTGAGTGGTCAGGTACCCGTTGAGCAGCGTGGCCAGCACCGGGTCGTCCTTGCGGATCAGCAGCACCTTGCCGAAGGAGTCGAAAGGCTTGTCCCGGTGCAAGACCTGCAGGCCCGGGTGCTGGCGGACGCGGTAACGGCCCTCGACGGCGTCGGTGACGAAGACGTCGGCCCGGCCCTGCTCGACCTCGTCGAAGATGGTGAGATTCTCCGGCCAGAGGGTCAGCTGAGCGTCGGGGAAGTTCTTGCGAGCGAACTCCTCGTTCGTGCCACCACGATTCGCGATCACCCGCACCTCGGGCCGGTTGATCTGCTCGATCGTCGAGAAGTCGGCGCCGCTGGCTCGGCGGGTGATCGGCGTCTTGCCGTCGGTGCCGTAGACGATCGAGAAGTCGGCGAAGGCCCGGCGCGCGGGCGAATCCGAGATACCGCCGACCGCAATATCGCACTGGCGCTCAGCGAAATCAGTCTTCAGGGTCGCCCAGGTGACCGGGACGAACTGGATCGGCCTGCGGAGCAAGTCGGCGAAGCCACGAGCCAATTCGATGTCCACACCGCGGTATTCGCCGGCACCCTCGGCGACCGAATACGGCGGATAATCGCCGGGCGTGCACACCCGCAGCGCATTGCTCTGCTGCGCGCTCGCCGGAATCGCCGGGGCCACAAGGACTATGCACCCGGCAAGCAGTACCGCACCGAGGCGGCCGAACAGCCGCGTCACGCGCACCGCTCAGTTCTCGTTGCGCGCCTTGGGGAATCGTTTCTGTTTGGCCACCCAACCGGCCATCTGGGCCCAGTGCGACTTGCGCGGGGTGACGATCGAGGTCAGTTCCCGGTCCCACTCGTCGGCCTCGGTGAGCCCGTCGATCGTGGCGACGAGCTCCTTCGCGGTGGCCATATCGGTGACGACCCGGTCGCCGAGGATGCCGTCGGCACCCACCAGCGTCACCCGGACACCGGCGCGGCCGAGCGGCTGCAGCACGGCCGTGGCCGAACCGTCGTGATCGGCGACGAAACCCTTGACGGACTCCACGAGGGCGCCCGGCAACTTCACCGGGGCCGCGGCGACATCAGCACTCATGGCACGGAGTTTACCGGCCAGTAGCAAACGGTCCAGTCCCCCTGCCGGATTTGTCCGCGACCGCCGGATCCGGCCTGCCCACCGTGAAGGTGTAGAACAGAACTCATGCGTGCGATTCAGGTGTCCGAACACGGTGGTCCCGAAGTCCTGGAGTACGTCGAGGTGCCGGACCCGCAGCTCGGTCCCGATCAGCTGCTCGTCGACATCCAGGCCATCGGCATCAACTTCATCGACACCTACATCCGCACCGGCCGCTATCCGCAGGACGTGCCGTATGTGCCCGGCGCCGAGGGCTCCGGTGTGGTCGCCGAGGTCGGCGCGAACGTCACCGAGTTCGCCGTCGGCGACCGCGTCGCGTGGGCCGCCGGACCCGGCAGCTACGCGGAGCGGGTCGCGGTGAACGCCGCGGTGGCCGTCAAGGTGCCCGGCGAGGTCGACCCGAAGGTGGCCGCGTCCGCGCTGCTCCAGGGCATGACCGCGCACTATCTGCTCGAATCGATCTACACCCCGCAACCGGGCGAGTCGGTGCTGGTGCACGCGGGCGCGGGCGGTGTCGGCCTGGTGCTGACCCAGCTCGCCGCGGCCCGCGGCGCCCGGGTGATCACCACGGTGTCCACCGATGCGAAGGAGAAGCTGTCCCGCGAGGCGGGCGCCGCCGAGGTGCTGCGTTACGGCGACGACCTCGCCGACCAGGTGCGCGCGCTCACCGACGGTGTCGGCGTGGCCGCGGTGTACGACGGCGTCGGCGCGGCCACCTTCGAGGCCAGCCTCGCGTCGCTGCGGGTCCGCGGCATGCTCGCACTCTTCGGCGGTGCCAGCGGCGCGGTCCCCCCGTTCGATTTGCAGCGTCTGGCCGGCTCAGGCTCACTATTCGTTACCCGGCCGACGCTGGCCCACTACACTCGCGACCGGGCCGAACTGCTATGGCGCGCAACGGACATCCTCAACGCCATCGACGATGGCACGCTGCGGATCCGGATCGGCGCGACCTACCCGCTCGCCGAGGCCGAGCAGGCGCACCGCGATCTCGAGGCGCGCAAGACCACCGGCTCCATCGTCCTGCTGCCCGGTTCCTAGACCAGTTCAGTAATCACGGCCGGTGAGGCCGCGGTAGATGAAGCGCGTCAGGCCGTCCACGGCCTGCTTGTCGGTCAACTCGACCGTGCCCTCCTCGACCGCCTGCACCATGCCCGCGGCGAGCAGGAACATCATCGCCAGGCTGGCGTCGGGCGTGCTCGGCAGCGTCGGCCCGTCCGGACCGAAACCGTCCAGATGGTTGACGATGTCGCGGCGCTGCTGAATCGCGAACTGCCCGGCCTGCCTGGCGAATTCATCGTTGACCAGCGCCGCCTGCTGGATGGAGCGGTACACGGCCCAGTGCTGGCGCGCCGAGATCCAGTACTGCTCCACGTGAAAGCGGATCGCCGCGGGATCGGTGAAGTCCGGGTTGTGGTCCGGCCCCTCCGCCGTCACGTCGCCGGCCGCCGCGACGTCGTCCAGCAGCGCCTGGAGTAGCTCTTCTTTACCCGCGAAATGGTTGTAGAACGACCCGGCCGCGCGCCCCGCCGCCGTCGTGATGTCGACGATCTTCGTATTCAGGTAACCGCGCTCGGCGAATAGGCGCAGCGCAGCCGCCTTCAGCGCGTGCTCGGTTTCGGCCGACTTCTCTTTGCGACTCATCGACACCCGCACCCACCTCCTTGACAGGCAACGTACCAACTTCAATACTGAATCAGTATTCATTGAATTTTAATTCAGGAGCAGAACGTGCACGAGCAGGTACTCATCGCAGGCGCCGGACCCACCGGCTTGACCCTCGCCCTCGAGCTGGCCCGCCGGAACATTCCGGTGCGCATCATCGACCAGGCCACCGAGTTCTTCGCGGGCTCGCGCGGTGACGGCATCCAACCCCGCACCCTCGAGGTGTTCGACGACCTCGGCGTGCTCGACGCGGTGCTGGCGGCGGGCGCGACCGGGCCGGTCATGCTGGCCTACCTGGGTGGCGAGTTCGTCGGCGAGCACCGGATGTGGGACCCGATCGAGCCGACGCCCGCGGTCCCCTACCCGAATGGCTGGGTGCTCGGGCAGGCCGGGACCGAGGCGATCCTGCGTGATCGGCTCGCGGACTTCGATGTTCGCGTCGAACTGGGCACGACACTGCGGACGTTCACCCAGGACGCGACCGGCGTTACCGCGATTCTGACGTGCGGCGATGCCGACGAGACCGTGCGCGCCGCCTATCTGATCGGTGCCGACGGCGGCCGCAGCACTGTACGCAAGACGCTCGGTATCGCGTTCGAGGGCAGCACCGACGAGTCGCTGCGGATGCTGCTCGGCGATGTCCGGGCCGACGCCCTGGACCATGCCTTCGGCTACTGGTTCGCCGGTGCCGATCGGCCGATGGAGGGGATCGCCATGTCCCCCTTGCCCGGTGGGCGCCAATTCCAGTTCGCGGCGCCGCTGATCGACGAGGCCGAGCCGACCCTCGCGGTGCTGCAGGAGTACGTCGACCGTTACTCCGGCCGCACCGACATCACGTTGTCCGAGCTCACCTGGGTGACGGTGTGGCGGCCGAATATCCGCCTGGCCGAACGGTTCCGGGACGGCCGCGTCTTCCTCGCCGGTGACGCCGCGCACGTTCATCCGCCGACCGGCGGGCAGGGCATGAACACCGGCATCCAGGACGCGTACAACCTCGGCTGGAAGCTGGCCGCGGCCATGCACGGTGACGAATCACTGCTGCACAGTTATGAATCCGAGCGCAGGACGGTCGCCGCCCGCGTGCTCGGTATCAGCTCCGCGCTGCTCGACAAGCTGGTCGACGGTGCCGAGGATGCGATGCGGCGCGGCCCGGAAACCCAGCAGTTGGACATCAGCTACCGCGACCCGGCCGACCTCGGTCCGCTCGTCGCGGGTGACCGCGCCCCCGACGCTCCGCTCAAGGACATGGCGGGCAACCCGATTCGATTGTTCGACCTGTTCCGCGGCCCGCACTCGACGCTGCTGTGCTTCGGCGAGACCGGCGAACTCCCCACCGGCACCGAGGCCTACGCGGTCGTCCGGCCCGGCACCACGGCGGCCGGACGGTACGTCGTCGATGTGGAGGGCCATGCCTTCGCCGCGTACCACGCGGTCGACGGCACCCGAGTCGAGATCCGGCCCGACGGCTACTTGGCCCGCCGCGACTGACGGTGGATCAGAGGAAGCTGCCGACGGTGTCCCAGCCGAGCACGGAATCCACCGCGAGACCGCAGAACACCACGGCGAGATAGTTGTTCGACTGCAGGAACAGTCGCAGCGGCTTCACCGATTCGCCGCGCCGCACGCCGGAGTACAGCTGGTGCGCCATGAGCAGGAACCACGCTCCGGCCACCAGCGCCACGGCCGCGTAGACCACGCCGGTCGCGGGGACCAGCGCCAAGGTGGCGAGCACGGTGAGCCAGGTGTAGATGACGATCTGCTTGGTCACCACCTGCTCGGTGGCCACCACGGGCAGCATCGGCACGCCGGCCGCGCGGTAGTCCTCCTTGTAGCGCATGGCCAGCGCCCAGGTGTGCGGCGGCGTCCAGAAGAAGATGACAGCGAACAGCACGACGGCGGGCCAGCCGATACCGCCGGTCACCGCGGACCAGCCGACCAGGGCGGGCATGCAGCCCGCGGCGCCGCCCCACACCACGTTCTGCGAGGTGCGGCGTTTGAGACCGAGGGTGTAGACGAAGACGTAGAACAGGATCGTCGCGACCACCAGGACACCGCTGAGCAGGTTCGCCTGCCACCAGAGCCAGGCGAACGAGCCGAGGCCGAGCAGCACACCGAATACGAAGGCGTGCGAGGTCGGCACCGCCTCCCTGGCCAGCGGGCGCTTCGCGGTCCGCTTCATCACCTTGTCGATATCGGCGTCGGCGACACAGTTCAGCGTGTTCGCGCTGGCCGCGCCCATCCAGCCACCGAACAGGGTGACCACGATGAGGCGCAGGTCGATGTGCCCTCGATCGGCGAGCAGCATCGTCGGAATCGTCGCGACGAGCAGCAATTCGATGACCCGCGGCTTGGTGAGCGCGATGTACGCGAGCACTCGTCGCAGTAGTCGGGACGGCAGCCCTGGCCCGGCGAACCGGTCCGCCAGCGCCGTCGGAGCGGAGCCGTGCGCGCCATTGCCACCCGGCTGTTGCCCAATCCGCACTGTTTCTCCTCGCACGCTGTGCATCGCATCCGGCATGGACCAAGCAGCACGCTCGGTCCCGCTGAGCTGGATGCGCGAGAGCTGGACCTTCGCCCGCCTCGGCGCCTCTTCAGCCGTGCGGCGCGGCTACTACTACAGAGGATGGTAGACCCCGCCGAGCATGCTCCTCGCATAGCCCCACGCAACAACATTGGGAATGTGACCCAGCTGACGGTGCGCCACGGGTCCGGAGAACCCCGGCCGCACGCGGGTTTCGAGCGCCGTGCGCGGGGCAAATAAAGACAGGGTTCCCCGCACCCCGCTCAATGGGCACATCTAGGGTGGTTGGGTACACACCCGGTATGCACGCGCCGCTGCCGTGCGTTCATCGCCGCCAGTAAAGCCGCCGTCGACGAAACCAATGTCAGGAGAACCTCGGTCGTGTCAGTCACAGACGACATCCGCGCCCTCACTCAGCCGAATCACCCGGACGACTGGACGGATCTGGACACCAAGGCCGTCGACACGATCCGGGTGCTCGCCGCCGACGCGGTGCAGAACGCCGGCAACGGACACCCTGGCACCGCGATGAGCCTGGCGCCGCTGGCGTACTCCCTCTACCAGCGGACCATGCGGATCGACCCGAGCGACCCGAGCTGGGTCGGCCGGGACCGCTTCGTGCTGTCCTGCGGTCACTCCAGCATCACCCAGTACATCCAGCTCTACCTGGCCGGTTTCGGCCTGGAACTGGACGATCTGAAGAACCTGCGCAAGTGGGGCTCGCTCACCCCGGGCCACCCCGAGTTCCGGCACACCGACGGCGTCGAGATCACCACCGGTCCGCTCGGCCAGGGCCTGGCCGCCGCCGTCGGCATGGCGATGGCCGCCCGCCGCGAGCGCGGCCTGTTCGATCCGAACGCCGCGCCGGGCACCAGCCCGTTCGACCACTTCATCTACGTGATCGCCTCCGACGGTGACATGGAGGAGGGCGTCACCTCCGAAGCGTCCTCGCTCGCGGGCACCCAGCAGCTCGGCAACCTCGTGCTGATCTACGACGACAACAAGATCTCCATCGAGGACGACACCACCATCGCGTTCGACGAGGACGTGGCCAAGCGCTACGAGGCCTACGGCTGGCACGTTCAGGTGGTCGAGGGTGGCGAGGACGTCGTCGCCATCGAGTCGGCGCTGGCCGCCGCCAAGGCGGAGACCGGCAAGCCGTCGATCATCGTGCTGCGCACCATCATCGGCTACCCGGCGCCCAACAAGATGAACACCGGCGCCGCACACGGTGCCGCCCTCGGCGCGGACGAGGTGGCCGCCACCAAGAAGATCCTCGGCTTCGACCCGGAGCAGACCTTCGAGGTGGACGACGCGGTGATCGCGCACACCCGCAAGGCCATCGATCGCGGCAAGCAGGCGCACGCGCAGTGGCAGCAGCAGTTCGACGCGTGGGCGCAGGCCAACCCGGACAACAAGACCCTGTTCGACCGGCTCGCCAAGCGCGACCTGCCGCAAGGCTGGGCCGACAACCTGCCGAGCTACGAGCCGGACCCGAAGGGCGTCGCCACCCGCAAGGCCTCCGGCAAGGTGCTGGCCGCGCTGGCGCCGGTGCTGCCGGAGCTGTGGGGCGGCTCGGCCGACCTCGCCGAATCCAACAACACCACCATGTCCGGTGAGGCGAGCTTCGGCCCGGAGTCGATCTCGACCGGCATGTGGAAGGCCAACCCGTACGGCCGCACCCTGCACTTCGGAGTGCGCGAGCACGCCATGGGCGCGATCCTCAACGGCATTGCGCTGCACGGCCCGACCCGCCCGTACGGCGGCACCTTCCTGGTGTTCAGCGACTACATGCGCCCCGCGGTGCGCCTGGCCGCGCTGATGCGCGTGCCCGCCATCTACGTGTGGACGCACGACTCCATCGGCCTCGGTGAGGACGGCCCGACGCACCAGCCGATCGAGCACCTCGCCGCGCTGCGCGCCATCCCCGGCCTCAACGTGGTCCGCCCCGGTGACGCCAACGAGACCACCTACGCGTGGCGCACCATTCTCGAGCGCGACAGCAGCGAGCACACCTCGCACTTCTCGGTCTCGGAGATGCCGCACCAGGACGGGCCGTCGGCGCTGGCGCTGACCCGCCAGGACCTGCCGGTCCAGGAGGGCACCAGCTACGAGGGCGTCAAGAAGGGCGGCTACATCCTGGCCGAATCCTCCACCGACACCCCGCAGGTGATCCTCATCGCTACCGGTTCGGAGCTCCAGCTCGCCGTCGACGCGCGGATTAGCCTGGAGGAGCGTGGCATCGGTACCCGGGTGGTGTCGATGCCGTGCGTGGAGTGGTTCGACGCGCAGGACCAGGCCTACCGCAACGAGGTGCTGCCGCCGACGATCACCGCACGCGTGGTGGTCGAGGCGGGTATCGCGATGCCGTGGCACCGGTTCGCCGGTGACGCGGGCGAGATCGTCTCGATCGAGCACTTCGGGGCGTCCGCCGACTACAAGACCCTGTTCCGCGAGTTCGGAATCACCACCGAAGCCGTGGTCGCCGCCGCGCTCACCACGTTCGAGAACAGCGGCGCCGTCGAAAACGTGAAGGGATAAGCGCTCATGACACAGAACGCGAATACCGCCGCCCTGTCCGCGGCCGGCGTCTCGGTGTGGCTCGACGACCTGTCGCGCGACCGCATCCAGTCCGGCAACCTCGCCGAGCTGATCGAGACCCGCAGCGTCGTCGGGGTGACCACCAACCCGACCATCTTCCAGGGTGCGCTGAGCAAGGGCCACGCCTACGACGGACAGCTCAAAGAGCTTGCCGCCCAGGGCGCGGACGCCGACGCCGCGATCCGCACCATCACCACCGACGACGTGCGCTCCGCCTGTGATGTCTTCGCGGGCGCGTTCGAGGCGTCCAACGGGGTGGACGGCCGCGTCTCCATCGAGGTCGACCCCCGCTTCGCCTTCGACGCGGACAAGACCACTGCGCAGGCCATCGACCTGTGGAAGACGGTGGACCGGCCCAACCTGTTCATCAAGATCCCGGCCACCGAGGCGGGACTGCCCGCCATCACCCGGGTGATCGCCGAGGGCATCAGCGTGAACGTGACGCTGATCTTCTCCGTCGCGCGCTACCGCGCGGTGATGGGCGCCTACCTCGACGGGCTGCGCAGCGCCAAGACCGCGGGTCACGACCTCGGCAAGATCCATTCGGTCGCTTCGTTCTTCGTGTCCCGGGTGGACACCGAGATCGACAAGCGGCTCGAGGCGATCGGCTCCGACGAGGCCCTCGCGCTGCGCGGGCAGGCCGGAATCGCCAACGCCCGCTTGGCCTACGCCGAATACCAGGACGTGTTCGACGGTGGCAAGCACACCTCCACCTACAACCACCTCGCCGCCGCGGGCGCGAATCGCCAACGGCCGCTGTGGGCTTCGACCGGTGTGAAGAACCCGGACTACTCCGACGTCATGTACGTCACCGAGCTGGTCGCGCCGAACACGGTGAACACGTTGCCGGAGAAGACACTCGAAGCCGTCGCCGACCACGCCGAGATCCGCGGTGACACGGTCAGCGGCACCGCCGCGGCCGCGCAGGAGGTCTTCGACAAGCTGTCGGCCGCCGGCGTCGACCTCGACGACGTGTTCCAGGTACTCGAGCGCGAAGGCGTGGACAAGTTCGAGAAGTCGTGGGCGGAACTGATCTCCGCCACGACGGAGGAGTTGTCCGCAGCGGCCGGGAACAACTGACCCCGATGGCCGGCCCCAAGAACCCGACCTGGCAGAACCCGCTGCGCGACGAGCGGGACAAGCGGGTCCCGCGCATCGCGGGCCCGTGCAGCATGGTGATCTTCGGTGTCACCGGCGACCTGTCCCGGAAGAAGTTGATGCCGGCCATCTACGACCTCGCGAACCGGGGGCTGCTGCCCCCGGGTTTCGCGTTGGTCGGCTTCGCCCGCCGCGACTACGCGGACGAAGACTTCGCGCAGGTCGTGCTCAACGCCGTGAAGGCGCACGCCCGCACGCCGTTCCGCCAGGAGGTCTGGGACCACCTGGCCGAGGGAATCCGGTTCGTACAGGGCAGTTTCGACGACGACAAGGCCTTCGCCACGCTCGCCGAGACCCTGGCCGCGCTGGACACCGAACGCGGCACCGGCGGCAATCACGCCTTCTACCTGTCAATTCCGCCGAACATGTTTCCGGTGGTGCTCAATCAGCTCTCCGAACACGGACTCGCGCAACCGGACAACACCGACGCCGCGGGTCGTAAACCGTGGCGGCGGGTGGTGATCGAGAAGCCGTTCGGCCACGATCTGGAAAGCGCCCAGGAGCTCAACGCGCTGGTCAATGGAGTGTTCCCGGAGGAGACAGTCTTCCGGATCGACCACTACCTCGGCAAAGAGACGGTGCAGAACATCCTGGCGCTGCGCTTCGCCAACCAGCTCTACGACCCGATCTGGAACGCCAACTACGTCGACCACGTGCAGATCACCATGGCCGAGGACATCGGATTGGGCGGTCGCGCAGGCTATTACGACGGCATCGGCGCGGCCCGCGATGTGATCCAGAACCATCTGCTGCAGCTGCTCGCGCTCACCGCGATGGAAGAGCCGATCAGCTTCCAGCCCAAGCAGTTACAGGCCGAGAAGATCAAGGTGCTCTCCGCCACGAAACTGGTCGAACCGCTGGACGAGACCACTGCGCGCGGACAGTACGCCGACGGCTGGCAGGGTGGCGAGCAGGTGGTCGGCCTGCTCAACGAGGAGGGCTTCGACCCGGAGTCGCGCACCGAGACCTACGCCGCGATCACGCTGGAGGTCGACACCCGCCGCTGGGCCGGGGTGCCGTTCTATCTGCGCACCGGAAAACGGCTGGGCCGCAGGGTCACCGAGATCGCGGTGATGTTCAAGCGGGCGCCGCACCTGCCGTTCGACCAGACCATGACCGAGGATCTCGGGCAGAACGCGCTGGTCATCCGGGTGCAGCCGGACGAGGGCATCACCACCCGGTTCGGCTCGAAAGTGCCAGGGTCGAGCATGGAAGTGCGCGACGTCAACATGGATTTCAGCTATGGCGAGGCGTTCACCGAGTCCTCCCCCGAGGCCTACGAACGCCTGATCCTCGACGTGCTGCTCGGGGTGCCGTCGCTGTTCCCGGTGAACGCGGAGGTCGAATTGTCCTGGGGCATCCTCGATCCGGTGCTCGAGCACTGGGCCACCGAAGGCAAACCCGAACCGTACGAGGCGGGCACCTGGGGTCCCTCCTCGGCCGACGAGATGCTCGCCCGCACCGGGCGCGAATGGCGGCGGCCATGATCATCGACATTCCGCACACCACCACCGGCGAGGTCACCAAGCGCATCGTGCAGCTGCGCGAGAGCAACGGCGTGATCACCATGATGCGGGTGCTCACCCTGGTCGTGTGCACGCTGGACAGCTCCGAGGCCGAGGACGCGATTGATGCCGCCAACGATGCCAGCCGCGAACACCCTTGCCGGGTGGTCGTTCTGGCGCGTGGCGACCGCGATGCCGAGACTCGACTCGACGCTCAGATTCGAGTCGGCGGGGACGCGGGCGCGGCCGAGGTGATCGTGCTGCGGTTGCAGGGCGAGCTGATCAATCACGAGAGCAGCGTCGTCATCCCGTTTTTGCTGCCGGACACCCCCGTGGTGGCCTGGTGGCCGCGGGGGGCTCCCGAGTTCCCGTCCAAGGATTCGGTGGGCCGCTTGGCGACTCGGCGCATCACCGACGCCACCTATGCCGCCGATCCGCAGGCCGCGATCAAGAAGCGGCTCGGCTCCTACGCGGCCGGCGACACCGATCTGGCGTGGAGCCGGATCACCTACTGGCGTGCATTGCTGGCCGCCGCGATGGACGAACCGCCCTTCGAGCCGGTGGAATCGGTGCTGGTGTCCGGGTTGCGCGACGAACCCGCGCTGGACACGCTGGCCGGCTGGCTCGCGATCCGCCTCGGCTGCCCGGTGATTCGCCGCTCCGGCGCACTGCGCGTCGAGCTGCACCGGCCGTCGGTGTCGGTCACCATCGAACGCCCGCAGACCGGGCGCACCGCGACGCTGACCCGCACCGGTGATCCCGATCAGCGAATCGCGCTGGCCCGCAGGGAAACTCGCGACTGCCTCGCCGAAGAACTGCGCAGGCTGGACGCCGACGAGATCTACGCCGAGGCCCTCGCCGGAATCGAGAAGGTGACCTATGAGTGAATCCGCCAGCGACACAGTAGAAGTCCACATCGATACCGACTCGCTGATCGCCGCCGCGGCGACCCGATTCGTCGAGATCGTCGTCGCCGCACAGGAAGAACGCGGCACAGCGTCGGTCGTACTGACCGGCGGCGGCACCGGCATCGGGCTCCTCGAACTGGTCCGCAAGTCCCCCGGCGACATCGACTGGTCCAACGTCGACTTCTTCTGGGGCGATGAACGTTTCGTCCCCGCAGGCGACGCGGAACGCAACGACCTCCAGGCGCGCCAAGCCCTACTGGATCACGTCCCGGTCGACCCCGCCCGGGTACACCCGGTAGCCGCGTCCGACGGTGAATACCCCGACCCGATCGAGGCCGCCGCCGAATACTCCACCGCCGTGCACGCCTACCTGGCCGAACACGGCTCCTTCGACCTGCACCTGCTCGGCATGGGCGGCGAAGGACACATCAACTCCCTGTTCCCGCACACCGACGCGGTCCGCGAGGAACACGAACTCGTTGTCGCCGTAACGAATTCGCCGAAACCGCCCCCGGTCCGGGTAACGCTCACGATCCCCGCCATCCGCCGCACGCGACATGTAGTGCTGGTCGTCGGCGGAGCGGCCAAGGCGGACGCGGTCGCGGAAGCGATCTCCGGAGCCAGCCCCGTCGACATCCCTTCCGCCGGTGCGGTCGGACTCGAGTCCACCACCTGGCTGCTGGACCAAGACGCGGCCTCAGCGTTGCAGTTGCCGGACTGAGCGTCACCGTTCATCGTCGGGGACAAGGTGAGTCGAACATCGATGAGGCACGCAATCATGTCCCATCCGACGCACCTGCCGTCCGCTTGACTCGCCGAACGGGACACCACGGCGACGAGCACCGAGTAGGCGCGCCACTAGGTCCCGCCCGGCGCAACCGCCACCCCGCTTTGCCGCCGAGCGGGCCATCATGACACCGAACGCCGAGTAGGCGCGCCACCACGTCCCATTCGCAGCACTGCTGTCCATCTGGCGGGACATCACGGCGCCAAACGCCGAGTGCGCACGCCACCACGTCCCGTCTGCCACATCTCGGGGCGCCGAGCGGGACATGGTGGCGGGCTGCGGCAAGTCGAACGCCGACAAGGCACTCGGCCATCTCCCGTGCCACGCGCCGCAGCGCGCTACTCCGAGTGCTCGACGTAGAGCGAACGCCGAGTGCGCACGTCACCACGGCGCACCTGCCACCATGCATCAACGCCCAACGGGACTTCACGGCGACGAACGCCAACTAAGCACGCCACCACATCCCGTTGGCGCAACCGCGGCGCCACACCTTGGCCGCCGGAACGCCTAGTCCACTGAGTGGGACATGAGGCTGGCAAACCCCAAGAAGGCACACCCTTATGCCCCGTTCGGCACCTGCGACTCACCCAGCGGGTCATGAAGGCGCAGAACATCGAGTAAGCACGCCACCACGTCCCGTCCGCGACATCTCGGTGCGCCGAGCGGGACATGCTGGCGGCAAACGACGAGTAAGCACGCCACCAGATTCCGTCCGCCACATCTCGGGGCGCCGAACGGGACATGCTGGAGAGGACAGGCGCGTCGAACACCCGACAAAGCACGCAACCACCTCGCGCGCCACGCGCCGCTGCGTGCCACCCAGTGCACGACATGGCGCGAACGTCGACTGCGCACATTCCCACTGCGGACCTGCCTCCGTGTATTGCCCGCCTGGCGGGACATCACGGCGCTGAACATCAAAGTGAGCGCGCCACGGTGTCCGTTCGACGCACCCGCCGCGCGTCTCGCCCGCCAGGCGGGACATGACCGGTCACGAAGGTCGAGTGCGCATGGCCACCATGCCCTCACGGCGCATCTGCCACCAAGTCTCGTCTCGCCCACCAAAGAAACCTCACGGCGCCAAACACCAAATAGGCGCACCACCACGTCCCGCCAGGCGCACTGCCGCCCACCCAGTTCGCCGGGCGCGACATCGCGGCACCCAACGAGTGCACACATCACCATGTCCCTTCCGGCGCAACCACCGCCACGTCTTGCCGCCGGGGGGACCTGACGGCGGCAAACGTCAAGTAAGCACGCCACCAAGTCCCGTCCGCGACGTCTCGACGCTCCGAACGGGACCTGCTGGTGGCAAACGACGAGTAAGCACGCCACCAGATCCCACCCGCCACATCTCGGTGCGCCTAACGGGACCTGCTGGTGGCAAACGACGAGTAAGCACGCCACCAGGTCCCGTCCGCCACATCTCGGGGCGCCGAACGGGACATGCTGGAGAGGACAGGCGCGTCGAACACCCGACAAAGCACGCAACCATCTCGCGCCACCCGTCGGCAGCGTGCCACCCAGTCCGCCAGATCTCGCACCCTCGAACGGGACATCGTGGCGGCGATGGCGAGTGAGCGCGCTGCGATGTCTAGTTGGACGTGCGTGCCGCCATGTCTTGGGTGCCGTGGGGGACATGGTGGCGGCGAACGTCTGGTGCGTGGTTCATCGTGTCCCTGCGGAATGCTGGTCGCCGAATCAGGCGGGTCGGCGTTCATGTCCGGCCCGTCGGGGGTTTGGCCGGAACTTATTCGGCTGAACTGGATATGGCGCGCATAATCATCAGGTTTGCCGATAAGGTGGGGCGGTGAGTGAGCGGGCAGCGAACCCGGGATCCAGCCCGGGCCAGGTTCTCGATGAGCGGTTTCGGGCGGCGGTCGGTGCGCTGACGACGGCACTGGATCGTGCCGCGGCGGAGGATATCGCGCCCGGGATCAGTGGTGCGACTCTGCTGGAGTTGTTCGAGGCGCAGGCGACGAGCAGGCAGTTGGATCTCGCGGCTCGGCAGTTGGGGGCGAGCAAGCGGGGGTATTACAGCATCGGGTCGTCGGGGCACGAGGGTAATGCGGCGCTCGGGGTGGCGTTGCGGGTGACCGATCCTGCGCTGCTGCACTACCGGTCCGGGGCGTTCTTCGTGCAGCGCACTCGGCAGGTGCCTGGTCTCGATCCGATCCGCGACGTGCTGCTCGGGGTCGTCGCCGCCGCGGCGGATCCGATATCCGGTGGGCGGCACAAGGTTTTCGGCAGCAAGCCCGCCGCCATCATTCCGCAGACCTCGACCATCGCCTCACATCTCCCCCGCGCGGTCGGCCTCGCGTTCGCGATCGATCGTGCCGCGCGACTGGGTGTTTCGAGCGAGTGGCCGTCGGATGCGGTGGTGCTGTGCAGCTTCGGCGACGCCTCCGCCAATCATTCCACCGCAGCAGGCGCGATCAATGCGGCGATTCATACTGCCCGCCAAGGTGTTCCGCTGCCGATCCTGTTCCTGTGCGAGGACAACGGCATCGGAATCAGCGTCCCCACTCCGGCGGACTGGATCCAGCAGGCGTATGGCTCCCGCCCCGGCTTGCAGTACTTCGGCGCCGACGGCTGCGATCCCGTCGACGCACTGACCACTTCGACCGTAGCCTCAGCGTGGGTCCGCGAGCACCGCAAGCCCGCGTTCCTGCACATGCGAACGGTCCGCCTGATGGGCCACGCAGGTTCCGACGTGGAAGCCGCCTACCGGAGACCCGCCGACATCGCCGCCGACCTACTCCGCGACCCCGTGACCGCGACCGCCCGCCTGCTGGTCGCCGCAGGTGTAGCGACCCCCACCGAGGTGCTCGAGCGCTACGACGACATCGCCCACCGCGTCACCCGCACAGCCGAACTCGTCTGGCGCGAACCGAAATTGACCTCCGCGACCGCGGTGATCGCACCGCTCGCACCGTCCCACCCGGCACTGGTACGCACCGATGTCCTGCGCATCGGCCAGCTCGCCGCATCCCCGGCGACCGAGGCGCAAGCAGACAGTTCACCCGCCGATGTCCCGCCGCCAGCCGTCACGGCCACGGCCACGGCGAATAATGCGGCGCATCCCAACCCTGCCCCGGTGACGACATCGCAGACTTCCCGCGCACGGCAGGCAAGCTCTCCCGCCGATATGGGGCCTACTCCCGCAGCACCGAACGATGCAGCGGGGCGGGGCGTCCCGACCCCCGCCGGTGCACCACGCGGCGACACCACACTCGATGCGACAACCGCAGGCCGCAATACAACTCGGGCGACACCCGCCATCGCAGTGCAGGGCACGCCGACAGGCGCCGACGCAACGCAGGCCGACGCCTTGCCGGACGCGACAACCCCAGCCGACAGCACACGTCGTTCGGCGCCTGCCGCTGTGGACACGAACCTCGTTGCAGGCAGCGATGATTCGTTAACACTCGGCCAGGCCATCAACCGCACACTGGCAACCCTGCTCGACCGCGACCCGGACGTGCTCGTCTTCGGTGAGGACGTCGGCCGCAAGGGTGGCGTGTACGGCGTGACCAAGGGTCTGCAGAAGCAGTTCGGCAAGCGACGCGTCTTCGACACCTTGCTCGACGAGCAGAGCGTTCTCGGCACCGCGCTGGGCACCGCGCTCGCCGGTTTCGTGCCGATCCCCGAGATCCAGTACCTGGCCTACGTGCACAATGCCGCCGACCAACTACGTGGCGAGGCCGCCACCCTGTCCTTCTTTTCCCATGGGCGCTACCACAATCCGATGGTGGTCCGCATCGCCGGCTACGCCTACCAGAAGGGTTTCGGCGGCCACTTCCACAACGACAACTCCATCGCCGCCCTGCGCGACATCCCCGGCCTCGTCATCGCCTCCCCCGCGCGCGCCGACGACGCCGCCGCCCTCCTGCGCACCTGCGTCTCCGCCGCCCGAGTAGACGGCCGCGTCTGCATCTACCTCGAACCCATCGCCCTGTACCACACCCGCGACCTGTACGAGCCAGGCGACAACGCTTGGCTCGCAACACCTTCCGACCCCGACCACGTCGAAATCGGCCGCGCCCGCGTCTACGGCGACGGCACCGACCTCACCATCGTCACCTTCGCCAACGGCGTCCCCATGAGCCTGCGCGTAGCCCGCCGCCTGGCCGACCGCGGCATCCGCCCCCGTGTCCTCGACCTCCGCTGGCTCTCCCCCCTCCCCCTCGNAGAGGGAGGAGAGAAGGCAGGAGAAGAGAAGGAGGGGAGGACGGGGGTAAGAGAGGAAAAGGTAGTAAAGTAGAAGAAGATGGTTGTTTTTTTTTTTTACAAGCAAAGGCGGGCATACGAGTTCTAGTCGGGTCTGGTGGGCTGGGAGATGTAAAAAAGAGACGACCTCCTCCAACACGCCCGCGCCACCGGCCGCGTCCTCATCGCCGACGAAACCCGCCACAGCGGCGGCGTCTCCGAATCCGTCTGCGCCGCCCTCATCGACGCCGGCTTCGACGGCCATATCGCCAGAGTCACCAGCGAAGACACCTTCATCCCCCTAGGCCCCGCCGCCGACACCGTCCTGCTCGACGAAGCCAAAATAGAAACCGCCGCCGGAAAACTCTTGGCACAGTAGACATCATGGTCGGCACCAATGAGGATGCTGTTCCGGCGGAGCACCGGCGCTATTGGCAGTACCAGCGAGAGTTGGCCGCCGTAGCCGACAACGCAGAACCCGAGTTGGTCGCCACCGTCCTACGCGACCCGGACAAGGTCATGGCTGAGGCCGCCGTATCCGGCCACTTCGACAAGCGTGCGCCCCAACTGATCCAACTCGGCAGCACCCACTTCGATCAGTGGGCAACGTCCATGTCCGAACTGATCGCCGACCACGACTTCCTCGCCCGCCGCCTACGGGAATGGACCCTCCTGAAGTCGATCATTCTGAGCCACACCTGGACTCCCGAGGAAGTTGTCGCCGCCACCGACTGGTTCCAGCGCAAGGCGGTCGATCTGATCACCGAGGCCGATGCTCTGCACCTGCTGGCGGAGCAGGGCAGAACACGACGGGTTCGCAATGCCGCGGACCGCAAGCTACGCCGCGGGGAGGCGCACCTCGACTGAGTCGAGGCGCGCCACAACTCGGCATCCCTTGGCGGAACTGCGATTACGCTATGCGAGCCAACCATCGAGACCCGCTACGAACAGCTGCTCCGCGACGGTAAGTCACGAAATCCCCGGCAGAAAGGCAATTCCGGGACACGCGCGAGTCGCAACATCCCCTGCAGGAGCAGGGATCTCGCGATGCGAATAGTTCAGCCGAGGTGAACGGGGAACGCCGCCAGGTCGTTTTGCGTGAGCACTGGAAGATTGCGAATTTCCTCCACCGGAACCGCAAGCCGAATGTTCGGGAACCGATCGAAGAGGGCGGGCAGGGCGATGCCTGCTTCGAGCCGGGACAGGGCGGCCCCGGGGCAGATGTGCGGACCGTGGCCGAAGGTGAGGTGGCGGTGGGAGGTGGTGCGGGTGAGGTCGAACTCGTCGGAGTCTTCCCCGTGTACGGCGGTGTCCCGGCCGATGGCGCGGTAGGACATGACCACACCCTCGCCTTTCTCGATCACGGTGTCACCGATGGTGATGTCTTCGGTGGCGAAGCGCATCAGCAGGTGGGTGACCGGGCTGTCCCAGCGCAGGGTCTCCTCGACGGCCTGCTTCCACTCGATATCGCCGGAGCGGACCTTGTCCAGTTGTTCAGGACGGGTGAGCAGGGCGCGCACGGCGTTCAGGATGAGGCCGACGGTGGTTTCGTGACCGGCGGCGACGAGTGCCTTGAGGTTGCCGACCACTTCTTCTTCGGTCAGCGGTTCCCCGCCGTCGGTGGCCAGGATGAGGGCGCTGGTGAGGTCGTCGGTGGGGTCGGCGGTCTTCTTGCGCACCAGATCGGTGTAGTACCGGTCCATTTCGTCGATCACGCGCAACCGCTCGTCCTGCGGTGTGAGCAGCGAGAAGAACGCTTTGTACCAGGTGAGCAGCATCGGATGGTCGGCGCGGTCCACGCCCATCAGCTCACTGATGACGCGCATCGGCAGCGGGTAGGCGAACACCTCTTTGAGGTCCACCACGGAGTCACCCGCAGCACTGAGATCGTCCAACAGCTCGCTGGTCAGTCGCTCGATGACAGGCCGGATGTCTTCTAGTCGACGCGGCGACAAAGCCTGCGTGGTCTTGATCCGCAGCCTGCGATGCTCGGCGCCGTCCACGGTGAACATGGAACGGCCGGCGTCGATCATGCCGATCAGCGGCCACTGCCGCGTCACCACACCGGAGTTCCACAGCGACCAGCCGTTGATGTCCTTGATCAGCCGCGGATCGACGAGCAGCTGCCTGGCCACCGCGTGCTCGGTGACGGTCCAAGCGGGCACGCCGAGCAGTTCGATGCGGGTGAGCGGACCCGCGGCCCGCAGGTAGGCGGTCTCGCCGGCGAGGTCACCGACCATCGGATCGATGGCAAAGGGGCATGTTTGTGTCACTGGGGACCTCCGACTGCACGAACTGGGGTGAAACGAACCGGCAAAGAAGTCATGCCGCGCAGGAACGCCGACGGGCGCCGGACCAGGTTCTGCGCGGGAACCATGAGATCGATGTCGGGCAGCCGGTCGAGCAGCACCTCGATGCTGGTGCGCGCGATGATCTCGGCCAGTTGCTGAGCCGGGAACGGGCACCGGTACTCGCCGTAGCTGAACGCGAAGTGCGCGCTGTTGCCCGCGTGCGCGGGTTCGACACCGTCGACGAGATGCTGACGTACGTGCGGATCGGCGTTGGCGGCCGCGAGACCGAGCAGCAACATGTCGCCCGACCGAATCACCTTGTCCGCCAACCGTGTATCGCGCGCCGCCCACCGACCGGCGAGGATCTGCGTGGGCGTGTCCTCCCACAGCACCTCGTTCATCGCCTCGCCGACGCTGCGCCGCCCACCACCGAGGGCCGCGGCGAACCGGTCGTCGGTGAGCATGAGCCGCACCGAGTTCCCGATCCAGTCGGCGGTCGGCAGGTGCGCGGCGGCGGTGACCGCCATCAGGTCCTGCACGTACTCTTCGTCGCTGAACTGCGCGGGGTGGGCCAGCATTCGCGACACCAGGTCGTTGCCCGGCCGGGCCTTCTTCGCGGCGAGCACCTGCTGCATCTGCTCGTAGAAACGCCCGTACGCCGCCTGCGCGTCGGCGCCACCGTCGGCGAGCGCCTTCATACTCCACGCCAACCGCGCGCCGTCCTCATCGGGAAAGCCGAGCGCCCAGGCGAGCGCGAGCACCGGCATCGGCACCGCGAACTCGGCGACCAGATCGGCCTCGCCCCGCCCGCAGAAACCGTCGATCAGCCGGTCCGCCAATTCCTCACAGGTGCGGCGCAATTCGAACGGATCGACCGATTCGAGCGCGGGCTCGACCATCGCCACATGCCTGCGATGCTCGGCACCCGCGGTGAAGTAGATCGACGGCCGCGGCTGCCCGACCATCGGCAGCAGCGGCCAATCCTCGGGGATGTTGGGCCACTGGTTCCACAGGCTGACATCGCGCGGGAACAGCTCCGGATCGCTGGTGACCTGATGCAGTTCCCGATACCCGATGACCAGCCAGGACGGGACACCACCGGGCAGTTCGACGGATACGACGGGCCCGTGCTCGCGGCGCATCTCGCGGTACAGATGCTGCGGGTCGGTGTGGAAGCGCGGACCGCTCAGCGGCACGGCGCCGGTCTCCGGGTGGACCGGGCAGCCGCCGGTGGCCGCCGCGGCGGCACTCGAGGTGGTCATGATGCGGTCTCCGCTCGGGCGTCGGCATAGATGTGCTCGACCAGACTGATCAGCACCCGCTTGCTGGACTCGCGCGACCTGGCATCGCAATCCACCAGTGGCACATGCGGATCCAGGTCGAGGGCGTCGCGCACCTCGGCGAGCTGCGAGGGCCCGCCGAAGTTGTTGCACGCCACCACGAATCGAGTGCGCTGGGCTTCCAGCCGGTCGATGGCGTACCAGGAGTCGGCAATTCGGCGTTGGTCGACGAGCACGATCGCGCCGAGCGCACCGGAGAACAACCGGTCCCACAGGAAGAAGAACCGTTCCTGCCCCGGGGCGCCGAAGAGGTACAGCACGTTCTCGGCGTCGATGGTGATGCGCCCGAAGTCGAACGCGACCGTGGTCGTGGACTTGCCGGGGGCGCCGGTCGGGTCATCGATCCCGACGCCGGCGTTGGTCATCGTCGCCTCGGTATCGAGCGGGCGGATCTCGCTGACCGCGCGGACCATGGTGGTCTTGCCGACGCCGAAGCCGCCGACGATGACGATCTTCAGCCCCTGGCGGGTCGCGCTGTTCAGTGGGGCGTCGGCGCGGGCGGGCCGAGCGTCAAAGGTTGCGGAGTCCAACGAGCACCTTCTCGAGGGTGGTGGAGTCGGGCACCGAGTTCCACGGCGCAGCCGGGCCGACGTCGGGATGCCGGACGGTGATCTTGCCTGCGTGCAACAGGTCCGACAGCAGGATGGTGGCGATGCCGAACGGGATGCGCAGCTCGGCGGCGATCTCGACCACCGCGGTCGGCGCGCGGCACATGTCCAGGATGGCAACATGTTCGGACTGCATGCCCTGCGTCGGCGCGCACTCGCTGACCACCAGGGTGACCAGGTCGAAGGCGTCGGAGTCCGGTTTGCTGCGTCCCCCGGTCAGTGTGTAGAGCCGGTCGGGGTCGTCGTCGCGGCCTGGCCTTTTCACGACACGCTCGCTCCCCCGACGCGTGGCGCGGACGCGAGATGATGACCCAGCTGTTCGACCAGCTCCCGCATGTTGTGCCCGACCAGGCCCGCGTCCGCGTCCTCGCCGGCCACGACCGCGATGTGCGCCGCGAGACCCGCCTCGACAATGAACAAGATGCCGCCGTAGAACTCCGTCATCGACTGGCGCACACCGCCTCTGCCGTCACCGAACTCGACCGACGCACCGTGCGAAAGACTTTGGATGCCCGCCGCGATCGCGGATAGCTGATCCGCCTTGTCCATGCTCAATTCCGGCGTGTGGCAGATCTTGAGACCGTCACCGGAGAGCAGCAGCGCGTGGCGGGCGCCTGGAGTGCGGGCGAGCAGTTGCTCCAACAGCCAGCTGAGTTGCGACGGCACAGACGTTGTCATCGATCATTCTCCACGGCAACGGTAGGGGACGGGGAAGGTGTTGCGGCAGCGGAGGTATCGGTGTCCCGGCCGGACACCGCGCGCTGGAACGCACCGAAGGACGCAGGCGTCGACACCGGCGGGGTGGCCGCGGCGGGCGCATCATGCGTGGGTAGCGAGAGTCCGGCGGGGTGGACGGCGGCGAGGGTGCTGCCGCGGCGGCGCTTGGGTAAGCCCATGCTGGTGTGCTCGACGGTGGGCGAGAGGTCCGGAGCGGGGGCGGAATTCGGGGTGGCCGAAGGAGTCCACGCGGTGGGGTTGGTTGGAGTCGAAGAATGCGGCGCGGTGGAAGTCGTGCCGGCTGCGAAGTTCAGGCCAGCCGACGGGTTCCCGATCGACGCCACATTTCCGGCACCCGCAGGACTTCCGCCGACCTCGGAGCTCGCACCAGCCGCGAAGTTCACGTCAGCCGAAGGGTTTCCGACCGACGACACGTTTCCGGCACCCGCAGTGCCCATGCCGAACTCGGAGTTCCCGCCAGCCGCAAAATTCAGGCCAGCCGCAGGGTTACCAACCGACGCAACACTTCCGGCACCCGCAGCGCTCGTGCCAGCCGAAGAATTCGTGTTAGCTGCAGCGCTTCCGGCACCCGCAGGGCCTGCGCCGACCTCGGAGTTCGCGCCAGTAGCGAGATTCAGATCAGCCGCAGGATTCCCGACCGACGACACGTTTCCGGCACCCGCAGCGCTCGCACCGAACTCGGAATTCCCGTCAGCCGCGAACTTTCCGGTAGCCGCAGGGCTCGTGCCGCCCACAGAGTTCGCGGCATCCGCAAGGCTCGCGCCAGCAGCAAAGTTCGCGCCGACCACAGAGTTTCCGGCGCCCACAGCGCTCGCGCCACCCGCAGAGTTCGCGCCAGCCGCAGGGCTGACTGCACCCGCAGAGTTTCCGGCACCCGCAGAGTTTCCGGCAGCCGCGGGGTTCGCGGCAGTACCGGGGTCCGCGCCAACAGCGTTCGCGCCGGCGGCGAGGTTCGCCGCAGCGGCGGGGTTCGTGTCGGCCGAATTCACGGCTGCGACGTCCGGCAGCGCCGTAACTCGCGCGGCCGACGCCGGTTTCGGCTTCGACAGCGCGGTGAGCTGGGACGTCGCACTGGGCAACGTAGCGGTCGGAATCGCAGGAATGGTACCGAGCGCCGACGGTTGCGAACGGTCAACGCGCGCAGTGAGGTCCCGCGGCACCACCACGACGACCGCCGTGCCACCGATGGCGGAGGGCCGGAAGGACACGGTGAGTCCGTGCTTGCGCGCGAGGTGCCCGACGACGGCGAGCCCCAACCGCGTGCCGCTCAACGACGACAGGTCGGAGGCCCGCTGCCCGCGTCCGTCCGGCCCGTTCGACACGGTCTGTTCGGCGCGGCGTAGCGCCGATTCGCTCATCACCAGTCCGCTGTCCTCGATGGTGAGCACCACGCCCGCGGGCACCTCGGCGGCGTAGACGTGTACCTCGGTGGTCGGCGGGGAGAAATTACACGCATTGTCGAGCAGCTCGGCCAGCGTGTGCATCACACCTTCGGCCGCGTGCCCGGCGATGGCGATCTCGGCGATGGCGCGCAGCCGAACCCGCTGGTAGCCCGAGACACGCCCCATCGCGCCACGCAGGATCGACTCCATGGCAATGGGTTTGGCCCAGCGTCGGCCGGAGCGGGCGCCGCTGAGCACGGCGATGCTGTCGGCGAGACGCCCGGCTTGCGCGGTGCGGTGGTCCAGGTGCAGCAGGTCGGCGAGCACCTTCGGGTCGGCGTGCCGATGCTCCATTTCGCGCAGCTCGGCGAGCATGCTGGTGGTCATCGCCTGCATGCGGCCTGCGGCACCGGCGAACGCGGCCATCGCGGCGGACCGGCGGCTGTCGCTGTTCTTCGCTTCCCACGCGTGCAGGTTGGTGGCCTCGCTCGCGGCCGCCATCCTGGCCGACGCCTCGGCGGTCACCGCGGCTGCGGCCTGGCGGGCGCGGATCGCCGCACCGCGATAGTGCACCGCCGCGGTTACCGTGGCGCACAACGCGATCGCCGCCGCGACGGCGCCGATGGTCAGCGGGATGCGGAAGTCGGTCGGCGCGTAATACACCGCGACCACCACGACAATCGAGGTGACGGCGGCGCAGGTCAACAGCGCTAGCAGGGGTATGCGCAGACGTCGAAACAGCGGTTCCCGACGCTCGCCTTCCGGCGCGTTCAATGACTGTGACAAGTTCCGTACTTCCGCACTCACGTTCACCAAGAAGGCATGCTGGCTGACCCCGACCCCTCCTGCAGCGTTCGGGCTGCACCAAATGTACAGACCACCAAGCAGTTCCGCATCTCGGCGGAACGCACATACCTGCACCACCATCGACCTGCGCGGTAGTTGTATTGTATTGCGCTACTTTATTTTTCAATCATGCTGGCGGTTTGCCGACGCGCCTTCGACAATCGCGAGCGCACCACTTCGTCACACAGCGGTCACACCGCCGCCGTCCGCAGGCCGCGTCGGCGCAAACTTCGATTACCACCGCGCCGAGGCGCGCCGCACCGGTATCCAGCGATTCGGATTCGACGGGGGAATACTGGAAATACAGTGGCGGTGAGACGACAACCAGCGGCGAAGGGCACGGCGATGACCATGATGTCCATGCTCGGTGAGGTTCGGCCGGAGCACGATCGCGCGGCGGACGGCGATCTGGTGCTCCTGCACTATCTGCGGTCCTTCCGCAAACCGGTACTCGACGTGTGGTCGGCGGCGACCGACCGTACGCAGTTGGCGCGCTGGCTCGGCGCGGTGTCCGGCGGCCACGGCAATCTGACCATCGAACCGATGGACGGGCCGGTGTCGCGACCGGTCGCGGTGCGTGTCGATCATTGCCAGGCACCGCACGAACTGGTCGTGCATGTCGACGGCTGCCTGCTCGAGGTTCGCATGACCCAGGTCGGCGTGGTCACCAATGTCGAGCTGATCCGCCGGCACGTGAGCCCGGCGGAGGCGAGTGCGATCGGCCCCCGCTGGCAGTACCTGCTGGATCGGCTCACCGCGTACCTTGATTATGAACCGCTGCCGCAGTGGGCCGACTATCCGAAGCTGGCCGACGAATACCGTTGAGTCACACCTTCACCCACCGTCAGAGGAAGAATCCGGCGATCCCCCAGCCCGGTCGCGCCTGCGCCTCGCGAATCCATTCCATGCACGATTCGATCGCGGCGAGCACCTCGTGGTCGACGTCCTCGCGCTGTTTCGGCGTGGTCGATTCCCATTGCACCAGGGCTTCCGCGCACTGCTCCGGCGTCCATTCGCCGTAGCCGGGTAGCTCGTCGGGCTGGGGTAGCGCGGCGGGCAGCGCGTGGTAGACGAAGTCGGCGAGGCTGATCGCCTTGATGCCCAACTCGGCGAAGCCCTCGTCGACCTGCTCCAGCCAGCTGCCGCGGAACGGGGAGAAGTAGCGGTTGTCGACGAACCTGCCGTAGAACTGGCAGATCGTCTGGTAGGCGTAGGCGTATTGGAAGCCGTACGCCTCGTCGAACGGGCCGCCGTCGATGACGGCGCGCACCGCGTCGTAGCGCGCCGGGGCGCCGTTCGCGATCTCCTCGGCGAACCAGTCGTCGGCGTGCGCCAACTGGGCTTTGAACCGGCCGCCGATCATGCGCCGGAGCTTGTCGTCCCGCGAGCCGATCGCGGCCCTGACCCTATCCAGTTCGACGACGTAAACGCTCAGGCTGTAACTCATGATCGAACATTAGCGGCACCCACCGACACGAACGCCGCACCGACGGAAGGCGTTTGACGCTACGCGGTCTGCACGGTGACGCGGTAGCCGAGATTGATCCCCTTGGCGATATGGGCTGCGCCACCGAGGTGCAGCCGCCGAGTACTGCCGCCCTCGCGTGGGTCGACCAGATAGCTGGCACGCACATGGGCGACGCCGGACGGAAAACCGCTGGCCGGGGACGAAACACTGCTCGCGACAAACGCTTCGGCCCACAGATCGGGCTCGGTTACGCCGTCGAGCAGCGGCGCGGCATCGGGGAGGAACACGCCGAACTCATCCGGTTGCCCGCGCAGCGATTGGAGGAATCTGCCGGACATGGCGAGCTGCACAATCCCGGTGTGGATCGTGCAGTCCGGGGTCAGTCGCAACGGCGGGGCCGGGTAGATATGGAGCTGCAATGCCATGGGATGACTCTACGGATGTCGTCGCCGCGAACCGGTTCTGGCAAGCTGCTTTTCACTCGCAATGGCGCATTCCCCGCAGGAGGACCGACTAGATGCCGAATTGGCCGACGCTCGACCCGGTCGAGCAGCATGACAAGCTCACCGACATCACGAGCGAAGTGCTCCCAACGTTGCCGATCGGCTGGACTCGGCTTGTGGTGCGCGCCAGGATGATCGGCACGCACGCGGAATCCGATAGCGGAGTGCGGATGCCCGATGGAACGGTGCGAGCCTGGTCTTTCCCGCCCGAGGTCTGGCGGAAATTTCAGCAACTGAGAAAAGGAATGTACATCCAAGGCAGCGGGTCATGGCACGAGTTCGAGTACATTCTGGATCCGCCCGACCACTTCACCATTCAATACAACCGAGATCTGATGCCGACCTTCTCGACTCCGCCGACGGCTGAGCACTTCGCGACCGAGAACAGATGGTTTCCGCGGCCAGAGGAAGCTATGCCGGATTGGTTTCGCCGCGGGCTCGGTCAGGCCTAGCAGCCGCTTATGACGCGGTAGGCAAGGTCCAGTCAGCGCCGGCTACATCGACCGCGGTTACGCGGGCACGTCGGACGGGTTCGGGACGAGTTCCCGCAAGTGGGTGGTGATCAAAGTGTCGACTTCGGACGCGCGCTCCAATTGCACGAGATGACCCGCGTCGGCGATCTTCGTCACCGCGCGCAGATCCGGGACGTAGGTGCGCAGCGTGGTCAGTGGGTCGCGGCCGCTGAAACCCTCCATGTCGGGGTCGCGGTCGCCGTACATGAAGTAGGCGGGCACGGTGACGGACGCGTCGGCGTAGGCGGCGGTGAGTTCCCAGTTGCGGTCCAGGGCGCGATACCAGTTCAGGCCGCCGGTGAAGCCGGTGCGTTCGAAATCCTGGGCGAGGGTGTCGAATTCGGCCTCGGTGAGCCAGCGCCACGGCAGCGGCGGCGCGGTCGGCAGCACATCGAGGTAGCCGGTGCCCTCGGCCGGGAACTGCCAGGTGTCGAGGTAGTGGTAGTCGGCGCTGAGCGAGTAGTAGACGTTGGCCAGGAATTCCCTTGGCCGCGCGGCCAATTCGGCGTCGGCGACGCCCGGCTTCTGAAAGTAGTCCAGGTGCAGGAAGTGTCGCGCGGCCGCCTTCGCCCATAGTTGGGACGGTGCGCGGGGTGGGCGTGGCGCGAAGGGATTGTTCAGGACGATGACGCCGCGCACCCGTTCGGGCGCGCGTAGTGCCAACTCCCACACCAGAGCCGCGCCGAAATCCAAGCCGACGAACACCGCCTGCTCGGCACCGATGTCGTCGAGCAGGGCGAGCAGATCGCCGATGACGGCTTCGTTCGTGTACGACTCGACGTCCGCCGGTACGTCGGTCTGCCCGTAACCACGCAGGTCCGGCGCGATGGCGCGATACCCGGCCGCGGCAACCGACGCCAACTGGTTGTGCCAGATGAACCAGGTGTGCGGAAAGCCGTGGCAGAAGATCACCGGATGCCCCGCGCCCTGCTCGGCGACGTGCATCCGGCCGCCGTTGGTCGTGATGAACCGATGCGTGATCTGCACTGCGGCCTCCAAAATCTAGAACGTGTTCTCGTTTCACGGTAGTGTCCTGAAGTCGTGAACGGAATACCTGAGGCACTCAGCGGCAAGATCGCGGTCGTCACCGGCGCGAGTCGCGGCATCGGCAAGGGCATCGCACTGGAACTCGGTGCGGCGGGTGCGACGGTGTACGTCACCGGGCGCTCGGCCACCCCCGGGCGGCTGCCCGGCACCGTGCAGGAGACTGCTGCCGCCATCGATGCGGCGGGCGGCGTCGGCGTTCCGTTCGTCTGCGATCACCACGACGACGACGCGGTGCACCAACTGTTCCAGCAGATCGGCGACGCACACCAGCGCCTCGATGTGCTGGTGAACAACGTGTACAACTCCCCCGCCGCGGCGCGCTGGCTCGGCAAGCCGTTCTGGGAGGTGCCGCCGAAAGCGTGGGACGAGACCTTCGACATCGGGGTCCGATCACATTACGTGGCAAGCGCTTTCGCCGCGCCGCTGCTGATCGAATCCGGCGGGCTGATCGTCAACATCTCCTCGCCGGGTGCGCAGCGGTACATGCACAACGCGGTGTACGGCGTCGCGAAGACCGCACTGGACCGGCTCACCGCGGACATGGCGCACAACCTGGCCGACACCGACGTCACCGTCGTCTCCCTGTGGCCGGGCATCGTGGATACCGAACTGCTGCAGCTAATTCCGGCCGACGCACAGGGCCAGCGCTTGGTCACCCTGCCGGGCGAAGGCACCTACGACCTCGCCGCGGCGGAGACCCCGCAGTTCCCCGGCCGCGCGGTCGTCGCACTCGCCACCGACCCCGCCCGCCGCTCCCGTACCGGATCAGCCTGGCGGGTAGCCGATCTCGCTGATGCCTACGGCTTCACCGACGTCGACGGGCGCATCCCACGCGCGGACTGACCTCGGGGCTGCCGACAACGACTCAAGCAACACCTAAGAACCGTTGCACCGCACGCGAAGGCGCGGGCTTGGCGTGCCATGCGAGGTACACGTGCGACGGTGGTGCGTCCGGAATGTCAAGGTAGACAACGCCGGGATGGGGTGCGCGGGTGCGGGCCAGGGCGGGGACGCCGCCGATGCCGCGGTTCGCTGCGACGAGTTCGATCCATTCGTCGAAGTTCCGGCAGGTGATGATCGGCCGGTCCGGATCGCCGTGCTCCCATGAACCGGCGTGGGTGGTCCCGGAGACCACGTTCACCACTAGCGGATAGCCGGCGAGATCAGCCCAGCGCAGGTCGGTCGCGTCGGCCAGTGGCGAGTTCGCAGCGACGGCGAGCATGCGCTGCTCGGTCGCGATCACCCGGGACTCGAGATGGCTCGGCAGCTGAGTTTCCCTGCGGTATATGGCGATATCGATGGCTCGGGCTTCGAGGGCGGCCAGTGGATCGTCGATGCGGTGCAACGTGATGCGGCCGCCGAGTGCCTCGTAGCGGCGGCGGGTGGCGGCGAGCCAGCTGGTGGGCAGCAGCCAGGCGAAGCCCACCTCGATGGCGGACCGTGCGCGCAGTTGGGCGGCGACCGTGTCGACGTCGGCGAGGATTCGCCTGGCGTGCGTCAGCAGTTCGGTGCCTTCGTCGGTCAGCGCGAAGCGACGGGAGGTGCGTTCGATGAGCCTGCACTCGATGTGCCGCTCCAGCTGTTGAATCGTCCTGGTCAGCGCGGGCTGACTGAGGTGCAGACGGGCCGCAGCACGGGTGTAGTTCGACTCTTCGCACAGCGCGACGTACGCGCGCAGATGCCGCAGCTCGATCTGGGTATGTCCGCCTAGACCGCGGTCCGCACCGCCGACACTCCGACCGGCCCCACCGGCACCCGCATCGGCCCCACCGGCACCCCGATCAGCCGCACCCGCATCCCGATCGCCCCCTCCNTCCCCGCCCTGGCCCGCACCCCCACCGGCATTCGCATCCACACCGCTGGCACCCCCACCGTCCGCACCGCCATCGTCCGCTCCCGGATCAGACCCACCTGCGCTGCTGCTGGCCGCACCCGCACTCGCGTCCGCCACGCCCGCACCCTGGCCAGCCGCTCTCACACCCCGACCGAATGCACTCGGCCCCTGATCGCCCGCACCCTGCGGAACAGTCCTCTCCGGCAGCGCACGTTCGTCCATGCATCAAGCGTATACATGGTGCATAGAAAGCATTTAACAGACGCCGGAACGAACCGTACGGTCGCTGGAGTGACCGTTACTCGCACCCACCCACCGCGCAGCGGTCTCGCCCCCGCCTTCGCGGCCGCCGCCGGGTTGGCAGCCGCGATGGGCGTCGGCCGATTCGTCTACACGCCCCTGCTGCCGATCATGGTGGACGCGCACCAGATCAGCACCCATGACGGCGCGGTGATCGCGACCGCCAACTACGCGGGTTATCTCCTCGGCGCCATCCTGCTGACCCGATGGCCGGAACTGAACAGTCGCAACACTTTCCGCATCTCCGCCGCCCTGCTGATCGTCAGCGAGGTCTTGATGGCCGTGCCCGCGCCGACGCTGTTCCCCGCCGCGCTGCGCCTGATCGCCGGCGTCACCAGCGCCGTCGTCTTCGTCGCCTGCGCCGGGGTGGCCGCCAGACCAGGCAGCAGCCGGGATGCGGCCGGAATCGCTTTCGGCGGAATCGGATTCGGGATCGCGCTCACCGGGGTGCTGGTGTTGGTGGTGCGGCCGTTCCTGGGGTGGCAGAGCATGTGGCTGGTCTCCGCCGTGCTCACCGGAGTATTGCTCTCACCCGCGTTGCGGCTCGATATCCAGCCGGGCCGGCGTGCGGGCAAGGCCACCATCCGGTCGCGGGGTGCGTGGCGGGCGCTGCTCGTCGCCTATTTCCTGGAAGGTGTCGGCTACATCGTGATCGGCACGTTTCTGGTCGCCGCGGTCAGTGACCAGCGCGGCCCGGTGGTCGGCTCGGCGATCTGGGTGGTGGTCGGCGTGGCCGCGGTGCCCGCCACGGTGCTGTGGGGTGTCGCGGCGCGCCGCTGGGCGCCCGCCATAGCCATGCCGATCGCCCTAGTGGCGCAATGCGTTTCGGCGGTGCTGCCCGCCGTCTCGACCGCCGTGTGGCCCGCCGTGCTCTCGGCGGCGCTGTTCGGCGCGACGTTCCTCGGCATAGTGATGCTGGCGATGCGGATCGGCGGTGAGCTGTCCGATGGTGGCGCTGCGGCGCCGCTCACCGCCGTTTATGGTGCGGGGCAGATGCTCGGTCCGTTGGTGGTGGCGCCGGTGATCGGCGACAGTTATCCGGCCGCGTTCGTCATCGCCGCCCTGGTGCTGGCGGCTGCGACGATCGCGGCCGGTATGGTGACGCGCCTGATCAGGCGAACTTGATCTCCAAGCCGATGCCGAGGATCGCGCTGACCCAGACCAGGCCGGTGAAAATAGTGATTCGGTCGAGGTTCTTCTCCACAACGGTCGAGCCGGAGAGGCTGGACTGCACACCACCGCCGAACAGGCTGGACAGACCTCCACCCTTGGCGCGGTGCAGCAGCACCAGCAGCACCAGCAGCAAGCTGGTGATGATCAGGAGGATATCGAGGAACATCCGCATGCCCGACAGTGTATGCGGACGATCGGATCCCACCGAATCAGGCACTCGGAAACGTCGATCCCAGGCCCTGTGTCGAAGTCCGGCCGGATGCATCGAGGCGCCGGATGGGACTTCGACACAGGGCCTAGGGTGGCAGGATCGCGACCAGGTGGGTCACCTCGTCCTCGCCGATGGTGAATTTCGACGCCTCCTGCTCGCGGATCTGGTCCTGAGCGGTGAGTCTGACCTGGTGCTGGTGCATGTGCTCGGCCCAGGAGCGCACGACGAACGCCTCGACATAGCGGTCCAGCACACCGACGTCGCGGTACAGCCGCCACTCCATCGCACCGGTGCGTTGCCGGGAACGGCCGACGAACGCCATGGCGGTCATGAACTCCTCGACGTTCTCCGGCGGGACATCGTAGGCGCGCAACACCATGACCGGTCCGTCGGCGGCGTCGGGTTCGACAACGAGCTGCGGTTCCGGCCAGAACGCCGACGGAGTCTGATCGAGGGTCTCGGCGTTGTGACTGATCGGCAGCCAGACCGTGCTCACCGCGCACAGCGCGAGCAGTGCCGCGGCGATCAGCAGGGCTTTGACCGGTCCGGCGGCACCGGCGACCACACCCCAGACCAGCGAGCCGATCGCCTGCCCACCCATGAACACCAGCAGATAAACCGACAGCCCGCGCGCCCGGACCCACGCGGGCAGCAGCAACTGCATGGTCGAGTTCATCGTGGACATTGCGAGCAACCAGGCGAAACCCGCGAACACCAGCAACACCAGCACGACCGGCACCACGTGCAGCACCGCCGCGGCCGCCGTCGCGACGCCGAACAGCACGGCGGCCGTGGTCAACCGCTGGGTCGGCGTGAGCAGCAGGCGCAGCCGCGACAGGCCGACGGCACCGAGCACCGCGCCGACACCGAGCGCGGCGAGCATCAAGCCGTAACCCGACGAAGACAGCCCGAGCTCGTCGCGCGCGATCACCGGCAGCAGCGCCCACAGCGCGCTGGCCGGAGCGATGAACAGGATGGAGCGCAGCAGCACCCGCCGGATCGCGGGCGCCGCCTTGATGAACCGCGTCCCGGCCTGCAACGCCGCCAGCGGGCGTTCGCTCGGCAGCTGCCGATCCGTGGCCGGCCTGCGCCAGACCCCGAGCACCACCACGATGCCGATGAACGACACCGCGTTGAGCGCGAACACCAGCGTCGGCCCGGACAGCGAGACCAGCACACCCGCGATCGCCGGCCCTACCGCCCGCCCGATATTGATGCTCATGCTGCCCAGCGCGGCCGCCGACGGAATCTGTTCGCGCGGAACCAGTTCCGGCTGGATCGCCTGCCACGCGGGCCCGGTGAGCGCCTGACCGCAGCCGAGCAGGAACAGCAAGGTGAGCAGCACGGCCGGCGTGGTGTGCCCCGTCGCCGTCGAGATCGCCAGCACCGTCGCGAGGATCGCCATGGTCGACTGCGCACCCAGCAACAGCCTGCGCCGATCCACCAGATCGGCGATCACGCCGGACGGAATAGCCAGCAGCATCACCGGCAGCGTGATCGCCGTCTGCACGAACGACACCAGGACCGCGGCGTTCGGCTCGTCCACCAGAATCCACTGCGCGCCGACGGTCTGCATCCAGGTGCCCAGGTTGGACACCAATTGCGCGATCCAGAGGGCGCGATACACCTTCGACCGCAGGGGCGCCCAGGTAGAGACAGGGGTGTTGGCCGCAGTGATCACTTACCGAAGCTTAGGCTCACCCGTCGCTCCAGGTATTCAGGCGAGACCGGGCGCCGCCGAAGTAGCCATGACAGCGCCGATGATCTCGTGGCTGGTCTGCGGGGCGCACTGCGGATTACCCTGCGCGTCCGACAGCGGGGTTCGCGCGGCGGCCATGGATTGCGCCCCCGCCATGAGCTCCCGCCCCTCTAGTACGGCTGCCACAAAAGCAGTGTTGGCGGCCGTGAACCCGTGGGCAACTCCGCCGATATCCGGCAAGTTGCCCACTCGCTCAGGAATCGGCCGCCTCCACGTATCCGGCTACTCCACGTCGGTGGGGCGCGACTCGTTGGCGGCGAGGAGGAGGGCGGCGGTCAGTAGCGCGCCACCCATCATGCCCAGCGGGGTCAATCGCTCACCGAGGACTATCGCCGCGAGGACCGCACCGGTGAGCGGTTCGAGCAGGGCGAGGACCGCGGCGGTGCCGGGGCCCGCGTCGGGCAAGCCACGGAAGTACAGCGTGTAGGCGACCGCGGTCGGCACGAGTCCGAGTGCTGCGAGCAACGCGAGGCTGCCCGCGTTCGGCTCGAAGGTGATACCGGTGGTCAGCGCCAGGGGCATGAGTAGTACTGCACCGCCGGTGAATCCGAGACCGGTGGTGGTCATCGCATCGAGCCCCGGTATCGGCCGGGCGCTGATCACGGTGACCGCAGCGAACGCGCCGGCCGCCGCGACGGCGAGGGCGGCACCGGCAAGCAGCCCGGTGGCGTGCAAGTCATCGGACGGCACACCGACCAGCAATGCGAGTCCGGCCAGCGCGAGCCCGATCGTCGCCGCGCGCCTGCGGTCGACGGCGCGGCGGCCGGTGACCTGCTCCAGCAGTGCCACCATCACCGGCGACGCACCGATGGTGAGCAAGGTGGCGACGCTGACCGATGATGCCGCGACCGCCCCGAAATAACACGCCTGGAAGGTCGCGGCGAGAGCGGCAACCGCGCCGATCCTGCGCCAGGCCAGCAGATTTCGCGGCAATGGACGCCGGGTCAGCGCGAGTAGCGCGACGAGCAGCAGCCCGCCGACGGCAAGGCGGCAGGTGGCCACCGCGACGGGTGACAATCCGGTGGCACGACCGAGCAGCGTGCCGAGCAAACCGCCGGTGCCCCACAGCATTCCGGCGCCGACAAGGTAGACCAGCCCGGAACGGCCGGTCGTGGACAGAGATATGGACATGAAGGATTCGCGCTCCTGCGACAGAGAGGGATGGGGTCGCGGAAGCGAGGTGCACAACGAATGCCGAAGAGACGCACTCACCTATCCAGGTGGCGCGCTGACTGCTACACCTCGCTCAGGAGGCGGGCGGCGGTGTGATCGGAAAGCATCGGTGCACGCGGCCGATCCTAGTGCCCGGCGGCATGCCGTGTCGCTCGGGTTATTTGCCGAACTCGCGCAGCAGCGGATCGGCGGCGATCCGGGCGGCGGTGCCGGCGTCCGGCGGATAGGGCTTGGCCCGAACGATCCACTCGCGACGCAACTCGGGGATGGTCACCTGGAGTTCGTCCCACTCCGAGGTCAGCTGACCGGTCCAGTCCATCTGTTCGGGACCGTCGAGGAATCCGATGGTGTAGCCGAGATAGTCGTTCCACACCGCGTACGAAGTGGCGAGTGTCAGCTCATCCGGCACGTCGAGCTTCAGCAACCACCGACCGTGCGCCCACTCATGATCTCCCAGTAGCGAATTGGCCGTGCGACGAATGGCGGACCTGCGCAGACCACGGCCGGGCCAGCACCACACCGGCGGCGCGTCCCCGCAATCGATGCCGCGCCTTGCCATTTCGGCAGCGATGATCCCGAAACCCGGTCGCAGGTTCGGCGAAATGAGCTCCCAGCTCGCACGATACGAGCCGTTCGCCCGCACCGCGGCGACCACCTCGGGCGCCTGTAAGGTCCATAGCCTCATCCGGTCGACCTACTCATCGACCGCCTCGGCGTAGTTCTGCATCATGTCCTCGATCAGCCGCAGCACCGCTTCGTCGAGTTCCGGACGCTGGTACACCCCGCGCACCACCGCCTGACCCGAAAACAGATGCAGCGCAAGGAAGAACAGCGGCTCACGCAGTCGCTGCGGATACCTGCTCAGCACCCCGGTGCGCTCGACCGCGGCCACGATCTCGTCGTAGTAGTTCTCCACCGTCGGCGCGATCCTGGCCCGCAGCTCGGCGTCCGAGCGGGCCGCGAGATAGATCTCGCGCAACGCGTGGGTGATGTTGTCCGACTGCGCCGCCTGCAGGAAACGCAACGCCGTATCGAGCGAATCCGCTTGATCCCCAAGCTGTTCCATCACCCCGGTGAACGCGGCGGTCTGCCGCGTGACGATCTCCTCGGCGGTGCGCACGATCAGATCGAGCCTGCTGTCGAACTGCCGGAACATGGCCCCGACGGACAGCCCGGCGCGCCCGCAGATCTCCTGCACGGTGGTGCGCTGATAGCCCACCTCGCCGATCGCGGCGATGGTCGCTTCGATCAGCTTGCCGACGGTGGCGGCGCGGCGTTCCTGCTGCGTCCGGCGTGGACGCGATATTTCGGCGCTCCCGGTCATGTTTACCCATCCTGCCCGGCCGGTCCGGCAGCCACTGTCATCGGGTCAGCGTGATCGTTGACACAGCGTCGAACGGCACTCTACAGTCGACCCGCCAGTTAGGAAACAGTCGCTCTCTTTTCTGCCCGAGAGCCCGGCGCGCAGCGCTGCGTTATGTCGAGGAGTTCCAAATGAAGATGGGCACCGCTACGGGCACCAAGAGGGTGGTCGCGCACGTTTGCCTGGTACTGACCGCGGGCTTGACCGTCGCGGTGTGCCCCGCGATGGCCGGCGTCGCGCAGGCCGAGCCGGTGGCGGTCGCCCCGCCGCTCCCCTTCCCGCTGCCACCCGCTCCGCCGTACCTCGATCCGGGTTTCTACAACCCCGATCCAGGCAAGGTCGCCGCGGCACAGCCCGGTGAGATCCTGGCGGCCAGGCAGGTCAACCTCGCGAATTTCTTCCTGATCCCGCTCAATGTGCGGGCCTGGCAGTTGTCCTTGCGCAGCACCAATACCCGCGGCGAACCGATCGCGGCGGTCGCCACCGTCATCGTGCCGCACCGCCCGTCCCCCACCCCGGACCGGAATCTGGTCGCCTTCCAGTTCGCCGAGGACTCGCTCTCGGTGAACTGCGCACCGTCCTACGTCTTGCAGATGGGGTCGCTGCCCAACCCGACGAACCCGGTGATCTCCGCGGAGTTCATCGAGGTCCAGGCCATGCTGCAACTCGGCCACGCGGTCGTGGTGCCCGACCACCAGGGCCCGAACGCGGCCTACGCGGCCGGACCGCTCGGCGCCCGCATCACCTTGGATTCGATCCGGGCCGCCGAGAACTTCGACCAGGCGGGCCTGCCCGGAGCGGCCACCCGGACCGCGCTGTGGGGCTATTCGGGCGGCGCCATCCCGACCGCGCACGCGGCCGAGCTGCAACCCACCTACGCACCGGAGCTCAACATCGTGGGTTCCGCGGTCGGCGGCCTGCTCGCCGATCTGCGCATGAGCCTCGACTACAACAACGGCACGTCGACCTTCGGCGGCGCGGTACTCGGTGGATTGTTCGGTGTCGCACGCGAATACCCGGTGCTGGACCGATTCATCGACCAGTACATGAACCCGCTCGGCAAGGCGGTGCGGGTGGTGCACGAAGGTCAGTGCGTCGCTTTGCAATTCGCGGCCTTCCCCTTCGTGAACATCAAGGGCCTGTTCAACTACCCCGGCGGCGATCCGATGACCGCACCCGAATTGCAGCCACTGCTGGACGAGATGACCCTCGGTCGGCGCGGCACTCCCCCGTTCCCGCTCTACATCTACGAGGCGCCGCTCGACGAGGCGATGCCGATCAACGCGGTCAACAAGCTGTACGACACCTACTGCAAGGATCCGAACGCGCAGGTCGCCTACACCAGGGAGATCATCAGCGAGCACGGCATCGCCGCCGTCTCCGGCGCAGGCTCGGCCGCGATGTGGCTCAACGATCGGCTCAACGGCGTGCCCGCGCCGCAGGGCTGCAGCAATCGGGATGTGCCGTTGCAGATCCTGGATCCCGGCGCCTTCGCCGCGTTCGCCAACGCCATCGGCCAGACCCTCGCGTCGGCTCTCGGCATGCCGGTCTGACCTGCCGAAAACCCGGCCGAACCGCACGACATCGGTACCATCGCCGTCATGGCGGCTAATTTCGTGCGGTTCGGCCCGATCGTTGCCCTGGCACTGCTCGCGGCCACTGCCTGTTCGAGCGGCGACTCCGACTCGAAGCCGGCCGAGCCCGGCCTGGTCGGCCGCACCTTCCTCTCCACCGAGGTGGAGGGCGCGCCGATTCCCGGCGGCGGACCGCTGACGCTCACCTTCAAGGACGACCGCATCGCCGCGGACGCGGGCTGCAACTCGCACTCCGGCGTAGTCGCGCTCGATGACCACAAGCTGCACGTGTCCGGTCTGGCGAGCACCCTGATGGCCTGTCCCGGTGATCGGGAGGGCGCCGACGAATGGCTCAGCGGCCTACTGAATTCCGACCCTGCCTGGCAGCTCGACGGCGCGAAGCTCACCGTGAAAAACGACAACCTCACGGTGCACCTGCTGGACAAGAAGGTCGCCAAGCCGGACAAGCCGATCAAGGGCACCACTTGGATCGTCACCGCCCTCATCACCCCCGACGCCCAAATGCGTTCCCAGACAATCGATGAGGTGAAGCCCACGCTGACCATCGCCGAGGACGGCAGCGTCTCCGGTAGTGCTGGCTGCAACCGGATGACCGGTCGCGCAACGGGTCCCGACACCGAACTCACCTTCCAGGTCGGCACCACGAAGATGCTGTGCTCCCCCGAGGTGATGGAGGTCGAGCAGGCGGTGCTGAAAGTGTTGGACGGCAAGACAACCGCGACCGTCGACGCCGATGTGCTGACCCTCCGCAATGCCAACGGCAACGGACTCACCCTGCACGCGGAGTAAATCGGGTCCCGCTCACAACGCAGCAGAGCCGGGCAACGCTCTCGCGATGCCCGGCTCTGCTCCGTGAAAACGGTTACGGCAGTGGGCCGCCCGCGGCAATCGCGGAGAGGGTGGCGAACTCGTCACCCTTCAACGAAGCACCACCGACCAACGCGCCGTCGATGTCGGTCTGGCCGACGAGCTCACCGACGTTCTTGGCGTTGACCGAGCCGCCGTAGAGCACGCGCACGCCCGCAGCGACCTCCGGGGAGGCCAGCACGGCCAGTTCCGCGCGGATCGCGCCGCAGACTTCCTGCGCGTCGGCGGGGGTGGCGACCTTGCCGGTGCCGATGGCCCAGACCGGCTCGTAGGCGATGACGACCTTCGAGATCTCCTCCGCCGTCAGGCCTTTCAGCGAACCACGCAGCTGCTCGAGGTTGTACTCGACGTGCGTCTTCGCCTCGCGCACGTTCAGGCCCTCGCCGATGCAGACGATCGGGGTGAGCCCGTGCTTGAGCGCCTGCTTGGCCTTGGCGAGCACGGTGGCGTCGTCCTCGTGGTGGTACTGCCGCCGCTCGGAGTGGCCGACCGCCACGAAGGTGCAGCCCAGCTTGGCCAGCATGGCGCCGCTGATCTCACCGGTGTAGGCGCCCGAGTCGTGCATCGACACGTCTTGCGCGCCATAGGTGAGCAGCAGCTTGTCGCCCTCCACCAGCGTCTGCACACTGCGCAGATCGGTGAACGGCGGCAGCACCGCGACGTCCACCTTGGCGAAGTACTTCTCCGGCAACGCGAAAGCGATCTTCTGCACCAGCGCGATCGCCTCGAGGTGGTTGAGGTTCAGCTTCCAGTTGCCCGCGATGAGCGGCTTCCTGGCATAGGACTTCGTCACAGCACTCCTCAATCTTCCAGCACTGCGATGCCCGGAAGTTCCTTGCCCTCCAGGTATTCCAGCGACGCACCGCCGCCGGTGGAGATATGCGAGAAACCGTCGTCGGGCAGCCCGAGCGCACGCACGGCCGCGGCCGAATCGCCACCGCCGACGACGGTGAACGCACCCTTACCGGTGGCCGTGACGATAGCCTCGGCCACGCCGCGGGTACCGGCCGCGAAGTTCTCGAACTCGAACACGCCCATCGGGCCGTTCCAGAACACCGTCTTCGCCTCGGTCAGCAGCGCCGCGAACCGGTCGGTCGATTCGGGTCCGATGTCCAGACCCATCCAGCCGTCCGGGATCTCGTGTGCGGGCACGACCTTCGAGTCGGCGTCGGCGGCGAACTTGCTCGCCGCCACGATGTCGCGCGGCAGGTGAATGACGTCCGCGTACCGATCGAGCAGGCCCTTGCAGGTCTCGATCATCTCTTCCTGCAGCAGCGAGCTGCCGACCGAAAGACCCTGGGCGGCAAGGAAGGTGAAGCACATGCCGCCACCGATGACCAGCGTGTCGACCTTCGGCGCGAGCGCCTCGATCACCGCGAGCTTGTCGGAGACCTTGGACCCGCCGAGCACGACCGCGTACGGCCGCTCGGTGTCCTGGGTCAGCTTGGCCAGCACCTCGACCTCGGCGGCGACCAGCTTGCCCGCGTAATGCGGCAGCAGCTTCGCGACGTCGTACACCGACGCCTGCTTGCGGTGCACCACACCGAAGCCGTCGGAGACGAACGCGCCGTCGTCGCCGACCAGCTCGACCAGCGCGGCGGCGAGCTTGGCCCGCTGCGCGTCGTCCTTGCTGGTCTCGCGCGGATCGAAACGGATGTTCTCCAGCAGGAGCACATCGCCGTCGGTCAGCCCCTCGGAGCGCGCGAGCGCGTCCCCGCCGACCACGTCACCGGCGAGCTGGACATTGCGGCCCAGCTCTTGGGCGAGCTTCGCGGCGACCGGCGCCAGCGAGAGCTTCGGGTCCGGCTCGCCCTTCGGGCGGCCGAGGTGCGCGGTGACGACCACCTTCGCGCCGGCCTCGACCAGCGCCTTCAGCGTCGGCACCGAGGCGATGATGCGACCGGGATCGGTGATCTGACCGTTGTCGTCGAGGGGGACGTTCAGGTCGGAGCGCACCAGGACGCCCCGACCTTCGACACCCTCGTTCAGCAGATCCTCGAGAGTTTTGACTGTCATGGCCTCAGAGCGACTTGCCGACGAGGCCGATGAGGTCGGCGACACGGTTGGAGTAGCCCCACTCGTTGTCGTACCAGCCGACGACCTTGACCTGATCGTCGATGACCTTGATCAGCGGCGCGTCGTAGATGCACGAGTGCGGGTCGGTGACGATGTCGCTCGACACGATCGGGTCGACGTTGTACTTCAGGATGCCCTTCAGCGGTCCCTCGGCAGCAGCCTTGTACGCGGCGTTGATGTCGTCGATCGAGGCCGACTTGCGCAGGGTGACGGTGAGGTCGGTGACCGAGCCCGTCGGAACCGGCACGCGCAGCGCGTAACCGTCCAGCTTGCCCTGCAGTTCCGGGAGCACCAGGCCGATGGCCTTGGCCGCACCGGTGCCGGTCGGCACGATGTTCAGCGCGGCCGCGCGGGCGCGACGCAGGTCGCTGTGCGGGCCGTCCTGCAGGTTCTGGTCCTGCGTGTAGGCGTGGATGGTGGTCATCAGACCACGCTCGATGCCGAAGCTGTCGTTCAGCACCTTCGCCAGCGGGCCGAGGCAGTTGGTGGTGCACGAGGCGTTGGAGATGATGTTCTGGCTGCCGTCGTACTTGTCGTCGTTGACGCCCATCACGACCGTCAGGTCCTCGCCCTTGGCGGGCGCGGAGATGATGACCTTCTTGGCGCCCGCGGCGAGGTGACCCTTCGCCTTGGTGGCATCGGTGAAGATGCCGGTGGACTCGACCACCACGTCGACGCCCAGGTCGCCCCACGGCAGCGCCGCCGGGCCCTCCTTGATGGCCAGCGCCTTGATCCGCTGGTCACCGACCACGATGGTGTCGTCGCCGTCGAGCGAGACATCCTGCGGCAGGCGGCCGAGGATCGAGTCGTACTTGAGCAGGGTCGCGAGAGTCGCGTTGTCGGTGAGGTCGTTGACCGCGACGATCTCGATGTCGGTGGTGCCCAGCGCCTTCTGCGCCTCCACCGCCCGGAAGAAGTTACGTCCGATACGACCGAAGCCGTTGATGCCTACCCGGACAGTCACGTTATCGCTCCTCAGCTTTCAAGCGGATCATTCCGATGTCTAGTAACAGTAGTGCCCGCCTGTAACCCCACCGACATGCACCTGTCCGTTGTGAACTGGCGATCTCGACGCGGTCATCAGGCCACCAGGGTGCGAACGTTCCCGAGTCACCACTTCACTACGGTAACCAGGGAAATCAATCACCGACTGGTCTGTTTCCTCACAGTCCGGCGCGCCGACCAGCGCAGGAACATCGTCAAGAGTCCTGGCATTGCGACACACCGGTCATTCTGACGTCTCCGGGGTTACCCGGTTCCCGTTCCGGCACACGTGTGCGTTGTTCGACCGGCTCGGCCGCCACTCCGGCTCAACCATCCACCGACCGGACTTCAGCGCGCACCGCTACGCCAACGCGTCGACACCGGCCCGCTAACGGGATCATCCGGCCGGTCGGCACGAAGGCCGACCGACCGGATGACAAACTCCCGACTCAGGCTTCGTCGAGCAATTCGGCCGTGACAGCGGACTCCGTGTCGGGGATGCCGAGCTCCTTGGCCCGCCGGTCCGCCATCGACAGCAAGCGCCGAATGCGGCCCGCTACAGCGTCTTTCGTCATCGGCGGGTCGGCGAGCTGGCCGAGTTCCTCCAGCGAGGCCTGCCGATGCTGCACGCGCAGTTTGCCCGCCGCGGCGAGATGGTCGGGCACGTCGTCGCTGAGGATCTCCAGCGCACGCTCCACCCTGGCGGCCGCGGCGACCGCGGCCCTGGCCGAACGGCGCAGGTTGGCGTCGTCGAAGTTGGCCAACCGGTTGGCGGTGGCTCGCACCTCGCGGCGCAGCCTGCGCTCCTCCCAGACGATGCGGGTGCCGTGCGCACCCATCCTGGTGAGCAGCGCGCCGATGGCCTCACCGTCACGCACCACGACCCGGTCGGTACCGCGCACCTCCCGCGCCTTGGCGGTGATGCCGAGCCTGCGGGCCGCGCCGACGAGCGCGAGCGCCGCCTCCGGACCCGGGCAGCTGACCTCCAGCGCGGAGGAGCGACCGGGTTCGGTGAGCGAGCCGTGCGCGAGAAACGCTCCGCGCCAAGCTGCTTCGGCATCGGCGATGCTGCCGCCGACCACCTGGGCGGGCAGGCCGCGCACCGGACGACCGCGCACATCGAGCAGCCCGGTCTGCCGGGCCAGCGCCTCGCCCTCCTTGGACACGCGCACCACATAGCGGGAGGTCTTGCGCAGACCGCCCGCACCGAGCACGTGCACATCGGAGCCGTAGCCGTATAGCTCGAAGATCTCCCGGCGCAGCCTGCGTGCGATGGAACCCATGTCCACCTCGGCCTCGACGATCACCCGCCCGCCGACGATGTGCAGGCCGCCCGCAAAGCGCAGCAGCGCGGACAGTTCCGCCTTGCGGGAACTGACTTGCGACACCGTGAGCCTGCTCAGCTCGTCTTTCACATCGGCTGTCATCGCCACGAGACGCGCTCCTTTCCACCCAACCCGGAACGCACATCCTGACCCATGTGCCGTCCCTCGACTCGAAGCCCTGCCATTTGTGGCCGAGGTTGCCGGATCAGTTGATCCAGTGCGGCGGCAAGCTTTCCGGGGTGATGCCGGTCCGTTCCCGCTTCGGCGACATCGGAGAAGGTTACCCGTGCCCGCAACTGTTCGGCAGCTCTCGCCACATGTTCTCTTTCGCGACCCTCGGGCACCGACCCCGAATCGACCAAAACTTCGTCGACCACGAATTCCGGTGCGTGCTGGGACAATACATGCAGGTGCCGTTCGGCGGAGAAACCCGCCGTTTCGCCGGGCTCGGCGGCCAGGTTCAGCACGAGAACTTTTCTCGCTCGGGTGTACACCAGCGCCTCTCGTAGTTCGGGGACGAGCACATGGGGGATGACGCTGGTAAACCAGGAACCCGGTCCGAGCACGACGACGTCGGCGTGCTCGATGGCCGAGGTGGCCTCCTGGCTGGCGGGTGGATCGGACGGAATCAACCGCACCCGCCGGACTTTTCCTGGGGTGGTCGCGATGGCGACCTGGCCGCGGATGCAGCGGCTGACGCGCGGATCCGCTTCCAGCCCAGCCACATCCGCTTCGATATCGAGCGCGATGGGCGACATCGGCAGCACCCGTCCGGTGATGCGCAACATCTTCGCGAGTTCGTCGAGCGCGGCGACCGGGTCGCCGAGCACCTCGGTCAGGCCGGCCAGGATGAGATTGCCGACCGAGTGGCCGGCCAGTGCACCGGTGCCGCCGAAGCGGTGCTGCACGGTCTTGGTCCAGATGCCGTCGGAATCCGCGGCCAGTGCGGCCAGCGCCATCCGCAGGTCACCGGGCGGTAGCACGCCTAGCTCGGCGCGTAGGCGACCGGACGAGCCGCCGTCGTCCGCGACGGTGACGACCGCGCAGATCTTTCTGGTCAGCCGCCGGACGGCGGTCAACGTCGCGTACAGGCCGTGCCCGCCACCCAGCGCGACGATATTCGGGTCGGATTCCCACCCCGTCATGCCTTCGCCTCGCTAACGCTCAGCTCGCGCGCACTCATTCGCGCCCCAGATCGCGATGCACGACGCGCACCACGTCGGCGGGGCCCTCGCTGCCGCCGGTGCCCTCGCTCATCAGTTCGCCAAGAGCCTCGGCTATCGCCACGCTGCGGTGCCTGCCTCCGGTGCAGCCCACTGCCACCGTCATGTATCGCTTCCCCTCTTGGCGGTAACCGTTCATCGTCAGCTCGACCAGGTGGTGGCAGGTACGCAGATAATCGGCCGCGCCGGGGCGCGACAACACGTACTCGCTCACCACTGATTCCTGACCAGTGTGTTCCCGCAATTCCGGTATCCAATGTGGATTAGGTAGAAAACGCACATCCAACACCATGTCGGCGTCCAGTGGAACCCCATGCTTGAAGCCGAAGGATTGCACGGTCAGCTGCAATGCACTGGGTGCACCGTCGCCGAAGGCCTCCTCCAACTTGCGGTGCAGCTGGTGGATGGACAGTTCGGTGGTGTCGATGACCAGGTCCGCCGCGGTTTTCACGGCCGAGAGCCGGATGCGTTCGGCGGCGATGCCCGAGGAGAGCGTGCCGTCTTTGCTCTCGCTTTGCAGCGGGTGGCGGCGCCGGGCGAAACCGAAACGCCGGATCAGCACATCGTCGGAGGCTTCGAGAAACAGCACCCTGGTTTCGATGCCGAGTTTGCGCAACTGCTCGGTGACCACCGAGAGATCACCGGTGAAGAACCTGCTGCGCACGTCCATCACCAGGGCCAGACTGCGGATCGGCGGGGCGGCGGGGGCGCCGAGGTCGACCATCCGGCCGATCAGCTCCGGCGGCAGGTTGTCGGTGACGTACCAGCCGAGATCCTCGAGTACGCGGGCGGCGGTGCCGCGGCCCGCGCCGGATAGTCCGGTCACGATGACGACTTCGACCTGCGGGTTCGCCGCTGCGACAGCGCTCGAGGGGCCGGCCCGCCCCTCGGTCTGTCGCGGATCACCCGCAGTGTTGTTCGCTTCGACGCGTGTCATGTCCTACCGGATCTCGTCACACGACCGCACCTCGCGGGCGCTCGGCTCCGCCGTGCGCCGTGGCACGCTGTGTTGTCGGTTCACTCGCTGCGCTCGCTCTCTGGGTACCCCTCGAATCATCCCGCACCGGTTCCGGTATCGGGCGCAGACATGCGCGATCACCTTCCGTGGTGCAGGTGGAAGGTTAGCGACTCCACCGCGCTGGCGCTCGGTTCCGTCGTGCGCCCGCACGCGGTGTCTCCCTGGCTGTTCGCTGACGCTCGCGCACAAACATGTGTTGGAACGGTACCGAGAATATAGGTGTATCGGAGCAAAGCCGCCGTTTCCGATGGTCCTCAGCCCTCCTGTAGCGCCGCGAGCACGGCCTTGGCGGTGGCCAATCCGATGCCGGGGACCTCGGTGATCTCCTCCACCGTGGCCTGCTTGAGTTTCGCGACGGAACCGAAATGGGTAACCAGCGCGGTTCGGCGCGCCGTCCCGAGCCCGGGCACCGAGTCCAGCGCGGACGCGGTCATCCGGCGGGAGCGTTTGCTGCGGTGGAAGGTGATGGCGAACCGGTGCGCCTCGTCGCGGATCCGCTGCAACAGGAACAAGGCCTCGCTGTTGCGCGGCATGATCACCGGGTCGCTCTCCCCCGGCACCCACACCTCTTCCAGGCGTTTGGCCAGGCCGATCACCGCGACATCGGTGATGCCGAGTTCGTCGAGCACCTCGGCGGCGGCCGCGACCTGGGGTGCGCCGCCGTCGACGACATAGAGGTTGGGCGGGTAGGCGAACTTACGCGGACGGCCGGTCTGTGGGTCGATGCCCGGGCGGGACACGAGTTCGGCGGTGTCGTCGAGGGCTTCGACCTCCGCCAGGTCCTCGTTCACCATCAGCTCGCGCTCCTTCTGCAGCTTGTAGAAGCGCCGCCTGGTCACCTCCCTGATGCTGCCGACGTCGTCCGAGCGGCCGTCGCCCGCAGCCTCCTTGATGGTGTAGTGCCGATACTCGGATTTGCGGGCCAGGCCGTCCTCGAACACCACCAGTGAGGCGACCACATCGGTGCCCTGCACATGGCTGATGTCCACGCACTCGATCCGCAGCGGAGCGCTGTCCAGCTCGAGCGCGTCTTGGATGGCTTGCAGCGCAGCCGATCTCGATGTCAGGTCGCCCGCACGCTTGAGCTTGTGCTGCTGCAAGGCCTCCATCGCGTTGCGCTGTACGGTCTCGGCGAGGGCCTTCTTGTCGCCGCGCTGCGGCACCCGCAGCTGCACGGCCGAGCCGCGCAGGTTGCACAGCCACTCCTGCAACTGCTCGGCGTCGGCCGGGAGTTCGGGGACCAGCACCTCCCTGGGCACCACGGTCGCGGGCTGCTCGGCCTCGCCCAGCTCCGCCACCGCGACCTGCTCGCCGTAGAACTGGGTGAGGAACTGCTCGACCAGCACGGCCAGTTCGCTGCCCGCTTCCGGCGAGTCGATGGCATCGCCGGATTTGTCGACCACCCAGCCGCGCTGACCGCGGACCCGGCCGTCGCGGACGTGGAAGATCTGCACCGCCGCCTCCAGCTCGTCGGTGGCGAAGGCGATCACGTCGGCATCGGTGCCGGTGCCGAGCACCACGGCCTGCTTCTCCAGCGCGCGGCGCAGCGCCTGCACGTCGTCGCGCAGGCGGGCGGCGTTCTCGAAGTCGAGGTCCTCGGCGGCGTCCTGCATGCGGCGTTCGAGCTGGCGCACCATGCGGTCGGTGCGCCCGGCCAGGAAGTCGCAGAAGTCCTCCACGATCTGGCGGTGTTCGGCGGCGCTGACCCGGCCGATGCACGGCGCCGAGCACTTGTCGATGTAGCCGAGCAGGCACGGGCGCCCGATCTGGTTGTGCCGCTTGAATACTCCGTTGGAGCAGGTGCGCGCGGGGAATACCCGCAACAACAGGTCCAGGGTTTCCCGGATCGCCCAGGCGTGCGCGTAGGGGCCGAAGTACCGCACGCCCTTCTTGCGCGCGCCGCGATAGACGAACAGACGGGGGAACTCCTCGTTCAACGTCACCGCGAGCACCGGATACGACTTGTCGTCCCGGTAGCGCACGTTGAACCGAGGGTCGAACTCCTTGATCCAGTTGTATTCGAGCTGCAGCGCCTCCACCTCGGTGGAGACGACGGTCCATTCGACGCTCGCGGCCGTGGTGACCATCTGCCGCGTGCGCGGATGCAGCGACGCGACGTCGGCGAAGTAGGAGTTCAGTCTGCTGCGCAGACTCTTTGCCTTGCCGACGTAGATGACCTGCCGATATGCGTCCCGGAACTTGTACACCCCTGGTTCGACGGGAATCGTGCCCGGCTTGGGCCGGTACGTCGCTGGATCTGCCACCCATCAAGCCTATCGAGCACGTCCGACAAGCTCGGCAAGGCGATCCGGGTTCGGTTCCGGTGCGGCGTCGCGACTCGGATCGAGCTGCTGCGCTCTGCCGAAACACGCTGCCGGACAGGGGGTTCAGTGCCCGGGTTCGCGACCGCACGCGTCATTCGCCGGCGCTGAACCACTCCTTGGCTTCGGCGCGGCACAGCTGGTAGACGACGGCGCCCGACGTACCGAGCGAGAAGAGCACCGCCACGATCCACTGCTCGAACGGGATGTCGTTGGGTTGCGTGCGCCAGCCGACCACGGCCTGCGCGAGCGCCAAGATGACCGCCAGCACCCGCACGCCGCTCGCGCCGCGGGTGAATCCCCAGGCGACGAGGCCGAGCAACCAGCTGAACAGGAACTGGATGGCCGCACCGCCCGCGGCCTCTGCGCTGCGCGTCAGACCCATGACCACCGGATAGGCCAGTCCGAATGCCGCCAGCCCCCAAGCGGCTTCCCGGGCTTCCCTTGCCGCCTCGGGCAGCTCGGTCAGCGCCCATAATCTCTCGGCGACCGCTAAGTCCTCGTCCGAAAAGTCCGCGCCCACGGCGCTCCCCACTCCCGATCAACACTCTCGACCCGAATCAACGGGTGCGCCAGCAGGACGCTAGAGCACCGGAGAGAGCCGGACAACTCGGGCGCGGCGGGGGTTATCCGGAAATGATGCCGTCTTGATCACGGGCGCGCCGGTTGATCAGGACAGTCCGTGCTGGTCCAACGCGTCGAGCAGACCGGACGGGCGTTCGGTGGTGGGCAGCGGGTCTACCAGGGCGAATCGGCAGCCGAGCGCGGTTGCGCCGCCGTCTGCCTCGGCGCTGTCACCGACCATCAGGGCTGCGGCCGGATCGACACCGAGTTTGTCGAGGGTGGCGGCGAAAATTCGGGGATCCGGTTTCACCGCGCCGATCTCGAAGGAGAGGGCGAACGCGTCGATGTATCGGTCCCAGTTCCGGGTGGTAAAGGCGGGGCGGATGTCGAACGCGATATTGCTGACCACGCCGACCTGAATGCCCTGGGCCGCAAGTGACGTCAGCGCTTCGTCGACGTCGGGGTAGGGCGTCCAGGACAGCGGATCGATCAGGCGGCCGTAGAGGACGGCGGCTTGGTCGTCGGTCGGTACCCCGGACTTGCGCAGGACCTCCAGGTAGGCCCGCCGGTGCAGCTTCGGGTCCAGGTCACGGTTGTCCCAGGCGTGCTGGCCGTCCGCGTCGAAGTGCACCAGCTGGCCGACCGGTGCGGTCATCCTGCGCAGGATCTCGGCCTTCTCGTGCACATCGAAGGGGCGGCCGTCGGCCGCGACCAGGTCCGCACCCCAGGATTCGTCCTCCTCGAGTCGAAACAAGGTTCCGGAATAGTCGAAGAGCACCGCTTCGATGGTCACCGGATCAGCCTACCGACCGGTCCGCAGTGATCGGAGTCGTCGCAGGTCACGAGGGTGACGGGCGGATATGTGGTGGCGCGCAATCGAGTTCGTCGTCGTCACGCGTGCCTCGTTGTGCCGGGAAGAATCCCTTCGATGCGCCGACTTCCGTCCGGCACTGGTATCGCCGGACTCTCCGGGCGTTGGTCGGACAAACTCTCCCCCGGTGTCGGCGCCGAGCGTTAGAGTCCCCCCATGAGGCGCGCGCGAGGAACGTGGACGGGTGTGGCGGCTGTGGTGCTGCTCGCCCTCGGAACGGTCACGGCTTGTTCGTCCGACGAAAACAAAGCCGGAGCCGTCTGCGACACGGTGCCGAACGGAACACCGGTGGCCGCCACCTCGGCAGGCGCCACGGGCGGCAAGACCCAGGACATCAGCACCAACCCGGAGATCTCCACCGGCTACCGGTCCGGCATGACGGCGGTGCGCACCAAGACGTACGCGGTCGCGACCGCGAACCCGGTGGCCACGAAGGCCGCGTGCGGCGTGCTGCGCGAGGGCGGCACCGCCGCGGACGCGCTCATCGCCGCCCAGACGGTGCTCGGCCTGGTCGAACCCCAGGCCTCCGGCATCGGCGGCGGCGCGTTCCTGATGTACTACGACGCCACCACCAAGACTGTCGACGCCTATGACGGGCGAGAGGTCGCGCCTGCGGCGGCCACCGAGAACTACCTGCGCTGGGTCAGCGACACCGATCGGTCCGAGCCGAAACCGAACGCGCGCGCCAGCGGCCGATCCATCGGCGTGCCAGGGGTTTTGCGCATGCTGGAGATGGCGCACCGCGACCACGGCAAGACCGGCTGGCGGGAACTGTTCGACCCGGCCATCGACCTCGCCGACCGCGGGTTCCCGATCAGCCCCCGCTTCGCCGGGCAGATCGCGGAGTCCGCCAAGGATCTGGCGCTCGATGAGGCCGCGAAGGCGTACTTCCTGAATCCCGACGGCACACCCAAGCCCGCGGACACCATGTTGACCAACCCGGCGATGGCGAAGACGTTGGGTGCCGTCGCGACCGAAGGCGCACAAGCCTTCTACACCGGCGCCATCGCGGCCGATATCGTGGACGCGGCCACCTCCGCGTCCGGCGGCCGCACCCCAAGCCTGATGACCACCGCCGATCTGGCGAACTACCAGGCGAAGAAACGCACCGCGCTGTGCACCACCTATCGCGCGCACGAGATCTGCGGCATGCCGAACCCGTCGTCCGGCGGCAACACCGTCGCCGCCACCCTCGGCATCCTGGAGAACTTCGACCTCGCCGCGCTGCCGCCGGACAATCTCGGTGCCGGTTCCGACGCCCGCAACGGCGGCAAGCCGAAGGCCGACGCGGTCCATCTCATCGCCGAGGCCGAACGCCTCGCCTACGCAGACCGCAACAAGTACGTGGCCGACTCGGACTTCATTCCGCTGCCGGGCAATTCGCCGCAGACCCTGGTGGACAAGAACTACCTGAAGCAGCGCTCCGCACTGATCGACCGCGGCCGCAGCATGGGCACCGCACAGCCCGGCGACTTCGGTCCGGTCCCGCTCGGTGTCGGCGCGCAGCCGCCCGAGCACGGCACCAGCCACATCTCGGTGGTCGACAAGTACGGCAACGCGGCGGCCATGACCACCACGGTGGAATCCGCATTCGGCTCGTTCCACCTGGTCAACGGTTTCGTGCTGAACAACCAGCTCACCGACTTCTCCGCAGACCCGCTCGGCACCGACGGCGCACCGGTCGCCAACCGGATCCAGCCCAACAAGCGCCCGCGCAGCTCGATGGCCCCCACCCTCGTCTTCGACAAGGCCCCCGACGGTGCCCGCGGCGCCCTCACCCACATCGCCGGCTCCCCCGGCGGTTCGGTGATCATCCAGTTCGTCGTGAAAACCCTGATCGGCATGCTGGATTGGGGCCTCGACCCGCAACAGGCCGTCTCCGCCCTGTCGTTCGGCGCAGGCAACACCCCGTCAACCGGCGTCGGCGGCGAACACCCGAGCATCAACACCGCCGACAACGGCAACAACGATGCCCTGGTAGTCCGCCTCCGCGAACTAGGCCACCAGGTCACCGTGGCCCCGCAATCCAGCGGCCTCAGCGCACTGCAACGCGACGGCGACGGCTGGATCGGCGGCGCCGACCCCCGCCGCGAGGGAGCTGTGCTCGGCGACACCCGCTGAGTCGTTATCCCACTCCAACCGGGGCAGGCTCGACGTCGTCCTCGTCGCGCGTGTCGAGGGTTTATCTTGCGGTAGCGCCCGGGTTGCCCGTTAACCTGCAGTTATGCAGACCGGTGCGTTCGTCCTCGCGGAGGCTTTCGCCGAGGATCCGCTGATGACTTACTTCTGGCCGCGACCCGGGTTGCGGCGGCATGCGCTGCCGGCGTTCTGGGATTCGCGGATTGCCTCGCGAGCTGAAACGGGCATGGTCGACGCCGCGTGCGATGCGGACGGGAACATTGTCAGCGTCGCGTTGTGGGAACCACCAGGAGTGATCTCCTCGATTGCGAAGCCGTTCACCCTGTTCCGTGCGTTGAAGGGCAGTCTCCCCAGGGCACTTGCGGCCTCCCGCCAGATCGAAGACGTCCGACCCGATACACCCCACCTGTATCTCGCCGCCGTCGGTACGCACCCGAATTGTCAGCGTCAGGGCTTCGCATCGTCCCTCATCGAGCAGCGGCTGGCGGGCTCGACCGAGTCCTGCTTCCTGATCTCCAACTCCCGTGCGGCCTGCCCGTTCTTCGAACGCTTCGGCTTCAAACGGCAGGGCGAGCTATCCATCGACCACGGGCCCATCGTCTATCCGATGCTGCTATCCCGCTGAACCTCGAACCGGGCGACGCGATCAGACCGCCACGGTTCATTCCTGCTCGGCGGTGTTACTTCACGCCTAATGCGCGGCGCCGCTCCATTGCTTCAGGGGCGCGATGAGAGCGCCACCGTTTACTGCTGCTCGGCGGTGTACTTCACGCCCAGTTCGCGGAGCTGCTCCATCGCTTCGGCGGCACGCACCTTGTCGTTGGAGCGGATAGCCAGCATGGGGACGTAGTCGTCGTTGACGAGTTCGAGCCGGGCCCAGGCCTTCCGGTCGGGGAAGGTGACGCCGCGCACGGTGTCCCAGGAGAAGTCGTTGTCGCCGAGGATGTTTCGCACCGAGACACCACCGGCGCCGACCCGAACCCGCGGCCGGGTGAGCAGCAGGACCGCGGCGGCGATGACCAGGCCGATGCCGATCATGGCTATCTGGTCGACGACACGGAAGTTCACCCCGGTCGATCCGGTGCGCAGCCAGATACCACCCGCGAGGAAGGCGGCGGCGATCACGACGGCGACGATTCGTGCGTTGCGCACGGAACGGCGAGGCCGAATCTCGAGCTCCCACTCGGGGGTATCGTCTTGTCCTGCAGCGGGTTCAGCGTTCCTTCGAAAAATGCGAGAGACCGGCATCACACGGACTGCCGCAGGGAACGCAGCGTCATCGCGGCATCGAGTGCCGCAGCACACGCCTGCTCACCCTTGTTCTCGGCCGACCCGGGCAGACCGGCCCGATCCAGCGCCTGCTCCTCGTTGTTCGTGGTGAGCACCCCGTTCGCGACGGGCGTGCCCGCGTCCAGCGAAACCCGGGTGAGCCCGGCGGTGACCGCATCGCAGACGTACTCGAAATGCGGTGTGCCACCCTGGATCACCACACCGAGCGCAACCACCGCGTCATGCGTGCGCGCCAGTTCCTGGGCCACCACCGGCAGCTCCATCGCGCCCGCGCAACGCACCACCGTGACGTGCAGGACACCGGCGTCTTTGGCCACCTGTTCGGCGTTCGCCAGCAGGGTGTCGCAGATGGTGGTGTGCCAGCGCGACGCGACGATGCCGAGTTTCAGATCCTTGGCATCCGCGAGCGCGAAAGTCGGTACGCCGGTACCGCTCATCGATGTCTGCCTCTCCGTGGAATTAGCGGGCGGTCTCGCCCAGATCGATGTCGTCGAGCCCGATCAGATCGTGGCCCATCCGGTCGCGTTTGGTCCGCAGGTAGCGCAGGTTCTCGGCGTTGGCGCGCAACGGCATCGGCACCCGGTCGGTGATCCGCAGGCCGTAGCCGTCCAGGCCGACGCGCTTGGCCGGGTTGTTGGTGAGCAGTCGCATCGACCGGATCCCGAGGTCCACCAGGATCTGTGCGCCGGTGCCGTAGTCGCGGGCGTCGGCGGGCAGCCCGAGTTCCAGGTTCGCGTCGACCGTGTCGTGGCCGGAGTCCTGCAACTGGTAGGCCTGCAGCTTGTGCATCAGCCCGATGCCACGGCCCTCGTGCCCGCGCATGTACAGCACCACGCCGCGGCCTTCCTGGGCGACCATTTCCAGCGCGGCATCCAGTTGCGGACCGCAGTCGCAGCGCAGCGAACCGAACACATCGCCGGTGAGGCACTCGGAGTGCACCCGCACCAGCACGTCCTCGCCTTCGGCGAGATCGCCGCGCACCAGCGCGACGTGCTCGACCTCGTCGTAGATGCTCTGATAACCGACGGCCATGAATTCGCCGTGCGCCGTGGGGATCCGCGCCTCGGCGACGCGCACCACGTGCTTCTCGTGCTTGCGCCGCCAGGCGATCATGTCGGCGATGGAGATGAGCGCGAGGTTGTGCTCGTCGGCGAAGACGCGCAGTTCCTCGGTGCGGGCCATGTGGCCCTCGTCCTTCTGGCTGACGATCTCGCAGATCACGCCCGCGGGACGCAGTCCGGCCATCCGGGACAGGTCGACCGCGGCCTCGGTGTGCCCCGGCCTGCGCAGCACGCCGCCGTCCTTCGCGCGCAACGGCACCACATGGCCGGGGCGGGTGAAGTCGTCGGCCTTCGCCTCGTCGGAGGCGAGCAGTCGCATGGTGGTGGCGCGATCGGCACCCGAGATGCCGGTCGTGATGCCCTCGCGGGCGTCGACCGACACGGTGTAGGCGGTGCCGTGCTTGTCCTGATTCATCGCGTACATCGGCGGCAGGCCGAGCCGATCGCAGTCGTCACCCGTCAGTGGCACACAGATGTAACCGGAGGTGTAGCGAATCATGAAGGCCACCAGCTCCGGGGTGGCCTTCTCCGCCGCGAAGATGAGGTCGCCCTCGTTCTCGCGGTCCTCGTCGTCGACGACGACTACGGCCTTACCGGCGGCGATGTCGGCGACTGCGCGCTCGATGGTGTCGAACCTGGTCACGTCTGTTGTGCTCCATCTCGAATTAGGTCCGCCCCTACACTACGGCGTCGCTCGTGGCTGATGACCGCCCGGCTGTTCACCCGCGCTGCTGCAGACGCTCCACGTACTTCGCGATGACGTCCACCTCCAGATTGACGGTGGTGCCGACGGTGGCAAAGCCGAGATTTGTCAGGGCAAGCGTGGTGGGGATGAGCGAGACCTCGAACCAGTCGCCGCTGCCCGCCTCCGCGGGCTCGTCGGCGACGCCGAGGCCGGAGACGGTGAGCGAGATGCCGTCGACGGTGATCGAGCCCTTCTCCACCACGTAGCGGGCGATCTTGTCGGGCAGCGAGATGCGCACCACGTCCCAGTTCTCCGAGGGGGTGCGGGAGAGCACGGTGCCGGTGCCGTCGACGTGGCCCTGCACGAGGTGTCCGCCGAGCCTGCTGTTCAGTGCGGCGGCCCGTTCCAGGTTGACCTTCGATCCGGTGTCCAGCTTGCCGATGCTGGAGCGATCCAGCGTCTCCTGCATCACGTCGACGGTGAACGAATCGCCGCCCACCACCTCGACGACGGTCAAGCACACGCCGTTCACCGCGATCGAATCACCGTGCCCGGCATCGGAGGTCACCAGCTCGCCCCGGATCGTCAGCCGGGCGGCGTCGGCCAACCGCTCGGTGGCGACGATCTCGCCCAGCTCCTCGACGATGCCTGTGAACATGCCATGACTCCCTGTCGTTGTCCCCGGTTGCGGAACAGCCCGGCCGCGACGGGTATTCCCGCCGGTCGATGCCCTTGGCTCAGCTTAACGACGGCTGGTCGTAGCCGACAGCACGGTTCCGCTCAAAGAGCCAGCAGACCGTGTCCCGGCAACCGCCGAAGGAAGCAGACCGCCAGCCAGTAGACAGGCGCGTGGGCAAACGATCAATAAAGAGTTGATGTCGAATTCGAATCAACAATGCGGATATTTCGACTTTTTCAGGTCGACAATGATTATTGGGCCGCGATATGGATACCACCAGTTTGTGTTTTGCACACTTCCGGCAAACCCGTGAGTGCTGGTCGTACCCAGTTGCCGCTCACTTTTAACATTTGCTTGCGCCGTGACCGAAATAGCAGCAATATTGTTATGTAGCTGATTCCTATCGTTCACCGAACAGTTCGAAGAGGAACCGTTAGACCTGGTGAAGCACGTGATACCACCAGGAAGTTCGACCGAAGGATTTGTCCACCACTCACGGAAGCAAGAAACCACAGTGGGCCTAATCAAGTTCGACACAGTTGGGGGCGCGGCGTGACCACTCTTCTCGATTCGACGCTGGAAGTTCGCTGCGTGCAGTACCAGCGCGAATTGCACCTGCCCGCCTCGATCGATCCCACCTCGCGACGCATTCTGTTGCACATCGGCACGCATTACGGTGCCATCACCATGCCCGCCGACCTCGGCGAGCGGGTGCAGCAGCGGCTCGAACAGGCCGCCATCGCGGGACCGGTCCTCGATCATCCCCGCGCCCAGCGCTGGACCTTCCTGACCGGACCGTACCGGCCGGACACCCTGACCGCCGCGGTCTCCGCCGAACTGTTCCGGCTGTACGCGACGGTGGCCTGCACCGGCAGCCAGATCGTGCTCCCCTCGCCCGACGACGAGCACACCGGCTACCGCACCTGGATCCGCTCCCCCGCAACCGCGACCACCCGGCCGCCGCTCAACGCGGTGATCGAGGCGACGCGGGCGATCGGCGCCTGCAAAACGCGCGCGCTGTAAGCGAATTCGCCGGGACAGACCAACGCGCACCACGGCACCGCTCCATTGGGGCGATCGCGCGACGAGGTAGAGCGTTGCCCGCAACCCATGCGCTGCAAGCGATTCGCAGCTCGCGTCAGGTCGCGTACCTGACCGCCACTCAACGGGCGAATCGACGCCACTCGCACGAACGATGCGCAAAACTCCGCGCAGCTGGCGATCGAGCACTCAGCCGGCGCGCACCACGGCGGCTTGCCTGCGCAGCGACTCGACGGCCGCCTTGGGGTCGGCCGTGTTGTACACCGCGGACCCGGCGACGAAGCAGTCGATGCCTGCCTCCGCGGCGGCCTCGATCGTGTCGGTGTTGATCCCACCGTCGATCTCCACCAGCAGTCGCAGCTCGCCCGCGTCCACCAGCCTGCGCACCGTGCGCGCCTTCTCCAGCACGTCGGCGATGAACGACTGCCCGCCGAAGCCGGGCTCGACGCTCATCACCAGCAGGGTGTCGAACGAGCGCAGAATCTCCAGGTACGGCTCGATCGGTGTGTTCGGCTTCACCGAGAGTCCGGCCTTGGCACCCGCCGCGCGGATATCGCGGGCCACCGCGATCGGATCGTCGGTCGCCTCGGCATGGAAGGTCACATTGTGCGCGCCCGCCTCGGCGTACGGCGGCGCCCAACGGCCCGGATCCTCGATCATCAGGTGGCAGTCGAGGGGGATGTCGGTCGCCTTCAGCAGGCTCTCCACGACAGGCAGGCCCAGTGTCAGGTTCGGTACGAAATGCGCGTCCATCACGTCGACGTGTAGCCAGTCGGCCCCCGCGACCGCCTTGGCCTCGTCCGCGAGGTGGGCGAAGTCGGCGGACAGGATGGAGGGGGCGATCATCGGAGCGGCCGGGCGCGCGTAAGTCGGGGTGGACACAACGTCGCAGTCTATCGGTAGTGTGGGTTGTCCAGCGCGGGAGTGGGTAGCCTGCATAGGGTGATCAACATTTCGGCGGAACAGGGGCTGTACAGCACCCCGGTGGAGATTCGGGTGGCCGCATCGGTCACACAGCTGCCCATCGTTCGTGGGCTCGCCGAAACTCTCGTCCTACTAAGCGATTTCACGCTGGACGAGGTGGCCGACATCCGGCTGGCCGTCGACGAGGTCTGCTCGACCCTGATTGCCGTCGCCGGACCCGACACCAGCCTGAACTGTCGCTTCACCGTGGGCGAGACCGAGTTGCTGGTCCGCGTCAGCGGCATCGCGGGCAAGGCGGGTTTACCCGATCAGCGCAGCTTCGGCTGGCATGTACTGCGCACCCTCACCGATGAGGTACAGGCAACACAGGATTCGTTCGATTCGACGGTTTCCGGATATCCGACGACGGTCGAGTTCCGTCGGGTCCGGGGGAAAGCGTAGTGGCGGACGAGGACACCGTGTTCGACTCCGATCGCGACGACAACGCCGACACCGTTACCGACAAGGCGGATCCCGCCACCGAGAAAGCCGACGACGCGGAGAGCGCCGCCGAGGACACGGACGATGTCAGCACCGAGGATGCCGTCGAGGAAAACGAAACCATCGAAGCGGTCAAGACTGTCGCCAGCTACGACGACGTCGGTCTGCTCTTCGAACAGCTGGGCGCGAGCAAGCCGGGGACCGCGCGGCACAGCGCGATCCGGGCCGAACTGATCAGTCGCTGCATCCCGCTGGCCGATCACATCGCGCGCAAGTTCAGCGGGCGCGGTGAACCGTTCGACGACCTCACCCAGGTGGCGCGAGTCGGGTTGGTGCACGCCGTCGACCGGTTCGACGTCGAGCGCGGCTCGAACTTCCTGTCCTTCGCGGTGCCGACGATCATGGGCGAGGTGCGTCGTTACTTCCGCGACAACACCTGGGCCATGCGGGTGCCGCGGCGGGTCAAGGAGACGCATCTGCGCATCGGCGCGGCGATCGACGCGCTCTCCCAGCGGCTCGGCCGGTCACCGACGGCCAAGGAGATCGCCGCCGAACTCGACGTGGACCCGGACGAGGTGACCCAGGCCGTCATCGCGGGCAACGCCTACCAGCCGAGCTCCATCGACGCGGCCACCCTCGGCCGCGACACCGATGCCTCCCTGCTGGACACCCTCGGTGAGGAAGAGTCCCAATTCGACCGGGTGGAAGAGTATGTCGCGATCCGTCCGCTGCTGGCCGGGCTGCCCGAGCGGGAACGCCGGATCCTCACCATGCGGTTCTTCGAATCGATGACGCAGACCCAGATCGCCCAGCAGATGGGCATCTCGCAGATGCACGTGTCGCGCATCCTCGCGAAAACCCTTGCGCGGCTTCGGGAGCAGTCGAGCCGGGAGTAACGGGCTCAACCCTTGGCGGACGCTCGCTGCTTGCGCACCTTCGGCGGAGCGGTGAGCCACCATGCGTCGTCCAGCATTTCGCGAAGCTGTTCGCGGGCGACACGTTCGAGATCGATGAGGATGAACGGGTGACCGTCGTAGTGCGGGGTGGTGTAGAACGCCGGATCACCGGAGGCCAGTAGCGCCTCCTTCTCGGCGGGATCACACACCAGAGCCAACCCACCCTCGGCGTCGACGCGTAACCGGCCGAAGCCCTTGCCGCCGACCTTCAAGGCTGGACTGTTCCACCAGGTCGACTCTTCGACGCCGGGGAGTTCGGTCGCGAGGGCGACCACGTCTTGCCACGTCAGTGCCATGAACGTCAGTCTGCCCGATGCCGCACGGCGCGGGATTGTACGAATGGAACCGGGCGGGAGCTGACGGTGACGGAACGATCGGCACCTCGGCTCGGACCGCGCCCAATTCGATGGCCCCAGCCCATCGGCCCGCACCGCTGAACCCGCACGAGCCCCGGCGTGATGCCGGCGATCATCGACGCGGGCTGGCGGACCGAAGCGCGCAGTCGGCTGCCGCAACCGCCGGGACCTATTCAACGACGCGTACGCCAGGCGCGCCCGTCGACGTTCACCGTCGAACCCGAGCTGGACGAGTGATCACGAGGAACTGGTGCTGGCGAATCGCCCGAGAAGCCGCCTACACCAGTTCCCCTCGATCCTGCGGGTCAGGGTTTGCGGAGGGCGGCCATGAACATCGCGTCGGTGCCGTGGCGGTGCGGCCAGAGTTGGGCGGTCGGGCCGTCGCCGAGGTCGTCGACCCCGGGGAGGAGGGGGCGGGCGTCGAGTTGTTCGGCGCCGAGGCGGCGGACCGCGTCGGCTACCACGACGACCGTTTCCGACAGGTGCGGCGAGCAGGTGGAGTAGAGCAGGACGCCGCCGGGGCGGAGCAGATCCCATGCGGCGGTGAGCAATTCGCGCTGCAGGGTGACCAGTTCGGCGACGTCGGCGGGGGTGCGACGCCAGCGGGCCTCGGGCCTGCGGCGCAGTGCGCCTAGGCCGGTGCACGGCGCGTCCACCAGGATGCGGTCGTAGCCGGGGGTCAGTCCGCTGTCGCGGCCGTCGGTGACGTGCACGTCGACGGGCAGGCCGTGCACGGACTTGCGAACGAGTTCGGCGCGGTGCTCCGCGGGCTCGACCGCGTCGACACGGAAGCCGTCGATCGCGGCCAGGGCACCGAGCAGGGCGGCTTTACCGCCCGGGCCGGCACAGAGGTCCAACCAGCGGCCGCCGTCCGGACCGTTCAGCGGGGCGCGGGTCAGCGCGAGGGCGACGAGCTGACTGCCCTCGTCCTGCACCCCGGCCATGCCTTCGCGCACCGGCTCCAGTTTTCCGGGGTCGCCGCCGTCCAGGTAGACCGCGTAGGGCGACCAGCGGCCTTCTTCGCCGCCGGTGACGAGCGCCAATTCCTCCGCGGTGATTTCACCAGGGCGGGCGACCAGATGCACCGCAGGGCGGGCGTCATCGGCGGCCAGCGCGTCGCGCAGCTCCCCCGCCCGTGCGCCGAGCGCGTCCGCGAAGGCCTGCGCGATCCACATCGGATGCGCGAACTCGAAGGCCAACCGGCCCACCGGATCCGACGGCGCGAGCTGCGCCACCCATTCCTCGACCGTCTTCTCCCCGGCGCGCCGCAGCACCGCGTTCACGAAACCGGCCTTGCCCGCACCGAATTCGCTGCGCGCGAGCGCCACCGAGGTATCCACCGCCGCGTGCGCCCCGATACGGGTCCGCAGCAGCTGATATACGCCGAGCCGCAACACATCCAGCAGCGGTCCATCGATCTCCGCGATCGGCCGACCGGCGCCCGCCTCGATCACCGCGTCGAGCAGCCCGCGCGAACGGCAGGCACCGTAAGTGAGCTCGGTGGCCAAGGCCGCATCCCGGCCGGTGATCCGCCGCTCCCGAAGCAGTCCCGGCAGAACGAGATTCGCGTACGCGTCGCGCTCCCGCACCGCCCGCAACACGTCGCGCGCGACAAGCCGAGGAGCATCGGCGGTCTCGCCCGGACGCCCACCCGCGCTCGATCCCCGATCCTTCGGGCCGCCACCACGTTTCGCTGATCCAGCCGAACGCCCCGCCGGATCAGCTGACCGCGAACCACTCTGGGTCGACTGCCCACCGCGACCGGGTGCCGACCGGCTCGCGCCAGTCCCCGCACCACCCTTCGCCGATCCCGTGGCCCGCCCGGTGCCCGATCGTCCGGCCGACCCGCCCGATCGTCCGGCCGACCCGCCCGATCGTCCGGCCGACCCGTCGGCTGCACGCGCCCCGCGCGGAGCCGAACCGCCCCGCGCGGATTCAGCACTGCCCGACCGGTCATTACGCGGCCGGCCGGAATCACGAGACTCATTGCCGCGCTTACGCTCCGGTGGTGTCATGCGATCACCGCGCCCTGCGCGATTTCAACCGCAGCACCGTGCGCGAATCCGGTCACGCCGCCCCGCGCGAAACCAACGCCCCAGGCCCGCACGAAGCCGGTTGGCCCGCCCTGTGCGAAACCGGCCGCCTCGCTATGCGCGAACCCCGCTTCGACACCTCGCTCGGTTAGCGAGATCTTGCACCGTGCTGTCATGCTCCACCGCTCTCGTTGAGGTCGCGGCGCATCGCCACGGATATGAATTGGCGCGCCGTCTTCGGCCGCGCCAGGGTTGCGCTGTTGAGGCACCAGATGATCGGCGTTCCACCACGATGCCCAGCAGCGAGTGCGCGCTGCTTCAAAAGCGTGGCGACATCACCGCGGGCCGGCCTCCTCCGCACCGATGTTCCTGGACGATCGAGGATCGTCACTCGACCACCGCACCGGGCTGCAATCGCGCGCCGCGCGCCCAGTCGAGGGCCGCCATCATGCGTTTGCCTTGAGGCTGAACCTGATCCAGGCGAAGTGCCGTAGTTGCGGTGCCGACATAAACACCGGACTTACGGACCTCGATGGTCCGCAACGGCAACTCTTCCTCCACCATTTCGACCGGACCGATCTTCAGGCGATTGCCGTCGACCTCCGTCCACGCGCCGGGCGCGGGGGTGACCGCACGAATACGGCGGGCGATGGCCAGCGCGGGCAGGTCCCAACGGATGTGCGCGGCCTCGGCGGTGATCTTGGGAGCGTGCGAGATTCCCTCGTTGGACTGCGGAACCGCTTGCAGCGTCCCGTCTTCCACCCCGTCGAGGGTCGCTTCGAGCAACTTGGCACCGCTCACGGCGAGCCGGTCGAGCAGGGTGCCAGCGGTGTCGGTGACGGCGATCTTCTCGGTCACCGTGCCGAACACCGGACCGGTGTCGAGCCCGGCTTCGATCTGGAAGGTGGCCGCCCCAGTGATCTCATCACCGGCGTCGATCGCGGCTTGCACCGGCGCCGCGCCACGCCACGCGGGCAGCAGCGAGAAGTGCAGGTTGATCCAGCCGAAGCGGGGGATGTCGAGCACCTGCTGCGGCAGCAACGCACCGTAGGCCACGACCGGGCAGCAGTCGGGCGCCAGCGCGGTGAGCTGTTCGATGAACTCCGGCTCGGACGGACGACGTGGTGTCAGCACCGGGATACCGTGCTCGTCGGCCAGCAGCCCGACCGGCGACCTGGTCACCTTGCGCCCACGCCCGGCGACCGCGTCGGGCCTGGTCACCACGGCGATCACCTCGTGGCGCTCGGATTCGATCAAGCGCCGCAGCGACGGCACGGCCGGTTCCGGCGTGCCCGCGAAGACGATGCGCATCAGCGACCCCGTCCGAACGGACCGGCCTGGCCCGTTCCGCTCATCGACCGCGACGGACGCACCGTGACACCCGCGCTGAACCAGTCGGATTCGCGAATGGTCCGCATCGCGTCCTTGCGCGCCGCCGGGTCGAGCCGATCGATGAACAGCACCCCGTCGAGGTGGTCGGTCTCGTGTTGCACGCAGCGGGCCAGCAGCCCGTCGGCGGTGAATTCGACCGGCGCGCCGTGCATGTCGACGCCGGTCGCCCGGACTCGCAGCGCGCGCCGGGTGTCGTAGCGCACCCCCGGAATCGATAGGCAGCCCTCGGGCCCGACCTGCTCTTCGTCGCCGATGACTTCCCACTGCGGGTTCACCAGATGCCCCGCGGCGTCATGAGTGTCGTACACGAAAACACGCATCCCCACTCCGATCTGCGGTGCGGCCATGCCGACGCCACCATCGTCGTGCATGGTGTCGGTCAGGTCGGTCACCAGCTGCTGCAGTTCCCGGTCGAATACGGTGACCTCCGCCGCGCGGGCACGCAGGATGGGATCGCCGAACAGGCGAACTGACTGAATGGTCACGGCAAACTCCCGGAGGCGGACGAACACGGTCGTCTCATTCTAGTGAGACGACCGAATGTCCCCGATCCACCAGCCCGAAGCTGGTAGAACTCCATTGCGGTCGGGCGGGGTGAACTGTCCCCCGCCCGGCCGCCCTGGTCAGGAGTTTCCTGCGATGATCACTTCAGGGATGCCGGTGCCCAACATCACCGGACTGCAGACCGGCGCCGGGGTGCTCGGGTCGAGCACGTTCAACAGCAGCTGCTGCACGAACGGGTCGTACACCATGTGGAAGTGTCCGGTCAGGTCGATCGCGCAGCGGTCCTGCAGCGAGATGTTCACCGCGCCGGGGCCGCGCAGCGCGATATTGCTGTTCGGCTGGATCATCTCGTCGACCTTGCTGCCGATGGTCGTGTACTTCGGGCCGGGCACGGTGTCGCCGCCCGCGTTGAGTTCGAGCATGACCGCCGAGCCCTGCGCCTGCTGCACCGCGGCGAGCGAGGTCACCCTGGCGAACGCCATCATCCCGCCCGGCACCGCGTCCACCACGGGCACCAGTCCGTACATCACTCCGCCGTAGCTCGGCGACGCCAGACCGACCCACTGGCCGACCTTCGGCGCACCGCCGAGCTTGTTGACGTAGAAGCGGGTGACCGTGGCGCCCTGAGAGAATCCGACCAGGTCGACCTGGCTCGCACCGGTGGCCGCGAGCACCTGGTCGACGAACGCGCCGATCTGGTGCGAGCTGAGCACCACGTCCTCGGTGCCGTAGCTTTCCGCCCCCGGGGTGCCGCCGTAGTTGAGCGCGAAGACGCAGAAACCGGCGGCGGCGAGTTGCGGCGCGATGGCCGAGTAGTCCGAGTAGGCGCTGGAGTCGGTACCGTGTGCGAGGACGACGGGGCGCGGGTGGGCTGCGGTCGGCTTGCAGCCGAAGTTGTTGGTGCCCAACGGGACCACGTTGTCGTTAGTCTTCAGATAGCGAGCCGCGCCGAGGTGGTCGGTCTGCGGCGGGCCGGGCTGGGTGGGGATCTCGGGCGGACGGTAGCCGGACGGCTCGGCCTGCGCGACACCGGTGCCGAGTATCGCTACGGCAACCAGCGCGGCGGCCAACACCGCCTTACCCAAGTGTGAAAATCCCCAAACCCACAAACCCCGAAACTGTCGCATCTCACAATGATCTACCGAAACCGCCCCAAATGTGCACTCTGACGCGGTGTTTCACACCCCGTTACTTTTCGGGGGTCTCGTCTTCGGCCAGAATTCGGTAAAGAGACTTTCTGGTCTCGGTGAGCAGCTCCGCCGCGCGGGCCGCCTGCGCCGGGGTGCCCGCCGCCGCGACCTGTGCCACCGCGCCCATCAGCTGGCCGACGAGTTCACGCAGGTCGATGGCCTGCGCACCGACGTCTTGCTTGACGTCGGCCCACGGGTCGCCGATGTCGTCCCGATGTTCGGTGACGTACGCGGTGCCCGCCTCGGTCAGCTGGGCCGTCTTGCGCCCGGCGATCTTCTCGATGAGGACCAGGCCCTCGTCTTCCAGTTGTGCCAGCGCGGGGTAGATGGACCCCGGGCTCGGACGCCAGATGTCGTCGCTGCGCTCGCGGATCTGCTGGATGAGTTCATAACCGTGCATCGGCCGCTCGGTGAGCAGCAGTAGCACCGCCGCTCGCACGTCACCGCGCCGGCCACGTCCGCCGCGACCGCGGCCGCGACCGAAGTGCGGTCCGAAACCCGGCCCGAATCCTGGGCCGAAGCCCGGTCCGAAGTCGGGACCGTGCCCGTGTCGTCCGCCGCGGCGGAACCGCTGGCGCGGGTCGAAGTCTTCGCCGCCCGGGCGCTGCCGGGGGCCACGCCGGCCGAATTCTCGATGTCCTTGGTGTTCCATGTAAGCCTCCTCAGGCTCTCGTGTTCGTTTCACATTATCGACGATATATCGACAATGCATCGAACGCAAGAGTCTGGTGAAGCATTCCCGAGGCATCGAGGGCTCAGGAAGCCAGCGAATCGATCCAGCGCGCCAACCTCTCCCCCTCGGTAACCATGAGCTCGGGATCGCGGAAGGTGTTGGTGAGCAACGAGATTCCCTGATAAGCGGCGATCAGTGCGACGGCGAGCTCCTCGGCGTCCGCGCGACCCATGGCCGCGAACTGCGTTTCCACCCAGTCGACGAGCTGCCGCATGACACCGGCCAGCTCGCGGTCCAGACCGTCGGCACGCTTGTCCAGTTCGGTGGCGAGGGTGCCCGATGGGCAGCCGAATCTAGCGGCCGTCTCGCGCTCGTCGACCCAGCCGCCGATCAGGGCTTTGAGCCGGTCCTGCGGTGCGGGCAGCTGCTCGAGCTCGGCGATCATGCTGTTCAGCGTTTGGTCGTGCGCGCCGATCGCGGCGCGGACCAGCTGGTCCTTGGTTTTGAAGTAGTAGTAGACGTTGCCGACCGGTACGTCCGCGGCATGGGCGATGTCGGCGATGGTGGTCTTTTCGACGCCTTGCTCGTGGAACACGCGGGCGGCTGCGGCACCTAGCCGCTCGCGTTTACCACCCTTCCGCCGCTCTCCGGCTGCTGAGTTAGTCACATAACTCACTATAGACAAGCTGGGCGTTCGTCGGTTACGTTCGATTTAGTCAGTCAACTAACTCAAATGGAGAACATGATGATCGTGGTTACCGGAGCAACCGGAAACATCGGCGCACACCTCGTGCGGACCCTCGCCGAGGCGGGCCGGCAGGTCACCGCGGTTTCACGAGGCGGCGGGGACGTGACGCTGCCGGACGGTGTGCGCTCGGTGCGCGCCGACCTGGGCGATCCGGACAGCCTCACCCCTGCCGTCGCAGGTGCCGAGGCGTTGTTCCTGCTCATCACCGGCGAGCAACTGGTGGGCGGACCGGATCCGGAGTTGCTGCTGAAGGTCGCTGAAGCCGGTGGTGTGCGGCGGGTGGTGTTCGTGTCGTCGCAGGGGGTTGCTACCAGAAGTGATGCCCAGGGCTATGCCCGGTTGATCGCCTTCGAAGAGGCCATTCGGCGATCCGGACTGGAGTGGACGCTTTTGCGGCCCGCCGGTTTCTACAGCAATACGTACGCGTGGGCAGAATCCGTGCGGGCCGAACGGACGGTCGCGGCGCCCTTCGGGGCGGTCGGCTTGCCGTCCATCGATCCCGCCGATATCGCGGCGGTCGCGGCCGCGGCTTTGACCGAGGACGGGCACGCCGGGCAGGTCTACACCCTGACCGGACCCGAGCTCAGCACACCGCAGGAGCAGGCGGCCGCCATCGGTGCCGCGCTCGACGCACCGGTTCGATTCGTGGAATTGACTCGGGCACAGGCATATACGGGGATGTCGCAGTTCATGCCCGGGCCGGTGGTCGAGCACACGCTGTCGATTCTGGGGGAACCGACCGCCGCCGAGCAGGAGATCAGCCAGGACGTGCGGCGTGTGCTGGGGCGGGCGCCCGCGAGTTATGCCGAGTGGGCCGAACGTAATCGAGACGTGTTCGCCTGATTACCTGGCGCGGTTGCCTGACCGCCGGGCGAAGCTCGCCTGACCAGCAGGCATGGCTGCCGTCGTCTCGTCACCAGACGAGGTCGCCTACTCGACCTGGCCGAACAATCGAATGTGCTGTTCCCCCTGACGGTCTCGGGCATCGATGCCGAGGTCGAGCAGTTCCTCATCGAGTTCCTCCACGACGAGGGGCTTTTCGTCGGCGAGTGCGCGCCGACGAGCGCGCAGCAGGGTGTCGGCGGCCTTCCCGGTCTCGGGTCGGCCGTCGACCCAGCGAATGAAGTCCGCGCCGAACGGATCGTTCTGCGCTAGCCATGGATAGCCGTGATTGCGGAACGCGTGCTCGATATCGGTGCGGCGCAAGTCGTTTGCGCGGAACCGTGCGAGCCGGCGGTTGGCATGATCGGTGAGCACCAGGTCGGCGTCCTCGCGGAATACGGCGGCGACGTGTTTCCGCGGCACATGTTGTGCGCGACCCTCTTTGACCAGTTCGACGTGGTCGTCGGCGACGGTGAGGGTCAGGCTCTCCTTGCGGCCGATCTCGAAAAGCACCAGGCCCGCGCCAATTCCGAGGCACGCCGCGGCCGGCACCAGCCAGACCGGCGGCACCGCCATCGCGACCTGGAGCGGACCGGGATCCAGGCCGACGCTGATCGCCCAGCGCCCGACCGGCGGCACCGCGAAGCCGAGGCCGCAGCCGACGGCCAGTCCGCCGATCACGAACAGCCAGCGCCACATCGAGGAGAAGCGCAGCACAGTAGGTGTGGAGGTGGTGGTCATGGGTGCTCCGTTTCGATCGGCCGCAACAGCCGGGATACGGTCGCGCGCACCAGCGGGCGCGGGTCACGCGGGTGATCGGGGTCGGCATTGAGGAAGGCGCCGTCGATGACGGCGAGAATCCAGCGCGCGGTCTCCATGGGTTCGAAGCCCGGGTCGATCTGCCCGGTGCGGATGCCGCGTTCGACCAGTGCGCCAAGCGCCTCGGCACTCAATCGCGCATCCTCCACAACGACCTTCGTCAGCTCCTCGTCCTGACCGAGGCGGCGCAGCAGCTCCACCATCAGCCCGGGTGCCGCCGGGTCCAACGCCTCGGCGGCCAGCGCGTCGACGATGTCGAGAATGGCAGCGAGACAATCGGTTCGGTCGATATGGCGGGCAATCACCGCGGTGTGCAAGGGAATCGACAGCTCGAAGATCGAGCGGAAGACGGCGGCCTTGTCCTTGAAGTAGTAGAAGACGCTGCCCGAACTCAGTCCGGCGGCGCGAGCGATCTGCGTGGCGGTGGTGCGTTCGTAGCCGTGCGTGGCGAACTGCTCGGCGGCGGCCAGGGTGATGGCGTGCCGGCGTTCGGCGACACGATTCGGATCGACGGTTCTGGCCATAGCCCGATCTTATCATTAACTGATCGGCCAGTTAAAGAATAATCACGAGCGACCATTGCTACGGTTGGCGGGTGGTGGATATCAGCATCGAGACCGAAGCCCAAACGGCCCAACGACTTCGGCGGGTCATCGCGGAAGCGGACCTCGACGTGCACGACGGCGTGTGGTGTTTCCGGGAAAGCCCACTGGCCGAGCCGCCGCAGTTGACGCCGCGGACGCTCGCCGTAGTCCGTGACGCGGAGAGCTGGAGCGCGCTCGTTCCGTTCGCCGAGGCCGAGGGCGCCGAGGTGGAGAAGTTCGGCCTGTTCTCGTTCCACTTCCCCGCCGGGCTGGACAACAGCGGCTTCGTCGGCTGGCTGGCGGGTCACCTCAAACGCGCACTCGGCACCGGGGTATTCATCGTCTGCGGCAGCAACCGGGACCGCGGTGGAATCTACGACTATTGGGGCTGCCCGGTCGAGTTGCTCGCCGCGGTCGAGCGGGAGATCGAGGCGCTGCGCACCACCGAGAGCTAGAAGACGGGCGTGGTCCGGGCGCTCAGTTCACACTTGTTGCCGAAGGTCTTCTCCCAAGTGACCGACCTGCCCCGCCAGGTGCCGGTGGCCATCGCAGTGACCGGCTCGAAGACCTGCACGCAGACCGCGGTGGGATCGCCCGCGAGCTTGTCGAAGTCGCCGTCGGCCGCAGTCAGCGCCGCACAGGCCGCGTCTGCGGCGGGATGCTCACCGCCGGTGGGCTCACAGGTGAGGGCGATGCGCGTGCCGGCCGAGCCAGGGGCTTGCGGGGATACAGACAGGGTCAGGATCGACTTCGCCGGATTCGTGTCGTCGGCGGTGCAGGCTGTGGGAGTCAGGGCGACGAGCACAAAGCACACGGACGCTGAGGGGCGGCGGAGCGAAGGGGGCGTCATCGGTCCACTCAATCACGAGGCGCGGCGCGTTCCCCTTAAGTGCCTGCGAACTCGCCGCAGGGCGTGCCGAATTCGGCGCAGTGGCTCACCGCGCGGTGCGACAGGTTCGGCGTCGTGGCTCACCGCAAGGCGTGCCGAATTCGGTGTGGTGGTTCACCGCACGCTGCGACGGATTCGGCGTTGTGGCTTCACCGCACGCTGGGCCGACATCCGGAGTGACGGGCAGTCGGTCGATTCAGCCGATCGCACCCCGGCGTTCCGGCGAGTGGCGCACTAGGCGGTCCTTCCCGACGTTCGCCGCCCCAATGTCCCACACGCCCCCCACCCGAACGTCGAACGGGACATGGCGGCCGATCTACTCGACGTCTGCCGCCACCATGTCCCACCCCACCCGGCCTGAAATGTCGCGCGGGACATGGCGGCGGGTCTGCTTCTTTGCCGCCGCCATGCGCCACCTGCGGCCAACAGCTCACCGTTGCCGCACAACTTTGTGGCGCGCTTTCCGCACCAGGGGCTTGGAATCGAGAGTCGAATCCGCCACCGAGAGCGAGGCCTCGATCAGCCGATGTCGACCGGGTCGATCTGTACCCGCAGTGGCGCGTCCGAACGATGCGTACTGCGGATGGCCTGGGCGGCGGTGAGCGCGCGCGCGAGCGCTGCGCCGGACTTGCGGTCGACGCGCAGCAGGATGCGTTCGACTTCGGCGGGTGAGTCGCCGGAGGAGAAGGGTTTGCGGGCGCCGTCCGGTAGCGGGACGGGGCCGAGGACGTCGACGTCGGCCGGAAGGTCTGTGGCGGTGAGTAATTCGTTGATGGATTCGGCGGTGCCGTCGACGGCGGCCATGCGCACGGCGGGCGGGAAGCCTACTTCGGCGCGGGAGGCCAGCTCGACTCGCGCGTGACCGACCGGGTCCCAGCGGACCAGGGCCTGCACGGTGGGGATGCCGGGGTCAGCCATCACGATGACCTGACCGCGCGACCGGACCAGGGTCGCGGCGGTCATCCAGCGGCGCAAGGCATCCTCGGACGCCCGGAGGTCGGCGCGCCCGAGCAGGGCCCAGCTGTCGAGCAGCAGCGCGACGCCGTAGCCGCCGGGCAGGACCGGTTCGGCGCCGACGGTCGCGACCACGACTTGCGGGCCGGGTTCCACCGTGTCGAGCATCGCGCCGCCGCCCGATCCGCGAATCGGCACACCGGGGAACGCCCGGCCGAGTTCCTCCGCGGTGCGCTGCGCGCCGATCACCACGGCACGCAACGCGCGCGACCCACAGGACGCGCAGCGGAAGGCGGCCTCGGTGATGCCGCACCAGCGACAGTTCGGACTGTGCGCGGCGTCGCCTTGCGAATCACTGTGCCGCGCACGGCCGTCCGGTAGCGCGAGCGGTCCGTTGCAGTGCCGGCACCTGGCCGGGGTCCGGCATTTCGCACAGGCCAGCGACGGGACGTACCCGCGCCGCGGCACCTGCACCAGCACGCCGGCGCCTTCCTTCAGCGCCGACCGCGCCGCGGCGTAGGCCACGCCGGGGATGCGGACCGCGCGTGCGACCGGATCCCGCTCCAGCGCGATATCGGTATCGCCGGGCACGCTGATCCGCGGCGCCGCGTCCCGCACCACCATCCGGTCGGCGACCAGGTCGTGCGCCCAGCCGGACTCGACGACCGCCTGGATCTCCGCGGTTCGCGCGAAACCGCCCGCGACGAACGCCGCTCCCGTCTCGTGCGAGCGCAGCATCGCCACCTCACGCGCATGCGGATACGGCGACCTCGGTTCCGCGTAAGTGTCGTCGCCGTCGTCCCAGATCGCGATCAGTCCGAGGTTTTTCGCGGGCGCGAACACCGCGCTGCGGGTACCGACCACCACCTGTGCCGTCCCGCGTAGCACCGCGAGCCAGCGCCGATACCGCGCGGCCGGTCCGAGTCCTGCGGACAAGCCGACCGCCGAATCCCCCATCAGCCGAGTGCATTCCGCCAGCACGCGATCCAGATCCCGCTGATCCGGCACCATCAGGATCGCGCTACGTCCGCGCGCGACCACCGCGGCGGCCAATTCCGCCAAGCGGCGCGGCCAGTCCTCCCCCGGCAACGCTTGCCACGCCGCCCGTGGACCTTTGCCTTGCTCCAATGCGGTCATGAACGCCGGGCCATGGATATACCGTCCCCATGGGCCGTGGTCGACAGTGACCTGCTGGTCGTCTTGCGCTGTCGCCGACCCAGACACAGGCTCGGCACCGCCATCGGCCGCGCCTGGCGTTCGACTCGCGTCGGTCGCCGAATCCGCTTCGGTTCCCTCGGCATTCGCGGCGTTCGATTCCGGCGATGTCGGCGCAGCGGCGTTGCCTGCCGACGCGGACGAAACTTCGTGCGTCCCTGCGGACTCAGCCATCTCCGATGCGGCGCCGACCGAGCCGACCTCGCCTGCTGCACCATAACCGGCAAGCGAATCACTCACTCCACCAGCTGAATTGGCTTTCAGCGCCACCTCGGAGGACGACTGCGGCGACGGGCCAGCACCATCGGGGCCGGACGGCATGGGCGAGACATCTTGCGTCGCTATAGGATCGGCCGCAGAAGTTGCAGAGCCAGCGACGGACTCCGGATCAAGCGTGCCGGAATCGGTGTCGATCCGATCGGAAGCGGCGGTCAGGGATGCAGATTCCGACGACTGCACTGGCTCATTAACGCCTACTGGCGTAGTCGAGACATGTTGCGCGGCAACGGAGCTCGGCACACTCGAAACCCCAGCTGAGGCACTCGAATCCACCATCGGCTCATCCGTCACCGAATCAGCTTCGGCCCCAGCCGAATCGGCCGACCCCACGTCCGACGCCGACTTCACCTTCAGCGGGACACTCGCAGCCGAACCACCGCCCCGCTTCCCACCCTTCGTCGCAGCCGACGAATCCTCTTGCGCCGCATCACCTTCGGCAGACTTCTTCTTCACCCCACCGGTTTCCGTGCGCGCATGCCTCGGCGGAATCGCCAACCGCAACACGTCGGCCCGAGTTCCCGCATACCGGGTAGCCACCGCAGTGGCCAACTGCAAAATCTCCGGCGTCAGCACCCGCTCACCGGAAACAACCCGTTCGAGCGGGACCAGCTTTCCGCCGTGATCACTGTGCGTGCGACGCTCCAGCAGGTACCCGTCGACCAGCCGTCCCGCAAAACGAACGCGCACTCGAACACCCGGCTGCGCAAGGGCATCCAGTTCAGGCGGCACCAGATAATCGAAGTCCCGGTCCAAATGCGCCGGAGACAGCAACGGGAGCACCCGAGCGATCGGGTGCTCCACGGCTGCGGGGCCCGCTGGCGGTACCCCCGGGATGGCGGGGGTTTCCGCCGCGGGTTTGTTCACTCGGCTGGCGTCGGCCTACAGGCCGACGGCCGCGCGCAATTTATCCGCCCTAATCGGATAGAGCCTCCCAGGGCAGGACGACACGCCCACACCGGCACCGGCCCCATCCCTACAGGCCGACGGCAGCACGCAACTTGTCCGCCCTGTCGGTGTGCTCCCAGGGCAGGTCGACGTCGGTGCGGCCGAAGTGGCCGTACGCGGCGGTCGGTGCGTAGATCGGGCGCAGCAGGTCCAGGTCGCGGATGATCGCGCCGGGGCGCAGGTCGAAGACCTCGGAGATGGCGGCCGAGATGCGGGCCGGGTCGACCTTCTCGGTGCCGAAGGTCTCCACGAACAGGCCGACGGGGGCGGACTTGCCGATGGCGTAGGCCACCTGCACCTCGACGCGGTCGGACAGGCCGGCCGCGACGACGTTCTTGGCGACCCAGCGCATGGCGTACGCGGCCGACCGGTCCACCTTCGACGGGTCCTTGCCGGAGAAGGCGCCGCCACCGTGCCTGGCCATGCCGCCGTAGGTGTCGACGATGATCTTGCGGCCGGTCAGGCCGGCGTCACCCATCGGGCCGCCGAGCACGAACTTGCCGGTCGGGTTGACCAGCAGCCGGATGTTCGAGGTGTCCAGCGAGGGCAGCTCGAGGTCGGCGATCACGGCCTCGACGACCTTTTCCCGGATGTCGGGGGCGAGCAGGTTGTCCAGGTCGATGTCCGCGGCGTGCTGGGTGGAGATGACGACGGTGTCGAGCCGAACCGGCCGGTCGCCGTCGTATTCGATGGTGACCTGGGTCTTGCCGTCGGGGCGCAGGTAGGGCAGCACACCCGATTTGCGAACCTCGGTGAGCCTGCGGGAGAGCCGGTGCGCAAGCGCGATGGGCAGCGGCATGAGTTCGGGGGTGTCGGTGGTCGCGTAGCCGAACATCAGGCCCTGATCGCCCGCGCCCTGCTTCTCGATCTCGTCGTCGGACCCGCCGACGCGCGCCTCGTGCGAGGTGTCCACACCCTGGGCGATATCGGGCGACTGCGCGCCGATCGCGATGTTCACACCGCAGGAGTTGCCGTCGAAACCCTTTGCCGAGGAGTCGTATCCGATCTCCAGCACCTTTTCCCGGACGATGCGGGGAATATCGGCGTAGGCGGAGGTGGTGACCTCACCGGCGACGTGCACCTGGCCTGTTGTTACGAGAGTTTCCACCGCGACCCGGCTGCGCGGGTCTTCCGCAAGCAACGCGTCGAGAATGGAATCGCTGATGGCGTCACAGATCTTGTCCGGGTGACCTTCGGTCACGGACTCACTGGTGAATAGCCGGCTGCCGGACGTGCGCACAGTTCTTCCCTCTCCCTCAACGGGTATTCCTCTGGTTTGCGACAGTAACGCGATGCCGTCACGCCGCAACCCTTCATCTCAGACTATGGCAAACCACTGACGTTCCGAGCGTCGAGAGACCTCTATCTCAGACAGTTCGTCGCCCGGACCCCCCGGGCACCGCGGTGCCGATGGCTCGCCACTCGGATCATTATCCAGTCTTGCAATTGATTTCAGCGCAACAATGGCCCGAGCGCGTCGAGCACCCGGCTGGCGAGCAGCGCCTTCGACCCGTGGTCGAGCGACTGTTCGGTACCGTCCGCACCGAGCAGCCAGCCGTTGTTGGTGTCGACCTCGAACGCCTTGCCCTCGCCGACCGCGTTGACCACCAGCAGGTCACAGCCCTTGCGGGCCAGTTTGGCGCGCGCGTAGGTGAGCACATCGCCGTGCTCGTCACCGGTCTCGGCGGCGAATCCCACGATCGCGGTGCCGGGCAGATGGCCCTCGCGGCGCGCCTGCACCAGACCGGCGAGGATGTCGTCGGTCTTGGTCAGCGCGATGACGTCCGGCTCGCCGGCGCCCTTCTTGATCTTGGCCGCGGCCACATCGGTGGGCCGGAAGTCGGCCACCGCCGCCGCCATGATCACCGCGTCCGCGCCGGCGGCGTGCTTGTCGACCGCGGTCTTGAGCTGTTCGGCGGTGGTGATGTGCACCAGGTCGACGGCCGCGGGCGCGGCCATCTCGATGGTGTTGCCCGCGATCAGCGTGACGTGCGCGCCGCGCTGGGCCGCGACCCTGGCCAGGGCATAACCCTGCTTGCCCGAGCTGCGGTTGCCGAGGAAACGCACCGGATCCAGCGGTTCCCTGGTACCGCCCGCGGTGATGACCACCCGGCGGCCTTCGAGGTCGCGCGGGATGGCGTCGGCGCGTTCGAGCAGCAGCGTGGTGAGCCCGAAGATCTCCTCGGGCTCGGGCAGCCTGCCCGGTCCGGTGTCGGTGCCGGTGAGCCTGCCCGCCGCGGGTTCCATGACGATCGCGCCGTGCGCGCGCAGTGTCGCGACATTGGCCACGGTCGCCGGATGCTGCCACATCTCGGTGTGCATCGCGGGCGCGAACACGATCGGACATCGGGCCGTCAGCAGCGTGGCGGTGAGCAGGTCGTCGGCGCGACCGGCGGCCGCGCGCGCCATCAGGTCGGCGGTCGCCGGGGCGATGACCACGAGGTCCGCCTCCTGGCCCAGCCGAACGTGCGGCACCTCCGGCACATCGGTGAACACATCGGTGTGCACCGGATTTCCGGAGAGTGCTTCGAAGGTTGCCTTGCCGACGAACTGCAGCGCCGACTCGGTGGGGATCACCCTGACCTTGTGCCCGGTCTCGGTGAACCGCCGGACAAGCGCGCAGGCCTTGTACGCGGCGATCCCTCCGCCGACGCCGACGACGATCCGTGTGGTCACTACGCCTCCGGCCTAGTTGAATTCACTGCGAGCAGTCCGGCTACTCGCCTTCGACGTGCTCGAGCAGGTCGGAGTGGATCTCGCGCATCGCGACCGAGAGGGGCTTCTCCTGCAGGCCGGGCTCGACCAGCGGGCCGACGTATTCGAGGATGCCGTCGCCGAGCTGGTTGTAGTAGTCGTTGATCTGACGCGCCCGCTTGGCTGCGTAGATGACCAGGGCGTACTTGGACGACGTGCGCTCCAGCAGCTCATCGATCGGGGGGTTGGTCAGGCCGATCGGAGTGTCGTATGCGGGAACGGTCTTGATGTCCGTACTGCTCACTAGGGGGGCTCCTGCGCGTTGGAAGGGTTACGAACTCGAATTTGTGCTAACGAACAACGATACCAACTGCTCACAGGCGGTGGTCACCTCGTCGTTCACGATGACGATGTCGAACTCGTCACAGGCCGCCAATTCGGTCCTGGCGGTTTCCAGCCTGCGCTCGATCACCTCGGGTGATTCGGTGCCGCGCGAGGTGAGCCGGGATACCAATTCCTCCCAGCTGGGCGGGGCGAGGAAGGCGAGCGTGGCTTCGGGAATTGCCTTGCGTACCGCGCGTGCGCCTTCGAGATCGACCTCGACCAGTACGGGCAGACCCTCCGCGAGGGCGGCCCGTACCGGCGCGGCCGGGGTGCCCGAACGTTGCAAACCACCGTGTATATCCGCCCACTCGAGTAGTTCGCCCGCCGCGATCATGGCGTCGAACTCTTCCCTGGACACGAATCGATAGTCGAGACCGTCGACTTCCCCGGGCCTAGGGGCCCGAGTCGTTGCCGACACACTGAAGATCAGGTGCGGCAGTCGCTCGCGGACACAACGGACCACGGTCGACTTTCCGACGGCCGAGGGGCCGACCAGTACAACCAGCCGACCCTTCCGCGTTTGTTCGACCACCCTCGTTATCAGGCGTCGAAGTCGAACCGGGCGAGCAGCGCCTTGCGCTGCCGATCGCCGAGTCCGCGCAGACGCCGGGTGGGGGCGATCTCCAGTTCGCTCATGATTTCCGCTGCCTTGACCTTGCCCACCTTCGGCAAGGCCTCCAGCAGCGCCGACACCTTCATCTTGCCGAGAATCTCATCGGATTCGGCATCGGTGAGGACCTGCTTCAGGTTGGTGCCGCCTCGCTTCAGGCGCTCCTTGAGCTCCGCCCGAGCGCGGCGAGCGGCAGCCGCCTTCTCCAAAGCAGCGGCGCGCTGCTCGTCAGTCAGCTGGGGAAGGGCCACGGTTCCTCCGTCTCATCGTTCATTGCATCAACTCCTGCCGGTAACCCGGCAGTCTCAGCGACCGTACCCACGACCTCCGCCGATTGCGAACCCACCCCCCAGGTCAGCGCATGATTCCGGATGCCGTAGACGCGAGAGCAGCACGTTCCGCACCGTTCCTCTGTCGCTGCGCAGATCGTACCGCCGAAATCACGAAATGCCTCGTCAGCAGGGGGTTTTCATGATTGACACAGGTTAGCGGAAGGGTTGCTATGACGTGACATGTGTCCCCAGCAAACCTGCGCCCAGCCGACCAGGAACTTTCTCGGAAATGCCCGCGTGTCGCGTTGTCCGTCAGCGTGTCGTGGGCCACAGACAGGTCGAATGACCGATTCGGCACCACCGCAGGGCCGATCGATTGTCGATCTGCCCGGCCGAGATGTCGAGAGGCAGGTCAGGAGATCGCCCCGCTGGGCTGATCCAGGCCCGTCAGCTCATCCGGGCACCATCGGGCCCGGAAACGGGCGTAGCGGGGCACACAGGCCCCGCTACGGGCCGTATGCACACGTGCACATGAGCCCGGAAAAGCAGCGAGACCGGCGCGGATGCGCCGGTCTCGTGGCTTATTTCCGCAGGAACGCGAACGCGTCCTGCAGTTCGTTCAATCTGGCGCGTAAGGCCGGAACCGACGGCCCGTCGCGCAGCACCTCCCGCGAGACGGCAGGCACCGCGGCCGCCAGCATCCCCTCCGAGACCAGGTCTCGGATGGTTTCCGGCCCGCCGCCCTGGGCTCCGACACCGGGCATCAGGATCGGCCCGTTGAGCGCGGACAGGTCCGGCGCCTCGGTCAACGTCGCGCCGATCACGACGCCGACGGAACCGAATTCCGCGCCCTTGTTGCGCGCGGCGGCCTCGTCGACCATCGTCTGGGCGATGGTGCGGCCATCCCCCGCGACGACCCGCTGCACCTGTGCCCCTTCGGGATTCGAGGTGGCGGCGAGCACGAAGACACCGCGGCCGTTGGCCTCGGCCAGGTCCAAAGCCGGTGCCAGCGAGCCGAATCCGAGGTACGGCGACACCGTCACCGCGTCCGACCCGAGCGGGCCGTCGGCGAGCCAGGCCTGCGCGTAGGCGTCCATGGTGGAGCCGATGTCGCCGCGCTTGGCGTCGGCGAGCACCAGCGTGCCCGAGCCCCGCAGCACCTCGATCGTGCGCTCTAGCACCGCGATTCCGGCCGAGCCGTAGGTCTCGAAGAACGCGACCTGCGGCTTCACCAGTGCGACACAGCCGTCGAAGGCTTCGACGCAGATCTCCGCGAACTTCTCCAGACCGTCCGCGTCGGCGCCGAGACCCCAGGACTCCAGCAGGCCGGGGTGGGGATCGATGCCGACGCACACGGGGCCGAATTGCCCCATAGCGTGCTGCAATCGGTCACCGAAGGTCTGCACCGCACCCACTCCGTCCTGTGCTGTTCGATTCGAGCTGGGCTCAGCCACGCAGCACCGAATGCAGTTCCTGCAGCGAACGCACCCCGATCCCGCCGTTGATGCTCGCCTCGATGCCCTGCACCGCGGCGGCCGCGCCCTGCACCGTGGTGATGCACGGGATGTTCACACCGACCGCGGCGCTGCGGATTTCGTAGCCGTCCACGCGCGGTCCGGAGTTGCCGTACGGAGTGTTGAACACCATGTCGATCTCGCCGTCCCTGATCATCTCGACGATGGTCGGCTGGGGCGCGTCGGTGTCGGCGCCCACGGTTTCCGGGTCCGAGTGCTTGCGCACCCGCTCGCACGGAATACCGTTGCGGCGCAACATCTCCGCCGTTCCCTCGGTGGCCAGGATGCGGAATCCGAGGTCGTTGAGGCGCTTGACCGGGAACACCATGGCGCGCTTGTCCCGGTTGGCGATCGAGACGAACACGGTGCCCTCGGTGGGCAGCGAACCGTAGGCAGCGGTCTGGCTCTTGGCGAAGGCGGTGCCGAAGTCGGCGTCGATGCCCATCACCTCGCCGGTGGACTTCATCTCCGGGGAGAGCAGCGAATCCACGCCGGTGCCATCGGCCTTGCGGAACCGGTGGAACGGCAGCACGGCCTCCTTCACCGCCACCGGTGCGTCGAGCGGAACGTGCCCGCCGTCGCCCTCGCCAGGCAGCATGCCTTCCTTGCGCAGCTCGGCGATGGTGGCGCCCAGCGCGATCCGCGCGGCCGCCTTCGCCAGCGGCACCGCGGTGGCCTTGGATACGAACGGAACCGTGCGGCTGGCCCGGGGATTCGCCTCGAGCACGTAGAGCACGTCGTCCTTGAGTGCGTACTGCACGTTCAGCAGGCCCTTGACGCCGATGCCCTTGGCCAGCGCGACCGTCGAGCGGCGCACCGCCTCGATGTCGCTGCGGCCCAGGGTGATCGGGGGCAGCGCGCAGGCGGAGTCGCCGGAGTGGATGCCCGCCTCTTCGATGTGTTCCATCACGCCGCCGAGGTAGACCTCTTCGCCGTCGCACAGTGCGTCGACGTCGATCTCGATGGCGTCTTCCAGGAACCGGTCGACCAGCACCGGGTGCTCGGGGCTGAGCTCGGTGGCCCGAGAGATGTAGCCCTCCAAGGAGTTCTCGTCGTAGACGATCTCCATGCCGCGCCCGCCGAGCACGTAGGACGGGCGAACCAGCACCGGGTAGCCGATGCTCGCGGCGATCTTCTTGGCCTGCGCGAAGGTGGTGGCGGTGCCGTACTTCGGCGCGGGCAGTCCGGCCGCGACCAGCACGTCGCCGAACTCGCCGCGGTCCTCGGCCAGGTCGATGGCGGCGGCGCTGGTGCCGACCACCGGCACGCCCGCGTCGGTGAGCCGCTGCGCGAGGCCGAGCGGCGTCTGCCCGCCCAGCTGCACGATCACGCCCGTGACGTGCCCGGACTCGGATTCCGCGTGGTACACCTCGAGCACGTCCTCGAAGGTGAGCGGCTCGAAGTAGAGCCGGTCGGCGGTGTCGTAGTCGGTGGACACGGTCTCCGGGTTGCAGTTGACCATCACCGTCTCGTACCCGGCCTGCGACAGCGTCTGCGCCGCGTGCACACACGAGTAGTCGAACTCGATGCCCTGGCCGATCCGGTTCGGTCCGGAGCCGAGGATGATCACCTTGTCGCGCTCGCGCTGCGGCGCCACCTCGGATTCCGCGGCGGGATCGAGCTCGTAGGTCGAGTAGTGGTACGGCGTCTTGGCCTCGAACTCGGCGGCGCAGGTGTCGACCGTTTTGAACACCGGACGGACCCCGAGCCGGTGCCGCAGCGACCGAACGCCGGTCTCCCCCGCCAACTCCGGGCGCAGCGCGGCGATCTGACCGTCGGACAGGCCGTAGTGCTTGGACCGGCGCAGCAAGGTCTCGTCGAGCACCGGCGCGTCCATGATCTCCTGGCGCAGCTCGACCAGGCCGGCCACCTCGGCGACGAACCACGGGTCGACACCCGAAGCGGCAGCGACGTCTTCGATGCTCGCACCGAGTCGCAGCGCCCGCTCGACCTGGTAGATGCGGCCCTCGATCGGGGTACGCAGGTCTTCCAGGATCGCTTCTACGTCAGTCCATTTGCCGTCTTCCTGGGTCCAGAAGCCCGCGGCCTTGGTCTCCAGCGAGCGCAGCACCTTGCCGAGCGCCTCGGCGAAGTTGCGGCCCAGCGACATTGCCTCGCCGACCGACTTCATGGTGGTGGTCAGCGTCGGGTCGGCGCCGGGGAACTTCTCGAACGCGAACCGCGGCGCCTTGACGACCACGTAGTCCAGCGTCGGCTCGAAGCAGGCCGGGGTTTCCTTGGTGATGTCGTTGACGATCTCGTCGAGGGTGTAGCCGATGGCCAGCTTGGCGGCGATCTTGGCGATCGGGAATCCCGTTGCCTTGGAAGCCAATGCGGACGAGCGCGAGACGCGCGGGTTCATCTCGATGACGATGAGGCGGCCGTCGGCCGGGTCCACCGCGAACTGGATGTTGCAGCCGCCGGTGTCCACGCCGACCTCGCGCAGGATCGCGATGCCGAGGTCACGCATCTTCTGGTATTCGCGGTCGGTGAGCGTCATGGCCGGGGCCACGGTCATCGAGTCGCCGGTGTGCACGCCCATCGGGTCGACGTTCTCGATGGAGCAGACCACCACGACGTTGTCGCGGCTGTCGCGCATCAGCTCGAGCTCGAACTCCTTCCAGCCCAGGATGGATTCCTCGATGAGCACGTTCGCGGTCGGCGAGGCGGCCAGGCCGCCACCGGCGATGCGATCGAGATCCTCGTCGTTGTAGGCCATTCCGGAGCCCAGGCCACCCATGGTGAACGAAGGCCGCACCACCACAGGGAATCCCAGCTCGGCGACCGTCTCGCGCACCTCGTCCATCGTGTAACAGACACGGGAGCGGGCACTTTCGCCGCCGACCTTGGCGACGATGTCCTTGAACTTCTGCCGGTCCTCACCGCGCTGGATGGCGTCGAAGTCGGCGCCGATCATCTCGACGTTGTACTTCTCCAGCACGCCGTTCTCGTGCAGCGCGACCGCGGTGTTCAGCGCGGTCTGACCGCCGAGGGTGGCCAGGATGGCGTCGGGGCGTTCCTTGGCGATGACCTTCTCGACGAACTCGGCCGTGATCGGCTCCACGTAGGTGGCGTCGGCGAACTCGGGGTCGGTCATGATGGTCGCCGGGTTGGAGTTCACCAGTGAAACCCGCAGGCCCTCGGCCCGCAGCACCCGGCACGCCTGGGTGCCGGAGTAGTCGAACTCGCAGGCCTGGCCGATGACGATCGGCCCGGAGCCGATCACCAGGATGTGCTTCAGATCGGTGCGGCGTGGCATCAGGCCCCTTCCATGAGACCGGCGAAGCGGTCGAAGAGATAAGCAGCGTCGTGGGGTCCGGCGGCGGCCTCCGGGTGGTACTGCACCGAGAACGCGCGGCCGTCGATCAGGCGCACGCCCTCGACGGTGCCGTCGTTGGCGCAGACGTGGCTGACCTCGGCGCGGCCGAATGGGGTGTCGAACTGTTCACCCTGCTCGCCTTCCAGGGCGAAGCCGTGGTTCTGCGCGGTGATCGCGATGCGACCGGTCCCGTGCTCGATCACCGGGATGTTGATGCCGCGGTGGCCGAACTTCATCTTGTAGGTGTCGCGGCCGAGCGCGCGGCCGAGGATCTGGTTGCCGAAGCAGATGCCGAACAGCGGCACGCCGCGCTCCAGCACGCTCCTGGTCAGCGCGACCGCGCCGTCCTGGGTGGCCGGGTCGCCGGGGCCGTTGGAGAGGAAGACCCCGTTCGGCTTCAAGTCGAGGATCTGCTCGATCGAGGCGTTCGACGGCACCACGTGCACCCGCATGCCGCGCTCGGCGAACATCCGCGGGGTGTTGGTCTTGATGCCGAGATCGACTGCGACCACGGTGAATCGGGGATCCCCGGTCGGCTCGATGGTGTACACCGAGTCGGTGCTCACCTCCTCGGCCAGGTCGGCGCCGAGCATGGACGGCTGGCCGGTGACCCGGCCGAGCAGCTCGTCGGTGTCGGCGAGGGCGGCGCCGGAGAAGATGCCCGCCTTCATCGAGCCGCGGGTGCGCAGGTGCCGCACCAGGGCGCGGGTGTCGATGCCCGCGATGCCGACGATGTCCTGGCGTTGCATCGCCTCGGGCAGCGTGCTGGTGGCGCGCCAGTTGGAGGCGCGGCGCGCGGGGTCGCGGACCACGTAGCCAGCCACCCAGATCTTGCCGGACTCGTCGTCCTCGTCGTTCCAGCCGGTGTTGCCGATCTGCGGTGCCGCGGCGACCACGATCTGACGGTGGTAGCTGGGGTCGGTGAGGGTCTCCTGGTACCCGGTCATCGCGGTGCAGAACACCGCCTCACCGAGCGTCTCGCCCACGGCGCCGTAGGCCGAGCCGCGGAATACCCGGCCGTCCTCCAGCACCAGAGCAGCGTCTTGTGTTGTCGTCATCCCTCGTCGTCTCCCGTCGTCGTGCTGGTCTGGTCCGCCTGCAGGCCACGCGTCCAAGCCGGGTACACCGACTTGTCGTCACCGCGGAAACCGGTATCTATCTCGGTTCCGGTGGGCAGCTTCCAGCGAACTACCAGCACACCATCTTCTGTCATCACTTTGCCCGCATGCCCGCGCTCGGTGCGCACCGCGGTGATGGATTCCTGGGGGATCCAGATCACCGTCGCGCCGTCGCGCTCGAGCAGAATTCCTCGTTCGAACCGGGTGAGTTCCGCCGTGGCCCGGAAACCCAAGTCGCCCACCGCGATCCGGTCCTGCCAGCTGGGCGCCATGGTGCTGCCGAGATACAGGCCGGTGGTCGGCTCGAGCAGCTGGGCGCCGAGATCGGCGGGCACGGCGGGCAGTTCGCCGATGCTGCTCACCTGGCGCGCGGCCCGGTTCTGCCAGCCCCGATACATCAGCCAGATGCACAGGGCGAACAGCGCGGCAAGCCCGATTACCCATAGTGTTCTCTCCACTTACGGACCTCCTGTATCCGATCGGCGGCGCTCCCGGTGCCCTGCGTGGTCACGCTTCGCTACCGCCTCCGGGCCCGTCGCTCGCACCGCGGGGTTACCCACCGCCTTGCCCTCGCGGGCGGTCACCCGGCCCCTGAGCAACGTCGTTGTCACTCGAGCCGGGAACGTCATGTCCTCGAACGGTGTGTTGTTCGAGATGCTGGCGAGCTCCTTGGCGCGCACCGTCCAGCTGGCCTCGGGGTCGACCAGCGTCAGATTCGCCGGCTCACCGACCTCGATCGGCCTGCCGTGCTCGTCGAGCCCGACGATCGCGGCGGGCTGCTCGCTCATCACCCTGGCGACGCCGCGCCAGTCCAGCAGGCCGGGCTGCACCATGGTCTGCACGATGATCGACAGCGCGGTCTCCAGGCCGAGCATGCCGGGGCGGGCGGCGGCGAACTCGCAGCACTTGTCCTGCTCGGCGTGCGGGGCGTGGTCGGTGGCGACACAGTCGATGACGCCGTCGGCCAGCGCCTGGCGCAGCGCGGCGGCGTCGGACGCCTCGCGCAGCGGCGGGTTGACCTTGTTGACCGCGTCGTAGGTCTCCAGCCGCGAGTCGTCGAGCAGCAGGTGGTGCGGGGTGACCTCGGCGGTGATCGAGATGCCTTGCGCCTTGGCCCACTTCACCAGCTCGACGGTGCCCGCGGTGGAGGCATGGCAGATGTGCACGCGCGCACCGGCATCGCGGGCCAGCAGCGCGTCGCGCGCCACGATCGACTCCTCGGCGGCGCGCGGCCAACCGGCCAGCCCGAGCCGGGCTGCGGTGGGGCCCTCGTGCGCGATCGCGCCGACGGTGAGCCGCGGCTCCTCAGCATGTTGGGCGATCAGCACGCCGAGGGTGTTCGCGTACTCCAGTGCGCGGCGCATGAGCAGCGGGTCGTAGACGCAGTGGCCGTCGTCGGAGAACATCCGCACCGCGCCGACACCGGCTGCCATGGTGCCCATCTCGGCGAGTTGTTTGCCTTCGAGGCCGACGGTGACCGCGCCCACCGGGTACACGTCGACCAGGCCGACCTCTTGCCCGCGCCGCCACACATGGTCGGTGACGACCACCGAGTCGGCTACCGGGTTGGTGTTGGCCATCGCGAACACCGCCGTGTAACCGCCCAACGCGGCTGCGGCGGAACCGGATTCGATGGTCTCGGTGTCCTCGCGGCCGGGCTCGCGCAGGTGCGTGTGCAGATCGACGAAGCCGGGCAGCAGGATCTGTCCGGCGGCGTCGATGACTTCCACGTCGTCGCCCGCGGCGAGATCGGTACCGATCTCCCGGATCACACCGTCGGCGACCAGCACGTCGACCGGCTCGCCCTCGCCATAAACCAAGGCGCCCTTGATCAACAGCTCGCTCATGCCACCGCCTCCTGCGTACCGACCAGCAGCCGGAACAGGACGGCCATGCGCATGTGTACTCCGTTCGTCACCTGTTGCAAGATCGCGGCCTGCGCCGAATCGGCCACCGGCGACGCGATTTCCATGCCGCGCAGCATCGGGCCGGGATGCAGGACCGTCGCGTGCTCGTCCAGCAGCGCGAGCCTGCGCTCGGACAGTCCGTAATTGATCGAGTATTCGCGGGCCGACGGGAAGAAGCCGCCGTTCATCCGCTCCGCCTGCACGCGCAGCATGAGAACCGCGTCGGCGCCGGGCAATTCGGCGTCCAGCGAGTGCGCGATCCTGGCGGGCCAGGCGTCCACGCCGACCGGCAGCAGAGTGCGCGGGGCGACCAGCACCACCTCCGCACCGAGGGTGGCCAGCAGGAAAACGTTCGAGCGGGCCACCCGGCTGTGCAGGATGTCGCCGACGATGACGACCCGCTTGCCCTCGATATCGCCGAGCCGCTGGCGCAGGGTCAGCGCGTCGAGCAGCGCCTGGGTGGGGTGCTCGTGCGTGCCGTCGCCCGCGTTGATGATGGCCGGGCCGGCGGTGCGACCGGACTGCACCGCCCAGGCGTCCATCCAGCGCGCGATCTGGTGTGCCGCACCGGAAGCCGGGTGCCGCACGATCAGCGCGTCTGCGCCCGCGGCGTGCAGGGTCAGCGCGGTGTCGCGCAGCGATTCGCCCTTGGAGACCGAGGAGCTGCTGGCGCTGACGTTGATCACGTCGGCGCTCATCCACTTGCCCGCGACCTCGAACGACACCCGGGTGCGGGTGGAGTTCTCGTAGAACACCGTCATCACGGTGCGCCCACGCAGGGTCGGCAGCTTGTGCACCTCGCGGCCGAGCAGCGCCTGCTCGAAACGTTCGGCCTCGTCCAGGTACTCCGTCGCGGTGGCGCGATCCAAATCGCCGACCGTAAGAAGATGCCTCACGACTGCACCTCGCTGACGCTCGGTTCCGTCGTTCGGCACGGGGCCGCTGTGTTGATGGTTCGCTCGCTACGCTCGCTCACGCTTCCGCCTCCTGGCGCAGATAAACGCCGTCGCGGCCGTCGTGTTCGGTGAGCAGGACCGAGATGTCTTCGGAGCGCGAGGTGGGCACGTTCTTGCCCACGTAGTCGGCCCGGATGGGGAGTTCGCGGTGGCCGCGGTCGATGAGCACCGCGAGTTGCACGGCGCGCGGGCGGCCGAGGTCGCGCAGCCCGTCCAGGGCGGAGCGCACGGTGCGGCCGGAGAAGAGCACGTCGTCGATCAGCACGACCAGCGCGTCTTCGATGCCGCCCTCCGGGACCGAGGTGCGCTCCAGCGGCCGGTGCGGCCGGGTGCGCAGATCGTCGCGGTAGAGGGTGATGTCGAGCGAGCCGAGGGCCGGGCGGACGCCGGAGAATTCCTCGATCTTGTCGGTGAGCCGCGCGGCCAGCGAGGTGCCCCGGGTGGGGATGCCGATGAGCACGACGCGTGGCGCGCCTTGCTCACCCGCGTCCAGCGCGGTCTTTTCGATGATCTGATGCGCGATGCGCGCGATGGTCCGGCTCACATCGGAAGCCGACAACAGCTCCCGCCCCGCCTCCACCCCCTCGGGGGTGTGTCGCTGCGATGACTCGGCAGCGCCGGACTTGGCGGCCCGTTCGGGCACGGCCATGCCGACCTCCTTCCCCGCCTCACCGGACGGTCCGTTAAAGGATGTCTTACGGCAAGCAGCGTAACAGCGGTCCAAACCCGGCTTTCACCAGGTGTAGCGCGGTGTGAGCGGAGACACGGCCGGGCTGTGAGCGGGGCCACGAACGATCATGCGCGGACGTCGATGCGGTGAGCGTGACGCTTCGCCGCATCGATGTCCTCTGGACAGGGAGCAGATCCGCCGGAGCGGCAAACTGGCCCGCAGCGGCCACAACGGAGCGATGTCGCGTCATACCTGGATCGCGTACACGCCGTGCCCGCCGTACCCATAGGCCCTCTTGTCCGCGACCGCGACCGAACTGCGTGCTGCGGCGGGGTCGCGTTCCCATCGGGTTTCGTCGAGGGCGGTACCGTCCAGGGCGGCACCGATGTGGCATTCCCATCGGAGTGTGCCGGTGGCCGCGTCGAATGCGTGGACTTGGGATTTCCACACCGCGAATACGGTTCCGTCTGCCGCGAAAGGTGCCCCCAAGTGCCCTTTGCCACTGCTATTCGACCATCGCTTCGTGCCGGTTCTGCGGTCGAGGGATTCCAGCAATGTGCTCGGCGCTCCGCCACCGCCATATTCTTCCGGTGCACCGCCGAGGACGATCGCGTTCCCCTCCGGGACGGCGTATTGCCCGGGGTCGGCACCGAATTCGCTGCGGCCGCCGAGAGTCCACAGCGGTTCGCCGGAGGCGAGATCGAAGACCTGGATCTGCGGCTGCTGCAACTTCGAGACAACCACGGTGTCGGCGGCGATGGATGGCCGGGCGAGGGGGTCGTAATCGCTCCGATCACCCACGGTGGCCCGCCACCGTATCGCGCCACTGACGGCATCCAGGACGAAGAGCGAATCGCCTTGGACTGCTGCGATAACACCGTTCCCCGCAGTGAAGTACATGGAGCCGGGGGTGCCGCTGTCAGTCGGAGTCGTCCAGCGTGGGGTACCGCTCTCGGCATCGAGCGCAACGACTTTGAAGCCGGGCAGCGGCCCTTCCGCATAGACATATGGCGGATCGTTTGTGGCGCACAGACTGTAGGTGCCATCGGCGGCTCCGGTCGCCCATCGCCGCGCTCCGGTGGTCGCGTCGAATCCGATCAATGAGCGCTCGCCGTCGACGACAATGGTGCGATCCGCGAGAGCAAGGACCTGCGAATGGCGGCCGCTGAGCTTGCTGCCGATCTCGGCGCTCCACCGCACAGCGCCGGTCGCTGCGTCGAGCGCGTGCAGCCGGTTGTCCTGACCGCACATGTAGACGCGTCCGTCGGCGACTATGGGTGGCGAACCGGCGCTATTGGTGTGGGGACGGATCTTGGATTGCCAAAGGATTTGGCCAGGTCGTGGTTCGGGCTGGGCCTTGGGAGTTTCGTCTTCGGCCGCCAAGAGCTTTACCGCGGCGTAGCCGCCGCCGACGAGAGCGCCGGCGCCGAGCCCGATCAGCCCCTTGGTGAGCACGGTTCTGCGGCCCAGCGAAATGGGGACCGAGCGTGGGCGGAGCGAGTTCGGTAGGACACCCGAAACGTCGGTGGGCAGTGCGACAGGCGCTTGGAACGATGGGGCGGTTGCTTGTTCGAATATCGATGTGGCTTCGAGCTGTCGGAGTATCTGTGCAGTCGTGAGCCGGGCATCAGGATGTCTGGCGAGGCAGCCCGTGATAACAAAGCGGAGTCTGGTTTCGGGTATGCCGGTGAGGTCCGGTTGCTGGGTAGTCACGCGATGTAGGAGTGTCGCAGCGTCGGTGTCGCCGAATGGGGGACGCCCGATCAGTGCGTAGGAAAGCACAGCGCCGGTGGAGAACACATCGGAGGCAGGCCCGCCCGGCTCGCCGGCGAGTTGTTCCGGCGACGTGAACGCCGACGGTGCGGAATGCGGCGTGGAAAGACCGAAATCGATGACCCGGGGGCCGGTTCCGGCGATGATCACCGACTCAGGGGTGATGGCGCCGTGCGTCAGACCCGCGCCGTGGGTGGCGATCAAGGCATGCGTGATACCGATAGCAACGTCCTCGACGGCCGGTAGCGGCAGCGGCCCGTGTTCGGTCGCCAGCTCGCGCAGCGACGGGCCGGTGATGTATTCGGTCGCTATCCACGGCTGCGGAGCTTCCGGGTCCGCGTCCAGGACCGCCGGCGTGAAGTCGCTGTGCACGGTTCGTGCGGCCGCGAAAACACGTGCAAGCTCGGTGCGTTCGCTGATATTGGTTCCGCGGTCCACGTGCACCGTCTGGATGACGACATTGCCGGTTCTGGGGGCACTACCTAGATAGGTATCGCCGCGTGCGTCAGAACCGAGTCTGCCGATCAGCGCGTACGGACCGATCGTTGACGGATCGGAAGCCCGCAACGGCAGCGTGCGCGGGCCGGACGGCGTGGCCGGGTCGGCCACGGATGCCTCGGCTGAGGCCCCGGTCGGCAGCGAAATCGGCGGTGGTTGTGGTCTTTCCCCCAGAGCATTCGGTTGCTGAGCCGCCCGAGCGTGCTGCCAACGTTGCACTTGGCTGATCACTGCTCCGAGGCAGAATGCCGCGACCGCGAGCACACCTGCCCGGATGAATTCCACTGCTATCAGCCCGAATCCACCCACCGGCGCGAACCCGTATATGACGTAATCACCGGTTGTTTCCACCCGCGTTGCAGGGAGGCCCAACACCAACGTGACGAACCCGAGTGCCCACCCGATCAGCAAGAACAACCACCACGCGGTTACCCATCCGCCGGCGCGACGGCCGCGCAGATCCAGCGCGTCCGGCGGTGTACGCGGGTCGCTCGTGCGCCACACATCGGACATGATCGTGTGCGGGAACCAAATATTGACCACCGGACAGAACCAGCCGCCGATCACCCAGCCGATCGAACGCCGATGGCGGGCGGCGCACATCGTTTCGGCATTGCGGCGCGCCCGCCACAACCAGGTGATGACGGTGACTCCTGCGCCGAGTTGCAGGATGGCCGAGATGATTCCGGCCCAGGTGTAGGACTGCCACTCCGTGCGTGGCCCGCCCGGCTGTCTCCAGCTTCTTTCGAAGTCCGCCAGCAGCACCCAGTCGACGATCGCACTGACGAACATCATGATCACGGCCCCCGCGACAAAAGTGATCGCCCATACCCCCAGCATCCCGAACGGACGTATCTGCTTACCGTCGCGCACGATTGGCTGTACCCACCCCATCGACATGTTCCAATCCCTTCACGTCCAGCGTGCCACGCCGGGCCGCTGACTTTTCCGAATATGTTGCCGCTGTACGGCATCGAGTCGAAGCACTCACCATGCGACCAGATCCAGGCCCATGGGCAACGTCGCACCGGCGACTCCTTCGCGGCAACGCTGGCGACGTGCGCAGGGTGTTGGTCATGCCGGACCCGCAACGAGGCAACCCTCGCCCGCATTCACACCGCTGAGGTGTGCGGCCTGGCTCGTTCCATGCGTCGAGTCAAAGGCGCACCGTGTTGCCGGGGCGTATAAAAATTTCGATACGCCGACCATATGCGTCGACGAATAGCATCGAGTCCGTGTGTGTGTCGACGTCATCCGGCCGGATCGATGGCTTTCTTTCACCACCACCTGACCGCACCCGGGATCGGACGATCGCGCTGATAGAACCGGCCAGCGAGCACCTGGCGCCGTGCGGGACGGGCAGTCGGGTGTCGTACCTCGTCACCAGTTCGCCGTTGTCGAAAAGGGACACCGAGGTCGTGCCGTCGTACCAATAGCCCACCGGTACCGCGCGGGTGCCACCGGACACACGGCGCAGCACCTCCTCGCGTGTGCCCTCGAAAAGATGAAGAACTTCCTCGATGCCGAACGCCCAACCGCCGTGGGTTCCCACGCGGACCACCGGCAGCAGCACGCCCTGTATTGCTGCTTACTGCGCGCTGGTCAATCGACCGGAGCGGTTGCTGGACAAGGCCTTCCAACGCGCAGCTGTGTGAGCGGGGCCACGCTGGATCATGCGCGCACGGCGATGATCAAGCCGACGCCGGGGTTGTCCACCGGACGGTCGAGCGGTGCGACGAGCTCGGCCCAGCTGCGGAAGGTGGTGTGCCAGCCGCGGTCCGCGAGCCATTTCTCGGCGTCGGGACCCAAGCCCGCGAGCCGGTCTTCGCCCTCGTGCCCGGCGCGGACCAACCGGCGCAGTTCGCTGTACTGGGCGGGGTTTTCGTCGACCGCGAAGCGGAGGACGTCGAAACGGCTTGCCGGAGCGGAGAGTTCGGTCAATGTTTCGGCGAGCCGCAGGGCATGCGCGCGGGACAGGTATCCGAGCACCCCTTCGTCGACCCAGTGCGTCGGGACGTCGGGCTGAAAACCGTTCGTGCGCAGCGCTGCTGCCCAGTCGCCCCGCAGGTCGGCGGCAACCACCCGGCGATCGCAGGTCGGTACGGCACCCGCCAGGACCGGCTCCTTGAACGCGAACAGCTCCGGCAGATCGATCTCGAAGAAACGAATGTCGGCAGGCAACCCCAATCGGAATGCCCGCGTATCCAATCCGGCGCCGAGCACCACGACCTGCCGGCAACCCTGCGCCACCGCCTCGGTCACTTGATCGTCGATCAGCCGGACAGTAACCGTGCGACCCTCGAAGAACGTGTCGGCCAAGGCTTCCAGCTGTGTCCACCGCTGCGCGCCGTCCTCGGTCGCGGCGAAACCGCGGCGCGCGGCCGCGACGAAATCCCGCGCCAGCGGATCGTTGTACAGCCGGTCCGGCCGATCCGATTCCCGCACCCGGATGACCGCGACTCCTATCGCCGTCATCGCGACCCCCGCCATCGGCGCTTCCGGTCTCGCCTCGCTCATCGTCTTCTCCCCTTCGTGACAGCTTGCCCCGCCAGTTAAGCGAATGGCGGGCGGCTGCGCCCGAAGATCACGACCACCACGTCCGTCTGGTGCATCAGAATTCTTCGCAGTGTGATCCGTTCGAGGTATCCGGAACGGTGCGGAATGCGACAACAGTGAATGGCCAGGTCGCCGTATCGGCGACCTGGCCATTCACTGGGAATCACGTACGGGTAACTCGTTGCCGACCATTCGGCTCGTGCGACGTAGTAATTGCCCGATCTAGAAGTTCGACACCAGCTCTAGCGGCTCGAAGGCTCAGGCAACGACCACTGCGAATCGCCGATCAGGGCAGGACCTGCGGAATCACATCTGGGGCAACCGCACCCAGGATCGCACCGATCACCGCGGCGAACACGACGTAGCTGATCCCGCTGGCCACGATGCAGGCGAAGTAGCCGATGATGAAGGCAAGCACGGCGGGAATGCACAGGATTGCGGCGATGCCGAGGCCGGTGAGCGCACCGGCCGCGAGGCCGTTGGCAACCGGGTCGTGATTCCGCGCGTCCGGGTTGGTCGCGATGGGCTTCAGATCACCGGTGGCGGCGACGTTCTTCAGCTCAGCGTCGACCTCCGGGGTGATCAACGGGGTGACGACCAGCGTCTTCCCGTCCGGGGAAATCTGCGGCGCCAGCGAAATCGCATTGCCCGCAGCCGTCTTCATCGACATCGGAAACTCGGTGACCTTCGCACCAGTGGCGGACTCCACGTTCACCACCGACGAATCCGCGGTCAAGGTGAACTTGCCACTGTTCAGCACGGTGGAGATGGACTTCAGGTCAGCGGCCGTGGTGGTCTTGAATTCGACGCCCTGCTCGTTACCCGACGCCGACAGGCTGTCGGCCCAGCGTGTCTGCTGCGCGGTGTAATCCGTCGCGGACGCCGTACCCGCGTTGGCGAGTGTCGCCACCACCGCGAAGGGCAAAACTACGGCGAGGACCTGACGGCCTGCACGCATGACAGTCTTACGGAACATATTGATATCTCTCCCGCCCCCGATCCCCACGGAACGCCTTGTCCCCCAGCCGAATCGAAGAGTTGATGTTGATCGATCGAGATATTCATATCCGACAATCGGCAGAAAACGGAGAAATGTGACGAGCGCCACGTTTGATTCCGAGTGGCCTCACTCTTCGGGGTGTTGGTTCCGCAGCCTGCCGACGGCTCGATGCAAGACATCCGAATGGAGCTAGCACATATGTTCGATTCGGGGTAGATTCGCTGGCATGTCGACACCGCTGCAGGGATCGCTGCTCGACGGGTTCGGTGACACCGAATTCGGGTCGCTTCGCGCCGCGCGGCGCACGGTGCTGGACCACGGCGCCTGGGTGGACGTGCTGCCCGGGTGGCTGTCGGGCGCCGACGCGCTGTTCGACCGGCTGGTCGACGATGTGCCGTGGAAGGCCGAACGGCGGCCGATGTACGACCGCGTGGTGGATGTGCCGCGGTTGCTCAAGTTCTACGAGGAGCACGAGCCGCTGCCCGATCCGGCGCTGGCCGACGCTCGACAGGCGTTGAGCGAGCACTATCGGCGCGAACTCGGCGAGCCGTTCCGCACGGCGGGGCTGTGTTATTACCGCGACGGACAGGACAGCGTCGCCTGGCACGGCGACAACTTCGGCCGCGGCGCGACCCAGGACACCATGGTCGCGATCGTATCGATCGGTGCGCCGCGGGCACTGCTGCTGCGCCCGCGCGGGGGCGGCGAGAGCATTCGATATCAGGTGGGGCACGGCGATCTGCTGGTGATGGGCGGCTCCTGCCAGCGCACCTGGGAGCACGCCGTGCCGAAAACGCGGAAGCCGACCGGGCCGCGGATCAGCATCCAGTTCCGCACCCGCGGCGTGCGCTGAAACCGTGCGCGCGGCAAGCCTTGACATGAACCATTGTTGAGGTTGGAGGCTGATTCCCATGAGCACGGAGACCTTTCAGCCGCCCCTGGTCAGCGATACCAGCGTCGACCACACCACCGATATCGCGGCCATCGAGCAGATCATCGGCAATGTCGAGACCGCGTACAACACCAACGACGCCGAATTGATGACCGCCGACTTCACCGCGAACGCCACGGTCGTCAATGCGGTGGGGGCACTGATGACGGGACGCGACGCGCTGCTCGAAGCGAATCGTCGTGGGCTGGCCGGTTTCCTGAAGGACCAGTACGTCCGCTACGAGATCACCGACATCACCTTCCTGCGCCCCGACGTGGCGCTCGCCCACAAGGTGGCGCGGGCGACCACGCCCGACGGCGAGCTGATCGATATCGACCACGCGATGATCGCGCTCTATGTGCTGGTCAAAGAGGACGGCCGCTGGTGGACCGCGGCCAGGCAGAACACCCTGATCCCCAAGGCCGAATGACCACCTCCCCCAACGGCGCAGCGCCGCAACAGCACCGAGGGGTGCGGCGCTGCGCCGGATCCGTTGGCCCAGCACTGTGCCTAGTTCGGCGCGGGTTCGGGGAGGCGCGGGAGGCGGTTACGACGCAGGGCTGCGGCGTGGCACCAGATGGCGTGTTCGTCATCCTCGGTGATGGGTCCATGGTGATCGGGCCCGAGGATGTCGATGCGGGCGCGACGGGCGGTGGTCACCCGACTGCGGTAGTCCCGGAAGATCTGCACCTCACCGTTGTTCTCCGGGTAATCCAGATAGTGATAGTCCATGCCGAAGTAGTCATAGGTGCCCAGAGTCGCGAGAGACTGCGCCAGCTCACGCAATTGGTCGGCGGCGCCGAAAAGGGTGACCAGGCCGCCGATCCGATCCACCCGCAGCCAACCGGTGGGCTGCGGCAGGTAGCGGTCGAATCGTTCGCTCACGTCCTTGGCACGCCACGCCAGCTCCTCCTCGACCGCTCCGTTCAACCCGAAGGTCTGCCAGCGCACGGTGCCTTCGGAACGTTCACGGAACGGCAACCGCCGCCGCAAGGCCACCGCCGCCGCCCTGGTGAAGACGGTCAGCTCGGACGGCACGAACACGATCGGATCCGACGGCGCCCCGTCGAACGGATTCGAGTCCAGCTGCGCGGGATCGAGCACGACGAGGGTGCCCGGCCGCCGCTGATACGCCAGCCCCCACACCAACCGCGCGAGCACCCGCGCACCGCGCCAGTCGGTCAGCACATGCCAGGTGTCGTGAAAACGGTTGGTGGCGAAGCGGAAATCACTGCCGGGGCGCAGGCTGACGACGGTGTACACCCGTCCGTCGAGCACCATCGTGCGCCGATGCAGCTTCAGCATCTCGTCGGTGGCCGAACGGTGTCGCGGCCGCTTGTCTTGCGCGGCCACGTGTACCTCCGGTTCCTGCCTCGCGTTCCATTCAGGACACCACGGCGCTACCGGCGGCGGCAACGGATTTTTACCGCGACGCCGAGCGCGGTGCGCCGTTAGATTGACAGCATGAGCAATCCTGGGGCGGGGGTCTTGGCCGTGATGCCGCTGCATACGATCAGCGAGGTCTACGGCGAGGCCGGGCTGCGCGAACGATTACTGCTGGAGATCGCGGACCTGCCGGACGCCGACCGGCTCACCGACGCGCTCGACCTGGCCACCGAACTGCACCGCGACGACCGCTACGGACGCGAACCGTATCTCAATCATCTACTGCGCGTGGCCATTCGCATCATCAGCCACTACCGGGTCCGCGACGGCGATCTGGTCGCCGCGGGCCTGCTGCACGATGCCGTCGAGGATCATCCGGTGGAACTGGCCGGCGACCGGCCGGGACCGGCCACCGCGGCGGCCCTCGCCGAACTCGCCGACCGCTTCGGCGAGCGGGTGGCCGAACTGGTCGCGGCCGTCACCAATCCCGAACCGGACCCGTCGATCGACCGGCACCTGCAATACCGCGAACACGTTGCCGCGAATCTCGAGCAGTCCCCGTGGGCCCGGATCATCAAACTCTCCGACTTCACCGACAACGGAGTGGGCATCCTGTACGCGACCGAGCCCGCCATGCACAAGCTCGCCGCCAAATACCGTCCACTGACCGCCATCTACCGTGACCTCGTCACCCGAGCGGACACACCCCTGGACGACGAGGTGAAGCAGCACATCCTCGGCCAACTCGACAGCGCGGACGAACGTTTCGACGCCATCCTCGCGCCCGAGTGAGACCGGCGGCGGGTCTCGTCCTTTCGAATGACATCTGGTCCGCCGGGTCGGCAAGGTAGACCACTGATGGCATCGTGAGGCGCATGCGACTCCGAAAGACCGGCAGCCTCCTGCTGGTAACGGGACTACTGGTGTACGCCGCCGCGGTGGTGACGCTGATCGCGACGGGGCACACGATGATGCGGGTCTCGGCCACCTCCGACGACACCGTGGCGCTGTGGATCGCCGGCCTCACGGTGGCCGGCGGGTTGGCGGTCGCCTGGCTGGTGCCGCCGAAGCGACGCGACGACATCCTCTTTCCGGCCGCCGATCCACGTGCGGTCGAACGTCAGGCGTGGTGGCTGTTCGCGCTCGGGCTCGCCTTCGCGGTCGGCTTCTACCTCTCCCCCGGCGGCGATCTGTGGTTCGTCGGCCTGAAACTGCTTCTGCTGGTGGCCGTTCCGCTGCTGTTCCGGTTGGTGGCGGGGCGCGAATGGTATCGGGTCGACACACAAGGCCGATGGCTGCGGCCGATGCTGGCGGTGGTGACCTTCCTGGCCTTGTTCACGCTCTTCGGACGGCCCTACAACGGTGCGCCACCGGATCTCATCGCGGTGGTCGCAGTGTTCTTCCTGAACGCGGTGCTGGAGGAGATCTTCTACCGGGTCTGGCTGCAGACCAGGCTGGAAGCCACTGTAGGACGCTGGCCCGCGATAGTGGTCTCCTCGCTGATATTCGCCGCCTGGCACGTAAAGATCCACGGCGGCAACGGTTTCGGCATCGACCTCGCCGCCACCTTCGTGCACGTCGGCAGCTACGGCCTGTTCCTCGGTTACCTGTGGTCGCGGTACCGGAATCCCTGGTTGCTGTTCCTGGTGCACGGCATCATCAATCTGCCGATCGCGATGATTGCCGCAATGCTCTAGCGCACAACATGTTTCAAGGTCGACATGTTTCAGGGTCGGCGCAGTACCGATTCGACCAGTTCGCGCACGGCGCCGAGCAGCCGGTCGGTCTCACCGGAGCGGACCATGGTCGGCACCAGTTCGCCGCCGATCGTGGCGAGCAGCAATCTGCCGACCACCTGGGCGTCGACATCGGGGCGAGCTTCGCTCAGTAGCGCGGTGATGTGGTTGTCCCAGAACGCGTGGAACTCCCCGGTGCGCGGGTGCGGCGGCACCGTGCGATAGGCGACCATCAACTCCGAGTTCTCGATCACCAGGCGCGTCATCGCGTCGAAATAGGCGAGCAGTCGCGCGTCGGCCGGCGCGCCGGGCCCCAGGGGCGGCGGGCCGCTGGTGATGGCGTCCATCAAGGTGAGCGCGCTCTCGGCGACCATCTCGTGCAGCAGCCCCGCGCGGTTACCGAACCGGTGAAAGATGGTGCCCTTCCCCACCCCCGCTGCGGCGGCGACCCGGTCCATGGTGATCGCCTCGGCGCCGTGTTCGGCCAGCAGTGCGGTCGTAGCGTCGAGAATCGCACGCCGGTTGCGCGCGGCGTCGGCCCGTTCCTTCGGACGCCCGTCGGTCATCACACCCGCTTTCATTGACAAACTTGACCGCCGGTCCATATCGTTGCAGAAGTAACTTGACCGATAGTCAACTTATGGAGTTTGCGATGAAAGCAATCGTAATGACGGGGACCGGCGGACCCGAGGTATTGGTCCCCGAGGAGGTTGCGCCGCCGCAGGCCAGCGCTGGTGAGGTCGTGATCCGCGCCGAAGCCATCCCGGTCCTGTTCCCGGAGACCAAGCTGCGCTCCGGGGAGTTTCCGCTCGGGGTCGAGCCGCCGCTGGTCTTCGGATTCCAGGCAGCCGGTGTGGTGACCGAAGTAGGGACGGACGTGGATCCCGCACTGATCGGACACCGGGTGACGGTGGCCACCATGGGTTTCGGTGCCTACGCCGAATTCGTCAGCGCTCCAGTCGGTTCCGTAACACTCATCCCGGACGGCCTGTCCTCGGTGGACGCGGCGGCGGTGCTGATGAGCGGGTCGGTGGCGCTGCCACTGCTGGAAACGGCCCGGCTCTCCGGCACCGAGACGGTGCTGATCGAAGCCGCCGCAACAGGTATCGGCAGCTACCTCACCCAGCTCGCCAAGGAGTACGGTGCCGCCCGCATCATCGCCACGGCGGGCGGACCCGCCAAGATCGAGCAGGCCCGCAAGCTCGGCGCCGACGAGGTGGTCGACCACAACGGCCCCGACTGGCCTCGTCGATTGCGCGAAATCCTCGGCGGCACAACGCTCGACGTCGTCTTCGACTCGATCGGCGGCAGCACGGCCCGCGACCTCCTCGACCTCATGACACCGCTGCACGGCCGCATGCTCAGCTACGGCTGGCTCTCCGGCGCCCCCGCCCAACTGACCGCCGCCGACCTGATCACCCGCGGCCTGACCCTCACCGGTTGCGCCGGCCCCACCTGGCTGGCCCGAGTCACCGCCGCCCACACCGCAACCCTGGACCGCGCCGCCGCGGGAGGTCTGGATCCGCTGGTCGAGACAGTGCTGCCGCTGGACCAAGCAGCGCACGCCCACCAGCTCATTGAGAGCCGCACACCACTGGGCAGGATCATTCTCCGCCCGGACCACGAGTCGTAGAGGGCTATTACCCCGTCAGCTGGGGGCGCGGCGGGCGAAGTCGGGGGCGTGCTCGGGGAGGATGCCGCGGGCGATCAGGAACGGAGGGATGCTGCGCACCACGGGGATTCGGCGCAGCACGCGGACCGGCAGTGGGGCTTGCGGGGCGTTGGCGATATTGATGCCGCCCTGGAGCGCTGGGCGGAGCACCCGGGCGTGCAGGATCCGTTGCAGGCCTTGGGTTACCACGGTCGGCAGGGTGCGGCGGCGCTGCACCTTGGCCAGGTCGCGGGTGCTGACGGATTTCGAGAGCAGCGGCGCGGCAAGGATTCTCGCGGCCGCGACGGCGTCTTGGACGGCCAGGTTGATGCCGACACCACCGACCGGGGACATGGCGTGCGCGGCATCGCCGATGAACAGCAGTCCCCCGGTGTACCAGGTGGTCAGCCTGTCGAGCTGGACGTCGAGCAGCTTCACCTCGTCCCAGCTGGTGAGCGCGTCGACCCGGTCCTTCAACCACGGCACCGAGTCGGCCATGGTGCGCATGATCTCCTCGACCGGCCCGCGCCGCGCCGCCGCGTCGGTGCCCTTGGCGATGAGGGTGCCGCACTGCCAGTAGTCGCCGCGGTCGAGCAGGACCGCGGCACGATGCGGGGTGACGATCGGCACCCCGCCGGCGGGGTCGGTCTCGTTGCGCGGAAAGTGGAACCACCACACATCCATCGGCGTCGGCCAACTCTGCGACGCCAAGCCTGCGGCGGCACGTAGCACCGACCCTCGCCCGTCGCAGGCGACGGTGAGGTGGGCGCGGATCTCCCCGGTGCCACCGTCCGTGGTCCGATAACCGACGCCGGTGACCTTGCCGTCCGACCGAATCAGCTCGGTCGCTTCGGTATTCATCCGCAGCTGGAAGCTCGGCTCCTGTTGGGCGGCGCGCGCCAGCAGGTCCAGCAGATCCCACTGCGGCACCATGGCGATGTACTTGTGCTTGCCGGGCAGGTCCCGCAGCAAGGCGACGGTCTGCAATCCCGAAGCGGTGGCCAGCTGTATCTGTTCCAGTTTGCGCGACGGCAGTTTCGCGAATTCCGTACCGAGCCCGAGCTCGTCGAGCAGGTCGAGGGTGGTGGGATGCACGGTGTCGCCGCGGAAGTCGCGCAGGAAGTCTTTGTGCTTCTCCAGCACGGTCACCTCGACGCCGGCCCGCGCGAGCAGCAGTCCGAGGATCATCCCGGCCGGCCCACCGCCGACCACCAGGCAGGTCGTATTCTCCATCGACTGTCCCTCCTCGGTCAGTGCCGCAAGGTCTCGCCTGTACTGGAAATGCTACTGCCTGTGGCTACGCACCGGGCCGAGATGCACTGTGGCGGATCGAAACTCACCGTTCAGGATGTGGACTCCTGCCGCAGGATGAAGAAGTACGGCTCGGCCAACCCGCGCATATCCATCACACCGAGCAGCGTGTGCGCGTCGACCCGCCGGAAGTGATCGATGATCGGCAGGTGGTCGTAGATCATCGCCGCGCTGAGCACGCCGCGATACTCGACATTGCGCAAACGCGCTGTCGGCCGGTGCGTTTGGAAGGCGAACCGTAGGTAGCCGAGCATTTTCTTCCCGGCTCGCATGCCCGCCATCGGCACGCGCCCCGCGAGACCGAGCGGCACCCGCCGGGGATCCACCGGAAACACCACGCCGTCGGCGGCGAACAGCAGCGGATGCACGGTATCCGCGTCGTCGAACTGCTTGCCGTACCACCCCGACGCGACCAGCACTCCGGCGAACGGATGCCCGGTGTCCAGCTCGTCGCCTTGCCAGCGTCCGGTGGTGATCTCGGCGACCGGCGCCGCGGGCAGGCTGTCGAAGTACGCAGAGGCCTGCTCGGGGGTGCAGCGATGAGCGCGCAGTGCCGCCAGCTCGGCCGCCGCCGTTCCGTTCGTATCGGCCATGTCCGGTCTCCTCACTGTTGCGATGATGCAACGCTAACTCTATCTCTGTGTCTGAGCCGCCCAGGTGCGCAGGGCGGAACAGGACTGGTCTGTCGGGTTTATCCGTTGTGCCGCTGCACGAATCGCCGGGCACAGCGACTGGCAGACGATTACTCTGAAGCCGTCTGTCGGGGCCCGCGGGGTGGAAAGAGAGCGCAGATGGGGCGTTTTTCAGCGCAGCTGCGAACCGATCTCGAGTGGATCAAATCCAATGCGGAAAGCGTGGTCGCGGTGGCGCTAGCCGTGACCATGAGCGTATTAGGCCTCGTCGACGTGATTCCCACCGATCTGGTCAGCAAAGTCATTCCGCTCACGCTCGGTGTGGTCGCTTATGCGATGCTCCGGGACCGGTGGCGCCAGGAATCGGTGAACGCGGAGATCAGGCAGACGATCACCGAGGTCGCGGGCACTCTGCGCGAGCTGCATGATCGGGTCGCCACCCTGACACCCGTCGAAGGCGTGCTGGAACGAACCCAGCGCACGCTCGACGACCTGGCCGCCGTGCGCTTCGCCGTGGGCACCGAGGTCTCGGAGGCCCTGGCCAAGGCGCGGCAGGGCACCGAACGCTGGACGTTCAAAGGTGGCACCGGCGCGCACACGCGCGTGGTGACGCTGCCGGACTGCCTGAAACAGGCCCATCACGACGGCCGGGATTTCCACGCGCGCATCGAGATTCTCGATCCCACCGATCTCGATGTCTGCCAACGCTATGCGGCGCTGTATCGCACGCTGGCCGAGGGCGAGAACGACGACGCGCTCACCTGGACCGGCAAGGGCACCCAAATCGAGTTGTACGCAACGATTCTCGCGGTCTGCTGGTACAAACAGCGGCTGCGCCAATTCCTCGATATCGAGATCGCGCTCACCTCGAGTGTGTCGATGTTTCGCTGGGATATGTCCTCGCGCTATCTGATCGTCACCCAACGCGGACCGCGCTTTCCGGCGATGATCGTGCAGCGCGGCCAGCCTTATTACGACTCGTGGCGCACCGAGTTGCAGACCAGTTTCCACGAATGCCGACGCGTGCCCATCGAACGAGCGCCCCGGGTGCCGCTCGATCAGGAGCCGACCGTCGCGGAGGTACGCACGCTGTTCGAGGTCCTCGGCCTGGACATTCCCGACGATTACGACGACGCCGACGTCCAGGTGATCATCGAAAAGGCGCTGCGCGACAGCAATCCGTTCCTGCGCGGCGCCGGGGACAATCTGGCGCGCGGCGTCGCCTAACTCAGAACGGCGCGTCCAGCGGTATCTGTCCGACCTCGGGCAGATACGGATCCAGCTCCCCGGATTCGAACCGCGCCATGCCGATCACATGCCAGAACTGTCCCGCGGTATTGCCCTCGAACTTGTACCGCCCGTCGGGAGCCAGCGCCGCCCACCCCTCGGACAGTCCGAGTAGTTCCGCGCGAATGGTGGGCGCCGTCTCCGGATCCGGATAGTCGCCGCCCGGCACGGTCCACAGGATCGTATTGCCGTCGTCGCCCCCGCTGGCCAGCAGCCGCCCGGACGGGTGGAAGGCCAGCGACCACACCTGCCGCTTGTGCCCCTCCATGGTGTGCAGGTGACGCCCGGTTGCCATGTCCCACAGGCGAACCACCAGATCTTCGCCGCCGGTGGCCAGGATGCCGCTCTGCGGGTCGACCGCCGCCGCCCACACTCGGCCGGTGTGCCGGGTGAGCTCGTGCAGGCAGGCCCCGGAGTCGGCGTCCCAGATGCGCACCGTCTTGTCCCAGGAGACACTGGCCACCCGGTCACCGTGCAGGACCACCGCGTAGACCCGATCGCGGTGCCCGTGCAGTTCACGCAGCAGCCTGCCGGATTCGACATCCCACAGCCGCACCACCGCATCGTCGCAGCCGGTGGCCATGGTGGCGCCCTCGGCGTCGAAGGCGATGGACCGCACCCGTCCGTGGTGCTGCGAGCACACCATGTGCAGCGCGCCGGTGGTCCGGGACCAGATGATCACCGTGTCGTCGTCGTTGGCGGTGGCCACGTACTGATCCGTGGGATCGAAGGCGATCGCCCAGACCGGCGCGGCCTCGACATTGATGTGCCGCTGGAACAGGCCGGTGTCGAGGTTGAGCAGACTCAACCGCCCATCGTTGCCGACCACCGCGAGCTGCTGCGGCTGCACCGGACTGAACAGCGCCGTCTCGAAGGTGATCAGCCGGTCCTCGCTGCCGGCCAGGCGCCGGATCTGCTTGGCCGTCACCGGATCCCACAGCCGCACCACACCGTCGTTGCCGCCGGCCGCGAGCAATGTGCCGTCCGCGTTGAACGTCACCGACCGGACCTGGCGGCCGTGCCCGGTCAGCACGTGCCTGGACCCGCCCGTCACGGGATCCCAGAGCCGCGTGGTGAATTGGTCGTCGGTGACCGCGAGCTGCCCGCCGTCCGGCCGGAAGGCGAACGGCCAGATCGAGCCGGTGTGCGCGGTGATCCGGTGCCGCAGTTCGGCGGTCGCGCTGTCGCGCAGCGTGAGCAGACCCGCGCTGTCACCGGCGGCCAGCAGGTCACCGGTCGGATCGAAGACCACCCAGTAGATGGCCGCGTTGTGATCGGACGGCGCGTGCCGTACCTGACCGGTCTCGACATCCCAGATGCGCAGTCCGCCATCGGTATCCCCGCTGGCCAGCAGCGGCAACCGAGGATGGAAGGCCAGCGTGTACACCCGACCGGTGTGCCCGGGCAGCTCACGAACCAAGGTGCAGCGCACCGGATCCCAGAGCGCGACCAGGCCACGGACATCACCGACCGCGAGCAGATCGCCCGCCGGATTGAACGCGATCCGGAACACCGAACCCGGCGCGCCGACGAATTTACCGCGCTCCCGGCCGGTTTCGGCATCCCACAGCCGCACCACACCGTCGCGATACGCGGCGGCGACCACACCGTCGTGAAAAGCCAAGCTGTAGATCAGCTCTCGGCTACCGTCCGCAGGAACGCATTCGTGCCGCAGGTCACCGCCGGGCAGCGACCACAGCCGCAGCATGCCCTCGGCATCGCCGGTGGCCAGCAGATCACCCGCGCGGCTCAGCATCACCGGCCACGGCCATTGGCTGTGGCCGTGCAGGATTCGGCGCAGCTCGCCGGTGGTTACGTCCCAGAGCCCGACGGTGCCGTCGCTGGACCCGCTGATCAGCACGGCCTCGGTGTAGGCGACCGCGAACGAGCGATTGCGGTGACCCTGCAGCGTACGCAGCGGCAGCCCGGTCTCGGAGTCGCAGATCAGCACGCCGCCGTCATCGCTGCCGATGGCCAGGGTGCCGCCGTCCGGGCTGTAGGCGACCGGCTGCGGCAACCGGCCGTGCCTGGCATGGAATCCGTGCCGGACACCGATTGCCGCAGGGGCGAATTCGGTCCTGGCCTCCGAGCCGGGCACCAGGGCGGCGCCGCGCAGATCGGTGCCCGCCGGGGTGCCGACGACATCGAGCAGCGCCGCACGATTCCAGCGACTACCCGGCGCACGAGACCCGGTCAGGTCCGCGCGGGCCAGCCGCGCCCTGGTGAGATCGGCGTCGGTGAGGTCGGCGCCGACCAGGCTCGCCTCGTCCAGGCGGGCGCCGACCAGCCGGGCGCCACGCAGGATCGCGCGGTCCAGGTTCACGCCGACCAGCCGGGCGCCGGACAGATCCGCGCCGGTCAGGTCGACCTGCTGCATGTCGCGATAGGACAGGTCCTCCCCGGCCAGCACCGCGCCGCGCAGGTCGGCGGTGGGCGCGGTGCGCAGCCGGGTGGTCAGCCGGATCGCGTTGGTCCGGGAGACCTCGTCGGCGGCCGGATCGTCGAGCACGCCGTCGGCCCAGGTACGCGCGAACCGGATATCGGCCAGGTCGCACAGGAAATCGATGGACAGCTGGGACAGCGGGGCGTGCCCGAGCTGCGGCGGTGCGGCGACCCCCGCGGCGAACTGTTCGGCGATGTGGTTGGCCACCAGCCATTCCGGCACCGACGAGTGGATGAAGCCGAACAGGTTGTCCTCGGTCCGCACCAGCAGGCTGCCAGAGCCGATGGCGTGCGTGGACTGCTGCACCGACATCCGATTGGCCCCGGTCATCTCCACCAGATGCTGTGCCACCTCGGTCAATTCGGCCAGCCGCAGGTACGGCTCGCCGGTCTCCCAGATGCGCAACGCGAATTCGGTGACCGCGAGCCACAATTCGTGCAGACCGAGACCGGGCAGCGAGCCCGCCGTCGCGGCGGTGCGATCGGCCTCGTAGGACAGCCAGGATTCGAGGATCTCCCGATACAGTCCGGCCGCGCCGACGGTCTGCTGGGCGCCTGCCGCGGCCCGCAACCGCCGTTCGTCCAGATCGGCGATGAAGCTCAGCATGCGCGGGTTCTGGGCCAGACCCAGCAGGTCCTGGATGCCGGTGATCAGCCGCATCCTGGCGTCGGCGCGCGACACGTCGCCGCCGTAGCGGTTGGTGAGGAAGGCGTGCACCTGCGCGGGCGCGAACTCCTCGATGCTGAGGATCTGCCGGTCCTGGAGCAGCCCGACCCGCTCCCCCAACGCGGTCAGCACCTGCGCGCGGGACTCGAAATGCTGAGTGCGGCTGGCCACAATGATCTTCGCCTTGCCGACCGCGGCCTGCAGCAAGGTTTCCAGATGGTCGGCGGCGAACTCGTAGCTGATCCGGGTGACGAGTTCGTCGAAGCCGTCGAACAGCAGCACCACCCGGCCCTCACGGAGCATGTAGCGCAACGCTTTCAGGTCGATCCGGTCCTCGCCGTGGTTGGCCAGGTGCGCGGCGACCAGCGCGTCCACCGAATGCGTTTTGTCGAGGGTGCGCAGGTCGATCAGGATCGGGATCAGCGCGGGCATCGTCTCGGTGATGCGGCGGGCCACCTCGTGCAGCGCGAAGGTCTTGCCGCGACCGAAATCGCCGAGCACCAGGACGAATCGGCCGTGATCGACAGCTACCAGGCGCAGCAGTTCGGCGGCGAGATCATTGTGCACCGGTTGTTCGCCATGCTCCAGCAGCCGGAAACGCTGCGGCACATAGAGATCCGGCGGGTAGCGGCGGTCGGTGCGCAAGCGCTCCACCTGCTTGGCCAGGTACTCGTCCAGGTCGAGCAGGCCCTGGAACTCGGTGAAGCTGCGCACCCGCAGGCCGTGGCTGGCGGCTTCGTCGCGCAGCGAACGCGGCGGCGGCGCACCGCGATAGACGAGTTCGGAGCCGTATTCCGGGTCGTGGCCGAGGAACTCCTCGACCACCCGCCTGGTCATGTCGCCGACGTGCACGCCGACGCGCCACTGCGCGGTCACCTCGTCGCGCTGATGGGTGAGCAGCAGGTGCGGCGGGTCGGTCTCCACGCGACGGATCTTGGCCTCCGGATACCGGGTTTCGCACACCTCGACCACCCGTTCCAGCAGCCGGCCGTGCGGGTCGAGCACGGCGGGAGCTTCCAGGGCGGCGGGCTCGGTGAGCTCGTCCGGACCGGTGAGCTCGGCCGGGGCGTCCGAGGCCAGTGCCGCAACGGCATTCGTCCACGGCTCGGCCAGGCGGGCGGTGGGTTCCGCGGGATCCTTTGCGGTCGCGGAGAAACGGGCGAGGCCCTCGTGGGTCAGCTGGATGATCTCGTCGCGGCCGGCCGCGGCCCCGGGGATGACGGGCAGCCTGCCGTCCAGCCGATCCAGGTGCGGCCCACCGGGACCCGGGCCGTGCAGCAGCAGGTTCAGTCGGCCGCCGAGCAGCCGAGACAAGGTGTCCGCGTCGCGCAGCAGCGCGGGATCACGGGGCGAGGCGGCCGGGCCGGGCAGCGGGTCGTGCCGGACCACGCCGAGGCGGAGCCAGCCGCTCTCCTCGAACTGCCGCAGGCGCTCGGCGAACCAGGCGGCCTGGGGTTCGCCGATGCTGCCGTAGTCGTCGTCGGGCAGGTGCGTCGCCGCCATGGTCGAGTTCAAACCCGCGACCACCACCCGCAATTCGGGGATCGGGAACAGCGTCCACGGCTGGCCGACGTCGAACACCAGATGGTCCAGGCCCTGGTACAACTCGGCGAACAACCGCGCGTACTGCTCGAGCTTCGGAAAGTACGGCGGCTGCGGTTTGCGGTCGCGCGCTTCGCAATTCAGGAAGTAAGCGTGGCAGGCCACCTTGGAGACGTCGTGATTGCCCGGCACCACGACCAGCCGGTCGGGTTCGAGTCCGAGCAGCACACGCAACCCGGTCAGGAAGGTGAGGGCCTCGTCCACCTCGCGCGGACGGCCGGATTCGGTCACATCGCCGGTCACCACGATCAAGTCGGGCTTCGGCACACCCTGACCGACCAGCTGGGTCACGTTCGCGTAGATGCGCGACTGGAGTTCACGAGCGGTGCTCGGCTCGTCGGCCGCGAACAGACCACGCCCGAAGCGCGGACCGGCCACGTGCAGCACGCTCACTCCGGAGCGGTGCTCGTCCCGGTGCTTGCCACCCGGAAAGGCCGGGGCCGCAACGGGAGTGCGCCTGCTCATCGGGGACTCGACGGTGCCTGCCGGGTCCTCCTCGCCGTAGCGGTCTGGTAGCGCGCTGACACCGAGTTCGTTCGGGAATCGAGGTTCGAGCTGCGGTTTGCCCCGGCCCGCGAGCAGGTGCCGCACCCGCTCCAGCAGGATGCGGCGGGCTTCCTCGTCGGTCGGCACACCCACCAGGTCGATGTAGGTGATGGTGGCGAGCAGCCCCTCCAGCGCGCAGTCCGCGACGCGGATCGGCAGCAGCTTGCCGGGGTCGGTGCGGAACGCGGCCTGCCATTCCATTGTCCCGTAACGCGATTGGAGGTAGTTCTCGGAGAGCACCGCGAGCACGACGGTCGAATCGCGCACGCCGCGGTCCATGAAGTCGATGAAGTTGGTGCCGGGCACGAAGTCCCAGGCCTGGATCAGGGTGCGATATCCGGCGCTCTCCAACTGCCAGGCCAGCCACGTCGCCCATCGTTCGTCCGCCGGAGAATAGCTGATGAAGAAGTCTCGTGCCCGCCCACCCTGCTGTGTCACGCACCCAGTATGGCCCAGGCCAATAGCATGGCAGTTGTGCCCGAACAGGTCGACTCCTCCGAACGGAACCCTCCGGCGAGCGCCGCGGCGTCGGCCGAACGCCTGCACTGGGGTTTGAGCGTGCTGGACTGGGTCCGGATCGGGCTGCTGCTCGCCGGGCTGTTGTGCGTGCTCACCGGGCTGTTGCCGCGCGACGAGGCCGCGGACAACATGCGCAGAATCGGCCCGCTGCTGCTGTTTCTCGGCAGCGTGATCGTGCTGGCCGAACTCACCCGTCAGGCCAAGGTGTTCGACGTGATCGCGCACCGGCTGGCCATTCTCGGGCGGGGCTACTATCCGGCGCTGTTCGTGCTGTGCGTGCTGTTCGCCTCCGCCACCACAACACTGTTGAACCTCGATACCACGGCCGTGCTGATCACCCCGGTCATGCTCGCGCTGGCCGCACCGGCCCGCATTCCACCGCTCCCGCTGGCCATCACCACCATCTGGCTCGCCAATACGGCCAGCCTGCTGCTGCCGGTCTCCAATCTGACCAATCTGCTCGCCGCCGATCGGGTCGCGCTGACGGCGACCGAGTTCGCCGCGAAAATGTGGGCGCCGCAGCTGGTTTCGCTGGTGGCGACGATGCTGTGCCTCTGGGTCTGGTACTGGCGGCGCGGACGCCGCGACAACGACCGCTACCTGCCGCCCGAGCCGATCCGGCCGCAGAATGCGAAGGAACGGGTGTTGATGTACACCACGGCGGGGGCCTGCCTGCTGTTCATCTTCGCTATTCCGTTCGTCGGCCACCGCATCGGCATCGCCGCGACCATCGCCGCCGCCATCGCGGTGCTCGCCTTCGCCGTCTTCGACCGCTCGTCACTGCGCTGGGCGCTGTTCCCTTGGCGGCTACTGGTTTTCGTCGTCGGCCTGTTCCTGGTGGTGCCCACCCTCGGGCGCCTCGGCCTGTCCGATCTGATGCACACGTTGATCGGGTCCGACTCGGGCGCGGCCGGTGCCTTCCGCGCGGCGGGCGCGGGCGCGACGCTGTCGAACATCGCCAATAATCTGCCCGCCTACACCGCGGGCGAAGCGGTCGTGCCGCCGGAGAACCACAATCAACTGCTGGCCTTGCTCATCGGCACCAATATCGGCCCGATCGTCACCCCGTGGGCCTCACTGGCAACACTGCTCTGCCTGGAATTCTGCCGTACACACAACGTTCGGGTCCCGATGCTGCGCTTCGTGCTGACCGGACTCGGGCTCGCCGTCGTCGGCACCACCGGCGCTGTCGCGGCCCTGCTCGTCTTCGGCTAGTCGGGTAATCCGGTGACGGTGACCTCAGCCGCGGACTTCACCAGGAGCGTCAGTTCGGGAATCATCTCGGCACTGCCTGCGATGAAATCCACTTCGCCGACGGGTAATTCGAGGCGCTCGTCGAGGGTGGTGCCGTCGAAGTCGGTGAGGTGCATACCGGATTCGCGAGCGAGCAGGGCGCCGGCGGGGAGGTCGATGAGGCCGGCGCGGTAGCCGACGAAACCGTCGATGTCACCGTTGCTCAACATGACCCAGCACAGCAGCGGGGACCAGAGTTGGATCAGGCGGCGAGACGCCGACTCCAGGGTGAGGCGCAGGGCGCGGGCGGTCGGGTCGGCGCGGGTGACCGGGTAGCCCTGGAGCCATGCGAGCACCGGGGCGGCCGCGGGACGGTGCGCCGGATGCCACAGCGGGCCGTTCGGGCCGAAGGCGCCGCGGCCGCGGACGGCGGTCCAGGTGTGGTCGGCGATCGGCTCGTGCACCACGCCGAGCACCGGTGTTCCGTTGTGGCACAACGCGATACCGACCGTACAGACCGGTAGGCCGATGGTGATGTTGTTGGTGCCGTCGAGCGGGTCGACGACCCAGCACCAGGTGTCGTCGGTGCTGTCGAGCACGCCGGACTCCTCGGCGAGGATGCGATGGTCCGGGAAGACGCGACGCAGATGGCCCAGGATGATCTGCTCCGCGCGCAGATCCAGGTCGGTGACCACGTCGCCGGTTGCGTCCTTGGTGTGCACGGTCAGCGCGCCGAGCAGCCCGGCCCGGATCGCGTGACCCGCTTCGACCGCCGCAGTGACGGCCACCTCGGCCGCAACATCGAGCAAGGTGTCCGGGAGTACCAGGTTCATTACGTTGCCCGCTCGCATCGGTTCTCCAGTTGCTTCCGTAGCGGCTGATCCCGCAGGTGGGCCAGCACGGTGTGCGCGGCGCGCCGGGTCTCGGTGGGGGTGCACAGCGTGCGGTGCACCCAGTGGTCGCTGGTGGCGATCGTACCGAGCGACAGGTCCGGCCGGTCCCGATTGTCCTCGCCGAGCACGACCGTCGCCGCCTCGCCGTGCACATCGGACACGTGGAACGCACCGTTCGGAAGGGTGTATACCTCGCCCGAGTGGAAGTATTCGCGCGAGCGGGTCCGGTAGCTGACCAGACGCTGGGTCGCCCGCACCAGGTCACCATCGGCGGTGCTCTGGATCTCGAACAGGCGATGCGTGGGTCGGGCCGGCGCACTGTCTATCTCGATGATCTCGTTGCCGACGGTGCCGTACAGCACGGTGCTGAGCAGGTCCCAGCTGTGCGCGTGCACCTTCGAGGTGGTCGAGTCGTCGCGCACGCCCTCGGTCCAGACGTGCACGCAGATACCGAGGCCGCCGCCGCGCCACGCGGGAAAACACAAGAAGCCCAACGGATGCCGGACCGCGGACAGCTCCGAGCTACCGTCGACGACACCCGCGAGCACGTCGCGGGCCCAGCGGCGCACCGCGGCGCCGGTGGCATCGGAACCGATCAACGTGCGGACGCGGGCATATTCGTTCACTAATACGGGTTCCTCGGCTGGAGCGCGCGACGCACGATGTCGGCGACGTCGCGATCGGTGAAAGCGGCCGGGAGTTCCAGCGAGAGCAACTGGAACAGGCTGCGGACCTGGTCGACGGTCGGCTCGTCGGACAGCGGCAGTTCCTCGCTACGGCTCAGCGGGACCTGCTTGGTCTGCTTGAAGCTGGCGACCAGTTCGCGGTTGAAATCGCGGTAATACGGTTTGTCCCGCTCGAACATCAGCGCGGGCGTGTTCGGATTGTCCTGGGTGACGATCACGCAGCTGGACGACAGATCCCAGCGGAACGTCGTCATCACCGTCGACAAGCCGACGTCGATGGTCAGGAAGGTGAACCGCTGCCGGTACCAGCAGGCGGCCAGCACGGTAGCGAAGGCTTCCTTGCGGGTGCGTTCAGTGGTCCACGACTCGCCCGTGCGGTCGGCCTCGGGCGACAACGACGAACGGAACTGGGCGTAGGTCTTGCACAGCGCTTCGTTGGTCGGGTCGAGAATCTCCAATTGCACACGCAGCGGGCGTTGTTCGCGCCGCGCGTTCTCCACACACTCACGCAGCGTCACCGCGCGGATGTAGGTTCCGGTGCCGCCCTTGAAGATCCACTGCTCGGTGCCGCGCCTGGCGAGCGTGTGCGCGTGCCCGATCTCCGGACCGTACAGCAGCTGCACCGAATTCGCGTCGCGCACAGCCTGAGCCGACAGGTGCCGATCGCGCAGCAGCGTGGTCGCCAGCAACGCGAGCACCAGCAGCACCGCGGCGTTGACGTTGTCCACGCTGATCACGTCGAGGACCGCGAGCAGGCCGACCACCACGGCGAGCACCAACGCGACCACACCGTCGACGTTGTTACGCAACCAGATCAGCAACCGCCCCATGCGGCCCTCCCCTCTATTCCCCCCAGGATAGAGGCAGGCGTCGACCCGTCGCGAAAGAAAGCGGAAGTCGTGTGAGGTGCTCCAGCCCACATCCGGTCCCCTTGACCTCGAGTGCGGTTGAGGAAACAGGATGGGAACCGGTCGCCGAGCACTCGGCGGCAGCAGGCCCGGATGCCTCGGCATCCCGCTCCCGCCGGTCCCGTACACCCCCGGCGGGAGCGCAAGGGTCACGCAACGACTTACCCGCTGGCGCGGATTCGGGACGGGCGCGCAAAATGCAACAGCCGCACGCTTTCTGATTTCACGCATACCGAATCGCATGCGATTCGGTATGCGCCTTGTCAGAAGGTGTGCGGCTGGTCGTTAGTTGGGGGTGGTGGGTTCCCACTCGTGGACGGTCACAATCGAGGAGCCGGTGGTGTGCACCGGGTCGGCGAACGCGAGTTCCGTTGCGATGTCGAGGTTTTCGGCGGTGATGAAGTACGCCCCACCGGTGCCGTCGGTGAAGCGGGCGCTCTCCACCAGTTGACCGCGCTCGCTCAGCTGCTTCAGGAAGAGCTTGTGCGGCTCGATCACGGCCGGGTCGAAGCGCGGCGTGCGCATCGCCAGGACCAGGTACTTCTTCACGCCTCGGCCTCGGGGCGTGGGGCCCGGGTGGCGGCCGCCGCGGCCCGCACCTGGGGCGCGCCCAGCACGACCTGGCCGAGCACGCCGTTCACGAACGACGGGGAGTCGTCGGTGGACAGCTCCTTGGCCAGCTCCACGGCCTCGTCCACCGCGACGACCGGCGGAACATCGTTGGCGTGGAACAACTCCCACACCGCGATCCGCAGAATGGCGCGGTCGACGGCGGGCAGCCGGGACAGCTCCCAGTCCTTGAGGTAGGACTCGATGGTGCCGTCCACCCGGTCGAGGTCGTCGGCGACGCCCTCGACCAGCGTGTGCGTGTAGGCGTGCACCGGCGCGACCGCCTGGTCGCGGGCGGCCAGCTCGACCCGCTCGTCGAGCAGGTCGGCCGGGTCCACGTCGCGTGCCTCTGCCTCGAAGAGCAGATCCACGGCCCGGCGGCGGGCTTTGTGCCGCGTGCCGAGCTTCTTGAACGACTTTTTGTCTAACGGCTGTTCAGCCACAGTCACCATTATCCTGACGCCGCGCGGCGATCAGGCGTTGACTCGGCCGAGGTAGCTGCCATCACGCGAGTCGATGCGCAGCTTGTCGCCCGTGTTGATGAACAGCGGGACCTGAACCTCGGCGCCGGTCTCCAGCGTGGCGGGCTTGGTACCGCCAGTGGAGCGGTCGCCCTGCAGGCCGATGTCGGTGTGCTTGACCTCGAGCTCGACGGTGACCGGGAGCTCGACGTACAACGGCGCGCCTTCGTGCGTGGCGACCTGCACGGTCATGTTCTCCAGCAGGAAGCGCGCACCGGGACCGATGGTCGCCTCGGTGATGGAGATCTGGTCGAACGTGACGCCGTCCATGAAGACGTAGTCCGAACCGTCGTGGTACAGGTAGGTCATGTCGCGGCGGTCGACCGTCGCGGTCTCCACCTTGACGCCCGCGTTGAAGGTCTTGTCGACGACCTTGCCGGACAGCACGTTCTTCAGCTTGGTCCGCACGAACGCGGGACCCTTGCCCGGCTTGACGTGCTGGAATTCGACGATCTGCTGGAGCTGACCGTCGATCTTCAGCACAAGGCCGTTCTTGAAGTCGCTGGTGTCCGCCACTGTCCTCGGATCTCCTAATTCGTAAACAACATGGGGGTCGACCGACGTCAATCGACGACGGTCAGGTCTTTGCTGGTGTTGGTGAGCAACTCCGGGCCCCCTTCGCGCACCACGAGCGTGTCCTCGATCCGGACCCCGCCGCGGCCGGGAAAGTACACACCGGGTTCGACGGTCACCGCCACGCCAGCAAGAAGTGTACCGGTTCCGTTTTTCGCAATGCCCGGCGCTTCGTGGATCTGCAATCCCACCCCGTGCCCGAGGCCGTGCACGAACAGCTTGCCGTGTCCGGCCGCCTCGATCACCGCGCGAGACGCCGCGTCCACGTCGGCGACCTTCACTCCTGGACGCAGGGCTTCCCGCCCCGCCCGCTGCGAGGCTTCGACCAGCTCGTACACCTCGCGTTGCCAGTCGCTGGGGGTGCCGAGCACGAAGGTGCGGGTCATGTCCGAGTGGTAGCCGCCGACCGTCGCGCCGAAGTCGAGTTTGACGAAATCACCGGCGGCGAGCACCGCCTCGGTCGGCCGATGATGCGGGACAGCCGAATTCACGCCGGTCGCGACGATGGTCTCGAACGACACCGCGTCGGCGCCGTGCTCGTACATGGCCCACTCCAGGTCCCTGGCGACCTGTCGTTCGGTGCGGCCGGGGCGCAGCAGGCCGCGTTCCAGCAGCGTGGCGAGTCCGGCGTCGCCCACCGCACAGGCTGCCCGCAGCTGGGCCACCTCGTAGGCGTCCTTCACCATGCGCAGTTGCTCGACCAGGCCGGGTGTGGGGACGAAATCCAGGCCGGTGCGTTGCTCGACGAAGCCGCGATGTTGCTCGACGGTCACGATGTGACTCTCGTAGCCGACGCGGCCCAGCTGCCATTCCCCTGCCAACTCGAGGATCCGTCGTGCGGTAGCCCTGGCGATCTCGGCGCGTAGATCCGGGACCTGCTCGGCGACCTGGGTGCGATAGCGCCCGTCGGTGCCGATCACCGTGCGCTCCTCGGCATTGCGCATGTCCCAGGAGTGCACGAGCAGCGCCGCGTTGGATCCGGTGAACCCGGTCAGATATCTGAGGTTCACCAGATCGGTGACCAGCAGAGCGTCGACCCCGTTCTCCACCAGCAGGCTCCGCAGCGCGCCACGCCGCGCGGCGTAGTCGGGCGCCTGGCCCACGTGATCAGCACACATGGTTCAAAGCTACCGCCGACACGCCGTATCGCCCGCATACAACACGTGCTCGGGCTGCCGCGAGTGCGCTGACCTCGTGCGGAAGATCATGCCTGCGATCGCGGATGCCGTTGGTACTCGCCGATTTACGAACCGGGCGGCATGGGGATCGATCGTTGTCCACATGTCGGAAAGCTATGCACATTCGGGTCGAGCGGGGTTGTCACGCGCCGCGATCGGACGAGAGTGGACGGCATGCCGAATGTTGCTTTCGCCGCCCTCCTCGCGTGGTGTGTTGTGTTGAGCGTCATCGATTTTCGGCAGCGGAGATTGCCGAATTCGCTGACCGGATGGGGTGCGGTCGCGGTGTTCGGTTATGCCTTGTCCACAGATCAATGCACAGCCGCATTGCTGGGTGCCGTGCTGCTCGCGGTGCCGTATCTGCTGGTGCATCTGGCGCTACCCGCGGCGTTCGGTGCCGGAGATGTGAAGTTAGCCGTCGGGTTGGGTGCGGCGGCGGCGCTCGGTGGTGGGCACGCGTGGGTTCGGGCGGCGGTGGCCGCACCGTTGCTCACGGCGTGCGCTGGGATTGCTGCGGTGGTCCTGTGCCGAATTCGTAATTTCACGGATCCGCCCCGCCGAATCCGCTGTTCCACCGCCCCCTTCCACCAAATCCGCGAGTCCGCCGACCCGTCCAGCCGAATGAGCGACTCTGCCGGTCGATCGGCGTCGAGCCGGAGTTCACCTAGCCCCTCGGGTGTGCCGCCATGCGAAGTTCCGGTCGCTAAGCGGAGGGTCGAAAGACCCAGCCGAATCGCGATACCGCACGGGCCCGCCATGTGTATAGCTACGGTGTGCGCGCTGGCCACCGCGGGCGGCGGCGGATCATGATGGGTAGCGCGACGCTCATGGCTTCTGGCGAGCGCCGGGTGCGGCGGCTTGCGGCAGGCAAGGCATCTTGCGAGCATCGAACGATGTCGAGGGCGGCAGGTTACCGCATCTCGCAGCAGCCGGATGTGTCGGATTATGGCGGGCAACGGCGTCTCGCGGGTGCCGAATGGCGCGTAGGGCGGCAGGCACGGCGTCTGCGGATTGCGGGGTCGAACCCCGGGGCCGTGGGCCGACCCGGCAGCGCCTCACCGGGTGCGGGGACGGTGGGTGCGCCGAACGTGCCCGTCATCACTGCGGGCCGCGTGCCGGAGCGGGCGCGCCGACATGGGAAGATGGAGCACGTGTTGCGCTGGATAACTGCCGGAGAATCCCACGGTCCCGCTCTCGTCACCATCCTCGAGGGCATGGTGGCCGGTGTCGAGGTCACGTCCGACGAGATCTCCGCGCAGTTGGCGCGCCGCAGGCTCGGGTACGGCCGCGGCGCCAGGATGAAGTTCGAGGCCGACAAGGTGACCGTCGTCGGCGGTGTCCGGCACGGCCGCACCATGGGCGGACCGGTCGCCATCGAGATCGCCAACTCCGAGTGGCCCAAGTGGACGACCGTCATGTCCGCCGACCCGGTCGACCCGGACGAACTCGCCGAACTGGCCCGCAACGCCCCGCTCACCCGGCCGCGCCCCGGCCACGCCGACTACTCCGGCATGCTCAAGTACGACTTCGACGACGCACGCAACGTGCTGGAGCGCGCCAGCGCCCGGGAAACCGCGGCACGCGTCGCGGCGGGCACCGTGGCGCGGAACTTCCTGCGGCAGGCCTTCGGCGTCGAGGTGATCTCGCACGTCGTCTCGATCGGCACCGCCCAGAACACCACCGGTGTCATCCCGGCCGCCGCCGACCTCGCCGCCATCGACGAGAGCCCGGTGCGCGCGTTCGACAAGGACGCCGAGTCCGCGATGATCGCTGAGATCGAGGCGGCCAAGAAGGACGGCGACACCCTCGGTGGCGTCGTCGAGGTGGTCGTCGAAGGACTTCCGGTCGGCCTCGGCTCGTTCACCAGCGGCGAGAACCGGCTCGATTCCCGGCTCGCCGCCGCGCTCATGGGCATTCAGGCCATCAAGGGCGTCGAGGTCGGCGACGGTTTCGAGACCGCGCGCAGGCGCGGCAGCCAGGCGCACGACGAGATGCGGCCCGGCAGCGACGGCGTGCTGCGCTCGACGAACCGGGCCGGCGGCCTGGAGGGCGGCATGACCAACGGTGAAGCACTGCGCGTGCGCGCCGCGATGAAGCCCATCTCCACCGTGCCGCGCGCTCTGGCCACCGTCGACATGACCACCGGCGAGGAAGCCGTCGCCATCCACCAGCGCTCGGACGTGTGCGCCGTGCCCGCCGCGGGCGTCGTCGCGGAGTCCATGGTCGCGCTGGTCGTCGCGCAGGCCGCGCTGGAGAAGTTCGGCGGCGACTCGCTCGGCGAGACCCTGGAGAACATCACCAGCTACGTCAAGCGGATCAGCGCCCGCCCGCACAACGCGCCCGCTGACACCAGCACGCCATGATCGTGCAGACCGATCCGCGCGCCCCGCGCGTGGTGCTGGTCGGACCGCCGGGCGCGGGGAAAACGACGATCGGCCGCAAGCTCGCCAAGGAACTCGGCGTCGAGCTGTACGACACCGACGCGGGCATCGAACGCGAGACCGGGCGCACCATTCCGGAGATCTTCGCCACCGACGGCGAACCCGAGTTCCGCCGGATCGAGGAGCGGGTGGTGCGCCGCGCCATCCTCGCCGAGCGCGGTGTCGTCTCGCTCGGCGGCGGCGCCGTGCTGTCCAAGGACACCAGGGATCTGCTGCGCAACCGCACCGTCGTCTACCTGGAAATCAGTGTCGGCGAAGGACTGCGTCGCACCGGGGCGAGCACCAATCGGCCGTTGCTCAACGGTGCCGACCCCGCTGCCAAGTATCGCGAGCTGATGCGCAAGCGGCGGCCGCTCTACCGCGAGGTCGCCACCGTTCGGGTGCGTACCGACGGCCGCAGCCCCGGGCGCGTCGTCAAGATGGTGCTCGCCAAACTCGGTTTCGAGCCGGTCACCTCGGACACCGGCGCGGATGCCGACTGTCCGGAGCTCACCGACACAGGGACTCCGCCGAGCACTGCCGAAGACACCGCAACGCCGCAGGGCAGCAGTCGATCTCGGGCCCGGCGCCGTGCACGTGCGCGTGCTGCCGCGCGCAGGGCAGCTGCCGCGCGGGAGGGCGCAGACGGATCCGGCGAGCCGGAGACGTCCGCTCCGGCGGAGAAGTCCGTTGCGGCGGAGAAGTCCGTTGCGAGCGCGGGACGGAGCTGGCGCACGCGGCGAGGTGGTAGTGAGTCCGCGACGACGTCGGTTGCGAATGCCCCGGTGGCCGCAGAGTCTGCAGCGACCAGCTCAGTTGCCAACGGCCCGTCCACAACCGAGACCTCAGCGGCGAAGCCTTCCGGCTCGACCGGGAGAGGCTGGCGCGCTCGCCGGTCGGCTGCCGCGGCTGAAACCGACGCGACAGCACCGTCGAACGGCACGGAAGATTCCGGTCAAGGCAAGTCGTCGAGCGGACGGGCCAGACGAGCCAGGGCGCGGCGGGCTCGCGTTCGCGCGCGCAAACACCAGGAAGCATCAACAGAATCGGAGCAGCAGACGTGAGTGAGCCGAATCGTCTCGAAGTTCGTACCGCGGACCCGTATCCGGTGATCATCGGCCGTGGGCTGCTCGGTGAGCTCGTCGAGGCGGTCAACGGCGCGACGAAAGGCGTGCGGTCGGTGGCGATCTTCCATCAGCCGCCGCTCGCCGAGACCGCCGAGGCGGTGCGCAAGGCGTTGGCCGACACCGGCATCGACGCCCACCGCATCGAGATCCCGGACGCCGAGGCGGGTAAGGAACTCGCCGTCGCGGGCTTCTGCTGGGAAGTACTCGGGCGAATCGGCCTGACCCGCAACGACGTCGTGGTGAGCCTCGGCGGCGGTGCCGCAACCGATCTGGCCGGCTTCGTGGCCGCCACCTGGATGCGCGGCGTGCAGATCGTGCACGTACCGACCACGCTGCTGGCCATGGTCGACGCCGCCGTCGGCGGCAAGACCGGCATCAACACCGAGGCGGGCAAGAACCTGGTCGGCTGCTTCCACGAACCCGCCGCCGTGCTCGTCGACCTCGCCACTCTGGAAACCGTGCCGCGCAACGAGATCGTGGCCGGCATGGCCGAGATCATCAAGGCCGGTTTCATCGCCGACCCGGTCATCCTCGACCTGGTGGAACGCGACCCCGAGGCCGCGCTCGACCCCACCGGTGACGTGCTGCCCGAGCTGATCCGGCGCGCAATCCAGGTGAAGGCCGACGTGGTCGCCGCCGACCTCAAGGAGGCAAGCCTCCGCGAGATCCTCAACTACGGCCACACCCTCGGCCACGCGATCGAGCGCCGCGAACGCTACCGCTGGCGTCATGGCGCGGCTGTTTCGGTCGGCCTGGTCTTCGCCGCCGAACTCGGCCGCCTCGCAGGCCGTCTCGACGACGCCACCGCCGACCGCCACCGCGCCGTCCTGGAAAGCGTCGGCCTGCCGACCACCTACGACGCCGACGCCCTCCCCCAACTCCTCGACACCATGCAAACCGACAAGAAAACCCGCTCCGGCGTCCTGCGTTTCGTCGTCCTCGACGGCCTGGCCAAGCCCGGCCGCCTGGAAGGCCCCGACCCCACCCTCCTCGCCGCCGCGTACTCCGCCATCGCCCGCGAAGGCACCCCGAGCACCGGCATCCTCCTGTAACCCGCACTCGCACAGCAGAAACGGCGCACTCCTACGGGGTGCGCCGTTCTGTTTTGCCTCGAACCTCTGCCCGAACGCGATCAGCGAGCACCCGATCTCAGGGCATTAGACGGAGGTTGGCAGTGTCACGGCCGAAAGTTGGCTGCCTCATCACCATGCCAGTGCAATGACCGCAGTGGCGGCCGCTGATCGCAAGGTCGCCGCCGCGCTGGCCGAGGCCGTCGGCGGGAGCCGGACATGCGGGGGCAGGCTCAAATGTGTGCCGGGCAGGCCGCGGAACTCGCCGAGCACGGGCCAGGCCTCGCGCCAGCCAGAGCCGCCGTGAGGTCGGCCGAACGTGGGGCTGCGCCGTGGGTCAGGCGGGGGTGGGCGCTGGGGTGGGCTGTTTGTTGTTGGAGCGGTCCGCGAGGATGCGGCCGAGGCCGACGCCGATGAGGGCGGGGATGAAGATGAGCAGGACGATGAATGCGGAGCCGGCGGTGAGTTCGAAGAGGAGGCCGTTGTCGCCGAGGTCGAACTTGGGCAGCCAGTCGAGGAGCCACGCGCCGAGACCGCTGCCGACGCCACCTGCCACCGCAGCCTTCAACCAGAGCAGGGTCAGGTCGGTGCCGCGTTCGGGATCGGGCTGGGCCGACCGGTCCTTGCGCCCGTCCAGCAATCCCCAGTACAGGACGACGGCGACGAGCAGAAACAGGCCGAACATCCGCATCCACACCCCGTGGGTCGGCCAGTTCACCATCGCGAACCCGAGCGCGGCGCGCAGGAAAACGACCAGCGCGCCGAGCACGATAGCCCGCAACACCCAAGCATTCATGCGCACCACCATAACCCTGCCCATCGCCGAACCAAACTAGAACCGGTATCAGTTTCTGACGAAGTGTTCTCCTACCGACGACAGCGCCGACTGACCCGACTCCAGCAGCAGAACTACGCCGACACTCGTCGGCCGCACACGGGCGCGCGCTCCCGGCTACACGCCATTGGCCGACAGCACACGAGCACGCCCTCCCGGCTGCACGCCATTCCCGCCCAGGCCGGTCATGGGACCGCGCAAGGTCGGCCCGTCTGAAGCTCGCCTTGGTGCAGGTCGCCATTCACTTGGTCAGCGTGCCCAAATCCGGCGCCGTGATCGCCGCCGCCATGGCTGACGTGGCTGCGGATAAAGCGGGTGCAGTCCCGCCAGCACCTGCTGAACGGGCACTACGCGGCGCGGCGAAACTCGGCAACGCCTAGGGTTACAAATACCCGTCGGTGCGGATCGCAACGTCATCAGTGGTGCGGGGCCGGCGACCTCCGTCGAACGTGCTTGGCAGCCGGCGACAACAGCATTTCGTCCCCACCGGCATCTCGTGTCCACCGCGCCGAGTCTGTAGCGCAACCGTCGCCGACGTCGACCACCCGGACAACACGAAACCCGCAGCACCCCCATCGAACGATCACCCTGCACCGAGCACAACCGCCCACTTCAGCGCCACCACGTCCCTCTCGAGACGGTCACCACCCGCGGACGGAAAACAACGCCGGACTCACCCGCAATTCGTTGCCACCACGTCCCCCTCGACACGATCACCACCCCCGAACGGGACATCACGACGCACTCACCCGCAATCCGACGCCATCAGGTCCCCCACGACATGACCACCACCCCCGAACGGGACACGACGGCGCACTCACCCGCAATCCGACGCCATCAGGTCCCCCACGACACGATCACCACCTCCGGACGGGACATGACGGCGGCGTCGCTCACGATTGGACGAAGGGCCACCAGCGCGTCGGACCACCAAGTATTCGCCGACACCGGCCGGTTCAGGTCCCACTCGCAAGCACCCGCAGCGGCCCGCCGCCACGCCTCCATCAGCCCCGTGCGGCCGAACTCGCGAGCACTGCAGCTACTTCCAGCCGACGTACACCCGTATCAACCGCGTCAGTCCGCAGCTGAGAACCGCTGAGGTCAACAGGCGCACCATGTTTCGGAATCCGCACCACCTAAGGACCCCAATAGCAAGTGCGGATCCCGAGAACGAGTGCGAACTCTTCAGCGCCAAGGCAACTTCCAGCCGATGCACGCCTACACCAGCTGGTCAGCCCGAACTCTCCAGCACCACGGCCACTTCCAGCCGAGACACGCCGACACCAGCCGGGTCAAGCCGAACACTCCAGCAGTACGGCCACTTCCAGCCGACACACACCGACACCAGCCGGGTCAAGCCGAACACTCCAGCAGCACGACCACTTCCAGCCGACACACACTTACACCAGCCGGATCAACCCGAACACTCCAGCAGCACGACCACTTCCAGCCGACACCAGCCGAGTCAGGCCGAACTCTCCAGCGCCGCAGCCATCTCCGCGCGCGGCGCCGCACGCCCAGTGAACAACTCAACCTGCCCATACGCCTGGTTCAACAGCATCTGCAACCCACTGACCACCGTATGCCCAGCCCGCGCAACAGCCTCGGCCAGCGGCGTCGGCCACGGGTTGTAGATCGCGTCGAGCACCACAGGAGCCTTCGCCACCGCCTCCGCAACCACCGCGGCAGCCTCGGCCGGAATCGTGCTCACCACCACGCTCGCCCGCTCGCACAGTCCGACGAGCGCATCCGGATCGAACGCCGTCACCGCCGCATTCATGCCGAGCCGCTCCGCGAGATCCAACGCACTGCTCGCCCGCCCGGCATCCCGAGCGATCACGGTCACCGTCTTCGCACCGAGTTCGGACAACGCGAGCAGCGCAGGCCGCGCGGTACCACCAGCACCGAGCACCACCGCCTCGTCCAAACCGACAACCCCACCCCCACGCAACGCACCGAGCACACCGTCCACATCGGTGCAGTCGGCCCACCAACCACCGTCACGCCGGACGAGCGTATTGGCCGACCCGACCAGCACCGCCCGCTCGGTGCGCTCAGCGGCATAGGCCAGCGCCGCCTCTTTACCGGGCATGGTCACCGACAGCCCGACCCATTCGGCCCCGAGCCCGTCGACCAGTCCGGGCAACTGCTCGCCCGTGCACTCGATGCGTTCGTAACTCCAGTCGAGCCCGAGCGCGCGATACGCGGCCAGGTGCAACTGCGGCGAACGGGAGTGCGCGATGGGCTTACCCAGCACTGCCGCTTTGCGTTCAGCGACCACTGTCGAGGATTCCGCTCGCCTGCGCCTGCCGGATGTAGCGCTGGTGCTGGTTGTAGTCGTCGGTGAACAGCGTGGTGCCCTGCTTGTCGACCGTGACGAAGTACAACCAATCCCCGGGTTCCGGGTTCTCCATGGCGCGCAACGCGTTCAGCGACGGTGCGGCGATCGGTGTCGCGGGCAGCCCGGACATCGCGTAGGTGTTCCACGGCGTTTCCTGGGCACGGTCCGCATCGGTGGTCTGCACCTCGGTGCGGTCGAGCGCGTAGTTCACCGTCGAGTCGAACTGCAGCATCTGCGGAACCCGCAACCGGTTGACGATCACCCGCGCGACCTTGCCCATGTCCTGCGGCTTGGCCTCGCGTTCGACGAGCGACGCGGCGATCAGCGTCTGGTACGGCGTCAGCTTGGTCTCGCCGCCGGACTGCAACAGGCCGGTGGATTCATAGGCCTTGGCGCTGGCCGTCACGACCTGCCGCAGCATCTGCTCCGGCGTGCCGCTCGGGTCGAAATCCAAAGTGCCCGCGGCGATCAGGCCTTCCAGCTGCCTGGTCCGGTCCGGGCAGTTCTGCACGCCCTGCACGGCCCAGGCGGGCACGCCGAGCGCGGCGAGGTCGACACTCGAACCGGCGGCCTGGAGTTCTTCGTAGGTCGCGCACTTCTGGTTGGTGCCGGTGCCGATGCAGCTGGCCTCGGCCATCATGCGGTAGATGCCGTCGGTGCGCCTGCCGGAGCCCACCTCGAACTGGTCGTGCAGCAGCCGTCCCTCGGGAATGACGAGGTTGCCGACCCTGGCCTGCTTACCGGTCAACGCGGACACCGCCTGCACCGCGGGACTGCGGCTCGGGATCGCGTAGAAGCCCGGCTGCACCGAGTTCATGTTCGTATTGCGCACGGCCGCTTCGATGAACGCGCCGGTGCTGGCGACGATGCCTTTTTCTTTCATACTGGCTGCGATCTGCTGCGAGGTGTCGCCGTCGTGCACCTGCACCACGACCAACGGCCCGACCGGTCCGGCGAAATCCTCAGGCGGGCCGAGCTTCTCGATGAGCTTCATGCCCGCGAACACCGCGGCACCGGCGAACAGCAGCACGAAGACACCGGCGAACAGCCACATGGTGCGCCTGCGCCGTTTGCGCTCCTGCGCCTTGCGCGAGGCCGCACGGGAGCGTTTGCCGCGCTGCGCACTGCGCGACCGCCGGCTGCCCTCCTCCGGCTCGTCGTCCTCGTGCCGAGCCGCTTCCCGGCGGCCGACGCGCTTACGCGGCGGGCGCTCCGAGTCGGCCCGCGGGCGTGGCGCGGGTTCGGGCGGGTCCATGTCGTCGGTGTAGCGCGGGATGACGGTGGTGTCGTCCTCGTAGTCGTCCCAGTCGTCCTGCTCCCGGCCGACCACCCGGTTCGTTTTGCCGCGCGTGTCTCTGCTGTTCTGCCCGCCCCAGGCTCGGTCGTCACGCCGGTAACGCCGATCAGCTTCGCGCTGCCGGTACCGTTCCTCGGCTCGTGCCCATCGATCCGTCATGCGTCGTCCTCGGACGACGCGTGCCGCACCGCTTCAACCGACCTCAACACCGCACTCCGTTCGTCCAACCATCCTTGCAGGATCGAGACGGCCGCCGCCTGATCGATCACTTGCCGCTGGCCACGCGCGCGAACTCCACTGTCCCGCAATGCACGTGCAGCTGACACCGTAGTCAAACGTTCGTCGGAAAGTCGTATAGGCACCGGCGACACGGCGGCCCGCAACTGATCGGCGAATGCGGTGGCAATGGTAGCGGCAGTGCCCTTCTCCCCGCGTAATGTTCGGGGTAGACCCACGATCACTTCGACGGCCTCGTACTCCCGCACAATTTCAGCAATTCTGGCGATATCAGGTGCGGGCCCGGCCGAGCGCTTGTTCGGCTTCGCGCGCGGCACGGTCTCCACGGGCGTGGCAAGAACACCGTCCGGGTCGCTCGACGCGACGCCGATCCGGACACTGCCGACATCGACGGCAATCCGCCGGCCGCGACCCGGGTCGGTGTCTGGATGGGGCCGGTCGGCGCCGTGCGGCGCCGACCTCTCGGGATGGTCGGGGTCGGCCACGTCACGTGCCCGACCGCCACCCCCTGCGGAATCGCTCGGCGAAGCCATCACCCGGCCAGTTCGGCCACCCGAGCGCGGACAGCGGCGAGACCGGCGGGAATCCCCGACGGGTCGGATCCGGCGCCCTGCGCCATTTCCGGCTTGCCACCACCGCGCCCCGCGATGCTCGGGCCGAAGGCGGCGACAAGGTCGCCGGCCTTGAAGCCGAGGTCCTGAGCGCCCTTGTTGACGGTCACCACGAACGGCACCTTGCCGTCGGCGTTGCCGAGCAGCACCACCACGGCGGGGTTCGTGCCGAACCGGCCGCGGATGTCGGTGGCCAGCGTGCGCAGATCACCGGCGGTGACGCCCTCGGGCGCCGCGACGGCGACCAGCAGCACGGCACCGATCCGCTCGGCCTCCTCGACGAACTTGCCCGCAGAGGACAGCACCGCGGCCATCTTGGTGCGCTCGAGTTCCTTCTCGGCCACCTTGAGCCGCTCCACCAGTTGCTCGACCCGCGCGGGCACCTCTTCCGAGGGCACCTTCAGCGAGGACGCCACACCGGCCAGCAGCGCGCGCTCCTTGGCCAGGTACTTGTAGGAGTCGAGCCCGACGAAGGCCTCCACGCGGCGGATGCCGGAACCGACCGAGGACTCGCCGAGCACGGTGATCGGGCCGATCTGCGAGGAATGCTGCACGTGCGTACCACCGCACAGCTCCATCGAGAACGGGCCGCCGATCTCCACCACGCGCACCTCGTCGCCGTAGTTCTCGCCGAACAGCGCCATCGCGCCCATCTGCTTGGCCTTGGTCAGGTCGGTGACGAAGGTGTTGACCGGGAAGTCCGCGCCGACCGCGTCGTTGGACACGGCCTCGATATCGGCCTTCTGGCTCTCGGACAGCTGCCCCTGCCAGTTGAAGTCGAACCGCAGGTAACCCGGCTTGTTCAGCGAACCCGCCTGTACGGCGTTCGGGCCGAGGATCTGCCGCAGCGCGGCGTGCACCATGTGTGTGCCGGAGTGACCCTGGGTCGCACCGCGACGCCACGCCGGATCCGCCTGCGCGAGAACGACATCGCCCTCGGTGATCTGCCCCTGCTCGACGGTGGTCTTGTGCACCCACAGCTTCTTGGCGATCTTCTGCACGTCGTTGACGCGCAGTTTCACACCCGAAGCCGTGATGGCGCCGCGGTCGGCGATCTGGCCGCCGGCCTCGGCGTAGAGCGGGCTGCGATCGAGGATCACCTCGACGTCCTGGCCCGCCGAGGCCACGGGCACCCGCACGCCGTCGGCGATCAGAGCGAGCACGTTCGCCTCGGAGGTCAGCTCGTCGAAGCCGGTGAACTCGGTGGCGCCGCGATCGACCAGCTCCTTGTAGACGGTCAGGTCGGCGTGGCCGTGCTTGCGTTTGCGCGCGTCTTCCTTGGCGTTGGCCACCTGCTGGGCCATCAGCTCACGGAAACCGTTCTCGTCCACCGTCAGCCCGGCCTCGGCCGCCATCTCCAGCGTGAGCTCGATCGGGAAGCCGTAGGTGTCGTGCAGCTTGAAGGCGTCCGATCCGGGAATCGTATTGCCGCCCTTGGCCTGCACCGCGCTCGCAGTGTTGTCGAACAGCGCGGAGCCGGTGTTCAACGTCTTGAGGAAGGCGGTCTCCTCGCCGACGGCGACCGTCTCGATGCGCTGGAAATCGGTGGCCAGCTCCGGGTACGACGGCGCCATCAGGTCGCTGACGACCTTCATGAACTCCGCCATCACCGGCTTCTCCGCGCCGAGCAGTCGCGCCGAGCGCACGATCCGGCGCAGCAACCTGCGCAAGACATAACCGCGCCCGTCGTTGCCCGGGTTCACGCCGTCGGCGATCAGCATGGCGCTGGAACGGGTGTGGTCGGCGATCACCCGGAAGCGGCGATCGTTCTCGTGCTCGACACCGTAGGAGCGGCCGGTGAGTTCCTCGGCCTTGTCGATGATCGGGCGCAGCAGGTCGGTCTCGTAGACGTTCTCGACACCCTGCAACAGCATGGCGACACGCTCGACGCCCATGCCGGTGTCGATGTTCTTCTTCGGCAGCGAACCGATCGGTGGGTGGCCCTCCTTCGGGCTCAGCTCACCGCGCACGTCCTGCATGAACACGAGATTCCAGATCTCGAGGTAGCGGTCCTCGTCGGCGACCGGGCCGCCGTCGCGGCCGTACTCGGGGCCGCGATCGAAGTAGATCTCCGAGCACGGACCACCGGGGCCGGGCACGCCCATGTCCCAGTAGTTGTCCTTGCCGTCGCGGAACTGGATCCGCTCCTCGGGAATGCCCGCGACCCGGCGCCAGATCTCGGCCGCCTCCGGATCGGACTCGTACGCGGTCACCCAGATCCGCTCGGGATCGAAGCCGAAACCGCCGTCCTCCTGCGACTTGCTGATCAACTCCCAGGCAAGGCGAATCGCCTCTTCCTTGAAGTAGTCACCGAAGGAGAAGTTGCCCGCCATCTGGAAGAAGGTGTTGTGCCGCGTGGTGACGCCGACCTCTTCGATGTCACCGGTGCGCACACACTTCTGCACGCTCGTCGCGCGCGGGTACGGCGGAGCCTCCTGGCCCAGGAAGTACGGCTTGAACTGGACCATGCCTGCGTTGACGAACAGCAGGTTCGGGTCGGCCAAGATCAACGAGGCACTCGGCACCTCGGTATGGCCGGCACGGACGAAATGGTCCAGGAAGCGCCGTCGAATCTCGTGGGTCTGCACAGATATCCAGCCTACCGGTGCCGTGCACGTGGTTTTTCATCGAGTCGGGTGCTGTGGGACACCCCGCAACCTTGCGGCGATTGTCTGACGCGCTGGTGGCGCTTCGTCCCGCTGGCAGGTCCTTGAGGGCGGGCGCGAAGGGCGAGCCGTCTCGTCTCCGCGGATGGCCCAGCGCAGCACGGTCCGGCCATCGACCCCGGGTACGCACGCCGGTTCCGCCTACTTGCCGCGGATGATCCGGCGCAGTTTGTCGACCCGCGGGCCGACCTCGCGTTCGTTGCCGTGGTCGGTGGGTTGGTAGTAGTCGACGCCGACCAGTTCGTCCGGCGGGTACTGCTGGGCGAGCACGCCGTCTCGGTTGTCGTGCGGGTATTTGTAGCCCTGGGCGTTGCCGAGTTTCGCCGCGCCCGCGTAGTGGCCGTCGCGCAGGTGCGGCGGGACCGCACCCGCCTTGCCAGCAGCCACGTCGGCCATGGCGGCGCCGAGAGCGGCGATCACGGCGCCGGATTTGGGCGCGCTGGCCAGGTGAATCGTGGCCTGCGCCAAGGCGAGGCGGGCTTCCGGCAGACCGACCAGCTGGACAACCTGTGCGGCGGCGGTGGCGGTTTGCAGGGCGGTAGGGTCGGCCATGCCGATGTCCTCGCTGGCATGAATCATCAGCCTGCGCGCGATGAAACGCGGATCCTCACCCGCCGTGAGCATGCGCGCCAGGTAGTGCAGTGCGGCGTCGACGTCGGAGCCGCGGATGGATTTGATGAAGGCGCTGATCACGTCGTAGTGCTGGTCGCCCGCCCGGTCGTAGCGGACGGCGGCCTTGTCCACGCTGGCCTCGACGAGTTCGACGCCGACGGTGCCGTCGAGCGAGGATTCGGCCGAGGCTTCCAGTGCGGTGAGCGCGCGGCGTGCGTCGCCACCCGCGATGCGCACGATGTGGTCGAGGGCCTCGTCCGAGACCGTGTACTGGTCGTCCAGTCCGCGTTTGTCGTGGATCGCGCGCAGGAGGACCTGACGGATGTCGTCCTCGGTGAGCGATTGCAGTTGCAGCACCAGCGAACGGGACAGCAGCGGCGACACCACCGAGAACGACGGATTCTCCGTGGTCGCGCCGACGAGCAGCACGATCCGGTTCTCCACCGCGGCAAGCAGCGCGTCCTGCTGCGTTTTCGAGAAGCGATGCACCTCATCGATGAACAGGACGGTCTGCTCACCCGCCGACAGCCTGCGCCGCGCGACATCGATCACCGCCCGCACTTCCTTCACCCCCGCCGACAAGGCGGACAACGCCTCGAACCGGCGACCGGTCGAATGCGAAATCAGCGAAGCCAACGTCGTCTTACCCGTGCCCGGCGGGCCATACAACAGCACCGACGCCGCCCCCGACCCCTCNCTCGCGCGTCCACGCAGACTACACCGACCGGTACACTTTTCTGCTAGATAAGCCGGCCGTAGCAGGAACCACCCCCCACGCCGTCGTCGGCAGCGCAAGATGTGTAAAAGAGCCGGCCCCCAACCCGCCGCAACGGCGACCCCGGCCCGAGCAAATGCCGCTGCCCGACCACCTCGTCCAACGACGCAGGCCGCATCCGCACCGCAAGCGGCGCCCCGGAATCCCGGCGCACCACACTGTCGATGCTGTGCTCTGCAGGCACACCGTCGCCGGGCACGTCGAACAAGCCATCGGTCACATCCGGCAACGTTACCGAGGTACACCGACAAGACCGAACGCGCTGCACCACCACCCGCACGCTGCCGGGTGCCACGGCGGCGACGACACGTCGCGCAGGCCGCCACCATGTCGCGCTCGTCAGCAGCGTCGTCGCCGAGAGGGGCATGGCGGCGAGGACGCACCACGTCGGCCGCCACGACGTCCCGCTCGACAGCACAGTCGTCGCCGAAAGGGACACGGCGGCGACGCGCCACATCCGCCGCCACGGCATCCCACTCGACAGCACAGTCGTCGCCGAAAGGGACACGGCGGCGGCGACGCACCACATCCGCCGCCACGAGGTCCCGCTCCAGCGGCAGGTCTTACGGGACATGGCGGCGGAGACCGACCAGGTAGGGCACCGCCATGCCCCGCCTGACTATCCGGCGGGTGTACGCCGAACCGATCCCTCCCAGCCGCACAGCTACTGTGCCGCCCTGCCGCCACCACGTCCCGAACAGCGGCAGCGCCGCCGCCGAAAGGGGCACCGTGGTGGAGACACGCCGCACGAGCCGCCACTAGGTCCCGCTGACGATCCGGTCGGCGGCGCCACGCGATCGCATGCCAGCCGCACCCTCGAACCGCCGACTTGACTACCACGCCCACTCGACAACTCGAACCACGGCGGCGTTGTCGCTTCAGGGATGGCGGCGGAGCCACCTAGACCACGCCCACCACCTGGTCCCGACCATTGCCATCGCTGCCACCGGGCGGGACATGGCGGCAGCGATTCGCCGAGTGGTCCACCGCCATATCCCGTTCGACAGCACCGCTATCGCAGAAAGGGACATGGCGGCGGAGCCCGGCCGCGTAAGGCGCCGTCAGTCCCTTGGGCGCCCGCGAGCGTGCCGGCATCCGGCCGATGTGCGCCGAGCCACTCGGGTTTCAGCTGCACAGCCCCAATACCGCCCGGCTCCAGCATGTCCCGAGCAACGGCAGCGCTGCCGCCGGACGGGACATGACTACGAAGATTCGCGGGGTGGGCCACCCTCATATCCCGTTCGACGGCACCGCTATCGCCGAAAGGGACATGACGGCGGTGACACGCAGGTCGGCCGGCCACCGTGTCCGGTCGGCGACCCGCGAGAATGTCGGTGAACCGACCGGATGCCGACCGCACGACCAACAGGCCAGCCCGCGCCACCATGCCACGACCCACGCCAACGCTGTCGCCAAGAGGGACATGGCGGCGGTGACGCACCGCATCGGCAGCCACGACGTCCCGCTCGGCAGCAAGACTCTTGTCTTAGGGGAAATGGCGGCGGTGCACCACCGCGTAGGGCGCCGTCATGTCCCGTCTGACGATCCGGCGAGTATCCGCCGAACCGATCCCCTGCCAGCCGCATAGCCACATGCCGTCCCGCCGCCACCATGTCCCGAACAACCGCACCGCGGCCTCCGACAGGGACAAGGCGGTGGGGACACGCCACGTGGGCCTCCTTCATGTTCCGTTCGGCGATCTGGGCGGTGTGCGGCGAGCCGATTTGCGTGTCGACCGCGCATCGGATGTGATCAATACTCGTGGCTGAAAACACGGTCGTTTCAGATTCTCCGTTCGGGCCCTTCGCGCGGCGCACCCTGCTGAAAGGTGGCGCGGCTGCTACTGCGGCGGCGGTGCTGAGCGCGGCTCCGGCGTGGGCGGCGAGTGCGGTGTTCCGGCACGGGGTCGCCTCTGGTGATCCGTTGCCGAACGGGGTAATCCTGTGGACCCGCGTCACCGTGTCCGACGAGGCGACGCCGGGCTCAGGTGTGGGCGAATCGGCAAGTGTGCGTTGGGAAATCGCTGAGGACGAAGGGTTCGGTAGCGTCGCGGCTTCCGGAAACGTCACGGCCACAGCGGCTTCCGATCACACCGTGAAGGTCGATGCCGCGGGCCTTGCGCCGGGTCGCGAGTACTTCTATCGGTTCACTGCCCTGGGCGAAACGTCCCCGATCGGCCGCACCCGGACCGCCCCAGCGCTCGGTGATTCGCCCGAGCGCCTCCGCTTCGGGATCGTCTCCTGCGCGAACTGGGAGGCCGGATACTTCGGCGCCTACCGGCATCTCGCCGCCCGCACCGATCTCGACGCCATCGTGCACCTCGGCGATTACATCTACGAGTACGGCCGCGGCAAGTACGGCGGACGCAATGGCACTGTGCGGCCGCATGATCCGGCGAACGAGATCGTCAGCCTGGCCGATTATCGAATCCGGCACGCGCAGTACAAGACCGATCCCGATCTGCTGGAGCTGCACGCCCGCCAGCCGTTCATCTGCACCTGGGACGACCACGAATCCGCCGACAACTCGTGGTCCGGCGGCGCCAACAACCACAACCCGGCGACCCAGGGCAGCTGGCAGGACCGCCGGGCCGCGTCCGCGCAGGCCTATCTCGAATGGATGCCGGTGCGCGCGCAGGGTTCCGGCGCGGAGGTGCAGATCTACCGCAGGCTTCGTTTCGGCACGCTCGCCGAACTATCCATGCTGGACCTGCGCAGCTATCGCGACCAAGAAGCGAAGCCCGGCGCGGGCTGGCGCGAGGCGGACAACCCCGCGCGCACCATCACCGGCAAAGCCCAAATGGACTGGCTCACTGCCGGTTTGGCGTCCGCACCGGTGCGCTGGAAGCTGGTCGGCAATTCGGTGATGATCGCCCCACTCGTCTTCCCACCGCTCGAACCGGCCACCACCGCCGCCATCACCAGCACCCTCGGCCTCCCGCAGTCCGGCCTCACCGTCAACGGCGACCAGTGGGACGGCTACACCGCCGACCGCCAGCACCTGTTCCGCGCGATCACCGACCAGCAGATCGCCGACGTCGTATTCCTCACCGGCGACATCCACACCTCCTGGGCCGCAGACCTCCCCATCGACGCCGCCAACTACCCCGCAGGTCCCACCGCAGGCACCGAATTCGTCATCCCCTCGGTCACCTCCACCAGCATCGGCGACCTACTGAAGCTCAACTCGGCCCCCATCGCGGACTCGATCCGAAGCGTCAACCGCCACCTGCACTACACCGAACTGGACTCCCACGGCTACGGCGTCCTAGAGGTAACCCCAGACCAGACCCAAATGGACTGGTTCTACCTCATCGACGTAACCGACCCGAACTCCGCTGTGCGCCACGGAACTTCGCTCGCCGTCCGATCCGGCGGACGCCTCGAACCCCGCTCCACCCCGGCAAGCTGACAGTCCGCGCGGTGCGGCCACCACACTGACAGTCCGCTCGCCAAGCCCCGCCACACAGACAGTCCGCGCGGCAAGCCCCGACACGCTGACTGGCTGCGCGGCGAGCCGACTGGCTGCGACAGAACTTCGCTGGCCCGTCCAGACAGGCGGGCGCCCGGAGCTCGTTCCACGCCCGCAAGCTGACAGTTTGTCCGGCAAGCCCCAAGTCGATGACCGCAGCCCGCCAAAAGCGACAGCGGCGCGCTGACTGGGGGCAGGCTGACACGACAATGCGCGGTCGTGGGGCGCATCCGCGAGACGTTCCCCGGGTCCTGAGCTGTCGGTGCTGCCCCTGGCTTCCGTCCGATCGGCCAGAGGCCTTGCGTGGCAGGTCGATCGGACGGTTTCCGCTCGGAAACTCGATCCGTGCCGGATGAAGCTCAACGGACACCACAGCCCCGATGTTCGAACCGGGGCGGGATTGGCAATCGGTACGCTCATCCGGCTTTCGAACAGTCGATGAAAGGAATCAAGGTGCCTATCGCACGCAGCAACGGATACAAGATCGCCTTCGACGTAGTCGGGGACGGGCCGCCGCTGGTGCTGCACCCCGGCATGTTCCAGGTCGGCGCGCACTGGACCGACGCCGGATACACCTCGGTTTTGGCGGCGACCCACACGGTGATTACCGTGGACCCGCTCGGTCTCGGCAACAGTGACAGCCCGCGGGATCCGATCGACTACGCACTGGAGCGGCGAACCGATTACGTGACCGCGGTGCTCGACGAGGTCGGCGCGGATCGGGCCGCGTACTGGGGCTATTCGCTCGGCGCGCTGACCGGATTCGCTGTCGCCGTGCACGCACCCGAGCGTCTCACCAGGCTCGTCGCGGGCGCCTTCGACCCGATCGATGGATTCGGTTCGGCCCTCGCCCTGATGCGCGGCCAACTGGGCTTGCCCGACGACGCCGACGTGTACCCGCTGATCGAGCAGGGATCCACCGCAGATCCCGCGCTCGCCGCCGTGATCGAAGCCGCAGACCCGGCGGCGCTGCGCGCGAACTACGCGGCGTTCTCCGCCGAGCCCGGCCTGCATGACCGATTGGCCGAGTCGCCCGTCCCGATGCTCCTCTACGCAGGCACCGGCGACATCTGGTACCAACCGATGCGGACCTTCGCCGAACGGACCGGCACGAGGTTCCTGTCGATACCCGACCACGACCACATCACCGCGTGGAGTAATGCAACGGAGGTGCTGCCGCGCGTTTCGCCGTTCCTCGCCGGCGACCTGAGCTGACCGGTCACTGCCCAGGTTCTCCGGAGACGGTGATCGCGGACGTGCTCGGGTGGACCGAGGACGTCCACGAATTCTGGGCGCTAGGTCTGGGAATCCGATTGCGNCGACACGCCGTGTGGCGCGGGGCAGGCGCGGGGCATCGCGACGGAGGGCCGGGCCGCGGGGGGCGGCGGAGGGCGCGGCGGCCGGGGGGGGAGGGCCGGGGGCGGCCGGTCGGGGGGGGGGGGCGGGGGGGGGGGAGCGGTGCGGGGGGGGGGGGGGGGGGCGGGGGGGCGCGGGTCAGTGGGTTTCCAGTGTCGTGGCGGTCCGCGTTGCGGCGGCGGATGACCAGGATTGTGAGTGCGACAGCAAGGATGGCCAGCACGGCAATCGCTGATAGCAGGTAACCCATGATGGCCCCCTCGATCAATTCCGACGCTCGAAGTCGGACTCCCCCGCATTGTGCCATTTACTATCGGCCCGTCGCTAGCGCAACTTTCGGGGGGCGACCCGCCTGATTCGCCGCAGCACCAATCCAATTCAGTGACACTGCCACTCCCGGCACCGCCTAGAGGTTGACCGCCCGCCGAACGGGATCGGTGGCACCAAACGCGAGGGACCCCACCGAGATGTCCCGCTCGGCGACCATCTCACTTAACGTAAGTTCCGCACTCTTGACGCAGGCTGCAACCTCAGTCAAGAGCACGGAATCTACGTCAAGTCGGCGCGCGACCCGGTCGCCGAGCGGGTCGTCGCCTGCGGTGCCAGGGAAGTTGGGGTCACCTACAGGCGTGCGGACGGTGGGTATGTTCCGCTACTCGGACCAGCGTTCTTCGAGCATCGCTGAGACGTCTTCGGCGAAGTCGCCGATGATGTCGTCTCCAGTGCAGCGGGCGTCTTCGGCCAGGGCGGCCCAGCGGTTGATCAAGGCTTCCGACCGCGGTACGGACATGCCGTGTTCGCGGGCGGCGGCGATGCGGGCGTGGTCTGCGGGGAGAAACCAGTAGGTGGACAGCCACACCCAGATGAGGCGGGCCTCGAGGATGCGCTCGGACATCAGCTCGTCGTCGGCCAGGGCCGGCCATACGCCGACCACCTCGGAGCGCCATGCTTCGACCATCTGCCTGGCGCGTTCCCTGGACAGTTCGAAGTCGCACAGGCAGCCGGGGAAGGACACCAGTGCGTAGGCGATGTCGAGGGTGGCGTCGCGGAATCCGCCCCACTCGTAGTCGAGGAAGCGTGCGCCTTCCTCGTTGAGAATCACGTTGTCGGGGCACAGATCCGACGGACTGAACGCGCGGAATCGCCCGGCGGAGAACAGTCGGTTGCCGCGCACGATCCGTTCGGCGATCTCGCCGGGCACCTCGATGCCGAGTTCGCGCTGCAGCAGTCCGGGCACCTCGGCGATCGCGGATTCGGCCTGCTGGGCAATGCCGTCCACGCGATGCACCACGTCGACGCGGCGCAGCAGGGCGACGAAATCGGCTTCGCGGCCGACGGTCGCCGCGTGCATACGGCCGAGCGCCTGCGCGAACGCCATCATCCCGTTCCTGGTCGCCGGTTCGGCGCCGGACCGCAACATCTGAGTAAGCAGCGAATTCTCGCCGAGGTCACTGAGGATCAGCAAACGCTCAGGCAAACTATGCGCGATCAGGTACGCGCCCGGTCGCTGTTCGCGGCTCAGCGCAGTGGTGAACTGGTACGAGACCGCTTCACGGAGGAACGCGGAGTCGATGCTGGCGACTCCGGGCGCGAGACCACCCGTGGTGCGGTCCTGCGAGTGTCCGCGAACTTGTTTGACGATGAGCGTTCGCGGCAGCGAGTAGGGGTTTTCCGCTACACGCACACGGAGAACCGTCGTTCTACCACTACCGCTGAGTTCGATCGGATCGCTCAGCTTTACCGGAGCACCCATTCGCTTTGTGAGCAACTGTTGCGCTGCGGACACGACTTCGGCGGCGCGTTCGGCCAATAGTGCGGTCATCGCCCTTCAAGTTACTCGCATCAGGTCACTTCTAGCGAGCGGATACACAACCTTTCCGCGTCGTTCGGCGTGTCTCTCTCGAGGTTACGGGACGGGCGGCCGTTGCTTGACACGATTGCACCCGTCAGGTTTTCTCATCGTCAACTGCTCTGCGCCACACCGCAAACCAGTTGAGTGGAAAGGTCTATGGCATGACCGGCACACCGCCTCCCCCGCCCCACGCATCAGCTGGCGACCCTCCCGAGCACGGAGACGACGAACGCCACGCGGCGCAACAGGGCCAGCACGAGAGTCACCCACCGCAGCCGCCGAGCGCGAGCACCGAGCACGGCAAGCACGAGATGGCGGGGTCGGCCGGGTACCCGCAGTTCGAAGGTCCGGGCGCCGCGCAGTACGGCAGCGAACCCGTCGAGCCACCGCCGCCGGTCGCACCGCCGCAGTCATCAGCACATCCTGGGCAAACGGGTCAGCCGAGTTACGGTCCGCCGGGGACCGGGCCCGGAGCGGAACCCACGAGTATGCCTTCGGGGTCCGGGTCCGGGTCCGGGTCCGGTGCCGGTGCCGGGGCTGCGGCGGCGGCATCCGCGGGTATGCCTCCGGGCGCTACGCCACCACCAGGCACTGGGCCGCAGGGAGCGATGCCCCCGCAGGGGAACCTGCCGCCGGGATCGATGCCGCCACAAGGAAATATGCCGACGGGCTCGCCACAACAAGGAAACATGCCGTCGGGTTCCATGCCGTCGCAAGGAAACGTACCGCCGGGTTCTATGCCGCAACAGGGGACGGCGCCACCCGGTTCGATGCCGCCCCAAGGGAACATGCCCTCGGGATCACCAGCACAAAGTTCCATACCGGAACAAGGGACGATGCCACCCGGATCGATGCCGCCACACGGCAACATGCCGTCGGGCTCGCCAGCACAAGGTTCCATGCCGCAACAGGGGACGGCGCCACCCGGATCGATGCCGCCACACGGCAACATGCCGTCGGGATCACCACAACAAGGGAACATGCCAGCTGGATCACCACCGCAAGGCACCATGCCGCCCGGATCCACGCCGCAACAGGGAATGCCGACCGGGTCCATGCCGCAACAAGGCACCATGCCACCGGGATCGATGCCGCCACAAGGGAACGTGCCGTCCTACGGCGCGCCACCACAAGGCGGCATGCAACAGCCGGGCATGATGCCCCCGCAAGGAACACCACCCACCTACGGTTACCAACAGGCCGCCGCCTCCACCCCCGGCACCCTCGATGTGGGCCAGGCACTCAGCTACGGCTGGGAACGGTTCCGCTCGAATCCAGGGCCATGGATGGGAGTGATCGCATGCGGGCTGGTCATCTACCTCGGCTTCGTGCTCGTCGTGCAACTCACCGACCCGACGACATTGCTGCCGGTACTACTGATCTTCCTCGCCGTACTCGCCGCCGTCTGGCTGCTGCAGGCCGCCATGGTGCGCGGCGCACTCTATGAAACCGACGGCTACAAACCGCATTTCGGTTCGTACTTCCGTTTCGTGAACGCCGGCAATGTGCTGATCACCGCCCTGCTGGCGTTCCTCCTGACCGTCATCGGTGCGGCGCTCTGCCTCGTACCCGGACTGATCGCCGGCATCCTGTGCATGTTCTCCCTGCACTTCGTCGTCGACCAGAACGAGGGGCCGTTCGAGGCGATCAAGTCCAGCGCCACGCTGGTGGTCACCAACATCTGGCCGGTACTACTGCTCGCCCTTTCTGTCCTGTTCGTCACCTTCGTCGGTGTTCTACTGTGCGGCCTCGGTCTACTCGTCGCAGGACCCGTCGCAGTCATGGCAGTCACCTACGCCTACCGAACCCTCACCGCAGGCACCGTCTCGCCCCTCTAATCGCCACACGTCGATCGAAGCCACACGGACAACCCGGCCACCTGCACAACTTTTGATGTGGCGCATACGGAATTGCATGCGATTCCGTATGCGCCACATCAGAAAGTGTGCGGCTGTGCTCCTGCGATCGGGGTGGCCGCTTGGTCTGCCGCGGATCGACCGGCGAAGGAACGCAGCGCCGGGGCGCTTGGCAACCGCCACCCCGCGGCTCAGCCGGTGGAGGAACGCACCGCTCGGGCTTCACTGGTGTGCCGCTTGCAGAAATGGGTGCAGCCGGCGAAAACGCAGCGCCATACTCGGCCGCGCTCACCACCGAGTTGGCAGGAGAGGAACGCTGCCTGATCTCAGCTGGGCCGCACAGACTGACCGATGACGGAACGCAGGGCTCGACACCTCATCCGCGGCCACCTTCACAGACTGACCGGCGAAGGAACCCACCGCTTGGCGTTCAGCCCTGCCACACCGCGGATTTACCGGTGGAGGTTCGGGTCTGTAGTGCTACTTCTCAACCAACGAGCGCATACCGATCCACCGCTTGAAACGTTCCAACGGACCGAACTCGTTGCCGGCGCGCGGCCGCAGCGCAAGCACGATCACACCGGCCGTAACGATGCCCGCAAGGTTCACCGCAAGCTGACCCGCGGACAGGAACGCCGCGTTCCACTCCCCCAAAGTGGCTGCGACGACGGCGAATCCGGCAGCGGGCACGGTGGTCACCGAGATGAACACACCGACCAGCGCCGCGGATTTCGAGGTGACCAGCGACAGCATGCCCGCCGCCCCGGCCAGCAACGCGACGACCAGCGAGAACGGCCCTACCTCATAGATGAAGTCGACGTTGGGCAGACTCTCCACACCGTTGAGCTTGATCCAGCCGAACTGCTCCCACAGCAACGTTGCGAACAACGTGATCACCATCGCTGTCGGAAACCCGATCGCCAAAGCGATGGCGGATCGGCGCGCGAGCCGAAAATCCCTGCGCACCATGCCGACCGCGAACGCGGCCAGCGGACCGAACTCCGGCCCGACCACCATCGCGCCCACGATGGTCACCGGAGAATCGGTGGCCACACCTACCGCGGCGAGCAGGCAGGCGATGGTGAGGAAGGCGATGAAGGTCGAGTTGAGCGTCGACTCTTCTTTCGTCTGCGCGAGCAGTTCTTCCCACACCACCGCGTCGGTCGGATCGCCGGGCGCGGCCTTGACGGCCCGGTCCCCTGCTTCGGACAGCACGGTCTCGACCGGCCCGAGGGTGATGCCACCGGATTCAGAGATCCCGAGTGCGGTCAGCTCGGCCAGCACCTCGTTGGCCGCCTCGCGCGCGACGTCGGCCTGGATCAGGTCACCGGCGGGTTCCACCGCGACGCCGCGAGCCAGGGTCACATGGGTGGCCCCTGGGTTCGCGGCGAGCACGGCCAGCACCTTGTCGGTGGTGTCCGACGGGCAGATCATGCGCAGGTGCAGCAACGGATCCCCTTGTGGTCAGCGTCGCCCGGCGGGTCGACGGATCGAAACTGTCCAGAAGGTACCGTTCCCACCGTTATTCGGCGGGCTTGTCCGCCTTCGCGTCGGCCTTGTCACCCTTCGCATCGGCCTTGTCACCCTTGGCTGCAGGCTTGGCGTCCAGCCCCGCCTCTTTGCGCTGCTGCTCGGTGATCGGCGCGGGCGCGTCGGTCAGCGGGTCGACGCCGCCGCCGGTCTTCGGGAACGCGATCACCTCACGGATCGAGTCGAGCCCGGCCAGCAGCGCGACGATGCGGTCCCAGCCGAACGCGATGCCGCCGTGCGGCGGTGCGCCGAAGGCGAAGGCGTCCAACAGGAATCCGAACTTCTCCTGCGCCTCCTCCAGGCTGATGCCCATCACCTTGAAGACGCGCTCCTGCACATCGCGGCGGTGGATACGGATGCTGCCGCCGCCGATCTCGTTGCCGTTGCAGACGATGTCGTAGGCGTAGGCGAGCGCGGAACCGGGGTCGGTGTCGAAGGTGTCGACGGACTCGGGCTTCGGTGACGTGAACGCGTGGTGCACCGCCGTCCAAGCCGAATGACCAAGCGCCACATCGCCACTCGCGGTGGCCTCGGCGGCGGGCTCGAACATCGGCGCGTCCACGATCCAGACGAACGCCCACGCGTTCTCGTCGATCAGCCCGACCTTGCGGGCGATCTCGCCACGCGCCGCACCGAGCAGCGCGCGCTGCGCCTTGGCCGGACCGGCCGCGAAGAACACGCAGTCGCCGGGCACCGCGCCGACGTGTTTGGCCAGCCCGTCGCGCTCCGCGTCGCTCAGGTTCTTGGCGACCGGGCCGCCGAGCGTGCCGTCCTCGTTGATCAGCACATACGCCAGACCCTTGGCGCCGCGCTGCTTGGCCCATTCCTGCCAAGCGTCGAGCTGACGCCGCGGCTGGCTCGCGCCGCCCGGCATGACGACCGCGCCGACGTACGGCGCCTGGAACACCCGGAACGGCGTGTCCTTGAAGTACTCGGCGCACTCGGTGATCTCGATGCCGAAACGCAGGTCCGGCTTGTCGGAACCGAAGCGCCGCATGGCTTCCGCGTAGGTCATGTGCGGAATCGGGGTCGGGATCTCGTAGCCGATCAGCTTCCACAGCCCGACCAGGATCTGCTCGGCGAGCAGGATCACATCGTCCTGGCGCACGAAGCTCATCTCGATGTCGAGCTGAGTGAACTCGGGCTGACGGTCGGCGCGGAAGTCTTCGTCACGGTAGCAGCGCGCGATCTGGTAGTAGCGCTCGATGCCGCCGACCATGAGCAGCTGCTTGAACAGCTGCGGGCTCTGCGGCAGCGCGTAGAAGCTGCCGGGCTGCAGGCGCGCGGGCACCAGGAAGTCGCGGGCGCCCTCCGGGGTGGAGCGGGTCAGCGTCGGCGTCTCGACCTCGACGAACTCGTGGTTCGCCAGCACCGCGCGAGCGGCGGCGTTCGCCTTGGACCGCAGCCGGATCGCGTGCGCCGGGCCTTCGCGGCGCAGGTCCAGGTAGCGGTACTTCAGCCGGGCTTCTTCGCCGGGCTGCTCGTCCAGCTGGAACGGCAGCGGCGCGCTCTCGTTGAGCACCTCGAGCTCGGTGACGTTCACCTCGATGGTGCCGGTCGGCAGCTCCGGGTTCTCGTTGCCGTCCGGGCGCAGCTCCACCACGCCGGTGACGCGCACGCAGTATTCGGCGCGGAGCCGGTGGGCCTGCTCGGCCGGTTCGCCCTCGCGGAACACCGCCTGCGACACACCCGACGCGTCGCGCAGATCGATGAAGATCACGCCACCGTGGTCACGCCGCCTGGCCACCCATCCGGTGAGGGTCACGGTCTGACCGGCGTGCTCGCTTCGCAGCGAACCAGCCAAGTGGGTGCGCAGCACAAGGTTCCTTTCGACGACTTCGCACCGGCAGGCAATGGCCAGGTGCGGTAGTCATCGTAGCCAGCCCGGCCGCTGAGCCGGAAACCGATATCCATGCTGTTCACCTCAGTCGCGACGACGTGGGTCCGCCGTTCCCGCGCGATCCGTCCGCCACGTCGATTCCGCCCCGCCGCTCACCGGTTGAATCGCCCGGAACGTGGCATCCCGTGCTCGTAGCGAAACACGTCCGCCGGGTAGAAACAGACCTCGCCCCGCCTGTGTCAAGCTTTAGACCACGCGGCGCCCGGGCAGGCGACAACACAGAGAGCGACGACGATGACCTTCAACGAGGGCATGCAGATCGACCCCGATCGGGTTTCGGTAGGTGGCGGACCGGGCCGGGGCGGCAAAATCGCGCTGGGGGGTGGTGCGGGCGGGCTGATCGTGCTGGTGCTGGCACTGCTGCTCGGCGGCGATCCGGGCTCGCTGATCGGCGATCTCACCGGCGCCCAGGACTCCCAGGTGGCGCAGGCGCCCGGTGGCTTGCCGGAACACTGCACAGACGGAGCGAGTGCGAACAAGTATGTCGACTGCCGGGTCGCGCTCACCATCCAGAGTCTGGACTCGGTGTGGGCACCCGAACTGCCGAAGCAGACCGGCCAGCGTTATGTGGAGCCGAAGGTCCGGATGTTCTCCGGTGCCATCAGCACCGGATGCGGCAATGCGACCAGCGCGGTCGGCCCGTTCTATTGCCCGGCAGACCAGTCCGCCTACTTCGACGTCAGCTTCTTCCAGGAGCTCGTCGACCGCTTCGGTGCCAGCGGCGGACCGCTCGCCCAGGAATACGTGGTGGCGCACGAGATCGGCCATCACATCCAGAACCAGCTCGGCGATATCGACCGCGCCCAACGGGATCCGCAGGGCGCGAACTCCGCCGCCGTGCGCACCGAACTGCAGGCCGACTGCTACGCCGGTCTCTGGGCGCACTTCGCGGACAAGACTCCGGCGCCGGGCAGCAACCAGCCATTCCTGAAGCCGCTGTCGGACAACGACATCCGCGACGCGCTCTCGGCCGCGTCGGCCGTCGGCGACGACCGGATCCAGCAGGCGTCCCGGGGACGGGTGAATCCGGAGGCCTGGACGCACGGGTCGTCGGAGCAGCGGCAGAAGTGGTTCCTCACCGGGTACAAGACCGGCCAGGTCAAGGCTTGCGACACCTACTCCGCGCCGAGTGTGGACAACCCGCCGGCATTGCGCTGACCGGTCGGATTGCCCAACACGCCAACAGCATTCGCCACGCGCGGATTTGACGCTCCGCTGACAGCCCTGTGCGATGTCAGCGGAGCGTTTTCATCGATACGGAGGTTGCGAACTATGCGACGAACGAAAGCCGCACTGCTGGTCGCCATGCTGACGCTCGCGATCAGCACCGGAACCGCGGCTGCCGCACCGCCCGATCAGCCGACGGCGCACGGTCCCGTCTCCGCTCCGCTGGCGCTGCTCACCCTCACCACCATCCCGAACGGCTGGCAGACCCGCATCGACCTCCGCCCCCAACTCGAGGTGTCCGGTGACGGGCGCGCCGTCAAGATCCCCGATGCCGTTGCCGCGGAACGACATCCGGACAGCCCGCCGCAGAAGGTCAACGGCCACATCCCACCCGAGGTCCTCACCGCCGCCCTGGCCGAAACCCGAGCCCTCGCCGCCGTCGACTTCGGCATGCCGACCATCACCGACCAAGGCAGCCAGATCATCGACCTGATGCCACAGGCCCCGGAGGAAGACGCCCACCTGATCGTCTACGCCCCCGACTCCACCGAAGGCCTCGGCCCAGACCAACAAGCCGCCCGCAAACGCTTCGCCGCCCTCTACCGCAAGCTACTCGACGCCTTCATCCCCGTCCCCTGACCCGCGCCCGGCTCCGCCGAACAAAACATAGCGACGCCACTCTCGACTTCCCACCACCATGCCCCGCTCGGCGAACCGCAACCTCGTCAACTCCGCCGAGCGGGACATAACGAAGCCGCCACTCGACATTCCCCGCCACCTCGTCCCGTTCGACCTCGTCAGCTTCACCGGGGCGGGACACGAGGGCGGCGCCACTCGGCATTCCCGGCCACCATGTCCCGTTCGACTACGCCAGCTTCACCGAGCGGGACATGACGGCACCGCCACTCGATGCTTCACCGCCGCCATGCCCCATTCGGCAAATCACGATCTCGCCAGCTCCGCCGAAAGGGCAATAGCGGCATCGCCGCTCAACATTCCCCGCCACCATGGCCCATTCGACCTCGCCAGCTTCACCGAGCGGGACATGACGGCACCGCCACTCGATGCTTCACCGCCGCCATGCCCCATTCGGCAAACCACGACCTCGCCAGCTCCGCCGAAAGGGCAATAGCGGCATCGCCGCTCAACATTCCCCGCCACCATGGCCCATTCGACCTCGCCAGCTTCACCGAGCGGGACACGACAGCGGCGCCACTCGACATTCAGCGCCACCACGTCCCGTTCGGTGAAGCACGGAACACCGGTTCGGCTCAACCTCCGCAGCACCGGATGGATGACGCTGCTGCGGAGCAGCTTCCATACGCCGGCCGAGTATTCGGGTGCGGCCCACCGATTCCCGCGCAGCACAGCAACGTCGACCGCGCACTCGGGCCAACCACGGCAAAGAGCCCGACCCGAGCACACTGTCACTGCTCGAGCCGGGCTACCCCGAACGATCCGTTCCTAGAACTGATCCTGCTCATAGTCGGAGCTGATGATCTCATCCGAGTGCGTCGCGCCGATGACATCCGGCGTGGATTCACCGAGCGGACCGGTGAGATCGTCGTTACCGGTGGCACTTTGGTAAGGCTGCACATTGCGCGAGTGCTCGTCGTCGTTGCGCTGACCACCTGCAGCACCGGGAGCACCCATGAAACCGCTGCCTGCACCTGCCGCGGTAGTGCTCGGCGTGCCGGTCGAGGTGGGGCCGAAACCGGTGGTGCCGGGGACACCGCTGATCGACCGGAGCGGCGACATGCTGGTGCCGGGCAGCGCGGTGGCCTTGGGCATCGACGGTGTGCCGGTGCTCGGCCGACTGCTCGGACTGCCCGTGCCGGTACGGCTCGACGGGCTGCCGGGCACGCCGACGGGAGTGCCGTGGCTGGTCGTGCTCGGGCTGCCGGTGCTGTTCACCGAGGCGGGCGACGTCGAAGTCGGGGCGCCGGTGGACGAGTTCAGCCCTGCGGCTTGGGTCGCGGTCTCCGATGCGGTCGACTGCGCCTGCTCCAGGATCGGCTGGCCGACGTTCTGGGCCAGCGCCTGCGCGATCTCCTGCGGTGCCGGTCCGCCGCCGGGCGCGACCAACTGCTGCACCATGCCGCTCAACTCGCCCGTCTTGCCTGCGAGGTCACCGCGGGTGGCGTTGACGATGCCGACGGCTTGACCGAGATGCTCGGTCGCCGACGCCATCAGCGTGGCCTGGGCGGGCGGAGTCAGGATGACCGGCGCCATGGCCGTCGCCTGCGTGGCGAACGACGAAGCGACGGTGAGCAACTGCGCGTTCCCCTGCTGCACCACCGCGGCGGCCCGCTGGGTGAGTTCGGAGATGTCGATGCCGCGCTTGCTGGTTTCCTGGCCTTCGGTGTTGGCCTGCTGGCTGGTGGCCTGGGCGTTGCGGGCGGCCTGGCTCTGCCACAGCTGCTCGACGGTGGTCATGCTGCCCTTGCCGACCTGCATGGCCATGTCGATGACCTTGGAGGACTGGCTCAGGATGGCGGTCGGGTCGAGCGCGCCGATGACGCCGGTGCCGAAGCTGCTGAGCAGGTCGAGGATCGGCTTCATCAACAGGTCGACGCCGGGCAGCGCGGGCACCGCGACGCCCTGCATGAGCGCGGAGACCGGGTCGGCGGGCAATGCGGGCAGCGCGGTCGGGACGGCGGCGGCCGCCTGGCTCACCGCGGCGGCGGCCGAGCTCGGCGCCGAGCCGAGTGCACCGTTCAGCACGCCGGTCACCTGATCGAGCGCCTGCGTCACCGGCGCAGACACGTGCTGCAGCGCGGCTTGGGTGTCACCGAGCAGGGCCGAGACATCGGACGGCACACCGACGATGCTCTGCGCGTCCGGCGTGGGATTGCCGTTCATTCCCGGCAGGCCGGCCGGCGTGGCGAGCGCGTTGTTCTGCTCGTCGCTGATCCTCTTGGACAGCACGAACTCCGGCGACTCGATCGGCGGCATATCGTCGGGCACCTGGCCGAGCGGCACGTCGAGCACGGCCTGGGCGGCCGAGTTCTGCGTCGCCTCGAACACGGCCTGCTGGCTGATGGCCACGTTCTGATCGGCGGCATGCGCTATCGCATGCTCCTCCGGCGCGATCACCCCCGTGTCGAGTGGCTTCATACCGCGCCGCCGATCTGGTTGCCGATGGCATTGAGCGCGGCCGAGCTGGACCAATCGGTCGCGTCGTAGGCCGCGGCGGCGCTGAACGCCGACTCGGAAAGCTTGGAATACTTGGCGGACAGATCATTGATGTCCTTCGCCTGCAGCACCTGCGCCGCGGCGAACATTGCCAGGTAGTCGACCCCGATCAATCCGAACACCGGCACGAGTGCCGAGACGTTCTTGACCGCGTCGAAATTACCTGCCCCCGCAAGATCACCGGCGATGCCCGCGTTCGTGGCGGCGAACGCCCGGACCGCGTCGGTCTCTACCGAGAGATCACTCATCGAGTTGCCCCCCAAATCGTCGTGCACATCAGTGTCGTGAACTTCTTCGTCGTCACCGTCTGCCCATGCCGAACGGCTTGGCCGCTACGGTTGGGCTCAATATAGCGGACGGTACCGGCAACTTTCGAGCCCATCGCGACGTTCACAGGGGGAATAGGAAGGAAACTGGAACGTGTTGCAAATTAGAACAAGTTCTATATTCTCGATGCCATGAAGGTCGCAGTGACCGGCGCAGCCGGCTACCTTGGCACGAATCTGCTCCGCCTGCTGGTCGCGCGCGGCCATGAGGTGACTGCCATCGATCGGGTGGTGCCACCGACGGCCGACGAGCCGAACGTCACCTGGGTCAGCGGGAACGTGCTGGATCCGGCGTCGATGCGGGAGACGCTGCAGGGCGCCGAGATCGTCTATCACCTGGTCGCGGTGGTCACCCTCGCCGAAAAGAACGACCTGGCGTGGAAGGTGAACACCGAGGGCGTCCGGGTCGTCGCCGAGGCCGCGCTCGCGGTGGGCGCGCGGCGCATGGTGCACACCAGCTCGATCCACGCGTTCAACCAGTACACCTGCGGTGGGCAGATCGACGAGAGCGCGCCCCGCTCCACCGATCCCACCCTCCCCGTGTACGACCGCTCCAAGTGGACCGGCGAGGTGGCGCTACGCAAGGTGATCGACCAGGGCCTCGACGCGGTGCTCTGCAACCCCACCGGCGTGTTCGGCCCCCTCGACTACAGCAAGCCGCTGTCCCGCATCAACCGCACGCTGCGCGACGCGGCGCAAGGTCGCATTCCGGCGATGATCGGCGGCGGCTTCGACCTGGTCGACGTGCGCGACGTGGCGCAGGGCCTGGTCTTGGCGTCGGAGCGCGGCCGCACCGGCGAGAACTACCTGCTCGGCGGCGAGATGATCTCGATGCTCGACCTGTGTCGCCTGGCCGCAGCCCACGGCGGCAAGCGCGGCCCTCGATTCGCCATCTCCCCCAAGCTCGTCGGCGCGGCGATCCCGCTGCTCGCGCCGATCGGCAAGGCCTTCAAATCCGACATCGTCTCGAAAGCCGCACTGGGCGCGCTGATTTCGGCACCCGTCGTGGACCACGGCAAGGCCGAACGCGAACTCGACTACCGCCCGCGCTCCACCGACGAGACCGTCCGCGACCTCGTCGCCTTCTTCGCCGACCCGACCCCGCTGGCACCGGATACTCGGCAGATCGCCTGATCGACGGCACCCGGACCGGCTAGTCAAACTTGCCTAGCCGCCCTCCGGGTGCTACTTTTTCCGTAGCTAGCCAAATTTGGCTAGCTTCTCCGAAAGAGGGTGTTCTCGATGGCAGGCGAAATGACGATGCCGATACTGCCGTGTAATTCGATCGATGAGGTCGCCGAGTTCTACCGCATGCTCGGCTTCGAACAGACCTACCGGCAGACCCGCCCGAACCCCAGCCTGGTCATGCGACTGGAAGATATCCACCTGCACTTCGGCGCGATCCCAGGCTTCGATCCGGCCGATTCCTACGGATCGTGCGTGGTGTTGGTCCCCGATATCGGCGCGCTGTTCGCCGCTTTCGCCGAGGGGATGCGCGCGGTGCACGGCAAGCTACTGATCTCGGGAATTCCGCGGATGACGCGCCCACGCAAGCGCAAGAACGCCGACGGCCTCACCGGTTTCCTGGTGGTCGATCCGGGCGGGAACTGGATTCGTTTCCACCCCAAGGCCGCAACACCGGACCAGCCTGCCGACTCGACCCCGGGCAGGCTGCGCAAGACCCTGGACAACGCGGTCGTCATGGCAGATTCGCACGGCGACAATGCCCACGGCGCAAAGATTCTCGACGGCACCCTGGCGCGCGAGCAGAACACCGCAACACCGGTCGACCTCATCGACGCACTGACCTATCGAGCCGAATTGGCAGTCCGGATGGGCGACCCCGACTTGGCAGTCCAGCTACTCGACCGCGTCCGAGCGATACCGTTGACCGACACCGAACGCGTCACTCTCGCCGACGCCCTATCCAATGCCGATGAGCTGCAACGCATTCTGCGCTCAGCCACCGACTGAAAGGAACTCATGTCCGCGGTTCGCCTGCTCGTCCTCGGCGCCGTCCGGCGCCGGGACCGCGCGCACGGGTATCAAGTTCGCGCAGACCTGGAATCCTGGGGTGCCCACGAATGGGCGGGCGTGAAGTCCGGCTCCGTCTATCACGCGCTCAAAGCCATGACCGGCGAAGGACTGCTGATCGCGCACGAAATCACCCCGAGCACCACGGGTGGGCCGCCGCGCATCGAGTACGAGGTCACCGACGCGGGCGACCAGGCCTACTTCGCTCTGCTGCGCACCGCTCTCTCACACCGGGATCCGCGGATGGACATGCTCGCCGCCGCAGTGGGTCTCATCGATGATCTCCCCCGCGCCGAAGCCATCGACCTGCTGCGGAAACGCGCCGAGTTGATGGAGCAGTGGCGGACGAGCGTCACCGGTGAACTGCCGCCCGGCACCGACCTGGACACCTGGGGACCGGTCGGCGAAGTACTCGGACTGTGGTTGCACACCGCGGACAGCCGCGCCGAGTGGACTCTTCGACTCATCCGCCGCCTCGAAGCCGGCGCGTTCGATATGGCAGACGACAAAACTCGGCAGTGACGTATTCGCTTGGCGCGAACTGTTCTAGCGCAACAACCCGATCAGGGACAGCGAGTGGCGAGAACGCAGAACTCGTTCCCTTCCGGATCGGCGAGGGTCACCCAACTCACCTCACCTTGACCGACGTCCACATGCCGAGCACCCAAGTCCAGTAAACGACGGACCTCTTCATCCTGATCCCGGTCGGTCGGGTTGACATCGATGTGCAGCCGATTCTTGATCGTCTTGCCCTCCGGCACACGCGCGAACCCCAACGTCGGCGGCACCGGACCGGGACGATCCCGGCCTTCCGGCACCGAAGGCGAACCGATGCTGACGAACCCCTCCTCTTCGTCCAGCACCTCGTAACCGAGGACCGCACACCAGAACCGAGCGAGACCGACGGGGTCGGCACAGTCGATCGCGAGTTCGGTGAACTTACTGGCCATGTCCGGACCTTTCAGTGGATAACGGCGACGCTCCCCCACTCAACCCTCCACCGAACAGTTCGGCCACTCAATTTGCGCCTCGTGGTGATCCGCAAAGTGGCGACCCATACGTCGAGCGGCGTACCCGAAAAGTCGCTTCCGGGAGGACGCGTACCTGACCGGTATCCCCGATCGTGGAGATGCAGCGAAAAGGAGAAGTCGATGCATCGACACGAACGTAACTGGAGACGATGGTGGGGACTGATCGCCGTGGGAATCGGGACCATGGTGCTCGCCGGCACACCAACGGCCACTGGGGATCCGGAGCAGTCCGTGCCCGGCTGGATCGGGCACCACGCCCTCGCGCTCGACCACGTAAATCCCACCGGGTCGCTCGAAGACCTGATGCCCCTTCGTCGTTCGATCGGCGACGCGCAGATCGTGGGGCTGGGTGAGTCGACTCATGGTGCGGCGGAGGAGCTCACACTCAAGCACCGCACCGTGCGGCTGCTGGTCGAAGAGCTGGGGTTCCGTTCCCTCGCCTTCGAAGATCAATGGACGACGGGACTTCAGGTCAACGAGTACATCCGCACGGGCACAGGCGATTTGAACGCGATCGTGAACCAGCTGAGCGGTCAGTGGCAGACCCAGGAAGTGACCGATGTGCTGCGGTGGTTGCGCGACTTCAACATCGGGCGCGACGACAAGGTGCAGTTCCTCGGTGTCGAGTACTACCTGACGGGGCGGCCGGCCTATGACGAGGTCGACGCCTACGTCGCCGGTGCGGCGCCAGAACAACTCGCCGAGCTCCGCGATCACCTCCAAGCGATCCGGCCCACCACACCGATGGACGACCATGTCAGCTGGTACCAAGGTGTTCCGGACAAACAGCCCTATCTCGACCATGCCCACCGCGTTCATGACCTGATCGCCGGCATGCCGCACCAGTCCAAAGCCCACGAACTAGCGTTACAGCACGCACGCCAGATCGTCTCGTTCTACGAGCATTACAGCCTGCCCTTCGCCGACAGCCTCGTCTACCGGGACGCCCACGCTGCCCAAAACCTCAGGTGGTGGCGCGAATTCACCGGCGACAAGATCGCATACTGGGCCGCGAGCGCACACACCGCCAACGCCCCCGAACTACGAATCGCTGTCCCACCCGGCCCGGACCTGCGCTTCCCGAGCGCGGGATCGTATCTGCGCCAATGGTTCGGCCACCAGTATCTGTCGATCGGCTTCACCTTCGACCACGGCACCGTCAGCCTCGGACCCGACGAAACCGCCGCCATGCCGCCACCCGCCGCGGACTGGTTCGAACAGCCCTTCGGCAAAGTTCACCTCGACCAGTTCGTACTGGATCTGCACCGGCCCGCACCTACCTCGGTGCGACGCTGGCTCGCGGCTCCCGTGAAAACACGGGGCCTGGCCCACGCCGGCCCCGATGCGTACATGGACGGCGGCACCCTGGGTCAGTGGTTCGACATGATCGTCCACCGCCAAGAAATCAGCCCCGCTGTACCGACCTGAATATCTCGCAATCCGGCGGTCCCCCAAGAACATCGAATGGCGAAACCTCGTTGGCGGACCGCGCCGACCCGGGCGTCAGTAGGCGGTGCCGGCCAGGCTGCCGCTCGTCGAAGACGGGCCCCGACCCTCGATGGCGGTGGCTGCAGGCACAGCGGCGCGAAGCCTACGGTCGGAATCGGCCGGGTTCGTCAATGATGAGGAGGACCATGAAGCCGATCACTGCCGTTTGCATGAACAGCTGCCCCAGTGGGTCGTTCCAGACCGTGCCGGTGCGGACGATCGACGTGGCGATGCCTGCCAGGAGGAAGGCGACAACGATCAGTGAGGCAACCGGTCTACGGATTGTCCACCGTTTCCGCGGACCAGCTACCGCGCCGGTGTCCAGCCCGACTGAGACCAAGACCAGCAAGCTGGCAACGACAATGGTTATGCCGAACAGGCGAGTCGCCGTCTGGTCGCCCCAGTCTCCGCTGACAGCCAACCTGGTCAAGCCGGCAACATACAGGCCGATGACGACAAGCGCGCCGACCCCTCTGAACTTCGACCATCGCTTCTTCGGGTTTTCTGCGGCAACCGATCCCACCCCTTTTGTACTCACAGCAGGAGCCTACAAGTCCGGGTGGTCGCGCGACCCGGTAAGCAGCACACTCATACCGCGTACTACGGGCCCATCTGCGGTTTCCCAACGGAAGCAGTGGATGACTGCGCTGGACCCAGTAGGGGCACGAACTGCGCACAACATCGCGGACACCTTGGGCTAGCAGTCCGTACCTGATACAGCGAGATCCACTGGGGGACAGCGTCTTCGGCAGTCCCGCTCCGCGCCGCCACACAACTCCCCCAGTCGGGGGAGCTCGAAATCGGTCTCCCGGCCGACGTCTAGGGGCACCGACTTTCCATACCGTCGAAGAGCCCCGCCAAGCCGATCCCGCAGCACGTGGATTCGCTCGGCTTCTCAGCGTCGCGCCCACCAGGAGCTACTGTGCTTTCCGCCTTCAAGTCGGCTGCCCGAACCCCGGACCTCCGGCGAAAGGTGTGCTGGACGCTCGGACTGCTGGCATTGTTTCGATTCGGCGCGATACTTCCTTCTCCCGGCGTGGATTTCGCCGCGGTACGCAGCTGTATCGAGCTGAACTCGGGTGGTGAGTCCGCCGGCATCTACCAGCTGATCAACCTTTTCTCCGGCGGCTCGATGCTGCAACTCTCGGTTTTCGCGGTCGGCATCATGCCCTACATCACCGCGAGCATCATCACGCAGCTGCTGACCGTCGTGATCCCACGTTTCGAGGAATTGCGGCAGGAAGGACAGTCCGGCCAAGCCAAAATCACGCAGTACACCCGCTATCTGGCGATGGCGCTGGCATTGCTGCAAGCCTCGACGCTGGTTGCGTTGGCCGCGCGCGGCCAGCTTCTGCGCGGCTGTGCCGAGGACATCTTCGCCGACAGCTCGCTCTTCGCGATGCTCACCGCGGTGCTCGTAATGACCGCAGGGGCGGCGCTGGTCATGTGGTTCGGCGAGTTGATCACCGAGCGGGGTTTCGGCAACGGGATGTCGCTGCTGATCCTCGCGGGCATCGCCTCGCAGATTCCGGCTCAGGGCCGGTCGATCTTAGAAAGCCGGGGCGGAATCGTCTTCGGCGGAGTCTGTTTCGCGATTGCCGCCCTGATCGTCGGGGTGGTCTTCATCGAGCAGGGGCAACGTCGGATTCCGGTGCAATATGCCAAGCGCGTGGTGGGGCGGAAGATGTACGGCGGTTCCGCGACGTACCTGCCACTGAAGGTCAATCAGGCCGGTGTCATTCCGGTCATCTTCGCCTCGTCGCTGCTTTTCCTGCCGAACCTGCTCGCGCAATTCAGTTCGGGGAACTCCGTTGCGGAGTTCATCCAGAAGTATCTGGCCGACACCGATCATCCGGTCCACGTCACCGGCTATTTCGCCCTGATCGTTTTCTTCTCGTACTTCTACGTCGCGATCACCGTCAACCCGCAGGAGCGTGCCGCGGAGATGAAGAAGTTCGGCGGCTTCATCCCCGGCTATCGGCCCGGCAAGCCGACGGCCGATCATCTGAATCACGTGCTCACTCGGATCACCCTGCCCGGATCGCTGTATCTCGGTGCCGTTGCGGTGCTGCCGAATCTGGTGCTGGGTTTCGGCGCGTCCGGTTCGGCGTCGACCCTGGCCTTCGGCGGTACCTCCACGCTGATCATGGTGAGCGTCGCGCTGGACACGGTCAAACAGCTCGAAAGCCAAGTGCTGAACCGGAACTACCAGGGGTTTCTGCGATGAACATGCCGCCCCGCTGGGCATCGGCGGCCGATGAGCCTACGGTCTGAAACCATGGTTGCGAACCGCTCGACCCAGGCACTGCTGCGCGTGGTGTCCACGCTCATTCTCGCGATAACCGCGATGACGCTGTCGGTCGCTACCGCGCACGCCGACACGCGATCGGCCAACCACTCGGTGGACCAGCACGCAGGCCCCACTCGCGGACCGGCGATCTCGATCCTGCTGGCCGACGGTCAGCTGTGGTTCCGGATGGGTATGCAAGCGGCGATCGCAGGCCAACCGGATATGACCTGCGTCGCGGAGGTCAGCGACGGCCTGTCCGCCGTGCGGGAGATCCAACGCCTGCGCCCGGACGTCGCCTTCATCGATCTCGACCTGCCCGGCTTGGCCGACGCCGGTCCGATCGACACCGCCACCACCAGAATCCTCGCCCTCGCCACCGAGCACACCGACGAAAACCTCTACCGTGCATTGCATCTCGGTGCGACCGGGTTCCTCGCACGATCCGGTCCCGTCGACGACCTGCTCGCCGCCATCCGCACTGCGGTGCACGGCGCTGCCCTCATCGACCCGGTACTGACCAGGCAGCTGATCACTCGCCTGTCCGCAGGCATCGAACCGTTTCCGGCCACCCCGGAGGTCGAAACCCTCACTCCCCGTGAACATCAGGTCCTGGGGTTCATAGCGAAGGGGTACACCAACCCCGAGATAGCCCGCGCCCTCGGCATCGGCGGCCAGACCGTCAAAACCCATGTCTCCCATGTGCTCACCAAACTCGGCGTCCGTGACCGCATCCACGCCGCGGTCTACGCGCACACCCGCCGGATCGGGTCGATCGAGACGTAATGGGCCACTGAGCGACCAGTCCGCAAGGGCTGCTCGCTGGCGAATTCAAATACACCATGAAGCGTTTTTGAAAACCAGCCTTTCTTCGATACGCTCGGCCGACTTCGAAGAAGGAGCAATCGGTGAGTGAACGCCGCGCGGCCCGGCCAGGACCAGGCCGCCCCCGGGACCCGCAACTGGATGATCAGGTGTTGCGCGCCACCCAGGAACTGTTGGTGGAGCAGGGTTTTCAGGCCACGACCATTCAGGGGGTCGCGCGGCGGGCCGGGGTGGTCGCCACCTCGATCTACCGGCGGTGGCCGAACAAGATCCACCTCGTCGAGGACGCGATCTTCGCCCTCGACACCGGCGTCGTCCCCCAGCCGACCGGTGACATCGGCGCGGATCTGCTCGGCTGGACCCGCCTGTTCTTCGCCGCCGCCACCCATCCCGCGGCCCGATCGGGCATTCCCGGCCTGCTCTCGGCCTACCACGACGACGAGCAGAGCTACCGCAGGCTGCGCGAACGCGGCGAAGACCTGGCCCGGCTCGGGCTGCGCGCCACCCTCGACGCGGCGATCGAATCCGGCCAGGCGTCCCCCCGCTGCGATCCCGACCTGATCTTCGAATTCCTGCGCGGCGCAACGCTCTTGCGCGCCCTCACCCGCGGTGACGAAGACGGCGAGCAATTCTGCCGGCAGACCGCCGCAGCCCTCGTCACCCTGGCCACTCACCACGAAAGTACGACATGAGAACTCGGTACCGCCGCCTGATCGTCGCGGCGGCGGCCGTGCTGCTGGCTCCCTCCGCCCTCGGCATCGCAGAACCCGACCCCGCGGGAACCGTCCTGGAGCACCGGGACATCGCCGATACCGCCGTTGCCCGCGCAACCTGCGCGGATGATTCGCTACCCGAACCCGGCCTGCAAGGCGATGTGCCCGCCGCCGACCGCGAGAGCGGCCGCAGCACCCAGGGTTATCGGTGCAATATCAGCCGCATCGGCGGCTACGCGGGCCGCGGCGCCGGCATCACCTCGACCCAGTTCGAGCACTGCGTCTACCTCGGCAGCTTCTTCCCGGGCAACCTGCTCGGCCCCGCCCAGGGCGTGCAGGTGATCGACGTCGCCGACCCGGCGAATCCGATCCGCACGGCCACGCTCACCGAACCGGCGATGCTGGCCGGAACGTGGGAGAGTCTCAAGGTCCATGCCGCGCGAAAGTTGCTGGTAGGCACCGGAGTTCCCGCGATGACCGGAGCCGGGCTGATCTCGGTCTACGACATCTCCGACTGCGCACACCCGCGCCTGCTCAATCCCGGACCGGGCACCGACGTCAGCCTGCCGATCCAGATCACGGCCCACGAAGGCGGCTTCTCGCCGGACGGGCGCACCTACTGGGCCTCGGGCGTCATCCCCGGCATCGTCAGCGCCGTCGACCTCACCGATCCGGCTGTCCCCCGGGTCATCTGGCAGGGCATGCCGGGCCAGTCCATGCACGGCATGGGGCTGCGCGCCGACGGCAACCGCCTGTACCTGGCCAACAATATGGGCGGGCTGACCATTCTCGACACCTCCGCGGTACAGCGGCGTGACCCCGACCCCCAGGTGCCGATCATCGCTCAGCTCACCTGGACCGACGGCTGGGCGACCCAGCAGAACGTCCCCGTCACCTACCACGGCGTGCCCTACCTGTTCAGCACCGACGAAGCCGGATCCGGCGGCGTCAAACTCATCGACATCTCCGACGACACCCGGCCGCGCGTGGTGAACACGATCAAACTGGAGATCAACCTGCAGCGCCACCGTGACAGCGCGCTCGCCTCCGGGATGGGCGGGTCGATCTTCGCCTACGACGCGCACTACTGCTCTGCTGACCGCCCGGTGAACCCCACCGCACTGGCGTGCGGCTGGATCTCCTCCGGCATCAGGGTGTTCGACGTGCGCGATCCGTTGCAGGTCCGCGAAATCGCCTACTACAACCCGCCCGCGCGCACCGGCCAGAACGCGGAACTGTGGAACTCCCCGCACGCGCTGGCCTCGATCATCGGCCTGCCGCTGCTCAGTGCACCGTCGGTGCTGCAAGCGATCGAGGCGGGCGCTTTCGACCCCGAGCAGGCGCAGAGCTCGCGCACCGGCGACGTGGCTTTCGGCGATATGTCCACCGACTGGTGCTTCTCCGCCCCCGAGTGGCGCGGCAACCAACTGTGGGCCGCCTGCGCCGACAACGGCCTGCTCACCTTGCAGTTGTCCCCCGAGGTGTACACCCCGCCGGTCGACCAGCATTCGACGGTCGGTTCATGACCCGGCGAGTGCTGCTCGGCGGCGCGGGGCTCGCCTCGGCCCTGCTGCTGCTGGTTCTCGGCGCGGCCCTGCGACCGCTCGTCATCTCCGAGACCAGCACGCCCGCAACGGTATTGACCCCTACCGAGATCGGTTTCGTGCAGGACATGGCCGGTCACCATCAGCAGGCGCTGATCCTGGTGCAGCGTCTGGCCGCCGACGTGGACCCCACCGTGCGGGGACTGGCCGACCAGATCGCCGACGCCCAGCGCCTGGAGATCGGCATGATGCTCGGCTGGCTGCGACTGGCCGGGGCCACTTCGACCAACCCGCGTCCGATGGCATGGATGCCGGCCGGTCACCACACCACCGCGTCGACAACCATGCCCGGCATGGCGACCGGCACCGACCTCGACGCCCTCACCCGAGCGCGCGGAGCCGACGCCGAATCGATGTTTCTGCGCCTGATGTACCGCCACCACCAGGGCGGAGTCGCCATGGCCCAGGCGTTCGACCAACTGGCCGCCGGTGGGCCGGTCGAACAGGCCGCCCGCGACATGATCAGCACGCAGAGCCAGGAGTCCGGAATCATCGGGCTGCTGATCGCCCAGCGCACTCCGTCCGGCTGAGCCGCCGAGACGATCAGCGGTGCGGGACCAGCTCGCACATCGTCGACCAGACCTCACGCGGCGGTCAGCTCCGTGTCACCGGCCGCGTGGGCCAGCCGGTAGGGCCTGCTGTGCCGCGTGGGCCCAGCCGGTCCGGCCTGCTGTGCCCGCTTGCGCCAGTCCGTCCGGCCTGCTGTGCCGCGTGGGCCAGCCCGTCCGGCCTGCTGTGCCGCGTGGGCCAGCCCGTCCGGCCTGCTGTGCCGCGTGGGCCAGCCCTTCCGGCCTGCTGTGCCGCATGAAGATCCATGCGGCACAGCAGGTTTCAGGAAGAATCAGCCGACTGCGCGGGCGGCCTCGCCGATGACCTTCGCAACAGCACCGGGCTGCGAGACGGTCAACGCGTGCGAGGCGCCCTTGATCTCCACCGTGGCGCGCGACCCGGCCCGTTCCGCCATGAAGCGGTGTGCGGCGACGGGGATGTTGTAGTCGGTGTCGGGGAAGATGAACCAGGACGGGACGTTCTTCCAGTTCGGTGCGCCGGATTTGCCGTTGAGCGCGCGGTCGTTCAGCGGGCGCTGGGTGCGGGCGTCGAGGGCGGCTCGGTCCGCGGGGACGTCGGCGGCGAACTGCTGGTGGAACTTGGCGGGCTGGATGTAGAGGTCGGTGCTGCCGTCGGGCAGCGCTACCTTGTCGAGGGTGTCGCCGAGCGTGCTGCCGGGGAACTTGCCGGAGAGCTCGCCGATGGTCTCACCTTCTTCGGGTGCGAAGGCCGCGACGTAGACCAGTCCCTTGACTTTAGGATCGTGAACCTGCGAGATGACCTGCCCGCCATAGGAATGCCCGACCAGTACGACCGGCCCGTCGATCGAGGCCACCACGCTGCGGACGGTGTCGGCATCACCCGAGACACTGCGTAGTGGATTGCCCACGGCGATGCTGGTCAGACCCTGCTGGTTGAGGTTGTCCAGCACGCCGTTCCAGCTGCTGGACTCGGCGAAGGCTCCATGGACGAGCACGATGGTCGGCTTGGCGGGGGCGGGCCCCGGTTCGGCGCCGGCGCAGCCCGCGCCGGCGAGGGTGAAGCCCAGCGCGACGGCGGTGAGCTTGACGATGGTGTTGATACGCATGACGGGTTCCTCGAAAGAGTTGGGTTCTCAGCCGGTGACGGCTTCGAAGGTCGGGCAGCGGATGGCGTCGCGCAGTGATCAGTGCGCGAGGAAGGCGAGCAAGTCGGCTTCGAACGCAGTGCGGAACTCGCCGTAAAGGCCGTGCGGCGCACCGGGATACACCCGCAGCGTCGCGTTCGCGAGCAGGGCCGCCGACTGCATCGCCGAGGCGTGCAGGGGGACGATCTGGTCGTCGTCGCCGTGCGCGACCAGCACCGGCACGTCGATCCCCTTCAGGTCCTCGGTGAAATCGGTCTCGGAGAACTGGGCGACGCATTCGTAAGCCGCGCGCGCCCCGACCTGCATGCCGAGCCGCCAGAACGCGCGCCGCGCCCCCTCGGAGACGATCGCGTCGGGCCGATCGAACCCGTAGAAGGTCTCGCTGAGATCCCAGTAGAACTGCGAACGGTCGGCCGCCACACCGGCGCGGATGCCGTCGAACCCCGCCATGGGCGTGCCGCCGGGGTTGGTCTCGGACTTGACCATCACCGGGGGCACGGCGCCCAGCAGCACCGCTTTGGCAACCCGGCCGCTACCGTGGCGCGCCAAGTAGCGCACGACTTCGCCACCGCCGGTGGAGTGGCCGACCAGAACCGCGTCGCGCAGGTCCAGGTGCTCGATCAGCTCGCCGAGATCGTCGGCGTAGCGGTCCATGGTGTTGCCGTCCCAGGTCTGGCTCGAGCGGCCGTGACCACGGCGATCGTGGGCGATGGCACGGTAACCGTGCTCGGCGACCAGGCGGGCCTGCTCGTCCCAGGCATCGGCGCTCAGCGGCCAACCATGGCTGAAGACGACCGGACGGCCTGCGCCCCAATCCTTGAAGAAGATCTGCGCCCCGTCGGTGGTGGTGAAGGTGTTTGTCATGCCGATGAAATTACGAGCGGACGCACCCGCTACACATCAGTCGAACGACTGCACAGATGACTGAGTCATGGTGCGGTTCGGTGACGCAGTCGTCACACCGATTACCGCACCTACCTGCGTCGTCACTTTGTGAAACGGTGGGTTCTCTGTCAGGATCTGGCGGTGATCGGTGAGTTTTCGCAGTCGGCGCTGATTGGTCGAGACCGGTATTCGGCCATGCTGGCAGAGCTCCTGGATCGAGCGGTTGCCGGCAACGGCTCGGTGCTGATCCTGCGCGGACAGGCCGGTATCGGAAAGTCGGCTCTACTCGGCGCGATTCGGACGATGGCAACCGACCAGCACCTGACCGTGGTTTCCGCGGCCGGTGTCGAGAACGAAGCAGGCTTGCCGTTCGCCGCACTGCACCAGCTGCTGCGGCCCCTTGAAGCCGAAGTGTCCAAGCTTCCCGTTGCGCAGCAGCGCACACTGCGCGCGGCGTTCGGACAGGCGGACGGATCGCCCGACCTGTATGCGGTGGCGTTGGCCACACTGCAACTGGTCGGCGAGGCCGCCGCGGTATGTCCGACGGTCCTGCTCGTCGACGATCTCCAGTGGATCGACAGCTGTAGCGCAGATGTGCTCAGTTTCGTCGCGCGCCGGATCGGCAGTGACGCGGTCCTCGTGCTCGGCGCCACCCGAACCGGATCCGAGGACGCCGCCCGGCGCGCGGGGCTGCCGGAGGTGCTGGTCGAACCGCTCGATGAACAGTCCGCCGCCGCCTTGCTCCAGGCGCAAGCACCCACCTTGCCGAGCACCGTGCGACAGCGACTGCTCAGCCAGGCCGCGGGAAATCCATTGGCGCTCACCGAGTTACCGCGCGCGATGCGCCAGACCACGGATCGCATGGTCGACGATCTGCCGTTGACCGCCCGCCTGGAAACCGCCTTCGCCGCGCGTTCGGCCGAGCTCAGCGAGCCGACGCGGACCTTGCTCGTCGTGCTCGCCGCCGATGTCGGCTGCGACGCGGGCAGGCTGTTGCGGGCGGCCTCCACCCTCGCCGGTGTTCCGGTCGGTGCGGCGCACCTGCAAGAAGCCATCGACGTCGGCCTGGTCGAGATGGCGGGTCCGCTCCTGCGTTTCCGGCATCCGCTGATGCGTTCGGCGACCTACGTCCGGGCGCCGCTGACGCAGCGGCTCGCGGCGCATTCGATCTTGGCCGAGGTGCTCGCCGACTTCCCCGACAAACAACTCTGGCATCGCGCCGCGGCCACGCTCGGCACCGACGACGCCATCGCCACCCAACTCGAACACTATGCGCAGCGATCGCGAGCCTGCGGGGCCATCATGGCCGCGGTCGCCGCCCTGGATCGCGCGGCGAAACTGTCCGAACGACCTGAGCGCACAACAGCTTTGCTCCTGCACGCCGCGGAACTGGCGAGCGAGACCGGTGCGCGTCGCGAGGCCATCGACCTGCTGGATCGGGCCGACCTCAGCGTCTTGGGGCCGATCGAGCTGGCCCGCCTGGCAGCCGTCGAGGAGATGGTCGCGTTCCATCGTTACGAGGATGCCGACCGTCGCATCCGGCAGCTCGTCGATATCGCCGCCGGTGTACAGGATGCGGGCAATACCGATCTCGCGGCAGCGGTCCTGTGGTTCGCCGCCGCACGATGCTCCTCCCAGGATGCCAGCGACGAATCCCGCAAATACATTGTCGCCCAACTGGATTCCCTGGACCTGCCCGCACACGACCCCCAGGCACTCGCGATCGGCGCGTTCAGCCTGCCGTGGGAGCGCGGCGCCGGAATTCTCGAGCAACTCGACCAGCTCGATCCGAATCGCACCGACGCCGACGCCATGCGCTCGCTCGGTTACGCCGCGCTGTACCTCGGCGACTTCCGCCGCGGCACCGCCTATGTCGACAACGCCGCCGAAATCAGCCGCAGCCAAGGGCGACTCGGCCTGCTGTCCGGCCTCCTCGGCGCCGGGAACTGGATCCGCATCTGGCTCGGCGACTGGGACAGGGCGCGCGCCGAATCCGAGGAAGCCCGCGCCTTCGCCGCGGAGAACGGCCAGGAGTTCTATCTCGTCACCGGGCACGCCAATCTGGCCATGATCGCCGCTTTGCGTGGCGAGTCCGAACTGGCCGCCGAGCATCTGCGCGCGATCGGCGCCAGCCCGTTGGCCGCCGGGATGCGGTGTATCCAGATCGCCGCGCAGCAGACCCGCGGCATGCTCCTGCTGCTGGCCGGGCAGGCCGAGGACGCGTTCACCACGCTGGCGCGCGTCTATGACCCCGCCGACCCGGTGAGTCACCCCATGCAACGGTGGTGGGTCGCGCCCGAACTCGCCGACGCCGCGGTCGCGTCGGAGAACGCCGATGCCGCAAGGGAATTGCTGGCCGACCTCCCGGAGCTGGTGAAACGAGTACCTGCCGCGATGCTGCTCGTCGTCGACGAATACAGCCGCGCGGTACTCGCCGACGACACCGCTGCCGATGCCGCCTACACCGCCGCGCTCACCGGCCAAACAGGTAAGTGGCCGCTGTACCGCGCGCGACTGCAACTCCATCACGGTCGACGGCTGCGCCGACTACGCCGCACCTCGGAAGCTCGCGAACCGCTGCGCGAAGCCCGCGATACCTTCGACGCTCTAGGCGCCGGACCCTGGGCCGAGGCCGCGCGCAACGAACTGCGCGCCGCGGGCGAAACCAGCGCCCGCCGCTCCCCCACCGCCCGCGACCAGCTCACCGCCCAGGAACTACAGATCGCCACCCTGGCCGCCGAGGGTTTCACCAACCGCCAGATCGCGGAGAAGCTCTACCTCTCCCACCGAACCGTCGGCTCCCACCTCTACCGCATCTATCCCCGCCTCGGCATCAGCAGCCGCGTCGAACTCGCCGGAGCCATCTCGGCGATCAGCTGAGGAGAAGATTGCACTCCAAGCGAACATATGTTCGACTGGAGTGGTGCGGTGGCAAAGCCAGACCTTGGACGCCGACGACGGCGCGCTGCCCGGGCTCACCCGGGCCGGGTTGACACGCACTGTGCAGACACCCGAGTTCGAGGGCATCACCTTCCACGAAGTGCTCTGCAAGAGCGCGCTGAACAAGGTGCCGGCGAGTTCCAACCTGCCGTCCAGTGGACCATCAACCCCATGCGCGGCTGCTCGCACGCCTGCCGCTACTGCTTCGCCCGCCCGACGCACGAGTATCTGGACCTGGACGCGGGTAAGGATTTCGACTCCCAGATCGTGGTGAAGACGAACATCGCCGCGGTGCTGCGCAAGGAACTCGGCCGCCGCTCCTGGCATCGGGAACCGGTCGCGCTCGGCACCAACACCGATCCGTACCAGCGGGCCGAGGGGCGATACCGGCTGATGCCCGGCATCATTCGCGCGCTCACCGATTCGGGTACGCCGTTCTCCATCCTGACCAAAGGCACCCTGCTGCGCCGGGACCTCCCGCTGCTCACCCTGGCCGCGCGCGAGGTGCGGGTGAGCGTGGCGGTATCCATCGCGATCCACGATCTGGACCTGCACCGCAGCCTCGAAACCGGCACACCGGCACCGAAAGCCAGGCTGGAGCTGGTACGCGCACTCACCGACGCGGGCTTCGACGTGAATGTCATGGTGGCGCCGGTGATTCCGTGCCTCACCGACAGCAAGGCGCACCTGGACGAGCTGTTCGGTGCGATCGCCGACGCGGGCGCGCGCTCGGCCGTCGCCTTCCCGATGCACCTGCGCGGCAGTACCCGCGACTGGTTCCTCAGCTGGCTCGCCGAGCATCATCCGGCACTGGTGCGGCGCTACCGTCAGCTCTACGGCCGTGGCGCCTATGTGACGCCCGAGTACTCGACCTGGCTGCGCGAGCGGGTCGACCCGCTGCTGAAGCGACACGCCCTGAAGCCGGAAAAACCGGCCGAACCGGAGACACAGCCGGAAAGTCCGCACGCCGCAGACCCGCAGCTGGCATTGTTCGGCTGAAGCCTCGCGCGATCGACCACCGGTAACCGCACGCAATACCCGTGAACCTCACATATCGGGCGGACGTACCGAGCGGTGCGGAGTAGTTTGGCGATGGCACCCCTCTCATCGACGAGGAAGTGAAGCAGGCAGATGGTTTCGCACCACAACGAGGTCGGCACAGCCCAAAACGCCGCCGACGCAGCGAAATTGGAAAAGGTAGTCATTCGGTTCGCCGGTGACTCCGGCGACGGCATGCAGCTGACCGGTGATCGTTTCACGCACGAAGCGGCCGCGTTCGGCAACGACCTCGCCACCCAGCCCAACTTCCCCGCCGAGATCAGAGCACCCCAGGGCACGCTACCTGGCGTTTCGTCGTTCCAGATTCAGATCGCCGACTACGACATCCTCACCGCGGGCGATCAGCCCGACGTGCTCGTCGCGATGAATCCGGCAGCGCTGAAAGCGAATCTGGAGGATCTGCCGCGCGGCGCCACCGTGATTGTGAACACCGACGAGTTCACCAAGCGCAATCTCACCAAGGTCGGCTACCCCGCCGATCCGCTCGATGACGGCAGCCTGTCGGACTTCGTGCTGCACCGCGTCCCGATGACCTCGCTCACCCTCGGCGCCACCGAGTCCACCGGGGTCGGCAAGAAGGACGGCCAGCGCGCGAAAAACATGTTCGCGTTAGGCCTGCTGTCCTGGATGTACGGGCGGCCGATCGGCGGCACCGAGAAGTTCATGCGGGAGAAGTTCGCCGCCAAGCCGGACATCGCCGAGGCCAACGTGCTGGCGTTCCGGGCAGGCTGGAACTACGGCGAGACCACCGAAAGTTTCGCGACCACCTATCAAATCGCGCCCGCGAAACTACCGCCGGGCACCTACCGGCAGATCACCGGCAATACCGCGCTCGCGTACGGATTGGTCGCGGCGGGTCAGCTCGCCGGGCTGCCCGTGTTCCTCGGCACCTACCCGATCACCCCCGCCTCGGACATCCTGCACGAGTTGAGCAAGCACAAGAACTTCGGCGTCACCACCTTCCAGGCGGAGGACGAGATCGCGGGAATCGGTGCGGCACTGGGGGCTTCGCTCGGCGGCGCGCTCGGTGTCACCAGCACCTCCGGGCCCGGGCTCGCACTCAAGAGCGAGACCATCGGCCTCGCGGTGATGACCGAGCTGCCGCTGCTGGTGATCGACGTGCAGCGCGGCGGGCCGTCCACCGGCCTGCCGACCAAGACCGAGCAGGCCGATCTGCTGCAAGCGCTGTACGGGCGCAACGGCGAATCACCGGTCGCCGTGCTCGCGCCGCGCTCCCCCGCCGACTGCTTCGCCACCGCGGTCGAGGCGGCCAGGATCGCGCTCACCTATCGCACGCCGGTGCTGCTGCTGTCCGACGGATCGATCGCGAATGGTTCGGAGCCGTGGTCGATTCCGCAGGTCACCGATCTGGCGCCGATCGAAACCGGGTTCGAGCCGGAAGGCGAGGAGAGCGATTCGTTCCAGCCCTACGCCCGCGACCCGGAGACCCTGGCCCGGCCGCTCGCCGTCCCGGGCACGAAGGGTCGCGCGCACCGGATAGGCGGACTGGAGAAGGCCGACGGCAGCGGCAACATCTCCTACGAGCCGGCCAATCACGAACTGATGGTTCGGTTGCGGCAGGCCAAGATCGACGGGATCAGCGTGCCCGATCTCGAGGTCGAGGATCCGGACGGGCGGGCCGAGCTGCTGCTCATCGGCTGGGGTAGTTCGTACGGACCGATCGGGGAGGCTTGTCGCCGCGCGCGCCGTCGTGGTGTGCCGGTCGCGCAGGCGCACCTGCGTCATCTGAATCCGTTGCCCGGCAACCTCGGTGCCGTGCTGCGGCGTTATCGCACGGTGGTCGCGCCGGAAATGAACGGTGGCCAGCTCGCGCTGCTCCTGCGCGGGAAATATCTGGTCGATGTGCAGCCGTGGACGAAGATCGCCGGGACCGCGTTCTCCGCGCAGGAACTCGTCGGCGTCATCGACGCCGCGTTGGACGGCTCGATCGAGGAGATGGAACAGGACAAGGCCTTCGCCGCCCGAGCGCGGGCCACGTACGTCAGCACTGGGGGTAACGAATGACCATCGTGGAAACCTCGCTCGTCGGCACAGATCTCGGCTTGACCGGACTGTCCGGGGTGCCCGCCGCGGCGGGTCCGCAGAAGGTGAAGGACTTCACCACCGATCAGGAGGTGCGCTGGTGCCCCGGTTGCGGTGACTACGTGATCCTGGCGACCGTGCGCGGGTTCCTCGCCGAGCTCGGATTGCGCAGGGAGAACCTGATGTTCGTCTCCGGGATCGGCTGCTCGAGCCGCTTCCCGTATTACCTCGAGGCGTACGGCATCCACTCCATCCACGGCCGCGCGCCCGCCATCGCCACCGGGCTCGCGGTGACCCGCCCCGACCTGTCGGTGTGGGTGGTGACCGGTGACGGTGACGCGCTGTCCATCGGCGGCAACCACCTCATCCACGCGCTGCGCCGCAACGTCAACATGACAATCCTGTTGTTCAACAACCGGATCTACGGACTCACCAAGGGGCAGTACTCGCCGACCTCGGAACAGGGCAAGGTCACCAAGTCCACGCCCATGGGCTCGGTCGACCACCCGTTCAACACCCTGTCGATCGCGCTCGGCGCCGAAGCCACCTTCGCCGCCCGCGCCTTGGACTCCGACCGCGCAGGACTCACCGAAGTACTGCGCGCCGCCGCCGAACACCGCGGCACCTCGTTCGTCGAAATCCTGCAGGACTGCCCCATCTTCAACGACGGATCATTCGACGCGTTGCGCCGCGACAACGCCGCCGCGCACCTGGTCCCGCTACACCACGGCAAGCCCATCCGCTTCGGTGCCGACGATGATTTCGCCGTCGTCCGAAGCGGTTTCGGACTCGAAGTAACCCGCACCGACGCCGTCCCCGAATCCGACATCGTCGTACACGACGCCTACACCGACACCCCCGAATCCGCCTACGCCCTCTCCCGCCTCTCCGACCAAGCCCTCGACCACGTGGTTACCGGTGTGTTCCGCAGTGTCAGCCGGCCTACTTATGACGATGGAGTGCGCGCACAGACGGCGCAGGCACATGAACGCAAGCCTATTGAGCAGGACTCGCTGCAGTCACTGCTCAGCGGTCCTGAAACCTGGACTGTCAGCTAGGTCAGCTGATCCGTTGGGGGCCAACAGATTCAGGCCCGACGGTCAGCCATGGTCTCGAACGGGACGTGATGGCGGCGAAGTGCGAGTAGCACCGCCCTCATGTCCCGCCCGGGCGAGAAGTCCAGGCTTGCTCGGCGGTGAGTGGCACATGACGGAGGCAAAACACGAGTAGGCCCCGCCACCATGTACCACTCAGCGAGAAATCGAGGTCCGGTGAGCGGCGGGCGAGACATGGTGGCAGCACACGTGCGAGTAGCCCTGCCGTCATGTCCCGCCCAGCGACGGATCGAGGCCAGCTAGTCGCCGGACGGGATAGGGGGGCGGCAAAGAGCGAGTAGCCCGCCTTCATGTCCCGCCAGGGCGAGAAATCAGGGCCAGGCGGGACATGGCGGCGGCGAAGTGCGAATGGGCCCGCCCTCATGTACCGCCCGGGCCAGAAGCCAGGGCCGGGTGGGACATGGCGGCGGCGAAGTGCGAGAAGCCCCTTCCCCACGTCCCGCCAGGGCGAGAAGTCAAGGCCAGGCGGGACATGGTGGCGGCGAAGTGCGAGTAGCGGCGTCCTCATGTCCCGCTCAACATCGAATTCGGGCCAGTTGAACGCCGAGTGGGACGTGGTGGCGGTGACGTGTGGTAGCGCCGCCCGGGTACGCCTCACTGCGCTGTACGGCTCGGCGACGAATCAAGGCCGGGCGGGACATGGCGGCGGCCGAGAGCGAGTTGCTCCGCCGTCATGGCCCGGCTGGTAAAGAATCAAGGCCGGCTCGGGCGGATGGGGCGGTGCCGGAGCTTCGGGTCAGGGGCGCTTGGCGAAGCCCAGGTCGATTACGGCGTCGCGTTCTTGGGTGAGTTCGGTGATGGTGGCGTCGATTCGGGGGCGGGCGAAGTTGTCGATGGGGAGGTTGGGGACGATGGTGTAGGTGCCGTTGGCGCAGGTTACGGGGAAGGAGCTGATTAGGCCTTCGGGGACGCCGTAGGAGCCGTCGGAGGGGACGGCCATCGAGACCCAGTCGCCGGCGGCGGTGCCGCGCACCCAGTCGTGGATGTGGTCGAGGGCGGCGCTGGCCGCGCTGGCGGCCGAGGACGCGCCGCGGGCCTGGATGATGGCGGTGCCGCGTTGTTGCACGGTGGGGATGAAATCGTCGGTGAGCCAGGACGGGTCGTCGATGCGATCGAGGGCGGGGCGGCCGTCGATGGTGGCGTGCGCGATGTCCGGGAATTGGGTCGCGGAGTGGTTGCCCCAGATGGCAACTCGGGCGATGTCGGCGGCGGGCGCGCCGGTCTTCTTGGCCAGCTGGGCGATCGCGCGGTTGTGGTCGAGACGGGTCATCGCGGTGAAGCGAGCGGCGGGGACGTCGGGTGCGTTGCTCATCGCGATGAACGCGTTGGTGTTCGCGGGATTGCCGACGACGAGCACCTTCACGTCATCGGCGGCACTCGCGTTGATCGCGGCACCCTGCTCGGTGAAGATCGTGCCGTTGGCAGCCAACAGATCCGACCGTTCCATCCCCGCCGTGCGCGGCCGGGCCCCCACCAGCACCGCGACGTTCGCCCCCGAAAACCCTTCCCACGGATCATCACTGATGTCGATGGACTCCAGCAGCGGAAACGCCCCGTCCTCCAACTCCATCGCCACCCCCTCCAGCGAAGCCACCGCGGCCGGAATCTCCAACAGCCGCAACCGCACCGGCGTATCCGCACCGAGCATCGCCCCCGACGCAATCCGGAACAACAACCCATACGCGATCTGCCCGGCCCCACCGGTCACGGCAACGGTTACGGGCGCGGTCCGACCTCCGGTGCTCACGACCGAGCCTCGCTGACGCTCGGCTCAGTCGTGCGCACCAGCGCACTGCGCCGTCGGTTCGCTCGCTGACGCTCGCTCACAGCAAACTCCTAGTAGTTGTGCGGACTCTCAAACCTCACCCTAACGACTCCCCATCTCTGAAAAACCGCACGGTGAGCAACGCGACAGTCAGCTCCCGTCCCCAGTCCGACGTACCCCGTCGCCCGCTGGCATCACGCAATCTCCGCCATTTCGAGCACCGCCGCGGCACCTGCCGATGTGCGCGGCAGGGGTCGTACGCGGAGGCGACAAACTCGGCTGCCACGACCGCCTCTAAGACCGAACCACCGGTGGTCGGTAGAACGAACCTCAGGTCAGGGCGGCGACTTCTCGGTCGGTGAGGACCACCGGGGAGACGGCGTCCTTGACTCGGGCCATTTGGACGGCGCGGTACAGCGGACGTTCGGCTAGCCGAGCATCTCGGGCTTCGGCGCGGAGCTGATGGACCAGCAAAGCGGAAACGGCTACGGCGGCGGCTAGTTGGCTGGTGGACAAGGCGTCGGCCAGGCGGCGCAGACCTAGGAGGTGCAGTTCGCGGCCGCTGCCTGCGTCGGTGTACATGGCCAAGGGGACGATTTGGGAGTTCTCGCCTGCGGTGACGCGCAGGACGATGCGGCTGAGGCGGGCGGGGGAGATCAGTACCTCGACGCCGGGGGCGGCGGACACCTCGATGCGGCGTTCGCCGAATAGTCGGCGGGCGTGGATCATGGTGCCGGACATCCACATTCGGCGGCGGCGCAGGGCGAAGGCGTAGCCGACGGTCGGTGCGCCGACGACCAGGCCGATGGTGGCCGCGATCGGCCAGCTGACTACGGTCGCGGCCAGTAGTGCCGAGCCGATGCCGATTCCGGCCGCGGCCAGCGCCAGCCTGCGCAGCATCGGCGCGTACATCTCGGGTGCGACGAGGTCCAGCCCGACGGGTGGATCCGCATGCTGCTCACCAGAATTCGACGACACAGGCCCACCTCTCCGCGACTCCGCGCCACGTCGTGCGCGCAGTCACGTTACCCCCGCACCCCCACTCCGGTGCCCCCTTCCGCGACGTTGCCACCGTTCCATACACCAACGTGACACGCGGAGGTGCCGGAGAAGGACGGCCAGGCGCCCGCATAGCTACGGGTTGTGACAGCCCGCCCACCGTCCATCCGCATCGCCAACAGACATCGCCGCGCCCTTGGGCGAGTGCCGAAGCCATGGTCCCGCTGATCATGACCAGACGCCCCCGCATCACCACCGAGACACGATGCGGCATACGACTACTGCCGCTGCCATGACACATTGACCATGGCAGCGACCCGACACCTGACTGTCGCCACCAGCGGGGACATCACGGCGGCATCCGACGAGCATCGCCGCTCTCATGCCCGCCTGGCCACCTGCCCGAGATGTCCAACCCACTTGTCAACGGGACATCGCGGCGGCATTCCGCGAGTAGCACCGCTGCAATGCCCAGTCGAAAAGCCGAGTCCGACCTACCGCGACACGTCCAGTGCTTCACGAATCGCGACAACCACCTCATCGATCGGAATCTGGCGCTGCTCCCCGGTCGCCATATCCTTCAACCCGATCGTCTCCTCGGTGAGGTCACGATCCCCGAGCACGAGCGTGAACTTCGCCCCGGATCGATCGGCCGCTTTCATCGCACCCTTGACCCCACGCCCACCGTAGGCGAGGTCCACGCTGATGCCCGCCGCGCGCAGGTGCGCGGCCAGCACCACCAGGCGCTGTTTGGCGGCATCGCCGAGCGGCACGCCGAAGACCTCGCAGCGCGCGGGATCACCGGCGGTCTTGCCTTCGGCTTGCAGAGCCAGCACCGTGCGGTCGACACCGAGCCCGAATCCGATGCCGGACAACGGTTGTCCGCCGAGCTGCGCCATCAGCCCGTCGTAGCGCCCGCCGCCGCCGATGCCGGATTGCGCGCCGAGTCCGTCGTGCACGAACTCGAAGGTGGTCTTGGTGTAGTAGTCGAGCCCGCGCACCATCCGCGGGTTCACCACGTACGGCACGCCTAGTGCGTCGAGGTAGCCGAGCACCTGCTCGAAGTGCGTCTTGGCGGATTCGGAGAGGTGGTCGATCATCAGCGGCGCGTCGGCGGTCATCGCGCGCACTTCCGGCCGTTTGTCGTCGAGCACGCGCAGCGGGTTGAGCTCTGCGCGCCGCTTGGTTTCTTCGTCCAGCGGCAGCCCGAACAGGAACTCCTGCAACAGTTCCCGATACTGCGGACGGCAGGTGTCGTCGCCGAGCGAGGTGAGTTCGAGCCGGAACCCGTCCAGCCCGAGCCCGCGGAAGCCGGCGTCGGCGATGGCGATCACCTCGGCGTCGAGCGCGGGGTCGTCGACGCCGATCGCCTCGATGCCGACCTGCTGTAGCTGGCGGTAACGACCGGCCTGTGGTCGCTCGTAACGGAAGAAGGGCCCGTTGTAGACCAACTTCACCGGAAGCTGCCCGCGATCGAGCCCGTGCTCGATGACGGCCCGCATCACACCGGCGGTCCCCTCGGGGCGCAGCGTGACGCTGCGGTCGCCGCGATCGGGGAAGGTGTACATCTCCTTGCTGACCACGTCGGTCGACTCGCCGACGCCGCGGGCGAACAGCCCGGTGTCCTCGAAGACCGGCAGCTCGATATGTCCGTATCCGGCCAGCCGGGCGGCGCGGATCAGCCCGTCGCGCACCGCGACGAATTCGGCCGAGCCGGGCGGGACGTAGTCCGGTACCCCCTTCGGGGCGGAAAAGCTGCTGGTCTTGGTCACGATGGTCCAGTTTCCACCACCACGCCCCCGCAAGTCCAACCGGTTACGCCTACCTCCCGTCCCGGACCCGTTCGTGCCCGTTATGCGCGATTCCGACTACCTGTGAGGCGCACCGCACTCGGGAAGTGTCGGGCAGTCTCAGGAATAAATGGCAGACTCTCATGCCGTAACAACCGGACACGGGAGGAACGTGGTAGTGCCGAGCAACGAACAGCGGCGAGCAGCGGCGAAACGTAAGTTGGAGCGCCAGCTCGCCAACCGGGCCGAGCGCGCACGCAGGCGCAAGCAACTCACGATCGCCGGGTCGGTGCTCGGTGTTGTCGTCGTGGTCGCCGCGGTAACCGGGGTGTACTTCCTGACCAAGAGCGACGACAGCAGCAACGACGCCAAGGACGCGACCCAGTCCAGCAGTGCGCCGTCGGCGGCCGCACCGCCCGCGGCGGTGGCCAAGCCCGCGACGGTCAACTGCGTCTACAAGGACAGCCAGAAACCGGCGGACAAGCCGGCGACCAAGCCGGTGAAGGCGGAGGGCATCCCCACCACCGGCAACGACGCGAAGGTCAGCGTCAGCATGGAGACCAACCAGGGTCCCATCGGCCTGACCCTGAACAACGCCGAATCACCCTGCACGGTGAACAGTTTCGTCAGCCTGGCGTCGCAGAACTTCTTCGACGGCACCAGCTGCCACCGGATGACCGCAGGCGAGGGTCTGAAGGTGTTGCAGTGCGGTGACCCGACCGGCAGCGGCATGGGCGGTCCGGGCTACGAATTCGACAACGAGTACCCGACGGATCAGCTCGATGCCAACGATCCGATGGCCGCGCAGAAGCCGATCGCGTACAAGCGTGGCGTGCTCGCCATGGCGAACGCGGGCCCGGGCACCAATGGCAGCCAGTTCTTCGTCGTCTACGGCGATTCGCAGCTGCCGCCGAACTACACCATCTTCGGCACGGTGGACGAGAACAGCATGGGCACCCTGGACAAGATCGCCAACGGTGGCCAGGACGACTCCAACGGTCCCGGCGACGGCAAGCCGAAGCAGCCGGTCACCATCGAGTCGGTCCGCGTCGACTGAATCGTGAAACCCGTTCGGGCCCTGCACTTGACCGAGTGCGGGGCCCGACACGTGTCGCGCTTAGCAAGGCGACCCTAATACTTCGGTTAGGGTTGGCTCAGACCGGAGATACTCCGGCGAGTTCCCGAGCCTGTCGGAATTGTGCGATATATGCTGATAAGCGGCACAGCCGTACGGTTGGGCCGTGGCTTTCTCGGGTAACCTCGAAAGAAGGAGTTCCCGTAGCGTAGTAACCCCTTCACCTGGGCGACCCCCGAGCAAGGGCGCGCGACGACACGGAGTTCTCCCGGTGTCCAAGTTTGCAGCCGGGGCATCCTCCACGGACTACAGTTCGCGTGGCGGTGTCCAGACAAAGCACCACAACAACCATAATGTGATCACTGCAGCATCGGGGAGCAGCCATGTCCGAGGAACTGGACGACATCGGCCGCGAGACAGCGGCCATGATGAGGACTATGTTGCAGCTTGCGACACTGGTCGCACTGCGGACCCGCGAGCGTGGTCAAAAAGAAGCCGAAGCGCGCGTCAAGGTGACCGAGGCGCGCATGAAAGAGGCCCGCGAGATGCAGATCCGCGAGGCCCGCGACTCGAAGGCCAAAGACCCGCGCAATACCGAGCTGGCCAGGATGATCGAGAAGCCGATCCCCGAGCGCGGTGTCTCGCTGGAGAAGGATCGCTTCACGGCGCAGGCCGAGGCCACCCGTATGGCGGGCATCGCCGCCGCCGCGCATACCAAGCCGGTCCTGCAGTACGACTCGCCCGAACGTCGCATGGCAATTGCCGCGCATCTGGCGAAGATGGGCGTCGCACCCGAACTCGCCGCGGTACGGATGCTGATCGAGGTAGGCCAGGCCCAGCCCCCCATCGAGGCGGTACGCACCCGTCCCGAGGAGGCACCCGCGGTCACCAGGGCCAGGGAACAGGAATCCCGCGGCCTGGAACGCACCAGGTAGACAGCCGAGAAAACGCCCGCTTATCAAGCGGGCGTTTCTTTTTCGCGCTAGGTCACTTCCGCACCGGATCGCTCCGCGCCGCTGCTCGTGCGGCCCCGCTCCGATGCGTTGCCCGGACACCTACATCCGGAAATCACCGACCGTCGGATCACCGAACATCCCGTGCTGCGGCGACTTCAACGGCAACGGGCTGAGCATGTCCTTGTGCCCGTTACGCACACTGCAGTACTTGAACGGCCCCTTCGGGTCGAACAGCTTCGCCATGTGCGGATCGGCGTGATCGAGGAACCACACGCTCAATCCCGTGGCCGGCTCGAGCCGGAAGTGCTCCCACGCCCGCCACATCGCGTCCAGGCGGGCGATCGCCTCGGCATGCTGCCACCACTCCGGGCACCACACCGTATCGCTGAGATCGGTGACCTGACGCCGATACACCAGACTCAGATAGTTCTCCACGAACTCGACCACGCTCGCGTAGATCATCGGCTGCTGCTGCTGTTCCGTCACGGCCGCGCCTCACCGGCGCGCGTAGTGACCGATAGTGCTGCGTCCGAGGCTCGCTCGATCACAGTGGCCTGACCTCCTCGATCTTCCCGAACTCCGGTGGCGGCGTGCCCTTGCTGAGCGACGGTGTGCCCGGAATCAGGTCGGTGATCTCCGTCTTACGCTGCGGATCATGGTGTGAGATGGACTGCTTCACCTCGGCAGCGTACTCGCCCTCCCACCACGGAACCGTACGAACCAGTACCGGCGGCGCGCCGGACGGGAAGACGATCACCCGGCCGCGCGGCAGCTGGGCCAAGGCCTGCACGCTGAACGTCTTCGACGAGCCGAGCGAACGCGAATAGCTCTTGCCGCCTTTGGATTCCGACACCGAGGCGGACACGACCTCGTAGTCGCCGATCGCCTCGGACCGCTCGCGCAGGAAGTTCGTATCGTCCACCCCGCTGCCCAGCACCTTGATGTTCGCGGCGGCCCACAGCGCGTTCATGCCGGGCTCGCCCCAGCAGCGCACGCCCTGCGCCCACGACTGCAGCACGGTCATCACCACGATGCCGCGCGAGCCGAAGTGGCTGTACTGCTTGGGCAGATCCTTCCAGCGCACCACGTTCGCGGCCTCGTCGAGCACCGCGAGCAGCGGAATGGCCAGCCGGCCACCGGCGGACTGCGACGCCTTGCGCATGGCCACATCGATCACGGCCTCGGTGAGCGCGCTCACCAGCGGCGCCGCCGAGCCGCGACCCTCCAGCGAGAGGCTGTAGAGCGTGCCGTTGCGTTCGATGAACTCGAGCTCGTCGAACTCCCTGCGGTCGCCGCCGCGGGTGATCCACGGGTGCACGTTGGACAGTTTGAGGCAGCGGATCATCTTCTTCGCGGTGCCGAAAATGCCACTGCGCGTACGCGCGTCGGTGTTGTACTGCGACGACAAACCCGACGCGGTGTAGTGATGACGGGCCGCGCGCAGCAGCTCGATGGGCTCGGTGTCCTGCGGGTTGGTCACCCATTCCCACACCTGCACGATCGGCCTGCTGCCGTTGCGGTCGCCGACGGCCGCGGCCAGGAACAGCCCGGCGAGCAGATCCTCGGCCTCGGGGTCGAAGAACGCGTCGGTCTTGGCGTCGGAGCCGTCGTCACCGTCGGCGAAGTGCCCGGCCAGCCGCGCCGCGCGCATTTCGCAGCCCTCGCGGCGGGCGTCCACCCAGGCCAGCGGATCCCAGAACCAGCTGGGCTCCTCCCCCGCCACACCCTGCGGGTCGAACACGAAGGTGGGACTTCCCTTGGCCTCCCGCACATCTCGGGTCGCGTCCACCACGTCCCGCTTGTTGGAGGTGGCCAGCACCGGCCCGATCGCGGTGAGGATCGCCGGGATCACCCGGGAGGTCGACTTGCCCTGCCGCGGGCCCCAGATGTCGAGGTGCAGATCCTCGTAGGAGCCGTACAGCATCTGGCCGTCGGCGATGCCGATGCCGATCGGCACGCCGGGCACGTCCTCGGTGCCCAGGCGCACACCGAGCTGCTGCGCCTTCTCCCGCACACCCTTCGCGGTGAGATGGGCGATGGCGCCGCCCTGGCCCATCACATTGGCCTTCTCGTCGACCGGCAGCACACCGACGGACCTGCGCTTCTTCAGCTGCCTGCGGATGAGCACCCAGGCCACCACCGCCGCAACCACGATCAGCACGATCACCGTCGAGGCGCGGGGCCACCGCAGGTCACCGCGGATCAGGTCCGCGACGATGGCAATCGGATTGATCGGGATCGACTGCGTCGGGAACGACAGCATGTTGCCCAGATGCAGCGACAGCCAGAGCGTGCCGAGGATCGCGAACCCGGCGTATAGCAAAATGAGGGTTGCGTCCGGCCCGATCGCGGCCGGATCTTTAACCGGCTTCTTCGCCATGGCTGCCTCCTCTTTCTCTGCGGGAAATGTCTTGGGGTTCAGCGGAACGCGTCGAGCCGCCAGCCTTCGGGCGTGCGCACCACGGTGGCGATGACCGTCGCGGGCGGCAACGTCTCCTTGCGGCCGTTCGGGTAGACCACGGTCTGCTCGATGCCGATCTTGAACTGCTGCATGTTCGGGTCGCCGCCGCTGGGCGGCTTCTCGCCGGAGGCGAAGGTGAACGCCTCGACGCGCGCCTTCGCGGCGGCCCAGTCGGCCCACTGCAACGTGGTCCGCGGCGTCTCCAGGCCGGTCGGCGAGCCGTCCAGCATGCGAACCAGGCTGGGGCCCAACCACTTCCGGGCCCGCGTCAGCGACGTGCCTTGGGCTTCGGTGGCCGGCTGCCAGGTGTAGATCTCCTTCAGCGCGGCCACCGCGACGCCGTCGGGCGTGACCGGATCGGGGGCGGGCACCCCCTCGAGCAACCGGGTCGTTGACGTAGCCGGGGGCGCGCCACCGGATCCGGTGTCCGCACCGTCTCCGCGACCACAGGCCGCGCCCAGCATCGCGACGCTCACCACCAGCATCACCACCAGTTTCGCGCGTACCTGTGCCGTGTCCGATATGCGGCGTCCGTCGTTCCCGCCGCTGTTATTCCAGGCTAACCGCATCGACCGACAGTTCGGCAGTCCCGAGGTCGCGTGTTCGGATTCGTTGCCCGCGATCACAACACCCTCCTCGCCCGGCTGTCCCCCGGCACCTGTACCTCGCCGACACCGCCGCCGCCACGCGTGCCCGGCACGGCCTGGATCATCCGTCCGTTGCCGGCGTAGATGCCCACCTGTGCGGGCCCGCGCGGGCCGAACGAGCTGAACACCAGATCCCCCTCTTGAATCTTGCTCATCGGCACCTCGACACCCGCCTCCCACTGCTGTTCCGCGGTGCGCGGCAAGGTCACCGAGCCGGACGAGGCCGCGAACACCGCGGCGGCGGTCAAGCCCGGACCGTCCAGTCCGCCACCGCTGGGCCCCTGCGGGCCACCGCCACCCCACACGTACGGCGTGCCGAGCCAGTCGTGCGCGGCCTCGACGATCTGACTGCCACCGCCGCCCTCCTCGGGTGCGAACCGGCCGAGCGCGCCCGGCGCGCGGTACTGCGCCTCCATCGCGAGAATGTTCGCCACATAGGGCTGAGTCTCGGACAGGTGCGCCCCAACCCGATTCGGCATGCCGCCGGAGGCGAGCACCGCGCCCTCACCGGCGTTGTAGGCGGCCAGCGACAAGGCGGTGATGTCGCCCTGCACCTTTCCCTCGGCCTGCCACTGCGTGATCTTGTTGGCAATGGCGCACATATAGCGCCCCTGCCCGATGATCGCGTCACCGTCGTCCCACACGCTCGCGCTGCCGTTGCCGTCGGCGTCGATCACATAGGGCTGACCGTCATCCGGGTTCACGCTGACCGCGGTGGTCGGCAGGAACTGCGCCAGACCCTGCGCGCCTGCGGGTGAGGTGGCGCCGCGGCGGAAGCCGGACTCCTGCTTGCCCTGCGCCGCGAGCAGCGAGGGAGTGATCTGCGGGCAGATCGAACCCGCACGGCGATACCAGATTTCGAGCTCCGGCGGCACCTTGCCCGCGGCGAGCGCGCCGCCCGCGCTGCCGAAACCACGGGTGCAGCGGGGATCGTTGGAAAAGGCCTGCGCGCCACCGACATCCGGGGTCGGCGCGCCGTCCAGCCAAGGCAGCGGGTCGATCTGGCGGCCGCCGGTGAACCGGCCGCCGGGCACGATCTCGAAATGCAGGTGCGGGCCGCTGGATTCGCCCGCGGAGCCGACCTGGGCGATCGGCTGGCCCGCGGTCACCGTGTCGCCGACGCGCACGTGCACGCCGGAGTCCCACATGTGGCCGTAGACGGCGGAGTACGCGCGGCCGTTGGTATCGATCGAGTCGACGACGATCCAGTTGCCGAAACCCGATGCGGGCCCGGCGGCTACCACCCGGCCGTCGGACACCGAGTAGATGGTGGTGCCGTCGGTGGCGGCCATATCGATGCCGAGATGCTTACCGCCGCGCGCACCGAAAACGTCCGACACCGTGAAGGTCCCGGTCGCCAGCGGCAGGGTGCGCCGGATCGGTCCGGCACCGGCGGCCAGCGACGGCGCGCCCGAGCTGGTCGGGTTCTGCGTGCCCGACGGCGGCGCCGCTGCGGCGGGATTCGCCTGGGTACCTGAGGGATTCGCACGCGGATCACCCGGCGCGTAGCCACCCAGCGGCGGCAGATTCGATTGGGTGCCGAGGATCAACGCGCCCTCGCACGGGTCGTCGGCCGAGGGCAGCACGATGACCACCACGAGGGTCATCAACCCGAGCACTGCGACCAGTGCTCCCCACAGCAGGCCCTTCCCGGTCACCGCGGCCTCGCCGGGCCCGGCCCTCCACGCCGGCGCGGCAGCGCAAGGTTCACTGCCCGCGCCGGGATTCGTTGAGGGTGTCGGCCAGGGTGCGGTTCATCTCCGCGGCGGCCGCCAATTGTTGTTGCAGCAGCGCCACTTTGCGGCGCAGCGCGGACGCGTCCAAGCGCTCCAGGCTCGGGCCCTCGGCCGCGCGCACCCAGTTGCGCACCGAGTTCGTATGCACGCCGATCTGTTCGGCGACCACGCGACAGGCTTCCGACTCGCTGCGCATCTGCCCGGTGAGCGCCATGACCTGCTGGACAGCGGCCTGACGCACCTCGGGCGACACCCGGCGATAGGAGCGGTGTGGCATCATCCGACGCACCTCCTGGTCGGCAGGTGCCTCGGTAAACCGGATCTCGGCTGATCTGTCATGCGGCGCTCCCGCTCGGCGAATCCGTCCCTCGGGCAGTCGATTCGGTGAATTCGCTGAACCGCTGGTTGGTGTCGTGAATACCGCTCTCCTTCTCCGAGAGCGTGAACTCCATGTGGAACGGAATGCCGGGGCGCCGATCCTCGCCGATCTTCAACAGGAACTTGCCGGTGCCCGGCGGCGACGGCCGCAGCTGGCCCGGCTTGAGGGCCTCGCCGGTCAACGCCTGCGGCGCGGACCAGCCGGTCACCATCTGTTCCTCGGCGGAGGTGAACGGCACGATGCTGTCCAGCCGCTTCACCTCCTCGCCGGGCAACGCGCCGAAGATCTTGGCGCGCGCGCGTTCCAGGAAGCCGAGCGCCTTGGCGATCGCGGCTTCGGATCCGAGAGCCTGCAAATCCTTGATCGTGTGACTGATCATGATCAGCGAGGTGGCGATGCCACGCTGCAGACGGGTGAGCTCGTCGACGCGGTCGACCATGAAGTCGCCGAGGCCGAGCACCTGCCACAGCTCGTCCATCACCACCTGGAAGTAGCGCTGCGGCCCGAGGTCCGCGTCGGAGAGCACGTGCGCGGCCTCGACCGAGGCGAACCCGTCGGCCCAACAGGCCAGCATCACCGCGGCTTTGAGCTTTTTGTCGCCGGTAGGGATGTGCGAGACGTCAATACAGACCGCGACCGCGCTGGTGTCGATCGGCACCGAGGTCTGCCCGTTGAAGATGGCGCCGAACGGGCCCTGGGTGAGCGCGCGCAACGAGCGACGCAGGTTCTTGATCGCGTTCTGATACTCGTTGGGGTCGTCGGCGCCCGCGTCGAGCATCAATTCCTCACCGCCCGCGACGATCACCTCGAGCAGGTGCTCCATGATCGGCGGCTGGTCCGGGGTGTAGCCACTGCCCGGCTGGTAGAGGATGCGCAGCGCGGTGGCGATGAGCGTCTCCTCGAAGTCGCGCACCCTGGCGCCGCGGACCAGTTCGACCAGACCCGCGATGAGGGTCACCTGGCGCGCCCGCAGGTCTTGCAACACCTGAATCTGCAAGGCGGGGTGGTCGTCCAGGCGCGGCACCACCGCGCCCAGCACGCCCGCGGCGAGCGGGTTGAGCTTGCCGTGGCCGTAACCGAGATCGATCACCTGGCCGCCGACCAGCTCCACCATCTTGCGATAGTCCGGCTTGACGTCGGCCAGGATCAGCGGCGTGATGCCCTGGGCGATACCGCCGAGCACGATCCGGCGCACCAGCGACGACTTACCGAAGCCGTTGAGACCCAGCACGAAAAGGCTCGGCGCGGTGATGAAGCTACCGCGCATGAACCAGTTCATCGGGTCGAAGCAGACCGGGGCACCAGTATGCAGGTGCGAGCCGAGCGGGGTGCCGATCAGCGGCGCACCGGCGCCGACCGACCACGGCCACAGGCCGGCGACCTGCGCGGTGGTGGCCCGGTATTCGACCGGGCGGCCGACCACGTTCATCCGGCCGCCACCCTCACCCGCGTAGCCGCGATCGGTGAGCTGGGCGGTGCTGCGGTCGAATCCGTCCTCGAAGACCTGTTCGGCGCGGGCGGCGTAATTGCGGCGACGGATGTCGTCGGTGCGAATCCGGAACTGCGCGAAGGCCGCCCGCAGGCCGGTCTGCTCGCGGACGATCATCTCCAGCTTGGCGCGGGTCTGCTCGTCGAGCAGCGGCGGGCCGGAGTTCTTGCGCCGGTCGGCCTTGGCCTTGGCGCGCAGCGCCGCCTTGTCCATCACCGGCGTGCCCATGGCCCGGTCCGCGGTGTAGTCGGTCTTGGTGGGGCGCTGCGGGTTACGCGCGGCCCGCGAGCCGTTGCGGTCTCGCACACCGCGCTCGGGCTTGCCGTTGCGCGCGGCCTTCTGCGCGCGCGGATCCGCCTGCTGGCCGCGCTGCTCCGAACGCGCCGGACGGTCGCCGCGCGCGGTCGCACCGTCGCGGGTACGTGCAGGTCGCTCGGGCGCACCGTCGCGAGCGCGCGCAGACCTGGCCGCGTCGCCGCGGGCCCGGTCCGAACTGCGCTCGCCCCTGCCGGTTTCGGCCCGCGTCCGATCGCCGTCGGGCCGTGGCCGATCACCGTCGGCGCGCACGCGATCACCGTCGGCGCGCACGCGATCGCCGCCGGCGCGCGACCGATCAGAACGCGACCCGTCCGCGTGGGCGCTCTCGGCCCGCGCCCGACGCTCGGCCGCCGCCCTGGCGCGCTCGCGCTCGGACTTCTCGTCGAGTCCCGATCGGTCGTCGCTCACCCGCGCCGCGCCCCTGCCGAATCGCCGTGGCCGGTCCGGCATCTCCTCGATGCCGGAGCGTTCCCGCACGCCGGGACGGCGCCTGCGCTCGGCCGGTGGGCGCTCGCCCCACTCGTCACGTGCCATGAATCGATCACCCCGCCAGTGCCTTCGGAATAGTCGCGTGCTCCGGCAGGATCACCCCGCAACCGAGCGAGGCCGCGAAGGCCGCCGCCTGGTAGCGGTAGCACCGCCGGATCTTCAACCGCGCCTGCGTCGACAGGTCGCGCGTGATGGCTTCGATACGCGGCAGATCGCCGCGCAGGGGCTCGGTGATGGTCACCAACGCCCCGAAGCGGGTCACACCGTGACCCCGGGCTTGCTCCTCACGGGCTTGCTGGGTGGCGCCCACCCGCAGGGTCGCGGCCGCGGAGACCACGCCCCGCTCGCTCTGCTGGGCCACCAGCGCGTTCTTGAAATCGTCGTCGACGATCTCGGCGGCGTCGGCGGCCGAGTGCGGCCGGTACACGATCGCGATGCGCTTGCGTGGCACTTCGGGATTGGGCGCGAGCAGCCGTTGCAGCACCCGCTCGTCCACCGCGCCCTCCGGCGCCGCGTCCATCTCCCAGGTGACCGAGCGGCCACCGTCGTGCACCAGGTGGTCCCACTTCTCGTCGTGCGAAACCGGGCCCGCGTCAGCCCAATCCAGGCCGTGGCCGTCGGGTTCGCTTGCGGCGACTTCCAAGTCGGCCTGCGAGGCCGGGTCGTAGCTGCGCCGGATGAACGAGATCACCTCGTCGGCCGACATCGGCTGGGCACGCACGCCCGCCTCGGCGAGCGCCGCGCAGATGCCGGGCAGGCGACGGCCGATCTCGACCGCCTCCTCGGCGGGGGTCTTGCGGCGCTCGGCGGTGGTGGCCTTGAAGGTGATCGCCACCCGGGGCAGCAGCTGCACCCGCTCCTGCGGCAGCTCGGTGGCGAGCTCGTACATCACCTGCTGCGCCAGCTCGGGCGCGTCCGGCCGGGTGATGGTGGAAACCTCGGTGAGCAAACGGTTTCCGGTCTCCGGCACGGTGTCGATGACCGGCACCACCGCGACGATGTCGCTGGTCTGGCCGACCGAGGCGAGGAAGGTGCCCCACGCCGACACCCAGCGGTCGATCACCGGCTGGTCGACCGCCTCGTGGCCTTGCGGCCAGGCCCGCAGCACCACCGTGTACTGAGCGAACTGCGGCAGGTGGATCATGCCGAAGCTGTAACCGCCCGCGTCGATGCCCTCGTACAGCTTCGACGGCGCGAGCAGACCCGGCAATCGGGTGACGCCGCCGGGGATCCGGGAGAACCGGCCACCCCGGTACACGTGCTCGCCGCGCTTGCGCGAGCGCATCCAGTTGAACATCATCAATCCCGTCTCGTAGCCCGAGCGGCCCCCCGTCCGCCACACCAGTGGAACCATCACCACGACGCCGGTGACGCCGACGATCAGACCCCATTTGAAGCCGCCGACCATCGCGGTGATCAGTGCCGTGATCACCACCACGAAGCCGATCACGGTCTCTTCCCAGCGCAGTCCGAAAAGGCCTGCGCTGCGGGGCTTCTGCCACAGCCCGTACGAGCGACGCTCGTAGGTATCGTTCGTCGTCATCGTCATCGCGGAATGGTGCTCCTCCCGAGGTCGGGCGATCGATTCGCCCAACGGTCACCGGCCACATCACCCATTGCCTGATCCGCACGGTTCAGGCTGCTCGTCGCGGCGCGGGCCGCGCCGATCCGGCCCGCCGCACGTGTAGCACCGGACGGTACTCCCGCCGCGCCGCCGGGCCCGGAGGCGCGCGGTGCCGCACCGCCGGCCGGGCCACCACCACCGCGTGGCGGGGTCGGGCGTGGTGCGCCGCTGCCGCGTCCGCCCGCGCCACCCGGCGGGCGCGGACCGGTGCCGCTGCCGCCGACGTAGCCCGGTGTGCCCGAGGCCGCAGTGCCTTTGACGCCAACAGCTTTGGTGCCCATGGCGCCAAGTGCCCCGGCGGCGAGCAGGGTGCCGCCGGTCGCGGTGAGACCGGAGCCGCCGCTGCCGACGATCGCGACCGCGGGCGTGACCAATCGCATCAGCGCGGGCAGCACGAACGCGACGCTGCAGAGCAGCACGATGGCGACCAGCATGCGTTGCGCCTGTTCACCATCCGGCAGATTGTTCACCGGGGTCATCGAATCCACATGTCCCGCAGTGGTGAACGCGATCATGTAGACGATCGCGGCCACCGGTTTGTACAGCATGAAAGCGATGATCCAGCCGATCAGCTTCTGGTAGGACTGTTTTCCGACATTCATCCCGGACGCGGCCGCCGCCAGCGGCAGTACACCGGCCGCGATGATCAGCAGCCCCTGCCGCACGATGGCGAGCACGATCTGCGCGAGCGCGCCGAGCAGGCCGACGACCGCGATGATCAGCACCAAGCCCGGCGAGAAGGCCTGGAGCTTACTGGTTTTCACCATCAGCTCGGCCAGGTCCTTGGCGTTGCCGTTGGTGGAGTCGTTGATGATCCACTCGGAGAAGCGATCCGAGGCCTGGGTGCCCGCGACGATCACCGCGCCGAGCATCCAGGAGCTGAACACCACTCTGGCGAACATGCGGAACGATTCGGCGGCCTCGTTCATCGTGGCCCCGCGTCTCGCCTCGGCCAGGCGGGCGCCGGACAGGATCACCGAGGCTATCAAGAGCAATATCCGGGCTTGATAGGTGTAGTCGTTGATCTTCGTGAACAACGAACCCGAGTCGCTGGCCGCCTCGTTGGGCACCTTCATCCAGAAGGTCAGCGCCAGAATGATGGCCTCGCCGAGGCCCTTCATCAGCGAGTCGACCACCTTGCCGAAGGTCGAGTCCCACGCCTTGTCCTTGACGGCGGTGGCCGCCTGACCCGGATGCGAGGCGGCGTTGCCCGCCTTGCACGCGGCGGAGGCGGCGTCGCCCAGCGAGATACCGGGCAGGCCGACATTGTCGAGCGTGTCGTGGATCTCGTTGCACGTCTCGTCGAAGCCGTACTGCTGTCCGTAGGCCACGGTCGGCGTCGCCATCATCACCGTGAAGATGACCGCGAAGATCGTGAGTATCCGCCTCACCATTGTGTGCACCCCTCGCTGCTCCGCAGGACGGCCATCAATTTGTCGTCGAGCCTTTCCGATCGTGCTCACCATTTCGTCCACCCACCCAGCGATTCGATGTACTCGGTTTGTGCGGAGTTGGACGTCGAGGGCTTGAGTCGCCAGTCACCGGCATCCCAGACCATGACCAGGCGGATCGCCGCCCATAACTGTTTGCCGTCGACCACCGGCCCGCGCGAGGCGAGCCGGACGATGGCCAGGTCGTCGGCGTAGTCATCGACCTTGAACGCGTCCGAGGCGATGAAGTATTTGGTGACCCGCTCGGGCTGCTGTTCGGGCAGCCGGTCACTGGCGAGCGCCTTGTCGTACGCGGCGATCTGCTGGGCGGAGACGCGCACCTGGGTGACGTACAGATCGCGATCGGCCGGACGGGCGTTGAGCCGGTAGGTGATCTGCGCCGCGGCCAGCACCGCGCCCTGCGGCGTGTGCGAATAGCCAACGGCCAGACCGTCTTCGATCCGGGTGGGGCCGTCCGAGGTGGAGAACGGCACGGAGGCGCCGTACACCCGCTGCCAGCCGCGCGGTCCGGTGGTGCCCTCGGGCGCCTGGGTCAGCCAGTCACTGTCGGACGGTTTGCGCTGCCGCGTGGGGTCCTGCGGAAGTGGTTGCCCGGCAGGGTTGTTCGGCACGTCGACGCGCCTGCCGAGGATGTCGACCTCGGGGGCGGCGAAGCCGGTGCCGCCCGCGGTCTCGGCGGGCGCGGGGGTGCTCCCCGCTGCGCTGCCGCCGTCGTCGCGGCTGATGTAGACGACGATTCCCGCGATCACGATGAGCGCCAGCACGGCTGCGGACGCGACGGCACCGAAGGAGACGCGATCGCGCGCGTAAGACTCCTTCTCTGTCACTGTGGTGCCTCCAATTTCACTGTGCCATCAGGTATTACATCGATCGAGTCGATCGGTCTAGCGGTCGAGCCCGGGTCGGGCAGGCGTAACAACCAGTCCTGGCCGACCCATTCGACGGTGGTGTGGTTCACGGCTTTCGATCGGTCGGAGTACTCGGTGTGCACGTCGACGGTGCTGCGCTGATCGGTGTACCCGGTGATCCGGTAGCCGAGCACCCGCGGCGCGTAGTCGGGGGCGGCGGGCCCGGTGATGGACAGCTGGATCCGGTTGATCGCCCACTCGTCCTTCGCCGGTCCCGGAACTACTTCCCGCGCAGCGACTTTCGCCCACTGACTGTCGGCGGCCACGGCCAGCCGCACCGCGTGGTGGATCGCGGCGACGCCCGCGCCGCGTGGCGAATGTTCGAAACCCGTTGCGGCGCCGTCGGCCACCGACTTCGGGCCCTGCTCGGTGTGCGGCAGCGGCACGCCCTGGAACGGCTGCCACCGCACGCCGGTCGGCGCCGCCGACAGATCCGGCCCGGCCGGCTCGTCGCTGCCGCCGCAACCGGCCGCCGCGATCAGCAAGACCGCGCCTGCCGCCCCCACGGTCCCCCTGCGCCTGTTCATGTCGGTAGGAACGCCAGCGCGATCCCCGACGCTGTGCTCGCCACTATCGCCCCGAGCAGGCTCATCAGCACCCCATGCGAGGCGTCGTTCATCGCGAGGTCGTCGCGGAAGGCCAACCACAGCTTGCCTGCGGACACGATCATCCACGCCAGACACACCAGCAGCACGAACCACAGCAGCCAATTGATCAGCTGCATCAGCGGTTGCAGGACCTCGGAGGGCATCTGTTTGTAGGCCAGCAGCTCGGCTGCCGACGCGCGCACGGTAGATATTCCGGACATCAGGTTCCAATAACGGCGTTCATGATGGTGCCGGCGCTGGTCGCGACGACGCCGCCGATCATGGCGCCGGCCACCATCTTCGGCGATTCGAGCCCGCCGCCGGTCCACTTCTCCCACGCGAACTTGCCGCCCGCGTAGATGATGCCGGTGATACCGGACAACAGCACGAACCAGGTGAGATAACGCACCAGCTGCAGGATCTTCTCCGATCCGGGGGGCGCCTCGGGCGTCGGGTTACCGACCTGCGCGAGTACGGTGCCGTACGTGTCCTGCACGGCGAGGAGAATCATGCTCATCGGGTGCCTTTCTCGAAAGTAGTGGGGTAGTCGCCGATTCGATGCGTACGTTCACTGATCGGGTGGCTTTCTGGCCCGGTCGTGCGCCGGATCGTCGAGTGCTGCCTCCTCCAGTGCCGTTCGAGCCGCCGCGACGATGTCGGCGCCCAGCTCCCGGACATCGAGCGGCACCTCCTCCAGCGGGTCGATCTTGCGTTTCTTCGGTGGCAGTGGGTCACCGGGTGCCCACACCGGCAGCTTCTCCGGTTCCACCAGCGTCCATTCCTCATACCACGGGACCTGCCACAGCTGACCGGCCAGCGAGCCGACCACGTCGCGGTAGCGGCGGATCTCGGCGGGCAACCGGCCGGGGCGCGCGGCGACGGTGATCAGCCCGAGCACCTCGCAGGACCCGGCGAAACCCGAATGATGTTGGCGCAGTAGGTCATGCGCGCGGGTGAGGCCCGCGATGGTCTCTCTGGCCACCAGGACGACGAAGGGGGACTCGCGGTCGAAGACGCCGGGCCAGCGGCGGCCCGAATCCGCCGCTGGCGCAAGCACATGCGCGAGGCTACTGGCTCCGGCACCGCCGTGCACACCCAGCAGCCAGACCAGCGGGGCCCGGCCCACGCCGGGGACCGGACGGTCCCAGATCGGTGCGCGCCGGGACTCCGGCGGGGCGACGACGCCTGCGGGCGCGGATTCGGTGTGACGGCGAAATTTCATGGCGGCGGTCATGATGCCACCCCGGTCAGCAGGCGCCCATAGGCCCGGCGCGTCTCGGGGGCCAACGACGCGTGGCGGACCAGCTCGCCCCTGGCCAGGTGGGGGTCGTACGGTATTTCCCTGATGTCGCGCACCCAGCCGGACAGATGCTCGCGCAAATGCTCGGCAACGCGCGACTCGGTGCCCGGATGTTGGTGTGAGACAACGATTGTGGTGTCGCCGACGATGCCGCCGCCCTGCCCTTCGGTCGAGTCGCCGAACTGGTCGTCGAGCCATTCCAGGGTCACCCGCAGCCGGTTCGCGGCATCGGCGCGAGCCGGAATGGCAAGCACCAGAGCAACATCCGCGTCGTCGAGCAGCGGGCGCAGCTGCCGCCCGGCAATCGGGCTGCCGCCGTCGTAGACCGCGGTGAAACCCGCGTCGTACACCGCCCGCGCCACCGTGAGGTAGGTCGCCCGTCTGCGCAGCGGCGCGGCGTCGCGCCACAGCAGGCCGATGCCCGAGGTCGCCCGGGACAGGCACTCCTTCAGCGGGGCAGGTTCGTCGTCGCCGCGGCCGTACAGCCAGGACTGCAGGCTGATCGGGTGTAAGTGCTCGTCCGCGCCGCGCAGCGCGAGGTCGCTGCCCGCCGCGGTCGCGTCCACGGCCACCGTCGGGGTGCCCGCCATGCCGAGCTCACCCGCGATGCCCAACGCCGTCGTGGTGGTGCCCGCACCACCGCAGCCGCCGACCACCAGGATGGGGCGTTGCAAAGGTTGTCCCGCCCCGGAACCGCCGCCCTTGCCGCGCCGCAACCGCACCACCGGAGCCTTGGAGCGCACGGGCCGGCCCGACGGTTCACCCTGGTCGGGTGCCTCGTCGAGCCAGCGGCTCCAGTCCTCTCCCATCGCTTCCTGCTCTCCTCTATCCGGCCGCGATACCCGTGATCAGGGTGCGACCGTCGATCACCGCGGTGGTGACCGTCTGCTTGTTGTACGTGGCGGGCACGCCGCCGGGGCGGTACTCGGTGACCTCCACCGAGTACCGGTTGTCCGAGATGGTCACGATCCGCACGCAGTGCGCGGTGCCCGCCGGGATCGTGTCGATGCCGCGCTGAATGGTCGCGGCGGGCGAGACGGCGGCGTCCGGGGCGACGACCTCGCGGACCCGCTCGCCGGAGCGCTCCACGTAGTACGCGTACTGGAACGCGAGGATGGCGTCGGGACCCGAAGTGGTGCCGCCCTTTTCGGCCGCGCGCACGATCGCCGCGGCGCGCTCGGTCGGGCAGGCGCCGGACGGACGGCTGGTGTTCACCCCGGCCTGCGAGCGGCCGCGCAGGCTGTCGGTGCTCACGCCCGCCTGCACGCTGCCCATGGTGAACTGCACCGAGGCCGACGAGGTGGGCAGGCGCGGCGTCGCGGCGCGGTTGGTGGACGAGTTCAGCAGGAACAGCACGCCCGCGGCGGCCGCGCCGAGCAGCAGCACCGCGATGACGAGCACCACGAACACGCGGCTGCGGCGCGAGCGCCGGGCGCGGGCCTCCAGACGCAAGGCACTGGACGAGCGCGGTCGCGGCTCGTCCAGGTGGTCGTCGTAGTCATCGTCGTCGTCGGGCCAGGGGAAACGCACCAGGTCCGCGTCGCGCGGGGTGTAGTCGTCATCCGGGCCGGGTGCCCGGCCCACCCAGTCCGACCAGCCGCCGGTGAATTCGCTGCGCTGCGCACGAAGGTCGTCGGGGACCTCGGGTTCGCGGATGTAGTGCGGATATCGGGCGGGCCCGTCCTCGTCCAGGTGCTCCGAGCTCGGTTCGCCGGGCGGCACCGGCGCCGTCTCCGGCTCGAGCGCGGCGTACCACCGGGACAGCTCTTTGTACGACTTCAACATTCCCCCGTTCCCGCTGAGCGAGGCGCATAGTTCCGCATCGTCGGACCCTCTCGGCGATCAGTTCGTAGAGAACGGGTAGATGTGGGCGGTGCCGGGTCGAACGGTGGGCGGAATCGACGTCGCGCCGCCGGATGAGGCGCCGTCGGCTCCTGTCCCGAACGGAAATTGTCCCGTACCGGACGAATTCGGCGTAGTCGACGCGCCGGATTGCTCGCCGAAGAATCCCGAGGGCGGCTTGTCCGGTCCACCCTGTGGCCTGCTGTTCATGCCGAATGCACCGGCAATATCGCGGGCTACGGCGGCGAGCCAGTCGGCCACGAAAGTGGTGGGCGTGTCGCCGTTGGCGGCGACCGTCGCGGTGTTGTACGCGCCGTGCCGCTGCACCGTGTCCCAGTACCGCACCCAGGTGGCGGTGTTGAGCAATTCGCTGTTGTCGGTGATGTTCTGCACCACCGCGTCGAACGCCTGATTGACCAAGCGGACGCCGGTGGTCGGCGGGACGAGCTGGGTCACCGCACCGACCAGCTTGGCGCCGAGCGAGAGCAGCGCGGCGGGCGGGTTCGACAGGCCCGCGGTGGCCAGTTCGGCGATGGTCGACGGGTTGAGCACCGTCTTGACCACCGTGACGACCGCGTTCAGCCCGATCATGCCGACCTTCAGCAGCGCCTGTAGCGCGCGGGGAAGGTCGAGCGGGGTACGCGGGTCGGCGGCGTCGGCCAAACGCTCGGAGATCGACTTCTTGGGCGAGATGGCCAGCGTGGCGAGCGAGTTGCCCTGCACGTCCTCGTTGACCACCTTGGTCGCGGTCTTGATCGAGGTGTAGGCCAGCGCCTGGGCGATGGAGACCAGCGAGGCGATCGGGTCGCCGCCGCTGAGCTTGGACTGGCCGACGACGTTGGTGACCGCCTTCAGGATCGGCGCGCCCTGCGGTGCGTCGCAGGCGAGGTCGCCCGCCGCGCAGAAACTGGCCACGCGACCGGTGAGCGCGCCGAAGTTGGCCGCCCGGTCCCGGTCGGGGCCGATGCCACCGCCGGCGGCGGGCGGCTGCGGTAGCGCGGCGAGGCCGGCGAGCTGATCGCCCGCGGTGCCGGGGGCCGGATCCGGTGACGCCTTGCCGGGCGAGCCGGGGAACAGCGCGGCGCCGGGGTTGCGGGTCGGATCGGCGAACAACGCGACCGCCGCGATCTTCTCGGCCGGGAGTATCCCCTGCCCCTGGCCGATCTCCTGAGCGAACATCGAGGCGACGTGCGCGCCTTGCGAATAGCCGACCACCGCGAACCGGGTATCCGCGCACCGGTCGGCGACGGCCTTGGCCATGGTGCGCAGCCGGGCCAGCCCGCCGGTCACCGATTCGGCGTAGGGCATCGCGCTGCCGCCGGTCACCCCGCCGAAGCCGGATTCGTATGGCACATAGGCCCGGTCGACCAGTCCGGGGCCGTTGGCCTTGGCCAGCATCGGACGGAAGACGGTGGACAACATGCCGGTGTCGGTAGAAGGTGCCGCATCCGGTGACGATTCGCCTGTACCCTGAATTCCCAAGGCGTACAATGCCGGACACGCGCTGAGCGCGATATCGGTCGAAGGGCCTGCGGGATTCGGTGGACCGGCCACGGCGGTACCCGCCGTAGCCACGGTCACGGCGAGTGCTGTCAGCACCACCGTGAGTCTTGCCGAATAATTTGTCATAGCGATCCGCAATCAATCCGTGTTGCCGCAGTTACCCTCAACGCCATGAAACGCAATAGACCGTAACAGATTCCGGCTATTGCTGCGGCATCGCCGAAAACTTTCCGCGAACTGCCGAAACGGGTTTCACACATTCCCGCGTGCCGAGCAACCTCCTCCGGCAACTTTCCGACGGTCTGAAAATGAGAGCAACCACTCGGCGACCCACCGGTCACGCGAATTCCCTACCGGGACTCCATCTTCCGTTCGCCCGATGGCTTCAGCATTCGTGCAGATATCTCCCGCGTCGCTGGCCGTTCGCCGGAAGGTTGCCGGGGGCATGACAATTGACATGTCAAGGGGAGATGACCTAGTAGGGGTATTCGCTAGGGGGTAATTCAGGCAGCCGAGGTTACCCGGTAGACGTCGTAGACGCCTTCCACATTCCGGACCACATTCAGCAGGTGTCCCAGGTGCTTGGGGTCGCCCATCTCGAAGGTGAACTTGCTGATCGCGACCCGGTCGCCGTGGGTGGCGACCGACGCGGACAGGATGTTCACCTTCTCGTCGGCCAGCACCTTCGTCACGTCGGACAGCAGGCGGGTGCGATCGAGCGCCTCGATCTGGATGGCGACCAGGAACACCGAGGACGGGGACGGCGCCCAGGACACCTCGATGATGCGCTCGGCCTGATCCTGCAGCGACCCCGCATTGGTGCAGTCGGTGCGGTGCACGCTCACCGCGCCGCCGCGGGTCACGAAGCCCATGATCTCGTCACCGGGCACCGGCGTACAGCACTTGGCCAGCTTGGCCACGGTGCCCGACGCGCCAGGAATCAGCACGCCCGCGTCGCCGGTGGTCCGCTGCCTGCTCGGCGTGGTCGACGGGGTGGACCGCTCGGCCAGCTCGTTCTCCACGTCGCCGATGCCGCCCAGCTGCGCCATCAGTCGCTGCACCACGTGGTGCGCCGAGACCTGATGCTCGCCGACCGCGGTGTAGAGGGTGGAGATATCGGTGTAGTGCAGCTCGTGCGCGACGGCGGTCATCGCGTCGACGCTCATCAGCCGCTGCAACGGCAGACCGACGCGGCGGACCTCCTTGGAGATCTGCTCCTTGCCGTTCTCCAGCGCCTCCTCGCGGCGCTCCTTGGCGAACCACTGCCGGATCTTGGCCTTGGCGCGCGGGGACACCACGAAGTTCTGCCAGTCGCGGCTCGGCCCGGCGTTCTGCGCCTTCGAGGTGAACACCTCGACGACCTCGCCGTTCTCCAGCTGCCGTTCCAGCGCGACCAGGCGGCCGTTCACCCTGGCGCCGATGCACTTGTGCCCGACCTCGGTGTGCACCGCGTAGGCGAAGTCGACCGGGGTCGACTTCTGCGGCAACGTGATCACGTCACCCTTCGGGGTGAAGACGAAGATCTCCGGCGACTTCAGGTCGAAGCGCAGCGACTCCAGGAACTCCGCCGGGTCGGCCGCCTCGCGCTGCCAGTCGAGCAGCTGCCGCATCCACGCCATGTCGTCGACCTCGGTCGAGTCGTTGGAGTGCTTGCCGCGGGTCTCCTTGTAGCGCCAGTGCGCGGCGATGCCGAACTCGGCGGTGCGGTGCATGTCCTGGGTGCGGATCTGCACTTCCAGCGGCTTGCCGTCCGGGCCGACGACCGTGGTGTGCAGTGACTGGTAGACGCCGTAGCGCGGCTGGGCGATGTAGTCCTTGAACCGGCCCGCCATCGGCTGCCACAGCGAGTGCACCACGCCGACCGCCGCGTAGCAGTCACGCACCTCGTCGCAGAGGATGCGGATGCCGACCAGGTCGTGGATGTCGTCGAAGTCCTTACCCTTGACGATCATCTTCTGATAGATCGACCAGTAGTGCTTGGGCCGGCCCTCGACGATCGCGTTGATCCGCGACGCCGCAAGGGTATTCACGATTTCCGCGCGCACCTTCGCCAGGTACGTGTCACGCGACGGCGCGCGGTCCGCGACCAGTCGCACGATCTCGTCGTACTTCTTCGGGTGCAGGATCGCGAACGCGAGGTCCTCCAGCTCCCACTTGACCGTCGCCATGCCGAGGCGATGGGCAAGGGGCGCAATGACTTCGAGGGTCTCCTTGGCCTTCTTCGCCTGCTTCTCCGGCGGCAGGAAGCGCATGGTGCGCATGTTGTGCAGCCGGTCGGCGACCTTGATCACCAGCACGCGCGGGTCCCGCGCCATCGCGATGATCATCTTGCGGATCGTCTCCGCCTCGGCGGCCGCGCCGAGATTGACCTTGTCCAGTTTGGTGACGCCGTCGACCAGGTGCGCGACCTCGGCGCCGAAGTCCAGGGTGAGCTGCTCGAGCGAGTAGCCGGTGTCCTCGACGGTGTCGTGCAGCAGCGCGGCCACCAGCGTGGTGGTGTCCATGCCGAGCTCGGCCAGGATGTTGGCGACCGCGAGCGGGTGGGTGATGTACGGGTCGCCGGACTTGCGGAACTGGTGCTTGTGCCGTTCGTCGGCTACGTCGAAGGCGCGCTGCAACAGCGTCAGGTTGGCCTTCGGATACAGCTCACGGTGCACGCTGGCCAGCGGCTCCAGCACCGGCTTGACCGCGGCGATGCCGCGCTGGCCGGTCATCCGGCGGGCGAGCCTGGCCCGCACCCGGCGCGAGGCCGAGGTGGGCACGGCGGCCGAGGCGCCCGGCTGGCGCGGTGGGGTGGGCGTTGCGGCCGGGGTGGCGGACTTCGGCTGCTCTCCCCCGGTGGCGGCACCGTTCGACTGCGGGGCGCCTGCCGATTGCTCGACATTCGCCTCGCCCACGTGCTGAGTCATGCCACCACCTCTCAGTGCCCAACTCGCAGCGCTGCCGGTCCCTCCGTGGATACGCAGGCTGCCGCCTCCGGGCCTCACGTTCACGCCGCGTGCCTCGATCGGACCACCCTATCCGACCGCTGCAACCGCCCAGACCACCAACTTTAGTCCCGGCGGCGCAGTGGCGTCGGGCACGAGGTTGCGGCGGGCGCTGCGGCGGCGGTACGGCCGGGATGACGCGGCGTTAGCCGTGGACTCTGCGGAGTACCGGAAAGCGTGACATATCAGACATCGATCCGGCGCAGTTGCGACCGAATCGCCGCCGAAGGTTCGGTCCGGTATCGACGACCGACGGATACGCCGGATGGGGCCTCGACGTGGGCCTGGCGCACGGGCCTAACGGATGGTGGCCGAGTCGGCGGGCTCGCGGGTGATCATGGACCGGCCGTCGAAATCGGGACTCGGCGCGACGTGCAGGAGGTCGACGACGGTGGGGGTGATGTCGACCAGGGTGTAGCGGGAGGTGGTGTCGCCCGCGGTGAAGTCGGGGCCGCGAGCGATGACGAAATTGGTTGTCTCGTCCGGGGATTGGCCACCGTGACCGCCCTTGGGCAGGTGGCCGTGGTCGGCGGTGACCAGGATGGTCCATCGTTCGGCCGGGTTGGCGGCGGCGCGGGCGTCCACCGCGGCGGCGATGCGGCCGACCTGCTCGTCGATGCGGCGGACCGCGTCGAGGTACTCGCCGGAGACGGCGCCGTCGCTGTGACCTGCGTGATCGACCTGGTCGAGGTGGGTGAAGAGGAGGTCGGGGGCGAACTTCTCGATCGCGCCGACCACGGCGGTGGTGGTTGCCGCGTCGGTCTTCGACTCGTCGGGATCGTTCGGGACCGGCGCGGTGGAGACGACCACGTCGGCGCGCGGGTTGCCGCTGCCCGCCATGGTGGCGATCTGGTCCCAGGTCGCGATCGAGTGGGTCTTGCGGGCCGGGTCGGCGCGTTCGAGTTGCGTGAACACCGTCGGGTACTTCGCGAACGGCGCCGCGGTGAAGTTGTTGTCCTTGATGCCGTGCTTGCGATCCCACACCCCGGTGAGCACGGTGGCCCAGGACGGGCCGGAGATGGTGATGTGCGGGGCGATCGAGGACCGGCTGAGCAGTCCTTCGGCACTGAGCCGCAACAGGTTCGGTGCCTGGACCTTCAGCACCTTGTCGTACATCAGGCCGTCGAGACCGATCACGACAACCTTGTCCACGCGGGTGTCGGCGTGCGCGCCACCCACGGTCCAGGTCATCGCAGCAGCGGTAACGGCGAGAGCGACAAGCACTTTCGACCACCTGGACCGATCGGCGACGCCCTCATCGCGCCGCCATCCGGTGCCACCCGACCGATGATTCGCTCGCTTGTCGCGCTCGCTCATAGTGCGAACCATGCGGGGTGGGCGGGGCCCGCGGATAGCCTCCCGGCGCACTGTTCATTGACGTTTCATCGGTCGCCGCATCGCCCGTTGCCTCGCTGAACGGGCACTGAACTGCCGATAGCGGGAAGCTATTCCGGCAGCTCGCCAGCGGGTGGCGGGCCGATGAACGGCAGATTGCGGTTGACACCCTGTCGCGGATGTGGCTGTCTGGCGCCATGCCAGCCGAATTCGCGCAGCCAGGTATCCGGATCGCCGCCGTCGCGGACACGCACCTGCGGCCCGCGGTGGCCGGGCGATTTCGACCGGACTTGCTGCGGATCGCCGAGCACGCCGATGTGCTGCTGCTGGCAGGCGATCTCACCGAGAGTGGCAGCCTCGCCGAAACCGACCTGCTCTGCGCCGAGATCGCCGACCTGCCGGTGCCCGTCGTCGCTGTGCTCGGTAACCACGACCACGACCACAAGCTCGGCTTCCGAATCGCCGCACAGCTCAGCGACATCGGCGTGCACATGCTCGAAGGCACCGCGATCACGCTGGAGCTGAACGGGATTCGGCTCGGCATCGCGGGCGTGATGGGTGGTAGCGGTGGGTTCCCCGACTACCCAGGCGATCCCGAGAACGGTACCGAAGAACATCGGGCCCGGATGCTGCGCGGGCCCGTCGACGCGCTGCGGCTGCAACAGGCCTTGGACACCCTCGACACCGACATCCGGGTCGCGTTGATGCATTTCGCGCCGGTGGTCGACACTCTGGTGGGCGAACCGACCAAGTTCTATCCCGGTCTCGGCTGTCATGCCCTCGCCGAAGCCGTGGATGCGGGCCGGGCCACCCTCGCCCTGCACGGGCACGCTCATCACGGCGCCGAGTTCGGGCGCACCGCAGGCGGAGTTCCGGTTCGCAATGTCTCGTACCCGGTGATCGGGCGTCCGTATGTGGTGTACGAGCTGGCGACGATGCCGGCCCAACCGGCTTGAACCACCAGCGTCGGCGGAAATCGGCCGCACATCACCTGCGTCGGTGGAAAACGGTCGCGCATCACCAGCGTCGGTGGAAAACAGCCGCGCATCACCAGCGTCGGCGGGAATCGGTCGCGCGCCGCAATTACATAGCGGCGGGGCGAGCGGACAGCCGCGTCTCGCATGCCGCTGACTCACGTCGGCACCGATGGGTTGTACGTCGCCGATCCCGGCTGTCGGTAGGTTCACCCTCATGACCGTCGCCCGCTCCCTGCTGCTGTTCGCCCTGGCCGCCCTCGCCGAGATCGGTGGCGCGTGGCTGGTCTGGCAGGGCTGGCGCGAGCAGCGCGGGATTCTCTGGATCGCGGCCGGCGTCGTCGCGCTCGGCGCCTACGGCTTCGTCGCGACCTTCCAGCCCGACCCCAACTTCGGCCGCATCCTCGCCGCCTACGGTGGCGTCTTCGTCGCGGGCTCGCTCGCCTGGGGCATGCTCGTGGACAAATTCCACCCCGACCGCTGGGACTACCTCGGCGCGACCATCTGCCTCGTCGGCGTCGCCATCATCATGTACGCGCCACGCCGCTGAACAACGTTCTGCCGCATCGAGTTTCAAAGCCGGACTGCTGTCCGGGACTGTCGGCGAGGTTTCCGGCGTTACCTCCAGCGCGACCGGTCCATCGAAACAATCTCGCGAGGAGCCCCTGTGGCACAGGATATTCAGCCCATCACCGACAAGCAGCGCAATGCGGCGGCCGCTTTTCGCGCGCTGCACGAGCAAGGAATCTTCGTGCTGCCGAACGCGTGGGACGCGGTCAGCGCGGCGGTGATCGCGCGCGCGGGCGCACCGGCGATCGCGACAACCAGTGCGGGCGTTGCCTGGTCGCTCGGCACCGGCGACGGACAGCAGCTCACCAGGGACGACACGATCGGCGTCATCCGCAGGATCGCCGCTGTGGTCGACGTGCCGGTGACCGCGGATGTCGAGGGCGGGTACGGGCCCACGCCCGAGGACGTCGCGGCCACCATCCTCGCCGCGGTATCCGCCGGGGCGGTCGGAGTGAACCTGGAAGACTCGACGGCACCCGGTGGGCCGCTGTTCGACACCGCCGCGCAGGCCGATCGGCTGCGGGCGGCCCGCGACGCCGCGCAGCAGGCGGGTCTGCCGGAACTGGTGATCAACGCCAGGACCGATGTCTACCTGTTCGGCATCGGCGACCAAGAAGGCCGTTTCGACGAAGTGCTCACCAGGGCAGCCGCTTACGCCGCGGCCGGTGCGGACAGTCTCTTCGTCCCCGGCCTGCTCGATCTGCCGACCCTCACCGACCTGGTCGCCAAGTCGCCGTTGCCGATCAACGTGATGGCCGGCGCCGGCGCGCCTTCCGTCGCGGAACTCGGTGCGGCGGGCGTACGGCGGGTCAGCGTCGGCTCCGCAGTGGCGCAGGCTGCCTACACGCTGGCCGAGACGGCAGCCACCGAGCTGCTAGAACACGGCACCTATACAGCGCTGGAGAATGCCCTCGATTTCGGCACAGTGCAAGGATTGCTCCCCCAGGGATAACGATTCCTCGGTGGCGCACCAGCTTCGAACTCGGCTCAGCCTGGTGCCTCGAAGTTCCGGACGTCGGCGAGCAGCACACCAGGTCGAACCCAGCTCGGCCTGGTGCCTCGATCTTCCGGACGTCGGCGAGCGGCACACCAGACTCGGGTCGGCCTGGTGCGCCGAGGTTCCGGATACCGGTGAGTGGCACACCAGCGAGAGGCGTTCTCGCGATACGCCGCAACCATGTGCCACTCACGGCGACTGCGGCACGGTTGGGTGCCGATCTGGGAGTGGGTCGGCCGCCACGTCTGCGGACTCGATTCGGCCGGTCCGCCGGATACCGGTGAGTGGCGCCGACGTCGGCTGCGACTGGATTCGGGTAGCGGCGACCACGCCATCGCCGGCTGAGCCATTGCGGCGCAGCGCGTCGACATGGCACAACCATGTGCCACTCACGACGACCGCGGCACGATTGGGTGCCGATCTGGGAGTGGGTCGGCCGCCACGTCTGCGGACTCGATTCGGCCGGTCCGCCGGATACCGGTGAGTGGCACACCAGCGAGAGCCCTTCTCGCGATACGCCGCCACCATGCGCCACTCACGACGACCGCGGCACGATTGGGTGCCGACCTGGGAGTGGGTCGCCCGCCATGTCTTCGGTGCTGGAGTCGAGCTGCGCCTCGATCCGGGTAGCGGCGACCAGGGTCGCCGCGCGCCCACATGACGTGGGTTGCGTGCTCTTGACTGATGTTGCAGCGTGCGTCATGAGAGTGCACCGTGCGTCAAGACCCCCGATACGCTTACCTCGCTGCACCGGTACTTAGGTTCACACTGTGTTTACGGCTGGATTCGTATGTTCTGCGGCTGCTTCGAGTCCTGGCCCTGTTGGTTGCTGTTACTGGCTTGGCTGACCGCCGCTGAATACTCCTGTTCCGGGCGACCGGTGCTGCCGTAGCGCAGGCTCATGCGGAGGGTGCCGGTGCCGACGAGGGTGGCGAGGTAGCCATCGCCGGCTGAGCCATTGCGGCGCAGCGCGGCGATATGGCACAACCATGTGCCATTCACGGCGACCGCGGCGCAGTTGGGTCCCGACGGCTGAGCCATTGTGGCGCAGCGCGTTTCAGCTAAGCGTCGGCGTCGGCGTCGAAGGCCCAGACCGCGGCGGGGCGGCCGGTGGCTTTCACGCGGCGGCGTTCGGTGGTGCGGGTCAGGCCTGGAATGGCGGCGAGGGTGCGGTTGAGGTTGGCGGGGTCGGGGCGGGTGCCCGCGAGGTTCGTGGTGGCGGCTACGGCTCGGGTGGCGGGGAATTCGTCTCCGAGCAATGCTCGGGTGAAGGGGAGGTCCTTCCACAGGAGTCCGGCGAGCAGGCTGCGGGAGGCGGCGACGATGCGGTTGTGGTCGAAGGCCAGCTCGGGTATCTCGTCGAAGCCGACCCACTGTGCGGGGCCATCGTGCGGCCCGACCACCGCCCACATCGCGATCGACAAGGTCGGCCCGCGCGGGTCACGATTCGGTTCGTCGAAGGTCACCAGCTGCCCCACCGCGCCGATCGCGGCTTCCGGCACACCGAGTTTCGTGTGCACCGCCCGCCGCGCCGCCTCCACCAGCCGCTCCCCCCGCCCGAGCAGCACACCCGGCAGCGCNTCATTACCATCTGTCTTTTTTTTTTGCAAGCAGAAGAAGGAATAAGAGATTCTCTCTGGTTTTGGTTTTTTTCAAAACAAAAGACGGCATAGGATATCTAGTACGGTCTCGTGGGCTCGGAGATGTGTATAAGAGACAGGACCTGAACAGCACACAGCCTCGTCTCGACCGCCGATGCAGCAAGGTGCCCGCGTGTCGGCGGTCGTTCTGCCGACTACGGCTGTGGGAGAACATGGTTGGACCTCACAGATAGGGGTGGCAGTCCATAAAGTCAGGCGGCCACGATAGTGGCCGCAATCAACGGCCGGTCTGCCGGGCCACCGCTGCACTGGGCAGGCCGTGAGATCGCGGCGCCAACGGCTGCCGCGGTGGGTGGCGGGTCTGCCGAACTCACGGCGGCATGCATGCGGTCACGCGGCGGCAACGATTGTTGCGGTTGATGTCCGGTGGGCTCGGGTGGGGCCGTTCGAGGTCAGGACTACCGGTGTGTCCAGTGTCTGTGCCAGCCAGGGGGCTACGTCTTGCGGCATTTCGGTGAGGGTCGGGTGGGCTGTGGTCAGGAGGTCGGTGAGGTGTTGCTGGTGCACAAGGTCCTGCCAGGGGCCGGGTGGTAGGTCGTTGAGCACGCCGTCGGTGGTGTGGTATTTCGTTGCGGCGTAACGGGTTCCCGGTGTGTCCAGGTGGGTGAGGGCTAGGCCGTCGATGCCGCCGGAGACGGTGATGGCGTAGCGCAGCAGGATCGGGTCGAGGTGGCCCAGGCGGAAGTCACCTTGGTAGGGGCCGGTGGTGTTGTGTGGCTCAGGGAACTCGAGGGTGTGGTCTTCGGTGGGGAGTGGGCCTGCGCCGTGGCGGGTCATGTAGGTGCGGGTGACGCCGAGAATCGCACCGGTGGCGCCGATTTCGGCCAGCATGGCGCGGGCGTTGCGTGGTTCGACGGTGGACCAGGTGGTGTGCGGGTGGAAACCGCGCCACTCGTCGAGCAGGACACCTTGCGCCCCTTCGAAGATCAGCCGACCGCGCCGGGCGAAGCGGGCCAGCTGCTCGCCACCGACGATGCGCACGGCCGCGGCGAACTCCCGATACATGTCGACCAGGGTGTCGATCGGTTCGTAGCGGTGTTCGCTGGGCGCGATCAGCGGACCGTAGTGCGCGGCGAGCGATCGGAGTTTGTCGCGAAGAACCATGGGGCGCAGGCAATCCGACACGGTCGGTGCATCGTGTGCCAGCGCATACCAGGCGGTCTCGCCGATGCCACGTCCGCACGAACCGTGCCGCGAGGAACCCCTCGCGTCCTCGCGGGCACGGTTGGCGGCGATGTGGATCGGCGTGGTGAGCAGGGCCCGGCCGTCGATGTGCAGCAGCGCCAACGGATCCGGCACGCCGAGCGCCGCGAGCGTGCGCGCCTCCCCGGCGAGTGCGATGGGTTCGACCAGCACATGCTGCGAAAGCAGCGTCGGCACACCGGAAAAGGTCCCGGAGCCGAACTGCGCGAACGTGTGGTGCCGTCCGTCGGCGATCACGTTGTGCGCCGCTTGCGCGCCGCCGTTGAACCGCACGACGGCCGACACGTCGAGCCCCGCCGCCGGAGAGCACAACCAGTCGACGGTCGCGCCCTTCCCGGCGTCACCGAAGCCGAGATCGACTACCACGATGTGTGACCGAAACATGGTGTGCCTCAGCTACGCCCACTCGGCAGCGCCCGCATCCGCGGCCCGCTGACCCCCAAGGCCTTGCCGACCGACGCGGCCTCGGCCGCCGACCCGACATCGCGCAGATCCGCGAGCCCGGCGTCCACGTCGACGCGCCCCTCTTCCAGCCCGACGGTCAGTGCGATGAGTTCGCAGACGGCCGCCGGATCGTCGAGCTTCAGGAAGTTCTGGCCCAGCAGTCCGCGCCAGTGGTCGGCGATCTCCGGATCGTCGTAGTAACTCGACTGATTCGGCAGGATGTAGTAGACGTGCCAGCGCTCGGCGAGCTCCCGGTAGATGGACTCCACCGAAACATCGCGCCGCACCGGGTCGCCGATGACGCTGCGGATGTGCCGTGACGCCAGCCGCGCCTTGTTCAGCTCGTCACCGATCAGGAACAGGTAGCCCTTCTTGCGCCGCTTCTCCCAAGCGTCGGTGACGATGTGGGTGGCCATGAAATATCCGGCCAGTTCATAACTTTCGGACTTCTGCCCGCCACCGCCGCCCTCCAGCAGGATGGCGCGCAACTGCTCGTCCATCCGGTTGTCGGACTCGAACTGCCCCACCTGCAACGGCACTCGGTCGCAGTCGGCATCGCCGATGGCGCCGAACAGGATCTGCGGGTCGTCCGCGTAACCCTTGCGTTGCAGCAATCCGTGCAGCTTGCCGAGCTTGCGCTGCATGATCCGCGGCACCCGGCCCATCGAGCCGGTGACGTCGAACAGCACCGCTATGGGCAGCGAATTGCCGTGGTCGGCCGAGTCCCGGCATTCCCGCGCGGTGATACCCAGCGGGTCGAGGGTCGGGTGCGCCTGCCAGTCCCCGTACGGCACCCCCTGCATCTCGGCGGTGTATCCGAAGTCGTCGAGCCCCCGGCTGGCCCGGAAGGCCTTGGCCGCGCGGTAGGCGGTGTCGTCCCAGTTTCCGTATCCCATGGGATCACTTCCTCTCGTGAATCTAGTTTTAGTGTAGATGACTAAAACTCTGCCGGTCAAGGAATGCCCTCGGCGAAACCCGTTCCCTGGCAAGATCGGACGCGTGGAGCTGCGACAGCACAACCCGACCGACGGCATCTATCCGGCCACCGACGACTACGTGCACGCGATGGAGGTCCGCGGTGCCGAGCGCCTGCTATTCGTCTCGGGCACAATGGGTCTCGATGCGGAGGGCAAGCCGGGCACGACCCTGACCGAACAGCTCGAACTGATCTGGTCGAACCTGCGCACCATCCTCGCCTCGGCGGACATGACCGTGGACAACATCGTCCGGCTCACCAGCTACCTGCGCGACGCCTCCGACGCCGATGCGAACGCCGCCGCCCGAGTGGCCGCACTGGGCGGCCGGGCCGTGCCGACCACAGCGATCGTGGCGCAGACCCTGGAGAACGACTGGCTCGTCGAGATCGAGATCGTCGCCGCCCGCTGACGCGCGCAGCGGGATCGCGCCGGGCGGCGTCCTTGGTTCGGCTCGATACCTCTGACCGATGCACTGCTGCGTGACCTCGCCACCGCCGAAAGCGGCCGTTCCGCCGAGCGATTCGTCGTCGGTGCGCTCGAGCGCCATCGAAAATCGAAGGCTCGGGGCGGTGACGGCGGTTTAGGATCGCGGCCATGGATGAGATCGCCCGGAAGCCGACCGTGCTCGCCGTCGAGTCCGCCCTGCGCGCGGCCGGCGTCACCCCGCGGGTACGGGTGCTCCCCGAGACGGCGCCGACCGCGGCCGCGGCGGCCGAACAACTCGGCTGCCCGGTCGCCGCCATCGCCAACAGTCTTATCTTCGACGCCGAAGGCGCGCCGCTGCTGGTGCTCACCAGCGGTGCCCACCGGGTGGACACCGGCAAAATCGCCGCACACCTGGGGATCGGGAAACTGTCGCGGGCCAGCGCGGAGTTCGTCCGGGTACACACCGGCCAGGCCATCGGCGGCGTCGCACCGCTCGGCCACCCGGCGCCGATCAGGACGTTGATCGACGAGACGCTGGCCGATCAGCCGGAGATCTGGGCTGCGGCCGGGCACCCGCACACCGTCTTCCCGACCACCTTCGACGAGTTGCGCGCGGCCACCGGCGCCGAGGCCGTCTCGGTGAACTGAGGGGACATCGGCCCGGTCGACACACGGGACGCCGCTCGGTCGATGAACGAAGCGGCTCAACCGATCGCACATCACTGAGCAGACGTAAGACCCAGCAACGCAGGGGAACTCGGCCGATCGGTCAAGCGGATGGCTCCATGTGGTCGCCGACGAGCATCGTGCCCGGCCCTCGATATCCGCCGGGCCCCTGCGCGAATCGCACATTGTCCGCAGTCAGTGGTGCTTCGCATTCCCGGCACACCACCACGCCCGCGGTGACCCTCCCGCAGTCGTCGTGCACGATCAGCGCGGGCGGCCCCTCGGGTCCGGCCAGCCAGGTGTCGCCCCAGGCGACGAGCATGGTCAGCACCGGGTACAGGTCGCGGCCCTTGTCGGTGAGCAGATATTCGTGCCGCACCGGATTCGACTGGTAGGCACGGGCTTCCACGATGCCGTGCGCTTGCAGCGCGGTCAGGCGGGCGGCGAGCACGTTGGACGCGATGCCGAGGTCGCGGCGGATGTCCTCGAACCGGGTCACGCCGACGAACAGGTCGCGCAGGATGAGTGGCGTCCAGCGTTCGCCGATCGCGTCGATGGTGCGGGCGATCGAGCAGACGATGTCGGACAGCGCAGCCTTGGGCACACCCTCAGCCTAGTCCATTGCTTTTTGCAAGTGACTGCGCCTAGGTTCGAGTCATGGACTCGGCGATGGACGAAGCAACGACCACAGACGCGGTGGACAGGTTCCGCGCGGCGACGAAGGACCGCGATTTCGAGGCGGTGCAGGCGACGCTGACCCCCGACGCCACCCTGATCTCGCCGCTGTCCGGACGATTGGTGTTTCGCGGCGCGGATGATCTGCGCATCCTGCTGACCGCTGCATATGGCGGCGTCTCCGGCCTGCGCTGGACCGAGCAGATCGGGGACGGAGCGCACCGCGTACTACTGGCGGAAGCGGCCCTCGGCCCCTTCCGGTTCACCGAAGCGCTGGTGCTCGAACTCGCCGACGACGGCCGGATCCGCACATTGAAGCCGCACCTGCGCCCGTGGCTCAGCCTCACCGCGCTGGCCGTGTGGCTCGCACCCGGGCTACTCAAGCATCCGGGCGTGCTGCGACGCGCCATGCGTGGAGCGTCCGCGCCGTAGACTGCGCACATGGACCCGTTGACGCGGATCCGCGCGATCTGTCTCGACCTACCGGAGTGCAGCGAACGGCTCAGCCACGGCTGCCCCACCTTCTTCGTGCGCCAGAAGACCTCGTTCGTCAAATACATCGGCGGGGGTTACGACGAGCCCGGCCCGACCATCTGGTGCCCCGCCCCCGAAGGGGTGCAAGCCGAGTTGGTAGACGCCGAACCCGAGCGCTTCTTCGTTCCGCCGTACGTCGGGCCCAGCGGGTGGATCGGTGTCCGGCTCGACATCGACCCGGACTGGGGCGAATTCGGCGAGATCATCCACGACGCCTATCGCAAGGTCGCCCCGAAAAAGCTGGTAGCTGAACTCGACCGATAGGTGGCCGCACACCCCCTGACCCAACGCACATCGAATCACATGCACGAAAGATCAAGGGGTGTGCGGCTTTCCACTACCGGATCAGCGTTTCCACCAGCCCGTCGGCGGTGAGCTCCACCCGCCTGGTGAGCCCGATGTCATCGAGAAAACGCGGGTCGTGGCTGACCACGATCAGCGCCCCCTCGAAACTGGCCAGCGCCTGGGTGAGGTGCTCGAGGCTGGGGAGGTCGAGGTTGTTGGTCGGCTCGTCGAGCAGCAACAACTTCGGGGCAGGTTCGGCCAGCAGCAGCATTGCCAGCGCAGCCCGCAGTCGTTCACCACCGGACAGCGCCGAGGCGGCGACATCGGCGTCGCTGCCGCGAAACAGGAAGCGGGCCAACTGGGCTCGGATCTGTTCCGGCGACGCGTGCGGCGCCGTCGATGCCACGTTCTCGAACACCGACCGCTGCTCGTCGAAGATGTCGAGGCGTTGCGGCAGCATCCGCCACGGCACCTGCGGGCGGGCCGCCACGATCCGGCGCAGCAGCGTGGTCTTGCCCACGCCGTTGCGTCCGGTCAAGGCGATCCGCTCCGGTCCACTGATCCGCAGCGAAACCGTTGGGCCGCAAGCCAACTCCACCTCGTCCAGGTCGATCACGTCCTGGCCGGGATAGAGCCGGGTGTCCGGTAGATCCACCCGGATCTCCCGATCGTCACGCAACAACTCCTGTGCGTGCTGGAGTTGGTCCTTGGCCGTCTCCAGCTTGTCGATGTGGGTGTTGCGCAACTTGCCCGCCGACACCTGCGCCTGCCGTTTGCGTTCGGCCATAATGATTTTCGGTTCACGCTTGGTGTCCCACATCTTCTGCCCGTACCGCTGCCTGCGATCCAGTTTGATCCGCGTCTCGACGAGTTCGCGGGCCTGCTTGCGCACATCGCTGCGCGCGTCGCGGACCGCGGCCCGAGCCGCCTGCTGCTCGGCCTCGATGATCCGCTCGTAATCGCTGAAGTTGCCGCCGAACATCCGGAGGTCGCCGTGCCGCAGCTCGGCGATGGTGCTCATCCGCTCCAGCAGCTCGCGGTCGTGACTGACCGTGAGCACGGTGCCGGAGAACTGGCCGACCACCTCGTAAAGCCGTTCGCGGGCAAGCTGATCCAGGTTGTTCGTCGGCTCGTCCAGCAGCAGGATCTCCGGCTCGGCCAGCAGTTCGGCCACCAGCCCGAGCAGCGTCGTCTCGCCGCCGGAGAGGGTCTCCAGTCGGCGATCCAGCTGTGCGGACGAGTCGGCGACGTAGTGCAGTCCGAGCCGGCCGAGCAGCGCGATGGCCCGTTCCTCGACATCCCAGTGGTTGCCGACGATGTCGAAGTCGGACTCCGCGCCGCCGCCGGATTCGATGCGGTGCAACGCTTTCCGGAGTTCGGCGATGCCGAGCACCGCATCGACCCGCTGGCCCGCGGCGAGACCGAGGTCCTGTCGCAGGTAGCCGAGGTGACCGGTGACCGAGATCGAACCGCGGGTGGGGGTGAGCTCACCGGCGATCAGCCGCAGCAGCGTGGACTTGCCCGCGCCGTTGCTGCCGACCAGGCCGACATGCCCGGGGCCGAGCACGCCGTCGAGTCCGTCGAACACGGGGGTGCCGTCCGGCCAGGCGAAAGTGAGATCGGAAAATGACAGATTTGCCATGGTGACTCCAGAGGTCGCTCAGAATACGCGGCGCGCGACTGCGGACCGCCCGAGTGGCTACCTCATGAAATCAATGGCATGGCTCCGATCAACGGCAATAAGACTCGTCTAGATTAACCACACTTCCGCAACGTGTGCCAGTGATATTTGGATCACACCTGCGCACCGGCACTTTCCGCGCCCGAGGACTAGCCGGCGCCGATCACGCGGGCGATCTCGGAGGGCAGCGGATAGGGCCGCTCGACCGGCAGCGCACGGGCGGCCGCGTCGAGTTTCCCGTCGGCCACCAGCCCCTTGATCCGCCGCGCTTCCGGGGTGACGTCCCGAATCCCGGTGATCCACCGGTCGACATACAACCCCACCGCCGGGCCACCGAGGCCGACCTGCAGCGACCGATGCGCGAGCGGCCGGTGATGCAGGTCGCGCTCCGGATCCCATTGCACCCGAACGGGACTGGTGCGCAGCCGGGCCATCCACGCCCGCTGATCCGAATACATGTCCGGCACATAGTGACTCAGGCAGGACTGCCACAGTGCCCACTCGAACCCGCTGCGGGTGATCGTCACGGCGAGCACCCGCTCCTGGCCCGGCTTACTCCCCCAGCCGCACCGATACATCATCCACAGAAACGACGGCTTGATCCATGTCATGCGCTCCCGGCTGAACGGGGCGACGAAAGTTCCTGCGGCAACGGCGGCTTCGGCGATCTCCGCGGAATACGCTTGATAGACAACCACGGTCGCCGCATCATAGTCAGCTCTGACCTGCCGCATCGGCGGCGAAACACTCACCGGCAGATCCTGACATTCCGACCGCGACACGCCAACGCTGCCGGCGGTGTCCCCAGTGCGGCAGGCCCCGCCGATCTGCGGGCGCCGCACATCTCGGACAGCGCGAGCAGGTTCGGCGCGCCAGCAACCATCGCCGCACCTCCAGCTCACACGTCCAGCTATCCAAAGTATCGGCATTAAGGGCGTCTGAGACGAGACCTCAATTCCGGCGGGGCTACCGCACCGATGCGTGCGGTAGCCCGTGCCGTCTACTCCAGCCCCGCCGCCACAGTGGTCTCAACCGGAGCCGGGGCCTTGCTGGTCTTGGGCACGATCAACGCGCCGACGATGGCACCCGCGGCAAGCAGACCTGCGGCCAGGCGCAGGGACGTCGTGTAGCCGTCGGCCAATGTCGCTCGCCCGGTGTCGGTTCCGATGACACTGGCGGCGACCGTCACCAGGATTGCCAGCCCGAGCGAACCGCCCAGCTGCCGCACGCTGTTGAGCACGCCGGAGGCGAGCCCGGTCTGCTCGGGCGGCACCCCCGACACCGCGGCGGTGCCCATCGCGACCACCGACGCACCGATCCCGATGCTCGCAACCAGCGACGGACCCAGCAGCCCGGTCAAGAAGGTCGTCGAAGTATCGGCGAAACCGAACCACAGCAGGCCGGCGGCGCCGACCAGACCGCCGACCAGCAGCACCGGGCGCGGACCCCACTGCGGTGTCGCCACCATCGCCAGCCGCAGCCCGATCACGATGCCGACGCAGAACGGCAGGATCGCCACGCCGGTGAGTGTTGGGCTGTAACCGAGCACCCGCTGCAAGAGCTGGGCGACGAAGTAAAAACTGGCGATCTGCGCGGAGGTGAGCATGAATCCGAAGACGGTCGCGCCGAGCAGCGAGCGACGGCGCAAAAATTCGAGCGGCACCAGGGGATCCGCCGCCTTGGTCTCCACCCAGGCGAATCCGGCCAGCACCACCACGCCCACGGCAACCCAGCCGAACACGCGCGCCGAACCCCACGCATGACTCTCGGTGGAGATCACCGCGAACACCAACGCCGTCCCCCCGAAGGTGACCAGCACCGCGCCGGGCACATCGAGGCGGCCGCCGCGTTGCGGCACCCGGTTGTCGGTGCCGCGCAGCACCGCCACCACCGCCGCCGCGACGAACAGCAGGTTGACCCACATCACCGACCGCCAGCCGAGATGATCGGTCAGCACACCGCTGAGCACCACTCCCACCGCGCCGCCCGCAGCGCCTGCCCCACCCCACACCGACATCGATTTCGTGCGCTCGGGGCCCTCCGGGAACTCGGAGGTGGCCAGCGCCAACGTCATCGGCGCCAGCACCGCAGCGCCGACCCCCTGCAACGCGCGCGCCGCCAGCAGTTCCCAGCCGTGCTGTGCGGCGCCACCCCACGCGCTGGCCAGGGCGAAGACGCCCAGGCTCGCGAGCAGCAGTGTGCGACGGCCGACGAGGTCGGCCAGCCTGCCGCCGAGCAGCATCAGCCCGGCGAAGGTCAGCAGGAACGCGTTGATCACCCAGCTGAGTCCGGACGGACCGAAGTGCAGCGACTCGTCGATCGCGGGCAGCGCCACGTTGACGATCGAAAGATCCACGGAGACAAGGAACATCACGAGGAACACGACGCCGAGCGTCCATCCCTTACCCGCGCCGGTTCGCTCGGTCACGACAACCTCCATAATTTAGTAACGCGTGTGTTTAATATAGTTAGCACAGCCTTACCTGGGTGTCGAGAGTCTGATCCGGACAATGAGAGGAGTGACAAGCAACGCGCTCCGCCGCCGCGGCCGCCCGGTCCGGGTGCCGCGCGAAGACGTCGTCGCCGCCACCACCCGAATACTCGACGGCGGCGGCGCCGAGGCCTTCAGCATGCGCAAACTCGCCGACGAGCTCGGCGTGAGCACGGCCGCCGTCTACCACCACTTCCCCACCAAAGCGGCACTGATGATCGCCGTGCTGAGCGCCCGCGCCGACCAGCTCGACCGGCCGGAACTACCCGACGCCTCCCGCGACCGGCTCGTCGCGATCATCACCTATCTGATCGACGTCCTGCATGACATGCCCTGGGTCGCCGACATTCTCGTCAGCGGCGAATCGTTCGGCCGAGCCGCCATGTGGATCCTCGACGAATTCGTCGACACCGCAACAGCACTCGGCGCCACCGACGACTACGCCGGTTACATGTACAACGCCGTCTGGCGCTTCGTCCTGGGCGAGCTCATGATGCGCCGCGCCGACGACGAACGCACCGAAGCCACCACCGCCGGCCACCCCCGCCCCCGCTGGACCGACCAGGCCACCCCCGAAGTCCTGGCCGAATTCCCCACCACAGTCCGAATGCTCCCCCAATGGAACACCATCCGCGAGGCCTACCGCACCGAGTCAGCGGTAGGCCACTTCATCGACGGATTGATCGCCGGAATCCCCGCCTGAGGCGGTCAGACCTGGACGATGGAGGTCAGGGGGTAAGCCCCCTGGTGGTCGCGGCCGTTGAGGAAGGTCAGTTCCAGGACTACCGCGGCGGCGATGACTTCGGCGCCGGCTTGGGCGAAGAGGTCGGCGGCGGCGGCGAGGGTGCCGCCGGTGGCGAGCACGTCGTCGAGGAGCAGGATGCGGCGGCCGCGCAGGTCGACGCCGTCGGCGGGGATCTCCAAAGCGGCGGTGCCGTATTCGAGCTGGTATTCGCGGCGCAGGACCGGCGGCGGGAGTTTGCCTGCCTTGCGGACGGCGAGCACGCCGGTGCCGAGGCTGGCGGCGACGCCCGCGCCGGTGAGGAAGCCGCGGGCGTCGATGCCGGCGACCAGGTCAGCGTCGGGGGCGCAGGCGGCGAGGCAGTCGATGACGGAGCGGAAGCCTTCGGCGTCGGCGAAGACGGGGGTGAGGTCGGCGAAACGGATGCCGGGGGCGGGGAAGTCGTCGCGCCAGCGGGTCAACTGCTCGACCGCGTGCGCGGCCCGGCCGGTCCGATCGGCGGCTAACTCCTCGGACTCGATCGCCGCGTGCTTACTCATCGACACCTCTCCATCATCACACCAAGGAGCGCGGGCACGGGCGAATACCCGGGCCCGCACCCACAGCACCTGTCACCGCTTCAACACCCAGCGGTCCATGTTCCAACCCGACCCCGCCTGATTGGGCGCGGCGATCCCGTTCTGCAGACCACCGCCGAACGCGATCGTGCGCGGGGTGGCGAACAAGGGAATGCTCGGCAGCTCCGCCCACAGCAGGTTCTCGGCATCGGTCAGCAGCCTCAGCTGTGTGGTCGAGTTGTCGTCGGCCACAAGCTGATCGGTGATCGAATCGTAGCGGCCGTTACCGAATCGCCCGAAATTGAGCCCGCTACCGGTGCGCAACGCACTGGTGGCCGCGACCCCGGTCAGCGATCCGGCCGGGCCTGGCGCGGCGGCGGTACTGGCCAGGACAGCGTCGACTTTGCCCTCGGTGAGCTGGGACGGGGCGAAATCGGCCGCCCCGGCGTCGACGACGGTGATACCCGCCGGCTTGCAGGCTTCCGTGATCATCGCCACGGTCTGCGCGCGACGTTCATCAGGACGCAGATAGCCGATGCGGATGGTCGGATTGTTGGTCCGCGACGCGGCGACGGCTTGCGTCGAGGCGGGCACGTCGCCGCCGCCGAACTTGCCTGCCGCACCGGTGACCGACGGATAGAACAGCGAATCCTGCTGCACGATATGCCCGTTCAGCGGCCCGGAACCGAGCCCGCTCTTGGGCGCGTCCGGCACTTTGCCGAGCTTGTCGAACAGCGCCTGGCGCGGCACGCACAGCGCGAATGCCCGGCGCATGTCGACCGAGCCGAACACCCCGCCGGTCGAGAGCACCAGCTGCTCGGCGCCCCGCCCGGGCAGGTTCTGCACCCGGAACCCTTCCAGGTTCAGGTCTTTGATCGATCCGGTACCGATGTCGACGACACCGAGGGCGCTGTCGCCCTCCTTGGATTTCAGGTCGACGTTCTTGGGCCAGATCAGGATTCGACCGGTCTCCGGCTTGGTACCCCACCACCGTTCGTTGGCGACCAGTACCAAACCGTCCTTCTCGCTGAAGGATTCGATCCGGTACGGCCCGGACGACGGGAACCGCGTCAGGTCGAGATTGCTGCCGAAGGCCCAGCCGGTGTTCCAGAATTCGGCGATCCGCCCGAGCGCGCTCGGATCGGCGGATTGCAAGGCGGACACCACATTCGGCACGTTCGCCACCCGCGCCGCGACATGCGCGGGCACCAGCTCGCCCGCGGTGAACAGGTTGCGCCAGGCCGAGTAGTGCCGATCCGGCCGGAACACCACCGTGGCGTCGCGCGAGCCGGGCTGGCAGTCCACCCGTTCGATGTCGGCGTAGCCCGCGGTGCTCGCGGCGTCGAACAGCGGAATCGGCCCTCGGTCACCGGGTTTGGTGAATCGCCCGCTGTGCGACGCCCAGGCGAGCACCAGGTCGTCACAGGAGGTGGGTACGCCGTCGGAGTACACACCGTCGGGGTTGAGCCGGTACTGGATGGTCTGGACGTCGCCGGGCACCTCCTTGGCGGTGCCGAAGTCGGTGTCGGCGACCTGCTGCCCCTCGGGTCCGGTGTAGAAGAACCCGGTGAGCACCCGGGCGAACACCGCGCTTGCGCCGCTGCTCGCACCGAGGGTGCTGCCGCCGTTGTAGCTGGCGACGGTGGCGTCCACGGCATAAGCAATGGACGGCACCTGGTTCTTGCTCGAGCACCCGGCCGCCAGTCCGGCGGCCAGGGTGCCCGCGGCCACCACCGCGATCAGACGTACCGCTCGGCTGCGTGGCTTGCGCATGAAACCCCTGTCTGTGTCAGTGCCGCCGCTTCTGCCGTTTCCCGCTCGGGCGCGCGCCCGGGCGGGGCGCCTGCCCCGGTTCCCGCGGCCTGCGCGGTTCGTCGTCGTAACCACGGCCGGTCGCGGCGGTGGCCCGGCGTTCCGCCTCGTAACCGGCCCGCGCGCTCGCGGCCCCGGCCCGGCGGGACATGACCCGGTCGGTGTGCTTGGCGACCGGACCCCAGCGTTCCTTGATCGACACCAGCAGCGGTGTCGCGAAGAAGATGGAGGAGTAGGTGCCGACCAGCAGACCGACCAACTGCACCAGCGCGAGGTCCTTGAGCGTGCCGACGCCGAGCATCCAGACCGCGATGACCATCAGCGCGACGATCGGCAGGATGCCGATGAGCGCGGTGTTGATGGACCGCATCAGGGTCTGGTTCACCGCGAGGTTGGCCTGCTCACCGTAGGTGCGCCTGCTCAAATGCAGGATGCCCCTGGTGTTCTCCTCGACCTTGTCGAATACGACCACCGAGTCGTAGAGCGAGAAGCCGAGGATGGTCAGGATGCCGATCACGGTCGCCGGGCTCACCTCGAAGCCGACCAGCGAGTACACACCCGCCGTGACGGCGACGTCGAAGATCAGCGCGGCCAGCGCGGCGATCGCCATGTGCGTTTCGAACCGGATGGCGATGTAGATGACGACCAGCACCAGGAACACCGCCAGCGCGATGAGCGCCTTGCGGGTGATCTGGCTACCCCAGGTCTCGCTGACGTCCGAGGCGCTGATCGCGGCCCGGCTGGGGTTACCGTCCTTGCCCTTGGGCTGGAACTCGGTGAACAACGCGTTGTTCAGCTTGTCCACCTGGTCCTTGTCCAGCGCCTCGGAGCGGATCAGGATGGTGGCGTTGCCGCCGCTGCCGACGGTCTGCACCGAGACGGGATCGGTGCCGATCGCGGACCGGTAGACGTTCTCGACCTCACTGGTGCTCGCACCCGCGGCGGGGAACTGGATGCGCGAGCCGCCCTCGAAGTCGATGCCGAAGTTGAAGCCACGGAAAATGATGCTGCCCAACGAGATCAGGATGATCGCGGCGGGGATCAGGTACCACATCCGGCGCTTGCCGATGACGTCGATGGCGCCGGTGCCGGTGTAGAGCCGGTTGAAGAAACCGTGCTTGGGCTGCTCGGACACCGCGGTGAACACGTCCGTGGTCTCGGCCGGGTTCTCGGGGCGCGAGGTGCTCGTGTGATTGGTCATCTCGTTTTCACGCCTTCCCGAGTGCGGCCTGGGCCGCCTTCCGCTCGCGCGCGATCTGCTGGACCGCACCGAGGCCGTTCACCGACGGTTTCGCCCAGAAGTTCGTGCGCGAGGCGAGCAATACCAGCGGCGAGGTCATCAGGAACACCACGACGACGTCGAGGATGGTGGTGAGGCCGAGGGTGAACGCGAAGCCCTTCACCTGCCCGACCGCGAGGATGTAGAGCACCGCGGCGGCGATGAAGCTGACCGCGTTGCCGGACAGAATGGTCCGGCGGGCCCGCTGCCAGCCGCGTGGCGCGGCGGAACGGAAGCTGCGGCCCTCGCGCATCTCGTCCTTGATGCGTTCGAAGAACACCACGAACGAGTCGGCGGTCATACCGATACCGATGATCAGACCGGCGATACCGGCCAGGTCGAGGGTGAACCCGATCCATCTGCCGAGCAGCACCATGATGCCGTAGACCGCGAGACCCGAAGCCACCAGCGACAATCCGGTGACGAACCCGAGCATTCGGTAGTAGGCGAGGCAGTAGAGCAACACCACGGCCAAGCCGATCGCACCGGCGAGCAGGCCCGCCTTCAGCGAGGACAGCCCCAGCGTCGCCGACACCGTCTCGGCCTCCGAGGTCTGGAACGACAGCGGCAGCGAACCGTACTTCAGGGTGTTCGCCAGTTCCTTGGCGGACGCGGCGGTGAAGTTACCGGAGATCTGGGTGCGGCCGCCCTGCTGCGGGCCCTGCTGCACGACCGGCGCGCTGACCACCTTGGTGTCGAGCACGAAGGCGACCCGCTTGTTGACGTACTCGCCGGTGAGCTGGGACCAGGCGTCGCTACCCGCGGACTTGAACTCCAGGTACACCTCGTGCCGCGCCTGCTGGGTGTTCATGCCCGAGGTGGCGCTCTTGATCTCCTGGCCGTCGATGCGGCTCTTGTCGAGCAGCAGGATCTCCTGGCCGTCGGTGGAGCAGGCGACCAGCGGCAGGTTCGGATCGTCGTTGCCCTGCAACGGATCCGGCTTGCTGCAATCCAGGGCGGCCATCGCGGCCTGCGCGATGTTCGGGTCGGAGCTCTGCCGGACCGCCTTGGCGTCCTGAATCTCCTTGACCGCCAGTTCCTGCGGCGTCAGATTCGGATCGGCGGGCGGTTGTGTCGGTGCCTGGGCCGGGAACACACGCTGCTGCGGGGCCGGCTCCGGCTGCGGAGCGGGGACCTCACCCGAGGCCGGTGCGCCGACGGACGGCGCCGAGTCGGCAGGCGCGGGCGCCGGTGCCTCACCCGCGGCAGGCGGTGGCGCCTCACCGGGGGCCGGTGCGGCCGGCGGCGCCTGGCCGCGCTGCGCCGCGGGCACGGCGTTGAGCACCGGACGGATGTACAGCTTGGCGGTGGTCGCCAGTGCGCGCGCCTGCGCCCCGTCGTCACCCGGCACCGTGATCACCAGGTTGTCGCCGTCGATGACGACCTCGGACCCGGCGACACCGAGACCGTTGACCCGGTTCTCGATGATCTCCTGCGCCTTCTTCAGGCTGTCTTGGTTCGGCTTGCCGCCGTCCGGGGTGCGAGCGGTCAGCGTGACCCGGGTACCACCCTGGAGGTCGATGCCGAGCCGTGGTGTCGAGGATTTGTCACCGGTGAAGAACACCAGCGCATAGATCACGGCCAGCAGCGCGGCGTAGACACCGAGCAGCCGGAGCGGATGCGCCGATCCCTGGGAAGGTGGCACAGTACGTCATCTCCTAGGCGGGAAGTCGAGAGTGGAACAGGCAAGCACACCCCAGCGTCGCCGGGTGCGGGCAGTAATGGCGTGAACGACGGCCCGCCGGTCGGCGGGCCGTCGCAAGCACCGAACCGGCGATCAGTCCTTGGTCAGCCGGGTCTGGGTCTGCTCGGGGGATTCCTCGATCGCGTCGACCGCGGTCGCACCGGTCGAGTCGGTGTCGATCGCGTCGGTGACGGCCTCGGTCTCGGTCTCGACGCGCACCTCGCGGATGGCCGCGCGCAGCCACGTCGTCACGACCTCCTCGGCGATCTCGAGATCGACCGTGGTGTCGTCGAGATCGACGACGGTGCCGTACAGCCCCGACGTGGTGATGACCTGGTCGCCGGCCTTGAGGCTGTCCTGCATCTCCGTGACCTTGGCGGCTTCCCGCTTCTGGCGGCGGACACCGAGGAACATCGGCACGAGCAGGGCTACCAGCAGCAGCGGAAACAGAAGTTCCATCGTCGAAGTCAGTCCCTAGTCTTGTGGGTGGGATGGGTATGTATCCAGACAGTCTGCCAGTTCATGTCTCCGCCGCCACACCGGCACACCTGCTGGGGAGCACGGCTGCGCGGATCGGCCATATCGCACCCGGAATTCGACGCGGCCACCGGAGTGCGAAGAGCCCGGTCGGTTTGCCCGTAAATTCTCCGCCCGGAAACGTATCCGCAGCGAATTACGTTGGCATACAGTAGAAATCGCAGGGAATTCATCAGCGCAGGACGTCCCGACGGCGTGGCCGGGGAGCCTGATCTACGCACGAACTCATCGATCGTCGAGCCGTGTCCCGGGACGTCCTGTGCGTTCACAAAGGGGAAGATGATGGCTCAGGAAGCCAGAATCGACGTCAAAACGCTATTACAGAAGGCGACAGGGGATCTGTCCGCGCCCGAACTGTACGACCTGGCGCGGATCGCCGAATCGGGACCGTGGTTCGGCACCCCGACCATCAGATCCGCGGAGTCTCCGCGCCCGCCGGACTACGAGTGGCCGCTCGTGTCCCAGCATCCGTACCTGGGGAAATACGGTAAGGGCACCGCATCGGTCCATCTGGCGAACGGGCACGACCGGCTGGTCAACCCGATGATCTTCGCCGACGGCTTCAGTTACGGCCCCAGCGATCTCGACGCACTGTGGCAATGGTTCAACGAGCCCTACTCCGACGCGGGTGAGCGACTGTTCGACCAGCTGCTCGCCTCGGGTATCGACATCGTGCTGCTCGGCTTCGACATCCGCCACGACTACCTCCAGGTCAACGCGGGTGTCGCACGGGCATGCATCGGCAAGGTCATCGCCGAGCGGCAGGGCAACAATCCGCTGATCACCGGCGGGGTGAGCATGGGTGGCCTGGTCACCCGCTACGCGCTCGCCGCCATGGAACGCGACGACGAGGACCATCAGACCGAGACCTATCTGTCCTGGGACTCGCCGCACAACGGGGCGTGGATCCCGCTGATCCTGCAGCAGATGGCCTACTTCTTCGAGTTCTTCGAGGCGCTCACGCCGGGTAAGGCGAGCAAGGCGAGCCTGATCCGCAGCCCGGCGGCCCAGCAGTTGCTGTGGGCGTGGGTCGAGGACGCGCGGTATTCGGGGCCGGTCGCCACCGCGTCGCCGCTGCGCGCCCAATTCGTCCAGGAGCTGGCCGAACTCGGCGGCTTCCCGCAACGGCCGGTGCGACTCGGCGTGGCGAACGGCCGCGGGGACGGGCAAGGTCCCGCGCTACAGCCCGGCGAGGTGGTGTTCGACAAGAAGTTCCTCGGCGGCATCGTCGGCAGCGCCACCGCGCGCTACCAGCCTGCCTTCGGCGAGCAGCAGCCGGTCGGCGGCATGCATCTCGGCCTGACCTCCCGCACCTCGACGACCACCGCGGTCGCGCCGTTCGACGGTGCGCCCGGTGGCATGCTCGATTCGTTCGGCCAGGTCGCCACGACCCTGGGGGTCGAGCTGGAGGAGATGAAACGCTGGAGTTGCTTCGTCCCGTCGGTCAGCGCGGTCGCGCTGGACTTCGACCCGATGACCTGGGAGGTCGAGCTGGACCAGGATCTGCGCAAGGTGACGGCCGAGCACACCATGCTCACCGAGTTCTGTTGCAACGCAATAAATACCGAGCACTCGGCGGTAACTCCGACGCTGGCGGAGTGGGTGCTTCGTAAGATCGCGAAATAGCGCGGTGCGCCCCGCCGGTGTGGGTCCGGCGGGGCTTGCGTTACCTCGTACCTCGACTCAGGCGGACTTGCCGTACACGTAGTCGTCGAGCGGGAAGCTGACCGCTTCACGGTGCGCGGCGAGGGTGCTGGTCGGGCGCAGCAGCGCGGCCTCGCCGTGCGGGTTGAAGTAGTAGCTGCGCGCGGTCGAGCAGTCGCCGCCGTAGAAGACGGAGGTGCCGAGCTTGTCGGTGACCTTGTCCAGGAAGCCCGCGTTGGCCGCCTCGGTCACCTCGAAGGTCTGCTCGCCGCGGCGGAACAGCTCGCCGAAGAGCCGCCCCATGTGCTTCATCTGCGCCTCGATGGTGGTGAAGTACGACAGGCCGCTGTAGGAGTACGGGCTGTTGAGGCTCAGGAAGTTCGGGAACTTCGGCACGGTGATGCCCTCGTAGGCCTGGAAACGGTTGTCCCGCCAGAACTTTCCGAGGTTGACGCCGTCGCGGCCGATGATCTCGATGGCCGGGAAGTTCACGTCCCACAGGTTGAAACCGGTAGCCAGGATCAGCGTATCGATCTCGGTCTTGTGGCCGTCGGCGGTGACGATGCCGTCGGGCTCGACGCGCTCGATCGAGTTGGTCTCCAGGCGCACGTGCGGCTGGTTGAACGTGCGGAAGTAGGTGTTGGAGAAGGTCGGTCGCTTGCAGCCGAAGTCGTAGTGCGGCGTGAGCTGCTTGCGAGTCTCCTTGTCGCGCACCGAGGCCCGCAGGTGCGCCTTGGCGAGCACGCCCGCGGCCTTGTTCAACGGCTTGGCCTGCGTGTAGTGCAGAACGCCGACGACCATGAGGGCCTCGAGCAGGCTGGTGTTGAACAGCCGCGCGGCCTTCTGGGTGACGGGCACCCGGTCGAACAGCTTCTGCACCGGCGCGGGGATAGCCGCGTCGATCTTCGGCACCACCCAGATCGGGGTGCGCTGAAAGACGGTGAGCGCCTGCGCCTTCTTGGCCACCTCGGGCACCAGCTGCACCGCGGTGGCGCCGGTCCCGATGATCGCCGCCTTGCGACCGGTGAGGTCGAAATCGTCCTCCCACGCGGTGGTGTGGATGATCTTGCCCTGGAACGAGTCGATGCCGGGGAACGGCGGGGTGTAGGGCTGGGACAGGAAGCCCGTCGCAGTGAGCAGGTAACGGCCCGTGAGGGTTTCACCGCCCGCGATCGAGACCACCCAGTGCTGGTGCTCTTCGTCCCAGCGCGCACCGTCGACCACCGTGCCGAAGCGCATCCGCCGGCGCAGGCCGTACTTGTCGGCGACGTGTTTCGCGTACTTCTTCAGCTCCGCGCCCGGCGCGAACAGCCGCGTCCAGTACGGGTTCGGCTCGAAGGAGTACGAGTAGGTCACCGAGGCGATGTCGACCGCGAGGCCGGGGTAATGGTTGACGTGCCAGGTGCCGCCCAGGTCGTCCTCGCGATCGAGGATGACGTAGTTGCTCAGGCCGAGCCGATCGAGCTCGATGCCCGCCCCCATGCCACCGAATCCCGCTCCGACCACGACCGCGTCGTACTGAGGCGCCACTCCGAACCTCCAAGTATGTGAACCGTTTATCACAGAATGACACATCATTCCGTTTGTGACGACTGTATCATCGGGGTCGTGACGAAGCCATTGACGCGTGCCGAGCGACGTAAAGCCGAGCTCCGGCAAGAGATCATCGACACCGCGTTCGTCTGCTTCGCGGAGAAGGGCTATCACGGCACCGGGATCGCCGATATCGCCGGTCATCTCGGCATCGGGCACGGCACCTTCTACCGGTACTTCAGCAACAAGCGCGACATCATCGACCACGTCATCGATGACCTGTCCGCCAAGATCATCGACACCCTCGGCACCGAGAACGCCCCCGACGCCGCCACCACGCTGGACGAATACCGCGCGCAGACCGATCGGATCGGCCAGGCGCTCACGCACATCCTGATGGACGACCGCCGGGTCGCGCAGTTGCTGCTCGTGCACGCGCCCGGCATCGACGACGAGCTGACCGCGCGCCTCTACGGCCTGCTCGACATGGCCGACGCGCTGACCGCCGGCTACCTGGAGCACGGCGTCGAACACGGTTATCTACGAGCGGATCTGGACACGGTCAACACCGCGCGGGCGGTCACCGGCATGCTGCTGGCCGGCATCATGCACGGCCTTCGCGACACCGACAAAAGCTCCATCCAAGGCCTCAACGAGGCCATCCGGCGGCTGCTGATCGACGGTGTCCGCAAGGACTGAGCAAATCGATAAGCCCCCTGACGGCGTTCGCGGCGTTAAGGTGTGGGAACTGTTCCGACGCTGTCCGCCAGGGGGCGCTCGTGGTCGCAAGAGACCAGGGAGTACGAAAAATCCACATTCCCACGGACCGGCGTACCGGGCCTGACAGAATGTCGCCCGTGACCCCCGAGGATGTGAGCCGGATCAGTTTCGCGACACCACCATTCGGGCAGCGTGGCTACCACGCGGACGAAGTGGACGCCTTCCTCGACCTCGTCGCCGCGACCATGGCCGGGCGGGGTGCGCTCGCCGCCGACGATCTACGGCACGTCACCTTCGACGCACCGCGGCCCGGCGGGCGCGGATATCGCGCCGACCAGGTCGACGAATATTTGGATCGGGTGCGCGTCGAGTTGGAGAACCGGCAGCGCGGGGTGCGGCCCGCACCGGCCGGGAACGGGCAGTCGATGCTCACTCCGGACGATGTGCAGCGGATGCGGTTCACCCCCTCGCCGGTCGGGCGGCGCGGATACCACGACGAAGAGGTCGACGCGTTCCTCGATCTGGTCGCGGCCACCCTCGCGCACGGCGGGCCGGGCAGTCTGACCGTCGCCGATGTGCGCTCGGTGCGGTTCACCGAGGCGCGGCTGGGCACGCGCGGATACTCGCGCGAAGAAGTGGACGCGTTCCTGGATCTGGTGGTGACAGCGCTCGAGCGTGCCGAGCATCAGCATCATCGGTGGACGTTGCACCGGGACGTCGGCGACTAGGTTCGGCCTACCTTCACGAGGCGGCTTGTCGCGCGACGTTATTCGAACAAGTCCAGGGTGGGCTGCGGATCGCGCCCGCGAACTTCGATGGAGCCGAAGACCAGGTCGGGTGGCGGCACGAGACCGAGGTGTTCCCAGGCGGCGGCGGTAGCCACGCGCCCACGCGGGGTGCGGGCGACCATTCCGGCGCGCACGAGGAACGGCTCGCACACCTCCTCGACGGTGGCGGCCTCCTCCCCCACGGCTACCGCGAGGGTGGATACACCGACCGGACCGCCGCCGAAACTTCGTACCAGCGCGGCGAGTACGGCACGGTCGAGGCGATCCAGACCGAGCACGTCGACGTCGTACACCTCGAGCGCCGCCCGCGCGATGGGCAAGGTGATCACCCCGTCGGCGCGGACCTCCGCGTAATCGCGGACGCGACGCAGCAGCCGGTTCGCGATGCGTGGCGTGCCACGGGACCGGCCCGCGATCTCCGCGGCGGCCTCGCGATCGATCTGCACGCCGAGGATCTGCGCCGAACGCAGCAGGATGAGCAGCAGCTCGTCGGGGTCGTAGAAGTCCATGTGCCCGGTGAAACCGAAACGGTCACGCAGCGGGCCGGTCAGCGCACCGGACCGGGTGGTGGCTCCGACCAGGGTGAACGGGGCAATATCGAGCGGGATCGAGGTGGCGCCCGGGCCTTTGCCGACGACCACGTCGACGCGGAAGTCCTCCATCGCCAGGTAGAGCATTTCCTCGGCGGGGCGGGCGATTCGGTGGATCTCGTCGATGAACAGCACGTCGCCGTCGACCAGGTTGCTGAGCATGGCCGCGAGATCACCGGCCCGTTCCAGCGCGGGACCGGAGGTGATGCGCAACGCGGTGCCGAGCTCGCCGGCGATGATCATCGCCATGCTGGTCTTGCCCAGGCCGGGCGGGCCGGACAGCAGCACGTGATCCGGGGTGCCGCCGCGCTGTTTGGCGCCGCGCAGCACCAGCGCGAGCTGTTCGCGGACGCGCGGCTGGCCGATGAAGTCGTCGAGCGACTTCGGGCGCAGGCTGGCCTCGATCTCGCCGTCGGACTTCAAATAGCTCGGCGTGACCTGGGATTCGTCTGATTCTTCGTAATCCATGCGGTATTACCGATTCTTGCCGAGCAGGTTGAGGGCGGCTCGCAATCCTACCGAGGTGTCGGCGGCGGGCTGTTCGGCGAGCACCGCGTCGATGGCCTGCTCGGCCTGCTTGGCCGGGAAACCGAGGCCGGTGAGCGCCTCCACCACCTGCTCGCGCACCGGCGTGATGACCGGGGTGGGCGTGCCGGGCGGACCGGATTGCACCGGAACGAGATTCACCTTGTCGCGCAGCTCGACCACCATGCGCTCGGCGCCACGTTTGCCGATGCCGGGCACCCGGGTGAGCGCGGCGACATTGCTCTCGGCGAGCGCCTTGCGCAGCGCCTCGGGCTCGAGCACCGCGAGGACCGCCATGGCGAGGCGGGGGCCGACGCCGGACACCGTTTGCAGCAGACCGAACAGGTCGCGCGCCTCGGTGTCGGCGAAACCGTACAGCGTCATCGAGTCCTCGCGCACGATCATCGCGGTGTACAGCCGGGTTTCCTCGCCGCGGGTCAGCGTGGACAGCGTCGCGGGGGTCACGTTGAGCCGGTAACCGATGCCCGCCGCCTCGATCACCGTGTGGTCGAGGGCGATCTCCAGCACCTCACCGCGTACCGACGCGATCACCTCTGTACCGCCTTCCGTTGTTCGGCAAGCCGTTCGGCGTACTTGCGTTGCGCCTCGGCCGCTTGGGCTTCGGCCTTGGCCATGCGCTCGATCAGCGGCGCCCGCCAACAATGGCAGATGGCCAGCGCGAGCGCATCCGCCGCGTCGGCGGGTTTGGGCGCGACCTGCAAACCGAGGATCCGGGTGACCATCGCGGTGACCTGGGCCTTGTCCGCGGTGCCGTTGCCGGTGACCGAGGCCTTCACCTCGCTGGGCGTGTGGAAGGCGACCGGGATGCCGCGGCGCGCGGCCGCGAGCGCGATCACGCCACCGGCCTGCGCGGTGCCCATCGCGGTCCGCACATTGTGCTGGGCGAAGACGCGTTCGATGGCGACGGCCGCCGGTTGGTGGGTGTCCATCCAGAGTTCGGCGGCGTCGGAGACCTGGAGTAGTCGCTGGGCGAGGTCCATGTCGGGCGGGGTGCGGACCACGTCGACGGCGATCGCGGTCACCTTACGACCGATGCCGCCCTCGACCATGCTGAGGCCGCACCGGGTGAGCCCGGGGTCGACGCCCATCACCCGCACGAAAACCCCTCTCGCAGACACGAACAACTGTTCGAGAGTCTAGCGGAGGCAGGGTCTTTCGCGGTCCAGCGACACGGGGTGCAGCCTGGCTCAGGACGCTACCGGGAACCCGAGCAGTTCCGGTTTGGTCGCGCGAGCCGCCCATTCGCGCGCCGGATCGTTGACGAGTCGGCGCGCTCGAAGGTCCAGCAGCCCACTGACATTGATCACCGTGGCCGCCACCTCGCCGTCCGCGCGGGTCAAAATCTGTTCGACACGGTAGGTCTTGCCGGTCCCCCACAACCACACGCAGGACACGTCGACCGCGTCACCGCCGCGCAGCTCGCGATGGAACTTGATCGTGGTTTCCAGATTCACCGGCCCGAATCCGTCCGCGATCAGCTCGTCGACCGAGATCCCCGCCGCCTGGACACAGGCGAAACGCGAGTGGTCGGCGAACTGGTGATAGGCCGCGCCGGTGACATGGAGCTGCGGATCGAGATCGGAAATCCGGACTTCGATGCGAGTACTGAACGACACGACGCCGACTATGCCAGCGCCCACCGACAACTTTCGCCGTGCGATTACGAGCCACGGATGCGGATCGCGCGTCGGTCCGGCGTCAGGCCGGGGCGAGGGTTTGGGCAAAGGTGCGGCGGTAGGCCTGCGGGGAAACGCCGATCGCCTCGTGCAGATGCTGGCGCAGCGAGGTGCCGGTGGCGAAGCCGACTTCACCGGCGATGCGGTCGACCGTCATATCGGTCGATTCGAGCAGGTGGCGGGCACGGAACAGTCGCTGCTGGATCAACCAGCGGCCCGGGCTCATACCGACCTCCTCGCTGAAGCGGCGTGCGAACGTGCGCTTGCTCATCTGGGCGCGCAGGGCGAATTCGTCCACGGTGAGCGGCAAGTGGAGGTTTTCCAGGGCCCACTGGCGGGCCGCGGCGGTGCCCGCGGACATGGCAGGCGGCACGGGCTGCTCGATGTACTGCGCTTGCCCGCCGTCGCGCCACGGCGGCACGACGCAGCGCCGAGCCACCGAGTTGGCGACCGCACTGCCGTGATCACGGCGCACGAGATGCAGGCACACGTCGATGCCCGCCGCCGCGCCCGCGGAGGTGAGCACGTCATCGTCGTCGACGTACAGCACATCGGGATCGAGCCGGACCCGCGGAAACGTGCGCCGGAAGAGATCGGCCTGGCGCCAGTGCGTGGTGGCCGGCCGGCCGTCGAGCAGGCCGGCCGCCGCCGCGACGAACGAGCCTGCGCAGATCGCCACGAGCCGGGCACCGGGCCGGATTCGGGCGAGCGCGTCCCGGACCGGCTGCGGCAGGGTGCCGTCGAGGGTCATCCCGATGTCGCAGGCGGGCAGGACCACGGTGTCGGCGGTGTCGAGAATGCTGCTGTCGTGCGCGACGGCGATCGAGTAGTCGGCGCTGGTGCGCACCGGTCCGCCGTCGACGGTGCAGGTGCGGATCTCGTAACGGCCGCCGGCACTGCCGAATACCCGGTTCGGGATGCCGAGTTCGAACGGATAGACCCCGTCCAACGCCAGCACCGCCACGCGATGGACGGAAGATGTCATGGCACGATCATATCGAAGAATGGCAATCGTGCCATTTCCTGACTCGTTCCAGCGCAGCAGACTCGACGACATGACCGAAACCATGCGCGCGATCAGCCAGCACACCCTCGGCGGCCCCGAGGTCCTCACCGAAGTACGACTCCCCCGACCGGTTCCGGGCCCCGGCGAAATCCTGGTCCGGGTGCACGCGGCCGGGCTCAACCCCACCGACTGGAAGCACCGCGCCGTCGCGAACCTCTTCCTGCCCGAACCGCCGTTCGTCCTCGGCTGGGACGTGTCCGGCGACGTCGCCGAGACCGGCATCGGCGTGACGCTGTTCGAGCCGGGCGACGAGATCTTCGGCATGCTGCCCTACCCGAACGGCCACGGCGCGCTGGCGGAGTACGTCGTCGGCCCGGCCCGCGCCTTCGCCCGCAAGCCCGCGAAACTGGATCACGTCCAGGCCGCCGCGATCCCGTTGGCCGCGCTCACCGCCTGGCAGGCGCTGGTAGACAACGCCGCACTCGAAGCCGGACAGCGCGTGCTGATCCACGCGGCCGCGGGCGGCGTCGGACATTTCGCTGTGCAGATCGCCAAGGCCCGCGGCGCGTACGTCATCGGCACGGCCAGCGCACCCAATCACGAGTTCCTGCGCAGCCTCGGCGCGGACGAAGTGCTCGACTACCGGACAACGGATGTCGCCGAGGCGGTCCGCGACGTGGACGTGGTGCTGGATTCGATCGATGACGACAACAGCCTGCGATCCTTGCGCACCCTGCGTCCGGGCGGTCTGCTGGTCACCTTGCGCGCCGCCGGTTCGGTCGATCTCGGGACGGCAGCACGCGAGTCGGGGGTGCGCGCGATCCGCATGCTGGTGGAGCACGATCACGCGGGCATGCGCGCGCTGGCCGGCCTCGTCGAATCCGGCGCGTTGCGGCCGACGATCGCGGGCGCCTTCCCGCTGACGGAGGCCGCGAAGGCGCATGCCTTGGGCGACACCGGTCGTACCGTCGGCAAACTAGTTGTCACGCTGCCCTGAGACCGAAGATTTTTCCGCGCGGCGCTTCGGTGAATCTACGAAATCGGGACCGTCACGCTTCTACCATCCGATGATGAGCACTGTTGTGAAGGCTGTCCTCGAGGGCGGGCCGAAAGACATGCCCGCGCGAATCGTTCCGATCACCCCGCCGGGGATCGAATTGAAAGTCCCGTTCAAGGGTGGCTACGAACACTTCAAGGTGACCCGCAAGGAGCAGGACACCCCGGAGGGCCGGTTGCCCGTCTACGAGTGGTCCAGCCGGACCGAACTCGCGGAGTGACGCGCGAATAATCGTCCAGCGCGGCCGGTCGATCATCGACCGGCCGCCTTCCGATGCGGTAGCCGGAAGCAGCCGACTATGGACAAAAGCGTAACCAAGTGGTTACGCTTTCCGGGTGGACGAAGTGGCGAGTGCGATCGCCGATCCGGTACGCCGGGAGATCCTGACGATGTTGCGCGGGACCCGGCTCACCGCGGGTGAGATCGCGGCGGAGTTCGATATCAGCAGGCCCGCGGTGAGCAGACACCTGCGAGTGCTGCGCGAAAGCGGACTGGTACACGACGAACTCATCGGCAGGCAGCGCTACTACGTGCTCGACTCGGCACCACTCACCGAGATCGCCGATTGGATCGCGCGCTTCGACACCGCGGCCGCCTGGGAACAGCGGCTCGACGCATTGGAAACCGAGGTCTACCGGACGCGCCGCGAACACCGCAGCGCACCGGCCGACCAGCACCCGAAGGAGAACACGGGATGACAACCCGACCCACCGGCCGCCTCGACCGCACCGACGGCAAGCGCGACCTGATCCTCACCAGAACCTATCGAGCGCCGATCGAGGACGTGTGGGCCAGCGTCACCGAATCCGACCGCACCGCACGGTGGTTCGGGCCATGGAAGGGCGAGGCCGGGCCCGGTCGGCAAATTCAGGTGCAGATGGCTTTGGAAGAAGGCCAGCCCTGGTGCGACGCCACGATCGAGGTGTGCGAACCGCCACGGCGGCTGGGCATCATCACCAAAGACAACTACGGCACTTGGCATCTGGAGGCGGAGCTCACCGAGACCGACGGCGTCACGGAACTGGTCTTCACCCACCATCTGGATCCCGAGGCGAAGATCAGCGAGGTCGGACCCGGCTGGGAGTATTACCTGGACGCACTGGGGGCGGCCCGCGCGGATGCGGACCGCCCCGAGTTCGAGGACTACTACCCCTCGATGAAGCAGTACTACGAAGCCCTGGAGGACTAGTCCAGCGCTGCCGGACGGTGCCCGTCCGCAGACCCGCGCACGGCCGGAGCGCATGCGCGGGTACGCACTAGTCGTCCAGTTGCGCGAGGATCTCGTCGGAGATGTCGACGTTGGTGTAGACGTTCTGGACGTCGTCGCTGTCCTCGAGCGCGTCGACCAACTTGATCACCTTGCGGGCACCGTCGGCGTCGACCTCGACCGAGACCGACGGCTGGAAGCCGGATTCGGCGGAGTCGTAGTCGATTCCGGCGGCCTGCAAGGCCTTGCGCACGGGGATCAGGTCGCTCGGGTCGCTGATGATCTCGAAGGAATCACCGAGGTCGTTGACCTCCTCGGCCCCCGCGTCGAGCACGGCCATCAGGACGTCGTCCTCGGACAGGCCGTTCTTCTCCAGCGTCACGACGCCCTTGCGGTGGAACAGGTAGGACACCGAACCCGGGTCGGCCATGTTGCCGCCGTTGCGGGTCATCGCGACCCGCACCTCGCCCGCGGCGCGGTTGCGGTTGTCGGTGAGGCACTCGATCAACACCGCGACACCATTGGGGCCGTAGCCCTCGTACATGATGGTCTGCCAGTCGGCGCCGCCGGCTTCTTCGCCGCCGCCGCGCTTGCGGGCACGCTCGATGTTGTCGTTGGGCACCGACGACTTCTTCGCCTTCTGGATGGCGTCGAAGAGTGTCGGGTTGCCTGCGGGGTCACTGCCACCCGTGCGGGCCGCCACCTCGATGTTCTTGATCAACTTGGCGAAGAGCTTGCCGCGCTTGGCGTCGATCCCCGCCTTCTTGTGCTTGGTGGTGGCCCATTTGGAGTGGCCGCTCATTCCCTACTTCCTTCAGGTCGATGGCACGTTTGGTGATGTGTACCGTACCGGCACGGCCGGAGGGACAACTTCTCCAGCCTACTCGGCCGGTCATCGCGGTCTGAACGGCGCGTGAACTACGGCTCCCGAACGAGGTCCACGAACATCCGGTGCACCCGCAGATCGCCGGTGACCTCCGGATGGAACGACGTCGCGACCACCTTCCCTTGCCGCACTGCCACAATGCGACCGGCGAACGGCCCGTCCGGCACCGTCGCGAGCACCTCGACGCCCGCACCGGCCCGCTCCACCCACGGCGCCCGGATGAACACCGCGCGCATCGGGCCGTCGTCGAGCCCGGCGAAGTCCAGGTCCACCTCGAACGAGTCGACCTGACGGCCGAAGGCGTTGCGGCGCACCGTCATATCGATGCCGGACAGGTGATTGGCGTCGGGCCGGGTATCGAGCACCTCGTCGGCGAGCAGGATCATGCCCGCGCAGGAACCGAAGGCGGGCATGCCATCTCGCAGTCGCGCGCGCAGCGGCTCCAGCAGCTCGAAGACCTCCAGCAGCTTGCTGATGGCGGTCGACTCGCCGCCGGGCAGCACCAGCGCGTCCACCGCGGCCAGTTCGGACGCGCGCCGCACCAGCACCGGCTCGGCGCCGCAGTGCGCGAGAGCCGCGATGTGCTCGCGCACGTCACCCTGCAGCGCGAGCACGCCGATGGTGGGACGGGCCTGCAGGTCGGTGGCGGCGGGCGCGGCGACCGGGGAAGCGTTCACGTCGCAAAGTTTACGAGCCGTCGCGGTGTGGGCCTGCTCACGGTCGCCGTCAGGGTTCCGTCAACGCGCGGGCCCGCCGGCCGGGATCGGGTCGACACTCGCATGGTGATAGCTGTGTTGCCGCGTAAGGTGCCCGCGCCGCGTGGAGAAGCGGAGGCGGCCCCGGCCCGCCGTGGTCTCACCGTGCCGACCGGGCTGGCCGGACTCTCGCTCGACGCGATGGCTTCGGTGTCCTACGGCCCCGAGGCCATCGTGCTGGTGCTGGCGGCCGCGGGCGGTGCCGGACTCGGCCTGACGCTGCCGGTGACGATCGCGATCGCCGCGTTGCTCGCCGTGCTCGTCGCCTCGTATCGGCAGGTGATCGCCGCGTTCCCGGACGGTGGTGGAGCGTATGCGGTGGCGAAGGCGCACCTCGGGCATCGCACGAGTTTGACCGCTGCGGCCTCGTTGATCATCGACTATGTGCTGAACGTCGCGGTGTCGATCGCCGCCGGTGTCGCGGCGCTGACCTCCGCGTTTCCCGTGTTGCTTCCGTACACGGTGTGGTTGTGTGTGGCGATTCTGGTCGGCATCACGGCGTTGAATCTGCTGGGCATCACCGAGAGCGCGCGGGCGTTCATGGTGCCGACCATCGTTTTCGTGGTCGGCATCGGCACGGTGATCGTCGCGGGGCTGGTGCGCTCCGAGCCCGCCAGCGTCAGCACCGGCGCCGCCACCGTGCTCGACGCGCACACCATCGGCGTGCTGTTGCTGCTCAAGGCGTTCTCCAGCGGGTGTGCCGCGCTGACCGGCGTGGAGGCGATCGCGAACGCGGTGCCGAGCTTCCAGGCGCCGAAAGTGCTTCGCGCACAACGCGCGGAGGTCGCGCTCGGAGCGCTGCTCGGTGTCATGCTGATCGGGCTCGCGCTGCTGATCGAGAAGTTCGAGGTGCATCCGATCGACGGCACCACGGTGCTCTCGCAGCTGACCGAGGCCGCGCTCGGGCACGGAATCGGTTACTACGTGGTGCAATTCGCGACCGTCGTGTTGCTGGCGCTGGCCGCCAATACCTCCTACGGCGGGCTGCCGACACTCACCAAGATCCTCGCCGACGACAACTGCCTGCCGCACCGGTTCGCGGTGCGCTCGCCACGTGAGGTGTACCGGTACGGCGTGCTGACCCTCGCCATCGCGGCGGGTGTGCTGCTGGTCGGGGCCGACGGCAATATGAACGCGCTGGTCCCGCTGTTCGCCATCGGGGTGTTCGTCGGGTTCACCATCGCGCAGGTCGGCATGGTTCGGCACTGGCTGATCGCCAGGACAGCGGGCTGGCGGTGGCGGCTGGCGCTCAACGGGTTCGGCGCGCTGCTCACCTTCGTCGCCGCCATCGTCACCACCGCAATGAAATTCACCGCGGGCGCCTGGTTGATCGTGCTGGTGCTGCCCGCGCTGGTGGTCGGCATGGACCGAATTCGCGGCGCCTACAGCAAGATCGGCGCCTATCGCCGCTCCGACGAGGTGCCGCCGCCACCGCGGCCGCGTGACGCCGTCATCGTGGTGCCGGTGTCCGAGGTCTCCGACCTGAGCTGCGAGGCGCTGTCCGCCGCGCTGTCGATCGGCAAAGACGTTGTCGCGGTGCATGTCTGCCTGCCCGGCGAGTCGGTGAAGGCGTTCACCAAGGCGTGGGAGGCGTGGCATCCGGAGGTGCGGCTGGTGCTGCTCGAAGACAGCGACGCGACGGTCGGCGGGCCGGTCGCGCGGTACGTGCGGGAGAACTTCGAGGGTCGCCGCAAGGTGGTCGTCATCGCCGAGGTCGACCCGCCGGTCGGCTGGAACCGTGTGCTGCCCAGCCACCGCAGCGACGAGCTCGAGCGCGTACTGCGCCGCATGTCCGACACAGTGGTCTGCCACCTGCGCGTACAGGTGGGCTGAAACCTGAGCGAATTCAGGCGGCCGCGGTGGTGTGCGTCGGCCACACGCACACCATCGCGGTCGACATCTCGCGCTCAGTCGCGCAGGTTGCGGATCAGTCCTTCCTGGACCACCGCGGCCACCATCTGACCTTCGCGGTTGAAGATCTTCCCGCCGGTGAGCGCGCGGCCGAAGCCCGCGGACGGCGAGGCCTGGTCGTAGAGCAGCCAGTCGTCGGCGCGGAACGGACGCAGGAACCACATGGCGTGATCCAGCGAGGCGTTCTGGGTCTGCTCGTCGGGGTGGGTCACCTTCGACGAGCCGAGCAGCGTCATATCGCTCATGTAGGCCAGGGTGCAGACGTGGAACAGCGGGTCGTCGGGCAGCGGATGCCGGTAGCGGAACCACACCTGCTGCTGCGAGACGACGCCGTCGCGGCGGGCGATCTGGTCCTGCGGCACCGTCCGGATGTCCCAGTGCTCCCACTCGCGCATCGCCCACAGACGTTCCGGGCTCATCGTGGTGCTCGCGTCCGGGAGGTCGTCCGGGGCCTGTACCTCGGGCATCACGTCCTGATGCTCCGGCCCCTCGTCGCCGAGGTGGAACGAGGCCGACATGGTGAAGATCGCCTGGCCGTCCTGCACACCGGTGACGCGTCGGGTGCAGAACGAGCGCCCGTCCCTGATCCGCTCGACCAGATACACCGTCGGCTGGTCCGGGTTGCCCGGCCGCAGAAAGTAGCCGTGCAGCGAATGCACCTGATACCGCGGTTCCACCGTGCGCACCGCTGACACCAGCGCCTGGCCGGCAACCTGTCCGCCGAACGTGCGCGGCAGCTGAGTCTTCGTGGACGCCCCACGGAAGATGTCACGCTCGAGGCGCTCTATCTCCAGCGCCTCTTCGATTGTCGCCATGGGCTGAGATTAACTCGCCGCGCTGACCGGCTCGTCCTCGGCCGTCCGGTGCTCGGCGGACCCGGACGAGGACGAGTCGGCCGGCGACCACGCGCACGGCCGCCGACCGGACCCAGGCCGCCGACGAGGGCGGTGCCCACCGTTTGCTCTGATAGACCGGTGCCACAGTTCGTCCCGATCACCCAGGACGCCCTCATCGAGCGTCTCGTCGAACGCGTCCGCACCCTGCCCGGCTACCGGGTGCTCGCGATCGACGGCGCCGACGCCGCTCACCCCACCGACTTCGCCCACCGGACCGCCGCCGCACTGCGCGACACCGGCAGACCCGCGGAAGTGGTGTCGCTGCACGACTACGTCCGCCCCGCCTCCCTCCGCATGGAATACGGCGTGGACGAAATCTCCTACCGCACAGCCTGGTTCGACTACGAAGCACTGCGCCGCGAAGTCATCGACGCCCTGCACGCCGATGGCCGCTGGCTGCCCGCCCTGTGGAACGAGACCACCGACCGCTCGGCTCGCGCCCCCATCCGCCAGGCGCTCCCCGACACCGTCCTCGTCATCGCGGGCCCGATGCTGCTCAACCACTCCCTCCCCTTCGACATAACCGTCCACCTGGCCATGTCGGAACCGGCCCTACGGCGCAGTACTCCGCCCGAAGACCACTGGACCATCCCCGCTCTCCTCGAAACCCCCACCGCCCCAACCTTCTTCATCCGCTGGGATCACCCCACCCGTCCGGCACTCCGACTCCCTTGACCCCCTGGGCTCCTTGTTTTCTGTTCCGCAGTTCTCAGCTATCTCCAACTGCGCAGATAGTTAGATGCGCATATCCATGTATCGAGATGGCTGACCTACTCACCAAACGCGAATGGCACACGGTTGCAGCGCTTCTCAGCGTTTGCCGCAACCATGTGCCACTCGATGGGCGTCAGCCGCCCGTGCGTTCGATCAGGAGCAGGCCGGAGACTGGAGGTTCAGAGCGGTCAGTGCGTTGCAGGCCCAACCCTTTTGAACCTTCCACTTGCCGTTGTCGAGAACGAAGGGCACATCGATGGGGTTCTCGGCGCCGTTGATGGTCAATTTGCCTTGCGCGCTGACGGAATCGCCAAAGGCGGTCACCCCGGTGATCTCCGACTTGGCGTTCGCATCCTTGTAGGCCTTAGCAAGGCGGTTGGGCAGGTCCGGGTCGGCTTCGATGCCCTGCACGAGGTCAAGCTTTTCCGCGCTGGGCACCGCCGGATCGAGCGCCTTCTGCAGCAGTGCGTTCAACTCGGCAACAGTGGGCGGCGCAGGTTGGTTCGCGTTGGCGGCGGCGCTGGTCGTGGTGCGGGACGGCTGCGGCGGATCCTTCTTGTCATCGCTGCCGCAGGCCGTCAGGCCCAGTGCGGCCACGACGGCCAAACCGGCAATCGCCATGCGTCCGGTCTTACGAAGGTTCATCTGCTCGTCCTTAACGTTGGGCTGGTACATCGACGGTGATGCGGCACTCCCGACGCAACGGTCGACGGGCATCGAAACGTGAAGTTACCCAGCACAATTGTGAGAACAGTAAGACGACGGTGTGGCGCGGAGAAGAGTCGCGCCGTCGCGATGCCCCTGACGCACACGAGCAGGGACTCCGAAGAGTCCCTGCTCGTGAAAGTTCACCAAACCCTCAGGCGTGGAATCACCAACCGCGCTCGGCGAGCCGGTGATCCACCGGCAGCTCCTCGACGTTGATGCCGACCATGGCCTCGCCCAGTCCACGCGAAACCTTCGCGAGCACATCGGGGTCGTCGTGGAAGGTGGTCGCCTTGACGATGGCGGCGGCCCGCTCGGCGGGGTTGCCGGACTTGAAGATGCCGGAGCCGACGAACACGCCCTCGGCGCCGAGCTGCATCATCATCGCGGCGTCGGCCGGGGTGGCGATGCCGCCTGCGGTGAACAGCACGACGGGCAGCTTGCCGGTCTCGGCGACCTCCCGGACCAGCTCGTAGGGCGCCTGCAGCTCCTTGGCGGCGACGAACAGCTCGTCGGCGGGCAGCGAGGACAGCCTGCGGATCTCCTGGCGGATCTTGCGCATGTGCGTGGTGGCGTTGGAGACGTCACCGGTGCCCGCCTCGCCCTTCGAGCGAATCATGGCCGCGCCCTCGGTGATTCGGCGCAGCGCCTCACCCAGGTTGGTGGCGCCGCAGACGAACGGCACGGTGAAGTTCCACTTCTCGATGTGGTTGGTGTAGTCGGCGGGGGTCAGCACCTCGGACTCGTCGATGTAGTCGACGCCGAGGCTCTGCAGGATCTGCGCCTCCACGAAGTGGCCGATGCGCGCCTTCGCCATGACCGGGATGGAGACGGCGGCGATGATGCCGTCGATCATGTCGGGGTCGCTCATCCGGGACACGCCACCCTGCGCACGGATGTCGGCGGGCACCCGCTCCAGCGCCATCACCGCGACCGCACCGGCGTCTTCGGCGATCTTGGCCTGGTCGGGGGTGACGACGTCCATGATCACCCCGCCCTTGAGCATCTCGGCCATGCCGCGCTTCACGCGGGCGGTGCCGATGGTCTGGGTGGTCTCGGGCGTAGTCACGGCAAACTCCTGGGTCATCTGCGCCAATCGGTCGCAAGGGATGGAATCGACCCAATTCTAGGCGGGCCACCCAGGCCACTTGATAGCCAGTCGGAGATGACTGGCCTTGTCACCTACCAGGAGCTCTGTCCGCCGGTGCGGTGCACTGGACCGCTCGGCGAGGCCAGGAAAAGCGGTTTACCGGTGCCGCAGGGCAATTGTGTCGGCCCCGCTATCTTCCGGCGTCGCTCAGAGCGGACCGACGACCAGCAACTGCGCCCAGTACTCGGCGGCAGCGGGCCCGACGACCGGCAGCAGGAAATCGTAGAGCAGGTAGGACATGTACAACGGAACCTCCGCACACCGAGCATTTACCCCCGCCGAACGGCGGGGATCGCGGCACCGAAGTTTGAGTGCCTTGGAGTAAGCACTACCCAGCCCGCGTCCAATCCAGTCGCGACCGTAGCACGATCGTGAAACACATCACATCGCGTCAGCGGATCGAGCGGACCTCCGGGTCGGTGGCGCTGTCGGCGGCGGCTGCGGCTTCGGGCAGCAGTTGGTCCAGGTTGTAGGGGTAAACGGTTTCACCCGCGCGATCGAAGGCGACGATATCCGTTGCGGTGCACCACTTGTTGCCGGTGATTGAGCGGCGTTCGATGGCGGTGAGGTTTGTCGCCTGCGGCTCGTAGGCGGGCACGCGCAGCGCGAAGAACAGTTCCTCGGAGCGGATCAGGTCGCCGTCGAAGGGGAACACCGCGACGCGACGCCAGATCGGGCCGCGCAGGCTCTCCGGGTCGGCCTGGTAGCCGGTCTCCTCGTAGAGCTCACGGACGGCCGCTTCGCGCAGCGTCTCCTCCGGATCGACCCCGCCGCCGACGGTGAACCAGAACGACACGTCGGGTGTTGTCGGGTCGTTGCCGCGCATCAGCAGCGTGCGCCCCTGCTCGTCGAACAGCACGATGCGGGCGGTGGTGCGGGTGGTGTCGACGGTGAGCCCGGTGGACGCGGCCGGGGTGGCGCGCTCGGTGATCTCGAAGTAGGTGGGCAGCGGCGCGGTGCCACCGAGGTGCAGGATGCGCACCGACCGGCGGGTGCGCAGCGCCAGGGTGTCGCGGACCGCGTCGTTGTGGAAGCGGCGGGCGATCAGCACCCGCGCCTCGGCGTCGGCCAGCTCGGCCACCATCTGCGGGCGCAGCTTCTCGATATCGATCGTCGACAGCGCCGCGGAGAGCTGGTTCTCCACCGTCTCGCGGTCGGCGCGCCCGGCCCGTTCGGCACGATCGGCAAGGTGGGCAAGAACTTTGGCTTGATCGGCCAGCGCCGGATCGGCCACCGGGTCCGCGATCGCCGCCGCGACCGATCTGGCCACCACCGCCCGCCGGGCCAGCGCCGCGTCGAGCGCCTGCCAGGACTGATCGGAGCGCACGTGCAACCGGTCGAGCCGGTTGGCGGTGGAGTAAGCCCAGATGCCGAGCGCGACGATGACCGCCGCGATCAGCGCGAGGACGAGAACCGTGGTGGCGGAGAAGGTGATCATCCGGCGGCCCGCACCCTGGTGTCGCCGATGGTGACCGTCTCGTACACCCGCAGGATCTGTTCGGCCACCACCGGCCAGTCGTACTCGCCGACCACCTGGGTGGCCGTGTGCACCAGGGCCGCCCGGCGGCTGTCGTCGGTGAGCAGACCGTCGATGGCCCGCGCCAGCGCCGCCGAATCACCCACCGGCACCAGCTCCCCCGCCGTCCCGTCGCGCAGCACCCGGCGGAAGGCGTCCAATTCGCTTGCTACCACGGCGGTTCCGGCGGCCATCGCCTCGATCAGGATGATGCCGAAGCTCTCGCCGCCGAGGTTGGGCGCGACGTAGACGTCCGCGCTGCGCATGGCCGAGGCCTTCTCCGCATCCGACACCTGCCCGAGGAAACGCAGGTGCCGGGCGAGCTGTCCCGCCTCGCGGCGCAGCCGCTCCTCGTCCCCGCGCCCCACGATGAGGACCTGTAAATCCTTGTGCCTGCGCACCAGTTCGGGCAGCGCGCCGAGCAGCACGTCCATCCCCTTGCGTGGTTCGTCGTAGCGGCCGAGGAACAGCACGGTCCGGCCCGCCCGCGGATACCCGGGCAGCATCGGCGCCCGCGCGAAGGCGGGCACGTCGACCCCGTTGGGGATCTCCACCGCGTCGGAGCCGAGCGCCTCCACCTGCCAGCGCCGGGCCAGCTCCGAGACGGCGATCCGGCCGCTGATCTTCTCGTGGTACGGCCGCAGCACGCCCTGAAAGGTGCTGAGTATCAACGACTTCGTGGTCGAGGTGTGGAAGGTGGCGACGATCGGGCCCTCGGCGATCTTCAGCGCGAGCATCGACAGGCTCGGCGCGTTGGGCTCGTGGATGTGCAGCACGTCGAAATCGTTGCCGTCGATCCAGCGCCGAATCCTGGTGTAGGCCATCGGGCCGAAGGACAGTCGCGCCACCGACCCGTTGTACGGGATCGCTACCGCGCGACCGGCGGACACCACGAAATCGGGCAGCGCTGTCTCCTCCGAGGCGGGCGCGAGCACGCTCACCCGATGTCCGCGTTCGATGAAGACCCGGGCCAGCTCGACCACGTGGGCCTGTACGCCGCCGGGCACGTCGAACGAGTACGGACAGACCATGCCGATCTTCATGCGGCGCCGTCCGAGTTCGCCGCGGTGTTCGCATCATCCTGCGCCGCCGCGATACGGCCGCGCCGTGCCGCGGACAGATCGCTCTCCCACATCGGTTGCAGCATGTGCCAATCCGCCGGATGCTCGGCGATATTCGCCGCGAACCGGTCCGCCAGGGCCTGGGTGGCCGCCGCGACGCCGTGCGAAACATCAATCGGCGCTTCGACTTTCATGCCCCACCCGGCCCCGTCGTCGGCGGTGAACCAGGTGTGCACCGGCAGCAGCACGGCACCGGTCTCGATGGCCAGTTTGGCGGCGCCGGCGGGCATCCAGGTGCGCTCGCCGAAGAAGGTGACCGGGACGCCGCGACCGGTCAGGTCGCGCTCCCCCAGCAGGCAGATCGCCTTGTTCTCCCGCAGCCGTTCGGCCAGCTGGCCGAACGGTGGCTGTTCGCCGCCGGTCAGCGGGAACACCTCGAAACCGAGGCTCGACCGGTAGGCGACGAAACGCTCGAACAGCGACTCCGGCTTCAACCGTTCCATGACGGTCGCGAAGGTGCCATGGTTCTGCACCAGCCACACCCCGGCCATATCCCAGTTCCCGGAATGCGGCAGCACCAGGATCACGCCGCGTCCGGCGGCCAGCCCCGCCTCCAGGTTCGGTTTCCCTTCCAGCGCGAGCTTGCCGATCGCCGCGTGGTCCATCGAGGGCAGCCGGAACGCTTCGCGCCAGTACCGCGCGTAGGAGCGGACGCTCGCCTGGATCAGCTCGTCCGGCACGTCCGCGGGGGTACCGCCGATCACCCGGGCGAGGTTGCGCCGCAACTGGTTCGGCGCGCCACCGGCCCGGAACTGCCGATTCGCCTTGCCTGCGACCCGATCGGCGCCCCAGTCGAACAACCGTCGCGCCGTCGTCTCGGGCAACGCCCGCACCAGCCGCCAGCCCGCCGCGTAACCGGCGTCGCTCAACCGCTCCCCGATACTCATGACCATTGCCCCGTTCCCTGCACCACACCGCCACGATAGGGCGGTCTCACGTCGGCAGCTCCGTCGCGTTCGCCGTTCCCGCCGAGGGGTTTTCGGGCTGCGCCGGCTTGTCGGACTGCGCCGGGTCTTGCTGCTGTGCCGAATTTCGCGGCTGCGGGGGCGTGATCACCTCGCGCGCACCCGGCGAATTGCGCACCGCGAGCACCCGCTGGAACACCGTGACGATGCTGAGCACCGCGAGCACCCACATCGCGACGTGCACCGCGTAGGTGAGCCAGTCGATGCCCCAGTACCCGCCGATGCCGGTCAACCCGGCGCCGACCAGCACGATGATGAGCCGATCCGGCCGCTCGATGAGCCCACCGTCGGCCGACAGTCCGCTGGCTTCCGCGCGCGCCTTGGCGTACGAAATCACCTGCGAACTCACCAGCACCACCAGCGTCGCGGCGAACAGCGGCTTGTGGTTCTCGTGGTACACCGCCCACCACGCCAAGCCGGCGAAGATGGCGCCGTCGGCGACCCGATCGCAGGTGGCGTCGAGCACCGCGCCGTATTTCGTGCCGCCGCCGCGCGCCCGCGCCATCGCGCCGTCGAGCATGTCGAACATGACGAACAACCAGATCACCATGGTCCCCCAGAACAGGTGTCCGGTCGGGAACAGGGTGACCGCGGCGGCGATCGACGCGGTGGTGCCGATGACCGTCACCGCATCCGGGGTGAGCCCGGTGCTCACCAGCGCTTTGCCCAGCGGCGCAGTCGCTTTGGCAAACGTATCGCGGCCGAAGAAGCTCAGCACTTCTAGTCGACTTCCTTCCAGGCTGCCGACAGCAGCGCCCTCGTCTCCCGGAGCAGCTGCGGCATCACCTTGGCCCCGCCGACCACGGTGATGAAGTTCGCGTCGCCGCCCCAGCGCGGGACGATGTGCTGGTGTAGGTGGTCGGCCAGCGAACCACCGGCCACGCCACCGAGATTCAGGCCGACGTTGAACCCGTGCGGCCGCGATACCCGCTTCATCACCCGGATGGCCTGCTGGGTGAACGCCATCAGCTCGGTGCCCTCGGCCAGGGTGAGGTCTTCGAGGTTGGCCACCTTGCGGTACGGCACCACCATCATGTGGCCCGGGTTGTACGGGTACAGGTTGAGCACCGCGTACACCAGCTCGCCGCGCGCGATGACCAGGCCGTCCTCATCGGACATCTTCGGAATGTCGGTGAACGGATGCCCGGTCGACGCGGGGTCGGTCGCCGCCGCCTCGGCGATGTAGGACATCCGGTACGGCGTCCACAACCGCTGTAACCGGTCCGGTTCACCCGCGCCGCGGTCCACGATGCTGTCCTGAGCCGTGGCGTCGGTCAGCTCGGTGAACCCGTCCGGGGTCGTGCGCTCGGTCATCCCGCACCCTTGATCTCGAAACCCGCCGCGGTCGGAGAAGTGTTCTCCCGGCTCGCAATCCATTCCACAATGGTGGCAACCGCGTCGGCGACCGGCACCCCGTTCACCTGAGTTCCGTCGCGGAATCGGAAGCTCACCGCGTCGGCGGCGACGTCGCGCTCGCCGGCGAGCAGCATGAACGGCACCTTCTGTGCGGTGTTGTTGAAGATCTTCTTCTGCATCCGGTCGTCGCTGCGGTCCACCTGGGCCCGGATGCCCGCGTCCTGCAGCCGCTCGATCACCCGATCCAGGTGCGGCGCAAAGGCTTCCGCGACCGGGATGCCGACGACCTGCACCGGCGACAGCCATGCGGGGAACGCGCCGGCGTAGTGCTCGGTGAGCACGCCGAAGAACCGTTCGATCGAGCCGAACAGCGCGCGGTGGATCATCACCGGACGCTGCTTGGTGCCGTCGGAGGCGGTGTACTCCAGGTTGAACCGTTCCGGCAGGTTGAAGTCGAGCTGGATGGTCGACATCTGCCAGGTGCGGCCCAGCGCGTCCTTGGCCTGCACGGAGATCTTCGGGCCGTAGAACGCGGCGCCGCCCGGATCGGGCACCAGCTCCAGCCCGGAGGCCGAGGCCACCTTGGACAGGGTCTCGGTGGCCTCCTCCCAGATCTCGTCGGAGCCGACGAACTTCTTCGGATCCTTGGTCGAGAGCTCCAGGTAGAAGTCGTCGAGGCCGTAGTCCTTCAGCAGGCCGAGCACGAACTGCAGGGTGCTGGTGAGCTCCGCGTGCATCTGCTCTTTGGTGCAGTAGATGTGCGCGTCGTCCTGGGTCATGCCGCGCACCCGGGTCAGGCCGTGCACCACGCCGGACTTCTCGTAGCGGTACACCGAGCCGAACTCGAAGAGCCGCAACGGCAGTTCCCGGTACGACCGGCCGCGCGCCCGGAAGATCAGGTTGTGCATCGGGCAGTTCATCGGCTTGACGTAGTAGTCCTGGCCCGGCTTGCGGACGGTGCCGTCCTCGTTCAGCTCGGCGTCCAGGTGCATCGCCGGGAACATGCCGTCGCGGTACCAGTCCAGGTGACCGGAGACCTCGAACAGGTGTCCCTTGGTGATGTGCGGGGTGTTGACGAACTCGTAGCCCGCCGCCACATGCTGACGCCGGGAGAACTCCTCCATCTCCTTGCGGATGATGCCGCCCTTGGGGTGGAACACCGGCAGACCGGAACCGAGCTCGTCCGGGAAACTGAACAGGTCCAGTTCCAGACCGAGCTTGCGGTGGTCGCGGCGTTCGGCCTCGGCGAGCAGGTGCAGGTACTCGTCGAGCGCCTCCTGCGACTCCCACGCGGTGCCGTAGACGCGCTGCAGATCCTCGCGGTCCTGATCGCCGCGCCAGTAGGCGGCCGAGCTGCGGGTGAGCTTGAAGGCCGGGATGAACTTGGTGGTCGGGATGTGCGGGCCGCGACACAGATCGCCCCACACGCGTTCGCCGGTGCGCGGATCCAGGTTGTCGTAGATGGTCAGCTCTTTGCCGCCGACCTCCATCACCTCGGGATCGTCGATGCCGGACTTGTCGCTGATCAACTCCAGCTTGAACGGCTCCTTGGCCAGCTCGACCCGGGCGTCCTCGACCTCGACCACGCGCCGGGAAAACCGCTGCGCGCCTTTGACGATCTTCTTCATCCGGGATTCCAGCTTCGCCAGATCCTCGGGGGTGAACGGCCGGTCCACCTGGAAGTCGTAGTAGAAGCCGTCCTTGATCGGCGGGCCGATGCCGAGCTTGGCCTCGGGGAACTCCTGCTGCACCGCCTGCGCCAGCACGTGCGCGGCGCTATGCCGGATGACACTGCGGCCGTCCTCGGTATCGGCGGCGACCGCCTCCACCTCGACGTCGGTGTCCGGGGTCCAGGACAGGTCCTTGAGGCCCTCGGCGTCGCGCACGACGACGATGGTGTCCGGTCCCTTGGTCGGCAGACCAGCCTCGCGCACCGCGGCCCCCGCCGTCGTCCCCGCCGGCACCCGGACGCGGGGGGCAGGGGTGGTGCGGGCTGAGGTGGTCACGGCAGTGCTCTCCTTGGAGTTTCTCGGGTACGGGGCAAATCCCCGCGGTTCAATGCCAGGACATCGAGTGCCCCAGCGCGACCATGCTATCGGCAACCCCCCCCCCCTGTGCCCGCGCAATCCCCGCCTCTCCGGGTATTCAGCCAGATGCTCGCCCGCGTCCCCGCGAATTCAGGCCGGATGCTCACCCGTCCCTCCGCGTACACAGGCCGGATACGGGTGCGTGGAAGGTGCCGGTGGCGACCGGCGGAGGTGGAGGTGGAGGTTGGACAGTGGCCCATGCCCGGCGAGTTACCCATTTCTTGCGAAATCGGTTGGTGCCTCAGGGAACCAGCGTCAGTTGTCTGCGGCCAGTTGTTTTAGAAGGGACTCGCGTTCTGCGGCGGGGCGTTTGGGGCAACTGGTGCACATCTCGCAGTTGGGGACTTCGAAGACGAGGCAGCAGGAGATGCGTTTGACGAAGGTGCGGCCGTCGACGTCGATGAAACGCGGGATGGGGAGTTTGCCGCCTATTTCGGTGGCCAGGCGGGTGCCCGCGGCCGGGGAGCCCGCGTCCAGGGCTCGGTTGCCGACGGCGTCGGCGACGATCGCCCAGAGGGCCGGGATGCCCGCGCCGGAGACCTCGGCGACCGGGGTGATCACGGCGGCAAGGGTTTCCCGCAGGGCCGCGCCGGGCTCGGTGGGTTCGTCGGGTCCGGCGAGCAGGTGGATGCGTTCCACGCCGCCGTCCGGGCGGACCTCGCAGTCGAAACGGTCCAGCAGCGGCTCGGCGGCTTGTTCGCCGCGTGCGTACGCGCGGGCGATCTGTTCGACCAGTGCCGAGGCGACCATGCACCACCACAGCGTGCCCGCGATCCGCGGCGAGGTCGTGCCCCAGGAGTGCCCCATCTCAGTGATCCGGGCCGCCAGCCAGTCGGGCTGTGTCAGCGTCCGGCCGGGGACGGTGTTCACCACTTCAGGGGACTGCGTAACCATTGCGACTCGACTCCGATCCAGCTGCCGACCATCCCGAACGTGCCCAATGCCCACAGTGTCGCGACAACCAATGCGAAAGTAATGGTCGCCGCGAACACCCGCATGGCGGCACCCCGTGCGGAGTACCACGCCATACCCTGCCGGTACCTGTCCCGCAGCCAGCCGAGAGCCCGGTGTGCCCAAGCGAATTCGGTGGCGAGGATGCCCAGTCCGGCGAATACGATCGCCCAGCCGGGTCCGGGGTAGGGAATCGTGACGACTCCGACGGCGAGCACCGCGGTGCCGGCCAACGCGACCCCGATCCGATAGGCGAGGTTCAGCGTAGGTCGCGCGGCAACACGGGCCCGGAAGGCGCGCCAGCCCGTCTCCGTCTGCGTCGATCTTGATTCCAACTCGGCGGTCACCTCTCCCAGCGTACGAGAACGCCCGGTCCTGTCCATGGCGCGAACGAGCCCGCCCGAACCGTGTGGTTCGAGCGGGCTCGTTGTGCTGACTCAGACGAGCTCGGGTGTCGTCACCCGATGACCCACCTCATCATCGATGTGGGCCAGACCGTTCTCGGTGATCTCGATGACGCGCGCGCTGGCGATATCGAAGAACAGACCCGACACCGTCACGCCGCGCTCGGCGACGGCCGAACGCACCGCGGGATGCCGTTGCAGGTTCTCCAGCTGCACCGCCACGTTCACCATGCTCAGCTGGTCGACCTCGCCGAAGCCGGCCCGCGCCGCGGCGATCGCCACCGGGTGCCCGCGCCGGAATCGATCCAGGCTCGGGTGCGCGTGCGCGAGCCACTTATCGATCTCCGGACCCGCCTGCGCCCCGGAGTGCAGGGCCTTCATGGCGCCGCACGAGGAGTGACCGCACACCACGATGGAGCGCACGTTCAGCTCTTCCAACGCGAAGACCAGCGCGGCGTCCACCGACGGGTCGCCGACGGCGGGCACCAGGTTGCCCACATTGCGCACGGTGAACAGGTCACCCGGCCCACTGTTGGTGATCATGTTCGGCACAATCCGCGAGTCCGCGCAGGTGAGGAAGAACGAGTCCGGATCCTGGCTGTCGCGCAGCTCGTCCAGGTGCGGGCGCACGACGTGCGCGTGGCTGCGGTGGTACGCGGCGACACCGGCCGCGATCGGGTCGGCGTGCTCGTTGCGCCGCCACGGGCCGAGGATGTCGGTCCACACCGCGCGCCCGAAGCCGCGCGAGGGCGGACCGGCCGTCGCGTGCGCCATTTTGGCGCTGCCGATCTCCACGAAATCGACACTGCCGCCGTTGCTTTCCTGCTGGCGCACCCAGTCCTCGATGGCGTCGAAGGCGGCGTGGTCGAGGAAGTCGACGGTCATCTCGACGGTGACGTCGGCGTCGGCGGGTATCTTCGCGAACTCCGCGGACAGCTTCGGCAGCGCGAGGAAGGTGCAGGAGCCGTCGATGGAGACCATCCAGCGCTGCGAACCCGGAATCTGCCTGGCGCTGATGGCGACGCGCACCACCCGCCACAGCAGCAGACCGAAGGCCAGCGCCAGGCCGATCAGCACGCCCTCCAGCAGATTCAGGAACACCACCGACACCACGGTGACGACGTACACGAGCAGGTCGCCGGTGCGCCGGGCCAGTCGAATGTGCGCGATCTTGACCAGCTGCATGCCGATCACGATCAACAGGCCGGCCAGCGCGGCCTTCGGAATCTGTTGCACCACAGCGGCCAGCGCCACCGAGAAGAGCAGAATCCAGCAGCCGTGCAGCACCGCCGAGGCCTTACTGCGCGCACCCGCCTGCACGTTGGTCGCGCTGCGCACGATCACGCCGGTGACCGGCAGGCCGCCGAGCAGGCCGGAGAGCACGTTGGCCGAGCCCTGACCGATGAGCTCACGATCGAAATTGGTGCGCTTACCTGAGTGCATCTTGTCCACGGCGACCGCGGACAGCAGGCTTTCCACGCTGGCGATCAACGCGATGGTGATGACCATCAGGACCACGGCGGACCAGTCACCGCGCGGCAGCTCCGGCAGCCCGATCGCGTCGAACAGCGAGCCGTTCAATACGATTCGCTCGGCGCCGGTCGGCAGCACCAGGGACAGCACGGTCGCCGCGAACACCGCGACCAGCGGCCCCGGGATGACACGGAGCCGGTCGGGCGCGTATTTCCAGCCGAGCATGATGGCGATCACCACGGCGCCGATGAACGCGTCGCCGCCGTGCAGCGACATCAGCTGCTCGGGCAGCTGGGTGATGTTCTTCCACGCCGAGCTCTGCGACGAACCGCCCAGCAGCACGTGAACCTGTTGCAGCGCAATGGTGATACCGATACCGGCGAGCATCGCGTGCACCACCACCGGCGCGACGGCGAGCGCGCCGCGCGCAATCTTGCTCAGCCCGAACAGGATTTGCAGCACACCCGCCGCAGCGGCGATGAAACAGGTTACTTTCCAACCGAATTGGTTGATGGACTCGGCCACCACCACGGTGAGGCCGGCGGCCGGGCCACTCACCTGAAGAACGGAGCCGCCGAGCAGACCGGCGACGATGCCGCCGATCACGGCGGCGATGAGACCGGCGGCTACGGGCGCGCCGGAGGCGACCGCGATGCCGAGGGACAGCGGCAACGCGACGAGGAAAACCACGATGGAAGCGGGCACATCGTGCCGGAGGATTGATTGCAGGCGTTCGGACAGGGGTCCGGGACCAGGACCCGAGTCCGCGGGGACCGGCGGGGTAATCGGTGGGGCCAAATCGTTCTCGACAGCCATGACTTTCTCCTTCGCCGAACCCGGCGCGAAGTCCGGGGTCGGTTGACGATCAACATGTCCAGCAGGGGGCACACGACCGCGAACCGGCATCTCGCGGTGAAGCAGGTCTCGACGCACCAATGGGTCGAGATGTAAACCGATGCAAGGCTATGAGTAAAGACTAAGCAAAGCCTGAGAACGGGGCTAACTGTGCGTAAACTCCGTGCTCACCGCTTTATGGCCTGCCTCACAAGGGCACAGAGGCCTGCACGGGGCCGTCTCTGGGATTGCACCGGCGCTGCGGCAACACAGCGGACCTCATCCGCACACTGCCCTTCCCACGGGGCGCGGCGTCCGTGGTGCGAAATCGGTGTCGGTGAACATATTTCTCCTTCGCCGGGCGGTGTCCGTCCCGGTTCATCGGTGGAACATGTACTGGCATCGAAGGCGAGCGGCGGGCGTAGCTCAACCGCTCGAGAGCGGCGACCCGGTGACGCGAAGGTCCAGCTAATAGTAAAGACTTCGCAAAGCTTATGGAAAGCTTTCAGGTGGAATCGGGGCAACCGTCATCAAATTGTGATCCAGGTCACTCCGAAACGCAACCCGGCACGAGCGGTATCGATACCGACGAACCGGCTGTTACCAGCGAGGACAGTGCCTGGTACTACTTCAGGTACCAGGTGACCAGTCGTTCGACGAGTGCCAGATCGCAGACCTCGTCGGGGACGTGCAGCACCGATTCCAGGTTGCTGCGGTCGAATTCGATGCGTTCCAGCAAGTACTTTCCGGTGTAGGCCATGCGGGTAGCTACCGCTCGGTCGAGCGCGGTGAGGTTGCGCTGCTCCCACTCTTCGGGGCGAACGGCATGCAGTGTCATGCCGAGGCCCGCGCCGACCAGGGTGACCGTCTCCGCGGCCGAGACACCGACACGGTCGGTCAGGTTGACGATCTGCGGCAGGTTGTCGGCCTCGGCCAGGCCGAGCAGCCACTCCACACACGTATCGATAGGGACCAGGTTGAGGGTCGCGCCGTCGGCGACCTGCACGGCCGCGTCACCGCCCGGGAAGCGTCTGGCTACCCGCCGCATGTTCGACATGAAGTTGTAGATGCCGAAATCCGAGGTGGTGTGCGCGGTTTTGGCGGAGCCGACCACCTGGCCGAGCCGGAAGACCGCACCCTCGACGCCGTGCTCCCGCAGGAAATCCCGAAAGACCAGTTCCCCAGCGCATTTGGTGGCCTCGTACACCGTCCGGAACTGGGTGTCGCCGGTGATGGGCTGCCAGGTCTCCGCGGTGGGCGTGTCCGATACGCCGCCGACGTAGGCGGTGCTGATCAGGAAGAAGCGCGAGCCGGGGCGGCTGTACTCGGTGAACAGTCGCAGCGCCCGCTCCGTGCCCTTGGTATTCACATCCTGGAGTAGAGCCGGGCGGTTGGGCGAAAGGTCAACGGCCGCAGCGAAATGCCAGAAGTCGCAGGGCTCCGAGAAGAGCGTCGCGGCGACAAAATCGTCGATGCCCAGATTCTCCTGGGTCAGCTCGCAGTCGAAGGTCTCGAGGTCGCTGACGTCGGGCCGGGTGTCCCCGTCGATGATGCTCGCCGAGTCGAGCGCCTCGAAGACGCGGGTCCGGGCCCCGCGGGCCAGGGCTTTCACCCGGACGCCGCGTTTGAGCAGTTCACAGATCGTATTGCTGGCCACGTACCCGTTCGCGCCGTCCACGACGGCCACTTTCGACAGCACCATCAGACACTCCACAGGGTGCTGTGGAAGCGACGGTCGACGGTGCCGGCCAGTTGCCGCAGCGCGACCTCGGGGTGCCGCGCCGCCTCGAGACAGACCTCGGTGACGGTGGCGCACATGGCGGACGCCAGTTCGTCATCCCACAATCGCCGGGCCGCATTGAACGTCATGGCCAGTGTCTCCTGTGTTCCCTTGATCGTGAGCAGGCCGTCGATCGGCAGCACGTTGCCCACCGACGTCCGGTGCAGGGCGTAATCCGCTGCGACACAGTCGGGCCCGAGCAGTTCCGCACCCGCCGGAGTCTTCGGGACATTGAGCATCTGCACCGGAAACAGGCCACTGTTCGGGTCGATCAGTGAAACGGACAGCTCCGGACACACTTCGAGTACCTCGATGAAGGGATACCACTGAAATCGATAGGCCAGCAGGCAGTTCTGCTTGAACGACGCGACGAGTTCCGCGAAGGACAGCTCCGGTGACCACTGGAACTTGATCACGAAGGGATTGAAGAGCATGGCCACCGACTGGTGAAACCGCGGATCCCGGCGACCGTGGCTGAAGGTCGGCATGAGGTAGGCGTCGCTGCCACCGAGGTGCCCCAGGACGAAACCGTAAGCCGCGGCGATCACCATGAACGGCGTCGCCCGCAGCTTGCCCGCCAAGCCGCGCACCGCAGCGGTTTCCGCGGGCGCCAGGCCACGGTCGCCCCGGCTGGTCAGGGCGCCCTCCCCGGCGTCCTGGCCGGATATCTGCAGAACATCAAGGGAACCAAGGTATTCCGGCCAGAAGTCGCGGGCCTGCGCCGCCTCCGGTGACTCCAGTGCGGCGAGCTCATCGAGGACGATCTGCCCGTAGTCCACCTCTAACGGCTCGGGTTCGCATGCCAGTCCGCCTGCCGCGCGATAGTACTGTCCGACATCGCGTTTCAGCACCTCCAGCGACCAGGCATCGGCCACGCTGTGATGCACCGTCACCTGGAGCAGCCGCCGCCGCGCCTGCTCGTCCTCGAGCAGCAGCACGCGGACCAACGGTGGACGGACGAGGTCGAAGGGGGCGTTGTTGTGCTCGACCAGCGCCTCTTCGATGCCCGGCTCGTACCCGTTTCCCAATGTCGCGGCCAGCACGGTGGTTTCGGGTTCGCTGCCGGAACCGATGGCCTGCTCGGACATGCCGCGCCCGCGGACCACGGCGGTGCGCAGCGCCGCGTGCCGTTCGATGCTCCTGGCGATGGCGTCGAACAGTCGGCTGCGGTCGAGCGCCCCGTCGATCGTGAGCCGGAAGGAGATGTTGAACGCTTCCGCCGCGCCGCCGGGCCGGATCGATTCCAGGAAGTCGAGCAGATGCTGCCCCGGCGTCAAGGGCAACCTGGTCTCGCCCGGCAGGCTCACGTTCGCGAGCCTTCATGCAGGAAACGATGTGCGGCAACCGCATACGTCAACGCGTACCGTTTCAGGTCGTTTACCTCGACGTACTCGTCGGCCATGTGCGCGATCCATTTTCCGCCGGGCCCGTACACCACGCTGGGGACGTTTCCGTAGTGGGTCAGGATGGTGCCGTCGGTGGTCCCCGGTACCGCGCCGAGGACGGGGCGCACGCCGTTGACGACCTCGTGCGCGTCGATAAGCGCGGTGACAAGCAGTGTGTCCGAGCCGGTTTCGACCCACGGCCGATCGTCGATCACGGTGACCGAAGAGCCGATCCCGCGCTCGCGGGCCGCGGTATCGACGCACTCGCCGATCCGCTTCAGCACTGTCTCATGGTCCACCCCGGCGACGGTGCGCACGTCCAGGAACAGCGAACTCGTGCCGGGGATCGTATTCATCTGATCCGCAGCGCCGGCCTGAATCACTGTCGGCGTAATGGACGGCGACCCGAGCGAGGTCCGGCTGCCGACTTCCTCGATCAGCCGCTCTTCCAGCTCTTCCAGGCCCAGCAGCACCCTGGCGATCGCGGGTAACGTGTTGCGGCCCTGCCACGGCATCGCGCCGTGGCTCATCACGCCCGTGAAGTCCACCCGGAGCCGGATCGCGCCCTTCGACGTCGGGCACACCTCGTCGCCTTCGGGCTCGCAGCAGATCACGCCGTCGACATCCTGGACGAAGCCCTGAGCCACCGCCGCCTTGGCCCCCGTCATCATGCCCTCTTCGTCGGCCAGTAGCAGTAGCCGGATCCTGCCGGGGAACGGACCGGACAGCTGTAATGCCCGTGCCCCGTACAGCATTGCCGCGACGCCCGACTTCATATCGGCGGAGCCACGACCGTAGAGCTTCCCGTCGCGGATCTCGCCGCCGAACGGGTCGACGGTCCACTGGTCGGGATCGCCTTCGGTCACCACATCCATGTGGCCTTCGAAGGCCAGCGTCGGTCCCGGCCCGCCACCGCCGGTCAACGTCACCACGATGTTGGGGCGGCCGCCTGCGTCGAAAAGCTCTACCGCCCAGTCCCATTCCCGGATTTTCGCGAGCAGGAACTCCGCTACCGCGCGCTCACCGCGGCCCACCTCTTCCAGAGTGTGCGTGCGCACGAGGTGCTGCGTGAACTCGATGAGTTCCGGCTCATTGATTCCGGCATCAAACGAAGTGATGTCCACGGGGACCCCCAGGCGTCAAGTCTGTCCATGCTACGACGAGGTAGGTGTCCCCGTGCTAGATCGCGTCGCTTCGCTGCGCCTTGATCCACGACATCGCCTGCTGTAGTCCGGCGACCTCGCCTTCGCGCAGGACGACGCTCGTTCCGAAAGTGCCGTCCGCGTCGATGTGCCCGAGCGGCAACAACTGTCGCCGGATCTCGGCCGACTCCGCCGGGCCCGCGCCGCCGTCGTGCAGCCACTCGTCCAGTGGCCGGAAACTGGTGGTCCGGTGTCCCTCCACCACGTCCAAGGAGTTGTCCCGCAGCAGGTCCAGCAGCTGTTGCTCGGTCAGTGTCGTCGCGTGTCCCGGGTCGCGTACCCGCTGTATCTGCTCGAGCTGTTCGTGTGCGTCGCCGGAGAGTCCGGTGACGTTGTCCGCGATGATGACGTGCCCGCCGGGTCGGACCACGCGCGCCATCTCGGCGACGACGAGTTCCGGGCGCCGCACGTGGTGCAGCGCCCGCGTGCACATGACGAGATCGAAAGTGCCGTCCGCGAACGGCAGTTCCTCGACCAGCGCGACGACCAGCTGCACCGAGTCCACCTCACCGTTGGCCCGCGCCTGCGCGAGCATCTCCGCCGACGAGTCGACCCCGATGATCTTCGGGCGCACACCGACTTTCGCGGCCACCGCCGCGGCGGCCGCAGTGCCGGTGGCGACGTCGAGGGCCCGCTCGAACTCCAGCGGGCGGATCAGCTCGGCGAGCAGTTCGACGTCGAGTCGCCTTGCCTGTCCACCGGCGTACGACTCCGCAATTGTGGCGAACCTCAATTGGTTTCGGGAAACCTGTGCGCGGTAACCATCGGTCGTCTGTCGCACTTCGGCGCCGTCGATGTTCATGCGACTCCCAGGGAACCGGCGGGACGGCGAATGTGATATTCGCCGATATTCACCGGGCCTACGGTACCTTGTATTCACGCAAAAAACCCTGTCCGAGCACCGGGGGGACACCGAGGGGACAGCTTGTTCCGTGGCGGGCACCCGCACGTCCACGGGCGGTGTCCGACGTGCTGCCGGCGTCCGTTCCGAGGTGCCCTGCGGTAGTTGCCGGCTCGTGTTCTTCCGATGGAGGCAGGTGGTTGATGGATGCCGCCGATGTTCGAGACAGCACCTTGCTGCTGAACTCGCCTCGCACGATTGTCGGCATGCGCGCCGCCGAGGTCGCCACCGAAGTCGTTGCCGCGGCGGCAGGTACGGCGCAGGCTCCGCGCGTATTGGTGATTACCGGCGGCGGCTTCACGCTACGTAGCTGGTCCGAACCGCTGCTCGCAGCACTGCGGTCGTTTCCGCTGCACGTCGTGACGCACTCCGGCCTGCCGACTCCCGAATCCGTCGCGCTGCTGGCTCGCGCGGTGCGCGCCCATCGCGCCGACGTAGTGCTCGCGGTAGGCGGCGGCAGCGTCATGGATGCGGGCAAAGCCGCTGCGGCGCTGTCGATCAGCGCCGATCCCACGCCCGAGCTGGTGGTGCGGGCCTGCGCGGAAGAGGCAGGCGCCGAGGACGTTCCGCCGATCATCGCGCTGCCCACCACGCCGGGAACCGGCGCCGAAGCCACCCCGTTCGCCACGATCTGGCATCGGGACCAGGGCCGCAAGCTCTCCCTGCGCGGCGCTGCCCTGCGACCGGTGACGGCGATTCTGGACCCGGACCTGATCGCCGGGCTGCCCGAGTCCTACTTCGTCAGTTGCCTGTTGGATACGCTCGCGCAGGGCTTGGAGGGCGCGTGGTCGATCCGCGCCGACGAGCAGTCCGAGTGGCTGGGTGCTACCGCATGGAACCTGTTGGCCGAGTTACTGAACCGGCCGCACCACGGTTTCGGCTCGGCCGAACGTCATGCGGCGCTGCTCGCCGGTCACCTCTCCGGACGGGCCATCGCCATCGCGGGAACCACTGTGTGCCATGCGATGTCGTATCCGCTTACGCTGCGCCATGGGCTCAGCCACGGCCATGCGTGCGGACTCACGCTGGCATCGGTGCTGCGGTACAACGCCCTCGTCGGCGACGACTGCACCGACCCGCGCGGGGCCCAGCGGGTACGCGACGCCATCACCCGGGTGGTGCAGGCGGCGGGCGAGAGCACCGTCGAGTCGTTGGCTTGCAAGATCGACCAGCTCGCGCGATCACCCGCACTGCCCGCGCCCCCGGACATCCGCCACGACGCACCTCGAATCGCCACCGAAGCACTCGCTTACGACCGCGCGGGCAACAACCCCCGCCGCGTGGATGTGGCAGCCCTGACTCATCTGTTGGCCGGGACCGCGGAGAGAGACTATGCGCGTTGACAATTACAAGGTCATGCACTGGCTGAACACCAGGAAGATGACGACCGGCCAGACCGCCGACGCCGTCGGACTGGATCACGAACAGCTCGAGAAAATGCTGTCGAGCGAGGAGTGGCCGGACGAGCTCGCCGCCGCGGTGGCTCGCGCGCTCCAGATCACCCCGGAGCAGTTCGCCGCCAGCGGACGATCCGGGCTGACCGTGCTGGTCCGCACCGCGCAGGACCTGCACGACACCCGGCGCCCCATCCAGCGCGACGGCATTCATTTCTACAACTACTACACAATGGCGGCGCCGCAGGGCGCGGTCGCGCCGGTCATTCTCGACATCCTCTGCCCCGCAGATCGTTTGCCCGCCTTGAACAATGGGCATCTGGAGCCGGCTATCACCATCAATCTAGGTCCCGGTGGTATCCACGGGCGTTGGGGCGAGGAGCTCAGCGAGGCGACCTGGCAGGTGATCAGAGCCAATGCCGGAGCGGACAATTGGATCGTCGGCGACTCCTACGTCGAGCCGTCGTACTGCCCGCACACCTACTCACTGGCCGGGGCCGCCCCGGCCCGCATCGTGTCCTATACCGGTCAGTCCTCGCTCGCCGGGTTGATGGAGGACGTCAACGACTGGTCGGACCCCGCCGCGCACGCGATGTTCGGCTGGCTCGAAGAAGGCCCGGCCCCGCAGCAGGTCGCCACCCTGCTGCTGGATCGACGCGGCCACACTCTCGAATCGGCCGCGGCCCTCCTGGGTGCAGGCGAAGCAGATCTCCTCGCGGCGCTCGACGAGGGCGGTATCGAGCTGCTGCGCGCGCTGGGGACGACGCTCGGCTTCGATTACCGGCTACTGATCCGGCCCGCTACCAGGCACGACGCTGTGGGTAAAACCTTCAAGGACATCGGAGAATGTCGCAGGGAGGTAAGGACTTTCAAGGGCTACCAGGTCACCTCGACCGCCTCCGCCCCGCACCTGCCCGATCTCACCGGACTCTTCATGCTCGTGTCCGGTCACGGTGCAAACCTGGGGGAACCGGCCGAGTCCCACTATCTGGTGACCGCCGGCTCCCCCACCCTGCACTGGACCAATGCCGACGGGCGCGAAGAACACGCGGAGCTGAGCGTCGACGCCTCGGCGTGGGTCGCGCCGTTCGTGACGCACCACTGGTCGGGCGACGGCGCGGTGCTCAAGCTCGGTTCCGGACGACATCTCGGCTACCTCGATCTGTACGAACTGACCAATACCTACGCCGCGGTGTCCACCTTGCGGCGTGGCCGCCGCGACAACCGCGGCTGGGGTTACGACTCTTGAGCAGCACGGGAGAGAAGTTTGCGCGTCGTCTACACCGATCCCGCCTGGGCGCTGAACGACCTGGGACAGCCGGACCTCGCCAGGGCCGACATCGAACGCGCGGCCTTCGGCAGTGAGACCGAGCTACGCCTCGGACTGTTCGACGGCCGATATCTATTGCAGGGTCCGGCTTTTCACGACCATGTGCGCGGCGCCGACGCCCTGGTGATCTATCGCTGCCAGGTGACTCCGGAGCTGTTGGAAGCGGTCGGGCCGACCTGCCGGGTGATCGCTCGCAGCGGGGTCGGTATCGATAACCTGAACGCCCCGCTGCTCGCCGGCACCGGCATCGTTTCCTTCAACGTGCCCGATTACTGCGTCGACGAGGTCAGCACCCACACCCTCGCCCTGCTGCTCGCGCTGGAACGCAAGGTCTGCACCCAGGATCGCCTGGTCAAGAACAGTCAGTGGAACATCCACGCGGGCGGGGTGCCGCGACGGGTGTCGACGTGTACCGCAGGCATCATCGGGTTCGGCCGCATCGGCCGGGCGACCGCGCGAAAACTACAGGCGTTCTACCAGAACGTCATCGCCTACGACCCGTACGTCTCGGCCGATCTGATGGCAGGTTACGGCGTCACCGCCGCCACCGACTTGGCCGAATTGTTCGGCAGCGCAGACGCGGTGGTGATCCACGCGGCGCTGACCGGCGAGACCGACCGGCTCATCGATGCCGCAGCACTGTCTGCGGTCCGGCCTGGTGCGCTGCTCGTCAACACCGCCAGAGGACGGCTGGTCGACCCGGCCGCCGTGCTCGACACGCTCGAGGCCGGTCGGCTCGGCGGGTTCGCCTCGGACGTGTTCACCCCCGAGGATCCCAACGACGATCCGACCGCGCGCAAGCTGCTGACCCGCGACGACGTGGTCGTGTCCGCGCACCGCGCGTTTCTCTCGATGGAATCCGAGCGCAGTTGCCGGCGCCGGATCGCCGAGGGAGTCGCCACCGTTCTGGCCGGCGGGCCGCCGCCCGCCGAAGGCAGAGTGACCTGATCCGAGAGGCAGTACCCGTGATAGAGAACCTCCCCCTTCACTCAGCATCATCGGCCGGGGGTGCCGCCGGAGTGCGGTTGCGCAGGCTGCTCGCCGACCCGGCGCCGTCCTTCCTGATGGGCGCGCACGACGGCCTCAGCGCCCGCATCGCCGCCGAGGCCGGATTCGCCGGGCTATGGGCTTCCGGGCTGTGTATGTCGACCGTCCTGGGCGCTCGGGACAGCGACGAGGTGTCCTGGGGCGAACTGCTGGCCCTCGCCGCCAGGGTGGTCGAGTCCGGTGCCATCCCCGTGCTCGTCGACGCCGACACCGGCTACGGCAATTTCAATACCGCGCGCCGGGTCGCGGCGCGGGCCGAGCAGATCGGGGCGGCGGGAATCTGCATGGAGGACAAGGTCTTTCCGAAGATGAACTCCTACTTCGGGGACAGCCACCCGTTGGCGCCGATCGGCGATATGTGCACCAAGATCGCGGCTTGCCGGGACAAGGTCGACGCCCAGTTCGTGCTGGTGGCCCGCACCGAGGCGTTGATCGCCGGCGCCGGACTGGCCGAGGCGCTGCGGCGGGCCGAGGCGTATCGCGAGGCCGGGGCCGACGCCATCTTCATTCACTCGCGGCAGCGAACCATCGACGAGATCGCCGAGTTCACCACGGAATGGGGGAATCGGCTGCCGCTGGTGATCGCGCCGACCACCTATCACGAGACACCGCAGGAGCGGTACGCCGAACTCGGTATCGCGGCGGTGATTTGGGCGAATCAGGCGATGCGGGCCACGGTGGTCGCGATGCGGCAGGTCTGCCGGTCGTTGCGGCTCGACGGTGCGGCGGCCGTGGAGCCGACCATTGCCGCGCTGGGGGAACTGTTCGCCCTCATGGGTTATCCGGACCTCGAGACCGATGAGGAGCACTACACCGAACTGGCCAAGAAATGGGTGGATTCGTGATCGACGCCGACGATCTGCTCGGTGGGCTCATCGCCCGCGGCGTGGTCGATATCGCCGGGGTGCCGTGCTCCTATCTGACTCCGGTGATCAACCGGGTGGCGTCCGGGGTGGCCGCCGGGTATCTGCCCGTGACGCAGGAGGGCGAGGCGGTCGCGATCGCCGCGGGGTGCTGGCTGGCGGGTGCGACAGCGTGTGTGATGGCGCAGAATTCGGGGCTCGGCAATATGGTCAACCCGCTGACGTCGCTGACCCATCCCAGCCGCATTCCGGTTCCGTTGCTCATCAGCTGGCGCGGCGAACCGGGGTGTCCGGACGAGCCGCAACACGAGCTGATGGGGGCGATAACGCCGGGACTGTTGGAGCTCATGCAGGTCGGGCATGCGGTGCTACCGTCCGAGGCCGCCGAGCTCGATGCTTGTCTGGATACCGGCTGGGCCGAAATGGACCGCGCGCAACAGCCTTTCGCGTTCGTGCTGCGGAATGGCGTGCTGGCTGCCCAGCAACTCGTTGAGCCGCCGCTGGCTGCGCCCGTGGTACCGCCGGTCACCGGCTCCCCCAAGGCTCGCGATGCCCCGACTCGCATGGCGGCATTGGAGTGCCTGGTCGGATCCGTTGGCGATACGGCGGCCGTGGGGTCCACGACCGGCAAGACGAGCCGTGAGCTCTACACGCTCGCGGACCGGCCGCAGCACTTCTATCTGGTCGGCGCGATGGGGTCGGCCAGTGCGGTCGGGCTCGGGGTGGCCCGGCACACCCGCCGACCGGTGGTGGTGATCGACGGTGACGGCGCGGCGCTCATGCGGCTGGGCACGCTGGCAACAGTCGGTGCGCACGCCGGGCCGAACCTCATTCATGTCTTGCTGGACAACGGCGTTCACGATTCGACGGGCGGGCAGCAGAGCCTGGCGGCGCAGGTCGACTTTCCCGCCGTGGCGCGGGCCTGCGGCTATGCGCGCGTGTACGACTGCGCCGACCTGGCCGAATTCACCGACGCCATCAAGGTTGCCCAGGTCGAGCCGGGACCGGCGTTCGTCTACTTGATGATTCGCCCCGGGTCGATCGCAGAGCTCGGCAGGCCCGCGGTCGGTCCGGCTGAAGTAGCAAGGCGGTTCCGGGCTTTCGTGACAGCATCCGGTGAGATCTCCGAAAGGCACGATCATGTTTCGTAACGGCGCACTGTTACCCGCTACCGACCAGAGCACCGTGCGTAACCCGTGGACCGGTGAGGACGTCGGCCTGGTCGCGCGCGACAGCGTGGCCCAGATGGACGAAGCGGTCCGGGAACTCCGGGCCGCCTGGCGACCGATGCGACCGGATCGGCGGGCGGCGGTCCTGAGTGCGGCGGCACACCTCATCCGCGAAAGATCCGGAGCCCTGGCCGAACTCATCTCCCAAGAGTCCGGCGTGTGCATTGCCGAGACGCGTAAGGAAACCGAACGCGCGGCAACGAATCTCGTCGTCGCGGCGACCGAGGCCGAGCGGTTGCGCGGCGAGAGCATTCCGGTGCCCGGCCATGATCGGTTGGCGCTCACCATCTTCGAACCGGTCGGGGTGGTGGCGGCGATCACGCCGTTCAATCGGCCGCTCAATCAGGTCGTCGTGAAGGTGGCGCCGGCCGTGGCGGCCGGGTGTGCGGTCGTGCTGAAACCCTCGGAGAAGACGCCGCTTACCGCGCTGGCCTTCGCTGAGATCCTCCTGGAAGCGGGGTTGCCGCCCGAACATCTGGTCGTCACCACCGGCGAGCCGGGCACGATCGGCCCGGCGTTGGCCGGTCATCCGGACATCGACATGGTGACCTTCACCGGCTCGGTGCGCACCGGACGGGATGTGGCCAGGGTTGCTGCGGGCAAGAAGCTCTTGCTGGAACTGGGCGGCAACGATCCCTTGATCGTCCTGCCCGACGCCGATCTCGGGCTGGCGGTGGAATTGGCGGGCCAAGGTGCGTTCGCCACTGCCGGGCAATCCTGCCGAGGGATCAAGCGGGTGATCGCCGTGGGTGCGATCGCCGACGATCTGGTTGCCGGGCTGGTCGAGGCGGCCCGCCGTAAACGAGCCGGGGATCCACTCGATCCGGCGACCGATGTCGGGCCCCTCATCAGTGCGGAAGCCGCGATCGTCGTGGAGCGCCGAATCTCGGACGCGGTCGCCGCGAACGCGAAGCTGCTGTACGGAGGCGATCGGCGGGACTCGCTCATCACCCCCGCTGTCCTCGATCATGTGCCCGCCGCCGCCGAGTTGGTGGTCGAGGAGACGTTCGGTCCGGTAGCGCCGGTGATCCGGGTGGCCGATACGGCGGCGGCGATCGAGGTTGCTAACGGGACCAGGTACGGGTTGCAGGCGGGGGTGGTCACCTCGGATGCAGCCGAGTTCTCCGAGATCGCCGCGGCACTGCGCGTCGGTGCCGTAAACCTCAATGCCGGACCACATTTCGACTCGCCGCACATCCCCTTCGGCGGCGTGAAGTCCAGCGGGCTCGGCCGGGAAGGGCTGTCCTACTCGATTCGGGAGATGAGCACCGTCAAGACGGTCACGCTGCCCTACCCGCTGTAACCCCCTCGCCACGCACGGCGACCGTTCGTGATGAACAAGTTAGGACGAAACCGATGACCGCGGAGCCCGAAGCCACTGTTCCAGTCGACTATCGATCGCTGTTCCGACTCGACGGAAAACGTGCCCTCGTCGTCGGCGCGGGTAGCGGTATCGGTCGCGAATCCGCGCTTGCTCTCGCGGCCCTCGGCGCAGAGGTGGTGTGTGCGGATCTCGATCTCGCGCGGGCGGAGGAAACCGCGAGCTCGGCTGGTCATCCGGCCACCGCCGTGCAGTTGGATGCGCGGGATGCTGCTGCCGTCGAGGCGGCCGCGAATGAACTGGGCGAGCTGGACGTGTTCGTCTTCACCACGGGGCGGAATGTCCGCAAGCGCTTATTCGACTATGCGACTGAGGAATTCGATGCCGTCCTCGATCTGAACCTACGCGCCGCCTTCCACATGATTCGTGCGTTCGGGAAGGGCATGGTCGCCCGAGGGGGCGGTTCGATCGTGGGTATGTCGTCGATTCGGGCGCTCACCGTGGAGCCGGGGCAGGCCGTTTACGCCGCGTCGAAGGCGGCGCTGGTGCAGCTGATACGTGGGGCCGCTGCGGAGTTCGGTCCGGCCGGGGTGCGGGTGAACGCGGTCGCGCCCGGGGTGGTGCGGACGCCGCTGACCGATCCGATCTTCGAGGTGCCGGAGTGGCAGCAGGCGTACGCGTCCAAAAGCGCGCTGGGGCGGTGGGCGCAGCCTAGTGAAATCGCCGGAGCTGTCGCCTTTTTGGCGTCCGATGCAGCCAGCTTCATCACCGGATCGATGCTGTGTGTCGATGGCGGCTGGACCGCCGTGGACGGTCGCTACGAGCCGCCGCGTTGAGTCAGCAGCAGCGCGTCCTCGACGAAGGTGCCCATGTCGGGTGCCTCGAACAGGAGGTTCATCGGGACTGTGACGCCGAATTCGGCACGGAGCGCGGACATCAGCTCGCCAGCCAGGAGTGAGTCGCCGCCGAGTTCGTAGAAGTTGGCGGTGGGCTCGGTGTAGCCGGTGCCGCACACGCGGTCGACGACGGACCAGATTTGTTCCACGTCAGTCCTTTCGGCGCAGCTTGCCGGACGCTGTCCTGCGCACATCGTCCACGATCTCGATCGCTCGCGGTGTCTGGGCTCTGGTCAGTTCGTCGCGGCAGCTGCGCAACAACTCGGCTGAAATCTGCGCTGGGTCGCCGCTGTGCAGGCTGACCTCGGCGTGCACGACCTCGCCGAGATCCGGATCGGGCATTGCGCGGACGCGGACGTCGTGTACTTTGTCGTGGCGTTCCAGGATGCGTTCGATGTCGCGAGGAAAGACCTTGATGCCGCCCACGTTGATGGCGTCATCCTTGCGGCCCACCAGCATCACGTAGCCTTCGTCGTCCATCCACGCGAGATCGCCGACGCTGAAATGCCCGTCTACTTCAGCTAGTTTCGGCCCGGTGCCGAGGTATCTGGGCTGTTCGGCACTCTCGTCGGTCATGAACAGTTCACCGGTGGTACCGGCGGGGACTTCCCGATGGAACTCGTCCAAGATGCGGACCGAGCAGTGCACCGGACGCCCGACGGATCCGGGATGCTCGAGCCACTCGTCGCCGCGGATGCTGAGCACGCCGATCCGTTCGACACTGCCGTATTCCTCGTACACCTTGGTCGGGTCGATCCGCTCCAGCCAGCGGCGCTTCACCGTCTCCGGGCACCTGGCCGCAGTGTGCACGACCAGGCGCAGCGAGGAGAACCAGTGACTGGCCGTGCCGCTGGCTTGGATGAGCGTGGCCATCTGTGCGGGCACGGTCCTTACGACCTCCACCCGTTCGGATTCGAGCAGCTCCAGGAACAGTTTCGGGGACGCGTTACCCGGGATGATGATGCGATGCCCCAGCGCGAGTCCGTGGTACAGGGCACCGAAACCCGCGTGATAGAGCGGGAGTCCGACGATCTGGGTTTGGCCGTATGCCATGCCCCGCTCACGTTCTTTGCTGCTGAGCGGACCCTTTTCGTCGTACGCCCATGGGCGATTTCTGATGATGAGCTTCGGGTCGCCGGTTGTTCCGCCGGACAGCGATATCGATCTCGGCAGGCCGTCTGACAGTTCCGAGATGCGTTCTCTCCGTGAGTGATAGGAAATCAAGCCGTTGCCTTCGACCACCCAGCCTCGTGGATATCGGTCGACGATGTTCGACTTCAGGGTGTCGGACCATCGGTGGTCCACCGGGAGCACGGTGGTGCCCACTTCCCACAGCGCCAGCGTGGCAATGACGTGGCCGATCCCGGGCGGCAGTGCTACCGCCGCTACGTCGCCCGCACGTAAGCCGTTCTGTCTGAACACCTCTGCTTGCTCTTGCGTTTTCGACACGAGTTCACGCCAGGTGATCTCCTCGCCGGCGCTGAAGCCGCGAACCTTGACGGCGCAGTCGTGTGGCCGGTCCGCCGCTGTTTTCGCGATGAGCTCGCAGATCGATACCTTGCCGGTCATGGATGCCACTTATCCGTTGCCGACGACGTATTCATCGGCGATGCACAAGGTTTCGTCCAACAGTGCCATTCCTTCTCGGATCTCCGCCTCCTCGATGATCAGCGGCGGGCAGACCAGGATCATGTTCCAGTGGGTGAGCAGATACAAACCCTTGCGGAATGCGGCGGCGGTCAGCCTCGTCATCGGTTCGGCGGCAGCGGTATTCGGGTTGAACGGGACGAACGGCTGTTTGCTCGCGCGGTCGGTGACCAGTTCGATTCCCCAGAAGCAGCCGCTGCCGCGAATATCCCCGATCGACGGATGCCGATCGGCCAAGGCGCGCAGCTCTTTCTCGATCAGCGGGCCGAGCCGCTCCGCGCGTTCGACGAGTCGTTCCTTCTGGTAGACGCCCAGCACGGCGACGGCGGCCGCGCAACCGACGGGATGGGCGCTGTGGGTCAACCCGTATGGGAAGACCGAGTCCTGCAGCCAGCTCGACAGCCGGTCGCTCACGGCCGCGGCCGCCAGCGGCACGTAACCGGCGGTCAAACCCTTTGCGCAGGTGATGATGTCCGGCACGACGCCCCACCGGTCGCAGGCGAACCAGCTTCCGGTGCGGCCGAAGCCGGTCATCACCTCATCGAAGATCAGCAGGATGCCGTGCTCGGTACACACGTCACGGATCGCCTGCAAGTACCCGTCGGGCGGGACGATCACGCCGTTGATCCCGGTGATCGGCTCGAGGATCACCGCCGCCACATTATCGGCACCTTCGTATTGGAGCAGTTCCCTGAGGTGCGGTGCGCCCGAGCACACGGGGCAGGGCGTGGGATGGCCTGCGGGACAACGATAGGTGTAGGGGTCCAGCATGCGGACGACGCCGGGCATGCCCGGTTCACCGACCCAGCGGCGCGGCTCGCCGGTCAGCGTGAGAGCGCCCGCCGTGCTGCCGTGGTACGAGCGGTAGCGAGCGATGACCTTGCTCCGGCCGGTGTATGCGCGCGCCAGCCGAATCGCGGCCTCGTTCACCTCGGTGCCGCTGCACGCGAAGAAGAACGAGTTGAGGTCACCCGGCGTGACTTCGGCGAGACGGTCCGCCAGCTCGGCCACGATCTCGACGTCCCACGGCCGGCCGAGCGTGGCCATGGTGGCCACCTGTTTCTGGACCGCCTCCTGGACCTCCGTGCGGCTGTGCCCCAGGTTCGCGTTGACGAGCTGGGAGCCGAAGTCGAGGTAGGACCGTCCGGCGGCGTCGAAGAACCGGCACCCGTCGCCGCCGACGATCCGCGGCGGCGGATCCCCGCCCTGCCTCGACCACGACTGGATGACCCGGCCTTTTGCTGTCGCGGAATCTCCCATTGTGTTGCACACCTTTCGATTACGGCACTGCGGCGGTTCCCCGCTGTCAACGAATAGCGACGCGACGCTGGCTGCCCGGATCGAACGCGAAGGCCGCGATGATCGATAGGACGCAGGCCCAGCCGGCGAGCACGAGCAGGTTGGGCCCGATGCTCACCACTCCCCCGTGCTGGGCGAGGACCCGCTGCATGCCGTCCACCGCCCAGTACTGCGGGGTCAGCGGGGCGAGCGGGCGGTCCCAGTCGGGCATCAGCCGGACCGGTACGACGGCGCCGCCCACCGCACCCATGCCGAGAACCACGAGCTGGCAAAGGTTTTGCATGGCCGACACGTTCCGGGTGAGCGAGATCAGCACCAGGCCGAGGGCGATGGCGGCCCAGGCGATGGTCAGGATGAGCACGGCCAAGGCGAGCAGTGAACCGTTGACCGTCGCGCCGAAAAGCCACCAGCCGGTGAGGATCAACAGCGCCATCTGCGCCGAGGAGAGCACGAAGTACGGGATGGCCAGTTGGATCGCCATCGTTGCCCTGGACAGACCGCTGGCCTTGACCAGACTCCATGCGCCGGAGGCGTGTTCGCGGTAATGGGAGGTGCCCATGAACATCATCACGTAGAAGCCGAACATCACTGTGAAGCCGGGGACAGTCTGATTTGCCCCGGTGCCGCCGATGATGCCGGAGAAGGCGTCGCTGAGCAGCGCCTGCATCAGAAGTGGTGCGGCGAAGAGGAATACGAAGAGGGTGGGGTCCTGGCGCCAGGTGGCCAGTTCTTTTCGGACGAAGGCCCAGGTGATCGTCATCGCGCCGCCGACTTCGACTGCTGCTCGATGATCTGCAGGAAGGCGTTCTCCAGCGAAACAGGCACGGCGCGCACATCTTTGACGGGCAGGTCGCTCTCGTCGAGCACTCGCACGAGGGTCGGCAGGATCTCCGGTTGTTGGGCCGCCACCCGGATCCGCCTGCCGTGCACCGTTATCGCGGTGTCGGGTAGCACGTCGTGCAGTAGGGTCGTCACGGCTGCCGCCTGCTCGCTGATGATCTCGCAGTACGGGCTGGCGTATTCCGCCACAAAGCTTTTCACGTCGGTCGTGACGATGAGCGTGCCCTCATCGAGCACACCGATTCGGTCGCAGAGGATCTCGGCTTCCTCCAGGTGGTGGGTCGTGTAGAGGATCGTCGAGCCTTCGCCACGCAGTTCTCTGAGAACGTTGTGAATCGCTTGGCGGGAGTCGATGTCGACGCCGGTGCTCGGTTCGTCCAGGACCATCAGCGGGGGCGAATGCACGATGCCCATGCCGATCGACAGCCGGCGGCGCTCGCCACCCGAGAGTTGCGCGCCGCCCCGGTCCGCTATCCGGCTGAGGCCGAGCCGCTCCATCACCTCGGCGGCTTTACGGTGCGCGGTGGGGCGTGGCATGCCGCGCACAATCGCGGCGAAGCGCAGGTTCTGCCACACCGTCATGGCCAGGTACACCGTATTGTCCTGGGGGACATAGCCGATGCGCCTGCGTAGCCGACGGCCGTGCCTGCGCACGTCGGTGCCGAAGACCTCCACCCGCCCGGCGGTCGGTTTGACGAGTCCGCAGATGATGTCGAGCGCCGTGGACTTTCCGGCGCCGTTGCGGCCCAGCAGACCGAAGATTTCGCCGCGACCGACGGACAGACCCACTCCGTCCAGGGCGACGACCGAGCCGTAGGTCTTGCGCAGGCCGTCTACCAGGACAACCGGCTCGTCGGCTACGTCCATGACGTGGCCTGGTGGCTCGCCACAATCGAGCGGACCTGATCCCGGTAGTAGACCGCTCGTCCGTAGCGATAGGTCATCAGGACGGCCCCTACGCCGGTGGCCATGTTGAGGACGAACGAGCTCGCGGCACGGCCCAGCCATCCGACCGTGTTCGCCTGCGGCGCCGACCAAGTCGGATCACTGCTCGGCACATGGAGGCCGTAGGAGAAGCCGTAGCCCTTGCCCGGGATGTAGTCGGGCCCGCTACCTGCCAGCTGACCGATCTGATCGATGAAGAGTTCCCTGGTGAGGGGACCCAGAGCAGGGATGAACAGTCGACCGTCGTGGTCGGGGGCGATCGCGCACAGCAGCTTTGCGAAGTCGACGGCAGTGGAATACGCGCCCGAACCGGCCGATAGCCACGCAGGTCTTTCTCGATGTGTCACAAGGTCTTCGGGGGTCGACGGAATTCCGGCGAAGGGTTGGGCGGCGCGGTGCATTTCCGTCGGCCGGATGTGAAAGCCGGTGTCGCGCAATCCGAGCGGGCGACAGACTCGGTGCTCGATGATCTCATCGAGCGGCCGGTTGTCCACCAGTTCGAGAATGCGCCCGAGGACATCCATGGCAACGCCGTATTCCCACCTGGCCCCGGGATCGGCGGAAAGGGGCAGCGTCGCCATTTTCCGGACCACCTGGTCGAGAGTCGGTGTCGCGGTCCGGTGTTCGTACTTCTGCAACTGAGCTTGCTCGTAGTAGGGCGTGACGTTCGCTGAGGTGTGCCGGCCGCCGCCGATGCCCGCGGTCTGCCGCATCAGGTCGGCGAGGATCAGCGGCCGCCGCGGCAGTCGCAGGGTGCCGGCGTCCTCGACCCGGATGCCGGTGAAGCAGGGCAGCCACTCGGCGACCGGATCCGTCAGCCGGAGGCGGTCTTCGACCACCATCGTCAACGTCGCCAGCGCAGTGAGGACCTTCGTCATGGAGTAGACGCGGAAGATGGCGTCCTCGCGCATCGGCAGCGCGCCGCTCGGGTCGAGAGCGCCGACGGCCCGCAGGTCGACCAAGGACCCGCCGGCGGTGACCGCCACCACCGCTCCAGGTAACCGCTGCGCTGCCACATCCCCCGACACGGCGTCCAGCAGTTCCGTCATCATGTCCATTCGTCGCCCTCCGCGCCCCCCATGTGCATTCGTACTTCAGCGCCGAGTACGCCGTGGGTTCAAATCTCCGTGTTGTCGATCAGGCGGGTGCTGCCGAGCCAGACGGCCGCGACCAGGCGGTCACTTTTGGTGGCTGCCCGGACCGGGTCCAGGGTCTCCCGATCGACCAGCTCCAAGTATTCGACGCGGTCCATGCCCGCCTCGGTCAGCGCCCGCCGCCCCTCGCCGAGCACATCGGTGACCGAGCCCGGTTCCACCCGCAACTTCTCCGTGAGCTCCGTCAAGATCCGGAACAGCGATGCGGCCGTTTGCCGTTCGGCGGCACCCAGGTAAGCGTTCCGGGACGAAAGGGCCAGACCGTCCGGCTCTCGCACCGTGGGCACCGACCGCACTTCGATCGGCAATCCCAGATCGCGAATGACAGCCCGCATCACCACCAACTGCTGAAAATCCTTCTCCCCCAAATACACCGCAGTCGGCGCGAGCAGCAACAGAATCTTCGACATCTCGGTGGTAACACCGGCGAAGTGTGTCGGCCGACCCACCCCACACAACACCGACGACAGGCGAGGCACCGCGACCGTCAGCCCGAACCCCGGCGGAAACAACTCATCCGCCGACGGCAACCAGGCAATATCCGCCTCCGCCTTCTCACAGAGCGCCAGATCCCGGTCCTCATCACGCGGATACGAATCGAAATCCTCATCCGGCCCGAACTGCAACGGATTGACAAAAATCGAAGCCACCACCACGTCATCACGCGCCCTGGCCGCCCGAACAAGCGCAAGATGCCCGTCATGCAACGCCCCCATAGTGGGCACGTACCCGATGCTCTCCCCCCGACCACGAGGCTCCGCCAAGGCCTGCCGCACGTCCGCGACACTCCGCACAACGATCATCACGTGATTCCCTCAGCGATACGACGCACAGCCACCGCGGACGTGTGAAATCCCCCACGCGCGCTGCACACGGCGAATCTTAACAAGGAGTTCGCCCCCCGTTCCCGAATCCGCCGTACTCCGAACAGGTTTCGCGGTACCAACCGTTGCTTAGTCTCGCTAGCGGCCGGAGTCAGAGATGCTGATCGATGAACGCCATCAACTGTTGCTTACTCCGCACCCCAGGCTTCTGCGCCACCCACGCTCCCCGATCGAACAGCACCACCGTCGGAAGCGCCCGAACCCCACACTTGGCCGCAGTATCAGCATGCTCATCAGCATTGATCCGACACCCATCAACCTTGCCGTCATACCCCGCAACCACCTCCCCCAACACAGCCTGATAGTCAGCCCACCCATCCGACGCCGCCCAGAACAAAACCAACACCGGCCGCTCAGATCTCTCGATCTCCCGCTCGAACGACGCGTCCGTAACATCCTTCAAAGTGCCCGACATGGGATCCCCCGCCCTCGAAATACGTTGCCCCACCGATGATCCCGCATTCTCCCGACGCTTGTCCGCCCATCGCCAGAAACTTGGTCGGAATGTCGCCCTACAGCCCGTCGATCGCGGCACCGAGGTCCGCGCCATAGCTGGACCAGCAGTAGATCGGCTCGCCCGGCTCGACCCGGTGACCCATGTACCACTCACCGTTCGCGACCAGGTGCGCGAGGCACAAGCCGGTGAACCCGATAATCACGTCGACGTCCAACGGGGCGGATTGGTCCGGTTCACGAGGAGCGTGAAATACCGGCGTGCAGGGATCCAACACCTCCACGGTGTCGTCCTGGGCGCGTTGCCGCACCTCCTGGATAGTCCACCCATCCGGGAGGATACTTTTCTCCACCAGCGCTCCGACCTGCCCTATCACACCAAAAATCCCCCCGACCAGATGCTGTCGAGGGGATTCGGTGGTCCCAGCTGGTTTCGAACCAGCGACCTTCCGCGTGTGAGGCGGACGCTCTCCCGCTGAGCTATGGGACCTGAACTCATGCCACATGGTGGCGGGCCGGGTGGCGCGTGCGCACCCTCCGAACGAGATGGAACATTAGCATGCGCCACCGGCGGTTCACCAAATCGCCACCCGGACAGGGGCGGAAGGTGGTGTGCGGCAGGCCGCCTCGACGGGGTGCCGGATGGGCCGCGCTCCCCTATTTGGCGGGCCGGCAACCCTACTGGAGCTCGGGTCGAACCTCCTCAACCACACCGGCCACCTCCGCCCCACTGGCAACCTTGCCGATTTCCCCCGTTCTACCAGCGGATTTGTAGCTTTCACCGGGCGTCCGCTAATGTTCTGTCTCGCACCACGGAGGCCACCACAGCCGCCGAGATGCAAAGAATGCGGATGTAGCGCAGTGGTAGCGCATCACCTTGCCAAGGTGAGGGTCGCGGGTTCGAATCCCGTCATCCGCTCGAAGAGGTAGGGCAAGGCAAACAAGTTTCGCCGTCCCCCTTCGCACGGTGGAGTGGCCGAGTGGTGAGGCAACGGCCTGCAAAGCCGTGCACACGGGTTCGATTCCCGTCTCCACCTCGCGCGATTAGCTCAGCGGGAGAGCGCTTCCCTGACACGGAAGAGGTCACTGGTTCAATCCCAGTATCGCGCACCACCGTAGTACCAGGTCAGGCCCCCTTTCGAGGGGGCCTTTCTTGTTTTCGTGAACAATCCATGAACAGACCAGCTGCCGCCTCAGACCACTTGACAGGCTGCCGCAGACCCCGTAGCGGTCGACACGACTCCGGATCCTTGCCTGCGCTAGGCAAGTGGACTGGCCGGTCTCATGCGCGCCACATCCCTCCAGTATCTGATCGGCAACGAAACAGGTTGGGCCAACATCTCGATACTGAGGTAGGTGACAGGTCAAGGAAGGATTCTTATGACCAACACAAGAGCACCGATCTTCGATACTTTTGAACGCACCGACCCTGCCCCGGCTCGCCACCGCGAACCGACGTCTGAATTCCTAGGTCGCGTAGCCGGTGCTTTCTGGGATCACGTGCGACAGCTGATGCAGACATGGGCCGATCACATCACTAACATTGCGGAGTACAACGACCTGTGTCAACGCATCCGCCTCGGTGAAGACGAACAGTTCCGGAGCGCATTCCTGGAGCTGTACCTACACGAATGCCTCCTACTGGCTGACTACACAGTTACGGTCCATCCGCACACACCGACCGGTTCACGCCGCCCTGACTTCTACGCCGAGCGCGATGGCACAGGCTTCTACCTAGAGGCCATCGCTCCAGGCAGCAGCCCCGACGCGAAGGGTGCCAATGCGCGTCGTGCCGTGCTGTTCGACATCGTGAATGAACTAGGCGATCCTAACTTCTTCCTGTGGTTGTCTAGCCTTACAGAGGGACCGAACCCGCCTTCATCAGCCCGACTACGAAATGGCCTGCGTAAGTGGCTCGCTGGCTTAGACCCGGACGACTACCCCGACTTTGGGGTCGCGCCCGAGTGGCACTGGGAGCACAGCGGCTGGGCCGCCACTTTCAAAGCAATCCCGAAGAAGGCAGAAGCGCGCGGCACACGTCCAACCGACAGAGCAATAGGCGTGTATGCCTACGCCGGTGTCAGCCGCGTCGATGACGCCCCCATGATTCGCGACGGTCTGGCCGCTAAGCACAACGCCTACGGCGATTTGAACGCCCCGTTCGTCATCGCGATCGGCACCTACATCTTCGATAGCGATCGCTGGCACAGCACCAACGCATTCTATGGTCACGAGGCAATCCAGTTCAGCGCTACTGTGGGTGACGAGACGACCCAAGTAATACGAGAACCTGATGGCTACTTCGGTGTTTTTCCAGACTGGCAGCACCGCAACGTCTCCGCAGTATTGCTGATCAACCAGCTTATGCCATACCACCTGCTCCAAGCCGAAACTACCCTGTGGCAACACCCTGATCCACTTCACCCGTTGCCCGAGAGCCACAGCTTTCCATGGGCAACAGTCAAATTCGACGGAACCCAGCTCATTGGGATAACAGCGCCGGTCACCGCATCGGACTTCTTCGGACTGCCTGAAGATTGGCCTCCAGGCGAACCCTGGCCGAAACCCGTTGCCAACTAGTGCTCAGAGAGTCTCAAACAAGCCGTCACAAACCTCACACCGGTTCTCGCCGACGTCGAACGCGCTCTGCGAGATCCGAACTTCCGACCGCAGTCGCATTCGGCGGATAGGCCGTTGTTGTTGGACTTACGCCCGCCGCGCCGACCGGATTCGCGTCGACGGTAGGCCACCAGCGCGAAGGTTCCACGAGCCCGCGCCGGTCTACGACGGTGACCACGAACACCTTGCGGTCGTTGTCGTACCTCACAGGCCGCCTAGCCGTCCGCCGAACCGAACCGAGGCAAGGCGAGGCAAGGCGAGGCAAGGCGAGGCGAGGCGAGGCGAGGCAGTGCAGGGGAGGTCGAGCGCCGCCCGCTCGCGGATGATCTGACGCTGATCGGGAACTGATCGGCAGGACATGCCTGGTCAGTACGTTGGCGTGCGGGTCGGGTTCTCGAATGGAGAGTTATCTATGCGTCACAAGTTGGGGTTCGGGGTGGGGGTTGCTGCCTTGGTCGTGAGCACGGTGGGTGTTTTGGCACCGCAGGCGGCTGCGCAGGAGTTGGCACCGGGGGTGTCGTGCGAGGGGTTTGTTTGTCGCAATGACACCGATGACACGTATCGGGTGGAGGGGGTGGCCTCGTGCTCGGATTGGTATGAGCGGCGGATGACGGGGCAGGTGCCGGTGCGGGAGCGGATTCGGCCGCATACGACGGTGACCATCTCGGTGACGTGCGGGCGGCCGGGTGATGTGACCGAGGAGGTGTTGTGGATCGACTATCGCGGTGCGGTGGTCGACAACACGCCGCGGACGGGTTCGGCCGGATAGTTGGTGGACTCGGCCGCGGGAATCGTGCGGCAGCTGTTCCCGCGGCCGGCGCGCTCGCACTGTGGCCGTGAGATCGAAGAGAATGAGGGGATGTCACGGCCTGAGCTGCATGCGCGACCCGAGTGGCGGTTCACGCGGAACGTCTACTTTCCGGTGGCCGCTGTGGTTGAGGATCAGTGGTGGGTGTTGCGGCTCAACAGCTTTCCGGACCACGCATTATGGACGCTGTTCATCGACGGCGTAGTGCGGTTCGATATTGATGACACACCACCGTCGTGGGGCCGGCCGCTCGATCGTTCCGCACCGCTGCTGGAGCCGGAGACGGCCGAGGCGGTCTTGGCACCGGTGCGGGACTTCGTCGCATACGGCAGCGAAGTCGGCCAGCCGTGCGACGATCCGTTCTGCTGCGGTTGAGTTCTGGAACGAACTAGTGAAAGAGGGTCAGGGCGCGATGAGTTCACCGGACGATGCACGGTTCGACGATCCAGCACGGCAGTTGGGAGCGGATTTGCAAGCTTTCGGCGCGGCGTATCGGGATGCGGAGGTGAACAGTCGGCCGGTGCTGTCGGTCTCGCACGCCGGGTGGCACCCGGGTGCGCGCATCGGGGCCCGCACGGCCGGTGGCTCGCTGTTGGCCTACAACGATTCCGGTCATGCGGGCGAGTTGTTGTTCGATGAGAACCCACTACCCCTCGGCAATATCTGGGGTGACGGGTTTCGGCGCGATTTCAGCGAGCGTCCGTTCTCGGTCACGAATGTGCGGCAGCACGGGGTGTCGGGTGAGATTGCCGAGGGTGCCGAAAAACTGGAGCTGATCAGCCAGGACGGGACGGTCTTCGTCGCCGACATTGTTGCCCGAACATTCGGTGTGACAATAGATCTCGATCTGCCCTTCGAGCGGCGGATGGGCGAGCTGCGGGCAGCGGGCGCGTCGACGGACGAAATTCTGGACGTGCTGTTCGGCAGTGACACCGGCGAGCAGCAGCGTGCCGCGACGCGCCACCTGACGGTCCGGGTGTACGACGGCAACGGCGCGGTGCTGCACGAGGGCCCGGTGTTCGAGGACGCCTGACGCTCAAACGTCGAGGAAGCGCACGTCTTTGGCGTTGTGGGTGATGAAGCTGCGGCGGGCTGCCACGTCTTCGCCCATCAGCACGCTGAACAGCTCGTCGGCCGCGGCGGCGTCGTCCAGGGTCACCTGGCGTAGCACCCGGACCTGCGGGTCCATGGTGGTCTCCCAGAGTTCCTTAGCGTTCATTTCGCCGAGACCCTTGTAGCGCTGGACGCCGTCGTCGCGGTTGATCTTCTTGCCTGCGGCGAGCCCCTCGGCCAGCAAGGTGTCGCGTTCGCGGTCGGAGTAGGCGAACTCCGGATCGCTGCGCTGCCACTTGAGCTTGTACAGCGGCGGCTGAGCCAGATACACGTGCCCCTGCTCGACCAGCGGACGCATGAACCGGAACAGCAACGTCAACAGCAACGTCGCGATGTGCTGGCCGTCGACATCGGCGTCGGCCATCAGCACGATCTTGTGATAACGCAGCTTGGCGATATCGAACTCGTCGTGGATACCGGTACCGAACGCGGTGATGATCGACTGGACTTCGTTGTTCTTCAACACCCGATCAATGCGAGCCTTCTCGACGTTGATGATCTTTCCGCGCAGCGGCAGGATCGCCTGATACATCGAGTCACGCCCGGACTTGGCCGAACCACCGGCGGAGTCACCCTCGACGATGTAAATCTCGGACCTACTCGGATCCTTGGACCGGCAATCAGCCAGTTTGCCCGGCAGACCACCGAGATCATTGGCGCTCTTGCGGCGGACCAGTTCGCGCGCCTTGCGGGCGGCCGTGCGCGCCTGGGCCGACGAGATAGCTTTGCTGACAATAGTTTTGGCGTCGGCGGGATTGGCTTCGAACCAATAGGTGAGGTGCTCGTTGCAGGTGCGCTGGACGAAGGACTTCACCTCGGTGTTGCCGAGCTTCGTCTTCGTTTGACCCTCGAACTGCGGCTCGGCGACTTTCAGACTCACGATGGCAGCCAGACCTTCGCGGATGTCGTCACCGGTCAGGTTGCCGTCTTTCTCCTTGAGTAGCCGCTTGTCCCTGGCGTACTTGTTGACCACCGTCGTCAGCGCCGCGCGGAAGCCCTCCTCGTGAGTGCCGCCCTCGTGGGTGTTGATGGTGTTGGCGAAACTGTGCACCGACTCCGAATACCCTGCGTTCCACTGCATCGCGACCTCGAGCTCGTGGCCGGTGCCCTTACCGAGGAACCCGACAACAGAGTTGTGGATCGGCTGCTTGGTCCGGTTGAGGTGCCGGACGAAGTCTGCCAAACCACCCGGGTAGTGATAGGTCCGCGTTTTCACCTGCTCGGCCGGCGCCTCCTCGGCACCCTTCGGCGCTTCGGCGATCTCGCTGTCCACCTCGTCGGCGGCGCTCGCCCGCTCATCGGTCAGGACGATCGTCAGGCCCTGATTGAGGAAAGCCATCTCCTGCATGCGACGGGCGACCGTTTCGAAGTTGAACGTAGTGGTCTCGAAAATCTCGGGATCCGGCCAGAACCTGGTGGTGTTGCCGGTGCGCTCGGTCGGCGCACCGCGCACCAGTTCCTCGGGTTTCGCATGCAGGTAGTTCTGCGTCCAGTGGTAACCGTCGCGGTCGATCGCCAACTCGATCCGAGTCGACAAGGCGTTGACCACCGATAGGCCCACACCGTGCAAGCCGCCGGACACCGCGTAGGTCTGGGAGTCGAATTTGCCGCCCGCGTGCAGCTGGGTCATGACGACCTCGACGGTCGGTATGCCCTTCGCGTGCATCTCGACCGGGATACCGCGGCCGTCGTCGCACACCTCGACGCCACCGTCGGCGAGCAGGGTGACCTCGACTCGGGTCGCGTAGCCGGCCATCGCCTCGTCGACGGAGTTGTCGACGATCTCGCGCACCAACTGGTGCAGGCCGCGCTCACCGGTGTCCGCGATGTACATGCCCGGCCGCTTGCGAACCGCCTCGAGTCCTTCGAGGACCGTGATGGACGAGGCACCGTAGCCCTTCTTGCGCGATTTCCCCCTGCGCGAGCCGCTTGCCGGGGCGTCTTTGGCAGCCACTGGTCGGTCGCCCTCCTTACTTGCCGAGCTCCGGCGCAGCGGCGATCGCACACGGAAGGCCCAGGAGGATGTCACCGGGAGATACGGGTCCTCGCGCGTGCTGCGCGCAACGCGCCGAAGGATTCGCCGCTAGTTACTTCTCCATCCTAGCCATAGACGGACGAGACATGTGGATTTAACAGGTCTGTGGTCGACGTAGATCCTCCACAATCCTTTCGGTCGATCCCCCCTATTTGCTTCCCACTACCAGACGCTCTGCGGGCACGCTAGACGCCAAACAAAGGAAAATGGCCGAACTGGCAAAAATGAGCCATACGTGCCACGTCAACAACCTTGCTCAACGCTCGGAAAGTACGACCATTCGGACAACATGAGCGCTCACAACCCACCGGGTCGGATCGCAGACCGCTACAAACCGACTGGTCGGTGATGGCAATTGGTCGGCAGCGGGAGACGAGCAGCGACTGAGCCTCGACCCCTCGGACAGATCTAAATCATGGCCGCAGGAGTGGCAGACACCAGTCCCCCATCAATGAGCAGGTCGTGCCCGTTGATGTAAGCCCCTTCGTCCGACGCCAGGAACGCCACCGCGCCCGCAACCTCCTCGGACGTCCCGATGCGACCCGCGGCGACCGTGGCCCCGAGGGCCGCCTGCACGTCCGCCGACGCCTCGGCCTCGAACGCCGGCGTGGCGGTGTAACCCGGACTCACCGAGTTGACCCGAATTCCCCGGGGCGCCAGCTCGGCTGCCAACGTGCGCGCCAGATTGTGCACGGCCGCTTTGGTCGCGGAGTACAGCGCCGCACCGGGGCTACCCCGATGCACCGCGAACGACGCGTTGATCACGATCGCCCCGCGGTCGGCCAGCAGCGGAAGGGTCTTCTGGATGGTGAAGAACGCCGCCTTGAAGTTGATATCGACCACGCGGTAGAACTCCGCTTCGGTGACGTCGGCGATTCGCTGGAACGCGCCGACGCCCGCGTTTGCGAAGACCACATCCAGCCGCCCGAACCGGTCCTGAATGGCGGTCGTCAACGCGTCGAGGTCGGCGAGATTCGCGGCGTCGCCGGACACGGCGAGCACGCGGTCCACACTGCCCAATTCCTGGACGGCGGCATCGAGCCGAGCCTTGTCGCGACCGGTGACGACGACTCGCGCACCCTCGTCGAGCAGACGACGCGCGGTCGCCAACCCCATGCCGCTGGTACCGCCGGTGATGAGCGCGATCTTGTCGTCGAAGCGAGAACTACTAGCGGGCATGGGGCCGACCTTTCAACAGTTGAATTGTTCGAATACTTACGTACAGTTCGACTGTATGTCAACAGTCGAGATATCCTGGCTCCGTGATGACCGCACATCCCGAACGGGACCAGATACAGTTGGCGAACGTGCTCTCCGCTGTGGGAAACCCGCTGCGGCTGTGCATCGTTCGGGTGCTGGCCGACGGCTGCGAGCACACCTGCGGGTCGATCGTGGACGGCGTGCCCAAGTCGAACCTGACCCATCACTACCGAGTGCTGCGCGACGCGGGCATCATCTGGCAGCGCCCCTCCGGCCGGGAAACCCTGCAATCGTTGCGCCGCGAAGATCTCGATGCCCGATTCCCCGGCTTACTGGACGCCGTGCTCGCCGCAGCCCGCAGTGAAACCAAGGACCCGTTCGCCGAGATCGCGCGCTGAAAGATCGCTGCCCGCAGACGCACTGGCGAGGATTCACGGCTGTCAGTGACACTATCGGCCGACTCGAAGAATAGGGTCGGCCGTCGTCAGTGACGGCGAGCAACGAGCCTGAGGGGACAGCACCCACCCCACCGCGGCCGGTGCGCCGGAATTGTCGGTGCCCGGCATTAGGCTGAGCCGCACATGAAACCGAGCCGAGGGGGTCCAGCGTGACGGCAAGCCGGGAGGTCGAGGCGCCCGCGGCGGCGGACGGGACGGACCCCGAACTGCTCGATCTGCAGGACGACATCTCGTTCGAGCTCGAGGAAGTCAACGAGCTGCTCGCCGAATTGATCGCGCTGCAGGCGGACCGCAAAGCCAAGGACGGCGAGATCCTGTCCTACCGGCTCGGTGTCACCGGGGAGCCGCCCGAGACGCTCGCGAAGATCGGCGCCCGCTACGACCTGTCCCGCGACCGCATCCGGCAGCTGCACACCAAGGCTGTCGGACAGCTGATCCGCAACGCCCAACTCAGCGGGCACCGGGCCGCGAACGTGTTCGCCGAGCGTTATCCGATCGGCGCCCGCGACCAGCAACTGGTGCGTGCACTGCTGGTGGAGACCTACGCCACCGACACCGATATCGCGGCAAACGAGTTGTCGTACTTGAAGTTGCGGCTGGCCGGGCACGCCGCCGAGGACGCCAAACGGATCGCCGGCTTCGTGACGCAACGGATCGCGGCCTGGCAGAAGAAGACGAACCGGCGGCTGGCCAAACTGCGCGACGCCGAACCGCGCGCGACGAGCCAGCTGAATCCCTGGCTGGGCCAAGTGGATTGGCCGGCCTCGGGCACGCCGGACGCGCTACCGGTGACCTCGGCCCGCACGGTCGACAGCGACGATGACGGGCGCGGGCACTTCTACCTGGACAAGGTCGGCCGCGACGTGCCGTTCGACTCCGGGCTGGAGGCACGGCTGCTGTGGATCCTCAACGCCAGTGACCTGGTCGACTCGTTCCAGGAACAACCCGGCGCGATCACCTACGCCGTGAACGGCACGGAGCAGCTCTATTACCCGAGCATCGCGGCCCGGCTCACCGACGGCCGGACCGTGCTGATCGATGTCCAGCCGCTCGGACACGTTGCCTTCCATGTCAATCGAGCAAAAGCCGCCGCTGGGCGTGCTTACGCGCACAGCACGGGCTGGGGCTGGCTCATCTGGACCGGCAGCCTGCTCGGCATCCCCGACCTGCTCGCCCGAAAAGTCGACGCGGCCGCCGCGGCCGAGCTCACCGAGTTGCTCGAGCACGGGCCGGTGCCGTGGTCGGCGATCCGGCAGGTGCGCGCCGAGACCGGCCTCGAGCTCCTCGATTTCGTCGCCTTGGTCCTGCGCAACGAATGGCGTTGGGACCGAGGACCGTTCCAGCTCAGCGCACCACCATCGCGCCCGCCAGGAACGTGACGATCAGCATCATCGCGCAGCAGGTCATCAACTGCCAGTGATTGATGGTCTGCTGCAGGTTCTTGATGGTGGCCCGCAGTGAGGTGTCGAGCCGGTGGTGGTCGTCGAGTTTGCGGCGCGCCTGCGCGAGAGCCTCGGCCCGCTCCTGCGCCTCCTGCTCCGCACGCTCCAACCGAGCGGTCAGCTTCATCAGGTTTTTCTGCTTGTCGCGCACGGTTTTCCGGGACAGCGCGAGTGTGGTGCGCTGATTGACCAGCTCCTGACGCTGCCGGGAGATGATCATCGCCTGCGTTTTCGTGTGGTGCTCCCAGTCGGCCACGGTGGCCCAACCTCCTTTCGACACATCACGATATCCCCAGACGATGTCGCCGGTGACCCAGCCGTGGATGAACTCACGCAGCTCCAGCGGCTCTCGGCGCGGCGCGGCCACCGCACTGTGCGCGGTGTCCAGCACACCGGCCACCGCCTGGTAATCGCATGCGGGCGGGGCGAAATCGGCGATGCCGAGCGCGTGCAGATGATCGACCCAGTAGCCGGGCGGGCACAACCACAGCACCTCCGTGATGCCCGCCGCGCGCAACCGCTCCGTATGTTCCTGCGCGAGAGTTCGTTCCAGCGATCCGCTGCGCACCTCGATCACGTACTCGCGGTCGCCCTTGCGCCAATAGATGTCCACCGGCAAACCGGCCACCCGCCGGTCCACCTCGGCCACGTCGGCGCCGTACGCCAGCAACCGGCCGCACACCCAATATTTCAACCGCCGCATATCCCATTGCGCGGCGTCACATTCCGGACACTTACAGCCATACCCGCCGGACTGTCTGCGGGCTCGGCCCGGACCGTCCGTAATACCCAACTCGGCGAGCATCGCCCGGCGCCCGCAGGCGATCTCCGCCCGCTGCTTCGTTCTCACGCGACCACTCCCCTGCCCAAACCACCGCAGGTCTGGCGACCTACGCCATAGATCAAGAGTGCGTCAGACTCGCGAACCTCGCCAGTCCCCTTTACCCCGCGCCCGGGTGCGCCTCAACGGCAGATTTCCGGTCCAAGGCCTGGTGTAGGCTGTGGCACAAGTAATTTCGGCGCAGCGGGCGGCCACAACAACACGGATATGTCGGTGAATTGACAGTTGCCGCCATCCTGCGATTTCGTTGCGCCACGCGCCGATGTGCGCCGTCGCCGGTCTTCGGGCTGCCGCCGGAGCCGGAAACCGCATAGGCTACGACCGGGGTGCGCCCGGCTGGTCGCCGATTGGTAAGCAGATCTGTTCCGGACAAACCGGATCGCGCCGACCTCCGCCTGCAACGGCGCAGGACGGCCCGCCTACGCTGCTTCGATCAGAGCCAAGGAGGACCGGTACCGAGCCGGTCTTCGACAACGAGCGCCAGCGAGTGAACCGACAACACGGCGCCCCATGGCGAACGACGGAGCCGAGCGTCAGCGAGGCAGTCGCGAACCACGTATTTCCAACTGGGCGGATAGAATCGTCCGGCCGAGTGCGAGCTGGGCCGATACGGGGAAGTGGGTACTGGATGGAGCACGGTCAAGAGGCCGGCGAGTCGATCGGCGCGATGCTGTCGAGCATCGCGGCGGTTCTCCGAGAGGTCAGCGACAAACTGGACGCCGTGGCGGCTCGGGTCGACGGCGTCGACATCGCCACCGTCGTGCCTGCCGACCACAGCCTGGAGGCGCGGCTGGCGAAGCTCGAGGCGTGGGCTTTCCGTGCCGGACAGGACATTTCGGGCATCGACGGACGGCTGGAGAAGGTCGAAGCCGGTGGTGCGCCGTCGCATGCCGCTCCGGACAGCGAGCGCGCCGAGCGTCCGTTACCGCGCGCGGCGTCCCGCCGGAACGCCGCGGCCGCCGAGCCGAACGCCCCAGCTCAGCGCGAATCCCCTGCCACCGTGGCCACTCCCACCATCAGGGAGAGCATCGGCACCTCGCACGAGCTCGCTCAGCCGATCCGCGACAGCACCCTCGCTGCCCGGGAGAACGCCACCGCGACCAGGGAGAGCGTCTCCCGGCGGTACGAAGGCTCGCCGACCGCCCGCGACACCCCGCCCGCGCGGGATTCGGCGGCGCACGAGGCGAATTCCGTGCCGCAACGTAGTTTCAGCGCGCCTCGCGAACCGGCGTTCGAGCCGAGTTCCAGCTCCGCGCAGAACTTCACGACCCCGACACCGCGGGAGCCGAGCCCGGCACCCGCCCAGAACTTCACCGCGCCGACGCCGCGCGAGCCGCTGCCCGTCCGCCAGTCCAGCTTCACCGCGCCGCGCGAACCGGCCGCCTCCTCGTCGTATCAGAACTTCACCACGCCGCAGGAGAATCCGTACGAGAGCATGGTTCCCTCCGCGCCGGACAGCGGCGACTACAGCCGCCCCACGAACGGGTCCGCGCCGGAGGCGAACGGCACCGCGCTCACTGGTGCGCACCGCGCCGACGACGACCTGATCCCGGTCGACAACACCCACGTCGACAAACTGCAGGCGATGCTGGACGAGCTGAAGAAGACCGCGGCGGCCCCGCTGGGACGGTCCGACGTCTTCGGTCCGCCTGCGGGCGACCTGAACTCGACCAGTTATCAACCCGCCGGCAGCGAAACCCGCAGCACCGACACGCCCCGCGACTACCGACTGTCGAGCCCGCCGCCGGTTTCCTGATCCTCGGATTCCGAGTTGGTGAGGATCGCGGCGATCAGGTCGCGCAGCCAGCGATGCCCGCTGTCGGCGGTATTGCGCGGATGCCAGGCCATGCCGATCGCGACCTCGGGCAGCGGCAGCGGAATCTCGAACGCGCACAACCCCAGTGCGGGCAACGCCGACCTGCTCAGCAGCGCGGGTGCCGGGCAGATCAGATCGTTGCCGTGCACTGCGAACAACGCGGTGGTCAGATTCGGCACGGTGGCGACCACACGGCGGGTGCGACCGTGCAGGGCCAACCGGTCATCGATCGACCCGCGCAGGTGACCATTTCGCGAAATGCTCAGATGTGCCGCGGCCGCGAACCTGGCCACCGTCACCCGCTCGGTGACCAGCGGATGATCGGCGGCGGCGATCCCGATGATCCGGTCGCCGAGCACGCGGCGCACCGTCGTCTCCGGATCGCTGTGGTCGATCACGCCGACCTCGATGTCGACCCGGCCGTCGCGCAATGCCGCGGTGCCCTCGACGGTGTCGGGTAGGAAACGCAACGTCACCCCGGGTGCCTGCGCGCGCACCGCGGCCAGCAGCGGGGCGGCCAACTCGGTGAGCACCGTGTCGTCCGCCTGCACCGCGAAGTTCCGCTTCAGCGCGGTCGGATCGATCGCGCCCCGCGGTGCCAGCAGCGCCCGTCCCTGCTCGACCAGAGTGCTGACCTCGTAACGCAATTCCAGCGCACGCGGGGTCGGCACTAACCGGCGACCGGCCCGTACCAATAGCGGATCATCGAGCACCTGCCGCAACCTGGCCAGTGTCCGGCTCATCGCGGGCGCGGAAGTGTGCAGCCGTTCGGCCGCCCGCGTGACACTGCTCGTCTCCAGCAGTGCGTCGAGCGCCACCAGCAGGTTCATGTCCAGGGGCTGCACTCCTGGATTATCACCAGTGGAATCGTTGATCACCAACATTGCGCTGGTGATAAGCCTGGGCGAGTCGCGGGTATGCCAACGAATCTCGACGACGTCACGATTGTTGGCTCGGCGGACGCAGTGGGTGCTGGCCTCTGGGCATCAGCGCGATCCTGGGTTCGCAACGGGTTTCATCAGCCATCTGCCGTTCGGAACCGGCAGCGTGGTGGATACCGAACTGTGCTCGTCCTGAACCCGCCGGAGTACCGGCGCGCCAGAGTTCCACCGTGCGCTGCTGTGGTCCTGTCGAGGGAGCTCCGAGACGCAGCAGAGTCAAATGGTGGTTCGTGAAACCAGCAGAGTCGAATGGTGGTTGGTGAAGATCGTTCAGCGACCATATGACTCTGCTCGATTGTCGGGTCGGTGGAGGTGGTGGGTGCTGACCTCTGGGCATAGGCCGCGCACCCCTTTCGTAGGCCGCACACCCGGTATAGCTGGTGTGCGGCCTACGAAAAGGGGTGCGCTCGGGCACCGGTGCGGGCCGGGTTGCGGACTCCCGGGCGCGCGCGATCTCGCCTGCATTCCGGCGGGGCGAGCTGCGCTTATCTGCCCTGCGAACCCGTGCAAGAGGGCATTTGGCACGCCGGTGGCCGGGTTGTGCCCCAGGCATACCGGCGGGCAGAACTTCCTTACTTGCCCTGCGAACCGTGCAATAGGAATGTGGGCACGCCGGTGCTCAAGCTGTGTGACCCAGGCACTCCGGCGTTCAGGTGGTACGGCCCCGGCGCTCCCGCGTCGGGAGCATGCGCTCGGGCACCGGTGCGGACCGGGTTGCGAACTCCCGGGCGCGCACGGTTTCACCTGAATTCCGCCCGGCCGAGGGATGCCTACTTGCCCTGCGAACCGTGCAGGAGGTCGGTGGGCACGCCGGTGCTCAAGCTGTGTGACCCAGGCACTCCGGCGTTCGGGTCGTATGGCCTCGGCGCTCCCATGTTGGGGTTGTGCGCACCAGTTCCTCCTGCGCTCGAACCATGCGTCCTGGGCGCACCGGCATTCGGGTCATATGCCCCGGGCGCACCGGCATTCGCGTTGTGCGCCCCGGGCACCACTGCATTCACGTTCTGCACCCCAGGCACACCGACACTCAGGTCGTGTCCACCCGGCCCGCTGAAGTTCGGGTCGTGCGCGCGACCCGGGTCCTGCGCCGCGGTGTCAGCGTGCTCGACCACCGAGTATGCGGGTGGCGGGGTCTCCGAAGCGGATTCGTGCCTGGTGTTCAAACCACGGTAGGACTCTGGGCGGATGGTGCGGAACCACTGCGCAGCGCGGGTGCGTAGGGGGAGGCGGAACTTCAGGTCGGCGAGCATTTCGTCGACGTTGCGGATGGAGAAGGGGGTGATGGCGGTGCCGTGGGCGTGGTGGCCGCGGGTGCGTTCCTCCATCCAGCGCAGGCGGGCGTCGATCTGTTCGTCCACCACTTCACGGTCGGGCAGGTTGAGCTGGCCGGCGAGCAGTGCGGCGGTCCAGTGTGCGCCGACCTCGGCGTTGAGGGTGCTGATGACCGACGAGTTGTAGCCGGCGAAGGTGAGATTGGGGACGTCGAGCGGCAGGATCTGGCGGTACAGCCGGAAGTTGCCGTGCTCGTCGGTGAGCCTGCGCTGGACGTACGGGGTCAGGAACGGCACCCGCTGCTGGAATCCGGTGGCACAGACCACGATGTCGGCGGGGACAAGATGCCCGTTGGACAGTTGCACCGCGGGCACCTCGCCGCCACCGCCGCGCATCTCGGTGATGGTGGTGTCGCGCTGCACGACGATCCGGCCGTTCGCGACCTGCTCGTAGAAGTTCTCGGTGGCGAGGCTGACGGTGCTCTCGGCGATCTCCTCGAACCGGCCCTCCGGCAGCAGCCCGAGTTCGCGCAGGTTCATGTGCTTGGTCGCGAGTTCCTGGATCAGGTCGAGATTGCTGATCCGGAACGACACGCCCGGCCCGTCCAGGAAGCGGTCCATCCGGCCGGGTTCCAGGTGGTGGAAGTGCGCCTCGCCCAAGCGGGTCAGCATCATTCGCTCGTAGTCGAGCACGCGGGCCATCTTGCGCGGCATCTTCCACAGCAGCCTGCGCGCCACGACGGTGGTCGAGCCGGCGACGTCGCTCACCGCTTCGGCGATGTCACACGCCGACTTGCCGTAACCGACCACAACGACGGACTTACCGCGCACCGCTTCGACATCCAAGAACTCCGACACGTGACCGAGCTGGCCACCTGCGGCGCGGAACAGCTCGATGCCGCGGAAGTCCGGGACGGCGGGCTCGCTGAACACCCCGTTGGCGATGACCAGATGATCGCAGGAGCTCCGATGTATCCCGCTCTGATCCTTGACCTCGAGCAGCCAGCCACTGTCCACCGGATCGGCGGCGACGACCTCGGTGTTGAGCCGCAGGTGCTCGCGCAGCCCGAAATGGTCCGCGTAAGCCTCCAGATACGCCTGCATCTGCGCACCGTCGAGCACCTTCGGGTAGTCCGAGGGCATCGGGAAGTCGGAAAAGTGATAGGTGTTCTTGGAATTCTGGGTTCGCAGCCCCGGGTACCTGCGGGTCGCACTCCACACGCCACCGACATCGGGCGCACGGTCGAAGATCTCGACCGGAAAACCCTTCTGGATCAGCACTTTCGCGCAGGCAAGACCTGCGATACCCGCACCAACGATCGCGATGCGGTTTCCGCTCGTCATGCGCAGGAGATTACGTCTCTTATGGCGCGCAGCAAAGTCGGTTGGCCCAATCGGGTGATTCAACGCCGTGCGGGGGCGCCTGTCGAATCCACCGGGGCACCGGCCGGATGCACCGGCAGGTCGAGCAATCCGCGCAGCAGAATGCTCTCGCGCCAGCGCAAGTCGCCCTCGTCGACGGCCAGGCGCAGCTCAGGGAAGCGCCGGACCAGCCGGGTCAGCGCGATGCGGGCCTCCATCCTGGCCAGGCCCGCGCCGAGGCAGTAGTGGATGCCGTGGCCGAAGGCGATGTGGTTACTCGACCGGTCCGGGTCGAAGGCCGCTGGATCGGCGAAATGACGTTCGTCACGGTTGGCGGAGGCGAGCGCCACCAGCACGAGCTCGCCCGTGGGGATTTCGGTGCCGCCGAGCGTGATCGGGGCGGCGGTGTAGCGCAGGGTCGCAACGTTCACCGGGCCGTCGTAGCGCAGCATCTCCTCGACCAGGGGTGTGACGGCTTCCGGGTTCTGGTGCAACGCGCGGTAGCGCGGCGGATCGGCGAGCAGGGTGAGCACGGTGTTGCCGATCAGGTTGACCGTGGTCTCGTGTCCGGCGATGAGGATCAGGAACGCCATCGAGATGAGTTCGTCGTGGCTGAGCCGGTCGCCGTCGTCGGAGGCGGTGAGCAGGTGCGAGATCAGGTCGTCGCCGAGACCGTGCTTCCGGCGCGCGGCCACCGAGCGGTCGAAGTAGTCGACGATGGCGTCGGTCGCGCTGCGCATGCCCGCCGGCGTGGACATCGGTGTATCGACCACGGCGACGGACCAGTCGCGGAACTGCGCGCGGTCCTCGACCGGCACGCCGAGCAGCTCACAGATCACCGTGATGGGCAGCGGAAAGGCGTACTCCTCCAGCAGGTCCACCGGCCCGGCGGCCTGGTCGATGCGGTCGAGGAGTTCGTCCGCGATCGCCGTGACCCGGGGTGCGAGCGCCTCCATCCGGGCGGGCGCGAACGCCGGAGTGACCAACTTACGCAGCCGCGAATGCTGTGGCGGATCGGCGTTGAGCAGGTGGTGGCTCAACCGTTGATTGGCCGCGGTGACCCCGCTGTTGCCGGCGGCGGCTTGCCTGGCCTGCGCACCGGTTGCCGAGTGTGGGTCCTTGCGGACGTCGGGGTGGCGCAGCACCTCTTTGGCGGCGTCGTAATCGACGACCAGCCAGGCACGGACGCCGGTGCGCAAGCGGATCTGGTGCACGGACCCCTCCGCCCGCAGTTGCCGGTAGAAGGCATACGGCGTACGAAAGAAGTCCGCTGGCAGCTGTCTCATCTACGCTGGCCTCCACATTTCGCGAGTGTCGTTGCGGCGCTTCGAGGGTCGCACTCGCGGCGGATCGCGGGCGGCATCGTTCGGCACGCTCATCCGGCCGATCGCGATTGTCGATCGAAGCGGCACGCAGTCGATTCATTCACCGCACGTCACCCCGATCCCCTCGCTACCCTGCGCAGATGAGTTCGATCGCGCCCGTCCTGCGGGGCGCCCGGATCGCGAACTCGTTCGCGTTCGGTATGCAGGGGTTCTTCTTCGCCGTCGTGCTGACCCAATTGCCGCAGCAGAAGGACAGGTTCGGTCTGACCGATGGGCTGATCGTCGGGTCGGTGGTGCTGGTTTCGCTGCTCGCGGGAGGCGGCAGCGTGGCGGCGGAGCGGTTGGCGTTGCGCTGGTCGAGCCAGGTGACGCTGCGTATCGGGTTGTTTCTTGTCGCGCTCACCGGCACGGGGATCGCGTTCGCGCCGAACACGGCGGGGCTGCTGATCGCGCTGGGCTGCTACGGGATAGCGGTCGGCATCGTCGACGCGAGCACCAATATGCAGGCGGTGTTCGTTCAGCACGGGTACGGGAAGTTCATCCTGTCGTCGTTCTATGCCGCGTGGAGTGCGGGGTCGATCGCCGGCGCGCTGTACGTGTCGGCGTGTGAAGCCCTGGCGGTGACACTGCGCGAATCGCTGCTCGGGGCGGCGGGCATCGTGCTCGTGGTCGGACTGGTGCTGGGACCTCGCCTGCTGGGACCGCAGGAGGCCGAAGCAGGTCCGGCCGAAGAGGTCGTCGACCCGCCGCCGATTGCCTTGCGGTTGTATCTGCCGTTCGGCATCGCGATGGCACTGGTGTTCGCCATCGACCTGGCCGTCGGCAACTGGTCGGCGCTGTATCTGTCCGACGACCTGCTGGCCAGTTCGTCGACGGCGGCGCTGGCGCTGGCTGCCTACCAGGGCACGTCACTGATCGCGCGGCTGACCGGCGACCTGTTCGTCCGCCGGTTCGGGCCGCGGCGCGTGGTGCGGACGGCAGCGGCCATCGGCGTGGTCGGACTGGCGACCGTGATCGCCGCGCCGAGCCCGGTCGTCGCGATCGTCGGATTCCTGATCGCCGGTATCGGCATGCCGGTGATCGCGCCGCTGTGCTTCGGCGAGGCCGGGCAGTTGACCAGCGGGCGCGGCCTGGACGCCCTCATCGCGCGGCTCAATTTGTTCAACTACGCAGGCACATTGGTGGGCGGCGGGGTGGTCGGGGCGCTGGCGGCGGGCTTCGGGCACCGGATCGGTTTTGTGATCCCGCTGCTGTTCGCGGCGGCGCTGATCGGCCTGGCCCAGGTGTTCCACAACCGGCCGGGCGGGGGTAAACATCCCACCTCTTCCGATGATCGTGCTCTACTGGATCAATGAGCAACATCCCAGTCATCGTCGACCGGGCCGGTCTGTGGGACGCCGAGGAACTCAGTGACGTTGCGGCGGTAACCTTTCCGCTCGCCTGCCCGCCGAACGCCACCTCCGACGATATCGACATCTTCATCACCGAGGCGCTCTCCGGCGAACGGTTCGGGGAGTACCTGAGCGATCCGGCGAAGACCGTGCTCAAGGCCGTCGCGGGCGACGACATCGTCGGCTACGCGATGCTCATCGCGGGCGATCCGGTGGATCCGGAGGTCGCCGCGGTGGTGACTCTGCGGCCGGTGGTGGAGATCAACAAGATGTACGTGGTCCCTGGTCATCACGGCAGCGGGGTGTCGACGGCACTGATGCTGGCCTGCCTGGAGCGCGCCCGCGAGGGTGGGTTCGCCGGGATATGGCTCGGTGTCAACCAGGAGAATGTGAAAGCGCAGCGGTTCTACGGCAAGCACGGGTTCACCTCGGTCGGCACCAAGACCAATACCGTCGGCAGCCAGCAGCACGATGATTTCGTGATGCGGCTGGTTTTCTAGCTCTTCGCGAAGTCCACCAGCGCGGCATGGAAGTCCGGCGCGATAACGGCCATCAAGTGGTCGCCGGGCACCACGTGCAGCTTTCCGTTGGGCAGGGCGTCGGCGAGGCGTTCGGGTTCCGCGGCGAACGGATCGTTGTCGCCCGCGAGCACCAGCGTCGGCACGGTGACATCGGCGAGGCCGTCGATCGGCCGCGCGTCCAGCCCCGTCGCGACCGCCTGAATGGCCTGCCGGTCGGCGTGCACCGCGTCGGCGAGAATCCGGAACATCATGGCGGTCGGCGGCGCGCCCTCGTTGTGCTCGCTCATCGCGGTCTGCAGGTCGGTCAGCTCGACCACCCGGCGATCGACGCCACCGCAGTCGAGCACCCCGGAGCCGACGCCGCCGATGGCCAGCCGTTCGACCCGCTCGTCGGCGGCCGCGACCAGCAGCGAGATGATCGCGCCCATCGAATAGCCCACCTGGACAACCCGATCGAAGTCGAGCTCGTCGTAGAGCGCCCGCACGTCGCGCGCCATGAACTCCCAGGAGTACTGCGCCGGGTCGTGCGGTTTCGCCGAACGCCCGTGCCCACGCGCGTCGAGTGACACCACGGTGCGACCGGCCGCCTGCAGGGCGCCGACCACGCCGGTGCTCATCCAGTTCGCGTTGGTGTCGGCGACCACCCCGTGTTGCAGCACGACAGGAACGCCCTCGCCCTCCCACACCCGATAGTTGAGCTCCAGGCCGTCCCACGTCTTGAACTTCGTCATGACCGGATCGTAGCCCAGTCGGCGGTTGACAGTTCCGATTGTTCAGTCTTTACTGAACACATCGTTCTCTACTGAACACTCAGCACTCAGGAGCAGTCATGACCGCCGCGATCCGCACCGAGGGATTGACCAAGCACTACGGCAAACACGTTGCCATCACCGGCCTCGACCTGGAGGTGCAGCCGGGCGAGGTGTTCGGCTTCCTCGGACCCAACGGCGCGGGCAAGTCCACCACCATCCGCATCCTGCTCGACCTGATCCGGCCGACCGCGGGTCACGTCGAGGTGCTCGGCGTCGATCCCCGAGCCGGCGGCGCGGAGCTACGCAGGCGAATCGGTTATCTGCCCGGCGAATTGGCGATCGAGGGCCGCAACACGGCGCGCGAGCTGCTCGGTTTCCTCGCCGATCAGCACGGCACCGTGGCGGCGCGCCGGATCATCGAGCTCGCCGACCTGCTCGACCTCGACCTGTCCAGGAAGGTCGGCGCCATGTCCAAGGGCAACAAGCAGAAGGTCGGTCTCGTCGCCGCCTTCATGCACCGACCCGATCTGCTGATCCTGGACGAGCCCACCTCGGGTCTGGATCCGCTACTGCAACAACGGTTTCTGGATCTGGTGACCGAGGCCAAGGCCAACGGGCAGACGGTGTTCATGTCCTCGCACGTCCTCAGCGAGGTGCAGCAGACCGCCGATCGGGCCGTCATCATGCGCGCCGGACAGCTGCTCGGCACGGAGAACGTGGACGAACTGCGCAGGCGCGCACCGCGTTCGGTCGAACTGGTGTTCGGCGCGGAGGTGTTCGCCGACGACTTCGCCCGGTTGCCCGGCGTGCGCGAGCTGAGCGTCGAGGGAAAGACGTTGCGCTGCACCACCGAAGGCGAGGTGGACGAGCTGTTCAAGACGGCGGCCAAGTACCGGCTGGTGAGCGTGCTGTCCACCGAGCCGGACCTCGAACAGATCTTCTTCAGCCTGTACGGGCGCTGAACTCACCTATCGCACAGGAGAACTCGACATGACTCGCTCGGTCTTCACCCAGACACTGAAGGAACAGCGCCGCGGACTCGTCGGCTGGTCGATCGGGATGGCCGTTGTCCCGCTGCTGTATCTGCCGTCCTACCAGTCGTTGAAGGAGCAGGGCTCCCTCGATATCAAGCAGAACAAGATGTATGAAGCCATGGGACTGAGCGACTTCGCCAGTGCCACCGGCTATCTCAATGCGACAGTGTTCTCGCTGATGGGCTTGGTGCTGTTGCTCATCTTCGCGGTCACCTTCGCGAGCAGGTCGGCGACCCAGGAGGAGAACGGAATGCTCGACCTGCTGCTGGCCCAGCCCATCAGCCGAACAAACCTGCTCGCGCAACGATGTGCCGCCCTGGCGGTGCAGACCACGGTGGTCACCTCCGTGCTCACGCTGAGCGTTCTGGCCGGGGCGAGCGCGGGCACGTTGAACATTCCCGCCGGACACATACTGGCCGCCAGCACCGGGGTGGGACTGCTGGCCCTCGCGATCGGCACGATCACACTACTGATCGGTGCGGTCACCGGAAAACGTTCGCTGACACTGGGACTCGCGTCGCTGGTCGCGGTCGCCGGCTACCTCGCCAACAACCTCGGCGGCATGTTCGACGGCACCGAATGGCTGCGCAAGGTGTCGCCCTTCTACTACGCGAACGGCGGTTCACCGCTGGTAAACGGTTGGAACGGCGCCCATCTGACAGTCCTGATAGCGCTCGCCGCCGTAGCCCTCGGGCTCGCGCTGCGCGCCTTCGAACGCCGCGATCTCGCGGTCTGACCGACCGGACGGGGCGAGCCGACACGGCCGCCCCGTTGACGCCTATCCGCACCATCGAAGGGATACTCGACCGATGAGCGAGGACAACCCCACCCCGGAACAGCTGGCCTTCGTGGAGGATTTCGCTCTCGTCCTGGAGCGCATGGGTCTGGTCCGGATGGTCGGCCGAGCAGCCGGTTGGCTCCTGATCTCCGATCCGCCGGAGCAGACGTTCGGCCAGATCGCCGACGCGCTGCAAGCCTCCAAAGGCTCCATCTCCAGCGCGCTCAAGACCCTCGTCACCATGCGCTGGGTCGACAAGATGTCCAAACCGGGCGACCGCAAGGACTACTACGCCATCCGCCCCGGCATCCTGCCCGAACTGACCCGCCAGCAGAGCGGCATGTACACCGACCTGACCACCATGACCTCCCGCGGCCTCGCCCTCTTCGACGACCCCGACGGCGACAAGGCCGCCCGCGTGCGCGACATGCACGAATTCTTCGTCTGGATGGGCAAGGAACTGCCCGCCCTGATCGACCGCTGGTACGCCGAGCACCGCTCCTGAATCAGGCGAGGTTTACTGGTGCCCGTGGGCGAATTTCATCTTAGGGCATTGACTTTCGATCCAGCTTAGGTGAAGATTCCCACAGCGCCATACGTGTGCGCTCATCCTGATTTCACGAGATCGGCTCTCCACCAACAACTTCGCCGATCGTCCTAGCGCAGCCCCGATCCGACCCGGATCGGGGCTGCGCTCGTTCGCCTGCCCCTGGTTCCGACCGCCTCGCGCCTGTTTCTGTGTAACAGACACCTGCCGCGCCTCCCTAGTAGCCAGCCGGTCTGCGTCGAAACCACTGTCGGAGAACCGATTCCCGGTTTCCGACCGTCGGTTACTGCACGGTCTCGCCACCGGTTCGAGCGCAGGAACTCGCTGTTCCAGCCTGGTCCGACACTTTCGCCGTGCAATCAGCAACCCGACAACACAACCACATAGCGATTCAATGAGGTCTTGTATGAACTCCGATGCCATCAGGCCGAGACACGCCCCTGTTCCGGCCTGGGTTTCCAAGAATTCAGCGCAGTCGGCCTCATGGATGCCCTATAGCGGAGACGCCGAGCAAGCAAACGGGCCGAGCACAGGCGGCCGTGTGCATGACTTCCAGAACATGACGCCGGAGTCGGCGGCGCGACAGGTCGATCGGAAATTCAGGCGTGCTGCGCTGGTGAACGACGTCACCGAACCGGTCACGGCACCGGATACCGGACCCAATGGGACATTCCTTGCCTCGACAGGAACGCCACAGCCGCTGGTCGCTCAGCCGATCAGCTATCAGACCGGTCTGGGAGCGCCGCCGATGTCGCCGGAGCAGCAGGAAAAGGCAAATCAGGATCGCAGGGACGAACAGCGACAGTTCCCTCCGGTTCCGACCGTGCCGCAACAACAGCAGCCGGCTGCCGTACCCGTGCAGCAACCCGGCGTACCACAACCGCCTGCGATCGCACAGGTGCCGACTGCGGAACCCGCCGTCTCGCTTCCACAACCGGAAGAAGCGCTCCAGCTACAGCCTGAAGGGGTGCCGTGGGACACGCCGACCAGTAGCGGCGGTCTCGCAACGAGTGTCATCGTGCCTGGCACCGGTGGACAGACGATCGACACGACGATCCGCAATGCGGACGGCACCGTCACTCAGATGCGCTCGGTCTCTGACGGCAATGGTGGTGTCACGACCTGGACTGCCAATGCCGACGGTTCATATTCGGTGCGCTATCCGGACGGTACGCACGGCGCACCCCCTGCACAGGCGACTATCTACACCGTCCCCGTCGGCATGGATCCGTCCGGACCGGCGCCGATCGCATCTGACATCACTGCGGACGGAAAACAGGTTCGCACGACCGCGAGGGGCGAGGACGGCACTGTTTCGACGGCGGCTTCGGTTTTGAATCCTGACGGCAGCGTCAATACCACCTACCCAGATGGGCAAGGCGGGACCTACACAACAACATCACGGTCCAACGGGAATGGTGGCTTCAACCAGTCCGTAACCGGCCAGCACAGCGCTGACGGGTCCGGCTATCAAATCGAGTTCGACGGCGTCCGTATCGATCGCGACGTCAACGGGCACATACTGGTGACCGGGACCAGCGACGGGACGAGCTACCAGACGGGCACCGACGAATTCGGGCGCCCGTTCGAAGTATTGACCGACATGCTGCACAGGACCACCCTGAAAACCTGGATCGACGAGTTCGGGCGCTCAAAGCGGATACTCACGGATGCGGGCAACAACACAATTACTACCTCTGTCGTAAACGGAGGCAACGACGGTGCGAATAGACCATGGATCGAAGTCACCGTCACTGATCTGCAAGGCAACCCGATTGCACACTTCACCAAAGGTGGAGACGGCGGCGTGCGGACCGACGACGGATTTATTCACTTCGAAGTCGAAGGTCAAGATGTCAAGTACAACAAAGACGGCACTGTGTACGTACCGGACGACCACAGCACCGCGTGGCAGCGATTCATCGGCACCGATCCGCAACCGAAGGTCTATTTCGATCGACACGGCAATCCGCAGCTGACTCGTGTGGGCCCATTCGTTCCGGAAATGCTTACACAGATCTATCCGCCGGGCAACGTTCCCGGCGAGGCGTTTTATAAAACGCCGGACGGTACTTTGATCATCAAAGACAAGAACGGATACCACTGGGGCCACCCGTACGACGGTCCTGCAACGGTTATGAACGGCCCACCCATTCGGATACCAGGGGGTGGTCCCAGCGTGCCCGGCGAAGGCGTGCCGCCCTCGCGGCAGCGGCCTGGGGCAAGCACCGGTCGCGGAATGGGCGCTCTCGAAGGCGAGACGCCTGGGCCAGCTGCGCAATTCCGAGCCGCCCCGGCAGCGGGCGCGGCAGCCGCGGAGGCCAACCTCACCCGAGTGACCGCCGCCGCGTCGGCTTCAGAGGCGTCCGAGGCTGCGGCGGCCGCACGAACGAGGCCATCAGCCGCCACGCCAGAATCTCCGGCAACGACAAAGGTGCCCGCATCGAGAACCGATCCGCCGACAACAGAACGGGCGGTTCCCGCAATTGAATCCCCAGTACGCCCCCCGGTCGCAGGACGAACACAGGCACAGACAGAGGCGGAAGCTCAGATTGAACAACGCCTGCCACCACAGGCCGACAGTCGGAGTCGAGCACCCGCACCCCCTACAGCACCTGCAGGACCACAGCACCCCAGCGCACCGAGCGGATCCAAGCAAACCGGGCCTGCCATTCGAGGCGGCGCACAAGCGCCTTCGGCGGGCGCCACATCGGGGAAAGCCAGAGAGTTGCCGCCGGCCGCCGGCCGAGGTGATGCACCGAACCATGCGGTCCAGAGTGCCTTCGACGACCTCCCGGCATTCACCAAGAAAGGTGTCGATGCAAGTGGCGAGCCGACGCTTCAATCGCCGACTTCGGGTTTACTCCTGAACAAGGATGGAACACGGGTCGGTAACTCGTATTCCACTGGTAGCGATCTGATCGAAAGTGGCGGCATCAATCGTTCACCGGCAATAGAGATCAATCAACGCATAAAAGATTCTCCCTCGAAAATTCCGGGCGGCAGCTCGAAGGCAGGCTGGAGTTCCGATGTCGAGATGAAGGCAGCCGAAATCATGCGGAAGAACGGCATCAAGGATGCGGAGCTGGTAATCAATCATCCCTTTGGGCCGTGTCGCGGATGCGATTTGACTCTGAAGTATGTACTCGAACCAGGAAGTCGCCTCACGGTGCGCTGGCCAGGTGGCTCACACACATACGTTGGTGTAAAGTGGTGATCAAAAATGAGAAGGGAGCCGTCGATTAAGAGCACGGTGGAAGTTTCGTATCTGCCACAGCATCGCGATGATCCGATTACTCCGGAGTCGGCGGACGAGTTGGTCGCGGTCATCGATGATATGGTGTCCGATTTCGACCTGGATCACAGCTACATGATGATTATCCTGACGTCGGCCGAAGATAAAGTAGCCGTGCTGAACATCGGGATCCTCGCCGACAAGGGCGTCGGCAGTATGGAGTTCCAGGGGGATGAGGGAGGATATTACAGCAAAGGGGTGGAGGATGCCGGCAAGCCGGTGTTCAACTGGGACTTCGGAAATCCCAGATTCTTCCCGGGGGATTCTAGAATCGAAATCGAATCGATAAAGCAGGCACTTGTTCAGTTCTACGAGACCGGTGGAAGTCGGCCTGAGAACGTCGACTGGCAAGAATGGTCGGACGAAACAGTCGACTGGTGACCTACGCTTAGCAGGTTCGACTCAGGCGAGCAGCTTGGTTTTCAGGGCGTCGAGATCGGAGTCGGTGAGCTGCAAGCCTGCGCGGAGATAGTTGTCGAAGCTGCCGTAGGTCTGGTTCACCTGGTCGAAAGCGGCGTCGAGCCACGGCTGTTGGACGCCGTTGATCGGGTCGGCGGGGGTGGCGTTGCGGTACTGGTTGGACAGCAGGTAGTCCTGGTCGACGGTGTCGCGGTCGACGCCGAGCAGGGTGAGCAGGACGGCGGCGGTCCAGCCGGTGCGGTCCTTGCCCGCGGTGCAGTGGAACAGCACCGCGCCGTCGGTGGCGATGATGTCGTGCAGCACTGCGGCGAAGGCCTGGTTGGCGCCGGGGGCGGTGATGAACGCGCGGTAGAGGCTGTCGCCGCCGGTGAGGGTGCTGACCAAAACCTCGGGCGGGGCCTGGCCGATGACGTCGTCCCAGTTGGCGGACGCGCCGGCGGGCACCTTGTCCGGTCCGATCGCGCGTTCGTAGACGGTGCGCAGATCGTCCACGACGCGGACCTGACGGCCGGACAGCTCGGCGAGGTCGGCCGGGGTCGCGTTGTTCAGCTGACCGGTGCGGTAGACCAGGCCGGTGCGGACCGTCTGGCCCGTGGCGGTCCGGTATCCGCCGAGGTCGCGGGCATTCTGCACACCCTGCAAGTTCAGCGACCGATCGAACGCGACCGCCGACGCGGCGGGCGGCTCGGCGAGCGCGGCACCGGTCACCGGGCCGAAGGCGACGGCGAGACCGGCGGCCAGCGCGATCGGGGTACGAAGCGAGCGGGTCATGCGAGTGCTCCTGATCATCGGTTCCCCCACGCCCAGCAAACCAACTGAAACATCAGTTGGTCAAACCGGGTGATTTACGCCGCGACCTCGAACCGCGACAGCGCGAGCAGGCGCGAAATCGCCCGCAGATACTTCTTGCGATAACCGCCGTCGAGCATCTCCTGCGAGAAGATCTGATCGAGCTTGGCCCCGGAAACGGTGACCGGAATGCTCGCGTCGTAGAGCCGGTCGGCCAGCACCACCACGCGCAACGCCACGGCCTGATCGGTGACCGGATGCACGTTCGCGATGAACACCGACGACACCCCGGAGATCAGCGCACCGAACTTCGACGGGTGCAGCGTGCTCAAATGCTTCAGCAGCGCGTCGAAGTCGTCGAGCGTGGAACCCGTTGTGGCAGCGGCGCGTTCGGTGAGCACCGCCGAAGACGTCGGCTCCGGCGCGGGCGGCAGATCGCGGTGCCGGTAGTCCGGTCCGTCGACGCGCACCGGCTCGAAGATCGAGCCGAGCTTCTTGATCTCACGCAGGAAATCCTGTGCGGCGAAACGACCTTCGCCCAGCTGACCCGGCAGCGTATTGGAGGTCGCCGCGATCGAGACGCCCTTGGCGGACAGCTCGGTCAGCAGCCGCGAGACCAGCATGGTGTCGCCGGGATCGTCGAGCTCGAACTCGTCTATGCACAGCACACTGTTCGCCGACAACCGCTCCACCGCATTGCCGAAGCCAAGGGCGCCAACGAGATTGGTCACCTCGCCGAAGGTGCCGAACGACTTCGGCGCCGGCGCGCTGTGGAAGATGGAGGCGAGCAGGTGGGTCTTGCCGACACCGAAGCCGCCGTCGAGGTACAGCCCCGCGCCGGACACCTGCTTCTTCTTGCCGAACAGGCTCTTCTTGTTCGCGGCCTTGTGGATCTTGGCGACCTCGCCGGCGAACTCCTCGGCCTTGCGCACCGCCGCCGCCTGGCTCGGCTCCTTGGGGTCGGGAATGTAGGACCCGAAGCTGACCTCGTCGAACATCGGCGGGGGCACCATCTGGGCGACGAGCTGGTCGGCCGGAACCTCAGGGTGGCGGTCGACGAGGCGTTCTTGCATGTGTGGAGCCTAATGACGTGGTGAGATCTATGTTCATGCAGCGTAGCCACAATGCGATCCAGCTCACAGACCTCAGGCCGGACGACCTAGCCCAGTTGTATGCGTACCCGGCCGACCTCCGCGAGCCCCATGTCCGCGCGAACTTCGTGTCCAGCATCGACGGGGCTGCGACCAGCGACGGGCAATCCGCGGGCCTGGGCACACCGGCCGACAAAACCGTGTTCCTGATGCTGCGCGAACTGGCCGACGTGGTCCTCGTCGGCGCAGGCACGGTCCGCGCCGAGAATTACGGTGGCGCTCGGACCGACCCGCAGCTTCGTCGCGCACTGCACGAACGCGGCATCGGTGGTCACCCGGACGGTACGGCGCCGCCGATCGCGGTGGTCACCGCCAGCGCCGCGATCGATGTGGGCGCCCGATTGCTCACCGATACGACGGTCCCGCCGTTGATCATCACCACGACCACCGCCCCGGCGGACCGCAAACAGCAACTGGCCGACGCGGGCGCGGATGTGGTCGAGGCGGGCGATCTCGCGGTGACCCCCAAAGCTCTGCTGCGAGTGCTCGCCGAACGCGGACTACATCGCGTGCTGTGTGAGGGCGGGCCGCATTTGTTCGGCGAGCTGCTGGCCGCCGACGCCGTCGACGAGCTGTGCCTGACTACCGCACCCCTGCTGGTCGGTGGCACCGCGCGGCGAATTTCGCTGTCCGCGCACGAGTTCGACCGCCCCATGTCCCGTGCGCATATTCTGCTCGATGACGACGGCACGATGCTGACCCGATGGGCCCGTGCATGAAACAACTGCCCGAACCTGGCAGGCTGTAGCGCATGCGCTGGACTCGGGCCGTCGTGCTGGCCGCGACACTCTCGATCATGATCGCCGGATGCGGGGCGGGACCCTCCGACCGTCCCGGTGTCGCCGTCGAGCGCGATCGAGTCGGCGGCACCGCCACCACCTCGGCCGCCCCGGCCCCGCCGCCGAGTGCCGACGTGCCCAAGACCGACCTGCCGTGGAAGGACTGCACCACGCCGACGCTGGACCTGCTCGGCCTCGGCCCCGCGCCGGCGGGCCTGGTGCTGGACTGCGCGGAGTACACCACCCCGATCGACGCGGGCGGCAGCGTGCTCGGCAACTTCCGCGCCGCCGCGATGCGCGCCCGGCTGCCGCAGACTCCCGCGGACGCCGCCCCGCTGGTCCTCACCTCGGGCGCGGACCGCTCCTCCACGGCCACCCTCGCCGGTCTCGCCGTCGGACCCGCGAGCGCCCTGCTGGCCGCACGTCCGATCGTCGCGGTGGACCGGCGCGGCATCGGCAGCTCACAGCCGCTGGACTGCCTGCCCCCCGAGGTGCGTAAAGGCCTCGCCGACAACGCCCAATTCGGGCCGGGCGCAACCGATCCCGTCGAAACGATGGTCTCGTTGAGCCAGGACGGCACCATCGCCTGCCGCGACTTCCTGCAGCCCTACGAGGGCACCTTCGACGCACCGCACGCCGCCGACGACCTCGAACAGCTGCGCAGGCAATGGCAGGTCGAGCGCATCGCGCTGCTCGGCACCGGTAACGGCGCGAAGGTCGCACTCAGCTACGCCCGCAAGTACGGCGATCACCTGGCCCGGCTCGTGCTCGACTCCCCCGAGGCCGTCGGCGCGGACGCTGTCACGAGGGCCGAACAGCAGCTCGAAGGCGCGGAGGCCGCGTTGACCGCCTTCGCGCAGCGCTGCACCGGGGTCAGCTGTTCACTCGGCCCGGATCCGCGCGCCGCGATCACCGATCTGGTGAACCGGGCCGGTTCCGGTGGGCTGGGCGACATCTCGGCCAACGCGCTGCTCACCGCGGTCGCCGGTTTCCTCGGCAGTCCGCGCGCCGACCAGGCCAACCGGGTCCGCGAACTCGCCGACGCGCTGTCCGCGGCCGGGCGCGGCGACCGTGCCGCACTGGGCACGCTGATCCTGCGCGAGTCGGCGGCCATCGGCGGCGACGGTCAATTCGTCAACCGCTGCACCGACACTCAGCAACCGCCGACCCCGACCAAGGCCAAAGAACTGATGGGCCCCTGGGGTACGAAGTACCCGGTGTTCGGCAGGAACATGGCGGTCGGGCTGATGGAATGCGCGGCCTGGCCGGTGTCGACCGCACCCGGAATGCCGGAGAAACTCAGCATTCCGGTGCTGGTGCTCGGCGGTATCGCCGACCCGGTGGTGGGCAATGCCGGGCAAGCGTCGGTCTCCGGCGCGCTCGGCGCGGCCGGAGCGCGGCACGCGGGAGTCACCTGGCAGGGCTGGGGGCACCCGGTATCCACCCACTCGAGTTGCGCGCAGCGCACCATGGTCGAGTACCTGAAGGACGCCAAGCTGCCCGCCGACGGCACCGCCTGCCCCGCCTGATCCGCCGTCGCGAACAGCCCTTCTAGCGGCGCGTCGAACAGGTCCGGACAACCGTCGCAACCTGATCCGGTGTACCGTGCCCCAGTGTTACTTCGACAGCTCGAGCCCCGCACTGCTCGCACCACCGCCGAGGTGATCAAGTTCGCACTCTGGCCCATCGCGGTCATGACTGTGCTGAACCGGGTTTTCATCAAGGCTGTCAATGGTTTCATCACCGACGACTTCCGGCCGGTCTACCAGGCCTCGCTCGACTTTCTCAACGGGCGGCCGGTGTACACGGCTAACTTCGATTCGGTCGATCCGCACTACCTCTACTACCCGAGCGGCACGCTGCTCATCGCGCCGGTGGCGTGGGTGCACGACTACGAGAAGGCCCGCTGGCTGTTCATCCTCCTGAACGCCGCCGCGATCATCCTCGCCTGGTATCTGCTGCTGCGACTGTTCCGGTTCACAGTGAATTCCGTTGTCGCGCCGGTGTTGCTGCTGGCGATGTTCATGTCGGAGACGGTGACCAACACGCTGGTGTTCACCAACGTCAACGGGTGCATCCTGCTGGCCGAGCTGCTGTTCCTGCATCTGCTGCTCAAACGACGAGACCTGTGGGCGGGTCTCGCACTCGGATTGAGTCTCGCGGTGAAACCGACGCTGGCGCCGTTGCTGCTGATCGCACTGGTCCGCGGGCAGTGGAAGGTGTTCATCACCGCGCTGGGCGTGCCGATCGTGCTGACCGCGATCGCCTGGCCGATGTCGAAGGACCCGGAGAAGTTCCTCAGCCACACCGCGCCGTACCTGTTCGAGACCCGCGACTACTTCAACAGTTCCATCCCGGGTAACGGCGAGTACTACGGGCTGCCGCCGTGGCTGGTCTGGGGCATCCGGGTCGGCATGGGCATCCTGGTCGCCCTCTCGCTGTGGCTGCTGTACCGCTACTACCGCGACGACGAGCTGTTCTTCGTGTGCACCGCGTCCGGTGTGCTGCTCGCCGGGTCGTTCCTGCTGCTGTCGCTGGGGCAGATGTACTACTCGATGATGCTGTTCCCATTCCTGATGACGGTCGTGCTGCGCAATTCGGTGATGCGCAACTGGCCCGCGTGGTTGGCGGTCTTCGGGTTCATGAGTTACGACAAGTGGCTCTTGGATCGACCCGGCTGGCAGCACTGGGGTCGCGACCTCGAGTATCTGCGCATCACCTTCGGGTGGGGTCTGCTGCTGATCGTGATCTTCTGCGTGCTCGGCGAGCGGTACTTGTCCGCGAAGCGGGAAGGGCGGCTGGCGTTCGGCATCGACCCCCTCTGGTTCAAGCCCTTGCCGAGCGGTGCGCACGCCACCACTGATTCGCCCAGCTCAGCCAATGGCTCCGCGACGACGGTGGCGAAACCTATTAGCGTGGAGTGATGAGTTCCGAAGCCGATACGTCCCTGCCCGCGCCGCGGATCCAGCTGACGCCGCAGGAATGGCGCGCCAAGCTGAACCCCGAGGAATACGCGGTGCTGCGCGAGGCCGCCACCGAACGTCCGTTCGTCGGTGAATACACCGACACCAAGACCGACGGTGTCTACGAATGCCGCGCCTGCGGTGCCGAATTGTTCCGCAGCACAGAGAAATTCGACTCACACTGCGGGTGGCCGTCGTTCTTCGACCCGGCGAAATCCGAAGCCGTCATCCTGAAATCGGACGACACCCTCGGCATGCACCGGGTCGAAGTGCTGTGCGCGAATTGCCACAGCCACCTCGGCCACGTGTTCGAGGGCGAGGGGTACAACACGCCCACCGACAAGCGCTACTGCATCAACTCCATCTCGCTGCGACTGCACCCCTCGGACAGCGCAGCGGAGTAATCCGCAGCCAAGCACTGGACCGAAGGGTACGTTTCCCAGCCCCGACCCGCACGCCCCGAAAACCCGGGGCTTGCCGGTCGGTAGCTCAGGGCAGGGCGTTGATGAGTTTGTCGATCTCCACGCGAGGGCCGGTGAAGAAGGGGACTTCTTCGCGGACGTGCAGGCGGGCCTCGGTGGCGCGCAGGTCGCGCATCAGGTCGACGATGCGGTGCAGTTCGGGGGCCTCGAAGGCGAGGATCCATTCGTAGTCGCCGAGGGCGAAAGAGCTGACGGTGTTGGCGCGCACGTCGGGGTAGCCGCGGGCGGCCTTGCCGTGGTCGGCGAGCATCTTGCGCCGCTCGTCGTCGGGCAGCAGGTACCACTCGTAGGAGCGGACGAACGGGTACACGCAGATGTAGTTGCCCGGATCCTCGCCGGCCAGGAACGCGGGCACGTGACTCTTGTTGAACTCCGCGGGACGGTGCAGCGCCACATTGCTCCACACCGGGGCGCTGGCCCGGCCCAGCTCGGTGGTGCGGCGGAAGTCGGCGTAGGCGGCCTGCAGATCCTCGACCTTTTCGGCATGCGTCCAGATCATGAAGTCGGCGTCGGCGCGCATCCCCGCCACGTCATACACACCGCGCACCACCACGTCACGATCGGCGAGACCCTCGAAGAACGCCCGCGCCTCCTTGATCGCGGCAGCCCGGTCCTCGCCGAGCACACCCGGCTGCACCTGGAACACCGAGAACATCAGGTAGCGAATAGTCGAGTTGAGTTCCTGATAATCGAGTCGCGCCATGCCCCCATCGTGCCACCCGCAGGATTGACTCTGCCCTGCGGTCCTGGTCACGTTCCGCCGCTGGGCGCCGGCGATTCAACGCCCTACTGGTAACCCGCATCCGCTGCTGAAATGGCTACCGCGCAGCCCCGCCCGTCGACGGCTCGCAACTGTGGTGGACTCACCTCGAATCACCAGCAGCGCTTCGCGCGCTAGCAGGGCAGCAATGCTCGGCGACGCTAGCAGGGCCGCCGATGCAGTGCGTTGGACAGCTTCAGAGACGAATCAGCTTGCGGCAGTGGCGATACGGCGGGGCAGTGGCATCGCCCCGATGCGGGCTTTCGGCGTGAGCGATACACGCCAGGGCGGGCGACGCCGTGCCGATGGTGAGGCAGGCGGGGACGCCCGCGCCGTGCGGAAGCCGGCCGCGAGTACGAGTCAGCTTGCGGCAGTGGCGATGCGGCGGGCGGCGGCGTTGCCTGTGGCGACGCAGGCGGGGACGCCGACTCCGTGTAGATAAGCACCGGCGAGGGCGAGTCCGTCGAGGGAGGCGACGGACTGTTCGATGGCGGCGATGCGGTCGATGTGGCCTGGGGCGTATTGGGCCAGGCCGACGCGCCAGCGTTGGACGACGGCGGACAGTGGGGGGATGGGGACGCCGGTGACGGTGGCCAGATCTTCGGCGGCGGCGGTGATGAGGTCGGCGTCGGACCAGGACAGGGTGGAGTCGTCGCCGAATTTGCCGAATGAGGCGCGGACCAAGGCTGTTTCGCGTTGGGCTAGGTGGGTCCATTTGCGGCTGGACAGCGTGAACGCTTTGGCGCGCAACGGTTCTCCGGTGGCGATCAGGATGCCCGAGTTCTGTGGGAGGTCGGTCTCGCGCGGGAGGGCAAGTGCGACAACGACAGACGAGGACAGCTCGATGCCTGCGAGTGCGGCGGCGGCGTCCGGTGCGACGGTGCCGAGCAGGCGGGCGGTGATCGGCGCGGGGGTGGCGAGCACGACGCCGTCGACCGCGCCGATCGGGTCGACCACCCAGCCGCGCAACCCGCGGGCGAGGCGAGTGGCCGGTGTCGCGGTGACGAATTTCGCACCGGATCGCGCAGCCAGCGCCTCCAGCAGTACCTGGTAACCGTCGCGCAGCCCACCGAACACCGGGGCGTCCGACGGCGGCGGCAGTGCGACGGATACCGCGTGGGTGAGGCTGGGCGCACCGTCGTCCAGCGCGGCGGCCAAGGTCGGCAGCGCGGCGCGCACCCCGATGGAGCGGGAACTCCCGGCGTACACCCCACCGAGCAGTGGATCCACGCTGCGCTCCACGACCTGGGCACCGAATCGGTCGGCGATCAAGCGGTACACGTCGACGTCCGCGCCGGGCTCCCAGGCCAGCGGCCGCCGCGGTTCGCCGGCGATCTGCTCGATCGTCGCCGCGTCGACCAGCCCCCGCATCGATTCCGCCGACGCCGGTATCCCCATCAAGGTCCGCTCGGGCAACGCATGCGCCACCCCGCCCGACCACACCAGTGGCCGCAACCCCGCGGGCGTCACCAGCTGCGTCTCCAGCCCGACCTCGCGCAGCAACTCCGGCACCTCGGGCCGCCGCCCGACGAACGCCTCCGCCCCGAGATCCAAAGGCCCCCCGGCTAGTTCACCGGTATAGAGAATCCCGCCCACCCGTTCGGCCCGGTCCAGCACCAGGATGTCCGCCGCAGGCCCCAGCAGCATCCGCAAACGATATGCAGCGGACAGCCCGCTGATCCCACCGCCGACCACAGCGATCCTCATAACCTGACGGTATCCCTCCCCCACCCGTCGCCCCCGACCGGTCCACCATCGCAGCGACGAGAGCCACACCCGAGTTCACCCCGCCCCGGGCGCTCTAGTGGGCGCCGACCACGCACAGCAACAGCCGCACCGGTTCGCGCTTGCCGCACCCGGCGCAGGTTCGGTTACGCAAGACGAACGAGGCTGCGCGCCGGTCCAGCGCGCAGCACCGCGCGGGCGACCTCGCGCGAACCGAAGTACCAGCGCCGTCGAGTAGCGGCGACACCCCGAGATACCCCTAGCCGGTGCGGACCCAAAACAAACAAGTGCGGATCAGGCGCACAGCATCAGTCGGACTGTTCCTCGAGATCCGCCCCCGTTGTACCTAGCGGGGTGCGAACCCCGCAACAAACAGCGCGGCTCACGCGAGAGCAACAGCCGCACCGCCTTTCGGGATCCGCACTGCCTCTGGGGTCCCTAGCCGGTGCGGATCCCGAGAATGGGTGCGACGTCTCCGGATCAGTTGAGGTCGGCAACGCCAGCGGCGCACGCGGGTGGGTTACGTGCCGCTCACGATGATGTCGACATGCTCGCGGGTGTTGTCGGTGGCAAAATGGTTGTCTTCGTCGGCCATCCACTGTTCCCACAACGGGAGCGCGGCAGACCCGTCGCGTTCGAGACCGCGCGCCAACCGCAGGGCAGGCGGGGTGTCGACCCAGATGGCCAGCGACAGCCGCGCTCGGACGGCGGCGCGGGCCGAGGACACTCCCTCCAGCACCACCACACCGCCCGGCGCGACCTCATGCCATTCGGCCAGCGCGCGTTGCTCCCAGTCGTAGCGCTGGTAGCGACCGGGCTCGTCGCGGCCGAGCGGTTCGAGCACTTGGCTCTCCAACCGCGGCCACCAGTTCAATGTGTTGTCCCACGACGCGAAGCTGTCGGTCGGCACCACGGGTGCGTCGCATGCGCGCGCGAGTTGCGCAGCCAGCGTTGACTTTCCGGCTCCACCCGGCCCGTCGATCGCGACCAACCTGGTCGAACCCAGGCGCGGCTCGCTCGCCTGCACCCGCGCCACGATCTGCGCGAGCACTACAGTTCGTGCACCAATTCGACGAGCGCCGTCAGCACACCGGGATCGGTGTCGGGCAGCACGCCGTGGCCGAGGTTGAAGATGTGGCCCGTGGCGCCCAACGTGATCGCCTCGTCGGCTTCCGCGGCGATGCGTCGCGCTTCGGTTTCCACCGCGGCCGAGCCGGCGAAGAGCACGGCGGGGTCGAGGTTGCCCTGCAACGCTTTTCCGGGTCCGACCCGGCGCACCGCGTCGGTGAGCGGCACCCGCCAGTCGACGCCGACCACGTCGGCCCCGGCCTCGCCCATCGCGCCGAGCAGTTCGCCGGTACCGACACCGAAGTGGATGCGCGGCACGCCCGCGTCGGCGACCTCGGCGAAGACGCGTTCGGAGTGGGGCAGCACGAACCGCCGGTAGTCGGCGAGCGAGAGCGCGCCGGCCCAGGAGTCGAACAGCTGCACGGCGTCGACACCGGCCGCCAGCTGAGCCTGCAGGAAGGCGATGGTGATGTCGGTGAGCGCACCGAGCAGCGCATGCCAGGTCTGTGGGTCGGCGTACATCATCGACTTGGTGCGTTCGTGGTTCTTGCTCGGTCCACCCTCGACCAGGTACGACGCCAGCGTGAACGGCGCTCCCGCGAACCCGATCAGCGGCGTCTCGCCGAGCGCGTCGACCAGCAGCCGCACCCCGTCGGTGACCGCGCCGACCTCTTCCGGGCGCAACCGCGGCAGCGCACGCACATCGTCGGCGGTGCGCACCGGCGACGCGATGACCGGCCCGACGCCCGGCACGATATCCAGGTCGATCCCCGCGGCCTTCAGCGGAACAACGATGTCGGAGAACAGAATCGCCGCGTCCACGCCGTGCCTGCGGATCGGCTGCATCGTGATCTCGCACACCAGCTCCGGATCGAAGCACGACTCGAGCATGCCGACACCCTTGCGCAGCTCGCGATACTCGGGCAACGACCGGCCTGCTTGCCGCATGAACCACACCGGACGCCGGCTGGGCGTCGCCCCGGTGGCGGCGGCCAAGAACGGAGCATCGGTCAGGCGGCGGCGGGTATGAGTACTCATCGATGCCCATCGTAAAGGGCCGCGATCGCACCCCCGCCCGCCCCGCCGCGGGGGTGCGATGGCCGACACAGACCACGCCCCGTCCCCCGCGGCATGCGGGATACGACGCTAGACCCCGCCGCCCCGTCCCCACCGCGGGCAGGCAATCACCGACACAGACCACGCCCTCGTGCCCGCAGCGGGCAGGCAATGGCCGGCACAGACCACACCCCGGTGGCCGCAGCGGTGTGAATGTCCGCCCCCGACCCCGACCGCTCCTGCCCGCTCGCGAGACTTGAAACGGATCACACCGAGCCGGATCGCGAACCGACGGATTTCGGCAGCGGTGATGTCGACCGCGGCCCGCCACTCGACGGCGCGCAGACCATGCCCGCACCCCTCGCACCACCCCGATTAGTGCGACACGCCGACGATCGCGGCGCGCGGAACCACGAAATGGCCCACGGACGCGGCACCGATACAGCGGCGCGCCTCCGACTGTGCCGGGTGCACTAGGTCTACCGTCCCCTTCGTGACACCGCTCGACTTCCGCGACGGCGCCGCAGCGACCGAGGGACCACATGGCGAGCCAGCTCAATTTCGCGCCGCGGTCGAGGCGATGGGCACCGCAACCGTGCACCCCCGGATCGAGCTGGCGCCGATCCGCCCGCCGCAACGTCTGGCGCCCTATTCGTACGCACTCGGTGCCGAGGTAAAACACCCGGAATCCAATGTGGTGCCGGTCGATTCGGAAGGCGACGCGTTCGGCAGGCTGATCCTGCTGCACGATCCGGACGGTGACGACGCCTGGCATGGCACGCTGCGGCTGGTCGCCTACATCCAGGCCGACATCGACGCCGCGCTGGCCACCGACCCGCTGCTGCCGGAGGTGGCGTGGAGCTGGCTGGTGGACGCGCTGGAGTCGCGATCGGAACCGTTCACCGCGCTCGGCGGCACCGTGACCTCGACGAGTTCGGTGCGCTACGGCGATATCGCGGGCCCGCCGCGGGCCCATCAGCTGGAGCTGCGCGCCTCCTGGACCGCGATCACCGACGACATGCGCCCGCACGTGGAAGGTTTCTGCGAGGTACTCGCCTACGCGGCCGGACTCCCCCCGGCCGGGATCACCGAGTTGCAGATGCGTTCGGACCTCTCGAAGGACCAGCGGTAGTCATCGGGGAAGACCAGCGGGCGATACGGCGTTGAGACCGACGAAAGCATCCATCGATTCCGTTGTTGTTCGCCCGCCCGACACACGGAAGCCCGATAGGACGACGACCGCCGCGGCACTGCACGTAAAGTTCAACAACATGTCCGTACCCGACGAATCCGAACCCACCGGCGCGCCACCCCTGCTCGCGCCCGTGGATGGCGTGCCTCCGGTACTGGACACCGCCGCTGAAATCGCCGCGACCGCCGCGCGTCTCGCCGCGGGCACCGGCCCGCTCGCCGTCGATGCCGAACGTGCTTCGGGTTTCCGGTATTCGGCGCGCGCCTACCTGATTCAGCTGCGCCGCGACGGTGCGGGCACGTTCCTCATCGATCCGATTCCGGTCGCCGACTCGCTCGCGCCGCTGGCCGACGCGATCAACGACCTCGAATGGGTATTGCACTCGGCGGACCAGGATCTGCCCGGCCTCGCCGAACTCGGCCTGCGCCCGCAGCGGCTGTTCGATACCGAATTGGGCGGTCGGCTGGCCGGTTTCGAACGCGTCGGGCTGGCCGCGATGGTGGAGAACCTGCTGGGTCACGCGCTGCGCAAGGGGCACGGCGCGGCCGACTGGTCGACCAGGCCGCTGCCCGCCGAATGGCTGAACTATGCGGCGTTGGATGTCGAACTGCTGCTGGAACTCCGCGACGCTGTTGCCGCGGAGCTCGACGTGCAAGGCAAAACCGATTGGGCAGCACAGGAATTCGAGCACGTCAGGACCACCGAACCGGCCCCGCCGAAAGCGGACCGGTGGCGGCGCACCTCGGGCATCCACAACCTGCGCCGGACCAGACAGCTCGCCGTGGTGCGCGAGCTATGGACCACCCGGGACGCACTCGCCCGCGGCCGCGACGTGGCGCCCGCCCGGATCCTGCCCGACGCCGCGATCATCGCGGCCGTCACCGCCGACCCGAAGACCATCGCGCAACTGCGCGCATTGCCGGTGTTCGGCGGTCCGCGGCAGCGGCGTTACTCCCGCGAGTGGCTGGCCGCCATCGACCGCGGCCGGACGATGCCGGACAGCGAACTACCGCCGCTGACCCAGCCGTTCGACGGCCCGCCCCCGGTGAACCGCTGGGAACGCCGCGACCCGGCCGCCGCCGCCCGGTTGACCCGCGCGCGCACCGCGATGGGTGAGCTGTCCACCGAGCACGCGATCCCGGTGGAGAACCTGCTCTCCCCCGATCTCGTCCGCCGCCTGTGCTGGGACGGACTGCCCGATTACGACCACGTCCCGGACTCGCCCGACGACCTGGCCAGCGCCATCGACGGTTTCCTCAAGTCCGGCGGTGCCAGGCCGTGGCAGCGCGAACTGGCCGTCCCGCGCCTGACCGAGGCGCTGACGCCGGAACCCGCCGAGCAGGTCACACCGCCGCCTCCTGCGTCTGTTTGAAGACGCGCAGACCTTCGTCCATTCCCGGGCTGAAGGCGTCCGCGAGTTCCGCGGGCAGCACGTCGTGCCGCCAGACGAACCGGGTGTGCGCGTCGCCGTGCGGGAAGACCTGCATGGACGCGTTGTTGTGCGCCGGCGTCCCGCTGCCGCCGATGATCGAGTACACGAAGCGTCGTTCGTCCTCGTCGAGAGTGATGAGCCGTTCCCGCATCGTCGACCCGTCGGCGAACTCGACCACGCGGACGTCCTGATCGTCGAGCTTGCTGCCGACGACGAACCCGGGTGCCATGCGGACCGGTCCGGTAACGAAATCGCGAATGATCGCCCAGATCTGGTCGGCGGAGGCTTCGATAATGAGCTCTTTCTTGACCGATGCCATGGGGCTCCTTGTGAGTTAGCTAACTAGCGTGAGCTGAACGCTAGTTAGCTAACTACCTACCGTCAATAGGTAGTTAAGATGGTTGGGTGCCAAGTGAAATCGATGCCACGGCTGAGCTCGCGCCGGTGCACCGGATCGTGGAGTTCGTCAACACCCGTCGCGCGAACGGTGACGGGCTCGGCACGCGCGAGCAGTTGACAAGCTGGTTGCACACGCACAATCTGCTTCCCCCTTCCGCGGCGGCCGATGCCGACGATCGTGAGCGCGCCGTCTGGCTGCGGGAAGGTCTGCGCGCGCTACTCGCCGAAAACAACGCCGAACCCGTCACCAGCCCACGCCCCGACGGCTTGGACCCCACGGCGCGAACCCAACTCGCAACGCTGACCGCCGCGCTACCGCTACGCCTCGACGTGACCAGCATGCCGCCACGTCTGGTCGCTCAGCCCCGCGAACCGGTCGACCACGCACTCGCCACCCTGCTCGCCGACGTAGCAACCGCCGTCGCCGCAGGCACCTGGCCGCGCCTCAAAGCCTGCCGAGAACCGAGCTGCCGCTGGGCGTTCTACGACCAATCACGCAACCACGGTCGCACCTGGTGCTCGATGAATGTGTGCGGCAACCGCGTCAAAGTTCGGGCCTCGCAGCGGCGGCGCGCTGGGAGTTGAGCGCTAGGGAACACTGGGTCGTAGCCAACGGGACATAAGGACGGCCTCTCTCGCACTTTCGCGCCACCATGTCCCGTTGATCATGAAGTCCCGTACTGGTTGGGTGATCAGGTGACTGAGTACGACGTACTGCGCGTCTTCTGCGACCCCGACGGCCGACACGGCAACGAACTCGGCGTCGTTCGCGATGGGTCCGCGGTTCCCGAAGTGGCCGAGCGCCAAGCTTTCGCCAGGAAGTTGGGGTTCAGCGAAACCGTATTCGTCGACGACCCCGTGCGTGGCGCCATCGACATCTACACGCCGACCGCGCGACTGCCCTTCGCCGGACATCCGTGCGTGGGTGTGGCCTGGCTGCTGGATGTACCCAGCTTGGTCACGGCTGCCGGCGTAGTCGACCCCCGGTCCGATGGGGAGTTCACTTGGATCAAGGCGCCCGCCGAATGGGCACCCCCGCGCACTCTTCGCCGATACGGTTCCGCGGCAGAGGTGGACGCGCTGCCGATACCGGAGCCGGGCGAGTGGATCTACGCGTGGGCCTGGCAGGACGAGTCCGCCGGCCGAATCAGAGCCCGCGCTTTCCCCGGCCGCGACGACGGTATCGATGAGGACGAGGCGACGGGCGCGGCGGCACTACTGCTCACGTCGAAACTCGGTCGCTCTCTGCATATTTCGCAGGGACGCGGTTCACAAATCGTCACGGCCCCGCGCGCGAACGGCCTCATCGAAGCGGGTGGGCGCGTAAGGATGGCGAGATCGTAGGAGATGGACCGCCCCGATCACCGGACATCCGTCGCGGTCAGCTCTCCGCCCGCACCCAGGTCAGCCAGAGTTCCAGCCGATCCCACTCACCGAGCGGCGAGCCACCCACCGATCCGCCGGGCGATATCGGGCGCGGTCAACCCGAGCTCCGCATGCACCTCACCCCGAGACGCGTGATCCAAGAACTGCTGCGGCACACCGAGATCACGGGTCGGGATGTCCAGACCGGAGTTGCGCAGGCGCGCGGACACGGTCGAGCCGATGCCACCGTGCAGTCCGCCGTCCTCCACTGTCACCACGAGCCGGTAGTTCTCGGCGAGCTTGACCAGCGTGTCGGAGACCGGAAGCACCCACCGCGGGTCGAGCACGGTGACCGAAATCCCTTCGGCCTCCAGCAGATCCGCGGCTTCCAGCGCCGGACCGGCGAAGGACCCGACAGCTACCAGCAGCACGTCACCGCGCACCGCCTGCACCGATCCACCACCGTCGAGCGCGGGTTCGGCACCGCTGCGCTCCCCGGCGGCCAGCCGCAGCACATCGACACCGTCGAGCCGTTCGACCGCCGAGATATCGTCGGCGACACTGCCTTTCGGGAACCGGATCGCGGTGGGTCCGTCGTTGATGGCAAGCGCCTCGGCCAGTTCCTCGCGCAGGGTCGCCGCGTCACGCGGCGCCGCCACCCGGATCCCGGGAATGATGCCGAGCACGGACAGGTCCCACATGCCGTTGTGGCTGGCACCGTCGGGCCCGGTGATGCCGGAGCGATCCAGTACGACGGTCACCGGCTGCTTCAACAGCGCGACGTCCATCAGCAACTGGTCGAAGGCCCGGTTGAGGAACGTGGAGTAGATCGCGACCACGGGATGCATGCCACCGAGCGCGAGCCCGGCTGCTGAAGCCATCGCGTGCTGTTCGGCGATGCCGACATCGAACATCCGCTCCGGGAACCGTTCGCCGAACGCCGCGAGCCCGGTCGGACCAGGCATGGCCGCCGTGATCGCGACGATGTCCTCGCGCCGTTCGGCCTGTGCGACGAGTTCCTGGGAGAACACCGCGGTCCAGCCGAGCGCCTTCGGTCCGCCCACGGGGACGCCGGTGAGCGGGTCGATCGGATCGCAGGCGTGCATCTGGTCGGCGATGTGATTCTCGGCGGGCGCGTAACCACGGCCCTTCTGCGTCACCGCGTGCACCACCACGGGACCGCCGAAGTCCTTGGCCCGGCGCAGCGCCGCCTCCAGCGCGACGATGTCGTGCCCGTCGACCGGGCCGACGTACTTCATCCCGAGGTCGCTGAACAGCTCCTGCGGGCTCACCGCGTCCTTTATCCCGGCCTTCACCGCGTGCATCATCGAGTACGCGGACTCACCGACCCGCGGGATGCTCTTCAGGATCCGCTTCCCGGTGTCGAGCGCGTGCTCGTAGGCGGGCTGGGTACGCAGCGCGGTCAGCCGGTCGGCCAGGCCGCCGATGGTCGGCGCGTAGGAGCGGCCGTTGTCGTTGACCACGATGACGACCGGACGGTCGGGCGCGCCCGCGATGTTGTTGAGCGCCTCCCAGCACATGCCGCCGGTGAGCGCGCCGTCGCCCACCACGGCGACCACGTGCCGGTCCTGGCCGCTGAGCGCGAACGCTTTGGCCAGGCCGTCGGCGTAGGACAACGACGCGGAGGCGTGCGAGGACTCCACCCAGTCGTGCGCGCTCTCGGCGCGGCTGGGGTAGCCGGACAGCCCGCCCCGCTTGCGTAGCGAGCCGAACTCGTCCTTGCGGCCGGTCAGGATCTTGTGCACGTAGGCCTGGTGGCCGGTGTCGAAGATCAACGGATCGGCAGGCGAGTCGAAGATCCGGGGCAGGGCGATGGTCAGTTCGACCACGCCGAGGTTCGGGCCGAGGTGCCCACCGGTCGCGGCAACCTTCTGCACGAGGAACTCGCGGATCTCGTCCGCCAGCTCACGCAGTTGCGGCGCGGTGAGCGGACGCAAATCTTCGGGCGTGTCGACCCGGGAAAGCACTCCCACCTGAACTCGCTCCCTCCGGATAGCGCATCTGATCCGATCAGTCTACGGAGCGGCGGGGAGTGCCCTCGTACGAGAACCGAACTGCCCCACCTTGCCACGACCACCACCAGCCGACATCGAACCGAAATGTGAGCCTCGGCATACGGTACTCGGCCTAGAGTGATCGTGTGGCCGAGGCCGGAGAGGCGATCGAGCGGACAATCGAACCGGGCGTCGTGTCCAGGATCGTCAACGACGTCTACCAGCTGTGCCGACCCGACGATTCCGGCGCGCTGGCCGACTACATTCCTGAACTGGCTGCCGCCCAGCCGGATTCGTTCGCGCTGTGTCTGGCCACCGCCGACGGGCGGGTCTACGGTACCGGCGACCTGGATACCTCGTTCACCATCCAGTCCATCTCCAAGCCGTTCACCTATGCGCTGGCCCTCGCCGATCGCGGCACCGCGTTCGTGGACGGACGCATCGATGTGGAGCCGTCCGGCGAGCCGTTCAACGAGATCAGCTTGGATCCGGTGACCGAGCGGCCGCGCAATCCGATGATCAATGCGGGCGCGATCACCGCTGCGGCGTTGATCACCGGCGACGACCCGGTCGAGCGTTTCGAGCGCATCCGGCGTAGTTTTTCGCGCTTCGCCGGACGCGAACTGAGCATGAACGAGGCGGTGTACGCCTCCGAGGCGCGCACCGGCTTCCGCAACCGCGCCATCGGCTACATGCTGCGCTCGTTCGGCATCATCGACTCCGACCCGGACGAGGCGGTCGACCGCTACTTCCGGCAGTGCTCCCTGGACGTGACCTGCCGTGATCTGGCGCAGATGGCGGCGACGCTGGCCAACAACGGGCGCAATCCGGTGACCGGGGAACGCGCGCTGTCGGCGGCGCTGACCGAGCGGGTGCTCAGCGTGATGACCACCTGCGGCATGTACAACGCGGCGGGCGACTGGGTGACGACGGTCGGCATGCCCGCCAAGAGCGGGGTCGGCGGCGGCATCGTCGCGGTGCTGCCCGGGCAGATCGGCATCGCCGTCTACTCCCCTCGGCTGGACGTGCACGGCAACAGCGTGCGCGGCGTCGCGGCCTGCCGGGAGCTCTCGAAACGGCTGGAACTGCACTTTCTGCACGTCACTCGAGCGGCGCGGACCGCGATCCGGGCCGGATACTCGGTGGCCGAGGTGCCGTCGCGGCTGCGCCGGACGACCGACGAGCTCGCCGTGCTGGCCGAGCACGGGCATCGGGCGCGGGTCTACGAGTTGCATGGAGACCTGTTGTTCGCGGGTGCGGAGAGCGCGGTGCGGACCATCGAGGAGCAGGCCGGTGAACTGGCGGCGCTGGTGATCGATCTGCGCCGGGTCGGTGAGGTGAGCACGATCGCAGTGCGGATGCTCGACAGTTTGGAGGCCGAACTCGCGGCCGTCGGGGTGCGGGTGGCGCTGGTCGATCCCGATGCCAAACTCGGGCACCTGGTGTCGAGTCTGGACCCGGACGATCCGCGGGGACGGGTGTTCATCGACCGCGACACCGCGACCGAATGGTGTGAGGACATCGTGCTGGACCGGCATCGGCCCGCGGACGAACCGGTGTGCACGTCGATCACCATCGAGGACCATTCGGCGCTCGCCGCGCTCGAACCGGATGATCGGGCGCGGTTGGCCAAGGAGTTCGAGGTGCACACCTATGCGCGCGGTGAGGTGATCGCGCAGCGCGGGAGCGAGCGGTCGGGGCTGTATCTGATCCTGGAAGGGCGGGTGCGAATCACCTTCGAGGGCAGTGATGCGCGGACGCACCGGCTGGTGAGTTTGTCGGCCGGGATGTCGTTCGGGGAGATCCCGATGCTGGTGGGGACGCCGTTCGTGAACGAGGCGCGGGCGGAGACGGGGGTGCGGGTCGCGGTGCTCGGTCCCGCGCGGTTCGATCAGCTCACCTCGCAGGCGCCGCAGTTGAAGCTCGCGTTGCTGGAGCGGTTGGCGGCGGGGGCGTATGCGCAGATGGATGCGGCGGTGCGGGCGATCGCGGTGCGTGGGGGCGACTATTGAGCGGGTTGTCCGGGACGCGACAACTATCCGTGGCGGGGACGATTGCCGGCTCTGCGCCGTTGACCAGATGAAGCGAGACCGACCCGTCGACAGAGGAGCATGCCGTGAATACGAAGTCCGAGTCCGCCGGTCCGGGCACCGTCACGATTTTCGGGAGCGGCACCGCCCGCGCGACCCCGGATTTGATGCGGGTCACGATTTCTGTCGAATGCCGGGCTGGCAAGGTTGCGCTCGCGTACAGCAAGGCCGGTGATCGGGTTGCCGCCGTCACCCATTCGCTGCGCTCCGACGGTGTCGAGAGCCGGGACATCGCCACCAGCGGGTTGTCTGTGCACACCGAAACCGTGTGGACCGAAGGGCAGGGCAATCGGATCACCGGGTATCTCGCCAGCACGTCGTTGACCATCTCGCTGCGCAATCTCGCTGAGGACGCCGACCCGGGTCCCGCGACGATCATCGCCAACGCCGTCGACGCGGGCGGCGACGACGTGCGTCTCGGCGGGTTGAATCTCACCTTCGCCGACCAGGAATCGCTGCTCGTCGAGGCGCGGGACGCGGCGTGGGAGAACGCCGTCGCCAAGGCGGAGCAGTTCGCGCGGCGGGCGGGGCGCACGCTCGGCGCGGTGCTCGAGATCACTGAGAACACCTCCGCCGCACCGCCTTCCATTCCTCGGATCAAAGCGATGGCGGTGTCGATGGACGCCTATGGTGCGGCGCCGGTGCCGGTCGAGTTGGGTGAGAGCGAGATCTCGGCGGGGATTCGCGTTACGTGGCAGATGGATTGAGCGAGGCGCGCCGTTCAGCGGTGACCGAGCCCCTTGATCAGCAGGGTCACAGTGTCGGCACCGGCGAGTCTGTCCTTCGAAATCTCCAGGTACTCCGGCGATTCCGCCCAGTCCCGGAACGCAGGCTCGTCGGGGAACGACATCAGCACCACCTTTTCCCGGTCCGTGCTGCCCTCGATGAGCTGCGGTGACTCGTCGGCGGCGAGCAGCGTGCCGGAGTAGCGAGTGAAGATGTGGAGGAAACGCGCCTGGTACCGGTCGTAGGCGTCCCGATCGGTGAACTTCAGTTGCGCGATCACATACACGGTCATGGCTGTGACTGTAAGGCCCGAAGAACTTTCGACATCGATGGAACCGGGCGGGCCGCTACCGCGTCCGAATAGGTAAGGCAGCACGCCGTCCTAAGGATGTCGGATGATCGCTCGGCGCAACGATTTCGTTCTCTTCCTGCTCGTCGCGATCGGTGCCGCATGGGTGCTGGCATCCGGGCCGTGGCTCGACGGTGCGGGGTTACGGTCCGGATTGTGGCTGCACACCGGTGCCGCGACGATGATGCTGTCTCCCGCGCTGGGTGTGCTGGCGGTGTGGTGGTATCGGCGGCTGTCCTGGTCGGCGCTGGTGGCGCAGAACGGGTTACGGCTCGGGCCGCGACCGCGGCGGACCGCGTGGTTGCTGGTGATCGCCTGGTTCGGGACGCCGCTGATCCTGTGGCTCGCCTTCGGACTGAGCGCACTGTTCGACGTGTATGTCTTCGAATTCTCGCGACCGGAGATCATCGCCGCCGTCATCATCGAGGCGGTCACCGTCGCCACCCTCAGCACCCTGCCGTTCGCGCTCGCCGAAGAGCTCGGCTGGCGCGGTTGGCTGATGCCGCAGCTCACCGGTCGCCTCGGACTCATCGGCGGAATCGTTGCCACCGGGGTGATCTGGGCGCTGTGGCACGCACCGCTGACACTGCTCGGCTACAACTATCCGAACCTCGGCGCCTGGGCCGCCGTCGCATTCATCGGATTCTGTGTGCCGTTCGGCGCCATCCTCGGCTGGCTGCGGATGCGCACCGGAAGCATCTGGCCGTGCGCCGTCGCACACGCCGCGTTCAACGGGAGTGCCATGGTGTTCGGTCTATTCGGTTCGACTACCTATGCGGCGAACCCACTGTGGGCAGGGTACGGATTCGTCGGCTGGGGTGTGCTCACGGTCATCGCCGTCGTGCTGTTCACGTGTTTCCCGGTTCGGCCGGTCACCGCCAGGACGAGATTCTTTGCGCTGGCGACACATTCGCAGCCATCGCTGGGATAAGCCATCGCCAGCCGTTGGCTCCCGAATTGCGGGAGTAGGCGAAGTCGACAGTGCGCCGCGAGCAGCGCGTTGCGGTTGCGGGCGACCAGCCTGGGGGGCCGGCCCGTCAGATGCCCCATCCCGGCGAAGCTTTGATCCAGCCGGGCATTGGGCGTTGATCTCACCATGCGGTGCCGCGAGCTCTGTTGTCGGACAACGAATCTCCGGCTGTCGCCGTGAACGCCTCTGACCAGGAGAAACATTGCCGAAAATGCCGTGACCGACCTGAACTGCCGGTAGCATTGTGGCTCGGAGGAGCGACTCCGAAGAATCCGCTGCCCGGGGAGGACGTGGATCTGATGACGATCGACGATGCGACATGCACGCCGCGGCGCAGGCTGCTGCGCATCGCAGTAGGTGCTGGAATGGCCGCTGTGGCCGCACCTTTGATGATCGAAAACGCTGCGCCCGCTTCGGCCACACAACGCCTATGGCGGAGATGTGCGCGTTGCCGCGGTCTCTGGTTCTCGGGCAACGGCACTCGCGGTGGTTGCCCGGCCGGCGACATCCTCGACGGCGGCCATCATGATGATGGAACCGGCGACTACATCCTGAAGGAAGACCCCGATGGTGGACAGGGCCAAAGCCAATGGTTCTGGTGCCGGAACTGTCAGGGGCTGTGGTTCTTCGGAAACAACACACCCGGGGTGTGTCCTTCACCGCATCTCCGGCCCGGGCATAACAATATCGGCTCTGGAACCTATCGGCTGGAAGATGTGACCCATCGCGACGGGCCTGGCGGAGAGGACAAGTGGCGCTGGTGCCGCAAGTGCTCGGGCTTGTTCTATGACGGCTACTCGCCGGGTGCCTCGGGTGTCTGTCCGGCCGACAAGCAGCACCACGACATCGTAGGCAGCGGTAGTTACGTTCTCCGTGACGCAGATTCGACCCGTTTGCCGAGACCGCCCTACTGATCTACCCGTTGCACAACACGATGCTTGCGTAATCTGCGGCCGAATCGGATCGATCGAAAGATGTTGCCGGACAGCGAACGGCCCTGAGCTATCGACTGCCGCGGCGATTCGAATCCTCGGACGATGCCGGCTGCGGAGCGCGCCACTTTTCCTGCGGCAGTTGGACGGGCACCACTTATATTGAGATGTCGGTGACGGTTTGGTTGCCGGTTAGGGGTTCGTATGTCGTTCGTGCTCATCGACACACCGCGACCGCACGTCGCCCTGGTCACGCTCAATCGCCCGGATCGCATGAACGCCATGGCCTTCGATGTGATGATTCCGTTGCGTGAGGCGCTGGAAGAAGTCAGCGCCGACAACGATATTCGGGTTGTGGTGCTCACCGGGGCGGGTCAAGGGTTCTGTTCCGGGGCCGATTTGCAGAGTGCGGGCAAGGTGCCCAATGTCGAGGGGCTCACCGTCACCAGCGTCGCGCGCCGGTCGATGGATCTGCTCAACGATGTGATGATCACCCTGCGGCGGATGAACCAGCCCGTGATCGGTGCGATCAATGGTGCTGCCATCGGTGGCGGATTTTGTCTCAGCGTCGCCACCGACATCCGAATCGCCGCCGAGGAAGCCTACTTTCGTGCCGCAGGCATCAACAACGGCCTCACCTCCGCCGAATTGGGCATCAGTTACCTGCTGCCCCGCGCCATCGGCGCCTCCCGCGCCTTCGAGATCATGCTGTCCGGCCGCGACGTCGACGCCGCCGAAGCCGAACGCATCGGCCTCGTCTCCCGCACCGTGCCCGCCGCCAAACTCCTGGAAACCTGCTACGACCTGGCCGACCGCATCATCAGCTTCAGCCGCGTCGGCACCGAACTCACCAAACGCATGCTCTGGAGCGGGATGGAAGCAGGCAGCTTCGAATCCCACATGCAACACGAAGGAACGGCCCAACTCTACGTCCGCCTCACCACCACCAACTTCGACGAAGCCATCCGCGCCCGCCGAGACCGCCGCCCGCCTGTCTACGACGACTAACCCCACCGAGCCAACTCCGCCAGCATGCCCCAAGGCGGCGACATCACGTGCCGAACGGGACATCACGGCCCTACTCGCCCTCCCCCGCCGACATGTCCCGGGACGGCGAACATTCCGTGCCGAGCGGGACACGACGGCAGGCCCACTCGCCCTCCCCGCCACCACGTCCCAAGGCAGCAAACATCCCGTCCCGAGCGGGACATCACGGCGGCCCTACTCGCACTTCCCCGCCACCACGTCCCAATGCGCCGAACACACCGCGCCGAGCGGGACATGGCGGCTGAACCACTCGTCCACTCCGCCACCATGTTCCGCAGCACCGGCCATACCGAGCGACATGCGACCCAACGCGACATGACGGCGGTCTCTCCCCGCCGCCACCACGTCCCGGGACGGCGAACATTCCGTGCCGAACGGGACATCACGGCGACCCCACTCGCACTTCCCCGCCGACATGTCCCAAAGCGCCGAACACACCGCGCCAGCGGGACATGGTGGCTGAACCACTCGTCTACTCCGCCACCATGTTCCGGAGGACCGCCCATATCGAGCGAAACACGCGCCAGCCCCAGCGTGAGCAACCTAGTCCACCTCGCAGCGCTCAGCCATCGGCAGACCGACCCGAACGGGACATCACGGCAGGCTCACTCGCACCTCCCCGCCGCCACTACGCCCCGCACGCCGACCCATCCCGACGACAGACCGACCCAATCGGGACATGACGGCGGCCCCACTCGCCCTCCCCCGCCACCACGTCCCAAGGGAGCAAACATCTTGTCCCGTGCGGGACATGACGGCGACCCCACTCGCACTTCCGCGCCACCACGTCCCGAGGCAGCGAACATTCCGTGCCGAGCGGGACATGTTGGCGGGACTATTCGTTTCCGCCACCATGTCGCGCGAGGGCTGACCGCAGCATCACTGGGAAGCTGGGCGCTCCAGGAGGGCGATGCATTCTACGTGGTGGGTGCCGGGGAAGGCGTCGAAGGCTCGGAGGTTGGTGAGGTGGTAGCCGGCGGCTTGGTAGAGGCCTAGGTCTCGGGCGAAAGCGGCTGGGTCGCAGCCTATGTGGACGATTCGGAGGGGGCCGGTGGTGGTGATGGCGGTGATGACGTCTTTGCCTGCGCCTGCTCGTGGGGGGTCTAGGACGATGACGTCGGGGGATGCGCCATCGACGCGTTCGGCGACCCAGCGTTCTACCCGTTGGGCGTGCAGGTCGACCCAGGGCAGGTCGCGTAGTGCGGCGGTGCCGTCGGCGACTGCGGGGCGAGATGATTCGACCGCGAGGACCGCGCCGGTCTGGCCTACCTGTGCGGCCAGTCGGGCGGCGAAAACACCGGCGCCACTGTACAAGTCCCAGGCCAAGCCGCCGGGACGCAAACCGGACCACTCGGCGACGAGATCCGAATAGCACTGTGCCGCACCGTGATGCGCCTGCCAGAAGCCTGTCGCCGAGACCTCCCACCGGCGCTCCGCCACATACTCGACCGCTCGCCCGGTACCGGAGATCAACCACTCCTCGCGCGACGCATGGGTAGCCGCCCGCCGAGCCGACGCACTGCGCCGCTCCCCGGCCTGCGGTGTCTCCAGCCGCCCGTCCGCGTCGTACCGCTCCGCGCCACGTTCATCGGCGCCACGCGACGCCGCGCGACCGTGCGGCCCAGCATCATCACGACCGCCCGCCGCATCACGCGACTTACCGCGTCCACCGCCGACGCGATCATCATTGCCGTGCCGATCTAAACCTTCGCGATGGTTGCCGTCAGCGGTATTACGGCCGCTCGACACATCGTCGTGGCTCCCACCGCCGGAATCCGGCCGACTCCCGCGCCGCGCATCACCCGCGCTCCAGACGCCGCCGATCTCACCCGGTCGGCGGCGATGGCCGCGGCCGGTGACACCCGGCACATCGTCGCTACCCGGCTTGCCGCTTGGGCGGCGACGGTTGTCCCGCTCGACTCCACCTCGCGCCTCAGCACCACGCCCGGCATCGGCCCGGTCCTCGCGCCCGCCCGGGTTGTGCGACTTCCGCCCACGCTCGTCGTCCCCGCGCGAGTTACCGGGTTCGGCCCCGGGCCGCCGGCGATCACCGCGCTCGGCACGATCACCTCGTTCGGTGCGACCCCGGCGGTCGCGACCGCGCCCACGGCGTTCCTCACCCGGCTCGGCCCGCTGCCATTCACCGGAGCGCGACCGCCGCTCCCCCTCGACCGCAGGCGCCAACTCGATAATGTGCCGCACCCCGTCACCATCCACGGCGATCACCAAATCCGCACCGGGCGTCCACAATCGATCCGCCACACCGTCGAGCGCCCCCGAAACCGGCTGCGGGCAGCGCAGATCCGTGATCACCTCGGTGCTGCGGTATCCATGAACCCCGGCTCGCCCCTCGGCATCAACGGCCAACCGGATCCGGGTACGCCACCCACCGGTGGTGTCACCGGCGCCGGCGATCGGTTCGACAACAACCTCCCGCTCGATCCCCGCAAGCCTGCGCAGCTGTTCAGCAACCACCGAAGCCTTAAGCGCCCGTTGAGCTTTCGGAGTCGCATAGGAGAAATCGCAGCACCCCGCACCACCCGGCCCGGAGACGGGGCAGGTGGCGGGAACGCGGTCCGGTGACGGTTCGAGGATCTCCACCGCATCGGCACGGCAGAACGACCCACCACGATCCTCGGTGACGCGCACCCGCACCAGCTCACCCGGCAACCCGTGCCGAACGAACACCACCCGGCCTTCATGCCTGCCCACACAGAACCCACCGTGTCCGGGCGGTCCGAGCCGGACCTCGAAAGTCGTGTCGCGCCAATCAGTCATGCCCACGCCTCGTCTGCACTCGTTTCCCGACAGGCAACTCTCATGTGCGGTCGTCGTAACCGCGGCGCACCGCACCGGGCGCGTTCACCATGCCCGGCGTCCGCGCCCGCGTCGACGAGGTCAACTGCCACGGCACGCTGGTCACCATCACTCCGGGCTCGAAAAGCAAACGGCCCTTGAGGCGCAACGCACTCTGGTTGTGCAGGATCTGTTCCCACCAGTGCCCCACCACGTACTCGGGGATGAACACGGTCACGACGTCGCGCGGCGAATCCTTGCGCACCCGCTTGACGTAGTCGAGCACGGGCTTGGTGATTTCGCGGTAGGGCGACTCGATCACCTTGAGCGGCACGGTGACGTCGCTCTTCTCCCATTCGCGCACGAGCGCCCTGGTGTCCGCCTCGTCGACGTTCACGGTGATCGCTTCCAGCGTGTCCGGCCGGGTGGCGCGAGCATAGGCCAGCGCGCGCCGCGTCGGCAGGTGCAGCTTGGACACCAGCACGATCGAGTGTGAGCGGCTGGGCAGCACGCCGTCCCACTCCTGCTCCTCCAGCTCGCGCGACACCGAATCGTAGTGCTTGCGAATCATTTTCATCACGATGAAGATCGCCACCATGGTGCAGATGGCGATGTAGGCGCCAGCGAAGAACTTGGTGATGAGCACGATGATCAGCACGGTGCCGGTCGCGCTGAGGCCGACCGCGTTGATCACCCTGGACCGCTTCATCCGCGACCGCTGTGCCGGATCGGTTTCTGTGCGCAACAATCGGGTCCAGTGCCGCAGCATGCCGGTCTGGCTCAGCACGAACGAGACGAACACGCCGACGATATACAGCTGGATCAGCTTCGAGACCTCGGCGCCGAACAGCACGACGAACGCGATCGCGGCACCCGACAGGAACAGGATGCCGTTACTGAAGGCCAGCCGATCGCCGCGAGTGTGCAGCTGCCGGGGCAGGTAGCGATCCTGCGCCAGAATCGACCCCAGCACCGGGAAGCCATTGAAGGCGGTATTGGCGGCGAGCACGAGGATCAGCGCGGTCACCGTCGTGATGAAGAAGAACCCGATCGGGAACCCGTGGAACACCGTCTCGGCGAGCTGCGCGATCAGCGTCTTCTGGTGGTAGCCGGGGGGCGCGCCGATCAGATCGTCGGTGTCGTGCGCGTACACGATCCCGATCTTCTGAGCGAGGATGATGATGCCCATCAGCAATACGATCGCGAAGGTGCCCAGCATCAGCAACGTGGTGGCGGCGTTGCGCGACTTCGGTTTACGGAACGCGGGCACACCGTTGCTGATCGCCTCGACACCGGTCAGCGCGGCACAGCCGGAGGAGAACGAGCGGGCGATCAAAAAGGCGAAGGCGAGGCCATACAGATGCTCGTCCTCCGCCTTCAGCCCGAATCCGGACGATTCCGCCTGTAGATCCTCGCCGAGCACGAAGATGCGGATCAGACCCCAGCCGAGCATGACGAACATGCCGACGATGAACGCGTAGGTAGGAATGGCGAAGGCCGTGCCGGACTCGCGGACGCCGCGCAGGTTGATCGCGGTGAGCACGGCGATCGCGACCACGGCGAACAACACCTTGTGCGTGGCGACGAACGGGATCGCCGAGCCGATGTTGGACGCGGCCGAGGAGATCGAGACGGCCACCGTGAGCACGTAGTCGACCAGCAGCGCGCTACCGACCGTCAGTCCGGCATTGGGCCCGAGGTTCGTCGTCGCAACCTCATAGTCACCCCCACCGGACGGGTAGGCGTGCACGTTTTGCCGATAGCTTGCTACGACCACCGCCATGACGAACGCGACGGCCAAACCGACCCACGGCGCGTATATATAGGCGGAGATGCCCGCGGCGGAGAGCACGAGGAAGATTTCTTCCGGCGCGTAGGCGACCGAGGACATGGCGTCGGAGGCGAACACCGGGAGAGCGATGCGCTTCGGCAGCAGGGTATGGCCAAGCGAATCACTACGGAAAGGCCTGCCCAGCAGCATTCGTTTCGCTGCCGTCGTCAACTTGGACACTGGAGCGAGCATAGGCCCCTCGATGGGTGCTCGCGCGCGTGGCTCGCAGGTTTGGGCGCGAGGCGAAGGGGGAACGTGGCCGTTGGAATGATTCGGCGGGTACCGTTCGACCGAACAAGAAGCAGACCGAACGCTTGGTTCCAGGAACGAGGTTGCACGGGTGTACGTAGTGATCATGGGATGTGGGCGCGTCGGGTCGGCGCTGGCCCGCGCCCTGGTCCGGGTCGGCCATGAGGTCACCGTGATCGACCGGGACCCCGCCGCCTTCCTGCGCCTCGGCCAGGACTTCACCGGCGAGCGGGTGACCGGCGTAGGTTTCGATCGAGATGTGTTGGTGCGGGCCGGAATCGAGCGGGCCGACGCGTTCGCCGCGGTCTCCTCCGGCGACAACTCCAACATCATCTCCGCGCGGGTGGCGCGCGAGATGTTCGGCATCGAGCGGGTGGTCGCCCGGATCTACGATGCGAAGCGGGCCGCGGTCTACGAGCGGCTCGGCATCCCGACCATCGCGACGGTGCCGTGGACCACCGACCGCTTCCTGCGCACCCTCATCGGGGACAGCAGCACCACCACCTGGCGCGAACCCACCGGCACGGTAGCTGTGACGCAGCTGACGCTGCACGAGGACTGGTATGGCCGGACCGTGCGCAATCTGGAACGCGACGTCCGGGTGCGGGTCGCGTTCATCCTGCGATTCGGTCAGGGCCTGCTGCCCGACAGCAAGACCATCGTGCAGGCCGACGACGTCGTCTATGTCGCCGCGACCTCCGGGTCCGTGGGTGAGGCCATCGCGTTGGCAGGCAAGCCCCCCGTGAGCGAGGACTGAACATGAAAGTGGCCATCGCCGGAGCGGGCGCCGTCGGCCGATCCATCGCCAGGGAACTCCTGCGCGGTGGACACAACGTCATGCTGCTGGAGCGTCAGCTCGACCACATCGAGCCGGAAGCGATCCCGGACGCCGTCTGGGTGCACGCGGACGCCTGCGAGCTCGCGTTGCTCGAGGACGCGGGACTGGAAACGTATGAGGTGGTCATCGCGGCCACCGGTGACGACAAAGCCAATCTGGTGCACAGCCTGCTCGCCAAGACCGAGTTCGGCGTGCGCCGGGTGGTCGCGCGGGTGAACGATCCGCGCAACGAGTGGCTCTTCGACGAGTCGTGGGGTGTCGATGTCGCGGTGTCCACACCGCGCCTGCTCGCCTCGCTGGTCGAAGAGGCGGTCACCGTCGGCGATCTGGTGCGCCTGATGACGTTGCGGCAGGGTCAGGCCAACCTGGTTGAGATCACCCTGCCCGGCGATACCGCGCTCGCCGGCAAGCCGGTGCGCACGCTCACCCTGCCGCGCGACGCCGCCCTGGTGACGATTCTGCGCGGCGGCCGGGTGATCGTGCCGCAGCCCGACGATCCGTTCGAGGGCGACGACGAACTGCTGTTCGTGACCTCGGTGGAGGCCGAAGAGGACCTGCGCGTCGAACTGGCCAACCACGGCATCAAGCCTTGACTCCCCGACAGGGCTGATGCACGGCCGCTTCGACGGTCAGGCGGCCTTCAGTTCCGCACGCAGTTTGTTCAGCGCGCGATGCTGCATCACCCGGACCACGCCGGGGCTGGTGCCGATCGCCTCGGCGGTCTGCGCCGCCGACCAGCCGAGCACGATGCGCATGACCAGCACCTCGCGGTGCGCCGGGGCCAGGATCTTCATGAGTTCCTTGGTGGCCGCGCGCCGTTCGGACGCCAGCGCCCATTCCTCGGGCCCGGCCTCGTTCGACGGCGTGTCCGGCATCTCGGCCATCGGGTAGGTGGGGTGCTGCTGGGAGCGGCGGAACGCGTCGGCGACCTTGTTCGCCGCGATGCCGTAGACGAAGGCGAGGAACGACTTGCCCTGATCCCGGTAGCGCGGGATCGCGTTCACCGTGGCGATCAGGATCTCCTGCACCACATCGTCGGCGGTGACTTGCAGGTGGGCCGTATTACCAAGGCGGGCACCGCAATACCGGCGCACCAGCGGATGGACGACCCGGACGATCTCGGTGATGGCGGCGCGGTCACCGGCCGCCGCGGCGCCGATCAACGCATCCAGTTCGGCTGCCACCCGGCGACTCTCCGACAGGGCCGGCGTGCGGTTCTTCGACAATGCTGCGGTGTTGTGCTCGGTAGCCACGTCCGAGTCCTTTCCTACGATCGTGCGCTGTTTTTCGTACACAACGATCGTCTGACGAACTCGGACCACCAGCCAGACACCCCAGGGTGGGTAACCCCCCACCTCGGCGGGGGATTTACCCCACCCCTGATGGTTTTCGCGGGAAAGATCCGCAGGGTTAACGCTTTACGCGTCAGACCGCGGGCGCGGTCTTGGTGGGCAGGTGACCCGCGCGGCGCACCGCCCACACCGTCACCGCGAGCGCGACCGCAGTCAGCGGCCAGCCCATCGCGATGCGCGCGAACGCGAGCCAGCCGGTGCGGTCGGTGTCGTAGAGCTGCGACTGCACCAGGTAGCGGGCGCCGAAGACCACCATCCAGGCGGCGGTCGCGAAGTAGTAGAGGCGCTGCACACGCTGATCGGCGCGCCAGTCGGTGCCGTGGCCGTTCAGCACGCCCCAGATCACGCCGACCAGCGGCCAGCGCACCAGCATCGACACCAGGAACACGCCCGCGTAGACCAGGCTGGTGTAGATGCCGAACAGGAAGAAGCCCTTGGCCTCCCCCATCCGGTAAGCGATGAACGCGCAGATCCCGACGCCGAGGAAGCCGGAGATGGCGGGCTGGATGGGGCTGCGCCGGAACAGGCGCCAGACCAGGATGAGCGCGGCCACCCCGAGGGCGGCCCAGATCGCCGCGGTCAGCCCGGCGAAACTGTTCACGGGGACGAACACGACAACGGGAACGGTCGAGGAGATCAGGCCGCTGAAACCGCCCAACTGCTCGAGCAACGTCTGCTCCGCGGCGACCTCTTCAGGGTCGAGAGCCGCTGCGGGCTCGATCTGTTCGGTCGTGGGGGTCGGTTCGCCCGTGGGGGCGTTGTCGTTGCTCGATGGCATACGTCAGCTGTTCCCGCGCAGTTCGTAGTAGGGGTTGTAGATCACCTTGCGGCCGTCTCGATCGCCGACGCGGCCGCGAACCAAGATACGCCGGCCCGGTTCGATACCGGGGATGCGCCGACGCCCGATCCACACCAGGGTGATGGCGTCGGTTCCGTCGAAGAATTCCGCTTGCACCGCAGCGCCCGCGGACTTCGGACACGCTTCGACACTGCGCAGCCTACCGAGCATCGTGGCCTCGTCGCCGCGGCGACACTCCGATGCGCGGCACGCTCCTGAGGCTTCCGATTTCTCGGCAAGCTCCTCGGCGTCCAACTGGTCGAGATCCTCGGTCAGTCTGCGGCCCAGACGTCGAAAATACCCTGAGGCAGCGGATGACATTTCGCACGCTCTCCTGCATAGAGCAGACAGTGTGGATCGCACACCATCGTGGATTCTCAGCACGACCGGCTGTGGACGTACACCCGCCACTGTAGATGCACCGGGGCACCCCCGCTACGCTCGGACCGGTGTTCGACTCCCCACACTCCGTGTCGGCCGCCCACGTCGTCGTGGCACTGCCCGGCACCGGATCCGACGCCGATTTCGCCCGTCGTGCCTTCGAGCCCGCCTGCGAAGCGCGCCGTCTAGCCGTGGTCGCCGTCGAGCCCGATCCGATGGGTGTGGTCGCGAGTTATCGCGCGGCGCTCGATGCGGCGGCCGCGGCGGGACCGATTGCTGTGGCGGGAATCTCGTTGGGCGCCGCGGTCGCGATCGAGTGGGCGGCCGAGCATCCGGACCAGGTCGTCGGGGTGGTGGCGGCGCTGCCCGCGTGGACCGGGCCGGACACCGCCGCCTGCCCCGCGACGTTGAGTGCGGGGGCGACCGCCGCGCAGTTGCGCGCCGACGGCTTGGACGCGGTGGTCGAGCGGATGCGGGCGAGCAGTCCGCGCTGGCTGGCCGACGCGCTGACCCGGTCGTGGCGCGCGCAGTGGCCGAATCTGCCTGCGGCACTGGAGGAAGCGGCCGACTACAAGTGGCCGGGCACCGAGCGGCTCGGCACCCTCGACGTGCCGGTCGCGGTGGTCACAGCGATCGACGATCCGGTGCATCCGTTCGCGATCGCCGAGGAATGGGCAGCGCTCATCCCGCGCTCCGCGATCCACCGGATCACGCTCGCCGACCTCGGCGCGGACCCGGCGATCCTGGGGCACACGGGATTTGCCGCGCTGGCGCGCAGTTAGCCAGGCAGCGCGCCGGGCAGTCAGCTGTCGACGCGCAGTCGAGCTAGTTCAACCCGAGCTGCTGCATGGCCGAACCGTCCGCGCCACGGCGCGGTCCCTCCGGCATGCGCGGCGGCACGGCCGCCTGCGGGCCCGCCGCGGCCTGCGCCGCCGCCTGCTGTTGTTGGGCGTCGATCTGCGCCTGGTGCGCCGCGGCCAGCTGTTCGGCCAGTTCCTGCGGCAGCACCACCGGTAGTGGCTCGCGCACCGGCAACGGGTCGTCGCCGCGCCGGATCACGGTCTCGCGCAGGATCGCCCGGGCCGCCGCGACCAGCGGACTGCCGTCGTTCGACGCGCCCGACGGGCCCGCCGCGACCAGCCGGACCATCCAGCGTGGCCCATCGACCCCGATGAACCGCAGGTCCGCACCCTCGGTGACGGCGAGCAGCTCACGACCCCACGGGCCGGTCTCCACCGCGACCCGCGCGCCGTCGTTGCGCAGCGAATCGGCGAGGTCGGCGGCCACAGTGCGCCACTGTCCCGCCGACTTCGGCGCCGCGTACGCGGCAACGGTGAGCCTGCCGTGCTCGGTGGCCAGGTGCACCGCCTGCGGCGTGCCGTCGGGGGTCATCTCGACCTGCAACTGACCGCCCTGCGGCACCGGCAGGATCACCGAGCCGAGGTCGAGTCGCTGGTCGGTGACCTTTTCCAGCAGATCCGCCACGTCGCTGTAGTCGTACGGCCCCGAACCCTCGGCGCCCGCGCCCTGGTAACCCCCGGTGACCACCGGGTGTTCGTCGGTGTCGTACTCGTCTTCGTCGTAGGCGAAGTCGTCCTCGTCGTAGTCGTCGGCCGGATACCGGTCGTCGTCGGACGATCTCTTCTTCTTTCCGAACAGTCCCATTACGCCTCCTTCACGGTGGCCTGGCTCGCGCTGGTCAAACTCGCGTGACCGCCGCTGGAGCCGTGACCGCCCGCCCCGCGGGTGGTCTCGTCCAGCGAGTCGACCTCCAGGAAATCGACCAATTCCACGCGCTGCACCAGCAGCTGCGCGATCCGGTCGCCCCGGCGCAACTCGATGGGCGTGCGCAGGTCGTGATTGATCAGGCACACCTTGATCTCGCCCCGGTAGCCGGCGTCGACCGTGCCGGGGGTGTTCACCACCGACAGCCCGGTTTTGGCCGCCAGGCCCGAGCGCGGGTGGATCAGGCCGACCGTGCCGACCGGTAGCGCCACCGCGATGCCGGTGCCGACCAGCACCCGCTCCCCCGGTTCCAGGATGACGTCTTCGGTGGTGCACAGGTCCACACCCGCGTCGCCGTCGTGGGCGCGCACAGGCATGGGGATGCCGGGATCCAGCCGCAGCATAGGTATCGGTGAAAGGGCGGTCACGTTGGTCGAGCCTACGCGTTCGGCGGTAACCACCGTGAATTAGTGTTGACTCGTGTCGGACCAGCCCAATCCAGTGACGATGGACGAAAAACAGCAGAGCCCGCAGCCGTACCGCGAGCGCCTCTGGGTGCCGCTGTGGTGGTGGCCGGTGGCCTTCGCCATCACGGGCCTGCTGGCCGCCGAAATCCACATGGGCGCACCAGGATTGCGGGCCTGGCTGCCCTATGTGCTGCTGTTCCCGATCCCGGTCTGGGTGCTGCTGTGGCTGAGCCGCCACCGCGTGGAGGTCGCGCCGGACGCGTCGGGCACGCTGGAACTACGCGCCGACCGCGCCCACCTGCCGGTGAATTTCGTCGCCCGCGCGGCCGTCGTCGCCCGCACGGCGAAGAGCGCGGCGCTGGGTCGCCAGCTCGACCCCGCCGCCTATGTGCAACATCGGCCGTGGATCGGGCCGATGGTGTTGCTTGTGCTCGACGACCCGGATGATCCGACGCCGTACTGGCTGGTCAGTACGCGTCGACCCGAACAGGTCCTGGCCGCGCTGGGCCTGCCCAGCGCGGGCTGATCACCATGAACTAGCTCAAGCAGCGCAGTCCATGCAGATCAGCTGACCACCCTTCTCGCTGGCCAGCCTGCTTCGGTGGTGCACGAGGAAGCAGCTGGAACAGGTGAACTCGTCGGCCTGCTTCGGGATCACCCGAACGCTCAGCACTTCCTCGGACAGGTCCGCGCCGGGAAGCTCGAACGACTCCGCGGTATCGGATTCGTCGATATCCACGACGGCGGACTGTGCCTCGTTACGACGAGCCTTCAGCTCCTCCAGCGAATCTTCCGACACATCGTCGGTTTCGGTACGCCTCGGTGCGTCATAGTCGGTTGCCATGTCGTCTTCCCCTCGTCCTTACTTCGTATATCCCGGACCGGCCAGTCCACACCGATTCCCGCTGGAACCGCCGTGACTCGCATCGCCCCGCCGGTGGTGCACGTCACACGTACACCGGTCACCCATCAGGTCGGATCGAGCTGATCCACTCCGGATAGCGCTCGGTAAACGCAGGACACGCCCTACTTGTTCCCGCGACCGACCACCAATTTCACCACCGGCGATTCGATCTGGGCCGCCAGACAATAGCGGACCCCAGCGCAAAAGTCGCAATCAAAACACAGACGATTCGAAACCGACGGGTAATCGACACCATCCGTCGAACTCGCCGAGACCTTGTGCAGCGGCGGCGTGACCTTTTCGTAGAGTGTGCTGGTGGTTTCACTGATCACCGAAGGCCGCCCCGTGGATTCCCAGGGCAGGCCCTTCCCCCGACGGCGCCCGCAGCCCTGGCTGATCATGCTCGGCATCGTCACGCTGATCTGCACGATTGTGTGGGTCAAGGCGTTGACGACGACCGAGCAGGACAGCAGCGCGATGGCCTGCAACTCGCCGAGCCCGGCCACCGAGCCGGGCGCCCAACCCGCGACGCTCGGCCAGCGCGTCGGCGCGGGCCGGCTACAAGATGTGGACCCCGCGCCGCTGGCGGCGAGCAAGGTGCGCGTGCTCAACGCGAACAACCAGCGTGGCCAGGCCGCGCACGTCGCGGCGCAGTTCGGTGACCTCGGGTTCGCCAGCGCGCCGGGCACGCAGTTCGGCAACGACACGGTCTACGTCAACGGCGACCTCGAATGCACCGGCCAGATCCGGTTCGGCGTGAGCGGCCGCCCGGCCGCCGCGTCGGTGCAGCTGGTGGTGCCGTGCGCCGAGCTGATCGAGGATCAGCGCACCGACGACACGGTCGACATGGTGCTCGGCTCGCTGTTCCGCGACATCCGGCCCAGCAACGACGCCGAGGAGGTGCTGCGATCGTTGAAGAACCCCGCCCCCGGCGGCGCACCCTCGATCGACATCGAACTCCTCGACGCCGCAAGGCAAGCCCGCTGCTAGTGGTCCGGGATCGGCTCGGTCGCGCCTACTCGCTCGAGTAGCGCGGCCAACTCATCTGCGATGCCCGGGGCGGCGGCGACCACCAGGTCGCCCGCCTCGCCCGGGGCGGTGGCGGGGGGCAGGGTGAGCTGGGCGCCCGCCTCGGCGGCGATCAGCGCGCCCGCGCCCCAGTCCCAGGCGTTGAGGCCGTGCTCGAAGTACGCGTCCACCCGGCCCGCGGCGACGTGGCAGAGGTCGAGCGCGGCGGCGCCGAAGCGACGAATGTCACGCACCTGCGGCAGGATCTCGGCGATCAGCTGGGCCTGCCTGGCCCGGCGGTGTTTGCCGTAGGCGAAACCGGTGGCCACCAACGACATCGACACGGTCTCGACCGGCGTGCAGCGCAGGTGTTCCACCGCGCCCTCGGCGTCGACCCGGATCGCACCGAGGCCGAGCCCGGCGCTGTAGGTGGCGCGCCTGGCCACGTCCACCACGGCGCCCGCTACCGGCCTGCCGCCGCGCATCGCGGCCACCGACACGGCGTAGCCGGGTATGCCGTACAGGAAGTTGACCGTGCCGTCGATCGGGTCGACGACCCAGTGCACGAGGTCGGCGGCCGAGTCGGCGAGACTGCCGCCGCCCTCCTCGCCGAGGATGGGGTCGCCGGGGCGTTGCTCGGCGAGCAGGCTGCGGATCAGTTCTTCGGTCTCGGTGTCCACGATGGTCACCGGATCGGTCGGGTGGCCCTTGGCCTGCACCGCACCCTCGGCGGGGCCGGCCTGCCCGAAGACCTCGGGGCGGCGGGCGCGGACGTGCGCCGCGGCGGTTTCGGCGAGGTCGACCGCGACTCTGCGCAGTTCGGCCTCGTCGCCGCGGGCGACGATGATCTCGGAGGTGTAGTCGGACACTGGCGATGAGGTTTCCGGCACGCCCTCCATCGGATCACAGATCCTCGGGAACGCGCAGCATCGATCGCGCATTACTCTTGTCGTGCACGACACAACGCCGTCGTCGGGCACACCACCGCAGCGCGCTCGCGACACCGGGGTGAAGCCATGTGCTGCGGTGTTGTGCTCCACACCGGCCAGCACAGGAACGAGGGGTTAGCCATGTCCGCTCGGGGGCACGCATTCGGCATCGATATCGGCGGCAGCGGCGTCAAGGGCGGCGCGGTCGATCTGGCCACCGGCGAACTGGTGCACGACCGGATCAAGATCGCGACACCGCAGCCGTCCACCCCGCAGGCCGTCGCCGAGGCGGTGGCAAAGCTGGTCGCGCAAGCCGATTGGGACGGCCCGGTCGGCATCACGCTGCCCTCGGTGGTGCTCGACGGTGTCGCGCGCACCGCGGCCAACATCGATAAGACGTGGGTGGGCACCGACGCGCGCTCGCTGTTCGCCAAGGCGCTGGACGGCCGCGAGGTCACCGTGCTCAACGACGCGGACGCGGCCGGGCTGGCCGAGGACCGCTACGGCGCGGCAAAGGATTTCGACGGCCTGGTGCTGTTGCTGACCTTCGGCACCGGCATCGGCTCGGCCCTGCTGTACCAGGGCACCCTGGTGGCCAACAGCGAACTCGGCCATCTCGAGATCGGCGGCATGGAGACCGAGCACCGCGCCGCCGCCTCGATCAAGGATCGCGACGGGTTGACCTTCGAGCAGTGGGCCGCCGAGGTGAGCACGGTGCTGATCGGCCTGGAAAACCTGTTCTGGCCGAAAGTATTCGTCGCGGGCGGCGGTATCAGCCGCGACGCCGATCTCTGGATTCCGTTGCTCACCAACCGAACCCAGGTGATTCCGGCGCATCTGAAGAACACCGCGGGCATCGTCGGCGCGGCGATGGCGATCGACGCCGGAATCGCGCCGTAGTGGCGCGCGGCCCGGCTGCCGGAGCGGGGGAATCGTGCGACAATGCGAATAACGCGCCCGCGCCGATGGCGGCATCGTGCCGAAGGTACCCTGGTTAGATCGTTACAATGGAACGTGCCCCGGCGGTAAGCCGGTGAAACCCGACCGGCTCTTCGCCGGTGAAACCCGACAGACCGCTCCGCCGGAAGACCACTCTGGCGTGACGCCGCACGAGACCGTCACGAAAGGGCGTACGTGGTAGCCACGAATACCCGTCAGACCGCCGATTCGGCCGAGGCCGATTCCGCAGATGTAACCGAAGCCCGGCCGGTTCGTAAGGCGGCTGCCGCGAAGAAGGCTCCGGCCAAGAAGGCCGCAGCCAAGAAGGCGCCTGCGAAGAAGGCGCCCGCCAAGGCGACCAAGGGGGCCGCCAAGAAGGCAGGCCCCAAGAAGGTCGGCGCCGACGGCGAGCCCATTGCCGACGAGGCGATCGAGGACGAGGTCGAGATCGGAGACCTCGGCGATCTCGAGGTCTCCGAGGACGATCTCACCGAAGAGACCGAGGACCTGGTCGTCGAGGAAGTCGCCGAAGTCGCCGAGGAGGAGGTCGAGCCGACCGCCGCCGACAAGGCCTCGGGCGACTTCGTCTGGGACGAAGAGGAATCCGAGGCGCTACGGCAGGCCCGCAAGGACGCCGAGCTCACCGCTTCGGCCGACTCGGTGCGTGCCTACCTCAAGCAGATCGGCAAGGTCGCGCTCCTCAACGCCGAAGAGGAGGTCGAACTCGCCAAGCGCATCGAGGCCGGCCTCTACGCGGCGGAGAAGGTGCGCGAGTTCACCGAGCAGGGCGAGAAGCTGCCGGTCGCGATGCGTCGCGACTACACCTGGATCGTCCGCGACGGTAACCGTGCCAAGAACCATCTGCTCGAGGCCAACCTGCGACTGGTCGTCTCGCTGGCCAAGCGCTACACCGGCCGCGGCATGGCGTTCCTCGATCTGATCCAGGAGGGCAACCTGGGTCTGATCCGTGCCGTCGAGAAGTTCGACTACACCAAGGGCTACAAGTTCTCCACGTACGCCACCTGGTGGATCCGGCAGGCCATCACCCGCGCGATGGCCGACCAGGCCCGCACCATCCGTATCCCGGTGCACATGGTCGAGGTCATCAACAAGCTCGGCCGCATCCAGCGCGAGCTGCTCCAGGACCTGGGCCGTGAGCCCACCCCGGAGGAGCTGGCCAAGGAAATGGACATCACGCCGGAGAAGGTGCTGGAGATCCAGCAGTACGCGCGTGAGCCCATCTCGCTGGACCAGACCATCGGCGACGAGGGCGACAGCCAGCTCGGTGACTTCATCGAGGACTCCGAAGCCGTTGTCGCCGTGGACGCGGTGAGCTTCACGCTGCTGCAGGATCAGTTGCAGTCGGTGCTGGAGACGCTGTCCGAGCGCGAGGCGGGCGTGGTCCGGCTGCGCTTCGGCCTCACCGACGGCCAGCCGCGCACCCTCGACGAGATCGGCCAGGTGTACGGGGTCACCCGCGAACGCATCCGGCAGATCGAGTCCAAGACCATGAGCAAGCTGCGCCACCCGAGCCGCTCGCAGGTTTTGCGCGACTACCTCGACTGATTTTCGATCGACCATTGGGCCGCTGAGCTTTTCGCTCGGCGGCCCATTGTCGTTTCTGCCCGACGCGGCGAGTTCGGGCAGTACCGCGCGCGGCCGGTCAGCGGTGCCGCGCGTGCTCGCTCTGCGCGCTGATCGCGGTCCCCATCCAGCGATGGAGGTAGGCGCGCAGTTGCTGCTCGGTGCGGGGCGGGTTGCCCGGGGACAGGAAGAACGAGTGCATGGTGCGCAGCACGAATTCGACCAGTTCCAGTAGGGCCGCGTCGTCGTAACCGTGCCGTTCCCAGTCGACGTCGAAGCGCCGGATCATCGACATGCCAAAGGCTTTGGCCTGCTCGGAGGTGAGGCTGTCGGGGTCGAGGTTGGAGTAGGGGTTCGACAGCAGAATCCCCAGATGCGGCGTGCGACGCACCTCGACGAGCGTGTAGATCACCGCCTCGGTCATCGCTTCGACGGGATCGTCCAGGCCCGCGACGTGCGCGGTCAGCCGGTCCAGGAACCCGTCGACCGAGGCGATCGCCGCGGCGGTCATCAGCGCTTCGGCGCTGGGAAAGTACCGATACACGGTCTGCCGGATGACGCCGAGGGCTTCGGCCACGTCGGCGATGCTGATCGCGGCGCCGGTGGTGCCGATCAGGTCGACCGCAGCGGCGACGATGCGACGGTGGGCCTCTTCGTCATTCGCCGGCGGACTGCCGCCCCATCCGCGTCTACGCGCCACCGGGCGGACGTTATCACAGGGCTCGGGCCTGGACCGTTGGCGAATCCCGGTAAGTGATCATACATATTGACAAGTCTTTGTATGATTGTCTCATCGTGCTGGCCGAGCGCGACATCTGATCGACTATTTCCCCGAGGCGAGGTACGCGCTGTGACCCACTTGCAACCCAGAAAGATGGACTTCGGTTTCGAGGACGCCGACGTCCCATTCCTGTGGAACCCGCAGAATCCGGCGTGGTCGAGCATGTCCAACGCGGTCTCGTTCCTGGCCATCGGCTTCGAGAAGATGATCGTCAAGCTGATCATGCAGTTGAAGCCGACCTTCACCGATCCAGAGGTGGCGGCGGAGGCCATCGCGTTCATGCGCCAGGAGGGTCACCATTCGACCGCCCATCGCCAGCACGTCAAGGGGTTGATCAGGCGGTATCCCGGGTTGCAGAACACCCTGGACGCGGTGATCGGCGAGTTCGACCTGCTCACCGAGGCCACCTCGCGCGAGTACCGCCTCGCGTACACCGCCGATCTGGAGGCCACCTTCACGCCGGTGTTCAAGCTGATGCTCGACAACGAGGACACGCTGTTCCGGCCGGGCGACGACCGGGTCGCGTCGTTGTTCATCTGGCACTTCGTGGAGGAGGTCGAGCACCGCAGCTCGGCGATGATTCTCTTCAATGCCGTTGTGGGCGACGAGCTTTACCGGATGCGGATGGCGCCGTCGATCTTCGCGCACGTGCTGAAGGTGATCCGAATCGCGTGTGCCGGGTTCAACCAGCACGTCCCGCTCGCGGACCGGCAGGTCGATTCGCTGTCGATGTTCGCCAGGCATCGTGTCAAGCAGAAGGCGCTGGTCTATTTCGCGCCGTACCTGACCAAGGGGCCGATGCCGCGCGCGTTCGACGGGCTGCCGCGCCGGGCACAGCTCACGGCGCTCGCCGGTGTGGTCCGCAGCCAACTGCCGAATCATGATCCGGCGCACGAGAAGTTGCCGGAGCTGGCCGGTCGCTGGTTCGAGCGCTACGACGCAGGCTACGACTGCACCCGCTGGTACACCGCCGAGGCGCGGCCGAGCAAGCTGGCTTCGGCGGAGGCGAACTGATGGCCGACCTGTGCCCGCCCACCTTCTCCGAACTCGCTACGCGGCTCGGCTTCTCGTGCGCCGAGAGCGGCGGGCTCGTCGAGTTCCGTAACCCTGCCGCGCTGGAGAACTGGACGTTGCCGGTGCTCGAGCTGACCATCGTGCTCGGGTCGGTGCTGGCACTGATCTATGCGATCGTCCGGCTGCGCAGGCATGGTGATCCCACCAACCTGGTGCTGTGGTTCGGTGCGACCGCCTATCTGTTCGTCATCGAGCCGCCGCTGTACTTCCCCTCGGCGTTCGGCATCGCCGAGCAGGTCGACACGATGTTCGCGCACAACGTATTCACGGTGGACTTCCTGTGGGGGCGGTTGCCCCTCTACATCATCGCGATCTATCCGCTGATGGCCACGCTGGCGTTCGAAATCGTGCGGATGCTCGGCGTTTTCCGGCGCTACGGGGTGTTCCTCGGCGCCGCCTGCGTGGGCTTCGTGCACCACGCCTTCTACGAGATCTTCGATCACATCGGCCCGCAGCTGCGCTGGTGGGAATGGTCGGTGGACAATCCGCTCAACCAGCCGATGTTCGATGCGGTACCGCTGCCGAGCGTGGTCGTCTTCGCGGCGCTGTGGCCGATGTCGCTGGCGTGGTGTGTGCAGTTCTTCGTCGGCCGCCAGGTCGAGGCGGGCAAACAGTTCAGCGGACCGCAATTGGTGGGGCGCACCGTGGTGATCGGGTTGCTCGCCTCGGTCGGCACATTCGTGCTGCCGCTGCCCGCGACGGTGTTCGGCATGGGGAGTGACGCGGTCCGCGGGTTCCTCTACGCGGCAGAGCTTTTCGTACTGTCCGTGGTGGCTACGGTGCTGCTGGTCCGGCAGTGGTCCGCGCTGCGTTCCGGTGCGTCGACGCCGCCGGGGTACCGAAATAGGCTGGTCCAGGCGTATGCGCTGATATATCTGGGCGTGATGGCGGTGCTCTGGATCACCGCCCTGCCCGACTATTTCGACGCAGTCGACGGCGTCACCGCCAACGGCGATCCCCTCGGCAACCTCTGGTACACGATCGCCTGCTTCGCGATCGCGATCGTCACCGTTGTCGCCACATTCACAGTGCCGCAGGGGAAGTCACGCGATAGCGAAGCATCGGAGACCGCCGAACCCAGCGTGACGAACGCGACGTAGCTCTAGTTCGCGTTCTCGATCGAGACCACCTCGCCGTCGGCGAGCGCGGCGGCGCGCGAGGTGTCCTTGAGGTCGATGCCCGAGCGGCCGAGGCGGCGGGCGCCGGAGATCAAGCCCGCCACCACCTTTGCCGCCTGGGTGTAGCCGAGACCCTCCGGTGGGTGGATGTTGGAGACGCAGTTGCGGTCGGCGTCGGTGCGGCCCGGGCGGGGTAGGTGGGTGAGGTAGATGCCGAGGCTGTCGGCTACCGAGAGGCCGGGGCGCTCGCCGATCAGCACCACGACCGTCGCCACACCCATCGCGTCGGCGATGTGGTCGCCGAGCGCGACCCGTGCTTGGGTCGCGATGACCGGCGGGGCGATCGAGTAGGGCGGTGCGAGTTCCTCGATCAGCGCGGCCAGCGTCGCGGGGCCGTGGTCGGTGAGTGCCCGCGGGGAAAGGCCATCCGCCAGCACGAACCCGATCTCGGCACCGCTGTGCGGGATGACGGACAGCGCGGAACCGCTTGCGGGGTCAGCGGATTCGGCAGGTAGCCGGCCGAGGTCCGGTCTGCGTAGGTACTCCGCACGATCACTCGCGCGGCTGCGCACATGCACGGGTTCGCCCACCCCGAGCGCGGCGACCCGCTCCCCCAGCCCGCCCACATCCAACGGCAGGTGCACCGCGTCCCGTGCCGCCGCGTGCGCAGCACGGAATTCCAGTACCCGCGTGGTGGGCAACGCGTCACCGGTACGACCCAAGCCGATTCTGGACTGGGTGCTGCGCCGGAGGTCAGTCCAGAACTGTTGCGCCGAATCACTTTTCGGCCGTGCCGCCGAATCAGATTCGCCCTCTTCCAGCGGCGCAACGACTTCCAGCCTGACCCGCACATCCCGTCGTTTCATCACGCACCCGCCAACGCACGCAGGGGCGAGGCGAGCGGCTCCACCGGGAGCACCCGACCTGCCGCATCGATCATGCCGAGCCCGGACAACCAGGACTCGAATTCCGGTGCGGGGCGCAGGTTCAGGACGCGGCGGGCGTACAGCGCGTCGTGGAAGCTGAGGCTTTGGTAGCCGAGCATGACGGCGTCGGCGCCGGGGACGGCGATGACGAAGGCGCAGCCCGCCGCGCCCAGCAGCGTGAGCAGGGTGTCCATGTCGTCCTGGTCGGCTTCGGCGTGGTTGGTGTAGCAGACGTCGACGCCCATAGGGAGGCCGAGCAGCTTGCCGCAGAAGTGGTCTTCCAGTCCGGCGCGGATGATCTGTTTGCCGTCGTAGAGGTATTCCGGGCCGATGAAACCGACGACGGTGTTGACCAGCAGCGGGTCCAGGTCGCGGGCCACCGCGTAGGCGCGCGCCTCCAGGGTCTGCTGGTCGACGGGCTTGCCACCGGTGCCGAGGTGCGCCCCCGCCGACAGCGCCGAGCCCTGCCCCGTTTCCAGGTACATGACGTTGTCTCCGACGGTGCCGCGGCGCAGCGACCTGCCCGCCTCATTGCCCTCGCGCAGCAGCGAAATGTTCACGCCGAAACCGGCATTGGCGCCCTCGGTGCCCGCGATCGACTGGAAGACCAGATCGACCGGCGCGCCCGCCTCGATCAGGCCGATGGTCGTGGTCACGTGCGAGAGCACGCAAGACTGGGTGGGGATGTCGAAACGCACCCGCACCTCGTCGAGCAGATGCAGCAGCTCGGCCGTCGCCTGCGGCGAGTCGGTGGCCGGGTTGATCCCGATCACCGCGTCCCCGCAGCCGAGCAGCAGCCCGTCCAGCGTGGCGGCGGCGATACCGCGCGGGTCGTCGGTGGGATGGTTGGGCTGTAACCGGGTGGCCAGCGTACCGGGCAGCCCGACGGTGGTCCGGAAACCGGCGGTGACCTCTACGGCGCGCGCGACCGCGATCAGATCCTGATTACGCATGATCTTGCTGACGGCGGCCACCATCTCCGGGGTGAGGCCCGGCGCCACCGCACGCAGCGTCGCCGCGGCACCCGCGCCTGCCGCGACGGCGAGCAGCCAGTCCCGCATCCCGCCCACACTGAGGTGCGAAATCGGTTGGAAGGCAACACGATCGTGGGTATCGATGATCAACCGGGTGACCTCGTCGGTCTCGTACGGCACCACCGGCTCGTCCAGGAATCTGGTCAGCGGCACCTCCGCGAGCGCCCACTGGGCGGCGGCCCGCTCGGCATCCGAACCCGCCGCGCAGCCCGCCAGTTCGTCACCACTGCGCAATGGGGTCGCCTTGGCGAGTAACTCGACCAGACCGTCGAAGGTATAGCTGCTTCCGCCGAGATGCTGTGTGTAGCGGGTCATTCGAGCTCTCCCTCCGCCTTGGCCAGCAACGCGAATTCCTCGTCCGGCGAGTGGGCCACCAGCCGATGCCTGCTGTACAGGCCGAAGTAGGCCATGAAGGCGCAGAACGCGACGAGCGTCCAGGTCGCGGCCACCGGATCGACCAGGAAGGTGGCAATCACTGCGGCACAGGCGATCACGAGCGCGAAGGCGGTAGTCGCCACGCCACCGGGCGTCCGGTACGGGCGCGGCATGTTCGGTTCGCGGACCCGGAGCACGATGTGGCTCACCATCATCAGCACGTAGCTGAGCGCGGCGCCGAACACGGCCATGTTCAGCAGCATCGCGCCCTTGCCGGTCAGCGACAGCGCGAAACCGACGACGCCGGGCACGATCAGCGCCAGCACCGGCGCCTTGCGCGCATTGGTCACCGACAGGCTCGTCGGCAGGTAACCCGCCCGCGACAGCGCGAACGTCTGCCGGGAGTAGGCGTAGACGATGGAGAAGAAGCTGGCCACCAGCCCGGCCAGGCCGATGTAGTTCACCAGTTTCGCGGCGCCGCTGTCGCCGAGCGCCTCGACCAGCGGATTGCCGGACGTCGAAATCGCTTGCGCGCCAAGCGCTCCGGTCGCCAGGAACAACACCGCGGCACCGGTGACGATCAGCACGAGCATCGCGCTGATGATGCCCTTCGGCACGTTCTTCTCCGGCTCCCGCGCCTCCTCGGCGGCCAGCGGCACACCCTCGACGGCCAGGAAGAACCAGATGGCGAACGGCACCGCCGCCCAGATCCCGAACACCCCGAACGGCAGGAACGACGAGCTCCCGACAGCATTCGGGTCCGCCGGGATATCGGTCAGGTTGCCCGCTTCGAACAGACCCCACGCCGACACCGCGAACACCGCGAGCCCGACCAGCGCGATGGCGGTGATCACGAACATCGCCTTGAGCGCCTCCCCCGCCCCGGTCAGGTGCACCCCGATGAACAGCGCGTACACCGCCAGATACACCCACCAGCCGTCGGTGATCCCGAACAGGTTCAGCGACTCGACATAACCGCCGATGAACGTGGCGATGGCCGCGGGCGCGATCGCGTATTCGAGCAATACCGCTGTGCCGGTGGCGAATCCGCCCCACGGCCCGAGCGCCCGCCGGGCGAAGGTGTAGCCGCCGCCCGCCGCGGGCAAGGCCGCCGACAGCTCGGCCATGCCGAGCACCATCGCCAGGTACATGCCCGCGATCAGGACGGTCGCGATGAGCAGTCCGCCGAAGCCGCCCTCGGCGATGCCGCTGTTCCAGCCCGCGTAGTCACCGGAGATCACGTAGCTCACGCCGAGCCCGGCGAGCAGCACCCAACCGGCCGAACCCGTGCGCAATGTGCGCTTGGCCAGATACTCCGCGCCGGCGCTGCCGGTCACCTTCGCGTCCTCGATCGTCATAGGCGCTACGCACTCCTCGTCCACATACCGTTTGGTCGGTGGACCAATTCTTGGGAGCGATTGTTGCCCGGGTGTGAAACGACGTTACGGACGCGGTGTCGCCGCCGGTGACACCGCGCACACCCCGGGCGGGTCGCACGGCCGCACCCCGCCGGGCACGGCACACTTGGCGGGTGGTTGCCTCCGCCCCGGTCCGGTTTCGATCACCCTGGACACAGACCATCGATCTGCGGACCGAAGCACGCATCGCACGCGACTGGCTGCGCCGTCCCGGCCTGGCGCACCGGGTGCTGCCCGCGATCCGCGAGCATCTCGGCGCGGCCCCGGCCAGCACCGCCTACGCCTTCACCGTCTTCGTCACCTGGTGGACGTTGCGCGGCGTCGGCGACTCGGTCGAGCGCCGGTTGATCTTCTCCGCGTCGACCAACCTCTACAACATGCGGCACAACCCGGTGCAGGTGCTGGTCGCCTCGGCGTTCTGGACCGACGGCGGCTTCCCGTGGAGCACCCTGGCCGGCTTCCTGATCGTGATGGCCTACGCGGAACGCTGGCTCGGCACCACCCGCTGGATCGTGCTGTTCGCCACCGGGCACATCGGCGCGACGCTGCTCACCGTCACCGGTATCTCGCATGCCATCGATCGCGGCGTCATCCCGCTCAAGGTGGCCGTCGCCGCGGATGTCGGCACCAGCTACGGCTTTTCGGCGGTGCTGGCCGCGATGGCCTTCCGCTTCCGCGGGCTGGTCCGGCTGCTCTGGGCGGGCACGCTCATCGCGATACTCGTCGCCGCGTTATGGATCGGCCCGACCTTCACCGACTACGGCCACCTGTGCGCGTGCGCGATCGGCCTCGTCGTCGGCGGGATCGCCACCGTGCTCGGCCGCTGGTTCGAGAAACGCAGCGCGGCGAAACAGGAACCCGCGGCGTCCGTTACGGAGTGACGGGATCCGGCCGTACCCGGCGCTGCACGAACCCGACAACCGGCTCGACGACCCGCGCGGCGATCGGTCCGAGCACCGCCATCAGCAGCACGTAGGCCGAGGCGAGCGCCGCCAGCTGACCGTCGACCCCGCCCATGGTCACCGCCAATCCCGCGATGACGATGGAGAATTCGCCGCGCGCGACCAACGCCGCGCCGGTCCGCGCCCGGCCCATCGGGCGAATACCCTGCCTGCTCGCCGCCCACCAGCCGGTGGCCATCTTGGTCAGCATGGTGACCACCGCCAGGGCCACCGCCCAGCCGAGCACCGGCGGGATGGCGCGTGGATCGGTCGTCAGCCCGAAGGCTACGAAGAAGATCGCCGCGAACAGATCCCGCAGGGGTTCCAGTAGTTTCGCGGCCTCGTGCGCGGTCGAGCCGGAGATGGCGATGCCGAGCAGGAACGCCCCGACCGCCGCGGACACGTTGAGCGCCGAGGCGACACCGGCCACCAGCAGCGCCGCGCCGAGCAGCTTCAGCAGGAACACCTCGTTGTCCGAGCTGTCCACGATGGCCGACACGTATCGGCCGTAGCGCATCGCGACCACCAGCACGACGGTGATCGCGGTGAGCGCGATGGCGAGCGATTTGGCGCCGCTGGCGAAGCTCAGCCCGGCCAGGATGGTGGTGAGGATGGGCAGGTAGACCGCCATCGCCAGATCCTCGAACACCAGGATCGACAGGATCACCGGCGTCTCGCGGTTACCGAGGCGCCCGAGATCGTTGAGCACCTTCGCGACGATGCCCGAGGACGAGATGTAGGTGACGCCACCCATGGTGATCGCACCGACCGCGCCCCAGCCGAGCAGCAGCGCGACGATCACACCTGGCGTCGCGTTCGCCACGATATCGACCAGGCCGGCCGCCCAGGACCGGCGCAGACCCGTCATCAATTCGGGTGCGGTGTACTCCAGGCCGAGCAGCAGCAAGAGCAGCACCACGCCGATCTCGCCTGCGATATGGCCGAATTCGTTGGCGGCGCTGAGCGAGATGAAGCCACCTTCGCCGAACGCGAGGCCGCCGATCAGATAGAGCGGAATGGGGGACATCCCGAAGCGACCTGCCAACCGCCCGAACGTGCCGAGGGCAAAGAGAATCGCTCCGAGCTCGATCAGGGCGAGCGCGGTTTCAGTCACTGGTTTCAGCCGTGGGTGAGAATCTTCGCGGCGGCATCCAAGCCGTCCGGGGTACCGACGACGACGAGCACATCGCCTGAGGTGAAGGTGAAATCGGGGCCCGGCGAGGGGTGCAGCTGCCCGGCGCGCATGGCCGCGACGATCGACACCTTGGTGCGGGTGCGCATCGCGGTCTCGCCGAGAGTGCGGCCCGAATACGGTGATTCGTCGCCGATCGGCAGCTGCCGGGTGGTGATGCCGGGCAGGTCGCTGTGTTCGTCGTTGAGCTTCGAGACCAGTTGCGGCGCGCCGAGCAGGTTGGCCAGCACCGCCGCTTCGTCGGTGCTCAGCGGGATCTGCGCGGCACAGGCGTCGGGGTCTTCCAGCTTGGAAACGATGAGGTCGATGTCGCCGTCGCGATGCGCGACCACGCCGATCCGGCGGCCGGAGCGCACCTCGAAGTCTTTGCGGACTCCTATCCCGGGTAGGGCGGTCACGTCGACATTCACGGGTACAGATTAGACCGGTGTCCGATTTGCTGGGCGGTGCGGTCATCACTTCGGCGGATGGCGCCTGGTCAGGGCTGTGCTGAGATGGAAGCGTGCAGTGGTGGTGGCGGATTCCCGGAACGGCGCGCGATGCGCTCGGCGCGCTGCTCGCGTTCGCCGGTGGCGCCGTGCTCTACGTCGCGAGTCTGTATGCCCTGACCGAGCACGGGCTCGATGTGCCGCTGCCGACCCGGCTCGCGGTTCTCGCCCCGCTGTGCCTGTTGACGTTGTGCCGACGCCGCCTGCCGGTGACCGCGATGTTCGTCGGGCTGGTACCGCTGGCGATCGACATGTACCTGGGCCCTACCGTGCCGGTGTGGCTGCTCTACGGCGACCTGATCTATGCGGCCGTGCTGTATTCGGCGCGACGGCCCGCGCGCATCACGATGGTGGGTTGGTCCACGTTCTCACTGATCGTGGTGATCCTGACGCTGGTCCGCACCGGCGACCTGCGTGCGGTGTCGATCGCCCTCGTCGTCGTGTTCGCCTTCATCGCCACGCCGCTGTGGTGGGCGAACTCGGTGCGCACGCACAAAGAGATGGCCGATGCCGAACGCGCCCGCGCCCAAGCGCTGACCCTGGTCGCCGAGCTCGACCGGCGCGCCGCCATCGCCGACGAGCGCACCACCATGGCCCGCGACCTGCACGACGTGATCGCCGGGCATCTGTCCGCCATCGCCATCCAGTCCGAAGCGGCGCTGGGGGTGCTGGCCCGGAGCGAAGCGGACTCCCCGGTCACCGGGATCCTCGGGTCGATCCGGACCAACAGTGTCAGTGCTTTGCAGGAGATGCGCACCATGATCGGCCTGCTGCGCAACGACGCCGTGGACGAGGTGGCGGCGCCGCGCCGGCTCGCGCAACTACCCAACCTGGTCGAGGCCGCCCGGGCCGCGGGCATCGTGGTGCGGGTGCGCGACACGCTCGACGACACCGACCTGCCGAGCGCGGTCGACCAGGCCGCGTACCGCATCGTTCAGGAGGCTCTGACCAACGCCATGAAACACGCACCGGGACAAGAGGTCGACATCGAAGTGGGCGCGCAGGACGGGATGCTTCGAGTGGCGGTGCGCAATCCGCTGACGCTGGTCCCCTTACGACACACCGACAACGATGAACCGCACCGCGGCCTGATCAACATGCGCGAGCGGGCCGCCGCGCTCGGCGGAAACTTCACGGCCGGACCGGATTCCGGCGGGTGGCTGGTGCTGGCTCAGCTGCCGCTGACCACGGTGGCCGCCGTATGACCATCCGGGTGGTGATCGCCGACGACCACGCCGCGATCCGCGCGGGCCTGCGGATGATCCTGGACGCCGAGCACGACATCGAGGTGGTCGGTGAGGCCGCCGACGGCGATGTCGCGGTCGCGCAGGCCAAAGCGCTGCGCCCGCACGTAGTGCTGATGGATGTGCGCATGCCGGGCGTGGACGGGATCACCGCGACCGAACGGGTCACCGCCGACGGGCTGGCCAAGGTGCTGATCCTGACCACGTTCGATCTGGACGAGTACGTCTTCCGCACCTTGCGGGCCGGGGCCTCGGGTTTCGTGCTGAAATCGGCGTCAGGGCAGTCGCTGATCGACGCGGTCCGCACCGTGGCGGCCGGGGACGGCGTGCTCGCCCCGGAGGTGACGCGCGCCGTGATCACCGCCTTCGCCAAGACGAATACCGATGCGGCCGAACCGGAACCGAACGGGCTCGCCGACCTCACCGAACGCGAACGCGAGGTGCTCGACTGCCTCGGTGACGGGCTGTCCAACGCGCAGATCGCCGGTCGGCTGTTCATCGGCGAGACGACGGTGAAGACGCACGTGTCCCGGGTGCTGACGAAACTCGGTGTGCGGTCGCGGGTTCAGGCGGCGATCCTGGCGCGGGAGATTCGCGGCAGTTAGGCCCCGGACTTCGGCGGGGCCTACTTGGCGAGTGGCGCGAACACGCCGTCCTGACCAGGCTGGAACTCCTCGACCGCGATCACCGCGCCCGTCGGCAGCGGCCCGTACAGGTGTGGGAAGAGCATCGACTCCGGATCGGTCGGCACGCCCGGCTCCCACTTGACCGGCGCGCCGAGGCGGGCCGGATCCAGGCGCAGCAGCACCAGGTCGCGCCGCCCGGCGAAGAGCCGATTGGCCGGCAGGTGGGCCTGCTGCGGCGCGGACAGGTGGATGAAGCCCACCTCGTCGAGCGAGGGCGCGCGGTACTCACCCGTTTGCCGAGCGGAAAGCCACTCGCCCAAAGTGCATATGTGAACAAGCGTGTGAGTGTCGTGGGTCACGGGTAATCTCCCGGTAGACAACTGGATCGGCCTGTTCGAGGTGGTGACCACACTGAGTTCGTAACGTGACCTGGAATGTTCGCCTGTAGCGAAATCCCAGGTCGTGTTATAGAAAACACACAGAATCACTCACGGGAACAAAGCCCCCGTCCCGAACGTCTGACAGAGTAGTCATACCACTGCTGGGAAGTAGCGGTAGCGAGCCCGCGGAGTGACCACGGGCCCCACACCAGGCAAACGGTCTGTGAACCGGGAGCCAGGACGGAGGAGTCATGCCAGGAACCCTGACTAGCACCCCACTGACCGCGGTCGATCGTTGCGACCGCTGCGGGGCGGCAGCACGAGTGCGCGCCGTTCTGCCCGCAGGTGGCGAGTTGCTCTTCTGCCAGCACCACGCGAACGAACACATGGATCGACTGCGTGAGTTGGAAGCCGTGATCGACACGGAGTCCGCTCCCGCCCTCTGATCAACTCCTCGCGTCCTGAGACAACAACATCCGACAACAGAAAACCGTTTACCGCAGCGGGCGATCCACGGATCGCCCGCTGTTGGTGTGTACAGGGGTCTCGAGGTCCCCGAGGATCCCGTCCAGCAGGCGGTCCAGGCCGAAGTCGAAGGCACCGTCCGGGTCCGCAGGGGCTTGATAGAGCTCGCCGACCGCCGCACCCACCCGGGCCGACAGCGGAAACGAACTGGACGGCATGGCCTCAGTGAGCAAGGGGCCGTGCACGTCCCACCACTGGACGTCGGTCATCACCTGCGTGTCGCGCTGCGCGGCCACCGCGACACGCCCGTTGCCGGTGGCGAATTCGGACAAAACGGCGATCACGCGATCCATCTCGACATCCGACAGACCGATGGCCTCGATAGCGGCCAGCTGGCGCTCGTAGCGGCGCATGCGGCCGGGGCCGATCACCTGACGCCACGGCGATACTTCCAGCAGCCACGGGTGCGCGATCAGCTCAGCGCGCACCTGGCGGGCAATGGCGGCCAGCCGCGCGCGCACCGGTAGGTCCGCCGGGATCGGCGCGTCCTCGTCGGCGACGGCGTCGACCATCAGCACGGTCAGCGCGTCCTTGCTGGGGACGTACGTGTACAGGCTCATCGGCCGCAGGCCCAGCTCCGCCGCGACGGCCCGAATGGACAGCTTCGGGTACCCGTCCCGGTCGGCGAGGGCCACCGCGACCTCGACCACCGCGTCCACGCTGACCGCAGGCTTCGGGCCGCGCGCACCCGGGCGCGGCGGGAGCTCGTGCCGCCACAGCAGACTCACCAGTTGTTTTGCCTGTTCGACGGCGGATTCGTCGGCCACGGGACTCCTCGGAACAAACTCGGTACTCTGTACGTTGTTCAGATACTTCGTACACCATACGCCGATAAAGGGGTTCGTTCTGCCCAGCACACAAGCCACTTATCTGCCCGACCGGCACATGTTCGCGCTGTGGACATGGACCGGGCAGCACACCGGGCCCGCGCCCGCCGCACTCGGCGATCGGGAGACCCTCGCGCTCGCCGTGCCGACCGGTTACGACGGGGCGATCGAGGTCGCCGAAGTCGACTGCGCGCTGGTCGATCCCGCGACCTTCGCGACATTGGACCTCACGGAAGCGGGGGCGTCCGTGGACATTTGGCGTACGACGCTGCATGCCGAGGCTGCGGAGGTCGAATTACCCATAGCGGCCCACGCGGTGCCCAATGCGGCAGGCACCTCGATCGTGTCCGCCGAGCGCGCGGTGCGCGTAGTGCGTGAGACGCAGGCCGCGGCAACGGAACTGCGTTCGGCGCTGAAGGCCGATCTGCGGCCCTATCAGGTACGTGGGGTCAGTTGGCTGCGGGAAACGACTGCGGCGCACGGAGGAGCCGTGCTGGCCGACGAGATGGGGCTCGGAAAGACGGTGCAGACCATCGGCTTTCTGCTCGGGCGGGCAGACGGTGGGCCGCAGCTCGTCGTGTGCCCCACCTCGCTGGTGGGCAACTGGGCGCACGAGATCGATCGGTTCGCGCCAGGGCTGCGCGTGCTGGTGTGGCGCGGCGGTGAAATCGACCCTCCCGCTGGGACTGTCGTCGTCGCCGGATATCCCACGGTGCGGCTGCACGGCCAGTGGCTCGGCGAGCACCGCTGGGCGACCGCGGTTTTCGACGAAGCGCAGGCGTTGAAGAATCCGAGCACCCAGCTGGCCAAGGCCGCACGGGCGCTGGACGCCGAGGTGCGCGTCGCGTTGACCGGCACGCCGGTGGAGAACCATCTCGAGGAGCTGTGGGCGCTGCTGAACCTGGTGACGCCCCGGCTGTTCGGGCACAAGACGCAGTTCCGGCGGCGCTTCGTCCGGCCGATCCAGGAGGGGTCCACGGCCGCGGCGGCGCGGTTGCAGGACGCCATCGAACCCGTTGTCCTCGCTCGTAAGAAGGCGCAGGTGGCCGCGTCGCTGCCGGCCAAGATCCACACCGATCTGCTGTGCGACCTCACCACCGAGCAGGAAGACCTCTACGACAAGCTGCTCGACCGAGCCATCGATGACGGTTTCGGCGCAGGCGTCGAACGACAGAGCCGGGTGCTCGCGGCGCTCACCGCGCTCAAACAAGTCTGCAACCATCCCGGGCTGGTCACAGGTGAGCTCACCGAGCTGGCGGGCCGCTCCGGAAAGCTGGATCTGTGCACTGACATCCTGGCCAACAACCTCGAAATGGACGCGCCGACCCTGATTTTCACCCAGTACCGGCAGACCGGTGAATTGCTGGTCCGGCATCTCGCCGAACAGTTCGGGGTCGAGGCGCCGTTCTTCCACGGCGGCCTGAACCAGGCCGAGCGCGCCGCCATCGTGACCGGTTTCCAAGCCGAGGACGGACCGCCGGTGCTCGTGCTCAGCCTGCGCGCGGCAGGCACCGGTCTCACGCTGACCCGCGCCGCCGACGTCATCCACTTCGACCGCTGGTGGAACCCGGCGGTCGAGGCGCAGGCGTCGGACCGCGCGCACCGCATCGGTCAGACCCGCACGGTCACCGTCACCACGCTCACCTCGACCACCTCGGTCGAAGAGCACATCGCCCGCATGCACGATCGCAAGTCCGCGCTGTCGGACCTCGATTCGGCGGGCATCGCCGCACTGGCCCGCCTCGACGACGATCAACTGGTCGAGGTTTTGCGCCGTAAGAGGGAGAACTGATGCCGGACAACGAATTCGGGTATACCAAGTGGGGAATGGACTGGGTGCGGCTCGCCGAGCCGATCCGGCAGACCCGGCCCGAGCCGCTGCTGCCCCGGGCCCGTAGTATCGCCCGCAACCACGGCGTGCAGGCCACGATCGAGGGGCGGGTGGTGCGCGCCACCATTCACCGTGGCGGCGAGGCGTCGGTGATCCACCTGGAGGTGGCGCCGTTGACCCGCGCGGCGATCACCGCGATCGGGGAGGTCGTGCCGGACACCACCGTGCTGACCGACGAGATGCATCGTGCATTGGTCGATGCGGGGTGCACCGTGGCTCCGGTGCTGGCGGGAACCGACTGTTCGTGTAAGGCGAGGTCGGCGCGTTGTCTGCATGTGCTGGCCGCGTTCTACGACATGGCGCGCCGGGTGGACGAGAACCCGCTTCTCGCGCTCGAGATCCAGGGGTACTTCCAAGCGGCACAGGATGATTCGCCCGTCGTAGTGGAAGTGCCGCGGTGGGTGCCGATCAATACGTTCGATCCCGCGAACTACTTCGGTGAACTTGCCCCCACCTGAGCCCGCCACCCCTGGTATCAGCCAGGTCGACCTGATCGCCCAACCCGACGGTGGCCTGCAGCTGGTGAAGGACTCGAACCTATAGTCCTGCACCTTGTCGGCTGCCGCGCGGATCATGGTGGTGCCGAACGGCCTTCGCCACCGTATCCAGCTATCGCCACGCCGCGTTTCAGAGGTCACGTACCAAATCCGCTTTGTGGGACGTACAGACGCGCTGCGGGTGTGCGTCCCGGTTCAGGCCGGGCGGCGGGCGCGGAACCGGAAACTCGTTGTGCCGGTTTCGATGTCGACGTCGGTGAAGCCGATCCGCGTCAAGCGGTCGGCGGCGTGTTCCGGCGGGACGGGGACGCACGTGTCGCCCACGTGCATCAACCGGAAGAGGCGGCTGTCGAGGCCGTCGCTGCCCGCGAACACGCCGCCGGGGCGCAGCACGCGCAGTGCGTCGGCGAACAGGGCATCCTGCTGGGCGGGGGTCGGCACGTGGTGCAGCATGGTGAAGCACACCACCGAGTCGAATTGCGCCGACGGGAAAGGCATGTCGGTGCCGTCGCCGTCCACCACCGTCATCACCGACCCATGCCGGCCCCGCAACCGGGTGGCCAGGTCGGGGTCGATCTCGACACCGGTGAGCGACCCAGCGCGGTCGAGCAGCGGGCGCACGTTCGCGCCGTAGCCGGGCCCGATCTCCAGGGCGGAACCGCCGAGGTCGAGACCGTCCAGCGCCCACGGCACGATCCGCGTCGCGCTGGTCCGTTCCCACCACGACGAGCGGCAGCAGAGTCGGTGGAAGATGTTCATCGCCATGCGCATGACGCTAGGAGCGGACGGGCGTGACCGCGACAAGCTACGGTGACATATTGTGTCGCGAAACGGCCATTCCTCGATCCACCGCGTTCCACCGGGTGCGACGGCGATGGTCCTCGGCGCCGGGGTGCTGCCCGCCGGATATTGGTTCGGCACCCACGAGCACCCGCAGCACCAGATCGCCTGGGCCGCACGAGGAGTCATCGCGATCGAGGTCGGCGACAGCCGCTGGGTGCTGCCGCCGACCCGGGCACTGTGGATTCCCGGCGGCGTCCGGCATCGGACGGGCAGCGCCGACGGGGCCGAGATGCGGGGCATCTACATCGAACCCGAACGCTGCCCGGTCACCTTCACCGCGCCGACGATGATGCGGGTCAGCCGACTGCTGCACGAGTTGTTCGACCATCTCGGCGCTCCGGGCACCGACGCCGCGCGCCGCGGACGCGCGGAGGCCGTGGTTTTCGATCCCGTCGAGCCGGTCGACGTAATCCCGATCGGCGCCCACTCCCCCACCGACCCTCGCGCGAAACAGGTGGCCGACGCCTTGACCGCCGACCCCACCGACAACCGCACCCTCGCCGAGTTCGCCGCCGCCGTCGCCACCAGCCCGCGCACCCTGGCCCGCCTGTTCGTCACCGAAACCGGAATCAGCTTCGGTCAGTGGCGAACCCAGATCCGCCTCACCGCTTCCCTCCCCCTGCTGGCCGCCAACCTCCCCATCGCCCGCATCGCAGGCCGCGTCGGCTACGCCACCCCCAGCGCCTACGTCGCCGCGTTCCGCCGGGCGGTGGGCGTATCGCCAGGCAAGTACTTCGCCGGATAGCAGGCGTTAAGCGTTCGTTCCGCTGTCGACCGTGAAGATCGCGCCCGTGATGCTGCGTCCCGTCTCGCCCGCGAGGAACGCGACCATTGCCGCCATGTCCTCCGGCTGCGCGAAGCGGCCGAGTGACGACAGCTCGAGCTGGGTGCCGTAGTGGTCGCCATCGACCGGATTCATGTCTGTCACCGTCGATCCCGGCTGGAGCAGGTTCACCGTGATGTCGCGGGGTCCCAGTTCCCGCGCGAGCGCCTTGGTGAATCCGTTCAGCGCCGACTTGCTCAGGTTGTAGAGCGAGAGGCCGGCGAAGGGGGCGTGCTCGGACAGGTTGGTGCCGACGCTGATGATCCGGCCGCCACCGGTCATGTGCGCCACGGCCGCCTGCGCGCCGACGAACGCGGCCCGCGCATGGATGTTCAGCGCACGGTCGATCTCCTCGACGGTGAACTCCTCGAACGGCTTGGCCGGGAAGATGCCGGCGTTGTTCACCAGAATGTCCAGCCTGCCCAGCTCGGCAGCGGTCCGCTCGACCGCGCTCACCACGGCGCCGGCGTCGGCGCTGTCGGCGCGGATCGCCAGCGCGCGGCGACCGAGCGATTCGATATCCGCGGCTACGGATTTCGCCGGTACCTCGGCGTTCTGATAGGTGAACGCCACATCGGCGCCGTCGGCGGCCAGCTTCCGTGCGATCGCCGCGCCGATACCTCGGCTACCGCCGGTCACCAGTGCCACCTTGCCCGCGAGATCAGTCATCGTTCCTCCACCAAATTCTGTGTCGATCAGTACATAAATAGCTAAGCGCAGCGACCACCGCCGCGTCAAGGGGTATATTTAACGATCGACACAGAAAGGACGACCATGGCCGACCGAGGACGACCACGTGCCTTCGACCGCACCGAGGTGCTGCGCCGCGCCATGGAGGTGTTCTGGGAACACGGCTACGAGGGCTCGTCGATGAGCGACCTCACCTCGGCGATGGGCATCAACTCGCCCAGCCTGTACGCCGCGTTCGGCGGCAAGGAGGCGCTGTTCCGGGAGGCCGTCAGCCTGTACGGGCAGACCGACGGTGGATACACCGACCGGGCGCTACGGGAAGAGCCGACGGCGCGCGCCGCCATCGATGCGATGTTGCGGGACAACGCGATCGCCTACACCGTGGAGGACAAACCGCACGGCTGCATGGTCGTGCTCGCGGGCTCCACCTACACCACGCGCAGCGAGAGCGTCCGCGACTTCCTGATCGAAAAGCGCAGGGAGACAACCGAAGAGATCCGGCGGCGAATGGATCGCGGTGTCGCGGAAGGCGATCTGCCCGCCGACACCAACACTTCCGCACTGGCCCATTTCTACGCCACGGTCCTCTACGGACTGTCGATTCAAGCCCGCGATGGGGCCTCGCTCGAAGAGCTCACGCAATCGATCGATGTCGCGATGGCGGCCTGGCCGGCGGGTGCCACAGCTACCTGATCTGCGCATGGCAGACATCCAGCAGCTCTGCGGCCAGCTGGCAGCGCAATGTCGTTGCGCACCAATAAGGCCAGGCAGCGGCCGACTAACCACCACCCGCGACTCCCGTCCCGGTAAACAGGCGAGGGTGCGGTCGAACTCTACATCCGGCGCAACGCCGCGATCCGCTCCACCAACTGATCGGCCGACGCCAATGCCGTTGGCGGCCCACCACATTCGCGGCGTAGCTCGCCGTGGATCACGCCGTGCGGTTTGTTGGTGCGGTGGTGGTGCATGGCGACCAAGCTGTTGAGTTCGCGCCGCAGTTCACCCAACCGGTCCGCCGTCGCGACGCGTTCGGCCGCGCTCGCGACCTGGGGGCCGGGATCCGGCGCCGACGACGACTCACCGCGGTCGGCGATCTGCCGGGACTGGCGTTCGCGCAGCAACGCGCGCATCTGGTCGGCGTCGAGCAGGCCGGGGATGCCGAGGTAGTCGGCCTCCTCGTCGCTGCCCGCGAAAGTGGCGGTGCCGAAGGAGGATCCGTCGTAGATCACCTGATCGAGTTCGGCGTCTGCGGCGAGCGCGACGAAGGACTTCTCCTCCTCGCCCGGCTCGTCCTGCTGCTTGTTCGCATCGATCAGCAGCTCGTCGTCGAGGCCGTCCTTCTCCCGGTGCGGCTTGCCGATCACGTGGTCGCGCTGCAACTCCAGCTGCGCGGCCAGATCGAGCAGCACCGGCACCGACGGCAGGAATACGCTCGCGGTCTCGCCCGGCCTGCGGGCACGCACGAACCGCCCGATGGCCTGGGCGAAGTACAGCGGCGTCGAGGCGCTGGTCGCGTACACGCCGACGGCCAGGCGCGGCACGTCGACGCCCTCGGACACCATGCGCACCGCGACCATCCACGGCTCGCTGCTCGCGCCGAACGAGGCGATCCGGTCCGAGGAGGTCGGCTCGTCCGACAGCACCAGCGCGGGTTTCGTGCCCGAAATGTGTTCCAGCAGTTCGGCGTAGTCGCGGGCGCGGTCCTGGTCGGTGGCGATCACCAGGCCGCCCGCATCGGGCATGCCGGTGCTGCGCAGCTGACGCAACCGCATGTCGGCGGCGCGCAACACAGCAGAAATCCAGTCACCCGCCGGGTCGAGCGCGGTGCGCCAGGCGCGGGCGGTCTGTTCGGCGTTCAGCGGCTCGCCGAGGCGGGCGGTGTACTCCTCGCCCGCGCTGTCGCGCCAGTGCGCCTCGCCGGAGTAGGCGAGGAACACCACCGGCCGGACCACGCCGTCGGCGAGCGCCTCGGAGTACCCGTATGCGTGGTCGGCGCGCGAACGCGGGAAACCGGACTCGTCGGGTTCGTAGGTGATGAACGGGATCTGGCTGTCGTCGCTGCGGAACGGGGTTCCGGTGAGCGCGAGCCGCCGGGTCGCGTCGCCGAATGCCTCGGCCGTCGCGTCACCCCAGCTCTTCGCGTCGCCCGCGTGGTGGATCTCGTCGAGAATGACCAGCGTCCTGCGGTTTTCGGTGCGCACCCGATGCCGGGACGGGTGCGAGGCGACCTGGGCATAGGTGACGACGACACCGTGATAATCGCCGGACGTGCCACCCGTCGCGTTGGAGAACCGCGAATCCAGCTGGATTCCCGCGCGCGCCGCGGACTGCGCCCACTGGTGCTTGAGGTGTTCGGTCGGGGCGACGACGGTGATCTGGTCGACCGTGCGATCAGCCAGCAGTTCGGCGGCGACGCGCAGCGCGAAGGTGGTCTTACCGGCGCCCGGCGTGGCCACCGCGAGGAAGTCGCGTGGTTTGGACGACAGGTACTTGGTCAAGGCCCGGCGCTGCCAGGCACGCAGCGATCCGCCGCCCGATGTACCGGAGCTGTTCGGCGTCCCCGAGGCCTCGGGTCTAACCGAATCGCCCGGTGTCTCCGCTCTTCCCGCCACAGCGGCGCCACCCGACCCAGTCACGCAGTCGACCCTACTGGCCCGGCCCGGCGTGTTGCCAAACCGACGCGGCATGGGCGATGGGCATCACATGTTCAACTACCGACACGCCGGAATTCACCCATTGCCCGACGACACGTCGCCCCCGGAATCCGATGCGCACACCACTCGTGCGCGATGCTTGAGGGACGATGCCCGAGGAAAACGCCCTGCCGGACCAACCACTGCGGACCGACATACCGTCGCTCAGCGGTGGCCTGGCCGCGCGCAAGCTGACCTCGGCGCAACGGGTGACCATCCGGCTGCGCCGCGCCCGCAGAAAGACCGGCAGGCTGGCGGTGCGGGTAGCGGTGAAGGCCTGGGACGACTCGATCTTCGCCAAGTCCGCGGCCGCCGCGTTCTGGCAGACGTTGTCGCTGGCGCCGCTGCTGCTCGGGGTGCTCGGCAGCCTCGGGTACGTCGGCACCTGGTTCGGGCCGGACACCGTGCAGATCGTGGAATCGAAGATCATCGCGTTCAGCCGGGACCTGTTCAGCTCCAGCGTGGTGTCGGATCTGATCGAGCCGACCGTCAAGGACGTGCTCGGCAAGGGGCGTGGCGCGGTCGTCTCGGTGGGTTTCGTGCTGTCGCTGTGGGCCGGGTCGTCGGCGATGGCGACGTTCGTGGACGCGATCGTCGAGGCGCACGGGCAGCAGGACCTGCGACATCCGGTGTGGCAGCGCATCTTCGCGCTGCTGCTGTATGTGGCGTTCCTGGTGGCCTCGGTGTTCATCCTGCCGCTGGTGGCGCTCGGGCCCACGATCATCGGCCGGGTGCTGCCGGAGCCGTGGCGGGTGACCGGGCTGCAACTGCTGGACTTCTTCTACTACCCCGGTGTCGGGTTACTGCTGATCATCGTGCTCACCACGCTGTACAAGCTGGCGCTGCACACCTCGCTGCCCTGGCACCGCATGTTCGCCGGGGCGCTGGTCGCGGCCGTGTTCTTCATCGCGGCCAGTGAGGTGCTGCGCCGGTATCTGTCCTGGGTGACCGAGACGGGTGTGAGTTACGGCGCACTGGCGACGCCGATCGCGTTTCTGCTCTTCACGTACTTCCTCGGGTTCGCCATCATCCTCGGCGCGGAGTTCAACGCCGCCGTGCAGGAGTTCTGGCCCGCGCGCACGACCCGGATGGAGCAGGTGCGGGAGTGGATCACCAATCAGCTGACCGGGGATTCGTCCGACGCGGACGATCCGAAGACAGAAACCACCGAGACGGCGGAGAAGCCTCCGCCGTCACCTGTCGACACACCCGAGCAACCGGGCGCGGCGTCCGCGCAGACGCCGCCCCCACAACCTCACTCGCCCTTTTTCAGCCCGTCGTAGACCTTCTTGCAGTCCGGGCAGACCGGCGAACCGGGCTTGGGCGACCGCGTCACCGGAAAAACCTCACCGCACAGGGCGACGACATGGGTGCCCATGACGGCGCTCTCCGCGATCCGGTCCTTCTTGACGTAGTGGAAGAACTTCGGGGTGTCGTCGCTCGTCGACTCGTCGGTGGTCGAATCGGGGCGAACCATGGTGTCGGTGCTCACGGATTCCATGATGCCGCATTCGCGCAAACGGTGACCGATCACGGTCCAGTGTCCGGCTGACCACACTGTGTGCACTGGGGCTCCGACAGTGGAAGACTCGAAGACATGCAGCAGCACGGCGACTCCCCCGACGCCGGCGACATCGGCCGTGGTGAGCGTCCGGACATGACGATGCCGCCGAAATCCTCCGGCTACTTCCCCGGCACCGACGACAAGCACCCGGTCCTGATCACCGAGGCGCAGCCCTCGCTGGAAGACCAGCACCGCTCCCGCGTACGCCGCTACACCATCATCATGGCGTTCCGCATCCCCTGCCTCGTGCTGGCCGCCATCGCCTACAGCACCTTCAGCAGCGCCCTCCTGTCGATCCTCATCATCGCCGTCTCCATCCCGCTCCCCTGGATCGCCGTCCTCATCGCCAACGACCGCCCCCCGCGTCGCAAAGACGAACCCAGCCGCTGGGACGAACGCCGTACCGCGCTGGAAGCTCGGCCGCACAACGCCATCGACAGCTGAGGGTCGGCTGGGCCTCCGGACACGGCGGCGGGATCGCGAGAGTAGCCCCGCCAACAAGTCCCGCTTGCGGATGCGCTCCAGGCCCTAACTAGGCACAGGCGCGGCATCCACCGAGTAGACCCGCCACCACGTCCCACCGGCGAACGCCATCCGCGGCCAGCGGGACACCACGGCGCCATCCACCGAGTGAAGCCTCCACCACGTCCCAATTCAGGCGCAGCATCGGTGACGGCGGGACATGGCGTCGGGTTCGAGCGAATAGGCCGCCACCATGTCCCACTCACGAATGGCATCAGGGGCCAAAGGGACACCACGGCGGCATCCACCGAGTAGACCCGCCGCCATGTCCCGCTCGCGGAGTCGGCCGTACCCAACGGGACACCATGGCAGCAACCATCGGGTACACGCGCCACCACGTCCCACCCGCGAACACCCCACGCCCAACGGGACACCACAGCGCCATCCATCGAGTAGGGCCGCCACCAAGTCCCGTTCGCGAATGCCATCCATGCCCAACGGGACACCACAGCGCCGGCCACCGAGTAGACCCACCACCATGTCCCACCGGCGAACGCCGTCCGCGGCCAGCGGGACACCACGACGCGATCCTCCGAGTGAAGCCTCCACCACGTCCCAATTCAGGCGCAGCATCGGTGACGGCGGGACATGGCGGCGCGGCGTCAGGCCTTGCGCCGAATGAAGGCGGACATCGCGGCGGCACCCCCATCAAGGTCGACCGCTCCATGTCCCGACCGCAAACGCCATCCACGCCACCGGGACATGGCGTCGGGTTCGAGCGACTAGCCGCCACCATGTCTCACTCACGAATGCCATCAGTGGCCAATGGGACAACACGGCGGCATCCCCGCGTAGGCCCGCCGCAATGTCCCGCTCGCAAATGCCATCCATGCCCAACGGGACACCACTGCGCCGGCCACCGAGTACACCCGCCACCATGTCCCACCGGCGAACGCCGTCGGCGGCCAGCGGGACACCACGGCGGCATCCACCGAGTAGACCCGCCATCACGTCCCGCTCGCGAATGTCAGCCGTACCCAACGGGACACCACGGCGGCATCCCCCGAGTAGGGCCGCCACCATGTCCCGATCTCGAATGCCGTCCGTGCCTAACGGGACATAGCGGCGGCATACGGGCTGGTTGGGGCTTCGACATCGGGGCTAGCTGGTGGAGCCCCGGCCATCAGCTAGCCCGTCAGGTGGTGATGCCGAGGTCGGTGCAGGCGCGGGCGCCGCTTTCGAGTGCGCCTTCGATCCAGGCTCGGCCTCGGGTGGAGGTGGCGTCGCCGGCGAAGGCGACCCGACCGTCCATTTCGGGGGTGCGGGTGTCCGGGCCGATTTCGACCGATTGCCCGGGCAGGTAGATCGCGGCTTCGCCGTTGGCCCAGCGGTCGGTGGCCCAGGAGTGCGAGGCGTAGCCGCCGGTCCATGCGGCGCGGACGGCGGGGCCGTGCACGTCGGCGAGGTGATCGAGGCATTCGGCCGCGCGTTCGGCCGGGAGCAGGCCGTCCCAGGCGTGCGCGTCGTCGGCCCAGGTGTAGGAGGCGATGACGACGCCGCCGTCGCCGGTGGGATGGGAGGGGTACACCGTGAGTCGTGGTGGGGCGTCGGTGACGTCGATGCCGCCGTGCCCGGTCCACCAGCGGGTGGAGAACTCGAGGAAGGTTTTGGTGGCGGCGTCGTGGTGCAGTTCCGCGATGGCGCGTTGCTTGCCGTAGGACAGGGCCGGTTGGAAGCCGAGGTAGCGCAGCAGCGAATAGGGTGCCGCGACCACGATGCGATCGACCTCGACGGTGTCGTCGCCTGCGCCGTACCTCAGTCGCAGCCGCGGTTGCCGTCCGTCGATCCCGGTGACCACGGAGTTCGTAATGATCTCTGCCCCAGCGCCTTTCGCAGCACCGGCCAACTCGACGATCAATCGGTCGGTGCCACCGACGATTTCGACCAGCTCGGTGCCGGGAGCGAGGTTCGTGGCGGTCATGAGGTTATGAGTCAAGCTCAAACCCATGCGGGCGGTGATGCCCTCGATGGAGCCGAGATGGTCGATGCTCGATTCCGAAAGCCCTTGGGCCAGTAGCCAATCCCGCAGCGACATCTCGTCGTAGCGGGCCAGGAAGTCGGTCCACGCCTCGACATCGCTGTCCCGGTGCACGCCGGTGCTCGACAACACCCGATCCAGCAGCGCCCGACCGTGCACCGCCGCGGCGCCGAACACCCCCGCGATCGGTGCCGGATCTGTGGTGTATTCGGCCCGGGTCATCGATACGCCGCCGGCGCTGACCAGTCGATGCGGGTGGGTCATGTGAAACGGGCGGGTCGGCACACCTAACCGGGCCAGCACGCCGGTGGTGACAGTGTGCGTGGTGGGAATGCGCATCGCACCCGCCTCGCCGTGACCGCCGGTGGCCGCGAACGGTTCCCGCAACGTCCGAATCCGGCCGCCCACCCGATCCGACCCCTCGAACACCCGCACCCGATGCCCCGCCTGCGCCAGGATCCACGCCGCGGCCAACCCGGCGGCACCGGCACCCACCACGGCGACATCCTGCGGATTGTCCGTGCGCTTCGGCCCCGCACCGGCAAGCAACTCTCGATGCAGTGCCCGTACATCACGCCCGGACTCGTCCACACCCACGATGTCCCGGGCGACCAGCCGAGCCCGATCCCGCCGAGACGGTGAAATATCGGCACTCCCGGCCGCGGGCCGCGACGCCTCGCGCCCGGCGAAATGGCCGGAAGCGCCCGCCCCACCCGCCGCCCCCAACACCAACCCGGCAGCACCGGCAGCGGTGTAACGCAACAGATCACGCCGACCAACGGTGTTTTCACGCACGACCCAGCTCCTTTGCTGCGATCCGGTCCACACCACCGAACCGGCCATGCGGCCGATCCGCGCTCATCGGGCCACCGACCCACCCTCAGCGCAGACACTGTGCCACACGTCACCACCCCGGTCCGGGCACCTGAGGTGTGTCGCCGACAAGCAGCCGCATCCCCCACCACAACCACTGCACAAGATCGACTTCACACAGCACCAGACCACTCGTCGAGATCACGAGAAGTGACCTCGACGTCAGGACTTCGCGGATGAATGCGGACATCACGACGACACCCACCGAGTGGAACCGCCACCACGTCCCACCCACAAACGCCATCCGCGCCCAAAGGGACACCACAGCGGCATTCATCGAGTAGGCCCGCCGTCATGTTCCGTTCGCGCACAGCATCGAAGTTGGAAGGGACATGGCGGCGAGGGTCAAGCCTTAAGGCGGACAACACGGCGGCAACCACCGAGTGCAGCCGCCACCACGTCCCATCCGCGGATGCCGACTACGCCCAACGGGACATCACGGCGTCATCCACCGAGTGGAACCGCCACCACGTCCCAACCGTGAATGCCTCCGGCGCCCAACGGGACACCAGGGCGACACTCACCGAGGCCGCCACAACGTCCCGCCGCAAACGCCATCCGCGCCCAGCGGGACACCAGGGCGGCATCCGCCGGGCGACGCCGCCGTCATGTCCCGTTCGCCCGCAGCAGCAACGCTGGAGGGGACATGGGGCGGGCATCAGGCCTTGCGGCGGATGAAGGCGGACATTACTGCGGCGGTGGCGCATAACCCGCCAGCCAAGTACCAGGCGAGGTCGTAGGTGCCTTGGACGTCGCGGATGACACCTGCGCCGGTGGCGGCGATGGCGGAGCCGATTTGGTGGGAGGCGAAGACCCAGCCGAAGGCTACGGGGCCGTCGTTGCCGAAGAGTTCGCGGCAGAGCATGACGGTGGGTGGGACGGTGGCTACCCAGTCGAGGCCGTAGAAGATGATGAAGACCCAGAGGCTGGGTTGGGTGTGGGGGCCCAGCAGCGACGGCAGGATGAGCAGGGACAGGCCGCGCAGTACGTAGTAGCCGACCAGTAGGTAGCGCGGGTCGATGCGGTCGGTCAGCCAGCCGGAGGCGATGGTGCCTGCCACGTCGAAGATGCCGACCACGGCGAGCAGGCTGGCGGCGGCGGTCGGCGGCATGCCGTGGTCGTGCGCGGCGCTGACGAAATGGGTGCCGACGAGACCGTTGGTCGATGCTCCGCAGACCGCGAAACCACCTGCCAGCAGCCAGAATCCGGGCGTGCGCGCGATCTTGGCCAGCACCGTGAGCGCGCGGGACGCGCCAACCGCTGCCGGTGTGCGGACGCCGACCACGCTGCCCGGCTCCGCCCCGTACGCGGTGACCCCGACATCACTCGGGTAATCCCTGATGAACAGCAACACCAGCGGCACGACGGCCAGCGCCGTCCCGGCGACGATCAGCGACGGCAACCGCCAGCCGTGCTCGTGCGCCAGCATCGACACCAACGGCAGGAACACCAGCTGACCGGTCGCGCCCGCCGCCGTGAGCACCCCGGTGACCAGTCCGCGCTGGCGCACGAACCAACGCCCGGTGATGGTCGCCACGAACGGCATCGACATCGACCCGACGCCGACACCCACCAGCAGACCCCAGGTCAGCATCAGATGCCACGGCTGGGTCATGAACACGGTGAGCCCGGCGCCTGCCGCGACGAGCACCAGCGCCCCCGACACCACCTTGCGAATGCCGAACCGGTCCATCAGCGCCGCCGCGAACGGCGAAATCAACCCGTACAACAGCAGATTCAGCGAGACCGCCGCACCGATCGTGCCGTGCGACCAGCCGAACTCCGCGTGCAGCGGATCCATCAGCACACTGGGCACCGAGCGGAACGCGGCCGCACCGAGCAGCGCGACGAAGCCGACCCCCACGACGATCCACGCCGGATGCGGACCGCGCCGGGCAACGGTGTCGTGCAACGGTACTGGCGGTGGTGTCTGCAGCTCGGTCACCCGCTGAGCGTGCCGGAAATTCGGCCGCGCAACGAGCGGCCGGAAGGCCACAAAACACCAAGATCGTGCCAGGACCGGCGACACGCCAATCTGCTCGACACCGCGCGTCGCTTTCCCTATGGTGTCTGCGGGTACAAGACAGGAGTGAACATGATTCGGTGGATCTGGGCTTTCCTGGACCGCCCCGCACAACGATTCGACGACTGCGCGAAGTTCTGGTCCACGGTCACCGGTACCGAACTGTCCGCTCGCCGCGGCGAGCACGACGAATTCCTCACGCTGCTCCCCGATCCCGCGCTGTTCGCGGCGGCGGGCGTGAAGATGCAGGCGGTGACCGGTCTCGGCGGCGTCCATCTCGACCTCGACGTCGACCACATCCCGACCGCCGTGCGCACCGCACTCGATCTCGGCGCCGAACTGGTCGCGAATCATCCGGACTACGCCGTCCTGCGCTCCCCCGGCGGCCAGACCTTCTGCCTCACCCCGAGCGGTCGCGGCCGAGGCACCCCCGCCCCCGCCACGAAGGCGCCCGACGGCACCCTCAGCCGCCTCGACCAGGTGTGCCTGGACATCGGCCCCGCCGACCACACCGCCGAAACGGAGTTCTGGAAGTCGTTGACCGGCTGGAACTTCCAGCAAGGCAGGCTGCCGGAGTTCGCCCGGCTCCGTGCCGAGGAATCCCTCCCCATCCAGCTGCTCCTTCAGCGCCTCGACGAAGACCGCCCCACCAGCGCCCACATCGACCTGTCCTCGTCGGACATCGACGCGACCGCCCGGTGGCACGAAACCCTCGGCGCCACCATCATGGAACGCTACGAACACTGGATCGTCATGAACGACCCCGCGGGCGCCACCTACTGCGTCACGGCCCGCGACCCGAGAGGCGTCTGACCCATCCAGCAGAGTCATATGGTCGCGAGAAGATCCTGGCCAGCAACCATATGACTCTGCGCGTCTGCCGGCACGACCATTCGACTCTGTTCGATCTTGCGCGCACCACCTGCCGAGTCCGCTGATCAGGCGGTGGCAGAGTACCGATGTGCCTACGAACCGATCGACGACCACCGGATCCCTGCTCACCGCGCTGTGCCCGGAGCTCCGGACGGCGCTGACCAGGGTCGGCTACGACGCCGACACTCTGCTCGAGGTACTGGGCGAAGATGTGCACGCGGCACTGGGTCGCTCGGAACCGGTCCCCGTGCGCCGTGCCGCGCGCGACGCCGGAGAACTGGGCACGCTCATCCGCTTGCTGCTACTCGGCGACACACTGCCCGAACGCGATGTCGCGGCCGCGCTGCTACCGGTAGATATCGACCGCGCGGTGGCGGCGGGCCTGCTCGATCGTGCCGGCGACACCGTCCGCGCCGCGCTCGACCTGCGCCCATTGGATGCCGGAGCGGGCACCCGCTGGATCCTGTCCGATCTCGACGATTCGATGCGCCGGCGCACCCTCACCGAAGACCACGTCCTCGGCGTCGGCCACGCCTCTCTTTCGCTGTTGCGCGCCACCCCGACCCGCAAGGTCGGCTCGGTGCTCGACCTAGGCACCGGCTGCGGCGTGCAGGCCGTGCACGCCGCCTCCTACGCGAACCAGGTGACCGCCACCGACGTGAACACCCGCGCGCTGTGGCTCGCCGAAGCCACCGCCGCACTCAACGGACTCGATATCGAACTGCTCGAAGGCTCCTGGTTCGAACCGGTCGCAGGACGCCGCTTCGACCAGGTGGTCGCGAACCCGCCGTTCGTCGTCGGCCCCGCCAGGATCGAGCACACCTACCGTGACTCCGGGCTCGCCCTCGACGGCGCCAGCGAATTGGTGATCGCACAGGCCGCAGACCTGCTCGCCCCCGGCGGCACCGCCGCGATGCTGGCCGCCTGGATCCATGTGGACGGTGAGGACTGGCGGCACCGGGTGTCGTCGTGGCTGCCCGCGCACGGCGTCGACGCCTGGGTGGTACAGCGCGACGTCGCCGACCCCGCCCTGTATGTCGGCACCTGGCTGCGGGACGCGGGCCTCGACCCACGCGACCCGGCTGCGCAGGCCCGCGCCGAGCAGTGGCTCGACGCCTTCACCGCGGCCGACGTCGAAGGCATCGGCTTCGGCTTCGTCTACTTGCGTGCCATCGACGCCCCGACCGAACTGCTCGCCGAGGACCTCACGCACGGCTTCGACGACCCGCTCGGCGACGAGGCGACCCGCTACTTCGAGCGTTCGGCCTGGCTGCGCGCCGTCGCCAACGACGAAAAACTGGCCCGGACTTCACGTTTCGTGGTGGATCCGGCGACCGCCCTGGAACGCGTCGCGCTGCCCGGCCCCGACGGCTGGACCGAGCAGGTCGCGCGGGTGCACCGCGGCGACGGACCGCGCTGGCAGCACGAGGTGGACGAGACAACCATCTCGCTGCTTGCGGGAATGCGCGCGGATGGCCTGCCGTTGTACGAACTGATCGAACTGCTGGCGGTTGCCCACGGATCTGCCGAAGTGACCACGGAGTTCGCGGCCGATGCGTTGTCCGTGGTGGCCGGACTGGTCCGCCACGGATTGGTGCGGCCCGTGTAAATCCGGCGATCGCGGGTAGGTCGGTGCAGGCACCGGACAGCAGGCGTTCCACCGCTGGGAGCTTCTCAGGAACTTCTCAGACGAGAGTGAGGAAAACCGCACGTCAAAGCGGTTTATCTGAGCCACGACGGGGAACTTTATCTCTGTCGGGTCCGTTGTTCGGAGTGAGACACCACCGACAGGAGGCAAGTCATGACAAGCCCCGCCACCACTCGTGTGCGCATCAGCGATTCGGACCTCGACGCCCAGAGCCCCGCAGCCGATCTGGTACGCGTGTACCTGAACGGGATCGGCCGTACTGCCCTGCTCACGGCCGCCGACGAGGTCGAATTGGCCAAGCGTATCGAGGCGGGCCTCTATGCCCAGCACCTGCTGGAGACCGGCAAACGTCTGTCGGCCACCCGCAAGCGTGATCTGGCCCTCATCGTTCGCGAAGGCCAGTCCGCACGGTCGCACCTGCTGGAAGCCAACCTCCGCCTCGTGGTCTCCCTCGCCAAGCGCTACACCGGCCGCGGCATGCCGCTGCTGGATCTCATCCAGGAAGGCAACCTGGGTCTGATCCGCGCCATGGAGAAGTTCGACTACGCCAAGGGCTTCAAGTTCTCCACCTACGCCACCTGGTGGATTCGGCAGGCCATCACTCGTGGCATGGCCGACCAGAGCCGCACCATCCGGCTGCCCGTCCACCTGGTCGAACAGGTGAACAAGCTGGCCAGGATCAAGCGCGAACTGCACCAGCAGCTCGGCCGCGAGGCCACCGACGCGGAACTGGCGAACGAGTCCGGCATTCCGGTCGAGAAGATCTCCGATCTGCTCGATCACAGCCGCGACCCAGTCAGCCTGGACATGCCGGTCGGCAACGACGAAGAGGCCCCGCTCGGCGACTTCATCGAAGACTCCGAGGCCACCTCCGCCGAGTCCGCGGTGATCGCCGGACTGCTGCACCACGATGTGCGCAGCGTGCTCGCCACCCTCGACGAGCGCGAGCAGCAGGTCATCCGCCTGCGCTTCGGTCTCGACGACGGCCAGCCGCGCACCCTCGACCAGATCGGCAAGCTCTTCGGGCTCTCCCGCGAGCGCGTCCGCCAGATCGAGCGCGAGGTCATGTCGAAGCTGCGCAAGGGCGAGCGGGCCGACCGTCTCCGCGCCTACGCCAGCTGACCCCCGTGCCGGAACACTCCGGCACCATAACGACGCCGGGCTTCCCCGAGACCGGCCCGGCGTCCAGACCTGGTGACCCTCGCCGGTCACCTGCCAACGCCGGCCGGTGCCGCGTATCTCCGCCCCCTCCGGGATAACGCGAGCCGGTCGGCGTGAATTGTGCCGGGCCGTCCAATTCTGCGACGGCCCAACGACTCCCGGCAGCGCTCAGCTGCTGGATGCGTCAACCCTTCCGATAGTGCTCCGCGAGTGCGGTGAACGCCGCCTTGGGCTCCCACGGCATGTCCGGGTAGGTCTGCCCGAGTCCGGCATCCAGGACTTTGACAATGCCGTAGCTGACCAAGTCCAAGTCGTCCCTCGGGTCGCCGTCGGGACGGTGCACATGGTCGTAGAGCGCGAACAGGAATACGAAAACGGCATCGACACCCTCGGCGTCGAAGACCTCCAGGAGCTGACGCACGTACGCCGCCTGACCCGCCTCGTCGCGCGTGTACACGCCGTTCAGGCGCCCCGGGCCCTTGGGGGTGTCGTACTTGACGATCTCCAGGCCCTGTGCGCCACAGTCGCCTGCGCCGCGGTAAGTGGCCGCACCGAACTCCGTGATCGCCAGCGGCTTTCCCTGCGCCACCAACGCACGCACGCCAGCTGCGAACTGGTCGGCGACTGCGCCCAGCAGTAAAGATCCACCGACACAATGTCGAACAGGTCCCAGTCGACGCGGTAGAGCGGGATCGATGCGTAGGTGACCTTGCCGCCGAAATGCCCACGAACGACCGAAACCGCTTTGCGGAGGACGTCGCCGCGCTCGGCGGGTCAGCCGAAGCCGCTGGGCCCCTGACGAAACGACAAGGCAGGACCTTATGGGCGCATCACATCTCGGCCCCGACGGGACGGCACGCACGGCTCTGCGTGCCAGGGTGCCGGGCCGGGCGGGTCAGCCGAGGCGGCGGGGGCCGGTGTCGAAACGGCTTGGTTCGGGGCCGATTCGGCCGCGGGCGTAGAGGATTTCGGCGGAGTTGGTGGAGGCGAGGACGGGGTCGAAGGAGAGTTCGCGCATGTGCGGGAGGTCGTCGAAGAGGGCTGAGATGCGTTGGGCGAGTTGGGCTAGGGCGGCCTTGTCTACGCGGGGGCTGGCGGGGGTGCCGGAGAGCAGGGGTGCTGCGCGGGGGGCGTCGATGAGGGCGGTTGCCTCGTCGGCGGTGAGGGGTAGGGCTCGGTAGGCGCGGTCGCCGAGCAGTTCGATGATCAGGCCGGAGAGGCCGAACTCGATGACCGAGCCGAAGGACGGGTCGTCCTGGACGCGCAGGACGCAGCCGACGCCCTTGGTGGCCATCTTCTGGATGTGCAGCACCGGGTCGCCGCACAGTTCGACCAGGTCCGCGTACGCCTGCCGCACCGCGTCCGGGCGCCACAGGTCCAGCCGGACACCGGTGAGATCCGGTCGGCGGCGCCACAATTCGCCGGTCGCCTTAGCCGCGACCGGGTAGCCGAGTTCTTCGGCCGCGGCGACCGCCTCGTCGGCGCTGCGCACCTCGCGGAACTCCACCACCGAAATGCCGTAGCAGCCGAGCAGTTCGACGGTTTCCAGGTCGGTGAGCCGGCGGCCGCCGGATTCGGCCATCCACTGCGCGACCAGCGTGCGCGCCCGTTCGGTGTCGATGCCGTCCGGTCGCATCACCTGCGACACCGGTCGGGTTCGCCACTCCGCGTAGCGACGGACCCGAGCCAACGCCCGTGCGGCGCGCTCCGGGTCGGGATACGAGGGAATCGATCCGCGGACGGCCGTCGCGCCCGCACCGCGGACCGCCAACAGATGCGGAATGCCCTGTTCGGCAATGAATGTGGTGAGAATCGGCTTGCCCGAGTCGGGGACCGCCGCCGCGGCCTCGCGGATGGCATCGGCGAAACCGGCCATCGGCAGCGGGACCGGTGGCGCGAAAACCACTAGCACCGAGTCGATGTCCGTCGATTGCAGTGCCGCCACCGTCGCGTCGAGGTAGGCACCGGGGGTCGCTTGGGGTCCCAGGTTCACCGGGTCGCCGACCGTCAGTCCCTCGCTCTGCGCGGCATCGACGGCCAGCCAGTTCAACGCCGCACTGTTGCCGACCACCGCCAACCGCGAACCGCCAGGCAGTGGCTGATAGCCGAGCAGCGCGGCACAGTCGAACAGCTCCGAGATGGAGTCGACCTGCACGATTCCCGCCTGCGCGAACAGGTCTCGCACGATCGAACGGTCCATGTCACCCGCCGGCTGGGCGGCGTGACGGCCGCTGCTCACCGCGACGATCGGCTTGGTCCTGGCCACCCGGCGCGCGATCCGGGAGAACTTGCGCGGGTTACCGAAACTCTCCAGGTAGAGCAGGACCACATCGGTGTCCGGGTCGGTATCCCAGTATTGGAGCAGGTCGTTGCCGGACACGTCGGCGCGGTCACCGGCCGACACGAACGTCGACAGCCCCAGATTCCTGGCCGCGGCCTCACCGAGGATGGCCGCCCCCAACGGCCCGGACTGACAGAAGAACCCGATCCGCCCACGGCTGGGCAGCACCGATGCCAGCGTCGCATTGAGCGCCACGTCAGGATCGGTGTTCACGATGCCCAGCGCACTCGGCCCGACTACCCGCATCCCGTGTCCCCGTGCGGCGGCGACCAATTCCTGCTCGGCCGTCCCGCCGGCCACACCGGTCGTGTTGAAGCCGGCGGTGAGCACGACAAGTCCCTTGACGCCCTTGGCCATACAGTCGTCCAGCACGGAGCCGATCGCCTCCGGCGGCACCGCAACCACCGCGAGATCGACCTCGTCGGGGATCTCCCGCACCGTCGCGTAGGCACGGACGCCGCGCACCGCGCGGCGATTCGGATTCACCGGGAACACCGGACCTTGGAACACACCGGACAGCAGGTTGTTCAGCACCGCGCCGCCCACCCGGCCGGTGCTCGGTGTCGCCCCGATCACCGCCACCGATCGCGGGGTGAGCAGATTGCCCACGCTGCGCGCCTCGGAGGCCCGCTCGCGCGAATCCCGCACGGAGAGCAAGGCTTCGGTGGGGTCGATAGCGAACTCCAGGTGCAGCACCGACCCGTCCCTGCTGCGCTCCACCTGATAACCCGCGTCCCGGAAGACCGTCACCATGGTGGTGTTCTCCGCGAGCACCTCGGCGACGAAGGTCTCGATCTTGTTCTCGGCGGCGGCACCGGCCAAGTGCTCCAACAGGATCGAGCCGAGCCCGCGGCCCTGATGCGCGTCGGCCACCACGAACGCGACCTCCGCGGACCGCCGCCCGTCCCGGTCCAGCAGTTCATACCGGCCCACCGCGACGATCGCGGTGCCGAGTACCAGCACCAGGCCGACTCGGTCGTGATAGTCGACATGGGTGGTCCGGTACAGATCCTTCGGCGAGATCCGCGGGTACGGCCCGAAATAACGCAGATACCTGGTGCGATCGGACAGCGCGGCGTGGAACTCCTGCATCGCGTCCGCGTCGTCCGGCGTGATCGGCCGCAGTCGGACCACGCCGCCGTCGGAGGCGAGCACGTCGGCGAACCAGTGCTGCGGCGGCGGAGGCGGGACCGCCGGTGTGTCCGGAGTGTCTACGGGGTCAGTCACGAGGGTCCTCCGGGTCCAGGCCGAGCAGCCCGAAAGTCGCTCGGCGGGTGGCCAGCACGGCCGTGTCGATGGCGCGTTGGGCGCGGTCGAAGCGCGCGTCCCCAGTCTCCCCCGTGCCGCCAGGGCCATCCCACGGGCGGTAGGCGATGTCGCCGCCGTCACCCATGGTGCTCGGCGGATCGACCTTCGGCGCCGCCGCGCGAACCTGGTCGATCCACTGCTGGGGGATCTCGGTCTCCGGTGCGATGGTGCGGTCGAGCGCGGTGGCCAGCAGGTGCGTCCAGGCCCGCGGCACCACCCGGATCAGCCCGTAACCGCCGCCTCCGACAGCGAGCCAGCGACCCTCGGCGTATCGGTCGGCCAGGTCGCGCATGGCGCGGAAGGCGGCGCGCTGGCCGTCCACCGTGAGTTCCAGATCAGCCAGGGGGTCCTCCCGATGGGTGTCCACCCCGCATTGGCTGACCACGATTTGCGGCCGGAACGCCGCGACCGCACCGGGCACGACCGCGTGAAAACCGCGCAACCACTGGGCGTCTCGGGTGCCGGGCAGCAGCGGCAGATTGATCGCGCTGCCCTCGGCGGCGCCCGCACCCGTCTCCTCGGGCCAGCCGGTGTTCGGCCAGAGGGTCGCCGGGTGCTGGTGCAGCGACACCGTGAGCACCCGTGGGTCGGCGTAGAACGCGCGCTGCACTCCGTCACCGTGGTGCACGTCGACATCGAGGTAGACGATGCGATCGAAGCCGTGATCCAGCAGCCAGGAGATGGCCACCGCCGCATCGTTGTACACGCAGAACCCGGACGCCGAGTCCGCCATCGCGTGGTGCATGCCGCCGCCGATACTCACCGCACGCTTGGTCCGGCCCTCGGCGATCTCCTTGGCCGCGGCCAGCGTGCCGCCGACGATCACCGAGGCCGCCTGATGCATGCCGGGGAACACCGGGTTGTCCGGCGACCCCAGACCGAACGGCGGGGCCTGCGGCGAACCGGCGGGCGCCGTGACGTGCTCGACTGCGTCGATGTACGCGGCTGTGTGGATGCGCAACAGGTCGGCTCGATCGGCCGCGGCGGGTGCCAATAGCTCGACACCGTCGAGTAATCCGAGACTTTCGGCGAGCGCCATGGTGAACTTCAGGCGCGCAGGTTTCATCGGATGCTGCGGAGTCCAGGTGTAGTCGAGAAACCGGTCGGTCCACACGACAGTTCCTGGGCTGCGCTGTTCGCCGGGTGGCGCCGGACGTTCGCCGCGCGGTGCAGTGGCCATGCTCGCAACGCTACGCGGGAAGGTACGGACCCTGTCGAACGTTGGTATGCAGTAGAAATACAGATAAGTGCGATCGCGGCGGCTAGCCGTGCGCCGAACGGAATCCCGCATTGCCACCGACCATGCGGCGCGACGCCGTCCGGCGCAGGGCCGTGTCGGTGTGCGTAGGTAGAATTCGTGCCGACGAAGGGGTAACTGGTGAAAGATCTGGTCGACACCACGGAGATGTATCTCCGTACCATCTACGACCTCGAGGAGGAGGGCGTGGTGCCCCTGCGTGCTCGCATCGCCGAGCGCCTCGAACAGAGTGGACCGACGGTGAGCCAAACTGTCGCTCGCATGGAGCGCGACGGTTTGCTGCTGGTCGCCGGAGACCGTCACCTCGAGCTGACCGAGAAGGGCCGCAGCATGGCGGTCGCCGTGATGCGCAAGCACCGGCTCGCCGAACGACTGCTCGTCGACATCATCGGCCTGGACTGGCAGAACGTGCACGCCGAGGCCTGCCGCTGGGAACACGTGATGAGCGAGGACGTCGAACGGCGTCTGGTCGAGGTGCTCAACCACCCGACCACCTCCCCCTACGGCAACCCGATTCCCGGCCTGGACGAGCTGGGCATCGCGCCGCCGGTCTCCGCCGAGGAAACCCTGGTTCGGCTCTCCGATCTGCCGCAGGGCCAGGTGCACGCCGTCGTCGTGCGCAGGCTGGCCGAGCACATCCAGACCGACCCCGAGGTCATCGGTCAGCTGCGTGAGGCGGGCGTGGTGCCCGACGCGCGCGTGACCGTCGAGAACAAGCCGGGCTCGGTGGTCATCACCGTGCCGGGCCACGACGGGTTCGAGCTGTCCGACGAGATGGCGCACGCCGTCCAGGTCAAGCTGGTCTGACGCGTGAAACTTCTGGTCACCGGCGGCGCCGGGTACGTCGGCGGAGGCTGCGCGCAGGTGCTGCTCGAAGCAGGTCATGAGGTCGTCGTGGTGGACGACCTGTCCACCGGCAACGCCGAGGGCGTCCCGTCCGCCGCCCGCTTCATCGTAGGCGATATCGCGCAGGCCGCGACCGCCCTGCTCGGCGCCGAAACGTTCGACGGCGTCCTGCATTTCGCGGCGCAGTCGCTGGTCGGCGAGTCGGTGCAGCAGCCGGAGAAATACTGGCACGGCAATGTGGTGAAGACCTTCGAACTGTTGGAGGCGATGCGCAAGGCGGGCACGCCACGACTGGTGTTCTCCTCCACCGCCGCCGTCTACGGCGAACCGGAACAGGTGCCGATCACGGAAGACGCGCCGACCCGGCCCACCAACCCGTACGGTGCGTCGAAGCTCGCCATCGATCACGCCATCACCTCCTACTCGATCGCGCACGGGCTGGCGGCGACCAGCCTGCGCTACTTCAATGTCGCCGGCGCCTACGGTGGCCTCGGCGAAAACCGCGTGGTGGAAACACATCTCATTCCGCTGGTGCTGCAGGTCGCGCTCGGGCACCGCAAGGCGATCTCGGTCTTCGGCACCGACTGGCCGACTCCCGACGGCACCGCCGTGCGCGACTACATCCACATCCGCGACCTCGCCGAGGCTCATCTGCTGGCCCTGGCCACCTCCGAGCCGGGCACGCACCGCATCTACAACCTCGGTAGCGGCACCGGATTCTCGGTCCGCGAAGTGATTTCGGCGTGCGAACGGGTCACGGGCCTGCCCATCACCGCCCAGGACGCCCCCCGCCGTCCCGGCGACCCGGCGACCCTCATCGCCTCCAGCGAGCGGGCCATCGCCGACCTCGGCTGGCACCCGGAGCACAACGACCTCGACGAGATCGTCTCCGACGCCTGGGATTTCCTCCAGTCCCTGGGCGATCGCGCACACAGCGCTCGCTGAGCACCCGCGTCCCGCATCGACCGGGGCAGCACGGCCGTCCACCTCCGCCGAGCTGCCCCGGTCATCTGCCTCGTACCCGCGGGACCCAGCGAATTGACGGTCGCCGAGCACTGGTCCGCGCCCGGAGGTTCATCCACGCCGCTGTTCACGGTGTGCCCTTCGCGGACACCACCGCGTATAAGCCCGCGACGGTGCCGGCCCGGTAGCCAGTGGCGCACGGCTCGGTGACCGATGCAGACCGACAGCACAACCGCGTGTCGGACTGGGGCTTCACGGGGCCGGAGAACCCAGATCGATACCGAGGTCCGCGGCCGTGTCGTAACCGCTGCGGGCCAGGCGGCGCAGTTGGTCGGGACGCATGCCGAGGTGCAATGACGTCTCCAACAGTGTCGCCAGCGGATGGTCGGGGTCTGCATCCAGTGCGGCGTCCAGCGCGATGCCGGCGAGCGGTCCGTCTCCGCGCACGTAAGCGCTGTACCCGAGCAGTGCTGCCGCTTCGGCTCGATCGCGGCCGGTCAAGGCACGGGTCAAAGCCGCCCACAGGCCTTCGGCAGCGACGGCATGATCGCCGACGGCCAAGGCGAACATGGTGTCGCGGACCGCTCGATCCCGCAGGGCCGCAGCGAGTTCGGCGATTTCGGGCACCATGAGCTGCCCACCGGACTCGGTGTTCGCGATTTGCCACAGCACATAGTCGAGCGCTTCCCTGCTGTAGGAGCTCGGATCACCGCGCCGCACCGCCCGCGCATACCGATCTCGAGCCACGGCGACCGCACTGTCCAAGAGCGACGCCACCTGATCCTGCAACTCGATGTCCTCCACCACCATCGCGGTCAGTTCCGCTCGGGAGCCGCGCACGTGCTTGCCGTCGAGCACGTTCGACAGCGCGACCACCGAGGTTGCCGGATCCGGCAGTGCCCCACGCCGATCCGGGCCGAGCAAACTCCACCAGCCTTCCTCGGCCTCGATCGCACACACCGCCCACGCGCCGGCCAGTGCGATATCGTGCGCGGCGAGCCGCCGGTCCAGCGCGTCGATCAACACCTCGAATCGCCCGGTGCCGCACTGCTCCCCAATCTCCGAGCGGTGCTCCGTCGGTTCCACGGCCCGGTCGTCGACCACCACCGCCAGCACCTCGGCGACGTCATCGTGCGCGCAGATCTGCATCACACATTTCGCCACCATCCCGGCCCGCAACCTGCGCCGCCCACCGTCCTGATCCAGATCGAACCGCACCACCGCGTCGATGATCGCCCCGCCGCCGCGCCCCGGCGCCGACCGCAGCACCAGCACAACCAGCGACCGCTCCGGCGGAAACCCGATCATCGCGGGCACCGCCGCGATCAACTCCCCCGGCTCGTCCACGTGCACAGCACTATCGGGCACGTCCGCCTCGAACGGCGGCGCCTGATCGGCACACACAACCATCCGCTCGTGCTCGGCCAGCTCGAACACGTCCCCGTCAGTCAGCGCGTCGAACCCGGCATCCAGCGAATCACCGATCCGCTCGATCTCCGCATCGAACACAGACGCGCCGGTCTGATCGCTATCCGCAGTGAGCACAGCGTCTTCCGCTCGTACCGGGTCATCCCGTCGCACTGTGTCGTCTATCCGGTCGAGGTCCACACCGAGTGCGGCCGCACCGGTCAGGTCGAGATCAGCGGTGAGCACGGCATCTCCCGCCCGCACAGCGACTTCCGGCCACACCGCGTCGTCCGAACGCACATCGCCTTCCGAGCGCACGCTGTCTTCCAAGTGCGCGTTGTCTTCTGATCGCACAGTGGTGCCCGCCCGCGTAGCGTCGCGGACTCGCTCTATGGCCTCACCCAGCACGGTTGCGACATCCGGGTCTGTTTCAGAGGTGGGCACGACATCGTCCAGTCGTACGGCGCCGTCGGACTGCCTGTCATCGTCGAAAGAACTGCCGTCGTCGGAGGAACTGGTGACGACAGATTCGCTACCGTCGAATCGCCCGTCACCGTCCGCGCCCTGCGTACTTCCGTCCTGCTTCTCACCTCCCGGCCGAAGAAACTCGCACGATCGCATCGCCGCAGCGAGACTCACGGGCGCTCGGGAACTGGATTTGCCGCGCAGCAACGACGGACGCGCACAGAAAAGCTCATCGCCGGCAGGCCCGGTGCCGCGGTGCTCGGAATCGGCCTGTGCCGCAGCACGACCGGTGGGCTGAGGGTTCGAGGGAGTGGTCATGGCGTCGAGACTGCCCGCCGCCCGCACCGAGTCCGCCGCGCTGACCAGGCGATTCAGCCACCCTGGGGAATTCCACCGCACTGTGGACAACTCAACCGCGGCAGCCCGCCACCACCACTCGCCTGTCCGCGAGAACTGCTATCGTCCCGCGCCGGCTACCCGCCGCGCCGCCGTCGTGAACAGCTCGTCCACCGCCGCCACATCCGGCTCGGCCCCGGAAAAAGACATATACGTCACAATGATTCGCACATCGTCTACCTGCCCGACCGCTGTCCGCATCGTCTCGGTCAACCCGGCTCCGCCGACATCCGGTGTCACCGTCCGCCGCAACGCCAGCGCATCGTCCGCGTCGATCGACGGCGCTGGCACGAGCTCGGTCGTCACGGTCGTCAGCGCGCCACCCCGGCTGACCCGCACCGACGCACACTGTTTCAGCTGGCTGCGCAGTGCGGCGAGCGGCTGCTCGGTCCGCGTCAACTCCACCGTGAGGGTGGCTCGCGTGGCATCGTCGGTACCGACGGCGATCTCAGTCTTGTTCGCCCCGAACACCTGTTGCGGCGGCGTACATGCCTCCGGCTGCACCCGCGCACCCCGCCCGGCTCCGGTCAGATCCCCGGCCGCCTGCGCCGCCGCTTCGGGCGGCAGCACCACCGCCGGATACCTGGCCGGAAACTGCGCCGGTTCGACCAGCAAAGCCGACAGCGCGGCCCCCACCTGCCGCGTCACTTCCGTCTGCTCGACCGCGACCGGATGACCGGCCACCGTCGCCCCACACCCGGCGAGCAACCCCGCACACGCCGCGGCCATGGCGAAGCTCACCCCCCTGCGCGCCGAATCCGCCACAGTCACCCGGCCCACTGTGCCAAACTCCCGGTGCCCACCCGCCTCGCCACGCCGCCCTACCGGGAATGCGCGGGGCGCCGATGCTGTTGGCTCGTCGTATGGGTCGGTGTCCCGCCCGTGCTCGGTGACGGTCACCGGCATGGGGGACAATGGACATGGTCCCCGTCTCGGACGCCGCTCGTCTCGAACGACTCAGGTGTCGAACGCCCGAGCAGCAGCCGTGCCGGCGGACCCGCGCAGGAAGGAGTACGCGATGGACCACGAGTCGCGAATGTACGAACTGGAGTTCCCAGCTCCGCAGCTGTCGTCCGACGACGGCGCGGGTCCGGTCCTGGTGCACGGACTGGAAGGTTTCACCGATGCGGGGCATGCGGTGCGGCTGGCCACCACGCACCTGCGCGAGAGCCTCGAAAGCGAATTGGTCGCCTCGTTCGATGTGGACGAGCTGCTCGACTACCGCTCGCGGCGCCCGCTCATGACGTTCAAGACCGACCACTTCTCCGAGTACGCCGAGCCCGAGCTCAACCTGTGGGCCCTGCGTGACACGGCGGGCACTCCGTTCCTGCTGCTCGCGGGCATCGAGCCGGACCTGCGCTGGGAGAAGTTCACCACCGCGGTCCGCCTGCTCGCCGAACAACTCGGCGTGCGGCGCAGCATCGGCCTCAGCGCCATCCCGATGGCGATCCCGCACACCCGTCCGCTCGGCGTGACCGCGCACTCCTCGGACCGCGATCTCATCCCAGAGCATCAGCGCTGGCCCGGTGAGTTGCAGGTGCCCGGCAGCGCGTCCTCGCTGCTGGAATACCGGATGTCCCAACACGGTCACGAGTCCGTCGGCTTCTCCGTGCATGTGCCGCACTACCTCGCGCAGACCGCCTACCCGGAGGCCGCGCAGACCCTGCTGGAGAACGTCGCCGACAACGCGGGCCTCGACATCCCGCTCGCCGCACTCGGCGAGGCGGCGGCCAGGGTGCGCGAACAGGTCAACGAGCACATCGCCGGAAACTCGGAGGTGGAGACCGTCGTGCACGCGCTGGAACGCCAGTACGACAGCTTCGTCAGCGCGCAGGAACGCCAGTCGAGCCTGCTCGTCGGTGACGGCGAACTACCCAGCGGCGACGAACTCGGCGCCGAATTCGAGCGCTTCCTCGCCGAGCAAGGCGGTTACGAGGGCGAGGAAGGCCCGGAACCGGGCGAACAGCGGTAGCAAGCCCGGATGCGGCAGCCCGTAGGGTGTTCGGAGTGGATCTGACCGAGCTGCTGGAGATACCGGGAACCGACGCCGACGCGCTGTACGAGTCCTTCGGGGCGTGGGCGGCCGAGCAGGGCACCCCGCTGTATCCGGCGCAGGACGAGGCGCTATTGGAGTTGGCGTCGGGATCCAACGTCATCCTCGCGACGCCGACAGGTTCCGGTAAGTCCTTGGTAGCGGTCGGCGCGCACCTCATCGCGCTGGCCCAGGGCAAACGCACCTACTACACCGCGCCGATCAAAGCGCTGGTCAGCGAGAAATTCTTCGCCCTGTGCGAGGTTTTCGGCGCCGACCGCGTCGGCATGGTCACCGGCGACGCCGCGGTCAACGCCGACGCGCCGATCATCTGCGCCACCGCGGAAATCCTCGCGAACCTCGCCCTGCGCGAGGGCTCGGCGGCCGATGTCGGCCAGGTCGTGATGGACGAATTCCACTTCTACGCCGACCCCGACCGCGGCTGGGCCTGGCAGGTCCCGCTGCTGGAACTGCCCCGCGCCCAGTTCCTGCTCATGTCCGCCACCCTCGGCGAGGTCGACTTCTTCGCCAAGGACATGGAACGCCGCACCGGTCGGCCGTCGGCGATCGTCGCGGGCACCGAACGTCCGGTGCCGCTGACCTTCTCGTACGCGCGCACCCCCATCACCGAGACGCTGGAAGAACTCGTCACCACGCATCAGGCCCCGGTCTACGTGGTGCATTTCACGCAGGCCGCCGCGCTCGAACGGGCCCAGGCCCTGACCAGCGTGAATTTCGCCACCCGCGCCGAGAAGGACGCGATCGCCACGGCACTGGGCGAATTCCGCTTCGCCTCCGGCTTCGGCAAGACGCTGTCGCGGCTGATCCGGCACGGAATCGGCGTGCACCACGCGGGCATGCTGCCGAAGTACCGCCGCCTGGTCGAACGACTGGCTCAAGAGGGCCTGCTGAAAGTGGTCTGCGGCACCGACACCCTCGGCGTCGGCATCAACGTCCCCATCCGCACCGTGCTGCTCACCGGCCTGACCAAGTACGACGGCGTGCGCACCCGCAGGCTGAAAGCCCGTGAGTTCCACCAGATCTCGGGTCGGGCGGGCCGCGCGGGGTACGACACCATGGGCACGGTCGTCGTGCAAGCGCCGGAGCACGAAGTGGAGAACACCCGCCTGCTCGCGAAGGCGGGCGACGACCCGAAGAAGCAGCGAAAGGTGGTGCGGCGCAAGCCTCCCGAGGGTTTCGTCTCGTGGAGCGAGGAGACCTTCGACCGTCTCGTCTCCGCCCAGCCGGAGCCGATGGTCTCGCGCTTCAATGTGACGAACTCCATGCTGCTCAACGTGATTGCCCGCCCGGGCAACTGCTTCGACGCCATGCGCCACCTGCTCGAGGACAACCACGAGCCGCGGCCCGCCCAGCGCAAACACATCCTGCGCGCCATCCGCCTCTACCGGGCGCTGCGCGACGCCGGGGTGGTCCAGCAGCTCGACGAACCCGACGCGCAGGGCCGCCGCGCCCGCCTCACCGTCGACCTGCAACGCGACTTCGCCCTCGACCAGCCGCTGTCGCCGTTCGCGCTGGCCGCCTTCGAGCTGCTCGACAAAGACGCGCCCGGCTATACCCTCGATGTGGTGTCCCTCATCGAATCCACCCTGGAGGATCCGCGCCAGCTGCTGATGGCTCAGCAGCACAAGGCGCGCGGCGTGGCGATCAATGAGATGAAGGCCGACGGCATCGAGTACGACGAGCGCATGGAGCTGCTCGAAGAGGTCACCTGGCCCAAACCCCTCGCCGAGCTGATCGAGCCTGCCTTCGAGACCTACCGCGCCGGGCACCCGTGGGTGTCGGAGTTCGCGCCGTCACCCAAGTCGGTGGTGCGCGACATGATCGAACGCTCGATGACCTTCGCCGAGCTGATCTCGCACTACGAACTGGCCCGCTCCGAGGGCGTGGTGCTGCGCTATCTCGCGGATGCTTACCGCGCGCTGCGCCGCACCGTGCCGGACGCCGCGCGCACCGAGGAACTCGACGACATCACCGAGTGGCTCGGCGAACTGGTCCGCCAGGTCGACTCCAGCCTGCTCGACGAGTGGGAGCAGCTCACCAACCCCGGCGCGGAGATCGACGCCGACCAGCTCGCCTTCGGCGCCGAGACGGTGCGCCCCATCTCCGCCAACGAGCGCGCGTTCCGGGTGATGATCCGCAACGCCATGTTCCGCCGGGTCGAGCTGGCCGCGCTGCGCCGCTGGGACGCGCTGGCCGAGATGGGCATCGGGCCGGATTGGGAGACCGAACTGGCCCCCTATTTCGCCGAGTACGAAAGCATCGGCATCGGTCAGGACGCTCGCGGACCGCAACTGTTCCAGATCGAACGAAGACCCGGTTTCTGGCAGGTGCGCCAGGTCCTCGACGACCCGGCGGGCGACCATGGCTGGTCGATCGTCGGTGTGGTGGACCTGGCCGAGTCCGATGCCGCCGGCGAGGTCGTCTTCGACGAAATCACGGTGTCCGCAGGCTGACCAAGCACCGCCGCCCCACCCCGAAATCTACAGAATCCATACAGGTCACCGCCCTCTTCGCACCCGTATTCTGGTGCCGTCCGGGGGTGCTGCCGACGCGAGGTTTGACGGATTCGTTTCTGGGTAGGGGCCGCTGATACTCTCTCCGCTGCTGCCAAGCGAAAGATCAACTATGCCCGAATCACCGTTCCTTGTCATCTATCCCGAGCGAGTGCGCGAGAACTACAGCGCACTCCATGCCGCCATGCCCGCGGCAAGGATTCGCTTCGCGGTCAAGGCAAGCCCGGTGCCGGAGATCATTCGAGCACTCGACGAGGAAGGCGCCGAGTTCGATGTCGCCAGCATCGGCGAGATCGAGCTGTGCCTCGCGCTCGGTGTCGAACCGGACACACTCTGCTACGGCAATCCGATCAAGAAGGCCGCCGACATCGCCCGCGCCTACGCGTTGGGGGTGCGCCGGTACGCCTTCGACACCGAGGACGATCTGCTGCGCATCGTCGAGCACGCGCCGGGCTCGGAGGTCGAATGCCGCTTCCTGGCTTCGGCGCCGGAGTCGCGCACGCCGTTCGGCGCCAAGTTCGGCTGCACGCCGGGCGAAGCGTTCCGGCTGCTGGTGCGGGCGCGTGATCTGGGGTTGATCGTCGGCGGGCCGTACTTCCACGTCGGGTCCCAGCAGCTCGATCCGGACGCGTGGCGGATCGGCATCGAGCAGGCGGGCCGGATCGTGGAAGCGTTGGCCGACAAGGACATTCACGTGCGATCCGTGAATATCGGTGGCGGACTGCCGATCGCGTACGCCGACCCGGCGCCCGCGTTGCCCGAGATCGCGGCGGTGGTCGACGCCGCCGTGACCGAATTCCTGCCTGAGACCGCCGGATTGGTGGTGGAACCCGGCCGCGCACTGGTCGGTTCCGCGGGCATCATCCATGCCGAAGTCGTGGGCGTGCGCGTCGCGCCGGACGGCCGACGCTGGGTGTATCTCGACATCGGCCGCTACAACGGCATGGCCGAGACAGAGAACGAGTACATCGCCTACCGGTTCCGCACGGACCGGGACGGCGACCCCGTCGACGAGGCGGTGGTGGCCGGTCCGACCTGCGACGGAGACGATGTACTGTATCAACGCACGCGAGTCCTCCTACCGACCACGTTGCGAGCCGGTGATCGCATTCAGATCCTCGACACCGGCGCCTATACCGCGAGCTATTCGTCGGTGTCCTTCAATGGTTTTCCGCCCTTGACCGTTCATGTCTCGGGCGCTGAGCGAGAGTGAGTTTGCCATGACGGCGGATTTCACCGGCTGGCATGTGCTGGCCGAGTTCGGTGGTGTCGACGCGACCCTCTGCGACGACCTCGAACGCCTCGAATCGGCGTTGCGTGAGTCTTTGATCGCGGCGGGCGTCACCATCTGCGATGTCGTACACAAGAAGTTCGATCCGCAGGGGGTGACTGTCCTCGCGCTGTTGTCGGAGTCTCACGCCTCGATTCACACCTATCCAGAGTCCGGCGACATCTTTGTCGACGTCTTCACCTGCGGCAGTATCGGCGCCGGCGCGTCGAAGGCCGTCGAACTGTTGCGAGACAAGTTGTCTCCCAAGGATGTTCGCATGGAGGTGATCCGCCGCGGGCACGGCTCGCAGCGGATCGAGGAACCGGTGGGCGCGGGCCTGACCCGCATCTGGGATCTGCACGAAGTGATTGTGGACACTCGTACTCCGTTCCAGCACATGGTGATCGCGCGCACCGAGCAGGGCATCAGCCTGTTCTCCGACGACGATCGCCAGTCCACGGAGTTCTCCCAGCTGACCTACCACGAGGCGATGATGGTTCCGGCGTTCGCGCTCGCCGCGAAGCTGGACAAGGTACTCATCATCGGCTCCGGTGAGGGCGTGGCCAGTCAGATGTCGGTCGCCGCCGGCGCGACGCTGGTCGACCACGTCGACATCGATCAGCTCGAGGTCGAGCTGTGCGCCGAGCACCTGCCCTACGGCTACACCAGCGCCGACCTGGCCGCCGCCGTCAAGGGCGAAGGCCCGATCAAGGTGCACTACGCCGACGGCTGGGACTTCCTCGCCAAGGCCGCCGAGGCCGGGACGCGTTACGACGTCATCGTGATCGATCTGCCCGACGAGCGGGTCGAGGACGCGCAGCACAACCGCCTCTACGAGTCGGAGTTCCTGTCCCGATGTCGGGCCCTGCTCGCTCCCGGCGGCGTGCTGAGCGCCCAGGCCGGTTGCGCGACCATGTGGCGCAACGAGACGTTGAAGCGGTCCTGGAATCGGTTCCACGAACAGTTCGGCACCGTCGTCCAGTACGGCAGCGACGAACACGAGTGGACCTTCCTGTTCGGCACGAACGAGCAGCTGCCCGACCCGGTGCAGACCATGACCGACCGTCTGCCCACCCTGCCCTACCGGCCCGAAACCGTCGACGCACGAGCACTCGTGCGCGGCGCGATCGAACCCCACGCCCTGCGCGTATAGAACAACCGAACGCACCGGCCCCCAACCGCTTTCACGGGAGCCGGTGCGTTCTGCGTTCCGTCTTGACGTACGGTGCATGCTCTTGACGCAGGCTGCGGCCTACGTCAAGAGCATGCTCAGTACGTCAAGTGCACGGTTGGATGGGGGTTGTTGGGTTAGGAGCGTTTGCGGTATTCGTCGACGTTCAGGCCGCCTACGCCCCAATTGGTCAGGTCGACCTCATCGATGACCACGAAGGTCATTTCCGGGTCCTTGTCGAGGACGGTGTGGAGTAGGTCGGTGACGCCTTTGATCAAGTGCGCCTTCTGTTCTCGGGTGACGCCTTCGTTGGTGACCTTGATGTTTACGTAGGGCATCAGGCTGACCGTCCGGAGATGAAACCGCCGTCGACAGGGAGGATGTGGCCGGTGGTGAATTCGGCGTCGGCGAGATATAGGACGGCGGCGGTGGTTTCGGATACCTCGCCGATGCGGTTCAGCAAAGCTAGTCGGGCGGAGGCGGTTTCGTCGCCGGAGCCGAACAGTGGGGTGCGGATGATGCCGGGGGCGACGGCGTTGACGCGGATGCCGTCGGCGGCGAGTTCCGCGGCGAGGCTGGTGGTAAGTGCGTGTACACCGCCCTTGCTGACCAGGGCCGCGGAGGCGGGTAGTCCGGCGAGGGCGTGGTTGACCAGCACCGTGCCGATGTTCACGATGCTGCCACCGGCCGCCTGCCGCTGCAGCTGACGCACCACCGCCTGCGTGGTGAAGTACGTCCCCTTCAGGTTGCCGTTCACGAACCTGTCGAGGTCCTCCACGGTGACGTCCACGAACGGTTTGGCGCCGAAGATGCCCGCGCTGTTCACCAGCACCTGTACCCCGCCGAAGCGTTCGACGGCGGTTCGTACCAGCTCTGAACCCGTTGCGGGAGAACCGATATCACCAGCGAAGGTGGCGATCTGCTCCGGTGCGCCGAGCTCCGCGGCCACGTCGGCAAGCTTGCCGGGGTCACGGCCGTTGAGCACCACGTTGTCCCCGCGCGCCACGAAGGCACGGGCGACATCACGCCCGATCCCACTGGAGGATCCAGTCACGATCACCGTTTTCGTCATGTTCTAACCTCTTCCTTGAATACGACCGGTCGTCTTGGAATGTGCACAACGACCCGAGCCTCGAGTACAAACTCTGATAAATGCCCTGGTTCAGGGCCGGAAATAGTCGTCCAGCAGACGATCCAAACACTTCTGCAACGGCTCCAGCGTGCGATCGATCTTCATCCGGATCACCGCCCCCTCCCACGACTCCAGCAGCAGGTCAGCCAGGTCGGTCGCGTCTATATCGCTCCGAATCATCCCCAGCCCCTGCGCTTCTCGCAGCTGCTCCGCCACCCGATCCCGCCACGCCCCCCAAGCCTTCGACAACGACTCCCGAAGCAGCTCACTACCTTCCAACTCCCCACCCAGATTCGCGATCAAACACCCCCCGGTGAACTCCGCCTCGACGAACTCCGCCATCAGCCGCCCGAAAAACGCCCGCAACCCACTCACCGGATCCGCCGCCGCCCCGAACGCCGCACTCAAATTCCGCTGCACACACAACGAATGGTGCTCGATCACCGCCCGCCCAAAACTCTCCTTACTATCGAAGTAGTTATAAAACGACCCCTTAGGCACCCCCACCTTGTCCAAAACCTGCTTGATCCCCGTCCCGTGATATCCACTCGCCAAAAACCCAGCCGCCCCCTCCTCCACCAAAAGCTGCCGAGTATCCCCACTCCGTCGCGGTCGCGCCATACCCTGAATATACGACCGGTCGTCTACTAACGCAACCTCAGCTCGACGCCCTCCTCGAGCTGGACAAGTGATCACGGGGAACTGATGCAGGCAATGGCCGAGAGCCCACCGACACCAGTTCCCCCTCGGCCAACCCTGTCGGTGGAGAGGGGGATAGTTCGGGCATGGGGGTGTTGGATGAGCCGTTTCCGGGGTCTTGGGCGAGGGCGGCGGGGTTGGTGACGCGATGGGAACTGCAGCACAACTTCGTGCGAGTGTTCCCCGACGTCTACCTGCCGAAGGGGTGCGCGTTCGACGCACAGAAGCGGGCACGCGCCGCAGCGCACTGGGCCAAGGGTGCCGGTGTGCTGATCGGATACTCAGCGGCCGCATTGCATGGCACCCGCTGGCTGGATCCTGACGAACCCGCGGAGATCGCACGGACGACACACTGCAAGCCGCCCTGCGGGATTCGCGCTGTGCGAGCCGTCATCGAGCCGGCCGAATACTGCGAGGTCGACGGATTCCGGGTGACCACACCCGCACGAACTGCGTTCGACCTCGGCCGACGGTTGCCCCGCGATCAGGCCGTACCGATCTTGGACGCATTGAGCTCGGCTACCGGCCTGAATCCGCTGGAAGTCGCGGCCGTGGCTCGCGACCATCCCGGCGCGCGTGGAGTGGCGCGGCTGTCGAAGATCCTTCCGTTGGTCGATGCAGGCGCCGAATCACCTCAGGAATCACACACCAGACTCCTGCTGGTCGATAACGGATTAGCCGCACCCAGTACCCAACTCGTGGTCCGCGACCGATGCGGCGCGTTCATCGCCCGTGTCGATATGGGGTGGGAAAAATGGCGCGTCGCCGTCGAATACGACGGTGCCCACCATTGGACCGACCCAGCCCAGCGCACAAAGGACATCGACAGGTTCGCAACCCTGGAATCACTGGGCTGGCGCGTGATCCGCGTCAACGCAACCCTCCTCCACCACCGCCCCCACGTAATCCTCGACCGAGTCCGCGCCGCCCTCCATGACCAGGGCTGGACGAATGATCAGGGGGAACTGGTGTCGGCGCGCTCTCGCGATATACCGACACCAGTTCCCCCTCAACGACGAAATGGCCGGAGGCCGAGCACACTTGGGGGGGGACATAGGTAGGACGCGTACTTTCCGTACCGACGTGGGGATGGTTCGGGATGGACCTTCTATAGCTGTCGGCGCCATTCGAGGCAGTGGGCTGCGAATTGGGTTAGGTGGGTGGTGGCGAAGGTTTGGGGGTGCCAATCTTCTTGGGTTACAGCGGATGTCCAGATGTAGGTCCAGGCCGGGTCGGTGGAGTCGGTTAACTGGATTGTGCGGAGGTCGTATTCGGTGTCTTCGAAGGCGTCGAGGATTTGCCACTCCGCTGGGGTGAGACCGCTGAGTACGGTGCCGTGGGCGAGGGCGTTCGGTGCTGGGACCAGGCCGGGATATAGGCGGTCGGTCAGGGTGGCGACGCGCCAGCCTGGTGCGGTGGCGGGTTGTAGTGGTGGGACGCGCCCGATCAGGACCTCCAGTACCTCTGGGAATTGGAGCGTTCCGTAGACGAACAACGCGTGCCGCTGTCCAGCGTGCTGAGCAAGCCGCCTGGCATTTGGTGGTAACGAGTCCATCCGCATCCCTCTCATATCCGCGACATCCGGCTCACGGTGCCCGTCGTAAGTCGCAGCCGCCCTTCTAAGTCGCGGCCGCCCTTCTAAGTCCCGGCCGCCCGCCTAAGTCGCAGCCGCCCTCTTAGGTCTCAGCCGGCTTCCTAGGTCGCGGGCGCATTCGCATGTTGCCACCCAGCCACCAGATTCGAAACCGACTGCTGCCGAACACCTTCGACCGCTACGACGGCCGCATCGTCCGAATGATGGCGGCAAGGTATTCATAGTCTTCCGCGCGTGCGGTCGAAGTGCGATATGCGAGACCGATGGTGCGCCCAGGGGCGGGGGTGGCGAAGTGGGCGGTACCGAGGGTGCCGCGGGCGGTTTCGGAGGCGACGGCCATCTCCGGGATGAGGGTGACGCCGAGACCGCCTGCGACACACTGCACTACGGTCGCCAACGAGGCGGCGCGGGTATCGCCGACGGCGGCCGGATGGACCTCGGCGGAGCGGCACAGGTCGAGGGTCTGATCGCGCAGGCAGTGCCCCTCGTCGAGCAGCAGCAGGGGTAGCGAGTCGAGCACTGCGGGGGCGAGGTCGGTGCGACCCGAGAGCTCGTGCCCGCGCGGCGTCACCAGCACGAACTCCTCGGTGTACAACGGGATCTCGATCAAGCCGGGAATGTCGGTCGGCAGCGCGAGCAGCGCGACGTCGAGCACGCCGGTGCGCAGCCCGTCCAACAGCCGCGCGGTCTGGTCCTCGATCACCTGCGGATGCAACGCGGGCAACTTCTTCTGCAACTCGGGCAGCAGGGCCGGCAGCACATATGGGGCAACTGTCGGAATTATGCCCATTCGCAGTGTGCCGCCGAGACCGTCACCGGTCGCCGAGGCGACGAAACGATCGGCCGCCTCGAGCGTCGCCATCGCCTTGGGCAGCAATCGCATGCCCGCGGCGGTGACGAGCACCCGCCGCGTACTGCGCTCGATCAGTTGCAGTCCGAGCCCGTGTTCAAGTGCCGCGAGCGCCTGCGATAGCGTGGGCTGGCTCACACTGAGCCGCGCTGCGGCCGTGCCGAAATGGCGATATTCCGCGACCGCCACGAACGCACGCAGCTGTGACAGGGTCGGCTGATAAGTCTGATCGGTCACGGCTATCAGTGTAGTGCGACTGATCACCTTTACCTTTCATCAGCCCGTCGGGCAAGATCGAAAGGGAGCTTTTCTGCTTTTCTGCACAGTGCTAGCAAACCCACCAGAACGAGGAGATTAGGCATGGCCTTGCTGACCATCGGCGACCAATTCCCGGCATACAACCTCACCGCTGTCATCGGTGGTGATCTGTCCAAGGTCGACGCTCAGCAGCCTGACGACTACTTCACCCAGATCACCAGCGACGATCACGCGGGCAAGTGGCGGATCGTCTTCTTCTGGCCCAAGGACTTCACCTTCGTCTGCCCGACCGAGATCGCCGCGTTCGGCAAGCTCAACGAGGAGTTCGCGGACCGCGACGCGCAGGTGCTCGGCGCCTCGGTCGACAACGAGTTCGTGCACTTCCAGTGGCGTGCCCAGCACGAGGATCTGAAGACCCTGCCGTTCCCGATCCTGTCCGACCTCAAGCGCGAATTGGCCGCTGCCACCGGCGTTCTCAACGCCGACGGTGTTGCCGACCGGGCCACCTTCATCGTCGACCCGAACAACGAGGTGCAGTTCGTCTCGGTCACCGCGGGTTCGGTCGGCCGCAATGTCGACGAGGTGCTGCGGGTGCTCGACGCGCTGCAGTCCGACGAGCTGTGCGCCTGCAACTGGAAGAAGGGCGACCCGACCATCAACGCGGGCGAGCTGCTCGCCGCCAGCGTCTGAGCCGAGTCGCAACGCACGATCCATGTACGAAATCCATGCACCATTCCCCGTGCACGCGGGGATGATCCTCGAGGAAGCAACGTATGAGCATTGAGAACCTGAAGAACTCCCTTCCCGAGTACGCCAAGGACCTCAAACTCAATCTGTCCTCGCTGGCCCGCACCACGGTGCTGAACGAGCAGCAGCTGTGGGGCACGCTGCTGGCGTCGGCGGCCGCGACCCAATCGCCGACCACGCTGCGTGAGATCGCCGAGGAGGCCGCAGATGTGCTGTCCGAGCAGGCGTACAACGCCGCACTCGGCGCCGCCTCGATCATGGGCATGAACAATGTGTTCTACCGGGGCAAGGCGTTCCTCGGTGGCCGCTACGACGACCTGCGGGCCGGTCTGCGCATGCAGATCATCGGTACCCCGGGGGTCGACAAGGCCGACTTCGAGCTGTGGTCGTTCGCGGTCTCGTCGATCAACGGCTGCCAGCACTGCCTGGAGGCGCACGAGCACACGCTGCGTGAGGCGGGCGTGTCGCGTGAGGTGATCTTCGAGTCGCTGCGCGCGGCCGCGATCGTCGCCGGTGTCGGCCAGGCGGTGCAGTCGACCGAAACGCTTGCCGCCGCCACGGTCTGAGCACTCGATCCGAGGCCGCCGACGGTTCAGCCAATGAACCGTCGGCGGTCTCTTTCGTCGCTACCTGACCTGCGACGACAGCTCGATGAACGGCCAGTGTGGGCTACACGACAGCTCACTGTCGGACCGGACTAGTAGGGTCGAAAACATGGGCACACAGGTTGACGTAGTGCGGGTGTTCACCGACGCCGCCGGACGATTCGGCAACGAGCTCGGCATCGCGCGGGCAGCGGACGTGGCCGAAGCCGACCGGCAGGCCCTCGCGGCCAAAGCGGGCTACAGCGAGACCGTCGTGGTCGAGGACCCGGTCGACGAGGTCGCGCGGGTACGGATCTACACCCCGACCGTGGAACTTCCGTTCGCCGGACACCCCTCGGTCGGCACCGCATGGTGGTTCGCCGAACGCGGCGTACCCGTACGCCGGCTCAGCGTGCCCGCGGGCCCGGTGGCGGTCGAGCTGACCGAAGGCCTCACCTGGATCACCGCCCGCGGCGAATGGGCGCCCGACTTCACCTTCCACCAGATCGCCGACCTCGACGAGCTGGCGAACCTGCGCCCCGACGACTTCACCGGCGGCCCGCACTACTTCTGGGCCTGGACCGACGAGAACCGCGGCTCGCTCCGCTCGCGAATGTTCGCCCCCACCTTGGGAATTGCCGAAGATGAGGCGACCGGTGCCGCCGCAGTCGCCATCACCGCACTGCTGCGCCGCGGCCTGGTCATCACCCAGGGCAAGGGCTCCCAGCTGTTCACCGCCTGGGACTCCGACGGTTGGGTCCGCCTCGGTGGACGCGTAGTCGCCGACCAGTCCGTGGAGATCTGAGCGCATAGCCGAGTGCCGTAGGCCGGGAATCGTTGCGGCACAGCGGCATCCAGGCCGCTACCCCGACACCCCCGACACCCTCAGACCAGCGGCACACCGGCGATCGGTGGACTGGTGGGCGCCACCGATCCGCCGGAGGGTTCGACACTGACTGCCAGCGTCTCCCCCGGATCGAAGGTCGTCACGAATGGTTTTGCTGTCGAAGGCATTTCGACGAGCACCCCCGCCGACCGCGGCCTCGGCCGTTCCCCGACGGGCACCAACCAGACCTGGTACACCCGCCCGGCCGGCGGCTCCGCCACTCCGGTGAACGCGACGACCGCGAGCCGCTGCTGAGCGGAGAACTCCACCATGACCGTGCCGCCGCCGGCCACCGGTTTGGTCAGTGTGCGCGAGTCCGGCTGCCGATGTATCCGCTCGGCGGTCGGTACACCGTCGGGCGGGCTGGCGATCCGGTCGGCGACCACACTGCCGCCGATCACCAGGCAGACCGCCGCGGCCACCGGCGCCACCCAGCGCAGGCGCCGCCGCCACGCGGAGGGAAGCTCGGCGCGCCCGTCGTCGGGCAGTGCCGCCAGAATTCGCGCCTCCAATTCCGGCGGCGGAGCCTGGGCGTCGAGCGCGGCCACCTGCGCCATCACCTCGCGCAACCGCCGCACCGTGTCCGAGAACTCTTGCCGCACAGCGGGATCGGCGGCTGCCAGCCGCTCCTCGATGCGCCGGCGTTCGATCTCGCCGACGGCGTCCAACGCGCACGGGTACGCCAGGTCGAGCAGTTCCGCGTCCGATCGTGGCGGGTTATCGGCCATCGGCGCATTCTCCGGACAAGCAGCTCTCCAGTCTCTTCAGCCCGTCACGGATGCGGGTTTTGACGGTCGGCAGCGGCACCGATAGGTGGTCTGCGACTTCGCGGTACGTGCGCCCGGTGTAGTAGGCGAGCGTGATCGCCTCGCGTTGCGTCGCGGTGAGCGCGGCGAGGCAGCCGAGGACCTCCTGTTCATCCATGCGCTGCGTCACCGATTCGGCGACGACATCGTGGTCGCGGCCGCCGTGTGAGTGCGCGTAGGCCGATTCCCGGACCGCGCAGGCGGCTTCGGCGCGCACCCGGTCGACCGCGCGCCGGTGTGCGAGCATCATGAGCCAGCCGATCGGACTGGCCAGTGCCGGCTCGTAGCGATCGGCGGTCGACCACACCTGGAGGTACACCTCCTGGCTGACTTCCTCCGCCGCGGCCCGGCTGCGCACGATGCGGGTGGCGAGCCCGAATACTCGCGGGCTGGTGAGCCGGTAGAACTCGGTGAAGGCAACGCGGTCTCCGTCGCCGATCGCGGCGAGCAGTGCGACCAGGGTGCGACCGGACAACGCCGATCGTTGTCGGTCGAACGCGGCGGGCGTCGGGCATCCGCATAACGAGTGGCTGTTCGCCTCGTCCAGCACGAGAGCACCAACCCGGTGTACCGCAGCGAGAACGCGCTCACTACCCGCCCCTCCCCCGCACATATCGGGTGCACAGCGCACGTCGGCACGTGATTCGTTCGCTATCTCATCGATGACCGAATCTGCCCGCATAGACAGGGGTTCGGTATGGGATGGCGCGCGGATTGGTCTGCGGCGCCGGTCAACTCGAAACGGCCGCGATGAGCATGTAGGCGGTACCGAGATCCATCACGACGTGCGGCACCACCGCCGAGCGTCGCCTCGACCCGGTCAGCGCCGCGACACACCCACCGGAGAGCAGCAGAATGCGCAGGTAGCCCGGCGTGTCGTCGAGGGAGCGGCCGACGGCGAGGGTGACCAGTAGCGCGTCCGCGGCGAACAGTGCGGCGAGCCCGAACGCGGGAATCATGGCGGGTCCACCAGTGTGGCCCGGCGCCGCGTGTCCGGACATGGCGTACAACATGGCGGCGGCGGTTACCGTGTGGTAACCCAGCGGCACCAGCCGGTCCAGCGGGGTCGAGTGAGGCGCGCTGCGCCACTCCAGAATTCGGCTCGTCAACAGGATGGCGAATACCACGGTCATCGCGGTGAGCACGCCGCGCACCGCGACCGGACTCGCGCCTGCCGGGAACACCAGCATCGCGAGCATCACCAAGCACATGATCAGGTGCGCGGCATCGGATTCATGATACCCGCCGGTCGGTATGGAACCTGTCTTACGAGTCGAATCACGTTGCCGCCGGTCAGGTTCGACCACCGGAACGAGGACAGAGCCAGTGGCATCGGTACCCACGGCAAGTGGCGCAGCCACCCGCCCGAGCACGATCGCCACCGCCAGCAGAAACGCCGCTACCACCGACCACCGCAACGCGGCGTACTCCTGCACGAACTGAGCCACATCCACCACCCCTCCTACGGTGACCGTGGACCTGCCCATTCCATGGTCGCACCCGAGATCCATCGGGGTGCCCTTTTAGGGGTGGCGGCACTCAGGCCGCCGCGACGTCAGCGCGGCACGGACTGCCGGTACCGGTCGACCGTCGAGCGAGCGAATCGCCCCGGCGACACCCCGCGCCACTGCTTGAACGCGTTCGAAAAGCTCGGCGCGCCCGAATATCCCATGCGATACGCGACATCCTCGACGGTCAGCCCGGTGGCGAGCAGTTCCTCGGCGAGGGTGCCGAAGGTTTCGGCGCAGAGCTGCCGATACGAGGTGCCCTCCTCGGCCAACCGCCGGCGCATCGTGCGCAGGCTCATGTGCAGCCCGGCCGCGACGTCCTCCTGGCTGAGCCTGCTGTTCATCCGGTGCATCAACATTTCCCGCACCGTGCCCGCCACGCCCTGGCGCAGTCCGCGGCGCTGCAACAGATCGTCGCATTGCTCTTCGAACAGCTGCGCGGTCAGCGGACTGGCCTGCGGCATCGGCTCATCGATACCGGTGGCGTCGAACACCGCGAGCTGCAATTCCGCGGATTCCGTGCTCGGAATCTCGAAGCTGTCGAACAGGGGTGCCAGCCGCGGGCGCAGCCCGCCCGCGATCTCGACGCGGACCACCGGCGGCGGCACGCCGAACACCATGAACCAATTGGTCAGCAGCGCAGACACATCGCGTTCGGCCAGAAACGCGCGCAGCTCGCCGGGCAGGTCGCGGTCGTCGCCGTAGAGCAGGATCTCGTCGTCGCGGTAGATGTGCCAGGCGCGGGCGAACGAGGTCATCAGGCTGAAGTAGCGCATGGCGACATCGATCGCCTGCCGCATGGTCGGGCTACTGAGCACCGCCAAGGCGAGTACGCCATGGGTGGTGAGGTGGGTGCGGGTGCCCGCTTCGACGCCGAGACCCGGCGGATCGTCCAGCAGCGTGACGAGATTGCCGACGATGGCCAGTTCCTGCGCCGCGGTGATCTCGCCACCGGGTGTTTTCAGCAGCCGAGGATCGACGTCTGTGCCGCGTAGGCACTGATCCTGGGTGAGCCCGTGATCGTCCCCGAGTTCGACGAGGATCGCCGCGTTTGTTACCGACCGCCGCCACTCCCATGAGGCCACGTGTCCATCGTTGCCTGTCGTGGCCGATTTGCGCAAGGTTTCTGGCCGGAGATCGTATGTTCTGCTCTCCCAATGCGGTTCGGCCAGCTGAGCAAACCGTCCGACCGGTTCGTCATGGCCACAATCCGCAAGGTTCTTGGCCGAAGTCGTCATGGACAGCAAACCTGTCACGCGACTGGCGATCGACCCTATTCGCCCTGGCCGGATTGTGCAAAGTGCTGACCCGATATCGCATGGAGCACTACCCAGCGACCCTCTAGCGTTATACAGAGACGAAGGCAGGCGAAACCATATGTCTCGGAAGACGCTCACTGGCAAACGGATCGCGATCACCGGGGGCGCGCACGGCATCGGCCGCGAGACAGCGAGGGCGTTCCTGGCCGAGGGCGCCGATATCGTCCTCGGCGACGTGGACGTCGGCGCGGTGCGGGCGGTCGCCGAGCAACTCGGCAGATCCCGCGACGGCACCGTCGCCGGACTGGCCCTCGACGTCACCGACAGCGCCCGCTTCGGCAGCTTCCTCACCTACGCCGAACGCCGGCTCGGCGGTCTCGACGTCCTGGTGAACGCCGCCGACGTGATGCCCTCGGGCCCCTTTCTCGCGGAGACGGAAACCGAATCGGACCGGCAGATCGATATCAACCTGCGCGCGGTGATCATCGGAACCCGGCTCGCCGCAGAACGATTCGCCAGTCAGGGACACGGCCAGATCGTGAACATCGGCACGGTGGGCGGGGTGACCGCGGCGCTGGGCGTCGCCGTGTACTGCGCCACCAAGCACGGCGTGGTCGGTCTCGGCGCGGCGCTGGACCAGGAACTGTCGGGTAAGGGCGTCACCGTCAGCACCGTCGCCTCAGGTTCGCTGGAAGACCCGGCGGCCGTCGCCGATTCCGTAGTGGACTGCGTGCTGCACGGGCGGGGCGGCCTGATCAGCGTGCCGCCCACCAGCTTCCTGCGGGCCGCGTTCCGCTCGCCGGGACTGGTGCGCCGCGCGTTCACCCGCAACGGCAAGTAGCGATCACAGTTCGCGCAGAACGCGTTTGAGCACCTTCCCGGTCGGGTTGCGCGGCAGTTCGTCGATGAATACGACGTCGCGCGGCACCTTGAACCGCGCCAGATGCGCCTTGACGTACTCGCGCACTGAGTCCTCGTCGAGTGAATGACCTTCGCGCACAACGATTACCGCGCGCAGCCGCTGCCCGTACCGATCGTCGGGCACGCCGAAGGCGCTCACCTCGGCGACGGCCGGGTGCGCGGCCAGCAGTTCCTCGATTTCACCGGGGAAGACGTTCTCGCCGCCGGAGACGATCATGTCGTCGTCCCGGCCGTCGATGAAAAGCCTGCCCGCACTGTCGAAATGGCCGACGTCACCGGTGGCCATCAGGTTGCCGACCCGCACCTTGTCGCCACCGCCGGTGTACCCCTCGAACTGGAAGCTGTTGCCGACGAAGATCCGGCCGGTCCGCCCCGGCGGCAGCTCCGCACCGTCCTCGTCGAGGATGCGCACGGTCGCGCTCGGCACCGGGCTGCCCACACAGCCCGGCTCGACGGCCAGGTCGGCGGGGGTGGCGATGGTCGCGTAGGCCACCTCGGTGGAGCCGTACATGTTGTAGACCACCGGGCCGAACGCCTCGGTCACCCTGGTGCACAGCTCGGCGCCCAGCTGTGAGCCCGCGACGAAGATGATGCGCAGTGCCGAGAAGTCATGTCCGGCACGGGCTTCCGGGCCGAGGTCGACCAACCGCTGCAGCATCACCGGCACCGCGACGAGGGCGGTGGCGCGGTGGCGGTGCAGGCTGTCCAGCACCGCCTGCGGGTCGAAGCGGCGGCGGATCACCAGCGTCGAGCCGAAACCGAGCGCGATGAACAGGTGCGCGAAGCCCAGCGTATGAAACAGCGGCGCCGGGCATTCGGTGATCTCGCGGGCCCGGAACGGCACCTTGTCCAGGATCGCGGCGAGCGGGGCCAGCGAGGTCGGTTCGCCGCGCGGGGCGCCCTTCGGGGTGCCGGTCGTTCCGCTGGTCAGCAGGATGACCTTCGCGGTGGTGGTGGCGCGCCGCGGTGCGGAATGGCTCGCGCCGGCGATCAGATTGTCCAAAGTGTCGACACCGGGTCGATCGGCCCAGGCGCGATAGCGCCCGCGCGGCGGGGTGAGGTCACCGAGCATGTCGGTGTACTCCTCATCGAACACCAGCAGATCTATGCCCTCCCTGGCCACCACCTCGCGCAGCTGGGGGCCGGCGAAATCGGTGTTCAGCAGCACGATTCGGGCGCCGCACTTGGCGGCGGCGAACACCGCGTAGTGGAAGCCGCGATGGTTACGGGCCAGGATCGCGACGCCCTCGCCGTCGCGCAGGCCGCGGGCGCGCCAGGCGTTGGCCAGCGCGCTGGTGCGCTCGTCGAGTTCGCGGAAGGTGATCGAGCCCAGTTCATCGATGAGCGCGGCCCGGTCCCGGTAGCGCAGCGCGGCGACCGAGACGAGCCCGCCGAGCATCCCGGACCGGACGACCGCCGCACCCATCTGGGCGAGCCGGTCGGGCCGTTCCAGGGTGACCAGCCCGGCGCGGACCGCCAATGAGGCGTAATAGGTTTCGTCGGCGACCCGGCGGGCGGCGCCCGCGGCCAGCGTGGTGACCTTGGCAAGCTTCATTACTGGGACCCCCTGGCCGGACAGCGAGGTCCGTCTAGCAAGTGCGGGCGAGTGCCCTCTCAGTAAAGCGTGTTCGATCGGGGTCCGTCGAGTGCTCGCCGCGGTGCGCCGCCGGGCATGATGGACAAATGTCTAGCACCACCGACCAGTCCGCTCCCGCGGGCGCTGCTAACGGTTCGATGCCCGGCCTCCGCATCGTGGTCGACGACCTCTCCGGACCGGAGATCGCGGCCCTGCTCACCGAACACCTGACCGACATGGCCGCACACTCCCCCGCCGAGAGCTGCCACGCCCTGGACCTGGACGGGCTGCGCCGCCCGGAGATCACCTTCTGGAGCGGATGGGACGGCGACACCCTGGCCGGCTGCGCGGCCCTCAAACAGCTCGATGCCGAGCACGCCGAGATCAAGTCCATGCGCACCGCCGCGACGCACAAACGTCGCGGCATCGCCTCGATCATGCTGCGCCACCTGCTCGCCGAGGCGACCGCCCGCGGGTACCGGCGGGTCAGCCTGGAGACCGGTGCGCCCGAGTTCTTCGTCCCGGCCCAAAAGCTTTATGCCGCGCATGGTTTCGAGTTCTGTGAACCGTTCGGGGATTACGAACTCGACCCGTTCAGCGTTTTCATGACCCGCACGCTCTGAACAGCAATCATCCGAGGGCGCGGGTGAACCCCTCGACCATCTCGTCGACCTGCGCATCGGTCATCACGAACGACGGCGAGATCTGCATCGCACCCTGCCCGGCCGCACGGCTGGAAACACCTTGCGCACGAAGGGTTTTCACCATCGGCAACCCCTCGGCGGGGTCGACCAGCTGAACAGCGGCCACGGCACCGAGCCCACTGCGCACCTCGGCCACGCGCGCATGCTCGGCCAGCGGGGCGAGCTTCTCGTGCAGGGTCGCTTCCAGGCGAGCCGACTCGTCGAGCAGGTTCTCCCGCTCGATGATGTCCAGGTTGGCCAGCGCGGCCGCGGCGGCGCCCGCGTGCCCGCCGTAGGTGTAGCCGTGCCGCCACCAGACGCCGCCCGCGAAGAACGGTTCGGCGATGTGCGGCGCGATGAACACGGCGCCCATCGGGACGTAGCCGGAGGTGAGGCCCTTGGCGGTGGTCATCAGGTCCGGCTGCAGGTCGAAGCGCGAGGACGCGAACCAGGATCCGCCGATCCGGCCGAAGCCGGTGACGACCTCGTCGGTGACGAAGAGAATGTCGTTGTCCCGGCAGATGCGGCGCACCTCGGCGAGGTAGCCGGTCGGCGGCAGGTAGATGCCGCCCGCGCCGATGATGGGCTCGCAGAAGAAGGCGGCGATGCGTTCGGCGCCGATCTCCTCGATCAAGGCGAGCAGCGACTTGGCGTCGTCCCACTCGACGGTGCGCGCGTCGGCCATCAGCTCGCCGTAGCCTTCGCGGTTGAGCGGGATGCCCGCCAGCGCGGTGCCCGCGACATGCATGCCGTGATAGGCCTTGCTGCGCCCGACCACGATCGTCTTGTCCGGCCTGCCGAGCTCGTGCCAGTAGCGGCGGGCGAGCTTGGCCGCGGTGTCCACCGAGTCCGAACCGCCGGAGGTGAAGAAGATCTTGCTACCGGGCACCGGCGCCATCGCGGACAACCGCTCGGCGAGCTCCTGGGTGGCCGGTTCGGTGAAGTCGCCGAAGTTGGAGTAGTGCGCGACCCGGCGCAGCTGCGCGGCGACCGCGTCGGCGATCTCGCCGCGGCCGTGGCCGACGTTGGTGAACCAGAGTCCGGCCGTCGCGTCCAGGTAGCGGTTGTCGTCGGCGTCGTAGATGTAGGCGCCCTCGCCACGGGCGACGACGAACGCGCCGTCCCGCTCGACCGCACCCATGTCGGCAAATCCATGCCATAGCGAGTTCATGTGTCCACCTTTACCGGAGGGAGGTGTCGCCCTCCGAATCGTGCCGGGCCCCATCGCGGTCCCGCGAGCCGATGGCAACCCGGTCAACCAGGGAAAATCCGCTAGCAGTGCACCTCGACCCTATGGCCATTACCACGTTCGACCGCGGCCCAACCGCCTCATGGCGTTCGAAGACGCGCTCGCCCGCCCACGGCCGCTATCGCGATGGCGAGCAGGGTGAAGACGCCGAGCAGAACGATCAGGCCGATCGTCAGCGAGATGTAGCCCTGCTGCCGAGGGTCGAGGAACGGGTACGGATACCAGTCGACGATCGGGCCGCGAATCAGCGTGTAGACGCCATAGACCACCGGGTAGATCAGCCACAGCAGGACGAGCCGCGGCGACAGGGCGAGCCGCTCGCGGGCCGGGACGAGCACCCAGTCGGCGACCAGCACGATGGGCAGCACGCGATGCAGGATGTCGTTGATCCAGCGATCGGTGAGCATCACGTCGATATTGGCCAGCAGCACCGCGTAGACCACACCGGTGATGAGCAGATACAACGCGGTCGCCCCGCGCAGCACCTCCCAGCGGCGGCCCTGCGGGTCACGCAGGCCGCCGATCAGCAACACCAGCATGCCGAGCACATTCGATTGAATGGTGAAGAAGCTGAAGTAGTTTCCGGTGGAGAACCCGGCCTCGTGCAGATTGCGCAGCGGGATCCAGGCCAGCGCGACGGCGGCGAGCACACCGAAGGCGATCCGCAGACCGCGATATATCCAAGCCGTGCCCGAGTCGGCGTCCATTGCCCGATCCTCGCATATCAACCCGGGTAAACGCGCCACATTCGGACAGCCCGCACACTGTCGGCAACCCGCCCGCACCGCCTGACGGAAATACCAGTTGCCGCCCTTCGCTACGCTTATGAATGCAATGACCAGGACAGCTGACACCGGACCCCGCGAGCTCCGCACCCGCCTGGCGAATCTCTCCCTCCGCGACGAATACCGGCTGCGCCGCCGGCTCGACCGGGCGCGCGGCGGCGACCTCGGCGAGGTCGAGACCGAGATCGCCGCGGCCGAGCTCCGCATCGACGCGCGCCGCGCCGCCGTACCGGAGATCCGCTACCCCGAGCAACTGCCGGTCACCCAGCGCCGCGAGGACATCGCCGCCGCCATCGCCGCGCATCAGGTGGTGATCGTGGCCGGCGAGACCGGCTCCGGCAAGACCACCCAGATCCCGAAGATCTGCCTGGAGCTCGGGCGCGGCATCCGCGGCACCATCGGCCACACCCAGCCGCGCAGGCTGGCCGCGCGCACCGTCGCCGAGCGCATCGCCGAGGAACTCGGCACCGAATTGGGCGACGCCGTCGGTTACACGGTGCGTTTCACCGATCACGCCTCCGACCGCACGCTGGTCAAGCTGATGACCGACGGCATCCTGCTCGCCGAGATCCAGCGCGACCGGCTGCTGCGCCGCTACGACACGATCATCATCGACGAGGCGCACGAACGCAGCCTCAATATCGACTTCCTGCTCGGCTACCTCAAACAGCTGCTGCCGCGCCGGCCCGACCTGAAGGTGATCATCACCTCGGCGACCATCGACCCGGAACTGTTCGCCCGGCATTTCGCCGACGAGAACGGCGCTCCCGCACCGATTGTCGAGGTATCCGGCCGGTCCTATCCGGTGGAGCTGCGGTACCGGCCCCTGTCGCTGGAACTGCCCGGCGCCGACGACGAAGACGACGAGGACACCCGGGTGGTCGACCGCGACCCGGTGGACGCCATCGGCGACGCGGTCACCGAACTGTTCGCCGAGGGCGACGGGGACGTGCTGGTGTTCCTCTCTGGTGAACGCGAAATCCGGGACACCGCAGACGCTTTGCGCGATCTGAAGCTGCCGCGCACCGAGATCCTGCCGCTCTACGCTCGGCTGTCCACCGCCGAACAGCACCGGGTGTTCGCGCCGCACCCCGGCCGCCGCGTGGTGCTGGCCACCAATGTCGCGGAGACCTCGCTCACCGTCCCCGGCATCCGGTATGTGATCGACCCCGGCACCGCGCGCATCTCGCGCTACTCGATGCGCACCAAGGTGCAACGACTGCCGATCGAACCGGTCTCCCAGGCCTCGGCCCGGCAGCGCGCCGGACGCTGTGGCCGGGTCGCCGACGGTATCTGCATCCGGCTGTACTCCGAGGACGATTTCGAGTCCCGGCCCGCGTTCACCGAACCGGAGATCCTGCGCACCAACCTGGCCGCCGTCATCCTGCAGATGACCGCGCTCGGGCTCGGCGATATCGAGAACTTCCCGTTCGTGGAGGCGCCGGACAAACGAGCGATCCGGGACGGCATCGCGCTGCTGGAGGAGCTCGGTGCGCTGGGACGGCGGACCGCTGACTCGAAAGACGCGGTCGAAACCCGCACCGATGACTACGGATTGACGCTCACCCCGATCGGGCGCGACATGGCGCAGCTGCCGGTCGATCCGCGGATGGCGCGGATGCTGGTGGAGGCGCACAGCAACGGTTGTCTGGCGGAGGTGCTGATCATTGTTGCCGCACTGTCGATTCAGGACGTTCGCGAGCGGCCCGCCGATAATCAGCAGGCCGCTGATCTCAAGCATGCGCGGTTCGTCGTCGAAGGCTCGGATTTCCTTGCTTACCTGCGACTCTGGGACTATCTGACCGAGCAGCGGAAGTCGTTGTCGTCCAACCAGTTCCGGCGGATGTGCCGGGAGGAGTTCCTGCACTACCTGCGGATCAGGGAGTGGCAGGACCTGCACGGGCAGTTGCGCACCATCACGAAGGGGCTCGGGTGGTCGGCCGACTCGTCGGACCGCTCCGAGGATGCGGGCGAATCTGCCGCGGGCAACTCTCGACGCGGGCGAGCTCGAGGTAAGGGCGCGGAAGGATTACCGGACGGGCAGTCCGACGTGCGGCAGCAGGCCGAGGGGGGTTCACGGCGTCGGCGATCCGGCAGCCGGGGTGTAGCCGACCAAGGTGCTCAATTCGGGCAGCCCAGCGACGGGGGCAAGGCCGAAAGTGGCCAACCCCGCAGAGCGGGCGGACCGACCCCGTCGGACCGGCAGGACGCCAATACTTCTCGCGACGGCCGGACCGAGTCCGCGACCGGCGGCGGGCAGCGGGGGGCGAAGCGGGGACGGCGCGGCGGTGCACCGCAGGCAGCCGGCAGTTCGTCACTCGAATCGGATGACATGCCATGGGATTCCACCGGCATCCATCAGGCTCTGCTGGCCGGCATGCTGTCCCATATCGGGCTGCGCGAAGCGGAGACGCGGGAGTTCCTCGGCGCGCGCAACGCGAAGTTCATGATCTTCCCCGGCTCCTCGCTCGCGAAGAAGCCGCCGCGCTGGGTGATGGCGGCGGAGCTGGTCGAGACGTCGCGGCTGTGGGGGCGGATGGCCGCCAAGGTGGAGCCGGAGTGGGCCGAGCGGCTCGCGGGCGATCTGGTGAAGCGCACCTATTCCGAACCACATTGGTCGGCCAAGCGCGGCGCGGCCAGCGCCTACGAACGCGTCACGCTGTACGGCATCCCGCTGGTGACCGGCAGGCAGGTCGACTACGGCCGGATCGATCCGGAACTGTCACGTGAGCTGTTCATCAGGCACGCGCTGGTGCAGGGCGAATGGCAGACCCGGCACGAGTTTTTCCACCGCAACCGCGAATTGATCGACGACGTCGCCGATCTGGAGCATCGCGCCCGCCGCCGCGACATCCTGGTCGACGACGAGGTGCTGTTCGAGTTCTACGACAAGCGCCTACCCGCCGACATCGTCTCCGTGCGGCATTTCGACAGCTGGTGGAAGTCCGCGCGCCGCAAAGACCCCGCGCTGCTGGACTTCTCGACCTCGACCGTGGTCAACGCGGGCACCGCGGCGCTGGATCCGGCCGCCTTCCCTGATGCCTGGCGGCAGGGAGAGCTCAGTTTTCCGCTCACCTACCAGTTCGAGCCGGGTAATGAGGAAGACGGTGTCACCGTACGGATCCCGGTCGAGCAACTGGCGCACGTGCGGGCCGTCGGCTTCGACTGGCTGGTGCCGGGCATGCGCGACGAACTGGCCGCGGCACTGATCAAGACCCTGCCGAAGGCGTTGCGGCGCAGCGTGGTTCCGGCGCCGGACTTCGCGGCGCGGGCACTGGCCGCGCTCACCCCGCGCGCCGAGCCGTTGCGCATCGGGTTGGCGCGAGAGCTGTCGCGGCTCGGTGCGATCACCATCGACCCGACCGACCTCGATACCGCCGCGCTGCCGGATCATCTGCGCATGACCTTCGCGGCGGTCGACAGCGCGGGCAAGGTGCTGGCCCGCAGCAAGAGTCTGCCTGCCCTGAAAACTCAGCTGGCCGAACAGGTTTCCGCCTCGGTTGCTCGCGCGACGGCCGGTGCCGAACGAGCGCCCGCCGCGGTGTGGACGTCGGAGTCGCTGGGCACGGTGGAGCCGACGGTTCGCCGTGAGGTGGCCGGGCAGACCGTCACCGGTTATCCCGCGCTCGTGCCCGAGGGCGAGGGTGTGGCGGTCCGGGTACTCAGCTCCCCTGCCGCACAGGCCGCCGCGATGCGCGCGGGCACCCGTGCGCTCGTCCTGAACGCGCTGCCGACTTCCGTGCGCACCGTCACCTCTAGCCTGCGTCCCGCGGATCGCCTTGCGCTGAGCCAGAATCCGTACGGATCGCTGGAGGCGCTGGTCGAGGACTGCCGGGCCGCGGCCGCCGACGAACTCATCGCCGCCGCGGGCGGACCGGTGCACAATCCGGATGACTTCGCGGCACTGGTGGCGAAGATCCGCCCCGACTTCGTCACCACGGTGGCGCGACTCGTCCGCCTGGTGGTGCCGATTCTGGCCGAGGCACACCGGGTTTCGGTGGCGCTGGCGCAGACCTCCGAACGCGACATCGCCGACGACGTCCGCGACCAACTCGACAACCTGGTCTTCCCTGGTTTCATCGCCGAATGGGGCAGCGCCCGGCTGCGCGAACTCCCCCGTTACCTGCAAGCCGCCGTCGTCCGCTTGGAGGCGCTGCCCGGTTCCGCGGTCCGCGACCGGCAGGGCATGATCGAACTGGACCGCGCCCTCACCGCCTACGACCGGCTGATCAACTCGCTGCCGGAGAACCGGCGCCACGCACCGGCCGTCACCGAGATCTGGTGGATGATCGAGGAGTTCCGGATCAGCCTGTTCGCCCAGAAGCTCGGCACGCCATATCCGGTGTCCGCCAAGCGCATCGAGAAAGCGATCGCTGCCATCCGCCGGTAGCTGAACCTCGTATACCTGCTTGCGCCTCGCACCATGACAACCTGGTCGCCGACCATGAAGCGGCAGACGCACGGAAACTGATTTGTCGCACCAGGAATCGCATGCGATTCCGTGTGCGGGAAATCGAAGTGTCTGCGGCTGTTGCTATTCGGCGGGCACAGCGGCCGCTTCACGGGCGCTGCGCATCTCCTGGATCTCACGCTCGAAATCCGCTGCGGAGGTGAAGGATCGGTAGACGGAGGCGAAGCGGAGGTAGGCGACCTCGTCCAGGTCGCGCAGCGGGCCGAGGATGGCCAACCCGACCTCGTGGCTCGGCACCTCGGGAGAACCCTTGGCGCGCACCGCGTCTTCCACCTTCTGTGCGAGCAGGTTCAGGGCGTCGTCGTCGACTTCGCGACCCTGGCAGGCGCGGCGGACACCGCGGATGACCTTTTCCCTGCTGAACGGTTCGGTGACGCCGCTGCGTTTGACCACGGACAGGATCGCGGTTTCCACCGTGCTGAACCGCCGCCCACAGTGCGGGCACGCGCGGCGGCGGCGGATGGCCGCGCCTTCGTCGGCCTCGCGCGAGTCCACCACCCGGGAGTCGGGGTGTCGGCAGTACGGGCAATGCATCCGGGGGATCCTTCGTCGATGCGCGTGCTCGCGGCCGGCCCGGCAACCGATCGGGGTGACCGTCCCGGCGAGCACGTGTACAGGGGCCTAGACCCCGGCACCAGGTAAACCTCAGGCGATATGCGGAATACCTGCATAGCACTTCGAGGATACCCGTCCGGGTACCCGGGATGTCTCACTCACCCTGTACCCACCGGCAATGTCCGCGGGATCGCCGGTTCGCTTCCGCTGAACGTCGACACGTCGCCGCCACTTGTCCGCGCAGGATTCTGTGCTCACTCGCGCAGGCGCGTGCTGATGATTCGATCGGCCGCTGCGGGCTATTCGACGATCTGCCACTGCGAGGTCAGGTCGGCGATCAGTTCGGGCAGGCGTGGAATGAGGCGGCCACGAGCCAGCTTGTTCCAGAACGACTCGCCGAGCACGGCGGTGCCGAGTGCCGGGTTGAGCTCCATGTCGATGTGCCGCGGGACGAGGTCCCCGGTGATGTAGGTCCAGCGGGTGTCGCGGTCGGCCCAGTTGAAGTCGGGCAGCGAGGTGCGCAGGGCCAGGGTGCGTCCGCCGAGGTCGGCGCGGACGGTGGCCGGTGCGAACACGCCCGGGGCGCGGACACCGGGCACGGCGGGTTTGCCCGCGATGGTGCTCACGTAGGTGAGGACCCGGCCGATCGGAGCACGGCCCGCGGCGGTCGCGTCCCACTGGTCGGCGATGACTTTGTTCTGTTCGCGGTCGGTCATCCGGATCAGTGCGTCGATGTTGCCTTCGCGGGTGCCCTGAGCGATCGATTGCCATGCCGTGTGGATGTCGTCGTCGAGCACACCCGCCTCGTACATCTCATCGATGCCACGCATGCCCAGCGCGATGTAGGCCTCGTGCATCGGGACCAGGTCGGTGAAGATGTGCTTCTGCATGATCATCAGCCGGGTCTGGTACCAGGCGACGTCCTCGGTGGTGAGCCGCGAGCCCTCGGTGGCGAGCAGCCGGATGTCGGCGGGCAGTTCTCGCACCAATTCTGGTGGGGTGTGGCGCAAGAGGTCGGCGACGGCGTCCCCGAGTTGGTGGATGCCGGGCACGTCGAGCACCACGCCGACGTCGCTCATGTCGAAGAAACCGGAGGCGAACGAGCCGCCCGCGATGCCGGCCAGGCCGGTCCAGTAGAACTGCGGGTGCTGCGTGGTGAGCCGTAGGTAGTTGACATACACCTGATTGAAGGTGCGTTCGTTGGCGCGGACGCCGCGGGCCGGATCCCAGGCCGCGAGGTCGATGGCGGCGTTGCGGGTCGCGACGACCAGCCAGTACTGATGCAGCAGGGTCGCGTACCGGCGCGGAGACACGCCGTCGGCGCGCGCCGCGTCCACCGCGGCGGACAGGGTCGGTTCGTCCAGCGGGAGCGCCGGATTCAGCCCGCCGCCGCCCGCGCCGTCACCGTTGACGGCGGGTAGGTCGAGGTAGTCCGCGTAGGCGGGCGCCGCATGGGCGGCCGGGATGGCGGCGACCCCGAAGACCAGACAGAGGGCGATCCCGAAAGTTCGGGCGAGCAGCCGGGTGGAGCGTCCGGCGGTGGCGAGATGCGTCATTGCTAGATGTCCCGAACTCGTGCGTAGGCGACGGCCGCGTGTGGCAAAGGGCTTTGCCAGATCACGTGTTCAGCACACTAACAACATGTTCTAGTTGATGATCAACAAATTCGGTCACTTCGCGACCGCACGATCAGGCTGGTGCTACGTAGTAGCCACGCCGGTCCGAGAAGCAATGCCCGAAATGTCGGCTGATCTCGTCAACGGGTGCTGACACCTTGAGGCAGCACGATTTCGGGCGCGCTATCCACGACCACCGACTGCCCGTCGACCACCGCGGGCACCGTGCCCGGACCAGTGTCCCCACCCCAGTCCCCCGCCCGCAGATGCGCCAGCGTGATCAACGCGGCCACCACGAGCGCACTCAACAGCGCGGCCACCGCGAGTACGGCGAAACCGACCTGCGCCTGCTCGACCAGCTCGACCGGGTGGGCACCGCGGGCCTGGCGCACCGGCGAATTCCGGGTGCCACGGTCGTATACGACGACGCCACCACCGGGCCGCGCGCCACGCGGGCGCCGGTCCACGGTCGACCGATGCGCGGAATCCGCTGGGCGCGTACGCAACGTGCCTCGATGCACGCGCGGGACGGTCGCGAACGCGAGATCTATCTCCGCCGAATCGGTGTCGCGCGAGTCGGCCTCACGCGTGTCGACATCGCGAACATCATCGACACGCCGTGCGAGTTCCGTGCCCGGCGCGCCGATCTCCGTGTTGATGTCGCTGATCGCAGTGCTCATCGGACAAACCTCCGTGGTGGGTGCTCCGTCTGTGTTCGAGCTGGGGTGTTCGAGCTGGGCGGACCGGTGGGGCTGCTCGGTACCGCTGTTCAGTGCCGCTTTTCGATGCATTGTTCGCTCAGGTGTTCGAAGAACTGATGTTCGATTTCTACCACGTGCCACCGACAATGTCAGCAGGAAACGCCCGACACTCCTCGAACAGATGTTTGAAACATCGGCCCGACCGGACTAGATTCGAAAGACGAAATTCAAGACAGGCCATGCAGGGAAATGCCGGGCGGCGGATCAGCCCGGATACAGCACGGAAGGGCGGTTGCGGTGAGGCACACAGACGACACGGGCGTAGAGAGCGAAGGCGGCGTCGACACGGCGGTTACCGAAGCGGATCTCACCGTGCGTCAACGCAAAGTGCTGGAGGTCATCCGGTCTTCGGTGAGCGAGCGCGGCTACCCGCCGAGCATCCGGGAGATCGGCGACGCCGTCGGGCTGACGTCCACCTCCTCGGTCGCTCATCAGCTGCGGGCACTCGAGCGCAAGGGCTTTCTGCGTCGCGACCCGAATCGTCCACGCGCCGTCGATGTTCGAGGCCTCGACGAGGTGGGGCGCGCGGTGACCACCCTGCACGCCGCCGCCGTCGACGAATCCGACACGGGCGCAGCCGATCCGAACCGGCCCACCCCGACGTTCGTGCCGGTGCTCGGCCGAATCGCCGCCGGTGGACCGATTCTGGCCGAGCAGGCCGTGGAGGACGTGTTCCCGCTGCCCCGCGAGCTGGTCGGCGAGGGCTCGCTGTTCCTGCTGAAGGTCGTCGGTCAGTCGATGATCGACGCGGCGATCTGCGACGGCGACTGGGTGGTGGTGCGGCAGCAGAACGTCGCCGACAATGGTGACATCGTCGCCGCCATGATCGACGGCGAAGCGACCGTGAAGACGTTCAAGCGCACCGGCAAGGATGTCTGGCTGATGCCGCACAACCCGGTGTTCGAGCCGATTCCCGGCAATGACGCACAGGTACTCGGCAAGGTCGTCACGGTGATCCGCAAGATCTAGCCACCGAGTTCGATACGAGAACGGCCGCACGGTGATCCGTGCGGCCGTTCTCGTCCGGTAGTGCCAGCACGGATCTCACGGCGTCGTTCACAGCACATTGCCAGCGAGCGCCCAGCGCCTTCACCGCTGCGCGGGTCATGCTCCTGCGGTGACTGCGATCAGCGTCGAACCGACCTTCTCCGAGGCAACCGAGACCCCGGCGGGCCTACCCCCGGCTCGTCGCTGGGAGCGGGCCGGACTTGCCGCGCTGCTGATCGGTACGGCGGTCGCCTATCTCTGGCACATCACCGTCAACGGCATGGGCAACAACTTCTACGCCGCCGCGACCTGGGCCGGGTCACGGAGCTGGAAGGCGCTGCTGTTCGGGTCGCTCGATCCTGACAACTTCATCACTGTCGACAAGCCGCCCGTGTCGCAGTGGGTGATGGGGCTGTCCGGGCAGCTGTTCGGTTTCAGCAGTGCCAGCATGCTGGTCCCGCAGGCGTTGATGGCGGTCGCCGCGGTCTGGTTGCTGTATTCGGCGGTCGCCCGTGCGACCGGCAGCCGGGGTACCGGGTTGCTCGCCGGTGCGGTGCTGGCCGTGACTCCGGTGGTGGCGTTGATGTTCCGGTTCAACAATCCCGACGCCGTGATGGTGTTGCTGATGACCGCGGGTGCCTACTGCACGATCAGAGCGCTGGAGCGGGCGAGCGCACGCTGGCTGGTAATCGCGGGTGTCGCCCTCGGATTCGCGTTCCTGGCCAAAATGCTCGAAGGGTTGATGGTGCTGCCCGCGCTGGGTGTCGCCTATCTGATCGTTGCGCCGACGACGCTGCGGAATCGGTTGTGGCACTTGGCTGCTGCCGCAGTGGCGCTGATCGTTTCGTCCGGCTGGTACGTGCTGCTGACCATGCTGTGGCCCGCTTCGTCGCGGCCGTACCTCGCCGGGTCGACGAACAACACCTTCATGGATCTGGTGCTCGGTTACAACGGATTCGCGCGCTTCCTCGGCCAGAATCACAAGGGGGGCAACCGCTTCGAGCTGCCGCCCGGCTACGAGATGCCACACGACCTCGGGGCCGGCTTCGGTAGCTTCGGCGGGTCGGGGCCGTGGCGGCTGTTCACCGGTGAGATCGGATTCGAGACCTCCTGGCTGCTGCCCGCGGCGCTGCTGGCCTTCGGGATTGTGCTGGCGTCACGCCGGCGGGCGCCGCGCACCGATCTGATACGCGGTGCGGCAATGGTTTTCGGATTGTGGCTGATCATCGACGGCATCGCGTTCACCACCATGCAGGGTGGCATGCACGCGTACTACACACTGGCCATCGGGCCTGCGGTCGCGGCGACCTTCGCGCTCGGTGTGCACGAAGCTTGGCGGCGGCGCAATGAGGTGTTCGGCCGCATTGCCGCTGCCGCATTGGTTCTGACGACGGCAGGGTGGGCTTTCGTGCTGCTGCAACGCAACTCCGAGTGGCTGCCGTGGCTGCGCTGGATCCTGCTCACAGTGGCAGTGCTCGCCACGCTCGGGCTGCTGGCCGGGGCCTTCCCCGCCGTATCGCGTCGGCTGCGCACCCGGACCACCTCGGTGCTGGTGATCGTGGGCGTGCTGGCCGGACTCGGCGGTTCCACCGCCTACGCGGCGGCCACCCTGCCGCAGGCGCATGTGGGCGGCAGCCCGACCGTCGGTCCCGCCGAACCCGAAAAGGGCGGCTCCGCAAACGAAGTCCGCCGCGCCGTCACCGCGTTCCTCGACGGCTCGACCGAACCACAGGTCGTCGAACTGCTTCGCAATACCACGACCACCTGGTCGGCCGCCATCGATAGGTCCTCGACGGCCGCGAGCCTGGAGCTCGCCAGTCGCACCCCCGTGATCGCCATCGGCGGCTTCACCTCCGACGACCCGGTGCCCACCCTCCCCGATTTCGAGCACTTGGTCAGCACCCGCCAGGTCACGTATTACCTTGCGCAGGAAGTGAAGTTGCCCGACGCCTGGAAAGTTGCCGATCAGCCGGGAATCATCCCGGAACCGGACCAGCCGCATACCGGCAACGGCCTGTGGCGCCCATCGGGAAACAAGGACATCGCGGAGTGGGTTGCCGCCCACTACACCCCGGTCCACATCGGCAACGTAGCCGTCTACGACCTTACGGCGACGCCGCGCTGACGTTCATGATCGACGGGACATAGCGGCGGCAAAGTGCGAGAAGGGGCCGCCGCCACGTCCCGTTGGATCACGAAGTTACGGCCGTGCGGGACATGGCGCTTCAGGCGATCCCCGTTGCAGGTCTCGCCGGACCGAATCAGGTCGTCTCGGCCCGGCGGCAAAGGGCGAGAAGCGCCGCCGTCGTGTCCCGTTCGGTTACGAAGTTAAAGGCCGATGATGCTTCAGACGATCCCGTTGCGGGTGCCGCCGGGCCGAATCAGGTCATTCCGGCTGGTCGGGCGGCGACGACGCCGGCGAGGATGACGCGCAGGCCATGGTCGAACTCAGCGTCGGGATCGGCGGTGAAGAGTTCGTCGACCAGCGCGGTAGTCAGGGGGTATCGGGTGGCGTCGATGAGGTTTTCGAGGCGCTCGGGCCGGTAGGGGTTGTCGTCGTATTCGGCGCCGGCTCGCGCTTGCTCTTCGATGACGAAGCCGATGGTGTAGTGCAGCAGGATCGGGAAGACGCGGACCGACTGCACCATCGGCAAGCCCGCGTCCTCCAGCGTGCGCAGCGTCAATTCCACTGTGCGCCACATTGCTTCGTCGTTGACGTAGGTGCCCGCAAGCACCTTCGCGCCGTCACGGTAGTGCAGCATCGACCGGCGCAGCCTGCTGGCGAGCTGGATGGTCCAGTCCTGCCAGTCCTGCCCGCGCCGCGGCGCCTCCAAGCCGTCGACGGCGGCGACGAAGACGGTGCGTGCCATCGCGTCGAGTAGTTCGCGCTTGTTCTTGACGTGCCAGTAGAGCGCGGGGGCCTGCACGTCGAGTGCGGCGGCCACCTTGCGCATGGTCAACCCGTCGAGGCCGACGTCGTCGAGCAGGTTCAGCGCCGCCTGGGCGATGACCTGGGTATCGAGCTTCACAGCCGCCTCCTGTTCCGAACCGGTTGACAGTTTAACAATGTTCATGTCTCCTTAACATCGTTAAAGAGCTTAACATCGTTAAGGAGAAAGTCATGGAGACGACCCAGGTAGTTGTCGCTGGTGGCGGGCCTACCGGACTGATGCTGGCGGCCGAATTACGGCTGGCCGGAGTGGACGTTGTCCTGCTCGACGGGCTCGCGCAACGCACCGGCGAATCGCGGTCCGGCGGTATCCACGCACGCACCATGGAGATCCTCGACCAGCGCGGACTGCTCGACTGTTTGCTGCCACAGGGGCGCATCATGCAGGCCGGCCACTTCGGCGCGCTCCCTTTGGATTTCAGCGACTTCGACACTCGGTACCCGTACATGCTCGCTGTGCTGCAGTCGGTGGTCGAGCGCGAACTCGACCGGCACGCAACCGAACTCGGGGCGCCGGTGCGGTGGGCATCGCCGGTCATCGGGTTCCAGCAGGACGAGACCGGGATCGACGTCGAAGTCGGCGCAGCGGACGGCACCCACCGGATTCGGGCCGAGTACCTGGTCGGTTGCGACGGCGGGCGCAGTACGGTCCGCAAGCTGGCAGGCATCGGCTTCGTCGGCACCGACGCGACGATGACCGGGATGCTGGCCGATGTCGAACTGGCCGAGCCTCCCTCGGAGCAGTTCTTCGGTCACCGTCGCGGCGGCGGTGATTTCTCCGCAGTCCAGTTCGAGCCCGGCTGGTATCGGCTGGTCGTCCAGCGACACGACCTCGTCATGCCGCGCGGATCGACCCTGACGTTCGAGGACTTCCGGGCCAACTTCGCGGAGATCGCGGGCACCGATTTCGGCATGCACAGTCCACGCTGGGTGGCGCACTACGGTGACGCCTCCCGGCAGGCGACGCGCTACCGCGACAGGAGAGTGTTCCTGGCCGGAGATGCCGCGCACATCCACTACCCCGCAGGCGGCCAAGGCCAGAACCTGGGCGCCCAGGACGCGGTCAATCTCGGCTGGAAACTAGCAATCGCCTTGCACAGCAACGGATCAGACGCTGTGCTCGACACCTACGAATCCGAACGCCATCCAGTCGGTGCCCGCGTGCTGAACAACACCAGGGCACAAACAGCGCTACAGCGGCCCGGCGCGCATACCGAAGCACTGCGCAGCGTGCTGGGCGACCTGATCGACATGGACGTAGTGCGGCAACGGCTCGGACTCATGATCACCGCCCTCGACATCCGCTACGACGTCAAGGGCGATCATCCGCTGGCCGGGCGCCGGGTCCCCGACGGTGACCTCACCACCGCCGCGGGCGCCACCCGAGTATGCGAGCTACTGCGCTCCGGTCGACCAATCCTGTTGCGCCTCAATGGAAACCAGAACCCGTCTGCCGCAGGATGGCTCGACCGAGTCGACGTGATCGACGCCCGCAGCAACACCACCCACTGGCCCATCCCCGGCGTAGGCGACATCGCAGTTCCCGCCGCCATCCTTATCCGACCCGACGGTTACGCAGCCTGGGTCAACGCCGAACCCGCCACCCACGGCCTCGCCGAAGCACTGACCACCTGGTTCGGCCCAGCCGCCTGAGCCGGCTGCGGTCGGCAGAGCGCCCACTCGGCGTTCACCTCCATGCTGTCCCGATCGGTCGTCGGTGCATGACGGAATGCCGACTGGCGATCTCACGGACTACGGGGTCACAGCGTCTTCTGCGTGTGAGCATGCAACTGAGATTGTCTGAAAAGCACGCTTCTCGCGCGGCTGAGCTCCCCTTGCGGGTAGCCGAGGCGATGCACGGCGACAGTCGTCCATCGCCGAGGCTGCGGAATCTGGCTCCCACCGGTGCGACTCCCCTACCGCACACCGATGCCGAGTTGGAGCGCCTGCTGGCGATGGTGCGGCAATGCCTGCGCAACGGTACGACCGTCAGCATCGGGCACAGTCGAGATGCCAACTCCGTCGCTGCGGCGGACGCATTCGCCGCCGCATGGCGCGAGCGCGGCTTCCATGTATCTGCCGTCGTCGACTGGCCGGAGGATGCTGCTTCCTGGTTGCGGCAGGCGCGGCGGCTCACCGCAGGGGTACCCGACGCGTGGGTGATCGCGGCGGGAGTCGAAGGTTTCGTCCAATTGAGCAGACGGCTCGTGCACTCCACGGATTGGACCGCGCGACGCACGTTCGCGTTCCGGTCGCTGGCTGATCCGCAGTGTGGTGCGCTGGCGGGCGCCGGGGTGCTCGATGGACTGCGCGGCGCGACCCGCGACGGGAAAGGGTGGGAGGTGTGCGGCGGCGAGGTGGTGCTCGGTGCCGACTGACCTACTCCGTTTGGTCGTCGATCGTCGCGACGGAGGCGTTCTTCTTGACCGACTCGATGCCGTTCTTGGCTGCGGCCTTGCTCTCGTAAGCCTGGCTCGCGGCGATGACCTCACCATTGGGCGCTTTCAGTCGCCAGCGCGTCTTCGCGGCCTTGTCCGTATACAGCTCGAATTTGGCGGCCATGGTTGCTCTTCTTTCGCTCGACCGGATAGCTCCTGTCATTCGAAGGAGTAACCACCCAGCGTCTCCTCAATCCTTGCAGGCAGCCAGCGGCGATAGCCAATAATTTGCCGCTAATCGCACATGCCGGCTCACTTGCACGAAATCAGGTGGCCGCCGCTTCCTTCCCGAGCGGTTCCTCCGCATGCGTCGCACCGATCCAGTGCAGCAGATCGTGGACGGTGTCGTCGGCGAGGCGGTAGCGGACGATGCGGCCGTGTTTGGCGGCGGCGACCCAACCCTGTTGGCGCAGTAGGCGTAGAGCGTGCGAGACGGCGGTACCGGACATACCGACTGCGGCGGCCAGGTCGCTGACGCTGATGTCGGGTGCGTGGTGCAGGCACAGCAGCAACCGGAGCCGGTTGGCATCGGATAAGAGCTCGAAACGGTTCGCCCAGCGTTCGATGCCTGCGATAGCCAAACCCGATGCGGCGCGGCCTGCGTGATCGGGATCCAGCGGAATGCTCACTGCCACACGTCTACTCTGCCGTTCCTGGGCGAATACGACCAGCGCTTGTAATCATCGGAACATATGTTCAGTTGATCAGGTATCGCGGGTATCGTCTCGAGGAGTGAGCAGCACAACCCAAGCCATGCACATGAGCGACGGCATCGTCGACGCGCCAACCTCGTTGATCTTCGCGGTGATCGCGGTCGCGGGCCTGGGCTTCGCGGCGTGGCGGGCGCGCGCCGAGCTGGACGAGCGGGCCGCACCGATGGCCGGTCTGGTGGCGGCGTTCATCTTCGCGGTGCAGATGGTGAACTTCCCGATCCTGCCGGGGGTGAGCGGGCATCTGCTCGGCGGGGCGCTGGCCGCGATTCTGGTCGGTCCTTACGTCGGGGCGCTGTGCGTGGCGATTGTGCTTGTCGTGCAAGCCCTTCTGTTCGCCGATGGCGGGTTGACCGCGCTCGGTACGAACATCACGAACATGGCGTTGATCGGGGTCGCGGTCGGTTATACGGTCGCTCGCCTCGTGCTGCCGGTGCTGTCTCGGCGGCGCGCCGACGCGGGGATCGGGATCGTCGGATTCGTTGCGGCGTTCGTCGGAACTGTGGGCGCGGCTTCAGGTTTCGTCGTCGAGTACGCGATCGGCGGTGCGGCGGGCTCGACCGTCGGCGCGGTCACCGGATACATGCTGATCACTCATGCGTTGATCGGTGTCGGGGAAGGGATCATCACCGCGATCACGCTCGTCGCCGTGGTCAATGCTCGACCCGATCTCGTCTATCTGTTGCGGGTCAGCGGTCAACGCCGCACCGCCGCAACACCATTGCGGCCCCGGCTGTCGATGACCGGATTCCTGTTGGCGTTCGCCGCGGTGGCCGTGCTCGTGGCGGGACTGCTGTCCTATGTGGCGAGTTCGCAACCGGATGGGTTGGACGCGACCACGCAGCGCGGCTGCACCGTGGTCCAGGTCGACGGCGCCGAAGAGCTGCAGGGCGACTGCATCGCCAAGAACGCGCAAGACCACCATCTCGCGAACTCGCCACTGGCCGACTACACGATCGACGGCAACGACAAACTGACCGGCGTCGCAGGCATTCTCGGGGTGGCCGCGGCTTTCGCAGTGCTGTTCGCGGTGGTGAACCTGATCCGGGCGGGCCGACGCAAAGACACGGCCGCGGTGACCGAGTCGGAGTCGACGTAAGTGGCGGTTGCCAGTCACCGCCTGTATCTGCCGGGAAGTTCACCGGCGCACCGGGTACCGGCCGAAGTGAAGATCGTTTGTGCGGTGCTCGCGGTCTTTGCCGTCGTGGCGACGCCGCGAGAACTGTTCTGGCCCTTCGGCTGTTACGCGCTCGGGTTGGTCGTGCTGTGGCGCTGGGCAAGTATCCCGCTGCGCTGGATCGCGCCACGGCTGCTCATCGAACTGCCCTTCGTGGTGCTCGCGGTCCTGCTGCCGTTCGCCGCGGGTGCGCCGAGGACGACGTTCCTCGGGCTGTCACTGTCGATGACCGGGCTGTATGCCGCTTGGGGCATCATCGCGAAAGGGACCATCGGCGTGGGAGTTTCGCTCACCTTGGCCGCGACGACGAACGTGCGCGAATTGCCGGCCGGGCTGACCAGACTGCGCGTGCCCGGCATGATCGTCACCATCGTGGTGTTGATGCTCCGGTACGTCGACCTACTGCTGGCGGAAGCCGGCCGGATGCGAGTGGCGCGGATTTCTCGCGGCGACGACCCGCGAACCCTGCGCCAAGCAGGTGCGACCGCACGCGGTGCGGGCACCTTGTTCCTGCGTTCCTATGAACGCGGGGAACGCGTCCACCTGGCGATGCTGTCGCGCGGGTTCACCGGTGCCGTACCGGATTTCGGCACCAGGCCCGCGACGCGGACGCAATGGATGCTCGGCTGTGTGCCCGCCGCCGTGGCGGTCTGTATCTGCCTGACAGCGTGGGCTGTCCAGTGACCGACTCCACCACGGCTAGCAACATGGGTGTTCGATGACCAACATGTCAATGTCCGCTGTCGCAGCGGCCTGCGTCTGCCTGACAGCGCGGGTCATCCGATTCGACTCGACTCCCGCGACCGCAATGCTCCCGCACGCATCAGACCGCTTGGGTGATCCGATGACCGTGACGGCTCCCGCTACCGCAGTGCTCTGCACCTACCTGACCGCGTCGGTGATCAGATGATCGAATCAGTAACGCCCGCAGTACGTCTGGTCGACCTGACGTTCGCCTACCCCGACGGCACCGGCGCCCTGCACGGTGTGAACCTCGACATCGCCCCCGGCGAACGGGTCGCCGTCCTCGGCCCCAACGGCGCCGGCAAATCCACCCTGATGTTGCACCTGAACGGCGTGCTCACCCCGGCATCCGGCGAGGTACGTATCGGCGGAATCCTGCTGGACCGCAGCACCGTTCGCGCCATCCGCCAACGCGTCGGCCTGGTCTTCCAGGACCCCGACGACCAGCTGTTCATGCCGACCGTCGAACAAGATGTCGCCTTCGGACCCGCCAATTTCGGCGTCCGCGGCGCCCAGCTCGCCGAGAACGTCCGCGATGCCCTTGCCGCGGTGGGCATGTCGGATCGGGCCGAGCGCTCCCCCACCCAGCTCTCGGTCGGCGAGCGCCGCCGCGCCGCCCTGGCCACCGTCCTGGCCTGCCGGCCAGAAGTACTCGTCCTCGACGAACCCGCCGCCAACCTCGACCCGGTAGCCCGCCGCGAACTGGCCGACGTACTGACCACCCTGCCGACCACCATCCTGATGGTTACCCACGATCTGCCCTACGCCCAGCGCATCTGCGATCGCGTGGTCATCCTCGACGCAGGACACATAGTCGCCGACGGCCCCACCGACGAAATCCTCGATGACGCAGCGCTTCTGGCCGACCATCGCCTGAGCTGAGCCGCTCGAGCGGACCATTCCCCGGACCGTTGAAGTCCTGCACCGTGCCCGGACAGATTCTGGGGTAATCTCTGGTCCGGCCGACGGGGCGGCCTCCTCACATGACGTCGGAAGATGGCTTCAACTGATGACGAATCGGGACTCACTGGGCGGGCGACATCATTTCGCCGCTCCGGCCGAGCACACCGCGATCGACCTGGCGCTGGCGCTGCTCGCGTACGGCTTCGCATACGTGGGTGTGTCGCCGTGGCAGCGGGAGTGGATGGTCACCGTATTCGATGAGGGACCCTACTCAGCCGACGAGTTGGGCGAGCGCACGATGACAGCGGTCCGCAAAGCCGCGGCCGCGATCGCGCGCGAGAACGGCGCCCGATCCGCCGGAGCGATGATCGAGTGTGTCGAGGACGTAGCCGAAGCTATCGCAGACGCCGACCTGCTGTTCCGCAATCCCGGTGCTCGCCCGCCGATCCCGCTGCTCCAACCGCTTCCCGATCCGCCGCCGGACGCCCACTGGGAGCTGCCTGCCGACGTGGTCCCGCCGGCCGACGCGTTACTGCCCGCCGACAAGCTGGCCAGCCTCGGCGACATCGACTGGCCGATCGTGTCGCATGATGACCTGGACGAGATCCAGGCGACGCCCCTACGCTTTTCGCCGCACTGCGACGGGAAGACGAGGACTGGGAGTGGCTGCTCGCCGAGCTGTGCTACGTCCATCTACTGCCGCACGGAACCTGTTATCAGGCGACCCCGATAGGAATGCGGCACCTCACCAGGCTCGCGGCGCCCGGCACACTGCCCGCCCGGCGCAGGCTGAAACTGTATGAACAGATCGTCCGCGGCGCGGGCACGATGACGCGACAGATCGTCGAGCAGGCTTTTCGCGCGAAAGATCCCGATTTCCACCCGGTCGTAGACGAACTCGGCCGCCGCATACACCGTGCGATCGACTGCGAAGTGCCGTGGCTATTGGCACGCTGGGATGCCGAACCCCCAGCCACTCGGTACCTGCTGGCAGTACTGGCGGCCATCTACCCGCAACACGGACACCACCTCCGCGACCACATCGGGACGATGGCGGCTGACTGCCCCGGGACGAAACAAAGTGCTTACCTGCTCCTCGCCGAAGCCGTCCTGCGCGACGACGAGGAACGAACGACAGCCCTGGTCGCCGAAATCTCGGCGTGGGCCCGGCTCGACCTCGATGACATCGGCCTCACACCGCAGCTGACCGCCGCATTCATCCTCACCGACTGCCGCAAGTAGATCCCTACCGGCGACGAGGCTCGCCCGGCGCCGACGACCTCAGGCGCCGCGACCAGTGCGCTGCTGAAGCTCATCGATCAGCTCCGACGCCTGCGCTTTGGTCAACCCTTCCGGCACCTCCTCGCCCGCCTCCTGGGCCAGGGTCTGCAGGTAGGACTGCTGCGGTCCGGTCATCGGCTCGTCGCCGGTGGTCCACTGCTCGGGATCCTTCTCCGGATTCGGCTGCACCATCATCGCTCCTCACACTCGACAGAACGCATGTTCGACCCCTACATACCCGGATCGTCGCCCCTCAACCAACGCAGCCGTGCGGCAGTCAGGTGACGTGGTGCAACCGAATGGAGACCGCCGGATCAGGACAGCTTCAGCGACCGTCCGATGATTTCCTTCATGATCTCGGTCGTGCCGCCGTAGATCGTCTGCACGCGAGCGTCCATGTACGCCTTCGCGATCGGGTATTCCTTCATGTAGCCGTAGCCGCCGTGCAGCTGCAGGCAGCGGTCGATGAGCTCGACCTGCTCCTCGGTGCTCCACCACTTGGCCATGGCGGCGTCCTCGACCGACAGCTTGCCGTTGTTGAGGTCTTCGATGAAGCGGTCGACCAGCACGCGGACCGCGGTGGTCTTGGTGGCCAGTTCGGCGAGGACGAAGCGGGTGTTCTGGAAGGTGCCGATGGGCTTGCCGAACGCCTTGCGGTTGCGCACGTACTGGATGGTCATGTCCAGGCACGCTTCCATAGCGGCGGCGGCCATCACGGCGATGGAGAGGCGCTCCTGCGGGAGGTTCTGCATCAGGTGGATGAAGCCGGCGCCTTCCTGACCGAGCAGGTTGGCGGCGGGCACCCGGACGTCGGTGAAGCTCAGTTCGGCGGTGTCCTGCGCCTTGAGGCCGAGCTTGTCCAGGTTGCGGCCGCGCTCGAAGCCGGGCATGCCGCGCTCGACGACGAGCAGGCTGAAGCCCATCGCGCCCTTCTCGGGGTCGGTCTGCGCGACCACGATGACGATGTCGGCGTTGATGCCGTTGGTGATGAAGGTCTTGGCGCCGTTGAGCACCCAGTCGTCACCGTCGCGGACCGCGCGGGTCTTGATGCCTTGCAGGTCGGAGCCGGTGCCCGGCTCGGTCATCGCGATCGCGGTGATGATCTCGCCGGAACAGAAGCCGGGCAGCCAGCGCTGCTTCTGCTCCTCGTTGGACAGTTCCAGCAGGTACGGCGCGATCACGTCGTTGTGCAGGGCGAAGCCGAGACCGGAGTACTGACCGCGGACCGACTCCTCGGCCACGATCGCGTTGTACCGGAAGTCCTTGCCCCCGCCGCCGCCGTACTGCTCCGGCATGGCCATGCCGAGGAAGCCCTGCTTGCCCGCCTCGAGCCAGACCGCGCGGTCGACGATCCCCTGCTCTTCCCACTCAGCGTGGTTCGGCGCGACATGCTGATCGAGAAACTTGCGGAACGACTCCCGGAACAAATCGTGCTCGGGTTCGAACAGTGTGCGCTCCACACCAACCTCCTAGGGACAACACCCGGCCGGTCCACACCGACCCGTCGTTGCCTAATACGGTACCCGGAACGAGAATCGCAGTTCACTTCTGGGGCAGAATCGCGAAGTGACCAGGCGTGAAGACACGACGCGTGGAAGAAGAGCGAGATTCTCGACAAACCGCGGCGGGCGCGGCAGTGTCCTCAACCACACAGTTCCGACGCGGTGTTAACCCGCTGTCCAACTTTTGGTGAACATCACCATGCGACGGTGGGGCCATGGCGGCGACCCTCATCGCGACGGCTCCGACCGGTTCCGTTGCCTCATCCACCAGTCCGACAGCCCTGCCCCCGGTCCGACCGGTGGAGCGTCTCGGGTTGGCGGTGCTGCTGCTCGGCACCGCGCTCGCGTACCTGCGGCACATCACCGTGAACGGTATGGGCAACAACTTCTACGCGGGCGCGACCTGGGCCGGCTCGCGGAACTGGAAGGCGCTGCTGTTCGGCTCGCTCGATCCGAGCAACTTCATCACGGTGGACAAACCACCGGTGTCGCAGTGGGTGATGGGGTTGTCCGGGCAGCTGTTCGGGTTCAGCAGTGCGAGCATGCTCGTTCCGCAGGCGTTGATGGCGGTTGCCGCGGTCTGGTTGTTGTACGCGGCGGTGGCGCGGGCGACCGGCAGCCGGGGCGCCGGGTTGCTCGCCGGGGTGGTGCTGGCGGCAACTCCGGTGGTGGCGTTGATGTTTCGGTTCAACAATCCGGATGCGGTGCTGGTCTTGCTGATGACGGCGGGCGGTTACTGCACGATCAGGGCGCTGGAGCGGGCGAACGGGCGCTGGCTGATGCTGGCCGGTGTCGCGCTCGGGTTCGCGTTCTTGGCGAAGTTGCTCGAAGGATTGATGGTGCTGCCCGCGCTGGGGGTGGTGTACCTCGTGGTCGCGCCTACCTCGTTGCGGAATCGGTTGTGGCACTTGGTCGGTGCCACTGCGGCGTTGATTGTTTCCGCCGGTTGGTATGTGCTGCTGACCATTCTGTGGCCTGCCTCGTCGCGGCCTTACCTGGCGGGGTCGACGGACAACACGTTCATGGATGCGGTGCTGGGCTACAACGGATTCGGGCGTTTCCTGGGTGACACCCCAGCGTCGGGTCAGATCGCGCTGCCCGCCGGTTATCAAACGCCGCCGGGACTGTTGCAGAGTTTCAATGATTTCGGATCGCCCGGGGTCGGTCGACTGTTCCTGGGAGAGAGCGGGTTCGAGATCTCGTGGCTGCTTCCTGCGGCGCTGCTGGCGTTCGTGGTGGTGCTGGTTTCGCGGTGGAGTACACCGCGTACTGATCGAATACGTGGTGCCGCATTGGTTTTCGGGCTGTGGCTGATCACCATGGGTGGCGCCTTCAGTGCGATGAAGGCTATCGAGCACTCGTATTACACGTTGACGCTCGCGCCCGCCGTGGCCGGGTTGGTGGCGGTCGGGGTACACGAGCTGTGGCGACGGCGCGATGAGCTTGTCGGCAGGCTCGGTGCCGCCGCATTGGTGCTGACCATGGGATTGTGGTCTTTGGTTGTGCTGCAACGTAATTCGGATTGGTTGCCGTGGTTGCGCTGGACCGTCGCGGGGACGGCAATGGTTGCGGCGCTCGGACTGCTGCTGACGGCGATCCCAGCTACGGCCGGCTGGCGGACTGCTCGTGCCAGAGCGACCGCGCTGCTGGTGATCGTCGGCGTGTTCGCCGGGCTCGGTGGGTCGACAGCCTATGCGGCGGCCACCCTGCCGCAGGCCCACGTCGGGCGCAGTCCTGTCGTCGGACCGGCCAAGCCGGTCGAGACCGGGATCGAGGCGCTCATCCATCGGCAGACGCAGAACTTCGCCGACGGTGGCGCGTTCACCAACCCGCAGCTCGTCACCATGCTGATGAGCACCACGACGAAATGGTCGGCCGCGGTCGATCGCGGTTCGATCGCCGCCGCGCTGGAATTGGCCAGCCGCACCCCGGTGATCGCCATCGGCGGGTTCGCGGCAGAGGACCCGGTACCAACGCTAGAGGAGTTCCAGCAGATCGTGGCCGACCATCAATTGACCTACTACCTGGTGCAGGAAATGCAACTGCCCGCGTCTTGGAAAGTCGGCGGCCAGCCCGGCGCTGCCTCACCCTCTGCCCCCGAAAAGCCGTGGCAGGTGACCGGAAAGCCGGAGATCGCAACCTGGGTGAGTCACCACTACACCGCAACACACATCGGCAACATTGCGATCTACGACCTGACGCCGCACCCCAATTAGTGTCCGCAGAGGTTGATGCGCTGCGATCCGCCGCGCAAGCTCGACGATGACCACCCCGAAGTCGGGGGCAAGGTCAGCCGCCCCGCGGCCTTCCTGGCAATCGTGCTCGTATCAGCGCTGGATCCAGTCCCGCATGCGCCCGAAGAGGGTGCGGCCGGAGTCGCGTTCGCGTTCGGTGAAGAGGAATTTCAGTTCCTCCTCCAGGGACTTGCGGACTACATCGCGCAACTCGTGTGCGGCCGAGTCGATGTCGTCGGCGTCGCGCCAGGGGGCCGGGTCGATCGGGGTGCCCGCGGAGAAGTAGAAGCGTTCGGGGCGCGGCAGTACGGTCGGGCCGAGGCCGCGCAGCAGCGGGGGTGTCAATTCGGGGTTGATGCCGAGGGCTTCGACGGTCCAGCGCAGCGGGCGCAGCAGCGGGTGGTCGCCGTCGATCACGATGTCGTAGGCGTCGTCGACGCCGATCATCGCGATCGGCACGATCGGCGCGCCCGCTTCGATCGCCATCCGGGCGAAGCCAGTGCGGCCCTCCCATTTGAGGACGTACTTCTCGTTCTTGCGGCGCACCGCTTCCCGCCCGCCGCCGGGGAAGACGATGACGGCCTCGCCGCGCTGCAACAGCGCGAGGCAGTTGCGGCGGGTGCCGCGGACCGCGCCGTAGCGGTGCAGGAAGTGGCGCACGCCCGGTACCGCGATCAGCACGTGTTCGGCGAGCCCGCGGATCAGGCGGCCGCGGCGGCGCAGCACCTCGGGCAGCAGCAGCGGTGCGTCGATGCCACCCATCAGGTTGTGATTGCCGACGAGCAGCACGGGTCCCTCGGTCGGAATGTTGTCGAGTCCGTAGAACCGCGGACTGGTCCACGCGCGCAACGGCGAGAGCAGCGCCTCGATTACCCGCAGATCGCTGTCGCTCAGCGAAACCGCCAGCGGAGCCCCATCACTGAGCGCCGGCTTCTCCAACACCAACGCCCCGGACGCGCCCTCCACGGAACCAACCGAACCCGAACGGTCGTGCGACATACATCCCTCCTGATGTCGCCCCGAACGATACCGTAACGAATTCCACTGTGCCGCATCACATGTGAGCCCCAACACAGTCCACCCGGTCTGCTATGAGCTCCGGGGCACCCTCCNCGCCATCCCTCCGCCGGCGTCAGATGGGTATAAGACACAGGAATGCGCCAACCACCTTGTGTGCGCACGCCACTCGTCCCTGCGACACCCACAGCGTGCCCAGCCCCCGACCACCGCCCACCGGTTTCCTCTGCCGCACAGAAACCGCCAGCAGTCGCCGCTTATCTCCCCTCCGACCACCTTCGACAGCACGCGAGTGCCCCCGCCAACCGGCCAAGGGTCACCGACAGGAACATGAGGACGCCTACAGCGAATGGGAACGCCACAAGGTCCCGCACGGTCACCGCCAACCCGTCGAACGGGACATGAAGGCGACGAAACGCGAGTGAGCGTGCCATCACGTCCCGCCCGCCGATTAGCAGCCCGCTCAACGGAACATGACGGCAGCAAACGCGAGGAAGCTCGCCATGGTCTCCCGCTCGATAATCAGCAGCCCACCGAGTGGCACATGACGGCGGCAGAACGCGAAAAGGCACACCCTGAGGTCCCGCTCAGCTACGGTCGGCCCGCCAAGCGGGACCCGACAGCGCAAACGCGAGGAAGCACGCCATGGTGTCCCACTCGATGATCGGCAGCCCGCCGAACGGGACATAGCAGCGGCAAATGCGACTAGGCGCGCCGTGAGGTCCCGGTCGGTGATGGTCAGCTCGCCCAATGGGACATGACAACGGCGGAACGCAAGCAAGCGCACCATCATGTCCCGCTCGGTGATCGGCAAACCGCTGAACGGGACATGGCGGTGGCGGAACGCGAGTAAGCGCGCCATGGTGTCCCGCTCGGCGATGGGTGGCTCCCGAGCGGGACGTGACGGCGGCGAAACGCGAGTATGCGCGCCGTGATGTCCCCCTCGGTGATCAGCGGGCCGCCGAACGGGACATGACGGCGGCGAAATGCGAGTGGGCACGCATTGGTGTCCAGTTGGTGCTCACTGAAGGCTGAGCCGCCATGGCTGCTCGCCCCCTATGGCTGCCATGTGGAAGTGCGGGCAGGTCCCGTCGAAACGGAACATGGTTGCGGCCGTGCGAACCAGAGGGCTGGTCGCCGTGTGTGGAGCACACGGTCTGCCCATTCCACGGCTGCTTGCCTTCCGCCGGCTGGGGCCATCCAGACCTGCCGGACTACTCCCCGACGTGCCCGTTGGTGTCCGGGTCGACCGCGCCACCGGCGTGGGCGAACTCGGACAGGGCGGCCGCCAGCGAATGGGGGACGCGGGCGTGGACTCGGGTGCCACCTTCCTCGTGGGTGGAGTCGAGGATGCGGCCGTCGGCGTGGATGCGGGCGAGCAGGTCGCCGCGGCTGTAGGGGACGAGGACGCTGACTTCGACGTCGAGGCCGCCGAGCACTTCGGCCAGGCGGTCGCGGAGGGTGTCGATGCCGAGGCCGGTGTGTGCGGAGACGAAGGCGGCGTCGGGTAGCTGGCCGCGCAGGCGGGTGAGCGCCATCGGGTCAAGTGCGTCGATCTTGTTGACCACCAGCAGTTCCGGCGGGGCCGGGGTGCCCTGCTCCTTGATCACGTCGGTGATCACCTCGCGGACCGCTTTGATCTGTTCGGCGGGCAGCGCGTCGGAACCGTCGACGACGTGCAGCAGCAGGTCGGCGCCGGTCACCTCCTCCAGCGTCGACCGGAACGCCTCGACCAGCTGGGTCGGCAGGTGCCGGACGAAACCGACGGTGTCGGTGAACACGACCTCGCGGCCGTCGTCGAGATCGGCGCGACGAGTCGTCGGATCCAAGGTCGCGAACAGTGCGTCCTGCACCAGCAGCCCGGCGCCGGTCAGCGCGTTCATCAGGCTGGACTTGCCCGCATTGGTGTAGCCGACGATCGCCACCGACGGGATGCCGCTGGAATTACGGCGGGCCCGCATGGTGTCGCGCGCGGTCTTCATCTCCCGGATCTCGCGGCGCAGCTTGGCCATCCGCTCACGGATGCGCCGGCGATCGGTCTCGATCTTCGTCTCACCGGGACCACGCAGACCCACACCGCCGCCGTTGCCACCGGCCCGGCCACCGGCCTGGCGGGACATGGACTCACCCCAGCCGCGCAGTCGCGGCAGCATGTATTCCATCTGTGCCAGCGCGACCTGCGCCTTGCCTTCGCGGGAGGTGGCGTGCTGGGCGAAGATGTCCAGGATCAGTGCGGTCCGGTCGATCACCTTGACCTTGACGACCTTCTCCAGCGCGGTCAGCTGCGCGGGTGTCAGTTCACCGTCACAGATCACGGTGTCGGCGCCGGTTTCCAGCACCACGGCGCGCAGCTCTTCGGCCTTGCCGGAGCCGATGTAGGTGGCCGGGTCCGGCTTGTCCCTGCGCTGGATCAGCCCTTCGAGCACCTCGGAACCGGCGGTCTCGGCGAGCGCGGCCAGTTCGGTCATGCTCGCGTCGGCCTGCGCCGCACTGCCCGCGGTCCACACACCGACCAGCACGACCCGTTCCAGGCGCAGTTGCCGGTACTCGACCTCGGTGATGTCGGTGAGTTCGGTGGACAGCCCGGCGACTCGGCGCAGCGAACTACGCTCATCGAGCTGCATCTCGCCCACGGTGGGGTCGGCGCTGGTCCAGCCGCCGGACCGCTTCATCCGCGCGGCGTGCTCGGCGACCACATCACCGGTCTCGGCCTCGTCGGCCGATGCGTCGGTGGCGGCATCGTCGAGCTGGATGTCGTCATCGGCCGTCTCGGTGAAGTCGTCGGCCGGAGTGAATTCATAAACTTTAGATTTCGTCATACAAGATCCATGATCCCACGATGCACCGACATGGCGCATTCGGATATTTCGCACAGCGTGTTGGACGCTGCCGAGCGGTGTCCGTCCACCCAACAGGCGCGGCCCGATGAAGTATTCCCTGGTGGCTGCCGACCAATCCGTGGCGATCGCGTTCGATGTGAGCGGAATCGGCGGGCGCGACATGCCGCCGAGGCCAGCCGTCACCGACCGCCACGCTCGAACGGCGCCGTCGGACCTCGCATGATCCGACAACACAGACACGCCACGGCCAACTGACCCGACAAACACAGACACGCCACGGCCAACGAATCGGGACCGCCGACAACCGCGGCGATCCGGCCCAGGTCGATGGTCCAGATCTCCCGTCGGCCACTGGGGATCGCGGCGACCGGATCCTCGGTGGGTACGCCGAGTTCCCAGGCATAGTCCCGGCTGGGACCGTGCCGAGCGGCACGCCCATGTGCGGCGGCGTACCCGGCTGTCGGTCTGTAGCGATGCCCCGTGCAATCAGCAGGCCGGCGAGACCGGGTCAGAGCTGCTGCCACCAACCTTCAGCAATAGTTCCCGAGGCCACCAGCACCGACGGCCCACGCAGCGAAGCACTACCGCCCGCGAACCCGACCGTGACCGCACCACCGGGGACCCGCACGCGAACCTCCCCCGTATCGGAGGCGATCCGGAACCCCTCACGAACCAGCGCCGCCGCGGCAGCAGCGACGGTTCCGGTTCCGCAAGAACGGGTTTCGCCGACCCCACGCTCATACACCCGCATATCGACCGAACGCTCCGCGTCCAGCGCGGTCAAAATCTCCACGTTGACACCATGCGGAAAAAGATCCGGGTCATAACCAGGCGGCACAGTGAGGTCCAGCTTGGCCAACCCCTCCGCGGACAGCTCGGGATCAACACAGGCCAGATGCGGATTCCCGACATCGATACCGACCCCGGGATACGCCCAGCCCGCGACGGTCGCAGTGGATGCACCGAGTTCCCGAACGGGCCCCATGTCCACGGTGACCTCACCGTCCACCGCAGTGGCGGAATGCACCACGACCGGCCGCCCACCCGCGCGGCTGACGACAACGAATTCCTTGCTGTCCTCCAGCCCCGAAGCCACCAGATAGTGCGCGAACACCCGCACACCGTTCCCGCACATCTCGGCGATCGAACCATCGGCATTGCGGTAGTCCATGAACCAATCCGCATCACCCACTCCAGCGGGCAGCTCGTCGAGCACCCCCGCCGCACGCAACGCACCAGCTCGCGCCACCCGCAGCACACCGTCGGCACCCAAACCGCGCTGACGGTCGCACAGCGCGCTGACCCGCTCGGCGGTCAGCTCCAGGCGAACCTCGAGGTCCGGCAGCAGCACGAAATCGTTCTGGGTGCCGTGCCCCTTGGTGAACTCGATATCCGACACGTGCGTGTTCTCCCTACCTTGTCGTCATTTGGCAAACGTCCGGCGCTGCCGGGAAATTTCGTACAGTGCGACGGCGGCCGCCGAGGGCGCGCCGAGCGAGCTGGCGGTGCCGCCCATCGGAATGTGCACCATGTCGTCGCAGGCGTCCTGCCAGGCGGCGCTCATCCCGGTGGTCTCGTTGCCGACGACGAGGATGGTGGCCTCGGTGAAGTCGTAGTCGTAGGCCGCGCGCGGTCCGTGCTCGTCGGTGCCGACGATCCGGGTGGGGATGCCGCGGCGCACCTGTCTGTCCCGGAATTCGAGCACCTGCGCGGCGCCGGCCGCCCGCAACACCGGCATCGCGAACAGCGAACCGGTGGACGCGCGCACGGCCTGCGGGTCGTACTGGTCGGCGCCGTGCCCGGTGACGATTACCCCGCTGGCACCGAACGCGTCGGCGGACCGGATCAGCGTGCCTAGGTTGCCCGGCGAGTTGGGCCGGTCGAACACCACGACCACGGGCGCGTCCTCGCCGGGCTCCCCCGGTTCGAAGGTGTCCAGTTCCTGCTGACGCGACACCGCGACAGCCACCAACTCCGGTATGCCGCCGACCTTTTCGCCGAGCTCGGCCATCAACTCCGGCACCAGCCCGACCTGCGGAACGTCGCTGGTGTCCAGTAGCTCCCTGGCCCAGCTGGACAGATCAGGGGTGCCGAGACGGTAGAGCAGCGTCTCCAGCGGCCAGTCGTTGGCGACGGCCTGGGTGATCGGGCGCACGCCCTGCACCAGGAAGCGCCCGTCGCGGTGGCGTTTGGTCCGGTTGTTCAGGTAGGCCTGCCACACCTGGACCGAGGCATTGCGGGTGCTCACACGTCGGGTCACTGCGGAGTCCGTTCTTTCTCGTCGAGCAGGGCGAGCGCGGTCGCCACCAGATCGGGGGCGGCACCGTCCACCCAGCGCACCCGTGGGTCCCGCCGGAACCACGAGCGCTGCCGTCGAACGTAGCGCCGGGTGCCGATCAGGGTGCGTTCTTGCGCATGCTTCATGTCGTATTCGTTGTCGAGATACGCCAGGACTTGTGCGTACCCGATGGCGCGCCGGGCGGTCACGCCGTCACGCAGGCCCTGGTCGATCAGCCCGCGTACCTCGTCGACCAGCCCGGCGGCGAACATCAACTCGGTGCGGCGTTCGATCCGCTCGTCCAGCTCGGCGGTCTCGCGATCGACACCGATGATCACCGTGCCCCAGCGCGGCCTGCCGATCTCGGGTGCAGACGCGGCGAACGGCTGACCGGTCAGCTCGACGACCTCGAGCGCGCGCACCATGCGGCGGCCGTCGGTGGGCAGGATGGTGGCCGCGGCAGCGGGATCGGCCTGCCGCAGCGCCGCATGCACGGCGGCGACACCGCCCTCGGCGAGCACCGCCTCCCACCGCGCCCGCACGGCCGGGTCGGTGGCCGGGAACTCCCACTTGTCCAGCAGCGCTTGCACATACATCATCGACCCGCCGACGATGACGGGAACGCGGCCGCGCGCCATGATCGCGGCCACGTCCGCGCTCGCCGCGGCCTGATAGGCGGCGACGGTCGCGGTTTCGGTCACATCGAGCACATCGAGCTGGTGATGCGGGATGTCACGCCGTTCGGCGACGCTGAGTTTCGCGGTGCCGACGTCCATGCCGCGGTAGAGCTGCATCGCGTCGATGTTGACGATCTCGCCGCCGAGCCGTTCGGCGAGGTCCAGGCCGAGGTTCGATTTACCGGTGGCGGTGGGGCCGACCACCGCGATCGGGGTGATGTCGGAGTCACTCACACGGACCTCGCCGGTCGCCACTGGCTCATCTGATACCCGACGCCGAAAGACGCGCCCCGCTCGGCTCCGCCGCTCTGCCCATAACTCGCGCTCATGCGGACACCGTCCCGGCAGGTCGCCACAGACTCACCTGATATCCGACCCCGAAAGGCGCGTCGCTGTACAGCGTCTCGACCATCGGATCAGTCTCGAACAACCCGGCCAGCACCTGATAGGCGGCCCGCCCGGACATCACGAGTTCCGCGCACAGCGCCGGATCCTGCGAGCGCAACGCAGCCCGATCCCCCGCGGCCAACGCGCGATCGAGTTCGTTCTGCACACCGGCGGCCCGCTCATCGAGATAGCCGGGCGCTTTCAACGACAACGTCGCAGCACCGTCGGCCACCACGAGCACGCCGTGCTGCCCGGCAGAACCATTCAGCTCCGCCCGCAATTTCGCACCGAGTTCGACGCAGCGGTCCTCCGACGTATCGGCGGCGACGATCCGAACGTCCGCGTCGATGGCGGGCGCCACCTGCTCCCGCAACCATCCAGCGATCAACACCGGCAGCGGAAGCTGAGCATCCGGTTCGGCTGTAGCGGTCGCGGAAAGCGCGACCCGGACATCCGTCCCGAAGCCGCGAAACGTACCGACCGTTTCCGGACCGAACACCTGGTCGGCGGCACCGGTACCGATTACTGTCCAGCGGTCTGACACCCGCGCGAGCGCGGTCGCGGCGTCGAGCACGGCGGCCCGCAGCACCGACCGCGGATCGCCCGCGTGACCGGGAACCGCGCCTGTCACACCGCCGCAGAGCTCGGGCACCAGGATCGGCGGCGACGGGACCAGGGCGGCAATCGGGATCACGGGCTAACCGTAACCGTTGCGCGGGACACCGATACGCACCGCGGGTACCGCCCAGCTTCGAGTGTCTCTGCCGCAAACCTGGCCGAGATTGCTACTGTTCGAGGAGCTACAACCCAGGTCATCAGGGGTTGCAATCCCCGTGATTCCGCCGAGTGAGGGCATGGGTCGATGGTCACAAGAGCTCGGACCGGGTTCAATGGGATGAGCTAGGGCGTAACCAGGCAGCCGTGACGCGCGGCAGGGACGAGGAGCAATGACCGACAGCAACGGAACCGCGAAAGCCAGCCCCGGCGCGATGCCGCGCTCTTCCGGTGCCCCGAAACCCGGCGGCTCGGTCCAACCTCCCAAGCCGCACGCGACGCCGGGCCAGACTCAGCACCCGCACCCCGTGGTGCCCACCGTCTCCGATCCCAGCGCATGGGGCCGGGTCGACGAGGACGGCACCGCCTGGGTGAAGACCGCCGAGGGCGAACGTCAGGTCGGCTCCTGGCAGGCCGGTGACGCCGCCGAGGGGCTGGCCCACTTCGGCCGCCGCTTCGACGACCTGGCCACCGAGGTCGCGCTGCTCGAGGCGCGTCTGGCTGCAGGCGCGGATGCCCGCAAGACCAAGGCCGCCGCCGTCGCCCTCGCCGAATCGCTGCCCACCGCCGCCGTGATCGGCGATATCGACGGGCTGGCCAAGCGGCTCGCGGCAATCGCCGAACACTCCGAAGAGGCGGCCGCGCACGCCAAGGAGGAGAAGGACCGCGCGCGCCACGAGCACACCGAGCGCAAGGAAGCGCTGTGCGCCGAGGCCGAGAAGATCGCCGCCGAATCCACCCAGTGGAAGGCCGCGGGCGACCGGCTGCGCGAGATCCTCGACGAGTGGAAGTCGATCCGCGGCGTGGACCGCAAGGTCGACGACGCGCTGTGGAAGCGCTACTCCAAGGCCCGCGAGGCGTTCAACCGCAGGCGCGGTGCGCACTTCGCCGAGCTCGACCGGGAACGCGCGTCCGCGAAGACCCGCAAGGAAGAGCTGTGCGTGCGCGCCGAGGAGCTGTCCGGCTCGACCGACTGGGTCGGCACCGCGGGCATCTTCCGTGACCTGCTCGCCGAGTGGAAGGCCGCGGGCCGGGCGCCGCGCGAAGCCGACGAGGCCCTGTGGCGGCGCTTCAAGAGCGCGCAGGACGTGTTCTTCGCCGCCCGCAACGCCGCCGTCACCGAGCGCGACGCCGAGTTCGACCACAACGCGGCCGCCAAGGAAGAACTGCTGCAGGCCTACGAGCACATCGACCCGGCCAACGGCTTGGAAGCCGCCCGCGCCTCGCTGCGCGAGTTGCAGGACAAGTGGGACGCCATCGGCAAGGTGCCGCGCGAACGCATTCAGGAACTGGAAGGCAAGCTGCGCGCCATCGAGAAGCGGGTCCGCGACGCGGTCGACGCGCAGTGGCGCCGCACCGACCCGGAGGCGATGGCCCGCGCGGCCCAATTCCGGGAGCGGGTAGCGCAATTCGAGGAGCAGGCCGCCAAGGCCCAGGCCGCGGGCAAGGCACGCGACGCCGAGAAGGCCCTCGAACAGGCCAAGCAGTGGCGTGAATGGGCCGAGGCCGCCGAAGGCGCGGTCACCAATCTCTAGCTAGACCCAGCCGCACACTTTTTGACGCGCCGCATATCGAATCGCATGCGATTTGGTGTGCGCCTCGTCAGAAAGTGTGCGGCTGCTCTACGTCACACCGGCGAGCGGCCAGCACCCCGGGCGGCGCACACGCTCGGGCAGCGCTACTCCCGCGAACGCTCGGGCAGCGCTACTCCCCGGTGAGGCGGCGGCGGTCGCGTTCTTCAGCTGCGGCCGAGGCATTGCGGCGCTGCTCTTCGGCGGCCAGCTGCACCGCAGTTCGACTCCAGACCACGCGAATCCAGTGGAACGTCAGCACGATCGCGGCGATGGTGCCGAGGATGAGTCCGATGGCGGGCCCCGCACCGTGGTAGTTGCCGATGCCGGGCGTCTGCCGGTGCCAGATGGAGAAGACGCCGAACACGCTGGTAATGGCGGTGCCGGCGACGGCGATCCAGGCGAGGAACCAGCGGCGGGTCATCAGCGCCAGCATCGAGAAACCGATGCCGAAGATCACCAGGAACCAGACGAAGATCCGCGACGGCAGCCCGATGTGCTCCAGTTGGGCGGCGTTGGTACCGAGCAGCACGTCGAAACCGCGCGCGCCGCCGGCGTGCGGCAGCACCAGCGAGAGCAACAGCACGAACACCGCGCCCGCGACCACCATGGCGCGCACACCGGGGTCGATCTCCCCGGCGATGCGACGTTCCACCGCGTCCAGTTCGTCGCGGAACTGCTCGAAGTTGCTGTTCTCGACCGAGTTCACTGAACCCTCGTTTCGTTCGGCTTGTTCGTGGTTCGCTGCACTGCCCGCGTCCACTGTGCCAGCATCGGGTTCGTTCGCCGCAGCCGACCCACTACCGCCGGTAGTAGGTTTCGTGTTCTTCGACTGCGCGGCCGGGTCCGGTGTGAACTTCTCGCCCGATCCGTCGCTGTTGTCGCTCGTCTTCTCGCTCACGCCGCCCCTTCGCTGACATTCGGTTCCGCCGCGCATAGTGCGCGACGGCGCCTGGCTCGCTCACTGTTGTGCGCATCGTGGCTATCACCAAGCAATCCGACCGCGCCGGTGGCTGACCGGTTCATGCCGCCGCCACGACGCCGTGTTCTTTCAGCATGCGCGCCATCCGGCCCGCTTGCCCACCGATCCGCCGCACCGACGCTCGGTTTCGATGCCCGCGCCGCCACATACGTCGCGTTCTACGACCCGCAACCGGTCGAACAACCAACGGCCGCAACCGGTTCCGGCGCGGGGGCGCCGATGCGGGGCAGTCCGAGGCCGACACCGATGGGTTCGGTCTTCGGCGTGACGCCGCGTTCGTGCGCGTCACCGGCGGCGGTGCGCCGGTGCGTCTTGATCGGCGCGTCGGCGATCAGGTGATGCGGTGCCGCCTCGGTGAGATCGACGGTCACGATGTCGCCGGGCCGGATCGATTCGGCGGTACCGCCGGGCCGGAAATGCACCAGCCTGCCGTCGCGCGCACGCCCGCTCATCCGCGCGGTGGCGGCGTTCTTCTTGCCCGCCCCGTCGGCCACGAGCAGCTCGACCTCGGTGCCGATGAGCGCCCGGTTCGCGGCGAGCGAGACTTCCTCCTGCAGCGCGATGAGCCGCTCATAGCGTTCCTGCACAACGGCTTTCGGCAGCTGATCGGGCATGTCGGCGGCGGGGGTGCCCGGCCGCTTGGAGTACTGGAAGGTGAACGCGCTGGTGAAGCGGGCCTGCCGGACCACGTCCAGGGTCTCCTGGAAGTCCTCCTCGGTCTCCCCCGGGAACCCGACGATGATGTCGGTGGTGATCGCCGCGTGCGGCATCGCGGCCCGCACCTTCTCGATGATGCCCAGGTAACGGGTCTTGCGGTAGGAGCGGCGCATCGCCTTGAGCACCTTGTCCGAGCCGGACTGCAGCGGCATGTGCAGCTGCGGGCAGATGTTCGGGGTCTCCGCCATCGCCTCGATGACGTCGTCGGTGAACTCGGCCGGGTGCGGCGAGGTGAAGCGCACGCGCTCCAATCCGTCGATGGTGCCGCACGCGCGCAACAGCTTGGCAAACGCGCCGCGGTCGCGCGCCTCGTCCGGGTCGGCGAACGAGGCCCCGTAGGAGTTCACGTTCTGCCCGAGCAGCGTCACCTCGAGCACGCCCTGGTCGACCAGCGCCTGCACCTCGGCCAGCACGTCACCGGGGCGGCGGTCGACCTCCTTGCCGCGCAGCGCGGGCACGATGCAGAAGGTGCAGGTGTTGTTGCACCCCACCGAGATCGACACCCAGCCCGAGTACGCGGACTCGCGCTTCGCGGGCAGGCTCGACGGGAACGCCTCCAGCGACTCCAGGATCTCCACCTGCGCCTCGGCGTTGTGCCTGGCCCGCTCCAGCAGCACCGGCAACGAGCCGATGTTGTGCGTGCCGAATACGACGTCCACCCACGGCGCTTTGCGCACCACGGTGCCGCGGTCCTTCTGCGCCAGGCAGCCGCCGACGGCGATCTGCATGCCGGGCTGGTCGGCCTTGATCGAGGCCAGGTGGCCGAGGGTGCCGTAGAGCTTGTTGTCGGCGTTCTCGCGCACCGCGCAGGTGTTGAGCACGACGAGGTCGGCCGTCGCCCCCGGCGCGGCCTTCACGTACCCCGCGTCCTCCAGCAGCCCGGACAAGCGCTCGGAGTCGTGCACGTTCATCTGGCAGCCGAAGGTGCGGACCTCGTAGCTGCGCAGGCCCTCTGTGGGCGGTTGGGCGGGTGCCAACACTGCCTCTCCGATCGAATCCACGCGTCCAGGGTACGGGCAGGCCCGAATCGGACGACGTTCGGGCGACCCAAATTTCGGGGGCATCGGCACATTTTTTAACGGCACGTTTTTTGCTGGCACGGTCGTTCCGGTCCTAACGGCGCTAACGCCTTCTGATCAGGCACGCTACCCCCTGAGTCGACCCCGCTCCGGGTCCGCCGAGCCCTACTCGGACGAACCGGGCAGCGGGGTTAACACGGCGTGTCGCCCCGGCGTGGCGGAACGGTGTGTCGCCGAAACTCGGGCAAATCCGGATTTTGCCTTTAAGGTCTTGGACCATGACCGACGACGCCGCCGCGCCCGATACGACCGGGAACGCTTCAACCGGGGACGCCAGCGCCGCCAGCGTGCCGATGATCTCGATGCGCAACGTGCAAAAGCACTTCGGTGAACTGCACGTACTGCGCGATATCGACCTGGAAGTCCCCAAAGGACAGGTAGTCATTGTTCTCGGGCCTTCGGGTTCCGGGAAATCGACGCTGTGCCGCACCATCAACCGCCTCGAACCCATCGACTCCGGTGACATCGCCATCGACGGTGTCCCGCTCCCTGCCGAAGGCCGCGGCCTCGCCGCGCTACGCGCCGACGTCGGCATGGTGTTCCAATCGTTCAACCTGTTCGCGCACAAGACGATCGTCGAGAACGTGATGCTCGCGCCGATCAAGGTTCGCAAGATCAAGAAAGAAGCGGCGCGCAAGCACGCCATGGAACTGCTCGACCGGGTCGGCATCGCCAACCAGGCCGACAAGTACCCGGCGCAGCTGTCCGGTGGGCAGCAGCAGCGCGTCGCCATCGCCCGCGCCCTGGCGATGAACCCGAAGGTAATGCTGTTCGACGAGCCGACCTCCGCACTGGACCCCGAAATGGTCCAGGAGGTGCTCGACGTGATGGTCTCGCTGGCCAAGGACGGGATGACCATGCTGGTCGTCACCCACGAGATGGGCTTCGCCCGTCGCGCGGGCAACCGAGTCCTGTTCATGGCCGACGGCCAGGTGGTCGAGGACGCCGAACCCGAGGTGTTCTTCACCGCGCCGAAGTCCGACCGTGCCAAGGACTTCCTCGGCAAGATTCTGACCCACTGAAACGTAGAGATCGACCGCTGGCCCGTGCCGAACCGATGGACGGCCTAGTCCAAACGTCCACGGCCAGCAAACCCATGAGAGAAGGAAACTCGATGAGGATCAACCGTGCCCTGCGACTCGGTGTCGGTGCGATCGCACTGACACTCGCCGCCGCGACCGCCACCGCGTGTGGCGGCGGTGAGTCCAAGTCCGCCCTGGATAACGCCAAGGACGGCAAGCTCACCATCGGCATCAAGTTCGACCAGCCGGGCCTGGGCCTGCGCAACAAGGACGGCTCCTACAGCGGCTTCGACGTCGAGATCGGCAAGCTGGTCGCGGAGAAGCTCGGCGTGAAGGCCGACGGCATCACCTGGAAGGAATCCCCGTCCGGCCAGCGCGAGACGCTGATCGAGAACGGGCAGGTCGACTACATCGTGGCCACCTACTCGATCAACGACGCGCGCAAGCAGAAGGTCGACTTCGGCGGCCCGTACTACATCGCGGGCCAGTCGCTGCTGGTGCGCGCCGACAACACCGACATCACCGGCCCGGACAGCCTCAAGGGCAAGAAGGTCTGCTCGGTGAAGGGCTCCACGCCCGCGCAGAACATCGAGAAGAACTTCAAGGACACCCAGCTGCAGACCAACGACACCTACTCGCTGTGCCTCGAGGGCCTGCGCGCCGGTTCGTGGGACGCGGTGACCACCGATGACATCATCCTGGCCGGTTACGCCGCCCAGAGCACCGGTGCGTTCAAGGTCGTCGGCAAGCCGTTCACCACGGAGAACTACGGCATCGGCCTGAAGAAGGGCGACAAGGAGCTCCGCGACAAGGTGAACGACGCGATCGAGGCGATCATCGCCGACGGTTCCTGGAAGAAGGCGTTCGACTCGACCGTCGGCATCTCCGGGTACCAGGCGCCGGAGCCGCCGAAGGTCAACCGGTACTGAGTTCTTCCCTCGCACGGGTGGCCTGACCGCGCCGGTTGGGCCACCCGCCGCACATCCCCTGAAAATCGAGACCCGATGGGAGGGACACGTTCGCCGTGTTCGACCTGATCTCGAGGTATGACGATCAAATCCTCGACGCCTTCTGGGTGACCATCAAACTGACCGTTCTGTCCGCGGTCGGTGCGCTGATCCTGGGCACTTTCGTCGCCGCGCTGCGCGTGTCCCCAGTACCGATCGCCCGCGCGGTCGGCACCGCCTACGTCACCATTTTCCGTAACACTCCGCTCACGCTGATCATCATCTTCATGTCGCTCGGCCTGTACACCACGATGGGCTGGAACCTCGCGGGTGAGGGACCGAATTCCGTGGCGGACAACAACTTCCGCTACGCCATTCTCGGATTCAGCATCTACACCGGCGCTTTCGTCTGTGAATCGCTGCGCTCCGGCATCAATACCGTGGCGATGGGGCAGTCGGAGGCGGGCCGTTCCCTCGGCCTGACCTTCGCCCAGAACCTGCGATTGATCGTGCTGCCCCAGGCTTTCCGGGCGGTCATCGCCCCGATGGGCAGCGTGCTGATCGCACTGACCAAGAACACCACCATCGCCTCCGCCATCGGCGTGGTCGAAGCCGCCACCCTCATGGCGAACATCAATGAGAACGAGGCAGCGGTGGTTGCCGTGGGTGCCATCTTCGCGCTCGGCTTCGTCATCCTGACCCTGCCGACCGGGCTGCTCTTCGGCTGGCTCGCCAAACGATTCGAGGTGGCCCGATGACCACTGCGCCTTCGGTTCTCTTCGATGCGCCCGGCCCCAAGGGCCGGATCCGGCACCACGTCTACTCGGTTGTCGTCATCGTCGCCGTCGCGGCCTTCCTCTGGGTGCTGTACAGCGGCTTCGCCGACAAGGGACAGTTCACGGCGGAGAAGTGGAAGCCGTTCGTCGACCTCGAGGTCTGGGAGACCTACCTGCTCCCCGGCTTGAAGGGCACGGTCGTCGCCGCCCTGCTGTCGATCGTGTTCGCTCTGCTGATCGGCATGATCTTCGGCATCCTGCGGCTGTCCGAGCACCGCGTGGTGCGCTGGGTGGCCGGCGCGGTGGTCGAGGTCTCCCGGGCCATCCCTGTGCTGATCCTGATGATCTTCCTGTTCGCCCTGTTCTCCCAGAACAAGGTGTTCAAGGTCGATGATCTGGCGCTGGCCGCCGTGGTGATCGCACTGACCGTGTACAACGGCTCGGTCATCGCCGAGATCGTCCGCGCGGGCATCCTTTCGCTGCCCAAGGGACAGACCGAGGCGGCGGTCGCGCTCGGCATGCGCAAGAACCAGCTGATGCGGTTGATCCTGCTGCCGCAGGCGATTACCGCGATGCTGCCCGCGCTGGTCTCGCAGATGGTTGTCGCGCTGAAGGACTCGGCGCTCGGCTATCAGATCACCTACACCGAGATCGTGCGCTCCGGCCAGCAACTCGGTGCGGCGGAACAGAACACGGTGCCCTCGCTCATCGTGATCGCCATCGTCATGATCATTTTGAACAGCGCGTTGACCATCTTCGCGACCAAGCTGGAGAAGAAGTTGCGCTCCCGCAAGAAGGGTAAGGCGGTCCTCACGGCCGACTCGATCATCACCGATGCGGCACCGGGGATGGATCTCACCAAGAAGTAACTGTTCGACGTCGAACGCAACGCGATACGGCGGTGCGCTGGATGCGGTAACCCGCTCCGGTGCACCGCCGTTCGCGTAGTTTCGCCCTTTTACGGTTGGGGTGTCGACGTCCGGCGCAGCCAACTAGTCGGATGGGCCGACTACGATCGCGTTCGTGCGAGCAGGGCGATGGATCTCCGGTTTTCTGGCGTTTGCTGTCCTGCTGGCCGTGGTGGTGATGACGGCGTGGGAGCAGCAGCCGCGCGGGTATCGGCCGGACTCCGCGCCCGGGGATGTTTTCAGTGCTGAGCGCGCGTTTCGGGTGGTCGAGGAGATCGCGCGACAGCCGCATCCCGTCGGCACGCCCGAGCACGCTCGAGTGCGTGACCATCTGGTGGCGGAGCTGCGGAATCTGGGGTTGGACACCGAGATCCAAGAGGGGGTCGGCAAGTATCCGACCAACCTCCAGCGGGATGTGCTGGGGATGGGGCGGATCGCCAATATCGTTGCCAGGCTGCCGGGCACGAATTCGACCGGAACTGTTTTCCTGACGGCGCACTATGATTCCGTCGCCTCCGGCCCTGGCGCGAACGACGACGGGGTCGGGGTGGCGGCAGTGCTGGAGGACGTTCGCGCACTGCGCGCGAGTGGCACCGCATTGCGCAACGACGTGGTCGTGCTGCTGACCGACGCCGAGGAGACCGGCCTGCTGGGCGCGGAAGCGTTCGTCACCGCGGGCCAGGACGGTCGCGACACCGGCGTGGTGATCAACCACGAGGCACGCGGTGCGGGTGGCCCGGTGTTGTTGTGGCGGACCACCCATCCCGATGGCGCGCTGATCCGCGCTGTCCAGCGGGCCGCGCCGTATCCGAACACCGACTCGCTGTCCACCACGCTGGCCGGTGCGCAGACGTCGAGCAATACCGACTTCGCCGCCTTCGAGCCCGGCGGATTGCGGGTGCTGGACTGGGCTTTCGCCGGTCGCAGCGCCTACTACCACAGCCCTGTCGATGATCCGGCGCACGTGGATCTGGCGACGGTGCAGCAGATGGGCGACAACAGCCTCGCGCTGGCCCGGGAATTCGGCGACAAGGACCTCACCGTCACCGACGACACCGATCGCTCGTTCTTCCAGCTGCCGTTCGGCGTGCTGGTGGTGCTGCCGTTCTGGGTGATGATCGCGCTCGCCGTGGCCACCGTCCTTGCCGTGGCCTGGCTCAGCAGGCAGCTCCGGCGCGCCGGGGAGACCAGTCTGCGGCGCATATTCGGCGCCGCCGCAACGGTTTTGGTCGCGGCTCCGCTCGCGACGGGCGCGGTATACGGGTTGTGGGAAGTGCTGAAGGCGATCCGGCCCGAGTACCGCCCGCTGTTCGTCGACCCCTATCGACCCGAGTTCTATTACGTGGCGATTCTCGCGCTGTCCGTCGCGGTACTCGCCGCCTGGTTCGTGATCGCACGGCGACTGTTCGGTGCCATGGCCGCCGCGGCCGGACTGCTGTGCTGCCTGGCCGTACTCGGTCTCGCGCTCGCGATCCTCGCTCCCGCGACCGCGCACATACTGGTCGTGCCCACCTTCGCCGCAGCGGTGGGGGTGGCGGCTACCTTCGCGATGCCGGAGCGGTGGCGATTGCCGGTCTTGACCATATTTCTGGTGCCTGCGGCGATATTCCTCGGCAGCGCAACGTGGCCCGTGCTGCAAACCGGCATCACGACGGCCCCGTTCCTGGTCGCGCCCGCGGTGGTGCTGCTCGGTGGCCTGCTCATGCTGACGCTCACCCAGGCGTGGCCGGCCCGGCGCGGCTGGGCCATCCCGTCGACCGCAGTCGTGCTCGCCATCGTCCTGGCCGCCGCGGGTCTGGCGGTCGACCGCTTCGATGCCGAGCATCCGATGTCGTCCCAGCTCATCTACGCGCTCGACGCCGACCGGAACGAGGCGCTGTGGCTCTCCCGCGAATCCCCCGATCGCTGGACCCGCGACCTCGTCGACCGCACCACACCCACCGAGCGGTTCGCTGAGCTCTGGCCCACCGCCGTCGCGAGCGGCCCAGCGCCGGCCGAGGCCCTCTCCCCGCCGACCGCTGAAATCCTCTCCGACACCACCGAATCGGGGCAGCGCACGGTCCATCTGCGCCTGCGCTCCACCCGCGGTGCCACCAGCATCGCCCTGCGTTATGACAGCCCGCCCATCTCGATGCGGGTCGCCGGCCGCGAGGTGACTCCGCTACCCGAAACTGGCTTCCTGTTTCAAGCACCCGGGCCCGACGGCGTCGACGTGCACCTGGTCGTTCCCGCCGGTCCCTTCCCGCTGCACCTGGTCGACTACATCTGGCTCCCCGACTCCGGCCTGCAGTCCTACCCGAATCCCCCGAACGACGTCTACTTCCGGCAGGACAGCGCGGGCGCCGTCTTCATCACCATCCCCGGGTTATGAGTCCAGCTCACTGAGCACCTGCAAGATGAGGCCGCGCGCGTCGCGTCCGTACACGGCCACACCTTTGAGAACCTCGAACATGCGGGCATACATGGCGCACTCGGCGGGCTGGGTGACCTGAATGCCTGCGGTCGGTGTCTCGAGCGCGACCATGGCGTCGTCGAAGATCCAGAACCCGGTGGAAGCGACGGCTTCCCGTTCGGTCATCAGCGGGATGATGCCGAGCGAGATGTTGGGCATCGACATCAGCTCCAGCAGCCGGCCCAGTTGTCCCGCCTGCACCTCCGCCGTGCCGAACCAGGTGCGCAGCGCCTGCTCCTCGAGTACGGCCACGAATCGTTTTCCGCCACGGTGCAGCACGCGCTGACGTTCCATGCGTACGGCCACGGCTTCGTCGAGGTCGTTGGGGGTGTCGAGAAAGCGGATCCAGAACGCCAGCATCGCGGCGGTGTACTCCGCGGTTTGGAACAGACCGGGAATGACGTTGTGCTCGTAGATCCGGAACACCTTCGTCGCCTGGTAGCGCTCGGGGGTGTGCGCACCGAGCACCCGCTTCATGCCCGCCCGGCTCTGCCGCCGGAATTCCAGATAGGCCGAGTCGACCGCGCGCAGTGTCGCGACCAAGTCGAGCTCCTGATCGACGGCGGCGCACACGCGGCACCAGGCCCGGATGTCCCGATGGGTCGGGAACTGAACGCCGTTCTCTATCTTGGACACCCGGGTGAAGTGCTGGCCGGTCTCCGCGCCCAGCTGCCGGATGGTGATCCCGGCGGCCTTGCGGATATCCCGCAGCCGATTGCCGAGCGCCCGTCGGGCCTCCTGCGCGGAATTAGCTGGGCCGGTAGTCACGGTGCGGTATGGACAGCCGCCACACGGCCTCGAAGGCGGTGCGGCAGAGCTGAATATCGTGCGGATCGCGAGAGGTGACCTGGTCGGTGGCCACGCCGCTGCCCGCGTAGTGGAGGAAGATCACGAGTCGGTTGTCGAGGAGGTAGAAGTCGTTGCCCGGGATGGCCACCGAGGACATCAGTCGCCGAGGCACCCAGCGGATATCCTCGCCGGCCTCGACCATCGGGCCTGCGATGCTGTGGGACCAGCGCTGGTACTCGCTCAGCGGTTCCGACACGATTCTGGCCCGGCGGACCGAGCGGCCTGCGGCCACATGGTCGCGGACCGTATCGCACCAGCCTTGTAGCCAGGCCAGATCATCGAGTTCCCCGGCTGTCCACTGTGCGAGGTGCGGTAGCTCGGCCGCCGTTCGATAGGTATCCCGGGTCTCCAAATGCACTGATTCGACAACGAACTCGCCTAGTAGCCGCTCGAACTCTTCATAGACTATCGATGCCACGGTCTCCCTTCCTGAAGAACTGAATCATTCTGTCGGGGATCTCCACACAGGTTTCACCCTGCGGGATGTTCATGTGAGCAAGAGCCTCGGGGTCGGTGACTACCCATCCCTGCACAATCCACGAATCTCGGTCGGTGCGATACACCGTGGGCGAACCGTTCGGATTCGAGCCCGGATCTTCGCCGATAAAAGTCAGACGCATCGTTGACCCCTTGTCATGGGATGTTGCGAACTGTTGCCCCGAGCCCGTCGATTGTCCCGCCCCGCAGGACCGGGGGTCAAGGGCTGGTCAGCGGGTGAATATGCCTGCGGTGCAGTGAAATCCGACCGGAGGTTCGGTTCTCCCACCAGCACCGACCGCAAAGCCCGCAACTTTTCGCAACATGCTATCCCTGTGGCACTGGCCACTTCTAACCTCGGATGTTGCACGCATGATCAGCTTCGATGAGAGGGCAACTGGGGATGTGGGGACGGCCTACCGCGATCGGCTATCTGCGCCGCGATGTGTCGGGAGTGTCGCAGGTCTGGGACGAAACGCAGATTCGCAGCGTGGCAAAGAGACTCGGGTACGAGCTGGCCAAGATCGTGGTGTTCGGCCCGCAGACCGGCAACCCGGTGTCGCAGTTGCTGGACACGATCGAACGGGTCGGCGCCGACGCCGTAGTGATGCCGACCCTGCAACATCTGGCCGACGAGTTGGAGCTGGTGGTGCGAGTGTGCGACGTGATCACGGTGAACCCGGAGAACACCTACGCCCGCTGGGTGCTGCCCCCGAACTGCTGGCCGACGCCCGGAGCGGATGGCATTGCGGCAAGAGGGGTTGGCGACGGCAAGGGGCATGGGCGGCCGCGGCGAGAGGGTTTCGACCGTCCGGAATGAGGTCAGCGAGAGTTACACCCGCGCCGCAACCTTCCGGTCGGTGCTCAACCGGTCGGCGCACCCGCCCCGGTGCGCCACCCGAGTTGGACGCCACAGACTGAGCTGCCGAATTCGGTCCACCTGCCTCAGGTGAGATGGACGGCCGGGGATACTTCCCGTCCCTGGGCTGTGTCCGCGGCGTCGAACTCGACTCGTGCCAGCTCGGCTTCGAATGTCCGGACCGACCCCGACGCGGCTTCCAGCTAGCCCTGGTCGGTGTCGATGTCCTCGGTATCGATCTCTGCTTGGGCCAGTTCGGCTTTGACGACGGTGAAGGCGGTGGATTGGTTGTAGCCGCGGCGGGCGAGCATGCCGACGAGGCGGCGGATTGTTTTGTCGCGGTCGAGGCCGGCGGGGATGCTGCGCAGTTTGCGGCGGACGAGTTCGCGGGCGCGGGATTCTTCGTCGTCGGAGCTGATGGCGTCCAAGGCGGGGGCGGCGTCCTCTTGCGCCACGCCTTTGCGCCGGAGTTCCAGCGCCAGTGCTTGTTTGCCCTTGCCGGAGAAGGTGTGCCGGGCGTGCACCCATTGTTCGGCGAAGGCGGCGTCATCGATGAGGCCGACCTCGGTGAGCCGGTCCAGCGCGCGGTCGGTGATTTCCTCTGCGTAGCCCTTGGTCGCCAGGCGCTGCGCGAGTTCGGCACGGCTGCGGGCGCGGACGGCGAGCAGGCGAAGACACGCCTCTTTCGCCTGCTCGACCGTCCCGCCTGGCGGGTCCAGCTCCGAAGAGCGGGTACCCCGCTCGGATCCGGCCGCCACCCGATCCGCCCATCGGCCTTCCGCCCGTTCGGAATCAGCCGCGTGGGAGTTTGTGCGCCGGGACGACTTTCGCCGTCCGCGGCCGGACCCAGCCGAACGCGCCCGCTGCGGATCGGACGCGCTCGACCGAGTTCCCATAGTGTCCGATTCGGCCGAACCACCTTCGGCCGACCGGACTCGTCCGGGGTCCTGTTCGCCGGGCCGAGATCCGAGAGGATCGGTGGCAGCACCGGAGGCGGACAGGAGTTCGTGAAGTCGGCGCCGCATCTCCTGCACCGGCTCGGACCGCGACTCATCGGGCGCGGTCCGGCGCGGTGGGGGCGTGCGTCGACCGTTCATCGGATCAGAAATCGGCGGGGACCTCGGTGCCCGCGTCCGCGGTCACGTCGGCGCCGATGCCGAGCTTCTCCTTGATCTTCTTCTCGATCTCGTCGCGAATGTCGGTGTTCTCCAGCAGGAACTTGCGGGCGTTCTCCTTGCCCTGGCCGAGCTGATCGCCCTCGTAGGTGTACCAGGAGCCGGACTTGCGCACGAAGCCGTGCTCGACACCCATGTCGATGAGCGAGCCCTCCTTGGAGATGCCGTGGCCGTAGAGGATGTCGAACTCGGCCTGCTTGAACGGCGGGCTGACCTTGTTCTTCACGACCTTCACCCGGGTACGGTTGCCGACCGCGTCGGTGCCGTCCTTGAGCGTCTCGATGCGGCGCACGTCGAGGCGGACCGAGGCGTAGAACTTCAACGCCTTACCGCCCGTGGTGGTCTCGGGCGAACCGAACATCACACCGATCTTCTCGCGCAACTGGTTGATGAAGATGGCGGTGGTGTTGGAGTTGCTCAGCGCACCGGTCATCTTGCGCAGCGCCTGGCTCATCAGCCGGGCCTGCAGGCCGACGTGGCTGTCGCCCATCTCGCCCTCGATCTCGGCGCGCGGCACCAGCGCGGCCACCGAGTCGATGACGATGATGTCGATGGCGCCGGAACGCACCAGCATGTCCGCGATCTCCAGCGCCTGCTCACCGGTGTCCGGCTGCGAGACGAGCAGCGCGTCGGTGTCGACACCCAGCTTCTTGGCGTAATCCGGGTCGAGCGCGTGCTCGGCGTCGATGAACGCGGCGACACCGCCCGCGGCCTGCGCATTGGCCACCGCGTGCAGCGCGACGGTGGTCTTACCCGAGGATTCCGGGCCGTAGACCTCGACGATGCGGCCACGCGGCAGGCCGCCGATGCCGAGCGCGACATCCAGCGCGATGGACCCGGTCGGGATCACCGCGAGGGGCTGACGTACCTCGTCACCGAGACGCATGACCGCGCCCTTACCGAAGTTCTTCTCGACCTGGGCCAGCGCGAGTTCGAGAGCCTTGTCGCGGTCGTACGCCTGTGGTGCCATGTCCTGATCCCCTTTTCGACGGGTAAGTCTCGTTCTGTGGTTGGCGCCAACATTAGAGGGCGGCACCGACAGGTTCTGGCGCCAAGATTAGACGAACAAGTGTTCGAGTCAAGCGACGCGCCCGGGAACACGCGATCGGACTTCTATTCCGCTTCGTCGTGCCGCCGCTGGCCAGTATTCACGCCAGGTCGAGGGGATGCCGCGGTGCCGTTCACGGTCGGCGGTGGGTTGCCGAGCCAGGTTAGCTTGTCCTCGGCGAGCTACCCGTGCAGTGGTGAAATCAGGGCGCGACCTGGGTCAACGCACCAGGGAGACCCGGTCGCTGGTGAGCAGGGTTTGGGCTTGCTTGAGCACGCGGAGAGCTGGGGTTACCTCGAGGTCGTTGATGCCGTCCAGCGCGCCGAGGCGTTCGGTGATGTAGCGGTAGAGGTGGGGCGTGTCGCGGCAGATCACCGACGCCATCATGTTGGTCGGGCCGGTGGTCGCCGCGACGAACACGACTTCCGGGTGGGTCGCCATCGCGCGGCCCACCGCGTCGAGATCGGCCGGGCGCACCCGTAGCCACAGGGCCGCCCGCGCGGTGTAGCCCATCCGCTCGACGGCGAAGTCGAGGTCGAAATACAGCACACCGGATTGGGCGAGCTCGCTCATCCGGCGCGCGACTCTTGGTGCGGTCCAACCGGTTTCGGCCGCGATCTGCGCGTACGGCGCGCGGCCGTCACGGCCGAGCAGCGCGAGCATCGCCTCGTCCTCGGGGGTCAGATCCGGCGGGGTATCCGGTCCGGTGCGCTCCGCGTTCGCGCGGCGCAGGCCCACCGCGCAGCCGGCGCGCTGCACGCCCAGCTCCCGCAGTTGCTGGTCGGTGAAGAGGTGGCTGTCGCGTGGCCATTCCTCGTCGGACGGGAAACGGTGCATCACCTCGTGCGCGGTCACGTCGCGCACCTGACTCGCCCGCGGCAGGGTGTTCAGCAGCAGTGCGTCTCGTCGCTCGACGGAGCGTGGCCTGCTCACGCAGGTCACCTCGGAGCCGGTGGACAGCAGCGTGACCCAGCTCAAATCCGGGAATCTGGCCAATGATTCGGCCAGCCGCAGTGCCTTGTCGGGTGTCGATCTGATCCGCAGCACCCAGCGCGCGTGGCCCAGCGGGACGGCGTTCACTTGACCGGATACATGCATGATGCCGCGCTCGCGCAGCGCGCGGTAGCGGCGCGCCACGGTCTGCTCGGAGACGTCGAGGACGGCGCCGAGCTTGGCGAACGGGATCCGGGCGTCGTGCACCAGCGCGTGCAGGATCTGCCGATCGAGAACGTCCAGTGCGGAGGATTCCGTAGACCCGTCGTACTGCATAGGAGGAATCTAACGCAGCACGCCATCCGGCTAGGGGGATGCGTTCGATTGCCGCAACCTTGGCGTCGATATCGTTCGAATCCGCCACGGAGGCCCCTGTGAAGAAATGGCTCCCCCTGTTCGCCGCGTGCCTAGGCACGCTGATGCTGCTCATCGACGTCACCATCGTGAATGTCGCACTTCCCGACATCGCGACCGATCTGCACGCCGGCCTGTCCAGCCTGCAATGGGTCGTGGACGGCTACGCGCTGGCGTTGGCCGCGCTGCTGCTCGTCCTGGGTTCGCTCGCCGACCGGATCGGCGCGAAACGCGCCTACCTCGCCGGGCTCGTCCTGTTCGCCCTCGCCTCGCTCGGCTGCGGCATCGCCGACACCTCCTCGAATCTCATTGCCGCACGGGTACTTCAAGGCATCGGCGGCGCGGCCATGTTCGCCACCACCCTGTCGCTGCTGCACTCAACCTACTTCGGCCGGGAACGCGGCATCGCGTTCGGCGTCTGGGGCGCGGTGACCGGTGCCGCGGCGGGCATCGGGGTGGTGCTCGGCGGCGTGCTCACCGAGGCACTGTCGTGGCGGTGGATCTTCCTCGTCAACCTGCCGATCGCGGTGCTGGCAATCGCCTTGACCGCCATAGTGTTTCCGGCCTCGGTGCGTCGCACGGACCGCCGGGTGGACGTTCTGGGCATGCTGTCCTTCGCCACCGCGGCGACCGCACTCACCTACGGGGTTATTCGCGGCGGTGAGCACGGCTGGTCGGACGGTCGCGCGGTGACCACACTGCTACTCGGCGTGGTCGCGGTCGCGGTGTTCGTAGTCGTCGAATCCCGCAGTGCCGCACCGATGTTCCCGCTGTCACTGCTGCGCAACCGAGACTTCGGCGCGACACTACTCGGAGCGAGCGGCCAAACGTTCGCCGCGTTCGCCAGCACTCCCCTGGTCTCGCTCTGGCTCCAGCAGCAGTTGCGGATGTCACCGCTGCACGCGGGCCTGGCATTGCTCCCGATGGCCGCGACCGCATTCCTGGTCGCCGCGGTGTTCGGCCGTTTCATGCACGACGTCGCCCCGAAGTGGACCATCGGCGCGGGGCTCGTCGTCGTCGGAATCGGCACAGGACTGCTCACCGTGGTCGATGCCGGATCATCCTGGGCAGCACTGGTTCCCGGATTCGTAGTGCTCGGCGCAGGCATCGGCATCAACGCGCCCGCACTCGTATCGGTGGGTATGGCCGCGGTACCCCCGCAGCAGGCAGGCACGGCGGCCGGCGCCGTGAACACCGCCCGCCAACTCGGTCTCGCACTCGGAGTCGCAGTGCTGGGCACAGTCTTCCGCACAACCTCCGGCTCAGATCAACCGACAACCCTGCCGCACTTCGTATCCGGACTGGACGCAGCCTTCACCGTCGCCGCAACCGTAGGCATCGCCTTCGGCCTACTCGCCTTCGCGTTGTTCCACCGCCAACGCCCCGCCACCGAATCCGCCACGGCCGAACACAAAGTCGCCGCCTAGTCCCTTCATATCCGCACCCCCTCTCGGACCTGCACCTCAGTGGGCAGCCCAGAGTGGGGTGCGGATCCCGATAACGCCCACCAAAACCGACCGACCACAACCCAGTCATGGCCAACGGGCACGACGGCAGCCCCCTCGCGGCCGATACCGCCCCCATGTCCCGTGCCGACCACCACTCCATGATCAAGGGGACATGACGCCCGCCGCACTCCCACTTCGGCGCCCTCATGTCCCGTCGACAACGCCCCGATACCACTGACGGGACATGACGACGGCCCCACTCGCACTTCCCCGCCCTCATGTCCCACCGGCCACCACCGACCCTGACCAGCGGGACATGACGGCAGCCCCACTCACACTTCGGCGCCCTCAGGTCCCGTCGACCACGCTCGGCACAGCCAGCGGGACATGATGGCGGCCCCGCTCACACTTTGACGTCACCATGTTCCATCGACCATGGACCCATCGATAGCAACCTCCACCCAGGTTTTCCCGTGAGTAGTGCTGAGCACGTCGCCTGCCGTACCCGGCTTACTCCGCAGTCAGTCACGCGACGTGAACCTTCCAGCGTGGTCATCTGGCTGTGGTTGCGGCACAGACGCTTCGGACAAAGGAGGCTTGGTGGCGGTGGGTTACTGCTGCGGGAGGATCGACTCGTCTCCCGGGTCGCGTGGGCCGGGAATGCGGCGGTCCGATTCGGCGATGCGGACGTCGTTGATGCTGGCTTCGCGGCGGGACATCAGACCGTTGGGGGCGAACTCCCACTGTTCGTTGCCGTAGCTGCGCCACCATTGGCCGGTTTCGTCGTGCCATTCGTATTGGAAGCGCACCGCGATGCGGTTGCCTTCGAAGGCCCAGAGGTCCTTGCGCAGTGCGTAGCCGTTTTCCGAAGCCCATTTGCGAGTGAGGAATTCGATGATCGCGGGGCGGCCGGTGAAAAACTCGTCGCGGTTTCGCCAGACCGAGTCCTCGGTGTAGGCGGCGGCGACTCGTTCGGGATCGCGGGTGTTCCAGGCATTTTCGGCGGCTAGCACCTTGACCTTGGCGGATTCCAGATCGAACGGCGGCACTGGGGGTCGCATGAACGTCTCCTCTCGGTGAGCGGGTGGTGTCAGGGGTTGACGGGGGAAAGCTCGGGTGGGCCCCAGCGCAGTGGTCCCGCGCTGGGGCGTTCGACCACTTCGGTGAGGGTGAAGTAGATCGAACATTGCGCGCCGGCGGCGAAAGTTTCCGGCGCCCAGGTCAACTCGGCGGTGCCGGTGAGTTGCAGGGTGCCGCCGGTGGCCCAGTCGGGGATGAGGATGCCGCAGCGCGGGTTCACCTGGATGTTCCCGAGGGTCATGAACATCGAGTTGCCGCGGTAGTCGGGCCAGCGCAGGTGGGTCGGCGAAAGCACCTGGAGGAAACCGGGATTGCCGCCGCGATGCGAGGCGTCGGCGTTCCCCTCGGTGTCGGCGGTGGCGACGAAGAAGGTGTCGGCCGCTGTGATCATCGCCTGCTGACGTGCGTCGAGCTCGGTGCCGTGTCGGGGCAGCGGCGGCTCGGCATCCGGCTGATAGGACTCAAGTTGCCTGCGGGTGATGTATTTCGGGCAGTTCGAATAGACCTGGTCGGTGACGATCCGCAGGCCGTCGCCCACGGCGGTCGCGGTGCCGTTGACGCGCATCCGCCTGCGCCGCTGCGGTTGCAAGGCGATCATGCCGATGGGTGCCGACCGAGTCAACGCCTCCCGCAACGGATCTCCCACCGCAGGCCGTGCGTCGACGGCGATGGTGCCCGCGTCGACCGCGTGCACGAACCCCGGCGGACCGGCCAGCTCACTGGCCCAGAGCCTGCCCGTGTCATCGGCGGCACCGACCACCACCATCGGCTGCTCGGCCAGGAAAGACGCGGCGACGGCCGGGATGTCGGCCCGGATCATCCGGCCGACCCGGTCGGCGACCGCCGCCTGACCCATGCGCTGCTGCACGGCGAGTTCGCCGGAATGGAAGGGCGCCATCGCATTTACTCCTGTCGCGGGCGTTGCTCCGGCGGATCTGCGCCGCCGGAGCGTTCAACAAGGCTGCGGCTCAGAAGAATCCACAGGTGGGGGCCGCGCCGCTGGGGGCGGGGGCGGACTCGGCACCGGTCGGCGCGTAGACCTCGAGCCGGATACCGTCGGGATCGGCGAAGAAGATGCCGCCGGACGCCACGCCTTCACCGTGCGCGACGACACCGTCGTGCACGATCGGCACCTGCTGCTCGCGCAGCGCCGCCTCGACCGCCCGCACCTGGTCGATGGTGTCCACTTGGAACGAAAGATGGTGCAGGCCCGGGGTTTCGACAGAGAACGCGCCCGCGCTCTGCTGCCACAGCGTCAACGTGAGCTTGCCCGCCGCGCCGAGAAACGCCCATTTCCGTTCGCCGTCGGTGCTGGCGGCGAGCTGCTCGAAACCCAGTGCGCGGCGGTAGAACTCGACCGAACGATCCAGATCGGACACGTTCAGCCCGATATGCCCGGTAACGAGCTGGGGTGCGGCAACCGTGGTCATGCAATCCTCCTCAATCGGTTAAACCGTCTATATCGGTTTAACTGGTTAGAAGATAGCCACAGCCGGGCGCCGCCGTCAACCTGTAAACTGTTTTTAACCGGTTAGAGAAGTGCCGGATGACTCGACCACCAGAAGGAGCTCGATACCCTCAGTCATGCCCGATCCACGCCCCCACCTCGGCGAACCGCCGGCCCTCGACCTGCTGAACACGCGGTGGAACGAGAACGGACACCCACAGGACCTGCTCACCGATGCGGCAGGTCTGGGCATCTGGCTGGCCTCGGCAGGACTGAGCGATCGTGCGACCGCCGACCAGGCGACCCTCGACGCACTCGTATCAGCGCGGACCGCCATCTACGACGTGGTGCAGAGCGCCGCCCACACCGCGCTGAACGAGGTGCTCGAGCACGGCCGGATCCGGCGCACGCTCACCGACGCCGGCCCCGCCGATGTCGTCGACGTCCCCGACCCCACCTGGCTACCCGCCTGGCTGGCGGCCGACAACCTGCTCCAGCTGCTCGCCGAAGCCCCGGACCGCATCCGCCAGTGCGCCCACCCCGACTGCGTACTGTTCTTCTACGACACCTCGAAGAACGGCACGCGCCGCTGGCATTCGATGGCGACGTGCGGCAACCGCACCAAAGCAGCCCGCCACTACGCGAAAAAGCCTTGAACCTCAGAACAATTCGTCGAGCAGGCGGTAGTACTCCAGGCGATGGCGATCCGGTTCGCCGAGGCCGTACGCGGCGAAGAAGGCGGTCACCTCGGCCTCGCCGAAGTCGTCACGCAGATCCCGCACGGCCAACGCCAGGTCGCGGTACCGATCCGCCACCCCGAGCGCGCCGACGTCCAGCAGGATCGCACCCTCGAGCACGTTGGGTGGGGTGAAGTCGCCGTGCGCCACGACCAAGTCCTCCTGCTGGGGACGTTCGTCGAGCAGTCGCGCGAGGATGTCTTCGGCGGCGAGTCCCGCGTTCTCGTCATCGAAGTTGTCGAGGTCGACCAGGCCCTCGATGACGTGCCGGCGCGCCTGCGCCAGCACCGCGTCGAGCCGTCCGTCGAAGGGACACTCGGCGATCGGAAGGTCGTGCAACCGGCGCAGCAACGTCCCCATGACCGCGCCCACCGACGACTCACCCGCGCCCGCGTCGTCCCGCGCGGCCAGGCTCGCGGCGCCCGCGTCGGCCAGCACCAGCACGTCGCCGTCGAACACTACGGTCTCCGGCAACCGAATCCCCCGGTCGCGCAGCCAGTTCAGTCGCTCGTGTTCCGCAACGGCCTTCGGTCCCCGCTTGACCCAGTAGGTGCCGTTGACGAAAGCGACACCGCCGCTCTGCCCTTCGTGCTCGACCGACCAGGTCGCATCCGCACCGAGCAGTGCGGCGACCTTAGGCGGCAATGGAATCGGCAGTGCCGGAAGCCTTTCCAGCGCGACCCGGGTGGATTCGATCAGTTCCGGATCGCCTTCGGCCGTCCGCAGGTCGAACGCCTCGCGTAGCAGCGCGTGCGCCTCGGTCAGCTGACCTTGCTCGGCCAGCGCCTTACCGAGATGCTGTACGGCGAAGGACAACACCTCCGGCGCGGCCACCCGTGCGTGTTCGACCGCCCGGCGATACAGCGTCTCGGCGGTACCGGCGTCGCCGTGATAGCGGTAGACATCGCCGAGATTGATCCACACCGTGATCCGGCGTTCCTCGGTGTCCACCAGCTCCAACGCCCGGTCCAGCAGATCTAGGGCCTCGCCGTAGCGGCCGAGCAGCATCGCTTCGATCCCGGTCTGCCGGAAGCCGGCGAAGTCGGTCGGCTGGGCCTTCGCCAGCCGCGCCGCCAGGCGTTCCGGGTCCACCGGGATCATCCGCTCGCGCTCGTCGAACCGGTAGAGCGGCTCCTCCTGCTCCACGGCCCGCTTCGACGTACTCACCAGCGTCCCCGCGGCACGTCGAACTCCGTGCAGAGCGCCCGCCACACATCGCGCGGATCGACCCCCGCTTCGATGGCATCGGCCCCGGTCCGCCCCAGCGCCGGGATCACATGATCGGCCAGCAGGGCATCGCCCCGCGCCGATCCGAATTCGGTATGCAACAGCTCCTGGAACTCCGTCAATCGCACCGTGCCCAAGATACTCGCGCAGACGCGGGACCCCCACCTGCCCTGCTGCTCACCGACCGCGGCCGCACGGAGCAGCCGCGGTCTTACCGAACGGATCGGCCACAACGACGCCACTACGCAGCGGCCCGATGACGGCGGCGGTGTCCGACACGACACCGCCAAGCGCCGCGGCGCACTATCCCGTGCGCACCGAGTCGAGGACGTGGTGACACAGCTCGATCGGATCGGCGACGTCCGCGGCACCGGCCGCAGCTTCTTTCGCGGCGGTGGCGAAGCGAGGAGTAGTCAGGATCTCCAGCACCGCGGCGCGGACGGCGGTCGCAGTCAGCGGCCGTACGAGCAGTGAACTTCCTTGGCGGACAGCCCGATTGGCGAGTTCCCATTGATCGCCGCCGCCGGGAACGGTAACGACAGGAACGGCGGCGGACAACGACTTCGCGAGCAGGCCGTGCCCGCCACCGCCCACGACTACCGAAGCGTGCGTGAGCAGTTCATCCTGGCGCCCCAAACCGGCTGTGGCCCAAGGCGGTAGGTCGGCGGGCGGGGTGTCGAGCATCGAGATCGCCACGCGGACATCGGCACCCGCGAGGGCTTCGAGCACCGTCTCGACCATGCCGGCCACGCCGGTGTGCGCGGTGGACGGGGCGACCATCACCAGCGGAGCATCCCCGGGCGGCGGCGCCAGGATCGCTTCGGTGGGTTCCCAGAAGAGGGGGCCGATGACGTGGGTGTTGTCCGGCCAGTCGGGACGCGGCACCTCGAGCGCGGGCAGGGTGGCGATCAGGCGGGCGGCGGGACCCGGATCGGTGGCGGGCAGGCCGACACTTTCGCGAGCCTGTGCACGCTGACGCAGACCGTTGCGGATGTCACGAGCGGTCATGGTGCGCAGCACACCATCGCGCATGCGGCCACGTAGCCCCTCGCCGGGAGCCAAGCCACTCCCGATGGGCGGCAAGGCTTTCGACGGCAGATAGAGCGGATGCGGGGACAGCTCGACCCAGGGCACGCCGAGCCGTTCGGCGGCCATCCCACCGCCCGCGGTGAGCACGTCGGAGACGACCAGTTCGGGCAGCATGGCACCGAGGTCGGGCAGGATCTCGGTGGAGATGTGCGCGGCGCGCTCGTGGATGCGCTGGCCCGCGTCGGTGTCGTCGTCGGCCGGGCGCGGGGCGAGCCCCTTCAACCGGCGCACGCCGATACCGGCCTCGCGCGCGGCGTCGAACCAGCGCGGGCCGGTGAACAGCACCGGCTCGTCACCCGCGGCCAGGAAACGCAAGCACAACGCGATGGCGGGAAAGGCATGCCCCGGATCGGGTCCCGCAACTACGGCTACTCGCATCCGCATAGCCTGCCACACGCGGTTACGGCTCGACAGCAGCTACGTGCCGCGTCTTCACCTGCTCGACAGCAGAACTTCACGTGACCTCCGACGCGAGCCGCGTTATGGTCTAGACCAATAAGTGCCGGAGAGTGGGAGCGATCGTGCGGGTGTCCACCGTGGACGAATTGATGGTGCTGCTGGCGAACGGCGCGGACGTCTGGGACATGCCGGACCGCAGCGGCGATCCGGTCGACATCCTCGACCACGACCGGCAATGCGCGGAACTGCTGCGGCAGCGTTATCCGCTGGATGCGGAGTTACAGGTCGCCGGACTGGTGCACGACATCGGCCACCAGCTGGTGCCCGGCGACGACGCGGGCCACGGCAGACACGGCGCGGATGCGATCCGTGTACTGCTTGGTGATCGCGTCGCGCGGCTGGTCGAGTTGCATGTGGTCGCAAAACGCTATCTGGCGGCGACCGATTCAGCGCACACCGCGCGCCTGTCCCCCTCCAGTCAGCGCACCTTGCTGGCGCAGGGCGGCCCGATGAACGCCGCGGAGATCGCCGAGTTCCGGGCCGACCCGGATTTCGATGCCGCCCTCGCTCTGCGGCGTGCCGATGATGCGGGCAAGGTGGTCGGCCTGACCGTCGCGCCCTTGAACTCCTGGCTTCCCGTCATCGAACGCGTTGCTGCTGAACAAAATCCGTTCCACCAAGATGAAGTAGACCGAGGCGCCCCACCATCGGCGCCGAGTCAGCCGCCGAAGTGGTAGAGCTCGAAGCCGACCGCACGCTCCGCGGGGAAGCCTTCGATCGGGCCGGTTGCCCGGTCGACGATGGCGCGAACCTGGTCCTGCACCGGTTCCGAACTGAGCACCTCCAGATACCGGCGATGTTCAGCCAACGACGCCTCGGCTTGATCGATGTGCGCGGTGACGTCGACGGCGTGAGTCACCTTGGGGCCCAACACCGCTGCCCAACGCGCCGACCACGGCGCATCGGTGAGCTCCGGGAAAATCCATTCATTGCCCGCGTCGGAGATGGCGTCCAGTGCCGCGCGGCCGACGGCACGATGATCGGCGCTGTTGGCGAACCCGGGAGCCCAGGTGTCACCGAAGTTGAAGAGCACCACCAGTTCTGGCTGGTGACGGCGGATCGCGGCAGCCAGGTCGCGACGCAGTTGCAGGGTCTCCTCGACCCGCCCGTCCGGGTATCCGAGGAACTCCACCTGTTGCACGCCAACGGCTTTCGCGGCGGCGATCTCCTCGGCCTCACGCAGTGGCCCGGACTCTGCGGGTGGCAGTCCGGCGATCCCGGCCTCGCCGCTGGTGACCAAGGCATAACGAATGTCTTTGCCCTGCCCCGTCCAGCGCGCCACAGCCGCAGCCGCACCGTATTCGATGTCATCGGGGTGCGCGACGATGACGAGCCCGCGCTGCCAATCCTCAGAAAGCTGCTCCACTAGCTGTCCCCTCTCACCGTTTTCCGTGGTCAGGTCAGACTAGAGTGCCGTGATCACCCGGGAACGCGGCAGCCCAAAAAGAAAGGGGCCGCGCGCTTTCCCCTCATCGGGGAGCGCACGGCCCCTGGCCGGACGGGTTCGCGACTTCGCTCGCGCCTCCTGGTGGCATCCCGGCCACACCTGGACCGTCCGACTACCGCCCACCCGGCTTCGCAGCGCTTCCCGGCGCGCAGAAGCCGTCTGCGGACGGGAGCTACAACTTGCTGACCGAGGAGTTGTCCGAGCCCGACACCGCCTTGTACAGCAGGTACAGCCCGAACACGATGGCGCTGATCACCAGGATCGGGAACAGCCCCTTGATCAACGCACCGATGATGGCCAGCGCGATCCAGACGACCGCGACGATACCGATGATCTTCCACAACATGTGCCAGCCTCCGAGGGTCTCTGCGAACCGCTCTCCGACGATCCGACATGTTCCACTCTGGCAGCCGCGTGACGATAAATCACCAGGTCAACGCCGATATCCGGGTGAAGATCAGGGTTCACCCTGACTACCGGCCCGCCGCAGGTAGCACCCCGGACGATCAGGGCGTGTCGATCGTCGCCCTCGGCGACCAGCTCGGCGCCCACCTTTTGCGCGATCCGGACGAAGGCCGTCACCAGCGGCCGATCCTCGCCCGCGCGGCACGCGACGGCCAGCACCGCGGGCGCGACATCGAGCAGTGGCCGGGCGACGACACCCGACCACGGGAAGAACCGCGACACCGAGGCGACCGACACCGCGACCGCCTGGCCACTGCCCACCGCGGCCAGCAGATCCTCCAGCGTGGTCACCTCGGCGCCGATGAGCAGCGGACCGTCGCGGTACTCGGCCAGCGTCATGAAGTCGCGCGACGCGAGATCCCGGTTGTCGATCCACCATGCGAACGGTTGCACGGCCAGGTCCGCGGGCAAGACCGTCGGGCCTGCGGCGAGCGGATGGTCGGCGGGCAGCAGGGCGATCCGCTCCTCGGCCAGCAGTGGCGTCACGTCCAGGCCGTCCGGCGCGGGCAGCCAGATCAGCCCGACATCCGAGGTCCCGGCCAGCACGCCGGCACTCGGATCGTCGAATTCGACCTTGCCGACGGTCAGCGCGACGTGCGGATAGTCCGCCGCGAAGGCGCGCAGCACCCGCGGCGTGATGTCCAGGCCGGTCGCCACCCGGATGCCGATGATCAACTCGGTGCGCTCCCCGGACTCGGTGTCGCGGGTATCGGCGATCGCCGCGCCGACGGTGTCCAGGATGCCGGGCACCCTGGCCAGCAGCGTCCGACCGGCGTCGGTGAGCGTCACCTGGCGACTGTTGCGCTGGAAAAGCGTTGCGCCGATGCGTGTTTCGAGCTGCTTGATCTGATTGCTCAGCGCCTGCTGGCTCAGGTGCAGCCGAGCCGCCGCCCGGGTGAAGTTCAGCTCGGTGGCCAGTACGTGGAACGCACGTAGGTGCCGGAATTCCACATCCACAAGTCTGGATTGTAGATCCGACAGCGGATCGGTGTTTCCGTTCTCGGTCCAGCGGATCGACCATGAACACATCGGGATCACCAATCGAGGAGCCGCACCTTGCCGGAACAACACCGTCACGAACTCGGGCAGCACCAGCCGATCGCGGAATGGGCGTTCGGCTGCCTGGTGATCTGGCATCAACTCGCCGAGACCACGGGCGGGGTGCTGTCGCTGGCGGAGGTCGTGGTGGCGAAAGGTGACGAGCCGCCGGTCCATCTGCACTCCCGCGAGGACGAACTGTGCTTCGTACTGGAAGGTGAGCTCACCGTGCACCGCGGATTGGCGCGCATCCACGCCGAACCAGGCACTTCCGTATGGTTGCCACGCGGCATCCCCCATGGTTTCGCGGTGCACACCGCAACGGCGCGGGTGCTGCACCACTACACCCCCGCCGGTGTGGAAAAGGTGCATCGCGCGTTCGGCACAGCGGCCACGGAACTCGCACTGCCGCCCAACAACTTTCGCCGTCCCTCGGGCGCGGAGGTCGAAGCCGAGTTCGCGCACTACGGGATCACCCTCATGGGTCCGGCTCTCGCGCATCGGAGGGGAGCGCGAGAATGACTGTGGCACAAGTCAGCACATGCCCAGCGCCAGCGGGTCGGGGTGATACGAGATCGCCTGCGATCGGTGCCACCGTGGCGCGGCTTTGTGCGAAGTCCTCGGATCGGATACCGAAGCGGGTGCTGCCGGTGGTGCGGCAGCGACTTACCGAGAACGGCGCGCATCCGACAGAGGCCCAAGAATGACTGCGGCGCAGGGCATCACCCGTCCTGCCCACATCCCCGACACGGGGCAGGCGCAGGTGCGTGTGCTCGGGCCGGTGTGGGTTACCGACGGCGTGCGGGCGATCGGGGTGGACCGGCCGCTGGAGCGGGCGGTGCTGGTCCGGCTCGCGCTGGCGGGTGGGATTCCGGTGCCCGATCGGCGACTCGCCGCCGACCTGTGGGGTGATGGGGAGATCTCGCGACCGGTCGAACGGTTGCGGGTTGTCGTGTCACGGTTGCGGACGGCACTGGGCGAGCACGGCACGACGGTGCTGCGCACCCCGGCGGGTTATCGCACGACGATGGTCGCCGGTGACCTGCTGGCCGCCGAATCCATCGCGGATCGGCTGCATGCGGCGCGGCGGGCGGGGCGGTATGCGGAGGTCGGTGCGGCCGCCGACGAGGCGCTGCGGCTGTGGCGCGGGCCTGCGCTGGCCGACCTGCTGTGGGCACCGTACGCGGCGGTGGAGGCGAGCAGGCTGGACGAGTGGCGGCTGGAATTGACCGTTGCCGGGCTGGATGCCACGCTGCGGCTCAGCTCCGGAGTCGAATGCCTCAGGGAGATGGGCATTTTGGCGGGCGAGCATCCGCTGCACGAGCCGCTGGCCCGGCTGCACGCGCTGGCGCTCTACCGTGCGGGCAGGCAGGTCGACGCACTCGATCGCCTGCGCTGCCTACGACTGAACGTCGCCGAGCAGTTCGGCGCCGCGCTCGCACCGGAAACCGTGGAGCTAGAGCTTCGCATTCTGCGGCACGATCCGGCGCTACGTCCGGCTGGGTTCGCCGAAAAGTTGAGCACGCCTTCATATTCGACGCAACGGATAATTCGGTACCGCGACGTCGCGACCGCCGCCCATAGATTCCGGCACTTGAAGCCAGGTTGCTGAATACTGTTGCCGCCCTTGCCGACAGGGGGCAGATATCTGGGTGAGGATCAGGTTTACCCCGATCCTCACCCAGCGATATCTATCGGCGAACCGATGCTCACCTACGACCCGGGTTGCGGCGATCGTTCTCCACACCCTCGGTCTCGATCCGCTCCTTACGCACCGTGTCCGAGACGGTCTGCTCGTCCTGGACCTCGTCGACGGCGAGGCGAACCCGCTCGACCGGCACAGCTTCCTTCTGCACCGTCACCCGCTCCTCGTGCAGCGTGACCTCGGCCTCCTGCTCACCGATGTCGGCGCGACCCATCTGCGACCGGTCGGTGATCGGCTCGCGCTCGATCCGGACCTCTTCGTGGGTCGTCGGCACGGTGACGGACTGCTCCTCGGTCACCACGTACTTGTGCAGACGTGCGTGGCCGACCTCTTCGTTCTGCTTGTCGACCGCCAGGCGCTCCTCGGAACGCACCATGCCCCGGTCGTCGGGGCGGCGGCCGCCGCGCATCTGCTGCTTGCCGCCCAGCTCCATGCCGGCCCGGTTCGGGTCGATGTGGTAGTGGTCGAACAGTTCGCGCTCGGCTTCGGGGCTGATCAGACCGTCGTGCTCGAGATGCGGCGCGGTCTTCACCTCCTCCTTCTCGACGCGCACCTGCAGTGCTTCCGGGTCGTGCCGCAGTTGGGCACCCGCCAGCGGGACCAGCGAATCTCCGCTGAACATCCCGGTGGTCACCGAGACCCAGGTCGGTGCGCCGGAGGTGTTGTCGACGTAGATCCGCTTGACCTTGCCGATCTTGTCGCCTTCCGGGTCATACACAGCGCTTCCGATGAGTTCTTCCAGCATTCCGGTCATGATGTGATTCCTCCGCGTACATTCGATGGAAGTGATTCAGGCACTTGCCTTTTGATCGGACTGGTCGAGATCCTCGGCGATTCGCTGCGATTGCCGCGAGCGTCGGACCGGATCATCGACGTTGCCCCAGGCCAGATATCTGCTGACATCCAGCCGTTGCGTGTCCTGGTCGATCGCGGATTTTCGGTAGGCAATATCAAGCATCAGTCTGCTCCTGCCCTTGTAGTGAATGTTCCCGATTCCTGAGATGGAACCCGGCCGATCAGCTACATGAAGGCAACTACCCGGCACGTTCCCCACCAAACACCCCGACGGCGAAATCGGCCCTCAAGCGGGGGATATGTCACGGGCGAACAGTGCGGCCTGGACCCGGTTGGTGACTTCGAGGGCGGTGAGAATACGGCTGACGTGTGCCTTCACCGTGCTCTCACGCATGCCGAGAGTCGAGGCGATGTCCGCGTTGGTCGCACCTTCGGCGAGCAACGCAAGCACGTCGCGCTCACGTGGTGTCAGCCGGTCGATGCGCTGCTGGGCCGCGGCGGCGCGTGGGCGGGCGGTGTGGTGGTAGCGGTCGATGAGCCGGCGGGCGGCCACCGGGGGCAACATCGCCGACCCGGCGGCGACCAGATGGACCGCGCGCAAGATCTCGGCGGGGTCGGTGTCCTTGAGCAGAAACCCGTCGGCACCCGCGGCGAGTGCGTTGTAGACGTATTCGTCGAGGTCGAAGGTGGTCAGTGTGATGATCTTCGGCGGATGCGGCAGGGCGCGCAGCCGGGTGATCGCGGTGATGCCGTCCATCCGGGGCATCCGCACGTCCATCAGGGCGACATCGATGCGGTGCACGGTCGCCTGCTCGATCGCCTGGAGACCCTCGGCGGCCTGCGCGACCACCTCGATATCGGGATCGGTGCCGAGCAGGTCGGACAGGCCGAGGCGGACGAGGGCGTCGTCGTCCACGATCATGGCTCGGATCACTGGGCGGTTCCGTTCTGTGTGGGACGGGGCAGGGTTGCCGCGACGCGCCAGCCGCCCGCGCCCGCTGGGCCTGCCTCGAATTGCCCGCCGAGGGCGGCGACGCGTTCCCGCAGGCCGATCAGTCCGAAGCCGGAGGATACCACTGGATCTTCTTGTGCCCCAGTAGTATTGGTGACCGCGACCGAAGTCGCGAGGTCGGTGTACGCGACCCGGATGACGACCGCGGCGGCACCTGCGTGCTTACGGGCGTTGCTGAGTGCTTCCCGCACGATGCGGTACACGGCTAGGCGGTGAGCGAGCGGGGCCTGTTCCGGATCGCCCACGGTGCTCGACTCGACGTCCTGCCCGGCTGTGCGCGCCTGGTCCACCAGATCGTCCAGCTCTTGCAGCGTGGGTGCGAGTTCCGGTGCGGCACCGGTCTCGTGCAAGGCACCGAGGACTTCGCGAAGCTCGTTCAGTGCGGCGGTCGAGGTGCTGCGCAGCAGGCCGAGCCGTTCGACCACCGGGGCGGGCAAGGTGTCGGTGCGGGTGGCGAGTACGCCGCTGTGCAGGGCGAGCAGGCTGAGCCGGTGCGCGAGCACGTCGTGCATTTCGGCGGCGATCGCCGAGCGTTCGGCCAGCCGGGCGGCCTCCTCGCGCAGTTCCCGTTCGATGCGCAGGTGCTCGACCTGCTGGGCGAGCGCGTCGATGAGCCGCCTGCGGCTGCGCACCCACATGCCGAGGGCCACGACGAGAGCCAGCAGCAGGGCAGGGCCGAAACCTCGGGGCTGCCAGAGGTCGAGGGTGGGGCGGATCAGCAAATTCGCCGACAACGCACCGACCACCGCAACTATCGCCGGACGCAGCCGCCCGAGCGCGGCGAGTTGGAAGGCGATCACCAGCAGCGGCAGGATCAGCCCCCAGCCTCCCGCGGCGAGCACGGCGACCACCATCGTCACCAGCGGCCAGCGGTGGCGGCCCGCGGTGGACAGACCGGCCAGCAACGCGACGAGAACCGGTAGTTCCAGCCACCTCCCGCCCACGGACACTGCGGCGTCCTGCACCGACAGCGCGGTGACCAAGCCGGTCAGCGTCGCCTCGGCCCACCACGGCCAACGAGTCGGTGTGTCTGTCTGCACTCCCCCACCGTAGAGCCGGATACCGGTCGGTTACCTCCGCCTATCGGCCGCATCGACCCCCTACTTTCGTCGGGGTTCCGCGTCGCACAACGGCGGATTTGCGCAGGCCAGTTGCTGCATAGCGTCGAAAACCATGCAGAGCCATACTATTTCGCACCGTCGAGGGTCCTCGGGGTGGATGTTCCTGCGCGAGGCCGTCCGCGATCTGCGCACCACCGGGGCGATCGCGCCGAGCAGCCGCCGCCTCGCCGCCGCGCTCACCGAACCGGTGCGCGCGCAGTCCTGGCGGCCGCTGGCGGTGCTGGAGGCCGGGGCGGGCACCGGATCGGTCACCCGCGCGCTGCTCCCGTTGATCGGGCCGGGCAGCCGGTTGGACGTGGTGGAGCCCAATCCTCGGTTCACCCAACACCTCAGGGACTTGGTCCACGACTACCCGGAGCCGGCAGGCGCCGCGTTGCACGTCCACGAAAGCTTCGTCGAACAGCTCGACACCGGATGCCGCTACGACGTGATCGTCTCCGGACTGCCGTTCACCAACTTCACACCCACCGAGGTCGAAGGGATCATGAGCCGATACTTCGAGCTCTTGCATCCCGGCGGGACGCTGACTTTCTTCGCCTACCGCGGGACCCGCGTGGCTCGATCGATACTGTCCTCGCGCATCGAGGCGGCGCGACATCGTCTCGTCGACGACGTACTGCACCGCTACCGCGACCGATACAGCGATGGGCGCGTGCACATTTGGGGGAATCTGCCGCCCGCCGACGTCTGGCGTCTCAGAGCTCCCGTAGCCGCCGGGGCGTCCCTCGAATCGGTGGCCTCGGGCCTCAGCGAAGCACCAAGGCGCACAACATGACTGGTCTCGCGGATCTGCTGGATCGAATCCCCGCCCTAGCAGCCTATGGCGTCGTAGTCGCCGCCGTACTCGCCGAATCAGTGCTGCTGATAGGCGCTTTCATCCCGACTCTCACGCTTCTCTTGACCGCGGGAGCGCTGGCCAACACCGGACAGCTCGACCTGGTCATGCTGATCTTCGTTACCGCCCTCGCCGTGATGGCCGGCGATGCGCTCGGGCATCGGACCGGGCGACTGCTCGGTGATCGACTCCGGACCCATCGGCTCGGACGGCGCATACCGGAGGCGATGTGGCGGCAGACCGAACGCGCGATGGATCGGCGGGGCAGCGAAGCGATAGCACTGGGACGATTCCTGCCCGTGATCCGGACGCTGACACCGCATCTGGCGGGCGCGACGGGGTTGCCGTACCACCGCGTCGCGCCGTACAGCGCGGGCGCGGCCGTAGTGTGGGCAACAGCAGGGGCAGGGATCGGATATGCGGCCGCTACCTCCGCACAACGCCTGATCCCGCTGGCCGCTCCCGCGCTCGCCGCGGTCGCCGGCCTGATAGCGCTCGTCACCTGGCTGCGGGCGCGCCGCTCGAGGCTTACGAGCCCCCGAGTGCTGGAAACGATGATGACCGAGGAGGAACAACACCTTGCCCATTGATGTGGCTTGCACCGCAGTGCTTTTCGATTGCGATGGCGTGCTCGTCGACTCGGTCGACAGCGGCGAGCGCGCATGGACGCGCTGGGCGCGAGAGTACGGTCTCGATCCCGCGGTGGTGCTGCCCGGTATTCACGGTCGCCGCTCGATGGAAACGGTGCGCCTGTTCCTGCCGGAGGATGCGCGGGTGGCCGGGCTGGCCCGGATCGAGGACATCGAGATCTCCGGGGCCACCGACACCGCGGCGCTGCCCGGCGCGCGCGAACTGCTGGTAGCGATGGCGGCGGACTGGGCCATCGTGACGTCGGCGTCGGCCGCTCTCCTCGCGGCGCGGTTAGGCGCGGCCGGGATCTCCCTACCGTCCGTCACCATCACGGCCGCTGACGTCGCGGCGGGCAAACCGGCCCCGGATGGCTATCTGCTGGCCGCGCAGAAACTCGGTCGGCCGATCGAGCACTGCGTGGTCTTCGAGGACAGCGTCGCCGGGGTGGCGGCGGGGATCGCGGCCGGACCGCATTGCGTCGTCGGCGTCGGCGAGCAAGCCCTGGATGGCCCGGCCGACTTCGTCGTGCGCGACCTCTCGGGTACCAGCCGGACCGAGCACGGTTTACGCTTCGCGGAGGCTTCGATTTTGCGCTCTCCCGGCCGTGACCTCGGTCAGTGTACGGTTGTACTCTGATCTTGCGCGGAGCGTTCCGGATAGCGGCAGTCAGGAAGGGATGGTCGATCTATGTACACATGTTTTTCGGCACACACTTATTCACTCGATCTCACGTGACGGTCGGTGCCTGATGGAAAATGAACTCGCCCAAGAACTCGCGGCCGCCGCACGCCGCCACGGTGGCGCGATCGCCGGCATCGTCGGCGGCGCCGCCCGCAAAGCCTCCTGGGAGGTGCTCGACCTGGTGGCCGAGGGCCGTGAACTGGTGAACGCCGCGCTGCGCGCCAGGGCCGAAGAACTACGCCGCCGAGACCAACTGCGCTGAATCCGGGCTGGTAGCGCACCATTCGCCGACGGCGGGTGTCAGACGTGCAGTCCGTGCTGCGGCGAATGTCCACTTCAGCGGCGGAAACGGATGCCTACCTCACAGGTAAGCATCCTGCGACCGTCCGGGCCTGCAAGATGCGCTGCCCTGTCAGCTATTCGGTGGATACCCGGATGGCCGCCGAGACGCGACGATGACGGGATGATCGATCCGTCGCCGCTTGCTCGCCCGCCGGAGTACTCGGGCGCGCGGCGTCCGACCCTGCCACCGCAGGGTGACCCCCTTTCCTACCTGGCGACCCAGTACCTCGGCCCGCCGTTCCCGGCGCCGCACCGTTCGGCCCCGCCGCATCCACCTGCGCGCAACGCCACACCTGCCTACCTTTCGGCCCAATACCTAGGTCCCCCATACCCCGCACCGCGGCACACGACCACGCCGCTGAACGGAACCGCCAAGACCGCAGCGGTTTTCGCGCTGCTCGGCACAGTCCCCCACCTCATCGGCGGATCCAGCAATCTGATTTCCGTGGCCGCACTCGACGCCGATAGCGGCGGACCGAAAACCCTGAACTACACCGGCTGGTACAGCGAATACCTCGTCGGCTCCGGCATCGCGCAAGTAGTCGCCGCCGCCCTGCTCGGTGTAGGAGCCGTCTTCCTGCTGCGCCGCCGCTTCGCCGGCCGCGCCCTGATCACCCTCGGCTGCCTGACAGTAATCGCCCTCGGCATCCTGTCCTTCTTCGCCATCCGCGCCCGCAACGCAGTCCTGTACCGCGATATGGCCGCAGACAACGCCGACTCCCTAGCCGCAATCGCAGGCGGAATATCCCTGGGACTGCTCGTCTTCCCAGTCCTCACCCTCCTACTGGCCTGCGCCACCTCGACCACCCAGTGGCTCCAGCACCGGACGTAGCAGTGCGTCTCCAACCCGTCCGAACCGCACCGCCGAACGGAAAACACCATGCACGACCAGACCTCGATCAGGCTCATGCCCGGCGAAACGCTGCGGCTGTCGACCCACTTCAGCCCGCACTTGATTTTGAGTCATCTGAAGGTCGGCTTGGTGGTGACCGATCGCCGGGTGGTGGTGCACAGGCCGAACACCATTTTCGCGGTGATTCCGCACGGCAGTCTGGAGCAGGCGACACCACTCGGCAAAGTGAGCGAGATCGCCGTCGGTGAGGCGGTGTCCACCCGGCATCTCGTCTACGGGGCCGGGTCTCTGCTGGTCGCGTTGCTGGCGCTGTTCAGTGCGCCGGCCATATCCGGTGTGACCGGCTTTGTGCTCGGCCTCGCGCTGCTGGGTGTGTCCGCATATTTCTTCTCGACGGCGAGACAGTTCGGAATCTGGGTCCGCAATCAGGGCGGAGGCGTGCTTCGCGCACCCGCAGGTCATCATGAACGGCGCCTGATCAACGCCGCACAAAACTGTCTCGAGACACTGATCTTCGGCAACGACGTAGCCGAAAGTACGTCAGCGACAACGGGTTACGGCTTTCCCGTGCCGACCGTCCCAGGCACACCGAACACGCAGCGAAGCCACACCGGGCACACCCCGTCGAATACCCAATTCGGTCACACCGCACCACATCCGCAGGCCCGCCAGGGCGCAGCAAGCACGCCGACCAGTCGCACCGAGTACGCGGCACCTAACGCACAGTCCAGCTACACCGAATACGCTGCGGGCACCTCCGCGCTCGACGCCCGACCGGACGGCGCCCGCGCCGCAGACCCGCAGACCACACCGGCCGCACTGTACGAAATCGCCCAGCGCTGGCCGCAATTGCGCGCACGGATCGCGACGAACCCGGCCGCCGACCCGGACTTGCTGAATTGGCTCGGCGAACTCGGCGATCCCGAGGTGGACAGGGCGCTGGCCAGCCGAATGTAGCTGAAAACGGACGCCCAGCAGCGCAGCGCTCAGAGTTGGCCGGGGCGGGAGATCGGGACCTGTTGGTCGGCGACTTCGGTGAGGGCTTGGGCCCAGCCGTCCAGGCGGTCGGCGGCGTGGCGCAGGTCGGCGACGATGGTGTCGAAATTGTGGCGCATGACGGCGCTTTCGGGGACGGCGAGGATGCGGCCTGCGGCGGCGACTACCTGTTCGTATTCGGTGACGCCGGTGTCGAGGCGGTCGAGGGCGAATTGCAGGTTGCCGGTGAGGGCTACCGAGGCGGGGGAATCGGCGCGGCCCATGGCGCCGAGGGCCTGCTCCATGGCGGTCACGTCGGCGGCGAGGGCGTGCAGGGCGGCGGAGCCGGAGGCCGCGGTTTCGAGCATGTCGGTGAGTTCGTCGTCGGGCAATCGGTTGCCGCGGGCGATCTGGGTGCCGAGTCCGTGCAGCGCGCGTTCGGCGCGGACCAGTGTGGCGATGGGTCCGCGGGCCCGCGACCACAGCGGTGGCTGTTTGCGCGGGACGAAGGTGGGCTGCGGCAGGGGTGATTTGCGCAGTCGCAGGTAGCGGCGGGCGCTCAGTGCGGTGCCGGTGACGAGCGCGACCGCGCCGCCGCCGAGCACGACGACGATCCAGGCGGGCGCGGAGATGACCACCAGCCCAACGGCTCCCGCGGTGGTGAGGCCGGAGGCGGTGCCGAGCTGGAAACTGCGGCGGCGGGCGCGGCGGCGACGGCGCAGTTCACGCTCGCGCGGATCGGCCCAGCGACGCACCGCGACCAGGGCGCTCTCGCCGACCTCGCGCAGACTGTCGGGCAGGCTTCCCGGTTGCGGAGCGAGCGCGGCCTGCGCCCGGATGATCGCCGCGTCGCGCTTGCGGCCCGGAAGCGCCTTGTCCCGAGTCATGCCATCTCTCCCACTGGTAGCGCGGATCGGACCAGCACGGTCCCGGCGCGGCCGACGGCCGGCCCGCCGGGTGCCCGTGCTGTGTTCGCCAGTGTTCCAGTGACCACCGACAAAGTCCTCGCCGAGCGTCGAACCGTTACTGCTGTGCGGCCTGGCCCTTGTTCATCTGCGGCTGGGCCGGGTTCGCCTGCGCCGGTGCGGGATTGACGGCCGGCTGGGCCGCGCCACCCGCGGGCAGCTGATCGCCGCGCATCGACGCGCGGATCTGCTCGAGCTTGCTGTGCCCGGCCATCTGGATGCTGGCCTGCTGTACCTCCAGCATGCGGCCCTGCACCGTGTTCTGCGCGAGCTCGGCGGAGCCGAGGGCATTGGCGTAGCGGCGCTCGATCTTCTCGCGCACCGCGTCCAGGCTCGGCGTGGTGCCGGGCGCCGACAGCGTCGAATCCATCTGCTGCAGCGACGCGGAAACCTGCTCCTGCATCTTCGCCTGCTCCAGCTGGCTGAGCAGCTTGGTGCGCTCGGCGACCTTCTGCTGCAACAGCATCGCGTTCTGCTCGACGGCCTTCTTGGCCTGCGTGGCCGCCTGCAGCGACTGGTCGTGCAGCACCTTCAGGTCTTCCACCGACTGCTCGGCGGTGACCAGCTGGGCGGCGAACGCCTCGGCGGCGTTGGTGTACTGGATCGCCTTCTCGGTGTCGCCCGCGGCGCTGGCCTGGTCGGCGAGCGTGACCGCCTGGCGTGCGTTGGCGTTGAGCTTCTCGACCTCGTCGAGCTGCCGGTTCAGTTTCATCTCCAGCTGGCGCTGGTTGCCGATGACCGACGCGGCCTGCTGCGAGAGGGCCTGATGCTGGCGCTGAGCTTCCTCGATAGCCTGCTGAATCTGGACCTTCGGATCCGCGTGCTCTTCGATCTTCGAATCGAAGAGGGCCATCAGGTATTTCCAGGCCTTGACGAACGGATTAGCCATCGATTGATCCCGCCTCCATCTGACGTGCCGCGCCCTCGACGCGGCTCCGGTGCGCGACCGTCACGCACTCGATATATGCCTATCCTCCACCATGCGGCCGCTGCGCCGGGTATACCCGGCCCAACCGACGCCTAGTGAGAATCTATCCGCTTTCGGCGCCGGTCCGCAGTGTTGCCGCGGCGGCCACCTGTCGCTGGGTGTCACATGCCCTTCACCAGGACCAGCATGTCGGCCTTGGGTGCGGGAATGACGATTCTGGTGTCCATGGCCAGCGGCAGCGGACGCACGCCCGAGCCGGCCACCGACAGGCTGGCACTCGCGGGCGCCAGCGCGGGCTCTGCGGCCGCGGCGGGTGCGGCGGCCGGTGCGGCTTCGGCGGCGGTGGGCTCTTCCGCGGCGACCGGCAGCGGTGCCGCCGCGGCGTCTGCCGGGGTACGGGTCGGCAGGCCGTCGGCGCCCGCCATGATCGTGCTCACATCCCAGAGCACCCGGGACAGCGGCACATCGAGGGCCGCGCAGATCGCGGCCAGCAACTCACTGGAGGCTTCTTTACGGCCCCGCTCGACCTCGGAGAGATAGCCCAGGCTCACGCGCGCGGAGGTGGACACCTCGCGCAGGGTCCGGCTCTGGGCGAGACGAGCACGCCGCAGACTGTCCCCGATGGCCTCTCGCAGCAGCGTCATCTCGTTCTCCTTCGCTCCCTGTCAGGGGACCCGCATGACACTCACGAGTGCCACGCACGCCGTTCTTTCTGGCACAACGTCGGACGAGGCCCGGTTGGTTCCCGCCCGGCGCAAATCACTCACCTTGCCTGCTCGTACCCGCGTCCGGTCGTCGTACACATCGCAGCAGTTCCCGCACGGCGATGTGCGTCGCGCCGATCCTGATCGTCCACCGGTCCCCGAGGAGTTTCAACCGCATCACCTCGGTGTGCCCCGGCCCGGCGAGTCCGAGGAAGACGGTGCCGACCGGATGTCCGTCCTGCGAATCAGGTCCGGCCACACCGGTCAGTGCCACTCCCCAGTCTGCCCCGCATCGCGTGCGGGCGCCCACCGCGAGTTGTTCGGCGGTGCTCGCGGCGACCGGACCCTCGCTCTCCAGTACTTCGTCGCTGACACCGCCGAGGCTGTGTTTCAGATCTGTGGCGTACACCACGATGCCACCGCGCAGCACCGCGCTGGCACCCGGCACGCCCGCGATGGTCGCGGACAACAGCCCGGCGGTGAGCGATTCGGCGGTCGCGACGGTCTGGCCCGCCGTGCGCAGCGCTCGAACCAGGTCGGCGACTTGCCCGTTCGCGATCAACGGATCGGCCGGTGCCGAGGATGCCGGGCTCATGCGCCGCGCGTTCGGCCCGGCCCGCCCGCGAACCACACCCGCATCGCCTGCCCGACATAGTCCAGGCCGGTGATCACGGTCAGCGCGACGGCCACATACATCAGCACCATGCCCGCCCCGACGAGCCAGCCACCCAGTGGCAGCAGCAGGACCGCGATCGCGATCGACTGCATGAGGGTCTTGAGTTTGCCGCCGCGACCGGCGGGGGTCACGCCCCGGCGCACCACGGCCCGGCGCAGCCGGGGCACGCCGATCTCCCGGCCGCAGATGACCAGGGTAATCCACCAGGCCAGATCGCCGAGTACGGACAACCCGATGACCGCGGAACCGATCAACGCCTTGTCCGCGATGGGGTCGGCGAGCTTGCCGAAATCGGTGACCAGACCGTATTTGCGCGCCAGTTGCCCGTCGAACCGGTCGGTGATCGCGGCGATGCCGAACAGCGCGGCCGCGACGAGCCGCCAGAAGGTCTCGTGCCCGTCGCCCACGAACAGGGCAACCACGAACAGCGGGACCAGCGCGATGCGCAGCATGGTCAGGATGTTCGCGATATTCATCAGCGGCACCACGGGTTCGGCGTGCGGCGTCACCATGCTCGACGGGATCGGCTCGGACGTGGCCCAGCGTCGCTCGATCTCCTCGGGTTGCGCACTCATCGCCGCACCTCGCCGACGCTGAGCTCCGGCACGAGCGCGAGCGGCTGTGAGGTGGTGCGCCCGCTCACGATAAACACTCCAGACAACGCCCATGACCGGCGCCTACCCGGCGCATGTCATGCCGAACCCGCTGCCCGGCATGATGCGGTGAGCGGGAGGACTGGATGTGCGGCACACGTTCAGCCTATCGGTAACCCGCCCGACTACTCTGCACCCCATGAACTCTCGGGGACCACTAGGTGGTTCGACCAGCGACGCACATCCGGGCGTGCCTCTAGGCGCGCAGAACGCCCCGCTGGTTGTCCGACGCGCGCGAACCTCCGACGTGCCCGAGATCAAGCGCCTCGTCGATGTCTACGCCGGTCGGATACTGCTGGAAAAGAACCTGGTCACGCTGTACGAAGCGGTGCAGGAGTTCTGGGTGGCCGAGCTCGCGGGCCGCGTCGTCGGCTGTGGTGCGCTGCATGTGCTGTGGGCCGATCTCGGTGAGGTGCGCACGGTCGCGGTGCACCCGGATGTCAAGGGCAGCGGGGTGGGCAGGCTCATCGTGGAGCAGCTGATCACGGTGGCGCGCGAGCTGGAGCTGCGGCGGGTGTTCGTGCTGACCTTCGAGGTGGATTTCTTCGCCAGGCACGGGTTCGCGGAGATAGACGGCACGCCGGTGACGGCCGAGGTGTACGCGGAGATGTGCCGGTCCTACGACACCGGTGTCGCGGAGTTCCTCGACCTCAGCTACGTCAAGCCCAACACCCTCGGCAATACTCGGATGCTGCTCACGCTCTGACATCCGACGTATAGGAAGCGATCTCCCGTGCCGATCTTCGCCGTTCACTACACCTACTCCGCGGCCACGGTCCCGGACCGGGACACCCACCGGCCCGCGCATCGCGCCTGGCTGGCCGGTCAGCTCGACGCGGGCAACCTGCTGACCAGCGGGCCGTACCCGGACGGGTCCGGTGCGCTGATCCTGTTCCGGGCCGAGGATGCCGGTGCGCTGAACGCGCTGCTCGCCGAGGACCCGTTCGCACGGGAGAAGCTGATCGATGACGTGCGCGTCGTCGAATGGCTTCCGGTGCTGGGCGCTTTCACGTCCTGAATCGATCACCTACCGATTCCCCGCTCACCCCTTCGGTGGGCGGGGAATCGGACAACCAGGACGGATCGTTAGGCGAAGTCAGCTAACTTGCGGCGACACACCGTGCGTGATACGGACATACCGCCTGTTCCACACGGCAGACTCGCGCCATGCGCACTTACGTAGCGGTTTTCGCGTCGACGGCTGCCACCGCAGGCCTGTTGTACGCGTACCTGGGTGTACCGGACAAAACGGACCCAGCAACCTCTTCCTCGGCTCGTCCGCTGACCCGGCCCGGGGTGGCCGACCCGGCGCTGTACCGAGCCGTCGACGGCTATTACTTCCAGACGCCGGACCGGCACATCACCTGCGGCATCCTCGATCAGCCGGTCGGCCAGCCCCGGCGCACCGCGGGTTGTCAGGGCGCGACCGGCCCCGCGCCGCCGCATATGCAGAAATGCTGGAGCACCGATCCGGCCGCCGCCGCGGTGGCGGTCGGCGAGGACGCCGGATATCTGTGCGTGAACCAGGGTTTCTACACCGGGCCCGAGGTGGTGCCCGGTGCCGGCCCGGGCGTCGGGCCGGTGCTACCTGCCGGAGCGACCCTGAGCGCGCACGGATTCACCTGTCGGGCCGAGACTTTCAGCGTCATCTGCAGCAACGACGAAGACGGGCACGGGTTCGAGATCGCCCCGGACAGCAACCGGGTGTTCTGAACGTCAGCGCTTCGCTGCGACCGAGCGGGTACGCGCGAGGCTGGCGACCGTCGCGACGACCAGAATGCCGAGGATGACTCCCAGCGACACCGCGGTGGAGATTTCCGGCACGCTGACGTGCTCGCCGCCATTGATGAACGGCAGCGTGTTCTCGTGCAGCGCGTGCAGCACCAGCTTCACGCCGATGAACGCGAGGATGGCCGACAAGCCGTAGGACAGGTAGACCAGACGATCGAGGAGTCCGCCGATCAGGAAGTACAACTGCCGTAAACCCATGAGCGCGAACGCGTTTGCGGTGAATACCAGGTACGGCTCGCTCGTCAGACCGTAGATCGCCGGGATCGAGTCCAGGGCGAACAGCAGGTCGGCGAAGCCGATCGCCAGCAGAGCGAGGAACAGCGGGGTCAACGCGCGACGTCCGTCGACGCGGGTGATCAGCTTGTCGCCGTCGTAGCTCTCGGTGGTCGGCAGTACCCGTTTGGCCAGCGCGACGATTCGACTGTCGCGCTTCTCCTCGTGCTCGACCTCGTGACCGCTCTCCTTGATCAGCTTGGCGGCGGTGTAGATGAGGAACAGGCCGAACAGGTAGAACACCCAGCTGAACGCGTTGATCGCGGCCGCGCCCACGGCGATGAACACACCGCGCATCACCAGCGCGATGACGATGCCGATGAGCAGCGCCTTCTGCTGATAGATCCGAGGCACCGCGAAGGTGGACATGATGATCAAAAAGACGAACAGGTTGTCCACCGAGAGCGCCTTCTCGGTGACGAAACCCGCGTAGTACTCCCCCGCGAAGGTGGAGCCCCACTGCCAGGCGACGAAACCGCCGAAGGCCAGGGCGAGCCCGATGTAGACGGCGGACCAGAAGCCGGATTCCCGGAAGGTCGGCTCGTGCGGGGTGCGCACGTGCGCGAAGAAGTCGAAGACGAACAGGGCGAGGATCACCACGATGGTGATCACCCACTCGAGTGCGGTTACCTGCATGCTGCGTGTCGATCAGTAGCGAGGGTCATGGTGTTCATAATGCCCGATTTGTCCGTTCCGGTCGGCTTGCGGGGTGATTGCTGACCATAATTTCACATGCGCTCGCCGCGGTCGCCATGCCACAGTGGCGACTGTGACCGACGACTACCTGCTCCTCAACAAAACAAACTGGGACGAGCGCGCACCGGTCCACGCCGCGGCGCGCGATTACGCGGTGGATCGGTTCCTCGCCGAACCGGACTTTCTGAGCGAGGTGGTTCGGTTCGATCGTCCGTTACTCGGCGACATCAGCGGGTTGCGCGCGGTGCACCTGCAATGCCACATCGGCACCGACACGCTCTCACTGGCCCGGCTCGGCGCCACCATGACCGGACTCGACTTCTCCCCCGCGTCCCTCGCGCAGGCTCGGAAACTCGCCGAAAAAGCCGGGGCTCGAATCGATTTCGTCGAGTCCGATGTCTTCGATGCGGTAACCGCGCTCGGCGGTGCGCAATTCGACCTGGTGTACACCGGAATCGGTGCGCTGTGCTGGCTTCCGAGCATCGACCGCTGGGCGAAGACTGTCGCCGGACTGCTGCGGCCCGGTGGACGGCTGTTCATCCGAGATACCCATCCGATGCTGGCGACGATCGACGAAACCCATACGGACCGGCTGGTTGTCGGCTACCCGTACTTCGAAACGCCGGAGCCGATGGTGTTTTCCGACGGCGGCACCTATGTCGAGACCGACGCCGAGTTCCAGCAGACCACCACCCACGAGTGGAACCACGGGATCGGCGAGCTGGTGACCGCCGTGCTGAACGCCGGACTCTCGATCACCGGACTCACCGAGCATCGCAGTGTGCCGTGGCATGCCCTGCCCGGGCAGATGACCCTCGGCGCCGGCGGCGAATGGCACCTCACCGAGCATCCGGAGCGGCTACCGCTCAGCGTCACATTGCAGGCCCGCAAGCACTGATCGCGGACCGCACCACCTGCGGCGATGAGATCTCCGGGGTCCGGCGCGTCCTGTTCGAAAGCCGGGCGACGCGGTACAGAATGCCGTCATGCAAATCCGAGGAGCTCGTATCGCTGTGGTGCCGTGCGCCGTCGCGCTGGCGTTGCTGGCCGGGTGTGGAAACGACGACAAGGGTTCGGGCACACCGACCTCCAGTTCGGCCGCGCCGAGTTCGCCCGCGGCGAGCTCGTCCGCCGCGCCGACCACCACGGCGAGCGCCGCGCCGACTTCCTCCGCCACCGCCGCACGCCCACCGGCGTCCGGCCCGGTCGACCCGGCCCAATATCGGCAGCAGATGGGGTACTACTTCCAGTCGCCGAGCGGATCGTTCCTCTGCGCGATCCTCGATCAACCGATCGACGACAACGCGCAGGTCGGCTGCCAGGGATCCACCGCGCCGGCACCCGCGGAGTTCAAGGAGTGCTGGAGCAAGAATCCGCAGGGCAGCACGCTGACCGTCGGCAAGCGTTCGGGCGCACGCTGCTTGAACCAGGGCGTGTTCGTCGGCGCGCCGATCGACGGCGGCAGCCGTGGCGGCGGGCGGGTGCTGCCGTACGGCGGGGTACTCACCGTCGGCGCGTTCACCTGTGACTCCGCCGAAAACGGGGTGACCTGCACGAACGACACCACCGGCGCTGGCTTCACGATCGCCCGCGAGTCCAACCGCACCTTCTGACCCGAAAACCGGTTCCCAAGCCGAAATTCGGATGTTAACGTCGGTACCAGAGAACACACACGATCAGGAAGGCGAAGACATGACCGGGACCCAGCAGCGACGGTGGTCGCGCAGCGGTGCCTGGCAGTCGCACGCCAACTCCGTGCTATCGACGGTCGCCTATCGACGGCTGACCGTACGGAGCGGCCCCTGACCCGTGTCTTCCACAAACCCGTGCAAGGGGTCACTCCGCGGCAATCGCCAAGGGGTGACCCCTTTTTCGTGTCTCTGCACACAACTACACAGCGACGACCAACACGGCAGTATGCCCGAGCGGCCGAAGGGGCCTGACTGTAAATCAGGTGTATTCACCACCGGAGGTTCGAATCCTCCTGCTGCCACCCGTGTTTCACATCCGTGTAGCTCAGTGGAAGAGCGGCACCCGCCGAAGGTGCAGGTCGGTGGTTCGACTCCACTCACGGATACGAAACCCGATCCCTCGTAGCCCAATCGGTAGAGGCACCGGACCTAGATTCCGGGAGGTGCGAGTTCGAATCTCGCCGGGGGAACATACAACATCCACACAATTGCCGTTCATGGGTTGACCTGGCATTTCAGTGGTAGCGGTAGTCGTGGTGATGCCTACGGATGCCGCAGCGCGGGCGATTCCGGGCAACTGGTCGGCGGACAGTTTGATGGTGATGTTGCGGAGCGCCTTGGTGAACGGATCATCCGGCTCGCCATGCTGCGCCTGGCGCAGCACAGAATCTTGTCGTCGCGTCAGGTCGTCAACGCTGCGTTGGTAGCGTTCCCGGTCGGCCCGTCGTTGTTGTGCGTCGCGATCATCGATACCAGCGAGATCGGCGCCGAGCCGCTCATGACGATAAGTGCCGAACACGCGATCGGCGAAGAACTTCGACACCGCATCTAGAATCGCGTCCTCACGGACGTAGACCGTTTTGGGATGAGCTGCGTATTTCTCTGCACATCCTCGATTATTTCCTCGAGGCCAGCACGTGTAGTAAATGTCTCCATGTCGTGGAGCACACCCTGCATTCTTCGGGAACAAAACCACAATATTCTCGCCCGAAACAGGTAACCACGTTTCGTCAGGGGATGCTTGTTATCGCTACTGCCTGCACGTGAGCCGCGCCGATTGCTACGACGGGCGGCCATCTCGTCGTACATCCATTTCGGGATCAATGGTTCGTGTGCGGGTTTTTGTAGCCGGTCTTCTGTCCGCGTTCTTCGAGCTCTATCCGCCCGGACTCAACATCGGGCGCCGGTGAGCAGGCCCGACGCTGTCGCGGGCGTCCCGCTCCGTGAGGTCGGCGAACTTCTGGTTCGACAACGCCTTGATCGAGGATTGCTGTTCGATAACTGACTAGGACTTCGGTGGGTGGAACCGTCGTTGATCGCTTAGTGTCGAATGGTCGGATGTTGCCAGGTCAACCCCGATCTCTGTGCGTCTCGCGACCGGTGAATTCTCCTCGGGTTCGACACCAGAAAGCAGGGACACCATGACCTACAGCTACGATCCGGAACTCGCCGAGTCGGCCGCCCGGAGCCTCGGCGGGTCGTGGACCGACGCGACGGCGGCGCGGCAGCGGATCGCCGAAAAATTCGCCGGGCTGCCGAAACATCAACCGTCGGTCCCGCTCCGGGTGCAGGACCGTACGATCGCAGGACCGTCGGGCAACGACATTCCGGTCCGGCTCTTCGCGCCGCGCGATCGAACCAGCGATCTTGCGGCGCTGGTCTACTTCCACGGCGGCGGCTACGTCATCAACGGGGTCATCGACGGTGACAACCACGCCAGCCGGGTCGCCGACGAGGTTGGCGCACTGGTGGTTTCGGTCGACTACCGGCTAGCCCCCGAGCATCCGTTTCCTGCCGCGCATGACGACTGTTACACGGCGCTGGAGTGGGTGGCGAAGAACACCGCCGAGCTCGGCGTCGACCCCGAGCGCATCGGCGTCGGCGGCGAAAGCGCGGGCGGCGGTCTCGCCGCCGCGGTCGCGCTGCGCGCACGCGACGAGCACGGTCCCGCGATCAGGTTCCTGTACCTGATTGTTCCCGAACTCGACGATCGCCTGCAGACCCACTCCGCCCGCACCTACACCGACACCCCGAACTGGAGCCGCACCATCGGACAGCAGAGCTGGTCCTACTATCTGGGCACCGGCGTCCCCGGCTCCCCGGACGTATCTGCCTATGCCGCGCCCGCCCGCGCCCACGACCTCACCAACATGCCACCCACCCACATTTCCGCAATGCAGTTCGACCCGCTCCGCGACGAAGACATCGACTTCGCCCAGCGACTCCTGCAAGCCGGAGTGAACACCGAACTACATTGCTACCCAGGCACATTCCACGGCTCACATCTGACCGACGCGGCCATCTCCCGCCGCACACTCGCCGATGCCATGGCAGCGCTACGCCGCGGGCTGGTCGACTGAACAGATCAGCTCTGCCGCTGCCGTTGCGCGACCCAGGTTGGTGGGGATGATGGCATGCGGAGGTTGGTCGGTCAGCGGCGCGGTTCGCGGCTCGTGTCGTGACCACGGACGAAGTATGAGGAAATGCCACCGAATTGAGATTCTATGCCCGCCACGACGTGAGACAAACCGTAAGTGACAAGGGTCAGTCAGTTGGCGGTCCACCACAGATTTCGAGACCCTACAGTCGGATGAACGAGGCGGTCTCGGGGCGCGTGTCCTGCGTCAACCGATGACAGGCTGCGATGGTGAGTTCGGTTTCCGATCCGAAGACCTGCGAACGCACGCAAGTAGCCGAATATCGTGTGTTTAAAACCGCCACGATCCACTCAGCGGATACAGGCGGTGATCAGGATAATCGCGTGCGCGGGACGAGGATGTCGGTGGCGGGTCCGGCGGGCTGGTCTGGGCGCTGGACTTGGCGCAGGATGATGCCGTCGGCATCGGGGCTCCAGCTGTGCCCGCACACGACCGCGACGCCGCCGTCGGTGTGGGCGATGACCCGGCCCGGGGTGCCTCGGTGGGCGCGGGTGGGACGGACGGCGGTTTTGATGTAGAGCTTGCGGCCGTCCAGTAGACACCAGGCGTTGACGAACGGGTCGCTTTGCGCGCGGACGAGATCGAGAATTCTGGTGGTGGGTTGGGTCCAGTCGATGCGGGTGTCGGCTTCGGTGATGCGGTGGTAGAAGGACCCGCCGGCGCGCTGCGGGGTAGGTGTCGCGCCGGTGGCGACGCGTTCGAGGGCGGTGAGCAAGGCGTGTGGATATTCTTTCAGCAGTGCGGAATACACCGTGGTCGCGGTGTCGTGGGGTGCGATGGGGACGGTGACGGTGTGCACGACGGGTCCGGTGTCGAGGTCGCGTTCCATGATGTGCACGGTCAGGCCGATGGCGGTTTCGCCGTTGCGGATCGACCAGTTGACCGAGCCGAATCCGGCGTAGTCGGGCAGCAGGGCATCGTGGATGTTGAGCGGGCACAACGAGGGGATGGCGAGCACGTCCTCGGGCACGCGGGTGCGCCAGTTGGCTGAGACCAGGACCTCGGGCGCGGCCGCGGTCAGTGCTCCGGCCACCCCGGGTGCGGTGGCCAGGTCGTCGGCGAACAGGGTCCGCAAACCGTGCCGGTGGGCGAGCGTGGCGACGTGGCCCTCGCCGAGTCCGCCGAATTCGGGGCGGTGGGTGACCACGGCGGCCACGTCGTGCTGGGCGGCCAATGGTCCGAGGACGGTGGCGCCGATTTCGCCGTAGCCGAGGAATGCGACTTTCATGGCGCCGCCCATAACGTGTCCATGGTTTCGTGGCTGTGGATTTTGGTGAGATCTCGGTGGGCCGCGTAGGCCATGTTGAGGATCAGTCGCCGCCCTCTCGACAGCGGATAGACGCGGTGCAGAGAGGTGTCGGTGCGCATCAGGTAGAGGTCGCCGGGGCGCAACTCCGCGGACAGGATCGGCCGACCGATGAACTGGCGATGCAGGCGTGGACTTTCCTTGTCCCACACGGTGTTCGGTACGTATTGCACGAATCCGCCGTCCTCCGCGGGCGGACAGTCCAAGACCCAGACGAGGGCGAAACTGTAGTCGTCCCAATGCCATCCGTGGGTGTCGCCGGATTCGGTCAGCTCCGTGATCACGAATTGCTCGGGCTCGTAGGGACAGCGCAGCACCGGTTCGCCGGCGATCACGGCCAGGGCCTGACGCAGGTCCTCGGACTCGTAGAGAGCGGGAATCACGGTGCCGTGTCGATGGATTTCGCCGCGGCGTGCGTTGCGCATGCGGCGTGGTGTGTGCCCGGTTTCGGCGAAACGGAGTTCGCGACGGGTTCCGTGCGAGGTGATCAGCGCTTCGGCTTCCGCGCGGACGGCCGCTTTCACGGTCTCGGGTGCCAGGAAACCAGTTGTGGTGAAACCGGATTCACGGAACTCGCGACCGGCGCGAGCAAGCTCCGCGGTGTCGGCGAGCTGTTCGGTCAGCGCGGTCAGCAATGCGGTCGTGTTCATGACACCGCCCGGTACCAGCGCTCGACCACATTCGGATGGGACCGCAGCCAGCCTGCCAGCGCCAGTTCGCCATAGGCCGACGGCGAGTCCTCGGGAGCCGCGGTGGCCAACCCTGGCAGTTTCATCGGCTCGACCACCGCGTCCAATCGTGGTGCGAGGAAGAATGCCGCACTGTAGCGGTCTCGGCCGCCAGGCGGGCTGATCACGCGGTGTGGCGCGGCCCGTAGATAGCCGTTGGTGGCCCGCTCCAACATCTCGCCGATGGTGACCACGAATTCGCCTGGGCGCGGCGGCACGTCCAGCCATCGTTGGTCCCGGGCGCGAGCCTGAAGTCCACCGATGTCGTCGTGCTGCAGCATGCCGAGGTACCCGTAATCGCGATGCGCGCCGATGCCCTGCCGGGTTTGGTTCTCCGCACTTCCCGGGTAGTGCAGCAACTTCAGGTACACCGCCGCCTGGTCGTCGAACCATCGATCTAGCCAGCTCGATGCTTGCCCAAGACTGGCGGCCAGCATGCGCAGCACTCGCACGCCGACCGCCTGCAAATTCTCCTGCCACGCCAGCACCGCGGGCCGCAACTCCGGCAGGACGGTCGGCCACTGATTCGGCCCGATCAAACGCAGATACCGTGGATCGCCGGGCCTCAGCTCGAGCGCCGGTCGTTCCGGGCCGATATCGAACTGCTCCCGCCAGTCGGGCCGACCGTGGGTGTGCTCCCCGCCCACCCGCGAATAACCGCGAAAATGCGGCGATTTCACGTTCTCCACCTCGAGCAGACACTCCTGCGGCAGTGCGAACAGCCGCCGAGTAACCGCCAGGATATCGTCGGTGATCGCCTGTGGGACAGCGTGGCCGCTCACCCGGAAACACCCGGTCTCGCGCGCTGCAGCCAGCAGGTCGCGCCGCGCGCCCGGGTCGTCCCGGGAAAGGTCCACCGTCGCGACATCCATACCGAAATCCTCCGAGCCCCCCGAAGACGGGCGAGAAGCCCACCACACCAACGGTTTTCCTGGACGGCACTGTCCGCGCGGTTGACCCGCAGGCCACCATTGTGGCTGGCGAGACCTTCGCCCCGCTGGGAGATCACCGAAGTTCGCGGCCCAGCAGCACCGATCCATCCCACGGGCAGCCCCGATGGATCAGCAGTGGCGAAGTGGAGTTCCTGCTCGAGGTCCGAACAACGGTTCTCGCGCCTACGGCGAGGGATTCCGTCCTCGTAGCCTCAGGGCGCGGCAGTCGAGCGGTGGTTGCGGGCGAATTGTCCTGCGGACATGCCGCGCCAGCGGCGGAATGCGTGCTGGAAGCTGGCTGGTTCGGCGTAGCCGAGGCGGCAGCTGGTTTCGCCGACGCTGAGCCCGGCGCGCAGGAGGTCCTCGGCGAGGCGTTGGCGGGTGTCGTCCAGCAGGGTGCGGAAGTTGGTGCCTTCGGTGGCGAGTTTGCGATTCAAAGTGCGCACGCTCAGCTCGAAATGGTGGGCGGTGGCGCTAACTGTGGGCAAGTTGTCGGGGCTGTCCAGCATGTAGGCGTGGACTTGGGTGGCGAGGCTGGGCTGTGGTTTGCGGCGGTCGAGCAGACCGCGCGCCTGCTGTTCGTACCAGCGAACGGTGTTCTCATTGGCGCGCGGTAGGGACGGGTCGAGCAGTTCGCGCTCCACTGTGATCGCTGTTTGAGGGGCATCGAAAGTGGCTGGGACTCCGAGGATCTCGTCATACTTTCCGCTGCCGGCCGGGCGTGGATAGGCGAATTGTCCGCTCTTGTAACGAAATTCGGGAAGGATATCCCGAGCGGTCAGCAGGCTCGCGGCGACGGTGCGTTCGGTGAAGAATGTGCGGACCTGTTCGGGAACACCGGTGGCGTCGAGGTGAAATCGGGCGGTGGTGTCGTCTTCATCGAAACTCACCCGGCAAAACGAGTGTGTGAGCGCGAAATAGCGGAGACCGAGTTGCACGGCGTCCCGCATGGTAGCGCTGTTGGCCATTGCCAGACCCCAGCTTCCGTAGGTGGTGATGCGGTAGCGGGAACCCGTGATCAATCCCAGACCTGGGGCATAACATGTCGATAGCAGGTTGCTCGCCACGGCGATCTCCTGCCAGGCGTCGATCTCGGCGGTCGGCTCACGCAGTTGATGCTCGGTCAGCCCGGTGTCGCGCAGCATGGCCTCGATGGGCACGCCGTATTCGATCCCGACGTCGATGATGATCGCCGCTCCAGCCGCAGAGCGGCGGGGTGTCACAGACAGCGTCGTCCGCATGCGTGGCCTCCTGATGCTTGCCGACAGACGGCTGAAAATATCATCTTTTCGGCCGTGGGGACCATCGATTTCCCGCGCGCGGCCTGATTGGCTGGGTCACGACATCGACGTCGAGTCGGCGCGGACGAACCTTGCGGTTGATCCGGGACGACATGTAACAGAGGAGCCGATCATCAGCGTCAGCATTGAGTGCCCCGGGGGTCGCGGGCGTAAGGGCTTGCGGGTCGTGAGTGTGTTGGTCGCCGTCTCGGCGAGCGTTGTCGCGCCGGTGGCGGTGGCTGCGCCGCCGACCGGCTCTTCGTCGCAGTCCGCGACCGGGGCGAGTAAGTTCGCCGGTCCGTTCAATTTCAATGTGGGCACTGTGCCCTGGCTGGTCGACACCGGCGACATCAACCGCGACGGACGCCCCGATATCGTCACGGCGAACGCGATGGCGGCGACCCTCGGCGGGTTCAGCGTGCCCGGCTTCCCGGGGGTTTCGGTACTGCTGAACACCACGGCCAACGGTGGGGGCGAGCCGACTTTCGCGCCGGCTTCCGGCCATAACGCTGGGCTCGCTCCGACGGGTGTGGATGTGGTGGACCTCGACAGCGACGGCGCCCCGGAGATCTTGGCGGCCAACATCGCCGATGTCGGCTCCAACGGAATCTCGGTGCTGCACAACACCACCCCTGCGGGTGCGGCCGTGGCCAGCTTCGCTGACCCGATCAATTTCCCCACTGGCGCACTGCCGACGCTGGTGCGTGCCGCCGATGTGAATTCCGACGGCAAGCTCGACATGGTCAGCGCCGACTTCGGGTTTCCGGCGACCCCCGGTATCAGCGTGTTGCTCAACACCACCGCTGCCGGTGGGCCACTGTCGTTTTCGGCTCCGACCTACATCCTCGGCGGTCTCGCCGCGGAGGGGCTGACCGTCGGCGATATCAACAATGACGGTCGGATCGACCTGCTGGCCGCCAACACCGGATCGAGCAATGTCTCGGTGCTGGTCAACACCACCCCGCCGGGTGCTACCGCGCCGAGTTTCAATCTCACCGAGGAATGGGTCATCACCACGACGGGCATCGAACTGGCCGACGTCAACTCCGACGGCAAACCCGACCTGATCTCCGCCCGGACGACGGGCGGTATCTCGGTGCGGCTCAACAACACCGCCCCCGGTGCGCCGGTCGCCGAATTCGGCGCTGATGCCGGTGCGGATCTGATCGGGGAGGTGACCCAGGCGCGTAACACGATGGGACTCGTGTGCGAGGGAGTGGTCGCCGCCGACTTCGACGGCGACGGTGTACTGGATATCGCAGCCAACAACGACTTCCCGCTGCCCGGATATGACGTCGCGGTGTTCGGCAACCGCACAGCCAAGGGCGCGTCGCAATTGTCGCTGGTCGGCCCGGAGGGGTATCGGGCCTCCGACTGGCTGATCGGCACCAATTCCATTGTCAGCGCGGACTTCAACGGCGACGGTAGGCCGGATCTGGTCACCGGCAACGTCCCGAGCCTGTCGGTCGGTAATGTCGCAGTGGTTCCCGGCGGTGTGTCGGTACTGATCAACACATATCCGTGACATGGGCTTACGTCTGCCCCGCTCGGTGGCAAAGTTCAACAAGCGCTTCACCAATCGCGTGCAAGGCAAGTGGGCGTGGCTGATTCCGCGACAGTGACCGGGTGCACAACATCCTCGCTGCGGGCACGGCCTCGGTGCAACGGCTGGGCCGAACCCGAAAGCCGGCCGAGCCCAAGGTGATCCAGACTCGCGCCGCCGACCTGCCGTTTCCGCTGCGTGCCGTGGCGGCCGGCATCGACCACGTCTTCATCGCCGACCTGCGATAACCCCTGTGGAGAAACACATGACTCGGACTATGGCGTCGGAAATATTGTTATCAGCGGAAATGCGATAAGGAGGTCGGCGTTGAGTCGATCAGGTTCGAAAGCGGCGTTGCGCACGGCGGTCACCGCTACGGCGGTCTGGAGTGTGTGCGCACTCGGCGCGGTGGGCGCAGGTCCGGCCGGGGCAATCGGATTCACCCCAGCCGCCTTCTTCAACACCGCATCCGGTGTGCTGTGGGACGTGCAGACCGCGGACTTCAACCGAGATGGCCGCCCCGACATCTTGCCCGCCGATGCGCTGCAATTCGGTTGGGGCGGAGTCTCGATTCTGACCAACCAGACGACGCCCGGCAGCTTCGAGCCACATTTCAGTGTCCCGACCCAGCTCGCCTCCGGCCCGGTTACCACCGGGGCAGCGGCAGCGGACTTCAACGGCGACGGAAAGATCGACGTAGCGAGCAGCAACACCATGACCATCAACACCGGTGGTGTGTCAGTCTTTCTCAACCGCACCGAAGACGGTGCACCGCAGCCAGATTTCACCTCAGCCCACTCGTTCCCGGCAGGATTGGGAGCGACTCAGATCGAAGCGGGTGACCTCAACGGCGACGGGAAATCAGACCTGTTGATCGGCAACTTTCTCAACGTCGTGTCCGCGAACGTGCAGGTGCTGATGAACACCACACACGAGGGCGCGCCAGAGGTCTTCTTCAGCGGGCCGTTCTCCTTCGACGGCGGATTCGTCGCTGAAGGATTGAAGATCGCTGACCTCAATGCCGACGGCCGCAACGACGTCGTTGTCGGACAGACGTTCTCCAGCCAGGTCACAGTCCTGATCAACGAGGCCGCACCCGGGGCCCCGGCGCCAGTATTGCGTACCCACCAATTCGTCGTACCGACCGCGAACAGCATCGGCATCGCCGACTACAACGGCGACAGCAAACCAGATATCGCCGCGGCCATCTCCCTCGGCACACCGCTGGCCGGGATCACAGTGCTCGACAACCGCACCCCCACCGGCTCGATGACACCGATCTTCCCCGATTCTCTTTCGATCGCACCAGTATTCGGCACCGGCCTAGTCCCCGAATACGTCGCCACCGCCGACTTCGACGGTGACGGCCGCCCAGACATCGCCACCGCCAATGACGGAGCACTGAAAGGGCTGCCCGGCGGAATCTCGTTGCTACTCAACCGGACCACACCGCGCGAGCCGATCACCTTCGCACCTGATCAGCCAATGGCCGCAGGCACCTTCGTCAACGCCATCGCCACCGACGATTTCAACAGTGACGGCAAACCGGACTTGGTGACCGGGCATATCGGCACGATCCTAGGAGTCGACGGAGTAGCCGTGCTTCTCAACATCGGCAGCAGTGCCTAACGCGAATCCTCGCAGGGGCAACGGTGTTCGCGCAACCTCACCAGAACGAGCGGTTATCTCGGTCTGTGCGGTGTCGGTCCAACGCACTGTATTGCAGCTGGTCGCGCGTTGGACAGTCCTCCAGATTGCTTCTATGACGGCGGCGATGTCGAATCATCTCGATATCGGCGGAAATCTGCAGTCCACGACGGGTAGGCGTTTGTGTGGATGCTGTTCGAACCGCCCTGGGGGAACCAGCCCGCACCGCGGGCAACGCGTTCGTGGCTCAACGGATAGAGCACCTGGTTACGAGCCAAGGGGTTGGAGGTTCGAATCCTCCCGGCGCACCGAGTTGCCGCCCCGCAGCCGGGTCTGCAGCATTCCAGACGATCTGCTGGAATTGATAGGGCGTTAGAGGTTATTTAGCCTTGGGATCGGTCTCGCTGATGGCTTGCTCGAGGCCAGCGCGGATCTGGTCGCCGCTTACGTCCATGAAGTCGAAGTGGCTACCGGGCACATATTTTTTCACCAGGTGGGGAGTGCGCTGCTCCAAGCCGTCAACCAGGAGATCGGTTTCGATCCAATCGCCTTCGAGCTGGAAAAGCCGCTCTTGCGGTATGGGCAGATAGTCGTAATGAGAGCCGAACAGTACCCTCTCACGCACTAATGCCCGATATTTATTGACTCCGGAGCTCGTGTCGTACGCGTTGGTGGGTTCTCGGGTGAGATCGGAATTCCGCAGGGCGTCCCAATCGCCGCTCGTCGCGTAAGAGAGGATGTTGATCGCGATCGTTGGCAGGCCCGTACCGATCACTGCTTCCGGCGCCCGTTCCGGTTGTAAAACAGCCCAATACGACCCCACTGCCAGTTGAGGAGCTACCTGCGGGTATTTGGCCGGGTCAATCATGGCGCGTTTGAGAGCATCCTGCCCCAGATCTACAGATGGCATCCCGACCGAGGTCAGTGAGGCGACGCGGCCCTCGGGATGCAGGTGGGCGTACTCCGAGGCGATGAACGGGCCCCACGCTTCGCCATAGACATGAACCGGATGGCCGGGGGCGGTGGCGTCGATGACGGCACCGGATTCTCCGGCCAGATTCTCCAGCGAGTACTTGTCGATACCTTCGGGATGGTCACTGGCACCGGAACCACGCTGGTCATATCGCACCACGTGATACTTAGCAGCCAGCTGCTGGGCGAAGGGTTCTTGGTTGCTCGAGTCCCCCGGCCATCCGCCGGTCATCACAATCGTCGGAGCCGCATCGGCACTCGGACCGTATTCGAAATAGGAGACTTGCACACCGTCGAACGAGGTGAATCCCGGACGTGATCGGGTCAAGTCTTGCGATGCATCGGCATGGACCATACCGGTCCCGGTCGACATAGCAGTTACCGCGATAGCAGCGGCTGTAACGAGAGATCGCACCTGTTTCTCCTTGATTGCGGGAACAAGAAAGAACCACACCGGTCAGCACGGTGAGCAACAGCATCCCGACGCCACCGGGCGTTCAGATTTGCGGGTTTCCGTTCGCGGAGGTCTCGGCGACGGCTTGTAGCACATCCCAATGCTCGACAATCTTTCCGTCTTGCAGCCGGAACAGATCGGCGACTACGGTGCCTCGGTCATCCGCGGAGGTCTTCATCAGACTGAAGACCGACACCTTATCTCCTTGGGCAACAGTGTATTTGATCTCATTGCTGAATTGCGGGTGTTCCTGGAGCATTTGGTTGAACAGAGCAATGAATCCGGCTTTGCCGTTGGCGACCATCGGGTTGTGCTGGGTGTAAGGGTCTCCCAGGTAAGTGTCGGCGGCCTGCTGCGGCTGATGCTTGTTCGCGGCAAGGTCGTAGAACGTCCGTACGGTGGCCGCGTTCTGGTCGGCCACCGACGTGTTCGCCGATTCGACCGTTGTCGTGTTCGCCGATTGGTTGTCACTGGAATCGGAGCTACAGCCGGCGACGAGGCCGAACAGTGCCATGGCCGCGACTGCGCCGACAGCGATTCGTTTCGGCGCGGTGAATGTCTTCGAGTAATGCATGTATTTCTCCTTCGTATCGGTGTTCATACGGCGGGCGTGCGAAGCACGATCCCGTGCTGATATGCCGCGTGATCGAAGATGATCTTCTGATCTCTACAATCGCAGTACGCCGACCGGTTCTGCGAGGTATAACAGGGCGCACCTATGGTCAAAAATGGACACTCTGACGGTGGCCGATCTATTTCCGCGTCAGGCGAGCCCAGCCGGGTTCAATGCTCCACAGTTCGAAACTCGCCTGGCGTCTGGCCGCAATGATGAGTGAAGAACTTGCCGAAGTTGCTCGGTTCGCTGAAGCCGAGCCGGTGGCTGATGGTATTCACTGGTAAATCGGTGTGCACGAGCAGCCTTTTGGCCTCCAGGGCGACCCTGGCGTCGATGACCTGTTTCGCGGTGTGGCCGGTAGCGGTGAGACACGCCCGGCTCAACGTCTTGAGCGAGTAGCCGAGCCGGGCGGCGTAATCGTTCGCCTGCCGAGTGGTGGTGAAGGACCGCTCCAATTCGTGGGCGAAGCGGCGGAACGTCTCGGCGCTCACCGTGTCCGGCTCGGACCCGTTTGGGTGCGGCAGCCGAGCGATACGCAGCAGCAACGCGGCCAGCAGGTGTCGCAGCACGTCGGTGGTCAGCGTGTCCGAGCCGACGTCGGGTTCCACCCTGCGGTACTCGACCAGCAGATCGGTCATCGCCCGATCCAAGATCACCAACTCGTCCGGCGGTAACGACCAGGAGGTAGGGCCGAACGGGTCGCCCGCCAGCTCAGCGATCATCGGCAGCCGAAGCGGGAAGTCGCGGGTGCACAACAGCACCGTGGCGTCCAACTGCGCCAGCCGGCCATCCGACGTTGTGGGCAGGCGTTGCACCTGGCCGGGGCGCACGTGCAGCAGCGTGCCGGGTCCACACGAATGATTGGCGAAATCGACCGTTGCAGAACCATTGCCAGCGGTGACCAGGATGAGTTGATGGAAGTCGATGCGGTGCGGTGCACCGAACTTCTCCGTGGTCAACCGACATGCCAAGTCTGCGAAGGGAAATAATTCGATACCCTTACCTGGTCGCTGAGAGTTGCGGTATTCGAATTCCGGGATATCTGGATGTCCACTTTTGACCACAGACATACCCGACTGTACCCCGGAGCGGACCGATATGCGGCGTTGCAAGCCCCGCCGATTTACCGAACCTCTGACCAATTTCAATCAGTCGACCGCCACATCCCTCGACAGCCCGGAGATTCATGACTATTCGCCTCTTCGATGACGGCGACGACGTCGAATCACCTCGATTTCAGCGGAAATCTGAAGTCCACGACGCGTAGGCGTTTGTGTGGATGCTGTTCGAACCGCCCCTAGGGAACCAGCCCGCACCCGCGGGCCCGCGGGTGCGGGCTCGTAGCTCAATGGATAGAGCACCTGGTTACGAACCAGGGGGTTGGAGGTTCGAATCCTCCCGGGCGCACCACGGTGCCGGCCTTATAACCGGGCCGGCTGCTCGCGGTCTACCAGGAGTCACGCTGGTGCATACTGCCGTCGCGGAGCTGAACGATGAGCTGTGTGGCTTCGAAGAGCCACTGAAGAGGTCTTCTGCCAGCCGGCCCATCATGACGGTCCGCAGCACCCGGCGGCCATCGCGCGAGAGCGTGCGGGCTCTCGCGCGATGGACTTCTCCTGACGCCGCTGTCAGGTCTGCGCCGAGATCGGCTGGCGCCCTGTCTCGCTGAAGACCTTGTCGACGACTCCCATTGCCTTGATCACGCGGGGGAATCCGACGTAGGGCAGTAGTTGCAGCATCGCGCCGGATATTTCCTGCCGAGTCAGCCCGGCGTTGAGTGCGATATGTACGTGCCCGGCCAGTGGTGCGTCGGTGTCGCCGAGGGCCACCAGCGCGCCGATCACCACCAATTGGCGTTGCGGCACTTGGAGATCGGTGCGCGAGTAGATGTCACCGTAGACGAACTCCATCGCATACCGCTCGAGGTCGGGTGTGCTGGTGCTGTGTGCGAGGCGCTGGTTGCCGCCGTTACCCATGAGGCGGGCCAGCAGTTTCCGCCCGCGGGTGTATCGGTCGTCGGCGGTCATAGGTCGCTGTCCGGGATCCAGTTGGCGTGGAAGCCGTAAGGCACGCGGCGCGGCAGTTTGATTCGGGCGGTGGGGGTTCCGCCGATATCGGTGGCGTCCATGATCCACAGTTCGGCGGGGTCGCCGTTGGTCGGATGGATCAGCGAGATCAGCCAGCCCTCGTCTTCGCCGCTGCCCTCGGGCGAGGCGGCGAAGTCCGCTTCGCCGGGGACCGCGGTGTCGGCGAAGGACAGCTCCTGGTTGTTGCCGGTGGTGACGTCGTATTTGACGATCGAGTAGCTGGTGTCACGGGCGTCGTGGCGAGGGTAGGCGATCGAGTACACGTAGCGGTGGTCGCGGCCGACGTGATCGTTGTTGATGGTGGGGAACTCGATGGCACGCTCGTCCAGCTGGCGGGAGCTGACAACCGTGCGGGTTTTCGGGTCCAGGACCCAGCGATGCAGGTAGGACTCCGGCACCGGGTTGCGCATGTCCAGGGCGCCGGTCGTCGGGGCAGCCCCGCCGAGACGGGCGAATCCGAGATCCCAGTTCTCCCTGGTCACCCGGTTGACCTCCACGACCACCCTGCCCTGTGCATCCTCGTGCGCGTTGGCGGTGTGCAGCACGAAGGTGGGCTCGATCGGGAACCACACGACCTCAGCGCTGGTGCCACCCTTCGGCATCACACCGATGCGGGCTTGTTTGGTGTCGCTCCAGGAGAACGGGGACGTGGTGTAGGCCTTCATGGCGGCATCGGTCAGCACCGAATGGTCGTAGAACACCACGTAGTGCTCGGTGATGGCCATATCGTGCTGCTGGGCGGGCTCGGGGAGGTCGATCACCTCTGACCGGATCAAGTTGTTCTCCGGCGACAGCAGGTGGTAGGTCAGATACGGCGTGGTGGTGCGGGTGGCGCCGATGAAGTGCAGTTCGCCGGTCACCGGGTCGATTTTGGGGTGGGTGTTCATCGGCGTGTGCAGCCGTCCCCCGAAATCGCAAGCCCCGACGGTATCCAGCTCCGGACCGATTTCGTAAGGGAAGCCGGCATCGGCGGTGGCGAATATCTTGCCGCCGTGGTGCAGTATGCCGGGATTGCAGTTGTGATTCGTCAGATCCTTGGCATCGGCCTGCTGCCCGTTGTCGATCGGATGGTCCAGAAACGATGTTCGGATCCACCGATTGCGATACCACTGCGCGCGGCCGTCGGCGATCCGAATCCCATGCAACATGCCCGGCGCCGACCAGGCGTGGTCGACCTGTTCACCGGGGGTGGGGTTGGGTCCGTTGCGGAAGTACCGGCCATTGAGCGCTGTTGGAATCGTGCCGATTACTTCCAGGTTCACCGCTTCGATCTCGTCGGCCACCGGCTCCCACAACGCCGTGATGTACGTCGAACTGTTCTCGACCGTGATGGACATGCCTACCTCCTGCGTATCGGTGGTACTCGGCAAAACGCGGACGAACCCCCTACCGCGACCCGTAAGGGCAGGGGGCGGCGATACAACGCGGGCCCGATCGGTGTGATACGGGCGGCACCCTGCGTTCCATCCTCATGAACCTTCGGAGAAGAATCAGGTTAGCCAACTGTGTGCTGAGCCGATATATGGCGATTGTCTCATTCGGCAAAGTGGCTCGGAAACGTTTCTCTGAATTTACGCAGCAGGCCCGAATACGCCCCGCCCTCAACCGCCCGTACCCATAACCCAGCGACAAACGACGCACAGGTCAATACCGCAACCTGGCCTTTTTGCCCGCTGCCGACTCATGAACCGGCCACATCCGTAGCCCCTTTCAAGGACACCATTCCGAAAAAATACGCAATCGGCGCTCATCGACCGAATAGAGGATCTGCCCATTACTGTGGTTTGCTCAAATCGCAGACCCGCTGTCGATTCCGGTGCGATCCTGACGAGGATTCACTCCGTCGACTTTGATCCGCGCACATGTGACGCCGCGAGCCGAAGCAGCGTCGGCGGGGCAGGCGGGGGTGTCAGTTGTGCCGCAGGGGCAGTGGGTCGAGTGGGTCATCGGCCCAGATCTGTTGTGCGGGGTGTTCGGGGTATGGGCCGGTGGTGGAGGTGGTGTCGAAGCTTCGTGCCGGCTGGGTGTCGGGGTGGTAGGCGGGCCAGCCGGGGTCGCCGGTGGTGGCGAAGGCCAGCCAGTCGGCTTGCATTTGGTTGCCGAGTGCGACGGCGTCGGCCGCGGGTGGGTTGCCGTAGGTTCGGGTGCCTTCGGTGTCGATGAGGCCGAACACCAGCGCGATCTCGTTGCCGTGGGCGGCGCCGGTGGGGGTTTTGTCGTAGCGGAATTCGTAGAGGTATGAGCGGCCGCCACCGGCGGTATGTGCTTGGGCCAGGCGCAGACTCGGCATGCGGAACAGGAAATCCGAGCACACGATCTGGTAAAGCCGCTTGTCGTCGGCCTCGGGGTAAGCCGCCCGATACGCTTGCGGGCCATCGGTGACCGGCGGCAACAGCCGCAGCGCTTTGTCGATCTGCTCGGTGGTGATCTTGTCTGTGCCTCCGGCCATCGTGATCATGAAGTTGTATTCGTCTTTGGTGTGGCCGACCATGAGCGTGACGTCCTTGCTGACTCCGCGGGCCAGTGCCTTGTAGGGCGACTCGGGCAAGGAGTCCGGGTCGATGACGGGACCGAATTCGGTTCCGGCCACCACCAGCCCGTATCCCCAGCGGTCCTGGTATTGCGCGATGTTCTTCGACACCGCCGCGGCCGCGTCGGCCAGGGTCTGCGGGTCGACGCCGGTCAAGTCGGCCATCGTGGGTTGTTTGCCGGCCCGCGCTGCGACCACCGTGGCGACATCGGCGGCGAGCTCGGGGGTTTGCAGTGCGGTGGGCACGGATTGGGCGATGGCGCGCTGGAACAGTTCGTGTGCCGCGGGTGCGGCCAGCAGCATCGCTATCGAGCCCGCGCCCGCGGACTGGCCGAAGATCGTGACCCGGCCGGGGTCACCGCCGAAGGCGGCGATGTTGTCGCGCACCCAGCCCAGGGCGGCGATCTGGTCGAGCAGACCGCGGTTGGCGGGAGCGCCGGTGATCAGGCCGTAGCCTTCCATCGAGACCCGGTAGTTCAACGAGACGACCACCACCCCTTTGGTGGCGAGGTTCGTGCCGTTGTAGGACGGCTGCGCCGAGGATCCCATCATGAACGCGCCGCCGTAGATCCACACCATGACCGGTAGGCCCGAGGCTTTCACGTCCGGAGACCAGACATTGACCGTGAGCCACTCGTCCGAATCATTCGCGGTGTTCGCGGTGGAGCCCGGCATCACGGCTTGGGGTGGTTGTGGTCCGAAGTCGAATGCCTCGCGCACTCCACTCCATGGCGCGTACCGGACCGGGGCTTGCAGGCGCAGTGTCCCGACGGGGGCTTGGGCGTAAGGGATGCCGCGGAATACCGCGACGTTGTTCTCTAGCTTGCCGCGGACCGTGCCCTCGGTGGTGCGGACCTTGGGCGTGCTGGAGTTGTTGCTCGTGGTGCCGGTGGTGGTGCTGCCGGTGGCGCAGGCCGAGGCCACCAGGGCTGCGGCACTCAACGCGGCACCGGCGCCGAACTGCCGTCGGCCGAAAGACTTGTCTGACATCGGATCTCCTTGTACAGGGTCGCGAGACGGGTGTGCCCGCGAGAATGAGGTCCTAGGGATAGGTGAGGTTCAACTCGGGGGCGTAGGGGCGGGGATCGACGTCGAGGAACTGGGCGCGTTCGAAGCTTTCGCGCAGGTGGTAGGGGGCGGTGGCGTCGAAGATGGTTTTGGCGGTGGTGCCTTTTGCGGGCAGGGCGGGGTTGTAGCCGGGGTGCTGGCTGGGGTCCAGGACGTGTCCGGCCACGCCGGGGATGGTGATGATGTCGATATCGCCCTGCATGCGGGTCTGCATGGCCCACAGCACGTCGTCGGTGTCGAAGATGTCGACATCGGTATCAACCAGGATGATGTTCTTCAGCTCGGAGTAGACCCCGAACGCGACGAGGGCGGCTTGGTGGGCGCGGCCGTCGTCGAAGGCGGATTTCTTGTCGCAGGCAAGGATCGCGAGGAATTTACCGCCGCCCGCGGTGTGGGCGTAGACCTCGGGGACGAAGCCGGGCATGGCCGCGTGCAGAGCGTTGAATATGCTTGCCTCGGTGGGGATTCCGGCCAGGCTGGTGTGCTCCTCGCCGGGGCCGACGAGGGTTTGCAGGATCGGATCGCGGCGGGTGGTGACGGCGGTGACCTTGATGACGGGCAGGGCGGGGTTGGCGGGGCCGTCGTAGCCGGGGAATTCGGGCATGGCGTGGCCGGTGTGGGTGTTGCAGTCCTCGGCCATCCGGACGTCGGGCAGGATGTAGCCCTCGATGACGATCTCGGCGCGCGCGATCGCTTTCTGCTCGACGCTGACACAGTCGGCCAGCTCCACCGGGCGCCCGCGCAGACCACCGGCGATGGCGAGTTCGTCGTAACCCAAAGGGGTAGTGGGGGCTTCGAAGGTCGCGCCGATCGGGATCGCCGGGTCCAGGCCCATGTTCACCGAGATCGGGAACGGGCGTCCGGCTTCCTCGGCACGGCGACGGAACTCATCGATGTGACGGCCGGGAGCGAAGAAGATCGTCATCTCGTCGCGGCCCTGCACGCACAGCCGGTGGATGGTGACGTCGGTGCCGAGGTCAGGATCGCTGCCCAGCACCAAACCCAGACAGAAGTACGGTCCTGCGTCCTGCGGGGTGTTGGTGGGCGCGGGCAGCAGGGTGCGCAGGTCGAAATCGGGGTCGTCGGCGCGGTGCACGACCTCTTGGCAGGGGGCTTGGTCGGGGCCGACGAAGACCGGTCCCTGGGCGGCGCCGATCGCGTCGGCCATCCGCTGGGTCAGCCGGCGAGCGGGTGTATCGAGCAGAATGCCGACGCGTTCCCGACTTGCCATGAGCCCCACCAGGACTCGGGATCCCGGATAGCCGGTGAGGTTGTTGAAGATCATCGCCGGGCCCAGCCGGGTGGGCCGTTGCACGGTGCCGCCGGCGCCGATGCGCTTGTACACCCCCGCGAGCTGGGCCGCGGGATCGACCGGATGATCGGTCTCGAGCAGCTGTCCGGGAAAGCGCCGCAACCGATCCAGCGCCGAACGCAGATCGGTGATCGGTGGCAGATCTGTCGTTGTATCAGCTGGTGTGGTGGTCGCCTCGACGGTCATCGGCAGTTCCTTTCTCGGGTGCCTGGCACGGCTGGACCGCAAGGTCATTCGGCGGTCGCGCCGTCGGACAGCGCATGGCGCGCGTCGTGGAATCCGGTCCACTCCTGGCGATGCTCGGACTCCAGGCCGAAATGGCCGAGCAGACGGCCGACGAATCCGTTCACGACATCTGCCACGGTGACCGGGTGCTGGTAGAAGGCGGGCATCGGCGGGATGATCATCACTCCGAGCCGGGCCAGGGCGAGCATGTTCTCCAAATGAATTGCGCTCAAAGGCACTTCGCGGGGAACGATGATCAGCTTGCGTTGTTCCTTGAGTGTGACGTCGGCCGCCCGGGCGATGAGTCCCTCGGCGTAGCCGTGCCGGATCGCGGCCACGGTTTTCATACTCGCCGGGACAACGACCATGCCATCGGTGCGGAAAGACCCCGACGAGATCGCCGCCGCCTGATCATCAGGGCTGTAACTGACATCGGCCAGCGCGGCGACCTCGCGCACGCTGCGCCCGGTCTCCCACTCGATGGTGCTGCGAGCCCACCGGCTGATCACCACATGGGTCTCGACATCGTCGCGCTCACGCAGCTCTTCGAGCAGTCGCACCCCGAGCGCCGCGCCCGTAGCACCGGTCATGGCCACAATCAGTCGCATGATGCTCCTTTTCGACGATGACTCGATCAAAAATTAGTCCGTATACGTACTATATGTATAGATACTAACCCGGAGAAACAGCTAGGTGAGGTGTGAATGTGTCCTAGATCATCTGCCGCTTACGCTACGTCATCGAGTAGCAGCTAGCTCGCATTTGGTTGGTAGTCGAACCGTTTGTATAGGTCCTATTATGTGGATATGGCACATCCCGAGGACGCGGCGTTGCATCACATGCGACGCATCCTGCAAGACCATGGCGCGAGCTGGCAGGCCAGGCTGCCGGACCTGACCAGGCCGCAGTTCGCCGCGTTGAGCGTGCTCGCGGCCAGCCCCGGCATCGACCAGGTCACCCTCGGCGCACGAGCGGCGATCGACAAATCGACCCTCGCCGGCATGCTGCGCCGACTCGAAGAACGTGGATGGGTCGACCGGACCCCAGATCGCCTCGATCGACGCCGTCAACTGCTACACCTGACAGCCAAAGGCAAAGCCATCGTCCGCGCCGCGACCCCCATCGCCGACGAACTCGACGCCACCGCCCTCGCACCCCTGACCGCCACCGAGCAACAACGACTAACCGCCTTGCTGACCAAACTGACCAACGCGATCGCGCCCACCCGCCCACACACCGGCTGAACCTCCACGCGCGCGCCCCCGCCGCGCCGACCGAGCAGTGGGAAGCCTTGTCGGTCAACTGTTCTAGGCGATTGATCAACGCGCGATCAGCGGTGCGGGTGAGGACGTTCGCGAACGCCCGCCGCGCGGCAGTAGAGTGCGTTCCCTCGTGACCGGGGTCGCTCGCTCCGGCGGGCCACCACCTCTAGGTGGGCTCGACGCCAGTCCCACTCTGTGCCGTAGTCGGCTACGGCTCGTCAGTGACGAGTCGACCGCCAGGTGATCCCAGCAGGGCGAGCTGCTCCTACTCGCTCGGCCTGACGGATTACCGGCGCGCGGAACCGCTTTCGATGAATTCACGAATGAAGCAGAGGGGGCAGATGGGGTCGAACGGCGCGGTGATCTGGATCGAGGCGGTGGGCGATGGTGCCACCGGGGGGTCGGTCGGCGCCGCCGCGGCGAGCGCAGGCTGCAGGGCGAGCGCTACAGCAAGCGCGCCGCTGGCAATGACATTCAGCATGGGACGGTACAAGAGATCCTCCACGTTGATGCGATAAGCCGTGAGCGTAGCAAGACCCGTCGCTGCGTCACAGCAAGAATATTTCGAGAACCGCAGGTCAAGCATCGAGATGCCCTGCAGTCGAGCATATCCCGTGTTATCGACTATCGATTGAGCCAGAAATATCCGGCTCGATAGGGTGACGATCATGGAACGTCCGGACTCGAATTCCCTGTCCTTCGACGAAGCGCTGCGAATTGCGCGGGATCTGGCACAGGATGCCAGCACGCTCGTCCACTATCCCCACCCGGGACTCGAGAATGCCCGATACGGGCGAGGTTTCGCCTTCTTGCAGACGATCAGGACCGACAGCGGCGATTGGGATGCTTATGTCTTGGTGACCACGACCCGCCGTGAGAGCGGGGTGCTGTCGATGGCCGAACGCACCATCGATGGGCTGATCGCCGAACACCTGGCCCAGGCAGAACACGAGAACAGGGACATCCCGGACAGCGAACTTTCAACGGCGCACCGCGTGGCACTGGAGGCATACGATGGCGGGCTCACGCGCATCGACGAGATGCCCGGTCACCGGGCGCTCGATGCGCAGCGGGCCGACTACGCCGAGTACGTTCTGCTGGCCCTGCGGCGCAACCACAAGCAGGGAGACTCCGGGCGTAAGATCCTCGCCCACAACGATTTCCTGCTGGAAGGTCCGACACCCGGACGCCGATACACCCAGCCCTGCCCCCACTGCGGGCGGCCGACGTTCTACGAGGAACGCTACCCTCGTGCGGTCTGCCAGCAGTGTGGCCGCCGCACTACTGATCGCTCCGGGCGCCGCGTTACCGGGTTCAACGTCAGTATGAGCGGCGGAATGATCGCCTACTACGCAGACACGGTCGATGTACCGGACGGCTCCGGATACGAAGAATGCGACGAGGTCAGCCGAACCGGCAGATGTTTCATCGACGGGCACCCAGCGACCATGCAGGAGGCTCGTTTCGGCGGGATCGTCATCCAGTTGGACTCCACCGATCAGCCAGATCAAGGATCGCCTCGACAGGCCGGTGACGGCCGTCTGCGTCGCGCTTTCCGCCGGTTGCGACACCAGTAGAAAAGATCACGGGCCGGTCCGCGGATGGCGATTCGCCTTCTCGATGACGGCGGCGACGCCGAATCATCTCGATATCGGCGGAAATCTGCAGTTCACGACAGGTCGGCGTTTGTGTGGATGCGGTGCGAACCGGCCCGGAGGCGCAGCGAAGCGGCGCCGCATGGCTCCGTTTCGCCGAGTCAGTAGAGGTTGGCGGTGACGGCGGCGACCGGGACGTCGATGACGGTGGTGGTCTGTGCCGCCAGCGCCTGGCTGACCGCTTGGCGGATCTGCTCGGGGGTGGTGGCGCGGATGCCGACGCAGCCGTAGCTACGGGCTAGGCCGGGCAGGTCGAGGCCGGGCAGGTCGAACGAGGGCGGGTGCGTCGCCCCCAATTGCGCGGCCAGGTCCTTCATCGCGCCGTAGCCGCCGTTGTCGAGCACGATCACGATCAGGGCGATGCCCGATTGTGCTGCGGTCCACAGGGCTTGGATCGAGTACTGCATGGCGCCGTCGCCGATGAGGCAGACCACCGGGGCGTTCGGTTCGGCGAGTTTGATGCCGATGGAGGCGGGCAGCGCCCACCCCAGTCCGCCGGCACCGGTGTTGTAGTAGCCGTGCGGGCGGCGCACCTGCAGGTGGCGGTTGCGCACCTCGCGAAACGTCGGGGTCTCCTCGACCAGGATGGTGTCCGGAGGAAGGATGTCGCCGAGCAGGTGGAGGACGTATTCGCCGGTGGGCGGTTCGGTCAGCGGCGGTTGCTCGTGGGTGATGGGCTCGACCCGGGGACGATCACCGGCAGCGGGCGGCAGCCGATCCAGCAGCGCCGTGACACCCTCTCGGACACAGGTGCGGATCCCGGTTCCGGTCTCGGCGCGCGCCAGCGCGGCCGGATCCTCGCTGAGCTGAATCAGTTCCGCCCCCTCGGGCAGGGGCGAACCCTGAGCGACGATGTGATAGGTGAAGACCGGGGCGCCGAGGACGAGGACCAGATCGGCGCCGTCGAGGGCTGCGCGCACCTTGTCGCGTGCTGGTATTAGTTGTCCACGGAAGGCTCGATGGTTCTCGGGGAAGCCGATTCGGTTGGCGTGCGGGCTGATCCATACCGTCGCGCCGATTCGTTCGGCCAGTTCGATGGTTTGGTCCCAGGCGTCATCGCGATCGACCTCGGGACCAACGACCAGCACGGGTCGTTGTGCGGCAGCCAGTTTCGCGGCGGCCGCCGCCAGTTCGTCGGTGTCGCCGGTGAATCTGTCACCGACGTGGCGAACTGACACGGGCTCGGTGGCCGCATCCCAGTCGTCCATGGGGACCGAGACGAACACCGGTCCGGCGGGACGCTGCATGGCGATATGGCGGGCCCGGTCGATAGCGAGTGGAACATCTTGTGCGCGTGCGGGTTCGATGGCCCATTTGACATACGGCTGCGGGAACTCGGTGGGCTGCTGTGCGAACAGATAAGGATCGAACGGGAGCAGTTCCCGCGCCTGCTGACCGGCCAGGATCACGACCGGGCTGAAGTTGCGGGCGGCCGAGTACACCGCACACAGCCCGTTGCCCAGGCCCGCCGCCGAGTGCAGCGTGACATACGCCGGTCCGCCGCTGGCCTGCGCGAAGCCGTCGGCCATGGCCACCGCCGAGGCTTCCTGCAGCGCCATCACCCAGCGCAGCTCGCCGGGCCACTCGGCGAAGAACGGCAGTTCCGTCGAACCCGGATTGCCGAACACCACCGAATCACCGGTATCCCGAAGAAACTTCCGAATCTGATCACGAACCGTTGTCACGCTCAGCCACCTCGTTCCGAGTCGAACTATCGTGAGCAGCCCATTCCTGGAGCCGCATAATGCGCCAGCATCGGCGGCCGGGTCGAAATCAGAACTTCCTCGCACACAATACGGTGCGAGTGTTCGAATTCGGACAACGCCACGGCCTGCCGCAATGTCGGCATTTCTCGGGGAAGCTGTCAGATGTGTGGTCTCGCGGTGTGGTAGTCGGTGTGGGCCTGGATATCCACGGCGATCTGCAGCATGTGGGCATCGGAATATGGCGCGCCCATCAATTGCACGCCGACGGGTAGGCCGGTCACCGTGCTGGGTTGGGCCGGGATGGCGACGGCGGGCAGGCCGCAGTAGTTGGCGTCGTTGGTTTGTGGTGACATCGCCATGCCTTCCTGGGGGCCGTAGTCCCCGAAGGGTGGGCGGTCGACGAGTTCGGTGCCGAGGACCGGGAGCAGTATTGCGTCGAGGGCGTGGTCGCGCAGCAGTGCGCACCAATCTTGCTGGCGGCGGGTGCGTTCGCGTAGCAGCTGGTTGTAGGCGATGGCCTTGGGTTCGTGGGCGAGCAGGAAGGCGAAGCTCTCGGTGAGGTATCGGGTGTAGGCGTCCCGCCGAGCGGGCCACCATTGTGCTTGGTAGGCACCGATTTCCACGCCCTGGCCGATGATCATGTCCAGGTAGTTCATCGGGGCGGGGGCCTCGACCTCGATCACCTCGGCGCCGAGCGAGCGCAGCGTCGCCTGCATGGCGCGGTAGCTGTCGGCCACGCCGGGGTCCAATGTCGGTGCGGTAGCGGGGATTCCGAGGCGGGTGCCGACGAGTCCGGACGCACGCGGCGCGCTGGGATAGGACTGGGGCCAATCGATGGCCCCGTTGGTGCGGGGATCGAAGGGATCGAATCCAGCGATCGCCGCGAGCAGCGGGCCGAGGTCGGCGGCACTGCGCGCCATGGGCCCGACATTGTCGAAGCTCCAGGCGACGGGGATGGTGCCGTATACCGAGACCAGTCCCGCTGTGGGTTTGATGCTGCACACGTTGCAGGCCGAGGCGGGGATACGCAGGCTGCCCGCGGTATCGGTACCCAGCGCCGCCGGGGTGAATCGGGCTGCGAGCGCGGCGGCCGAGCCGCCGGAGGAGCCGCCGGGCACCTTGTGGAAGTTCCAGGGGTTGGCCGTTTGTTCGGTGAGCGAGCCGATCGCCATCTGATGGGTCTGCACGTGTCCGAGCAGCGGCATCCCGTCGGCCTTCAATCGCGCCCAAGCGGTGCAGTCGCCCGCGGCGACGTTGTCACCGAGCAGTGCGGGCAAGCCCGCGGTCAACGGACGGCCCCGTACGGCGAATACATCCTTGAGCGCCAACGGAATTCCGCACAGCAGCGCGGCCCGGTCCCCCTCGGATCGGCGGCGTGCGTCAGCCTCCTTAGCTGCCGCGAGCGCGGTATCCGGGTAGCGCCGGACGAAGGAGTTGATCTCCTTGTCCTTGTCCTCGGCTCGGTCCAGCAGGGCTCTGGTCAGTCGTTCGCTGGTGAGTGCACCCGCGCGCAGCAGCGCCGCGAGTTCGAGCACGCCGAGCCCGGTCGGATCAGAGGCGTCGATGCCGCGGTGATCGGGCAGCGACAGCTCGTAACTTCGGGGTTTCGCTACCGGCCGGGGCGCCTGCTGCACCGGAAAAGGCGCGAGGGCATCGGTATTGGTGGGGTCGGTTGCCGGTGGCTGCTCGGGGTAGGAGAAGGCCGAGGCCGACACCGGGGACGTAGTAGCGGAGTCGTCCCTGCTACATCCGGCGGCGACGACCGCAGCCGAACTCACCGACACCGCTTGGACAAATTTCCGACGTTCCATGGCTGCTCGTCCTTTCGAATTCTCTGCTCGGACTTGCGTCGATCGACTGTGAGTCGCTGCGTTCTGTCGGTCCTTTCTCGATCGGTCGGCGCGGAGCACTGGGCTCGGCGCGGTGTCGTTGTCACGGGCGAGCTTGGAAGGACTGGTCGATCATGCGGGTCAGCGCCGGGGAGGTGGCCAGCGAATCGAGCACCGGTCGCAGGCTCTTGGTCAAGACGGCGCGGTCGCGGGTGGTCAGGTGCCGCAGGAAGTGGCGGCGTACCCGGTCGATGTGTTCGGGTGCGGCGGCGAGCAGGGCTCGGCGGCCGGTGTCGGTGAGTACGACCTCGACGCCTCGTTTGTCGGTCGCGGCCTGTTGCCGGTCTACCAAACCGCGCGCCTGCATGCGTTTGATCTGCTGGGACAGCCTGCTCTGGGAGAGCATGGCCGCCTCGGCCAGATCGTTCATCCGCACGCGGCAATCCGGTGCCGCCTCCAAGGCGACCAGGACCGCGTATTCATCCAGGGTCAGGCCGTGAGTGCGTCGTAGGTCGGTGTCGAGCCGATCGATCAGCAAGCGGCTGGTGAACAGAAACGATATCCATGTCGCCAGCTCGTCACCGTCCCACCTGCTCACGAATCCGATACCTTCGGATTGATCTTGTGGGACCATCGTCACATCTCCTTGTGGCAATTGCTTAGCTACCGTCTAATTTACATTAACTTTGATATAAATCGAGAGGAGATAGCCGTGGCTGACATCGCAACGCTGCTCCACCAGCACCTGCCCTCGGTGCAGATGAGTTTCGAGGGTGATCCCGACTACGACCGAGCCCGCGCGACCTGGAACGTGCGGACCCGGTCGCGCCCGCTGGGAGTCGTGCGCCCGCGCAGCGCCGCAGAGGTGGCCACGGTCGTGCGGTGTGCCCGCGAGGCAGGCGTCACCCAGCTCGCGATCCGCTCCGGCGGCCACTCCATCGAAGGCAACGGGCTGGGCGGCCGGGGCGGGCACGCGCTGGTGATCGATCTGATTCATCTCGACAAGGTCACCGTGGATACGCGGGCACGCACGGCGACCGTGGAACCCGGTGCGCTGCTGGGCAATCTGTACTGGGAGGCGTGGTCGCACGGCGAGCTCATGGTGCCCGGCGGTGACTGCCTGCCGGTCGGCGTCGGTGGCCAGGCCACCTGCGGTGGATACGGGCGAGCCGTACGCCGGTACGGCATTCTCACCGACCACGTCATGCAGGTGGAGGTCGTCACGGCCGACGGTCGCGTGCTGATCGCCGACGAGGACACCAACTCCGATCTGTTCTGGGCATTGCGCGGCTCCGGCACCGGATCGTTCGCCGTGATCACCAAGTTCGTGCTCCGCCTGCACACGGCGCCGAAAGCCCCCGCAAACTTTTCGCTGCGCTACCGCCTGACCGACATCGACTTCGTCGAAACATTCACCGCACTACAGGATTACACCTTGAACGCACCGACGACGTTCAGTCCGATGCTGGTCATCTGGAACGGCATCCTCGAAATGGTCGGTGTGCTGCTCACCGACACACCCGCCGAGCGCGACGCCATGATCGCCGACATGCGCGCACGCCTGTCGCGACCGACCGAGTCCGACATCCAACCGATGAGCTACATCGACGTGATCGCCACCCAAGCCGCGACACAGACCTCGGCACACTGGCTGGCCGAACCCGGCAAACTCAGCCGCGAAGCCGACGAAAACCTGCGCTACCAGACGATCAAAGCCGCACACCTGCCCGAACCCTTCACCCCTGAGATCATCGCGAAACTCGGCGAACTCGCGGCCCGGCAGCCGCTCCAGGGTGCCCGGATGCAGATGCAAGCCCTGGACCCGGCGTCCGGACTACCGACCGACGCCACCGCCGTCAAAGTGCGCGGCAGTGTCTGGCTGCTCGGCTTCGGCACCGACGTCGAACCCGACGAAACCGACGACCCCGCACAGCTTGTCGCGCTCGGCGAGGACCGCCGTTGGTGGCCCCGCGAGGCGTACGAGCTGATGTACCCCCACACCGTCGGCGGCTACATCGGCGACGACGACCTCGAAGAACAGCTGCACGGACGTGACATGTACGCCAGTTACTACGGCGCGCACTTCCCCCGGCTCCAGGCCATCAAACGCAAATACGACCCGGACAACCTGTTCCACAACGCCATGAGCATTCCGCTCGACTGAACGGGCCGCCGCCCCACCGGCGCAGAGATCGGCTTTCATCCCAGGCTCGGCATTCGTTATCCGGTTCGTTGGATCGAAGGAGCTGATCGTGAAATTGTGGCAACCATTTCTCCACTCGCCGGCGCTGCTGGATTCGCCCGGTCGCATTACCGACGCCGCGCCCGAGGCCTTGGCCGAGGGCTCCGATGCCTCGTTGAAGGCCGATATGGAGGGCCTGCTCGGTGCGGACAAGGTGCACGCACGGGCGATCGACCTGGTGCGATATGCCAGCGATTACAGCCCATACCGACTGATTCCGAAGGTGGTGGTGAATCCGCAGACACCGCGGGACGTCGCGGCGGTGCTGGCCTATGCCCGCGAACACGGGCACACCGTGACCTTCCGGGCCGCGGGCACCAGCCCGAACGGCCAGGCGGCCGGAGACGACATCCTCATCGATGTACGCCGCGGCTGGAGCGGCACGATCGTAGAGGACCAGGGACAGCGGGTACGGGTCCGCCCAGGCAGCACCGTTGCCATAGCCAACGCGGCCCTCGCCCGGCGCGGCACCCGGTTGGGGCCCGACCCGGCCAGTGCCCATGCGTGCACGGTGGGCGGCGTGATCGCCAACAACTCCTCCGGTTTCGCCGCGGGGGTGACCCAAACCGCCTCGGCCACATTGCGTTCGGTCAACGTTGTGCTGCCGTCGGGGACGATCGTGGACACCGGCGCCGACGACGCCGACGCGGTTCTCACGGCCGCGGAGCCGGAATTGGCGGCGGGGCTGCTGCGGATCAAAGCCGAGATCGAGGCCGACACCGACCTAGCCGACCGCATCCGCCATAAGTTCGCCATCAAGAACGCCAGCGGGTACCGGCTCGACGGCTTCCTGCTCGGTGCCACCCCGGCACAGATCCTCACCCGGCTGATGGTGTGTTCCCAAGGCACACTGGGATTCGTCGCCGAAGCCGTGTTCGACACGGTGCCACTGCTGCCCACGCGCGCTGCGGCATTCTTGCTGTTCGATACCCTGGAACACGCCGCCGAGGCGGTGCCGAAGTTCACCGCGGCCGGCGCCCAGGTCGCCGAACTGCTCGACGGCCGCACCCTACGCGCTTGCGCGCAGCTACCCGCGGCGAATCCAGCCTGGGCCGAACTACATTCAGGCTCAGCGGCATTGCTCGTGGAAGTGCGGGCCACCGATGAAGCGGCATTGGATTCCACGCTGCCGCTGGTGGAGTCGGTGCTGGCCGACTGCACACTCACCGAACCCGGCCAATTCACCCGCGACCGAGCCCAGATCGCCATCTATTGGCAGCTCCGTGAGGGACTGGGTGGTTTGGTGGGGATGCAGCGCCCCGTCGGCGCCACGATGATCGGCGAGGACGTCTGCGTGCCGCCGACGCGCGTCGCCGAGGCGGCGAAAGATCTTGCCGCCCTGCTGGATAGGCACGGTTACGACCCCTCCCTGCAGGGGCATGCCTCGGCAGGCAACTTCCACTTCTGCCTGATGGTCGACTTCAGCACCGCCGAGGGCAAGAACAACTACGCGAAATTCATGGACGAGCTGGTCGAGCTCATCACCGGCAAATACGACGGCTCCTTGAAAGCCGAACACGGCAGCGGCCGCAACATGGCGCCGTTCGTGCCGATCGAATGGGGTGACAAAGCCACCGACCTCATGTGGCAGATCAAGCGCCTGTTCGACCCGCACGGGGTGCTCGCGCCCGACGTCATGCTCACCCGCGACCGCACCTCACATCTGAAACACCTGCAGTCGATGCCCCGGGTGGAGGACACCATCGAGCACTGCATCGAATGCGGTTTCTGCGAACACGTCTGTCCCAGCAGGCATCTCACCACCACCCCGCGCCAGCGCATCGTCGTGCGCCGGGAGATGGAACGCCAGGGCGGCGATACACCGCTACGTCGGGCACTGCTCGAGCAATACGAGTACGACGCGGTGGAAACCTGTGCCGGAGACGGCAGCTGCTCACTCGCCTGCCCGCTCGACATAGACACCGGCACCATGATGAAAGCCTTCCGCCACTCCGAACACACCGCGCGACAAGAGAAAACAGCGCTGCTGGTGGCCGAGCACTGGGGCCGGGTCGAACAGCTGGCTCGGGTGGCGGTGCGGGGCGGACACCTGCTGGGCGCCACCGTGATGACGGCCATCACCGGCCTGCTACGCCTGGTCGTGAGCACCGAGCTGATGCCGGGCTGGCTGCGCGAGATGCCCGCCGCGGCCCCCGCACACCTGCCGCGGACGCAGCGCGACGGTGCGGTAGCGGTCTACTTCCCCGCCTGCATCAACCGCATCTTCGGTCGCGCACAACAGGATCGGCGGGAGTTGAGCCTGCCCGAAGCCCTGGTCACGCTGTCCGCCCGCGCCGGTATGCCGCTGTGGATTCCCGAGGATGTCCGCGGCAGCTGCTGTGCCACGGTCTGGCACTCGAAGGGATATCAAGACGGCAACACCTACATGGCCAACCTGATCATCGAAAACCTCTGGCGCTGGAGCGATTCCGGCACGCTACCGGTCGTCATCGACGCCGCCTCCTGCACCCTCGGCGTGCTCGACGAAATCACCGACTACCTCACCGAGGACAATGCGGCACACCGGGCCGCGATGACGATCATGGACGCCACCACCTGGGCTCAGCAGCAGCTGCTGCCCAATCTCACCGTCGGCGAGAAGCTCGACCGGGTCGCGGTGCACCCCACCTGCTCCACCCGCCACCTCGGCATCGACGGCACGCTCGCCGAGATCGGCGCCGCGCTCGCGACCGAGGTCGTGGTGCCACAACAGGCCACCTGCTGCGCCTTCGCCGGCGATCGCGGCTTCCTGCACCCCGAACTCACCGAAGCCGCCACCCGCGACGAAGCCGATGAACTCGCCGGCCAAAACGTCGACGCCTACCTTTGCAACAACCGCACCTGCGAAGTCGGCCTCGAACACGGAACCGGAGGGCACTACGAGTCATTCATCTTCACCCTCGAACGCCAGACGCGCTGAGGAAGAACACATCCTGTGCCCACGAGCGACACACGCCCCCTTGTCACGTCCGTTCGCGCTTGATCTACTGATCGGAGTCCGAAGCGGTCGCAGAGGGGAGAGGTTCGCATGGATCCGGTAACCATCATTGCCGCCGCGATCGCAGTCGGTGCCGCGGCAGGCGTCTCCGACACCACCAGACAATCGGTGACCGACGCCTACACCGCATTGAAGGGCTTGCTCGCTCGTCGATACCGCGATGTAGACCTGACCCAGGTGGAGACCGCGCCGGACTCCCCCGCCGAACGCGAATCCCTCGCCGGCCTCCTGCACGCGCGCGGCGCCGCCGAAGACGACGAATTGCTTGCCGCCGCTCGGGATCTCGTCGCCGCGGTCCGGGCGGATGCGGCGGTGGACGGCATCGTCGGGGTCGATTTGGCAGCGGTGGAAGCCGCCGCGCTGCGGATCAGCCACGTCACGGCGACGGGCACCGGTGTGCGGGTACGTGGTGGCCGATTCAGTGGCGATATCGACATCCAGAACATCGACGCCAGGCCCGGTGATTCGACACACCCCGACTGAGCGCGGGAGCCTCGGACGAGGCCCCCGCGCTGAGCCCGCGGATCGTCTTCCAGCTCTCCGACGTTCACGCCCGCGACATCTATTTCACTGAACGCGTTCCCGTTTCGTCACCGGCCACGAGTCTGGTGGTCGTCGGCAGGATCCCCAGGGAGCCAACGCATTTCGTTGTGCGTGATGAGCTGGCCCGTTTACATCGAGCGTTGGAGCGGTCCACGGTGGCGATCGTGGTCACCGGACTGCGTGGGGTCGGCAAGACTCATCTCGCGGCCGCGTACGCACGTTCGATGTTCGATTCCGGGCACGGCTTGGTCGGGTGGGTCGACGCCGAAACGCCGGGCAGTACGCTGTCCGGACTCGCCGACATCGCCGAGCGCCTCGGCGTCGCCGACCGCGACGGGGACTCGGCCGTGTCGGCTCGACGGTTGCGCGATCACCTCTCCGGCGGCGCCGATCCCGCTCTGCTGGTGTTCGACAACGCGGCGGATCCCGACGGTCTCCGAGATCTGCTGCCCACCGGTGGTCGCACCCGAATACTCATCACCAGCGCCGACCACTCCTTCAAGGCCCTCGGTGCGGCCGTAGACCTCGGCTGTTTCACTCGCCCGGAAGCGGTGCGCTACCTCGCCGAGTCGACGGGCCTCGCTGCGGACGATGGCGCCGATCAAGTCGCCGAGGACTTGGGTGACCTGCCGCTGGCCGTATCTGCCGCGGCGGCGACCATCGTCGGTCGCCGCCTCGGCTACGCGGAGTATCGGCAACTGCTGCACCACAGTCCGCTTCCTACGGCATTGCGGCGCGGGGCCGGTCACGAATACCCGCGTTCGGTCGTTCAGGCGATCCTGCTGTGTGTGGATACGACCGAGGCGGCCACCGACGACTACCAGCTCGACGTCGACGTCGCTTGGCTGCTGGGGGCCATGGCGATGCTCTCGCCCGGCGGTGTGCACAGGTCCCTGTTCGCCACGAGCAACAGGAGGATCGATGAGGCGCTGGACCGGTGCGTGGCAGGTTCGTTGCTGTCGTGGTCGACCTCGGGTGAGGCCCTCATCATGCACCGGCTCGTCGGCCGAGTATTGCGCGAGCGCGGTCGAAATACCCAGAGTGCCAGTATATTCCGGCGTGCGAGCAGGGCTTTCCGTGGGCAGGGCCCCGCTCCGCGCGGAACGGTCGAACTCGTGCGGTCCGCGCTCGCCATCATCATGGTGAATACGTTTCCGCCGGCGCAAGCCTGGGCGCGACGGCGGGAGGGCGCCCATCTCGTCGACCAGATCGATGCGTTGTGGGACACCGAAATGCCGGATATCAGCACCAGGAAGCATTTGGTGGCGACGCTCGTTGCCCGCAGGTGGGCTGTCGAGCAGCTGATCGAAGCCGCAGATACCGCCCGAGCGCTGACATCGGCGCAGGACATCGTCGTATCCCATGAACGGATCCTCGGGTCCGACCACCCCGGTACCTTCCTCGCGCGCGATCTGCTCGGGCGGGCCCATCTGAGCACCGGGCGGCTCGACGAGGCTGTCGAGCAGCTCGAAGCATCGCTGACCCATGCCCTGCGGGTCTTCGGCCCCGCCCATCCCACCGCGCTGATCCTGCGATATCACCTCGCGGCCGCCTACCACGCAGCAGGTCGGCTCGACAGGTCCATCGCCCTGTACACCGAGAACATCGCGCACAGTACGACGGTGTTCGGTCCGGACGCGCACGAAACCCTCAACTTTCGCAGCGGGCTCGCCGAGGCCCACCTATCGGCAGGCCACTTCGCGGACGCCATCGCGGTGTTCGAGGCGTTGCTGCCCGCTTATGTCCGGGCACTGGGTAACGACCACCTCGATGCCTTCCTCTGTCTGCATAAACTCGCCCGCGCCTACGGAGCGGCCGGACGGGCCGACGAGGCTATTCCGTTGCTGCGCAAGAACCTCGACGATGCCCTGCGCATCTTCGGCAACGATCATCCGGTCACGCTCGCCTGCCGCAACAACCTCGCGGAGATCTACGAGGCCACGGGTTTGTCCGCCGACGCGGTCCGCCTCGGCGAGGCCAACCTGGTAGAGCGACTACGGGTACTCGGGCCCGAACACCCGGACACCCTCACCACGCGCCACAATCTCGCCTGCGCCCTGCACACGGCCGGACGGCGCGCAGCAGCCATCGCCCTGTTCGAAATGAACTCTGCCGATTTCCAACGAGTACTGGGATCCGACCACCCGCTCACCATGCTGACCCGAGGCGGGCTCGCCAACGCCTACAGCGCGGCCGGCCGCCGGGACGAGGCGATCGCCATCAACGAGGCCACCCTGCGGGACCGCATTCGGGTTCTCGGCCCGGATCATCCGCACACGAGACACGCGCGCAACAACCTCGCCGATGCGGTGGCGGTGTCGCAACCCTTGCAAGCCATTCCGTTGTTCGAAGCGAACCTCGTCGCCACCGCCCGAGAACTCGGTATGGACCATCCCGACACCCTGATGTGCCGGCACAATCTCGCCGCCGCCTATCTCGCGGCGGGCCGCCTCGATGCCGGCCTTGCTCATCTGCAGGAGAATCTGGCCGACCGGCTACGCATCCTCGGACCGGATCACCACGCCACCATGGCCTCCCGCGGCCTCCTCGCCGCCGCGCATCGGTCCGCAGGCCACCTCGACATGGCAATCGAGCTCTTCGAGGCGAACCTCAGCGAGTACCGCCGCGCCCTACCCCGCAGCCCCCGACTACGCAGCACGCGCGCCGCACTCGCCGACACGCTTCGAGCAGCGGGCCGGTTCGACGAAGCCATCGCGTTGTACGAAACGAACATCAGCTCCGAACAGGAACTCGACCCCACCGATACCTCCACGGCACGTTCGATCCACGGACTTGCGCTCGCCTACCACGCGACGGGCCGGTTCGCCGAAGCCGCCGAACTCTTCGAAAACCTGTACCAGCAGGTCGCGCTGACTGTCGGTCCCGATCACCCGCTGGCCGGCGAGGTACGCGAGAGTCTCACGGCAGCCCGGCGAGCGAACGAGGCTGGGCGGCAGCTCTGACGGCGAAGACCTTAGTATGTGTCGCGAGTCACATTTCGATTGTCGTCGAACACCCCTTGACCTTCGAGGCCTGCGTCACGCATGGTGGCAGGAGGTTAACAAGCGCTTAGTAAGTCGCGTTCTCCGCTCGAACGGCTGGGGTACCCGAGGACATCGGTGGCGGTCCCGCTCTCCGACGAGGCGAGCTGGATGACCGGGCAACTGGTGGTCGTCGGCATACCGGTCGGCGGCGGCGCGGGTTTTCGATACGCACTGACAATCACTGGCGAGGAGAACAACATATGAGCAATGCACAGCGGATCGCGATCGTTACCGGCGCCGCGCGCGGCATCGGCGCGGCTGTCGCGCGTCGGTTGGCTGCCGACGGAATGGCGGTCGCCGTGCTCGACCTGGACGAAACCGCCTGCGGCGCAGTCGTAGCGGAGATTGAGAAGGCCGACGGGCGGGCCCTCGCGGTCGGTGCGGACGTCTCCGACGAGGCAGCGGTGGAGCAGGCCGTGGAACGCGTCGCCGCCGAGCTCGGCGCACCGAATGTGCTGGTCAACAATGCGGGTGTGCTGCGCGACAACCTGCTGTTCAAGATGTCAGTCGACGACTGGGACACCGTCATGAACGTGCACCTGCGGGGTTCGTTCCTGATGTCGCGCGCGGTGCAGCGGCACATGATCGAGCAGAAGTGGGGCCGCATCGTCAGCCTGTCCAGCACCTCCGCACTTGGTAACCGCGGTCAGGCCAATTACGCGGCGGCCAAGGCCGGTTTGCAGGGCTTCACCAAGACGCTGGCGTTCGAGCTGGGCAAGTTCGGTGTGACCGCGAACGCCGTCGCTCCGGGTTTCATCGAGACGGATATGACCGCGGCCACCGCAGCGCGGATGGGCGTCCCCTTCGAGGATTTCAAAAAGGCGGTGGTGGCGACGATTCCGGTCGCCCGTGCCGGGCAGCCGGAGGACATCGCGCACACCATCTCGTTCCTCACCAGCGAGGGCGCGGGATTCGTCTCCGGCCAAGTGATCTACGTGGCCGGCGGCCCCAAGAACTGAATCGCCGAAGGAGCCAAAACAATGCGGACATTCGATGGTTTGGACGACCTGGCGACAGCGGTCGGCACCCATCTCGGTTACAGCGAGTGGCACACCGTCACCCAGGAGCAGATCGACCGTTTCGCGGACGCGACCGGAGACCACCAGTGGATCCACGTCGATCCGGTGAAGGCGGCCGCCGGCCCCTTCGGCACGACGGTGGCGCACGGGTACCTCACGTTGTCGCTGCTGCCGATGCTGGCCGGTGAGATCTATCGGGTCGATGGCCTGTCGATGGGAATCAACTACGGCACCAACAAGGTTCGGTTTCCGACACCGGTCCCGGTCGGTTCCCGGCTGCGGGCGGGCGTCGAGCTGGTCTCGCTCACCGCGGCGAAGCTCGGGTATCAGGCGGTGAACTCGGTGACCGTCGAGATCGAGGGCGCGAGCAAACCGGCCTGCGTGGCCGAGAGTGTCGCGATTCTGGTGCCGTGACGAGAACCCGCATGACGAACGACGATCAGGAGTAGAGATGTTCGAGCTCTCGGACCGGGCCCGCCGAATTCGCGACGATCTGCTGGCCTTCATGGACGAGCAGATCTATCCCGCGGAACCGATTTTCCACGCGCAGATGACGGAATCCGGTGACCCGCACCACCATCCGCCGATCCTCGAGGAACTCAAGACCGAGGCCAAGAAGCGCGGCCTGTGGAACCTCTTCCACCCGCATCCGGAGTGGGGTCCCGGCCTGACCAACTCCGAGTACGCGCCGCTGGCCGAAATCATGGGCCGCAGTGCACATCTGGCGCCGGAGGCGACCAACTGCAGCGCCCCCGACACCGGGAACATGGAGGTGCTGACGCTGTTCGGCACCGAAGAGCACAAACGCGAGTGGCTGGCACCGCTGCTCGCCGGCGAGATCCGGTCGGCCTTCGCCATGACCGAACCCGCGGTCGCGAGTTCGGATGCCACCAACATCCAGTTGCGGATGGACCGCGACGGGGACGACTACGTGCTCAACGGTCGCAAGTGGTGGACATCCAATGCGCTGCACAAGAATTGCCGGGTGCTCATCGTCATGGGCAAGACCGATGTCGACGCGCCGGTGCATCGCCAGCAGAGCATGATGGTGGTCCCGCTCGATACGCCCGGCGTCACCGTGGTGCGTGGGCTGTCGGTGTTCGGCTATCAGGATCGAGAAGGCCACGCGGAGGTGGTATTCGACAACGTCCGGGTGCCGCGCACCGCGTTGCTGGCCGGCGAAGGCGACGGGTTCATGATCAGCCAGGCCCGGCTGGGCCCCGGTCGCATCCATCACTGTATGCGCGCCGTCGGCATGGCGGAGCGGGCCCTGGACCTGATGATCGATCGAGCACAAACCCGCACGACCTTCGGGGAGCCCGTAGCCGACCGGGCCAATATTCAGGACTGGATCGCGGAGTCGCGCATCGAGATCGAGATGACTCGGCTGCTGATTCTGAAGACCGCGTATCTGATGGACACGGTCGGCAACAAGAACGCGCGCACCGAGATCGCCGCTATCAAGGTCGCGGCGCCGCAGGTGGCGCTGAAGGTGATCGACCGGGCCATTCAGGTGCACGGCGGCGGTGGCGTCTCCGACGACTTCCCGCTGGCCAGCATGTACGCGCATGTGCGGACGCTGCGCCTGGCCGACGGCCCGGACGAGGTGCACAAGCGCACCATCGCGCAGCGGGAACTGCGCCGCCGAGACCCGTCCTGGGGCCGGAAAGCCTGAGCGGCACAGATGAATTCGACTACTTCCAGAAGGAGTTCGCCATGACGAAAACCCAGCAGGTCCGCTTGGCCGAACGGCCGACCGGGCTGCCCACCGCGGACACCTGGAACCTGACGACCACCGAACTGCCCGACCTCGGACCGGGCGAGATCCTGGTCCAGGTCAACTTCATCTCCCTGGACCCGGCAATGCGCGGCTGGCTCAACGATGTTCGCTCGTATCTGCCGCCGGTGGGTATCGGGGAGGTGATGCGATCCCTCGATATCGCCACAGTCGTCGAGTCGACGCACCCGGACTTCGCGGTCGGCGACACGGTCAGCGGCACCTTCGGTGTCACCGAGTACGCCATCAGCAACGGCCGCGGAGTGCAGCGGGTCGATCTGAACGCCGCCGCCGGCCCGACCTGGCTCGGTGTACTCGGAATACCCGGCATGACAGCGTATTTCGGCCTGCTCGAGGTCGGGAAGCTCAGCGAAGGCGACGTCGTGCTGGTGTCGGCGGCCGCGGGTGCGGTCGGGAGTGTGGCCGGGCAGATCGCGAAAGCCAAGGGCGCCACCGTCATCGGTATCGCGGGCGGGCCGGAGAAATGCCGGATGCTCACCGAGGAACTGGGTTTCGATGCTGCCATCGACTACCGCGCGGGCAATGTGCTGAAGCAGCTGCGCGAAGTGGCCCCGGACGGCATCGATATCTACTTCGACAATGTCGGCGGCGAGATCCTCGATGCCGCACTGGCCAACCTGCGCCGCGGTGCGCGCGTCGTGCTGTGCGGCGCGATCTCGGCCTACAACGAGCAGAAGCCGCCGCCGGGGCCGTCGCGCTACATGTCACTGCTGGTCTTCCGGGCCACCATGGCCGGATTCGTGGTCTTCGACTACGCCGACCGTTACCCCGAAGCCGGTGCGCAGCTGGCGCAGTGGCTGGCCGAAGGGCGGATCAAGAGCCGCGAACATGTGGTCGAAGGCGGGCTTGCCCGCTTCGGCGAGACCTTGAACATGCTGTTCACCGGTGCGAACACCGGCAAGCTCGTGCTGGCGGTCTGAACCCGCTGCGCCCTGTCCCCCGTACCGGGTCAGGGCGCAGCACCTGCCAGGCTGTCGGCAGGTGACGGTCCGAACGGATGGGAGACTTGTCACGTGGTCGAATCAGAGGACCGCTCACGCGCGGACGAAACTCGGGCGCGGCTGCTGGATGCCGCCGTGGTCGCCTTCGCCGAACGCGGCTTTCACGGCTCCACGACCCGCGACATCACCTCGATCGCCGGCTTGAGCACGGCCGCGATCTACGTGCACCATCGCTCCAAAGAAGAACTGCTGTACCAAATTTCGCGTAGCGGCCACCTGGACACCCTGGCCCGCATCAGGGCAGCCCTCGCCTCCTCGACGAACCCCCGCGAACAACTCATCGCCCTGGTGCGCGACTTCGCGATCCACCACGCCCGCGCCCACACCGTCGCACGCATCATCAACTACGAACTGCCCGCGCTCAGCCCCGAACACCAGCGCGAAATCAAGGACATCCGCCACATTATCGACGCCGAAGTCCGCACCCTCATCGAAAACGGCGTAGCCGAAGGCAGTTTCGACAACCCGAACCCACACATGGCCGCGGTCGCCATCCTGTCCCTCGGCATCGACCTCGCCCGCTGGTACCGCGACGACGGCGCCTGGACCCCCGAGGATCTCGGTGACTACTACGTCGACCTGGCCCTGCGCATGGTCGGCGCCCGCCACCCCGAACAGTGAGGTCGTCCCCGAGGACGGCGGCCCCACCTGAACCGGCCCGCCGAATCAACCAGCAGCGCCGAATCAACCAGCAGCGCTGATCGACTCGCGCGGCACGACCGACCGGCAATGTGGTGCTGAACGGTCAGTCGGACTCTTCCGGTGCGGGTTCGCCCTCACCACCGCGGATCGTCCACAGCAGACCCTCCAGCTCATCGGGCTTGATGAGAACATCGCGGGCCTTGGACCCCTCGCTGGGGCCTACGACACCGCGGGTTTCCATCAGGTCCATCAGGCGACCGGCCTTGGCGAAGCCGACGCGGAGTTTGCGCTGGAGCATCGAGGTGGAGCCGAACTGTGAGGTGACGACCAGTTCCACGGCTTGGATGAAGACGTCGAGGTCGTCGCCGATGTCGGGGTCGACGTCTTTTTTCTCGCCTGCCTTGGCGGCCGTGACGCCCTCTTGGTATTCGGGCTCCGCCTGGTTCTTGGCGAAGTCGACGACGGCGTGGATCTCTTCGTCGCTGATGAACGCGCCCTGTAGGCGGGTGGGTTTGTTCGCGCCCATCGGCAGGAACAGGCCGTCGCCCATGCCGATCAGCTTCTCCGCGCCGGGCTGGGCCAGGATGACTCGCGAGTCGGTCAGCGACGAGGTGGCGAAGGCCAACCGGGACGGCACGTTGGTCTTGATCAGACCGGTGACCACGTCGACGGACGGCCGCTGGGTGGCGAGCACCAGGGGAATGCCTGCGGCGCGGGCCTTTTGGGGGGTCCGCACGATCGCGTCCTCGACGTCGCGCGGCGCGGTCATCATCAGATCGGCCAGCTCGTCGACGATCGCGAGGATGTACGGGTAAGGCCGGTACACCCGTTCGCTGCCGAGCGGCGCGGTGATCGCCCCGGACTTCACCTTCTTGTTGAAGTCGTCGATGTGGCGAACCTTGTTGGCCTGCATGTCCTGATAGCGCTGCTCCATCTCCTCCACCAGCCAGGACAGCGCGGCGGCCGCCTTCTTCGGCTGGGTGATGATGGGCGTGATCAGGTGCGGAATGCCCTCGTAGGGCGTGAGTTCCACCATCTTGGGGTCGATCAGGATCATCCGGACCTCGTCCGGCGTCGCCCGGTGCAGCAGCGAGACCAGCATCGAGTTCACGAAACTCGACTTACCCGAACCGGTGGAGCCGGCGACCAGCAGGTGGGGCATCTTGGCCAGGTTTGCCGCCAGGTAGTCGCCCTCGATGTTCTTGCCGAGCCCGATCACCAACGGATGGTGGTCGTTTCGGGTCGAGGGCGCCTTCAGTACATCGGCGAGCCGGACCAGCTCGCGGTCGGAGTTGGGCACCTCGATGCCGACCGCCGACTTGCCGGGGATCGGGGCGAGCAGCCGAACATTCTCCGTGGCAACGGCATAGGCGATATTGCGGGCCAGCGCGGTGATCTTCTCGACCTTCACGCCAGGGCCGAGTTCCACCTCGTAGCGGGTGACCGTCGGGCCGCGCACGAAACCGGTGACGGCGGCGTCGATCTTGAACTGCACCAGCACCTCGGTGATCGCCTCGATCATCGATTCGTTGGCGGCACTGCGCTTCTTGGGCGGATCGCCGTCGGTCAGCAGCGACATCGGCGGCAGGATGTAGTCGCCCTCCACCTCGCGATCGGCGACGAACTCGAGCTGCTTCGGGGGCGGCGGCGTCTGGTCTTCGACCTTGATCGGGCGCTGCTTCTTCGGCTTCGGCTTGGCCACCGGCTCTTCGGCGGCGATCGGCTTGGCATCGCGCAGCGGCGGCTCGCCGATCACCTCGGTCACCGCGTCGGGATCGCCGAATTCGTCAGGGGGGTAGTTCTCCACCGGGGTGCGGCCCTTGCGCTTCGGCTTGGCCGAGTGCAGCGGGAACCCGTCGGCGTCGTACTTCGCCGGGTCGTACTCGCCGTATTCGCCTTCGTACGCACCGTATTCGTCGCCACCGCTGCCCGTACCGAAGTACTCGCGCAGCCTGGCGGGGACCTCGCGCACCGTGGTGCCGGTCAGCAGCAGCACGCCGAAGACGATGGCCAGCAACAGGATCGGCACCGACAGCCAGGCGGTGAGCCCGTCGGTGAGCGGACCGCCCACCACGAAACCGACGAAACCCGCTGCGCGCGAACGCCCGTGCGGGTCGGTCGGCGCACCGGCGATCACGTGCCACAGTCCGAGGAACGGCAGACCGACCAGCAGACCGCCGAGCACCAGCCGCGGCCGGATCTCCGGGTGCGCCTCGGTGCGCATGAGGATGACCGCGATTCCGGTGGCCACGAACGGCAGCCCGGCCGAGGCGGATCCGGCCACCGCACGGATGGCTTCGCCGATCCAATGCCCCACCGGACCGCCCGCCGACAGCCAGACCGCGGCCGCGATCACCGCGCTCAACGCGATCAACGCCAGCGCGATGCCGTCGCGGCGGTGGCCGTGTTCGATCTCGCCGGCCTTGCTCAGGGTTCGGGTGGTGGCGCCGAGGCCGCGCGCCAGCATGTTCCAGCCGCTGCTGATGCCGCGGCTCACGACCGCGAGCGGCGCGGTGTTCGACCGCCGCTGCACCGGCCTGCGCGCGGGTGGGCGGCGGGTGCGTGGGGTCGCGGTGGTGCGGGGTGTTGCCGAACGGGAACGAGCCGCCGTGGTCCGCCCCCGCGCCGATCCCGCCCGCGCCCGAGTATTCGTCGTGGTGCTGCGGGACTTACCTGCCATGGACCTAGGCTAGCCGCAAACGCCCCTTCCAGACCATCCGCAACACTGGTATCGCAGGTCTCACGAGTGCCGAACTGTGCGGATGCCCAGGTCGCCGCCGATCCCGGGCGGCGTGATCAATCCCCCGCTCAGAGCCGCTTCCGCGTGTCGCAGAGCCGATCGTGCATGCCGGGCGCGGGTCAGACGGAACGGTCCAGCCCCAATACCCTGCGAACATCCTCGGGTTCGCCGGTGCTCTCGACGAGGACCTCGTCGCGGCCGAACGAGTGCAGCAGCAGCTCCGACGGCTTACCTTTCAACGTCACCTCGCCGCCCGGCCGCGAACGAACAACCGCGCGTTTGCCGTCCGGCGTCGCCAGCACCACCGTCACCGGCGATTTGCGGTAGGACCGCCGCGCCATCCGGCTGACCAGGGACCAATACTTGTCCTCGTCGGCTTGCGAGAGCTCGCGCGGCGCCCAGCCGGGCGCGCCGCGGCGCACGTCTTCGTGATGGATGAACATCTCGGTCAAATTCACGAGCGCGTCGACCGGGCGCAGCGGCGACCACCACGGCGGCCCGGTGCGGACCTGCTCGAGCAGCTCGGGGAACGGCTGGCTCGCCACCTTCGCCTGCACTCCTTCGAGATACCCGGCCAGTGGCTTCAGCATGATGCCCGGCGAGGCGTCGAACCGGCGCTCGCGAACCACCAAGTGCGCGGCCAGGTCTCGCACCGTCCAGGTGCCGCAGAGGGTCGGCGCCCCCGGCCCGGCGGCCGTCATCGTCTCGACGAGCTGCTGACGTTCCCGCTGCGCGATGCTCACACCCTGAACATACCCACTGAGGCGCGGACAGCGACCTCGGCACACCCTGATCCGCACGGGGTTTCAGCATCCCCCAGAAACGAGGCCCCGAATTCTTGGGTAGCGCAATGAGTGTTCGCTATGTACCTTGTCACTCGGTCCATCGGGTCGTGGACCTCATGAACAAGAAGGGCAAATTCCCTGTGAAGAAGTTTGTTACTGGTGCGGCCGTTGTGGCCGCCGCTAGTTGTGCGCTGGCTATCAGCGCGCCTACCGCTCAAGCCAAGGCGTACAACTACGGCGCGATCGCGCTGTCGACATCCACCGGGCTGATCGGCTACTCCTACGACTACCCGGATTCGTCGTCCGCGCAGGCGCGGGCCGTCCGCAGCTGCGGGGCGAGCGACTGCGAGACGGTGGTCTGGTTCGCCAATGGCTGTGGGGCAGTGTCCTACTCCAACCGCACCGGCAATTACAGCTGGGCCTACGCCGCCTCCCGTGGTCGTGCGCAGAGTAAAGCGTTGTCTCTCAACAACTCCGACGCCTACATCGTGCACTGGAACTGCACATCCAACCACGGCTGACGTCCGCGCATCGATTCAGGGGAAACATCGTGAAACACCGCACCTTCCGGACCGCCGTGGCCATCGTGCTGACCGCCGCCGCTGCCACCCTCACCGCCTGCGCGTCCGGCGACAAGGAATCCGCCACGCCGAGCACCACCGCCGATGCCGCCAAGGAAGCCGGTGAACTGCAGGGCGGCAGCGACAAGGGCGAGAAGGAGACCGGCTCCGCGCCGACCACTCCGTCCTCGCCGGTGCTGGCCAAGCCGTCCACGCAGCAGCTGAACGACCGCCTGACCAAGGCGTTCGATCCCAACGTGCCGAACCAGGAGAAGATCAGCTGGATCCAGGCCGCTGAGCAGGATCCGTACCTGGTCGCCAACCTCGTCGACGCCGCCAAGAAGCAGGGCGTCCAGGTCGAGATCACCAAGGTCGGCGAGCCGGCCGACGGCAAACTGAAGGCCGACGCCAAGGTCACCATCAACGGCACCCCGGTCGATGACGCGTTCGTCTCCTTCGTCTCCGAGGGCGGCGAGTGGAAGGTCGACCACACCTTCGCGTGCAACATCGTCAAGAGCGCGAAGATCGAATCCGCGGCCTGCCAGGAGTGAGCTAGCCCGCCTGACGCGCACAGCCGAAAAGCGCCGGATGCCAAGGCATCCGGCGCTTTCGTTATCTCAGGATCAGACGCCGATCACAGTCGGCACGATCATCGGGCGACGACGGTAGGTGTCGGCGACCCAGCGGCCCACGACGCGCCGCACACTCTGCGCGATCCGATGGATGTCGGTGACACCCTCAGTGGCCAGCCGCAGCAGTTCCGCCTCGACCAGTTCGGCCGCGTCGGTGAGCGCCCCGGGATCGTCGGAGAACCCGCGCCCACTGACCTCCGGCGCGCTCACCGCCTTGCCGGTGGTCTCGTCGATCGCGACGGTGATCGAGATGAACCCGCCCTCGCCGAGCACCAGGCGGTCCGACAGCGTCGACTCGCCGACGTCGCCGACCGAGAGGCCGTCGACGTACACATGCCCGACCGGCACCCGCCCGACGATCGAGGCGATCCCGTCGACCAGGTCCACCACGACGCCGTCCTCGGCGAGCATGACCCGGTCCTCGGGCACCCCGGTCGCGATGGCGAGCGCGGCGTTGGCGCGCAGGTGCCGCCATTCGCCGTGCACCGGCATCGCATTGGTGGGTCGCACCGCGTTGTACAGGTACAGCAGCTCACCCGCGGACGCGTGCCCGGAGACGTGCACCTTGGCATTCTGCTGGGTGATCACCGTGGCGCCGAGCCTGGCCAGGCCGTTCACCACCGCGAACACCGAGTTCTCGTTGCCGGGGATGAGCGAGGAGGCCAGCACCACCAGATCGTCCTCGCGGATGTTGATCTGGCGGTGATCGCCGCGGGCCATCCTGGACAGCGCCGAGAGCGGCTCGCCCTGCGAACCGGTCGAGATCAGCACCAGCCGGTCGCCGGGCAGCGTCGCGGCCTGGTCGAGGTCGACGACCACGCTCTCCGGCACCGTCAGATAGCCGAGGTCCTGCGCGATCTGCATGTTGCGCACCATCGAACGACCGACGAAGCAGATCCGCCTGCCGTACTTCTGCGCGACATCGACCACCTGCTGGATGCGATGCACATGGCTGGCGAAGGAGGCGACGATCACGCGGTTGCGCGCCTTGCCGATCACCGTGTCGAGCACGCCACCGATCTCGCGTTCCGGCGTGACGAAGCCGGGAACCTCGGCATTGGTGGAGTCCACCAGGAACAGGTCGACACCTTCGTCGCCGAGCCGGGAGAAACCGGCCAGGTCGGTGAGGCGGCCGTCCAGCGGCAGCTGGTCGAGCTTGATGTCGCCGGTGTGCAGCACGACGCCGGCCGGCGTGCGGATGGCGACGGCGAGCGCGTCCGGGATCGAGTGGTTGACGGCGAAGTACTCGCAGTCGAACGGGCCGTGATTGGTGTGCTGGCCCTCGATGACCTCGATCAGCTTCGGCTGCTGGCGGTGCTCGCGGCACTTCGCCGCGACCAGCGCGAGGGTGAACTTGGAGCCGACGACCGGGATGTCCGAGCGCAGCCGCAGCAGGAACGGCACCGCGCCGATGTGATCCTCGTGGCCGTGCGTGAGCACCACGGCGACGACGTCGTTGATCCGGTGCTCGATCGGCCGGAAGTCGGGCAGGATCAGGTCGACGCCGGGCTGCTGGTCCTCGGGGAACAGCACGCCGCAGTCGACGATGAGCAGTTTGCCGCCGTACTCGAAAACGGTCATGTTGCGGCCGATTTCGCCGATGCCGCCGAGGGCGAAGACGCGCAGGCCGTTCTTGGCGAGCTTCGGCGGGGCGCCCAGGCGATCGTGGGCCAGGGCGGCGGCGCGCGGATCCGGTTGCGGCGCGGACTGTTCGGCGCGACCCCGGCCGGACTGCTGGCGGCCACGACCGGATTTCCGGGCCTGCTGGTTGTTCTGCGGCGCTTCGGCGCGGGCGGGTGACTTCTTCGCCGGTGCGGACTTCTTCGCCGCGTTCGACTTCCTCGGCTGCGAGGTCTGCGCGGCCCGGTCGGATTGCGCGGTCACTTCGGTCTGCACGACGACGACCTCCGACTGCACCGCGACGTCCGGCTGGGCAGCGGTCTCGGGCTGCGCACCAGCGCTGGACGGTGCTGCGGCGGCGGGTGGGGCCGCGGCTTCGGGCTGTGCCGAAGGCTTTTCGGTGCGCGCGGGCTGCTCGATCGGAGCAGGCGGCGGCGGACCCGCGGTGCGGGTCGCGGTACGGCGGGGCCGACGGGCCACTGGTTCTGTCATGCCTGCACCTCGCTGCGGCTAGGTTCCGGCCGGACCAGGGTCGCGGTGCCGAAGATTCGGTCGCCGCGCTTGCTCATGGGCACCTCGATGACGTTCGTTGCCGTCATGCGTGAGGCGCACGCGCTGGTGATTCGTTCGCTCCGCTGTGTGGTGATTCGCTTGCTCCGCTCTCTCATTCGAGCACCCCGGCTGCCCGTAGATCGGCAGCGAGGAACTCGAGTTGTTCAGGATTAGGCATCAACTGCGGCAACCGCGGCTCGCCCGCTTCGACGCCGAGCAAGCGCAGGCCGCCCTTGCTCATCGCGACACCGCCCAGCCGGAACATCGCGGCGTTCAGCGGGACGAGGCTCGCGTTGATCTCGCGGGCGCGCGCCACCTCGCCCGCGTTGTAGGCGGTGTGCAGTTCGCGCAGACGCTCGGGCACGAGATGGCCGATGACGCTGATGAATCCGGCCGCGCCGACCGACAGCCAGGGCAGGTTCAGGGTGTCGTCGCCGGAGTAGAAGGCCAGATCGGTGTTCGCGATCAGGTCGGCGCCGGCATTGATATCGCCCTTGGCGTCCTTCACCGCGACGATGCGCGGGTGCTCGGCGAGCCGGCGAATGGTCTCGGTGGCGATCGGCACCACCGAGCGCGGCGGAATGTCGTAGAGGGTGACCGGCAGGTCGGTGGCGTCGGCGACCGCGGTGAAGTGCGCGAGCAGGCCCTCCTGCGAGGGACGCGAGTAGTACGGCGTCACCACCAGCAGGCCGTGCGCACCCGCGCGCTGGGCGTTGCGGGCCAATTCGATGGAGTGGGCGGTGTCGTAGGTGCCCGCGCCCGCGATCACGGTGGCGCGGTCGCCGACGGCATCGACGACGGCGCGCAGCAGGTCTGCCTTTTCCTGCTCGGTGGTGGTCGGTGACTCGCCGGTGGTGCCGGAGATGGCGAGCAGATCGACGCCGCGGTCGACCAGACGGGCCGCAAGCGCTACTCCGGCATCGACGTTGAGCTTGCCGTCGGTACCGAAGGGGGTCACCATCGCGACGCCTACGGTGCCGGACGCACGCAGCTGGGCCTGATCGGCGGGGCCTCCGTGGTTAGACATGCTGCCGCCTCCGAGCCGCACGCGCGCAGCGCGCGCTTGGCGCCGATTCACCGTTCGTCATGGTCAGAAAGGCTACCCGGTCGAGGGAACGCCCTCGACACCGTCGCCACCGAACGGACCGGCCGGTTGTCCGGGTCGAGGCCTACCGCGTGGCGATGATGTCATTCCCGTCCTTGCGTGACATCAAATATGGCGTCATGCTGATGTCATGGATCTGAACAAGTACACCGCCCGCCTGCGCGAGGACCTGATCGCGGCCGCCGCCCTCGGCGACGAGAAGACCCAGGCCACCGCGGCGGCGTTGGCCGCGGCGACGGAGAGTTCGGCCCGGCTGGTGCTACTTGCCGCGCTGTCCGACCTGGCCGCCGAACTCAGCGCTGAACTGGGCGATCGCACCGTGCAGCTCTCCTTCGACGGCACCGAGGCCAAGGTCGACCTGCGCAAGAAACCGTCCACCGACGACCACCCCACCTTCGAGGAGATGACCGGCGACATCAGCCGGGTCACGCTGCGCCTGGTGGAACAGATGAAATCCAAGGCCGAGGAGGCCGCCGCGCAGAGCGGGCAGTCGCTGAACTCGTGGCTGTCCAGCGCTGTTTCGGGAGCTTTGCGTGATCAGATGCGTGGCTATGGGCCTAAACGGGACATCTGACGCAGAGGCGCACCGGATCGGCTAGGTCCTGTGTCGAAGTCGGCTCCCCGGAGGGGACTTCGGCGCAGGCCTAGAGGAGTGGGGCGAGGTTGCCGCGTGAGCCGATCACTACCTTGTCGAGTTCCAGCCAGTCGGCCATATCCCGGAGCGCTTCGGTGAGGGCGTGCGCGGTGGCGGGGGTGTCGTGGCCGGGTTCGGCGAAGGCGCCCGGGACGGAGAGGCGGCCTGCCGCGCGTTCGGCGCGCAGGTCGACCCGGCCGACCAGTTCGCCGTTCAGCAGGAACGGGAAGACGTAATAGCCGTGCACCCGTTTGGGTTCCGGGGTGTAGATCTCGATGCGGTAGTGGAAGTCGAAGAGGCGTTCGGTGCGGGCGCGGAAGAAGATCAGTGGGTCGAACGGGCACAGCAGGGCCGCACCTTCCACGCGGCGCGGGATGGGGGTGCCCGCACGCAGGTAAGCCGGCTTGTCCCAGCCTTCGACCTCGACCGGGAGCAGTTCGCCCGCGTCGACCAGGTCGGCGATGGCCGGTTCGGTTTGCTTGCGGTTCAGTCGGTAGTAGTCGCGCAGATCGGTTTCGGTGCCGATGCCGTGTGCGGTGGCCGCGCGGCGCACCAGTTCGCGCATCGCGTCTTCCTCGGAAACCTTGCGCGCCAAGATATCCGGTGGGATCACGCGTTCAGTGAGGTCGTAGTGCCTGGCGAAGCTGACGCGCTTGTCCACCGACAGGGCACCGGCGGCGAAGAGTTGTTCGCAGATCATCTTGGTGTCGCTGAGGTTCCACCAGGAACCTTTAGCGCGCGGCTTGTCCAGCTCGAGATGGCGCTCGACCTCACCGGCGGTGCAGGCCCCGACCTCGGTGATCACGTCCAGAATGTCTTTGCCCAGTGTGGGATTGCGCTCCACGACCTTGCGCATCCCCGACCACCGGCCGTGCTCGAACTGCGCCATCCGCCACCCCATCAGCGGCCAGTCTTCCACTGGAATCAGCGCGGCCTCGTGCGCCCAGTACTCGACCAGCCGGCGCGGCCGCCGCGCATTGTGGCTCCACGCCGCCTCGTCGAGCAGCGCCCGATCGTAGGCCCCGATCCGGCTGAACACCGGTGCGTAATGCGCGCGCACCACCGCCGACACCGAATCCAACTGCAACAGTTGCGTTTTCTCGACAACGCCCAGCACCGACCGCCGGGTAGCCCGCACCGGTTTCCGCGCCGCAAACCCCTGCGCCGCCAGCGCCACCCGCCGCGCCACCCCCGTACTAATCTTCCGCATGATGCGAACAATGCCACGCGGGTCCGACAATCTTCCGCCGACGGGACATGGTGCAGCGATCACTCGACATTCGCCGCCACCATGTCCCGTTCGGACCTAGGTGGAGACCTTGATGCTGCCTGCGGCGTCTATCTCGGTGCGGCGGTCCTGATGGGGGGCGTTGGCGAGCACGGTGGCGAGGATGCGGCGGCCCATGGGCAGGACTCGCACGGTGACCGAGCCTGCGTTGGCGGCGTCCAATTCCTTTGTCGCGGCTTCGATCACCTGTTGGCGGACCCAGCGGGGGACGCCGGCGAAGCCGCCGTCGTCGAGCAGGACCACCTCCACGCCGCGCGAGCGGGCGCCACGGGCGGCGCTGCTGAGCTCGTCGGTGACGAGTTGGGGTGCGCGTAGTCCGTCGCGTAGCTCGGCCTCCAGCAGCCTGCACTGTTCGCGCTCGGTGGCGGTGAGCTCGACACCGTCGGCGATGCGCTCCAGGATGGGCCTGGCCACCTTGTCGAGGCGGGCCAGCTGACGGTCGCGTTCGCCGTTCTCCGCGGCCATGGTGGCCTCGGCGGCGGCGCGCATCGTCGACTCCTCGCGCAGCAACCGCAACGACCGCTGGGTAGGACGCATGATCACCGCGAAGAGCGAGACACCGGCCACCGTGGAGATCGGCACGATCGAGCCGGCCACCACGCCACCGCGCAACCCGTTCACCACGCCGACGGTCGCGATCACCGCCGCGACACCGCCGACGCCGAGCCACGCCGCGCCCAACCGCCCGCGCAGCACGAGCACGGCGAGCACATAGGACGACGCGAACGCCGTCCACACCTGCTCCGACCACCCGTTCTCGACATCGAACGAGGTGAGCGCGGTCGCCACCGGCCCGGAGGCGGCCACGAAAATCGTTGCGGGCAGCGGCAGCGGATCGATCGGGACCACCAGCACCAGCACCCCGGCCGCAGCCAGCAACACCAGCGCGGCCACCGCGGCCAGCAGCGGCGTATCGCCGAAGTTGCGCACCATGTACAGCACGATCGTCGCCTGCAGGATGAGCAGGAACAGCCCGGCTGCCGGATCCCGCAGGCCGAGTAGATCGCGCAGCCCGAATTCGGTATCCGTATCAGCCATCGCTACCCCACACCAATGTCACCGTGGTGCCCTCGCCCGGCTGCGACTCCACGAAGCCCGCGCCGCCGGCCAGCTGACGCATCCGCCCGAGAATGCTCACCGAGATGCCGAGACGATCGGCGGGCACCTGACTCAAATCGAAACCCGCACCGTCGTCCCGGAATACGACCCGGATACCGCCCGCGCTGATCGTCACCGTGACGGTGCGCTGCACCTCGCGGCCCGGCACGGTGGCGTGCCGCAAACTGTTGCGCACCGCCTCGGTGAGCGCGGCGGCGATGGTGCCCGCGGCGTCCACCGGCAGCCGGAGGTCGTCGAAACCGGACCACCGCCGCGCGGTGAAACGGATCCCGGGATTCACCTCGTGCACGGCCGAACGCAGGAAGCCGGTGGCCGACTGCGCGTCGAGCCGATTCGGCTCCACCTCGCCGACCCGGCATTCATCGAGCTGTTCGAGCGTTCGTTCGGCTTGCCTGCGCAGCACCGGCGAGTCGGTGCCCGCCCGGGACGCGTCCAGCAGCGTGGACAGCACCGCATCGTGGATCAGCGCGGCGAAACGCGCCCGTTCGCGATCGCGGGCCGCGGCACCCGCCACGGCCGCCGCGCGCCTGCTCTCGATCGCCGACTCCCGGTCCACCCGGTCCGCGGCGGCCTTGGCGTAGATGGCGCACCACAGGAACAGCGCGCACAAGCCCGCCGCCCGAACGAAGTCGCCGGCCCAGGTCACCACCGGCGTCGCGTCCGGCACCACGAGCGACTTGGCGAACGCCGACAGCGCCGCACCGATCACCAGGTAGGCGACCGCGAACAGCGGCCGCCAGGCCAGCACGGCCGCGAGCACCCCGAGTGCGAGCACGCGATACAGCCATACCGAGGCGGTGGCCGGCGCCGGATCGGGATACGCGAACGGGATCACGATCATCGCCGCGAGGAAGCTCACCGCCGCCGCACCGGAAACCAGCTGGATGAGTTGCCTGCTCGACGCGATCGACACCGCGCCGAGCACCGGGAACAACCCGAAGGCCAGCACCACCATCAAGATCGTCCAGCCGCCCGCGATGAACCGGCTCTGGTCCGCGATCTCCGGCAGTTCCACCACCGCGACGATCACCCCGGCGATGCCGATCGCCAACCCGAAGCGGCGCAGAATTCGCTCGGACGCACCCTCGTACGCACTCCGTTTCGGCACCGGAGCCGCTCCCCTGCGCCAACGACTCGGCGCGATGCGGTCGAGTGTCACAGGAGCATTCGAGGTGTCCAGCATGCTGGACGCGATCACGATTGTGCCTCGCCGGCGCTCATGCGCGTGGATGCCGCTCGGGCACCGGCAGCCAGCCGTCCTCCACTGCCCGCTTGTACAGGTCGGTCTTGGTCGGCGCCGGACGTCCCGCGTCGGCGTACTTCTGACGGATGCGGCCGAGGTAGTCGTTGACCGTCTGTTCGGACAGGCCGGTCAAACGCGCGACCCGGGAGGCTTTCTCGCCGGACGCGTAGAGCGTGAGTACCTCTTCCTGACGCGGGCTCAGGCCCACGTCGGACAACTGCGGGTCGCCGTCGATGGCTGCGGCCCAGTCGGTGGTCACCACCTGCTCGCCGGACGCCGCGCGGCGCACGGCCGCGACCACGGTCTGCACGTCCTCGGACTTGCGCACCACACCGAGCACACCGGCCCGCGCGGCGGAGCGCACGAGGAACGCGTTGTCCGCGCCGGTGAAGATCAGCACCTCGATGCCACGGTCGCGCAGTGCGCGCACGTTGTCCTCGGGTGTCGACCCATCGGCCAAGCGCAGATCGAGGACGACCAGGTCCAGTTGCGGTAGGTCCTGAGCGGCGGCCAATAATTCCGGCACCGTGCCTGCGGTCAGCACCAGGTCGAGATCGGGTTCGGGCGCGAGCATTGCGGCCAGTCCGATCGCTACTGATTCGTGGTCTTCGACCACTCCGATCCGGCGCGGTGCGTTATTGCCCCCTTCGGCCAACGTCACCTGAAATCTCCATTCCCGAGCAAACTCGTCACATCCCCACCGCAACAACGTTCTGCCAGTATGCCGGGCCGAAGCACCGAATGGTCAGACACCAGAAATCGGGGCCGTTCCACATTCGACCTCGGCAGAGATTGTCACTGCCAGCTATTTCGGGGACAAAAACTGTCAGGTACCCATCACGTGTGCGGCAATGGTCGCGCCCAGCTCCCAACATCGTTGGATGTCGTCCTTGGTCGGCGCGCCGGACACGATAACCGGTGCGGCCGCCTGCTCCCAGCCGAGGCCGGTGGTAACGCGTTCGATGCCGCGTTCAGCGCCTTCGGTGCCCTCGTTTCCGTGCAGATAGCAGCCGAACGGCCGGCCGCGGGTGGAGTCGAGGCAGGGGTAGTAGAACGTGTCGAACGCATGCTTCAGCGCACCGGACATGTAGCCCAGATTCGCCGGGGTGCCGAGCAGAAAACCATTGGCTGCCAGTACATCCGACGCGGTGACGGACAGTGCCGCGCGGCGCACGACGGTCACGCCTTCGATCTCCGGATCGGTCGCGCCGGACACCACCGCCTCGAACATCGCCTGCATGTGCGGGGACGGCGTGTGATGGATGATCAGCAACTGCGCCACACCAGGATCTTAGTGCGCGCCACGCGGTTCGCCGGTGGGCGCCGGTCGGTGCGGCCGGTCCGGGGCGGGCTGCCAATCTTTGCGCGAATCGGCGCGTCCACTGGCGCGCGGATAGCGGTCGAAGTATTCGCAATCTCGCATGTCGGCTCGGCGGTCCGTTGCACGCCTGGCATGAAACATGCTCGGGTGAGAGAAATTTCACCTGTTCACCGGTCTTGACCCGGACAATTCGGTGAGCGGTATGCCGCGCGGGTTGCGTCGAATTCCACCGGATCCGCTGGGCCCAGCATCCGCTAATGAGCCGAACACACCGTCTCGCCGGTGGAATTTCGCGAAGCGCGAGCGGTCGTGCGCACTGGAACTGGGGAGCGGTGCGGGTCTACTGCGCTTGGTCGCGTTCGAGTTTTTCCAGCGCGACGGCGCGGCGCATGGTGGCGCGGGCTCGGGTGCGGTCACCTGCGTAGTCGTAGGCGCGGGCCAGGCGATAGGAGACGCGCCAATTGTCGGGGTCGGCTTCCCATTCGGTTTTGACCTGGGCGAACAGCGCGTCGGCAGCGTCGCGTTCGATCCGGCCGGACGGGCGGCGGGGCAGGTCGCTGGTGTCCAGTTCGCGGCCCTCCGCATGGATGCGACGGGCCAGATGCTGGTGGGCCAGGGCGGCGCGCACGGTGGCCACGACCACCCAGACGCCGACGAACGGCAGGATGAGCACGCCGATGCCGATGAGGATCGCGGCGATGTCACCGGAGCCGATGAGGCTGAACGAGATTCGGCCGAGCAGCAGGAAGTAGAAGCCGAGCACCAGGACGAGCGCCGCGAGCAGCGCGACAACCTTGACGACTTCTCTGTTCTGTCCGCCGTCGGCGGCGGAGTCCGCGGCGTTCACGCGTGCACCTGGCCCGCGTTCTCGTTCACAGGTCGAGGAAGGGGTCGAGGCCGACGGTCAGGCCGGGGCGGTTGGCGATCTCGCGGACGCCGAGCAGGACGCCGGGGGCGAACGACGACCGGTCGATGGAGTCGTGCCGGATGGTGAGCGTCTCGCCTTGCGTGCCGAACAGCACCTCCTGGTGGGCGACGAGGCCGGCCAGGCGCACCGAGTGCACCCGGACGCCCTCGACGTCGGCGCCGCGGGCGCCGTCCAGCTCGGTGCTGGTGGCGTCGGGGCTGCGGCCGACGCCTGCCTGCTCGCGGGCGGCGGCGATCAGGCCCGCGGTGCGGTAAGCGGTGCCGGACGGCGCGTCGGCTTTGTTCGGATGGTGCAGCTCGATGACCTCGACCGATTCGAAGAACCGGGCGGCTTGTTCGGCGAAGCGCATGGACAGCACCGCGCCGATCGCGAAGTTCGGTGCGATCAGCACGCCGGTGTCGGGGCGGCCGGCCAGCCAGCCGCGCACCTCGTCGAGGCGGGCGGCGTCGAAGCCCGTGGTGCCGACTACCGCGTGGATGCCGTGCTGCACCAGGAACTTCAGGTTCGCCATCACCACGTCCGGGTGCGTGAAGTCGACGACCACCTGTGTGTTCGCCGCGGTGAACGCGTCGAGCGAATCGTCCTTGTCGACGGCGGCGACCAGTTCCAGATCGGCCGCCGCTTCCACGGCCGCACAGATCGCCTGTCCGACTTTGCCGCGCGCTCCGAGCACTCCGACCCGTGTGGTCACCGCACCTCCTCTTTCCGCTTTCGTCGGTGTCAGCCTATCGACCGTGCCGGGGCGGCGGTCCGCTGACCTCTGTGATTCACATTGCTATATGCGCATGTTTGCGAAGGGGTGTACCTCTGCCCTACCGTCGCGGGCGTGACTTCGATTCATCAGCGGGCAGCGGACTTTCTACGGACGCACGACAGCAAGAAGCTTGGTGTCGGGCAGCATGATTGGCGGTACTACACCGGCGGCACGGGCGATCCGGTGCTGCTGCTCAGCGGCGGGGCTGGCATCGGTATCAGCTGGCTCGATGTGGCGAGCGCGCTGATTCCGCGGTTCCGGACCATCGCTCCCGACTATCCGTCGGGTGTCGGGTCCGTTGCCGAGCTGGTCGACGGTGTAGTCGCGGTGCTCGACGCGGAGGGGGTCGATCGGGCGCATGTGGTCGGGCAGTCGGCGGGTGGCATGTTCGCAGAACTCCTATCGCGTCGAGCGCCGGATCGGGTCCGGTCACTTACCTTGTCGAGTACCGGGTTGTACGGGCCGGAGGATGTGGACCGGCTGCGCATGCGGGTCGACACCACCGTGGCGACGCCGTGGCCCGAGACGCAGGCGGCGATTCGCACCGCGTTGCGCAGCACCTGGGCGGACTCCGAGGAGGCCGAGTTCTGGATCGAGCAGGTGGTGACGGCCACCGATGCGGCGGGTAGTGCGGGTGCCGCCAATTCCTATCGGCTGTTGCTCGAACTCGCCGAGGGTGTGGACGAGCTCATGCGCGGTCCCGCTTGGTCCGGGCCCACCTTGATCTTCCGAGCGGACGACGATCCGCTGATCACCAGCACCCACACCGGACGCTTACGCGACCTGCACCCCGGCTGTGAATTCCGCACCTTTACGGAGGGTGGCCATTCCCTGCTGATCAGTCGAACCGCGGACTACGTCGCCACGGTGACCGAATTCCTCAGCCGCACCTAGGGCCTGTCGCAAAGTCCGGCCGGATGCATCCGGTGGCTGGATCGTCGCCTGGCAAGGCGGAGGAGTTGCCGATACCGGGTTTGTATCGGCGACGACGACAACGCGGCCAGGCGGCGATCCAGCCACCGGAGGCGCCGGATGGGACTTTGCGACAGGCCCTAGCTATTCCCGCCACGGACACAGCACCTGCACGCCCGTGCCGCGGAAGTCCTTCTCGTTGCGCGTGACGACGGCGAGTCCGTGGGCTTCCGCGGTCGCCGCGATGAGCGCGTCCACGGCGTCGACCCGATGCCCGACCCCTTCGGCTCTGGCACGGATGCGGCCCCAGGCCTGCGCGACACCGAGGTCGATCGGCAGTAGTCGCGCGTCGAATCGGTCGGTGACCTGGTCGGACAGCCAGGTGGTCAAGCGCGCCTTGCGCCGCCCGTTCGACATCCGGTCGACGCCTCGGCGGATCTCCCCGATCGTGATGACGCTGAGGAACATTCGTTCCTCGTCGGCGTCGTGCAGCCATTCGATCAGGCCCGGATCCGGCCGGGGCTTGATCCATTCCGAGACGGCGTTCGTGTCCAGCAGGTAGCCCATGGGCTCGTCCTCGATGGCCCTCACAGGATCACATCGCGGTGCTGCGGATCCGTCCTGTCCCGGGTCACGACCAGCTCCGGGTCGCGTAGTGGCGAGTCGGCGAAGAACTCGGCAAGACTGCCCTGGCGCGCGTTCCGGCGCCGCCATTCGTCGATCGGTACGACAACGGCGACTTCACGTCCATGCTTGCTGATCACCTGCGGTCCCTCCCGTTCCACCGTGTCGATCAACTCGGACAACCTGGCCTTCGCGTCGGCGAGAGGCCATGCGACATCTGGTCGCTCCGACCGCTTTCGTGCCATCTGATCACCCGTTTCGACCACTTTGACTATTCTGGTCAGTTCAGCGTACCTATCGGGTCGCTGTGGCGCCAGACCTGGTGGGGGTGTCTTTTACAGCACCCCGGAACGGCGCTCTCGTCAGTCGAAAACGATGACCTGTCGCAGGGCATGACCCGCGGCGAGTTCGTCCATGGCGTGGTTGATTTCGTCGAGGCCGATGTGCGCGGACACCAGACGTTCGACGGGCAATCGACCTTCGCGCCACATCCGGACATAGGCCGGAATGTCCCGTGCGGTGACGGCCGAGCCCAGATAACTGCCGACAATCGAACGCCCCTGCGCGACAAGGCCCAGCGGTGAAATGCTGGCGCGCGCGTCCGGGGCGGGCAGACCCACGGTCACCGTGGTACCACCGGGAGCCGTTGCGGCGACAGCGGTTTCGAAGGCCCGGATGTTGCCCGCGGCCTCCACCACGATCTCCGCTTGCACACCCGACTCGGCCACCTCGGCCGGCGTGTATGCCGCAGTGGCACCCAATTCCTTTGCCAGGGCCAGCTTTTCCGGAACAGTGTCCACCGCGATGACCTCGTGACCGTCGGCCGCCAACGACACCGCGACCAGCACGGCCGCCATGCCGACCCCGCCGAGCCCGACCACCATGATCCGGTCCCCCGGCCCCGGTTTCGCCGAATTCAGCAGTGCGCCACCGCCGGTCAGCACCGCACAGCCGAGCACGGCCGCCACCTCGGGCGGCACGTCGTCGTCCACCGGCACGACCGACCTGCGGTCCACCACCGCGTGCGTCGCGAAGGCGGACACCCCGAGATGATGGTGCACCTCGGCACCGTCGCGGCTCAGCCGCCGTCCGCCGCCGAGCAGTTCGCCGGCGTTGTTGGCGACACTGCCGGGTACGCACGGCGTCCGGCCGTCGGTCGCGCAGCCCGCGCATTCGCCGCAGCGCGGCAGGAAGGTCATCACCACGCGCTGCCCGATCGCGAGATCGCTGCCGCCCGGACCGATCGCCTCGACCCGCCCCGCCGCCTCGTGGCCGAGCAGCATCGGCACCGGCCGCACTCGGTTACCGTCGACCACCGACAGGTCCGAATGGCACAGCCCGGCCGCCTCGATGCGCACCAGCAGCTCCCCGGCCGCCGGCTCGCCGAGCTCCAACTCACCCACACTGATCGGCGCCGACTCGGCGAACGGCACGGGCGCCGCGATCCGCTCCAGGATCGCCCCACGAATCTTCATTCCGCCGACGCTACCGTCCGCGCTGTCCCAGGCACAGAGTTCCGATCCGAAGCCCACCCTCGCGCGCGATCTGGCCGCCGCTGCCCGAATCAGCGGGCAATCGCCTGCGCAGCGTCCACGCGGACGGCGTCGACAGGGGTCGAGTTATCGCACCCGCTCGGCGACCCTGGTGGCTCGGTAGAGCAACCATTCCAAGGGTCCGCGGTGGAAGAAGCGGGACCAGCAGTACGCGAACATCATGATGATCGCACTCAATCCGAGCAACACCGGCAGCGAACCGGCGGGTAGCTCCTCGAAGCCGAGCGCGGCGATCGCGGCGACGTGGAATACATAGGCGGTCAACGACATGCTGCCGACCGCGATCAAGGGCGTGACCATCCGCAGGAACCGCCGGGACCCGTCACACGCGGCCAGGCAGGCGATGAGCACCGTGAGCGCGACGCCGGTGTTGCCGGCGATCGACAGGGTGGTTTCGCTGTGCGGCATGGCGCTCAACTGATAACGCCAGCCTGCCGGGTCCTCGGCCATGTCGGACCACCAGGGCGCGTGCATGATTCCTGGCGCCGGCGTATCGGACGCGAAATGCAGCGCCACCGCGGAACCGCCGTAGCCGAGCGTCGCCAAACCGAGACCGGTGGCCGCGAGCCGAACGCGAATCACCTTGTCGGCCAAGTCGAGTCGAGCGACAGCCATGCCGGCGATGACGAACGGCAGCCAACTGAGCGCCGGGTAGCCGCCGGTCAGCAACAACCCGACCACCCCGTCATTGCTGCTGCCCGGATCACCGCGCCCGCTCAACCAGGCGAGCGGATCGGACCGGGTGACAGCAGCGGTCCACCCGGAGTCCGTGGCCATCACCACTGCCACAATTTGTGGCAGCACCAGCGCGCTCACCGCCGCCAGCACCGCCAGCGTGCCCGCGCGCAACCGGGCCAGCGGCAGCGCCAACAGGAAGTACAGCCCGTAGTAGGCCAGGATCACCTCGACCTTGGTCCCCGAAGCGGTCAGCGCGGTACCGAGCACCAGCAGAATCACCGCCCGGATCAGTATCTTCACCCGCGCCTGCCGGCCCGCTCGCCCCGTCTTCGGCACCCGGCGCCCGGTGATCAGCAGAATCGAGAACCCCGCCAAGAACGCGAACAACGCCGAAGACCGCCCGTGCGTCACCTCCATGGCGAACCCGAGCACACCACCCTGCCCCGGCTCCGGACCCACATGCGCGGCATACATCCCGAGCACCGCCAACCCCCGCGCGAGGTCCACCCCCACGAGCCGCACGCCGGCCCGGACGTGGTCATTCACCAGCACCGTGCCCCCGACTCCCCCTGCGCCCACCGCCCCTTCGACCGGCGGGGTATCGCCGACCCGCAATGCGTCGCCTGCCCGCGCGGTAACGCCGGCCTGCGCTGCCTCGTCCGCCCGCGCGGCGTCGCCGAGCCACACTGCGCCTTCGGTCCCCACCGCGCCGTCAGCCCGCACGGTATCGACAGCCTTGGTGTCGCCGGCCCGCACCTGCGTCATCGACCCACGCTGCGCCACGAACGCCGCGCAGCAGCACCAGCCCACGCAGCGTGCCGAACCTGCACGGCTTCACAAGCCCCCGCGGGATCACCAACCCGCACTGCGCCACCAACCCGCACCACCTCGCCGGCCCGTGCAGCATCGCCCACCCCTGCGGACCGACCAACCCACACAGCAGACTCTGCCGCAAACACGTTGTGCCCCATCGCTTCAGCGTCGGCGGCAGCGCGCCCGTGCGGTATCCGGCGAGCGTCCGGACCAGCTCCCCTGGTCGGTGACTTGCCACCCGCCGACCGGCTGGACCGCCCCCGCCGATCGGCCACCCGAACCCCTCCCGGTCGGGTGTGCCGAGCACCCGGATCTAGGCTCACGGGCAGGCGGTGACGGAGGAGGTGTGGCGGGTGATTCGGGTGGTGGTCGTGGATGACGAGGCGCTGGTGCGGTCCGGTTTCGAGCTGATCCTGAATGCGGCCGCCGACATCGAGGTGGTGGCGACGGCGACCGGGTCGGCGGCGGTGGCGGCGGTCACGGCGGCGCGTCCGGATGTCGTGCTGCTCGATATCCGGATGCCCGACGTCGACGGGCTGACGGTGCTGCGTCAGTTGCGTGCCATGTCGAATCCGCCGGCGGTCGCGATGCTGACAACCTTCGATACCGACGACTACATTCTGTCCGCATTACGTTCCGGCGCAGCGGGTTTCGTCCTCAAAGACACCGAACCCGAGCAACTGGCGCAGCTGACCCGCACCCTCGCCGCAGGCGGCGTCGTGCTGTCCCCCAAGGTCTCGGCCGCGTTGTTGCGCAACGCCGAACCCGCCACCGCCGCCGATATCGACGCGGACGCGGCGCGCGTCGAACGGCTCACCGACCGGGAACGAGCGGTGCTCGTGCTGATCGCCGAGGGGCTGTCGAATGCCGAGATCGGTCAGCGGATCCACCTGAGCGTCGGCACGATCAAGGATCACGTCAGCGCGATCTTCACCAAGTTGCGGGTGAGCAGTCGCGTGCAGGCGGCGTTGCTCGCGCAACGAGCGGGATTGCTGTCGTGAACCGGCGTCCGCCATGGCTGATCGATCTCGCGCTGGTCGCGGTGGCGGTGGCCGACGTCCTCGCCGACGGCGAAGTCACCTCGCGCGTCGAGCTGGTCGCGGCCGCTATCGCCTGCGCGGCCTTGCTGCTGCGCCGCCGCCTTCCCCTGCTCGCCTTCGCGTTGACACTGCCCGCGAGCTTGCTGCTCGCCATTCTCGCCGCACCCGCTATCGCGCTGTACTCGCTGGCCGAACGCACGACCAACCGCGCGCTGCTGCTCGGGTCCGTGCTCGCCACCTCGATTGCCGTGTCCGCGCCGTGGCCGCCCGGTGAGCCCGTCGCCCAGCGGGACATCGTCACCGCCTTCGCTTACGCGCTGGCCTGGGCGGGTGCCCCCGTGCTGCTCGGCCAACTCGTGCGGACCCGCCGCGATCTGTCCGCCCGGTTGGTCGAGATCGAGGAGGCGCGTGACCACGAACGGCGACTGCACGCCCAAGCCGTGCTGGCCCGGGAACGCGCGCAGATCGGCCGCGAAATGCACGACGTGGTCGCCCATCAGGTCAGTTTGATCGCCGTGCGCGCGGGCGCACTCCAGGTCGCGGCCACCGACGCCGACGCGGCCGAGGCGGCGCGCACCATCCGCAGACTCAGCGTCGACACACTGGACGAATTGCGCCACATGGTCACCCTGCTGCGCGCCGCCGGCGGCCAGAGCACCGAGCTCACCCCCCAGCCGACGCTCGCCGATCTGCGAAAGTTACTCGACGCCAGCGGTATTCGGGTCGACCTGCGCGGCGACCTGCCCGACGAGCTCAGCGCACCGGGCCAGCGCACCGTCTATCGCACGGTGCAGGAGGCGCTCACCAACGTCCGCAAACACGCACCGGGCGCGACCGCCACCGTGGAACTCTGGCACGACGGTGACCACTTCGGCGTCACGGTCAGCAATACCGAGCCGACCCGGCCTGCGGTGTCCCTGCCCAGCTCCCGGCACGGATTGGTCGGCCTGGCCGAGCGGGCCGAACTTCTCGGTGGCGGTTTCGAGTCCGGTCCGACCGCCGACCGTGGCTATCGCGTCGCGCTGCGTCTGCCGCGCTGACCCGAAACATGGCCTCTGTCACTGGATACTGGCGACATCCATGGGATGTTTGCTAGCGTCTTCGACCGTGACGGTGCTCCCGTTGGCCGCCTTGTACCGAGCCCGGGGTCGGGACCGTCACCGCACAAGGAGAAAATTCCACTGTCAGTACAGTTCAATCACACCATTGTCGGTTGCCACGATAGTCGAGTGACCGCTGAATTCTGGGCAGACATTCTGGGCGCGGAACTCGGGGCCGAATGGGGCCCGTTCATTCCGCTCCCGCTGGATAATTCGGTCACTTTCGATTTCGCGAATGTGCCACCGCATGTCACCGAAATTCAGCCCCAGCATTACGCATTCCTGATCTCTGAGCCCGAATTCGACGCGGCCTACGCCAAGATCCAGCGCTACAAACTGGACCACTGGGCCGACCCGCGTCAGCAGGGCGTCAACGAGATCAACCACAATGACGGCGGCCGCGGCGTCTACTTCCTGGATCCCAACGGCCACTTCATGGAGTTGATCACCGTCCCGTACGGCGGCTGGCCCAGCTGAGAGATCTAGGGGCGGCGTCCAACCGGACGCCGGCCCTACTTCTTGATCAAGTGCGCGGATGAGGATCCCTACGCGCAACCGTCACTCGCCGGGCTGCTCCGGCGGCCACGGGTTGGGTTTGATATTGGCCGGTTTGCGGGTCGGGATGTCGTCCCAGTCGAAGTGCGTGCCGACCCAGGCCTTCGGACGGTCGAAGGTGACTTCGGTGGCGGCGAAGCGGGCGTCGACGAAGGAGATGTCACCGAAGAAGTCGCCCTCGGTGAAATCGACGGAGCGGCCGGCGAACGTAGTGCCCGCGAACGTGGTGGTGCCGTGGAATTCGGCTCCGCTGAAGTCCGTTTCGCGGGTACCCCGGTTGCGCATGCGGGCCGGAGTGCCGATGCGGGTGTCATCGAAGGCGACGGCGTTCGCCTCGAACTGGGCGCCTGCGAACGTGATTCGCGGACTGGTGATATCCGCGCCGGTAAAGGCCAGGTGCTGCCCGTCCAGGGTGGCGCGTTCGAACGAGGTCAGGTCGGCGTGGAACTTCGTGTCCTGGAACGAGGTTCGAGCGCCGGTGCAGCGGATGCCGTTGAACGTCGTGCGCGGGCCGGTGAAGACGGCGTTCTCGAAAGACACCGAACCATCGAACATCGCGCCGTCGAACGTAGTGCCGTAACCAGCTCTTTCGACCTTCTCGGGCCGGGCCGGGCCGAACCGCGCGTGCTCGAACAGCACGGGACCGCCTTCGAACACCGCGTCGCGGAAGGTGACGTGCGGACCGGCGAAGAACGCGTGCTCGAACGTGGTGCGGCCGATGAAGACCGCGCGGGCGAACGAGATGTTGCGTCCGCGGAAGACCGCGTACCGGAAGTCGCCGCGTTCGATGACCGCGTTGGTGAAGGTGAACTCGCAGTCCGACCAGGAGATCTCGGCCGAGCGCTGCAGATGCGCGGCGATCACCTGCACGATGGTGCGACGCACCTCCCGGTCGTTCTGCCGGAACTGGTAGACCCGCTCCACCTTCAGACCCGACTCGTCCACCGTTTCCGCCTGCGACACAAGATGATTCGCACCGGCCACCGGATCGTAGGGCAGACGGAGGTAACCGCAGAGCACGTCGACACACTGCTGACGCCTGCTCGGCGAACGGAACTCGTCGGCGACCCCGGCCATCGCGTAGACCCCGGCGATCCGCACTGCCACGTCGGCATCGCCGAGTTGCCGCGAGGCGGCGCCGAACAGGTCGGCGAAGCGTCCGCGTTCGAGGTCGCGCTGCCGCCGATAGGCCACCACGAGCGCGACGGCGCCACCGACTCCGGCCACCACCGCCAACGCGATCTTGGTCAGCTCCAACTGATTCGGCGTCTCGGCCTCCGCGCCCATCGCCAGCCAGAGCAGCCACCAGGTGAGCACCGCGATAACGAGGCCGCAGACCACCGCCGCCAGCACCGCAAGCAGTAACGCCTGGCGGTGCAGTCGGTCGCCCAACCGCCCCCATCGCATTAGCGCATGGTAGCCGCATTGCCGCCGGTCGACTACCGGACAAGATCGGCTATCCCTGCGCCCCAAACTCTTTCAAATGTCCTCTATCCATGCGGGGCACATCGTGAAGAGCCGCACTCGACCGAGGTCACCGGACAACGGCGCACTTGCGTCGGCCGGGTCAACTCGGACAACAGGTGCGAGCCGCGTCGCTGGACTGATCGGCCGGGCTTCTCGAGTAGTCTGCGCACATGTCCGCTTCCGATTCGCTGGATCCGATCGCCGAGGTCGAGACCGTACACGCGCTGCTGTCCACCTGGCTGGGGACCGACGCCGAGCCCGATGTCCTGGAGCGTTTCGCCGCGACCCAGCACGCCACGTTCTCCATGGTGACCATGGACGGCACCCGGCTGAGTAGCTCCGAACTGCTGTCGGGGCTGCGCCGCGCCCGCAATTCCGCACCTGGGCTCGATATCGAGATCTCCGAGGCGGAGGTGCTGCTCAACGAAGGAAACGTGACAGTGGTGCGCTTCATGGAGCGCCATCATCGCGACGGAAAGCACGCCGACCGCTGGTCGACCGTGGTGCTGACCACTGAGGGCAACCCGCCCCGCTACAGCTGGCGCGTATTGCAGGAAACCGCAGCTCCCACCGACTGACGCGCCTGGACTGTCACCCCCGTCCGGTAGACATGATGTGCGGCACCCGGCGTGCCTCGGACCACCCCTCGCACCGCGACTCGGAGGCTGTCCATGAGATGTGTTGTGTTCGGCGCGACCGGCTACATCGGCGGACGACTGGTCCCGGAACTCTTGGCGGCGGGTCATTCGGTGCGGCTGATGGTGCGCACACCCGGCAAACTCGACGAGGTCCCGTGGCGCGACGACGTGGAGATCGTCACCGGTGATGTCACCGATGCGGCGTCGGTCTCCGCCGCCCTGGAGAACCAGGAGATTCTGTACTACCTGGTGCATTCGCTGATCCAGCGCGACTTCGTCGACATCGATCGGCGGGCGGCGCGCATCGTGGCGAGCGCGGCCGCCACGGCCGGGCTGTCCAGGATCGTGTACCTCGGCGGCATCATTCCGCAGGGCGAGCAGCTGTCACCGCATCTGTCCTCGCGGGCCGAGGTCGGTGAAATCCTGCTCGGCTCGGGCGTGCCCACCGTCGAGTTCCGGGCCGCGGTGATCATCGGGTCCGGGTCGGCGAGCTTCGAAATGCTGCGGTATCTGTCCGAACGGCTGCCCGCGATGATCACGCCGCGCTGGGTGCACAACCGCATCCAGCCGATCGCGATCCGCGACGTGCTCTACTACCTGACCCACGCCGGCTCCCTCGGCCCGGAGGTGAACCGCTCCTTCGACATCGGCGGACCCGACGTCCTGACCTACCTCGACATGCTGCGCAGGTACGCGGTGATCGCCAAGCTGCCGCGTCGCGCGGTGGTGCCGGTGCCGGTGCTGACACCCTGGCTGTCGGCGCAGTGGGTCAACCTGGTCACTCCGGTGCCGCGCGCGATCGCCGTGCCGTTGATCGAGTCACTGGTGCACGAGGTCGTCTGCGGCGACCACGACATCGCCGACCACATCCCGGACCCGCCGGACGGCCTGACCGGTTTCGAGCGCGCGGTGGAACTCGCACTCGCCCGGATCCGCGACTTCGATGTGCCGACCCGCTGGTCCGACGCCGCCACCCCCGGCGCGCCGTCGGACCCGCTGCCCAGCGATCCGGACTGGTCCGGCGGCAGCCTGTATCAGGATGTGCGCGAACGCCACACCGACGCTGACCCGGCCACCGTCTGGCAGGTCATCGAATCCATCGGCGGTGAGCACGGGTGGTATTCATTCCCGCTGGCCTGGTCGGTGCGCGGGTGGATCGACCGGGTCGCGGGTGGTGCCGGGCTGCGGCGCGGGCGACGCGATCCGCACCGGTTGCGGGCGGGGGAAGCGCTGGACTGGTGGCGCGTCGAGCACATCGAACGACCGCGGCTGCTCCGGCTGCGCGCCGAGATGCGGGTGCCGGGCGATGCGTGGCTGGAGCTGTCGGCGGAGCCGGATGCCGGTGGCGGGACGATGTATCGGCAGCGCGCGATCTTCGAACCGCGCGGGTTGTCCGGGCATGCGTATTGGAAGGCGATCTCTCCGTTCCATCAGATCGTGTTCGGGGGGATGGTTCGCAATATCACCGGGGCTGCCGAAACTACGGAGCGGCAAGCTGGTTCGTGAATGCCGGTCGACAAGGGCGATCAAGCGCAGAGCCGGCGCACCCTGGTGGCCGACGTGGATGTCATCAGCGGTATCGCGGAACACGCTGCTTCCCAAGGTATTTCGTCGCAACCGAGATTGTCAGTGCGAGGGCCGACACCACGGCGGTCAGCACGGTGGTCGCGAACCAGAATCGGGTCCACGTCGGCGGCACCGGCGTGAGCAGTACCAGCAACGCCGGGTAGATCACCGCACCTCTGCGCAGGCGTCGCTCGCAGCGAATCTGTTGCCGCAGTGGAGTTGCGCCTGTCCATGCTCGCGGGCCCACCACGCCACGCCAGGTGTGCAGTGTCAAGAACCACATCGTGATCAGCAATCCCAAGCCGAGCAGCTGAATCCAGTCCGGGAGCTCGACGTCGGGCCCGCTGAGCGGCAACGCGACCCATGCGAAGGCAACGCCGCCTGCGGCCTCGATCAGGATGAGCCGCCGCACCGGCCCGATCGTCGTCTCGCGCAGCAACCTTGTCTCCGTATCGTTCATGTTACCGTCGATCGTAGACGCAATGAACGATATTGCGTAGTCGAAGGAGGATGGCATGCGGGTTCTGGCATTGGGCGGCGCGGGCGCGATGGGGTCGGTGGCGGTGCGCACTGCGGCAGGCCTACCCGGCGTGCGGGAGATCATCGTGGCCGACCGCGATGTGGTCGCGGCTCGAAAGGTCGTCGACAGGTTGTCCGGCTCGGGTGCTGAACTGCGGGCCTGCCGAGTCGACGTGACCGATCGCGCAGCGCTCTACGGCGCACTCGGCGAAGTCGATGTCGTGCTCAATACCGTTGGCCCGTATTACCGTTTCGGCCTGACGGTGCTGCGGGCGGCGATCGATACCGGGACGCACTACCTCGACATCTGCGACGACTGGGAACCCACGATGCAGATGCTCGAATACGACGGCGACGCGCGCGCCGCAGGCGTCTGCGCGATTGTCGGGATCGGCGCGAGTCCCGGAGTGAGCAATCTGCTGGCGGCCCGTGCCGCTCGCGAACTCGACCGGGTCGAGGACATCTACACCGCCTGGCCGGTGGATGTGCCCGGCGCAGGCACTTCGGACGGCCTCGAGCTCACGGGCCCGAACGGGTTACCGAGCGCGGCGGCCGTGCACTGGATGCAGCAGATCAGCGGGGCAATCACGGTGGTCCGCGCGGGACAGCTGGTGCAGGAACCGCCGTTGCGGCCGGTGCCGTTGACGCTGCCCGGTGGGCGGAGCGGCACGGCGTACACCGTCGGCCATCCCGAACCGGTCACTCTGCACTGGACTCTGCAACCGGCCGGACGCGTGGCGAATCTGATGGTCGTCACGCCGGGCACCGCAGCCTTCCTGGACGTGCTGCGTACCGATATCGACAAGGGCGCGCTCACCAACGAAACAGCGGCCGCCGAACTGGCCGCGCCCACCCTGTGGCGTGGCCTGCGCTCGATGGCACGGTCCTGGCGCTTCGCCGCACCGGGGAATCTGCCGCCGTTCTTCGCGGTCGCCACCGGCAGCAAAGACGGTGTGCCGCTGTCGATTGTGGCCCATGTGGGCGCCGCGTTGATCGACGACATGGCGGAAGCCACCGGAATTCCATTGGCGCTCGGGCTTTCTCAGCTGGTCGACGGTGTGGCGACACGTCCGGGGGTGCATCCGCCCGAGGCGATCCTCGACGCAGACCGGTTCTTCGACGACCTCGCCGGACATGCCTGCGACGTCGTCATCGAACAGGCACCGCTCGGCTCGGCCACAGTCGCTTCGAACGGGTGACGACCCATCGACGCCGCTTAGCCGAATACCGCACGGGCACCTGCACGTTCCTGCTTTCCGAGCCGCAAGCCCTGGTTCGTGAGTACGGTCGCGATCATGGCAAATGATGTGTTGGTACTGGGGGCCGGAGTCATCGGACTGACCACCGCGGTGTGCCTGGTGGAGGAGGGACATCGGGTTCGGGTGTGGGCGGAACTGCCGCCGGAGCGAACGACCTCGGCCGTGGCGAGCGGGCTCTGGGGTCCTGGGGCCACGGCACGGGATCTGGCGTGGAGCCGCGTCACTTTCACCGAGTTCTCCCTGCTGGCCGACGATCCGGCGTCCGGCCTGCATTTCGAACGGGGACTTCAGGTTTCGCGGTTCTGGTCCGAACCGCCCGCCTGGATCGGCGAGCTGGCCGACCTGGAAATGTGCGCCCCCGACGAACTGCCCGACGGCATGCTGATCGGCTTCCGGAGCACCGCGCCGCTGATCGATCTGCCGCGCTACCTGCGCTATCTGACCGGTCGGCTGGCGGCGCAGAACGTCACGATCGAGCAGCGGACGGTGCGCGATCTCACCGAGGCCGCGGCCGCGTCGCCCATCGTGGTGAACTGCACCGGCGTGGCAGCAGGCGTACTCGCCGGCGACGACGCCGTGCAACCGGTCCGCGGACAGCACGTGATCGTCCGCAACCCCGGCATCACCGACTTCTACGTCGAACTCGGTGCTCCCACCGAATGGGCCGGATTCTTTCCGCACGGTGACCGTTTGATCCTCGGCGGCGTGCGCCAACGCGGCGAGTGGAGCCTCGACCCGGACCCCGAGGTGGCCGACCAGATCCTGCGCCGCTGCATCGCGGTCGAACCCAAACTCGCCGACGCGGAAGTGATCGGCCACGAGGTCGGCCTCCGCCCCGGTCGCGCCGAAGCCAGGCTCGATGAGGAACGCATCGGTGCGTCCAGGATCGTGCACAACTACGGCCACGACGGATGGGGTGTCAGCCTCTCGTGGGGCAGCGCCCGCGAGGTCGCGAGGATGCTCGCCGATTGACCCAGCTGACAGGCCCGCAAGCCTCTCAGGAATGTAGAAAGCCCCGGTCAGCTGAGTAACCGGGGCTTCGACAAGAGCGGATGACGGGATTTGAACCCGCGACCCTCACCTTGGCAAGGTGATGCGCTACCACTGCGCTACATCCGCGTTCGCATCTCGAATACTCGGTGATGCGAGATGGAACTTTAGCCGATGCGCGGCGGAAAATGCCAATCCGCGATCATGCGGCCTGTTCGGCGGCCGCGGGGTTGCGGCGCAGGCCGAGTCCGGCGGCGGTCAGGCAGGCCAGCGACACGACCACGACGAACCAGGGGAACACCGCGCTCAGGCTCCAGGTGGTGGCGGCCCAGCCGGCCAGGATGGTCGGCAACGCCATGGCGGTGTAGGCGAGCAGGTAGTACGCCGACATGGTTTCGCCCCGCTTGTGTTGCGGCACAACCTCGGACAGGTGGCGCAGCGATCCGCCGAAGCCGAGTCCGAAGGTGGCGCCGAGCAAGACACCGGCCAGCAGCACCACGACCCAGTTGCCGGTGTGCAGTGCGGGCACGGTGAGCAGCAGCGCCACCGCCATGCCCGTGTCGCCGCCGATCGCCGCGCGGCGGGCCGGAATCTTGGTCGCGAACAGCTGCGAGGTGGCGCCGGCCAGTGCGGTCGACGCGACCACCGCGCCGCCGAAAACCAAGTTGTGGATGCCGGTTTCGGCCGAGGCGAGCGACGGGTACAGCGACAGCAGCACGCCGAGCACCGACCAGGCCGCCATCACGCCGAGCGCGGAGAACCAGAAGTCGCCGCGAATCTCCGGCGGCACAGAGGGTTTCGCGATCCGGATCCGGCCCGGGATGCGGCCGGTGTGTGGTTCCTCCAGCGCGATGACGCCGATGCCGATGAGCAGACAGATGACCGTGATGACCACGTACGGCAGGCGCAGCGGGTGCGGCGCGTACTGCGCGAGCAGGGCCGAGCCCAGAATCGCCACGGCCATACCGACATTGAACGCCACACCGGTGAGCTGACCGGATCGCGCGCCGTGTTTGGGCCGCAGATCCAGCAGGGCCGCCGCACCGGCGACCACCGTCGCGCCTACCGCGAAGCCGTGCAATGCGCGCGCCACCAACAGCATCGCGACGTTGTCAGCCAGCAGGAAGACCGCGAGTCCGGCGATCATCGTCACGAAAGCACCGAGCAGTACCGGCTTGCGGCCGACCACGTCGGAGATCTTGCCGGACACCAGCACCGCGCCCAGGGCCGCGAACGCGTAAACGGCGAAGACGAAGGTCGTCGTCAGCGGCGAGAAATGCCACTCCTGCTGGTACATGCCGTACAGCGGGGCCGGTACCCCGGAGACGCCGAGCGCCACCCCGCCCGCGGCCAGCACCAGGCCGTAGGCCCAGCGCTGTGAGGTCTGCTCGGCGGCGGCGGGCAGCACTGTCGCTGTCATCGAAACTCCGATCCGGTAGGTTTGATGATGATCGAACCGCGTACGACACTACAGCTGGTATGACGATCATCAAACCATGGAGTGAGGTAGATCATGACCGAAGCTAAGGAAGCGGCAGCCGAGGCCCCACCGGTGGCTGCGCTGTCCACCGTGCTCGGCGCGATACAGGACCCCATCCGCCTCGAAATGGTGCGGCGGCTCAGCAATGCCGGCACCGCGGTCCGCTGCAACGAGCTCTACGACGTGATCAACAAGTCGACCGCGACCCACCACTTCAAAATCCTGCGCGAGGCCGGGGTGATCGAACGGGTGATCGTCGACGGCCAGATCTGGCAACGGCTACGCGCTCGCGACCTGGAAACCGCCCTGCCCGGCGTGGTGTCCGCGGTCGTTGAAGCCGCCAATCGCGCAACTACGGACTGACTCCCGCTTCGAAGGGTCAGCCTTCGACCAATCTCCGCACAGCAGCAGGCAATTCGCGGGTCCGCTTGTACGGCCCCGCAACCGAGGCGGCGAACGGCCGTCCAAGCAGCGTGCTGGCGATAGCCGACACCTCGTCGGTGGTCACCGCGTCGATCCGCGCCAACGTCTCCGACACGCTCCGATGGTTGCCGTAACTGAGTTCACTGCGCCCGATGCGGTTCATCCGGGACGCGGAGTCCTCCAGCCCCAGCACGAGCCCACCACGCAGCGAACCCTTGGCCCGGGCACATTCAGCATCCGTAATGCCATTGGCAGCAACCTCTTCGAGCACCCCGCGCGCCAAAGTGGCGACCTTGCCGAGGTTCTCCGGCTGACAGCCGATGTACACCGAGAACGCACCGGTATCGGCGAAGGTGTCCACGCTGGAGTACACCGAGTACGCCAGCCCGCGTTCCTCCCGGATCCGCTGGAACAGCCGGGAACTCAGCCCGCCACCGACCACCGTGTTGAGCACCGAGAGCGGCCAGCGCCGCTCCCCCTCGTGCCGCCCGAAGGCGCGCACCCCGAACGCCAGGTGCGCCTGCTCGCTGTCGCGGTGGCTCCAGTGCAGTTCGGGATCGCTGGCCGGTCGAAACCGGCCCTCACGACGTTTGGCGGGCGTGGCCGCCGGGTCGAGCCGATTCTCGAACGCGCGGTGCACCAACTCCACCGTGTGCTCGTGTTCGACATTGCCCGCGACCGCGACGACCATCCGGTCCGGCCGATAGCGTCGCAGGTGGAAGCCGCGCAACTGCCCGGCGTGCATCGATTCGATGGATTCGATGGAACCGATCACCGGCCGCCCGATCGGATGGTCACCGAACAGCGCGGACAGGAACGCGTCGCCGACCAGGTCTTCCGGGTCGTCGTCGCGCATGGCGATCTCTTCGAGCACCACCTGCCGTTCCAGGTCGACGTCCTCGGCGCGGCACAGCCCGTTGAGCACCACGTCGGAGACCATGTCCACGGCCAGCGGCAGGTCCTCGTCGAGCACGTGCGCGTAGTAGCAGGTCTGCTCTTTCGCGGTGAACGCGTTGAGCTCGCCGCCGACGGCGTCCATCGCCTGCGCGATGTCCAGCGCCGTGCGCGTCGGTGTCGCCTTGAACAGCAGGTGTTCGAGAAAGTGGGCCGCACCGGCGACGGTGGGGCCTTCGTCGCGCGAGCCGACGCCCACCCAGACGCCGATCGAGGCCGAGCGCACGCCCGGCACATGTTCGGTCACCACGCGCAGCCCGCCGGGTAGCACGGTGCGCTGTACGCCGGGGTCGGTCATGTTGGCTCGCAGCTCCAGTGACGAACCCCCCTGCTCGCGTCGGAGCAGAGGGGCTGTCGTCTTCTTCGTCGTCACAAAGACAAGTACTACTCGGTCGCTGCCGCGCCCGCATCAACGGTGTCGGCTTCGGCCGGCTCTTCGGCGTTCTCCTCGACCGGGACCAGCGAAATCTTGCCGCGGTTGTCGATATCGGCGATCTCGACGCGCAGCTTGTCGCCGACGTTCACCACATCTTCGACCTTGGCGACGCGCTTGCCGTTGCCCAGCTTCGAGATGTGCACCAGGCCGTCGCGGCCGGGCAGCAGCGACACGAACGCGCCGAAGGCAGTGGTCTTGACGACCGTGCCCAGGAAGCGCTCGCCGACCTTCGGCAGCTGCGGGTTCGCGATGGCGTTGATCTGGTCGATCGCCGCCTGCGCCGCAGGGCCGCTGGTCGCACCGACGTAGACCGTGCCGTCATCCTCGATGGAGATGTTGGCGCCGGTCTCCTCGGTGATCTGGTTGATCACCTTGCCCTTGGGCCCGATCACCTCGCCGATCTTGTCGACCGGGATCTTGATCGCGGTGACGCGCGGGGCGTACTGGCTCATCTCGTCCGGGGTGTCGATGGCCTCGGCCATGACCTCCAGGATGGCGGTGCGCGCGTCGTGCGCCTGGCTCAGCGCACCGGCGAGCACCTGCGAGGGGATGCCGTCGAGTTTGGTGTCGAGCTGCAGCGCGGTGACGAAGTCACGGGTGCCCGCGACCTTGAAGTCCATGTCGCCGAAGGCATCCTCGGCGCCGAGGATGTCGGTCAGTGCGACGTAGCGCACCTCGTCCTCGCCCTTGTCGTTCTTGACCGTGTCCGACACCAGGCCCATGGCGATACCGGCGACCGGCGCCTTCAGCGGCACACCGGCGTTCAGCAGCGACAGGGTCGAGGCGCAGACCGAGCCCATCGAGGTGGAACCGTTGGAGGACAACGCCTCCGACACCTGACGGATGGCGTACGGGAACTCTTCCTGGCTCGGCAGCACCGGCATCAGGGCCCGCTCCGCGAGCGCGCCGTGGCCGATCTCGCGACGCTTCGGCGAGCCGACGCGACCGGTCTCACCGGTCGAGTACGGCGGGAAGTTGTAGTGGTGCATGTAGCGCTTGCTGGTTTCCGGGCCGAGCGAGTCGACCTGCTGGGCCATCTTCACCATGTCGAGGGTGGTGACGCCGAGGATCTGCGTCTCGCCACGCTCGAACAGCGCCGAACCGTGCGCCCGCGGCACCACGGCGACCTCGGCCGACAGCGCGCGGATGTCCGCGAGACCGCGGCCATCGATGCGGAAGCCGTCGGTCAGGATGCGCTGGCGCACCAGCTTCTTGGTGACCGAGCGGAACGCGGCACCCAGCTCCTTCTCGCGACCGGCGAAGTCGTCGCCGAGGCGAGACAGCACGTCGAGCTTGATCTCGTCGATCTTCGCTTCGCGCTCCTGCTTGTCGGCGATCGACAGCGCCTCGCTCAGCTCACGCTTGGCGGTGCCCTCGACGGCCTCGTAGACGTCGGTCTCGTACGGCGGGAACAGCGGGAACTCGCCGGTCGGCTTGGCGGCCAGCTCGGCGAGGTCGGCCTGCGCCTTGCAGAGGCGGGCGATGAACGGCTTGGCGGCCTCGAGGCCTTCGGCCACCACGGCCTCGGTCGGCGCCTGCGCGCCACCCTCGATCAGCGCGATGACCTTGTCGGTGGCCTCGGCCTCGACCATCATGATCGCGACGTCACCGGACTCGACCACACGACCCGCGACGACCATGTCGAACACGGCGCCCTCGAGCTGCTCCACGGTCGGGAACGCGACCCACTGGCCGTCGATCAGCGCGACGCGCACGCCGCCGACCGGGCCGGAGAACGGCAGACCGGCGATCTGGGTGGACGCGGACGCGGCGTTGATCGCCACCACGTCGTACAGGTCGTTGGGGTCCAGGCTCATGATCGTGACGACGACCTGGATCTCGTTACGCAGGCCGTCGACGAACGACGGGCGCAGCGGGCGGTCGATCAGGCGGCAGGTCAGGATCGCGTCGGTGGACGGACGGCCCTCACGACGGAAGAACGAGCCCGGGATGCGGCCCGCGGCGTACATGCGCTCTTCGACGTCGACCGTCAGCGGGAAGAAGTCGAACTGGTCTTTCGGGTGCTTGCCCGCGGCGGTGGCGGACAGCAGCATGGTCTCGTCGTCCAGGTAGGCGACGACCGAGCCAGCGGCCTGACGGGCCAGCCGGCCGGTCTCGAAGCGGATGGTGCGGGTGCCGTAGCTGCCGTTGTCGATCAGCGCGACGGACTCGAACACACCGGGCTCGACCTCTACGGCCGAGGACTTGCGTTCAGTTGTTTCGGACATTCTCTTCTCTCAACCTCTCGTCTTCGCCGGATCGAGCGCCCAACGGCGCGATCCGGCTCTTCGTCAGCCATACCTGGTACGGACGCGCGGCAACCATCCTGGCCGCGGCGCGCACACCCGGCCGAATCCCCTTGGATCACGGCGACGCGGAGGCGGTCATCGATCGAAGCCCGCCGGCGGTATATCCCCTGCCGGGAGGCCACTACCGAAGACCGACGCCACGCAGGCGGGTGCATACGGCTGTGCAATGTTGTCGTGTATCGGACCGCCGATGACAAAGCGGTCGCCCACATACACGAATAGCCAACGGGGAGATTGTACGTCTCCCCGCTGGCCGGGTCTCCGGCTACCTCGGGTAGCCGGCGTGTGGAGCGATCAGCGGCGCAGGCCGAGACGCTCGATCAGCGAACGGTAGCGCTGGATGTCGTTGGCGGCCAGGTACTTCGAGAGCCGACGACGACGACCGATCAGCGCGAGCAGACCGTGCCGGGTGTGGTGATCGTGCTTGTGCACCTTCAGGTGCTCGGTGAGATCGGAGATCCGCTTGGACAGCAGCGCGATCTGGGCCTCCGGCGAGCCGGTGTCCTTCTCGTGCAGGCCGTATTCCTTGAGAATCGCCGACTTCTGTTCAGTGGTCAGAGCCATGAGGCATCCACTCCCTATTTCAGTCCCGCGCTCGAATGTCCGGTTACCCGGGATGGGTGCCACCGCGGACCGCAGCAAACCCGAGGATCTACCTTACCGGATCGGGTTCGCTGGGCCGAAATCGGCTAGGTGATCGCCGGTCACGGAGGCAGGGCCGGTCGGATTCGCACCGGCTACGGGGCCTGCGTTGCTCAACCGCGGCGCCCAGCGGCTCGGCCTGGCCGGCGCGCGACGGTCGCAGCGACTGAGCGATCGCCGACCCGAGGGCTGGGCCGGTCGGATTCAGTAGGCCGGAATCGGTTACCGATCGTCCACGGCGGCGAGGATCTTGCGGGCCTTCTCCACGTCACGCTGCATATGTTCGATGAGCTCGTCCACCGAGTTGAACTTGCGCTGACCCCGCACATGGTCGACGAAGTCGACCGCGACGTGCTGGCCGTACAGGTCGGCCTCGCCGTCGAGCACGTAGGCCTCGACGGTGCGGGCGCGGCCGGAGAAGGTGGGGTTGGTGCCGACCGAGATGGCGGCCATCGCCCGCTCACCCGGGGTGACGGTGCCGATGGTCGGGCCGGGGCCGAGCACGGTGAACCAGCCCGCGTACACGCCGTCGGCCGGGATCGCGGCGTGCATCGGCGGCGCGACATTCGCGGTCGGGAAGCCGAGCTGGCGGCCGCGGCCGTCACCGTGCACCACCACCCCCTCGACCCGATGCGGACGGCCGAGCGCCTCGGCCGCGGCGGCCATGTCGCCCGCGTCGACGCAGGCGCGAATGTAGGTGGAGGAGAAGGTGACCGCGTGCTCGCCGAGCAGCTTGACGCCGTCGACCTCGAAGCCCCAGCGACCACCGAGCTCACGCATGGTCTCGATGGTGCCCGCGGCTTTCTTGCCGAAGGTGAAGTTGTCGCCGACCACGACCTCCGCCACATGCAGCCGCTCGACCAGCAGGTCGTGCACGTAGCGCGCCGGGGTCAACTTCATGAACGTTTGCGTGAAAGGCATCACGCAGAACACGTCGATGCCCAGTTCCTCGGCCAACTCCGCCCGGCGGGTCAGCGTGGTGAGCTGCGCCGGGTGCGAGCCGGGGCGCACCACTTCCATCGGGTGCGGATCGAACGTCATCAGCACCGCCGGGACCCCGCGCGCCGCCGCCGATTTCACAGCTCGGCTGATCAGCTGTGCGTGACCGCGGTGCACACCGTCGAACACACCGATCGTGAGCACACACCGACCCCAGTCCGCGGGCACGTCGTCCAGACCTCGCCATCGTTGCACAGTCGGCAGCTTATATCGCGCAGCTGAACGGGGTTCGACCGAAGCCCGAGTGCTTGCACTAGGCCCTGTGTCGAAGTCCGGCCGGATGCATCCGGGGGCTGGGTCGTCGCCTGGCAAGGCGGAGGAGTTGCCGATACGGGTTTGTATCGGCGGCGACGACAACGCGGCCAGGCGGCGATCCAGACCCCGGAGGCGCCGGATCGGATTTCGATGCAGGGCCTAGGTCACGCGGCGCTTCCCGTGGTGTGTACGCGTGGTGAATCCGGAGTTTCCCCGTGCGGCGAGCTGTGTCAATCGGCGGGCATGTGCTTAAGCTCGGGTATGTGCCCGGTAAACGAGACATCGCCACCCGCCGTGAGCTAACCGACGCTGCCGCGCCGACCCCGGCCACCGGCGGCACCGCGACGATCGCGCCGGTGCTCTCCTCGGTCGCCCAGGACTATCTCAAGGTGATCTGGACCGCACAGGAGTGGTCCCAGGAGAAGGTGTCGACCAAGCTGCTCGCCGAGCGCATCGGGGTGTCCGCGTCCACCGTCTCCGAGGCTGTGCGCAAGCTCGCCGACCAAGGGCTGGTCGAGCACGCCCGCTACGGTTCGATCACCCTCACCGAGGGCGGGCGCCGGGCCGCGATCGCCATGGTGCGCAGGCATCGGCTGATCGAGACGTTCCTGGTCAACGAGCTCGGCTACGGCTGGGACGAGGTGCACGACGAAGCCGAGGTGCTCGAGCACGCCGTCTCCGAACTGCTCATGGCCCGCATAGACGCCAAACTCGGCTACCCCGACCGTGATCCGCACGGCGACCCCATCCCCTCCGTCGACGGCGCCGTCCCCACCCCACCGGCCCGCCAGCTCAGCGACTTCCGCGCGGGCGAATCCGGCCGAGTAGCCCGCATCTCCGACTCGGACCCCGACATGCTCCGCTATTTCGACTCCGTCGGCATCGCACTGGACACCGCCATCACCGTGCTGGAACGCCGAGACTTCGCCGGCACCATGGCAATCCAGATCGGCACCACCGAAACCCCCACCGACCTCGGCAGTCCCGCAGCCGAAGCCATCTGGCTCACGACCTAGTAGCCCGACGGGGGACGAGGACACGGTCACTCACACGTTCGCGCCGTCATGTCCCGTCAGCTCACCACTTAGTCACCCAACGGAACACGAGGGCGCAGCTACTCGCACGTTCGCGCCGCCACGTCCCGTCGGCACACCACTTAAGCGCCCGACGGGACACGAGGGCGCGGTTCACTCACACGTTCGCGCCGCCATGTCCGCAGGCTCACCGCCTAGTCACCCAACAGGACACGAGCGAGCGGTTGCTCACACCTTCACGCCGCCATCTCCCGCCGGCCCACCACTTAGTCGCCCAACGGGACACCAGGCCGCGGTCACTCACACGTCCGCGCGGCCACGTCCCGCTGGCTCACCACTTAGTCCGCTGACGGGACACGAGGGCACGGCTACTCACAAGTCCGCGCCGCCATCTCCCGCCGGCTCACCACTCAGTCGCCCAACGGGACACGGGCGCGGCTACTCATACTTCCCCGCCGTCACGTCCCGTTCGACTGACGGCACACGAGGGCGCAGAAACTCGCACGTTCGCGCCGCCATCTCCCGCCGGCTCACCACTCAGTCGCCCAACGGGACACGAGGGCACGGTCACTCACACTTTCCCGCCGCCATCTCCCACAGGCTCACCGCCTAGTCATCTGACGGGACGCGAGGGCAGCGCTACTCGCACCTTCACGCCGCCATGTCCCACTAGCTCACCACTTAGTCGCCCAACGGGAGACGAGGGCAGCGCCACTCGCACCTTCGCGCCGACATGTCCCGCTGGCTCACCGCCTAGGCGCCTGACGGGACACGAGGGCGCGGTTACCCGCACTTTCGCGCCGCCATGTCCCGCAGGCTCACCGCTCAGCCGCCTGACGGGACACGAGGGCGGGCTACTCGTACTTTCGCGCCGCCATGACCCGTTCGATGGGGTGGTCAGCAGTTGAAGTACTTCTGTAGGCGGGTGGGGACGCCGTCGGCGGAAGCTTTTGTCCAGCAGATGTTGTGGGGGAAGTAGGCGTAGGTGGCCCAGCCTTCGGGGGTGCGGCGGACGATGCGCTGGGTGTCGCCGGGGGCGTCCCAGGCGATGATCGCCCAGGTGCCGTCGCATTCGGTGACGGTGGCGTTGTGGCTGCCGAGTTCGCCGATGTCGTCAAGGTCGTGCACGATCGTTTGCGCGGCGCAGGGGGCGGGCAGGTCGGGTTCCTGGAAGCGCAGTTCGCCTGCGGCGAGCTCGCCGTCGCGGACGAGGAAGAGGCTGTGCATGCCCTCGGGGACCGGGGTCGTGCCGGGCGGTGGGGTGCCCATGCCGAAGTGGTAGCAGCCGATCGGGACCGAGAAGGTGGCGGCGCCGTTGCCGTCTGTGGCGGCGTCTCGGCGGAGTACTTCGGTGCTGCCCAGCGGGATGTCGCGCTTCGCCGGGTCGCAAGGCTGAATCAAGCTGAGATTGACCGGCACGTTCGGGACCGGCGTGCCCGAGAGGGGTCGCGTCCGGATCCCCACGGTGCCGGTGCCCTGCTGTGGATTGCCGGGTGGCGGCGGCACGATTTGAGTGGGTGCGGCGGTGGGTACGTTCGGCGCCGACGTCGGAGTCGGCACGGTCGTCGACCGATCGCGCGACGGTGTCGACGCCTCGTCACCATTCCCACCGCAAGCCGCCGCCAGCACCGCCACCGCGATGACCGCTAACCCCTGCTGCACCATTCTGCGGACAACCATCGCCCTCACCTCCCGATCAGGCCATCAGATACTCGACCTATCGCCGTAACCCACGCCATGGTTACCCCAGGTAAATCCCCATACCCCGGAATGGACTCGAAATCGTTCCCGCTCGCGTCGAGTGGCACATGGTGGAGAGCCGTTCTCGCACTTTGCCGCAGCCATGTGCCACTCGCCGCCACGAGTGCGGGTGGCCAGCTGTGAGGTCGCGCGGCGCCCGCGCCCCTGGACTCGATCCGGCGAATCAGGCCGACAACAACGTTGAGTCCACAGTCCGCCTGGCGGCGTCGGGCGCCGTCGATGTGGGCCGCTGGCCTGTGGTGAGTTGCTTTGAGCAAACGTGGAATTCGCGCAACGGCCGAAGCTTCGAGAGGGCGCACGACCGGCCAGGCGCCACGAGCGGGGCTCCAGTCCAGTCCGGCCGAGAGTAGCGAAGCTATCCGGTTCGATCAGGCGCTGGTGGGGGCGGACAACGTTGCGGGAGTGCGCTTTTCGTCGGCAGTGGCCAGCCACCAAAAGACTGGCGGCAGGACTACTTCGATGACAGTAAGGACGATCTGGAACCAGTGCGGCCAGCCGTAGACGGCCACGGAGACGGCGCGGCCGACGGCGCCGAGCAGGAAGATGCCTGCCAGCCAGCGGGTCACGGTCGAGGGGATCGGGGATTCGCGGGCTGCCCAGATCCAGGCCGCGCCGTAGCCGACAAAGATCGCGCCGAAGAAGCGGCTCTGACTGTCGGCGGTGGCGCCCAGATCGCCCATGTCGGGGACGGCGTCGTTGCCGAGTGCGATGTGCAGGAAGCCGATCGCCACGCAGGCGACTCCCATCACCATGGATAGCCATTTGAGTGTTGCAGCCATGTGTTTCTCCCCGGAGGTGTGCGAATACCGCTGGTGCGCAGTGTGTTCCGCCAACCACCCACTAGTAGATGGTTGTCTACTAAGAGACCCTACGACGGTTAGTAGACAAACGTCAACTAAGCTTTTCCGGATGAGTACTCGCCGCCGCCTCTCCCCCGACGAGCGCCGCAAGGTGCTGCTCGAAGCCGGTGCGCGGTTGTTCGCCGAACGCGCCTACGACGCGGTGCTGATGGAGGACGTCGCCGCGGCCGCCGGAGTATCCCGCGCACTGCTCTACCGCCACTTCCCCAGCAAGCGGGACCTTTTCGCGGGCGTCTACGAAGAGGCGGCCGATCAGCTGCTGGTCGCGACAACGTTCGACACTGAAAGGCCCCTCGCCGAGCAACTCGCCGCGGGGCTCGACACGCACTTCGACTACTTCGAAGCCAATGCCCACAGCGTGCTCGCGGCCAATCGTGTACTCGCCGGCGATCCCACGATTCAGGCGATCATCGCGGGCGAACTCGGCGAACTACGTCACCGACTCCTGGACGTCATGGGGGTCGTAGGCACCACCCGCACTCAGGTGTCCTCAATCCTGATGAGCTGGCTGACCTTCGTCCGCATACTCACCGTCGAATGGCTGGAGAACAAGCACTTCTCCCGCGCGGAGCTGCTCGACATCAGCGTCGGCGCACTCCTCGGTGCCCTGCGCCCGATCCTGGGGGACGATGCGGAGAACCCGGCCTGAGCCCCCACTTTTCGTTCACGAAGCCCCGAATTCGACTGGATCACGAGAGAAGTGTCCGCTCAGACCGGGAGCCGCGACTACCGGCAACCCCGCGGTCTGCGGCCTAAAGGTTGGACGGGCGGACGACCATGACGGAGGCCGCGCGCTTGCCGCTCTCCTGGAGGAGAGCGATCGCGCGACCCTCCTGATCGATGGCGGCGTAGACGCCGGGCAGGCCGATGGGGTCCAGCCAGCGGCCGTTGCGGAGGTCGTTGGCTTGGGTTTCGTCGATCTCCCGGTGTGGGAAGGCGGTTCGGACCGCTTCGTCCATGTCGAGGCTGAGCAGGGAGGCCTCGGATTCGGCGGCGGTGGCCAATTCGTCGAGGGTGCGGGCGTGTTCGAGGGTGAACGGGCCGACTCTGGTGCGGCGCAACGCCGTCAGGTGGCCGCCGACGCCGAGCGCGGCGCCGAGGTCCCGGGCGAGGGCGCGCACGTAGGTGCCGGAGGAGCATTCGACGAGCACGTCCAGGTCGACGAACGCGCCGTCCTGGATGTCGCGGCGAGCGAGAAGGTCGAAGCGCGACACGGTGACCGGGCGGGCGGCCAACTGCACGTCTTCGCCTGCGCGGTGCCGGGCGTAGGCGCGTTCGCCGTCCACTTTGATCGCGCTGACGGTGGCGGGCACCTGTTCGATGTCGCCGGTGAGTTTCGCTGTGTGCGCGGCGATGTCGGTGTCGGCGAGGTGCAACGCCGGGGTGGTCGACAGCACCTCACCCTCGGCGTCGTCGGTGGTGGTGGCCTGACCGAGGCGGATGGTCGCGGTGTACGCCTTGGTGGTCAGCGTGAGCAGGCCGAGCAGTTTGGTGGCGCGTTCCACGCCGAGCACCAGGACACCGGTCGCCATCGGGTCCAGGGTGCCCGCGTGGCCGATCTTCTTGGTACGCAGCAGCTTCCGGCACTTCGCGACGACGTCGTGGCTGGTCCAGCCGCCATCCTTGTCGACGATCAGCAGTCCGCCGAGACCGTTCATCAGTCGAGCACGATCGCGGTGAGGATGAACCCGTCGGTGATCAGCCAGCGGCCGTCGAACGAAAGCAACGGCACCCCACCGTCGTTCGTCTGCCCGGGCACCAGCAGCTTGCTGTGGAAGGTACCCCGACCGGAAGTGCCTGAGCTGTCCTGGATCTCGAAGGTGATGTGCGCTTCCTCGAAGCCGAGCCAGCGTGCGGTCAGCGGCCACCACGCCTTGAAAGTCGCTTCTTTCGCGCAGAACAGCAGCCGGTCCAGGTGCAGCGCGGAACCGGTGGACCGCAACCACTCCCGCTCCGGCGGCAGACTCACCGAATCCAGCACGCCCTCGGGCAGCGCCGCATGCGGCTCGGCATCGATCCCGATCGAACGGAAACGCATCTTGTGCGCCAACGCGGCGGCCCGATACCCGTCGCAATGGGTGAGACTGCCGACGACGCCACGCGGCCACACCGGCGCGCCCCGCTCACCCTTGCCGATCGCCACCTGCGGCTCACCGAGCTCCGCCAGCGCCAACCGCGCGCAATACCTGGCCCCGATGAAGTCCCGCCGCCGCTTCTCCACCGCCTTCGCGATGAGATGCTCCTCGGCCGGATGCGCCTTCAGGTCCTCCGGATACTCCAGCAGCTCAGCCGACGCCACACCGGCGGGCAAAATGTTCTCGATCAGTTCCGCCACCCCGAAACTTCAGGCCAGACTCGCGAGCCACTTCCGTATGGCTGGCGCCCGGCGGTCAACGGATGGGCGAGTTTGCCCGTACCCGACGAGTTACCCATGTACACACCAAATCAGTAGTCGCGTTGGGAATCAAATTGCTGGCGCGGCATCAGACGCCGCGGCGGCGTTGTGCTTTGGCGCGCATTTCCGCGGCTGCGGCTTCCATTTCGGGGGTGACCTTGAAGTGTCCGCCCCAGTCGTTCAGGGAGCCGGGCGGGTACTCCGGGGCCGGGAGGATTTGGCGAAGTAGGCGTTCTGGGAGGCCGCGGCGTTGCCATTCGCGGGGGTAGCCGAGGGACACCTCCTCGAAGCGGACGCCGTCGTAATGCGAGGTGCGCGGGATGTGCAGGTGGCCGTAGACCGAGCAGACCACGTTGTAGCGGGTGTGCCAGTCGGCGGTCAGTTCAGTGCCGCACCAGAGCGCGAACTCGGGATAGAACAGCACGTCGGTGGGCTGACGAACCATCGGGAAGTGGTTGATCAGGACCAGCGGCGTGCCCTCGGGCAGCGCGTCCAGCTTGCGTTTGGTGAACTGCACGCGGGCGTGGCACCACGCGTCGCGCGTCAGGTACGGGTCCGGGGAGAGCAGGTATTCGTCGGTGGCCACCACATTGCGGTCTCGCGCAATGGCGAGCCCTTCGGCCTTTGTGGTGGCGCCTTCCGGCAGGAACGAGTAGTCGTACAGCAGGAACAGCGGCGCCAGCGTCACCGGCCCGCCGTACTGCTCCGCGCCCGCACCCTCCCACACCGGGAACGGGTCCTCCGGGGTCAGCACGTCGAGGTCGCGGCAGATCGAGACGAGGTAGTCGTAGCGGGCGACGCCGGTCATCTGCACCGGATCCTTCGCCGTCGTCCACAGCTCGTGGTTGCCGGGCACCCAGATAACCTTGGCGAACCGGCCACGCAGCAACTCCAGTGCCCACCGGAAATCGTCGGTCTTCTCCCCCACGTCCCCGGCCACGATCAGCCAGTCCTCCGGTGAGTCGGCGTGGATCTGCTCGACTACCGGCCGATTCCCCTGGTGTCCGACATGAATGTCGCTCACCGCCATCAACTTGGGTATCACCACACCTACCTTGGCACACTCCCACCACCCCGCGCCCGTCACCCCGCGCTCTCCCTGTCACGCGCCACAAGGCGAGCACTCCTCGAGACCCGCCCGAGATCAAGGTATGGCCGGGACCATGATCGACGGAACACTGTGGCGGCAAAGCGCAAGGGGGCCGCCGGCATGTCCCGTTCGTCATGAGTGGTGCCCTGCTACCGGTGCGGGCTGTGATTGCCGCGCTGGCTGTGATTGCGGCGCTGGCTGTGATTGTGTCGCCGGGTGCTCGCGGTGCTTTTGGTGGGCGCTGTTATCGAGATCGAGGCGCTGGTTGCCGCAGGCGCGGTTGCGCTGGCGGCGTCGGCGCGGTCCAGGTCGCGGCAGCCCGCCTATACCTGTTGCCGGGGGATTTCAGCGCCGATCTGCGCCCACCGTCCGGACCAGGCTCGCCAGGAAACCGCGACCAGCCGCAGCATCATGAAAGCGACCAGCCCGGACCAGATTCCGGCGATACCCCAGTCGAAGACCAGGGAAAGCCAGATGGCGGGGAGGAAGCCGAGGATGGCGGCGGCGAGGGTGCTGGTGCGCAGGTAGGCCGCGTCGCCCGCGCCGAGCAGGACGCCGTCGAGGGCGAAGACGATGCCTGCCACGGGGATGATGCAGACGAAGAACCACCAGGCGACATGGGTGCGGTTCAGGACGTCGGGATCGTCGGTGAACAGTTTCGGGATAAGCATGGCACCCGCGGCGAAGCACGCGGCCAGGGCGAGGGCGAAGATCTCCGACCACCGGGTGACCCGGGCGGCCAGTCCGCGGGCACCACGCGCGTCACCGGCACCGAGGGCCGCGCCGACCAGGGTTTGGGCGGCGATGGCGAGCGAATCCAGCGTCAGGGCAAGGAAGTTCCACAGCTGTAGGACCAACTGGTGGGCGGCGACAGAGGCCGCACCGAAGCGCGCCGCGACGGCGGCGGCGGAGACGAAGCACGCTTGGAAGGCGAGACTGCGGGCGATCAGGTCACGACCGAGCACCAGCTGCGCGCGCATCACCGACCAGTGCGGCACGAGGGAAACACGCTCCCTGACAAGGGCATTCAGAAACAGCCCGGCCATCACCAGCTGACCGGCAACATTCGCGACGGCGGACCCGGGCAACTCCCACCGCGGCGCCCCGAACCATCCGTGCACCAGCACCGGACACAACACCGCCGAAACACCCAGCCCGGCAACAACATAGACGAGCGGCCGCCGAGTCTCCCGCCCCCCGCCCAACCCCCCGTTCCCCGCCATGGAGATCAAAATCAGCGGCACCCCGAACAGCGCGACCCGCACCCAAACCAACGCCTCGTCCGCGATGTCCCCACCACCGGAGATCGCATTGATCAGCGGTACCGCGAAAACCTGGACCAGCAGCAGAATCAGCGCACCGGCTACGATCGCCAACCACGTCGCCTGCACCCCCTCGGCCACCGCACCCCGCTCATCCCCCGCACCGTGCCGACGCGCCGCCCGCGCCGTCGTCCCGTACGACAGGAACGTCAACTGCGAACTCACCTGCGCCAGAATCAATCCCCCGACCGCGAGCCCGGCCAACGCCAGCGCCCCGAGCCGTCCGACCACAGCGAGATCGAACAGCAGATACAGCGGCTCGGCCACCAACACCCCCAGCGTCGGCAGCGCAAGCCCGAGAATGCGTCGCGGCCCCACCCCGGCCGCCGAATCCGACGCTGTAGCAACACGAGAAACGTCCCCGGCTCCCCCGGAAACATCCGACGCCGTGCCAACGAGCGCAGGATCCTCGGTTCCGCCGGAGACCTCCGCACCGCCCGAGCTCATCGAACCCACGAAACCTCCCCGTCGCCGCCTACGATCCTGCCCACGCGAGACTCTGCCACGAGCCACCGACAAACAGCCGCGGCAGCCTCACCCGAGCGCAGCCAGCAACCCGGCAACCAGATCGTCCGGATTCCCATAAGCCGTGTACCCAGCGGCAAATCGATGGCCACCCCCACCGAGCGCGGTCGCTATCTCCGCAACATCCACCCCGTCGTCCGCCCCGGGCCGACTGTCCCTGGCCCGCAACGACACCGTCCACCGATCGGCGACGCTACTGGACTGCTTGAACACCGCGGCGATCCCCGCCTCCGAGGTGGTGCGCACGATGTCGATGACACTCTCCGCCTCCTCGGAACTCACCCCGGCGATGTCCTCACGCCGCACGACCGCATAAACCAGCCCGATGCCGCCGTGCACCCCAGGCTCGAGCTGCGCGGTACTCAGTACCCGGGACAGCATGGTCAACCACCCGAACGGATGCGTGTCCAGCAAGGCCCTGGCGATCTCGGCACTATCGATACCGGTGGCGAGCAGCCGCTCGGCCAACTCGTGCGTACCGGGACGAACCCACCGAAACGAGCCGGTATCGGTGACCAGCCCGGCGTAAAGGCAGTGCGCCACTTCGGCATCGATCGGCACACCCCACGCGTCGAGCAGCCGCACAATCAAACTGGTCGTCGATTCCGCGCCCGCATCGATCACATTGATCGATCCGAACCGGGTATTGGACCGATGATGGTCGAGCACCAAAGTCTTTGCGGCCCCGGACATTCGATCGGCCAGCGCACCGAGCCGCCCGGCACTGCCGCAGTCGACCGCGACCAGCAGATCGACCTCGGCAGGCACGTCGCCGGGCGCCACCAGGTGGTGCACCCCGGGCAGCGACCGCATCGACTCCGGCAGTTCGGCCGGTTCGGCGAACGACACCCATACCGGTATCCCGCGCCGATGCAGGACCAGCGCCAGCGCGAGACCGCTGCCGACGGTGTCGGCGTCCGGTTGCACATGGCAGAGGATGGTGACCGAGCGGGCGGCGTTCAACGCCTCGACGGCAGATTCGAGGTCGACCGCGTCCCGCATCGTCGTCATCGTCTACCGCATGTCACTCTGCGTCGTCGCGTTCGACCTTGTACGGGTCGGCGTCGCCGGCGTGCCTGGCGTTGGCCGCCACTTTCGCCACCTCTTCGTCCGCGGCCTTGGCCCTGGCCAGCAGTTCTTCCATGTCCTTCGCGACCTCGGGCACTTTGTCGAGCACGAACGCCAGGGTCGGCGTGAACTTCACGCCGGTGCCCGCGCCCACCTTCGAGCGCAGCACCCCCTTGGCTTTTTCCAGGCCCGCCGCGGCGCCCTGGTAGTCCGGTTCGGTGTCCAAGGTTTCGCCGAGGACCGTGTAGTACACCGTCGCCTCACGCAGATCGCCGGTGACCTTGGCATCGGTAATGGTCACGAAACCCAGCCGCGGATCCTTGATCTCATATTCGATCGCGGTCGCCACGATCGAGGAAATCCGCTTGGCGAGTCGGCGTGCCCTGGCTTGATCCACCATGGCTGAACCTTCCTCACTCTGTCTATTGTCGGTGGAACCAACGGTCCACCGTTATCAGTCTTCGGGCCCGAAGATCCTGCGGCGTACTGCCAGCAACTGTAACTCCGGACGTGCCGCGACATGCCGCTCACAACGGTCGAGTACCTCGGTCAGGTGATCCATACCGGAACTGACCAGGGCAACCCCCAGCAATGATCGGCGGTAGCGGTCTTGCTCCCCGCCCTCGGCGGCACTCACGCCGAAGCGCTGCAACTCGGCCAGGATCGGCCGGATCACGGAACGCTTCTCTTTCAGTGAATGCACGTCACCGAGCAGAAGATCGAACTCGAGTGCCCCCAGGAACACCTGCACACCTCTTTGTGTCGAAAAGGCACGAGCTCCGAGCAGCTCGCCGCGCACGTCACGCCGAGCGGGTAGCCCGGCGTGACGTGCGGTCGAGAACTCAGTCGCGCGGCTTCTCGCGCAGCTCGTAGGCCTGGATGATGTCGCCTTCCTTGATGTCGTTGTAGGTCAACGTCAAACCGCATTCGAAGCCCTCACGGACCTCGGTGACGTCGTCCTTTTCCCGCTTCAAGGAGGAGATCGTGACCGTTTCGGCGATCACGACGTTGTCCCGGAGCAAGCGCGCCTTGGCGTTGCGCTTGACCGAACCCTCGAGCACCATACAGCCGGCGATGTTGCCGACCTTCGACGAACGGAAGATCGCGCGGATCTCGGCGCGGCCCAGGTCGACCTCTTCGTAGATCGGCTTGAGCATGCCCTTGAGGGCCTTCTCGATCTCGTCGATGGCCTGGTAGATCACCGAGTAGTACCGGATGTCCACGCCTTCGCGGTTCGCCAGCTCGGTCGCCTTGCCCTCGGCCCGGACGTTGAACCCGATGATGATCGCGTTCGACGCCGACGCCAGGTTGACGTTGGTCTCGGTGACACCACCGACACCGCGGTCGATGACCCGCAGGCGAACCTCGTCGTCGATCTGGATACCGAGCAGCGCCTCTTCGAGGGCCTCGACGGTACCGGAGTTGTCGCCCTTGAGGATCAGGTTGAGCTCCGAAGTCTCCTTCAGTGCGGCATCCAGATCTTCCAGGCTGATCCGCTTGCGGCTGCGTGCGGCCAGCGCGTTGCGCTTGCGCGCATTGCGGCGGTCGGCGATCTGGCGAGCGATCCGGTCCTCGTCGACCACGAGCAGGTTGTCACCGGCGCCCGGCACCGACGTGAAGCCGATGACCTGGACCGGCCGCGACGGCAGCGCCGCGGTGACATCCTCGCCGTGCTCGTCGACCATGCGACGGACGCGACCGTAGGCGTCGCCCGCCACGATCGAGTCGCCGACGTGCAGCGTGCCGCGCTGGATGAGCACGGTCGCCACCGGGCCACGGCCGCGGTCGAGGTGCGCCTCGATGGCGACACCCTGCGCGTCCATGTCCGGGTTGGCCCGCAGGTCCAGTGCCGCGTCCGCGGTCAGCAGCACCGCTTCGAGCAGCGCGTCGATGTTGGTGCCCTGCTTGGCGGAGATGTCGACGAACATGGTGTCGCCACCGTATTCCTCGGCAACCAGGTTGTATTCGGTCAGCTGCTGCCGGATCTTGTCCGGGTTCGCGCCTTCCTTGTCAATCTTGTTGACCGCCACCACGATCGGCACGTCGGCCGCCTGCGCGTGGTTGATCGCCTCCACCGTCTGCGGCATGACACCGTCGTCGGCGGCGACCACCAGGATCGCGATATCGGTGGCCTTCGCACCACGGGCACGCATGGCGGTGAACGCCTCGTGACCCGGGGTGTCGATGAAGGTGATGAGGCGGTCGTTCTCGCCCAGATGGGTCAGCACCTGGTAGGCGCCGATGTGCTGGGTGATGCCACCGGCCTCGCCCTCACGGACGTTGGCCTTACGGATCGTGTCGAGCAGTCGAGTCTTACCGTGGTCGACGTGACCCATGACGGTCACCACCGGCGGACGCTGTTCGAGATCGTCTTCGCCGCCCGCGTCTTCGCCGTAGGTCAGGTCGAACGACTCCAGCAGCTCGCGGTCCTCGTCCTCCGGGCTGACCACGTGCACGACGTAGTTCATCTCGCTGCCGAGCAGCTCGAGGGTCTCGTCGTTCACCGACTGGGTCGCGGTGACCATTTCGCCGAGGTTGAACAAGGCTTGGACCAAAGCAGCGGGGTTCGCGTCGATCTTCTCCGCGAAGTCCGAGAGCGAGGCGCCACGGGCGAGCCGGATGATCTCGCCGTTGCCGCGAGGCAGGCGAACGCCGCCGATGGCGGGCGCTTGCATGCTCTCGTACTCGGCGCGCTTCGCCCGCTTCGACTTACGGCCACGACGCGGCGCGCCACCGGGACGACCGAACGCACCGGCCGCACCGCCACGACCACCGGGACCACCCGGACGACCGCCACCGCCGCCACCGGGACGACCACGGAAACCACCGGGAGCGCCACCGGCACCGGGCGCACCCGTGCCGGCGCCTGCGCCACCACCGGGAGCGCCGCCGCCGCGGTAGCCACCGCCACCGCCGCCGCCACCGGGACGACCTGCGCCGCCACCGCCGCCGGGACGACCACCGGGACCACCCGGACGACCGCCGCCGGGACCACCGGCACCGCCCGGACGTGCCGCACGAGACGGCATCGCACCGGGGTTAGGACGAGGAGGCATCGAGCCGGGGCTCGGACGCGGGCCACCGGGACGGGGACCACCCTGGCCGGGAGCCGGACGGGCGCCGCCCTGCGCCGGTGTGCCGGGCCGCGGGCTGCCCTGGGCCGGACCGGGACGGGGACCGCCCTGAGCCGGACCCGGACGCGGGCCACCCTGGCCGGGAGCCGGACGCGGCGCGGGCCGCTCGGGAGCCGACGAATACGGATTGTTGCCGACGCGCGGGGTCTTCGGACCCGGACGCGGACCCGAGCCACCGGGGCGCGGGGCACCCTGTGCCGGAGCACCGGGACGTTGCTGCTGCTGACCCGGGCGCGCCGCGTTCGGCGTCGGGCGCGGCCCGGCCGGTGCGGGCGCCGAGCTCGCGGTTGCCTCGGTGGACGCCGCGGCGGCGGGTGCCGCCGGTGCGGATTCCTGAGCGGCGGCGGGCTTGGCCGCCGGGGGCGTCGGACGGGCCGCGGGTCCCGGCTTCACGGCCGGTCCCTCGCTGGTCCGCGGGGCGCTGGCCTCACGGACGGTTTCCTGAGCCGCTGCGGCCGGGGCGGGCGCGGGAGCCGGCGGACGGGGACCCGGACGCGGGCCGCCTCCTGCGGGCTTCGCGGCCGGACGGGCCGAAGAGGACGACGGGCCGGGGCGTGATCCCGACTTGTTGCCGTTCGCGGGGGCTGATTTCGTTGCGAACGACTCACGCAGCCGACGTGCGACGGGAGCTTCCACCGTCGAGGACGCCGACTTCACAAACTCGCCCTGCTCCTTGAGCGTTGCGAGTAGTTCCTTGCTTGTGACACCGAGCTCTTTAGCCAACTCGTGCACGCGGGCCTTGCCTGCCACTGCTCTCCTCACTGAGAGGTCGAGCAGGTGCTCCCGTTGTTCAGGGACGGGGCCCGCACGACCTCGGGTTATCTCCGATGGACGTTCATCGTTGGTGCTTCACGGTGTGCTCATGAGTGCTCGTGCCTGTTCTCGAGGTACTGCTCCAGGGCTGAGATATCCAGATTTCCGGACACTCTTAGTGCTCTGCCGAATGCTCGGCGCCGTTCTGCCGCGGTCAGACAAGCCGAGACGGGGTGCAACCAGGCACCCCGTCCGGGAAGTCTGCGCCGCGGATCAGGAACAATCGCGACGGAGTGGGCACCGTTTCCGGTATCCGATTCCCGTGCCACGATCCGCAACAGATCGGCGGCCAACTCGCGCTTCCGGCATCCGATACAGGTCCGAATCGGTTGCGCGTGCTGAACCTGTGTCCACTCTACCGCCGACCCGGTCGGATCAACGAACCGCTCCCCCGCGGAAGTTACCAACATGTCATCCCGACGGTTCGATTCCCGACCCGTCCCGTCCAACGGACGGTGCGCCGCGTCGGTTCCGGTCAACTGCGGTGGGCCTCGGTCCGCACCGAGCCGCCGCCCATGTCAGGGGCGGCGTCGCTGCGGATATCGATGCGCCAGCCGGTCAGCCGGGCGGCCAGGCGGGCGTTCTGCCCCTCCTTGCCGATGGCCAGCGAGAGCTGGAAATCGGGCACCACGACTCGCGCGGCGCGCGCCTCCGGATCGACAATGGTGACCGACACCACTTTCGACGGCGAGAGCGCATTGCCGACGAAGGTCGCCGGATCCTCGGCGTAATCGATGATGTCGATCTTCTCGCCGGCCAGCTCGCTCATCACGTTGCGCACACGCTGCCCCATCGGCCCGATGCAGGCGCCCTTGGCGTTCACGCCGGACACGGTGCTGCGCACCGCGATCTTGGAGCGGTGCCCGGCCTCGCGCGCCACCGCGACGATTTCGACGGAGCCATCGGCGATTTCGGGGACCTCGAGCGCGAACAGCCGCCGCACCAGATTCGGATGCGTGCGCGACAGGGTGATCTGCGGGCCGCGCGGACCGCGCGAGACACCGACGACGTAACACTTGATCCGGTCGCCGTGCTCGTAGGTCTCCCCCGGCACCTGCTCGGCGGGCGGGATCAGGCCCTCCGCGCCGTGCAATTCACTGCCGATGCGCACCACGATGGTGCCGCGGGCGTTGGCTCTCGCGTCGCGCTGCACCACGCCGCCGACGATGTCACCCTCGTGCGTGGAGAACTCGCCGAAGGACTTCTCGTTCTCGGCGTCCCGCAGCCGCTGCAGCACCACCTGACGCGCGGTGGTCGCCGCGATCCGGCCGAAACCCTCTGGGGTGTCGTCCCATTCGGAGACCATGTTGCCGTCGGCGTCCAGTTCGCGCGCCATCACCCGGACCGTTCCGGTCTTCTGGTTGATGTCGATGCGCGCGTTGGGCTGATGGCCCTCGGTGTGCCGGTAAGCGGTGAGCAGCGCCGACTCGATCGCGGAGATCACGGTCTCGATCGAGATCCCCTTGTCGGCGACGATCGCACGCAGGGCTTCGATTTCGATGTTCATTCCACGATCCCTTCGGTCGGCGAATCGGACGCTGGTACTGATTCGGGTAGTAATGGTGTTGATCCTCGAACATCCGCGGCGTCGACCGCCGGCACATCATCTTCTTGACCAGGGACCGGGCGACCGGGGACCACGCCGCCGGCCAGCTCCAATTCCCTGGCGCCCGGCTTGGCGAACTCGACCTGCACCACCGCCTCGGCGATGTCGGCCACCGGAATCCGCACCCGGTGCGGCTTGTGTTTGCCGCCGAGTACCAGGGCCACTGTATCGCCGCTGAGCTCGCCGACCCTGGCCTCGAATTTCGCCGAGCCACCCGGCTCGGGGGCCTGCGCGGCCTCGCGCAGGTGGACGCGCACCTTGCGCCCGCGCGCGCGACGCCAGTGCCGGTCCGCGGTGAGCGGACGGTCCACGCCCGGTGTGGTGACTTCCAACAGGTACGGGGTTTCCCCGAAATCGCCTGCCTCGTCCAGCAACTCCGAGAGTTCGGTGCTGAGAGCGGCGATGGTGTCCAGATCGGAAGGGCCGTCGCTGTCGACGATCACCTTCAGTCGAGCCTGCGCGTCCGCATGCTTGCCGGTCGTCGAAATATCGACGCCCTCGAGGTCGAATCCTCGGCGTTCGACGAGTCCAGCTATCAGCTGGCTCAGCCTTTCCTCGGTCGGCATCGGCATATGGGGCGGCTCCTGGTTCAGTTGTGACGGCGGTCGGAATTTCTTCTACCGAGGGTCTAGCGTAACGCGCCCAGAGAGTGTAAAGGACCATCGGGCAGGCACTACGCACGCCACGACGCGGGTGCGCGACGGCGGCAGCGCAGCGTAACCCCGATGCCTGGTCCGGTGGCCCCTCGCGAATCTGGCACGATGGTGCCGTGCCTATCCGCCTTCCCGCGCAGCCGAGCGCTGCGCGCACTTCCGGCATCCCGTCCGACCGGCACGATTCCCGGTTCACCATGGGTCGCCGCAGCATGTTACGGCTCGCCGGTGGCGGCACGGCCGGCGTGCTCGCGCTCGGCGCGGCCGCGGGCTGCGGCACCGAGGACAAGGTGTACGAACCGGATCCGCTTGCCGCCCAAGAGGTTCTGGCCCGCGCCGATGCAGCCGCGGCGACCGCGGCCATCGCGCTGGCGCCGCAGCGGCACGCTGCGCTGACCGCGATCGCGGCCGAAAGGATCGAGCACGCAGCCGCTTTGAAGGCCGAGATCGATCGGGTCATCGGCGTCTACGGCGACGGCACCAAGCCGGTCCACCGCACCCGAACGAACGGTCCCGGGCAGCCTGCGGACCCGGCCGCGGTGGGCTCCGGTACGGCCGTGCCGCCGACCACGCCGCCGACGGTGGACGCGCTACGCGCTCAGCTCACCAAGTCACGGCAGTCGGCCGCCGAACTGGCGCGCACCCAGTCGGGGTACCGGGCCGGGCTGCTCGCCTCGATCAGCGCGGCTTGCGCGGCGCAGGCGGGGGTGTTGCTCGCATGACCGAAGCCGAACGCCGAGCTCTGCTCGACGCGCTGAACGCCGAATACGGCGCGGTGTACGCCTACGGCGTGATCGCCGCGTACGCCTCCGCCGAACGCGGCCGACTGGTCGCCGAGACCACCGCTGCCCACCGTGCGCGACGGGACAGCACCATCGACGCCCTGAAGGCGGGCGGTGCCACCGTGCCACCGCCGAGCGCCGCCTATACGGTTCCGTTCGCCGTCAACGACCCGATTCCGGCCGCCCGGCTGGCGGCGACGGTCGAAACCGACACCGCCGTCGCCTGGCGCTCGGTGGTCGAGCGCGCCGACTCCGAGCCCGTGCGCCGCATAGGCATTGATGCGCTCACCGAATGCGCTGTGCGCCTTGCCACTTGGCAGGCGATCCTGGGTACCAACCCGCCGACGGTGGCCTTCCCCGGCAAAGTCTGACGCGGCAAAAGGCCGGTCCCGCAGTGTTTCGCGGGCCCGGCCTTTACCGAATCGTCAGCTTACGGGCGCATCTCGTACGCACCGTCGTACGAGGCCACCTCGGCCCAGACGCGGTCGAAGCGGGCCCGATCGGCGACCGGCGGACGCAAAGCCGAAGCGGCCCAGCCCTGTTGGTCGGGGGTGGCGGACGGCTTGCCGTAGAGCGTGGTGGCGTAGGTGTTGAAGTCGCGGATCTGGAAGTCGAAGATCTGGTCGAGCAGATCGCGATCCAGGCCCGTGATGGCCGCCTGCTCCAGGATCAGCTGGCCGTAGACCACCAGGGAGAACAGGTGGCCGATGGTCAGCATGAAGTCCAGGTCCTTCTGCTGGTCGCCGCTCGGCGCCGCGGTGGTCAGCAGCGTGCGCAGCGCCTGGGCCTGCTCGAAGAAACGGCCGACGTTGGGGATGTCCGCGTGCTTGGCATAGGCGGGCGTCCAGTCGGCGAACTGCACCTTGCCCGCGCCGCGAGCCGGGCCCTGATGCCAGAAGAACTCGTCGTCGGCGGCGTCCTGGCGGGTGCTGATCTCCGGGTATTCCTTCGGGTTGAACAGGTAGTTCGGCATGAACTTCAGGATCTGCCCGACGTTCACGTGCACGGTGCCCTCGAGCCGGGGCAGCGTATTGATCAGCCGCGCCACCTCGGCGAAGTAAGTGTTCTTCTCGAATCCCTTGGCCGCCAGCACATCCAGCAGCAGCGTCATCACGGTCTCGCCCTCGGAGGTCACCTTGGACTTCGTCATCGGGTTGAACAGCAGGTAGCGCCGGTCCTCCAGGCTCGCGCTGCGGAAGTAGTCGACGGCGCGGTCGCTGAACAGCTTCATCGCCACGATGCGGGCGTAGGCGTCCACGAAATTCGTTCGCACATGCGGGAACTCGGTGACCGGGTTGCCGTAGAGGATGCGGTTGTTGGCGTGCGTGATCGCCTCGTAGAAGGAGTGCTCGACCATGCCGATGCCGCCGTGGCAGAGGTTGAACTTGCCCACGTTGACCGTGTTCAGCGCCGCCGAGAACGCCTCGGGTCCGGTGTGCAGGATGTCCTGCGCACGCACCGGGTAGTTCTCCAGACGGAAGGTGCTGACATACATCTGCTGGTGCACGACATTGCCGAGCAGCCGGTAGTTCTCGTGCCGACTGTCCGCGGCGAACCACACGTAGCCGTCCGCGCCTTCGACGTCCTCGCGACGCGAGAACACCGAAACCATGCTCGCCACATTGCCGTTGCCGATGTAGTACTTCTCACCGTTGGCGCGGAACAGGATGCCCGCCTCGGCGTCGTCGCTGCCCGGCGCGCTCGGGGTCAGCACCAGGTCGGTGTTGTAGATGTCGGCGCCGTGCTCGCGCTCGGACAGCCCGAACGCCATCACCTGGCCCTCGGCCAGGTCGGCGGCCGCCCGCTTCTTGGCTTCCTCGTTGTCGCTCTGCCAGATCGGGCCGAGTCCGAGGATGGTCACCTGCTCGGCGTACCAGTACGCCAAACCGTAGAAGCCGAAGATCTCCGACAGCGCCGCGTTGCGCGCCGCATCCCAGCGCCGGTTCTCGTCGCCGTCGGCGTAGGCGGCCGGCGTCAGGAAGGTCGCGAACAGCTTCTCCTTCGCGACGAAGTCCAGGAACTCCGCCGTCCACACCGCGTCCGCGTCGTCGGCGAGCAGCTGGCGCTTACCCCGCCCCTCGAACCACTCGATCGTCGCCCGCAGCAGCCGCCGGGTCTCGGCATCGAACTGCTTCGGGTCGTAAGTGGCCGGGTTGAACAACAACGGATCGGTGCTCGTCATGCCGTTAACTTACCAGCGGGTAACAGCACGCCGGAGCAGGTCTGCCCAACGTCACACCGCAAATCCCGCCTACGCTCCCGTAGGTCGCCGCCGCAACGCGCCGCGAGCCGTCCGGCACCGCGGCGGCAAAGCAAAAAGCGCGGCCCCGATGGGTATCCATCGGGGCCGCGCTGGTCGAGGTGGTGGGTCAGCCGCGGACCCTGGCGACTACCGCAGCGACGGCGGAGTCGGCGGGGAGGTCTTCGGCTTCGCCGGTGAAGCGGTCGCGGAGTTCGACCTTGCCTTCGGCCCAGCCGCGGCCGACGACGAGGACCAACGGCATGCCGAGCAGTTCGGCGTCCTTGAACTTGACGCCGGGAGAAGCGGTGCGGTCGTCGAAGAGGACATCGAGGCCCTGGGCGTTGAGGCCGGCCACGACTTCTTCGGCGCCGGCGCGGGCCGCCTCGTCCTTGTTCGCGATGACGACGTGCACGTCGTAGGGCGCGATCTCGGCGGGCCAGCGCAGGCCCTTCTCGTCGTGCTGCTGCTCGGCGATCACCGCGACCATGCGCGAGACGCCGACGCCGTAGGAGCCCATGGTCAGGCGCACCGGCTTGCCGTTCTCGCCGAGCACGTCGACGTCGAAGGCGTTGGTGTACTTCTGGCCGAGCTGGAAGATGTGGCCGATCTCGATGCCGCGCGACGCGACCAGCGGGCCGCGGCCGTCGGGCGACGGATCGCCGTCGCGGACCTCGGCGGCCTCGATGGTGCCGTCCGGGGTGAAGTCCCGGCCTGCGACGAGGCCGACGACGTGCTTGCCCGGCGCGTCCGCACCGGTGATCCAGGCGGTGCCGGTCACCACGCGGGGATCGACCAGGTAACGAACACCGTTGGCCTGCAACGCCTTCGGCCCGATGTACCCCTTCACCAGGAACGGGTTGGCGGTGAAGTCGGCCTCGGTGAGCAACTCGACCTCGGCGGGCTCGACCGACGCACCTAGGCGCTTGTCGTCGACCTCGCGGTCGCCGGGGATGCCGACGCCGACGATCTCGGACTTGCCGTCCGGGTGGCGCAGCTTCACCATGATGTTCTTCAGGGTGTCGGCCGCGGTCACCGGGCGACCGAACTGCTCGGCGATCCCGGCGCCGTTGGCCCAGTCGACGAGCGTCGCGATAGTGGGGGTATCCGGGGTGTCGTGCACGACCGCCGCGGGCTGTCCCTCGATCGGCAGCGGCTCGGGCGCGGGCGTGATCACAGCCTCCACGTTCGCCGCGTAGCCGGATTCGACGCAGCGCACATACGTGTCCTCGCCGACCGGGCTGTCGGCCAGGAACTCCTCGGACGCACTGCCGCCCATCGCGCCGGAGGTGGCCGCCACGATGACGTACTTCACCTGCAACCGGTCGAAGATCCGCTGGTACGTCTCGCGATGCGCGTCGTAGCTCGCCTTCAGGCCGTCCTCGTTCAGGTCGAACGAGTACGAGTCCTTCATGATGAACTCGCGCCCGCGCAGGATGCCGGCACGCGGCCGTTCTTCGTCGCGGTACTTGTTCTGGATCTGGTACAGGGTGACCGGCAGGTCCTTGTACGAGTTGTATTCGCCCTTCACGGTGAGCGCGAACAGTTCCTCGTGCGTCGGGCCGAGCAGGTAGTCCGCGCCCTTGCGGTCTTGCAGACGGAACAGGCTGTCGCCGTACTCGGTCCACCGGTTGGTGGTCTCGTACGGGTCGCGCGGCAGCAGCGCGGGCAGCGAGATCTCCTGGGCGCCCATCGCGTCCATCTCCTCGCGCACCACGTTCTCGACCCGGCGCAGCACTCGCAGGCCCAGCGGCAGCCAGGAGTAGACGCCCGGCGCGATGCGCCGCACGTATCCGGCGCGGACGAGCAGTTTGTGGCTGGGCACCTCGGCGTCGGCGGGATCGTCGCGCAGGGTACGCAGGAAAAGGCGAGAGAGGCGGGTGATCACGGATGCACAGGGTAGTCGCTGGCGCGACGCTGCTCGCAACGCATTACCGTAATCGCTCGTGCTGGTGCTGCTGCCTCCCTCCGAAACCAAGTCCGACGGTGGTACCGACGTGCCCCTCGACCTGGCCGCGCTGTCGATGCCGCAGCTCACAGCGGTGCGCGAGCGGCTCGTCGACGCGGTGACGAAGCTGGCCACCGACCCGGACGCTTCGCGCACCGTGCTCGGTCTCGGCAAGGGGGCTGACAGCGAGATCGCCCGCAATGCGGCATTGCGCACCTCCCCCACCCGTCCCGCGCTGGAGCGCTACACCGGCGTGCTCTACGACGCGCTCGACGCCCGCTCGTTCAGCAAACCGCAGCGGGCCAAGGCGTACGCGCGGCTCGGCATCGGCTCCGCACTGTTCGGCGCGGTACGCGCGAGCGACCCGATCCCCGCCTACCGGCTCTCCGGCGGCTCGAAACTGCCCGGCCTGCCGACCCTTTCCGCGGTGTGGCGCGATTCTCTCGCCGACGCCCTGCTCGCCGAGGCCAACGGTGACCTGGTCGTCGACCTGCGCTCCGGCACCTACCAGCAGCTCGGCCGCGTCCCGGGCGCCGTCACCGCCAACGTGCTCACCGAGCATCCCGACGGCAGCCGCACCGTGGTGAGCCACTTCAACAAGCATCACAAGGGCCTGCTCGCCCGCGCCCTCGTGCTGACCCGCGCCGAACCCACCGACGTGCGCGGTCTCGCCCGGGTGGCGAGCAAAGCGGGGCTGCGCACCGAAATCGCCTCGCCGACAGAGCTTCTGATCATCACCTGAGAAGCCCTGCGCTGCTCAGCCCGTCGTTGTCAACGCGACCAGCTCGCGGTCGAGATTGTCCCGCGCGGCAGCCTCGAATCGTGCTCGCGCCGTAGGTGTTCGGAACAACCGCGGCTGCCCGGCGAGCCCCTGGAGCACCGCAGCGCGCCCGGCCCGGAACAGCTCGTCGGGCACGTGCCGGTACTCCGCCCGCACCGCCGCCGTGTACGCGGCATACCCCTGTTCGTCGGCCGCCAGCACCGCCAGGTCCGCGTCGCAGAGCACGCCACCGTTCCGGTCGTCGTCGGCCGGATCGTGGGTCGCGGTGAGCCGCACCAACCTGGCCACCTCGCGGACGAGTTCCGCTGCCGCACCGAGGGATTCGAGACCTTTCTCGGCCAGCGCCGCACTCTGTTCTTCATTGTCCGAACGATCGACCGCGTAGATCGCGTCGTGAAAGAACGCCGCGTACCGGACCGCGTCGGCATCGTCGGCATCATCGGCCAGCTCATCGATGACCCCGAGCATCGCGGCCAGGTGATCAACGGTGTGATACCGCCGATGAGCTTCCTGATAACGGCCGATCAGCGCGACCCCCACCGCCTCGGCCTCCGGTCCCGCCAGCTCTACCCACCGCGCGAGCAGGTCCGTCTCCGTCGATGTCCCCATCCGCACAGTCTGACCAACCCGGCAGCTGCGGACAATGCCGGACCCTGTGGTTTACGGCACGTCACCGAACGCCCGGGAAAATCAGATGCGCCGACCCGCAACGTATCCGTACCGTGGCACAGGAGCTCGGGGTTTCCGAAACGGGAGGATTCGGTTACCCCGGGCCGAATGTCGGTGCACCGCGCGGGATTGCGCGGCGGGGAGGTAGAGATGACGAAGCTGAATCAGATCATTGCGGTCGAGAAGGGCATCAAGAGCGGCGCGCTGCGCGAGCTGGCCGAGGCGCACGGGTCACTGCAGAAGGCACCGCTGCTGGCCGGCATCGCGCGCACCTATCAGCCGAAAGACGAAGAGGGCGAGCAGATCCCGTCCGAGTCTACCCGGGTGCAGGTGAAGTCCGAGGAGGTGCTGCGCCAGACCGCGGCCACCCTGACCCGCCTGTTCGACGTCACCGCGACCAAGGACTGGGCGAACACCGAGGCCAAGGCCGATGTGACGGTCGAGGGTGAGGTGCTGCTGCGCGACGTGCCGGTCTCCTACCTGCTCTTCCTGGAGAAGCAGCTGGCCGAGCTGCACACCTTCGTGCGCAAGCTGCCGGTGCTCGACGCCGCCGAGGTGTGGTCGTTCGACGACTCCTCCGACACCTGGCGCACCGACCCGGTGCGCACCATGCGCACCAAGAAGGTGCCGCGTAACCACGTGAAGGCCGAGGCGACCGAGAAGCACCCGGCCCAGGTGGAGGTGTACTACGAGGACATCACCGTCGGCTACTGGACGATGGTGCGCTTCTCCGGCGCCCTCCCGGCCCGCCGGGTCAACGAACTGGCCGTGCGGGTCGAAAAGCTCCAGCGGGCAGTGCAGTTCGCCCGCGAGGCGGCCAACGGGACCGAGGTCACCGATCGCAAGACCGGTGACGCGATCTTCGGCTACCTCTTCCGCTGAACCCGCTCGGGGCCGCTGCGGCCCCGAGCCCACAGACTCCCCCGCCGCGTGCGGGGGAAGCGCAAGGAGCGCAAACTCAATCTGAAGCTAAAGCTGAATTACACGGCGTCAGTGGGGGTTCGAGTCCCCTCCCGGGCATCCAGGTCCGGGTAGCCCAACTGGTAGAGGCAACCGTGCTCAATCTCAGACTCTCGCTCCAGCACGAGTATTCGCTGCCGAACACCGCGAGACGAGGAAAGGACACGTACGCGACGAGGTGCCGGTTCAACTCCGGCCTTCCGCGCCCATGCGGAGGTGGTCCAACCGTAGGACACGTCGTGAATCTCAGTCTCATCCGATCCCAATACCGCGGTGTGCGAATTTGGGCGGCATTGAATGGAACCCGGGAGCAGGCTACGCTCCCGGGTTCCCCAATATCCGGCATCTGCTCCTCACCCGGCCGGCCGGCGTTTCGCCAGCTCGACCACGTTGTCCGGCGCTACCTCGGGTACCGGCACGTCGAGCGACTCCCGTCGATCGATGGCGTACTGCAACGCCAGCGCGCCGAATACCACTGCCGCGCCCAGGATCTGGTGCAGGTAGAGCACGTCACCGCGCACCCCGATGCCGAGCGCCACCGCCACCAGCGGCATCAGATAGAAGGCCAGCCCGGCCTGCAACGGCCCCACCGCGCCGATCAACCAGTAGTTGAGCAGAAACGCCACCGCCGTCCCGACACCCATCGCGATCAGCGAACCAACCACCGCGGCACTGGGATTCATCGGCTCCACCAACTGCGGCGCGGTGACCACCAGCATCAGCACACCCGCGACGATCGCCTGACTCGCCGCCAGCGCAACCTTCGAGTAGCCGAGCGTACTGATCAGATGCTTCGCGTACGCATAGGCGATGGCGTAACAGAGGGCACCGCCCAGGCACGCGAGCTGCCCGGTCAACGACGAGCGCGACTCCTCGCCCCACGGCGCCATCAGCACGATGATCCCACCGAACCCCAGCACCGAGGCGACCACCTCGCCGCGACTCCCCTGCTGCCGCAACAGGAGCCAAACCACCGGCAGGGACGCCAAGGGTGTCACGCTGTTGTAGATGCCCGCCATGCTGACCGACACGTTCTGCTGACCCCACGCGAACAGCATCCACGGCAGCGCCTGCCCCAGAATCCCCATCAACAGCAGCCGCGCCCAGATACTCCAGCCGCGCGGCAGGTGCCGCCGCATCGCCACACACACCCCGAGCAGGATGGCCCCACCCAGCCACAGTCGTGCCGCCACGATCTGTGCCGGGTTCGAGCCACCCAACGCCACATCGACCAACAGGAAGTTGGAACCCCAGATAGCCGCCAGTGCGATCAGTGCAAGGCGGCTAGCGGCGAGCACGTCATCGCCCTTCCCGTCGCCACTGGATAGTTGTCGGTGAATATCCGCAGCCCGCCGTCGGCGTACCAGGTCATGATCTGACTATCCAGCCGGGCGCGCAGCTCGATGATGTCGACGACCGCCTTGGCGCATTCGTTGAGTTCCTCGTTGCCGACGAAGGAGAATTCGGCGAGCAGATCGAGGGTGACGGCCTCGTGCTCCTCGTCCTCGTTCACGCCGGAGTGCGCGGCGATCGGCTTGGAGAATTCCTCCGACAGATCGTGTTCCCGGCAACGCGCGAGGAACAGTTCGAGGAAGTCCGGTTCCGGCTCCTCCATCGGGAACAGCGTGCTGATGATGCCGAGCGGGAACTGGTAGGCGTGCACGCCCATGGTCGCCATGATGGCCATGGTCGCGGGCAGCGGCTGCATCCGCAGCAGCTGATCGCGGGTGATGCCCACCGCTTTCAACGACCGTTCCAGCATGCGGTCGTGGTTGCGTTCGGCTTGATAGAAGGCCATGAACTGTTGCCAGACCTCGATGCCGATATCGTCGCGCGCCAGCAGCGGGGCGAGCGCGCGCGGGCACAAATGCGTGACATGCCAGTATTCGATGGCATAGCCGATGATCTGTTCTCTGGACAGCTTCCCGGAAACCAGCGCGTCGCTGAACGGGCTGTTGATGGTTGCCCGTGCCGCATCGGCCGCCCGCTTCAGATGCGCGTAAGCACCGACACCGGTGGTGCCGGTGGACGGATCGACCACGTCGGAGTCGGCCAGCATGCCCTGTTCGTCGAGCGCTTCGAGGACCGCGTCGAACTCTTCCCGGCTGCCGGGGAATTCGGCGGCCAGATCGTCGGCCGACCGGGCGCCGGACGCCAAGGCCAGGAAGAACTTTCGCGATTCGTCGGCGCGACCTTCCAGATATTCGAGCTCGATCCAATGCTTGTCGTCCAGGTAGGACAGACGGATGCCATCGGCGGTCTCGGTGCGCTCGACCTCGCGGCGCAAGGTCGGCCGCCGCAGCATTTCATGACCGGCCATTTTCGACTCCTGCGGTGGTAGTGACGGGTGACGAGCCGATCGTGCGCACCAGCGGCCGACCGGGATCGCCGTAATATTCGAGAATTCCGTTGAAGAACTCGGCATAGGACTCGACGAACAGGTGCGCCTTGCCGATCAGGCGGGCTTCGGTGCCGACCGGAAGGGGCGGCAGCGCCGCGAAGAACTCCCGGCTCACACTGCCGTGATCGTGGCCGGCGTTCACCTTCGCGTGCTGACGCAGCGGTTCCACGAAGTGCGTGGCGATGCCCGCGGCGGCAGCGGCGCGCAGGAACGAGTCGTAATACGCCCCTTCGCTTTCGGCCTTCTCCAGGCGTCCTTCCAGGATGCCGATGGTGGCGATGAAGAACAGCGGATCGGTGCGCGCCCACCAGGACAGCAATTTGATCAAGGCCGAGGTGGTGGACAACGGCCGCGCCGACACCAGGTCCTGGCGACTGATCCCCAAGCCCTCGAAGGCGCGCACCACGATGTCGTCGTGGCGGTGCCCCTCGTGATAGAAGTCGTTGGCCATGGGGCGGATCGCGTCACTGCTCGGATAGGACAGGATCGCGGAGTCGAATTCGCTTTCCCGCGAGAGGAAATACCAGTTCTCCAGGCCGAAGCCGTAATACACATTCGGCTCGACCTGCTCGGGGTGCTCGAGTATCGCGCGCCAGAACGGGCCGTCGAAGATCAGTTCTTCGAGCAGTTTGTTCACCACGTGTTCGACACTGCTGAGCACCGCCATCGGCGATTCGGCCTCGGGTATCGAACGGTCGGCGAGCAGGCCCGCGATCTGCGCGGGTAGCAGGATCGTCGTGAGCTTGTCCGGCGCGACGCCGGTCTTCGCCGAGATCTCCGACAGCGAAGCGGTGCCGTCGGTCGAGCGCAATACCGCGCCGAGCTGCTCGGCGGTGATATCGTCTTCCGGCTCGACCTCGAATGTCACCTCCCCACTGCGCAATTCGAGAGTGTTGGCAGAGGTGTCCGACACCTCTGCCAAGAGCTGGGGCTTGCCCGGGATTGTTCGAGTCACCGCGCCGTCGACCTTTCGTGCCAGGAATTAAAGGGTCGGGTGGGGCGCCCCGTTCGGGCCGCCCCATCCTTACTCTGCTGCGAACTCAGAGGTGAACCGCGGTCAGAGCAACAACCTTCGAAGTGCGACGAATTTTCATGACCAAACCTCCCCTCGGGAATCCTGCGCCCGGTGCCAACCGCTGGGTGGGCTGACGCCGAGCGGTTGCTGAATTGTCCGATGATCGGACGAGCCAAGAATAACAGGACCGGTCCGATTCAGAGGTCAATTCTATTGGCACACTTGATATTTAGCGTTTAACCCCCTTTCTGGGGGGATGACAACTTGCAAAGTGTCAGTTACGTCAGTTCACCGCCGCCGCGACCCCGAGGAGTGTGCAAACGGCATAGCAGAAGACACCGAGGTAATTGAGCGATCACTTACTTCATGGCGGTGAGTTCCCGTGCGCCGCAACATATCCAAAAGAAGACACGACATCGAATAGCAAGGAGACCTACCGACCGAACCCGGAAGTGCGATGCACTCCCGGGTTCGAGGTAATCGGTTCAGTTACCTGACGTCAATGCTGAGCGGCGGCCAGCAGCGCGCGAATCTTCGCGGCATCGGCGGGCGCGGCGGCCTTCTCCCAGAACGGAACTCCCGTCGCGTACGCGTCGGTGTAAGCCGGGGTATTCGGCTGGAAGCGCCAGCTCTCACTCAACGGGCCGGCATCGACGGTGTCGTAGCCGAGCACGTCGAGCAGTTGGGCCGCAGCGGCTTTCGCGTCCACATCGTCGCCCGCGATCGGCAGCGCCGTGCGGTCCGGCGAGCCGACGGGACGAGCCAGCGCCGCGAGGTGCAGGAAGTAGATGTTGTTGAACGCCTTGACGACCTTCGAGGTCGGCAGCTGCTTCTGCAACAGCTCGCTCGTCGTCATGGCCCCGTCCGCCAGCTCGGGCAAGGTGCCGTCCCGGTCCGGGTAGTAATTGCCGGCGTCGATCACGACCTTGCCCGCCAACGGCGCCACCGGTATCTGCTGGTAATTGCGCAGTGGCACGGCCACCACCACGATGTCCCCCGCCGCGCCCGCCTCCTCGGCGGTCGCCGCCCGCGCCCGTGGGCCGAGTTCCGCAACGAGCTCGGCCAGGGTCTGCGGACCGCGCGAGTTGCTGAGTACTACGTCCAACCCCGCGGCGATCGCGAGCCGCGCCACCGTACTACCGATGTTCCCGCTGCCGATCAATCCAAGGGTGGTCATAGCGCCTGGAACACCGCCTAGACCTGCGATGTTCCCGCCGCATGCCGTTTACGGCGGCGGAGCGTGAGCGACGTCACGCGCAGCGCGGACTGCCGGGAACGCGCCTCGCCGTGAACCTGGTGGTGCGCACATCACCTCTTGGTTCCGCTCAAGGCACGTCGGCGTTGGCGGTGAGGTCGCGGATAAGCAGCGCGGCGTGCAGCGACGTGCGCGACTCCCCGTCCTCGAGATCGACGGCGAGGATCCGCTCGATCCGGGCCAGCCGGTCGTACAGGGTCGGCCTGCTGATATTGAGCCTGCGCGCGAGCTCGGTCTTGTTGCCCGCCAGGTCGAGGAACTGACGCAGCGTGCGGGTCAGGTCGGCGGTGTGCCGAATGTCGTAGCGCAGCAACGCACTAAGCTCCGTTTCGGCGAAACGCTGGACGCCGGGTTCGTTGCGGATCAGCGAGAGCAGGCCACGCAGCCGTACATCGCCGCTGCGGTAGAACGGCCGCGAAGTCTCCAGCGAGAGCGCCACTTCCGCGACGTGGGCGGCGTGCGGCAGCTCGTGCGCGGTGTCGAGCAGCGAATCCGATTCCGCGCCAACGCCGATCACCACGCGCTCGACGCCGTCGACCCGGCGCACCTCGCCGATGATCGCGGTGCAGGCGGCGGTCAGGCTGTCGTCGAGCGCGCCGGTGCGCGGCAGCGCCAGAATCATGCCGACCCGGTCCCCCTGGTCGGCGGCGGCTAGTGCGGTCAGCTTCGCCAACCCGAGGCCGTGGGTGACCGCGTCCAGGATGCCCGCGGCCCGGCGTTGCCTGGCCACCGGATCGGTCTCCGCGACGGCGGCGATGTCGATGGCCAGCGGCACATAGGCCGCGCGCCGGGCCAGGCCCAGCGCGGCGGCTCGGGCCACCGCGTCCCGCTCGTCGAGCACCCGGCCGTTGACCATGTCGTCGATGAGGCCGGTCTGCGCCTGCCGGTGCAGGCCGAAGCGGTCCTTCTCGATCATCCGGTGCAGGGTGAGCGTCTGCGCGGCCCGCTCCAGCACCATCCTGGCGCGGGCGGTCGGCACGTCGCCGGACGGCAGGATCAGCCGTCCCCAGCGCTGGGTGTGCGGGCCGACGGCCACCGCGTCCCAGCCCTCGGGCAGCAGCCGCGAGGTGGTCTCCCAGTTGTCCAGCAGCGCCGAGGTGGACGCGTGCCTGGCGGTGAGGGTGAGCACCCGGTGCGCCAGGTCCTCCAGCACCACCGACGAATCGAGCATCTCCGCAGCGGTTTTCACGATCTCGGCGAGCGAGGCGCGGCGCACGCTGAGGTCGGTGAAGGTCTCGTGCACGGTGCGCGCGAACTCGAGCTCGGCGTACTGTTCGGCCACGATGACCCGGTGCACCGCCTCGGTGATCTCGACGAACCGGGTGACCTTGTGCAGCACGATCAACGGCAGGCCCAGCGCGTCGGCGGTCGCGGCGACGACCGGCGCGAGTTCGGGCACGTAGCCGCCCAGCTCGATGACCAGTCCCGCCACCCCGGCGGCGGCCAGCGCGGTCAGGTAACCGACCGTCGCGATGTCGCCGTGCCGCATGGCCTGCCCGGTGGTGAGGATCAGTTCCCCGCCGACGAGCAGCTGCGCCACGTCGGCCACATCGCTCACGTGCACCCAGCGCACCGGCCGGTCCAGCGATCCACCGGCCACGACCTGGGGATCCCCGGCACGCACGGCCGGCATCGCCAGCACGTCGGCCACGGAGGGAAGCACCGACGAATCGTAATACGAAATCGGAAATCACGTACAGATCGTCGGGGCACCGAGGATCGTTGATGCCGCAGAGTAGTACCCAGGAGGCGTCCACCCGCCGACGCACCGCGACGCTCACGGATCGAATCGAGGAGAAATGCAGACAATCGCGCACTGGCTCGACGGCAAAGCTTTCGCAGGCACCAGCGAGGCGACCGCGCCGGTGACCAATCCGGCGACCGGGGTGGTGACCGGACAGGTCGCGCTCGCGAATGTCGCGGACACCCGCGCTGCGATCGACTCCGCAGCGGACGCCTTCCCGGCCTGGCGGGACACCTCGCTGGCCCGGCGCACCCAGATACTGTTCCGGTTCCGTGAGCTGTTGAACGAGCGCAAGGAAGAGCTGGCGCAGCTGATCACCGCCGAGCACGGCAAGGTGCTCGCCGACGCCATGGGCGAGGTGAGCCGCGGCCTGGAGGTCGTCGAATTCGCCTGCGGCGTCCCGCATCTGCTGAAGGGCGGCTACACCGAAAACGCGTCAACGAAGGTGGACATCTTCTCCATCCGGCAGCCGTTGGGTCCGGTGGCCGTCATCTCGCCGTTCAACTTCCCGGCGATGGTGCCGATGTGGTTCTTCCCGCTGGCCATCGCGGCGGGCAACACCGTGGTGCTCAAGCCGAGCGAGAAGGATCCGTCGGCGTCGCTGTGGCTGGCCCGGCTGTGGGACGAAGCGGGTTTGCCCGCAGGCGTTTTCAATGTGGTGCAGGGCGACAAGGTCGCGGTCGACGAGCTGCTGGACAACCCCGCTATCAAGGCCGTGTCGTTCGTCGGCTCCACGCCGATCGCGCAGTACGTCTACCAGCGCGGCACGGCGGCGGGTAAGCGCGTGCAGGCACTGGGCGGCGCGAAGAACCACATGGTGGTGCTGCCGGATGCCGATCTAGACCTGGCCGCCGACGCCGCGGTGAACGCCGGATTCGGTTCCGCCGGTGAGCGATGCATGGCGATCAGCGTGGTCGTCGCGGTGGCCGGCGCGGGCGACGAGCTGGTCGGCAAGATCACCGAGCGGGCCACCACCATCAAGACCGGCGACGGCACCCGCGACGCCGACATGGGCCCGCTGGTCACCCGCGCGCACCGCGATCGGGTCGCCGAGTACATCGCGGCGGGCGAATCCGCCGGTGCCACCGTCGTTCTCGACGGCCGCGGGATCGACGCCGACGGCGAGTCGGACGGGTTCTGGCTCGGCCCGACGATCCTCGATCACGTCGGCACCGACATGAGCGTCTACACCGACGAGATCTTCGGCCCCGTCCTCTCGGTGGTGCGGGTGGACACCTATGACGACGCGCTCGCGCTGATCAACGCCAACCCCTACGGCAACGGCACCGCCATCTTCACCAACGACGGCGGCGCGGCCCGGCGCTTCCACAACGAGGTGGAGGTGGGCATGGTCGGCATCAACGTGCCGATCCCGGTTCCCATGTCCTACTACAGCTTCGGCGGCTGGAAGAACTCGCTGTTCGGTGACTCGCACGCGCACGGCGCCGACGGCGTGCACTTCTTCACCCGCGGCAAGGCGGTCACCACGCGCTGGCTCGATCCGAGCCACGGCGGGCTGAATCTCGGGTTCCCTGAGAACAAATAGCTGCCTACCCCCTTGCCGACAACACCAGCGACGCAGGAGAACTCGCCGATGACCCTCCCGAACGGATTGACACCGGAGACCGCCCGTGCGGCGGCCGAACGCGCCTACGAGCTCGATCGCCGCCATGTCTTCCACTCCTGGTCCGCCCAGGCGCACCTCGACCCGATGACGATCAGTGCCGCCCAGGGCTGCTATGTCTGGGACGGCGAGGGTAACCGGCTGCTCGACTTCTCTTCCCAGATGGTGAACACCAATATCGGCCATCAACACCCGAAAGTCGTTGCGGCGGTGCAGCAGCAGGCGGCCAAACTGTGCACCGTCGCACCGCCGCACGTCAACGACGCACGCTCGGAGGCGGCCAGGCTGATCGCCGAGCGGACCCCCGGCGAGCTGAACAAGATCTTCTTCACCAACGGCGGGGCCGAGGCCATCGAGCACGCGGTGCGGTTGGCCAGGCTGCACACCGGTCGCTACAAGGTGCTGACGCGCTACCGCTCATACCACGGTGGCACCGAGACCGCGATCAACCTGACCGGTGACCCGCGCCGCTGGCCCAATGATCACGGGAACAGCGGAGTGGTGCACTTTTTCGGTCCGTTCCTGTATCGCACGCAGTTCCACGCCACGAACGAGACCGAGGAAGCCGAACGCGCGCTGGCGCATCTCGAACAGACCATTGTGTTCGAAGGCCCGAGCACCATCGCCGCCATCGTGCTCGAATCCATCCCTGGCACAGCGGGAATCATGATTCCGCCGCCCGGGTATATGGCCGGGGTCCGGGCACTGTGCGACAAGTACGGCATCCTCTTCATCGCCGACGAGGTGATGTCAGGGTTCGGCCGCACCGGAAAGTGGTTCGCCATCGAGCATTTCGAAGGCGTCGTCCCCGACCTGCTGACCTTCGCCAAAGGCGTGAACTCCGGGTACGTGCCGCTCGGCGGGGTGGCGATCAGCCCGGCCGTCGCCGCGACCTTCGACGACCGGCCGTATCCCGGCGGGCTCACGTACTCGGGTCATCCACTGGCCACCGCCGCCGCGGTCGCCACGATCAACGCGATGGCCGACGAACACCTCATCGAGAACGCCGCCGAGATCGGCGACCGAGTGCTCCGCCCCGGCCTGCGTGAGCTCGCCGCGCACCACCCGAGCATCGGCGAGGTGCGCGGCACCGGGGTGTTCTGGGCGCTGGAACTCGTCCGCGACCGGGCCACCCGCGAACCGCTCGCGCCCTACGGCGGAACCAGTCCGGCGATGACCGAGGTCGTCGCCGCGGCCCGGGCCGCCGGCCTGCTGATGTTCGTCAACTTCAACCGGCTGCACGTGGTGCCGCCGTGCATCGTCGGCGAGGCCGAAGCCAAGGAGGGCCTGGCCATCCTCGACCGCGTGCTGACCGTGGCCGACCAGCACACTTCCTGACGCCAACGGCCGGGGCCCGCGATGGCGGGTCCCGGATCTCGCCGGGCCGGAATGTCTTTGGCGCACCGAGCGTTCCAGTTGTGCGTGACCGATACGGCTGAGCTTTCCCAAGATCTGAAGAAGCATCTGGACGAGTCGAAGGTGTTCGCGACCGTGGCGACGGTCAACCCGAACGGGGAACCGCACCTGACCGTCATCTGGCTGAAGCGCGACGGCGACGACCTGCTGTTCTCCACCACCACCGATCGCCAGCAGGGCAAGAACCTGGCGCGCGACCCGCGAGTCACCGTCATGATCAACCCGCCGGAGAGCCCGTACACCTACGCGGAAGTGCGCGGCACCGCGACGCTCACCCCGGACCCGGACAAGACGCTGCCGGACGAGCTGTCACTGAAGTACACCGGTCAGAAGTACCTGGACTTCAATCCCGCCTCGGTCAACGACGGCCCGCGCGTGATCGTCCGGGTGACGCCGCGCAAAGTCGCGGGTCGCCTCTGACATCTGGCGGCGGCGCTACAGCACTGCCCGTCACCGGCCTGGCAGGCACTCGCCTATGGTCGGCTCCGTCGAGCGCCCGGCAGGCTCACGCCTGCTGGGCCTCTTCCTGCGCGTGCTGCGCCTGCGCGAGCTGCTGCGGCGTGAACCGCAGCGTCAGCGCGATGAGCCCGGCCACGAACGCGACGATCGCGCACACGAACAGCACCAGCGTGTAACCGCTGCCCAGCGCCGCGACCTCGGTCGCGTTCATGTCGGTCACCTTGCCGGTACGGCCGCCCAGCGACAGCGTGCGCGAGGCCGCGATCGGGCTGAGCAGCCCGATCGCCACCGGCGTCGCCAGGTTCATGAACATCTGCCCGACCGCGGACAGCGGCCCGATGTTCTCGGCGGACACCCCGACCAGCACACACAGCGGCGCGAGCACCATCGCCATGCCGACGCCGAAGCCGATCACGATCAGCAGCGGCAGCAGCGTGGTCAGGTACTGCACGTCCCCGTCGAGCGTCGCGCCGAACAGCAGTCCGATCCCGAGCACCGTCGCCGCCCCGGCCAGCAGCCAGCGTGGCGCGACGAACATCGCGGCCTTGGAGGCCAGCGCGCCGCCGATGCCGATACCGATGGTGAACGGAATGGCCGCGACACCTGCTTGCAGCGGGCTGTAACCGATCACGTTCTGCAGGAATTGCGCGACGAAGAAGGTCATCGCGCCGAGCACGCCACCCGCCAGGAAGATCAGCAGGAAGGTCGCCACCCGATCGCGGCTGTCGAACAGCGACCATGGCAGCAGAGGATCGGCGATCCGGCGTTCCATGAGTACGAACACCACGAGCAGCACCGCGCCGCCGACCAGCGCGCCGATGATGGCCGGATGGTCCCAGCCCATCTCGGGCCCCTCGGTCGCGCCGAACACGATGGCGGCGCAGGCGAGCGTGCCGAGCACCGCGCCGCGCACATCCAGCGGCGAGCGGTGATGGGCGGTGTCGGCGAGCTTGTACACCGCGCCGAGAATGATGAGGGCACCGATCGGCACGTTGATCAGGAAGATCCAGCGCCACGACACCTGGGTCAGCGCACCGCCGACGACCAGGCCACCCACCGAGCCGATGCCGACCATCGAGCCGACGATCGCGATCGCCTGGTTACGCGCCTTGCCCGGCGCGAAAGTTGTTGCCACCAGGGCGAATGCGGTCGGCGCCGCGATCGCCGCGCCCGCACCCTGGATCGCCCGGGCGGCCAGCAGCATGCCCTCGTTCTGCGCCAATCCGCACAGCAGCGAGGCGAAGGTGAAGAGCGCGACGCCGATGATCAGCATCCGTTTGCGCCCGAACGCGTCGCCGAGCCGGCCGCCGAGCAGCATCAGACCGGCGAAGGTGAGGCCGTAGGAGGTGACCGTCCACGCGCTGCCCGCGCTGGACAGGCCCATCTCCTCCTGCAGCCGGGGCAGCGCGAAGATCACCACGGTGCCGTCGAGCACCACCATGAGCTGCAGCCCGCTCAGCACGAGAATGGCGAGTCCGAAGGCCCGCTGCGTCATCGGATACTGCGTTTTCGCAGCGGGATTCTGGAGCACAGTGAGCCACTGTAATTGATGGGTCTATCGGCTTCCGGTCGCGTCGTCCGCCGAAAATCCCGCCGTGGGGCCGATCACCACGATCGCGGGCGGGCGGATGCCTTCCTCGCGCACCCGGGCGGCGACGGTGCCGAGGTCCGCGCGCAGCACGCGCTGGTTGCGCATCGTGCCCTCCTGGATGACGGTCGCCGGGGTGGTCACCGGGCGGCCGCCCTCGATCAGCACCGTCGCGAACTGCTCGATGCGTTCGACAGCCATCATCAGCACGATGGTGCCGCGCAGCCGGGCCAGGGCCGGCCAGTCGACCAGCGAGTCCGGGTGGTCCGGGGCGACATGGCCGCTGACCACCACGAATTCGTGGGTGACCCCGCGATGTGTCACCGGGATACCGGCGGCCGCGGGGACCGAGATCGGGCTGGTGATGCCGGGGACGACGGTCACCGGGATGCCCGCGTCGACGCAGGCCTCGAGTTCTTCGAAGCCGCGGCCGAAGACGTACGGGTCGCCGCCCTTGAGCCGGACCACGAACTTGCCCGCCTTGGCGCCCTCGATCAGCGCGGCATTGATCGCATCCTGGGCCATCGCGCGGCCGTAGGGGATCTTGGCCGCGTCGATCACCTCGACGTCGGGGCCGAGTTCGGCCAGCAGTTCCGGCGGGGCCAGCCGGTCGGCGACCACCAGGTTCGCGCGGCCGAGCAGCCGGCGCCCGCGCACCGTGATCAGGTCCGGATCGCCCGGTCCGCCGCCGACCAGCGCGACGCCGGGCGTGATCGGTGTCGAATCGTCGGTCACCACACCGGATTGCAGCGCCTCGAGCAACGCGTTGCGCACCGCGGCCGAGCGCCGATGCTGGCCGCCGGCCAGCACGCCGAGGGTCATGCCGTCGTAGCGGGCAGTGGCTGGGGTGACCGCGGTGCCGAGGCGCGCATTGTCGGCGCGCACACAGAAGATCCGTCGCCGAGTGGCCTCCTCGACGACGGCGGCGTTGGTCGCGGGCTCGTCGGTGCAGGCGATCGCGTACCAGGCGCCGTCCAGGTCGCCGTCGGCGTAGGGCCGCAGCGTGACGGTGAGTTGCCCGGAGGTCGCCATACCCTCGACCGCCGGGGTGACCTCGCGGCTGATCACGTGCACGTCCGCGCCGGAGGCGATCAGCAGGCCGAGCCTGCGCTGGGCCACCGAGCCGCCACCGACCACGACGACGCGGCGGCCGTCGAGATCGAGCCCGACCAGGTAGTTCGGATCGCCCTCATTGGGCGAGGCGGTCTCGGATACCGCCTGGTCGGCGGTGTGGTCTGACGTGTTCGGCACAGTTTTCGAGCCTACGGCCTGTGTGCGAGGTGACGGCAATCGACTCGGTCACCGCCGATAACGGGCTGTGGAAGCAGCGGGAATTGGCCGAAACCGGGTCGGCCGCGCGCGATGATCATTCCTATACTCGGCCGCATGAACCGCTGGAGTCGGGCAGTGCACGTGGTGGTGGCGTCGATGGCTCTGGCTTGGCTGCCTGCCGCGGCCGGTGTGGCGCACGCCGAACCGGCACCCTATGTGCCGGCGCAGGGAATCGAGTCGAAGTACTTCCAGCCGGGTCCCGCCGCGGTGACCGAGCGGATCGGGTTCGGTTGTTGCGACACCACCGGGGCGAAGTTCGATGTGTGGTATCCGACCGATCTGGGACAGGGTCGGCATCCGATTGTCTTGTGGGGCAACGGGACCAAGGCGGTGCCGAGCCAATACACCTATCTGCTGCGGCATCTGGCGTCGTGGGGCTTCGTCGTGATCGCCACCGAGAACCAGAACACCGGGTCCGGGGTGGACATTCGGAAGTCGTTGGACTTCCTGCTGGCGCAGGCCGACGATCCGGCGAGTGTGTTCTTCGGAAAGCTGGATACGACGGCCGTTGGCGCGATGGGACATTCGCAAGGCGCCTCGGGAGTGCTGAATGCCCTGCGTGATTCGGGCGGGGCGATCAAGACCGCGGTGCCGATGGAGATTCCGGCGCAGCACTTCTGTTCCACATCGGAAACCTGTGCCGACACCCGTTCGCTGACAACGGGCTCGGTGTTCTTGGTCAACGGGTCATCCGACGCTCTCGTCTCCCCCTCCCATCAGCTCGTGCCGTGGCAGGTCGAGGGCTTGCAGTCGAATCAGGCGTACTACGAGGCGACTCCGGCGAACTTGCCGAAGGTGTGGGGCACGCTGATCGGCCCGAATCACAACGACGTGCAGGGGCAGCCGGACTGTGCTTCCGCCTCGGACCCGTGCACGAACGGGGTGTACGGCTACCTCGGCTATCCGACGGCCTGGCTGATGGCGCAGCTGCGCGGCGATGCCGCCGCCCGCGAGGCCTTCCGCACCGGCAGCGGTGAGTTCTTCGCGCCATCGCCGAATTGGCGGCATCAGGTCGGCACCAGCTGAGGCGGGCGAACTGTCCGCCCTGCGGTGCCGACAGACGTACGGATCGTCGGTTGCCGACCCGGCCCGCACCGACGAGTGTTCAGGCATGGCTTTGACCGATGACCCGCCGCTGGCCTCCGGGTACGCCGACCGCGTCATCGCGGTGGAGCCCGGCGGCAACGAGTACATCCCCGACGACGCCAGGCACGGCAAGCCGCGGCAGCTGTTCTGGACCTGGATGTCGCCGAATCTGGAGTTCGCCACCATCTTCATCGGCGTGCTGTCGGTCACCGCGTTCGGGATGAACTTCTGGCAGGCGACGCTCGGTCTCGCGGTGGGCGTCGGGCTCGGTGCGGCGGCGCATTTCGTGCTGTCCGGCCGTGGGCCCGCGCACGGCGTGCCGCAGATGGTGCTGGGGCGCTTGGCCTTCGGATATCGAGGCAACGCGCTGCCTGCGGCGTTCATGTCCATCATGTGCGGCGTCGGCTGGTTCGCCACCAACAGCGTGAGCGGCGCGTGGGCGTTGAGCACGCTGACCGGCATGCCGAAGCTCACGGCGCTGATCCTGATCGTGGTGGCGCAGACCGGATTCGCCGTGTTCGGGCACAACCTGGTGCACGCGTTCGAGCGGTTCGTATTCCCGATTCTCGCGGTGGTGTTCGTCGTGGTCACCGTCGCGATCTTCAGCAAGGCCGAGCTCGGCGGGGGTGCGTCGTCCGGCGGGGTCGGCGGAATCGGCGGTTTCCTGCTGACGGTCGGTACCGCGTTCGGTTATGCGGGTGGTTGGAATCCGTACGCGGCGGACTACTCGCGGTACCTGCCCAAGACCGTTTCGCGGGTCGCCACGGGCGGATACGCGGCGGCCGGATTGTTCGTCTCGTGTCTGTGGCTGTCGACGCTCGGGGCAGCCTCGGCGACCATTGTCGGTGCGGCGCAGGGCAGTCCGACGGATGTGTTCACCGCGAATCTGCCTGACGTGCTGGCAAAGTTGACGCTGCTCGCCATCGCGCTCGGCGCCGTCGCGGCGAATGCGCTGAATGTGTATTCGGGCGCAATGGCATTTGTGACGATCGGCATCGAACTGCCGGTCCGTACGCAGCGAGCCGTGGTCTCGATCTGTTTCGGTGCCATCGGATTCCTGGTCGCGTGGTGGGCGCTGCCCGATGCCGCCGCCAGTTATGAGGCGTTCTTGCTGATCGTCGCGTACTGGATCGGGCCGTGGCTGGGCGTGATGTTCGTCGATCAGTACCTGCGTCGTGGACGCAGGATCGATGACCTGCTCTACAACCGCGCATACACCAATTGGCCTGGCGTAGCGGCATTTCTGTTCGGTCTGGTGCTGTCGGTGCTGTTGTTCTCGCACCAGGCGAAGTTCACCGGCTATCTCGTCCGGCAAGTCCCCGAGCTGGGTGACATCACTTTCTTCGTCGGCTTCCTTGTCTCCGCCACCGCCTACTTCCTGCTGGCCCAGCGGCGCACCACTCCCGCCTGAGCGACCCGCTGTTTGTCCGCGGGCATCAAGAAAGGCGGTGGGCGCAGAGGGCGAGCAGGAGGGTGCCGGTGAGGGCAGGGGCGGCCGGGTCGTAGCCGAGGAGGTCGCGGATGCGGTCCAGGCGCTGGTAGAGGGATTGGCGGCCGATGTGCAGGGCGGTGGCGCAGCGGGTCGGGCTGCCGCCGTGGCGCAGATAGACCTCCAGGGTGCGCGCCAGATTGCTGTGATGCGTTGTGTCCCAGGCGATCAGCGGGGCGATCGTGGTGGCGATCAGGCGGCTTCGTTCCGCCGCGGGCAGAGATTCGACGACGAGCTCGGTAGCCAGTTCGCGGCAGGTGGAGATGGGACTGCCCGCCAGCCAGTCACGGCGATGACGGGTCGCCAAGCGCAGCGCGGACCGGGCGGCGTCCAACGATCCGGTGAGTGCGGCGGAGGTGAAATCACAGGGATCACCGACCACCAGCGTCACACCCTCGACGGCGTTCGTAGCGAAAGCATTGCGCAGCAACCGAACCGCTTCGCCGACCGGGTCGGCGGTCGCCGGGTCCATGGCGAACACCCCGTAGCTGGTGGCATGCACCTCGGCCACCAGCCCGGGTCTGCCGAGTTCCTTTGCCGCGGTGTCGATCAGACGCGTTGCGATGCGGGTCTCGGGTGCGTCGGCCGCTACTGGAACAAGCGTGCGCCCTGCCAGCGCGGGCACTCCCGCCGCCGCGGCTCGTACCTTCAGATCAGCTTGACGAATCGTCTTACCGTCCAGCAGATCCGCGAGCAATGTCGCGGCCGCGAGCTGCGGACGCCCGGTCGGGGTGCCCGAATTCACCAGTGCCAGGCCAAGGCTCGGCGCGGACTGGTCGAGAACGGTTGCGAGGGTGGCACTGTCGAGAACCGAGCCGGGTCCCGCGGTGAGCGTTCCCCAAGTGTTCTCCCTCGCCCGGATGGACGCGGTGGCCGTCGCGGATTCGACTGCCGCCCAAGCCGATCGGTCGTCATCCACGCCGTGCGCGGCGATCAACGCGCCGTTGCCGCTCGTCACGATCAGCGCACAACCGGTGACCTCGCCGATCCGGCCGAGCAACTGCGCGAGGCCGTTGCCCGCCGCCAACTCGCCGACCAGGTCCCGGCCCAGCTCGTTGAGCAGCCGCAACGACCGCACCTCCCGCGACACGATCTCGGTATTCGCAGTGCGGCACAGATCGATGAACGGCACCACGGCGCGCAGCGCGATCAACGGCAGGCTGTGCCGCGAGGCCTCCGCCACCATGTCCTGCGGAATGGCGTCGAAGGTCCGGCCGAGCTCGACGGCCACCCCGGCGACCCCGCGCCCGGCGATCTCACCCAGGTAGTGTCGCCGCGTTCCCGCGTCCACCCCGGCCAGCCCGAGCCCGGTGGTGAGCAGGAGCTCGCCCCCGGACAGCAACGGGCTGATCTCGTAGATCTCGCTCGAATGCACCCAGCGCACCGTCCGCCCGAGGGCCCGGTGACCTGCCAAGACGAGCGGTTCGGCAGCCGCGAACTGGTCATCGAGCAATTCGCGCACGGTGGGCAACATACGGTCATCCTGTCATCCATGGCCACGACCTGTGCGGACGATCTGTACGTTGCGGTCGGTGGCCTTCCCTTGGAGGCTGGACCCATGACGCAGGCGACACCGGCACGACAACTGCTAGAGGTGGCATACGACGAGGCGCAGCGCGGGCTCGCCGAGGGCGGCATCCCGATCGGCGCGGCACTGTTCGCGGCCGACGGCACGCTGCTCGGCCGCGGCCACAATCGCCGCGTCCAGTCCGGCGATCCGAGCATCCACGCCGAGACCGACGCCTTCCGTGCCGCGGGCCGCCGCCGCGACTACGGTTCGACAATCATGGTGACCACCCTGTCGCCGTGCTGGTATTGCAGCGGACTCGTCCGCCAGTTCGGCATCGGCGCGGTCATCATCGGCGAATCCCAGACCTTCCACGGCGGCCACGACTGGCTGGCCGAGCACGGCGTCGCGGTGACCGTGCTGGAGGACGAGCGGTGCGTCCAGATGATGACCGACTTCATCGTCGACCATCCGGCCCTCTGGCACGAAGACATCGGTGTCGCAACGGAAGTCGAGACACAGTGAGCATCGGGCGCACGGCGGCACTCCAGCAGAAGTGAGATGACATGAACGCGATCGCATCGATCGACCTGTCCCGATGGCGTGCCGGTGGTCCGGCGGCGGCCGAGATCGAGCACGAGGTGGACGAGGGTCTGCGGCGCGCCGGTTTTCTGCTGGTCTACGGCCACGGCGTGCCCGAGGGGCTGGCCGGTGACGTGCGCGCCGCCGCACGGCGCTTCTTCGCGCTGCCTGCGGCGGTGAAGGAGAAGTACGCCGTCACCGTCGGCGGGCGCGGCTGGATCGGTCCGGGCAAGGAGGCCAACGGTTATGCCGAGGGCACCCGGACACCGCCGGATCTGAAGGAGACCTTCGCCGTGGGGGCCGACACCGCGACCGGCGACCGGGCCGTCGACGACGTCTGGTTCCTGCCCAATGTCTGGCCGGACGAAGTGCGCGAGCTGCGCGAATTGGTGACCTCGTACACCGCTGCCGTGCGCACGCTCTCCGACGAACTGCTCGCCCTGTTCGCCGCGGCACTTCACCTGCCCGCCAATCCTTTTCAGAACCTGACCGGCCGCCCCACCTGGACCTGCAACATCAATCACTACCCACCGTTGACCGCGGTCGGCGCACCCGAACCCGGTCAGTTCCGGATCGGCCCGCACACCGACTTCGGCACCGTCACCGTGCTGGACCGGGAGCCGGGCGCGGGCGGGCTCCAGGTGTACACCGAGGCGGAAGGCTGGGCCGACGCGCCATACGACCCCGCCGCGCTGACGGTGAACATCGGTGACCTGCTTGCCTATTGGAGCGGTCAGCGCTGGCCGTCCGGACGGCATCGGGTGCTGCCGCCGCAGGCCTCAGCACCCGAGGAGGACCTGGTGTCGCTGATCTACTTCTACGAACTCGACCATGACGCCGTCGTCACCCCGCTGACGCCGCCGATCGGGCGGGTCGGCGGCTTGCCACCCGTCATCTCGGCGGAGTTCCTGCGCGTCCGCCTCGACGCCATCACCATCGGCTGAGCTGTGCCCCGGTCAGAAGGCGGGATAGTCCTGGACCCATTTGAACCCGGTGCTGCGCAACGGGAATGACTGGAGGTCGACCTGTTCCAGCCTCAACGTCACCTGGTGGCCGTCGAGCTGGCCATCCAGTCGCAGCCGGTCCGGCGCCTCCTGGGTGAAGGTGAAGGAGGCGATCTGGGTCGGCGCGGCCTCCGCCATCACGCCCGGATTCGCACCGGGCGACGCCGAGAGGGTGAGGGTGTGCGCTGCGGTGTCCACCGCGCCGACGACGGGGACCAAGCTGTCGTCCATCTTCTGATACGCCATTCCGGTGACGTCGACAACCAGTCGCCGCCAACGGTTCTGGTCCGTTGTCAGCGGCGGGACGACTTGCCCGTCCCTGCTGAATTCCGACACCGTCCAGATCCCGTACAGCTCGGGTTTCGGGGTACCGCCGCCACCTTCGTTCCAGAACCGCAGACCCTCCTGGATACCGCCGGCCAATACCCACAGGCCGAGTACCGCCTGTAGACCGACCGCGAACCACCGCATGCGTCGCGAGCGGAACGGCTCCGGTTGCCGAGCCGGCTCCGTCCACCGCTGCAACACAAGGACATTCGCCAATCGACGCGCCTGTGGCGCCAGCAAGACCAGCGAGATCAGCAAGAGGTGACCCGACAGGATCTTCACCGGCACGTCGAAGCTCATGTTCAGGATGAACACCTGAAGCATGCTCACCAGGCTCACCAGCGCCCCCAAGGTCGCGGTTCTCGGCACGAAGAGCAACAGCCCGCCGAGCACCTCCGCGGCGCCGAGCAGAATCTCGTACGGTTGGGAACTGCCGACCTGGAACCAGAGCACCGACATCGGCGTGAAATCGCCGTACCGGGAGATCAGCGCCGTCAGCGGCGGCTCCGCCATCTGGGTCGGAATCACCTTTGCCATTCCGTACCACAGCATCTGCCCGCCGAGGCACAACCGCATGGCGAGCAGGAACCAGGCGTTGAGCCGGTGGTAGTTCGGACGGCGTCGGTCCAGCACACTCCACACCACGGCGGCGACGAGGGCGACGACCAGGACGCAGAACAGGAAGACCCAGATGATGGCCTGGTCGCCACTGCCCGAATCCAGGTGCAGCTCGACGTCGGCACCGAATACGTGGCGGCCGACCCACTCCCAGATCGGGCTCAAGGGATAGAGAAATCCGAGGATCGCCAGTTCGGGAAGCTTGTCTTTGAGGACCCCGGTGTATACCCACAGGAATTGCGGAAACATCAGGCAGAACAGGCTGAAATAGGCGAAGCAGAACCGGAATGCGGTGCGGGTCACCGGATTCCATCTCGAATCCGGGTCCTGCGCTTCCGTCGCTTCCCTCGCATTCGCCCGATCGACCGGCTCCACACCGACAGCACTCACAACGAACCCCTCACTCCGAACGCTCTGCGTCAGCGAACGGTATCGAGGTGCGCAGGGCTCGAGCATCCAGGAAATCCCTGGTCTTCCCCTCGGCAATAAGTCGTACGTGCCAGCCACACCAAGCCGGTCGGGCCGGCCCGACCACGTGCCGATCCTCGCATGTCAAGGCCCGGTTCCAGCCAGTGAGCGGGTTCGGTGGCCTCGCTCGTTTCCGCCCCACCGGCCGACTGGAACGCGTTACTGTCGCGTATCGCGGCGGACCGCCGCCGAGGTGGGCTGTGCCGAAGGCACGCCCGCGTGTCATGGCGTCAGGAGGACAACGATGGCCGAAGATCCGGATCCCGCTGAGCGGCAGCAGCTGACCGTGAGCGAGCGTGATCTCGACGTGCTCGCCGAGGACCTGGCGCGCTGGCTGGATTCGAAGGTCTCCGCCGATCACCCGCCGAAGGTCGCGAATCTGTCGCGGCCGCAGTCCGGCGGAATGTCCAGCACCACCATTCTTTTCGATGCGGAATGGAGCGTGGACGGACGGCACGAGAGCGGTTCGTTCGTCGCCAGGATGGCGCCGGAGAGCGGTTCGTTCCCGGTGTTCGAGACCTATGATCTGGCCACCCAGTACCACGTGATGGCCGGCGTCGCCGAAAACACCGACGTGCCGGTACCTGCGTTGTGCTGGCTGGAGGAAGACGAGACACCGCTCGGCACACCGTTTTTCGTGATGAAGCGGGTCGACGGCCGCGTGCCGACCGACAATCCGCCGTACGTGTTCGTCGGCTGGCTCTTCGACGCGACCCCCGAGGAGCGGGCGCAGCTCACCGCGAACACCGTCGCGGTGATCGCGAAGGTGCACGCCATCGCAGATCCGGCCCAGCGATTCCCGGCCCTGCGCGGGGCGGGCCAGTCGCTGCGCAGGCATGTCGAGGCCCAGAAGGCTTGGTACCGATGGGCTTTGGCCGATGACGGCTTCGAGATTCCGTTGCTCGAACGAGCCTTCGCGTGGCTCGACGAGCACTGGCCCGCCGACCCGGGGCCCGACGTCCTCAGCTGGGGTGACGCCCGGCCCGGCAACATCATCTACCGGGGCTTCGAGCCCGCGGCGGTGTTGGACTGGGAGATGGCCGCATTGGGCCCCCGCGAACTGGATGTCGCCTGGGTGATCTTCATCCACCGGTTCTTCCAGGACATCGCCACCCGATTCGATCAGCCGGGCCTGCCGGACTTCCTGCGCCGGGCCGACGTCGTCGCGAAATATGAAGAACTGACCGGACATACGGTGCGCGACCTGGACTGGTACCTCGTCTACGCCGCACTGCGGCACGGCATCGTGATGGCCAGGGTCAAGCGCAGGATGATCCATTTCGGCGAGGACACCGACACCCCGGACCGGGATGACTACGTGATGCACCGAGCAAGCCTGGAACGGCTGCTCGACGGAACCTACGAGTGGGATTGAGGGCAGCCATGCCAGTTCCTTTGGACGAGTACCCGATTCATCAGACCGGGCTGTCACTGGCGCGGGTCGCCAGTAGCGACCGGAACTTCTACGACCGCAGCTATTTCAACGGTCACGACCGCGACGGCGGCACCTTCTTGATCACCGGGTTCGGCGTGTACCCGAACCTCGGGGTGACCGACGCCTACGCCGCCGTCCGGCGCGGCGATATCCAACGGACCGTGCGCTTCTCCGACGCGCTCGGTGACCGCAGCCTGGAGCAGCGGGTCGGCGGCTATCGCATCGAGGTGCTCGAGCCGCTGCAACGGATCCGGGTGATCTGCGAGCACGACGACCTGTCCTTCGACCTCACCTGGGAGGGCGCGTTCCCCACCGTGCAGGAGCAACCACACCTGATCCTGGCGGGCAACCGGCCGATCATCGACGCGAGCCGGTTCGCCCAGGTGGGCTCGTGGGCGGGGACGCTGCACGTCGACGGCGACGACATCACCGTCGACCCGGCGGTGTGGACCGGCACCAGGGACCGGTCCTGGGGCATCCGGCCGGTCGGCGAGAGCGAGCCTGCGGGCCGGGCGGCCGCCGAGCCGTCCGGCGGTTTCTGGTGGATGTATGTGCCGCTGCGCTTCGACGATTTCGCGATCGTGATCATCGTGCAGGAGGAACCCGACGGCAAACGCACCTTGAACGACGCCGTGCGGATCTGGCCGGACGGGCGCACCGAACAGCTCGGCTGGCCGCGCATCGCGATCGATTACCGTTCCGGCACAAGGCTTCCCGTCGGCGCCCGGCTCGAGATGCCCACGCCGGACGGCAAGCCGCTGGAGATCGAGGTGACCACGGGCACCCATGTGCCGCTGCACGTGGGTTGCGGCTACGGTGGCGATCCCGACTGGCAGCACGGGCAGTGGAAGGGCCGGGACTGGTCGCTGGCCAGCCGGTACGACCTCACCGATCCGGCCATCGTCGCCCGCGCACCATACGGCGTGATCGACCATGTGGCACATGCCCGCTGCGGCGACGCCGAGGGGTGGGGGTTGTTCGAACACGCCACCTTCGGCCGCCACGATCCCAGCGGTTTCGCCGACTGGGGTGCGGTGGCGCCGTAGGTCAGAACGCCGGTCGTGCCAGGTCAGGGCGTTTGAGGTAGTCGGTCAACCCGATCACGTTGCCCCACGGATCGGCCACCTCCACACTCCAGCCGGTCGCGACTTCGAAGGGCGCGGTGAGCATGTCGACACCGCGTCCTTCGAGTTCCGCCGCGGCGGCCCGCGCATCCGGCACCTCCAGCCAGATCCGGATGGCCGGCGGCGACCCCTGCCCCGCAGCGGGATCCACCATCGCCATGATGCCCGGCGTCTCCGCCGCGACCCCGAACAACGCGATCCCCCGCTCCGGCACCGTGAACCGCACCGAAAGCCCGAGCCCGTTCGCGTAGAACTCCAGCGCCGCAGCCAGATTCCCCACCGGAACCAGCACATTGTCGATCCCTCGGATATCCACCCCGCCATAAAACCACGCGGGAGACCCAAGGTCATCTGGTTCGATCACCCAGTTGCGCGCCGGACAATCAGCCCGTTGTGCGTTGCGCCGCAGCGATAGTCACCCCGGCGACGATACGTTTGGTGATCACCAACGTGCCGCGCCCAGCCGCAAGGATGGCAGCCGCCTCGGCAACACTGCCCGTGCCGACGGCAGCCGCCGTACGCGAGTCCGGATTCGGTACAGGAACGTCGGCCAGCTCGGCGGCAGCGTACCCCCGCACCGCCACTCCCAGCTCGGCAGCCGCATCACGCAGACCGGGTTCGCCGATCCGGCGATCAATGGTCGCCAAACAACTGACCACGTTGTCGCCCAACACCTCCCGCACGGCGGCAACGATCGAGTCAGCGTGCGTACCAGAGCGCAGACCGAGCCCAACGGCGAACTCAGCCACCTGCCACCTGCACTAGCGCACGCCTTCGCTCAACGGTCCGCACGAGCGCCTGCGTACTCGGCGACTGCGGTAACGAAACTGCTTGTAGCTCTCGGGTTTCCGGCTGGGTGAGTGTGCAGGTAGGAGGCGTGGACCTGCTGGACCAGCGCGCCCTCCTTGACGCGCGCGCCGTCACTGCCGTGCCAACCCCAGGCTGGGGTGTCCGAGCCTGCCGCGGTCAGGCGGGTGCGGTGGAATTCGTGGCCGCGGACGCGTTCCCCGGCTCGCCACAGCGGCGAATCGACCAGCGCGACCGCGTCGCGGTAGCCGAGGGTGAGGCGGGGGCCGAACTCGGCGTCGGCGTCGATGACCCCGGCCATCGGGTGTCCGTCGAGGGAGCGGGTCAGGTAGAGCAAGCCCGCGCATTCCGCGTGTACGGGCATGCCGCGCCGGGCCTGCGCCGCCACTGCGGTCAGCAGTGGGGTGTTGGCTGCCAGCGCTGCCGCGTGTTCCTCCGGGAATCCGCCGGGCAGCACCAAACCAGCTGTGCCGCTCGGTAGTTCGTCGCGTAGCGGGTCGAATACCACCACCCGCGCCCCAGCGGCCAGCAGCAGCTCGCGGTGCTCGGCGTAGCCGAAGGTGAACGCAGGCCCGCCTGCCATGGCGATCAATGGACCGGATCCCGCTGCGGCGACAACTCCATCGCGCTCCGGCCTGCCTAATCCAGGTGATACGCCGGAAACCGCTGCGGCGTCAGCTCCAGCGTGCTCCGGCCGGTTTGAACCGAGCGATACGCCGGACCCCACCGCGGCAGCAGCTCCATCGTGCCCCGGCCGGGCTGAGCCGGGTGATACGCCGGAGACCACCACGTCAGCTATAGCTTCCGCCGGATCCCAGGCCGGACCAGCCGCGGTCGAACGGGCCAGCGCAGCGATTGCTCGCAGATCCACATGTGCCGCAACCAAATCCGTCATCGCCGATACCGCTGCCGTGGCGGCCGTACCATGCTCCACCGCGGGGATCAGCCCGAGATGCCGCGACGGCACCTCCAACTCGGTCATGCGCGGGAGCGAGCCGAGCACCGGCAGCCCGACTCGATCGCAGGCCGCACGCAGCACCTGGTCGTGCCGTTCACTGCCGACCCGGTTGAGAATCACCCCACCGAGCCGAATACTGCTGTCGAAAGTCGCAAAGCCGTGCAGCAATGCCGCCAGGCTCTGGCTGTGCCCCCTGGCATCCACCACCAGCACCACGGGCGCACCGAGCAACCCGGCGACCTGTGCGGTGGAACCTTCGGCGACCGGCCCGGCATGGTTCTCATCGATACGGCCATCGAACAGCCCCATCACGCCCTCGACCACCGCGAGATCACATTCTCGCGCACCGTGCTGATACAGCGGCACAACACGTTCCGCGCCGACGAGCACCGGATCCAGATTGCGTCCCGGCCGCCCCGCCGCCAGCCCGTGATACCCGGGATCGATGTAATCCGGCCCCACCTTGAAGGGTGCGACCCGATGACCGACCCGCCGCAGCGCACCGATCAATCCCGTTGCCACCGTGGTCTTCCCGCTCCCCGACGCGGGCGCGGCGATCACCACTGCGGGCACACCCCCGCTCATCGACACCACCGCCGCACGACCGCGCGAGCCGACGCGACGCAGCAGCCGCACCACCTCTCGGGATCCGCACCCACTCCGGGGGCCCGGAGCGAGTGCGAGTCCCGAGAGTCGGTGCGGGAGATCACCATTCGATGCCGCGCTGGCCTTTACGGCCCGCGTCCATGGGGTGCTTGAGCTTGGTCATCTCCGTGACGAGGTCAGCGGCGTCGATGAGCGCCTGCGGAGCGTCGCGCCCGGTGATCACCACGTGCTGGTTGCCGGGACGGCTACTGAGGGTGTCGACGACCTCGTCGATGTCGACCCAACCCCATTTGAGCGGGTAGGTGAATTCGTCGAGGACGTAGAAGCGGTGCTGCTCGGCCTTCAACCGGCGGGCGATCTCCTGCCAACCGGCGAGCGCCGCGGCGGCGTGGTCCTCGTCGCTCCCTTGTTTGCGCGTCCAGGACCAGCCCTCACCCATCTTGTGCCACTCGACCGCGCCGCCGGCACCGGTCTCCTCGTGCAGGGTGCCGAGGGTGCGAAAGGCAGCCTCCTCCCCCACCTTCCACTTGGCGCTCTTCACGAACTGGAACACCGCGACGTCGAAACCTTGGTTCCAGGCCCGCAGCGCCATCCCGAAGGCGGCCGTCGACTTTCCCTTGCCCGGCCCCGTATGCACCGCGAGCACCGGCTGATTGCGCCGCTGCCGTGTGGTGAGCCCGTCGTCGGGCACGGTCTCCGGAACACCCTTGGGCATGCACTCTCCTTGCTAGTTCGATCCCCTGTGGCTCAAGCGGCGCGAGCACCCGGGCGTCCGGACCCCGCACGCACCACCTCGGCGACCGAATCCCCGGTCAGCTCAGCCAGTCTCAGATATCCGCCACGCAGCTCCCGAGCCAGCTCGGCGGCCAGACCGAGCCGGATCATGCCGCGCTCGCAGTCGACCACGATCGAGGTGACCGCGTCGTTCGCCAGCAATGCGGCGGCGGCACGGGCGCGCGCCACCGGATCGACGCCGCCGGTGGCGCGACCGTCGGTGAGCAGCACCAGCATCGGGCGCCGGCGCGGGTCGCGGACCCGTTCCCGCAGCACGATCTCGCGGGCCTTCAACAGACCCGCGGCGAGCGGAGTCTTACCGCCGGTGCGCATGCCGGACAGGCGACGCACCGCGATATCGACCGAAGACGTCGGCGGCAGTACGAGTTCGGCGTCCTGCCCACGCACGGTGATCACGGCGACCTTGTCGCGGCGCTGATAGGCGTCACGCAGCAGAGCGACGACCGCGCCGGTGACGGCGGAGAGCCGATCCCTGGCCGCCATCGAGCCGGACGCGTCGACCACGAAGACCACCAGATTGCCTTCGCGCCCTTCGCGATACGCGCCACGCAGATCCTCGGCGACCAGCTTCAGCGGACCGTCGCCGCGACCACGCGACCGCTGGTGCGGCGCGGCGGCGAAGATGGTGCCGAGCAGGTGCAGGCCGGTGCCGGTATCCGTGCTCGGCCGCACGACGCGACCATGCCGGGACTCGGCCCTGGAGCGGCGGCCGGGAGCACCTTCGCCGATACCGGGAACTTCCCAGCGCGGCGGTGTCGCGGCGGCGGAAACCGGTGCGCCACTGCGGCTTTCACGGCCGCCGGGCCGCTGCCCACCACCGGGACCGTCGGGATCGTCGTCGGGATCGTCACCGCGCGGGTTCGATTCGTCCGTCCGCGACTGAGGATCGCCGGGGTCCGGCTCGTCGTCTTCCGGCGACCGGAAATCGTCGCCGCGCTGGTTCTGCTGGTCGTCCGCCCGTTCATTCTCCGTCGACTGGCTCGAGTCGCCTGAGTCCTGCTGCCCTCGGTTCGACGGCTCCGCGTCCTCGGGCACCTCACTCTGTTCGAGTTCCGCTGCGTCCTCGTCGGATCGGGCCGAGCGGTCCACCTCCGCAGCGGCATCCCGCATCGCATTGTCGAGCTGATCCTCGCTGATGCCCGGCTCGTCGAACGGATCGCGCCGCCGCCGGTGCGGCAACGCAAGTTCCGCGGCGACCCGCACATCGTCCTCGGTGACCGTATCCGCACCACGCCACGCGGCGTGCGCCGTCGCGGTCCGCGCGACCACCAGGTCCGCCCGCATGCCGTCGACGTCGAATGCGGCGCACAGCGCGGCGATTCGACGCAGCTCGCCATCGTCGAGCCGCACCTGCGCGACCCGGTCCCGCGCGCCGAGGATGCGCTCGGCCACCGCCCGGTCGGCGGCGGCGTAGCTCTCGGCGAATCCGGCCGGATCGGCCTCGTAGTCCAGTCGCCGCCGCACCACCGCCATGCGCACGTCCACGTTCCGCGAGGCCGCCACGTCGACGGTGAGCCCGAACCGGTCGAGCAGCTGCGGGCGCAGCTCGCCCTCTTCCGGATTCATGGTGCCGACGAGCACGAACCGCGCCGGATGCGAATGCGAGACGCCGTCGCGTTCGATGTGCACCCGGCCCATCGCAGCGGCGTCGAGCAGTACGTCGACCAGATGGTCGTGCAACAGGTTGACCTCGTCGACATAGAGCACGCCGTGATGCGCCGCAGCCAGCAGTCCGGGCCGGAACGCCTGTTCCCCGTCGCGCAGCACCCGCTCCAGGTCCAGCGAGCCGACCACCCGGTCCTCGGTGGCGCCGACGGGCAGCTCCACGAGCCGCGCGGGCCGTGCGCCGGTCTCGTCCACCACCGGCGGCAGCAGCTGCGCCAGCGCACGCACCACGGTCGATTTCGCGGTGCCCTTCTCGCCGCGCACCAGCACACCGCCGATGCCGGGGTGCACCGCGCACAGGATCAGCGCCAGTTGCAGCCGCTCCTGACCGACCACGGCGGAGAACGGAAAACCCGCCTCACCCTCGGCGGCCGGACGCGTCCGCGATCCGGTCAACGAGTGAGGCGACACAGTTTCGGCATGGGACAAGGACACGCCCCAACTCTATGCGCGCGACGCGCACCCGCCGACGCGGCCCTAGGCCCTGTGTCGAAGTCCGGCCGGATGCATCCGGGGGCTGGATCGTCGCCTGGCAAGGCGGAGGAGTTGCCGATACCGGGTTTGTATCGGCGACGACGACAACGCGGCCAGGCGGCGATCCAGCCCCCGGAGGCGCCGGATGGGACTTCGACACAGGGCCTAGGCGGACAGGACCGCCCTCGTCGCTCAGGTGCGACGAGGGCGGAGCCGGCCAGCGGGACGGTCACCCCTTGCGCATCGGAATGTGCAGGACCCCGTCCTCGTCGAATTCGTCGCCGTCGGGCTTGAACCCGTGCTTGGCGTACATGTCGACGAGATAGGTCTGCGCGTTCAACCGCACGGTCGCCTCGCCGACCTCGGCGAGCGCGGCCTGCAGCAGGCGCGTGGTGTAGCCGTGGCCGCGGGCCGGGACGACGGTGCACAGGCGCCCGATGCGGAAGGACTTCACGCCATCGTGGTGCTCCTCGAGCAGCCGCAGCGTGGCGATCACCTCGCCCTCGTCATCGAGCCAGAAGTGCCGGGTCTCCGGCAGCAGGTCCAGCCCGTCCAACTCGGGGTACGCGCACTTCTGCTCGACGACAAAGACTTCGACGCGAAGTTTCAACAGCTGATAGAGGGTGGCGGTATCGAGATCCAACGCCCATGACCGTTTGAGAACAACCGTTGACATCATCGCCTGTTGCTATCACACCTAGCGGCTCGCCGCGACCCCCGCATGCCTCGGCGTGTTATCTGTGCCACCCGCGAGGTTCAGCGTCTTGGACGTCCAGTCCCATACTTCGTGGAACAACGCCTGGTCCTCGGACAGCTTGACGCCCAGTGAGGGAATCATCTCCTTGAGCTTCGGCGTCCACTGCGCGTACTCGGTGGGGAAGCAGCGCTGCATGACGTCGAGCATCGCCGTGACGCCCGTCGACGCGCCCGGGGAGGCGCCGAGCAGACCGGCGATGGTGCCGTCGGCCGCGGCGACCACGGCGGTGCCGAACTCCAGCACGCCGCCCGCGCCCTTGCGCCGGATCACCTGCACGCGCTGGCCCGCGGTGATCAGCTCCCAGTCCCGGCCGTCGGCGCGCGGGATGAACTCCGAGAGGGTGTCGACCTTGCCCGCCTGCGACTTGAGCAGCTCACTGATCAGGTACTTGGTCAGGCCGAGTTCGGTGACGCCGACACCGAGCAGCGAGAACAGGTTGTTCGGCTTCACCGACTTGAACAGGTCGGTGAGTTTGCCGTCCTTGAGGAACTTCGGCGTCCAGCCCGCGTAGGGGCCGAACAGCAGGCCGGGCGTGCCCTTGATGACGCGAGTGTCCAAGTGCGGCACCGACATCGGCGGTGCGCCGACGGCGGCCTTGCCGTACACCTTGGCCTCGTGCTGCTGGATGAGCTCCGGGTTGGTGCAGCGGAAGAACTGCCCGCTCACCGGGAAGCCGCCGAAGCCGTCGATCTCCTTGATGCCGGACTTCTGCAGCAGCGGCAGCGCGCCGCCGCCCGCGCCGACGAAGACGAATTTGCTGATGAGCGTGCGGGTTTCGCGGGTGCGCAGGTTGCGCACCTTGACCAGCCAGGATCCGTCGGACTGCTTGGACAGGTCGCGCACCTCGTGGCCGAAGGCCAGGTCCGCACCGCTGGCGCCGAGGTAGGCGAGCAGTTCCTGGGTGAGCGCGCCGAAGTCGATGTCGGTGCCGCCGTCGGTCCAGTTCAGCGCGACGGGGTCGGAGAAGTCGCGGCCGCGCGCCATCAGCGGCAGCCTGCGCGCGAACTCGTCCGGGCTGTCGATGTACTCCATGCCCTCGAACAACGGATGCCGCGACAGCGCCTCGTAGCGCTTGCGCAGGTACTCGACGTTGTCCGCGCCGTGCACGAAGCTCACGTGCGGGATCGGGTTGATGAACCGGGACGGGTCGCCGAGGATGTTGTTCTCCACGGCGTAGGACCAGAACTGGCGCGACACCTGGAACCGCTCGTTGATGTCGATGGCCTTGGTGATGTCCACCGAGCCGTCGGCGTTCTGCGGGCTGTAGTTCAGTTCGCACAGGGCCGAGTGGCCGGTGCCCGCGTTGTTCCAGGGGTCGCTGCTCTCCGCCGCTGCGGCGTCGAGCCGCTCGAACAGGGAGATCGACCAGTCGGGCTGCAGTTGGCGCAGCAGCGCACCGAGAGTGGCACTCATGATGCCGGCGCCGATGAGTACAACATCGGTCTTTTCAGTCATGGCAGCGTTCGGCACGGCTAGATCGACTTCCTTGTCCTTCTCGCGGGCCCACCGGGCGGGTGGACCTGCCTGGGCACGGTGCTTGCGGTTCTTGCCTCGGTCGGTAAACCACGGCGGGAGTTAGGTTACCCGCCGTTCACCTAGCTTCAATTGTGCACCTCACCACGTCGATCCCCCGCGCCGAAACCGCGGAATGTGACTTAGATTGTGTATGTGACAAAGGAAACTTCACTTGCCGCTACGAAAACCGACACCCACCACGGGGCGGAGTGGAAAGCCGATGTCCTAGGCGAGAAGTACCAGCAACGCACGCTTTCTTTCGGGCCTGATCCCGATGGTGAAGGCGAGGCCGTGGCCACGCTGGTCCGCTATCTGCCCGGCGACGATGTCGAACTGACCGCCGGCGCCGTGCTGTATGTGCACGGGTTTACCGACTACTTCTTTCAAGAGCATCTCGCGGAGCATTTCGCGACGCTCGGATACCACTTCTACGCGCTGGACCTACGCAAGTGCGGACGATCACTGCGTGACGGGCAGACACCGCATTATGTGACCGATCTCGCACTGTATGACGACGAGTTGAACGAGGCATTGCGAATCGTGCGGGAGGAGACCGGCGCTCCGGTCGTCCTGAACGCGCACTCGACCGGCGGCCTGATCTTGCCGCTGTGGCTGGATCGGCTCAATCGGACCCGGGGGACGGCCGCGGCCGGGGTCTCCGGTTTGGTGCTCAACAGCCCTTGGTTCGACCTGCAGGGACCGGCGTACTACCGGACCGTCGGGACGCCGATCATCAAGGCGCTCGGCCGTTTTCGGAAGATGATCGAACTGCCCGGCGGCAAGGTCAGCACCTACGGCGACAGCCTGCACCACAGCGTCGCGGGCGAGTGGGATTACAACCTCGACTGGAAACCGTTGCACGGCTTCCCCGTTCGGTTCGGCTGGCTGCGTGCCATCCGCAACGGCCATGCGCAACTGCACGCCGGGCTCGACATCGGGGTGCCGTCGCTGATCCTGCGTTCCCGGATGACGAAGTTCGCCCGGCGGTACGGCCCCGCCGTCGACGTGGCCGATGCGGTGTTGGACGTCAAGCAGATTCAGCGTTGGTCGGGGTGCCTCGGCGACCGCACCAACATCGTGCCGATCGACGGCGCCAAGCACGATGTGTTCCTGTCCGCGGCCGAACCGCTGGCTCATGCCTTCGCCGAACTCGACAGCTGGCTGGAGTGGCTTGCCGTCTATCAAGCCAAGTCCGGCAACGGCTCACCAGGTGCTGGTGCGTAGCACGATCTCGGTCGCCAGTTCGTGGTCGGCCTCGGTCGCCACATTGGTGACGTCGACGTCGACCACGCGGAACTCGCCGTAGACGAACCGCCCCGAGGCGTCGGCGACCGAGCGCGGCAGGTTCTTGCTGACCAGCACCGTGGTCGGCAACTCCACTGGACGGACCGTAGCGTCGGCCACGGTCCCGTCCGGACCCGGAGCCGCCGGATGGCCGCGATCGGCCACCACGAGGCTGATGAAGCGGCCGAATCCGGCCGCGCACGCCCGCCACGCCAGGTCGGCGCCCGCGCCACGGGCAGCGACGTTGGCCCAGGGCACGCCGATCTGGTCGAGGATCGCGGTGACGCCCGCCGCATCGAGGCCCTCGATCGACTCCAGCACCACGGTGCGCAGATCCGAATTGTGCAGTCGGGCACATACCTGGTCGTAGACGTCCGCCGGGTCGCCGAGGTCGGGCAGCAGCAGCACGCTGTGCCGAGATTCCGGGCCGTCTACCCGCACGGTCCAGGTCCCGTCACCTACCGTGATCTGCCGAGATTTCATGCCGAATGACGCTACACGGGTCTGCTGAACGAAGCCTTATCTTCGGGTCAGGCCAGTAGACGCATGCCCGCGCGTTCCCCGGCGTTGTGGTCGAAGGTGACGGTGAGGTCGCAGCCCGCCTCCTGGCCGAGTTGCTGGATCAGCGCGTCGGCGAAATCCGCGCCTTCGGCGGCCTGGCGCAGCGCCTGGCGCACGGTGTCGGCGCGCTCGACCACGATCTCGGTCGAGTCGAGCAGGCCCAGCAATACGTCGGTGACTGCCTCGGGGTCCTGTTTGTAGCCGCGGCGTAGCACCCAATGGATCTCGGCGAGCACGATCATCGTCACATAACCCGGGCGGCTCTCGCTGAGGCCGTCGATCACCTGATTGGCGCGCGCGGACTGCTCCGGATCGTCCTGGGTGAGGTAGCGGATCAGCACATTGGCGTCCAGACCGATCATTTCTGCTTGCCTTCCACGACATTGCCGGTGATCGCCTCGTTCATCTCCGCGAGGCCGATGGGCGAGCCGGACCAGCCGACTATCCCCTTGAGCGACTTGATGGTCCGGGTCTCCGGCACCAGTTCGTAGGTGCCGTTGTCGGTGGGAACGAAGGCGACCCGGACACCGGCCCGCAAACCCATGGCGACTCTGACGTCGATCGGAATGGTGATCTGCCCCTTGCTGGTCACCGTCGCGGACACCACATTCCCCGCCCTACCGGCGGACTTCTTCTCTGCTGCCACTTCGATCACCGACCGTGCTTCTCCCGCGCCCATCGACCCGCGCCTTACCCGGAGCCGAATTCCTTACTGAAAGGTAAGGGGCGACGTTCGTCACGTCAACAGTTCAGCTACCGAGGGTCGCGGTGGTGGGGAACAGCTGGGTGGCCAGCGTCGGCAGATGGGCGGGCGCACCGTCGGCGAGTAGGCGGTCGAGCTGGTCGAGATCGAGGTGTTGTTCGATCAGGTCGGCGAGCAGATCGAGTTGCGCCGAGCGGACGGCGGCGACGGAAACGTCCTCGGCGACAACGAAACCGGTGCGTCCGGCGGCTGTGGCTACCGAACGCAGCCAGGCGCGGCGGAAGTCATCCGATTCCAGCAAGCCGTGCAGATGGGTGCCCCAGAGCGGCCCGCGCACACTGCCTTCCGGATTTCCCTCGAGGTCGAGCCAGGCCGGATCGCCGCTGCCGGCCACCCGGCCGTGGTGAATCTCATAGCCGTGCACCGGTATTCCGGCGGTGTCGGCGGTGGCCCCATGGCCGGTGCTGTGGCGCAACACTTTCGGATCGGCGAAGGCGATCTGTAGATCGAAGAGGCCCAACCCGTCGACTTCTCCCCGGCCCGACTCCACCGGGTCGACGATTCGCTTGCCCAGCATCTGATAACCGCCACAGATGCCCAGAATCGGGCCGCCCGCCGCCGCACGTGCGCGCAGTGCCTCGGCGATTCCGCTGCGCCGCAACCACTCCAGGTCCGACACGGTGGCCTTGCTGCCGGGCAGCACCACGAGGTCGGCCCCGGCCAGCCGGGACGGCTCGCTCGCCCAGCGCACGGAAACCCCTGGCTCGCAGGCCAACGCTTCGATATCGGTGGAGTTGGAGATGCGCGGCAGGCGGATGGCGGCGACGGTCAGCCATTCGGTACCGACCGGCGGGAGCGGACGACCGACCGGTGCGTCCGCGACGGTGCCGAGGGAGTCCTCGGCGTCGATCCACAGGTCTTCGGCGTACGGGAGCACGCCGAGGGTGGGGCGGCCGGTCAGCTCCGTCAGCCGGTCCAGGCCGGGGCGCAGCAGCTCGACGTCGCCGCGGAACTTGTTGATCACGAAACCGGAAATCAGTTGCTGGTCTTCGGGTTCCAGGATGGCGACGGTGCCGAACAGGTGTGCCAGCACGCCGCCGCGATCGATATCGCCGACCAGCAGCACCGGCAGCCGCGCGGGCTGGGCGAGCCCCATGTTCGCCAGATCCGTAGCCCGCAAATTGATCTCGGCGGGCGATCCCGCGCCCTCACAGATCACCACGTCGAATTCGGCACGCAGCGAGGCGAGTTCGGCGGCGACCACCTCGCGCAGCTCCTGCCGGTGCCGGAAATAGTCCCGCGCGCCGACCGTGCCGACCGCCTTACCCCGCACCACCAACTGCGAGCGCCGATCGCTGCCCGGCTTCAGCAGTACCGGGTTGAACCGCACGCTCGGCGCGAGCCCGCACGCCTGCGCCTGCAACGCCTGCGCCCGCCCGATCTCGCCACCGTCGAGGGTGACCACAGAGTTGTTCGACATGTTCTGCGCCTTGAACGGCGCGACCCGCACGCCCCGCCGCGCCAGCATCCGGCAGATGCCCGCCACCACAACGCTTTTGCCAGCGTCCGACGTAGTCCCCGCGACCAGCAGGGCACCTTTCACGGCACCAACCACTTGCCGCACACTTTCTGATGCGCCGCATACGGATTCGCATGCGATTCCCTGTGCGGCAAATCAAGAAGTGTGCGGCTGTGGCGCCTCACGGGAGCGTGAGGATTTCCGCGCCGGTGTCGGTGACGACGAGGGTGTGCTCGAACTGCGCGGTCCACTTGCGGTCCTTGGTGACCACGGTCCAGCCGTCGTCCCAGATCTCGTAGTCGATACCGCCCAGATTGATCATCGGCTCGATGGTGAAGGTCATGCCCGGCTCGATGATCGACTCGATGGCGGGCTGGTCGTAATGCAGGATCACCAGGCCGCTGTGGAAGGTGGGGCCGACGCCGTGCCCGGTGAAGTCGCGGACGACGCCGTAGCCGAAGCGGTTGGCATAGGACTCGATGACACGGCCGATCACGTTCAGCGCCCGGCCGGGCCGGACCGCCTTGATCGCCCGCATGGTGGCCTCTTCGGTCCGCTCGACCAGCAGTCGGACCTCCTCGTCCACGTCACCGGCGAGGTAGGTCTTGTTGGTGTCGCCGTGCACGCCGTGGATGTAGGCGGTGACGTCGATATTGACGATGTCGCCGTCCTCGATCACCGTGGAGTCCGGAATGCCGTGGCAGATCACCTCATTGAGCGAGGTGCAGCAGGACTTCGGAAACCCCTTGTAGCCCAGGGTCGACGGGTAGGCGCCGTGGTCGCACATGTACTCGTGCGCGATCCGGTCCAGCTCGTCGGTGGTGACGCCGGGCGCGACGGCCTTACCCGCCTCTTCGAGCGCCTGCGCCGCGATCTTGCTCGCGATCCGCATCTTGTCGATCGTCTCGGCCGTCTGCACCCAGGGCTCCCGCCCCTCGTTGACAGTCTTCTTCCACGCGTACTCCGGGCGCTCGATCGTGCGCGGGACCTCGCGGGTGGGTGACTGGATGCCGGGGACGAGCGGCTTGCGAGTGCGGACAGACATGCGAACAGAGTAATCGGACTGCGCGCGCTGCGGCAGCGCCCGGCCGACGCAGGGCCGCAGAGTCAGATCCGAGCTGCGCCGAAAACCATGCGGAATACCTTCGGACTGCGGTCCGTTTACGGTATTGGTTGACATCGACACTACTGAGGAAAGAGGCTCGACCGTGGAATTGGGACTCACGACCTTCGCCGAGCTGTACCCCGTCGGCGACCGCCCCGCACCTACCGCGGGCGAGCGGTTGCGTGAGGTGGTCGAGGAGGCCGTCGCCGCCGAGCGGGCCGGACTCGACGTCTACGGCGTCGGCGAACATCACCGCAAGGACTTCGCCGCCTCCTCCCCCGCAATGGTGCTGGCCGCCATCGCGGCGCGCACCGAGAAGATCCAGCTGACCAGCGCGGTCACCGTGCTGAGCTCCGATGATCCGGTACGCGTGTACCAGGATTTCGCAACACTGGACGGACTGTCCAAGGGTCGCGCGGAGCTGATGGCCGGGCGCGGCAGCTTCACGGAGAGCTTTCCGTTGTTCGGGTACCAGCTGTCCGACTACGACGAGCTCTTCGAGGAGAAGCTGGCGCTGCTGCTGCACCTGCGCGAGGACGAACCGGTCACCTGGTCCGGCAAGTTCCGCGCGCCGCTGCGCGACGCCATCGTCTACCCGCGCACCGACAACCGGCCGCTGCCGGTATGGATCGCGGTCGGCGGCAGCCCCGAGTCGGTGGTCCGCGCCGGACTGCTCGGACTTCCGTTGGCCATCGCGATCATCGGTGGGCAGCCCGCAAGATTCAAGCCGCTGGTCGAGCTGTACCACCGCGCCCTCGCCGAAGGCGGCCACGAGAAGCAGCCGGTCGCGGTGCACGCCCACGGCTACCTCGCCGACACCGACGAACAAGCCGTCGCCGACTTCTACGAGCCGTACGCACACGCCATGAGCGTCATCGGCCGCGAACGCGGCTGGGGCCCGATGACCCGCCCCCAATTCGAGGCCCTGCGCTCCAAAGAAGGTTCCCTGTTCGTCGGCACCCCCGACTACGTCGCCGAAAAGGTCGCCGACATCCGCGACACCCTCGGCCTCGACCGCTTCATGCTGCACACCAGCGTCGGCACCCTCCCGCACGAGAAGGTCCTGCACAACATCGAATTGCTGGGCGAGAAGGTGGCCCCGCAGGTCCGCTGAGTTACTGGGTGAGGTGCGCTTCGAAGGCGATTCGGTCGCCGCGGTAGAGGCCGCGGACGCGTTCGATCGGATCGCCTGTGGCACTGGGAAATCCAACAGTCAGTTGCGCGGCGCGCGAACGACTCGGCGGGTCAGCGGGATTGGAGCCAGGCATAGAAGGCCTCGGCGTTGAGTTCATTGCCTGCCAACGCTGGGGTCTTTTCCGAGGAGATCACGGTGACTTGGGTTCGCGTCCAGCCGAACCAGGTATGGGTCGGGTAATCGAGCAGCAGTCGTGCACCGGCGGCACGTGGCCGGCTCGTCTCCTCTACCCCCGTTGCCATCGCCCGTGGCAGATACGGTGGCGACGGTTCCAACTGCAACGTGTCAACGGCATTGCGCCGGGCCACCCGAACCGGCACCGCGATGTAGGACTCGATCCCGGCACGCTCGAGGGAGTGTCCGGGATGGTCAGCGGACGACGGGTAGGTCGCATACACCATGACCGGGGCGCCGGCTCGCTGAAGTGTCACGGCCGCAACATCATTCGACGCACCCGACGATCGAAGGAACGATCCGACGAGACGCTGCGCCGCCGGAGTGTCGATCGCGCTGTCGATGGCGCTGCCGTCCGGCTCGCTCTCCCACACCGTCGCGGGTGCACCGCGATCCGCACACCCCGACAGGCCCAGACCAACAACTAAGAGCCCGATCGCGATGCGCAGGACCGATCCACTCATCGGAGTGCGATGCCGTAATCCTCGCCGAACCACATCCAGTCCGAATTCCGGGTGTAGGAGTCGAGCGACTGTGTGACGCTACGCCGCGAGGTGGGCCAAGGATCCCCGTAGGTGACGGTGCCCGCATCGGTGTCGAAGCCGTAGATCACCTGCGCGTGCCCGCCGCCTGCCGTCCACGCGATGCCGGTGAGGATCGGCCGGTCGGCCGAGATCTCATCGATGACCTTGGCCATCGACAACGGCGCACCGACGGCCGCGGCGAAACCGATCCCCCGGAAAGCGGATGCGATCTGCTCGAGCGACGCCTCCTCATCTGGGCAGGCGCCCTCGGTGCTGACGCCGTGTACCAGTGCGCAGTACTGATTCTGGCTGATCGGCCGGTGCAGATACGTGGCTATCGACGAGCCGTCGGCGGCCCAGCACCACTGATCCGCGATCTGGGTCTGCTGGAGATACGGCAGGGTTTGCGCGCCGAAGGCGGCGGCGCGAGGTTCCGGAACAGGAGGCAGATTCGGCGTCACCACCAAACCGTAGGAATGCCCGGCGGCATTCCACTCGGCGGGAACCGGCTCGGCGACGGCGGAGCCGTGCAGTGCGAAGGCGAGGAACATCGAGACCAGGCAGCACAGCTTCCATTTCGACGTCACATCTCATCCTTCCGAACGGAAATACCATCGCACGGTACATATCCGCGCCCTCGGCCGCAATACCACCGGATCGAATCACAGGGCAAGTGGGCGACTTGGGTGAATTTACTTGTGCGACACCGCCGTTAACCGCGACTTAAATGAATCAGGGTGACTTTTATCTAGTCGTCGCCGAAATGCCGTGGAACACTCCCTGTTCAGTTCACCGATCATTCCATCCGGAAGTGATGGATCGTGGGGCTCAGCAGGAGGAACCTTGCACTATTCGCGCTTGTCCACCGCTTTCGTATCCGTCCTTGGAATCAGCCTCGCGGTGACCGGTACCGCGCACGCCGACCCGGACGCGCCCTCGCCGCAGATCAAGCACCACGCGTTCGGACTCGACCGCGCGGCCGCGCACGACAGCCTCGGCCGAGACACCACCGTCGGTTCGGCGCTGCCGGTTCAACTGGGCGCGGCCGGTACACCACCGGCCGCATATTCGCTGCGCCAGTATGCTTTACCCGCGGGCGATCAGGGGCCGGTCGGATCGTGCGTCACCTGGGCGACCGGATATACCGGGTACGGGGTGCTGATGAACGAGCAGCAGATCGCAGGCGATCCGATGGCCCCGATGTTCATCTACGCGCAGATCGCGCAAGGCAATGATCAGGGCACCTACGCCGGAGTCGCGTTGCCGCTGGAACAGCAGCAGGGCATCGACACCAAATCCGACTACTGGCAGGGCGATTTCGACTACACGACCCAGCCCGACGCCGCAGAACGCGCGAACGCCACCCACTACAAACTGTCCGGGGCACAGGATCTCACCAAGGGCGATATCGTCACCAACATCAAGAAGGCGATAGCATCCGGCCTGCCGGTCCCCTTCGGCTTCGACGCCAGGGAAAGCTTCGAAGCCCTGGACAGCACCAATGACAACTACAACCCATCGGCCCGCGAGAAAATCCTCGGCGGCCACGAGGTCACCATCGTCGCCTACGACGCAAAAGGCGTGACAGTCGAGAATTCATGGGGCCCGAACTGGGGCAAGAACGGTTTCTTCACCGCTCCTTGGTCCTTCATCACCGGCGCCGATGTGAACGAAATCCACTCGATGGGCCGATTGCTTCCCGCCTGACGGCGGCCATCGGCGGGGGCTATTGGGTGAGGTGCGCTTCGAAGGCGATGCGGTCGCCGCGGTAGAGGCCGCGGACGCGCTCGATCGGATCGCCTCCGGCGTCGAGGCTGCGGCGGTGCAGCAGCAAAAGCGGTAGGGCCGTAGTGCATTCGAGCAGTGCGGCCTCGCGGGGGGAGGCGAGCACCGTTTCGATGCGTTCGGTGGCCTGCCCGAAGATCACGCCCGACCCGCGCACCGCCGCGTACAGCGAGGTGCTCGGGTCGTAGGTGGTGCGCAAGCCGGCGAAGCGGTGCAGCGGCAGGAAGGTACTTTCCAAGCCGATGCGTTCACCGTCGGCGAGCAGGACGCGTTCCAGGTGCATGACCGAAGTGCCCACGGGCACAGCGAGATCGCGGGCGGTGTCGGGGTCGGCGGCCACGTCGTCCCAGCTGACGAGCAGGCGGCCGGGGACGCGACCGTAGCTGATGGCGCCTTCGGTGTAGGAGCGAAGCGACAGCGGCTGCACCATTTTGGGCCGGGAGACCACGGTCCCCCGGCCTTGCCTGCGAATTCGGCCTTCCACCAAGAGATCTCGCAAGGCCTGGCGAACGGTCTCCCGCGCCACCTCGAACCGGACCGCGAGGTCACGTTCGGAGGGCACCGGATCGCCCTCGTTCAAATCGCGCAGGATCGTCTCGAGTTCGGTGCGCACGCGGTACGACTTCGGCAGCCGGTCGGGCAGCGCGAATTCGGCTCGCCCGCCACGCGTGTCGCCGGGCGTCACGTCGGCACCGACCTCCGTTGCTTCCATGCGGCACAGCCTACCCGGAATTGGTCTATACCAATTATTAACCTGGCGTTCGCACAGGCAACACCGCTTGGTCTAGACCAATGTGCACGATGAGTCCATGCGATTGGTCATCATCGGAGGTGGAATCCTCGGCACCGCACACGCCGTGGCCGCCGTCCGCCGCGGTCACGAAGTGGTGCAGTTGGAGCGGGAGACCGAGGCCCGCGGCGCCACAGTCCGCAACTTCGGCCTGGTCTGGGTCTCCGGGCGCTCCGCCGCCGAACTGGAACTGACGCTGCGCTCGCGGCAGCTGTGGGAGGAGATCGGCGGCAAGGTCCCCGCTGTCGGATTCCGTCCCGCCGGATCGATCACGCTGGTGCGCACCCCTGCGGAACTCGCCGTCGCCGAGCAGGCCGCGGCCGGACCGACCGCCGAGGCCCGCGGCTTCGAACTGCTCGAGCCCGACCGGGTGCGCGCGATCAACCCCGCCCTGCGCGGGAAATTCCTTGCCGGACTGCACTGTTCGACCGATGCCGCGGTCGAGTCGCGCCAGGCGCTGCCCGCGCTGCGCGCCTACCTGGCCGCCACCGGCCGATACACCTTCCACGCGGGCACCGAGGCCAGGTCGGTCCTCGACACCGCCACTGGTGCCACCGTGCTCGACGATCAGGGCCGCCGCTTCGAGGCCGATCTGGTGCTGGTCTGCCCCGGCGCCGCACACAGCGGGCTGACCCGCGAGCTGGTCGCGGATCTGCCGGTGCGCCGGGTCCGCTTGCAGATGATGCAGACCGCGCCGCTGGGCGACCCGCTCACCACCGCCATCGCCGACGGCGACAGCTTCCGCTACTACCCGGGCTTCGCGGGCGACGAGGTGGACACGCTGAACCGGGAACAGTCCCAGTCCGCGACCGCCGCCGAGCACAAGATGCAGTTGCTCTGCGTGCAGCGGTTGCACGGCGGGCTCACCATCGGCGACACCCACGAATACGACGAGCCGTTCGCCTTCGACGTGGACGAAGCGCCCTACGAGCACCTCACCGCCGTCACCGAGGAACTACTCGGACGCAAACTGCCGCAGGTGGTTCGGCGCTGGGCCGGCGTGTACAGCCAGAGCGTCGACCCGACCGCGATCGTCACCCGCGCCGCGGCGGGCGAGCACATCTGGGTGATCACCGGCCCCGGCGGCCGCGGCATGACCCTCGGCCCCGCACTCGGCGAGCACACCGCCGACCTGCTGAATTTGTGAGGATTGCAGTGTCCGACAACACCATTCAACTAGTCGTCCTGGATATGGCGGGCACCACCGTCGCCGACGGCGGCCTGGTCCTGCGCGCCTTCGAGGCCGCCGCCACCGCGGCGGGCATCGCGGCGGACGGGCCGGAACGCGAGAAAGCCCGGCAGTACGTGCTGGACACGATGGGCCAGTCCAAAATCGCGGTGTTCCGTGCCTTGCTCGGCAATGAAGAGCGCGCGCAGGAAGCCAACCGGGCCTTCGAGTCCGCCTACGACGCGCTGATCGACGAGGTCGAGATCACGCCGATTCCCGGTGCCGCCGAAGCGATCAGCAAGCTGCGTGGCGCCGGCGTGCGGGTCGCACTGACCACCGGGTTCAGCCGGACCACCCAGGACCGGCTGCTGAACGCGCTGCGCTGGACCGACATCGCCGACCTGACCTTGGCTCCCTCGGACGCCGGACGTGGCCGCCCCTACCCCGACATGGTCCTCACCGCGCTGCTCCGCTTGCAGGCCGACGCCGTGGATCGTGTTGCGGTGCTGGGCGATACGACCAGCGACATCGCCACCGGACTGTCCGCAGGAGCCCGCATCGTCGCGGGCACGCTCACCGGCGCACACGACGAAGCGCAGCTGCGCGCGGCAGGCGCCACCCACGTCGTGCCGTCGGTCGTCGAGTTCGCCGAACTGGTGCTCGCCGAGCACAGCTGAACCGTTCCGGCAGCCGCCGGCGCATCCACTCCCTTCGACTCCGACACTCCTCACGAACCGAAAGTTGTAGTCATCGTGCGTACTTCGTACCCGCCGGCCCGCCTGGCGCGCACCCTCGCCCGCACCGCGTTGCTCTTCGCCACCGCCACCGCTGTCGCCGCCACCGCCGCCTGTGGTGGCACCGGCACCGAGAGCGCGAGCGGCAAGACCGTCACGGTCTACTCCGCCGACGGTGTCGGCAGCTGGTATCAGACCCAGTTCGCGGAGTTCGAGAAGCAGACCGGCATCGCGGTCAACCTGGTCGAGGCGGGCTCCGGCGAGGTGGTCAACCGGGTCGACAAGGAGCAGGCCAACCCGCAGGCCGACGTGGTCGTCACGCTGCCGCCGTTCATCCAGAAGGCGAAAGCCAGTGGGCTGCTCCAGGACAGCGGGGTCGATACCAGCGCGGTCCCGGCCGCCGACAAGGACGCCGAGGGCAAGTACGTCACCCTGGCCAACAACTACCTGTGCTTCATCGCCAACCCGTCGGTCGACACCACCGCCATCCCCTGGGACGACCTGCTGAAGCCGGACTTCAAGGGCAAGCTGCAGTACTCGACGCCGGGCCAGGCCGGTGACGGCACCGCCGTACTGATCCTGTTGCAGAAGCTGCTCGGCAAGCAGGGCGCGCTGGACTACCTGAACAAGCTGCAGGCCAACAATGTCGGGCCGTCCTCGTCGACCGGCAAGCTGCAGGCCAAGGTCGACAAGGGTGAGCTGAGCATCGCCAACGGTGACGTGCAGATGAACCTGACCACCATCAAGGAGAAGGGCGCGAAGTTCAGCGTCTTCTTCCCGGCCACCGCCGACGGCAAGAAGTCGACCGTCGCGGTGCCCTACGTGATGGGCCTGGCCAAGGGCGCCCCGCACAAGGACGACGCCAAGAAGCTGATGGAGTTCCTGCTCTCGGCCGAGGCGCAGAAGTCGCTGGGCTCGGACGCTTTCGCGGTGCCCGCCCGCGCGGAACTGCGTGCTGCCCCGGCCGGATCGGGACCGTCGCCGAGCTCGCTGCTGCAGGGTGTCGAACTGCTGCCGGTCGACTGGAACACGGTGCTCACCGACCTCGACGGCGATCTGGCGGCCTACCAGAAGGCCACCGGTAGCTGAAACGCCCTCAATCCCAAGGGAGTCGACCATGTCCACCGGTGACGCACTCACGAAGTCATCCACCACCGCCCTGTCCCGACCGGCCGCTACCGAACCGGCGATCGTCTTCGACCGGGTCGGCGTCAGCTACCGCAGCGGCCGCAAAACCACTGTCGCACTGGCCGATTTCACGCTGCGCGTCGCCGCGGGCGAGACCGTCGCCCTGCTCGGACCGAGTGGTTCCGGCAAGTCGACCGCGCTCAAGGCCCTGGCCGGATTCGTCCGGCCGACCTCGGGCGCGGTCCGGCTGGCCGGGCGCGACGTCACCGACCTGTCGCCCGCCAAACGCGGCATCGGTGTTGTCGTGCAGTCCTACGCGCTGTTCCCGCACATGAGTGTGCACGGCAACGTCGCCTTCGGACTGAAGTCGCATCGGGTGCCGCGCACCGAGATCGGCGCACGGGTCACCGAAGCATTGGCCATGGTCGGTATGGGCGCTTACGCCCAGCGGCTGCCCAGGGAACTGTCCGGTGGTCAGCAGCAGCGGGTGGCGATCGCCAGGGCGCTGGCCATCCGGCCCAAGGTGCTGCTGCTGGACGAGCCGCTGGCTGCACTCGACGCGCAGCTGCGCCAGTCCATGCTCGGCGAGCTCCAGCAGCTGCGAAAGGCGTTGCCGGACACGGCGATGCTGTACGTGACCCATGACCAGTCCGAGGCGCTCGCGCTGGCCGACCGGATCGCGGTCATGTGCGACGCCCACCTGGTCGATATCGACACCGCGGAGAACCTCTGGCGGCGGCCACCCAGCGACTTCACCGCCGCCTTCCTCGGCGGCGCGAACCTGCTGCCCTGCACGGTGAACCGGTTGTCGGGCGGTTCGGCGCTGGTCACCGTCGGCAACCGGACACTGCGGGCCGAGGCCCCCACCCCCGGTGTCGGACAGGAGAACTGGGTCCTCGACTCCCCCGCTCTGCTGTGCGTGCGCCCGCACACCGTGCGCATCGGCGCCACCTCCGAACGAGACGCACTGCGCGGCACGGTGGTCTCCGCTGTCTGGCGCGGCGCATCCACCCGTTTGACTGTCGCGGTCGACGGCTTGGCCGACGAAGTCACCGCCGACGTCCCGGGTCAGCTCGACACCGCCACCGGCACCACCGTCGGCGTCCGCTTCCCCGACCCCGCCGGCGTGCTGATCCCCCGCACGGTCGGCCGCACCGAGGCCCCCCGATGAGGCGGGCGCAGAATTGCCGCACACCTTCTGATTTCCCGCATACGCAATCGCATGCGATTCCATGTGCGGGAAATCAAGGAGTGTGCGGCATGTCCGCGAGACAACGGCGTAGCGGCGGCCGAGCATGAGCGCGCCGGTGGTACTCGCGCCGGTGGCCGCGCCGGAGCCGCAACCAGCTGCGCGGCAACGCAACTGGAAGCCGGTGCTGTGGAGCCTGCCTCCGTTGCTGGTGGTGCTGTTCATCGCCGTGTACCCGATCGTGCGGGTCCTCGCCGAATCCACGGTGACCCCGACCGGTCGCGGCACCTCGGTCTGGTCACAGGTGCTGGGTTCCGAATCTTTCCGTGATGCGTTGTGGCGCACGGTGTTCATCGCAGTCAGCTCGACCGCGGGCTGCCTGGTACTCGGCGCGTTCCTGGCAATCGTGCTGGCGTTCGTGCCGTTTCCCGGGTCGCAGGTGGTGGGCAGGCTCATCGACACCGTGCTGACGCTGCCGTCGTTTCTCATCACCCTGGCCTTCACCTTCCTCTACGGCACGGCAGGTGCGGTCAACGCGCTGATCACCAGCATCACCGGGCACAACGAACCCGCACTGAACTTCCTGAGCACCCCGCTCGGCGTGATCCTGGCCGAGATCACCTTCTTCACACCGTTCGTCGTACGTCCGCTGCTCGCCGCGTTCGCGCAACTACCGCGCGAACAGCTCGACGTGGCCGCGAGTCTCGGCGCATCGCCGTGGCGGGTGCTGCGCCAGGTGGTGCTTCCCGAGGCGTGGCCCGCGCTCGCGGCGGGCGGCAGCCTGGTATTGCTGTTGACGCTCAACGAGTTCGGCATCGTGCTCTTCACCGGCGCCAAGGGCGTGATCACGCTGCCCGCGCTGATCTACACCCGCGGCATCGTCACCTTCGATCTGCCCGGCGCCGCGGTGCTCGCCTCGGTGCAGGTGCTGCTCTCGCTCACGCTGTACATCGGGTACCGGCTGGTTTTCGCCCGGTTCACAGCCCAGAAGGAGAATTGAACCGATGCTCATGTGGACCAGACGCGGCCGGGTCGCGGTGCTCGCCGCGTTCGCCCTCGTGGTGTTCGTGGTGTTCGCCGCGCCGATCGCCACCGTGGTCGCGGCCGCCCTCGCCGGGCACTGGACCGGCCCGCTGCCGTCGGACCTGGGCTTCGCCAACTTCGAGCGCGCATTGTCCGGCGAGCAGGCCGCCAGCCTCTCGGTGAGTTTGCAGACCGCGCTGCTGGCCGGTGCCGTCTCGCTGGTCCTCGGCACCTGGGCGGCCCTGGCGGCGCGCGAGGCACCCGGCTGGTGGCGGCGCTGCACCGACGCGGTGTTCCATCTGCCGGTCGCGGTGCCGTCGGTGGCCATCGGCCTCGGGGTGCTGATCGCGTTCAACGAGCGGCCGGTGCTGCTCGGTGGCACCAAATGGATTGTCATCCTGGCACATTCGGTGCTCGTGCTGGCCTACGCCTTCAGCGCGGTCGCCGCCGCACTGGACCGCATCGACCCCGGCTACCGCCAGGCCGCCGAATCCCTCGGCGCCGGCCCGGTCCGGGTGCTCTGCCAGGTCACGCTGCCGCTGCTGCTCCCGGCGCTCGGCGCGGCCGCCGGACTCGCCGTCGCGCTGTCCATGGGCGAGCTCGGCGCCACCATCATGGTCTATCCGGCCACCTGGAAGACCTTGCCGGTGGGCATCTTCGCCCAAACCGACCGCGGCGAGGTGTTCGACGCGGCCGCGAGCACCACGCTGCTCGTCCTGGTCACCCTGCTGGCGCTGGTCCTGCTCGGCCGCCTGCGTAGCCGCGCCGCCCTGCGCTGACCGGCCGCGCACCTCGGGATTTCCCGCGTCCGCAGTGGCATGCGTGACCCTGGGAAGTGTGCGGCGGCGCGCGGGTTTGCGGTGGTCAGGGCGGGTGGCCGGGTCTCGACCTAGGATGGCGACGTGTCAGCACTTCCCCTGATCTTCACCGCGAGCTGGGCGAGCGGAGTCAACGCCTACGCCGTCGTATTGCTGCTCGGCCTGTTCGGTCGCACCGGCCTGTCCGACTCGGTGCCCGAGGCGCTGCAACGCACCGACGTCCTGATCGCCGCCGCGGTGCTGTTCGCGATCGAGGCGGTCGCCGACAAGATTCCGTACTTCGATTCCTTCTGGGATTCGCTACACACCGTGGTCCGGCCTGCCTCGGGCGCCGTCGTCGCGGCATTGCTTGCGGGACAGGATGGTTCGCTGTCCGAGCTGGCCGCGGGCGCGGTCGGCGGCGTCACCGCTCTGGCGAGTCATCTGGTGAAGGCCGGCACTCGAATGGCGATCAACACCTCGCCCGAACCCGCGAGCAACATCGTGGCGAGCACCGCGGAGGACATCTCCGTCGCGGGCCTCATCACCCTCGCCATCTTCCACCCGCTGCCCGCGGCCATCATCGCGGGCATCCTGCTGCTGATCGGCTTGATCCTGGTCACCTTCCTCGCCACCCGCATCCGCCGCTATCTGCGCCGCCGCCGACAGCGCAGGGCGACGCGGGCCGCCGCCGCGACCTGAACGCCGGGCGGCGCATCGTCGGCGAAAACTCGGTGCGGGCCGCCGTTTCGAGCTCGTTCCGCGAAACCCGGTGTGCGCGACATATCCTCACAACGACCACGGGGTGATCCCGCGACACCCGAGGAAAGGTTGGCGGTCGACGAATGGCAGCACCGGCGACGAAGCTAGTGAAGGACCTCGAGCCGTTGTCCGCGCCGCAGCGGCGCCGGGCGCTCGCGACGGTGGCATTGCGGTTGGCGGGCACCGCGGAGCTCCGCGCACTGCTGACCGATCTGGCCGGGCGCGGTCACTACGAACGCGTCCTCTCGATTCACCTCGCCGCGATCGCCGCCGACCGTGATCACCTTGTCGGCCAGCTGGACTCGGCCGAGCAGGAGTTCGTATCCCGGGCCATCGTCGCGCTGGTCCGGATCGGCGTCGAGCCACCGGTGCTCGTCGAGCGACTGCCACGGATGGCGCACCGGACACGGACGACGCTGTATCGAGCGATCGGGCGCCGCAAGCACAGTGCGGCCCTTGCCGATGCCCTGTTGCCGGAGGTCCGACGCCGCTTCGGTGACGCGGAGGCGGTGCGCGTGCTGCCGTATTGCTCGACAGCGCTCGTCACCGAGCACCTGGCCGAGTTCGCGTATGCGGCGCCGAACTGGCAGACGTTGGGCCGCAGGCACACCGAGGTGGTGCTCACCTATCTGGCGGACCTCGCGACGCAGGCGGGCGAATCCGACTGGCCCGAGCTGTGGCCGCGCATTGCCGCCGGTGCGAGCAGCTTCGCGCTGCGGGACCCGGACCGCCTGCTCGCCCTTGCCGCACAAGCGATTCGGTACGTGCAACCGTACGGATTGCATGCCGTCGCGGGAAAGCTCGCTCGGCACAACACCGATGCCGTCGTCGAACTGATCCTGCATCCGAGCGGGCGCGGCACCTGCCTGACCGGGCGTGCGCTGTTCACGGCGTTGCGCGAGCTCCCCGACGAGCGCCTGATCGCCGTGTGCGCCGCGTATTCGGGTTATCACCAACGGCATTTCCTGCATGTGCTGCCGCCGAGCCGGCGCCTCGAGCCGGTGCGGCAGGTCTTCATCCGGCCCGGCGTCGACGCCGCGCAGGTGGATCTCGACGCCCTCGACAGCCTGCCCCGGCACGAACGCGCCACGCTGGCCCGCGAATTGCTGTCGCGCCAAGGCGGATCCGATGATCGGCTGTCCCGTGAGCGGCTGATCGCCCGGCTCCCCTGGGCGGACGCGGAACCCGTGCTGCGGGAGAGCATCCGCCGCCCGACCGCCGACGAGCGCGCGCAAGCCTATCCGCTGCTGGTCGCCGCGGCGATCGGCAGTCGCGACCCCGCAGTGGTCGGCGCGCTGTTCGAGGGGATGCGACGGCTGCGCAACGAACAGGACCCGGTGCGGCGCACAGCTTTACAAGCGATCAACCAGATCCCACCCACCCTGTTGCGCACCGACCACCTACCCGCGCTGGAAGAACTGGGCACGGACGCGCTGCAAGCCCGCGATCGCTCCGCCATGACCACCGGCGCGGTGGGTGCCATAGCTCGCACGCTGCTGGTGCACGGCGCCAGAGCCACCGATCCGGCCTACACCGAGGCGGCGCTGCGCTTGATCGAAAAGCTTGCGGCACAGTCTGTCTCGCTACCGCTGTGGGAACTGGACCGCGATCTGCCCCGCGGCGCGGAGCAGCGGCTCTGCACCGCACTGCGCCGGCGACTGGACGGCGATGCGGTGCGCGATGAATGGGGGCTGGCACTCGATCTGGCCCAGGGCCTGAACAAGCGCGCCTGGAACGTTGTGCCGCTGCAGCAGTTGCTGCTCCGGGCGTGCGGCGCGCGCAACGACTCCGTCATCCACCGCGCGGTCGACCTGGTACTGGCCGACCCGGCCACCCGCGACGAGCATCTCACCACGCTGCTGAACCGGGACCGCTCGCTCATCTCGCTACCCCGGGTGCAGCACTTGATCGCCACGCGCCGCACCGACCTGCTCGACACGGTGCTCAACGGCGCCACACCGGGGCGCTTCATCGCGCCGAAAGTGCGCCTGGTGCCGGATTTTTCGGAGGGCTTCGGCGGCTGGACCGCACGGCAGGTCGAGTTGTACGCGCGAGCGCTCACCGGACTGGTGCGCGCCAAGGAGTCCTCGCCGTGGGAAAAGGCCTGGGCGGTGCGCCGATTGGGCAGGCTGCCGGGCAGCTTCGCCCGGCTCGTCGGCTACACCGATCATCCCGAGCTCACGGTGGCCGAGGCGGCGCTCACCGCGCTCGGCCGCAGCACCGAGGCCGAGGCCGCGATCGGCGTGCTCAGCAGGTACGTGGACTCCGATCGAGCGCGAGTCGCGGTGAGCGGCATCGCTTCCCGGGCCACGAGTATCGCCCCGGATCGGCTCGCGGCCGCGCTCACGCCGCTGCTGGACTCCCCGAAGATCACCTCGCTGAAGGAGGGCGTGCGGCTGCTCGCGGCGCTGCACGCACCGGAGGCGTTGGCCGTGATCCGAGCGATCTGGGACCGCCCGAACCAGCATCGGGATGTCCGGCGCGCGATCGTCTTGGCGTGCCGCTGGCTGCTCGACCACGAGGACGCCTGGCAGATCCTCGACGCGGCGTCACGCGACCCGGCGGTGGCGGGCGAGGCATTGAATCTCGTTCCCGCCCTGCTGCCGATCCCGCAGCGGCGCAGGATGGCCGGGCTGGTGCGGGAGATGGCGGGCGGCGCCGACGTCCAGCTGGCCACCGAGGCGATGCGGGTCCTCGGCGGCTGGCAGCGCTGGGCACCCGCCGATACCGGCGACATGCTGGTGCACCGGCTCGCCGACCTCAGCGAGACAGGACTCTGGCGGCACGCCGCGCGCGTGCTCGTCGCCAGCGACTTCCGGGCCGCGGTGCCCGCGGCGGTGGACCGGCTGCTCGCCGCCGAGGATGTCGTCATTCCTGGGCGCGATCTTCCTGCCCGGCAACGACTCTCGACGCTGCTCGGCAACCTGGGCAGCTCGGCCGGTGTGTCCGATGCGGCGCGCGAGACGGCGGTCGCCGTGGCCGAACGACTGGCGGTCGAACCGCAGTGGCGCCGGTTCGCGATCGACCTGCTGGTGGCCCAAATCCGTTGGGCCGACGTCGATTCGAGCGTGCGCTCGATCCGGCAGGCGTGCGGGTTCGCACGGGGCGCCCTGGTGGTCTATCCGGCCGAACAGTTGCGCACGCGGCTGTCCCGCAACGGGCAGATGGTCGATGCCGGCACCATGACGCGGATGGCGCGCGAGTTGTCGGTGGACGTGGACAGCGCGGTCGCGTTGGCCGCGTTGGCGTTGATCGCACAGTGCGGCAATCACTTCGGCTGGACGCCCGCCTGGGTGGAGCTACTTACCCGGATGCGGACGCACGGACAGAGCAGCGTCCGGGTGGCGGCACACGAAATCTTCACTATTGCCGAATGATTGCAGTGAATGAGATTCCAGCGGGCGTGCCGCGCCAGTCGACCACGCGGCACGCCGGGCGGGGCGCCCCGTTGCGCCCGCCGTCACTGTGACGACGTGATCATTCAGAGAAAGCCACTGGTCGGATGACTACGCTGAACGTCGCCTTCTTTGGCAAGCGACGCTGTCGGGGCAGTGTCACTATCGCGGTGCGAACATCGGTCGAGAAGATCACTGCTCAGGCAATCGACGCCGGCCACCGGCCACGTCGGTTACCAGATCAGTGTACCCATCAACAAGTTCGGCCAGGTGATACCAATGTTTATGGGTATTGTCGCTGCGCGCGCCCGAGACGTCAATGGCTTGGTTCGCGTCCACCCAGCTGCGCGCCATCCGGTCCACCACCGCGCCGAGGCTTTCCGTGTGCAGCGACGCACCATTGCGATGCTGCGGCATTTCCTTACCGATCCAATCATTGATCTCGTCGACGAGTTCACCCCGGCGGTAGTCTATTTCGATGATCAATGCGGTGTCTCGCACCTGCTGCCTGCGCGCATGCAGTTCGGCGAGCGCATGCGCGGAACGCAGCATTTCCCGATCTTGGAAACGACGTCCTTGAAAGGCACACAATAATTGCGGAGCTGTCGGCAGTACCCCTACGGTCGGTGCACTCATCGTGTCACCCCGAGTGCGCCCGATACCAACACGCTTTGTACCAACATAATTGGCTCTCGATTCCGTAATCCCGGTCATCGGATCGGTTGTTCACAACTAGGCTAGCTGGATCATGCTCTTACATATGCAAGAACGCAAGAGTGCGTCCGCATTGCTGCAACCGGCCGCTACGCGGGGGATCAAGCGCCCGCTTCCGCAGGCTCGCCGCACCTTCAGCGCCACCTGAGCCGAGGGCCTCGCCGCGGATTACGCGACGATATGAGAGCCGACTTCCACTGCACGCCAGCGTAGGTGCGGAGCTACCGCGAGGGGTGCGAATCGACGCTACTTCCCCACCATTCGAGTGGATGCCGATCGGTTGCCGGACCCGCCGCGGACCCCGAGAGCAGCCGCCGATCATGTCAAGGCGGGTTACCAATCGAGCCGCGGTCCGGTCCAGCCCATTCAGCGCATTCGAGTGAAGCTGGCGTAGTGATCACCGGTGTACCAAGCGGATCGGTCGCTGCCGGTGACAATGCGTTCGGCGTCGCGAGTCTGCCCCGGCTTCTTTATATTGACGTCCCACTCCTGGTAAGCGATCCGACTGCCCGCCGAGTCGGTAGCGGGCAGCCGCCCCTCCCGGTTCGACCAGACCCCACCACCTTTGGTGCCCGAACCGTCGTTCGGCGGCCACGTGCCTGCGTCGATCCGCGCCAGCGTGTCCCAGGCCCGCTGCGGGACAGCGGCACTGACCAGCATGATCGACTCGTCCGCCCGCACCGGCCGCGCCTGCTCCGGCGCGCCCGTGGACAGCCCGAAAATCAGCGCCAACGCGGCAGTCACCACAACGACGATGTGCACGAACCGCTTCGAGGTCGAACCCGCCCCAGTCATAACGCGTGAACCTACGTGACCGATCCGAACTCCAGGTTTCCGCAGGTTTCCGATCCGTGAAGCTTTGGTGCCCGACAGCACTTTCCGCAGTTCGTGGCCTATCCGCGCGGGTCATCGGATCGAATACCAGGAATGCACCCTGCGCCCGACCACATGAGCACCGAGGAATTCCGCCGACACGGCCGCGCGGTCGTGGACTGGGTCGCCGACTACTGGGATCGGGTAGCGTCGCTGCCGGTGTTGTCCCAGGTAACACCCGGACAGGTGCGAGCCGGGCTGCCGGACACACCACCCGAGACCGGCGAACCCTTCACCGCGGTACTGGCGGATCTCGACTCGATTCTGGTTCCCGGGCTGACGCACTGGCAGCATCCGGGGTTCTTCGCCTACTACCCGTCCAGCACGTCGGGCCCCGCGGTGCTCGCGGAACTACTGTCCGCCGGCCTCGGCGTGCAGGGCATGATGTGGCAGACCAGTCCCGCCTGCACCGAACTCGAACAGCACGTGCTCGATTGGCTCGCCGGCCTGCTCGGACTGCCCGAGTGCTTCACCTTCGCCGGCAGCGGCGGCGGCGTCATCCAGGACTCGGCCTCCAGCGCGATCCTCGTCGCCTTGCTCGCCGCGCTGCACCGGACATCGGCGGGTCGCGTGCAGACCGAGGGCGTGGACCGGGCTCGCTACCGCGTCTACACCTCGACCGACGCGCACTCGGCGCTGGAGAAGGCCGCGCGCATCACCGGTCTCGGCACAGCGGCGGTCCGGTTCATCGGTACTCGCGCGGACTATTCGATGGACCCAGAGGCGTTGCGGACCGCGATCGCGGATGACGTTCGGGCGGGCCTTATCCCGGTGATGGTGATGGCGACCGTCGGAACGACCTCCACGAGTGCCATCGATCCGGTGGACCGAATCGGCCCGATCTGCGCCGAGTTCGGTACGTGGCTACACGTCGACGCCGCGTATGCGGGAGTCGCCGCGGTGTGCCCTGAGCTGCGCTGGATCCAGCACGGCGTGGCCGACTACGCCGACTCCTATGCGACGAATCCGCACAAGTGGCTGCTCACCGCCTTCGACTGCGACGCCTGCTATGTCCGCGACCGCACGGTGCTCGTCGGCGCGCTCTCGGTGGTGCGAGAGTATCTGCGCAGCAATGTGAGTGACGCGGTAGTGGACTATCGCGACTGGCAGGTGCCGCTGGGGCGGCGGTTCCGCGCGCTTAAACTGTGGGCCGTTATCCGCTGCTACGGCGTCGAAGGGCTGCAGGCGCACATTCGGCACAGTGTCGCGCTGGCGCAGCAGTTCGCCACGTGGGTGGCCGCCGACGACCGCTTCGAACTGATGGCCCCGCATCCTCTTTCGCTGGTCTGCTTCCGGTTGCGCGGCCCCGACGAACCCAATCGGCAGCTGTTGCAGGCGGTCAATACGTCCGGGCGAATCTATCTGTCCCACACCATGGTCCGGGATGCGTTCACCCTCCGGCTCGCCATCGGCGGCACCGCGACGCGAGACGAACACGTCACCGCCGCATGGGATCTGCTCAGCAGCACCGCATCCGGGCTACTCGGCGACTGAGCGGCCACGGTCCTATCGATCTGCGGATCCACCTACCAAGCCGAGTCGACGTTGTCCCAGTGCACGCAGTACCCGCACCGCCGCGGACTGCTGCCCGGTGGCCGCGGTGCGGAGACTGGGCGCCTGCTCGCCGACGAAACGCTCGCACACACCCACGTGCGCCGCGTATACATCGGCAAGGGCATCGCGCAGCAGCGCGGCTCCCCCGGACAACTCGCGGATCTCGCTGTGCCTCTGCCACTTTCGCAGAGCGTCGACCAGCGCACGATGGTCGACGGACAGGATCCCGCTGAAGCCTGCGGTAACTCGCGGCGGTTCCATCAACGGCCGCACCCGCTCCCGATACTCATCGGCGGCGAATCCGGCAGTGAGTCGCAGAGCCGCTGCACTGCAACGAAAGACGGATGCCGTAGTCTCGAGGCTGGCTGCGGCAGCCGTTGTATCACCAAGTCGTGCCCGCGTGCAGGCATGGCGCATGCTCACCGTGGCGGCCTGAGTCAGGACCGCGAACAATTGATGGCCGCGGACCCAGTAGTCGAGGCCGGTCCAAAGCGGCTCATTCGGTCGCTGCGCCGACGGCACAAGAAGCGCGGGGAACGTCGAGGTCAAAGCGCCGCAGATCTCCTCGTGCTGATGGCTCGGAGTATGTGCCACAACCGCTTCGACAACACGCGCGAACGCAGCATGCCAGAGCGACTCGGCATCCCCTGCCGCACGCCGGATTCCGAAGAACTCGTCGTGTTCGGCCTCGCCCGTGGTGAGCGAATGCGTTGCCGCGCACGTGACAAGCGAGTGTTCGTTGTGCGCGGCTCGGCGGTGGAACACCGTCAGCTGGTCCGGGAGAGCGTGTGGGTGCGCGAGCAGAATCGGCTCCGCCCGGAGCGGCCCGAACGCGGAAGGGTCCGGCATTTGGTCAGAAGATGTAGAACTTTCCGGTGAGCACCCCTGCGGTCACACCCGGGCAGGTGCCCTCCACCGTCACGTCATTACTGTCCACTGCCTCATGACCTTTGAAATGACCCGACTCGATCTTGATCGGGAAGTCGCCAGGGCCGGAGCCGTCGGTTTTGGTCTGCCCTTCACTCGTCTGACTGATCTTGCTGGTGGTTCCGTCCGACCAGGTGATCGCCCCGGTGCCTTTGTGCTCCTCGACCGGACCGTCGCAGGCGACCTTCTCCGTCCCCGCGATGGCCATGCTGACCGGTTTCGGCTCGGTCAGCGAGATGTCCGGCCCCGAGCAACCGCTGAAGAGAATCGTCGCCTGCCATCCGACGGGCAAGGCTTTCTCTCCGATTCCCACGTTGAGCCAGGTGACCTGGCCACTTTCCTTGCAGATGATGCGCGCCTTGTCTCCGTCCGGATCCGGACTGGCCGAGCTGGGCGCGGCAAGTATGCACGCGCCGAGTACCGCGCCTGCGAGGATTGCGGCACCGGTAGAACGGTAGCTGAGGGACACGGGAACTCCTTCGATGGATTCGTGCTCGCCGACAGGCCGAACGACGCCCCGAGTCGACCCGGGTCATCACTTCCGACCAGAACGTATTCGGCACCGAAGCCCCGCCGGATCTGCCGGACTGTGCAGAAGTGCTGACTACGCCCCGCGCCCGGACTGCGGGTAACGGAGCAGCTGATCGAGCTGTGCCGCGACTCGCTCGAGCGGAGTGACCGAACGGGCGGCGATGGACATGACAACCGCACCCTCGATGGCCGCCACCGCCGTAGTCGCCAACGATGCCGCAGTCGCACCGTCGAAGTCCTCGGCGATCAACTGCTCGGCGATCAGCGCCTCCCACTCGGCGAATGCCTCGGCGGCGATGGCAGGCGCCGCAGGCACTTCCGACCCGGCCAAGGCCGCCGCGACCACCGGGCAGCCCGCGGTGAAGTCGCCATTCACCAGCGTGTCCTTCCACATCCGCACGAAATCGGCGAGTCGTGCGGCGGCGGTGCCGGATTCGGCGGTCGCGGCAATCGCCGCGGCCATCACCTTGCCCGCCGTCCGAGTGGCCTCTTCGACCAGCTGCTGCTTGCCGCGCGGGAAGTTCTGGTAGATCGACCGGCGGGCGGTGTTGCTGTGCGCGAGCAGCTCGGTCATGCCGGTGCCCGCGACGCCACGGCGGCGGATCAGGTCGATCGTGCCCATGATGAGCCGCTCACGGGGACGCATCGTCATGGTCGCAGCTTACCTATTTCCTGCTTGCGGTAGACCGATCATGCTACTACCGTGTAGGAAACCGTGACCTTTGGTAACAGCAACGGTCCAGCTCGCCGCGGCGAGGCCCGATCATGGAGGAACACATGACCGCTCTCGTCGAGCAGGACGCGGCCACCGCGGACCACACCTTCGACGCGATCGTCGTCGGCGCGGGCATCGGCGGCATGACCGCCGCCGCGTATCTGGCGGCGGCCGGCCGGCGCACCTTGGTGCTCGAGGCCTACGACGTGATCGGCGGCTGCACCCACGTGTTCCGGCGGGCCGGAAAGTGGGAATTCGACGTCGGGGTGCACTATTTGGGCGACTGCGGGCCGAACGGTCAGATCCCGACCATCCTGCGCGGCCTCGGGCTGGACCAGAAGATCGAGTTCCTGCCGCTGGACCCCGACGGTTTCGACACCATCGTCTTCCCCGACCTGACGCTGAAGATCCCGCGGGGTTGGGACAACTACCAGCGCAACCTGATCGAGGCGTTCCCGGCCGAGGCACGAAAGATCCGCCGGGTGGTCGGCATTCTGCGGCGGATCGGCGCGAGCATCGACCACAGCCGCACCCCGGCGTCCCTGCTCGGCAACGCGAAGTTCTTGCTGGCGGCCGGTATTCACGCGCCGTGGGCGATGATTCCGCTGACCCAGCTGTTGAACGCCCATCTACTCAGTCCCCCACTCAAAGCCGCGATGTCGGTGCAGTACGGCACCTATGCCAGCCCGCCGCACCGCACCCCGGTCGCGGTGCACGCGTTCATGCTGCAGAACTTCCTCAGCGACGGCGCCTGGTTCCCCAAGGGCGGTGGACAAGTGCTCTCGACCCGGCTCGGCGAGGTCGTGGTCGCCAACGGCGGACAGATTCGTACGCGGTCCGCCGTGCGCCGAATCCTGGTCGACAACAAGGCAGTAGCGGGCGTCGAACTCGAGGACGGCAGCCAGTTCACCGCGCCGATCGTGGTCTCCAACGCCGACCTCAAGCAGACCTATCTCCAGCTCGTCGGACGAAAACACCTGCGCCGCACCACCATCACGCGGGTCGAGCGGTTACGGATGTCGCAATCGTTCTTCAACTGCTATCTAGGCGTCGACCTCGACCTGAGTACCCGGATGGCCAACACCAACTTCTACTCGCTGCCGACCTCCGAGGATGTCACCTCACTGTTCCAAGCCCTGTCGGAGAACAAGCCGGGCTACACCAAAGATGGACGCATCGCGGAGGCTCGAAAGCGGTTGCCCGCGTATGTCAGTGTCACCACGGTCAAGGATCCGGACAACCCGCACGGTGCGCCGACGGGCTCCTCGGTACTCGAGGTGATGACCCTAGTCCCCAGCGAGCCCGAATTCTGGGGCCTGGCCGCCTGGCCCGCGGCGGGCGACGACAGCTACCAGCGCAACCCCGAATACCTGCGTGTGAAAGCGGCTTTCACCGAGATCATGATCGCGCGGGTCGCCGAGGTCATCCCCGGCATCGCGGACCACATCGTGTGGTGCGAGGCGGCCACCCCGCTGACCCAGCACCGCTACACCCGCGCCAGTGCGGGCACTCCATACGGACTCGAGTTGTCCCTCACTCAGTTCGGGCCGTTCCGGCCGGGTACCCGCACCGAAATCGACGGCCTGTTCCTGTGCGGCGCGAGCACCGCGTGGGGTCCCGCGGTCGAAGGCGCGATGCTGTCCGGCCTGCATGCGGCGGGGGCGGCGTGCGGGCGCGACCTGGACGCGGAGATCCGTGCGGGCAACGTCCTCGGCGTCGCCGACCATGCCGCCGACCCCGCGAAGTGGGAGCCGCTCGCGGCAGCCAAGGAGCTCGCGGTCCGTACCGCGCGTGCCGCACGATCCTGAACCCGTTGCCCAGCAGAAGGACTCAGCATGACCTCCGTCACCACCCTGGCCGACCCGCTCGCGCTGCCGTGCGGCCAGATCCTGCCCAACCGGCTGATGAAATCGGCCTTGAGCGAAGGTTTGGGCAACACCGCCAACGCACCCGACCAGCGGCTGACCCGGCTCTATACGCGGTGGGGCGCAGGCGGTTACGGATTGGTGGTCACCGGCAATGTGATGGTCGACCGCGGCCATCTCGGCGAGCCGGGCAATGTGGTGGTCGACGACGAGCGCGATCTCGACGCGTTGACCGCCTGGGCGAAGGCCACCCACGACGGCGGCGCGCCGATCTGGATGCAGATCAATCACCCTGGCAGACAAGCCAATCCGTTGGTGACGCGGACCCGTCCGGTCGCACCGTCGGCGATAGCCCCGAAGATCCCCGGCATGCCGACGCCGCGGGCACTCACCGACGCCGAGATCGAAGAGACCATCGACCGCTACGCGACGACGGCGCGGATCGCCGAGATAGCGGGGTTCGACGGCGTGCAGATCCACGGAGCGCATGGATACCTGGTGTCGCAGTTCCTGTCGCCGCTCGCCAACCAGCGCACCGACCGGTGGGGCGGTAATCCCGAGCGCCGCATGCGCTTCGCCGTCGAGGTTCTCCGCCGCATTCGCGCCGCGGTGGCGCCGGGCTTCGCCGTCGGCATCAAGCTGAACTCCGCCGACTTCCAGCGCGGGGGTTTCACCGAGGACGAGTCGCGCGGGGTCATCGAACGGCTCGTCACCGAAGGCCTCGACCTGATCGAAATCAGCGGCGGCAGTTACGAATCCCCCGCGATGATGGGCCGCAAGGACGCACCCGCGGCGAGCACCCTGGCCCGCGAGGCCTACTTCCTCGACTACGCGCGGACCGCCCGCGCCGCAGCAGGCCCGCTGCCGATCGCCGTCACCGGCGGGTTCCGCTCGCGCACCGCCATGGCGGACGCCCTCGCCTCCGGCGGCTGCGACGTGATCGGCATCGGCCGCCCGACCTGTGTCACCCCCGACGCCGCCGACGCCGTGCTCACCGGCCGCGACGAACGCCTCCGCACCGTCGGCATCGCAATGGGCCTGCGCGGCCCGCTGTCCAAGGTCACCAGCCTGCGCTCGCTCGACGGTGCGCTGGACCTGCAGTGGCACACCGATCAGCTGCACCGGCTCGGCGCGGGCAACGATCCCGACCCGGCCCGCCCCTGGTGGAAGACCACGTTCAGCATGCTCAACCGCAATGGCCTCGACGCCTTCCGCCACAAACGCGGCTGAAAAACCTACTGAGCGAGAACCTAAAACCTTGGATTGCAGCGAGATCGAAAGCGGTACGCTTCGTCTACGAACACGCTCCCGTGGCACTTCAGCCGTCGACGTGGACTTTCCCCACCGACTTGCCAGTGTGCCGAGCAGCGCGCAGACCGAAGGGAAGTGGTCATGGCAGGCAAACGCACCGTCCTGACCGTGCGATTACGCCGGTTGGCCTCGATGCTGCAGGTCATGCGCGAGCAGGCCGAGCTCAGCAAAGAAGACGTGAGTGGCAAGACCGGTATCAACGTCACCACGCTGTACCGGATCGAAACCGCGCAGGCCCGGCCGCAGCGGCGCACCCTGCAGGCGATGCTCGATCTGTACGGCGTGACCGAGGAGCAGCGCGAGGACGCGATGGAGTTGCTGTCGGACGCGCTCAAGCCGGGTATGTCGCGCGCGTACGAGGGCAGCGTCTCCGAGGTGTATGCGGCCTACATCAATTTCGAGGCCGAAGCTTTGTCCGCGCGGCATTACCAGACCTCCACCATCCCAGGGCTTTTGCAGACGATGGAGTACGCGACCGCCGTGATCGACACCTCGATGCCGAAGGTGGAAGCGGCGATCATGGAGGACCGGGCACGCGCCAGGATGGACCGCGCGGCCAACCTGACCAAAGAGGACCCGCTCGAGCTGTGGGTGGTGATGGACGAGGCCGCGATCCGGCGCACCGTCGGCGGGCCCGCCGTCATGCATGGCCAGCTGAATCGGCTGCTCCAGGAAACCAAACGAAAGAACGTGATCCTGCAGGTCCTCCCGTTCGACGCGGGCGCACATCCCGGCATGGCGGGCTCGTTCACCCTGCTCGACTTCCACGATCCGGCCGACCCGGAGCTGGTGTACGTGGAAGGCATCGCGGGCGACGAACTCATCGAGGGTCACCCCGAAATACGCCGCTTCGGTGTGATTTTCGACCAGCTGCGCGCGATGGCGCTGAGCCCGCGCGACTCCGCGGAGATGATCATGGACGCTGCGGCGCGGATGGGACATTAACTGCGGCTGGCACGCCGGTAGCCGACGGCTGCGGGCACCGCGAACACCACGATCGCGCCGACCGACCACGCCACCGTGGCCAGCAGCGGAGTTCGTACCGCTCCGCCTAGAGACAGCCCGCGCATGGCGTCGATCGCGTAGCTCATCGGCTGGTGCGCGACGATCGGCTGCGCCCAGCGCGGATACGCGGCCAGCGGCACGAACCCGGTGCTGAAGAACATCATGATCGACGAGCCCAGCGAAACCGCCTCCACCAGTGCCGCTTTCGCACTGAACACCGCGCACGCCGTGACCAGCGTCGCGAAGCCGAGCCCATACAGCAGCGGCACCCCGAACAGCGCGAGACCGGCGAGCAGCCCCTGCTCGAACCGGAAACCGAGCAGCATGCCTACCCCGAACAACACCATGGTGCACAACAGGATTCGCACGCCCTCGGCGAGAATGCGCGAGGCGAGCCCGGACGCGCGATGCACCGGCAGTACCCACAGCCGGGCGAGCAGGCCCTGATCGCGTTCCCGGCCGAGCGTGATCGCCCCGGCCAGCGACCCGGACATCACCCCGACCAGCGCCACCATCGGCACCGAGCCATATAGGGCGCTCGCGCCGGCGAACACCGAAATCTGCTTGCCGAGAACGTTATTCAGCACGATCAGCAATAGCGCCGGAAACACCAGCGACTGCACCATCGTCAACGGATCGCGCCACCAGCGCAGCAGCAGCCGCCGGGTTTGAATGATGGTCTGCGGCACCAGTAACCGCCAGGTCTCGGTGTGACCGTGCACTACAGGCAGATTCGCCGCGGCTACCTGATCGTCCGTCTGCGTCATCCCGTCCTCCGCATGGCGACGACCGCACTCAGCGCGCCGAACACCACGAGTATCCCGACCGCCCAGGCCAACCCGGGCCCGAGCACCGGCCAGCCGACGACGCCCGCGTTGCCGCTCGGATCACCGGCCAGCGCGCGCAGGCCGTACACGAACTGCGATACCGGCTGATTGCGCGCGAAAAGCTGGAGCCAGGACGGAAATTGGTGCGCCGGCGCGATACCAGTGGACACCAGGCCGAGGATCAACTGCGGGAAGATGAGCGCCTGCGTGATCGCCTCGGGGCTCTTCGCGAGGCTGCCGATCAGGTCGGCGCCCAGACAGAACGACAACGCGATCAATAAGGAGAGAGCCATGAAACCCGCTGTATGCCACCAGCTTCCATAGAACCTCACACCGATCACCAGTCCGCACAGCACGGCGACCGCCAACGAGACCACGGCACGGTACATCGCCGCCGTCACGCGCGCTGCCAGCGGTGCCGTCGCGGGCATCGGCATCGAGCCGAATCGCACGGTGAGCCCATCCTTGGCGTCGCTGGCCGCACGGAACGCGGCCGAGGTCGCGCAGAAGGCCACCGCCTGCATCACGATCATCGGCATGAGGAACTGGGCGTAGCTGCTGAGCCCGTGCCCGTACACGCTCATCACCAGGTTCAGCGGCACGTAGAACCCGAGGGTGAACACGGTCGGCGCGACCACGGCGGTCACCAACTCGCCGTTGCGCCAGGACGGCCGGATCAGGCGGCTGGTCAGGACCCACCACTGGGCGGCCGCCCCGATCCGCGGCCGCGACGCCACCGTCAGCAGGCTCATCTGCACGCTCTCATCCTGCGGATATCCGCACCGGTTTGCCGGGAACCGGCACTTGTCCGCATGTCGCGGGCGACTGTCCTAGGAGATACCGAGACAGCGCGCGTTTCGGTTCATCGCGTCGCGCGATTCGCCGCGAAAGTAAAAGTCGGTCGACTACTTTCGAGTGGTTCGGGGTACTTCATCCATCTGTTCGAACATCGGGAGGGACCGCATGGCCGAGGTCACCGCACAGCGGGAATCGCAGCCGGAGCTGAAGCGGGTGATGGGCCCGGGACTGCTGTTGCTGTTCGTGGTCGGCGACATCCTCGGTTCCTCGATCTACGCGCTCACCGGCAAGGTGGCCAACGAGGTCGGCGGCGCGGTGTGGGTGCCGTTCGTGGTCTCGTTCCTGGTCGCGCTGGTCACCGCGATGAGCTACCTCGAATTGGTCACCAAATACCCGCATGCCGCGGGTGCCGCGCTCTACACGCACAAAGCCTTCGGCATCCAATTCCTGACCTTCATGGTCGCGTTCGCGGTGATGTGCTCCGGGATCACCTCGGCCTCGACGGCGTCGCGCGCCTTCGCGGCCAACTTCGCCGCGGCCTTCGACCTGGATCTCGGCAAGGGCATCGCGATCACCATGATCGCGCTGGCCTTCATGATGGTGGTCGCGGCGATCAACCTGCGTGGGGTCAGCGAGGGCGTCAAGCTCAACGTGCTGCTCACCTGCATCGAGCTGACCGGTCTGCTGATCGTCATCGGGATCGGCTGCTGGGCGCTCGGCGCGGGTGACGGCGACTTCGGCCGGGTGGTCGAGTTCGACACCGGCGACCGGACGGCGGTCGGCGGCGTCATCGCCGCCACCACACTGGCCTTCTACGCGATGGTCGGCTTCGAGGATTCGGTCAATATGGCCGAGGAGTGCAAGCAACCCAGCCGGATCTTCCCGAAGGTGCTGCTGGCCGGGCTGGCCATCACCGCGCTCGTCTATGTGCTCGTCTCGATCACTGCGATCGCGCTGGTGCCGGTGGCGCAACTCGGCCAGGGCGACACGCCCCTGCTGCAAGTCGTGCAGGTGGGCTGGCCGGCGTTCCCGACGCACGTCTTCGCCTACATCAGCATGATCGCCGTCGCCAACACCGCGCTGATCAACATGCTGATGGCCAGTCGCCTGCTCTACGGCATGGCCAGGCAGGGTGTGTTGCCGCGGCCGCTCGGGCACGTGCACGCCGGTCGGCGCACGCCCTACATCGCGATCCTGTTCACCACGCTGCTCGCGCTGTGCCTGATCGCGGTCGTCAGCGAGGTGCCCGAGCTCGGCGGCACCACCGCGCTGCTGCTGCTCGCCGTGTTCACCGTCGTGAACGTCGCCGTGCTGGTATTGCGCCGAGATCCGGTGTCGCACGAACACTTCCACACGCCCACCGCGCTCCCGGTGATCGGCGCGCTGACGTGCGGGTTCCTGGTGACGCCGTGGACCGACCGCAATCCGCAGCAGTACGCGATCGCGGGGGTACTGCTCGCCGTCGGCGTCGTGCTGTGGGGCGTCAACCACCTGGCGATTCGGTACTTCCACGCCGCCCCCGCAGCGGCGAAACCACCCGCCGAATAGTGGATCTTGTTCTCGGACAGTGCACCAGCTCACGCCGGGTTCGCCCGGATCACTAGGTGACTAGTCGCGGCACGGTGAGTAATGTGTGCCGGGATGACCAGCATGGAAGCTCGTTTCGGTGACGCGACCCGAACCGTGCCCCTCCCCAACCCGTGGAACCTGGCGGCCTATCTGGCCGCTGTTGCCGCGCACCGCGGCCGCTCCATCAGCCTGCACACCGCGCCCAAGCCGCTGCTGAACGAGATCGGTTGCGGCGGAGGCGGTCTCTGGGTCGCGCGCAAACACGACGACATCATCGTCTACGACGTCGACGCCACCGACCGCAATGCCGACCACATCATCCTGCATGAGGTCGGGCACATGCTGCTCGGTCACGGCACCACCGAATCGGATCGCAGCGCGCCGGTGCCGCCGTCGCTGGGGCTGCTGCTGCCGTCGGTGTCGCCGCAGTCGATCGAGCATGTGCTCGGCCGGACCGAGTTCGGCGTCGACCGGGAGCGGGAGGCGGAGGTGTTCGCCGACATGACCATGGTCTACGCGACATTGCCGCAGCGCCGGAGTCGGTCGTTCCGGCTGTTCGGCCGCGGGAAATAGTTACGAGCGCTCGTACGGGTCGTCCGGTAATCGCCGGATGCCGTAGCGCAGGTCGTCGATGAGGTCCTGGTAGCCGTCGGCCAGCTCCTCGATCTGCACCCACGCGTCGTAGAAGACCGCTTCCGGGGCGAAGGCCAGCGCGGCGAACGCCTGCGCGGTCATCCCCGCGAGCCGGTCCACGATTCTGCCGACGGTTTCGGTGTGTTCGGGAGCGGCGATCTCCGGGACCGGGGTCGCCAAGGTGACCCAGCGGTCGATGGTACGCACCAACTGGATGCGACGCCGATCGATCTTGACCGACTCGGTCGCCGGGGTCCGCTCGCGAACCAGATGCAGCTGCGCTAGTTCGCCCGCCGCCTCCAGCATCGGATGATCCTCGTGCGGGAAGCCGCGGAAGGCCGCGAGCAGCAGGTCTTTCCCGGGGAGCGCGCGGTCGTTGCCCGAGTGGTTCATCGCAGCGCACCCACCTGGACGTGCGACCACTCACCCGGGTACCGAACACCGCGCCGTCGCCGCAGCTCATCGCGCACCTGGCACACATCGATAGCGTGAACGAGACTTCCCCCCTCCACGTCGATTTCACCTACTTCCGTTCATCCGACACGCGCTGGTCAGCGACCTCCCCACCAGCCTGCCGTCGCATCCCTCCGGGTTCGGCAAACCTCGAGTGAGCACACCTTAATCTGCCACCCGGAACTAATGACCTGCGGCTATGCCCAATCGATGCGGCGTCCAAACCAATCCCGGGCGAGTCGGGCAAATCGTGCCTGATGCGCACGCAAGTGCGGCGAGCGGACCGGCGGTTGCCGCCGGGCGTTGACCGCCCCGAATCTGCGGGACATCCGCGAGCGGGCATGGAGTCATGCGTTTCGGCCAGTTGCCCCACCGTCCACAGCACGTCGGCCAGCTCTCCCTGCCCGTTCGATCGAGGGTTGCGCTCCCGCCACGTCGCCGCTGCGGACGTGGGCTACGAGAGGGCGGGCTCGGTGGTGAGGTAGTCGGGTCCGCCGATGTAGGTGGTGTGGCCGGATTCGGTGGGGCTGGTGGTGGCTTCGGCTACGGCGGTGGCGAATTCGGTGATGGTGGGTAGTGGGGCGGTGTCGCGGCGGGCGGCGACGGCGTCCGGGTTTCGGCGTTCGAGGAGTTGCACGATGATGGTGCCGTCGATCATGTCGCCGGAGACGGTGTGCAGGGTGACGCCGTGGGTGGTGAGCGTGGGGATCATGGCGCGTAGTGCGTCTTCGCCCGCGCGTTTGCTGGCGGCGATGGGTTCGTATTCGGAAGGAACGGGTTTGCGGCCGTGGAAGTGCGCCTGGTGACTGGTGACGAAGACGATGCGGGCACCGGAAGGCATGTGCGGCAAGGCAAGTCGGACCAGCCGGGTTTGCGCGTCACGGTTGATCGACATGGCGTAGTCGGCGGCGGCGTTGCGCTCCAGTCCGCCGGAGGCGTTCAGGATCAGGACGTCCAGGCGGCCGAACTGCTGGGTGATGCCGTCGATGAGGGCGCGGGCAGAGTCCGCGTCGGAGATGTCGGCGCCTGCGGTGGACGCGCTGCCGCCGGCGGCGATGATCTCGTCGGCGATCGCGTTGGCACGCTTGGCCTTTTCGCGGTAGTTGATGATCACGTGATCGCCGCGGCCGGCGAGGATGCGCGCCGTTTCGGCGCCGATGCCGCGGGAGGCACCCGTGATGAGAACGATTCGCTGTCCGGCTGGTTCGACCACCGTCTTCCTCTCGGTTGCGGACCCGGCGGCCCGGCGGATTGCTTCTAATTCAGAATCACTATGGTAGTTCTAAATGAGAAGTGCAAGCGGGGCGAGGCCGCCCAAGGACCGGGCCGATCCAGCGAACGCACCGGTATTGGCCGCGATGGAACTGCTGGGTCAGCGGTGGGTACTGCGCGTGCTGTGGGAGTTGGAACCCGGGCGGCTCGGGTTCCTAGAACTGCGGCGACGGATGGACAACTGCTCCTCCAGCATGCTGTCGGTGCGGCTGCAACACCTGCAAAGCGCTGGGCTGATCGTGAAGAACGCCGACAAGTCCTACGAACTCACCACCGCGGGAACCGAACTCGGCGTCGCCCTGGGTGGCGTCTGGGATTGGTCGCGACGATGGGACGCGACACTCACCGACCCCACCAATCGCACCGTTTGACCTTCCGCCTACCTGAGACTCCATGATGACGGGGTGGCAGAGTCCGACGGGTTGATCACGATAGGCGTGCTGGCGCGAGCGAGCGGGCTCACAGCCAGTGCGCTGCGGTTTTACGACGACAGCGGATTGCTGGTACCCGCCCGGGTGGATCCGCTCACCGGGTACCGCTACTACACGGCGGCGCAGCGGGAACGCGCGGCGCTGATCCGGAAGCTGCGGGCGATCGAGGTACCGCTCGACTCGATCTCCGACATCCTGTCCGGCGATACCGAGCGCGCGGAACGCTTGCTGGACGAGCACGTCGGTGAGCTGACACGCCGGGCACAGGAGGCCGCACGCGTTGCCGAGACGATCAAACAGACCCTCGGCACCGGCGACACGGTCGTGCTGCCAGCGGCATTGCTGGCAGAGGCTTTCGAGCAGGTGCGCGCCGCTGCGGCGATCCACCACGAAATACCCGTACTGGCCGGGATTCTGGTGGAGGCGAACGCGAATTCGCTGACGCTCACCGCCACCGATCGATACCGGCTGTCGACACGAACAGTGGTGACACGGGATCGGCGAGGCGACGATTGGGCGCTGGTCGTCGACGCGAGCGAGGTCACGCCGGTCATCGCATGGCTGCGCCGGCAGGACGACATCACCGCTGTCCCAAGGGATCAGGCACTGGTACTCACCAGTGACAGCGCCGAGCGACATTGCCGAGTGATCGACGAACCGTTTCCCGACTATCGTGCGGTGCTGGCCGGGCTCGCGCCAGTCCGAACACGGGTACTCGCGGCCCGGGATCGGTTACGCGATCTACTCGAAAACTCCTCCCGCACAGTACGGTTCGAGCTGCTCCCGACCACGGGCTTCGTCAACCCGTTCGCCACCGATGCGGCCGAACCGCTCGACCGGACCGGTCTCACCGTCTCCGATGGCAACCACCGACACCACCTCCCCGCCACCGTCACCGGCGCCCCCATCGATATCTCCTTCGACGTCGCAACACTGCTGCCCGCGATCCACACCGCGCTGGGCCCGGATCTCATGCTCGACATCGCCGCAGCCGACCTCCCGGTCGTCCTGCGCTCCGCCACCGACGGCGACCTCACCACCCTGGCCATGCCGACCCGGCAGCCACTCGACAGATAGGACCATCCGCCATGACAGACGACACCATGACCGCCATCACGCAGGCGGTAACACTCGGGCACGAAGGCCACCCCGACGCGGCCCGCGAGTCCCTGCTCACTCTCTGGAACTCCCTTGGCCCACAGGGCGATCCGCTACACCGCTGCAGCCTCGCCCACTACCTCGCTGACCTCTACGACGACGCGGCCGAAGCCCTCACCTGGGACATTCGCGCCCTCGACGCCGCAGACGCGCTCACCAACGCCCGCGCCCAGCAGTACGAGCCCAGCCTGGACGTCCAGGGCTTCTACCCCTCCCTGCACCTCAACCTCGCCGACAACTACCGCAGGCTGAGCTCCTTCACCGCCGCCCAACGCGAGGTCAGCGCCGCCCGAGCCACCCTCCACACCCTCCCCGACACCCCCTACGCCACCATGATTCGCACCGCGGTCGAGGAGGTCGAACAAGCGATCCGTGCCCAGAACACCGACCCCCGCCCATCCGCACCCACCGGCAGGTAACGAGCGAAGACACAACCGTGCGGCACTGAGAGGGCAGCAGCGGCGTTGTCGAGTTTTGCCACTTGAGCAGAGTCATATGGTTGCTCGTCAAGATCAAGTAGCGACCATTCGACTCTGCTCGATTCAGCTCTGGCCAACAAACGCGAACGGCCCGCACTCAGAGTGCGGGCCGTCGACGTCAGGACCTACTTCAGGCGGAGCTTGCCGAACAGCCCATCCTTCTCATCCTCCGGACCCGCCGTGAAGTACAGCGAGTCGGCATCACCGAGGCTCTCCCCGTTGCCGAACATCAGCGCCCAAAGCCCCTCGATCGCAACGGGCTTGCCCTCCGCATCACGCAGGTAGTCGACGAACTCGCCGGTCGCGTCATCGAACGCGAGAATATAGCCCGCGCCTCCGAAGTTGCCGATCAGCAGCTTGCCGCTGAGCGGCCCGAAGCCGGCGGGCGCGACGGTCACCGCCCAGGGTGCGTTGAAGCGCTTGTCGCCGTCGAACACGCGAACCAGCTTGCCGTCCGCGTCGAACTCCGCGACTTTGCCCTTGTCCGGCAGACCCTTCGCGTCCTTCTCCTGATCCTTGTCCAGCGAATCCTCTTCGCCGACATCCAGCTTGGTCGCGTCGGCCTCGGCCGACTTGGTGGTCGCGTAGGCGACGAACACCCGGTTGCCGACGGTGGACACGTTGAACGGAGCGGGATCGCCCGGCTTCACCTTCTTGCCTTTGTCCGGCGCGGCGGCGTCGACGGCCTCTCCGGTGGCGAACGGGTTGACGAAGCCGGCGGTCGGGATCAGCTGCCAGTTCTTGTCCAAGGTGCGCACCTGCGGATCCTTACCGAAGTCGGCCGCGAGCAACTTGTCACCGGACGGGGAGAGCGCGATACCGAAGAACTGCATACCTTGCGGTTCGCCGTCGAACATCAGGTTGGCGGGTCCGTCCTGCCGGACGATGGTGCCGTCGGCGGCCTGCTCGGTCCAGCCGGAGATCTTGCCGGAGTCGGTGGCAAAGATGAACCGCGCCGAGCCGCTGAGCATTTGCCGCGCACCGTTCACCTCGACCGGCTGATCGCGCACCACGAACAGATCGGAGGTGATCGGCGCCGGGTTGAACAGCACACCGGTGGCTTTGCCGATGCCGTTGTCCGAGGTGTCGGCGTCGGCGCCGGGGATGGTGACGATCTTCAGCGGATCCTGGAACAGCTTCTGCAGCTTCGGGTCCGCGGACGCGGTCACATCGCCGACGAACTGGAACGACTTGCCGCCCGCACCTACCCAGAAATGGCCGCCCGCACCCTTCGGCCGGTCGGCGAGGCCCCAGGCGTTCACCATGTCGGGAAAGGTGAACAGTGCCTGGTACTCGGCCTTGTTGGCCGCCAGATTGGTCTGCACATACCGATTGCCATCGAGCGCGGGCACCTCGGTGTCGGCCGGCTCGGACTTCGAGCAGGCGACGGCGACCACCAGCGCGGCGCCGAGCACCGAGGCGCGCAGCAGACCGTTTCTCGTTCGCGCCCGCCACGCACCGGCCCGGCGCAACTCACTGCAGTGTCCGTTCAACTTTTGTTCCTTTCCGACAGGCTCGCCCCTGTCGGGACGAACCGCACAGCGGAGCACGCGCCACCCCCGACGAAAGCGCATTCTCCGAGCCCGTCGACATTTGCCGGCAAGTTCTGTAGGCCACACACCACGATTGACGTTTAGGCGATGCTAACCTTAGCTCCAAGAGAATTCGGCAGTATACGAACACCCCGCGAACCAACAAGGTTTAGGCTGTGCGCCGTGGTCGAACCCCAACCCGCAATCGCGCCCCATCCCGATATCGCCCCCCTCGCTCCACTGCTCGGCACCTGGCGTGGCAACGGACACGGCGAATACCCGACCATCCAGTCGTTCGATTACCTGGAAGAAGTCCGGTTCGGCCACCTCGGCCGCCCGTTCCTCACCTATCGGCAGCGCACCCGCGCCGCCGACGGCAGCCGACCGATGCACGCCGAAACCGGCTATCTGCGTTGCCCGAGCCCGGACCGCGTCGAATTGATCTTGGCGCACCCCACCGGAATCACCGAAATATGTGAGGGCGCACTGAATGTCGCCGACGGTGCGCTGCACATGGAATTCGACTCCACCAGCATCGGCCGCACCGGCACCGCGAAACTCGTTACTGCCCTTGGTCGCACCTTTCAATTGAAAGGCGACACCATCGATTACACGTTGCGCATGGCCGCCGTCGGCGAGCCACTGCAACACCACCTCGCCGCCACGTTGCGCCGCGCCGAGTAGCCGCGCGCGAAAGGCGCTAAGCGCCCAGGCCGTTCATCGCAAGCTCGATGAACCGCCGCCAGTTGCTGCTACCGGTGCGGATGGTCGCGGACAAGTCGCCGACCAGCAGGAACATATCCGCCGCGGTGGCGTCGGCAGGAATGGTTCCGCGGCCCGGCCGTCCGCGAGGCCGCAGTGGCGTCGGCCGGAATGGTTCCCCAGGCCCGGCCGTCCGCGAGCAGATCACGGACCGCCGCTTCGAGGTCCGCCTTGGTGGCTCCCCTCGGCTCGATTTCCGAGGGTCCCCTGACGGCTTCGATCGCCGGCGGACAAACCCCGATCGCCCGCGAGGACCTCACCGACTCGGGCGAGGCACAACCGGCCCCTACACAGCGGACGAGCCCGCTGATCCGAATACCTCCGCCGAGCGCAGGCAAATTCTCGACATTATTCGGCCTGATCGCTCGTTTCACGGAGTAGTTCCACCATCGCCACAATCTGCGGAATCGGCCTCTCACCCGACGGTAGCCTCACCGAAGATCTCAGAGAATGTGACCCGACGCACTGCACGGGCCTGACATGTCGTCCGTCACTTGCGCTTGTTCACTGAATCGATCTCGGTTTACGGTTCTGCTTCAGCAAACTTTCAGATAACTTCGCGCGGCAACCCTCGCGCGGAGTAACCAGCACCTTTCCCCCGTCGACACCCCTGACCCGAGGGAGCCGAACAATGAAGCGTTCCACCACAGTTCTGGCCAGTGTGGCCATCATCCTCAGCGGCGCTGCCACCGTACAGATCCTCGACGGCGGCGACGCCGGCGCCGCGATCATGGACCACACCGCCGCGACCAGCAACCAGTCAGCGCAAGACCCGGCTCAGTAACCGGCCGGCAGCGCGGCGACCATATCGCGGGTGACCGCGACCGCATTATCGGAGCTGCCACCCTTGACCAGCAGCGTCGCGAACGCGATATCCCCGCGGTAGCCGACGAACCACGAGTGCGACCCGCCGTCGACCTCGGCCTCACCGGTCTTGCCGTACACCTCCCCCTGATCGGCGATCCGCTCCGCGGTGCCGCCGGTGACCACCCTGCGCATCATCGCCCGCAACCCAGTGATCACCTGCGGCGAGAAGGTCGTCAGCTCGCCATCGACCGTGGTGGTGCGGCCCGCGATCAGGTACGGCACGGGTACCGAACCGTGCGCGATGGTGGCCGCCATCAAGGCCATGCCGAGCGGGCTGACTACCACCTTGCCCTGGCCGATACCGTCCTCGGTGCGCTGGATCAGCTCGTCGGAGGGCGGCACCGAGCCGGAGAACGTCGGCAGTCCGGCCACCGTATAGCCCGGTCCGACACCGAGTTTCGCGGCGGCCGCGTGCAGCGCGTCGCCCGGCAGCCTGCTGGCCACGTTGGCGAAGGTGGTGTTGCACGACCGCTCATAAGCCGTGATCATCGGCACGTCACCGACCGTGAACAGGTTGTAGTTGGGAATCATGCGTTCCCCGATGGTGATTCGGCTCGGGCACGGCAGCACCGTGTCCGGGGTGGCGAGGCCGGTGGACATCGCGGCGGCCGCGGTCACCGTCTTGAATACCGAACCCGGCGGATACTGCCCGATCGTCGCGACCGGCCCGTCCCGATCCGCCGCCTTGTTCTGCGCGATCGCCAGAATCGCACCGGTGGACGGGCGCAGCGCCACCATCATGGTCTGCTCTTCACGCAGGTCGACGGCGCGCTGCGCGGCGTTCTGCACATTGCGGTCGACGCTGAGCGAGAACGAGGGGGCCGGTTGCGACGGCACCTCGGTGAGCACGTCGGTGTCGGCGCCGTTCGCGTTCATGGTGACCACGCTCCAGCCCGCCTTGCCGTCCACCTCGGCGATCACGGTCTTGCGGATCTGAGCCAGCAAATCCGGGGCGAAGGCGCGGTCGGTGGGCACCAGGTCCCACTGCGTGCTGATCACCACGCCGGGCAGGCCGATGAGATCGGTACTCACCTGGTCGAATTCGTTCTCACTGAGCAGTGCGACCGTGTACGCGCCGCTGGTCGCGGTGGCGGCGTCCCGGATGGATTCGGGCGTGAGCTGCGGGTCGAATCGGCGCAACGCTCCGGCGAGCACGGTCGCGACCGCGCCGGGGTCGCCGGCGTTCGCCGCGGTGAACGCCACCCGGGACACCTTGCCGGGCACCAGCACATCGCTGCCCGCCTGCTCGTTCACCCTGGCGCGCGGGGCCGGGGTGGACCGCAGCGACATCGTCTGCGTGTCACCGAGTTTGGGATGGATGTTCGAGGAGGTCCAGCGCACTTTCCAGCGACCGCCGCTGCGGCCCATCTGCAATTGCCCGGTGTAGCGCCAGGTCCGGTCCTTGGGGAGCCGCCACTCGTAGGTGTAGTCGACGGTCGCGGTGTCGCCGGTGACCCTGGACGAGCCGATGCGAGCGGTGAGCCGCTCGGCCTGCAGGTGATCCCAGGCCGAACCCATTGCCGCACCGGCCTTTTCGGGCTGGTTCGTGAGCTGAGCCGCGGCCGTCAGGTCGCGCTCGGCGAACGCCGCGACGAAGTCGTCGGCCGCGGGCACCGGTCCCTGCGGGCCGCGCGCACAACCCGCCGCGGGCACCGCGAGCAGCGCGACAGTGAGCGTGATGAGAAGCGGTGTTCTCAGCGGAGTAGTGCTAGTCGACATCGATACCGATGGTAATAGCCAACACCGAGCAAACCATCGCGCCGCTCCGTGTTTCTTTCCACTGAAACGGTTTTCAGCGTAAACGGATCAGTCGAGCAGGACCGTGGAGAAGGTAGCGATCTGCCGGAAGCCGACTCGGGAGTAGGCGCGGCGCGCGACTTCGTTGTAGTCGTTCACATACAGGCTCGCGGTGCGGCCGGACGCGATGACCGCATTGGCGATGGCGGCGGTGCCCATGGTGCCGCGCCCGGTGCCGCGATGTTCGGGATGCACCCAGACACCTTGGATCTGGCCGGTGCGCCGGGACAGCGAACCGACCTCGGCCTTGAATACGACCTCGCCGTCCTCGAAACGTGCCCAGGCGCGGCCGGATTCGATCAGGCTCTGAATGCGGCGACGGTAGCCGCGGCCACCGTCACCAGCGCGGGGATCCACACCGACTTCTTCGATGAACATGGCGATCGCGGCGCAGAGGTAGCGATCGAGTTCGTCCGGGCGCACCCGGCGCACGGTCGGGTCGGGAGCCACCAACGGCGGTTGGGTGAGGGCGAGCAGCGGCTGCTCGCCGCGTAGTTCCCGCTCCGGACCCCAATGGTCGGACAGCATCTCCCACAGCGGTAACGCCAGTTCACGACGTCCCACCACCGAGGAGGCGATGCGCGGCCACCGGATCGCCCGGTCCGCGAAGGCCCGCAGCGCATTGTGGTCACCGCGCAGCGGGATCAGGTTCGCACCCGAGAAACACAGCGACTCCGAAGGGCCGCCGCGACTCCACAGTTCACCCTGCCCGCACCTGGCCGTGTCCAGGCCGAATTCCTGGAGCCGGGCGGCGACCATGCACGAGGCCACCGGATCGGCATCCAGAATTCGCAGGACCTGGCCCAGGTCCCGGTTCGCGAGCTGCCGCGCGGGAACGTACTTCGTCCTTCGCGTCGGCTCCAGCAGACTCCGCACGGTGATAGCCTGCCACGAATATCGACGATGTGGTACGGCTATGCCGAACGCAACAGTCGCAGGTGTGTCGAACTGAACCGGGCGAAGCGCACCTTCAGCCCCGCCCGGGCCTGGTGAAAGTTCGGCCGGCGGCTCAGCCGACCGTGACGACCGGTTCGCCCGCGCCCGCGTCCACGCCCATTTGCTCGGCGATGCGCAGCGCCTCCTCGATCAGGGTCTCCACGATCATCGCCTCCGGCACGGTCTTGATGACCTCGCCCTTGACGAAGATCTGGCCCTTGCCATTGCCGGACGCGACACCGAGGTCGGCCTCGCGCGCCTCACCGGGGCCGTTCACGACGCAGCCCATCACGGCCACCCGCAACGGCACCTCCATGCCTTCCAGTCCGGCACTGACCGCGTTCGCCAGCGTGTACACGTCCACCTGGGCGCGGCCACACGACGGGCAGGACACGATCTCGAGCTTGCGCGGGCGCAGGTTCAGCGACTGCAGGATCTGGTCGCCGACCTTGATCTCCTCGGCGGGCGGCGCGGACAGCGAGACCCGGATGGTGTCGCCGATGCCCTCCGACAGCAGCGCGCCGAACGCCACCGCGGACTTGATGGTGCCCTGGAACGCCGGACCCGCCTCGGTCACGCCGAGGTGCAGCGGGTAGTCGCTGCGCGCGGCCAGTTGCCGGTAGGCCTCCACCATGACCACCGGGTCGTTGTGCTTGACCGAGATCTTGATGTCGCCGAAACCGTGGTCCTCGAACAGGCTGGCCTCCCACAGCGCGGATTCCACCAGCGCCTCCGGGGTGGCCTTGCCGTACTTCTCCAGCATGCGCTTGTCCAGCGAACCGGCGTTGACGCCGATGCGGATCGGGATGCCCGCGGCGGCCGCCGCCTTGGCGACCTCGCCGACCCGGCCGTCGAATTCCTTGATGTTGCCCGGGTTCACGCGCACCGCGGCACAGCCCGCGTCGATCGCGGCGAAGATGTAGCGCGGCTGGAAGTGGATGTCGGCGATCACCGGGATCTGGCTCTTGCGGGCGATCGTCGCCAACGCGTCCGCGTCTTCCTGACGCGGACAGGCCACGCGCACGATGTCACAGCCGGAAGCGGTCAGCTCCGCGATCTGCTGCAGGGTGGCGTTGATGTCGTGGGTCTTGGTGGTGGTCATCGACTGCACGGAGATCGGGTGATCACTTCCGACCCCGACATTGCCCACCATCAACTGACGGGTCTTGCGTCGAGGAGCGAGAACGGCCGCAGGAGCGGCGGGCATCCCCAATCCGATTGTGCTGGTCACCTTCGGCTGCCTACTTTCATACGTGCGGCCTCGCGCATCCGCGGCTCGCAAGCGCTCTGTACATTCCGGGCCGTTCGCTTTCCGAGCTTAGTCGCGCACGCCGAACGACCACCCTGTGACGCCCACGACAACGTACTGCCCCCAAGCGCCGGCGACAGGGTACCTCTTCGCAGGCGAACAGCGGTGGTCGGTCCTCGACGGGACTCGTCCGGTCGAGTAAACGAAATCAGAACAGTTTGATCGGGTTGACGATGTCTGCGGCGAGGGTGAGCAGCATGTACGCACCGCCGATTACCACGACCACGTAGGTGGCGGGCAGCAGCTTCAGATAGTTGACGGGTGCGCCCGGGGCGAGCCCGCGCCAGCGGCGGAGGACGTCGCGGATCTTCTCGTAGATGACCACGGCGATGTGGCCGCCGTCGAGCGGCAGCAGCGGAAGGATGTTGAAGGCGCCGAGGAAGAAGTTCAGGCTGGCCAGCACCAGGATGAACATCCCCCAGAGTCCGCGCTCGGCGGTCTCGCCGCCGATCCGGCTCGCGCCGTAGACGCTGACCGGGGTCTCCGGGTCGCGTTCGCCACCGGTCACGGCCTCCCACAGCGACGCCACTTTCGCGGGCATCTGGGCAAGGGACTGCACGGTGCGCACGGTGAGGTCACCGGTGAACGACAGCGAGGCCGGGATCGCGGTCAGCACGTTGTAGTCGGGGCTCTTCGGCAGTTCGCGGATGATGCCGACCGCGCTGACCTCGCGCTTCTCCCCTGTCTCGGTGTAGCGCACGACCCGCTCGGGATTCACTCGGAGCGTCAGCGACTGCCCGGCACGGTCGACCGTGTAGGTCATCTCTCCGGTCGCGTTCCTGGTTTCGGTGGTGAACTTGACCCAGCTGTCGACGGGCTTGCCGTTCACGGCGGTGATGGTGTCACCGATCTGCAGCCCTGCCTGTTGCGCGGGCCCGACGCCCGAGCACGGATTGGTGGTGCGATCCGGGTTCTCGTCGGACAGGCACTGCAATTCTCCGACCTTCACCGGCGGTTCGGTCAATATCGGCAGCCCCCAGCCGACCGCCATGATCACGATCAGGACGAAACCGAGCACGAAGTTCATCGCGATCCCGCCGGACATCACCACGAGTCGTTTCCACGTGGCCTGCCGGTACATCGCCCGGTCGATCTCGTCGGGCTCCAGTTCGTCCAGCGCGGTCATGCCCGCGATGTCACAGAACCCGCCCAGCGGCAGCGCCTTGAGGCCGTACTCGGTTTCACCGCGCCGGAACGAGAACACCTTCGGCCCGAAGCCGATGAAGTACCGCCGCACCTTCATACCGCTGGCCTGGGCGGCCCACATGTGCCCGCATTCGTGCAACGCGATCGATATCGTGATGCCAAGGGCGAACAGCACGAACCCCAACGCGTAGACCATGTGTTTAGCAGCCCTCCTGCATAGCGCAGCTCGCCTCGATGAAGTGCGACCGCCGGGTCGGCCGCCCACAAACCTGCACCCGCACATCCCGTCACGGCCGCGAGCACCCCGACCACAGTAACCGGACCCCGCCCGACCCTGCGTATTCAGTGTGCCAGGCGGGGCTCACCAGGCGAGTCGATCCGCGGCAACGCGAGTTCGCCCTGCCGATGATTGGCGCCGACGCGGAAGTTACACATGCGTACGCGGTTAGGCGGGCCGACTCAGGCGCTCACGCCAATTCGCGGACGGCCTCAGGCACCGCACCCGGTTCGCGGGCGGCGTCAAGCGCGCACTCGGGTTCGCAGGCGACCTCAGGCGTGCACCCCGGTTCGCGGGCGACCCCAAGCGCGCACTGGGCGACCCCGAGCGCGCACTGGGGTTCGTGGCCAGCCTCAAACGCGCACCCGGGTTCGCAGACGGTCTCGGGCACGCACCGGCACCACCGACGACCTCAGGCGCGTACGCCGTTAGCGGGCGACCTCAGGCGCGCATGCGGTTAGGCGTGGGCCTCGGGCGCGCACCCAGGATCGCGGGCGTCGTCAGGCGCGCATCCGGGATCCGGACGTCATCAAGTACTCGCCCGGGATCGCAGGCGTTGCCAGGCACACAGCCCGGATCACCAGCGACCTCAGGCACACAGCCCGGATCACCAGCGACCTCAGGCACACAGACCAGTTCACCGACGACCCCAGGCAGACCAGCTCGGATCACGGAGGACCCAGACACGAACCCGGGGTTGCGGGCGGCGTCAAGCGACCACCGGCGCCACCGACAATCTCAGCCACGCACTCGGGATCGGGCGAAGTCGCGGGCCCAGGTGTCGGCGGCGAGGACCTCCTCGAGGGAGTTCGGTTCGGTGCGCCACTGGTCGGCAGCCTCGATCGCGGCGGCCACGGTGCGGACGATGGCGGGGAAGCGGATGGCGCCGTCCAGGAACGCTTGTACCGCAACCTCATTGGCGGCGTTGTAGACGGCGGTGACGGTGCCGCCTGCTTCGCCGGCCCGGCGGGCGAGGTCGATCGCGGGGAAGACCTCGCTGTCGACGGGCTCGAAGGTCCAGGTGGCGGCGGTGCCGAAGTCGCAGGCCGCGGCGGCGCCCGGCACCCGGTCGGGCCAGCCGAGGGCCAGCGCGATGGGCAGTTTCATGTCCGGCGGGCTGGCTTGGGCGAGGGTGGAGCCGTCGGTGAAGGTGACCATCGAGTGCACGATCGACTGCGGGTGCACGGTGACGTCGATGCGGTCGTAGGGAATGCCGAACAGCAGGTGCGTCTCGATCAGCTCGAGCCCCTTGTTGACCAGCGACGCGGAGTTCAGCGTATTCATCGGACCCATCGACCAGGTCGGATGCGTCTTCGCCTCAGCGGGGTTCACCGATTCCAGCATCTCGGTGGTCCAGCCGCGGAACGGTCCGCCGGACGCGGTGAGCACCAGCCGGTCCACCTCCTCGGCCCGCCCGCCGCGCAGGCACTGGGCGAGCGCGGAATGTTCCGAATCGACCGGCACGATCTGGCCGGGCGCGGCCGCGCGGGTGACCAGCGAGCCGCCCGCGACCAGCGATTCCTTGTTCGCCAGCGCGAGCCGGGTGCCCGACTGCAGGGTGGCCAGGGTCGGTTCCAGTCCGAGCGAGCCGACCAGCGCGTTGAGCACGACGTCGGCCTCGGTGCGGCGCACCAGTTCGGTAGCCGCGTCCGGACCGGCCAGCTCCACCTCCAATTGCTGAGCGGCGGCCGGATCGGCGACAGCGACATTGCGCGTCCCGGTGGCGGCCATCTGCGCGGCGAGCAGCTCGGTATTGCCGCCGCGCGCGGCCAGGCCGACCACCTCGAACCGGTCGGGGTTGGCGGCGATCACCTCGAGCGCTTGGGTACCGATGGATCCGGTACTGCCGAGGAGCAGGACTCTCACGATGTCGGACACGGGTTCATTGTGGCGCACAAGAAAGTACGCGCAGTGCATACCCGTCCCGCCCGCTGTCATCGCCCGACCGGCGTGGCCGACTTACAACGACGCGCCGTCGTATGTCACGATATCGAGCAGCAGTCCATCGAGCGCGTACCGGAACCCGCGGTACCCGAACCAGCTAAGGAGCGATCGTGGCCGCCACGGAACTCGAACCCGCCAGCACCGAGCGCGGCATCGTCACTCACGTGGACACCGCCGAGGTTCCCTCCGCAGAGTGGGGATGGAGCGGTGAGTCGCCCCGTACCTTCCGCATCGCCGGCTGGATCACCGCGTTCATCCTGCTTGCGATGATCATCGGTAACCACAAGGGGCGAGTCGAGGACATCTTCCTCATCGGTTTCGCCGCCGCCATCGTCGGCATTCTGGTCCGGGATTCGTTCCTGCGGCGCAAGCCTCGCTAGCTTTCCCTTTCAACGGCACTTGACCGTCGCGAGTAGCGGCCACGGTCAGGTGCCGTTGATCATGGTGGACCCGCCGAATGCCCTGAGTTATACCGGCTTTCAGCAGGCCAGCGGGGTCGAGTACGGTGTGCGTCGAGAGGTCCGCGACTCACTCGAGTCGCGGACCTTCGCTGCTGACCTGTGAGGAACCCCCATGCCCAAGATCTTCGCCGCCGCGCTGCTGACCGCCAGCGCCATCGGTTCCCTGCTCTTAGTTCCCGCCGCCCCGGCCCACGCCCAGTCCGACGCTTGCAACCGTGCCATCGTCGCGATCAACAAGGCCATCGACGGCTCCCCCGATGGTGTCATCGACGACGTCGTCGCACAGGCCCTCCACTTCACCCTGATGTCCCTCGATGCCCAAGGCGAAGAGAAGGCCGCCATCACCGGCTACGCCAACGCCCTGCTCGACGAAAACGTCACCGACCTGGACCCTTACACCACCGAACTCAACCGAGTCTGCGGCGCCTGACCGCTCCGGGAGTAGCGGCGTCGAGCGGGACACCAGGGTGCCCGCACTCCGATTCGCCGTCGCTACGTCCCAGGCGAGCGGCCACGCCGCGAAGCGGGACACGACGCACCGCTCACCCGCACTTCGCCGCCGCTACGTCCCGGCCAACCGGCCCGACGCCGCCAAGCGGGACATCACGCAGTGCTCACTCGCACTTTGCCGCCGCTATGCCCCGGCCAGCGCCCAGCCGCCGCCCAGCGGGCCTTGAGGCAGCGCTTCCCCCCACGTCACCGCCGCTCCGTCCCATTCGGCGAAAGGTGGTCCAGGGCACGGCCGCTCGATGGCGTCGAGCGGGACATGAAGCCGCGCGCACGCGCCATTTCCGCCGCTACGTCCCGGCAAGACCACCCGATGCCGTCGAAGGGGACATGACGCAGCGCTTACTCTCGATTCGCCGCCGCCATGTCCCGGCCAACGCCGCCCAGCGGGACACGACGCAGCGCTCACTCCCACTTCACCGCCGCTACGTCCCGGCCAACCCGCCCAACGCCGCCCAACGGGACACGACACAGCGCTCACCCGCACTTCGCCGCCGCTACGTCCCGGCCAACCCGCCCAACGCCGCCGAACGGGACATGACACAGCACTCACTCCCACTTCACCGCCGCTACATCCCATTCGGCGAAAGGTGTTCCAGGGCACGGCCGCTCGATGGCGTCGAGCGGGACAGGAAGCCGCGCGCACGCGCCATTTCCGCCGCTACGTCCCAGGCAAGCCACCCGGCGGCATCGAGCGGGACATGACGCAGTGCTCACTCGCACTTTGCCGCCGCTACGTCCCGGCCAACCCGCCCGAGGCCGCCGAACGGGACATGACGCAGCACTTCGCCGCCGCTCCGCCTCATTCTGCGAAAGGTTGTGCAGGGCAAGGCCGCTCGATGGCGTCGAGCGGGACATGACGCGACGCGCACTCGCGATCTGCCGCCGCTACATCCCGGGCAAGCCACCCGATGCCATCAAGCGGGACATGACCCGCGCCCCCGCACTTTGCCGCCACGACGTCCCGCTCGACGAAAGCTGAGCCCAGGCACGGCCACGCGATGCGGCGGTCGGGACATGACGGCGCGCGCACTCGCGGTTGGCCGCCGCTACGTCCCGGGCAAGCCGCCCAATGCCGTCAAGCGGGACATGACGCAGCGCCCATTCGCAATTCGCCGCCGCTACGTCCCGAACAAGCCGAACGACGCCGTCGAGCGGGACATGGCGTAGCACGCACCCACGCTTTGCCGCCACGACGTCCCGCTCGACGAAAGGTGGTCCGGGGGTGGCTTATGCCGTCGGACGGGATATGACGGAGTGCGCACTCGCAGTTGCTGCCGCCATGTCCCCGCTCGACGGACGAGTGGGGTGTGGGTCAATCGGCGAGCGTCAGTTGGCATCGACCGTCTGCGCACGATCGTTGCAACCGGCCCATCGAAATGGTCTGCATCAATCCGATGGCCCAGCAGGTCGGGCAACCCCGGAGTGCGACGAAGCCGAGCGGGGCGAGTAGCAAACTCGCCAGGCCGACCCACGGCAGCAGCGCGAACGCTGCGATCAGTGCGCCGAATCCGGCCACCCCTCGGGCCAGATGCCGCGGCACCGAAGTGCTGGCGAAGCTCTGCTCGTTCATTCGCGACCCGCTTCCGGAAACCCGCCGCGCAACGACTGCTGCACGGCGGAACGAGCCCGATGCAACCGCGACTTCATCGCCGCGGTGCTGAGACCGAGACGATCCGCCACCATGCGCCCGCTGTACCCCTTGAGGTCTCGCATGATCAGCACCTGCCGCTGATCGATCGGCAAGGCCGCGATGGCCGACGCCACCCGCTCAGCCTCCAACCGACGCATCGCCTCGTCCTCCGCTGAGACCATCGAGACATCAGGTGTCACCTCGACAGGTCGCCCCATCAGCCGCAACTGACGCAGGCACTCGTTGCGCACGATGCGAAACATCCACGCCGCCAACGCTCCTGACGCACGCAGCGTGCCGATCTTGCGGTACAGGATGATCAACGCCTCCTGCGCGGCATCCTCGGCATCCTCCGGCGACGCACACAGCGAATAGGCGAACCGCCGCACATGCGGGTGCGTCCCCGACACCAGCGCGGCGATCGATTCCACATCACCCGCCCGCGCGCAGGTCACCAATTGTTCGTCGGGCCAACTCATTTCCGGCTCCGACGACGCAACACGGCAACACTGCACGCACAAACCAGCAGTGCGCCAACAACAATCGCGGCAATGATCACAGCAACCTCCCGAACCAGTGCCGACGTGGTTGCCGGCACAAGTAAGAGAGGGGCGGACTCCGGAAAAGGATTCACCCGTGGATCAACTGGATCCGAGCTACCGTCCCCGACGCTTCACTGGCTTCTTCTTACCGACCGCATTCTTCGCCGGACCGGGTCGTCCACCAGCCCGCTTCGCCACCGACTTCTTCTGTGGCTCAGCACTTTTCGCCCGCACTCCAGGCGACCGAGAACTGCGCTCCGAGCGACCCCGCACCACGCCTACAAAATCTTCCACCAGATCACTGGTCCGCTCCGTCGGCCACGCCAACGCGATCTCCGTGTCCGCAACGTCGGTGACCGTGCGATACACCAGGTCACGACGAGCATGCAGCCGAGCGATCGAATGCGGAACCACGGCGACACCCACCCCCGCCGCGACCAGCTCGATAGCACCCGAAACAGCGTCGATATCGGAGGCGTCCTGCATCCGCTCATCGGCCAGATCCGCCATGCTCACCTGCTCGAACACCGAGATCGGATGATCCTTCGGCACTACAACCACCGGCACCTCCCGATACAGCGGAATCGCACTCATCCCGTCCCGGTCGATCGGCAGCCGAACAAAACACAGATCGACCCGCCCCGACCGCAACGCCGCTTCCTGCTCCCCCATCGGCACCCCCACCACCTCGAGCGGCGTATCCGGAAACCGCTCCCCCCAGATCCGCGTCCACTTCGACACCGTCACACCGGGCACAAACCCCACCCGCAATGCCGCCGGCCCGTCCGTCGTCTCCTCGACCACCGACTCGGCCCGCGCGATCAACTCCCGCGCCTCCACTAATAACGCCGCCCCATCCTCAGTCAACTGAGTGGGCTGCGCGCCCGGCACGAACAGTTTCGCCCCCAGCTCCTCCTCCAATTCGATGACCGTCTGACTCAATCGCTGCCGCGAAATATTCAACCCCTTCGCCGCCCGCGCAAAATGCAGCTCCTCGGCAACCGCGACAAACCACCGCAGCCGCGCGACATCGATCGACTCGAACCGGCTCATGCCAGGAACACTATCGCCACCCGATACGCTGGTTCAGTGAGCCCGGACCCGAACCCCCAGATGATGAAGCCCCTGACCGCAGCCAACAAGCTCGGCATCTACCTCCCCGCGGCCCCCGAATCCTTCCAAAACACCCCCCTCTCGCGCGCCGACCTCGAAGCCCTCCGCACCGACCCGCCGGAATGGCTCACCGAACTCCGCCGCACCGGCCCCTTCCCCCGCGACGTCACCGCCCGCAAACTCGGCGTCTCCAACTCCGGCCTCTCCCGCGCCCAGGTCTCCGACGCCCTCACCGCCGACGAGATCACCGCCCTCCTCGCCGACCCCCCGGAATGGTTGGTCCGCGAACGCGAGAACTACGCCGAGGTCCTCAAGGAAAACGAGCGAATCGCCGCCAAGGAAGCCGAACGCCGCGCCGCCACCAACCGCCCCGCGAAGAACCGCACCTAGCCGTTTCCGCCGGGCCCCTCACATACCGCTGACGAACTCGCGGTAAAGGAACTTCTGATGCAGGCTTTCGAGGGTTCCCGAGTGCCGCCGGAACGGAATCAAGGCGAGGCGCAGTGGCCGGGTAATCGGTATACCCGGCCCTACTAGCTCCGCCACAGAAGCCGCCGCTTCGATCAACGTCGCCTCGGTCTCATTCGGCTCAGCCGCCTCGAGACCCAGGCGCCGGAGCAACTGGTCGCGCACGCCTTCCACGTCGAGTTCCAAGCGACGCGCTTCCTCCTCGGTATCACAGCGCGACAGCGCCCGCCGGAAATCGACTGCCCGCGCCCGGTATTCGTCGATACGGCCGCACACCATCTCGAGCCACCGCTCGTCGCTGAGTCGTCCCCGGTCCCGCAGCGACCACAATCGCCCACCCAACAGCGGCAATTGGTACTCCAACAGCTGGAGTCGACGACCATGCCTAGCGCCCGCGACCTTGCGAATCTCGCTGGGTATCCCGCGGACCGCCGAGATCACTTCTTCGATCGTATTGTCGGGAACACCGTCATCGAAGAGATCGAACATCACCGAGAAGTCCCGGCGAAGCGGGTGTGGTGTGTAGGCAACAGCTTTCACCTTCGCCCGCGCCGAATACCGCAGCGAGCGCACCAACGTGGCAATGAGCCACAGTTGCTGTTCGCTGTCCTCGATCAAGCTACGGAATTGCCCTTCCATGGCAAACGATGACGCACGCGCCCACTGGTCGAAGGGGTCGAGTTCAACACCGTCGGCACTGGCGATACGAGCCCGGTGATGGCCCTCGATTCTGACGTTCTCCCACTGGTAATCCGCCCACGCCGCGATGTTCGCCAGCATCCGCTGCCCACCGCCGCGCTCCTGCACTTCGCGATCGGTGCGGCGGGTCTTATCGATGAACCGCAGCATGGTCTCGACACCGGTGGTTTTGAGCGTCTCGATAGCGGTCCGCTCGGCCGTGGCGAGGGCAGGCTCTTCGCCGATGCCGATCAGCATCGGCACGGCGATTCGCAGGTCGAAGAGGTGGCGAAGGATTCGAGGGAAGTCACCGTAGTCGGCGGGAACCGGATTCAACTTGGTCGGGTGCGGTACGAGTACCTCATCGAAATAGATCAGGGATTGGACGAGCTCGGCGTAACACTGCTGAGCGAAGGGATCGCGCGGTCGCGATGGTGAGCTGTGGTTCTGCGACAGGATGAATTCTTCTGCGCTGGTGAACGTCGTGACGTCCACCATGACACGATTGGACATCAGCCGCTCCGAGGCTCCGCCAGCAACTCGACGAACCACTGCACGCAATCAGGGTCGCCGGCGATCGTCTCGGCGAAGGTCGGCTCGCGGTGGTTCAGAAACTGCTCATCGAGCGGTAACGGGCTGATCCCGTGGCCGTCGGTAGCTGTGCGCCCCATCGCCGTCACCAGTCCGATGCCCGCCGCCCCATCCCATACTTTCTGATTGGGCCGGTAGAACAGGTCGAACTGATGTTCCGGTGCTCGGGTCCAAGTGGACAGGTCGATGCAGGTTCTGACCATGTCCAACGTTTGGGAGGTGGTGCGGGTCTTCATGACACATCCGGCATCGGCGAGATCGGCCTCGAACTTCCGCACGGCGGTGTTCTTGCTTCGCGTGACCGAGGCCCGCCTCGGTGTCTTCGCCGGACCAACCGGCTCAGCCGTTTGTCCGTTCACCAGTACCTCGCCTGACCAATGAATCGTGATGGGTGAACGATCAACACCCAACTCGGGAGCAAGGACGTACGCCGCTGTCGGCACACCGGCTTCGAGAAGGCATACAACACTGCAGAATTCGCGTCCGCCCAGTGTGGTGAACTCACTCGTACCGTCGATCGGGTCGATGATCCAGGTCGGCTCGCCCGAGCTGGGCAGCTCCGCCGCGTCCTCTTCCGCGACGAAGCGCGAACCGGGAAAGTGTCTCCCGATGGTTTCGATGATGGTCGTCTGAGCAGCCAAGTCTGCCTCGGACAACAGCGTGTCGTCGGCTTTCGTATCGACCTGCAGCGAGGCGAGGTTGCGGCGGTATCGGCGGAGCAACGGCAGCAACTGCTCATCCAGTGCTTTCCACAACGATCCGACGTCGCTCAAAGCGCCTCCCACGCAGTGTTGTCTTCCGAGGGTAGCGGCTGTGCGGGTCATCGGAGGCGGTAACCCGCCGGTTCAACCAGGTCGCACGGGGCGTTGCACGCCGACAAGGCCGCGCTACGGAAACAGGCGCACGACAGAGGGATTGCGGTACACACCGTCCGCAATGGGGCGGGCGCGGTTGTATCGCCGGCCTCGGTGCGGGCATTCGTGATAGCGGCGTACATGTCCGGCGTTGCCCAGGAACCACCTTCCGCCACAGTTCTTATATTGCCTGCCGGCTCGAGTAGGTCGAGATCGGCGGCGTACGCGCTGATATGGATCCATGTGGGAACGGGCGTCTCCGAGAATGCATTGAAGGGGGCGAAGCCGGTCAGGCATACTCGCCCCGTCACGCTGGCGCCGGCGGCGATCAGGCCGGTTCGAGGTAACGGACTGCCGTCTTCTGTGGCGCAATCGATCCTGATCATTCCGTCGCGTCCACTCGAACTACCTTTGTCGTCACGAATGGCGTCGAAGAACCGCAAATTCTCCGGATATGCGGGCAATTTGGTGACATTCTTGGCGACTACCGTCACTACGAAACGGTCGGGGCGGTCGACAGGTCCGATTACGGTCAAGTCCGAGAGGGTCAGTGACCACGGGCCGACCCGACCGGTTCGCCGTTGGCCAATCCGGCGACGACGGTGGGAGTCGGCGGTGCATCCGTCGGTGTTGCCGTCCCGCTGGGCCGGGACAAGCGAGTGGCGATGCCTCCCACCAGCGTTCCAGCGGACCAGCGCCGCCACCACGATCAAGACGGCTATCCGTTGGTCGCAGCGACCAGACGTTCGGGTCACCCGGATCGGACGGGGTGAACGGTTGCTCGGTCACGGCGGCCTCACATACTGCTCGTTCGGCCGCTAGGTCTCATCGAGAGCACCGAGTGACCGTTACCTCACCGGCATAACTGTCCGATCATTTCGCCGTGCACGATCGTGCACCGAATCGGCTTGCACAGCCGTGGTTTCCAGCAGCACCTGCCCGGCGTTTGCATAATGCGCAACAGCACCAAACCATCCCGGTAATGTCGAACGTGAAATCAGAGATCTGCGACAAGGCTTCAGCAAGACTGCTACCAGCCGGTCGCATCGAAATAGTCGAATAACCGCCGCGCACAATAATCCTCAGCTCCCCTGTCTGCGCAACTGGGGAAGTAAATACCCACTGACGTGCCGAAATCCCCACTCTTACACTGGGGATTCGCCTGCAACATTTCGTGTCATGATTCAAATGGTTGTTCAGGCAGTGACGGCAGACCGGTCTGCTGTTGGCCGGAACCTCCTCTTGCACAACAGTTCTCGGTTCTCGTTTGCCTCCTCTGTTCGGGCTGTCGCCGCGCGCAATCACCGAAATCGGGTGTCGTGGTGGCCGATTCGCTGACCTGAGCGAATCGGTTCTTCGGGGACCGATACAACGTCCCCATAGGGAGGACCCATGCGAACCGCGAAACATACGGGGCTCATCGCCACGGTCGCGAGTCTGGTGATCGGCATATCGGCGGTGTTGGTGGGGTTCACCAATGCCGCGCCGGTGCACACGGCGTCGGTCGGCGCGACTTCCGGCGGTGTCAAGATCGCCTACTACAACCAGTGGTCGGTCTACGAGAACCGCTTCTACCTCAAGAACGTCGATACCTCGGGTATGGCGGCCAAGCTCGACTACATGATGTACGCGTTCGCGAACATCCACCCGACAGAACACACCTGTTTCGAGGCGAACAAGGCGGCGAGCCAGGACGAGAACAACCCGAATGCCGGCGACGGCGCGGGTGACGCGTTCGCCGACTACGGCAAGTCCCACGACGCGTCGATGAGTGTCGACGGCACCGCGGACAAGTGGGACGACCCGATCGTCGGCAACTTCAAGCAGATCAAGCAGTTGAAGGCGAAGCACCCGAACCTGAAGGTGCTGTTGTCGATCGGCGGCTGGACGTACTCGAAGTTCTTCTCCGATGTGTCCGCGACCGACGCCGCGCGCAAGAAGTTCGCCTCCTCCTGCATCGATATGTTCATCAAGGGAAACCTGCCGAAGATGGACGGCTACGGCGGTCCGGGCACCGGTAAGGGCGTCTTCGACGGGCTCGACCTGGACTGGGAGTACCCGGGCGGCGGCGGCCATGTGGGTAACCACGCCTCGGCTGCGGACAGGGCGAATTTCACGCTGCTGACGGCCGAATTGCGCAAGCAGCTGGACGCGCAGGGCGCGGTCGACGGCAAACGTTACGCACTGACCGCTGCGGTGGCAGCGGGTCAGGACAAGATCCGCCACTACGAGACGAACAACCTCGGCAAGTACCTGGACCTCGTCAACGTCATGACCTACGACATGCACGGCGCGTGGGATGCGAAGGGCCCCACGAACTTCCAGGATCCGATCTACAGCAGGCCGGACGACCCGATGGCACCGGTCCCGCCGGGCAACGGGAAGTACAACATCGACGCGGCGATCAGCGCATGGACCACCGGCGACAGCTCGTACGGCATCCCCGGCGGCTTCCCGGCGAACAAGCTGACCATCGGCTATCCGTTCTACTACCGCGGCTGGACCGGTGTGCCCGCGGGCAATAGCAATGGGTTGTTCCAGCCCGCAACGGGTCCGGCACCCGGCGGTCCGTCCTCCGGCAACGTCCCCGGCATCCGGATGTACAAGGAACTGGCCGGCGTCGTGGACAACCCGTCGCGCACCTTCTACGACCCCGTAGCCCAGGCCGCCTTCTTCTACGACGGCACGAACTGGTGGGGCGGCGACTCACTGCGATCCATCCAAGCCAAGTCGGACTACCTGCACTGCAAGGGTCTCGGCGGCGCGATGATGTACTCGCTGGAGAACTTGGATCCCGCGTCAACCTTGTTCAACCAGGTGGTCAAGACCGTCGACGGTACCGCGACGAACTGCAACCCGCCGACATCCACGACCCCACCCACCTCCACCACAACCACGCCACCTACCTCCACGACAACCACTCCGCCAACCTCTACGACAACGACCACCCCGCCGACCAGCACGACGACAACCACACCGCCGAACGGAAACGGTGTGATCAACGGCGATTTCGAGACCGGCGCCCTGTCCCCGTGGTCGTGCGCGGGCAACCTCGGCTCGGTCACCACCACCACGGTCCACGGCGGGAAGAACGCCCTCACCGGCGCGGCGAGCAACAGTGACACCGCCCGCTGCTCCGAGGAGATCACCGTCGAACCGAACCGTACGTACACGCTGTCGGCCTGGGTCAACGGCAAGTACGTCTACCTCGGTGTCACCGGCTCCGGCACCACTGACACGTCCACCTGGACACCGGGAACCAACGGCGCCTACCAACAACTTTCGACCAAGTTCACCACCGGACCTGCCACCACGAAGGTCACCATCTGGGTCCACGGTTGGTACGGCCAAGGTTCTTACAACGCGGATGACATCACGCTGAAGTAGGAACCCGACACACGAAGGTGGGTCTCGCTCGACGAGACCCACCTTTCGTGGCGTCTATACCGTCAACCGCCACCCCTGTGCCCGCTCGCGTTCACGCCAGAAGTCGGCGTACTTTCCCGCTTGTGAGATCAGCTCATCGTGGTTGCCGCGCTGGACTATTCGTCCATTGTCGAGCACCAGGATCTGGTCGGCGGCGGCGATGGTGTGCAGGCGGTGGGCGACGACCAGGAGGGTGCGCTGCTGGGCCAATACGCGGATGGCGTCGACGACCGCCGCCTCGTTGTCCGGGTCGAGGGCCGCGGTGGCTTCGTCGAGCAGCACGATCGGGGCCTGCTTGATCAGTGCCCTGGCTATCGAAACCCGTTGGCGTTCACCGCCGGACAGGCTGACGCCGCCTTCGCCGACACGGGTGTGCCAGCCGTCGGGGAGGCGTTCGACGATCTCGTCTACCCGGGCCAGCCGGGCAGCGTCGCGGATTTCCGCGTCGGTAGCGTCGGGCCGGCCGAGGCGGATGTTGGCCTCGATGGTGTCGTCGAAGAGGTATACGTCTTGAAACACCATGGCCAGCTGGTTCATTCGTGCCTCGGTGGTCAGTTCACGCACGTCGACGCCGCCGACCCGGACCGTGCCGGCGTCGACATCCCAGAAACGCGCGGCCAGCCGCAGCAGCGTGGTCTTTCCTGCCCCCGACGGGCCGACGATGGCGGTGAGCGTGCCGGGGCCTGCCTCGAAATTGATGTCCCGCAGCACCGGCCGATCGCCGTACTTGAAACCGACGTTCTCGAAACTCACCGCGCCGGGTGTAACCACCTGTGTCGCAGCACCTTCCGGCAGCGTGGGCACCGCAAGCACCTCGTCGATCCGATCGATGTTCTCCGCGGCCACCCGCAACGCTGCCCCGTGGTCCATGATCTCGACCAGTGGGCCGACGAACCGGGTGACGAGTACGAGCAACGCGATCAACTCGGCGGCATCGAGCGAGGTGCCCAGCGCGAGGGCGACGCCGATGGTGATCAGCGCGACGAATACCGCCTGCACGGCGACGGAGAATACGAGCAGCGCGGAGACCGCGTTCCGGCTCAGCTCACCGAAGGCGCGCCGCTCCCCTACCAGCGCGTTGTCGAGCAGATGATTGTCGGTGCCGGTGCGGCCGAAGGCCCGCAGCACCGGTTGACACTGCGCGAACTCCACTACCCGCCCAGCCGCTTCGACCGCCGCGTCATCGACCGCGCCGAAACTGCGCGCGAGGGCGTGCTGCGACCAGCGGTATGCGGCGAGCAGCACCAGACCGGAGAGGGCCAACGCCACCCCGAGCCGCCAATCGAACAGCAGCATCCCCAAGGCCACGACCGCCGGGGTGACCACCGCGCCGACCACCGGCTGCATCAGGTGCGCGGGCACGCCGAGGATGCTCATCGTCCCCTGCGTCATGGTGTGCGTCAGCCGACCGGTCCGCTCGGTACCGAACCAGCCCAGCGGCAGCTTGGCCAGATGGTCGCCGACGCGGTGATGCATCCCGGCCAGCAGGCTGTCGGCGATCCGCTGGCCATGTATCGCTTGCGCGTAGAACACCACACATGTCACCACCGTCGTCGCGGCGAGGGTGGCCAACCATGGTGCCGCGGCGTCCCGATCGCCGTCCAGCAGCGGACGCAGCACGGGAACCACGAGCAGTAGGCAGATGCCCTGCAGCACCGAGAAGGCGACTATCAGCCCCACCCATCGAATGAACCGTGCTCGGTCATCCGGGTGGACGATCCGAAAGAGCTTGCGGATCATGCTGATTCCTTTCCATAGGCCAACTGAGCCGAGCCGGCGGGAGCAGCAACCGTGTCGTGCCGCTGGGTCGCCCACATCCGCGCGTACTCGCCATCGGCTGCAAGGAGTTCGTCGTGCGTGCCTGCTTCGACCACTCGGCCGCGTGCAAGAACAACGATGCGGTCCGCGCCGCGGATCGTGTACAGGCGGTGGGCGATCACCAGCAGGGTGCGGCCGGTGACCAGCCGTGACAGCGCATCCTGCACCGCCGCTTCGGATTCCGGATCGGCGAAGGCCGTCGCCTCGTCCAGCACCAGCACGGGTGCGTCGGCCAGTAACGCTCGCGCGATCGAAATCCGTTGCGCCTCACCGCCGGAAAGCTGCGCATCCGCGCCGACGACGCTGTCATAACCGCGGGGCAGGGCCGCGATGCGTTCGTGGATCTGAGCCGACCGCGCAGCGGCCTCGACCTCCGCTAGCTCGGCCTCGGGCCGTCCGAGCGCGATATTGTCGCGAATACTGGTGCGCAGCAACGATGTTTCTTGAAAGACGAACCCGACCCGGCGATACAGTTCACGCTCCGCGATCTTCCGCACATCGACGCCGCCGATCCGCACAGCGCCACCGTCGACATCCCAGAAGCGTGGTAGCAGACGCGCCAGCGTCGACTTCCCCGAACCCGAGGCGCCTACCAGCGCGGTGACCGTGCCCGGCTCCAGCATCAGATCGACACCGTCTAGCACAGTCGTCTGTCCGTCGTAAGAGAAACGCACAGAATCGAATTCGACGCGAGCACCACTCGGCACCGATGGATCGGCGACTCGCGGCAGCTCAGGGGTCGCGAGCAGTTCGGCGACGCGCCCGGCGGCGGCGGTCGCCTGCTGCATCGCGATCGCGCCGAAGCCGAGCGCCAGCACCGGCGCCCCCAGCCCCACCGCCAACATCACGAACGCGATGAGTTCGACCGGATTCGCCCGCAGCCACAAACCACCACCGAGGGCGACCAACAACAGCACTGGCGGCGAAATCGTCATGGACGCAAGCGCATCCAGTCGGCGGGTCGGTCCGGCCCACTCGCTGAAGAAACGCGCGAGGTCGTCGCCTGCGCGCCGGTAGCGGGCCTCGCGTCCGGCTCGCTCGAACGCCTTCACGACCGCGATGCCGTCGACGAACTCGACCATGGCCGAGTTGACCTTGTCCACCTCCGCGTTCCAGCGCGCCATTCGCGCCCCTTCGCCGCGCTCCATGTACGCCACCAAGCCGAACCACAGTACCAGCGGCGCCAGACACAGCGCGGCCAGCCGCCAGTCGAGAAAGAACAGATAACCCAGTGCGACAACGGGAGTGACCACGGCGGCCACCAGATCGTTGATCGCGTGCGCCACCACGTGGTGCACGGCGGTGACATCATCGGACAGCGCTCGCTTGACCCGACCGGAGCTGTGCTCGGAGAACCAGCCCAGCGAAACCCGGCTCAGCCGCTGCGCCGTGCTGCGCCGGATCTGCAGGCTCACATCGGCATCCGCATTGTGGCTCAGCGTGTACGCGAACCCCGCGCATACCGTGCGGATGACGAAACCGATGGCCGCCACCGCCACGAACGCCCAGATCCGGTCGCGATCCACCGCGTCGTCGCCGAGGAACTCGCGGGCGATCTCGACGATCGCGAGATACGGCGCGAGTCCGGCCAGCGACCCCAGCAGCTGGAGCACCCCCGCCACTGCCAAGCGGCCACGCACGGGCGCGAGGACAACACCCAATCCGCTGCGTTTCTGTTCCGGCTGCGCTGCCTCAGCCACCGTTGCGTCATCTCGCACTGCCGTACTCATCCGGCCCCTCGCAAATTAGATCAGTGTTTCAATTCAGAGTGTATAGATGACTCCGATGAATGCAAGTGCATTGAATTCAGCCCACCGAGGGCTGCCGAATAGCGATGGGCGACTGCGGATTACGCGGCGACTGTGCCCGCCCATCGTGCGATCCAGCGCCTCCAAGCGGGCACCGAGGCGATCACATCACGTCGGCTACTGCCTAGACGCGCCGAGCTCCGCCAACCGCGCTTCGAGCCCGTCCAGCACCCGGTCGAGTGCGTATCGGCAGAACTCGCGCTGCATAGCGTCGCGCACGGCGGGATCACCCTCGAAGCGTGCGACCATCCGCCGCATCTCCTCGGTGCCGGTGCCCGCGGCGGGATGCGATTCGAGCATGGTCAGCAGGCCCGCCAGCCCCACCCCGGTGTCGGCGCGCGATCGCTCGCCGACGGCGATCAGCCCGAGACAGGTGTCGAAGGCGGTCGAGTAGGCGACGGCGGATTCCTCGCCCCACCCCGCTTCGACCATCAGCCGCATCCCGGTGGCGAGCGTCGGCAGGAGTTGGTCGGTCTGCGGTCCGTTGTGCAGCAGCCAGGTCGCGACGCCAGGCCATTGCGGCAAGTGGTCGATCATGGCCGACAGCACGCTGTGCAGCATCGACCGCCAGTCGGTGTCATCGATCGTCAGATCCATCGTGGCGTACACCCGGTCGACGACGGCCGCGCAGACCTTCGCCCGGTCGCCGACGTGGTGGTAGATCACCGACAGCGACGTGTCGAGACGGGCGGTGAGTTCGCGCATGCTCCAGCCGTCGAGTCCCCGCTCGGCCGTCAGGGCCGTCGCGGCCGCCACGATCATGTCGCGCGACATGCCGGTGCGGTAGGCGCGCCTGGAACCTGCGGACATCGGTATCCCTAATCGTGAGCGGAGTTGGAACGGCGATCCAGAGCATAGATCCGTGCCCACCCTTGGTGGTGGTCTGCTCCACCTTGGGGGATCGAGCCCAGCACTCGGGGCTCTGAACACGGCGGCCGTTGCGGTGGACAGTTGAGGAAGTCACCACCAGCGAACCCGGAGCCCCCGATGTCGATCTCGAGCACCCTCACCACCTCGGCAGCACGCCGCGTGACGGTGTCGACCGAAGACGGTGTGGCGCTTGCGGTTCGGGAATACGGGCCGCGGCATGCGGAGCTCACCGTCGTACTTCTGCACGGGCATTGCCTGCGCACCGAGTCGTGGACCGACGTTCGCGACGCGCTGCGGCGCCAGTACCCCGGTGCCAGAATCGTCTGCTACGACCACCGTGGGCACGGTGACTCCGCCGCGGCGTCCCGGCAGACGTATCACCTCGAGCAACTCGGGCACGACCTGCGCGACGTGCTCGACGCCGTCGCGCCGACCGGCCCGGTGGTGCTCGTCGGCCACTCGATGGGCGGCATGACCGTGCTGACCTACGTCAGCCAGCGACCGCACGAGATCGGCACTCGCATCGTCGGTGTCGCACTCATCGCGACCGCGGCGAGTGGGCTGGCCGACGCGGGCTTCGGTCGGCTGCTGCGTAACCCGGTGATTTCGGTGTTCCAGGCTGCGGTTCGACGGGCGCCGGTGCTGATGCATCACGCGAAGTTGGTGGCCTGCAAGGTTTTCGCGCCGATCATCCGGATGGCCGAGTTCGGTGATCGTAAGGTCAGCGCGCGCGTGCTCGCTCTCGCCAACGCGATGCACAACGCGACGCCGATCGTGACGATGGCGGGCTTCTTGAGCTCGTTCATGGACTACGACCGGACCGATGCGCTTGCGGTGCTCTCGCAGATTCCCACGTTAATACTTTGCGGTACAGCGGATTTGATGACGCCGCCCGCGCATTCCATCGCTATGGCGGCGGGTGTCGAGTATTCGGACCTGGTGCTGGTCGAGGGGGCTGGGCACTCGGTCATTCTCGAGCAGCCGGAGCGGGTTGGCGAGGCGGTTGCTCGGTTGGCGAAGCGGGTGAGTGGCGTTGAACCAGCGGCGCATCTCACACTCGTCGCATAGTGCTTGCGCTGGTCGTGCCGCGTATTGAATTGTGGCCCAGAGCGTTCAGGGGTTGCGCAGCGCATTTGATGGCTGCGCGGCGAATCTAGAGACCTAACCCTATGGGCGACAGGGTGTTTGGCGACGGTCAGCTGGTACCGACCCGCTCGGCGCCTCGAAACACACTCAACGTCCTGGAAAGCGGTGTCGTGCGGTCAGAGTCACCGACCCGTCGATCCGCACGACACCCGCGCAAACTCAGGTGTACTGCGCCTGCTGGGCGATGACAAAACCACCCTGCCCGTTGGCGTCCTGCCCGGTGTCGAGAACCTTGTCGTCCAGGAACGCCGCGGCATCCTCGTCCAGGAAGATTCGTGACCCTTCGGCGGTCAGGATCTGGTCTTGCTCAGCCGGTACCGCGGCTACCTCGAGCTGCAGCGTTTCCGCGCCGTCGGCCGTGGAGATGCGCAGCCCGGCATCCTCCGGTGTGCCTTCCGCGGACGTAATAGTGCGAACGACCTCGATGGCGGTGGGGGTGAGCATCAACATATATGTGGTTCCTTCCCGCTGTCGTGACAGTCAGCCAAGAATTTGGCGAACTCCGATCCCGCCGACCGCTACCAACGCCCCCATCGGCGTCGGCAGGCCATACCGGCGTTCTCTCCGGAGTAGCCATCGGCTGCTTCGCGAAACTATATTTTTCGCAGTCGGCCGCATTTCCCCTGTTCAGAAGCGAATTGTGAGCCTCGCCGCAGCCGGTCGGCTAGCGGTCAGCGGCCTGATCGGGGTGCGTGGCAGCAGCGGATGAAGTCACGGCGTGCAGTGCTGCGGCGGCGTCTAGGAACGCGGTGGAACGCATGGAGAGGGTGGCGTCTCGGGCAGCTAGCGCGGACTGCACGTCGTCGGATCGGTGCGCCTGGCGCAACTCGGGCAGCACGGCTCGGAGGTGGGTGATCGGGTAGCCGGCTTTGCGGAGTTGATGGACGATGCGGGCGTCTCGAACCTGTGCCGGGGTGTAGTGCCGTGCTCCCTGGTGGGTTCGGTTGCGTTCAGGGACGACCAAACCTTCTGCGTCCCAATGCCGCAGCGTCGAGGTGCGGATGCCGAGGGCGTCGGCGAGTTCGGTGATGCTCATCGAATCGGTGCTGTGCACGTCAGCGATCGGCTCGCCGGAGATCGACGCGGCGGCCTGTTGAGCGTGGCCGAGTTCGATGCGCTCGACGTGCAGACGCGCGTGCGCGGCGTCGAGCAGGGCAAGGGCTGCTGCGAGCGGGCCCGTGTGGACGGTCCGCAGAATCTTCTTGGCTTCGGTCGGGCCGGTAGCGGTGGCGAGTGCCCGGTAGGCAAGCGCCGAATGGAGGTGCACCTCCGCATAAGCCCGGTGGCCGCCCGGCGTGCGTACCGCAGGCGGCAGGACACCCTCGCGTTCGAGGTTGCGCACCTGCTGCACCGAGTACCCGGCGTGGCGTGCGATATCGACAGTGCGCACGACCTGCGATTTGAGGTTTCGCAACCAGAACTCCTAGCAATCGCGCCCAAAGTCCACAGAAGCACTTGAATGACACGCTGGAACCATGACCATAGACGAGATCATCGACTTCGTGGCAGCCCTCGACGGCGTACTGACCCTCCGCCCCACCGCCGGCGACCAGTGGCCGGAGATCAGCTGGGGCGACACCTTCTTCTACTACTCCCCCGACGGCGTCGTCCCCACCAACACCCAGCCCTTCGCCACCATCATCACGAAGGACTACCCCGACGACCAGAACTCGCGCCTGCACCGCCCGGATACCTTCCGGGTCAATATCGCCGCCGGAAAAGACGCTTTCATAGGCCACACCGGTTACCAGCCGCGCGAAGCAGACACCAAAGACGTCGACCACAGCGCCACCGACACCGTCATCCCCCACCCCAGCTACGGCACCGCAGCCTGGCTCGCCGTAGTGAACCCCGGCACCCGCACCGATACCGTGACACGCGAACTCCTGCACTCCGCCTACCTGCGCGCACGTTCCCGCTACGAGCGCCGTGCCGTCGCGGGCCCGCGTTGATACCCCGTCTCACCCCTGCGGCGGCGTCTTAAGCTTGCGATAGCAACGATTAGCTGCGAATGTGGCCCGAAATCTCGTCGGCGGCGTCGTTATCGTTGCTATCGCAACGTTAAGGACCCCGCACGCGATTCCAGCCGGCCTTCGTAATTCGTCGCGCAAGCGACCCGCTGGGAACGCAGCGAACCCGTCAGGTCGACCGAATCAACGACACGACCACACCGAATGCGTGCGATCACAGCACGCGCAGAGCGGTCAACCGCCAGCCGGCGCGAGTGCGGGCAATGCGTGCGGCAAGCGCGAAATGACGGTGTCCGCGGTCGTACGAGCCGCACAACTCCGCAGCAGCACCGTTGACCATCACGACGTCCACCCGTCTCAGTACCGCCGTACCCAACTCACTGCCGGGCACGAAGTCACCGTTGACAATCGTGCGCACCACCGACACCACCGACGGGTCGGCAATGGCGCCGAGCTGCGCGACCGGCCGGTGACGATCGAGTACTTCCAGCGCGCATCGCAACCCGCGATGAGCGAATTCCTTTGCCCCACTATCTACTTCGTCCACTGCGCCGAGGTGCCCAGCACGCAACACGCGACGCGGAACTGGCCTGCCCGACCGCTGCGACCGTTCGGAATGCAGTGCGTCACCGGCTGACCGACTCGCGGCCAAACCCGCCGCCCCCGCACATTGCCGACGATCTTCCCCTGGTGCGGCATCAAGCGCAGGCGATGGCCCCACAAAACAATCCACTTCAACTCCCCCTCAGCTCACGTCGCGTCCCCCGCGATCGAATCGCGAAAGCATCTCACGCACATCCCGCCACGTCCACCAACCAAGCGACCACTAGCGCCATCACTATCCACATCGACCGTGGAACACGGCCGGTGGTTCTCGCCCCTGAAGGTGCACCGTCTGGTCAGCATGCGGTGCGGTCCCCTCCCCTCCAGAATTGGGGGACCGTACTTGCTCGAGCCAGGCGGTACACCTTCAAAGGCGAGAACGTCATCGGCGTGGACGCGCCGGCGTGACGGATGCGGCGGGGCCTTCGGTCGGCTGGTCGACCGGTCCGTACGGCGCCGCCGCTCCTCCGATGTGCGGAGTCGGCGCGCCGAGGAGCCGTCAGCTTTGCCACGGCTTGCTCGCGCATGACTTGGCATGGCGCGGCGATTCGATTAGCTGATCGGATCGTTAAAAGTCTGCGCCCTAAGGCTTTTCACTTGTCATGGATGCAGTCTTTGACCACGCACGACTCTTGTCAACCGCCCCGCGGACCCATCCTGATCGGTCGCCTGCGCGGCCAGCGACTTTCGGGACGCCGGACGAAAGAATGTCTACAACTTGTAGCACTTGCCGTACACCCCAACGCCTTTCGAATACCGCCTATGCGGCAGCGGCAAACACCAACGGTGCTACCGCGTCTCGACGGGAATCAGCGAATGAAACAGCACCGGTGGCAGTGCCGGTGTGCCGGAGCGGGGCAGCGGATTGGCGTCTCGGTGGACGTTGACGTAGTAGTACTGCTGGCCGGTGTGATCGCGCAGGTGGAGTCGCGCGCGGCTGGCGTAGAAACGTGCCGCAGGCCGGGTCGACATGATCTGGAATTCCGGCGCTCTGGACATCCTGTCGAGCGCCTGCAGATCGGCCTGTCCGACGAAATGGTGCCGCAACTGGGTGGCTGTCCAGACGCCGAGATGCGTTTCCGGCCACCAATCTTCGCTCAGCACGTGTTTCGATCGAGGGTCGAGCACCAGCCACTCCAGAAACGAGCTGCCTGCCTGGACGCCGGGGTGGAGCCGTTCGTAGGCGGCATTCGCCTCGAGCACCCACAGGAGTCCCGGGATCAGCAGCGCGGCGGGGAAGGACATGCTGTGCACCCATGCCTTGTCGCGCGGTTCCGGGACGATCCGTGCGCCCGGCACCGCGTGCTGGAGCTGAATGCCCTGAACGAGAATCTCTTCCAGACTGTGCAGATCAGGTAGCTCCAGCACGGCGGCGACCGTCGCCAAGGTGCGGTGAGTCACCTTCCTGGCACCGGACTCGTAGGCTTTGATCGTCGCGACCGACAGACCGGTGAGGTCGGCCAGATCTTGCTGGCTGAGCCGGGGCTCCGCGTCGATCCTGGCCTTGACCAGCCGATCCCGCACCGCCGCTTGGCCGACTGTCAGCGCCGGTCTACCAGACACCAGGTTTCGGCGACCGGGGGCTTCGGGCGTGGAGTCATCTTCGCTCTCCCCGGTGATCTGCTCTGCGGTCATGTCCATTCGAATTCGATAGGTGGCCAGTGGATTACGAACCTGATGGCAATGACCGGCACATCAGCGCCGAACGTACTCTCAAACCCGAGCGGGAGCGAGCCGGACCGGCAGGTACCGCGGACCTGCCGTCAGTATCGACTCGGCCATCGGGAGGTCGGCGGGAGCGGCGGCGAGAGACAAGTCGGGGTAGCGCGCCAGCAGAGCTCGCAGCGCCACCTGCCCTTCGAGCCGAGCCAGTCGTGCACCGATGCAGTAATGCATGCCGAGACCGAACGTGAGATGGATCGGGCCACTGCGGTCGCCCAAGTGCACGTGCAGGGGGTCGTCGAAGACCGCGGGATCGGTGTTGGCCGCGCCGAGCCCCACGATGACCACCCGGCCCGGCGGGATCTCGAACTGCCCCAGCACCAATGGCGCGGTGGTGTATCGCATGGTGGCGAACGGTCCTGGGCTCGCGATGCGCAGCGCCTCCTCGACGTAGGTGTCGATACGATCCGGGTCGGCGACGAGTTCGTCGCGAAGTTCGGGTGTCAGGAGCATGATGCTGTTGGCGATCAAGCCGCGCGTGGTTTCGTACCCGGCAGCCAGGAGCACGGTGGTATTCGTTGCGATTGCCCGGTCGGCCGCGGCGATCCGGTCGGCCGTCGGCAGTTCGGCGGTAGCGGGGTCCGCTGCGACCGCGGCATCACAGCGAATGATCAGCGTGCCGAGCAGGTCGGCGGGCAACGGGTCATCCGAGGTCCAGGACACCAGATCGGCTCGCTGCCTGCGGAGACTCACCTGCCCCATCAGGTAGTACGCGAACTTCTTGCTTGCCCGAGCGCGTTCCTGACCCGGACTCTGGGAGAGCAACATCGTCTGCACCCATTCACCGAATTGCTGATGATCACCGGCCGGAACCCCGAGGATTTCACAGATCACCTGCACCGGCAGCGGTGTGGCATACGCCGGTAGCAGGTCGACCGGCTCGTCGGCGGCCGCAGCAAGGTCGGTGAGCAGTTTCTCGGCGATCTCTTGCACCCGCGGCTGAAGTGCGGCCACGGTCCGGGGTGTGAATGCGTCGGCCACCAGCGCCCGCAGGCGGGTGTGCTCGGGCGGATCCGACCACGGCAGTCGCTCCGCCATCGCGAGCGCAGGCAACGTGAGCTCAGCGAACTGCTTGACCTCGGGGCTGGTGGTCGCGGAAGGGTTCTTCCGCAGGCTCTCCTCGCCCAAGGCCTGACGGGCCAGCGTGTAGTCAGTAATCAGAATCGCGTTGCCACCACCAGGGAAGGTCACCTCGTGAACGCCACCGGCTTCCCGCAAGCTCGGGTAGATCTCGTATGCGCGACGGAAGAAATCGTCAGGCAACTGGACACGCGGCGGTGGATCGTGCGAGGTGGTCATCCGTGGGCCTCTGTTCGCTCGTCTCAATCGGCACAGCCAGGGATCAACCTCGCTGGAGACGATCATGCAGCACAAACCGCAACAGGTTCCAGTTTTGCGCTCCACCGGTTGTGCGACCGGGTGGATCAATTCTCTCGCCGAAACTATTGAACCGCTGACACATTGGGGTTCCGGGACCCGGTGGCGCTGCAGCTGTCGCGATACAAGCGTTTCGTCAGCTCCGATGGTCGAGGCCGATGACCACTCCCCCATTTCGCGACACCGAGCGTCACCACTGCCGCCTTGCGTTCGCCCACTTCGTAGCTCGACCGAGCACGTGCCCTGGCGTCGTCGGCGCCTACACCTCACGAGTATTAGGACCGTACTCCTAAGGACTGCAGTCCTATAGGCCGCGCGCAGCCGACCGGGTCACGGCCGTCTCGGGTTGGTCGTACCCTCACGGGAGATTAATTTTCGTCGGGCACTCGGCGCATTGACGCACCCCGACGAATAGGTCGGTCTGAGACCTCAGCCTTCGGCGGCGAGTTGTCCGCAAGCTGCGGCGATTTCCTGGCCGCGGGTATCACGGACGGTGCACGGCACACCCTGGGCGTTCACCCGCCGAACGAACTCGGCCTCAACAGGTTTCGGCGAGGCATCCCACTTGCTGCCCGGCGTCGGGTTCAACGGAATCACGTTGACGTGCACGCGCGAACCCAACGCCTTGTGCAGCTTTTGTCCGAGCATGTCGGCGCGCCAGCCCTGGTCGTTGATATCGCGAATCAGCGCGTACTCGATGGAGACACGGCGACCGGACTTGTCGGCGTAGTAGCGGGCGGCGTCGAGGACCTCGGCGACCGGCCAGCGGTTGTTCACCGGGACGAGGGTGTCGCGGAGTTCGTCGTCGGGGGTGTGCAGGGAGACGGCGAGGGTGACCGAGAGGTCTTCGTCGGCCAGTTTGCGGATCGCGGGGGCCAGGCCGACGGTGGAGACGACCACGTTGCGCTGGGAAATACCGAAACCGTCCGGCGGCGGGGAGGTGATGCGGCGGACCGCGGCGACGACCCGCTTGTAGTTGGCCAGCGGTTCGCCCATGCCCATGAAGACGATGTTGGACAGCCGGCCCGGCCCGCCGGCGACCTCACCGTCGCGCATCGCGGCTGCCGCGGCGCGAACCTGGTCGACGATCTCGGCGGTGGACAGGTTGCGGTTCAGTCCGCCCTGGCCGGTCGCGCAGAACGGGCAGGCCATGCCGCAACCTGCTTGGCTGGAGATGCAGAGGGTGGCGCGGTCGGGGTAGCGCATGAGCACGCTCTCGAGGAGCGTGCCGTCGCCCGCGCGCCACAATGTCTTTCGCGTTTCGCCCGCATCGCAGGCGACGTGCTTCACTACCGACATCAGCGGCGGGAACAGCGCCTCGCCGATCTTTTCGCGCACGGGCGCGGGTAGGTCCGTCATCTGCGCCGGGTCGGCCTGCAGCCTGCCGTAGTACTGGCGGGCGATCTGATCGGCACGGAACTTCGGCAGTCCCAGCTCCTCGATGGCTGCCCGCCTGCCCTCGGCGTCGAGGTCGGCGAGGTGCCGGGGCGGCATGCCACGGCGCGGAGCATCGAAAACGAGGGGCAGGGAGACGGTCATAGTTCCTCCATTCTCCCATCTGGGCGAATGTGCCGCACACTCGCCCGCACGCGGCGGTTCCGACATGGCCGGATCGTCGCCGGGAAATACGTGTAACTGTCATAGCAGTGGGCAATGATCGGAACATGTCCACCAATGCTGAGCACCTGCCTGAGCCCGATCCGGATCTGACGGACGAGCGCACGGCGCCGACCCCGCCGACCGCACCGCCGGCCACCACCCCGCCGAGCACCGTCCCGGCGAAGCACCGCCAATCGTTGTCCACTCGCACCGGCACCACCTGGATGAGCCTGATCGCGGGCGCTCTCATCCTGATCATCCTGCTGGTCTTCATCCTGCAGAACCTCGATCAGGTCCAGGTCGGCCTGTTCTTCTGGCACTTCTCGCTGCCGCTCGGCGTGGCAGTGCTGCTGTCGGTCATCGGCGGCGCGCTGGTGATGGCGCTGGTCGGCGGCCTGCGCATCCTGCAACTCCGCCGCGTCGCGAAGAGGTAGCTCATCGCGCTTCGGCGGAGAATGCCGGACCGTCAAGGCGTGAGAGCACGAACGAGGGCACGGGTGCGCGCCGGATTTCCGGTGCACCTCCGCAGCGCGTGTCCCGGCTGGTCGAAATGCTCACGCAACAGATCGAGCGCGTCGGTGAAGGTGGTTCCGGTGGGCCAGGATGTTCGGTCCGCGTATCCGCATTCGAGCAGTCGTGCGATGTCTTCGGCGTCACGCGGAGTGAAGCGGTGCAAGTAAGCGAAGACTTTGATGCAGAGGGCCGTTGCGATGTCCGGGATCGCGACGATGGCGGATGTCCGGGTGCCATCGATCAGCTTGGCACTCAAAGCAATCCACACCGGCTCCCGAGCCAACGCCACGTGCAGCGCCGGGATACCGTCGACCGCGATCGGTCCCGCATCGAGATCGGGGACATGCCGATTGGTGAACGACGGTGCCAGCAAGTCGATCGTCGCGGCAGTTCCACCGACCGAACGCTCGAATCGGTTGCCCGCCCGTGGATTGTCATAGCCCATGCCGCGCAATCGATTCAGCAGAACTCCGTCCCGGATGGTTACCAGTTCTACCGCGAGATCAGCATCTCTGGTCGCGCGCAGCGGGACCGATACCCCGCTGCGCAGCACATGGAGATTGACCATGTGCCCGCCGATCACCGCCCACGACTCCAGCGCGGCACCGGCGGTTGCGGCATCGGCCAGCGCCAGATACGCACCATCCTCGGCCCGCGAACCGCTGAAGACCTCGAGCTCGATCATGCAACGCGCTCGAGCTCGCTGCGGGCGGCGAGGAAGCGTTGTTCGAGTTCGGCTACGGCTTCAGCAGTATCGGGCCCGTCGCCGGTGAGCAGATGCCGGGCGATCTCGGTGATGGGTGCGAGCGGCCACGCTTGTGCAGGTGGCCCGCCCATCGCCGTGGCGATCGCCGGATCGAGCCGCAGTCCTGGCGCGAGCTTGCCGACGTTCACCACGATGGTCGCATCGGCGGGACTCGTTTCGACCGGGACGAATCCTGCCGCTTCCAGGTCCAAGTGCCCATCGGCGTGCAGATAGACGATGTCCGGGATTCGCCACGGTGCGACCCGGTCCGCTGCCCAATCGCCGCAGACCTGCAGCGAGACCTGTTGATCGGCGGCGTGTTCCAGCGCCAGCTCGATCTGCCGCTGCATGGTGTCGAGGCTGTACCAGGACTCGACGACGTCGACCTTGGGCGGACGGGCGGAAACCAGACGCTCGAACAGCTCGCGGGGGCGGCGCACCTGCCAGCCGTCCGGGCCGCGTTCGGTCCAGCCGAACGCATCAGCGGCAGCCAGGATTTGCGACACTCGCGCCTGCGTCACATCGGTAGCTTCCGCGATGCCGACCTGCCGCTGGGCAGCAGGGCTGCCGAGCAGAAACGACAGCACAGCCACCTCGGCACGCGACAGCTTGTCTTCGGACATCCTGCGAGTATAAATTTTTGCCGACGGGGTGGCAAGAATTTATAGTCGCAGGTCAGAGGAGGGTTGAGAGAACCAGCCAGGAGACGAAGGCGGACGGGAGCATGGAGTCGAGGCGGTCCATGATGCCGCCGTGGCCGGGCAGCAGGGTGCCCATGTCCTTGATGCCGAGTTCGCGTTTGATCTGGGATTCGATGAGGTCGCCGCAGGTGGCGACGAGGACGAGGCCGACGCCGAGCACGACGCCGATCATCGAGTTGGCTTCCAGCAGCAGGGTGACCGTGAGCAGGCCGCCGATGACGGTGAAGACCAGGGAGCCGCCGAAACCTTCCCAGGATTTCTTCGGGCTGATCGACGGCACCATCGGATGCCTGCCGAACAGCACGCCTGCCACGTAACCGCCGACGTCGGAGCAGACGACCAGGATCATGAAGGTCAGCACCCGCAGGTTGCCGTCCGGTTCGAGCAGCAGCAGCGTCGCGAACGAGGCGAGCAGCGGGATCCACGCCAGCGTGAAGATGGCGATGGCGGTGTCGCGCAGGAAGTTTCGCGGCGCGGTCTGCAAGCCGTGATCGAACAGGCGCCACACCATGCAGGTGAGCGCGGTGCCCGCGAACGCGCCCGCGACTCCGCTGGCCCCGTAGGGCCAGCCGAGCCAGAACACGGCCTGCCCGCCGGCGATCAGCGGGATGCGCGGCACCAGGACGTCGGCTTCGCGGAGCCGTTTGGCGACCTCCCAGGTCGCCACGCCCACCGCGACACCGACGACCCCGATGAACACCTTCGGCACGAACAGCAGAATCGCGATGAGGGAGAGACCGAGTCCGAATCCGACCGCGAGCGCCGCGGGCAGGTTCCGGCCCGCGCGAGAGCCGGGCGCGGGCGCGGCGGCGAGCACCGCGTTGGGACCGTGCGCCTCCGGGTCATGCTCGGCCGCCGAGGCAGCCGGACCCTGTTCAGCACCCGCGGCATTCGAGGCCCACCCGGACGTGTTGTCCACCCCGGCCGCTTGCTGCCCAGCAGCACCGTCGAGACGGGCGGCCGAACCGTCACCATCGGCCGAAGCGTCATGACCGGACGCCGCAGCGGAGGCTAACGGCTCGTGCCCCGACGCTCCCGCATCGCGCACGTGCTCCTGCCTCGCTTCAGCTGTGCCGTTCACCGGCCTCGGCTCCTCAGCCGCACCGGTCGCGGCGGCGTTCTCGGCCACGATTGTCCCGTCGCTCAACTCGTCGTTCCGTTCGTCCCCCGCCCGGGCGGGCGTGCTGCGGTGTCCCATCGGCGGCATTCCCGGTGCCCATCGCTCACGCCACCGGCGTCAGACCTCGAGCAGTTCGGCTTCCTTGTGTTTGACCAGTTCGTCGATCTGGCCGACATACTTGGCGGTGGTCTTGTCGAGGTCCTTTTCGGCACGCCCGACCTCGTCCTCGCCCGCCTCGCCATCCTTCTGGATGCGCGACAGTTCGTCCATGGCTTTGCGGCGGACATTGCGGATCGACACCTTCGCGTCCTCCCCCTTGCCCTTGGCCTGCTTGGCCAGCTCGCGGCGGCGCTCCTCGGTGAGCTGCGGTACCGAAATCCGAATGATGTCACCGTTGTTGGTGGGATTGACACCGAGATCGGAGTTGCGGATCGCGGTCTCGATCGCGCCGAGCTGTGCCTGCTCGTACGGCTTGATCACGACCATGCGCGGCTCCGGCACCGTAATGCTGGACATCTGGGTGATGGGGGTGGGCGAGCCGTAGTAGTCCACGACGATTCGAGTGAACATCCCCGGGTTGGCACGTCCGGTGCGGATGCCTGCGAGATCGTCCTTCGCTACCGTGACAGCCTTTTCCATCTTCTCCTCGGCGTCGAAGAGCGCTTCTTCAATCACGACCGTTTCCTCCACAGCGTCGTCATCGTCATGATCCGCGGGTCGCGGGGTCAGGACCGAACCAATGTGCCGATCTTCTCACCGGCGACCGCTCGGGCGATATTGCCCTTGGTCAACAAATTGAACACCAGCATCGGCATCTGGTTGTCCATACAGAGACTGAAGGCCGTCGCGTCGGCGACCTTGAGGCCCTGTTCGATGACCTCTTTGTGGGTGATCTCGGAGTACATGGTGGCGTCCTCGTCGACCTTGGGGTCGGCGGTGAACACCCCGTCGACCGCCTTGGCCATCAGCACCACCTCGGCGCCGATCTCCAGAGCGCGCTGGGCGGCCGTGGTGTCGGTGGAGAAGTACGGCATGCCCATGCCCGCACCGAAGATCACCACGCGGCCCTTCTCCAGGTGCCGCTTGGCGCGCAGCGGGAGGTAGGGCTCGGCGACCTGGCCCATGGTGATCGCGGTCTGCACCCGGGTCTCGATGCCCTGCTTCTGCAGAAAGTCTTGCAGCGCAAGGCTGTTCATCACGGTGCCGAGCATGCCCATGTAATCCGAGCGGGCCCGTTCCATGCCGCGCTCCTCGAGCTCGGCGCCGCGGAAGAAGTTGCCGCCGCCGATCACCACGGCCACCTGCACGCCGGTGGCGACCACCTCGGCGATCTGCTCCGCGACCGTCTCCACCACATCGGGGTCGAGGCCGACGCGGCCGCCGCCGAACATCTCGCCACCCAATTTCAGAAGCACCCGGCGATATCCTGGGCGGTCGTTCCCCGGGTCCGTCATGGGTGTTCTTCTCCTTCGGCGGTCAACGTGTTCTCGGCAGGCAAGTGCGTCAAAGAATTCGGCAGCTCGGAAAGGCTCCTCAACACGGAGCGGCCCCTATCCTGCCCTATGTGTGCTCGGCGGCATAGGAAGACCCCCCGTCAACCGGCATATCGGTCGACGAGGGGTCTGCTCTATGTAGCCATCGGCGGCATTCAGACCAGGTCCCGCGTCTGGATCCCAGCGGTTGCCGGGACGACCATGCGGGGCGCGATCAGTTCGAGCCGACCTCGAAGCGGGCGAAGCGGGTCACGGTGACCCCGGCCTCGTCCAGCAGCGCCTTGACGGTCTTCTTCGAATCGGTGACCGACGACTGCTCCAGCAGCACGACGTCCTTGAAGAAGCCGTTGACGCGGCCCTCGGTGATCTTCGGCAGTGCGGCTTCGGGCTTGCCCTCTTCGCGAGCGGTCTGCTCGGCGATGCGGCGCTCGTTCTCCACGATGTCGGCCGGAACCTCGTCGCGGGTCACGTACTTCGCCTTGAGCGCGGCAACCTGCATGGCGGCGGCACGCGCGGCGTCGGCCGCCGCGTCACCCTCGCCCTGGTACTCGATCAGCACGCCGACAGCGGGCGGCAGATCCGAGGCACGCTTGTGCAGGTAGGTGGCGACCGGGCCGTCGAGCGAGATCACCCGACGCAGTTCGAGCTTCTCACCGATCTTGGCGGCCAGCGCCTGCACGGCCTCGTCGGCGGTCTGGCCGCCGAGGTCGAGCGCCTTGAGCGCGTCCAGGTCGGCCGGCTTGGCGGTCGCGGCGGCAGCCACGATCTGGTCGGCCAGCGCCTGGAACTCCGCGTTCTTGGCGACGAAGTCGGTCTCGGAGTTGATCTCGAGCATGACGCCGCCCTTGGCGGTGACCAGGCCCTCGGCGGTGGTGCGCTCGGCACGCTTGCCGACGTCCTTGGCGCCCTTGATGCGCAGGATCTCGACGGCCTTGTCGAAATCACCGTCGGTCTCGGCCAGCGCGTTCTTACAATCCATCATCCCGGAGCCGGTGAGCTCCCGGAGCCGCTTCACGTCGGCAGCGGTGTAGTTCGCCATCGGGGGCGAGCCTCCTTCGGAGAAAGTACTCGAATACTGGGCAGCGGTGATCACCATCGCACGCGATCGTGATCACCGCCGGAACAGTGCCTGAACGGCGGCGTTCGCTGTCCCTACGTCGTGACGCAAGCTACCGGCGCACGCCGCCGTGGGTTGAGAAGACTCAGGCCTCGGCCGGGGTCTCCACCGGAGCCTCGGCGGGGGCGGCCTCAGCGGCAGCCTCGGCAGGGGCCTCAGCCGGGGTTTCGGTAGCGGCTTCGGCGGCCGGTGCGGCCGACGCGAGCAGCTCCTGCTCCCACTCGGCCAGCGGCTCGCCCGCGCCCGACTCCGGCTTGTCGTCGCCGGAGGACAGACCGGCCCGCGCCTGCACGCCCTCGGCCACCGCGGAGGCGACGACCTTGGTCAGCAGTGCGGCGGAACGGATCGCGTCGTCGTTACCCGGGATCGGGTAGTCGACCAGGTCGGGGTCGCAGTTGGTGTCCAGGATCGCGATGACCGGGATGTTCAGCTTGCGCGCCTCGCCGACGGCGATGTGCTCCTTGTTGGTGTCGACGACCCAGATGGCCGAAGGCACCTTGGCCATGTCGCGGATACCACCGAGGGTGCGATCCAGCTTGGTCATCTCACGCGTGAGCATGAGGATTTCCTTCTTGGTGCGACCCTCGAAACCACCGGTCTGCTCCATCGCCTCGAGCTCCTTGAGGCGCTGCAGGCGCTTGTGCACGGTGGAGAAGTTGGTGAGCATGCCACCCAGCCAGCGCTGGTTGACGTAGGGCATCCCGACGCGAGTCGCCTCGGCCGCGATCGACTCCTGGGCCTGCTTCTTGGTGCCGACGAAGAGAACGGTGCCACCGTGGGCGACGGTCTCCTTGACGAACTCGTAGGCCTTGTCGATGTAGGTCAGCGTCTGCTGCAGGTCGATGATGTAGATGCCGTTGCGGTCGGTGAAGATGAACCGCTTCATCTTCGGGTTCCAGCGCCGTGTCTGGTGCCCGAAGTGCGCGCCGCTGTCCAGCAGCTGCTTCATTGTTACGACAGCCATAGCTCCCGTATCTCTCTTTCGTTTGCCGGTTGACGCAGTGAATCGGTGATCCACTGCCCTGGCGCCTCCGAACCGTCGGACCCGACCGCGAAGGTGGGGACCAGCCGACGACTCCCTGCTTCGCACAGACACCGTCGCGAATCGATGGATGATGAGCTCGATTCGAACAGCGCCGTTGCGAACAAGCACGGGGTGGCGCGCGAAGTCGGTCTATGCAGGCACAGACCGCTCGATCAGTCTATCGGGTTCCAGGCCAGCTACTAAATCGGCCTGTCAGGGGGTACGCGGTGGTGGTTGCGGACTGTGGAACGGGGGATGTCCACAGACGGGAAAGTTGTCCACATTCGGGGTAGTGGGGGTTCCGGGATGGGTTCGTTCGGATGAGGCTTTGTGGCATGCCTTCGAAACCGATCTCGTCCATGATGACGCTGGTCATACCGCTTTTCTTCGCGCTCGCCGNGGCACCACGGGACATGGGCGCTGCGCTCGCGACGTGCACGGGTTCGTTCTGTGGGCTGGTGCGTCCGGCGCCGTTGCGCGTCATGGGTGATGGGGCGGCGCATGAGAGGGGGTCTGGTATCGGCCCGTTTGCGACATCTCCGCTCGATCCGGAGTTCTGTGAATACGTCGGTCCCGCACCGTTTTTCATGTCGCCGAGTGATTCCGAGTTCTGCGGGCTCGTGTCACCTGCCCCGCTGTCGTTGCCACCGGTCGCAACCAATTGATCTGGCGTGATGGGGAGCAACAGGGCACGCCGGGTTGTCGTCCTGATCGGTCTCGTGTTGATCGTGCTGATGTGCGTGGAACCGGTCTCGACGGCCGCGCCGGTCGGTGGGTTCGGCTGGCCGCTACAGCCTCGGCCGGCTGTGCTGCAGCGGTTCGACAAACCTGCGCAGAACTGGCTGCCGGGGCATCGCGGGGTGGATCTGGCCGGTGTGCCCGGGCAGGGGGTGCTGGCTGCGGGAGAGGGAATCGTGGTGTTTGCCGGGACGGTGGCGGACAAGTCGGTGGTGTCGATCGATCATCCGGGTGGGTTGCGGACCACGTATGAGCCTGTGCGCGCCGAGGTTTCGGTGGGGCGCCGGGTCGGGCGCGGCGACCGGATCGGCACGCTGGAGGCCGGGCACGAAGGGTGTGGGACGTGTCTGCATTGGGGATTGCGGAGTGAAGGTGGTGGTCGGCGTCGACGGGAATACCTGGATCCTTTGGGTTTGCTGCACCTCGCTCCCCTACGCCTGAAACCGGTTGCGCCATCATGAGGTGATTGCCGCTGGCGCTCGTATGTAGCGCCCGCTACGTCTGAACCGGTTGCGCCAACATGACGTGACTGCCGCTGGCGCTGTACGTGAGCACCCGCTGCGTCTGAAACCGGTTGCGTGGTGCGGGAGGCTCAGCGTGTCGAAACCGACGCCGGGTAATGCTTCCCAACCGGGCCGACCGGGGTGAAGATCAAGGCATGGAGCATGGGCCCAGCGATCCGCCGTTCACCTATTCCGAAGTCGGTGCCACGAGCAGTGAGCTGCCTGCGGGGTACCACGGGTTTCGGTTACGGCGGCAGATCGGCCACGGGCGGGCGCTGTTCGAGCACGCGGCGGTGGCGATCCTGGAGTATCGGATGCAGAAGGGCACCGGCATCTTTCAGGAGGCGTCGACCCCGACGGCCGAGCCAGGCACCCGACTGACGGTGCGGCTCGGCATCGGGCCGCTGGCCATCACCGCGCCGTGCCGGGTGGTGTATGTGCTGGCCGCGCCGAACCAGCGCGGCTTCGCGTACGGCACACTGCCGGGGCATCCCGAGAGCGGTGAGGAGTTGTTCTCCGTCGAGTACGACCCGGCCGACGACGCCGTGTACGGCGTGGTGACCGCATTCTCGCGCCCGGCGACCTGGTACACCCGGCTGGGCGGTCCGGTAGCTCGCCTGATCCAGCGCTTCGTCGCCGGGCGATACATCAAGACCCTGCCCACCACACCCTGACGCACAAGGCGACCGGCGTCCGTTGGCAGCGGTCCTAGAGCAGGTCTGCCAACACCTTGGCCTGCACCCGCAGTTCCTCGGCCTGCTCCGCACGCCCGACCCCGTCGTATTCCTCGGCCACGGTGTGGCGTTCGGCGATCTCCGCACGCACGATCTGTTCGATGTCCGCCTCGGTCAGTTCGCGCCGGGCAACCTCGGCGACGCCCAGGCCGACCGCACTCCCCTCCACGGCACCCGCCCGATGCTCGCCGACATCCACAGCCTCCGCATTGTCGATGGCACCCAGCGTGGACCGCAGGGCGGCGATCGCCTGGCGGTCCCGAGATTTCATCGCCACGGACAGAGCGGCGCGCAAGCGCGCACGCAAGGGATCGGTCGACGGTTCGGTTGACATGATCACCACCGTAAGGAGAGTCATTCGCGGAGTCGAACACATTTTGCGGGCGGGCTACCCGACCGTGCCGCGCGGCGTGACGATGGAGAAGTCCGGGTCCGGCGCGTCGAATACGCCGACGAGCTCGGCCAGCTTGGTGACATCGCCGTCGATGAGGATGTCGCCCGCGGCCGCCGCTACCCCGAAATCCTCGCCCGCCAACAGCACTCGGATAAGCGTCGCCTTGCTCAGCGTGAAGGTCGCGTCGGGTTCGGGCAGCGACACCCCGTCGGGCCGGTCGTAGTGGGTCAGCCGCCCGTTGCGCAGTTCGAGGCGGTGCACCCGATCCTCGTCAGTGATCTGCCACTCCGCGACGACCCGCTGATTCCACGCCTTCGGCCCGTCGACGCGCAGCGCCATGGCGTCGAAGACCTGGTCGACGGTCAGCGCCGCGAGCATGGTCGGCGAGGTGGCCTTGGTCGGCGTGCCGAACGAGCCGTAGCGCAGTTCGTAGGCGCCGCTGAGGTAGAAGTTGCGCCAGGTGGCGTTCTCCGCGCCGTAGCCGAGTTGCTCGAAGGTGCTGGCCTGCAACGCTTTCGCGGCATCATTGGTGGGATCGGCGAAGATCACGTAATTGACCACCTGGGCCACCCAGCGATAGTCGCCCGCATCGTAGGACTCCTGCGCCTTGCGCAGCACCTCCTCGGCGCCGCCCATGAATTCCACATGCCGGACTGCGGATTCGACCGGCGGATGCTCCCACAGATGCGCCGGGTTGCCGTCGAACCAGCCCATGTATCGCTGGTAGATGGCCTTGACGTTGTGGCTGACCGACCCGTAGTACCCGTGCGTATGCCAGCTGCTCTCGATAGCCGTTGGCAGCGTGAGCATTTCGGCGATCTCGGCGCCGACGTAGCCCTGATTCAGCAGGCGTAGGGTCTGGTCGTTCAGGTACCCGTATAGGTCACGTTGCAGCGCAAGGAATTCCACCAGCCGGTCGGTGCCCCAGGTGGGCCAGTGATGGGAGGCGAACACCACATCGGACCGGCGCGCGTACAGGTTGATCGCCTCGGTCAGATACTTCGCCCAGACGTGCGGGTCGCGCACCAGGGCGCCGCGCAGCGTGAGCAGGTTGTGCAGTGTGTGCGTGGCGTTTTCGGCCATGCACAGTGCGCGGTGCTCGGGGAAGTAGAAGTTCATTTCGGCGGGCGCTTCGGTGCCGGGGGTGATCTGGAAGACGATCCTGATCCCGTCGACCGTTTCCTCCTGCCCGGTTGTGGTGATGTCCACGGTCGGCGGGATCAGGGTGATCGTGCCGATCGAATTGGTCTGACCGAGACCGGCGCCCACCGCCCCGAGCGGCCCACGTGGCAGCACCGCGCCGTACATGTAGCCCGCTCGTCGCGCCATGGCGGTACCCGCGTACACGTTCTCAGCCACTGCATGCTCCAAGAAGCCCGCCGGAGCGAGGATGGGACAGCGGCCGGCCGCAACATCGTCGGTGCTGGTAACCCCCAGCACGCCGCCGAAATGATCTACGTGCGAATGGGTGTAGATGACGCCGGTCACCGGACGATCTCCTCGATGCGCACGATAGAGCGCCAGACCGGCGGCGGCGGTCTCCGCTGTGATAAGCGGATCTATCACCAGCACACCGGTTTTGCCCTCGACGAGGGTCATGTTCGACAGGTCGAACCCGCGGATCTGATAGATCCCTGCCGTGACCTCGAACAGCCCCTGCTTCATGACCAGACCGGACTGCCGCCACAGGCTCGGATTGACCGACGCGGGACAGGATCCACGCAAGAAGCTGTAGGAGTCGTTGTCCCACACCACACTTCCGTCGGCGGCGGTCACCACGCCGGACTCCGGTGCGGCAATGAACCCGCGGTCGGCGTCCGCGAGATCGGCGGTGTCCGCGAACGGCATCGCGGCGGCCGCACGCTGCTGCTCGGCCACGATGAAATCGCTCGGCTCGGTCGCTGTGCTCATGCCCGCACCTCGCTCACACTCGGTTCCGATATGCGCCAGACCCGCCGACATACGATCCGCTCGCGTCGTTCGCTCATGTCATCCTCCAGAGAGTCGGTACAAAGTCGCTGTGCCGGTATGGGTTCAGGGCGACGGATCGGTGAACTGGATCGCTGCCGCGAGACCAGCGACGACCACTACCGCCACCGTTGTCGCGGCGACAACATTTCTGCCGTAGCCGTAGTTGCCCTGATGCAAACTGCGGTTGCGCAGGAAACTCAGGCCTGCCAGCGCGGCCATGGCGATCGCGGCACCGATGGGCGCGATCATCGCGGGACGCCACCCGCTGGTCACGGCATGGTTGAGGAACAGTGCGCCGGTGATCATCGCGGCCACCGCCGTCCGTCGCCAGGCCAAGGCGGTGCGTTCCGCGGCGAGCCCGGCGCGGCTCATCGCAGCAACACCGCGACACCCGCGAGCACCGAAACAACAGCGATGCCCGCGGACAGGATCGGCACCATCACCGTGTCGGGCAGCGGACGCCCCTGCCGCATCGCCACACCGACTCGGCGCCAATGCACGTACGCGCCCACCGCGACGATCACCGCGAGCACCAGGCAACTCAGCGCGAGTGCGCGCCGTGCGCCGCCCATTCGGAACGGCTGCACCAATGTGTGCACCGCGACACCGCCGGCGAGCAGGCCGAGCGACGTACGCATCCACGCCAGGAACGTGCGTTCGTTGGCGAGGGTGAAGCGGTAGTCGACCTCTTCTTCCCCGTCCTCCGACACGGCGTCGGGGCTCGGCAGCGTCATTGCGCCCCGGCTCGGACCGCGGTCTTGCCGCGCACCCACAACCAGGTCAACGCGAGCAGCACGACCAGCGCGGGCTTGCCGAAGACCAGGGCGAAGGTGCCGAGCAGGACCACCTTGTCGGCCAGATACAGCGGCACCATCACCGCCACGTGCGCCGCCCAGAATACGAACCAGGCGAAGGTGATTCGGCGATGCAGGCGCAGCCGGGTCGCCGCGTCGGCGGGCTCGGCCGGTTCGAGCCGAATCTTGCGGCTCACCGGGTAGCTGAGTGGCTTTCCGGTGAGCAATGTCGCGCCGAACAGCACGGTCATCACGACACTCAACGCTACTTCGGGCAGATAGAAACCGCGCCCCTCCCCGGTGATCTCGACGAACAGGGAGAACACCAGGATTATCAGCACCGCGCCCGCAACCACCCGCACCGAATCGCCGCGCATCAGCCGCACAGCGCCCAGCACGACTGCGATCAGGATGGCGACGAAAACACCGACCTCGGCACCGGCTGCCGAATACCCGATCAGAAATCCGATCGCCGGCGCGGCGCCATCCAGAATGTGTTGCGGGCCGTGCATCGCCCGGAACTTTCCCCACATCTCAGCCACGGCCCCGCGTGATTCCGCCAGGCTGTCGCCTGGATCCAGCACCTCGCGCTGGTCGTCGGAGTTCACGGGCACCTCTCCCACACAAGTCGGTTCGGGCTGCGAGCGAGAGTCCGCTACGCCATGTTCGGCGAGCAAACAATCCGCTACGTCACACTAACCGGCCCTTCCGAGGGCGTCCACGAACCGCGCAAGGCCGTGATCATGCGGTTATCGACCCAGGGTCGGGCCGTGGTGGCCTACACAGGAACGGCATCCTCGAAGGTCATCGCCAACCGGGCGATGCTGGATGTCATGAGAGCGCGACGGGGCAGGCGCAGCGACTTCAGTTCGTCGGCGATGGCGTGATTGCCGAGGGACAGCGTGGCCCCGCCCGGACGGGCGCGCATGCCCGACGGCTCCATCCGCCAAGGCGTGCACCGAGTGACGCCGTCGATGTGCGAGTAGGCGTCGAACGAGGAGGCGGTGTTTCGACGTTCCGGCGTACGAAAGCCCTGACGAACAGTCAGGTCGACGATGAGCTCACCGTCCTGGCGCAGCGCACCATGCCGAATTTCGGTGTCGTGACGCACGCTGAAATCGGCGAGTTCCTTGGGGAATCCCCAGATTCCACGACCCGCCGCGAGCGTGAAGTCACCGTCGACCGGCAGTCGATGGATGAAGACTCCCGCTTGGTTCGTCGCCAAGGCCCGGACGTCGCCGAACCGGCCGGCCGGTGCCGCGGTGTGGTGCCGGACCATGAAGGAGACGCCGAACTCGTGGTACGGGCCGAGATCACCGTCGACGTACTCGACGAAAACGAGCGAGCACATCGCGCGGCCGCCCGGCAGCCGCAGCACTCGTAACCCGGAGTAGTCGACCAACTGTTGCGCGGCGCCGGCGGGAACCAGATAGGTCGCCATGAAAGCGTGTGCGAGCCGGATGCGAACCGGCATGTGAACTTCCTGGCCGAGGACGGGATGGGGGCTCACCCGAACGCCTTCCCGCGCACCCGCTTCGAGCCGTGGAGCGCACCGTTTCGCTGGACTATCGAGTCCATAAACTAGAACTCGTTTCAGTTTAACAAGGCAGCCTCCGCAACGGCCCAAATGCCGACGATTGGCGATGCCCTAACCCTCGGATGGAGGCCCCGCCCCCTCGGAGAAACCGCGCAGACGGTGCTGGAGACCGTCGAGCAAACACAGCAACCCGAAGTCGAACGCCATCGCTCGCGAGACGTCGGTGTCCTGCGGCGTCGACTCCTGATAGTCCGCGAGCAGTTCGGGATAGTCCTCGGCCACGCCTTCCATGGTTTGCACGATGAGGTCCCGGTCGATTTCCATGTCGCCATACGCCTTCGTCCAGGCGATCTCCGGCGTCACCACCCCGAGCACATAGGACATCACCGTGCCACTGGCGAAGTAGATGTCGACACCGCGGAAGCCCGCGCCGACGTATGCGCGACGCAGCCGGTCGGTGAGCCGCAACGCATTCGGCCCCAGGCTGGGTAGCTGACCGATCAGGGTCGCGCCCCACGGATGCTCGCGCAGCGCGGCGCGGAAGTTGTAGGCAAACGTCGTGATCACCTCACGCCACGGCGCCTGCTCGGGTTCCGGGACCTCGACCATGCCCCAGAATTCATCGAGGACCCATTCCAGCAGTTCATCCTTGTTGGCGACGTACCAGTAGAGGCTGGTGGCGCCCGCGCCGAGCTTGGCGCCGATCTTGCGCATGCTCAAGGACTCGAGTCCTTCCGCGTCGAGGAGTTCGACGGCGGCGCCGATGATCTGATCGAGGCGTAAACCCGACGTCTTCGGCTGACGGGGTTCGCGGATCCATACCGAGGTGAACTGCTTGGTCACCCGTCGATCCTATATTCACTCGCACATTGTTCGAGTCTCTCGTACGCTGTTCGAGTGGAATCGAACGTTGTACGAGACCCTCGCCGTTGGTGGATTCTGGGGGTCCTTTGCCTGTCCTTGCTGGTGCTGATGCTCGACAGCACTGTGCTTAATCTCGCTATCCCGTCGCTGATCCGGGAACTGGGTGCCACACCGTCGGACGTGCAGTGGATCCTGGACGCCTACGTGCTGGTCTTCGCCGGACTCCTGCTCACCGCGGGCAGCCTGTCCGATCGATTCGGCAGGCGACGGATGCTGATCTACGGCCTGGCCGTGTTCGGCGTGGCATCGCTGGTCGCGGTGCTCGCCACCGAGCCATGGCATGTCGTCGCCGCCCGCGTGGCGATGGGGATCGGCGGTTCGCTGCTGATGCCGTCGACCCTGTCCATCCTGATGACGACCTTCGCCGAGGACGAGCGGCGCAAGGCGATGGCCGCCTGGTCGACCGTCTCGATGGTCGGCATCGTGGCCGGGCCGACGCTGGGTGGTCTACTGCTGCAGCACTATTGGTGGGGCTCGGTGTTCCTGCTCAATATCCCGGTAGCGGTGCTCGCCATCGTGGCCGCGCTGGTTCTCATGCCCGAGTCCACCGGTGAGCAGCGGCCGGTCGATCTGGTCGGCGTGCTGCTGTCCATCGTCGCGCTGGTGTCGACGGTCTACGTGATCATCGAACGCGAGTGGAATATCGGCATGATCGTGCTGGCCGTGCTGACCGCGATCGGGTTCGTGGTGTGGGAGAGCCGGTCGGAGCACCCGATGTTGCCGCTGGCGGTGTTCCGCAATCGCGACTTCACCGGCACGGCATTCACGTTGTTGCTGATGGTGTTCGGCATGGGCGCGGTGATGCTGATGCTCACCCAGTACCTGCAGTTCGTGCTCGGCTACGGACCGATGAAAGCTGGGCTGGCACTGCTGCCATACGCGGTGGCCGCCGCGGTGTGCAACGGGCTCGGCGCGACCTTGGGCAAGAAGATCAGCAACAAGGCGCTGATCGTCTCGGGGTTGCTGATCATGGCGGGAGCGTTCGCGATTCTCGCGGTCGGCGAGGGATACCTGTGGATCCTGGTCAGCATGCTTGTCATGGGCATCGGCGGCGGTCTGGCCGGCCCTGCCGCCTACACCTCGATCATGAGTGCCATTCCGCTCGAGCACGCCGGCGTCGGTTCGGCCATGAACGACACGTTGCAGCAGGTCGGTATGGCGATCAGCATCGCCATCCTCGGCAGCGTGCTCGCCGGTGTGTTCACCGATCACATGCCGACGGACGCACCCGACGCGGCACGTGAATCCATCGGTGCCGCTTTCCAACTCGGCTTCGGTGAAGCTGCGAAGGAAGCGTTCACCACCGCCATGTCGACCGGTTCGTGGATCAGTGCGGGCTTCTGCGTTGCGGCTGCGGTACTCGGTGTGACGTTGCTGCGGACGCGCAAACCGTCGGCCGGACTGCCGCAGGCGGACACGGTGGAGGTCGGCTGATCCGGTGACGATCTGCGAATGCATACTCGCAGAGCTGGTCCCGTTCCTCGTGAGCGGGGCCAGCGCGGTCACCGCACCCCAACTGCCACTCGGCACTGCGGCCGATCGTCGCACTTCAGGCGCGGGGGTGAGCTTGGTCGTGCACCTTCTTCAGGCGTTCGATGGAGACATGGGTGTAGAGCTGGGTGGTGGCCATGCTGGCGTGGCCGAGGAGTTCCTGCACAACGCGGAGGTCCGCACCGCCTTCGAGCAGGTGGGTGGCTGCGGTGTGACGTAGACCGTGCGGGCCCATATCGGGAGCACCCGGGATGGACGAAACCACCTCATGAACAACAGTTCTGGCTTGACGTTGGTCGAGGCGTTTGCCGCGGCGGCCGAGCAGTAGTGCCCGTCCGGACTCGGCGGTCGCGAAGGCCGCGCGGCCGTGTTGCAGCCAGTGGCCGATCGCCTCGTCGGCGGGGATGCCGAAAGGCGCCGAGCGTTCCTTGTTGCCTTTGCCGAGCACCCGGACCACCCGGCGTTCGCGGTCGACGTCGTCGATGTCCAGGCCGCACAACTCGCTGACCCGAATTCCGGTGGAGTACAACAGTTCCACGATCAGCCGGTCGCGCAGTGCCATCGGGTCATGCTGTGCGGCACCGGATTCCGCGGCACCCATGACGCCGAGCGCCTGCTGCTGGCCGAGGACGGCAGGCAGCACCCGGTGTGCTTTGGGCGAACCGAGCCGCAATCCCGGATCGACGGCCAACCGTCCGGTCTGGGTGAGCCAGGCGGTGAAGGTCCGCGCAGCAGAGGCCCGCCGCGCCATCGTGGTCCGCGCCACCCCCGCGGTCGACTGCTGCGCGAGCCAGGACCGCAGTAGCAGCAGATCCAGTTCGCGCACCGCGGAATCCGCCGATCTGGCATACAGGTGCGCCAGCAGCGAACGCGCATCCCCCAGATAGGCGCGCACCGTGTGCGCCGACCGATTCCGCCCGAGCCGCAGATGCCTGCCGTACTCCGTCAGCAGTGCTTCCAGATCCTCGGGTAGCTCGTCCATCCCACCACCGTCCCGACAGTCGTCCCCGTTGGCAAGCCACCGCGCCGGTCAAAGGTCGTCCGGCAGCACACGGAAGGCTGCGGCACCGGTCAACGGCCGGATGGCACGAAAGTCCTTGCGATCGAGGGTAAGGATCACGTCGGTCTCGTATTCGGCTGCCAGCACAACGTTTACCGCGTCAGTCAGATCGAGCCGCAGGTCTGCGTATCGCTCCTGCACCATGCGGGCCTTACGCAAGTGGCCACTGGGCAGACTCGGCGCGGCAACCCGGCCGAGCGGCTCCTGGGCGAGCAACCAGTCGTTGATCACTCCCGCCGTGGACCAGTCGAAGTCTCGGGTCACGATGTGCTCGATCTCGAGCAGAACCAGTGGGCAGACAACTGTCAGCGCCGCCTCAGCCAATGCGGCACGCGCCCCTTCGTGGTCTGGCCCAGCGGTGTTGAAGGCTGCGACCAGACCCGAGGTGTCGCCGATGACGATCAACTGTTCCGCCGGACGATCGCGTCCCCCACCGCCTGCTTGATGTCTTCGTGCGTCACCGATCTGCCGAAGTCGAGAGTTGGAATGTCCCAGTCTTCGGTCCACCGCTTCGTGCGCAGTGCGGCGATGTGGAATGCCTCGCGGAAAATCTCGGACTCGGGACGGCCCTCCCGCACGGCAGCCTCCTTGATGAGGGCCAAGTCCTCTTCTTCGACCATCACTGTCGTCTTCTTCAGCATGGAGGTTATGGTACCAGCACCATACATTCGTGATAGCTCCTTTTTCGTGGGTGGTTTGCATGCGCTCACTTGTCCTCTGGGTTGCGGCGGCCAGCTATTTTTCGGAACCAACCGCCGCCGTCCGTGCCGACCAACTCGGCGAATTCGAGGGCGGGTAACGCTGCTCGAACAGTGGACAGCGGCAGTCCGGATTGCTGGGCCAGTTCGCGGGGAACGCGCGAACCGACTTTCGGAATGGCGGCGAAGACGAGCGCTTCGTCACCGGACAGGGCTTCTGCACGCTGGTCGTCCCGGCCAGCGATGCCGGGCAGGGGCAGGTGGAGGGGGCCCGCCTCGTCGATGACCTCTTCGGCACGCGTGACGAGTAGCGCTTCCCCGTCACGGATCATGCGATGGCAGCCGACGGATGCGGCCGAGGTGACCGGGCCGGGGACGGCCAGCGCCGGACGGTTGAGGCGGCGTGCCCATTTCACCGTGTTGCGCGCGCCGCTGCGCAATCCCGCCTCGACTACCAGGACGCCGTCCGCCAGTGCGGCGACCAATCGGTTGCGGGCCAGGAATTGATGCTTGTGGGCGGTGGTTCCGGGTGGGTATTCGCTGACCACCAGTCCGGTCTCGGCGATCTCGGCCAGCAGCCGATCGTGTTGTGCGGGGTACGGCCGGTCTATGCCGCAGGCCAGCACCGCGATGGTGCGGCCGCCTACGGCCAGTGCCGCGCGATGCGCCATCCCGTCGATCCCGAATGCCGCGCCCGACACGATCGTCCAGCCTTGGGCCGCCAGGTCGCCCGCGATCTCGCCGGTGACCTGATTTCCGTACCCGGTGCTGCATCGTGCGCCCACGACCGCGAGCGCGCGGTCGCTCGACTCCAGCAACGACAGCGGGCCGCGCACCCACAGCACGAGCGGCACCGCGCCGTCCCGGTCGCGTTCGGCGTCGAGTTGGGAAAGTCCCAGTAGCCGCCACGCGGGCCACTCCGGATCCTCGGGCGTGACGACGCGCCCACCCATCCGCTCGATCGTATCCAGATCCATTGCGGCCGAATCCGTTCCGCGTCGCTGCGCGGTGGGCCCGCGCAGCGACGCAGGCAGGTCGCACTCGCGCACGGCCCGCGCCGCCTCGAGCACACCGACCGACTCGATCAATGCTGACAGCGCTGCACACGGCCCATTCACCACTCGGGACAGATATACCCACGCCAGCCGCCGCTCATAGGCGTCGAGATCGACTGGCGCGGAACACCCTTCCGCGCCGGGCGCCAGAAGCTCTCCACCGTCGTCCCGCGGAAGCGACACCGCACCGCCGTCTGTTCGAGTGACCTGACAAGCGCTCACTGCGCACCTCGCTGACGAAAGTTCAATGCCGCCAGCACATCCTGCGAGGTCGGCAGCTCCGCGCCGCGCAAGTCGGCGATCGTCCAAGCCACTCTTATGGCACGGTCGGCCCCGCGTGCCGACATTCGACCGAGTCGCAGCGCCGTCTCGACCGGAGCGAGCGCCTCCCGCGGTAGCCGGAATCGTTGGCGCAGAATATGTCCGGGGACTTCGGCGTTGTTCAGCCAGCCGTACTCCTGCCAACGCCGCACCGCCGCCTGCCGTGCCGCGGCGACCCGCTCGCGCACCACCGCGCTGCTCTCGGCCTCGTCGGTGCTGAAAGCGGCACCGGACTGACCGCGCATCTGCACCCAGATGTCGATGCGATCCATCAGCGGCCCGGACAGTTTCCCGAGGTAGCGGCGCCGGGCGAGCGGCGCGCAGATGCAGTCGACGTCCCGCGCCGGTGCGCACGGGCAGGGGTTGGCCGCGAGCACCAGCTGGAACCGGGCCGGATATCGGGCGACGCCGTCGCGGCGGGCAATGCGAACCTCGCCCTCTTCCAACGGAGTTCGCATCGCCTCCAGCACCTTGGTCCCGATCTCGGCGCATTCGTCGAGGAACAGCACGCCGCGGTGTGCCCTGCTCACCGCGCCCGGCCGTGCGGTACCCGAGCCGCCGCCGACCATCGCGGTCACCGACGTCGAATGGTGCGGCGCGACGAACGGCGGCATCGTGATGAGCGGATGATCCCCGGACAGCACCCCCGCCATCGAATGGATGGCGGTAACCTCCAACGATTCGGACTCCGACAGTGGCGGCAACAGTCCCGGAAGACGTTGCGCCAGCATGGTCTTCCCGATCCCCGGCGGACCGGTGAGCAGCAGATGGTGCCCGCCGGCCGCGGCCACCTCCAGTGCCCATCGGGCCTCGTCCTGCCCGACCACCTCGCTCAGGTCACCACCGGAACGCACCGGATCGGGCAGCTGCCCGTTCGGTTCGGGAAGCGTGCCTTCACCGCGCAACCAGGCCACCACCATGCGCAGGCTAGGCGCCCCGAAAACCTCCACCCCGGTGACCAATCCGGCTTCGGCCATCGCCGCTTCCGGCACCACGACCGCAGGCCACCCCGCATTGCGGGCCGCGATCACGGCGGGCAGGATGCCGCGCACCCGCCGGACCCGGCCGTCCAGCGCGAGCTCACCGAGCAGCACCGTCTTCGCCAGCCGCTCCGACGGAACCGCACCCGACGCGTCGAGCACCGCGATGGCCAGGGCCAGATCGTAAACGCTGCCGATCTTGGGCAGGGTCGCAGGCGAGAGCGCCAGAATCACCCGCCCGTCCGGCCACTTCTCCCCCGAGTTCGCCACGGCCGAGCGCACCCGGTCCCGCGATTCCTGCAGGGCCGTATCCGGCAGGCCGACCAGGTGCACCGAGGGCAGCCCCTGCCCGATATCGGCTTCGATCTCGACGAGCAGTCCGTCCACCCCGGTGACCGCGACCGAATGCGCCCGGCCGAGGGCCATCAGAACACCGCCTGGAGATGGTCGATCTGCGGCTGATGCCCGCGGATCAAAAGCACCGAGACGACGTCGAACCGGATGTGCCGCCACGGCCCGTCCTGCTCGGCCAGCCACAGCAGGGCGAGCCGCCGGATGCGCTGCTGTTTGGTGAAGGTGACCGATTCGGCCGGTATCCCGAATCCGAGCCCGGACCGGGTCTTGACCTCCACGAATGCGGTGACGTCGGCATCCCTGGCGATCAGGTCCAGTTCGCCGTATCTGCATCGCCAGTTTCTGCTGACGATCTCCATCCCCGCGGCCTGCAGGTACCGTGCCGCCAGTTTCTCGCCGTACGCGCCGAGCGCCCTTGTGTCTGTCACTCGGTCAGCGTCCCCGGCCGGGCGCCGCGCCTTCGGGCCTCGACCTGGGCAAAGACAAAACCTGTTGATAGCCGAGGCCCTGTGGACAACTCGCGGTGCACAGGCACCGCGGGCAGTGGGCCGAGCTGGCCGGCTACTCCGGCAGGCGCAGGTCCGGCTTCTCGAGCTCTTCGATGTTGACGTCCTTGAAGGTGATCACTCGGACGTGCTTGACGAAGCGGGCCGGGCGGTACATGTCCCACACCCAGGCGTCGCTCATCCGAACCTCGAAATACACCTCACCGTCGGCGTTTTGCGGGCGCAGCTCCACGGAGTTGGCCAGGTAGAAACGGCGCTCGGTCTCCACCACGTACGAGAACTGACCGACGATGTCTTTGTACTCTCGGTACAGCGAGAGCTCCATCTCGGTTTCGTACTTCTCGAGGTCCTCGGCACTCATCGGGTGGGACGTCCTCCTTCTCGCCGCGTTGCGTCGTGTGCTGACATCATCGCGCATGGGTAGCGCCGGTAGCCACTCGGCTATCCGGACGCACGACTTGGAACTCCTCGGACATCATCGGGTCGACCTCGCCCGCGAGTACCGCGTCGGCCTCCTCGGCCACCGTGGCGACCGGCCGCAGGCCCGCCGCCTCCCGCACATTGCGCCAGGAACGCCGGTGTTCGTCGCTGGGGCCGAGGCGGTTCAACGCGGCGATGTGGTCGGGCGTGTTGTAGCCCTTGTGCGACGCGAAACCGTAGCCGGGGAACCGCGCGTCTAGCTCGACCATCATCCGGTCCCTGGTGACCTTGGCCAGGATGCTGGCGGCGGCGATGCAGGCCGCGGCCGCGTCACCACCGATCACCGGCAGTGACGGCGCCGGAATGCCCGGCACCCGGAAGCCGTCGGTCAGCACATATCCCGGCGTCTGACCGAGTCCGGCGACCGCGCGCCGCATGCCTTCGATATTGGCGACGTGGATGCCGATCGAATCGATCTCCCAGGCCGGGATGACCACCACGTTCCAGGCCAGCGAGAGCCGGGTGATGATCGGATACAACTCTTCCCGGACGGGCTCGGTGAGCTTCTTCGAATCATCGAGCCCGGCCAGCTTGTCATAGGCCTTCGGCGCCAGCAGGCACGCTGCGACGACCAACGGTCCCGCACACGGTCCGCGACCCGCCTCGTCGACGCCGGCCACCGGGCCGAGCCCGCTGCGGATCAATGCCGCTTCCAGCGTGCGCAACCCACTGGCCTTGCGCATCACCACGCGCGGCGGCCACCCATTGCTCTGTACCACTCGACCCTGCCCCACCGTCCAATTATGCTGCGGCCGCTGATGGTCTAGTTTTCCTGGGCGTTTTCCGAACGCACCGGACCGATCCGCCCGGGCGGCCAGATCTTGAAGACGGCCTTGCCGCGCACGTTGTCCACCGGCACGGTGCCTTGGAGTTCGTCCTTGATGTGGGCGCGCGAGTCCCGCGACTCGTTGCGGTTGTCGCCCATCACCCACAGATGCCCCTCGGGCACCTTCACCGGCTTGAACTCGCGCCCGCCACCGGCGCCGAAGGGCTGGCCGGGGGTATACGGGACGATGTAGCGGGCGTACGGCTCGTCCAGCGGCTTGCCGTCGACGATGACCCGGCCCTGCGGATCACAGCATTCGACGGTCTGGCCGCCGACCGCGATCACGCGTTTGACCAGGTCGTTCTCGTCCGGGGGCACCAGGCCGAAGAACGAGAAGAAGTTCTGCACGCCGCGGATGGCGGCGTTGTCCGATCGGATCGACCGATAGGTGTCGTTCCAGGAGGGCGGTCCGACGAATACGACGACGTCGCCCGGCTTCGGATCACCCCAGTAGTAGCTGAGTTTCTGCACGTAGATGCGGTCGCCCGTGCAACCGGCGCAGCCGTGCAGGGTGGTCTCCATCGACTGGGACGGAATCACGTACGGGCGCCCGATGAAAGTGACCATAAGGGCTGCGATCACCGCCGCGATCACGACCAGGATCGGCAGCTCCTGCCAGAACGGTCGCTGTTTGCGCTGCTTTCCGCGCCGCCTGCTGCGCGGACGGTTTCCTTCGTCGTCCGACCCGGACACCGCAATCGACCCGCTTTCGTCTGCCACGCGGACTAGATTAGCCCGCTCATTGGGGGTGCTGCAGTGGAGTACGGCTTCACGTCCACCGCGGCCTGGCGTATCGACCGGATTACCTGCCCGAACAGGCGAATAGCCCGACATCCGGAGATGTCAGGCTATTCGATACAGCTATGCGTGGCGACAAACCACGAAGTGCCGCGCGGGGCGCGACTGGTCAGCTCAGCGCTTTTCCTTGATCTTGGCGGCCTTGCCGCGCAGATCGCGCAGGTAGTACAGCTTGGCGCGACGGACGTCACCGCGGGTGACGACCTCGATGTGGTCGATGTTCGGGGTGTGCACCGGGAAGGTGCGCTCCACGCCGACACCGAACGACACCTTGCGGACCGTGAAGGTCTCGCGGATGCCGCCGCCCTGGCGTCGGATGACGACGCCCTTGAAGACCTGGATGCGCTCCTTCGAGCCTTCGATGACCTTTACGTGCACATTGAGGGTGTCGCCCGGCCGGAAGTCGGGGACGTCGCTGCGCAGCGACTTCTCGTCGACGAAGTCAAGGGTGTTCATTTCCATCCTTATGGGTTCGCGCGAACAGAGGACCCTGGCGGCACATCGCGTGCTCGGCCGGTTCATGCTCCGATTCAAGGGGATGCGCCTGGTCCACGATCACCCAGGGCAACCTGAGTATTGTGCCAGATCAGCGGGTCGCCGGAAAAATCGGCCCCCATGGCTGTACTTCAGCGAGCCAGATCAGGTCGTAACCGACTGATTCAGTCACTCACGATCAGGCGCGTGGACCACCGGCTCGGCGTCCGGTGTGTCCGCCACCGGCTCATGGTCCGAGGAGAACAGGGACAAGTGGTGCCGGTGAGGTGCGGGTGGGGCGGGTACCACGGTGCGGGTCAGCTCGGCTTCGGCGGCGGTGCGGACGTGTTCGACGTCGGGTTTGCCGGCCACCAGGTCTTGGACGAAGATCTTGGCGCGGATGACGGGGCGGCGGTAGCGGCGTTCGCGGACGATGGCGCGGTACATGAGGCGGCGGCGGTCGGCGTAACGCCAGCGGGCCCAGGGGGCGCCCGGCCTGCTGAGCCGGAGCGCACCGACCACGAGCAACGGCAGGAAGAACATGCCGAACAGACCGGTCCAGATCTTGCCCTTGGCGATGACCATGGCGGCGAGCCCGAGGTTGACCACGGCGAAGGCGACCACGAACACCCGGACTTCGATGCTCGGGTCGCTGCGGAAGTCGTTGATGTCCAGCAACCACAGCGGGTGAAAGCCGAGCAGTAGCAACCCGGTTACCGCGAGCGCGACGAACACCGCGTCGACCGAGGTGCGTCCCTGCTCCTCCCAGTACACGTCGCGCAGATAGAAGATCAGCGCGAATTCGTCGAGGGTCAGCGCGGCACCGACACCGAAGGCGGCGGCGAGCACGGCGGCCGTGGTGGTGTCGGCGGTCTGGTACTGGGTGACCATGCCGACGCCGGACGCCAGCACCAGGATCACCCCGAACACCATGTGGTGGATGTGCACCCCGCCGGACCGCACGTTGCCCGGCCACCAGCGCACCTGTTTGCGGATCAGCCGGACGCTGAGCCGGATCAACAGGAAGCCGACGATGAACCCTAGAAGGAAGCACAGCAGCGGGAGCCTGCCCTGCGCGATCACATCCTCACTGAGCCACCGTCGCATGGCCGCCTGAATCCTCCGTCCGAACTACTGCCCGAAACCCGCCCGGCGCAACGCATCCGCCATCGAACCGGTCGGCGCGGGCGCGTTGCGGCGCTGATTGCCACCGCCGCGAGCCTGGCCCTGGTTCCGCTGACCTTGATTGCGGCCCTGCTGGTTCTTGCCCTGCCCATTCTGCCGCTCCGGCGCGCCACCCTTGCGCTCACCTTGGCCACGCTGCCGATTCTCGCCGCGTTCGCCCTTGGCCGCGACGCCCGGCTCGTCGTCCAGCCGCAGCGACAGCCCGATGCGCTGCCTGGCGACGTCGACCTCGAGCACCTTCACCTTGACCACGTCACCGGTGTTCACCACTTCGCGCGGATCCTTGATGAAGTTGTGCGACATCGCGGAGACGTGCACGAGTCCGTCCTGGTGCACACCGATGTCGACGAAAGCGCCGAACGCGGCGACATTCGTGACGACCCCTTCGAGCACCATGCCGGGCTCGAGGTCGGCGACCTTCTCCACGCCCACGGCGAATTCGGCGGTCTTGAACTCGGGTCGCGGGTCGCGGCCCGGCTTCTCGAGCTCGCTGATGATGTCGGTGACGGTCGGCAGACCGAAACGTTCGTCGGTGAACTCGTCGGCGCGCAGCGAGCGCAGCACGGTCGTATTGCCGATGACCTCGGTGATGTCGCGGCCGGTCTTCTGCATGATCCGCCGGACCACCGGGTACGCCTCGGGGTGCACCGCGGAGGTGTCCAGTGGGTCGTCACCGCCGCGAATCCGCAGGAAGCCCGCGCACTGCTCGAACGCCTTCGGCCCGAGCCGTGGCACCTCGAGCAGCGCGGTCCGGCTACGGAACGGCCCGTTCTGATCCCGGTGCGCCACAATGCTTTCCGCCACCGACCCGGCGATGCCGGACACCCGCGACAGCAGCGGCACCGAGGCGGTGTTCACGTCGACACCGACGGCGTTCACCGCGTCCTCGACCACCGCGCCGAGCGAACGCGCCAGCAGCGTCTCGGACACGTCGTGCTGGTACTGGCCGACGCCGATCGACTTCGGATCGATCTTCACCAGCTCGGCCAGCGGGTCCTGCAGGCGGCGCGCGATCGACACCGCGCCGCGCAGCGACACGTCCATGTCGGGCAGTTCCTGGGTGGCGTAGGCGGAAGCGGAGTACACCGACGCGCCCGCCTCGGACACCACGATCTTGGTCGGCTTGTTCTCCGGAATGCGCGAAATGAGCTCGGTGGCAAGGGCATCGGTCTCCCGCGAGGCGGTGCCGTTGCCGATGGCGATGAGCTCGACCCCGAAGCGGGCGACCAGCGCGCCGAGCACGGCGAGGGACTTCTCGGTCTGCCCCTGCGGCTTGTGCGGGTAGATCACCTCGGTGGCGACGGCCTTGCCGGTGGCGTCGACGACGGCCACCTTCACACCGGTCCGGTAGCCGGGGTCCAGACCCATGGTGGTGCGGGTGCCGGCCGGCGCGGCGAGCAGCAGGTCGCGCAGGTTCGCCGCGAACACGTCGACGGCGTCCTTCTCGGCCGCCTGTCGCAGCCGCATCCTGGTGTCGATGCCAAGGCTCACTTGCAGTTTGGTCCGCCACGCCCAGCGCACGGTGTCCAGCAGCCACGTGTCGGCGGCGCGGCCCTTGTCGGCGATGCCGAACTTGATGGCGATGCGGCCTTCGTAGATGGAGCGTTCGCCGGGTTCGAGTTCTTCGGTGTCGGGTTCGAGGTGCAACGACAGCACGTCTTCCTTCTCACCGCGCAGCAGCGCCAGGATGCGGTGCGAGGGCAGCTTGGTGAACGGCTCGTTGAACTCGAAGTAGTCGGCGAACTTGGCGCCGGCCTCCCCCTTGCCCGCACGCACGGTCGACCGGACCTGGCCGCGGTTCCACATCAGCTCGCGCAGCTCACCGACCAGGTCGGCGTCTTCGGCGAACCGCTCGACCAGGATCGACCGCGCGCCGTCGAGTTGCTCGGCGTTGTACTGCGCGGGATCGGTGGCCGGGTCGTTGATCAGCGCGTCGGCGACCGGCTCGTGGCCCGCCTCGCGCGCGATCTGCGCCTTGGTGCGCCGCTTCGGCTTGTACGGCAGGTAGATGTCCTCGAGCCGGGCCTTGGTCTCGGCGAGCATGATCTGCTGGTGCAGCGCGTCGTCGAGTTTGCCCTGGCCGCGGATGGATTCGAGGATGGCGCCGCGGCGCTCGTCGAGCTCGCGGATGTAGTGCAGACGCTCATCGAGCAGGCGCAGCTGCGCATCGTCGAGGCCGCCGGTGACTTCCTTGCGGTATCGCGCGATGAACGGCACGGTCGAGCCGGCGTCGAGTAGCTCGACGGTGGCACGCACCTGGCTTTCCCGCACCGCGAGTTCGTCGGCGATGCGACGGTTCACGCTCGCTTGGCTCGCGACACCGAGGGGCGTCGCGGATGGGAGCACGGCGGGGTCGGACTCTGCACTTACAGTCTCGGGCGCTGTCGTCACGTCCGCAGACACTACCGGGACCACCCGACACGGGACCCGCACCCAGTGGAACCGGGTCGCACGTGCCGTGTCACCGCTGGTCCCGGCCCTCGGCACGACGCGACGAACCAGGCCGAGCACGCTCGGCCTGGTTCGGTAGTTCGCACTGATCGACCCAATTGCCTACGGCAAGATCAATTCCGGGCTGTACATCCGGATGAGCCCGTTGCCGTCCTTGGTGACCTCGGTGAAACTGACATACCGATGTCCCGGCTTCGCCAAGGCCTGGTCCACGGTCAACGGCGGGGAGGGGTACCTGCCGTTGGTGCACGGGAATGGACCGCTGGTTGCGACGTGTTCATCGGTGCCACCGTTGGCGTACGCGTCTTTATCCACGACAGTCACCACCATGGTGCAATTCTTCGAATTGATGGAATCGTTTTTGAAGGTGATTCCACCGAATGCCCTCGGCACCCCGTTCTCGGCATAAATGCAGGACTCCACTTCCGCGGAGCCATCGCTCGTCAAATAAATACCCGAGCACTCGTAGGGGCTGCTGCCCGGCGCCGCGGAGGCGGCTGGTGCGACCATGAGCAGTGGTGCGGCGCTGACGAAAACGCAAGACAGGACACGTGATAACGAACTGATGGACATGCAAGACCTTTCGATATCAGATTTGTCAATCCCCGAAAATGACCTTGTTCCACCATATGTGGATCACCGACAGCTCACATGACCACACTATTCGGGGCATCCGCTACGTTAACGTCTCTCACCAGCAGCGATATCAGACTTCCTGCGGCAAACCGAGGAGCCCGCGCGACAATTCGCGCATCTCCGCCTTGCGAATTTTGCCGGTGACGGTCATCGGAAACTCCTCGACCACGTGCACATAACGCGGAATCTTGAAGTGCGCCAGCTTGCCCGCGCAGAACTCGCGCACGGCCTCGGCGTCCAACGGTGCCGCGCCCTCCCGCATCCGGACCCAGGCCATCAGCTCCTCACCGTATTTCGGGTCGGGCACGCCGATCACCTGCGCATCCAGGATGTCGGGGTGGGTGTAGAGGAACTCCTCGATCTCGCGCGGGTAGACGTTCTCGCCGCCGCGGATGACCATGTCCTTGATCCGGCCGGTGATCGCCAGGTAACCGTCGTCGTCCATCACGCCGATGTCGCCGGTGTGCATCCAACGGGCGGTGTCGATCGCCTCGGTGGTCTTCGCCTGGTCGTTCCAGTAACCGAGCATCACCGAGTAGCCGCGGGTGCAGAGCTCGCCCGGCTCGCCGCGCGGCACCGTGAGACCCGTTGCGGGGTCGACGATCTTGCCCTCGAGGTGCGGGCCGACCCGGCCGACGGTGGCGGTGCGCCGGTCGATGCCGTCGTCGCGGCGGGGCTGGGGGGGCACCGGCGAGGGCTCGGGCATGCCGTAACAGATGCACACCTCGTGCATGCCCATCCGGTCGATGACCCGCTTCATCACCTCGACCGGGCACGGCGAGCCCGCCATGATGCCGGTGCGCAGGCTGGACAGATCCGGTGTGGCGGAATCCAATTCGGTGAGCAGCGCGATGAACATGGTCGGCACGCCGTAGAGCGAGGTGCAGCGTTCGGACTCGACGGCGGCCAGGGTCGCCACCGGATCGAACGCCGGTGCCGGAATCACCACCGCCGCACCGTGACTGGTGCTGGCCAGATTGCCCATGACCATGCCGAAGCAGTGGTAGAACGGCACCGGCACGCAGATCCGGTCCTGTTCGGTGTAGCCGCAGAGTTCGCCGACGAAGAAGCCGTTGTTCAGGATGTTGTGGTGGCTCAGTGTGGCGCCCTTGGGAAAACCTGTTGTCCCCGAGGTGTATTGGATGTTGATCGGGTCGTCGATGGACAGTTCCACGCCCAGCACGGCCAACCGTTCCGCGTCGATCGCGGTGCCGGCCAGTTCATCCCATTCCGGCGTACCGAGCACCAGCACCTGCTCCAGGGCCGGGCAGTTCGGCCGGACCTCCTCGATCATCGCGACATAGTTCGACGTCTTGAACTCCGGCGCCGCGACCAGCACCCGCACACCCGCCTGGCACAGCACGTACTCCAGTTCGCTGGTGCGGTACGCGGGATTGATATTGACCAGGATCGCGCCGATCTTCGCCGTCGCGTACTGCACGAAGAACCATTCGGCGCAGTTGGGCGCCCAGATGCCGACCCGGTCGCCCTTGCCGATACCGCGCGCGGCCAGTCCGGTGGCCAGCGCGTCGATCGCGGCGCCGAGCTCGCGGTAGGTCCAGCGCCGATCGGTGGGCTTGTCCACCAACGCTTCCCGGTCCGGGTAGGCGGCGACGGTGCGGTCGAGATTGCCGCCGATGGTGTCACCGAGCAGTGGGGTCTCCGAGGTGCCGGACGCGTAACTCGGCAGCGACATCACTTGTTTCCCTTCTGCCGCAGCACATATCGCTGCACCTTGCCGCTCGGCGTCTTCGGCAGACTCGCCACGAAGTGCACGGTGCGCGGGTAGGCGTGGGCGGCGAACTTCTTCTTCACCAGATCCTGCAGCTCGGCCTCCAGCTCGACGCTACCTTCGAACCCGTTGCGCAACACCACGAATGCCTCGAGCACCTCGCCGCGCAGTTCGTCGGGCATGCCGACCACCGCCGCCTCGGCGACCTGGTCGTGCAACACCAGCACGCTCTCCACCTCGAACGGGCCGATCCGGTAACCGGCCATGATGATCACGTCGTCGTCGCGGGCGGAGAAGCGGAAGAAGCCGTTCGCGTCCTGTGAGCCGGCGTCGCCGGTGAGGTACCAGCGGCCGTCTGAGGTGTAGCGCTGGGCGGTGCGCTCGGGGGCGTTGAGATAACCGAGAAACCAGAGCAGCGGGCTGTTTTCGGTGTCGATGGCCACCCGGCCGAGCTCGCCGGTGGGCGCGATGGTGTCGCTGTCATCGGACAGCACCGCACACGTCCACCCGGGCAGCGCCCGGCCCATCGAGCCGGCCGGGACCTCGGCGTCGAGCGCCTCGTGCCAGGAGTTGCAGATCAGCATGCCGTGCTCGGTCTGCCCGTAGTGGTCGCGCACGGCGACACCCAGATGTTCCCGTGACCACGCGACGACGTCGGGCGTCAGCGGTTCACCGGCGGACGAGGCTCGCCGCAGTGCGGCATGCATCGACGCGCCTGTGCTGTCGGCGCGCAGCGCGCGATACACCGTCGGGGCGGCGGTGAAGTTGGTGACGCCGAAGCGTTCCAGCACCTGCCAGGTGAGCGTCGGCGAGAACGCGGCGTGCAACAGGATGCTGCGCACACCGCTGGCCAGCGGCGCCATGATCGCCCAGTACAGGCCATAGGCCCAGCCCGGATCGGCCGCGTTCCAGAAGACGTCGTCCGCGCGCACGTCCAGCGCGAACTCCTGATACGCCTGGAACGACGCGAGCGCGCGCAACGGAATCGGCACGCCCTTGGGCGTTCCGGTGGTGCCGCTGGTGAACAGCTCGACCAGCAGACCGTCGCCGCCGATCACCGCCGCCGGTTCGTGCTGCGCGTCTTCGGCGAGCAGATCCAGCATGCCCAGCGTGCCCTCGGGCGCGTCACCGCTGACGATGAGCTGCCACGGCGGGTCCGCGGGCATATCGGGGCCGGGCGCCAGTTTGACCGCTTGATCGGCATCGGCGATGACGACCGAGGCGCCGCTCGCCTCCAGCCGGAACGCGATGGCCGGCGGCGCGAACGCGGTGAACAGCGGAACGTGCACCGCACCGCGACGCCAGATCCCGAGCAACGCCACCACCAGATCGGTGGATTTGCCCATCAATGTCGCTACCCGGTCGCCCTGCTGGATCCCCAGTTGGGCCAGGCCGGTGGCGAAACGCGCCGAACGTTCCCGCAGTTCGCCGTAGGTGAGATCGATCGAGGACAGGTCGCGATCGACGATGGTGAAGGCGATCGCATCCGCCGGATGCCGGTCACACAGCAGGTCCGCCGCGCACGCGTCGGGCCGGTCGTACATGGCCAGCAGTTCGCGCACCCGCGCAGTCAGGTCGGTGCCCATTTCCGCCACTCCTCATCATGATCCAGCTCACCCAATAGGATGTGGGTCACATCGATCACCCACTACCCCCGAAAAGGGGTGAGTCCCATGACCCACAGTTCACTGTTGCGTCCACGCGACGCCGACGCCTTGCGCGCTGAAATCCGCTGGGTAGCGGGCACAGCGCGGGTGCCGGTGGCGTTCGGCGGCGAAGTGCACGGTGATGCACTGCTGCTATCAGAATTCGTCGGCACCCTGACCAACGGCCTGCGCGGACTCTCGGTGCTGCGCACCTCGGGTCTCGGTGGGCGCGTGATGGATTCCGGCCGCCCCGCCTCGGTCTCGGATTACTTCAACACCTCCAGCATCACCCACCACTACGACGGGCCGGTCTCCGGCGAAGGGCTGCGCTCGATCGTCGCCGTGCCGGTGGTGGTCGGCCAGCGCTCGCGCGCGGTGCTCTACGCGGCGACGCGTGGTGCGAGCCCGCTGGGCGATCGCACCGCCGACCTCGTCGTCCAAGCCGGTCGCCGGCTGGCCACCGAGATCGCCATCCGCGATGAGGTGGACCGGCGCCTACGACTGCTCGAGGCGACCAATCCGGCTTCCGACACCGCGCCCGCCATGGCCGAGGAACTGCGCGACATCCACGCCGAACTGCGCGGCATGGTCCACTCGGCCGACGACCACCTGCGCAATCGTCTGCACACCGTCTGCGAACGTCTGACGCGCGTGATGGTCGGCGACCCGGCCACGGACGCACCGCACCTGTCCCGCCGCGAGTTGGACGTGCTCGCCCAGATCGCGCTCGGCTGCACCAATCAGGAAGCCGCCCAACGCCTTTCGGTCGGGCCGGAGACCATCAAGAGCTACCTCCGCAACGCCATGACCAAGCTGGATGCGCACACCCGCCACGAGGCCGTGGTCACCGCACGCCGGCACGGATTGCTGCCGTAGACAGGTGCTCTCGACGCGAGAGCACCTTCGGCGGCGGATTCAGTCGGTGTCGGGAAGCAGGTCCGGGCGGCGGGCGCGGGTGCGCTCGAGCGATTGCTCGTGGCGCCACGCGGCCACCTTGGCGTGGTCGCCGGACAGCAGCACCGAGGGGACCTCGAGGTCGCGCCAGACGACCGGGCGGGTATAGCTGGGACCTTCGAGCAGACCGTCGGAGAACGAATCCTCTTGGTGGGATTGCTGATTGCCGAGAACACCCGGCAGCAGACGGACGACGGCTTCGGTCATGACGAGCACGGCGGCCTCGCCACCGATGAGCACGTAGTCGCCGATGCTGACCTCTTCGACGCGCACTCGGCGGGCGGCGTCGTCGAAGACGCGCTGATCGATGCCTTCGTAGCGGCCGCAGGCGAAAACAAGGTGGTCCTCGGCGGCCCAGCGGTGCGCGGTCTCCTGGGTGAACGGGACACCGGCGGGTGTCGGAACGACCAGCAGCGCGTCGTCGGGGCAGACCTCGTCGAGAGCGTCACCCCAGACCGTCGGCTTCATGACCATGCCCGGACCGCCGCCATACGGCGAATCGTCGACGGACTTGTGCACGTCGTGGGTCCAGCGGCGCAGGTCGTGCACGTCCAGCGCGAGCAGGCCCTTGTCGATTGCCTTGCCCAGCAACGCCGTTCGCAGCGGCTCCAGGTATTCCGGGAAGATCGTGACGACATCGAGTTTCACGCCGACCTCATTCCGGATCGAGGAGTCCTTCGGGCGGATCGATGACGATCAGCCGCTCCGCAAGGGACACCGTTGGCACGATGGCGGTGACGAAGGGAATCAGGATCTCCCGGCCGTCTTCCGCGGCGGTCACCGAAAGCAGTTCTCCCGCAGCGGAATGCAGTACTTCGCGCACGGTGCCGACCACGGTCTCGTCGGTGAGCTGGACGGTCAGCCCCTCGAGTTCGTGGTCGTAGTACTCGTCCGGGTCGTCGGACGGCGGCAGCTCTTCGCTGTCCACCACGAACAGCGTGCCGCGCAACGCGGCGGCCGCGTCCCGGTCGGCGACACCGGCGAGAAACACCAGAAGCCGGCCCGAGTGCTCTCGGGCCGACTCCACGGTGAAGTCGCGGACTTCGGTGGATCGCGGCAGCCGACCGCGCAGCGTGCTGCCCGGCGCGAACCGGGCCGCGGGATCGTCGGTGCGTATCTCGACGACCAGTTCACCGCGCACGCCGTGCGACTTGGCGACCCGTCCTACGACAAGTTCCATCTACTGATCGGTGTCGACCACGTCGACCCGGATGCCCCGGCCGCCGATGCCGGCGACGAGGGTGCGCAGCGCGGTCGCGGTACGACCGCCGCGACCGATCACCTTGCCCAGGTCGTCGGGGTGCACATGCACCTCGACGGTGCGTCCGCGGCGGCCGGTGATCAGCTCGACGCGCACGTCATCGGGATTGGCGACGATGCCGCGAACCAAATGTTCGACGGCATCGGCGACGACAGCGCTCATTACTCGGAGGCCTCAGCAGCGGCGGGCGCCTCGGCGGCCTCTTCCTTCTTGGCGGCCTTCTTCTTCGGGGTGACGGCCTCGTTGGTCGGGGCGTTGTCGGCGGCGGCCAGCGCGGCGTTGAACAGGTCCAGCTTGGAGGTCTTCTCCGCCTTGGTCTTCAGGGTGCCCTCGGTGCCCGGCAGGCCCTTGAACTTCTGCCAGTCGCCGGTGATCTCCAGCAGGCGCTGGACGGGCTCGGTCGGCTGCGCGCCGACACTCAGCCAGTACTGAGCGCGCTCGGAATCGATCTCGATGAGCGACGGCTCTTCCTTCGGGTGGTACAGGCCGATGGACTCGATGGACCGGCCGTCCCGGCGGGTGCGCGCGTCGGCGACGACGATGCGGTACTGCGGGTTGCGGATCTTGCCCAGGCGGGTGAGCTTGATGCGAACAGCCATGCTTGTTCTGCCTCTTTCGTAGGTTGGTCACGGCGCAATTCAGCGACCCGCACGGTCTGCGAGCCCGGTTTAGCGCATGGAGTGTGTGACCGCCGCGCGGTACGTAACCGGAGACGGGCTGACACTTGTCCGGAAGGACGGTTGTTCATTGTGCCAGATGGGTCACCGCCACCAGAAATCGCACCCTGGAGACAGGCGCCTACGGCCGCCGGTAGCGCAGCAGCACCACCCCGGAGTTGAACGGTTGCGTCTCGACCAGGCGCAACGAGGGGATACGCGCAGCGTCGGCGAACAATCGCCGGCCTGTGCCCTGGACCACCGGGTAGACGAACAGACGGTACTCGTCGACCAGATCGGCGGCGATCAGGGCGTGCACCAGCTGGATGCTGCCGGTCGCGACGATGTCCTTGCCCGGCTGCTCGCGCACCGCGTGCAGCTCGTCGATGCCGCGCAGGATCACCGTGTTCTCCCACTCCGGGTCTTCGAGGGTGCTCGTTACGACGTATTTCGTCGACTTGTTCAGGTGGTCGGTGACGCCGGTCGGGTCATCGGTCTGCTTCGGCCAGTACCCGCGCATCTCCTCGAAGGAGACCCGGCCGAACAGCACCGCGTCGGAGTTCGCCATGTGCGTGCCCAGCACCGCCGTGAGGTCGGACTGATCCACCCCGTCGGCGTTGGCCACGGCGAACCAGTCCGCAGCCTCGATCACGCCGTCCAGGGTGATGTTCTCGGTCACTATCAGATCCCGCATCGCTGCTCCTGCCGGTCGGGAATGCGTCTGCTACTGAAGACGTGCCGCGCCAATCGGATTCATCGGTGCCGCGGGTTTTCCGCCGTGCCTCGCGCTCACGTCGCGGGCGGCGCCTCGGCAGTGAGCGCGTGCGTCTTCGTCCATGGCCCGCCCCACCACAGCTGCCAGCCGAGGGTGCGCGCGGTGAGCGTCTCCGCACCGTTCGCAGACAACGTGGACTCGTATTCGCCGGTCCGGCCGATGTCGACCAGCACGAGGTGCCCGCCGGGGCGCAGCACCCGCAGTGCCTCGCGCACGGCGGCGGCCCGGCGCGCAGGGGCTTTGATGTTGTGGATGGCGAGGCTGGAGACGATCACGTCGAACTCGCCGTCGCGGAACGGCAGGGCGGTCATGTCACCGGTGTGTAGTTCGATGCGATCGGCGACATTTTCGGCCACGGCGTTCCGCTCGGTGGTTGCCAAGCTGTTGCCGGACTGGTCGACCGAGCGCCACAGGTCGATGCCGACCGCGCGCCCTTTCGGCAGTCGCTTGGCAGCGGCCAGCAGCACCGCGCCGCGACCGCAGCCGAGGTCGAGCAGGCGCTCGTCGCCGCGCAGCCTGAGATCGTCGAGTAGGCGCTCCCAGGCGCGGAACTTTCCGCGCCGACTCGCGTGGAGAAACAGTGCGAACTGCGCGCCCATAACGAGACCGCCCAGCAGGGTCAGCCACGCCGGTGCGGCATTGCCGACCGCCGCGTTGCCGACGGCGGCCGCGAGAAAGCCGACCGCGAGGACACCCAATGTGAGCATGACCGGCGGCGCGTCGAAGCCGTAGGACGCGCGCCGCGGTGTGGTCGTCGTCACGAACCCAATTCTATCGAGCCCAGAAGTTTTCGCGCCCCAACACTTTTCAGGGCGTTCGATACTCAGCGGACCAGCGGAGCAAGAGTGCGTCCGGCGAGCGCGACCGCGCCGGGCTCGTGACCGTTGGTCACCATGTTCACGATGATGCCCTGCACACCGTGGTCGAGCACCCTGGTCTGCAACTGTTCGGCAACCTCGTCAGGGGTGCCGACGAACTGACGATCAGCGATGGTCTGCTCGCGTTCCTCCTCGGACAACGTGGACAGATCGATATCGATGCCGCGCAAGAAGTCCCGTTGCTGTGCGCGCGCCTGGTCGCCGTCCTCGTCGACCATCAGGAAGCACAGGTAACTGACCTCCAGCGTGGCCGGATCACGGTCGATCTCGGCGCAGCGCTGATGCAGCGCCGCCATCTTCCGCGGCAGCTCCGAGGCATTGCAGATGATGTTGAGGTGGTCGGCATGGCGGGCGGCCAGCGCGAAGGTCTTCTTCTCCCCCGCGCCGCCGAGCATGATCGGCAGATCGTCGCGCAGCCGCGGCTCGTTGATGGCGTCGTCGGTGTGATACCACTTGCCGTCGAAGGTGGAACGCTTGCCGCGCAGCATCGGCTCGATGATCTGCAACGCCTCGCCGAGCCGCTCGAAACGCTCGGTGAAGGTACCGAATTCGAAGCCATAGGACTTGTGCTCGAGCTCGAACCAGCCCGCACCGATGCCGAGAATCGCGCGACCGGCACTGACCAGATCGAGCGTGGTGACGGTCTTCGCGAGCAAAGCCGGATTGCGGTAGGTATTGCCGGTGACCAACGCGGACAATTGAATTCGCTCCGTCGACGCGGCGATTCCGGCCAGCGCGGTATAGGCCTCCAGCATCGGATCTTCGGGTTCACCGAGGCCGGGCAACTGATAGAAATGGTCCATCACGAACACCGTGTCGAACCCCGCCGCCTCGGCCTCCCTGGCCTGCGCGACAACGGTCGGGAACAACTCGCGAACTGGCTGGCCGTAACTGAAGTTGGGCATCTGATAACCGAGGCGAATGCTCATATCCCGTGACCCTACGCGGGCACCCGAGACGCGATCATGATCACGGGAAAATGGTGGCGGTAATCGCACGGCCGCCGATCGACTACCGGTGGCCGGTGACGGGCGTGTGGTCGGCATACAAGCGGCCGCGGAGAATTACCGCATACGGAGTGGTGAGCGTCTCCGGATTACTGCGCGGATCTTCTTGGTAGACAACGAAGTCGGCAGGGGCACCGTGTTCGATGCTGGGACGACCGAGCCACGTGCGGGCGTTCCAGGAGGCGGCGCCGAGCGCGTCGTGCGCGGACAGGCCCGCTCCGGACAGCGCGGTGATCTCATCGGCGATACGACCGTGCCGGATGGAACCGCCCGCGTCGGTGCCGGCGAAGATGGGCACGCCCGCGTCGTGCGCGTTGGCCACGGTGCCGCGGACCCGGCGATGCAGGTCGCGCATGTGCGCGGCATAGGTGGGGAATTTGCCTGCGCTGTCGGCGATTTCGGGGAAGGTGTCGATATTGACGAGGGTCGGCACGAGGGCGGTGCCGTGCTCCACCATCATCTCGATGGTGTCATCGGTGAGGCCGGTGCCGTGCTCGAGGCAGTCGATGCCCGCGTCGATCAGGCCGGGCAGCGCGTCCTCGCCGAAGACGTGAGCGGTGACGCGGGCGCCGTTGGCGTGGGCGGCGGCGATCGCCTCCTTGAGGATGGCGTCGCTCCACAGCGGACGCAGGTCGCCGACGGAGCGATCGATCCAGTCGCCGACGATCTTCACCCAGCCGTCGCCGAAGCGAGCCTGCTCGGCGACGATCTCCGGCAGGTCGCGCTCGTCGTCGAGCTCGATGCCGAGCTCGCGGATGTAGCGGCGCGGGCGGGCGATGTGGCGGCCCGCGCGGATGATCCGCGGCAGTTCCTCGTGGTCATCTATGAATCGGGTGTCGATGGGCGAGCCGGCGTCGCGCAGCAGCAGCGCACCGGCGTCGCGTTCGGTCTCGGCCTGCGCGATGGCGCCGTCGTGATCCTCGTCGCCGCCGCCGTAGCGGATCCCGACGTGGCAGTGCGCGTCGACCAGGCCGGGCACGATCCACCCTGTGCGGCACAGTGTTTCAGCGCCGGGCACCGGTTCGAACGACACCAGCCCGTCCCGCACCCACAGATCGCGGACTTCCTCCCCGGGGAGAACCACACCTCGCAGATGCACAGCAACCTCCAGACGACGTCGGCTGCCTCCAACCTAACGTCCACGCCCCCTGACAGTCACGCATCAACCTCAGTCGACGGCGGCCGCGCCGATAACTGCATGCGCCGAGGGGTCGGCCCAGCGGCGCGAGATGAGGCGCGGCATGCGAAGAGGCGACGCACAGCGGGCCCGCCTGCGAAACGAAACACCGCCCCGCACCGGCGATCTCGGTGCGGGGCGGCGTTCGGGCGTCTACTTCTTCGGGAACTTCAACTTCGACAGGTCGAACCCTTCGAGCCCGGGCGGCAACTGGTCCAGCCCGGCGGGCATGTTGGAGAGGTCCGGCATTCCGGCGGGCATCCCCGGCATCCCCGCGGGCAGGCCGGGCATGCCACCGCGCACCTTCGGCGGCGTGGGGCCGCGGCCACCCTTCTTGCCCTTCTTGCCTTTTTTGTTGTTGGCGCGCCGGGAGCCGGGCATGCCCATCTGACGGCCCATCATCGCCATCATCTTCTTCGCCTCGAAGAAGCGGTCGACGAGCTGGTTGACCTCGGAGACCTGCACGCCGGAGCCGTTGGCGATGCGCAGCCTGCGGGAGGCGTTGATGATCTTCGGGTTGGCCCGTTCGGCCGGGGTCATGCCGCGGATGATGGCCTGCACCCGGTCCAGCGACTTGTCGTCGACGGCGGCGAGCGCGTCCTTCATCTGGCCGGCGCCGGGCAGCATGCCGAGCAGGTTGCCGATCGGGCCCATCTTGCGGATCGCGAGCATCTGATCGAGGAAGTCCTCGAGCGTCATCTCGCCGCTGCCGATCTTGCGGGCGGCTTCCTCGGCCTGTTCCTGGTCGTAGATCTGCTCGGCGTGCTCGATCAGGCTGAGAACGTCGCCCATGCCGAGGATGCGGCTGGCCATCCGGTCCGGGTGGAAGACGTCGAAGTCCTCGAGCTTCTCACCGGTGGAGGCGAACATGATCGGCGCGCCGGTCACCTCGCGCACCGACAGCGCGGCGCCACCGCGGGCGTCGCCGTCGAGCTTGGTGAGCACGACACCGGTGAAGCCGACGCCGTCGCGGAAGGCCTCGGCGGTGCTGACCGCGTCCTGACCGATCATCGCGTCGAGCACGAACAGCGTCTCGTCCGGCTGCACGGCGTCGCGGATGCCCGCGGCCTGACGCATCAGTTCTTCGTCGATGCCGAGGCGACCGGCGGTGTCGACGATGACCACGTCGTACTGCTTGGCGCGGGCCTCTTCGATACCGCCGCGGGCGACCACGACCGGGTCGGCGGCGCTGACACCGAGCGCGTTGTCGCCACCGCCGATGGAGGTGCCGCCGTGCGGGGCGAACACGGGCACACCCGCGCGTTCACCGACCACCTGCAGCTGCGTGACGGCGCCCGGACGCTGCAGGTCGCAGGCCACCAGCAACGGCTGATGTCCTTGTCCCTTCAGCCATTTGGCGAGCTTGCCCGCGAGGGTCGTCTTACCGGCACCCTGCAGACCGGCGAGCATGATCACGGTCGGCGGCGTCTTGGCCAGGGTGATCCGGCGGGTCTCGCCGCCGAGGATCCCGACGAGTTCCTCGTTGACGATCTTGACGACCTGCTGGGCCGGATTCAGCGCCGCGGAGACCTCGGCGCCCTTGGCGCGCTCCTTGATCCGGGCGATGAAACCGCGCACCACAGGCAGCGCGACGTCGGCTTCGAGCAGGGCTAGCCGGATCTCGCGACAGGTGGCGTCGATGTCGGCCGGTGACAGACGCCCCTTACCGCGCAGATCCTTGAGGGCACCGGTAAGCCGGTCGGACAGGGATTCGAACACCGATCGCGCTCCTGATCTCGGGGGACGTCAATTGTCTCCCAGGGTAATGGGATCACCGGCCTGGCCGCGCACGGGGCGGCCCCGCGCATTCGTGCTCTGCGCGAACACGCGAGAAATCGACCGGGCCGCTTCGCTGCCCGGTCGAGGCGTTTCCCACTCGAGCGGCGTGCCTATTCGAGGGAACGGCGACGCGGTTTGACGGTCTTGCGATAGTCGTGATTTTCCTGGGCCACCATGTAGACCGCCTCGCGGGCGGTCAATCCCAGTTCGAGGGCCAGGTCGTCGAGAATGGCCCATTCCGTGGTCGTGGGGATTCGTGAGTTGGCGACCGTGGAGGCGATGGTCATGGCGGTCACAGCCTGTTGTCCGGACAATGTGCGACCCGGTAGCCAGGAAACCACCCAGCGATCTTCGCCGACGCACCGCGCCATATGCGTGGTCTCGTCGCTCGTCATCATCGACGCCGAAACAACTTCAATTGCCACCGACGTGCTCCCCTCATGCTAGCGATAGCCAGACGCTCTGATACTAGAACGTGAGGGGGCCTCGAGATATGGGTTCCAGCAAATCACGTGCAACAGATTGGTTACCGCAGGTACCGGTCAGGAACCGATGATCTCCGGACCCGGCATCCCGTTCTCCGGCTTCTTCGGCGCGGGCCGCGGGACGACGGCGAGCATCGCCTTTTCGATGGCCGCCCGGCGGTCCGGGGTGTCTTCGCTGCCGAGGTCGACGCAGAAGGTGTCGACGACCGCCGAGCCCATGGTCACCACCTTTGCCCAGCGCACGTCGGCTCCGCAGGCCTCCAATGCGGCGGCGAGCCGGCTCAATACGCCGATCCGGTCCTCGGCGCGCAGCTCGAGCAGCACCTGACCGGGCACCGAGGTGCCGGACCAGAGCACCCTCGGTTGCGCTTGGGCGTACTGGCCGGGTCCGATGCCACCGGCCTCGCGCTCGCGCTTCGTCAGCACGGCTGCGACGTCCAAGTCACCGGCGATGGCGCGGATGAGTTCCTGGCGCAACAGTCCGGCATCCGGCGGGTCACCGAACTTCGGCGACACCACGAAGGTGTCGATGGCGGAGTCGCCTTCGACGCCGAGCGAGGCCGACAGCACCCGCAACGAGTGCAGCGCGAGCACCCCGGCGGCGTCGGAGAGCAGGCCCGCGGCGTCGGGCGCGATCACCGTGACCGTGTAGATGTATTTGCCCTCGCCCGGCTTCAATTCGACGTGCACGCCGCCCGACGCGGCCTTGGCGACCAGTTCCGGCGCGATCGGTTCGGGCTCGGGTAGTTCGCCGCCGGCCATCACCAGACGACAGCGCCGCACGAGGTCGCCGATGAGCGAGGCCTTCCAGTCGCCCCAGACACCGGGGCCGGTGGCCAGCGAATCCGCCTCGGCCAGAGTGTGCAGCAGTTCCAGCAGTTCCGGGTCGCCGTCGAGCAGGTCGACCACACGCTGGACGGTTGCCGGGTCGGCCAGGTCGCGGCGGGTCGCGGTGTCCGGGAGCAGCAGGTGATGGCGCACCATGGCGCTGAGCGTGCGCACATCCGACGGCCAGAGGCCGAGCCGACGGCCGATGTGGGTGGCCAGTTCCGCGCCGACGACGCTGTGGTCGCCCGCGCGACCCTTGCCGATGTCGTGCAGCAGCGCGCCGAGGGCGAGCAGGTCCGGCCGGGCGACGCGGGTGCTCATCGCGCTGGCGTAGGACACCGTCTCCATCAGATGACGGTCGACGGTCCAGGTGTGCAGCGCGTCGCGTGGTGGCAGGTCGCGGACGGCGCCCCATTCCGGAAGTAGCCTGCCCCACAGGCCCGTTCGGTCGAGTGCCTCGATCGCGTCGATGGCGCCGCGGCCCGCGCCCAGCAGCACCAGCAGGTCGTTGAGTGCGTCCTTGGGCCACGGCTCGCGCAGTTCGGGGGCGTCTTCGGAGAGCCGGTTCAGCGTAGTGGCCGACATCGGCAGGCCGGTCTGCGCCGAGGCGGACGCCACCCGCAGGATCAGCCCGGGGTCGCGCTGCGGCCGCGCGTCCCTGGCCAGCACCACCTCGCCCGCGTGCTCGACCACCCCCTCATCGAGTGGTCGGCGCACCGGCATGCGGCGCAGCCGAGCCAGCCCGCGGCGCGGCAACGCGTTTGCCGCGGTACGCAATCCGACGTCCACCGAGTAGCTCACCGTGCGCGCGGAATCGCTGAGCGTGCGCGCCAGATCGAATCGGTCGCCGATGCGCAGCGCCGCGCCGATCTCGTCGGCATCCTGGGCGCGCAGCTGGTCCCGGGCTCGACCGGCCACCCGGTGCAGCTCGGTGCGAACATCCAGCAAACGCCGATGTGCTTGGCGCAGACCACCTCCGGGCACCTCGGGACCGAGTCCCGGCATGGCGTCGGTCAATTGGGCGATGGCGAGGGCGTCGAGCAGCTGGATGTCGCGCAGGCCGCCGCGCCCGTTCTTCAGGTCGGGTTCGGCGCGGTGCGCGATCTCGCCGCTGCGCTGCCAGCGCGCCTCGGCCTGGGCGATCAGCTCGTCGAACCGGGTGCGGATGCCGGTCCGCCATTCCCGGCGCACCCCGCCGATCAGCAGACCGCTCAGATCCTGGTCGCCGACGATGTGCCTGGCCTCCAGCATGCCGAGCGCGGCGATGAGATCGTCGGACGCCACCCGCAGCGCCTGCGGCACGGTGCGCACGCTGTGATCGAGCTTGATGTGGGCGTCCCACAGCGGATACCAGAGCTGATCGGCGACCTCGGCGACCCTGGCCGGGTCCACGTCGTCGTGCAGCAGCACCAGGTCCAGATCGGAGTACGGCAGCATCTCCCGGCGGCCGAGCCCGCCCACCGCGACGACGGCGAGCCCGCTGTCCCTGGTGATGCCGAGTTCGGTGCCTTTACTGGTCAGCCACAGTTCGTAGAGGTCGACCAGGGCTTGCCGCAGGGACTCGGCATCGAGGCGCGGATTGCGCGGCATGCCGCCGTCGAGCAGTTGGGTTCGAGCGCGGACCAGATCGGCCGCTCCATTGGATACCTTGCCGCCGTTGCCGTCCCCGGCCACCGTTCGGTCACCGCCGTGCTCGTCACTACCCACAACCCACCGCCCATCCATGCGCTGCGGCCCCGCCCCGACCGGTACGCCGGTGGGAGGCGGGGCCGCCGCTCGATCGATATCTGTCCTACAGAGCGTCGGTACCGCGTTCGCCGGTCCGCACTCGGATGATCGTGTCGACCGGAGTCACCCAGACCTTGCCGTCACCGATCTTGCCGGTGCGCGAGGCCTCCACGATCACCTCGACGACCTTCTCCACAGACGCGTCGTCGACGACCACCTCTACCCGCACCTTGGGCACGAAATCCACGGAGTACTCCGCACCGCGGTAGACCTCGGTGTGCCCCTTCTGGCGGCCGTAACCCTGGACTTCGCTGACAGTCATGCCGAGCACGCCCGCCTGCTCGAGCCCGGTCTTGACGTCCTCGAGTGTGAACGGTTTGACGATTGCGGTGATCAGTTTCATGTTCGTCATGCCTCCTTGACGGCCGAACGTGCCGTGTTGCCCACAGCGGCGAAATCGTAGGCGGTTTCCGCGTGCTCGGACTCGTCCAAGCCCACCGACTCGGCTTCGTCGCTCGCGCGCAGCCCAATGGTGAACTTCACGATATAGGCAATGATCAGGCTGGCGATGAAGGAGAAGGCAAGCACCACACCGGCGCCCACCGCCTGACGCCACAGCTGGTCGATGCCGCCGCCGTAGAACAGGCCGGTCTTGGCCGCACCGGTCTCGGGCGCGGCGACCAGGCCGATCATCAAGGTGCCGACGATGCCGCCGACCAGGTGCACGCCGACCACGTCGAGCGAGTCGTCGAAGCCGAACTTGTACTTCAGGCCTACCGCCAGGGCACACAGCGCGCCGGCGACGCCACCGATGGCGAGCGCGCCGAGCACGTTCACCGAGGAGCAGGCCGGGGTGATGGCGACCAGACCGGCCACGATGCCCGAGGCCGCGCCGAGCGAGGTCGGCTTACCGTCGCGGAACTTCTCCACCAGGATCCAGGCCAGCAGGCCCGCCGCCGTCGCGATGGCGGTGATGATGAAGGTGGAGCCGGCCAGGCCGCCCGAGGTGAGCGCGGAGCCCGCGTTGAAGCCGAACCAGCCGAACCACAGCAGACCGGCGCCGAGCATGACGAACGGCAGGTTGTGCGGGCGGAACGGGGTGGTCGGCCAGCCCTTGCGCTTGCCGAGCACCAGCACGAGCGCGAGCGCGGCGGCACCGGCGTTGATGTGCACCGCGGTACCACCGGCGAAGTCGACCGCCATCAGCTTGTTGGCGATCCAGCCGCCCTCGTGGACGACGTTGCCGTCGGCGTCCTTGGCGTCGAAGTCGAAGACCCAGTGCGCGACCGGGAAGTAGACGACGGTGACCCAGATGCCGGCGAACAGCAGCCAGGAACCGAACTTCAGGCGGTCGGCGACCGCGCCCGAGATGAGGGCAACCGTGATGATGGCGAACATCAGCTGGAACGCGACGAACACCGTCATCGGAATCGTGCCGAGTAGCGGAATGTCGGTGGCCGCCGTGGTGACGGTGCCACTCGCGTCCTTGACCTCGGCTACCGCGTTACCGCCGATCAATCCCTTCAGTCCGAAGAACTGAGCGGGATCGCCGATAACGCCGAACTTGTTGTCACCGAAAGCCATCGAGTATCCGTACAGCGACCAGAGCACGCCGACGAGGCCCATGGCGCTGACGCTCATCATGATCATGTTCAGCACGTTCTTCGACCGGACCATGCCGCCGTAGAAGAATGCCAGACCGGGCGTCATCAACAATACGAGCGCTGAGCTCGCCAGCATCCATGCGGTGTCACCGGTGTCCGGTGCACCGGTAAGGGGAAATGCCACCTTGAAGTCCTCCTCATCTCGGGCCCTGCCGACTCCGGCAAATGGACCTGCACAGAAGGGTCCTCACTTGGTGTTTCATCCACAGAGCTGGCGTGTTTCGCCTGCGTGAACGGATGGGCCAGTTGTGTTGCTTCCACGTTTCGTGGTTTACCGGGCAAGTTTTCGCGCCGGTCGGAAGGTGACTCCGGACAAAAGGGATTTGCGGCTACTGGCGAGTAGAGCTAGCAAACATTCCGTTTGCGATGCGTTTGGCCGCAAACACCACGGGCGCGGAGAAATATTTCGTCGCGGGTGCGGGTCATCCGATGATTCACTGCGCCGAGGGTGGATTACGGCGGAACTCTCACGCAGGATCGCGACGACGCCCGGTAGTGGACTCCCCTACCGGGCGCTGACAGTGTGACTCAGCCGAGCAGTGCGTCCACGAACGCGCCGGGTTCGAAGGGGGCCAGGTCGTCGGCGCCCTCACCGAGGCCGACCAGTTTCACCGGGACACCGAGCTCGTGCTGGACCTGGAAGACGATGCCGCCCTTGGCGGTGCCGTCGAGCTTGGTGAGGACCACGCCGGTGATGTCGACCACCTCGGCGAAGACGCGGGCCTGCATCAGGCCGTTCTGGCCGACGGTCGCGTCGAGCACCAGCAGCACCTCGTCGACGGCGGCCTTCTTCTCTACGACGCGCTTGACCTTGCCGAGCTCGTCCATCAGGCCGGTCTTGGTGTGCAGGCGGCCCGCGGTGTCGATGAGGACGGCGTCGACGCCGCGCTCGATGCCCGCGGTGACCGCGTCGAAGGCGACGGCGGCCGGGTCGGCGGACTCCTTGCCGCGGATGGTGTCGGCGCCGACGCGCTCACCCCAGGTCTGCAGTTGGTCGGCGGCGGCGGCGCGGAAGGTGTCGGCCGCGCCGAGCAGCACGCGGCGGCCGTCGGCGACGAGCACGCGCGCGAGTTTGCCGGTGGTGGTGGTCTTTCCGGTGCCGTTGACGCCGACGACGAGCAGGATCGACGGGTGGTCGGCGTGCGGGAGGGCGCGGATCGAGCGGTCGAGTTCCGGGCGCAGCGCCTCGATCAGCACGTCGCGCAGCACCGCGCGGGCCGCCTCGGGGGTGCGGACACTGCGGGAAGCCATCTCGGCGCGCAGCCGGGCCACCACTGCGGCCGTGCTCGCGGTGCCGAGGTCGGCGAGCACCAGGGTGTCCTCGACCTCTTCCCACGACTCGTCGTCGAGGTCGCCGCCGCCGAGCAGGCCGAGCAGGCTCTTGCCGACCGCGTTCTGGGAGCGGGACAGGCGGCCGCGCAGGCGGACGAGGCGGCCTGCGG
>NZ_LT985361.1:7215126-7581783 GCF_900269665.1 Nocardia suismassiliense
CTCCGACACGGCTGCGGTCGCATCCGTGTCGGACGGCGCCGTGCCGGTGCCCTTCCGGGCTTTGGTCGGTCCGGTCGGGGGTGCTTTCGGGTCGGCTGGTGCGGTTCCCGAGTCAGCGGAGGTGGTGTCGGATTCGGCAGGGGTGGTGCTGGATTCAGCAGTGGCCGACTCAGCAGGCGCGGTGCCCGACTCAACCGGCGCAGCATCGGATTCAGCGGCGGCGGCACTCGAACCCGCGGACGCAGTACTCGGTCCGGCGGGAGCGGTTTCCGATCCGACCGTGCCGGTCTCTACCGACCCCGTTGTTTCCTTCGGCGCGGTTTCCGTGTCGGCGGCAGTATCTGCTCCGGCCGACTCGGTTTCCGGCGCCTCGACAATGTCGGCCTCCGGCAGCGGAACGTTGGTGATCCCCCGCTTCGGTGCGTCCCGCGGGATGGCCGCGTCGTCACCGACGTGCGGCTGTCCGTCGGTGTCGGTGCGCTCGACCGGCAGCGGCTCGGGCTTGGGTTTGGTCGCGGTGCCACCCTGACTGAAACTGAACCCACCGGACGCCGCGTAGCCACCCGACTTGTCGGTCAGCTCTTTGTCGGCGGCTGGCGGCGTCAGTGACACCCGCGAGCGCTTGTATCGGACAAAACCGACAACAAGCACCACGAGCAGCAGGGCAGCGGCCACGGCGATCAGGATCCAGGCTTCGGCACTCACGCGCCCATCCTTGCAGAACGGACCGACCCGCTTTACCACGCCGCCCCGGCGCAGAGACACAACCCCCGAGATTTCTTGTCCTGCGGAACTTCTCGCGAGGTGGCAATAGGATCGGCGACGTGACCGATCGAAACGTGCTTGGGGGGCCGCTGGAAGAGTGCGGCACCGATCCTCTCACCGGCTTCTACCGGGACGGCTGCTGCAGCACCGGGCCGGAGGATCTCGGTAGCCACACCGTGTGCACCGTCGTCACGGCCGAATTCCTGGAGCACCAGGCGTCTATCGGCAACGATCTGAGTACGCCGCGCCCGGAGAACAACTTTCCGGGCTTGCAGCCAGGAGACCGGTGGTGCGTGGTGGCCGTGCGGTGGCTACACGCGCATGAGGACGGTGTCGCCGCACCCGTAGTGCTGGCCGCCACGCACGAAAACGCCCTGGAAGTGATCTCGATGGACATCCTGCGCAAGTACGCCGTAGACGTCCCCAACGACGTCAGCGACCTCTTGTAAGCACGCCCATCCGGGCCACGACCGCTGATGGCACGTGTCACTTATGTGCCATCCGGTCCCGTCCCCAGACAAAGCGATTCAAATCACAGCCCCAGTCGAACCTCTTCATGATCAATGGGACATAGCGGCGGCGACACGCCGTTCCGGCCCGCCGCCATGTCCCGTCGATCATGGTCGGCGGGCGGCGGCGCGTTGGCGGTGCGCTTTTTGGCGGCACGCCGCCGAGCAGTAGCGGGGGCGGCGGCCGGTTCCGGTGTGCCGAACCTGCGCGTCGCATACCGGGCAGCGGGGGTCGCCGGTTTCGTTACTATCCGCTGATTCGTTACGGATATCAGCGTCCGCCGAGCGATTCGTTACGACCGGCGTGGTGCGCATCGCGTCGAGGACCAACGCGGCCGCGCGGTCGAGTCGCCCTTCGGATCGCCGAAGCCGTTGGATGGCAACAGAGCCGGTGAAAATTGCCAGCACATCGGGCACTTCGATGTCGCCGCGAACCGCGCCCTGCCGCTGTGCGGCCAGCAGCAGCGCCCCCAGCGCCCGATGGAAACGCTCCCCCGCACTCATCAGCAGGGCCCGTGGCCAGCCGTCGTCGGACTGCACCATTTCGCACAGCGCCTCATTGCCCGGTGTCGACACCACCACCTCGGTACAGAACTCGAAGAAGGCCGCGCCCGGATCCGGCGCCTCGAGGTAGGCAGCGGCCAGCTTCGCCAGCCGGTCGACCCGCTGCTGCATAACCGCTTCCAGCAGATCGAATTTCGTCGGAAAGTGCCGATAGACGGTGCCCGCCCCGACACCGGCCCGCCGAGCCACCTCGGCCAGCGACACCGACGGGCCTTGTTCAGCGAACGCCCGCTGCGCGGCCGCCAGCACCAGCGAGCGGTTGCGCCTGGCGTCGGCCCGCGCGGCAGGACTTGGCGCGGCCTCGGCGCGAGCACTCATTTCGTTACGGCCTTCCCTTGCGTGACCTGGCGAACCGGGTCCCAGCGCCCGTATGGTCCGAAATGCGGGTCGCCCGACCCGATTCTATCGACAGAGAAGGCAGGCATGTCCCCTCAGCACAACCTTGTCCTGGTCACCGGAGCCACCGGCAAGCAGGGCGGCGCGACCGCCCGCAGGCTGCTGGCCGACGGCACCGCGGTGCGGGCGCTGGTTCGCGACCCGCACGCGCCCGCCGCCCAGGCCTTGGCCGCGGCCGGCGCGGAGCTCGCCGTCGGCGACTTCGATTCCCCCGACACACTGTCCGCTGCACTCGCCGGTGTCACAGCACTTTTCGCGGTGCCGCCCGCCGTCTACGACCCGCAGGGCTGGGATGTCGACCGGGAAGCGCAGCGCGGCATCGCCCTGGTCGACGCGGCGAGCCGGGCCGGGGTCGAGCAGATCGTGTTCACCGGCATCGCCTCGTTCAACTCCGACGACGCCTGGGGTGCGGACGGCAAGACTCGCATCGAGGAGGCCGTCGCCGCCGCCGGCACCCACTACACGTTGCTGCGCCCGGTCCGCTTCATGGAGAACTACCTCATGCGCGGTATGCCGATCGACGGCATCGTCGACGGCGTCCACCGGCACCTGTTCCCGGCAGACCGACCGCTGAAAGTTATTGCGCTGGCGGATATCGCCGACATCGCCGCGCTGGCCTTCGCCGACCCCGACCGCTTCCACGGCCGAACCCTCGAGCTCGCCGGCGATGCCCTCACCCCACCGGACGCCGCCGCAGCGATCACCGCGGCGACCGGCTACCCCGTCCGCTACGAGGAGCTCGACGAAGCAGCCGCCGCCGAGCTCGGCGAGATGATCGCGCACACCTGGCGTCTCGTGCGAGCCACCGGCGGCTGGCACGCCGACGTCGCGGCCACCCGCGAAATCCACCCCGGACTGCGCACATTCGACACTTGGCTCGCCGAAACCGGTGCCGCCCAGATCAAATCCCTACTGGACAGCGTGAGCGCGCTGCGCTGAAGCAGGCCGCCGAAGGGCGTCGGCATACCGCCGGCGTGGTCGTGGGTACGGTCCGCCAGAGTCAGCACTGCCGGAGCAGCCGCATCCTGGCGTCGCCAGCTGAACTGCTTGCAGCGCAGCCCGGTGCGCTGGGTCTACGCCGCACCCACCGGCGCCAGGTTCTCCCCGCGCATCCGCTGCGAGATCACCTGAGTGATGCCGTCACCACGCATGCTGACACCGTAGAGCGCGTCGGCGATCTCCATGGTCGGCTTCTGGTGGGTGATGACGATCAGCTGGCTCTTCTCCCGCAGCTGCTCGAACAGCCCGATGAGGCGGCGCAGGTTGGTGTCGTCGAGCGCGGCCTCGACCTCGTCCATCACATAGAACGGGGACGGGCGGGCCCGGAAGATGGCTACCAGCAAGGCGACTGCGGTGAGCGACTTCTCACCACCGGAGAGCAGCGACAGCCGCTTGACCTTCTTGCCGGGCGGCCGGGCCTCCACCTCGATGCCGGTGGTGAGCATGTCGGACGGGTCGGTGAGCAGCAGCCTGCCCTCGCCACCCGGGAAGAGTTTCGAGAACACGCCGACGAACTCTCGCTCGACGTCCTCCCACGCCTCGGTGAACACCTGCAGGATCCGGGCGTCCACCTCGGCGACCACCTCGAGCAGGTCCTTGCGCGCGTTCTTGACGTCTTCGAGCTGGGTGGCCAGGAAGTTGTAGCGCTCCTCGAGTGCCGCGAATTCTTCCAGCGCAAGCGGATTCACCTTGCCGAGGGTGGCGAGGTCCTTCTCGGCGCGTTTGGCGCGGCGTTCCTGGGTGGGCCGGTCGTACGGCATCGGCGCGGGCGCGGTGACCTGTTCGCCGCGCTCCTGGGCCTGCTCGTACTCCTGCCACTCCAGGTCCGACGGCGGCAGCGGCACGTCGGGGCCGTACTCGGCGATCAGATCGTTGAGGGCGATGCCGAACTGTTCGGAGATGGTGGTCTCGAGCTGCTCGATGCGCAGCGCCGCTTGGGCTTTCGCCACTTCGTCGCGGTGCACCGCGTCGGTGAGCTGGGCCAGCTGGGTGGACAGCGCGCGCACCCGCTCCTTGACCTGCTCGACCTGGGCGGCGGCTTCGCCACGACGGCGGACCAGGTCGTCGCGCCGGGTACCGGCCTCGGCGACCACCTTTTCCAGTTCCGCGGCGATCTTGGCCCCGGATTCCGCGACCGCGGCGGCGACTTCGGCGGCTTTCTTGCGCGAGGCCTGGGCACGTTCGGCGCGGGCCCGCGTCTCGCGTTCGGCACGCGCCGCCCGGCGCAGCGAATCCGCCTTGCCGCGAACCGATTCCGCGCGTTCCTCGGCGGTGCGCACGGAAAGGCGCGCCTCCACCTCCATCGACCGCGCCTCGGCCAGCGCGGCCGCGGCCTCCTCGCGTTCGCGGCCCGCGGACTCGGTGCCCGCGGTGGCGCCGTCGGAGTCGATCTCGGTTTGTTCGAGCTCGGCGTTGCGCAGCCGGTCCTCGATCTCGGCGAGCGAGGTGAGTGCTTCCTCCCGGGCCGTCTCGGTCTCGGTGCGTTGCGCGAGCAGCCGCTCGCTGTCGGACTGCGCGGTGCGGGCGGCGTGGCCGAGCCTGCCGAGCCGGTCGTAGATGGCGACCAGTGACTGGTCGGATTCGTGCAGGGCGAGCAGCGCCTGGTCGACGGCGTCCTTGCGATCGGCCTGTTCGGCGAGCGCGCCCGACAGCGCCGCCTCGAGTTTTTCGGCCCGCCGCTGTGCCGCGACGAGATCGGCCTTGGCGTTGTCGATGTCGGCTTGGATCTCCAGCTGGCTCGGTGCGCGATCGGATCCGCCGAGCAGCCAACCGGTTCCGGTGAGGTCGCCGTCGCGGGTGACCACGCGCACGTCCGGTCTGGCCGCGACCACGGCCCTGGCGGTGGCCAGGTCGTCGGCGACGGCGATACCGGCGGTCAACGCCGTGATCGCGCCGCGCACGCCGTCCGGGCACTCGACCACGTCGGTGAGCCAGCGCGCCGCACCCGGCAGCGGGCCGAGCTGCGGACGGGAAACGCCATCGGCGCCGAATACCAGTGCGGCGCGCCCACCGTCGGCGTCCTTCAACGCGCGGATGGCGTCGTGCGCCGACTCGCCGGTGTCCGCCGCGACGGCGTCCGCGAGCGGACCGAGCGCGGCGGCGACCGCGGCCTCGAACCCGCCGTGCACCCGCAGCAGTCCGGACAGCGGCCCGAGCAGACCCTGCGACCGATGCTCCACCAGCCAGGCGGCACCGTCCCGGCGGGCCAGGCCCATGCCGAGCGCTTCGATCCGCGCCGTCAGGGACGCAACCCGTTTGCTGGCCTCGCGGTCCTGTTCGCGCAGTTCGGTCACCCGCTGATCGGCCAGCGCGAGCGCCTGCACCGCGTGCTCGTGCTGTGCGTCCAGGCCCGCCTCGCCGGCGTCCAGCTCGCTGAGTTCGGCCTGGACCGCATCGAATTCGGTCTGTGCGGCCTCGCCGCGGTTCCTCGCGTCGGCGATCGCCGTCGTCAACCGGGCGATCTCGCCGTCGTAGGACTGGGCCCTGGTGCGCAGCGTGTCGACCTTGCCGACCAGCCGTGCGACACCTTCGCGCCGGTCCGCGATGGCCCGGACCGCGGCCAGGTGCGCCTGCTCGGCGGCCTTGGCGGAGTGCTCGCGTTCGGCCAGCGCGTCGCGGGCCGCCTCCAGCGTCTCCGTCGCGATCTCGACCGCCTCGCGCAGCTCCGCCTCCTCGGCCTCCACCCGCTCGGCTTCGGCCTCCAGCTGCTCCGGGTCGCGTCCGCTGCCGACCGGCGTCTCGGTGTCGAGGTGGCGGGCGCGGTCCTGCGCGATGCGGATGGTCGCGTTGACCCGCTCGGCGAGCGCGGACAGCTGGAACCAGATCTGGGCGGCGGCCTCGGCGCTCGGCGTCAGCCGGGACAGCTGGAATTCCTGCTGCGCCAGTGCGGCATTGGCGGCGTCGAGTTCGCTCTGCACGTTGATGTGCTGCTCGCGCGCGTAGGCTTCCTTGCTCTGCTGGCTCTCCAGTTCGCCGCGGCGGGTCACCAGGTCGTCGGCGGCCAGGCGCAGGCGCGCGTCGCGCAGGTCGGCCTGCACGGTCTGCGCGCGCCGGGCCACCTCGGCCTGCCTGCCGAGCGGTTTGAGCTGGCGGCGCAGTTCGGTGGTGAGGTCGGTGAGGCGGGCCAGGTTGGCCTGCATGGCCTCGAGCTTGCGGACGGCCTTCTCTTTGCGCTTGCGGTGCTTGAGCACGCCCGCGGCCTCTTCGATGAACGCGCGCCGGTCCTCCGGGCGCGATTCCAGAATGGCCGAGAGCTGACCCTGCCCGACGATGACGTGCATCTCGCGGCCGATGCCGGAGTCGCTGAGCAGTTCCTGCACATCCATCAGCCGGCAGGAGCTGCCGTTGATCTCGTACTCGCCGGCGCCGTCGCGGAACATCCGCCGGGTGATGGACACCTCGGCGTAGTCGATGGGCAGTGCGCCGTCGGAGTTGTCGATGGTGAGGGTGACCTCGGCGCGGCCGAGCGGCGCCCGGCCCGCGGTGCCCGCGAAGATCACGTCCTGCATCTTGCCGCCGCGCAGCGCCTTCGCGCCCTGCTCGCCCATGACCCAGGTCAACGCGTCGACCACATTGGACTTGCCGGAGCCGTTCGGACCGACCACACAGGTGATCCCCGGCTCCAAGCGCAGCGTCGTCGCGGACGCGAAGGACTTGAAGCCCTTCAACGTCAGGCTCTTGAGATGCAAGTTCGACGACCTTTCCGTTTTCGTCGGTTCCGCAAGCTGCCCGTTGCCGGACCCGTCGCGCACGCCGACCCGTTCTGCCTGATCAACAGAGGCGGGCGACCAGTCATGGTATCCATCGAGGGCCGAGCACCGCGGACGCGGGACGGCCCCCGTGGCCGCGCGGCGGTTCGGCGACACACGTAGGTTATCGAGTCATCCCGCGATATCCCGTATTTCAATGTGCCCGAAGTTTGCCGGACGCGTCGTCCCTAGTGTCTACCGCACCGGATCCGATGCCGCGACCGACGCGCCCACCACATGCGGGACCATAACGCGCGCGGACGACACGCGGGCCGCCCGCAGGTAACGAATGCGGGCATCTTGTTCGACCTCAGCGGAACCTTTACACCAATAGACCGACCGACTCGCCGCACGCCCTGCCACACGGCGACGTCGCCGCATACGATCCAGTCTGATTCGCCAGCGGGAATGTTTGGAGCGCCACAGGATGCCAGCCCCAGCCGGGACCAGTACGGCGTTCCGGCTTGCCCGCATCGCGCTGCTGCTGCTCGGTAGCCTGCTGTTCCTCTATGCGTGTGAGAACAGCAAGAGCGCGCTGCTGGCGGACAAGTGGGTTGAGGTCGCCATCGCGGGCACGCTGTTGGCCGCCGGGCTGGGGGCGGCTTGGTTCGAGGTCAAGTTGACCGACTATCTCGATGAGGATGCGGACGAGCCTCAGGTGGTGCGGGCCGAAAGCCGTAGGGGGCGGGCGGAGCTGCGTGGGGGGCGCGCCAAAGATCGTGCGGTGACCAAAGATCCTGCGCGGGCGACAGGTCGTGCGGGGGCGAAGGGCCGTGCGGGGGCGCACGGTCTCGCGGGGGCGAAGAGTCGCGCCGGGGCGGGCAAGGATCGCGCCGAAAACCGGGAGTTCCTGGTCGAATCCGAGGGCTGGTCGATGCGCGCCAAGATCGCTCGGTCCGGCGATCTCATCTTCCACGGTCACGATCTGGGCGGCACCTATCCCGCCTACGAATGGATGTGGATCTTCCACCCCGATACCTTTCCCGAGATCCGGGCCGCCCTCGGTGATGACGAAGGCGAGATCCTGGAACTGCTCGAAGACGTTGTCCCGCAACTGGATCGGCACGGCAGGCATGATCCCGGTGCTTGGCTGCGCGCGCACGACATTCCGGCTACCTATCGCGAGAAGGGTGTCAGCGCCACGCAGGAAACCCGGGAACTCCCGATCCTGCAGCCCGGCCTCCCCCACCCGGTGCCCCGGCGCGACGTGTCCGTTTCCGCGCGGGAGCACCGCAACGGGCCGCCGCCCGGTCGCGAGTACCGCAATGCCGCGCCGGTATTCGATGAAGATTCCGTCGAGCCGGACGTACCGGCGCGCGCACGGCGAGACGCTCTCGCACCCGCAGGATTTCGGGATGAAGACGCCGGACCCGGCTGGCCGCAGCGGGATCCGGAGCCCGCGCACTCCCGGTGGCACGCCGAGGCAAGCGCACCGTATGAGGAGATTGCGCCCGCACCCAGTACGGAACCCGCACCGTGGCGTTCCCCGGCTCCCACTCCACGCGAAGACTTCGCGCCGGTCCGACCGCTGCACGAGGAGCCGGAACCAGCGCGTGCACAGTGGAGTTCGGGGGCCGCCGTGTATCCGCCCCGCGAAGAGTACGAGCCAGCCAGGTCGTCTTATGGGCTGCCTGAACCAGCTGGCACACAGTGGAATTCCGGTGTCACCCCGCATTCGCCTCGCGAAGAATATGAACCCGCCTGGTCACCTCGCGAACAGCCGCAATCTACCGGCGCACAGTGGCATTCCGACGCTGCCGCGTACTCGCCTCGCGAGGACTACGAACCCGCCCGGTCACATTACGAACAGCCGGAACCAGCGCGCGCACAGTGGAATCCGGGAGCCGCCGCGCATACGCCGCACGAAGATTTTCAAGCCGCTCGCTCGCTTTACGGGGAACCGGAACCTGCTCGCGCACAGTGGCCTTCCGCCGCACCGACATATTCGCCGCGTGACGACTTCGCGCCCGCGGCACCTCCGTACGAGGCTGCGGCATCGTGGCAAGAGGATCGTGCACCGTCCTACGGCAATTCCGCACCTTCCTACAGCAACCCCGCATTGCCGTACGAGAATCCCGCACCGTCTTACGAACATCCCGCACCGCACTGGCCGACCCGGGACGAGATCGCACGTCCCCCACTCGAGCGGCGCAACTCCAAACGGTCTCAGCACGCTCAGCCGGACACCGAATGGCCGCAACACGACTCCGAACCCGCGCGGTCGCCGTACGAGGACCCGGCCGCCGCGCGGGCACGGCGAGAGCGCCTCGACGCGATCCAGGCGCAGCTGGAGAACCCCTCACTCGCGCCGGCGGAGCGGCCGTATCGAAGGGATGCCGCTCAGCCCCAACACCATTCGCGGCACAGGGAACCAGACAGCCCGATGCCGCTGCAGCGCAGAGGCAGTTCACCCCTGCCGGACGATTACCCGGCAGCCCCGCGCTACGAGCCGCTTTCGCCATCCCGGCAACGCCCCGCGCCGAATGCCGAGCCGTCCTGGCCCGAGCGATCCATGCCTCGTCAGCGGCAGGCGCCGCCCGAGCAGCGCGACGAATACTCCCGCTGGGCGGATCAGTCGCCCGCCGAGTACGACGAGCCGCCCGCGCGCCGGCACCGCCGGTCGAGCCCGCCACCGAATTCCGCGGGCACAGGTCGGCACGCGCAATCGCACAGCGCTACGCCACGTCGGCCATAGCCGGTTCACTCTTCGCGCAGCTGCCGCCACCTCCGAGGTTCCGGCACCGAGGGTGAACTAGCCGCTGCACACAGGTGCCACACGCCGACGACCCTCGTCAGCTGACCCTGCTCACCTCAGGTGACCCCGCTCAACTGAGGTGAGCACCTCGATCCGAGCGACCGCGCTCAACGCACGTAGCGCGAGCACCGGCCCGACTCGAACCCCGTCAGCATGCGGAACACCAGAACCGCACCCCACGGCCCGATCACCCAGATCGGCCACGGGTAGGTGAATTCGCCAACGCTCAGCGAGATAGCACCCCAGATCAGCAGGACGAGCACGCTGACACCGAGCCAGCTGCTGCCTTCGATCTTCTGCCAGATCGGGATGCGAGATCCCGAGTCCGCTTTCCCCACAGTCTCTTTCGGCAGCTTGGGCAGATCCGACAGCACCAGCTGCAGATCGTCCGTGGTCGTGGTCGCGTAGACCTTCGCGGCGCGCTCGTCGTACTCGGCGAGGTCGATCCGGCCGTCCTCCAGGTGCCGGGCGAGCAAGCGCACCACCTTCTCACGTTCAGCGTTCGAGGCGCGGGTACCGGGCGATATGTCCATACCGAATTTCCTTCTCGACGGTTCCACCTTCCATAGTGGAATATTTCCCAGCATGAACCTTCCACTATGGAATGTCAACCCCTCGGCCGCTCGATGCCACCCGGCGGTGGTGCCGCCCTGCCGAGCGCGGCAGTATGGACGGTGCTCAGCTCGCGGGCGCACAGGGTCCGCGTCGACGAAATCTCCTAGGAGGCATAGGTGTCGGAAACCGTGCGCGGTGTCATCGCCCGCAGCAAAGGCGCGCCGGTCGAGATCGTCGACGTGGTGATCCCCGATCCCGGCCCGCACGACGTGGTGGTGCGGGTGCAGGCCTGCGGCGTCTGCCACACCGACCTGCATTACCGCGAGGGCGGCATCAACGATGAGTTCCCGTTCCTGCTCGGGCACGAGGCCGCGGGCCTCGTCGAGACCGTCGGCGACGCGGTCACCCACGTCGAGGTCGGCGATTACGTGGTGCTGAACTGGCGGGCCGTCTGCGGCGAGTGCCGGGCCTGCAAGCGCGGCCGTCCCTGGTACTGCTTCGCGAGCCACAACGCGAGCAAGAAGATGACCCTCACCGACGGCACCGAACTGAGCCCCGCGCTCGGCATCGGCGCCTTCGTCGACAAGACGCTGGTGCACGAGGGGCAGTGCACCAAGGTCGATCCCGCCGCCGACCCCGCGGTCGCCGGACTGCTCGGCTGCGGCGTGATGGCCGGCATCGGCGCGGCGATGAACACCGGCAATGTGTCCCGCGGCGACACCGTCGCGGTGATCGGCTGCGGCGGTGTCGGCGACGCCGCCATCGCCGGCGCGCGGCTGGCCGGTGCGAAGACCATCATCGCGGTCGACCGGGACAAGCAGAAGCTGGACTGGGCCACCGATTTCGGCGCGACCCACACCGTCGACGCAACCACCGAGGACGTGGTCGAGAAGATCCAGGAGTACACCGACGGCTTCGGCGCCGACGTCGTCATCGAGGCGGTCGGCCGACCGGAAACTTGGAAGCAGGCGTTCTACGCTCGCGACCTGGCGGGCACCGTGGTCCTGGTCGGCGTCCCGACGCCGGACATGACCCTCGACATGCCGCTGATCGACCTCTTCTCTCGCGGCGGCGCACTGAAGTCCTCCTGGTACGGCGACTGCCTGCCCGAACGCGACTTCCCGACCCTGGTCGACCTGCACCTGCAGGGCCGTCTGCCACTGGAACGCTTTGTCACCGAACGTATCTCACTCGACCAGGTGGAGGCGGCGTTCGCCGCGATGCACACCGGCGATGTGCTCCGCTCGGTGGTGGTCCTGTGACGAACATCGAACGCATCGTCACCTCCGGCACCTTCTCCCTCGACGGCGGCACCTGGGACGTGGACAACAACGTCTGGCTCATCGGCGACGAGCACGACGTCCTCGTCGTCGACGCCGCGCACGATGCGGACGCGATCGCCGAGGCCGTCGGCACCCGCAACGTCGTCGCCATCCTGTGCACGCACGGCCACAACGACCACGTCACGGTCGCACCGGAATTGAGTGCCCGGCTCGACGCCCCCATCCTGCTGCACCCCGCCGACGACCCGCTGTGGCGGATGACCCATCCGGACGTCGACTACCGCTCGCTGGCCGACACTGCCCGAATCACCGTGGGCGACACCGACATCGACATCCTGCACACGCCAGGCCACTCCCCCGGCTCGGTCTCCCTGCACCTGCCCGAAGCCGCCGCGCTCTTCACCGGCGACACCCTGTTCTCCGGCGGTCCCGGCGCCACCGGCCGCTCCTACTCCGACTTCGACACCATCATCGCCTCGATCCGCGACCGGCTACTCACCCTCCCTGAGGAAACCACCGTGCACACCGGGCACGGCGGCACCACCACGATCGGCGCCGAAAAGCCTTCTCTCGCCGAATGGATCGCCCGGGGCCACTAATTCCCTTGCCGTCACCCCCGGTGCCGTTGTTATGGTGCCGGGCGTGACTTCTCCCGAGGCGTCCAGACTCTAGCCACCTGTCGAACGACCAGGTGGCGTCCCTCGCCATGCGCGAATCGACCTGCCGACCCGGTCGTTCGGCCCTGAACGTCGTCCCATGGGGGCGATTTCTGCTCTGCCACCCTCCGTTGCCGCTGTGCGCCGGAGGGCGGCGTGGTGTCGAACAGAGTCTGGGAGTCTTTGCATGCCTGTTGTCATATTCGTCTTGGGTGTCGCCGTATTCGCGCAGGGGACATCGGAATTCATGCTGTCGGGGCTGCTCGAGCCCGTCGCAGCGGATGTCGGAGTTTCGCTCGGTTCAGCCGGGTTACTGACATCGCTTTTCGCCGTCGGAATGATCGTCGGCGCGCCACTGATGGCGATGGTCGCCGGTCGTTGGCCTGCCCGGTACGCGCTGACCGGATGCTTGTCGTTGTTCATCGCCGCGCACGTCGTCGGCGCACTCACCACCACCTTCGGCGTGCTGCTCGCCACCCGCGTGGTCGCGGCGGTAGCGAACGCCGGATTCCTCGCGGTCGCCCTCGCCGCGCTCCCCGCGCTCGCCGGTCCGCATCGGGTCGGACGAGCGACCTCCATCATCCTGTCCGGCGTGACACTGGCCTGCATTGCCGGCGTCCCCGCGGGCGCCTTCCTCGGCCAAGCACTCGGCTGGCGCTCGGCCTTCTGGGCAGTCGTCGTCGTGAGTGTGCCTGCGCTGCTGGGCACTTGGTCGCTGGTTCGTACGGAACCCGGGAAAACGGAAGCGACCGACGGCGGTTCCCTCTGGGGCGAGTGGCGCACGCTCAGTCTGCCGCGCGTGCGAATCCTGCTGGTACTCGGCGCAGGGGTGAACGCGGCGACCTTCGCCGCCTTCACCTATCTCGCGGTGATCACCACCAACATCAGCGAAGCAGGACCCGGCTGGGTGCCGATAATGCTTGCCCTCTTCGGGATCGGATCTTTCCTCGGCGTCACCCTCGCCAGCCACTACGCCGACCGATCCGCCCCCACCATCCTCTCGACGGGACCAGTTGCCCTACTGATCATCTGGACCACAACCGCCCTGATCGCCGACTACCTACCCGGCCTCCTGATCATGGCAACAATCAGCGGTGCCACCTCTTTCGCCGTCGGCGCCACAGTGATCGGCCGCATCGTCACCACCGCAACCCCAACGGCCCCACACCTCAGCGGCGCCTTCGCCACCGCAGCACTCAACCTCGGTGCCGCCCTCGGCCCAGCCACCGCAGGCCTGGCCATCAGCACAACGGGCACAACAACATCCGCCCTATGGACCAGCGCAGCACTGGCCTTAGCAGCCACCGCTCTCACCCTCTTCACCCCGACGCGCCAGCCCAGCACCCCCTGACCACGCCCGTGAGTGGCACATGACGGTGGCAAACGTCGAGTGGCACACACCATGGTGTGCCACTCACGGCGGGGTCAGAGGATGGCGAAGGCTACTACGAGGCCGAGGGCGAAGTGGGCGGCGGCTACTACCAGGACTTCGGTGGTGTAGGTGTCGGCGTGCAAGGCCGCGCCGATGTCGATGCCGAGGACTTTTTCGATGACGCGGACCGAGATCACCTGGGCGATGATGCCGACGAGGCCGTAGACGAGGGCGGCGATGAGGCCTTCGGAGAGTTTGCCGCCGCTGCCGACCGCCAGGATGGCGAGCACGACGATGAAGGCCATGCTGATCATGCCCGCGGCGGTGACGATGATCGCGTTGGGCTTGCCCTCGATGACGAGCCCGCGCAGGTGGCCGGGGGTGGTCAGGTCGATGGCGTAGAACCCGACGAGCATCAGGACCAGACCGATGAGGGCGTAGAGAATGATGGCTCCCACGCCCTCGCCGAGCGAGCTCCAGTACCCCGATTCGAGGGCGACTGCGGTCATCATGATCCTTCCGAAGTGGTTGTGACGATGCGGTGCGGGACGAAGGCCGAGCCGTCGTCGGTGATGAGTCCGGCGGTCTCCCGGATGCCGAGCCCCGCCGCGGTGTCGCCGACCATCCAGGCGCCCAGCACGGGGCGCATGTCGTCGAATTCCGGTAGCGGGTCCAGCAATTGGTAGACGTAACCCTCTTCGCCGTAGATGCCGCCGGTGGCGGTTTCCAGGCCGGCGCCGACGATGGTCATGTTGGCGCCTTCGCGACCGAGCTTCGGCTTGCGGATGTATTCGGTGAGCTCGTTGGGCTGATCGAGGTAGGCGGGCAACAGGTTCGGATGCCCGGGATACATCTCCCACAGGATCGCCAGGATCGCCTTGTTGCTGAGCAACGTCTTCCACAGCGGTTCGATCCACATGGTCTGCGGCAGACTGCCGACGACCCGCTTACCGAAGTCGTCGTCGAGCGCCCACTCCCACGGGTAGAGCTTGAAGATCGCCTCGATCGGCGCCTCGGCCAGATCGACGAAACGCTCCAGCTCCGTGTCGAATCCGACCTCTTCGATCGGCAGCGCGATGGTGTCGAACCCGGCCTCGGCGGCGGTCTCCTGCATGTAGGCGGTGGTGACGTTGTCCTCGCCGGTGGCGTCGGCCCCGGACCAGCTGAAGTGCAGCTGGGCGGTCGGCAGGGTGTCGCGCAGTTCGGTCCAGCGCTCGACGAGCTTCTCGTGCAACGAATTCCATTGGTCGCCGCCGGGGTAGAGCGCGGTCAGCCAGTGCCACTGCACGATTGCCGCCTCGAGCAGCGACGTCGGCGTATCCGCGTTGTACTCCAGCAGTTTCGCCGGACGACGCGCGTCATAACGCAGGTCGAACCGCCCGTACACGTAAGGGTCGTTGCGCCGCCACGATTCGGTGATCGGTGCCCAACTCCATTCGGGCAGACCGAAATCCTTGAACCGCTCGGTGAGCACGACATGTTCGACGGCGTTGAGGCACATCGAATGCAGCAGCTCGACATCGGCTTCGAGCGCGAGGATCTCGTCCATCTCGAACTCGTAGTGCACCGACTCGTCCCAGTACGGCCGTGGCTGACCGCTGGCATCGCGACCGGGCACACCGTAGACGAGGCCCTGGCTCTCGGTGATCTGCTGCCAATCCGGCCGGGGCGTACTGCGTATCCGCCGCACTACGATCCCCCGCCGGTGCTCTTGCTGCCGAGCCCGCCGCGCTGAATGGTGGTGCCGCTCTTCGTCTTTATCTCGGCACTCTTGGGTTTCACCGTGGTGCCACCGGTGGGCGGCTTGCCGATGGTGGGGGTGCCGCCGTAGTAGTAGCGGTACTGCGGCCCGGCGCCGAGGATGATCAGGCCGGGGTTGATACCGCCGTCGCCGACGAAGCCGGGGCGTCCGTCACCGCAGTAGCGGTCCTCGACCACGATCTCCTGACCGTTCTCGACCTTCACACACGACGCGGTGACCTTGTCCGGCGCGGAGATCGCCCGGTAGGCGAGGTAACCGCCGCCGACCAACGCGGCGACCCCGACGATCGCGACACCGCCGATCATCACCCGCTTGCGCGTGCGCTTCTTCGCGTCATCAGCCGCGGCGGCGGCCCGCTGCGCTTCGGCGGCCCGCTTACGCGCTTTGTCTCTGGCCCGCGCCTCGGCCACCGTCGGCGGGCGCGGCTGGGTGACGCCGGGCTCCTGCCGCTGCACGCTGCCCGGCCGTGGCGGTGCGGGCGACTCCGGAAGGTCGGTGGGCTGGCCGGGGGTGGCTGCCGGTTGTCCGGGTGCGGCAGCGAGGCCGGCCAGATTCGGGTCGGATTCACTCGGCCCGGCGGGGGTCGCCTCATGCGCCCCCGACGGCTGCGCCGCGGACTCGTCCGGCTGGTTCCCCGGACGCTCGTCGCCAGGATTGTGCGTGCTCACTGTCGAGTCCTCGTCCTATCCCGGCCCACCACTACCGCTCCTCGAATCCGGTCATATCACCCCGCGCGGGCTCCCAGCTTTCCACAACCAAGGTCACCCGACCAGGTGTATCTCCGGAACGTAGCAGTTCGAGCAAACGCGCGCAGTCGTCGCGCCGCCCCTCCGCGACCACGTGCACCCGCCCGTCGCGCGCGTTGGTGGCATGCCCGGTCAATCCGAGCTCCAAGGCGCGCGACCGTGTCCACCAGCGGAAACCTACTCCTTGGACGCGGCCGTGGACCCAAGCACTCAGCCGGGCGAGCTCGTCGGATTCGCCCATCAGGCTTCGACGTCGAAGGACAAAGTCACCTTCGTCCCCGCCTGCAAAGTCCGGCCGACGGTGCACGCCTTGTCGATGGCGCGCTGCACGGTAACCAGCAACCGCTCCCGCGCCTCCTGATCCAATTCGCTGAGGTCGAGCTCGAACGTCTCTTCCAACTGCGGGTAGAGCTCGTTCTCCCGATCCGCGTCACCGGACACGCGGATGGTCGCGTCAAAGGAATCGCCGAGTTTGCGGGAGAGCGAGAAATCCGCGCTCAGTCCCGAGCAACCGGCCAGCGCGATCTTCAGCAACTCACCGGGGGTGAAGGCTCCGGGCACGCCCTGCGAAGCAATCAGCACCTCGGCGCCGCGCGAGCTGCGCCCGGTGTAGGCCCGCGTGCCGGTGCGCTCGACCCATAGCTCGGTCGGTGCCTGTGCGGGAGTCTGTTCAACCATGGTTCGATCCTGCCATTGTCGTCGGAGTTCGCTCACGCCTGGCAACGCGACGAGGCTGGTCTCGCATTCCGGTGGTCGGCACGATAACGACCACCCGAACACGACCGGACCCATACCTACTCCTGGAACCGGTACCCCATCCCCGCCTCGGTCAGCAGATGTTTGGGATGCGAAGGATCATCCTCGAGCTTGCGCCGCAACTGCGCCAAATACACGCGCAGATAATGGGTTTCGGTCGCATACGCCGGCCCCCACACCTCACGTAGCAACTCCTTGCGCCCCACCAGCTTCCCCTTGTTGCGCACCAGCATCTCGAGCATCCCCCACTCGGTCGGCGTGAGATGCACGGTCTCGTCGTTCTTGGTCACCTTCTTGGCGGCGAGATCGACGGTGAACGACGAGGTCACCACGACCGGATCGGAGGCGTCGGTGTCGGCGGCCCCGCGCCGGACCGCGGCCCGCAACCGCGCCAGCAGTTCGTCCATCCCGAACGGCTTGGTGACGTAGTCGTCGGCGCCGGCATCGAGCGCCTCGACCTTGTCCGCCGAGTCGGTGCGCGCGGACAGCACGATCACCGGCGCGGAGGTCCAGCCGCGCAGCCCGGCCAGCACCTCGATGCCGTCGATGTCGGGCAGGCCGAGGTCGAGGATCACCACGTCGGGGTGTTTGTCGGCGGCCGCCCGCAGCGCGCCCGCGCCGGTCTCGGCGGTGATCACCTCGTAACCGCGGACCGACAGGTTGATCCGCAACGCACGCACGATCTGTGGTTCGTCGTCGACCACCAGCACCTTGATCGCCGGGGCTTCCTGTTTCTTCTCGGTCATCACGGCTTCCTGTGTGGTCCGGTTCTGCGCGGCTCCTACTGTCGATGTATCCATCATCAGCTGCTCGCTTCCGTTTCGTCGGCAGGCAGGTCCACGATCATGGTCAATCCTGTGCCGGGGGTCGGTTCGGCGTGCACGGTGCCGCCCATCGCCTCGACGAAACCGCGCACGACCGACAGGCCGAGCCCGACGCCGGTGGTGTTGTCGCGGTCGCCGAGCCGCTGGAACGGCTCGAAAAGTTGTTCCTCGGTCCCTGGCGGTACGCCGGGCCCGACATCAACCACCGCGATCGACACGCGGGCGCCGTCGCGTTCGGCGGTCACCCGCACCGGTGTGTCGCGCGGCGCGTGCCGCAGGGCGTTGTCGATCAGGTTGGCCACCACGCGTTCCAGCAGCCCGGCGTCGGCGCGCACCGAGACATCGCCGACCTCCACCTTCACCCGATCCATCGCCGCGCGCCGCAGCCCACGCGCGCCCATCCCGACGCTGACCAGGGCCCGGTGTACCACCTCGTCCATGTACACCCGTTGCAGCTGTGGCTTCACCACGCCGACGGCCAGCCGGGACGAGTCGAGCAGGTTACCGACCAGCGCGGTGAGCTGGTCCACCGATTCCTCGATGGTTTCCAGCAATTCGGTGGTGTCCTCGGCGGAGAACTCGATGTCGTCGCTGCGCAGGCTGGACACGGCGGCCTTGGCCCCGGCCAGCGGCGTGCGCAGATCGTGGCTGACCGCGGACAGTAGCGCGCGACGCAACCGGTCGGCCTCGAGCAGGGCCGCGGCGGCGCTGGCCTCCTCGGCGAGTCGCGATTGGCGGACCAGCCCGGCCGCCTGGTTGGCGACGGCGTTGAGCACCGGCCGGTCGGCCGAGGCCAGCGGACGGCCGGCCAGCAGCAGCCAGCTGGACGCGTCGCCCGCCTGAATAGCGGTTTCGGCGTCGGCGGCGCGCTGCGGCGGATTCGGGCCCACCGCGGCGATCACCTGCTCGCCGCACACCATGCTGACCGCGCGCAACCCGTAGGTCTCCCTGACCTGTTCCAGCAGTTTGGGCAGATCCGCGCCGTGCAGCACCGCACCGGCGAACAAGGTCAGCAGTTCGGCCTCCTGCGAGGCCCGCCGCGCCTGCCGGGTCTGCTTGGCCGCCACGTCGACCAGGGCCGCCACCGCGACCGCGACGAACAGCAACACCACGACGGTGACGAAGTTGTCCGGCTCCGCGATGGTGAGGCTGTAGCGCGGCGAGGTGAAGAACCAGTTCAGCAGCAGCCCGGAGAGTAAGGCCGAAAATGCCGCGGGGACAACGCCGCCGAGCAGTGCGACGGCGACCACGCCGACGAAGAACAACGCACTGAGACCGCCGAGTTTGAGGTAGCCGTCCAAGAACACGGCACAGATTCCGTAGACCGCCAGCGGCACGAGCACCGCGGCGAGCCAGGCTCGGATCGGCTGACGCGGCATGAGCCCGCCCCGGCGCAGGCCACGGTGGGCTTCCTCGTGGGTCACCATGTGCACGTCGATCTTGCCGGACTGCTGCACCACCGTCGAGCCGATACCCTCATCGACCATGCGCGCCCACCGGGAGCGGCGGGAGGTGCCGAGGACCAGCTGGGTCGCGTTCACCTCACGGGCGAACTCCAGCAGTGTTTTCGGCACATTGTCACCGGTGACGGTATGCAGCGAGGCCCCTAGGCTGGCGGCCAGTTCGCGCAGCCGTACCAGCCGTTCGGTGGAGACACCGGCCAGCCCGTCGCCGCGCACGACGTGCACCAGCACAAGCTCGGCACTGGCCTTGGTCGCGATGCGGCTGGCGCGGCGCACGACGGTCTCGGACTCCGGGCCGCCGGTCACCGCGACGACCACCCGCTCACGCGCCTCCCACAGATCGGTGATCTTGTGGTCGGCCCGGTACTTCGCGAGCGCCGCGTCGACCTGGTCGGCGAGCCACAGCAGCGCCAATTCCCTTAGCGCGGTGAGGTTTCCGGGACGGAAGTAGTTGCGCAGCGCCGCGTCGACCTTGTCGGCGGCGTAGACGTTGCCGTGGGACAGCCTGCGACGCAACGCTTCCGGGGTTATGTCGACGAGCTCGACCTGATCCGCGCCGCGCACTACCGCGTCCGGCACGGTCTCCTGCTGCTGGATGCCGGTGATCTGCTCGACCACATCGTTGAGGCTCTCCAGATGCTGCACGTTGACCGTGGAGACCACATCGATCCCCGCGGCGAGCAGCTCTTCGACGTCCTGCCAACGCTTTTCGTGCTTGCTGCCGGGCACATTGGTGTGCGCGAGCTCGTCGACCAGCGCGACCGCGGGCGCGCGGTTCAGCACCGCCTCGAGATCGAGCTCGGGCAGTAGCGTGCCGCGATACTCCAGCATCCTGGGCGGTATCCGCTCGATCCCCTGCAACAGGTCGGCGGTCTTGGCCCTGCCGTGCGTTTCGACCACCGCAGCCACCACGTCACGGCCGCGCTCGAGCCGCCGGTGCGCCTCGCCGAGCATGGCGTAGGTCTTACCGACACCCGGCGCGGCGCCGAGGTAGATGCGTAGTTGGCCGCGTTTCACTCGTCCATCATTGCGTGTCGCGGTCCCGGCGCGGCGCACCCGCGGCACAGACCGGCGCGCTGCGCCCGATCACCGGACATCGAAGGCACCGGGTTCTGCGACGCGGGTCCGGTCGCCGTCCACGACCAGGCCGGGCACGTGCCGCTCGTCGCGGCGGGCGCCCAGCGCGCGGATCAACAGCGCACAACATACGAACCCGATGATGACGGCGACGGTGACAGCCGACATGACGTTCCTCTCTGGTGACCAATGCGAACAGCCGGTTGCGCTGGAGGGGTCCGCCTGGCCGACTCTCCACTACTACCTCCACGCAGGGAGATCGAGCCGATCTTTACGGTGTGTTGACGCTATCGCCGCATTCTTTGACGGCATCCTGTCAGCTATCCCCGGCCGGGGTGTAAACGAAACGCAAAGGCAACCGTTTCGCGCGCAAAGGAGTCGTAAGGAACCTCGGCACGCGCCGAATCGAAGACTTGACTCGCCAAGGCGCGCTCCACAACACGAGCGCTTGATGGAGGTTGGTCATACATGTCTGTCGTGGTGTTCACGGTGCTCACCGTGGGGATCTTCGCCCTGCTGAGCCTGATCCAGCGAGGGGTGGAAAAGCTGTGATCGCGAACCTGATCGGTCTGGTTCTCGCCATCGCCGTCGCGGTCTACATGGTCGCGGCGCTGCTTTTCCCCGAGAGGTTCTAGGTGAACACGACAACGGCGGGGATCGCCTTCGCGGCGTCCCTGATCATCGCGCTCGCCCTGGTCCATGTACCGCTCGGTGACTACATGTACCGGGTCTACAACAACACCAAGCACTCCCGCGCCGAGCGCGTTCTCTACAAAGCCATCGGCGTGCAACCCGAGGTCGAGCAAACCTGGGGCGTCTATGCCCGCAGCGTGCTGGCGTTCTCCGCAGTCAGCATCCTGTTCCTCTTCTTCTTACAGCTGCTGCAAGGCAGGCTGCCCCTGCATTTGAATGACCCGGGCACCGAGATGACGCCCGCGCTGGCCTGGAACACCGCCGTCAGCTTCGTGACGAATACGAACTGGCAGAACTACTCCGGCGAGTCCACCCAGGGTCACCTGGTGCAGATGGCCGGGCTCGCGGTGCAGAACTTCGTCTCCGCGGCCGTCGGCATGGCCGTCGCGGTCGCGCTGGTGCGCGGCTTCGCCCGCAGGCACACCGGCGATCTCGGCAACTTCTGGGTGGATCTGGTGCGCGGAACCACCCGCATCCTGCTGCCGATCGCCTTCGTGTTCGCGATCGTGCTGGTCGCCGGTGGCGTGATCCAGAACTTCCACCTGCACGACCAGGTCGCGCAGACGCTGAACGGCACCGAGCAGACCATCCCCGGCGGGCCGGTGGCAAGCCAGGAGGTCATCAAGGAACTCGGCACCAACGGCGGCGGCTTCTACAACGCGAACTCCGCGCACCCGTTCGAGAACCCCACCACCTGGACGAACTGGCTCGAGATCTTCCTCATCCTGATGATCAGCTTCTCGCTGCCGCGCACCTTCGGCCGGATGGTCGGCAGCAAGAAGCAGGGCGTTGCCATCGTCGCGGTGATGGGCACGATCGCGATCATCAGTGTGACGCTGAGCAACATCTTCCAGCTGGCCCACCACGGCACCGTGCCCACCGCCATCGGCGCGTCCATGGAGGGCGTGGAAACCCGGTTCGGCGTAGCGAATTCGGCGACGTTCTCCGGCGCGACCACGCTGACGTCCACCGGCGCGGTCGACTCGTTCCACGACTCCTACACCAGCCTCGGCGGCATGATGACGATGTTCAACATGCAGCTCGGCGAGGTCGCGCCCGGTGGCGTGGGCTCCGGGCTCTACGGCATGCTGATTCTCGCGGTGATCACCGTCTTCATCGCGGGCCTGATGGTCGGGCGCACACCGGAATACCTCGGCAAGAAGATCACCCCGCGCGAAATCAAGCTGGCCGCTTCGTATTTCCTCGTCAGTCCGCTGATCGTATTGGTAGGCACCGCGATCGCGATGGCGCTGCCCGGTCAACGCGCGGGCATGCTGAACTCCGGGCCGCACGGACTCTCGGAAGTGTTGTACGCCTTCACGTCCGCGGCGAACAACAACGGCTCCGCGTTCGCCGGCCTCACCGGCAATACCGAGTGGTACAACACCGCACTGGGTCTGGCCATGGTCTTCGGCCGGTTCCTGCCGATCATCTTCGTGCTCGCGCTCGCCGGGTCGCTGGCGAAGCAGGGCAACACCCCCGAGTCGATCGGCACGCTGCCGACGCACCGGCCACAGTTCATCGGCATGGTCGTCGGTGTGACGGTGATCCTGGTCGCGCTCACCTTCCTGCCCGCACTCGCGCTCGGGCCGCTCGCTGAAGGAATCCACTGAAATGACCACACCAACGACCGAAATCACCAGCGCTCCAGACGAATTCACCGAGTCGAAGAAGCAGCTGGAACACAAACGCGTCGCGCGCGGTGCGCTCGACCCGACGATGCTGCTCACCTCGCTGCCCGACGCGGTACGCAAGCTCGACCCGCGCACCATGTGGCGCAACCCGGTGATGTTCATTGTCGAGATCGGCGCGGTCTGGGCGACCGTGCTCGCGATCGCCGACCCGACCTTCTTCGCCTGGGCGATCGTGGTGTGGCTCTGGCTCACCGTCATCTTCGCCAATCTCGCCGAAGCGGTGGCCGAAGGCCGCGGCAAGGCGCAGGCCGACACGCTGCGTAAAGCCAAGACCGACACCGTCGCACGACGTTTGGTGGACTGGACACCCGGCGGGCCGATCGTCGAGGAAGGTGTCGCCGCACCGGAACTCCAACGCGGCGATCACGTCGTCGTCGAGGCGGGGCAGGTCATCCCCGGCGACGGTGACGTGGTGGAAGGCATTGCGTCGGTGGACGAATCGGCGATCACCGGTGAATCCGCGCCGGTGATCCGGGAATCCGGCGGCGACCGTTCCGCGGTCACCGGCGGCACCACCGTGCTGTCCGACCGGATCGTCGTGCAGATCACCCAGGAGCCGGGCAAGAGCTTCATCGACAAGATGATCGCCCTGGTCGAGGGCGCGAGCCGGCAGAAGACGCCCAACGAGATCGCGCTGAACATCCTGCTCGCCTCGCTCACCATCATCTTCGTCTTCGCGGTGGTCACCCTGCAGCCACTGGCGATCTTCTCGAAGGCGAACAACCCTGGCGTGCCGGATACTTCGGCACTGGACGGCAACGGCATCACCGGCATCGTCATGGTCTCGCTGCTGGTCTGCCTGATCCCGACCACCATCGGCGCGCTGCTCTCGGCCATCGGCATCGCGGGCATGGACCGGCTGGTGCAGCGCAATGTGCTCGCCATGTCCGGCCGCGCGGTCGAGGCGGCCGGTGACGTGAACACGCTGCTGCTGGACAAGACCGGCACCATCACCCTCGGCAACCGGCAGGCCGCGGAGTTCGTTCCGGTGCCGGGCATTTCGGCCGACGAGCTGGCCGACGCGGCCCAGCTGTCCAGCCTCGCCGACGAGACACCCGAGGGCCGCTCGATCGTCGTCTACGCCAAGCAGGCGTACAACAAACGCGAGCGCACGCCCGGCGAGCTGACCGGCGCGACCTGGGTGGAGTTCACCGCACAGACCCGCATGTCGGGCGTCGACCTGGCCGACGGGCACCAGCTGCGCAAGGGCGCGGCCAGTGCGGTCATCGAATGGGTTCGTACACAAGGCGGCACCGTGCCCAGCGAGGCCGGCGTGATCGTCGACGGCGTGTCCGCCTCCGGTGGAACACCTTTGGTCGTCGGCGAGCTCAGGGACGGCACCGCCCGGCTGCTCGGCGTCATCCACCTCAAGGACGTCGTCAAGCAGGGCATGCGGGAACGCTTCGACGAGATGCGCAGGATGGGCATCCGCACCGTCATGATCACCGGCGACAACCCGTTGACCGCCAAGGCGATCGCCGACGAAGCGGGCGTGGACGACTTCCTCGCCGAGGCGACGCCGGAGGACAAGCTGGCGCTGATCAAGAAGGAACAGGACGGCGGGCGGCTGGTCGCGATGACCGGCGACGGCACCAACGACGCGCCCGCCCTGGCCCAGGCCGACGTGGGTGTCGCCATGAACACCGGCACTTCGGCGGCCAAAGAAGCGGGCAACATGGTCGATCTGGACTCCGATCCGACCAAGCTGATCGAGATCGTCGAGATCGGCAAGCAGCTGCTCATCACCCGCGGCGCGCTGACCACGTTCTCCATCGCCAATGACATCGCCAAGTACTTCGCGATCCTGCCCGCGTTGTTCATCGCGCTGTTCCCCGGCCTGGACGCGCTGAACATCATGCGGCTGCACAGCCCGCAGTCGGCGATCCTGTCCGCGGTCATCTTCAACGCGATCATCATCGTGGCGCTGATCCCGCTCTCACTGCGCGGGGTGAACTACACGCCGAGCAACGCGTCGAAGTTGTTGAGCCGCAACCTGACCATCTACGGGCTCGGCGGCATCATCGCGCCGTTCATCGGCATCAAGCTCATCGACCTCGTCGTCCAACTCCTCCCTGGGATGTCCTGACATGCGCCTCTCCACTTGGGTCCGGCAGCACCTGGCCGCGTTGCGTGCGCTGCTCGTGCTCACCGCGATCACCGGAATCATCTATCCCCTCGCGGTTTTCGCGGTTGCGCAGCTGCCAGGGCTGCACGACAAGTCGGACGGGTCGTTGCTCACGGCCGACGGTAGGGTCGTCGGCTCCAGCCTGATCGGGCAGTCGTTCACCGACGCCGACGGCAAGGCGCTGGTGCAGTACTTCCAGAGCCGTCCGTCCGCGGCGGGCGAGCACGGGTACGACCCGATGGCCACTTCCGCGTCGAACCTCGGCCCGGAGAGCATTGTGGACACCCTCGACGCCGACCCCTCGAAGGTGAAGCTGAGTTTGCTGTCCACCGTGTGCGCACGCAGCAAGGAGGTCGGCGACCGTGAGGGGGTCGACGGCGCCCGGCCGTTCTGCACGAAAGACGGTGTCGGGGCCGTGCTTTCGGTGATCGGGCCGCGCGACGCCGACGGTGAGGTCTCCCAGCCCACGCAGGTGGTGAGCGTCAACGAGGCGTGCCCGGCGACGCCGTTCCTGGCCACATACAAGGGTGTGCGGGTCGAATGCGCCGAGCCCGGTGCGGATTACGCAGCCGGCCGGATCGTCCCGATCTTCGGCGACGCCACCGTCGACACCCCCGTCCCCACCGACGCGGTCACCGCCAGCGGCAGCGGACTGGACCCGCACATCTCGCCCCGCTACGCGGACCTCCAGATCGCCCGAATCGCCAAGGCCCGCAGCATCTCCGAGGACCAGGTGCGCCAACTGGTGGACGCGCACACATCCGGCCGCGCCCTAGGCTTCCTCGGCGAACCCCGCGTCAACGTGGTCGAACTGAACCTCGACCTCGACCAGCGCTACCCGTTCCGCGGCTGACCTGACAAACGAAGGGCCGGTGACACACCGTCACCGGCCTTTTCGCATATCCTGACCGCCGAGGCGCACATGCCGGGCCACTCGCTGTTGGCCCCCACCATGTCCCGTCGATCATGAGCCACCCCGCCCAACGGGACATCACAGCGCGCCCACTCAACGTTCGCCGCCACCATGCCCCGTCGATCACGGGCTACCCCGCCGAACGGGGCACCATGCCGCGCCCACTCGCGGTTTGCCCCACCATGTCCCGTCGACGATGAGCCCACCCCGCCCAGCGGGACACCACAGCGCGCCCACTCGACGCTTGCCGCCACCATGCCCCGTCGACCATGAGCTACCTCACCGAACGGGACACCACAGCGCGCCCACTCGACGCTTGCCGCCACCATGCCCCGTCGACCATCGGCTACCGCGCCCAACGGGACACCATGGCACGCCCACTCGACGTTCGCCACCACCATGCCCCGTCGACCATGAGCTACCCCGCCCAACGGGACATCACGGCGCACCCACTTGCGGTGCGCCATCATCGCAAGCGAATTCAGCCTTCTTCTTGGATGTTCGGGCGCGGGCCGAGGGGAAGCAGCGGGGCTCGGGAGGTCAGGCAGAACGGGTGACCGGCCGGGTCGAGCAGCACCCGCCAAAGTTCCGGTCCCGGCTGCACCTCAGCGACCCGCGCTCCCAACCGGACAGCCTCGGCCTGCGCGTCGTCCAGGTCATCTACCCGCAGATCGAGATGGATGTGGCTCGGCGCTTCGCCGGCGGGCCAAGTCGGCGGCTGGTAATCCGGCACCGTCAGCGCACACAGCGATCCGCGCTCGGTGTGCACCACGGCCAACTCCGCTGTGCGATAGACGATCTCACCATCGAGGAGAGCGGCCCAGAACACCGCGAGCTCCTCCTTGTCCGAGCAGTTCAAGGTGATCAGACTCAGCTGAGCGATAGCCACCTCACGATCCTACGGCCGGTGACACGCGTGGCGCCGCGAACGGAAGAGGGCCGTGCCCGGCGACTCGGGCGATCAGCGGGCGGTGCGGTCAGCGATATTCGGGGTTCTCGAAGTCGAAGCGGCAGCCCGCGTCCCATTCGGACCGCTGGTTGCCGTGGGCGGGGATTCCGTTGGCGTCTTTGAGCATCCTGGCCAGGTGGAGCAGGTTCCAGGTCATGAAGGTGGTGTTGCGGTTGGTGAAGTCGTTGTCGGGGCCGCCGGAGCCGGGGTCCAGGTAAGAGGGTCCGGGGCCTGCTTCGCCGATCCAGCCGGCATCGGCCTGCGGCGGGATGGTGTAGCCGAGGTGCTGGAGGCTGTAGAGGATGTTCATCGCGCAATGCTTGACGCCGTCCTCGTTGCCGGTGATCAGACAGCCACCCACGCGGCCATAGTAGGCGTACTGGCCGCGGTCGTTGAGGATCGATGAGTTCGCGTACAGGCGTTCGATGACCTGTTTGGTGACGGAGCTGTTGTCACCCAACCAGATCGGGCCCGCTACCACGAGAATGTCGGCGTCCATCACCTGACGTTGCAGTGCAGGCCATTCGTCGGTGGGCCAGCCGTGCTCGGTCATGTCCGGCCAGACGCCGAAGGCGATGTCGTGGTCCACCGCCCGGATGTGCGAGACCTGCACCCCGTTCTTCGCCATGATGTGGGCGCTGACGTCGATCAGGCCTTGCGTGTTGCTCACCTCCGGCGAGCGTTTGAGCGTGCAGTTGATGAACAGTGCGCGCAGGTCGTGGTAATCGGTCATAGTGTGCTCCTCGAGGAGTTGGTGCGGGGGCGACGCGATCGGTGATCGGCGGCGAGCCTGGTCGCCGCCGCGACGCCGGCCAGGGCCCAGATCAGCACGAGTGCCACGGCGAGCCCGAGGGGATAGTTACGGTCGAGCACCGTCGGGTTGTCCGGCACAGCGTATCGGCGGCCGAGCACCGGTGCGGCGATGAAGAGCAACGCGACGGTGGCGACCGAACCGCAGGCGATCGGCGCCCACCAGGTGCTTGGCAGGAGGCGCCGCGCGGTAACGCCGAGCACGGCGCACAGCGGCGCGAACACCGCGTCGTGCAACAGAATTCCGCACGCGAACCACAGTGCGATCGAGAGCAGGTCGGTGCGCGGGAAGTCGAGTAGCAGGGTGATGCCGTACCACCCGAGCCACAGGCCGGCCAGGAGCAATACGATCCGGATCGCGGTCATGCTTGTGCCTCGATCAGCGAAAGCCATTTGGTCTGAAGCACTCCGGGACGACTCGGCGCGATGAGACGGCACGGATAGCCATGGTCGATATCGAGCGGCTCGCCGTTCAGCGATAGTGCCACCAGGGTGTCCGAGTCGACGACATGTCGTTGCGGCAGTACCGAACTCGCATAGATGCCACTGGTCTCCAACGAGCGGAAGCGCACATCTCCACCGCGGTAAGAACCTACGGCGGCGAGTAGCTCACGCAGTCGCACGCCGGACCAATCGCCGGACGCACTCCACCCTTCGACGCAGGCGATCGGCAGCCGAGCCCGCACCTGCGGCATTGCCTGCAATTCCGCCCTGGTGAAACTGCGTTGCCGCTCGCCGACCACCACGGTCAGGCGGTAGTCCGAGGCTCGCGCGCGCTCGACGACACCCGCTGCCATTGCGGACCTGTTGACCGGAAGCCCTTGCGGCCCTTCCCCACTGCGCGGCGCAAGCACTGCGGCCCAACGCAGGAAGGGAACGGTTTGACCGGCGACCACCAAGGTAGCCGCACCTGCGGACACCCAAGCCGCCGTCAGCACCGTGCGCCGAGAGACATACCGCCCGCGAGTATCGGCCCAGCCCCCGGCACCGACAGGAGCACTGTCACCTCCGCCGGCGGCACGGAGACCGGCACCACGGCCAGCGGCGACACCGATTCGGGCACCACCGCCACCAGCAATGCCTCCACCTCCACCTCCGCCTCCGGCACCGTCATTGCCACCGCCACCGCCACCCCCACCAGCACCGCGACCGCGNCTCATTGCCACCGCCACCGCCTCCGGCACCTGCAGGTGCACCTGCACCACGATCGACGGCGTCATCGACTCCGGCACTCTCATTGGTCTCGGCACTCCCGCCGACATCCGCTCCATCCGACTCCCAGTCGATCGGACGACTCAGCACTTCTCGGATCACCGGCAACTTCACCGCTAGGTGCACCGCCAGCGCACCGGCGGCGACGAACGCCATCGCGTAGTGCGCGGTCGGGAAGAAGAACTTCCATGGGTAGTACTGCGCGGTGTTGAGCAGGCCGGTCGACAGCTCGAATATGACAGCCCCGACCAGCAATGCGATCGATCCACGCTCGAGCATGCGCAACGGCGAACCGAGCACCGGGCGCTGGAACAACTTCGGGTACACCGCCCACAGCTTCACCAGCAGCAGCGGGATGGCGGCTACGCCCGAGATGACATGCAGCCCTTGGGTTACCCGGTACAGCCACACCGGGTGCGCGGGCCACCAAAACCAGCTCGGCGGGTGTTGAATCCAATGACTCAGCAGCCCGGTGACGAAGCAGATCAGGATGGCGGTGCCGAGCGCGAGGCCTACTCGGCCGGCGACCTCGGGCCCACGGGCACTCGACACCTGAGGCCCGCGCCGCACCGACGACTCAGCGCGTTCGGCGGATTCGTGCGGGCTCATCGATTACCAGCCCACTGTGCTGCCGAACTGTACGTAGCGCAGGTCATCGAGCGTTCACCTTCATTGTGTCGTCGGCGCGCAGCAGCCACGCGATATGCCTGCCGCCGACCCCGGCCGTGTTCAGCACCCGAAACCCGGTGGCGTGCGCGAGTTGCTCCGCGTGATCGATGCCCACCGACGCCCACGAAAACCAGGACCCGACATGTGACCGGGACTCCAGGCGGACCCGCCGGGTCACCGAACCTGCTCCAGGAGGGCCGAATTCGACGATCGCCACACCATCCGGAGTGAGCAGTTCCGCGGTACGCGCCAGGATGCGTTGCGGGTCACCGCCGATGCCGATATTGCCGTCGGCCAGTATCGCGTAGGACCAGCGCCCTGCTCCCGGCAACGGCCCGAACAGATCGCGGCGCAACGCGGGTGCACCGCGAAACCTACTGATGGCGACCGCTGTCGGCGAGATATCGATCCCCAGCGCGAGCACGCCGCGCCGTAACAGGGCGGCGACCAACCGTCCTGGCCCGCAGCCGAGATCCACCGTCGGCCCGTCGCAGCAGCGGATGAGCGCATGGTCGGCACGGCACTCGCCGGCACCGGCGAGCCCGAGCCACCGTCCGGTCGGCAAACGCAGCCGGGTGCCGTCCGCCGCACGCATCCAACATCGTTCACCGGCCAGCGCGCGGTCGAAGAGGTCGAAATCCGCTCCGATCATCGCACTACCAGCCCACTCAGTTCGTGGATGGTCGCGGCGAAACGGCCGCTCGAGGTCGCGGCGACCCGCAGTGCGTCGGCGAAGGTGTCGACATCGCTGAAGCGCGGCAGCGAACGCACCTGACAACCGCACTGCTGCAAGGCTTTCCGGGTCAATTCACCGGTCCGATCGGTGGACATCGGCACGTCGGCCAGTACCCGGGCCGGCTCGGGCGACGGGAGGCCGAGCGCCCACCAGCCGCCGTCCTCGGCCGGACCGAGCAGTGCGGCCTCGCCCGCGGCGAGCTCGTCGGCCGCTGCGGTCAGTGTCTCCGGCCCGATCTGCGGTGTGTCCATGCCGATTTGCAGCACCGGCGCACCCCAGCGGGCGGCATCGGCGTGCGCGTTGGCCAAGCGGGCGCCGAAGCCCGCCCCGCGCTGCGGGATCACCGAGAAAGCGGCCAGTTTCGCGGCCAATGCACGGCTGTTCTCGGCGGCCGCGAGATCGCCGGTGAAGGCGACGACCCGATGCGTGACGTCGCTGCACAGCACCGAATCGAGGGTGTCGAGCAAGGCCGCCGCCGCCACCCGGGCGGCGTCGCGGGCCGTCAGCGGCGGAGTCAATCGGGTCTTCGCGAAGCCGGCGATCGGGGCCTTCGCGATGACGAGCACCGTTGTCTCGCGAGGCCCGCTCATCGGAGCACCGCCAGGAAATCCTTTGTGGCGCGCAGGGTTCCGAGCCAGGAGCCGGAAACCTTCGAGACGCCGCCGGCTCGGGGCCGGTAGGCGATGTCCCGCTCGACCACCTGCCAGCCCGCGCTCGCGGCACCGACGAGCAGTTCGAGCGGATAACCGGAGCGCAGGTGCAGCGGCCCCAGTGACAGCATCCCGGCCCGCCGCGCTACCCGCATGGCGGCGATATCGTGCACGGGCAGACCGTATTTGCGGCGCAGCCGGTAAGCGATGAGCAGGTTGCCGAGCCTGGCGTGCCACGGCCAGACACCGGCTCGGGTCGGCCGCCGCCGGCCGACCGCGAGATCCGCTCCGCCCCGGACCAATTCGACCAACCCGGGTAGGTCGGCCGGATCCATCGATCCGTCGCCGTCGAGCACGGCGACCATCTCGGTGCACGCCGCGGCGATGCCGGCCTGGACCGCGGCGCCGTAGCCGGGCCTGTCCTCACACACCACCGTGGCGCCGCGCGCACGGGCTACGGCGGCGGTCCCGTCGGTCGAGCCGTTGTCCACCACCAGGGCGTGGTACCCGGCGGGCAGGGCGGCGAGCACCTCCGGCAACGCGTCAGCTTCGTCTCGGCACGGAATCACCACGGTCACTCCGTCCGGATCAACCTGGGTTCGAGTCACGACCATGACGCTATGCCGGAGAGCGCGCCGGACGGCCGAAAAACCTGTGACGAAACAGTGACATCGTCAGAAAAAGCATGAGGAACAGCGCTAACGGTTCGGTGGCCGCCCTATCGTGTTAGCCGTGCATGACACCTCCGAGGTCGCGACCGCAACAACGCCGCGTGCCCGTTTCCACCGTGAGCTGATCGGCGCGGGTATCGCAGCCGCGCTGGTGTCAGCGGCATTCCTCGTCCCGCGAATTGCCAGCGAACAATGGCGCAGCAAGTTGTACGCCGGAGCGGCACCGATATTCGGGGTGTTTCTGCCGCATGTCGGCTGGGGCACCGTTCCCGCGATCGCCCTCGCCGCTCTCGTTGTCGTACAGGGACCGTCGCTCGCGCGACGGCTGGCGTGGCGCCCGCTGCTGGCGACGTCGTGGGCCGTCGCACTCGGGTGGACGTTCGCGCTCGCCATGATCGACGGCTGGCAGCGCGGATTCACCGACCGGCTCACCGACTCCAACGAGTACCTGCACGAGGTGGGCAGCGTCACCGATATCGGCGCGATGCTGCGCGGATTCGCCGATCGCATACTGGATTTCGAGCCGGACTCGTGGACGACGCATGTATCCGGGCATCCGCCCGGCGCGCTGCTGTTCTTCGTACTGCTGGACCGCGCCGGCCTCGGCGGCGGGGCGTGGGCAGGCGCGGCCTGCCTGTTGATCGGCACCAGTGCGGTGCTCGCGGTCGCGGTCGCGCTGCGGGTACTCGGCGCCGAGGATCGGGCGCGCGCCGCGCTGCCGTTCCTGGCGCTGGCCCCGGCGGCGATCTGGATCGCCGTCTCCGCCGACGCGCTGTTCGCCGGTGTCACCGCGTGGGCGGTCGCCTTGCTCGCCATCGCCGCTCGGCACCCGACCGGCCGCCTCGCCGCGGTGGGAGCCGGGCTGCTGTTCGGCATCGGTCTGTATCTCAGCTACGGGTTGGTTCTGATGGCGATACCGGCGGTGGCCGTGCTGATCGCCGCCCGCACCACTCGCCCGCTGCTGCCCGCGCTGGCCGGCGCGCTGGTGGTCGCCGCGGCGTTCACCCTCGCCGGTTTCTGGTGGCTGGACGGCTATCACCTGGTGGTGCAACGCTACTACCAGGGCATCGCCAGCGATCGGTCCTTCGCGTACTGGTGGTGGGGCAATCTCGCGGCGACGATCTGCGCGGTCGGGCTCGCGACCGCGGCGGCGTTGTCGCGGGCGCTGTCCCCACGCCTGCTGCGTGCCCTCGATCCGACGGCGCTGCTGGTGGCCGCGGCCCTGTGCGCGATCCTGGCCGCCGACGTCAGCGGCCTGAGTAAAGCCGAGACCGAACGAATCTGGCTACCGTTCGATATGTGGCTACTCGCCGCCACCGCTTTCCTGCCTCGGTCCACCGCCCGCGGCTGGCTCGCAGTACAGAGCATCACAACGCTGGTATTGGCCCACACGATCCTGACGAATTGGTGAAACGATGTCCATCCTGATCGCCGACGACGATCCGGTTGTCCGGGAGGTGGTCCGGCGCTACCTCGAGCGCGACGGCCTGACCGTCCGCGAAACCGCCGACGGCACAACCACATTGGCCGCGCTGGCGGACGGCGGCGACCAGATCGAGCTGGCCGTGCTCGACGTGATGATGCCCGCCCCGGACGGCATCGAGATCTGCCGCGCGATCCGCTCGGGGCCCCGCCCGGATACCCCGATCATCCTGCTCACCGCGCTCGGCGACGAGGACGACCGGGTGCTCGGCTTGGAGGCGGGCGCCGACGACTACGTCACCAAGCCGTTCAGCCCCCGCGAGCTCGCGCTGCGGGTCGCGTCGGTGCTACGGCGGACTCAGGTGGTGCGCGACGGCACCGAGCCACCGCTACGGGACGGCGCGGTCGAGGTACGGCCCGCGGTCCGGCTCGCGCTGGTCGAGGGGACGCCGGTGGATCTCACGCCACGCGAGTTCGATCTTCTCGTCTTCCTGCTGCGGCATCCCCAGCAGGTGTTCAGCCGAGATCAATTGCTGGCCCAGGTGTGGGGCTGGGATTTCGGCGACCTGTCCACGGTCACCGTGCATATCAAACGGTTACGCGCGAAACTCGGTGCCCGCCACCGCATCGAAACGGTGTGGGGCCGCGGGTACGCATGGGCACGCACCGATACCGGGAACGGAGCCCCCGATGCCTGACGACACCATCCAGCTCATCGGTTACACGCTGGCGTGCTCGGTGCCGGTGGTGCTGATCGGCGCATTCATCCTGCGCGCCACCAGCAATCGCTCGCTCACCACGAGTATGGCTGTGCTGGTGTTGATTCCGACGTTGTCGACGTTGGCGGGCATCATCGGAGTGAGCGGACTGATGTTCACCCACGAACTGCAGCGCACCGCAATCGTGCTCGCCGTCGTCGCGGCGGTCACCGTCCCGGCGGCCATCCTGCTCGGCCGAGAACAGGCCAGAAAGACGGTCTGGGAGAAGCAGATTCGTGAGCAGGAGCGGGCGGCGGAGCGTTCGCGACGCGAGCTGGTCGCCTGGATCAGCCACGACCTGCGTACCCCGCTGGCCGGTATCCGTGCGATGGCCGAGGCGCTGTCGGATGGCGTGGTCAGCGAACCGGACGACGTGGCGCGCTACGCCGGTCAGATCGGCTGCGAAACCGATCGGCTGGCCAGGATGGTCGACGACCTGTTCGAGATGTCGAAGATCAACGCGGGCACCCTGCGGCTCGACCTGGAGCCGGTCGACCTGCGCGAGCTGATCGACGAGGTGCTGGCCGCCAACCGCCCCACCGCCGACCGCGCGCAGGTCGCCCTGCGCGCGGAACAGCCGGACCGCCGAATCGTCGTGGCGGCCAGCGATCAGGCCCTCGGCCGGGTGCTGACCAACCTGATCTCCAACGCGATCGCGCACACACCGCCCGGTGGCGAAGTCGCCCTGTCCGCAGGCGCGTCCGACGGGCAGGCCTGGGCCAGGGTCGACGACACCGGACCCGGGATCGACGAGGCGGATCTGCCGCGCATCTTCGAGGTCGCGTATCGGGGCACCGCCGCCCGGTCGCCCGTCGCCGCCGACGGCGTACCCACCGGCAGCGGAATGGGTTTGGCGATCGCCGCCGGGCTGGTCGAGGCGCACCACGGCGAGATCACCGTGCAGAATCGGGACCGGGGTTGCCGCTTCGAGGTTCGGCTTCCGTTGTCGGACAACTGATCCGGTAGTCGCTGCGGAACGGTGCGGCCGTGGGCTTCAGAATGTCGGGGCGAATGTCCCTACGCTGTCGCGCAGCGGCGCGAAGGCGAACCGGGTCAGACCCTCGATCGGATCCACCTGCGCGGCGAAACCCAGAGCGCGCCTGGCCCGCTCCGGCTCCGCGACGATGTGGCGCACATCGCCGGGCCGGTAGCGACCGGTCACCACCGGCGCGGGCCCACCCCGCGCAGCGGCCAGCGTGGCCGCGACCTCCCCGATGGTGATCGGTCGGCCCGACGAGATGTTCAGCGGCACGAAACCCGGCAGTGGCTGTTCGACAGCGGCCAGGTTCGCCGCGGCGATGTCGGTGACGTGCACGAAATCCCTTGCCTGCCTGCCGTCTTCGTAGACCTGCGGCGGCCTGCCCGCTTCCAGCGCCGATCGGAAGATGGCCGCGACCCCCGAATACGGTGTGTCCCTCGGCATATCGTCGCCGTACACGTTGTGGTAGCGCAGCGCGGTGACCGAGGACCCGGTCGCGGACGCCCACGCCGCCGCGTAATTCTCCTGCGCGAGTTTGCTCGCCGCATACAGGCTGCGCGGGCGCAACGGCGCATCCTCAGGCACCGACTCCCAGGTCAGTATCTCGCCCGTGCCGGGGCAGCGGTGCTCGAACATCCCGGCATCGAGGTCTGCCGTGCGGCGCACACCCACCTCGACCGCGTCGCGTTCGCCGCGATAGCGCCCTTCCCCGTACACCACCATCGAGGACGCGAGCACCAGCCGACGGCACCCGGCGCGCTCCATCGCCGCCAAGAGAACCGCGGTGCCGAAGTCGTTGTGGCTGGCGTACGCGGGCGCGTCCTGCGCGCTCACCCCGGCACCGACCACTGCGGCCTGATGGCAGACGACGTCGACACCGGACAGCACTGCGTCGAGGGCCGCGCCGTCCCGGACATCCACCCGCGCAACCCCTTCCGGAGTCGCGGCGGCGGGGCCGTGCGCCGCGGACACCATCAGATCGAGCGAAATCACCTCGTGCCCGGCGGCACTCAACTCGCGCCGGATGTGGGACCCGATGAACCCGGCGGCGCCGGTCAGTAGCACCCGCACGCCGCTCACCCGCGCTTCCGCTGCTGCCCGGCCCGGGCGATGGACTCGACCACTTCCGCTGGCGCTGTTGTCATATGCCGATCGTGCCTGGTCCGCGCGCTGAAAGGGCCTGACCACGCCGCAACGTCAGACTTTCGTCATGACCCTGAAACCGGTTCGACCCAGCCGGCTCAGGGATGGCCTGAGCGAGCTGGGCCGAGCAGCGCCGGTGGGCGCGAGAACCTCAGGGCTCAGCCGACTTCGGCGTGGTCGAAGTAGTAGGCCGCGGCTGCCAGGTATTGGCAGCAGTCGGGGCCGTGGCCGGCGTGGGTACTGCGGACGAACTGGGCGAGGTCCATGTCCAGATCCATGGGCTCGATAGTGCAGTCGCGGTGCTGTGTACTCCACAGGTCCCGCATATCCCGCGATGTCTGCATCGTGCACCTCCAGCCTGCGTTGTCTATCAGCCTGAAATGCTTACACCCGGGGGGTACCCCGATGCGGGGCGGTTCATACCAAGATCGGTAATTCATCGGGTGACCAGTTGCCAATCGTCGGGCAGGCGCGCGGCGGTCACTTGAGCGCCCTCCACCTCGAGGTCGATGGTGATCGGTCCGAGGCGCAACGCGGCCAACGTGATTCGGCCCCACTCCGGCGGCACCAGCGGCCGCACGGTGATGGTGCGGTTGGGCACGTCGGGGTCGAGGCCGAGGAACGAGCGCACCAGTAGCAGCGGCGCGGCACTCGCCCAGGCCTGCGGTGAACAGGAGGTCGGGTACGGCACCGGAGTCGGGAACCGCGAGCGCGGGAAGCCGCAGTAGAGCTCGGGTAGTCTGCCGTCGAAAGCCGTTGCCGCGTCGAGCAATCCGGTCGCCAGCCGGGTCGCCAGGTCGACCGCGCCCGGCACGTGGCGGTAGCGCAGCAGGCCGGCCACCGCGATGGCGGTGTCGTGCGGCCACACCGAGCCGCAGTGGTAGCTCATCGGGTTGTAGGCGCCCATCTTCGTGGACAGCGTGCGCAACCCGAAACCACTGTCCATCTCCGGCCCGGACAGCCGCCGCACCAATTCGGCGGCGTGCGCGTCGCTGGCGATGCCGGACCAAAGACAGTGCGCCGTATTGCTTGTCAGCGCGTCGACCCGGCGCTTGCCCTTGTCGAGCGCGACGGCGTACCAGCCGCGTTCGGGCAGCCAGAACTCCTCGGCGAACTTGCCGCGCAGCTCCGCCGCCTGATCACGCAGCTCCGTCGCCCGGCGCGCATCGTCGAAGGCCTCGGCCAGCTCGGCGCGGGCCAGCAGCGCGGCGTGCACATACCCCTGCACCTCACACAACGCGATCGGCGCCTCGGTGATATGGCCCTGCAGGTCGTTGATGCCGTCCCAGCTGTCCTTCCACCCCTGGTTGACCAGGCCGCGGTCGGTGGCCCGCCGATACTCGACGAAACCGTCACCGTCCCGGTCGCCGTAGTCCTCGATCCAGCTCAGCGCCGCGTCGGCGGCGGGCAGCAGCTGCCTGATCGCCTCCGCATCCGCGCCCCAGCGATAACACTCGGCCAGCAGCATCACGAAAAGCGGTGTGGCGTCGACGGTTCCGTAATAGATGTTGCCGCCGAGCACCAGCCCACCGGCCGGACCGCGGCGCATCTCGTGCATGATCCGCCCCGGCTCCTCCTCGGTGAGCGGATTCACCGTCTGCCCTTGCAGTTCGGCGAGCTGCTGCAGCGTGCCGAGCGCCAGGTCGACCTCCAATGGCAGCGCCATCCAGGCGGTCAGCAGGCTGTCGCGGCCGAACAGGGTCATGAACCAGGGCGCGCCCGCCGCGACGAACGGCCTGCTGTCGCCGGAATCGTCGTGAATCTGCAAGGCGCCCAAGTCACTTTCGGTGCGCCGGAGCACCTGGGTGAGTTCCGGATGCGAGGCGGCGATGTCGGTGGCGGTGTGCCGCCAGGCCTCGATCTTGCGCCCGGGCGCGCTGACACCGTAGTGCTCGCCGGGGGCCAGCGACACCTGGAACCGCTGGTTGCCCAAGGTGGGCTGGGCGGTGATCTCGGTCTGCCAGCTCGCGCCGACGGGGACCACGACCTTCCACACCAAAGTGCCGGGCAATACGGTGGGTTCGACGCTCGCGGACACCGAGAGCCCGCGCATGCGATCGGCGCGATCGTGGAACAGGAGCTCCCCCTCGGCCACCGTCACCTCGGCTCTACCGTGTCCGGCGCGGCCCTCCTTGACCGCGAAGAGGTCCACGAAATCGGCGTCGACATGCAGCTCGAGGGTGACCGCCGTCGGCTCGCGCCCCATGTTCTCCAGGGTGAGCACCTCGTGCATGCCGTCGGCGACGATCCGCTCGCGCACCACCAGCAACGTACTGTCGGCCAGCCCGGCCGTCGGCGGTCTTCGCAGCACGAACCGCGCGGCGAACGCCTCCGGGCTGAGCACCGAAAGCGGTTCGGGCAGATGGCCGTCCACCAGCAACTCCCATCGGGAGACGACGCGCGCGTCCCGGAAGAAGAGCCCGTGCGGGCGGCCCGGCTCGACATCGCCGAGCCGGTTCGACAGACAGAAGGTGCCGCCCTCGACCAGCGTGACCGAACCCGCTCCACCGAAACCCGTCGGCTCACCGGAGTTCAGTGGAGCGGGGCTGAGCGCGGCGGTCGGATCCGCCGTCACGCGAGTCCGCTCGCCGCGACGGGCACCGGCACCATCTCGTCCTTGCGCCATCGGTAGTCGATCCGTTTCCGCGGCCGCATCAGCTTGCGATAGACCTGCTCGTAGCCGCGCCCGAGCGTATCCGAACCGAAATTCTCCTCGACGTGCTTGCGGCACGCCGCCGGATCCATCGTCTGCACCTCGGCGATGGCTGCGGTGAGTTCGGCGGGGTCGTCACAGATGCGGCCGGTGACCCCATCGACGATCACCTCGGCTACCGCGCCGCCGCGTAGCGCGACGACCGGTGTGCCACACACCATGGACTCGATCATCACCATGCCGAAGGGTTCCTCCCAACGGATCGGGAACAGCAGACACTTGGCTCCCGCCAACAGTTTCCGCTTCGCGGCGGCATCGGCGAGGCCGAATACGTGATCCTGGTCGGTCAGCAATGGGCGTACCTGCTCTTCGAAGTATTTGAGCTCGGGCGGTTCGCTGCACTTGCCCGCCAATACGAGTGGCATGCCCGCGGCGTGCGCGGCCTCCAGCGCCAGATGCGGCGCCTTGCACTCGTTGAAGCGGCCGAGGAACAGCGCGTAGTCGTCCTTGTCGGCACGGAACGGCCACTCCTCAGGATGCAGAGCATTATGCACTCGCCCAGCCCAATTCAAATCGGGGGCCAGCTCTTGCTGCCGGTCGCTGATCGCGACGAGCGAGACGTCGTCGCCCATTTCCCGGTAGTACTCATAACATTCGCCCTCGACCGGACCGTGCACGGTGACCACGGTCGGCAGATCAAGTTCCCTATACGCGGGAGCGTTCAACGGGCCCGCGAAGGTGTGCTCGTGCACCAGGTCGATGGCACCGTCCGCGGCGAGCTTCTCGATCGCCCGCCGGGCGCGCAGCGCGTGCAGCACCTCGGGGAAGGGTTCGCCGAGCCGCTCGGGGCAGATGCGGTCCCACAGCGGAACGAATTTCGCCTTGGTCCCCGGTTCACCGGCGCCGAGCAGGGTCACGTCGTGGCCTCTGGCCACCAGCGAGTCGACCAGATCGGCGACGACGGCTTCCACACCTCCGTAGGCCTTGGGCGGCACATCGAAATACGGAGGGACAACCATCGCGATACGGAATCGGGTTCCGGAGTGGTCGATCGACAGCAGATCGGAGGACTCCGCCTGCGCCGACATCGGCAAGTGGCTCACGCCACCGCGCTCGGCACCATCGTTGGCCAGGGCTACCGCATCGCGGATTCGACCGCTTCGCTGACTCATGACCGCACCTCACCGGTGCTCGACTCCGCCAGGACGTTGATGGCGGCTGGGTTCGTTTTTCGCTCGCTACGCGCGCTCATCGACCCTCCTTCCAAGGGGCACAACCGTTAGCTCTCGCATCCACCCAGTGCTTCGGAGCACCGGGCGCCGAACTCGAACTGGTGGCCGCCTCAGCGGAGGTGAAGCTCAGCCGCACCGCCGTCCACAGGGCTTGGTTGGCCTGGTCGCCGATTTCTCGACCAGGGGGGCCGCCAGTGATGTACCTCATCACGGCGCGCTCAAACCATGCAGTCGGATACGTTGCTGATCGATTGCCGAGATCGGCAGGTGGGAGCCGCCTTTGCCGATCGCACCCAACATGTCCACCGGGGTGGACAGCGGGCTCAGCCCTCGATCACGATCTTCCCGTCCTGTCCCGGCACCACGAACGGCAGCAGCCGCTCGGCCTCGGCGCGCACCGCCTCCTCGTCGGCGGCCGACAGCGGATGCCACGGCGTGACCCGAATGGTGGTGTCGTCCAAGACCCACCGGCCGTGCACGAACCCGTCGACCAGGTACATCGGCACGCCGCCCGACGCCTCCTTGGCGATGCGCTGCCGGTCTTCCTCGCTGATGATCCTGCGCCGGTCCTTGTGGCCGAGCAGCGCGTTGTCGAAGGCGGGCAGGAAACGCACCGGCACCGGCAGATTCGGGTCGGCCAGCGGCCCGTCCGGCAGATCGAACAGCACCCGGTGCTGGTCGTCGGTGAAAACGCGTAGGCGGGTGCGCATCTCGTCGACCACCTCGGCCAGCCGGGTGACCCCGGCCCACGCCTGCATGTCGGCGACGGTGGCGGGCCCGAACGCGGCCAGATAACGCAGAATCATGGTCTCCGCCTGCGGCGTCGCCGCCATCGGCGCGCCGATCCATTCGTCGGCCAGCGCGACGGTAACCGAACGGTTGCGCCACTTGCCCCAGGCGCCGGTCACCGGGCTGTGCACCATGGGCACCAGAAGCTCCGCCGACTCGGCGAGCCTGCGCGGGTTCCGGCCCGGAAAACGCTCGCCGAGTAGCTGTCCGAGGTCGGACCGGGACCGAATGCTGCCGGACAGCAGCTCCCGTCCCGCGGCGGCCAGCTCGTCCAGGTCGAGGCCCTCGATCTCGTCGCGGTAGTAGGGCGCCTGCAGCGCGGCGTGCACCACCGGGCGCACCGTGGGGCGCAGCCAGCGGAAGTCGTCCGCGTCGGCGAGGTGCACCGTGCGGCGAATCATGGCGGAGCGCACCAGCTTTCGCTCACGCAGCAACGCGGCCAGGTCGTCGTGCCGGAACTCCGCGAGCCGGGTCCACAGCCCGACATAGGGCCAGTTCGGTTCCTGCCCCTGGACCGCGACCAGATGCCGGACCAACTCCAACGGTGTCATCGCGACCCGCTGCGCCAACATCTGACGCACCAGCAGGGTTCGGTTCAGCTCACGCAGCGATAGTTCCGTCATGAGGCCATCTTCGCCGATACCACCGACAGAACGGGCCCTTCCGCCGGTAACCGCGCATACGTATACATACAATTAATCCATGTTCGATCCCCTTACTCTGGCCGTCGGCGCAGGCATCCTCGGCCTCGGCTGGGCCCTCGGACGGTACGGCCACCTCGGGGCGGTGGGCGGCAAGGCGCGGCGCAGCGCCGCGAAGTGCGGCTGCGGCCACGACCTCGCCATCCACGATCCGCAGGCCGGGGAGTGCCACGCGGAGGAACGGCGCTCGGTCGCGCCCGCGACGTGGCAGTGGGTGCGCTGCCCGTGCCGGCGGTACACCGGGCCGCTGCCGGTCGAGGACTACTTCACCCGGCCGTTCCTGCCGCCGACGGACTGAGGTCGAGCGACAGGCGCGCTACGGCCCGTGCGGTACCGCACGACGAGCGCGCGGTACCGCAAGCGGCATCACTCGGCGTCCGGCTGCATCCGCCGCGGCACGCCGATCCTGTTCCACAGGTTGATCATCGCGGTCACCCCCACCAATCCGGCCAGGGACCCTTCGTCGAAATGCTGCTCCACGTCGGCCCATACGGCATCGCTCACCCCGTGCTCGCCGAGTTTGGTGACCGCTTCGGCGTAGGCGAGGGCGGCGCGCTCGGCGTCGGTGTAGAGCGCCGACTCACGCCAGGCATCGAGCTGGAAGATGCGCTTTTCAGTCTCACCGGCCAGGCGGGCGTCGGTGGTGTGCAGGTCGATGCAGTACACGCAGCCGTTGATCTGTGAAGCCCGGATCTTGACCAGCTCCCGGACCACCGGGTCCAGCGGGCCGCGGCGAATCGCCCCCTCGGCGGCGAACCACGCCTGGTACAACTCCGGCGCAACCTGTGCGAGCTTCATCCGTGACACGGTGTCGTCCTTTCCTCGGTGTGCTTCTCCTACACCAATGGGACGAGGCAGCCGTCGAAAATGTGACACGCGGTCACGAATCGGGCAGGCACCTGGCCGGATCGGGCAGCTCGCCGCACGGCGCGTTGCCGTGTGCCCGGAGCACGTCCTTGCCGTTCTGGTCGACCAGGTAGTGCAGGAAGGCCGCCGCCAGCGAGTCACCGGGCAGCTCGCCGTGGCTGTAGGCGTATTCCACGCCCCAGAACGGGTATGTGCGAGCGATCGCCGCGTCACGTCCCGCGGTGACGCCGTTGATCGCGACGGTCGCCAGTTCGGCCGCTACCGCCTCGGAGTACTCCGAATAGCCGATGGCACCGGGGATTTCACCGACGGCCTTCTGCATGTCCTTGGTGACTTGGACCTCGCAGTGCGTCGCGGCGGACAGCACCGTGCCCTTGATCGCGATACAACTCACGTGCGGCCGATCGGGTTGACTCCCGCCGAGTAGCCTGCGCTCGAACGTATTTCGAGAACCGGAGCCCTGGATCCGATTCACCAGCACCACCGGCAGATCCGGTCCACCCACCTCACGCCAGTTGCCGATCCGGCCTTGATAGAGATCCCGGATCTGCGCCTCGGTGAGGCTCGGCACGCCGACCCCCTTGTCGACGATCATGCTGAACAGCGACAGCGCCAGCGGGCGAGGCACCAGGGCGGGATATCCGCTGCCCTTCGGACCGTCGCTGATAGCCAGCAGTCCCGTGTTGCCCTCCTCGGCCAGCCGGTCCAGCCCGCGTTCGGTGCCTTCGAATGCGAAGGCGAATTGCGCTCCGGTACAACGCTTACCGTACTGTTCGGCGGCCGCTCGGACGACCGGTGCGAAGGCCGACGATCCGACCACGGTGAGCGTGCCCTCGGCACATTCCAGCGGCGTCGGCGCGGGCTCCAGTGCGTTGAAGATCAATTGGACGATGATCACCAGCACCAGAAAGATCGTCAGCACCGACATCATTCGGGGAATGCCGGTGCGGCTTCGGGTTTCCTGGATGCGCCCACCCTTGATGCCGCCGGTCAGCACCGGCACCGGGTACTCCCCCGTGCCCTCGGAGCGCTGCAGGATGGCCAGGATCTTGTAGTGCTCACCGCGATCCAGCGGCACCTTGGGCAGATCGATGACACCGATGTGCCCGGCCATGTCCTCACGCACCGCGATGCCGGAGTCGCGATCCAGGTTGTCCGCCAGGCCGGGATCGCTGAGTTCGGTCACCGCCATGCCGATGACCAAACGCTGCGGAAACCGTAGATGCAGGCCGATCCGCGCGGGATCGGGCGCCTTGTAGTCGTGGGTGTCGATGTCGGTCGCGCCGCTGTTCTCGATGCGCACCAGGACAACCGAGAGATCCTTCAGATCCGGACTCGCGCCGTCCAGCGACGGGCGCAGCTGCGGCAGCACGCCGGGGAACACCGAGGCGACCTCACCGGTGACGGGCGTGTCCATCTGCACGCGATAGCCGAGCCGCTTGCGCCCGACGAGCACGAACTCGTACAGGAACGCGGTGATCGGCACCGCGATACCGATGACGGCCAGCACGATTTCGACCGGAAACTCGCCCAACGGCCCGCCCACCCCCACCTACTCTGTCTGGCAACCATTCTCAGTGGCGATCGCGGCAGATCCCCGGCACGGCACGACTATTCGGCAACAGTTAACCGGACGGCCATCAGGCCTCGTGCACCTCGGTCCAGGCGAGCAGGTCGGCCAGCGGCCAGGTGTTGATGACCCGCTCGGCCGCAACACCATTCGCCACGGCGCGCTCGCAACCGTAGCCCTGCCAGTCCAACTGGCCGGGCGCGTGCGCGTCGGTGTCGATGGAGAAGTGGCAGCCCATCTCGATCGCGAGCTGGATCAGCCGGGACGGCGGGTCGCGGCGCTCCGGCCTGCAGTTGATCTCGACGGCGGTGCTGTAGGTCCGGCACGCCTCGAACACCATCTCGGCGTCGAAGGTCGATTCGGGCCGGGTGCCGCGGCCGCCGGTGACGAGCCGGCCCGTGCAGTGGCCGAGCACGTCGACGTTGGGGTTGGCCACCGCGTAGACCATGCGCTTGGTCATCGTCGCGCTGTCCGCGCGCAGGTGCGAGTGCACGCTGGCCACCACGATGTCGAGTTCGGCGAGCAGATCGGCCTGCTGGTCGAGGGTGCCGTCGTCGAGGATGTCGACCTCGATGCCGGTGAGAATGCGAAACGGCGCCAAACGATCGTTGAGCTCGGCGACCACGTCGAGTTGCTTGCGCAGCCGGTCGGCGGACAGCCCGTTCGCGACGGTCAGGCGCGGCGAATGATCGGTCAGCGCACAGTATTCGTGCCCCAGGGCCGCCGCGACCCCCATCATCTCCGCGATCGGGCTACCGCCGTCGGACCAGTCCGAATGGGTGTGCAGGTCGCCGCGCAGTTGGGTGCGCAGCGGCTTGCCGGGGGCGCCGATCGGCTGTGCCGCGTTGCGCAGGTCGAGCAGGTACTGCGGCACCCGGCCCGCGTACGCCTCCTCGATGACGGCGGCGGTCTTCGGCCCGATCCCGGCGATCTCGCGCCAGCTGTGCGCGGCGCGGTGGGTTTCGCGTTCCTCATCGGGCAGCTCCGCGACGATATCGGCGGCCCGGCGGTACGCCTTGACCCGGTACGTCTCGGCCCGCGAGCGTTCCAGCCAGAAGCCGATCTCCCGCAGTCCCTCCACCGGGCCCGGCGTGGCCGCCGGGTCCGCTGTGCTCGAATCGTCTGCCGCCACAGCGGTTAACGAATCCTGCTGTACTTCATGAAGGCCACTCCGTCCTCGAACACCCGACTGGTGATCACCCGGAACTTCGCCGCATCGGGCAGCCTGGGGCCGGACCCGAACAGCGACCGCCCGCGGCCCAGCAGGACCGGGTACAGCTTGAGGAAGATCTGGTCGATCTCGGGCAGCAGTTCCTGGGCGAGCTCCCCGCCGCCACACAACCAGATCCCGAGCCCCTCGGTGCGCTTGAGTTCGCGCACCTTGCCCAGCGGGTCGCTCGCGATCAGTTCGACGTCGGGATCCGGGTTCTCCGGCAGCGTCGTCGACACCACGTACTGCTTGAGATGCGCGTACGGGCTGGACGTCCCGGTGCGCACCCCGAAGTCGTGGGTCTTGCGTCCCATCAGCACGGTATCGAAGTACCGGTTGCGCTTGTCGATCCCGAGCGACTCCCGCACCTTGGTGGGCAGCGTCTCCGGATATTGCGCCGTGATCGCAGGCCCGTGGTCGCCGCCGACCGGGAAGAAATCGACCGATCCGTCATCGGTGGCGATGTAACCGTCGATCGTCGAGGCTACGTAGTAGGTGAGCTTGCGCATGTGTCCTTCCTCCACGGCCGGACCGACTTCCCGAACCGCCTACAAGAAAGGTAACTCGCGCCCGCTAACGACCGCGAGGCTTCGGTTGGCACCGCGGGCAAGAATACGAGGAACGATTCATGAATTTTTCCCGCTGAACAGGCGCTCCGCAGCGACGGCACGGTTCGTGCTCGCGGCCGTAGACGGCAAGGGAGCGTTCGAAATAGCCGGATTGGCCGTTGACGTTCACGTAGAGCGCGTCGAACGAGGTGCCGCCCGCGGCGAGTGCTTCCCCCATCACCGCGCCGACGTCGGCGAGCAGAGCGCGTACGGCGGGACGGGACAGGCCGGAGGCGAGCCGGCTGCCGTGAATCGAGGAACGAGCGCACCAGCAACAGCGGGGCGGCACTCGCCCAGGCCTGCGGTGAGTTCGCGCGCCACAACGATTCGACGGCGTAGATGTTGCCGATGCCAGTAGACATCGAGTTACTGCATGATACCCGGCCTGCTGAAACAGCACACCAGCGTCCACCAGGTGAACTTCCGCCGAAAACGTCTGCAAAACCGTTACGGCGGTCCCCATGAATCGGCCGCCCTTCCATAACCCCTCAACTTTCATAGTGCACGACAGATCGTTGGCGTACAGGTGGATTGGGCGACTTCGGACGGCAGGTCAGCGCTTCGTCGCTTGCGCAAACCCACGATCTGCGCCGAGGATGCACTGACAGCTTCGCCACCCACTCGGCTTCCCGCGACGTCGATCGGTTCGAAGTCTTCTCTATAGCAGTAGGTTCGTACACCGAGGGCGTCAGTGGCCAGGTTGACAAACTTCCGATGGGCATCGAGGGTTGTCACAACCGCCTGTAGCGGGTCCTCGACCTGTACGACTATCCGCCAGCCCAGGGCCGAGTGGTCAGTGTTGATGAATTCGGACCGCCAAACCTTCAGCCACGACCCGGACGTGGCCGGTATCCGAAGCGTCGGCCACGCCGGTTCCGGGCGACCTACCACCGCACCCACGGCGTGCGGCCCCTGTTCGGCGCGCTCGTCCTGAACACGGGAGTCCTCTGCCACATGATCCGGGATCACCAGTGCTCCAGCAGTTCCGTGACTTTCTCAAGAGTCTGCGGCGCCAGCGTTGGACCGGGCTGAAGCTTACGTGCGGGTGTGGCGTGTAGCGCTACGTTCGGTAATCCCCTGGTCTCGCATCGAGGAGCTGCTGTCCGCGCATTCGACATGCTTCCGGCACGCGGTACCGCATGGCAAGGCGTAGAGAGAACGGGTTTGTGTGAATCATCGACCAGGGTAACAATTGCTTCGCCGAAGTCATTGCCGGTTATCCGAACCCAGAATCGCCCCTGCCCTTCTGCCAGTCGTCGAAAGTCACCTCGCTGCCGCGCACCTTCCAATCGAGCCGGCCATTGGTCGCCCTTCCCGCCACGATTGCAGCTGCGGCCGACGGCGATCGGAACTGGACGTCAACTGTAAAAACGGCATGCCGTCCGTCACTGCTCGGCTGGAGAAAGCCGTCCTCCTCCAGCTTCTTTCGCAACGGACGGTAACTATGGTTTCCACCTACCCATGTCGACCGGGCCTGAGAACCTGCACGGACAGTGAACCGCCCATCGATTACCTGCGCAGCGGCGATGAGATCGAGCAGCTCCATCACAAACACTGGTGAGTCCGGAAGCGGTTCGAAGTCCGACTCTTCGTCCTCGATCTGCGGCCGTCCGGAAACCGCAAGCGGCAGGCCGTGCTTGCCCCAGTGCTCTTCTTTGTAGCGCTCCATGTCGTCACCGTGCAGCTGTGTGGTGGCGTTCCCTCGGCGTACCCAGAATTCGACTTCGCCCTGGCCTCCCACTGCCTTGGTTCGTCTCACAAAGATCGGCCGCATTGCAGGAGCAACGATGACCTGACACACCTGTTTGCCGTCGACCACAGGGAAATCCATCCGAACGTTCGCTGCCGTGGTGACCGAGAGATGGTTCCTGAGCAACTCCTGCAAGCGCAACTCATACCTGTCGAGATCGGCGACATCGATTGCCGCCATATCGTTGTCTAGCCCGACCGGCTTGCCGCTGTCTTCGACACCGATGAATAGCGAACCGCCGTCGCCGTTCAGCAGTGCGCACACGGTCTTGACGATGATGTGCTTGCGCTCTGGTTCCGCCTGCATTGTTTTCAAGTCCAGGAACGCAGACGCCTTGAACTCAACCGTCTGCGACTCACCAGCGGAAATTAATTCGGCGGGCGACATCGATGCCGGCGCTTCGACCGGCGCGATTCCGTGCTCGATCGCTGTCGCGATCAGTTCCAGCAGAACCCGTTCGCGCTGGACGACGAAGCCTTCGAAGTCGTCGTGCAGTAGGGAATCCGGATTGACCAGATGCGTAGCGACCAACGACCGCAGCGTCGGCTCGTCGATGGCGCCGATCTTGGTCAATTTGGCCAGGTAGGCGGAAGGCGACGAACCGCCGAGGATGTGGCGGTTCGTATACGCGGACAACGGGGTCTTGTTGATGATCGAGTCGTAGAGCGCACGATCGAGTCCCTGCTTGGCGCACCAAGCCTGCGGGAAGATGTGATGTATATCGATCGCGTCGTCGAAGTAAGTTGCGGCGTTGATCTGGTTACCACTGCACCAGTCTCGGGCGCCGTCCGAGATCAGCAGGGCATATACACCTTTGTATGCGGCGCTGTTCCGGGTTCGCAGGGTGCGCAGCCGCCCCGCGGCAAACTGAGCTTCGGCCACCGTCCGGGGCTCGTTCGACGTACGGCCCAGTGCCCAGTCCACCACCTCTGGCAGATCCCGCGCAAAGCGGGTTTCTGTTGTGCCGCTGTATAGTTCGCCGAAGACACCACACCAATACCAGCGGGTGACCTTCTGCTGCACTTCGTAGGTGTTCCAGGCCTGACCGAGTGCGGCGCAGATCGCGGCGAGCGGAATCAGCTGGGCGCCATAGGGAACGAACTTGACGTCGAAGATATTTCGACGATGCAGGAACTTCGCCGCTGCGAGAAGACCATTGACGATCTCTTGACTGCATTTCTTGAAGTCGTCGAGTGGCAGCCGGAGCATCTCGACGCGTCGGCAACCGATTCGCGGGCCGCCTTTGGAGTCGGTAGGATCGGCGGCCTCACGCCGCCGATATGTCGCCAGCAGCGTTATCGCCTGCAGGAAGTCGGTTTCCGATACCTCCGACAGAACACGAAACTTGCCGTCGCCCCATTGCATTCGGCACTGGTCCCAATGCTCACGAAGGTTGAACTCCTCTGCCGCGTACGTCGCAGTGAGCAGCTCGAATACCGTGAGCGTGACGCCCCCGGTATTGACCTTCTCGAATACCTGGCAGACGGCCTCTCGGGGAGTCCCTGCAGACAGTTCGATCACCGGAACCAAGTACTGTTCGAACCGTTTGATGAACCTCTTGTTGAACGACTGCCATGACTCGATCGCAGTGGGGGCATAACCGTTCAGCTTCATGAAACTGTGCCCCCAGTCGTCGGCGTCGAACACCTGGGTCATGGGGAAAAGGCCCGCCCGGCATTCTTCGTCCATGGTCGACAGGTCGAGCTCGACACGGCCGAAGCTGCCGCGCACCTTGCCGTCGGCCGGAACGAATCGGAAAGCCTCATCCCGATCGACTTCGTCGTCGAGCGCGGCCGCCATATCGACATAGAATCGGCCTTCGATGCTTCGACGCCGGTCGTCGACGGTCACCACCGGGCGGTCAAGTATCAGCGCCTGGTACAACGAGGTGATCCGCTGTTGCCCGTCCAACAGCAATTGGGCAGCGGGCACGCTACCCAACAGCTCCACTCCTTCGATAGGGCGTTGCTTGAATCGCGTTGAGCCGCCTGCCTGCAACATCATCAGCGTCCCGACCGGGAAGCCCTGAGACACCGAGCTCAACAGGCTTCGAATGTTGGACTCCGGCCACACCCAACCGCGCTGGAACTCGGGCAGCTGAATCTGTCCTTCCCTGGCCTGCTCGAGCAGGTTCCGCAGGAACGGCTTCTTGATCTCGAAGGCATCCACGCTCAACGACGGTCCTCCCCTGCGCTCGTTTGCCGCGCGACCCCCGGTCGCGGGCACGGATGCCCGACTGTAGCAGCGGATGATGCGAATTACATTGTATAACTGGGCAATACGGTTATCTGTGTCGAACGGGCTTGTAGCGTTCAATCCGTCAGTTCTCGAAGGAATTCGGCCACTCGGATCGCGAATTCGTCGGTCGGCCCGTAGATCAGGCATAGATCCTCATACAAGGTGGTTAGTGCCGACTGCGCCTCGCCGATCTGTCCGGTACTTGCGAGTACCTCGCCGAGGTCGTACCGCAAGTACAGGGCGGTCTCGCAACCGTCCCCGTTGGCGGCGGCAACCTCGTCGAGCACCGACTGTAGTGCCGAAATACCGCCTTCGATGTCGCCCAGCGCGATGCGGCAGCGGGCCGCACTCGCTCGGCTGTCCCACGCGGATTCGCTGTAGCGGCCTTCGATCCGGAGGTATGCCTCCGCGAGCTCGTCGAATTCACTTTTGGCTCTCCGATGTTCACCGCTGAGCGTCCAAGCGGCGGCAACCAGGCTACGCAGTCGGAGCACGTCGGAGTTGTCCTTGCCGTGGACCTCTGCCGCGCTGGCGAGTACCGAGTAGAGCGCATCAGCTGCTTGGTCGAAGCGGCCCTGCTGAAGCAGCTCGTCGTAGCGGTGCCGCGCCGAGTCGATGGCGGTGCGCAGGTGCATAGCGCTCATCGGCGCGGTGGGCGAGGCAGCCACGACACTCAGGCGGGTCGGCTCGATCTGCGCGGTCTCAAGCGGTGCGTTCGGTCTCCGGAAAACCCTTGTCGGGTCAGGGAATCCGGGGCGGTACAGCTCGGTCACCGCAGGTGTGGCGCCTGGCGCGGGCAGGAATGGCAATAGTCGCTCGTACACGGTGCAGGCATCTGCGGGTCGCAGCGCCGGATGCTTCTGCAGCAGGTCCAGGACCAGCCGTTCGAAGTCGGCCGGCAGTTCCGGCCGCAGTTCGCGCAGCGGTTGCGGATCGGATTCGACGTGCTGGCGTTGCAGCTCGTACCCGGAAGCACTGTCGAATGGAGGTGTGCCGCTGGCCATTTCGTGGATCATGCAGCCCAGTGAGTACAGGTCACTGCTCGGATTCTGGATCCGGTTGCCCAGCACCCGTTCCGGCGCCATGTAGCGGTAGGTGCCGATCACCTGACTGGTCTTGGTAAGCCTCGGTCCACCATCGAGAATCGCGGCGATACCGAAATCGATCACCTTGACCGCGCCGTCCCGGGTGATCAGCACGTTGTCGGGTTTGAGGTCACGATGTACCACCGGGATCGCGTGGGCGTGGGACAGGACGGTGGCGACCTGAGCCCCCACCGCCGCCACCCAGCTCAGCGGGAGCGGGTTGCCCGGCTGGATGTAATCACGGAGTGGAACTCCATCGATGAGCTCCATCACCAGGTACACCGCTTCGAAAGAGGCGTCCAGCACCGCGTCGAAGACCTGCGGCACCCCGTGATGACGGATACGGGCGGTCACCCGGGCTTCCTGGCGGAACCGCTGAGCAAATTCCGTGGCCTGCTCGTGTGTCTGAACCTGGTCGAGGCGGATCTTTTTAACCGCGATCTCCCGGTCGAGCACGGTGTCGTAGCCCCGCCACACCGAGCCCATTCCGCCCGAGTTAATCTCCTCGGTCAGCTCGTACCGGTTATCGATCCGCCGCTCAGCCATCTCGCGCCCCCTACCTCACGCCACCAGTGTCAAGTGCGACGGTATCCGAGCTGGTCAGGTCAGGCCACACTGTCCATGCCGGCCTGACGGCGAATAGTTCGCCAAGCAGCGCGGCTGAGCTGGCGGTTTACCGTCTCCTGGAAGGACGGGTCGGATTTGTTGAAGTACCTGTCGCCGACGCCGACGGTGGCGTCGACGTGGTCCATCATCTTGTCGCGCAAGACCTCGGCGAACTTGTTTCGGAAGTCGTCCTCGGTGCGGTTGTTTAGAGCGGCCAGCTTGACACCTGAGTCGGCCACCGCATCCTGGTAAGGCTTGAGCAGGTCGTCTTCGCCGAGTTCGAGCCCAAAGCGGTCGTTCAGCTCGGCGATCAGCGCGGAAAGCAGTGCCTGTTCCGGATCTTGCGCCGAGCCGGCCCCGTCACCGAATCCGGGGAGCACTGCCGAGCCTTCCGGATCCAGCCCGAGATCGTGCTCGCCAGTGCGCTCTACCCGCATATGGCTGAGCTCGACTTCGCCGATGTCGACACCACCGTCTTCGCGCCTCGGCAGGACGTTGAGCAGGTGCTTGCCGTAGAGATGCAGCATTTCCAGTTCGATGTCCTGGTAGGGGACGATCTGCGCGAGGAATCCGTACTTGCGGACGAAATCGCGCAGGTCGGTGCGGAAGCCTTCAGCGACTTCGACATCATCGGTGTCGTCGCTGTGCAGCAGGTGGGCGAAACGGGCGACGGCGGGTTCGAGGTGCCGGTACAGCTCGGCGTGCAGCTTCTGCCATTTTGACTGCGAACCGCCGGCCCGCTCCTCCGCCCGGATGTAAGCGTCGGCGAAGTCCCGCATCTCTTGCGGCAGCAGGATCGGTGGGGAGAGGACTCGATCCTGTGCCCGGTAGAGCAGGTTCGGGTCGGTCGGCAGCGCTTCGGCTTCCTCGTAGTAGGGCTTGAACGACGCCTGGATGTGTTCGGCTTCGTTGTAGAAGTCCAGGACGGCCAGGTCCTCGACCGACTTTCCGTCGGCGGTCCGGTTGAGCCGCGAAAGGGTCTGCACCGCGGCGATACCCTTCAGGGACTTATTCACGTACATGGTCGTCAGCAGCGGCTGATCGAAACCGGTTTGGTACTTCTCGGCGACCACCAGAATTCGGACCTCCGGCTGCCCCCTGCCGCCTGCGCGAGTTGCGATGTCGTCGGCGCGGGTATACGCAAAAGCCTTTGGCAGCTGGGATTCCGCCACCCCGCCGTTCTCCTTGACCTCGCTGGTCTCCTCGCCTTCGTACTCGAGCGTGCCCGAAAACGCCACCAGCACACCGATATCCGGATACCTGTCGATAAAACCGGTGTCGTCGAGATGTTTGCGGATGGCCCGGCACATATCGACCGCAGTCTTGCGGGAGTCGGTGACCACCATCGCCTTGGCCCGCCCCTGTAGCCGCGGCCGGGTATGCGTGACGAAATGCTCGACGATCACCTGCGCCTGCTGCGCCACCGTGGACGGGTGCGTGAACGCGAATCGGGCCAGCAGCGTCTTCGCCTTCGACTCCGGAACCTCGTAGTCGGAAGGGTTTTCGTTGACCAACTTGTAGTAGGTCTTGTACGTGACGTAGTTGCGCAGCGGGTCGAGGATGAAGCCCTCGTCGATGGCCTGGCGCATCGAATAGGTGTGGAAGGGCTGATACTTGTCACCAACGAGGGTTCCGAAGGCTTCGAGGGTCTTGGCTTTCGGAGTCGCGGTGAACGCGAAGTACGACATGTTGTGCGCCTTGCTGCGGTCTTCGGCCTTGCGCTTCAACCGCTCCGCCACTGTGAGTTCGGTGGCGCCCTCGTCCTCGTCATCGGCGTCGAGCCCGAGATCGCGCAGCGCGGCACGCACCGCCGTCGCCGCGTCACCGGTCTGCGATGAGTGCGCCTCGTCGATGATGATGGCGAACCGGCCAACACGCAGCTCTGCCTCGTTGCGCCGCAGATAGTCCAGCAACGCCGGGAACGTTTGCAAGGTAACGGGAATGATCTTGCCCGATTCCTGGGTGAGCGCCTTCGCGAGCTGCTCGGATTTCGCGCCGCGCTTCTCATCGATCTCCACCACCAGGCCCTGTACCTTTTCGAAGCTGCCCACGGTTTCCCGCAGTTGGGCGTCCAGGTTGCGGCGATCGGTGATGATCATGATCTTGTCGAAAACCGGTGTACCCGGCTGCAATCCGGCCACAGCGGCTTCTGGATCGAGCGCTGCCGGATCAGTGGGAGTGTGCAGGTCGGACAGGCGGTGCGCCAGCCAGGCTATGGTATTGGACTTGCCGGAGCCGGCGGAGGCCATGACCAGGTAGTTGTGGCCGGCCCCGTGGGTGGCGGCGTGCGCGGTGAGCTTCTTGACTGCGTCCCACTGCTGGAACCGCGGGAAGATGGTCGATTTGCTGGTGCGGCCGCTCGGGCCTTTTGACTTGTGGGTGTGCACGAAGCGCTCCAACATGTCCAGCCAGTTGTCCGGATGCCAGATCGTCTCCCACAGATAGGAAGTGGCGTACTGGCCCGGCTCGGAGGGAGCCGGGTTGCCGGCGCCACCTGAGCGTCCCGGGCCCTCCGAACCCGTATTGAACGGCAGGAAACGGGTTTTCGCACCACGCAGCTGTGTGGTGACGAACACCAACTTCGGATCGACCGCGAAATTGGCGATCACCCGGCGGGTGAAAATCAACTCGCGAGGATCACGCTCGGTGCGATACTGATGCTTCGCGTCCTCCACGTTCTGACCGGTGAGCGGATTCTTCAGCTCCGCCGTTGCCACCGGAATACCGTTGAGCAGCAACACCAAATCCAACGCGCGTCTGGCATTCGCCGGATTTGTGGCATAGCGGAGTTCGCGCACCACCGTCAACCGGTTCGCCCGGTACTCCGTGAGATCAGCATCCGAAGTCACCAGATTAGGTTTGAAGTAAGCCAGCCGAATCCTGACACCACGGTCCTTGACCCCTGACCGCAGCACCTCGATCAGCCCCTTCTCCCCGATCTGCTGATCCACCGTCTTAGCGAGCCCCCGCTGCGCGACATCCTGGTCGCCGCCATAAGCAGAAACCAAGTCGTCCCAGTCCGGCTGCTGGGTCGCACCGATAAAGGCGAGCAGCTCACCCATATCGAGACCGAGTTCGGCCTGGTACTCGTGCGGATTACCTTGCAACCAACCGTTTTCCAGCAGGCTGGCGACGACCGTGTCGCCGAAGGTCAGTTCGTCGTGGACTGGGCTCATGGTGTTATACCCCCTGGGTGACGTTCCGCCCGCTGGCGGTGGTGACATCGAATTGGCCGGTTACGGCTGCTGCGATCAACGCTTGGCGACGTTCAGCGAGAAGCGAATTCTGCAATTTCATAGCGGATTTCAACTGGATGCTCGAATGCATGCCAGTATCAATTTTCCTCACTACATCTTGCTGTTCACGAAATGCCATAGCAGGCACCCCCACATTGCCAACCTCGGCTAATCCCAAGCCAACCTTCGTGCCACCGTAGCTATTCGCTGCAAGCTGCTGCCGTGATCGCGGAGATTTGAGGGCATACGCGAGCCAGCGCCCGTAACATTTTTCAGCCACCGGTCGTAGCAGTGCGATATGTTGGCTCACGTTACCGTCTGCCATCTCGTCACTGACGACGGCGACCGATCCGATATCAGCTGTAATGCTGACCAGCACATCTCCGGGGCGCGTGCGGGTACGTTCTCGTTCCGGGCCTTCCGGTGCACAAACTCGGAGAATGTCACGCGTGTCAAGATCAATGCCAACCCTAGGGATATTCGCGATTCGAAGAAATACCGTCCCGTCGTCCGTAACAAACTCTCCCCAACCTCGGGGGCCGCTTGTTAGACGCGATACGAGAAACTTGACGCGAATACTGCCAGCACTGACATCACCAATATGCTCCGCAAGCAAACTCTGCTCGAGCGCCAGCGTCGCTTCAATCTGCTGTCGACGATACCCAATCATCCGGTCAATGTGACTGGTTTCGGCGTCGAGGAAGTCGGCGATGCGGCGCTGCTCCTCCAAAGGAGGTAGAAGCATCGGCAAGGAACGAAACTCGTCAAACGGAAGGTCCCATTGATTAGGCCTAATACCCTTCGAAACGGACTGATAGAGATGGACGTACGGCTGCGATCGAAGTAGGTAGTGAACGAATCGCGGATGGAGCTTTGGTGATAACTCGCATACGAAGTACGCAGGACTCACAATTCCCTCGTACTGGGATACCGCGAGCGACCCTTGCCAAGTCTTCATCTTGTTGAGGACCAGGTCGCCGGGTCGAACGAAACGATACGCATTGAGATCTTCACTTGGCTTGTTGAAGTTGTCATCCCTGCTGGCTTTTGGCACCACGCCGTGGTCTCGATAGACAGACAGCAACTCTGCATCTGGCCGCTCCGAAATATCTCGGCGCCGTAACACTGACCAAAGTGGAGCCCGTGTCCAATGATTGGGAGCCACATCCAGCGCTTGCGAATCGACGGTGAACGCTGCGCTCATTTCGTCACCTCTCCGAGCAGCTCTTGAATCTCCGACTCCAGGGTCTTGAGCTCAGCGTCGATCTCCGCCAACGGTCGCGGCGGTATATACACGTAGAAGTGCCGCGTAAACGGGATTTCGTATCCAATCTTGGTCTTGCTGTGTTCGATCCATGCATCCGGGATGTGTGGAAGAACCTCACGCACGAGGTAGTCCTCGACATTCTCCTGGAAGGGCACGTTCTCGTAATCGCGCAGTTCGGGATCAGGTTCAGGTTCGCCGCCTTTGAGCTGGATTTCCCCTTCGGGATCGCGGGCACCGAGCGCTTCGCGCAGGGCCTTTGCGAAAGATGCACCGGCAGGCCAGGGTTCACCGGCACCGACCACCTGATCCTTGAGAGCAGTCACGGCGTCGGCTTTGGTCATCCATACCGAACCGACCAGCGGCTGCAGCAGTTTACGGAAATCGTCGGTGTCGGTGTACTGCTTTGCCACGGGCGCAGCACCCGAGAGTTTGTCGAGCGCTTCCTCGGTGAGTTCGAACCGCAGCCGCAGCGGCCGCTCCACGGTGATCCTGCGGTAGCCGAAGTCGTTGTTGGCGAAGACCTTCACCTTGCCGTGCAGTGGATGTTCCGGGTCTGCCGCGACATCGAGCGCGTTGCCGTAGAGCCGGGTGATCTCGGTGATCTGTTCGGCAGTGATCACTTTGCGCTTATCCCCTAGGGACTTCCGCATCTTCTGCCAGTAGTCACGGGCGTCGAGCAGCACCACCTTGCCGCGATGCTCCGGCGCCTTCCGGTTGGTCAGTAGCCAGAAGTATGTGGAGATGCCGGTGTTGTAGAACAGCTGATCCGGCAGTGCGACAACGGCCTCGAGCCAGTCTTTTTCGATGATCCATCGGCGGATCTCGGATTCACCGGATTCAGCGGCGCCGGTGAACAAAGGGGAGCCGTTGAAGACGATGGCGACTCGACTGCCGCCGCCTCCACCGAGGTCCACAGGCTTCATCTTCGAGAGCATGTGCATCAGGAACAGCAGTGAGCCGTCATTGATTCGAGGCAAACCGGCACCGAAACGTCCTGCCTCACCGAGATGGTCGTGTTCCCATTCGACCTCGCTCTTCACCTTCTTCCACTCCACGCCGAAGGGAGGGTTGGCGAGCAGGTAGTCGGCTTTCAGATCCTGGTGGCCGTCCTGGCTGAAAGAGTTGCCGAAGACGATGTTGTCCGGATTCTGTCCCTTGATCATCAAGTCGGAGCGGCAGATCGCCCACGACTCGGGGTTGAGCTCCTGGCCGTAGGTTTCCACGCGGGCCTGCGGGTTCATCGCGAGGATGTGTTCCTCAGCTGAGCTGAGCATGCCGCCGGTCCCGCACGCTGGGTCGAGCACTTTGCGGGTGACGCCGGGCTGGCCGACAAGGTCCGGGTCCGGGGCGACGAGCAGGTTAACCATCAGTTCGATCACTTCGCGCGGCGTGAAATGTTCGCCGGCAGTCTCATTGGACTGCTCGGCGAAGCGCCGGATCAGTTCCTCGAAGACGTAACCCATGTTGTGGTTCGATACACGCTCTGGGTGCAGGTCGAAGTCGGCGAACTTGCCGATCACTTTGTACAACAGATTCGCGTCGTCGAGCCGCTTCACCTGCTGGGCGAACTCGTACTTCTCCAACACCTCGCGGGAGTTGTCGGAGAACGCGCCCACATATTTGAGCAGCCCCTTCGCCACGTGTGAGGAGTCGCCAAGAATCTTTTTGAGCGTCAAGTCGGACGTGTTGTAGAAGACGGTGCCCGAGGCCTTGCGCAGGAAGGGGTCCGGATCCAGGTCACGTTCCTTGATCTGTTCGTACTTGGCCCGCACCGCATCTCGTGTCGGCTCCAGCACACACTCCAGCCGTCGTAGCACCGTGAACGGCAGAATCACTTTGCCGTAGTCGGACTGCTTGTAGTCTCCGCGCAGTAGATCGGCGACCGACCATGCATGGTTGGCAAGCTCGCTGTGCTTGCTGCTGTTCACTCAGTACCTCCACGCTCTTGTGTCTTCACGTTGGGTGTCTCGATGTCGTGCTGTGGGGTTACAGCCCCGGTGGTGAGTCCGTTCGTCACCAGTTCTGTCAATTGATCTGCTGCGTCGGTGGCTATGCCAAGTGCTGCCCGCAGGTGGTGCAGGCGGCGGAAAGACTGTCCGTACCGCTGCTGCTCCGCAAACGACAGCAACGGTATTCGTAGCTTGGCCGGATCGAACCGAAGGGTCTGGGTCCGTGTCATGGACACGTTGTCGGCGCCGTTGATGAAACCCGCCAGAAACCAGCCGTCGATTCGCCCCTCGGTCGGGCGCAGCAGGTGCACATGGGGGCCACGCACGGCGCCGACGTCGTCATTCTCCGCGACACGGGCAGTTCGGCTGCCGCTGCGACCACTACGGATCGCGGAGACCATCACGTCACCGGCTTGGATCACTTCGACCTCCTGCGGCGGGGAAGTCTCGAAAGAAGCCGATGGTGCGCGGCTGGTCGCGATATCTGCCGCCGTCAGGACCCGGCGTGTGTCCGAAAGATCCTGTGCAGCTGGCGAACTACTCCGTATCCATTGCAGTGCGCCACCATTGACGAGATCAGCGAGCGCTGCTTCCCGCCAGGATTTGGCCCCGGATACCGACCAGCGCCCCAGACTTGCCGTGATGGTGGACAACTCGGAGACTGCGGCATCGAGTCGTGAAACCGCTTGGTCGACTTCGTTCGTGATCATTGCTGGGTCCACCGACGACCGAAGATGCCGGGCGGGCGTCAGGTCGACATCCTCGTCGAGGACCTCCAGCACGCGGACAGGCGCCGCCACACCCGGCACGATCACCCTATCCACGTCGGATGCGTCGAATGCGTACCACGCGGTTGTCACAAGGTCAGTCAACTGCCCCCAAGCGACATCACCCGTAGTGCGATGGACAGACGCCGACCCCGAAGTGTCGACAAAGAGAACAGAGTCAGGTGTCGGCGCACCCGGAACAGGCCGCCGCAGCACCCATAGATGCAATCCCAGCCCCCAAGGTGGCGCGACCCCGGCAGGCAACTCCACGACCGCTCGTAGAACACCCTTGCGTAGCAGCGCTCCACGAATTTTGCGACCGGTACTCCGGCGAGCTGCTGCTGGAGGAACTACCAAGACCGCTGTGCCACCAGGGCGGAGATGCGCCACCGCATGCTGAATCCAGGCCAGCTCCGATTCGCTGCGAGTTGGCGTACCGTACTCCCACCGCTCATCTTCGAGCTCTAAATCGTCTACGCCCCAATCCTTTTGACCGAACGGCGGATTGCACAACACAGCATCGACCCGGAGGTCACGAAATGCATCGTCGGTCAGGCTGTCGCCGGAATGCAGGTGCGGAGTGATCTCGGTAGATGCCTGGATGTGCAGCCTGGCTCGCTCGACCTGCACGGCAAGGACATCTTGGCCATACAGTTCGCTGGCGCCAGCGGCAATGGAAGCCAGTAAGAGCGAACCGCTGCCACACGCAGGGTCAAGCACACTTTCAAAAGGCTGTGCTGCTGGAGAATTCGCGAGGGCCGCCATCAAAGACGTGACCGGCAGGGGAGTGACGTAGACCCCTCCCGAGGACTCCTTGTCCAACACCCGTTCCGCGAGGGCGTCGATCGCCGCACGGGGACCCTCCGCCGCTGCCGCCGCGTTCAAGGCCGGCAGCATATCGGTGAGCAGTTTCGGCGCCCGCGATCCGCTCGCCTCCCAGCCCCCAGCTGACGCCCTCAGCTGGGTCATCACCTGCACGATCTCGTCCGCGGTGGCGTCCGCGCGAACCAGCGTGCGCAAGCCGGTAATGGGCGACTCGTCGGTGTCCTTACCCCGGCCCGCTAACCATGCCTGCACCTCATTCCAGTCAAAAACCGGCCGGGACTCAGTACCTCCAATCGGCGCGGGGAAGTCGTCGTGACGCCGCCGCCAGTTGCTGACCGTAGCCCTTGTGACGCCTGCCAGCTGCGCGATCTCTGTTGCGGTCACGGGTGGAACCAGGTTCGACATGTCGCTCCTCTCGTGTACATCCACCATCCTTTCCGATCTATCTGAAAAAATCAATCCACCAATTATATTGTGAAAACATTTTCAGTCATGCTAGCGTCGTAGTCAGTCAACAACCACTCAGCGCACCGCCAGGAGGACGCGATGAGCAACAACCGAAGATTCCGGCACTGCCGACCCCGACAGGCGGCGACACACCGCGAGTTCACATTGCGTAGCGGTGGCGATCTCGCTGGCAGACCCCCGATGATCCGCATGGCGCGCTGCTGTACCGGCAAGGTGCAGTACTTCGCCCAGACCGATGCCGAACTCGCACTAGCAGGCATCGATCGCACCGATCCCAGGCGCCACGAGCAGCGGGCGTATCGGTGCCCGAGCTGCGACGGCTGGCACCTCACCAGCCGGAACCGGCGCACCCCAGAACCTGTTGGCGGTGGATTGCAATGAATAAGGAGACCAGCTTGGACCGCACGACCACACCGAAGACCGCCACCCGGTGGTCGAGCCTGCACCGCATGATCGAACCCGCCGGCGCACGCCTCGACCTGCGTAGCTTCGTCCGAAAGAAGTACCTCGAGGATGCCGGATACGAGGTGCGAGAATTCAGCCACGACGGGCTCTCCGGGCTCCTGATCAGCGGCGCGAATCCGCCGGAGCGCGCCGAATGGTGCCCGGCCGCGCACGGTCTCACCGGCCTTCCGGTGTCGGTAACGACCAACCAGACTGGTGGCCTGCTGCTCACCAGAACAACCGGCAGGGTATACGCCCTGACCTACGGCCACCTCGGGCACCGCATCCTCGATTCCGCCTACCGCGACAACGATTTCGGGCTGGAGTTCGCCGTCCGCTGCCTCGATGAGAACGATGTCACACGGTTTCGCAGCGAGATCATGGACCGGCGTGGCCGGGTCGAGGACTACACCATGCTCGCCGGTAGCGACATCGCCGGCTTCGGTCTCGACCAGTTCACCTCACTCGTCCGCAGGATCTGCGGCAGGGCGCATCTGAACCTCACCGCCCGGTCCCGTTCCTCGGCGGCGGTTCGGGTCGAATGTTCCGGCTACGCAATCAAACTGCCACTCGCCGACACTCCCGCCCAGTTCCTGGCAGACCTCGCCGAGATCGAGCGAGTCTGCGAAATGAACGACCCGCTCAATGGCCTCGCGTTCATCCAGCGGTTCCGGATACTGAACAAGAACAGCCCGGCTGCCTTGGCCGCCGACCAGTCCTTGAGCAAGTTACTTGGCGATCCCAGCGACGCACGTCTCGGCATCACCCTGCCCGACAGCTGCGCAGACTTCTACGGCGCGGTCCGGTCATACGGTATAGCTCTGGGCAGAAAGGCAGCCACCGTCCGGGAAATCGACCTGGGCGCACTGCTCACGTGGATCTGTGACCGCGACGAACACCGCCGCCTGCGCGACCTGCACCAGCTCAGGATAACCATGTACGAGGACGAGGCTCAGACTGTACCGATCGGCCCGGATACCCGTGGCACCGACTGGCTGGTCGCCGAGGTCGAATCCGGTACCGAGAGCTACTACTTCGGCCAGGGCTGCTGGCATGAGATCGGAGCAGGGTACCTCGAAACCCTGCGTGAAGTACTCGACGAACTCCTCACCGCGACGACCGACATCACCGTCGTTGCATGGCCGAAAGGCAAACCGCACACCGATGGGCCGAAGCGGGGCCAGGACTCCCACGATGAGGACTGGTTCAACCGTCAGCTGGCCGCCCAGACCGGCTATCAGCTCTTCGACAAGCAGAAGATCGTCACCGGCTTCTACCGCGGCGGCGGCCTCGAAATCTGCGATGTCCTGGGTCCCGACTGTGAGCTGATCTGTGTCAAGAAGGCCAGCAGTAGCGCGCCGCTGAGCCACCTGTTCGCACAGGGTGTCAACGCGGTGAAGGTACTGCGGTTGGACAAGGAGGTCGCGCAGAAATTCCGGGACTACGTCGCGAGCCACAATCCCGAGCACCAAATGGTGCGTGACATCGGCACCCTGAAAGTCGTGTTCGCGATCCTGCTCAACGACGGCAGAGACATCACCACCGATTCGCTGTTCCCGTTCTCGCAGATCTCGCTGGTCAGGTCGCTGAACGAGCTGCGCGCCATGAACACTGAGGTCAGTGTCGTAGCGATCAAACGGTCGTAGGGGTGCGATCGAAATCCGCATGAACTCATGGTCACCGGCAGCTCGACGGCATTCCGCAAGACGCACCGCTGACCACCCGCGACACCATTCCAACCGGCTGTGAAGACACTTTCGTTGTTTCTCAGTCCAGCCAGCTGTGGTGACCTGCGCATCGGAGCCAGGGTGCGTATTTGGAGTGCGCTCCTCGGCGATGGTGTAGGCCAGCCGCCCGAGCACTTTGACTTCCTCGAGATCGATCGCGAATGGAGCGGCGACCAGACCCAGTTGTCACCATGGCTGCTCGTCAAGCGGCTGAAACTGTGGTGGGAGCCAGCAGGGCGGTTGCTGGTAACCATCTCCAAAGGGCCTGGCACGCCGCGCACAGACTCAACCCTGACCCCTCCACCGCGTACCGAGCAGCGATCCTCGCCGTAGAGTCGGCGGCAATCCCTGTGGTCGATCCGGCGCAAGCCGGTGCAAATCTGGGAAATGTTCTTGGCCAACTCGACCGACAAGTCCATCTGTACGGGATTGCCATCACCGACAAGTCGGGTGTGTCGGCTCCGATGACAGCAGTAGTACAGATGATCCGGCTGCTCTGGGAAGGCCATACCGACCGCCACGAGGGTGCCAGCCCAGCAATCCCGATTTCACGGGAAGCCGTCCAGATGGCGGTGCACCTTGCCGCAACTCTTGTCCCGTGGTTCGCTTCCGGAGCGATTCGACGGCGATAGCTCGACACCTGCAGTTGGCTCACGCCGGCGCGAGGTCGATTCGCCCGGTGTGGACGCCGTCCCGAAGGCGCTTTCTTCGTTCGAATTCAACAGCAGAACGTTTTTGTCCACCCCGTATTGTGACCCAGCCGTCGTACCGTGCGACCGCAGGCAAGTGCTTGTGAGTCGAGTGGTCCGTTTGGTGGCGTGATTAAGCGCCCACGTAGCAGATCCAACCGTTCAGTGCCGGGGCCGCGGCTGGCAACGTGGGCAGGAGAAGGAGGAGCGGTTCATGAACTTCTCCCGCACCAGCGGGGCGCCACAGCGGCGGCAGGGCTCGTCCTCACGACCATAGGCGTTGAGCGAACGCTCGAAGTAGCCGGACTGCCCGTTGACGTTGACGTACAGCGTGTCAAACGAGGTGCCGCCCGCGGCCAACGCTTCATTCATGACCGCAGTCGCCTCGTTCATCAGCGTACGCACCACTGGCTGGCTCAAGGCGGCGGCCGACCTGGCGCCGTGAATCTTCGCGCGCCACAACGACTCGTCGGCATAGATGTTGCCGATGCCGGAGATCACGCTCTGATCGAGCAGCACGCGTTTGATCTCGGTCTGTTTGGCACGCACCGCGGCCACCACGGCTTCGGGGTCGAAGCGGGGATCCAGCGGGTCGCGGGCGATGTGCGCCACCGGTTCCGGCACCAGGGTGCCGTCCACCTCGACCAGCGGTGCGAGCGCCCAGCCGCCGAAGGTGCGCTGGTCGACGAAGCGCAGCTGGGTGCCGTCGCCGAGGGTGGCGCGGATGTGCGCGTGCTTCTCCAGCGGCGCGTCCGCGGGTTGCACGAGCATTTGGCCGCTCATGCCGAGGTGCACGACGAGCGAGGTGTCCGGCTCGTCGAAGGTGAGCCAGAGATATTTTCCGCGCCGCTCGGCGGCGGCGACCTGCAATCCGGTCAACCGTGCGGCGAGATCGGCGGCGCCCTCGAGGTGCCGGCGCACCGAGCGGGGATGGGTGATCGCGACCGACTCGATGACGCGACCGACCACGTGTTCGGCGACGCCGCGCCGGACGACCTCTACCTCGGGGAGTTCGGGCACGTCAGGCTTCGGCGGTCAGCGCCTGGTAGGCGGTGCCCGCGGCCTTCTGCTCGGCTTCCTTCTTGGAGCGGCCGACGCCCTGCCCGTAGGCCCGGCCACCGATCACGGTGGTCGCGGTGAATTCCTTGTCGTGATCGGGGCCCGTCGAGGTGATCTCGTAGCTGGGCACGCCGAGGCCACGCTCGGCGGTGAGCTCCTGCAGGCTGGTCTTCCAGTCGAGGCCGGCCCCCATCCGGGGACCGCGCTCGAGCAGGTCGGCGAACAGCCGCAGCACCACCTCGCGCGCGACGTCGATGCCGTGCTCCAGGTGCACCGCGCCGAGCAGCGACTCCATGCCGTCGGCGAGGATGCTCGGCTTGTCCCTGCCGCCGGTGAGCTCTTCGCCCTTGCCGAGCAGCAGGTGCACGCCGAGGCCGCCCTCACCGAGCTGGCGCGCCACCTCGGCGAGCGCGTGCATGTTCACCACGCTCGCGCGCAGCTTCGCCAGCTCGCCCTCGGACTTGTCCGGGTGCTCGTGGTAGAGCCGCTCGGTGATGCTCAGTCCGAGGACGGAGTCGCCGAGGAACTCCAGGCGCTCGTTGGTCGGCAGCCCGCCGTTTTCATATGCGTACGACCGGTGCGTCAGCGCCAGGCGCAGCAGCTCCGGCTGCACCTCGACGCCGAGCGCCGCGAGCAGGCTCGCATGTCCACCGGACGAATCGGGTTCATCGCTCACGTCGATACGACAGGTTGAACTGTTAGACAGCCGCCGTGACCTGACGGCCCTTGTACGTGCCGCAGGACGGGCACGCGATGTGCGGCAGGGTCTTCTCACCACAGGCGCGGTTCGGGCAGGTGATCAGGGTCGGCGCGGTGGCCTTCCACTGGCTGCGCCGCGACCTGGTGTTGGAACGGGACATCCGGCGCTTGGGAACGGCCACGACTACTTCTCCTCTGTCATATTGCTTGCCATTTCGGCTGACTGGTCTGCTGCGGTGGCCGCACCCTCGTCGGGGCTGCCGTTGCCGGGCGATGCGGTGGCAAATTTCGCCAACCCGGCCCAGCGAGGGTCAAGTATCTCATGCGAGTGCTCAGAACCCGCAATCGCCATCCGCACGCCACATTCCGCGCACAGCCCGGCGCAGTCCGGCGTGCACAGCGGCTGCAGCGGCAGCTCGATGCCGATCGCGTCGATGATCACCGGTTCGAGGTCGATCGTGTCGTCGACCATGCGGTACGAATCGTCGTCGTCGGTGGTCTGCTCGGTGGTGCTGTCCGGGTAGGCGAACAACTCCGTGAGGTAGATGCTCACGCTGTCGGTGAACGGCTCGAGGCAGCGCGAGCACTCGCCCTCGATCGGCGCGGACACCGTTCCGGTGACCAGCACACCTTCGGACACTGCCTGCAGCTGCAGGTCGAGCACGACCTCGGCGCCGACCGGGACGCCGACCAGGTCGAGCCCGATCCGCTCGACGGTGGTGAGCGTGCGATGGAGCTCGCGCATCGTGCCGGCCCGGCGGCCGAGGCTGCGGACGTCCAGCACGAAGGCCGCGTCGGGCTCCCGGCGCGCGGCCGAGTCCTTACGCGGGGCAGAACCGGAACCGGCGGGCATCACGAACTCACTTCACTATCGGGGGAATGGGCAACCACACCACGATACGCGAGGCATACCGCCGACCTCAAACTGGCTCTAGCGGCGGTAATCGGCGGCGTAGTCGGGAGCGCCCGCGCCGGAGCGGAGCTGGTGGCGGCCGCGGCCGACGGTGCGCAGGGTGTTGCTCAGGGTCTCCTCGAAGTCGGCCAGCTTGGAGTCGACGTAGACGTCGCACTCCTCGCGCATCCGATCGGACTCGGCGTGTGCCGCGTCGATCACCCGCGCGGATTCGGCGTGCGCGGCGCGCACCACCTCGGTCTGCGCGACCAGGCGGTCCCGCTCGGCCTCGCCCTCGGCGACGGAACGATCGTAGGAAGCCTTGCCCGCGTCGATCATTCGCTCGGATTCCAGGCGGGCGCGGGCGGTGACGGCCTCGAACTCGGCGTTGCCGTCGGCGACGACGCGGTCGGCCTCGGCCTGGGCGGTGGCCACGAGGTGGTCGGCGTGCGCGCTGGCCTCGGCGACCATCCGGTCGGCGTGCGCCTTGGCGTCGGCGAGGATGCGGTCGGCCTCCTCGCGGGCCGAGCCGATGGTGTGCGCGGCCTGTTCGTTGGCGCTGGTGACGGTCACCTCGGCGGCCGATCGGGCGTCCGAGACGATCTTGTCCCGGATGTCGAGCACGTCCTGGGCGTCGTCGAGCTCGCCCGGCAGTGCGTCGCGCACGTCGTCGAGCAGTTCGAGCACGTCGCCGCGCGGCACGATGCAGCTGCGGGTCGGCGGGATGCCGCGCGCCTCCTCGACGATGGCGACCAGCTCGTCGAGGGCTTCGAATACGCGATACATGCTGACTGACCCCACTCTCCTACGACTCTTCGGCGAACTGTCCGCCGAGCCCCAGTGTGCCCCTCATCACGGCCTGTGCCGAGTCACCCTCCGGTGTGTCGTCGCAGTGTCTTGCACGCCACACAAATCAAGTGGAGGATCTGTCTCCGCTTCGTGTTATCGTCGATACGAAGATCGACAAGGTCTTCAGACGAGCGCAGGCCCCACCGGGCGTGCGGGATCAAGGCTCATGTTCGATCGGAAAGCCCATGACTGTTCTGGATCTACAGAGATCGGCAGGAGTTAGCACTACCAGCTACTTCATGCCGTGGGTAGGCCCATACCCGGCGTTGCAGACGGCTCCGGCGTCCGCGCGGTTCGAGCAGGCGATGGTTTACCTGCGCGGCGACCGGGCCTTCGCCCAGCTGATCCGCTTCGCGCTGGTCGGCGGGTCCAGCAACATCGCCTACGTGCTGCTGTTCTTCGCGATGCACGGCGTCGGGCCGCTGCTCGCGAACGTGGTCGGCTCGATCGTCAGCACCGTGATCGCCAACGAGCTGCACCGACAGCTCACCTTCCACGCGAGCGGCCGAGTCGGCTGGTTCACCGCACAGTGGGAAGGCGGCGGGCTGGCACTGGTCGGACTCGCCATCACCACCGCGTGCTTGGCCGCCCTGGACGTCTGGGCGCCCACCATCGGCGGACCGGCAGAGGCCACCGCCGTTCTCGGCATCACCGCGGCCGTCGGCGGCATGCGCTTCCTGGCACTACGGGGTTTGGTCTTCTGAACCTCGTCGAGTGAGGGGAATCAGCCCCGGTCCCAAGGCTTTCGGGACCGGGGCTGATTTGCGTTCTCAGCCTTTGCGTTCGGCGAGACGATCCAGCAGACGCTTGTGCACGGCTGGCGGGAGCATGTCGGTGACGTCGCCACCAAAGGTCGCCACCTCCTTGACCAGCGAGCTGGACAGGAAGCTGAGCATGGGATTGCTGGCGATGAAGAAGGTTTCGACGCCGGACAGCTTTTTGTTCATCTGAGCCATCTGCAGCTCGTAACCGAAGTCGGTCGCGTCGCGCAGGCCCTTCACGATGGCCGTGACACCCTGCTGCTTGGCGAAGTCCACCAGCAGGCCGTACCACGACTCCACGCGCACATTGGGCAGGTGAGCGGTCGCCTCGCGCAGCATCTCCATGCGCTCGTCGACGCTGAACATGCCCTGCTTGTTCTTGTTGATCATGACGGTGACAACGACCTCGTCGAACTGGGCCGCAGCCCGGTTGAAGACGTCGATGTGACCGTGCGTCACGGGGTCGAAGGACCCGGGGCACAATGCTCCTGCCATGGTCAGACGCTATCGTGCGGGACCGGCGGGCACCACAGAGGGTGCACAAGACCACATCGTTAGTCGAAAGTCGCCATCTCGATGCGCGTTTCGCCGTACTTACGCGGCTTCATCGCCGAATAACCCACGGGCCATTCGATTTCCGGCGATCGGCTGGACCGCTCGACCACGACGAGCGCATCCGGCCGCAGCCAGCCAACGGCGAGCGCCTGCAGGTCGGCGAGCACGGCATCGGTGTCGACCGCATACGGCGGGTCGGACAGCACCAGATCGAATTCGCCCGCGCCACCCAGTTCGAGCACGCTCGCCACCGTGCCGACGCGCAGTTCGGCGCCGGGCAGCCCGAGATCGGCGATATTGCCGCGCAGCACCGCGGCCGCCTTGCGGTCGGACTCGACCAGCAGTGCGTGCGCGGCGCCACGAGACAACGCCTCCAGCCCGAGCGCGCCCGACCCCGCGTAGAGGTCGAGCACCCGGACGCCGTCGAAGTCGATGCGCGCGTCGAGCGCGCTGAACAGCGCCTCCCGCACCCGGTCGGAGGTCGGCCGGGTGCCGGCCGGCGGCACCCGCAGCCGCCGCCCGCCCGCCGTTCCGGCGACGATCCTGGTCATTCGCCCGCGGACTCGCGCACGGCCAGCTCGATCAGCAGATCGCCACCCTCGACCTGCTGCACCGGGCCGATCGCGACCCGGCCGACGGTGCCCGCCCGCGGTGCGGTGATCGCGGCCTCCATCTTCATCGCCTCGATGGTGCCGACGGTGTCTCCGGCCGCGATCGTGTCACCTTCGGACACCGCCAGGGTCACCACACCGGCGAACGGCGCGGCGATATGGCCCGCGTTGCCCTTGTCGGCCTTCTCCGCGGCCGGGACCTCGCTGGCGATCGACCGGTCGCGGATGGCGACGGGGCGCAACTGGCCGTTGAGGATGCACATGACCGTGCGGATGCCGCGCTCGTCCGGCTCGGAGATGGCCTCCAGGCCGATGAGCAGGGTGACGCCCTTCTCCAGCTGCACCCGGTGTTCCTCGCCCTGGCGCAGCCCGTAGAAGAACTGGTTCGCCGACAGGCCCATGGTGTCGCCGTACTTTTCCCGGTGCGCGGTGAATTCGGCGGTGGGGCCGGGGAAGAGCAGCCGGTTCAGCGTCGCGCGGCGCTCATCCGAGGTGCCGGCCAGCCCGGCTTCGTCCGCGGCGGTGAGCGGAGTCTCCGGCTTCGCCTCACCGCGCCCGGCCAGCGCGCGGCTGCGGAACGGTTCCGGCCAGCCACCCGCCGGGGTGCCGAGTTCGCCACGCAGGAAACCGATTACGGAGTCGGGGATGTCGTAGCGGCCGGGGTCGGCGGCGAAATCCTCGATGTCGACGCCGGTGCCGACCAAGGCCAGCGCCAGGTCGCCGACCACCTTGGACGACGGGGTCACCTTCACCAGGCGGCCCAGCAATCGGTCCGCCGCAGCGTATTTCGCTTCCACTTCCTCGAACCGATCACCGAGGCCGAGAGCGATGGCCTGCTGGCGCAGGTTCGACAGCTGGCCGCCGGGGATCTCGTGGGTGTAGACCCGGCCGGTCGGGGCGGGCAGCCCGGACTCGAAGGGCGCGTACACCTTTCGCAGCGCTTCCCAGTACGGCTCCAGGTCGCACACGTGCTGCAGGTTCAGGCCGGTGTCGTACTCGCTGTGCGCAGCGGCCGCGACGATCGCGGAAAGCGCGGGCTGGCTGGTGGTTCCGGCCATCGCGGCGCTGGCGCCGTCCACCGCGTCCGCGCCCGCCTGCCAGGCGGCCAGGTAGGTGGCCAGCTGACCGCCGGGGGTGTCGTGGGTGTGCACGTGCACCGGCAGGTCGAAGTTGCTGCGCAGCGCGGTGACCAGGGTGGCGGCCGCGGGGGCGCGCAGAAGCCCGGCCATGTCCTTGATGGCGAGCACGTGCGCGCCCGCGTCCACCATCTGCTCGGCCAGCTTGAGGTAGTAGTCCAGGGTGTAGAGCGTTTCGTCCGGGTTGGACAGGTCGCCGGTGTAGCTCATCGCGACTTCCGCGATGGCCGTGCCGGTTTCGCGCACCGCGTCGATGGCCGGGCGCATCTGGTCGACATTGTTGAGCGCGTCGAAGATGCGGAAGATGTCGATGCCGGTGGCGGTCGCCTCCGAGACGAACGCGCGGGTCACCTGCTCCGGGTAGGGCGTGTAGCCGACGGTGTTGCGACCGCGCAGCAGCATCTGCAGGCAGATGTTCGGCACCGCCTCGCGCAGCGCGGCGAGCCGCTCCCACGGGTCTTCGTACAGGAAACGCAGCGCCACATCGTAAGTCGCGCCACCCCAGGCCTCGATGGACAGCAGCTCCGGGGTCAGCCTGGCCACGTGCCCGGCGACGCCGAGCAGCCCGTTGGTGCGCACCCGGGTGGCCAGCAGGGACTGGTGCGCGTCCCGGAAGGTGGTGTCGGTGACGCCGACTGCTTTCTGCGCGCGCAGATCCTGCGCGAACCCGTCCGGGCCGAGGCGGAGCAGGCGCTGCCGCGAGCCGTCCGGCGGCGCGACGGTCAGGTCGATCGGGGGCAGCTTGTCGTGCGGGTACACCGTGGTCGGACGCTCGCCGTGCGGCTTGTTGACGGTGATGTCGGCCAAATAGGTGAGGATCTTGGTGCCGCGGTCGGCCGAACCACGCTGGTTGAGCAGCTGCGGACGCTCGTCGATGAACGAGGTGGTGACCCGGCCCGCCTGGAAGTCCGGGTCGTCGAGCACCGCGAGCAGGAACGGAATGTTGGTGGTGACGCCGCGAATTCGGAACTCGGCGAGCGCACGCTGAGCCCGCGACACCGCGGCGCCGAAGTCGCGGCCGCGGCAGGTGAGCTTCACCAGCATCGAGTCGAAATAGGCGCCGATCTCCGCGCCGAGGTTCGCCCCGCCGTCGAGCCGGATGCCGGCGCCGCCCGGGGTTCGATAGGCGGTGATCCGGCCGGTGTCGGGGCGGAAACCGTTGGCCGGGTCCTCGGTGGTGATCCGGCACTGCATCGCGGCACCGCGGATGCTGACGGTCTCCTGGCTGAGGCCGAGCTGTTCGAGGGTCTCGCCCGCCGCGATGCGCAGCTGCGCCTGCACCAGATCCACGTCGGTGATCTCCTCGGTCACCGTGTGCTCGACCTGGATGCGCGGGTTCATCTCGATGAAGACGTGGTTGCCGCGCTCGTCGAGCAGGAACTCGACGGTGCCCGCGCAGCTGTAACCGATCTCCTTGGCGAAGGCCACCGCGTCGGCGCAAATACGGTCGCGCAGTGCGGGATCCAGATTCGGGGCGGGCGCGAGCTCGATCACCTTCTGGTGCCTGCGCTGCACCGAACAGTCGCGCTCGAACAGGTGCATCACGTTGCCCTGCTGGTCGGCCAGGATCTGCACCTCGATATGGCGCGGGTTCACCACGGCCTGCTCGAGGAAGACGGTGGGATCGCCGAACGCCGACTCGGCCTCGCGCGACGCAGCCTCGATGGACTCGCGCAGGTGCGCGGCGTCGGCGACCCGGCGCATGCCGCGCCCGCCACCGCCGGCTACCGCCTTGACGAAGATCGGGTAGTCCAATTCGTCTGCCGCGGCGAGCAACTCGTCCACGTCGGCGGACGGCGCGCTGGACCGCAGCACCGGCAGCCCGGCCGCCTTGGCCGCCGCGATGGCGCGCGCCTTGTTGCCCGCGAGTTCGAGCACCTCGGCGGACGGGCCGATGAAGGTGATGCCCTCGCGGGCGCAGGCCGCCGCCAGGTCCGGGTTCTCGGACAGGAAGCCGTAGCCCGGGTAGACGGCGTCGGCGCCCGCCGACTTGGCCGCGTCGACGATCGCGTCGATCGAGAGGTACGCCCGGACGGGGTGCCCCGGTTCACCGATCTGGTAGGACTCGGCCGCCTTCGTGCGATGGACCGAGTTGCGGTCCTCGTACGGGAAGACGGCCACCGTCCCAACGCCGAGCTCGTAGGCCGCGCGGAAGGCCCTGATGGCGATCTCGCCCCGATTGGCTACCAAGACTTTCGTGAACATTGGCCTAAGGTACCCGGACCCACCCGCCTCACAGACACGGAAGGGCCCTTCGCAAGCATCTTCACAACGCCGTCCGGCGGCGTTGCGAAGATGCGTTCATCCGCGCGTCACACTGTCAGATCCAGTGCATCGTGCGATGCCGGAGCCCACCGCGGAACTGACCGACGGCGAGGCCGATCATCAGTCCGCGCTCCTCGCCAACCAATCCACGGGTGAATGGCAGACGAATCATGCGTAACAAGACTTCCGGCAGGTGAATTTCCGGCAACCCATTGTTCGGGAATTCCGCATTCAGCCGGGCGAGGCCGATGCCACGGCTGCGTCCCTGCCGATATCCGGGACGGAAGCCCTGCCGGTATCGATAGGCGACGAGCGCCTCCGGCAGATATCCGAGACGGTATCCCTCGCGATGGGCCCGCCAGCCGAATTCGAGATCCTCGTTGGCGGCGTAGCTGGTGTCCTGGCCGCCCAGCTTCCGATACACCTCCGCCCGGCACGCCATGCTGGTCCCGATGATCACAGGTGCATAAACGCCGGTCGGCTGGAATTTGTCGGGGGTCGGGATGTTGGCGACGTGGCGGGGATTGGCCGCGTTGAGCGAATCACCTTCGACCGCAGAGCAAATCAGGTCGTACCCCTCGTCCAGGAACGCGACCATGCGGCTGATCCAATTGGAATGGGCCTGGTCGTCGTGATCGCAGAACAACAGGATCGTGCCGGTGGCGTTCGCCGCACCGACATTACGGGCAAATGCCGCGCCAGAGGTCCCCGACGCGTCCACATAGCGCAGTTCGAGGCGTCCTTGCAGCGGATGAGTTTCGATATGGAGTTTCACATCGATCGGGGATCCGTTGTCGGCTATGACGACATCGAATTCCCCCCTATAATCTTGACGCGTCAAGGCGCCTAGTTGGACATCGAGTAGATCCAGGCCGTCGGCCGTCCCGATGTAGGTTGGAATGACGATCGATACCGACCGTTCAGTCACCACGCGTACTCCTGCAATCGTTTCCCCACGCGGGAGCCCCTCCCCCGAGGGGACAACCTTAAACGCATTCCGGAAAGAGCGGCTACACCCGAGTTCCGTGGGCTTCCTCACAGACTTGGTCAAATGACCAAACGGTGATGGGCAAATGATCCGAGACCGCCGCTCCCCCGCCCGGCCGTCCACCACCGCGCCGCGCGCCCTATGCTCGTAGGTGCAGCTGGTTCACTGCGGCGCGTACGAGATGGAGCCCCGTCGTCGCGCAGCGGAGTCGAGTTCGACCGCCCCGAAAGGGTGGCCGGGCGAGAGGGAACCCGGTGGGAATCCGGGACTGTCCCGCAGCGGTGAGCAGGAACGACCGCCGTCACACGCACTGGGCAGCACGCCCGGGAAGCGACGGCCAGTAGGTCGGCCGAGAGGCCGGTGCCTGTGAGTCCGAAGACCTGCCAGCCGTGTCGGATACGCCGTATCCGGCGGCCACCGCCTCGTGGATCTGGGCGCGCGGTTCTACCAGTACAGATATGTCGGGCTCTAGTTTGTCGAAATCTCCTGGCGTATCTCGGTAGCCGCGCAGCCTGTTAAGGCGTCGGCCTACGACACCAGCACTGGAGAGACAACGTGACTGTTGTAAATCAGACACCGTTCACCGCAACGGTTCTCGGGCTACCTAGGGTCGGACCGCGGCGTGAGCTCAAGCGGGCCACCGAGGCCTACTGGGCGGGCAAGATCGACGCCGACAAGCTGCACGCCGTCGCGCGCGAGCTGCGCCACGCCCAGCTCACTGAATTACAAACGGCAGGCCTGGATTCGATCCCGGTGGGCACCTTCTCGTACTACGACCAGGTGCTCGACACCGCCCAGCTGCTCGGCGCACTGCCGCAGCGGGTCGCCGGGATCGCCGATCCGCTGGACCGGTACTTCGCCGCCGCCCGCGGCACGGACACGGTGGAACCGCTGGAGATGACCAAGTGGTTCGACACCAACTACCACTATCTGGTGCCGGAAATCGGCCAGGACACCGTGTTTTCGCTGAACCCGCAGAAGCTGCTGGACGAGGTGCGCGAGGCGGCCGAGCTCGGCGCGAACGCGCGCCCGGTGGTGGTCGGGCCGATCACCTTCCTGAAGCTGGCCAAGGCCACCGGCGGTGCGCCGCTGGACCGGCTCACCGAGCTCGTCCCGCTGTATCGCGAGTTGCTCCGGCTACTGGCCGAAGCGGGCGTCGGCTGGGTGCAGATCGATGAACCCGCGCTGGTCACCGACCTCACCGACGACGAAATCGACCTGGTGCGTAGCACTTACACCGACCTGTCCGCGTCGGCGCAGCGGCCCGCGATCCTGGTGGCGACCTACTTCGGCCACCCCGACGCGGCACTGACCGCGCTGGCGGGCACCGACATCGAGGGCGTCGCGCTCGACTTCACCGCAGGCACCAGCGTTTCCGATGTGGCGGGCGTGCCTGCCTTGGCGGGCAAGCTGCTGGTGGCCGGCGTGGTCGACGGCCGCAACGTGTGGCGGGCCGATCTCGACCAGGCCCTGTCCACCCTGGGCACCCTGCTGGGTAGCGCCGCGTCGGTGGCGGTCTCGACCTCGTGCTCGCTGCTGCACGTGCCGTACACGCTCGTCGCGGAGACCGGACTGGACGACCGGCTGCGATCCTGGCTGGCTTTCGGCACGGAGAAGGTGGCCGAGGTTCGGCTGCTGGCGACCGCGCTGACCGAGGGCACCGAGGCGATCAGCGCCGAATTGGCTGAGGTGCGTGCGGCATTGGCGACCCGGCAGTCCGACCCCCGGCTGAACGACGCACAGGTCCGCGCCAGGCTGGCGGCGCTCGGCCCGGACGCGAGCCGGCGCGCGCCCGCCGAGGAACGTCGTGCGCTGCAACAGGAACGGCTGCAACTGCCGCCGCTGCCGACCACGACCATCGGGTCGTACCCGCAGACCTCGGCGATCCGGTTGGCCAGGGCGGCGTTCCGCAAGGGCGAGATCGATGAGGCCGAGTACATCCGCCGGATGCGCGCCGAGGTCGCCGATGTCATTGCGCTGCAGGAGAAGCTGGGCCTGGACGTGCTCGTGCACGGCGAGCCGGAGCGCAACGACATGGTGCAGTACTTCGCCGAACAGCTCGACGGCTTCGCCGCCACCGAGCAGGGCTGGGTGCAGTCCTACGGTTCGCGCTGCGTGCGACCGCCGATCCTGTTCGGCGACGTGACCCGGCCCGCGCCGATGACCGTCGATTGGATCAGCTACGCGCAGTCGCTCACCGACAAGCCGGTGAAGGGCATGCTCACCGGGCCGGTCACCATCCTCGCCTGGTCGTTCGTGCGCGACGACCAGCCGCTCGGCGACTCGGCGCGGCAGGTCGCGCTGGCCATCCGGGACGAGACGGTGGACCTGCAGGCCGCGGGTATCCGCATCATCCAGGTGGACGAGCCCGCGCTGCGGGAGTTGCTGCCGCTGCGCAAGATCGACCAGCAGGCCTACCTCGACTGGTCGGTGCAGGCGTTCCGGATCGCCACCTCCGGCGTCTCGGACGCCACCCAGGTGCACACCCACCTCTGCTACTCGGAGTTCGGCGAGGTGATCGACGCGATCGCCGGGCTGGACGCCGACGTGACCTCGATCGAGGCGGCGCGCTCTCGGATGGAGGTGCTCGATGACCTCAACGCCGCGGGCTTCGACCTGGGTGTCGGGCCGGGCGTGTACGACATCCACTCGCCCCGGGTGCCGAGCGTGGAGGAGATCACCACCTCCTTGCGTGCGGCACTGAAAGCCGTTCCCGCCGAACGGCTGTGGGTCAACCCGGACTGTGGGCTGAAGACCCGTGGACAGGCCGAGGTGGAGGCGTCACTGCGGAACATGGTGGCCGCCGCGACGGCTGTGCGCTGATTCCGGCTCTTTGAAGTTCAGCCCCCTTCGTGTTCGCGGAGGGGGCTGAACTTCACCCTTGTTTATGACTGACTGGTCATTCATAATCGGCTCATGCCGAAGAAAGTCGACCGGGTCGCCCGCCGAGCGGAGATTCTCGAGGCTGCGGTGCGCGTGTTCGCCCGCAAGGGTTTCGCCACCTCGCGCATCGAGGACGTCGCCGCCGAGGCGGGCATCGCCAAGGGCAGCGTGTATCTGTACTTCGACAGCCGAGATGCCTTGCTGGCCGGGGTTTTCGACAGCTACGCCGAGAGCAGCGGGCAGGCGCTGGCCGAGCTCGGCGACGGCACCGCGCTGGATCGGCTGACTCGGCTGATCCACGGGACGGTCGAGATGCTCGCCGCGCACCCCGACCACGCGCGCGTCCTGCTGGATGTCTGGGCGTCGAATCCACCGCTCGATATGGCGTCGGTGTATCGCGAATACCGCGCGGCCGTCGCGGATCTGCTGCGGCAGGCCCAGGCCGACGGTGAGCTGCGGCCCGGTATCGGCGAACCGCATGCCGCGGTCGTGGTCGGTGCCATCGAGGGCTGTCTCGTCCAAGCGTTGGTCGATCCGCAGGTGCCTCTGCGCGAGCTGGCCGACCCGATCGTGCAGATCTGCGTGGAAGGAATCCGTCGATGAAGCTCACGGATCGATTGATCGCTCCGAATGCCACGCGCGGCGAGGTCGGCACGGGCTTCGGCGCGGCATTCGGCGGCGCCGCACTGGCTTTCGGGTTGGCGCTGCACGCCGAGTTGTCTTGGCTGAGCGTCGCCGTCGTCACGCTGGTCGCCTTCGACATGTTCGGCGGCGCGGTCGTCAACGCCACCGATTCGGCGAAGCGCTGGTATCACCGTCCGGGCCGAACCAGCCTGCACCACCTCGGCTTCGTCGCCATCCACGTCCAGCCGTTCCTGCTCGCCCTGGTGGTCCCCGGCTTCACCTGGCTCGCCGCCGCCGGCATCTACGCCTCGGCGCTTACCGGCGCCGTCCTCATCACGACCGCCCCGCGCGAGCTACGCCGTCCGATCGCCTTCGGCGTCACCGCCGCCGCACTCACCATCACCACGAGCATGCTCACCATCCCGCACGTCGTTGCCTGGTTCGCTCCGCTCCTGCTGATCAAACTGCTACTCGCACACCTACTTCCGGAGAACGCCGCCCGCTGACGATCGGTGCCTCCCACCCACGGGAGGCACCGACCTACCGCCTCACTCGAATTCGGTCTCCGGCCGCAGCCGCTGCCGCCGCCGTGACGTATACCGCTCACACGGTTCCTCGGCCCGCTTGACCGGTTGCTGCCGCGACCTGGAACTCATCCCCCGCCGCCACGCCGTATGACACCCCGGACATCGGTCCATACCAACCCCTTTTCACCCGTCGCCAACCACTCCATGAATCGCCCCTAACCACCTTCGACGCGCGAACTCACCCGTCGGTTCCGGGTAGCTACCAGGAATTTTCCAGAACGGTCCGGCTGGTTCGGCCGGGTTCAACCCGCCAGGTTGAAGGCCCGGTTGATCACGCCCATGTCGAAGTAGTCGCGCCAAGCGATGATGGCGTCGCCGACTATCTCGAAGACGCCGGTGACCGGGAGCGGGATGGCTTGGCCCGCGCTGCGGAGGGTGTCGGTGCGTTCGTTCATGACCAGGTTGCCCGCGGCGATCTGGTGGTGGATCTCGAAGTCGATGGCCTCGAAGGTGGTGAGGAAGCCCGCGATGAACTCGCGGATGGCGGCGCGGCCGACCACCGGTTCCATCGGGATGTTGTGGTAGACAGCGTCTTCGGCGAAGTAGGACGCGATGCGGTCCGGATCGGGGTCGGACCAGCTGCGGCACATGTCGCGGACGAGTTCATCGGGGCTTGGCATGGGTTTGGCTCACTTTCTGATGCCGGGGGCGGCCGAACCGCGTTGTTCGCACCGCCTCCCCGATTGAACCAAGCAAGTGTTCGGTTGGGAAGCCCCTGTCTCAGCGGAGGCCGGCGAGCTCGCGTTGCGGCACACCGACATACTCCGACAGCGGCCGGATCAACGCGTTCGAGGCCGCCTGCTCCGCGATATGCGCGGTCCACCCGGTGATCCGGCTCATCACGAAGATCGGCGTGAACATCTCGATATCGAAGCCCATCAGGTAGTAGGCGGGGCCCGCCGGGAAGTCGAGATTCGGCTTGATGCCGGTGGCCTCGGCCATCGCCCGCTCCAGTTCGGTGTACATCCGCAACCACCGTTGCCCGCCGGTCACCTCGGCGACCTCCGCCAGCGCGGCCCGCATGGTCGGCACCCTGGAGTCGCCGTTCTTGTAGACGCGATGCCCGAAGCCCATCACCTTCTGCTTGCTTTCGAGCTTGGCGCGCAACCATTGCGCGGCCAGCTCCGGTTCGCCGATCGCCAGCATGGTGTGCATGACGGCCTCGTTCGCGCCGCCGTGCAGCGGTCCCTTCAACGCACCGATGGCGGCCGTAATCGCGCTGTACATGTCCGACTGGGTGGAAGTGACCACCCGCGCCGCGAAGGTCGAAGCGTTGAAACTGTGCTCCGCGTAAAGGATCAGGGAGACCTCGAAGGCGCGGACGATGCGTGGGTCGGGCACCGTGCCGAAGCACATGTTCAGGAAGTTCTCCGCGAAACCCAGATGTGACTGCGGCGCAATGGGATCGAGGCCGCGCCGACGGCGCATATCGGCGGCGATGATCGTCGGCAGCGCCGCGGTCAGCCGTAAGGCCTTGGCCCGCAACGCTCGCGGCGCGGGGGCGGTACCCAGCTCCTCCTCTGGTTCCTCGGCCCCGAGGAAACTCACCACCGTCCGGACCACGTCCATCGGATGGCAGGAGGTGGGCATTTTCTCGATGAGCGACAGGATTGATCGGTCGACCCGGCGCTGCGCCCGCTCCCGCTGGCACAACAGGGCCAGCTGGGCCGCGTCGGGCAGTTCGCCGTACCAGAGCAGGTAGGCGACCTCTTCGAAGGAACAGTGGGCCGCGAGATCCTGCACCGCGTAGCCACGATAGGTCAGTGAGTTGGTCTCGGGCACCACCTTGGAGATGGTCGTGGTATCGACCACCACCCCGGCCAGGCCCTTCTTGATCTCGGTCATGTCGCTCACTCGCTAGGGGTGTACGTGAAGATTCCGGAATCGAAGTCGTTGTACTGCTGGTAGTTCAGGAGTTCGTAGAGTCGCGACCGGTGCTGCATCGCCGGGACGAGGCCGGATTGAGTTCCGGTCGAAGCGATTTCGCGCAGTCCGTGTTCCACGGCGTGCATGGCCAGCCGCAGCGTCGTCACCGGGTAGATGACGGCGTTGTAGCCGAGATCCGCCAGGGTCTGTGCCGAGAGCAGCTCGGATTTGCCGAACTCGGTCATGTTGGCGAGCAGCGGAACATGCACGGCGGCGCGGAATCTCGCGAACTCCGCGGCGTCGGTCAGGGCCTCGGTGAAGATGAGGTCCGCGCCCGCGTCGGCGTAGGCCTTGGCCCGATCGATGGCCCCGGCCAACCCCTCGGTACCGCGGGCGTCGGTCCTGGCACAGAGCACGAAGTTCGGGTCACGCCGCGCCGATACGGCGGCGCGCAGGCGGCGGATCATCTCGGCGACGGGCACCACCGCCTTGCCGTCGAGATGGCCGCAGCGTTTCGGGTTCACCTGGTCTTCGAGATGGCAGCCGGCCAGGCCCGCGTCCTCCAGGAGGGTCACCGTGCGTGCCGCGTTCATCGGCTCGCCGAACCCGGTGTCGGCGTCGATCAGCACCGGCAGGTCGGTGACCCGCGCGATCTGCTGCCCCCGCGCGGTGATCTCGGTGAGCGTGGTCAGGCCGATATCGGGCAGGGCGAGCTCGGCCGACATCACCGCACCCGAGACGTAGACCCCCTCGAAGCCGACTTCCTGAATCAGCTTGGCCACCAACGGATTGAACGCACCGGGCAACCGTTGAATCCGCCCGGAAGCTAACCCAGCCCGGAACGCCACCCGCTTGTCCGCCGCGCTCGTCGCGGCCGCCAGCAGTCCCGTCATCGGGGGCACCGCTCTAGGCTGACGGCATGAACGATCGTCCCTTGCGTTACCGCTTGATCACCGGCGTCGACGACGCCTCGTTCTGTGAGCGGATCAGCGGACTGCTCGATGAGGGCTACCGGCTGCACGGCTCCCCCTCGGTGACCTTCAACGGCGTCGCGGTGATCGCCGCGCAGGCGCTGGTCTGGGATGGCGAGTAGCTCGACGCCGCGCATCAGAAGATCCCTTCCGGAGTCCTGGGCGCGCGGTCCAGCACGGCGTTCGACACGGTGAACGTAAGCTGATCCAGTTCGCCCGCAGCCAGTTCCGGGGTGCGCTGGGCCGCGTCGAGGAAACGATCCTGCTCGGCCGGGTCGAGCACACCCTCGGCGAGCGTGCGGAACTTGGTGATGTACTGCTCCCGCGCGAACGGTCGCGCACCGAGCGGGTGCGCGTCGGCGACGGCGAGCTCGTCGACGATGGTCTCGCCGCTGCGCAGCGTCACCACCGCCCGTGCGCCGAACGCCTTTTCGTTCGGATCGGTGGCGTGATAGCGCCGCGTCCACTCCGGATCCTCGGTGGTGGAGATCTTGCGCCACAGCGCGACGGTGTCCGGTCGCTGCGCACGCTCCGGCGCGTAAGACCGCTCGTGGTGCCAGGTTCCGTCCTGTAGCGCGACCGCGAAGATGTAAGGCACGGAGTGGTCCAGGGTTTCGCGGCTGGCATACGGGTCGAACTTCTGCGGGTCGCCCGATCCGGTGCCGATCACCACGTGCGTGTGGTGGCTGGTGTGCAGCACGATCGAGGCGATCTGGTCGAGATCGCCGATGCGCGAACGCATCCGGCGGGCCAGGTCGATCGGCGCCTGGCTCTGGTACTCGGCCGAGTGCTCCTTGGTGTAGCTGTCCAGGATCGCGCGCTTGGCCTCGCCCGGACCCGGCAGTGGCACATGGTATTCCGCGTCGGCCCCGCCGAGCAGCCAGGCGATCACCCCGTCGGCGCCCTCCCAGATCGGCGACGGCGCGCCCTCGCCGCGCATGGCCCGGTCCACCGCCTCGACCGCCATCTTCCCGGCGAACGCGGGGGCGTAGGCCTTCCAGCTGGAGATCTCGCCCTTGCGTGACTGCCTGGTCGCGGTGGTGGTGTGCAGCGCCTGGCCGATCGCCTGATAGATCGTCTCGGTGTCGAGCCCCAGCAGCGTGCCGATGCCTGCCGCGGCGGACGGCCCGAGGTGCGCGACATGGTCGATCTTGTGCTCGTGCAGGCAGACTCCGCGCGCCAGGTCGATCTGGATCTCGTAACCCGTTGCCAGGCCACGGATCAGGTCACTACCGCTGCGACCGAGATGCTGGGCCACCGCGAGGATCGGCGGGATGTTGTCGCCCGGATGCGAGTACTCCGCCGCCAGGAAGGTGTCGTGAAAGTCGAGCTCGCGCACCGCGACTCCGTTGGCCCAGGCGGCCCATTCCGGCGATACCCAGCGCTGCGTGGGCAGGCCGAACACCGTCGCGCCCGACCGCCCCGGGCCGGGCCGATAGGGCTGCGCGAGCGCCTGCGCCCGAGCACTGGTCACCGGGCGGCGGGTCAGCGACGCGGCCGCGACCGCCGCGTTGTCGATGATCCGGTTCACGATCATCTCGGCGACCTCGGCCGGGACCTCGACCGGAACGGCGGCTACCTCGGCGATCTTGGTAGCCAGGTGTTCCGCGCGCGGGAAATCGGCGTCGGCGGGGCGGGCGCGTACGATGTGTGTCTTCAATGCGTCCTCCAAGGGGTGGTGAACGAACCTCTCTTCGCACGCTACGCAGCCGACATCTCGCGGAAAATACCTCGCAGCAGCATATTTCTGCGGAAAAGAAGTGTGGATATTGCGATGATTGCGAAGGCCCGGGGCTACGATCTTGCAGTGCGGAAGATGTATGCGGGCGCCCGGCTCCGGCGGTTGCGCGAAGAACGCAGACTCACCCAGGCGGCTCTCGCGAAGTCGCTGGATCTATCGCCCAGCTATCTCAACCAGCTCGAACGCGATCAGCGACCGCTCACCATCCCGGTCCTGCTGAAACTCAACTCCACCTTCGATCTGGACGTCCAGTTCTTCGCCGCCGACTCCGACGCGCGCCTCGTCTCCGATCTGCACGAGGTGCTGATCGACGCCGCGGGCGGGCACACCGCGCCGCTGACCGAGGTGGAGGAACTGGCGACCAGGCAGCCCGAGGTCGCCAGGATCGTCGTCGCGATGCACCGCCGCCTGCGCGCGGCGACCGACCAGCTCGACCTGCTCTCCGCCCGGGTATCCGCACCCACCGGCGCGCCGGGCATGCCCATGCCCTACGAGGACGTCCGGGACTTCTTCTACGACCACCACAATCACATCCCGCAGCTCGACCTCGCCGCCGAGCACCTGTTCGAGCAGTCCGGCCTGACCATCGGCTCGCTGGACCGCCAGCTCGCCAGAGTGGCCGAGGAGCGGGCCGGGGTCACCGTGCTCGTGCGCGGCGACGGCGCGGATCCGTCCATCCCGAAGCGGCAGTACGACCCCGACAGTCGCACACTGACTTTGGCGAGGCGCCTGCGGCCGGGGCAGCGCGCCTTCCAGATCGCGACCACCCTCGGATTCCTGCTGTACAGCACCGAGCTGGACGGCGTGCTCGCCGAAACCCCCTCGCTCACCGGCGAATCCCGCACGCTGGCGCGGATCGGGCTGGCCAACTACTTCGCGGGCGCACTGGTGCTGCCCTATGGCCGGTTCCTGCGCTCGGCCGAGGAGTTGCACTACGACATCGACCTGCTCGCGCTGCGCTTCGAGGTCGGCTTCGAGACCATCTGCCACCGGCTCAGCACGCTGCAACGCCAGGGCCAGCGCGGGGTGCCGTTCTTCTTCGTCCGCACCGACCGCGCGGGCAATATCTCGAAACGCCAGTCCGCCACCGCCTTCCACTTCTCCCGGGTCGGCGGCAGCTGCCCGCTGTGGGTGGTGCACGAGGCGTTCGCCCATCCCGGCCGCATCCTCACCCAGGTCGCGGAGATGCCGGACGGGCGGCGCTACCTGTGGATCGCGCGCACCGCGATGACCGCGCCGCACGGATTCGGCACCGCGACAAAGAACTGCGCGATCGGCCTCGGCTGCGACATCGAATACGCCGAGCGCCTGGTCTATTCGTCCGGCCTCCAGCTCGTCGACCCCGCCGTGGCGGTCCAGATCGGCGCTGGGTGCAAGGTCTGCGAGCGGCCGTCGTGCCCGCAGCGCGCCTTCCCGCACATCGGCAGCCCCCTCGCCGTCAACGAGCTCACCAGCACCGACCTGCCCTATCCGCGCGTCGGACGCTGATCGCCCGCGATCCTGGCGAGCTTGTCCGGGTTGGCCACCGCGTAGATGCCGCGGATCTGCTCGGTGCCCGGATCGATGTCGAGCACGACGACCGCGAACAGCGCGTCACCGGAGAAGACCACCGCCGACGGGTCGCCGTTGACCCACCGGTGCCGGATGCGCAGGTTCGGCACATGGCCCAGCACAATCGGACTCGTGATCAACCGGGCGACCTTGTCCATGCCGTGGATCGGGCGCAGCGCCGCCCGCTGCTTGCCGCCGCCGTCGGACCAGAACGTCACGTCCGGCGCCAGCAGTTCGAGCAGGCCCGCCATATCGCCGCCGAGCTGGGCGGCGAGGAACCTCTCGGTCACCTCCCGCTGCACCCGCGGGTCGGCCTGGTGGCGCGGCCGGCGGGCATGGACGTGTTCGCGCGCCCGGTGCGCGAGTTGCCGGACGGCCGCGGTGTTGCGGCCGAGCATGTCGGCGATGTCTGCGTGCGGATAGCCGAACACGTCGTGCAGCACGAAGACCGCGCGCTCTAGCGGCGTGAGCGTCTCCAGCACCACCAGCATCGCCATCGAGACGGATTCGGCGCGCAGCGCGGGCTCGGCGCTGTCCTGGGCCGTCGGTTCGTCGGAGACCAGCGGCTCGGGTAGCCACGGGCCGACGTAGGTTTCCCGCCGCCGGCTGATCGCGGCACGCCTGGCCAAGGCGTGGTTGACCGCGATACGCACCAGATAGGCGCGCGGATGCTCGATCTCGGGGCTGTCCGCGCGCAGGCGCGCTACCCAGGCCAGCCAGGTGTCCTGCAGCACGTCTTCGGTGTCGGCGACACTGCCGAGCATGTTGTAGACGACCGAGAACAGCAGTTCTCGGTGGCCGGCGAACACACTGGTCGCATCCTCGTCCACGATTTCGATCATCGTCGCTCCTCATGCCGGTGTCGTTACTAGGAGCGAGACAGCTCGGGGAAAAGTGACGCTCGCACGAAAATTGTGATCCGGCTCTCCCCATGTCACGTAGCGCCCTGGGCCGCGGCTCTCGGATGGCAACGGATGAAAACTCGTCCGCACCCGAGAGAGGACATCGGAGTGAGTGCACTCACCGAATCACCGTCGTTCCTGGCGACCCGCCGCGGCAAACTCATGCTGGCGCTGCTGTGCCTGGTCGCGTTCCTCGACTTCGTCGACGGTTCGATCGTCAATGTCGCGCTACCCACCATCCAGCACGAACTGGGGCTGTCGGTCTCGACGCTGCAATGGATCACCAGTGGCTACCTGCTGACCTACGGCGGGCTGATGCTGCTCGGCGGGCGGCTGGCCGACCTGCTCGGCCGGCGTCGCGTGCTGATCGCCGGGACGATCCTGGTCGGTGCCGCCTCGGCCATCGGTGGCCTGGCCGAGTCCAGCGAGCTGCTGATCGGCGCCCGCTTCGCCCAGGGCGTGGGCGCAGCATTGATGCTGCCCGCGGCGCTGTCGATCCTCACCACCAACTTCCGGGAGGGCACCGATCGCACCACCGCGCTGAGCGTGTGGGGCGGCACCGCCGGACTCGCCTCCGCCGCAGGGGTTTTCCTCGGCGGCGTACTGACCCAGGGCCCCGGCTGGCGTTGGGTCTTCTACGTCAACACACCCGTGTGCCTACTGGTGCTGGCCGTGGTGCCGTTCCTGGTGCCCGACGACCGGCGCAACGAGATACGTGGCGGCTTCGATGTTTTCGGTACCGCGCTGGCGACCGGCGGTCTGATGCTGCTCGTCTACGGCTTGGTGCAAGCGCCGCAGCACGGTTGGGGCGACGTGCGGACGATACTGCAACTCGGCGTGGCGGTCGTGCTGCTGGTCGGCTTCGTGCTCAACGAGCGACGGACCGCGGATCCTCTTGTGCCACTGACGATCTTCCGGGTCAAAGGTCTCGCGGCGGCCAACCTGACCCACCTCACGCTGGCCGCGGGCATGCTCGCGATGTTCTTCTTCGTCACGCTCTACATGCAGGAAGTGCTGGGCTACGGGGAGTTCCAGGCGGGTAGCGCCTATCTGCCGATCAGCCTCACCATCGGTGCCGCCGCCGGCGTGACCGCGAAGATCATCGCCAAGACCGGGACTCGGCCGCTCATCGTGGCCGGCTCGGTGATCTCCGGGGTCGGGCTGATCTGGCTGTCGCGCATCCCCACCGACGGTTCGTATCTGGTGGACCTGCTGCCGCCGATGGTGTTCATGTCCGTCGGACTCGGCGTGGTGTTCGTCGCGAACACCACCGCCGCCAACGCGGGCGTGCCCGCCGAGCAAGCCGGACTAGCCGCCGCACTGCTCAATACGGGCCAGCAGATCGGCGGTGCGCTCGGTTTGGCCGTGCTGACCGCGGTCGCCACCTCGCACACCGCGAGCCAGTTGACCGCGGGCGACGCGCCGCTGGAGGCGATGACGTCCGGTTTCCAGCTCGCCCTGTTGATCGGCGGGTTCATCACGCTCAGCGCCGCGTTCATCGGGTTGCGTACCGCCAACTCGCGCGGGGAGGAAGCAGCGGCGATACCTGTTGCCGCTTAGCGTGACTGCGGGCCGGGTAGCGGTAGTGTCCGCACCCGGTCCGCAGGTGTTCCATTCGTCCAAGCCCGTAGCCCGACGTCAGGTCTACCGTGCGAAGCATGGCAACGACACGTTCTTCCACCGCTGACGGCTCGATCGACGTCCTGCTGGTGGGTCTGCTCGACCAGTGGATGGCCGCGATCGTCGCCAACGATGCGGCCAGGATCGCCGACTACATGACCGATGACTGGACCATGGTCTCCGAGAACGGGATCACCTCCGCCAAGGAATTCCTCGCGTTCGTCGAGTCCGGTGCCCTGACCCATTCGGCGAGGCAGCGGGTAGGCGAGGCCTCGATCAAGCACTACGGGAAGGTCGCGGTGCTGACGGTGCGGGCCACCAATATCGCCCACTACCAAGGCGAACGGTTCGACGCCGACGAGTGGACGACGGACGTGTTCGTCGAGACCGAGCAGGGCTGGCGCTGCTCGCTCACCCAGATCACCGCCGTCGCGGCGCGGTGATTCCCGTTGCCGGCGAGCCGATTACGACTTGGCCAGGTACTCCAACCGTTCGGCGTCGACAGCCGCGTGCATCATGCTCGCCAAGCCCGGGTGCTTCTTCAGGCCCGGGTCGGCCTCGACCACCTCGCGGGCGAGATCCTGTGCGGCGGTGATTACTTCGAGATCGTCGAGCAGCGAGAGCAGGCGCAGCGAGCGGGCGGTGCCGGACTGGGCCGAGCCGAGCACGTCGCCCTCGCGGCGGGTGCGCAGATCGAGCACGGCGAGTTCGAAGCCGTCGGTGGTGGCGGCGACGGCGTCCAGTCGCGCCATGGCCGAGCCGTTGGGCGCGGAATCGGTGACCAGCAGGCACAATCCAGGGTGCTTGCCTCGGCCGATACGCCCGCGCAGCTGATGCAACTGGCTGACGCCGAAGCGGTCCGCGTCCACGATCACCATGACGGTCGCGTTCGGCACGTCCACACCGACCTCGACGACGGTCGTGCAGACGAGCACGTCGACGGAGCCGTCGTTGAAAGCGCGCATCACCTGGTCTTTTTCGTCCGCGGGCAGGCGGCCGTGCAGCAGGCCGACGCGCAGCTCGGCCAGCGGACCGGTGCGCAGCATCTCGAAGACATCCAGCGCAGCCTGCGTGGTCGGGCCTTCCTTTTCCGGCTCGGCGGCCTTCTTGCCGTTGCGGGACTTGCCGGATCCCTCCGCCTCGTCGTCACCGATGCGTGAGCACACCACGTAGGCCTGCCGACCGGCCTTGACCTCCTCGACGATGCGCTCCCAGGCGCGGTCGACCCAGTTCGGATGCTGCTTGCGCGGAACGACCTTGGAGGTGATCGGCGAGCGGCCTCGCGGCAGTTCGGTGAGCGTCGAGGTCTCCAGGTCGCCGAGGGTGGTCATCGCGATGGTGCGCGGGATCGGCGTCGCGGTCATCACCAGCAGATGCGGACTGGCGCCGGATTTCGCCTTGGCGCGCAACGCATCCCGCTGTTCGACGCCGAAGCGGTGCTGTTCGTCGACGACCACCATGCCGAGGTCGAAGAACTCGACGTTGTCCTGGATCAGCGCGTGCGTGCCGATCACGATGCCCGCCTCGCCGGTCATCGCCGCCAGTAGCGCGGCCTTCTTGGTCGCGGTGGACATCGAGCCGGTGACCAGCACGACCTTGGTCGACCTGTCGCCCGCGCCGAGCTCACCGGCGTTGCCGAGGTCGCCGAGCATGCCGCGCAAGGAGCGATAGTGCTGGGCGGCAAGCACTTCCGTCGGCGCGAGCAACGCGCACTGCTGGCCCGCGTCGACGATCTGCAGCATCGCCTCCAGCGCGACGATCGTCTTGCCCGAGCCGACCTCACCTTGGAGTAGCCGGTGCATCGGATGGCTGCGCGACATATCCGCGGAGATCTCCGAGACCACCTTCTTCTGGCCCTCGGTCAGCTCGAACGGCAGCCGCTTCTCGAATTCGGCGGCGATGCCGTCGGCGCGCGGCGGACACGGGCGCGCGGCCCGGCCGGACACCTCGTGGCGGCGTTCGGCGAGCACCAGCTGCAAGGCCAGCGCCTCGTCGAAACGCAGCCGCTCCTGCGCCTGGTCGATATCGGTCTTGCGCTCCGGCAGGTGGATCAGGCGCAGCGCGTCCGAGATCTTCATCAGCGAACGCTCGTTCCTGATGTCGTCGGGCAGCGGGTCATCGATGGGATCGAGCTGATCGAGCACCTGCCGGACGCAGGCGAGCACGTCCCAGCTCTGCACCTTCGCGGTGGCCGGGTACACCGGGATGAACTCCCGCTCCATGAACGAGGTGTCCACGCCCTCAGCGCCTTTCGCGCTCTGCGCGAGGCCGCGCAGGTCACCGCCGCCGCGCACGGTCTTCACCGCGCCCACCGACTCGTCGTCGGCTTCGGGCAGGATCAGATAGCCCGGATGGCTCAGATTCCACTGACCGGGCCGCCAGTAGTTCACCGTGCCCGACATCATCGCGCGAAGCCCTTCGCGCACAACATATTTCACCTTGTCGCCGTTGAAGAAGGTGACGTCGACGCCGCGGCCGGTACCGGAACCGGTGTCCAGCACCACCTTCAGCAGCGAACCGCGGCGATTGCGCATCGGCCGCAGCTCGGCCTTGGTGATCCGGCCGATCACGGTGATATGCGTACCGTCTTCCGGCTCTTCCTCGGTCAGCGGCTGGCCCTGGGTGGCGTAACGCAGCGGGTAGTGCCGGAGCAGGTCCTCCACCGTGTGCATGTCGAACGCGTCGACCAGCGAACCCGCCGCCTTCACGCCGAGGACATGGTCGAGCCGGTCACTCAGGGTCGCCATCTACTCCACTCCGATCTGCACCAGATCCCCGTGCTGCCCACCGGAATACACGGTGACCTCCACGCCGGGAAAGCTTTCGCCGATGTGTGCGGCGAGTTCGCCGGCGAGACCGTCCGGTGCCGCCGCGCCCATCAACAGGGTGACCAGTTCGCCACCGAAGGCGAGCATCCGGTCCAGCAGGGTCAGGCCCGCCGCGCGCACGTCGTGGTCGATCACCACCACGTCGTGGCCGACCAGGCCGAGCCCGTCGCCCGCTTCGCAGGTGCCCACCATGGTGAGCGCCCGCTCCTGCGCCGCGCGCAGCGACCCCCACCTGGTGGTGGCGGCCGCCTCGGACATGGCGAAGGCGTCGTCGACGGCGATCCGGCCGCGATCGTGCACGGCCAGCGCCGCGAGGCCCTGCACCATGGATGCGCTCGGCAGCAGCAGCACGTCACGGTGCGCGTCACGGGCAGCGACACCGACCGCGACCAGGTCGTGCGCGGGTAGCGCGCCGTTGGGCAGCACGAGCACCTCGCGGTTCGGCATCGCCCGGATCGCGTCGAGCAGGGTCGCGGCCGGCACCGCGCCGTCGCCCGCGAGCACCACCGCGCCGGCGTCCTCGAACAGCTCGGCCGCGCCGTCACCGGCCGCGACCGCCAGGATGCCGCGGTCGGCGGGGCCGTCGGTCTCCTTGGCGGAGTCCATCGTGGTGTGGGTGACCAGGTGCCCGGATGTCATGTCGTGTTTGGCGGGCGCGAAGCTCTCGATGCGGATGCCGCTGAGTTTCCCGGCGGCGAGACCCGCCTCCACCGCAGCGCCCGCGTCGGCGCAGTGCACGTGGGCGGACCAGGAACTGTCACCGTCGCCGACGACCACCACCGAGTCGCCGAGCTCGGTGAGGCGGGCGCGCAGCCGGGCCAGCTGGTCCTCGTCGGTGTCGGCCAGCAGGTACATCACCTCGTATTGCGGTGCGGGCGAGCCGGTTACCTCGGCGTTTTCGACAACTTGCGCCGGGACCGGGTCGCGCGGGGTGTACTCCGGCCGGGTCGGGAACTCGCCGAGGGTGACCGAGACGAGGCAGTCCAGCAGCACCACCAGCCCGCGCGCGCCCGCGTCGACGACGCCCGCCTCGCGCAGCACACCGAGCTGGGACGGGGTGTCGCCGAGCGCTTTGGCGGCACCGTCGGCCGCCGCCACCGCCACCTCCGCGAGCGAGGTGTCCGGGCAGTCGGCGGCACTGGCGGCCGCACAGTCGAGGACGGTGAGGATCGTGCCTTCGATCGGTTCGCTCAGCGCTTCGCGGACCAGAGCCGAACCCCGGCGCAGAGCATCGCGGAGGGTTTCGGCGGTCAGTGGCTCGTGCCGGACCGCCTCGGCGATACCGCGCAGGACCTGCGAAAGGATGATGCCCGAGTTGCCGCGGGCACCGAGTGTCGCGCCGCGCGCCATCGCCGCGGCAACGTCGTGCGCCGAGCCCTGAGCACCCTTCGCGGCCGCATCCATCGCGGCGCGCATCGTGGCGAGCAGGTTGGTGCCGGTGTCGGCGTCCGGGATGGGGAAGACATTGAGGGCGTTGATCTCCTCGCGGCGGTTCTCCAGCCCGTCGAGGCAGGCGCGGCCCCAGCGCAGCAACGCCGTGCCGTCCATCACATCCCGCGCTCCGGGCACCGTCACCCCTTCTTTGTCAGACCTGCACCGCCCGCAAGGTTAGCGGGCGATACCGACATACTGGTGGTACCCACCTCGTGTTCCGGCAACGTCGGAAAGCGACCCGGTTTGGTGGATCGGGGGCCGTCCCGCTACCCTTGCAGGGTTGCCTCGCGTGGCCGTTGCCGGTTTGCGCTGGCCGATGTCAGTCGGCAGGGGTACGTCAATACATTGTTTCCGGACATGCTGCCCGCGGGCGGCGGTCCTCCACATGACATGAAGGAGTTCGCGACTATGGCTGCCGTCTGCGACGTCTGCGCCAAGGGCCCCGGCTTCGGGAAGTCGGTCTCGCACTCGCACCGGCGCACCAACCGTCGCTGGAACCCGAACATCCAGACCGTTCGCGCCCAGGTTGCGCCGGGTAACACCCGTCGCATGAACGTGTGCACCTCCTGCCTCAAGGCAGGCAAGGTCGTTCGCGGCTGATTCAGCCTCGGCTGAACCGGTAAGAGACCGACGCACGCCCCGGCACCCGCAAGGGTGGTCCGGGGCGTAGTCATCGATGGGTGAGAATGCCGGGTATGACCGAGCCCGAGTGGCGCATCCGGCCGCTCGCCGCCGAGCACACCTACAGCCTGGCCGAATGCCACATCGCCTGCTGGCGGGAGGCGTACCCCGGCCTGGTGCCCGCGCATGTGCTCGACGCGTTCGATGTCGAGCGCCGCGCCGAGCAGTGGGAGCGGCAACGGGTCACCTACCCCGGACGGACGTGGGTGGCGCTCGTCGATGATCGAGTGATCGGCTTCGTGACCGCGGGCGACAGTCTCGACGATCCGGCGGTGACCCCGCTCCAACTGAACGCGCTGTACGTCCGCGCGTCCTGGTACGGCACCGGCGTCGCGCACGATCTGCTGCGCGCCGCGGTCGACCCCTCGGCGGCCTGCTCGCTGTGGGTGTTCGAGGAGAACCCGCGCGCCCAGTCCTTCTACCGCAAACACGGTTTCGCGCTGGACGGCACCCGCCGGGTCGAAGCGTTCACGCCCGCCATCGAGGTCCGGATGGTGCGCCCGTCCGGCACCCAGCGGTGAGACAGCCCACTCGCGCGCACGCGATAAGGTGCTGACCATGACCTCCACCGAGCAAGCCGGGTACGTGAGCACCGCCGACGGCGTTCTGCAGATCACCATCGCGACCGCGGCCAACGGCACGTCCATGGACTTCGGCGGAATCGTCGCGGGCACGGCCGCCCTGCGGTCGCTCGGCAGCGATGTCGGCGCCGTCCTGTTGACCGGCACGGGCGCCAACTTCTGCGCGGGCGGCAACGTGCGCGGCTTCGCGGCAGCGACCGACCGGGCCGCCCACATCTACAGTCTGGCAACGGATCTGCACCATTTCGTGCGCGCGCTCGACGCGACGACCGTGCCGGTGGTCGTCGGCGTGCACGGCTGGGCCGCGGGTGCGGGCATGAGCCTGGTCTGCGCCGCCGATATCGCGCTCGGCGGGCCGAGCACCAAGCTGCGCCCGGCGTACCCCGGCATCGGCCTGAGCCCCGACGGCGGCATGTCGTGGACGCTGCCGCGCATCGTGGGACTGAGCCGGGCCCGCGAAATCCTGCTCACCGACGCGGTTTTGGACGCCGACGAGGCGGTGCGGCTCGGCATCCTCAGCAGGCTGGTCGCCGACGACGAGGTACAGGCCGAGGCACTGAAGCTGGCCCAGACCCTGGCCGCCGGACCACGATCCACCTACGCGAGCATCAAAACCCTACTGGCACAGTCCACTTCGTCGGCCCTGAGTGATCAGCTGGATCGCGAGCGTGATGCGATCGCTGCCGCGGCCAACGGCGCGACCGGCCGCGAAGGGGTCGACGCGTTCGTGGCGAAGCGAAAGCCCGACTACAGCTAGCTCACTCGCTGGTCTGCAAGACGAACTCGGCGACCGCGTCGGTGAAGGAGTCGTTGTCGTCACCGGCCGCGGTGTGGGCCGCGCCGCCGATCTCGACCAGCTGCGCGTGCGGCACCAGCTCTTGAAACGCCGCTGCGCCTTCGGGACTCACCACATCCGACTGCATGCCGCGCACCAGCAGTACCGGAATCGTCAGCTTGCGCGCGGCGGCTTCCAGCTGCTCGGTCAGCTCCGACGGATCCTCGACGCGCTGAGACAGCATGTCCGGGTCCCAGTGCCAGTACCAGCGGCCGTCGCGCCGGCGCAGATTGCGCAGCAGGCCGTCGGTGTTCTTCGGACGCGGCCGGTGCGGCAGGTACTCGGCGACGGCGTCGGCCGCTTGCTCGAGGCTGTCGAATCCGTTGTGGTGCTTGCCCAGAAAGTCCATCACCCGCGCGACGCCGGCCTGCTCCGGTCTGGTCACGATGTCGACGAGCACCAGCGCGCTGATCGCCGTGCCCGCGGGTTCGGCGGTGGCGAGCAGGCCGGTGATGCCGCCCATGCTCGCCCCCACCACCACGGCGGGCGCTCCGAGCTGTTCGAGCACGAGCAGCAGGTCGGCCACCATGGTGTCGCGGCGGTAGTCGGCGGCGTCGGACCACGCGCTGTCGCCGTGTCCGCGCGCGTCCAGCGTGACGACGCGCATGCCCGCCGCACCCAGCTTCGCGCCGGTCTGTTTCCACGAGTGCCTGGTCTGCCCGCCGCCATGCAGAAAGACGACGAGCGGACCGTCGGCCGGGCCGAACTGGTCCGCGACCAGCTCGATCCCACCCGAGCCGCGCAGCCGCAGCAGTGCGGGCTCGAGAAGTTTGTTCGCTTTACTCACGAATCGAGGATCGCATAGAACCGGTTACGGTTCGCGGGCGAGCCTCGATAACCGGCTAGCTCAGCAGTCCCACTTGCCGGACGCGCTCAGCGTGCGCTGCAGCAGGCAGGCGACCTTGGCGTTGACCGAGGAGGAGATGGTGGAGGAGCCGTTGGAGGTGAATTCCTCGCCGATCTGCGTCGAGGCGGTGTCCGCGGGGGCGGACGTGGTCTCGGTGGCCTGCTCCAGCGGCAGGCCCGCCGCACTCGCGGACGCGGCGCCACCCGCGAGGGCAGCACAGATGGCCAGGGTGGCGGTGGTGCCGCGCAGTGCGCCGCGAACGGTGGTGTTGGGCATGGAAAAGCTCCTCACTCGAATTTCAATCTAGGTAGATCACACACAGACGCCTGCTCAAGGCAGGCGCCAGTCAACGGGTTCGGCACCCAGTTCGTCGAGTAGTTCGTTCACTCGGGAAAACGGGCGCGAACCGAAGAAGCCACGCGAAGCCGACAGCGGCGACGGATGCGCGGACTCGATGTAGGGCACCTCGGCCCCGACCAGGGTCGGCTTGAGCGTCGCCGCGTCCCGACCCCAGAGAATGGCGACCAGCGGCTCGTCCCGGGCGACCAGCGCGCGAATCGCCTGCTCGGTCACCGCCTCCCAGCCCTTGCCACGATGCGAGGCGGGCTGGCCGGGGGTCACCGTGAGCACCCTGTTCAGCATCAGCACGCCCTGATCAGACCAGGGGCTCAGGTCACCGCAGGACGGCGTCGGGTGGCCGAGGTCCTTGGTGTACTCGGCGAAGATGTTGGCCAAGCTGCGCGGGACCGGCGAAACATCCGGTGCCACAGAGAAACTCAGGCCCATCGCATGACCGGGCGTCGGGTACGGGTCCTGGCCGACGACCAGCACGCGCACCGCCTCGAACGGACGCTGGAAGGCGCGCAGCACATTCTCACCGGACGGTAGGTAGCCGCGGCCCGCCGCGTTCTCTTCGCGCAGAAACTCGCCCATGGCGGAAATCCGATCCGCCACCGATTCGAGTGCCTTCGCCCATCCCGGATCCATGATTTCCGACAGTGGTTTCGCGCCCATGACCGCACAACTTATCGTGGTTCGCTCCCGGACGCCGAGTCCGCCCCACTGAACGATTCCCAGCCGGCGCTGCCCGAGGGGGGTACGCCGTCGACCGTGACGCCGTGACCGGCCGACACTCGGCCGATCGGCACCCATCCGGCGGGCAGCTCGGACCCGGCCGACCAGCTGCCGACGAACGCGTGGTCCTCGCCGCCGGACAGAATCCATTGCGCCGCATCGGCATCCAGGTGTGCGGCGAGGTTTTCGAGTTCCGGGTCGTGCAATGCGGACGAATGCAGGTCGATGGCGACACCGGATGCGGTGGCGATATGGCTGAGATCGGCGAGTAGGCCGTCGGATACGTCGGTGAGCGAGTTCAAGCTGTCGCTGAGCGTTTCGAGCACCGCCGGATAGGGCGGCTGCGGGACACGATGTGCGGCAAGCGCTTCGGCGAAGTCGTCGGCTTCGGCACCGGCCGTCAGGATCGCGAGGCCGGCGGCCGACCAGCCGAGACGGCCCGCGACGGCGACCGTGTCCCCCACGCGCGCACCGGCTCTCGTGACGGCCGCCCGGCCACGCAGGTCACCGAACGCGGTCACCGAGATGACCAGGTCGCGGCTGCGGACCAGGTCACCGCCCGCGATCGACGCGCCGGCCCGGGTCGCCTCCGCCCACATCCCCTCGGTCAGGCCATCGATCACGTCCAGCGCAGTGTCGGCCGGGCAGCCGAGCGCCACCACGAACGCGCTCGGCCACGCGCCCATCGCGACCACGTCGGCCGCGTTCTGCGCGATCGCCTTGCGTCCGATATCCACCGGACTCGACCAGTCGAGCCGGAAATGCCGGTCCTGCACGAGCATGTCGGTGGTGACCACGAACCGCCCGTCGGGTGCGGCCACCAGCGCGGCGTCGTCACCGGGCCCGAGCAACACCCCCGGCGCCTGCACCCGACCACTGTTGATCCGCGCGATCAGCGCGAACTCCCCCAGTTCACGCACCGTCCTCGGCCCCGTGTACTCGCTGATGACCGGTCCTTTCAGACGCGCTGCCGACTGGAATCGACCCGAAGGTACCCTTTTCAGGGCAATCGACTACTACCGGGCCGGTCACCGCGCCGCCGCACCTCCCGCGGCCCCGACCACCCATTCAGCGCGACAGGAAGGATCGGTGAGCATGGCGGCGGAATCGTCGGACCGCGATTCGGCGAAGGAGACGGTGGGGAAGCCTGTCGAGGGCGCCGAGGCCGCCACAGCGAAAACCGATGGCAGCACCCTCGACTCGTCCGCGAGCGCCCGCCAGTACTCCCCCGCCCTCATCGCCACCGCCGTGGCCTTGCCGGTCGTCCTAGTGGTCGGTGTCCTGGTGGCCGCGATCATGGCCCGCCGCGCCCCCGTCGAACGCGAACCGCTCGTCCTCGGCCCGGTCCCCGCACCCGCTGCCACCGGCCCCGCCTGCACCACCCTGCTCCCCGCCCTGCCCACCGAATTCCCCCCCCCCCCCGACCCCCCGACCCGCGCGGTGGCGCGCGAACATATCGATGCCGTTTCCGACCGACCCCGCCACGACCAGCAGCGCCGCGCCGACTTGGTCCGCGGCATCCTGTTCGGCACGCTCAGCCCTGCCGAGATCCGTGTCCAGGTCGAACGATACGGCTTGGATTCCGATCGCGAATACCGCGCGATCCGCGCCCGCNCCCCTAGACCCAGGCCCCCTCCCCAACTGACCCAACCGGGACATGACGGCACTCGCACAACGCCGCCACCACGTCCCGTCGATCAGTCGCGAACCGGGTTCAGAGTGGCTTTCCCGCTGGAGAGGTCGAGTTCGGCAGCGCCCCGTGCTAGCGAAGTCCGGTGCCGCGCGCCAGGGCCGTCTCGATCAAGGTGGACACCAAGGTTCGATAGTCGACGCCAGTGGCTTCCCACATCCGCGGGTACATCGAGATCGGAGTGAAGCCGGGCAGGGTGTTGATCTCGTTGATCACCGGCCCGTCGGCGGTGATGAAGAAGTCCACCCGGGACAGGCCCTGACAGTCCAGTGCCCGGAACGCCTTGATCGCCAATTCCCGGACGCTGTCGGAGACTTCGTCGTCCAGCTTCGCCGGGATGTCGAACTCGCAGACGTCGTCGAGGTATTTGGTCTCGAAGTCGTAGAACTCGGGGCCGGCGGCGGTGGTGTCTTCCTCCGGCATCCGGATCTCCGCCACCACACTGGCTTCCACTCGACCGTCCGGGAATTCGAGTACGCCGCACTCGACCTCACGTCCCACGATGCCCGCCTCGACGATCACCTTGGGATCGTGCGCCCGGGCGGTAGCGATAGCCGTGTCCAGCGCTGCCCAATCGGTGACCTTCGTGATGCCGATCGATGATCCACCACGCGCGGGCTTCACGAATACCGGCAGCCCGAGGCGCGCCCGGTCCTCCTCGCTGAGCGTCTCGGTGCCGGGCCGCAGCACCACCTGCAGACCGATCGGCAACCCTTCGGCCGCAAGAAGTTTCTTGGTGAACTCCTTGTCCATGCCGGCCGCGCTGGCCAGCACGCCCGCGCCGACGTAAGGCACGCCGGCCAGTTCCAACATGCCTTGCAGGGTTCCGTCCTCCCCGAACGGCCCGTGCAGCAGCGGAAACACCACATCGACCGAGCCGAGGGTGGCGCCGGGATCATCGAGCGCGACCAGCGCACCCGAATTGCTGGGACCGGCGGCCAAGGTCAACGCCGTCCCGGTGCTGTCGACCGAGGGCAGCGCGCGGTCCTGGAATCCGAGGGCCGCGACCTCCGAATCGGCCAGCACCCATGCCCCTTCGGTACTGATCCCGATCGGCACGACGTCGTACTTTTCCGGATCCAGGTTGGGCAGCACGCTGCCCGCCGCCACGCAGGACACAGAGTGCTCATTGCCCCGCCCGCCGAAAACCACAGCCACCCGGATCCGGTTCGTCATGCCCCGAACCGTACCCGTCGCCGCGAGCGGCCCACACCGCTACCCGTGAGCCCAACCGCGGGGCGGGGCCGGGCGGCCTATTCCGGCTTGATCCGCCGCCCGAGCAGATTACCGACGGCTTCCCGCACGGCCATACCTTCGTGGCAGACCTGGTTCACGGCGGTGGTGAGGGGCATGTCGACGTCGTGTTTTACGGCGAGGGCGCGGATGGAGGTGCAGGATTTGACGCCTTCGGCGACTTGGCCGTGGGTTGCTTCCTGGGCGGTTTCCATGGAGCCGCCCGCACCGAGGGCGTGGCCGAAGGAGCGGTTGCGGGACAGGGGTGAGGTGCAGGTGGCGACGAGGTCGCCGACGCCGGCGAGGCCGGAGAGGGTGGCGGGTTCGGCGCCGAGGGCGACGCCGAGGCGGATGATTTCGGCGAGGCCGCGGGTGATGATGCTGGCGACGGTGTTGTCGCCCAAGCCCATTCCGGAGGCGATGCCGCAGGCGAGGGCGATCACGTTCTTGCACGCGCCGCCGATTTCACAGCCGATCACATCGGTGTTGGTGTAGGGGCGGAAGTATCCGGTGGCGCTGGCGTGCTGCAGCGCGACGGCGCGGTCGGCGTCGGAGCAGGCGATCACGGTCGCCGCGGGCTGGCCGACGGCGATCTCCCGGGCCAGGTTCGGGCCGGACAGCACGGCGACCCGGCTCGCGTCGGCCCCGCTGACCTCGGCGATCACCTGACTCATGCGCAGCAATGTGCCGTTCTCGATGCCTTTGGCGAGGCTGAGCAGTGAGGCGTCCGGAGGGATCAACCCTTTCCACTGCTCGAGGTTTACGCGCAGGGATTGGGACGGCACCGCGAGCACCACGATGTCGGCCGCGTCGAGGGCGACGGCGGGGTCGTGGGTGGCTTTCAGCGGGGGCAAAGGAATATCGGTGAGGTAGGACGGATTGCGATGTTGGGTGTGCAGTATTTCGGCGACCTCGGGTCGTCGCGCCCAGATGGTGACGTCGGTTCCCGCGTCCGCCAAGACCTTTGCGAACGCGGTCCCCCAAGATCCCGCGCCCAGTACTGCCGCCCTCGTCATCTGCCCAATATGCCATGGAAGGATTGGACGCATGCGCCCGCACGCCGTGCATGCCGTGATCGCGGTGAAGAGCCTCGATCAGGCCAAGAGCCGACTGGCCGACCGGCTGCGCCCGGAACACCGGGCCCGGCTGGTCCTCGCCATGCTCGCCGACACCATCACTGCTACCGCGGCCGTCCAGGAGATCGTTTCGATCACCGTGGTCACGCCGGATCCGGCGGTGGCCGACCTGGCCCGCTCGATGGGCGCCGCGGTGCACCCGGAGCCCCGCACCGCCGGCCGAGACGGGTTGAATAACGCGCTCGCCGACGCCGCGACGGGGCTGCGGCACCGGTACGGCCCGGTCGATCTGCTCGCGTTGCAGGCGGACCTGCCCGCACTGCGCCCGGAGGAACTCGGAGACGTGCTGACGGTCGCCCCGCGCGGGCTGCGCTCGATCGTGGTCGATCACGCGGGCACCGGCACCGCAGCGCTACTTGTCCGCGACCCCATTGCCGCCCTCGAACCCCGTTTCGGCCCTGGTTCGGCGGGCAAACACAGAGCGGCGGGTGCGGTCGATCTGGCCGGCGAGTGGCCCGGGTTGCGACTGGATGTGGACACGGCTGATGACCTGGACCTGGCCATTGAGCTCGGCGCGGGCTGCGCGACCCGGGTGGCGCTGCACGACATCGGCTGGCCAGATCCTGTTCACATTCCGGTTCGCCGAGTGTGCTAGGAGGTCGCTAGGGTGAGGTGATGCTGACGTCAATCACAGTGTCGGGCTCCACACTGCCCGGTTTGTAGGGGATGATCGTTGGCGTGAGTGAGCGAAGCGAGCTAACCGTCTGCCAGCGTGTATCGCGCCTGTCAGAGCCTAGCGCCAGCGAGGTACGGCCATGAGCGATACGGAAGTTGTCAAACAGCAATTGCTTCCTACCCCGCCGCCTGCGGCGAGTCCGGTGCCGACCGACGCGACGATCGCGCAGTTGCCACGTGATCGCTACCTCAACCGCGAGCTGAGCTGGCTCGATTTCAACGCCCGGGTGCTGGCCCTGGCCGAGGACGCGTCGCTGCCCCTGCTGGAGCGCGCCAAATTCCTCGCCATCTTCGCGTCGAATCTCGACGAGTTCTACATGGTGCGCGTCGCGGGTCTCAAGCGCCGCGCCGAGACCGGTCTGCTGGTGCGTTCCGCGGACGGCCGCTCGCCCGGCGAGCAACTGGAGTTGATCGCCGCCCGCGCGCAGGAGATCGCCGTGCGCCACGCGCGCGTCTTCCTGGACGACGTGCTGCCCGCGCTCACCGCCGAGGGCATCGCGATCATCGACTGGACCGACCTGAACGACGATGAGCGCCAACGCCTCTCGGGCCACTTCCAGGATCAGGTGTTCCCGGTGCTGACCCCGCTCGCGGTGGACCCGGCACACCCGTTCCCCTACATCAGCGGGCTGAGCCTGAATCTCGCGGTGACGGTGAAGGATTCCGCCACCGGCGGCGAGCACTTCGCCCGAGTCAAGGTGCCGGACAACGTAGATCGGTTCGTCCGGGTGCGGCGCACCGACGCCGGTTCGACCATCGCCGCCTTCCTGCCGATGGAGGAGCTGATCGCGGCGCACCTCGATCTGCTGTTCCCCGGCATGGAAGTGGTTGAGCAGCACTCGTTCCGGATCACCCGCAACGCCGACTTCGAGGTGGACGAGGACCGCGACGAGGACCTGCTGCAGGCCCTCGAACGCGAACTCGCGCGCCGCCGCTTCGGCTCGCCGGTGCGGCTGGAGGTCTCCGACGACATGACCGAGCACATGCTCGAATTGTTGTTGCGTGAACTGGATGTCGACCCCGGCGACGTCATCCAGGTGCCCGGCCTGCTCGACCTGTCCTGCCTGTGGCAGGTGTACGGGGTGGACCGGCCGAACCTCAAAGACGCGCCCTACGTGCCCGCCACCCCGCCCGCGTTCGGCGAGCGGGAGACGCCGCGCAACGTGTTCGCCGCGCTGCGCGAGGGCGACGTGCTGGTGCACCACCCCTACGACTCGTTCTCCACCAGCGTGCAGCGGTTCATCGAACAGGCCGCCGCGGACCCGCAGGTGCTCGCCATCAAGCAGACGCTCTACCGCACCTCCGGTGACTCCCCGATCGTCAACGCGCTCATCGATGCCGCCGAGGCGGGCAAGCAGGTGGTCGCGCTGGTCGAGATCAAGGCGCGCTTCGACGAGCAGGCCAACATCAAATGGGCACGCCAGCTGGAGCAGGCCGGCGTGCACGTGGTCTACGGCCTGATCGGCTTGAAGACGCACTGCAAGACCTGTCTGGTGGTGCGCCGCGAGGGCGCGACCATCCGTCGTTACTGCCACATCGGCACCGGCAACTACAACCCGAAGACCGCGCGGCTCTACGAGGACGTCGGATTGCTCACCGCCGCACCGGAAATCGGTGCCGACCTGACCGACCTGTTCAATTCGCTGACCGGTTACTCACGAAAAGAGAACTACCGCAACCTGCTTGTCGCGCCGCATGGCGTGCGCGCCGGGATCATCGAGCGGATCCAGCGGGAGACCGAGCTGGCCGCCGAGGGCAAGGACGCCCGAATCCGGTTGAAGGCCAATGCGATCGTCGACGAGGAGATCATCGACGCGCTGTATCGGGCGTCACTGGCCGGTGTGCCGGTGCAGATCGTGGTGCGCGGCATCTGCGGGCTGCGCCCCGGTGTGCCAGGGATGAGCGAGAACATCGAGGTCCGCTCGATCCTCGGCCGCTTCCTCGAACATTCGCGCGTCATGCACTTCCAGGCCCAGGATCAGTACTGGATCGGCAGTGCCGACATGATGCACCGCAACCTGGACCGGCGCGTGGAAGTGATGGCGCAGGTGAAGGATCCGCGGCTGACCGAGCAGCTCGGGCAGGTCTTCGACTCCGCCCTGCATCCCAACACCCGCTGCTGGGTACTCAGCTCGGATGGCAATTGGCTCGCGTGGCCCGAACACGCAGGCGATGACGATGTCAAAGTGCGTGACCACCAAGAATTCCTCATGCGGCTGCGGAGGCCAGAACAACAGTGAGTGGTGCTACGGGGTACGAGATGGAAGGGGGCCCCTTCTGGGATCCCCGTGTTACCGCCAACATTCACGCCGCAGGCGCGGTGCTGTGGCGGCGAGCGCCGAACGGCGGCGTGGAGATCGCCGTGGTGCACCGGCCGAAGTACCAGGATTGGTCGCTGCCCAAGGGCAAGCTCGATCCGGGTGAGACGCCGGTGCTCGCCGCGGTCCGTGAGGTCCGCGAGGAGACCGGTCTGGACTGCAGGCTGGGCCGCTACCTCGGCCACGTCACCTATCCGGTGCCCGGACACCGCAAGCTGAAGCGCGTCGACTACTGGGCGGCCGAAGTGGCCGGTGGCGAGTTCACCTCGAATGATGAAGTGGACGTGCTGAATTGGTATCCGCTGGATCGGGTGATGGACCAGCTGTCCTACCCGATGGATCGGCAGGTGCTGCGCGCGTTCACCCGGCTGCCACCGGAAACCCGCACGCTGCTGTTGGTGCGGCACGCGAAAGCCGGTCGGCGAGACCGCTTCTCCGGTCCCGACCCGCTGCGCCCACTGGATCGGTCGGGCCAAGCCCAAGCAGGAGCTCTGGTCTCGAACCTGCTGGCGTTCGGGGCATCTGAGATCTATTCGGCCGATCCGGTGCGCTGCGTGCAGACGGTGACACCGCTGGCCGAGAAGCTCGGCGTCGAGATCACGCTCGAGCCGCTGCTGTCCGAAACCGGTTATGCCGCAGCGCAGGACGCGGCGCGGCAGCGGGTCGTCGCACTGGTCTCGGACACCGAGGTGCCCGTTGTGTGCAGTCAGGGCAAGGTGATTCCGGATCTGCTGCGCTGGTGGGCCGAGCGCGACGGCATCACGCTGCCGTCCGCACGCAACCGCAAGGGCAGTGTGTGGGTGCTGTCGTTCATCGACCGCAAGCTGGTCGCCGCCGACCATCTGGACCGCTCGCTGAACTCCGACGTCGTGAAGTCCTGACCGCTGTCATCGGAAGCACCCGAACAGCCCCCTGAAAGACAGCCCCAGACAACCGAAACGGCCCCGGAGGCATCCTCCGGGGCCGTGTTCGATCGGTACAGCGGGTGATTGGCCGCACGACCGCTCACCCGGCGCCAATACCGTACTGGCGCAGTATCTAGCGGCGACCGCGAGCGGGCGCCTTCTTGGCGGCCGACTTCTTGGCCGGAGCCTTCTTGGCGACCGTCTTCTTGGCCGCGGTGACCTTCTTGGCCGGCGCCTTCTTGGCGGCGGTGACCTTCTTGGCAGGCGCCTTCTTCACGGCCGTCTTCTTGGCAGCCGTCTTCTTGGCGGGCGCCTTGGCCGCAGTCGTCTTGCGAGCAGCGGTCTTTGCGGGCGCCTTCTTGGCGGCCTTCTTCGCCGTGGTCTTGGCCGGGCCCTTCGTGGGGGTGGCCTTCTTGGCGGCGGTCTTCTTGGCCGCCGTCTTCTTGGCAGCCGCCTTCTTCGCCGCCACCGGCGCATTCACGCCGCGCTTGACGGCGGGACCGCTCTGGGCGAGCTTCTGCTTACCCGCGATCACGGCCTTGAACTGAGCGCCCGGACGGAACGCAGGCACCGAAGTGGGCTTCACCTTGACGGTTTCGCCGGTGCGCGGGTTCCTGGCAACTCGAGCCGCACGCTTGCGCTGTTCGAACACACCGAATCCGGTGATTGTGACGCTCTGACCCTTGTGCACCGCGCGCACGATGGTGTCGACCACATGCTCGACTGCCGCGGTGGCCGTGCGCCTATCAGTACCCAACTTTTCGGTCAGAACGTCGATCAGTTCCGCCTTGTTCATTGAATCCTCCGCAGACTAATGGCCCGTCGTCGGACCGACTAGGTACCACGGTAAACCCACTTTGGGCAAGAGTCTATGTGCCACGCCAAAATTCATGTGGTTTAGCACACGTCCAGCTATCGGCCCCCTTGTCATCCAGCTAACACCCCGGGGTGTTTAGGACTGCGAAATACGTGCCGGGAGGGTAGTGGGTTTCCATGCTGGCCTTGCGTTTTCGAACTGGGCGATGGTGTCGCTGCGGCGCAGGGTGAGCCCGATGTCGTCCAATCCTTCGAGCAGACGCCACCGTGTGTAGTCATCAATATCGAACGGCAACACGGCGGTTCCGGCGGTCACCGTGCGCGCCTCGAGGTCCACAACCAATTCGAGTCCAGGCTGTTCCTCGAGCAACTTCCAGAGCATTTCGACATCGTTCTGTGACATCTGAGCGGCCAAGAGCCCGCCCTTACCCGCATTGCCACGGAAGATGTCGGCGAACCGGGACGAGATCACCACCCGAAAGCCGTAGTCCGACAGCGCCCAAACGGCGTGCTCACGCGACGATCCGGTGCCGAAATCCGGGCCCGCTACCAGCACACTTCCCCGGTTGTACGGCTCGTTGTTCAGAATGAAGTCCGGATCGTTACGCCACGCGGCGAAGAGTCCGTCCTCGAATCCAGTGCGGGTCACCCGCTTCAGGTACACAGCCGGGATGATCTGATCGGTATCGACATTGGAACGGCGGAACGGCACGCCGATCCCCTTGTGCACGGTGAAGGCTTCCATTGATTCTCCTGAGTCGGTAGGGGTATCGCGTCCGGTCAGTCCAGATCCGCAGGCGAGGACAGGGTTCCGCGAACCGCCGTCGCGGCCGCTACGAGCGGGGAAACCAGGTGCGTACGGCCACCTTTGCCCTGCCTGCCCTCGAAGTTCCGGTTCGACGTCGAGGCGCAGCGCTGGCCCGGTTCGAGCTGATCCGGATTCATTCCCAGGCACATTGAGCAGCCCGCCTGCCGCCATTCGGCGCCTGCCGCGGTGAAAATCTCGCCCAGTCCTTCTAATTCGGCCTGTGCGCGAACCCGCATCGACCCCGGTACAACCAACATTCGTACCGAGTCGGCGACCTTGCGTCCCTTTAAAATACCGGCCACCGCACGCAAATCCTCGATGCGTCCGTTGGTGCACGATCCGACGAATACGGTGTCGACCGAGACCTGCCGAAGCGGAGTGCCCGGCTCCAAATCCATGTACCGCAGCGCTTTCGCGGCGGACTCGCGCGCCGTCTCATCGGCGATCTGGGCGGGGTCCGGCACCGATTCGCCAAGGGGCGCGCCCTGTCCCGGGTTGGTGCCCCAGGTGACGAACGGGGTCAGCTCGCTCGCGTCGATGTGCACCTCGGCGTCGAACACCGCGCCCTCGTCGGTCTTCAGCGCTTCCCAGGCGGCCACTGCTGCCGTCCAGTCGGCTCCCTGCGGCGCGTGCGGGCGTCCTTCGAGGAATTCATAGGTCGTTTCGTCCGGGGCGATCATGCCCGCCCTGGCGCCCGCTTCGATGGACATGTTGCAGATGGTCATTCGCGCCTCCATCGACATGGCCCGAATCGCCTCGCCGCGGTACTCCAGCACGTAGCCCTGGCCGCCGCCGGTGCCGATTTTGGCGATGACGGCCAGAATCAGGTCCTTGCTCGTCACACCGGGGGCCAACGTGCCGTCCACGGTGATCGCCATCGTCTTGAACGGGCGCAGCGAGAGTGTCTGGGTGGCAAGGACATGTTCGACCTCGGAGGTGCCGATACCCATCGCCAGCGCGCCGAACGCGCCGTGCGTCGAGGTGTGACTGTCCCCGCACACCACCGTCATTCCCGGCTGGGTGAGGCCCAACTGGGGGCCGACGACGTGCACGATGCCCTGGTCCAGATCGCCCATCGGATGCAGCCGCACACCGAATTCCGCGCAGTTGCGGCGCAGTGTGTCCACCTGGGTGCGCGAAATCGGGTCCGCGATGGGCTTATCGATGTCGGCGGTCGGGACATTGTGGTCCTCGGTCGCGATGGTCAGATCGGGCCGCCGGACCGGCCTGCCCGCCGCGCGCAGGCCGTCGAAGGCCTGCGGGCTGGTCACCTCGTGCACGAGATGCAGGTCGATGTAGATCAGGTCGGGTTCGCGCCCGACGCCCTCGCCCGAACCGCGGGCTACGACGTGCTGCTCCCACACCTTTTCGGCCATGGTGCGTGGCTGTGCCATTTCTCGATCACCTTTCGACGAGCATCCGGTCGCGGTCCGGGCTGGGAGCGCGGGGGCGGCTGCACAAGTTTTCGGATATGCGAGGTCGGATGCCCCGTGGGAGATTCCGCGTGGGGAACACCCAGCAGTGGATTTCCCAGCATCCGAGACGCTAGTATCGTTCTATGAGACAGCATAGCGGCATCGGCGTCCTCGACAAAGCAGTGGCGGTGTTGTACGCCGTCGCCCAGCACCCCCGCGGTCTCAACGAGCTGTGCGCCCGGACCGGCCTGCCCCGCGCCACCGCCCATCGCCTGGCCGTCGGCCTGGAAGTGCACCGGCTGCTGGCCCGCGACAACACCGGAATGTGGCGCCCCGGCCCCGCCCTCGCCGAGCTCGCCGCAGGCGCCACCGATCCGCTGCTGGAGGCCGCGTCCGCGATCCTGCCCCGGTTGCGCGAGATCACCGGCGAAAGCGTCCAGCTGTACCGCCTGGACGGCAATGCGCGCATCTGCGTCGCGGCCTTGGAACCACCCGTCGGACTCCGCGACACCGTCCCCGTCGGCGCGCGACTCCCACTCACCGCGGGCTCCGCCGCCAAGGTGCTGCTCGCCTGGGCCGATCCCGACCTGCAACGCATCATCCTCGCCGACGCCGTCTTCGGCGAACGCGCGCTGACCGAGGTGCGCAAGCGCGGCTGGGCACAGAGCGCGGCCGAACGCGCCTCCGGCGTGGCCAGCGTTTCCGCCCCCGTGCGCGATGCCGGCGGCACCGTGATCGCCGCCGTCTCGGTCTCCGGCCCGATCGACCGCATGGGCCGCAGGCCCGGTGCCCGCTGGGCCGCCGACCTCGTCGCCGCCGCCGAAGCCCTACACAAGCGCCTATAACACGTTCTAGAAATGACCTTCTAGAGTGAGTCCATGGGAGTCAACCAACGGGCACAGATCGTCATGTCCGACACCGAGATCACCGAGTTCCTGGAGCGCAGCCGCATCGCCACCCTGGCGACCATCGGCCCCAAGGGCACGCCGCACCTGACCGCCATGTGGTACGCGCTCATCGACGGCGAGCTGTGGTTCGAAACCAAGGCCAAGTCGCAGAAAGCCGTCAACCTACGCCGCGACCCGCGTATCACCTGCATGATCGAGGCCGGCCAGACCTACGACCAGTTGCGCGGCGTCTCCCTAGAGGGCCACGCCGAGATCATCGACGACCCCGACAAGCTCTACGCCGTCGGCGTCAGCGTGTGGGAGCGCTACACCGGCCCCTACAGCGAAGACGTCCGCCCCATGGTCGAGGCCATGCTGCACAAGCGCACCGCCATCCGCGTCGTCGCCCACCGCATTCGCAGCTGGGATCACCGCAAGCTCGGCCTCCCCCAGCTCCCCCTCGGCGGCACCACCGCCCAATACCTCGACTGACCCGCCTATGCGTTGCGGCACAGCCCCCGACGCGCCCTCGATATCGACCTGACATCGCCCCCCTCCGGCGACTAACGTCGAACCGTTCGACACCAATCGGCCGAAACCCGCCGGACCTGTTCCGCGGCACCCGGCCGCCACCACGAGGAGACGGCGATGACGGAACCGGATAGTTCCCCGAGCTCGAGCAACACCGAGGGCACCAGCGCCGACGAGCTGAAGCGCAAGTTCAAAGAGGCGCTCGACCGCAAAAACCAGCACAACGCCCGCACCGCCGACCACCTCGACGGCCGCTCCAAGGGCGCCAACGCCACCCACGGCAGCGCCAGCCACAAGCGCGAATTCCGCCGCAAGAGCGGATAACCCCCGCGGCCGAAAAAGGCCCTCCGGTCACCGACCGGGGGGCCTTCGTTGTACCTGGGGGTTCCCTACCCGCCTCGCGAGCCAACCTCCCTCAGAGAGGCATACGCGAAGGCCCAGCCATGAGTTCAGTAACGAGACATCCCATCCCGACCTCCCCCCATGCCCGCCGAGGGCGAAGCCCCTCGGCCCGGGGGTCCGGGGGCGGCGAAGCCCGCCGGGCGGGGTTTGGGGGTTGCACCCCCAAAAAACACGCGGAAAACCAGCAAGGCCCATGCTCTCCATGAGCATGGGCCTTGCACTGGTTTGTAGCCCCGACGGGATTCGAACCCGCGCTACCGCCTTGAGAGGGCGGCGTCCTAGGCCGCTAGACGACGGGGCCAGGACTGCTTCTCGTTTGCACGAGGAGCACCTTTGGTTGATCTTTCGATCAGGAGGCTCGGCTAGCTTAGCTGGCCGGAGCGTGGCGACCAAATCGCCAGCTGCTGTACTGATTTCGGCCGCGCAACCGATCTCGACAACAATCTCTCCGCTGGGGTACCAGGACTCGAACCTAGAATGGCTGAACCAGAATCAGCTGTGTTGCCAATTACACCATACCCCAATGACCAGGTCTTTCAGCCTCGCGTCTGGGTGACTGCGAGGCCTTGTTCCGAGCCGAGAAGAAGAGTACCAAACGGCTACGGGTTAACTACAAATCGCCTGGTCAAAGCCATGTTTTCGGCCTGTTTCGCCAGTTTCAGGTAGTAGCCGACCACTCCCGTGCGGAGTGCAGCCGCGCGAGGGTTGCTTCGCGGCCGAGCAGTTCGAGCGACTCGTACAGTGGCGGGCTGATGTGTGATCCGGTCACCGCGACGCGCACGGGCGCGAATGCCTTGCGCGGTTTGAGGCCCAGTTCATCGATCAGCGCGGTTTTCAGCGCTTCTTCTATAGCGGATGTCGACCACTGCGCGAGTGGCTCCAGCGCAGTAATAGCAGCTTGCAATACCGGGGTTGCGTCGGCGCCGAGATTCTTGGCTCCCGCGGCGGGGTCGATCGCAAATTGTTCGGCGGGCGCCAACAGGAAACGCAACAGTTCCCAAGCATCGGACAAGACGACGATCCGGGTCTGCACGAGTTCGGCCGCCGCGGCGAAGATCTTCTCATCGATTTCGGCGCCGATATGACCGTGTTGGGTCAGGTACTCGCGCAGTCGGTTGCTGAAATCAGCGGGTTCCAGCAATCTGATGTGCTCAGCGTTGAGCGCATCCGCCTTCTTCTGATCAAATCTGGCCGGATTCGAATTTACTTTCGATATGTCGAACGCAGCAACCATCTCCGCCATGGTGAACAGGTCGTGGTCGTCTGCGATGCTCCAGCCGAGAAGTGCCAGGTAATTCAGCAAACCTTCCGGGATGAATCCACGGTCCCGATGGACGAACAGATTCGACTCGGGATCGCGCTTGGACAACTTCTTGTTGCCCTGTCCCATGACGAACGGCAGGTGACCGAACTCCGGCGTGAAGTCGGCCACGCCGATCCGGCGCAGGGCGCCGTAGAGCGCGAGCTGGCGCGGTGTCGAGGAGAGCAGGTCCTCGCCGCGCAACACGTGAGTGATCTTCATCAAGGCGTCGTCGACCGGGTTGACCAGCGTGTACAACGGATCGCCGGTGCCGCGGGTGAGCGCGAAGTCCGGCACGGTGCCCGCTTTGAAGGTGGTCTCGCCGCGCACCAGATCGTGCCAGCTGAGGTCCTCGTCGGGCATCCGGAGGCGAATCACCGCGGGGCGCCCGGCATCTCGGTACGCCTCGATCTGCTGGGCGGTGAGCTCGCGATCGTAGTTGTCGTAGCCGAGTTTCGGGTCGCGGCCGGCCGCGCGATGACGCGCCTCGACTTCCTCAGGGGTGGAGAAGGATTCGTAGGCCTCGCCCGCGTCGAGCAGGCGGCGGACCACATCGAGGTGCAGATCCTTGCGCAGCGACTGGCGGTACGGCTCGTAGGGGCCGCCGACCTCCGGGCCCTCGTCCCAGGTGAGGCCGAGCCAGCGCAGCGCGTCGAGCAGCGCGCGGTAGGAGTCCTCGGAATCCCGTGCCGCATCGGTGTCTTCGATGCGGAATACGAACTTTCCACCGTGGTGCCGGGCGTAGGCCCAGTTGAACAGCGCCGTCCGGATCAGGCCGACGTGCGGCGTCCCGGTCGGCGACGGGCAGAAGCGGACCCGTACTTCAGTCATGGCTCTCTTTCGACTAGCTGACCATTACCAGTGACCGGCAAGCAGTCACTAGCGGTGCTTGGCGGCAACGGGATTGATGAGGGTGCCGATGCCCTCCACGGTCACGGACACTTGCTGGCCGGCCTGGACCGGACCGACACCCTCGGGCGTCCCGGTGAGGATCACGTCACCGGGCAGCAGCGTCATCACCGTGCTGATCCATTCGATGAGCTTCGGAATGTCGTGCAGTAGAAGCGAAGTGCGGCTGCGCTGGCGGACTTCGCCGTCGAGCTCGGTGACGATCTCCAGATCCGAGGGGTCCAAGGAGGTTTCGATCCACGGGCCGAGCGGGCAGAAGGTGTCGTAACCCTTGCCCCTGGTCCATTGGCCGTCGTGGCGCTGCTGATCGCGCGCGGTCACATCGTTGGCGACGGTGTAGCCGAGCACCACGTCCAGCGCGCGGGCGGCGGGCACGTCCTTGCACGGACGGCCGATGACGACGGCGAGCTCGCCCTCGTAGTCGACCTGAGAGGAGCTGGGCGGCAGGATGATCGGCGCGTTCGGCCCGATGATCGAGGTGTTCGGCTTGAGGAAGATCACCGGATCTTCCGGTGCGGGCCCGCCCATTTCGGCCGCGTGCGCCGCATAGTTCTTGCCGATACACACCACCTTGCTCGCCAGGATGGGCGCGAGCAGGCGCACATCGGCCAGCGGCCAGCTCCGCCCGGTGAACGTCGGCGTACCGAACGGGTGTTCCGCGATTTCCTTCGCGATGCTGTCGCTTCCGTCCCCCTCGATGCTGACGAACGCGACCCCATCGGGACTGGCTACTCGACCTAGACGCATGCCGGGCAGTCTATCGACCGGCTTCCACCTGCCCGAACGCGCCCAACCGAGCGGTACGCACGGCCGCGCACCGGCGCCCTGAGCCAGCTGTGAGCAGGCCGACATCCACTCCCCGTAATCCACTTGCCCAGCCGGTGTAACGTAAGGCTCGCTGTTCACTCAATGGGACTTGATTCCCAAATAATGAGATACGAGGTGAGGCCGATGGCTACCGTCCCGCAGATCCAGGAGGCTCGACGGTGGTCCATGCTCGGCCTCGGCGTCTTCGCGCAGGCCGCCAGCGCGGTCTTCGTGAACGGTGCACCCTTCCTGCTGCCCGCGCTGACCGATCGGGGCATGCCGCTGGCCACCGCGGGACTGCTGGTGGCAATGCCCACACTGGGATTGGTCTGCACATTGATCGCGTGGGGGTACGTGGTCGATCGAATCGGTGAGCGCAAAGTATTGATCGGCGGTCCACTGCTGATGCTGGCCGCCGGCGTCGCCGCGTCGACTACCACGCACGACATCGCTTTGGGCGCACTGCTGTTCCTCGGCGGCATCGGCGCCGCGAGCACCAACGGCGCGAGCGGCCGCGTCATCGTCGGCTGGTTCCCACCGCATCGGCGCGGCCTGGCCATGGGAATTCGGCAGACCGCCCAGCCGCTCGGTGTCGCCGTCGGCGCGCTGACCGTGCCCGCCGTCGCGGCCACATACGGTGTGCCCGCGGCGATTCTGGTGCCGACGGTGATGGCGGGCGTCGCCGCGCTGGGCTGCCTGATCGGCATCATCGATCCACCGCGACCGACCGGGGCCGGCACAGATGCGGCGTTGCGCGCCAATCCTTATCGCGGTGATTCGACGCTGTGGCGCATCCATGCGGTCTCTGTGCTGCTGGTCATACCGCAGGGCACCGTGTGGACTTTCGCACTGTTGTGGCTGCACCGCGACGCAGGCTGGTCGCTGGCCGCCGCAGGCATTCTGGTCACCGTGACCCAAATCCTGGGTGCCGCAGGACGAATCGGTGCGGGCGCCTGGTCCGACCGCGTCGGCAGCCGGTTGGGTCCGTTGCGCACCGTCGCGATCGCCGCCGTGCTGTCGATGGCCGCGTTGGCCCTGGCGGCGGCGACCCACATGTGGTGGGCCGCAATCCCGTTGCTCGTCGCCGCCTCGGTGATTACGGTCTCCGACAACGGGCTGGCCTTCACCGCCGTCGCCGAGATCGCCGGTCCCTACTGGAGCGGCCGTGGTCTCGGCATCCAGAACACCGGCCAGAATCTGGCGATGGCCGCGGTCCCGCCGGTGTTCGGCGCGCTCATCAGCACAAGCGGTTTCGCCGCCGCCTACCTGGTGGCCGCAGCGCTGGCGGTAGCCGCCGTCCCCTTGGTACCGACCGGCCGCACTCAATAACCGTCCAGCCCTGACGGATTGACGCCCGATCCGAGCCATCGCCCCGAGGGCCGATGCGACGACCAGCACAGTGGAAGGTCGGGAACGACTAGGCCACAACGCTTTTAGTACAAATGCACCATTCAGCCCACTGAACACGACACCTGCCGCAACCACGCGCTCCGGTGCTGATTACATCGCAACCCCCACACCTGTCGCATTTAGCGACACCTTGTCGCCAAGGGTAGTATGGAAACATTCCGTCGCTATCAGGACGAGGAGCCCGATGCCGAGGATCGACGCACCGACCGTCGCGGAACACCGGGCGAACCAAGAGCGCGCGCTGCTCGACGCCGCCCGGGAGGTGCTGCTACAGAACGGACCGCAGGCGGTGACGCCCGCCACGGTCGGCGCGGCCGCCGGGCTGGCGCGCAGCAGCGTCTATAAATACTTCCGGTCCGGCGACGAAATCCTGTTCCGGATCGTGGCGGACGCGCTGACGGAATGGGGCGTGCGCCTGCGCGATACGGTCGAACGGGCCGAGACCGCCGCAGGCCAAGTCGAGGCCTACGTGCGAACCACCTTGGCGCTGGCCGCATCCGGCGCGCACCGCATCGCCGTGCTCGGCAGCATCCTGCCTCGCGACGAGACCGCCCGGCGCGACCTGGCCGACGCGCACCACGAATTGGCCACCCCGCTGCGCGCGGCACTGACCGCCCTCGGCAATGCGAACCCCGACCTGACCGCCGATCTGATCGACGGCGCACTGGCGCGGGCCATCGAACGCATCGATGCGGGCCGCCCCCTCGACGAGATCGCCCCGGAGACAGTCGCGTTCGTCCGCCGCGCGGTCGGTATCAGTCACCGCCCGAGCCGCCACCGCAGTACCGGCTGAGCCCGGCCGGTCTCAAACCGCAAGCAGCGCAGCGGGATCGAAGGTGACCCGGAACGGCTTGTCGGCGTCGACGACCGCATCGAAGATACTGCCGGACCCGACAACGGGATCGGCGCCATAACCGCCGTCGCCCAACACCATACGATGCACCAGCACCTCGGGCTGATGCTCGACGATCCAATACTGCGGAATGCCGACCGCCGCGTACTCGCGCACCTTCCGTACCCGGTCGGTGCGTTCGGTCCCGCTGCCCGGCGCGATGACCTCGACGGCCAGCCGCACCTCGGATCCGGGAATTCGCTTGGGCACGTCCGCGACCACCGCGGCCCGGGCGACCTCACGGGGAATCACGATGATGTCGGGCTTGCGCACCCCGCTGCGCGTGCTGACCTCCCAGCCACTGCCGACACAGAGATGCACGGCTGCACCGACGGCGCCCGCATCGATGAACCGGCCGAGCCGCTGCGTCACGTGGTTGTGCCGAGCGCCGGCATCCACCTCGACCAGCCAGCCGTCCTCGAGCTCGAAACCCTTGCCGCCGCCGGGCACATCGCGCAGGTCCAGCCCGGCATACGGGCCGACCTGGGGCCGCTGCTTCCCGCGCCGTCCGTTCACCGAAACCTCCGTTTCACCAGGCGATCCATCGACGGGCGGCTGGGTGCGGCACGTCATGGACTCAACCCCTGGTTACCACGCCACGTGCGTTTCACACGTACCCGAAAGGTCCCGCACCGGAAGTGCTCCGGCACGGGACCTCAGGGGTTTCGATCAGACGATGGCGGCGATGCGGTCGCCGATCTCGACCGTCGACGCCGAGCCCGCGCGTGCGGCGAGGTCCTTGGCGACGGCGGATTCGATGCGGGCGGCGGCTTCGGTATTGCCGAGATGGTTGAGCAGCAACGAGACCGAGAGGATCGCGGCGGTCGGGTCGGCCTTGGACTGCCCCGCGATGTCGGGGGCGCTGCCGTGCACCGGCTCGAACATGCTCGGGTTGGTGCCGGAGGCATCGATGTTGCCGCTGGCGGCCAGGCCGATGCCACCGCTGACGGCGGCGGCGAGGTCGGTGATGATGTCGCCGAACAGATTGTCGGTGACGATCACGTCGAACCGGCCCGGGTCGTTCACCATGTGAATGGTCGCGGCATCGATGTGCTGGTAAGCCGTTGCTACGTCAGGGAATTCGGCCGCGACCTCGTCGACGGTGCGCTGCCACAGCGAGCCTGCGAAGGTGAGCACGTTGGTCTTGTGCACCAGCGTGAGGTGCTTGCGGCGGGCCTGCGCCTTGGCGAAGGCGTAGCGCACCACGCGCTCGATGCCGAAGCGGGTGTTGGTGCTGACCTCGGTCGCCACCTCGTGCGGAGTCTGCACGCGGATCGCGCCGCCGGTGCCGGTGTAGGGCCCCTCGGTGCCCTCACGGACTACGACGAAATCGATGTCGGGAGTGCCCGCCAGCGGACTGGTCACCCCCGGAAACAGTTTCGAGGGCCGGAGATTCACGTGATGATCCAGCGCGAACCTGGTGCGCAGCAGCAGCCCGCGCTCGAGCACGCCGCTCGGCACCGACGGATCACCGATCGCGCCGAGCAGGATCGCGTCGTGCTGCCGCAACTCCGGCAGCACGGAGTCCGGCAGAATCTCACCGGTCGCGTGGTACCGCTTGGCGCCGAGGTCGTACTCGGTCCGCTCGACACCGGGCTGGACCACGTCGAGCACCTTGAGCGCCTCGGCGATGACCTCGGGGCCGATGCCGTCGCCGGGGATAACAGCAAGCTTCATTGCAACAACGCTCCGTTCAATATCGCCGGCCGCACCGTGACCGGCCGCGCTCAGTGCCCAATTTCCCGGTGCCGCGCACCTTTTCGGCTCCGGCGCACGATGTCGTGCACGCGGTTGCCGATCGGTGCGCGGCGTCCGGGCATTCGATCAGAACAGGTCGACGACGACGACCTTTGCGGCACCGACGGATTCGGCGATCGCGGCCTCCACGTCGGCGGGCACCTCACGGTTGACGCGCAGCATCACCGTCGCGCCTTCCTTGTCGACGTCCTGGCTCAGCTGTGCGGCGAGGATGTCGATCCCGGCCTCGCCGAGCTTGGTGCCGATCTTGCCGAGCGCGCCCGGCTTGTCCTCGTAGTTCAGCACGGCCACGTTCAGGCCCTCGGCGCGCATGTCGTAGTTGCGGCCGTTGATGTTGACGATCTTCTGCGCCTGCTGCGGCTCGGTCAGCGTGCCCGCCACGTTCAGGGTGCGGCCGTCGCCGAACACCGCGCGCAGGTCGACGACGCTGCGGTGGCTCGGGCTCTCCGACACGGTGTTCACCTGTGCGGTGATGCCGCGCTCCTTGGCCAGGGTCGGCGCGTTGACGAAGGTGACCTGGTCCTCGACCAGGGCCGAGAAGATGCCGCGCAGCGCCGAAAGTTCCAGCACCGCTACGTCTTGCGCGGCGAGCTCGCCACGCACCTGCACCTCGACGCTGACCGGCAGTTCGTCGGACAGCGCGCCGAGCAGCGCGCCCTGCTTGCGCACGATGTCGAGCCACGGCGCGACCTCTTCGCCGACGCTGCCACCGGTGACGTTCACCGCACCGGGCACGAATTCCCCGGCGAGCGCGAGCAATACGGACTTGGCGACATCGGTGCCCGCCCGGTCCTGCGCCTCGGAGGTGGACGCGCCGAGGTGCGGGGTCACCACGACCTGCGGGAGCTCGAACAGCGGGCTGTCGGTGCACGGCTCGGTCTCGAACACGTCGAGGCCCGCGGCCCGCACATGGCCGGACTTGATGGCATCGGCGAGCGCCTGCTCGTCGACCAGGCCGCCACGCGCCGCGTTGACGATGATGACGCCCGGCTTGGTCTTGGCGATGGCTTCCTTGCCGATGATGCCCTTGGTCTCCGGGGTCTTCGGCAGGTGCACCGAGATCAGGTCGGCGCGCTCGAGCAGCTCGTCCAGGCTCAGCAACTCGATGCCGAGCTGGGCGGCGCGGGCCGGCGACACGTAGGGGTCGTACGCGACGATCTTGGTCTCGAAGGCGGCGAGCCGAGCTGCGAACAGCTGGCCGATGCGGCCGAGGCCGACCACGCCGACGGTCTTGTCGAAGATCTCGACGCCGTTGAACTTGCTGCGCTGCCAGGTGTGCTCGCGCAGCGTCGCATCGGCGGCCGGGATCTGGCGGGCGGCGGCGAGCAGCAGCGTGACGGCGTGCTCAGCGGCGGTGTGAATGTTCGAGGTCGGCGCGTTGACGACCATGACACCGCGCTCGGTGGCCGCGGGCACGTCGACATTGTCGAGGCCGACGCCGGCGCGCGCGACGATCTTCAGGTTCTTGCCCGCCTCCAGCACCTCGGCGTCCACCGTGGTCGCGGAGCGCACGAGTAGTGCGTCGGCTTCGGGGACCGCGGCGAGTAGAGCCGGGCGGTCAGGGCCGTCGACCCACCGAACCTCGACTCCGTCACCGAGCGCGTCGACGGTCGACTGGGCAAGCTTGTCGGCGATCAGGACAACAGGACGGCCTGCTTGGCTCACTGTGGAGTACTCCTGGGGAAAGGGGTCGGCAATTACCGCCGATCAGCTTAGTGGGCGTCGTTTCGGCATGTGCTACCCCCTGGTAAGGCGGCCGTCGTCAGTATGACCCATTGGTCAAATTATGCAGACCGGTCTACTGTTACCGGCATGGGTGCCAAGGGAACCGAGACGCGCGGCAAGCTGATCGACGCCACCCGCGGACTGGTGGAGAAGCACGGATACTTCGGCGCCGGCCTCAACCAGATCATCGAGACCAGCGGCGCACCGCGCGGTTCGCTGTACTTTCACTTCCCCGGCGGCAAGGACCAACTCGTCGCGGCGGCCGTCGCACAGTCCGGAAATGAGATCACCGCGCTGATCGACGCGGTCGCGCCCGGCGACACCGCGGCCGCGGCGACCAGCTTGCTCGCCGCTTTCGGTGATCGGCTGGAAGCCTCCGACTGGCACCAGGGTTGCCCGGTCGCCACGGTCACCCTCGACGTTTCCGCGGCGAACGACACGATCCAAGCCGAATGCGCCGCCGCGTACACGGCATGGGAACAGGCGCTGCGCATTCGATTGCAGGCCGACGGCCGCTCGGACGCGGCGGACCTGGCCGCGGCGATCCTCGCCATGATCGAGGGCGCTCTGCTCTTGGCCCGTGCGCAGCGCAGCCGCGAACCGCTCGAGCGGGTGGCGCGCACGATTCGCGCGATGCTCTGATCCGGCGTTATGCCAAAGGTTTTCGCAGGTCTACAGAATATGTAGACCGGTCTATTAAGGAGAGATCTATGACCGCCAGCCTCGTTGTCGGCGCCGCCGGGTTCATCGGCCGCGCCGTGGTCGAACAGCTGCTGAAGCAAGGGGGAACCGTCACGGCCGCGCTGCGGCCGGGAAGCGAGAAACGACTCGCCGCATGGCTGGAGTCACGCGCCGTCGACCAGACCCGGCTCCGCGTCGTGCCTTGTGACATCACCGCGAAAGATCTAGGCCTGCCTGCCGATCTCGACACCTCCGGCATCCACGACGTCTATAACTGTGCGGCGCGTTTCGCTTTCGGCCTCGACAAGGACGACGCGTACGCGGTGAACGTGACCGGCGCGCTCAACGTGCTCGACTGGGCGGCGGAGCTGCCTGCCCTGCGGCGCGTCGTGCACATCACCGGCTATCGCGTCACCGTCGAGGACTCCGGCGAACAGCGCTACGAGCGTGGGGCTTACGAGGCCTCAAAGGTCGAGTCCGACCCGATGCTGCGGCGACGGGCAGCCGAGCGCGGCATACCGCTCACCATCGCCAACCCGAGCAGCGTGCTCGGCCCCGGCCAATACGTCGGGCTCGCAAGCATTGTCGCGGACCTGTGGCACGGCAGGCTCGCGGCGATCCCCGGCGGTCGCGAAACCTTCCTTCCGATAGTCGATCTGGACTACTTCGCGACCTTCCTGACCGCCCTGCCAAGTCAGGACGACACGGTGGGCCGATCCTTCACAGTGCTCGATCCCCGAACCCCGGTGCTGCCGGACCTGATTCGGCTGCTCGCGCGACATCTGGGGGTGCGCGCGCCGCGCTTCTCGATTCCGGTCAGTGTTATCCAGAAGCTACCGCGGGCGCTCACCGGTGCCGATCCCGAGTCACTGCCGTTCATCGCCGACGACCGTTACGACACCTCAGCAGCGGACGAGGTCGCACGACGGGCCGGAATCACCATGCCGCACACCGAGACCGTGCTGCGGACCTGGGCCGATCATCTGGTGTCGAGCCGGTTCGGCGCCGTCGAAGCGGATCCGACCGCCGGATTCGTCGACGGCACTTGGGTTTCCGGGGATCGGGAGAATCCCGCGTATGTGCTGTTGCACGGACTGCCCCTCGACGGCGACTCCTGGTGGGCGGTGCGGTCGGCGCTCGAAGCGCCGAGCCTGGTCGCCGACCTGCCCGGCCTCGGACGGTCGGTACCGGGCGACATCGATGACGTGCTACCGCGATTGATGAGTTCCGTGCGCAGTCGTCCGGTGCTGGTCGGTCATTCGCTCGGCTGCGGTCCGGTGCTGCGGTACGCGGCGGCGCATCCGGATCGCGTCTCCGGTGTTGTCCTGGTGTCGCCCGCGTTTCTACAGCAGCCGACCGGTTGGCTGCTGCGCTCTCCGCTGACCGCGGTGGCGTTGCGGCGAATGTCGACCGCCGCCTTGGCAGCTCGGCTGGGTATCCCCGTCGGCGCGGCGACCGACGCGGCCGCCAACCTGCGGCGGCCAGGGGTGGCAGCGCGTACGGTCGCTGCGCTCCGACGGGCGAGCGCACCCGCTAGGCAACACGAGTTGACGGAACTGCTCGCGGGGATCACCGTGCCGGTGCGGATCGTCGTCGGGGCCGCAGACCCGCTCTCGGTGGCCGTGCCGCGTGAGCCGATCGTCATCGAGGGCACCGGCCACTACCCACAGTTGACTCATCCGGACCGGGTCGCGGCCGAGCTCGCCCGGTCGGCCGTCGGCGCACGGGCACGCTGACAGCACGAGGAGGGCCCCGCACCACTGGGGTGCGGGGCCCTCTCCGGAATCGCGCTCAGTGGCGCGAGACCCGGTCGATTACTCGACCATCACGTTGATTCAGCGGCCGCCGAAGGATCCCGTCCACAGGGTGTTGACGATTCCGTGGAGAGCGGCACCGAAGGTGTCCAGGAAACCGCCCAGGGCAGCGCTACCGGTGTCGATGATAACGGGGATCATTTAAATACCTCTTCGTTGAAAGACCATCCAGTTGTACTGGCTGACACAAGGCACATCGGCGTCTCGACAAAGTCGGTTACCAATTTTCGCTATTTAGTGATGCAGGTTACAGTCACATCACGAAGAACACCTGGTCAGGTGACCATTTGGGGTTGCCGCCCGGAGAACCATGGGCTTGACCACGTCGTATGCATCGACACCTACGCACGGAGATGGCTACAGCGGTAAACATGACGATCTTCTAAGAAATCGATGGGACCCGAATAAGAGGGGCATTCGAACTCGGACATTCCCGACAAGTAAGACGGTTGCGCAATACGTTGTAACAAGTGCTCGAATTCCTCGATTGCTCTCACTAGAAGCACTCTTATGCGCCTCGCGAACAACAGCATCCAGCTGCCGAATCAGCCCTGGATAAACCTGGCGCGCAATACCGTTCGCCGCCTCCGCAATACCGCTCAGCCTGCCGCTGCGACGGCCCGCGAAAATGCCCGTACCCGGGTGGTTTCCCGGTTGCGATGCCAGACCAGCCCGAGCCGGGAGTGCGCCAACCCGGTCACCGGCACGAAGCGCACCGCCGGCCGGTCGTGGTACACGGCGGTCGGATGGCACAGCAGCATCGCACCCTGACCGGCCGCCACCAACTCGATCCCCTCCCGCAGGGTGGCGACGCCCGGACCCGCCGGCACCGGCCGACCGCCCGGTGTGACATCCAGCGACTGCGCGCGCCGCCAGTACTGCGGTGCGGGTCCGCGCACACCGATCAACGCGAACTCTGCGAGATCTTCCGGCGACAAGCTGGCTCGCGCCGCCAGCGGGTGCTCGTTGTGCACCGCCAACATCTGCGGCTGCTCCGAAAACACCTGCCCGAGAACGAGATCGCTCTCCCCCATCGGCAGCAGCACCACCGCGATATCGACCTCGCCGCGCTGCACCGGACCGAACGGGTCGGCCAGCGGAATCTCGATCACCTCGGTGCCGCAGTGCGGGAATCGGCGCGCGAACAGCGCGAGAGCGTCCGTCAGATTCTCGCTGGTCGAGCCCTGAAAACCGATGCGCAGCACACCTTCCATGCCGCGCGCAGCGGCTCGGACACCGTCTACCGTCGCACGCAGCGCGGCATACGCGGGCTGCAGGTCGGCGAGGAAGTCCGCGCCCAGCGGGGTGAGCGCGACCTTGCGACTGGTGCGCTCGATCAACCGCGCGCCCACCCGGTGCTCCAGCGCGCGCAGCAGTTGACTGACCCGGCCCTGCGAGACGTACAGCCGTTCACCCGCCCGCCCGAAGTGCAGTTCCTCGGCGAGTACCAGGAAAGCCTCGAGCTCGCGCACCTCCAAGCCGCTCATGAACGCGCCTCGCTAGCGATCGGCTCCGTCATGCGCTCGCTCATCGGCTTCCCTCTCCACCGTCGATTAGTCCAGCTCATAGAACGATGAGACCTTCGCCGTTGTTTCCACCAGGCCTGATCAGTTGGCTGGAGTCATGACACAGGTTGAGGAAATCGCGAGTTCGGCACCGGCAGCGCGCGATTCGGCATTGCGCGGCTGGCTCGGCGTCGGTGCCGTGACCGGGGCCACGTTCACGGTCGTCACCTCGGAGATGCTCCCGGTCGGGTTGCTCACTCCGATCAGCGCGACATTGCGGGTCAGCGAGGGTGCGGCGGGCCTTTCGCTGACGGCCACCGGCCTGGTCGCCGCGCTGTCCGCACCGTTGATCACCGCCGCGCTCGGGCGCACCGACCGCAGGCTCGTGCTCTGCGCGCTACTCGCGGTGCTGACGGTGGGCAATGTCGGCGCGGCGTGGGCACCGAATTTCGCGGTCATGATGGGGGCCAGGGTGCTGGTCGGCGTCGGGATCGGCGGCGTGTGGGCGATCGCGGCGAGCATGGCGGCGCGCCTGGTCCCGCCGAAGTCGGTCGGTACCGCTACCGCGCTCGTGTACAGCGGCGTCGCGGTGGCCTCGGTGATCGGCGTCCCCGCCGGGACCTACATCGGCGCACTCGCCGGATGGCGCGCGGCGTTTCTCGTCATCGCCGGGCTTGCGGTGGTCCTGCTGGTCGCGATCGCCGTGCTACTTCCGAGATTGGCTGCCACGCAAGCGGTTCCGCTTCGGGACACCCTGCGATTGACGCGAGAACCGCAGTTACGCACGGCATTGCTGGTCGTCGCGTTCCTGGTGACCGGCCACTTCGCCGCCTACACCTACATCCGCCCACTGCTGGAGAAGGTGACCGGCATCGGCGCGAGCGCCATCGGCACCCTGCTCCTGGTGTACGGAATCGCCGGTGTCCTCGGCAATTTCGGTTCGGGCGCCGCGGGTGTGCGCAGCCCGCGGCGGACGCTGATCACGATCGGCATCCCGCTGGCGGTCACCGTGCTGCTGATACCGGCACTGGGCGGTTCGCTGTGGCTCGCGGTCGTGCTGATGGTGGTGTGGGGGCTGTCTTACGGCGGGGTGTCGGTCACCTCGCAGAATTGGGCGTTCGCCGGGGCACCGGACGCACGCGAGGCGGCCTCCTCGCTCAACGCGGGTGTCTTCAACGCCGCCATCGCCCTCGGCGCGTTCGTGGGCGGGCGCTCAGCGGACGCGTTCGGCGTCACCTCCGCGATGTGGCTCGGCGGCGCGCTGGTCCTCATCGCGCTGACCATCGCCGCCGTCAGCCGCCCGGCAGCGGCCCGCGAGCTGCGCGGATAGCCGAAAACCAGATGCGGTCGTGATCATCGGCCGCCTAGCATCGGCGGCATGGCCCTGCGCGCGATCCCCGCTTCGATGGACCCGACAGTGGTCGGGTCCATCGACTTCGAGCTGGACCGGGTCGAGCGCGAGCACCGCGTCTCGGTCCGGCTCGCCATCGAAAGCGGCAGCCGCGCCTGGGGTTTCCCGTCGCCGGATTCCGACTACGACTGCCGTTTCGTCTACGTCGCGAGCCTGGATACCTACCTCTCGCCCTGGCGCACCCGCGACGTCATCGAGACGCCGCTGACCGGGCTGCTCGACGTGAACGGCTGGGACCTGGCCAAGGCGCTGCGCCTGCTGGTCGCCGGCAATGCCGTGCTCATCGAATGGCTGATGTCGCCGATCGTGTACCGCGGCGATACCCGATTCCGAGATGACCTGCGTGCCTTGGCCGACGAGGTCGCCGACCGCGACCGGGTGGCCCGGCACTACCTGCACCTGGGTGCCAAGCAGTGGGAGTTGTTCGACCGCAACCGATCACTGAAGAAGGTGTTCTACTCGCTGCGCCCGGCCATGGCGTTGCGCTGGCTGCGTCAGCACCCTGGCGCGGCGGTGGCGCCGATGCACCTGCCGACCCTGATGGACGAGTGCGACCTGCCCGCCGAACTCGTTGCGTCAGTGGCGGAGTTGACCGAGCTCAAGTCACGCACCCGCGAAATGGGCAGCGGGACAGTGCCTGCGCCGATCGCCGCGTTCATCGAGGCCGAATTCGACCTGGCGACAGACGCTTTCCCGAAGACCGCGGACCCGGACCTCGACCGCGCCCGTAGCCTCACCGCGGAGTTCTTCCGCGCCGAGGCACAGCAGTAACCGCTCACGATTCGGCGACGGCCGCCGCGTACGCCTGGGCAAGCCGGTGCGTGGCGGTCGGCCGATCCTGGTCCGGACGGGGGATCCCCAAGTGGGACTCCCGAAGTTCAGCCATGAACTCCGCCCACAGCTCCGGCCCGCCCTCCGCCAGTAGCTCGGCTCGCACCCGCAGTCGCTTTGTGGTCGGCCGGTGCCGCAACCCCCAGGCCCCGAGTTGCGCCATGATCGGTACGAGCTGGATGGCAGGCTCGGTCAGCCGGTACTCGACCTTCTGACCAGGCCTGCTGTCCGCTCGACTGAGCATGCCCGCCGCGACCAGCCGTTTGAGGCGGTCGGCCAGGATGTTCGAGGCGATGCCCTCCTCCGAGCCGGCCAGCAGTTCCCGGAAATAGCGCCGGTTGCCGAACATCACGTCGCGCAGCACCAGCAGGGTCCACCGATCGCCGATCACTTCGATCGTCGCGTTGATCGGGCAGCCCGAGCGTCCCTCATCGCGCATCCACCGCTCCTTCTCCGCAAAACCGAGTCGAACATCTGCTTGCAATATACAACCAGTTACCCGTAATCTGACCCCAAGCGATTGCAAACTGCAAGCACTATAGAAAGACTGACACCATGGCGAAGCTGCACGTGCGCAACCTGGCGATCTCCCTCGACGGCTACGTCGCCGGACCGAACCAGAGCGCGGACAACCCGCTCGGCGAAGGCGGCACGAGCCTGCACGAGTGGGTCTTCGCCACGCAGACCGGTCGCACCTGGTTCGGCGACGAGGGCGGCGAGACCGGTGTCGATGACGATTTCGTCAAGGCGGGCGAGGTCGGCATCGGCGCAACCATCATGGGCCGCAACATGTTCGGGCCGATCCGCGGCACGTGGCCGGACGAGGAGTGGAAGGGCTGGTGGGGCGACAACCCGCCGTACCACCACGACACCTTCGTGATGACCCATCACCCGCGGCCTTCGCTGCCGATGGCGGGCGGGACCACGTTCCACTTCGTGAACGACACCCCGGAAGAAGTGCTGAAGCAGGCAGTCGAGGCAGCCGATGGCAAGGACGTCCGGCTGGGCGGCGGATCATCGGTCGTGCGCCAGTTCCTGCAGGCGGGTCTGGTCGACGAGCTGCACCTGGCCGTCGTGCCGATCCTGCTCGGCGGCGGCGAGCGACTCTACGACGACCTCGGCACGCTGCCCGGCTACCGGGTCAGCTCGGTGGTCCGCTCCCCCGCGGTCACCCATGTGCAGTTCAGCAAGGCCTGAGCAGTCCCCTGAAATGGGGAAAGGCCCCGCACCATGCCGGTGTGGGGCCTTTCGAAAGCTTGGGAGCGAATCAGAGGACGCGAACGTCCTGCGCCTGCGGGCCCTTCTGGCCCTGGCCGATTTCGAACTCCACGCGCTGCCCCTCATCGAGGGACCGGAAACCCGCGCCGCTAACGGCCGAGTAATGCACGAAGACGTCGGGGCCTCCGCCGTCTTGCGCGATGAAGCCGAAGCCCTTCTCGCTGTTGAACCACTTCACAATGCCCTGAGCCATTTCATACTTTCTGTAGACGAGCCAGATTCTGGCAAATGGAATGCCCTGGTCTCGTAGATCAACGATGCCATGATCCGACGAATTTCTCCACATCTTCCCCCGTCAACTGTGAGCAATACAACGCTGACGTGGGGTTGTTGCCTTCACCTCCCATGCTCTGACAGGCCCCGATCCGGGAAAACCACCCGAAACAGACGTTCGGGAACCTGAGCTTGTTGCCAGGCGCGTTCGTCGTCCCCCTCCGACGAATCGGCCTGTACCGCCTGCATCGCATAGTTGGCCGCATGCACCGCGTGGCCCGCCACATGGGCGGTGGCCGCGGCATGCCCGGCCGCTCGCGCGGCGAAAGCGGCGGGTCCGGTGGTCTCGCGGGCCGCGTCGTGGGCGGCGAAGGCTGCTCGGCGCGCTTCCGGCATCGTCAGGTCGCCGCGTACCCATGCTCGGGCGGCCTCGATCGCCGCCGCCGGTCGGGGATCCTGGGGGCAGGCGCGCTCGAAAAGCGGCAGCACATGCTCGGCGCATGCGGCCGCCCACAGCGCCAACGCTGTGTGGTCGACCCTGTTGAGGGTCACCGACCCGCTCTGATCGCCTCGGTCCGCACAGGCTTTTCCCCTTCTCGACGCAAGTGGTCGCCGATGCCGGGCCACGTCCAGTTACCTTGTGCCGCAAGGGCCATCACTACCAGCGCAGCACTGCGCCGCTAAGTCATCCTACGACTTTCTGCCCCGTCGCGCAGCCCCCACGGGCATCCCCGGTTCACGGTTGCAGATAGCGCACCTGACGCGGTTTCGCCGCGGCGTAGGCGGCGCGACCGGACAGGTGTTCGGGGACACCGACCTCCCACCAGGCGCCGGCTTCGGTCCAGGACGACGGCTGGGTGCGGATCACCAGCACGGCTGGGCGGGATTCGCGGACCGCGGCCTCCCGCGCTCCGGCGTAGGCGTCGCGGAACTCGGTCAGGTCGGCGGCGGTGAAGACGGCACAGCCCAGCGCGCGAGCGTGCGCGGCGAAGTCCACCCGCGGCGGCTCGGCGTGGGCGCTGCGGCAGTCGGCGTAGAAATTATTGAACGGTGCGCCGCCTTGCCCCTCCTGAAGACGGGCGATCACCGCGTAACCGTCGTTGTCGCAGACCACCGCGACGAACGGGTGCCCGGCGAAGGCCGCCGAGAACAGTTCGGAGTTCAGCATGAGGTAGGAGCCGTCGCCGAGCATGGTGGTGACCAGGCCGTCGGTGTGCGCCATGGCCGCACCCCAGGCGCCGGCGAGTTCGTAACCCATGCAGGAGAAGCCGTATTCTACGTCCATGCTCGGGACGCCGCCGGTGGCGCGCCAGCCGCCGACGAGTTCGCCGGGCATGCCGCCCGAGGCGGTCATGACATAGTCGTTCGGTCCGCTGAGCTCGTTGACGATGCCGACGACCTGGGCGTAACTGGGTGTGCCCGGGGTGTGAGCGCGCAACTTGTCGATGTGGGCGTCCCAGGTGCCGCGCTGAGCTGCGGCGCGGGCGGACCACTCGGGCTCGACGCGCCATTCCCCCAGGTGATCGGCCAGATCGCGGACCGTCGCGGCCGCGTCGCCGACTACCGCGAGCGCGCCGTGTTTGACCGCGTCGAACCGTGCGGTGTTGATCGTGACGAGGCGGACTTCTGGTGCGAAGACCGTCCACGAGGCGGTGGTGAAATCCTGCAGGCGGGTGCCGACGGCGAGGACCAGGTCGGCTTCGGCGGCCATCGTGTTCGCCGAGTTCGAGCCGGTGACGCCGAGCGGGCCGGCGTAGAGCGCATGGTCGTGCGGCACCAGGGTCCGGCCCGCCGTCGTCTCCACGATCGGAATCCCATGGCGCTCAGCGAATTCGAGCGCCGTGCGGCCCGCACCCGAGTAGCGGACACCGCCGCCGAGCACCAGCAGCGGCCGCGCGGAGCTACGCAGCGCCGCGGCGGCGTCGGCCAGCGAGCGCTCGTCGGCGCGCGGGCGCAGGATGCGATGCACGGTCGGTTCGAACAGGGCGTCGGGGAAGTCGTAGGTCTCGGCCTGGACGTCTTGGGGTAGGGCGAGGGTTACCGGACCGGCCTCGGCCGGGTCGGTGAGCACCCGAACCGCCTGGGGCAGTGTCGAAATCAACTGCTCCGGGCGGGTGATCCGATCGAAGTACCGGCTCACCGCACGGAAGGCGTCGTTGACCGTGGCGGTGGCGTCGCCGAAGTGCTCGACCTGCTGGAGCACCGGGTCGGGGGCGCGGGTGGTGAAGGTGTCGCCCGGAAGCAGCAGCAGCGGAAGGCGATTGGCGTGCGCGACACCGGCGGCGGTCACCATGTTCAGCGCGCCGGGCCCGATGGACGAGGTGGCCACGCCGATCTGCCGCCGATGGGTCGCCTTGGCATAACCGACGGCCGCCAGGGCCATGCCCTGCTCGGTGTGCCCGCGCCAGACCGGGATTTCATCCCTGCGCTCTTGTAGCGCGGTGCCGAGGCTGAGCACGTTGCCGTGCCCGAAGATGCCGAAAACAGCCGGGAACAACGGCACTTCGCGGCCGTCGAGGGTTTCGGAGCGTTGGGCGACCAGCCAGGCCACCAGCGCCTGTGCCGCAGTGAGTTTCATCCGAGCCGTCCTTCGTGGTTGGTGATCGGGCAGCGCGGATCGCGGACTTCGGTGTCCCAGGTGCCGCGCACCCAGCTGTGTACCGGGTCGTCGCAGAAGGCCATCGAGCGCTCCGGGGCGGGGCCGGCGAGCACGTTCAGGTAGTACATCGGGTAGCCCGGCGCGGCGATGCACGGGCCGTGGTAGCCGCGTGGGACGAGAAAAACATCGCCGTCGCGCACCACGACGTTTTCGTCCAACTCGCCGTCCGAGGTGTAGGTCCGGTGGATTCCGAATCCGTCACGTGACGGAGTGGTGCCGTCTCGTCCGGCGATGCGGAAGTAGTAGATCTCCTCGTTCACTACCTCGCAGTCGCTCGCTTCGTCGTGCTTGTGCGGCGGATAGGACGACCAGTTGCCGTCCGGGGTGATCAGTTCGCAGGCGTTGAGTTTGTCGGCGTGGTCCCAGATGCCGGGGACCCCGAAGTTGGTGACCTGACGGGTGGCTCGGCCCGCGCCGCGGATATCGATCGGGACCTGTTCCGCAGGGCCATATTTCGGGTCGAGGCGATTGATGCAGCGCGCCATGGGCAGGGCGAGCTCCGCCGCCGCGTCGGCCGTCAGTTCGACCTCGGCGTCGCGGGGGATGTATGCGAAGTCGGTCACCCGGGCGAAAACCGATTCCCGGCCGGTCAATTCGAATGTCATGTCGTCGACACGGACGGTGCACGCGCCGGCCAGCGGCAATACGAACGCTTCGTACTCGCCGGTCGTCAGCTTTCGGGTTTCCCCGGCGGCCAGGTGCAGCACCCGCAGGCCCGTGTAGGTCCATCCGGCGTCTTCGGGGCCCAGGCGGATCGGATCGCCGCCGTCGCTCAGGGTTCCAGCTGGTCTGTGCAGCCTCATCGCGATCCCCGCCTGTATTCAGGACGATCAAGTCTCATCGCGTCTCCTTCAGCATCTTGGCGGCTGCGTCGACGGCTGCGCCCACGTCACCGTCGGGCGGATACAGCAGGGTCCGGCCGACCACCAGGCCGCGCACCACGTCATGACTGAGCGCGCCGTCCCAGAACGCGAGGTCGGCGACCGGGTCGCCGGAGGGTGCCCCGCCGAGGACCACGACCGGCAGCGTCGTCGCGTCGAGGACCGAAATATCCTGCGGGGCAGGAATCTTCAGCCAGGTGTAGGCCGAGGTGACGCCGAGACCGGAGGCGACCGTGATCGCCCGGGACAAAGCAGGCGCGTCCTTGGCCATCACCAGGGCGCCGGATTCGTCGCGGTGGTACGGCAGGGGCTCGACCATGGCCATCAGGCCGTTCGCCGCGAGTTCGGAGACCGCCTGCGCACAGGCCTGCAACGTCGGGACCGTGCCCGCGTCCGAATCGACAAGGCGCAGCAGCATTTTGCCGCCGTCCAGCCGGAATCGGGCGAGTGAGTCGGCGTCGTACCCGGTGAAGCGGTCGTCGATCTCCCACTCGGCGCCCGCGAGCCCGCCCCGGTTCATGGATCCGATGACGACCTTGTCGTCCAACGCATCCAACAGCAGCAGCTCCTCGACCACGTCCGGCGAGCCGAGCACGCCGTCGACGTCCGGGTGGGCCAGCGCGATCAGCAGCCGCTCCAGCAGCATCCGCCGGTCCGCCATGGCGGTCAGGTCCGAGCCGACGCCGAGGGCGCCGCGGGCCGGGTGGTCCGCGGCGACCAGGAACAGAGTGTCCTTGTCCGCCAGCAGGTTCGGGCGGCGGACTCGTTTCGCATAAGCCCGTTCGACCGCCGCCGGGTCCGTCGCGCGGACGCGCAGCAGCTCACGCCAGCGTTCGTCGGTCAAATGCACGGTAGGTTCTCCATTTCTGTCTCGTGCGCCGCCTCAGCGGCACAGCAGATCCTCGATCTCCGAATCCGTCGGCATGGCGTCCGCGCACGCCAGCCGGGACGCCACCAGGGCGCCCGCGGCATTGGCGTAGGTGGCGATGCGGTGTGGATCCCAGTCCGCGAGCAGGCCGTGGATCAGCGCACCGCCGAAACCGTCGCCCGCGCCGAGTCCGCAGACCACCTCGACAGGGCACGGCGGCACCGTCCAGCGTTCGTATTCGGTCGCCACGAGCACGCCCTCGGCGCCGCGCTTGATCACCGCGAGCCGGACACCGCGGGCGAGCAGACGGTCGGCGGCCTCGTCGGGATCGGCTGTGCCCACGGCGACTTGGACCTCGGTGCGGTTACCGACGACCACGTTGACGTGGTCGACCATCCAGCCGATCTCTGCTCGGGCGGTGTCGACATCCGGCCAGAACATCGGCCGGTAGTCGAGGTCGAGCACGGTGTGGCCGCGGCGATTCCGCCGTTCGAGGATGCGGCGCTGAGTACTACGTCCAGGCTCCGCGCTCACGCCGGTGCCGGTGACCCACAGCAGGGGAACCGAATCCACCACGTCCCACGGCACCTCGTCCTCGGTGAGGGTGAGGTCCGGTGCGATGGGCGCGCGATAGAACAGCAGCGGCGGGTCGGCGGGCGGCTTCAGCTCGCAAAAGACCACGGGCGTCAGGAGGTCCGGCGCCGTGCCGACATAGTCCGTCGAGACCCCGAAGTCCGCCAAGGCCGTTCGCACGTAGTCGCCGAAACCGTCCGGGCCGACCTTGGTCAGTACGGCGCTGCGGCGGCCCAGTCGCGCGGCCGCCACCGCTACGTTGGTCGCGGTGCCGCCCAGGAATTTCGCGAAGGACTCGACCTCGGCCAGGCCGACGCCGCTCTGCTGCGGGTAGAGATCCACGCCGACGCGTCCGATGGTCAGTGCTTCCAAATCGGTCACGGCAACACCTTTCGCCGCGGTGAGCTGTTCACGACACGACCCGCTGCAGTTCGTGCTGCAACGCGTCCAGTTCGGCGCCGCCCGCCATCTGCCTCGTGAGCTCCGACAGGTCGATCTCGTCCTTCTCGTACGAGCCGAGCATCGTGCCGCGTTTCAGCAGCAGAAAACGGTCGCCGACCGGGAAGGCGTGGTGCGGATTGTGCGTGATCAGGATGACGCCGAGGCCTCGATCACGCGCTTGGACAACGTATTTGAGCACCACCCCGGCCTGCTTCACACCGAGCGCGGCGGTGGGTTCGTCCAGGATCAGCACCTTGGCGCCGTAGTGCACGGCCCGCGCGATGGCCACGCATTGGCGCTGCCCGCCGGACAGCGTGCCGACCGGCTGCTCCATATCGCGGATCTCGATGCCCATGTCCGCCAACCCTTGCCGGGCGATCTCGCGACCCTTGCGGCGGTCGAGCAGCCGCAAGAAGCCGGTGGTCGGCTCGGAACCCAGCACGAAGTTGCGCCAGACGCTCATCAGCGGCACCACCGCGAGATCCTGATAGACCGTCGCGATGCCGTGATCCAAAGCCATGCGCGGCGAAGACATCCGGACCGGCTGTCCGTCGATGCGCAACTCGCCGCGATCGTGCTGGTGCACCCCGGCCAGGATCTTGATCAGCGTGGACTTGCCCGCACCGTTGTCGCCGAGGATGCAGGTGACCTGCCCCGCGTTGACCACGGTCGACACGTCCTCCAACGCGACGACGCCGCCGTAACTCTTGCCGATACCAACGGCTTCGATGAGCGGGGTCGCCCCACTCGTCGCCTGTGCTGGTGCACTCATCGGCGTACCCTTTCGGCTCGCTTCTGGAATCTGTTGTTGACCAGCACCGCCGCCAGCAGCAGCACGCCGAGGAACAGCATGAACCAGTCACTGTCCCAGCGCGCGAACACAATTCCCTGACGCGCCATGCCGAAGATGAGGGCGCCGATGGCGGCGCCGATCGCCGAGCCGAAGCCGCCGGTCAGCAGGCAACCGCCGACGACAGCGGCGATGATGTAGTGCAGCTCCAGGCCCACCCCTTGGTTCGCCTGCACGCTGGCGAAACGCAGGATGCCACAGGAACCGACCACCCAGCCGGCGAATGCGGTGGTCATGAAGAGCACGATTTTCGTCCGGTCCGCGGGTACACCGACGGCCCGTGCGTTGGTGAGTGAGCCGCCGACAGCGAAGATCCAATTGCCGAACTTGGTACGCACCAAGACGATCGCGGCGATCGCGGTCAGCACGATCCACCAGATGACCGAGGCTTGGATGCGGGCCTCACCGATGTTCAACGTCGAGGCGAAGACCCAGCCTGCCGAGTTGTAGCCCTCGGCGCTCCGAATCCCGGACACCTGAACGGTTCCGGTGACCAGTCGGGTCACGCCGAGGTTCAAGCCTTGCAGCGCAAGGAAAGTGCCGAGCGTGACGATGAAACTCGGCAATCCGGTACGCATCACGAGCCACCCGTTGAATGCGCCGACCAGCAACGCCAGTAGCAGCGAGGCCAGCAGTGCGAACCAGACGTTCCAGCCCGCGTGCACCGCGAGCAGCGCGGTGACCAGCGCGGTCGACGCGGTCATCACACCGGCCGACAGATCGAATTCACCGCCGATCATCAACAGCGCCACCGCGACCGCCATGATGCCGAGCGTGGACGAGTCGTCCAGCCAGGTCGCGATGCCCAGCGGGCTCAGAAACCGCTCGGTGATGATCGAGAAGAACACGAACACGAGCAGCGCGCCGAGTGCGGCGCCGATCTCCGGCCGCACGATCAGCCGCTGCAGCAGCGTCGGTCCCTGGGGTTGCGCGGCCGGTGCGGCCTCGGATGCTTTTGTGGCAACAGTCATTTCATCTACTCCCTGACCTCAGCGGGTGCCCTGTGCCACGAGCGCGGCGACGGCATCGACGTTGTCCTTGTCGACGAAGGCCGGACCCGTCTGCACCGGTGCGCCACCACCGACGGTGTTCAAATTCGTCCGGTAGGCCTGCAGCAGCACCACGGGCAGATAACCCTGCTCGTACTGCTGCTGGTCGACGGCGAACAGCAGCTTGCCCGCCCGGATGGCCTCGACCACATCGGTATTGAGGTCGAACGTCGCGACCGTCGCGCCGGACTGCGATTCCTTGACCCCGTCCACCGCACGCGCGGCGACCTGCGAATTCAGCGTCAGCACCGCGTCGATGGTCTTGTCGGCCTCCAGCGCGCCCTTGATGCGGGACTGCGCGTCGGTCGGGTTGTTGATGTCGACCTGCAGCGTCGTGCCGTTGCCGAAGGCCTTGGTTGCACCGTCGCACCGCTGGGTAGCGCCGATATTGCCCGCCTCGTGGATCACGCAGAGCAGCTTGGTCTTCTTGGCATCGGCCAGCCGCTTGCCCGCCGCCTGGCCGGCCAGCGACTCGCTTTGTCCCACATGGCCGATGGCGCCGTACTTGACGCTCTCGTTCTCGCCGGAGTTGATGGTCACCACCGGAATGCCTGCGGTGACGGCCTTTTCGATCGAGGGGCGCAACGCGTCCGGGTTGGCCATCGAGACGACGAGCCCGTCGACGCCCTGCGCCACCGCGTTGTCGATCAGCTTCGCTTGCTGGCCCGGATCACCGGCGGAGTTGTATTCGACCCGGACGCCGAGATCCTTGCCTGCCGCCTCCGCGCCGTTCTTGACGACGTTCCAGAACGCGTCGCCGGGGCTGCCGTGCGTGACCACCGCGACAGAGTTCAATTTTCCTGCGGCCACCGGCGAGTTGGTCGGGGCGGGCACGTCGGCGCCCGGCCCGCTACAGGCGGCCAGCACCGTGGCGGCGGCGAGCCATGGCAGCAACCGGCGCGACCGCTGCCATCCTCGGCCGAGTCGTAGAGACATCGTTGTCATCACTTCCCCACTAGATTCGTGCGGCCACGAGGCCCGCGAGGTGCCGCAGGCTGCGTTCGGTATCCCGGCTCGGCAGCTCCGCCGAGTCGGTCGGCTGCAGGGCGGTGTCCTGCTCCATGACATACCAGCCCTGGTATCCGGCGGCGTGCATGCTGCTCACCAGGGCGGCGATGTCGACGTCGCCGTCCCCCAAGGGGGCATACAGGCCACGCCGCACGGCCTCGCTGTATTCCACTGTGCCGCCGCGTACTTCGTCGGCGACCGCGCTGCGGACGTCCTTCAGGTGAATGTGCCCGATGCGACCGGCATGTCGCTGTGCGAGCTGCACCGGGTCGGTGCCGCCGATCAGCAGGTGACCGGTGTCGAGGCAGATGTCGAGATCGGAATCGGCAAGGAAGCGTTCGACTTCGGGCTCGGTCTCCACATGCGTGCCGACATGCGGATGCAGCACCGTGCGCAGCCCGCACTCGGCGGCGACGTCGCGGATCGCGGCGGCGGTGTCGATGAGCGTGCGCCACTCGGACTCGCTGAGTTGCGGGCGTGCGTCGTAGCCACCGAGACCGGTCGCGGCGGCGAGCACCAGCACGTCGGCGCCGGTCGCCGCGAACAGCGTGGCGGTCTCCTTCGCCGCCGCGATCGCCTGCTCCGGCTCCGCGTGCAGCACCTGCGCCAGGAACCCGCCCACCGCGGCGATGCCGAATGTTTCGAGCAGCGACCGTAACTCGTCCGGGTCACGCGGAAGATAGCCGGGCGGGCCCAGTTCGGTCGCGGACAAGCCGAGTGCGGCCATCTCCGAGAGCACGGTGCGCGCGTCGAGCACATGACCCCAGCCGGGAACTTCGCACACTCCCCAGGAGATGGGGGCGGCCGCGATGCGCAGCGGGTAGAGCGGTTCGGTCATCAGGACTTCTCCGACCTTCGATGTCGAGTTGGAGCGCTCCAAGCGATTGGAGCGCTCCAACTATGTAACGTGGGTCATAGTGTGTCAAGAGGTTCCGCGTTGTCCAGAATATCGCTACTACCAGGTAATATCCGCGCTTCCAGCAGATACGCCGGGAACTCGGCAACGAATATTGTCGAATTAGAGCGCTCTATTGATTAGCGCGCGCCGACCTTGTAACGTCCGACACGGCACAGCTCATCGAACGCGGAACGGAGGCGACATGGCGCGACCCACCATGGAAGATGTCGCCGAACGCGCCGGCGTCTCCCGCGCCCTCGTCTCCCTCGTCATGCGCAATTCACCGAAGGTCAGCGATCATCGGCGCCGCGCCGTGCTGGAGGCCGCGAAAGACCTCGGCTACCAGCCGCACATCATGGCGCGCTCGCTGGCCAGCCGAACCTCGAACATCGTCGGAGTCATGGTCTCCGACCTGCGCAACGCCTTCTTCGCCGACGTCGTCGAGGGAATGGACACCGCCGCACAGGAATCCGGCCTCGAGCTGATCCTCAACACCGGCCGCCGCAGCGCCGCCCGCGAGCGCACCGCGCTGGAAAGCCTGCTCGCCTTCCGCCCCGGCGGCATCATCCTGCTCTCCCCCATCCTGCCCGCCGCCGCCATTCGCGATGCGGCACAACAGGCCCCGCTGGTCCTGGTGTCGCGCAGCACCGCCATCAGCGACGTCGACACCATCAACGACGACGGCGAAACAGGTGCCGCGCTCGCCGTCGATCACCTTGCCTCCCTCGGCCATCGGCGCATCGTGCACCTCGACGGCGGCACCGCGTTCACCGCGGCCCCCCGCCGCAGGGGCTATCGCGCCGCGATGGAACGGCACGGCCTCGAACCGATGGTCATCCCCAGCGAACACACCGACTCCGCCGGCCTGGCCGCCGTCCAGAAACTGCTCAACCTCTTCACCCGCGACAACTTCCCCACCGCCCTGGTCTGCGGCAACGACTTCAACGCCGTCGGCGCCATGTCCGCACTGGAAGAAGCCGGATTACGCGTCCCCGACGACGTCTCCATAGTCGGCTACGACAACACGTCCCTGGCCGCACTCCGCCACGTCTCCCTCACCACGATCGACCAGCCCCGCGTCCAAATGGGCAGTCTCGCAATCGAAGCCCTAGTCGAACGCCTGCGCGCCGACCGCACCACCCCGGTCCGTCGCCGCCTACAGCCTTCCCTCGTCGTCCGCGCGACCACCAGCGCCCCGACCCCCTGAAACTTTCACTGCCCCAGGCAGTTCCACACCGCACGTCGAGATTTCACCAGGAGGAAAGTCGATGACATCCCACAAAGCCGTCACCCTCGGCCTCGCAGGCACCGGCCGCATCGGCACCTCCCACGCCGAAACCCTCAAAAACCTCCCCAACGTAGCCAATGTCCTGGTCGCCGACGCCGACCCCGACCGAGCCCGCACCACCGCCACCAAACTCGGCCTCGAATTCACTCCCGACCTCGACACCCTCTTCGCCGCCGACCTAGACGGCCTCATCATCGCCACCGCCACCGACTCCCACCCCGAACTCATCTGCCGCGCCGTAGACGCCGGCCTCCCCGTCTTCTGCGAAAAACCGGTAGCCGCCGACATCGAAGGCACCCTCGCAGTCCTCGACCACATCCAAAACTCCCCCACCCCAGTACAAATCGGCTTCCAACGCCGCTTCGACGCCGGCTACCAAGCCGCCCGCACCGCCATCACCTCCGGCTCCCTCGGCTGGCTCCACACCCTCCGAGCCACCTCCCACGACGCCACCCCACCCCCCGCCGACTACATCCCCCGCTCCGGCGGCATCTTCCGCGACTGCGGAGTCCACGACTTCGACATCATCCGCTGGGTAACCGGCCGCGAAATCGTCTCGGTATACGCCACCGGATCCAACCGCGGCGACCCCTTCTTCACCGACGCAGGCGACGTCGACACCGCCGCAGTGCTCTTGCGCCTGGACGACGACTCCCTCGCCACCGTCTCGTTGACCCGTTACAACGGCGCAGGTTACGACGTCCGCCTCGAAGCCCTCGGCTCCAAAGGCAACGCCATAGTCGGCCTGGACGACCGCTCCCCCCTAACCTCAGTCGAACCCGACTACGTCCCCTCCACCTTCCCCGCCTACCCAGGGTTCATGGACCGCTTCCGTCGTGCGTACACCGACGAACTCATCGCCTTCGTCTCGGTAGTCAACGGAACCCTCGAAAACCCCTGCAGCCCAGCGGATGCGCTTGAGGCGTTCTACGTAGCCGAGGCCTGCGAACTCTCCCGTAGGGAAGCGCGCCCTGTCCAAGTAGCGGAAGTCCGCCGCTAATCGGCCGTCGTCAGTGGGCGCCTTGACGTATCGGGGACAGTCCACGATGACCAGCTTGTTTGTGTGTAGTGGCGCAAACGACGTAGTCGCTCAGGTCATGTCGACTCTCGATCGATCGCGACCTCAACCGCTGGAAGCGGATCACGATTACTAGGCGGAAGCGCACCACTATTCACGCCGAGATCAGCCCTCGCGCATGCGTAGAACTCATCGCGCCGAAGGGTCAGCTCCCTGTAGTGACGATAGTAAGCATCATGGTCAACCTCACCCCCACGGGTCGCCGACCGGAATTTCCAGGCCGCCTCATGCCACTTCCGTGCGGCGCCCACCGCTTGGGGTGAACCAAGAAGCAACACGGTCTCCCACTTGACTGACCGGTCTGCTGCTGCCTCTGCTAACGCTTGCTTGCCATCTTCGAGGTCGATCGGCTCAGAATTGGTCGGGTATCCGCTGGCCGCCGCCAGCCGATACACCACCCTCACATAGCGCTTCAGGGCGTTCGCGTACTCCATGTAGGCGATCAGCCGCTTGTCATCCCACCGCGTATCGTGACTCCTCTGCCACTTCGCCCGCTCAGTGAACGTCGTCGCGGTATACGTCGCGCCTGCACCGAGAAGCACACCGCCAATGGTCAACAACTGTTGAACTATCGGACTCACTATTCGATTCTGCCTGCGCACACAACGGAATTCGCCTTAACTGCCAAAATGACTCTGCGGGGGAGGTTGCACCTTACGCCTGGCGCTTACGTGCCTCGTCGGCACTCAAAGTCTCCGTCAGACACCAACCGTGAATGCACCCATTCAGCCGCTGTTCGGTTGACTCCCGACGTGTGAGGGTCTCCTGGCAGTGGAAGGATCGTCGAGGATCAACTCGTCCTGCGTCCAGCCCGGATCGGAAACCACGTGGGTCAGGTTAGCGTCGATCTCTGACGCATACGGGGCAGTGCGACCCGGTATCCCGTCCTACCTACCGATCCGCTGAGGCCAGGCACTCACAACCCTGCCCTTGTCCACAGCTCGACTGTTTGGCCAGCACCGTCGTTCTATCGAGCAGCGCCGACAGCGCAGTCTCGGCGCATGGACCTTTACGGCGTCTGCTCGCGCGAACAACTCATTGCCGACGGTGTGCCGGCGACGACGGTCGACGACCGTTGTCGCCGAGGCACATACGTCCGTCTCCTGCCACGCACATACTTGCTGGGCGCACCCACCGGTTTAGCACGATGTGCGGCCGTTGTGACTTGGATCCCGACAGCCGCGTTGAGCCACCGAACGGCCGGATGGCTGCACAATATGCTGCCGGAGCCGACTGTCTTCGAGGCAACCGTCCCGACGAGGATGCACCGTCGAAGCCCCGATTGGCTGACTCTGTACCGCCGGGATCTACCCGCCGATGCAGTGGAGGACATGTGGGGTATGCCGACCGTGAATGCTGCACAAACCCTGATCGACTGCGTTTCGGTTATGCCAGAGGGGGACGCCGCCCGTCTGGTCGACAACCACGTCGACCGCTCCGTCGCGGCGTCCGAACTCGTCCACCCGTGCAGATCAGGCAAACGAGGCTCGCCCGCGATGCGCCGGCAACTCCGCGAAGCAGCGCTGTACTCTGCATCGGAACCGGAGCGACTGTTCGCGCGCGCCCTCTCCAAACGTCGTCTGCACATGTTGGCAAACCATCCGATCGGACCGTACATATGCGACTTCGTAGACGAGCGGTCACGCACCGTCGTCGAAGTCGATGGTCGTGAATTCCACAGCGAGCCAGAGGTATTCCGCCGTGACCGGCGGCGGCAGAACTGGCTGCAACTGCACGGCTGGCTGGTGCTCCGCTATGCCGCAGCGGACGTTTACACCGCGATCGATCGATGCGCGGACGAAGTGGTTTCGGTAGTCCGGGGGCGACGGCGAAACGCGTGACGGCCTAGGCGGACAGTTTCCCGTACGAAAGCCTGATACAGGGCACGTTATCTTCGAAACTGTCCGTGCAGGCTGGGACACCCGGCTACCACCCGCGACTGCCGCCACTACCGGTGCAGGATGGCTCGGGCCAGTGAATCTATCTCTGCCAGCAGCTGTTTCGGAGGCTGGGAAAGATCGAGGGCGTGACAGTGGATGGTGATGCCACAGTTTCTGATCTCGTGGATCGTTGCCGGCTCGTTGCCTTTGGCGTAGATCAGGTGTCCTTCCGGTAAGTCCAGGACAGCGCAGTAGGCGAGCATTTGATAGAGGTCGGCTTCGGGAAAGCCTTTGGGTCTTTCCGCTTTGTACTTGGCGTCGACCACCGCAACCGGGACGTCGTTGTCGTCGCACCACACGAGGTCGGGGATGAACTTGATACGGGATGCTTTGTCCAGGTGGCGGCCGAACTGGACCCTCGGGTGCCCGCCGAACTGGCGCATGGCCATGCCGACCGCGCCGGTGACAAAGTCCTCGTAGATGCGCCACATGTCGAACATGAAGCCGGATACCGCGAGGGATCCGTTGTTTTGATCGAAGGAACTGTTGTCGAGGATGACTTCGGACAGCCTGAGTAGGTCGTGGTAGCGGGCGTTTATTCGATCGAGTTGGCATTTCGGTGCTCGGCCACGGTTGGGTAGCATCGTGATCTCGTCGAGCAGCCAACGGAGTCGGCTCAGTTGCTGACGCGCCCCGACGCCGATGTCGGGGATGCTCAGCAGCCGCAACGTCGCCAGCAATACGATCTGGTTCTCGATGATGTCCGTGGTGAAATCGTCGTACTCGACGGCAATCGGTAGCGGCAGCCCGTAGTTGCGCATGATCTGCTCACGGAACTGGACCCGACCGCGAACAACGGCCAGCGAATCCGACCTGGTGTGGTAGCCCTGGAGCAGCCCGCCTTCGATGGCACGAGAGGCGAGCCGCGAGAACGATTCGGCGACCGCCGGATACAACCCGGGCGCTTGGTCCAGGTGCACGAACTCCTCGCGCCAGATAGCGGGGTTCGAGCAGTAGCCGACAAAAAAGAGGAGTCTGTTCAACTCGGTGATCTTCGGGCGCACGTTGATTTGGATATCGCGATACGTTACCGACCCCACCTTGCTACCCGGCTTGATGGAGTACTGCCCTGACGGGGTTTGAGTCACCTTGGCGATCCCGAGTTGAGACAGTGCCTCGTATTCGCTCACCGACAGAACGACCTTCTCTGGCGAGCCGAACTCGATCAGGTCAATCGGCGGCCGCACGATTACGCTTCCTGGCCATTATTTCGGCTGCTCACCAGTTCCCGGATCCGCTGCAAGGAGTATCGCTCGTGCACATCGATACCGGGATCCCGGTAATGGAACTCCTCAAGCAGCGGCATCACTGACGTGTTCCAGGCGATATCAATGCCCTTCGGTGTCGTCGCGGCGGGCCTCATGAAGTACGACGGACCGATCTTGAAGTCCCTGTCTTCGATCAGCCTGTTCAGCTCGTCCAAGAGCTCAGCAGCCTCGGACGGGTAACCCCGATCCGCCAACCACCTGCGCAGGATTCCGTTGGTCGGTTCTTCCGACGGATGCAGGTGCACAAACGAAAACCTCCGTCGCATAGCGGAATCCATCGACGCGATCGAGCGATCGACCGTGTTCATCGTTCCTATGATCACGACATTCTTCGGCAGATAGAACGTTTCTACCTTTTCCGAGTACAGCAGGTTGATGCTTTCATCCCGATACTCCAACAGGTAGTACAGCTCACCGAAGATCTTCGACAGGTTGCCGCGGTTGATCTCATCGATGATCAGTGTGTACAGCACGCCGGGGTTCTGCCGGGCGTCCTCGGCAAGCAGCCGCAGTGGCCCCTGATGGAGGCGATACGAGACCTGACCGTTGCTCGATCGGCCTGGCCGGAACCCTTCGAAGAAGTCTTCGTACGAGTACGACGGATGGAACTGGACGACCTTAACGTTCTCTGCGCTCGACAGGTGTTCGGCGAGCGCCTTCGCCAGGTAGGTCTTCCCGGTTCCCGGCGGACCGTAGAAGATCAGCTGTGGTCGATCCTTGAGTAGGTCGATGCATTGCTGGAGCCACGGCTTCGACATGAACAGGCGTTTCGCGAGCGCTTCTGTCGCATCGGGGAACTCGGGTTCAACCTCATCAATGGACGGCTGCTTCCCTTTGCGGCCCCACGTGATACCGAACGCATCTCTGAACACGTCCATCAACTCAGCGGCGTTTTCGAGAGTGAGCTGTAGCGACTGACTGCTCTTGGGATCTGATTCCCGCTTGTTCGAACCGAACGTCGACAAGTGCACCAACGGCCGCCCATCAGTGTCCGCGATCACCTGATATCGACAGCTGACCTCGTCCTCAGGTTTGTGCGGTCTGATGTTCTGCGACCCCTGAACAATCTCGCGAATCCGTGCCATCCAAGACTCCCTGCTGCCCCGCGCTCGATAGTGGACGTCACGACCTCAATCGGAACGTTCCAGTGCGGCCCAGACTAGCGCCGGCCCCCGACAATCCGAGGTAGGCACGAGTGCTCGGATCCAGCCAGTCGGAGCGCTTACGCCGGTAGCAGGCGGGCGACGACCTCAGCCAACTGCTTGACGTTGCGGCACTCGTGCATGGTGACGTGCTCGACATAGACGTGGGCGGCGGAGTCGCCGGTGGACCAGGAGCGGGAGGGTTCTGGGTTGAGCCAGTAGGCGTGTTTGGCTCTGTCGCACATGGTCTGCAGCGCATCGAGATTGGGGTCGGTGCGGTTGGTGCGGGCGTCGCCGAGGATTAGGAGGGAGGTTCGGGGGCCTAGGGCGTCGAGGTAGTTGTCGGTGAAACCTTGGAGGGCTTCGCCGTAGTTGCTGCTGCCGTAGCGGGCGACGTTGGAGTTGCGGATGATGTGGGCGGCTAGGCCTGGGGTGGGGGGTTCACCTGGGGTGAAGAAGTCGGTGATTTCGTCGCAGGTGTCTATGAAGCCGAAGCTGCGGACCTTGGTGAATTGGTCTTGTAGGGCTTGGATCAGTTGGAGGGTGAATTCGGCGAAGCCGGTTACTGAGCCGGAGAGGTCGGCTAGGACTACCAGGTCGGGGCGGCCGTGTTTGCGGGAGCGGAGGACGGGGGTGATGGGGACGCCGCCGGTGGACATGGAGCGGCGGAGGGTGCGGCGCATGTCTATTTGGCCGCGGACGGATTTGCGGCGGCGGGCGGCTAGGCGGGTGGCTAGTTTGCGGGCCAAAGGGGTTACCAGGCGGCGCATTTCGGCTAGGTCTTGTTCGCGGGCGCCTAGGAAGTCGACCTGGTCTGGACTGGATTCGACGCCGCGGCGGGCGATGTATTCGGTGCCGCGGAGTTGGGCGGAGCGTAAGCGGGCCTCGGTTTGGACGGCGGTGCGGAATTGGGTGAGGCGGCGGTTGGCTTCGATGGTGCGGACGGCGGTGTCGAGGGGGGATGCGCCGGTTGTGTCCGCGGTGATGCGGGCGATGAGGTCTTCTGTGCGTAGGGATCTCATGGTCAGGTACGAGGACCAGCCTGCGCCCGAGGCGGTGGTGACGGGGGCGGAGGTTTGGCCGGTGCCTGCTCCGCCGTAGGCGCCGAGTTGGGTCAGGGCTTGGCGGGCTAGGTCGGCTCCGGCGGCGGGGTCGTCTTCGGTGAGCGCGGTGGTGAGGCGATCTCGAAGCGACTCAATGGATTCCGGGGTCGCAGCAGGTGCTTGTTGCGGCTGTTCCGTGGTCAGGAAGTAGAGGTCGAAGAGTTGGTTGAAGACTGTGCGTTGGCCGTTGCGGCGGAGGAGGCAGGCGGCCATCCCGGAACGCAGTCGGTTGCGGTCGGATAGGCCGAGGGCGAGCATTGCTTCTGCGGCGTCGATGGTTTCGCTGGGGCCGGCGTTGATTCCGTGGTCACGGAGTAGGCCCACGAACTCGACAAGGCGGTCGGTGATCGTGTCGGAAGGCTGTTGGGGAACAGAGTTACGGCGCGACGACGTCATATCGCCGTCTCCTCAGTGTCAAGGCATTCGAGGCGGGGACCTTGGGATACACCGCAGTGCTGGCGCGGCACTGTTGCGCCGGCTTCGAGGACCTTAGAGACGGACCGCGGGGCCGACTGGCCATTCACTTCGCTGGCCCCTCATCGGTATCCAACGACAGGCGCTCAGCCGCAATGCGGTGGTCCGCTTGAGATTTCAGCAGTACGCCGAGGGTTGAGCGGACAACGCCACCGGTCAAGGAGCGGGTGCCGAGCGCTACGAGAGTTCTTGCCCAGTCGACGGTTTCGGCGATGGACGGTGGTTTGCGAAGGGACAGTTCGCGTAACGCGCTCACGACGCGGACCACGGGTTCGCCCAACGCCTCGTCCAGCTCCGGGACCTTCATGCGGACGATGGCTCGCTCCAATTCGGCTGTGGGGTAGTCGATGTGGAGGTAGAGGCAGCGGCGCTTGAGTGCGTCGGAGAGGTCGCGGTTGGCGTTGGAGGTGACGAGGACGAAGGGTTCGCGGACGGCGGTGATGGTGCCGAGTTCTGGGATGCTGACCTGGTAGTCGCCGAGGACTTCCAGCAGCAGGCCTTCCAGCTCGACGTCGGCCTTGTCTAGTTCGTCGATGAGCAGCACGGTGGGGTTCGGGTTGCGGATGGCGGCGAGGAGGGGGCGGGCGAGGAGGAACTCCTCGGTGAAGACGTGGTCGCGGGTGCTGTCCCAGCCTTCGCGCTCGGAGGTGATGCGGAGCAGTTGTTTGGCGTGGTTCCACTCGTAGAGGGCACGGGACTCGTCGATGCCTTCGTAGCACTGCAGGCGGACGAGGTCGGCGGTGGTCGCGGTGGCGACGGCTTTGGCGAGCTCGGTTTTGCCGACACCGGCCGGCCCCTCGATCAGGAGGGGTTTGCCGAGGTGGCCGGCGAGGAAGACGGCGGTGGCGATATCGAGGGACGGGAGGTACCCGGCCTCGGTGAGCCGCTGCGTGACTTCGTCGACGGAGCCAAAGAACTTACTCATCAGTAGACAGTGTAGATCGCCCGGCTACCAGGCCTTCGTCACGCAACCCGCAAGCGCCACTTGAACTGAACCGCACTCGAGGTTTTATGGTCGGCCCATGATCTTCACCGACGTCGAACGCGCCTATCTCAGCGGCCAGGGACTCGCCCGGCTCGCCACCGTCTCGCCCAGTGGTGCACCGCAGCTCGTCCCGCTGGCCTTCCGACTCAACCCGGACGACACGATCGATATCGGCGGGCCGAATCACGCGGCGACACAGCGCTATCGGAACATCTTGAAGAACCCGAAAGTCAGCCTGTTGATCGACGATATGACCCCGGACGAGCCCGGCGCGGTCAAACCCGGTTGGGGTCGTGGCGTCGAGATCCGCGGCGTGGTGGAGACGCTCACACTGGACTCTCCGCCAGTGGCCGAGTGGTTCTCCAACGATGTCATCCGGATCCACCCACGGCGCATCAAGAGCTGGCACATCGACCCGGCAAACCCGGACGGCAGCAGCCGCACTGTCGCTTAGCGGCACGACTCAGCCAACCGACGGCCGCACCCCGGACCGTCGAGTCGCGGCAAGACTCCGCCAACCTGGATGGCAGCGGCCGCACCATCACCTGATGGCGAGACGCGGCCAATGCCGACAGAGGCGCCCACACCACTGTGTAGCGGCACGACTCAGCCACCCCGATGCAGGCACTCACACCGTCGAGCAGCGGGAACCGCGACTAGGCGGCCACCCTGTCGCGTTGATCATGAACTCCCGACTTGAACCACCCGCGACTCGTCACCCCGAGTAAGCTCTGCGTTTGCTGTCAGCATGCCGGACAGCAGTACATGGAGGTCGAGGTCCAGCAGGGCTGTCCGAATCGGGAGACTCATGTTCATTGCGATCGCCGCGACGATGACGGTCATCCTGATCTGGTCGTGCCTGTCGCGGTCGATGGCGCGCTGGAAGGTGACCGCCCCGCTGGCGATGGTCGTGGTGGGCGCGCTGGTCAGTTGGGGCAGCGATCACTGGCTGGCCAACGCGATCAACACCGACTCGGCGCAGCGGATCGTCGAATTCATCTTGGCGCTCTTCCTTTTCACGGATGCGACCGAGGTGCGCGATGGGCTGTCCGGTCGTCGGCACACGGGAATCTTCCGGTTGCTGTTCATCGCCTTCCCGTTGAGCCTCGCCGCCGCCTATCTGCTGGGATTCGCGCTGCTGCCGGGTGTTTCGTGGACGGTGCTGCTGTTGATCGCGTGCATCGTGATACCGATCGATCTGGTGCCGGCCCAGGCGATCGTGCGGGATCTGCGTGTGCCGGAACGGGTTCGGCATGCGCTCAATGTGGAGAGCGGGTTCAACGACGGGCTGGTCGCGCCGATTTTCCTGTTCGCGCTGGCGGCGGCGGAGGCCAGTGCCGAGTCGGATCAGGCGGTGCACGCGCTCGGGCAGGCGGTGCCCGCGGTGCTGAAGTCGATAGTGATCGGCTTGGCGGTGGGCGCGCTGGCCGGGTACTGCATGTCCTTCGCCATCCGCAAACGCTGGACCGACGCGCGGGCGGTGCGCATCGGGACGATCGCGATTCCGGTGCTCACCTACAGCCTCGCGGTGTGGGTGGACGGCAACGGATTCGTGGCGGCGTTCCTCGCGGGCATCGCCTACAGCACCACTCGGCGCGAATTGCCTGGCGAGCCACTGCAATCGACTGAGGATGTCGCCGAATTCTGTGGTCTGGCAATGTGGTTCGTGGTCGGTAATGTCGCGGCAGCGAGCTTCGGCTGGCTCAGCTGGCAAGTGTTCGTCTACGGGCTGCTCGCGTTGACGGTGGTGCGGTGCGTTCCGGTAGCGATCTCGTTGCTGGGCTCACCTTTCACGCAACGCGAACGGCTGATGCTCGGCCTGCTCGGGCCCCGCGGTGTGGCGTCGATCGTGTTCGCACTGCTCGCCTTCAACGGACTGCACAAAGACGACGACGCTTACCTTGTGATCGGTGTGACCCTGGTGGTCGTCGTCGGCAGCGTCGTCTTGCACGGTATCGGCGCGCCACTCACCGCGGAATACCTCGGAAAACGCCGCCGAGACAAAGCAATAGGCGACGCCTAGGGTCTGTCGCAGAATCCGGCCGGTGGCCTCCCGGGCTGGATCCGTCGCCTGACCAGGCGGAGTAGTTGTCGGTACCGGGCTGTATCGACGACAACGCGGCCATCCAGCCCCCAGAGGCGCCGATCAGACTTTGCCGCAGCGTGAGTGGCACATGGTCGCGGCAAACGTCGAGAAGGCCACTCCATGGTGTGCCACTCAACGCGAATCACTCGGGTGCCGTTGCGTCAGTGGGGGTTAACCCCTAGTACCAAGGGTGGAAATCTTCCGCAGACCTGCCTGCACCCGTGACCTTTCGGGCGAAATGCGTAAGAGTGAGACCGTGCAGTCGGTGCTGTGCTGGGCGGGGGCCCGCAAAGCGGCGGCGACACAGTTGATCCCGACCTGCCGACGAGGTGCACTACGCCACGTGGGCAGACCACAGCGGGGGATGGTGAACGAGCAGTTCACCGCAGAGTGAAAGGATCCACGTTGTTCTCCACAACCAAGTCCACGACTTCGCGCCGCATGCTGGCCCGAGTGGCTGTCGCCGGTGCGATCGTCGCGGTTCCGTTGACCGCCTTGGCCATTCCCGCATCGGCAGGCCCGAGTGTCGGCGTGCCCGGCGTCACCGACGTCCGGCATCCACACCACGATCGCAACTGCGACTTCGGCCCGTTCAAGAACTGGAGCTGCAACAACGGCCCGTTCGACCGCGGCCACCACGACGATCCGTTCTGGCAGTTCCGGCAGAACCGCCCGCACGGGTTGTTCGGCAGCAGCTAACGCAGCGCGGCCCGGCACCCATCCCTGTGCCGGGCCGTTCCCATCAGCAGCCGCACACGTCCTGATTTCCCGCACAGGGAATCGCATGCGATTTCGTGTGCGGGAAACGAGAAGGTGTGCGGGGTGGCCGTGCGGACTGCGGCTCGGATCGCCTGGACGATCGCAACGCCGAGCCTGCGGCACCTACTGACGACAACGGCCCGGCACCAGTCAGGTGCCGGGCCGCTTCGGTTGAAACTCAGGCGGTTTCGGTGATCGGCCGATCGACCCAGCTCATCAGCCCGCGCAGCTTGGCGCCGGTGACCTCGATCGGGTGCTCGGCGTTGGCCTTGCGCAGACCCTCGAGCTCCTTGTTGCCACCCTCGACGTTGGCGACGAGCCGCTTGACGAAGCTGCCGTCCTGGATGTCCTTGAGGATGTCCTGCATGCGCTTCTTGGTGTCGGCGTCGATGACCCGCGGGCCCGACAGGTAGCCACCGAATTCGGCGGTGTCGGAGACCGAGTAGTTCATCCGGGCGATGCCACCCTCGTACATCAGGTCGACGATGAGCTTGAGCTCGTGCAGCACCTCGAAGTACGCCATCTCGGGCGCGTAGCCGGCCTCGACCATGACCTCGAAGCCGGTCTTGACCAGCTCTTCGGTGCCACCGCAGAGCACGGCCTGCTCACCGAACAGGTCGGTCTCGGTCTCTTCCTTGAAGGTGGTCTTGATGACGCCGGCGCGGGCGCCACCGATCGCCTTGGCGTAGGACAGGGCGAGCGCCTGGCCCTCACCCTTCGGGTCCTGGTCGACGGCGATCAGGGCGGGCACGCCCTTGCCGTCGACGAACTGACGGCGCACCAGGTGGCCGGGGCCCTTCGGGGCGACCATCGCGACGGTGATGAACTCCGGCGCCTTGATCAAGCCGAAGTGGATGTTGAGGCCGTGGCCGAAGAACAGCGCGTCGCCGTCCTTCAGGTTGGGCTCGATGTCGTTGGTGAAGATCGACGCCTGCGCGGTGTCGGGGGCCAGCACCATGATCACGTCGGCCCAGGCCGAAACCTCGGCGGGGGTGCCGACGGTGAGGCCCGCCTCTTCGGCCTTCGGCCGCGACTTCGAACCCTCCGCGAGGCCGACCCGGACCTCGACGCCGGAGTCGCGCAGGCTCAGCGAGTGCGCGTGGCCCTGGCTGCCGTAGCCGATGACAGCGACCTTGCGGCCCTGGATGATCGACAGGTCGGCGTCGTCGTCGTAGAACATCTCGACTGCCACTTGGTTGGTTCCCTTCTGGATTCTTCTGTTTAGGTCTGAAAGTCGCGTCCCTGTCCCGGTTTTCACCGAAACGCTGTGGCGCGATCCTCGCGTCGAGCCCACATCGGTTGCGGGCGCACGCTATTCAACTGTTCTGCTGCGGACGGCCCGAAGACGCGACACCCGCGAGCGCTACCGCGTCGCCGTGATCGACTTCGGTCCGCGACCGACGGCCACCACACCGGACTGCACGATCTCCCGGATGCCGTACGGCTCCAGCATGCGCAGCAACGCGTCGAGTTTGGACCGGGTTCCGGTCGCCTCGACGGTGAGCGCGTCCGGCGAGACGTCGATCACTTTCGCACGGAAGAGCGTAACCGCCTCGATCACCTGGGTCCGCACGCTGGCGTCGGCGCGGACCTTCACCAGGATCAGTTCGCGGGCCACCGAGGTGTCGGAATCCTGCTCCACGATCTTGATGACGTTCACCAGCTTGTTGAGCTGCTTGGTGACCTGCTCGAGCGGCAGATCCTCGACGGTGACGACGATGGTCATCCGGGAGATCTCGGGGATCTCGGTGCCGCCGACCGCGAGCGACTCGATATTGAAGCCGCGGCGGGAGAACAGCGCCGCGACCCGCGCCAGCACGCCCGGCTTGTCCTCGACAAGCACGCTCAGCGTGTGCGTAGTACTCATGCCTCCACCTCGCTAGCGCTCGGCTCCAGCACGAGCACACTCGTAGCTGTGTTTTCTGTTCGCTCGCTGCGCTCGCTCACGCCTCGCTCCCCTTGTTCTTCTCATGAGACATCGCTTCGTGGATAACGGCGGGCTCGGCGGCCTGCTCGTCGTCGTCGAACAGCGGGCGGATGCCGTGGGCGGCCATGATCTCGTCGTTGCTGGTGCCCGCGGCGACCATCGGCCACACCTGGGCGTCCTTGCCGACGATGAAGTCGATCACCACCGGCCGGTCGTTGATGGCCTGCGCCTCGCGGATCGCGGCCTCCACGTCCTCCTCGCGCTCGACCCGGATGCCGTGGCAGCCGAGGGCTTCGGCGAGTTTCACGAAGTCGGGGATGCGCAGGGTGTGCGTGCCGAGATCGGTGTTGGAGTAACGCTCCTGGTAGAACAGCGTCTGCCACTGGCGGACCATGCCGAGGTTGCCGTTGTTGATCAGCGCGACCTTGATCGGCACGCCTTCCACGGCGCAGGTGGCCAACTCCTGGTTGGTCATCTGGAAGCAGCCGTCACCGTCGACCGCCCACACCTCTTTGTCCGGCGCACCCATCTTGGCGCCCATGGCGGCCGGGACGGCGTAGCCCATGGTGCCGAGACCGCCGGAGTTCAGCCAGGTGCGCGGCTTCTCGTACTTGATGAACTGCGCGGCCCACATCTGGTGCTGGCCGACGCCGGCACAGTAGATGGCGTCGGGTCCGGCCAGGCGGCCGAGCGCGTCGATGACGAACTCGGGTGAGAGCGAGCCGTCGCTGGGCGCGGTCCAGCCGAGCGGGTAGCTCTTGCGGACGCCGTCCAGGTACTTCCACCATTCGGTGAGGTCGAGCAGCGGGGACTTGGCGGCCGGATCGGCCTTCAGGGTCTCGATCAGCTCGATGATCACCTCACGGCAGTCGCCGACGATCGGGACGTCCGCGTGCCGGTTCTTGCCGATCTCGGCCGGGTCGATGTCGGCGTGGATCACCCTGGCGTCGGGTGCGAACGAGTCGAGCTGACCGGTCACCCGGTCGTCGAAGCGGGCGCCGAGGGTGATCAGCAGATCCGAGCGCTGCAGTGCCGCAACGGCTCCCACGGTGCCGTGCATGCCGGGCATGCCCATGTTCAGCTGGTGGCTGTCCGGGAACGCGCCGCGCGCCATCAGCGTGGTGACCACGGGGATGCCGGTCATCTCGGCCAGCTCGAGCAGCTCGGGCGAGGCGTCGGCCTTGATCACGCCGCCGCCGACGTAGAGCACGGGCGACTTGGCTTCCAAGATCATCCGGGCGGCCTCGCGCACCTGCTTGCCGTGCGGCTTGGTCACCGGGCGGTAGCCGGGCAGGCGCATCTCCGGCGGCCAGCTGAAGGTCGTCTGCATCTGCAGCACGTCCTTCGGGATGTCCACCAGCACGGCGCCCGGGCGACCGCTGGCGGCCAGGTAGAACGCCTCGGCGATGATGCGCGGGATGTCGACGCCCTCGGTGATGAGGAAGTTGTGCTTGGTGATCGGCATGGTGATGCCGGAGATGTCCGCCTCTTGGAAGGCGTCCGTGCCGATCAGGCCGCGGCCGACCTGGCCGGTGATCGCGACGATCGGCACCGAGTCCATCTGCGCGTCGGCGATGGGCGTGACCAGGTTGGTCGCACCCGGACCCGAGGTGGCCATGCACACACCGACCTTGCCGGTGGCCTGTGCGTAGCCGGTCGCGGCGTGGCCCGCGCCCTGCTCGTGGCGGACCAGCACGTGACGCACCTTGGTCGAGTCGAACAGCGGGTCGTAGACCGGAAGAATCGCGCCGCCGGGAATGCCGAATACGGTGTCGACGCCGAGCTCCTCGAGCGACCGGACGACCGACTGCGCGCCGGTGACCCGCTCGGGCGGGACCTGGCGGCGGTTGGCCGACGTCGTCGAGCTGCCAGTGCTCGGCTGATTAGCCGAAGGCGCTGGCCTGCGGGCCGATGGCCCGGGCCGTGCGGTAGGTGCACTCACCGTCTTCGTTCCTAACTGCTTGTCGTTCTGACCCCGGATTTGTGTCTGACATGCGGTGTCTTGCGACTCGCCCATGCCGGACATTTGTCCGAACACAAAAAAGCCCCCGTCAGCCCATGGCTGATCGAGGGTGGCGCGTCGCAACGCGAGCTGACGTATTCGACTCAGATAGTCAGGCTCAACGCTGGACGCGCCGGCCGATTACGAGAAGCTCGTTTCGATTCACGCGCATGACGGTATGTGTGCGTGAGCCGAAGAGTCAAACAGGTCCCATTATGTGGGATAGTGCGGCTGCTTGGGTCCTTCACCAGGATGCGAGGATGGTGGTGTGTCATCACCGCATCAGTCCGTGCCACCGGCTAAATCGTCCCACACCGCGCCCGAGGGATCGGACACGGGTGGCGGCTCGGCCGCCACTGTGATCCGCATCCCACGCCTGGCCTTCCTAGGTGTGTTCATCCTGTTCATGTGCGTGTTCTTCATGTTCGTCGGCTGGCCCGCCGGACTGTGGTGGATGCTGCTGATCCCCGTGGCGGTCACCGTGTGGGTGCTGCGGACGCAGACGACGGTCTCCGAAGGTGGGCTGGATTTGCGGACCGTGTTCGGGTCGCGGCATCTGGACTGGTCTCAGTTGAAGGGGGTGCGTATCCCGAAGCGTGGATACGTGCGGGCCGATTTGGTCGACGGGGGTGAGGTGAAACTTCCTGCGGTCAGTTATGACCGGGTGCGGGATTTGGCGATTGCGTCGCAGGGGCGGATTCCGGATCCGTATGCGGTGCCGCCGGGTGATGCTGGTTCGGTGAGGTCGGGTGAGACGGAGTCCGGCGCGACGGGCGCCGACGCGGATTCGGTGAAGTCGGACGAGGCGGGCGCCTCGACCACCGACGCGGATGCGACCGAGTTGGACAACGCAGGCACCGCAACCGCCGACGCTGACACGACTGTGGCGGACAGTGGTACCCAGGGCACGACCTACAACGCCGGGACCGACCGCGAGGGTGCGGCTTCCAGCGCTGCGGCTGACGACGACGCCCCCAGCAAGGACAGCAACAAGCAGTAGACGCAGCTCATGTCCGTGCAAGCTGCGCCACCGCCCGCCCGCCGAGATCAGCCGTTGCCACAGCTGCGGCCGAAAGCGCGGCTAGGCCATCACCGATGGGAACGGCACCACCCATAGCCGACAGCGGGTAGTCCGGAGATGCGGCGAGAGGTGCAGCAGCACGGCTCTGCGCACGTTCCGGCACGGCTGCACCCGTCGATGGCACTGCGGACGGGAGCAGGAACAATCGCCGACGCTAGGATGTTGTCGGCGATGTGTCGGCAGATCGATCTCCGACTCGCACAACGCGGCCCGACGGTCCGGCAACTCCGGTGACACCGTCAGCGTCGACGAGTACCACTCGCGGCGACACCGGCACGCGGCACGGACTGACACCAGAACGGACCGGGACGACGGCCACGAGCCGCGCTGACCGGCAGGTCGGCCGATACCCACGCGGGAGTACCGTGGAGCGGCCGCCGAGCTCACTCTGCGCAGTCGCATCCCAGCCCCCGCGACCAGACCGAGGACCATCAATGCCACCGCTTCGTTCACGCACCACCACCGTCGGCCGCAATGCCGCAGGCGCCCGCGCACTCTGGCGCGCCACCGGCATGACCGACTCCGACTTCGGCAAGCCGATCGTCGCCATCTCGAACTCGTACACCCAGTTCGTGCCGGGCCACGTGCACTTGAAGAACGTCGGTGACATCGTTGCCGACGCGGTGCGCGCCGCGGGTGGCGTGCCGCGCGAATTCCACACGATCGCCGTCGACGACGGCATCGCGATGGGCCACGGCGGCATGCTGTACTCGCTGCCGTCGCGCGAGATCATCGCCGACTCCGTGGAATACATGGTGAACGCGCACACCGCCGACGCGCTGGTGTGTATCTCCAACTGCGACAAGATCACTCCCGGCATGCTGAATGCCGCTATGCGACTGAATATTCCGACGGTGTTCGTCTCCGGCGGGCCGATGGAGGCCGGTAAGGCCGTGGTCGTCGGAGGTGTCGCGCAGGCACCGACCGATCTGATCACCGCGATCTCCGCGAGCGCGAATCAGGCTGTGTCCGAAGAGGGTTTGAGCGAGGTCGAGCGGTCCGCCTGCCCGACGTGTGGCTCCTGCTCGGGCATGTTCACCGCGAACTCGATGAACTGCCTCACCGAAGCGCTGGGACTCGCGTTGCCGGGCAACGGTTCCACGCTGGCCACCCATGCCGCGCGCCGGGCGCTGTTCGAGCGCGCGGGCACCGTGGTCGTCGACATCGCCAACCGCTGGTACCGCGAGGACGACGCGTCGGTGCTGCCCCGTAATGTCGCCAACGCCAAGGCTTTCCGCAATGCGATGGCGCTCGACGTTGCCATGGGCGGGTCGACCAATACGGTTCTGCACACCCTCGCCGCCGCGCAGGAGGGTGAGGTCGACTTCGATCTGCACACCATCGAGGAGACCAGCCGCCGGGTGCCGACCCTGTCGAAGGTGTCGCCGAACTCCGATTACCACATGGAGGACGTGCACCGGGCCGGTGGCATCCCCGCCATCCTCGGCGAGCTGCGTCGCGCCGGTCTGCTGGAGACCGACGTGAGCACCGTGCACACGCGCAGCTTCGACGAGTGGCTCGACACCTGGGATATCCGCTCCGGCAAGGCCTCCGCGGAAGCGATCGAGTTGTTCCACGCCGCGCCGGGCGGGGTGCGCACGGTCGAGCCGTTCTCCACCGAGAACCGCTGGTCCTCGCTCGACACCGATGCCGCCGGTGGTTGCATCCGCGACTTCGAGCACGCCTACACCCGGGAGGGGGGACTGGTCGTGTTGCGCGGCAACATCGCTCCCGACGGTGCCGTGCTCAAGACCGCGGGCATCGACGAGGAGCTGTTCACCTTCCAGGGGCCCGCGCTCGTCGTGGAATCCCAGGAGGAAGCCGTGTCGGCGATTCTCGGCAAGAAGATCAAGGCGGGTGACGTGCTCGTCGTCCGTTACGAGGGTCCGGCGGGCGGGCCGGGTATGCAGGAAATGTTGCACCCCACCGCCTTCCTCAAGGGCGCCGGGCTCGGCAAGCAGTGCGCGCTGATCACCGACGGCCGATTCTCCGGCGGCACCTCGGGCCTGTCCATCGGCCACATCTCCCCCGAGGCGGCCAGCGGCGGCACCATCGGCCTCATCGAGAACGGTGACCAGATCCGCATCGACGTCAGCACCCGCGCCCTCGAGGTCCTCGTCGACGACGCCGTCCTCGCCGAACGCCGCGCCAAAATGGAAGCCTCCGAACGCCCCTGGCAACCCCTCAACCGCGACCGCCCCGTCACCACCGCCCTGCGCGCCTACGCCGCCCTCGCCACCTCAGCCGACAAGGGTGCAGTCCGCTACGTGCCGTAGTGATCCCGCCCAGCCCCAGCTGAGATCAACCCAAGCTGGGACTTCACCGGGCACCTCCTCGTCGTTGGCCGCCACCATGTCCCGTTCGCCCCCTCACGTAACGGCGAACGGGACATGCGGGCGCGCCCACTCGACACTCGCCACCACCACGTCCCACTCGACCCCTCACGCAACGGCGAACGGGACATGGCAGCCCACTCACTCGCCGTTCGCCGCCAGCATGTCCCGCAACTGCCCACCCGTAGCAGCGAACGGGACCTGACGGCGCCCACTCAACATTCGTCGCCACCACGTCCCCCAGCTGCCCGCGCGCAACAGCGAACGGGACCTGACGCAGCAGCCACTCGACATTCGCCGCCACCACGTCCCATTCGACCCCGCACCTAACGGCGAACGGGACATGACGGCACGCCCCTCGACACTCGCCCCCATGATGTCCCGCTTGAGGATGCCAACTGCCCGCCCACAGCGGCGAGCGGGGCATGGCGGAACGATCGCGCGAAAACCGCTGCGACCGCGTCTCGTTCGACGAGCAAACAAGACTGCGCCCCTCGGAAGTGCGAGGGGCGCAGAAGGTTCGGGCGAGTTAGTTGAAGGGGCCGATGCCGGTCAATGGGTTGCCGCCGTGCAGGTACCAGTAGGTGAAGATGGCGGCGGCTATGGACAGGAGCAGGACTACGAAGGAGCCGGCGAAGGGGCGGGTGGCCCAGCCGCGGTTGCGGTCGAGGGCCCAGCGGCCGGGGCCGGTGAGGATGATGACGGCGGAGATGCCGGCGAGGATGCTCTCCATTTCGACGCCGGTGGGGACGGATGCCTTGTATTGGAAGCCGGGGATCATGCCTTGCTTCCAGGCCCAGGCGTCGAGGATGACGGCGAGGACGGCGCCTGCGGCGAGCGGGGTGGCGAGGCCGAGGACCAGGAGTGCGCCGCCGCCGACTTCGCCGATGGTGACCAGGATGGCCGACACGGTCGGGTGGTCCCAGCCGCCTTTCTCCATCATGTCGCGGGTGCCGTCGAGGCCGGGGCCGTTGAACCAGCCGGTCAGCTTCTGCAGGCCGTGGTAGATGAAGGTGCCGCCGACGATCAGCCGCAGCAGGAATAAACCGAAATCCAGTGTGCCGCGGCGGTTCTCGCCGTTGCGGCGACGCAGCCTGCCGGTGTCGGTCGGCGCGTTCGCGGCGGGCGGGATGCTGGCGTAGGCATAGGCGGGCGACGCGTCCGGCGCGGTGCCGCTGGCGCCGACGGGCGGAACGTCGGGGTCGAGGCCGAGTTCGTCGTCGGTGCGCGGCACGTCCTTGGACAGCCTGGGAAACTGCTCGGTCGGCGAATCGAACGGACTGCTGACGCCTCGACCGGTGGACGACACCGCCGACTGCTCGGCCGTGGACGGCATTGAACGCTGGGCCGCCGAGGGGTCGGATGTGTCTTTCGGCTTCTCGGTCACGGCCAATACCCTATGCTGCGCCGCGCAACAGCGGGCACCAAACACTATTGGCGTGTCAGTTCCCGACAAAATACAGGTGTGCGGCCGGAATTCGGGGGCGCACCGGACCCGGGAGCGGCGGTGTCGGACGGTTTTCCGTAACGTCTGAGCTATGAGGTTGGTTGTCGTGGGTCGCGTTGCGGCGAGCTTGGTGCTCGGGTCCGTGCTGGTGTCCGGCTGCGCGCGGTTCGATGATTCGGCGTCGAGCCCGTTCACGCCGGAGCCGACGCTGCATGGGGCGAACATCGACCCGAAGAAACCGGGACAGGAGCAGACGTCGACCACTCGGCCCAGCGGGCCGTGCATCGACCCGGATCCCGCGGTGGTGGCGACCTGCCTGGACACCACGGGCGGACTGGTCGCGCTCGGCGACGGCGCGCTGGTCGCCGAGCGGCGCACCGGGCGCATCCTGAAGGTCGCGCCGGAAACGCCGCCGAGCGAGTACGCGCGGGTGGAGGTGGATGGCTCCGCCGACGGCGGGCTCAGCGATCTCGCGCTCTCCCCGACGTTCCGCGAAGACGGCCTGATCTACGCCTACATCACCACGCCCAGCGACAACCGGGTGGTCCGCATCGCCCAGGGCGGCGGCCCGCCGAAGGACATCCTGACCGGAATCCCCAAGGGCGCCACCGGAAATCACGGCGCCATCGATTTCGTCACGCCCACCCAGATGCTGGTGCTGACCGGTGACGCGGGCAACCCCGACGCCGCGAACTCTCCGTCCTCGCTGGCGGGCAAGCTGCTGCGGGTCAATTCCCCCGCGCCGGGCGCCTCCGCGGAGATCGCGGTGTCCGGCATCGGCGTCGCCGGCGATATCTGCCGGGACAGCAAGGACAGCGTCTGGATCACCGATCGCACCCCGGTCGAGGACCGGCTGCAGCGACTCGGCGGCGACGGTGCGGTCACCACGGCGTGGACCTGGCCCGACCGTCCAGGTGTTGCGGGCTGCGCCGCCGCGACCGACGGGGTCGCGATCGCGCTGACCAAGGGCAAAGCCCTCGCCATCGCGGCGGCCGACGCCAACACCCACGAGGTCACCTCGGCGCCGACGCTGATCGCACAGGACAAGTACGGGCAGCTCGGCGGCGCGACCGTCGGCGCGGACGGTGCCATCTGGGTCGGCACCGTCAACAAGACAGACGGCCAGCCCGGGCCGAATGACGATCGGGTAGTACGCATTCCGCCGCCGCAGGCCGGTGGGAACGGACCGGACTAACCTCCGGCAGACGGTAGACGGGCCGACTCCACGGAGTCGGCCCGTCTGCGTTACCAAGGTAGTTGCGTCCGAACAGGTTCGGCGGATGAGCCGATCCCCGCGCAAAAGACGCAACCGAGAACCGACAGCGCCCGACGACAGCCCAACCGTTGCGAGGCAACGCAACCCGTCGATGCGCCCGACTGCCGCGCCGACAAACCTTCGCGAGGCAACTCAGCCAGTCGGCGGCCCCGTCGCGTCGAACTGCCTACCGGATGGCGCAACCGACCTCGTCAACGCCTGCAACCCTTGCAGGCCAGCAGATTTCAGCTGCAGGCCGCCAGCACGAGCTCCCGCACGCGCGCCGCATCCGCCTGCCCACGAGTCGCTTTCATCACGTCACCGACGATCTTGCCCGCGGCCTGCACCTTGCCGGAGCGGATCTTCTCGGCGATATCCGGGTTCGCAGCGAGCGCCTTCTCCACCTCGGCCTGCAAAGCGCTGTCGTCACTGACCATGCCGAGCCCCTTGGACTCGACGATCTGGGCGGGGTCGCCCTCGCCGGCCAGCACGAAGTCGACGACCTGCTTGGCGACCTTGTTGTTCACCGTCTTGGCCTCGACCAGGTTGATCACCTCGGCGACCTGGGCGGGAGTGATCGGCAGGTCCTCCAGCGCGACCTCGCGCTCCTTGGCCTTCTCGGTCAGGTAGGCAACCCACCAGGAGCGCGCCTCGTTGGCCGGGGCGCCCGCGTCGACGGTGGCGATGATGAGGTCGAGCGCGCCCGCGTTGACGAGGTCGCGCATCACCTCGTCCGACAGTCCCCAGTCGGACTGGATGCGGGACCGGCGCAGCCACGGGTACTCCGGGATGGTGTCGCGCAGCTGCTCGACCCATTCCGCCTCGGGCGCAACGGGTTCCAGGTCGGGCTCGGGGAAGTAACGGTAGTCCTCGGAGGTTTCCTTGACCCGGCCCGGCGAGGTGGTGCCGTCGGTCTCGTGGAAGTGCCTGGTCTCCTGCACGATGGTGCCGCCACCGGCCAGCACGGCGGCCTGGCGGCGCATCTCGAAGCGCACGGCGACCTCGACGCTGCGCAGCGAGTTCACGTTCTTCGTCTCGGTGCGGGTGCCGAACTCCTTGGCGCCGATCGGCATCAGCGACACGTTGGCGTCGCAGCGCAGCGAACCCTGCTCCATCTTGACGTCGGACACATTGAGCGACCGGAGCACTTCACGCAGCGCGGTGACGTACGCGCGGGCCACCTCGGGCGCGCGCTCCCCCGCGCCGGTGATCGGTTTGGTGACGATCTCGACCAGCGGCACACCCGCCCGGTTGTAGTCGAGCAGCGAGTGGCTGGCGCCGTGGATACGCCCGGTCGCGCCGCCGACGTGGGTCGACTTGCCGGTGTCTTCTTCCATGTGCGCGCGCTCGATCTCCACCCGGAAGGTGCTGCCGTCGTCGAGCAGCACGTCGAGGTAGCCCTCGGTGGCGATCGGCTCGTCGTACTGGCTGATCTGGTAGTTCTTCGGCTGATCCGGGTAGAAGTAGTTCTTGCGCGCGAACCGGCCCCACGGGGTGATCGAACAGTTCAGCGCGAGCCCGATGCGGATCGCCGACTCGACGGCTTTCTCGTTCACCACCGGCAGCGAACCGGGCAGACCGAGGCACACCGGGCACACCTGGGTGTTCGGGCCTGCCCCGAATTCGGTCGGGCACCCGCAGAACATCTTGGTCGCGGTGGACAGCTCGACGTGGACCTCCATGCCAAGCACCGGCTCGAACCGGGCAATGACATCGGAGTAATCCATCAAGTCGAGTGTGGGTGTGCTCATGCCGAACATTCTATGTAAGCCCTCACGCGACAACGCACGGGCTCACACCCACTCCTACTTCGGCTGGACCCGCTGGGTCAACCAGCCGGTGACATAGGTGAGCACCTCCGGCGAGACAGTCGTCTCGATCTCGCTGTACTCGTCGGGCCGCCCGGTCTCGGTGGGCTGCATCAGGTGGTTGAGACCGGGGAACACATGAACGGTCGCATCAGGGTTGGCGGCGAGGGCGGCTCGCATCGCAGGCTCGCTCTGGCCGGGTGGCACCTGCAAATCCTTCTCGCCGAAGAACGCGAGCACCGGAACGCGCAGTGCCGCCAACGCCGGAGCCGGATCGTAAGCGACGAGAGCGGCCAGGTACGGCGTGATTCCGGCGGTGACCTGGGATTCCGGGGCACGCTGGTCGGCAGGCTTGGCCTCGTTCTGCTTGCGTACCAAGTCCTTTGCCGCCGCCAGATCACCCGCCTTCAACAGTGCCGCCAGCTCGGCGGTTTCCTGGACCTGTTTGTCGACGGCGTCGGCGGGCGCGCCGCTCGCGCTGGTGATCAGCCGGGTTTGCTCGACGAGCACGTCGCCACCCGAGACGCCCGGCCCGGCCATCAGGATGACGAAGGCGACCCCGCTGTCGGTTCGCGCGGCGACCATCGGCGCGAGGTAGCCGCCTTCGCTGTGCCCGAACAGGCCGACGCGGGCCGGGTCGATGTCCGGGCGACCGCGCAGGAAGCCGACGCCTGCCGCGGCGTCATTGGACAGGTCGGTGTAGTTCGCGTCATCCAGCTTGCCGCCGGTGCCGCCGACGCCCCGGTCGTCGACCCGGAGGACGGCGTAACCCGCCCTGGTCAACGTGTCCGCGATCAGCAGGAAAGGCTTGTGGCCGAGCAGTTCTTCGTCGCGGTCCTGTGGCCCGCTGCCGGTGATCAACAGGACCGCGGGGAACGGTCCGGTGCCCTCGGGTTTGGTCAGGGTGCCCGCGATGGTGAGGTCACCGTTGCGGTAGGTGACGTCCTCCGCTTTGTACGGGAACGGCGGCTTCGGCTCCTGCGGGCGGACCGGCGGCGGCAGTGTGCCGCGCTGCAGCACGAGCCGGAACGTCTCGCCGCCCTGGAGGAAATCGCCGGTGATCTGGTCGGGGCCTTGTTCGTATTCGCCACGGAACTTCGGGTCGCCCGGAACGTCCGCGATCGCGAAAGACACCCCGCTGCGATCGGATCGCACGTCCTTCAACTCCACCGCCTTGACGCCCTGCGACGGGATGTCGATGGTGGCCGTGCCTTTGTCGGTGAACGTCACGCCGATCTGAGTCGGTCGCCCCGGCACCTCGATCGCCCCGTGCCAGTCGCCGGTCGTCGGCTCGGGCGGATTCGAGTCCGATCCCGAAGAGCAGCCCGCCACCAGCATCGCAATGACGAACAGTGCCAACGCGATCAGTCGCCCAGTGCGCATGTCCCAACAGTACCGATCCCCGGTGACACCTTCGGCGTGGCGCGGGCGGACGACCAGACCCGTGCCAAATCCAGCAGCTGGCGGAGTTCGGAGTCGAAATCCTGCGCGGGCGGAAAGGGTTGCTGCACAACGCCTGTGTTCGACGGTGGAATTCCGGCCCGACGGGCACCAGCCGCCTGTGCGAGGCGGTTCGCGTAGTCCCTCAGCTGCGGTTCCGACACGTCCTGGTGAACCGCCGCAGACCCGGTGTGGGTGGGAGGCAGGTAGGGCCCGAGATGCAGTAGCGCGTCCCGTATCTCGACAGTCATCCGTATGAGGCGGGCGGTCGTGTCGCGCCGGGTCAGCCCATCACCAGCGGGGAACATCACGATCTCCGGCACGGCCGCGGTGACGTCGCGCCACAGCGGACGCAAACGACGGCAGATCCGTCCGTCGCGATCCAAGCTCGCGTATTCCAGTAACTGCCCGACCATCGGACCTGCGACGAGTGTGGCGGCGAGAACGGCGGCGAAGGTGAAGGCGATCTCCGCCCGGCTGACCGGTGGATACCCCAGGTCCCACCCGAGGACCAATTCGCCGGCCATGAGCGCCAGTGCCACGTACGTGGGCACATAGGCCAGCAACATCAGCGCACCAACCACTTTCACAAGCGGTTTCCGGTTTTCCCGGCGAAGTTCTCGAAGTGCCAGCCGGGTCTGGACCAGGGTTGTCACCGCCAGGGGAACTCCCTGCGCGGCCCAGACGACGAGCCCACCCCAGTTCGGGTTCGGGTCAGGCAGTTGTTCGGCACGTCCGGCGACCGGCCCGGCGATCAGGGTCAGCACCGCCGCGACCACGCCGACCGCACTGTAGATTCGCTGACGCCGCCAGGTCACCGCCGGGTCCGCACCGGGTTCCCACAGCCGGGCGAGGCCGTAGAGGTGCATGATGAACATGACGATGCAGCCCAGCGCGAGCTGGTTCGCCACACTGCTGATACTCGTGGTCTGCGTGCAGCGGAACAACACCAAGCCACTCAGACCCCACAGGAACGAACGATTGACCAGCTGGTCGGAGATCGTATTCCTGATGAAGAGCAGTCTGCCCACGCCGACGATGGCGATGTAGCCGATCACCGGCCACGCGATCAGCCCGGAGATCGGCGATGTCAATACTGCCCCCTACTGACCGACCAGTCCGTCGGGGGCGGAGTTTACCTACCGGAGTCGACGGTACGGAACCCGTCATTCCCCGCGCGCGTAGCGGACCGAGGCGGCGACGGCGTCCATGTCGAGGTGCAGGCTCGGGTCGCGATCTTGGGCCTCGCGGAATTCGAGCATGACGTCGTCGAAGGTGCTGCGGCGGGCGGAGGTGATCAGCGACTGGCGCACGTAGTCGCTGAGCGGCAGGCCGGTGGCGTAGGCGCGGCGACCGAAGATGCCCAGGGCGTCGGCGGGCAGGTCGTAGATGTCGATGAGGGCGACGGCGGCCGCGTCGATCTCCGGGATGAGCTCGCGGCCTTCGGACTCCAGGAACTCCACGACCGTGTCGTCGGCGGTGCGCTTGCGGGCCAGCGCGATGAGCTCTTCGCGCACGTAACCCAGCAGCGGGAGTCCGGCGGCGCCTGCCCGACGCCGCAGCACGGCGACGTCGGCGTCCGGCAGGTCGTTCACGTGTAAGTCGGCCATGCCCGCCAGCGTAACCCGGCAGCCGCTACCGCACCGCCGAGCATCCGCTGATCGGCTGGCTCCCTGGCGAATTCGGATCAGCCGAAGAAGGCCTCGGCCTCGCGGTAGCGCTCGTCCGGCACCCGCTTGAGCTGCTTGGTGGCCTCGGCCAGCGGCACCAGCTCGATGGTGGGGCCGTGCAACGCCACCATCTGCCCGAATTGACCGGCGTGCACGGCCTCGGCGGCGTGCAGGCCGAACCGGGTGGCCAGCACCCGGTCGTACGGGGTGGGGCTGCCGCCGCGCTGCACGTGGCCGAGCACCGTGGTGCGGACCTCCTTGCCGATGCGGCGTTCGATCTCCGCGCCGAGCTGCTGGGCGACACCGGTGAACCGTTCATGCCCGAACTCGTCGATACCGCCCGCCCGCAAGGCGAAACCGGAATCCTCGGCGGGATGCGAGCCTTCGGCGACGACGCAGATGAAGTGCTTGTCCCCACGCTGGAAGCGGCGCTTGATCATGGCGCACACCTCGTCCACGTCGAAGGGCACCTCGGGCACCAGCGTCAGGTGTGCGCCCGCCGCCATGCCCGCGTTGATCGCGATCCAGCCCGCGTGCCGCCCCATCACCTCGACCAGCATCACCCGCTGGTGCGATTCCGCGGTGGTGTGCAGCCGGTCGATCGCCTCGCTGGCGATGCTCAGCGCCGTGTCGTGGCCGAAAGTGACGTCGGTGCAGTCGATGTCGTTGTCGATGGTCTTGGGCACGCCGACGACCGGCACCCCTTCGTCGGCCAGCCAGCTGGCCGCGGTGAGCGTGCCCTCGCCGCCGATCGGGATGAGTGCGTCGATGCCGTTGTCGTCCAGGGTCCGTTTGATCCGGCCGAGCCCGGCGCGCAGCACGTCGGGATTGGTGCGGGCGGTGCCGAGGATGGTGCCGCCCTTGGTGAGCAGCCGGTCGGTGCGGTCGTCATTGTGGATCTGGATCTTGCGATCCTCCAATAGACCGCGCCAGCCGTCCTCGAACCCGACGATCGCGTCTCCGTAACGTCCGTTCGCGGTGCGAACGACAGCACGGATGACCGCGTTCAGTCCGGGGCAGTCTCCGCCTCCGGTCAAGACTCCGATGCGCATGGCCGCTATCTTGCCCCGCCCGGCGCGGTTCGGCAGGCCGACCCCCGGATGGGCCAACCTCTTTCGCGAAACTCAGTAGATGTAGACGATCGCGTTCTGCCCGCCGGTGCAGGTGACCAGGCCGTCCAGGGTGACGCATTCCATGGTGAAGTTCTGCCGCAGCGGCGGGCTGAACGCGGTCACCTGGCGGGTGCCCGCGGCATCGGATCCCTGGCCGTACGCCTTGCGCAGCTCCTCGGCGAACTCGCACGAGGTGACCTCGGTGCCGATCGCCGAGTAGAGAAAACGGCCGGCCGGCGGATATTTCGTCTCGCAGCCCCTGGCGGTGGCCGGCACCGGGGCGAGTGTCAGGGATGCGGGGCCGGAACTGAAGGAGCCCCGCCCCAGCCAGCCGATGACACCGGTCAGCGCGAGCACGATGAGCAGCGCGCCGACCACCGGCAGCCATCTGCGCCGTGACCGGCGCGGCCGCGGCGCTGCCTCTTTCGCCGGGGCCACCACGGCTTTCGGGCCGGTATCCGCGTCGGGGATCGGCTCCAGGACGCGATGTGGTTCGCGCAGCACGACTTCGCCGCGGGGGCCGTGCTCTCGATTCGGTTCCGGCCGCATGATCCGGCCGGCCCCGAGCCGACCGTTGACCGGCGGGCGCACCATCGCGTCCGTCGGCAAGGCATTCGCATGCAGCTGTTCGGGACCGACATTCGGAAACACCACGGTAGGCGGCGCTTTCGGCAATACCGCGCCCATCTGGTCGGTCGGCAACTCGGTGACCGCGACGACCGGACGGCCGGTGAGCGCCGACTTCGCCGCCGACGCCAACCCGCCCGCGGTCGAGTAGCGGTCCGTCGGCCGCTTGGCCATGCCCCGCGCGATCACCTCGTCCAGGGCGGCGGGCACCCCCGCTCGAACCGCACTCGGGCGCGGCGGCGGCGCCGAAAGATGCGAGTGGATCAGCACACTCATCGCCTCGGCCCGGAACGGTGTTGTGCCGGTGAGGCATTCGTAGAGCACGCAGGCCAGCGAGTAGACGTCGGCGGTGCCGGTGACCGGACCGTTCTCGAAGCGTTCCGGCGAAATGTAGCTGTAGGAGCCGACCGCGGCGTCGCCGGTGCCGGTCATGCTGGGATCGTCGGCGGACCTGGCGATGCCGAAATCGGCGAGGTAGGCGAAGTCCGAGGCGGTGACGAGGATGTTGGCCGGCTTGACATCCCGGTGCACCAGCCCCTCCGCGTGCGCGGCGTCCAGCGCGGCGGCGATCTGCTCGACGATGCCGATCGCGCGGGCCGGTGTCAGCGGTCCCTCACCGCGCAGCACCGAGCGCAGATCATGGCCGCGGACCAGCCGCATGTCGATGTAGAGCACGCCGTCGATCTCGCCCCAGTCGTGGATCGGGATGACGTGCGGCTCGGCCACCCGCGCGGCCGCCTGCGATTCCCGGCGGAACCGCTGCTGGAACATCGGGTCTTTCGCGAGCTCGGTCGGCAGCAGCTTGACCGCGACGACCCGGTCCTTCACCGTGTCGTAGGCCTCGTAGACCTCGCCCATGCCACCGCGGCCCAGCAGCGAGCGCAGCTCGTAAGGACCGAATCGAGTTCCGATTCTGGTCCGCGGTCCGTCCACCCCGTCACCTCCACCTCACATGCGCGACCCGGCGCACCGCAGGCCCGGCGGCCTACATCCGTTACGTCGGGATTGTCAGGGGTTGCCGTTACCCGGTGCAACTCGGCTGATCAGGCAGGACAGCGACCGCCCGACAGCTCGTCCAAGTGCTGGGAGATAACGGTGGACAGCTTGTCCAGCATCGTCATCCCGTCGGAGAACGCGCCGGAGTCCGGCTGGGCCGCGAACGCGATCGCGATCTGCCCGGACGGCGTGGAGATCAAGCCGAACTGCCGGACCAGGTACGCGCCCGAGGCGTCCGGGCCCCAGCCACCCTTGAACTCGGCGCCGCTGAACGCCCCGAGGCCCCAGCGCTGGGCCGATTGCACCTGCTCCATCAGGTTGATCACGGTCGCGGACTGCGGCAAGCAGGGCAGTCGCGAGGCGAACCGAACCTGTTCGGCCAGTGACCATTCCGCCTGGCCGAAGGCCGAATGCTCGGACCTGGCCCGGGTGGCAGGCACGGTGGTCTTGGTGTCGCCGCCCTCGCGCAGCACCGACTGCACCGCCTGTGCCGCTTCCTGATTCGTGCCGAGCGATTGCCACAGCGTGTCGGCGGCGGCGTTGTCGGACGCGGTGAGGGCGGCCGACACGGCATAGGAGGCGTTACCCGGACTGCGCCGCAGCGCGGCAATGGTCAACGGCACCTTCATGGTCGACCAGGCGGGGCCGGTGGTCCAGTCGCCGAAGCTGACCACCTGATCACCGCCCACCGGCATGATCGCCAAGCCGAGACGGCCGCGCACCCCGGCCTGTAGTTCCGCGACGCTCGCGGCCAGGGTGCCGGGGACGGTGATGGACAGGCCCTTTTGGTCCGCGTGCGACGCGGCCTCGGTAATGCTGGTCTCGTCCGCGTCCGAACGGTCGGTGCCCGACCCGCATCCGGCCACCAGGAACACGGCTAATGCCGCACAGCTCAATGCTTTTCGAACACGAGCCGCGCGGGATCGATCAATATACATACACCACCGCATTTTCGCCGCCACTGCACGTGACGAGCTGGCCTTCACTGAGGCAATTCATCGTGTAGGTCCGGCCGGTCACCGGGCTGGTCGCCACCACGGTGCGCGGTGCGTTCCGCGAGGTGGTGCTCCCGGGGCTCGCCTCGGCGTACGCCCGCCGGACTTCCTCGGCGAACGCGCACGTCGTCGCGGCGGAGCCGGTGGCGGACTTGGTGAACGAACCCGAGCCCGAATCGCCCTGGGTGCACGGCTTCGCACCGGCGGGCAGGGGAACCGCCGTGGTCGTCTTGGCCGGGGTGGAGGAGGTGGCCGGCGGTGCCGACGGACTGCCCGGCGCCTGTGGTTGTTGCGGGCCGGCCGTCGGTACCGGAGCGGTTGCCTGCTGATCGGTGGGCTTTGCGACGTTGGTGGAGGTGAACACCTGCCAGCCCACCACTCCGACGACCGCCACTACGACGATCACCACCACCGCGATCAGGATGGGCAGCACGATCGATCGGCGCTTGCCGGTCGAGTACGGCTCTTCCTCGGGGTCATAGTCGTCGTACTCCGGCGCGTAGCCCTGATCCGGGTATTCGCTGCGGCTCGCGTAGTTGCTCTGCGGCGGGTAGTCGGGGCGCGCGTGACTGCCTGGCTCGGAAAAACTTGCGGGGGCGTAGTAGTCGTCCGGTGCGGAATAGGCTTCCGGCGGCGTGTACCCACCCGGTGCCGCATAGACCTCGGTGGGCTGGTGATCGGAGGGATAGTCGTCGGCGCCCGGGGGTCGCCCGAAGCCGGGTTCATCAGGGAAGCGCGTCGGCTCGTATTGCTGGGCGGCCGAGTATGCTTGACCGCCGACTAAGGGCTTGTCCTCCGAATACGCCTGCGCCCCAGGATGTTCCGCATACGGCTGGTCGGGCTCAGCCGAATAGGCTTGCGCACCTGGGTGCCCCGGATACGGCTGTCCCTGGCGATCCGAATACGGCTGGTCGCCGGACTGTTCCGAGTACGGTCCGTCATCGGCACGATCCGGGTACTGCCGTCCGCCCGGCTGCTCCGAATACGGCTGCCGACCAGGCTGATCCGAGTACGGCGGTCGCCCGGGTTGATCCGAGTACGGCGGCCTCTCAGGCTGCTCCGAATACGGCTGCCGACCGGGCCCGTCCGAGTACCTTTGCCCCGCGGCCGGATCCGAATAGGGCAGTCCTCCGGGCCGACCCGAATACGGTTCGCCGCCGAGCGGCTCCGAATGATTCCGTCCGGGCTGCTCCGAGTACGGCGGTCCCCCAGGCTGATCCGAGTACCGCTGCCCGCCGGACTGCTCCGAGTAAGCCGGTCCCCCGGCAGACCCCGGATACGGCTGTCCGGACCGATCCGGATACTCCGGTCCCCCACCATGCTCCGAATACGCCTGTCCCCCGGACTCCTCCGAGTACAGATGCGCGTCCGGGAACGGCCGCACCGGCGGCAGACCCTGATCGGGTGTCCATCGCGGCGTCGGCGCGAGCGGCGGCGTGGGTTCCTGCGCTGACGACAGCGTCGTGAACTGGATCTCGGTCGGCCGCACCACGGTCGGCGCGCTCGGCAGGATCACGGCGGAGATCTCCCCCGTCGACTCCGGCGGCACGCCACCCGCGCCGGGCGCACGAACCACCAGCATCGGACCGGTCGGCGGCGGCACATTGGGCGCCCCGATCGGCGGCGACACACTCGGCGCACCCGCCGAATTCGCCCCCGCCACCGGTGCGCTCGCCTCCGGCACGCCCGTCGAGGGCGCACTGCTGAGCGCGGCCCGCGCCGCCAAGGCCATGGCGGACGCGGTCGGCCACCGATCGGCCGGATCCTTGGCCATGCCGCGGCTGATCACCGCGTCGAGGCCGGCCGGGATGCCCGCCTGCTGGGAGCTCGGCCGCGGCGGCGTCTCGGAGAGATGCGATCGGATCAGCACGTTCATGCTGGCGGCCGGGAAAGGCGAGGCCCCCGTCAGGCACTCGTGCAGCACGCAGGACAGCGAATAGATGTCGGCGCGGCCGGTCACCTGGGCGACGTCGAATCGTTCCGGCGCCATGTAGATGTAGGAGCCGACGGCCATGCCGACCATCGTGACGGCGCTGTCGCCCTCGGTGTGCGCGATGCCGAAGTCGGCGAGGAAGGCGTGATCGGCCGCGGTGACGAGAATGTTGGCCGGCTTGACGTCGCGGTGCACCAGTCCGCCCGCGTGCGCGGCGTCCAGCGCGGAGGCAATCTGTTCGACGATGTTCACCGCGCGGACCGGACTCAGCGGTCCTTCCTTGCGCAGCAGGGTGCGCAGGTCGACGCCGGGCACCAGCTGCATGTCGATGAACAGCACGCCGTCGATGACGCCCCAGTCGTGGATGGGCACGATGTGTGGCTCGGCGACCCGCGCGGCCGCCTGGGATTCGCGCCGGAACCGCACCTGGTACGCGGGGTCACCGGCGAGTTCCTCGTGCAGCAGCTTGACCGCCACCACTCGGTCTTTCACCGTGTCATAGGCCTCGTAGACCTCGCCCATGCCCCCCTTGCCCAGCAGTGACCGCAATTCGTACGGCCCGAACCGTGTACCGGTTCTGGGCCCAGGTGCCTCCACCCCGTCAATCCTCCACATCCCGGGCCGGATGTGCACGCATAACTCTCGCAACACCGGCCCGTCAAAGAGTGGATTCTCCGGGTGTCACCACCCCGTGGTCAAACGCAAAGACGATCGCGGCGGCCCGATCCCGCAGCTCGAGCTTGCCGAATATGTGTCCGACATGGCTTTTCACGGTCACTTCCGAGATACCCAGTTCGCGGGCGATCTCCGTGTTCACCCGGCCGCGCCCGATCAATTCGAGCACCTCGTACTCGCGCGCTGTGAGATCGGACAACCGGGCGCTCGTGCGTGTCGCGCTCGGCCGCACGGTGCGATAGGCCGACAGCACGCGTTCGGTGACCGACGGGTCGAGCCAGGCGCCACCACCGGCGACCATGCGCACCGCGCGGATCAGGTCCTCGGCGGGCGAATCCTTGAGAATGAACCCGGCCGCGCCCGCGCGCAGCGCACCCGACAGCAGCTGATCGTCGTCGAAGGTGGTCAGCACCAGCACCGGCGGTGATCCGTCGCGCGAGCGCAGCAGGCGGGTGGCGTCGATGCCGCCGACGCGTTTCATCCGCAGATCCATCAGCACCACGTCGGGCCGCGCGGCCGCCACCGCGGCGACCACCTCGTCGCCGTCGGCGCATTCGCTGACGACGAAGCCGTCCCGGCGGCGCAGGATCCGGCGCAGTCCGCCGCGCACCAACTCCTGGTCGTCGACGACCAGGACGGTCACCGCGTCCTCGGCGCCCGCTGGTGATGCCGCTGTCACAGAGCCTCCTGTGCGTTGCGGGGAACGCACCCCGTCTGTGTGGTGCGGCGGGTCGTCATCCCGCCTCCCGGCTCGCCGCCGAGCCGAGCGGACTGCCCGACAGGAGGCACGCGCCGCGGACCGGAGCCAGCGGGATGGACGCGCGGACCGACCAGCCGCCGTCGTCCGGGCCCGCGATGATGCGGCCGCCGAGCAGTTCGGCCCGCTGCACCATCCCCGACAGGCCCATTCCGGTACCCGGTTGCGCGGGCAGGCCGGCGGGCAACGTGTTGTGCACCGTCAGTGTCACCGCGGCCGCGTCCACCGCCACCTGGACGAGCGCGGACCCGCCCGGCGCGTGCTTGACGACATTGGCCAGCGACTCCTGCCCGATCCGATACAGCGCGAGCCCGACCGCGGGCGACACCGCACGCAGGTCCTCGGCGCACACGTAGCGCACGTCCAGCCCGGCCCTGGCGAAGTCGTCGACCAACGCCGCGATGTCCTCCACGCCCGGTTCCGGCACGTGTTTCGACGGTCGCGCGTCGAGCAGCCCGACGGTGCGCCGGATATCGGCCATGGCCTGACGGCCGAGTTGTTCAGCGTCGGTGAGCGATTCCACCGCCTCGTCGACGTCGCGGTCGGTCTGCAGCGCGTGCCGTGCCGCGGTGAGATGCAGCAGCGTAATGCTCAGCGAGTGCGCGATCACGTCGTGCACCTCGCGGGCGATCCGGCGGCGTTCCTCGTCGGCGGCCTGGGCCGCGCGGATGTCTTGGTAGCCGCGCTCCTGATAGAGGAAGCGCCGCTGATATTGCAGCAGCACACCGACCATCCACCCGAACGCAACGGTGACGAGATAGGTCGGCAAGCCCTCCGACAGGTTCCCGTAGATGTCGAACAGGACCAGTTCGAGCATCATCGCGGCGGTCACCGGCACGCTGATCCGCTTGGCCGCGATCGCCGACACCTCACCCGCCGCGGCGACGAGCACGAAAGGTGCGAGATCCGGCGAGACCGGCTGGAGGAGGAACAGCGCCTCGGCCGCCATCGCGAACAGCCCGAGCGTCACCGGCCGTGGCATCACCCCGAGGAACGCGTACATCGGGCCGAACGCGGAGGTCAGCAGCACGGCCAGGATCGGAAGGGCGGTCGGAAAGTAGCTGTGCCGCTGGATCGCCGCGCCGATGGCGACGATGACCAACGCCAGATCGACCGCGATGATGACCGACGGCGGATAGTCGAAGGGCAGTTCCTCGACCCGCCGCTGGAACGAGGCCACCGGTTGTCTGGCGAACTCGGCGATCCGTTCCCCGCTGCGGCGCAGACCGACGACCACGCGCCGCCCCACGCGGGTCGCCGGCCTCGGCTCGCCGGCCGGGGCGGAGACGCCGATCACACCCATGCGGTAAGGCTAACCGCCCGCTCGCGGCCCGTACATCGTTCCTGGAGCGGGTCGCTTCTCCTACCGTGGGCGGAGATCGATTCGGGTCCGTGGCACGAAGACAGGCCGACCGGCTCGTCCGTAGCGTGAGTCACAGCGTCACAGGGAGGCGAGGCTCATGTCCTGGAAAGATCAGCACGCTCGCACGGAAGTTGTGCACACCGTCCTGGCCCGGGCCGCCGTCGATCCGGGCGATCCGCACCTGTTCACCGGGATTCCGGAGCTGGAGCGACTGTTCGGCGGCGCGGAGGGTTTGCTGCTCGCCCTGCGCTATCGCTGGAACATCCATCTCGACGCCAAGCTGGATCAGGCGATGTCCCAAGGACAGTCGGCCATCGATGCTTATCTGGAGCTGGCCGCCGAGCAACCGGTGCTGCGCGCCGTCCTCGATGCCCAGTATCGTCGCCGCCACTACGCGCCGGAGGCCATGGCGCGCTAGCGCGGCGGACGAACATCTGACCGACCGAACAGAGTGGGGGCAGCTATGCCGGATCCGACCATGCTCGAATTATCCGACGTGACCAAGGAATACCGAGTCGGCGGGCAGACGGTCCGCGCGCTGGACGCGATCAGTCTGCGCATCGAGCCGGGCGAGTTCACCTCGATCATCGGGCCGTCCGGCTCCGGCAAGAGCACGCTGCTGCACCTGCTCGGCGCGCTGGACACTCCGGACGCGGGCTCGATCCTGTTCCAGGGCACCGAGATCGGCGGGATGGACGACGAGCGCCAGTCCGAGTTCCGCCGGCACCGGGTCGGTTTCATCTTCCAGTTCTTCAACCTGCTGCCGACACTGTCCGCGTGGGAGAACGTCGCGATCCCGAAGCTGCTGGACGGCACCGGGTTACGCAAGGCCGAGCCGCGCGCGCTGGAGCTGCTCGACCGCGTCGGGTTGAGCGATCGAGCGGGCCATCGGCCTGCCGAGCTGTCCGGCGGTCAGATGCAGCGGGTCGCGGTGGCCCGGGCGATGATGATGGATCCGCCGTTGATCCTGGCCGACGAGCCCACCGGCAACCTGGATTCCAAGACCGGCGCGTCCATCCTGGAGCTGCTCGGTGAGATCGCCGGTTCGGGTAATTCGGTGGTGATGGTGACCCACGATATGAGCGCGGTGACCTACTGCGACCGGGTGATCACGTTGCGCGACGGCAAGATCGGGTCCAACGAGCCCGCCGAGCGGTCGGTCAGCGCATGATCGGCGCCGCATGGGATCGCTTGCGGCTGTTCAATATCCGGGAACTTCTCGTCCATCGCGGGCGGACCGTGCTGTCCCTCGTGGTGATGGGAGTATCGGCGGGACTGCTCGTCGCGGTGCTGAGCATCTCCGGCTCGGTCACCGGGTCGGTGGATCGGCTGACGCACAGCCTCGGCGGCCGGGCCGCGCTGGAGGTCACCGGCGTCACCGACGCGGGCTTCGATCAGCAACTGCTGCAACGTGTCGCGGCCACGCCCGGGGTGGACAAGGCAGTGCCGATGCTGCGCGCGCAGATCGGCGCGGGCGCGGACCGGGCCCTGCTGATCGGGGCCGACCAGAATATCGGCGCGCTGGGGGGCGGACTGGCCGGGCCGATGACCGCGCACGTCGGCAAGCTGCTCACGGTGCCCAACGGCGTCCTGGTCGGTACCGCCATGGGACATGCGGAGGGTGCGCGGTTCGTCCTGGGTTCCGGAACCGTCACCGTCGCAGGCGTGCTCGACGAGGAGACGTCGAAACAGCTCAACGGTGGCCATATCGTCGCCGCGCCGCTCGGGCTCGCGCAGCAGGTCACCGGGCGGATCGGCCGATTGGATTCCATTCAGGTCGTTCCGGCACAGGGCATTTCGGTCGAGGCCTTGCGCGCCGAACTCACCGCGGCCGTCGATGGCCGGGCGGTGGTCGCCGACCCGAGCCTGCGCACCGCCCAGGCAGGCGGCGCCGTGCAGCTGGTGCGGTACTCCACCATGATGGCTTCGGCTGCGGCGCTGATCGTTTCGGCCTTCCTCATCTACAACGCCATGAGCATGGCCATCGCCCAGCGCAGACCCATGCTCTCGCTGCTGCGGGCCATCGGCGGCAAGCGCGGGCCGATGGTGCGGGATCTGCTCGCCGAGGCCGCGCTGCTCGGCCTGCTCGGCGGCGCCGTCGGCGCGATGCTCGGTATCTTCATGGGGCGCCTGGCGATCGACCAGTTGCCGGTCGCCATCATGTCGTCGGTGGAGGCGCGCACCGAGTATCTGGTGCCCGGCTACGCGATTCCGGTCGCCATCGCCGCCTGCGTGGTCGCCAGCGTGACCGCCGCCGGGTTGGCCACCCGCCAGGTGTACAAGGTGGAGCCCATCGAGGCGTTGGTCCCGGTCGGTGCCAACAGTGCGGATACGACGAGCCCGCTGGTGCGCTGGGCCGCGGTCGTCGCGGGTCTCGGGCTGGCCGCGCTGGCGGTCGCGATCGCCACGGTGGACCTCGGGCGCTATTCGCTCGGCGCCATCTCGACCGCGTTCGTCGCGGCCATCGCGCTTTGCTTCGCCGCGACCGGTCCGCTCGTCCGAGCGGCGGCGGCCATCGCGCGCGCGTTCGGCGCGCCCGGTGCACTCGGCGCGACCACGCTGGAACGCGCACCGCGCCGGGTGTGGGCGACCGCGATGACCGTGCTGATCGGGGTCGCGGCGACCGTCGCGATGAGCGGGGCGTCGAATAACATGGTGGATTCGGCCACCACCACGTTCGACGACCTGGCCAGCACCGATCTGTACGTCAGCCCCGCCTCGAGGGCACAGTTTCCGACCGGCCCGCTGCTGCCCGCCGGACTGGCCGACCGGATCGCGGCGGTCCCCGGCGTGGCCGAGGTCAGTCCGGCACAAATGGCTTTCGCCACCCTCGGCAGCGGCCGGGTGATGTTGCAGGGCTTCCCGCCCAGCGCACGGCAGACCCGAATGCGGATGCTGGACGACGCGGTCGCCGCGGGGCTGTCCGCCGGTGCGGGCGTGGTGATCTCGCGTGACGTGGCGAAGTCGCTCGGCGTGCACGTCGGCGCCCAGCTGACCCTGCCTACCCCCACCGGCCCACGCACCGTCACTGTGCTGCAAGTGATTCCGTACTTCTCGGCGATCTCCGGCGTCGTGATGATGGATCTCGACCTGCTGCGCACATGGTACGAGCGACCCGGCGAAACTATCGTCGCCGTGAACATCGCACCCGGCGCGGATCCCGCGGCCGTGCAGGCGGCGATCCGGCAACTGGTACCGCCGGAGATGCACGTGGACACCGGAGCCAACGCGGTCATCGCGGCCACCTCCAGCATCGAACAGGGCTCGGCGATGAGCAACGCCATCCTCTGGATCGTGGTGCTGGTGGCCACCGTGGCCCTGCTGAACACCTTGATGCTGTCGGTGCTCGAACGCCGCAGGGAACTCGGCGTGCTGCGGGCCATGGGCACCAGCCGCCAATTCCTGATGCGTTCGGTGCTCGCCGAGGCGGCGGGCATCGGATTGATCGGCGCGGCACTGGGTCTCGTCGTCGGCATCGCCGTGCAATACCTGGCCACCCTCGCCATGGCGCACGCGCTCACCATCGACGTCGTCTACCAGCCGAGCCCGATGCTGCTGGTCTACGGAACCATCGCACTCGCGCTCGCACTGCTCGGTTCGATCCCGCCCGCACTGCGGGCCGGACGGCTGCCGATCGTGGCGGCGCTGGCGGTCGACTGAATACCGGTGGCTACAACGGCAATCCGGTGAACCAGGTCTTGAACTTCTGCTGGGTCATGCCGAATCCGGATTCCGGTTGGCTGTCGGTGAGCGTCACCTTGGCGAAGAACAGGTAGTTCGACCGCGCCGGATCGGCTTCGAAGCTCACCACCAGGAACCCGTCGGGGAAGCCGCCGTCGGCCTTCTGCCACCGATAGGTGGTGTAGGACTTGCCGCCGTTGCGCTCGGTCGCCTTGGTATTGGACGGCAGGTCGCGCACCGCGGCCTTGGCGTCCTCGGGCGTCTTGAAGGCGACCACGATGAAGTCCGGCTCGGCGATCGGCACGCCCCAGCAGTTCCAGCCCGTCTCCCACTTCGGGAAGGCGGGCACGTCGTCGTCGCTGGAGATCTTCTCGCCTGCCTTGGCGGTGTCCAGGAAGCAGGTCTTGTCGTGATAGCCCTTGCCGGTGCCGATTCCGTATTGGGTGTCGACGCCCTGCGGGAGGATCTTCGGGAAGGCCTTGGCGACGAGCGACGGATCGGCGGACGTGTCCGCCGTGGGTGGCTTACCGACGTCCAGCGGGTCCGCCGAGTCCGAATCCAGCAGTTTCGTCAGCACCACCCCGGCGACCACCAGCACGACCACGACGATCAGGGCGATCACCGCGAGCAGGCCGGTGTTCGAGCGCCGGGCCTGCGGGACGGGGTAGCCCTGGGCGGCACCCGCTGGGCCGTAACTCATCGGTGGGAAGGCTTGTCCGCCTCCGGAATTGGGCGAATAGCCACCACCGGCCTGGCCCACCGGTGGAAACGACTGGTCAGCGCCGGAACTGGGCGCGTAGCCGCCGCCGGCCTGATTCACCGGCGGGAAAGTCTGTCCGGCAGCGGAATTAGGCGGCGAATAGCCGACGCCGGCCTGGCTGACCGGTGCGGACGACTGTCCACCAACAGCCTGCTGCGGCGGCGCCGAATAGCCGGTTCCGGCGGACGGGAACTGTTGCCCGGCAACAGCGCCCGACGTGTACTGCGGCGCGGCGTAGGTCGGGGCCGGGCCCGCGTACGACGGCGGTGCCGCCTGGTACGAACCCTGACTCGGCGGCTGCGCGAGCACCGTCGGAGCAGGCGGCGCGGTGTACTGCACGGCGGTGGGCATCTGCGGCAGCTGCCCGGCGAGTGCTTGCTTTGCGGCAGTGGCGAAGTCGAGACACGACGCGAACCGCTGGTCGGGACGTTTCGCCATCGCCACGGCGATGACCGCGTCCAGCGCGGGCGGCAGACCGGCCCGCAGCGCGGACGCGGACGGCGGCGGTAACTGCAGGTGCCCGCGGATGATGTCGGCCGGGGCGGGCGCGTCGAACGGCGCGACCCCGGTGAGCAACCAGTACAGCGCGCACGCCAGCGAGTACTGGTCGGAGCGGTGGTCCAGGTGCGCGCCGGTCATCTGCTCCGGCGAGGCGTAGGCCAGGGTCGCGGTGAACATACCGGTCTGCGTCAGATGCGTGGAATCCTCACGCAGCCGGGCGATGCCGAAGTCGGTGAGGAACACCCGCTCGCGATGCCCGCCGCTGGACCGGGCCAGCATGATGTTGGCGGGCTTCACATCGCGGTGCAGCACACCCATGCCGTGCGCGTAATCCAGGGCCCCGGCGACGCCTTCGATGATCTGCACGGCCCGCTCCGGCGGCAGCTTCTGCGGCGTCACCGTCGCCGCGTCGATGCCGTCGACGTACTGCATGGAGATCCACAGCTGGTCGTCCTCGGTGCCGCGGTCGTACACCGCGACGATGTTCGGATGATCGAGCTGGGCGGCCAGATCGGCTTCCCGCTCGAACCGCGCCCGCACCTCGGTATCGGTGAACAGCTCACGGTTGAGCAGTTTCAGCGCGGTCTGCCGCGGCAGCCTGGGATGGCGGGCCAGATACACCGAGCCCATGCCGCCCTGCCCGAGCAGCTTCTCGATGGTGAATCCGGCGAAAACCTCACCGCTGGTCAGCAACACGTTCCCTTCAGGTCGACCGCGGCCCCCGGATGTCACGTCCGAGCGCGTCACACAGAGCTTGGAGCATAACCGGTAACCCCGTGGCCACGCCGTTTCGAATTCTTACGGGAAATCGGTGAAACTATGGTGGAGACATCATGGTCACGTCAACGATCTATGACGCGTTCATAATGGCCTAACGCCCGGTTACCGATCGGGTCGACCGGATGAGCTAAATTTTGCACCGCCGACTGACAGCGATGACACGCATAGCGGGTGGTGGGGAGGACGCGTGGTGAAGTCGACGGGAACCGGATCTGTGCTGCGCGGATTACTGCGCGGCACCGCCCTGGTCACCTTGCTCGCCTTGACCTCGTGCGCGCTGCTCCCCGGCGACCGCAACCACAACGACCGGCCCGCTGTCGTCGTCGACACCGCCGGATCCTTCCGGCCCGGCCTCTCGGTGTCCATCCCCGACTCGCTGGCCGCCGACTTCACCCAGTTGCAACCGAGCCTCGGCGGCCAGGTCGGCCTGGCGATCATGCCGGTCGGCGGCGGCCGGATGACCATCTTCGGCGACTGGACCAGCGGCATCGCCTGGTCCACCATCAAGGTCCCGCTGGCCATCGCGGCGCTGCGGCACGACTCGGACCGGAGCATCCTCGAGGAGGCCGAGGCGGCCATCACCGTCTCCGACAACGATGCGGCCGAGCAACTCTGGCAGTCGCTCGGCGACGGCCTGGAGGCCGCCCAGGCGGTGCAGGACGTGATCGACGAGGGCGGCGACTCCACCACCGGCGTGGCCGGGCCGCGAACCAGGTTGGACTACACGGCATTCGGGCAGACCGAGTGGACGCTGGCGAACCAGGTGCGGTTCGCCTCGCGGCTGCCGTGCCTGCCGCAGACGTCCGAGGTGACCGCGCTGATGTCGGAGATCACGCCCGAACAGTCTTGGGGGCTGGGCACTTTGCCGGGCGCCGCGTTCAAGGGCGGCTGGGGTCCCGACGACGACACCGGCATCTACACGGTCCGGCAATTCGGGGTGGTGCCGACGGAGTCCGGGCTGGTCGCCGTAGCCCTTGCGGCACAGGCCGATTCGGGGACCTACGACGACGCCACCGCCATGCTGAGCCGGCTGGCCGTGCTGCTCGGACGGCACCTGAACGAGCTGCGCGGCGGCAGCTGCACGCCCTGACCGTCAGCCGGGCGTGACCAGGCCGGATTCGTAGGCCAGCACCACGGCCTGCGCCCGGTCGCGCAGGTTCAGCTTCGAAAAAACCTTGGAGACATGCGTTTTCACGGTCTGCTCGGCGACGAACAACGACTCCGCGATCTCGGTGTTGGACATGCCCTTCGCGATCAGCTCCAGCACCTCACGCTCACGGGGCGTCAGCGAGCTCAGCGCGGGCGCCGGTTTCGCGCGGGCGGCCGAGCGGCGTCGGGTGACGTCGGCGATGAGCCGCCGGGTGACCGTCGGCGCCAGCAGGGCCTGGCCGTCGGCGACCACCCGGACCGCGCGCACCAGCTCTTCGGCGGGCGCGTCCTTGAGCAGGAAGCCGCTGGCGCCGATGCTCAGCGCCTCGTAGACGTAGTCGTCGATGTCGAAGGTGGTGAGCATCAGCACCCGCACCGGCGGCTCGAACCCGGCCGCCAGGATGAGCCGCGCCGCGTCCAGTCCGTTCATCTCCGGCATGCGCACGTCCATCAGGACCACGTCGGGGCGCAGCCGCTTGGCCTCGGCCACCGCGATCTTCCCGTCCTGCGCGTCCCCCACCACACTGATGTCGGGCTGGGCCGCGAGCAGCGCACCGAAGCCCTGCCGCACCATTGCCTGGTCATCAGCGATCAACACCGTTATTGCCACCGCCCTACCCTAAGGGGACGTAGTGCTCGACAGCGAGACGGTTCAGTTGGCGGCTTGCTCGACCAGGACCGGGTCCAGTGTGGTCGTCGGGTTGAGCGGAATCCGGGCGTGCACCTCGAAGCCGCCGTCGGGGCGTGGCCCCGCGGTCAGATCGCCGCCGACGGCGAGTGCCCTGGCCTGCATGCCCGCGATACCGTGGCCGCCGTTGCCGACCGGGCGCGCGACAGTGGCGGTGGGGCCGTTGCCGACGATGAGCTCCACGAGCGGGCCGACGCGCAGGTGCACCTGGACCGGCGCCTCCGGTGCGTGCCGTGACGCGTTCGACAGCGACTCCTGGGTGATCCGGTACAGGGCCAGGCCCGCGCCGTCGGGCACGGTCTCGAGCTCGCCGTCGATCGTCCAGGCGATCCGCACACCGGCGCGCAGCGCGCCCTCGAACAGGCTCGGCACATCGGTGGCCTTCGGCTGCGGGGTGTGCTCGGGTGCCTGGCCGTCGCTGCGCAGCACGCCGAGCATGCCGCGGATCTCGTTGAGCGCCTCGCGGGCGGTGGCGCCGATGGACTCGAATTCCGCTCGGGCGGCCGGGGTTACACCCTCGACCCGGTACGGCGCGGTCTGCGCCTGCACCACCACCAGCGACATGTGGTGAGCGACCACGTCGTGCAGGTCGCGGGCGATGCGAGCCTTCTCTTCGAGGATTGCCCGGCGGGCCCGCTCGACCTCGTTCTCCTCTTCCTGGCGCACCAACTGCTTGCGTGACTGCACCAGCCACCGCACCAGCAGGCCGAACAGCACCACCGCGCCGAGCGCGATCGGCCAGCCCCACACCGAACTCGCGACACCGCCCTCGTTCGACATCGTGGTGCCGAGCAGCAGCGACGTCGCGACCCAGGCGACGCCGATGATCGGGACCGTCGTCCGCACCGCCACCGCGAGCAGCAGCACGAACAGCGACAGGATGTGCACGACCTGCATCGGCATGTCGTTGTTCGGCTGATGCGGGATCGCCAGGGCGATGAGCATGCCGGAGCCCGCCGAGATCGCCCAGCCCAGCGCCGGATTTATCCGGACGAGCAGCACCGGGAACGCGGCGAGCGCGGCCATGAACGGCTGCACCGCCGGCGGCACCGCATGGGTGAGGTGCAGGGTCGGCCAGGCCACCGTGAAGAAGATGAGGGCGACGACCACGGTGGAGAAGTCGAACCACATCTGGGCGCTCATTTGCCGGACCCGGGCACGGCTCTGCTGCTTCATAGTTACGACCCTAGAAAGTCCAGCGTGCTACCACGTCATACCCCCGGGTGATTTCGCACCCCGTACCCAGGTAGGAGGGTATGACCGGGCTCCCCCGGGGGCACGGCCCCGGAAACCGGTCCCCGGCGTGAGGCCCGCGAGCGGGTCGCATTCCTAGCGTCTAGATCATGAGCACACCGACCACCGCAGGACCCGCAACGGCGCGGTCCGCACAGGCCGCAGGCGCCCCCCGTTCTTCCTCCGCCGCAACCGGTTCCGCGACGCGACGGGCGGCGGCCCTGACCGCCGCGGCACTGACCACCATGGCCGCCGCCGTGTTCCTGGCGCCCGCACCGCAGGCCGCGGCGGCGAGCGTGTCCGCACCGGTCGAGAATGCGGTGGCGGGCGCTGCGGTGGCGGACCTGACCTCGGGCGGTCCCGGTTCCCTCGCCGCCATGCCGGACGACTTCGCCGCACAGTTCGGGTATCGGCCGAGTACCGTCGACGGATTGCTGGCGAACCCGCAGGGTGACTGTTCGTCGCCGGTGACGTTGCCGGTGGAGTTCGAGACGGCGTGCAAGGCGCATGACCTGGGGTACGACCTGCTGCGCTACGCCGAGCAGCGCGGTGAACCGCTCGGGCCGTGGGCGCGGCAGGCGTTGGACGGCACGCTCGATCGGCATATGCACGAGTCGTGTGAGAGCCGGGTGGATCCGTTCTCGCGGACCAGGTGCAATGCCATGGCGGCTATTGCGAGCACGTTCGTGGATCTGAATTCGCGTCGGCAGGGTTATGGGGCGCCTGTAGTGGAGTCGACCTTTGGTGCTGCCGACGCCGATTCGGCGACGAGCTGGCAGTTGCTCGGGTTGCTCGGTGCCGGGGTGGCCGGGCTGGGTGCGGTGCTGACGGTGCGGCGGGCGACGCAGAGCGCCGGTGTTCCTTGGTCGATGAAAGCTACTGCGGTACAGGGAGTTCAGTGATGACCAGCACACTGTCGAGAGCTGTCGACACCGAAGTCGTGGATGATGCGCTTGCCGATGGGGCGGTGCTGGGATTCGATGATCTGCGGGCACGGAGGGAGCGCGGTGCTGTCCGCCGAAAGTTTGGCACCGCGCTATCGACTGCGGCACAACGGTTCTCCGTGCCGTGTGCCGGGACTACGGTGGCGATCGGCGTGGGTACGCTGATTTCCCTCGCTCCGGGACTGCTGCCGCGGACGCCTGGAGCCCAGGCGATACTGACCGGATTGCTCGTGGTGCTTTCGCTGGGTATTGCAGGGGTCGTTCGGTTCGTGGTGCGGCGCTCGGGTTTTGATGTCGATCGTTGGCCGGCACGGGCCCGACTGCCGTTGCTGATCGGGACGGCCTCGCTGGTTCTCGGCGCAGTGGTTCTGGCCGGGGATTGGCAGAACTCGTTGCGGGCGGCCATGAGCACGGCGCCGATCGGGGCAGGTTATTGGCTGCGGTGGCTGATCGAGTCGGTGCTGATCGTCGGCGTGCTGCTGGGGATCACCCGTTCGATCTGGTGGGGACTACGCAAACTCGGTTGGGCGCGTGGGGTTTCGCTGGCCGTGGTCGTGACGGGGTTCTTGTATCTCGTCGCGGCACCCGCGGCGGTGGGTTGGCGGCAGGCCGCCTACGCCGGTGCCAATGCCGCGCTGGATCCGGCTCTCGTGCAACCGGACTCGATCGCCAGGTCCGGTAGTGCGGCGTCGGCGGTGAGCTGGTCGTCGCTCGGGGCCGAGGGGCGCAAGTTCGTCAGCGGTGCGCCTGCCGGGCCGCCCCGGGTGTACGTCGGGGTGGAGTCGGCGCCGGATCTCAATTCCCGTGTCGCGCTGGCCGTTCGGGAGTTGGAACGTTCCGGCGGCTTCGAGCGGTCGAACCTGGTGGTGATGGTGCCGACCGGTTCGGGCTGGATCGACAGCAACGCGGTGCGCGGCTTCGACCAGCGCTTCGGTGGCGACGTCGCCCTCGTCGGCTTGCAGTACTCGTACGCACCCAGCTGGGTGACCTTCGTCTTCGGTCGCGACGACGCCGTCGATGCCGCGCGGGCACTGTTCACCGCTGTGGAGGACCGGATTCGCACGCTCGAGCACAAGCCCGCGCTCTACCTGTACGGGCAGAGCCTCGGTGCGATCGGTGGCAGCTCGGTCTTCGCCGACGACGCCGACCAGGATCGTCGCACCTGCGCCACGCTCTGGGCCGGGCCGCCCGCCGGGCAGGTGCATCGGGCCGGCGCGACCGTGCTGGCCAACACCTCCGACCCGGTGCTCCACTGGTCGCCCGCCCTGCTGTGGCGCGCACCTGACCTGACCGGCGCCCGCCTGGATGCGCCACTACCCCAGTGGCTTCCGGTGGTCAGCTTCGTGCAGGCGACCGCCGACCTGCTCGCCGCACTGAACGCGCCCGCCGGACACGGTCACCGTTACGGCACCGATCAGGGCACTGCGATGGGCAGCTGCTGACATAGAACGTGTTCTAATTGTGCACATGGCCTTTGTCATCGACGCCACCGTGGACATCGACGCGCCCGCCGAACTCGTCTGGCAGGTGATCACCGACTTCCCCCGCTACGGCGAATGGAACCCCTTCGTCAGCGAATGCCGCAGCTCGCTGGTGCCCGGCGAGCCGATCGACATGGTCGTCCACCTAGGACCGCGACCACGTCGGCAGCGCGAATGGATCCGCTCGCACACACCGGGACACGAGCTGAGCTATTCGATGAAGCCGGTGCCGCTGGGCACGCTCAGCAGTTTCCGCTCGCACACGATCACGCCGATCGACGGGGAGCACACTCGGTACGAGTCCCACTTCGAGCTGAACGGCTGGTTGCGACCGGTGGTGGTGGCGTTGCTGGGGAAGCACCTCCAGCGAGGTTTCGCCGGAATGACCGCAGGGATCAAAGAGCGCGCGGAGTCTCTGCGCGCCAGCTGAACCCACCCAGCACGGCCGCATTGGGCCGCCCTGATCCCCCGTGCTGCGCCGAGAATGCGCGCCCGCAGAAAGTGCACACCCTTTGTGTAAGCCGCACACCCAGTACACCCGGTGTGCGGCTTACACAAAGGGTGTTCGGTCTGGGTAGCCCGCGGAACTCGCCGGACCGGACGCTCAGCTCGCCAGTTGGTGGAGTGACCAGGTCGCCAGGTCACCGCGCCGCCGGACCACCACGCCACCGAGTCGCCAGGCCACCGCGCCACCGCGCCACCGCGTCGCCGGGCCACCACGTCGCCGGACCACCGGAACACCGGACCACCGCGTCGCCGGGTCGCGGGATGGTCAGGCCGCCGGACGGCGGAGTAGCGAGACGTCACCCGCGGCTGGATGGTCCCACCGGAATCCTGATGCAACCAGGCAATTCGGACAAAGCCAGGCCGCAGAACAGGCTCAGCGTTACGGGCGCTAGGTCCAGTCAGGCGCGGAGGTGGGCTAGGGCGGCGTCGAGGGCGGCGTCGGCGTAGGACTCGGTGAGGCCGCCGAGACCTAGGGACCAGCGGCTCTGGATTGGGCCGAGCAGGAGGTCGGTAGCCAGGTCGAGGTCTAGGTCTGGGCGGAGATCGCCGGATTGGATGCCTGCGGCTAGGCGGTCGGCGACGGCGGCGCGTTGGGGCAGCAGTAGGCGTTCGCGGTAGGCGGTGCCGATTTCCGGGTCCTGCTGGATCTCGATGTACATCGCGCGGAGGAAGGATTCGAAGCCGGGGTCGGTGAGGGCGGCTATCGAGCCGCGCAGCAGGGCGCGTAGGTCGGCGGCGATGTCGCCGGTGTCCGGGAGGGCCAGACCGTCCGGGCCCGCGTCGAGTTCGAGCATGGCGTCGAAGACGACCGCGCCCTTGGACGGCCACCAACGGTAGATGGTCTGCTTGCCGACGCCCGCGCGGGCGGCGATCGCCTCGACGGTGAGCTTCGCGTAGGGCACTTCGCGGATGAGCTCGGTGGCGGCTGCGATGATCGCGGCCCGAGCGCGTTCGCTGCGGCGGGTGGCGCTGGGGGTGTCCGGCATGCGGCCAGGCTAACACGAACGAGACGATACGTCTCGTATTGACATGGCTGGATCGGCGGTGCATTCTCTTCAAACGAGACGGAGCGTCTCGCGACGAAAGGATCTCCCCCATGACCAGAACATGGCTCATCACCGGCGCCAACCGCGGACTCGGCCGGGCCTTCACGCTGGCCGCGCTCGCCCAGGGTGACCGCGTCGTCGCGACCGCTCGCGACCCGCGTTCCATGGCCGATCTCGCTCAGGATCGACTGACCGTACTGCCGTTGGACGTTCGCGGTCGCGATGACGTAATCGCCACCGTGGACAAGGCTTTCGCGCTGATGGGCACCATCGATGTGATCGTGAACAACGCGGGTTACGGCCTGGTCGGCGCGATCGAGGAACTGAGCGAGTCGCAGATCCGCGATCAGATGGACACCAATTTCTACGGCGCCCTGTGGGTTTCGCAAGCAGCCGTGCCGCACCTGCGCGCGCAGGGCTCCGGCCACATCGTGCAGATCTCCACGGTCGGCGCGGTCGGCAGCCTTCCGCTTTTCGGCATGTACAACGCGAGCAAGTGGGCACTGGAAGGATTCAGCGCGTCGCTCGCCGACGAGCTGCGGCCCCTCGGCATCGCCGTAACCCTTGCCCAGATGGGCGGTTTCGACACCGACTGGGCGAAGACGAGCATGAAGTTCGGCACGGCGCTACCCGCCTACGAACAGGTGCGCACCGCGATCCTCGGCATGCCGGACTACCCGGACCCGAGCGCGCCGCCGCCGGCCACCGACTATGACTCCGAATGGCAGGAGGCCGCACCGGAAGTCGGCGCGGCGGGGCTCATCGCGCTGGTGAACATGCCCAACCCGCCGGTCCGCAAAATCATCGGGCCCGGGGCGCAGCAGATGGTCTCGATGGCGTTGGATCAGCGCCGCCAGGACTATCTGACGGATCCCGAATTCACCTGGCCGGTCTAACTATTGAGCGCCCGGACTTCGCGCGCCAAGACTTCGCACACCGGGCAGCCAGTTGTCCGGTGTGCGAAATCCGAGGCGTGTGAAAGCAGGTCAGGCGATAGCGCCGCGAGCAGCTTCGTACGCGGCGCCGACGCGGTACAACCGGTCATCGGCCAGCGCAGGAGCCATGATTTGCAGGCCGACCGGCATGCCGTCGTCCTTGCTCAGCCCGGACGGCACCGACATGGCGGGGTGGCCGGCCATGTTGGTGGGCAGGGTGCACAGGTCGGACAGGTACATGGCCAGCGGGTCGTCGACCTTCTCACCCAGTTTCCACGGGGTGAACGGGCTCGTCGGGGAGACCAGCACGTCGACCTGTTCGTAGGCCTTCTCGAAGTCGCGCGCGATCAGCGTGCGGACTTTGAGCGCCTGACCGTAGTAGGCATCGTAGTAACCCGCGGACAGCGCGTAGGTGCCGATCATGATGCGGCGCTTGACTTCCGGGCCGAACCCGGCGGCACGGGTGGCCGCCATGACCTGCTCGGCACTGTGATGCCCGTCGTCGTCGACGCGCATGCCGTAGCGCATCGCGTCGAACCGGGCGAGGTTCGAGGACACCTCCGACGGCATCACCAGGTAGTAGGCCGACAGCGCGTAATCGAAGTTCGGGCACGACACCTCGATCACCTCAGCGCCGAGTTCCTTCAGCACCGCCACGGCGGCGTCGAAGGATTCGAGCACGCCCGGCTGGTAGCTGTCGGAGTGAAGTTCCTTCACCACACCGACTTTCAGGCCACTCAGGTCACCTTTGGCACCCTCGCGAGCGGCGGCGACCACCGCGGGCACCGGCACATTGCGTGACGTGGAATCGCGCGGATCGTGTCCCGCGATCACCTCGTGCAGCAGAGCTGTGTCCAGCACGGTGCGGCCGCAGGGACCGCCCTGATCCAGCGAGGATGCACACGCGACCAGCCCGTACCGGGACACCGTGCCGTACGTCGGCTTCGTACCGACCGTGGCGGTGACCGCGGCGGGCTGCCGGATCGACCCACCGGTGTCGGTGCCGATCGCCAACGGCGCTTGACGAGACGCCAGCGCGGCCGCCGAACCGCCACCCGAACCACCCGGAATCCGGGTGACATCCCACGGGTTGCGGGTCGGGCCGTAGGCGGAGTTCTCGGTGGACGAGCCCATCGCGAACTCGTCCATGTTGGTCTTGCCGAGGATCGGGATGCCCGCCGCGCGCAACCGGGTGGTCAGCGTCGCATCGTAGGGCGATACCCAGCCCTCGAGGATCTTCGAACCACAGGTGGTCGGCATGTCGGTGGTGGTGAAAACATCCTTGAGCGCCAACGGAACTCCGGCCAGCGGCGAGGCGGGCGCGGTGCCGGCGCTGATCGCGGAATCCACGGCCGCCGCGGCTTCGAGCGCCTGCTCCCCCGCCACGTGCAGGAACGCGTGGTACTCGCCGTCGACCTCGGAGATCCGATCCAGGTGCGCCTGGGTGACCTCCACCGAGGACACCTCGCCGCTGTGGATCTTGTCGGCCAATTCGGCAGCCGACAACGTAGTCAGGTCGCGCCCACCCGTCTCCCGGCCGCCGCCCCTCACCGAATCGCTACGCGATGCTGAACTCATTCGGCCTCTCCCAAGATCTGCGGAACCACGAACTTCTGCTCCTCCGCCGCGGGCGCGCCGGACAGCGCCTCCTGCGGGGTCAGGCAGGGCACGACCACGTCGGGACGGGTCACGTTGGTCGTCGGGTTCGGCGACGCGGTGGCCGGGACATCGGCGGCGGCGACCTCGGTAATGGTCCGCACGTGGCTCAGGATCGAATCCAGCTGACCGGCGAACTGATCCAGTTCGGCTTCGGACAGCGCGAGCCGGGACAGCCGGGCGAGGTGTGCTACCTCGTCACGGGAGATGGCGGGCACCGCGGGACCCCTTTCGGCTTCGGTTTCAACAGTTCACATCGCCGCACACGTCGGGCGGCGCAACCTGTACAGCTTAGAGGGCGGTGTCGGACCGAGTCCGGCCGCAGTCCGCGCACGGTGGTGTCGAGGTGCGGAAGAGTCCGTTCAGTGGACCACCGATGGCGGACAACGGCGGACATTCGCGCACCCGCCGGCAACGCGACCGCACACCGGACAACCCGTGTCGGAGTCCGGCGGTAGGCTGGTCGCGTCGCCCACGGCGCTGGAATCGGACGATCCGATTCGTCGACACGGTTTCCCAACTAGCTCGACACGCCGTATTGTCACGAAATCGCCGCGTGGCGTACATCACTGGCCGCACTTCCAGTCGATTACTGGGGCGCGGGAGTGTAAGGATTGCGTGACCCGGGTATCCGTTCAGAGCCTCGGCCGCTTTAGGAAAGGAACGCACGTGTCGTATCTGCTCCGCGTGCAACTTCCGGATCGACCGGGAAGCCTCGGCGCTCTCGCGCTCGCACTCGGCTCCGTCGGCGCCGACATTCTCTCGCTGGATGTGGTGGAACGCGGCGCCGGTTTCGCCGTCGACGACCTCGTCGTCGAGGTACCGCAGGGCGCGCTACCCGACACCCTCATCACCGCCGCCGAATCGATCGGCGATGTGCGGGTCGACTCCATCCGCCCCTACTCCGGTGTGCTCGACACCCACCGCGAACTCGAACTCATCGACCAGGTGGCCAGCGCCAAGGACGACCGGCTGCAGGTGCTCGTCGACGGCGTGCCCCGGGTGCTGCGCGTCGGCTGGAGCACCATCATCGACATGGGTCCGCAAGGCGCCTACCGCGTGGTCGGCAGCCCGAGTGCGCCAGAGACACAAGCAGGTTCGGCACCATGGATGCCGCTCGAGAAGCCCGCCATCCTCGACCCCGAATCCGAATGGGTCCCCGAGATCTGGCGCGACATGGACACCAAACTCGCCGCCGCGCCCCTCGGCAACACCGGCAAGGTTCTGCTCCTCGGCCGCCCCGGCGGACCCGACTTCCGCCCCTCGGAAGTGGCACGCCTCGGGTACCTCGCCGGCATCGTCGCCACCGTTCTGGGGTAGCTCCCGCGAGTGGCACATGGCTGCGCCGAAACGCGGGAACCACTCACCATGGTGTGCCACTCACTGATCCGGTTCAGCCCATAGGCAAACAGCGTGCGCGAGCAGCACATCGCTGCGGCGAAACACGATAAGTCGGCACCAGGCATGCCTCACTAATCCGGTTCAGCCCGTAGGCAACCCCCGTGCGCGAGCAGCACACGGCTGTGGCAGAGCGGAAGCGCTCACCATGAAGTACCGCTCGCCGACCAATCCAACCCGTAGGCGCGTACCGTCCGTGAGTGGCACATGGCTGCGGCAAATCGCGGGAAGCGCTCACCGTGGTGTGCCACTCACCAATCCGGTTCAGGCCGTACGCGAGTGACGACGACGTCACGTCCCGCTCGACACCACAGCGCACGCACCTCGGGACATGAAGGCGCAGAAGTACGAGTAGCGACGACGTCATGTCCCGTTCGGCGCTACAGCACATGCACCTGGGGACATGAAGGCGCGGAGGTGCGAGTGACGACGACGCCATGTCTGCCATGTCCCGCTCGGCGCTACAACACACGCACCTGGGGACATGAAGGCGCGGAGGTGCGAGTGACGAGGACGCCATGTCCCGCTCGACACCACAGCGCATGCACCTCGGGACATGAAGGCGCAGAAGTACGAGTGACGACGACGCCATGTCCCGCTCGACACCACAGCGCACGGATCTGGGGACATGAGGGCGCGGACGTGTGAGTAGCGACGATGGGGTGTCCCGTTCGGCATCAGGGCTGCAGGTCTAGGCGGAGGACGTTGAGGAGTTCGCCTGCTTCGGTGTGCCAGTCGCGGTCGGGGGTGGGGACGAAGCCGAAGCGGTCGTAGATGCGGCGGGCGTCGGACATGGCGGCCATGGTGGTGAGGGCGACGGCGTGGAAGCCTTCGGTCCTGGCCATGTCGATCACGGTGCGTACCAAGGCGGTTCCGGCGCCCAGACCGCGGGCCGACTTCGACACCGCGAGCATCCGGAATTCGAGTTCGCCGGGGCGGGCGATCTCCGCGTACGGCGTGCCGGGGCGGGCGACGGTCAGCGATCCGACGATACGGTCGGCGTGAATCGCAACCAGAATCTGTGCCGAGGCGCCGCGATGCGCGGTGTCCGCCAGGTCCGCCGCGTACGGGCTCCCTTCTTGCACAAAGCCTTCGCCGACGTAGACGTCCACGGTCAGCGCGCCGACCGCCGCGTACTCGTCCGGCTCGGCCGTCCGAATGACCAATCCCGTGTCCTTCGCATCCATACCCGGCATCGTGCCATTCGCCATAGAACGGTCTACGTCACACATGCCGTGGGCGCGTGTGCGGCGCAGAAAATCGGCAGTCGAGACTTAGCCGGGCATGGGTGCGCAGTACCAGAAGCGACAGTCCTGCACCCTGCCCACGCACAGGGGCAGGCCTAAACACCCGCAAAAGCTTCCGGACCTGCCAAGACCCCACAGCGCAGCGTCAGGAACCGAGACCGGGGCGAGCGCCGGGGTGCGCGATCTGCCAGCGTTCGGGCTTTCCCGACGGGTAGACGACGGTGATCAGGTCACCGATGGACGGCCATGCGTTCACATCCCAGGCGAACCTGCCGTAGACGACGGTGCCGGGTTCGGTCGGGCCGGTGAGGTTGCCGGTGATGGTCACGTACTGCTCGCCGATTGCGCCGTCGGGTGGCGGGCTCACTCCGGTGACGTAGAGGGTGCCGGTTTCGCCCTGGGCGGGGCGGAGCTTGCCGCGCCCGCGCAGATAGATCATGGCGAGGCCGACGGCGGCGACGATCATGATCAGCAGCATTGCGAACTCCAGCATGGCCCCATGCTATTGCGCCGGGCGGACAAACCCGGAACACCCGCCTACACCGTGGCGAGCTCGCTGGTGCCGTGTTCGGTTCGGCGAACCTGCCAGACCGCGCTGCGGGTGCGCGACGACCGGCCGTTGCCGCGATCGATCAGGGCGCGGTTGTTGGTGGTGTAGATCAGTTGGGCGCCACGGGAATTGGTTTCCGGGTTCTGGAACAGCTGGATGAGCCGGTCGGTCTCCTCGGCGGGCAGGTGTGCGCCGATGTCGTCGACAGCCAGGACACGGCCGGCGTCGAGGGCGTCGAGCATGGTCGGCAGGACGCGCAGCAGCGACTGTGTCGCGGTGGATTCGTCGGTGATGTCGAACGGATTGGCAATGCCGTCGTGGACCAGTCCGAGCCCGACGCCGCGCCGGGCTACCATCCGCGCGTACAGGGCGTCCCTGGCGGCTTTCAGGTTGGTCAGTTCGCGTTCCAGCAGCATCGGGGTGAAGCCGTTCTCCTGTAACAGCCGATCGGCGAAATCGGGCGAGGTGGCGCACAGTTCGATCTGCTTGCCGAGCGCGGCGATGTCGGCGTCCAGGTCGCGCAGGTAGTCGGCGTACATCGGATCGTTCTCGGCGAGAAGCAGATCGGTGATGCCGAGCCCCGCGGTGCGCAGCAGCAGGAGCAACCGCCCGGCGTTCTCCGGCGACCGCGAGAGGTGACTGCCGAGCCGGTGCGCGATGGCGGCCGGATCGGCCGGGCCGAGCTGCACTTCCAGCATCGACTCGAACCAGCGGTAGGCGGGCACCAGTGCGTCGGCGTACATCTGCCCGGCGAGGCTGAGCAGCAACCCATTCGGGCGCACCAGCGGCACCAGCGCGGCGATCCCGTAGCGCGCTGCCTCGAACATCGGACCGATTTTGATCTGTTCGCCGTTGCGCTCGAACACGATTCGCTTGCGCGAGCGCGGCTGGGTGTACAACCACTCGGCGGTGACGTCGGCGTTGTCGAGCCGGAAGCCGTAGGTGTAGGGCACGCCCTCGGCCACGAAGCCGACGACGAATTCCGAAGGGCGGTCCGGGAATCCGAGGTGCGGCGCGCGGACCGGTCCGGCGTAGGGATCCCAGCCGGTCACCGAATGCAGCACCGCGTCGCGCATCTGCGCGAGCGCGTCGATCAGGTTCGTTTTTCCCGCCGCGGCGGCACCGTGGATCGCGGTCACCGGCACGGCCACAGGCCCACTCCCCTTGGTCAGCCGTAGTTCCTGCCCCTCGGCCAGCGATCTGTGATTCGTCACCTGAAAACTGCGCAGCATCCCGCCATCCTTTCGTCCCTTCCACCCCGCCGCGACGGCAGGGCTTATCCGCGCGACGAACAGGTCGGAAACAATTCATAGCGAATACACATAGCGCGAGCGTCGGCCGGTGCTGCCCGCCGATCGCCCGACAAAGACGCTGGTTACGGGTTAGCATGCTGGGCGCCACGACTTGTTCGTGTGCCGTTATTGCTGGAAACGTTCGAAACTGATGGGTAACGATAGGTATGACGGTTCGTCGTATTGCAGTCCGAAGCTCCGTCGCCGCCGCCATCGCCTTGGGGTCGATCGTGGTCATCGCGCCACAGGCCGCCGCCGAGACGTGCGCCGACGGCTCCGCTCGCATTTTCTTCTCCAACAGCGAGCCCTCGTGTCAGACAGGCACCGCGAGTTACAGCGAGCAGACGATCGCGAAGGTGTGCTCGATGGCGGGCGCCGACGTGGTCGCCGAGGCCACCTACCTGAACACCAGGAAGAAGACCGTCACCCAGCGGCTCGAATTGAGCAACGGGCGCTGCGGGCGATTCGAGATCGCCGGCCAGCAGAGCGCCACGGTGTCCGTCACCCCGAACTGACTCAGGCGCAGCTCAACCGCGCAGCAGCAAGGCACTGTCGCCGAATTCGTGCCAGAGATATCCGGTGCCCAACGCTGCCGCGTATGCCGCGTGCACGGTGCTCTCCCCCGCCACCGCGACCAGCAGATCCAGGTGCGAGGCGCCGGGTGCGTGCCAGCCGGTGATCAGGCCGTCGACCACGCGGGCCGGGCGATCTTCGCCGAGCACCAGTTCGGTCCAGCCGTGTGCCGGATGAACGCGGCCCGACGGGTCGGCAGCGGTTTCCAGGGCTCGGGTGACCGTGGTGCCGACCGCGATGACGCGCCCGCCGGCGGCTTTGGTGTCGTTCACAATGCGGGCGGTCGAATCCGGAACGGCGAAACGTTCTGGGCTCGGGGGTTCACCCGCTTCCGGTGAGGACACCCCGGTATGCAAGGTGATCGGTGCGATTCCGATGCCTGCCGCAATCAGGTCCAGCACCAGATGTTCGGTGAAGGGCCTTGCCGCGCTGGGCATTTCCGCGCTTCCAGGGATGCGGCCGAAGACTGTCGAATAGTAGGAAACGGACCAGCGTTGCGGCACATAGGAATAGGTGATCGGGTAGCCGTAAACGTCTAGTAGACGGCGGGGATCGGTGGTGACATCGGCGGTCCACAGGCGGCGGGCACCGGCCAGCCATGGTTCGCGCAGCGTCGCTAGTGCTCCCTCCGGCAGCTGAATGCGCATGCCCGCCGAAAGCTCCTCTGCGGGAACAGGAGTGCGTGTGGTGGTGCGGAGCTCGACCACCCAACCACCATCATCCAGCCAGGTCGCGAAATGCACAGCGATCGGCCCGCTGTCGATCCGCCCGTCGATGGCCGCCGCGAGGGTCGCCGAATTGTTCACCACCACAAGATCGCCTTGCGTCAGATGCTGAGGCAGCTCGCGAAAACGCGCGTGGGTCAGGCCATCTCCCGCCACGAGCAGCCGGACCTCGTCCCTGGCCAGCCCGCGCGCCTCCGGTGGGGCGACTGCGTTGCGTTCGGGTGGCAGGACAAAGGAAGGTGACGCCAGCGTGACCGTCATGACGCGTGTCCGACCACGAAATCGGCTGCGGCATATCGTCCGTTCTCGGGTTTCTCCGCCAGCAGCCGCAGCAGTGCGGGCACTACCGTGCTGGGTTCGGGCCGGTCGGAGATGTCATCACCGGGGAACGCCGCCTGATGCATCTCGGTGCGCATATCGCCAGGATCGAATGCGTAGACGGACAGCTCCGGATGCTCGGCACCCAGAATCGCGGTCAGCTGATCGAGCGCGGCCTTGGACGAACCGTAGCCGCCCCATTCGGGATACGGCTGGACAGCGGCATCGGAGCTGACGTTGACCACGCTGGCACCCAGCGTCAGCAGCGGCAACGCGCATTGCAGAATCGCGAGTGGGGCGAGAACGTTGGTCCGATACACCAGTTCGAGTTCATCGAGCGGATAGTCGGCGAGCTTGCTGAGCGGGCTCGGCCCGAGCCTGCTCGCGTTGTTCACGACCAACGCGAGTTCCCCCGCGCTGCTTGCGGTTTCGGCCAGCAGCGACCGATGCACCGGATCGGTCACGTCTCCGGGGACCGCAACGAATGGGTCGCCGAGCTCCTCGGATACCCGCGCCAACCGATCGGCCCGCCGGGCGGTGCCGATCACGCGCCACCCGCGTTCGACGAGTGCGCGAGTGAGCGCCAGCCCGAATCCGGCGGACGCGCCGGTGACCAGTGCGGTGGGACGAGCCATGAGAACCTCCTGGTAGTTGCCTACCGCTCAATCCTCATACCTGAAGAGAGGTTCAGGTCAAGCACTCGATACCGGCAGTGCACGCCGATCAGCGAAAAGCTTTGGCCCGCTTACTCTTCCGCATCAGCGTCACCATCGGCCGCGGCCGGTGCGACCGCCTCGGGCCCCGATTCCAGCAACAATCGGAAGCCGTCTTCATCGAGAATCGGCACCCCGAGCTCCTCCGCCTTCGCCGCCTTCGTCCCCGGCGAATCACCGATCACCACGAACGCAGTCTTCTTCGACACCGATCCGGCGGCCTTCCCGCCGCGCATCAGGATCGCCTCTTTGGCCCCGTCACGCGAGAACCCCTCCAGCGACCCGGTCACCACGATCGACAGACCTTCGAGCGTGCGCTCGATGGACTCGTCGCGTTCGTCGGCCATCCGCACGCCCGCGGCGCGCCACTTGTCCACGATCGCGCGGTGCCAGTCGACGGTGAACCACTCCGCCACCGCGGCCGCAATAGTGGGTCCGACCCCGTCTGCGGCAGCCAGTTCCTCGGCGGACGCGTCCTGGATCCGGTCGAGACTGCCGAATTCGCGGGCGAGTACCCGGGCGGCGGTGGGACCGACGTGCCTGATGGACAGCGCGACGAGCACCCGCCACAGCGGCCGATTCTTGGCCGTCGCCAGGTTCTCCAGCAGCCGTTTGCCATTGGCGGACAGCCCGCCGTCCTTGTTGACGAACAGCGTGGTGGTGAGCAGCGTCGCCTCGTCGAGGTCGAACAGATCACCCTCGTCGGTGATCGCACCCGACTTCAGCAGATCGTTCGCGGCCTCATACCCGAGCGACTCGATATCGAAGGCGCCGCGGCCCGCGACGTGATAGACCCGCTCCCGCAGCTGCGCCGGGCAGTACTGCTGGTTGGGGCAGCGGATGTCGGCGTCGCCCTCCTTCTGCGGTGCCAATTCGGTGCCACATTCCGGACAGTGCGTCGGCATCACGAATTCGTGTTCGTCACCGGTGCGGGCGTCGACCACTGGGCCGAGCACCTCCGGGATCACGTCGCCCGCCTTACGGATGGTGACCGTGTCGCCGATCAGCACGCCCTTGCGTTTGACCTCCGAGGCGTTGTGCAGCGTGGCCATCGAGACCGTCGAGCCCGCGATGGACACCGGCTCCATCACCGCGAAGGGGGTGACCCGGCCGGTGCGGCCGACGTTCACCGCGATGTTCAGCAGCTTGGTTGTCGCTTCCTCGGGCGGGTACTTGTAGGCGATCGCCCAACGCGGGGCGCGCGAAGTGGAACCAAGACGACGCTGCAACGCCATCTCGTCGATCTTGATCACCTGGCCGTCGATCTCGTGCTCGATATCGTGGCGGTGTTCGCCCCAGTATTCGACGCGCTCGATGACGGCGTCGATGCCCTGCACCAGTTTGGTGTGCTCGGACACCGGCAGGCCCCACGCGGCGAGCGCGCGGTAGGCCTCGTGCTGCGAGGACGGGGTGTAGCCCTCGATGCGGCCGAAACCGTGGCAGATCATCCGCAACCTGCGGCGTGCGGTGACCGACGGGTCCTTCTGTCGCAGTGAGCCGGCCGCGGTGTTGCGCGGGTTGGCGTAGGGCGGCTTGCCCTCGGCCACGATGGACGCGTTGAGCGTCTCGAAGTCCTCGAGTCGCATGTACGCCTCGCCGCGCACCTCGAGCAGCGTCGGGAGGGGGAATTCGTCGGTGGGGGTCAGCTCACCGGGTATGTCTTCGATGGTGCGCGCGTTGAGGGTGACGTCCTCGCCGGTGCGCCCGTCGCCGCGGGTGGCGCCACGCACCAGCCGCCCGTTCTCGTAGACCAGGTTCAGCGCGACACCGTCGATCTTCACCTCGCACAGATAGTGCAGGTTCGGCCCGGTTTCGGCCTCCACCCGGCTCGCCCAGGTGCGCAGCTCGTCGAAGTCGAACACGTTGTCCAGCGACAACATCCGCTCGAGGTGATCGACGGCGGTGAAATCGGTCGCGAACCCGCCACCGACGAGCTGGGTCGGCGAATCCGGCGTGAGCAGATCGGGATGCGCCTCCTCCATCGCCTGCAACCGGCGCAGCAACGCATCGAACTCCCCATCGGAGATGATCGGTGCGTCCCGCACGTAGTAGCGGAACTGATGCTCGCGCACCTCGTCCGCCAGCCGCTGCCACTCGACGCGCTGCTCCGCCGTCGCCGGGCTCGCGTCCTTCCCTACCCCACCGCTCTCACTCACCCAACGCACATTAGCGCAGCCCACCGACATCTCCAGGCACTGTTCCCGCACGTCGCCGCACTGGATGTGCAGTTGAGCCGTGGCAGCTGTCAGACCGGCCGGGTGCGCACCTAGGGGCGGGTCAGGCGGTGCTCGAGGGTTCCTCGAAGGTGAGGGATTCGGGGTCTTCGGCGTAGGCGCGGGCTACCTCGGTGGCGAGGGTGAGGGCCTTGCGGGCCCAGGTGAGGGGGGTGTTGCCGAGGCCGCAGGCGGGGGCTACGAGGACTTGGGTGGCGAGGGTGGTGCGGGGAAAGCCGAGGCGGTCGATGAGGCGGACGCCGGGTTCGGCGATGTCGCGCCAAGTGGGTGGCGTGGTGGGGGCGGTGGTGGGGACAAGGCCGAGTACCAGATGTTTGCCGGCGTCGAGGAGTTCGCCGATGCTGTCGAGTTCGCGGGTGCCGATGGTGGTGATGTCGAAGCCGACGGCGGCGGCGGTGCTGCCGCGCAGGAAAGCCAGGGCGGGTGGGGCGGCGCAGCTGTGGATCAGCACCGGCGCGGACTGGGTGGCGATCACGGTGTTCAGCACGGTGAGTGCTTCGGGTTCGGGCATCGCGCGCACGCTGTCGAGCATGCTGACCGCGCTGAGCGAACCCTCGAGCACCGCCGACAGTGCCGGTTCGTCCAGTTGCAGAACGACTTCCGCGCCGAGGCGTTTACGCACCTCGGCGACGTGGTTGCGTAACCCCTCGGCGAGGGACTCCGAAAGGTCGCGCAGCGCACCGGGATCGGTGAGCGCGAGATGACCGCTGGGCAGCTCGACCTGCGCGGCGAGCGTCAGCGGACCGGCCACCTGCAGTTTGATCGGACGATTCGAGCCCGCCGAACCCGCTGTCTCCCAGGCTTCTTCGAGCGTGTCGAGGTCCGCACGGAGCAGATCACGGGCGCGCCGGGACACGGCACCCGGTCGTGGAGCGAGCCGGTATCCCCGTGTAGTGGTGTCGAATCGCATGTCGACCAGCAGCGCCGACATGCGCCCGATCAGATCCGCGCCGACGCCACGGCCGGGCAGTTCCACCAGGTGCGGCAGATCGGGCAGCTCACCGAGGATGGTGGCGGCGGATTCCCGCCGATCGGCACCGGGCCACGAGCCGACGGCGGGCGCGGGGCCACCGCGCAACAGCTCGTTGTTGTCCGTGACGACGGAATCTTTACTCACTGTGCCGTCTTGCTTCACCGTAGTCCGCTCCGTTGGTCGATCATCGTGCGCACCAACTGCCCGGATGCGCGCTGACACTATGCGCACCAGGCAGATTCGCCGAGCCGGCGGAATCCGACCCGGATCACCACATCCGGACCGAATCGGTTCGGCTCACCCTCCCACACCGGTCCACCGGCGCGGCTCACCGCGTGGCGGAACCCGCGTCGCTGCCCACCGGCGTGCTGTCGACGCCGCCGGTACCGGAGATGGTTCCGCTGCCGATCACCTCGTCCCCCAACGGATCCGGGCGATACAGCACGACCGCCTGGCCGCGCGCGACGCCGGTCAGCGGTTCGCGCAGACGGACCGCGAGCCCGTCGCCGACCGCCTCGGCGATCGCCGGAGCGGTGCCGCCGTGCGCGCGCACCTGCGCGACACACTCGATCGGCCCGTCCGGCGCGGCACCGGAAGTCCAGATGGCGCGCTCCGCCGCAACGGTCCACACCTGCAGGTCCTCGACCGAGCCGACGCGCACGGTGCCGGAGTCGGGATCGATCCCGGTCACGTAGCGCGGCTTGCCGTCGGCGGCGGGCCCGGGCAGCCCGAGCCCCTTGCGCTGACCGATCGTGAACCCGTGCACGCCTTCGTGATCCGCGAGCTTCTGACCGTCGGCGTCGACCACGGCGCCCGGCCGGATGCCGATCTTCGCGCCGAGGAAGGCCTGGGTGTCGCCGGACGGGATGAAGCAGATGTCGTGGCTGTCCGGCTTGTTCGCGACGGCCAGCCCGCGCTCGGCGGCCTCCTCGCGAATCCGCGGCTTCGGGGTGTCGCCGACCGGGAACATGGCGCGGGCGAGCTGCTCGGCGTTCAGCACGGCGAGCACGTAGGACTGGTCCTTGTCGGCGTCGACGGCCCGGCGCAGCACGCCGTCGTCGAGTCGCGCGTAATGACCGGTGACCACGGCGTCGAAGCCGAGCGCGAGGGCGCGGTCGGCGAGGGCGGAGAACTTGATCTTCTCGTTGCAGCGCAGGCACGGGTTCGGCGTCTCACCGGCCGCGTAGGCGGCGACGAAATCGTCGATCACGTCTTCCTTGAAGCGATCGGCGAAATCCCAGACGTAGAACGGGATGCCGAGCACATCGGCGGCCCGCCGGGCGTCGCCCGCGTCCTCCTTCGAGCAGCAACCACGCGACCCGGTGCGCAATGTGCCCGGCGACGCGGACAGCGCCAGATGCACGCCTACCACCTCGTGACCAGCGTCGACAGCACGTGCTGCCGCTACCGCCGAATCAACACCACCGCTCATCGCGGCAAGTACTCGCATCAAACACCTCCCTTCGCACCGGCCAGACCCGCGGCCCTGGCCCGATCAACCACCTGGGGCAAGACACCCAACAGCGCGTCCACATCGGCGCGAGTCGAGGTGTGCCCCAACGAAAACCGCAGCGACCCGCGGGCCTGCCACTGCTCGACACCCATCGCGATCAGTACGTGACTCGGCGACGCGACGCCCGCGGTGCAGGCCGACCCGGTCGAACACTCGATCCCCGCCGCGTCCAGCAGCATCAGCAGCGAATCTCCTTCGCAGCCAGGGAAAGTGAAGTGCACATTGCCGGGCAGCCGCCGCTCGCCGGGCGCGCCGTTGAGCACGGCATCCGGTTCGATGGCCAGGACGCCGTCGATCAGCGCGTCCCGCAGCGCGATCAATTCAGGGGTACGCGTTGGCAATTCGGTCACCGTCTGGTGCAGCGCGGTGGCCAGGCCGACCGCCGCCGCGGTGTCGGAAGTACCAGAACGCAGGTCGCGTTCGTGCCCGCCGCCGTGCAGCAGCGGCACACACGGCACCTGCCTGCCGAGCAGCAGCACGCCGATCCCGTGCGGCCCGCCGACCTTGTGCCCGGCGAAACTGGCCGCGGACAACCCGCTCGCGGCGAAGCCGATCGGCAGCTGCGCGGCGGCCTGGACCGCGTCACTGTGCATAGGCACGCCGAATTCCTGTGCCACGGCGGCCAATTCACCGATCGGCTGGATGGTGCCGACCTCGTTGTTGGCCCACATGACGGTCACCAGCGCGACCTCGTCGGGGTTCGCCGACAGTGCGGCTCGCAGTGTGCGCGGGGAGACGGTGCCCTCGGCGTCCACCGGCAACCAGGTCACCCTGGCGCCCTCGTGCCGCTCCAGCCACTCGACCGCGTCGATCACCGCGTGATGCTCGACCGAGCTGGCGATGATCCTGGTCCGGCGCGGCTCGGCGTCGCGGCGCGCCCAGTAGATGCCCTTGATCGCCAGATTGTCGCTCTCGGTCCCGCCGGAGGTGAAGATGACCTCCGAGGGCCGGGCGCCCAGATCGGCGGCGATCGACTCCCGCGCCTCCTCCAGCGTCCGCCGGGCGGCGCGACCCGACCCGTGCAGCGACGATGCGTTCCCCACGATGCCCAGGGCAGCCGTCATCGCCTCGATGGCGGCCGGGAACATCGGGGTGGTAGCCGCATGATCGAGGTAGACCGTATGGGCCGCCGCACTGTGGACCGGACCCGCAAAAGCCGCCTTCATGACCGATAAAGCCTATCCCACCGTTGACCTGCGCTTCTTTGGGGTAGCCCCCCGGTTTCTGCGAATTTTCCAGAACTTCGCTTACGAGTCGTAACTCGCTGAGCGCCTTGCGGTATTCCCGCACGCCCCCGCGAAGTGTCGGATGCGCGAGCGGGCACTCGACAACCCAGCGGACACCGGAATCCGACCCCGGCGTCGCGGCCGCCGACAGCCCGTCGCGGCTTCCGACAATTCGCGATCAGACCAGGTCCCGGGGAATCCGGCGATGCCAGTTCTGTGAGTACACCCGTTTGCGCACGGTCCGCGGATCCGTCTGCTGATCTTCGAGTTCGAACGCGTCGAGCTGCGCATCCAGAATGTATTCCGCAGCGGTACAGCGCAATACGGTGTGGGTGCTGACTTCGGTGCGCCAATCGTCGCGCTCGAACCGGCGTAGCGTGCGAGTTTCGCCCCGGACCGAGGTGACGTCGTTGCCCCGGGAGCTGAACCACTCGGTGGTGGCGCGCCGCACCAGGGTGCCGGTGTCGTCGAGGGATACGGTGCCCTGATCGTTCTCGATCTCCAGGGTCGATACCCCGCTCGCCAGGTCCCGCTCGACCTTCCAATGGTGCTTACCGGGTTCGACCTGGGTGGCGGGCGCGTCGGGTGCGGCCTCGGGCGGATCGAACGGGCGCAGCCGGTCGTCGTCGGCGCGGGGCGCCCGGTGCGGCAAGGTCAGTGCGCTGCGACCCGTGGTGATGGTCAGCATCGCCTGCTCCGGTGACGGCCACGCCAGCGGCCAGTACGACGAGGACACCGACAGCCGGATCCGATGCCCGGGCGGGAAGGAGTGCGCTACGCCGTTGAGCGGCACCCGAACTCGGTAGGCTCGGCCGGGTTCCAACGGTTCCGGTGCCGCGCTGCCGTCCCGATGGGTGAGATTGAGCAGACCGTAGGTCACCCTGGTCGCCTCACCGTTCGGTGCGACGTCCGACAGCCGAGCCGCCACCATCGCGTTCGGCCGATCGGCGGAGACCTCGAGTTCGAGGGTCGGCAGGCCGAGCACCTCGAAGGTCTCGTCCAGCGCTTCGGTCTCGAATACCAGTGAACCGCCGTCCTCGTCGCGCTGATCGGACGGTAGATCCGGGGTCGCCGCATACGACGCCCACTTACCCGCGAACATGCCGACGCTCAGTGGCGACTGCAGACGCAGGCCGCGCGCCTCGATCGGGCCGGGGTCCTCGGACAGCGAGTGCCGCCCGACGGTGAATCGGCGGGCATCGATATTCGGCGACGGCCACTGTGGCTCGCTCACCCACCGGCCCGGCCGGTCCTCGTACGACGGGTGTGGCGGAATGCTGTCCTGCATCCAGGCCCGCAGCACCGGCTCGTCCATGATTCCGGTGTCGCGGCCCTTGAGCCAGTGGTCCCACCACCGGACCAGCTCTTGCAGGAACCCGATCGCCGGACCGGGCACGCCCAGATGCGGGTACTTGTGGCCCCACGGTCCGATCAAGCCGCGGCACGGCACGTCGAGATGCTCGAGCAGCCGGAAGATCGCGTTGGTGTAGCCGTCGGCCCAGCCGCCGACGGCCAGCACCGGGCACTGCACCGCGCGGTAGTCCTCGTTGACCGAGGCGCGTTTCCAATAGTCGTCGCGGTGTTGATGTTCGAGCCACTGTTCGATCCACAATCCGCTACCCGCGAGGCGTTCGTGCCACATCTCCCGCCAGCGGTCTCCGACGATCGCGGGATCGGGCGGCAGGCTGTTGAACGCGAACATCACCGTCGCCTCGGACAGATTGTCCGAGAGCAGGCAGCCGCCCATGTAGTGCATGTTGTCGACGTACAGGTCCTCGGTGGCGGAGGCGCTGACAATCGCCTTCAGCGCCGGTGGCCGGTGCGCGGCGACCTGCAGACTGTTGAAGCCGCCCCAGGAGATGCCCATCATGCCGACGTTGCCGTCGCACCACGGCTGCGCGGCAAGCCATTCGATCACGTCACAGGCGTCGTCGTGCTCCGCCGGCAGGTACTCGTCGCGCAGTACCCCGTCGGAGTCGCCGCTGCCGCGCAGGTCGACGCGCACGCTCACGTAACCGTGTCCGGCCAAGTACTGGTGGTTGACGGCGTCGCGCGAGCGGGTGAGGTCGCGCTTGCGATAGGGGATGTACTCGAAGACGGCAGGCAACGCCGCATCGGTCACCGGCCGCCACAACCGGGCCGCGAGCCGCGTGCCATCGCGCATCGGGATGAAGACGTTCTCGACGACGCGCACTTCGTACGGGAATGACTCGACGGTGTGCACTCAGGCGACCTCCTCGAACTCGAACGGCAGGGCCTCGAGGCACTCGCGGTAGCGCTGCTCGAGGGCGGTGTGATCGGCTGCGCCGATGTAGAGGGTGGCGAGTTTGTAGCGGTACGGGTCCTGGTTGGGCAGCTCGGACAGGCGGTCACCGACCGCTACCTCGATGTGCACCACGGTGCCGGGGAACCGCCCGCGCAGCGCCTCGATCTCGGCCTCGCCGGGCACGCGAGTGACGACACCGTCCTCGTAATGCGGCACCATGCACTGCGCGGCGACGGCGTATTCGCCCTTGGCGTGCGGCATTTCGGGGCGGCGGCCCAGCGCGACGTCGATGGCGACGGCGTGATTCGAGACGCCGTCCACCTTCGCGAACAGGTCGCTGTGGGACTGCGAGATGCGGGTGTTGACCTCGATCAACCACAGTTTTCCGGTGTCGGCGTCCCACATGAACTCGGAGTTGAAGCAGCCGTTGTCGTATCCCACATGGCGCAGGTAGCGCTCGGTCACCTCGATCATCTGGCGCTGCACCGCTTCCGGCACGGTACGAGCGGGGTAGTCGAGATGGGCGAAGCTGTGGTCGGTCGCGTCCTTGCGCATATCGAACACACCGTGCACCTGGAAGTCGCCGCGAAACATCGAACCCTCCGGTGCGGCCTGCGTGCCGGTGACGATCTGCTCGGCGAGACAGGTGCGGCCCCCGGCGGCCTGGACCTGCTCCGGCACCCGCACCCGGGCGAGGGCCTGGTCGAAGGGGTCGGCTATGCGGCCGATCTCGGCCCTGATGCGCTCGGTGGCCGCCGCGAACTCCGCCGGCGTGGACACCTCGAATCCCAATTGGGAGGAGTGGGATTTGATCGGCTTGACCCAGAACGGGAACGCGACGTCGATGTGGTCCAGCGCATCGGGATCGAAGGGGTCGAACGCACTGAATGCGGGCACGCACTCGGGGACCGATTCCCGCTGCAACACCCGGCTCCACAGCTTGTGCTCGGATCGCAGCACACTGTCCAGACTCGGCGACGGCAGACCGTACTCGGCCGCCAGGATCGGCACGATCACGCTGGTCGGGAAGTCCCAGTGGGCGATGATCGCGTCCACCGAGCCGTCGAATGCGCGAAGTTCGGCGCGGGCGCGGTCGAGCAATTCCTCGAAGTCGAACTGCTCGGCGTCGATCAACGTGTCGTAGTCGAGCAGTCCGTGCAATCGCAGTCCGCCGGGGATATCGACCGTGCCGATCTCCCCGCGCTGCAGCTCTGTCAGGGCAGGAACGAAAATGTTCTTCGTCATCAGTCGGGTCTAGCCGCGTCGGGCGTTCTGAAACACCAACTGGTCATTACGTGTGTTCACAGCCGGGGTGGCCGCAGTTCAGCGCGGTGTGAACGTCACCACCAGGACATCGCGGACCCCCGATGAATTCGGCCGCGCCGGTCGCACCGCGGACACGTCGTGCAGCGTTCGACGGTCGTCGCCGAGCAGCAGGTCTCCCGGTTCGCTGAGTGTGGTTGCCAGCAGCCGGTTTCCGTCCGGATCGAACACCGAGCTTTGCCCGCCCGCGGCATTGCGCCGGTTGATCAGCAGCGAGGACACCAGGGTGACGCCATCGCGGTGGCGGCCCTCCGGCGCGGGCAGGCCCTGTGCCGTCGTCGAGGCGAGGACGCGGAAGGGATGGACCTTCACGTCCCACTCCGCAGGATCGTCCAGCGCGGTCGCCACCCCGGCGAGCAACGCCGACACCGCGCGAAACACGGGGTCCGCCACGAACGAATCGGTCAGTGGCGCGAACCTGCGATCCCGGCCGACGTACAGCGGATTGCTGTTCTCCGGCTGTACGAAGGAGTCCTGGGAGAGCAGCCGCATCCGCCGCGTCGCCGTATCGAGCGCCAGATGTCCGTAGCGGCGGAGCCTGCACGTGCCGTGTTCGGAGGCGTACCGATCTGAGCTCAGCGTTTCCCAGTGCTTCGCGAAACGCTGCCACTCGCCTTCCGTGACACCGAGAACCGATTTCGTGGCCACGGCGGGCATGACGTGGGCGCCTTCGGAGACCAAAGCCTTCCGGGCTGCCTCCAGCACCCGGTCCGCGCCCGGCCGAGCAACCGGGAGAGAATTCACAATCATCGTCGACGTGTGGGTCATGTCATGCACCTGCCTGTCCTGCGGCTCAGGGTGCGATTTCCCGGTAGCCGACGAGGGAAACGGCTCAGGGCCGTGCTCACCGGTTGCTCGGTGAGCGACGTTATGCGGGCGTCGGCTTCCGGAGTACCTCGATCAGCGCCGTGATGCTGTGCTCCTGATATCCCGCCGCTACCGCGCGACGCAACAGGTCGTCCATCGGTTCGTGCCAGGACATGTCGACTCCGGCTTCCGCGCCGAGTTCGGCCTCGTTGCCGATGGCCTCGTGGAATAGGCCGACCGACGATCCGAGCTTCGTGTAGTCGCCGGTGTCGATCTCGTCGGCCAGGATCGGCAGCAGCGACTCGATCATCTGCAACCATTTGGTCGCGTAGGGCACCATCGACCCGGCGGTCATGCCGCGCGCTGTCAGCACGGCGGCGCCCTCGAAGAAGCCGAGCAAGGCCGGCAGCAGCGTCGCTCCGACCGCCGACTCGTACAGTGCGGCGAGGTCCGGTTCTGGACCTAGGTGGACCGTGTCACCGCCGAGTACGCGCAGGGTCGCTACGTGTTCGTCGAAAGTCGTCCGGTCTCCGCCGTAATAGAGGAGGGTGTCCGGATTCCCTATAGCCGAAGGGACGTTCTTGATCGCGCCGGCGAGGTAGCGGGCGCCGTGCCCGGCCACCCACTCTGCGAATTCCCTTGCTGCTGCAGGAGTTCCGCTGTTCAACGTGACCAGCGTCCGGCCGGACAACGCCGCGCCTGCCGGCGCCAAGGCCGCCTGTGTAGCGGCGAATGTGGTCAAGGACGAGATGACGAGCGGACTCTCGCGCACCGCGTCCTCGATCGCGAACCGCTGGATCGCGCCTGCGGCGACCAAGGGTGCCGCCTTGTCCGGGCTCCGGTTCCACACGGTGGTCGGGTGCCCGGCCGCGAGGAATGCCTCGGCCAGCGCCCGCCCCATCGATCCCAATCCGAGAACGGTCACCGGTCCCCGCGTGCCATCGGTCATCGTGGTCGCCTTCCAAATCGTCTGCCCCCGTACAGAACAAGCCTCAGCGCCGCCGGAACAGCCGACAAGTACGCACTTTTCGGTCGAATACGCACGTCGAGGTAAGCAACCAGCTCGCCCGCCGCCCGCTGCCGCGCAGCATGATCAGCGTCACTCCGGCGTGCGTTGCCCGGAGTGGACTTCACACCGGCACGGGCGGTTCACCCCCACCGTGTCGAGTGCGAGCTTGTCGTCCTCGCCGATAGTTATCTGGGAATCGCCGCGATGTCGGAGACGGAGTAGATATTCTTCCGGCTTTCGGTGTCCGCGCCTATCGTCGGCTCCAGCCACGGCAACTCGACCGGGTCTTTTGTTCGGGTGCCGGTACGGAGATCGTACCGAGAGAATGTCGGTCGGCTATGGAAGTCGATGACCGATACCGCGCCGTCCACGACCGATGCCATGGTCTTGTCCCCCCAGCCGGGAATTCCCCATTCACGTGTCACCGCCGCCGACCCGTCGGTCGGAACCGACAGGATGTCCCCATCACCGTTGAGCCACAAGATCTTTCCGTCGGCAAGGGCCAGGCTGCTACGCCGGACTTCTTCGTTGTGTCCGGCCATCACAAGAGGTGTCTCGGTTCGGCTTCCGTCGATGACGTTGTTGCGAACCAGTGACAGCGCAGGCCCATTGGATGCGTCCGCCCGCGTCTCTGGGGAACTGTAGAGCGAAAAAATCGTCTGCCCGTCAGCGGCGCACACCGACATTCGGCTGGCCGGAAAGATCTCTTGCGAATGTTCCCACTGACCGCGCACTACCGGTTCACCCTGCCCGTCCAGTTCGTACAACCAGTTCTTGGTCGCTTCACCGGTGGTACCGATCAGAGATTCCTGCACGAGGGCGAACGAACGTTCACCGCAGTAGGTCGCGGCTCGGACATGACCTGCCACCGATCCCGTCCCGGAGCTGCCATCAGCCCGAACCATCGCGTATTTGTTGAGATAGCGCCCGTTGTTTGCGCCACTGTTGAACCACATCGTGGCCGCGCCGCTTGCCGGGTCGTTGACCGCGGTCTCGATAATGTCCTCATAGTCGATGGGTGTTTCGACGCGTGACTCGGCGGTCAACGTAGCGAGTTTGCGCGAAGACGCCGTGACGATCCGGGACTTCGCCGCAAGAATCCTGTTGGCGTAGATTGCGGTTCCAGTCACTGTGCCGAGCAACGATCCGTTGTCATCGAAAACGAAGACGGTCGTTCGATCCCGGTCAGTGACGCCCTTGAGCAGCGACGGACCTATCGATACCGCCCCGAAGGCAGCCGACGGCAGCTGCGCTAGTTCACGATTCGAATGATCGTCGCGCGCGGCGCACGACGCCGTAACCAATAACGCCGTCAGCGCTATCGTCCGCACCATTCTGACCGTCTGCGCCATGCCTGATCGAACCTATCCGTTGGTAGTGAGCGGCGTGCGTTGCTCGGAGTGGATGTCACACCAGCACAGGCTGTGTCGTCCATCAGGCGAACGGGCAGAAAGCCTGATGAGGGAAGAGGATTGCAATGGACGTCGCCTACTACATCGTCGGTGTGCTGGCTGCCCTGTGGATCGGGTTCTCCGGGTACTCGCTGTTCTCGCAGCAGCAGTTCGTGGTCGAACCACTGGAGCAGTACGGGGTGCCGCGGGCGTGGTGGAACTGGCTGGCGACGGCGAAATCGGCTGGGGCGCTCGGTTTGATCGTCGGGTTCTTCGTGCCGGTAATCGGTGTCGCGGCGGCGGGGGGTCTGATCCTGTACTTCGTCGGTGCGTCGGCGACCGCTATTCGGGCACGCTCGTATCAGACTGCGGTGTTCCCGGTGCTGTACCTGGTACCGGCGGCGGCCACGCTCGCGTTGCAATTGGCCAGATAGTCATCGAAAGATCGAGCAGCCGCAGGTTCACCGACCTGCGGCTGCTCGCGTGTCGAAAATCAGGGCGCTGCCGGTCGGCATACCCGCCGACCGCTTCGGCTCACCCCGCTATCGCGTGAGACGTCACCCGCGATCACGTTCCTCATCCGCCAATCGCGTGGCTACCCCACGATCGTGTCCACGCCCGCCGATCACGTCGGCTCATTCCGCCGATCGGGTCGACGTACCGGCGGATACGTCCTCACCCACCGATCGCGTCCACTCGACGACCCCGCCCCCGCAACCCCGGCCGCAGACGTCGAGAAGGTCTGCGAACCTCCGGCGCGTCCGACGCCACGGTCGGGTCCTGCACCCGAGTCTTGCCCGCCTCGATCCACACCGTGGCATCGCGCACACCGTGCCGCGACAGTTCGGTACCGCGCACCGCGGCCTCGCAGCGACGCGCGAGATCTCGCCGATCACTGCCCGGCTGCTGCACCTCTTCCAATACGATCTCCGCGACCATGCCGCGCGAGCGGAGCACCCGGCGGGCGGACGAGCCGAACGAGTCCGCACCGACGAATCCGGGCACAGTGCACTGAGCCCCGTGCTGGTCCAGGTAGCGCAACCGCACCGGCTGCACCGGAGTCGCGGTGTCGATCGCCGCCTGGAACAGCGCGGGCCGCATGCTGCCGTACGCGCGGCCACACCAGGTGGTGCCCTCGGGGAACACGGCGATCCGATCGCCCGCCGTCAACCTGGCGCCGATCTGCGCCACCACACCGGGCAGCGCGCGCAGCTTCTCCCGTTCGATCGGGATGACCCGCATCAGCGTGGCCAGCTTGCCGAGTACCGGCCAGTCGACCATGTCCGCGCGGGCGACGAAGCCGAGCGGCTGTACCGCGGCGAGCGCGACGATATCGGTCCAGCCGATATGCCCGACGACGACCATGACACCGTTTCCGGGCTCCCCGTAAACGGGGCGCGCGGTGCTGCCCTCACCGACAGCACCGCGCGTGTTCTGGTCGATCCGGCGATCGACGATCCGCAATTCCATTCCGAGACAACTCAACAATGTGCGCGCGTACCCGCGCTGCACGCTCTCCCGTTTGCTCTGTGGCGTCACGAGATTCACCATCGGGAAGCTGATCAGCAACCCGGCGACGCCGAGTAGCCGGCCGAGCACCCGGCCGGTGCCGACCTCATCGATCGACTCGATGCAGCCGGCCCCACACGGGCTCGACGGCATCCACGCGTGTGCGGTGGCCTTTGCGGGCGGCGCGTCGAAGACCACGGTCCTCACCGTCCCCCGTCGAAGGTCGCTGCGGCGTCTTGTAATCGGTTCAGGTAGCGGGTGTTGATGGTGTCCAGGCCGAGGATGGCGACGAAGTCCGCGACGCCGAAGTCCGGATCGTGCGCGGGCTCGCCGCAGATCTCGGCGCCGAGGCGCAGGTAACCGCGCAGCAGCGGCGGCAGCTTGGGGNTGTTCCGGATCGGAGGCGTGCTCGGAGGCGTGCCGGCCGAGCAGCATGTCGCGCACGCCGCGCACGTTCACGCCGGGCTCGTCGGCCGGGCTGTCCTGCATCGGCACCGAGACGCAGCCCATCACCCAGTCGTAACCGGTGAGCTGGATGTAGTGCAGGATGCCCGCCCACATCAGCGTCAGCACCGAACCGTTGCGGTGATCGGGCACCACGCAGGCGCGACCCATCTCGACGATCCGGCGGCCTGCCGGATCCAGTTGGGTCAGATCGAATTCCGTGGCCGTGTAGTAGCCGCCCGCCGCGGCGACCTTGTCCGGCGGCAGCATGCGGTAGCAGCCGACGAAATCTTCGGTCAGGTCGTCGCGGACCAGCAGGTGGTCGCAGTGGTCGTCGAATCGGTCGGCATCGAGGCCGGTGCCGTTGTCGGGGATGTGGAATCCGGGCTCGCCGGCGAACACGCCGTAGCGCAGTCGTTGCGCCGCCGCGCGATGCTCTGCGTCGGACGAGACGACCAGCGAGTACCGTGACCGTTCCACCCCGGAGTCCGTCGAGCGCGCCGGGGCTGTCAACACGGACGTAATAGTCATATGGCTAATGAATCCAGCCCGAGACTGCGCTGGAGCAACCTCGAAGTGTCTCGACGATGCCGACTCGGTGAACGAGATGCCAGACTCGCCCGCCTCTCCGCGCCTTCAAGCCAGATTCGGGTGCCGCGACAGCAGCGTCGGCGCCCGGCGGTTGGGACGCGAACGGGGTCAGCCCGTACCCGACGAGTTACCCATGTCGTCACGAAATCAGTTGCCGCGCCAAGGCAAACCTCGCCGACAACAAAATGAGCCGCGCCCCTCAGATCTGGAGGGACGCGACTCACGGACTGAGACGGCTCAGGCCGCACTCCGTTCAGGTTCTCGTGCGGCTTGCGTGGTCTTCTCCACCTCGGCGAACCCGGGCCGCCCGGTGCCGATGAAGGCGACCAGCCAGGACGCCACCGCGGCGAAGCGGTTACGGAATCCGACCAGGTAGAACAGGTGCACCGCGAGCCACATGAACCAGGCGATCAGACCGCGGAAAGTGATCTTGTCGTTCAGCTTGGTCACCGCGCTGAACCGGCTGATCACCGCCATGCTGCCCTTGTCCCAGTACTTGAACGCGGTGCCCGCCTGCTTCTTTCGGCGAATGATGTCGGCGGCGTGCCTGCCCTCCTGCATGGCCACCGGCGACTGGCCCGGGTAGCCGTTCAGCGAGGTCATGTCGCCGATCGCGTAGATGTCGGCGTAGCCGCCGACGGTCAGGTCGGGATTGATCAACAGCCGTCCGGCCCGGTCGGTTTCGACGCCGGTGGCCTCGGCCAGCACCTTGGCGAACCCGCCCACCTGTACACCGGCCGACCAGACGATGGTCTCCGCCGCGATGTCGCGCTCGACGCCGCTCTTGTCCTTGACGGTGACCTTGCCGTGCTCGATGTCGGTGACGAAGGTGCCGAGCAGCACGTCGACGCCGGTGCGGGTCAACGACTTCTTCGCGTACTCCGACAGCCCGCCGCCGAACGGTGGCAGCACCTCACCGGCACCCTCGACCAGGGTGACCGAAACTTCTTGGTGGTAGTACCTTTTCGCCAGTTCCTTCAGCTGACCGGCCACCTCGACGCCGGTCGCGCCCGCCCCGACGACCACGAAGCTCAGCAGCCTGCGCCGGGTCTCCTCGTCGGCGCCCGCGGCCTCGGCGAAGACCCGCTGGATCTGCGCGCGCAGCAGTTTCGCGTCGTCGATGGTCTTGAGCGAGAAGGTCTTCTCGGCGAAATCGTCACGGCCGAAGTAGGACTGGCTGGCGCCGGTGGCGGCGATCAGCGAGCCGTACCGGATGCGGCGCTGCTCGCCGTCGTGCTCATAAGTGACGATCGCCTTGTCCGGGTCGATCGCCACGACCTTGCCGAGACGCACATCGGCCTCGCGGTGACGGCGCAGAATGGAGGCGATCGGCGGCGCGATCTCCTCCGATGCCAGCACACCGGTCGCTACCTGGTACAACAACGGTTGGAACAGGTGCTCCGGCGTGCTAGAGATCAGCACGTAATCGATACCCGACTTGGCAAGTTGCTTGGCGGCGGAGAGTCCGCCGAACCCCGATCCGACGATGACGACACCCGCGGTTTCGATTCCCGCATCCACGTACTGCATGACAGCCTCCTTCTCTCATTACCAACCGTCATCGGGAAGCGAGATATTTCAGGTGTTAGGGCGCATAATGCAGATGACTCTTATCTCGATCCGTCATTAATCGGAGGCGCTGTGGAACTTCGGCAGCTCACCTACTTCGTCGCCGTCTGCGAGGAGCTCAGCTTCAGCGGTGCCGCCGCACGGTGCTTTATCTCACAGTCGGCGATCAGCCATCAAATCTCCCGGCTCGAGCGCGATCTGGGCGTCTCGTTGTTCGAGCGCTCGACAAGATCAGTCGTACCCACCGACGCCACCGCACGGCTACTTCCCCTTGCGAAACAGATGCTGAGCCTCGAGTCGGCCATCCGGGCCGCGGTACGCACCGTCGGGCCGCGCATCCGGCTCGCCGCGAACATGTCTTTCGCGACGAGATCGCTGTCCGCGATCGCCGGCGCCCGCGCGACGCACCCCGAGGCGGAGATCGAGTTCGTCATCAAGCCGTTCCGGCAGCGCATCACCGCGGTCGCCGACGGCGACTGCGATCTCGCGCTGATCCGCGGCAGCGTCGATCAGCCCGGCCTCGAGGTCGAACAGCTGTGGGTCGAGGATCTGGTCATCGCCACCTCGAGCGCCCACCCGCTCGCCACCAGAGAAACCGTCACCCTGTCCGACCTCAGCCGGCATCCGCTGCTGCTGCCGCCGGAGCAGGAACAAGTATTGCTGCACACCGTGATTCGGTCCGCCTTCGCCGAGCTCCCCACCGGCCCCACCTTCGGCCCGCCGATCCCGCCCGACCACACCGCGACCATGGAACTCATCAACCGCCCCGACGCCTGGACGGTCCTCTACGCCGAAAGCCCCACCGAAGGCCTGGTCGTCCTGAAACTCGCCGAACACAAACTCCGCATCCCCGTCTCCGCCGTCCTCCGCAGCGACGCCCGCCGCTCCCCCATCCTCACCACCCTGCTCGCCGCCCTACACCGAACCTGACCCACCAGTGCGGGCGTGAATGTCAGGGCTGGCGGTCGATGAAACTCGGATCCACGCTGATGTCTCCGGTAAGCCGCCAAACACCACGTTCGAAGATCAAATCACCCGACACCACGATCGGCTGCCTGCTCTGGTGCGCACGAATCGCCCAGGCGTATTCCTCGCCCGCCAGTGGCACATGGACCTTTCGCGGGCGGCCGTCCACATGTGTAGACAACACAATGCTCGTGGCTTCCTGATCTTCGTCACCGAGATCATCCCGATTGAGGGTGCGCACAGTACCGAGCAGCGTCGTGTAGCGCGGCGGCTCCTCGCGCCGGACCAGCCGTTCCCGGACACGCGGCAAGCCGGCCATTGCATTGCGATCGACGATGATTCGCGACGTGCTGACCTCGGGCGGCGGCTCCGCGGCCGCCCAATCGAACGATAGGTCAAGTGCGCGTAGCGTTTGCGGCTGAGTCAACTCCAGCACCGACTCCACCAAACCGGCGCTGAGCCCCAGCTGCCCGGACCGGTCGAGCGCGCTCTCGTCCCAATCGAGCGCCAGCTGCTTGGTGGACTGCAGACCCGTCGCCAACGTTGTCATCACCTTGCGCGGGAAAGGTACGGTCGGCGACCCGTCTTCGTGTGGCGGCAGGACATCACCGAGACGAGTTACGACTGTGAATACGAAGCTGCCGGGCTTCGTATGCCCGAGACGGACATCCTCTTCCAGGAATTCGGTGACCGTAGCCGACCTTCTACCCCGGTGCGAATGAGTCGGGTCGTCAGCAGTTGTCGCGGCGGCTCGCATCATCGTGAGCAATGCTTCCAGCGTCGTCTCTGCCTGCCGAAACGGGATCGTCCCGTCGGTCATTTCCTGGTCGAGCCGCACGAAGAAGAGATCGGCACGCGCTGCGGCGATACGTTCCGCCAGCTGCGCGGGATCCCAATCGTAGATCGCGGCGAGAGCTTGGAGCGTGTCCCGGAAACGCACTGGAAAGTCGACGTAATCGGTAGCCAACGGCAGCATCACCCGACCGAGGAGGCCATCCTCCCCCGGCAACCGCCAGATCTCCTTGACATTGTGGTCGCGAGCTTCCAGCTGCCAATCGTGGCTCGCAAGATATTGGGACACGGCCGGAGGCGACAACGAGGACGCGATCTCCTGGAGAGCATCGAGCGGGATCTTCCTCACCACTGACCTCCTTCGCCGATTACCTGCATGATGCCCTGAAGACTGCCCACGTCGAACAGATTGCTTCGGGGCAGGTGAACCGTTTTGCTGGCCTTACCATCCTCGATCTCGCCGAGCTTCTTCGCATGCTGCCAGTACATGCGGCTCGAAGTGGTCAGGCCTGCTTCGGAAAGGTCGAGTAGCTGATCGGGATCCTCCGGTATGAGCAGTACGCCGAGTATCGCCGGTGCGAAGCGCTTGGGGCTCACCAGTTTGAGGAAGTGGTCACGCTTCAGCGACCATGCCAGATGGTCGGCCTGGAGCAGCCGACTCTGGGTGGTGCACTTGAGCTGCATTTCGAATTCTGGGCAGTAGTATTTCGCATATTCCGCAGACGCGACGATGGTGATGTCGACTCCGTCGTGGTCCGTCTCATGCCCCTTGATGGAACATCCCGCAGCGGCGGCAACCATACGAATAAAAGCCACACTGAATTGTTCCTGCCGAGCAGTCATCGGCAGGCCACCGTCCAGAGTCGGTGCCGCCGACTCCGTTTGCAGACTTCCCCTGCCATCGACATCAACCATGCAGCCCTCCCCCGATGTCCGCAGAACCCGCGCAGCGCGTGCCCCCTCGAGAACACTAGCTTCTCTCGTCACCCGATTCCCCAGCAACGAACAGGTGGCCCCGACTGAATTTCAGTCGGGGCCACCATGTTCGAGCGAGCTGAGGTTATCTCAGCCCTTGTGCGACTTGACCGCTTCGGTCAGTTGCGGGGCGACGTTGAAGAGGTCGCCGACGATGCCGTAGTCCGCGATCTCGAAGATCGGGGCTTCTTCGTCCTTGTTGACCGCGACGATGGTCTTCGAGGTCTGCATGCCTGCCCGGTGCTGGATGGCGCCGGAGATGCCGAGGGCGATGTAGAGTTGCGGCGAGACGGTCTTGCCGGTCTGGCCGACCTGGAACTGGCCCGGGTAGTAGCCGGAGTCGACGGCGGCACGCGAGGCGCCGACGGCGGCACCGAGCGAGTCGGCCAGCTCCTCGACGACCGAGAACTTCTCGGCGGAACCGACACCACGACCACCGGAGACGACGATGTTCGCCTCGGTGAGCTCCGGGCGGTCACCGGCGACGATCGGCTCGCGCGCGGTCACCTTGACCACGCCGTCTTCCTGCGCGGGCACCTCGACGGTGACCTTCTCACCGGCACCGGCCTGCGCGGACGCCTCGATGGCACCCGGGCGCACCGAGATCACCGGCACGTCGCCGGTGGCCTTGGCGTCGACGGTGAACGCGCCACCGAAGATGGAGTGCACGGCGGTGCCGTCGGACTTGACGTCGATGACGTCGACCAGCAGACCGGAGCCGATGCGGGCGGCGAGGCGGCCCGACACCTCCTTGCCGTCGGCCGAGGCCGCGACGATGACGGCGGCCGGGGAGACCTGCTCGGTCAGCGCGGCGAGCACGTCGATCTTCGGGGTCAGCAGGTAGTTCTCCACATCGTCGGATTCGGCGATGTAGATCTTCTCCGCACCGGCCGCGGCGAGCGCGTCGGCCAGCTTCTCGCCGGTGCCCGCGGTGCCGAGCACGACGGCGGCGGGCTCACCCAGGTTGCGGGCGGCGGTCAGGAGCTCGGTGCTGACCTTCTTGAGCGCACCGTCTGCGTGCTCAACGAGCACAAGTACTTCAGCCATTTGTGTTCTCTCCTAAGCAGTCTCGGACCGGCGAACTCAGATGATCTTCTGACCGACGAGGTACTGAGCGATCTTGGTGCCGCCGTCGCCTTCGTCCGCGATCTTCTCGCCCGCGGTCCGCGGCGGCTTCGGGGTGGCGCCGGTGACGGTGGTGCCCGCGTTCGCGACACCGACGGTCGACGGGTCGACGCCCAGATCGGCCAGCGTGAAGGTCTGCACTTCCTTCTTCTTCGCGGCCATGATGCCCTTGAAGGAGGGGAAGCGGGGTTCGTTGATCTTCTCGGTCACGCTGACGATGGCCGGGAGGGTGGCCTCCAGCTTGAAGACGCCATCGTCGGTCTCGCGCTCGCCGGTGACCTTGTCACCGTCGACGGTGAGCTTGCGCAGGTGGGTCAGCTGCGGCAGGCCGAGGTACTCGGCGATGATGGCGGGCACCGCACCGGCGCGACCGTCGGTCGCCTCGTTGCCCGCGATGACCAGCTCCACGCCCTCGACCTGGCCGAGCGCGCTCGCCAGCACCCAGGCGGTCTGCACGGCGTCGGAGCCGTGGATCGCCGGGTCGTTGATGTGGATGGCCTTGTCGGCGCCCATGGACAGCGCCTTGCGGATGGCCTCGGTGGCCCGGTCCGGACCGGCGGCCAGCACGGTGACCTCGCCGCCCTGCGCCTCCTTGATCAGCAGCGCTTCTTCGACGGCGCGCTCGTTGATCTCGTCGAGGACGGCGTCGGCGGCTTCGCGATCGAGGGTGTAGTCACCATCGGTCAGCTTGCGCTCGGACCAGGTGTCGGGAACCTGCTTGATGAGTACGACGATGTTCGGCATCGGTCTTCGTCGACCTCCTGTTCTGGTTACACGTATGGGCGGTCGCACGAGCGGGCCGTACGTCCGTGTGAGTAGCTCAGGGCGTGACACTACCCTACGTTAAGTTACTCATGGGTAACTTAGTCGCTTCTCTCTCACAACGCCAGTCCCGGCGATATCGTGCCGGGCTGAAGCCCAACCTCGCGACCCCCGCATGACGGCGGATCGGCACTGGGTACGGGTGTCTCGGTGACCGGGTGCGGGTATCCCGCAAACTCCCGGTACCAGTAACGTCGGAATGATGAGCGAGGCTGTGATCCCTGCCGCAGTGCACGACCCGACGGGCATGACCGACGCCCCGGCGACGACCGGCGGTGCCGTCGAACCGCTGCCGTTGACCGGCGAGCGCACCGTCCCCGGCATCGCCGAGGAGAACTACTGGTTCCGCAGGCACGAGATCGCCTATGCCCGGCTGCTCGACCGCTGCGCCGGAAAAACCGTGCTGGAGGCCGGATCCGGCGAAGGCTACGGCGCCGACATGATCGCCACGGTGGCCACCAAGGTCACAGGCGTCGACTACGACACCGGCGCGGTCGAGCACGTGCGCGCCCGGTACCCGCGGGTGGAGATGATCCAGGGCAACCTCGCGGCGCTGCCGCTGCCCGACGCCTCGGTCGACGTCGTGGTGAATTTCCAAGTGATCGAACATCTTTGGGACCAGGGTCAGTTCCTCCGGGAGTGCCTGCGGGTGTTGCGTCCCGGCGGCGAACTGCTGATCAGCACGCCGAACCGGATCACCTTCTCCCCCGGCCGCGATACCCCGCTCAACCCGTTCCACACCCGCGAACTGAACGCCGCCGAGCTCACCGAACTGCTGGTCGAGGCCGGATTCGAGGTCGCGCAGATGACCGGCGTGCACCACGGCCCGAGCCTGAAAGCGTTGGACGCCAAGCACGGTGGCTCGTTCATCGATGCGCAGATCGAGCGGGCCCTGGCCGGCGAGCCGTGGCCCGCCGACCTCACCGCCGACGTCGCGGCCGTCACCATCGACGACTTCGTGCTGATCGCCGAGGACATCGACGCGAGCCTCGATCTGGTCGCCATCGCGGTGAAGCCTTGAGTAAGGCGGTTCCCGGCCAGTTCACCCTGGTCCTGCACTCCCATCTGCCCTGGCTGGCGCACCACGGCCGCTGGCCGGTCGGCGAGGAATGGCTCTACCAATCCTGGGCCGCCTCATACCTTCCGCTGGTCCAGGTGCTGAGAACCCTTGCCGCCGAAGGACGTTCACACCTGCTCAGCCTCGGTATCACGCCGGTGCTCGCGGCCCAGCTGGACGATCCGCACTGCCTGGCCGGCATGCACCACTGGCTCGGCAACTGGCAGTTGCGCGCCGACGAGGCCGCGATGGCGGGCAACCGCGCCCTCGGCAGGCACGAACATCGTTTGGCCACAGCGGCTTTGGCGGATTTCGAGCAGCGCTGGCGGCACGGCGCCGCCCCGGTCTGGCGCGAGCTCATCGACGCCGACACCATCGAACTGCTCGGCGGCCCGCTCGCCCATCCGTTCCAGCCGCTGCTCGATCCGCGGCTGCGGCAGTTCCAGCTGGTCGAAGGTCTGGACGACGCGCAACACCGCTGGGGCCACACACCCACCGGCATCTGGGCTCCGGAGTGCGGCTACACCCCGGGCATGGAGCTCGGTTACGCCGCCGCCGGTGTGACCCATTTCATGGTCGACGGACCCGCACTGCGCGGCGATACGACCCTCGGGCGTCCGGTCCGAGAGTCCGATGTGGTCGCGTTCGGGCGGGATCTCCAGGTGAGCTACCGGGTGTGGTCGCCGAAATCGGGCTACCCGGGCCAGAGCGCCTACCGTGACTTTCATCACTACGACCACGCGACCGGACTCAAGCCGTCTCGAGTCACCGGCAAGACCGTCGACGGTCCGGACAAGGCCCCCTACGACCCGGAACTCGCGGCCGCGGCGATCGGCCGCGACGTCGACGACTTCGTGCAGACGGTGCGCCAGCGACTGCTCAGCGAATCCGAGCGCATCGGGCGACCCGCGCTTGTGGTCGCCGCTTTCGATACCGAATTGTTCGGCCACTGGTGGCACGAGGGGCCGCAGTGGTTGGCCCAGGTGTTGCGGGCACTGCCCGAAGCGGGCGTCACGATCGGCACGCTGGCCGACGCGCGCGAACGCGGATTCGTCGGTGCGCCGGTGCCATTGGCCGATTCGTCCTGGGGTTCGGGCAAGGACTGGCGGGTCTGGGCCGGCGACCAGGTGAGCGACCTGGTGGAACTCAATGCCGACATCGTGCGTCTCACCCTGGACACGATCGACAAGATGCGCGCCGCCGACGGCGCGCCCGGCCTGCGCGACAACGTCGCCGACCAGTTGCTGCGCGAAGCCATCCTCACCGTGTCCAGCGACTGGGCCTTCATGGTCAGCAAGGACTCCGCCGCGGGCTACGCGCGCGACCGGGCACACCGGCACGCGCACGCCGTGCGCGAGATCGCGGCCGCCGTCGGAGCGGGCCAACTCGCGAAAGCACAGCAGTTGGCGGCAGGATGGGGGGCGGCTGACGGACTCTTCCCCGGTGTGGATGCGCGACGGCTCGGCGGTGCCGGGTCCGGAGGAAGCTTCGCCGTGGCTGCTCAGCACGCCGCGTCCAGCGCAGAAGGACATGCATGAAGATTTTGATGGTGTCGTGGGAGTACCCGCCGGTCGTGGTCGGCGGGTTGGGCAGGCATGTGCACCACCTGGCGACCGAGCTGGCCGTGGCCGGCCACGAGGTCGTCGTGCTGGCCCGGCGCCCCTCCGGCACCGACTCCTCGACCCATCCCACCCACTCCTTCATCGCCGAGGGCGTGCTGGTGGTCGCGGTCGCGGAGGATCCGCCGGTCTTCGACTTCGGCGAGGACATGCTGGCCTGGACGCTGGCTATGGGCCACGCGATGGTGCGAGCAGGCATCGCGCTCGGCAAACCGGGCATCGGTGACGGCTGGGCGCCCGACGTGGTGCACGCGCACGACTGGCTGGTCGCCCACCCGGGAATCGCGCTGGCCGAGTACTACGACGTGCCGCTGGTGTCGACGATCCACGCCACCGAGGCAGGCAGGCACAGCGGCTGGGTCGCGGGCAAGGTCAACCGGCAGGTGCATTCGGTCGAGTGGTGGCTCGCCAACGAATCCGACGCGCTGATCACCTGCTCGACCTCGATGCAGGACGAGGTGGAGCGGCTGTACGGCCCGGAGCGGGTGCCGATGACGGTGATCCGCAACGGAATCGACGTGGGCGCCTGGACATTTCGGCCGCGCGCGCCGCGCACCGGACCGCCGCGGCTGCTGTATGTCGGCAGGCTCGAATACGAGAAGGGCGTGCAGGACGCGATCGCCGCGCTGCCGCGCATCCGTCGCGCGCACCCCGGCACGACGCTCACCATCGCCGGTGTCGGCACCCAGTTCGAGTGGTTGCGGGAACGGGCGCGGGTGCACCGGGTGGCCCGTGCGGTGAATTTCGCGGGCCAGCTGGACCACGCCGAACTGCTCGGCTGGCTGCACGGGGCCGACGCGATCGTGCTGCCGAGCCGCTACGAACCCTTCGGCATCGTCGCGCTGGAGGCGGCAGCTGCGGGTACCCCGCTGATCACGTCCTCTGCGGGCGGGCTCGGGGAGGCGGTGATCGACGGCGTCACCGGCGCGTCCTTCGCACCCGCCGACGTGGACGGCCTGGTCGAGGCTGCGCGTGCCACCCTCGATGATCCCGCCGCCGCTCAGGATCGCGCCTACGCCGCGCGCGAGCGGCTCACCGCCGACTTCTCGTGGGATGTGGTTGCGGCCGAGACCGCGCAGGTCTACCACTCCGCCAAGCGCCGGGTGCGCAATCCGCTGGGCCGCCCGACCATCATCGAGCGCCCCCTGCCTGAGCGCGATCCTAAGTAGATCGCGCCGAGCCGATCTCGCGCCGGAGTCAGCGTTCGGGCTTGAAGACGAAAAGCTCACCGATGCGGGTCGCGACGACGACCTCACCCTGCGCGCCGACGGAGGTGCCGGTGGTGCTGCCTTGCGCGCCGGGCAGCACATCGGAATCAATGGTGGCACCGGTCTTGGTGTCGAACGTGATCAGGTTCAAACCCTCGCCGATCGCGGCCGGGGTATAGCCGGTACCACCTGCGGTCTGCACCGGGACACCACGCAGGCCCAAATCCTTACGCTCCCAAGCGAGTTCGGCGACATCGCCCTTGTCGCGCAGCGCGAGCAGATAACCCTCGTCGCCGGACGGGATGATCAGGCCGTCGCCGGACACCGAAATACCGCCGCGCGGTGTCCATTCCAGCGGCTGCACCCACTTGGTGCGACCGTCGGCGGCGTCGACGGCGATCAGCCGATTGCTGTTGTCCCCCACGTAGACGGTCTTACCGTCGGGCGAAAGGGTCGGGCTGGTCGCGCTACCGCCGAACAGCAGGTCGGCGCTCCACTCCTGCTCGATCTTGTTGTCCGCGTAGCGAAGTGCGACGAGCGCGGCGGTCGGCTTACCCGGCTTCCATACCGTGACGAAGAAGCGTCCGCTCGCGGTGTCGACGGCCGAGATGTTCGCGACCGGGCACTGCGGTTCGCCGGCGTGGCAGTCGTCCAGACCCTGTCCGGCGGCAGGCCAGTCGAGGTTGGGGTTGTCCAGGAAGTCGGGCTGGCCGAGCAGTTGCACCGTGGGCACGATGCGCTGGCCGGTCTGGCGCGAGAGCACGTCGATCTGACCGGATTGGGTGACCGTCAGCAGGTTTCCGTCGCCGGTGAACTGCGAGGAGACCGGGGTACCGGCGACCGGGGTGCGCCATCTCGGTTGCCCGAGGTAGTTGAAGGACATGACCGCGCCGACGTTGTCCGTGTCGTCGCCGACGTAGACGTTCGTCATGCCGTCCACCACCGACGGTGCCGCGACCGCGGTCGCGCCCAGCGGAGTGCAGAAACGCTTGCGCCCGGTGGCCATCTGGAAGGAGAAGATCGAGCAGCCGGGCGCTCGGGTGGTGAGGAACATCTGCCCGTCGGGGCCGATGGTCACCGGCTCGGCGACCGGCCCGCCGATCGGGCGTGACCAGCTCAGCGCGACTTTCTTGGCGCCGACCACCGGACTGCTGCCACCGTTGCGGCCGTCGTGGTACGCGGCGGGCCAGCCCTTGCCCGAGCCGACCGTGATGTCGTCGACGTCGGTGCCGCACCCGGTCAACGCCAGCGCACCGACCGCGGCCAGCGACGCAACTACCCGCAGCCGGGACGGTCGCCACATGGAACTAGCCAGTACGCCGCTTCGCACCTGCTGCACTCCTGTCGTCGTTTCCGCTCGCACGAGACTAAAGCGTGCCGAACCACCGCGCTGGCGCGACCCGGTTCGGGTGTACGCGTGGTGGATTCGCCGGGCGCCGCCCGCGGCGCCGCAGTCACTGTACGGTAGGGGCCCGCGCGGGTGTGCGAGTCCCGCCGTTGCGCAGCGCGGGTTGTCCTCCCCCGCGTGCGCGGATCGCCCTCGAGCGCGCCCGTTATGCTCTACCCGTCGCCCGCCGAGGCGGGCGGCGAGCCGTTGGACCACGACAGGAGAGCCGTTCGTGACGAGCATGTGGGGCGCACCGTTGCGCTCGCGCTGGCGGGGATCGCGCCGCCGGGATCCGCAGCAGGCGCGCTTTCTGACCGTGGCGTCGCTGCGCTGGGTGCTCGCGAACCGGGCGTACACGCCCTGGTACCTGGTGCGCTACTACCGGCTGCTCAAGTTCCGGCTGGCCAACCCGCACATCGTGCTGCGCGGCATGGTCTTCCTGGGCAAGCGGGTGGAGATCCACGCGACCCCCGAGTTCGGCCGGATGGAGATCGGCCGCTGGGTGCACATCGGCGACGGCAACGCCATCCGCTGCCACGAGGGTTCGCTGCGCATCGGCGACAAGGTGGTGTTCGGCAAGGACAACGTGGTCAACACCTACCTCGACATCGAGATCGGGGAATCCACCCTGGTTGCCGACTGGTGCTACATCTGCGACTTCGACCACAAGATGGACGACATCACGCTGCCGATCAAGGACCAGGGCATCGTGAAGAGCCCCGTCCGGATCGGCCCCGACACCTGGATCGCCGCCAAGGTCACCGTGCTGCGCGAAACCCGGGTCGGCCGCGGCTGTGTGCTCGGCGCGCACGCCGTGGTCAAGGGGGAGATCCCGGACTACAGCATCGCGGTCGGCGCGCCGGCCAAGGTGGTCAAGAACCGCAAGGACGCCTGGGAGGCGAGCGCCGAGGAGCGCGCGAAATACCTTGCGGCGCTGGAGGATATCGAGCGCAAGAAGAACGGCGCCAATATCGCGTAGTGCGTCGGTTCGCGCAGGCTGTCCGTGGCGTTCGGTAGGTTCCCCGATATGAATCGTTATGCCGCACTGCTGCGGGGGATCGCGCCGAGCAATCCGAATATGAGCAATGAGAAGGTGCGCGGCGTCTTCGCGGGGCTCGGGTTCGAGAAGGTCGCCTCGGTGCTCGCCAGTGGCAACATCGTGTTCCAGAGTGCGGACACCGACGTCAGCGAGCTGGAGACCCGGATTCAGCAGGCGCTCAACGCGGAACTCGGCATCGCGGGCGGAACGATCATCCGCAGCTACGAAAAGCTGCGCGCCCTGCTCGACACCGACCCGTTCCCCGGCCTCACGCACGGACGCGGCACCTACCTCATCGCCACGTTCCTCAAGCAGCGCAAGAAAGCCCTCGGCAAGCTGCCCGAACAGCCCGACCCGCTCACCCGGGTCGTCGGCTACGACAAGGCGTGCGACGCGTTCCTCGCGGTGGTCGACAACAGCGAACCCGGTAAGACCCCCGACTTCATGGCCTGGCTCGACAAGACCTACGGCAAGGACATCACCACCCGCACCTGGCTCACGGTGCAGCGGGTGGTCAAGAAGATGGAGTAGTAGGCGGCACCGGTGCGACAGCGGTGCACAGGAAGGCTGTCGGGGTGCGACCGATCCGAGTAATCACCAAGGTGAACGGTTGCGTGCCTTGGGGTTTGAGGGTGCGGCGGAGTTTGTCGGGGTCGACGTCTACCCCGCGCACCAGGATTTCCAGGGGCCCGCAGTCGTGGCGGCGAAGTTCGGCGCGGAGGGTTTTCTCGCGGTAGTCGAGGCGATCGACGATGCGGAAACCTCGGGTGCCGGGCGGCACGGCATTGCCGGTGAGGTACGCGATGCGCGGATCCAGTTGCCAGAGGCCGTGTTTCGCGGCGTAGTGGCGGACCAGACCGGCCCGTACGACGGCACCGTCGGGATCGATGATCCAGTCACCGGGTTCCTGTTCGGGGATATCGTCGGAGTCCGCGTCGGTGAGGGCGAAAGACGTTCCAGCCGAGCACGTTACGGTCGCGCGACGGGTGACCGACGGACCGCTCAGGCCCGCCGACCACAGGCACGCCTCACGAACAGCTCCGTCCAGCGAGACGACTTCGATCTCCCCGGACCAGTCGAGTCGATCGAAATCCAGTCCGGGAGCGCACTTCACCGCGATGTCCCGCCCGGGATAGGCGGCGAGCAGGTCCGGCAGCGGCGGTTGCAGCTTGGCCGGATCATGCGTGCGCCTGCCGTCCGCTCGCCGGGCCGGGTCGGCGACGACGACGGCGTCCCTGCTCACCGGCACCAGCGCATCCGCCTTGGCCAGCAACACATTTCGAGAACCGGCAAGGTTGTGCGCGGCCATCGACAGCCGCGCGTCGTCCAGGTCGCTACCGATCACAGCAGGGCAGACTCGCGCCAGCTCGGCGAGCTCCGCACCGATCGAACACGTCACGTCGTGCACCGCGCGCCCGGCCAATCGGGCGGCCCGATGCCGGGCGACCAGCGTCGGCGTCGCCTGCTGCAACGCATCGTCGGTGAACAGCCAGTCCCCCGCGTCGACGAGCTTGGCACCCGCCTTACGCCGCAACCGCACCGTTTCGACGAGCGCCGCCGCCCGATCCCCGTGGTCGCGCCGCACCCGCGCCAGATCGCGCAGGTGCGTCGCCTGGGTCAGCTCCAGCCGGTCTACCTCGGTCAGCGCGGCTGTGCCCGCCGGACCGCCGAGGTAGGCGACATCCTCGCGACTGAAGCCGTAGCCCACTACTTGGCAGACGTGCCCGGCTTCACGCCGGTGATCATCGCGTTGTAGAAGAACTGCCGCGGCACCACCCGGCGCATGACGTTCTCGTCCAGCCAGCTCAGCCGCAGCCACGCGTTGTACATGGCCAGCCGGTAGCCCATGGTCAGCTTCTCGTCGGGCACGGCCGCCTCGAAGGTGCGCACCGGCCAGCCCCACAGCGCGGCCGCGAACTCTTCGGTGGTCGCCTTGACGTCGACGGCACCGGCCGAGCTCGCCATCCGCTCCAGCTCGCTGGGGTCGAAGGTGTGCAGGTCGACGACCGCCTCGAGCGCCGCGGCCCGCGAGGACTCGTCGAGCTCGGTCTGCGGCCGCCGCCACCCGGCCAGCTGCGGCAGCTTGGTGACGGTGGTGGTGGCCTTCCAGGTGATCCGGCCGAGCCAGCGGGCGTAGAAGTTGCCCGCCGTGGTCGGTTCGCCGGCGAAGACGAAGCGCCCGCCCGGCTTGAGCACGCGCAGGCATTCCTTCAGCGCGAGTTCGACATCCGGGATGTGGTGCAGCACCGCATGGCCGCACACGAGATCGAAGGTGTCGTCCTCGTACGGGATGGTTTCGGCGTCGGCGACCCGGCCGTCGACGTCCAAGCCGAGGTGCTCGGCGTTGCGCAGCGCGACCTTGACCATGCCCGGCGACAGGTCGGTGACGGAGCCGGTCTCGGCCACGCCACCCTGCATCAGGTTCAGCAGGAAGAAGCCGGTGCCACAACCGAGTTCGAGGGCCCGCTCGTACGGCAGCGGGGCGGGGCCGACGGCCGCGTCGAACCGGCCGCGAGCGTATTCGATGCAGCGTTCGTCATAGGAAATCGACCATTTGTCGTCATAGGTCTCGGCTTCCCAGTCGTGATAAAGCACCTGGGCGAGCTTCGTATCCTTGCGCGCTGCCTCGACCTCGGCCTCGGTCGCATGCGGGTTAGGCGCTGGGTCGTCGGGACGTACCGTCATGGAGGCTAAGCCTACCCAAATACGCAGACCTGCCTTGCTGTCGGCCCATGGTTTCCGGGCATAGCTGGACCCACGGCCAGATAGCAACCTGTTCCCATCAGGCGATCTTCGGAAAACCGCTGCTCAGAACGTCGTGATCGAGGCTCTGGTGATCGAGTTCGGCAAGGCTCAGCGGCCGACGAAGGCCGCAGAGCCGGGGCCGTCGGCCAGGTAGGACTCGGTCCCGATGCGACGGTCTTCGGTGGCGAACAAAGCAGACCATTCGGTCTGGGCGCGGTCCAGGCCGTGCGGGCCCGCCTCGAAGACCGCTTTCGCGGCGGCGAGGGCGCGGGCCGGGCCGTCGGTGAAACGTTGCGCCCAGGTGAGCGCGGCGGTGTAGACGTCGTCGGGCGGGACAACCTCGTCGACCAGTCCGAGGGTGCGGGCCTCTTCGGCTTCGACGAAGCGGCCGCTGTAGACGAGGTCCTTGGCCGGGCCCGGCCCGATCAGCAGGGCGAGGCGGCGGATCCCGGCGAGCGGGATCAGCCCTGCCTTGATCTGCGGCAGCCCCAGCTTGACGTTGTCGCCGATGATGCGCCGATCCGCGCCGAGCGCGAGTTCCAGCCCGCCGCCGAGGCAGTAACCGCTGATGGCCGCGACCGTCGGCTGCGGCAGCCGGGCCAGGCAGCCGAAATCGCGCTGCAGATCGGCCGCCATCGCCCGCGCTTGATCTTCGCTCAGGCCGGCCAGCTCGGCCAGGTCGTCACCCGCCGAGAACACCCGCTCGTCGCCGTAGAGCATGACCGCCGCCACCGTCGGGTCCGCGGCCACCGTCTCGGCCGCTTCGGCCAGCTCGCGCACCAGCTGTGCGTTCAGCAGGTTCATCGGCGGGCGGGCGATCCGCAGGACGGCGACGCGGCGCGCGGTGGCACCCTCGAGTAGATCCAGGGTCACGAATTCGGCCATGGGACGCCACGCTACCGGTCGCCGGGCGACTCACTTGCGGACGGATCCCTTGAGCCTGCTCGCATCCGGGAGACCGGCGAAGTACTGCTCACTGCCCGGGAAGGCCAGCCCGCGCCGCCCCTCGCCGTCGTGCAGCACCGGCATGATCGGCTCGATCACCACGTCGGCGGCGAGAATCTCTGCGGTGGAGCCGAACTCGGCGAGCGCGAACAACTGCGACCAGGTGGGCGGCAGCAGGATGTCGGTGCCCGCCCGCCAACGGTCCAGCGCCTCGGCGGGCGTGCGCCAGTGCACTGCAGCGGCCTCGGAGGTGGCGCCGTCGGCCAGCTGCCCCTCGGGCAGTACCGCGACGAAGAACCTGGTGTCGTAGCGCCGCGGCTCGACCACCGGGGTGATCCAATTCGCCCACGGCCGAAGCAGATCCGCGCGCAGTACCAGCTTCTCCCGCGCGAGGAAATCGGCCAACGAGAGCTCGCGCCGCTCCAGCTTGCCGCGCGACTCGCGGTAGCCCGCGGTGTCGGAGACCACGCTGTCGGCGGTCGGACCGGCAAGCAGCACACCGCATTCCTCGAAGGTCTCGCGCACCGCGGCACAGACCAACGCCTTGGCCCGCGGCTCGGTGGTGGCGAAACGCGCTGCCCACCAAGCGGGTTCGGGCCCAGCCCACTCGATGTCGGCGGTCCCGTCGGAGGGGTCGACGCCGCCGCCGGGGAACACGGTCATGCCCGCCGCGAACGCCATCGCACCGACCCTGCGCTGCAGAAAGATCTCCGGTCCGGCAGCGCCGTCGCGCACCAGCATCACCGTCGACGCGTCCTTCGGCGCCGACGGCTGAGAGTCGGCCTGCGGGTTTGTCTCACTCACTCCTGCACACTAACCCGCGCACGGTGAGCGCCGTCACGGCGGCGGGTCAGCGGGTGCGGTGCTTGCCCGCGCGACGTGCGCGGCGGGCGAAGTAGCGGCCGTCCACCCGGTCGAGGGCGATCGACTGACGGAAGGCGTCGCTGAGGTTCTCCGAGGTCAGCACGTCGGTGAGCAGACCTTGCGCGACCACCTCCCCCTCGTTGAGCAGCAGGCCGTGGGTGAAGCCGGGCGGGATCTCCTCGACGTGGTGGGTGACCAGGACGATGGCGGGCGAGTCCGGGTCGGCGGCCAGATCGCCGAGCCGCTCCACGAGTTCCTCGCGCCCGCCCAGGTCCAGGCCGGCCGCCGGTTCGTCGAGCAGCAACAGCTCCGGGTCGGTCATCAGCGCGCGGGCGATCATCACCCGTTTGCGCTCACCCTCCGAGAGCGTGCCGTAGGTGCGGTCCGAAAGATGTTCCGCGCCTAGGCTTTCCAGCATGTCCACGGCGCGGTCGGTGTCGATGTCCTCGTAGCGTTCGCGCCAGCGGCCGAGCACCGCGTAGCCGGCCGACACCACCAGATCGCTGACCTTCTCGTCGCGCGGCACCCGGCCGGCCACCGCGGCCGAGGACAAGCCGATCCGCGGCCGCAGCTCGCTGATGTCGACCTTACCGAGCACCTCACCCAGCAGATGCGCGGTGCCCGAGGTCGGGTGCAGCTCGGCGGCGGCCATGCGCAGCAGGGAGGTCTTGCCCGCGCCGTTGGGGCCGAGCACGACCCAGCGTTCGTCGAGCTCTACCTGCCAGGTAACGGGGCCAACAAGGGTGTGGCCGGAGCGGCGAACGGTGACGTCGGTGAAATCGATGAGCAGATCGGGATCGGGTTGCGGCACGCGGTCCATCTTGGCCCACGCCACGGGCTGCTCGCCAACGCGGGCGGGGTGCGGGCAGCGTGTCGCTCGGGTCAGCGGCGGTGGTCGAGCAGGAAGTGGTCGCTCAGCCGCTGGTCGTCGCCCTGATCGGGCTGCGGATGCTCTTCACCGTCGGACTTGTGTAGCAGCCGGGCCACCAGAAGGGCCAGTGGAACCGAGAGGAGCACCCACAGGACGAGAATCACCAGCAGCGTCGTCATAGCTGGTCCTTCCTTCGGTCGGCGAGGCCGCGATGCCTCGATACGACGAGCCTCCGCCTGGAGCGCTCAGCGCGGGTAGGGCACAACGTCCTCAGAGGAGTAGACCGAAGAGATACCCCAATCGGCCTTGCGCAACGCGCAATCCACGCAGGTGTTTTTCCGGTATGCCGCAGTCGCGACCGGCAAGGTCGCTTAGCGGCCTGACTCATCCGCGACGCACCAAGGCTTCCCCTCACCAGGATCGCGCAGGTACCGCGATCACCGTCATAGAGCCGGGCGCCACCTCGGTGAACCCGGCATCGCGCACCGCCACCGCCGTGCCACGGGCGACCTGATCGGCCAATGTCCGCCATAGTCGTTCGTCGGCATCCCGTACCGAGCAACGGAATTCCCGCTCGGCCCACCGCAGCGCCTGCGCCGCGGTCAACGCGCCCGCGAGCAACATGCTGGCGTGCCCGACCTGCGCGGCCGCCTTGCCCACGGTCATGCCGAGCGCCGAATTCACCCACAGCACCGGCAGTTCCGGGTCGGCGGGGCCGGGGTCGTCGTGCTCGAGGTCGGTGCCGCCGATCTGCAACCGCTTGATCCGCGGATCCACCTCGCCGACCGGCCCCGGGACCAGCGCCCTGGCCTGCGCGCCCTCGACCTCGACCGTGACGCCGTCCACCTCGTCGGCCGCGAGCCACTGAGCACCGCGAGCGCGCCTGCTCACCTTGCGAATACGCGAGCGCTTCCAGGCCAGATAACGCTCCGCCCACTCACCGCCGGGACCGACCCGCTCGTCCAGGCACAGCGCCACCGACGCGGTCGCCGCCGCGGCCAGCACCGCGCTGCGCGGCGGCGGGTCCACCTTGGGCAGGTGCAGAACGAGCTGCATGGCCTGCACCATGGCCGGGTCGTCGGGATCGCCCGCGCCGCCGTAGCCCTGCGCGAGTTCCGCGTGCCGGACGCGGAAGCCCGCCTCGTCGAATTCGGCCGGCTCGATCGGGTCTGCCACGGCGTCCCGGACTCCGGCACCACATTCCGGGATGCTCGACATCACTCCACCTTGATCGTCAACGAATACGTTTGCGCGGGTTCGACACCCTGCTCCCACGGTCGCAGATACTGCATCGAGAGCTTGGTGCTCCCCGGCGCCTTACCGGCGAAGGTCCACACCGAACTGCCACCGGCACCGGGGGCGACCGGCACGTTCGGGTCCGTCTCGAACCCCGGGTCCCCTTGCGCCTGAAGCACATTCGCATCCAGCTCGGAGATCTGCCACAGGTATCCGGTGGACGGATTCGCGGGCAGCGTCACCACCAGGCGCTCGCCGACCGCGAGCCGTCGCTCCTGGCCGTTGTCGGACTCGGTGGCCGTCACCGCGGCAGGCCCGGGGGCCGACGTCGGCGCGGCCGAGGAGGTCGCGTCCCCGTCGGTCGAATCGTTGTTGCCGCAACCCACTACAGACAAGCCGAGCAGCAGCACAAGCAGAGATTTCCGCAACGCACCCTCCGATTCACCCGACGATCCTGGTCGGCGCCAGCCTACCGACGGCGACCACCGGACCGGCTCTACGACACCGGGTACGCCGTGGTCAGCTCAGCGGCACCCGGCGCAGCAGTCCGTCGCGGGCGTCGGCGGCCTCCACCTCGTGCCGGGTGACACCGAGCACGTACAGCACCGCGTCCAGGAACGGATGCGACAGTGCCGCGTCGGCGATCTCGCGCAGCGCGGGTTTGGCGTTGAACGCCACACCGAGCCCCGCCGCGTTGAGCATGTCGATGTCGTTGGCGCCGTCGCCGACCGCGACCGTCTGTTCCATCGGCACGCCCGCCTCGGCCGCGAACTTGCGCAGCGCGGTGGCCTTGGCCGCGCGATCGACGATCTCGCCGACCACCCGGCCGGTCAGCTTGCCGCCCTTGATCTCCAGGGTGTTGGCCTGCACGAAGTCCAGCTCGAGTTCGTGCGCCAACGGCTCGATCACCTGACGGAACCCGCCCGATACCACGCCGCAGCGGAAACCGAGCCGACGCAGCGTGCGGATAGTCGTGCGCGCGCCGGGGGTGAGCTCGATCTGGTCGGCCACCTCCTCGATCACCGACTCGTCCAGGCCCTCGAGCGTCGCGACCCGCTGCCGCAGCGACTCGGCGAAGTCGATTTCGCCGCGCATGGCGGCTTCGGTGACCTTGCGCACCTCTTCCTCCACCCCGGCGTGCGCGGCCAGCATCTCGATCACCTCACCCTGGATGAGCGTCGAGTCGACGTCGAACACGATAAGGCGCTTGGCCCGGCGGGCCAGTCCGGCCCACTCCACCGCGACGTCGACCTGCTCGGCGACCGCGATCTCGGCCAGTGCCGTGCGCAGCCGTGCGTCGGTGTCCGCACTGGTGTCGGCCGCGGTGACCAGCAGCTCCATTCCGGTGACCGGGTAGTCGGCGATGCCGCGAATGGAGTCGATATTGGCGCCGAGAGCAGCGAGCCGCCGGGAGACCGTGCTGAACGCGTGCGCGGTGACCGGCGCGCCGAGCACGACCACCGCGTGGGTGGACATCGGCTGCCTGCCGATCGCCGCGTCGACCTCGACGTCGACGTGCATGCCGACGGTGGTCATCGCCTCTTCGAGTTCGTCCTGCAGCGACTCCGGGTCACCCGGGCAGGTGACCAGCACGCCGAGGGTCAGCCGACCGCGGATGACGACCTGCTCGACGTCCAGCAGGCTCACCTGGTGCCGAGACATCGCCGCGAGCAGTACGGACGTCACACCGGGACGGTCGGGCCCGGTGACGGTGACGAGAACGGTTGTGTCGGCCAACTGTGTGTACTCCAGATTCGAAGTTGCCGTAGCTGTTGCTGGACCTCGTTGTCACGCGCTCCGGTACTGCACAAACGAGTGTGCACCCGCTGGTCACCAGCAGGTGCACACTCGTCGTCGTTACTGATTCCTACTTGGTTGCCACTGCGCCTTCGTGCACTTCGGTGGCGTGCTTACCCGAACCCCAGCCGACGTGCGCCTCGGCGCGCATCCGGTCGATCATGTGCGGGTAGTGCAGCTCGAAGGCCGGGCGCTCGGACCGGATCCGCGGCAGCTCGTAGAAGTTGTGCCGCGGTGGCGGGCAGGTGGTGGCCCATTCGAGCGAGTTGCCGTAGCCCCACGGGTCGTCCACGGTGACGACCTCGCCGTACCGGAAGCTCTTGAAGACGTTCCAGACGAACGGCAGCATCGAAGCGCCGAGGATGAACGCGCGGATGGTGGAGAGGGTGTTCAGCACGGTGAGGCCGTCGGTGGGCAGGTAGTGGGCGTGGCGGGGCGGCATGCCCTCGGCGCCGAGCCAGTGCTGCACCAGGAAGGTGGTGTGGAAGCCGACGAAGGTGGCCCAGAAGTGCCACTTGCCCAGGCGCTCGTCCATCATCCGGCCGGTGATCTTCGGGAACCAGAAGTAGATGCCCGCGAAGGTGGCGAACACGATGGTGCCGAAGAGCACGTAGTGGAAGTGCGCGACCACGAAGTACGAGTCGGTGACGTGGAAGTCCAGCGGCGGGCTGGCCAGGATGACACCGGACAGACCACCGAACAGGAAGGTGACCAGGAAGCCGATCGACCACAGCATCGGTGTCTCGAACGTCAACTGACCTCGCCACATGGTGCCGATCCAGTTGAAGAACTTCACACCCGTCGGGACGGCGATCAAGAACGTCATGAACGAGAAGTACGGCAGCAGCACCGCACCGGTGGCGTACATGTGGTGCGCCCACACCGCGATCGAGAGCGCGGCGATACCGAGCGTCGCGTAGACCAGCGTGGTGTAACCGAAGATCGGCTTACGCGAGAACACCGGGAAGATCTCGGAGACGATGCCGAAGAACGGCAGCGCGATGATGTACACCTCGGGATGGCCGAAGAACCAGAACAGGTGCTGGTAGAGCAGGATGCCGCCGGTCGCCGGGTCGTAGATGTGGCCACCGAGGTGCCGGTCGAAGGCGAGCCCGAACAGCGCGGCGGTCAGCAGCGGGAAGGCAAGCAGGACAAGCACGCTGGTGACGGCGATGTTCCAGGTGAAGATCGGCAACCGGAACATGGTCATGCCGGGCGCGCGCAGGCAGACGACGGTGGTCAGCATGTTGACGCCACCGAGGATGGTGCCCAGACCGGAGACGGCCAGGCCCAGGATCCACAGGTCGGCCCCGACGCCGGGCGAGTGCAGGATGTCGGTGAGCGGGGTGTAGGCGGTCCAGCCGAAGTCCGCGGCGCCACCCGGGGTGATGAAGCCCGCGGTCGCCATCGTGCCGCCGAACAGGTACAGCCAGTAGCTGAACGCGTTCAGTCGGGGGAAGGCGACGTCGGGGGCGCCGATCTGCAGCGGCAGCACGATGTTGGCGAAGCCGAACACGATGGCCGTCGCGTAGAACAGCAGCATGATCGTGCCGTGCATGGTGAACAGCTGGTTGAACTGCTCGGGCGAGAGGAACTGCAGGCCGGGGCGCGCCAGCTCGGCCCGCATCAACAGCGCCATCAGACCACCGATGAGGAAGAAGCTCATCGCGGTCACCAGGTACATGGTGCCCAGGACCTTCGGGTCGGTGGTGGTGACCATCTTGTAGAGATACGAACCCTTCGGCCCGGTCCGCGCCGGATACGGCCGAGTCGCTTCCAACTGCTGGACTGGCTGGGGCTCTACCGCAGTCACTGATCCTCCTGAAGGTGCCTTTAGGTCGCTCCGCAGGCTCCGCTGCTTGCATCCATCCCCATGTCGGAACAGACGACAGTTCGCTTGCGCTTCTGGAATCGTAAACCGTGCTGCCGCAGCAATCCGCACGGGTCCTACTCTGTGTCGTATTTCGTTGGTCCGGGTGGACCGGGCCGCCGCGATGAGTTTCGGGTGCGGCAGGCGTCTATATCGGTGATCAGTCTTCCACCCTCGTCCAGGAGACCAGCTATGACCGACCAGAACCAGCCCAAGCCCGGCGATCCCTGCTGGGTCGATCTCTACTCGTCCGATCTCGACCGCAGCGTCACCTTCTACAGCGAGCTATTCGGCTGGACCGCCGAGCGGGCCGGCGCGGAGTTCGGTGGCTACGTCACCTTCCGCAAGGACGGCCTCTCCGTCGCGGGCGCGATGGGACGAATGGACGGCGACGTCGACAGCCCGGAGCTGTGGACGATCTACCTCGCCAGCCCCGACGTCGAGGCCACCGTGAAAAAGGCGGTCGCGCAAGGCGCTTCGGTGGCTTTGGCGCCGATGCCGGTCGGCGATGTCGGCAGGATGGCGGTCCTCGGCGATGTGGGTGGTGCGAGCGTCGGCGTCTGGCAGGCAGGCGAATTCGCCGGTTTCGAGACCCGGGCCCTGGTCAACGACGGGCAGTGGCGCGACCACGCGGGCGCGCCCTCCTGGTTCGAACTGCACACCCGCGCGTATGACGCCTCACTCGACTTCTACCGCACCGTATTCGACTGGCAGGACCCGTTCACCATCTCCGACGCACCGGAGTTCCGCTACACCACGATCCATTCGCAGAGCCCGATGCTCGGCGGAGTGATGGACGCTTCGGCGTTCCTGCCCGAGGGTGTGCCCGCGAGCTGGACCGTGTACTTCGGCGCGGACGATGTGGACAAGGCGGCCGCGAAGGTCGTCGAGCTCGGCGGCACGGTGCTGTCCGCGCCGCAGGACACCCCGTACGGCCGGATGGCGTCGGTCGCCGATGTCACCGGCGCGCGCTTCAGCATCGGCGGGGACAGCGCCTGAGGCAGGCTCGTCGCGACAAGCCCGCGGGGCACGGTGGGCACTTCCCGCCGTGTTCCCGGCACGCATGTACCCTCACCCGCATGCCGCTGAGCGCCTACGTTCGCATCGGAAACCGCACAGCCTCTCCCCGATCCGGCACCGCCCGTGTGACACGGCGCCGAATCGTCGCTGTCGCGGCGTTATGCGCGACGGTCGTCGCGGCGGGGTGCAGCAGCACACCCGACGACGCGAGCAGCATCGTGCGCACCACCACGAACATCGCCGGGGCCGGTGTGGTCGGGCTCGAACGCGACACCAGCAAGGCCTGTGCGCTGCCGAGCGCACCCGACCCGGCCAACGGCAGCACACGCACCGTCACGCACGCCGCGGGCGTCTCGGAGGTGCCCGCCGACCCGCAGCGCATCGTCGTGCTCACCACCTCGGCGCTGGACGCGGTGTGCGCGGTCGGTCTGTGGGAACGCGTCGTCGGCGCGGTCACCCTGGACGGCCCGAGCCCGCAGCCCGCCTATCTCGGCACCGGCGTGCTGAAGATCCCGGGCGTCGGCTCCGCCACGCAGCCCGATCCGAAGCTCATCGCCGACCTGCACCCCGACCTCATTCTCGGCGATATCCCCACTGCCACCGCGAGTTTCGACATACTGCGGGCCATCGCGCCCACCGTGCTGGTCGGCGCGAACAACAGCTGGCAGGCCGAATTCACCGCGCTCGCAGCGGGTTTGGGCCGGCGCGCGGCCGCGGACACCGCGCTCGACGACTACCGCACCCAGGCGACCACCACCGGCAACGACATCGCCGCCAATCAAACTCAGGCCTCGCTCATCCGATTCACCGCCGATACCAACGAAGTTCAGGGCAACAACAGCTTCGCTGGTCAGGTCATCGGCGACGCGGGTGTGCAGCGGCCGACCGCGCAGCGCGGCGCCTCGTTCGATGTCACCCCGGACCAGTTCGCCACCAAGGTGGAAGGCGACCTGATCTACGTGCTCCTCGCCGGTGAAGAGGGCAAGAAGCGCGGCGAGACGGTTATGCGCACCGAGGAGTGGAAAGACCTCGGCGCCGCGACCGACAAGCGCGTGTTCGCCGTCGAGGACACCGTCTGGCACGGCAACGGCCTCACCGCCGCCCGCGCCCTGCTCGCCGATCTGAGCGGCACGCTCAACGGCTTCGTCACCGACTGAGCCTGTGTAGCTCCGCAGTACCCCCTGGGGTGAAAATTTCCCCACCCTGGGAGGTACCTCGACCAGCGCTTGGGTTGCTGTCGAAGTGTCGCCTCGTAGACGAGATTTAGAGGTACGCAAGAGAACCTCTTCACCGAGACTTCGAGGAACAAACACCATGCATACGCTGACCGAATCGCTCGACAACATCCGCCTGCTGCCGCTCGCGCGGCCCGTCGCCGAGGTCGATCCGAACGCGGTCGTGGTGTCCACCGGCGACTGCGCGCTCACCTACGCCGAGCTGGACAGCTGGTCGAACCGGCTGGCTCGGCTGCTGCTCGGAATCGGCGCCGCGGCCAACACCCGGATCGCGATCGCGATCACCGATGAGATCGAGTCCGTGGTCGCCGAGCGGGCCATCGTCAAGATCGGCGCCACCCCCGCGCCGATCACCGACGACGGTTCGTTCGCGCTGGGTACCGCCCTCGGTGTGACGACCAAGTCGCAGCGCGGCGAGCTCACCGACGCGATCTCCTGGCTGGTGCTGGACGACCGCTCGACGTTGCAGCGCTACCTCGCGGGCTCCGATGCACCGCTGACCGCGGGCGAGTTCGCACTGCCGAAGTCGGCCTGAATTCCCCAGGCGCGCCCCGACGATGTCCGTTCGGGACGCGCCTGTCGGCATGTTCTGACCTCATGTCGGCAAACGCCATCGGTGCACACGTCATCGGTTCAGAATGAATCTTGTCGCGAGCTGTGCGGCAAGTACTACCACTACCGCGGTGGCTCAGCGGCGGTCACTCCGCGGCAGCTGCGGGCGGTAAAAACGTAGGACTATTCATGCAACAGCCTCTCCCCTCGCCCACCGAATCCGGCAGCGCTCTGCCTATGGACGCCCGCGCTCTGCCTATGGACGCCTTCGAGCTGTCCGCAGCCCAGCGCGGCATCTGGTTCGCCCAGCACATCGCCGGCGACACGCCGATCTCGATCGCCCAGTACGTCGAGTTGAGCGGACCGATCGACCTGGACCTGCTCGCCGATGCGGCGCGCCAGGCGGGCCGCGAATTCGGCACGGGGTATCTGCGGCTCGTCGAGGTCGACGGCCATCCGTACCAGTTCGTGGACACCACCCTCGACGACACCCTGGACACCCTGGATCTGCGCGGTGAGCACGATCCGGTGGCCGCCGCGCACGCGTGGATGCGGGCCGAATACGACGCTCCGCTCGACCTGACCCGCGACCGGCTGGTGCGCGTCGTCATGCTGCGGGTCGCCGACGACCGCTGGTACTGGTACTCCCGGATCCATCACATCGTGCTGGACGGCATGGGCGCGCTGACCATGGTGCAGCGCACCGGGGAGCTCTACAACGCGGCGGTGGCGGGCAAGGAGCCGCCCCCCGCGAAGGCCGAGGATCTGCGCCGGATCGTCGAGGCCGATGCCGCGTACCGCAGTTCTGATCGGTTCGGCACCGACCGCGAGTACTGGCTCGAGCACCTGGGCGGGATGGCCGATCCGGTGAGTCTCGCCGGTCGCACCGCCGCCGTCGACGCGCACCCGAGTCGCGTCGCGGGTGCGCTGCCTGCGGAGACCACCGCGCTGCTCGACGACGTCGCGAAGGCGGCCTCCTCCGGTGTCGCGCCGACGGTGGTCGCGGCGTTCGGGGCTTACCTCGCGGCGATGACCGGTGCGCCCGAAGTTGTGCTGAGCCTTCCTGTTTCGGCGCGTACCACGGCGGTCCTGCGCCGGTCCGGCGGCATGATCGCCAATGTCGTTCCGCTGCGGCTGACCATGACGCCGACCACCACGGTCGGTGACGTCATTCGAGCAGCCCAGGGCGAGCTGACGGGTGCCCTGCGGCGGCAGCGTTACCGCCAAGAGGACATCTTCCGCGATCTGGGCTGGCCGATGGACGAGACCGCGTCGTTCGGGCCCTCGGTGAATTTGATGATGGTGGACACCAGGATTCAGCTCGGCGCGGTCACCGGCCGCCTGCACGTGCTGACCTCCGGGTTGATCGATGATCTGTTCGTCAATGTGTATCCGGGCGTGGGCGGCGAGAGCACCCACATCGATTTCCAGGCCAACGGAAACCTGTACAGCGACGCGGAATTGGCGGCGCACCATCGCCGGTTCCTGCTGTTCCTGCACGAATTCCTCGCTGCGGGTACGGAAGCCGCACTGTCGACGGTGCCGGTGGTGTCCGACGACGAGCGGGCCGAGCTGGCGCCTGCCCGCGGGCCCGCAGGAGTCACGCCTCGCACGCTGCCGGACATCCTCGCGGCCGGTGCGGCACTCGATCCCGATGCGGTGGCGATCCGAGCCGGGGCTACCGCGTTGACCTACCGTCAGGTCGACGAGTACACGAACCAGTTGGCCAGGGTACTCATCGCGAACGGCGCCGGACCGGAACGCGCCGTGGCGATCTCGATCCCCCGCTCGGCCGAGTCGGTGCTGGCGATGATCGCGGTGGCCAAGACCGGCGCGGCGTTCGTGCCGATCGATCCGACCTATCCCGCCGACCGGATCGAGCACATGGTCGGCGACAGCGGTGTGGTCGCCGGGGTGACCGCCGCGGCCGCCCGGAAGTCGTTGCCGGAGCGGGTGACCTGGCTGATCCTCGATGACGAGGCGACCACGCGCAGCGTGCGTGAGCAGGACACGACCGCCGTCACCGCCGCCATGCACCTCGATCAGGTCGCGTACATCATCTACACCTCGGGATCGACCGGTTTGCCCAAGGGCGTGCTGGTTTCGCATCGCGGATTGGCCAACCTCGCGACCGGTTCCGGAGCCGGGTTCGGCGTGACCGCCGATTCCGTGGTGGCGCATGCGGTTTCGCCGAGCTTCGACATTTCGGTCGAGGAGATCCTGGTGACGCTGGCCTGCGGCGCCACCCTGGCCGTCGTGCCGCCCGCCGCGTACGCGGGCGAGGAGATGGCCGAAGTGCTGCGCGCCCATCGCGTCACCCATCTCAATGTCACACCGACGGTCGTGGGCTCGCTCGATCCGGCGACCCTGCCGCAGCTGCGCACCGTGATCGTCGGCGGCGATGCGTGCCCGCCCGAACTGGTGATCAAGTGGTCCGGTCGCACCCTCCTGAACGGGTACGGCCCCACCGAAACCACGGTGACCGCGACGTTGAGCGAGGGACTCGTCCCTGCCGCACCGGTCACCATCGGCAGCCTGGTGCGCGGTGTCGCCGCCGTGGTGCTCGACCCGTGGTTGCGGCCGGTGCCGCCCGGCACCATCGGTGAGCTGTATCTGGCCGGTGCCGGACTCGCGCGGGGCTACCACCGGCGCAATGGGCTCACCGCGGAGCGTTTCGTGGCGAACCCCTACGAACCTGGGGCGCGCATGTACCGCACCGGCGACCTGGTGCGCTGGAGCGACCGCGGCGGCCGGCTCGAGCTGGAGTACCAGGGGCGCAGCGACTTCCAGGTGAAGGTCCGCGGCTTTCGCATCGAGCTCGGGGAGATCGATGCCGCGCTGGAACGGCATCCGGAGGTCGACTTCGCGATCACGGTCGGAGCCGAAACGGGATCCGGTGCCACCGCGCTCGTTTCGTATGTCCTGCCGAAGCCCGGGGCTGAGGTACATCCCGAGGCACTGAAAGCTGCTGCCGGAGAGACACTTCCGGCCTATATGGTGCCTGCGGTGGTGATGGTGCTCGACAGCATCCCGCTCACACCGCTCGGCAAGGTGGACCGCAAGGCGCTGCCCACACCGGATTTCGGGGCGCGGGCGATCGTCAGCCGCGCGCCGTCCACCCCGCGCGAAGCGGCGTTGGCCGCGCTGTTCGCCGAGGTGCTCGGGCTGGAGTCGGTCGGCGTCGACGAGAGCTTCTTCGCGCTCGGTGGGGACAGCATCGTGTCCATCCAGCTGGTGTCGCGGGCCAAAGCCGCGGGTATCGGGCTCAGTGCGCGGGATGTGTTCGAGCGCAAGACCGTTGCCGCGCTGGCCGCCGTCGCCACCGAGGTGAAGGCACAGGTGGTGCACGAGCTGCCCGGTGGCGGGGTCGGCGCGGTCGCGCTCACGCCGATCGTGCACGCCATGCTTGACCAGGGCGACAGCTGGCGGCGATTCGCTCAGGCGGTGCTCGTCGGACTGCCCGCCGGCTTCGAGCGGGCTCGACTCGTCACGGCGGTGCAGGCGCTGCTCGACCAGCACGATCTGCTGCGTTCGTCGCTGCGGCACACCGCGGGGCGCTGGGAATGGGTGGTGGCCGAGCGTGGTTCGGTGGCTGCCGAATCTTTGGTGGATGTCGTCACGGCCGGACCGGAGACCGAGGAAACCTACGAGCGCGAATTGCAGCGCGCCGCCGATCTGCTCGATCCCGCCGCAGGGGTGGTCGCCCGCATCGTGCTGATCGAGCACAACGATGCGGAACCCGTGCTTTGGCTGGTGCTGCACCACCTGGTGACCGATGGTGTCTCCTGGCGCATCCTGCTGCCCGATCTCGCCACCGCCGCGCTGGGTGGCACCCTCGCACCGGTCGGTACCTCGTTCCGCCGCTGGGCGCACGGTCAGGCGGCACAGGCGGGCGAACGGGCCGCCGAATTGCCGCTCTGGCAACGCATCCTGTCGACCCCCGATCCGGCGCTCGGTGCGGACATTTTGGACCCGGCCGTCGATGTCGTCGCGACCATGGCGCACCGGCAGACCGTCATCACGCCCGATATCGCGCACACCGTGCTCAGCACCGCTCCCGATCGATTCCATTGCAGCGCAGACGATGTGCTGCTCGCCGCGCTCGCCATGGCGATCGGGCGGTGGCGCGAGCGGACCGCGACGCTGTTCACCTTGGAAGGGCACGGCCGGACCGAGGCGATCCTGCCCGGTGCCGATGTCGCGCGCACGGTGGGCTGGTTCACCAGCGTGTATCCGGTGGCCGTCGACCTGACCGGGATCGATCTCGCCGACGCGTTCACCGGTGGCGCCGCGGCGGGCACCGCCATCAAGACCACCAAGGAACAGCTGCGGGCGGTGCCGGACAAGGGTGTCGGCTTCGGCATGCTGCGCTACCTCACCGCCGACACCGCCGCGGTCCTCGCCGACGGGTCCACGCCGCAGATCAGCTTCAACTACCTGGGCCGGGCGACCACCGGCGCCGACACCGGACCGTGGCTGCCGCAACGCTTTGCGGCCACCCAGGACGATCGGGCGCCGCTGGCCGCCGTCGTCGATATCAACGCGGTACTCACCGACACCGGCCTGGAAGTGACCTGGGCGTACGCATCTCGGCTGCTCGACGCAGCCGACGTCGACCGGCTCGCCGAGCGCTGGACCGAGGCGCTGCGAGCGCTCGCCGCGCATGCCGTGTCCGCGGGCTCGGGCGGCCGCACACCGTCGGACTTCGAGCTCGTCCCGGTGACGCAGTCGCAGATCGACACCTGGGAACGCGACTACCCGCATCTCACCGACGTGTGGCCGCTCTCGCCGCTGCAATACGGCCTGCTGTTCCACGCGCTCTACGACTCCGATACCGCCGACGGTTACACGGTGCAGTCGCTGCTCACCCTGGCGGGCACCGTCGACGCGGCCCGGTTGCGCACCGCCGCACAGGCTTTGGTGGCCCGGCACGAGAACTTGCGGGTCGCCTACGTGGAAACCGACGACGGTCCACGTCAGCTCGTCCTGTCCGACGCCGAAATACAATGGCAGGAAGTAGATCTGGCCGACATCGACGATGCCGAGCTGCGGCAGCGCGAACTCGACCGGGTGATCGCCCTGGACGCCCGTACCCGCTTCGAGCTGACCCGGCCGCCGCTGGTGCGCTTCACGCTGATCCGCACCGCCGCCGACGCCTACCGGTTCGTGCTCACCAATCACCATCTGGTGCTGGACGGTTGGTCGACGCCGCTGCTGGTGCGCGAGCTGCTCGCGCTGTACGTCACCTCGGGCGACGCGTCGGCGCTGCCACCGGCGCACTCCTATCGCGAATTCCTGTCCTGGCTGGACGAGCGGGACGACGCCGAATCGATTGCGGCGTGGCGGGAATCGCTGGCCGGCATCGATACCCCCACCCGCGCGGTGCCGACCTTGGCGGGCATCGAATCGACCGAGACCGGCATGCTGTCCACCGAGCTGTCGGCCGACACCGTCGCTCGATTGGAGGCGACCGCTCGCGAATCCGGTGCCACGGTCAACACGCTCGTGCAGGCGAGCTGGGCGATGCTGCTCGCCATGCGCACCGGCCGCACCGATGTGGTGTTCGGCGGCACGGTCTCCGGGCGGCCACCGGAGCTCACCGGTGTCGAGGAGATGGTCGGCCTGTTCATCAATACCTTGCCGGTGCGGGTGCGCCTCGATCCGGCGGAGAAGGTGGTCGACCTGCTCGCCCGCCTGCAAGCGGAGCAGGCGCGGCTGATGGATCATCAGCATGTCGGACTGGCCGCCATTCATCAGGCCGTCGGTCTCGCCGAATTGTTCGACACCCTCACCGTTTTCGAGTCCTACCCGATCGACCGGGAGGCGCTCTCGCAGGCGCTGGACATCGCGGGCATGCGGGTGCTCGACGTCGAAGGCACCGACGCGACGCCATACCCGTTGAACCTCATGGTCATCCCGCTGCGCGGCGCGCACGGTCACGACACCTTGCGCGTCAGCCTGAAATTTATGGCCGATCAGCTCGCTGCCGCGGACGCGCAACCGCTGCTGGATCGTTTCGTCCGGTTGCTCACCCAACTCGCCGACAACCCGCGCGCCCTGGTCTCGCAGGTGCAGTACTGCGACGACGCCGAACGTGCCGCGCTGCTGCCGGTGCGGGGACCGGAGTCGCTGCCCGTGCGCACGCTGCCCGACATCCTCGCCGCCGGTGCGGCCATCGACGGCGATGCCATCGCGGTCAGCGCGGGCGAGCTCACCATGTCCTACGGGGAGCTCGATGCCTGGTCGAACCGGTTCGCGCGGTTGCTGCTGAGCCGGGGCGTCGGGCGGGAGGTGTTCGTCGTGCTCGCCCTCACCCGCTCGCTGGAGTCGGTGGTCGCGGTGTGGGCGCTGGCCAAGTCGGGCGCGGCGTTCGCGCCGCTGGACCCGCACTATCCGGTCGAGCGGATCGAGCACATGCTCACCGACTCGAAGGCGCCCATCGGCGTGACGGTCACCGCGACCGGTGAGACGCTGCCGGGCAGCATCGACTGGCTGCTGCTCGATGACCTCAACACCATCCGCCGGGTGATGACGGTGTCCGCCGATCCCATCACCGACGAGGAGCGCGGCGGCCCGATCGATGTCGATCAGACCGCGTATTTGATCTATACCTCCGGTTCCACCGGCAAGCCAAAAGCCGTGCTGCTCAGCCATCGCGGTATCGCGAATCTGGTTGCCACCCAGCGGGACTCGCTGGCGTTGGATCCGACGGCGAGCGCGTTGCAGGTGGCGTCGCCGAGCTTCGACGCCTCAGTGTTCGAACTGCTGACCGCGCACGGCTCGGGTGGCAGGTTGGTCGTCTCCCCGCCGGATGTCTATGGCGGCAGCGAACTCGAACAACTGCTGCGTACCGAACGGGTCACCCACGCGGTGATCACGCCGTCCGCGCTGGCCACCATGGACCCGACCGATCTCGACCACCTGCGAGTGCTCTCGGTCGCCGGAGAGGCGGCCACGCCCGAGCTCATCGAACGCTGGTCCGTCGGGCGGCGAATGGTGAACCTGTACGGTCCGACGGAGTTCAGCATCTGGGCCACCGGACCGGCGGAACTCGTTGCGGGCGAGCCGATCACCATCGGCGGGCCGATCCGCGGCGCGGCGAACATGGTGCTCGACACCTGGTTGCGGCCGGTGCCCGTGGGGGTCGCCGGCGAGCTCTACCTCGCCGGACCGGCCCTTGCTCGCGGCTACTTCAACCGGTTCGAGATGACCGCGAGTCGCTTCGTCGCCGATCCGTTCGGCGAGCCGGGTGAGCGCATGTACCGGACCGGCGACATGGTGCGCTGGGTGATCGGTCGCGACGGCGGCTACGAGCTGGAGTACCTGGGGCGCAGCGACTTCCAGGTCAAGATTCGCGGGTTGCGCATCGAGCTCGGTGAGATCGACGCGGTGCTCTCACGTGACGAGCAGGTCGAGTACGCGGTGACGATCGGCCGGGCCGGGCCTGCGGGGGCGACCGTGCTGGTGTCGTATGTGCTGCCCGCCGAGGGCGTCGAACTGGATACCGAACGACTGCGCGTCCAGGTGGCCGCCGAGCTGCCCGGGTACATGGTGCCCGGCTATCTCGTCGTGCTGGACTCGATTCCGCTGACGCCGGTCGGCAAGCTGGATCGCAAAGCTCTTCCCGTGCCGGACTTCTCGGATACCAACCGGCCCTACCTCGCACCACGCACGCCGGTCGAGCAGGCAGTCGCCGAGGTGTTCGGTGATGTGCTCGGCCGCGAGCAGGTCAGTGTCGACCAATCCTTCTTCGAGCTCGGCGGCAACTCGCTCAGCGCGACCAAGGTTGTCGCCCGGGTCAATTCGGCGCTGGGATCGACGATCGCGCTGCGTGACCTGTTCGACGCGCCCACCGTCGCCCAGCTGTCCGGGCGCGTGGTCCCGGCGACCGATGGCAAGCCCGGCCGCTTCGCGCTCGCGCCGCGGATCCGGCCGGACCGCATCCCGTTGTCCCCTGCGCAGCAGCGCATGTGGGTGCTCAACCGGCTCGATCCGACCTCGTCGGCGTACAACATCGCAGTCGCGCTGCGGCTGACCGGTGCGCTCGACGTGGACGCTATGCGGTTGGCCCTCGCCGACGTCGTCGACCGGCACGAAAGCCTGCGCACGATCTACCCCGCCGACTCCGACGGGCCCCGCCAGGTGGTGATGAGCGCCGAGATGGCCTCGCCTGCAATGGTGTTGGTCGATAGCGAAGACGGTGCGCCACTGCGCGCCCGAATCAACACGTTGGCGGGCAACGGATTCGACATCGCCAAGGAGCCGCCGCTGCGTGTCGGGTTGTTCCGCATCGTCACGGCGGACGCGGGGAGTGCGACTTCCGACCGGATCTCCGCCAGCGCGTTCGCACCGGTGGCGTCGAGTCTTTCCGCAGGCGGCACTCCGGTCACGTCCGGGCCCTCAGCAGACGCCCCACCGGTGACGTCCAGCCCGTCGGCGGGCGCCTCACCCGTGACGTCCAGCCCATCTGCAGGCGTTCCTCCGATGGCGTCCAGCCCTTCCGCGGGCGGGTCACCCGTCACCTCCAGCCCTACCGCGGGCGGCTCCCCCGTGGCATCCAGCCCATCGGCGGGCACCCCGCCGGGATCGTCCGGCCACTCGATGGCCACAGCGCCGGTGGTGGCAGGCGACTCCCCCCGCACGAATACCCCTGACGTGCACATCGTCGTCCTCGTGGTGCACCACATCAGTGCGGATGGCGCGTCCATGGCGCCGCTGGCGGCCGATATGGTTGCCGCGTATTCGGAGCGGGTCAGTGGTGCCGAGACGACCAGGGTTCCGCTGGGCGTGCAGTATGCCGATTTCGCGCTGTGGCATCGCGAGCTGCTCGGTAGCGAGTCGGATCCGGACTCGATGGCGGCGCGGCAGGTTCAGTTCTGGAACGACACGCTCACGGGGGCGCCGGATGTTCTGGAGTTGCCCAGCGATCGGCCGCGACCTGCGGTGCAGACCATGCGCAGCGCCGACGTCGAGTTCACCATCGATGCCGAATTGCACCGTGCCCTGGTCGAATTCGCGGCGGCGCACAATGTCAGCCTGTTCATGGTCGTGCATGCGGCGCTCGCGGTGCTGCTGGCGCGGCTCGGCGGCACCGACGATGTGGTGATCGGCACGCCGGTCGCCGGGCGCGGGGAACAAGCGCTGGACGAGCTGGTCGGGATGTTCGTCAATACCCTGGCGCTGCGCACGCCGGTCGACCCGGGCGCCGGTTTCGGTGACTTCCTGACCGCGGTGCGCGCCGTGGATCTGGATGCGTTCGCCAATGCCGATGTGCCGTTCGAACGGCTTGTGCAGGTGTTGAATCCGACCCGGTCGACGGCGCACCATCCCCTGTTCCAGGTGTCGCTGACGTTGCAGAACTTCATAGAGCCGGTGCTGGAGCTGCCCGGATTGCGGTTCGAGGTAGAGGACTTCGACCGGCGTACTTCACAATTCGATCTGACCCTCGACCTGCGCGAGCGTTTCGGCGAGACGGGCCCGGCCGGACTGTCCGGTGTACTGACCTACGCGACGGACCTGTTCGACGAGGCAACGGTAGCGGCGTTCGCCACTCGATGGCGGCGCGTACTGGCGACTGTGCTGGCCGAGCCGGACACGCGGGTCGCCGATATCGACATCCTCGACGACACCGAACGTGCCACCCTCGTGCCGGTGTGTGGCCCCGAGAGTGCCGGGACGACAACGCTTCCCGAGCTGCTCGCGCGGACAATGGACCAGTACCTGGACCGGCCCGCCGTGGTCGCCGCCGGACACACCACGACCTACCGGGAGCTCGACGCCCACACCAACCGGCTGGCCCGCCTGCTGCTGGACGCCGGCGTCGGCACGGAATCCGTGGTCGCCCTCGGCCTTCCCCGTTCGGCCGAACTGCTGACCGGCATGTGGGCGGCCGCGAAGGTCGGCGCGGCCTTCTTGCCGGTCGACCCGAAGCATCCGGTGGAACGCATCGACCACATGCTCACCGATTCTCAGGCCCGCGTGGGCCTCACGGTAGCCGCCTACCGACCGCTGCTGCCGGACAGCACGCACTGGCTGGTGCTGGACGACGTGGACCTGGTCGGGCGCTGGTGCCGGGCGAGTGCGAGTCCGCTGGGCGACGGCGAACTGCAGAGCCCGATCCGGCCGGACAACCCGGCGTGGATGATCTACACCTCCGGTTCGACGGGAACACCGAAGGGTGTCTCGGTGTCGCACCGCGGCATCGCCGACTTGGTTGTCGCGCAACGCGAGTCGCTCGGACTCGACGAGCACTCCCGGGTATTGCAGGTGGCTTCACCGAGTTTCGACGCCTCGGTATTCGAGGCGCTCATGGCGTTCGGCTCGGGTGGCGCCTCGGTGGTTGCTCCGCCGGAGGTATTCGGTGGCAGCGCGCTCGCCGAACTGATTGCGGCGGAGCAGGTCACTCACATGGTGATCACACCGTCGGCGCTGGCCACCCTCGATCCCGGCGAGGTATCGAGTGTGCGGGTGCTCGCGGTGGCGGGTGAGGCAGTCGGCGCCGAGCTGGTCGAGCGTTGGGCCGCCGATCGCACCATGATCAACCTGTACGGTCCGACCGAATTCACCATCTGGGCAACGGGTTCCGTGCCGCTGATAGTCGGCGAGCCGGTGTCCATCGGCACGCCGGTGCGCGGGGCCGCCGCCCTCGTCCTGGACGACCGGCTGCGTCCGGTGCCGGTCGGTGTCGCGGGTGAGCTGTACCTGGCCGGGCCCGCCCTGGCCCGCGGTTACCACGCTCGACCCGGCTTGACGGCGGGCCGGTTCATCGCCGATCCGTTCGGCGAAGCGGGCGAGCGGATGTACCGCACCGGTGACCTGGTGCGTTGGACGCGGACCACCGCCGGCCTGGCCCTGGAGTACCTCGGCCGCACCGACTTCCAAGTCAAGGTGCGTGGTCAGCGCATCGAACTCGGCGAGATCGACGCCGTGCTCGGCAGGGTCGACGGTGTCGATTTCGCCCTAACCCTCGGTGTTCCCGGCCCGACCGGGGCGACCGCGCTTGCTGCTTATCTGGTGCGGACGCCGGACGTCGAGCTCGATCTCGCGCGGGTCCGTGCGGTCGCCGCCGATACTCTGCCCGCCTACATGGTTCCGTCCGCCTTCGTTGTGCTGGATGCCATTCCGCTCACCGCGGTCGGCAAGCTCGACCGAAAGGCGCTGCCTGCTCCGGAATTCACCGCCGACCGCACCGAGTACCGTGCGCCGTCCACCCCGACCGAGGAGACCCTGTCCGGGATCTTCGCCGAGCTGCTCGGACTCGACAAGGTCGGCGCCGACGACTCGTTCTTCGCGCTCGGTGGCGACAGTATTCTCGCCATCCAACTGGTCTCGCGCGCAAAGCAACACGGCGTGCACTGCACACCGCTGCAGGTGTTCGAGCACCGGACCGTGGCCGCACTGGCCGCGGCCGCCGATGCCGCCGGCGCGGTGGTCGTGCTGGAAGAGCTGCCCAGCGGCGGCGTCGGCGAGCTGCCTTTGACGCCGATCGTGCACTACATGCTCGAACGGGGTGGCGACTACCGTCGCTTCGCGCAGACGGCGGTGCTGGACCTGCCGGTCGGCATCGATCGAGCCCAGATCGTCGCCACGCTGGCGGCCGTGGTCGACCGGCACGACATGCTGCGCGCCCGACTTTCCCCGGACGAGCACGGTGCGCCGTGCCTGCGGGTCGGCGAAGTCGGTTCGGTCGAGGTGGACGCGCTCGTGCACCGCATCGAGTTCGACGCCGCCGCCGACTCGGTCGAGCTGCGTGAATACGCGGTGACCGAGCTGGATGCCGCGATGAACCGGCTCGATCCGGCTGACGGTGTTGTGCTGCAGTTCATTTGGCTCGACCCGGTAGGTGATGGTGGAACCCACACGCGCGCCGGACGTTTGATCGTCGTGGCGCACCATCTCGTCATCGACGGGGTCTCCTGGCGTATCCTGGTGCCGGACCTGGTCGCCGCATGGGCGCAAGTGTCGGTCGGCAACACCCCGGTCCTCGCCGAGACCGGCACGTCGATGCGGCGGTGGGCGCATGCCCTGGTCGTCGAGGCACACACGGACAAGCGGGTTTCGGAGCTCGGTTACTGGCAGGACGTCATCACCGGGTCCGATCCGCTGATCGGTTCCCGTCCACTGGACCCGGCCGTCGACGAGGCGCACACGTTGCGCATGCTCGACCGCGAGGTCTCCCCGGAGGTCACCAACGCACTGCTCACCACACTGCCCGGATTGTTCCAGGGTGGGGTGAACGACGCGTTGCTCGCCACGTTGGCGATTGCGCTGGTGCGCTGGCGGTCTCGTGCCGCCGGAACCGCCGAGGCATTGCTGCGGCTCGAAGGGCACGGCAGGCAAGAGGAGGTGATCCCCGGCGCCGATCTGTCCCGCACGATCGGCTGGTTCACCAGCATCTACCCCGTCCGGTTGAACCTCGACGGCATCGACCTCGATGACGCGCTCGCCGGTGGTGCGGCGATGGGCACGGCTATCCGCGCCGTGAAGCATCAGCTGCTTGCGGTGCCGGACAAGGGCATCGGCTTCGGTCTGCTGCGCTACCTGAATCCGGCGACGGCCGAACAACTTCCGGCCGGACTGCCGGGCCAGGTCAGCTTCAACTACCTCGGCCGGTACTCCACCGGTGACATCCCCGCCGGGCTCGAAGGACTCGGCTGGCTGCCCACCGACGAGCTCGGCGATCTGCATGCCACCGAACACCCCACTGTGCCACTGCAATCGGCGATCGACGTGAACGCCGTAGTGGTCGGTGACCGGTTGCAGGCGAGCTTCGGCTTCCCGGCAGAGCTCTTGTCACAGGACGAGGTCGCGGAGCTGGCCGATTTGTGGGTCGAGACGCTGCGTGCCGCCGCCGAATTCGCGCAGTCCCCGGCCGCACGCACCGCAGCGGACGACGAGACCGCCGCCATTGCCGCGCAAGCTGCCGCGCAGATCGCCACGGCGGCACCCACCGGACTCGGACTGGACGTTGTGCTGCCGATCCGCCCCGACGGCACCGAACCCGCGCTCTTCTGTATCCACCCGTCCTCCGGGATGTCGTGGACTTACCTGGGATTGGCCGAGGCCTTGCGGCCGGGCAGGCCGATCTACGGCCTGCAAGCTCCCGATCTCGGCGGCCACGAACCACCGGCCCGCTCGATCGAGGAGTTTGCCGACCGGTACGTGCGTGAGATCCGCGCCATCCAACCGAGCGGCCCGTACCACCTGCTCGGCTGGTCGTTCGGCGGACTCATCGCACATGCGATCGCCACCAAGCTGCAACAAGCGGGCGAGACCGTCGGCGTCGTCGCCCTGCTGGACGCCGACACCGCCGATATCGACGGCGACAGCATCGAACGGCTCAGCGCGGGCGCGTTCGTCAACTCCTTCGGCTCGGTCTTCGGCATCGACGACGTCCCCGCCGACGCGACGGCACAGGAGGCCGCCGACCTGATTCGGGAACGGCTGGGCGGTGTTTCGCTCATCGACGCGGACACCATCGAACGGATGGCCGCGTCCTACAACGCGTCGGCGCGGACCCGCACCGGCTATCGACGACCGGTATTCGACGGCGACATCGTGTATTTCAGCGCGACCGTCGATACCTCGGACATCTTCGGTCCGGACGGCTGGCGGCCGTACGTGACCGGTGAGATCAGCAACCACGACGTCGAGGTCACCCACGACGAACTGACCGCACCGCACGTGCTGCCGATCATCGCGCGCGTGCTCGACGAACATCTGGGAGGCCGAGGATGAATTCCGAACAAGGAGTCGTCGTCGAAGGAATCGAGAAGTCCTTCGGCGCCGTAAAAGCTTTGCGTGGCGTCGATTTCGTCGCCGAGCCGGGCGAGGTGCTCGGCATCCTCGGCCCGAACGGCGCCGGGAAGACGACGATGGTGAACATCCTGTCGACGCTCATCGCCCCGGATCGGGGACGCGCGGTGGTCGCCGGGCACGACGTGGTCGCCGACCCGGCGGCGGTGCGCCGGTCCATCATGCTGACCGGGCAGTACGCCGCGCTCGACGACATGCTCAGCGGTTACGAGAATCTGGTGATGTTCGGCAGGCTGATGGGTTTGCGCAAGCGCGCCGCCCGGGCCAGGGCGGTCGAGCTGCTCGCCGAGTTCGATCTGGTGGGCGCGGCGGGCCGCCGGGTCGGCACGTACTCGGGCGGCATGCGGCGGCGTATCGACATCGCGTGCGGTCTCGTCGTCCGCCCGGATGTGGTGTTCCTGGACGAGCCGACCACCGGACTGGATCCGCGCAGCAGGCAAGGGGTTTGGGATCTGGTGACCAGTTTCAAGAAAGCGGGCATCACCACGCTGCTCACCACGCAGTACCTGGAGGAAGCGGACGCGCTCAGCGACCGGATCATCGTGATCGACCACGGTGTGGTGATCGCGCAGGGCACCGCCGACGAGCTGAAGTCCAGGACCGGCGGAAGTTACTGCGAGGTGGTGCCGCTGGACCTGAAGGATCTGCCGGTCATCGCCGATGCGCTCGGTTCGCTGCTGCCGGAAGACATTCGGGCGGCGATGACGCCGGACTCGGACCGGATCGCGATCCCGGCACCGGACGGCGCGAAGACTCTCGCTGAAGCCTTGCGCCGCCTCGACGGCGCAGATGTCGAACTGGTCGATATCGCGCTGCGCAGGCCGTCGCTCGATGATGTGTTCCTCCAGCTGACCGGTCATCTGGCCTCCGCTGACGGAGCCGATGCCGACCTGAAAGCTGTTGATGCGGAGCGGGTCTCGTGACCGCGGGCACCTGGCTGACGCAGGCCCGAGCCACGCCGGTGCGGGCACAGCAGTGGTGGGTGCTGACGACGCGACTGATCGTGCCGTCGGTGAAGACCGGTGAGGTGCTCGCCTCGATCCTGGCGCCCGCGGCCTTCACGGCCAGCTTCTACATTCCACTGAAAACCGTGATGACCTTCGCGGGCACCGGATTCAGCAGCTATGCCCAGTTCATGATGCCCATCGTGGTGTTGCAGGCCGCCGCGTTCACCGCCATCTCGGCCGCGTTCCGGGCGGCCACCGACTCGGTCGCGGGGCTCAATCGGCGCTTCGGGTCCATGCCGGTCGGGCCGCTGGTACCCGTCGCCGCGCGCATGTCCGGCAATCTCTTTCGGCTGGCGATCGCGCTGGTCACGGCGGTTATCTGCGGGCATGTGATCGGCTTCCGGTTCCGTCTCGACACCGTGCACACCCTCGGCTTCCTGCTGTTCGCGATGCTCGTCGGGCTCGCACTGATGCTCGGTGCCGATGTGATCGGCACGGTGTCGCGCAGTCCGGAAGCGACAACCCAGGCGTTGGTATTGCCGCCGTTGATCTTCGGCATGCTCTCGACGGGTTTGGCTCCGGCCCACCAGTTTCCGGCGTGGGTGCAGCCGTTCGTACGCAACCAGCCGGTGTCCCAATTCGCGATCGGGTTGCGCGCACTGGCCGGTGACACGGTAGGCAACGCCGGCCAGGTGACCTGGTCGTTGATGGGGCCGCCACTGGCATGGGCGATCGCCATTCTCGCCCTGTGCATTCCGCTGACCATCCGACTGAGTTCGAGGAGGGCGTGATGGCGCTGCTGGCTCAACCCACCGCAGATACCCGCACCGGTTCGGAGGTGTCGGTTGTGTCCTTGGTGCAGCACACCATGATTCAAACCCAGCGGCTGCTGTTGCGCTGGACGCGCAATCCGATCACGCTGCTGGAAACCCTGATCATCCCGTGCCTACTGCTGATCATGCTGGAGACCGTCATCGGCGGCCAGATCCGTAAGTTCACCGGGGAGAGCGCCCTGTTCGGCTCGGTACCGATGGTCACCCTCGTCGGCGCGCTGTCCGGCGCGGTGGCCGGTGGTGTCCTGCTCGGCCGCGAGCGGGACGCGGGTCTGCTCGCCCGGTTCTGGGTACTGCCCGTACACCGCGCGTCCGGGCTCGTCTCCCGCATCCTCGCCGAGGGGTGCCGCATCTTCGCGGGCACCCTCGCCATCGTCCTCGTCGGCTATCTGCTCGGCTTCCGGTTCCACCAGGGCATCCTCGCGACCCTCGTATTCCTGCTCATCCCAGTGCTTTTCGGGTTGGCCTTCGCCACCGTCGTCACCGCCGTGGCCGTCTTCACCGCCAAAGCCACTCTGGTAGAAGCCATCACCATCCTCACCTCCCTGATGATGTTCTTCAGCACCGGCTTCGTCCCCCTCGCCGCCTACCCCCAATGGATCCAGCCCATAGTCCGCAACCAACCCATGTCCGTCGCCGTAGACGCCATGAAAGCCCTGGCCCTAGAAGGCCCCCTCGCCCGCCCCCTCACCCTCACCCTCCTCTGGTCCCTCGGCGCAATCCTCCTCTTCGCCATCCCCGCCACCATCGGCTACCGCCGCGCCAGCAGGCGCTGATCCACCATCATCTGCAGGTAACCGTCCGAGTAGGTCGGCGAGTGGCACATGGCTGTGGCGTTTGCCGAGAAGACCTCTCCATGGTGTGCCACTCAACGAGCAGGCGGGGCGCGAAGCGGCCCCGGCACGCCGAAAGCGGTGCCGGGGCCGAGGGATTGGCGGGGCTACCGGGCGGCGAGTTGGCGGGCGAGGGCCCAGATCACCAGGACATCGATGGCGATGATGACCAGTGCCCAGAAAGGGTAGATGGGGGCGAAGAGGAAGTTGTCCAGGATGCTGACCGACGCCATGACGATGCCGGCGAGGTAGCCCCAGGTTTTGCCGGTGACGATGCCGAAGCCGGCGATCAGCACGAGCACGGCGATCACCAGGTGGATCCATCCCCAGGCGGAGACGTCGACCAGGAACACCTGATCTTCGGTGACCACGAAGATGTCGCGGCCTGCGATGGCGGCGACGGCGGTCAGCAGGTGCAGCACGCCGGCGATGAGGATCAGCACACCGGCGAAGATGGTCATGTCGTTGAGCACCGGGCCGGTCCGGACGGGGCCGGGACTAGTCATAACACACACTCCTTCCGAAACGCGTGATACTTCTATCCGCCCAACGTAGCCCCTGATCAGGCAAAACCAGGGCAGGTGAGCGGGTGGGTCACCGGGCGGCGCCCGCTACCGGGCGGAGCCGGGCAAACGTGCCGCGCCCCGATCACATCGTGGTGCCAGCACGCGCCGAGCCACGGACGGACCACTGGCAAACAATTGGCGATCTCGCGCGGCGCGCCAGCACCGATGTGGCCGTTCGCGCGATCGTGCCGCAGAATAGGGGCCGCACGCGATGGCTCCCGGCGTTTCTCGCCTCGGTGACACGCATCGCTGCGACACAAGGTGTTGTGCTGCACGGACTTGTCACCCACTAGGAGTAGTGTCCGGTGGAGAGAAGATCCGTCACGGCAGCGGGCTCGGGAAAGGTGTGGAGGCAGGATGAAACTGATCGATCGGGTATCGGCCATCAACTGGAATCGGGTGCCCGACGAGAAGGATGCCGAGGTCTGGGACCGGCTGACCGGCAACTTCTGGCTGCCCGAGAAGGTTCCGGTGTCCAACGACATCCCCTCGTGGGGCACGTTGACCACCGATGAGAAGCAGTTGACCATGCGGGTCTTCACCGGCCTCACGCTGCTGGACACGATCCAGGGCACCGTCGGCGCGGTGAGCCTGATCCCGGACGCGCTGACCCCGCACGAGGAGGCGGTGTACACCAACATCGCGTTCATGGAGTCGGTGCACGCCAAGAGCTACAGCTCGATCTTCTCCACGCTGTGCTCCACCAGGGAGATCGACGACGCGTTCCGCTGGTCGGAGGAGAACCGAAACCTGCAGCGCAAGGCCGAGATCGTGCTGGATTACTACAACGGCGACGATCCGCTCAAGCGCAAGGTGGCCTCGACGCTGCTGGAGAGCTTCCTGTTCTACTCCGGCTTCTACCTGCCGATGTACTGGTCCTCGCGGGCCAAGCTCACCAACACCGCCGACCTGATCCGACTGATCATCCGCGACGAGGCCGTGCACGGCTACTACATCGGCTACAAGTACCAGAAGGGCCTGGAGCTGGTCAGCCAGGCCGAGCGCGACGAGCTGAAGAACTACACCTTCGAGCTGCTGTTCGAGCTGTACGACAACGAGGTCGAGTACACCCAGGATCTCTACGACGAGGTCGGCCTCACCGAGGACGTCAAGAAGTTCCTGCGCTACAACGCGAACAAGGCGCTGATGAACCTCGGCTACGAGGGACTGTTCCCGAAGGACGAGACCGAGGTGAACCCGGCCATCCTGTCGGCCCTGTCCCCGAACGCGGACGAGAACCACGACTTCTTCTCGGGTTCGGGTTCGAGCTACGTGATCGGCAAGGCTGTGAACACCCAAGACGAAGACTGGGAGTTCTGAGCCATACCCAAGCTCGACACGGCGGCGGATGCTTTCCGCCGCCGTTTCGCGTTTTCGGGATGGCGGGCGGCGACGCTTGCGTTGACACCGGCGACAACGTTTAGCGTGGCCGGGACGGTCGCTCGGAGGAGGTCGCATGCTGATCGGTGAGCTGGCACAACAGGCCGGCACGAGTACCCGCACCCTGCGGTACTACGAGCAGCACGGGCTGGTGCGGGCGCACCGCTCCACCAACGGGTATCGCGTCTACGACGCGGCGGAGTTGCCGGTGGTGCACCAGATTCGGACGTTGCTGGCGGCCGGTTTCGGGCTGGACGACATCCGCCCGTTCGTCACCTGCCTGCGAGCGGGCCACAGTTCCGGCGACGATTGCCCGGATTCGGTGGCGGTGCTGCGGCGCAAGCTCGCCGAGGTGGACGACGCACTCGCCCGGCTGACCGCGTTGCGGGCGGACCTGCAGCACCGGCTCACCGGTACCGAGCAGCGGCCACCGGCCTGCGAATTCGGGTAACCACCTGTCCGGCAGCCGGTCTCGATGGACCGGTTGTGCGATCGTCGCTGCCCACGGCACCGAGGAACGTCGATGAAGTTCGCCGTCAGTTACAGCACACCGTATTACGGGGCCGACCCCGATCGCCTGATCGCCTTTGCCCAGCACGCCGAAGCCTGCGGATTCGAGGGCATCTATCTCCCCGATCACATCGCGCTGTATCCGGGCGCCAAGGTCGGGGACTTCGAAATGCTCGCCACCACGCCCTATCCCGACCCGCTCGACTGCCTGAGCTTCGTCGCCGCGGCTACCCAGCGCATCCTGCTCGGGACCGGCGTACTGCTGCTGCCGTACCGCCACCCGGTGGTTCTGGCCAAACGTCTCGCGACCATCGACGTGCTGTCGCGCGGACGGATGCGCCTGCTGACCGTGGGGCTCGGCACGCTGCCCGGTGAAGCCACCGCCACCGGCGTGGACTTCGCCAGCCGCGGCCGTCGCGCCGACGAAGCCATCGACGTGCTGCGGCTGCTGTGGTCCGGCGGTGCGGAAGGGGCCAGCTTCGACGGCGAGTTCTTCAGCTTCGACAAGCTGGTCAGCTTCCCGAAACCCCTTGGCGTACCTCAGCTGCCGATCCACATCGGTGGCTCGAGTCGCGCCGCCGCGCGCCGGGCAGGCCGCCGCGGCGACGGCTACTTCCCCGGCGGCATGCTCGGGCCGCACGAACGGGCCCGCCAACTCGACCTTGCCCGGGCGGAAGCCGTTGCCGCAGGCCGTGACCCGGGAGCACTCGAGTACACCCGCTGGGGTTCGATCGACCTGCCTGCCGAACGTGTCGAAGGTCTTGCCGCGGAAGGGGTGACCCGGATCGTCGTCGGCAGCACCGATCCCGGCAACCCGTTCGACGAGATGTCGCGCTTCGCCGAACGATTCGAGCTCGGCGGCTGACCCACCGACCTCCCGGCCGCCGTCATGCACCAGGCGGCCGGGAGTTGGTGTGCATGGCCACGGTTTCGCCCACGCGCACCTATGCCGAGTCGCGTTCCTCGAACCATCCTTCGCCGTAGACACTCCGGAGAATGTGCAGCACGTCCGCGCTGTCCGCGGCGAGGCCGTCGACGGCGAACCGGATAGCGCCGACCGCGACGGTCAGCGAGCGCAGTTGCTCATCCATTCTTCGTGCTCGGTCGGCCAAGGTCGACAGTCCGAACTCCATGTGGGCCTCGCGATTTTCCATGGCTTCCAGTTGCCATTTCAGGTCCGCGTCCATCGTTATACAGCGCCTTTCCTGGAAGGAATTTATATTCTGGATTGTTCCTGTTGTGTTGTCGCACTGAGCAATTCGGCGAATCCGTAAACCTCCATTACAGTCTGCTGGTTGGATGAGCGCGGAAACCGATTCGCCGGGTGTAGGGGCTGGTCGGCTTTCCGAACACATGCAGTGCAACACCGCAGCCACACGGTCGGCACCCTTCCGAGACTGAGCTCTGTCGGTATTTCGGTGAGGTTCCACAGTCGCTGCCGCACTTGGGTTCCAAAATAGACCGCCATTCTTCAGCGACCCCTCGGAGATACAGCTATGACGACTGGCTCGACCCTTCCCCGTAGGCTATTGGCCCGCGAGCTCCGCCGAGCTCGCGCAGCGGCGGAGGTCAGCTCGGAAACCGCGCGGAACGCCATCGGCGTCAGCAAGCAAACATTCTGGCGAATGGAGAGCGGGATCCCGATCCGGTTGAACCCGTTGTTCGTCAAACGGTTATGCGAGCTCTACGACGTTTCGCCCGGGCTGACCCAGGTGCTGCTGGCGCTGACCGAGGAGACGAAGACCAAGGGGTGGTGGCACACCTTCGACGAGTCGATACCCAGGGACTTCGGGCTGTTCGTCGGCCTGGAAGACGCGGCGCATCACATCATTTCGTATCAGACAACGTTTATACCTGGAATGTTGCAGACCGATGAGTATCGGCGCGCAATGATTTGGGTGGAATTTCCCAATATGCCGTCGCCGGAGGTGGAGACGACAATAAGGATCGCGGCATTGCGCCGGGACCGACTCCACAGTGATACCAATCCCGTGACCCTGGATGTGCTGATCGATGAGTCGGCGCTGCGCCGACCTACCGGCGGCACCGCGGTGATGGCCGGTCAATTGCGGCATCTCGCCGATGTCGCACAGCTGCCGAATGTTTCGGTGCGCGTGATGCCCGCGTCGACGGGAACGTATCAGGGTTTAACAGTTGGAACATTCGTATTGCTGGAGTTCCCGCCGCACCCCACCGCGTATTTGACTGAGCCACCGGTGGTTTACGTCCAAGGTTTCACCGGAGATTTGTATTTAGAACGCCCGGAGGAGATTGCGGCGTATCGTGTTGTGTACACAGACCTCAAGCGTCTGGCGTTGGGTGAGACCGAAAGTCGCACTCTCATTCGAGAAATAGCAGAGGAGTTCTCCGCATGTACGATATGACTGACGCACACTGGTTCAAGAGCACCCACAGCAGCGCTGTGAAAGATTGTGTCGAGGTAGCACATCTCGACGGCGGATCGGTCGGCGTTCGCGACTCCAAGAACCCCACCGGCCCCGCCCTCGTCTTCAGCCCCGCGGCATGGGACACCTTCACCTCCAGCCTCGCGCAAGGTGATCTGAACAGTCCGTAAATCCACCGTTCCACGAGACCCCCACTACCCGTGGGGGTCTCGCGCTGTGCGGCGAACCACTATGCCGCGGTCGAACTTTCGCACACTCGATCGGCCACGAGGCCGCAGCGCACATCCGAGCCTCAACCGTCGCGCACGGCGGGGACGTCGAACCAGACGCCGCTGGCCGACACCGCCCCGCCCTGCGACGCCAAGGCGACCATCCGGGATGCGAACGGTGCGAGGTCAGCGCTGAATCAGCCGATGGCGGCGAGGTATTCACCGTAGAACAGCATCAGGCCGACGGCGGCGGCGACGCCGGCCAGCAACCAGAAGCGGATGATCACGGTGGTCTCGGCCCACTTGCTGAGTTCGAAGTGGTGGTGGAACGGTGCCATCTTGAACAGTCGGTTGCGGGTGGTGCGGAACACCACGATCTGAAGCAGCACCGACAGGATCTCGGCGAAGAACAGGGCGCCGACCACCGCCATGAGTAGTTCGGTGCGGGTGGTGATGGCCAGACCGGCGAGCAGGCCGCCCAGCGCCAGCGAACCGGTGTCGCCCATGAAGATCTTGGCCGGAGCGGCGTTCCACCACAGGAATCCGGTGCAGGCGCCGACCCCGGCGGCACAGACCACCGCCAGATCGAGCGGATCGCGCACGTTGTAGCAGCCGGCGCCGGGCGTGACCGCGCACGCGTTGGTGTACTGCCAGAAGGTGATGATCACGTAGGCGCCGAGCGCGAAGCTCATCGATCCGGCGGCCAATCCGTCCAGGCCGTCGGTGATGTTCACCGCGTTGGACCAGGCCACCACCAGGAAACTGACCACAAGCAGAAACCCGATCACGCCGAACGACACGGTGGCCACGTCCCGGACGTAGGACATGTGCCTGCTGCCCGGCGTCAGACCCGAGCTGGCGGGGTACCGCAGCGCCAGCACACCGAAAACCACTGCGGCGGTGAGCTGGCCGATGTACTTGCCGGTCGCGGTCAGGCCGAGATTGCGTTGCCTGCGCAGCTTGATGAAGTCGTCGAGGAAGCCGACCACGCCCAGCGCGGTGGCCAAACCGAGCACAAGCAACCCGGAGGCGGATACCCCCTCCCCGTCGTGCCGGATCCCGATCAGATGCGCCCCCAGGTACCCCGCCCACATGCCGACCAGGATCGCGATGCCACCCATCGTCGGCGTGCCGCGCTTGGCCTGGTGGCTGACCGGTCCGTCGGCCCGGATCTCCTGCCCGACATTTCGCCTGGCAAACAGCATGATCAGCAATGGTGTCAAGGTGATGGAAACCGCCAGCGCGATCATCGCCGAGAACAAGATCTGTCTCATTCGCCCCTCATGCGGCCGTCATCGGACTCTTCGTTCATTGAAACATCAACGCGCGGACTCGTTTTCACTGCCCAGCCGCCCGGCCACCGCTGCGGATCGCACCACACAGCGCCGAGCGTCGAGATCGCCCTCGCGACTGCACGACGTTAGCAAGCGTGCGGGATATGTGCTGTCACGTGAAGTTCCGCTACACGCCGACGCCGCGGCCACCCTGGTGCGGGTGGTCGCGGCGTGCCGGTCAGCGCGAGTCGCACGCGCCGGCCAGTGCTCAGATACCGAGGACCAGCTTGGCGGTGGTGAAGTAGATGATCAGGCCGGTGGCATCGACCAGGGTGGTGACCATCGGCGCGGACACCACCGCGGGGTCGATCCGCAGCTTCTTGGCGAGCAGCGGCATGGTGCCGCCGATGGTGGCGGCCCACCCGCAGATCAGCACCAGGGTGATGCCGACGACCAGCGCGACGCGCAGGTCGACGAACAGTCCGCCGATCACCAATCCCGCCGCGGCGAGCATGGATCCGAGCACCAGCCCGACCCGGCACTCGCGCCAGATCACCTTGAACAGGTCGGTCACCCGCACCTCGCCGACGGCGAGCGCCCGCACACAGGCGGTCGCGGCCTGCGCGCCCGCGTTGCCACCCGCGCCGATGAGCAGCGGAATGAACAGCGCGAGATGCGCGGCCTGCTGCAGCGTGCCCTCGAACATGTCGGTGACGCTGACCGTGAGGGTGGCGGCGAACAGCAGCAGCAACAACCACATCGCGCGGTAGCGGGCCAGCTGGAACACCCCCGCCGCCATGTAGTGGCCCTCCCACGGCGCCGAGCCGGCCTGCCTGGCCACGTCCTCGCTGTCCGCAGCCTCGATGACCTCCACGGCGTCGTCGATGGTGAGCAGGCCGACGAGCCGGTTCTCGCTGTCGACGACGGGCATGTTGATGTCGTTGGTCTCGCGCATCAGCCGGGCCGCCTTCTCCGCGGAGTCGGTGGCGCGGGCGCAGACGGGTTCGGTGACGACCAGCTCGGCGATCATCGTGTCCGGCTTGCTGAGCACCAGCTCACGCAGTTCGACGATGCCGGTGAGCCGCCTGCCCGCGTCCACCACGGGCAGCGTGTAGACGGTTTCGGCGTTGGCGCCCTTGGCGCGCACCATGGTCAGCGCCTCGGCGACGGTCAGGTTCTGCGGCAGCGCGACCACCTCGGGGGTCATGTACTGACCCGCCGAACCCTCCGGGTAGCCGAGCAGCGCGGCGGTCATCCGGCGCTCGCGCGGGCTCAACCCGGCCAGGACCTTCTTGGCCACCTTGGCGGGGGGCTCGCGCAGCATGCGGGCCCGGTCGTCGGGCGCCATGCCCTCGATCAGGTCGCGGAAGCTCTGGTCGCGCAGGCCCTGCAGGATCTGCTGCTGGTCGACCGGTTCGAGTTCTTCGAAGACCGCCAGCGCCAGGTCCTTGTCGAGCAGCCGGAACGCCATGCCCGCCTGGACGGCGTCCATCCGGGCCAACTGGTCGGCGATGACATGCGGCGGGGGGGGGTCGAGCCAGGCCCGCGCGGCGTCGACGCGGGGGGTGGCGGCGATGTCCTGCAGGGATTCGGACAGCGACGGACGTACTTCGATGACATCGGTCTGCGACATGGGGTGTCCTCAGCAATAAGCGTGAGTGAATGGGAGCGCGAGAATTCACACCGCGCGGGCGTCGGCCCCCACCGTCGCTGACTACTCAGGAATACGAAGGGGCGACGCCGCGCGGCCTTCGACTGGGAGGTTCGCTGCGCATGGCAACCCCACCTCCTTCTCGTCGCTGCCGCAGACCTGACGTGTCCGCACCATTACTGAAACCGTGATCGGACGCGAAAGCATCCTTGTGCAGGATACAGCCAATCGGTTGAAGTGCTCACCACGAACGATCGTGCTGGTCAGTTGACCACTCACGGCGTGAGCGTCGCGGTGACGGCGGTCTCCGTGGTGCGCCAGGTGGGCACGTGCTGGACCCAGTCGGGCACCGGACCCGCCTGCGCGCCGAACAGGAAGAGGTGTGGCACCTGATCGCGCAGGTGCTGATGCACCTCGATGCGATCGTCGATCATGTGCGTGATGCCGAGGTCGGCGCAGTGGCCTGCCTTGTCGGCGCGCTTGCGGCAGAAGCGCAGGTTGTCGCGCGGGATTCCGGTGCGGTCGTAGAAGTCGTGGTGGTCGAGCCACTGCCGGGTGCGCTGTTCGATCCGCACCCCGCACTTGGAGATCACCCACGCTCGGCCGCCGAAACGCCGGACCAAGCGGGGCAGCACGTCGAAGGCGTCGGGGCTGGGTGGCGTGCGCAGGGCCTCGTCGAGGCCGCCGGAGAGGAATACCGTGTCGTCATCCCCCGGCCGCAGGGCCGCCCCCTGGATGACTCGGCCGAAATCGACGCCGAGTCGAGGTTGTTTCTCTGTTTTCATGTGCGTTCGAGCATGACTCGGACTGCCCGGCCGACGCCAGTAAATTTCGTCCTGCAGTGGCGGTAGCGGTTTATCGACCGCGGCGGTCCGTCAAAACGGCATGTCCAGCGGTGTCAGCCAGTCAGTTGCTGGAGGCTTGTATTGAGTTCAAGGTTTTTACGGACCGTGCGCCTTCTCCGTCGACAGCCAACAGACTGAACGCTGGCCCAGTGTTCTTGAAACCAGTCCTGTCAAGCGCAAAGTCCTCATAGAACCCCATGCAACGATCCGGCTCTATGGCCGATAACGCATGGCCAGACGGGTGACGAAGCCATTAGCTACAAGTTAGCCTGTCGTATGACCAAAATACTGGCGTTCACGTCACCGGCCAAAGGACACCTGTATCCGGTCGCACCGGTTCTGGCTGAACTGGTCTCGCGCGGCCACGAGGTGACCGTGCTGACACTGCCCGGCAGCCAAGAGGCCTTGGAGCCGTTCGGCATCACGGTGCGCGAACTCCCGCCCACGCTGGCGGCGAACACGCTCGACGACTGGGCAACCACGTCGCGGATCCCGGCCCTGCGCGCCGCCGTCCGCGCGCTGGTCGCCCGGATCCCGGACGAGATCCAGGCCCTGCGCAGCGCGATCATCGCCGAGCGGCCGGACGCGCTGCTGATCGACGTCACCGCGCCCGGCGCGCAGATTCTGGCCTCGGCCAGTGGGCTGCCGTGGGCGTCGTGGGCCGCGATGCTGCTGCCGATCCCCTCGCGCGACTCGCCACCGTTCGGACCTGGCCTAAGACCGCGGTCGGACCTGCTCGGCCGGGTCCGCGACCGCAGTCTGCGCTGGTTTCTCACCCGGCGATGGAATGAAGTGCTGCCGCAGCTCAATCACATGCGCCAGTACTACGGACTGGATCCACTGGACAACACCGAGGATTACCTGCGCCAGCCGACGCTGACGCTCAACTTCACCGCGCCGCCGTTCGACGATGTGCACAGCGACTGGCCGCCGACGGTGCACCAGATCGGGCCCGGCCTGTGGGCGCCGGACGCGGAGCCACCGCGATGGCTCGACGAGATCGACCGGCCGCTGGCAGTGGTCACCTGCTCGACCGAGTTCCAGGACGACGGCAGACTCGCTCAGGTCGCGATGGACGCGCTGGCCGACAGCGGGCTGTACACCGTCGTCACCGCGGGGGCCGTCGACGCCGCGACGTTGACTGTTCCGCCGAACGCGCGGGTCGAACAGTTCTTGCCACACCATCTCCTGCTCGACCGGGCTGCCGTCGTGGTTACGCACGGCGGTATGGGCATCACCCAAAAGGCTTTGGCCGCAGGCGTTCCGGTGTGCGTGGTGCCGTTCGGGCGGAGCCAGTCCGAGGTCGCGCGGCGGGTGGTCACCAACGAGGCGGGCGCCTGGGTGTCGGCCAAGCGACTCACCGTGGCGCACCTGCGTGCCGGGATCGAGAAGGCGATGACCTGCCAGGACGGTGCGGCCCGGGTGGCCGCGGGATTCGCTGCTGCGGGCGGCACATTGCGCGGTGCGGAGCTGCTGGAACGGCACTTCGCCGGGCACGCGATCGAGCACACCACCTGGACCGGAACTACGCCGACGCACAGTTCGCACGCTTATCCGACGAACGAGGTGGCGCCGGAGATCACACCGGGTGAGCCGGACCCGATCGTCTTGCCGCCCAAGGATTCTCCGCCTACCGATGATCAGTACTGGACGACTTGGCAGCGTCGTGATCGCTGATCGGTGGGCCGACGCGTAGTCGCGCACAGCTGACTGTTCGGCGCACAGTATGAACCACTACCCGTTCAGCACACCGTCAACGCGGCCGCTGCACGCAGTCGGCTCACCATGCCGACGACATATCGGGCGGCACACCGACGGAGCGGGCCGCGTGAATGCCTGCGAGCCATGCACCTTCGATACGACCGCGTGAAAAGCACGTGCGCCGTGCGTATTCGGCGCGGTACGTTCCGGCTATGGACGATCACTTCGGCGAGCAGGTAGCGGCACGTTACGACGAGTCGTCCGCAGCGATGTTCGAGCCGGACGTCGTCGGACCGGCGGTCGACCTCCTCGCGGAGCTCGCCGACGACGGCCGAGCTTTGGAGTTCGGCATCGGCACGGGCCGCATCGCGCTACCGCTGGCGCGCCGCGGCGTCCAAGTGCACGGCATCGACCTGTCGCAGGCGATGGTCGACCGGCTGCGCGCCAAACCCGGCGGCGACTCGCTCGATGTCACGATCGGCGACTTCGCGACCGCCCGCGTGGCCGGCCAGTTTTCCGTCGCCTACCTCGTCTTCAACACCATCATGAATCTGACGACCCAAGCCGATCAGGTCGCCTGTTTCGCCAACGCCGCAACCCATCTCGCACCCGGCGGCCGTTTCGTCATCGAGGTCGGCGTGCCCGACCTGCGCAGCCTGCCGCCCGGCCAGACCATGGTCCCGTTCCAGCGCAGCCCCACCCGCTGGGCCTTCGACCACTACGACGTCGCCACTCAGCAGATGAGCTCCAACTACATCGAGGTGATCGACGGCCGCGGCGAATACCGATCCATCCCCTTCCGCTACGTGTGGCCCGCCGAACTGGACCTGATGGCCCAACTCGCCGGCCTCCACCTACGCCACCGCTGGGCAGACTGGACCCGCACCCCCTTCACCCACGAAAGCCGCAAGCACGTCTCCGTCTGGGAGAAGCCAGCAGCTTGATCAACCGGCGGGCCGCTCCCCCAGCCCACCGAGATCCAAGTCTGCTAGCCGCAGTTCGGCATCGGCCGCGTGGAATCGGATTCGAAGGACACCAGACTGCAGCGTGCACTCCGGCGCACCGCCGGCACCCGTCTGCAGCGGCCACCTCGCGCGAAGCGCCATCGCGACGTCGTCCTGGAACTCCGACAGTTGTCGCTCCAGCGTCCCGCAGGAGTCGGGCAACCGCTCGAGCCCTTCTTGTAGCGAGGTCGAAGAGATCAGCCTGGCGCGCCCGTTCACAACCTCGAGAAGCGCGAGATGCTCACCCGCCGGCTCGATGCTGAACGGCGCCGCGATGTGCGAGTCCAGCTCTCGCGCGACGTGATCGAGCACTGCGGCATACAATGCCTTGTCATCCAGGTTCATTACCACTGCCTTATCACGCATTCATTAACCGCGGCCACATAGGTTTGCTTCTCGGCGGGCGCATAATGGATGCCCTGGAACTTGTAGGTGTCACCGAAATTCCAGTTGACCTTCCCGTCCTCCGTCTGACGAAGAACAGTGTGCACCGCGTCATCCTTCACAGCCCACTCCGGACCCCGTACCGAGCGACCGTTGACGAAATGGGTCCAGTCGTATCGTCCCGGACGCGCGCTAGGAGGCTCGACCCGCCACCAAACGGTCAACGTGCCGAAGGCTCCCGACGGAGAGGGACGCAGGTCAACGTTGACTTTTCCCCACTTTTCTTGATGTTCGTAGTTCAGGCACGACGGCAACGCAGCGTTCGCCGGTGCGGCCACGGACAGTGACGCAACGACCAAACCAGCCATCGCGACAAATCGTATGCCAACATAACGAATCATATTTTCCCCCTTGAGAATTGCCGCTACCCCCTCCCTGAGGAGCGACCCTTGAAGACTAGCAGGATGTCGCTTTGTCAGCTAGAGACGCCGAGGTGCTGACACGTCCGCCGAGCTGGCGTTTCGTCTGTCACCGCGCCTCGATCGGCCCATCACGGGATGATTGGTTAGGTTTGGGGTACATACACGAAGGAGAAATCTGTGCGCTTCGGCATCTTCATCCCGCAGGGCTGGCGGCACGACCTGGTTGGTATCGAACCGGCGGACCAGTGGCGGGTGATGCGGGACCTCGCGCAACGCGCGGACGCCGGTGACATCTGGGAGTCGCTGTGGGTGTACGACCACTTCCACACGGTTCCGGTGCCGACCGAGGAGGCGACACACGAGGCGTGGACGCTCATGTCGGCGTTCGCGGCGTCCACCTCACGGATTCGGCTCGGGCAGATGTGCACCGCGATGAGCTACCGCAATCCGGCGTATCTGGCGAAGGTCGCCGCGACCGTCGACCTGATCTCCGGCGGCCGGGTCGAGATGGGCATCGGTGGCGGCTGGTACGAACATGAATGGCGCGCTTACGGTTACGGGTTCCCGACGGCGGGCGAGCGGCTCGCCCGGCTCGACGAGGGCGTGCAGATCTTCCGGCAGGCATGGACCGAGGGCAAGGCCACGTTGAACGGCGTCCACTACCAGGTCGACGGTGCGATCGTGCGGCCACTTCCGTTGCAGGAGGGTGGGATTCCGCTGTGGATCGCGGGCGGCGGTGAGAAGAAGACGCTGCGGATCGCGGCGAAGTACGCCCAGTACACCAACTTCAGCAATGTGCCGGAGGAGTTCACGCAGAAGTCCGAGATCCTGCGCGCCCACTGTGCCGACGTCGGTACCGATTTCGACGCTATCGTGCGTTCCTCGAACTTCAATGCGGTGATCGCTGCCACGGAAGCCGAAGTCGAAGAACGCCTTTCGGCGATCCAGGCGAAGTTGGCCCCGGCGATCGGCGACGATCAGGCGAAGGGTTACGTCGACGGGATGTTCCGCACCTCCGCCGCCACCGGTACGCCGGAGCAGGTAGTCGAAAAGCTCTCCGCGATAGGTGAGCTCGGCCTCGGCTACGCCATCTTCAACTTCCCCGAGTCGGCCTACGACACCTCGGGTATCGAGCTGTTCGAGCGCGAGGTCGCGCCCGCTCTGCGCTGAGTGTGTGCGTTAGGCGGTCGCCCCGGAGGTGACCGCCTAACGCGTTCGCGCGTCGACGCTAGAGCAGACCGTCAGGAATGTGACGCCGGACACATTACCCATCGCCATGGAACCGTCTTGGATGCTGCACGTCTAAAGCCATGAAAGACAACAGCATTCGAGACAGGATTCCCGATGAAACTCCGCACGGCCATCGTCGTTGCGTCCGCCGCGATCATGGGCTCCGGCCTGATCGCCGCCGGATCGGCTGCCGCCGCCCCCGCCGCACCAAGCCTGCACGTACAACTGGACCAGCAGGCCGCCCCGTCGAACAACGGATGCGTGCCCCCGCCATTGGGCGCCGACGGCAAGCCACTGCCTCCGCCGCTCGGTCCGGACGGCCGCCCGCTGCCGCCCCCGTCCGACCTCGACGGCAAGCCCTGCCCGCCTCCTCCGGCCTGAATTCCTGACCACAACCGCTAGCGGGGAAACAGGCGTGCCCCGGCCGTCGGCTCACGGCCGGGCCGCACAATTTCTCCGCTCAGGTAGGTTGTCCCACTCGTACGCGGGAACGCTGCGGGTGGAGGTGATCACCGTGCAGGCCCCATCGGTGTGTCGATAAATGTCGCCGGACCTGCGTGTTGTCACGTTGAACCTGTGGGGACGACGTGGTGATTGGCCGCAGCGTCGGGCGTTGTTGCGAGCCGGATTCGCCGAGCTGAAGCCCGATGTGGTCGCGTTCCAGGAGGCGATCTACCGCGCGGACGACGATCAGGTCGCCGAGGTGCTCGACACCGGATGGCATATCGCGCACCAGACGAACCGCGGCACCGAAGGCTCCGGGGTGTCCATCGCGAGCCGCTGGCCGATCCGCGATGTCCGAGAAATCGACCTCCGGGTATCCGACCGCACGGCCGACACGCCGTTGACCACCCTGCTGGCCGAGATCGAGACGCCCGACCTCGGGCCCGTGGTGCTGGCGAACCACAAGCCGTCCTGGCAATTGAATTACGAGCTCGAACGCCAACGGCAAGCAGTGCTCGTCGCGCGCACACTGGAGTCCGCACCCTCCCACGTCGTAATCGCCGGAGACTTCGACGCAGTACCAGACTCTGCCTCCCTGCGTTTCTGGACCGGCCGACAATCACTACAGGAAACCAGCGTCTGCTACTGGGACGCGTGGTCGACCGTGCACCCCGAACTTGTCGGACATACCTTCTCCCCAACCAACGCACTCGTATCCGACGGCACCGAAATGCCCCTGGAACGCGGCCGCCGCACCGACTACATCCTGGTCCGCAGCGGAGACCGCGGCCCCACCCTCGACATCACCGACTGCCGCCTGATCTTCGACCAACCCCACGACGGCGTATGGGCCAGTGACCATTTCGGTGTCCTGGCGGATCTGACCGACAGCGGAGTGCCGATCAACGACCAGTGAACCAGTGATATCCGGACAGCGCTGCCGTCGAACGGAGCGCGTCGGTATCGCTATGCGGGCGCTGCTTTGCGATCGGTTGACGGACCCGGATCAGCATCCGGGTCCGTCAGTTGTGTGGACGCCGAGCTTCAGAGTGCGACGTGCTGCGGCAGTGCCGCGGAGGAAGGGGTGGGGTTGGTCTTCTTGCTGTCACCGAGGACGAGGAAGGCTCCGCAGAGCAGGAGGGCCCAGGCCGGGGAGACGGGGACTGCGGTGGTCAGGAGTAGGGACCAGGTGAGGATGAGCCAACCGATCCATCCTGGTACGCGGTGGTTTTGGTGGGTTGACCAGAGGATGTAGCAGCCGAGGACGAAGACGGGGACGCCGAAGCTGGCTAGGGAGATCCAGAGTGCTTCGGAGCGCTCGTATTGGGCGAGGGTTGTCGACTGATCGAGGGTGAAGGTGTTCCACCAGCCGTCCGACACGGCCTGCGACCACGTGTCGCGGACGCCCACCGGGGAGAGAACGATGTGCACGGCGCCGAAGGCGGTGGCTATCCAGCCGGCGACCTTGGTCGATCGCATGCCTCGCCAGCCGGCCGAGGTGCGCTGTTCGGTGAGTTCCATGTGTCCTCCATCTGCCTGACCAGGCCAAAGCCGTGGCCAGATACGATACCGTCAGTATCGATACTGACAGTCTCGTATGATGCCAGCATGTCGAAACCGAAACAAGCGGGAGGGCGCCCTCGGGATAGTCGGGTAGATCACGCCATCGCCGCCGCGGTCCGATCGCTGCTGGCCGAGCAGAGTTACGGGACGCTCACCGTCGATGCCGTGGCCGCGCGCGCCGAGATCAGCAAGGCGGCGATCTACCGGAGGTATGCGACCAAGCAGGAGATGATCTTCGCCGTGCTGCTGCACGACCTGGACGAGGCCCCGCCGGCCGATACCGGCTCGCTGCGCGGCGACATCACCGAACTGGTCACCCGAATCAGCGACCAGCTCGCCCAGTCCGCCGCCGGTGTGATGGCCGGGCTGCTCGCCGACGTCCACGCCGATTCGACGCTGGCGGTCCGCTTCTCCGATTCCTATCTGGCAGTGGAACGTTCGGTCATCACCACACTGCTGGACCGCGCGGTAGCGCGCGGCGAACTACCGCACCGCCCCGACCCCGCCCTCGTGCACGCCCTGCTCCTGGGCCCGCTCTTCGCCTGGCAGATCATGCTGGTCGAAGATCCCACCCGCACAACAGTTCTCGCCAACGCCGTCGCACAATCCGCCGCCGCAGCCTTGACCTCAGGCGCCTTACCGCCCAGCTCTACCTAGCGCCGGGCACCGGCACACCGTCCGATCCACTGGCCGGTCATGCGAGATGCGCTTTCGGACAGGCGATCACGTGGAAATGGTGATGGTTGGTTCTCGACCGATGCCACCATAGTTCCGCATGACCAGCCGACCAACTGTCGATCACGACGGGAGGTGCGAAACTGTCGCCGAGTGCGCTGACAGAATGGCGTAGCGGGTTGTTTTCGCGCCCGGCGTGGGCCTGGTGGCAGTTCCATGGAAAGAGTGTCGGCTGCTGGGGACTTCGAGGTCGGCCCGTCCGAATCGTTACCCATCTTTTGGGCATGTGGCTCCGAATCTTCAACGGTGGCCGACTTATTTATCCCGCTTGAACAATGTGAGAGGGGAACCATTTGTCTACTGAGACCGCCGAAGCCACGGTAGGGATGTCGGCGGACGCGGTATGCCATGTGCCGGTGCCGGTGTGCCGGATCGAGGGATTCCTCGGCGCGACCCGAGCCGATGCATTACTCGAGCGCGCGTTGCGCGAACCTGATTGCTTCACCGAGTCGAAGGTGATTCACGACGACGGATTCATCGAGACGGACCGATCAACTCGCCGATCCACCAGTCACATCGAGTTCGCCGCGCCTGAGTTGATGTGTGCGATCGATGATGTCCGACCCACCGTGGAGAGCATTCTCGGTGTGTCCTGCTCTCTCGGCACCTTCGAGTATGAGCTGGCCACACACGGTGACGGTGACTTCTTCGCAGCGCATCACGATGTCGGCGCCCCCGGAACAAACAGTCGAGTATTGACCTTCGTCTATTACCTCCACCGCACACCGAAAGAATTCACCGGTGGGCAGCTCCGCGTCTACGACGTCGCCGTCAGCGCGGGTCAGCCGTCCAACCCGACGTCCTACCGCGATTTCGAACCAGACCACGACAGCATCGTGTTCTTCCGCCCCACCGCATTCCATGAAGTCCGTCCCATCGCCTGTCCGACCGGGCAGGTCGGTGACGGCCGATTCGCCATCAACGGATGGCTGTGCCGCACCGAAATCTGACGATCAGAAATGGAGCACATTGATGGAGAACCATTCCCGCCGCATGCTCGCGACAGCAACCGGCGCCGCCATGATGCTGGCCGGCCTGGGCGCGGGAACCGCTTCCGCGGCGACTTACACCGACGTCACCAACACTCGGGCAATTACCGGCGATACGGAAGCGGCAGCTACGAACAACGCGGACTCGACCCCGGCGAAGCCGGGCGTCATACCGGCGGCGAAACCCGTGCCGGTGCCGAAGCCCGTGCCGGTACAGAAGGCCAAACCGGTGCCGGTGCCGAAGCCCGTGCCGGTACAGAAAGATTCGAAGCCGAAGCCAAAAGCAAAGCCGAAGTCGGACTCCAAGCCGAAGCCCAAGCCTTCGTAAGAGCCGGGCACCGAAATGATCCACCGCTTCAACTGAAGCGTGTCTAACGCGAAAGCCTCAGCGCGGCAATGGCGCTGAGGCTTTCGCGAGTTACGGAGCAGGTGTCTCCTACAGCATGCAGGACACGCAGCCCTCGACTTCGGTTCCCTCCAAAGCCATTTGGCGCAGGCGGATGTAGTAGAGGGTCTTGATTCCCTTGCGCCACGCGTAGATCTGGGCGCGGTTGAGGTCGCGGGTGGTGGCGGTGTCCTTGAAGAAGAGGGTCAGCGACAGGCCCTGGTCCACGTGCTGGGTGGCGGCGGCGTAGGTGTCGATGATCTTCTCGTAGCCGATTTCGTAGGCGTCGTCGTAGTACTCGAGGTTGTCGTTGTCGAGGTAGGGCGCCGGGTAGTAGACGCGGCCGATCTTGCCTTCCTTGCGGATCTCGATCTTCGACGCCACCGGGTGGATGGAGCTGGTGGAGTGGTTGATGTAGGAGATCGACCCGGTCGGCGGGACGGCCTGCAGGTTCTGGTTGTAGATGCCGTGCTCCATGACCGACGCCTTGAGCTCGTGCCAGTCGGCCTGCGTCGGGATCTGCACCCCGGCGTCGGCGAAGAGCTGGGCCACCCGTTCGGTCTTCGGCTCCCACACCTGCTCGGTGTACTTGTCGAAGTACTCACCGCTGGCGTACTTGGACTCGGGGAAACCACCGAAGTAGGTGCCGCGCTCCTTCGCGATCAGGTTCGACGCCCGAATCGCGTGGTAGACCACGGTGTAGAAGTAGATGTTGGTGAAGTCGATGCCTTCTTCGGACCCGTAGTGCACCCGCTCGCGAGCCAGGTACCCGTGCAGGTTCATCTGGCCGAGGCCGATGGCGTGCGACTCGTTGTTGCCCTGCTCGATCGAGGGCACCGAGTAGATGTGCGTCTGGTCCGACACCGCGGTGAGCGCCCGGATCGAGGTCTCGATGGTCTGCGCGAAGTCGGGTGAGTCCATCGTCTTGGCGATGTTCAGCGACCCGAGGTTGCACGAGATGTCCTTACCCACCTTGGCGTAGGACAGGTCGTCGTTGAACACCGACGGCGTCGACACCTGCAGGATCTCCGAGCACAGGTTCGAGTGGGTGATCTTGCCCGCGATCGGGTTGGCCCGGTTCACCGTGTCCTCGAACATGATGTACGGGTAGCCGGATTCGAACTGCAGCTCGGCGATGGTCTGGAAGAACTCGCGCGCCTTGATCTTCGACTTGCGGATCCGCTTGTCGTCGACCATCTCGTAGTACTTCTCGGTGACGTCGATGTCGGCGAACGGCTTGCCGTAGATGCGTTCCACGTCGTACGGCGAGAACAGGTACATGTCCTCGTTCTTCTTCGCCAGCTCGAAGGTGATGTCGGGGATCACCACGCCGAGCGAGAGGGTCTTGATGCGGATCTTCTCGTCCGCGTTCTCCCGCTTGGTGTCCAGGAACCGGTAGATGTCGGGGTGGTGCGCGTGCAGGTACACCGCGCCGGCGCCTTGGCGCGCGCCGAGCTGGTTGGCGTAGGAGAACGAGTCCTCCAGCAGCTTCATGATCGGGATGACACCCGAGCTCTGGTTCTCGATCTTCTTGATCGGCGCGCCGTGCTCGCGAATGTTGCTGAGCAGCAGCGCGACACCGCCGCCACGCTTGGACAGCTGCAGCGCGGAGTTGATGGAGCGCCCGATGGACTCCATGTTGTCCTCGATGCGCAGCAGGAAGCAGGACACGGGCTCGCCGCGCTGCTTCTTGCCCGAGTTGAGGAAGGTCGGGGTGGCGGGCTGGAAGCGGCCGTCGATGATCTCGTCGACCAGCTTGCCCGCGAGCACCTCGTCACCGGCGGCGAGGGTGAGCGCGACCATGCAGACGCGGTCCTCGAACCGCTCCAGGTAGCGCTTGCCGTCGAAGGTCTTCAGCGTGTACGAGGTGTAGTACTTGAACGCGCCGAGGAAGGTGGGGAACCGGAACTTCTTGGCGTACGCCTGCTTGAACAGCTGCTTGATGAACGGGCGGCTGTACTGGTCCAGTACCTCCGGCTCGTAGTAGTTCTCCTTCAGCAGGTAGTCCAGCTTCTCCTCCAGGTTGTGGAAGAAGACGGTGTTCTGGTTGACGTGCTGCAGGAAGTACTGATGCGCGGCCTCGCGGTCCTTGTCGAACTGGATCTCGCCGTTCGGGCCGTACAGGTTCAGCATGGCGTTGAGGGCGTGGTAGTCCATGACCTCGGCGGTGTCCGCACTGCGGGCGGCAGACTGCTCTAAGCGAGCCGTTTTTCCGGCCGGTGCTGTCGTTGTTGTTGCCAAAACAATCCCAATCCTTCTCGGACGCGCTCGACGTCCTCGGCGGTTCCCATGAGTTCGAAGCGATACAGGTACGGCACGCCGCATTTGCGGGAGATCACGTCTCCCGCGTAGCAGTAGGGATCGCCGAAGTTCGTGTTTCCCGCCGCGACCACGCCGCGCAGCAGGGCGCGGTTGTGCGGGTCGTTGAGGAACTTGGCGACCTGCCGCGGCACGAAATCCTTGTCGGATCTGTTCCCACCCAGAACGTGCCGACCGCCCCCGTAGGTGGGGACGATCAGCACGAAGGGTTCGTCGACGCGCAGCGAATCGGCGGTGTGCAGTGGAATGCGAGTTGCTGGGAGACCCAGCTTCTCGACGAAGCGATGCGTGTTCTCCGAGGCGCTGGAGAAGTAGACCAGCGCCGGAGCGGTGGGACCGTAAGCATTGTCGTCGGACACGGTCACCTCTCCTCTCGGAGGACGGAGTGCGCGAGCGGTCAGGCCGCCACGGTGGCGAGCGACTTGATGCGATCGGGCCGGAAACCGGACCAGTGATCCTCGCCGGCCACGACGACCGGGGCCTGCAGGTAGCCGAGGGCCATGACGTAGTCACGCGCCTCGTCGTTCTCGGAGATGTCGATCACCTCGTAGTCCACCCCGGCCTTGTCGAGCGCCTTGTAGGTGGCATTGCACTGGACGCAAGCGGGCTTGGTGTACACGGTGACGGTCATTGGTATCCCTCTTCTCCTTGTGCCTGATCCACAGCCTGTGATCCGTATGCAGTGCACGATCCGACTTGCTGCGCAAACTCCTGGATCTGGCCGCGAATCCCCTGCTCAGCCCCTTCGGGCCGAAGCTCGCAGAGCGGGGTGTCATGCCGTCTTCCAGTACCGAAGACACTACACCTAGTGGCCGACAGATTCATCCGACACGACATGTTGCGAGTCACATTGGTGAAATTCGAACGCGGTAAGTACCTGGATGCTCGATTCGCAACCCGACACGACCGTGGTGCAGATCACAATTTCGTACCGTAGCTGATTTCCAGCAAACTCCCTGCGCAGACGAAGAGGGCCACCTCCACCGCGTGGAGATGACCCTCGAGAAGACCGGAGCGGAAGCTTACACGGCGGCCAATTCACCGCGAGTGGCCTGGACCAGCTCGTGCACGGTGGCGGCCAATTCGGTGAGCGCTTCGGCATCCTCGCGCGGGTGTGTCGCGCCGAATCGCTCGCCGATCGTGGCGAAGTGCAGGTGCGCGGACTCCACCACGCGGGCACCCGCGACGCCGAGCACCTTGACCGTGTCGCCGTGCGCCCACTGCGCGGCGTTCGGGCTGATCGACGCGCTCACCACGGCGGCAGGCTTGTCCTTGATCGCGCCGACGCCGTACGGACGGGAGACCCAGTCGATGGCGTTCTTCAACGCGCCCGGCAGGCTGCCGTTGTATTCGGGAGTCACGACGAGCAGACCGTCCGCGGCGGCGACGGCGTCACGCAGCACCTGGGCCGCGGCAGGCACGGAACCTTCGACATCGATGTCCTCGTTGTAGAAAGGAATATCGGCGAGACCTTCGAAGAGGGTGATCTCGACACCCTCCGGGGAGGTCTGCACAGCGGTCTCGGCGAGCTGGCGATTGATCGAAGCCGCACGAAGGCTTCCGACGAGAGCGAGGATGCGGGTCTGGCTCATGACGACTCCTGGTGTACTGAATGAGTAGGTGTCCGAACTTTCACTGACAGATAACCGGACCACGGTCCGATTACTTCCCGCGGAGAATGCGTGAGCGCTGTGAGCTACCCCACATCGGACCTCCCCGCGCCAGGGGAGCGTCCGCTGCTCGGCATCGGCGCGCCCCTTCCCGGCACGTCCGAACCCACCGAACGCGCCGACGCGGCACGCAACCGGCAGTTGCTGCTCGACGCCGCGCAACAACTGGTGCGCGAGCAAGGGGTCGACGGTCTCACGATGGATGCGCTGGCCAAGCGGGCCGGGGTCGGCAAGGGCACCGTCTTCCGCCGGTTTGGTAGCCGGTCCGGACTGCTGATGGCGCTGCTGGATCATTCCGAGCGCAAAGCCCAGCAGGCGTTCATGTTCGGGCCGCCGCCGCTGGGGCCCGGTGCGGCGCCGGTGGATCGGCTCGTCGCGTTCGGCCGCGCCCGCCTGCTCGACATCGATGTGGAGGGCGAGCTGTATCGCGCCGCGGAGGTCGGCGAGGCGGGCGACCGCTACTCGGGCGCGCCCTACATGTTGCTCAAGGCGCACGTCTCGATGCTGCTGCGCGAGGCGAAAGTGCCCGGCGAGCCCGCGCTGGTCGCCGACAGCTTGCTCAGCACGCTCAGTGCGGCGCTCGTCATGCATCAGATGCGCGCGCAGGGGTATAGCCGCGATCAGATCGGCGACAACTGGGAAGCAATCGTTCGTCGCGTTGTCTCGCGGTGAATCGACAGTAAAGTGGGCTGCCATGCGGAACCTGCGCGAACAGATCATCACCGAGTTGGGCGTTCAACCGAGCATCGAGCCGAAGGACGAGGTACGGCGCCGGGTCGATTTCCTCAAGGACTATCTGAACGCCACTCCCGCAAAGGGTTTCGTGCTCGGCATCAGCGGCGGGCAGGACAGCTCGCTGGCGGGCCGGTTGTGCCAGCTCGCGGTGGCGGAGCTGCGCGCCGACGGTGCGGACGCGACGTTCGTCGCCGTGCGCCTACCTTATGGCGTGCAGTCCGATGAGGCCGACGCGCGCGCCGCGCTGCGCTTCATCCAGCCGGACAAGACGGTGTCAGTGAACGTGCGGCCGAGTGCGAACGCGACCGCGGGCGAGGTGGCCTCGGCCCTCAAGATCGACAAGCTCCGGGATTTCGTGCGCGGCAACATCAAGGCGCGCGAGCGCATGGTGATCCAGTATGCGATCGCCGGGCAGGAGAATCTGCTCGTGGTCGGCACCGACCACGCCGCGGAGGCGGTCACCGGTTTCTTCACCAAGTACGGCGACGGCGGCGTCGACCTCACCCCGCTGACCGGTCTCACCAAGCACCAGGGTGCGGCGCTGCTGCAGGAGCTGGGCGCTCCGGAAAGCATCTGGTCGAAGGTGCCCACCGCCGACCTGGAGGACGACCGACCCTCGCTGCCCGACGAGGAGGCCCTCGGCCTCACCTACCGTGAGATCGACGACTACCTGGAGGGCAAGGACGTCACCGCCGAGGTCGCCGAGCGGATCGAGTCCATCTACCTCAACACCCGGCACAAGCGGACCGTCCCGGTCACCCCGCTCGACACCTGGTGGCGCGACTAGCCGACGCCCGCACCACTTCTGATGTCCCGCACCGGGAATCGCATGCGATTTCGGTGCGGGGCATCGAAAGCGGCTGGTCCTATCGCCTGCCGACGGCGGGTAGGAAGCGGCCGACCTCGGCCACGTAGGAGCGGTAGTGGTCGCCGTGCACCTTGTGCAGGTACGGCTCCTCCACCACTCTTACCTGTAGTTCGATCGCGCCGACGAGTAGCAGGAAGCCTGCCACCGCAACAGGATTGGGCACCATCAGCGTGACGCCTACCGCGAACGTGAACATGCCGGTGAAGATCGGGTTGCGCACCAGGCCGAAGACGCCGGATAGCACCAGGGTCGTGCGCTCTGTGGCGTCGACGCCGATTCGCCAGGACTCCCCCATGTCTCGCTGCGCGTACAGCGTGCCCAGGATGCCGGTTACCGCGACGACGACCCCGATCCAGGACACCAACTCGTTGTCCAGCAACGGAATCGGATCCAGCACACCCGTGAGCTGAAGTAGCGGCGCGGCCAGCCCCACGGCGAAGGCCACGAGGACCCCCACTCCGGCCAGCCATTCCAGTGAACCCGTGCGGCCGCCGATGCCACGGAACCCGGTCGACCCCGTGCGGCGCCACTGCCACCAGCTCCGCCAGCCGAAGGCCGCCGCGGCGAAGACCACATACAAAACCAGTGCGCCTACTGCCATCGCACTCTCCCTCCTTGTGTCGCCACCAGGATATATAAATGAATGCGCATGTGTCTATGGTTTTGTAAGATCCTGTCCCGCAGCCGTTTCTACTTGGGCGAGGCGCCGAGACAGGAAGCGGCGGACTTGCTCGTTGGCCGTGCGCTCCAGCGCGACGCGATAGTGCGCCACGGACTCCGCATGGCGCCCGGCGCGGCGAAGCAGGTCGGCGCGGGTCGCGGCGACGAGATGCGAGTCGGCCAGGCGCGGGTGGTCCGCGATCTCGTCGAGTGCGGCGAGGCCGCTGTCGAACCCGCGCAGGAAGCCGACGGCGATCGCCCGATTCACCGCGACCATCGGCGAGTCCGAGTATCCGAGTAGCTCGTCGTAGCCGGAAACTATTGCGGCCCAATCAGTTTGCTTCCATGTCGGCGCGGTGGCGTGTGCGGCGGCAATCCTCGCTTGGGCAAGGTAGGGACCGGTGCCGTCCGCGGCGGCGGAGACCAGGCAGCGCAACCCCGCCGCGATCTGGGCTCGATTCCACGCGGACCGGTCCTGGTCCTCGATCGGCACCAATTCGACTCCGGCACTGCGGCGTTGGCCTCTGCGGCTGTCATTGAGCAGCATCAGCGCGAGCAGCGCCCGCGCCTCCGGCTCGTCCGGCAGCAGCCCGCACAACAGTTTGCCGAGCCGAATCGCCTCGTCGCACAGTTCATCTCGGACAGCGGTCGGGCCCGAGGTGGCGAAGTAGCCTTCGGTGAAGACCAGATAGACGCACGCCAGCACCACCGGCGTGCGCTCCGCCAGCAGGTGCGCGGGCGGCACCCGCAGCGGAATACCGGCCGACCTGATCTTCGCCTTCGCGCGGGTGAGGCGTTGGGCCACGGTATGTTCCGGCTGCAGGAAGGCCCTGGCGATCTCCGCCGTCCGCAGCCCGCACACCAGCCGCAGCGTCAGCGCGACCTGCGACTCCGGCGACAGCGCCGGATGACAGCAGGTGAAGATCATGCGCAGCTGATCGTCGGCCACCGGCGACACGTCCACCTCCTCGTTCGGCGCGCCGAACGGACTCGGCGCGGTCCGCAGCACGGCGTCCTGCTCCTTGCCGCCACGCAGCGATTCACGGCGCAGTCGGTCCAGCGCCCGATTGCGCGCCGCGGTGGTGATCCAAGCGCCCGGATTGGTCGGCAAACCCTGACTCGGCCAGCTGCGCAGTGCGTCGGCGAACGCCTCGTGCACCGCGTCCTCGGCCAGCCCGATATCGCCGACCAGCCGGGCGACCGTGGCCAGGGCCCGGCCGAATTCGGCGCGGTAGACGCCGTCGATTGATGCGGCCGGGCCCGGCACGGTCAGAAGCCGACGTCGACGATGCGGCGAACTTCGGTGCGTCCCTTCGCCCCGCGCGGAATCTTGGTCGCGATCTCCGCGGCCTGGGCGGGCCCGGCCGCGGTGAAGACATAGACGCCGTCGACCACTTCCGCGCCCTCGGTGTACGGCCCGTCGGTACGCAACAGTTGCCCGTCGCGCATTCGCACGGTGACCGCGGTCGCCGGCGGCCGCAAGGCTCCGCCGCCGCGGATCACGTCACCGACCTGTTCGCCGAACCGCTCGTGTTCGACCACCGCCGCGGCCCATTCGGGGGTGTCCGGCTCGATCACGTCGCTCTCCCACAGCAGCGCGGTCCACCAATCGGCGCCCGGCTGCTCGTGCGGCGTCCACATCACCATCGGACGCACCTCGACCGAACCCCGCGCGGCCGTCGGAATTCGACCGGCGAGTTCGACGGCCGTGTCCAGATCCGGGCAGTCGAAGACGTAGAAGCCGCCGACCACCTCGGCCTGCTCGGTGAACGGACCGTCGGTGACCAACAGTTGGTCGCCGTCGCGCCGGACATTGATCGCCGTGTCCGCCGGGAACAGCGCCGCACCGCCCGCGATCGCCGCCGCGGCCTGCTCCTGGAATGCCGCGTACTTCTCGACCCCTGCGGCGAACTCGGGTGTTCCCGGCTTGTTGGCGGGGTCCGCCTCGCTGCTCACGATCGTCGCGAAGTAGTGCATGGTCGCCCAACCTTCCTCGAATGGAGGGGTCCGATACCCTTCCCTACCCAGACGACGAACGGCGCGTGCATTTCTCTACGAACGAGGTCGGTCACTCTTCGAGGTCGACGAGCTGACGCAGTTCCACCCGCCCGGTCTCACCACACGGAATCCGGGTGGCGATCTCGGTTGCCTCGGCTCGGTCCTTCGCCACGAACATATACAGCCCGTCGATCACCTCCGACTCGGCGAAGGGCCCATCGGTGAGCAGCAATCGGCCGTCCCGGACGCGCACCGTGGTCGCGGTCGTCGGCGGCTGCACCGCGCCGTTGCCGCGCAACGCCGCCGCAGCGGCCGTACCGAACTCCTGATGCAGGGCCACTGCCGGATCCCATTCGGGTGTGCCCGGCGCGATCACGTTCTCCGGTCGCTCCCACAACAGCGCGAGCCACCAGTCCGCGCCCGGCAAGCCTTGCGACTGCCACTGGATCATCGGTCGCAGTTCGACCGCACCCTGTTCAGCCGCAGGCGCCTGACGCGCGAGCTGGATGGCGTCGTCGAGATCCTTGCAGTCGAACACGATGAAGCCGCCGACCACCTCGGCCTGCTCGGTGAACGGACCGTCGGTGATGAGCGTGCGGCCGCCGACGTGCCGGATGTTGACCGCGGTCTCCACCGGATATAGCGGAGCGCCGCCGGCGATCGCCGCACCCGCGTTCGCCTCGAACACCTCGTACTTCTCGACCTCGGCCGCGAACTCCGCCGAGCCGGGCTCCACGTCCGGCCCGTCACCGCGTCCTACCAATGTCGCCAGGTAGTGCATGTCGTCATCCTTCCCGGAATCCGAGGAGTCCGATACCCCTCGCTACCTGGACGACGAACGCGACAGCGGTTTCTCTACATGCGGTACCCGGTCACCCGCCCGCGAACGGCGGCAGCACGTCCACCTGCGGCGTCAACGCCATCTTCGGATCGCGGGTCAGCTCGTCGCCGACCAGATAGGCGCACACGGACAGCATCTTGTCCAGGTCCGGCCCGTATGAGGCGGACAGCATCGAGCGCAGGTCGGCGACGGTGGCGCCGGCCGGGAACTCGAGCGTCTCGCGGTCCTTGCCGACGGCGTCGGCGATGGCGGCGAAATAGCGGATCTCAACCACCGATAGCTCCCATCGTGCGTTCCGGCGGGACGAAGCCCGCGGCGTCGATGCCGTGACCCGCCCACTTGTTCCACATCGCGCCGCGCCACAGCGTGGCGAGTTCGGCGTCGTCGGCGCCGGCGCGCAGGGCCTGGCGCAGGTCGTATTCCTGGTCGCTGAACAGGCAGGAGCGCAGCATGCCGTCGGCGGTGAGGCGGGTGCGGGCGCAGGGGTCGCCGAACTTGCGGGGGGCCGAGGCGGTGATCCCGACGGGTCCGGGGGCGCCGTCGACCAGCCACGTCTCGGCGGGGGCCGAGGGGTCGGCGCGGCCTGCCGCGGTCAACTCGAAGCGGGTGCCGAGCACGTCGAGCAGTTCGGCGGCGGTGACCATGTTGGCGCGCGCCCATTCGTGGTCGGCGTCGAGCGGCATCTCCTCGATGAACCGCAGCGCGCACTGCTCGTCCAGGCACCACTGGAGCAGATCCGCTGCGCCGGACAGTGTTTCGCGCATGAGCACGGCGTTCACCTTGACCGGGGCCAGGCCGGCGTCGCGGGCGGCCCGAATGCCTGCCAGCGCGGAGTCGAGCCGGTCGCGGCGGGTCAGCTTGGCGAACCCGGCCCGGTCGACCGTGTCCAGCGAGACGTTCACCCGATGCAGCCCGGCGGCGGCGAGCGCACGGGCGCGGTGCTCGAGGCCGACACCGTTGGTGGTCATCGCCAGCGGCGTGTCCGGCACCTGTTCGTGACAGCCCGCGATGATCTGTTCGAGATCGCGCCGCATCAACGGCTCGCCGCCGGTGAACCGGACTTCCTGCACCCCGAGCTCGCGGACCGCCAGGCTCACCAGGCGCACGATCTCCGCGACGGTCAGCAGCTCGTCCTTCGGTATCGCGGGCAGCCCTTCCTCGGGCATGCAGTAGGTACAGCGCAGCGAACACTTCTCGGTGATGGACACGCGCAGATCGCGGGCCACCCGGCCGAATCGGTCCAGCAGGAAGGGCGTATCGGGGCGCCCATCGAGCGAGGGACGCCCGGACCGCACGGCAGGTATCCCCATCTCGACCAGAGTCACGTGTCCATTATGACCTTTGCTCGCCGTTGGTCAGTCGCGGAAGGTACGGAATCGCGCACCGCGCGCACCTTGCGATTGTGAGGTTCGCACAAGCCGGACAGCCTATTGGCACCGTTGCACGGACGTTACGCTTGCCGACATGAACCCTCGGCCTGCCAGCGTCCCGGCCCGGCCCGTCGACGAGTACCGGGACAGCATCGAACAGCTGCTGCGGCCACTGGCCGCGCGCTCGGTCGAAGCCGCCTCGGTGCCCGCGGCACTGGGCAGGCAGCTCGCCGACGATGTGCGTTCGCCGGTCGACCTGCCGGTGTTCCGTAATTCGGCGATGGACGGCTACGCGGTGCGCGCCGAGTCGGTGGCGACCACGCCGGTCACGCTGCGGCTGGCCGGGATCGTCGCGGCGGGCAATGCCGGGCAGACACCGCTGCCGCCCGGCGCCGCGATCAAGGTGATGACGGGCGCGCCGATCCCGCCCGGCGCGGACTGTGTGGTCCCGGTGGAGGACACCCACGCCGACGACGGCACCGTCACCATCGAACGTGGGCGCGGCACCGGCGATTTCGTGCGCGAGGCGGGCACCGATGTGCGCGCCGGGGACCTGCTGATCGACGCGGGCACCATGCTGGAGCCGCGGCACATCGCGGCGCTCGCGGCGGTCGGCTTGCCCACCGTGTCGGTGTTCAGCGCGGTGCGGGCGGCGGTCATCACCACCGGCGACGAGCTGGTCCCGGCGGGCAGTACGCTGCGCCCCGGGCAGATCTACAACTCCAACGGCATCGCGCTGGCCGCCGCGCTCACCGCGAACGGGGTCGACGTCGTCTCGGTCGAGCACAGCACCGACGATCCCGATCAGTTTCGCAAGCTGCTGGGGGCCGCGACCGACTCCGCCGATGTCGTGTTCACCTCCGGCGGCGTCTCCAAGGGCGACTTCGAGGTGGTCAAGGATGTGCTGGCGCCGCTCGGCGGACTGTTCGGCTCGGTGGCCATGCAGCCGGGCGGGCCGCAGGGGCTGACCGTCGTCGACGGTGTTCCGGTGCTGAGCTTTCCCGGCAATCCGGTGAGCACCATGGTGTCGTTCGAGGTCTTCGCCCGGCCGATCCTGCGTCGTCTCGCGGGGCTGGCGCCGGTCGACAGCTACGAGCTGCCGCTGCGCAACGAGGTGGCCCGCTCGCCGGAGGGCAAGCGACAGTTCCTGCGCGGCAAGCTGATTCGGGCGAAGTCCGACCACCTGTGCACGCCGGAGGCGGTGGAGTTGGTGTCCGGGCCCGGGTCGCATCTCGTCGCGGGGATGGCCTGGGCGGACGTGCTGATCGACGTTCCGGCCGAGGTCACCGCGCTGCCCGCGGGCACCGCTGTGCGAGTGTGGTCGCTGTGATCCGCCGCGTCCCAGGAGTATTCGATGAGTGAGTTGTCCCATGTGGACGGCGAAGGCCGGGCCCGCATGGTCGATGTGAGTGCCAAGTCCGACACCACCCGGATCGCGGTGGCCGCCGGGGAGCTGCTGACCACCGCCGAGGTGGTCGCGCTGGTGCGCGCCGACGACATGCCCAAGGCCGACGTGCTGTCCACCGCGCGAATCGCGGGCATCGCCGGTGCGAAGAAGACCTCGGAGCTGATCCCGCTGTGCCATCAGCTGGCGCTGTCCTCGGTGAAGGTCGAGTTCGGTTTCACCGACACCTCGATCACCATCGAGGCGACCGCGAAGACCAAGGGGCCCACCGGCGTCGAGATGGAAGCATTGACCGCCGTTGCGGTGGCCGGGCTGACACTGCACGACATGGTGAAGGCGGTCGATCCGGCGGCGACGCTGAACGGCGTGCGGCTGCTCACCAAAGAGGGTGGCAAGCACGGGCATTGGGTGCGGCCGGAGTCCGATGCCGGGCAGGCCGACTCCAGCGGGCATGCCGACAAAGCCCATGAGTCCGGTTCCGCATCGGGGCACGCAGCAAGCGATGCGAAACACCAACCCTCGCAAAGCTTTACCGAAGCCAACTCACCCTCGGCCGTTGTCCTCGTCGCCTCGACCGGCGCCGCCGCAGGCACCCGCATCGACACCACCGGTCCGGTGCTCGCGGAATGGCTTGCCGGACTCGGCTTTTCGGTACGCGGACCGCTGGTCTACGCGGACGCCGACATCGCCGTCGGCTTGGCCGACGCACTGCGCCTCGAACCGGCGCTGGTAATCAGCACCGGCGGCACCGGCGCCTCCCCCACCGATGCCACCCCCGAGGCCACCCTCGCCGTGCTGACCCGCGAACTGCCCGGCGTCGCCGAGGCGATCCGCCAGCGCGGCACCGCGAAGTTCCCCCTGGCCGCGCTCAGCCGCGGCGTGGCCGGACTGGCCGGTCGATCTGTGGTCGTCAACCTGCCGGGCTCCCCCGGCGGCGTCAAGGACGGCATCGCGGTGCTCGAACCGCTGCTCGATCATCTGCTCGCGCAAGTCGCCGGAGGCGGAAACCATGACAACAACTGAGCCCACCGTCCGGCTGGCCCGGATCAGCGACCAGCCGCTGGACCCCGCCGCGGTCGAGGCGGCGGTGACCGGCCCGCACTACGGCGCCGTCGTGGTGTTCACCGGCAAGGTGCGCGACCACGATGGCGGACAAGCCGTTTCGGCGTTGGAGTATTCCGCGCATCCCGACGCCGAGCGCTTCCTGCACAAAATCTGCGCCGAGCTGGCCGAGTCCTCGAGTGTGCCGGTGGCCGCCGTGCACCGGGTCGGCGCGTTGACCATCGGTGACGCGGCGATCGTCGTCGCGGTCGCCGCCGCACACCGCGCCGAGGCCTTCACCGCCTGCGCCGAGCTGGTGGACCGGATCAAGCACGATGTGCCGATCTGGAAAAGGCAGTTGTTCGCCGACGGGCTATCCGAATGGGTCAACGCGTGCGGTTAACCAAGCCGTGACATGAACCCCATGACGATTCAACACGCCGGCGATAGCGTGGCCGCACACACAGTTCGGCGGCGGCGCGGGAGGACGCGATGGGCACCGATCAGGTTTTGCTGCACCGGTTCGTCATCTCTCAGCTCAGCGCGGCCGGTCTCGATCGAGATCGGCTGATCCGCGAGACCGGGCTGCCCGAGTGGACGATGGCCGGGGCCGACGTGCACCTGCCGAGCCACACCTTTTCCCGGCTGTGGGAACTCGGCGAGCACGGCCTCGGCGATCCGGACGTCGCGCTGAACGTGGCCCGGCGTTATCAATTGCCGACCCTCGGCCTGTACGACTACCTGTTCTCCACCGCCCCGACCCTCGGCGCGGGCCTGGCGACCTGCGGGCCGTACGTCACCGCGGTCACCACCAACCACCGCTTCGACCTGATCGCCGAGAACGACGGCGAAGTGACGCTCTATCTCGACATGATCCGAGGTGAGGGCCGCGGCCGCGACCTCACCCAGCTGTGGGGCCTGACCGCCGTGCTCAGCCGGGCCCGGCGGGTGGTCCGCGAGCCGGTTGTTCCGCTGCGTGTTTCACTGCGCCAGTCGGCACCCGCCAGAGTGGACACATTCGTAGAGGTGTTCGGCACCACCGCAATCGATTTCGACGCACCGGTGGACGCGATCGTCTTCCGCGCATCGGACATGGACCTGCCGCTGACCACCAGCGATCCGGTGCTCGCCGCGATTCTGCAGCCGCTGGCCGAGGCCTTGCCGCCACCGCCGCCGCTGGCCACCGCCTGGCCGGAGCGGGTCGCGGCGGCACTGGCCGACGCGCTGGAAACCGGTGACGTCTCGCTCGATCAGGTGGCGCGCAGGCTGGCCACCAGTCCGCGCACCCTGCAACGCAGGCTGATGGAGGCGGGCACGACGTGGCGGCGGGAACTGGATCGGGCGCGGACGGCCCGGCTCAACGAAGCGACGTCCGGCGGACCGCTCAGCCGATCACGTCAGGCCGAGTTGCTCGGCTACTCCGACGCGGGCTCGATGCGGCGCGCGGCGCGGCGGTGGTCCCTGACGCCGCGCGGGCGGCAGGTCGCCACCTTCGACTAGGGCCTTGCGCTCTCACGACTTCAGGAAACGCGCCACGATCCCCCAGAACGTGGCGTTCTCGATCGCGCGGAAATTCCAGCTGTTGGCGATGGCATGTGACTCGGCCACGATCCCCGGAACGTCGAAGTCGTCGCGCGTGGCAGTGCCTTTGGCCTCCAGCACTTCGATCACGTACGCGGTGGCGCTCTCCAACGAATCTGACACGGAAAACTCCCATCGGTCGCAAAACGAAACGTCTCGATCATGATTCGGTGCGCCGACCCGACACCACGCGCAGCAAGTTCGCACCATTGCGCACGTGCCGACGCGGCGGGCACCAGGACAGTCTCGTGTCCGCCCGGCGCCGCCGCCAGCACCGAACGCGCCAGTTTCGGGCCGAACGCGCCAACCTCGTCGATCAGTGCGGCGTATAACGCCACACACCGAGCAGGGTCTGCGGATCGAGCGGGTCGTCGTCGAGGTGCACGGTGTCCTGCAACCGCTTCAGCGCCAGGTCGGTGTCCAGGCCGGCCCCGATCAGCACCAGCTGGGTCGTGCGGGATTCACCGCGCGCCCAGTTCTCCGGCTCGAACACCAGGTGGCGGCCGACCAGGTGGAATACGAACTTGCGGCGTTCCTCCGCGATCGGGAAGGCGACGAAGCCCTTGGCGCGGAACAGGCCTGGCGGCGGGTCCTCCAGGAAACCGATCAGGCCGCGCGGGTCCAGCGGGCGCTCGCTGGTGAAGGAGGCGGTGACGTAGTCGTCGTGCAGATGGTGATGCTCGGTGTGGTCGTGATCGTGGTCGTCGAGCAGCTCGTCGAAGCTCAATTGCTCGGCGACCCGTGCGGTTTCGCGCATCGGCTCGTCGAACAGCAGGCCGGGCTCGAGGCGACCGTGCGTGGTCGCGTACACCGGCACCTGCCCGATCAGCTCCGCGATGTCCTGCCGCAAGGTGTGCACCTGCGCGGCGGGCACCCGGTCGGCCTTGTTGACCACCACCAGATCGGCCAGCCGCAGATGCGTGGTCAGCTCCGGATGGCGCGCGCTGCTCGCCGGGAACTGCTCGGCATCGACCACCTCCACCAACCCGCCGTACCGGATGCGCGGATTCTCGCTGCCCACCACCATCCGGATGAGATTGCGTGGCTCGGCCAGGCCGCTGGCCTCCACCACGATCACGTCGATCTTGGCGCGCGGCTGCGCGAGCCGAGTGAACAGGTCGTCCAGCTCGCCGACGTCGACCGCGCAGCAGACACAGCCGTTGCCGAGCGAGACCATGGCGTCGACCTGGCCGGCGACCAGCATCGAGTCGATATTGATCGCGCCGAAGTCGTTCACCACCACGCCGATTCGGGTGCCGCGGCTGTTGCGCAGCAGGTGGTTGAGCAGCGTTGTTTTCCCGGAACCGAGAAACCCCGCGACGATGACAACAGGAATCCGGTCAGCCACGCCGACCACCATACTGCGCGGCGCGATGGTCCCTGGAAAGCCGAACGTCACCCTCGGCGAGGGTGACGTCCGGTCGTTGCTCGGTGTTACTTGGCGGGAGCGATGAACTTCGCCGCCAAGGCGTAGGCGAGGTTGATCAGTTCGGCGGTGACCATGTTGTTGTCCACGCCGAGCGCCTTCGCCAGCGGCATCAGCATGGTCAGCACCATGTCCATGATCGCGCGGACGGCGGACATGTCGGTCGACTCGTCCACTGGTGGTTTGGTCCCCGGCAGGCTCGGGTTCTGTTGGGTGCCCGGTGCGGTCGGGGACTGCTGGGTGCCCGGGGCGGTCGGGGACTGCTGGGTGCCCGGACCCGGGGTGAACGGCGAGGACTGGCCTTGCGGTGCGGTCTGCGCCTGCGGCGCGGGTGCGGACTGTGCGGGCGGATCAATCGACGCGGGAGACGGTTGCCACTGCGGCGAGTTCGGTTGCGGAGCGGCCTGCGGTCCCGGCGCTGATTGCGCGGGCGGCTCAGTTGATGCCGGGTACGGCTGGAGCTGCGTCGAGTTCGGTTGCGGAGCGGCCTGCGGTCCCGGCGCTGATTGCGCGGGCGGCTCGGTTGACGCGGGATGCGGTTGGAGCTGCGGCGAGTTCGGTTGCGCCTGCGGTACCGGCGCCGATTGCGCGGGCGGCTCGGTCGATGCCGGATGTGGTTGGAGCTGCGGCGGATTCGATGCCAACTGCGGTTCGATCGATGCCGGAGACGGCTCCAACGGCGAGTCCGCCGGTGGCAGCGCCAGTTCCTGCGGTGCCGTCTGCATCGGTGGTACCGCCTGGGCCTGCGGGTCCGGTACGGCATGCGGTACAGCTTGCGCCTGCGGGTCCAGCGCGACCTGCGGTACTGCGTGGGCCTGCAGGTTCGGCGCGGCCTCCGGTGCCGCTTGCGCCTGCGGATCCAGCGCGGCCTGCGGTACAGCTTGCGCCTGCGGATCCAGCGCAACCTGCGGTACGGCTTGGGCCTGCAGGTTCGGCGCGGCCTGCGGTACCGCTCGAGCCTGCGGGTCCGGCACGGCCTGCGGTACCGCTCGAGCCTGCGGATCCAGCGCAACCTGCGGTACGGCCTGGGCCTGCAGGTCCGACGCAGTCTGCGGTACAGCTTCGACCTGCGAGTCCGGCGCGGTATGCGGTGCGGGTTCGGCCGAGGCGGGTTGTGGTGCCGGCACTCCGACCGCCGGCTGCGGTACGGGTGCCGCGGCGGGCTGCTCGCCCACCACATTCGGCGTCACCGATTGCGGGCCGAGCAGATAACTCACCAGCCCGGTGGTGATGGCGACAGCGTGCCTGAGCTGCCCTTCCTGGCTCTCCAGCAGTGCGGCGTCCTCGGCGTTGGCCCCGTTGCCCATTTCGATGAACACATCGGGCACCGCGGTGAGCGCCGGACCGGCGATATCCCTGCGCGACTGCAAACCATGCGGGCTCGCGTACGTCGCGGGCACGAACCCGGCTTGCAGGTAGGCGTCGCGCATCGCGGTCGAGGCGGCCAGCCCGGCGCTGGACTGGATGTGGTTGATCGTCGGATCGGGAATGGGCAGCTCGGGCACGATCAGATGGAAGCCGCGCTGGTCGGCGGGCGCGCTGTCGGCGTGAATGCTCACCGCGACGGCGGCACCGGACTCGTTGGCGGCCCTGGCGCGGTCGTCGATGCAGCCGCCCCAGCCCACATCGTCCTGGCGGCTCAGCACCACCTGCGCGCCGAGCTGCTCCAGCGAGGTCTTCACCAGCTGCGCGACATTCCAGTTGATGGTGTGCTCGGGCACGCCGTGCACCGTGGTCATGCCGGTCGTCTGGCAGTCCTTCATGCCGCCGCGTCCGTCGCTGACCTGCCTGGCGACGTTCTCGCCATGCCCGGATCCCTGATGGCCGGGATCGACGAACACGGTCTTGCCCACAAGTTTGGTCGCCGCCTCCGACTGCGCCGGAGTGGCCGTAGCGGTGCCCGGAACCACACCGGACAGCGTCACCGTGACCGCGGCCGTGACGGCGGAACCGAGTCCGGCACGGACGATGCCTGATTTCGCGAAGAACGCCTGGTAGATAGACAAAGCAGCTCCCTAGTCCCGTGATGGTCCCGTGAGCCGTTCCAGCCCGTCGAGCTAAGCGGAATCGCTCTCGGTGTTACTGCTGGTGCTGTTGTTACAGGAGAGCATAGCGGCTACCGGCTTGTGCGTCCGCGACTCGTGACCTCGAAGAGATGCGCATGCGCCTCCCCGGGCAAGTGACGAGCAAGACGCTTCCGCACGGTCTTCGCAGCGGTGCCCGGTATCAGCGCGGACAGGTACTGCCGGCGAACGTCGTGTCCGCGAACGAGTCGAACATGCCGACGAGATGTTTTTTCATCAATACACACGCCGATACGGAATAAGTTTGCGAACTAGATCGAACTATCGGTCAACCCCCGGAAAGTGTTGTCTATAAAGGCTCTTCGAATGCTGCTAGCGTTTCGAGCTAGCCTGGTCGCCAGCCACCCCAGCGGATGGCAGTGGCGCACTTCGGCGCAGGTCGGCGGAAGAAGATATACATGCATTACCATGCTTCCAGCAGTCTATCTCGCCAGGAATTCGAGATGCTGCGCGCGCTATCGACCGGCAGCCGGGACGAAGTCGTCGCACGGACCATGAATGTGAGCGTGCGAACGATGCGGCGGCGGTTCGCCGAAATCATGGACGATCTGCAAGCGCATACACGCTTCCAAGCGGGATTCATGGTCGCCCGATCAGGGTGGTTGCCCAGCTACGGAGTCGAATGCTCCTTTACGTTGCAAGATTCGCGCCTCGATCTGCGCTTCCACGAGTTCTAGCTATTGCTGAGAGAAGTCATGAAACCATCCGGCTACCCGGGATGAAGCGTACCGGTAGTTCAGCGAGACTTCGCACGGTAGCCGTACGCTTACGGATTGGATCGCCGGCCAGTTGCAACTTCAAAGGATGGCGCAACAAAGTACGTATCAGCACCTGAAGTACTATTTTGGTGAACAAGTTTCCGATACATGAGTGCGGACCACGGCCGAACGAAAGATGCTTGTTCGGCGACCTGTCCAGGAGTAGCGTGTCCGGATCCTGGAACTCGGCTGGATCTCGATTCGCCGATCCGAACAGCATGAGTACGATCTGACCGGCCTCTACCACGGTATCGCGAATCAATGTTGTTTCCGTAGCTGCCCTGCTGGTGCCCTGTACCGAGGAATCGTATCGCATCAGCTCTTCGAACCCGGTGGACATGATTTTGGGATCACGCATACGTTCGATAGATCCGGGGTGCTCCAAGAGGGTGAGCATCATGTTGCCCGCGCCGGCCACGATCGAGCTGTACCCGGACTGGAAAACTATTCTCGTCGTATTCCTGATATAGGGGTCCGGCAGGTCTGTGAAAACCTTTGTTCTGGTTACTTCCGACAGCAATCCAGGTCTGGGATCGGCCGCGAACCACGCATCGACCAGTTCGTTCAACCGGGCACGCGCCGCGACACCGGCCGACTTGACCGAGGGATCCAGCCCGGCGTCCATGCTGCGCACAATGGCGTCGGAGATGGAGTCGTACAGATCCAGGGCCGGGCACGGGATCCCTACCAGGTCGGACACCGTGCTCAACGCCAAGGGGGCGATAATGCGGTGGATCATGTCGAACTCCTCGCCCGCCGTCACGGAGTTCAGTAAGGATTCCGCGGTCTTCTCCGCTCGGCGCGTAATGCCTGCGAGATCCTGCGCCCGCAGCGCATTGGTGAACAGACTTCGCAGTGGGCCGTGGTCCGGTGGATCGAGCAGTTGCAGGCCGAGTTGCGGGTCCGGCACGTCCTTTCCTATTCGTCGCCAGTCGGAAGCGAAAACGCCGTTGTTTCGCAGAACATCCTGGCAGTCACGGTAGTGGGTGAGGACCCAGCAGTGCATCCGTTCATGCCAGAATATCGGGCCGGCGGACCGGAGTGCCGCGTACACGGGATAGGGGTTGTCCAGCACAGCAGGATCCAGTGGATCGTACGCGAGTATTTTCGTCACACCAGCTCCTGAGGTGGCGGGAATAATCTTTTACATATTGCGACGTGAATAAAGCCGGACCCGAGGTGATCGGACCCGGCTGCGCTCATTCTCACTCGCTGTACAGCATGCCGCCACCCCCTCGAATGGTGCTGGTACCCGATTCGTTGCCTCATCGAGTCTGCCAGCGCTACAGAGCAGGGATCAACCACATCGCGGATGCTGGCATAAAGTTGCCAGAGTGGTCTAGGCCCATTGCCCGCTGTTCCCGGAACGCGACGCAGCACAGTATGATCGAAAATCGCATAGGCAATCGTCGGACCTACGGATATCGAATATGGTGAAGAGTAAAGCTCCGGCTACCGGGCACGACGACGATTCCCGGTTACGATATCGCGACGCGTTTGCGGTGCCCGAGTTCCGCGTCCTTTTCGCTTCGCACGTAATTTCCATGCTTGGCACGGTGATAGCCGAATTTTCGCTGAGCGTTCTGGTTTATCGGCGCACCGGCTCTCCGCTGCTTACCGCGCTGGTCTTCGCGCTGGCATTCACTCCGCACCTGTTCGCCGGAGCATTGTTCTCCTCGCTCGTGGACCGGGTTCCGGCGCGGCGGCTACTGGTGTCCTGCAACTTGGCCACAACGCTGCTGGCGGCCGCGATGGCGATGCCGGGAATGCCGGTCTTCGTTTTGCTGTGCCTGGTGTTCGTCATGGGCTCGATAAGTCCGATATTCGCAGGGACCCGAGCAGCCACGCTCGCGGAGATTCTCCCGGATGCCGCGTATGTACCGGGCAGAAGCCTGTTTCGCCTGGTAGCCCAAGGGTCCCAGATCGTCGGTTTCGCGGGCGGCGGCCTCCTGCTCGTTGTCATGTCGCCGTCGAGCGCACTCTGGATCCAGTCAGCCATGTTTCTCATCTCGGCGGTGCTGTTAAGGCTGGGCACAGCGAGACGTCCGGTCGGCGGCCACACCGACAGCTCCCTGCTGCGGGACTCGATCACCGGTCTCCGCGGGATTCTGGCCATCGGGCCGTTACGGCGGATCTTGTTTCTGGGCTGGGCGGTCCCGGCCCTGTCGGTCTTCGCCGAAGCGTTGGCCAATCCGTATGCCCACGCGCGCGGTTTCACGAGCGTCGAGCTCGGCATCATGATGGCCATGCTGCCCTTGGGGACCGTCCTAGGGGAGTTTCTGGCCATGTGGCAGCTCACCGCCAGCCGGCAACGCGGGCTGGTGCCCTATCTCGCGGCATCGGTCTTCGTTCCGGTGCTGTGCTTCTGGTTCCAGCCGAGCTTCGCCATCGTTGTGCCGATCCTGCTGTTGTCCGGGATGGGCTTCGCCTACCACCTCGGGCTCGACCGACTGTTGATCGAAGTGACCCCGGAACAACTGCGTTCTCGTGCCCTTGCCGTGCAAACCGCCGGCCTGATGTTCTGGCAGGGGCTGGGATTCGTGTCTGCGGGAGCCCTTGCGCAATTCGCTCCCGCCAGCGCGGTTGTCGCGGTCAGCGCAGCAGTCGGCCTGCTCGCCACCGTCTGCCTGCGTCCCCGAACCAAGGACCTTCAGCCATCGGCCTCTGGTGCCCCTCGGATTCAAGCGCCGCGCGGGAGGCTGCGCAGCGACCGCAGGGCGTAATGCACCCGCGTCTTCACCGTGCCGACCGGGACCCCGAAGTCGTCGGCCACCTCTTGATAGGCGCGATCGCGCAGGATCACCTCGACCACGGCCTCGCGCTGCGGGGCGGGCAGCCGGGACAGCAGGTCCGCGACCAGCAGCCCGTCGACCAGGCCATCCGTGAAATCGGGGTGGGCGTAGCGGATGTCGCTGAGCTCGCCCACTTCGTCCCAGCCGGTGTCGCCCGGCCGCGCAGCCCGCGCGCGGATCATGTCGATGAGGACGTTGCGCAGAATCGTCAGCAGCCAGGATCGGACGCTGCCCTTGGTCTTGTCGAAGAACGCGCACGAACGCCACGCCCGCAGCAGTGACTCCTGCACCGCTTGCTCGGCCAACCCGCTGTCGTTCAGCGCACGCATCGCTCGCCAGTGCAGCAGGGCCCGGTCGGTCGCCAGTAACGCGGCCAGTCCCGAGTCGGTGCACAAACCCGCGCACTGCGCGTCGCAGGACCTCGGCCGTCGAATGTTGCGGACGGACCCGAGTTGAGCACATGTCATACCTCGGATATCGCGGCGGCCCAGGTCGATGACAACATCGCGGGCGATTTGGCTATGCACCGACACAAGAAAAGTGAATACGCCCACATTCACCCGAGGTGTCTGGTAGATCTTGGCCCCGGAGATCCGGGGATCCCCAGGTCAGCCGCTGCGTGGCGGTTGCAGCACGATTCGAGGAGAACGTCGCCATGCGTGCACATGCATTCCTGATCGCCGGCGCCATGACGTCCGCGATGACCCTGCTCGGCGCCGCCACGGCGGCCGCCGAACCGGCGAACACCATGCCCGAGGACGGCCTCTATCTGGTCGGGATCGACATCTTCCCGGGCATCTGGGAGGCGCCGGGCACGTCCGACCCGGCCTACGCCTGCGATTGGCGCAGGCTCTGGAAGGTCGAGGGCGACAACACCAATATGCAGTACATCATCGGCAACAACTTCACCCGGCTCGGTCCGATCCGCGCCGAGATCAAGGCGACCGACGTGGCCTTCAAGACCGTGAATTGCGGCCCGTGGCGCCTGCTGCCCCCGCAGCCGAGCACCGGATCGGCAGGCGGCTGAGCGGGGCTTAGAGTCAGCCCATGACGAGGACCAAGATTCTGATCACCGGTGCCAGCGCGGGCCTTGGCGCCGGCATGGCGCGCGACTTCGCGAGCAAGGGCCGCGACCTCGCCCTGTGCGCTCGACGGCTGACCGCGCTCGAGGCGCTGCGCGACGAACTCGTCGCGGCCTATCCGGGGATCACCGTGGCGATCCGCGCGCTCGACGTGAACGAGCACGCGGCGGTGCCGCGGGTATTCGGCGAGTTGCGCGACGAACTCGGTGGACTGGACCGGGTCATCGTCAATGCGGGTCTCGGCAAGGGCGCGGTCATCGGCAGCGGCCGGGCCGACGCCAATATCGCCACCGCGACAACGAATTTCGTCAGCGCGCTCGCGCAGGCGGAGGCGGCGCTGGAGATATTCCGCGCACAGCATGCCGGGCACCTGGTGCTGGTGTCGTCGATGAGCGCGGTGCGCGGACTGCCGGGCAAGAAGGCCGCCTACTCGGCGAGCAAGGCGGGCCTGGACGCGCTCGGGCAGGCGCTGTCGACCGAGCTGGCCAAGTCGCCGATCGCGGTCACCACGCTGCTGCCCGGGTTCATCGCCACCGACATGGCCGCCAAAGCCGGCGATGCGCGCCTGGTCGCGCCGCTGGACAAGGGTGTCGCCGCGATGGTCGGTGCGATCGAGAAGGAACAGCGCCGGGCGTTCGTGCCCGCGTGGCCGTGGCGACTGCTGGGTCTGGCGCTGCCGCTGCTGCCCGGTTCCGTCGTCGGGCGCATCAGCTGAGCCACCGCAGCCATTTTGCGAAATAACGTGTCGCGCGCCACATTAATGGATGCTGAGAGTTAGCTAAATGTCTGAATTTATGTTTCTTTAACACAGATCACTTCTATTTGACGCTTTCCTAGCGCCTCCTGTTACTTGTCCGAAACATAGGACGACGAGCCTGTTCAAAGGTTCGTATTGATGGGCCGCGCCAGCTCGAGCCCCCTGCGGGCCGACGGTGCTCCTGCTGAGGAAAGTGTCTGAAAAGTATGAGGGTCAAGAAGTTTGCTGCCGCGTCCACCCTGGTCATCGCGGCTATCGGGATCACGAGCGGCACCGCGTACGCGGAACCTGCCGCACCGGCCCCCGCTCCGGGGTCGACCGTGCAAACCGACATTCTGCCCGGCATCCACTACACCGCGAATGTGGTCGACAAATCGGTTGTGCTGAAGACCGACGCCGGGTCATTGACGACCCAGGGCACCCAATTCCAGGTGCTGGACAATCAGGGCCGACTGGTTGCTGGCATGCCGTTGACGTATCTCAAAGACGGTATGGAATGGCCTATTGCGGCTCAAATCGACGGTAATACCGCTACTTTCACCCCGAGCACCGATGCGGCGGACGCACACCCCGCGTCGATGCTGAAGCCGGTCGCCGCGCAGGACGTCGCGGGCGCCGACTTCAACACCGCGCTGAGCACCGCCGCCACCCAGTTCGGCCTGGCCACCGCCATCGGCACCCTGGTCGGCACCATCGTCGGCGGCGCGCTCGGCTGCGTCGCGGGTGCGATCATCGGCGCTCCGCTGGTCGTGCCGACCTTCTTCGCCGGTCCGATCGGCCTGTGCATCGCAGGCGCGGGCGTCGGCATCGCGCTCGGTGCCGCGGCGGGCATGATCGTGCTCGGCGTTCCGGTCGGCATCGCCAGCGCGATCCAGTTCTACAACTCCGTCTACGGATAAACAGCACCTACCGCCGAGGCCCGGCAGGCGACGTGTCCCCCACGTCGCCTGCCGGGCTTTGTCGTATCCGGGCGGCGCATTCGCCCGGGTCACGGGAATATTCATCCGCCGGGGGTCGTTGAGCTGATAGCAGACGGTGGTGGGTGGCAGGCGGTGCCTGGTGACCGACACCATTGCGCGCCGAAGATCGAACCTGTACTCTCGGCCACGTCTTCTACTTGTGGATGTAGCTAGTTCTCCCGCAAGAATTCTGAGATCCCCCGTTCCGACCCGGTCGACAGAACCGTTCCGGAATACCCCGAGGATCTTGCTCCGCGACGTTCGTCGTCGCCTTCACGGCTGTTTCGCCGTACTCACTCCCCCTGTAAGGAAAACCCATGAACCACAACACAATCAACGACAACCCCACCGAAGCCGGGGCGGCCGAACAAGATCCGGCCCGCGCCGTCACCGGCATCCTCGACCTCACCGACAACCGCGGCACCCTGCGCCTCGACGGCTACCTGCCCGGACCGAGCGACATCCCCGTGCCGCAACGACTGATCCGCGAACACCGCCTGCGCCGAGGCGACTTCCTCACCGGCACAACACAATCCGCCGGTGTCAACGGCAAACCCGCACCGCTGCGCACCGTCGGCACGGTCAACGGGCAGCACCCGGACAAGATCGCCCACCGGCCCGCCTTCAACGACCTGGTACCGATCTACCCCAACCAACGCCTCCGCCTGGAAACCGAACGGCACGCCATGACCACCCGCGTCACCGACCTGGTCATGCCGATCGGCAAGGGCCAGCGCGCACTCATCGTCGCGCCGCCGAAAGCGGGCAAAACCTCTGTGCTGCAAGCCATATCGCACGGCATCGCGAAGAACCATCCTGAGTGCGAGCTCATGCTCGTCCTAGTCGGCGAGCGCCCGGAGGAGGTCACCGACCTGACCAGGGCCGTCCCCGCCGACGTAGCCGCGGCCACCTTCGACCAACCCGCCCGCGAACACATCGCGGTCGCCGAACTCGCCATCGAACACGCCAAACGGCTGGTCGAGATGGGCCGCGACGTCGTCGTACTGCTCGACTCGCTGACCCGCCTCGCCCGCGCCTACAACCTGGCGAGTCCCGGCTCCGGCCGGGTGCTGTCCGGTGGTGTGGAAGCCTCCGCCCTCGCCCCACCCAAGCGGTTCCTCGGCGCCGCACGCAATATCGAGAACGGCGGCTCGCTCACCATCATCGCCACCGCCCTGGTGGAGACCGGTTCGCTGGCCGACACGGTGATCTTCGAGGAGTACAAGGGCACCGGCAATGCCGAGCTCAAGCTCGACCGCGCCGCCGCGAACCGCAGGGTCTTCCCCGCTGTGGACATCGGTCAGTCCAGCACCCGCAAGGACGAACTGCTGCTCGCACCCGACGAGCTGGCGGCGACCCACACCCTGCGCAAGACCCTCGCCCCCCTGGACGCGCCGCAGGCACTCGACCTGCTGCTGGAGGGGCTGCGCAAGTCCGAGACGAACGCCGAATTCCTCGCCCCGATGCGCGCCGGGCGCGGCTGAGCGGGTTTTCGCCCTGAATACGGCGGTGGCGTAAACCCGCCGGATCAACGGCCGGCCCGCTGATGAACTGGGCGCCGTGTCCACCGTTCTCACACCCTCCCCGCCATCTCCGCGCAGCACGCTGACCGGCTGGCTCGCCGTCGTCTCGGTGATGCTCGCGATCTTCTCGATCGTCACCGCCGAGATACTGCCGATCGGCTTGCTCACCTCGATCGGTGCCGACTTCACCATCTCCGACGGTATGGCCGGCCTGATGATGACCATGCCCGGACTGGTCGCCGCCGTCGCCGCGCCGGTCACCATCGTCGCCGCCGGGCGCATCGACCGTCGAATCATGTTGTGCCTGTTCATGTTCCTGCTCGTGCTGAGTAACGTGCTGGTGGCTGTCGCACCGGCGTACTGGGTCGTGCTGGTGTCCAGGGTGCTGGTCGGCGTCTCCATCGGCGGGTTCTGGTCCATCGCGGCCGGGCTGGCCCGCCGGTTGGTTCCGGCGGCTGCGGTGAGCCGGGCCAACGCGGTGATCTTCGCGGCAGTGCCGCTGGGTTCCGTGCTGGGTGTGCCTATCGGCACATTTCTCGGTGAGATCGCAGGCTGGCGAATGACATTCGTGGTGATCGGGATGCTCGCGACCGGCGTACTGGGCATGCTGGGCATGTTCCTGCCGCCGCTGCCCGCCCAACAGGCGACCCGAATTGCCGTATTACGTGGGCTACTTCGTGGTGCCAACGTCCGATTCGCCTTGCTGACAACATTTCTCGTAGTGCTGGCGCATTTCGGCGCCTACACCTACGTGACTCCCTTTCTCGAACAGGTGACTCACCTCGGACCCGGCATGGTCAGCCTGCTGCTCCTGATCTACGGCGCCGCAGGCATTCTCGGTAATTTCCTGGGCGGCGCGGCGGTCGAGCGGCATCCCCATGCCACCTTCGGCGGTGCCGCCGCCCTGTTGGCGAGTGCCACCCTGCTGCTGCCCCTGCTCGGCCAGTGGCCGGCTGGTGCGCTGGTGCTCCTGATCGTCTGGGGTATCGGATACGGCGCGGTGCCGGTGTCGTCACAAGCCTGGTTCGCCAAGGCCGCGCCTGATACACCCGAGGCGGCCTCGGTGCTGTTCACCGCTTCCTTCCAGGCGACGATCTCCCTCGGCGCCCTGGCCGGCGGCTTCGTGGTGGACCGCGGCTCGCCCGCCGACGTCATGGTGTCCGGCGGGCTCACAGCGACCCTGGTGATCGTCGCGGTGACCACCCACGCCATGCGACACAGCCGATCTAACCGAGAAGCCTTACCTCACGGGTAATCGACCGGGCGCACCTGGTCGGGCAGGATCGCCGGCATGATCGATGAGACTGGTACCAAACTGTTCCACCAGACCATGCCGTTCACCGAGCGGCTCGACATCGAGGTGCTTCAACACAGCCCCGACCTGGTCCGCAGTCGCATCGCCTGGAACGAATCCCTGTGCACGCTGGGTGGTGTCCTGCACGGCGGCGTCCTGATGTCACTGGCGGACGCAACCGGCGCGGTCTGCGCCTACCTGAATCTGCCGGAAGGCAAGGCAGGCACCACCACCGTCGAATCGAAAACCAACTTCGTCCGGGCAGTTCGCTCCGGTTATGCCACCGCCTCGTCCACCCCGTTGCACGCAGGGCGTTCATTCATCGTGGTGGAGACCGAAATTCGCGATGACGCGAACAAGCTCGTCGCGAAGGTGACACAGACTCAAGCCGTGCTGTAACCCCGCTGCGGCCATACCGGTTGGCGGACAGTCTCTTTCGCCTTAGACGCATCGCATTGTCGCTGCGAAATCCCCAACGGTCGGCCCGAGCGGCCGATGCCTAGCGTCTGCCCAGAAGAAAGCCCGCCTGCGCAACATCTTTCGTTGCGTAGGCGGGCTTATCTGGTGCTCAGGCGAAGAGGACCACACCCAGCGCGGCGATGAAGAGAACCTGGACCAGGGCGCGCAGCGGCAGGGGCATGGTCTTGATGCCGAGGTCTGCCTTCGCGGCGCGAATGTTGGCTGGGAACAGGGAGATCAGTAGGAGGATCAGGGCTGCCGCAGCAAGTTTCGCGGTGGCGGGGATGAGTAGTCCGGCCGCGCCGGCCAATTCGAGGACGCCGGTGAGGGTGACCAGAGCGGCCGGGTTGGGCAGGGCCGGCGGCACCATTGCCACCAGTGCTTCGCGGCGCGGCGAGAGAAAGTGGGCGCTGGCGGTCAGCGCGAACATGGCCGCGAGACCGAGTGCGACGGCGTGCGGCCACGAGTCGAGCCAGTCCGGTCCGGCCAGCCGGCCGATGAGGCGGGCCAATGCGGTGACGACGGCGAGTACAACCAGCGGTGCCATCAGGGTCTCCTACGTTTCTAGCGATCAATCTTGACACTGGAAAGATTAGGATCGAGCGGCAAACTTGTCAATGACTAGATTCTCGGGCACCATCGAGGCATGGCGAAAAGCGGCTATCACCACGGCGATCTGCGGGCCACCATCCTGGCCGCGGCCGCCGACCAGATCGCGAGCGACGGGGTCGACGCGGTGTCCCTGCGCGAATTGGCGCGCCGGGCCGGCGTCTCGCACGCGGCGCCCGCACACCATTTCGGCGATCGTGCGGGGGTGCTGACCGCGCTGGCCATCGAGGGATTCGAACTGCTCGCCGCCGAGCTGACGCAGGCCGGCCCCGACTTCCGCGAGGTCGCCGTCGCCTACATCCGTTTCGCGCGGGAGCACCCCGGACATTTCGACGTGATGTTCCGGCACAGCCTGCTGCGGGCCGACGATGCGCGCCTGGCCGAGGCGCGCACGAAGTCCGCGGCGGCGCTGCGTTCCGGCGTGTCCGCCCTCAACCCCGGCGACGTCGGGCAGCAGCAGGCCACCCAGCTGGCCGCCTGGTCGCTGGTGCACGGTTTCGCCGCGCTGTGGCGCGAAGGGGCGCTGGACAATTCGAGCCTCGCCGACGAGGCCGACCCCGAACTGCTGGCCCGCCGTATGCTCGCCACCGTGCACTTCGACCGCCCGGCAAACTCTGCCGTCCGATAGCAAATCCCGGACAACGCGAGCAACCGCCGCGCGCGTACGGCACAGTGGGGCACCAGGATTGCGGAAAGGAGTTGGCGCCACCGCCGGTGGCCGCCGTCGACACCATGGACATCCATGCTTACCCGACCGAGTGCACCACCCCGGTAACCCTCGCCGAGGCCGAACGCCTTACCGAGCGTTACCTGTCCTTCGACGACGACGCTGGGCGCGGGATCACCAATCGGATCACCGAATTCGACAGCTGCTTCGTCGTCGTCGCCATCTTCACGCCCCCGCCGCCCACCGAAAACCGCACTCCGCCAAGCCCGCTGCCGATCGGCGGCACGGTGAGCACCATCGACAAGGCCACCGGCGCCATCACCCTCTGGCCGACCTACCCGCCCGACGTGGTCGCCGAACACCACGCGGCGGCGGTGCACGCCGGCCGCCTGATCATCGAGGAGAACTGGCCTGCGAGCGGCTGATCAAGCCAACGCGGCGGTGATGCGCCTGCGGTCGTCCTCGGTCGACGGCAACTGCACGACCAGGAGCAGGTCCGGGTTCTCGACCAGCCTGAGCTGGAAGAGCTCGAGGTCGAGAGCGCCCGCCGTGGGGTGGTCGATGCCGATGGTGGCGGCGCGGAATTCTTGGACCGGGTACTCCGACCACCAGGTGCGGAATTCGACGCTCACCTCGTTCAGCACCGCGACCAGCGCGGCCAGCCGCTCGTCGTCGGGTCGACGGCCGACCGCGGCACGGAACTGGCTCAGCACCGCGCGGGCGGCGGGCTCCCAGCGGCGCATGGCTTTTCGGTTGACCTCGTCGGTGAACATCATCCACACCATGTTGCGGCGTTCGGGCGCGAGCTCGGCCGGGTCGATCCGGATGCGTGCGTAGGCGTCGTTCCAGACCACGAAATCGAAACGGCCGTCATGGATTCCGGCCGGGCTCGGCATCATCGAGTCGACCAGTCGCTGCAACCGCGCCCGCTCCTCGCCCGGCTGCGGGGCGGCGACCGGATCGGCCAGCCCGGCCAGCCTGCGCAGATGCCGGTGCTGTCCGGTATCGAGCCGCAATGCGCGGGCGAGCGCGTCGACCACCTGCGGGCTGGCCGCGATCTTGCGGCCCTGTTCGAGCCAGGTGTACCAGGTGAGGCTGACGCCGGCCAGCTCGGCGACTTCCTCGCGGCGCAGGCCGGGGGTGCGCCGCCTGCCCGGCTCCATATCGGGTGGCAGTCCGACGTCGGCGGGCTGCACCCGGGAGCGCTGTGCGCGCAGGAATGCCGCGAGTTCGGCGCGGTGATTTTCGGTCATCGAATTCCCTTTGTGGGTAGCAGTATTGGTAACAGGACCAGACCGCCGCCCGTCTCTAACGTCTTACTCAACAGGAGATCGGAACACGATCACCACATCCGAGGAGTTTGACATGAACAGCAACAAAGGACCGGTCCTGGTCATCGGCGCCACTGGACAGCAGGGGCGGGCGACCACCGCGCAACTGCTCGAACGTGGCTGGGAAGTGCACGCTTTCGTTCGTGATCTCGACGCACCGGCGGCCCGCGCACTGCGCACCTCCGGCGCCAACCTGATCGAAGGCGACCTGGACGATGCGGATTCCGTGCGAGCGGCCATGGACGGCACGTACGGCGTCTTCATGATGTTGACGATGATGACCGGCGTGCACATCACCAGCGCTGGCATCGAGGCGGAGCAACGACGCGGCAAAGCGGTGGCCGACCTCGCGAAAGCGTCCGGTATCGAGCATTTGGTGTACAGCTCACTCAAAGGCGCGGACGAGAACTCTGGCGTCGAATATTACGCGGCGAAGACCGCCATCGAGGCGCACATCGCCTCGCTCGACCTGCCTGCCACCGTGTTGCGCCCGGTCTTCTTCATGGACAATTTCAACGCGTTCAATCGACCCATTGTCGACGAAAACGGTGAACTGGTCCTGAATCTCGCGGTCCGCGCCGATATCCCGCTCTCGCTCATCTCGGTACACGACATCGGCGCCTTCGCCGCCCTCGCGTTCGACCGCCCCGCCGACTACCTCGGCCGCGCCGTCCCCCTCGCGGGCGACCGCCTCACCCCACCTCAGATCGCCGAGACCTTCGGCCGCGTCGCAGGTCTGCCCGCCCGCAGCAATCAAGTGCCGATCGAGCAGGTCCGCGCCTTCGACGAACAGGTGGCAAAGATGTTCGCCTACTTCAACGACGGCCCCGACGAACCCATCGATACCGCCGCCCTCCGCAAAGACCACCCCACCCTGCAGACCCTCGAATCCTGGCTGCACACCACCAACTGGAAGCCGTGACCCGGTCAACAGACGTGGGACCGGTTGTCGGCCGAGCAGGTGGCTGACAGCACCGAAGTCGCAGCGGCCCAACCTCACCCGTAGGGATGAGGTCGGTATCAGCCCGCAGAGTGAGGCGACGAAGCTCGCGGGCAGACCAGACTGAACGCTTGTGAGGCTTACCAGTGCGGCGACCCGGACCGCGGGCGCCGTCGACGACGCGACCCGGGGCGTCATCGAACGGTTCGAGCGATTCCCGTCCCACGCGGTCGATGCCGTGCTGACCGTGGTGATCACCGTGGCCAGCGTCGGACCCGCGGTGCTCGCGCAGCAACCGTGGTGGGTGATCGTGCTGTCGGCGACCGCGTCCGTGCCGGTGCTGTGGCGGCGGCGCGCACCGGTCGCGGTATTCCTCGTGGTCGGGCCGGCGATCACCGCGCTCGCCTGTCTGCACGCCATGCCCGCCCTCCCCTACGGCACCGTCGTCTGCGCGTACACCATCGCGGCGTACAGCCCGCCGGTGCGGCGGCGCGGTGCTTTCGTGGCCGGCGCGTTCGGCATCCTGCTCTCCCTCGCCATCCCGCACGAGAGCCCGGACTCCTACGGCCACGCCGCGATGTCCTTCCTCACCGCTTGGACACTCGGCACCGGAGTTCGCGCCAGGCGCGCCCAGATCGCCATGCTCGAGGAACGCGCCCGTCGGCTCGACGAGGAACGTCTCGCGGCGCTGGCCCGGGAGCGCCTGCGGATCGCCAGGGACATGCACGACATCGTCACGCACTCGGTGGGTTCGATGATCGTGCAGGCCGAGACCGGCCCCCTGTTCACCGGTAGCGACCGCGAACGGGCGGACGCTACGTTCGCGAGTATCGCGGACACCGGCCGCGTTGCGGTGCACCAACTTCGGCGCACGCTCGGCACCCTGCGCGGCGAAACCGCCTATCCACCAGCGCAGCCCGGCATCGAGGCGATTCCCGACCTGGTCGAGCAATCGCGGCGCGGCGGACTGACCGCGGCGCTGGACGAGCACGGGGCACGTCGAGCAGTGTCCGATGACGTCGCGGTCACCGCATACCGCGTGGTGCAGGAAGCTTTGACCAACACCATGAAGCATGCGCGCGCGAGCTGCGTGCGTGTCTCCTTGCGCTGGTCGGATCAGCTGCTGACGGTGCGGGTTTGCGATGACGGCATCGGCCGGACCCGTGCGAAATCCACCGGCTACGGCCTGCTCGGCATGCGCGAACGAGTTACCGGTAACGGCGGAACGCTCTGGCACGGCCACTCGGACAACGGGTTCCACGTCTGCGCAGAACTCCCGCTGGGACAGCGCAGTTGAGCGTGCGTGTGCTGGTGGTCGACGACCAGGACCTTTTCCGGGCCGGCTTCGGCCTGATCCTCGCCGCGCAGCCGGATCTCACCGTGGTCGGCGAGGCCGCCGACGGACTGGAGGCCATCGAGAAAACTCATGCGCTGGCCCCCGACGTGGTGGTCATGGATGTCAGAATGCCGCGCCTGGACGGCGTGGCCGCTACCCACCGGATCTGTGCCGAGACCTCAGCGAAAGTATTGGTGCTCACCATGTTCGATGTCGACGAGTATGTCTACGATGCCTTGCGGGCCGGGGCCGGCGGGTTCCTGCTCAAAGATGCTCGCCGCGACGAGCTGGCCACCGCGGTGCGCGTTGTCGCCGCAGGCGAGGCTCTGCTGGCACCGACGGTGACCAGGCGCTTGATCGCGGAGCTCACCGAGCGCGGACGCCCGCGGCCCGAATTGGCTTGCCGCCTGAACGAACTGACCGAGCGGGAGCGAGATACGTTGCGCCAGCTCGCCCGTGGCCTCTCGAACGCCGAAGTCGCCGCGGCGCTGACGGTCAGCGAGCACACGGTGAAGACGCACGTCAGTTCGGTGCTGTCGAAACTCGGTCTGCGTGATCGGGTGCAGGCGGTGGTGTTCGCCTACGAAGCGGGGCTGGTCAAGCCGGGGGCCGCCGCAGCGACCGGGTGACTCACCGGATGCGAGACCGAACTCGGCCGTCGGCGGCGCGAAGGAGGCGACCACGCCGAGTTCGACGACAGGAACGTGCGCGAGGTGTTCACCGAACCAACGCTGACGATTTTCGGTCCGTTATCAATTCGTGACCATCCTCACATCCACCCCCTCCGCCGCAGGTCGCGGCACTCGCAAGAGGTGGGCACAACGGGATGCCCTGTTTGCGCCGGATGAAACGTGGGTATCGGTCTATTTCGTGCCCAGTCTCTGGTGTCAGGACCCGGAGGCGGGCCGAAACGAGGTCCGTTCAATGGACTGGAGAGGACGCGCACGTGAGTGATGGGGACCCGGGGAGTTTTCCACTGAGGCGATCGGTCGCCGCTTCCGCAATGGGCAATGCCACCGAATGGTTCGACTACGGCGTGTATGCCGCGACGGCCACCTACCTGACCGACGCTTTCTTCCCGGGTGACCTGGGCACGCTCGGCACCATGCTCGGCTTCGCCATCTCGTTCCTGCTGCGCCCGCTCGGCGGCATGGTGTGGGGTCCGCTCGGCGACCGGATCGGCCGAAAAGCGGTGCTGGCCACCACGATCCTGTTGATGGCGGCCGCCACCGGCGCCATCGGCCTGCTGCCGACCCATTCCCAGGTCGGCGTGCTCGCGCCGATTCTGCTGATCGCGCTGCGCGTCGTGCAGGGCTTCTCCACCGGCGGTGAATACGGCGGTGCCGCAACATATCTGGCCGAATGCGCCAGTGACAAGAAACGCGGCTTCCTAGGCAGTTTCCTCGAATTCGGCACACTCGCAGGCTTCGTCGGCGGGTCGGCGACGGTGCTCACCTGCCAGCTCGCCTTCGGCTCGGCCGCGATGCACGACTGGGGTTGGCGCATCCCGTTCCTGCTCGCCGTGCCGCTCGGCCTGGTCGGCTGGTATCTGCGGTCGAAACTCGACGAGAGCCCGGTGTTCACCGAGGTCGCCGAGGAGGAGAACCAGCCGCCCGGCGGCCTGCGCGGCCTGCGCGAGTTGGTCACCACCTACCGGCGCGAACTGCTCACGCTGGCCGGCCTGGTCGTCGCACTCAACGTCGTGAACTACACCCTGCTCACCTATCAGCCGACCTACCTGCAGAAAACCATCGGCATGGGCGAGTCCGACACCACCGCGATGATGCTGATCGGCCAGACGGTGATGATGCTGGTGCTGCCGTTCTTCGGCCGGCTGTCCGACCGGGTCGGCCGCCGCCCGATGTGGCTGTTCTCGCTGGTCGGCCTGGCCGCGCTGGCCGTCCCGATGTACTGGCTGATGGGTCAGGGCACCGTGTGGGCCATCACCGGGTTCGTGGTGCTCGGCCTGCTGTACGTTCCGCAGCTGGCGACCATCAGCTCCACCTTCCCCGCGATCTTCCCGACGCACGTCCGCTACGCCGGATTCGCGCTCGCCTACAACCTCTCCACCGCCGCCTTCGGTGGCACCGCACCGCTGGTCAACGAGGCCGTCATCGAGGGGACCGGCTGGTCGCTGTTCCCGGCCGTCTACATGGTCGGCGCGAGCCTCGTCGGCCTGGTCGCCTGGTGCTTCCTGCGGGAGACCGCAGGCACCTCCCTGCGCGGCACCGAGGTTCCCGACGCGGGCGACGACATCACGCTCGGCTCGCTGGTCCCCGCGAAGGCAGCAATAGCGCCGTAGTTCGACACGGAACGGGACGTGACCGGGCATCTGTTCGGTCATGTCCCGTTCACTGTCAATGATTTCGGTTGCGGGGTTTAATTATCCGCGCTTGGGGAACAAGCGCATCCGGGGTAATGACCAATTGGAATTACCGCTATGTGGGCTGGTGCGCGCAAGCGAAAGGGACTTGCCTACGGTACCGACGTCCTGCTCATTTCGAAGGATCACCACTAACGTGTTGAACGTTTGATCAGCATGTACCACTTCGAAACGAGAAGGGGCTACACATATGATTTGCAAGATCGGAGCCGCGGCCGCAGGGCTGACCGCGACACTATTGCTAGCCGGTGCCGCCGGGGCGAATACATTCCAGACCGAAGATTCGGTCGGCGGATTCACGAGGGTGAGCCAGACTGCACCCGAGAAGTGCCCAGAGAGCAAGAGCGGTACCGAAGACCCGGCCAAGAAGAAAAAGAAGCCGAGCGAACCCAGCACCAGCCAGACCGACCCGAGCGGTGCAGGTAGTGACAACGGCGCCAGCAGCGACAACGGCGACAGCGACGAGAGCGGCACCCCACAGGGTGGCGCGCCAGCCGGCTTGCCCAGCTCCGGCAGCGCCGGCCTGCCCGCCAAAGACGACGAGACGGATGACGAGTCGGCCAAGCCGGTCGAGGAGTGCCCGAGCACCGAAGCTGATCAGGAAGCAGACAACGGCGGCACAGGTAACGGCGCAGGCACCAGCACCAGCCCAGGTGCAGGCACCCGCACCAGCCCGGGCGCGGGCGGCGCCCCCGGCGCAGGCGAAGGCACTGGCACGGGCGAAGGCACCGGCACCGGCACCGGCACCGAAACCGAGACCGGCACCGGTACCGGTACTGACACCGAAACCGGTACTGGTACCGGAGCAGGCACCGGTACCAGCCCGGGCGCAGGCACCGGCACGGTGCGTTGAAAACGGCCCTGAAACCGGCAATTTCGCTTTATCCGTGGAGACTCACTGCGGTGCAGTCTTGCGACTGAGCAGTCGATCGGCTCGCCCGCGGCGTTCACCCCAATTCGCGTAACCACCTTTCCGCAATAGGGGTCGGACGTCGCGGCAAACCGCACTGTTCGGCGTCGCCGCCACGCTTCGGCGTGGCGGCGACGCGCTCGGCCTGCGGCTCCGCTATCCGACGCGTTGAGCCGACCGGCATTCCGGGCCGTAACCGCCCGACAATTCGACATTCTTCCGCAAGACGACGGCGGCGGGCCGCGCCGAAACCAACCGAATTCCCGACTTCGGACCCGTTCCATACCGACCAGTTTTGCTGATTGTGATCTGAGCCACTACTGTGTTGAACGTTTGATCAGCATGTACGCATGTACCACTTCAACACGAGAAGGGGCTACACACATGAATCGGATCATCGCAGCCGCGGCCGCCGCAGGAGCGACCGCAACACTGCTCTTCACTGGCGTCGCCGGTGCCAGCGCATTCCAGCCGTCCGCACCCGCTAACCCAGCAGCACCAGCCAACCCGGCCAACCCGGCGGCACCAGCCAACCCAGCGGCGCCGGCGGCACCCGCCAACCCAGCGGCACCGGCGGCACCCGCCAACCCAGCGGCACCGGCGGCACCCGCCAACCCGGCCGCACCCGCTAACCCAGCCAGCCCAGCTGATCCTGCGAACCCGGCTACTCCTGGCGGAGGGGCACCCGCACCCGGCGGACAGACCGCACCCGGCGGAGGGATACCCGGCATGCCGCAGTTCCCCGGCGTGCCACCGGTACCTCAGCTCCCGAACCTGCCCCAGATGCCGACATTCCCGGGCTTCGGCTAGTCCTCGCTATGCCTGGTGCAAATCTGAGTTGAACAGCCGATCGGTTCACCGACGCATTCCTTGACGCTTCGCACCGCCGCCAGGTGGTCGAATGGTTTGTCCGATGCCGAAGCGAAACCCGAACTGTTCGTCGTCGTCGCCGAGCGTCGCGCTCGGCGACGACAACCACCAGGCACAAAGTCCGACGGCGGAATACGTGAGCCCCAACAGGGCTGATCCCGATCACTACGGTGTCGAAGGGCTTGCTCGCGGTCATACGCGCTCAGCGCGTCGAATATCCGAACTACCTGGACCACTTCGAGATAAGAAGGGGCTCTACATGAAACGCACGATCGGAACCGCGGCCATCGCAGGCCTGACCACGACACTGTTGTTCGCCGGCATCGCCGGAGCCAATGCCTTCCAGCCGAACGGGACCGCGCCTGGCGCACCGGCCGCACCAGCGCCCGCAGCGCCCGCAGCACCGGCTGCGCCCGCGGCCCCAGCACCAGCCGCACCGGCCGCGCCAGCAGCCCCAGCACCTGCCGCGCCAGCAGCCCCCGCAGCGCCAGCGCCGGGCGCGCCAGCAGCACCGGCCCCAGCGCCGGGCGCGCCAGCGGCACCGGCCCCAGCGCCGGGCGCACCAGCAGCCCCCGCAGCGCCGGGCGCACCTGCCGCACCCGCACCGGGCGCGGGCGACCAAGGCAGCGAGTCAGCACCGAACGCCGCAGAAGCCCCGAGCGAAACCCCTCCGGGCACGACAGGCACCGATAACAATGCAGCCGACTCAGGCGCCGGCGCCCAGACCCCTAATGTCGGCCTGGCGGAGAAAGTGGACAGGCTGACGCATAGCTTGAGCCTGCTCGACTATCTCCTGCAGCCACCGCCGCCCCCGGCCGCTCCTCCCGCGGCTCAGTAGTACTCGATGGCCGGTCGTCGCCGAGCCCGATGCTCGGCGACGACCGTGGGGCGGCGCTCGCGTGACCTCAGCGGTCGCGATGCCATCCGCTACTACAGCGGCGTCACATAAGCACCGGAGATCCCACCGTCCACCAGGAACTGGGATGCCGTGATGAACGAAGCATCGTCGCTGGCGAGAAACGCTACGGCGGCGGCGATTTCCTCCGGTTCGGCGAAACGACCCGTCGGGATGTGCACCAGGCGACGAGCGGCCCGCTCCGGATCCTTGGCGAACAACTCCTGCAGCAACGGCGTATTGACCGGTCCGGGGCACAGCGCGTTGACCCGGATCCCGTTGCGGGCGAACTGAACTCCGAGTTCGCGGCTCATCGCGAGCACGCCACCCTTGGAGGCGGTGTAGGAGATCTGCGAGGTCGCCGCACCCATCACCGCGACGAACGAGGCGGTGTTGATGACCGACCCCTTGCCCCGTTCCAGCATGTGCCCGATGGCGTATTTGCTGCACAGGTAGACCGAGGTGAGATTGACCTCCTGCACCCGGCGCCATGCGTCGAGACCGGTGGTCAGGATCGAATCGTCCTCCGGCGGTGAGATTCCCGCGTTGTTGAAGGCGATGTCGAGTCCGCCATAGGTGTCGACGGCGGTCTGGAACAGGGCTTCGACCTGCGCCTCGTCGGTCACGTCGACCTTCACGTACAAGCCGGCGACCTCGGCGGCCGCCGCCTCACCGGTGCCTGCGTCGATATCGGCGACGACGACCTTCGCGCCCTCGGCCGCGAAGCGACGGACCGTGGCAAGGCCGATGCCACTCCCGCCGCCGGTGACAACGGCGACTCGATCCTGTAAGCGCTGCAAGGCATCTCCTGTCGGGTAGAAGAAAGGTTCACTGGGTGGCGATGAAGACGTTCTTGGTCTCGGTGAACGCGAGTGCGGCGTCAGGACCGAGCTCGCGCCCGAGGCCGGACTGCTTGAATCCGCCGAACGGAGTCCAATACCGCACGGAGGAATGCGAATTCACCGACAGGTTCCCGGCCTCGACGGCGCGCGACACCCGCAGCGCCCGGCCGACGTCGTTGGTCCAGATGGAGCCGGACAACCCGTACTCGGTGTCGTTGGCGATCCGGATGGCGTCGGCCTCGTCCTCGAACGGCAGGACCGCGACCACCGGGCCGAACACCTCTTCGGTGAGCACCCGGTCGGTGGGCGCGTCCGGCAGCACAACCGTTGGCGGATACCAGAATCCGGGCCCGTCGGGGCGCGCACCGGTGAACGCGACCTTCGTCGACGGCTCGATGTAGGCGGCGACGCGGTCGCGATGCGCAGCGGAGATCAGCGGCCCCATCTCGGTGGACTCCTGCGTCGGATCGCCCACCCGCACCCCGCGCACCGCGGGCTCGAGCAACTCCAGGAACTTGTCGAAAACACTGCGCTGCACGAGGATTCGCGACCGCGCACAGCAATCCTGACCGGCGTTGTCGAACACGCCGTACGGCGCGGTGGCCGCCGCCCGCGCCAGATCGGCGTCGGCGAACACGATATTCGCGCTCTTGCCACCGAGCTCCAGCGTCACCCGCTTCACCTGCTGCGCGCAGCCCGCCATGATCTGGGTGCCCACCTCGGTGGATCCGGTGAACACCACCTTGCGCACCGCGGGGTGGGTCACGAACCGCTGCCCGACCACAGACCCCTTGCCCGGCAGCACCTGGAAGACGTGCTCCGGCAGGCCCGCTTCGAGTGCGAGCTCGCCCAGCCGGATCGCGGTCAGCGGCGTCAGCTCGGCGGGTTTGAGCACCACCGTGTTGCCCGCCGCCAGTGCTGGTGCGAATCCCCACGCCGCGATCGGCATCGGGAAGTTCCACGGCACGATCACCCCGACCACGCCGAGCGGTTCGTGGAAGGTGATGTTCACCCCGCCCGCGACCGGAATCTGATGGCCCAGCAACCGTTCCGGCATGCCTGCCGCGTAGTGCAGCACGTCGCGGACGTTGCCCGCCTCCCAGCGCGCATTGCCGATGGTGTGCCCGGAGTTGCTGACCTCCAACTGGGCCAGCCGCTCCAGATCCGCGTCGACGGCCTCGGCGAACCGGCGCAGCAGCCGGGCCCGATCGCCCGGCGCCACCTCGCGCCAGGTGAGCGCGGCCCGCTGGGCCCGCTCGATCGCCGCGTCGGTCTCGGCCACGCCGACCAGCTCGACCGTCGCCACGACCTGCTCGGTCGCCGGGTTCAGCACCTGCGCTGTCGTCACGACATCCGCTCCCTTCGATAGTCTTCGGCCGCCGCGACCAGCGCCCCGATCAACCGGCGGTCGACCGCATCCACCTCCGGATGCCATTGCACACCGACCAAGAACGGTCCGTCCGCCGTCTCCGCCGCCTCGATCGTGCCGTCCGTCGCGTGCGCGGTGGCCACCAATTCCGCGGCCAACACGTCGATCGCCTGGTGGTGATGGCAATTGGCCTTCACCTGTGGCCCCGCAATGGCCGCGACCTTGCTCCCGGCCACGGTCACCACCTCAGTGACCGTGAAGCCGCCGACGGTGCCCGAGTGCTCGGCATGCCCGACCACATCCGGCAGATGCTGGACCAGTGTGCCGCCCAAGGCCACGTTCACCACCTGCAGGCCCCGGCACACCGCGAGCACCGGCAGCCGTGCCGCCCGCGCCAGTGCGAACAGCTCGAATTCGGACTCGTCGCGGTCCGGCCGGGTGTAGGTGAGGGCATGCTCGGGCGCACCGTAGCGGGCGGGCGCCACGTCGGCCCCGCCGGTCAGCACCAGTCCGTCGAGGCGCGCCACCAGTTCCGGGCGGGCCACTCCGGCCGGTGGCAGCAGCACCGGAATGCCGCCTGCCGCCACCACCATCTGCACGTAACTGGCAGGCAGCACGGCACTGTCGACGTGCCACGAGCCGAACTTCGCGGGCTCCAAGTAGGTCGGCAGGCCGATCACGGGCCGCGGCCCGCCGTTTTTCACAACTCCGGTGCGCAGACCCTCAGAGTCGTTCGAATCCACGAATTCGCTCCCAGTCGGTGACGGCGGCGTCGAAGGCGTCCAGCTCGACCTGCGCCGCATTGCGGTAGTGCTCCACTACATCATCACCGAACGCGGCTCGCGCCACCTTGCTGTCCCCGAAGAGCTGCGCGGCCTCGCGCAGCGTGCGCGGCACCCGCGGCCGCTGCGAGCGATAGGCATTGCCGGTGAACTCCGGCTCCAGTGGCAGCCGATGCTCGATACCGTGCAGCCCGGCCGCGATGGCGGCGGCCACCGCGAGGTAGGGGTTCACATCGCCGCCGGGCACCCGATTCTCCACCCGCAGCGACGGCCCGTGCCCGACCACGCGCAGCGCACAGGTCCGGTTGTCGCGGCCCCAGGCGACCGCCGTCGGCGCGAAGCTGCCCGGCACGAAACGCTTGTAGGAGTTGATGTTCGGCGCGAGCAGGTAGGTGAACTCGCGCAAGCAGTCCAGCTGACCCGCGACGAAATGCCGCATGAGTGCGGAGAATCCGTGCGCCTCGTCACCCGCGAGCACGGCCTCGCCGGACGCACCGCGCAGGCTGATATGAATATGGCACGAGTTGCCCTCGCGCTCATTGTATTTCGCCATGAAGGAGAGACTGCGCCCCTCCTGGGCGGCGATCTCCTTCGCGCCGGTCTTGTAGATGCTGTGGTTGTCGCAGGTCGCCAGCGCCTCGTCGAAGCGGAAGGTGATCTCGTGCTGGCCGGGGTTGCACTCCCCCTTGGCCGACTCGACATACATTCCCGCGCCTGACATTTCGGTGCGGATGCGGCGCAGCAACGGCTCGATGCGCGCGGTGCCGAGCAGCGAGTAATCGACGTTGTACTGGTTGGCCGGGCGCAGGTCACGGTAGCCCGCCGACCACGCCGCCTCGTAACTGTCGTCGAACACCAGGAATTCGAGTTCGGTCCCGACGTAGGCGCGCAGCCCGTGCTCGGCGAGCCGGTCCAGCTGGGCGCGCAGCACCTGCCGCGGCGACACCCCGACGGGCTCCTCCGCCGGCTCCACCTTCTCCACATCGCACAGCACCAACGCGGTGCCCGGCCACCACGGCACCAGCCGCAGAGTGTTCAGGTCCGGACGCAGCACGAAATCCCCGTATCCGGTGTCCCAGGACGACATCGTGTAGCCGTCGACCGTCGTCATGTCCACGTCGACGGCGAGCAGATAGTTACACGCCTCGGTCGCGTGCTGGACCACCTCGTCCAGGAAATACTGTGCCGCGCAACGCTTTCCCTGCAATCTGCCCTGCATGTCGGTCATCGCGACCAACACCGTGTCGATCTCCCCGACCGCAACCAGCTCGCGCAACCGCGCCAGACTCAACATCCCGCTACGCATCCACAGCCCCTCTCGGCACCAACCGTGCCCACGCTAGAGCAAAAGACGGGCATTCGTGATCGGACACACAAAGTTCAGCGTGCGCACTGCGGGACGGATTCACCTGGCCTGGCCTCGACCGTCGGCACGTACGGCGGCCGATCCACCGAGGTGGTGACCGGGCACAGCCGCACGACCTGCGGACCGGGACCGGTGCGGTTGCCACTGTTGTCGAAGATGATCGGCCCGCCCGCCCCCGGCACCGCCGCGTCCGGCGCGGAGAAGCCGCTGATCGTCGCGTTCACCTGACTGCGCTGCACCGGCGAGGTGGCAGGCAGGCTGCGCAGGGCGGTGGCGATGGTGGTCACGGCGTCGTAGGCGTTGACCGCCCAGCCGTCGCCGACGTGGGCGAGGTCGAAGCCCGCCTCATCGAACGTGCGCTCGAATTCGGTCCAGTTCGGGTTGCCGGCCTGCGGTCCGTCCGCACCGGCCACCAGCGTGAACAGCATCCGCACCCGGCCGTCGGCGAAGGTGCGCGAGCCGAGCGCCTTGGTCCGCAGATCTTCCAGCGCCGGATCCGCCTCGACGGTGCGCAGCCGGTTGCCATCCGACGTGCTGACCACCGTGACCGAGGTCGCGGCGCACTGGCCGTTCGAGTACGCCTCGTCCAGCGCGTAGAGCAGCCTGCCGAGGTCGCGGCCGCGGGCGATGTAGGCGATCGTCACGTCTTTCACGGTGGCGCACACGCGTTTCGCGGTCTGCGGCACGGTGCTCGACTCCGTCGTATCGAACTTGACCTCGAGCAGGTTGCCGCCGTACTGGCGCTGCAGAAACGGCAACGTCGTGCAGGTGTAGGGGTCCGAGCCGCCGATCGGCACCATGATGAAGTCCGGCCGCGCGGTGACCACCGCGCCGATGGCCTGCACCTGCACCGCCACCCGGAATGCGACTCGGTAGTAGTAGTCCCTGGCGATGCCGCGTGGATAGGTGATGTCCTTGTCGCAGCCGTCGAACTCGGGGTTGTCGCCGCGCGAGCCGTCCTGGTCGAATCCTTCCGCGGTGACCACATCGGCGACCATCGGAATCTTCGCCGCGGCAAGCACGTCCGCGACCTCCGCGGTGATCTGATCGCTGAGGCCGATGCCTGCGACGGCGACCACATCGGCCCGGTCGGCCAGCTTCCTGGCGACCCCGAGTGGGTCGCCGTTGCCGTTGTAGTTACCGATCTGACCGACGACGAGCTTCATCGGATGCAGGCATCCGGTGCCGTTGGCCCGGCGCTGACCGGCCGCCATGCCCTCCAGTTCGTGCACGGCCCGGCTGCCCGCGAGCTCGTCGGTCATGGTCAGCAGCACGCCGACGGTGGCGGGGGTCCCTGGGCACTCCTCGGCGGCCGCGCGGTTCTGCTCGGCGATCACGCCCATCACCGGGGCGAACGCGTCGACCTCGAAAGCGTAAGGCCCTTCGGATAATCCGACACAGCGCGCGCCGGCCTGCCAGGCGCCGGAGTCGGGCAGCCAGCTCTCGTTGCAGGTGGCCAGATGGTGCAGCGGCCCACGGAAGCCGAACCCGGCACCCGCCAACAGCAGCAGGGTCAGCACCAGCCCCAACCGCACCCAGTCGGTCCACGGACGCGGGAAGGGGCGGTCACGCTTCGGGAAGATGCCTAGCCGGTATCGTGATGCCACGATCGGGTCTCCTTCCGCCGCAGCGGGTCACTGGAATTGGTCAGCGAGGCCGTGATATCTGTTGGCGCGCACCAGAAATGGCAGCTTCTGCGGGGCATGATCGGCTAGCTTCTCGTAGCTGTGCTCGATCCGCGAACACAGCAGCGACTTCTGCTCCGGCGCGGTGATCCGGATATCCGACTCGAACGCGGGCACCAGCGCGACCAGGACCGCGAGGTACTCGCGCAAGGTGTGCGCGCGATCGTCGCCGTCGATCAGATCGCGATCGCGCGCGGATGGGTGCGGTGTCTCGACTACCTCGTCGAACAACCGCAACCACTGCGCGGACGGCAACTCGGGCAACAGCTCGGCGAGCTCGTCGACCACCGCGCCGCGACCGCTCAGCAGGCGAGTGTGGTGCAGTCTGCTCGCCCGATCATCGGCGGCGACGTTGTCGCGCAGTTGGCCGAAAACCCTTGCCCAGTCCTGCCCTTCGGTGCGGGCGGCCAGCGCGCGCAGGCCGAGCAGTCGCGCCAGCGCCGGCAGTCGATCCTCGCCGCCGGGAGTGACGTACCACATCGACCGCAACTGGAACAGCGGCGAATCGTGCTCGACCCCGGCGGGCAGCAGCGCGACCAGACCTTGCGCCTCGGTTTTGTGCCTGGCCGCCGCAACCGTGACGAGCGCGGTCGCCAGCTCCCGGCGGAAGAGTTTGTGCACGCTCAGGCCCCGAACGAAGACGCGCAACAGATACTGCTCGACGGTGGTGCCGGATTCGGGTCCCGGACTCTGGAGCAGGCCGTCGAGGTCGCCGAGCAAGTCGTGGTCGTGTTTGATCCGGCGCAGCAGGTAGTCCGTGCCCGCGGGATGACCTCGGGTGAGCCGGTAGATCGATGCGCCGATGTTCTCCGACTGGTACGGGTCGACATCCTTGGCCATCAACTGGACATCGCTCAGGCCGAGTTCCGGCAACCGCACCCGGGCCCACGGCGATCCGGCGGCCGCGATCCGCGGCGGCGCGAGTGGTTCGGGCAACACCGTCGGCGCGGGCACCTGCCCGACCAGCCCGTCGACCAGCGCACCGGAGCTGACGGTTACCAGCGCGAGTGGATCGGACAGCCGGGCGTTGGTCGCCGCGATCGACTGCCGGACCCGCAGCAAGGAACCGGTGAAGGAGGTGGCCGCCGACGCGTCACCGTCGTCGATGAGCACCAGAATATTCGAGGTGCGCCAGTTGACCTTGGCGACGCTGTGCCGCAGGTCCGCGAGGAACGCGCCGACCAGCACGTCGTCGACCCCACGTCGGATGATCGGATCGGTACTTCTGGCGTTGTTGCTCAGCTCGATCAGCGTGTGCTCGGCATCCAGGCGCAGGCCGAGGTCCTGGTGGGCGAACCACGCGGCGTTCGGCCCCCAAGTGAACCTGCTCATCAGCCGGCCGCCCATCAACCGGTCGACCACCGCGTCGGAGATCGCGTTGGCCACCCCCGGTGCGATCACCTGGGCGCCGGGCACCTGGATGTTGGCGGCCAGCGACCCGGCCAGATTGATCAGGTTGCGGACGAATCCGATGAGGGCCGAGCGGCGCTTGTACCGGTTGAGCAGCAGGTGCAGCTGGTTGAGCTGCTCCTCGGGTGGGACGCCATTGAAATCCTCGGCGATGACGATCTGCGCGATGACCACCCGATGGAACGCGACGGCGTAACCGGGGATGTCGGCGCTGAGCCCGAGCATGGCCGCGGCCAGCACGGTCCGCAGCGGATTGTGCACGTCGAAGGGGCGTTCCAGCGGCCGGACCAGCACCGAGGGCGTGTGCCCTTTCCACTTGTCGAGGACCTTGTTCAGCAGGGCGGTCCGGCCGGAGCCGCCGCATCCTTCCACGACCAGGACCGGCTTCGGCGGCCGTACCGCGTCGGTCGCCGGAACCTCGATCAATGTGTCGATCAATTCGAGTAGATCGGTGCGCCCCACAAACACCAAGCATCGCCTCCCTGGGCTTGGCGTCACCATAACAACAACCAGGGGCTCGCGGTAGCCGGATTAAGCTCTGAGACAACGTATTAGGGCGATAAGCGAACCAGTCGCCGGTTCGAACCAACCGGCCTGGACCTTAAACCTGCGCCCGGCGGCCGAGGTGCCGCCGGGTCACAAGATCGATTAGATGACGTGCCAGGCCTGCAACAGGTAGGTGATGTTGGCGGCAATGGACGTCACGACGTTCGCGAGATTCAAAGCGGACGAACCCAGATCGATAAGCGGCACCGAAATTCCTCCATCAGATGGGACTGCGAAACCCTCTCCAATGTAATGATCGCCGGGTGAACTCGCGCCGGTTGATCACCGGTGGCCAGTCCACGGGAATGCGCGACTACGGTGCGAAATCATGTGGCGGACAGGGGTTTTTGCCTTGTCGGGCAATAGTTCGGTCGACGTATGTTGTGAGACAGTTCACCGACAATTGCGCCACACCGATCACATTCGGCACATATCGGAAAAAGCGGTCATGCGGGCGTAATGGATTGCGCTTATTAAGACGGTTCTGCCCGGCACACCAGCGTCGTGCGGTCACGAGGGCACGCCGGCTTCGTGCGGTCACGAGGATGAGCTCCGCCAGATGGCCGGAACGAACGCGGCCGGGGACAGGGCGCGCGCCGGCAAGCCTGCACTCCGGGTAACTGGCTCTTGCTTTCCGCAGATGCGGCAATAAACTACGAATCGTGTCGGATTTGCGGATCAGTGAGGTGGCGGTGCTGGCAGGTGTCAGTGACGACACCGTGCGGCGGTGGATCGAGCAGGGCAAGCTGACCGCGATCCAGCTCGGCAACGGGCGCAAGGGGGTGCGCGGGCGCGAACTGGCCGAATTCCTGCAGGCCAATGCGGAGACCCCCCAACCGGGCGTCACCGTTGCCGCGTCCGCACGCAATCGGATGCGCGGCATCGTGACGCGGGTGCTCAAGGACACGGTGATGGCGCAGGTGGAGATGCAGGCCGGACCGTTCCGGCTGGTGTCGCTGCTCAGCCGGGAATCGGTCGACGAACTCGGGCTCGAGGTCGGCAGCGTCGCGGTGGCGTCGGTCAAGTCGACTCACGTCGTGGTAGAGATCCCGGAAAGTTGATGAGGTCGAGCATGATTCGCGCGCTGAGCGCCGCTGCTGTTGCCGCGGTGACCGTACTGACCGTGGTGGGCTGCACGGACGACCGAGCGGCGCCCGCCGACGCAGGTCAGCTCGGCGGCACCGTCACGGTGTTCGCCGCGGCCTCGCTGACCGAGACCTTCACCGAGTTGGGCAAGCAGTTCGAGGCCGCGCACCCCGGCGTCCGCGTGGTCTACAGCTTCGGTGCCAGTTCGGCGCTGGCCGAGCAGATCAACCAGGGTGCACCCGCCGACGTCTTCGCCGCCGCGGCGCCCAAGAACATGCAGCAGGTGCGGGACAAGGGCGAGGTGACCGGCGCGCCGAGCACCTTCGTGCGCAACCGGCTGGAGATCGCGGTCCCCAAGGGAAATCCCGGACGCATCACCGGCCTGGCCGACTTCGGTAAGACCGAGCCGAAGCTCGCGCTGTGCGCCGAACAGGTGCCGTGCGGGGCCGCCGCGAAGACGGTATTTGCGGCCGCGGGCGTCACGCCGCAGCCCGATACCCGCGAGGCCGACGTGAAAGCGGTGCTGACCAAGGTCAGGCTGGGCGAGGTGGATGCCGCGCTGGTGTACCGGACCGATGTGCTGGCCGCGGGGGCGCAGGTCGAGGGCATCGACTTCGCCGAGGCGGCCGCGGCGATCAACGACTACCCGATCGCGCCGCTCGCGAACGCGCCCAATTCGGCTGCCGCCGTGGCCTTCGTCGACTTCGTGCGGTCCGAGCAGGCGCGGGCGGTGTTCGCCGAGGCGGGATTCGACGCACCGTGACGCGACGCCGGGCGGTGCGGGGACGACGCCCGCTGGTGCTCGTCTTGCCCGCGCTGTTCGCCCTGGCGTTTCTGCTGGTTCCCCTGGTCGGGCTGCTGGTGCGGGCACCGTGGCGCAGCATGCCGGATCGCCTGCTCGATGCCGAAGTCGGTCAGGCCCTGCAGCTTTCGCTCGTGACCGCGAGCCTCGCGACGGTGATCTGCCTGATCCTCGGCGTGCCGTTGGCGTGGCTGCTCGCGCGCGGTGAGCTGCGCGGTCGCGCGGTGTTGCGGGCGCTGGTGACCGTGCCGCTGGTGCTGCCGCCCGTGGTCGGCGGTGTCGCGCTGCTGCTGGTGCTCGGCCGACGCGGGCTGGTCGGTCAGTATCTGTACGAATGGTTCGGCGTCTCACTGCCTTTCACGACGGCAGGGGTGGTGCTCGCGGAAGCTTTTGTGGCGATGCCCTTTCTGGTGATCTCGGTGGAAGGCGCACTGCGAGCGGCGGATCCGCGCTTCGAGGAGGCGGCGGCGACTTTGGGCGCGTCGCGCTGGTTGACCTTCCGACGGGTGACGCTGCCGTCCGTGCTGCCGGGTGTCGTGGCAGGTGCGGTGCTGTGCTGGGCGCGCGCGTTGGGCGAATTCGGTGCGACGATCACGTTCGCCGGCAACTTTCCCGGGAAAACGACCACCATGCCGCTGGCGGTCTACCTGGCCCTGGAAACCGATCCGGCGGACGCGATCGTGCTCAGCCTGGTGCTGCTCACGGTGTCGGTCGCCGTGCTGGTCGCCTTGCGCGAGCGGTGGATTCGAGGCGCCGCATGACGTTGCACGCCGAATTACGGGTGACGCGCGGCGATTTCGATCTCGATGTCGAGTTGTCGGTGGCGCCTGGTGAAGTCGTCGCCCTGCTCGGCCCCAACGGTGCTGGTAAGACCACCGCGTTGCGGACGCTGGCCGGGTTGACACCACTCACCGACGGGATGCTGAGAATCGGTGAAAAGACTTGGGACGCACCACCGAAGGTGTTCGTGCCTGCCGAGCATCGTGAAGTCGGCGTGGTCTTCCAGGATTATCTGCTGTTCGGGCATCTGAGCGCGCTGGACAATGTCGCGTTCGGCCTGCGCGCCCGCGGCCATCGCCGCGCCGCCGCGCGAACCCGCGCCATGCAGTGGCTGGACCGCGTCGGCCTCGCCGACCACGTGCACGCCAAACCGCGTGCCCTGTCCGGCGGCCAAGCCCAACGCGTCGCCCTCGCTCGCGCGCTGGCCACCGAGCCCGCACTGCTCCTGCTGGACGAGCCGCTGGCCGCGCTCGATGCAAGCACCCGACTGCGCGTGCGCTCCGACCTCGCCCACCATCTCGCCGACTATCCCGGCCATACCGTGCTGGTCACGCATGACCCGCTCGACGCCATGGTGCTGGCCGACCGGCTCGTCATCCTCGAAAACGGCGTGGTCGTCCAGGAAGGTTCCCCGAGTGAGGTCGCGCGCCGCCCGCGCTCCGACTACGTCGCGAACCTGGTGGGCCTCAACCTGTATCGCGGCATTGCCCACGGCACCACCGTCGAGCTCGACACCGGCGGCACCCTCATCGTCGCCGAGCCCGGCACCGGCCCGGTGCACGTCGCCTTCGCCCCCACCGCCGTCAGCCTGCACCCCGACCACCCCACCGGCAGCCCGCGCAACGCCTGGCCGGTCACCATCTCCGGCATCGAACAGCACGCGCACACCATCCGCCTGCGCCTGGACGGCACCCCACCCGTCCTCGCCGACGTGACCCCCGCCACCGTCGCCGACCTACGCCTGCGCCCCGGCCTGAAACTCTGGGCCGCACTGAAAGCCACTGAAACTCATACCTATTCAGCATAATTTCCACACCCTCGACGGCGCGACCAGCGGCTGTCGGAAAACCGCTGATCAAACGGGGTGCAGTGCTCGGCGGCGTGTTGCACTGGACGCGGCCGGAGCCGGAAAAGTCTGTCGGTGCGCGGTGGCACTGTTCCCGCCATGCCGAGCATCCACCACGAAGCGCCCCTCGAATTGTTGCGCCACAACCCGGAATTGGCGGCCGCGCTACTGGCGGATACCGGCATTCGGCTACCCGCTGGAGCCACCGCCACGATCAGCGACAGCAACCTCAGCACCTGCAACCCGCCCGAGTTCCGTGCCGACGCCGTCACGCTGCTGCGTGGCATCGACGGCGACAAGCTCGCCATCATCACCGAATCCCAATCGGCCCCACCCAAACGCGGCAAACGCCGGGCCTGGCCGGCCTACGTCGCGGTCGCCCAATCCCAGCACGACTGCGACGCCGTCCTGGTCGTCATCGCCGCCAGCCCAGCCACCGCACACGCCTGCAGCCGCACCATCCACACCGGCCACCCCGGATTCAGCCTCGCCCCCATCGTCATCGGCCCACACAACACCCCCGATCCCACCAACCCAGCCTTCGCAGGCGTAGCCCCCGAACTCACCGTCCTAGCCGCCCTCACCCACGCCCTAGACCTCACCGAAGACGCCAACCGCCGCCTGGTCCTCGATAAACTCGCCACCCTCGATCGCGAGACCCGCACGACATACACTCGATTTGTCCGGCACGCCGCCTCGGACGCGGCCAGAAAAGCCCTGGAGGAACTCATGGCCAGCCCTACTTACCGTGACGACTGGGTCGACGGTCTGCTCGACCAAGGAGAAGCAAGAGGCGAAGCGAAGTCGCTACTGCGGGTCCTCGCCGTTCGTGGATTTCCGGTTGCGGATGACGTCCGCGAGCACATCCTTTCCACCTCGGATACCGGACAGCTAGAAGCCTGGCTCGACAAAGCGGTGGTCGCCAAGTCGCTGGATGAAGTCTTCGACTTTTAACCAAGCTGTCGTCAATCGGGAGAATCATGACCAGCCCTACTTACCGCGACGACTGGATAGACGGTCTGCTCGACCAAGGACGCGCCGAAGGCGAAGCGAAGATGTTGTTGCGCGTCCTTGCTGCACGGGGATTCGCCGTCTCGGACGAACTCCGCATACGCGTTGAATCGTGTCTAGATACCGTCCAGTTGGAGGAATGGGGCGATATGGCGATGGCAGCCGACTCGCTGGATGCGATCTTCGGCAACTGATCGAGCAACGTCCAGCAGACCTCTGCCTTCTCGATCCCGCACACTGCGAATCCGTGTTAACTTAGACGAGAATCGCAACTAACTTAGCTGATCGGAGAGGGCTATGAGGTCCGCCGTCATCGTCGATGTCGTTCGTACCCCGTCGGGCAAAGGGAAGGTCGGGGGTGGGTTGTCGGGGGTGCATCCGGCTACCTTGCTCGCCGGGGTGCTGGCCGAGTTGGTGGCGCGCAACGGGCTGGATCCGGCGCTGGTCGATGACGTGGTCGGCGGGTGTGTGACGCAGAGCGGTGAGCAGGCGTTCAACATCAGCAGGACGGCGGCGCTGGCCGCGGGGTTCCCGGAGTCGGTGCCCGCGACGACGGTGGATCGGCAGTGCGGGTCGAGCCAGCAGGCGGCGCATTTCGCGGCGCAGGGGGTGATCGCGGGGGCGTATGACATCGCGATCGCCTGCGGGGTGGAGTCGATGAGCCGGGCGCCGATGTTCTCCAACGCCCAGGGCAAAGATGCGAACAAGGGGCCGCTGGCGCATCGGTATCCGGAAGGCCTTGTGCAGCAAGGCATCGCGGCCGAGGTGATCAGTGCGCGGTGGAAGTTCGACCGGGTCGCGCTCGACGAGTTCGCGGCACGCTCGCACCGGCTGGCCGCGGAAACGGCCGCGGCAGGCGGATTCGGGAACGAGCTGGTCGCCGCGGGCACCTTGACCGCGGACGAGACCATCCGCCCCACCACCACCGCCGAGGGCCTGGCGGGACTGAAGCCCGCGTTCGTGGACGACCAGTTCGCCCAGCGGTTCCCGGAGATCGAGTGGTCGATCACGCCGGGCAACTCCTCCCCGCTGACCGATGGCGCGTCGGCCGCGTTGATCATGAGCGAGGAGGCGGCGAACAAGCTGGGCTTACGCCCCAGGGCACGGTTCCACTCCTTCTCGGTGGTCGGCGACGACCCACTGCTCATGCTGACCGCCGTCATCCCGGCCACCCGCAAGGTGCTGGAGCGGGCAAGCCTGAGCATCGACGACATCGACGCCTACGAGGTGAACGAGGCGTTCGCCCCGGTTCCGCTGGTGTGGCAGCACGAGCTCGGCGCGGATCCGGCCAAGCTGAACCCGCGCGGCGGCGCGATCGCCCTCGGCCATCCCCTCGGCGCCTCGGGCACCCGTATCCTGGCCACCATGGTCAATCATCTCGAACACACCGGCGGCCGCTACGGCCTGCAAACCATGTGCGAGGCAGGCGGTTTGGCCAACGCCACCATCATCGAGCGTCTCGGATGACGTGCAGCGAGCGCCGGCCCATCGAGCAGGTGACCCGGTGACCGCGGCCCTCGCCGGCCTCGATCTGCCTGCGCTGCAACGGTATTTCGAGGCGCACGTGCCGCAAACCGCAGGACCGTTGACGGCATCGCTGCTGAAAGGCGGCAAATCCAACCTCACCTACCGCCTCGACGACGGGACCAACGACTGGGTGCTGCGCCGCCCGCCACTCGGCCCGCTCACCCCCACCGCGCACGACATGGCTCGCGAATATCGCATCGTCGCCGCGCTGCAGGACACGAATGTGCCTGTCGCGCAGACGGTCACGTTGTGCGAGGACACCGAGGTGATCGGTGTCCCGTTCGCAGTCGTCTCGTTCGTAGACGGCCACGTCCTGCAAGACGGTGACCAAACCGCGGCACTCACCACCGAGCAGGCCCGCGCCTGCGCGGAAGCGCTCGTCGACACCCTCGCCGCACTACACGCGGTCGACTACACCGCCGTCGGCCTCGCCGAATTCGGCCGCCCCGCCGGCTACCTTGGCCGCCAGGTGAAACGCTGGCGCGGCCAATGGGACCGCGTCGCCACCCGCGAACTCGACGCCCTCGACCGCCTCACCGACGCACTGCGCACCGCGTTGCCGGAGCAGGCGGCCGAGACCATCGTGCACGGCGACTACCGCCTGGACAATACGATCGTGGCCCGCGACGACTTCGGCAGGATCGCCGCCGTGGTCGACTGGGAGATGGCCACGCTCGGCGACCCGCTCGCCGATCTCGGCCTGCTCCAGGTCTATTGGGACGATCGCTGCGAACCGGTGCTCGGGGTCCGGCACGCGCCGAGCGCCAACCCTGGCTTCCTGTCTACCGAGGAGATCGCCGAACGCTACGCCGCCGCAACGGGTTACTCGCTGACGCATCTGCCGTTCTATCAGGCCCTCGGCTACTTCAAGTTGGCGGTCATCGCGGAGGGCATTCACCAGCGCTTCCTCGCGGGCAAGACGGTGGGTGAGGGCTTCGCCACGATCGGCGCGGCCGTGCCGCTACTGCTCGACGCCGGGCTCGAAACACTCGGATGACGGGCAGGACCCGCGTCACGGGCCGGCACGTGATCTGAGCCTCAGCCGCCCGTCGGCCCTCACCTCCGGAGTTACGCTCGAACCCGGAGTCCTGTGATGGGACGGCTAGGGAAAGGGCCCGGATGGCGAAGGTCTTCTCGCATCTCGACGACGCACTACGCAAGTTCATCGGTGAGCAGTCGATGTTCTTCGTCGCGACCGCACCCTCCGAAGGCGGCCGAGTCAACCTGTCCCCCAAGGGCTACCGCGACACCTTCGCCGTGCTCGACGACCACACCTTCGCCTACCTCGATCTCTACGGCAGCGGCGCGGAAACCATCGCGCACCTGCGCGACAACGGGCGCATCACGGTGATGTTCTGCTCGTTCTCCCGCACCTCGCGGATCCTGCGGCTCTTCGGCACCGGCCGGCTGGTGCGCCCGGACTCCGCCGAATTCGACACCCTCCGACCGCATTTCGGTCTCCAGCATCCCGGCCTCCGCGGCGCCATCGTCATCACCGTCGACCGCATCGCCGACTCCTGCGGCTATTCGGTCCCGTACCTCGAGCTCGTCGACGAACGGCCGGTGCTGGACAAACTGCACGGCGGCCGCAGCGACGACGACTTCGCCCGCCGCATCGTCGGCGACAACGCGACCAGCCTCGACGGCCTGCCCGCGCTCGAGCCGGACCACCCGATACCCTCCGCCATCCCCCGCTGACCACCCGAGACGGCGTCGACGAGGTGGAACTCGCGGACGGCGTCCCGGGTGCTGATCGGATCGAGGTCACCCCGGCGGCGGGTGCTTACCGCCCGCTCGGCAGCGGCGTCAGCGCCGCCAATTCCTGCTGCACCAGCCGATCGTGCGCGTCGGCCTCGGCCGCCGCCTTCTTCGGGTTCCAGTGCCCTGCCATCAGGAAAACGAACGGCAGGAACGCGATCTGGGCGATCAGGCAGATCCACCACCACCGCTCCCACTGGTTCGGCGAATCGGCCTGAGCCTGCTGGACTTCTTTCGCGTGCGCGGCCAGATAGGCCTGATCGTCGGCGGGAATGGTGCCGACCGCCTGGAGCTGCTGGCCCGCCTGCTCGAGCTTCGCACCCACACTGCCGAGAACAGCGAGGTCGGCGGGCGGAATCTGCTGGACCGCGGTGAGCCGGGTGATCGCCTGATCCGGCGGGATACCGAATTTCTTCGCCACCTGCCCCACCGCCGCGAGCCCGGCGGTCCCGTCCTGCGGGTTCGCGGCGAGTGCCGCCTGCGTGGCCGGTTCGATGGCCTGCAGCGTCGCGAGTTCGTCGGTGTATCGGCCGCTGAGCACGAACGCCTGCTGGATCTCGGCGGGCGACGCACCGGTCAGCTTGTTCAGCGCCGTCACCATGGCCACCTGATCGTTCGGGTTCTCCCCCAATGCCGCAAGGGTTTCCGGCCCGCCCTGTTGGATCGTCGCCAACTGCGGACCGTACTTCGACTGGATCTCGTGCAGCCGCGGACCGTGGTTGACCAGCGGACCCGCCGCGTTCACCACCACGAGCAGGCCGAGAAGCACCACGGTGACGACGCTGCGCAGCGTGCCACCCCACACCGCGAGGCCCACCGCGGTCGCCGCCGGATTGCGCTGCTCCACGGTCTCGGTGAAGCTGGCCATCCAGGTCGAGTAGGCGATGCCGGTGCCGACGGCGATGATCACGAAAACCCAGGCGAAGGTGTAGTAGTCGGTGCCGGGCTCGTCGGTGTACCCGATGAACAGATACATGCCGACGAGGCTGATCAGGGCGCCGACGATCATGAACGGCTTGCGCACCTTCAGGTAGTCCGAGGCGATGCCCGCCAGCACCAGGGCCAGCGCGTTGGCGGTCCAGTACCAGTTGCCGAGCGCATTGGCCTTGGCCGGGCTGAAGCCGAAATTGGTAGCCATGTAGACAGGCAGGAAGGACACGATCGTATAGAAGAACGCCAGGAAGAGGCTGATGGCCAGCGCCGACCCGACGATGTCGAGATGCAGCATCTGGCGCCACTGCCCCTGTTCCAGTGCGCGCACATCGAGTCCGCGGGCCCGCGCCTCGATCAACGCCCGGTCGCGCAGCGACACCATGATCTGATCGCGCAGTCGCGGGCTGAGCTCACGCAGGCCGACGACCGCGATCACCGCGATGACGAGGCAGATCACCCCGCACAGCCGGTAGTGGTACTGCCAGTCGGGATGCGCGTCCAGCGTCCGGGTGGAGATCTGAGTGGTGACCAGGGCGCCGATCACCGGCCCGAGAGTCCAGAAGCCCATGGCGGAGGCGCGGCCGAGCTGCGGCGAGAAGTCACGAATGAGCGCGGGCGTGGCCACCAGGACCGCGCCTTCGACGATGCTCACCAGGCAGTAGACGACGAGGTACTGCTCCTTGGTGGTGGTCGCGGGCACCGCGAACAGCGTCAGCAGCGAGCAGATCACCACGCCGTAGGCGACGATATTGGCCCGTCCCCACCGGTCGAGCACTCCCGCGAGCACCGAGGCGGCCGCGCCGAACGCGGCGCCGATGATGAAGATCCAGACGAAGTAGGCGAACGAGAGGTCGAAATAGGCGATCAGCTCATTGCCCACCGCGCCGGTGACGAACAACTGGTAGTAGAGCGCGATCGAGGTGATGACGACGACGGTCAGATACCAGGAACGGGCGGGGGTATCGGGATAGTGCGGTAGCTTGCGCTGCCACAGCCCGGTGAGAATGGTCGGCGGGGCCGCGGTGGTGGTCGAACTCATGGTCGAGATGCCTTTCTAGCCACGGCATCTCGTCCAGATCTACGGCGAGCCAGCACGAAGGAGCCGGGTGGCAACAGGCTAGTGATAGCCGTCACCGGCCGCAGGCATTTCGCCCCACGAGACCGAAACGTGTTCTAGTTCGAAATCCTGGGATGAAATATCTGAGCGCTCGCCCGGACATCCGCGTATTCGATAATGCGAAAAGACATTCGACCTGCGATAAATACTTTCGACGTCGGGCAATAATGCCCGCCCGCTAATCGCCCCGAAATAGCCCGGCGCCTACCACGTTGCGCGGTAGGCGCCGGAGACGCATCAGAGGTAGGCGCCGCACACCGGCCAGGCGCCGGGGCCCTGGGTGGCGAGCACGTTCTCCGCGACGCGGATCTGCTCGGCCCGGCTGGCGTTGCTCGGGCTGCCGACGCCGCCGTTGGCGGTCCAGGTGCTCTGGGTGAACTGCAGGCCACCGGAGAAGCCGTTACCGGTCTCGATCCCCCAGTTGCCGCCACTCTCGCACTGCGCGACGGCGTCCCAGTCGTGGGCCGACGCGGTGGCGGTGGACAGGCCGAAGGGGACGGCCACGAGGGCGCCCAGTGCGGCGGTGAAGCCGAGGACGCGGGTACTGAACTTGCGATTATGCGACATATGAGTTCCTGCCTGCGCCTACCGGCCCGGCATCTGCTCGCCGTGCCCCTGTCCCCAGGGAGGTCGGGGATCCTCGAACCGTGGGACAGGGTCACCGGCATTCAACGGTTCGAGTTCGAGCCCGTCATCGATCGGGCTCCGGCGACGGTAGCGAAGAAGTCGCCACTAATCACGTCCCGATCACGCAGGAACTTCCTGAACCACAACTGGAGGGTTATGCCGTTTATGCATCTCGAGCAGGCAAGAAGAATCGCCGTCGAGCACTGAGATTGTTACGTTATGTGCCCGAGATCACCGCGAAATTGTGGCGCCGGTCGCAGGACGGCACGGCGGGGTCCCACTCAGCGGGACAACAAAGAAAACCTCGCTGTGCACGCCTCGAAAAACGAGTAATCCCCGCGCCGAACGGTTCGGCGCCGAACCCTTACTTACCGTGTGCCCGCAGTTGATAAAGCCCCTCGGTCTCCGCGACAACAACGCCGTCGGCATCGGTGACCACGGCGGTCAGCGTGAAGTCCGACTTCCCGGTGGCCGCGGCTTCTTCGGCGATCCGCGCGATCTCGTCCTCGGACAACCTCGCCTCGGCGCGCACATCCGTCTTCGCCGGCTTGCGGAAGAACACGTGCAGGTCCTTGACCAGCGGGTAGAACTCGGAGTTGTCGAAGGTGGCGATCGCGATCGCGCCGCCGAGGATCTCGGCCACCGTGAACAGCACCCCGGCGTACATCACCCCGTAGTGGTTGCCGTTGCCCTCGATCGGCACCGTCGTGGCCGCGAACCCGCGCCGCACGTCGACCGCGGTCACCCCCATCCGGTGCGCGATCGGAATGGTGAACTCCAGTGCCCCGTTGACGATCTCCGCGAACGGCGGAGTCTCCACCTCATCACTCATCGCGCACCACTCCTTCACACCGGAGGCGACCAGCACCTCTTCTCTGCCACCTCGGCCGATCTCCCCGAAGCGTAGCCCGCCCGATCGCAAACGCGGTGCGGCGCTGACCGTCTCGTGGGTTTGCCGGTGCCACGCCGGGGCAACCCGCGTACGTGATCTCCCGCCGCCAGGAGCGCATACTGCACTGGATTTCCCAGGCTTCCGCCGGCGCTCCGGGCTCCGTGGCGGCGAATCGCACCCAGCAGAGACAGCCGAGGTATGCATGAGCACCATGGACAAAGCCGCGATCACCGTGGCCGCATTGACGTTCGCCGGATTGTCGGCGGTGGTCGCGCCCGCAGCGCACGCCGCGCCGGTGTGCGGTGGTGCGGGACAACCGACGCTGCCTGCCGCGGCACTGCCCGGGGCGCTGGAAGGGCTGACCGTCGACGCACGCGGGCGGGCCTTCACCACGGATCTGGCGACCGGGCGGGTGTATCGCATCGACGCACCCGGCGCGGTGCCGGTCCCCCTTGCCACCGTGCCGAGCGGCGGTGGCGGTGCCCTCGCGTGGACGCCGGACGATAAATTGCTGGTCGGCTACGGCGCGGACGCGCGCTCCTTCGCCGGTGACACGCTGCGCCACGCCGGGATCATCACCCTCGATCCGGATACCGGTGCGGTCGCGCCCTACGCTGCGGGTCTCAGCGCCGCGAACGGCATGGACGTCGCGAAGGACGGAACCGTCTACGCCACCAACGACTTCGGCAATCTGGTCGGCCGGGTCTACTCGAACGGTGCGGTGCAAGCCGATTGGGCGTCGTTCCCCAGCGCGAACGGTGCGGTCCTCGGCACCGACGACGAATACCTTTATGTGAGCAGGACATTCGCCAACCCAGGGGTGAGCCGGATCCCCACCGCCAACCCCGGTGCGCCGCAGTCGCTGCTCGACCTCGGTGGCGGCGACGCACTCGCCGCGCCGGACGGTTTGACGCTCGATTCGCTGGACCGCCCGGTGGTCCCCCTCAACACGGCAGGCCAGGTCATCCGGATCGACGCCCCGAACCAATACTGCGTCCTCGGTAGCGGCAACCCGATGACGAGCGTGCTCACCTACGGTCGCGGTACCACCGGCTTTTCGGCGGGCCGCCTCTTCGGCGCCACCTTCACCGGCCTGATCTACGAGATTCCCGGTGGCTTCGACCCGAACGCCCGCACTGCGACGCCGTAAGGGGCGCGAACGCGCGACCACGTGACGAGAAGACTTCCCGAATACCTGCGGCGGATCAACGTGGCCGAATCGCCGCCGACGGGCGATCATAGGATGACTACTGGTCGGCTGTCCCCGTCATATCCCACCGGACCCGGACCCGCGTAGCCGAGCACGACACCATCGTCCATGCGTCACATGGAGGTACGGAATGCGTTCTCGCACCACGAGCCTGATCGGTATCGCGCCGCTCGTAGCGGTCGTATTGGTGGCAGTCGGGGTGGTGTTCGCCGTCCGGCACAACCCGCAGGAGCAGTCCGCGTCCGTCTGCCCGAATGACGACACCGCGTCCGAACCGGGCTGGACGTCGTCGAACGCCGAGGTGGACGCCGGGTTCGAACGACATCCGTTCGTCGGCAACGGTTATCTCGGGTTGCGCGTGCCACCCCGTGGCGCCGGGTATGTGTCGACAGGCGAGCCGAGCGGCTGGCCGCTGTACACACCGCGCTACGACGGTGCTTTCGTCGCAGGCCTGTACGGGCACACGCCGGCGCTGGCCGACGATCGGGAGGTCGCCGCGGCCATCCCGAACTGGTCCGGGCTCACTGTCGGTGTCGGCGCCGACACCTACGCGGCCGACACCCCGGCCGAGCGGATCACGAACTTCACCCAGACCCGATACCTGCGCTGCGGGCTGGTGCGCACCGCGCTCACCTGGACCAACCGGGACGGTAAGGCCACCGATCTGGTGTACGACGTCATCACGGATCGGGTCGACCAGCATGTGGGCGCGGTCCATCTCACCCTCGTCCCGCACTGGTCCGGGGAGCTGACCGTGACCGATCTGCTCGACGGCACGGGCGCCCGCCGGATGACCCAGACCTCTGGTGATGCGGGCGCTGACGGTATCCGGGTCGGTTTCCGCACCGACGGCACCGGAGTCGAGGGCGCGGTGGCGTCGGTACTGAGTACGGGAGCTGCGCAGCAGTCCACGGCGCGGGATCTCACCGCCAGCCAGCAGACGCGACTCACCGTGCAAGCCGGAAAGTCTTACGAGGTAACCAAATTCGTCGGCGTCGACACTGAGCTCACCACCGCCGATCCCGCTGCGGCGGCGCACGACGCCGCGCTGCGGGCGGCGCGCAAGGGCTGGCCGGATTTGCTTGCGGACACGGCGGCAGCGTGGCGCTCGTTGTGGCAGGGCGACCTCGAGATACCCGGCAACCCCGACCTGCAGTCGTGGACCCGCGGCGCCCTCTACTCGCTGTATTCGAGTACGAATGCCCAACAGGACAACAGCATTTCGCCCGTCGGGCTCAGCAGCGACAACTACGCGGGCGCCGTGTTCTGGGACGCCGACATCTGGATGTTCCCCGGTCTGCTCCAGTTGGCGCCCGATCTCGCGAAGTCGGTGGTGGAGTACCGATATAAAACCTTGCCCGCCGCGCAGGCGAACGCACAGCAGCTCGGCTACCGCGGCGCCTTCTACCCGTGGACCAGTGCGAGCCGGGGCGCGCTCGCGGAATGCCACAGCTGGGATCCGCCGCACTGCCTCACCCAGATCCATCTACAAGGCGACATCTCCCTCGCGGCCTGGCAGTACTACCTCGCCACCGGCGACACCGGCTACCTGCGCGGTCGCAGTTGGCCGATCATGCGGAACCTGGCCGAGTTCTGGGCTTCGCGGGTGACGCCGAACCCCGACGGCAGCTACTCGATCGACAATGTCGCGGGCCCTGACGAATACAGCAACGGCGTCAAGGACGGGGTCTACACCAACGCGGTCGCCGCACTGGCGCTGCGCAATACGGCTCGGGCCGCCGAGATCCTCGGCGAGCCCGCCCCGCCCGAGTGGACCGCGATCGCCGAGCACCTGCGCATGCCCTTCGACCCGGCTCGGCAGATATTCGCCCAGTACGACGGCTATCCCGGGACCTCACTGAAGCAGGCGGACACCGTGTTGCTGATCTACCCGCTGGAATGGCCTATGTCGCAGGAGGTTTCGACCAACACGCTCGAATATTACGCGGAGCGTACCGATCCCGACGGGCCCGCGATGACCGACTCGGTGCATGCCATCGACGCTGCGGCCATCGGCACGCCGGGTTGTGCGACCGATACCTACCTCGAGCGCGCGGTGCGACCGTTCGTGCGCGCGCCGTTCGGGCAGTTCGCGGAGGCCCGCGGCAGTAAGGCGGGTGCCAAGGATCCCCTGGCGGGCGCGCCTGCGTTCACCTTCGTCACCGCCGCGGGCGGTTTCCTGCAAACGTTCACCAACGGCCTGCTCGGGCTGCGACTGCGCGCCGACGAGGTTCGCATCGATCCGATGCTGCCGCCGGAGCTGAGTTCGGGATTGCACCTCCGTGGTATGCGTTGGCAAGGAAGGACTTTCGACGCTGATATCGGGCCCGATGATACGAAAGTCACGCTGAAAGACGGTGCGGAGATGCGGGTCCAGACCGCGACGGGCACCCAATTGGTCAGCCGTGACCAGCCGTTGAGCGTCAAGACCCGCCGGCCGGACCTCACTCCAACCGACAACGTCGCCCGCTGCAAGTCCGTCGCGGTGAGCTCGGCCGAACCCGGTCGTTACGCCGACGCCGCCGTCGACGGCAGCACCGCCACCGGCTGGGCGCCCGACGCCGAACAAGGCACCCTCACTGTCGATCTGGGCACCGAAACGCTTGTCGGCCGGATACTTGCACGCTGGTCGGATCCCGCGCCGGCGACGTCCACGATCTCGGTGTCCACCGACAACCAGACCTGGACGACGGTCACTGTCGACCCGGCAACCGGCGCATCCGCGAACCCGATCGCTGCCCGCTATATCCGACTGAGCGTCACGGCCGCGGATCCGGCCGTCCATCCCGGGCTCCGCGAACTAGAGGTCAGCGCCGCGAAATAGCCGACCCGCAGCCACGGTTCAGCGCCCGACGGCGTAACCCTGCATGCCGCGCGGGTTCGCGGCGGCCGACAGCACACCCGACTCCGGGTCCCGCGCCACGGCGCACAGCCGGCCTTCCGACCAGGGATCGCCGACAGTGACATCGTGGCCACGTCGGCGCAGGTCATCGATGATCGACTCGCCGATCCTGGACTCCACCACGACACCGCCGGGTTCCATGTCCCGCGGGTAGAACGAGCTGGGAAACGACGTGCCATGCCAATTCGGTGCGTCGATCGCGGCTTGCAGGTCCAAGCCGCCGTAGGCGACGGACAGGAAGAAATGCAACTGCCACTGGTCCTGCTGGTCACCGCCGGGCGTGCCGAAGGCGAGCACCGGAACGCCGTCGCGCAAAGCCAAGGACGGGGTCAGGGTGGTGCGCGGACAATGGCCGGGCACAAGGGTATTCGGCAGGCCCTCGTCCAGCCAGGCCATCTGCAGGCGGGTGCCGAGCGGGAAGCCCAGTTCTGGAATGACAGGATTGGAGTGCAGCCAACCGCCGCTCGGCGTTGCCGAGATCATATTGCCCCACTGGTCGACAATATCGAAATGGCAAGTGTCGCCTCGTGTTTCGCCCGCACTGGCCAGTGAAGGCTCACCCGCGCCCGGCTCGTCGGGCACCGGGCCCGAGCCGCCGATGTGCGAACTGAGCAGTGGCGTACGCCCATCCGGGCTGCCGGGACGCAGTTCGTAGCAGGCCTTCGCGTCGATCAGCGCGCGCCGCTGTGCGTTGTACTCCGCCGAAAGCAGCACGGACACCGGCACATCGGGCACATCGCCGTACCAGGCTTCGCGATCAGCCATGGCCAGTTTGCAGTTCTCGATCAGCAGATGGACGTACTCGGCGGAACCGTAAGCCGGTAGATCAGCGGGCAGCAGGGCGAGTTGCTGCAGGAAGACCGGTCCCTGACTCCACGGCCCCATCTTGCACAACGTCCAACCGTGCCAGTCGTAGGTCGCGGGCGCCTCGTAGGTCGCCGACCAGCCGGCCAGGTCCGCCGCCGTCAGGGTGCCGACGTGCCGCGCACCGCTGGTGTCCAGGGTGGGCCGCGCCGACTGCCGCAGCATCGCCTCGGCGACGAATCCGCTGCGCCAAATCCGCCGGGCCGCTTCTATTTCCGCCACCCGGTCGCCACCGCCCGCGGCGACGGATTCGTCGATCAACCGGCGCCATGTCCGGCCCAGCGCCGGATTGCGGAACAACTCACCGGGTTTCGGTGCGATGCCGTCGCGCAGGTAGACCTCAGCCGAAGAAGTCCATTCGGTGGTGAAGAGTTCGCGGACCTCCTCCACCTGTTGCCGCACCCGCGGCACAGGTGGGTGCCCGTCCTCCGCGTAACCGATGGCGAAGCTGAGCAGCTCGGCGAGCGAGCGCGTGCCGTAATCACGCAGCAACACCATCCAGGCGTCGAACGCGCCGGGTACCGCGGCCGCCAACGGCCCGGTGCCCGGGATGAATTCGAGTCCGAGCCCGCGATAGTGCGCGGCGCTCGCGCCGGCGGGCGCGGGTCCCTGTCCACACAACACGCGGACCGGTTCACCCACCGGGGCGAGGATCATCGGCGCCTCGCCCGCCGGCCCGTTGAGGTGCGGTTCCACCACGTGCAGCACGAATCCGGCGGCCACCGCAGCGTCGTAGGCGTTGCCGCCGCGTTCGAGCACGGCCATCGCGGACTGCGACGCCAGCCAGTGGGTGGACGACACCATCCCGAACGTGCCCCGCAAAGTCGGTCTGGTGGTGAACATGTCGAACCCTCCGGTCACGCGCTCGCCCGCGCCCGGACCGGCGCGATTCCCTGTGGAAAATACCGTCCGCGCCGCCCGGACCGCCGCACGCACCCGCGCCCGGGAGCGGCGCGTCCATTCGGCTAATCGGCCGTTACCCGTAATAGTTGAGGGCGATGGCTACCGACACAGACACCACCCCGACCGGACCCGACCTTCGCCTGATCGGCATCGGCATCGCCACGGTGATCGCCGGTGTCGGCTGGGCGGCCCTGGGCAAGGACAGTTTCGGCTCCGCGTCGAAGACCGCGCTGGACTGGGTACTCGGCAACTTCGACTGGTTGTTCGTGGTCTCCGCCGACGTCTTTCTCGTGCTCTGTGTCGTGATCGCGGTCAGTCGTTTCGGGCGGATCAGGCTCGGAAAGGACGATTCGAAACCGGAGTTCAGCAACCTCGCCTGGATCGCCATGATGTTCAGCGCGGGCATGGGCATCGGGTTGATGTTCTATGGGGTCGGCGAGCCGCTGCAGCACTTCGTCGAGCCGCCGCCGTCGACCGGGATCGAGCCGCAGACCACCGCGGCCGCCAGTGCGGCACTGCAGTATTCGCTGTTCCACTGGACTCTCACGCCGTGGGCGATCTACGGCATCGTCGGACTTGCCTTGGCCTACGCGGGCTTTCGGAAAGGGCGCGGTAATCGATTGTCCGCCGCCTTCGTGCCGTTGCTCGGCGAGCGCCGGGCACAGGGGTGGGCGGGGCAGGCCATCGACCTGCTCGCGGTGTTCGCGACCGTCTTCGGCACCGCAACCAGTCTCGGCCTCGGCGCGTTGCAGGTCGCGAAGGGTTTGCAGCTCACCGCGGGTGCGCCGGACACGGTGACCGTGCAGCTCATCATCATCGGCGCACTCAGCGCCGCCTTCGTGCTGTCCGCGTTCTCCGGGCTGCACAAGGGCGTCAAATGGCTGTCCACCGTCAATATTCTGCTGGCCGGGCTGCTCATGCTGTTCGTCTTCGTGCTCGGGCCGACGGTGTATGTGCTCGACAGCATTCCGTCCAGCATCGGCAACTATCTGACCAACCTGCTGCCGATGGCCACCCGGACCGGCGCCTACGCCGACCCGGCCTGGCTCGGTTCCTGGACCATCTTCTACTGGGCCTGGTGGTTGTCCTGGGCGCCGTTCGTGGGCACCTTCATCGCGCGCATCTCGCGCGGCCGCACCATCCGCGAGTTCCTCATCGGGGTGCTGCTGGTGCCCAGCGGGGTGACCGTCGTGTGGTTCTGCATCATGGGCGGCAGCGCCATCCGGTTGACCACCACCGGCGTCGCCGACCTCACCGCGAACGCCGCCGACGCCGAGGCCTCGCTGTTCGACATGCTCGACGCGCTGCCCGGCGGCACCATCACCTCCTGGGTGTCGATGATCCTGGTGATGACCTACTTCGTCACCAGCGCCGATTCCGCCTCCCTCGTCATGGGCTCGCTCACCAGCCGAGGCGCCCTCAATCCCCCCTCCTGGCTGGTCATCACCTGGGGCATTTTGATGGCCTCGGTCGCCGCCGTCCTCCTGGTCGCAGGCGGCCTCAACTCCTTGCAAACCGCCACCATCCTCGTCGCCCTCCCCTTCGTCCTCGTCATGCTCGCCCTCTGCTGGTCCCTCATGAAAGAACTGCGCGAAGACCCCGGCGCAGGCCCCACCCCCAACCACCCCCTCTANACCTACGTCCGCGACCTCCGCAACCGCCCCATCCCCCTAGAACGCTGAACGGCTGAGCCCCGCTGTTACTTAGCGGGTGGGCGGTTGCGGAGGTCGCGGACGTAGGTGACGGCTTGTTTGCCTTCGCCGGGGCTGCGGGTGTCTAGGTCGAAAAGGGTTGTTGCGGTGAAGAGTTCGCCTAGTTTGCTGTAGCCGTAGGTGCGGGGATCGAAGTCGGGGCGCTGTTTGTTGATGATCGAGCCGACGCTGGAGAGGGTGGCCCAGCCGGAGTCGTCGGAGGCGGCGTCGACGGCGTTGCGGAGCAGGTTCATCAGTTTGGCGTCGCCTTTGAGCTGGTTGGCGGCGGTGCGGCGGGCCGGGGTCGGCGACTCTTCCGTTGTGCCGGTGAGGTTTTCGGTGTAGATGAACTTGTCGCAGGCGGCGACGAAGGGTTTGGGGGTCTTGTGCTGGCCGAATCCGTAGACGGTGCGCCCGGATTCGCGGATGCGGCTGGCCAGGCGGGTGAAATCGCTGTCGCTGGAGACGATTACGAAACCGTCGAGGTTGCCGGTGTACAGCAGATCCATCGCGTCGATGATCATCGCCGAGTCGGTGGCGTTCTTGCCGGTGGTGTAGCCGAACTGCTGGATCGGCTGAATCGACTGCGCGAGCAACTGATCCTTCCAACCCTTGAGGTTGGTACTGGTCCAGTCGCCGTAGGCCCGCTTCACGTGCGCCGTCCCGTACTTGGCCACCTCGGCCAGCAATCCGTCGGCGATGCCGGGCTGGGCATTGTCGGCGTCGATCAGCACCGCAAGCCGGGTCGCGTTCTCGCTGCTCAAGGCATTCCCCTTCGTCGGTCGGCTACCGGACAACGGTAGCCCGGCACCGCCGAACAGCACGACACGCCCGGTACCGGACGCGCCGACGACCTCAGTCGCGCAGCGCCTGTTCGCGCAGCGTACTCAGCGTTTTCGACAGAATGCGCGAGACTTGCATCTGCGAGACGCCGAGCTGCGCGGCGATCTGATCCTGGGTCTTGGACTCGAAGAACCGCATGATCAGCACCTGACGCTCGCGTTCCGGCAGCGCCGCGATGAGCGGCTTCACCGCGAGGTAGTCCTCGACCGTCTGGTATTCCGGCTCTTCGGCGCCCAGGGTGTCCAGCGGCGAGCGCGGCGCGTTGTCGTCGTCGCTGTCCAGACCCACATCGATCGACGAGGTCTGATACGCGTTGCGCGCGATCAACGCCTGGGTGACCTCGACCAGGTCGGCGCCGAGTTCGTCGGCGATCTCCCGGGCCTTGGGCATCCGGCCGAGCCGCTGCGCCAGCGTCTCGATGGCGGGCGCGATGGTCTGTTGAATCTCCTTGAGCCGCCGCGGCACTCGCACCGACCAGGTGTAGTCCCGGAAGTGGCGGCGCACCTCGCCCATGATGGTCGGCACCGCGAAGGCCAGGAACGGCGAGCCGTGCGAGGCATCGAAACGGTCTACCGCGGCCACCATGCCGACGCGCGCGATCTGCAGCAGGTCGTCGAAGTTCTCGCCGCGGCCGGTGAACTTACGGGCGATGTGCTCGGCCAGCGGCAGGCAGCGGCTGATCAGCTCCTCGCGCACGGCGGCGCGGCGCGGGTCGTCGGCGTCGAGCTCGCTCAGCTCGACGAACAGGGGCTCGATATTGTCGTAACTGTCCCCACCACGCCGGCGCGGCTCATGATCCACGCCCGACGCTGTCGCGTCATTGTTCATCGACGTCGCCCCGGGCCCAGACGAAGTCGACGACAGTCGGGTACCCGGAGACGGCGGCGTCGAACGGCGCCCTGGTCGCCGTGACCGAGTCGGTCAGCGTCTGCACGATGTGCCAGCCGAAACTGCCGGACCCGACCTCGGCGTCGGACGTGCCGACCGCGTGGATGGTGGCGTTGAGCACGCCTTCGCGATAGCTGAACGCGCAATCGATGGTCGACCCCGGTGCCGCGTCCTGCATCAGCACGGTGGCGATCTCGTCGAGCGCGAGACGGATATCGGTGACCTCGTCGAGCCCGAAATCGGCGATCAGCAGCACGGTCTCGGCGAGGGCGCGCAGCATCGTCAGCTGTTCCGGCGATGCGGGCACCGTGACGGCGACCGTTGTTGTCCCCGTCACGGATTCGGATACCCGTTCACTCATTCCGCCACCACCTCGTTTACGCGCGCGTGTCCGATCGACGGGTCAGCCTACCCGGACCGGAGCACACCGGCAGCGGGGCACACCCGTGTGCCGCGCCGCCGTCCCCGGCGACGCGGCGGATCACGCGGCTACTTCTCGATATTCTCGAAATCGAACTGGCCGTTCCAGGCCAGTTCGGCCTTCTTCACCTTGTCGCCGAGACCCGCGGTGGCGATGTAATCGAGCACCGGGATATCCGGCATGTCCTTGAACAGCAGGGTCTGCGCCTGCGCCACGAACTTGTAGGACTCCTCCAGCGTCGGCGCGGCGAGCGCGGCGTCGATGAGCTTGTCGAACTCGGGGTTGCTGTAGTCGACGTTGTTGGTGCCCGCGCCGGTGTAGTACTGCGCGGTGAGGAACTGCAGCATCGTCGGGTAGTCGCCCTGCCAGCCGTATCGGAACGCCTTACCGATCGTCCTGGACGTGATCGCCGAACGGACGTCCTTGAAGGTCGGATACGGCGCGCCGAGCGCCTCGATGCCGAGGGTGTTCTTGATGCTGTTGGCCACCGCTTCGATCCAGGCCTGATGGCCACCGTCGGAGTTGTAGGCGATCTCGTAGCGACCCGACCAAGGCGAGATCGCGTCGGCCTGCGCCCACAGCTTCTTCGCCTCATCCGGATTGTACTTCAGCACCTCCGAGCCCGGCAGGTTGCCGTCGAAGCCGGGCAGCGTGATCGCGGTGAAGTCGCGCGACGGGATCCTGGTGCCGTGGAAGATGTTCTCGCAGATCTGCTCGCGGTTGATCGCCAGCGAGAGCGCCTTGCGCCGCAGCACCCCTTCCTGGCCCGCGAAATGCGGGATATTGGTCTGGCTGCTGATGTGCTGGTTCTGCGCGGTCGGCTTGGTGATCGCCCGCTCGCCGAGGTCCTGCTTGTAGGACGCGAGCGCGCTGTCCGGGATGGTGTCGAGGGTGTCGAGGTTGCCCGCGATCAGGTCGGCGTAGGCCGTGTCGAACGACTGGTACATCACCATTCGCAGACCCTTGTTCTTGGCTGGGCGGGCACCCTTGTAATCGGGGTTCGGCACCAGGTCGACCTTGACGTTGTGTTCCCACGCGCCCGTGCGCGCGAGTTTGTACGGCCCGTTGCCGATCGGGTTCTCGCCGAACGCCTTCATGTCCTTGAACGCCGCCTCGGGCAGCGGATAGAACGGGGTGAAGGCGAGCGCGAGCTCGAAGTCGATCGACGGGCTCTTCAGCGCGACGGTGAAGGTGCGGTCGTCGACCACCTTCAGGCCCGACATCGTCTGGGCCGCAGGCTTTTCCGCAGCGACCTCGTCGTAGCCGACGACGCTGGAGAAGACGTAGCCCTGCAGCTGTGCGTTGGTGCTGAGCGCGCCGTAATTCCACGCGTCGACAAAGGATTTCGCCGTGACCGGTGTGCCGTCGGTGAACGTCCAGTCCGGCTTTATGGTGATCTTGTAGTTCTTGCGGTCCGTCGTCTCGATGGACTGCGCCATATCGTTGTGCGCGACACCGTTGGCGTCGTAGTACTTCAGCCCGGCGAAGATCCGGTCGACGATGCGGCTGCCGCTGTTGTCGTTGTTGCTGGCAGGCAACAGCGGGTTCTGCGGCTCGGTGATATTGGTCGTGACGATGCCTGCGTCGGTACTGTCGTCCGACGAACAGCCGGCCAGTCCCAGGCTCGTGGCCAGTAACAATGCCGCCGTCAGCGCACCGGCTCTGGTGAATCTCACTGCGTTCTCCCCAGGTCGAGCAGGGGCAGCACCCGCGACACGCGTGAGGTCACCAGCGCGGGCCGAGATGAGCTGCCGTGAATGTCCTCGGACAGTAGCGATTCCGGCGAGCGCTGTCAGGAGATCGACATCTCCCGGCGATTCGGGCCGGGCTGCCACCCGACTCGTCGACCACCCGGTCCTGCGGATACCGGGAGACTCAGCCGCTGCACCGGTTTCCAGCGTTCCCGCAGCAACTCACGAAAACACCGCTCCCGATTCCGCTTTCGCTCAGCAGGTCTGCGCCGACCGCACCCATACCGCCGTGCAGGGCACCAGCGGCGCGCACCACGCGCCCTAATCGATTCGGCAGCCAGCAAATTCGCCGGATTTCGTTGCGCGGAATTCGCGGAATCGATCACTCTACGCAGGTCGCGAAGCGAGAATAGAGGTGGCCTGATCCGGCTTCACGGGACGTATCGGCCGTCGTGGCCGAGAAGAACATGTGGGGAAACACGATGAAAGTCAAAGGATTTGCCACCGCCCTTCTCGCAGTAGGGGCCACCGGAATCACTGCGGGAATTGTCAACGCTCAACCATTAGCGCAACCATCGGCCCAGGTCAGCGTGTCCAGTGTCGAACGTGGCATCGGATACACGACGGCCACCGACGGCACGGGGGTGATCACCACCGTCGATGCCGGCGCCTTCGCGTTGACCAGGGATGCCGCCGCGGTCACCCTGACCGACCACGCGGGCAACGTCGTCGTCACGTTACCGACGTCCTTCACCGCGGACGGTCGCACCATCGCCGTGCGACCACAGATCAGTGACACCGGACGCACCTTGACGCTGACACCGGTCGGCGCCCCGGAAACCAGTGCCCACCTGGCACAACTCGTCGATCAGCAAGACGACACCATCGCCCGCAAGCAGTACAACGCGGGCATCGGCGCCCTCATCGGCGCGGGCATCGGCGCGGTGATCGGCTTCTTCCTCGGCGGCGTCGGCGCCCTGGTGACGATCCCCATCGGCGCGGGCATCGGCGCCCTGATCGGTTATTCCACACCATAATTCGCTGACCTCGGCGGACGCGTATGCCGCACGGTCGTGCGCGTCCGCCGGTCGCAACACCGGCTCCGGTCCCGGTGCGCCTCGCCATGGCCCGAGCCACGCTGCGCCTGACCTCAACTGGGCGCCACAAAAACGCGTGATCGCGCGAGGATGGTCGGCATGACCGACCACGTGCTCGCCATCGACCTCGGCAAAACGGGCTGCCGGGGATCCCTGCGGCTCAACGGACGCGAGACGCACACCGCCGAGGGGCCCGGCTCCCCCGGCCTGGCCAACGCGGGCGGCGTCGCGGCTGCGGAGCAGGCGATCCGCGCCGTGCTCGATCGGATCGCGCTCAGCGGGAACACTTTCACCTTGTCCGTCGGCGCCGCCGGTGCCGCCGCCGCTCCGGACGCCGCCGCACTGCTCGCACGTCAACTGGCCGAGCTGCCCGGCGCGCAAGCGGTCGCCGTCACCTCCGACGCCGTGACCGCGCACGCCGGGGCACTCGGTGGCGCGCCGGGCGTCGTCCTGACCGCCGGGACGGGCGCGGTGGCCACCGCGGTCGACGCCGCAGGACGCTTCACCAGGACCGACGGCTGGGGCCCACTGCTCGGCGACGAGGGCGGTGGCGCGTGGATCGGCACCGAGGGCTTGCGGGCCGCACTGCGCGCGCACGACGGACGCGCGGCACCCACCGAACTCGCCGCGAAGGCCGCCGAGCACTACGGCGTCACCCTCGCCGAGTTGCCCAAACACCTTGGACAGCACGAAAATCCGGCGCTGCTGGCGGCGCGCTTCGCCCCCGTCGTCGCCGCGGCCGCCGCCACGGACGACACCGCGGCCGCCATCATGACCGCGGCCGGACACGCGCTCGCCCGCACCGTCCTGGCCACCGTCGAACGATCCGGCATGCGGCCGCCGGTGCCCTACGCGATCACCGGCGGGCTGGCCAACCTCGGCGCGGCCCTGCTCGACCCGCTCGACGCGGCGATAACGCAGGTGATCGAGCGCCGACCCGCCCACGGCGGATCGATCGACGGTGCGGCGCTGCTCGCCATCGACACGACAACAGCCCTGGAAGCATTGGTGGTACGAATCACGTGACACTCATTGACAGAACATGCACATGCCCTGACACTTACTTGCATTCCGCTCGCCGCGTTACCGAGGAGCTGCGATGAACGCACTCAACGTCGCCGTCATCGTCGTCTACCTCATCGTCATCGCCTGGATCGGCCTGCGCCTGTCCGGCAAGCAGAAGTCCAGCAGCGACTACTTCGTCGGCGAAGGCAAGATGCCGTGGTGGACGGTCTGCTTCTCCGTGGTGGCGACCGAGACCAGCGTGCTCACCGTCATCTCGATTCCCGGCGGCGCCTACACCGACCAGGCGTTCGGCAACGTCGAACTGGCCATCGGATACATCATCGGCCGCACGATCGTGGCGACCGCCCTGATCCCGCTGTACAAGCGCGGCGGGTTCGTCAGCGCCTATCAGTATCTGGAGCTGCGTTTCGGCCGCTACCTGCAGGGTGTCGCGTCGGTGACCTTCGTCTTCACCCGGCTGCTCGCCGAGGGCGTGCGCCTGTTCGCCTCCGCCATCCCGATCAAGCTGCTGCTCAGCGAGTTCGGCCTCGACCTCGGGTACGACGTCATCATCATCGTGCTGACCCTGGTCACGGTCGTGTACACCTACCTCGGCGGCATCAAGGCGGTCATCTGGACCGACGCGCTGCAGATGGGTCTGTACCTGTCCGGCGCGATCATCGCGATCTGCGTGCTCACCGGGCACGTCGGCGCGGCGGGGTGGTCGGACGCGCTGGACAACGGCAAGTTCCGCATCTTCGACACCGACTTCGGCCTGGCGCACATTCTGACCAACACCTTCGCCATGCCGACCGCGATCATCGGTGGCGCCATCTTCGCGATGGCCTCGCACGGCTCCGATCAGCTGATCGTGCAGCGCATCCTGGCCACCCGTTCGCTGCGCGACAGCCAGAAGGCGATGATCGGCTCCGGCATCTTCGTCGCCATCCAGTTCGCCGCGTTCTCGCTGGTCGGCGCGCTGCTGTGGTCGTACAACGAAGGCAAGTCGCCCAAGGAACTCGGCCTCGCCACCGCCGACAACCTGTACCCGAACTTCATCCTGCACGGGCTGCCGGTGGTGATCTCCGGCCTGCTGGTCGCGGGCATCCTGGGCGCCGCCATGGGCTCGCTGTCCGCGGCGCTGAATTCGATGGCGAACTCGACCGTCGCCGACATCATCCGCAGCTTCTCCACCCGCGAGATCTCCGATCAGTCGCTGCTCGAGCTCGCGCGCTACATGACGCTCGTCTGGGCGGTGCTGATGGCGTTGTGCGCCATGGGCTTCAGCGCGACCACCGGCAACGTCTACCTCACCGCGCTGACCATTGCCGGATACACCTACGGCGCGCTGCTCGGCGCCTTCCTGCTCGGACGATTGGTCAAGCGCGCCAACCAGTTCGACGCGGTGCTCGCCTTCGTGGTCACGGTGATCGTGATGACGTTCATCGTGCGGGTGGTCAAGATCGACGTCACCGTCGCGGGCAAGGTGGTCCAGAAGGGCATCGCGGCGCAGTGGCTGGTGCCGATCGGCGTGCTGGTCACGCTGTTCGTCGGCGGGGTCGCGAGCCGCTTCCATCCGGCGCAGGCGCCCAAGCCGCCGGAACCGGTCGAGGCGGTGGCCTAGTGCGCGGCATCGGCCTGATGTCGGGGACCTCGCACGACGCGATCGATGCGGTGGGCGCGGATATTCAGCTGCGGGACAGCACTATTCACGTCGAGGTGCTGGGGCTGCTGAGTCGCCCCTACTCCGACGGTCTGCGCGCCGAACTCATCGGCGCGCTGCCGCCGGGCACGATCGACATGGCCACGGTGTGCCGGCTCGATACCGCGATCGGGCAGGAGTTCGCCGCCACCGCAGCCGAGGCAGTACACGAGTTATGCGATGGCACAGCGGATCTCGTCGCGTCACATGGCCAGACGGTGTACCACTGGGTGGCCGACGGACGGACCTGCGGCACACTGCAACTCGGCCAGCCGGCCTGGATCGCCGAACAGACCGGGCTGCCCGTCGTCAGCGACTTCCGCTCGCGCGACATCGCCGCGGGCGGCCAGGGCGCGCCGCTGGTCGCACTCTTCGACCTGTTGTGGCTCGTAGGCCGGCCCGGGCGTTCGGCCGCGCTCAATATCGGCGGCATCGCCAACGCGACCGTCACGGGTGACACCCCCGTCGCCTTCGACACCGGTCCAGGCAACACGCTGATCGACGCGGCCGTCGAACTGGCCACCGACGGCACCGAACACATCGATCGAGACGGCCACCGCGCGGCCCGTGGCCGGATCGATGAGCGATTGCTGAAAACCCTGCTGGCCGACAGCTACTACCGGGCAACGCCGCCGAAGACGACCGGCAAGGAGCTGTTCAACCGGGCCTATCTCGAGCGGGTGTTGCGCGATCATCCCCTGCCTGCCGACGATATCGTCGCCTCCGTGACCGCGCTGACCGCACAGACCATCGCCGACGCACTGGCACCTTTCGCACCCGACGAAGTCATCGCCTCGGGCGGCGGCACCCGAAATCCGGCCCTGCTGAGCATGCTCGGCGAACGGCTGGGTAACTCCACCCTGTGCACCTCCGACGAGCTCGGTCTGCCGTCCGCCGCCAAAGAAGCCGCCGCCTTCGCCGTGCTCGGGTTCCTCACCGTGCACGGACTCGCCGGCACCGACGCGGTCTGCACCGGCGCGACGCGGGCGCGGGTGCTCGGTTCGATCACGCCAGGTGCCACCCCGCTGACACTGCCCGAATCACCCGGTGCGGCACCGCGACAGCTCAGGTTGGAGAACCATGAACGAGGGTGACGACGTCCGCACACGCCTGCTCGGGGCGATCCCCCGGCTGACCCCGACCGGGCTGCGGGTGGCCCAGGTGATTCGCGACGACCCCGCCGCCGCAGCACAATTGACCGTGAGCGAGCTCGCCGAGCGCGCCTCGACCAGCACGTCCGCGGTCGTCCGGCTGTCCAAAGCCCTTGGCTACGAAGGCTATCCGCAACTGCGCCTGGCGCTGGCCGCGACCAGCAAGGACGATGGCTCACCGGTGTTCGCCACCGACATCGACGCCGACGACCCACTGGCGAAGGTGCTGCACAAACTCACCGCCTTCGAGACCGAGGGCATGGTGGCCACCGCCGACCTCGCCGATCCGTCGACCATGGCGGCGGTCGTCGACGCCCTGGTGCGCGCGCGGCGGGTGGAGCTCATCGGCATCGGCGCCTCCGGGCTGGTCGCGATGGATATGGCGCAGAAGCTGACCCGGATCGGCATGTGGTGCGTCGCTTGCACTTCCGAAGACGACGCCCTCGTGCAGGCCAGCCTGCTCGAAGCCGACGACGTGATCATCGCCTTCTCCCACTCCGGCGAGACCGCCGCCATCATCGACGCCGTCGATCGCGCCGCCGGCCGGCGCACGACGACGGTCGCTGTGACGTCGGGCGCACAGTCCAGGCTGGCTCGGGCGGCCGCGCACACGGTGCTCGTCGCCGGGCGCGAGGACGGCTTCCGGTCCGCCGCGATGGCGAGCCGGATGAGCCAGCTCCTCATCGTCGACGCGCTCTACATCGGCGTCCTGCAGCGCACGCCGTCGGCCGCGGTGGCACTGCGCCGGACCTATGACGCGGTAGCGGATCGCCGGATCTCGCGCACGGTGCGGAAGGCGCCGTGAGGGAGCCCAGCACGCTGATCGCTGATGCAGCCCCACAAATAGTCGCGACTCGGTCGGGACCACACCACTCGTTCGACGTAGTTCGCGCATAGACATAGGAGGCGATATGAGCGATATCAGCACACTGAGTACCGAGGAAGCCAATCCGCGGACCGCCGCACTCGACTCCATGACTGTGGACGAGTTGTTGCGCACCATGAATTCCGAGGATGAGGTGGTGGCTTCCGCGGTGGCCCAGGCGATTCCGGAGATCGCCCGGGCGGTCGAGCTGATCGTCGCGGCCCGCAGGACCGGCGGCAGGCTGATTTATGTCGGCGCGGGAACCAGCGGCAGGCTCGGGGTGCTGGACGCGGTCGAGTGCCCGCCGACCTTCGGCACCGCCCCCGACGAGGTCATCGGCATAATCGCCGGTGGCGCAGCGGCATTCGCGCACGCGGTGGAGGGCGCCGAGGACGACCCCGCGCTCGCCGTCGCGGATCTCGCCGATATCGACGTGACCGCCGACGACGTGATCGTGGCGCTGGCGGCCAGCGGCCGGACCCCGTACGCGATCGGTGCCCTGCAGCACGGCCGATCGATCGGCGCCGCCACCGTCGGCGTCTCCTGCAATCGCCATGCCGAGTTGAGCGAGCACGCCGACGTGGGCATCGAAATCGAAACGGGCCCCGAGGTATTGACCGGATCCACCCGTTTGAAGGCGGGCACCGCCCAGAAGATGGTGTGCAACATGCTCACCACCGCCACCATGGTGCAGTCGGGCAAAGTCTACGGCAACCGCATGGTCGACGTGAAGCCGACCAACGCCAAGCTCGTCGACCGGGCCCGCCGCATCATCGAGGACGCCACCGGCGTCGACCCGGTCACCGCCGCCGCCCTGCTGGACGCCGCCGACGGACACCCGAAAACCGCGATCGTCATGCAACTGGCCGGCGTCGACGTGGCCGCGGCCCGCAGGCTGCTCGCGGGTGCCGACGGGTTCGTGCGCACCGCCGTCGGCAGCGCCGGGTAGGCGGGGTGTACCCGCGAAGGGGTATGTCGACTGCAGCACGCCTGGCCCTGTGCGTAACAGCCGTCCTCGCAGTCTGCGTCGGCTGCGGGACCGACGACGCGCCGGACAAGTCCGCGACCGAGGATCGGCAGCCGATCGGGTGGGGTGCCTGTCCACCGGGTTCCAGCTCCGCCGTTCAGTGCGCGAGCATCGATGTACCGCTGGACTGGAACAACCCGGGCGGGGCGAAGATTCAGGTCGGAGTCAATCGACTACCCGCGACCGATCCGGCGCAGAAGATCGGGGACCTGGTCGTCAATCCCGGCGGTCCCGGCGGCGCGGGGACGCAGTTCGTCGCCCTCGAAGGCGCCGAGCCGGGTCTGTTCCCCGGCGGACTGCGCCAGCGTTTCGATCTGATCGGATTCGATCCGCGCGGTGTCGGCGCCAGCCGGCCATCTATCCAGTGCGACGCCGATCTGGCCAACCGGTTGCCCCGCCAATTCCCGCGCGGGCAGCAGGAATTCGACGAGATGGTCGCGGCGAACCGCACGTTCGGCGACACCTGCCGTCGCCGGACCGGTGATCTGCTCGACCATCTGGACACGGTGAGCGTCGCCCGCGATCTCGAGGTGCTGCGCCGACGCCTCGGTGGCGCGCCGCTGACCTACCTCGGCCTGTCCTACGGCACCGAGATCGGCGCGGAGTACGCCCGCCTGTTCCCCGACAAGAGCCGCGCCCTGGCGCTGGACGGCGCGCTCGTGCACTCCCAGCCGACGAGCACCATGAGCTTCTACGAATCCGTCGCGCTCGAGGACAGCTGGAATCGCTTCGCGGCCTGGTGCCGAGCCGCGGCCGAATGCGCGGTGCGCGAACCGGATCCGTCGCAGGTCCTGGACGACCTGGTCACCAAGGCGGAGCAGCACCCGCTGCCCGCGCCGACCTGCCAGAGCACGGGCAAGTGCCGCAGCGAGGTCAGCACCGACGACCTGCTGACCAATCTTCAGGGCAGGCTGCTGTCCCGGGATCCCATCCCGAATATCGGCGACGAAGGCTGGCCCGGCCTGTCCGCCCGGCTGGACCAGGCGCGCAACGGTGACGCGAGCGGCTTCGCCTCGGCCGCGTTCACGGCCGAGAGCAACCACGCCGATCTGGGCGTCGGCTGCGCGGACTTCCGGCCCGACTTCGACAGTTACGCCGCACTGAAAGCCCAGCAGACCCTGCTCGCCACCATCGCACCGCACACCCGTGGCGTCAGCCAGTCCTACCGGTATCTCGCGCGGTGCCAGGGCTGGCCTGCCCGAGCCAATCCCGCGCGGGAAACCATCGCCGAACCCACCATCGCGGCCCTGATCGTCAACGCCACCCACGACCCGTCGACCTCCTACGGCTGGGCACAGCTGATGCTGACCCAGATCCGCGGTTCCGTCCTGCTGACCCGCGACGGCGACGGGCACACGTCCTTCATGAGTCCCGGTCGCACCAGGGACGCCATCGTCGGCTACCTCATCGACGCCACCCCGCCCGCCGCGGGTCTCGTGCTGCCCGACTGAGAACTGCTGGGCAGCAAGGCCGTCAGTCCTTCGGCCAGTGCCGGTCCAGGAAGTCGGCGATGAGCGGGGCGATGTCGGGGAGCTTGTCCTCGAGGGCGAAGTGGCCGGTGTCGAAGATGTGCAGTTCGGCGTCGGGGAGGTCGTGCAGGTAGGCGTGCGCACCCGGCTCGGGGAAGAAGGGGTCGTTGCGGCCCCAGACGATCAGGGCCGGTGGGGTGTGCGTGCGTAGCCATTCTTGCCACTGCGGGTACTGCTCGACGTTGCTGTGGTAGTCGAAGGCCAACGCCACCTGGGCTGCTTTGCGGCCGGGCAGGTCGAGGAAGTGCTGGTCGAGAGTCCAGCCGTCGGGGGCGAGCAGCTCGGGTTCGCCGACGCCGTGCTCGTACTGGCCGCGGGTGCCGGGCAGGGTGAGCAGGTCCAGGATGGCGGGTTCGGCGTCGGGCTGGTCGGGGCGCAAGGCCACGAAGTCGCGCGCGCCGTCGGACAGGCCCTCCTCGTACGCGTTTCCGTTCTGGACGACCAGCCCGGCGACCCATTCGGGGTGCCGGGTCGCGATGCGGAAGCCGACCGGTGCGCCGAAATCGAAGGCGTACAGGAAGAATCGCGTCAGTTCCAGGCGCTCCAGGAACCCTTCGACGATGTCGGCCAGCCGGTCGAAGGAGTAGGTGAAGGAGTCGGGCGCTTCCGTGTGCCCGAAGCCGGGGTAGTCGGGCGCGATGAGCCGATAGCTGCCGCCGAGGGCGTCGATCAGCCGGCGGAACTGGTGCGACGCCGACGGAAATCCGTGCAGGAGCAGCAATACCGGCGCGTCGTCGGGCCCGGCCTGCCGGTAGAACACCCGAACACCGTCGACCTCGACGAACCTGTGCTCGACCCGAGGTAGATCATTAACCGGCATTGCTGCCCTCTTCTCTGCTAGCTCGACATCCCGCGCCGGAGCGCCGGGATTGGTGGAACCATCGAGAGTGGGCAGAACATTCCCGAGGCCGCGCGGAACCGGTTCCGTGTTACTGCTCCGGTTGCGGATTTTCCCGGCGCGCGCGAGCCCGGCGCTTACCCTCGTGCATCGCTTGCACGCGGGCGATGGGAATGGTGTGCCCCTCCTCGATGAGATCGGCGGGCAGCGTTTGGGGTTCGGGCATCTCGTCGGCCCACGGGTCGCGCTCACCGAGTCGGTCCAGTGCGGTGCGGACGGTGAAATCTTGCGGCGTGACGTTGTCGAGATCGGCCCAGCCGACCGGGAACGACACCGTGGTCCCCGGCCGGATCCGCGGGCTGTACGCGGCGACGACGGTCCCGCCGCCCGCTCGGGTGGAGTCGAGGAACACCCGCCCGCCCCGGTCCTCGCGGATGAAGGCGGTGGTGGCGAGGTCCGGATCGAGCCGCTCGGCGCGGGCCGCGACCGCCCGGGTGGCCGCCGCGACGTCCTCGATCGACAGACCGGGCTGCAACGGCACGAAGACGTGCACACCTTTGGCGCCACTGGTTTTCACCGCACCGGCCAGCCCGTCGTCGGCCAGCGCCGCGCGGATCAGCTTCGCGGCCAGCACCGCCTGCCGGAACGGCTGGTCCGGCGACGGATCGAGGTCGAGCACGAGATGGGTCGGGCCCTTGCTGTGCTCGGCGAGCAGCAGCGTCGTGTGGTACTCGACCGCGCGCTGATTGCCGAACCACAGCAGCGTGCGGACGTCGTCGCACAGCGCGTAAGTCACCTCGCGGTGCGAACTCTCGGCCCACACCGTCACCCGATGCAGCCAGTCCGGGGTGTACTTGGGCAGGTTCTTCTGCATGAACGGCTGCTGCCCCGGCCGCACCCGCACCACCGACAGCGGACGGTCGCGCAGCTGTCGCACCAGTCGATCTCCGACGGCCTCGAGGTAGTCCACCAGATCGCGCTTGGTCGCCTCGGCACCGTCGAACAACGGCTTGTCCAGATTGGTCAGCGTCACCCCGGCGCGGACCTCTTCACTGCCCATCGGCTCACCTTGCCCGCCGCGGACAGCGCGGTCAACCCGCCTGCACCGCGTGCCGCACCTCGGCGAGCGCATCGACGACAGTCCGGTTCTCCCCCTGCGTGTTCTGCCCGAGTTGCGCCCACCCCCGGCCGTCCGGACCGCACAGTTGCGTCCACACCTCGCGGGTCCGATCGAGCAGTTCACGCTGTTCGGCCTCGCCGAGCCCCCACAGGAAATCCTTCGGGTAGGCAGCGCCGCGCAGCCACGCCAGCGGGTCGATCTTGGCACCGGGGTCGTACCCGTGCGGCATGACACTCAGATGCAGGTGCGGGCCGGTGGACCCGCCGTTGCTGCCGACGTAGGCGATCAGCTGCCCCGCTTCGACGCGGTCACCGACCGAAAGTCCGGTCGCGCCCGCGTCCCACATGTGTCCGTATTCGCTCACCCCACCACCGTCGGCGCTCGGGTGGTCGATCACGATCCACTCGCCGTACCCCCCGGCGGCGCCGAGGAACAAGACGGTGCCGCCGGCACACGCGTAGATCGGCGTCCCGTCGGGCGCCGGGAAATCCTGCCCGGCATGGAAACCGCCCTCGCGGGGGCCGAACGGTGAGCCGATCGTGAGTGCTGCTCGAGTCATGGGCCAGTAACGGGTCATGGGTGCCCTCCTCTCCGCTCCGAATATCGGGGAGCGGGTGGGAGAACGTGCCCGCCCGGTCCGCTCAGCGGGCCGTGACGGTGGTGGGCAGGGCGGCGAAGCCGCGGTTGTTCGAGGCGTGGATGCGGCGCACGCCCGCGGGGTCGATGTCGTAGTCGGCGACCTTGCCGACGATCTCCTGCAGCGCGACCCGCAGTTCCAGCTGCGCCAGGTTGGCGCCGAGGCAGTGGTGCCGGCCGCTGCCGAACGCCAGCGACGCACCGGCGTCCCGGTCCAGGTCGAAGGTGTCGGGGTCGGTGAAGACCGCGGGGTCGCGATTGGCGGAGCCCAGGAGCAGCAGCATGCGCGCGCCGGCCGGAATCGACACCCCGTGCAGCTCGAACGGCTCGGTGGCGGTGCGCAGCGTGGTCTGGGTCGAGGGTTCGTAGCGCATGGATTCGGCGATCCAGGCGTCGATCCGCCCGTCGAAGGCCTTGCGGCGCTGCTCGGGATGCTGCCACGCGGTGTGCCAGAGGTTGCCGAGGGTGAGCATCGTGGTTTCGATGCCCGCGCCGACGAGCAGGATCAGCACGCTGACGATCTCCTCTGGCGTGAGCCGATCGTCCCCGTCGGCCGCGTCGAGCAGCCCGGACAGCAGGTCGTCGCGGCGGTCCTGGCTCCGTGCGATGGTCAGCTCGGTGTAGTAGCCGATGAGGGCGCCGATCGCCTGGATGGCCTCGGGCCGCAGATCGGTGGACTGCTCGTCGTTGTACATGATCTCCATGCCGAGTTTGCGGAGCATCTCGCGGTCCTGCTCGGGCACGCCGACCAGTTCGGCGACCACCTCGGTCGGGAAGGGACCCGCGAAATCGGCCATCATGTCGAAGCTGCCGCGCTCGAGCAGGGGCGCCAGCAGCCCGCTGGCGATCTCGCGTAACCGGGTCTCCAACCCCTGCACCCGGTGCTGGGTGAAGGCCCGCGCGACCAGCCCGCGCAGCCTGGTGTGCCTAGGCGGGTCCATCGCGACGAAGGAGAACATCTGCTCGGCCTGCGGGCCCCAGAACGCCGGTTCCATCCGGATGGCGCCGTTCGCGCTGGAGAATCGGTCCGAATCACGCAGTGCGGCAAGGACATCCGCATACCGGGAGAGCGCCCAGAAGTCGTCGGTCTCGTTCCGGTAGACCGGCGCCTCGGTCCGCAGCCGCGCGTAGTACGGGTACGGGTCGCGGTGCACGTCGAAGTCGTATGGGCTGTACTGCAGTGGCATGATGAAGCCTTCCGGACGGCGCGACGGCACCATCGCTACCGGTTCGCAACTCGAACTGACATGATGACAATAGTCGAGATGAATTGAGGGCGTTGTGAACTCGGAACCCCCCGCCTCGCGGATCGACGTATCCAAGCCGCATCCGGCGCGCCGCTACGATTATTGGCTCGGCGGCAAGGACAACTTCCCCGCCGACCGGGAATCGGCCGATATGGTGGCCGAGGCCTTCCCCACCGTGCGCCTGGCCGCCCTGGAGAATCGCGCCTTTCTGCGGCGCGTGGTGGCCTACCTGGCCGACGCGGGGGTCCGGCAGTTCCTCGATATCGGGGCCGGCCTGCCCACCGCGGGCAATGTGCACGAGATCGCGCAGGATATCGCCCCCGAGTCCCGCGTCGTCTACGTCGACAACGACCCGATCGTGCTGGTGCACGCCCGCGCGCTGCTCAACAGCTCGCCCGAGGGCGCGACCGCCTACCTCGACGCGGACATCCGCGAGCCCGACCGCATCCTCGCCCACCCCGACCTGGCCCGGGTCCTCGACCTGGAGCAGCCGGTGGCGCTGATGCTGGTGGCCATCATGCACTTCATCACCGACGACGACGGCCCCTACGAGCTGGTTCGCAAGCTGTGCGACGCGCTGCCCTCGGGCAGCTACCTGGTGATGACCCATGCCACCAGCGACCACCTCACCGCCGAAGAACTCGCCGAGTCGAACGCCGCCAACCTGCGCAGCGGGGTGCCGTTCCGCTTACGCAGCACCGAGGAGTTCACCCGTTTCTTCACCGACTTGGAGCTCGTTCCGCCGGGCATCGGCTCGGTGATGACGTGGCGGCCGGGCGAGTGGCGCCCGCACCCGCGGCCGGAGGCGGTCTCCATGCTCGGCGCGGTGGCCCGCATCCGCTGATCAGCGCGGGTCGGTCAGCCGTGGCTTCGCGGCGTGCCGCAGCGCGGTGCGCAGCCCGCTGCGACCGAACGGCCCGACGGTGTCGGCCGCGTCGAAAGCCTTGACCCCGAAGAATTTTCGTTCCGAGGCGGTTTCCGGGGCATCGTCGGACGTGGCGGTCAGCATGCTGTCCGGCAGGACCAGTTTGTGGATGGTGCGCAGGGTCAGCAGGTACTGGTGCAGCAATGACCCGCTGGTGTAGGGCAGGTCGTACTTGTCGCAGAGCTCCCGTACGCGCAGCGCGATCTCGGCGTACCTGTTGCTCGGCAGGTCGGGGAACAGGTGGTGTTCGATCTGGTAGCAGAGGTTGCCGCTGAGGAAGGCCAGCACCGGACCCGCGTCGAAGTTCGCGGTGCCGAGCATCTGGCGCAGGTACCACTCCCCCTTGGTCTCGTCGGCCACCACGGTGGGCTCGAACTTCTCCGCGCCGTCCGGGAAGTGCCCGCAGAAGATCACCACGTACGCCCACAGATTCCGCAGCACGTTCGCGCTCGCGTCCGCGGCGAGGGTGCGTCGCCAGCGTCGCCCGCTGAGCGCGGGGAACAGCAGATAATCCTTGCCGGCCTGTCTGGCGATCTTGCCGAGGAACGACTTGGTCTGCGCCGCCTTCTGCATCGGGTCCGCCGAGCGGTCACGTTCGGAATACAGGCCGTGCAGCGCGATGCCCCACTCGAAGGTGGCCGCCAGCAACAGGTTTCGCAGCGGTTGCAGCAGATGCCCCGGCTTCCACCGTTCGTCGCGCGTCACCCGCATGACGCCGAATCCGATGTCGTCGTCCATGCCGAGCACGTTCGTGTAGATGTGGTGCCGATAGTTGTGCGAATAGCGCCACTGCGCCGACACCCCGGCCATATCCCACTCCCAGGTGCTGGAGTGGATCTCCGGGTCGTTCATCCAATCCCACTGGCCGTGGCAGACGTTGTGGCCGATCTCCATGTTCTCAATGCTCTTCGCCAGCGCCAGCCCGGCGGTCCCCGCCAGCCACCCGGTGCGGCCACGGCTGAGCCCGATCGTCAGCCGGGACGCGGCGTCGAGCGCCCGCTGGCACGCGATGGTGCGCCGAATGTAGCGCGCGTCGCGGGCGCCACGCCGGCGCTGGATGTCGTGCCGGATCGCGTCGAGCTCGCGGCCGAGCGCCTCGACATCGGCCGCGCTCAGGTGCGCGTAAGCGGCGACCTCGGTTATTGCCATCTTCGCGTCCTCGAGCTAAGTCACAGCGTATGTCTCCAGCGTAGGCTTACCACGCCACAGACGTCCGATTTGCCCGATTTGCCAGCCGGGGACAGGGCAGTGCCGCGACACTACCCCGCCGTCTCACCACCCCGATTCGAAACGACCGTTGCCGGCGAGTTCCTGCTGCCCGCGCCGTTCCGCCTCCAGTCGCGCGGAATTGGCCTCGGCGAAAATCCGGGCGGAACTCACCTGGGGGTCCTCGGCGAGTTCGCGCATCGCCGCCTCGACCTGCGGTTGCATATCGGCCACCGCGGCCGCGTAGGCGGCGAGGATGCGCTCGGCGTTCGGCACGCTGACCGACAGCAGCCGGTTCTCGGCATCGACCTCCACGCGCACGCCGTCGACCTTGCCGACGCCGCGGATCTTGGCCAATTCGTATTGTGCGCGCTGGACTTTCAGGCCCAGCTCTTCGTGCGCAGGATCATGCACGGAAAAACCCTCAATCGATCGAAAACTATGCGCGCTCAGCCGCCGGCCGAGGCTTGGAATATCAGCAGCGGCCGGTCGGGGTGCAGGTATCCGCGCGCTGCGCCATCCCATTCGGCGGACCCGCCGAGCGCGGCGTCGAATTCGGCCCCGGTGACATAGGTTCCGGCCGGGACCGCTTGTCGCAGGCCGTCTTTGAGCGTCGGCGCGGCGACGGGCTCGGCGGGCGCGTACCGGCCCCGCAGCTCCGCCGCGGTCGCCGGCTCCAGTTCCACCACCGCGTCCACCCAATAGATCGTCGGACCCGGGGCGCCGGAAGAATTGTCCCAGCCGATCCAGGAGACCGACACGGGCCGCCCGATGAGCGGAAAGTACTTCATCAGAGATTCCGGGTCGGAGCGGACGGTGTCGGACACCTGGCTGGTCCTTTCCCGCGGGGCGGAGTCGGAGAGCGGCGAGGTGCAGCCGAGCACGGCCAGTGCCGCTGCCACGAGGGCGGTGGCGGCCGAAACTCTGCGGGGTACGGTCATTTCGGGCGGCCGCTACCTGTCTCGCGGTCGTTGTCCGGCATTCGCGCGCCGTCGCCGGAGTAGCGATTGTCGCTGCGATCCTCGCGCCCCGGATTGCGTTGCGGATCGGAGCCGCCGTCCACGGTCGCGCTCGACGGCGGGTGTCCCACCTCCCACGACACCGTCCGGGTGAGGCTGCCGCTCGATTCGAACGGCTTCGCCCAGCCGATCTCGGCGAAGCGCCCGTTCTCGGCATCACTGACGCCGGTGCCCTTGTCGTGCTTGCCCTTGTCGAAGTTGTAGTAGTCCTGGGCCGACACCGTGACGTCCATGACCACCCGATTGCCCTCGACCCGCACGTTCGAATGGCTGTACTGCTGGTAGCCGCCGATGGCCTTCTGCCAGTTCTCGGTCACCGGGTAGTTCGTCCCCGCGTCTTTGCCGACGCTGATCGGCTTGCCGTTCATCTGAAAGTTCTTGTTTCCACTGCGCACGAACTGGTCGGCGGCGGCAGCGGCTCGGCTGATCTCGTAGTCCACCGCCTGCTTGATCGACCTGTCCTCGTTATAACCCTCGGCGTAGTCGAATTTCATCGGCTTGCCGTCGTTGTCCCAGTAGTGGCGGTACAGCGCGGTGGCGTCGTCGAGGTCGGTGAATGCCTCGCCCCCGGCCAGTTTCGCCTGCCACTTCTGCTTGGCCAGCCAGTCGCCGAAACCGCCTTCCTTCGTGTTGTAGAGGAAGGTGTCGTCGTGGTGGACGCCCGGTACCTTCGGCGGACCGATCTCGTAGCGGCCGTCGGGCGAGCGGATCAGGGCCAGCGGGGGTAGCTCGGGCATGGGAGCGCCGGGCGACTTGGTCAGCACCTGCAACCCCTCCACGCCTTTGTTGATGGATCCGGCCGCCTGCTGCTCGTCCTCGGCGAAACTCTTCAGCAAGGTCTGGATCCTGGCCTGGAAACCGATGGCCTGGCTGTCGAGTTTCGCCTGCATGAGGAGTGCGAGCAGCGGGCTGCCGGGATATCTCGGTGCGGTGACCGTACCGTTGTCGGCGACCTTCATGCCCGCGGCGGCCGCCTCGTTGTCCACGATCGTCAGCAGCGAGGTCTTGGTGAGATCCAGTTGCAGGCCGTAGGTCGCGAAGTACTGGGCGATCCGGCCGGCCACCTCGTCGATGTAGTTGGCCGAGAGTTTCTCACCCAGCGCGCGCACCGACGCCCCCGCCGCACCCTCGCCCTTCCAGCCTTTCGCCACCGCGTCCACGTCTCGGCCCATGCCGTCGACCTCACGCACGAAATCGCCGGTGCGCGATGCCAATTGGGTACCGTAGGTGACCATCGTCGACGGCACGCACGCGCGCACGTGACTGATCGTCGTCGTCATTCCTTCGCCTTCGCAGGGCTCGGCGGCATGATCCTGCGGAACTGCTCGACAAAGGCTCGTTCGACGTCGCTGTAGGCCTTCACGCCGGAGTTGGTGACCGACGCCATCTGTTCGATATTGCTCCGCAGTGCGCCATAGGCCGCGAGCGCGGCAGGGCCGACAGCCGCCATCGCCTGCTGAACCGGCGAATCCGGCATCGTTGTCTGCGCGTCGATTTTGATGCCGGCAATGGTTGTCGCACGTCCGGTGAGGGCCTTGCCGAGCCCGCGCAGCGCGTCGAGATCGGCCTGCAAGATATCGCCCATGAGCTCCCCTGTGTGGGTAACCGAGGAACCGCCCCTCGGAAGAAGCGACGGTAACATCGCCTAAAAGCCTTGAAAAGTACCGACTTTCATTGGCTCCCCGGGTTAGCTCGGAGGTGGTAGAGGGCGGCCGGGCGGGTGGCGGTACCGTCCTCACCTATGACTCCGCCACCGTCGGGACAGCAGTTCGCCATCGGCCGGGGCGACCAGCGGGCGGTGATCGTCGAGGTCGGCGGTGGGATCCGGGAGTTCCGGGTGGCCGGGCGTGATGTGCTCGAGCCCTACGATGTGCTGGCGATGGCCGACGGTGGCCGCGGCGCCGCGTTGATTCCGTGGCCGAACCGGTTGGCGGACGGCAGATATCGCTTCGATGGCGTCGACCATCAGCTCGCGCTGTCCGAACCGGCGACGAACACCGCGATTCATGGGCTGCTGCGCTGGCGGCCGTGGCGGGCCTGCGACGCGCAGGAGGACGAGGTCACCATGCGCACCACGTTGCACCCTTGCAAGGGTTATCCGTTCTATCTCGACCTCGCCATCTGCTACGCACTGTGCGACGACGGGCTGACGGTCACCACGACGGCCACCAATCTCGGCGCCACCGCGGCGCCATACGGCTGCGGCCACCATCCATATCTCTCGCCGGGCGAGGGCGGGATCGACACCGCCGTACTGCATTTCGATGCCGCGACCCGGATCGTCACCGACCCCGACCGACAGCTGCCGATCGGCACCGAATCCGTGCGCGGCACACCATTCGACTTCAGCACGCCGAAACCCCTGGGCGCGTTGACCATCGATCACCCGTTCACCGATCTGGCCCGCGACGACGACGGACGGGCCTGGGTCCGGCTGCTCGGCACCGACGGGGCGGTAGCCGAACTCTGGATGGACGACTCCTATCCGGTGCTGCAACTCTTCACCGCCGACACCCTCGCCCCGGCACACCGGCGCACCGGCCTGGCCGCCGAGCCGATGACCTGCCCGCCCGATGCTTTTCACAGCGGCGACGGCGTGATCCGCCTGACACCCGGGGCCACCGTGCAGACCAGGTGGGGCGCGCGACTGACGCGGCCGTAACCGCCCGCGCGGCCGGTGCCGCGGCCGAGCCGGCCCGCGCTGTTATCGTCGATAGTGCCCGCGCCGGGCGAGGGACCGCGCGCAGCACCCGCGCCGACGAGGATGGTCTCTTGAAGTACGTGCCCCGCGTTGCCCTGTTCCTGGCGATTCCCGCCCTGCTGTTCGTGGTCCCGTGGTGGACTCTGGTCGGCGCACCCACCGAGGGCACCGGTCCGCTGTTCTGGCTCGGCTCCGCGGTGTTCCTGCTCGCGTTCGCGTGCCTGCCCGCGGCAATGTTCCTCGGGCACGGGCCCGCACAGTCCGATGCCGCGTCCGTCGTCGGCGACACGTTGCTCGGTGTGGCCTGGGTGGCGTTCAGCTGGTCGGTGATCGGCAACATCGCGGGATTGGTGCTGCCCTTCGCGGGCGTGCACGATCCGGACCGCTCGCGCATCGTCGCGGTGGGCGTACTGGCGGTGGCGACCGCTCTGGTTGTCTGGGGCATCATCGAGGCGCGCCGGGTGCCTCGGGTACGCACGGTCGACGTGGCCATCCCCGGACTGGGACAGGGTTTCGACGGACTGCGCCTGGTGGTCGTCACCGATACGCACTACGCCGCACTGAACCGACTGCGCTGGTCGGAGAAGGTGGTCGACGTCGTCAATGCGCAGCGCCCCGATATCGCTTGTCACGCTGGCGATCTCGCCGACGGCTCGGTCGAGAAGCGGCACCCGCAGGTCGACCCGCTCGGCAAGGTCGACGCACCGCTGGGCCGGTTCTACATCACCGGCAACCACGAGTACTTCGGCGACGCGCAGGGCTGGATCGACCACATGACCTCGATCGGCTGGCAACCGCTGCACAACCAGCACCAGACGGTGACCCGCGGCGGTGACGAGCTGGTCATCGCAGGCATCGACGACCCGACCGGCGTCACCCTGCCCGGGCACGGACCCGACCTGCCCACCGCGCTCGCCGGTGCGGACCCGCGGCTGCCGGTGGTGCTGCTGGCCCATCAGCCCAAGCAGATCACCGCCAGCGCGGCCGCGGGTGTCGCGCTGCAAATCTCCGGCCACACGCACGGCGGCCAGATCTGGCCGTTCCACTACCTGGTCCGCCTCGACCAGCCCGTGGTCGCGGGCCTGAGTCGGCACGGCGCGAACACCCAGCTCTACACCAGCCGGGGCACCGGATTCTGGGGTCCGCAGCTGCGGGTTTTCGCGCCGAGCGAGATCACCGTCCTGGTGCTGCGTCCGGCGCCCGCGCGCGTATAGCGCAACGGCCCCCGGTCAGCGAATGGCCCGGAAACCGAGCCAGGATCGGCTCGGCGGCCTAAACTCCTGCTCCACTGCACTCTCGCGGCACTTCCGCCGAGTTGAGTTGCGGGCTATGGCGTTTCAGGAGGCAAGTATGGGCAGGTGGCTACGCACGCTCACCGCGGCCGGGGTGCTGGTGCTGACCGTCGGGGCATGCGGTACGCCGCCGTCGGAGCAGGGCAAGTCCGGCGAGCCGGGGGCCGAGGACTTCAAAGCGTGCATGGTGTCGGACTCCGGTGGTTTCGACGACAAGTCGTTCAACCAGACCTCCTACAAGGGCATCACCGACGCCGTCGCCGAGCTGGGTATCAGCAAGGCGCAGCTGGAGTCCCGCTCGGACAACGACTATCCGACCAACGTCAACACCATGGTCCGGCAGAAGTGCGGCATCATCGTCACCGTCGGCTTCAAGCTCGGCGACGTGACCTACGCCGCGGCCAAGGACAACCCGGACGTCGATTTCGCGATCGTGGACTACGCCTACACCGACACCCAGAAGAATCCGCCGCTGCCCAACCTGCGCGGCCTGATCTTCAACGCCGCACAGCCGTCGTTCCTGGCCGGCTACCTGGCCGCGGGCATGACCAAGACCAACAAGGTCGGCACCTTCGGCGGGATCAACATCCCCACCGTCGCGATCTTCATGGACGGCTTCGCCGAGGGCGTCGCGTACTACAACCAGCGCAAGGGCAAGCAGGTCCAGCTGCTCGGCTGGGATCCGGCGTCCCAGCAGGGCGTGATCACCAATACCTTCGAGGACAAGAACGTCGGCAAGACCAAGGCCAACGATCTGATCAGCCAGGGCGCCGACATCATTCTCCCGGTGGCCGGTCCGGCCGGTCTCGGCGCGCTCGAAGCCGTGCACTCCTCCGGCGGCAAGGTGAACGCGGTCTGGGTGGACACCGACGGCTGTGTCAGTGCCGCCGAGTACTGCTCCTCGCTGCTGACCAGCGTGCAGAAGTCGATGGATGTAGCGGTGCAGACGGCGGTGTCCGACGCCTATCGCAACAAGTTCGACAACACGCCCTATGTCGGCACGCTGTCGAACAAGGGTGTCAGCCTCGCGCCGTATCACCAGTTCGACGCCACCATCCCGGCCGAGCTGAAGAGCGAAATCGAGGCGCTGACCACCGACATCGCCAGCGGAAAGATCACCCTCGCGTCCAAGGCGCAGCCCGCGGTCAAGTAGGCACGGCCGGCCATGCGACTCGAATTACGCGGTCTGACCAAACGATTCGGCACTTTCCTCGCGAACGACCACATCGATCTGACGGTCGCGCCGGGGGAAATCCACTGCCTGCTCGGGGAGAACGGCGCGGGCAAGAGCACCTTGATGAACATGCTCTACGGCCTGTTGCAGCCGGACGAGGGTGAGATCCTGCTGAACGGCAACGCCATCCGCTGCCACTCCCCGCGCGACGCGATCGCCGCGGGCATCGGCATGGTGCATCAGCACTTCATGCTGGTTCCGGTGTTCACCGTCGCGGAGAACATCATCCTCGGCCGCGAACCGGTCAAGGGCTTCGCCGCGCTGGATCGCGAGGCCGCCCGGCGCCGGGTGCGCGAGCTGTCGCAGCAATACGGGCTACCGGTGAACCCCGACGCGCTGGTCGCGGATCTCTCGGTGGGCGAACAGCAGCGCGTGGAGATCCTCAAGGCGCTGGCCAACGATGTCGAGGTGCTCATCCTGGACGAGCCGACCGCCGTGCTCACCCCGCAGGAGATCGAGGAGCTCATCGAGGTGCTGCGCGGGATCGCGGCGAGCGGCACCTCGATCATCTTCATCTCGCACAAGCTCAAGGAGGTCACCCGGATCGCCGACCGGATCACCGTGATCCGGCGCGGCGCGGTGATCGACACCGTCGCACCGACCACCGCGGAGAGCGATCTCGCGGAGTTGATGGTGGGCCGCTCCGTCGAACTGGTGGTCGCCAAGACCCCGGCGAAACCGGCCGGCGCCACCCTCGTCGTCACCGACCTGACCGTTGTCGACATGGCGGGAGCCGTTGTGGTCGACGACGTCTCGTTCCGGGTCGACGGTGGCGAGATCGTCGGTATCGCCGGGGTGGTGGGCAACGGTCAGTCGGAACTGGTCAACGCACTGCTCGGCCTGCGGACACCGGTGCGCGGCGAGGTCACCGTCGGCGGCTGGGAAGTGGTCGGGCGCACACCGCGGCAACATTTGCAGGCGGGCATGGGCTACGTGCCCGAAGATCGTGCGCACGACGGCTTCATCGGCACGTTCAGTGTCGCGGAGAATCTGGTCCTCGACCTGATCGACCTGCCCGAGTTCTCCCGGCACGGTGTGCTCTCGTTGAGCGCGGTGAAACGCAATGCCGCCAAGCGGATCGAGGAATTCGATATCCGCACCCGGTCGGCGGTCGATCCGATGAGCGCGCTGTCCGGCGGCAACCAGCAGAAGGTGGTGCTCGCCCGGGAGATGTCGCGGCCGCTCGAGGTGCTGATCGCCGGTCAGCCGACCAGGGGGCTCGATGTCGGCTCCATCGAGTTCGTGCACAAACGCATTGTCCGGGAACGGGATCAGGGCACGGCGGTGCTCATCGTCTCCACCGAACTGGACGAGATCTACGCGTTGTCCGATCGCATCATCGTCATGTATCAGGGGCGCATCGTCGACATCGTCGGTCCCGACACCCCCCGCGACCAGCTGGGGTTGATGATGGCCGGCGCGCTACCGGGGAGGGATCGATGAAGGACCGGGCCTGGGTGCGGGAACTGGTGGTCAGCGCGCTCGCGGTGCTGCTGGCGCTGGTCGTCGGCGCGCTGCTGATCATCGTCAGCAACCCCGACGTGACGTCGGCGTTCGGGTATTTCTTCGCCCGCCCGATGGATGCCGTGTCGGAGGCGGCGAACGCGGTCGGCGACACCTACCGGGCGCTGTTCCTCGGTGCGTTCGGCGGACGTCAGCAGCTCGCCGAAACCCTGGTTGCCGCAACGCCGTTGATCTGCACGGGGCTCGCGGTGACGCTGGCCTTCCGGACCGGCCTGTTCAATATCGGCGGGCAGGGACAGCTCATCGCCGGCGCGCTGTGCGCAGGCTGGGTCGGTTTCGCGCTCCATCTGCCGCCGGTGGTGCACGTGCTGGTCGCGCTGCTCGCCGGCGTCGCGGGCGGCGCGGTGTGGGGCGGGATCATCGGACTGCTGAAGGCGCGCACCGGCGCGCACGAAGTCATCACCACGATCATGTTCAATTACGTGGCGCTCTACGGGCTCACCTGGCTGCTCACCACGTCGGCGTTCCAACGTCCGGGCCGCAACGAGCCGATCAGCCCCGTGGTCGACCACAACGCACAGCTCGCCCAATTCGGCGGCACCCGGCTGCATCTCGGCTTGCTGATCGCGCTGCTGGCGGCGGTCCTGGTCTGGTGGCTGCTGGCGCGCTCGACGCTCGGCTTCCGCCTGCGCGCCGTCGGCGCCAATCCGGACGCCGCGCGCACCGCGGGCATGGACATCGGCCGGGCCTACGTGCTGGCCATGCTGCTCGCCGGTGGCCTGGCCGGGCTGGCGGGCGCCCAGCAGGTGCTCGGCACCGACCTGCCGCTGACCGACGGTATCGCGGGATCGTTCGGCTTCGACGGCATCACCGTCGCCCTGCTCGGACGCGGCAGCCCGATCGGAACCGTCTTCGCGGCACTGCTTTTCGGCGCGCTGAACTCCGGCGGCAACGAGATGCAGGCGGCGACGGGCACCCCGCTCACCCTGGTGACCGTGCTGCAAGCCGTGATCGTCGCGTTGGTCGCCGCGCCCGCACTGGTGCGTGCGGTGTTCCGGATCCGCGCCGAACGCGCGGATGTCGTGCTGGCGAAAGGGTGGAACTGATGACCACCACCACCGATCCCGCCGCGCCCGTGCTGGAAGCGCCCGAACATCGCCGCAGGCGGCTGCGGCTCGGCATCCTGCTGCTGGTGCTCGCCGTCGGGGCGGTCGCCTTGGCGGTGTTCACCAAGTCGGGCAATGTCGATTTCCGGCTGTCGGCGCCGGACGGTTCCGGGCCCGGCGATCTGCGGGTGCCCGCCAAACCGGCGGCGCTGGTGCTCTCGATTCTCGCGCTGGCGATCGCGGTCGCGCACGTGTGGCGGGGGCTGACGGGCAAGTGGGCGGGTGCGGCGTTCGCGCTGTTCGGCTTCGCGTTCGTGGTGACGTTCATCTGCTGGGCGGCCTCGGGCAAGCTGTTCCCGCTGACCAATCAGATCCAAGGCACCCTCGCGCTGTCCACGCCGCTGATCCTCGGTGCGCTGGCCGGGGTGCTGTGCGAACGCGCGGGCATCATCAACCTCGCGCTCGAAGGACAACTGCTCGCCGGGGCCTGTGCGGCGGCCATCGTGGCGACGGTCAGCGGCAGCTTTCTCGTCGGCGCCGTGGCGGCGATGATCGCCGGCGTGTTCCTCGCCTGGCTGCTCGCGGTGTTCTCGATCAAGTACCTGGTCAACCAGATCGTGCTCGGCGTGCTGCTGGTGGTGTTCGCGACCGGCATCACCGGTTTCCTGTTCGATCAGCTCACCGGATTGTCGGACGGGTCGGCCCGTTTCAACAGCCCGGGCACCTTGCAGCCGATCGCGATTCCGGTGCTGTCCTCGATTCCGATCCTCGGCCCGACGGTGTTCCAGCAAACCGCGCTGGTCTACGCCATGGTCGTCTTGGTCGCGGTGGTGACCCTGGTGCTCTACCGGACCCGATGGGGCCTGCGGGTCCGGTCGGTCGGCGAGCATCCGCGCGCCGCCGCCACCGTCGGCATCAACGTGCTGCGCATCCGCTACGAGGCCGTGCTGGTGGCCGGTGCGATCGTCGGGCTCGGCGGCGCGTATTTCACCATCGGCTCGACCGGCGGCTTCTCCAAGGCGATGACGGCGGGCAACGGGTTCATCGCGCTGGCCGCGGTGATCATGGGCCGCTGGCATCCGATCGGCGCGACCTGTGCCGCATTGTTTTTCGGCTTCACCAAGGCGCTGCAAGGTCAGCTCCAGGTGCTGGCGACGCCCATTCCGACCGAGGTGTTGCAGATGACGCCGTACCTGCTCACGGTGATCGCCGTGGCGGGCGCGGTCGGACAGGTCCGACCGCCGAAGGCCGACGGCGAACCGTACGTCCCCGGTTGATCATCCGCCGAACAGCAGATACAAACCGGTGAAGGTGTAGCCGACCATGATCAGCATCAGCGCGAGCTGGCCGGTGGCGCGATGCTCGGGCGGCAGCAGCCGCAGGCACCGGTCGTGCGCGGCGGCGACGCCGAGGATGTGGCCGGTCAACACCGCGAGCACCTTGGTGGTGGCCAGCACCGTCGGATGGCCGGACAGCACGTACTCGACCTCGCGGTGCGCCAATCCTGCGATGTCCCAGCCCCGTTGGAACGGATCCGCGAACAACAATGCCGTCGCCTGCCCCTTCTCCACCACGAAGGTCAGGTAGTGCGCGACGATATATCCGGCGATGATCGGCGTGATGCTGTGGGCCAGCAGGCCGGGCAGCTTCGCGCGCTCGGCACGGGTGAGACCACCGGTCGCCCGGGCGGCCACGGTGAAGACGGTGCCGACGATCAGGATGACGGTCAGCAGGCCGAGGCTGCGGACCAGCGTGGCGACGAGAACCGAACCGCCGCCGAGCGAGTCGACCAGGTTCCGCCATCCGGGCAGTGCCGAGAGGCTGTCGAAGGCGGTGGAGCCGAGCAGGGTCGCCGCGAGCGCCACCGCCCCGGGCCGCACCGGAGTACCCGCGAGATTGTGCAATGGAAACCGCAGCACGAGTTCACCTGAAGAACGGCGGCCTAACGGACTCAGCCGCGCCAGCAGGCTGCTGTACACCTCGAAGGGGTCGGCGCGTTCGGCCCACCCGGTCCCGAACACCACCAGCCCCGTCAGCGTGAGCACCGCGTAGCCGAACAGCCACCAGCCGACGGCCGCAACGGAACCAGGATCGGGCGAGGCCAGTTCGAGCCATACGAAAGCGAACAACCCGAACACGGCGGGCCGGTACCCCCACGACGAGGGGTACCGCCGCACACCGTCCTCGGGGTTACGCCGCAGCAGGAAGCACCCGAACCGGTGCAGCGCGCGCATCGGCGAGACGACTTTCCACACCGGACCGAGCACCAGCGACGCGAGCATCACGCCGACCCAGAGGTAGATATAGAACACGCCCGGCACCGGATTGCGTTGCGGCGACGCGGAACCGAACACCACCACCAGCCCGACCACGACCGCGGCGGCGACTCCGAGCACCGCGAGCACGGTGCGCGTTGCGCGGGAATCGATCACCGCACGTAACGCGGACGGCACCAACAGTCCCGGTGTATCCGGCTCCAGCCGCGGCCGCCGCCAGGCCACCAGCAGGATCGCGAACGAGAACGTCAACGCCCACGCGGCGCCGATCAGCGCGTAGGTCAACGGAATCGGCAGATCGGCCGCGCCGTTGAGCCCGTGGGCCAGCGGCCGGGTCACTGCCGGATCAGCAACGTGGTCACCGTCTTACCGGCGTGATGGAGTTCGACATCGACCCGCCCCGGCACGGTGACGATGAAGCGGAACTCCTGCCCGGCTCTCGGTTCGACCGCGAAGCTCTGGCTCGGGTCCGAGTGGACGTGCAGTTCGTCGGCGGCGTCGCTGTCCACCTTCAGCACGATCGGCTGGTACAGCCTGGCCTCGGTCCTGGCGTTCGTCGGCGTGACCGACCCGCCCGCGATACGGACCGCGAGGGTTACCTCCTGCGGCACGTCGACCGACTGGCTCGCCGCCGTGCGGGCCGCCGGTGTGTCCACCGATGCCGTGCCACACGCGGTCACCATCACCGACACCGCGAGCAATGCGGTGGTTACGCCGACACGGCTTGGGTAAATCATGAATTCTCCTCCCGCTCAGGCGGATCGGGCACCGCAGCGTCGTCGGCCGGCTGCCCGGCCTCGCGACGCTCGGCGCGCCGATCACGCATAGCTATCCCGAGAACCACGCCGACCACTGCGAGCGCGGGCACGAACGCCGGGATCGCCAGCAGCGCAGAGTGACCGGCGAGGATGTCGACGCCGTCTTCGTACCTCACCGGCGGACCGCCGTGGCCAGTCCCTGCGCCCGGACATCATTGCGATAGGCGAGCACGATGCGCGCGGCGCCCCAGGACAGCGCCCAGATGACCAGCAGCGAGCAGATCAGCACGATCAGCGAGGCCCCGGCGAGCAACCACGAGGGGTGGTCGAAGGACCGTTCCCGCTGGAGCACCGTGATCTCGGCGACGAACGGGCGGTTGAACTCGTTCGACGCGGGCACGCCCGCGGCGTCGATCCCCCGATCCTCCGGCATGTACACCGGCAGCGCGGTCAGCAAGGACCCGTCGTGCACGCGCAGCACTGTCTTCCAGTTGCCGTAGGCCGGAACAGGTTTCGTGCTGACGTAGTGGCCGGGCTCGATCCGCCGCAGGTGATCGACCACCAGGCCGCGGCCGGGGCTGTCGGAGCCGGTGCCACCTTGCCAGCCGAGTATCTGCACCCACTCCGGGTCGTCGCCGACCAGATCCGTGGGCGTCAGCGTGACGTCCGCGGTGACCATCCGGCCACCGGGCGCGGGCGCGGCGTCCTGCAATCGCACTGTCGCGGAGGCTTTTTCGGGAACATCGACCCGCAGGCCGTTCGCGGTGGCCGCGGCGGCGATCAGCACCGCGGCGACGACGAGGCCCCGGCGCACCGAAGGCCGTGGCAGCGGTTCACCGCGCAGCACCATGCCGAGCAACGCGCCGAGCGCTCCACCCGCGATCCCGACCGGCACCGCCATCGCGAGCAGTTCCGGCCACATGCTCGTCGGCCACGGGTCGACGAACATCCTTCCCACCCAGAGTGATTCGAGCCAGAGCCCGACGGTAGCGGCGGCCAACCCGGTGAGCGCGCCCCACCAGACGGGCTTACGGATCAACGGCAGCAGCGCCATCAGCTCCACCACCACCGCGACCCCGAGATAGAGCGGGAAGACATTGTGCGGCGCACCGAGTATCGGGCCGACCAGCACCGCGACCACCCCGCGCACCAGGAAGGCGAACAACACCGCGACCACCGCACTACCCCGCCCCAGCGTGTATCGCGCCGAGACGAGGGCCAGCGTGCTCGCCGCCACGATCAGCATCGGCTGGAACACCAGGCGGAACTGTTCCACGCCGAAGTCGAATTCGACCTGGTACACCGACATTCCGATCAACAGGCCGCCGAAGGCGAACACCCGGAACACCCACAGCAGCCGCCCGTCCGCCCGGTCCGGATCGGGACGGTCCAGGCGCCCTTCGAACTCCAGCAGCAGCACCGCGACCAGCGACAGTCCGGCGCCGCCGATCAGCATGAGATGCGTTGGGCCCCAGAGCGTGACGTCTTGGCCGAACAACCGGTGCCAGATGTCGTCTAGCGGGAAGCCGATGAGGGCGTAGAGCCCGACCGCGGCCATCAGTACCCCGCCGACCGGTGCGTACCAGGTGCGGGTGATCCGGATGGCGGCCGGACCGGGCTTCTCGTCGAGCGGCAGGACGACGGCCAGCATGCCTGCGATGAACAGGAAGAACAGGCCGATCATGATGAAGTAGTGCGCCGGGTTGGCCAGTGGCCCTTCGTCGCGGCCCTTGCCGATGTGCAGGCTCACATCCCAGATGAAGCCGAGCAGCGCGGTCAGGATGGTGGTGATGAACACCGCGAGCGGCAGCGCCACCCAGCCGGGGCGGTTACCGAGCTGGCCTAGCCGGTCGGCCGCGTTCTTCAGCCAGGTGATGCGGCGCGTGCGATGGAGATAGGCCACCCAGAACAAGCCCGCCGCCACCAGCATCGCCGATCCGGTCAATACGATGACCTGATCCAATGCGGCACCGCCGCCTTCGGAACCCTTTGCCAGCACCACGAACTCAGGCCTCATCGCGCCCAACTCTCTGTAACTCGAATTCTCCCTTAACGGCGAATGCCCACGGAAGGCCGAGGTATGCAGCCGATTACGCATCGCGGGCCAGGTCTGGGATCAGTCACAGCGCGCGCGTGCCCGAAATGGGGTGAGTTCCTGAGTTTGTCGATCTTGATGGCAAACTGGGCGGTCCGGCAGCAAGTATTCAGCATCCAATAAATGGACAAATCGGGCAAAACTCTTAAGTGCGGACAAACCCGAAACCGGCGTGACACGTCATCGGCAAGTCGTTTGCCGAGTGTCGCTGTGTTGCCATCGATTCACCAATCTACTGGCTATACTCCTCGAGCGCAGACCCCGGCTTCCTCGATCGTGTGCGAGCTGAGTCCGTGGACGGCAGGCTTCTCCCACGTCAGCTCATTTCGAAAAGGCTCTGCGCAACTTCAGGAATGGCGCCGCACACGTATGAGTTGTGCGCGAAGAACGGCTCGTACGAGTAACCAGATGATGTCTGTAGCCATTTACAAGATCATGTCGATAAAGATCAAAAACCTTGCCACGCAGGGAGGTTCGGATGTGTATGCTATCGATTCATCACTTCCCCCATCATGAGGTGGGGGTATGGGCGAGGGCGGTGTCGGTGTGGACGTGAATAGGCTCCAGATACGGCGCGCGGCCATTGCCGCAGTCGCTCTGGGTGTGCTGGCGCTCGGTATTACCGGGCTGATCGATCGACTACTGCTCGGCACCTTCATCTGCGCCGGGCTCGCGGTCGGTTGGTTGAATGCCCAACTCACCCTCTGGGCGATCACCCGCATTGCCAATGCCGAGGCACCGAGCAAGCAGCGTTTGGTAGGTTCTTCGGCGCTACGACTGCTCGGCATTACCGTCGTCGCCCTGCTGGTGGCTTTCCTCGCGCGACCCAATGGCGTCGGTATCTTCTTCGGCTTGGCGCTCTTTCAAGTCGCCCTGGTCTTCAACACCGTCCTGCCTGAATTGAAAGGGCTTCGCCAGACGCCATGACGATCCCAGCCATTTCGTTAGCCCAGGTCTCCTCGAGCATCACGCTGCTCGCCCAGGAGGCGCCCGCCGAGGAGCCGAAGATCCGGGTCGGCCATCACGCGGTCGCCCATGTCTTCGGCATCGCCTTCAACGTCGACACCATCGTGTCGACCTCGGTCGCCGCGGCCATCGTGCTCGGTCTCGCCTTCTACCTGCGGCTCAAGATCACCTCCGGCGTGCCGAACGGCGTGCAGCTGTTCTTCGAGGCCGTGACGGTCCAGATGCGCACTCAGGTGGAGAGCGCGATCGGCATGAAGGTCGCACCGTTCGCCCTGCCGCTCGCGGTCACCCTGTTCGTCTATATCCTGCTGTCGAATTGGCTCTCGGTGCTGCCGGTCCAGGTCGGCGACGGTGAGTTGCTCGCACCGCCCGCCGCGGACGTCAATTTCGTCTACGCACTCGCCCTGTTCGTATTCATCGCCTACCAGTCCGCGGGCATCGCGCGGCGCGGCCCGTTCGGGCACGTGAAGCAGATTCTCAAGGGGCACACGGGCTGGGGCCCGATGGTGTTCATCAACGTCATCGAAGAGATCGCCAAGCCACTGTCGCTGTCCCTGCGCTTGTTCGGAAACATGTTCGCCGGCGGCGTGATGTTGTCGGTGATCACGTTGTTCCCCTTCTGGATCAGCTGGGGCCCCAATGCCATATGGAAGCTGTTCGACTTGTTCGTCGGCGCCATTCAGGCCTTCATCTTCTCGCTGCTGACTGTCCTGTACTTCAGCCAGTCGATGTCATTGGAAGACGAACACCACTGATCGGCGAGTGCCGATCGAGTCCACATCCGAGAATAGGAAGTAGAACATGGCAGACCCAACCACCGCGTCCATCATCCAGGGCGCCCTTATCGGCGGCGGCATCATCATGGCGGGCGGTGCCATCGGCGCAGGCATCGGTGACGGCCTCGCGGGCGCGGCACTGATCAACGGTGTCACCCGTCAGCCGGAGGCAGAGGGTCGGTTGCGCGCCATCTTCTTCCTGACCGTCGGTCTGGTCGAGGCGGCGTACTTCATCAATCTAGCCTTCATGGCCCTTTTCGTATTCGCGACTCCCGGCAAGTAACCGGGCATGTCTCCCAGAACCGATGTGGTGGCCGAGGGGAACTTCCTTATCCCCAACGGCACCTTCTTCGTCGAGTTACTGATCTTCCTGATCGTGCTCGGGGTCATCTGGTTCTTCGTGGTTCCGCCGATCCGCAAGGTGCTGGAGGAACGCGAAGAGCGGACCGCAGAGACCATGGCGACGACCAAAGAGGCGCGGCAATTGTTCGCCGAGGCCGAAGCCAAGCATCGTGCGGAACTGGAGAAAGCGCGGTCGGAAGCGGCCGCTATCCGGAGCAAGGCACGAGCCGAGGGCCGGGAAATTCTCGAAGAGATGCGCGGCCAGGCCCAACAGGAAGCCAACGCGATTGTCGCGGAGGCCGAGGCTCAATTGCGGGCCCAGGCGGATCAGGTCGCCGCTGAGTTGCGCGAAACAGTCGAACCACTCGCGCGGTCACTGGCCAACCGAGTGGTCGGCGTCGATGATCGGCGGGCAGGCACGAGCCGAGGCCAGCAGACAGGACGGGCGTCGTCATGACTCCTAGTAGCGACATCCTTGCCGAGGGCATCTATCAAATCCATTTCGAGTGGCAGGTTTTCGTCAGCCAGCTGTTCGGCTTCGCGGTCATCGTCTGGGTCATCGTGAAATACGTTGCGCCACCGGTGAAACGGATGATGGCCAAGGCGCAGGGCGAGATCCAGAAGCAGATCGAGGAGAACCAGCAGGCGGCCGACCGGCTCGTCGAGGCCAAGAAGGTCTACGACGAGGGGCTGGCCGAGGCGAAAGCCGAACTCGCGCAACTGCTCGAGGACGCGCACGCCGACGCCGAGGACATCGTCGTCAAGATGCGCGAGACGGCCGCCGCCGAGGTGGAACGGGTGCGCAAGCAGGGTCGCGACCAGATCGAGCTGATGCGCAGGCAGCTGACCCGCGACCTCAAGGCCGACTTCTCGCAGCAGGTACTGATGCACACCAGCGACAGCGTGCGCGATCAAGTCCAGTCGCCACAGATCAAATCGGACGCCGTCGAGCAGTTCCTCGACGACCTCGAGGCGATGGCGAACACCGGATCATCCGGCCGGACGCACACGCAGTCCCAGTGGAACTGAGCGGCACTCGGCAAGCCGACGCGAATCGACTGTGCCCGTTAGGATGACGTTCGCCTGATCGTGGGCAGCAGAGTTCTCGAGCGGAGTCGTCGATGTCGGAGACCACCAGCGAAGCAACGGCGGCCGTGGACGCGGTGCCGAGCCTGTACGAATGGGCCGGCGGCACCGCGGCTTTCGAGAAACTCACCGAGGTGTTCTATCGGGAAGTGCTGCGCGACGAGCTGGTCGGCCCGCTGTTCCGTGGCATGGATCCCGGACACCCGAAGTACGTCGCGATGTGGCTGGCCGAGGTCTTCGGCGGACCGGACAGCTACAGCACCGAACGCGGCGGCTACGCGCACATGGTCCGGCAACACCTCGGCAAGGCGATCAGCGAGCCGCAGCGCCGCCGCTGGGTGAACCTGCTGATGGACGCCGCCGACGAGGTCGGGTTGCCCGACGACCCGGAATTCCGCGCCGCCTTCGCCTCCTACATCGAGTGGGGCACCCGGCTGGCGCACGCCAATTCCCAGCCCGGCGCCACGCCACCGCTGGAAGCGCCTATGCCGCACTGGGGTTGGGGCGTCGCGCCGCCGTACCGGCCGTGACCTAGCTGAAGTAATCCTTGAACAGGATTTCGCTGATCTTGGTCACGGTTTCCCGGCCGACCTGGTAGCCGTCCTCGACCACCTGGGTGTTGTTCATGATGGCGACGGTGAATCGCTCACGCGGACCGACGAATCCCACCGAGTTCATCAGCCACGAGCCGTCGTCGTTGTCGTCGGCCCAGCCGTTCTTGTTGCCGGGCAACGCCTTATCGCCCGCGCCCCAGACGCCCCACCGCTGGTTGGTGTGCAACGACTCCCCGCCGTCGACCGTGCGCAGCTCGCCGACCAGGTAGTCGCGGCGCCGTGCGGGCAGCTTCTCCAGGACGAAGTCGATGAGGTGCTCGAGGTCGTTCGCGGTAGCCAGAATCCACCCCCACGAGTCGGGATGCTGGTCGGCGAACTTTATGCCCGCCATGCCGAAGGATCGGAACCTCGGCGCGAACACCTGCTCCCCGCCGTAGCGGTCCCACAGCGTGGTCGCCGCGTCGTTGTCGCTGGCATGCAGCATCCGGTGCATCAGCTCGCGGTCCTCGGCGGTCAGCGTGATCGTGCCGGAGTCGTCGCGCAGCAGCAGATCCACCGCCATCGCCAGCTTCGGGGTGGAGCAGGCCCACATCGGCGTCGCCGCCTCGGCATTGCGCCACACCGCGCCGGTGCGCCGGTCGCGCACCACGATCCCGGTGAACCCGGGACGGCTCTTCGCATACGCCTCGGCCTGCGCGATCCGCGCCTGAAACGCGGGATCGAAGTCGGGCGACGGGCCGATCGCCGCACGCGCCGGCCCTTCCGGCACCGGGCTCGCGCGCGCTGCGCCACGCGGCTCGTGCAGCAGGGCGGCGGTGACCAGCGAGCCGGCCACCAGCAGACCGGACAGCACCACCGGAAACCTCGACTTCCGCATGAACGCCCTCGTTTCGCAGTGTCGTCAGACGGAAAACGCAGGTCAACGGTGGTGCTCGACGTTCGCCCATCTTGGCAAGCCGAGCACACCCGAGCAACCCGACACTCGGCAGCGGCGGCAATTCGCGCCGTCACATCGGCGCCCCTGACAGTGGGGGCACCAATATTGTGGTGTCCCCGCTGACCGGAAACTCGGTAACAAGCCTAAGAAGTAGCCCGATGTCCAGTTAGTCGTCACAGGCGCGCGGAGGGAGGACCGCGTTCGCGCTTCGGGCAACCGGAGCGACTGCGGGGACAACGCCACAACTCGATACCCGACAACACCGATTCCGGGGGTTCAATGAACGTCAAGTCATGGGCTTTTGCCGCACTGGCCGCGAGTATCGTGCTCGGCGCCAGCGGCTGCGACGCGAGCTCGGCGCCGCAGGCGACCAGGACGCCGATCCCGTCGGCGGTTCCGTCGGCGCCCGCCGGGCCCAGCAACCGGCTCTTATACACATCTGACGCCGCCGGCGGAGGCCTAGGGGGTGGGCTTCGGGCGGCGCCGCTCTTTGAAGAACAATACAGTAGAGGCTGGGGTCGTCGTGGGGCGCGGTGCGTGAAGGCAGCG
>NZ_LT985361.1:7581794-8121371 GCF_900269665.1 Nocardia suismassiliense
GGGCTTCGACGGCTCGCGCCGCGGGGCCGGCGCCCGGGCCGGGCGGGGGGGGCGCGCCCTCGGCCCCGCGGGCGCCCGGACCGCCGCCCCCGGCGGGGGCCCCGTGGGCCCCCGCCGGCCCCACCAACCCCCCGCCCCCCGAGCAGCCGGGCGCCGCCGGCAACCCCGCCGATCCGCCGCAGGCGCAACCGAATCCGCAGACCACCAAGGAAACGCCGCCCGTCAGCGTGCCGATCGATCGGCAAGAACCCGCACCCGCCCCGCCGCCGCCACCGGCGAACCAGCCACCCAACGGCAGCGGCAACGGCTTGTGCTTCGACTCGAATTCCCAGCTGGCCCGCAATGCGGTGGGCCGGCTGGCGCCGAACGCGGGCGGATACCCGTGGGTCATCCTGGAGGCCAGCAACGACCCGATCGCGGCGGGCTGCGCCGGTGTCCTGTCCTGGATGCTGGTGAACTGGAACGGTAGTCATCCCGGCTACCACGTCTTGTTCTTCACCAACGGCACGTACCTGGGCACCGCCACGTCCAAGTACTACGGCTACACCACGGTGCTCGGTAAGACCAAGAACACTGTCTCGGTGCAGTACCGGTGGGTGAAGCCGGAAGACGCGCTGTGCTGCCCGTCCGGCGGACCCACCGTCGTGACCTACACCTTGAACGGCACCGCCGTGACGGCGCAGGGACAGTTCCCGCCGGACCCGGACAAGTAGACCCGTAGCACGAAAAGGCCCTTGTACCTTCGGAATCGAAGGTACAGGGGCCTCTTCTGCCAGCTGGTTGCCGACGGGTCGGGTCAGCGTGCGAGCAATGCGGCGACCGCTTTGGGAGCGGCGAGCCATTCACGGATATTGTTGCGTACCAGCGTTATTCGCCGACAGTCGCAGTAGGCGGTGACACCGTCGGCGTCGATACCTTCGGCGCGGCACAGCGCGACGGCTCGTGGCACGTGCCGGTACTGGGTGACGATGATCGCGCGATCGATGCCGAACAGCTGCTTGGCACGCTCGCAGGTGGCGCGGGTCGACAAGCCCTCGCCGTCGGCGCGCACGAGCGCCGGATCGACACCGTGGCCGACGAGATACTTTGTCATCGAAGCGATTTCGTCCCCCGAGGTCCCGGCCGCATCACCGGACACCAAGATCTCGCCAACCTTGCCCGCTTGCAGCAGTTCGATCGCGACATCGAGCCGCCCGCGCAGGTAGGCCATCGGCGCGCCGTCCGGGCCGACCTTCGCTCCCGGCACGATCACCACCGGAGCCGTGGGCGCCGCATCAGGGCCGAACCGGTGGCCGGAAGAGACCAGCCACAGCCGGACATTCGCGCCGACCACGATCAGCATCAGCCCCGCCACCATGGCGACAGTCGCTCGGAGCAACCCGCGAACCCATCGCCGCTTGCGCTTGCCATCAAGCCGTGGCTTCCTGTCGTCTGCCACGGCAACCTCTTCCAGTCGGTCCGACAGTGCACGTGCCGACAACGCCTGCGGCGCTGGTTTGCCGGCCGCGACAATCGTAGGTGAGGCGGCCTGCAAGTCACCGCAGACGGCCGCCGTGCCACCGTGAACTCAGCGCACCGCCGCTTGCGCACGAGGCAGCGGCGGGCTGCTACTTCGGGTTCGCTACCGGTTGTGCCGCAACACCTTCCGCGTCTCCTGGCTCGTCCCGCTCCACCTGCTCGACCGGCACACCCGACTCGCCCCCTACGACCGAGGCGACCGGCTTCTCCGCGCGGGACCGCGTAATCGCCACACCGGACAGACACAGCAACCCGCCGACCACCGCCAGCGGCCCGGGAACTTCGTCGAGCGCGATCCACGCCATCAGCACCACCAGGGCCGGCACCGCATAGGTGGTCACGCCCATCTTGCCCGCCGTGGTGCGCGACAGCGCGTAAGCCCACGTGGTGAACGCCAAAGCGGTCGGAAACACACCCAGATACACCACACTCAACGTCGCGGACAGCGGCGCAGCGGCAACCTCACTGACCAACTGCCCCGAGAACGGCAAGCAAGCGACCGTACCGATGACACACCCACCCGTGGTCACCTGCAACGCCGACGCATGGGCGAGCGCGGGTTTCTGCGCGACCACCGCCACCGCCCACGCCGCCGCGGCGGTGATACACAGCAGCACGCCGAGCGCAGCCGCACTACCACCGCCCGAATTCGACAGCCCGACAACCACCGCGCCCGCGAAAGCCACCGCGATCCCGGCCATCAGCCGCGCCGGAAACCCCTCCCGCAGCACCAGTCCACTCAGCACCGCGATCATGACCGGCCCGATATTGATCACCATCGCCGCGGTGCCCGCGTCGACGTACTGCTCACCCCAGTTCAACGCCACCATGTACACCCCGAACCAGAGCACCCCGGACACCAGAATGCCGCGCCAGGCGGCCCGCGCAGGCATCCCCTCCCCCATGGCAACCAGGATCAGCACCAGCGCGATGGCCCCGGTCGCCAACCGGCCCAAAGCCAGCGCACCCGGCGAAAAGTCTTCTCCCGCAGCTCGAATGAATACGAAGGCCGAGGCCCACAGCACCACGGTGACCGCAGCTGCGAGTACGGCCTTCCGATCGCTGGATCGAACGACTAGCTCCATTTACCGAACGCTAGATCAACGGCCGCGCGAACTCACGCGGTTTTCGGACGTCGCGCATTACGCGATGCGGGCGCTGGCGAGGTCGCCGTCCAGTAGCGCGGCGCCGAGCGTGGTCACCTCGTGGCGCATGGAATTGCGGTGCCGCCAGCTCTCGATGAGCCCCGCCTCGCGCAGGATCGACGCGTGCTCGCTGGCCGTCGCCGGTGAAACACCCAGGCGGCGGGCGAGTTCGGTGGTGCTGCACCCTTCCGCGATCACCTGCAGGGCGGCGGCCCTGGTCCGGCCGAGCAGGGCGGTGAGCGCCTCGTTGGGCGCGCGCGGACCCCAGACGGCCGCGAAGTCGCCGATGTCGCGCAGCACCGGGACGATCACCGTCATCGGTGCGTCCTTGTCCACCAACGAGTACAGCGTGAGCGGTTCCGGCCAGGCGAACATGGAGGGGATGATGATCAGCCCGCGGCCGTCCAGGTGCTCGTCGTGGCAGGGATGCGTCCTGTGCACTTCGAGCACGGGCGCGCGCCAGCTGACGTAGGGGTGCAGTCCGGCGAACAACCGCTCGACGCCCTCGGTCGCGAGGGGGCGCGCCATCCGTTCGGCCGCCACTTCCAGATAGGACTGGATGTGCGCCCAGCGGCCGGCGAACGCCACCGAGTGGAAGGCCTCGACGGCGTCGGCGACATTGCGACGCGCGGTGCCGTCGCGGTCGGCCAGCTCCGCCGTCCACGAGGGCAGCGGCCGTTGCCCTTTCCCGGCCCGGCGGCGGAGCACGCTCTCCACTTCCATCCGGAGTTCGTCGCGTGAGGCCAGGTGCAATGCTTCGATACCCGCGGACATCGTGCGAGCCCCGCGGGTGGGCGTGATCAGATCGAGGAACGAATCGTCGGCGGGCAGAATATCGGTGAGCACCCCGAAGTTGGCCGGGATCGCGCCGCGTATCTGGCTGCGCCAGCCGGCGAAACCGGCGACGTTGCGGCGCTGCACCACCCGGGTGGCCAGCATCGTCTCCGCGATGGCGCCGAGCGGGGCGCCGATGCGCACCCGCATCAAATCGTCCGGCGTGCAGATGATCCGTTTCATTCGCGGCTACCTCGCCGCCACCCGGCCGAGCCGTCGCAGGCCGCGCCCGATCCCCCGCTGCGCACCACGTCCACCCGATACCGCACCACGGCACCTCCGATCACCAGGAACCCCGCCACCGTACCGCGACGAGCGGATCCATCCGCACCAAAAGCTCCTCGGCGTTCGGCGGCAGCAGCGACTCCTGCGCTACCGGCTCGTCCCGGCGCGCCCCTCTCGACTGCCACCGCTGCCGTCCGCGTTGCCACTCGGCCAGCACGCTGTCGGTCATCCGGGCCACCGCCAACGCGACACCACTCTCGCCCTGCACTGCTACGTCTTTCACCATCTCGAACTCCTCGTTGTCGCTGTTCAGCAGCCTAGGAACGAGCGGGGGGCGCGGTCACCATGATTCGGCCCAGGCCGAAACACCAAGCAACCCGCGGGCGCGGCCAGTCGTTCCCGCCCTCGGCGGGTAGCGCGGGCCATAGTGGTCATATGGGCGACAAGACGACGGTTGCGGCCGTGCTCGAACCCCTGGCGCGGGCCGCGCTGGGGCCCCATTCGCCGGTGCGCTTCGAATTCTGGGACGGCAGCGCCGTCGAACCCTCGGGCGCGTGCGCCGGAACTATTCGCATTCGATCGAAAGACGCGGTGCGCCACATGGTCTGGGCGCCGGGCGAACTCGGTATCGGCCGGGCTTACGTGACCGGTCTGGTGGACCTCGACGGGAACATCTTCGCGATTCTGCGAGCGCTGGCCTCGACCGCGCCGAGCGACGCCGCGCTGGGGCTCGGTGCGGCATGGCAGGCCATCGGCGCGGCGCGGCAGCTCGGCGCGCTGGGGCGGCGGCCGGTGCCACCGCCCGAGGAGGTGCGCCCACTGCGCGGGCCGCTGCACACGAAACGCCGTGACGCGGCGGCGATCAGCCACCACTACGACGTCGGCAACGACTTCTATCGGCTGGTGCTCGGCCCGAGCATGACCTACTCGTGCGCACGATTCGCCGCGGCCGACGACGACGGTAGCGGTGGTGCGAACGCGAGTGTGTCGCTGGAAGACGCCCAGCGCGCCAAACACGATCTGATCTGCCGCAAGCTCGGCTTACGGCCCGGGATGCGGTTGCTCGATGTGGGGTGCGGCTGGGGCTCGATGGCGATGCACGCGGCGGCTACCTATGGCGTGCGGGTGGTCGGCGTGACGATCAGCAGTGCGCAGGTCGAGCTGGCGCGTGCGCGAGTGGCCGAGGCGGGGCTGGCCGCGGCGGTCGAGATCCGCCTGGCCGACTACCGCGATCTGCGTGGCGAGCAGTTCGACGCCATCTCCTCGATCGGCATGTTCGAGCACGTCGGCACGAAACGCGCCGCGGAGTACTTCGAAACGCTGCGCGCGTTGCTCCGTCCCGAAGGCCGACTACTCAATCACGCGATTTCGTCTGCGGGCGGCTCGGTCATGGGCAAGAACTCGTTTGTCGGCCGCTACGTCTTCCCGGACGGTGAGCTGGTGGATGTCGGTGAAGTCGCGTTGGCCATGCAGCGCGCGGGCTTCGAGGTACGCGATGTCGAAGCACTGCGCGAGCATTACGCGCTGACATTGCGCGCCTGGGTGGCCAATCTGGAAAACGCTTGGGACCAAGCGGTTTCGCTCACCAGTGCCGGACGCGCCCGGATCTGGCGGCTCTACATGGCGGCGTCGGCGTTGGGTTTCGAGGACGGCGGGCTAGGGCTGCACCAGGTGCTCGGTGTGCTGCCGGACGCGCAGGGGCGCACCGGAATGCCGGGGACTCGGCGCGCCTGGGGGTGAGCGCCGAGTCCCGCGCGGTCAGGAGCGGGTACGCACCGGTTCGCCGCGGTACCTGGACTGTCCGCCGTTGATCCGCAGCAGCCGCCAGGTCAGCTTCGCCGCCGGGTTCATCAGGTCGATGTCGGCCGCGAGCATTCTGGCCTCGCCGAAGAAGTCGCGCCGGCGCGCGCGGGCTTCGGGGCTGCGCCAGAACAACTCCCGGCGAATGCTCAGCGGAATGTCGAACTCGCGGAACAGCGAGCGCGGCGGCTTCACGATCAGGTCGCAGGCGATGAACATGATGATCGGGTAGGCCAGCGACAGCGTGGCACGCTGCATGCGCCCCAGCTTCGGCACCCGGTGGCGCAGGTACTCGTGCGCGAAGGCGATGTGGCGGGCCTCCTCGGCGATGTGGATCCGCATCACGTCACGCATGATCGGGTGCACGTCGCGGCCCGTGCGCAGCACCTGCTTCTGCACGTGGTCGATGGGCTCCTCGCCCGCGAGCACGGCGACGAAGAACGTGGTCGGGAAGAACCGGCCGAGCAGCGGCACCAGCGGTCCGAGCACCTTCATGATCCGGCCCATGCCCGGCACGTCCGCGCCGATCCGGTTCACCATCTCCTGGAACATCAGGGTGTGGTTGATCTCCTCGGCGACCTCGTGGTTGAGGTACCGGAACTCGGCCGATCCGTTGGGCACCACGGCGAACAGATAGTTCATCACGCCGCCGATCAGCACCTCCTCGAACTGCAGGCCGACCTTGGCGATGTTGGCCTGCCGCCACATGCCGATCTCGATCTTGCGCTCTTCGGGCAGCGCGAGATACCACGGGTGCGCACCGAGCGGGTCGCTGTCCGGCGGCAGGATCCAGCGCGGGTCGTTCGGGGTGACCGCCCACTCGGGCGCATCCCAATCGATCTCGGTGTACGGATCGAAGTGCTTGTTCACCGAACCTTCGGAGAGCGTCGTCAGGATCCCCGCATACGCGCTGCGCGCCGCGGTCCGAGACGGCGCCGTTGCCGACTTTGTAGCCATGACGTCTACCTCATATCCAGTCGAGGTTAATGTGACACAGATTAACCGTAACAGTCTGTCTCATACATTTCTAGACCGAAGCTGGGCGGCCGGAACAAGCAACGGGACACGGTGGCGGTAGCCCTTGGGCGTCCGCCACCATGTCCCGTCGGTCTTGGTTCAGGTGTTTATGCGCAGTTACTCGGCGCTGGTCTGCCGTCGAAGCGGCCGTCGAGCCAGTTGAGCATCGAGGGGAAGCCGAGGACGGCGGCGGTCAGATGGTCGGGGCTGGGGAAGATCTCCGACTCCACTCGCACGCCGGCGCGGCAGTACCGGTGCATCGTGTTCGCAATGGCATCCAGCGGGATGACGTTGTCCTGCGGGGAGTGCCACTCGAAGATCGGCGTCTCGGGCACGCCGTCGTAGAGCTCGACGCTGTTCTCGTCGGCCACCGCCCAAGCCTTCGGGTCGTGCGCGAGGACAAGGTCTTTCGCGTACTCCGGCAGACTGTGGCCGACACCGCGGGCCAGCAGATCGTTGGTGCAGCTGTTGGCGATCGACCTGGCCGCCGCGAGCCCCTTCTCGTTCAACGCGCTGCTGATCGGGATCCGGTCCGGGTATTCACGCTCCATACCGAGCACGGCGGCCATGCCGAGCCCGAACGCCGGGTGCTGGTTGTGCCCGATGGCCCAGCCCATCGTCGTCAGGTTCATCGGGACACCACCCTCGGCGGCGCCGACGATGTTCAGCTCGGGCGCGTACTTCGGCGCCAGCGCGGCGGCCCAGGCGGTCGCCATGCCGCCGCCGGAGTAGCCGGACAGCGCCACCGGGCTCTTGCCGAGGGTGAGCTGCGGCAGCCGCTGCGCGGCGCGGATGCCGTCGAGGGTGATCTGGCCGCCCAATTTCGCTGCGCCGTAAGCACTGTTCGGGCCCAGGTGGTCGGGCAGCGCGACGGACCAGCCGCGCAGCAGCGCGACGTTCAGCATCGGCGCGAACGGGACGATGAAGTTCGGGTCGTTGGCGTAGAGCGAGTGCGAGATCGCGCACTGGGTGCCGAGCCCGTTGATGATGTGCTGGAAGGACAGCAGCGGCGCGTCCGGCCGGTGCCCGATCGGGGTCACCACCGTGGTGGTCGCCGCGATCGGCTTGCCGAGGGAGTTGGTCGAGCGGAACTTGATCAGGGTGACCGAGGCGCCGGGGAAGAAGAACAGCGGCGGCATCGGACGGGCGTCCAGCACGTCGCCGGGGGACTTGGCCGCGATGTCGGCCGGGGCGGCGTAGAACGGATCGGGGTCCGGATTCGGATAGATCGGCTGGGCGTTGGCGGTGCCGGTGCCCGCGGAGGCCATGACCGCGCTGATCGTCAGCGCGCCGAGGGCCGCGAGAATCGGTCTCGGTTTCGGGCCACCGGTTGCCTGCCGGAAAAGTCGTCTACCCACTGGGTTGTACCTCCACTGCATCGCGTTAATTTTCAGATGTCCGGCGAACTGCATTTCACGGGCGCGAAACGACAATAGTCATCGGCTCGCTTCTTGTCGCGGGCGAGCCGGGGCGGAAGTGTCGCAGATTACATAACGCTCTTACATCCGATTTCAGTTGTACTCAAAGTGCCTGGCCCGCAATGGCGAGCGGGTCGCCACCAGCGGCAATGAGCTTGCTGGCCAGGCGATTTGGTCAGCATAGTGGCTCATGGACGGGCCGGTGCAAATGGAACCGCGCAGCGTTTCAGAGCGACTTAAAAGCGTGTTCAGTTTTCCTTGAAACGTTTTTCTGCGTTTACCGTTTATTATCCGAACAGGCGGGAACAACGAACACTCCCCCACGATTGGACCCGATCATGACCAGCGCTGACTTGTTGATCGATGCCTTCGGCCGAGTCCAGGAGCACGTGCACGCGGCGGTGTCCGGCCTGACCCACGACGAGCTCGCCGCCCGGCTCGATCCGGGTGCCAACTCCATCGCCTGGCTGATCTGGCATCTCACCCGCGTCCAAGACGATCACATCGCCGACGTCGCGGACATCGAGCAGGTGTGGACGGCGGCGGGCTGGGCCGAGCGCTTCGGCTTGCCGTTCGACGACACGGCGACCGGCTACGGCGACAGCCCGGATGAGGTGGCCCAGCTCGGCGCCGCGTCGGCGGATCTGCTGCTCGGCTACTACGACGCGGTGCACGCTCAGACGATCGAATACGTCTCGGAGCTCACCGACGCCGACCTGCCCCGCGTCGTCGACACCCAGTGGGATCCGCCCGTGACGCTCGGTGTCCGGCTGATCAGTGTCGTCGACGACGACATCCAGCACGCCGGCCAGGCGGCCTTCATCCGGGGAGTGCTGTTGCGCCGCAGGTGAATCGGCGGCCCGAATTCAGGGTGATCCCTGATGGCCGACGGGGTGCGCGGCTACATACTCATATAGTCGATATCGACTATATGAGTCATGCGGAGACGCCTTATGTCAGTCCAGACCCGTCCCTTGCCGAATCACGCACGGACACCCCACCTTCCGCCGCGCAGTGCGCGAATCATGCTGGCCTGCTTCATGCTGCTCGCGATCGCCGCCGCCATGCTGCCGTCGGTTTTCCCGCCGAGCATGCCCGCGGCCCGAGTTCCGATGTGGTGCTTGCTCGCCGTGCTCAGTGGCTGCCTCGCCGTGCTCCTCACCGTGCGGCCGACCACGCCTCGTGCGGTGGTACTCGGACTCGGTTGGCTGCTGGTCACCACCACCGTGTTGCAGGCGTTCGTCGTCGGCGACCTGACCGCGATGTTCTCGACGTGGCTGGTGGTGCCGATCCTGGCGCTGCTGGCCGGCCAGTTGCCGCCCGAGCCGCGTAAGGCACTGGTCGCCGCGCACGTCATCGCCTCGGCCTGCTGGGTCGGTATCGCCCTCACCGTCGCGGCGATGTCGGTGGTCGCGATGACGACCGGCGACATCGACACCAGCCGGGTGACCTATGAGCTGATGGCGATCTTCGACCTGACGCTGCTGCCGTGGGCGAACTTCGCCACCTTCCTCACCGGCCTCGCCCTCGGCCTCACCACCAGCTGGGGCCTGTTCCGCTACTACTGGGTGGCCGTCAAGCTCACCATCGCGGTGGGAATCCTGTTCGTGGCCTTCGGCTTTCTGCACGACGCACTGGAACGTGCGGCCGCCGAAGCCGAGCATCTGGCCGCCGTCGGCGGCACGACCGCGGATCTCAGCGCGGCCGCCGAGGTGGCGTTCTGGGGTTTCGGCGGTGCGATGCTCAGCCTCGTTGCGGCAGTGCTGCTTTCGCTGTACAAGCCCGGTGGTAAGACCAGGCGCGGTCGTCGGGTGCTGACCGGCGGTCGCGGCGGACAGCCACAGATCCGGGCGACCATCGTCGACACGCGACCGATCGCCGAAGGGACCGTTGCCCTCACCCTTGCCGCCGATGGCGCTGCGACGCTGCCGGATTGGGCACCGGGCGCGCACATCGACCTGGTGCTGCCGTCCGGCCTGGTGCGCCAGTACTCGTTGTACGGTGACCCGGCGGAGACCGGCACTTACCGAGTGGCCGTCCTGCGCGAGCCCAACGGACGTGGCGGCTCCGCCGAGATACACACCTTGCGGGCGGGCACGAGCATCGGTATTCGCGGCCCGCGCAACAACTTTCCGCTCGTCGACGCCGACACCTACCTGTTCATCGCGGGCGGCATCGGCATCACGCCTTTCCTGCTCATGATCGACCGACTGCACCGATCGGGTGCCGACTGGCGGTTGATCTATCGCGGGCGATCCCTGCCGACCATGGCTTTCGCCACCGCACTGACCAAGCAATACCCGGGCCGCGTGACGTTGCTGCCCGCCGACACCCATCCGCGACCGGACCTCGACGATCTGCTCCGCAACACACCCGAGGGTGTCGCGGTGTACTGCTGCGGACCCGAAAGACTCATCAGCGCAGTGGAATCGGCCATGGGCGCGCAAGCAACCCTGCACACCGAACGATTCGCCGCGAGCAATCGCGCCACCGATCGGACGAACGCCCCGTTCGAGGCGGAGCTGCGGCGTTCCGGCGTAGTGGTTCCGGTGCCCGCGAACCGGACCCTGCTCTCGGCCATCCAGGACATCGATCCCACGGTCGACCTGTCCTGCGAGGACGGCGTGTGCGGCAGTTGCGCCACCCGCGTGCTGGCCGGGCTGCCCGACCACCGGGACGATGTCCTGCAAGCCGGCGAGCGCGATCGCGTCGATATCATCTACCCCTGCGTATCTCGCGCACGCGGCGAGCGCATCGTGCTCGACGTGTAGGAGCCGAAGGAGGGGCCGGTGGCCGCCAGGCGCGACCCGCTGCACAATGCGCTGGCCCTCGCCGTGCTCGCGTACCTCATCGAACGACCCATGCACCCTTACGAACTGGGCAAATTACTCAAGGAGCGCAACGCCGGTCGCAGCATCGACTACAAGCACGCCTCGCTCTACATGGTCGTCGAGCAGCTCACCCGGGCCGGATACATCGCGCCGCAGCACACCGAACGCGAGGGTCAGCGCCCGGAGCGCACGGTGTACCGGCCCACCGAATCCGGAACGTCCCGCTTGCACGAGCGGATGCGGGAGCTGGTTTCGGTGCCCGCCAAGGAATATCGGCAGTTCGAGGCGGCCCTGTCGTTGATCGTGGTGCTGCCGCCGCAGGACGTGGCGGACCTACTCGACCGGCGACAACGCGCACTCGCGGAGCAGATCGACCAGCAGCGTGCGTTCGTGCGGGCCGCCGACGACGTCGAACCGCTGTTCCAGATCGAATACCACTACCGGATCGAATTGCTCGAAGCCGAACTACGTTTCATCGAACGCTTCCGCGATCGCATCCGGGCCGATCCCGCGGCCCTCGGCCAGTTCTGGCAGCAACTGCACGCCCGCTAGTCGCGATCAGGCCGGCGGCCAGTTCCGCAGGACCGCGTCGAGGGCGTCCAAGGCGCGCGACCAGGAGTCCTCGACATTGCGCGGGTGACTGTCGTAGCGGCCGGTGGTTTCCAGGCTGACGTAGCCGTAGAAGGTGCCGTGCAGCAGGCGGATCGCGTCGGTCTGGTCGGGCTCGGCCAGGTCGTAGCCGCGCAGGATCGCGCGGGTCATCTCCGAGTGCCGCATGGCCGCGCTGGCGGCGGCCGTCGCCGGGTCGAGATCGAGCTGGGCCGCGGCGTACCGGCCCGGATGCTGCTTCGCGTAGTCGCGGTAGGCGTTGGCGAAGGCGACCAGCGCGTCCTTGCCCGCGCGGCCGGCCAGCGCGTCCGCGACCCGGTCGGCGAGTTCGGCCAGCGCCAGCACCGCCACCTTCACTCGCAGGTCACGCGCGTTCTCCAGGCGGGAGTACAGGCTCGCGTCCTTCACGCCGAGCTTGCGGGCCAGCGCCGAGACGGTCACGTTGTCGAAGCCGATCTCGTCGGCCAGTTCCGCTGCCGCCTGGATCAAGCTCTCGTCGGTCATCCGTGCGCGTGCCAAATTGTTCTCCTCATCGACCAAGGACCTAAAACATTTGCCTAATGTCTCTAGGTAGTTTAGCGTACCTACTTGTTAAATCAGCTAGCGAGTGCGAACGAGAGGAGACCTCCACCATGAATGCTCAGGTTTCCCATTCGACGCGCCCGTCAAAGTTCGGCCGGATCTACCCGCCGGACGAAAGCTGGCTCGCGCGGCAGCGGCCGGAGCAGATCCTGCTGCCCGACCTGCCGATCATCGATCCGCACCATCACCTCTGGTACCACCCCGGATTCCGTTATCTCCTGGAGGAGTTCACGGCCGACACCGGCAGCGGCCACAACGTGATCGGCACCGTGCACGTCGAATGCATGTCGGCGTACCGCACCGATGGGCCGACCGAGTTGCGACCGGTCGGCGAGACCGAGTGCATCGCCACATTGGCCGCGGCCCACGACGCTGCCGGCGGTCCCACCAGGGTCGCCGCCGGAATCGTCGGGCGGGCCGACTTCGCGCTCGGGGCCGACATCGTCGACAACGTCATCGAGCATCACCTCGCCGCCGCGCAAGGCCGATTCCGTGGTCTGCGCTTCGCGGCGAGCTGGGACGCGAGCCCGGACCTCGAGCTCAGCCATCCCGGCAGCCGGCCGCACATGCTCGCCGAACCGGCGGTGCGGGAGTGCGCCCGCGTGGTCGCCGACCGCGCACTGACACTCGACCTGTGGATCCTGTCCCCCCAACTCGCCGACGCCGCCGAGTTCGCCGAGGCGATTCCCGAGCTGCGCCTGGTGCTCGATCACTGCGGCGCACCTCTCGGCTTCGGACCCTATGCCACCGACCGGGCGGCGCACTTCGCCACCTGGGCACGTGGCATCCGCGAGGTGGCGCGACGACCGAACGTCGTCTGCAAACTCGGCGGCCTGCTCGCCACCGCGGCCGCCTTCGACTATCGCACCGCTGCGACGCCGCCGACCTCGGAAGAGCTTGCCGCACTGTGGCGTCCGTGGTTCGACACCTGCGTCGAGGCCTTCGGCCCGGACCGGTGCATGTTCGAAAGCAACTTTCCCGTCGACAAAATGGGAACCCGATACGCGACGCTGTGGAACGCCTTCAAACGGCTTGCCGCCGGCGCCTCGGATACCGAACTGGCCGCGCTGTTCGCGGGGACCGCCCGCCGAACGTACCGGCTGGCGTTGTAGCCGCCGCGACCTCCCTAAGGAACACTTCCATGATCACCATCCCCCTTCGACCCGAAATCATCCGTGGCGCACTCGATTTCGATCGCACCGCCAAAGGGCTGCTGCCGCACCGCCTTCCGGCGAGCGCACGCAAGCAGTTCCCCGACGACTATCTGGCAATGGTCGAGGCCCAGCCCGCCGGTGTGCGGCTGGCCTTCCAGACCAGCGCGACCGTTATCGAGCTGGACACGCTGCCGGTCCGGACCGTTTACCGAGGCGCCCCGGCGCCGCCGGACGGCGTGTACGAGCTGCTCGTGGACGGTCATCCGGCCGGTCGCGGCAGCGTGCCCGGCGGCACCCGCCACCTCGTCGACATGGCCACCCAGGCCAAGGTCACCGAGACCGGCTCGGCGGGCACCCTCCGCTTCGACGGACTGCCCGCCGACCCGAAGGACATCGAAATCTGGTTGCCCCACACCGAAATCACCGAGTTGATCGCCCTGCGCACCGACGCACCGGTCGAGGTGACACCGGACCGTGGCCGCAAAACGTGGCTGCACCACGGCAGTTCGATCAGTCACGGTGCCAACGCCGACCGCCCGACCGGCACCTGGCCCGCCCTCGCCGCCGCTCGCGGCGGGGTCGAGCTGATCAACCTGAGCCTGCGCGGCAACTGCCTGCTCGACCCGTTCGTCGCGCGCGCCATCCGCGATACCCCCGCGGATCTGATCAGTCTCAAGATCGGCATCAACGTGGTCAACTCGGATGTGATGCGGCTGCGCGCCTTCGGACCCGCGGTGCACGGTTTCCTCGACACCATCCGAGACGGGCACCCGAGCACGCCACTGCTGGTCGTCTCCCCCATTCTCTGTCCGATCCACGAGGACACACCCGGTCTGGGCGCCCTCGAATTCGACGGCACGCGAGTAACTTTCCGCGCCACCGGCGACCCGGCGGACCGCGCCACCGGCCGACTGACCCTCAACATCATCCGCGACGAACTCGCCCGCATCACCAAGCAGCGCGCCGCCGACGACCCGAACCTGCACTACCTCGACGGCCGTTCGCTCTACGGCGAGCAGGATATCCAGGAGCTCCCCCTCCCCGATCACCTGCACCCCGACCCNCCACCGCTCCCCTGCTCACCGGGCTCAGCGCGGCGCTGACCGGCTTCGAAAACCACCGGGGCGGCACAGGTTTGTTCGCCGGCTGAGTCCGATCCGATGGATAGTGCCCGTCAGGCGTCGGCGACGAGGTGGCGGGCGCGGGGTTGGTGGTGCCAGGCACCGGACGGGGCGTGGCGGAGGAATTCGGCGCGTAGGTGGGCGATGAAGGTGGTGCCGCGGGCGGTGGCCAAGGGGCGTAGCGGGCCGGAGGTGGTGTGGGTGTCGAAAAACGTTGCCGCGTCGGGGTGGGACATCGGGTAGGAGATGTGCTCGTCGCGTTCGATGCGGGTGCCCTGGGTGGTCAGCGCGGGGGCCAGGCGTTGTTCCCAGGATCTGTCGCCTGCGGGGACCTCGGCGCGTAAGACCTTGGAGAGTAGGGCGAACGGGCCTTCGGTCTCAGTTGCGCTGGGCCAATAGACAACTGACAGTCGGCCGCCGGGGCGTAGCGCGGCGGCCCAGAATCGGATCGCCTGGTCGGGCTCGGGTAGTTGCTGTAAGCCGAAGACCGATACCACCGCCGCGCACTGCTGTGTCCATCGGGAATCCAGGGTCGAGGCGTCCCCTTGTACGACGCTCACCTGGGGGTAGGGGGCGGCGCGTTCGCGAGCCCTGCGCACCATGCCCGGGGACAGGTCGAGGCCGACCAGCTCACGGTGCGGGAAATGCTCGATCAGCGCGTCCAGCTCTGGAAATGTCCCGCAGCACGGGACGAGAACCGGCCCGGCAGGCAGGGCGTCGACGGTGACCGCACGCACGGCCGCAGCCACCCACGGGGCGAAGCGCGGGACGTAGTACGCCTCATACCCGGTCACCGCCTCGTCCCAGCCCCTGGCGCGGCGGGCGAGTTCTTCATCACGGTCGGTCACGTTGTACCCCTTGCCTTTTCACTCGTGCCGGGGCCGGACGTGCACGCGCTCACCCTGCAAGCCGAACAGAATGAGCAGCTCCACCGCCTGCCCGTCGGCCGAACCGAGCCAGTGCGGCAGCGAGGTATCGAACTCCGCGGCCTCACCGGGCGGCAGCGTGATGTCCTGCTCGCCGACTATCAAACGCAGTTTCCCATTGAGCACGTACAGCCACTCGAAACCGCTGTGCGTTTTCAGCGTCACCTCGGCCGGCTGCTTCCTGGCCGGGATGAGCATCTTGTAGGCCTGGGTGCCGCCGGGCCTGCGGCTCAGCGGAATGAACGTCATGCCGTGGCGATGGATCGGGTGCAGGTGGATCCGCAGGTCGCCGGTGCGTGGCGCGCCGACCATGTCATCGATCGGGACGTCGTAGGCGCGGGCCAGCGGCAGCAGCAACTCCAGGGTGGCCCGCCGCCGCCCGCTCTCCAGGCGGGACAGCGTGCTCTCCGAGATGGCGGTCTTCGCCGCGAGCTCGGCCAGGGTGATGCCGCGCTGCCTGCGCAGCGCGCGCAGCCGCGGCCCGACCGCATCCAGTACGTCGTCGATGTCATCGGCCATGCCCCCATCTTGCCGAGACGGCAAGTTCGCGTGCAATCACGAGCGGCCCGCAGCCACAGTGAACGCATGGCCACGCACTCCACCGATACCGTCGCCGCCCGCTTCTGGGACGAGCATTACCGCACGCCACGACCCATCCGCACCGGGCGGGTGAACCCCGTGCTCACCGAGATCGCGGACGCACTGACCCCCGGCACCGTGCTCGACCTCGGCTGCGGGCCCGGCGACGACGCGCTGTGGCTCGCCGCGCGCGGCTGGCAGGTCACCGCGGTCGACATCGCGGCCACCGCGGTCCGGCGCCTCGCCGAAAAGGCCCGGGCGCTGGACTTGCACACCAGGATTTCCGCGCAGTGCGTCGACCTGGCCGAGGACTTTCCCGCGGGCACGTTCGACCTGGTGTCCGCGCAGTACTTCCACACACCGTTCGCGCTGCGCCGGGCGCGCGTCCTGCGCACCGCGGCACACGCACTGGCCCCCGGCGGCCGCCTCCTGGTCGTCGACCACGGCTCCACCGCACCGTGGTCCTGGAATCAGGATCCCGACGTCCACTACCCCACCCCGGACGAGGTGTGCGCCGAGCTGGCCCTCGATCCCACGCAATGGTCCATCGAGCGCGCGGATACGCCGCGGCGGCGGGCGACCGGCCCCGGTGGCCAGACCGCAACCGTCGTCGATCACGTCCTGGTCATCCGCCGCACCACACCTTGACCCCCAACGACTTTCACCCTGAACGGAGGGGCCGACCATGCCCACACCACGACGCCGCCGCGACGCGGGCCCGCCGCAGACCGGCCCCGGCGAAAAGGAGGTGCTGCTCGGCTTTCTCGGCTACCTGCGCGACGCGGTAGTCGCCAAAACCGACGGCGTGCCGGAACCGCAGATCCGCACCCCCGGTGTCGACTCCGGGACGAATCTGCTCGGCTTGATCAAGCACCTCACCCAGGTCGAGCGCTACTGGCTGCTCGAGCACCCGGTCACCGACTGGGCGGCCACCTTTCATCCGACGGCCGACGAGCGCGCCGAGCAACTCCTCGATGCCTACCGGCAGACCAACGCCGCGGCGAACGAGGCCATCGCCACCTGCACCGACCTCACCGCACCCGGCCCACGACCGGGTGGACGCCGCGCCGCACCGGCCTGGCGCTGGACGCTGACCCACATGATCGAGGAGACGGGCAGGCACGCCGGGCACGCCGACATCCTGCGTGAACTCATCGACGGCGCCACCGGGCGCTGAATCCCCTTGTAGCAGAGAGACACCCATGCGTTATCCGAAACGTCCTGCCCGCCTGATCGCTGCCGCCGCGGCCGCGCTCGTGCTGATCACCGGGTGTGGATCCACCACCGACGCGGCAAGACCGGCGGACCCGGTGGCCGCACAGCAGGCCTCCGGTTTCGACGCCGCCACCCGCGACGACGCGGAGTTCAACCGCACCTTCCGGCACGAGTTCGCCGACGTCGACGGCGTGCGCATGCACTACGTCACCGGCGGCTCCGGCCCTGCCCTGGTGCTGCTGCACGGCTGGCCGCAGACCTGGTTCGAGTGGCGCGCGATCATGCCCGCCCTGGCCGAGCACTACACCGTGTACGCGCTCGACCTGCCCGGTCTCGGTGACAGCACCGGGTCCCCGACGTCCTACGACAAAGCGACCCTGGCCCGCTACGTGCACACCCTCGTCGCCGAGCAGCTCGGACTGCGCGAGGCCAGGGTCGTCGGGCACGATCTGGGCGCGGCGGTGGCGTTCCAGTACGCCGCTCAATTCCCGCGAGACATCAGCAAACTCGGCTATTTGGATCTGCCGCTACCGGGGCCTGCGGTCAGCGGTGCGCAGTATCGGAATATGAGCTGGCACATCGCGTTCCACGCGCAACGGCAAGTCCCCGAGGCCGTGGTCGGCGACGATGTGCGCGAGTACCTCAGCCTGTTCTATCCGCAGGTCGCCTTCGGCGGCACCGCATTCGGCGGTTCGGGCGCGGCGTCACCGTTCAGCGACGCCGAAATCGATGAGTACACCCGCACTTACCGGCGTCCCGAGGTGCTGCACGGCGGGTTCGAGTTGTATCGCACCCTCGACCAGGATGTCGCCGCCAATATCGCGGCGTCGCCCATCAGTACACCGACGTTGGTGCTGACCGCCGCCGGACTGGTCGACTCGACCATGGCGACCGTCGCGCCGCGCATTGCCACGGTGACCCGCGCGGTCGAGGTGCCGCGGGCAGGGCATTGGCTCGCCGAGGAGAACCCGAAGTTCGTCACCGACGAACTACTCGCCTTCCTCGGTTCCTGACCGCGCACGCTGTGCTGTTTGCGCTCAAACGTGTTGTCGCGCTTAACCATCTGAAGCCACGGTGATGTTCGTCGACAAGCGGAGACAAACACAACAAGATGTCCACCGAGGTGTTCTGTTGTCGTCACTTCGCGGATAGCTGGTGGGTCTGGACTGATTCGCAGAAAGGGGCCCAGGTCATGCGCCGTAATCCGATTGTCTCGATGACTATTGCCGCGATTGCCGCCGGGGTGGTGGCCGCACCCGCCGCCGCCGGCGAGCCGAACGGTCCGGCCGGGTCGCGACCGCCGTACCCCGTCTCCTACCTGTTCAGCGACGCGGTAGACGCCGAGATGGACCACCCCGGCGCCCCGCCGGTCGGCGCCAACGACTGGAGCTGCAAACCCACTGCGCTGCATCCTAATCCGATTGTGCTGGTGCACGGCGGGCCGGAGACGGTGCGCCTGGATTGGGGTGCGCTCGCGCCGTTGCTGGCGAACAACGGCTACTGCGTCTACGCCCTGAGCTACGGCGCGCTCCCGGGAATGCCCGGGCCGCTCGGCGCGCTCGGCGGGCTGCTGCCGATCGAGCAGAGCGCACAGCAGTTGCGCGACTTCATCATCAAGGTGCGGGCGGCGACTGGCGCGCAGAGCGTCGATATCGTCGCGCACTCGGAAGGCAGCCTGGTCACCGACTACTACGCCAAGTTCCTCGGCGGCGCGAACAAGATCGACCGCTTCATCTCGATCGGGCCGGGCTGGAACGGCACCAGCTCGCTCGGGTTCGGCGCCCTGTTCACCGCACTGGCCGCCCGGCTGCGGCTGACGCCCGCACTCACTGCCGTCGTGGACCCGGTCTGTGCCGCCTGCTTGCAGATTCAGACCGGCTCGGACTTCCTACGCAAGCTCGCCAGCGCGGGCAGCACGGTGCCCGGCGTCACCTACACCAACATCGTCACCGAGCACGATGAGTTCGTGGTGCCGTACTCCAGCGGAATCGTGCAGGGGCCGAACGTTTCCAACCACGTCGTCCAGGATTACTGCACCGGCGACTTGACCGACCATCTGCTGCTGCCCTACGACAAGGTGGTCGCTCAGCTCGTATTGAACGCGCTGGACCCGGACAACACCGCCCACCCGACCTGCACCACCACCCCGCCCAACAGCTGAGCGCGCACGAACAAAAAAGTGCCGCCGGACTCCTCGTCGAGTCCGGCGGCACCGCTGGGGGTGGGGGGTTACCAGGCGCCCTTACCTACGAGCTTTCCGAAGATCTCGTCGAAGCCGTTGCTCCACGGGTCCCAGGTCGCATTGTTCGCCGGCTTGTCGAAGCCGTTGCTCCAGGGATCCCAGGAGGACTCGCCGGTATTGGCCTCGGCGTTAGCCCACGGGTCCCATGACGAATCACCCCAGGGGTTCCAGGACGCTTCGCCACTATCCGGCGTGGTCTCGGAGCCGTCGCCCCACGGGTCCCAAGACGAATTGTCACCATTGTCCGAATTATTGTCGGAGCCGTCGCCCCACGGATCCCAGGACGAATTGTCGCCATTGTCCGAACCGTCACCCCAGGGATTCCACTGATCGCAGGGCGGATTACCGTCGCCGCCGGAAGGGGTATCGGGCTTGTCCCCGCCGGGTGTATCCCCGCCGCCGGGCTTGTCCCCACCGCCGGGCTTATCCCCGCCCGGCTTATCGCCCCCGCCGGGCTTATCCCCGCCCGGCTTATCGCCCCCGCCGGGCTTGTCCCCGCCCGGCTTACCCGGCTTGTCCCCACCGGCCGGCTTCTCGTCCGGCGATCCGTTCGAAGTGCCGAAGTTCTGCGTCCAGTAGGGCGTGCCGTTGCCACTCTTGGCATAGCCGACGCCTATATCCCGCAGGCCGCAGTTGAGGATATTGGCCCGGTGGCCCGCACTGTTCATCCACGCGTTGACCACCTCGGTCGCGCTGCGCTGACCGGCGGCGATGTTCTCCGCCCAGGTCTGCGCTCGATAACCGGTCGCCCTGATCCGATCCCCCGGATCGCCTTTCGACGAGTTGTGATCCATGAAGCCGCCCGCGGCCATATCCTCCGAATGGCCTTGCGCTGCTTGGGTAAGACGGCTTTCAACTTTGAGAGCGGGACAACCCGCTTTGGCACGTTCATTATTGGTCAGACTGACCACCGCGTCGGCGGGCGCCTGCGATTCGGGCGCCGCCTGTGCGGCGGGTGCTCCGGCAACGGCGCAGAAAGCGACCGCAGAGAAGCCGACAGCGGTGGAAAAAGACAGCATTGTAGCGGGGGAGAAACGCACAATTTCCTTCGAGAGTTGTCGAACTTTTAGAACAAATATCAGCCGACCGGGCTCGGCTCGAGCGCGAGCGGTTTCCAGTCGGCATCGGCGTCGGCAGCGTCGACGACGTCGGCGTAATCAGCGACGCTTGTGTCGTCGCCGTCTTCGGTGTAACCGGTGTCATCACCGTCGTCCGCGTAACCGGCGGCGTCAGGCTCCTCGGAGTAATCGGTGATCTCCGGGTCGTCGGCGTAACCGGCGGCATCGGCGTCATCAGTGGCTTCGGCCGTCTCGGCGTCCCCGGAATCTCCTGCCGCGCCGGAGTAGATGCCGACGCTGGTCTCATCGGAGCCGTCGCCGGCATCGGGGTCGCCGGTCTCCTCGGTGTCGCCCCCGGCATCAGAGTTGTCGACGACATCGGAGTCGGCGTCGGCATCCTCGGCGTAATCGGCGGCAGGCGCGGCAGGCGCGGGCGCCGCGTGCCGCCCCTTCGGGCTCGGCGGATTGGCACTGGTGATCAACTGGATCAACCCTTTCGCCAGCACCGGCCCGACCTCCTTGGCCAGCGCCTCCAGCACGGTGCGCAGCGGCGCGGGCAATGCCGCACTGCCCGTGGCGAGCGAGTCCACGAGGGTGCCCAGCGGCGACCCGTCACCCTTCGGCGCGGGTCCCGGCTTCGCGGTGCCGCCCGGCTTGGGCGCCGGACGCTCGCTGCGCGGCGCCGGTCGTTCGGCCCGGACGGGCGCGGCGACGTTCGGTCGTGCGTGCTGCTGATAGGCCGCGGGCACCACCGCCGGGGACACCACCTGCTTCGGCGGGGCGATCCATACGTCGTCACCCGCGCCCGAGGTGGAGTTCGTCCCCTCCGCGATGGCCTGCCCGGCGCCGCCCTGGGTCGAGACCGCCAGGCCGATCAGTGTCGCCGTCGAGAGCACCGCCAGTCGCGCGGGAACGACATTATTTCGCGGCGCGCTGTGCTTCCCCATCAGATGCCTTCCTTCGAAATGCTGGATCGCTGGCGAAGCCGACAGCCCACCGCTGGGTACGACCTGATCCGAACTGCCGGTCGGGAGCCGTTCGACCGCCGCTCTGCGGTCATCTACGCGGTACTGCGGGCTGTCGGCTTCCATTTCGGAGCGTAGAACTCGGCGGGTGTGACCAACAAGCAGAACGGACATTCTTACATCGAATCAAGGGCCGATTAACAGTCGCACCGATGCCCGATCACAGCCATATCACAGGAACTGCCTTTGCAGATCACCACCGGATCACAGCACGGCTCGCAGCAACCCCGTTCGACGCCTACTGTCGAATCATCGAGACGCTCCGACCGGGTGTCGATAACTGCCCCCAGCAGGGCATTGTTAGGCGGGCTAATATCCGTTGAGATTTTCCTTGAATCAGCACCTAACCAAGGCCATTCGTGGTCAAAATGGTTCCGTGACGCGCATCCTGCGAGCCCGAAGGAAGGTCGTACGCCATCAGTTGCAGACGGAACGTTCGTCCGCAATCGACCCAGGTCGGGGCGTGGCCGAGTCATGCAATTGAAGCAACAATGTGATCTGGGTTACACGGAGGTTTAGCTTGGCGTAACGTTTGACGTAGCAGTCGTCGCAGTAGATACTGCTTGCACACAAGTCGGCGCAACACCTCGATGGCAGCCATTCCGGCTTCGCCACAATTCGCGGATGAACGCACAGTTAACGAAAGATGTGATGTGATTGCCGGTCCATGTCGACCGGCGCGTGCCATGACTCGGTGACGGAATGCCACTTAATTTTCAGTGATGGACCGAAGGTGCTGCGGATGAGCCGACGGCTCGATACAAAGGTTGCCGATGTCTGATTACCCCTTGCTTACTTCCAATACGATCACGCTCCGACAGTTCGATTACTTTGTGAACGCAGTGCAGCTGGGTTCACTGTCCGCCGCCGCGCGGCGGTTCGGAATAACTCCCTCGGCGATGTCGCAACAGATCGACGCGCTGGAGACCTCGCTCGGCCGGAAGGTGTTCGATCCCCGGTCGCGCCGGTCGAGGCTCACCAAGTTCGGCAGAGAGTTCTTCGCCCAGGCCTCCGATGTCGTCGAGTCCGCCCGGCAGGCCATGGCCATGGGGCAGACGTTCGGCGACGGCGTGATGACGGTCGGCACGACGCCGACGATCGCCCAGAAGCTGCTGCCACCGTTGATCTATCGGATGCGCCACGAACGAAATATCGACAGCATCGAGGTCAGGGCGTTCACCGACCTGCGCGAGCTGAACGCGACGCTCGAAGAGGGCGCCCTGGATCTCGCCGTGGGACCGCTGGAGCAGACCAGCTCGCGGGTCGTGCACTGCTTCGGCGAGGAAGAACTCGTCGTCGTCTGCCATCCCAGTCAGCGCAGCAGTTTCGACGGCTCGTGGAAACAACTGGTCGAGGCGCCGTGGATTCGGTGCGGTGCGAACTCCGATCTCACCGATACGGTGTCGCGCGAGGCTGGCCGGGCGGGCGTGCATGTGCGATTCGCCGTCCGCGCCCCCGATGTGACCACCGCACTGAGCCTGGTGGAACACGGCGTCGGCGTCGCGCTGGTGCCGAAGATGGCACTGCACGGATCGGCCCGGCTGCTGTCCATCATTCGGCTGTCCCGTCCGATTCGCCGGGAATTGACGGTGCACGCGCGCGACAAGTCGATGCATGTGGAGAAGTTCCTCGAGGTCATCAGCGACTCGGAACTCGTCCGGAAGTTCGGCGCGGCGGGACTGTTGGAGATCCGGCGCCCGGAACCCGAAGTGTCGCACCGCACTCCGGTGCCGGTCGGCCCGCTGCCTTCGTAATAACCAGCCGCACTCCTGTTTCCGGCAACAGCACGACATCCGTTGCGCGAAGGCACTACCCGGAGAACAAGTCAGGCCCCGCCGAAGCGGGGCCTGACCTATATATGTGGAGCTGAGCCGAGACTACTTGGCCGGAGCCGGCGGGTTGAACGGCTGGTTGATCGTGGTGAAGTACTGGATCACCGCGCCGATCGCCACCGGAGCGGTGATGAAGATCTGGCCCGCGATCGTGCCGAGCGCGCCCATGGCGGCCGCACCGGCGAGGCAACCCGCGGCGATACCACCGAGGAACGGACCGAACAGGCCGACGATGGTGCCACCGATCACGGCACCGCCGACGACGCCGCCGAGGACACAGCCGACGGCCGCGCCGCCGAGGCCGCCGACCAGGGTCGCGATGCTGGCGCCGAGGCTGATGGTGGCCGTCATCCGGCTCCAGGCCGCCTGCTCACGGTCGTACTCGGTCTTCCAGGGGGCCTTGTCCTCGAAGGGCAGGGCGACCGGGGTGTAAACGGCCTTGCCCATGTCCAGCTGCGGGGTCAGCTTCGCGGTGCGGCCGGAGATGTCCGCGGCGATCGGGAAGGTGAAGTCGTCGAGCCGGAACTGCAGCGGGGTGCCCGCGACGACGTTGCCGTTGGCGGCCTTGATCTTCAGCGCGCCGTCCTCGACGACGAGCGAGCCCGCGTCCAGGGAGACGATCGCCTGGGTGTCGGTGGTCTCGGCGGTGAAATTGATCGGCGCGTCGACTTCCGCCGCCGGTGCCGCGTTGACCGTGCCGGCCGTGACGCCTAGCGCGGCGATCAGCAGCGAGGCCGTCGCGGCAAAGTTCCTCATCAACATTCTTAGTTCCTTCTCAGGTGTGGTCGGGATGCGTTGAGCTTAGGTTAGGCAGACCTAAACCTGTCAACAGGTACGTTTTTCGCTGTCCGCTGCAGCCCTGGTCGCATGGCGGACGGAGGACCGTGAGTGTGTTACGCGCCACCCCGCAGGCAGATGAGCCGTGTGGTCCGATCGCACGAACCCGGCATGACGCAACTGGGGAAACGCGCCCAGTCGGGGCAGCAGTCCGTCACTTCGACAGTGTGGAACCGATCCCCGCGATGTCGACGAGCGAACCCGCCGGCTCGTCGGTTATGACTGATCCGCGGGCACGAGAACCTCGAGCCAGGCGCTCAGCACCGGCTCGGCCGCCAGAGTCGCGAAGTCCGCCTGTTCCGCGCCACCGGAACGCCACTTCTCGACCAGCGACATCAATCGCACCGAATCCAAGCCCGCGTCGGTCAGATCCGCGTCTTCGGGCACCTCGTGTGGCGCCACACCCAACGCGGCCGCGACATCGGCGATCACGTCCTCGCGGCCGAAGGTAACCGGCTCGCTCATATTTCTCCTCGAGATTTCCAGCGCCTGATCAGGCCGCATTCGATTGCCGCAGCGCGAATTCCAGCGCGTCGGTGGTGGTCACCGCGCCACAGCGGCGCGCGACATAGTTCATGGCCATCACGTGCTCGTCGCGCCCGAAGTCCGCGGTCGCGTCCAGCACCACGAACGGCTTGATGTCGTTCATGAACGCGTCCGCGGCGCTGAGCATGCAGCCCATGTGCGCGTACACGCCGGTGATGACGAGCTGATCGCGGTTGTAGTGATTGAGCAACTCGCGCAGGTCGGTCCGCTGGAAGGCGGAGTAGCGCCACTTGGTGACCTGGATATCGGCCGGGCCGGGCGCCAGTTGGTCGATGATCTCGGCGGACGGGCCGTTACTCAGTCCGCTACCCCAGAAATCCGCGAGAATGCCACGGCGCGAGGGATGCTGGTCGCCGGGCTGCATGGTGTAGATCACCGGAACGCCTGCGGCGTTGCACTGCTCGCGCAGGCGCGCGATGTTCGCGGTGACGGTCGCGATCGGGTCGAGGTCGGGCTGGTAGGCGTCGATGAAGTAGCGCTGCATATCGTGGATCAGCAGCGCGGACCTCGACGGATCCAGCGACCACGGCACCTGATTCGCCTCGACGTCCTCGCGCGCCGGAATCGAATACGGCGCTATCGGCGGGATGGCCAACGGGCATTCTCCTGTTCGATGATGGGGACGCCCACCCGTCGAAGGTGGCGCCGCCGTCGACGCGCAGGTCGTGCATGGTGATGTGCCGGGCACCGGGGGTTGTCAGGAAGTAGATGCTCTCGGCGACGTCCTCGGGCTGTGCCACCCGGCGCAGCGGGATGCCGAGACGGAAGTTCGCCGGGTCACCCGCCAGGACGTGATCGCGGGCAGCGGCGGACAATTCGGCCGCGTCCTCGGTCCACATGCCGCGCAGCATGGGCGTATCGGTGGAGCCCGGTGACACCACGTTCACCCGGACACCCGCGGCGGCCACCTCCAGGCCGAGCGCCATGGCGAAGGCCGTCGCCGCCGCCTTGGACGCCCCGTAGGCGGCCATGCCGACCCGAGGGGTCGTCGCCGCGTTCGAGGTGACGACCACGATCGAGCCGCCGCCGTTCGCCGCGAGCACCGCGGCGGCCCGCCGGGTGACATTCATCGTCCCGGTGGCGTTCACCGCCAGGCACCGATCCCATTGCGCGCCGGTCAATTCCGACACCGCACCGGTTTCCAGGACGCCCGCCGCATGTACCACGGCGTCGATCGGGCCGATACGATCCATAGCGGCCGCGAAGGCGCGGTCGACGGAGTCGGCGTCGGTCACATCGACCTGTTCCGCATGGGTGATGCTCGCCGTCCTGGTCGCGCGGATCGCACCGGCGGTGTCGTGCACCGCCGGATCCTGGTCCCACAGCACCACCGGCGCCGCCGACCTGGCCGCGAAGATCTCCGCCGCCGCCCGGCCGATACCACCGGCGGCGCCGGTGACTATCACACCGCTGGCGGCTTTACTCTTCCTAGACATATGCTTAGCCTAACCTTAATTTTCCACGGAAGTAAATCATCGACGTTTCGGCTAGAAGGAGCTCGACAGTGCCGTCTCAATCCGACCTAACCCCTTGGCCGGCAACCGAAGCCACGCAATACCGCGAGCTGGGGTACTGGACCGGCGAGACCTTCGGCGACATGCTCAGCTCTCGCGCAGGCACAACGCCGAACGCGATCGCCGTGGTAGACGACCGGAATCGCTGGACCTACGCCGAGCTCGAGCAGCGCGCCACATCGCTGGCGTCCGGTTTCCTCGAACTCGGCATCCGGCCTGGTGATCGAGTGCTGGTCCAGCTACCCAACATCGCCGAATTCGTCGAAGTGATCTTCGGACTCTTCTACGCGGGTGCGCTGCCGGTGTTCTGCCTGCCCGCGCACCGGCAGTCCGAGCTGGTCCCGATCGCGCAGGCCAGCGGCGCGGTGGCGATGGTCACCTGTCATCACCACCAGAGGTTCAATCACGCCACCCTCGCCGCGATCCTGCGGGACCACGCCCCCGCCCTGCGGCACGTGATCGTTGTCCCGGACAACGACGGAACCGCGCTGCCCGGCGGCATCCGCGCCCTGGACGACCTGCGGGCCGCCCCGCGCGACCTGCGGACGGTCGACGCCTCCGATATCGCGTTCCTGCAGCTGTCCGGCGGCAGCACCGGAACACCGAAACTCATTCCGCGCACGCACGACGACTACCTCTACAGCGTGCGCCGCAGCGCCGAGCTCTGCCTGCTCGACAGCACCAGCGTCTACCTCGCGGCCTTGCCGGTGGCGCACAACTTCCCGATGAGTTCGCCGGGAATTCTGGGTGCGCTGTACGCGGGCGGCACCGTGGCGCTGGCCATCGACCCCTCCCCCACCACCGCGTTCCAAGCGATCGAACGGTTCGGGGTCACCATCAGCGGACTGGTCCCGCCGCTCGCTCGGCTCTGGGTCGAACGCGCGGAAGCCAGTAGCAAGTACGACATTTCGAGCCTGCGGGTGCTGCTCGTCGGTGGCGCCCGCTGCCCGGACGAGCTGGCCCGGCGCATCGGCCCCGCCCTCGGCGCCACTCTGCAGCAGGTGTTCGGCATGGCCGAGGGCCTGGTCTGCTACACCCGGCTCGACGACCCGGAAGAAGTGGTGCTCTCGACCCAGGGCCGCCCGATGTCCGAGCACGATCAGGTCGCGGTGGTCGACGAAGCGGGGAACCCGGTACCGCCCGGCACCGACGGACTGCTGATCACCAAGGGGCCGTACACGATTCGCGGCTACTACCGTAATCCCGAGGCCAACGCGTCGTCGTTCACCGAGGACGGCTGGTACCGCACCGGCGATGTCGTCAACCTGCGTGCGGACGGCAATCTGGTGGTCAAGGGCAGGCTCGGCGACCGCGTGAACCGCGGCGGCGAGAAGATCTCGGCCGAGGAGATCGAGGCGCATCTGCTGGATCATCCGTTGATTCGCGACGCCATCGTCGTCTCGGTGCCCGACGAGCGGCTCGGCGAGCGCAGCTGTGTGTTCGTACTGGCCGCCGACCCGGCGACGCCGCCCGCACTGGGCCAGATCCGCCAGTTCGTGCGGGAGCGCGGCGTGGCCACCTGGAAGATTCCCGATCTGCTCCAGGTGGTGGACAGCTTCCCGGAGACCGGCGTGGGCAAGATCAGCCGCCGCTCCCTACGCGCAGCGCTCGCCATGCAGGCGACCGCAACCTGACCCGGGCCGATCGCGTCAGGAGCTGCTGTCGCTATGTCGAGCTCAGGCGCTATCGGGGAGCGGAGGTGGGCGAGCTCGAATCCACAAGCAACGGATGATGCCCTTATCGTGTGTTGTTGTGTGCGGTGAGACGAGCGAGACCGGTCGGAACGGGGGTGGCGGCGAAGACCCTTCGCCCCGAGCGCTCTTCGTGACCAGGTTCGCCGAACTCTGGGAGGCCGCAGGCAATCCCACGCTGACGCGAGTCGCGGCCGCGACCGAGGAACGCAGGAAGGCCGCCGGCACACCGGCACAGAGCCATCGGTCGTTGATGCAGCGCATCAGCGATTGGCGGACCGGGCGCAACGTGCCCTCCCGCTTCGAATCGCTGGATCCGGTGCTGGTGACACTGATTTCGCTGGCCCGGCAAGCATCCGGTCCCGTGCCCGCACCCTTGTCGAACCGGTCGGCCTGGCGGCATTTGTGGAAGGCGGCCAGCACCCAGCCGGTGCGCCCCACGTTGCTGACCTCGCTGCGACGGGATGTGCCCACCTTCGTCGGGCGTGACGTCGAGGTGCAGCGGATCCTGGATGCGGCAGCACCGGGCCGGGTGGTCGCCATCCATACCGTCGACGGCATGCCCGGCGTCGGGAAAACCACCTTGGTCACCCATGCGGCGCACCTGCTGTCGGACTCGTTCCCCGACGGCAGGTTCTTCGTCGAACTGAACACCCATACCCCCGGACAGCAGCCGGCGGATCCGGCCGAGGTGCTGGCCACCCTGCTCACCGGCCTCGGCATCGCCCCCAGCCACATTCCCGACACCCTCGACGCACGCCGTGACCTGTGGCGCGACCGCGTCGCCGCCAAGCGAGTTCTGCTGATCCTCGACGACGCCCGCGACCACAACCAAATCGAACCACTGCTCCCCACCGGACCCGACTGCCTCACCTTGATCACCAGCCGCCGCAGGCTCGTCGCCCTCGACAGCGCCGTCCCATTGCCGCTGGACACCCTCGACCCCGACCAGGCACAAGACCTGTTCTGCCAACTGGCGCAACGCAACCCACAGGGCGACGACATCGCGGCAGCCGCCGAGATCGTCCGACTATGTGGGTACTTGCCACTGGCGATCGTGCTACTGGCCGGCCGAACCGCTCACCATCCGGTGTGGACGCTCACCGGACTGGCCGAACAGTTCCGCGCCGCCCAGGACCGGCTAGGGGAACTCGACGCCGGCCAACGCGCGGTGCGTGCCGCCTTCACCGCTTCCTACGAGAACCTGCCACCCGGCAGGCAGCAACTGTTCCGCACGCTGGGACTGCACCCGGGCACCGAATTCGACGCCTACGCCGTCGCCGCGCTGAACGACATACCGCTCGCCGAGGCCCGCACCGAACTCGATGCGCTGTACACCGACCACCTCGTCGAGGAGACCACCCCCGGCCGGTACTGCTTGCACGACCTGGTGCGCGAATACGCGCGCGCCCTCGCCGCGTCGTCCGGCGACGGCACCGCGCCGGTGCAACGATTGCTGGACTACTACCTGAGCACCGCCACAGCAGCCGACCAATGGCTCACCCGCAAACCTCGCCCCACCGACGACCACCACACCCCCACCAAGACCGGTGCCCTGGTGCGGGAATTCGGCAACGAGATGCATGCGCTGGCGTGGCTCCGGATGGAGCGAACCACCCTATTCGCTTGCCTCGAATACACCGCCGACCGCGATCCTGCACGGATGGTCGGGCTGACCGAGGTGCTGGCGGAATTTCTGGAGCGCGAAGGGCCTTGGTCATCGGCTCTTCGCTGGCACGAGCGCGCCGCTACGGCCGCGGACCGTCTCGGCGACCGCCTCGGCCGAGCCAACGCCCTCACCAACCTCGCCACCGTGCAATGGCAGACCGGCAACTACGACCACGACGCCGACCTGCTCCAGCAACTGCTGACCCTGTACCGGGAGAACGGCCACCGTCTCGGCGAAGCCACAACGCTGCGCAACCTCGGCATGGTGCAGTGGCAGGCCGGAAACTACGACCGGGCTGCCGACCTACTTCGGCAGTCCTTGATCCGGTACCGGGACACCGGTTATCTCCTCGGCGAAGCCAGAACACTGGCCGGCCTGGGCGGTGTGTGCCGAGACAACGGCGACTACGAGCAGGCCGCGCACCTGTTCCACCAAGTTCTGTCCCTGTACCGGGAGAACGGTCATCGCTTCGGCGAAGCCAGCGCCCTCGGTTTCCTCGGCACCGTGCGCCGGTACACCAGGGACTACAACCAGGCTGCCGACTTGCTGCTGCGCGCCGTGACGCTGTTCCGGGAGCTCGGCGATCGCCTCGGCGAAGCCAGAGCCCTCAGCTGCCTCGGCAAGGTGCGCCGGGACACCGGGGATTACGGGCAAGCCACCGACTTCTCCCGACAGGCCCTGACCTTGTTCCAGGAGACCGGCCACCGCATCGGGGAAGCCGACGCACTCGTCAACCTCAGTGCCGTATGCCGGGAAACCGGTAACCACGAGCAGGCCACCGACCTCTCCCGGCAAGCCCTGGCCCTGTTACGGGAGACAGGCTATCGCGTCCAGGAAGTCGAGGCATTGAACAACACCGCGAAGGCGCTGTTGGCGGCCGGCGAGCCGGTTGAGGCCTTGACGATGTTCACCCACGCGCGGCGCGTAGCCCGCGACATCGGCAGCCGAATCCAACAGGCCAGCGCCATGGAAGGCACCGCCCGCTGCCGCGCCGCCCTCGGCGACACCGCTACCGCCGGCCTGCGCCCCGCCATCGACAGCTACCGCCGCCTCGATACCTCCGATCGTCCTACTGGGCGATTACTGCCGGACGAGGTAACACGCTAGGGTAGGCAAACCTAATTGCTTGAGGGAAACCCCTGTGCCTGCCCGGCGAAACCTTCTCCGGCGGCCCTGCTACAGCTCGGAAATCGTGGAGAAATAACCAGATGGAAGGTATGCGCGCACGGCCTAGGCGCTGGCCGGGGTGGCTGCTGGCGGCTGCCGTACTGATCGCTGCCTGCTTGCTCAGTCTCATGATCGGGACCAAGGCCATTCCGGCAGGGCAGGTATGGGATGCGCTCCGGGGCGCAAGCGAGTCGGCGGACGCGCTGGTCATCACCGAGTACCGGGTGCCGCGCACGCTGCTCGGACTGCTCGCCGGACTCGCGCTCGGCGTGGCCGGCTGCCTCATGCAGGGGCTGACGCGCAATCCGCTGGCCGATCCGGGACTGCTCGGCATCAATGCCGGGGCGGCCTTCGTCATCGCGATAGCGGTCGCTTTTCTGGGCGCCACCGAGATCACGTCGTACGTGTGGTTCGGCTTCATCGGTGCCGCGGTGGCCTCGGTCGTGGTCTACCGGCTGGGCACCGCGGGCAGGCAGGGGACGGATCCGGTCCGGCTGACGCTGGCCGGGGTCGCCACCACGGCCGTGCTGTCCGGCCTCACCAAGGGGTTGATACTGCTGAACCCCAAAGCCTTCGACCATATGCGGAACTGGGATGCCGGAGCGCTGACCGGGCGCGGCTACGACGTGATCACCGGCGCCACGCCGTTCATTCTCATCGGCCTGGTGGCGGCGGTGATCGCCGCGCGCTCGCTCAATGCCGTCGCCCTCGGTGACGACCTCGCCCACGCGCTGGGAGTGCACATCAGGCGGACCCGGCTGCTCACCGTCACGTCGCTGACCCTGTTGTGCGGCACAGCGACTGCCGCGGTGGGGCCGATCACCTTCGTCGGCTTGGCGGTGCCGCATATCGCTCGCTGGATCGTCGGACCCGACCAGCGCTGGGTCATCGCCTACTCCATGCTGCTCGCGCCGATTCTGGTGCTGGGCGCGGATATGCTGGGCCGCGTCCTCGTTCGGCCCGATGAAGTGGCGGCGGGATTGGTGACCGCCTTCCTCGGTGCACCCATCCTGATCTGGCTGGCGCGGCGTACCCGGGTGAGCGAGCAATGACCGCCATCGATTTCGGGCGCTCGGTGCTGGTGGTCCGAACCCGGCGCCTCGCCGTTCGGGTGAGTGTTCGCACCGTGGTGGTGTGCGCGATTCTCGTCACCGCGGCACTGGCCGTGGCCGTATTGTCGCTCGGCACCGGCGATTACCCGATTCCACCGGATCGGGTGCTGCGTGCACTGTTCATCGGGGATCAGCGATTCGACCGACTCGTGGTGTGGGACTGGCGACTTCCGCGCGTGGTGCTGGCCCTGGCGTTGGGCGCGGCCCTCGGGGTGAGCGGCGCGATCCTGCAATCGGTCACCCGGAATCCGCTCGGCAGCCCGGATCTGGTCGGCTTCAACACCGGCGCTTACACCGGTGCGCTCATCGTCATGCTGACGCTGGGCGGCGGCGGATTCCAGACCTCGGCGGGCGCGTTCCTCGGCGGACTGGCTGCCGCCCTCGCCATTCAGCTGCTGGCCTTCCGGCACAATGTCACCGGCTTCCGGCTCATCATCGTGGGCATCGGCGTCAGCGCCATGCTGGCCTCGGTCAATACCTGGCTCATCCTGCGCGCCGATCTCACCGCCGCCATGTCGGCGGCCGCCTGGGGCGCGGGGTCGCTGAGCAGGGCCACCTCGGCGCAGGTCGTGCCCACGCTCACCCTGCTTGCGGTTCTCGGCGTGGCCGCTGTCGCCACCGCGTCCCGCTTGCACATCATGGAATTGGGTGACGATCTGGCGCAGGCGTTCGGCATCCGGGTCGGACGTGACCGCGTGCTACTGATCGTGCTGAGCGTCGCGTTCTGCTCCGTCGCCACGGCCGTCGCCGGCCCGATCGCCTTCCTGGCTTTGGCGGCACCGCAATTGGGCCGCCGCCTGGCGCGCACCGCCTCCACCGCATTGGCTCCCGCCGCTGCCATGGGTGCGCTGCTGCTGGTGACCTGCGACTGGATCTCGCAGCGGATATTCGCACCCACCACGCTGCCCGTCGGCGTCGTCACCGTCTCGGTGGGCGGGGTGTATCTGGCATATGTGCTGATCGCCGAGGCGCGACGGAATTAGGGGAACGACGATGAACGACAAGCACAGCACACAGCAGGATCGGGTCCGCTTGCGGGCCGACCGGGTGCGCCTCGGCTATCGCGGCCGAACCATCAGCGACCAGCTCTCGGTGGACATTCCGGACGGGGCCTTCACGGTGATCATCGGCCCCAATGCCTGCGGAAAGTCCACCTTGCTGCGCGCGCTCGCTCGCTTGCTCACCCCGGACGACGGTGCCGTGCTGCTCGACGGCAAGGCCATCACTGCCTACCCAGCCAAGGAGGTGGCCCGCAGCATCGGTCTGCTCCCACAATCCTCGACCGCCCCGGACGGCATCCGGGTCGCGGATCTGGTTGCGCGCGGCCGTTATCCGCACCAGACCCTGCTCCGCCAGTGGTCGCAGGCGGACGAAGCCGCGGTCACCGCGGCCATGGCGGCCACCGGTGTCACCGACCTGTCGGCCCGCTCGGTGGACGAGCTCTCCGGTGGCCAGCGGCAACGCGTCTGGGTCGCCATGGTGCTGGCGCAGGAGACGCCGATCATTCTGCTCGACGAGCCGACCACCTACCTGGACATCGCGCATCAGATCCAACTGCTGGATCTGTGCCGCTCGCTGAACCGGAACTCCGGCCGGACCGTGGTCGCCGTCCTGCATGACCTGAACCACGCCTTCCGCTACGCCGATCACCTGATTGCGATGCGGGACGGCCGGGTGATCGCCGCCGGTGCGCCGCGCGAGATCGCGACCGCCGAGCTGGTGCAGGAGGTCTTCGCCCTGGGCTGCCGGATCATCGACGACCCGGAAACCGGTGCGCCACTCGTGATTCCGCTGGCGGAGAACGCGGCGGGCGTGAGCTGACGCGGCACCGAGCGGTGACCGTCCAGTGGGGCGGGTCACCTTTTTCTGTTGAAACTTAATTTAGGTTAACCTATCCTCAGTCCTCCCTGCTGGACTCTCATCGAGCCCGGGTGGACCGAGGGAGGGGGCGCAAGACGTAGCTGGTGAAGGAGTTGCCATGGGAGTGGTGGAACGGGACGAGAGCACGGGTCATCCCGGATTGCCGCTCACCGGAGCGCAACTGGGCATCTGGAACGCCCAGCGATTCGATCCGGAATCCGGGCGTTACCTCGTCGGTGAGGTGCTGGAGATCTCCGGCGAGCAGCCCATCGACGTCGATCTGCTGGCGGAGGCCATCCGGCGCACCGTCGCCGAATCCGAGAACATGCGGCTGCGGTTCCGCGAAACCGGCGACGGCCCACGGCAATTCGTGACCGATGCGGCAGCTGAATTGCGGCCGACCATCGACCTGCGGGTAGCCGCCGAGCCATTGGCGCTGGCGCACGAAGCGGTAGCCCTCGAACGCCACCGTGCCGCTGAACACTGCCGCGGTATGGTCGATCGCCAGCTGTACAACTACACACTGATCCGGCTGAGCGACACCGAGGTCTGGTGTGTGCAGCTCTATCACCACCTGATCGTCGATGGTTACAGCGCTGCCCTGCTGTCCCGCCGCGTGGCCGGGCACTACACCTCCATGCGGCGCGGAACCAAGCCGCCGAGACAGACTTTCGGCACCATAGCCGCCCTCGTCGCCGAGGAGCAGGAGTACCGCGCGGGCGCACAGTTCGAACAGGACCGCCAGTTCTGGCGCGACCAGCTGACGCCATGGCCGGACCTGGACGGTCGCGGCCGCCATGTCGGCGGCGCCGTCGAGCACACGATCCGCGGCGAAGGCATCCTCTCCGCCGAGACCCTCGCACTCCTGAAGGAATGCGCCGACAACTACGGCGTCACCTGGGCCGACGTCCTGATCGCTTGCTACACCGCCTATCTCCAGCGCGAGCTCGGCAGCTCCGATGTGGTCCTGTCCATGCTGCTCATGGGCCGAGTGGGCCGCGCCGCCCTGACCACTCCGGCCATGGCCGTGAATGTGCTCCCGCTTCGCCTGCCCGTCCGCGCCGACGACCGCCTCGGCGAGCTCGCCGTGCGAGTAGCCGCCACCCTGCGCGAGGTCCGGGCCCACCAGCGCTACAGCGGCGACGACCTGGCCCGCGACTTCCACGGTTACGGCGCCGGTGAACTGCTGCACGGCGTCGGCATGAACCTCAAAATCTTCGATTTCGCCCTCGACTTCGACGGCTCCCGGGGCGTGCTGCGCAATGTGGCGGGCGGCCCACCCGAAGATCTCGGCCTGGTGGTCACTCCCCTGCCGGACGACACCGTCCTGCTCGGCTTCGAATCCGACGCGCGCACCAACGACGGCGACTCCGTCCGCCGCCGCGTCGACGGCCTGCTGCGGGTCATCGACGCCTTCATCGGCGTGGACAAACCGCCCGTCGGCGCCCTCGAACTGCTCGACCGCGCCGAGCGCGACCGACTGCTGGCCGCACGCTCGGCACCGGCCGACGCCGCGCCCATCGAGCTGGTGCCGAATGCCCTGCACCGCATGGTCACCGAGCACCCCGGCGCAATCGTGCTCGCCGCCGATGGCGTGGAGTGGACCGCCACCGAGTTCATGCACCGGGTCGATCGGCTCGCGCACTACCTGCGCGCCAACGGAATCCGCCCGGATTCGATCGTCGGCGTAGCCCTCCCGCGCTCGGCGGATTTGGTGGTGGCCCTGTTCGCGGTGTGGCGGGCAGGCGGCACTTTCCTGCCCCTCGACCCGGAACACCCGATACCGCGATTGCTCGACATGATCGACGACGCCGCACCGGAATTGGTGTTGAGTACCGGGTCGCTGGCAGCGGACCTCACCCCGGCGAATCGAGTCCGTGTGGTGGATATCGACAGCGCCGAGTATCAGGCCGAGCTGACGGAACATTCCGGCGTGCTGTCGGTAGACGAGTTTGCGGCGCAAGAGCATTCGAAGCGTGGCGCCTATCTGATATACACCTCCGGGTCTACGGGCCGGCCGAAGGGCGTGCTGGTGGACCACGGTGCGCTGGCGCAATTGGTGGCCGCACATCGAGGCGGAATGTACGCCGAAACAGCGGCGCGGGCCGGGGGCCGGGCGCTACGGGTGGCGCATACGACGTCGTTCGCCTTCGACGCGGCGCTGGATCCGTTGCTGTGGATCCTCGACGGGCATTGTATTCGGGTGTACGACAGTCAGATTCGGCGGGATCCCGCCGCGCTCGTCGCGGCGTTCGGGCGGGATCGGATCGATGTGATCGATGGGACGCCCGCCTTTGTCGCCGGGTTGATGGAGCACGGACTCGCGCGTATCGCGCCGCAGCTGCTGGCGCTCGGCGGGGACGCTTGTTCGCCGGAGTTGTGGCAGAGCATTCAGCGAGCGGGGATCACTGCGGTCAATCTGTACGGGCCGAGCGAGTCCACTGTCGATGCCATCGCGGCGTCGGTGCACGGCGAGGTGCCGGCTATCGGGCGGCCGTTGCCCGGGTCGCGGATCTATCTGCTCGACAACGGATTACAGGCTGTCGCGGATGGACGGGTCGGGGAGTTGTACGTGGCCGGGCAACAGCTTGCCCGTGGCTACCTCGGTCGTCCCGATGCGACATCGGATCGGTTCGTCGCCGATCCATACGGTCCGCCGGGGGCGCGGATGTACCGCACCGGTGATCGGGCGCGGTGGATCCCTGGACGCGGCTACCAGTACCTGGGGCGGGTCGACAATCAGGTCAAGATTCGCGGGCACCGCGTCGAGTTGGGCGAGGTCGAGGCGGCGCTGGACGCGCTACCCGAGGTGCGGGCCGCTGCTGCCGACATTCGGGAGATCGCCGGGCGGCCCACCTTGATCGGGTATGTGGTGCCGGCCGGCGCCACTGTGTTGAAGTCCGTCGAATTGCGCTCGCGGCTGGCGGATGTGGTGCCCGACCATCTGGTGCCGTCGCGCCTGGTCGTGCTGGACGCGCTCCCGCACACGGTCAACGGGAAGCTGGATCGGCAGGCCCTGCCCGAACCACCGTCCGATGCGGGTGGGCGGTCACCGGAAACGCCCGCCGAAGCGGCTGTCTGTGCGATCGTCTCGACCGCGCTCGGCCATGACGCGGTCAGCGTCGACGATGACTTCTTCGGTGTCGGTGGCGACAGCATCACCGCCATCAGTGTGAGCAGCAGGTTGCGCGAGCAAGGGTTGCTCCTGTCGCCGCAGGACCTGCTGACTCGGCGTCCACTGGCCGAGCTCGCCGCCACCGCTGCCGCGGCGGCGTCCGGCCCCGAATCCGCCGCTGCCCCTGCGGCGGCGCGCGGTATCTCGATGGCGCTACCGCAGCAGGGCATCGACGAGCTGACGGCGCGGTACGGTCCGGTCGCCGACGTGCTGCCGCTCTCGCCACTGCAGGAAGGGCTGCTGTTCCACGCGCTGCGCGATGGTGACGACGACATCTACACCATGACAGCGCGTTTCGAGCTGGCCGGTGCGGTCGAGCCGGATCAGCTGCGGACGGCCTTCGAGCGGATGCTGGCTCGCCATCCGAATCTGGGTGCGGCGTTCTGCTACCAGCAGTTCGACGAGCCGGTGCAGGTGCTGCCCAGCTCGCCCGAATTGGGTTGGCGTGTCGAGGATCTGCGCACGCTCGCGGCCGAAGAGGTCGACCGGGTCGCCGGCGATCTGGAGCGGCAGGCCGGTGGCGAGCGGTTCGACATCTCCGCACCACCGCTACTGCGGGTCCTGCTGATCCGCATGACCGACACCTCCCAGCGCCTGATCCTGATGGCGCATCACTTGCTTGCCGACGGCTGGTCGGTGCCGATCATGCTGCGTGAGGCGCTTGTGCTGTACCACGGCGACGGCGAAACACTGCCGGTCCCCGGCTATTACGGCGACTATCTGGCTTGGCTCGGGACCCGCGACACCGAAGCGGCGGTGCAACGCTGGCGCGACTATCTCACCGGGTTGCCCGCACCGTCTCTGGTCGGCATCGTCGGACAGCGCTCGCACGCCGTGGGTCTGCGGGTTCCGCTGCCCGACGACTTCGGCGCCACCCTGGAGAAGGTGAGCAGGCACTTCGGGCTCACCATGAACACCCTGCTGCAAGGCGCCTGGTCGATGGTGCTGGCCGACCATCTCGGCCGCACCGACGTCGTCTTCGGCACGGTCGTCTCCGGCCGTCCGGCGGAGCTGGCGAACGTCGAGACCACGGTCGGGTTGTTCAGCAATACGGTTCCCGTTCGGCTGCACCTGGATTCGCGGCGCTCCTTGCCGGATCAGCTCACCGACTTCCAGCGGACCTCGTTCGAGATGCAGACCCAGGGCTACCTCGGTCTGGCCACCGTCGAACGGGCCGTCGGTCTCGGCCGCTTGTTCGACAGCCTGGTCGTCTTCGAGAACTTCCCGAAATCCGGTCTGCGACAGCCGGAACACCATCAGCTGCGGGTGGCCGATGTCGCCGTGCACAGCCTCACCCACTACCCGATCGTGGTGACCGCGCGGCCCAATGAAACGTTCGACCTACTGCTGCACCATGATCCGGCGGCAGTGCCGGAGGCGGTCGCCACCCAGCTCACGGACCGGCTCGGCGCGGTGCTCACCGCGCTGACCGCCGATCCCGAGGCCACCGTTGCGGCGGTCATCGAGACGGCTCGCCCGCGGCAAACCCACGGCGAAACCCTCGCAACCTGGGGCACGACGGCGATCGATCCCGCCGCGTCCGCTGTCACCGCCGAGGGCGTCACGGTCGACTACGCCGACTTCCATGCCCGGGTGAACCGCCTGGCTCGCTGGCTGATTTCACGGGCTATCGGCCCCGAAACAGTGGTCGCGGTAGCCATGCATCGCTGCCTCGACTCGGTGGTCGCCGCCCACGCGATCATGCGTTCCGGCGGCGTCTACCTGCCGATCGATCCGGAACAGCCGGCACAACGGATCGACAACATTCTCGAAACCGCTACTCCGGCATTGGTTCTCAGCACCTCGGCCGATGATTTCGCTACCGGCCGAGCCCAGGTCGTCGCCGTCGACCAGCTGGATACCACCGGATTCGCCGACATCGAGATCGCCGATGCCGAGCGGGTTTCCCCACTGCGTCCCGCGAACGCCGCCTACCTGCTGTTCACCTCCGGCTCCACCGGCGTCCCGAAGGGCGTCACGGTCGCCCACGAGTCGATCGTCAACACCTTCGAATGGCTGCAGCGCCAACAGCATTTCGGCCCGGCCGACACCGTCCTCTACCGCACCCCGCCCACCTTCGACGCCTCCCTGCTGGAACTGTTCCTCCCCCTGCTGGTCGGCGCCCGCATCGTCGCGACCCGGCCCGATGGCCACAAGGACCCGTACTACCAGGCGCAGCTGATGCGCGACGAGCGGGTGACCACCGTCCAGATGACGACCTCCATGCTCACCGTGCTGGCCGAGGAGACCGACCTCACCGGCAGCCGGCTGCGCTGCGTCATCACCGGCGGCGAAGCCCTCCCGCCCGCCACCGCGCACCGCGTCCGCGCCGACACCGGCGCACAGGTCAACAACCTCTACGGCCCCACCGAGGCCGCCGTGTGCATCACCTACCACGAGACCACCGACGCCGACACCCTGTCCGTCCCCATCGGCCGCGCCGCGAGCCGAGCAGGCGTCCGCGTCTTGGACGAGCGGCTACGCCCGGTCCCGGCCGGAACGGTCGGCGAGTTGTATCTCACCGGTGTGCAATTGGCCCGCGGCTACTTCGCCCGCCCGGACCTCACGGCAGGCGCGTTCATCGCCGACCCGTACGGCCACGGCGACCGGATGTACCGGACCGGCGACCTGGTGAAGTGGACCCCCGCCGGTGAACTCGAGTACGTCGGCCGCGGCGACAGCCAGGTGAAACTGCGCGGCCAGCGGATCGAACTCGGCGATATCGAGTCGGCACTGCTCACCTGCGCGGGTGTGGCCCAGGCCGTCGTGCTGCTGCGGGAGGACACCCCGGGCGATCAGCGCCTGGTCGCCTATCTCATCGCCCGGTCCGGGGTCGAACTCGACACCGAGGCGGTGCGCGAACAGCTGCGTACGGCGTTGCCCGCCTACATGATTCCGGCCGCCCTGCTGGTGCTGGACCATATTCCACGCACCGCCAGCGAGAAGATCGACCGCAAGGCGCTGCCGGCGCCGGATTACGCCGCACCCGAGCAGGTGGCAACGACGACCGTCGTCCGCGAAACGGGTCAACTCGACGTCGTGCGCGACGCGGGTCAACTCGACGTCGTGCGCGAGGCCATGGCCGCAGTGCTCTCAGTTCCCGAGATCGCCGCGGACGACGACTTCTTCGCCGCGGGCGGCCACTCGCTCTCGGCCGTGCGCTTGATCGGACGGCTCGGTCGTGCGGGCATCGCGGCGGTGCTCGACGATGTGTTCGCCGCACCCACCCCGCGCGCGCTCGCGGCGCGCCTCGGCACAGCCGCGTCGGGCGCGTCGCCGTCGGTCGATGGACTCGCGATGCTGGGCCGCCGCCTCGATCACGTGCTGGAACTGCGCACCGGCGGCTCGGCCGCACCGCTGTTCTGCGTCCACCCGGTGGGCGGCACCGCATGGCAGTTCGGTCCGCTGGCCCGGCTGCTGCGCGCCGACCGGCCGATCGTGGGTCTGCAGCTACCGGTCTTGAGCGACAACGATTTCCACGCCCGCACGCTCGACGATCTCGCGAGGCACTACCTGGCCACCATCCGCCGCATCCAGCCGCGGGGTCCGTATAGTCTGCTCGGCTACTCACTGGGCGGCAATATCGTGCATGCACTGGCCGCGGCCATGGCGGCCGAGGGCGACGAGCTCGCCTACGTGGGTCTGGTCGATTCGCATCCGCTGAGCGATCTCACCGACCGGGCCGTTCGCAGCCTCACCGACCCCGCCGAGCTGGACCGGCTGCTGCCCGAAATTCCCGAGGACCAGCCGGAGCTCGCGGCGGCCATCCGCGCGGCCGCGACGGCGCTGCTCCGCATGGTCACCGAGTCCGAATCACCGCGCTACGGCGGCCCGATGGCCCTGTACTCCGCCGACACCGGCACCGAACCCGGACGCGCCGAGGCCCAGCTGACCGGGTGGCGAGCCGCCGGCGCCCAGCTGGTGGTCCGGCGACTCCCCTACTCGCACTTCGACATCGTGTCCCCCAAGGGCTGGACCGAGGTCGCGGCGCTGCTCGACGTGGATCCGGCGATTCGCGCATGACCTCTCCCCCGACAAGACAGAAAGAACACCCATCCATGTCACTTCACCGAATGACGGCACGCGTTCGTGCCGCCGCCGCTCTGCTCATCCTCGCGCTGGTCGCGGTGCTGGCGGGCTGCGGCAACTCCGCCTCCGACGAGGCGAGCAAGTCCGGCACCCGCCAGGTGGAAACCGCGAAGGGCGTCGTCACCGTGCCCGCCGATCCGCAGCGGATCGTAGTCGTGAACGGCGCGCTCGCCGGCTACCTCTACGACCTCGGCGCGAAGGTGAAGGCCGCGGATCCGCGCGCTCTGGGCGTCACGCTCAAGCCCGGTGAGTTCCCCCCGGCCTGGGCCGCGGACGCCAAGCAACAGGGCACCGAGGCGGTGCCGTCCGGCGACAGCATGAACCTGGAGTTCATCGCCGCCCAGCAGCCGGATCTGATCATCGGTGGCGGACCGGGCTACCCGGGCCAGCAGTCGATCAACGACTACGACAAGCTCACCGCTATCGCCCCGACCGCGCTGGTGCCGTCCAACATCACCAACTGGCAGGACCAGTTGAAGTCGGTGGCCGACATCGTGAACCAGTCCGCGAAGGTGGACAAGCTGATCACCGCGTACAACGACAAGGTCGCGAAGGTGAAGGCCGGTATCAAGGTGCCGCAGGGCGCCACCGCGGTGATGCAGTCCCGCAAGGACAACAAGCCCACCCTGGTCGCCCCCAACACCCCGCTGGCCGCACTGCTGTCCTCGGTCGGCATCACCATGGACGACCAGGTCGAGGCGAAGGCAGGCAACCCGCCCCGGCCCGCGGCCGGCGACTGGGTGAGCTTCAGCCCCGAACTGCTGAGCACCGTCGTCGACGCACCGGTGCTGTTCGTGGTCACCCTCGACGGCGGCCGCAACATCGCCCAGCTGAAGGAAGACCCGATGCTGGCCCAACTGCCTGCGTTCCGGGCAGGCCAGGTCTACGAACTGCCGACCACCAGCCAGCGTCCGGATTACCGCAGCGCCATGTCCACCCTCGACCTGCTGGCGGAGCGCTTCAAGTGACACCCCTCGGCGGCCTGCTGATCGATACCTCGCCCCTGCGCGCCAGCCGGGAATTCCGCAACGCCTTCGCGGCCCGGCTGATCTCGGTGCTCGGTATCGGGCTGCTCATGGTGGCCCTGCCCGTGCAGGTCTACCAGGCCACCGGATCGACCCTGCAGGTCGCCGGCGTCACCACGGTCACCGCGATCGCCCTGTTCGCCGGGAGTCTGGCGGGCGGGGTGATCGCGGACCGGTTCGACCGGCGCGACGTCATCCAATGGTCGCGCAGCGCGGCCGGTCTCGGGTTTCTCGTGCTCGGTGTGAACGCGCTGCTGCCGCATCCGTCACTGGCCGTCGTCTACGCCGCGGGCGTGGTCGACGGCCTGGCCGGCGGGGTCAGCGGATCGGCGCTCATGGCGCTCGTCCCCATGCTGGTGGGACGGGACAAGGTGGCGGCCGCCGGTGCGCTGACCTCGCTCACCACCGATCTGGGCACCATGATCGCCCCGGCCATCGCCGGCTTGCTGATCGCGAAAACCGGGGTGGCGCTGCCGTTCTTCCTCTGTGCGGGCGCTACCGCGGCCACCGTGGGACTCATCCGGTCCATCGGGCCGCAGCCGCCGCCCGTGCGAGAGATCGCGCATCCGCTGCGTGAACTGGCCGTCGGCATCACGTTCGCGGCCCGGCACAAGGTCATTCGTGCGGCCCTGCTGACCGGCACCATCGCCATGATGGTGAGCGGTCCGCTGGTCTTGCTGCCCGCGTTGGCCGACGACGAACTCGGTGTGGGGGAGACCGCTCTCGGCCTGCTCTATGCCGCACCCGGTGCCGGCGCGGTACTCGGCTCGCTCACCAGCGGGTGGATCGGCCGCAATCGCCGTCCGGGCCTCGCACTGCTGATCTCCTTGGCGCTCATGCCGATCGGAGTCATCGTCGCCGGCCTCGCACCGCACGCCGCGCTCGTATTCCTCGGCCTGGCCGGGTTCGGTATGGCCCGTGCGCTGAACATGGTGCTGCGCTACGCGATTCTGCAGCGGGACGCCCCCGAAGAGCTGCGCGGCCGCATCTCGGGCCTGCTCATGGTGCAGTCCGTCACCGGTGCCGCCGTCGGCTCCATGGTGGCTGGAGTCGTCGGCCAATTCTTCACGCCTGGAACCGCTCTCGTGGTCTACGGGCTATCCGTATTGGTACTCGCCGCGGTGACGTCGCTGGCCGCCGCGCCGCTGTTGAGAAAGGAGAAGCCATGATGGATCGTGCCGCCTACGCCGAACGCATCGTCGAGGTGCTGTCGAGTGAGCACGGGGCAAAAGTCGGATATCCGATCGGATTGTGCGATGTGGAGGTGATCCGCACCGAACAGGTCGGCGCCGGCCTGCTGCGCATCACCTTCGGCGGCGAGGATTTGGCCGGATTCCACAGCTACGTGCCGGATGAGCATGTGCGGCTGATCTTTCCGGACGAGCAGGGTGTGCTGCTGCTGCCCCGCCGGGACGGACTCTCCCTGGAGTGGGGCTCACCGCGACCGGTATCGCGCGAATACACAGTGCGCCGCTTCAGCGCCGAGGACCGCGAACTCGATATCGACTTCGCCATTCACCCCGGCGGTCTCGCCTCGGAGTGGGCGTTGCAGGTTCAGCCGGGCACCAGGATTCACATCGCGGGCCCGCCCGGCGGTGAAGTAGTGCCGAAGACCTACGACAAGTATCTGTTCGCCGGTGACATCACCGCCCTGCCCGCCATCGCTCGCTGGCTGGAATGGTTGCCGCGCACCGCATCCGGGTGGGCGGTCATCGAGGTGCGCGGATCCGAGGAGGAGATTCCCCTCGATCCGCCCGCCGCTGTCGACGTGCGCTGGGTGCATCGCGGCGATGCCGCACCCGGCACCGGGGACGCCTTCGAAAAGGCCGTCCGCAGTATCGAAGTTCCTACCGGAGAACGGGTTTACGCGTGGCTGGCCGGCGAGTCGGGCGTATTGAAACCCCTGCGCCGCTGGGTGCGCAACGACCTCGGCATCGCGAAGAAGGACTACCTGATCGCCGGGTACTGGAAACGCGGCATCGCCGACTACGACCGAGACGAATGAGGAATGTGGTCCGCGTCCGAGGGCAGGACCGCCGGCCCCGCGCAAACCAGCCGACCACACCTCATCCCCCTCAGCGGGCGGGTTTGTATGGGTTCTTCAGAAAGTGGTCCACCACCGTGCGGCCGAGGGTGTAGCCGTTGTCCAGCGAGAGGCGGAAGCCCGCGGACTGCTGTTCGAGGTGCTCGAGCACGGTTTGGCCGGGATAGGGCTGGTCGAAGTTGCTGACGGTGCGCAAGGACAGGTAGCGGTCCAGATAACCGTGCCGGTCCAGGACGGCGGCCGTCGCGTTGTCCTCCATCTGCGTGGTGCAGTAGTTGCCCTCGCCGTTGGTGCGCACGCCCATGATGTGCCGGGCGGTGTCGGAGAGTTCCTTGCCGGAGAACCAGTCGTCGCCGGTCATGGTGTCGCACTTGGCCACCGACGGTTTACGGCCCGCCTGGCCGAACAGCGCGCGTTCGGCGGCGGCCTCGGGGCTGTCGGCCAGCGTGGCGTGCTCGGTCAGGCCGAAGGCGGTGTCGATCAGCGTGTCGTTCAGCCGATAGGCGGCGGTGTTGTAGCTCTCGACGGGGCGGTAACCGTGCGGCAGGCTCGGCGCCTCGGCGGGCACGAGGTGGTTGCCCAGGTCGAAGTCGACGACCCAGCGGGCCCAGGTCGCGGAGCCGAGGGTGACCTGGTCCGGCGGCGCGCCCGCGGTGCCCACGGTGAGGAAGTGGGCCTTCGTGAAGTCGAGTTTCGGGCTGTCCAGCAGGGCCATCATGGTGGCCGCGGCGTTGGTCTTGCCCTGCCCGGTCTCGGCGACGCACAGTCCGTCTGCGTTGCAGTGCACCGGTTTGTACGCGGTCGGCACCTCGACGGTGATCGGCAACGACTCCCGTTGCAACCACGGTTCGGTCTCCGGATCGAACATCGTGATGACCAGAACGCCGACCTCGACCGGGTCCGCGGCGGGCTTTCCCCCGTCGCCGCAGCCCGCGGTCATGGCGACCGAGGTGAACACCGTCAACGCAACTATCCAGCGACGTAGGGGCACCCGAGGATCCTATGCCAAGCCCCCTTGCACGCCGCGCTGCGACCGTGACCTGCACGGACGTCGAGCCGCTCGAACCGGGGCCGACCCGACGAGCCCGGCAGGGCACCCATGTAGGTTGGACGGCAGGTTCTCTTGCGACACAAGCGGAACCACCGGACCGGCTACCTGCTGTTTCGGTGCGCACCGCTTGCCAGGGCGATCAGCAGCACGCTCATAAGTCGAGAAGTCAGTGGAGCGCGGCCAGGGTCCGCGCCGAGTGAAAGGCCCTTCAGCATGACGTCTTCGGCGGGATCGAACGCACGCGCCCACATCGGGGTCACCGGCCTCGCGGTGATGGGGAGCAATATCGCGCGCAACTTCGCCCGGCACGGACACACCGTCGCACTGCACAACCGCAGCATCGCCAAGACCGACGCGCTGCTCGAGGCGCACGGCGACGAGGGCGACTTCGTGCGCACCGAGACGATCGAGGAGTTCGTCGGCGCGCTGCAGCAGCCGCGCCGGGTGCTGATCATGGTCAAGGCCGGTGACCCGACCGATGCGGTGATCGAGGAACTCGCCGCCGCCATGGACGAGGGCGACATCATCATCGACGGCGGCAACGCCCTGTTCACCGACACGATCCGCCGGGAGAAGTCGCTGCGCGAACGCGGCCTGCACTTCGTCGGCGCGGGCATCTCCGGCGGCGAGGAGGGCGCGTTGAACGGCCCGGCCATCATGCCGGGCGGGCCGAAAGAGTCCTACGAGGTGCTCGGCCCGCTGCTGGAGTCGATCGCCGCGCAGGTCGACGGCACCCCGTGCTGCACGCACATCGGGCCGGACGGCTCGGGCCACTTCGTGAAGATGGTGCACAACGGCATCGAGTACGCCGACATGCAGCTCATCGGCGAGGCCTACCACCTGTTGCGCGACGCGCTCGGCTTCGACGCCAAGCAGATCGCCGACGTGTTCACCGGCTGGAACCAGGGTGAGCTGGAGAGCTACCTCGTCGAGATCACCGCCGAGGTGCTCAACCAGGTCGACGCCAAGACCGGCAAGCCGCTCGTCGATGTCATCCTCGACGCGGCCGAGCAGAAGGGCACCGGCCGCTGGACCGTCAAGGCCGCGCTGGACCTCGGCGTCCCGGTGACCGGCATCGCCGAGGCGGTGTTCGCCCGTGCCCTGTCCGGGGCGACCGGCCAGCGCCGCGCCGCCGTCGGACTGGCCGCGGGCCGGCTCGCCGACAAGCCTGCCGACGTCGAGCAGTTCACCAAGGACATCGAGCGCGCGCTGTACGCGTCCAAGGTGGTCGCCTACGCCCAGGGCTTCGATCAGATCGCCGCGGCGAGCACCGAATACGACTGGAACCTGCGCCCCGGCGACCTCGCCACCATCTGGCGCGGCGGCTGCATCATTCGCGCCCGCTTCCTGAACCGCATCAAGGACGCCTACGACACCAACGCGCAGCTGCCGAGCCTGATCCTGGACCCGTTCTTCCAGGCGGCCATCGAGAACGCGATCGACAGCTGGCGCCGCGTGGTCTCGGCCGCCGTCCAGCTCGGCATCCCGGTGCCCGCCTTCGCCTCGTCGCTCGCGTACTACGACGGCCTGCGCGCCGAGCGCCTCCCGGCCGCCCTCACGCAGGCCCAGCGTGATTACTTCGGCGCGCACACCTACGAGCGCATCGACATGCCGGGCAAGTACCACACGCTGTGGAGCGGCGACCGCAGCGAGATCAAGGCCGACTGAACCTCGACTCGAATGGCCCGGCCGACCATCGGCCGGGCCGTTCGGCTACTGCGCCTGGTACTCCACGCTGCACTCGCCGTTGGTGTAGTTCTGGCCCTCGCCGTGGTTGAACACGCTGAGGGTCAAGGCAAGTCGGCCGGGTTTCGTCTCGAACGCGGGAATGGACAGGACGTTCTCTGGGCCTTTCACCAGCGCGGAGGTGTCCGCCACACCACTTTTGCCGGTGTCGATATTCGCCCAGACAACGGAGAATTTCTGTTCGTAGGCGATATCCGTTCCGGCATTCGTCTGGAGCTGGAGATCGAGCGAGCCGTTACCGGAGGTCGCGAATACATCACTGGACGCCGGGGTGGAGAAGTCGCCCGCCGGGACCGGGTAGGACATGGTGCACAGTTTGTCCGACGGCGCGGGCGGGGCGGCGACAGCGGCGGGAACACCGACCATCGTGGCCGTGATACCCGAGATAGCGGCGATTACCGATAAGCCCGAGAGTGTTCGTGATTTCATCAAACCGTCCCATCGAATATCGAGATGTACTGGTCCAACCTGGTCGCCGCTCCGGCCGATAGGTCCAGCGGCGGCGGGTTACCCTTTCGAGACTAGCGATCGTCAAGATGACGTGACAGTGCCTCGGTGCCGAAAGATGCGCTAGCAGAGGGTTTCCCAGCCGACACGGCGTCAATATGTTTGCACCACAGCCTTTCTGGCTATCACTAGCGGAAACGATGCGCGACGTTCGCTCCGGAACCCACCCGCATGCCGCTCCTAGGGGTCGATCAGGGGCGTCATCGGACGTAGCGGGCAGCGTATTGTGATATATGACACCCTGTTCGGCGAAATTGCTGGCAGCTTGCGGTTCTCGCCGTGGCGGCCCGGACAGTCGTGTCGAGTTCGGCCGTATGTGGCGTGGCCGACGCGAACTTCGGGCCGGAGGGCGGCATTATGTCGGACATGCGCGTACTTATTCAGCTTCGCCCTTCCGTCGATCTGATTACCGCAGTGGCCGATCGCGCGGTTCCGGTCGCCTCCGCCGACATCGCCGGGCATCTGCCCGGCCTCGAGCTCGATCATTCCTTCGCTCCCGTGGCGATACCGAAAAGTGTTGCCGCCGTGACCGAATCCGATCAGTTGAGTTATGCATTGCAACCGGATAATGCGTCGGTGGTGGTGCGCGGCGTTATCGACGACGACAGCCTCGCGGAAAGTTTGTCGCAATTGTCTGCCTCGCGCGGCGTCACCGGAGTATTCGCCGATCCCGCCATTCAGACCAATCTCACCTGTGGCGACACGCCCGCCGTCGGCAACTGGCACGATGTCGAAACTCTGCTGCACCACGGCGATCTGACGGCCGCTGGCTTGGACGGTAAGTCGGTGGCACTGGCCATCGTCGACACCGGCATCAATGCCGCCCGGGTCAAGCAGGTGCGCGGCGGGCCGGTGACGATCGACAAGGCGCGGAGCTGGAACCCGCCGGGGGTCAGTGGGACTGCGGGCGAGTTCCCCGTCGACCACGGCACGATGTGCGCGTTCGACGCGCTGATCGGCGCACCGAAGGCCGCGCTGATCGATATCCCGGTGCTGCGCAGCAGGCGACCGGGCGGCACGGTGATGGAGGGGCTGCTGTCGGACGCGCTGGCCGCCTACGCCCACCTGCGCACGGTGCTCACCGATCAGCCTGCCGCATCGCGCGCCCTGGTGATCAGCAACAGTTGGGGTTCGTTCTCCCCCAGCTGGGATTTTCCGGTCGGGCAGCCGGGCAACTACTCCGACAATCCGGCGCACCCGTTCAACGTGATCGTCGGCTCGCTCGAAACCGCGGGCGCCGACATCCTTTTCGCCGCGGGCAATTGCGGGCGGGACTGCCCGGACGGCCGCTGCGCGTACAAGGACAAGCCGATCGGCGGCGCCAACTCGCATCCGAGTGTCCTGTCCATCGGCGGTGTGGACACCACCGGCCAGCGGGTGGGCTACTCGTCCCAGGGTCCGGGCCGCCTGACCGCACGCAAGCCCGATGTCTGCGCCTACACCCACTTCCTCGGGTCGACGGCCTTCGGCGCGACCGACCCGGACACCGGCACCTCCGCGGCGTGCCCGGTCGCGGCGGGGCTGGTCGCGGCCATCCGCACCGAATGGTCGGCGACCGAGTTGCCGCCCGCCCAGCTGCGGGCCCTGGTGCAGCGGACCGCCGCCGCGCAGGCCGGGGGTTACAACTACGACTACGGGTACGGCGTCGTCGACGCGGCCGCGATCCTCGCGGAACTGAAACGAACCACGGCCCGCGCGTAACGTAGGGGCATGCCGTTGCTCACCATTCGGCTCCTCCGGGAGGCGACCCTGACCGCCGCGCTGCGCGAGCTGAAGCTCACCGTCGACGACGTCGATATCGCCTTCGGTCTGGTCCCCGTGGACCCCGAGGCCGGGCTGTACGCCCTGCGGGTGACCGATGCGGCGGCGGCTCGGGTGAGCACCTATGGACCCGATATCCAGATTTTCGCGGACCCGCGCATCGAGCCGGGCAACGGATCGGGCGCCGAGCCCAGCGCGTGAGCGGCGCTGCCCGGCCCGCCGGCCACGAACCCGCACCCTCGGTTCGTGGCCGACCAGCTCGTCACTTGAACATCGAAGACATCCAATCCTTGACTGCTGCTTGATATTCGGCGGTGTTGCGGGCCATATTCACCGAATGCCCGCTACCGGGCAGCACGTAGGTGCGCAACTTGGCGGCGGGACTGAAATACGGCGCCTCACCGGCGGCCAGGGCCGCGTTGTTTGCACATGTGTTCAGGCACAACCGATCCGCACTTCCGTTGACGACCATCACCGGTACGTCGATGAAGTTGGTTGTGGGCGGCAGGGTGGAGGTCAGGCCGTCGGGATATTCGGTCAGCGAGAAGACTTCTTTGGTCGCCTCGTCGGTCGCGAGCACCGCGGGGTCGTAATTGCCCTCACCGTAGAAATCGAAGGCACGCGTGCCGGGCCGCGTGGTCAGATAGCCGGGGTCATACCCCTGCCCGGCAAAACGCGGATCCTGCGCCGCTGGATAGTAGGTGCCGACCACGCTGAGCGTTCCGGCCATGTTCAGGCTGTGCGAAAACCCGGTCAGCAGCACACCGTCGACGTCGTGGTAGGTGCTGGCCTCGATGACCGCGATACCGGAGCTGAGCGAATGCCCGCCGGTGATGACCTTCCGGAACGGCTGCACGCCGGGCAGCCCCTGCCGGACCGCGCCGACGAGCTGATGCAGGGCCTGCACCGAACCGGTCGCGGTCAGCGACGCGCTCGGCGGCCGAGTGCTGTCTCCGTTACCGAACCGATCGACCACCAGTGTCGCGTACCCCGCGGCATTCATCGCGCGCCGAAAGTTATAAGTCTCTGGGGCGTAAGGGAAATCCCAGTAGGTGTGGTTGTAATTGGAGCCCGGCATCAGCACCATGACGATGTCCGTCGGCGTGGCCGGCATACACAAGTCGGCGGCTAGATTTCCGATCGGTGGCACCGGAAAGGAAATCGCAGTGCATCTTTCGGATAACGCGGGGTGATCAGCACGGGCGATGCCCGGCGTGAGACAGAGGATTGTTGATACGACAAATAACCAGATCGAAGCCCGCACGCGACGCTCTCCCCTCGGAGATACACGAGGGTAACCATTGTGGCACCCATTGTTGAGTCATCAACCCGGAGGCTAACCCGCGAACTGATCCATGCGCAATACCTATCACCGAGATTAGGGGCAGATCCCCCACTGTCGGCGACACCGACGGAGATACATTGCCCCACTTGGTAAACCGCGCCACCGAGCCGCCGCCGCAGCGCGGGCCGTCAGCGTGTCCACCGGCACCCAGCGAATGATGGCCCCCGGCAGCGGGTTTCGCAGCGATCATGTGGTAATGCGGATCGCCCGCGCACCCGTCCCAGCGTAGGTCGTAACGGAAGGGCAACGACTCGTATCGAGCAGCGCGCACAGCAAACCGTCGGTCTAGTATCCGCCCCATGGGTACGCGAGCAGTGCACTTCGTAGGAAGTTTTCCGGCTGAGAGCACTGATGAAGCGATGAGAGCAATGCTCGACAGCGCGGGTCCACGACTACGGACACTGCCCACCGGCGAGACGCGACGCTACGAGTTCTACATTCGCCCGATCATCGAAGATCTGGTAACGCAAGGCGCTTTGGAGTCGAAGAAACCCGGCCAGTGGACCACCAGCCGGAACCGCACTATCTATCGCGCCGCGGGCGGCAAGAAGCTCACCGGCGACATGATGGATCTCGGATATCTCCGCGAGGCCGAGGAAGCCGTACCGATATTCGCCGCACTGCGCGCGGCACGGGATTTACCCGGCCTGGCGCTACAGATCGGGATGCCGACCGATTTCACCATGGCGTTCATCGCGATGGGCGCTGCCGGACTACTGCGAAACAAAAAGGCCTTCACCGACGCGACGGTGCGCGATATCGCGGCGATCCGCGCCGGTGACGACGTCGTCATCCAGCTCGAAGCCACCGCGGAGCTGGTGCTGATGGCCGCGACACAGCCGCTGCACCGGCTGGTCAACGGCGCACTCGGCCTGGGCAGAGGCATCGCCGAATTGGCGGCGGCGGCCCCGCCGGGCACCCGCATCGGCGTACACCTGTGCCTCGGCAGCCTGAACAACAAGGCCAGGGCGACCCTGCGCACCGCTCGACCGCTGGTCGATCTGGCCAATTCGGTCGTCCGGCATTGGCCGGCGGACCGGCGCCTGGAATACATCCACGGACCGTTCGCGGCCGGCGACAAACCACCGTCCACCGAGCCGAAATTCTATGCGCCCCTTGACAAGCTGACGCTGCGCGAGGGCACGGCCTTCTATGCGGGCCTGGTGCACGACCTGCCGACCGTGGCGCAGCAGCGGCAGACCTTGCAGCTCATCGAGCAGGCCCTCGGCCGACCGGTCGACGGCGTAGCCACCGCCTGCGGTCTCGGCCGCCGATCACGGCCGATGGCCGACGAGCTGATGGCACGAGCCAATACACTAACGGCGAGTGAGTAATTCGCGAGCACGCTACCCGGCCCGCATCGACGCCGGTCGAACCATGTCCAGACGCACCATCCAGTGCTGCTGATCGCTACGATTATGGTCGAGGATCGGGAGGAAACCTTGTCTGACATAGATCGAGCACCAGGACTCAATCCGAAGGTACCGAGCTCGGCCCGGATCTATGACTACCTACTCGGCGGCAAGGACAACTACGACGTCGACCGCGAGGTCGCGGAACGCATGCTCACCATCGCCCCCGACACCAGAACCCTGGCCCGGTACATCCGGCAGTACTTGGTGAAGGCGGTGGAGCTGGCCGCCGACGCCGGTGTGCGCCAGTTCATCGATCTCGGCGCGGGCATTCCGACCTCCCCCAGCGTGCACGAGGTGGCCGGCAAGATCGACTCGTCGATCCGGGTGGCCTACGTCGACAACGACCCGGTCGTGCACGCGCATTGCGACGCGCTGCTGGCCCATTCGCCCGGCGTGACGGCGTTGCAGGCCGACATTCGCAGACCGGCGACGATCATCGACCGGCTGCGGCTCGAAGCCGGGATCGACTTCGACCAACCGGTCGCCGTGCTGATCATCGGCGTGCTGCATTACGTGATGGACGACGAGGACCCGGCCGGGATCGTCGCCGCGTTCCGTGAGGTGATGGCGCCGGGCAGCTATCTCGCGATCACCCACGGCTCCAACGAGACCCATCCGGACTTCATCGGCCAGTCGCAGGAGGACACCAACGCCACGCCGTCCCAGGTCGTCTACCGATCCCGGGAGCAGACCGCGAAGTTCTTCGACGGGTTCGAGCTGATCGAACCGGGTGTGGCGCCGGTGCAGGAATGGCTCGACGACCGCCTGCCCGCCACCCGGCTGGTGATCTACGGCGCCATCGGCCGCAAGGACTGACCCTCAACCCCGACGGCGACGGTGCGCGCTGGACGGCCCGATCGGCGGCAGCCGGAAACCGATGCGCGCGCCGGGTCCCGGCTCGGCGAAGACGGTGCCGTGGTGTGCGGCGACGATGTCTCCGACAATGGCGAGACCGAGCCCGGAACCCGGTGTGCCCTGGGTGTTCGCGGCGCGATAGAAGCGATCGAAGATCGCGGTGGTGTCGTCCGGGGCGATGCCCGGTCCGTGGTCGCGCACCGTCAACTCGGTGTGCCGGATCTGCACCTCGACCGGGGTGTCCGGTGGGCTGAACTTGATCGCGTTGCTGAGCAGGTTGTCCACACACCGCGCCAGGGCCCGCGGCCGCGCCAGCACGGGGCCGGGATCGTCCGCCGTGACGGTGATGGCGCGCCCGCTGCGATGCCGGAATCGTTGCGCGCAGTCCTCGGCCAGTGTGGGCAGGTTGACCTCGGTGGGTTCTTCGGCGGTGTGCTGATCAGTGGCGAGTTCGACCAGTTCGGCGACCAATGCGTCGAGCGCCGCGGACTCCTCGACCAGGGTGCCGAGCACCTTGGTCTCATCGTCGTGGTCGAGTCGGCCACGCGCCCGTTGCAGCAGTTCGGCGCTGCCGCGAATCGAGGTGAGCGGGGTCCGCAGCTCGTGGCTGGCGTCCTGGACCAGCCGCTGCTGCTGGGCCCGGGAGCGGCGCAGCGCGCCGAGCATCGTATCGAAAGATCCGGTGAGCCTGCCGATTTCGTCCCGGCCGGTGGGCGGCAGCGGCACCGACAGGTCCTGGGTGGAGCTGATCTGCTCGGTCGCGGCGAGCAGCCGCCGGACCGGCCGCAGGATGCGGCCGATGGCCAGCCAGCTCAGCAGCGCCGACAGCGCCACCGCGATAGCGGTGATACCACCTGTGCGCCAGAGGAATTCGTTGTCGATGCGCTCGGGTTCCTGGTACCGCTGCGCCACCATCACCGCGCCGCCGCCGGGGCGCGGCTTGGTGAGGATGCCGTAGGGCATTCCGTCCAGCTCGATGTTGTATTCGGCGGTGCCGCTGCCGGTTCTGGCGACCGCGCGGTCGGCCTCGGCGACCGGCAACGATACGTGCCCCGGTATCAGCGGGTGTGCGGCGCCGTCGGCCGACAGCAGTTGCTCGATGGTGTCCGACCGCTCGGGCAGCACGGCGGGCAGCACCGCGAGCACGGCGTCGGCGCGGTCGTTGAGGCTGCGGTCGATCTGCGCGGCGACCAGCTCGGAGACCCCGCGGTAGGACGTCGCTAGGGTGACGACGATCGCGGCCACCACGGCCACGATGACGACGAGGGTGATCCTGGCGCGCAACATCAGGCGGGCCGCACGGCGTAGCCGACGTTGCGGACGGTGTGGATCAACCGCGGTTCGCCGTTCTGCTCGGTCTTGCGCCGCAGGTAGCCGATGTACACATCGAGCGAGCGGGACTCGGTGTCGAAGTCGAAACCCCAGATGTGCTCATAGATCCGACTGCGGGACAACACGATTCGCGCATTACGCAGCAGCAGCTCGAGCACGTCGAACTCGGTCTTGGTCAGCTCGATCGGCCGCTGCCCGCGAAAAACTTCGCGCGTCGCCGGATGCAACGTCAGATCGGCGACCGAAAGCACGGCCGCGTCCTCGTCCGGAGCGCTACGCCGCAGCAGCGCCCGCAGCCTGGCCAGCAGTTCATCGGTCGCGAACGGTTTGGCCAGATAGTCGTCCGCTCCCGCGTCCAGCCCCGCCACCCGATCACCGACCTGATGCCGCGCGGTGAGCACCAGAATCGGCAGCCGGTCCCCGCGTCGGCGCAGCAACCTGCACAGCGACAACCCGTCCAACCGCGGCATCACCACATCGACCACAGCCAGATCCGGCTGTATCTCCTCAAGCACCTCCAAGGCTTGCTGCCCGTCCGCAGCCAGATGAACGCGGTACCCCTCGAAGCGCAGCAACTGATCCAGCGTGCTGCGCACATGCGGATCGTCCTCGACAACAAGCACGGACGCGGCAGCCACTGGCGAGCTCGATCTGGTCACGCTGACATTGTTGCTGGCCAGTAGCGAATCCAACGCCCCCAGCACCCCCTTCGTGACCGCCATCACCCGTCTGCCAAGTGACCAGAATTCCCGCACCCTCTCTCGGGATCCGCACTGCCTACGGGCTCCCGAAGTCGGTGCGGATCCAGAGAGGGTGCGGCGCCGTTCGGGCCGGGCGGATTCTTACGTGATTTTGTCGCGGGCCTCGCTGAGCGTTGACGTCTGCCGCGCAGGATTCCTCTCGACTCCGCTGAATACGGGAGATGTTGCAACGAAGGGAATTTCGATGATGCGCAAGGGAATGCGGTCGCTCGCGGGCTTGGTGGCCGCGCTGGCCGCCGCGACGCTGATCACCGGATGCGGCAGTGACAGTGCGCCGCCACCCGGTCCGGACTGGTGCCCGACGGTGCCGGGGCATCAGGTCCAGTGCGGCGTGGAGTCACGGCCGTTGGTGGCGGATCGGCCCGAATTGGGCACTGTCGCAGTGAGTTACGCGTTGATCCGGCGCAGCAACCTGGACGTGCCTGCCGCAGGCACCGTCACCCCGAATCCCGGTGGGCCCGGGGTACCGCTGATCTCGCACGCCGAACAGGCCACCCAATTGGCCGCGCAGCTGCTCGACGATCACGACCTGCTGCTCATCGACCCGCGCGGCACCGGCCTGTCCAGCCCGGTGGACTGCGGCGCCGACGAAGCCGGATACGAGCTCGGCACCCGCGAGTACCAGCAGCAGACGGTGGCGACGTGCGGCGAACGGCTCGGTGCGCGGGCGGCGGGATACACCTCGGCGGCGACAGCCGACGACTTCGACGCCGTGCGAGCCCGGCTCGGCATCCCGAAGCTGGTGCTGTACGGCATTTCCTACGGCACCTACCTGATGCCGGTCTATGCCGAACGCCACCCCGACCATGTGCAGTCCATCGTGCTGTCCGGTGCCTACCCGCCCGACTTCGACCTCCTGTCGCGGCCCAACGCCGAAGCGGTATCGCTTGCGCTACAACGCATCTGCGACCGCAGCCGAGCCTGTGACGGCGCGACCGCCGTCGCCGACCTGTGCGCGGTGGCCAAACGACTGGCCACCACTCCTTTGTCGATCACCGGCCCGAATCCGTTGCAGCTCAGCGAAAGCAAGCTCGCCACCCTCGCCTTCGAGGTAGCGACCACCAGTGTCGGCGCCGATCCGCAGCAACCAACCCTGCTGGGCATGCTGCCCGCCGCGCTGCACACGGCGGCCAACGGCGATGACACCGCCTTACGACAGTGGGCCGAACGTGCCGCCGCCGAGCCGACCGCCGAGAGCATCGATCTCTACCTCACCGTCGCCTGCAACGATTACCCCAACCTCTGGTCACGCGAGTCGGCCCTGCCCGAGCGTGAGCGGCAATACCGCGAGGGTCTCGCCGCGGCAGGCCCCGACGGCGTCGGTGCCTTCAGTGCCGCGGGCTTCAGCGCCGGACAACGCGACGGCGGCGACGCCTGCATCCGGTGGCCCGCGTTCACTCGCCCGCAACCGGTGCACGCCCGCGAAGCGCTGCCGAACGTTCCGGTGCTGGTGCTGTCCGGCGACCTCGACGCCATCACTCCCGACGCGAACGGCCGGCGCGTAGCGGCCGGGTTCCCGCAGGCGACCTTCCTGTCGGTCCCCAACACCGGTCACGTACCCGACCTCGAACCCACCGGCTGCATCACCGGCATCGTCAACCGCTTCGTCCGCACCGGCACCCCGGGCCCGACCTCCTGTGTGGACGCCATCCCGCCGATCGCCGTCACCCCCGTGCCGAAGTAATCGAGCGCGCTGGAACAAACAGACACGGTGCGGCTGATCGCGAATCGATCAGCCGCACCGTCCGTCGTTCCACCGGCGAACGGAAGGAGCTGGGCTACAAGAACTTCCCCAATATCCGCCACCGTGTCCCCAGTCACTCCCCACCTCTTGCGTGACCACCATCACTCCGTTACCTTGTGCAATGTCACACGTCACATGACATCCGGTCTGGTTCTCCGGCCCGGACATTCGCGCAGATGGAGGCTTCCCATGTCCGAACCGATCACCTCAGCCGCGACCAAGCCCTGGCACGGGATCCTGGTCGCGACGACCCTGCCGTTCGCTGAGGACTACTCGGTCGACTACGACGCCTACGCTCAGCACGTGCAGTGGCTGGCCGCCAACGGCTGCCACGGGGTGAGCCCGAACGGATCGCTCGGCGAGTACCAGACCCTCGACGACGAGGAGCGGGCCAGGGTGGTGACCACGGCCATCGCGGCCGCACCGGACGGCTTCACGGTGATGCCGGGCATCGCCGCCTACGGGGCGCTGCAAGCACGCAAGTGGGCCGAGCAGGCCGCCGAAGCCGGGGCACATGCCGTGATGTTGTTGCCGCCCAACACCTATCGCGGCGGGCGCGACTCGGTGCTTGATCACTACCGCACGGTGGCCGCGGTCGGCCTGCCGATCGTGGCGTACAACAACCCGTTCGACACACGCATCGACCTGACCCCCGACATCCTCGCCGAACTGCACGGCGAGGGCCTGATCGTCGCGGTCAAGGAGTTCACCGGCGACGTGCGGCGCTTCTACGAGATCAAGGAACTCGCACCCGAACTCGATGTGCTCGTCGGTTCCGATGACGTACTGCTCGAACTCGGCATCGCCGGCGCGGTCGGCTGGGTCGCGGGCTACCCGAACGCCATCCCGCGGGCCACGGTCGAGCTGTACAACGCCGCGATCAGCCGGGACCTGGACAAGGCGCTCCCGCTGTACCGCGAACTGCACAAGCTGCTGCGCTGGGACTCCAAGCCGCAATTCGTGCACGCGATCAAGCTGTCGATGGACCTGGCCGGGCGGCAAGGCGGCAAGTGCCGCCCGCCGCGGGTTCCGCTGGCGCCCGAGCTGATCGCGAAGCTCACCGAGGACACCCGTGACGTGCTCGCCAAGGGTTACCGGTAAGCAGTCGGTAGATCATCGGGTGCAGACGAAAGACGAGGAGCTAACGATGACCGAAAGCGCGGTCGAATCCGTTCGCGACACCACGGCCGACGAGGTCGATGCCATTGCCACCGCAGCAGCAGCGGCGGCGGGACCCTGGGCGGCCATGACGCTGACTGACCGGGCCGGAGTGTTGCGCGGCATCGCCGACCAGCTCGACGCACAAGCCGCCGAGCTGATCCCGCTGGCGATGCGGGAGACGCACCTGTCCGAACCGAGGCTGACCGGTGAGCTGCGGCGCACCAGTTTCCAGCTGCGCCTGTTCGCGCAGCTGGTGCTCGACGGCGACTTCCTCGACGTGCGCATCGACACCGCGGACGCCGAATGGCCTATGGGTGCGCCGCGACCGGACCTGCGGCGAATGAATATCGCACTGGGCCCGGTGGTCAACTTCGCGGCGAGCAACTTCCCGTTCGCCTTCTCCGTCGCGGGCGGTGACACCGCGTCTGCGCTCGCCGCGGGGTGCCCGGTGATCGTCAAAGCCAGTCCAGGCCATCCCGCGCTCTCCCGCGCGGTCGGCCGCCTGGTCGAAGCGGCGCTTGCCGAATACGGCGCTCCGAGTGGCACATTCGGACTCGTTTTCGGCCGGGACGCCGGAGTGCAGGCGCTGACCCACCCCGCGATTGCCGCCGCGGCGTTCACCGGCTCCACCGCGGGCGGACGGGCGCTGTACGACCTGGCGTCCCGCCGTCCGGTGCCGATCCCTTTCTACGGCGAACTCGGCTCCATCAACCCGGTCTTCGTCACCGAGGCGGCCGCGCGGACGCGGGCGACGGAGATCGCGGCGGGACTGCTGACCGCAGTGAGCGCCAGCGCGGGGCAGCTCTGCACCAAGCCCGGACTGGTGGCAATCCCTGCGGAGGCACCAGTTTTTAGTGAGCTGGCCGCGCTGATCCGGAGCAACCCGGTGCCGACCGGCGACATGCTCAACGAGGACATCGCCGCGGGCTTCACGCGTGCCGTCGCGCAGGTCCGCGCGCACCCGAACGTGGAACTGCTCGCCGGTGGCGGGCCCGGCGAGGCACTGCTGCTCGCCACCACCGCACGCACGGTGCTCGCCGACCGCGATGCGCTGATGCACGAGATGTTCGGCCCGGCAACGCTGCTCGTCAGCTATCGGGACACCGCCGAACTGCTCGAACTGGCTCGCTCGGTGGACGGACAGCTGACCGTCTCCATCTTCGGCGACCAGGTCGACGACACCACCCGCGCACTCACCGCCGCCGCGGTCGGGGCAGCCGGGCGGGTGCTGTGGAACAGCTGGCCCACCGGACTCTCGGTGACCTACGCGCAGCAACACGGCGGACCCTATCCGGCGACGACGGCACCGACGGCGACCTCGGTGGGTACCGCGGCGATCTCCCGTTTCCTCCGGCCGGTGACCTACCAGTCGGTGCCCGAGGATCTGCTGCCGCTCGAATTGCGCACGGACAACCCGCTTTCCGTGCCGCGCTCGGTGAACGGAGCACGCGCACAATGACGGCAGCCCCGCCCCGCGCCACTCCCCTGCGGGGAACAGACGTCCTGATCATCGGCGGCGGCATGATCGGGTGCGCGCTCGCGGACCAGCTCACCCTCGCCGGTGCCTCGGTCCGCGTCTGCGAGCGGGGCGGGGTCGCCTCGGGCACCACCGCGCACGGCGAAGGCAACGTGCTCGTCTCGGACAAGGGACCGGGACCCGAACTGGCGCTCGCCCAACTGTCCCGGCGACTGTGGCCTACCGTTCTCGCGCGGATCGCCGACCGGCTACCGCACGACGCGGCGGCCGTCGAATGGGAACCCAAGGGCGGCATCGTCGTTGCCACCACAGCCGCGGGTGCCACGGCGCTGACCGCGTTCGCCCAACGCCAGCGCGGTGCCGGGGTGCAGTGCGAGCACCTGGACGCGGCGCAGCTGGCCGCGGCCGAGCCCGCGCTCACCCGCGACGTGTGTGCTGCCGTGTATTACCCCGAGGACGCACAGGTACAACCGGCCGGTGCCGCGACCGCACTGCTCGGCGCGGCGATCGCGGCAGGCGCGATCGTCGAGACCCGCTGTGAGGTCACCACTCCGCTGCTTCGCGACGGTCGACTGATCGGCGTAGCAACCACCCAGGGTCCGCGGCACGCCGACATCGTGATCAACGCGGCAGGCCCATGGTCCGGCATGGTGTCCGAGCTGCTCGGCGCACCGATCGCGATCAAGCCCCGCCGAGGTGACGTGCTCATCACCTCGCCGATGCCGCCGACGGTGTTCCACAAGGTCTATGACGCGGATTATGTAGGTGCCGTGGGTAGTTCGGACGCCGCCCTGCAATCGTCGGCCGTTGTCGAATCGACCAGGGGTGGCCCGCTGCTGCTCGGCTCGTCGCGCCGCCAGTGCGGTTTCGACGACCGGCTGCGCCCCGACAGCCTGGCCGCCATCGCGCGGAAAGCGTTGCGGCTGTATCCCATCCTGGCCGACGTCGCGATCATGCGGGCGTACGGCGGTTTCCGTCCTTACGTGGACGACCACCTCCCGGTCATCGGCCCGGATCCGCGCCTCCCTGGCCTATGGCATGCGACCGGACATGAGGGCGCGGGCATCGGCCTCTCGGTCGGTACCGCCCAACTGATTTCCGCCGCCCTGGCGGGTCTCCCCGGCGAGGTCGACCTCGCGGCCTTCGCCGTCGACCGGCCTGCCGTCATCACCGCACCGAGGGAGCAGGTATCCCGATGAGCCAGCATCTGATTCGACCGGACGCCGATCCTCTCGGCCGCGCCGATCGTCCGCTGACAGTCACCGTCGACGACACCCCGGTGCCCGGCGTGCACGGTCAGACCCTAGCCACGGTGCTGCTGGCCGCCGGACGCACGCACTGGCGCACCACCCCCACCGGCGGCCCGCGTGGTGTGTTCTGCGGCATCGGTGTGTGTTTCGACTGCGTCGCCACCGTCAACGGTGTGCCGGATGTTCGTCTGTGCCGGCGTCCCGCCCGGGATGGCGACGTCGTCACCACCCAGTCTCGACTGACAGGAAACGCTCAGTGACCAGACATGTGGTGGTGATCGGCGGTGGCCCCGCAGGCACCGCGGCCGCCGAATCCGCGCTGCGGCACGGCGCGACGGTAACCCTGATCGACTCGAACGAGGCCTTGGGTGGCCAGTACAACCGGCGCATCCCGGCCGCGTACGGCATCCGGCAACCGCTCGACATCGGACACGGATACGCGGCGGCCGCACGTCGCGCACGCCTGCTGATCGAGCATCCGCGCTGCGAGTACCTTCCTTTGGCGGCCGTCTATCAGATCGAGCGCCACCTCGAAGGCGGTTGTCCCGCAGTGCGATTGCTGATCGGCGCGGAGGGCGACCGGCGGGTGCACCGCGTTGTCCGTGGCGACGCGCTGGTGCTCGCCACCGGCGCCTACGACCGGGTGTGCCCGTTCCCGGGCTGGGACCTGCCCGGGGTCTACACCGCCGGTGCCGCACAGACGCTCGCGAAGACCCAGCGCCTCTTGGTCGGCCGGTCCGTGTTGGTCTCCGGCACCGGCCCGTTCCTGCTTCCGGTCGCACAGTCGCTGGCCGAGAACGGCGCCGAGGTGCGGGCGGTGCTGGAAGCCAACCCGGGCCGCACGATCTTGCGACACTGGGCCGCCCGTCCTTGGCAGCTGCGGCACAGCACGGGTAAGGCCCTGGAACTGTTCGAGTACATGGCATGCGGTGTGCGGCATCGGATTCCGTTGCGCACCGCGCAGGCTGTGGTCGCGGTGGCGGGCGACGGCCGAGTGGAAGAGGCCACCGTGGCCCGGCTCGACGCGAATTGGACGCCGATCCCGGGTAGCCGCCGCACCGTTGCGGTGGACGCGGTCGCGTTCTCGCATGGTTTCACGCCGCAGCACGAGCTCGCGGTCGCCGCGGGCGCGCGACTGACCGAGAACGGCTTCGTCTACGTCGACGACACACAGCAGACCAGCACCGAATGCGTCTGGGCCGCAGGCGAAATCACCGGCATCGGCGGCTCTCAGGTTGCCGCTGTCGAAGGGACCGTCGCCGGCCTGGCCGCGGCGGGCGGCACCGCGGACCGTGCGCTGCTGGCGCGGCACCGCACGGCCGGGCAATTCGTGACCCGCCTCGCGGCCGCGCACCCGATCCGGCCCGGCGTGCTCACCTGGACCCGGCCCGACACCGTCATCTGCCGGTGTGAGGGCACCACCTGCGGCGAACTGACCACCGCGTGGTCCAGCGCGGCAGGCGTCGGCTATCGCACCGCCAAGCTGGCCACCCGCGCCGGACTCGGCCCGTGCCAAGGACGGATGTGCGCGGCGAACATCGAGGCGTTACGCGACCAGCCTTACGCCGACCAAGTCACGGCGACAACAGGTCTCGCGGCAGCCGGCGCGGCCTGGCGACCGCTCGCCGCGCCCGTGCGATTACGCGAACTCGCCGAACTCGACTCGGACGCGACACCAGGTTCAGGCCAGGAGGCGGCAGCCGGCGCAACTCCGCAGTGCCCACGAACGCCGCACTTAGACAGAGGGAAGTCCTGAAATGCGCAGCAACACCATCATTTCCGCGATCGACACGCACACCGAGGGCATGCCGACCCGGGTGATCACCGGCGGCGTCGGCACCATCCCCGGCGACACCATGGCGGCGCGCCGCGTGTACTTCGCCGAGCACCTGGACGGCCTGCGCAAGTTGCTGGTCAACGAGCCGCGCGGGCACGCCTCGATGAGCGGCGCCATCCTGCAACCGGCCACCACCGACGACGGCCACTACGGCGTGCTGTTCATCGAGGTCAGCGGCCTCCTGCCGATGTGCGGGCACGGCACCATCGGCGTCGCAACGGCATTGGTGGAGGCGGGCATGGTCCCGGTCACCGAGCCGGTCACCGAGATCCGGCTCGACACTCCGGCCGGACGCGTCGTCGCCTCGGTCGCGGTCAGCGGCGGCCACGCGGATTCGGTCACCCTGCGCAACGTGCCCGCCTACTGCGACAGCCTCGACAACGAGGTCGAGGTGCCCGGTCTCGGACGGGTCCGCTACGACATGGCCTACGGCGGCAACTTCTACGCCATCACCGATCTCGGCAAGCTCGGACTACCGTTCGACCGCGCGCACAAGGACCGCATCCTCGACGCCGGCCTGCGAATCATGGCGGCCATCAACGAGTCCCAGCGTCCGGTGCATCTCGCGGACGAGCGGATCGCCGGCTGCAAACACGTGCTGTTCCTCGACCCGGCGTCCGAGCCCGCGCACACTCGCCACGCGATGGCCATCCATCCCGGCTGGTTCGACCGCTCCCCCTGCGGCACCGGCACCTCCGCGCTGCTGGCTCGCCAGCACGCCCGCGGCTTCCTCACCGATGATCAAGTGCTGCAGAACGATTCGTTCATCGGCACCACCTTCTACGCCCGCGCCGTCGAGACCACCACGGTCGGCGACCGCCCCGCGATCGTGCCCACCATCACCGGTCGAGCCTGGCTCACCGGGACAGCGAACTACCTGCTCGACCCCACCGACCCCTTTCCCGAGGGCTTCGTCTTCTAACCACCCGCTCCACTGCTCCACCCTGAAAGGCCGAGTCAATGAAGACTGTCGTCACCAAACCTGCCCGCCCGCCGCTCACCAAGGGCGGAGTCATGCGGCGAATGCCGGTGGTCGTCGCCGACACCGGCGATTTCACCAAGAGCATGGGGCTGTGGCAACTGGTCGCGCTGAGCCTCGGCGGACTGGTCGGCGCGGGCGTGTTCTCGCTGGCCGGGGTGGTGGCCAACGAGGTGGCGGGACCGGCGGTGCTGATCTCGTTCGCCATCGCGATCATCGCTTCGGGGGCGGCGGGGCTCTGTTACGCCGAATTCGCGGGCATGGTCCCGCGCGCGGGCTCGGCGTACACCTACTCCTACGTCGCGCTCGGCGAGATCATCGGCTTCATGATCGGCTGGGATCTACTGCTGGAGTACACCGCCATCGTGTCCGTCGTGGCCATCGCGGTGTCCGGGTATCTCAACTACATCACCCACTATCTCGGCTTCGACCTGCCCACCTGGGCGCTCGGCGCGCCGGGCACCGGGGACGGGCACCGGGTCGATCTCTTCGCGGTCCTGCTGTGCCTGCTCCTGGCCTTCCTGCTCTCCCGGGGCACTCGCGAATCCGCCCGGGTGCAAACGGGTCTCGTCGTCTTGAAGATGCTGATCGTCGCGATCGTGGTCGTCGCGGGTGCATTCCACATCAAGGCGGGCAACTACCAGCCGTTCTTCCCGTTCGGCGTCGGCGGCGCGGTCTCCGGTGCGGCGCTGGCCTTCTTCGCGGTCTACGGCTACGACGCGATGAGCGCGGCCGCGGAGGAGTCCAAGGACGGTAAGAAGCTGATGCCCAAGGCGATCATGATCAGCCTCGGCATCGCGTCGCTGGTCTATCTGCTGGTCTGTCTCGTCATCGTCGGCATGGTCAACTACACCGACATCAACGTCTCCTCGCCGTTCGCCAGCGCCTTCGATTCGGTGGGCATGGGCATCCTCGGCCTGGTCATCGCGGTCGGCGCGGTGGTCGGCGTCACCACCTCGGCGTTCGCCAACATGCTCGCGGTGACCCGGGTCGGTTTCGCGATGAGCCGCGACGGGCTGCTGCCGTCCTACTTCGGCAAGTCCAGCCCGGTCCGCAAGGTGCCGACCAGGGTGATCTGGCCGGTCGGCATCGTGTCGGCGCTGATCGCCGGCTTCCTGCCGATCCGGGAGGCCGCCGAGCTGACCAATGTCGGCATCCTGATGGCGTTCATCGTGGTGGCGCTCGGCGTCATGCGGCCGCGCCGGACCCGGCCGGAGGTCGAGCGCGCGTTCCGGACCCCGTGGGTGCCGGTGGTGCCGCTGATCGGGATAGTCTTCTCCATCTGGCTGATCAGTCACCTCACCTGGGTCACCTGGCTCCGGTTCGTGCTCTGGCTGCTGCTCGGCCTGGGGGTATACCTCGCCTTCAGCTACCGGCACTCGAAGCTGAACAGCGGCGACAGCTCTCTAATCTGATAGAAGTGGTGCTCGCACACAGGAGAAACCCGGAGCGCAGTGATGATCGAACGGCTGGTTATACCCAAGCGGCCCACGCTGCGCGATCACGTGTCCGACGCGCTGCGTGCCGCGATCATCTCCGGTGAGCTCGAGCCCGGCGTGCTCTACTCGGCGCCGTGGCTGTCGGAGCGCTTCGGGGTCTCCCCAACGCCGGTGCGCGAGGCCATGCTGGATCTGGTCAAGCAGGGTTTGGTGATCTCGGTGCCGAACAAGGGTTTCCGGGTCACCGAGATCTCCGACGCCGACCTCGATTCGATCGCCAAGATCCGGATGCTGCTGGAACCGCCGAGTGTGCGCGCGATCGTCGGCACCATTCCCGAGTCGGATATCCCGGGTCTGCGGGTGCAGGCCGACAAGATCGTCGACGCGGCCAAACGCGGCGATCTCGTCGAATACGTCGACGCCGACCGGCAATTCCACCTGATGCTGCTCGACTACTGCCACAACCCGCGCCTGTCCCAGATCGTCGGCGACCTACGCGCCCAAACCCGCCTGTTCGGTCTCGCCGCGCTCGTCGAGCGCGGCGAGCTCGACAAATCAGCCCAGGAACATCACACGATCATCGACCTCATCGAGCAGGGCCGCGCCGAGGACCTCGAACAATTCCTCCGCAAACACATCGGCCACGTCCGTGGCATCTGGGCGGCAGGCAATACCCCCGACGAAGACGTCCCTTAGGTCAACGGGGCCGCCCACGAGTCGGCCGAATCAGATCGGACGGCCGAATCGCACCGACTGGAAGTCCGAACGGTATTCGCGGGTCCCGGGCGGAAAGAGCTCCCCGAACGTTCCACTGCAATCGCTGTTCCGAAACGTTTCCGCAGCACGGTCGGTGGCGTTTTCGGTGTAGTCGACACCAACGATGCGGTAGCACTTGCCGTCTTCCGGATCCGTCAGTCGCTGCTGCGTACCACCCGGACTCGTGTAGATGAAGTCGCCGGTCGCGGCCTGAGCAGTACCTGCCGTACCGAGAACCAAGACAAGAACCGCGCCGGTCATTGTCAATACTCTGCCGATGTGTTTCATAACAATGCCTTCCGTCCAGACCTACCCGCATATCTCGTGAAATGCAGGTCTTCCCGGCTCCGGTTGTGACCGGGCCGGTTTGTTCCGACAGGTCGACGCCACCGCATGACGGTTCCGCATGACCGAATCAATCATGCTGTCTGTCAACAATTTTGAGCAAGGCCCCAGTTGTCTGGGATGGGCCAGGCCCCTTGCACCGACACGTGGTCCGGTCAACGAACCAGTCGATATACCCCAGCCGGATCCACCGGAAGGATCGTCGATCACAGAGAGCCGCAAGGAGTTTCCCGTGATCGACAATCCAGCTCCCCCACCCGCCTATGCCGATGCAACACCCGAAGCCGGCGCCGGCGAACCCGGCACCATCGGACCACTGACGATCTCGGTCGAGGAAGGCTTGTTCAGTTTCACGGCAAAGCTCGAGCCGCTCCAGCGATGGTCCAACAACCCCCTCGACCGGTGGGCAGGCGGCAACCAGGAGTCCACCGCGGCAACCGATAGCAGGCATGACCCGCTCGAGCGGTGGGCTGTCCATGAATAACCCGCGCCTGCTCGATCTCGCGGACTGGTTCGCCCCGTACTCCCTCGCCGAGTTCGGTCGTTCGGTACTGAGCCAGCGACCCTTTGCGGGCCCGCCGCGACCAGAACTGGTCGAGCGGGTCCGAAATGCGCTGGGTATCAACTCGATCGAGGATGTCTTCGCCCAGCCCGGCGCGACCGTCGACGCCTGGTTCCACGACCTGGATGGCAGGCTCACCTCCGCACCCATCGAGGCCGCGTCGGCCGATCGCTTCTATGCGGCGGGCACGACCCTGCTGTACCGGGCGATTCCCGATTTCGCGCCGTTCGTCCGCGAAACTGCCGAAGCGTTCCGCCTGGCACCCGGCGCGGTCAAATGCCAGCTGTTCTGCAGCCGGGCCGGCGGCGGCACCAGGGCGCATTTCGACGCGATAGATGTGATCACCATCCGGCTCACCGGTCGCAAGACCTGGCGGATCGCCCCGAACGCGTTCGCCCCCGCCCCACTGGATGGTTGGACCACACTCGAATCGGTATCCCCGCCGCTGCGCAACTACGCATCGGCGCTGCCGCCCACCGAAATACCCGAGGGCGTGACCGAGCATGTCCTGGAACCCGGCGCGATACTGCACATTCCCCGTGGCTACTGGCATGAGACCAGCTCCGCCAAGGACTCGATCTCGCTGCACCTGGCGCTGCTCACCCCCCTGCGGATCGAATTCCTGCTGTCCGCCTTGAAGAGCGAGCTGCTGCGTGACGAGTACTGGCGTGGGTCGATGTACGCCTTCACCGACGCCACCGCGGAGCTGCGGGACGATCTCCAAGGCATAGTCGATGCCGTACACCGGCTCGACCCCCACGATCTCGTCCGCGCTCCTGTCACCGACCGTCCGGTGGACCCGGCGACGACCTTTGTCCGAGCAGGACAGTGCGGCTTCGGGATCGATGCGCTCGATGACGATGGCGCGCGGATTACCGTGACCGCTTACGGCTTTCGGGAGACTCATACCGCGCACACCCGGGTCAGCCGTGACCTGCTGCCCGGGCTGCTGTGGATCGCCGCACTGCCGACCGGTAATTCGTTCGACACCAGCGATCTACTCCGCGTCTCTCCTGGACTCAGCAAAGTTGCCGCGCAACAACTTCTGGCCACGCTGGAGCAGGCGAGGCTGGTGCGCCGGACGGCATGACACTCCTTGCCTGAACGAACTCAGTGCCCCTCGGCGACTTCGGCGAGCCGGTCGAGGGAGGCTTGGAGTTTGTCGGAGGTGGTGGCGCGGGCGCGGACGAGGCGCTTCTCATCGGTGAGCTGGGACCAGTCGTAGGTGTGGGTGACTCGGGTGTGGGTCTCGTCGATGGGGTCGAGTTCCCAGCGCCAGAGGTGGCCGGGGGGCTGCTGGCCGGGTTCGGAGGGGAGCCAGGCGATGCGGCGGCCTTCTTCGAACTCCACGATGTGGTTGTGCCGGTCGGCGCCGGTGGTGAGCGTCATGACGAACACGTCGTCTACCGCGCGGACCCGCTGGTCGGCGGCGGCGGTCGCGAGGTTTTCGTTGCCGTCCCAGCGCGGCTGCTGTGCCGGGTCGGCGATCAGTTCGAAGACCTGTGCCGAGGCGGCCGCGATGTCGCGGCTGGCGGTCACCGTGCGCGATGGATCGATGTTGTCCGTCATGGTCTTGATCGAAGCATCCGGTAGCCGACCGCGCCAGGCGCGGGAGTATTCGCGCCTCCGCTGCCGAGTCCGATCGGGGCACCACCTCCTGTTTGCCCGAATGATGGGGATTCGTCCCATGCTTACCGCGCACAGTTCGCCCGACCCAGTTAAACGTTGTCACTTCAATCTGTCGCACTCAGGGAGGCAGTAAGTGGACGACCGAAACAACCAACTGTGTATTTCCAGGCGCGGGCTGCTCGTCGGCGCGAGTGTGCTGGCCGGCAGCCTGGTGCTGCCCGGTATCGCCAACGCGGACAGCAAGTTTCCGATGCCGACCGGCCCGGACATCAACGTGCTGATCACCGGTGACGCGGGGACCGGCGAGGCCGGGCAGTACGCGGTGGCCGCCGCGGCGAAGCGGATCTGCCAGGCGGAGGGGGTGTCGCTGGCGGTCGGGCTGGGCGACAACATCTACGAGGACGGTGCGGAAAGCCCGGACGACGACGAGTTCTCGACGAAGTTCGAACAACCCAACGCGGGCATCGACGTGCCCTGGTTGATGGTGCTCGGCAATCACGATTGCAGCGGCATCTTCGCGGGCAGCGGCGGGAATCCGAGCAAGGGTGACCACGAGGTCGCCTACCACCAGCGCTCGGCCCGCTGGTACATGCCGTCCCGGTATTACCAGGTGGCGCTGCCCGCCGGGCCGGATCCGCTGGTCGAATTCTTCGCGCTGGACACCGTTCCCGTCTCCTCCACGGTGCTGCAGACCGATCCGCACTACCAGTGGAACGGCCCGTACATGCGCGCGCAGCGCCAGTGGCTGGAACGCGCACTGAACACGTCCCGCGCGACGTGGAAGATCGTGCTGACCCACCACCCCTACCGCAACAACGGAAAGCACGGCAACGCAGGCGCTTACGACGGCGTCACCACCGGCGACTACATGAGCGGCCGGCATCTGAAGGAACTGTTCGAAGAGGTCGTCTGCGGCAGGGCGGACTACATCCTGTCGGGGCACGACCACACCTCGCAGATCCTGGATACCGCCGGTGCGTCCCGCGGCACCCAGCAGATCGTCTGCGGCGCCTCCGCCAAGCAGGGCGACGGCTCGTCAGCCGTCACCAATAAGGCTTTCTGGCAGGACTTTTCGAGCCTCGGCTTCATGATCGCGAAGATCCGCCGCAACGCGGTCACCCTCGACGCCTACACCGTCGACGCCGCGAACGGCACGGCGCGAGCGGCCTATTCCCACGTTCGTCCGCGCTGACGTCCGGCAACCACCTCCGAGAAACCCTTCGGGCCAAGCTGATTCGCCGAGTCTGCCATCGATCCGACGTCCGGGAGCGCACGGATGATCATGGAAACGTCACGAGCGCGTCATCCACGCCTGGTCCGATCAGTTCTGCCATATCCAGGTTCTACGAGATCCGAGGACGTGCCATGCCGCTATCCCAGCCCACCCGGCTCAGCATCATCGCAGCACTCGCCACCACCCTCATGGTGAATGCCCCGCAGGCTTCCGCAGCGACCCCGGAGCTCCGGGTGCTGACCTACAACACCTTCCTGATGAGCAAGAACCTGTTTCCCAACTGGGGCCAGGACCACCGCGCGGCAGAGATTCCGAAGACCGACTTCTTCAAGGGCAACGACGTGGTCGTCCTGCAGGAGATGTTCGACAACGAGGCCTCCGACGCGTTGAAGGCCAAAGCCAAGGCCGAATACCCGCACCAGACACCGGTTGTCGGCCGCGCGAAGGAGGGCTGGGACGCCACCGGCGGCAAGTACAGCGCGGGCACGCCGGAGGACGGCGGCGTCACCATCCTCAGCAAGTGGCCCATCATCCGCCAGGAGCAGTTCATCTTCGCCAATGCCTGCGGCGCCGACTGGTGGGCCAACAAGGGGATCGCCTACGCGGTGCTCTCGGTCAACGGCAGCAAGGTGCATGTGGTCGGCACGCACAGCCAATCGACCGACCCCGGCTGCTCGGACGGTGAGGCCGCGAAGGATCGTGCCTTGCAGTTCAAGGAGATCGACGCGTTCCTCACCGCGAAGAAGATTCCCGCGACCGAGCAGGTGCTGCTGGCCGGCGATCTGAATGTGGACTCGCACAGCGCCGAATACGCGTCGATGCTGGCCGACGCCCGGCTCGAGCCCGCGACCGCGCGCACCGGCCACCCGTTCTCCTTCGACACCAAGGAGAACTCGATCGCCGCCGACCGCTACCCGAACGATCCGCGGGAGGATCTCGACTACGTCCTGCACCGCAAGGGTCATGCCAAGCCGGCGAACTGGCAGAACCACGTCGTCAAGGAGTCCGCTCCCGCGTGGACGGTCACCAGCCAGGGCAAGAGCTACACCTACACCAACCTGTCCGACCATTACCCGGTGACCGCGGGCGCCTGATCCGCTCAGCGGACCGTGCCCGCCCGGCAAACCACGCTGGGCGGGCACGTTGCCGCAGGTAGCACCCGAGTTCCGCCGCATCGTTGGCAATCCGGCAGCGGTGAGTGAAAGTTATTGTCACAGAACCGCGGTCAGGCGGCAGTCCCGGTCCTATGATCGCCACACAGTGAGAGTGGAGATCGCCGCATGACCGCAGTTGCCACCGCCGGTACCACCGGATATTCCCGCGTCATCGCGCCACCGGGGTGGAGCCGCTGGCTGGTTCCGCCCGCCGCGCTGTCCATTCACCTCGCCATCGGACAGGCCTACGCGTGGAGCGTATTCAAGCCGCCGCTGGAAAAGTCGATGCACATCTCGGGGACCGGCAGCGCGCTGCCCTTCCAGATCGCCATCGTCATGCTCGGACTGTCCGCGGCCTTCGGCGGCACACTCGTCGAACGCCGGGGCCCGCGCTGGGCGATGACCGTCTCGCTGCTCTGTTTCTGCTCCGGCCTGCTCATCTCGGCCCTCGGCGCGTTCGCGAATGCCTACTGGCTCATCGTGTTCGGCTACGGGTTCGTCGGCGGGATCGGGCTCGGCATCGGTTACATCTCCCCCGTCTCCACGCTGATCCGCTGGTTTCCCGATCGACCGGGCATGGCCACCGGCTTCGCGATCATGGGCTTCGGCGGCGGGGCGCTGATCGCGTCACCGTGGACGACCCAGCTGCTCACCACCTTCGGCCGGGACAACGTCGGCATCGCGCAGACCTTTCTGGTCATGGGCCTGACCTACGCGGTGTTCATGTCGGTGGGCGTGCTGCTCGTGCGGGTACCGCCGCCGGGGTGGCGTCCGGCAGGCTGGGTGCCGCAGGAGAAACCGGCCAAGCTGATCAGCCTGCACGACGTCGCGGCCAACGACGCGATCCGCACGCCACAGTTCTGGCTGCTGTGGATCGTCTTGTGCTGCAACGTGACCGCGGGCATCGGCATCCTGGAGAAGGCGGCGCCGATGGTGATCGACTTCTTCGCACAGACCGCGACCCCCGTGACGGCGGCCGCCGCCGCGGGCTTCGTCGCGGTGCTGTCCGCGGCCAATATGGCGGGACGGATCGGCTGGTCGTCGCTGTCCGACCTGATCGGGCGCAAGAACGTGTACCGGGTCTACCTGGGTGTCGGTGCGCTCGCCTACGCGGTGGTGTGGTCGGCCGGGCAGGCCAACAAGGCGCTGTTCATTCTCGGCGCGATGGTGATTCTGTCCTTCTACGGCGGTGGATTCGCGACCATCCCGGCGTATCTCAAGGACCTGTTCGGGACCTACCAGGTCGGCGCGATCCATGGCCGGGTGCTGACGGCATGGTCGGTGGCCGGTGTGGCCGGGCCGTTGATCGTCAACGCCATCGCGGATTCCGGTGCGGGGCAGGGAAAGTCCGGACCGGAACTGTACGGCGCCTCGTTCGCCGTGATGATCGCGCTGCTCTGTGCCGGCTTCGTCGCCAACGAGCTGATTCGCCCGGTCGCGGCGAAACATCACCGGCCGGTCGCGACACCGGTCGTCCGCACCGAGGGGAGCCCGGCATGACCGAACCCGGCACCGCCGAAACCACTGCGCCGCGGCGTATTCCGCTGCTGGTCTTCGCCTGGCTGTGGGTCGCCGCGCCCTTCAGCTACGGCGTTTACCGCCTGATCGTCAACCTGCTCAAGCTGTTCCAGTAGGGGGCTGATTCCGCGCCCCCAACCATCGACGCCGTTCGCCTCCGTCGCCCCCGCGGTTGTTTCGAGACGCCGCCGCCGGGTATCTGCCCGACGTTCGGTTCGACGGAGATGAGGGAATCTGATGAGTGGGTTGTCAGCTGGTACGGACAATGCCCGTGGTCGAGGGGCATGGTCGGGAACCTCGTCCGCGAACGCCGGCCGGATCGCACAGCACCCGACGTTCGAACGGTTTGCTCGCGCGGGTTTCGTGATGACGGGCCTCGTGCACCTGATCATCGGCTATATCGCTATCCGCATCGCGCTGGGCGGGCGGGGCGGCAGTGCCGATCACTCCGGCGCCATGGCCGAATTGGTCAGTAAGCCGGGTGGCGTTTTCGTCATGTGGGTGGCGGTTGTCGCGTTCGTGCTGATGGCCTTGTGGCGACTGGCCGAGACGATCTTCGGTAGCGCATCGAAACCCGATAAGGACAGCAAGAAGTCCGAAGCATTCCGCCGGGTCAAAGCCTTTTCCCTGGCAGTGATCTATGCGTCGTTCGCGTTCTCGGCCTTCGGATTCGCCCGTGGCGCAGGCAAGTCGAGCGGCCAGGAAAGCGCCGGGATCACCGCGCGATTGATGCAGAACACCGCGGGCACGGTCGCGCTGGTCGTCGCCGGGCTGATCATCATCGGCGTCGGCGGATACCACCTCTACAAGGGGATCAGCCAGAAGTTCCTGAAAGACCTGAAGGGCAACACCAGCGATCTGGTGCGCAGGCTCGGCATGGCCGGCTACCTCGCGAAGGGTCTCGCGGTCGGCGCCATCGGGGTGCTGGTGATCCTCGCCGCGACCCGGTCCGAACCGGACAAGGCCGCCGGACTCGACGGTGCGCTGAAAACCCTTGGCGCACAACCCTATGGCGTGATCCTGCTGATCGTGGCCGGCCTCGGCATCATCACCTACGGCCTCTACAGCTTCGTGATGGCCCGCTACGCCAAGATGTAGCGCTCGGGTGGTGGGGCAAGATCGAGGCCATGGGCCCCACCACCGGACCGCCGGTTCCCGAGACCGTGGCCGACTTCCGCGATCTCGCGCACAGCAGACTGCGCGAATTTCCGCACACCGAAGTTCCCGACACGCCAGGTATCCGCCGGGCCGCGGTGCTGCTGTGCGTCGTCGCGCAGGACGACGGCACACCGGCGGTGGTCGTCATCCGCCGCGCCTACCGTGGCCGCAATGCCGGGCAATGGGGCTTACCCGGGGGTCGGCTGGACGCGGGCGAGACCGCCGAGCAAGCTGTATTGCGTGAGCTACACGAGGAACTCGGCTTGACCGCCGCCCCGGCCGATCTGGTCGGCCGACTCGACGACTTTCCCGCGGCCTCGGGTTTCGTGATCACCCCGTTCGTCGCGGCGCTACCCGGGGCCGCCGAGCTGAAGCCGAGCCCCGACGAAGTGCACTCCGCGCACCTGGTTCCGCTCGCGCGGCTGGCCGCCGACGATGTACCGCACTGGGTCGCCCCGCACGAGGCGGTGCCGCAGCCCGAACTCCGCGGCCGGACCGCGCCGCCCGTCCCCGAAGACGTTGGCCTGCTACAGATGCGGCTCGGCGACGGCATGACCATCCACGCCCCGACGGGCGCGATGCTGTGGCAGTTCCGCGAGGTCGTGCTGCTCGGCCGCGACCACGCGGGCGCCCGGGTCGCGCACTTCACCCAACCGGACTGGACCCAGCAATGAGCACACCGCGACCAGCCGACTTGCTCTGTTCACGCCAGTGGCATATGGTCCCGCGCTCGTGAGGCCTAGTGCGGTAATCGCATCGCGAACAGATGTACCCAAGTGGGGGTTGATTACCGCGGCGGGGGTGATCGCCGGATATGTGGCGGTCCTGCTTGCGGACGCCCGGCACTATTACACCGACGACACCGAAGCCCAGTACGCCCCGATGTGGGTGATGCTCGGCAACCGGCTGCGCGACGGTCAATTCTCCGCCCTGGTGCCCTACGAGTGGATGGCGGGCAACTACGCGCTCGAAGAGGCCGGGCTCTACAACCCGCCCCAGCTGCTGGTCCATCTGCTCGCGCCGTCGATGGACAACCTCGCCGTGTACGCCACGGTGGTGAAGCTGGTCTGCTCGATCATCGCCGCGCTCGGCGTCTACCGGGTCTGCCTGGCCTACGGCGCGCGTGCACCGTGGGCGGCGGTCGCGGGCATCGCCTTCCCATTGAGCGGATGGTTCCTGTTCTTCGACGAGGCCAGCTGGTGGACCTCGCACACCGCCACGGCGTGGCTGGTGCACGCCTGGGCGTCCTCGGTGCGCTACACCCGCGGGCGCGGCAGCCCGATCTCGGTGTTCGTCTTCCTGTATCTGGCACTCACGGTCCAATACGCCTTCCCCGCGGTCGAATCCGCGTTGATGGTGGTCTGCGTCGCCCTCGGTGAGTTCATCTATCAGCGGCGCTGGCAACCCTCGGCGCGGCTACTGACGGCGGCGGGCTGCGCCGCACTCGCGGCCATGGTCGCCAACCTGCCCGGCATCCTCTCCTCTCAGGTCACCTGGCGGGGCAACGCGAAGATCCACAACGATCCGTTCCTGACGGTGCCCTGGTCGGAGTCGCTCAATGCGAGCCTGCCGAGCACGACACCCGCGTTCACCGCGTGGTGGGGGCATGTCCAGCCGTTGCCGATGGTCTACATCGCCTGGTTCCTGATTCCGGCGCTGGCGTTCGTCGGCTGGCAGGCGGCCCGCAAGTCGGTCCGGGAGTTCAGCAGTATCGCGCTGTTCGCCGCGGCCGTGCTGATGTGGACCGCGGGGCCGGGTGCGATCGGCCCGCTGCGCTGGCCGGCGCGCGTGCTGCCGATCCTTGCGATGGCGCTGCTCGTCCTGGTGTGCGTATTGCTCAGCCGCTACGGCACGTTCACCTCGCTGCGCAGGCGGGCCATCGCCGCGGGCGTGCTGATCGGCGTGCTGTTCCTGCGGTCGTTCTCCGCGGCCCCGGAGATCGTGGTGCGCCACCTCGTCGCGGTGGCGGTGGTCGCCGCGATCGGTGCCGTGGTGGTGTGGCTGGCCCGGAGCAAGGGCATAGCGGCGGCGTGCGCGCTGATCATCGTCACCATGTTCCCGATCGCCTTCGCCCAGGTGCACGCCGCACCGCCGACGCCGATGTCCTACGACTTCCCGGAACAGCGGTCGGAGATGACCGCGGTCTTCCCCGATTTCACCGGTGTCACCCTGCAACTCGCGGACCGGGCGATCCTGGCGCCGCAGGACAAGACCCTCGAAGGCGCCTACGGTTCACTCGCCATCGGCAACTACGCCAAGAATCTGGGGTTGCAGTACGTCAACGGCTACACCCCCATCGGCCACTACCCGTTCGCGGGCATGCTGTGCATGGCCTGGGACGGCAGCACCTGCACCGACGCGTTCCGCCGCGCCTTCGCCGCCGAACCGTCCACGGGGCGCACGATTGTCGACCTGATGAAGGTCGACCGGGTCGTGCTGCACACGGCGCAGTACCCCGACGCGGGCAACCACCCGGCGCCGCCCGGCTGGAAGTGGGTGACCTACCCCGGCCACGAGCGCTACATCTGGGTGCTGGAACGGGAGAACGGGCTCATCTCCACTGTCAACGGGGCGATCGCCGATACCGCGAATGTCAGCGCCACGTCCACCTCGGGTGCCGCGGTCACGATCGACGCAAAGGTCACCGCACCGAACGGCGGACGCATCGTATTCTCCCGGCTCGCCTGGCCCGGTTACCGAATCACCCTGAACGGCAACGAAATACCGTCGACAACGGTGGCGAACACCTTCCTCGCCGTCGACATCCCAGCAGGCACCGACCGCGCCGACCTGCGGGCTACCTGGCGTCCGCCGGGCTGGCAGGTCGGCATCGGCACCGCTGTAGCCGGCCTCGCCGGAATCGCCGTGTTGCAGTGGGCATTTCTGCGGCAGCGCAGGCAGGGCTCGCAAATCCCCGCCGAAGACGAGCAGCCGACGGAAGAATCAACCGGGCCGGATCCGGACGACCGCCAGGAAGCGACGCCGTCCCTGACGCCCAGCGTCTGACCCGCGCCGCGTCGCCGGTGTCGAAGTGGGGACTTCGACACCGGGCCTAGTCGTCCAGAAAGGTTGCGGCGTTCCGGCGCCGACGGTCCACGCTCACTGTGAACACGTCGGGCCGGGCGTAATGACCGGTGGGGTCGAAGTTCTGGCGTTCCCGCGCGACCGCGGCCGGATCGATGTCGGCGATGACGAGACGTTCGTCGCCGGCTATCGGCTCGATCAGCCAGCGGCCGTCCGGGCCGGCCAGGGCGGAGCCGCCGTCGTACCCAGCGGGCGTGTCCAGGGCGAGCAGCTCGTCGCGCAGCGGGAAGTCGGATGGCACATCGGTGTAGTCGAGGACGGCGCCGACGGCCAGGGAGTACACCCGGCCCTCCTTGGCGATGAACCGGGTGATGTCCTCGGTGTTGCGGACCGCCCCCGGCCAGGTGGAGATGTGCAGGGTCGTGCCGTCGGCATACAGCGCGTGCCTGGCCTGCGGCATCCAGTTTTCCCAGCAGGACAGGCCGCTGACCCGGAACTCGCCGACGTCGTGCGCGCGCAACCCGTGCCCGTCGCCGATCCCCCAGACCATGCGCTCCTCGTGGGTCGGCATCAGCTTGCGATGCGCGCCGACCACGCCGCGGGCCGGGTCGATGGCGACCAGCGTGCAGTACACCGTGCCGCGGACGCGCTCGGTGATGCCGAGGTAGCAGAACACGCCGAGGTCGGCGACCGCCTCGCGCACCGTGGCGAGGTGTGTGCCGTCCAGGGTGACAGCCGCGTCCAAATAGTAGGCGTAAGCAGCCTTTTGGGCCGGGTTGTCGAACCGGGCCCCGCCGGTGCGCGCCAGCCAGATCGGGTAGCCGGACAGGAAGGTCTCCGGGAAGGCGACGAGCTGCACCCCGGCCGCCGCGGCCTTGGTCAGATAGTCGACGACGATCTTCGTGCCTGCCGTGGGGTCGAGCCAGGCAGGCCGGGCCTGGGCCGCAGCGATCCGCATGGCACGATGCTAGCGAAACCGCCCGATACGCAAGGGCTTTGCCGCCGCACCGTTCAGTTGGCGTGTCCGATCTGGGTGTTCATCCAGTCACCGAGCCACTGGATGGCGTTGCGACCCGTGTCGTCGACGATGAGGGCGCCGTAGTTGATGTGCGCGCTCGAGGCGAAAAAGCTTGCGGCACTGAGGCCGTCGCGCAGCATCGCGAGCAGGCTGATGCCGCCCTTGGCCGGCGCGGTCTTGGCGAGGGCCCCGGTCAGCTCCTCGAGGTCGAGGCGTTGAGTGTTGTCGCCGGTATTGGTTTCGGCAAGCAGTCCGGTGGCGACCGAGGCCAGCTCGAGACCCACCGGCAGCAGGCCGGACAGCGCGGCCGCCGCACCCGCCGGGTCGGGCGCCTGCCCGGGCGGCGGGACCAGTTTCTCCAGCACCGACCACGCGATCTCCTGGATCTGGCCGACCAGGGTGGCCAGCCGCAGCACGTCGGCCTTGGACAGGATCGCCGTCATCGACGTCGCGATCTGGGTGTAGCCCTGCGAGTTCGGGATCGTGGAGAGCACCTGTGCGACGGCTTTCAGGTCGGCGCTCGCGACGAGTTCGACCAGCGGCCGGAACTGGTTGTTCAGCGCACCGGCGACCTGGTGGGCGCCCTTGGCGTCCATCGCCGCCACCTTCTGCGACAGCAATGCGAAATTGTCGAGGATCGCGCCGAAGTCGAGGGCCGTGACGTTGGCGACGACATCGAGGGTCTGGTCGACCAGCACGGTGGGTTTCAGCATCGCCAGGATTTTCGTGGCCGATCCGAGGATGGCCGCCGGTATCTCGGCCAGCGGTCCCACCAGGTCGATGAGTGCGTCGACCTTGATTGTCAGCGCGGTGGCATCGGGTGAGTCCGCAGGGACTGTGCGAATACCCCTGTTCAACAAGGAAGTCGCGCTGTCGGTGATCGTGTTCACCGCCGACGCGGCACCGGCCAGATCGGCTTCCCCAGCCTTGCTCAGTACCCGGCTCGCGTTGTGCTCGGCTGTACCGGCGGGGGCGGCGGCCAATCGCTCGGCGGTCCCGGAATCTTGCAGGCCGGCGAGGGTTTCGATGGTGCCGATCAACTTGGCGGCGCTGTCGCGGACGTGCGTCAGGTCGAGGCCGCCGGGCGCGTGCCGGCTGGTGGTCAGCTCGTCGACGGCGCCGGCCAGACCGGACAGGTCGATCTTGGTGTCCTTGACTGCCAGAGTTTTCGCGAAGCCGGAGTTGCTGGCCGCCTTGCTCAGCAGCGAGCCGAGCCGCGCGAGCAGCGGGTTGTCGCTCTTCTTGATCGAGCAGTACAGGTCGCCGGGGTCGCAGATCGAGCTGACCCGCCCGGTGAGCTTGCCCATGCCCTGCGGGCGCGGATCGGCGATCCCCGAGCCCGCGGTGTGCGGGCCGATGACGGTTTCGCCCTTGGTACCCGACGCCGGATCGGCGATGAGCCCGACGGCCAGCACCCGCTCGGGTGGCACGGGGCCGCGATCGTTGCCGATCTCGGAGGCGACATCACCCGCGGCGTCCGCGCCCTGGCTATAGCCGGTGATCGTGAATTTCGCTTCTGGGCAACGGTTTCCGTAGTCACGCAGCGCCTTGCGGGCGTTGACCAGCGCGGTGTTCTTGCTGTCCGCATAGGTGTAGCCGTTGTCGAAGGCGCGCGCCATGTAGGGCGTGAAGTAGATGTCAGAGCTGGGGCCCTGCCGGTGTTGGATCGCCTCGGCGATCGGGCGGAGCATGCCGATCGGCTTTGCGGGGTCCGCCTTTTCGTTGGTCTCCCAGGTGCCGGGGATGAACAGATTGAAGGTCTGCGCGCAGTCGGCCTGCGCGGACCGCGCGAGGGCCGGGGCGGCGACGGTAACGGGCGCGACGGCCACTCCCATGGCCACCAGCACTGCCACCACAGAACGATGGGACAAAGGCAGGACAGACATGTGAACCTCACTACCGAGCTCGGTGGGTCGCTCATCGCCGAACGTCAGAGTCGGCCGACTCGACCTGAGAACAACGGGGGAATCAGGCGAGGAGGTATCGCGAAATTTATCGAGGGAACGGTTTACGCGTATTCAGCGCGGCGACCCGTGGCGCCGCGCTGAATACGCAAATCCGTGTCAGGACAAATTACCGACAAGCAAGCTGAGCAGTTTGAGGCTCACTTTGAGCAAATCCAGTCCGGTGCCGAGTGACCCGGTCGAGGATCCGCCGCCGCTGAGCGATTCCGAGCCCTCACTTGACCCGGAACCAGCGGCAATGAAGTTAACGGTATCCATAACGCTGACGAGAGTCGACATGTCTCAAACCGCCTGTCTTGTAACGGTATTGCACCGAACAGCACCTGAGCTCAGGTCCCGTGATTATTGATGTTGGCAGCAACCAGATTCCACTGGGATCGCCGCCGCGTCCAGCTGCTCAACTGGGGAAGTTGTGCCGAAGTGGACTATTCCAGCGAATGTCGTTGGCCGACCGGCAGGTTTTCCGGTCTCCCCACTGTGACTGGGGAGCTGGGGGCAGGTCTTTACGTGATCGGCGCGCACAGGTTGCAACGCACCGGAGGTCGGGTTGCGAACAGCGCAATATCAGTTGCGCCACTTGCGGACTGAAGTGACGTGGGACATTCTGGCCCGACGCGGGATCTCCCGCGGCACGGAAGGAGAAAACGGTGCGCAATGGTGAGTTCGAACGGCGGCGTTTGCTCGGCCTGCTCGGTGGCGCGGTGGGCGTCGGCGTCGCGGTGACGACCGGGGCGATCCAGCCCGCGATGGCGGGTGCGGCGAGCGGGACGCGCGCGTTCGTGGGCTGCTATACCTCCAGTGGCGCAGGCGGTTCCGGCGTCGGCGTCGCCACGGCGGATCCCGGTACCGGTCGGCTGACCGTGGAAAGCGTTGTCCCGGTAGCAGATCCGTCTTTCCTGGCACTGTCGTCCGACCGGCGTTACCTGTACGCGGTGAACGAAGGCTCGGGTGCCGGTACGGCCACCGCGATCGACCTGCGCTCGCCGCGGCCGACGGTGTTGAATACCGTTGCGGTGCAAGGCGAGGGGCCGACCCACCTGTGCGTCACCCCGGACGGACGGCACGTACTGACCGCGAACTACGGATCGGGCAGCATCAGCGTGCTCGCCATCGCCGCGGACGGCCGGCTCGGCACGGTGACCGACGTCGTGAAGCACACCGGCAGCGGACCGGATCCGGACCGGCAGTCCGCACCGCACGCCCACCAGGTGTCGATCGACCCCTCCGGCCGCTGGGTACTCGCGGTGGACCTGGGCGTCGACTCGGTCTACGTCTACCGTCTCGCCGCAGGCAAACTGCATCGGCACGCGCAGGTCACCATGGCGCCGGGCAGCGGACCACGCCACCTCTGCTTCCACCCCAACGGCCGCACCGCCTTTCTCGCCAACGAACTGAATTCCACTGTCAGCGTGCTGGATTGGCAGTCCGAGCGCGGTGAATTGCGGGCCGGGCTCTCGGTGCCCGCCGATCTCGATCGTGGCGGCGACCGAAACTATCCGTCCGCACCCGTGGTCGCGAAGGACGGCCGCTTCCTCTATCTCGCCAACCGCGGCCACGACAACGTCGCGACCTTCGCCATCCTCGGCGGATTGCTCGTCCCGATGGGCACCACCCCTTGCGGCGGAAAGTTCCCCCGCGATCTCACCCTCAGCCCCGACGGCCGGCGGCTCTACGCGTCCAACCAGAAGTCGAACTCGGTGACCTTGCTGAACCTCCACCGCAACACCGGCCTCCCCACCGCACCCTCGGCCTCGCTGGAGGCCCCCGCCGCCACCTGTGTGCTTTTCGAGTAGCCCACACCCGAACTCCGCCCGGTGCACTGTCTCTGTATCAAAAACAAATCTCATAGTCATTAGTTTTCGAGACAGCCATCAATTGCCATTAACCCCTGCTCTATTGCACTCACATGCCGTGGAACCACTTACCAAAGGTAAGTCTCTTCGCTAGAGTGCCGACTGAAAGTCAGTCGAATACGCAGGGATTGGTGTCATGCGAACCGAAGTGTCATTCATGTCGTCCGGAGTGCGGTGCAGGGGCTATCTCTACCTGCCCGATGCTTCCGCCCCCGTGCCGTGTGTCGTGCTCTGCCACGGATACAGCGGAACGATGGACCGCCTCTTCGACTATGCCGAGCGTTTCGTCGCCGCAGGTTTCGCGGCGCTGGTGTTCGACTACCGAGGTTTCGGCGAAAGCGACGGCGAGCCGCGCCAACTGCCCGAGATCAACGGCCAACTCCTCGACATCGCCGCCGCCGTCGACTTCGCGCGCGGACACGCCGGTGTCGACCCGGCCGGCGTGCTGCTGTGGGGCAACTCGCTCGGCGGTGCGCACGTAATCACCGTGGCCGCAGCCGATTCCGGTATCGCGGCGGTGGTGGCGCAGATCCCGTTCAACGGATTCCCGAAGAAGGTCGAGGGCCGATCGACGGGCGCCACGGTGAAACTGCTGGCCGCTATCCTCTGGGATGCGCTGCGGGGGGCCGTGGGGTTGACCCCCTACTACATCCCCATGGTGGGCCACCCCGGCGAACTGGCCGTCACCGCGAGCGCGGAAGCCGATCAGCATATCCAGGCTTTGGCCGGTGACCGGAACACGCTGTGGCGCAACACCGTAGCCCCACGAGGACTGCTGCGGATGATGCGTTATCGCCCCGCTGAAGCTGCGGCGCGGCTGACGTGTCCGCTGCTCGTGTGCGTCGCCGAACACGATCGAGAGACACCGCCGGAGACCAGCCGGGAGCTGGCCGAGCGCGCACCACGCGGTGAGCTGTCGGTCTACCCGGGCACCCACTTCACCTTCTACACCGACCCGGGGTTCCGCGACCGGGTGGTCGCCGACCAGATCGACTTCTATCGCCGGAGCACGGCGGCGGCCGGAGACACCGGCGCGGTGAGCTGACCCACACCCCGTCACAACCTCGACTGCTCGCTCGTCTTGTTCGTAGCTGCTAGTCGAAAGGGTCCTTCATGAAATCTCGAATGGTGTTCCGGCGCCTCGTCCTGTCGATGGTCGCACTGCTGGGCATACTCGCGAGCATCGCTGTTCCCGTGGCTTATGCCTGGGAGCCGCCGACCTCGGACTACCGATCGCAGTATCTGACCCGCGTGGAGTCGCGGTATGTCGATACCGATCTGGCCCGATTCCACTACACCCGCACCGGCACCGGCTCTCCCGTGGTGCTGGTCGCCGGCGGCGGGCTATGGGGTTACTCCTGGCGTGACGTGATCCCGGCGCTCGCTGCCGAACACACTGTCTACGCCATCGATCTGCCCAGCCAGGGTTTCACCGAACTTCATCGCGACGATTTCGCCTACACCCTGCCCGCGATGTCGCAGGCCATCGAAACCGTGCTCGACGCCCTGGGCCTGGACCGGGTGGCGCTGGTCGGCCACTCCTGGGGTGGCGCGTGGAGTCTGTACTTCGCTCAGCAGCACCCCGGCCGGGTGGAGCGACTGGCACTGCTCGATGCACCCGGTCTCGACGCCGAAAAAGCCCCTGTCACACCGCTGTTCACCACACCGCTGCTCGGGGAGCTGGCCACCAACCTCACCACCCGCTCCTTCTATGCCGAGAGCATCCGCGGCACCTTCCACAATCAGCACCTCGTCACCGACGAGGTGATCGACGAGCTCTACGCGCCGTTCTCCCGCCCCGCGAACCGCACCGGGTTTCTGTCGCTGTGGCGCAACCTGGACTTCCGGCTCACCGACACCGGCCTGGCCGATGTCACCGCACCGACGCTCATCGTTTGGGGCGCACAGGACAGCTGGCTGCCCGCTTCGCAGGCCGACGCGCTGGCCGCCCGGATCCCGAACGCCACGGCAACAACCCTGCCAGGCTGCGGGCACACCGTCCACGAGGACTGCCCGGCACAAACGATCCCGCTGCTGAACTCATTCCTACGCTGAGTCTCCGGAGCGGTCGTTTTTGAGAATCCGGTACATGGTTGCCCTCGACACCTTGAACCGGGCGGCGATCTCTTCGACGCCGATGCCGTCGGCGCCCAGGGCGCGCGCCTGGCCGACCTCCTCGGCGGACAGCTTCGCGCGCCGCCCGCCGTTGCGTCCTCTGGCTCGTCCCCGCGGCCGCGGCTCGACCGGCTCGCCCAGCAGCGCTCGCGCCCCGTCGAGGATCAGTCGCCGCAGTACCTCGGCTGGTTCGTCGCGGAACAGCACCACCGGATCAGCCAGACCGGCGACCACCTGGGCAGCGCGCACCCGCTCCTCGAGCCCGCTGCCCGGGCCGGCCACCAGTTCGTTGGCGAGGGCGATAGCCGCCCGGAAACGATCGGCGATAGGCGCCTGGACCAGCAGGGTCATGTCCCGGACCAGCATGGTGAGGGTGTGCCGATGGCGCAGATGCACATCGACATAACCTTCGATCGCCCGCCAGCGCACGTCCTCGACACTCGCCGCCGACTCAGCAGCGGCCAGCACCGCATCCAACTCGTCGAGCAACGGCACCGTGAGCTGATGCAGAATCGCGTCCTTGGCATCGAAGTGGTAGTAGAGCGCAGCCTTGGTGATGCCCACCTCATCAGCGATCGCCTGCATAGGCGTGGCCCGGTAGCCACGAGCCGCGAACAGCCCCCGCGCTGCCCCCAAAATCCGTTCCGGTGTCGTCAATCTGCCTTCATCCTCGAGCCCCAGCAATTCGGCCAACTCGCTGGCAAGACCCGAGAATACTTCCGCCACACGCGGGAACTGAACCGCAGCCACGCGTTTCGCGCTAGACCACCGTGGCGACACCGACTACCAGCGCGGCTGGGTGAATCGCAGGAGGTTTCCTGAGGGGTCGAAGAAGGCGCAGTCGCGGGTGCCGTCGGGTTTGTTCATCGGCTCTTGCACCACTTCGGCACCTGCGGCTTCCAGGTACTCGAAGGTGGCGGCACAGCTGTCGGTTGCGAAGACGAGGCGCTGGCCGAGTACGCCTTTGGTCATCAGGTCCGCGGTCGCCTGGCGGTCGGCTGGTGCGATATGCGGGTCTGCGCCGGGTGCCTGCAGGATGATCCGCATGGTCGGCTGTGACGGCGGGCTTACGCTTGCGGACTGTGCGTGCCGAGCTTCGATGTCGTCGCGTCGTACGAAGCCGAGCAGCGTGCAATAGAAGTCGAGCGCTTCGTCCAGGTCGTGGACGGCGAGCGTGCAGGCCTCGAAGCCGGTTACGCCCCAAGCATTCTGAGCAGAGTCACTCATCGCCGTTCCTGGTTCTCGGCGGGCAGCAGGACGATGTCGAGGTCGTGCAGCCGGTGCGGCTCGGTGTCGACGGTGATGGTGGTGATCTTCCCGGCGCTGACGGTGAACATGATGACGGCCTTCGCCCGCCCGCGATGCCACCAGACGGCCGCGGGCACACCGTCGACCAACGCGAGCCGGGCAGCTTGGGCGCGCCCGGCGAAGAACGCCGCCACCGCATGCGCGCCGTGGATCTCGAGCGCTACCGCATTCGGATCGAGCAGCTCCAGCAGCGTTTCGAAGTCGCCGCCGCGGGAGGCGGCCAGGAACGCTTCGACGAGGTCCCGCTTCGCCGATCGGGCAGCGTCGGTCGCGCCGGCCGCGCCCTGGACCCGGCGTCGAGCCCGGCTGGCAAGTTGCCGGGTCGCCGCCGACGAGCGGCCGAGGATGGTGCCGATCTCAGCGAAGGAGACGCCGAATACGTCGTGCAGGACGAAGGCGAGTCGTTCGGCGGGCGTCAGCGTGTCCAGCACCACCAGCAACGCGACACCCACCGAATCGGCCAGCAGTGCTTCGTCTTCCGGGGAGGCGGTGTGCAGCCCGTCCGGTTCCGGAGGCAGCGCTCCGGCCGAGTCCTCCCGCCGGGCGCGGCGGGCCTCGAGCATGTTCAGGCAGATCCGGGCCACGATCGTGGTCAGCCAACCGGCCAGGTTTTCCACCTGCCCGGTGTCGGCGCGACTGACCCGCAGCCACGCTTCCTGCACCGCGTCCTCGGCCGCACCGGGCGACCCGAGCATGCGATAAGCCGCCGCATGCAAGTGGCTTCGCTGCTCGGCGAACCGCTCGCTCAGCCAGTCCTGCTCGTCCATCTGTCACATTCCTTCGTCTCGGCCTGTCATACCCATTGACCGGCGAAGGGCCGCCGATGTGACATCCGGGCGCAGCCCACGCATTTCGGCAAGCCGGTTCCGGCAACACACACCTCGAAAAGATGGAGATGCACCATGAAAGCGCGCGCGAGCTCGATCCTGCTGAGCGTCCGGGATATGGAGCGGGCCAAGCGGTTCTACACCGACGGCCTGGGTTGGAAGATCGAGAACGACTACGGCGTCTCGGTGTTCTTCGACTCCGAGGGCGCCACTCCCGTCGGCTTCTACGGCCGTGACGGCTTGGCCCAGCAGGTGGGCACCAGCCCGGAAGGCGAGGGCTTCAGCGGGCTGGTCCTGACCTATGTCGTGCGCAGCGAGGCCCGGGTGGACGAGCTCACCGCGGAAGCCGAGAAGGCAGGCGCCACCATCCTCAAGCCCGCCGGCGCGCTGCCGTGGGGCGGATACGGCGCCACGTTCGCGGACCCGGACGGCTATATCTGGAGTCTCGGCTACAGCGCCCAAGGAAAGGATCAGCTCTACGCGGAGTAACGCACTACGACTCGGCGGCACATCCGTCCCCAGTTGTGCGCCAGTCGAAATGACCGCGCGAGTGTGGTTTTACTTGATCATGCAACGCACACCTCGGCGTGCGACAGGATCGGCCGCAGCCGTGTCGGCGTAGTAACCGATATCCGGCCCCGGTGCCAGCTGCCGCACCGGGGCCGATGCGCGCCTGCAGAAGGCTATTTCGTTGCGCCCCAACAGTTTTCCGCACATGTAGTTGCGCATTCAAGTGAACTGTCGATGAATCTGCTTGGTGCTCAACGCGTTTCGCTCCGAAGCAGCGAACGCCAAGCTATACATGAAAGGCATCTCATGCTCGTTCGCGCGTGAAAGGTTCCCGAAATGCGCAGAATCACGCATATCACCCTGGGCCTGCTGGTCGTAGCCGGCAGTCTCGTCGCTACCCCCAACTCCTGGGCCGAGCCGGAGTCCGGTCGGCTCACCGATCTCAGCGGCATCGCTGACGACGGTGCAACAACCACCTTGCGCTCCGGCTCGGCCGCGGTCCGGGTCAGCTTCCCCAACCCCGGCGCGGTGCGCGTACAACTGGCGCCCGACGGACAGTTCACCGACCCGGCCAAGGACAAGATCGTCCTGCCGACCAAGGTCCCGCCCGCCGCCGCGAAACGGACCGACAAGGGCGACTACTGGGCCATCGCCACCACCGATCTCACCCTGCGCGCCTACAAATCTCCGCTGCGCTTCGCCCTCTACGACCGCGCCGACACGAAACAGATCTGGGCCGAGACCGCACCGCTGTCCTGGACCAAGGACGCGACAACGCAAAGCCTCGGCCGTGGTCAGCACGAACAGTTCTTCGGTGGCGGTGAGCAGAACGGGCGGTTCAGCCATCGCGACCAAACCATCAAGATCTTCGCCGACTACAACTGGAACGACGGCGGCGCGCCCAACTCGCAACCGTTCTACCTGTCCAGCAACGGATACGGCGTGCTGCGCAACACCTTCGCACCGGGCAGCTACAGCTTCACCGACCCGGCCCGCACCACCCATCAGGAACGCCGCTTCGACGCGATCTACGTCGTCGGCGACGGCCCCAAGGGCGTGATCTCCGCCTACACCGGGCTGGTCGGGCGGCCGTTCCTGCCGCCGATCTACGGCCTGGAGATGGGTGACTCCGATTGCTACCTGCACAATGCCAACCGCGGTGAGCGGCACACCCTCGACGCGGTCGCCATTGCCGAGGGGTATGTGCGCAACAAGATGCCGAACGGCTGGATGCTGGTCAACGACGGCTACGGCTGCGGCTACGAGAATCTGCAACAGGTCGGCGAGGGGTTGCGCAAGAACAACATGCAGCTCGGCCTGTGGACCGAGGACGGACTGCCGCATCAGGCCGAGGAGGTCAAAGCCGGTGTGCGGGTGCGCAAGCTGGACGTGGCCTGGGTCGGCCCCGGCTACCAGTTCGCGCTGGACGGCTGCGACACCGCACACCGCGGCATCGAGGAGAACAGCGACGCCCGTGGTTTCGTCTGGACCCCGGTGAGCTGGGCCGGCGCGCAACGATGTGCGGTGCTCTGGAGCGGCGACCAAGCCGGTTCCTACGACTACATCCGCTGGCAGATCCCCACCTACGCGGGTTCGACGATGTCCGGCATCGCCTACAACACCGGTGACGTCGACGGAATCTTCGGCGGCAGCCCGAAGACCTACACCCGCGACCTGCAATGGAAAGCGTTCCTGCCCACCATCATGTCGATGGACGGCTGGGCGCCCAACGACAAGCAGCCGTGGCGCTACGGCGAGCCCTACACCTCGATCAATCGAAAGTACCTGGAGCTCAAGGAAAGACTGCTGCCCTATACGTATTCCTATGCGGTAGAGGCGAATCGCACGGGCGTCGGTCAAGTCCGGCCGCTCGCACTGGAGTATCCGAACGACCCCCAGACCTGGGGCGACAAGGCCCGGTACGAATTCCTCTCCGGGAAGGACTTTCTCGTCGCGCCGGTGTACAACGACGCCGAAAAACGAGACGGGATCTACCTGCCGGAGGGCACCTGGATCGACTACTGGACCGGCCGCTCCTGGACCGGGCCGACCACGGTGAACGGCTATCACGCGCCGCTGGACACTCTTCCGCTGTTCGTGCGGGCCGGCGCGGTGGTGCCGATGTGGCCGGAGGGCACTCAGTCGTGGAAAACGCGCGACCGCAGCGTGCTGAATCTGGACGTCTACCCGCAGGCCGCGGGCAACTTCACGCTGGTCGAGGACGACGGGGTGACCCGGGGTTATCAGCGCGGCGAACAAGCGTCGCAGAACTTCGCGGTGCGCTCGCTCGCACCGGGCGCCGTCGAGGTGACCATCGGCGCCAGCACGGGAACGTATCCGGGCAAACCGGCGGACCGTCGCTACGAACTCACCGTGCACACCAAGTCCGCGCCGAAGGCCGCGCACACCTCGGCGGGTGCGCTGCCGCAGCGGAGCAGCCGTGCGGATCTGGATCGGGCGCCGAACGGCTGGTGGTTCGACCCGAACGATCGCGGCGGCGTCGTGCACGTGAAAACCGATCCGGTCGCGGCAGCGAACAGCCTGTCGGTGGCACTGTGGTGACCGCGGCGGGCGGCCGCTGACCTGGCGGCTTGCCATTGAACACGGCGCATGGAGCGCCACTGCGACGGCCGATTCGGCACCGAATCGGCCGTCGTCGCGGTGGTGGGCAGCGAATTGGCTGGGTGCGGGTTATCGGCGAGGGTGGTTAACTCCTCAGCGGATCGTCGTGTTCGAAGGGAGTAGGGGTAGGCGTGGTGCAGCAGCTCGAAGTGAACGAGTCGTTCGCTGACTACCTCATCGAGGGTGTGCTCGGGCGGGGTGGGATGGGCACCGTCTATTTGGCGCAGCACCCTCGGCTACCCCGCCGGGTCGCGCTCAAGCTGCTCAACCGTGAGGTTTCCGCCGATCCGGAACTGCGGCGGCGGTTCGAGCAGGAAGCCAATGTGGTTGCGCGGCTGGATCATCCGGGGATCGTCGGCATTCACGATCGGGGCACGCACGACGGGCACCTGTGGATCGCCATGCAATACATCCACGGCTCCGACGCCGCCCGGTTGACGCCGCGTGAGGTGCCGATCGATCGCGCCCTGCGCATCGTCGCGGAGACCGGCGCCGCGCTGGACTACGCGCACAGCCGTGGCGTGCTGCACCGGGACATCAAACCGGCGAACATCTTGCTGGCCGCCCCCGACACCGGCCGCGCGGAACGCGCGGTGCTCACCGATTTCGGCATCGCCCGGCTGCTCGACTCCAATACCCAGCTCACCTCTAGCGGCACCTTCCATGCCACGCTCGCCTATGCCTCCCCGGAACAGCTCTCCGGCGAAAAGGTCGATCACCGCTCGGATCAGTATTCGCTCGCCTGCACGCTGTTCACACTGCTGGCGGGCCACCCGCCGTTCGCGGCGACCAATCCCGGCCAGGTCGTCGCCGGGCACATCAGCAAACCGGTGCCGCGACTGAGCGCCGCGCGCCCCGATGCGCCGCCGATGCTGGACGAGGTGATCTTCCGGGCGATGGCCAAACGACCCGAGGAACGATTCGGCAGCTGCCGGGAGTTCACCTCGGCGGCGTGGGAGTCCCGGCACGGCCGACCGGCGCCCGCTCGAACCGCCGTGGCACCCGTTCGGGTGGCGCCGACAGCGGTCAATCAGCATGGTCAGAGCCAGTCGCCGCACGGTCGAGACCAGTCGCCGCACGGCCAGAGTTCGTCGCCGCGTGGTCAGGGCCAGGCGACGGCGACACCGGTTGCCGCCCATACCCCCGCGCCGCAGCCCGATCGGCGAACTCCGAGCGGTCGCGGCACCGCGCTCGCGGCCTGCGTGCTCGCGCTCCTGTTCGGCTGCTGGGCCGCCTGGGTCGTCGCATATCCGCGGGCACATGTCGTCCGCGGGGTCCTCCGCTATCGGGACCTCGACATAGCCCCGTATGCCGCAGGGGGTGCCGCGGCCGCGGGTGCGGCATTCCTGCTCATCGGCGGCGCGGTTCTCCTGTTGGCCCGCAAGCGATTCGGTCGCGCCATGGTGGTTCTCGGGTCTGCGGGCTTTCTCGCGAGTTTGGTACCCGTCCGGTTCCACTACGACAGCCCGAACGGCACCACCGGGCTGTCGATGGTCGCGGGATTGGTGTTGCTGGTGCTGACGCTGCTGTTGACGCTGTCCACGCCGACGGCCCGCTGGTTGCGGGGCGGCGGCTCGACGCACCGATAAACCTCAGCGTCGGTAAATATGACGTGACTCGGATCTAATTGCCGAACCACCCGGTGCACAACAGAACTCGCGGGACCTGCTTACTCGTTCCGGGCACACGCAACCCCGCTTCGTGCTAAATTCTTAGCGTGTCTAATATAAGTCGCCGCAATCCTCTCATTTCGGTGGCCGCATTGGGACTTATCGCGGCCCTCACCGCAACAGCCTGCAACTCCGATACTCCGAAGAGCGATTCGAACTCTTCGACCAGCTCGTCGAGCGTTACGACGCAAGACAATACGAAACTCTTCCACGACATCTACAAACAATTGGTGGAAACGGATACCACGCACTCGACCGGCAGCACGACGGTGGCCGCGAACGCGGTCAAACAACGGCTGCTCGACGCCGGCTTCGCCGAATCCGACATCCAGATCTTCGAGCCGGTACCGCGCAAGGGCAACCTGGTGCTGCGATTCACCGGATCGGGGCAGCGTAAACCGTTGTTGCTCTTGGGACATCTCGATGTCGTCGAGGCCAAACGGGAAGACGGCTGGACCACCGATCCGGCCAAGCTGACCGAGGTGGACGGCTTCTACGCCGCCCGCGGATCGATCGACGACAAGGCGATGGTGTCCGCTCTGATTTCCGATCTGATCCAATTGAAGCGCGAAGGATTCAAGCCCAATCGCGACATCGTGCTCGCCTTGACCGCCGACGAAGAGGCCGGAAAAGACAATGGCGCAAAATGGTTGATGGAGAACAAATCCGACCTGATGAGCGCCGAGTACGGCCTCAATGAAGGCGGCCGGGCGCTGCTCGTCGACGGAAAGCCCGCGCTGCAAGGCGTGCAGGTGGCCGAAAAGACCTACGCCACTTATCAGGTAGAGGCCAAGGCACCAGGCGGGCACAGTTCGGTGCCGACACCCGAGAATGCTATCTACACCCTCATGTCCGCGTTGAATCGTCTGGCCGCGCATCGTTTCCCAGCCTCGATCAGCGACCCGACCCGGGATAATTTCCGCGCGCTCGCGGCGCAGCGCAGCGGGCAGGAAGCCGAAGACATGCGTGCGGTCGCCGCGGGCAATCCCAGTCCGGAAGCGTTGGATCGACTCTCGGCGACACCCGACTACAACGCCCAGCTGCGCACCACCTGTGTGGCCACCATGCTGGCGGCGGGCGAAGCCGAGAACGCGTTGCCGCAAACGGCGAAGGCCACGGTCAACTGCCGAATCCTGCCGGAGGACAATCCCGACGACATCGACAAGCAATTCCGGGCGGCACTCGCCGAGCCCAAGTTGACCATCACCCCCAAAGTGGATCCGGCAGGCGGGATCTCGCCGACCAATGGTGAGGTCATGTCCGCCATCACGTCGCTGACGAAGGAAATGTTCCCCACCGCCGCCGTGAGCTCCTTCATGTCTACCGGGGCCACCGACAGCAAATACGCTCGCAGCAAAGGGATTCCGATGTACGGGATCAGTGGTCTGTTCATGGTGCCCGCCGACGCCGGTCGCATCCACGGCGTGAACGAACGAGCGCCGATCGCCGGCCTCGAGGCCAGCCGCGAGTTCCTCTACCGGCTGATCAAGCAACTCTCCCAGTAGGTCTCGACCGGACGCGCCGCGGCTCCAGCGCGGCGCGTCTCCCTACTCCCGCGCGCCGAGCGCGTCGAGTTCGGTCCGCAGGTCTACGACCTCGGCGGCGAGTTCGTCGCGCAACTGCTCCCGTTCCACCAGGCTGGCGCGCATGCTGTCGATGGTGTCGTTCATCGCGGCCAGTTTCAGATCGGCTCCGGTCAGCCGCCATTCGACGACGGCACGGCGGTCCACGTCCTCGCTCGCGGTGCGGACCCACTTCACCACGTAGTCGAGCCAATCGGGCTGTTTGGGCATCTCCTCGGTGTCGTCCCAGCCGCGCCGGATCGAGGGCTTCGACGAGAGCACCCGCTCGCCGGCCTGCCCCGCCGCGGGCGCGTTCATCTGCACCAGGCTGATCTTTCCGGCACTCGTCACCACGACGGTGAGCCGATAACGCCCGGCCAGGTGCATCTTCAGCTCCGCCGCGCCGCGTCCGTCGGCGTCCATCGCGCCGAGCCACGGGCCGTCTGCCGCGGTGATGATCGATTCGAGCACGCCGAGCTGCCCGACGGCGCGGCGCACCCGCGTGGCGTGCTCGTGCAGCTCGTCGGGCGTGGCGGTCATCTGGTCCCAGTGCATCGCACCTACTTCCTCGTCGACCGGCTCCCAGGGACAGGAACATCTACGAACGTACATTCGCCGACCACTGAACCGTGGCATACGGGCGCTGCGGCGGGGGTCCGGCACACTTGACTTGGAGTGCACTCCAGGTCGTAGCGTGAGGAGTCTGCGTTGCCGACTTACGAGGGGATCGTGCCATGGAGCTCGGTTTTCATCTTCCGATATTCGACATCGACGGGGGCAGCACGGCGATCGCCGGCGAACTCGCCAGGGTCGGCGCCGCGGCGGAGGCGTCCGGTGCGACCTGGTTGTCCTTCATGGACCACTACTTTCAGATCGAGCCGACCGGCCTGCCCGCGGAGTCGAAGATGCTCGAGGGGTACACCACGCTCGGTTTCCTGGCCGCGCACACCTCGCGCATCGAACTCGGCCTGCTGGTCACCGGCGTGACCTATCGGCACCCCGGCCTGCTGGCCAAGATCGTCACCACGCTCGATGTGCTCTCCGGTGGCCGGGCCGCGCTCGGCATCGGCGCCGCCTGGTTCGAGCGCGAACACCACGGACTCGGCGTGCCGTACCCGCCGATCGCCGAGCGGTTCGAGCGGCTGGAGGAGGCGCTGCGCATCTGCCGGCAGATGTGGGATCCCGCGAACAACGGGCCGTTCGACGGCAAGCACTATCAATTGGCCGAGACGCTCTGCTCGCCCCAGCCGATCAACCGGCCCACGGTGCTCATCGGCGGTGGCGGCGAACGCAAGACGCTGCGCCTGGTCGCCCAGTACGGCGACGCCTGCAACCTCTTCGCCTCTTCCCCCGCGGACGTCGCCCACAAGCTCGACGTACTGCGCCGCCATTGCGACGACGTCGGCCGTGACTACAACCAGATCCCCCCCACCCCGCCCGCCCACCACCCCCACCATGCCGGGGGTGGCCACGGTCGCGTAGTTCTGGTTGAGCGGCAACCCCACCGTGGTGGTGCCGTCCGGCACGCGGACCGTCAGGATCCGCCACTCGGTCGGCCCGCCGCCGAACGAACCCACCGTCATCGGCCCGACCGGCGGAGACTCGGGCAGCGCGNCCCCCAGCTCGCCGAACTCGGCTGATAAACGCGTGATCGCCGAACAGGGTGGAAGGAACCCTGTTCGGCGATCGAGTCGGGGTACTAGCTACCAGCCACCGGCCAGTGCCCCGAGGCCTTCGCCCGCACCGGCGAGTCCGCCCAGGGCGTCGCCGAGTCCGCCGAACGCGTCGCCGGACTCACCGAGTCCGCCGAGTCCGCCGAGCAGGTCGCCGAGGCCGCCGAAGGCGTCGCCACCGCCGGTGAGGGCGTCCAGGCCGTCACCTGTCGGTGCGTCGAATCCGTTGCTCCACGGGTCGAAAGACGAGTCGCCGCCGTCTTTCGAGAACCAGTCGAAGCCGTCGGAAGCGCCGTCGCCGGCTCCTTCGCCCGCGTCGTCGGAGAAGATGTCACTCCAGGAATCCTCGGGGGAATCGCCTGCGCCGTAAGCGGATTCGTCCGAATCCTCGGCCCAGGAGTCCTCGGACGAATCTCCCCCGTCATCGGACGAGTCGTCGCCCCAAGAGTCTTCGGACGAATCACCTCCGTTATCCGAAGACTCGTCCGAACCGTCGCCCCAGGGATCCTCAGCCGAATCGCCCGCGTCGTCGGAGGATTCGTCCGAACCGTCGGACCAGGGGTCCTCGGCCGAATCATCTTCCCCTTCCGAGGGGACCTCGGAGCCGTCCTCCGAAGGTTCCTCGGACGAATCACCCTCACCATCAGAAGATTCGTCCGAACCATCGCCCCAGGGATCCTCGGACGAGTCGCCCTCGCCTTCCGAGGGGACCTCCTCCGAAGGTTGCTCGGACGTGTCGTCTCCGCCATCGGAAGGCTTGTCGCCTCCGTCGGACGCCTTGTCCTCGCCGCCACCGTCGGAGGGCTTATCTTCGCCACCGCCGGACGGCTTGTCTTTGTCGCCACCGTCGGAGGGCTTGTCCTTTTCGCCACCGGACGGCTTCTCCTTGTCGCCACCGGACGGCTTGTCCTTGTCTTTCTCCTTACCCTTGTCTTTCTCCTTGTCCTTGTCCTTCTCTTTATCCTTGTCTTTGTCCTTGTCGGACTCACTGGACGCACCGAAATCCTGGGTCCAGTACGGGGTTCCGTCTCCGTTCTTGGCGTAGCCGACCCCGATGTCCTTCAACCCGCAGTTCAGGATGTTCGCGCGGTGCCCCTCGCTGTTCATCCAGGCATCGACGACCTCGGACGCACTCGTCTGCCCCTCGGCGATGTTCTCTGCCCAGGTCTGCGCCTTGTAGCCCGCCGCGGTGATCCGGTCACCCGGATCGCCCTTCGACGAGTTGTGGTCCAGGTTTCCGCTGGCCGCCATGTCTTTGGTGTGGGCCTGCGCGGCTTCGGTGAGGTGCTTGTCGGACTTCAAAGCAGAGCAGCCGGCTTTGGTGCGTGCAGCGTTGGTCAGGCTGATCACCTCATCGGCGGGCGCGTCGGGGCCCGCCGAGGCCGAAGGAGCTCCAGCAATAGTCACAGCGAAAGCTGATACTCCGAAAGCGGTGGACAATGTGAGCATTGTTGCCGGCGAAAAAGGCGAACTCTTTCGCGGTGCACTGTGCTTACCCATGAAATGCCTTCTGGTTGCTGGTTGGCCGCCGCGTGGCGCTCGGGATCAGGCGCTGCCGGTGAGCAGGCCGAGCAGCGGGGCCAGCCCGCCTGCCGCCTTGCTGCCGGACGCCGCGCTACCGGTGACTGCCGAGCTGCCGGTGCTGAGCGCCTTCGCCAGCGGCGTGATGGCGGCACTGCCCGTCTCGAGGCTCTTGGCCAGCCCGCCGAGCGCGGCACTGCCGCTGTTCAGCAGCGCCAACGGATCCTGCGAGGGGGCCGGCTTGGCCTTCGGCTTGCCCGCGCCGGGCTGCTTCTTCTTCGGCGGCTTCGCGGCACGAACCGTGTGGCTGTGCTGACCGGTCTGCTTGCTGACCTGCTGCCCGCTCGCCGCCTTGACCCGCTTCGCCGGAACCTTGGCCACGTGATCGCTCGGGTTGGCAGTCGTGGTCGTCGTCGATTCCGCGACAGCCTGTCCCGCACCGGTATTGGCCGAGATGCCCAAGCCGATCAACGTTGCCGTCGACAAAATTGCCAAACGGGCCGGCATTTGATTTTTGCTAGGTGCGCTGTGCTTACCCATGAGACGCTTCTTTCGGAGTGGTCGATCGCGTGTCGGATCGCCTGTCCCCCAAAGGCACAGGCTCGGTGCTGCCGAGTTCGAGCTACCTATCGGGACCACCGAGCAACGTTGGTCGGGTGGCCTTGCTCGTCGGTGCCACCAGATTGTTGATCCCGCATTCGAGGGTAGAACTCGGCACCGCAACCCACGAGTTCTAAGTCGAATTCTAAAATCGAGTTGAGGGCTGATTAACAGCGAGACAAGCGATCACAGCACGATCACGCCCCGATCACATCGGATCACAATGGAAGCCGATCGGCCGCCAGGTGGGCGGCGGACCAGATCAGCCACGCCCGCACCCGACGTGCCGCACAACCACCGACCCGGGCCTGGCCCAATCACTCAGCGGTCCACCGCCCGATCCTCGACCACGTATGCACCGCCCGGCGTTGGACACCGGAACTGGCGGCGGCGTATCGCGAGCACGCCACCACCGGTTCCCGCACCCGAGACGCTGACGGATTGAGCCGCGACTACCGGAAGGGCGGTTCGTTGAACGTGCGCAACTTGCGCGAATGCAGCCGATCCCCCTCGGCGCGCAGCAATTCCACCGCGCGGATACCGATCTGCAAGTGTTCGGAAATAGCGCCTTCGTAGAAGCGGTTCGCCTGGCCCGGCAGTTTGATCTCGCCGTGCAGCGGCTTATCCGAGACACACAGCAGTGTGCCGTAGGGGACTCGGAATCGATAACCCTGCGCCGCGATCGTGGCGCTCTCCATATCGATGGCGACCGCGCGGCTGAGGTTGAACCGCAGCGCCGACGCGGAGTACCGCAGCTCCCAATTCCGATCGTCGGTGGTGACGACGGTACCGGTGCGCAACCGCTCCTTCACCGCTTCACCCGGCATGTTGCTCACGATCTTGGTGGCGTCGTATAGCGCGCGCTGCACCTCGGCGATGCTGGGGATCGGAATGTCGGGCGGCAGTACCGAATCGAGCACGTGATCGTCGCGCAGGTACGCGTGGGCCAGCACGTAATCGCCGATCGCCTGGCTCTCCCGCAGGCCACCACAGTGGCCGATCATCAGCCAGGCGTGCGGGCGCAGCACCGCGAGGTGATCACAGATGGTCTTCGCGTTCGACGGCCCGACGCCGATGTTCACCAGCGTGATGCCGCGCCGGTCGGCGGAGCGCAGATGCCAGGCGGGCATCTGATGCTTCTTCCACGCGACATCCGAAGTGCTTGCCGCGCCGACGGTTTCGGCATCGATCACAGTGCCGCCCGCGCACGAGAGGCTGTCGTACGGACTGTCCGGGTCGGCGATCTGCGCGCACGCCCAGCGCACGAACTCATCGACATATCGGGTGTAGTTGGTGAACAGCACGAACGGCTGGAAATGCTCCACCGGCGTTCCGGTGTAATGCTGCAACCGTGCCAGCGAGAAATCGGTTCGCAGCGCATCGAAATGGCTGAGCGGCAGCGTATCGATGGCATTGAAGATGCCGTCGGCGGTTTCGTCACCGATGCTGGCCAGGTCGGTGGTGGGAAAATATCGCGCCATCACCGCGGCCATCGAGCTGTCCAGCGCGAGTTCGGTGCGATCGATGACGTACGGGAACGGAATCTCCTGCCGGGACGGAGACACCTCGATGCGCACGTCGTAATCGCCCTCGATCATCTCCAATTGTTCCGTCAGGTAATGCCGCAACAGGTCGGGGCGGGTGACCGTGGTGGCGTAGCTGCCCGGTCTGGTGAAACGGCCCCAGGCGCGGGAGCGGTTCTTCGTCGGCGCGTCGCCGTCCCAGCTGATGCGCAGTTCGGGATAGACGAACAAGCCGTCGGCCCGGGCGGCGTCGTCGGGCACCGTGCCGTTCTCGACGAAGATGCGTATCGCATCGCGCAATGCGGCGACGGACTGCTGGTAGCGCGTTTCCAGCTGGTCCAAGGCGTCCGCGCTGGTCAACGAGGTGGTTGGTTGCCGACTCGGCATGTGTCTCCCTGCGTCGTTGTCGTTAGCCGTCGTAGGAACACCGTATTTCACCGCGCCATCGGGCCGACCTTCGCGCCGCGCCGAAGGGCTCCGATGACCGGGCGGGCACCAGCCGGCCAGTTCAGCGCTCGCGGGGCAGCCGGTGCAAGGCTGAGCGCACCAGTTCCGAAACCTCGGGCCATGCCGCGGACTCGGGGTCGATGAGATCGAAGTGGTGGGTGTGCGGGAGCACCACCGATTCGGCCGGGCTGTCCTGACTGAACGCGACGGGCACGGTCTGATCGTCGCTGCCGTGTACCAGGAGCACACCGGGCGGCCTGGACGACAGCCGCACTTGCGGATCCAGCTCCGCATATCGGCGCGGCTGCTGTTCGGGAGTTCCGCCCATCCATTCCGTGATCGCGCCGTTGCCCAGGTTCAGCCGGGAAGCGCGTGCGAGATCGGCGACCGGCGCCAATGCGAGGACGGCAGCCCGGCGCTCGAAAGCCCGGGTCAGCGCCAGCGCCGCGCCCGCGGAGTGACCGATCCACAGCACCGGCTCGGTCAAGCGCGATGCCAACAGGTCCAGGTCCGCAACCGCGGTCATCGGGTCTCCGGGTGTACGCCGATACTCCATCAGCACGACCTGCGCACCAGCCGCGGCCAAGGCGCGGGCGACCGGGCGCGCGTGGGTTCGATCGATGGTGGGCCGGAAGTAGCCGCCGTGCACGAAAACCACGGTGGGTCCGGGTTCGCCGAATACCTCCGTCACCTGATCCGGGTGCGGGCCGTATGCGCTGACCACGCCCAGGTCCCCGCTCTGCGTGAACAGTCGATCCAGTGCTGCCTGTTCCTCGTGCACCAAACGCTGCTGGTCTGCATCCGTCAACGGTCGCCCCTCTCTCCTGCGGGGAAGTTATCAACTTCGCCGAGTCGACCCGCGCGAACGGGGGATCTGTGGCCTGGCGCGGACACTCGAGGTACGTTATTTATACGCGTATAGAAACCGAACGGGAGCACGATGACCGCGATCGACCTTGCCGAGGCGAGGCAGCAGTCCACACCACCACCGGATGCCGATTCCGCAGCGGGCCCCAGCATTTCGAAGCTGCTTCGGCCACATCTCACGAGTTTGGCCGCCGTGCTGATCCTTCAGGTGATCGGCGCGGTCGCGGGCCTGGCGCCGTTGCTCGCGGTCATCGAACTGGGGCGAATCCTTTTGTCGCCCACTCCGATCGAGCATGGTCACGTCTGGACCGTCGTGCTCGCGGGCGCGGCGGGTTTGTTCGTCCGGCTGCTGTTCACGGCCGCCTCGTCCGGCCTCGGGCACCTGCTCGACAGTCAGGTGCAGTTGTCGTTGCGCAGGCAGCTGGCCGCGCGACTCGGCCGGGTGCCGATCGGCTGGTTCGCCCAGCGCCGCACCGGTGAGCTGGCGAAGGTGGTCGGCGAGGATGTCAGCGCCGTGCACCCGTTCATCGCGCACGCGCCCGGCGAACTGGTTTCCGCGTTCGTCGTGCCGCTGGTGTCGCTGATCTACCTGTTCACCATCGACTGGCGACTGACGTTGATCACGCTCATCCCGGTGCTGCTGGCAATCGCGTTGGTGCCCTTGATGATGACGCCGGCCCGGCAGCGTGAGCAGGCGGAGTTCGATACGGCGATGGGGCGGATCGCGAGCTCGGTCGTCGAGTTCGTGCAAGGCATCTCGGTGGTCAAGGCCTTCGGCGGATCCGGGCGCGCGCACAGTAGATTCCGCACCGCCGCAGACGACTTCGTAGACACCTTCCTGCGCTGGGTGCGCGGCGTCTCCGCTATCGCGGCGGGCATGCAGCTGGCGCTGTCGCCGCCGTTCGTACTGCTCGTCGTGCTGATCGGCGGTACCGCGCTGGTCACGAACGGCTCGATGACCCCCGCCGACCTGCTGCCCTTCCTGCTGCTCGGCCTGGGCCTGACCGCGCCGGTGGCCGCGCTGGGCCACGGGTTCGACGACATGCAGACCGCCGGGCGGGCACTCGGCCGGATCAAGGATGTGCTTGCGGTGCAGCCACTTCCGGAGCCCGCGCATCCGGCCACACCGGACGGGCACCGGGTGGAACTGCGGGGCGTTCGATTCGGTTACGAACCCGGCAACGAGGTGCTGCGCCGCATCGATCTGGTGCTCGAGCCGGGGACGGTCACCGCGATCGTAGGGCCGTCGGGCAGTGGGAAATCCACGCTGGTTCAGCTGTTGCCGCGGTTCTTCGACCCGACACACGGTGCGGTGATCCTGGGCGGGGTCGATCTGCGCGAGCTCGGTAGCCGGGAGCTCTACCGGACCGTCTCCTTCGTCTTCCAGGATGTTCGTCTGCTGCGCGCCTCGATCGCGGACAATATCGCGCTGGCGGTACCGCAGGCCGGCCTCGACGAGGTGGTCCGGGTCGCCCGGCTGGCGAACATTCACGAGCGGATTCTCGAACTGCCGCGCGGTTACGAGTCGGTGATCGGCACCGATGTCGAACTGTCCGGCGGTGAGGCGCAACGGGTTTCGCTCGCCCGAGCACTGCTGTCCGCCGCGCCGGTGCTGGTGCTCGACGAGGCGACCGCCTTCGCCGACCCACAGACCGAGCAGGCGGTGCGCGGCGCGCTGGCGACGCTGGCGGGCGATCGCACGATTCTCGTCATCGCCCACCGGCTGGAGACGGTCGCCGACGCGGACACGGTCGTCGTGCTGTCCGACGGCGCGATCGTCGAGCGTGGCAGGCCTGCCGAATTGCTGACACAGAACGGAAAGTTCGCCGAGTTCTGGCGATCCCACCACTGCGCGATCGAGGGTGGCGCACCACAAGGAGACGAGCTCCGATGATTCGAATGCTGTTGCGGGTGCTGGGCAACGAGTATGCCCGGCCGATGCGTCGCACCGTGGCGCTGATGACGATCACCGCGGTGGTCGAAGGTTTGTCCTACGCACTGCTGATTCCCGTGCTGCGGGCACTGTTCGGCAGCACGCCCGCCGACGCGTGGCCCTGGCTGATCGCGTTCGGGGCAGCGGTCACCGGCTACGCGATCCTGCGCTATCGCAGTGACTTGTCCGGCTTCCGCGTCGGTGCCACGCTGTTGCGCGGGATGTATCACCGGCTCGGTGATCACCTGGCCCGCCTGCCCATCGGCTGGTACAGCAGCGGCCGGGGCGGGGAGGTGTCCGGCCTGGCCAGCCGCGGGTTGCTGCAAGCGATGAGCGTGGCGGCACATCTGCTGGCGCCGATCGTCTCCGCCTCGGTGACGCCGCTGACAATCGTTGTCGTGCTGCTCGCCTTCCACTGGCAGCTGGGCCTGGCCGCGTTGGTCGCCGCTCCGGTCGTTGTGGCAGTCCAGATCTGGACCGCCCGCTCGATGGCCGTCACCGACGCCGAGGCCGCCGAACGCAGCCACACCGCGTCCGGGCGGGTCATCGAATTCCTCCAGGCGCAACCGGTGCTGCGGGCCGGCGGCCGGACCGGGGAACGCTTCGAGTTGCTCGACCACTCGTTGCGCGAAGTCCAGCGTGCGGCCCGCCGTTCGACACTGGCGGCACTGCCCGGCGCAGTGGGCCTCGCTTTCGCCGTGCAGGCGATGTTCACCGCGCTGCTGATCCTCGGAACCTACCTCGCCCTCGGCGGAACCCGGGGCGCCGCAGAGCTTTTGGCGACCATGGTGCTCGCCGCCCGCTGCGCCGATCCGCTGCTGTCGCTGTCGGACATCGGCGGCAAACTGCGCGGCGCGCGAGCCGAACTGGTCCGGCTCGACACGGTGTTGCGCACCGAACCACTGCCGGAACCCCACGACCCGATCCAGCCGGTGACCCATGACCTGGAGTTCGCGTCGATCACCTTCCGACAGAACAACCGCACCCTGATCGACGACGTGTCGTTGTCCCTGCCCGAAGGTCAGCGGCTCGCCATCGTCGGACCATCCGGCGCGGGTAAGAGCACGCTGCTCCGGTTACTCGCCCGGTTCTACGACGTAGACAAGGGCGCGGTGCGTGTCGGCGGGGTGGACGTCCGCTCGATCAGCACCGAGGCGCTGATGGCACGAATCGCCATCGTCTTCCAAGATGTCTACCTCTTCGACGGCACGATCGAGGAGAACGTGCGCCTCGGCCGCCCCGACGCCAACGAGTCCGAGGTGCGCGCAGCAGCCAGCGCCGCACGACTGGACGAAGTGATCGAGCGACTGCCCGCAGGCTGGTCGACGAACGTCGGCGAAGGCGGCGCACTACTGTCCGGCGGTGAGCGCCAACGCGTTTCGATCGCCCGGGCTCTCCTCAAAAACGCACCCATCGTCCTGCTCGACGAGGTCACCTCCGCCCTCGATCCAGTGAACGAAGCGGCCGTGCACGAAGGAATTGAACGCTTGATGGCCGGCCGAACCGTGGTCATGGTGGCGCACCGCCTGCGCACCGTGCGCCGCGCCGACCACATCGTGTTCCTGGACGGCGGCCGGATCGTGGAGCAAGGAAGCCACGAAGAGTTGCTGCAGCGCGGCGGACGCTACGCCGACTTCTGGAACCTTTCACTGGCCCCGGTGGGCGACTGAGGTTGTCGCCCATGCCCAGTCGACGGGACGGCACGCGCTTGCTCGGTGCCCATCGATCGGCGCAGCGCGAGGGCGGTGCCCACGAGCAGTGCGACGGTGAGCCAGATGTAGGCATTGCGATAGAGCACGGTCGGATGGGCGCGGGCGGCGTAGTCGAAGATGCTGACCAGGGTGGGATCGAGGAAGGCGAGCACACCGCCGGAGGTGACGAGGGCCGTCGCCAGGAAAACCAGGGGTGTGACGAGACCGCCGCGGCGCAGCGCCAGGTCACCCAGGCAGATCAAAAGGGGTGCGAGCCAAACCCAATGGTGCACCCAGCTGAACGGCGAGACCGCCGTCATGGTGACACCGACGCACACCACCGCGGCGAGTTCGCGGCCGGTCTGTGACAACCGCCGCGCCAGGTACAGGCAGGTCGCCGCCGCCGCGGCCGCGCCTGCGAGCCACAGCAATTGGTGCGCGCCTTCGACTCCGACGGAGCGAGCGATCATGCCGCGCAGCGATTCGTTGGACAGGTTCGCGGGCACGCCGACGCGGGCCGGGTCGACGAAGGCGCCGCCCCAGAACGTCACGGAATCCTTCGGCAGCACGGCGAAACCGAGTACGAGAGTCGCGGCACCCGTGCCCACCGCCGTCGCCGCGGCCCGATAGCGGCGGGTGACCAGCAGGTACAGCACGAAGAAGGCCGGAGTCAGTTTGATACCGGCGGCGATACCGGTCAGCACACCCTTCCAGCGCGACGTGTCGGGCAGCGCCATATCCGCTATCACGAGCAGCAGCAGGAAGATATTGATCTGACCGAACGCCATGGTCTGGCGGATGGGTTCGCACCACAGCAGCAAGCCGGCGATGGACACGGCCGCCATCGCCAGCCGCGGCTCTCGCCGGTAGCCGAGCATCGACAGTGCCGCCCAGCAGGTCGCGGCCAGCATGGCGAAATTGCCGAAGCCGCCGACGAACGTATACAGGTCACCGTGCAGCCAACGCAGTGGCACGAAGAGCGCCGCGGCGAACGGCGTGTAGACGAATTCCCAGACGCCGCGGGTGTTCCCGAGCAGTGGACTGTCATAGACCGAAACCCCGTGACTCACCCGGTCGCCGGCGATCTGATAGACGCTCAGGTCGATCAGGTGCAGCATCACCTGCCGATGCTCGAGCACCTGCACCAGGTAGTAGCCACCCGCGACCACCCCGGCGAGCACGATCGCCCACCACACCGGTGGCGCGATGCTGCGGGGCACAGTCGGCGCGGACGACGTTTCGGTGTGCTCGATCGTCGATGTCGACAAACCCACTCCCAGCTATCGGACTCCGTTCGCGCCCACCCACGCTAGTGGCAGCTCCGCGCGGTTTCCACCGCCACCGCAACTGGGTACCCGGTACGTCCGCAACCGGCTCGGCACACCGGTCAGGAATCGAGAAGCGGCGGGCACTACCCGGCACATAGCGTTAGTGCCATGAACACCACCACTGAACAGATCACCATCGACTCCGTCCTCTTGGAGGTCCCCGACGCCACCGCCGCCGCGGCCTTCTACGCCGCCGCGTTCGGTCTGGGCGACAAGCTCCGCTTCCGCACCTCCGAGGCGCCGACCAGCGGTTTCCGCGGCTACATCCTGTCGCTCGTGGTGTCGCAGCCGAGCACCGTCGACAGCCTCATCGGCACCGCACTCGAAGCGGGCGCCAGCACGGTGAAGCCGGCCAAGAAGAGCTTCTGGGGTTATGGCGGGGTCATCCAGGCGCCGGACGGTGCCCTCTGGAAGATCGCGACCTCCGCGAAGAAGGACACCGGCCCCGCCACCCGCGAGGTCGACGATGTCGTCGTGTTGCTCGGCGTGGACAACGTCAAGGCGACCAAGCAGTTCTACGCCGACCGCGGCCTGACCGTGGCGAAGAGCTTCGGCAGCAAGTACGTCGAGTTCGATGCCCCGGCCTCGGCGATCAAACTCGCCCTGTACGGCCGCCGTGCCGCCGCCAAGGACGCGGGCGTCCCCGAGGAAGGCACCGGCTCGCACCGCTTCGCCATCGTCAGCAACGCCACTCCGTTCGCCGATCCCGACGGATTCGCCTGGGAGACGATCTGACCGGCGCTGAGATGTAGGCCACGTCGGGGCCGTCTCGGCTTGCCACTCGGCCATGGGCGGCGAGTACGGTTGTTCGTGCTGAGCGATAGCTGAGCACCGACGCACGGGCAGTGCCGCCTGGCCGGTGCCGCCCGAGATCCTTCCTCGAGGGTCCGTCCTCTCCCCCGACCCGACCTTGCTCGCTCGGTTGTGTCCAGTGGGGCACGATCATGAACGGAGCGCCCCTCGTGACCACCGCGCAACGAACGAGCAGTGCCGAGGGGACTGTCCTGTCCGCACTGCGCAGTCCGACGCGGTTGCGCATCGAGGTATTGGCCGGTCTGGTCACCGCGCTGGCGTTGATTCCGGAGGCCCTCTCGTTCTCCATCCTCGCCGGGGTGGATCCGAAGGTGGGACTGTTCGCGTCGTTCACCATGGCGGTCACGATTGCGATCACCGGTGGCCGGCGCGCGATGATCTCCGGGGCGGCGGGTTCCACAGCGTTGGTAGTCGCGCCGGTGGTGCACGACCACGGGCTGCACTATCTGATCGCGACGGTGTTGCTTGCCGGGGTGTTTCAGATCGCGATGAGCGTGGCCGGGGTGCCGAAGCTGATGCGGTTCATCCCGCGCAGCGTCATGGTCGGATTCGTCAACGCGCTCGCGATTCTGATCTTCAGTGCTCAGCTGCCGCATCTGCTCGGGGTGCCGTGGCTGGTCTATCCGATGGTCGCGGCCGGACTGCTGATCATCGTATTCCTGCCCAAACTCACCACCGTCGTGCCCGCGCCGCTGGTGGCGATCGCCGTGCTCACCGCGGTGGCCCTGGTGTTCGGACTGGATCTGCCCACGGTCGGCGACGAGGGTGCGCTGCCGTCCAGCCTGCCGACACTGATGTTCCCGGATGTCCCCTTCACGCTCGACACCTTCGCGATCATCGCGCCCTACGCGCTCGCGATGGCCCTGGTCGGCTTGCTGGAGTCGCTGATGACGGCGAGCCTGGTCGACGACATCACCGACTCGCCGTCGAACAAGACCCGTGAATCCTGGGGACAGGGCGTGGCGAATATCGTGACCGGCTTTTTCGGCGGAATCGGCGGCTGCGCCATGATCGGCCAGACCATGATCAACGTCAAGATCGCCGGCGCGCGCACCCGCATCTCCACCTTCCTGGCCGGCGTCTTCCTGCTGATTCTGGTCGTCGCACTCAGTGATCTGGTCGCGCGCATTCCGATGGCGGCGCTGGCCGCGGTCATGATCATGGTGTCGGTGACGACCCTCGATTGGCATTCGGTCGCGCCGAAGACGTTGCGGCGCATGCCGATCGCCGAAACCCTCGTCATGGTGCTCACCGTCGTCGTCACCGTGGTGACCGCCGACCTCGCCATCGGCGTCATCGTCGGCGTGCTCACCGCCATGGTCGCCTTCGCGCATCGCGTCGCCCATTTCACCGAGGTGACCCCGGTGCCCGGCGCCGACATCCGCACCTACAAGGTGCGCGGTGAACTGTTCTTCGCCTCCAGCAACGATCTGGTCACCCAGTTCGACTACGTCGGCGACCCGGACCACATCGTGATCGACATGAGCGACACCCACATCTGGGACGCCTCCACCGTCGCCGCCCTCGACGCCATCACCCACAAATACCGGGCCAAGGGCAAGCACGTGGAGATCATCGGGCTCAATCCGGCGTCGCGAGAACGGCATGAACGGCTCAGCGGCCACGTCGCTCGCTGATCCTGTTGCCGCTATCGGCTCGGCTGGGCCGAGACGCGGTGTAGGCCAGGATGCCGAAGGCGAGAATCGCGGCGGTCGTTCGCACGGCGTGCGCGAGCTGCCAGCGGTCCCGCACCTCGGACCAGTCGGCGGGCGGCGACTGGGCGTCCCATGCGAGCTGGTCGGCGTTGATCGGCAGGTTGATCAGCAGCGTGAGGCCGAAGACGAAGCCGAGTAGCGCGAGTGCGGACACAACCGGCCATCGGGTATTCGTTCGGTAGGCCCATACCGCCGTGCTCAGCACCGCGGGTAGCAGCGTGACAACGGCCAGCTTGTCCAGCGAATCGAGCTCGACCAGCCTGACTTGCGTGTAGACCGTGCCATCGAAGCCGCGCAGGGAAAGCTCCAGAATCGCTACGCCGGTGAGGAATCCGGCGAACAGCCCGGCGAACAGCACACTGGCGAAGCGGGCGTAGTTCATGACCATGCCCCCGCGTGATCGGCGACCCAGGTGGCGAAGGTGCGGGCGGGGCGGCCAAGGATCGTGTCGATCTCGGTGCTGACGGTCGCCGGCCGCGCCAGCTCGCGCTGGTAGCGCGCCATCAAGGCCCGAACGAACCGCTCGTCGAGGCCATTTCGGATCATGGCTGCGGCCGCCAGGTCGGCCGGGACCTCCTCGAACCGCAGCGGTCGACCGATCGCCGCGCCGACGATCGGCACCATCTCGTCGAACCTGAGGGCCGCTGGTCCGGTGATGGGGATTCTTCTGCCGAGCAGCGAATCGTCCACTAGCGCACGGGCGATCACCTCGGCGACGTCACGTTCGTGGATCACCGCCCCGGCGAAGCCGGCGTACGGACCTCGGATGGTGTCGCCGAGTGCGACCTGAGCACGCCACATCCCGAGCGTGTTCATCGCAAAAGAGCTGGGCCGCACCGCAACCCACGGGAGGTCGTTGTCCGTGACGGCACGCTCCACCTCGGTGTTACGGTCGCCGTTGCAGCGCGAGGGCTGGTGGTCGGGGTCGTCGTCGACGTTGATCGCCGACATGACGACCACCTTTCGCACGCCCTCGTCGGCGGCCAGGCGCAGGAGTTTTTCGGTATCGTTTCCGGCGGCGCGGGGGTGGACGAAAAGCCCGTGCACACCGTGCATCGCCGATCGAATCGCCTCGGGTGCAACAGTTTCCACGCCACTGGGGAAACCGGCGTCCGCTGGAGCGCGGGTCACAGCCCGAACCTCGACGCCTTCCGATAGCAGTGCTTCGACGAGTGGGCGTCCGATGATGCCGGTCGCTCCGGTCACTAGGTACATGATGAGGTCCATTCGAGAGTCATATAGTACGAGAACCGTAGCATATTGCTCTGGACTTCATATCATATGATCTGCGTAACATCCCGCCGACCTGATGAATTCACTTGAAAGTCAACGTGATCGAGACCGCTCAGCGGCGAACTCACCGAGTCCCGCCTCGACTGATAGCTATCCGCTCTGAGTGGGAGTAAGGTGGGGTCCGTGTGTCCGTGAGTCGAAAAGGTGCCACGGATGTATACCGGTCGCCACGATTCGACCGGACCAGGAGACTCCGATGGCCGCTACGTCGCACCCCGGTGGACCCATCAGTACGCCGCCCCGGAAACGGACACCTCGCCAGTCACTGCGTCTCGAAGCCGAATTGCCCCTCGACACAACCGAATTCGCCGACGTCGACGCTCGCCTGGTCCGCCACCTCTTCGACGTCGGCCTACGCCTGCACCACCTCGAAGAAGTCTTCGACCACCCCGACCCCACCCCCCAGCACTTCCGCACCGCAGGTGCCCAGGTCCAAGAACTCATCGACGACCTCGACGGCCTCATCCGCGACACCGGCCTAGCCGTCCTAGCCCGCCTCTCCGGCAAACCCCGCTGAACGGCGGCCGACCAGGATTCAGAGGTGGCCTCGCCGAGTTACGCCGTCCCCACGGCCTTTTCGAGCAAACGGTGGAGCTGCCGACGCTCCCGCAGGGTCAGCCGGCTCATCGGGGAGCGGTTGGTGACGACTTGGATGAGTTTGCGGCGGTGCGCTATGCCGGTCTCGGTCAGTGCGACGACTTTGACCCGGCCATCGCGTGCGCCGGGGCGACGCTCGACCAATCCACGCTTCTGCAGTTTGTCGATGATGAAGGTGATGGTCGAGGGGTCGCAGTAGAGGCGGCCCGCGAGCTCCTTCATCGAGGGCGGGTCGGCGTCGGGATCGAGTAGCCAGAGCAGGTTCGCGGAGGGTTCGGTGAGATCGAGCTCACGCAGCGCGTCCGCCACCGCCGCGCCCAGCTGCCCCGACGCCGCCTGGAACTGGGCGATCAGCTGGTAACCCAATGTTCGCTCGGAGAGTTCGTCAGCCACAACCCCAGCATACGGGGTAGTTTGAAGCTCCCAGTAAACTACTTGGATATTCAAACCTTGACACGGCGCGATCGACGGGTGCATCCTCTCTCAATAAGCTTGGAAGTTCCAAGCAGTTTGATGGGAGTGGACCATGTCGGCAACACCATCGAAAATCGCGCGCAAGACCCTCGTCGTCGCCGCTCTCGCGGTCGCCGTAACAGCTTCCGCCGCAGTCGTTCCCGCGACCGCGGACCCACTTGCCGAGCAGCCACGGCACAGCTTCGCCGAATACCAGGGCATCCCCATCTCGATCTATGAATACGGGCCCAGCGCGGACCAGGCGCCTACCGTCGTCACCACCGGTGGCTGGCCGGGAGACTCGACGATCTTCGAAGACGCCGCCCGCGCACTCGCCGGCAAATACCACGTCGTCCGCTACGACCACCGCGGCGAGGGACTGTCCGGACACGACCTCGACGATCGACTCAACAGCCTGGAGAACCTGGCCGGCGAATTCGGCGCGGTCATCGACCAGACCGCCCCGGGCCACGTGGTACACACCTACACCGAAGGCTGGGGCTCCTACATCATGTCCGAATACGCCTTCCGCCATCCCGGACGGATCGCGTCACTCAGCTCCATCGGCGCACCCAGCCTGGACCTGGAGCACTACGCGGTACTCGAATCCGGCCGTGACCCAGCACAACTCGTGCAAGCGGTGCCCGAACTGAGCTATTTCGCCGCGATGTCCACCCCGATCCTGCCCGAACTCTTCGCCGGAACCGGTTTGGACCAAGCGGCTTTCAGCGCCGCTATCGCCCTCGGCGGGGACGAACCGATCAACCTCACCCAGGCCGATCTGGTCTCCGGAGTCTCGATCTACCGCGCGAACATGCCCACCCGGCTGGCCACCACACCCGCCTACGACTACCTCGAAGTTCCGGTACTTCAAGTATTCCAATCCCCCGACGACGCCCCCTATCTCATCGACGGACTCGACAAACGCACCAACAACCTCTGGCTGACCGAAACCCAAGGCAGCCACGCCAACTTCGGCCACACCTCCTGGCCGGTGATCAGCACCGAACTGGACAAAGCAATCACCACCACCGAACCCCACTAGCCGACTCGCAACCGGAGAAGCTCATGAACGCACCGGCCGTGTTGACTGGAACAGGAATCGGGCGCGCCGGGCCTCCGGTATACCTTCGGGAATCCCGTCGCAGATGCGCCACTCCGTACCCCCTAAGTGATTCCATGCGGTAGCTTTCAGAGTCGGTGTGTCGTCCCGAGTGGGGCGTCGCCGGAGGGGTTGTCGGGGTTGCGGCGATGCGGAAGGGGGTCGTGATAGAGGGCGATGACCTGCATGGGCGTTGTGATGCGGTACCCCCGATCGGGGGAGCCAGGGTGGCGGCGCCGCTAGTACCCTGAAGTGGGACTCGATACCGGATTGCCTGCGCCGTGGCCGTGACTGCACTTGGCTGCGCGGCGTATCGGAAGCATGTGAAACCCGGGAGGGGAATCTATGACCAGTGGGGGCAATGCCGGTTCGTCCCGGGCGGGAACACTCTCCGCACCGAACTTCACGGGCTCGCCGTCGTACTGTTCGAAGATTGTCGAACTGCCGATCGGTGAGCTACTGCCATCGGATTCGCCACCGCGCACGGCGGGCGAGAACACCGATCACACCCGCATACTCGCCGAATCGTGCACCGCGCTGGCGCCGATCGTGGTGCGCCGCGCGACGATGCAGGTTGTCGACGGCTGGCATCGACTGTGCGCGGCTCGGCTGCGCGGTGAAAAGACCATCGCCGCAGTATTTTTCGACGGCGGACCCGAGGAAGCGTTCGTGCTGGCGGTCAAGCTGAATACGGCGCACGGCCTGCCGCTGTCGCTGGCCGAGCGCAAAGCCGCCGCGCTCCGGATTCTGCTGTCGTATCCGGACTGGTCGGATCGAGCGATCGCCGCCATCGCGGGGGTCTCGCCAAAGACCGTCTCGGCCATCCGAAGGCGGTCGACTGTGGAAGTTCCACAGTCGACCGGTCGGATTGCTCGCAACGGCGTCCGGCATCGGTCCGGGCCGCAGGGCCGGCAACGCGCCGCCGAGATGTTCACTGCCGACCCCACCGCCTCGGTGCGGAAAGTAGCTGTGGCAGCGGGCATTTCGGTCACCACCGCCAAAGATGTGCGCAAGAGACTGCACTGTGGCGAGAATCCGGTGCCACTGCGCCGCTCGGCGCGGCGTTCGACGGCCACACCCGAACCCGCCGAGCGGTCCGATACCCAAACTCAAGCTTCGCAGCGGGTGATCACTGCGGAGATGCTGCAGCAACTGCGCAAAGATCCGTCGCTGCGTTTCTCCGAAACAGGCCGAAAACTGCTGCGGTGGCTGGAGTTTCCGTTCGATGACGACATCGAATGGGACGACGTCGTCGGCAATGTGCCAAGTCACTGCGCGCCGCGCGTCGCCGAACTCGCCCGACGACGCTCCCAGGACTTGCAACGCCTGGCACAGCGACTCGAACAGCACACCCGCGGCGCCTTCTCCGCGTAATAGCCCTCGATGGCCGAACCCGGCCGCTCGTTCGAGCAACCACGTGCGCGTCGAAAAGACTGGCATGCCGCGCCTTCCGCTGCCCAGCCATCGGCGCGGCAGCGGCACAAGCGTTAGCACAAGAGGAGACTTCAGCGGCCCCGACAGCTTCCCATCGGTCGTTGCTCAACCCCAAGATTACGCCTTCGCCGCCGCATCCCAAACCCCTACCGCGCCAACCGCTTAGGCGATCACACCCACCATCGTCAGCGTTGCACCGAACTCCGGCAAAAACTTTCACCGTTCTTGTGCACGCCTCCCCCACCCGCTAGCGTTGAGTTCGAGGATATTACCGCGGATTCTGAAGTGGTAAACAGGGCTCCAGCTGATCGACGGGGGTTCTATTCATGCAGCAAAGCCGCCCACGGGGGCGAGTATTGCGAATTCGCAACCGACGATTCCCTCGGTATACCCACCGAGGGACTGGCCCCGAGGGGCAGGAGGCGTAATGAGCCGGAGCTCGCTCACCGACAATTGTGAACATTACCGATGTGTGGGCATCGGTATCGGACCAGCAAACTTGAGCCTGGCCTCATTACTGTACGAACAGCCGGACGTATCGAACTGTTTCTTCGAGAAGCGGCGCGACTTCCGTTGGCACGACGGGCAACTCCTCCCCAACACCTCCCTCCAGGTCTCCATGCTCAAGGACCTGGTCAGCCTCTCCGACCCGACGAACCGCTTCTCTTTCCTGTCCTATCTCCATGCTCAGGGCCGGGTCTACCACTATCTCAACGCGCAATTCGATGCGGTACCACGCAGCGAATTCCGGAACTACCTCGAATGGGTCAGCTCGAAGAACGAGAACCTGATCTTCGGCGAAGAGGTCCGTTCCATCGAATTCGATGAGGTCTTCCTGCTACGCACCGGCAACCGTGTGGTGAAGGCCGACAACGTCGTTATCGGAGTCGGTCGCAAACCTTATGTTCCGCCGGTGGCCGAAAAACTGCTCGGGCCGACCCAGTTCCATATCAGCGAATTCGCCGACAAGGCAGTCGGACTCGCGGGACGACGGGTGTGGGTGATCGGCGGCGGCCAATCCGGCGCGGAGGCATTTCTCGAGCTGATCTCCCGTCCGCGCACCGAACTGCCGCGCCGGGTGGGCTGGATATCGCGGCGCCGCAACTACTTTCCGTTGGACGACTCGCCGTTCACGAACGACTATTACATGCCGGGCTACTCGGAGTACTTCGCCGGCCTGCCCGGCGCGTCCCGGGACGTGCTCAACGCCGCCCATGTGCTGACCAGCGACGGCATCTCCGAGGCGACGTTGCGCGAGATATACCAGCGCATCTACCTGCACCACTTCGTCGACGGCGCCACCGATCTGGTCGCCCTGTACCCGAACCGCGATGTGCTGGGCGTGACCGGCGATCCCGACTCGGGCTGGGACATCACCTTCACGCACAACGACCAACCGGGCGTGCACGAGCATGCCGAGGCAGATGTGATCGTCTGGGCAACCGGTTTCCACGCCGACGACATGGAGTTCCTGTCCCCCGTCGCGGACCGCCTGGAGCGCGACCGCGACGAGTACAAAATCGACTCGGATTTCGCCGTGTGCTGGGACGGCCCCGCCGACCGAAACATCTTCCTGCAGAACGGTGCCCGACGGCAGCGCGGCTTGGCCGACGCCAATCTGAGCCTCGTCGCCTGGCGCAGCAAACGCATAGCCGATCGCCTGCGCGGCATGCGATCCGACGACCCGCACGATTCGTTTCTCGAATGGTCGGCCAAAGCGCCCGACGACCGGAGCGTAGAGCGATGACGAACAGCACCGTCGCCGTCGTGGGCGCGGGCATCGTCGGTTGCCTGGTTGCGCGCGAGGTGATTTCGCGCGCGCCGGACACTCCCGTCGTGGTGTTCGACCGGGACGGGATCGGCACCGGAGCCAGCAGACGCTCAGCAGGACTGCACTTTCCGCGCGGCGCAACCGAACGGGTGCGGCAGATGACCGCGTACAGCCATGATTTCTACGCCGGCCTCGCCGCGAAACACCCTGCCCTGCCGATACATTCGCTCGGCATGACCGTGGTGGCGACCGAGACCGCCGCACAGCTCGGTGCGGTCTATCTCGACCGTGCCGCGCTGACACCGACGGAAACGGTGCCCGCCGACGTCCGGTTGCCGCAGGGCGCCCGCGCCTGGCACGGCAACGGATGCCACTACGCCGACGTGCCCGCGGTCGCTCAGGCGGTGGCCCGCGAACTGCGTCCGCACGTCACCTTCCGGGAAGGCGTGCGAGTCACCGCCGTCGAAGACGCGGGCTCCGAGGTGCTGATCCGGCTCAGTACCGGCAAGACGTGCACGGCCGGACGCGTGGTGCTGGCCCCCGGCCCCTGGCTGGCCGATCCGGCATGGCGTGACCTTGTCGCCCCGCTGCACGCGCGCGTCAAGAAGGTCGTCGCGATCCACATCGAGCAGGAGCCGAGACGCGACGACGGCGTCATCGTGTTCCAGGACGAGGACGCCTTCCTACTGCCGCTGCGCCACAGCAGGCACTGGTTGTTCAGCTACACCCACCAGGAGTGGGACGTCGACCCCGACACCGTGTCCGACGGGCTCGACGAGAGCGTTCTCGCCGCGGCCCTGCCCCTGCTGCACCGGTACGCACCCGCACTCGCCGAACGCGCCGCAGGCGGTCGCGTGTTCTGCGACGCCTACAGCGCCGATCGGGAGCCACAGGTGCGCGCGCTCGATCCGGCCGGACGGGTGATCTTCGCCGGTGCCGCGAACGGTTCGGGCTACCGGCTCGCCCCGGCGATCGCGGCCGAGGCCGTCGGCCTGCTGCAACTGGACGGGGCGGCAAGTCAGCCACCGAAGGAGATGAGTCCCGCGTGATCATCAATCGTTTCGACACGGCCGAACTGCACTCCGCATTCGGCATCGACATGAGTTCGATCGACGGCTTCGGCTTCGGCGCCGGTTGGGCCCGGGTCCCGCCCGGTGGCCGGTCCGATCCGCACCAGCACGACGAGACCGAGCTGTTCCTGGTGGTCAGCGGCCACGGCGACGTCATCGTGGACGGCGGGCGGCATCCCGTCGCCCCGGGCATGGCCGTGCTGTTCGATCCGTTCGAGACCCACGTGGTCGAGAACACCGGGTCCACCGAGCTGGTGTTCTTCGACCTGTACTGGCGCGATCCGAGCCGAGCCGCCCGCGCGTCGACCGGACGCAGCGACCGGCGGCGTTTCGGCGAGCGGCCGATCTTCGTATTCTCCACGCCGCCGACTCCCAATGGGGACCTGCATCTCGGGCATCTGTCCGGCCCGTATCTGGGGGCGGATGTTTTCGTCCGGTTCCAGCGGATGAACGGTGCGCAGGCCTGGCACCTCACCGGCAGCGACGACTATCAGAGCTACGTGGTCGAACGGGCCAGGCGCGAGGGCAAGGACCCCGCCGCGACGGCGGCGTATTACAGCGCCGAGATCGCCGAAACGCTGCGGCTGATGGACATCGAGCCCGACCAATACACGGTGACCGATACCGAACCCACCTACCGCGCCGGATTGCAGGCGTACTTCTCCCGCCTCGTGAAGTCGGGATCCGTTGCGCCGCAAGAAGGTAAAGCGCTCTTCGATGCCGCGACGCACGACTACCTGTACGAGGCCGACGTGACGGGCGGCTGCCCCGGCTGTGGCGCCGTAACCGGCGGAAATATCTGCGAGGGCTGCGGCGAGCCCAATTCCTGTGTCGACCTGGCCGATCCGCAGTCGAAGCTCTCGCAGGAGCCCCCGCGCATCGATACGATCACCAGGTTCACCCTCCCGTTGCACGAGTTCGCCACCGAACTCGCGGCACATCACCGGCTGGGCCGCGTTCCGGCGCGGCTGCGCGAACTGGCCGGACGATTGTTCGCCCGCCCTCGACTCGACGTGGCGATGACCCATCCCGCGAACTGGGGTGTGCCGCCCGCCGAGCCCGACGTGGACGGACAGGTCATCTGGGTCTGGCCGGAGATGTCTTACGGCTTCCTGCACAGCATTTCGGCGCTGGGCCGTCGCCTCGGCCGCGACTGGCGGGCGGACGAGCCCGAGCAGGACTGGAAGATCGTGCATTTCTTCGGCTACGACAACAGCTTCTACCACTCGATCCTGTATCCGGTGCTGTACCGGCTGGCCTTCCCCGACTGGCAGCCGGACATCGACTACCACGTCAACGAGTTCTATCTCCTGGACGGCGGCAAATTCTCCACCAGCCGACGGCATGCCGTCTGGGGCAAGGAAATCCTGTCGCCGGACAGCGTGGACGGGGTGCGCTATTTCCTGTCCCGGACGCGGCCGGAGTCGAGGCGCACCAACTTCACTCACGAAAGCTATACGGCCGCAGTACGCGACGAACTGATCGGCACCTGGCAGCAGTGGCTCAACGACCTGGGCCGCCGCATCCAGACGCGATACGGCGGCCACGCCCCGGACGCCGGCATCTGGACCCCGGAGCACACGGCATTTCTCGGTCGCCTGGGCGCGCGACTGTCCGCCGTTACCGCCGCCCTCGGGCCGGACGGGTTCTCGCTGGAGGTCGCGGCTGCGGAGCTGCACGGAATCGTCACCGACACACGCCGATTCGTCGATCAGGAAAGCGCCGTGGCGACGGCTGAGGACTGGTATGACGAGGCCCGTACCGCGGTGGCGCTGGAACTCGCCGCGGCGCGGTTGCTTGCCCACTGCGCCACACCGGTGCTGCCCCGGTTCGCCGGTCGGCTCGGCGCGGCCCTCGGCGAGGAGCGTCCGAACGAATGGCCGCACACCGTGGAACTCGTGCCGGCCGGAACCCGGGTGGACCTGGTGGGCGAGTTCTTCGCCGAACCAGCGGTCGAGGCGGCGGAGCCGGTCGGGGTGGGGAGCGCTTGATGGATTCGGTGATCAACCAGATCGTCACGACGCCGCCCCCGGTCGGCTACCACGCGACCTTCGCGCGGTTGGGTAAGACGGAAACGATCGAACTACGCGAGCTGGCGGCCGGTGCCGAACGCCTGGCGGTTCGGCTCCGCGAATTGGGTGTGGCACAAGGGGATCGGATCGGCATCCTCGCCGCGAACTGTCTGGAGTGGGTGCTGCTCGATCTCGCCGCGCTGCGGTGCAAAGCGGTGACCGCGGGGCTGGAGCCCGGCAAGTTCGAGCCCGACGAGGCGCTGCTCGCCCGCTACGACCTGAAGCTGCTGTTCACCGATCAGCCGTCCACCGCCGCCGGTGTCCGGCCGATCAGCGAGGCTCGCGTGCTCGCCGAACAACCGGCCGACCCCCGGCCCGAGGTCCGGTACGACAGCGCGGAGGCGACGACCCTCAAGTTCACCTCGGGCAGCACCGGCGTGCCGAAAGGCTTGGCGGCCAGCGTCGGCAGCATCGACAGCTCACTGCGCGCCGTCCAGGCCATGTTCGCGCACGGCCCCGGCGACCACCTGTTCTGCTTTCTGCCGCTGGCCCTGTTGCAGCAGCGGTACTGGATCTATTCGGCGCTGTGTTTCGGCCACGACGTCACGGTGAGCACCTATGAAGCCGCTTTCACGGCGATGCGGCAGGTGCGGCCCACCGTCGTGATGGGCGTGCCGGGCTTCTACGAGACCGTGAAACGGCATCTGGCGGCCCAGAGCGATCCGCAGGTCGCGGCCAAGGAGATGTTCGGCGACCGAATCCGCTACCTGTGGACCGGTTCCGCACCGGCCGGCCCGGACATGCTGCGGTTCTTCACGAACCTGAGCCTGCCCATCTACGAGGGCTACGGCATGAACGAGACCTGCATCGTCGCCAAGAACTATCCGGGCGCGAGCAAGGAAGGCAGCGTCGGACGCGTCGTGCCCGGCAAGGAGGTGCTGTTCGACGCCGACGGTGTCATCAGTGTGCGCAGCGACTTTCCGGTGGCGCGGCGGTACGAGTACGGCGCGACCGCGCATTCGATGGGCGCGTTCGCCGCGGATGGCACGGTCCGGACCGGCGATATCGGCTACCTGGACGAGGACGGCTTTCTGTATATCCAGGGGCGCGCCGACGACGTGATCGTGCTGGCGAACGGGAAGAAGATCATCGTCCGGCCGATCGAAGAACGCATGGCCGCGAGTCCGGCGATCGAGCACTGCGTGCTGTTCTGCCCGGCGCAGACCCAGCTCGTCGCGGTCGTCTCGCCGACCAGCGAACCCGCCGATGACGCGGCGATCGCCGAACACCTCGAGCGCACCAACCAGGAGCTCGAACGCGATGAGCGCATCGCCAGAGTGGTGATCGCGCAACCTCGGTTCAGCATCGAAAACGGACTGCTCAGTTCGCAATACAAACCGAAGCGTCGGCAGATCCTCGAGCAGTATCGACGGGAAATCGGCGAGAAAGGACGAACACATGCCTGATCTGGAAAAGGCCGTGCACGACAACTTCCGGAAGGTGATCGCGTCGAACAACGCACCCGGTGCACTCGATCCGGATCTCGACATGGTCGACGACTACGGGCTCACCTCGCTGAACAAGGTCCTGTTCCTGACCGCGGTCTGCGACGACACGGGCATCTCGCTGGCGAGCTTCACCGAGGAGGACGTGGCCGCCATGCGCACCCTGCGCGATGTGACGGCCGCGCTGTCCCGGCACTCCGAAAGTGCGGTCTGACATGGGATGGGCTGAGCTGGCGCCCGCGCGGCTGGAGAACGACCACGTCCTGCTCCGGCCGATCGAGCCGACGGACCGGGCGGCTTTGTGCGCGATCGCGCTCGATCCGGATATCTGGCGGTACTTCGTCTCGCTGGTGGAGACCGAAGCCGACTTCGACGCGTTCTTCGATGCGGCACTGGACGATCAGCTGGCCGGGCGCCGAGTGGTCTTCTACATCATGGACAAGGCCAGCGGCCGGGCCGCGGGCAGCATGAGCTACGGGAACATGGCCGAGCGGGACGGCAGGCTCGAGATCGGCTGGTCCTGGCTCGGCCGGGACTTCCGCGGCAGCGGGCTCAACCGGTGGGCGAAGTACCTGCTCCTGGAACACGCCTTCGAGCGACTCGGCGCGGAACGGGTGGAGTTCAAGACCGACGTACTCAATGAGCAGGCCCGCCGAGGTCTGCGCAATATCGGAGCTGTCGAGGAGGGCGTCCTGCGCAGCTTCAATCCGATGCCCGGGGGTCGGCGCCGAGACGCCATCTTCTACAGCGTGCTGCGTGGCGAATGGCCCGGCGTCAAAAGCAAACTGGCGGCATATCCGAAGGTGCAATTGGCGGGCGCCGTCGAATGAGCGCGGTCCTGCGGACTCCGTTCGTCCGAGCCGAGGGTGATTCCTTCGCCCTCGGCTATCAACACGGCCAGGCCAGAGCCGCCGACCTGCGGGCCTTCCTGGACGACGGATTGTGCCGGCTGAACCGGATCCTGCCCGAGCCGGTGTCGCTGCGGGAGTTACGGCCGACGATCGACGCCTACCTGGCCGAGATCTCCGCTGCGACACCGGATCTGGCCGAGGAGATCCGCGGGCTCGCCGCCGGCGCGGACATCGACCCGTACGAGGCGGCGTTGCTGCAACTACGCCGGGAAATTCTCGGGTACCAGAAGATTCCGACCGCCGGGGACTGCACCACCTACGCGCTGGCCGGTGCCGAACCCGTGCTGGCGCAGACCGTCGATCTCAACGGCAATCTGGACGATCAGATCAGTGTGTTGGAGATCGCGCGGGCCGGGACATCCCGGCGCGTCCTCGTGCTCAGCTTCGGCGGCCTGCTCGGCTACCTCGGTCTCAACAGCGACGGGCTTGCGGTCGGGTTGAATCTCGTGCTCGGTGGCACGTGGCATCCGGGTGTGCCGCCCTACCTCGCCATCCGGCATCTGCTCGACAACGCGGGCTCCGTCGAGGAAGCGGTGCGCGTATTGCGGAAGCTGCCGCTGGCGAGTTCGCGCAACATCGTATTGTGCGACAAGGACACTGCCGCCTATGTCGAGGTGCTCGACTCGGATTTCCGGGTCGATTACGGCCTGAATACCGCGCACACCAATCATTTCCTGCATCCCGACCTCGCGCCCCGGGACGAGATCAACGTGTTCGCCCGCAATTCGTCGGTCCGCAGGCTCGAGCAGTGCCGGACCCGGCTCGCCACCGTGCCCGCCGATCCGGAAGACCATTTCGCCGTGCTGTCCGCACCGCCGATCAACGTCACGGACAACGGTGACATTCGTCGCGAACGCACCGTCGCCGCCGTCGTGCTGTGTCCGGGTCGCGGTCGCCTGCATCTGCGGCCGGGTGACCCCGCGGTGAACGCCACCGAAATCTTCACGCTGTCCTAGGAGCAACGATGAGCTTCGATGCGGGCATCCTCGCCCTCCCCTTCTACGAGCCGCGACATGTGCAGCGCGCGAGGCAGATCGAGAGCTGGTGCGCCGAGCACAGTGAGTTGTGGGACGACCCGGCCGACCCTGATGCGACCGGGCTGAGAATCCTTCGGGCGCTGGGTGAACACGGCTGGCTGGAGGCGCTGGATCCCGCTGCGGGACCGGAAGGCTCGGCGGCAGGCGACTGCCGCTCGCTGTGCCTGCTGCGCGAGGCGCTGGCCTACGCCGACGATCTCGCCGACTTCGCCTTCTCGATCCAGGCCCTGGCCGCGACGCCGATCGTGCGGCACGGCACCGAAGAACAGCAGCGGCGTTATCTGGCGCCGATGGCGAAGGGCACCCTGTGCGGCGCGTTCGCTATCTCCGAACCGGAGGTCGGTTCGGACGTCGCGGCGATCGGCCTGAAGGCCGAGCGGGTGCGCGATGGTTATGTGCTGAACGGCAAGAAGGCTTGGATCGCCAATGGTGGTATCGCGGATCTGTTCTGCGTCATCGCGCGGACCGGCGAGGGCCCAGGCGCACTGGGCTTGACGGCGTTCCTGGTGCCTGCGAACACCCCGGGACTGACGGTGGGGCAACGGGTTCCGCTGATCGCCCCCCGTTCCTTCGCCGATCTCGAGTTCGTGGACTGCCACCTGCCGCAAGACACCGTGCTCGGCAGGCCGGGCGGCGGTTTCGTGATCGCGATGGAAGTACTCGAACGGTTTCGGATGACCGTGGGCGCCGCGGCGATCGGGTTCGCGCGCCGGGCCACCGACGCCGCGCTGACCCACGCGAAGAACCGGTCGATGTACGGCGCTCGGCAGTTCGACCTGCAACTCGTGAAGGCGACGTTCGCGGAGATCGAGGTGGAGTTGAACGCCGCGGCCTTGCTGGTGGCCCGCGCCGCATGGGAGGCCGACCGCGGCGATCCGGCGGCGGCGAAACACTCCAGCATCGCCAAGCTGTACGCCACCGAACACGCGCAACACATCGTGGACGCCTGCGTGCAGGTCTTCGGTGCCGCGGGACTGGTCGCCGACAGCGTGCCGGAGCGGCTGTACCGGCAGATTCGGTCGCTGCGCATCTACGAGGGCACCTCCGAGGTGCAGAAGCTGATCATCGCGGGCTCGCTGGGCGGCCGGGGGCGGGCGAAATGAGCGCGTTCCTGTCGCGGCCGCCCCGCCGCTCGGCGCGGGTGCGGCTGTTCTGCTTCCCGCACTCCGGCGGCGGCGCATCGGTTTTCCGTGGCTGGCAACAGGAGCTGCCGGGTTGGGTGGACGTGCTACCGGTGCTGCTGCCCGGACGGGAGGAACGCGCGGACGAGCCGCCGCTGGCCGATCTGGACGCGTTGACCGACGCGGTGGTCGACGCGCTCCGTCCACATCTCGACGCGCCCTTCGCGCTGTTCGGGCACAGCCTGGGCGGCCTGCTGGCATATCGGGTGGCGCTGCGGCTGCACCGCGACGGCGCACCCGCCCCGGTCGCGCTGCTGGTAGCAGGTCTGGCGGCACCGCACCGGCTCACGCCGGACCCCATGCACGAACTGCCCGACGACGAGCTGCTCGACCGGATCTTCGAGATGGGCGGCACCCCAGCGGAATTGCGCGATGAGCGCGATCTGCTGCGCGCGGCGCTGCCTGCGTTGCGCGCGGATGTCACGATGTTCTCCACCTACCAGCATCGGTCCGCCGCGCCGGTGGAGTGTCCGGTCGTGGTGTTCAGCGGCCGGGACGACACTATGGCCGCACCGGACGATGCCGACGCATGGGGTGAACTCGCCGACGAGACCGTGCGAACGCGCGTATTGCCGGGCGGCCACTTCTTCGTCCGGACCCATCGCCGCGAGTTGACCAGGATGATCACTGCCGAGTTGCGCCGCGTCCTGCCGCCGGTCGACCGGCCACGGTCGGCCGGCGTCCCGGAGCCCGCCCGACGCGGGCGCATCGAACCGGTAGCCGTCGTAGGGATCGGCTGCCGTTTACCGGGAGCCGATGACCCGCAAGCACTGTGGCGGTTGCTGGTCGACGGCGTGGACGCGGTGACCGAGGTGCCGGATCGGCGCACCGAGCATCCCGCCGTGTTCGGCCGGCTGCCCGCGGTGCCGTCCGGATTCCGCCGCTTCGGTGGATTCCTCGACGACGTCGAGGGTTTCGATGCCGCCTTCTTCGGTATCTCCCCCCGAGAGGCCGACCGGATGGACCCGCAGCAACGACTGCTGCTGGAGGTGGCCTGGGAAGCCTTGGAGGACGCCGGGATTCCGCCGACCGCGCTGGCGGGCACGCGCACCGGTGTGTTCGTCGGGCAGATGGGCCGGGACTACTGGGAATTGCAGGCTCGGCAGAGTTCGCTCGACCTGCACGCACTGACCGGCGGCGGGCTGTCCTCATTCCTGTCCGGCCGCATCTCGTTCGCGCTGGATCTGCGTGGCCCGAGCGTCTCGGTCGACACGGCGTGCTCGTCATCGCTCACCGCGGTGCATTTGGCCTGGCAGAGCTTGCAACTCGGCGATTCGGACCTGGCGCTGGCGGCCGGGGCGAATCTGGTGCTGCTGCCCGAGCTGGCCGCCATCTACGAGCAGGTCGGGTTGATGTCGCGGCGGGGCCGCTGCCGGTTCGGCGACGCCGCCGGTGACGGCTTCGTCCGTTCCGAGGGCGTCGGCGTGGTGGTGCTCAAACCGCTGGCGCAGGCCCGCGCCGACGGGGATCGCGTCTATGCGGTGATCGCGGGCAGTGCGAGCAATAACGATGGCAGCGGCGGTGGTTCGCTGGTCGCCCCGGCCCAGGAGGCGCAGGAACGGCTGCTGCGCGACGCACTGGACCGGGCGGGCATCGATCCCGCTGCGGTGGATTATGTGGAAGCCCATGGCACCGGCACCAATACCGGTGACGCCATCGAGTTGCGGGCGCTGTCGCGCGTATTCGCCGGAACGCGGCCAGCGGAGCGGCCCTGCCTGGTCGGCTCGGGGAAGACCAATATCGGCCACCCCGAGGGGGCGGCCGGCATCTCGGGGTTCATCAAAACGGTGCTGAGCCTGCATCATCGGCTGATTCCGGCGAATCCATTGCTTACCGAGCCGCATCCGGTGCTACTGGAGCCGGACACGCCGCTGCGGATGCCGACCGAACCTGTTGCGTGGCCCGAGGATTCGGCTCCGGTCGCCGGTGTCACGTCGTTCGGCCTGTCCGGAACCAACGTGCACGTCGTGCTCACCGCGCCGCCTGTCGATTCGATACCGGACGACGACGATGAGCCGCAGCCCTTGGTGCTGCCCCTGTCTGCGCGCGATCGTGCTGCGGCGCAGGTGCTTACGGCCGCCTACGCGGACCGGCTCGACGGTGCGGATCCGGTCACTGCGCGACAGGTATGTGCCGTCGCCGCGCGTGGCCGGGCTCATCACGAATGGCGGTCTGCGGTGGCCGCGCCGGACGGCGACGGGCTGGCCGAGGCGTTACGAGCCCAGCTGCCCGATGAGGTCACGCAGCGGCCAACCGGTGGAGTCCGTGTCGCCTTCGTCTTTCCTGGACACGGCAGCCAGTGGGTCGGCATGGGCTGCGAACTGCTGAACACCTCGGCTGCCTTCCGCACCACAGTCGAAAACTGCGACGCCGCAATCCAATCCGCGGCCGGTTGGTCACTGTTGAAAGTGCTCGCCGACGACGACGGAGCGGAGCTGGCGAAGACCGCCGTGATCCAACCGGCCGTGTGGGCCATGCAGGTCGCCTTGGCGCAGCATTGGCGCTCCTGGGGCATCGCACCTGATGTGGTCATCGGTCACAGCTTCGGCGAAGTGGCCGCCGCCACGGTTGCCGGGGCCATCGATCTGCCTGTCGCCGCCGAACTCATCTGTCGCCGAGGCGAACTCACGTCGCAGGCGGACGGCCTGGGTGGCATGGTCGCCGTGGCACTGCCGGCCGACGAGGCGGAGGCGGCGTCCGCTCGTTACGGCGATCGGCTCGTGGTGGCCGCGCGCAACAGCCCACGGCTGACCGTCCTGTCCGGCGAAAGCGATGCGCTGGACGGGTTACTCGCCGATCTGCGGGACACCGGGGTGCGCGCCGGGCGGGTACGGATCAACTTCGCCTCGCACAGCCGGTTCATGGATCCGCTGCAACCGCAGTTGATCACCGCGTTAGCCGGGCTGCGGGCCGAACCGGTGACCGTGCCGTTGCGGTCCACCGTCACCGGTGAACGCATGACCGGCCCGGATCTCGACGCACGGTACTGGGCCGACAACCTGCGGTCCACCGTTCGGTTCGCCGACGCGATCACCGCCGAAAACGCCCTGGGGCCAACAGTTTTCCTCGAGATCAGCCCGCATTCGGTGCTGGTGCAGGCCATCGAGCAATGCCTCGGCGACAGTGCCTCCGGTACGGCAGTGGCCGGATTACGCAGGGAGACCTCCGAAACCGCCCGCCTCGCGGAGATCGCCGCCCGCCTCTACACCGCCGGTGTCGATCCGGACTGGACCGGGATCTATCCGACGTTCAGCATTCCGGACGAGATGCCCACCTACCCGTGGCAGCGGCGGCGTACCTGGTTCACGCCTGCCGAGTCGGTGGCTGACCCACCGGTCTACTCGCCGCCTCCCCCCTCGGCACCGGAGATCCCCGCCGGTGGCGGCCTGCTGGACAGGCTGACCGCCGAACTCGGTGCGGTACTCGGCCTTCCGGCGCAACGGATTCCACGCCGACGTCCATTGCGCGACGTCGGATGTGACTCGCTGGCCGCCGTCGAGATCCGTGCCAGGCTGGAACAACGGTGGGGAACCGAGATTTCGTCGAGCGCGGTGCTCGCCGCCAGCGTCGAAGACCTCGCCGACGCGATCACCGCTGACCACCCGGATGCGGGTGGCCGCAGAGAAATGGAGGGATAGCCGTGACTGTGCCGCAATATCCCGGAGGCGGTCCTGCCACGCCGTCGCTACCGGAGCACGACCCCGACGACCCGGTCGAGAACGCGGTGATCAGCAGGCTCACCGGCATCTGGCATCGGCGCGCGATGGTGAAGCGCCCCGAGCCCGACCTCGATGAGCTGTTCGAACCGGCCCGACCCGACTATCCGGAGGGTCTCGTCCCGTTCCGGGAGCATCCGACCTACCGTGCGCTGGACCCCGGCATCAAGGCGCGCATGCTCGGCTGGGGCTGGGTGGCTTTCAACAAACACATCATGGACACCGAACAGCACGTGGTGAATCCGACCTTCGCCCTGGTCATCGAGGACACCTTCGACACCGGCCTCGACATGGACATGCTCACCACCGCCATGACGCAGGCGATGCTCGACGAGCAGTACCACACCCTCATGCACCTCAATGCCAGTTCGGTGATGCGGCGCCGCCGCGGCTGGCGGATGCCCGAGACGGCACTACCGCTCGGGCACAAGGCCGCTCGGCTCCGCCAGCGCATGGCCAGGAGCGAGCAGGGCTGGCAGCGCGATCTCAGCGCCCTCGCCTTCGCCACGGTCGCCGAGATCTCGATCAACTCCTACCTCGATCTGATCGCCGAGGACGACGAGATCCAGCCGATCAACAAGGTCACCGCGACCATGCACAACCGTGACGAGTACTGCCACTCCTCGATCGCCGACGAGGTGGCCAAGGCCGTCTACCACCGGCTCGGTCCGGCGCAACGCGCTCTGTTCCGCGAGGCGATGGTCGACGGGCTGGAGGCGTTCGCCGCGAACAACTTCCCCACCTGGCATCGCATCGTCGATCTGGTCGGCGTCGAGGGCGGGCACGAGATGCTGCGGGAGGTCGAGCACGACACGTCGACCAAGCGGTTGCTGTCCAATTTCAGTGGGCTGCACAAGTTCTGCAGCGAGCTGGACATTCTCGAGGAACTCACGTTCGACTGGTCCACGGTGACGATCGAGGGACAGTGAGGGCCGAATCAGAGGATGACACAACGGCGCTCGCGGCCACATCCGCCGTGGCGGTGCCGATCTGGTTGGTGGCGGTCGGCGTCTCGCTGGTCGCGCTGAATCTGCGGCCGCCCATCACGGCGATCGCGACGCTGATGCCGCAGGTGCAGCAGCAGGAGGGCTTCAACAGCACCGTGGCCAGCCTGCTGGTGGCGGTGCCGATCGCCTGCTGGGTGGGCTTTTCCGGCCTCACGCCACGGATCGGGCGCGAGCTGGGGCTCAACCGCACGATCGGCTTCGCGCTGCTGGTATTGCTGGCGGGCTTCGGGATTCGGCTGCTGCCCGGCGTGGTGGCGCTGTTCGCGGGGACCGCGATCATCGGTCTGGCCATCACCGTGGGCAACGTGCTGGTTCCGGCCGCGATCAAGCGCGATCACCCGGGGCATGTCGGACTGCTGACCGGGCTCTACACCATGTCCCTGTACACCGGGGCGGCCGCGGCCTCCGGAATCACGCTGCCGCTACAGGACGTCACCGGCCTCGGCTGGCGTGCGACGCTGGGTTTGTGGGCGGTGCCGGTTGTCGTCGCCTGGTTGGTATGGCTGCCGCAGTTGCGCGTCCGCAGCGACGTCGGCGCCGGTCCTGCGCCCGAGGGCGCGCCGCGTAGCCTGTGGTTGCAGCCGCTGGCCTGGGCGGTGACGATCTTCTTCGCTATGCCCGCGTTGCTGTTCTACACCGTATCCGCTTGGCTACCAACGATTCTCGTGGATGCGGGCATGGACGCTTCGTGGGCGGGCGGCATGCTCTCGGTGGCCAATTTGGTTGCCGTTCCCTCGGCGCTCGCCATGTCCATTGTGGTGAACCGGAGCGAACGACAGGTCTGGGCTGCGACGTCGACGGGGGTGGTGTTGGCCATCTCCTTTGTCGGACTGTTGATTTCGCCGACCGGCGGGGCGATCGTGTGGATGGTTCTGCTCGGCGCGGGGTTGGGCGCGGGCACCGCGATCGGGTATTCGCTGCCGCTGCTGCGGTCGCGTGATGCGCAGACGACGGCGAAGCTGACTGCGATGAGCCAGATCGCCGGGTTCGCGCTGTGTGCGGTCGGTCCGGTGCTGGCCGGTGCGCTGCACGATCTGACCCATGCCTGGACCGCTGTGCTGGTGTTGTTGGTGGTGCTGGCAATCGTGCAGATCGTGTCAGGGGCTCGGGCGGGAACACCGCGTTTCGTGTCATGAACCTTGGTGTCGAGAGTCCCTTGGAAGTTTCGCGATAACTCGGTGACGTCTTACTTGTTGTCGATCTTTCCGATCGGGTCGGCGGCCGCCGCTAGATCGGACTGCACCTGCTTCCACGCGGTGTCATCGATGCCGAGGGCACTGCGGAGGTAGGCCCAGGACGCCGTGCGAATCAGCGCGACGCGCTCGGGGCTTTCGTCGGTGGTGTCCTTGGCGTTGTAGGCGTGGACTCCGCCGAGCGAGTGGTCGCCACCGAACACAGTGAGCAGGCTCTGCGCGCCAGGGCTGTAGGTGTACACGTCGGTGAACCAGTCGGGGCCGCGGGTCGAGAGGTGGGATTGGTCGTTGTCGCCCGCGATCACGAGGGTCGGCGTGGTCAGTGCGTCGAAGTCTGGGTGCATGAAGGGGAAGTTCTGCGCGGCGAACGGCGTCAAGTCGTCGCCGGCCAGGCCGGTCGTAGCAAGCAGCACACCGGCTTTGACGCGGTTGTCGGTCAGGTCGGGGCCAGGTTGTCCATCCGCGCCGACAACGCGTGCGCCGAGCAGCATGCCGACGGTCTGTCCACCCCAGGAGTGTCCGGCGACCGCGATGCGCTCGCGGTCGATGCGATCGCCGAGACCTGGCACAGCGGCGACGACATGATCGAGTTCATCGAGCACGCGCCCGACGTCCTGGACTCGGATGCGCCAGATCTCCGAATACCGCGGGTCGGCGGGGGTGAGGCCGAGGGTGCGTGAGTCGAGGAACGTGGGCTGCAGGACGACGAACCCGTTGCCTGCCCAGAAATCGACCAGCGGGTCGTACCCGGACATCGACTCGCCGAAGCCGTGCGCGAGCACGATGACCGGGAGGTCCGCGCCGACGGCGGGCGCCGACACGCGCACCTGGAGGTCGTCGCCGCGCTGCGGTGCGGACAGGACGACCGGCTTGACGCTGATGATCGGCGTGGTCAGCGCGGGGACGGCGCTCGTGGCAGGTGTGGACATGGGGATGTTTCCTTCGATCGGCGATGAATGCCGCGGCCGGGCTGCGGCAGCTTCCGACGGCATGGCACACCGGATAAGGTGTTAATCGGAACGCTGCTCCGAATATACGGAGCGGTGTTCCGCTTAGCAAGAGCGACTTGAAACCCTGCGAAAGGAGGCGGTGTGGAGTCGACCGCCAAACGCGCGGACGCCCGGCGCAACGAGAAGGCGCTGCTCGATGCCGCGGCATCGGTCTTCGTCACCGACGGAGTGGACGCACCGGTACGCCGGATCGCTGCCGCGGCGGGCGTCGGCATGGGCACGATCTACCGCCACTTCCCCACCCGCGCCGATCTTGTCGTCGCGGTCTATCGGCACCAGGTCGATGCCTGCGCCGACGCCGGCCCCACGCTGCTCGCGTCAGCGGCGTCACCGTTCACCGCGCTGCGTCAGTGGGTGGACCTTTTCGCGGACTTCCTGGTCACCAAGCACGGGCTCGCCGCGGCGATGCGGAACGACCCCGATACTTTCACCGCGTTGCACGCACTGTTTCTCGATCGCCTCGTGCCGGTGCTCGACGACCTGCTCGCCGCCGCGCGAAACGCGGGCGAGGTCACTGCGGAATTCACCGCCTACCAGCTACTTCGAGCGATCGGCGACATCTGCGCCGGCGCGGAGATGGTCGACGCTCAGTATGACCCGCGCCTCACCATTCGACTGCTACTAGATGGATGCCGGTAGGGACGAGGCGGGGCATCCCACCCGCTCGAACTCGGCGGTGGTCAAGCGGGCGCCTGCGACCGGATCTACGGTTTGTCCGGACCGATCCGGCGCGGCTTGATCATGCGCCGCGTGCCTGCGGCCGGAGCATCGTCGTCGGCTCGTTTCCGCCGCAGTGCGCCGAGATCGATGACACTCGCGTCCTGTTCGGCTAGGCCCTGATCGCCCTCCGGAGCGGAGTGCCACGTCGAGTCCGGGCCGATCGGCCACGCCCCCGTCTCACGCTGCAATTCCGATCGCATCACGGGCCTGGTCGGGGCGGAATCGTGCACGGAACCGCCTTCCGAACGCCACGTTTTACGCGGGCGCTCGCTCGCGTCCTCCGTCATCCGCCGCGGACGATGCGGCAGCCGAATGAGTTTCGACGCGCCGTCTCCCGCTTCGGAGCGACCGGTCTCACCCGTCTTCATACCTTCCAGCTTCCTGTGCACCCGTTCCACCGCATCGAATCTGTTCTCACCCGGCCCCGGCGAGGAGCCGCGACCAGGCACTTCCCGCTCCGACATCGAGCTACCAGCCGACGAATGCCGTGGCACTCGTCAGCGCCACTGTCGCCGGTACCCCGAGCTGATCTCTGAACTTTGTCCTGATTGCATAGCTCACACCCGTATTCTCCCTCAGAACCGTCGCCCGCGTTTCCTGCCCTGTCCCCAGTGCCTATGCAACCGGGCCGGCGCGACCTTCGCCCGGTAAGCGGCCACCGCGATCAGCGCTCGTTACGGCACCAGCAGATACCACTCCGCGAACGTGCCCCGAATGGGCCAGGAGACCGCCATTACCTTGGCCGGCCCCATCCCCACCCACAGATCGGTCGTTTCGGTATCACCCTGCGCCGCGTCGGTCCGGACGTAGACATCCTGAGTGCGCAGACCCGCCGAACCCACCCAACCCAGCTTCACTCGGTTGCCGCACGGCCCACCCAGATAACCCCGCGGCGTCACATGCGCCAGCACATGACCGGGACGAGCCGGGGCAGCCTCCAGCGCGATATCGATCGCGCCCGCACAGAGCTTCGCGTCACCGAACGAGTAGAGCGTGCTGCCGATCGTCGTGAACTGCGGCAATGGATCCGCCTGTGCCGGGGCCCCCGCCACCCAGGCAACCAACGCCCCGATCACCGCCGACACCATCCCCGCCACCATTCGCCGCGCCCACATCAGTCGATACCCCTTCCCACATAACACCATTCGTGGCAGCGCCACTCACCTCAGCCGGAAACCCCGATCGCACACCGTCGCGTATCGGGGTTGTTTCACGAGTCAGCGTAGCGAAACAACCGACTGGTGGCGGCAAGTTAAGCCCCAGCTAATCCTTTCTGAAGTTCAACTCCGCCAACAGAATTCGCTGGATCCTGACGATCGATGGATCCCCCGAGTATCAGGGGCAGGACAACTCGGGACTTTCTCCGACGTCGCGCCTTTCCTAATGTTGTCGCCAACCCGTCGACAGCACCGGTGCCGAGTCGGCGAACTCGATCCCGGGTTTGAACAGATGTCGCCCCAAGCGTTTCGCGGACGCGCCGGTCCGCCATGTCACCCATTGAAAGGAATCATGCGAAACTCCGTATTGGTTGCCCCGCTTTTCGCGACCGCCCTCATGTTGGCTGGGACGAGTACCGCAGCGGCCGAAACCACCGCCAATGCCGTGGGCGGCGCCGAGCAGATCACGGTGTCGGTGAATTCCGACGAGAAGTACTGGGTCGGGCTGGTGCAGGTCGACGGGCACCATCAGGACTTCGTGCTCGGGCCGGGCGGCGATGGGATTGTCGGCCCGTCGTACGTCATCAAGAATGTGCGACCAGGTAGTCACCACGTGGTGATCACCGTCGGCATCAACGGTGGTTTCGGAGATACGATGCTCGACCGGAATATCGAAGTCACCAAAGCGGACGCTCCGCCGACAGGTTCCGCAGGTCGATGATCGGTTAGTTCACTTCCACCCGTTTCGAAGGCTCATGCGCATCGCGTATGAGCCTTTGCGCATGCCACGAATGTCATCCGGATGTCGGTGGAGCAGTCCTCCGATAGGAGGACGCGGCCGGAACGTCTCGGGCTTTACGTTTGATTCCGGACAGGACGGGCCCGAAATGCCGCCCGCGGCACCACGATTGCCGAGCTGCCGAATACATACATCAGACAGGTGGAGACCGAAATGCCGGACGTTATTCGTGACAATCCGGTCGCGACCATGATTGTGATATCCGAGGTCGGGCTGTGGGTATTGCTGGCGGCGGGAATGATCGCGCGATACCTGTTGCGGTTGCGGTCGGTGGGCGCGGCCTTGCTGTGGGGAATTCCGCTGCTCGACGTAGCCCTGATCGTCGCCGCCGCCGTCGATCTACACCGCGGCGCCCAACCGGGCCTGATCCACGGACTCGCCGGGGTGTACCTCGGTGTCAGCGTCGCCTTCGGTCCCGCGATCGTGCGCTGGGCGGACGTGCGTTTCGCACACCGATTCGCCGGAGGTCCGGCGCCGGTAAAGCCGGCGAAAGGAACACCCGAAAAGGTGGCGGCCCTGTGGAAAGAGTGGAATCGCGCCGTACTCGCCGCGGCAATCGCCTCGGCGGCGCTGGGCTTGATCATCGTCACCGTCGCAGAAGGCGAGCAGGCCACCAGCCTGTGGTGGTGGGTCGGCCGCTCCTGGACCGTCGTCGGCCTGTGGCTGGTATTCGGTCCCCTGTGGGAAGAAATGTCCTCACCCCGCAAAGCGAAGCAGTCGTAATCTGTCGCCGAACTTGCGCAGACTTTCCCTGAACTCGTTGTAAGACAACGGTATTCAACGCGGCGATGCGGTCGCTCCAGGCCGTATCAGCAGGGCCGGCGTGTGAGCACGGCCGCGAACCACTCTGCTACCTCGGGGCGCGAGCAATCGATGATCCAGTGCAAACCGTGTGGACTGGTCAACGTCAGGTGCCCGTACTCCATGATCGGCAGAAGGGGGTTGTGGCGGTATCGACGATCGGGGCCGCCGCGTACGTTGACGAACTGCCACGTTGTATCGACCTGAATCCCGTCGCGGGGTGGAGGCTCGGGTTCGATCACCCACTTTCGGTGGCACTCCACGTGCAGATGCCGGTAGTCGACATCGCTCCAGCTGTCAGCGGAACGGACGAGGATTCGATCGGGCAGGAACAGGAGTGCTTGGCGATCGTGGGAGATCGTCGGTACGGCGATATTCGTGGCGAGGATGCGGGGCGGTTTCAGGCTGCGCGTCACCGTCTTGCGGCTGATCTGAGTCTCGGCGCCGCCGCTGACCTTGTATCCGTAAGTGCCTGCGACAGAGACAGATGCCTCGACGCGCCATGCTCCGCCGAGCGCGACGAATGAGCGGTAGCCGTCGGTGAGTTCGTTGAACCAGTCCGAGATGGGGCCGGTCACCTCATAAGCCACGGTGACCGTCCGATTATGGCGGTCCCACCACCACAGCCACACCAAGCCGGGGACGCCGGCGGCGAGCACGGTGATCGGCATCCACAGCAGTTTCGATGTTGCGGCGACACCAGCGGTCAACACCAGGGCGATTGCGCCCCAGGGCAATAGCGCGTTGTAGCGACTGGCGGCGCTCAACTGGTCGAGCAGTACGCCAGGTCCGGTCGGCACCAGTTGAGTTGCGTCGAAACCGGTTTCGTCGGCCGCGTCCATTCCGCGGAGTTGCGCAGGCGTCACATCAGCTTTTGCACGAGGCGGCGAGGACAGCATCCGCCGGTAGTGGAGGCCATGTGCACTGATATGCACGTAGGTCCCCCGCGGCCCGCTGCCGACCCGGAACCCCCGAACACCAACGCTGGCACCGACACCGGACTTGGAGACGTTGATCCGGAACGGACCCGCGTTCACCGACTTGCGCGAATAGAACCCCACCGGTACCCCCGATCCCGTAGCGCGTTGTCCAGATTCTATGCCGCCGACCAGCCTGCGCGGCTCGCAAAGAGCACGATCCGTTGCGCCCGCGAGCGGTCAGCTGAACCAAGTACGGGCGGCGCTGAAGTCGGGGATGCGTGCGTCCACTCCTTGACTTCAGTGCGTGAGACTGACACCATTAGTCAGATAAGCTGACTAATATCGCAGCAGAATCCTCGGCGACGGCGTCGCCATCAGCAAGGGATGATCGACCATGGGGTGGTCAGAATGGCAAGAGACCAGCGTCGCGTGGCACATGCAGCCCAGGGAGATCACCGCAGCCGGCGATGAAGACGTACTCCGCGTCATAATCCGAGACAAGAACGACGACTTGCACGAGGCGGTCTACCTCGGCAACAGCTACTGGGCGTCGAACGAGAACATCGGCCAACCCGGCGGCACGAGCCTGTCCGGAGTACCGGCCTTGGCCTGCATCCCCGATCGGCGCGACCTGTTCGTCAATGGCGGGTTCTCGCTGCGGCACCGCTCGTCCACCAGGCCGCAGTCGTGGACCCGATGGGAAGACCTCGGGCCGGTTTTCCCACTGCCCGCAGGCATCGGCGCGGGCCCCGCAGTGTGCCGGAGTCGTTGGCGGATGGACATCTTCGCGCTGTCGGCCACCGGCCCGCCGTTCGAAATGCTGCACATGTACTACGACGACAACCACGGATTCATGGGCTGGGAATCCCTCGGCGGCGAGTGGTACGACGCACCCGACGGCGGGTTCCGCACCCCGGCGGCGACCACGTGGGGCCCCGATCGGATCGACGTTTTCGCCGTCGGCCGGGACAACGAAATCCACCACCAGTGGACCGAGAACGCCGGCGTCGACTGGTCCGGTTGGTACGCGATCGGCGGCGTCACCGAGCACGGTCTCGCGGCATGCTCCTGGGGTCCGGGCCGCATCGACCTGTTCCACCGAGGCACGGACGCGTCGATCTATCACGCATGGTTGGACGCGGACGAGGCCGGCTGGAGCGGCTGGGAGGACATGGGCGGAGTCACCGATCACGCAGTGGCACTCGGCAGTCGCGGCCGCGGTCGTTTGGACCTGCTGCACATCGGCACCGACGACAAGATCTACCTCAAGGAATTCTGAGCGTCTCTGCAAACCGACGTGCAGCGATCATCTGTCCAGCCACTGGTTTTCACTGCTGCAATCGGACCACCGAACACCGGCACAATGTGTCGAATGAGCGCACCGTATACCGAGCCCTCCGTGTCCCCCGCACGAGCCGCCCAGCGACCGCACGGGTGGCTGCCGGAACAGGCGAGGGACAACCGGCTGGCAGTGGCGGCGATGACCGACGGCTTCCTAGCCCTTCTCGGCGGTATCGCGTTGGTGCAGAAGGTTTTTCCCCCTACTGACGGTGTCGCCGCGTTTCTGGCTACGTTCATTCCCTGTGTGCTGGCAGCGTCATTCGTCAACCATGTCTTCGGCACGCTGCTGTTTCGCGGCAGTGTCGCCAAACTGCTGTTCGGTATGCGCGTGCTGCGCTGGAAGGACGGCCGCCGCCCGCGCTTCTGGCAGACGCTGGGGCGGTGGTTGTTCGGCTTCGTGGTCATCGTTTTTCAGTTCGTCCTGGAAGGCGCGAGCGTGGGGCAGGCATGTGGTCTGCGCACCGTACGCAGACGCGACGAGAGGGTTGCGATGCCGCAATGATGGCCCTGGACGATCACGGCTGCGGTGGCCGCAAGACGACATGAACTAAACCTTCACTCCAGCCCCGGGTGCGGATTTCGAGGACAACGACGCACGAAATAGCTACTGTCCGACGTTATTACGGGGGCCGCGTTCGATTCGGCCACTCGAGGACGGAGAGTGTGTTGAGATCCACCAGATGGACTGCGTTACTGGCGGCTGTCGTATTGGCGACCGGGCTGGGCCTGACGGCCTGTTCCTCCGATGGAGGTGATGCGGCGGAGGGTGTGGTCACCGTCAACGGTGGTGAGCCGCAACATCCGCTCGTTCCGACCAATACCAATGAGAACCAGGGCGGCCGCGTGGTCGACCGTTTGTTCGCCGGCCTGAAGTACTACGACCCCGACGGCGTGGCGCACAACGAGGTGGCGCAGTCGATCGAGTCGACCGACCGGCAGCACTATCGGATCACTCTCGCGCCGGACTGGAAGTTCACCGACGGCTCCCCGGTGACGGCGAAGTCGTTCGTCGACGCCTGGAACTATGGCGCGCTGAGCACCAATGCCCAGTTGCAGAGCTGGATATTCGCCTCGATCGTCGGCTACGACGAGGTGTCGGCGGCTCCGCCCAAGGCGCAGACGATGTCGGGGCTGAAGGTGATCGACGATCGCACATTCACGGTCGATCTCACCCGCCCGTCGATCGATTTCGAACTCTCGCTGGGATTCACCCCGTTCCGTCCGCTGCCCGCGGTGGCGTACCAGGACATGAAGGCGTTCGGCGAGCGCCCGATCGGCAACGGCCCGTACAAATTCGCGGGTCCGGATGCCTGGCAGCACAATGTGCAGATCGATCTGGTGCCGAATCCGGATTACCGCGGTAAGCGGCCGGCGAAGAACAAGGGCCTGCGGTTCGTGATGTACCAGTCCTTCGATACCGCCTACGCCGATCTGCTGGCCGGCAACCTCGACCTGCTCGACACCATCCCCGACAACGCGCTGACCAGCTTCAAGAACGATCTCGGTGACCGCGCCATCCAGAAGAAGACCGCGCGCTACGAGCACATCGGATTCCAGCCCACCGTGCCGCATTTCGCCGGCGAAGAAGGTGTGCTGCGCCGCAAGGCGATATCGCTGGCCATCAACCGGCCGCAGATCTCCGAGGCCATCTGGCACGGCACCAAAGTCCCGGCGCGCGACTTCACCTCCGCCAGCTTGCCCGGTTATAACGACAATCTCCCCGGGGTGGAACTGCTGTCGTACAACCCGGACGAGGCCAAGAAATTGTGGGCGCAGGCCAACGCCATCGCGCCGTGGACCGGCCGGCTCGAGATCGCCTACAACTCCGACGGCGGCCACCAGGCTTGGATCGAAGCGGTCGCCAACAGCGTCAAGAACACCCTCGGGGTGGAGGCGATCGGCGCACCGTATCCGACGTTCAAGCCGTTGCGCGACGCGATCACCAGCAAGTCCATCCGCACCGCGTTCCGTAACGCCTGGCAGGGCGATTATCCGACGATGCTGAACTTCTTGATCCCGCAGTATGTCTCCGATTCGGCAAGTAACGACATCGGTTACGTCAACCCCGAATTCGACAAGCACATCACCGCCGCGCTGGCCGACCCCACCCCGGAGGAGTCCTACGCACACATCGCAAAGGCGCAGGCCATCCTGTTCCAGGACATGCCCGACGTTCCGGTGTTCAACGACAACAACAACGCCGGACATTCGGACAAGGTGCGGCAGGCGAAGCTGACCTGGAATGGTCTTTTCGCTTACGAGGCTGTCGAAAAGTAGTCGTCGGTTGGGTGGGGCCGCAAACGCGACCCCACCTGAACGGCCGACCTCAACCGAGGCAGGATCGCACGGCCTCGGCCAGGCTCGATGCCCGCGGGTCGTCGGGTCGGAAGTTCCACAGGTTGGTGACGTAGCCGAAGCCGACACCGGCATCGGGGACCGCGAAGCCGATCGATCCGCCCGAGCCGGGGTGGCCGAACGACCCAGGGCCGGCCATCGGCATGGGTGGGCAATCGCGCCAGAACCCGAGCGACATGTTGAACGAACGGTTCGCCGGGATGTTCAACTCGGGCGGCAGTCCGTGCATCCGCGACTTGTCGGTCTGGACGGCTGTCGCCCGTTCGACGGTTGCCGGATCGAGCAACCGCACGCCGTCGACCTCGCTGACCGTGGCGGCATACATCCGAGCCACCGAGTGCGCGTCCGCAATTCCGTTCGCCGCCGGGAACTCCGCCGCGCGCCAGGCCCGCGTGGTGTAGTACGCGGACGCGGGGTCGGCCGCGTTGTCCAACGCGCCGCCGAGCGAACCGGCGCGCATTTGCACCGAGTCCGGACCCCAAGCGGAAGTGACCCATGCGGTGACCGTGTCCTTGTCGAGCCCGGAAGCCTCGGCCATTCCCGCGAGCAGCTCCTCCAGACTGAACGGAGCGGCGTACTCGATCCGGGCCACGTGCTGCTCTTGTTCCTCGGGCAGCCCGATCCAGGCGCGCAGTCCGAGCGGCGCCGCGACCTCGTCGGCGAAGAACGTGCCGAGCGACTTGCCGGAGATCCGGCGCACCACTTCCCCGACCAGGAACCCGAAAGTGACGCCGTGATAGGTGTGTTCGGTACCAGGCTGCCACAACGGCGGCTGCGCCTCGAGGGCACGGATGACCGGATCCCATTCGCAGGCCTGCTCAAACGTCAACGGGCCGTCGACAACCGGCAGACCGGCTTGGTGAGACAGCAACCAGCGCACCGGAATCCGCTCCTTGCCCGCATTGCCGAACTCCGGCCAGTACTGGACTACCGGCGCGTCCAGGTCCAGTTCACCGCGCGCCGCCAGGATATGGGCACAGATCGCGGTAGCGCCCTTCGTGGTTGATGCGACCTGAACGATGGTGTTCTCGTCCCACGGGCGGTTCACTTGCTGATCGGCGAGGCCGTCCCACAGGTCGACGACGCGGCGGCCGTTCACGTAGACGCAGCACGCCGCACCCGCGACGCCGTGGTTTGCGTCGAAGGTCGCCCGGAACGCGTCGGCTACCTTTCCCCACCCGTCCTCGACACCGTTCTCGCGGGCGAGGTTTCCTTGCCCTGATGTTCTGTTCGTCGTGCCTACCATTGTTGAAATCCATTTCTAGAGAACTGAAGAATGCTGGAGCATTTTGGGCCGTATAAGACTGGGGCACAACATGATTGCGCACCCCCGGTGATGTGCCGGGCAGACCTACCGAGATTCGAGCACGCGCTCGATGCCGGAGAGGTAATCGAGGAGATCGCCGATTTCGGCGAGGGGTACGCCCGCCCCGGCCAGCGTTCGTACCTGCACCAGCCGTAGTAGTTCGGCAGATCGGTACCGACGAAGTCCCGAGATGTCACATGCCGGTTCGTCGACCAGCCGACGCTGGTGATAGTCCTGCACTGTCATCACCGTGACACCGGCGAATGCCGCCGCTTGGTCGATCGTGAAGCCTTCCCGCATATTCGGCGTCTTGCTGGGCTTCTGCTGACTGTGGACGTGGACAGCCGCGGCCTGCCGTGTCGTCATCGACCAGCCCTAACTTCCTTCTCCGGTGCCTTCATCCGTAGCGCGCTCGATAGCACTGATCAGCCGTGCCCGTTCCCGCTTTCGCCACGAATACTCCTCGTAGTTCCGCGCGAATGTCTCGATGAACTCGACCGGGTCCTCCCCCACGACATCGCGGACCGGAACTCCAGCCGCCGCGCTCTGCTCGAACAGATCGGCAAGGTCCTCGAGCATCGAAACCCCGCCTCCCACACCGAAATGCATCAGGTATCGCTCGAGCGCGTCGACGGCTGTGCGATAGCCCGCGGGAAGCTGCTCCTTGCGTGCCTTGTACTGCCACCACCGCCGTTTTTCGCCGATGTCGCCGACCACTTTTGTGATGAGCTTGGAGACGACCATGGTCATCTGCCTCCTTCTACCTGAAGCTGTTCGAGCCGTTGTGCGAGAAAATCCCAGGTCCTGCGGAACTCGTCCAGGTATTCGCGCCCCTGGGTGTTGAGGGAGTACACCTTTCGTGGCGGCCCCTTCTCCGATGCGACCTTTTCCACGTCCACCAGGCCCTTTTTCTCGATCCTGACGAGCAGGGCATAGATGGTGCCCTCGGCGATATCGGCGAACCCCTGTTCCCGCAGCCATGCCGTGATCTCGTAGCCGTACGCGGCCCGCACCGACAAAATCGCCAGGACGATGCCCTCCAATGTGCCCTTGAGCATCTCGGTCATCTGCTTGCCCACGGATCACCTCCCACTATTCAGTGTTACTAGCTACCGGTAGATAGTAACACTGAATAGTGGTGTGGCAAGGTCTCCTCGGAGGTTCGATGACCGTCCGGCGGTGCCGCTGTTGCGCAACTAGGCGGCGGTCAGGCGACGTCGAGGGCCGCGGTGATCTTGCGAGCCATCGCAACCACCGCGGGGCTGGGCTCGCCCTTACCGGACCCGACAGCGGCCTCGACCGCAACCAGCACGGTGCCGCGGAAGTTGTCTGCCTCACTTGCATCCTGCTTGCCGAGCAGGCTCACCGCCGCGGTCAGCGCAGGCAGCACCTGATCAGCCAGCTCGGCAACCGACTTACCCGGCAGGTGAATGTCTTTCGACTTGGCCGAAAGCACATGCCCGACCAGACCCGTCGCCGAGGTCAGCGCAATAGAAGCCTGCGCATTGCCCTTATGCGGCGCACCGGCAGCCGCCAGCAACGCCACCGCCCCATAAGCAGCAGTCCGCACAGTGGCCTTGTCCTGATCGGTCAGGGTGATGATGTTCGACATGTCGTGTACTCCTCGAAATCGGTTGTGGCAGAGACCGAAACCTTGTCGTTCCCGGTCGCTGTGTTCGATGTACACACTGTCGCCGCACCAACTGACACGGCCCTGACATCCACCTGACACCCCCGCTGACACGGCGATCGACCATCTACCCGCGTCGTGGATCACCGCCTAGACATGCTGGATTCGCGCCTACGTGCCGGAGTCGAAGTACTCGGCCACAGCGGGTGCGATGCACCTGCCGTTCAGCGGAGAAAGGTCTCCCTCGACGCTGCGCGACATCGACCAGCAGGTCAGCCAGCCGCTAAGCGTCGTTCCGGAAGCCGGCCAGTCCGGGCCCTAGGCTCTATTCACCGCATAATCTGCGGTGAATAGAGCCGCTATTCACCGCACCGTCGACGGTAGCGCCCCGCCCGCTGACTACCTCGGAAGACCGCTAGCCGGTTCACCGCCCGGTAGGCAGGATTATCTCGGGGCTGAGGTCGGCGATGGTGGGGTAACCGTCGAGGCCCATGAGCAGGTCCGTTTCCTGTAGGAGTGCGTTCAGGACGTTGACGATGCCGTCGGTACCGCCGCATGCGAGGCCGTAGATGTAGGGGCGGCCGATGCCGACTGCGGTCGCGCCGAGGGCGAGGGCCTTGATGATGTCGGCGCCGGATCGGATGCCGGAGTCGAACAGGACGGGCAGCCCGTCGGCGGCCGCGACGACGGCGGGCAGAAGATCGATCGCCGCGAGGCCGCCATTGGCTTGTCTGCCACCGTGATTGGAGCAGTAGATGGCGTCGGCTCCCCCATCTTTGGCGCGCCGGACGTCTTCGGGGTGGCCGATGCCTTTGAGGATCAACGGCAGCTCGGTCAGTGAGCGCAGCCAGGGCAGGTCGTCCCAGGTGAGACGGTTGCCGAAAATTGTGTTCCAGGTGTCCAAGGCAACCGAGGGATTGTCGTCGGGTGCGGTCGGCAGCAGCCGCTGGAACACCGGATCGGTGAGGTAGTTCGCGAGACACTCGCTGCGTAACCGGGGAGAGTCGGTGAGCGACGGGTCACGCGGGCGCCAACCGGTGTGCCAGCAGTCCAGGGTCACCACCAGCGCCCGGAAGCCGGCCTTCTCGGCGCGCTGCACCAGGCTTTGCGCCAAGTCGCGATCGGTCGGGGTGTAAAGCTGGAATATGCCGGGGGTGTCGCCGAAATGCGCGGCGACGGTTTCGAGCGGGTCGACGGCCATGGTGGACGCCATCATCGGCACTCCCGTGCGGGCCGCGGCCTGAGCGGTCGCGACTTCGCCGTGTCCTTGTGGATCGCACAGACCGATCACACCGACCGGGGCCAGGAACAGCGGGGTCGGCAGGCTCATGCCGCACAATTCGACCGACAGCTCACGGTGTTCGCTCGCGCGCAGCATCCGAGGCAGCACACCGATGCGCTGGAACGCGGCCACGTTGTTGGCTTGGGTGGATTCATCGCCGGATCCGTGCGAAACATACGACCAGATATCGGCCGCCATCGTTGTGCGCGCTTCCTCTTCGAGTTGGGTGTAATCCGCGAAATTCGTCACGCCGTTCCCTTCTCACTCGGTGCGCCAATACAGTCGTTACGATGCACGGTCGTTCAATCGAGGCCGTCAGGTCGACGCAGATAGCGCGCATCTGCGTCAAGGCGATCACCAATGCCTTTACTGTCGGGCCCGCCCAATACGTTGCCTTCCACCGAATGACCGCCGGAACGGATGACCAATTTCGATCGAAGCCTAAACCGAGCACGCTGAATACAGTCCGACCTGCAGCGGCCTGCCGTAAGCAAAATCGACGGGGGGTGCTAGCGCTTCACCTCGAGTCGTCCGATCCTGGTCTGTGCCGAGGGCAGTCTTCGACCAGCAATCGCCCTACCCGCACCGAAGAATGCCCGGCTCACCACGGCGCACCGCTGACCGGAACGTTGATGAAGCTCGGCTCGTCGGGATTCAGCTCGATGTGCTGCGGACGTAATTGACTCTCTGCGAGGAAAGGGGTGAGCGCCATGCCCTTGGGGACGTTGCTCGCAAAGACGTCCACCCGTAGGCGGTGTCCGGGTTGCAGAACGGCGTCGGTCGGTGTCAAACCGATGTCGATGATGGTGGGTTGGCCGGGAACCAGCGGCTGACGACTTTCCATCGTGAGCTTCGGATACGGCACCGTGAGATCACCGTTGGCAGCGTATTGATTCCGCTCGGGGTCGAGGGCGCGTAGCGAGGCGGTGAGTTGCCCGGTGGCGAGCACGGTGGAACGGCCGTCCGGCGCAACGTCATTGAGGGTGGCGCTCCAGTAACCGTCGGTGGCGTCGAGGACGGTGTTCAGGTGCACGGCAGTCGGTCCGGAAACGAGAGTGGGTTCGGATACGGGGGCCGTGGTGAAGGTCAGGCCGTTGAGTTCGTGGGGTCGTGCGTCTTTCGTGCATCCCGACAGCAGCACCGATACGCCCGCAGTACCTACCGCGGTGTCGTTCGAGCACAAGCTCGTGATTCCTGGTTCGACCGTGACCCGTTGCGGGGCAGCGGCATTCGTGGATATGAGCGATCCGTCGTACACGCTGGTGGCACTCGTTCCACTCGGCGTGCCGCTCAAGTACATGCGCCGGTGTTCGACCCCCGGACGCGGATAGACATCGGTCGTCGACCAGGCGCCGCCGAATTGCTCGGTGGTGATCGGGCCATAGGTGTCGATGCCGTTGTCGATTCCCTTGAGCCACTTGTCGAACCAGGCGCGCTGCAGTACGTCCAGGCGCGGCGGGTGCCCCGGCTGACCGGAGTCGATGCCTGGATTGAGGTGATACGTGTTACCCATCAGCAGCTGTTTCTGACCGGGCGGTACCGAGATGCGCTGGTATATAGACGTTTGGGTGTTGGTGAATACGTCGTGCCAGCCACCGACCACGAAGGTAGGGATCCGGATCCGTTCCGGTTCGGCACGCATGCCCGCACGCAGCGCACTGTTCTCATCGAGAACCGCCGCCACGCTCGGCGGCATCGCGCCGACATCGAAGGTGGTCAGCGCACCGATCAGCAAGTCGAAGAAGGTGAACGGGCTGGCGACCCGGTCCGCCAGCCACTTCCAGTCGAACCTGCCCTGCGCGATCGACACCAGATCGGGTAGCAGCTTGGTGAAGTTCACCCCGGCCAGCCAGCCCGGAGTGAACGCGACGTTCAAACCCCCACCGGGAGCGAGGATGTCGCGCATCAGGTCGCTGCCGGGCTCGACCGGAAAGATCGCCTTCAGCGCGGGCGGCTGTTTGTCGGCGGCCTGGATCTGATTGACCGCCGAATACGACACTCCTGTCATGCCGACGTTCCCGTCCGACCACGGTTGCCTTGCCGCCCAATCGATCACCTCGACGGTGTCCTGCTGTTCGCGCGCACCGAAGAACGACAGCGTGCCCTGCGAGAATCCCGTTCCTCGCACATCGACCACGACCTGGGTGTAACCGGACTGGATGAGCGATCGATCGACGGTGAAGTTGCGCGGCAGGCCACCGCCGAGCATCTTCGTCAGCTCCGTGACGCCGTCCAGCGGAGTGCCCGACAGATCGAAGCGGCGGAACAACTCGATCACCGCGTCGGAAAGCACCGGTATCGACAGCGCCGAATCCGCGAGCATAGAAGCAAGTTTCGTGTACGGGGTCAGATTCACCAGGGTCGGAGTCGGGGTCTCGACAGGGCGTCCTGTCGCATCCGCCGGGCGGTAGACGTTGGCTTTCAACACCGTTCCGTCGCTCATCGTCAGCGGGATATCCCAGTCGATGTGCACATGCGGGTACAGCGGCGGGGCCTGATATGTCGCTGCCCATGCGGTGCCCAGTTCACCCGCATCGGGCTCTGCCTGCGCGAGAACATTCGACGAGAACGGCACAGCGAGACCGACAACCGCGGTCGCAGCGGCCATCCGCAACAAAGCGCGGGAGCGCCACCGCCACATGCGAAGTCGAGCACGGTCAGCCATAGGAATTCCCTCCGAGGCGAGCAGTAGTACCGCGAGCAAACGTCACGGTCACGCGAAATAGCCACTGCCCCAACGGACCCGAGCGACTGGGCGCTGACAGACATGCCAGAGCCCGCATGGAAGTGGCCTAGATCACGTTAAATGTTAAAGGTGACCCAGGCCATGACTCGCTTGGTCAGTTTTCATGACCGCTCCGCCCACCGCATCAGCCCAACAGACGGCTACTTGCTGACGTCGGTCCCGAAGTACTTCTCGGAGATCTTCGCCAGCGTGCCGTCGGCGCGCAGGGTATCCAACGCCTTGTCGACCTCGGTCATCAGCGCATCACCCTTGCGGGCCGCGAACGACTGCAGGCTGGCGGCACCGGTTTTTCCGGCGATCCGCACACTGGTATCGCCGGTCTTCTTGGTGTATTCGGCAACGGCGAGGTTGTCGTTGACAACCGCGTCCACCCGGCCGATCTTCAGCAGCTGGATGGCCTGCACAAAGCCTTCCACCGCCTCGATTTTCGCCCCTGCGTTCGCGGCGACCTTGGCCCAGGTGGTTGTCGCGGACTCCGCGCAGACCTTGCCATTGAGATCGGCGAGCGAGGCGATGCTGTTGTTGTCCGTCCGGGTGACAATCACCCCCTCGGAGAAGGTGTACGGCTGCGACAGCGCGTACTTGTTCTTGCGCTCGTCATTGACCGTCACCTGATTGGCGATGAGGTCGAAGCGTTTCGACTCGAGTCCCGCGAAGATCGCATCCCACGGAATCATCACGAATTCGACCTTCTTGCCGAGCTTTTCGGCGACCGCCTGCACTACCTCGATGTCGTAGCCGGTGAGTTTGCCGTCAGAGCCTTGATAGCTGAAGGGCGCGTAAACACCTTCGGTGCCGATCTTCAACACATTCGGGTCGGCACCGCCGCAGGCGCTGAGCCCGGTGGCGGCGACGATGATGAGCATGACGGCGGCGAACAATTTGCGGCGCACGAGAGTCCCTCTCCTCGGTGCACGGACAACAGACACATCCACGCACCACACAACCCGACTCAGGTAACTCCGAGGCGATCTGCCGACAGTATCCCCATCATGGTGCGCCGAGTGCCTGTACGCGGAATTGGGACTCGTCGGCATCCATCAAACGCCATGCAGAACACGATCGAGTGCCGCCCGACCTGCAGGTCCCCAGTGCGGCTTGCCGCCGGGCAGGCCCCGATCTCCGTTCTGCCCCATGAGCATCAGGAAGAGGCTCTTCATAGCTGCCAGCCCGCGGGCGCGCCGGATCGCCGCCTCATCTGCTCGCGCGTACCTGTCGAAGAACCGTGCGGCCGTGCCCGCGGGTAGCAGCACCCATGCGGCAGCGAGATCCCACGCCGGGTCGCCGGCGAACATGTCACCGAAGTCGACGATGCCCGTGAGCGTTCCATCCGCGACGACGACGTTCGCGGGATGGAGGTCGCCGTGCACCCACACCGGCGGACCCGCCCACGCTGGGGCCGCGACGGCGTCATCCCAGACGGTGCGGACGTCGGCAGCGATGTCGTCGGCGCCAACGGCTTGAAGGAAATTCTCGAAGCCGGCCGTGCAGTTCCGGGGATGGGTACCACGATCTCTACCGCTCGGCGCCTCTGCGGGTGCCGCCACATGCAGCGCCTGGAGAAAGCCCGCCAGTGTGTCGGCGGCATGGACGCCGCGGCTGATTGTTCCGTGGTCCAGCGGCTCGCCGGGCACCCACGTCATCACGGTCCAATGCTTGGGGAAGCGCTCGGACGGTTCACCGAACCGCACCGGGATCGGCACCGGAAGCGGCAGGCGCGGGGCCAAGACAGGTAGCCACCGCCGCTCTTTGAGCTGGAATTCCGGGGTTCGATCCATGCGCTGCATGCGCACAGCCAACTGGTCGCCGAGGCGCCACATCTGGTTACCCCAGCCGCCCGCTACCTCGCGAATGGTCAGCCCCGCAAGGTCTGGATGTTGCTCCCGCAGCAGGTCGCGGACCAGGTCAGCGGTGATCTCGATCTCCGTGTCGGCCATGCGAATTCACTGTACCGAGGCGGCAGGCGGCACCACACAAGCTGGTACGCGCCGCGCGCAACAAGCACACTGCGCGGACGGACGCACCGAGTGGCCGCCGGAACGCTTCGGCTGCCGCAGGCTGGCCCGGCGATATTTTTTCAAGATTCTTTACAGTAAGCCGGATTTCGGGTCCGGATAGCTACACCTCCTTTGCGCCCCCATCACGACGGGACGGAAAGGACATGGCGGTGGACGCAATCAATGTCAAGATGATCGGACTTCGGGTCAGTTTGCTGGCGGCACTAATTGTCACCGGTGATCTGTTGCCGGCCAATGGAATTCCTCGGGATCTCGCACTGCTGGCCGGACAACTGGCGATAGAGTTGCTGCTGTCCCGAGCCGATACAGCCACGAGACGACCACCCCGAGACAACCTCGACGATGCTGCATCGGATGGGACGGGCGGTGGAAGTGATGACTAACCGATCACCTGCCGATAGCGAGCAATTGGCCGCTGCGGTGGTCGCCGGTGACCGCGCTGCCTGGACCCGGTTGTACTACCTGTGGACGCCTCGGATCTATGGATACTTCCGGGTTCGGCTGCAAGACGATCTGGTAGCCGCCGAAGATCTGGTGCAGGAGACCATGATCGAGGTATGGCGGTCACTCGAGATCCGGCAGACAGCACCGCGCGAGTTCCGGCCCTGGATCTTCCGGATCGCCCACAACCGGTGGGTCCGCTATTTCAAAGCCCGCAAACCCGAACAGTCTGCCGGTCTGGCGATGGATACCTTCAACCCCGGCGATTTCGCCATCGGCGCGCTGCGGGCGGTGGAGATGCGGCAGGACTGGCCCTGGTTCATCGATCTGCTCAACGATGCGATCGAGAGCATGCCCGAGTACTACCGCGAAGTACTGCGCACCTCGCTCGCGACCGACGCCACCGGCGCCGATCTGGCCGACCTGCTCGGCCTCTCGGCCGAGGACGCGACGAAGTGGCGCTCCGAGGGCACCAAGATGTTCTTCAACGCCGCCGCGGTGACCCTGATGGCTCGCGGCACCGCAGGCACCCCGTGCCGAGGTTTCACCAGGCAGCTCACCCGGGCCGGCTGGTCCGACGGCCCGCTCGGCGAGTCCCTGCGGGAGAAACTGGCCAGGCACGTCGGCAAGTGCCAGGCCTGCCAGGAGCATCGCACGACACTGAAGAAGACGCTCGAGCTGACGCCCGTGTTCGTGCCTGTGCTCGTCCCGTCGTCGGTGTTCGCGGCCATCGCCGCGGCCACCGACCCCGACGAACAGGGCGACGACCGCAACCAGAAGCGACAGACAGCAGCAACAGCTGCCCCGATCCTGGCCGCGGTGACCAAAAAGGATCAGCCGCCAGCCCCACCAGTAAAGAAGTCTCCGGTGGGCGGGGCGATCGATGCGATCGGCAATTTCTTCGGCGTGCTGGTGATGATCGGCCTGACCATCACGCTGCTCCAAAAGTTCGCACCGGAGTTCTTCGAAAAGTTGCCCAGCACCCGTCCGGCAACGGTGCGGCTGGATATGTCCGTAGACGCCGGCACCCGCGTGCACGTCGCCCCGCTCGGCACGACGTGCAGTCCCGTTGCGGGGACCTGCTCTTCGCGATTGCGGCCGGGCACGCAGGTGACACTGACCGCCGAACCCTCGGAATACACCGAGGGTGCGCTGACCTGGATGGGTTGTCCCACCGGTCCCGATGCCCGATATCCCTGCACGTTCGTCATGACCAGCAACGTGACGATCTGCCTGTTCGAAGCCCCCTACGACGGAGGACCGCCCCTCGCGTGGTGCCGCGGCCAGCGTTAACGAACAGGGCGGTCGGTCGTATTTTCCAGGAAACGCCCGAATACCGGTGAGTCCGGCCGACACTCGGGAACGCTCGCGTCTCGAGGCGGCCGATATGCGACACTGTCGCCGTGCAGCCCGAGCGCAGGATTCACTTCGTGGGCAGCTTGCCCGCGCAGTTGGACAGTCCAGAGAAGGCAATGGCGTTCGCCGTCGATACCGCCGGTGAATACCTCGACGGCATGGTTCCGGGCGGTGAAGCGGATCCATATCGTGCCCAGTGGTACATCAGACCCATCATCGACCGGTTCAACGACATCCCGGCGCTGGCGCCCGCGCGCCGCGGTGATTGGTCGACGCTGCGGTCCCGTGACACCTTTCGCCTTCGGCCCGGTCGATCGCTGACCGAAGCCGACGTCGACGCCGCGCTCGGCTACGCGGAGGAGGCCAGGCGTGCCATGGACGCGTTCGCTGAGCTGCGCCGAACCGATCCCGGACTTCGCTTGCAGGTGGGCATACCGACGCCCTTTGTCATCGGTTTCATCGCCTTCGAGGCGCGGATGCTCACGTGGCGTCGAGGCTCGCTGGGCCGTAGTGACCGAGGCTTTCCTTATTACCGCCCGATTCTCGACGCCACCGTCCGGGAGATCGTCCGTATCCACGAGGCGTTGCGGGACAACGTCGTATTCCAGCTCGAGCTGGCCGCGGAGACCCTCCTCTGCAGCGGGCTACCCGCGGGCCTGCGGCAGGGCCCGGCCACTGCGGCAGGTCGAGCGGTCGGACGCCTTGTCGCACGGGCGCCGCATGGTTCCCGTTTCGGTGTGCACCTGTGCTACGGGAGCCTCGAAGACAAGCCGGTCGTGGCACCGCGATCGGCGGCCCCGGTCGTGGCACTGGCCAACGCGATCGCGCGATACTGGCCTGCCGGGCGGCATCTCGATTTCGTTCACATGCCCATCGGCGATGGCAAACAGGCCCCGGTTCAGCCGCGGTACTACGCTCCCCTGGCACGCCTCGAATTGCCTGACACCACGCGTGTTGTCGCCGGACTTGCGCATCCGGCGCAGCCGCTCGCGCAAGCACGACAGGGGCTGGCAGCGGCGGAGTCGGCCTTCGGCGGCCGGTTGGACGTCGCGGCACCGTGCGGCTTGGGCCGCTACAAGACCGTCGAGCGGGCGCAGTCCGCAGTCGCACACGCAGTCGCCTTGGCTGAAACCGAGACCTGAGGGCGCAGGAAAAGTCGCCGAACGATCAGATTGACTCGAATCGGTGTGCGCCAGCGGATATTTCGGACATATGGGCCCATGTGGTCCCTACGGCGGCGTCGGTCGCTGTGGGCACCAGCCGTATCGGCGCCGACTGTTCGCCGATGCCCTCGGCTGCTACCGAGGGCGGGAGTAAGTGCTGGTAGGCCTTGTCGTAAAATGTTGGATCATGTTGTCTCGGAGCATGATTCATCGAGGACCCGGACCGGGCGGCCGGTTCGGTCGGGTGGCGCGGCGCCTCGTTCGCACAACTCATACTTCCACCAGATCCGGGCACCAGATCTCTGGAGGAGCACCCGTCCGGGGTATCGATCGGCTACGGTTACACCTGTGGTCGAAAGAACCGAAGGGCCCGCGTCAGACGACAACCGAACGCCGCAACCGTTCGAGCATGGTCAGCTGAACTCTGCCCGGGTGTATGACTACCTGCTGGACGGAAAAGACAATCGCGAGATCGACCGCGACATGGGCAATGAATTGCTCTCTCGCGCACCCGAACTCAAGACGTTGGCCTGGTTCACCCGGAGTTTCATGCTCAAGGCAATCCAGCTGGCCGCGGACGCCGGAATCCATCAGTTCATCGATCTCGGCTCGGGTATCCCGACCTCGCCCAACGTGCATGAGGTGGCTCGCGAGATCGACCCGACAGCGCGAGTGGTGTACGTCGACTACGACCCGGTCGTGCACACCCACTGCGACGCGCTGCTGGCCAAGCCGGACGGTGTCACCGCACTGCTGGGCGACGTTCGGCACCCCCACGACATCCTCGAACAGCTGAAGAACCGCACCCTGATCGATTTCGACAAGCCAGTGGCTGTCCTGTTCATCAGCGTGCTGCACTATGTGATGAACTCCGAGGACCCCGCCGGGATCATCACCGCCTTCCGCGATCAGTTGGCCCCGGGCAGCTACCTGGCGATGACTCATGGCTCGCTGGATTCCGCCCCGGAGATACTCCAGGTGCTCGCCGGCACCAAAGGCACTTCAGCCCAAGTCGAGTTTCGGTCAGCAGCACAGACGGAGGCATTGTTCGCCGGCTTCGAGTTGCTCGAACCTGGTGTGGTGCCGGTACAGCAATGGCTGCGCCCCGACTTGCCGGACACTCGAATGATCATGCTCGGGGCAATCGGCCGCAAACCGTGAATTATCCGTCGCAAACAGGAGTAATCTCGAACCCGCCAATTTGTTGTTGGCCGCCTGCACATTCGAACGTGCGTCAGGTGCTGTCCCAGTCGATCCGAGGATAAACTGATGAAGACCCTCAAAACTTTCGCTGGTGTCGTGTCGACGATCGCATCGGTCGCCGCAGTTACGACAGGCGCCGCTGTTGTCAATGCCCCTATCGCCTCCGCCGCGCCCGGAGAACTCATTACCGCAGAGGTCCCCACCGTGGGCCAACTCGACGACCAGGTCGCGTTCCTGATCGAACTCCCCGGCTCCGACGCAGCCAAGGCCGACCATATGGAAGGCGGGATGGGGGCGGTCGTGGTCGCGCGCACCCTCTACAACCTCGGCTGGTACCGAGCTCCGCTCGGGTCGAACGAAATCACCGGTCCCGAAACCCACAACGGCGACGTGCACACCGCTTGGCTGCGCAGCAAGTCAGTGGGAAAACCGGATCTGGTTGCGGAAGTGACCTGGAAGCGGATCGGCGGTGTCTGGAAGCTGTCCAACAACTCTGTGTGCACGGGCGTCCAGGCCGTGGGCCTCGCTACGGGCTGCAACTTCTGACCGGCTCCGAGCGCCGTGATCGAGATCCGTGACCTCACCCTGAGCTACCCGGGCGTGACCGTCCTCGAAGTACCCGAACTGACCGTCGCGGACGGGGCACTCACCTACCTGATCGGACTCAACGGCACCGGCAAAACCACGCTGCTGCGGTGTATCTGTGGCGTCATCGCGCCTGCGGTCGGCACCGTCCGGGTCGACGGCACCCTCATCCGGGCCCATCACACCACACCGGCGACTCTTGGAATGCACCTCAACTACCGTGCCTTCGACCCACGTCACACCGCACGTCGGCACCTACGCTGGATCGCCCGCGCTCGTGGACTTCCCACGGGCCGGGTCAGCGACGTCCTCGAGATCGTCGATCTCGGCCGAGTCGCCGATCGTCGGCTCGGGCACTACTCGCTCGGCATGCTGCAACGGGTCGGCATCGCCGCCGCATTGCTCTCCGAGCCGCAAACCCTGCTGCTCGACGAACCGCTCAACGGCCTCGACATCGCGGGCATCCGCTGGATACGCGAACTGCTGCGCGAGCTCGCCGACGCCGGGACCTGTGTCCTGGTCGCCACGCACCTGCTCGACGAGGTCGAACGCAACGCCGACCACATCGTCATCGTCGGAAACCAGCGCGTGCTGGCCGACCAGCCGTTTGCCCACCTCATGAACACCCTGCGGCCTGGCGAGACCAACCTCGAAGACGCCTACCTACGCATCGCCGGGCTGCCTACCGACGTCGCGATCGGTGTGGCCCCATGAACAACCCCGGTCCGGCCACCCTGATCCGCCGCGGCATCGCCGCCGAATGGACCCGCACCGCCGGACGCAGCTTCCTGTGGGCCGTCGCTGTCCCCCTCACCTTCCTCCTGCCACTGGTCGTCACCTTCGGCATCGCCGCCGTCGCGGAACGACTCGCCAGCCTGCCCGGACAGAGTTACCTGGCCACGGTCTCCACCACCAACTCCGTGTACTGGGTGATCACCATGTCCGTGTCGGTCATGATGGTTACCACCGCCTACGCCCACGCCACCCAATGGCGCGGTCAGACAAGCGATCTCAATGCCTTCCTGTTCCCCCGGTCTTGGACGGCCGCGTTGGCCCGGTGGATCTACTACGGCGCCATCACGGCAATCTCGACGGTGCTGCTGCTCATCGTCGTCATGGTCACGCTGCCGAACCTGTTCCCCCAAATCTATGGGAATGTGGACATCACCGACTCCGCAGGCATCCGGTTCCTCTGGACTGTCCCGTGTTACGCGTTCGCCGCATGCGGCGTAGGCGTCGCGGTCGGGTCAGTGATTCGCACTCCGTCCGCCGCCGTCGCCGTGCTGCTGTTCTGGGCCTATGTAGGTGAGAACTCCATCAATCTGCTGCCCCGCGGGTCCGCCATCCAGGCCTACGCCCCGTTCCTCAACGCCGTCGCCGCAACCGGCCAGGAAGTCGCCTTCATTCCGCGCTTCGGCCGCAATGGATCTCTGGTCTACTTCATCCTCGTCGCCGTCAGCCTCTTCGTCATCACAGCCGTCCTACCGATCCTCATTCGCCGGATCTCCGGACGGCGCAGCACGGCGCTCGCTAAATCAGGCGCAGCCTGAGCCGAGCCCGTCGTCACAACTTTCGGTCGCGCGACAACACAGAGATTGGACGAACCTCGAGCGGAAGCCTGCCCATCGAGGGGATCGGACCCAGGGCTCGCGGCAGCTTCTTGGTTTTGACCGGCTGGAACTCCCACTTCGACAGCAGACTGTGCAGAATCGTTTGCAGCGCCACCCAGGCGTAATTGTTACCGATACACATCTGACTGCCCTCGCTGAACGGAACGAAGGTCTTACATTTCGACCCGGAGCCAGAGGTCGGCCACCGATCGGGGTCGAAAGTGTCCGGATCGGGGAAAAGGTTCGGGTTGCGGTGAATAGCCGCGATGCTGTATCCGATATCGGTCCCAGCCGGAAATGTGAACCCGTCGAGTTCGACCGTGCTGACGCTACGTCTCGTCTGCAGCAGTGGCGAATGGGTCCGCGTGACCTCGTTCAGGAACCGGTTCAGGTAGTCGAGTTGGTCGAGGCTCTGCGGGCTGAGGTCTGCTGCGGCGGCGATCTCCTGCTGCAGTCGCGAAGCAACCTCCGGACGATGTGACAACTCGTACATAGCCCAGGTCAGCGTGGCGGTCGTGGCGTCGATCCCGCCGAAGAGAATGGTCACCGCCTGCTCTGCCAGGAACTTGTCACTACGGTGTTCGTCACCGAACGAATACAGCAGGATGTCGAGCAGGTCGTTCCGGCGCTCACCGCTGTCGCGCCGCGCGACGAGCAGCTGTTGACAGTAGTCCCGCAGTTGCGTTCCAGCCGACAGGAATTTGCGGTTCACCGGCAATGGCAGGCTCGCCAGTTTCTTGGGCAGCACACTGCCCACTATGGCGCCTGCGCCTATGTCCGCGATCAGGCTCGAAATATGTTGCAGCTCTTCGGCATCGGGTTCGTGCGAGAACAGCGACCCCAGCAGGCTGCCGATCACCAACCCCAACAGCGCGGAACGGGTCTCGACAATCTGGCCCGGCTGCCACGTACTCGCCAGCGCATCCGCGTTGCGCTTTATGCTGGGCGCGTAGGTTTCCAACGCTGCCTTGTGGAACGCTGGTTGCAGCAGACGACGAAGATCCCGGTGTTGCTGCCCATCCGCAACGATCAGCGAATCCCCGAATATGAGACGGATGCGTTCGAAGAGGAGCCCTCGCTCGTAGGCATCAGGGTTCTCTACCAACACCCGGTGCAGTAGCTCGAAATCGGTGATGACATAGACAACGAGACTGCCGATATCGACACGGACTATTTTCCCGACGCTGACCAGATCCACCATGAACTGGACCGGGTCACGCAATATCTGGTAACCGTGTCCGAGAACCGGCAAACGCCCGGGCGCACTCGGGACGTCACGAAGTTCCACTGCGTATTGCCTTTCGTTCGGCAGGTTCGAGACCAGAGACTTCGGGTGATCGGATCACAACACAGACAGCAGCGACCGCACCGCAGTCGACCGCGTGGACCGGTTGTTCAGCGAGCTTGCCGGTGGGCATCAGAGGAGGAGCGCTCGTCGGCGGCATGACGCTGGGCGACAGCCCCGCCGATGTCGTGGGACGCCCCGGCTAGGAAAAGCGGTCCCCCCGACTCGGTCGGTCATAGCCAACTCCTGGATCAGCGTGTCGGGCAACGATCTCCTCACAACTTCGACAAACCTGCCTCGGTCTCAGACTTTCTCCGGTAGTCCGCACGGGGGCTCCCGCACGGATAGGTGACGACCGATCTGAAACACTGAGGCCTGTTGTCCGTCAACACGTTACATTAGCCGGGATATCGGCCCGGCTCCGACTTTTTGCCGAACCACCAACGGTCCGAGCGCCATTCACAGGAGAAACCACAGCTTCCCGCCGGCGTCGACCGCGGTCGTATAGTTCGCGTGAGTCTTGCGAACAACCTCACCGCAGCTCGTCCAGGTTCTCCCGCAGCTGCCCGCACCGATCATGCGTGCCGCGTTGCCGGGCAGCAGGCAGGCTCGGCCATGATCGACCCGATACCTCTCGCCAGGCGCGGATAGCCCACGGCGTGACCAGCAATGAGGCGACCGTCCAGTCGGCACTCGCAGAATCTTATAGTCGTTGCCCGCCAGCGCCTTTGCGGGGACGGTGTCCAACCTCCGCAATCGGCCCATATCCGCGGGGCGCAGCCGCATATGGCACGTACCGCACGTTGGTCGGCCGTCCAGATCCGTTGCCTGACAAGAGATTCCAACACTCGACCGCAGCCGATGAGTGCCGTTTCACACCACTTCCGGACGAACGCACGCCACCGAAGGCACAGTCGGTCCCACCAGAAGCCCCACCGGTTGCTACCGATGAGTCCGGTGACGCACTCGTCGGACCTTCCTCGCAGTCGGCGACCACACCGTCCGACCGGTATGACGTAGCCCACACTCGCTCCTCGCACACTGCGATACCAACCCTCGTAGGATCGACACTCAGTTCAGTAACTAAGGGACGCCAGCCGACCCGAACAAACTATTTGCAGCGTTGACGCCGGAGGAGGGGATGGGGCAGGCGGTCGTGGCGACCGCACCGTACGCGAACTTGTTGCCGCTATGAGCTGCATTGTTTATAACGGCAATCGGTAGGTCCTATCCTTGGCCGATGAGCATCAGCCGCCGGGGGCGGGCATTGCGTCTACTTCGTAGTGTCGACCAGATCGTCTGTGACTCGGGGAGTATCGTTGTCCAAGATTCGTATTATCGGCGCTGTCGGCGTCGTCGTTCTTCTTATCCTGGCAGGCTCGCTTTACTTCGGCTTGCGCGACAAGCCTGACGACGCCCCGGCGAATCGGAAAGCGATCTCGGTGGCGGTCGACATGACCAATCTGCCGCAACGCGTGATTCAGGTGAAGCAGACGATCCCCGTGCAGCCGGGCGAGGTCGAGTTGCTTTTTCCGCAGTGGCTGCCCGGCAACCACTCGCCGTCCGGTCCGATCGACAAGATCGCGGGCATCACCTTCACCAGCGCCGGGAACAAGCTGGAGTGGAAGCGTGATCCGGCGAACGTGTACAAGTTCAAGGTTACGGCGCCCGACGGCGTGGAATCAATCGACGCGAGCTTCCAGTACATGACTCCCACCGATTCCACGCAAGGGCGCGTGGTGATGACGCCGAATATGCTTAATTTGCAGTGGAATGCGGTGGTCCTCTATCCAGCCGGTGCTCCGGTCAGTGAGATTCCCTTCACCGCGAGCGTTACCTACCCGCCAGGATTCACGGCCGGAACCGCACTGGAGGTCGCCGGCAAGGACGGCGACACCGTGAATTACCAGACCGTTCCATTGGACATCCTGGTCGACTCGCCCGTGTATGCGGGGCGCTATCACAAGGAGTTCGACCTGGCTCCCGGCGCGAAAACCCCGGTGCGGCTGCAAGTATTCGCAGACGCGCCGGAGCAGCTCGAAGCCAAACCCGAGCACATCGAGCAGCACAAGGCGCTGGTACAACAGGCTCTGGGACTGTACGGCGCACAACACTATGACCACTACGACTTCCTGCTGTCGTTGTCGGATCAGCTCAGCTCCAACGGGTTGGAACACCAACGATCCAGCGAGAACGGCCAGCCCACGGACTATTTCACCGGGTGGGACCCCGCGGTGGGCAGCGCCGATCTGCTCGGGCACGAGTACACCCATTCCTGGAACGGCAAGTTCCGACGCCCGGCAGACCTGTGGACACCCAACTACAACGTCCCGATGCAGGACAGCTTGTTGTGGGTCTACGAAGGACAGACGCAGTATTGGGGCAACGTGCTCACCGGCCGGTCCGGCTTGCGACCCGCGGAAGTTTCTCGTGACGCGTTGGCTTCGGTAGTCGCCGCCTACACCGACAACCGGCCCGGACTCTCCTGGCGCACTTTGCAGGACACCACGAACGATCCCATCATCGCTCAGCGGCGTACGAAGCCGTACCGGTCGTGGCAGCTCAGCGAGGATTACTACCAGGGCGGGCAACTGGTGTGGCTGGGAGTGGACGCGCGGATCCGCGAACTGACCGGCAACACAAAGTCACTCGATGATTTCGCTCGCGCGTTCTTCGGTGTCGACGACAGTAAGTGGGAGACACAGAACACCTACGACTTCGACGAGGTCGTCTCGACGCTGAACGGCGTGGTCGCCGACGATTGGGCGAAGTACCTGCGCGATCGCATCGACGGAAAGGAACCCTTCGCCTCGAGCGTCGAGAAGACGGGGTGGAAGTTGGTCTACGACAACAACCCAGGTGCTTTGCTCACGGCGCAGATGAAAAAGGCTGAAGGCGCCGTCAACTACACCTACTCGATCGGTCTCAACGTGTCCGGTGCAGGCAAGGTCACCGACGTGCGATGGGACGGACCCGCATTCAAGGCAAAAGTCGGCACCGGGATGACGGTGGTTTCGGTCAACGACGCCCCTTATTCCCAAGCCACCATGGAAGCCGCGATAGAGGCGGCCAAGACCGACCCTGCCCCGATCCGATTGCAGGTGAAAGACTTCGATCAGACGCGGACCATCGAACTGAACTATCACGACGGCCTCCGTTACCCCCATCTGCAACGCATCGAAGGCACCCCGGACTACCTCAGCCAGATCCTGGCCGCGCGGAACTAACGCCGCACAGCCAAGCCGCTAAGTGGGCGTTCGACCGACCATGATCCGCAGTCGGTCGAACGCCCACTTCAGATTTGCTGTCTTGTAGCGCTTTTCGATTCATGGCAGAACGGTCGCCGCCGAGGTCGTCTCCAGCTCAGGACTAAGATCGGTCGGCGTCGGGACCCTGACCAGCGGCCGTCATTCGATGCGCTCATCGGGTGGGCGGGTATCTTCCGGGTCCGATTCGAGCCTTGTGTTCGCGGGTTTGGCGACATGTTGCAGGGCTTGGAGCAGCTGTTCGATCGCCGACTTGGGGAAGACCAGTTGATAGCCCTCGGTGTGGCTGCGGGCCTTTTTCAATTCGATGCCGAGCCGATCGAACTCGGTCACGAGATCCACGACAGGCCGGTGCTTGCGAGCCAGGTTCTGCAGCGCGCTCACGCCGCTCTCGACGTCGTCGTCCGCTGCCGCCGGGGCGGGTTGCTCGCCGGCGGGCGATCCGAGCGGGGCGGCATGGTACAGAGCCGCCGTCGCACTCCCGGGCGGCAATCCCAGCGCCTCGAGCGCTCGGTCGTATTTGGCCGCCGTGGTGGAGCTGATGGTGTCGACTTGTCCGCTCTCGATGCGAGACTGGACATTCCGGGTGGGACCACCCAAATCGTGAATGCGCTGGTGGGTTATCAGCTCATCGGGAAGATTGCGCTGCCGGAACGCCTTCAACTGCCGGCCGAACCGTTGCCCCTCCGACTCGACGCTATGACGCTTCGCGGTCTCTTCGGCGCCCATGGCGAACACCATACCATTTGCCTGTGCAGAGCTACCCATCGTGCACATGCACACCGCTTCATCGTGCACACGCGCATCGCTCATCCTCGGCCGATTCGGGCCGCGACTGCGCGTTAGACGTGCAAAGTGGCCGATGTCGAACTGGCGGACTACAGTCCGGAGGGCATTGCCTTCAACCAATGAAGCCATGCAATCTTCCCTGCTCAAGCGGTGTTTCTTGGCAGAGAACCGACTGCGAAACGGTGCAGGTTGCCGAGCATCGTGCACAGTGATGCACACTGATGCGTTGACATGGACACTCCGGGTCGTTACGTTCGTCTACTAGCGCAGGTCTTGCTACCAGACGTGAGGTAGACATCGGTATGTGGACGTTCGGCACGATTGAGCAGACTCCCGGTGTAACTACGTTTGCCTGCGCTGATCAGCCCGATCGCCCCGTTGCCCTTGCCTCGCCGTGGCCTCGGCGCTCGAACAACGCGAATCGACGATGGAAGTCTGCTTCTTCGTTCGGTATCGCGGCTTGCTGCTCGTATAAGCCTGTCGTGTCCGATCTTTCGAGCCATCGACAGCAGTTTCTCCTCCCGAGATTGATGAACGTTTCTCGAGGGGCATCGATTTCTACGACGTGCCGGGGACGGCTTCGTCCGTCAATGGCGGCAAATCGGCCATACCTTTTGGCGCATTGATGCATGGATAACGAACAAAGGTAACGCGATGAGTTCTATTGAGAGTTCCACGATCGAGGACGTATCGACCGCAACCGAGGGCATTGCCGTGGTGGGGATCGGTTGCCGGTTCCCAGGACAAATCGCGAGTGCCGACGACTTTTGGCAACTCCTGCTCGACGAGCGGGATGCCATTCGCGATGTCCCGGCGGACCGGTGGACGAAGGAAGCCTTCTACGACCGCGATGCGGCCCGTCCGGGGCATCTTCGGACCCGTGCGGGCGGATACCTCGACGACATCACCGCGTTCGACGCGCACTTCTTCGGAATCACCCCACTCGAGGCGCAGCGGATCGATCCGCAGCAGCGCCTGTTTCTGGAGACGACCTGGGAAGCGCTGCAGGATGCCAATATCGTTCCGGAACGCCTCGCCGGCAGCAGGACTGCCGTCTACGCGGGAGTCTCCGGCCATGATTACGGGATCATTCAGCTCAATCCCGAGAATCGTTACCTGCTCGGCGGCCACACCATGGCCGGTATCACCAACTGTATTGTGGCCAACCGCGTCTCGTATCTGCTCGACCTGCGCGGCCCGAGCATGATCGTGGACACGGCCTGCTCGTCCTCCTTGGTCGCCATTCACCTTGCATGCCGGAGTATCCGCTCCGGCGAGGCGACGATGGCGATCGTCGGTGGCGTCGGCGCGAATATCTTGCCCGAGACCACCATTGCGTTCAGTCAGGGGACATTTCTGTCGCCCGACGGCCGGTCCAAGTCGTTCAGTCGGTCGGCCGATGGTTATGTGCGCAGCGAGGGGTCGGGCACGGTCATCCTGAAGCCGCTGTCGGCGGCCATTGCCGACGACGATCATATCTACGCGGTGATCCGCGGTAGCGCGACCAATTCGGATGGCCGCACGAATGGCATGACCGTGCCCGGCGAGGAATCTCAGACGCAGATGATCGCGGATGCCTGTCGTGATGCGGGTATCGCTCCGTCCGACATCGGTTATGTCGAAGCGCATGGCACGGGAACGCCGGTCGGTGACCCGATCGAGGCGCGCGCACTCGGAAAAGCGCTGTCGGCCGGGCGTAACGGGAACGGGCCGTGCATCGTCGGCGCGGTGAAGTCGAATTTAGGGCACCTCGAGCCTGCGGCCGGAATCGCCGGAATGATCAAGGCGTGCCTGATTGTCAGCAAAGGTGAGATCCCCGCGAACATTCACGCGGCGGAGCCGAACCCGGCGATCCCGTTCGACGAGTTGGGCCTGCGGCTTGCTACCGCCCGTCAACCGTGGCCAGCGGGTAGGCCGCGCCTGGCGGGTGTGAATTCGTTCGGGTTCGGCGGATCCAACGCCCATGTGATCCTCGAGGGTCCGCCGGAACGGGCGCCGAAGCCGGACAAGGTAACCGAGCGTGCGGCGCACGAGCCGGTGCTGTTCAGTCTCAGCGCCAAGTCGAAGGACGCGCTGCGCGCGTACGCCGACAGTTACGCGGACTTCCTCGACGACCCCGCGACAGCTGCGGCGCTGCCCGCCATCGCGTCCACGCAGGCACAGACACGTTCGCATTATGACCATCGCCTTGCCATGGTGTGCTCGTCCGTGGACGAGCTACGCACTGCCCTGCACGACGTGGCGGCGGGCTCGTCGCCCGAGTCGGTGCGCAGCGGTGTCAAAGGGCACGCCGCTTCGAGTGTGACCTTTGTGTTCTCGGGTCAAGGCCCGCAGTGGTGGGGCATGGCGCGCGAGCTGCTCGCCACCAACGAGGTGTTCCGCGCGACCGTCGAGCGCATCGACGCCGAGCTGAGCAAGCACGCCGACTGGAGCGTCATCGAGGAGCTCGGCCGCGACGAGGCCGACAGCCGCATCGGCGAAACCTTCATCGCCCAGCCCGCCGTCTTCGCCGTGCAGCTCGGCCTGGCGGCCGTGTGGCAGAGCTGGGGCATCGTCCCCGCGGCCGTCGTCGGCCACAGCATCGGTGAAGTCGCCGCCGCCTGCGTGTCGGGGGCGTTGTCGTTCGAGGACGCGGTACGGGTCATCTTCCATCGAAGCCGGGTGCAGCAGAAAGCATCCGGAAAAGGGAAGATGCTCGCGGTGGGTCTGCCACGAGACGCGGCGGAGGACCGAATCGCCGCGTATCGCGGGCGGGTGGCCGTCGCGGCGTTGAACGGCCCGGAGTCGACCGCCCTCGCCGGCGACCCCGACGCGCTCGAAGAAATCGAGCGTGAGCTCAATAACGACAAGATCTTCTGCCGCATGCTCCAGGTCAGTGTGGCGTTCCACAGCCACCACATGGATCCGCTGCAGGACGAGCTGATCTCCTCGCTCGCCGGGCTGGAGTCCGGCCCGGCGACGATTCCGATGTACTCGACGGTCACCGGAGCCATCGCCCCCACCAGCGCCCTTGATGCCGAGTACTGGTGGCACAACGTGCGCGAACCCGTGCAATTCGCGCCGACCATCGATCGCCTCATCGAGGACGGGCACCTGACGTTCGTCGAATTGGGCCCGCACCCCATTCACGCGACCGCCATTGCGGAGCTGCTCGACAAGCGGCAAGTCAAAGGAACCGTCGTCGGGTCACTGAATCGCAAGCACAGCGATTGCGTCACCCTGTTGAACTCGCTTGCTTCGCTGTATGTGGCAGGTTTCGACCCGGATTGGGACACCCTGTTCGACGGTGTCTCCGAACGTGTGCCGGTGCCCTTCTACCCGTGGCAGCGCGAAAGTTATTGGCTGGAAGAGGCAACGTCACGCGGCAACCGATTCCCGTCGCTGGGGCATCCGCTCGTCGGGGACGGGAGCCGCGTCGCAGTCGCCGACGAGCCGGGCAAACACGTATGGGAACTGAAGCTCGACCCGGTCCGATTCCCGTGGCTCGACGATCACCGGGTCCAAGGGCCCATCGTCTTTCCCGCGGCGGGACACCTGGACATGGTGATCGGCTGCGCGGAAGATGCGTTCGGTGCGGGCTCGTACTCGCTCGAGAATGTCGAGTTCCGGCGTGCCCTCTTCGTTTTCGACAACCGCCCGGCCTCCTTGGTCCAAGTGGTGCTGACCTCGGCGCTGCAGTTTTCCGTGTACAGCCGTCAGGACGGCGACAAGGACTGGAGTTTGCATTCGCTGGGGACCCTGCGCCGCGATGCTCCCGCCGCCGCGCTCCCCAAACCGCTCGCGGAACTCCAGGCCGAATGCACCGCTGAGGTCGATCCCACGAGTTTCTACGCCGACCTGCAACACAATGGCCTGTCCTTGGGCGCGACGTTCAAGGCGGCCATCAAGTTCACGCACGCCCCCGGCCAATCTCTGGCGCAGCTCGAGACGCCGTCGGCGGCCGCGGACGAGGCGCCGCGCCATGCGTTCCATCCCGGACTGCTCGACTCGTGCATCACCTCGCTCGCCATGGTCTACGACGACGTCCTGCCGAGTAATCGTCCCGACGGCGAAGCCAAAACGCTCTTCCTTCCGGTCGAGGTCAAACGGTTCAGCTATTACCGGAAGCCCAGCGGTACCGTGTACTGCTACGGAAACGCACGCCTGCACGGGGACCCGATGTATCGCGAGGGCGATTTCTTCATCGTCGCCGACGACGGAACGATCGTGGCCGAGTTCGAAGGCATGCGGCTCAAGTCCATCACCCAAAGTACCGATGCGGGCGACGACCTCCTGCAGTCGTTCTACGACTTCCGTTGGCACCCGGCACCGGTACCCGCGAAGACCCGCATCCCAGCCGATTTCCTGCCCTCGGAAGAAGACTTGCACGTAGCCGTCGATCCGTTGATCGCCGAGCTGCGGGACTGGTCGGTCAACAACCACTACCACGCGGTGACGGAAGTGGATATGGATCGGCTGTGCATCGATTATGTGACCGAGGCCTTTTACCAGCTGGGTATGAACTTCTCGATCGACCGGCGCTTCACCCTGGACGAGGTCGCGCGGGAGCTCGGGGTGCACGAGAAACATCGGCGGTACCTCGGTCGCGTACTCGAACTGCTGTCGCTGCAGGGGATCATCGAAGACGACGCCGGAACGTGGCGGGTGCTGATCACGCCTGCCAGGGTCGATCCCGGACGGATACTTGCCCGGCTGCGCGCGGAGCATCCGGAATGCGCGAGCGAGTTCGCGGTGCTGGAGCGCTGTGGCACGAAGCTGGCCGCCGTCCTTCGCGACGAGGTCAATCCGGTCGAACTCATCTTCCCGGAGGACGAGTTCGAATCGGTCGCCGATCTCTACGGGACCTCGTTCTCGTTCGAGAAGACCAATCGCATCGTCCGCCGCATCGTCGCGGAGTTGCTGCGGGCGCTGCCGAGTGACCGACCGGTGCGCGTGCTCGAGATCGGTGCAGGCACGGGCGGCACGACCGGTCATGTGCTCGCTGAACTGCCTGCCGAGCGTGCGGAATACGTGTACTCGGATATCTCGGAGCTGTTCCTCGCCAAGGCGCGCCAGCGGTTCGCCGACAGCGATTTCATGGACTATCGAATCCTCGACATCGAGTCCGACATCGAGGCGCAGGGCTTCGATCCGCACTACTTCGACCTCGTCGTGGCGTCGAATGTGCTGCACGCCACCGCGAGTCTGCGGGTCACCCTCGACAACGTCAAACGTCTGCTGACGTCGCAGGGGCAGCTCCTGATCGTCGAGGGAGCGGTGTCGCCGCACTGGGTCGACCTGACCTTCGGGATGACCGAAGGGTGGTGGAGGTTCGCCGATTACGACCTGCGGCCGGACTACCCGCTGCTGTCCGATGCGGCGTGGCGCGACTTCCTGCCGACCGCTGGCTTCGAGCACGTCCAGGTCTTCTCCGAGCGAGCCACTGCGGAACAGTCCGGCAACTCGGTGATTCTGGCGCGCGGGCAGGCGCTGGACCTCGAGCCGTATCAGCCGCGCGTCGAGCCGGGTGCCTGGGTCGTCCTCGCGGACGCGGACGGTATCGCCGAACGCTATCTCACCATGCTCGGGGAGGCAGGCGCCGCGAGTGTCGTCGTCACCCGCGGCGCGGCCTTCGAGCAGGTCGACGCGCGCAGTTTCCGGGTGCACCCGACGAACAGCGCGGACATGCAGCGCGTATTGGAGCAGGTGCGCGAACACACCGGAGGTGTGGCCGGCGTGCTGCATCTGTGGAACCTGGATTTCGCGGGGTCGGATCTCACCACCGAACTGTTGCCCGAGCTGGAACTGCATGGCGCCTACAGCGTGATCGCGCTGGCGCAGGCGGTTCAGCAGCTGGAGTGGACCAAGGCGCCGCGGTTCTGGGTGGCGACCGCAGGGGCACAGATCATCGAGGAGAGCGACCGCGTCGCGCCCGCACAGCTGCCGAGCTGGGGAATTCTCCGGGTGCTGTTGAACGAGCAGGTCACCCTGCCCGCGAAGATCATCGACTTCGACCCGGCGACGCCGGACGCCGGTCATCGCGCGGCTCAGCTCTTCGATGAGCTACTTCATGTACAGGCCGCGGACGAGGAGGTCGCCTTCCGCGCGGACAAGCGCTTCATCGACCGCCTCGAGCACGTCTCGCTCGCCGAGTTCGAGGCGTCGGTGGCGACGCTCGCCCGCGTGTCGGACGAGACCCCCTTTGCGCTGGCCGCTCCCGCCGAACCCGGGGTCGAGCAGCTTCGGTTCGAAAAGCAGGCCGCGCCGGTCCTCGGTCCGGGCGACGTCGCCATTCGGCCGCTCGCCACCGGCCTGAACTTCCGGGACGTCATGCTGTCGCTCGGGGTGCTGTCGGAGGGCGCGACCTTCGGTGGGTTCTACGAGAACAACCTCGGTGTCGAATGCGCCGGAGTCGTCACGCAGGTGGGATCCGAGGTCGAGGGCATTGCCCCGGGGGATCGTGTGGTCGCCTTTGCTCGCGGGTGCTTCGGCTCGATGGTGGTCGCCGATGCCCGACGGGTCTTCACGGCACCGGCGGACCTCTCGGCCGCCGATGCCGCGACGCTGCCGATGGCCTACCTGACCGCCTGGTACGGCATGGTGGAAGTGGGCAGGCTGCGCCGCGGCGAGCGGGTTCTCATCCACGCCGCCGCCGGCGGAGTCGGGCTCGCCGCGGTGCACATCGCACACCTGCTCGGCGCCACGGTCATCGCCACCGCCGGTAGCGAGGAGAAGCGCGAATACCTTCGAACGCTGGGTGTCGAGGACGTTTTCGACTCCCGTTCGCTGGCGTTCGCCGACGCGATTCGACAGCGCTACGACGGGGTCGATCTCGTGCTGAATTCCCTTCAGGGCGAGACCATTCCGAAGAGCCTCGAGCTGCTCCGCCCCCGCGGGCGATTCGTGGAAATCGGCAAGAAGGACATCTACGACAACTACAAACTGGGTCTGAAGCCGTTCGGCAACAACCTCATCTACGCGGCGATCGACATCGACCGCCTGCTGCTGGAAGATCCGGCGCTGTGCCGCGAGTCCATGACGAAGGTGCTCGACGGTGTCGCGGCGGGCACGCTGCCCGCGCTCCCCCACACGGACTTCGGCGCCGACGACGTGGTCTCCGCGTTCCGATACATGGCGGGCGCCAAGCAGATCGGCAAGGTCGTTGTCGAGTTCGAGCCGGAGACGGAGCTTCTCGTCTATCCGGCCGCGAGCGCGGACCAGGCGTTCGTTGCCGATGGCACCTACCTGGTCACGGGCGGATACACGGGATTCGGTCTGTGGACCGCCCAATGGCTGGTCGACAAGGGCGCCCGCACCGTGGTGCTGGTCGGCCGCCGGGCCCAAGTCGATGCCGAGAACGAGTCGGTGATCGCGGCGATGCGGGAGTCCGGCGCAGAGGTGGTGCTCGAACGGGCCGACGTGTCGAGCGAGGCCGAGGTCGTCGGCCTGCTGGAGCGGCTGGCGGAACTGCCGCCGCTGCGGGGCGTCTTCCACGCCGCGATGGTGCTCGACGACGTGGCGCTGACCCAGATGACGGAGGAGCAGTTCCTTCGCGCCGTGCGGCCGAAGATCGACGGCGCGTGGCATCTGCACAACCACACGCGCGCGCTGGACCTGGACGCCTTCGTCATGTACTCGTCGATGAGCTGGTACATCGGCACGCCTGGTCAAGCCAACTACGCAGCGGCGAACGGATTCCTCGAAGCGCTTGCCGCACACCGCCGCGACCTCGGACTGCCTGCCTTGACGATCAACTGGGGCGCCATCGGGGAGGTCGGGTTCATTGTGCGCAACAAGCTCGACACGCTCGCGCGGATGGGCTGGAAGGCGATCTCACCGGACACAGCGTGCGGCTTCGTCGGGCGGTGCCTGGCGCAAGGTGTCAGCCGCGCAAGCGTATTCGGCGTGGACTTCGTGATGATGAGTCAGGTGATGCCGTCGTTCCGCAGCTCGCTACGGCTCGCCCATCTCGCGGTCGACGGCGCATCGGGCTCGGCCAGCACGTTCGGTGCCGAGAGCCTGCGCGCCGAGCTCGTCGAGCTTGCGCCGGATGAGCGCGAAGCGCGGCTGGTCACGGCACTGTCCGAGCAGGTCTCGCGGATCTTCGACATGCCGGTCGATCGCCTGGCCCATGACGTTTCCCTGACCGACCTCGGCATGGACTCGCTCATGGCAGGCCAGATCCGCAACGTGCTGGCCAAGCAACTCGACATCGACTTCCCGACCATGGGCCTGATGCGCGGGCCCACCCTGGTCGAGCTCGCCACCGATGTCCTCGCCCACGTCTTCGACACCGGGTCCGTGGCGCTGCCCGCATCCGGGGCGGAACCCGCGGGCCCGGAGCGCTGGATCCGCGCGACGAAGGGCCGATCCGACACGGCGACGCTGCGGGTATTCACGCTGCCCTTCGTCGGCGGCAGCGCCTCGGCCTTCACCTCGTGGGCGAACAGCCTGCCCGACACGGTCGACGTGGTGGCAATCCAGTACCCGGGCCGGGACAACCGCATCGACGAGGTGCCGATCGACTCGATGCCCGCCTTCATCGCGGAGCTGGCCGATGCCATGCTGCCGTACCTCGACCGATCCTTCGTCATCTATGGGCACAGCATGGGCGGACTGATCGCCTACGAGCTCACCAAGTACCTCGAGCAGCAGTTCGCCGAGGTACCGATGAAACTCATCATCGGCGGCTGGCCCTCGCCCGAGCTGGTGGAGGGTTACGTGCGGAACCTGAAACACCTCCGCGACGGCTTCGACCTGGACCGCGAATCGGACAGCCGGATACTCGAAGTGTTGCGAGACAACGGCCTGTTCGCCGAACACTTCGACGACGAATCGGCAGTCAAGCCGCTGATACCGGCGGTACGGGCGGACCTCAAGATGCTCGGCAACTATCGCTTCGACAACGGTGTCACGTTGCGTGCTCCGATCACGGTCCTGCGCGGTGCCGAGGACCCGCTGTTCGAGCCGGCCCAGCTGCGCGGCTGGGAGCAGCTGACGATCGGCGGCTTCTCGCTCACCACTGTTCCCGGTGGCCACCTGTTCATCCAGAACGCGAGCGCGCAAGTGATGGAAACGATCGCCGAGGAGCTGTCGGCCGAGAACGCCTTCCCGAGTTTCACCGGTCTCGTGGTCACCGACTAGCTCCAACGGGGATGAACAGCATGAACGGAAGAATCATGAATCAAGTCGAACGTTACGACGTCGTGGTGTGTGGCGGGGGTTTGGCCGGACTGACCGCGGCGAGGCAGATCAAGCGGGCCATGCCCGACTGCACCGTGCTGGTGCTGGAACGCAGCACCGGCGACATTCCCGACGCCGCCTACAAGGTGGGTGAATCGGCGGTCGAAGCCGGTTCGCACTACTTCGCCGAACAGCTCGGCCTCAGTGGGCATTTCAATAGGCAGCAGCTGCCCAAGCTAGGGCTGCGTTTGTTCTTCGGCGATGCCCGCGGCCCCTTCGAGGCCCGGCCCGAACTCGGTTCGCGGCGCTTCCCGCGCGTGCACTCGTATCAAATCGACCGCGGCATCCTCGAACGAGAGTTGCGGCGCGGCGATCGTGAACTCGGTGTCGATCTCGTCGAGCTGGCCAAGGTGACCGATGTCGACCTGGCCGCAGACGACGAGGATCACGTCGTCCACTACGAACTGGAGGGCGAAAGCACCGAACGCACGGTGCGGGCGCGCTTCATCGTCGACGCCTCGGGTCGCCACCGGCTGATCCAACGCAAACTCGGCCTGGGCACGCCGAGCGCGCACAAGATCAACGCGGCCTGGTGGCGCTTCCGCGGTGAATACGACGTAGAGAAGATGGCGGCGGCCACCAGTCCGACCTGGACGCCGAAAACCCAGGAGCGCCGGTGGTTTTCCACCAATCACCTGATGGGTACCGGCTACTGGGTGTGGATGATCCCGCTGTCGTCGGGAAATACCAGCGTCGGCATCGTGACCGATGAGAACGTGCACCCGTTCAGCACTTACTCGACCGAGACGAAGGCCCGCCGCTGGCTCGACGAGTACGAACCGACGCTCGCCAAGTTCGTCGAGAAGGCCGAGATCATCGACTTCCTCAAGGTGCGCAATGCGAGTTACTTTTCCAAGCAAGTGTTTTCGCACCATCGATGGTCCTGTGTCGGCGAAGCAGCCGTATTCCTCGACGCCTTCTACAGCCCGGGCTCCGACTGGATCGCCTACACCAACACCATCACCACGCGGATGATCGAACTCGACCGCAAAGGCCAACTGACCGAGGCGGTCGCCGACACGTACAACCAGCTGCTGCTCGAAGATCTTTGGCCGAGCTACTTTCCGGTCTACCTGAACAACTACCCGATCTTCGGACACGCGCCTGCCATGTTCACCAAGGTCATTTGGGACACCTCGTTCTACTGGGCACTGCCCGCCCAGTTGCTCTTCCGCGGCCTGATCGCCAACGAAGACGCGGCCGCCGAATTCCATCCCATCGCACAACGATTCCATGGCATCCAGCAGCGCATGCAAGCGAACCTGCGGGCCTTCGCGACGCAAACCCGTCCGACGGACGAGTACATGTTCCTCGAGTACAGCAAGGAACCTATCTGCACCCAGCTGCACTTGGACCTGATCACCGACAAGACCGCCGACCAGTGCTTCCGCGACATGCGGCGCAACGTCGACCGTTTGGAATCGTGGGCGGGGTCGTTCGAGCGAGAACTCGCCAAGAGATACGAACTTCCCCAGCCAGAGCCGACCGTGACCGCCGTCCGGTGACGGCAGGCGGGAGGCGAGCGGCGGCGTGTGGAACCGCCCCGAGTTCATTCGTCGATGTTTCGCACTGGAAACGACAGCGACGCTTAAACTGATCATGCTGGCGGAGCGTAAGTTTCGCGCCGCGGAAGGGGGAGCCAGGAGCTCATGCCAGAGCGGTACGCAGCCGTCGTTCGGGCTCGAGCGACTGTGCGATGCCAGCGCCACCCGGCTCGGTGCGCAGCGGGCCGAGGTACCCGGCGCCGGGCACGCCGTCGCACGTGCACCGGGGTTCAACACGATATTGGAATCATTTCTGACAGCGGCGCAACGCAGCCGCGATAACGAAGGATGCACTCATGAGCGATGAAGCGATTCACGGGCACGAACAGATCCTCGAGCACACATTCGCAATGCTTCGCAGCTTTCCCATCCCACCCGGAGTCAACCTCCAGCTACCGCCGCCGTCGACGAAGACCTTGGACATGCAGTTCGAAGAATACGTTCCTGCTCGATCGTTGACCGCGACAGTGGCAGTGCCGCAGCGGTACGCGAACGCCGTCGGCCTGCTGCAGGGGGGATTTCTTTCGGCGATGATCGATGACCTCTTCGGGGCACTCAGTTACCTCACCGCGCGCGGTCCGACGACGAGTTTGGACATGACGACGCATTACCTGCGCCCGGTATTCGCCGGAGAACGGCTGAGGTTGCACACCGTGGTCGTCAAGGGTGGACGGACGGCCATTTTCCTCGCCGCGGAAGCACACAACGGATCCGACAAGCTGGTGGCGACGGCGACGTGCACGCTGCAAGTTCTGCCGGTGCCGACTTCATAAAGCAGAGGAACCCCATGACTGTGAGTCAGCCCTTCGACTACTCGGGCCGCAGCGTTTTCGTAGCGGGCGGTACGAGCGGTATCAATCTCGGCATCGCACACGCCTATGCGAAGGCGGGAGCCAGTGTCGCCGTGCTGTCCCGTAAACAGGCGAAGGTCGACGCGGCCGTCGCCGAACTGCGCGAGCACGGCGGCTCGGTGCTCGGATTCGTTGCCGACGTGCGTGAGTTCGACGCCGTCGCCGCGGCGTTGACCTCAGCGCGGGACCAATTCGGTGAACTGGACGTCCTCGTCTCCGGTGCGGCGGGCAATTTTCCCGCGCCGATCACCGCCATATCGTCGAACGCATTCAACGCCGTCATCGGCATCGACCTGGCCGGCATGTACAACGTGCTGCGGGCGGGGTACGAGCACCTCCGCAAACCCGGCGCGTCGGTGATCACCATCTCCGCACCGCAATCATCGATCCCCATGCCGATGCAGGTGCACGCATGCTCGGCGAAGGCAGGGGTCGACATGCTGACCCGAGTGTGTGCGATCGAGTGGGGCGCAGCCGGTGTCCGAGTGAATGGGGTCATTCCCGGTCCGATCACCGGTACCGAGGGGATGGCGCGGCTGGCGCCGACTCCACAGATCGAGCAGGTCATCACCGATACGGTGCCGCTGGCCCGATTCGGGACCACGCAGGAGATCGCCGACTGCTGCCTCTGGTTGAGTTCGCCGATGGCCAGTTACGTCACCGGAGCACTCATTCCTGTCGATGGTGGGTGGTCGCTCGGCGGCGCGGCGCAGGTGTTCAACGAGATGCGCAAAATCGTCGACAATCCTGATCACCTCGCCAGCTATGGTTCGCGAAGCTAGGTTCGCGGACGGATTCGTCAGGTGCACAGTGCAATCCATAACGTCGATACCCACGGCCCGGGGGCGGCTGCCGCTGATCGGGCACCTACTGCCACTGGTACGCGATCCGCTCGGGTTCCTTTCCGCGCTCCCCGCGCAAGGTGAGCTGGTCCGTTTCGAGCTGGGACCGCTCGACGCGATCCTGGTCTGCGACCGGGGGCTGGTGCAGCACGTCCTGCGCCACGACCGAGTCTTCGACAAGGACGGCGGACCGCTGTTCGAACAAGGTCGGCGCGCACTCGGCGACGGACTTGTCACGTGCCCACACAGCCGGCATCGACGGCAGCGCCGCATGCTGCAACCGGCCTTCCACCGCAGTCGGCTGCCTACGTACGCGGCGTCGATCTCGGCGCAGATCGACGCCATCACCAGCGCCTGGCAATCCGGGCAGGATCTCGACATCCTCAGGCAGACGAGGAAGTTCGCCGCGAACGCGACCGCGACCGTCGTATTCTCCGGAGCAGTGCCCGAATCCACGGCGGCGCAGACGATCGACGATATCGACGCCACCTTCGCCGGAGTCTTCCGCCGCAGCTTGGTCCCGCAGCTGCTGACCCGGCTGCCCACCCCGGGCAACCGCGCCTACCAGCGGTCCATCACGCGGCTGCGCGGCACCCTAGGCGACATCGTTGCCGCCCGCCGTGCCGCGGACGTGGACCACGGAGATCTGCTCTCCGCCTTGCTCGATGCCCGCGACACCGACGGAAAAGGCTTGTCCGACACCGAGATCAGCGATCAAATGATCACCTTTCTCAATGCGGGCACCCACACCACCGCCGATGCGCTCACCTGGGCGCTCTACGAGCTGGACCGGCACCCCGACATCGCCCGGCGCCTGCATGCCGAGGTCGACGGTGTGCTGGCGGGACGCGCGGCCACCTACGACGATCTGCCCCACCTGCCGCTCACCGGCCACTTCATCACCGAGACACTGCGATTGCGCGGACCCGCGTGGCTGCTCACCCGGCACGTCACCGAGGACACCGAGCTGGGCGGATACCGTTTACCGAAGGGCACCATCGTCGCCTACAGCAGCTACCTCGTCGGCCACAGTCCTGACGTCTATGCCGAACCCGATCGCTTCGACCCCGACCGCTGGGCCACCAGCGCACCGCCGCCGCAGAGCGCACTGATCCCCTTCGGCGGCGGCGCCCGCAAATGCATCGGTGATCTACTGGCCCTCGACGAGGCCGCTATCGCCCTGGCCACTATCGCCGCCCGCTGGCGCCTGTGTGCGCTGCCCGGCAACGATATGAGACCCGCCCTTGCGGTGACGCTGCACCCTCGACGCCTGCACATGCGCGCCGAAATCCGCACTCCGGCAACATCACCGACCCGAGCGGTCACCAGCTGAACAGCCGTTCCACCACACCAAGATCGTAGAACGCGTCGGGTGCCGACATGCTAGCCTGAGTTCGGGGACAAGGAATGATGTCGAGTTCCGTCGAATTGACCTTTCGACGATAAGCGCTGTGCGAGTGGCAATGACGCCGCTGTTGATGCGCGGTTGGTAAGACCCGATCTGCAAGGGTAAGGGGGAAATCGTGATTGGACCCCGATCTACATTCACCCGGTCGATGCAGCAGCACGAGCCAGAAATCGCTGACGCCACCGCCGTCGCTCCAGCCCGCGAGGCAAGTGGTACGAAACGGTTTCCGCGCAAAGTCTCCGCCTCCGCGTGGAAACTCATCCGAGGTCAGATTTCTACCCGTGCCCGGCTGCGTTCGATTATCGACCGGCTGGAGCTGCCGGCGGACTGGACGGTCGAGGAGTTCATCGCGGCGGTCGAGCACACACGCGGGCGCCGGATCGTGCGATTGATGCTGCCGCCGACCGCCCCGGTAGGGCTGTGCGGGCTGTGGCTGGCGTGCATGGACTGCGACGTGATCCTGCTTCGGCAGTCGTGCGATCCCGCGATAGACCTGCACGTGGCTCTGCACGAGGTCGGTCATATGTTGCTCGGCCACGGGCAGGACGCGTCGATCCCAACCGATGAGTTGACGAGACTGACCAGCGAGTTTGCCCTGGACCACGAGATCGACCCCGCCGCAGTGCGCGCCGCCCGTGGACTATCCAGCTACGCCTCGAGCGAAGAGTATGAAGCGGAGCTGTTCGCAAACCTGATCGGCTCCCGGGCGCGAAGGATCGGACCACGCCGCGACCCGATGGTGAAAGAGCTGTAGTGCATGTGGCCGGACGAACACCTGCCGACCTGGGCCACGTTGCCGGCGACGGTGTTCATCGTTGCCATCGCGATCCTCCGGCCCGTCCTGACCCCGCGCACCACCATTTTCGGCAGCCTGATCAACACCGTGCTCGGATTCGATGCAGCAGCAGCCATCCTGCGTGAGCCGGTCATCGCCCGCCAGGTAGCCGAAGTTGTCCCCGGTGGCCTACCCACGGTTTTCGATATCTGGCACTGGCTGACCGTGACGGCCTGGGCGTGCGGACTCGGGATGGTGATGTTCCGCGAATACGGCCGGGTGCATTTCCGAATCCGGTTCAAGATCGTGATCGTGCTGTCGGTGGTTGTCGGCGTCGTATTCCTGGCGTTGAGCAGTCCGGCGCGAGTGCACGGAATGGCGTCCATCGCGGATTACGGGGGTTGGCGATACGGCGCCTACATCGGGTTGTATTCGATTCTGCCGCTAGTAGTTTCTTGCTACTTGTGCGCACTGAGATATCGAGTTATATCGTGGCGGGCGACCACGCGGTGGGAATTGGTCATGGTGGTCGCCATGGCATGTTTCGGCGTTGCCAACTTTCTGCCCGTGTGCTCGATCATTGTTTCCGCCGCGTTGGACACGGCAGGGGTCGGCAGCGATCTGACCCAGCGCACGTACGACCTCGTCTCCGATGGACTCGCCTCAGGCGAGCCAGGACTGTTTCTCTTCGCCGCACTGGTTGCGGTGACGGCCCGATCCACCGCACAGGCCGTCGCGCAGCTGCTGCGACTGGATCGCGACTCGCGCACCGCGCGACGGCTGTATCCGCTCTGGCGGGACTTGACCGCCGCCGCACCCCAGGTCATATTCCGGCCGAAGTGGGCCGACGATTGGAACGCTCCAGCGCAGGAGCGTCTACACCGCCGACGGATCGAAATCCACGACGCGGCACAGATCGTCGCCAGATACGTGCTCCCCCTGCCGGCCGCCATCGACGACCTGATCGAGACCACCGTCGCCGAGAGCGACCAAGAAGACCTACGACTGGTCGCCGAGCTGGTCATCGCCGCCGACCAGCTCGCCGGAAACGATGGCGAACCGGCATCCGAACCGACCGTATGCAGGTCGGATGTGCCCGACCTACAGACACTGCTTCGCTTGTGGCAGCCCGCAATTCAACTGCTCTCGACCGACCCCGCAGAGCGTCCGGAAGCCTTGGTTAGCCGCGGTGGCAGTTATCGGCGGACTCGGTAACGAGAAACTTCAGACGTCCGGTGAGGTCTGGCAAATGAAACAGGTCGGGCCCGGCAATGCCGGGCCCGACCTGTTGAGAAAGTGGAGCTAAGGGGACTCGAACCCCTGACCCCCACACTGCCAGTGTGGTGCGCTACCAGCTGCGCCATAGCCCCGAGTGGGTTGCCTTCAGGTTTCCCTGACTGCCTGAGCGAAGTTACACCACGGGTGTGGTGGCAGCCAAATCGCGTTGAATCGGGGGTAGCGGCGGGGGGCTGACGGTCGTAGAATCGAACGCATGTTCGAAGGAAGCGGTTCCTCGGTGCTGGACTTTCAGGCCATGAGCGATGAGGGGTTGATCGAGGCCCTTCGGACGGCGCATGGGGCTTCGGCGGCGGCGCAGGCGGCGGAGGTGTTCGCGGTGCGCGAGTTGTATCGGCGGCATCGGGCGGTGAGTGCGGAGCCGGGGCCGGGCGGGGTGCGGGCGGGCGGGTTCGCGGCGACGGAGGCGGCGGGGGCGCTGCAGGTCGATGAGGGGTCTGCAGCGGCGATGATCGATGTGGGTTTGGCGCTGGAGGATTGGTTGCCGCGCACGCGGGCGGAGTTCGCGGCGGGGCGGATCGACCTGGCGAAGGTGCGGGTGATCATCGACAGCACGCGTGCGGTCGCCAGGGACGTGCTCGGCGAGTTGGAGCCGCGGTTGCTGGAGACGGCGGGGCGGACCACGCCGGTGCGGCTGCGACAGGCGGCGCGGCGGTGGGCGGCGCGGCTGGATCCCGGTGGGGCGCAACGGCGGCGGGAGCGGCGGCAGGATGATCGGGACGTGCGGATTCGCGCGTTGCAGGACAGTATGGCTGTGTTCGACGGGGTGCTGCCTGCGCCCGACGCGCAGACGGTGGCGATGCGGCTGCGGGAGATGAGCTTGCAGGTGTGTGCGGCGGATCCGCGGACGATGCCGCAGCGGCGGGCCGACGCGCTGGTGGCGTTGGCCGATGGGTCGGGGCGGCTGCTGTGCGGGTGTGGGCGCGGTGCGCGATGTCCGAAGGCGGCGGTGGTGGGAGACGCGCCGCGGCGGCCGTTGATTCAAATCGGGATTCCGGCGGACAGCTTGCTCGGCATGCAGGACGCACCCGCGTTTCTGGCCGGGTACGGGCCGATCGATGCCGGGTTGGCGCGGATGCTCGCGGAAAACGCTCGGTTCCAAGTGATTCCGGAGCAGTCGGATGCCGACGAACAGGTCGACAAGGAACAGGTCGCGCGGTCACAGACGGCACGACTCGAGCATGCGGCGCGCTTGGATCGAGAGGTGCGGGCACTGGATGGCATGTGCCGGTTCCCCGGATGCACGATGCCGGCCGCCGAATCCGAACTGGATCAACGAAACTCGGCCACCCGCGCCGAAGTGACGGCGCTGTGTCCGCGGCACCATCGCTTGAAAACGTTGGCGGACAAGAGAAAAGTCCCGTGGGAAACCTGGCTGGCCGATCCGGATCGGTTGCAGTGGACCACGCCGACCGGTGATGTGCACACCACCACGCGTGAAGGCGCCCGTTATCTGTTCCCGCACAAAGACATCGATGCGCCCACAAGCCGGAGCGACAACCCATCGCAGACCGAGCCCGTACGCCACGTTCCGGACGATCTCGCCTACCCGCTCCGCGGCCACGTGCTGGTCCACCGCCACCTGTGCCGAATCGCGCCAGAGGACGAGATTCCCGACGACACAACAACTTCGGTGACCAACACCGCGTACTGAACGAGGCCACCTAGGGACCACAAAAGTCCCCCACAGACCAACTGAAAACTCGACGCGCGGCGGTCCCGGCCGACTGGGGAAGCAGGACCGCGCCGTCGAACGGGCCGAGTCGCCGACAGGTGGAGTCGGCGACTCGGCCCCACGAAACGACGCGCTGCGGTCCAGGGGGAAATTCGGGCCGCGCCGTCGAACGGGCCGGGCCGTCGGGTGGTGGATGCGACGGTCCGGCCCCCTGACCAACCGAATACTCGGCGGGCAGGGTCCGGCCGACTGGGGTAGCCGGATACCCCCCGCCGAGCGGGCCGAGTCCACGAGAAGATCGTCGGCTCGGCCCCCCGAGCCAACCGAATACCCGGCGCTTGCAGTCCGGATCGCGCGTCGAGCGGGTCGAGCCGCGACAACGTGATGCGTCCGGCCCGACCTCAGGACTTGACGGCTATCCCGCCGACGATGATCTCCTCAACGAGGGTCAGCTTGTCGCGCACGATGCTGTCCGGTCGCCAATGCGATAACGGCACCAGACCCGGCTCGACCAGTTTGCAGCCGCGGAACAAACGGATGATCTCGTCGTAGGTCCGGAACCGTCCGGTGCCGAGGAATTCCAGAAAGGACTTCTCCAGCGCACGCGATTCCTCGCCGGTGTGCAGGAAATGCGTGATGAACAGGTGGCTGCCCACGGGCACGGCATCCAGATACGCGTCGACAACGCCCTCGGGATCTTCGTCGTCGTGCAGGTGATGCAGCATGCCGACGAGCATGACGGCCACCGGTTGAGAAAAGTCGATCAACCGCTGCACGTCCGGATGCGCCAGCACGCCCTCGGGGTCACGCAGGTCAGCGGTGATGACACTGGTCCGGCCGTTCAAGCTCATCAGTGCGCGAGCGTGCGCCAATACGATCGGATCGTTGTCGACGTAGATGACGCTGGCGTCCGGTTGCAGTTCCTGCGCGACCTGATGGGTGTTCTCCATCGTGGGTAGCCCGGCCCCGAGGTCCAGGTATTGCGTCAAGCCGGCGGTACCGGCCAGGTAGCGCACCCCGCGATTGAGGGCCGCACGATTCAGTTTGGCCAGCTCGTAGACGTCCGGCATGGTCTCGCGCAGATGATCGAGCACCCGTTCATCGGAGGGGTAGTAATCCTTGCCGCCGAGCATCGCATCGTAGACGCGCGAGATACTCGGCTTGGTCACGTCGAACTCGACATGTGCCGACTCGGAATTCGTCATCGTTCATCCCTTTACGCACGATACTCGGACGTCTGACCGCCACCGAAAAGCCTAGCGACGTAGCCGGATAGCGTGTGGCGCTATTGCCCGATCTGTACCAAGTCGACATCACCGGGTGAGCGCGTCCACCCAGTCCTCGTTGCTGACGTCGATTTTGGACTTTCCGTCGAAAACGGACGGGGTGGCCGCGGACTTGCCGAGCGCCGATTCGAGGGCGGTCATCGCGGCTGTCGCGTCAGTGCGCGCCGCTTCGACCCTGGCGCCGGTGGAGATGCATTGCAACACCGACTCCGGCGCGCCCGCGACCCGGGCGATCGCGGCGAGTTCGGCATTGTCGAGATCGGCGCCGCCCTCGCTCGGTCGTTTGGTGGTGAACAACTCGGTGTGGAATTTCGAGTAGACCGGGCCCGAGCCGCCTTCTGCGACACATTGATTGGCGGCGACCGCGCGCGTCGAGTAATCCTTGCTCCGCGAACGGTTGTCGAGGAAATTCACCAGCCGGTAGCGCACGGCCAGCTTGCCCTCATCGATGCGCTGCGCGATCTCCTGGCCGGCGATGCGTTCCAGGTTGCCGCAGGCGGGGCAGATCGGGTCCTCGTAGAAGTCGACCGTCTTCGGGGCGTTGGGTTTACCGAGCAGGATCGAACCGTCCGGTTCCAGCAGCACGCGCACACCGGGATCGTGCGCGGACCCGTACCCGTCGTTGCGTACGCTCGGCTCGTCGTGCCCCCAGTTGATCGTCGCGATCACGATCACCGCGATCAACGCGAGGGCAACGGCGCCCAGCGCGTAGGTGGTCTTGCTGGACATGGGCCGAGGAGTGTAGTTCGAACGCGATTCGCTCACCCCACCACTCTGCCGCAACCCGACCACACCCCCACCGCCAACCCCCACCCGCTGCGGCGCGCCACACACCTGGTCGAGGACTCGCACAGTAGCCACGGTCGACCTGCACCCGACCCCGAGCGACTACCGCTCGATATCCACCACAGCCGTCCGGCATTGCGCGGCGCCGCTCGTGGCGCCGCGCCCCGTCAACTACCGCGCGATCGAATCACGCCGAGTCGGTTTCGTATCCGCATCAGCCGAGTCAGTCCGTTGCCCGGATTCACCCTCGGCAACAACAGGTTCGACCGGCACCGGACTATCGGCCACCGGCGCACCCGCCGCATCGTTCACCGCATGCTCGACCTGAGCATCGCGAGCCCGCAACTGATGATCGGCCCCGTCCGGCCCACAGAGGTGCTCGCTTTCGGCCCCCGCCTCGTCCGCCCGCTTGCCCACCGGCTCCTCGCGTTTACGCAACGGCTCGGGCACCACCGCCCACCCGAGCGCCGCCACCGCGAGCAGCGCGCCGGTGACCGCGAGGGCGAGTCCATAAGAAGCCTGCTGTGCCAGTGCGCCGACCGCGACCGGTCCGAGCACGGTGCCCAGATCCGCCGCCATCTGGAACCCGGCGAGCACCGGCCCACCACGGGCGTTCGGGCCGATGATGTCGGCGACCGCAGCCTGCTGAGTCGGCGTGAACATTCCGGCCCCGAGACCGGCCACGAACGAGGTGATGAGCAACCACGGCAACGTGTCGGAGATGCCGAGACCGGCCGTGCCGAGCGCACACACCAGTGATCCGACGATCAAAAACGGTTTACGCCCCCACCGATCCGAGTACCGGCCCGCCAGGAAAAGCACCGCGACGTTACCCGCCGCGAACACGGTCAACGCCACCCCGGCCATGCCCGGCGTCTGATGCAGCACCTCGACCACGAGCAACGGCACCAACGCCATCCGCACACCGAACACCGCGGCACCGTTGGCGAAGTTGGACCACAGCACCGCCCGGTACTCCGGCCGCGCCCACGCCTCCCCGAACGACATCATCCGCACGCCGCCAACGGGTTCCGGCGCGGCCAGCTGCGAATTCCGCAGCGCCAGATACACAGCGACGGTCACCGCGAGCAGCGCGACCGCATAAATAACGAACGGCATGCGCAACCCGAGTCCGGACAGCACCCCGCCGACCAGCGGCCCACTGACCGACCCGATCAGGAAGCTGGTCGACCACAACCCGGACACCCGCCCGCGCGCGGCGGGCGGCGACATCCGGATCACCAGCGCCAGCGACGACACCGTGAACATGGTCGACCCGATCCCGCCGAGCGACCGCAAAACCATCAGCTGCCAGTAGCTTTGGGCCAACGCGCTGGCACCGGTCGACACCGCGACGATCAGCAGCCCGCCCAGATAGACCGAGCGCTCCCCCAGCTTCTGCACCAACCGGCCACTCACCGGCGCGAACAGCAACCGCATCAACGCGAACGCACTCACGATCGCCGAGGCCGCCGCGACGCCCACCCCGAAGCTGCGCGCGAATTGCGGCAGTACCGGGGCGACCAGGCCGAATCCGATGGCGATGACGAACGCGCCGCCGACCAGCACCCAGATCTCGATAGGCAGCGGCTCCGCCCGGCCGGTGGACCGGGTCTTGCCGACTGCCGACGATCTACTACTCACCGGATAGCGCCTGTCCCACCACTTCCTCCGCGGCCGCCTGCACCTGCGCGAGGTGCTCGGGACCGTGGAACGACTCCGCGTAGATCTTGTATTTGTCCTCGGTGCCGGACGGGCGGGCGGCGAACCACGCGTTCTCGGTGGTCACCTTGAGCCCGCCCAGCGGCGCGCCGTTGCCCTTCGCCCTGGTGAGCACGGACGTGATGGGCTCACCGGCGATCTCCTTGGTGGTGATCATGTCCGGAGTCAACTTCCCGAGCAACGCTTTCTGTTCCGTCGTGGCGGCGGCGTCGATCCGCGCGTAGGCGGGACTGCCGTAACGGCGTTCGAGTTCGACGTAGCGGGCCGACGGGCTCTGGCCGGTGACCGCGGCGATCTCGGCGGCGAGCAGCGCGAGCAGGATGCCGTCCTTGTCGGTGGTCCACACGGTGCCGTCCATCCGCAGGAACGACGCGCCCGCGCTCTCCTCGCCGCCGAAAGCGAGGCTGCCGCTGAACAATCCGGGCACGAAGAACTTGAAGCCGACCGGCACCTCGTGCACGTCGCGGCCGAGCACGCTGACCACGCGATCGATCATCGACGAGGTGACCGCGGTCTTGCCGATCTTGGTGAGCGCGTCCCAGCCCATCCGGTTCGCGACGAGATACTCGATGGCGACCGCGAGGAAGTGGTTCGGGTTCATCAGCCCGCCGTCGGGGGTGACGATGCCGTGCCGGTCCGCGTCGGCGTCGTTGCCGGTGGACAGGTCGTAGTCGTCCTTGATCGCGATCAGCGAGGCCATCGCGTAGCGCGAGGACGGGTCCATCCGGATCTTGCCGTCGCTGTCCAGCGTCATGAAGCGCCAGGTCGGGTCGACGAACGGGTTGACGACCTCGAGCTCGAGGTCGTAGCGCTGCCCGATCTCTTCCCAGTAGTCGACGCTCGCGCCGCCCATCGGGTCGGCGCCGAGCCGGATGCCCGCGCCGCGAATCGCGTCCAGGTTCAACACATTCGGCAGGTCGGCGATGTAGTGGTCGAGGTAGTCGTAGCGCTGGACGTTGGTCTCCAGCGCGTGTTGCAGCGTGGTGCGCTTGATCCCGCTGAGCCCGCTGCGCAGCAGTTCGTTGGCGCGCGCGGCGATGGCGTCGGTCGCGGTGTTGTCGGCCGGACCACCGTGCGGCGGGTTGTACTTGAAGCCACCGTCACGGGGAGGATTGTGCGACGGGGTGATCACGATTCCGTCGGCCTGGTTCTTGGTGCCGCCCCGATTGTGGCGCAGCACAGCATGACTCAGCGCCGGCGTCGGCGTGTACCGGTCGCGAGCGTCGATCATCGCGGTCACGTCGTTGGCCGCGAGCACCTCCAGCGCGGTGACCAGCGCGGGCTCGGACAACGCGTGCGTATCCCTGGCCAGATACACCGGCCCGGTAATCCCGCGGGTCGCACGGTATTCCACGATCGACTGGGTGATCGCGAGGATGTGCGCCTCGTTGAACGCGGTGTCCAGGCTGGAGCCGCGATGTCCCGACGTGCCGAAAACCACCTGCTGTGCCGGATCCGTCGGATCCGGAATCCGGCTGTAGTAAGCCGTGACCAGATGTGCGATGTCTTCCAGGTCGGTGGGACGCGCGACACGCCCGGCTCGATCATGGGCCATGCTCGGGTCTCCCTTCCGTATCGGCTGTGCCCTGCTCGTCATCAGGATCATGTCCACAACCACTGCGTCGTCGACGCGGCGGCGAAGACCGCGGTCAGGCTGGCCACGACACTGATCACGACGTTGCCAACGGCGTAGGCGTAAGCGCCGTCCGTCACCAGCCGGATCGTCTCGTAGCCGAACGTACTGAACGTGGTCAGCGCGCCGCAGAAACCCGTACCGGCGGCGGCCAGCAGCCAGTTGCCCGCACCCGCGCCGATCAATCCACCGAGCAGCGCCGAACCGACAATGTTAACGGTCAGCGTGCCCAGCGGCAGCAGAGAATCGAAACGTGCTGATACGACACGGTCTACGAGGTACCGAACGGGCGCGCCGAGCATCCCGCCGAGCACGACGAGCAGGACTGTCATCGGGCGGCTCCCTGCCACAGCTCCAGTGGCGAGAGCGCGACGTTGATGGTGGTGAACAGTTCGGCGTTCTGCTCGACGAACGAACGCAACCGGTCGGCTTCGTCGACGAGCATCAGTACCAGCGGCAGATGGTCGGCCATGTCCAGGATGCGGGTGGTGTGGATGCGCGAGGACGCGCCGTAGCCTTCGATGCCGCGCCAGACACTCGCGCCGGCCAGTCCGGTGTCGCGGGCGCGCCGGACGATCTCGTGGTACAGCGGCGTGTGCCGCCATTTGTCGTCCTCGTCGAGCAGCACCGTCAGCCGCGCCGCAGGCTGCCACTGCCCCGCTGCACTCATCACCGCTTGGCCCCCTTCCGTCCTGCCGTTGCCGTCGACTGCCGAGCCATGCCAGTTGTCCACCGTGCCAGGCCCATGCCGAGCACGACGGCCCCCAGCGCCGCCACCACCGTTCCCCCGAGATAGCCGAACGCCGGTACCGCGGCGCCCGATTCGAGCAGTCTACGAATCTCGAGACCGTAGGTGGAAAACGTGGTGAAGCCGCCGAGCACTCCGATACCGAGAAAGGGACGCAGCAGTCTGTGGGCTACCCACATCTCGGTGCTCAGAACCATCAGAATCCCGATAGCAAAGCATCCCACGACATTTACGGTGAGCGTGGACCAGGGGACGTGTCCGTCGTGCACGGGCCACCACACGCCGAGGCCGTAGCGGGCCACCGCGCCGAGGCCGCCGCCGGCCGAGATCACCGCGAGCAGCATCGGTTCGACGAGCGGGGTGCGCCGCACCCACTGATCTCCCGCGCCGAACGCCACCTGCGCAATGTTATCGGTTGGACCGCGCGGCACGGTCCGCCGGACCCCGCATGTCGAGACCCTACGAACAGCGTTGTTCATTGACATCCGCGCGAGTTCCGCGTACGAATGGCCTGAAGGTTTGGCCGAAGTCGTCTCCATCCACCACTTACTCAGGTCGGAGCAACGATGGCGGCACAGCGAGCACAACCGAACGCGCACCCGGAGACGGCGGCAGCTCGCCCACCGGGGCATCAGCAAACCCACGGCAGACGTCAACTGGGCGTCGGCCGGATTCTGCGTCGATTCTCGATCGTGGCGCTCGCGACGGCCGCGGCCGGGCTCGGTCACCTGGCCCCCGCGGTGGCCGCACCTATCTATCCAGCCGCCGACGGCGACGGCTTCTACAACGCGCCGCCGGACGTCGCCAACTTCCAGCCGGGCGACGTGATGCGCAGCAGGGCGGTGCCCGCGGCCGGTTTCCCGGGCGCCACGGCATGGCAGCTGCTGTACCGGTCGACCAACTCCGCCGACGAACCGATCGGCGCGGTGACCACGCTGCTGCTGCCGCCGGGTGGCGGCATGAGCAGGCCGATCGTGTCGTATCAGCCGTTCGTCAATTCACTCGGCATGCAGTGCGCGCCCTCGCACAGCATCTTCAACGGCACCATGCAGGAGGCGCCCGCGCTGAACCTACTGCTGGCCAGGGGCTGGGCGGTCGCGGTGCCCGATCATCTCGGACCGACCAGCGCCTACGGTGCCGCGCGCCTCGGCGGCAGGCTGACCCTGGACGGTATCCGTGCCGTAAAGCGTTTCGGCCCAGCCGATCTCGCGGGCAGTCCGGTCGGCATGGCGGGTTACTCCGGTGGCGGCATGGCGACCGGCTTCGCCGCGGCCCTCGCCCCCGAGTACGCGCCCGAGCTGCCGATCGTCGGCGCGGCGCAGGGTGGCGTCCCGATGAACATCGGCAAGCTGGCCCAGGACGTCGGGTTGCAGCGCAGCCCGCTGTTCGGACTCGGCTTCGCGGCCGCCATCGGCCTGGAGCGCGAATACCCCGGCGAGTTGCAGATGGACCGGATCCTGAACCCGGCCGGCTTCGCCCTGCGCGACCAGATCGCCAACGCCTGCACCAACGAGATCATCAACGCCGGTGCGAACAAGAGCTTCAGCGATGTGTTCAACGGTCCGATGGACGCCGACCCCACCGTCGTCCGCATCCTGCACGAGAACAGCATCGAGATCTACCCCGGCGTCCCCCGGACCCCGATCTACGAATGGCACGGCGGCTCGGACCAGGTCTCCCCGCAGCTGGTGCGGGAAGTCGCCGGCCGGTACTGCGCCGAGGGCGTCCGCGTCCAGCTCGACATAATCCCCGGGGCCGACCACGGCACCGCGATCGCTCCGGGATCGGTCAACGCCTTCAACTACCTCGGCGACCGCTTCGCCGGCCTTCCGGCCCCGAGCAACTGCTGACCGAACACAGCACAACGCCCCCGTTCACCATTGAACGGGGGCGTTGTGTCGTTCGAGCGGAACGTCAGTGCGCGAGCACCGGCTCGCCTTCCGACGGCTCCGGCACCGTGTTCGGCATCAGCGCCGCCATGATCACCGCGCCGACCACGAAGATTGCTGTCGCCCACCAGAAGCTGGTGGTGTAGCTCTCTACCGCGGATTGCGCCACGGTCAGCGGATCCGGCGTGCGGGTCGACAGGTAGTCGGTGGCTGCCGACGCGGCGATGGTGCTGAGCAGCGCCGTGCCGATCGAGCCGCCGACCTGCTGGCTGGTGTTGATCATGGCCGAGGCCACGCCGGCGTCCTCGTGGTGCACCCCGGAAGTCGCACCCTGGAACGCGGTCGACATCGCGCCACCGAGGCCGAGGCCGAGCAGGATCAGCGCGGGCAGGATGTGCGAGGTGTACCCGGTGTCCAGGCCGATCTGGGTCAGCCAGGCCATGCCGCCCGCGGCGATCAGGAAGCCGCCCGCCATCACGACCTTCGGGCCGACCTTGGGCAGCACCAGCGAGGGCACCGTGGTGGACGAGACGATCATCGCCGCGACCATCGGCAGGAATGCCAGGCCGGTCTTGATCGGCGAGTAGCCCATGCTCAGCTGCATGTAGTAGGTGAGGAACAGGAAGATCGCGAACATCCCGATGCCCATGATGAACACGGTCAGGAACGATCCACCGCGGGTGCGGTCCAGCACGATGCGCAGCGGCAGCAACGGGTGTGCGACCCGCGTCTCCAGCCAAGCGAACACCGCGAGCAGCACCGCGCCGCCGATGAGGAAGCTCAGCGTCACCGGGTTGGTCCAGCTGGTCGATTCCGCGTGCGAGAAGCCGTACACGATGCCGAACAGCGCCGCGGTCACCACGACGGTGCCGGGGATGTCGAGCTTGGGCCGATCGGTGGTGACGTGCTTGGCCAGCAGCAGCACCGCGCCGATCAGCGCAACGGCGGCGAAGGCCAGGTTGACGAACATCACCCAGCGCCAGTTCGCCCACTCGGTGAGCATGCCGCCGAGCAACAGGCCGATCGCGCCGCCGGCACCGGCGACCGCACCGAAGATGCCGAAGGCCTTGGCCCGTTCACCCGGTTCGGTGAAGGTCACGGTGAGCAGCGACAGGGCGGCCGGAGCCAGCAGCGCGCCGAACACGCCCTGCCCGACGCGCGCCGCGACCAGCATCTCGAAGCTGGTTGCCGCGCCGCCGACGGCGGAGGCCCCCGCGAAGCCGATCAGGCCGATGATGAAAGTATTGCGGCGACCGAAGAGGTCACTGAGTCGTCCGCCGAGCAGCAGCAGGCTGCCGAACGCGAGTGCGTAACCGGTGACCACCCACTGGCGGTCGCCGTCGTTGAAGCCGAGGTCGCGCTGCGCGGCAGGCAGTGCGATATTGACGACGGTGGCGTCCAGCACCACCATGAGCTGCGCCACGCCGAGGACGGCGAGCACCCACCAACGCAGGGCGTGCGAGCCGCGACGGCCCTGATCCGTTTTTTCGGGGGCGGGTGCCCCACGGTCGAACGTGGTAGTCATTTGTCCCCTTTGTCTCAAGGTTTGATGCGGAGTTGACGCCTCCGGTTACCGTTAGAAGCTACCACCATAACGGAGAGAACGCCTCCGCTTAATCCCGATACTTGATAGGATGTGGGTGTGAATCACGCCACGGCCGTCTCTCCTCCCCGCCGCCTGCGTGCCGACGCCGCGCGAAATCAGCAGCGGATCATCGCCGCCGCGCGCGAGCTCTTCGCCGATCACGGACTCGAGATCACCCTCGACGACGTGGCCGAACGGGCGGGCGTCGGCGTCGGCACCGTCTACCGCCGCTTCGCCAACAAAAAAGAACTGATCACCGAGGTCTTCGAGCAGAGCATCGGCGAGTTCGCCGAGGCGGCCGACGCCGCCTACCGGCACCCCGATCCCTGGTTCGGACTCGTCGAGTTCTTCGAATATGCGTGCAGACACATGGCGAAGAACCGTGGCTTCAGCGAGGTGATGCTCGAACTGGAGGACGACGTCGACCGGTTCGTGGTCGTCCGCGACCGGATCAAGCCGACCGTCACGGCGATCGTGGACCGGGCCCGCGAGGCGGGCGTGCTCGCTCCCGGCATCGAGCCGTCGGACTTCTTCGCGCTGATCCACATGGTCGACGGCATCGCCGAGTTCGCCAGGCCGGTGAACCCGGACGTCTGGCAGCGCTACATGGCGATCGTGCTCAACGGCGTGCGCGCCGAGGGCACCCCGCCGCAGCAGCTGCTGGTGCCGCCACTGAACGACTCCGAGGTAGAGCAGGCCAAGGGCGCGTGCGGCGGCCGCCGAAGGTAACAACTGCGTTATAGGTAGCGCAGATCACACAGCGATCCCCTACAGTTGGACACATGACCAACTCGTGGGTGAACTGGGCTGGGGATCAACAGTGCGCGCCGGCGACCATCGCCACCCCGCGCACCGCCGACGAGGTCGCCGAGCTGCTGGGCCGGGCCGGCGATGCCGGTCAGACCGTGCGCGTCGCGGGCGCGGGACACTCGTTCACCGACGCCGTGCTGACCGATGGGGTGCTGCTCGATCTGCGCAACCTCAACCGGGTTCTCGATGTGGACGCGGCCACTGGTCGCGTCCGGGTCGAAGCGGGCATCACCCTCAACGCCGCGAGCAACGCCCTGCACGAGCACGGCCTCGCCTTCCCCAACCTCGGCGATATCGACGTGCAGACCGTCGCGGGCGCCACCGCCACCGCCACCCACGGCACCGGGGGCGCACTGCAAAATCTCTCGGCCGCACTGCATTCCATCGAACTGATGCTCGCCGACGGCAGCCGGGTCGAGCTGAACGCCGAGACCGATCCCGAGGGCTGGCGCGCGGCCAGGGTGAGCGTCGGCGCACTGGGCGTGGTCACCGCCGCGACGCTGCAACTGGTGCCGTCGTTCGTGCTCGAAGGCGTCGAGCGGCCGGTCCCCGTCGAGGACATCCTGGCCGACCTGGACTCCCATATCGATACCAACGACCACTTCGAGTTCTACATGTTCGCGCACAGCCCGGTGGCGATGACCAAGCGCAACAACGCCGTCGACTTGGCGGAGCAGCCGCGCGGCAAGGCCGTGGACTGGTTCGCCGACATGCTGATGTCGAACTACACCTTCGACGCGCTGTGCAAGCTGGGCCGCTGGCAGCCGCGGCTGGTGCCGTTGATCCACCGGGGCGCGGCGTACGCGGGCAGCTACCGCCGCCAGGTCGACCGCTCCTACCGGGTCTTCGCGTCCCCGCGCCTGATTCGCTTCACCGAGATGGAGTACGCGATCCCGCGGGAGCACTCCGCGGCGGCGATCCGCGAGATCAAAGAGCTATCCACGAGATTCGATACGCCGATGCCGATCGAGGTCCGCTGGGTCGCACCCGACGACGCGTTCCTCTCCCCCGCCACCGGGCGCGACACCTGCTACATCGCCGTGCACCAGTACCGGGGCATGGCCTACGAGCCGTACTTCCGGGCCTGCGAGGCCGTGTTCGACAAGTACAACGGCCGGCCGCACTGGGGCAAACGCCACTTCCAGACCGCGGACACGCTGCGCGGGCGCTACCCCGACTGGGATCGCTTCGCCGAGGTGCGCCGCCGCTTCGACCCGAAAGGCCGCTTCAGCAACGGCTACTTGAATCGCGTCCTCGGTCCGGTCGACTGATCTACGCGCCGCCGTCGAGGATCTCGGCGACCAGCCGCGGCACAGCGGTGCCGATGGGCTCGCGGACGATCTCGGTGGCCATCGAGTCGTACGGCGTGGGTTCGGCGTTGACGATGATCAGATCCGCACCGTTCTCCACCGCGATGGCGCACATCGAGGCCGCGGGCTCGACCTGGAGCGAACTGCCGATCGCCAGGAAGATCTCGCTGGTCTGCGCGGTGAGCATGGCCTTCATCATGGTGCGGCGGTCCATTTGCTGGCCGAACATGATGGTCGCCGATTTCAGCACGCCACCGCAGTCCGGGCACGGTGGGTCGGCCTCGCCTGCCGCGACCCGGTCGAGCGTCGCGGCCATGGTCGTCTGGTAGACACATTCGACGCAGACCACCTCGAACATGTTGCCGTGGATCTCGATCACCCGGTCGTCCGGGAAACCGGCGCGCTGGTGCAGGCGGTCGATGTTCTGCGTGATGATGGTGACCGCGCGTCCGGCCTGCGCCAACTCGGCCAGCGCGGCGTGTGCGGCGTTGGGCTGCGCCTGCCAGGCCGGATTGTCGCGGCGGGCCAGCCACGCGCGTTGCCGCAGGTCCGGGTCGGCCAGGTAGTTGTCGTAGGTCGAGAGCAGTTCGGCGATCGGGTCTTTCGTCCACACCCCGCGTGGTCCGCGAAAGTCCGGGATGCCGGAGTCGGTGGAGATGCCCGCCCCGGTGAGCACTCCGATGCGGCCGTCGCGGCGGCGCCACTCGCTCGTCATAACACCGAGCCTAGGTCCTGTGCCGAAGCCCGGCCGGACGCATCCGGGCACCGTATGGACTTCGACGCAGGGCCTGGAGCGCGGGACCCACGGTGCGATTCACCCTACGCAAGACGATGAGAGAATGTTACAGTTATCATCTCATCGCTTTAGAGGTGCTGATCAAAGGAGATCACGATGACCGCGTCCGCCGCCCTCGAATCCACCAGCGCCCGAACGCTTCCGCCACGGCGTCCGTTCGCGCCGGGCACCCGGCTGTGGGACGAGACCGGACTGATCACCTTCTCGCTGACCGCCGGTTCGGCCTTCCTCCTGCAAACCATGGAGCCGAGCATCGCCGCGGTGGTCGATGAGCACTCCACCTTCCGCACCGATCCGATGGGCCGCGCGGTGCGCAGCATCGCCTCGGTGATGATGTGGATCTACGGCGGCGAGGAGGCCCTCGCCGAGGCCGACCGACTGCGCACCATGCACGCCTCGCTCAACACCACCGACGCGCACGGCGTGCGGCACACGGCGCTGTCCTCGGGGCCGTGGGCCTGGGTGCTGCACACCGGGACGTTCGCCTTCGCAGAGAACGCGAAGTACTTCGCCCGCAACCCGCTCTCCCAGGCCGAGAAGGAGGCGGTCTACCAGGAGATGGTGCAGCTGATGCGCAACTTCTCGGTGGCGCCCAAGGAGATTCCGGCGAACTACGCCGAGTTCGAGGCGTTCTTCGCCGACATGGTGGCGAACCACCTGGAGGCGACCGGCACCGCCCGCGACTATCTGCGGGTGATCCGGTCCGTCGCGCCGCCGAAGCAGTTGCCGCGGGTTTTCGCGCCGCTCTGGCGCCGCGCCGTCGCCCCGGTCGGGCGGATGCAGTACTTCGTGACCGTGGGCACGACGCCCGAGGTCGCCCGGCGCAAGCTCGGGCTGACCTGGAGCGAGTCCGATGAGCGCAAGCTGCGGGCGCTCGGCTGGGTGCTCGCGCGGGCGGTGCCGCTACTGCCGGAACGCGTGCGGTACTTCCCGATCGCTTATGAGGCGCGGCGGCTCGAGCGTGATCGGGCGCGGCTGCGCAAGATGATCGACTTCCGTCCGATCTGAGCGGTCCCTGTCGACGGGCGCTGCGGTCAGTCTGACCGCAGCGCCTTTTGCTGTGTAGCAAGGGCTTTCAGGAACTTGCGAAGCTTTGCGATGCGGCAGCCAGCCCGTTCGGGGGTAGCGCTGGATACCGACCAGTATGGATCTCCGTGTTTCCGTCGGCCATAAGACGTTGTGCGCCAACAACTCTCAGCAGCCCTCGATCGCCCCGCCCGAGCGGGACCGCAGCTATGACAAACCGTCCAGTCCGAAAGCGGTCTCCGCCCACGCCACGCGCGCAGCACACCCCGCAGCTCGATGATGCTTCCATAGACACTGCACAACAACATCTTTCACGACCAAGTACCCACACCGTGACCGACCCGCAACAGGTGTCAATGCGGACGAGCACCTGTCCGCAGTAACGATCTTCGCCGCGCTGGTATACGTATCCCGTACGCTTCGACAGCGTTTCGGCCCCAACACGCCGGATAACCCTTATCTGGCAGCACAGACACCCTGCTCGGCTCCGCTCATCGAAAGGCGCTTCTATGCCGCACAAGCCCAGCGTGCTGTTCCTCTGCGTGCACAACGCGGGCAGATCGCAGATGGCCGCCGGGTTTCTCAGCGCGCTCGCCGGCGACCGGATCGAGGTCCGCACCGCGGGCAGCGCGCCGGCCGCCGCGCTCAACCCGACGGCGGTCGCGGCGATGGCGGAGGTCGGCATCGACATCTCGGGCCACACCCCGAAACCGCTGACGATGGATGCGGTGGGTATCTCCGATGTGGTGGTGACCATGGGCTGCGGTGACGCCTGCCCGTTCTTCCCCGGCATCAGCTACCGCGACTGGGTGCTGCCCGACCCGTCCGGCCAGACCATCGACGTGGTCCGCACCATCCGCGACCGCATCCGGATCCTGGTGGAAAACCTGATCGCGGAACTCGTCCCCGCGCTGGCCCGCTGATCGCTGTCCGATTCGTTCAAGACCGCGGCGGGCGCGGCTGACTACCGTGCGGGTATGACTCCACAACTCGACGTCATCGGCATTGTTGTCACCGATATGAGCGCCTCGGTCGCCTTCTACCGCCGCCTCGGCCTCGACTTCCCCGCAGGTTCCGAAGACGCGCCGCACGCCGAAGCGGCCCTGCCCAACGGCTTCCGGCTGGCCCTCGACACCGAGGCCACCATCAAGTCGTTCCATACCGATTGGGAGCCCCCGAGCAGCGCGGGCCGCATCGGACTCGCCTTCCGCTGCGCCGACCCCGACGAGGTCGACTCGGTCTACGCCGCCCTCGTCGAGGCCGGCTACCACGGTGAGATGAAACCGTGGGATGCGTTCTGGGGGCAGCGCTACGCCGTCGTCCTGGACCCGGACGACAACGGGATCGACCTCTACGCTGCGCTCCCGGCCACCGACTGAGCAGCCGCTGCGGGCCAAGGGTCAACCGACCAGCGACAGTCCTTCCCTCGCCTCGGCAGACCGGCTCAGCACCTGCCCCAACGGCATTCCGGTGAGGTCACGCATCTCTCGCGCCAGATGCGCTTGGTCCGCGAACCCGGTCGACGCCGCGATATCGGCGAACGACATGCCGCGCCGCGCCTGCGCCAGCGCTCGTTGCATGCGCAGCACGCGCGCCAGGGTCTTGGGTCCGTATCCGAACGCGGCCAGCGAACGCCGGTGCAGCAGCCGGGCATTCAACCCGGCTGCCTCGGCGGTCGCCGCCACCGACCAGCCGGCGTCCAACGCCGCGACTACCCGCGGCAGTACCGGATCGGGTGGCGCCACCTCGGCTGCACGCCGCAGCGCGATCCGTTCCAGCGCGGCGACCGGATCGTCGGCGGTCCCGAGTTGTTCGGTCAGCCGCCGCACCGTCCCCGATGCCCAGAGATCCGCGAGTTCGATCCGCTGATCCCGTAATTCGTGTGCGGGCACTCCGAGCAATGCGGGTGCTGTCCCCGGCGCGAACCGAAGCCCGACGTACCGCGTCCCGATCGCCGCCGTCGGTCGGAAAGCTCGCGTGTCCGGTCCGGCGACCACCAATGTCCCGTCCACCCATAGCAGGTCGATGCAGCCGTCCGGCAAGACCGGCAGCACGGCGTCGGCGTCGGTCACCGTCCGCGTCCACACCACCGCCCGCGCGAATCGCGACGACCGCTCCCGATACGCCCGCCCATCCCAGGAGTCGTCCACTCCTCGACGCTACCTCCGCCCCCTGACACACTGCGCCGTCGGCGACATGGCCCGTTCGCCGAGTCACCGTGGCGTCCGCGCTACCCCAGCGCGGGATGCTGCCGAGGACCCGAAACCGGATCAGCGCTGGGCGGGGACCGGCATCACCCCGCGCGGCACGACGCGCACGAACGCATCGGGATGTGCGGCAGCGATTTTCGATTCCGGGTCTTTGCAGCCGACCGTGACATCACCGATCGGCGCCGCGGAAAACGTCCACACCGTCATCCAGTCCTTGCCATTCACCGATTCGGTCTTTTTCACATCCGAGGACCGCAGATCTTCGTTCCGGCCGGAACTGTCGACCACCGTGCAGCGCAGCTCATTTGCGGCCTGTCCCCAGTCGGCGGGCATCCGAATATCCATCACGGCGTCGGCGGGTACGGCGACTTTTTTGGTCTCGCCGAGCGCGATCCGCACGCCGCCGCCGGTTTCGCTGTCGTCGCCGGAAGCCGGTGTGGTCTCGGGCGAACTGGAGGTCGCCGCGTTACTCGACGAGGTCGATTCCTGGCTCGCCGACTTGTCATCGGAGCACCCCGCTACGAGTGCGACCAGCGCCGGAACCAACACCCAGATCAGTTTCACAGGTCAAACCCTCTCGTCGCGCCCACTCTCCAGGCGATTGGTACGGATCAGCGATCGAACACCGCGGTGTGCGCATCCGGACCACGTGCACGCCGCCAATAGACAGAGCATGACAACTTCGGAGTCGAATGGAGACTACACGCGCCCGAAAACCGCCGATTTATTCGGTAATTTGCCGGAGTAATGTTGGCTCGTTGGTTGTCCGCATTACCCACGGAGACTCGCCTGATGACTTCACCTGTCGTGTTCCACGCGGTCGAAATTTCCCTGCCCGACGGCACCGCTGAGGCCTACTTCGCCCATCCCGACGAGGGCGCAAGGCATCCGGGTCTGCTGTTCTATCCCGATGCGTTCGGCCTGCGGCCGTGGCTGCGGGAGATGGTGGAAACCATTGCGGCGCACGGATACGCCGTGCTCGCGCCGAACATCTTCTACCGGTCCGGTCGCGCACCGGTCCTGCCCATGCCCGACTTCAGCGAGCCGGATGCCCACGAGAAGTTCTTCGCCGCCTTGGCGCCGATCCGCGAGGTTCTCACACCCGACAAGGCCATGCAGGACGCGCACGGCTACCTCACCTGGCTGTCCGGCAACGAGCTGGTGGCGCCGGGCGCGCTCGCGACGACCGGCTACTGCATGGGCGGCAGGCTCGCGCTGCGCACCGCGGCGACGTTCGGCGCGCAGGTGGCCGCGGCGGCCAGCTTCCACGGCGGTTTCCTCGCCGCCGACGACCGGCCGGACAGCCCGCACCACAACGCGGCCGACATCACCGCCGAGCTGTTCGTCGCGCACGCCGACCACGACTCGTCCATGCCGCCGGAACAGATCGCCCACCTCGAACAGGCCCTCGACAAAGCCGGCGTGCGCTACACGTCGGTCACCTACCCGGACGCCGCGCACGGTTTCACCATGCGGGACACGCCCGTCTATCAGGAGGACGCATACCAGCGTCACCTGCATGATCTCCTGGCGTTGCTCGGTCGCGCCTTCGCCCCGGAATAAAGGCCCTATCATCCGATGTTTCGGCTGGAGGCGGTATCGACTCCAGCCACGGGGCCGGACTGTGCCGTCACACGACCGACCGGCCGGTTTACGGGGGCGTTATCCCCGGAACCGCCGGTTCCGCATAGTGTTGTCGGCAGGCGATCATCGGGAGGACCACATGGCCGAGCTGGTGTGGATGGAGGAACGCGACGGCGGGGCGGAGTATCCGCGTGGGTGACCAACGGGGCGCGGCCGCCGCGACGCCGCGCTACTCGGCCTTTACCGGGTACCGCCAAGCTGCCCTCACGACCACCACGACGACCCGGCCTGTCTTCATCGGCGTCGCGCTGATCGTCAGCGTGCTGCTGGTGTACGCGGCGCATCCGGCGGCGCAGGAGGGGCCGGATCACGCGTGGTTCCTCGGTATCGCGGTGGCCGGCGTCTTCGTGGCCCGCGGCCTGCATCTGCGGCGCCCGATCACGCTGCCGCACTTCACGGTCGCCCTCCTGGTTTTGGCGATCGCCCATCTCGCCTACCGCGCGGAACATCCGAGCTACGGATTCGTGCTGCTCGCCGCCAGCGGTTTCATCATGGTGCTGCCGCAGTCGAGTAAGCCGCAGCCCGAACAGCTCTATCGCGTCGCCGAACTGGTCGGCCGCACCGAGCGCGACCCGCTCGCTCCGTTCGCGCTGCACTCCTCGAAAACCTATTTTTTCAACGCGAATTCGACCGCGGCGATCGGCTACCGGACCCGCTTCGGCATCGCCGTGGTGGCGGGCGACCCGATCGGGGACCGTGCGGCGTTCCCCGAACTGCTCACGGAGTTCTCCGATTTCGCGATCAACCAGGGCTGGCGCGTCGCGGTGCTCGGCGCCAGCCCGGCGCTGGCCGATATGTGGCGGCGCCGCGCGCTGGAACACCGTGGGCTGCATGCCGTTCCGATCGGCCGCGACGTGGTGATCGAAGTGGACGACTTCGCGCTGGTCGGCAGGCATTACCGCAATCTGCGCCAAGCCGTCAGCCGCACCCGCAATTTCGGTGTCGCCACCGAGATCGTGGACGAGTCGGCGCTCACCGATCAGCAACGCGACGGGCTGCTCGCCATCGTCGACGAATGGGGCAGGGGCAGGCAGACGCGCGGCTTCTCGATGATCCTCGATCACCTGCTGGACGGGCGGAACCCGAACATGCTGGTGGTCATGGCCAAGGACGCGGACGGGACGCTGTCCGGCTTCCAGCGTTACGGCATGTCCAACCGGGGCCGCGAACTGAGCCTCGATGTGCCGTGGCGGCGCAAGGACGCCCCGAACGGCCTGGACGAGCGGATGATCATCGACCTGGTCGACTACGCCCGCGCGCACGACATCCACCGGATCTCGTTGGCGTTCGCGCCTTTTCCCGAGCTCTTCGCCGACAAGCACAAGTCGCGCACCGCGAAGCTCATCTATGTGCTTGTGCACCTCGGTGATCCGCTGATCCGGCTGGAGTCGCTGTACCGATTCCTGCGCAAGTTCCACGCGCTGTCGGACCAGCGGTATGTGCTGATCCGCTGGCGCGAGGTCGTCATCGCCGCCGCCGCGCTGCTTACCCTGGAGTTCGCACCGCACCGCCGCGAACACTGAGGAACCCGATGGAACTGACCCACACCGATATCAAAGCCGCCGTCGCGCGGGTGGCCGGCCGCGTCCGGCCGGTTGCCGTCGCCGCCGCCGACGACGGCGCGGGACAGTTGTGGTTGGCCCTGGAGTTGATGCAGCACACCGGCAGCTTCAAGGCGCGCGGCGCACTGAATTTCCTACTGACACATCAGGAGAACGGCACACTGCCGGACGCGGGCGTGACGATCGCCTCCGGCGGCAACGCCGGGCTGGCGTGCGCGTGGGCCGCCCGGGAACAGGGCGTCCGCGCCACTGTGTTCCTGCCGACCACCGCGCCGAAGGTGAAGGTGGACCGCCTGCGCTCCTACGGCGCCGAGGTCACGTTGATCGGCACGCAGTACGCCGACGCACTCGCGGCCAGTCGCGAATTCGCCGCCACGACAGGCGCTTTGCTGTCGCACGCGTACGACAATCCGCTCATCGCCGCGGGTGCGGGCACGCTGATGGCCGAGATCCACCAGCAGCTGCCCGAGCTGGACACCGTGGTGGTCGCCGTCGGTGGTGGCGGCCTGTTTGCCGGAGTAGCCACTGCCGCAGCTCATTACGGCGTACGGACGGTCGCGGTGGAGCCGAGGTATTGCCGTGCGCTCAACGCATCGATCGAGGCGGGGCAGATCGTCGATGTCGACGTCGACTCGATCGCCGCCGACTCCCTCGGTGCGCGCCGTGCCACCGAGTTGGCGCTGCATGCCGCGCAGCACTACGACGTCGTCTCGCTGCTCGTCGACGACGCGGACATCGTCGCGGCCCGCCGCGCCGTCTGGGAGGACCGCCGCCTCGCCGTCGAATACGGTGCCGCGACAGCACTTGCCGCGGTGTTCGGCGACCAGCCCGCTTACCGGCCCGAGCCCGGCGAGCAGGTGTGCGTCGTGGTGTGTGGTGCGAATACCGACCCGTCGGATCTCGCGACGTAGGAGCTACCACGTCTCCGTTGCTCCCACGGATTTCCGGCGAACACCACTGTGCGGCGCTACGCTCGTACCGTCTTCGATCCCGACGGAAGCACTTCCATGGCGCTCGCATCCCGCATGGTTCCCCTCGGTACACCGGCACCGGACTTCTCCCTGCCCGACCTCGATCAGCAGACGCACTCGCGCGCGGACTTCGAAAACGGGCCTGGTCTGCTGGTCGTCTTCGCATCGAACCACTGCCCCTACGTCAAGCATCTCGAGTCGGCGCTCGGCGCGCTCGTCGACTCGCTGCCCATGCCGACCGTGGCAATCAGCACCAACGACGCCGCCAACTACCCCGACGACGCCCCGGTCCACCTGCGTGACCAGGCAATTCGCGCGGGCTGGACGTTTCCCTACCTGATCGACGAGTCGCAGGAGGTGGGCCGCGCCTTCCAAGCCGCGTGCACGCCCGACTTCTTCCTCTACGACGCGTCCCTCACGCTCGCCTACCGCGGCGCCTTCGACGAATCCACGCCCGGTAACGGGAAACCGTTGACCGGCAACGACTTACGGACCGCGATCGAAACCGTCCTGGACGGTAAGCCGGTGCCGGAACCACACCGGCCCAGCATGGGCTGCTCGATCAAGTGGCGGGCCGACTGAAACACCCGCGACAAGCGGCGCCGAGTAGGCGAAAATATCGCAAGACAACGTCACAGGGCCTGACAAGTCCGACGAAAGGGGTGGGGACGTTGGCAACTATCGTCCTTGTACACGGCATCGCGCAGGAGCAAGCGGCGGCCGACACGCTGGAAATTCAATGGCTGCCAGGACTGGCGGGCGGGGTGCGCAATCACGGCGACAACGAACTCGCCGATCGACTCTGGCGCAACGGTCTACCCGGCGACATCTCGACACGAATGGCCTACTACGGCAACAAGTTCCTCGCCAAGGGCGCCCAGGGCACCGCGGTGGGCGACCTCGACGACGAGCAGCTCGTGCTCATGGAACAGCTCGCCGAGGTGTGGTTGGCCAACGCCGCCGAGCACGCGGGTGACCAGCGCGACCGGGCGACCGCCCAGCGGCTGACCGCCGTGCCACCGCCGGACGCCCGGCCGCAGGGCGTCAAAGCCGCACTGCGCCCGGCCCTCAACGCACTGGTCCGGCTGCGCTGGTTCGCGCCGTTCGGCGTCGGGCTCGCCGAGAAGTTCGTGGTGCGCGCGCTTTCCCAGGTCAGCCGCTACTTCACCGACGACGAGGTGCGCGAGTACGCCCAGCAGCAGGTGCTCGCCCATGTCGGCCCGGACACCAAGCTCGTCATCGCGCATTCCCTCGGCTCGGTCGTCGCCTACGAGGCGCTGCACCGGGTCGACCAGGAGGTGACCCTGCTGACCATGGGTTCCCCGCTCGGCCTGCGCACCGTCATCTATGACCGGCTCCGCCCGCAACCTTCCACCGTCCCCAAATCCGTGGGCAACTGGTACAACCTGGTCGACCGCGACGACCTGGTCGCCGCCCACCTCGACCTCGCCCCATACTTCCCGCCGTTCCCCGGCTCCGACGTCACCCCGATCACCGAGGAGCCGCTGGACAACGGTGCGAGCCCGCACGACTCCACGCACTACCTGACGAAGGCGATCACCGGCGGCATCGTCTCCAAAGCGCTGGCAGGCTAACGCCTTTCGAGGATCTCCCCAGCAGCCCGGTCGGCAAACCAGCCACCGAGCCACCTGGACGCGATGACAACTACTTGATTTACACATACGTACGAACGTATTGTTTGTCCATGACCCTGGCTCGCCCCACCACCGAAGAGACCGATCCGTTCTGCCTTCCTCCCCTGGAGGCCGCGGCGCTGCTCTTCGACGCACCCTGGCAACGGTTTGCCGTGATCGGCGACAGCCTCTCCGCGGGCACCGGCGATCCGACGCCGGGCTACACGACCCTCGGCTGGCCCGACCGGGTCGCCGACGTCCTGCGGCGCGTCCGGCCCGACCTGGCCTACCTCAACACCGCGGTGGTCGGGGCAACCACCATGGAAACCCTGCGGCACCAAGCGGATCGGATGCGCGAATTCGCGCCCGACCTCCTGCATCTGCCCTCCGGCGCGAACGATATCGTGCGCCGCGCACCGGATTTCGATGAGATCGAGCAGATTCTGCGGGACATGTACCGGATGGCGGCAGGCACGGGCGCCCAGCTGACCACGTTCACCCTCGGCAAAGCCTATGTCGTACCGGTCTTTCCGGACTTTCGCGACCGAGTCCGCCGACTCAACGACATCACCCGCACGCTGGCCGCGGAATTCGACGCCACGGTGATCGACATGTGGGACCACCCGTTGAACGATCGACCGAACCTGTTGAGCGCGGACGGCATTCACTTCAGCACTGCGGGCCAGGCGGTCCTGGCCGGCGAGGTCGTCCGGCAGCTCGCGCACCTGCTCGACACCCCCGTGCCGCGGGCCGTGCCGGACGGCCCGCGGCGGATCACCTACTGATCCGCGTGCGGCAGGTTGGCTTTCGCTTCCTCGTAGCCGCCGGTGGGCGCGGCCTCATCCTTGGTGTAGACCAGGTGCAGCACGCCGGTGGTGAAGGTTTCCGAGGAGAGCAGCCGCAGCGGCAGCGTCGTGTCCCGATCCTCGAACAGCCGCAGGCCCTTGCCCACCACGATGGGGTGCACCAGCAGATGCAGCTCGTCCAGCAGTCCGGCGTCGAGCAGCTGGCGGACGACGGAGACCGACCCGCTCATGGCGATATCGCCGCCCGGCTCGTTCTTCAGCGCGGTCACCGCCTCGATCAGCTCGCCCTTCAACACCTCCGAATTGCGCCAGGTGAGGTCGAGATCCTGATGCGAAACGACGATCTTGCGGGCATCGCCGAACGACTTGGCCATCTCCGCGTCCTCACCACCCGCGGTTTCCCGCTCCGGCCAGGCCGCCGCGAAACCTTCGTAGGTGACGCGGCCGAGCAGCATCGTGTCGGCGTTGCCCATCTGTGCGGTGACCGCCACGCCCATCTCGTCGTTGAAGTACGGGAAGTGCCAGTCCTGCGGATCGGCGACCACGCCGTCGAGGGCGGCGAACAAGCCTGCGGTGATTTTCCTCATCGTCCAACTCCTGGATCAGTAGTGCCTGTGTTGCCTGATCTGACGAGGTGGCGATCGAAAAATCATCGGCCTGCGGCTCAGACCCGTTCGGCCTCCACCACCCAGATGGGCAGCAGCATAGAGCCGTCCTCGTCGTACTCGAGTTGTACGCCGTCGCGTTCGAAAACCTCCTGCAACGTCGGGGTCGGTTTGATCGCGGTGAGCTTGCCGCGGCGGAACTCGGTGAGATGCCAATCCGGTGCCCGGAAGGCGGTGCGCAGTTCGTCCTCGCCGATCGCGAACGGAGCGTAGGAGTCGCTGTATTCGGCTTCGCAGAAACAGAATTGGATCAATCGCCCGCCGGGCCGGAGCACTCGGTGCAGCGCCGCCACGTAGGGCTTGCGCTGTTCCGGATCCAGGCAATGGGCGAGGGCACTGCTGACTACAGTGTCGAACCGGTTGTCGTAGCCGGCGAGCACCGTCGCGTCCGCGACGGCGAACGACGCCGCCACACCATTTTCCGCCGCCCGGGCCCGGGCCGCTTCGATCGCCGTCGGCGCGAAATCCAGCCCGGTGACCCGGTAGCCGAGGCCGGCCAGATAAACACTGGTATCCCCTCGGCCACAACCGATGTCGAGCACATCGCCGGTGATCCGGCCCGCCTGCTCGAACTCAACGAGCAGCGGTTGCGGCCGGTCGATCTCCCAGGGGAGCCGGTCCATGGTCACACCCTCGAAGGGGGTGCCGCTGCTGTAAGCATGTTCGTAGTCGATCGTCGATGGGACGACTCGGGGTGTTCCGTCATTCTCGGTCATAACCAACCTGTCCCTCGCCTTGCTGGTGGATCGGGATTCGACGGATGAATTCTATCGAGAAACGGAGCGCGTTACTCCGGTTGACGTGACAAGCTTCCGCGCTGGTCAGCCGTCGATTGCGGCCCGTGAAAAGGCCGCGCGATAGCTGTGCGGGCTGGTACCGACGACTCGCTTGAACCTATCCCGGAACGCGGTCGGCGAACCGAAACCGACCTGCCCCGCGATCCGGTCCACCGGGTGACCGGTCGATTCGAGCAGGTACTGCGCCTGGCGAATACGGGCCCGCAGCAGCCACTGCAACGGCGTTGTCCCGGTCTGTTCGCGGAAGCGGCGGTTGAGCGTGCGCGTGCTCATCCCGGCCTGCGCGGCGATGTCCTCCAGGGTCAGGTCCTTCGCGAAATTGTCCTGGAGCCAACGGGTTATCGGTTCCAGCGCCGAACCGCGCGGGGTCGGCGGCTGGTCGTGCACGATGAACTGTGCCTGTCCCCCTTCACGTTCCAGCGGGACCACCGAGAGACGCGCCGCGTCGGCGGCGATCGCGGAGCCGTGATCGCGGCGAATCAGGTGCAGGCACAGGTCGATTCCCGCGGCGGCGCCCGCCGAGGTGAGCAGCTGACCGTTGTCCACGTAGAGCACGTCCGGGTCGACATCGATGGCGGGGTAGCGGGCCGCGAACTCGGTGGCGGCGGCCCAGTGCGTGGTCGCGCGTTGTCCGTCGAGCAGGCCGGTGGCGGCGAGGACGAAGGCGCCGACGCAGATCGAGGCGATGCGAGTGCCCGCGGCGGCCGCCTGCCGCAGCGCGTCGAGCACGTCGTCGGCGACCGGCAGCATGGGATCGGTCCGGCCCGGCACGATGATGGTGTCCGCGTCGGCCAGTGCCGTCAGGTCGAACGGTGGTTGCAGTATGAACGCACCGGCATCCACCGTCGGCGCGGCGCCGCAGACCCGTACCCGATACGCGGGCCGTCCGTCGGGCAGCCTGGCGCAGCCGAACACGTCGATGGGTGTCGTGAGGTCGGAGGGGATGACCTGGTCCAGTGCGAGAACAGCCACCACATGCATGGCCCCATGCTAGGTCGCTGCCAGATTCTCGCCAACAGGGCTGACTTGCTGGTACCGCTCGAAAGGCCAGTTCAGTGCAGTTGGCCAGAATCGACCGGTGTATGGCAGTTTCGCCTATTCCTCACCGGACGGATCGCCGCTAACCTCGCCGCTGTGACGAAGTTTCTGCTGTCGGTCCACGTGCTGGCCGTGATCCTCGCTGTCGGACCGGTGACGGTCGCGGCGAGCATGTTCCCGCCGACCACACGACGTGCCCTCGCGGACAACGGTAGCGAACCCGCCGTGCTCGCGACGCTGCACCGCATCTGCCGCGTCTATGCCTACCTCGGGATCCTCGTCCCGATCTTCGGCGCGCTCACCGCGCTCAGCCTCGGCGTGCTCACCGACCCCTGGCTCATCGTTTCCATCGGCTTGACCGCCGCCGCGGGTGGGGTGCTCGCGCTGCTCATCCTGCCGGGCCAGCACAAGATCCTCGCCGACCTGCCCGGCGCGACGCCCACCCTGATCCGCCGACTCGGCATGGACACAGGCATTTTCAACCTGCTGTGGGTCGTCGTCACCGTGCTGATGATCGTCCGTCCTGGTTCCACCACCGGGGCCTAGTCGGGGGCAGGCATGTGCCGGATCGTCTCGCCACCCTTGGTGTGGTGCAGGCGCCCGAACTTGCTGTCGAGCAGGTGCGCCATGCTGTCCGCCGCCCCGCGCACCGCTTCTTCGACCGACCCGGCACGATGTGTGGCCGCCACCGGATGCTGACCGGCGGGCCGGGCCTCCAGCACACACTGCTTGTCCTCCGGGCCGCCCTTTTCGCCGTTCTGGTCGGTCAGGTGGGCCTCGACCCGCGTCAGCTGATCGCTGAAACGATCGAGCACCGAGGCGATCTCGGTCTCCGCCCACCGGTTCAGGTCTTCGCCGCCGTGGATGCCGCTTCCGGTATTGATCTGGATCTGCACAGCTTTCTCCATTCCGTTAGGTGGCAAACTCCACGAAACCGACACTACCTGCGCGGAAGCTGTGGTCGAGGTCATACGGGCCCGGGTCGAGCCATGCAGTCGGGCTTGGTTACCTCGCCAAGAATCCCTTGTCGACAGGTATCTGCGCACCGGTGATGACCCCCGACGCGTCGCCCGCCAGCCATACGACGACCTCGGAGATCTCCTCGGGTTCCACCAGCCCATCGGTCTTCAACAAGTTCGGCTGGAAGCTGTAGACAAAGGTGGGGTGCTGCTCGAACAGCGAGTACATCGACGTGTCATTGCCCAGCGGGGTGTTGGTCCCGTACGGCAGCACCGTATTCGCGCGGATGCCGTATTCACCGAGCTCGACGGCCAGCGATTTGGTCAGGCCGACGACGCCGAATTTGCTTGCGGCGTAATGGCCGCAGCCGGGCGGCGCCTTCACCCCCGCGGAGGAACTGACGGTGATGATCGACCCGCCGTTGCCCGCCTCGATCATCGCGGGGACCGTGGCCTTGATGGTGTTCCAGACGCCGACCAGGTTGACGTCGACGGCCTCCTGGAACTGCTCGGCCGAGATCTCCCAGAGCCGGCCCCAACTGCACACTCCCGCATTGGCAACCACGATGTCGAGGCGACCGAAAGTGGCGATGAGCTCGGCAACGGCGGCCTGTTGCCCGGCCAGGTCACGCACATCGACCTGACTCGTCAGCACCTTGCGCCCTTCCGCCTCGACCAGCCGGGCCGTTTCGGCCAGGTCCTCGGGTTCGGCCATCGCATAGCCGCTGAATGTCGCGGTCTGCGCGCAGACGTCGAGGGCGACGATGTCGGCGCCGGCTCGGGCCAGCCGGATCGCGTGCGAACGTCCTTGTCCGCGTGCGGCTCCGGTGACCAGGGCGACTTTTCCGGCGAGTGCGGTCATGGGAGTGCCTCGATTCTCGATGGATTCAGTTGTGTGGCGTGAAGGAGTAGTCGTCGAGCGAGGAGAACCGGCTGAACCACAGTGCGCCACTGATGGTTTGCGGCCGGTAGTACAGCGCCTCGCCTTGCGAGTTGACGAAGTAGGTGCGCAGGCCGGGATTGCAGTCGACGGTGTAGGTGCTGATGACCTTGCCGTGTCTGCGCATCTTGCGTACCCAGCGGTCGAACGCCTCGGTACGAACCTGTGCGACGGCGGCGTCACGTCGGCTGGTCTCGATGATGATCCGTATCGCGTGCCGCGCGGTGAGGTCTACGAAGGTATGCCAGGCCGCGCCGACGAAGCCTTGCGGCGCTACCAGCGACCAGCGGTTCGGTAGGCCGGGATGAGCTGAGCCGCCGTAGCTGCGCAGGCCCTTGTCGCGATAGTCATCAGCAAGATCGAAGCCGTTGGGGCCCAGCGTTTTTCCACGCCGATAGGCCTCTGGGTCGGTGAACAGCTCGTAGCCGGTTGCCAGGACGATCAGGTCGTACGCACGTTCCGTGCCGTCCGTCGTGCGGATGCCGTCGGGGGTGATTCGCTCGATCGGGTGCACGACCAGTGCCGCCGAATCCGACTCGAGCGCGGTGAAGAAGCTGCTCGACAACACCGGGCGCTTGGCGAGGATGCCGTAGTTCGGCACCAGGGCACTGCGATCGGCATCGTTGCTGACTCTGTGCCGCAACATTATTCGATACAGAGCACGCCAGATCCTGTCGTACTGGGGCAGCAAGGTGGCGAGCAGTCTGCGCGGTAGCAGGGGAAGCACGTGGCAGATCAGTTGCAGCGGGATCTCCATGGCCGCCAGCAAGGTTCCGTTTATGGCTGCGGCGACGCCAGGAATGGCCAGCACCCGTTGCGCGCGTGGGGAAAACGCGAGGTCGGGCTTGGGCAGGATCCACGAGGGTGTCCGCTGATAGACATCCACTCGCTCGGCCTCGTCGACGAGCGCTGCGACGATCTGTACCGAGCTCGACCCGGTGCCGATCACCGCCACTCGCCTACCGCGACAGGAGTATCCGGGGTCCCAGGAGTTGGGGCGCAGGATTGTCCCGCGGAAGTCGTCGGTGCCTGCGATGGTGTCGGCCGACTTCGCGTTGATGTATCCGCCGACGGCATTGATGACGAAGCGGGCCCGGACCGGCTCGTCCCCGGCAATGTCCAGCACCCAGACCTGCGCTCGGTCGTCCCAGACTTCGCATTCTACCGTGCAGCTGCCGCGAAAGTACTTGTACAGGTTCAGGTCTGCGGCAACCTGCTGGTTGTACCGCTGGATCTCAGGCCCCTCCGGGAACAGTCGCGACCAATCGGCCTTTCGTGCGAAGGGGAATTGGTAGAAGAGGGTCGGAATGTCGACGGCGAGGCCGGGGTAGACATTGTCGCGCCAGCTGCCGCCGAAATCCCCGGCGCGCTCCACGATGACGAAATCTGTTATGCCGGAACGTAATAGGTGATACGCGGCGGTGATCCCGCCCGGTCCGGCGCCGATGATCGCGACCTCGAAGTCCTCACTTGCCATCCGCTTTCACTTCCTCGGCGGCGCGGGGTGCGAGTCCGTTGAGCAGGAAGTCGCTGGTGCGCGCCCGCACATCGTCCGCATCGGTGAAACCGGCCACCACGAATGGCAGGATCTCCAAGCTGAGCAGGACGCGAACGATCCAGTCGCCGGCGTGCAGCGGCACCAGGTCGCGGTCGACTTCGCCGCGGCGCTGCGCCTCGGCGACCAGGGCCGCCCAGAACGCGGCCCAGCTGTGGCACAGGTTGTCGCCGTAGTGTTCCAGCAGCGTGGCGATGATGCTCTCGGTGCGCAGCGCCGGTGAGAAGGCCTGCGGTGTGCGCACGTGGTCGTAGATCATCGCCGCCGCCGCACCGATCTGCTCGCGCAGCGTCGGCAGCGGACGCACCCCCGCCGCCAGTCCCTCGATGAAGGCATCGCACAGGTAGGCCAGCCCCGCGTTGATCGCGGTTTCCTTGTCGCCGAACCCGTTGTACACCGTCCCCCGGGACACTCCCGCGATCTTGGCGACCTCGGTCAGCCGAAATCCGTTGACCCCGAAGCGCCGAACACATTCCGCCGCGCCGAGCACCAGCTCGATGGACGCTTCACCCCGTGGCGCTTCCTGCGCCGTGCTGCTCATGTTGAACATATTGCGTCAAAGTGTTCAAGGCGTCAATGGTCAGTCCTCGAAATCCACTGCCGCAACAGAAGTTCGCAAGCCGCCGCACACACTTTGACATCCGCACGCGTGTCAGCACGGCAAGTCGGTGTGCGGGAAATCAGAAGATGTGCGGCTACCGCCAGGCTTCGGCGCACCCTGCGCTCAATCCCACAGAGCCGCAACAACAGTCTGGTAGTCGCCGGGTTCCAGCGTCGGTCGCCCGGTCGCCAGCAGCCACCGCTCGACCGCGCGATCACCGTCGGTGCGATACGAGCATTGGTCGCCGCGCGCGATCTCCATCACCCCACGATGCACCCGCAGGGTCTCCTCGTCCGATAGCTGAGCGACGAAACCCCGGTATTCACTGTGGTTTTCGATCTCGCCGACCGCTGCACGTGGCGCCGCGGCGATCAATCCGTGCAGCTGCGCCTCGTCTCCAGGCGTAAGTTTCCACCGCGGATTCGGCTTGCCGGAATTGATGTCGAGTTCGACTTTGATCATGTCCGTACCCCCGGCGACAGCGGGCCACGAGCGGGATCGGCGCTGGCCGTCCCGAACGGAGTTTCCCACATCACTGCCCTCCTCACGGGCGCCCGACGAGGAGATGGTAGCCCCGCAACGCCGCGCCCACCACTCGGTCGGCAGCGCAATTCGACTGCGCTGGAACGCAGTGCCGGTTTGTCCGTTTCAGCCGTTGCCGACGACGCAGCCGTTCCCCACGTGCATACCGTTCCCGACGCGGATATCCACCCCCGCGACGATCCGATCATCCGGCGCCTGGACAGCACTGATCGTGTGCAGCCCCGGCGTCGCCGGCACCCAATCCACCAACGCCGTCCCCCCGGACGGCCGCGTCACCGCGAACGGAATCCCGTTGTCGTAGAACACAACCGGCTGCACCACGTCGGTCACCGTAGCCCGCGCCTGATACCGGCACCCCGTCCCATAATTGGTCGACGACCCGAAACTGATCCCCGGCGCCATCCCCACCTGCGTCACCATCGCCCCCACCCCCGGCGCCACACCCACCGCAGCCACCGCCGCGACCCCCATAACTCCCGCAACAACCCCCACCCGCATCCGCACAACCTTCATGAATTCGGTCCTAGTCCTGGGCACCGGAGCACCGCACCCCGGCGAGTACGTAGCATCCTCACCCCCCAAGCCCCGCCACGTGACACAAACCGTCGAATGTTTCAGACCATCCGCCGAATATCCTCCGCAATCCCGGCCAACAGCGCCCCCTCCCCGATAGCGGCAAACCAATCCCACAGTTCCAGGGCGTGATAGAGCCGGTACAGCGCCGACCTCGCCGCCCAATCCGCAGGCAGCGGTCCATAACCGTCCACCAGTGCGGTCCGCTTCACCGGGTCACCTTGCACGGCGTAGTAGTCGGTCTTGGCGAGGTCCAGCAGCGGATCCGCGGCCACGGCATTCTCCACATCGATGAACCCACTGACCTTCCAGCCGTCGACCCGATGCTCGACAAGGACGTTTCCTTCATGGAAGTCGTTGTGGCACAACACCGGTGCCTCACAGCGCCGAAACAGGTCCGTCCGTTTCGCCACATAGTTCCGAATCCCGGTGTGCAGTTCCAGGTCACCGCCGAGCTCCTCGAACTCGGCGAGCTTCTTCGCGAACTGACGCGTCATATAGGCCGTGTTGTCCGGCTCGGGATCCAAGATTCGAGTCGTCAGATAACCGTAGGAGCTCTGCCCGATCCGGTGGATCGCCGCCAGCGTCGCGCCGAGCTGTCGGTATACCCGAGCCACCTGCGCGGTATCGAGATCGGCGCTGACGTGCGAAAGCGGCACGCCGGGCAGCATGGTCATGGCGGTGCACGCGTAACCGAATAAGGCGGTGTCGGGCTCGACCCGCAGGATCACCGGCACCGGGCCGACCTCGTATGCACTCAGCAGCCGGTACACGGAGACCTCCTTGGCCTGCTTCCAGCGCCACTGATCGGCATAAACCTTCACGATCACCGCATCCGCAGGCTGCGAGCAGCGCACCTCGTAGACCGAACTCAATTGCCCGCCCGTCCGAGGACAGACTTCGGTCACCACCACATCCGGCCACACCTGGCGCAGAATTTCGGTGGCGCGTTCCTCGCTCAGAAACTGAAGGGTCACATCCTGACCGTAGGTACGGCGGCAGCCTGGATCGACTGAATTTCCGGTGCCGTTTCCGGGCAGATCGGGGGCGACCTACCCGCGTTCCAGAGTCGCCGGCACGGGCCTAACCGCAGGTATACGCTCGAGTGACAACCCTGCGGGGCGTAGTGCTCCCGCCAACGACGAGCGCACCAGGGACCACGATGACCGAGTCCGGACCGTCCGAAACCGCCGCGCCGATCACCATCTACTGGCGCCGCTGGTGTCCGTACTGCCAGCGGCTCGGTGTTCGGCTTCGGCTGGCGGGCATTCCGTTCCGCAAAGTGGACATCACTCGCGATCCGGCCGCTGCGGCCGAGGTGCGGGCGATCACCGGCGGGGACGAGATCACGCCTACCGTGCTGGCGAACGGGCACCAACTGGTGAATCCGAGTGTCGATGAGATCCGCGCAGCCCTCGCCGCGCCTCCCTCAGTTTCATAACGACGAAGAGTAATCCACAAACAGCTGTCAGTAAGCAATCAATTCGAACGACAGTATGTATTCGTTGCCAGGACAGTTCTGGATGGGTGCAATTTCAGGTAGTTTCGGAGTCCGGCACATATTACTCGCAAATATCGACTGACCTGGCCTTTTGTCGCCCCCGACTCAATGCGCTAACCTTTCCGCGATCCATCCCATTCCGATGGTCAGGCATGTGGCCGCCGCACATTGCCCGCCCCGAATGCAGCCGCGACTCCGGCTTGCATTCGGGGATCCGGAAATGCGATGGACGCTGTTCCACATTTCTCATAAGCGCGCCAAGAGCCTGCTTTACACGTTTCAGATGGCAGTTCTGCCAGCAGTCCTGACGTACCGGTAGCTCATGGCTCGGCTACCGGCGTCGCCGAAACAGCAATGGGAGGTACCGATTCTATGCGCACATCAAAGGTCCTGGTAGGCAGCGTCGTGGCGATCGCTGCGGCACTGCAGATCGGCATTGCCGCGACGGCTTCGGCCGATGCCAAAGAGTGGGTTCGCGTCGACGGCGTCACCGCTGCCGAGGATGGAATGACCTTGGATGTAGAGGTCACCTACAACTGCACCAGCAAAGAGCACAAGAAGCTCACGGTCACTGTCGAAGAACAAGCCAAGGAAGCAAAAGAAGGCGAAGAAGCCGCCGAGCCGCCATCGGGCTCCGCTCAGGTGAAGGTCACTGAGACTGTCGATGGCGAAGACAAATCCAAGTGTGACGGTACGGACCAGAAGGTGACCGTCACGGTCAAGGATTCCGCCGGGGAGGCTTGGTCAAAGCCCGGAATGGGCACGGTAAGCGCGGGGTTCGTTGACGCGGCTACCTTCAAATCGGACTACCACCTGAAGTGGGTTGGGTTGCCGGATTAGCTCTCGGCGAGCCAGACCGGCCCTGCAGTCCGGTTCAGATCCTGAACCTCACATGAACGACGACTCTTTGGTCAACCCCAAAGACTCGTCACCACCAGTGATGATCGGCTGACAGTTACCGACCCCGCTCGCACCGGTGGAATCAATCACCCGGACCACGGTGTCGCGGATCTGGTGTAGACGGCGAGCGGATTCGTAGGTGGAGCAGTCCTCGATCCGCTCGCCGTCCACGTGCAGACCCGGCCCGAGCCACGAACCGTGGTGGCGTCCGTCGAACCCGAAGTAGAGTCCGGCACCGAGATGGAACCCGGTGTCCGACATGGCTTCCAGGGTCAGCACCCGCTCGGTGCCGTCCTCCGTGATGGCACGGATCAACCCACCACGCAGTCGCCGGTTGTCCGGGTCGAAGGACAACTCGGGCACCAGATCCTTCCACTTCTCGAACCGTCCGTCCGCGTGCTCCACCCCACCCATCACCGTCTTGCTGAAAAACCCGTCCATCTGCACGATTTGATAGTGCAGGTGCAGCCCGTACCGTGACCCGTCCGCACGAGTCAGCAAAATCGGCGCCCAGATCATCCGGAACGAAACCTCTGGCGGCAGATCCATCGACTCCACATCGCCGGGCGGCACCCCGACGTCATACCGCACACCCCACGAGTGATCCCTGGTCGACACCCAATCGTCGAACGTGGTCCGCTCCCCGTCGATACTGACCCACCCTGAGGCAGTACCGATCTGGTGATAACGCACCAGATCCGACATCACCCGATACCCACGCCGCAGGTGTGTGCGATCCTCGAGCTGCGCGGGCAACGCAGCCTCGAACAGCCAATCGAAAGCCACAGGCTGGCAATCGTTTTCCGCTAGCCGGAACCGAATCTTGCGCAGCGGCTCCACGATCTCGTATTCGATCGGGCCCACGGACAGCGCCTCCGGCGTCGGCGCGAGGGTCCGGCTCCCCCGCACCGTGACCTGCTCGACGCCCCGCGAGATCCCCGCGTACCCGTCGAGCACATTGCGATTCTTGTACTGCCCCAAGCCGAAACCCAACTGCACCGACCCGTCCGGCGCACACGCCATCGCGCACACCTTCTCGGTCCACGCCAGGTCACTGGTGCCGACCGTGGCCACGGTATCGATGATCTGATGGTTGAAACCTTCGTCGGCAGCGCCGAGCGGTCCGATCGGATTCACACCGCCCGTCGTAACACGGTGCGCGCGCCCAGGTCGAGCACCGATCCCGCCCACCGGAAACCGCCGCCCACAGGCGGGCGCCCATGGGACTGCCAGGTGCAGAACTGCTGCCCCTCAACGCTTCTCAGCGGTACGCGTCGCACCCGCGGAAGCAGCCACCACGCAGATAACTCCCACCCACTGCGGAATATTCATGAACTGACCGAGCACGACCAACCCGGCCAGCGCCGCGACCGCCGGCTCCACACTCATCAGCACCCCGAACACCCGAGGCGGAATCCGCCGCAACGCCTCCAGCTCCACCGAGTACGGCAGCACCGACGACAGCATCGCCACCGCGAATCCCATTGCGAGAACTGCGGGTTCGAGCAACGCACTGCCCGCGTCGACCACCCCGAGCGGCGCCATCAGCACCCCGCCGAACGCCATCGCGATCGCCAGCCCACCTCCACCACTGGTCTGCTCGCCGAGCGCCGCACTCAACAGAATGTAGGACGCCCACAACACTCCTGCCCCGAACGCCAACAGCACCCCGACTCCGTCGACCGCCCCATCGACCTGGGTCAACAGCACCACGCCACCCCCGGCCAGCAGCACCCACAGCGGATCCGTCCAGCGCCGCGAGCCACCCAACGCCACGGCCAACGGCCCGAGAAACTCGATCGTCACCGCCATCCCGAGCGGTATCCGATCGATCGCCGCATAGAACAGCAGATTCATCACCCCCAGCACCGCGCCACACGCCAGCACCACCGGCACCGCCTGCCGCCCGACCCGCAGCGCGGACCGCCACACCACCAGCAAAACCACCCCGCCGAACACCAGCCGCATACTGACGGCACCCGCAGCCCCCGTCGCGGACAACAACTGCTTGGCCAGCGCAGCCCCCACCTGCACACTGACGATCCCCGTCAACACCAACGCGGTAGGCGGCACCCCACTGAGCCCCCGCTCGACCACTCCCCGAGCCCCACCCCCCATCCCCACCCGCTCGACGTCGATCGCCACCCCGACATCCCCTCCCTCCACTACCCATCATCCGCACCCTCCCCCTGTCCGGATACCCAGAAAACATAGGGGTACGGACCCACCCCACTTGACGCGAACGCCCGCTACGTCGAGAACACCTGCGTTACACCGACTCCGCCCGGATCGCTTGCCGTGCGGGCAGGTTCGGCCGGTCCTCCGCAGGACAGGCATCCACCTGAATGTCGTCCGGCGGCGTCGCCGCGATGATGGCCGCCAACGTGGACTTGGCGGCTTCGAGATCCGCTATGGCACGGGCGATTCGGTCGTGCTCGCGATAGAGGTCGGGTAGCATGTCGGGGCAGGCCGGTGCCAGGCCGGCACCGGTATCGACCATGCACGGCAACAACTCGCCGATCGTGTGTGTCCCGAGCCCGGCCGACAACAGGATGCGGATGTGCTGGACGGTGTGCACGTCACGCGCGCTGTACTCCCGGTAGCCACTGGGCCTGCGCTCCGGCTTCAGCAGGTCCTGTTCCTCGTAGTAGCGCAGCAGGCGAACACTGACGCCGGTTCGCTGGGACAGAGCTCCAATGCGCACGTGTCGATCACCACATCGCCTCGAGGTTGAGTCTCACATTATGTGAGACTCTAGCGTTTTCCGTATGACAGCTCCGCAATCGACCAGTTCCGTCACCGTCGTCGGCCTCGGACCGATGGGCATCGCGCTTGCCGAAACACTACTGCGGCAAGGACATTCGTTGACCGTATGGAATCGGACGCCTGAGAAGGCGGACGGCCTCGTCGCACACGGGGCGCACCGCGCGGCGAGCATCACCGAGGCGATATCCGCAAGCGAAGTCATCCTGCTGTGCCTCAAGGACTACGACACCATCTATGACATCTTCGACGCGGCCGACCACGCGCTGCGGGGCAGCGTCCTGGTGAATCTGAACTCCGGCACGCCGACCGAGGCGCACGCGGCGGCCGCGTGGGCGGCGAAGACAGGCGCCGCCTACCTCGACGGCGCGATCATGGTGCCGCCCTTCCTGGTCGGCAATCCCGAATCCGTTTTCCTCTATAGCGGCCCCCGACAGATCTTCGACCAGCACCACGCGGTGCTCGCGACGCTCGGTGACCCCCGTTACCTCGGGGCTGACACCGGCTTGGCCGTCCTCTACAACACGGCGCTACTCGACCTCATGTACGCAACCATGAATGGATTTCTGCACGCCGCAGCACTGGTCGGCTCCGCGAATGTCGCCGCGGAAACATTCGCCGAACTCGCACTCGACTGGTTCGTGCCCTTCGTGGTGACTCCGTCCCTCGTCGAGCAGGCACCCAACCTGGACAAGGCAAATTACCCCGGCGACTTCGGCACCATGGAAATGAACCTGAACGCGCTCGACCACATCACCCGCACCAGCGTGGAACAGGGCATCCAGCCCGACCTCCCACAACTGATGCGGGCTTTCGGCGAGCGCGCGACTGCCAAGGGCTACCGCACCAACAACTATTTGGCCGTCTTCGAGATATTCAAGCAGTCGTCCGGCGCGTGATCACGGCTGCTAGGACCGCCCCAGCGCCTTCTCGAGCTGCCCCTTGTTCATCTTCGAGCGCCCCTTGATACCGCGCTGACGGGCCTCGTTGTACAGCTGGTCGCGGGTCATCCCCCGTGGTCCCTTACGACCGGACCGCTGCCCGCCCCGGCTCTGCGGGGACTTGTCCCGCACCGAGGACCGGCTCGCCTTCTTCGACTCACCGGACTGGGCACGATTCTTGTTGACCGTACGAGCGGCGATTTCTTTCGCCCGCTTGGTGCTCGCACCGCGGTCCTCGGCCGAGTCCTTGATGTGCTCGTACTGCCGTTCCCTTTTGCCACTCCACTCTTTCGGCATGTCACACCTCCTGGGCATCGAATACCCAGGCATCAACAGGCAAACCTGCTGTCGGAATTTTCGGTCAACGGCGGCGTAGCCGGACTCTGCCGGTCCGGCCGCCGATCGGCGCCGAACCCTGCTGTTCGCTGGTGAGCGCGAGCATGGCCAAGCCGGTATCGCGGATCAACATGTCCAGGTCATCGACCAGAGCGGTGATGGTGTCGCGGAGCTGGGGTTGGGTCGCGGGGTCGAGTGCGTCGAGGACGTGATGCAGTCGCAGACCCACATCGAACAGGTGCCGGACCAGCCGGTCGCCGACATCGGCGAATTGCGCGTTACCGCCGAGGGTTTCGAATAATAGGACGGATCGCTGCGGGCGGTGCACACGCGTGGAATTGCCGGTGTAGTCGAGTCGCGCGGAATCAGGCATGTCCTCCTCCTCCGTTGGTAGGTGGGTCGACGCCTGCGAGCCGCACTTCGGGACTCGAAGCAGATCTTTAAGTTTAGGGTTACTTAAGCAAATTTCGCTATCGCGTCCATGCCCCGAAACCGATCCGCAACAGGTGGGACAATGAAGACATGCCCGCCAACCACGCAAGCGAGACGCGTGCGCTGTCGGTAGAAGAATCTCTGGCTCTGCTCCACAGCGTCTGCTTCGGCCGCATCGCGTTCTCGCGGCACGCCTTGCCCGCGATCCGGCCTGTCCGGCACACGGTTGTCGACGGCTGCATTGTGATCGCCGCCGACCCGGCGATGATCCGCACCTTGCACCGACAGGTTGTCGCCTATGAGGTCGACACCATCGATCACCAGACCACGCTCGGCCGGTGCGTGATCATCACCGGCGTCGCCGACACCGTCACCGACCGTCAGGAACTCGCCAAATACCAGGCGCACCTGCAACCGTCGGCCGCACCGGACAGTCAGTTGATCGTCATCGATCCGGACATCATCACCGGCATCGAATACGTCGGCAGCAACGGGGCATGACCGAGTTTGTCTGCCCTGGGTGAACATGGTCCGGGCCGGCGCGGCGGGGTGTAAGACTCGTCGGTATGGCAGCAGAAGAGGATGGCGTCGTAGTCGATCTCGATGCACGCCGCCGTGGCGAATCCCGCAGCGACCGGGTCGAAACGGCGTCGCCGCTGCTGCGCGCCGTCTACGGCGAGGTGCTGCGCGACGAGCGGCTGGATCAGGACCGCACGCTGGCCGATGTGGCCACCGAAGTCGGCATGTCCAAGCAGTACCTGTCCGAGATCGAGCGGGGCCGCAAGGAAGCGTCCTCGGAGATGCTGCGTTCGATCTGCCTCGCGCTCGGGCTGCCCGTCGAGTCCCTGCTTTTTCGCGGTGCTCGGAAACTGGGCGCACTGCGGCAACTGCACCGCCGCCCGGTCTCCGAGGCGCGCGTCGAGCTGCTGGCGGCCTGAGCCGTCAGTGGTCGCGGGTGAAGATCAGCTCGTCGGCCAGGCCGTACTCCACCGCCTCCTGTGCGGTGAACACGCGATCGCGGGCGGTGTCCTTGCGTAGCTGTTCAACGCTCTGACCGGTGTGCTTGCTCAGAATGGCCTCGGTCTGCGCACGCACCCGCATCACCTCCGCCGCCTGCAGCGCGAGATCCGAGATGGTGCCCTGCCCCTGCGCCGACGGCTGGTGCAGCAACACGCGGGAGTGGTTCAGCACGTACCGGCGCCCCGGCGTGCCCGCCGCCAGCAGCACCGCCGCGGCGGACACCGCCTGCCCCATGGCGTAGGTCTCGACCGGCGTGCGCATGAACTGCATGGTGTCGTAGATGGCCAGCATCGCCGTGTTCGAGCCGCCCGGCGAGTTGATGTACAGACTGATCTCGCGATCCGGCGACTCCGACTCGAGGTGCAGTAGTTGCGCCATCACGACATTCGCGACGCCGTCGTCGATCTCGGTGCCCAGGAAGATGATTCGGTCATTGAGCAGCCTGCTGAAGACGTCGAAGGAGCGCTCGCCGTTCGGCGTGCGTTCGATGACATGGGGAATCGTGTACTGGGACATGGTTACAACCCCGCTCGGTGTGCGTTGGTGAATGGTGCGATCTGCGCGAAGCTGGCGGCGATCTCGTCGACGATGCCGTACTCGCGCGCCTGCTCCGGCGTGAACCAGCGGTCCCGGTCGCTGTCGATCCTGATCTCCTCCAGCGAGTGTCCCGTCTCCGCGGCGAGAATCTGCTCCGACTGCAGCTTCATGTACTCCAGGTTCTCCGCCTGGATCGCGATGTCCATGGCGGTGCCGCCGATGCCGGCGGACGGCTGGTGCATCATGATCCTGCTGTGCGGCAAGCTGATTCGTTTACCTTTGGTGCCCGACGCGAGCAGCACCTGCCCCATGCTCGCCGCGAAGCCGACGGCCACGGTCACCACGTCGTTCGGGATGAGCTTCATCGTGTCGTAGATGGCGAGGCCGGCGAGCACCGACCCGCCCGGGGAGTTGATGTAGAGGACGATGTCGCGCTTGTCGTTCTCACTGGCCAGCAGCACCAGTTCGGTGCACGCCCGCTCAGCCATCGCGTCATCGACCTCACCGGTCAGTTGGATCGTCCGATGCCGGAGCAATCGGTCGGCTAGTTGGCCCCGGTAGTCCAGGTGCGATGTTTCGATCATTACTCAGGTCTAATGCCATTCGAGCACCGAACGCCCCTGTGTCTGCCGACAGCAGACCCGTGAGGGGGAATCGTTGACCTTCCCGCACCGGCCGGAGTTGTTATGGTGCGCGAATGACAGAGGGAGTTGCGGTCGTGCAACTGCGGCCGGCCCGCCCGGCGGACGTAGTGACCATCGCGCAGATCTGGTACGCGGGCTGGTGCGACGCGCATCTGGGGAACATCCCCGACGAGCTGATCACGGCCCGTCCGCGCGAATCCTTCGATACCCGTGCGGCACAACGGGTCCCGGACACCACCGTGGCGACGGTGGGTGACGCTGTCGCCGGGTTCGTGATGGTGCACGGTGACGAGGTCGATCAGGTCTATGTCTCCGGTGACCACCGCGGCTCCGGCGTCGCGGCAAGCCTGCTCGCCGCCGCGGAGAGCCGGGTCCGCGCCAACGGTCACCGGCAGGCGTGGCTGGCCGTGGTGCCGGGCAATACTCGGGCCCGCAAGTTCTATGAGAAGCACGGCTGGTCCGACGAAGGTCTGTTCGTGCATGAAGCGCCGGGCCCGGTCGACGTACCCGCTCATCGCTACATCAAGCGCTTCGACTGACGTGGCGGCACGTAACCGAGCTGTCTGATCCGCGCCGCCGGACCGCTACCGAGGGACGGCCTGGTCGAGCAACGGCGCGCGACCTCTGGACAGCCGACTCGACCCGATAGTCCACTGCCGAGCCGCGTACTAATCGAGCGACGGCGCGTTCGAGTCCCGCACGACCGGTTCGGCGGTAGCGCTTATGGTCCCGAGCAACGCCAGCGCATGCTCGGAATCGGAGCCGAGCTCGGCGTGATAGGCGATGAGAATCTGCCCCGGCGCACCGTTGACGGACAACGTTTCGTAGGACAGTGTCAACTCGCCGACCATCGGGTTGCGGAAGCGTTTGGTGCCTGCGGTCTTGCCCCGAATGTCGTGGCGCGCCCACAGGCGGCGGAAGTCCTCGCTCTTCAGTGACAGCTCGCCGACCAGTTCGGTCAACCGAGGATCATCGAGATCGCCTGCGGTGGCGCGCAGACTCGCTACCGTCTCCGCGGCGTGCATCGCCCACTCCGGATAGATATTGCGCGCCTCCGGATCGAGAAACATCATCCTGACCTGGTTGACGCCCGGCGTCAAACACGAATTGACCGCAGTGGCAAGCGGATTCGCAGCGAGCACATCCAGATACCTGCCGAGCACCAGCGCGGGCGTGTTCGGCCACGTCTGCAGCAGCGCCAGCAGTCCGGGACTCACCCGCTCGGGCCGCTGCGGCGCGCGCCTGCGCCGCACCACCGGGCGCGCCAGCTCACGCAGATGGGCGGTGCCCTCCTCGTCGAGCGCGAACACCCGGGCCAAGGCGGCGATCACCTGCTCGGACGGATGCTTGTCCCGGCCTTGCTCCAGCCGCACGTAATAGTCGGCGCTCATCCCCGCGAGCATCGCTACTTCCTCGCGACGAAGCCCGGCCACGCGCCGCTGGCCGCCGCCGGACATCCCGAAATCCGCCGGACCTACCAGCTCGCGCCGAGCCCGGAGAAAGGCGCCCAGTCGGTTGTCGGAGTCCATTCATCGAGGGTAAGCCAGGGCTGAGCCAGCTGGGTGGCCCTCTCACTACCAGGAAGTCCGCACCCTGGCACGAGGCCGTGACCAGCACCAATGTTGTGGTCATGACAAACAACCTCACCGGCCGCGTCGCGGTCGTCACCGGTGCGTCCAGTGGAATCGGCGCCGCCACCGCACAGCGGCTCGCCGCCGACGGCGCGAAAGTCGCGCTGCTCGGACGGCGCAAGGATCGGCTCGACGAGTTGGCCGCCGAGATCGGCGGCGCGGTGCTCGCCGTCGAGACCGACGTCGCCGTGCAACAGTCGGTACTCGACGCCGCGGCGACGGTGCGGGCAGCCTTCGGACCGGTCGACCTCGTCGTCGCCAACGCGGGCGTCATGCTCGCCGCACCGTTCGAGTCGGCACACACCGACGAGTGGGACCAGATGGTCGGCACCAACATCAACGGATTGCTCTACACGGGAATGGCTTTCATCGACGACCTGCTCGCCGCAGCGAGCAACGGCGACCGCGCCGACCTGGTCCACGTCGGTTCCGTCGGCGGGCACATGGTGTTCCCCAACTACGGCGTCTACAACGCGACCAAGGCGGCGGTCGCGCACCTGACGCGCAACCTGCGCGGGGAGTTCGGCCCGCGCGGCGGTCGCGTGCAGAACGTCGAACCCGGCTTCGTCACCACCGAACTCGGCGCGGGGATGCGCGACGATGACCAGAAGGCCGGCCTCGCCGAATGGCGCGGTCAGCTGGAAACCCTTGTCGCCGAGGACATCGCGGACGCCATCGGTTACGCGGTCGCTGCTCCGACACGGGTCAACGTCGCCGAGATGATCGTCGTGCCGACCCAACAGGGCTGAAAGTGCAAGGCCCGCTGACGCATTCAGCGTCAGCGGGCCTCGGTTCATAGTTCAGCGCACTACTTCTCGATACCCTCGAAATCCCACAGGCCACTCCAGGTGAGTTCGGCCTTCTTCACCTTTTCCGACCGGCCCGCGGCGGCCATGTAGTCGAACATCGGGATGTCGGCCATGTCCTTGAACAGCAGCTCCTGCGCCTTGGCGGTGATCCGGTAGGACTCCTCCAGGGTCGGCGCGGCCAGCGCGGCATTCAGCAGCTCGTCGAACTCTTTGCTGTCGTAGGTGACGCTGTTGGTTCCCGAGAAGCTGTAGTACTGCGAGGTCAGGAACTGCAGCATGGTCGGGTAGTCGCCCTGCCAGCCGTGCCGGAACGCCTTACCGATCGTCTTACCGGTGATCGCGTCCCTGATGTTCTTGAACGTGGGGTACGGCGCGCCGATCGCCTCGATGCCGAGGGTGTTCTTGATGCTGTTCGCCGTCGCTTCGACCCAGGCCTGATGGCCGCCGTCGGAGTTGTAGGCGATCTCGTAGCGGCCCGACCACGGGGAGATGGCGTCAGCCTGCGCCCAGAGCTTCTTGGCCTCCTCCGGGTTGTACTTCAGCAGTTCGTTGCCGGGCAGTTTGTCGCTGTACCCGGGCAGGGTGCGTGCGGTGAAGTCGAGCGACGGAATCCGGGTGCCGTGGAAGATGTTCTGGCAGATCTGTTCCCGGTTGATCGCCATCGAGATCGCCTTGCGCCGCAGCACACCTTCTGCACCGCTGAAGTGCGGGACGTTGGTCTGGATGCCGAGCGCCTGCTTGTACGCGATCGGCTTCTTGATCGCCCGATCGCCGAGATCCTTTTCGTACGAGGCCATTGCGGTGTCCGGGATGACGTCGAGCGCGTCGAGATTGCCCGCCTGCAGATCGGCGTAGGCCGTGTCGAAGGACTGGTACATCACGAACCGCAGACCCTTGTTCTTGGGCTCGCGGCCACCCTTGTACTCCGGGTTGGGCACCAGGTCGATCTGCACGTTGTGCTGCCACGCGCCCTGGCGCGCGAACTTGTACGGGCCGTTGCCGATCGGGTTCTCGCCGAACGCCTTCAGGTCCTTGAACGCGGCTTCGGGCAGCGGATAGAACGGTGCGAACCCGAGGCCGACCTCGAAGTCGATCGAAGGCTGCTTCAACGCCACGGTGAAGGTGCGGTCGTCGACCACCTTCAACCCCGACATCGTCTGCACCGTAGGCTTTTCCGCCTGCACATCATCAAATCCGATGATCGGCGCGAACACATAGTTCTGCAACTGCGCGTTGGTGGCCAGCGCACCGAAGTTCCAGGCATCGACGAACGACTTCGCGGTGACCGGCGAGCCGTCGGAGAACTTCCAGTCCGGCTTGATGGTGATCTTGTAATTCTTGCGGTCGGACGACTCGATCGACTCGGCAAGCTCGTTGTGCGCCACACCGTTGGCGTCGTAGTACTTCAGCCCCGCGAACAACCGGTCGACCACGCGGCCGCCCATATTTTCGTTGGTATTGGTGGGTATCAACGGGTTCTGCGGCTCGCCGCCGTTGACCGTGACGATGTCGGCGTCGCCACCCTCATCCGACGAGCATGCGGTCAGCCCTAGGCTTGTGGCCATCAGTGCTGCCGCGAGCAGCGCACCAGCTCTTGTGAATCTCACGCGTTCTCCCGATTTCGAACCGGCCATCGGGGCCCCACCCGATCGCCTTGGAATGTCCTCGGACACTAACCATTCCGGCGTCGGTTGTCATGGGATCCACCGATGATCGGACCCGCGGCGGGCCGCCGCGGGCGCCGACTTCTTATGTCCGGCTCTCCAGCGTCTCCTTGACCTTGGCGATGGCGAATCCCCAGGCCTGGTCGAAAGTCGGTTTCGGGGGGATCGAGATCTCGTCGGGGTTGGTGACGACATCGAGCAGCACAGGCTTGCGCTGGGCGAAGGCCTCCGCGACCGCCCCGTCCAGATCATCGGGATCGGTGATCCGCCGCGACTCCAGGCCCATCGCCTGCGCGACGGCGGCGATATCCGGATTGTCGAGCACGGTGCCGAACTCGGGCAGGCCGCCTTCTTCCTGCTCCAGCTTCACCATGCCGAGGCGGCCGTTGTTGAACACCACCAGCGTGACCGGCAGATCGTAGGTGACCGCCGTCCGCAGGTCGCCGAGCAGCATCATCAGGCCACCGTCGCCGCAGAAGGCCACCACCTGACGTTCACGATCGAGAATCTGCGCGCCGAGCGCCTGCGGCATCGCGTTGGCCATCGACCCGAAGTTGTAGGAGCCGAGCAGCCGACGGGTGCCACGCAGGCTGAGGAATCGGGACAGCCACACCGTGGACATGCCGGTGTCCGAGGTGAAGATGGCGTCGTCGGCGGCGTGCGTATTCACCGCGGCGGCAACCGCTTCCGGACGGATCAGCTGATCCGGATTGTCCAGATGCTTACGGATACGGCCGAGGAATTTGCGATCGTGCTTGGGCTCGGCCAGCCGATCCTGCAGTCCGGACCAGCGCTGATACTCCGTTTGTGCCTTCTTCAGGTGCTTGTCCGAGGACTTGGCGTCCAGTTTCGAGAGCAGTTCGCGCAGGGTGGGACCCGCGTGACCGACCAACGCGACATCGACCGGCGTGCGGCGGCCGATGTGGTCGAGCCGGGCGTCGAGCTGGATGACGGTCTTGCCGGTGGGATACCAGTCCCGATACGGGAAGTCGGTGCCCACCATGAACAGCACGTCGCAGTCCTCGAGCGCCGAGTTGGCGGCGGGATTGCCGATCAGACCGGTTTGGCCGACCGCATAGGGATTGTCGTGCTCGAGGCCTTCCTTGGCCTTGATGGTGAGCACCATCGGCGCGGAGAGCTGTTCGGCGAGCCGCAGCACCTCCTCGCGCGCCTCCCTGGCCCCGATGCCGACCAGCAGCGTGACCTTGTCCGCCTTGTTGAGGGTGTCTGCGGCCTGCACGATCTCGGCCGCGCCGGCCATGATCGTGCGGTCGCGGGCGACGAATCGGGGGCGCTCGTCGGAGTCCAGCTTCAGACCGCCGATGTCACCCGGAATGGTCAGGACACTCACGCCCTGCCGGGACACCGCCGCGTTCACAGCCTGCTCCAACAGCCGCGGCATCTGCGCGGCGCTGGTGACGGTGGCTGTGAACTCGGAGACGTCGCGGAAGACCGCGTCGTTGTCGACCTCCTGGAAGTATTCGCTGCCCATCTCGGAGGTCGGCACCTGACCGCAGATCGCCAGGACCGGTGCGTGCGACTTCTTCGCGTCATAGAGACCGCCGAGCAGATGGATCGAGCCGGGGCCCACGGTTCCCATACACACCCCGATGGTGCCGGTGAGCTGGGCCTGTGCGCCCGCGGCGTACGCGGCGACCTCTTCGTGTCGCACGCCGATCCATTCGATCCGGTCTTCTCGGCGGATCGCGTCGGTAATCGGATTGAGTGCGTCGCCGACGACGCCCCAGACCTGGGTGACACCCTGGTCGGCCAGCGCAGTGACGATCATTTCCGCAACAGTGGTCATCGTCGGCTCCTCCTCCTAGTCAGTCGATTCGGCGATCAGTGCGACACGCGTCGTCCGGTCACCAAATTGACCAGGAACAGCAGGATCACCGCGCCACCGATGCAGGTGAAGAAGCTGAACCACAAACCGCCACCCTCGACGTCGACGCCGAGCGCCTTCAGCAGGAAGCCGCCGAGCAGACCGCCGACGATGCCGACGACGATGTTCAGCAGAATCCCCTGCTGAGCGTCCGTCTTCATGATCTTGCTGGCCAGCCAGCCGGCGAGGCCGCCGATGATGATCCATCCGATGATCCCGAGACCCAGCATGATGTCCTCCTGACGTTGGTTCTGGCACGCCGGAAAAGAACGCGCTGCGGCGGTCATACCCCTCGCAGCGCAGCCCAAGCAGCGCCGCGAGCTTCACCACATCGAGACTCGCTGACCGTTTGCTCGGGTCGTCGCCGGGTAGCCGAGTCCAATGAGCGACTCCCGTCCGCGCGACAGAGTCCGTAATTTGCTCGCTGACCGGCAGGAAGATGCCGTGCTCGGCGCTGGTGTCGGCTACGGCGGTGCGCTCTGTGCAGCTACTGCTGCTTGGGTTCGCTGCTCATTTGCGGCAAATCCATTTTCCGTATCGCTCCGAGCGCAGGAGTGTCTTACGACGCCGACCGAGGAGTTCTCATGGTTGCCGAACCACTGATCGATCTCGCTGCCCTGGGCACTCCCGAGCGCACCTGGGCTCGCTGGCGCCAGCGTCGCCCGGAACTCTCGCTGACCGGATGGCGGCACCTGATCGTAGTCGCGCCACACCCCGACGACGAGGTGCTCGGGGTCGGCGGGCTGATCGCGCTGGCTCGCTCGCGCGGTCTGCCGGTCACCGTCGTCACGGTGACCGATGGTGAGGCGTCCCATCCGGGCTCCCCCACCTGTTCGCCGTCCGAACTCGGCGACCTGCGGGTGCAGGAATCGCGCCGCGCAGCCCAGGAACTGAATGTCGACGCACCGATCCGGCTCGGCATCGGCGACGGCCGGGTAGCCGCCGACGAAGCCGCGGTCACCGACGCACTGTCGGACATCCTCACGCGATGTGGCCACACGGGTGCCTGGTGCGCGACCACCTGGCGGCGCGACGGTCACCCGGACCACGAGGCGGTCGGGCGGGCCACGGCCGCGGCCTGCGCAGGCACCGCGACTCGACTGCTGGAATTCCCGGTCCGGATGTGGCACTGGGCAACTCCGGAACACCCGGTGGTGCCCGCCAGCCGCGCCCGGACGTTGACCTTGCCGGGGTCGGCGGTCGACGCCAAGGTGCGCGCGCTGGCGCAATTCCGCAGCCAGATCCTGCCGATGTCGGACGATCCCGCCGACCAGCCGATCCTGTCGCCCACGGTGCTCGACCGGTTCACCGGCAACACGGAAACGTTCTTCGTATGAACGAGACCGGGCTGGCCGCGGACTATTTCGAGGACATGTACACCCACGATCCGGACCCGTGGGGCTTCACCACCGACTGGTACGAGCAGCGCAAGCGCGCACTCATCATGGGAGCGTTACCGAAAGCCCGCTACCACAACGCCTTCGAACCCGGCTGTTCGATCGGCACCCTCTCGGTGGAGCTCACCGAGCGCTGCGATCGACTGGTGTGCACCGACATCGCGGCCCAAGCCCTCGACTCGGCCGCCAAACGCATCGATCGATTGCCCGAATCCCTACGCGGCGCAGTCGAATTCCGGCGCTGGGCACTGGGCGAGCAATGGCCCCACGAGCATTTCGACCTGATCGTGCTCAGCGAGGTCTGCTACTACCTCGACTCCACCACCCTGCGTACGGTTTTCGGGCAGGCAGTGCAGCACCTCGAATCGAACGGCACGCTGCTGTGTGTGCACTGGCGCCGAAAGGTGCCCGAGTACCCGCTGTCCGGTGACCACGTGCACGCCATCGCCCGCACCACCCAGGGTTTGACGGCGCTGGCGGGCTATCACGACGAAGACCTGTTGCTCGACGTCTTCACGACGGGCGACCCCATCTCCGCCGCGACCCCCTGACCTCGCTACGCCATGGCGAAGCGCAGCAGTGCCTGCTTGTCGCCCTGCTTGATCTTGCCCTTACGGTTCAGCACTTCCAGCTGCCAGGTGGTGCCGGAACGGAACGCGCGGGCAACGGCATTGGCGTTGTCCGTGCCGAGCAGGGACGGCCAGATGTCGGCGACCTGCTGGCTGGTGCCGCCGCTGGCGTCGTAGACCTTGAAGCTGATGTTGTTGGCCTTCTCGAACGAACTGCCCTTCTTGAAGGCCACCGCGACGAAGATGATGGCGTCGATGCCGCCGGGCACGTCGGCGAAGGTGACGTGCACTGTCTCGTCGTCGCCCGCGGCGGCGCCGGACCGTTCGTCACCGCTGTGCAGCACGGAGCCGTTGCCCAGCGGGTCGAGCGAGTCGAGCCCGGCGAAGCGGACCGGCTCGGCGCCCTGCATGAGGATGGCGATCAGGTCCAGGTCGACGCCTTTCTTGCGGCGCGCCCAGCCGAGCGCCCCACCGCTGGCACCCGCCGACGGATCCCAGCTCACTCCGACGCTGAGCTTGGTGACGCCGGCGAGATCTGCGGCGCCGTCTTCTTTCTTGAGCGTGATCATGGGTTCAGATTAGCGGGGGTTTCGTAACTTCAAGCGCCGGAAAGATTCTCATTCGGCTAATGGGCGACAACACAGGCAACCGTGAAATCTATTGATAGCAAATGGCTCTCGCCGATGCTCACGCGCTGGATGTGGCTTTCGACAGCAACCGGTGCAGCTGACGTTGCTCCCTGGCCGACAGCCGGCGCAGCGGCAGATGCCGGGTCATCGCGTCGACCAGCTTTTCGCGCTGCGTCACGCCGGCGACGGTGAGCGCCACCACTTTCACGCGTTTGTCGTCCGGGCCGGGTAGTCGCTCGACAGTGCCGCGTTTCTCCAGCTTGTCGATGATGAAGGTGACCGTCGACGGATCACTGCAGGTGCGGCGGGCGAGCTCGGACATCGAGGGCGGCGTCGCCGTCGGGGTGAGGTGCCAGAGCACGTTCGCCGACGGCACGGTGAGGTCCAGGTCGCGCAGGACGCTGACGAGGGCGGCGTCGAGCTGGTCGGAAACCGTACGGAGCTCGGCGAGCAGGCGATAACCGAGGTCTGCTTCAGGCAGGTCCGTTGTCACGGACCACAGTGTAGACAGCTACTTGAAGTCTCCTATGAAGTTACTTTGACACTCAAACCTCGAACCGGCGTTTTCGGCTGTCGTACCGGTTGCGCGGCGGCCGCAGATGACGAGCAGTCCCGGCGCGTCTCGATCGCCGCGCGGGCGGATCACCTTGGCCGACTGGCTATTTACAAAGGCGGCCGGCGCGCGGTTCGGTGGGGCATGGCTGATCCGTTGAAAGAACAGAACGTCGCGGCGCACGCGTTGGCATTGGTACAGGAGGCCGCGGGACCGTACCTGGACAGCCTGCCGGAGCGCCTGGTGCACGACGCCACCCACGACCCGCTGATCGACGACCTCGGCGGTGCGCTGCCCGAGCACGGCGACGGCGCGCTGGCGGCGATCGAGCAGTTGCTGGCGGTCGGCACGCAGGCGTCGGTGCACTCGGCCGGGCCGCGCTTCTTCCATCTCGTAGTGGGCGGGGCGACACCGGCGGCGCTGGCCGGGGACTGGATAACCGCACTGCTGGACCAGAACTCGGGACTGTGGGTTACCTCGCCGCTGGCGTCGCGTACCGAGACCGTCGTGCTCGGGTGGCTCAAGGATCTGTTCGGCCTGCCGCAAGACTTCGGCGCGGTGCTCACGCCCAGCGCCACCTTCGCGAACCTGACCGGGCTGGCCGCGGCCCGGTACTGGTGGGCCGATCGGCATGGGGTCGACGTGGTCGCCCAAGGATTGGCCGGCCTGCCGCAGCTGCCGGTGCTCACCAGCGGACTGGCGCATGCCAGCACCCGCAAGGCCTTGCAGATCCTCGGCTGCGGCCGAGATACCCTGCGCACCTTCGTCCGTGACGATGCCGGACGGATCGACCTGGCGGCGCTGGAGCGGGCGCTGATCGAGCTCGACGGCGCGCCCGCGGTGATCGTCGGCAACCTCGGCGAGGTGAACACCGGCGACTCCGACCCCATCGATGAGCTGGCCGACCTGGCCGAGCAATACCGGTCCTGGCTGCACGTGGACGGCGCTTTCGGACTGTTCGCGGCGGTCTCACCACGCACGGCGCACCTCGCCCGCGGCGTCGAGCGCGCGGATTCGATCACCGCCGACGGCCACAAATGGCTGAATGTGCCGCAGGAGAGCGGGTTTTCGTTCGTCAAGGACAACTCGGTGCTCGGCAAGACCTTCGGCGGCTGGGGTGCCGCCTATCTGCCGACCCTCGATGACGAGCAGGTCAGCTACAACATGCATGGTCCCGAATCCTCGCGCCGTGCACGAGCATTCCCCATCTGGGCGACACTGCGTGCTTATGGCCGTGCGGGTTATCGCGACATGGTGGAACGTCACCTCGATGTGGCCGCCCACCTCGGCCGGGTTGTCGACGAGGCACCCGACTTCGAGCTCTTGGCACCGGTTCAGTTGTGCGTCACCTGTTTCCGCTACCGTCCGCCGGGTGTGCCGGAAGGTGAGCTGAATGCCCTCAACGCTCGGCTCGGCGCGGCCATTCTCGACGACGGCCGCGTCTACGTCGGCACCACCACATATCGAGGCATGACCGCGTTGCGGCCGACTTTCGTCAACTGGCGCATCACGGAGCCCGAAGCCGACCTGCTGATTCAGGTGATTCGCGAAATAGGGCCTGGGCTATAGGCTTTCAGCGCTGATCAAGCCAAGAACTGCAGGGACGAAGGCGCACCGTTGCGGAGCGCCTCGGTGTGTGCGGCGACGTTGATCGCGTCGCTCAATGTCGCGCCCGCGTCCAGTTTCGCGATCACCCCGGCCTCGGCATCCTTGACGGCCGTCGCGGCGTCGACGAGGTGCTCGAGGCGAGCCGGATCGATGACGATGACCCCCTCCTCGTCGGCCAGGATCACGTCGCCGGGCGCCACCGCGACGCTGCCACAGGTCACCGGAACCTGTAGCTCACCGAGCTGAGCGGTGGTGCCCGCCATGGGTGTAATGAATCGGCTGTAGATCGGCAGCTCGCAGCGGCGCACATAACCGATGTCGCGGTATCCCCCGTCGATGATGATTCCGCCGAGCTGCCGGACCTGCGCGCCGCGCGCGAAAATCTCGCCTGCGAAGGCGATTTCGCTTCCGTCGCCGTCTACGACGATGACATCGCCTGGTGCGGCGGACTCGATCGCCCGCAGTACCGCGAAGAAGTCACCCTGGCAGCGCACGGTGAACGCGGGTCCGAGGATCCGCACCTCGGCCGACCGTGCCCGAATCCCGGTGTCCATCACCCGCATCGACTTGTCCGCGTCGCACAGTGCGGTCGTATCGACAGAGTGAACCTTCGCGACAAGTTCGTCGGTCAGCATCGGCGCCGCCCCTTCGAGGCTCGGAGTGTCCAGTCCCCCAAACCTTACTTCCCGGACCACGTCCGAGTGGCTGTCTCGACAGTGCCCGGAAGTTGCGGTTGGGCTTGGATGTTGAACGATTCAGGGCTGCGTGCCAGCAGAAACTGTGCCTAGTGCTCCCAGGTTGCGCGGAACGAGGTCCGGCTTGGAAGTCCGCACGTCGGCTGGCTAGCGTGCGGGTTCGGGTCTTGGGTTGCCCGCGATCGGTATTCCGGTGCGGCGGGTTTGGGCCAGCGAGGCGGGCGAGTCGGCGCTTCGGGCGGTGGTTCCTTTAAACAACTCCCAGGCCCCCAGAACGGACCAGATATCGGATTCCGTCCTTTTGTTTGAAAAAAAAAAAAAAAAAGTGAGAGGGCACAACAGGCNGGGGGTGGGGTGTGCTCGGTAGTCGGCGAGGGTTGCGGTGCCCCAGACGTAGGGGTCGGCTTGGGCGCTGCCGAATGGTGACCAGGCCAGACGGGTTCTGCCGGTTTTGTCGTCGGTGTCGGAGTCGTAGACCAGGATGTTCATCGTGAACCGGGTGGGATCGACCGGTTCGGGCAGCGCAGTGAGCGGGATTTTCACCTCGACCGAGTAGCCGTGGTACGGCTCCGTGACGTGCGAAGCCACCTGCATCCCGGGTAGCGGTGCGCCCTGGTGGTTGTCAGCGTCGCGCTCTGCGGCCGGTCCGCCGCGGTTTGCGGTGTACGGCAGGATGCCGACTTTGCAAGTGGTCGAGGTGTCGTCGGAGTTGCCGCTCGGGTCGATGGCGATCTCGACCGAGTCTGTGCGCCAATGCCTTTTGATGTCGTCGGCTTCCAGTGCTGCACCCTCGCGGTCATCGGTGACGTTGACCAGCACGTACAGGTCGTCATGATGTCTGGAAAGCTTTGCAGTTGCCGCACACCCACCGCCGCCCTGCCAAAGAGCAAGCGGCAGTTCAGGTCCCAGATACTCCCCGGGCCCCTCGATGCCGTTCAGGATCGGCGCGATCACCACCGCCGGGACGACGGTGCTCGGGTTCGGTGGATAGTCCGGCTGGACCCGGTTGGCCAACCACGGCAACCCGGTTCGGTCGGCCCACTCCGCGAACTCGGCGTACCGCGGTTTCAATCCGGATTGCCGATGCGCCGGCACCTCGACGAATCGCCCGTCCTCGGCCAGCACCGTGAACCACTCGGAACCGAGCTGATCCGGGTCGGTCGGTACCTGCGCGGGCTTCGCGGCGAAACCCTGTGTCAGATATAGCCGAGTGGCGTCACGTTCGACCTGCGCCCAGGTCGTCTTGTGTGCGCGCGAGCGGACACCGGACCAGACGCCGATGACCGGCAACCCGGTACCGGGATCGGCGCGCCGCTGTTCGGCTGCTTCTGGTCCGAGCAACGAGCCGAACCCGTAGTTCTGCGCGAGCAGCCTGGTCGGCCGCCACACCGGCAGTCCCTCGCCGGTGAGCTGTTCCGGATACGCCTGCCGATCACCTGCCAGCCGGAACGCCTCGATACCGAGCCGCGCCGAAAGTTGGTGTCCGCCATGCTGATCGAACGGCCGAGGGTCCATCACCACGATCGTGTGCGGTGTGGTGAGCCGGACCAGCCGCACCAGCCTCGCGAGGGTGTCCTGCTCGTCCCATACGCGCGCGGTCAGCGGCGCGGACAGGGTGTACCAGAAGTCCGGTTTGTCGAGGTAGTAGATGTTCTCGATCCCGGCGAGGGCGTTCGCCGTGCGTTCCTCCGTCTCGCGGATCAGCCCCAGCTCGGGTCCTTCCGCCAGCCCGACGGCATTGCCGCCGCCTTCGCCGCGCGTGACCGTGACGACGCCGGTGGTCCAGCCGAACTCGTCACGCCACCGCCCGAACGTGGCCAGGTTGCTCGACTCGTCGTCCGGATGCGCACCGACGAACAACACGTCGGTGTGCGCCGGATCTGCGCTTTCGACGCCGGCCGAGGAGCGGTCCGCGACCAGCCAGGTGGCGGCCAGCCCGGCGGCGAGGACGGTACGGCGGCGCAGTTTCGCCTCGAAGCCTCCCGCCACTCGAACCTCCAGTCGCTTGTTCGCACGTCAGTGCCGAACATAGGCGAGGGAGGCGGAGAGGCGAGCCTTGGGTGGCGGCCACCTCGGCGAGGCGGTCGGGGTCAGCCCAGCGATTGCAGTGCGGTGTGCAGCCGGTCGAGTGCCGCGGCGATCCACGGCAGGGACGTCGGATCGTTGCTGCCCAACGCTTCCCAGCGCTGATCGGCCGTCTGTCCATAGAGCAGACTGGTCGCCGCCCGGAAACGCAGACTCTCCCGCGTGTCCCCGAAATGTTCGCCGGCCAGCACGCCGATGCCGTACTCGTCGAGCAGATGGTCGGCGAGTGCGACGCCCGTTTCGATGCCGCGGGCGGCCAGTGCGGGACGGAACAGCTCGAGATCGGGATAGAGATAGAACCCTGCTTGCGGCGCCCGGCAGGCGACGCCGGCTTTCGCGAACACCGTGTGTGCCGCGCGCGCCACTGAGGCGTGCAGTCGCCGGCTCGCGGCGATATGCGCCGTCACCTCGGCAGGCGCGTCGAAGGCGAAGACCGCCGCCACCTGCATCGGACCTGCCAGACAGGACCAGACTTCGCTGCCGAGGCCGGTGATCTGCGCTCCCAACTCCTGTCCCGCGCGGCCGGGCGGGGTGCGGAGGAAGCCGATCCGCCAGCCACCGAGGGCCATGGATTTGCTCAGTCCGCCGGTGACGATCGTCCGGTGCGGCAACAGGGTCGCCGGGCTGTGCATCGACTCGGGGTCGTAGGCGAGGTCGCGGTAGATCTCATCGCAGAGGATGGTCATGCCGTGCCGGTCGGCGATCTCGCAGACGCGGGCGATCAGGTCCGCGCCTGCGATGGTTCCTGTGGGGTTGTCCGGCACCGTCAGGATGAGAATCCGCGGGTCAGCACCCTCTTCGCGGGCTTTCGCCAGCGCAGGTTCGAGCAGGTCCGGGTCCGGCACACCACCCGCGATGCGCGGGATCGGCACCCCGATGGCGCGTTTGCCGAGGAAGCCGATCTGCGCTGGATACGTGACCCAGGATGGGATGGGCAGCACCACATCGCCGGGCAGCACCGCGATGGCGGCATACAGCAGCGCCTTGCTGCCCGGCGCGAGGATGACCTGCTCGGTGTCCGTGCGCAGACCACGCCGCGAGAGATACCGCGCTGCGGCTTCGCGGGCCCGAACGGTGCCGGCCACCGGGGCGTATGAGTTCTCCGTCGCGCCCTCGGCCAGTGCGGCGGCGATCTCGGGCAGCACCGGCAGTCCTGCCTCACCGAAGCCGAGATGCAGGATGTCTTGGCCGGCCGCCCGGCGTGCGTTGATCGATTCGTTGAGGGCCAGCGTGGCCGAGCGCGGTACCAAGGGTCATCTCCTGAGATCGAAAGCGGCTGGGGCCTTTGGTTATTCGTCCGTGACGGGCAGGCGGTACTCGCGGCGCATGCTGGTGCCGAGTTTGCCGATGTGCGCGCCGTAGATATGGATCGAGATCACCGTTGAGGTACCGGCATTGCGTACCAGGTGGATGTCGCCGGGCGGGGCGAAACCGCAAGCCGTACCTGCCTTGTTGACCACCTGATCCACCGCGACGAGCCGAGCGGACTCACCCTCACCACGCAGTTCGTAGCGCCATTCAGTCTCCGCGCCCTCGTAAACACCTGCGACACACCAGGACACGTGGTCGTGGATCGGTGTCTGCTGCCCCGGCAGCCACACCAGGGCCACCACGGAGAAACTCCCGTCGTCTTCGGTGTGCACGAGGTGCTGCCGATACTTCTCCGGCGATCCCTCCCGAAACTCGGGGGGCAGCAGATTCGGCTGTGCCAGAAAACCTTCCAGACGATTCGCGACGAGCTGCGCGGCCTCGGCCGGTGGGCGTTCGCGCCGCACGACTTCCCGCACCGCGGCGACAAGATCGGTGAGGACCGGGGTACACGGGGCGGCGGTACTGATGGACATGGCGACTCCGATCGAACAAGTAGACCAACGCGCGCCGCACTTTCGATCAGCGGCGCTGCCGATTCGCATGAAACGCCTTGTCCGGCAACAGAAGATCGTCGTCGGCCTGGCTTTGGCGTCGGCTTATGTCGACCAGCATGCATCGCGGCAACGCTACGGTCTACTTAGACATTGTTGCCGTAACCAAAGGATCCGTTATATGTGCGGCAGGCTCTACTTGCCGCTCATCGCATCGGCGGCGACCTGCAACGCCTCCATCATCAGCCGGGTGACCGGAATGTTGTGATGCCCGGCCAGCGCGTACGCCGCCACCGTCCGCGAGTCCACCGGAATCACCGGACGGCTCACCACCTTCGGATGGCGGATGAACGACTGCACCATGCTCGGCATGACCGCGATCCCCGTGCCCGCCGCCACCAGACTCTGCACCGCGAGATTGTCGTCCGTCGTGAAATCGATGTGCGGTTCGAACCCGGCGGTCGCGCACGACTCGATGAAATGGCTACGGCAGCGCACACATCCGGCGATCCACCGCTCGTCGGCCAGCTGCGCCAGCTCCACCGTGCGCCGCCGTGCCAGCGCATGCCCCTTCGGCAGCAATACGATCAACGGATCGTCGAGCAACGAAACCTTGTACAGGTCATCCGATTCCGGCTGCTCCGATGAGGCGTCATAGGTGAACGCCAACGTGATGTCACACTCCCCCCGCCGCAACGCCTCCACCGAATCCGGCGGCTCCGCATCGAACAACTCGACCCGGATCCCCGGATGCCGCGTCTTGATCGCCGCCACCGCCGACGGCACCAACGTCGCACTCGCACTCGGAAACGCACACACCCGAACCCGCCCCGTCTTCAACCGGGTAATCGCCGTCATCTGCTGCTGCGCCGCCGAGATCGTCCCCAGAATCCCCGCCGCATGCTGCGCCAGCACCTGCCCCGCATCCGTCAACCGCAACCCCCGCCCCACCCGCACGAACAGCGGCGTCCCCACCGACCGCTCCAACGCCTTCATCTGCTGACTGATCGCCGGCTGCGTATACCCCAAACTCCGCGCCGCCGCCGCAAACGAGCCCGTCCGCACGACCTCGTCGAACACCCGAACATGCCGTGAGTCGAACATCGGTCCAGAATAAGCATTTCTTTGGGGTGCATAGGGTTTCGCGGGGATTGGGGAGAAGAGTCAGCAGGTCGACCCCGCCTGACCTTCGTCAGCTACCACCCATAGACAGAGAAGGGCGTTCCATCCGCAACATGCCGCATAGCCACTTGGCAGTACCCGATCATGTGCTCCGGCAACTCATCGACCGCGAACCACCCGATCGCACTGCACTTCTCAGGTTCCCTCTTGACAGGCTCCCCCTCCCACTCAGCCACAGTGAAGAAGAACGCCACCCTCCCACCAGCCGAGGAGTTGTGCATAACGTGACTGAACTCCACATCCCCCGCCTCGACCACCACCCCAACCTCTTCCTCAGCCTCACGAATCAGCGCAGTAACCACAGACTCACCCGCCTCGAGATGACCGGACGGCAGATGCCACGCCCCATCCTCGAAACCAGTGTTCCACCGCCGCCCGAACAGCACTCGGTCACCACGCCACAGCAACAGGTGAACGTCCCCAGTCACCTTGTGCCGTGGAGGTTTCGTCTCCCGATCAGGCACACAAACAGTTCCACTCATCGGTTGACCCGCTTCTCTCGTAGGGGCCGAACTCCTCGTTGAAGTTCAAAATTTGACTCAATTTGAACTTCGTTTGACGTTCGGTACGAACTGGCTGATGCACGGGCGGAAGCCGTGAGGACGAGACTGTCGGCGCTGGTGGCTGGGTCGTCGTAGAACTAGGGCGAGCCATCGGCTCAGCTTCCACTGGTCTGGCGCCGGACAGACCGTTGAAGTCACGCCATAGTGGCCTCCCACAACGCCGCGACAGGCATCGCCAGCATCTTCGGCCCGAATGGCAAGGTCTGCTGACCGGTGTGCAGAACTATCCCTGCCAGGAAGTCGTTGCCGAGCCGCTCAGCCAGATGTCGGAGACCACGAAAATCGTTCGGGTTCACGGTTGATGCGGCCTTCACTTCGATGCCGACTACCTGGCCGCGCCGATTCTCCAGTACTGCATCGACCTCCACCTGATCTTTGGTGCGGTAGTGAAACAACTCGACGTCCTCATCCGACCAGGTCAGCTGCCGTGCCAACTCAGTAAGGACAAATCCTTCGAGCAGAGGTCCGAACTGTCCTCCTGGCCGAAGCAGGCTACGAGCATCCGCTCCGATCTCGTTGGCGGCGATACCGGAATCAACGAAGGCAATCTTCGGCATCGCAGTCGCCCGCGTGCTGATGTTGCGGGACCACGCCGGGATCCGCTTGATGAGGAACACCTCTTCGAGCAGCGCGAGGTAGCGGGTCACGGTGGTGGCGCTGAGCCCGAGGTCCCGGCTCAGGGTGGCGGTGACAAGAAGCTGGCCCGAGCGGGCTGCCAACATCTGGATCAGCGCACGCATCTCGCTTGTCCGCTCGATCTCGGCCAATTGCTGGACGTCGCGCGCAATGAGATCGCCCACGTACGAGTTGAAGAAGGCACGCCGCCGCTTGTCGTTGGTCCGTGCCAACGCCTCCGGAAATCCACCCCGCACCACGCGATCGGCATAGTCGGCCCGGGGCACCGCCGAACTGTGCCGGATTCCATCTCCCTGGGCGAAAACCGCGTCGACAAAACAGTCCGGCGTGCCATCGATCTCTCCCTGGGAGAAGGGCCACAGTTCGATGGTTTCCATCCGACCGACCAGGGTGTCCGGCAGGGCACGGAGTCCGAGCACGCGCGCCGACCCGGTCAGTAGGAAACGTCCGGGCCGCGGATCCGCGTCCACCTGAGCTTTGATCGACAACAACAGCTCGGGGGCTCGTTGGATCTCATCGATCACCATCAACCCAGGAAAGTCGACGAACCCATCCGGGTCGCCCAATGCGGCCTGCCGGGTAAGAGCGGTATCCAGATCCCGCCACTCCGCGTCCCTGCCTTTGGCGGCCAACCGTACAAGCGTGCTCTTGCCACACTGACGAGCTCCGTTCACCAGAACTACCCGCGTATCTTCAAGTGCCTCGGCAACCATCGTCTCGGCATGCCTAGGCTTCGCAGGGCCGAGAAGTGTCTGCACCACGCGTCCTCCTCGAGTCTGTGGGTGGTGGATCCGTCGCCAGTGTACTGGTGGAATCGTCGCCGACGTTCTGGTGGATTCGTCGCACAGTCCCTGGTGGATATGTCAACACGCTGGTGCTCCATTCGTCGCAGTGCACGGACGACAAGTGGGGTCCGAGCGCAGTTGACGGTGGAACATCAGATTGGCCCAGCGGACGGTGGCGGAGGCGCTGCACGACGCGGGAGTACCGATCCGACCACACGGCGGTCAGCGCCGCAGCTGTACTTTAGGTGTTTTATCGAATCACGAGACGATCACCCAGGACCCTAGAATCTAGCCATGAACCAAGCGGGGGAAGCAAAGCGGATCGCCGCGCTACTCAACCAGACAGAGGCTCTGGCTGAATTCGGCCGAATGGCCCAGGGCGAGGATGATTCCGATGCCGAGCGGGCGGTACGCCAGCTACAGGACCGCTATTCCCTCTGGTACTCGGCTTCGCTCTCTTCGCTGCCTGAGGATCTTCGTGGGCGGTTTATCGACCAATTCGAAGCCAAGCATCCGAACACGAGTCCCAAAATCAAGCAGTTCATTGCCCACCCCAGAAAGCCGTGGGCCCTATACAACTCCGTTCCCCGCTTCATGAAAAGCCATGGCAGATGGCAACATTCGCTGAAGCAGAGCTACGAGGAACCCCTGTTCGAGCAACGCCGTCTCCTTTTGGAAGCCAAAGGGCGGCTGGCCATCAACCCTGACGTCCACGACACCATGGACCAGCTGACAGAGCTGTTTCGCCGACTTCCACCTGCTCTGACCATCTTGGAACGCCCTAATCGTCATGGCCCTGGCCTCACAGTGTCAGACGAATACGACCTCCAGAAGATCCTGCATGCCGTGCTCCGACTTCACTTCGATGACGTGGAGCTGGAAGAGACAACCCCGCGCAGGGCAGGCGGCTCGTACCGGATCGACTTCGTATTACGACAGGAACAAGTGGCGATCGAGGCAAAAATGACTCGGTCATCCTTGGGAACTAAGGAGATTCGGCGGCAACTCATCGATGACATGTTTGGTTATCGAGGGCAGGCAAATGTCGCCGCACTGGTCGCGGTGATTTACGACCCGACTCGGCGAATCGACAACCCGGCCGGATTTGAGCGCGATCTCAGTACTGACGACCCCGAACTCCCCGTCCGAGTAGTCATAGCTCAGGGCTGATTCGCGCGTCTACCTCGTCTCCAAGGGGAGCGCGGATTGGGGCCTACCAAACCGGGAGGGGAGTTTGGGGCCGCGACATCGACAGTGGCGAACCGGGGAAGGGGCCCGGTGCCCGGCATCGGGGCTTGGCGAGCGGGGAAGGGGTGGCGGCTGAGTCGGCAGGAGGGCGTGAGCCTTCACAGGAACGATGAAGGCCCGGTCCTTGTGGACCGGGCCTTCGGGGTGGGCATGGCGGGAACTTACTCGAACCGGACCGATCTGCTGGGAGACTTCGCTGATCTGCGGAAACTGGTCAAACAAAGCGGACCGCGCAGGTCGATCCGTCGTGAACCGCGAACGTCCGGCGGCCCGAAGAAGCAACTGACGTCGGAAGAAGCCGGCACGATCGTGGCCAGGTACGAAGCTGGCACGTCGATGGCTCAGCTGAAGGTTGAGCACCACGTGGCGAAGCGGACGGTGGCGAAGGTACTGCGTGAGGCTGGCGTGGCGATCAGGCCACGAGGCGGGCAGCGCCGACGTCTACAGGATCGGCGACCCTGTAGCGCAGCTCTCCAATCTCGCCGATGCCGTCGGCGACCTTGCTCCAGTCGACAGCGGTCGCGGCGGCAGACAGAATCGACAGCACGTTCTCCTAATCGGTTTGAGGCGCATGACCTTGGCCGTGGTGGCAGGCTTTGATTCGCCCACCAGCGGCCGAGATTGAGAGCGGGGTATCCCGATGTCTGATGAGGACGTCCGCCGGGAGCTGGAGCGGATGCGCTCCGACCAGGCGCAAGCAATGGCGAACAGTCAGGCGGGAGCGGTAGCTCTCGAACAAAAGGCGCTAGAGGCCCGATCGAAGACCCTCGCGATGCTGATCCCGGTACTGCTTGAGGAAGTCGCGGCAGTTCCCTTGTACGAGTTCAAGCGTGAGAAGCGAATCTCGGACAGTTGGCGCGGGGGAATGCAAATTCGCCGCTGCCTGGAGGACAGAGGCGACTCGGGTTGGTGCGTCTCCACCCCTAACGGCGACGTCTACATCACCCTGATGGGCAAGGTCCTCGGCACCAACTGCGTAAATCAGTACACCGCGAAAATTGATCGGGGTGCCGGCCGTGGGCCCGGATTCATCGTTGTTCCACAGTTGCCGCAGGCTGCTACTGGTTTGACGGCTGGAGGCGTCAAACCATTGCCTCCCCGCGAGATCGCCAAGCTCGTGGAGTCTGCGTTGAGATGGCGTGAGGACTGCGTTCGAGCCGCACGGTAGGCCGCACGGTAGTTGGATGCCGAGCCGACGGATCCAATACCACACAAACCACAGGTGCCCACGATAGAAGAGGCCGCTTTAGCACGCGTACGCCGCAGGATGTCTTGGCAACGAATCGTGTCGCCCTCAGCGGGATTTGAACCCACTTCTTCGCGATAGGGGCCATTCACTTGCCCCAAACCGCAGGCCGACCCGGGCGCGAACTGTGGCCACCGCAGCTGTTCCCAGTGACTGAACTACAAGGCACAGGAGTTGCAGCACGAAACGACCTCGACAATGTCGCGGAGCGCATGGGCGATGGGCTGCGCGCCAATGCCGCACGGTGTGGGCAAAATGTGCGCGCGCCACCGAATCTCTGAGTCGTCGGGGCATTAAAAATGCCCCTCACCTGCAATGCAAGTGAGGGGCAAACAGTGGAGCTGCCGGGAATCGAACCGATCCGGACCAGTGGTCAGACTCACCAAGCGTGCCGATGCCGCGCAGGTGCCTATTCCGGCGCAGCCGCAGTCTGCTCGATCCACTCGACATAGCTGTCGATACACCACTCGACCGGAGTCGCGGTCACCTCTGGGCAATCCCATGGATGCAGTTCTGCCACCCGTGCCGCGAGGCGGTCGCGCACAGCAGCAGCGGTTCGCAGAGTGACCCGCCATTCCTTGCCCTCGCCGAGCTCCCCCAGATGCCAGAACACCGACGCCGCAGGACCGCTGATCTCAGCTCCGGCCGCGAGCCGGTCAGCGACGACGGCCCCTCGCAATGGCTCGCGCATCGTCCTCGGTCGGAGTCGTCGACGTAACTGCCCACACCCTCGCCACAGTCATGCCGCCCACACTATGCCGATTCTCAAGCCGACTTCTACGACGGACCTTTACGTAGACCTGGCACTACCACAGCGGCGAGCACAGCCGTTCGTGGTGCCCTGCATCTGCGCGCGGCGATCCTGGCCGCACGAACGAGCGATACCTCGCCGACGCCCACCTCGATGCAGCAGCGGACCTGGCCGCGCCCAGGCAAGAACGGGCCAACTTCTACGGGACCTAGTTCAGCGCGCGGCGTACGTCGATATCCACCGCATCGCCGTACCCGTCGAATTGTCCGACGGCACAACCGCGGTAAGCCGCGCGATTGATATCCGCCTGCCCGCGGGCACCGCTCCCAGTCGCTGCGGACACTACTGGATCGACATCTCGCGAGCCTGGTTGCTGCACGGCGACAGACAGCGCGCTCTCGATGCGCTTCAGCCGCGCGCCGAATCGCTCCACAGCTCACCCGATATCACCCGCAGGTGCACGAAACGGTCCGTACGCTCGCGGCACGCGATGTCCGATCCACAAGCAGCCTGGCCGGTTTCGCCGCATGGTGCGGAGTCCGCGACTGACACGATGGAAACCATGAACGAGCACGGCAGCCCCGTCCTGTACGCCATCCCCTGCGGCCCGCGACATCAGCAAATTGGTGGACCTGACCCACGCCGACGGCTGGGACGTCTGCGTGATCGCGTCACCGAACGGCCGCCAGGTCATCGACACCGACGCGCTCGCGCTCAAGACCGGCCACACGGTACGCAGCCAGTAAAAGGAACCGGACGCCCCCGGTGTACTTCCGCCGGCCGACGCGATGATCGTCGTGCCGGCCACCTGTAACTGCTGGCGAAGTGGGCGGCAGGCATCTCCGATAGCTTGCCGCTCGGGCTGTTGGTCAAAGCAGTCGGCAAGGGCTGCCCGTTGTGGCAATGCCCTTCTCCAACTGGGCACAGATCAGCTTTCCTGCAGTCCAGGACGCGATGTGCAAGCTCTCCGACTGGGGTGTAATCGTGCTGGTCGGTGACGACGTCTACAAGCAGCACGAACCGGGGACCGGCGAGAATTACATTCACCTGTTCCCGTGGGACAAGGCATGGCAAGCGCTACTCGCTCACCCGTTACGCACGGGACCGAGCTAGCCGCTGACTGCTGCTGGCCACTTCTTGCATCGAACTGCCGGGCTGTTGAAGCTCGACGCCAGCAGTCTGCCTGAACTGGTTGCGTGCCCTCTGGACAATCTCGTACGGCCACCGCAGCCAGGCTGCCTACCGCACAATGAGTGCAGGCATCCTCGTCGGACCAGTACAGCCGAGGGTGGTCGACCGCAGTTCCTGTACGAACAATTGCCGAGCCGGAGCTTTCGTGTGACGACACTTGCCAATGTTTACTACGCCCTCTTAGGCGCGATTTTCGGGGTTCTTCTTGGCATTCTTCCCCGTTGGCGTGCAAGCCTCCTCAAATGGAGGGTCTCAATTAAAGTAAGAAAGCGTCAAGCCCTGACGACATCGGGAGCAGTTAATCGCTGGCTCATTCATTACTACGATCGACATGGCCTCTCGTTATTCGTCAGCGAAATAAACGGAAATACCAAATACGTACCAGTGCTTTATGATCCACGGCTCATTTTTACGCGAATACTAGATCTAAAAATGGATTGGCCGCTGAAGGTGGAGCCTCAACGACCGATTCCATTTCGCATCGATCACAAATTGCTAAATAGACGCCGCGAAATGGGGGCCGTACTCTTTCAATCGTGGCGCAAATCAATGCATCTGGATCGAATAGAATTCGCGCATCCCCCGGAGATATCTATCCGACCCTGCGAATACTTCGAGATAGCCACTACACTTCTCGGACTCGAAGAGGAGACGTATCTCTGTACGAAATGGAGTTCGCGCTGGCGCAGATGGCGACGACCGAAAGCACCACTCAGAGATACACATCGACAAACACTTCCACTTGAGGGACACAGGCAACCGCTTCCGCTATCCGTCGGAAGCAACACGGTGCTCGTGATAAAAATCGGCGGCGACTATCAAGTTGCAATACAAACACGCGCAGAAACCGTAATCACCTCGCCAAACAGCAAGGCCGTGATACCCAATTTCGGATTCGAGCCCAATGAATTTGCAGGCGGAAAAAGCTCCTATGGCATCGTATTCTACAACTTCGTTAGAGAATACCTTGAAGAATTATTTGACTACGAGGAGATCATTGGCCGCAGCAGGTGGGCTCAATCGCCCGATTGGTTCCTGAGACTTCCAGAAGCCAGGACGCTACTCACTGCCGTCAGCAACAGGAAGTTTACTCTCGCGTATCTTGGAACCGGAATCGAATGCCTCAGCGGGACAGCTACCATAGCTCTACTAGCTATAGTTGAAGATGACAACGTAATCGAGGAATTGATGCAGCAACTAACACCGAACTATGAAGTCGCTGCGCCGTCGACTACCCAGGCTCCTGTTGAATTCATAAGCATCAATGACTCCCGGCTGGCGATCTGGCACGAGCAAGGAAAGTATCAAGCCAGCACCGACTTCGCATTAGCACTGGCGCTCAAATATCTACGGCAATTGACTCCCTAATCTATTCAACAAGATCCAGGACCAGAGTTCTGCGTATACGGCCGAACCCAACCAAGCCGATCACCAAGAAAGCGGTCATCCGAAAGATAGTAGGTTTTCGCGAAGGACTCATCCTGCGGTTGAGCCGCGATAGAGTCTATCTTAGGCAAGGTATCAGAAATTAAGAGAGCCGCGTACTTTCTCGAGCGAATCCATACATCACGGACTTCATCCACGGCAGGCCAGATTGGAAACAATACTTGAGAAACGATCGGTCCGGAATCCACCCTCTCTATAACTTCGTGTATTGTTACACCGTGCACACTTTCACGATTCTTCAATGCCCAGTTCACGGGACGCATTCCACGGTAGCTGGGGAGCCTGCCAAGGTGGCAGTTCAGCACTCTTCCACTCTCTAACAGCAGGCTACCTCCGATGACCCGGTCATACTGCATGCTCAACACGAGGTCAAATTCTCCCCAAAGCAGCTCACGCCAATCGCCAGACCGACAAAGCTCGATATCAGGCCAGCGATCTGCGACGTGATCAGAGAACCTAATGTCCCAGTCGGGTTCGATCTCATTAACTACTACCTTAGAGACGGACCAACCGTCTATTTGACTCGCAATTTCACAAGCATGGAGGGCGATTGCCCCCTTACCTAATATCGCCACTCGTTTCATAACAAGACCTAGTCCGATCTACAGTCGGCCACTGAGAGCCATTAGTCATGGATGGTGCGACGATGCGGAAATTGCAAGGTAATAGGTAATCGCCAGAAGGCAAGGGCCATCCTTTATCTTTCCAGTCCGAACCAGTTCAGAAAGCTCACTGACTGGGATCCATTTAATCTCGCTGGCCTCGCTGATATCCGTTGGATCACCTATCAGATCTGCCGTTTCTATAAGGTAAAGCGAGAACCGCATATTGCTCATGCCGCTCTGCGCATAATAGACGCTGAGTAGTTGCGGGGTTTTCGAGCGCCATCCCGTTTCTTCTTCTACCTCACGACATACGGCCTCTTCGGACGATTCCCCAAGATCGACCCAGCCAGCAGGAACCTCCCAGCCCCACGCATTGGTTATGAAACGGTGCCGCCACATCATAAGCAATTTGCCGTTTTGGATGACTAGCGCATAAACTGACTCACGCGGATACCGAAGAACATGATGCTCGAAGCGGTGCCCATCTGGAGTCTCCACGTCATCCAGCCAAAGCTCTACCCATTCACTCTTGTAAATATTGCGTTGGCCGTGCACTCGCCAGATCTCCGATTCATACTCACCAGAACACATATTCAACTACCTTTCTTGAACTAGAAGAATTCGCCGTTGATAAATTGAAGAGGAGGACTTTGATTTATCCACGGACTAACAAACTGCGACACAGAATCAAGTATGAGCAGGTGGCATCAGTATGTCAATGCAGCCCCAGCAGTGAAATCACTGATATTTTGGGAGCGCTCACCAAACAAATGAATGCCGACCTTCAACCCGATGCAATGCTGCACAGACTAATTCAATCTCGCGGCTGGCCAGCAGGGGTGAGATCGGGAGCGAAAGTATGGATTTGGCCGCATCCTCAATGACGGGCAACCGAGCACCATACATGCTATATGCGGGCTGCAGATGACAGGGCGTTGGATAGTGTATTGCCCAACCGATTTTGCAATGGTTTAGAGATTCAATAACAGCCCGGCGATCAACAGTTCTTATTATTGCAATATGATAAACTGGCGCCGAACCATCGTGGATATCCAGTAAACGACATGTGTCAGGAAGCATCTCCCTGTAATCGGCCATCACACGTGACCGCATGAAATTGTCCTGGTCTAATATTCGCAACTTAACGTTTAGCACCGCTGCCTGCAGCGAATCTAGGCGACTATTGCAACCGCGATGAGAATGAAAACTCCGATCGGAATCTGTTCGGCCGTGATGAGCTAAAGATCTCACCCGATCGATCAATCTGAGATCATTCGAAACAACCGCGCCTGCATCACCGAGTGCACCGAGATTCTTCGCTGGATAAAAGCTGAACGCAGCAGCATCACCAACGCTACCGGATCTGCGCTCGAACAGCGAAGCTCCATGCGCCTGAGCCGCGTCTTCAATAACTGCTATTCCGAGCCGGTGCGCTATTCTGACAATTTCGAAAAAATCCACCATCTGCCCATAAAGATGCACGAGGACGATAGCCGCTGTAGAGGCGTTTATTGCGTCCTCTACAAGAGCCGCGTCCATAAGCAAAGTATCGTGCCGCACATCGATAAAACGTGGTCGCGCACCTACACTACATATGGCCTCGACTGTCGCAATAAAAGTGTTTGCCGGGACGATAACCTCATCGCCAGCTCCTATCCCCATTGCCATAAATATAAGCTGTAAGGCGTCGGTTCCGCTCGCCACTCCGACGCATCCTTCTACCCTGCAGTACCGTGCAAACTCGCTCTCAAACTCGGCGACTTCTGGACCATCGATAAATTGCCCATGCATCCAGATTAGGCGCCACGACCGTTCGATATCGCTACGCACGCGTGCGTTCAACTTCACCATATCAACAAACGGAACGACGAGTTGGGCTGACTCCTGCAGCAGCTCGAAATCACTCATCGGGACACCTCGTCCAAGTACACTTCGTGGCCACTACGGTTGGAGATATCCAACCCAGCGAGAACTTGCACAGTAGCGAGCCCATCGATTGCGGGTGTCTCGGATTGTCGACCTGTCCGGATACATTCAACAAAGTGTCGATCTTGCTCCGATAGCGGATCGCCTGAGTACGGGCCTATCCGGTCCAGCCCATCTTCCGTTTTATCAAACCCGAATCGGGAATATCGGTACAGCCGAAGTGTTTCCGTTGGTGACACATAGTCACATAAAGCCATACCGCGGTCGCCGATAACACATACTCGGCGGATCTTGACTGGAGACATCCAGCTGACATATACAGCCGCAACGGAATCAGACTTTCTAAACCTCATCGTTAGCTTTGCTTCATCAGAGTGCCCTGTTCGGACATGGCTATACCCTTGCGCCGAGACAGCGTAGGGCATCTCTCCTAGAAGGTACCCAATTATCGCGATATCGTGTGGAGCCAAGTCCCAAACAACGTCTACCGAATTTTGGTATCGACCTAATGCGAGTCGATCTGAACGTATCGCTAAAATATTACCAAGCCGACCTTCTTCGATTACCGCCTTCAAACGACGGGTTGCCCAATGGTATTGGAATGTGTGAGCAACCGCGAGTAGCAATTCGCGCTTCTTGGCCATTCCGACAAGCTCTTCAGCATCCCTGATAGATGTTGTGAATGGCTTCTCAACAAGAACATGCTTGCCCGCGTACAAGGCCTGCCTAGCAATATCGGCATGGAAGAGAGGTGGCGACGACACAACAACTGCATCAATACCATCGATTATGTTTCCAAGGTTGTCTGCGAGCGAGAACGCAGGGTGGCAGGCGCCAGCCACAATCAATCGAGTTGGATTATTGTCCACAATCGTGACCTCTACATTGGGCACATGGCTTAATGCCCTAACGTGGCGAGAACCCCAGTATCCGTATCCAACGACCGCTACTCGTAGATTCACAGGACCGCACTGCTCCCTCTCTGAATAGCGAGAATAACCAGAAAAGACCGCGACGCCGTCCTCGTTCTGCGCGAGCGGTCAGTGATCGTCTGTAGCACCGCAATGGCGGTGGGCGACAGCGCATCTACACGTAGCTGAACAAGCATGATGCGTATAGCCATCCGAACTGCCTCTGGGCCTGCGGTTACGTCGCAGCTATCCATGACGAACTCGAGTGAACCCACGACAGTGCTGCCGCTGATAGCTGTGGAATGAAGGGCTGATGCTGCCATAGCGTGTCTCTCGTGGATCGAGCCAAGGATCCTTGCCACCGACGAACGAAGAAGTCGGTTCCACCCATGATCCGCCGAAAAGCGGACCGCCGCGAGAGTAGTTGGTCTACTTCACCTCTCACCTTCGGCTCTACTGAGCAATGACGACCGCCGGCGGTAGAGCCGCGATTGTCTCGATGTGGCCGAGACTCTGACCACGACTCACTGCCACGATGCCGCGCCACGGCGCGGCTCATCCACGCAGAGGAGAAGGGGCGCAACGGCACCGGCTACGGGCTATCTGTGCCAATTCCCGCCTTCCTCCCAAAAACTTGAGTAGGCGATCGTCGATCACCGCCGCATCCGACAACGGCCCGTCAACTTCGCCACTGAGGCTTCTTCCTGGGAGGTGAGCCTTCGTCGCGGTCTGAAGGACGCAGCTGCCGGGAGCCGACGGGAGCGCCTGATCGATCTGACGCTGTACGCCTGCGACCAAGGCACGACCGCAGAGATTCGGCCGCAGCGTGGCCGAGGGAAACGAGAAAGGCGGCCCTACCGTCCCCGAGGTCCTTTCGGACCCCGGTTCGAGTAAGACCGCCTTGGTGGAGCTGCCGGGAATCGAACCCGGGTCCTCCGCCGCGTCTCCAGGGCTTCTCCGTGTGCAGTTCGCTGTGTCTCTACTCGGATCTCTGGGTCTCGCGAACAAGCTCAGATGACGATCCCAGTCGCTGTTTGATGTTCCATCCTGGTCCGCGACCGGCCAGGACGGTGAGTCCCTCTAGCTGATGCCAGGACCCGGGTCGAGGGACGAACCCGGGCTGACAGAGACGACCTGCTACTTAGGCAGCGAGGGCGTACTCGCGCTGATTGGAATCGGCGCTTAATTGGTTGCAATGACGCTTACGGTGGTCTCTTGCCTGCACCGACACGCTTCCCCTGAATCTACGTACAAAGTCGAAACCGTTCAGCCCCGTACGTCCCGACACCTTGCCGGGCTGTTCATATTAACACCGGCCAGAGACCGATTCTTCCCATTATTCGGCCGGTGTCGCGCGACCTGGCTCACGCTGCGGCGATGAGTCCGACGGCGATGAGGGCGAGCACCATGCCTGCCTGCTGTTGCCTGCCGACGCGTTCACCGAGCAGCACCATGGCGAGCAGCACGGTGGCCGCCGGGTAGAGCGAACCGATCACGCTGACCAGGGCGAGCATCGAGCCGTGGAAGGCGTAGAGCAGCGCCGCGTTGCCGATCACGTCCAGCACGCTGATGTAGAAGGCGAGTCGCAAGGGCTCGCCGCGCAACCGCTTGAACTCGCCGCGCGTCAATGCGGTCACCCACACCACACCGGTCGCCGCGACCCGCTGCGCGAGCAGCGGCCACAGTCCGGCGGACGCGGCGGTCTCGTGCATGAAAACGAACATCAGGCCGAACGCCAAGCCGGATCCGACGGTCAGCAGGGCGACCATCTTGGTGAAGCGCAGTTCGCGGCCGCCGGTGATCTCCTCGGTGACGGCGTCCGGCGACTCCCGGCTGACCAGCAACACCGCCACCAACGCGAAAACGATGCCGACGAAGGCGAGCGGCCCAGGTCGCTCCCCGGCGATCAGGCCGACGAGCACGGGGATGCCGGCCACCAGCACCGCGGTCAGCGGCGACACCACGGCCATCGGACCGCTGGCGAGCGCGGCGTAGAACCACCAGACGGCGACGCCGCTGGCAACGCCTGCCGCCAGCCCCCAGCCCATCGACGCGGCGTCTGCTACCCCATCGACGAACGGCAGGAGCAGCAGCACCAGCACGATCGACATCGGGTAGGAGTAGATGACGACCCGCAGCGCGGTCACCTTGCGGGCCGCGACGCCGCCGAAGAAGTCGCTGACGCCGTAGCCGATTGCGGCTACCAGCGACAGCACGATGGCGGTCAGCGCATGCCTTTGATACGCCGCCCTAGCTCGCGGGTGACCTCGCGCTCGGCGGTGCGCTTTGCCAGATCTTGCCGCTTGTCGTAGTCCTGCTTGCCCTTGGCCAGCGCCAGTTCGACCTTGACCTTGCCGTCGGAGAAGTACATGGACAGCGGGACCAGCGTCTGGTTGCCCTCGCGCGATTTGCCGACGAGGCGGTCGATCTCCCGCTTGTGCAGCAGCAACTTGCGGGTCCGGCGCGGCGAATGATTGGTCCACGTGCCGTGGCTGAACTCTGGGATATGCAGGTTACGCAGCCACACCTCGCCGTTGTCGACCGTCGCGAACGCGTCGACCAGCGAGGCCTTGCCCTCACGCAGGCTCTTCACCTCGGTGCCGACCAGCGCGATCCCGGCCTCGTAGACGTCCAGGATCGTGTAGTTGTGCCGCGCCCGGCGGTTGGTCGCGATGACCTTACGCCCCTGTTCCTTCATAACGATCAACCTTAAGTGACGCGGCAACCGGATTATTCCCAGGTCGCGGCGCGGCACTAGCCACCAGGGCGCAGGACGACCCAGAGCGCGAGCAACGAGATGAAGGCGACGACGAGCAAGACGGTGGAAACGCGAGGTCTGCCGGGCCGCGGCGGCAGGCGATGGCGCAGCCACACGCTCTCCACCGACGGGTCGGTCTCCCGGCGGACGTTCGGCGGCGCGTCCGGAGCCTCGGAACCAGGGGAACTGCCCGACCCTTCATCTTCGTCAGGGCCATCACCGGTAGCCATAGCCAGCACCGTAGCGGGGGCCGGCGCCGATCGCCGTAATTCCCGCGCGCCGCAACAGAGTTGGTACTCAGGCGAGACGTCGGGCGAAGACCTCGGTGGGGGCCGCGTCGGCGACGTCGACGGTGAAGACGCGCAGGTCGACTGCGGTCGGCGTGAGATCGAGCACCATGAAGCCGAGCTCGTGATAGTTCTCGAACAGCGCGGGATTCCCGCCGCGGTGTCTGGCGTCTTCGGCGCCGGCTACTTTCGCGGCGGCCCCGGACACGAGTTGCCTGGTGCCCTTGGAGGCGATGGTCGGCTCCAGTACCTGCAGCGCATGGTCATGCCCGGAGAGCAGGAACTGGCAGGTGCCCGCGACGTGGTCCTCGATGAAGCGCTGCACGTGGATGCCGTTGATCGGTTCGATGGGCAGACCCTCGTAGTTTCCGGCGTTGCCGTGCGGGCCGTTGCTCAGGTACGGGTGGTGCGTGCAGGCGATCTTCCAGGTGGCGGTGGACGCGGCGACCGCCTGATCGAACCACGCGCGCTGCTCGTTCATGAACTGTCCGTCGACCGCCCAGTAGGGCGAGAAGATCGGCGGGATATAAGCCGCGAGCGGGTTGAGGTCGAGCACGAAAAACTCGACGACGGGGGTGTGCTCCGGCACCCGCACCGAGTAGTACCGGCTGGGCATCCACCAGCGCGGCGAGTTCGCGTGGTACTCGACCTCGTGGGTGCCGCGCAGCAGCCAGCCACCGTCACCGGGCAGGACGGAGCTGGTGTCGTGGTTGCCGAGCACCATCAACCACGGGAAATCCAGTCCGGCATTGGGGGTTTCGAATTTGTCGGCGAACTGGCGGTCGGTACCGCTGTTCGGGCCCGCCTCGTAGATGTTGTCGCCGAGGCCGAGCGCGAGGGAGACGGGCTCCCGGCGGTGGAATGCACGCATGGCGTCGGCGACTGCCCACTGGGTGCGTGTTCCGGTGCCCGCGTCACCGGTCACCAGCACCCGCAACCGGTTTCCGGTCGGGAAGCCGAACTTGGTGACACCGTCCGCCACCGGTACCGCCTGGGCGGGTGTCAAGCCGACCAGCGACGCGATCCCCGCCGCACCGGCCAGGAAGCCCCGGCGACCAAAACTGTTGTCATGCATGCGATGTCCTCGAGAATCCGTAACCCACCCGGCTATCATCCTCGCCCATGGCGATGCCGGGTGGGCCGGGAGTGGACTACTTTGCGGCAGCGAGCGCTTTCTTGCTCCGGTCCAGGCCGAGCGCGTCGGACATGGTGAAGAACAGATCCGTCTGATCGGTGAGGCCGACCACGTTCGCGGCGTGCGGGCCGTAGGCGGCGACGCGCAGCTGGGTGCCGGTGTGCTCCTGCGAGCCGCCCGCGTCGGCGTTGCCGTAGGAGACACCCATCTCGGCACCGTCCTTGGTGACGACCTTGGTGGTCAGCGACGGAGACTTGGTGTCGAGCGGGACGATCTGGCTGCTGTGCGCGTGGTCGGCGGTGACGATCACCAGGGTGTTGCCGTCCTGCTCGGCGAAGTCGAGCGCGGCCCGCACGGCCTCGTCGAGGTCGACGGTCTCACCGACCTGACCACACGGGTTGGCGTTGTGGTCCTGCTTGTCGATCGAGGCACCCTCGACCTGGAGGAAGAAGCCGTCCTTGCGCGGCTTCAGCAGGTCGATCGCCTTGCGGGTCATCGTCGCCAGGTCGGGCTGGGTGGCGGCGCGCTCGGGGTTGGGGCGGCAGGTCTGCGCGGGCAGGTTCAGGCCGTTCGGCACGGCGAGATCGCCGGTCCAGCGCACCGGCATGTTGCCGGGGGTGAACAAGCCGAGCACCGGAGCGTCCTGGTCGGCCTTGGCGAGTCCGTCGAGGCCCGCCTTGTCGGCGACGACGTTGTATCCGCGGGCCTTGGCCTGGTCACGCAGGGTCTGACCCTGCCACTGGCCCGCGGCCGCCTTCTGGTCGAAACTCTTGGCGCCACCACCGAGGGTGACGTCGGCGCGCGTGTTCAGCAGCTGCTCGCTGATGGAGCCGAGGCCGCCCTGCTCCAGCGCGTTGGTCGGGCACTTGAGCGCCGTCTCCGCCGGGCCGTAACACTTGCGGTCGGTGACGTGCGCGCCGAGCACGGCCGGGGTGGCGTCCTGGATCTCGGCGGTGGTCACGTTGCCGGTGGCCTTGCCGTTGGCCTTGGCGATCTCCAGCAGGTTGGTCTGCGGGGCGCCCTTCAGGTCGACGCCGATGGCGCCGTTGTAGGTCTTGGTTCCGGTCGCCCAGGCACTGCCGCTGGCGGCGGAATCGGTGACGTAGTCCGGCTTTCCGGTCTTCTTGTCCAGGGAGTAGTGGGTGTAGGAACCGGTGAGCGGCAGGGCGTCGATGCCCTTGAAGTAGCCGCCCGCACCCTCGGCGACGTTGCGCGCCACCGTGATTTCGGAGTCGCCCATGCCGTCACCGATCAGCAGGATGACGTTCTTGGCCTGGTTACCGTTGAGCGAGGCGCGCAGGGCGTCGGTCCGGTCGCCGGTGGTCCGGCGGGCGCCGCCGTTCTCACTCAGCGTGCCTTTGGCACCGGGGCTGAGGAGTTCGCCGTTGCCCTGCTTCGTGGCGTCGGACGAACCGCAGGCGGCCAAGGCTCCGACGAGAACGGCGGCACCCAGGACGGCACCGGCGCGGAACCGGCGGGGCATAGAGCGCGACGAGACAGAGGGCATCAGCGAAAACTCCGTTGTTCGTAGATACATGGGATGTTCGGAGCTTTACCAGGTCGTCTGAACAAAAAGGGTGCACCGGGCAACCATTCGGTTACCGCACGTTTACTCATTCACATGTTCGCATAAGTGAACACGTTGCAGGGCAGCCGAATCTTGCTGCCGCGCAGTTACTTTGATGCCATCCGGCAGACAGGTCGCGCCGGCTGCCGGATCGAGCCGAGGGTGCAGAATGTCACTCTGCGCCCAGCACCTCCAGCACTCCCTCGCCGTACTTGGCGAGTTTGTTCTCGCCGACGCCGGTGACCGTGCCGAGCTCGGCCAGGCTCGTCGGCTTGCGCGCGGCGATCTCGCGCAGGGTCGCGTCATGGAAGACGACGTAGGCCGGAACGCCCTGTTCCTTCGAGGTCGCGGCCCGCCATTCGCGCAGCTTCTCGAACACCGGAACATCCGCGGGTGCCATCTCGGCGGCCGCGGCCTTGCCCGCCTTGGCGGCCCGCGCCGGTTTCGTCGGCCGTTCGCGCTCGCGGCGCAACAGCACCTGACGGCCCTCGAAGAGCACCTCGTTGCTCGCGTCGGTGAGCGTCAGCACGCCGTAGTCACCGTGCACGGCGAGCAACCCGCCCGCCAGCAATTGCCGCACCACACCGCGCCATTCGATATCGCGCAGATCGGTGCCGATCCCGAAGACCTTCAGCTCATGGTGATCGTGCTGCAGCACCTTGGGATTCTTCTTGCCGAGCAAGATGTCGACGATGTGGCCGGCACCGAAGCTCTGGCCGCGTTCGCGTTTCAACCGCAGCACCGTCGACAGCAGCTTCTGCGCGGGGACGGTGCCGTCCCAGGATTCGGCCGGGTTGAGGCAGGTATCGCAGTTGCCGCACGGCTGCTGCTCGTGCTGACCGAAGTAGTTGAGCAGCTGCACCCGACGGCACGACACCGTCTCGCACAGCGCGAGCATCGCGTCCAGGTGCAGTTGCAACTGGCGGCGATGGGCGGCGTCACCCTCCGAGGAGTCGATCATCTTGCGTTGCTGCACAACGTCGTTCAGGCCGTACACCATCCACGCGGTGGACGGTTGCCCGTCGCGGCCCGCCCGGCCGGTCTCCTGGTAGTAGCCCTCCACGGACTTCGGCAGATCGAGATGGGCGACGAAACGCACGTCCGGCTTGTCGATGCCCATGCCGAAGGCGATGGTCGCGACGACGACCAGACCGTCCTCGCGAAGAAACCGTGTCTGGTTCTCCGCGCGGGTGCGGTTGTCCAAACCCGCGTGATACGGCACCGCGCTGACACCGTTCTCGGTGAGGAACGCCGCGGTCTTCTCCACCGAATTGCGGGACAGGCAGTAGACGATGCCCGCGTCGCCCGCGTGTTCGGTACGGATGAACTCGAGCAGCTGACGGTCGGGCTTGTTCTTCGGCTCGATCCGGTACTGGATATTGGGTCGATCGAAGCTCGCGACGAACCGGCGGGCGTTGCCCAGGTCGAGGCGTTGCACGATCTCGTCACTGGTCTTCGCGGTGGCGGTCGCGGTCAACGCGATGCGCGGCACGTCGGGCCAGCGCTCGTGCAGCATGGACAGCGCCAGATAGTCCGGCCGGAAATCGTGGCCCCACTGCGAGACGCAGTGCGCCTCGTCGATGGCGAACAGCCCCACCTTGCCGCGATCGAACAGCTGCGCCGTCGTTTCCAGCCGCAGCCGCTCGGGTGCCAGGTACAGCAGGTCCAACTCCCCCGCCACGAACTGCGCCTCTACCGCGCGGCGCTCGTCCGGGAACTGGGTCGAATTCAAGAATCCGGCGCGCACACCGAGCGCGCTGAGCGCGTCCACCTGGTTCTGCATCAGCGCGATCAGCGGTGAGATCACCACGCCGACGCCGGGCCGGACCAGTGCGGGCACCTGATAGCAGAGCGACTTGCCGCCGCCGGTCGGCATGAGCACCAGCGCGTCACCGCCCGCAACCACGTGCTCCACGATCTCGCGCTGGTCGCCGCGGAAGCTGTCGTAGCCGAAGACCCGGCGTAGAACCTCTTGCGCCGCACCGGATCCGGCGTCCACACCGGGATCGGTGTCGGTCGCCGCGGCCGCGAATGCATCGGGGAGAGTCACCCGGCCCATCCTACGAGTGCGCGTACGCGGCGCCACCGGTACGCCGTCAGAATCCCCAGCTCGGTTCTCGAGTACTCCACATGTGGATAGATCGACGGCCTATTCGCGCTGCCGACGCACCGACCTGGGATTTCCGCACCACAACCGAAATCTGCCGCGCTGCCGGAGTATTGCGGTTTTGTTAGGTTGACGCACATGGCAAGAGGGCTGGGGAGTAATCGAATTCGCGCGGCGGTGCTGGCTGTCGCGGTCGTCGCAGGGCTGGTCGCGACAGCACCGACCGCCGGCGCCGACCCGGTCCCGTCGATGTGCGCCGATGGCTGGGAAGCAACCACGCTGGTCGAGGGGGTCGGCAATCTGGAGAACCTCGACGCGGACGGCAAGGGCGGCTTCTATGTCACCGGCCTCCTCGACGGGTACCTGGCACACGTCGACAGCGCGGGCCGGTTCGAGAAACTGCTGACCGGGCTCGACCATCCGGCCGGGGTCCGGGTCGCCGGGCCGTACGTGTACTTCCTCACCGGCGACGGACTCACGGAAAAGCCCGGCACACTGCAGCGATACGAGATCGCCACCGGCGCGACGACGGTCCTGCTGACCGAGCTGAACGGCCCGAACGGACTCCTACTGCTACCGGACGGCGACCTCCTGTTCAGCACGATCGGCGTCAACGGTCCGCCCACCGGGATCGGGCGCTACTGGCCGTCCACCGGCGCCTACACCAAAACCTGGTCCAGCCTGCCGCTGACCAACGGTCTCGCGCTCGCGCCGGACGGCAAGTCCATCTACACCGACAACCTGACCATGCGGATCTTCCGCATCCCCCTGGATGCTCCCGAGAGCCCGGTGGTCGTCGCCGCGGTGCCGAATCTCATTTCCATGCCCGACGATATGGAGGCCACCCGCGCCGACACCCTCTACGTCGCCGACCATGCCTTCGGCTCCATCAACCAGGTGAACACCACGACGGGCGCCACCTGCGCGATCATCACTGGCTTGACCAAGCCCGGTCCGACGCGTAATCCGCCCGACGGCACCACCTCGGTACGCATTGCCCGCGACGGCGACGGCTGGGCGCTGTACATCACCGGTATGGACGGAACACTGCGCCGACTACGACCGCCGGCGGGCATCGACCTGACCCCGGCCACGCCGAGCCGGTAGAACAAAAGGGTTGGACCCGTGCGGAAAGGAACCAGCATGCCGGAACCGGCTCCTATGATCGTCGCCACCCCGGACGATGCCGAAGACATTGCTCACCTGCGTAATCGGCTCGCCCAGTGGATGGTCGACAACGGCATCGGCCAGTGGGTGCCGGGCGAGTATCCGAGCACGCTCGTCGCCGAGGAAGCCGCACGCGGCGAATGGTTCGTCTGGCGCGAGGCCGGCGCGCTGGTCGCCGCCGTCCGGGTGGTCTGGCGGGATCCGGACTTCTGGGGCGCCGACGACGACACCGAGGCCGGTTATATCCACGGGCTGATGGTCGCGCCGGAACAACGCGGACGCGATCTCGGTACCCGAATCATCCAGTTCTGTGCCGACTACACCCTCGCCAACGGCGTCACCCTGCAACGGCTGGACACCGCCGCCGATAACGCGGTGCTCCGGAAGTACTACACCGCACAGGGTTTCACCGAGCTTCGGGAGACGCGGTTGCCACCCCAGTTCCACGGCACCACGCACGTCGTCCTGATGGAGAAGATGCTGGCCTGATGACCGGAACGGCCCCCAGGTACCTTTATCTCGCCCGGCACGGCGAGGCGACGCCGGACGAGAGTGCGCTGAGTGAACGTGGTCGCAGCCAGGCCTGGCTGCTCGGTGAGCGGCTGCGCGGTAGTTCGCTCGCCCACGTCCACCACGGTCCACTGCCCCAGGTGACGCAGACTGCGCAGCTGATCGCCGAGCGCCTGGACGGCGTGCCGCTGCACGCCACGGAGTCCGCCGGTGACTACCTGCCTTATCTGCCACGCAAAGACGAACTGCCCGCAATGTCCGCCGACGCCATCCTCGGCTTCCTCGCCCAGTTCCCCGCCGAGCAGCGGGCGCGCGGACCGCAACTGGCGCAGGCAGCCGTCGAACAGTTCACCGGACCGGTCGCGGGCGACACTGCCCGGCACGAACTGCTGGTGACGCACGCGTTCCTCATCGGCTGGCTGGTGCGGGCCGCGTTGGACGCACCGAAGTGGCGGTGGATCGGGATCAGCCCAGCCAACGCCGCGCTCACGGTGATCCGTTACGCCCCAGGCAGACCCGATTCGGTGCTGTTCTTCAACGACACCGGCCACCTACCACCGGACCTGCGCTGGACCGGGTACCCACCGGAACTACACCTCTGAGAAACGGAGGTGCGGATAGATCAGGTGCAGCTCGACCTTGCCCGGCACCGGGGTGCCGACCACCCGACGGTGCCGACGGGCTGCGCGAAATCGCCCGCCGCGTGCACCGGCACGCGGCCAACCACGGCGTACGACTCAGGCCCGCAACCGACTCAGCGTCTCGTCGTGCAGCAACCCATTCGTCGCGACAGCGTCACCACCGTGCGGACCGGGCTCCCCGGCCAGCGAGGTGAACCGCCCGCCCGCCTCACGAACGAGAATGTCGAGCGCGGCCAGATCCCACAGCGAAACTTCGGGCTCGGTCGCGATATCGAGCGCACCCTCCGCCAGCAGGCAGTAGGTGAAGAAGTCGCCATAACCACGCACCCGCCACACCTCATCGGTGAGCGCCAGGAACTTCTCCCGCAAACCACGCTCCCGCCAGCCGGACAGACTGGAGAAGGCCAGGCTGGCCGACCCGAGTTCGCCGACGGCGGACACCGAAATCGGTTTCGGCGCTTCGGCATCGAAGCTCGTCCAGGCCCCCGACCCGGCCGCCGCCCACCAGCGCCGCGACAGCGCGGGCGCGCTCACCACACCGACCTTCGGCACGCCGTCTTCCAGCAGCGCGATGGGCGTGGCCCAGATCGGCACCCCGCGAACGAAGTTCTTCGTGCCGTCGATCGGATCGATCACCCACTGCCGTCCGCTGAACTCGGCGTCCCCGCCGAACTCCTCCCCCAGCACCGAATCGTCCGGCCGCTGCTCGGCGAGCACCTGCCGGATCGCCTGCTCCACCGCCAGGTCGGCATCCGAGACCGGCGTCAGGTCCGGCTTCGAATCCACCTTCAGGTCGAGCGCCCCGAATCGTGCCCGGGTGATGCCGTCGGCCGCATCGGCCAACCGCAGCGCAAGTTCCAGGTCAGAAGAGTCCACAGCCACGCCCGCACCTTAATGGATGCCGGCGAACGAGGTCCGTGGTGCTGGCTCACGCCACCGCGGCAACCGTGCGGGCCGCGACCAAAGCGTCGGCCCACCACTGCAACTGATCGAGCATCGCCAGCGCCGCCTCAGCAGGCTCGGCCGGTTCACGCAACCGGCCGTCCGCATTGAAGAGCAGGTAGTAGCGCGGGAACGAGACGTAGTTGCGCACGGTATGCGCGTTGAGTTCACCGAAGATCTGCCGCAGATGCTCGATGGCGAGCAGCCCGCCGCTCGCGCCGCTGTAACCGACGAAACCGATTGCCTTGGCGTCCCACTGGGTGAAATGCCAGTCGATGACGGCCTTCAGCGCGGCCGGAATACTGCGGTTGTAGTCCGGCGTGACGATCACGAACGCATCGGCAGCGGCGAGCCGCTCGGTGAGATCGACCATGCCGACGGGCCGCTCGGGATTCGGTTCCATCGCCGGTGGCGCGGCGGGCAACGCCAGCGGCAGGTCGGCCTGTGCCAGATCGATGACGTCCACCTCGAACGCACCGTGGCTCCTGGCGTGCTCAGTGAACCATTCGGCCACCACAGGTCCGAAGCGGCCTTCCCGGACGCTGCCGATGATCACTGCGAGTTTCAATGCCGACATGAAGTTCCTCCTACAGATCGGCGACCGGTTTCGGCCGCTCCTCCAATCTGCTGGCCGCCGTGCCGACCAGGAAGGCCGCCGTAAGGGTGGTAGTGGCAGGGACACCCTCCGGCCGCCGCCGCTTGTTAGGTTCGAGAGGTGAGTGACAACGAGCTGGGCCTGTTCCTGCGCACCCGGCGCGAGGCGGTGTCCCCGGCCCAGGTCGGCCTGCCCACCGGTGCGCGCCGCCGCACGCCGGGCCTGCGCCGCGCTGAACTGGCCACGCTGGCAGGCGTCAGCGTCGAATACATCACCCGGCTCGAACAAGGCCGCGACCGCCGGCCTTCACCACAGGTGCTTTCCGCGCTCGCCGACGCGCTGCGCCTCGCCCCGAGCGAGCGAGTCCACCTGCACCGCCTCACCAAATCCGCGGACCTCGGCTTCAGCTGCATGGGCGGTGCCCAACCGCTGCGCGAGGTACGTCCTGCGGTCCGCGCCATTCTCGACCGCCTGGAACCCGCGCCCGCCGTTGTCGTGAACCGACTCACCGAGGTGCTCGCCTACACGGCCGGCTACCACCGCGTGATGGCACCGATCGGCCTGTTCGAGAGCGGTCCCGCGAACCTGGCCCGCTTCACGTTCACCGATCCCCGCGCCCGCACGGCCTACCCGGACTGGAGTCACGTGGCCGACCACGAGGTCGCCACCCTCAAACATGGTCCGTTCCGCAAGGATCCGCACATCGCGGCGCTCGCCGACGAACTCACCGTCACCGTCGGCCCGGAGTTCACCGACCGGGTCGAGACCGTGCCGAGCCTGCCCGCCGCCACCGGCATCACCCGGCTCGTCCACCCCGAGGCAGGCCCCCTTCGTTTGGCTTTCGAGATCCTCGACCTCTCCGCCGACGACGATCAACGCCTGATCGTCCACCTTCCCGCCGACGAAGCCACCGCCACCGCGCTGGACAAGCTGACGGGTATCCGCCCCGGTGCCCTCCGCGCGGTCTAGCCGGTAAGTAGTTCGGCACGCCCCGCGAAATCAAGCCGTGCGGGCAGGACGCCACGCGGTCTAGCGTCAAGTCGGACAGCACGCCGCGCGGAATCAAACCGACAGGTCGCCCGCGCACGCCGCGCGATCTGGCCGATAAGCACCCCTGCACCGCGCCACAGCAGCACACACGCGACGCATCGACCTACGGCACCGCCCGCACGTTCGCATGCTCCCAAATCATCGATCCACGAACGCAACCCATTCGAGCCGCACCACTGCTATAGCGGCTACGCCGAACCAGTAGGCTTGACCACCGTGCATCCTGACGTTTCCGCTGATCTCGCCGAACTCGACGCCACCCTCAAGACGGTCGAATCGGTCCTCGACATCGAGGAGCTGCGCCGACGTATCGACGAGCTCGAGCACCAAGCCGCAGATCCCGATTTGTGGAACGACCAGGATCACGCGCAGCAGGTGACGAGCGAGCTCTCGCATGCCCAGGGTGAGCTGCGGCGGGTGGAGGAATTGCGGCAGCGCCTCGACGACCTACCGGTGCTGTACGAACTGGCCGAGGGCGAAGAGGGCGAGTCGCGCGAGACCGCGCTCGCCGACGCCGACGCCGAACGCGCCGCCCTGCACGGTGACGTGGAGGCGATGGAGGTCCGCACCCTGCTCTCGGGCGAGTACGACAAGCGCGACGCGCTGGTCAACATTCGCTCGGGCGCCGGTGGCGTGGACGCCGCCGACTGGGCCGAGATGCTGATGCGCATGTACATCCGCTGGGCCGACCGGCACAAGTACTCCGTCGAGGTCTACGACACCTCCTATGCCGAAGAAGCCGGCATCAAGAGCGCCACCTTCGCGGTGAAGACGCCCTACGCCTACGGCACCCTCTCGGTCGAGATGGGTACGCACCGCCTGGTGCGGATCAGCCCGTTCGACAACCAGGGCCGCCGCCAGACCTCCTTCGCCGAGGTCGAGGTGCTGCCGGTGGTGGAGACGACCGACCACATCGAGATCCCCGAGGGCGAGATCCGGGTCGACGTGTACCGGTCCTCCGGTCCCGGCGGGCAGAGCGTCAACACCACCGACTCGGCGGTGCGCCTGACGCACATCCCGACCGGTATCGTCGTCACCTGCCAGAACGAGAAGTCGCAGCTGCAGAACAAGATTTCGGCCATGCGCGTGCTGCAGGCCAAGCTGCTGGAGCGCAAGCGCCAGGAGGAGCGCGCCGAGATGGACGCGCTGAAGACCAACGAGGGTGCGTCCTGGGGCAACCAGATGCGCTCCTACGTGCTGCACCCGTACCAGATGGTCAAGGATCTGCGGACCAACTATGAGGTCAACAACCCGTCGGCGGTGCTCGACGGCGATATCGACGGCTTCATCGAATCGGGCATCCGCTGGCGCATGCGTGAGCAGCCGAATTAATCATTGCTGGTAGCGCAACAGCCGACGAACAGGTCCGCTTGCGCGGAATGGTAGGACGTACGGCGGTAACCTGTCTGGCGTGCGTCCAGTTGGGAGTTCAGTCGAGGTGTTGACCATGTCACTCGCGACGACCTCGGAGACGACGAACTGGCTACGTTCCAACGGGCTCGAGATCGTGCTGTTGATCCTCGGTGCCATCCTGTTCAGCCGGTTCGCCACCTTCATCAGAGATCGGATCACTCGCAAGATCGATGAGGGCTTCCAGGGCGGCGACGCGCTGGTGCGGTCCGAGGCGGCCAAGCACCGGCACGCGCTGGCGCAGGTGGTCACCTGGGTGGTGCTGACCATTGTCTATGTGCTGGTCGGCATGGAGGTGCTGCGCAGGCTCGGCTTCGCGATCACCGGGCTGGTCGCCCCCGCGGCGGTGCTCGGTGCCGCGCTCGGTTTCGGCGCGCAGCGCATCGTGCAGGACATCCTGGCCGGGTTCTTCCTGATCACCGAACGCCAATACGGCTTCGGTGACGTAGTTCGCATCGCGGTGACTGGAGCCGCGGAGATGGCAGAGGGTACCGTCGAAGACGTCACGTTGCGGATCACCACACTGCGCAACTCCGACGGTGAAGTGATCACCGTGCCCAACGGCCAGATCGTGAAAGTGACGAATCTGTCGAAGGATTGGGCACGCGCCGCGATCGACGTTCCGGTGTCCGCGAGCGCGGACATCACCAGGGTCAACGAGATCCTGCACGAGGTCGGTACAAGGGCGTACGAAGACGCTCGTCTCAAGCCACTGCTACTCGACGAGCCCACGGTGATGGGCGTCGAGGATTTGACCGTTGATCAAATGAACATCCGAATGGTTGCCCGCACCTTGCCGGGCAAACAGTTCGAAGTCGGACGCGAACTGCGGGTACGAGTAGCCGCTGCGTTGCGCCGGGAGGGAATCAGTGAGACCACGTAGAACCATCACGCTCTTGAAGGAATCGGTGCGACCCACCACACTCCTCAAGGAATCGAGGCCACGGCGATCCACCGCGATCCTGATAGCCACCTGGGTCGCCACGTTCGTGCTGTATCTGGTGGTCAAGCCGGATCAACCGTATACGCCGCAGTCGAGCCTGAACACCGTTCCGGCAGCGGTGAATCCGGCCGTAGCGCCACGCTGAGCTCGGCGGACTCGCCGGGCCTCGGCGCTCGGCAACGCGGTGCGCACGGGGTTGCTGGTTACACTGGCTCCCCGTGATCACCATGCGGAACGTCACCAAGTCGTACAAGACCTCGACGCGACCCGCGCTGGACAACATCACCGTCGATGTGGGCAAGGGCGAGTTCGTCTTCATCATCGGACCGTCCGGCTCGGGCAAGTCGACCTTCATGCGACTGCTGCTCAAAGAGGAGAGCCCCACCGCGGGGCAGATCCAGGTCGCCGACTTCCGGGTCGACCGGCTGCCGGGCCGCAAGGTGCCCAAGCTGCGCCAGCGGATGGGATGCGTGTTCCAGGACTTCCGGCTGCTGCAGCAGAAGTCGGTGCACGACAACGTCGCGTTCGCGCTGGAGGTAATCGGCAAGCGCCGCCAGTTCATCGAGCGCACCGTGCCCGAGGTGCTCGACATGGTGGGTCTCGGCGGCAAAGCCGATCGACTACCCTCCGAGCTTTCCGGTGGCGAACAGCAGCGGGTGGCGATCGCCCGGGCCTTCGTTAACCGGCCGCTGGTCCTGCTGGCCGACGAACCGACCGGCAATCTCGACCCGGACACCAGCGGCGACATCATGATGCTGCTGGAGCGGATCAACCGGATCGGCACCACGGTGCTGATGGCCACCCATGACAACCACATCGTCGACGCCATGCGTCGGCGGGTGATCGAACTCGACCGCGGCCGCTTGGTGCGCGACGAGGCGACCGGTGTGTACGGGGTGGATCGCTGATGCGCGCGAGTTTCCTGTTCAGCGAGGTCTTCGCCGGCCTGCGGCGCAACGTCACGATGACCATCGCGATGATCCTGACCGTCGCGGTGTCGCTCACCATGCTCGGCGGTGGTCTGCTCGCGGTGCGCATCGCCGACAAGACCGAGCAGTACTTCCTGGATCGGCTGGAGGTGCGGCTGTATCTCACCGAGGACATCTCGGCGAACGATCCGGACTGCTCCCGCGATCCGTGTAAGACACTGATGGCGGATCTGAAGTCGACCAAGGACGTCGAGTCGGTCCAGTACCTCAGCCGCGACGACGCTGTGCGCGAGGCCAAGGAGAAGACGTTCAAGGACCAGCCCGAGCTGGCCAAGTACGTCAGCGAGACGCCGCTGCCCGCGTCGCTGCGGGTGAAGATGCGCAATGCGGAGCTGTATCCGTCGATCTACGAGAAGTTCTATCAGCGACCAGGCGTCGGCATGGTGCGCAACGACAAGGACATCGTGGACCGGCTGGTCAGCCTGTTCGACGGGCTACGCAACGCGGCGTTCGGTCTGGCCGTGCTGCAAGCCTTGGCCGCGTTGCTGCTGATCGCGAACATGGTGCAGATCGCCGCGTTCACCCGGCGCACCGAGGTCGGCATCATGCGGTTGGTGGGTGCGACGCGCTGGTATACCCAGCTGCCGTTCCTGCTGGAGGCGGTGGTTGCGGCACTGGCCGGTTCGCTGGTCGCGGTGATCGGGCTACTGGTCGCGCGGCCGCTGGTGATCGATCGCGCCCTCGGGGATCTGTTCTCCAGCAAGGTTTTTCCGCGGATCACCGGCGACGACATCGCGATGGTCGCGTTGGTGATCGCGCCGGTCGGCATCGTCTTCGCCGCGCTGACCGCGTACGGGACGTTGCGGTACTACGTGCGCGAGTAGCGGAGGTACGACTCAGTGCGAGCCGGTCCAGGGTGCTGGGCCGGCTCGTATTGTTTCCGGGGGTCGGCCTCCGTGGACACTTTTCGTACCGCACAGCGGTTTTCCGGCGGTGCGGTGCCGAAAGTGTCCGCGTAGACCGGGAGGTCACTGGCCTGCAGGCATCGCATCCCTGATCGAGGCTCGCTGCACGGTCAGCAGCGCGCGCTGCCGTTCGAGTTCCGCGATCTTGCTGTCCAGGTCGCTGTATCGGCTCTCGACGATCTGCACCGACTTGTCACAGGACTGGATCCACGCGCCGTGGTCCATCTCGCACGGCAGCAGGCCACGAATGTCCTCGGTGGACAGGCCCGCGGCCAGCATCGCTCTGATCCGACCCACCCGTTCGGGCGCGTCGTCGGCATAGGAGCGGTAGCCGAGCGAGTCCCGCTGCGGCGAGAGCAAGCCCTGCTCCTCGTAGTACCTGAGCAAGCGGGTACTCACGGCGGTACGGCGCGCCAACTCTCCGATCAACATGGGAACTCGTTTACCTCCGTTTGCCTTCACACTGATGTCAATTCCTAACTTGGCTGCCATGACAGCAATTCCCTTGCAGACCACCGTCACCGGTTCCGGACCCGGCGTGGTCCTCGCGCACGGCGCGGGCGGCACCATCGACACCAACTTCGGCGCACTGATTCCCGCGCTCGCCGCAACGCACACCGTGGTCGCCTCCGACTATCCGGACAGCGATATCCAGCTCACCCTCGACGGTCTCGCCGACGCACTGGTCGCGGCCGCGGTCGACGGCGGAGTCGAGCAGTTCACCGTGCTGGGGTATTCACTCGGCAGTACGGTCGCGGTGCGCGCCGCGGTGCGTCATCCGGAGCGGGTGCGTGGTCTGATCCTCGCCGCGGGGTTCGCCAAGGCCGACAACCGCGCCCGCCTCGCGGTGCAGATCTGGCAGGACCTGCTCAGTCGTGGCGACAACACGACCTTCTCCCGCCTGACCCTCTCGCAGGCGTTCAGCGCGGCGTTCCTCAACGGACTGCCCGCTGTCCAGGTCGACGAGTTCGTCCGCGCGGGCGTGACAGCCATTCCCGGCGGCACCAGCCAGCAGGCGAGTCTGGTCGAAAGCGTCGATACGACCGGCGATTTGGGGCGGATTGCCGTGCCGACGCTGGTCGTCAATGCCACCGAGGATCTGCTGATCGATCCGGCGAATTCGCGATTCCTCGCCGACACCATCCCCGGCGCGGAGTACGCCGAGATCGCGGCGGGACACGTTTTCATGGCTGAGCAGCCCGGGCAGTGGCGCAAGATCGTGGAGGATTTCCTCGCCCGCCACCAGCTCTGATTTATCGCCGGACGGGACATGGCTGCGGTGTTCACCGAGGATGTCCGGATTCGGACGGGAGGGTCAGCCGAGGTGTTTGGCTTGCGGCCAGAGTTCCGACCAGGAGGCGCGCGGGTTTCGGCAGACGAAGAGGGGTTCGCCCTGTTCGTCGTTGTCGATATCCAGGCCGTTGTCGATATGGCCTGCGGGTTGCAGGTCGGTGCAGAAGCGCGTCAGGTAGTCGCGCTCGAGGCCAACGGTGAGCACCTCGGTGGCGGCGTCGCTCGGCGGGCCCCACCACCAGTAGGAATTATGACCGGAGTGGGGTTTCGGCAGGTCGTAGGGTGCGCCGAAGCGTTCGATGGCACCGGCTTCGCCGTAGTTGGCGGTCAGGATGGCGACGTCGGGTCCAAGGCGGGCGCGCGCCTCGCCGACCTGCCTGGTGAATTCCGGCCAGCCGATCGTTTCGCCCGCGTCGTAGTTGACCGCGAGAACCGGTGTGTCCTTCAACATCGAGACGGGCAGCACCGGCAGGAACAGTACCGCCGAGCCGGCCGTGTTCACCGCTACCACGAAACCGACTGCCGCCCAACGTGTTCGCCGGTGGCCGAGCCACGCCGCCGCCGGCACCGCGCCTGCCGCGAGCAGGATCGGATACATGCCACCCAGGTAGTACGCCTTCCCGCCGACCGCCAGGAACAGCACGAAAAGCAAGCCGTAGGCGACCACGAACGCCCGATATCGGGCGTCCCGCGCCAACCGCCACAACCCGAACGCCCACAGCGGCACCAACAACGGGCCCATCAGCCCGAATTGCAAGAGCACGAACATGATCGGCGTATCCGAGGTGCCGGAGGACCCACCCGCGATCGCCCGGCTCATCTCCCACTGCGGCCAGCCATTGCCTGCCTGCCACACCAGATACGGCAGCCAGATCAGCACGGCAATCCCGATGGCTATCGGAAAGAACTTGGTGGCGAACAGTTTTCGCGGACCGAACAGCAGCAGCGACACCAACAGCGCGAGCACCGGGAAGATCAGCAGCAGCTTGTTCTGCAGTCCTACGCCGACGACCAGGCCGATCACCAGCCACCATCGTGGACCGCTGAGCCACCCGGCGACTCGACGGGCCTGCTCACCATTCGCGCTCTCGTGGGGTGCGCCGATCTCCCGTATCAGTCGCAACACCACCAGCGTCACCACCGACCACGCGGCCAGGTCGAACACGGCCGTGCTCAGCATGTGCCCGACCCCCATGACGAACGCCGCGCTCGCCACCGCCGCGGCGGCCAACGCCTGCGCCGCCCGCCCACCGCTGAGCTCCCGCGCCATCAGCCCGGCGCACACCACCACCAGGGTCGCCGCGAATACCGCGGGCAGCCGCAGCATCAATAACGAATCGGGATCGATCGCCGCCATGACCCTGGCCACCAGCGGCGTGAGTGGCGGCTGATCCGGGTATCCCCAGGACAGGTGGCGACCAGCCGCTAGGAAGTACAGCTCGTCGCGGTGATACCCGTAGCGCGGGGCACATGCGATCAGAACAACGGCAAACAGCGCCGCGACTATGGGCACCCGTTCAGCCTGGCACAGATAAGCGGCGTATGCTGCACCTCGACGCGGTTCTTACTCCGGAGTAAGATAGTCTTACTCAGGAGTAAGATAGCCGGGACAAGACCTCACCCCCACCCACCCGAGAAAACAGGTGATGATGAGTACTCGAGACAGCGCAACGAAGCGAAGTCCAGACACGTCCGCAGTCGGCCTCAGCCACCCCAAGCGGGACTGGATGGGCGCGGCCATGCGGGTGATGACGACCATTACCGGGTCGGAGCTCGCCGAGAAGTACAACCTGCGCAAGCCGATCGAGCGAGTCACCTACGAGGGCACCAAGACCGGCTTCCGCACGCTCGGCGCCGCTACCCGCGCCTTCGCCAAGGTCACCGGCAACGGTCAGCCGAAGCGGCTCGCCCCGAACGAGTCCAAGAACAAGGACTTCTTCGACCTGACCCCCAGCGACGAGCAGCAGATGATCGTCGAGACGGTGCGGGAATTCGCCGCCGAGATCCTGCGCCCGGCCGCCTACGACGCCGATGCCGCCGCGAAGGCTGCGCGCGACCTGCTCGAGCGCGCCGCCGAGCTGGGCATCACCCTGATCAATGTGCCCGAGGAGCTCGAGGGCGCTGCCTCGGAGCGCGGTGCGGTCACCAATTCCCTGGTAGCCGAGGCGCTTTCGCACGGCGACATGGGTCTGGCCCTGCCGATCCTGGCGCCGAGCGGTGTCGCGGTCGCGCTGTCCCAGTGGGGCACCGACGCGCAGCAGAAGACCTACCTGCCCGCCTTCACCGGCGAGAACGTGCCGCAGGCCTCCGTGGTGATCAGTGAGCCGCGCGCCCTGTTCGACCCGTTCGCGTTGCAGACCAAGGCCGTTCGCTCGCCGAGCGGTTACCGGATCTCCGGTGTGAAGAGCCTGGTGCCCGCCGCCGCGGATGCCGAGCTGTTCGTGATCGCCGCCGAACTCGACGGTCGCCCTTCGCTTTTCATCGTGCCGTCGGACACCCCCGGCCTGGTGGTCGAGGCCGATCCGAGCATGGGTCTGCGGGCCGCCGGTCTCGGCAGGCTGCTGCTGGACAACGTCGCGGTCGGCACCGACGCCATCCTCGGTGACGGCGACGCCAAGCAGCGGGCCGAGGACTACGCCGACGCCGTGCGGCTGGCTCGCCTCGGCTGGGCTTCGCTCGCGGTCGGCACCGGCCAGGCCGTGCTGGACTACGTAATTCCGTATGTGAACGAGCGGGTGGCGTTCGGCGAGCCGATCTCGCACCGTCAGGCGGTCGCCTTCATGGTCGCCAACATCGCGATCGAGCTCGACGGCCTGCGGCTGGTGACCCTGCGTGGTGCGTCGCGCGCGGAACAGGGCCTGTCCTTCGCCCGCGAGGCGTCGCTGGCCCGAAAGCTGGCCACGGACAAGGGAATGCAGATCGGCTTGGACGGCGTGCAGCTGCTCGGCGGCCACGGCTTCACCAAGGAACACCCGGTCGAGCGCTGGTACCGCGACCTGCGGGGCATCGGCGTCGCCGAAGGTGTCGTGCTCATCTAACCGGCTCGTTCCTTACCTTCCAGGAGACTTCCCATGATCAACCTCGAACTCCCCAAGAAGCTGCGGGCCAGCGCGAACCAGGCCCACCAGGTCGCGACCGAGATCTTCCGGCCGATCTCGCGCAAGTACGACCTCGCCGAGCACGAGTACCCGGTCGAGCTGGACACCATGGCCGCCATGGTGGAAGGCCTCGCCGACTCCGGCACCCAGAAGATCGGCGGCGCCGCCGGTGGCCGCGAGGACGACAGCGAGTCGGACAACCACGCCACCGAGCTGCTCGGAAACTCCAACGGCGGCAACATGTCCGCGCTGTTGAACGCCCTGGAAACCTCCTGGGGTGACGTCGGCCTGATGCTCTCGATCCCCTACCAGGGACTGGGCAACGCGGCCATCGCCGCCGTCGCCACCGACGAGCAGCTGAAGCGGTTCGGCAAGGTGTGGGCCTCGATGGCGATCACCGAGCCGTCGTTCGGTTCCGACTCCGCGGCCGTCAGCACCACCGCCGTGCTCGACGGCGACGAGTGGGTGCTCAACGGCGAGAAGATCTTCGTGACCGCGGGTCAGCGGTCCACCCACATCGTGGTGTGGGCGACGGTCGACAAGAGCCTGGGTCGCGCGGCGATCAAGTCGTTCGTCGTACCGCGCGACGCTCCGGGGCTTTCGGTGGCCCGGCTCGAGCACAAGCTCGGCATCAAGGCCTCCGACACCGCCGTATTGCTGTTGCAGGACTGCCGGATTCCGAAGGACAACATCCTCGGCAGCCCGGAAGTCAACGTGGAGAAGGGTTTTGCCGGGGTCATGCAGACCTTCGACAACACCCGTCCGCTGGTTGCCGCGATGGCGGTCGGTGTCGCCCGCGCCGCCCTCGAGGAGCTGCGTGCCATCCTGACCGACGCCGGTGTCGAGATCTCCTACGACACCCCGCCGAACAACCAGCACGCCGCGGCCGCCGAATTCCTGCGCATGGAAGCCGATTACGAGTCCGCCTACCTGCTGTCGCTGCGCGCCGCGTGGATGGCCGACAACAAGAAGCCGAACTCGCTCGAGGCCTCCATGTCCAAGGCCAAGGCCGGCCGCACCGGCACCGACGTCTCCCTCAAGGCCGTCGAACTCGCCGGCGCCATCGGCTACTCGCAGCGCACCCTGCTGGAGAAGTGGGGCCGCGACTCGAAGATCCTCGACATCTTCGAAGGGACCCAACAGATCCAGCAACTCATCGTGGCCCGCCGGATCCTCGGCAAGACCAGTGCCGAGCTGAAGTAGTAAGTCGCACAAGGGAAACCGGTGCGCATCCGTTCGGCGGACGCGCACCGGTTTTCTATTGCATCAGCAGCTGCATCGTTCCAGGCCGGGGCCGTCAGTAGGCCGCCATGCGCCGAAGCCCCTGCTGACGCGTCGAGCTGGCTGGTTGCTGGCACGCGAGCGGGGTGGGTTGGTAGCATGAGGTCGTCACGCGAGTGATGCTGAGCGGTAGGACCGCCGCGCGAACGACGGCCCTACCTGGTGGGTTACCTAGCCAGCCAAACTCGGCGGACCAAGATGAGTGCCCCGGCGATTGCGACAGCAACGGTCAAGCTGATGCCGTAATCGACCGGGGCCTTGCTCTTCTTCTGGCGATGTTTCGCCATCCCCACCACCTCCTCCCTGGGCGCGATGTCTGGACCATGTCCATCGCCCCTCGGAAGGAAGTGCGCACCACAATACCCGCGTCTACCAACAACTTTCGGCTGCGCTCGAAACCATGTGCGAACGTGTTCGTTTCACTTTTGGCCTGGGTGATGACCGCAAAAGACGGTGGTTGCGGTCGGGAACTTCGAGACACGTATGCGTCTGGAACCCCCCTGGCCGGGGGTCGACACGGTGGGGCGGATAGTGGACCCGATCGGGGAACGCTGGCAACGTAACGTGCTGCGTTTCTTGATCGACAATTCAGCGGACGAATTTCTTTCGAGCTGTACCAGAGACCCTCGAGGAGCAACTGGATATGGAACGACTGAGCGTGACGCGTCGCCTTGCTACCGTTTTTGCCGCGACCGCGGTGGTAGCGAGTGTTTTTGCAGGTAGTGCCGGCGCGGAGCCGGCGACCGTAGACTGGGCAAGTGCCGCGCAGCAGCTGCGGGTGGCCGCGGCGGGTAACCCGGCGGCCGAGCAGGCGGTGGATCGCCTGGTGGCGTCGGGGCAGCTGAACAAGGCCGGAGAGGTGGCGCTGCCTGCGCAGCCGTTCCAGATTCCGGCGCAGTCGGATATCGGCCGTGGTGACGGGCCCGGTGTCTACGGTTCGGGCATCGCGCTCGGGATCGACGGGTTCCGGTTCGGATTCTTCGGCGGACCGGGCACGATCGCGCCGAACCAGGCGGGTGCCAAGCTGGAAGTGCTGTGGATCAACCTGTCCAACGGGCGCAGCGGCACCGAGGTGCTCAACGAGCACCAGGACATTCCCGTGGACACCACGATCAGGACGCGCCAGCTCGACACCGGCGGCGGCATGATCGTGGCCGCGGTGTACGGCAGCCTGTGGCACCGCTGGTCGGTTCCGGTGAGCGACGCGAACCCGGACGGGTTCCAGTACCAGCGCGGCACCATCTCGGTGCCGTCGTTCGGCGCCGTCTACAACTGATCGACCCGACGTTTCGGCCCCCACGGTGCGCACTGTGGGGGCCGAAACATTCTCGGAGCACCCGCGATCCACCTCTTGTCCGGAATTACGTAATTCCGTAGCTTCGGTGACGTGAGTCTGGAAGAGCGGGTTGCGGAACTCGAACGGCGGCTCGACGACATGATGGCCGACCAGGGCGGGCAAGAGGCGGGCGACCTCTGGGCGGTGACCCGCCTGCACGACGAATTCGTCGCGGGCGACGAGCCGAACGGCGGTGTGCTGTTCGCCGGTTCGGCCCGGCTACCTACCGGTGAGCACTACGGCTGGCAGGCGACCTTCACCACGGGCGACCTCATCGAGGACGACTGGGCCGAGACCGCGGAATGCCTTGCCGCGCTGGGCAACCCGGTGCGCCTACGGCTGTTGCGCGAGATCATGGGTGGTCGAAGGACCGCAGCCGAACTCGTCGGGCTGGAGGGCGTCGGCACCTCCGGGCAGGTCTATCACCATCTACGCCAGCTGGCCGCCGTCGGCTGGTTGCACACCGCGGGCCGCGGGCGTTTCGAAGTGCCCGCGGCCCGAGTGGTGCCACTACTCATCGCATTGGCCAGCGCGCGACGCTGACCGCCGGGCTCAGCAGCGATCGCCGCAGACGCACGGACCACCGGACTGACACCCGCACTGACAAGCCGGACCACACGTGCAATCCGGTGCGACAGCCGATCGAACAAGCTCGAGATTCATCATCGACGCAGCTCCATTCTTCCTTCGACTACCCCCTACCGGTATCGAACGCGCTCCGCGCGCCGCTGTCAAATAGCTCGCGGCCGGACTCGAGACGCCGTGGTGATGTGATCCCCGACACCCCGCTGCTACGGTAGTCACCTGATACGCCGTTTCTATATCGCTAGGTCGAGTACCGACGCGAGTTTGCTGGTGGAGGTGTTCGACCATGAAGTTGGCGCACGCGCTGGAGACTGTTAAAGCGCTTGGGGTGCTCCGGTCCCGCGGGGTTTCCGACCCGCGCAAGCCGTTGGAGACCATCAGGACGATCAAGGAATCCAAGATCTTCGGCCCCCAGGCCACCTTGATCCGGCATGCCGCGCGCATCACGCCCGACTCCCCCGGCCTGGCCGACGAGCGCGGCGAGCTGACCTACGGCGAGCTCGACAAGCAGTCGACCGCGATCGCGCGCGGGCTGCAGGCCGCCGGGATCACCGAGGGCACCGTCATCGGCGTGCTGGCCCGCGACCACCGCGGCCTCATCCTGTCGATGGTCGCCGCGGGCAAGCTCGGCGTGCGGGTGGCCCTGATGAACACCGGCTTCGCCAAGCCGCAGTTCGCCGAGGTGTGCCAGCGCGAGAACGTCAAGGCAATGCTGCACGACAGCGAGTTCCTCGACCTGCTCGACGCGCTGCCCGCCGACCTGCCCCGCTTCCTGACCTGGGTCGACGAGGGCACCGAACTGCCCGAGGGCGCCCAGACGCTCGACGATCTGGCGGCCGCCAATTCCACCGACGAACTGCCCAAGCCTGCCAAGCCCGGCGGCTTCATCATCCTCACCAGCGGCACCACCGGCCTGCCGAAGGGTGCGACGCGCAGCAAGGTCTCCCCGCTGGCGACCGCGCAGTTCCTCGACCGAATCCCGTTCCCCTTCCAGGGCGCCCAGGTGATCGTGTCGCCGATCTTCCACAGCACCGGCTTCGGCACCGGGCTCGTCGGCATGGCCATGGGCAACAAGGTGGTGGTGCGCAGGCGGTTCGACGCGGAGGCCACCCTGCAGCTGATCGCCGATCACAAGGCGCAGTTGCTGGTCGCGGTGCCGACCATGCTGCACCGGATGACTGAACTGGACCCGGCGATCCGCGCCAAGTACGACACCTCGTCACTGAAGGCCATCGTGCTCGCAGGCTCGGCGCTCTCGCCCGAGCTGACCATGAAGGCCACCAAGGTGTTCGGGCCGGTCCTGTACAACGTGTACGGCTCCACCGAATGCTCGGTCGCCACGGTGGCCAATCCGGAGGAGCTCGCGCTGTCCCCCGGCACCGTGGGACGCCCGCCGATCACCTGCGAAGTGCGGCTCTACGACGACAACGACAAGCAGGTCACCGCGATCAATACGACCGCGCGCATCTTCATCCGCAGCGGCACGCCGTTCGAGGGCTACACCGACGGCCGCAACAAGCAGATCATCGACGGGTTCATGTCCAGCGGTGATGTCGGCCACATCGACGAGCACGGCCTGCTCATGGTGGACGGCCGCGACGACGACATGATCGTCTCCGGTGGCGAGAACGTCTTCCCGCAGGAGGTGGAGAACCTGTTGCTGGAGCGGCCGGACATCTTCGACGCCGCGGTGGTCGGCGTGGACGACGCCGAATTCGGTAAGCGCCTAAGGGCTTTCGTCGTTCCCGAGCCGGGCCAGACGCCCGACGGCGAGGAGATCAAGGCCTACGTCAAGAACAACCTGGCCCGCTACAAGGTGCCGCGCGAGGTCATTTTCCTCGACGATCTGCCGCGCAACCCGACCGGCAAACTGCTGCGCCGGGTGCTGGTCGAGTACGAGGTCAACGCCTGACCCGGCGCGGGGCGACACCGTTTGGTTACCCGGCGGTAGGTGCTGTTGAGATACGTGACACACCGGGTTACAGATGCTTGCTATTGTTAGCGACAGCACTGGATCCCGAAGCTGCGGTCCGCACCACCCACCGGCTCAGCCCTGGGTGGGGCCGCCGGAAGGTTGTTGTCGAATGGTTGTCTCCTTCCCCGCGTTGAGTGGTACCGCCCGCAAGGCCGGCGTTCTCGCCTTGGGCGTGAACGTCATGGTCAAACGGCGGTTGTTCAATCCGCTCCGGCTCGATCACGCCGCACGCTCGGCGTTCAACGTGGTCAAGTTCGGCCCGTTCGCGGGCGTCGCCATGCACGCCGCCCAGACCAGGCCCGAGGCGGGCGCCATCGTCGACGAGGCAGGCGAGCTGACCTTCGGCCAGCTGAACGAGCAGTCGAACGCGCTGGCTCGCGGCCTCGCCGCACAGGGCCTCGAGCCGGGTGACGTGGTCGCGGTGCTGGCCCGCGACCATCGCGGCATGGTGCTGAGCCTGCTCGCGACCGGCAAGCTCGGCGTGCGCACGGTGCTGATGAACACCGGCTTCGCCAAACCGCAGTTCGCCGACGTGGCCGCGCGCGAGCAGGTGAAGGCGGTGCTGCACGACAGCGAGTTCGTCGACCTGATGAGCGCCATTCCCGCCGAGATCCCGCGGGTGCTCACCTGGGTCGACGCGAAGGACAATGTCGACCCGTCGGCCGCGACCATCGAGTCGCTGTCGGCGGGCCGGTCCACCGACCCGCTGCCCGCGCCCGCGAAGCCGGGCGGCATGGTCATCCTGACCAGCGGCACCACCGGCACCCCCAAGGGCGCGCCGCGCGACAAGGTGAGCCCGTTCGCCTCGGCCCAGTTCGTCGACCGGGTGCCGCTGCCGCACAACGGCACCATGATCATGGCCGCGCCGATCTTCCACGGCACCGGGCTCTCCCAGTTCACCATCGGCGTCGCCCTCGGTAACCGGGTCGTCTTCCAGCAGCGGCGGTTCGACCCGGAGCAGACGCTGGCGAACATCGTGAAGTACCGGGCCGATTCGCTGGTGGTCGTGCCGACCATGCTGCAGCGCATCCTCGACCTCGACGACGAAGTGCTGGCCAAGTACGACCCGAGCACCATCAAGGTGATCTTCGCGGCGGGCTCGGCCATCGCACCCGACGTCGTCACCCGCACCCTGGATTACTTCGGCGACACCCTCTACAACCTCTACGGCTCCACCGAATGCGCGGTCATGACGGTCGCCACCCCCGAGGACCTGCGCAAGGCGCCGACCACCGCGGGCAAGGCACCGGTCGGGATCCGGATCGTGCTGCTCGACGAGAACCGCAAGCCGATCACCGAGCCGAATGTCACCGGCACCATTTTCGTCGACAACGGTTTCGCGTTCACCGGATACACCGACGGCCGCACCAAAGAGGTGGTGGACGGCATGATGTCCAGCGGCGACGTCGGGCACTTCGACGCCGACGGACTGCTGTTCATCGACGGCCGCGACGACGACATGATCGTCTCCGGCGGCGAGAACGTCTTCCCGCTCGAGGTGGAGAACCTGATCGCCGGGCGCGAGGACATCTTCGAGGCCGCCGTGGTCGGGGTGGACGATCGCGAATTCGGCAAGCGTTTGCGGGCGTTCGTCGTGCCCGGCCCGGACTCCAAGCGCGATCCGCAGGAGATCAAGGACTTCGTCAAGGCGAACCTGGCCCGCTACAAGGTGCCGCGCGAAGTGATCTTCCTCGACGAGCTGCCCCGCAATGCCACCGGCAAGCTGCTGCGCAAGCCGCTGGTCGAGATGGACATCGAAGCGAGCTGAACCCCCGGAGTCCCGCACTCCCGGCCCGCACACCGTTAATTGAGCTCCCCACACGAATTCACAATCGGATTCGTGTGGGGACGACAGTGCGGGTGCAGCAGTGACCGCACGTGATCGGCATTTTCGGTTTCGCGCTGTTTATCGGGCGTTTGTCGGTGGGGAAGATGCGCGCAATTGGTCGGCTACTATCAGCGCGTGAGTATCGAGTTCGGCCGGTCGACCGCGGGGCACCGCGGCGCCGTCGCGTGGGTACGCGGTGGTTCGGCCGGAGCGATCTCGGCGACCATTTCCGTTGCGGCCCATGGCTGGGCGTCCGGGGGCATGTCGCCGGCCAGCACGACGCTCGTCCTGCTGGCCGCGGCCGCCGCGGTGATCGGCGCGCTGGTGGCCGCGCTCGCGCCGCTGCGTGACACCGCCGTCGGCCTGATCACCGCGCTCGTGGCCGGGCAGCTGCTCGGCCACTTCACCATGGGGTTCAATTCCGGCCATTTGCACCACGGCGATGCCCAGCTGACGCCGGCGATGCTCACCGCGCACGTGCTCGCGGCCATTGCCGCCGCACTGGTGATCCGCGGCGCGGAAACCGCCTATCGAACCGGCACCGCCGTGCTTTTCCACGTGCTGCGGTCGCCGCGCTCCGCACCCGTGCTCGCGGACCCCGCGCCGCTGCGCACCACACACCGCGACCGCGTCATCCTGCGCGTGCTCGCCGCCGCGTCGCTGCGGACCCGCGGTCCGCCACTCATGGTCAGCTGACCTCGACTCAGCACTTTTCACACGAAGACATCGCTCGTCGCCGTCTCGTGTCGTCCTGTCGACACCGCTGCGGCACCGGTCTTTCCACCGTGCCGTCATCGCGAAGCACTGCCGCGCAACGGATATCGGTCCAGCGCGCGATAAACATTGCTCGCGCCGCCGACGCATGCCGTCTTCGACCATCGCAGGAGTCCCGACCGAACATCGGGAACTACGCCCGCACACCGGGTTTCCCGAGCTGCAGAAACGAAAAGACCGTGAGCACAACAGAAACCATTAGACCCGACGCCGAATTACCACCGCCGCCTCCCGAATCCACGCCCGCGCGCAAACCGGCAACGCGAAACGGGCTGTACGCATTGGCCATGCGACTGCATTTCTACGCGGGCATATTCGTCGCCCCGTTCATTCTCATCGCCGCCGTCACCGGCGCCCTCTACGCGATCTCTCCGACCCTCGAGTCGATCGTGTCGCGCGACCTGCTGGCGGTCGAGGCGAGCGGCACACCGAAACCGCTGTCCGAGCAGATCAGCGCCGCCGTCGCGACCCAGCCGCAGCTCGCCCTGGCCGCGGTCGCACCCGCGCCGGGCGCCGAGGACACCACCCGGGTCTTGTTCGACGACCCCTCGCTCGGCGAATCCGAGCGCCGCGCGGTGTTCGTCAACCCGTACACGGCCCAGCCGGTCGGTAACTCCGTCGTCTACGGCAGCTCCGGCGCACTGCCCTTGCGCACCTGGATCGACCGGTTGCACCGGGATCTGCACCTGGGCGAGCCGGGCCGCCTCTACAGCGAGCTGGCCGCGTCCTGGTTGTGGGTGATCGCACTGGCCGGCCTGATCGTGTGGATCCGCCGGGTGCGCACACGGCGGAACCGGAACTCCGCGGGCTGGCTGTTCGCGCCGGATCGTTCGCAGAACGGCCGCGGCCGGACGGTGAATTGGCATGGCTCCGTAGGCATGTGGGTGCTGCCGATCATCCTGCTGCTGTCCGCGACCGGCATGACCTGGTCGACCTACGCGGGCGCCAACATCACCGAACTGCGTCAACAGCTGAGCTGGACCACCCCCGCGGTCACCATGGCATTGCCGGGAAGCGTTGCGCCCAGCCATGATTCGGGCGGCGATCATCACGATGGCCACCAGATGTCACCGATGCCGAGCAACCCGAGCGACCGGATCGCCGAGGTCGACCGGGTCGAGGCGACCGCACGCGCCAACGGTGTGAATCAGGCCGTCGAGATCACCATTCCCGCGCAGCCGGGTCAAGCGTTCGCGGTGAAGGAACGGCGGATGCCCGGCACGTACACGGTCGACGCGGTGGCGGTCGACGGCGCCACCGGTGCGGTCACCGATCGGCTCGCGTACGCCGACTGGCCGCTGATGGCCAAGCTCACCAACTGGGGCATCCAGTTCCACATGGGCTTGCTGTTCGGGCTGCTCAACCAGCTACTGCTGCTCGCCGTCATGATCGGGTTGATCACCGTGCTGGTGCGCGGCTATTTCATGTGGTGGCGCAGGCGTCCGACTCGTAGGACTGGGCGACCCGCGCTGGGCCGGGCACCGCGACGGGGTGCCTTGCGCCGGAGCTCACCGTGGATTGCGGTACCGGTAGTGGCGCTGGCGCTGGTGGTCGGCTGGTTCGCCCCACTGGTCGGGCTGAGCTTGCTCGCCTTCCTCGTGGTCGACGTGCTGGTGGGAGTCACGGCAAGAAGGCGCGCCGCGTAACCCGAAAAGGGTGCGCGGCGGTTGACCGCAAAGGTGCACGCCGCGTAACCCCCGCACTGGGTTCCTCCCCGGATGAGACGGTCCGGCTGGTCTAACAGCCAGGCCGTCTCGACCGGAGAGGAACCCCGTGCACCCCGAGTGTGCTTGCGCTGTCGCGGAACTCGGGGTGCGGGTTCGGCGAGCGGAGTGTCAAGTGTCGGCGCATGGCATCTACCTCCGTTTCATTGTTTCGATTGATCAACTAGTGGTGACTAGCTGTAGAGCCTGGCGACGAACGCCCGCATATTGGCCAGCATCCGCTCGACCTTCTGCTCGGGGTTCAGGTTCTCCCGATACCGGTTGCCCAGCGCCGGGGTCTTCTTGCCGCGCGCGTACAGCGAGCAGGCCAGATCGGTGCACATATAGGTGCCGATCGTGTTGCCCTTGCGTCCGGACGGACCCGCTTTGGCCGCCGTCAGCAAGGAAACGGCGCTGCCGGTGTGCGTGGTCAGGCAGATCGAGCACATCTGGGCCCGACCCGACCCGCCGGTCTCGTAGCGCAGCGCGACGCCGACCAGTTCGTCGTCGTCCTGCGGGATGACCAGATAGCACCGGCCCGGCAGCGACGGGTCGCTCCAGCCGAGGAAATCGAGGTCGTCCCAGGGGCGTTCGTCGAGTTCTCTGGGCATCGGCAGCCGTTTGGCCTCGGTTTTGGAACAGTTGATGAACGACGACCTGATGTCGCGCTCAGTCACGGGTTTCATGGCGTTTCACTCCATTCCTTCTGATCGGTAACAAACCGCAGTGACGTTACGGGGCGCGACGGTCGCCGATCAAACGCATTTCACTCGCCGATACCGGCTGGTCAGCTGCCTGTGCAGAGAATCACCGGACCGGTCGGTCGCTGTTGAGCGGGCCAGATGGCCGTGTCGGTCTGTTTGTCCCCCATCGCGCCGGGTATGCGCGGGATGTCCTGAGTCGCCACGTCACGAGCGACCGAGTGAGTGCCCGCCCCGGCGAGGCTGCGGGGTCGGGCGACGAAAGGGGTTTATGTGAGTACGTTGGCCGCCACAGTGGACGTCGAAGTCCCGGTACGCACCGCGTACAACCAGTGGACGCAATTCGAGACGTTCCCCCAATTCATGGAGGGCGTCGAAGAGGTGCGCCAACTCGATGACAAGCACACGCACTGGCGGATCCATGTCGGTCCGGCCACGCGTGAATTCGACGCCACCATTACCGAACAGCATCCCGATGAACGGGTCGCCTGGAAATCCGACAGCGGCCCCGAGCATGCGGGTGTCATCACGTTCCATCGCCTGAGCGATACCACCACCCGGGTCACTGCCCAGATGGAGGTCGATCCGGAGGGCTTCGTGGAACACGCCGCCGACAAGCTCGGCGTGCTGAAGCACCGCGTCAACGGAGATATGCAGCGCTTCAAGGAGTTCATCGAAAAACAAGGTCACGAGACCGGCGCCTGGCGCGGCGATATCCCGCGTCCGGACGCCTGACCGAAAGGCAGCCAGTCATGGCAACATTCCAGCCGAACGCGGCAACCACCGAATGGACGCCGACCAGAATCGCCGCCCTCGCCGTAGGCGCCGTCTTCTTGATAGTCGGTGTGCTCGGCTTCATCCCGGGCGTCACCACCGACTACGACACGATGACCTTCGCCGGGCACCACTCCGACGCCGAACTGCTAGGCGTATTCGAAGTTTCGGTGCTGCACAACATCGTGCACCTGCTGTTCGGCGTAGCCGGCCTGCTCGCCGCACGCACCTTCCAGGGCGCCCGCTGGTTCCTGCTCGGCGGCGGCGCCATCTATCTGGTGCTGTGGTTGTACGGCCTGATCATCGATAAGGGCAGCGCCGCCAACTTCGTCCCGGTCAACGATGCCGACAATTGGCTGCACTTCGGCCTCGGCCTCGGCATGGTCGTCCTCGGCGCCCTGCTGCCACGGCTCGGCGCGCCGGGTCACGCGGGTCAGGGCAGCCAGGCCTTCCGATAACCCTTGCGACACAACTGAATACGCTCTGCGCGAGCCCCGCCCGGGTAGTCCGGGCGGGGTTTCGCAGGTGTCAGGGCATTTCCGACGGTTCGTCCGGTAACTCGGCGGCGGGCGCCTTCTCCGGCACCGCGATCGGGCGCAGGACGACCCAGGCGATGAAGAGCAGGGACACCACGCCCATGCCGATCCCCGCCCAGAGATTCACATTGATGCCACCGGTTTTGGCTTCGTCGGCGGCGGTATGGCTGACCAGGCCGGTGATGATCAGAATGATGCCGTAGCTGCCGAGTAGGGCGCCGACGATGGTGCGGATGTCGAAAAGCATGGCGGCTCCTTATCCGACAATGATGTTGAGAGCGATGACGAGCACCAGGGCGATGCCCGCGAGCAGCACCGGGCGCTGATACCAGGGCAGCGAGGCCTGCTCCGGATCGGTGCGCACTTCCTTCGGCGTCTCCGAGTAGACCAGACCGACGAGCTCGGCGACCGGCTTGGGCTGGGTCACCTGGGTGACCAGCACGCTGACCACGATGTCGACCGCGAACGCCACACCGGCGGCCACGAAACTCGACCCCTGGCCGGACAGGTGGAACACCTCCATCTGGTGCAGGATGAAAATCACCACGGCGGAACCGGTTCCGCAGACCAGACCCATCCAGCCCGCGGTCGGGGTCATCCGTTTCCAGAACATGCCGAGGATGAACGTCGCGAACAACGGTGCGTTGAAGAAGCTGAACAGCGTCTGCAGGTAGTCCATCATGTTGCTGAAGCTGGACGCGATGAACGCGGTGAAAATCGCCGTCACCGTCGCGCCGACGGTAGCCCATCGGCCGATCGACAGGTAGTACCCGTCCGGGCGGTCCTTGCGCACGTACTGCTGCCACAGGTCGTAGCTGAACACGGTGTTGAACGCCGAGATATTGGCCGCCATGCCGGCCATGAACGCCGCGAGCAGACCCGCGATGCCCACCCCGAGCAGGCCGTTGGGCAGCACGTCCTTCATCAGATACAGCAACGCCTGGTTGTAGGTGGTGTCACCGCTGAAGTCCGGATTCGCCGTCTTCGCCGCCTTGTACTCACTCATCTGCGGCACCAGCACCGCGCTGATCATGCCGGGGATCACCACGATCAGCGGGATGAACATCTTCGGGTAGGCGCCGATGATCGGGGTGCGCCGGGCCGCCGAGATGGAGTGCGTCGCCAACGCGCGCTGCACCTCGACGAAGTTGGTGGTCCAGTACCCGAACGAGAGCACGAACCCGAGCCCGAACACGATGCCGAGCACCGAGAGCATGTTGTTGCCGAACCCGCTGAGCTCGTTGCCTGGCCACGAATCCAGTTGCGTCGCACCGCCCGGCGATGCGGACACCTTCTCCCGCAACCCGTCCCAGCCGCCGACCTTGTGCAGGCCGACCAGCGTGAGCGGCAGCAGCGCGGCCACGATCACGAAGAACTGCAGTACCTCGTTGTAGATCGCGGCCGACAGCCCGCCGAGGGTGATGTAGGACAGCACGATCACCGCCGCGATCACCACCGACAGCCACAGCGGCCAGCCGAGCAGCACATTCAGGATGGTGCCGAGCAGATACAGGTTGACGCCCGCGATCAGCACTTGGGCGATCGCGAAGCTGAGCGCGTTCACCAGGTGCGCGCCGGTACCGAAGCGCCTGCGCATGAACTCCGGCACGCTGCGCACCTTGGAGCCGTAGTAGAACGGCATCATCACCACGCCGAGGAACAGCATGGCGGGGATCGCGCCGATCCAGAAGTAGTGGAAGGTGGGGAAACCGAATTGGGCGCCGTTGGCCGACATGCCCATGATCTCGACGGCACCGAGGTTCGCGGAGATGAACGCGAGGCCGGTCACCCAGGCGGGCAGCGAACGCCCGGACAGGAAGAAGTCGATGCTGGACGAGACCCGCTGTCTGGCGAGTAAGCCGATGCCGAGTACGAACACGAAATATAAGGCGACCAGCGCGAAGTCGACCGGAGCCGCGTCCAGGCGCAACTCCGAAGCGTCTAAATAGGTCGATGCCATCGACTGCGGCTCGGCGGCGAGCAGCGCGGACGGCAGAACGGGTGAATCGACAAGCGGCACAGCGTCCCTCCTGGCGGTGAAACCGGGCGTCGAGCGAGATCCTTCGTGGTACGAGATCGTGCGTCTACGGGTACTGCGTGGCGCGCGCGACTCCCTCGTCGCCGGCCGAATGGTGTCGGCCGACACCTACTCTGCGTGATTGTGCCTCACTCGGGGGGCACAATCGTGCACAAAAAGCTGGGCGGTCGCTCAGTCGGCGCGGTGCGCCCCGGTGGAAGGGCCAACGACGAAGGTGCGTGGCTCGGCAAAGCCCGCGCGGGCGAACCGATTCCGCACGGCCGCCACCACGGCCTCGGTGCGTTCGCGATCGACCAGCGCGAGGGCACTGCCGCCGAATCCGCCACCGACCATCCGCGCGCCGTGCGCCCCCGCCGCGAGCGCCGCGGCGACGGCGGCGTCCAGCTCGGGCGTCGACACCTCGAAATCGTCGCGCAGTGAGGCGTGCCCCTCGGTGAGAACCGGCCCGATGGCACGCGGATCGGCACCGCTCCGCAATTTTTCCGCAACTGTCAACACTCGGGCGTTCTCGGTCACCACGTGTCGCGCCCTGCGGCGCAACACCACATCGGTGATCCGGGTGAGCGCGGCCACCGAATCGACGTCGCGCAGGGCGGGCACCCCGAGTTGCGCGGCGGCAGCTTCACATTGGGCGCGTCGTTCGCCGTAGCCACCGTCGACCAGCTCGTGCGGCTGGCCGGTGTCGATCACTAACAGCTCCAGTCCGTATCGCGCCAGATCGAACGGAATCTGTTCGTGCGCACCAGTATTCGCGTCCGCATCGGCGGCCTCGGCGGCGAAGCGCCGCACGTCGAGGAACAGCGCGTGCCCCGCCGTGCAGAGGATCGAGGCGGACTGGTCCAGCAAACCGGTCGGCGCGCCGACATAGCCGTTCTCCGCGGCGCGGGCGAGGTCGATCAGCTCGCGATCGGTGACGGCGGGCGCGAACAGATCCCGCAGCGCGATGGCCACCGCACAGGACAGCGCCGCGGACGAGGACAGTCCGGCGCCGATCGGCACGGCGCCGTCCAGCTCGAACTCGACCCCGCTGATCTCATGACCACGCCGCACGAATTCGGCGACGACGCCCAGCGGGTACCGCGACCAGCCGGGCACCCCGTCCCGGCGTTTCGCGAGCTCGGCCACCTCGACCAGCACGATCTCGTCCGGCCGCTGCCGGGAGACGACCCGCACCTGCCCGTCCGCGCGCGCCTGGGCCGCGCACTGCACTACCAGCGGCAGTGCGATGGGCAGCACGAACCCGTCGTTGTAATCGGTGTGCTCACCGATGATGTTGACCCGCCCCGGTGCCACCCACGTCTGCACTTGCCCCTCGCTGTCTGTCGAGTCCGGTTGCCCTGGCCCACGTTACGAGACACGCCGCACGAGCACTGCTTTCGGCCGGCGCAGGTGCGCGATGTTGTTTCGTGCCGCACAGTCGATTTTGATGTAATACCGGCCTGCAAAATGGGCCGCGCGTTTTCGGAGGCACTATGATTCACACCACCCCACGCAGCGGACCAGTGGGGCCGCGCAGCCGCCTACTCGGGCTGCCGTGGATAGATCGACTACGCCCGCCCTCGGGCAGACCGGTCTACGGGGCACCACTGACGATAGAGATAGGCGCTGCGACGGGAGTAGGGCCGACAGCCATGTCGGCCTTCGATGCGGCACTACGCGAGCTGGGAGTGGGTGATGCCAACTTGATTCGACTCTCGTCGGTCATTCCGCCACGCGCCACGCTCGAACGCACCGCACGAGTACGCAAACCGATCCCGTGGGGCGACCGCCTCTACTGCGTGTACGCGGCGCAGCACGCGCTCGAACCCGGCCAGACGGCGGCCGCCGGTATCGGTTGGGTACTGCGCGACGACGGTTCCGGCGCAGGCCTTTTCGTCGAGCACGAGGCCGAGACCACCGAAGAGGTGACCACACTGATCCAGTCGAGCCTCGACGACATGGCACGGCATCGGCCCGAGAGCTTCGGGCCGGTCCGCATGTGCACGACCGAAGCCCGCTCCACGACCGGGCCGACCTGTGCATTGGTGCTGGCCGCCTACCGCACCGCACCGTGGGGTTGGCGCGGATGAAAAGCTATGCCGAGGGTGCCGAGTCCGGGGTGGCCTCGCGAGGCAACGTGCACGTCACCGTGGAAAACGCGATTCCGGATGACCAAATAGCCCTATTTCAGGGCCTGTACGAAGAGGCATTCGGTCCACTACGAACCAAAGCCATCGCCAGGCAGGTGCTGCATCCTGAGGAATTTCGCGCGGAGATGGTCGATCCCCGGGTAAACAAGCATGTGGCACGCCTCGAATCCGGCGAGCCCATCGGAATGACCACGCTGACCAAGCATCTCGACACAGTCCCGTGGATCAGCCCGGAGTACTTCATCGCCCGGTATCCGGAACACGCGGCGCGCGACGCGATCTACTACGCCGGATTCACCCTTGTTGCGCCAAGTGCCCGACATGGGTCCGCATTTCATGCCATGATCGAGTCAGTTGTCCAGGTTCTCGTTGCCGATCGTGCCGCGGTCGGTTGGGACATTTGCTCGTACAACAACACTCGGTTTTCGTTCGCCGACAGTATTCGCGTCATGGCGGAGGAACAGGCGAACGTCGAGATCGTGGTGGAGGATTCGCAGATCTACTACGCGGCTCGGTTCACAGGGGATGGAGCGACCTAGGGGGGCTGATGACAGTCAGCGAAGAGCGTTCGGCAGACCAGCGGCGCCAGTTCCGAACACGTTGGTATGCACTCCTCCTGGGGGCAAGCGCGGCCGCGATCGCAGTGCACGTGACGGTCGACTCCCAGCTGCTGTCGTTGCTGACACTGACGATCGTGCTCGCGGGCACCGTCGCGATGATCGCTTTCGGCCTGTGGGCGTACCGCCCGCCGCACCCCTTGCCCTGGTATCTGCTGTCGGCTTCGGCGGTGCTGTCCGGCACGGGCGCCGCCCTGCGCAATATGTCCGAACACGGCCTGCACCCGCTCGACGACGTGTTCACGCTACTCGGATATATGGGCGTCGGCCTGGCCGCGCTGATTTGGCTGCGCCCGCGTCGAGTTCGCTCGAACTATGACTTGCTGCTGGACTCCGCGCTGATCGGGCTCGGCGCTCTGCTCGCGTCCTGGACCTTTCTGATCTCACCGATCTTGCAGTCCCACGACACCACCCTGAACACGATGGTGGCCGCCACCTACCCGGTGCTGGATGCGATGCTGTTGACGCTGATCGCGCATTCGGTGGCCACCTCGATCCGCTCGGAATCCTCACTGCGGCTACTACATGTCGGCCTGATCGCCGCGCTGCTCGGCGATCTCGGCTACAGCCTCCAGACCACGGGCGCTATGACGATCGGCCGTCAGATGCTGATGGTGCCGCTACTCGCGGCGTACGCGATCGTCGGCGTCGCGGCGCTGCATCCGACGATGACGAGCCTCGGCACGCCGCGGCAGATCCACCCGCACCATTCCCGTCAGCGCGCCAGCTTCATCGCGATGGCGTTGATCGTGGCGTCGTTGGTGCCCGTGGTCGGCTCAGCCCTGGACCCGCTGAACCGAGTGGTGGTGTCGTCGCTGTTCGCACTGCTGCTCATCGGGGTGCTGGTGCGCAGCGAGCGCGCCATCGTGCGCAGCTCGCGCAGCGAGCGGCGCGCGCAGTATCAGGCCGACCACGACGTGCTCACCGGGTTGTTGAATCGATCCGCGTTGCTACGCGCGCTGAATCGCAACAGCGAGCGCTGGGCCGAACGGCCGCTGTGTCTGCTGTTCATCGACCTGGACGGCTTCAAGATGGTCAACGACAGCTACGGGCACGCGGTCGGCGACGAGCTGATCGCGAACGCGGCCTCGCGAATTCGACGGGTAGTGCTGCGCGAGGATGTGGTCGCGCGCTACGGCGGCGACGAATTCGTGGTGCTGTCCCCGCTCGACCGACAGCACGCCGCGACGCTCGCCGAGCAGCTGCTCGGCGCGTTCGTCCGGCCGTTCGACCTGAGCGCGGGCGAGATCCCGATCACCGCGAGCATCGGCATCGCCTGCGGCAGCCCGCGCAGCGCCGAATCGACCGTCTACGACCTCATCCGCGAGGCGGATTCGGCCATGTATCACGCGAAGGAATACTCGCTCGGCTACGCGTTCCACGACGACGCGCGGCACGCGCCCGACTCCGCTGTGCGACACATGACGAACGACCCGGCGCGGCACGCCGCCACCGAGCCGGGCCGGCGGATCTGGCGCGCGAGCCCCAGGTCCACCAGCACCGCGGTCTGAGCTAGTCGACCAGTTCGTCGAGCAGGCGCTTGGCGGCCTCCAGCTCGGCCTGTAACTGCTGCACCTTGGCCTCCTGCGCCTCCCTGGCCGCGTCGAGGATGCCGGCCACCACGTCGGCCACCTCGGGGTGCAGGATCTTGGCGGCCTGCGCCACGGCCGAACTCGGCACCGCGAGCCCGCGCACGGCGCGCTTCTTGCCGCTGACCACGTCGACGGACCATTCGCCGTCGGCGGTGCCGGTCAGCGTGACGGTGACCTCCGCCGTCTTCGCCTTCGGCCGGGCGGGAGCCTTGGCGGCCTTCGCCGGGGCCGGGGTGGACTTGGCGGCGGGCTTGCCCGCACCGCCGTCCTGATCGTCGGATTCCGGCGTGCTCGCAACGGGTTTCGGGACGACCGGTGGCGGCGTGACAGAACTGGGGGTGGGTGGTGTCGCAGTGCTCGTCAAGGTCGACGGCTGGGTCACGGGTGATTCCTTCCTGGTTGTCGACTTCGGCTGGGCAGTGGAAACAGGGGCCGCCCCGCGGGGCGGTTTGGTCAACGTCACTTCTGTCGGAGAAAAGGACAGTACATCCTTCGATCCGGTGGGCCGGACCTGCAGGAAGTCTCCGTCGGCCGGGTCGCCGAGGGAGATCACCTTTCCCGACCGTCCTTCCGGCACGCCCACCGCGGCGGCGGTGAACCACACCATGGGCGGTCGGCCACCGGCGATATCCGTGGCGATCCGCTGAATCTCGCTGTCCGACAATGGCTTGGGCTTGGTTTTAGGCGACGGCATGGTGACTCCGAGCAATATTCGTGGATGGCTGCGTGCACAGATGATGCCGCACCGCACCGACAGATTCGCAGGCCGCTACGAAATCGAGTCCCAGAACACGATTCTCGCGAGGCCAGCGAATATCGAGCTACGGACGTTTCCGGCGCCCGATCGCCGGTTAGCTCAGTCGCCGTCGAGCGGCGCGCGCAACGCCGGGAACCAAATATCGGTGAGCACCTCGGCCGCGCGTTCGGCGGAGACGTTGATGGTGCCCTGCACCGCCCAGCGGGTGAAAAAGCGCTCCAGTTGGGCGACAAGCAGTTCCACCCGCAGCCGCGCCTCGTCGGCGCGTTCGGCGGGCCAGCGGGCGAGGTAGGAGGTCATCGCGTTGGGCAGCGCCAGGATGCCGTTGCGGGCGATCTCCCGGAATTCCGGCTCCAGCGCGGTGGCCTCGTCCCAGGCGGGCAGCAGGTCCTTGTATTCGTGGAACCAGTCGATGGCCCTGGTCACCCAGGCGACGAACTCGGCGCGCGAACCGGTGTCGAGCACCCGGTCCAGATCCTCGTAGAAGTGCAGGGCGCTGGGTGCGGTGCTCTGCTCGGCGATCGCGCGCAGTATCTCCAACTTGCTGGTGAAGTGCAGATAGAAGGTGGCCCGGCTGCAACCGACCGCCGCGACGATGTCGTCGACCCGCACCGCCGCGTAGCCGCGCGTACTGAACAGCTCCTTGGCCCCCGCCATCAGCCGGGTCCTGGTCTGCTGCTTCTGCTCGTCCCGCAGGCTGCCGCCCACCGGCGTCGAGTTCGTGCGCAACGGCTACCCCTTGTCGGTCGAAAGTTGTGCTGACGTGCGACTTTCGCTGGAGCAAGTCTACTGGTGCCCGTGCCGTCCACGGCCTTCACTAGACAATACGTCATTCACTAGACACGCTGTCTAGCCAGTGTTACGTTGTTGCCTACGTCACCCCCGAAGCCGCAGGGCTACGGACGGTTTCGGCGCCGGGCGCGCCACCGCTGGTGACTCCCTCCCAGCACGAGGACAAAAGAATTGACTCGAACCGATCTGCCCCGGGTCTGCGTCATCGGCGCGGGCCCCTCCGGGATCACCGCCGCGAAACGCCTGCAGGACTTCGGCATTCCCTTCGAGGTGTTCGAAGCCTCGGACGAGGTCGGCGGCAACTGGTACTTCAAGAACCCCAACGGAATGTCGGCGTGCTACCAGTCACTGCACATCGACACCAGTAAGTTCCGCCTGGCATTCGAGGACTATCCCGCGCCTGAGGGCTGGCCGGATTTCCCGCACCATTCGCAGCTGTTCCAGTACTTCCAGGATTACGTCGACCATTTCGGCTTCCGGGACAAAATTCTGTTCAACACCAAGGTCACCGCGGCCGAGCGGCAGGCGGACGGCCGCTGGCTGGTCACCGCGTCCGACGGCCGCACCCGCGACTACGACGCGCTGATCGTCTGCAACGGTCACCACTGGGATCCGCGCATGCCCGACTACCCCGGCGAATTCGACGGCGAACTCCTCCACAGCCACGCTTACAACGATCCGTTCGATCCGGTGGATATGCGCGGTAAGAAGGTCGTTGTCGTCGGCATGGGCAACTCCGGACTGGATATCGCCTCGGAACTGTCGCAGCGCTTCGTCGCGGCGAAGCTCACCGTCTCCGCCCGGCGCGGGGTGTGGGTGCTGCCGAAGTACGTGCACGGCAAGGTCGGCGACAAGCAGAGCGTGCCCGCGTGGATTCCGCGCAAGGTCAGCCTGAAACTCAAGCAGCGCTTCGTTCGTAAATTCCGCGGCGACATGGAGTTCTACGGGCTACCCAAACCCGATCACGCGCCGTTCGAGGCGCACCCGTCGGCCAGCGAGGAATTCCTGCACCGCGCGGGCTGCGGCGATATCGCGTTCAAGCCCGCCATCACGGCGCTGGAGGGCCCGCGCGTGCGCTTCGCCGACGGCAGCACCGAGGAGGTGGACGTGATCGTCTGCGCCACCGGCTATCACATCAGCTTCCCGTTCTTCGCGGATCCGAACCTGGTGCCGGACGAGCAGAACCGCATGCCACTGTTCCAGCAGATGATGAAACCGGGCGTGGACAATCTGTTCTATCTCGGCCTAGCGCAGCCGCTGCCGACGCTGGTGAACTTCGCCGAGCAGCAGAGCAAGCTGGTCGCCGCCTACCTGACCGGTAAGTACCTGCCGCCCAGCGAAGCGGACATGCACGCGGCGATCCGTGCGGCGGAGCAGCGCCGGACCGGGCGCTACTACGACTCGCCGCGGCACACCATCCAGCTCGAGTTCGAGCCGTACGTGCGCGACATGAACAAGGAAATGGCAAGGGGCGCAAAGCGTGCCGCCGCCACGGGGTACGCGCTACCGGTGCCTGCCCGCGCACTCGAGCACGCGTGACAACGATGACTACTTCGGGATTCTGCGCCGCTCAATTCGCCGGCGTACGGGAACAATTGGCGAACCAGCTGGCCGCGGGCGAGGAGCTCGGCGCGGCGATCTGCGTGACGGTCGACGGCGAACCGGTGGTCGACATCTGGGGCGGGCACCGCGATATCGAGCGCACCGTGCCGTGGACCGAGGACACGCTGGTCGATGTCTTCTCGATCAGCAAGACGATGACCGCGCTGTCCGCCCTGCTGCTCGTCGATCGTGGTGAGCTGGATGTGCGACAGCGGGTCGCGCACTACTGGCCGGAGTTCGCGGCGAACGGCAAGGGCGACATCGAGATTCGGCAGCTGCTCGGGCACACCTCCGGCGTCTCCGGCTGGGAGCAACCGATCGAGCTGGCCGACATCTACGACACCGAGGCGGCCAGTGCGCGGCTCGCGGCGCAGGCGCCATGGTGGACACCAGGCACCGCGTCCGGCTATCACGCGCTCAACTACGGGCACCTCGTCGGCGAGGTGATCCGCCGCATCACCGGCCGCGGCCTCGGGCAGTTCTTCGCCGAGGAGCTCGCCGGACCGCTGGGCGCCGACTTCCATATCGGCACCGCCCCAGAACACCATCACCGGATCGCGCCGTTGGTACCGCCGCCGATGCTGAAGTTCGATATGGCCTCGCTCGATCAGACGAGCATCCTGGTCAAGACCCTCACCAGTCCCCTGCTCGATCTCCAGGAGGCCAACAGCGCCGCCTGGCGGCAGGCCGAGATCGGCGCGGTGAACGGCCACGGCAATGCCCGGTCGGTGGCCCGGATCCAGTCGCTGGTCTCCAACGGCGGCACGATGAACGGGCGAAAGTTGCTGTCTGAGAAGACGATCGATCTCATCTTCGAGCAGCAGTCCGACGGCCCCGATCTGGCGCTGCTGCTGCCGCTGCGCTTCGGCCTCGGCTACGGGCTGCCGCAGCGACAGACCGCACCGGAGGTACCCGACGGCCGGGTCTGCTGGTGGGCGGGGCTCGGCGGCGCCATCGTCGTCAACGACCTGGATCGCCGAATCACCTTCGCCTACACCATGAACAAGATGGCGCCGGGACTGATCGGCTCCGCCCGCGCCGACGCCTACCTGCGCGCGGTCTTCACCGCGGTGGCTGCCGGGGCTCGCGCGTGATGCGGGCACTGCAACTCACCGAGCCGGGTGTGCTGGAGCTGCGTGAGGTTCCGGTCCCCGAGATCGGCCCGACCGAGCTGCTGCTGCGGGTCGGTGCGGCCGGGATCTGCCACTCCGATCTGCATGTGCTGCACATCCCGTTCCGGCTGCGCGACGAGCCGCTGACGCTCGGGCACGAGGTCGCAGGCACCATCGAGGCGGTCGGCGCCGAGGTCGACGGCCGCACCGCCGGTGAACGCGGCATCGTCTACCTGTGCTGGTCGTGCGGCACGTGCCGGGAATGCGTGTCGGGCAACGAGAATGTCTGCCTGGCCGCGGGCCGCACCGCGATGCCGCCGTGTCCCGGCCTCGGCCCGGACGGCGGCATGGCCGAGTACATCCGCATTCCGGCAAGCTCTTTCGTGCCGATCGGCGACCTCGACTTCCGCCAGGCCGCCCCGCTCGCCGATGCCGCGCTGTCCAGCTATCACGCGATTCGTGGTGCCCGCGAACACCTTCGGCCCGGCTCGGTGGCGGTGGTGATCGGCATCGGCGGTCTCGGTCATGTCGCGGTACAGATCCTCGCCGCGACCAGCGCGACCCGAGTGATCGCGGTCGATGTCGGCGCGGACAAACTCGCCTTGGCCACCCGGTGCGGTGCGGCCGAGGGCCTGCTCGCGGACGCCGACACCGCCCGACACATTCTCGACCGCACCGACGGTCGCGGCGCGGACGCGGTGTTCGACTTCGTCGGCGTCGATCAGACGGCCACGCTCGCCGTGGAATCGGTGGCCCCGAACGGCGCGTACCGGATGATCGGCCTCGGCGGCGGCGCACCGGAGCTCACCGCGGGTCCCGCCGGTGGGCCGGGCTGGCCGTGGGGCGCGTCGGTCCGAAAGTCCTACGGCGGCACCAAATCCGACTTGATCGAGTCCGTCGCCCTGGCCCGCTCGGGCAAGCTCACGGTCGAGATCGAGCAGTACGACCTGGCGGCCGGCCGCGAGGCGCTCGACCGGCTGGAGCGCGGCCTGGTCACCGGCCGTGCGGTATTGGTTCCGTAGACGAGGAAGTGCGGTAAATGACAAAGCCTTTCGATCAGCAGGCCTTCGCGGCGGCCGCGGCGGCCCGGTTGACCGGGCCCGGTGGCCGATTCGAGATGGTGGTCGAGGACGTCCTCGGCGCACCGCTGCCGGTGCTGCGGCACCGCGACAAGTCGCTCGGCGATGTGCTCGCGGCGTCGACCGCCTGGGGTGCGCGCGATTATCTCGTCACCGAGGACCGCCGGATGTCGTTCGCCGAGCACGCGGCGGCGGTAGGTGCGCTGGCCACCGCGCTGCGCGACCGCTACGGCATCCGGAAGGGCGACCGCATCGGCATTCTGGCTGCCAACACCGCCGAGTGGGTCGTCACGTTCTGGGCGGCGCAATGCCTCGGCGCGATCGCGGTGGGCTACAACGCGTGGTGGACGGCCCGCGAAATCGCCTACGGTGTCGAGCACACCAAGCCCGCCGTGCTCGTCGTCGACGCGAAACGCGCGGCGCTGGTGGCGGAGCTGGATATCCGGGTCCCGGTGCTCACCATGGAAGACGAGTTGCCCGGTCTGATCGCCGAATTCGGCGACAGCGAGCTCCCGCGCACGGCGGTGGACGAGGACGATCCCGCGGTCATCCTGTACACCAGCGGCACCAGCGGACGGCCGAAAGGCGCGGTGCATTCGCAGCGAAACGTGGTGGCGGTCATCGGCTATCACCTGTTCAACGACGCGATGGCCGCCGAGTTCACCGGCGCGACCGAACTGCCGAGCGGCCGGCGGTTCCTGCTCACCTCCCCGCTGTTCCACATCGCCAGCCTGCACAACCTGGTGGTGCCCCGGCTGGTGACCGGCGATACCGCCGTGCTCTACCAGGGTTCGTTCGACGCGGATCGGGTGCTGCGCCTCATCGAACGCGAGCGCATCACCAACTGGGGCGCCATGCCGACCATGGCCACCCGGCTGCTCGACCAGGATCTGTCCCGCTACGACCTGTCCTCGCTGGCCTCCTTCTCACTGAATTCGGCGCCGTCCTCGGCCGCGCTGCAACAGCAACTGCGCGAACAACTTCCGGTGGCACGGACCGCGCTGGTCACCAGTTACGGGCTCACCGAGTGCAGCACCGCGGCGACCCTGGCCGGTCCGGCCGAGCTCGCGGCGTTCCCGGATACGGTGGGCCGCCCCGTCATCGGGGCCACCGTGCAGGTCCGCGACAGCGCGGGCAACCCCGTCCCGGACGGCACCGAAGGCGAGATCTGCCTGCGCAGCCCGTACGTGATGCTGGGCTACTGGGACGACGAGGCCGCGACCGCGGCCGCCATCACCGAGGACCGCTGGCTGCGCACCGGCGATATCGGCGTGCTCACCGAGGGCAGGCTGCGATTGTCCGGCCGGCGTTCGGATCTCATCCTGCGCGGCGGCGAGAACGTCTACCCCACCGAGATCGAGCAGTGCCTCGAGGAGCACCCGGCCGTGCGCGAATGCGCGGTCATCGGGGTGCCCGACGCCGATCTCGGCCAGACGGTCGCGGCCTTGATTGTTCTCGAAAGCCCCTCGGCGGCAACCGAAGAGGAGTTGCGCGCCTTCGCCGCGGAACGGATCGCCTACTACAAAGTGCCTGCCCGATGGCGGCTGACCACAACGGAACTACCGCGCAATGCGACGGGGAAGGTCGTTCGCACCGGCATCGAGGTATAACGCGACAGGCAACAACCACCGAAGCCCCAGCTGAGCTGTGCACGACAACGTAAAGTCGTCTACGGATCGGGCATTGATCGCCCGGCCGCTCGCGAGGAGTCGACGTGGACGTTTTCGAGCATCTGGGCAGGGCTGTCGCCTTCGATCGGGCCGGTACCGGCACGCCGGTGGTCTTCCTGCACAACGCGGGCACCCAGCGCCGTATCTGGGACGATCAGGTGACGGTGCTGCGGCGCGACCACCAGGTATTCGCGCTCGATCTCCCCGGCTACGGCGAGTCCGACCAGCCCGCGGACGGCTACCGCCTCGCCGACTACGTGCACATGCTCGGCGCCTTCCTCGACGCCCACCGCCTCACCGACGTGGCGCTCGTCGGCAACTGCCTCGGCAGCGCCACCGCGCTCAGCTACACGATGGGGCACCCGGAGCGGGTACGGGCGCTCGTTCTGATCAACCCGCTGACCTGGGACACGGTCAGCTCCGGGCAGTCGGCGGCGCTCGCCTGGGCGGATGCCCGGCTGCCGCTGGGACCGCTGGCCCGCAGGCTCGCGCTGCCCGGCCGCGCCGTGTCGATGATCGTGGCCAATCAGCTCGGCACCCGGGGCAAGCGGCAACGGCTGCAGGATTCGCCGCGACTGCGCGCGCACTGGTCCGATCGGGGCCGTTTGTTCGCCCTGCACGGCTTGGTCCAGGACTTTCCTGCCTATGCCGCCTTCGACCGGTTCGACCCGCCGGCGGACTTCCCGCCCATCTGCACGCTCTGGGGGAAGCAGAACCGCATCCTCTCGGCGCGCGCGGGCGCCCGCCTCAATCGCAGGCTGCACGTCCACACGGCGGTCGAGCTGCCCGACTGCGGGCACCTGCCGATGATGGAGGACCCGGAGCGGGTCACCGCGGTCATCACCGAGTTCCTGGCGTCGACCGGCCGGGCCACGGTCCCGAAGGCCGTCGGCGGGTCCTGAACGCTGCCCTACAGCGGCCCTGCGGTCGGATACAGCTCGGTGAAGCTGTCCGAGCGCACACCGCAACCGGCGCACTCGAATTCGACGCCGAGGGTGAGCAGCCAGTGGACGCGGGTGTGACATGTATCGCACATGAAGTCGACACCCTCGACGTGGCAGCAGCCGCGTTTGCGAATGAACCATTCGGCGCGATGTCGGCAGGGCACGGTATCGAAGCGGAAGGTGCAACCGGGCGCGGCGGGCAGCGGGGCCACGATGGCCTCGAAAGTCGTTGGGGCCGTGGCGGAGTTCATCGGCGGTACCTTCCGGCGGGCAGCTGAGCGACGACACGCGGATCTCTCGGATCCACACACTGCTGATCGTTAGCCAAATTATTGCTGTTACGCGGTGTAGATTCGACGTCCGATACGCCCGTTACTCCCCGTCCACCGGGTTTGATGCGACACCTTCCGGGAACCCGGTCGAATAGAGCCGTCGAGGAAAGGGATCCGTCATGTTGTTACGCCGACTTGCCCGCCCGCTTTTGGCCACTGTCTTTGTCGTGGAGGGTGTCGATACGTTGCGACGCCCGGAATCACGAGTCAAGGCGGCGACCGAGCTGGTGCAGCGAGGCCAGCGTCAGCTGCCCGAGCAATACGCCGCGAAGCTGCCGAGCGATCCGGGAACCGTCGTACGGATCAATGCGGGCGCACAGGTAGCCGGTGGTGTGCTGCTGGCCCTCGGCAAGGCGCCACGCCTGGCCGCGTTGGTACTGGCGGCCACCGTCGTCCCGGCCACGGTCACCGAGCAGGACTTCTGGAACGAGCCGGACCCGGCGCAGAAGGCGACCAAACGCAAGGCCTTCCTCAAGGATCTCGGGTTGCTCGGCGGGCTGATGATCGCGGCCGCCGATACCGAGGGCAAACCCTCGCTCGGCTGGCGTGGCAAGCGGGCCGCCCGTGATGCGGCGGCGACGGTCACCGCGGCCCTGCCGTTCACCGGATCCTCCGACGGCGCGACCAGCGAGCTGCTGAAGCGCCGTGCCCAGGAGGTCGCCGCCGCGGCAGGCAGTCTCGGCAGCGCCGCGGCCGCCAAGGGTTCCGAGCTCGCGGAGACCGTGCAGCAGCACGGCCCCGAATGGGCTTCCGCGGCAAAGGAACACGCGGCTCCGCTGGCCGAGACGGCCAAGGAGCGCGGTGCGGAACTGGCCGATGTCGCCAAGCACCGCGGCGCCGAACTCGCCGACGTGGCCAAGCATCGCGGCGCCGAATGGGCCGAACTCGCCAAGGAACGCGGACCGAAGTGGGCCGAGTTCGCTCGCGAACGCGGCGCCGAACTGGCCGAGCTCGCCAGGGAGCGCGGCGCGGAGCTGGCCGACGTGGCCAAGCATCGCGGTGCGGAATGGGCGGAGCTGGCCAGGGAGCGCGGGGTGGAGTACGCGGACGTCGCCAAGGAGCGCGCCGCCGAGCTCGCGGACACCGCGCGCGACCGTGGCCCGGAGCTTGCCGACACCGCTCGCAAGCGCGGCGGCCGGTTTGCCGAGACCGCTCGGCATCGGGTCGAGAAGAGGCTGAACTAGGCAGCATCAGGCGCTGAGGTAGCACCAGGCCGAAAGTTAGGCCGTCTCTTCGTATCCCACGGAGCTGTCGGCCAGCGCGGCGTCCAGCGACCGCACCCGATGGAAGCTGGGCGCCAGGCCGGTCACCTCCAGTGCGCGATCGACACAGCGCGCCTCGGTGATCAACACCATTCGGCGCCTGGTCTTTTCGGCCTGGGTCTGCGCGTCCACCAGCACCCGCAGGCCGGCCGCGCCGAGGAAGGTGACCGGCGAGAGGTCGAGCACGACCATGGCGGCTCCGTCACCGAACAGTCGACGGAGCTGATCACGAAAACTGGGCGCGGTGCCCAGATCGATCTCGCCGACCACCAGCATCACGGCGATGTCGCGGCGGGGACGGCACACCGAAAAACGAAGAACTTCAGTAACTTCCAGCACCGAACGGTCCGGGGGCGGGCCGGAGAACCGCTCGTGGTTATTGAGGGACATTTGCCGACTCCTCGGGCTGTCACCACACGGGACAGACCTGTCTTCCTAGTGAAGCATGGCCCGACAGGTCTGTACAGCGTTATGGTTATACCGTGATGGCAAGCGACGACGTGGTTGTCGGTGCCCGCGAACGGATCCTGTCCGCCGCCTACGAACTGTTCACTCGGCGTGGCATCCGAGACGTCGGCGTGGATGAGGTGATCGCCAGGGCCGGCATCGCGAAAGCGACGCTGTACCGGCATTTTCGGACCAAGGACGAGCTGGTCCTCGCGGTGCTGGCGCGGCGCGAACTGCTGTGGACCTTCGGTCTGATCGAGCAACGGTCTCGCGGACTCGGCAGCACCGCGGAGGAACGACTGCTCGCCATCTTCGATGTGCTCGACGACTGGTTCGGCACCGACGGCTTCGAGGCGTGCACGTTCATCAATGTGTTGCTCGAGATGGGTCCGCAGCACCCCGCCGGTCGGGCGAGCATCGACCACCTGGACAACATTCGCGGCGTCGTCCGGTCCCGTGCCGAAGAGGCCGGACTGCGCGACCCCGACGACTTCGCCAGGTCCTGGCACATCTTGATGAAGGGTTCGATCGTGTCCGCCACCGAGGGTGACCGGCACGCGGCCCGACGTGCCCAAGCCATGGCGCGGAACCTCATCGACAGCTACCGCGTCGAGCCTGCGGCCTGACCCACTGAGCTCGGCATCGGTCCGGCAACCGGTCACACCGGGTGTCGGCTAGCTCACAGCCGACGGGGTGGCCGGGAACTACCGGGCGTAGTTGGCCGACTACGTGGTTATGCAGCGAACAGCCATGCGGATCAGCCCGCAGGGAGATTTCGGTGTGGTGGTCGAGGACTTCGACCCCACTTCGCCCGACGATGTCCGTGCGGTCAAGCGCGCCGTGTACCGGGAGCGGATCGCGGTGCTCAAGGGCATCGAGCTCGACCCGCACCAATTCGTCGCGCTGGCACGGGGTTTCGGCGATCCGGTGCGCTACTACGAGCCGATCTACCACCACCCGGAAGTGCCCGAGGTGTTCGTATCGTCCAATGTCGACACCGGCCGGCCGCGGGTGGGCGTGCCCAAGACCGGGAAGTTCTGGCATTCGGACTATCAGTTCATGGCGCGTCCGTTCGACCTGACGTTCACCCATACCCAGGTGGTGCCCACGCACAGCCGGGGGACCTACTTCATCGATCTGGCCCGCGCCTACCGTGACCTCAGCGCCGACCTGCGGCGATCCGTCGCCGACACGGTCGCGACGCACAGCGTGCGCCGCTACTTCAAGATCCGGCCCAGCGATGTCTACCGGCCTATCTCGGAGTTGCTCGCCGAGATCGAGCGGAAGACGCCGCCGGTGACGCTGCCGACGGTGCACGCGCACCCGCACACCGGGGAGCCCGTCGTGTACGTCAGCGAGGGGCTCACCGAATCGATCACCGGGCCCGACGGCACCGACCGGCCCGACCTGCTGCACGAATTGCTCTCCGCCACCGGACAACTCGATGATACCTTCGAGCATCCGGCGATCCGGCTACAGACCTTCGAACGCGGCGACCTGCTCATCTGGGACAACCGCAGCCTGGTGCACCGGGCGCTGCACAACACCACCTGTGAGCCCGCGGTGTCGCATCGGGTCACCGCGTACGACGACGAAGGTATCCCGGCGTGACCGGGGAGGTGTTCGCGAACGATCCGTCGCTGCTGTCGGAGGTACTGCGCTGCTACCAGCCGCACTGCCGTTATCTGCGCGAGCTGACGGTCGAGGCGCGTGGCGAACAAGCAACGGCCACCGGCACTTTCGAGATCGCCGAGTCCTGCTACATCGACGCGACCGGTCACCTCAACTCGGTCGAGGTGAACATCTGTTACAACCAGATGCTCTACCAGACCATCGCGGTGCTGGTGCGTCATCGCGTCGGTCCGCTGTTCGGCGGCTGGACCATGGACGACTACTGGCGGCGCCAACTGCCCGGCATCCTGATCACCAGGCTCGACAGCGAGTACCGGCGGCCGATCGAGCCGCGGCGGTTCTACGGGGAGTTCGTCCTCGCCGGGAGCCAGGAACGCGTCAGCTCGATCGATGGTGCGCCGTTCACCTCGTTGGACACGTCGTTTCGATGCTGGGACGACGCCGGGGGGCGCTGCGCGGGCACGGTTCGGTTGGCCATCGTCGATGTGGAACAAACGCTCGACGCGGCGCAATCCGCAGTGGGCGCGGTGCAATCGTCGCCGGGAACGGCGCAACCGTCGGTGGGAGCGGTGCGATGAGCGCACCAACGGTGTCTTCGATCCTCGCCGAGCACGCGCGCGATCGCCCGGACACCCTTGCGATCGCCTGCGCTGGAGCAGGACTCGACTACGCACGGCTGCGTGCCGACAGCATCCGGCTGGCGCGTGCGCTGCGTGCCGCGGACATCGGTAAGGGCAGCCGGGTGGCATATCTCGGCAAGGAGTCCGTCTACTACTACGCCCTGTTCTTCGCCTGCGCGCGGCTCGGCGCGGTGCTGGTGCCGATCAACTTCCGGCTGACCGCGCCGGAGGTCGAACACATCATGCGGGACTCGGGCAGCGCGCTGGTGCTGGTCGACGCCGTTACCGACGACATCGCGAGATCCGCCGCGCCGCAGGTGCGCTCGGTCCGCATGGACGGCGACGAGTTCGCCGGATGGCTGGCCGATGTCGCCGACCCGGATCCCGGCGAACGTGCATCGGGTCGCGAGGACGCGGTGATCCAGCTGTACACCAGCGGCACCACGGGATTACCCAAAGGTGTTGTGCTGGCGCAACGTAGCTTCTTCGCCATCGCGGACGCGCTCGAGCAGGCCGGGCTGGACTGGATCGACTTCCAAGACGGAGACCGCAACCTCATCGGCATTCCGGGCTTCCACGTCGGTGGCATCTGGTGGGCCATGCAGGGTTTCGCGGCGGGTATCACCAATTTGGCGATGCCCCGGTTCGACAGCACCACCGCGGTAGCGATCATCGAGGAAGCCCGGATCACCACCATGTGTGTCGTCCCGTCCATGTTGCGGCTGATCCTCGGCGAACCGCGGGTGACGCCGGAGGCCGTCGGGTCGGTGCGCAAGGTCGTCTACGGCGGATCGCCGATTTCGGAGACGCTGCTGCGGGAAGCGTTGCAGTTGTTCGGCGCCGAGTTCGCGCAGATCTATGGGCTCACCGAAACCGGGAACACCGCGATCTGCCTGCCGCCCGCGGAGCATGTGGCAGGCAATCCGCGGTTGGCGGCCGCGGGCCGGCCGTATCCCGGTGTGTCCGTCAAGATCATCGACACGTCCGGTGCACAGCGGCCAGCCGGTGAGGTGGGGGAAATCTGCCTGCGTTCGCCCGCCGCCATGCTGGGCTACTGGAACCTGCCGGAGGCCACCGCGGAAACCCTGATCGACGGCTGGATCCATACCGGTGACGCTGGATACGTCGACGCCGACGGCTACCTGTACATCCGAGATCGCCTGAAGGACATGATCATTGTGGGCGGCGAGAACATCTATCCCGCCGAGATCGAGAACGCCCTGGCCCGGCATCCCGCCGTGGCCGACTCGGCGGTGATCGGTGTGCCGGACGACATCCTCGGTGAATCGGTGCACGCGTTCGTCGCGTGCCGGCCCGGTGCACAGGTTCGGGTGCGCGAGCTGATGACGTGCTGCCGGGAGCAGCTGGCGTGGTTCAAGATTCCGGTGCGCTTCGAGTTCGTCGACCGCATTCCGCGCAATCCCAGCGGCAAGATCCTGCGCTGGCAGCTGCGCGACCGGTTCTGGGCCGACCGGGACAGACAGGTCAACTGAGCGCGATGGAACCACTCACCTACGACAGCGTGCGCGCGGACATCGCCGATCTGCTCTATCTCGAACCGCACGAATTGGGCGACACCGACGATCTGTTCGCCGCCGGACTCGACTCGGTGCGGCTGATCGGCTTGATCGAGCGGTGGAAGTCCCGTGGCGCCGCACCAGCTTTCGTGGACCTGGCAGAGAACCCCACCCTCGCCGCCTGGTGGCAGCTGCTCGCCGCACGGTCCGCGCCGTGAGCCCGAGTGCCCGAGCGTTCGACGGAACCAGGCGCCGACGAGATTCGGTTACCGCACGACCGTTGACGGCGGCGCAGCTCGGCGTCTGGCTCGGTCAACAGCTCGATCCGGCGTCGGCGGTCTTCAATATCGCCGAGTACGTCGACATTTCGGGACCCGTGATGGTCGAGGAGCTGGTTGCCGCGATTCACGCGGCGGTCGACGAGGCTGCGGCGCTGCACATTCGGTTCGTCGAGGACGGCCCTCGGCAGATCGCGGCATCACCCGACTGGGCTGTTCAGGTGGTAGATGTTTCGGGCGAGCCGGATCCGCTACGCGCAGCACTCGCGCTGATGGATCGGGATGTCGCGCAGCCGGTGCACCTGACCGCCGATGTGCTCTTCGCGCACATCGTGTTCCGGCTCGATGCGCGGCGGACGCTCTGGTATCACCGGGTGCACCACATCCTGCTCGATGGCTACGGCATGGCGCTGATCGCGCGTCGGGTGGCCGAGTTGTACACCGCGTCGGTGACCGGAACACCGCCACCGCCTTACCCATTCGGGGATTGGGATGCGGTGCTGGCGGCCGATCTCGCGTACGCGGATTCTGCCGAGCTCGCCCGCGATCGCACATTCTGGCTCGACTATCTCCGCGATCGTCCGGCCCCGGTGACCTTGTCCGGTGCCGCACCGCGTACGACATCCGATGCGGGCCGGACACTTCGAGAGTTCACCACGCTCGATTCCGAGATCGTCGCGCTGCTGCGGAGCGTCGCGCAAGCCGCACGCGCCAATTGGACCGACGTGTTCACCGCCGCGGTCGCCGCTTACCTGCACCGGATGACCGGTGCCGCGCAGGTGTGTCTCGCGCTTCCGGTGATGCTGCGTACCGGAACGCCTGCATTACGGGTGCCGTGCATGACACTCAATGGTGTCGCGCTGTGGGCCGAGTTCGCGGGTGATCCGACGCTGACCGAGCTGACCGGCCGGGTCGCGCGCCAGCTGGTCCGTAGCCGCCGTCATCAGCGCTACCGCAGCGAGCAGGTGCGCCGCGACCTCGGCCTGGTCGGCAGCGACCGCAGCATGTACGGCCCGTCCGTCAACATCATGCTGTTCGACTACGACCTGCGCTTCGGTGCGTGCACCAGCACGGTCCGCAATGTCACTGCGGGCATGATCGACGACCTGGTCTTCAACCTCTACGACAGGATGGATGGCGCAAGGCCGACGCTATATCTGGACGGCCATCCGAGCTCGTATACGCCGGCGGAGCTGGCGACGCATCTGCAGCGCTTCACGAAGTTTCTCCGCCGAATCCTGACGGAGCCCGATCGACCCCTCGCTGCGGCCGATCCGTTCTTACCGGGGGAACGAGATTGGTTGCGTACCAACAGCAGCGGTCCCGAACGTGCTCTGCACGACAGCACCGTGCACGACTTGCTGACCGACCAGGTCGCCCGCACCCCGACGGCTACGGCGCTCGTCGCCACCGATGCCGATGGCGCACGGCAGACGCTCACCTATGCCGAACTCGACAGCCGGACCAGACTATTGAGCGCCGCGCTGGCCGCAGTGGGTACTCGCCCTGGCCATGCCGTGGCGGTGCTGCTTCCCCGCACCGGCGACGCGATTGCCGCGCTGTTCGCCGTACTCGCTTGCGGTGCAACCTATGTCCCGCTCGATCCCGGACAGCCCGTCGCACGACTAGCACTGCTGATGGAGGGCCTGGTCGAGGGAATCGAGCTCAGTGCAATCGTGACCACGACCGCGCTGGCCCCGAAGATCCCTGCCGCACTACGCGACCGAGCCGTCGTGCTGGATGACGGTGGCCTACCGGCAGTTCCGCACGCCCATCCCCCGATCCGCCTGCATCCCGAGCACCCGGCCTGGGTGATCCACACCTCGGGCACCACCGGAACTCCCAAGGCCGTGGTGATTTCACACGGCTCAGTGGTGAACCTGTACCACCACCATCGCGAGCACTTCGTCGAGCCCGTGGTGGCGGCGCGAGGTGGGCGACGGATGCGGGCGGCGCTCACCGCATCGATGACCTTCGACACCGCGTGGGAAGGGTTGCTCTGGCTGCTCGCGGGACACGAGCTGCATCTCATCGATGACGACCTACGCCGCGACCCCGGCCGCCTGGTGCACTACATCAGAATGCAGCGCATCGACTTCCTCGATGTCACCCCGACTTTCGCGCGCGAGCTGCTGGCTGCCGGGCTCTACGCCGGAGCGCATCGTCCGGAGGTGCTGGCGCTGGGTGGCGAAGCGGCCGATCCGGCCTTGTGGACGGCGCTACGCGCAGAGTTGGGCATCTCGGTCTACAACCTGTACGGCCCAACGGAATGCACTGTCGATGCCACCTGGACCACCCTCGCCGCACATGCCGCGCCATCGATCGGGTCTCCCGTCACCAACGGCCGCTGCCACGTCCTGGATGGACACCTGCGGCCGGTGCCGCCCGGGGTCGTCGGGGAGCTGTACGTCGGCGGAACACCGGTCGGGCAGCGGTATCTCGGCGCGCCTGGCGCTACCGCCACACGATTCGTAGCCGACCCGTTCGACGCGAACGGCAGCCGTCTCTACCGCACCGGCGATCTGGTGCGGTGGCACACCGACGGTCATCTGGAGTATCTGGGCCGCGGCGACACCCAGATGTCGTTGCGCGGCTACCGCATCGAGGTCGGCGAGGTGGAGGCCGCGCTCAACGCGCACCCGCAGGTCGGTGCGGCCGCGGTGCGTATCCACGGTGAAGTCCTTGTCGCTTATGTGGTCCCCGCGCCCGGTGCGGGTGCGCCCAACGCGCAGCACCTCCGTACACACCTGGCCGGCCGACTACCCGACTACATGGTGCCGTCGGTGTACGTCTCGCTGGATCGCCTGCCGCAGACCACGAACGGAAAGCTGGATCGAGCCGCGCTGCCCGCACCGCCGGACGCCGAACCGACCGGCCGAACCCCGCGCACGCCCACCGAACGCGCGCTGGCGCGATTGTTCGCCGAGGCACTCGAGGTCGAGTCGGTGGGCATCGATGACGATTTCTTCGCACGCGGCGGGCATTCGTTGCGGGCGGCCAGGGTGCTCAACGGTGTCCGGCAGGCCTTCGGCGTGCGGTGGGACCTGCGCGCCATGTTCGACACACCCACCGTGGCCGGGCTCGCCGAACGCCTCGAATCCGGCCAGGACCACGGGCCGACCTGGACGGCAGCGGATCTCGAAGCAGACACCCAGCTCGACGACGCGATCCGGGCGACCGCCGAACCACGGACCCAGCCACACAGGGTGTTGCTGACCGGCGCGACCGGATTTCTGGGCGCGTTCTTGCTCGCCGCCCTGCTCGAGCGGACCGACTTTCAGGTCTACTGCCTGGTTCGCGCAGACGACGATGCCGCGGCACTGCGCCGCATCGAATCGATTTGCCTGCGTTACGGTCTGGACGCCCCATCAGGAAGCCGGGTCACCACCATCGCGGGGGACCTCGCCCACCCCCGGCTCGGTCTGTCGCCGCCGCACTACCAACAGCTGGCCGACACCATCGATGTCATCGTCCACAATGGCGCCCGAGTCCACCACTTCGAGCCGTACTCCCGACTCCGACCGGCGAATGTCGAAGGCACCGAACGCATTCTGCGCCTCGCGACCACCGGCACTACCAAACCGGTCCACTTCGTGTCCTCGGTCGACACCGCGTTCGCCGTGGACGGCAACCCACCGATCCTCCGCGAAGACCGACGGGTGGCCGCAATGTCGTTGCCGCACAACGGTTACGTCGCCAGTAAGTGGGCAGCGGAGGGTCTGGTGTTCGCCGCCGCCGACCGGGGCGTACCGGCCACGGTGTACCGGCCCGGCCGCATCGGCGGCCACTCGGTAACCGGCGTTTCCGGCCAGGACGACGCGTTCTGGAGCCTGATCCGCGCGATGGTCGTGCTCGCGGCCGTCCCGGACGAGAGCTACGACGCAGGCACCGTCGACCTGGTACCGGTGGACTGGGTCGCCGCCGCCATCACCCACCTTGTCGCCCACGCGCCTACGACACAGACCTACCACCTGACCAGCCGTCGTCCGCTGACATTCGCCACTGTCGTCGACGCACTACGTGACCGCGGCTACCCGATCGCCACAATCCCCGGTCCGATCTGGCACGCCCGGTTGACCGCTATGGCGGATCAGGCGTCCGCGCAGGACGACCACGCGTTGACCATCGCCCGCGCGCACGCCACGCACCTGGCTTCCCCCGGCACCGCCGTCAGCTACGGGCATGACAACTCCGCCGCCGCACTCGATCCACTACTCCTGCAACCGGATCCGGCCGCCGCGCTGATAGCCGGGATCGACTACCTGATCGACACCCGTTTCCTTCCGCCGCCACCGGCTGTGGCGGCGCAACGATCGAAGAGGCACCCATGCTGATGAAACGCGCGCTGCTGCTGGCACTCGCGGCAAGCACCCTCACCGTCACCGGCTGCACGACCACGGTCACCGATGCGGCGGACCACCGGCCATCCGCGGCGGCCACCGAGGGCGTCACGAAATACCCGGTGTCCCTGGACAATTGCGGCAAGACCTACACCTACACCGAGGCACCGAAACGCGTCGTCGTGATGAACGGTGGTTCCGTCGGCGAGGTGGCCGCGCTGCTCGCGCTGGGTGTCGCCGACCGGGTGGTGGCCAACGCCCAGTCCTACGGCGCCTCCGACGTACCGGGCCGGGCCGCCGCGATCGAGGCGTTGCCGACCGGGCAGATCACGCCGAACAGCCTCCAGGACATACCGCGCGAGGCGATGCTGAACCAGCACCCCGACCTGGTGATCTCCACCGGCGGCGGTGGTTTCGCCGCCGACCAGGGTTTCGCGACCCGTGCCGAGCTGGCCGCCGCGGGCGCCAATACCTATGTGCCCCGCGCGAACTGCGGCGTTACCGGTGCCGTCACCGGCACACCGACGATCGAGGACAGCTACGCGCTGCTGCGCGATCTCGGCACCATCTTCGACGTGCCCGGCCGGGCCGAACGGCTGATCGCCGACTCGCAGCGTGCGATCGCCGAAACGGCGGGCCTGGTTGCCGGACAACCGAAGAAGAACGTGCTGCTCGTCTTCCCCGGCATGGGTATGGGCGATTCCTCGGACTTCTCCGCCATCGCGGAGGGCGGTATCTGGAACGACGTGATCGGCAAGGCAGGCGGGGTGAACCCGTTCGATCGTGACGACGGCACCACGTTCGTGACGATCAGCAAAGAGCAACTCGCGGTGACGCCGATCGACGGGCTCGTCGTGGTCAACTACCGCAGCCCCGATATCGACGCGGTCGCCGAACGCATACTCGCGCAGTTTCCGCAGTGGGCGGCCGCGCGGTCTAAAAACTATGCGGTGCTGTCGGACTCGATCTACCTCGGTCCGAGCAACGACGTCGCGGTGCGGCGCATTGCGGCACTGGTGCACCCCGAGCAGTTCCGATGACCCGCACCCCCACCCGTGCGCCGTTGGCGACGACGCCGCTGCCGATCGTGCTCGCGATCTCGGCCGCGGTGCTGCTCGCCGTGATGCTGCTGTCGATCGCCGCGGGGTCGGTCACCGTCTCGGTCGCCGACACCGGCCGGGTGATCCTGGCCCATTTGTCCGGGAAGACACCAGATGTCGGCTTCACCGTCGATCAGATCGTCTGGCAGTACCGACTGCCCCGGGTGATCCTGGCCGCGCTGTGCGGCTGTGGTCTCGCGGTGGCGGGCGTGATTCTGCAAGCGCTGGTGAACAATCCGCTGGCCGACCCGTATGTGCTCGGGTTGTCTTCGGGCGCTTCACTCGGCGCGGTGACCGTCATCGTCACGGCTGGTGGCGTACTCGGCGGGGTCGGGGTGAGCGCCGCGGCCTTCTGCGGCGCGGTCGCGACCATCGCGGTGGTATTCCTGCTCGGCCAGCAACGCGGCACCCTGGTGCCGACCCGGCTGGTGCTGGCCGGTGTCGCGGTCGGCTACCTCCTGCTCGCCGCCACCAACTACCTGCAATTACGCGCCACACCGAACGAGCTACGGGCGGTGATGTTCTGGACGATGGGCAGTGTCGCCGGAGCGAGCTGGGATCGGCTCGGACCGGTCACCGTGGTGGTGCTGGTGACCGTGGGCGTCGTGCTCGCCTTCGGCCGCAGGCTCAATGTGCTGGGCACCGGGGACGAGCAGGCCACCGCGCTCGGTGTCGATGTGCGCACGCTCCGGATCGTCCTGCTGGTGCTGGCCTCGCTGCTGACGGGCGTGCTGATCGCGGTGGCCGGCGGTATCGGCTTCGTCGGCTTGATGATTCCGCATCTGGTCCGGCTCGGCTTCGGTCTGGACCACCGACGGGTACTGCCGCTGTCCGCAGTGATCGGTGCCGCGTATCTGGTTGCGGTAGACCTACTTTCGCGCACCGTCGACGCGCCCAACGAGTTGCCGCTCGGTATCTTCACCGCCGCGTTCGGCGCACCGTTCTTCCTCTGGCTGCTGCGCCGCAACGGCGGACCGGCATGAGCGCCTCGGCCGAATTGTCGGTTGCCGGCGTGAGTGTCACGTTCGGCGACGCCGCGGTCCTCGACAAGGTGACCCTGCACGCCCCGCCCGGCACGGTCGTTGGCCTGGTCGGCCCCAATGGCAGTGGCAAGACCACGCTGCTGCGCACCGTCTATCGATCACTGCAACCAGCCACCGGCATCATCGCGATCGATGGTGCCGACATCACCGGTATGTCGATACGCACGGCGGCACAGACAACTGCGGCGGTACTCCAGAACGGTTCCGGCGCACCGGAATCGACCGTCGCCGAAGTGGTCGGCCTCGGCCGCAATCCACATCACGCCCTGTTCAGCCGGGACACCGCGGCCGACCAGCGGGCCGTCACCGATGCCATGGCGCGCACCGGCGTCACCGCCTACGCCGACCGCACCGTCGGCTCGCTGTCCGGCGGCGAACGTCAGCGTGTCCTGCTCGCCCGGGCCCTCGCGCAACAGCCACGCCTGCTGGTGCTCGACGAACTGACCAACCACCTCGACGTCCGGGCCCGCTTCGAGCTGCTCGACCTGATCCGGTCCACCGGCATCACCACCCTCGCAGTGCTGCACGAACTCGACCTCGCCGTGCGCTGTTGCGACCGGCTGGTCGTGCTCGACCACGGCGGCGTCGTCGCGGCGGGCGAGGTGCTCGAGGTGATGACGCCGGAACTACTGCGCACGGTGTTCGGCGTGCACGCCACGGCAACGAGGCACGCGGACGGAATCATCCGATTGCAGTACGCCGCACAACCTTTGGCAGAGCTATGACGGCCTCAGCCGTGCGCGCGTCGCCTGCCGCCGAATCGTGTTGCGGCGACCAGATCTTCGCGGCCCCGCGCCACCCGGGAGCGCACCGTGCCCACCGGGCAGCCGCACACCGCCGCCGCCTCGGCGTAGGACAGGCCGAGCACCTGGGTGAGCACCAGCGCCTCGCGCCGCTCCGGCGCCAGGTCGTCGAGCAGCAGATTGAGTTCGACGATCTCGGTCAGCCCGTCCCGGCGCGGCACCTGCCGGTCGGCCGCCGCGGCCCAGTCGACGCCGTGCGCGATCTTCGGTCGGGCCACCGCCATCCGCACCTGATCGACCACGACGCGGCGCGCGATGGACAGCAGCCAGGTGCGCGCGCTGGCGCGGCCCTCGAAGCGCTTGATGCTGCCGAGAGCCCGCAGGTAGGTCTCCTGGGTCAGGTCGTCGGCCCGTCCCACCTCGGTCAGATGGGCGAGCAGTCGCCACACGTCTTTCTGGGTGGCCCGGATGAACGCTTCCAGTGCCCGCCGGTCGCCGCGCGCCGCCGCCAGGGCCAGGCGGGTCGTCTCGTCATCCTCGGCGGGCGTCGGCATGGTGTCGACAATAACCGGCGGTTACCGCGCCGATGGAGGGGCCCGGCGGCCGTAATCCGCGTCACCACGGCGGGCGTGGTGACCGTGGCCACCGAAGACAACCTGCGGGAACTTCGGTGTCCGGATAGACGACAATCTGGACGTGGAGTGCAAAGTGTGCCGGACGGCGCTGTCGGCCCGGATCGACGGCGAGCGCGAAACCGTTCCCGCGGCCAGGGTGGACGAGCACCTGGAGCAGTGCGCCGAGTGCTGCTCCTGGTACGTCGCCGCGGTGGAGACCTCGAAGCGGTTGCGCGGCGGCTCGTCGTACGCGCCGGACCTGACCGACGCGATCTTCGCCGCCGCCGAGTTGGAGCGGCCGCAGCCGTCGCGGCTGTCCAGGTTGCGCGCCGCAGTGCCGACCTCGCGCGACGTGTCGGCCCGCCTACTGCTCGGCCTGCTCGGTGTCTTGCAGTGCGCGTTGGCGCTGGCCCAACTGGCGGGGATCGACTTCGGCATGAGCCACCACCACGCCGCCGAGATGACCCGGCACCTGCTCAACGAGAGCACCGCGTGGAGCCTGGCCATCGGCGTCGGGTTCCTCTACTGCGCGCTGCGACCGCATGCCGCCTCGGGCGTGCTGCCGGTGCTCGGTGTGCTGGTCGCCGCGTTGAGCGCGTTCGTAGTGTCCGACCTGTACTCCGGTGTGGTGCCGATCTCCCGGGTGCTCTCGCACGGCCTGCTGGTGATCGCGCTGGTGCTGGTCGTGGTCGTGCACCGGACCCGACGCCCGGACACCTCGCCGCCAACCAGCGACCGGGTCCCCACCGATCTGGTGCTGCCGCCGGGCGCCCAGCTCGGCAGGCGCACCCGTCACCTTCGTTCGACCCAGGATCCCGCCGCGTGATGAACGGACTGTCATGACCCTCGAGCTCGACCCGATCACTCGACCCGACTCGACCGACTCGCCGAACCGCATCTCCCTCGCCGTCACCGGTATGAGCTGCGCGGCCTGCTCTACCAGGGTGGAACGCAAGCTCAACAAGATCGACGGGGTCACCGCGTCGGTGAACTACGCCACCGGCATCGCGACGATCGACGCGGTCGGCGACCTGACCGCAGAGCAGTTGTGCACCGAGGTCGAGGCCACCGGTTTCGGGGCGTCGCCGGTCACCGACCGCGCCGAGACGATCCGCTCGACGCCGGAGGACGCGCAGGTCAGCGATCTGCTGCGGCGGCTGGTCGTCGCGCTGATGGCGTTCTTCCCGCTGGCCGACCTCTCGGTGATGTTCGCCACCATCCCGTCCACCCGGATCACCGGCTGGCAACTGATCCTCACCGTGCTCGCGCTGCCCGTCGTGGTCTGGTCGGCGGCGCCGTTCCACCGCAAGGCTTTCGCCAATGCCAAGGCCGGTGCGGCAAGCATGGACACCCTGGTCTCGGTCGGCGTGCTCACCGCGACGCTGTGGTCGCTGGACACCATGTTCCTGCACCCCAACCGTTCCGGGCCGGCCCCCGACGGGATCTGGGCGGCGATCTGGGCCAGTGACGCGATCTACCTCGAGGTGGCCGCCGGTGTCACCGCATTCGTCTTGGCGGGGCGGTATTTCGAGGCGAAGGCCAAACGTTCGGCGGGCAGCGCGCTGCGTGCGCTCGCCACGCTCGGCGCCCGCGAGGTCACCGTGCTGACCCGCGACGACCGCGAATTACGCGTGCCCATCGGCGAACTCGTGGAAGGGCAGCGCTTCGTGGTGCGCCCGGGTGAGACCATCGCCACGGACGGCCTTGTCGTAGCGGGTGAATCGAGCGTCGACGCCAGCGCGATGACCGGTGAATCCCTTCCGGTCGACGTAACGGCGGGCATGGCGGTGATCGGCGGCACCACCGCGCTCACCGGGCGCCTGATCGTGGAAGCCGCTGCGGTAGGGGCGGATACGAAGCTGTCCGGGATGATCCGGCTGGTCGAACAGGCGCAGACCGGTAAGGCGCGCATGCAGCGCATCGCCGATCGGGTGTCGGCGGTGTTCGTTCCGTTCGTCTTCCTCCTGACGGCCGTGACTTTCGTGACCTGGTTGCTCACCGGCGCCGGTGCGGATCGGGCCGCGGCCGCCGCGCTGGCGGTGCTGGTGGTGGCGTGCCCGTGCGCGCTGGGTTTGGCTATCCCGACCGCGCTGATGGTGGCCTCGGGACACGGTGCGCAACTGGGCATCTTCATCAAGGGACATCAGGCGCTGGAGGCCACCCGCGACGTCGACACCGTCGTGCTGGACAAGACCGGCACCGTCACCAACGGCGCGATGAGCGTGGTCGCGGTGACCGAACGCGAACCGTTCAGCACGGCGGAGGTGCTGCGCCTGGCCGGTGCGGTGGAGGCGGCGTCCGAACACGCGGTGGCCGCGGCGATCACCCGCCACACCCGCGACACGGTCGAGGACTTGCCTGCCGTCGAATCCTTCGAGGCACTACCGGGATTGGGCGCCCGCGGCACGGTGGATGGCCGCCGCGTGCTGGTGGGCCGAGCGCGGCTGTTCGACGATCAAGGTATCGGCATCCCACAGGATCTGAATCGCGCTGTCCGGCAACAGGAACGCTGCGGGCGCACCGTGGTACTGGTCGCCGTGGACGGTGCGGTCGTCGCGGTGATCGCGGTGGCCGACACCGTCAAGGACACCGCGGCCGCCGCGATCGCCCGGCTGCACCGGCTCGGGCTGCGGGTCATGATGTTCACCGGCGACAACGCCTACGCGGCGCAGTCGGTGGCCGACGAGATCGGCATCGATGAGGTTGTCGCCGAACTGCTTCCGGAGGGCAAGGTCGACCTGATCGCCCGCATGCAGGAGCAGGGCCGGCGCGTGGTGATGGTCGGCAACGGCATCAACGACGGTGCGGCGCTGGCCACCGCCGACCTCGGCATGGCGATCGGCGCGGGCACCGACGTCGCGATCGCCGCCGCCGACGTCATCCTGGTGCGCGAGGACCTCGGCGCCGTGGCCGACGCCATCGAGCTGGCGCATGCCACGTTGCGCACCATCAAGGGAAACCTGGTGTGGGCCTTCGGCTACAACGTGATCGCCATCCCGGTGGCCGCGCTCGGCTTCCTCAATCCGCTGATCGCCGGGGCGGCCATGGCGTTCTCGTCGTTCTTCGTGGTCTCGAACAGCTTGCGGCTGCGGCGAGTTCGCTTCGATCGCTAGCCGCGCCTCAGCGGCGGGTCTGGGCCAACTGGTCCAGCATGGCGTTGTATGCGGCAAGATCGGAGTCGCCGTAGTCGTCGTCCTTGCGGTCGGTGCGCACCGCGGTGCGGCGGTCCTGGGCCACCCACTGGGTGAGCAGCGCGCCGACCACGAGCAGGATCGGGATCTCGCCGGAGACCCAGGCGATGCCGCCGCCGACGCGCTGATCGGCGAGCAGGTCGATCCGCCACGGCAGTTGCAGGTTGGTGTAGAAACGCGACCCGATGACGGTGTTCATCGACATCACCGCGACACCGAAGAAAGCGTGAAAAGGCATGACCGCGAACAACATGCCGAGCCTGCCCAGATGCGGCAGCCGCCGCGGGCCCGGGTCGATGCCGATGATGCCCCAGTAGTACAGGTAGCCGACGATCAGGAAGTGCACGTTCATCAGCACGTGTCCCCAGTGGTAGCGGATCAGGCTCTCGAACAGTGGCGTGAAATACAGGCCGTAGAGCGAGATCACGAACAACGACAGCGCGGTCGCGGGGTGGGCGATCACCGCGGTCGGTCGCGAATGCAGCAGCGCGAGCACCCATTCGCGCACACCGTGCACCTCGCCACGCTTGGCTGCCGGGACCGCGCGCAACAGCAGGGTCACCGGCGCGCCGAGCACCAGCAGCACCGGCACGAACATGTTCAAGGCCATGTGCGTGATCATGTGCATGCTGAACATCGCGAAGCCGTAGGTGCCGATGCCCGAGGAGGTCGCGATCAGCAGCGCCACACAGCCGCTGATCCAGGAGATGGTGCGCCACTTCGACCATTCGTCGCCGCGCCGCCACAACCGCAGCACGCCGAGCGCGTACAGCACGATCGCGGCCACCGCGGCGGTGCCGAGCACGATGTCGAAGCGCCACAACGTCATCAGCCGCAGCAGGTTCGGCCGGTCGAACAGGTCGAAGCCGAGGAAGACCTGCTGCGCGGTGAACGACCGGTCGGCGAAGGCCGGGGCGGGCTGTACCGCCATGGCCACCGTCGCGCCGAGCGCTATCGCGGAAAGCGCTCCGCCGGAAGCGATCAGGAAGGCGGTGCGGGGGCCGGGATCCCGGTGGCGCAGCACCACGCGCATCGTCAGCGCGAGGTCGACGCCTACCGCGACCACCACCAATGCCAGCCGCCCGTACCCGGTGCCGAGCACATCCGACCAGGGCAGCAGGATCAGCCAGAGTACGAGGCCGCTGAGCGTCGCCGCCGCCAGGCACAGCAGGGCGATCACCGCGCCGCGCCGTAACGCGGTCCGCGCGTGTGACCCGTTGCGCCGCAGATGTTCCGCGACGCACCACAGCAGGCCTGGCAGCACCGACACCGCGAGCTGGAAGATGATCATCGCGCCGGTGCCGTAGTCGTGATTCGGCCCCTCCCCCGCGTTGCCTACCATCGCGGGCGGCAGCACGCCGAGGCCGGCTACCAGCATCAGCACCGCTGCCCCGTTCCAGGACAACAGGATTCGAGCACCGAGCGTCACCACTGCGGCAAGCAGGGCGACCACAATCCAGGCCTTCGGCTTTTCGCTGGCGTCGATCAGCGGGCCGAGCGCGCCGAGCCGGAAAAGGTTGGAGAAGGTCAATCCGCCCACATTCGCGGCGGTCACCGGGATCAGTGCCAGCGCCGACACCAGCCACACCGCACCGGCCCGCTCGGCCAAGCGCAGGCCGGAGTAGCCGTCGACATCGAGGCGGCCGCGGCCGGTGACCGCGGTACAGCACACCGCGTAGACCAGGGCGCCGAGCGCGGTCGCGCCCGCCAGCGCGGCGACAACGCGCAGCACCACGTACGCGAGCACGTCGGCGAATCCCGGATAGGCGGTTCCGGCGGCCCGGTACGGCGTCGCACCCGCTTCCACCACCGAGCCGATGACGAGGGCGAGCAGAACGGCCGCCGCGACCAGCCAGACGAGGTGGACTGTCGAGCGTTTCACCTGCACGTTGCCGTCCACCATCCTCGAGTACGAACGTTGCGCCTGAACCAGGCCTCGCTGACCGGTCGGCCGCGGCGCCGGGAAAGTTCCGACGCCGGCCCGACTGCGATGCAGGTCACATTTCGTGGGTGGTGGACTCCCGGCTCAGACGGTGTTCGCGCTGATTCCGCCGGAGATCGTCAAGGCCTCGCCGTTGAAGTGCCGACCGTGCTCGGACACCAGCAGCAAGACCGCGTCGGCGACCTCGTCCGGCGCGATCAGATCGCCGTTCGGCGGACCGGAGGCGAACATCTCCATCACGTCTTCCCTGGTGGGATTCTCCTTGTCCGGCAGCATCAGTCGATACATCGCCGGATTCTGGATCATGTCGGTGTCCACGCCGCCGGGCAGCACCGCGTTGACGGTGATCCCGTACTCCACCACCTCCAGCGACACCGACTTGACCAGACCGACCACACCCCATTTCGCGGCCGCATAGTGTCCGGCGTTGCGCACGCCCATCCGGGCCACGATGGAGGAGGTGGCCACGATGCGGCCCCAGCGGCGTTCGATCATGTGCGGCAGCACCGCGCGGATGCTGTGGAAGACACCGTTGAGATTGGTGTCGATCATGTCCTGCCACATCTCGTCGCCCATCTCGGCGATCGGCGCGTTGGACGCGATGCCGGCATTGGCGATCAGGATGTCGATGTGACCGAAGTCATCGATGGCGCGCTGGGCGACCGCGTTCATCTCCGTCTGACTGCGCACATCGGCCTTGAGCGGCACGCAGCGGCGTCCGGTCTCCTCGACCAGCTTGGCCGTCTCGGCCAGATCGTCCTCGGCGCTCATCGAATACGGCACGCTCGCGATCTGCGCGGCGATATCGCAGACCACGACGTCCGCACCCGCCGCAGCCAGCGCGACCGCATGAGCACGACCCTGCCCGCGGGCGCCGCCGGTGATCACCGCTACCTTGTCATCGAGATTCCCCATATCGGGCCCCTCACCAGATCGGCATGTGTTCGGCCGAAGCCATCGTTTCATGCCGGATCGGTGTGCGGTTGCCGTTTACGTTCGTATTGTCCAGCCCAGTGCACGAAACGTTCCGGGTCGGCGCAGCGACGAAGTGGATGCGGTGTGTGTCGCAGCATCCAGCAGGACTCGTCTGCGCCACAACACCCAGGCGCGCGGCCCAGCGCGCCCACAATGGTCCCAGGGGGCCAGATGACCGATTGTGAGTACCGCGCCGTGGATCTCGACCAGCTCGTCCGACCTATCGACACCGACTACGACGTGACAGTGGTGCGCGCGCTGGACAGCCCGCGGCTGCGCAGGCTGATGTACACCGTGGTCGGGCTCTCGCACGACTCCATCGATCTACTGTCGACCATGAGCGACCGGCTGCGCGCGGTCGAGGGCATGCTGGTGCGCGACCCGCTCGACTGCTGAGCGGGATCAGACGGTACTACTGGCCGCGGGCAGTCCCGGCGCGGCCGGTATCCGTTGATAGCCACGGAGATTGACCAGTCCGCGGCGCTCGGGTGGGCCGGTGAGCCGCAGCCCGGGGAAGCGCTCGTACAACGCGGACAGGGCGATCACGCCCTCGGTCCTGGCCAGGCTGGCGCCGAGGCAGGCGTGCACGCCGCTGCTGAACGACAGGTGGTCCTTCGCATTGGGTCTGGTCACGTCGAATCGGGCGGGGTCGTCGAAGACGGCCGGGTCGCGGTTGGCGGCACCGAGCAGCAGCGAGACCATCTCGCCGCGCGCGATCGTGTGACCGGCTATCTCCCTGTCGCACAACGCCGTTCGGGCGGTCATCTGCACGGGGCTGTCGTAGCGCAGGATCTCCTCCACGGCGCCGGGCCACCGGTGCGGCTCGGCGCGCAGCAGGTCGAGTTGATCGGGGTGCTCGTGCAATGCCACGATGCCGTTGCCGAGCAGGTTGACGGTGGTTTCGAAGCCTGCCCCGGTGACCAGCGTGGCGGTAGCCATCAATTCCGGCTTGGTCAGCATGCCGCCGACGGTCAGTTGGCTGAGGATGTTGTCGCCGGGATCGGCGCGCAATTGCTCGATGTGCCCTTCGAGGTAGTCCTGACTGTCGCGCAGGGCGGCCATCGCGCGGCGGAAGGTGCGCCACGAGATGCCGACATCCAGCAGTGGCGCGCCCGCGTGGCCGAGTTCCAGTAGCTCGGCCTCCTTCTCCTTCGGCACACCGAGGATTTCGCAGATGATCGCCACCGGCAGTAGCCGCGCGAAGTCCTGGATCAGGTCCGCGGCAGGACGAGTCGCCAGGTCGGCCAGCAGTTCGTCGGTCACCTCGGCGATGCGATCGCGCAGGCGGGCGATGGCGCGCGGGGTGAATTCCTGCGCGACGAGCTTGCGGTACCGGGTGTGCTCCGGCGGGTCGACCATCAGCATCGACGGCGGCTCCACCGGGTTCGCCAGCTTCGGATCGGTGGCCCGCAGCAGGCGCAGCACCGGGCCGGGCAGGTTCATCGTCTCCGGCGGGGTGACGCCGAAGTTTTTGTCGCGCAGAATGTTCCGGCAGACTTCATGGTCGGCGGTGGCCCAGGAGAACGGCGTCCGGACCAGCCGTCCCTGCGCGCGGATGCGGTCACCGAATGGGTAGGGGTTCGGTCCGGCGCGTCGGCCCGCGAGGATCTCGGACACGGGATCACCACGGCGGGCCCGCATTCGCACATACGCGCCCGGACCGCCGTGCAGTATCGCCCACCTGATCCAACTCTTCATCGTGGCCCCCGCCTGTGCTGTCGAATTCCCTCACGGTACGCACCGGCGGCGCGGCCCGCATCGGCCCACGGTCGCAGACCAGGCGAACCTTCGGCAAAGTCGATCAATCCATGACATGAGACGGCGGTCACATGGTTTGGTGGAGACAGGCCGGTCGCGCCGGCCATAGCTGGACGGCGGTTCGGAGGTGGCGACGGCCATGAGTGTGACGCAGACCGAACAACTTCAGGCGGTTCGACCCTATCCGCGGCGGATGGGGCCGAAGGGTTCCTACATCTGGAAGATGATCACGACCACCGATCCGAAGGTGCTCGGGGTCATGTATCTGGTCTCGGCGATGTCGTTCTTCTTCATCGGCGGACTGATGGCGTTGCTGATGCGCGGCGAACTGGCCCGGCCCGGCATGCAGTTCCTGTCGCCGGAGCAGTACAACCAGCTGTTCACCATGCACGGCACCCTGATGCTGCTGTTCTACGCCACCCCGATCGTCTTCGGTTTCGCGAATGCCGTGCTGCCCTTGCAGATCGGCGCGCCGGACGTCGCGTTCCCGCGGCTCAACGCGTTCAGCTATTGGCTGTATCTGTTCGGCGCCACCATCGCGACCGCGGGCTTCATCACCCCCGGCGGGGCCGCCGACTTCGGCTGGACCGGGTACACGCCGCTGAGCAACTTCCAGCACGCGCCCGGCGTGGGCGGCGATCTCTGGATCATGGGCTTGATCCTGTCCGGCCTCGGCACCATCCTCGGCGGCGTCAACATGATCACCACGATCATCTGCCTGCGCGCGCCCGGCATGATCATGTTCCGGATGCCGATCTTCACCTGGAACATCCTGATCACCAGCATCCTTGTGCTGCTTGCCTTTCCGATCCTGACGGCCGCACTGTTCGCGCTGGCGATCGACCGCCATCTCGGCGCGCACATCTACGACCCGGCCAACGGTGGCGTGATCCTGTGGCAGCACCTGTTCTGGTTCTTCGGCCATCCCGAGGTGTACATCGTGGCGCTGCCGTTCTTCGGCATAGTCACCGAGATCTTCCCGGTGTTCAGCCGCAAGCCGCTGTTCGGTTACACCGCACTGGTGTACGCGACGATCTCGATCGGCGCGCTGTCGGTGGCGGTCTGGGCCCATCACATGTATGCGACGGGATCTGTTCTGCTGCCCTTCTTTTCGCTGATGACCTTCTTGATCGCGGTGCCCACCGGGGTGAAGTTCTTCAACTGGATCTTCACGATGTGGCGCGGGCAGTTGACCTTCGAGACGCCGATGCTGTGGTCACTGGGCTTCCTGGTCACCTTCCTCTTCGGCGGCCTGTCGGGCATCATCCTGGCCAGCCCGCCGCTCGACTTCCACGTCACCGACTCGTATTTCGTGGTGGCGCACTTCCATTACGTGCTGTTCGGGACCATCGTGTTCGCGACGTTCGCGGGTATCTACTTCTGGTTCCCGAAGATGACCGGGCGGCTGATGGACGAGCGCCTCGGCAAGTTGCATTTCTGGACGACCTTCGTCGGTTTCCACACCACGTTCCTGGTGCAGCACTGGGTGGGTTCGGAAGGGATGCCGCGCCGCTACGCCGACTATCTGCCCAGCGACGGATTCACGGTGCTGAACACCGTCTCCTCCATCGGCGCGTTCGTGCTCGGGGCGTCGATGCTGCCGTTCATCTGGAACGTCTTCAAGAGCTATCGGTACGGCGAAGTGGTCACCGTGGACGATCCGTGGGGTTACGGGAACTCGCTGGAATGGGCGACCACCTGCCCGCCGCCGCGGCACAACTTCTACGAGCTGCCGCGGATCCGGTCCGAGCGACCGGCCTTCGAGTTGCACTATCCGCACATGGTGGAGCGGATGCGGACCGAGGCGTACGCGGGCTGGGGCGCCGAGCAGCGGGCGGCCATGCTCGTCCAGGATCGTGCGATCGATGAGAACAGGCCCTCGCTGGAGAAAAAGCCGGGTATCGAGAGCACGCCAGAATAGCTATTGCTGAATCAGCAAAGAAGTTTGCCAGAACAGCCTCGCGCGTGGATCGTGGTGCTCATGACCGAGACACACAACCACGGCAGCAGCCAGATGACCCCCTACGACGGCGACGATACGGTCGGTTACTGGGAGCACTTCTACCAGGAGCGGGAACGCGTCTGGTCCGGGTTGCCCAATGTCTTCCTCGTCCGCGAGATCGAGTCGGTGCCACCGGGTTCCGCTCTTGACCTCGGGTGCGCGGAAGGCGCCGACGCCGTCTGGCTCGCCCAGCGCGGTTGGCGCGTCACCGCCATCGACGTCTCCGAGACCGCGCTGGGCCGTGCTCGCGCCCACGCCGCCGACGAAGGCATCACCGACATCGACTGGCAGCAACACGATCTCGCGAACTCCTTCCCCGAAGGACAATTCGACCTCGTCAACGCCCAATACCTGCACTCCCCCGTCGCCCAGGCCGACGAACGCGAAAAGATCCTGCGCCGCGCCGCCGAAGCCGTCGCCCCCGGCGGCCAGCTCCTCATCGTCGGCCACGCCGGCTGGCCCACCTGGGTCCAAGACCCGCCCAACATCCACCTCCCCACCACCGCCGAAGTCCTCGCAGGCCTCCACCTCACCCCCACCGAATGGACCGTCGAAGTCGACGAGGTCGTCGACCGCGAACACGCCGGCCCCGAAGGCGAACCCGGAACCCGCCAGGACAACATCCTCCGCATCCGCCGCCACTGATTCAGCGCGTCCGCCGACCAGCTACCCGCTCGACCTCCACCGCCACCTCGGCACCACAAACCGGCCGCGCCGTATCCACCCGAACCGTCGGCGCGAGGTCGAGCGGCGCGGCCTGCGCCGCCCACACCGCCCAGTCACTGACAAGGCGCTGCTCGTCCCGATGTATCGCGGCCCGGCGCCTACCCGCATAACGAGCTTTCGCCAATTCGGCGGGGATGTCGCACCACACCTCCACGACCCGATTAGCCCCGGACTCGCCGATTCCCGTTGCGGCAAAAGACAAGTCCCGCGGCTTGAACCACCACGAGTCGATGACAACAGTCCCCGGCGTCGCCCGCGCCAACGCCCACACCGCGTCCATCGCGATGCCACCCAGCTCGGGGATGGCATCGGCGTCGGCAACACAGTCCGCCAGAGCCTCCTTGACCGTGTCCTTCGACAAGAACTCCGCCCCCAACGCCGCCGCCAGCGATCGCCCGAGCGTCGTCTTACCGGACCCCGGCAATCCGTTGACCAGCACCAGGAATTCGGCCATCAGCTCCCCTCAGCGTTCGGTGGTGTCCAGGTGGAACACCCGGCGGGCGTTGCCGGCGAGGCTCCCCACGGATATCGCATTTGGTCAACGCCGCTTACGGTAACCAGGGTCCCGGTGCCGCTCAGGCGGATCGGCGAATCCAGGCACACGATCGAAATCCGCTCTGGCGTCGAAGCGCCATGGGACGGCGTGCGGAAAATTCGTGGGGTGATCCGCCCACCGAATGGGTATTAGGTCTTTACGCCGTATCGCCGACGATCGGTAGCTGAGCCAACCGGCCCGGGTGTCCGCATCGCAACGGCGCGGCGCGGGCACCCCTCCGCTGGGGGCTCACAGGGAATCCCCAGCTCGCTCGCAGGGCGGGCAGCGGTTGCCGGGTGACTATGGGCGCATGATGGGTACCGATCTCGCATGGTTCGGCGCTGGTCGGCGGCCGTGCGTGGCACCGGCGAGCCGGGCATGAGCGCGCGGGCTCGATTGGCGCGGCGCGTGGCGTCGGTTCCGTTGCGGATCGGGTTGGTGATCGCGGTGCTGCTGCTGACCGCGGCGGCCCTGCTCGCCTCGGGGGTGGCGGTGACCTCGGCATTGAGCCAATCGCTGACCCAACGCACCGACGAGCAGCTCTACGATGCGGCGCGCTCGTGGGCCCAGCCCCGGCCGATGAAGCAGGTGCGCACGAGTGACGGTGCCGTGCAATGGGTTCCGGCGGACGCGCCCGGCCCGCTGCCGCGGTGGCCCGGCGACCAACCGCGCCGGTTCTTCGAACTGCACAAGAGCGCGGGCGGGCAGGTGTTCTTCGAGGTCGCGGGTGGCGGCAATGCTTCGGGCATACCGGATCTCGCGAAGCAGTCCGGGGACGCTCCGGCGACGGTCGACTCGGCCGACGGCTCGTCCGTGCACTGGCGGGTATTGACCACCAAGAACCAGTACGGCTCGACCACCATCGGCCTGCCGCTGACCGACAACCAGGAGACGGTCTCGCATTTGATCTTCATCGAGATCGCCACGGGCACAGCAGCGTTGATTGCGCTCGGCGTGGTCGGTTACCTGGTGATCCAGCGGAGCCTGCGGCCGCTGCGCGAGGTGGAGGACACCGCGGCGGCCATCGCGGGCGGCGATCTGCACCGGCGGGTCCCGGTCCGCGACGTGGATACCGAGGTCGATCATCTGGCTCGCTCGTTGAACGAGATGCTCGCCCGGATCCAATACGGCGTCGCGGCGACGGAGGCGTCCGAGGAGGCCGCCCGCCGTTCCGAGGCCACGATGCGCCGGTTCGTCGCCGACGCCAGCCACGAGTTACGGACCCCGCTGACCACCATTCGCGGTTTCGCCGAGCTGTATCGGCAGGGCGCGAGCACCGATGCCGCCATGGTGATCGGCCGCATCGAGTCCGAGTCCGAACGGATGAGCCTGCTCGTCGAGGATCTGCTGCTGCTGGCGCGGCTGGACGAAAAGCGCCCGCTGGAGCGCGAACCGGTGGATCTGCTGGCCCTGGCCGGTGATGCCGTGCACAACGCCCGAGCCGTGGCCGCACGCCAAAAGCCAACGCCGGCAACACCGGAGCGGCGCATCGGCGTGGTGGTCGACCGAGGCGAGGGCACGATGGAGGTGATCGGCGACGAACCACGACTGCGCCAGATCCTGGCCAACCTGCTCGGCAACGCCCTCGCGCACACGCCGTCGCAGGCGGCGATCATCGTGCGGCTCACCCCGTTTCGCGACGAGGTGCGCCTCGACGTGATCGACTCCGGCCCCGGACTCGCACCCGAGGCCGCCGCCCGCGTCTTCGAGCGCTTCTACCGCACCGACAGCTCCCGCACCCGGGCGAGCGGCGGCGCAGGCCTCGGCCTCTCGATCGTGCACGCGCTGGTGGCGGCGCACGGCGGCCGAGTCACGGTGCACAGCAAGCCCGGTGAGGGAGCCACCTTCACGGTCACGCTGCCGCGCGAGCAAACCGCCTGTGCGACAACCTGACCCGGTCGCTACATCCCGACGCACTCGATGATCGGCGCCGGATAGACGCCCGGATCGACGTTTTCGCGCCACGGCGTGTGCACGGCGGCGCCCGGGATGTGCGCCAGTTCGGGCAGCCAGCAGCGCACATACTCGCCGTCCGGGTCGTAACGCTTGGCTTGGCGCAGCGGATTCAGCACCCGATTCGGCCGGGTGTCGGTGCCGGTGCCGGCCACCCACTGCCAGTTGAGTTGATTGTTCGCCAGATCGGCGTCGACCAACCAGTGCAGGAAGTGCGCGGCCCCGATGCGCCAGTCCACGCGCAGCGATTTCGCCAGAAAGCTCGCGGAGATCAATCGGGCGCGCCCCGGCATCCACCCTTCGGCCTGCAACTGCCGCATGGCTGCGTCGATGACCGGGTAACCGGTGCGTCCGTCCTGCCAGGCGCTGACGGCTTGGGGATCATCGCGCCAAGTGACCGACCGGGGCCGATAGTCCGACCACGCGGCGTCCGGCCTGGCGGCGAGCAGCTGATGATGGAAGTCGCGCCATGCCAGCTGCCTGGCGAAGGCATGCCCGCCCGGCGTCGCCATGTCCACCCGGTGCACCAGTTCCACCGGCGACACGCACCCGAAGTGCAGATACGGCGAGAGGTGCGAGGTGGCGTCAGCGGCGAGATCGTCGTTGTTGTCCTCGTAACCTGCGATCGGCCCGGACAGCCAGTCGCGCAGTATCTTTCGCCCGGTCGTCTCACCACCCACGGCGAGCTGCGGCGACGTCGGACCCGCGCAGAGTTGCTCGGCTTCGGGCAGCGGATCGCTCGCCACCGGCGGCATGGTGAGCTCGCGCGGCTTGCCGAACGGCTTACGCTGATGCGCCTCGGCCCAGCGGCGGAAGTACGGCGTGAAGACGGCGAAATGGTCGCGCCCGGTGGACGGGACGAGCACCTCGGGATCGGCGGCGGTGATCGTCGCGGCATGGCTGTGCAGCAGGCAACCGCGCTCTTCGAGGCGTTCTCGCAGGGCCTGTTCGCGCCTGCGGCTGTACCCGCTCACGTCGGCGGCGATGTGCACGCTGTCGGCGTGCACCTGCGCCGCCACCTCGGCGACCGCGTCGACGACATTGCCGCGCCGCACCACCAGTCGGCCACCGATGGCCCGCAATTCGGCGTCCAGCTCGCCCAGTGCGGCGGCGAGGAAACGCGCCCGATTCGGCGCGGCGAAACGCCCGGCCGCGATGGCGTCGTCGACGACGAACAGTGGAACCACCGCCGCGCCCTCGCGATGGGCGGCGGTGAGCACCGGATTGTCGTGCACCCGCAGGTCACGGGTGAACACTGCGATGGTGACGGTCATCTGCTCCTCTTCGCACAGTGCGGGGACAAATCCACTCCGGCAACCACAAGGGTGGCGCCACGGTGCCACGGGCGGCTCAATGCTGGACCCCGTCGACGCGACCCTGGCGGGTGCCGGAGAAGTTGATCAGAGCGTGCAGAGCGGGACGATATCCGTCCGGCCGCCGCTGCTGGGCGAGGTCAGGTACAGGCACGGGTCCTGGCCTGCCGCAACGATTTCCGCGCGCACCCGCGACCACGCGGCCGCATCCAGCATCGGTGCGCGGGCCAGCACGAAGCCCGATGTCCGCTCCGGGTTGGTCACCAGCGCCCACGAGTAATCCGGGCCCAGGGCGGTCACGATGTAGTTGGTCGGCCCGGCGAGCCGGTCCTGGGTGGGTACCCCGGGAAAGCTGACGTGCAACTGCGCACCGGTGGCCCGGTCGTTGACCGTCGCGGTGCCCATGATCTCGTTGTTCGTATTCGTCCAGGTGGTGCAGGTGTTGCGCACCGAGATGTTGCCTTGCGGGTCGAGCGCGTAGTTCGCCTGAGTATCGCGCGCACAGACGAGGTTGAAGTACTGCGGGACCGCCGCGAGCTGGTTCCAGGTACCGAGGTACCGGTTCAGGTCCAGCGACGGGACCGGTGCCGGTGCGGCGACGGGGGCAGCTTGCGCACCACCCACGGCCAAGAATGCGCCGGCCACACCGGCCAGGGCAACGAGCAGGCGAACGGGATACCGCTTCGTTCGTGATGTCACGCGAACTCCTCGGGAATCGACGACACCGACCATGGTAGCCGATAACGATGCACAAGTGATTCAATGTGTCGAGAATTGCGGAACGGGCCATCACCCGGAACCGATTGCCTCGCACGCCTCGCGCGATGCGCGGCCGCCCGGGCGTGGTGAAGCGGGCGAACCGGAACAGGCAGAATAGGGCGATGTCCGCCGGTTCCGCTCCCGTTTCCGACGCGGCCGGGTACACGGTCCGCGCGGTCGCCGAGCGCCTCGGCATCCCCACGGCGACGCTGCGGAGCTGGAACCGCCGCTACAACATCGGCCCGCCACAGCACCGTCCCGGCAAACACCGCCTCTATACCGAGGCCGACATCGCGCTGCTCGGGCGGATGCTGACCCTCATCCAGGACGGCGCCAGCCCGGCGGGCGCGGCAGCGGCGGTGCGCGGCCCGGCGCCGCAGCTCGGTGACCGATTCCCGTTGCTCGCCGCGGCCTTCACGCTGGAGACACGCGCGGTGTCCAACTATCTGGAGGCACACTTCCGCGCCTATGGCGTAGTGGACACGTGGGATCAGTTGTGCCGCCCCGCATTCGCCGACATCGTCGCGCGCCAGGGTGCGGGCGAAGGCTGCATCGACGTGGAGCATCTGCTGTCGTGGTGCATCACCTCGGTGCTGCATCGCACCAATCCGCCGCCCGACGCGCCGGCGCCGCAACCGGTGGTGCTCGCCTGCACCAGCGGCGAGACGCACGCGCTGCCGCTCGAAGTACTGCGCGCGGCGCTCGCCGAGTGCGAAGTCGGCGCGCACATGCTCGGCGCGGACGTCCCGACCAGCGCACTGACCGACAGTCTCGCGCGCCATGATCAGCCGGCCTCGGTGGTGCTGTGGTCGCAGCAGGAATCGACGGCGCTGACCTCCGCGGTGCGCGCGTGCCAGGAAGCGGGCGCGCGAGTGTTCGTCGGCGGGCCGGGCTGGGATTCGGTGATCCTGCCCGAGTCGACCGAACGGGTGACGAGCCTGACGGACGCCGTCGAACATCTGAGCTGAGCCACTCGGCAAACGATGCAATAACGAGGCAGTCAGCAACCGGCCTGTTTGCCGGATAAGCGTCGGGTTATCCGCTGCCGTATGTGCGGTGGCAACCGACCAGTCACCTCCCTGCCGCGGGTGACCGGCGGCCGGCGGGGACACCTCGACCATCCCGCAGAGCCGAGGCCACCCGTCGATCGAATGCGGGCCACCTACACCGCCGGAGTCGGCCAGCCGATTTTCGCCGCCTCGATGACCGGGCGTTGCTCTTCGGCCACCGTCCGTACCACCCTGCGCGCGACAGTGGCGGTACCCCTTGCCCCACTTGTGGTCTCGGCGCCCCTGCGCAGGCCCGGCGTGCCTCTCCGAGCACGCGGTTTGCCACTCGTCCCCGGACCGCCCCAACACTTCGAGGAGTCTTCGCGGTGAGCATCCAATCGCACGTCACGGCCCGACCCTCGACGTCGACTTCCTGGCCCGATGTCGAACGCGTGCCCACCGGCACCCGCGCCACCATCGCCGCCGCGCTGGCGGACCGGCTGTTCCGGCGCGCCGTGCGCACCTTGCCGATCCGGGTCGAGTACCCGGACGGGACGGTGCTCGGCCGCGGCGGGGCGGACGCACCGCGGCTGATCCTGCACCGCCCGGCGAACTTCACCGCGCGGCTCGGGGTAGGCGGCCTGATCGGCTTCGGCGAGTCGTACATGGCCGGCGACTGGTCGTCGCCCGATCCGGCGGCGACACTCACGGTGTTCGCCGCGCGCATCGACCGGCTCGTCCCTGCCCCGCTGCGGGCGCTACGCCGCCTATACGTGTCGAAACACCCCGCCACCGAGCACAACAGCGAGTCGAACAGCCGCAGCAATATCGCCAGGCATTACGACCTGTCGAACAACTTGTTCGAGCTGTTTCTCGACGAGACGCTGACCTACTCCAGCGCACTGTTCCCCGCGACCGCGCCGCCGCCGCGGTGGGCCGACCTCGCCGCCGCGCAGCAGGCGAAGATCGATCGGATCCTCGACCGCGCAGGCGTCGGGCCGGGCACCCGGTTGCTCGAAATCGGTACCGGCTGGGGCGAATTGGTGCTGCGCGCGGCCGCTCGCGGCGCGTCGGTTCGGTCGGTGACGCTGTCCACGGAGCAGCGCGCACTGGCGCTCGACCGGATCGCCGCCGCGGGCCTGTCCGAGCGCGTCACCATCGATCTGCTCGACTACCGCAGGGTGACCGGCGAATTCGACGCGGTGGTCTCGGTCGAGATGATCGAGGCCGTCGGTTACGAATACCTGGACACCTTCTTCGAGACCATCGACCGGGTGCTCGCGCCGGGCGGCCGCGCGGTGATCCAGGCGATCACCATGCCGCACCAGCGCATGCGCGCCACCCGCGACACCTACACCTGGGTGCAGAAATACATCTTCCCCGGCGGCTTCCTGCCGTCCACCCGGTTGCTCGCCGACGTGGCTGCTCGGCGCACCGAACTCGTTGTCCGCGAACAACTGTCGATGGGTGAGCACTACGCGCACACCCTGCGCCTGTGGCAGCAGCGGTTCAACGCGCGGGCCGATCGCGTCGCGGAACTGGGTTTCGATCCGATCTTCCGCCGGATGTGGCGGTTGTACCTGGCGCACGCCGAGGCCGGATTCCGCTGCGGCTACCTCGATGTCCACCAGATCCTGCTCACCCGCGACGCGTGAGCGGGTGATTCAGCGGGTGCGACCGAGCAGATGTTTCAGCGCGGACGCGAGATCTGGTGTGCGGAAACGATGCCCGGCTTTATCGAGCACAGCGGGTACCACCCGCTGACTCGCGGCGGCCAGTTCCCGTGCGCCCTGCCCGCCGAGTAGCAGGGCCGGACCGAACTCGGGCACCGGAAGCAGCGCGGGCCTGCGCAGCACGCCGGCCAGCACATGGGTGTACTCACTGTTGCGAACAGGTTGCGGGGCAACGGCATTCACCGGTCCGGACACGGAGTTGTCCCACAGCGCCCGATAGTAGATATCCACCAGATCATCGATGCCGATCCAGGACAGCCACTGCTCGCCGTCACCGATCCGCCCGCCGAGCCCGGTAGCGAACAGCGGCCGCAGCAGGCGCAGGGTGCCGCCGCGCGGCGACTGCACAATGCCGGTACGCACCTTGACCACCCGGACCCCGCCGTCGGCGGCGGCGCTGGTGGCCGCCTCCCACGCGTCGACCACGTCGGCGAGGAAACCGTCACCGCGCGAGGCGTCTTCGGGTAGTCGGTCGTCGCCGCGGTCGTAGCCGTAGTAGCCGATGGCGGACGCGCTGACGAAGGCCGGGACACCCGCGCGGGCGGCGAGGGCGGCGAGCTGCTCGGTCGGGCCGATCCGGCTGTCCACAATGGCCTGCTTGTGTTCGTCGGTGAATCGGCCCGCGATCGAGGCACCCGCCAGGTGCACCACCGCGTCGACCCCGTCGAGCAGGTCCGGCGCGGGATCGTCCGGGTTCCATTGCCGTTCACCGGCTTGCGGCGCATGGCGGACCAGGCGGAGCACGGTGTGGCCGCCGGTCGACAGGAAGGCGGTCAAGGCCGAGCCGACCAGCCCCGACGCGCCGGTCACCGCGATCGTCTTGGCGGCGAAGCCCGCGCGGGCCGCGTCGGCGTGCGCGGCCAGGTCGTCGGCCAGCTGCCGGTATCGGTAGTCGAACATCGGGCGCAGGGTGAACGCGGGCACCGGCGACTCGACCCGATCCACCACCCTGGTGTGCGTGTCGTCGACGATCTCGAAATCGTGCGTGTGCCGCCAGCGCAGCAGCAGACCCGCGGGCAGCGAGCCGAGACCGTCCACGGCGATGCGGTCGACGAACCGTTGCGGCGGGTCATAACCGGCTGGATCGTGTTTCGCCACCCACCGCAGCCCACCGGGCAGGCCGAGCACGGCCCGGCCGTCGGCCAGCGAATCGGCCTCCGCGAGCACCGACGCCGGCTGCCACGGCGGCGCGAGCCGCGCGAACGCGCCTGGTCGGGCGTGCCACTCGAAGACCTCGGACCGGGGTGCCGCGACGACGCTCGAACACTCGATGCCCATCACTCGACTCTAGCGAGGTAGCGACGCTTTGCAACGTTCATGCATCGTTATTCCGAAAATCGCCCCGGATCGGCCGCCCCTCCCACGCGATACCGTGCAATTGAAACTTGTTCTACCATATGACGAGTCATCGTCGACATCGGAGGATTTGTCATGCCGCTGGAACCCTCGGCCGCGGAGCTCTTGACCGCCGTCCAGGCGTCGCCGACCGCGGTCGCCGCGCACGACAAGTCCGCGTGGGTCGACTTATTCGCCGTCGACGCCGAGGTGAACGATCCGGTCGGCGCCCGCCCGCATGTCGGGCGCGCCGCCATCGAGCGCTTCTACGACACCTTCATCGGCCCGAACGAGATCTCGTTCCGGGTGGAACGCGACATCGTGCACCCGCCGACGGTGGTGCGCGACCTCACCATCGAGACCACCATGTCGACCGGCGCCAGGGTCTCGGTCCCGATGCACCTGCGCTACCAGCTCACCGAGGACACCGACGGCTGGAAGATCACCCAGCTGGCCGCACACTGGGAACTGGCACCGATGATCGTGCAGCTGCTACGCACCGGGCCCAGCGGGTTCGGCGCCGCGCTACAGCTCGGACCGCAACTGATTCGCCATCAGGGTGTCAGCGGCGCGCTGGGCATGCTGCGTGCGCTCGGTGGGGTGGGGCGGACGGGCAAGCGCGTGTCCTCCCGGCTGTTTGCCGCGGCGGGCAGCACGGACATCGTTCGTGTCCGCGGGCTCCTCGGACACTATGCCGTGGTCGAATTTCCCGCGGGCACACCGGTTTCGGCGGAGGAGTTCACCAATCGGGCACGAAACATGCGGTGGGGCAAGCTGATCGCCGCCGGTCGCACGGTGAGCGCGAGCGTTCGGTTCGGGGATACTCGCGGGGTGGCGTTCGTCGAATTCGCTGCCGGCGCGCCGAGCATCGCGAGCCTTCGTTTCTTCCTTGATCGCGCCTGAGATCGGTTGTGGGATAGCGGCACGCCACCCTCGGTCCAGCCGGGCGGACCGAAGATATAACCGAGGCGGCCACGCCAGGTGTGTGCGCCGCGCACATCCCGAACGAGCCCGGCCAGCTCGTGATAATTGACCTTCACCGGATTGTGCGTATCGATGTTCTTGGTGAGCCCGTACCGGATCGGCTCGGATTCGGCGGCGAAGCTGCCGAACATCCGGTCCCAGATGATGAAGATGCCGCCGTAGTTCCTGTCGAGGTAGGGCTGGTTCGACCCGTGGTGAACGCGATGGTGGGCGGGAGTATTGAACAGGAACTCGATCGGACGCGGCAGCGTGCCGACGCGCTGCGTATGGATCGGGAACTGGTACAGCAGCCCGATGCTTTGCAGCAGGAAGATCATCCACACCGGCAGACCCAGCAAAGCCGCTGGCACCCAAGCCATTCCGCGCAGCACGTTGGTCACCGGATGCACCCAGGGCAACCGGATGGCGGTGGACAGATTGAAGTGCTCGCTGGAGTGATGCACGCTGTGCGAGGTCCACAGCAGACGAACGCGATGGTCGGCCCGATGCGCCCAGTAGTAGCAGAAATCGGTCACTACCAGGCCGAGCACCCAGACCCACCACGCCTGCGCGGACAGGTGCAGCGGAGTGATCGCGGCGGCCCCGACCACCGCCGAGAACGGAATCAGGTACTGCGTCAGCGGTTTGGTGAGCCGGCCGAGCGTGAAGGTGGCCACGTTGGTGGCGGTGTCGCGGCCGGATCCGGCGTTGCTCGGGCGATCGGGATCGCGGCGATAGGCGAACCACTCCACGAGCATGAACAACACGAAAGCGGGGACGGCATAGCTCAACAGCTCCACTCTGCCCACGAGATCTCCTTGACTGTCCGGCGGTGATCCCGACGCTACGGGCGATGGCCTGCGCAAACATCGCGCCGCCGAGGGATTCGGTGTCCCTCGCGCGGGGGACGCGGCGACACCCGCCGACGGGCAGAGTTGTCGCAGGCAGCGCCCGGCCCGGACGCGCCGAGCTGGCTAGGATCGAGAGCTCCGACGACGCGAAGGCGGTGGCGAACCAGTGGACGTGAGCCGGTCGCTCGCCCGCCAGTCGCTGCTGGTCGCGGTGGTGGCGGCGCTGATCGACGCGGTGGTGCTCGGCCTGAGCGGGGTGTTCACGGTCGCGCCGTGGCAGACCGTCGCCGCGGTGGCGGGCTTCGTCGCCGTCGATCTGGCCTTGGCCGCGCCGCCCCGCACGGCCGGGGTGGTCGCGGTGGCCCACGTCGTTGTCCGGCTGCTCGGCGCGTGGCTGCTGCACTGGCACGGCTTCGGCGGGCGCTTCGCCGACGTCGGCTTTCTGGTGGCCGGCTATCGGGCGGGCGCGTGGCTGGCCGGACCGACCTCGGTGCTGACCATGCTGGTGATGTGCGGCGGTGTCGCGACGGGGCATCTGCTGACCGCGAGTTACGCCACCCGCGACTGGCGAATACTGGTCACCTCGACGGTGGCCGCGGGCTGCGTGCCATGGCTGGTCGGGCGGTACACCGCGGCGCGCGGCGCCTACATCGCGGACCTGGAGCAGCGCGAACGCCTGCGGCGCCGGGATCATCAGGTGGCGCTGGAGCGGGCGGTGACCGAAGAACGCGCCGCCATCGCGCGGGACCTGCACGATGTGATCTCCCACCATGTCAGCGCCATCGGCATCCACGCGGGCGCGGCGCGAATAGCTTTGGCGGACAGCACGAATGGCGCGGCGACCCGCTCCCTCACGGCGGTCGAGTCGAGTAGCAGGGCCGCGATGGTGGACCTGCGGCGGCAACTCGATCTGCTGCACGGCCGCGACGACGAGGGGCAGCGCCAACCCGGTCTCGTCGATATCGACGGCCTGGTCGAGCATGTGCGGGCCGCTGGGCTGGCCGTCGAGGTCGTCGTGCGCGGCGCGGTGGTCGATCTGCCGGAGTCGTTGGACGTCACGGTGTATCGCATCGTGCAGGAGATGCTGACCAACGCATTGCGCCACGGTGACGGCGAGCATGCGCGATTGACGGTGGAGTACCTTCCCCATCGCGTCGTCCTCCGCGCTACCAATGCGATGCCACCCACGCCGACCGCCACCGATACCGCGGCACCGCGCGGTCTCTGCGGGATTCGCCGCCGCACCGAGCTTTTCGACGGCACCCTCGACTACGGTCTCGACCTTGCCGGAACCTCCTGGCACACCACGGTTTCCGTACCGATCGGTGGCGTATGACCGCACCGATCCGGGTACTGATCGCCGACGACCACAGTATGTTCCGCTCCGGGTTACGCGCGGTCCTCGACAGCCAGGCCGACCTCGACTGCGTCGCCGAGGTCAGCGACGGCCGCACCGCCATCGCCGAAACCGCCCGGCTGCGACCGGATGTCGCGATTCTCGACGTGCGCATGCCCAAACTGGATGGGCTCGCCGCCACCGAGGCCATCGTCGCCGCGGGTGGTACCCACGTGCTGGTGCTCACCACCTACGACAGCGACGCCAACCTCTACCGAGCGCTGCGCGCGGGGGCGAGCGGATTCCTGCTGAAGAGCCTGCCGCCGGAGGAACTCGTCGCCGCGATCCGGATCGCCGCCCGCGGCGACGCGCTGATCGATCCGTCGATGACCCGCCGTCTGGCCGCCCGCTTCGCCGCCACCCTGGCCCCACCGACCGACCCACCCGAGATCCGGCAGCTCACCGCCCGCGAACTCGAAGTGCTGCTACTGCTCGCCGACGCTCGCAGCAATGCCGAGATCGCCGGCCTGCTCGGTGTCGGCGAGGAAACCGTGAAGACGCACGTCTCCCGCGTCCTGGCCAAACTCGGTGTGCGCGACCGCATTCACGCGGTCGTCTACGCCCACCAGCACGGCCTTGTCCCCCGCACCCCACCCGGCCAGCGGTGACCGATGCGGGAGTGCGCATCATGGATGGCATGAATGATCACGCCATTGCCGAAGAGCTTGCCGAGGTCGTCCGGCGTCGCGGTCTGACGGTGGCGGTCGCGGAGTCGTTGACCGCCGGTCAGATCGCGACCGCCCTGGGCGCCGCACCCGAGTCCGCCGAGTGGTTCCGCGGCGGCATCGTCGCCTACTCGGCAGAGGTCAAGCACAAAGTGCTCGGGGTGCCCCAGGTGCCGGTGGTGTCGGAGACGGCGGCCAAGGCGATGGCCGAGGGGGTCAACTCCCTCCTGGGCGCGACGCTGTCGGTCGCTGTCACCGGCGTCGGCGGACCGGGCCCGCAGGATGGCGAACCCGCCGGGTCGGTGTGGTTCGCCCTCGCCGATGACAGCGTGACGGCCTCGCATCGCCAGTTCGACGGCGATCCGGAGCAGGTGCTCGAGCAGACCGTGCAGCGCGCCCTCGAACTGCTATTGGAGGCGGCGCGGCGGCACTGATCATGTACCCGTCGGCGGCTCACCCACTGTCGTCGACGGGTCGACCAGGCCGAACGCCTCGCCCTGCAGGCCCTGCACGACGCCCATCCGGCCGAACGCGCTGTCGAACACGTCCATCAGGACTGTCGCGCCCAGCTCGGTGGCCTTGGCGACGGCCGCGTCGGTGTTGTCGACCTGGAACCAGACCAGCCAGAACGACGGCGAGTCGCCGGGCGTCTTGGATGCGTCGTTGATACCGCCGACCGGGTCGCCGTCCTGGGTGAGGCCGAAGGTGGAGTAGACGAAGTTCTGGTCGTCCCCGATTTCGGTGTAGTGCCAGCCGAAGACGGCCGCGTAGAACTCCTGCGCCTGCTTGTACCGATCGGTGTGCAGCTCGTTCCAGCAGTACGCGCCGTGCTCGTTGTGGATCCCGGCACCGGTGTGCGCCTTGGCTTCCCACACACCGAAGGCCGCACCGGCCGGGTCGGTCGCAACGAACATCCGGCCCACATCGAGCACGTCGAAGGGCGCCATCAGCACCGAACCGCCTGCCGCCGTGACTTTCTCGGCGATCGCGTCGGCGCTGTCGGCGGCGAAGTAGGTGGTCCATACCGACGGCATCGCCATCCCGTCGGGTTTGGGTCCGATGCCCGCGGCGGGCCTGCCGTGCCGTAGCGCCATCAGATAGCCGCCGGCACCCGGCGGGCCGTCCATGATTTCCCAGCCGAACAATTCGCCGTAGAACTCGCGGGCCCGCGCGGTGTCGTCGACCTGACTGTCGACCCAGCTCGGTGTTCCGTGCGGCCATTTTCCGTCGTGCGTGGGCATATCCGTGGCCTCCTGACCTCGGTGCGCTGACGTGCGGCCGGTTGCGGCCGGCACGGCGCCAAGTCAACCACCGCGGCACTCGCGAATCAGCGAATCGACAATTCCGGCACGGCACCTCGAATCCATCATCGGAGAAGCTTCGCGAACCGGACACACCGTACTGATTTGTTGCCGTGACAAGGGTTGATCAGGAGTATGGCGGGATGATCACAACATCCGACGTCGGGCGCGAACGTCTGCGGCTGGACGAACTTCCGGTTCGTCCCATTCATCGCAAATTGATGCTACTCGTCGGCGCCGGATTGTTTTTCGATCTGTATGAATTGTTTCTCGCCGGGACCATTACCGGGGTGCTGAAACAAGAGATGCACTTGTCAACATTTCAGCTCAGCGGGATTGTAGGATCGGCCTTCGCCGGGCAGTTCCTCGGCGCGCTGGTGATCGGCCGGTTGTCGGATGTATTCGGCCGGCGCCGCATGTTCATGATCAATATCGCGTTATATTCCGGCTTCACGCTGCTGGGCGCGTTCAGCCCGAACATCACCTTCCTGATGGCGACGCGGTTCCTGGCCGGACTCGGGATCGGCGCCGAGATGACGGTGTCGGACACCTACCTGTCGGAAGTTGTTCCGCCGCAAGTGCGTGGCCGCATGATCGCCATGGCGTACACGATCGGTTTCTGTGCGGTGCCGACCGTGGGGTTTCTCGCCAAGTGGCTGGTTCCGTTGCAGCCCTTCGGTATCGAGGGCTGGCGCTGGCTGTTCGTGATCGGTGGCCTCGGCGCCGCCGTGGTGGTGTTCGCGCGGCGTGACATGCCGGAGTCGCCGCACTGGATCGCCCGGCAGCAGAACAAGACCGCCCTCACGCCGTTCAGCGCGATCGTCCGGCCGCCCTATCGGGCGAAGACCACGCTGTTCTCCGCCGTGATGATTCTGCAGGTCTTCGGCTACTACGGGTTCGGCACCTTGGCGGTACTCGTGCTGGACCGCAAGGGATTCGAGGTGGTGACCTCCCTGAGCTACTTGGCCGTCACCTATCTCGGCTATCCGCTGGGTTCCCTGCTGGCGATCCCGCTGATGGAGCGGATCGAGCGCAAACACCTGGTCATGGGCACCGCCACGCTGATGGCGATCTTCGGCCTCACCTTCGGCTTCGCCACCAGCGTGCCGCTGATCCTGTTGTCGGGCGGCCTGTTCACCGTCGCGAGCAACGTCTTCTCCGACGCCATCCACGCCTACCTACCCGAGTCGTTCCCCACCGCGGTGCGCGGAACCGCCTCCGGCGCAACCTATTCGCTGTCGAAGGTCAGCACCGCACTCCTGCCGTTCCTGCTACTTCCGCTACTGGACCGCCCGAACGGGCCGGGCCTGGTGTTCTCGGTGATCACCGTCGCGCTGCTCACCATGGTTGCCTTGGTCGGCATCTGGGGGCCGCTCACCGGCAGGCGGGCACTGGACGCGGAGTAAGCATCCGCCGCTGAAACCTCGCGCTGTACGGCCACCGAAAATGGCTCGTCTATTTATCACGCCCGTGATATTTTCGCCGCATGGGGCACATCGACATCAACGGGATCGGGTACACGCTTCCCGACGGTCGCGTTCTGCTGGACGAGATTTCGTTCCGGGTCGGCGAAGGGTCGAAGGTCGCCCTGATCGGCGCGAACGGTTCCGGGAAGACCTCGTTGCTGCGCATCGTCGCCGGTGATCTGACGACCGGCACCGGCGCGGTGACGCGCAGCGGCAGCCTCGGCGTCATGCGGCAGTTCATCGCCCGCGAAGACGACGACGTACGCGACCTGCTGCTGTCGGTGGCAGCACCGCGACTACGCCTGGCCGCGGCGACGGTTGCCGCGGCAGAGGCGAAGATGTTGGCGCGCAACGACATCGACGCACAGATGGCGTACGCGTCCGCGCTGGCCGAATGGGGCGACGCGGGCGGATACGACGCCGAGGTGCTGTGGGATGTGTGCACCATCGAAGCGCTCGGCGTGCCGTTCGACCGATGCCTGCGGCGGGCGGTGCGGACGCTGTCCGGTGGCGAGCAGAAGCGACTCGTACTGGAGGCTTTGCTGCGCGGCACGGACGAGGTACTGCTGCTGGACGAGCCGGACAACTTCCTCGACGTGCCCGGCAAACGCTGGCTGGAGAGTCGGCTGAACGAGACGCCGAAGAGTGTGCTGTACGTCAGCCACGACCGCGAACTGCTCGCCCGCACGGCGCAGCGCATCGTCACCGTCGAGCTCGGCGCGGCCGGGAACACCGCGTGGGTGCATCCGGCCGGGTTCGAGACGTATCAGGCGGCACGCGCCGACCGGTTCGCGCGACTCGACGAGTTGCGACGGCGATGGGACGACGAGCACCTCAAGCTCAAAGAGCTGGTGCAGATGTATAAGCAGAAGGCCGCCTACAACTCGGATATGACGTCGCGATACCGCGCGGCGCAGTCCCGGCTTGCCCGGTTCGAGGAGGCCGGGCCACCCGAGGCGCAGCCACGACAGCAGCACGTGGCGATGCGGTTGCGCGGCGGACGAACCGGTAAGCGCGCCGTGGTCTGCGAGAGAATGGAGCTCACCGGCTTGATGCAGCCGTTCGACGTGGAGGTCTGGTACGGCGATCGGGTTGCCGTGCTCGGCGCCAACGGCTCCGGCAAGTCGCACTTCCTGCGACTGCTCGCCGCCGGTGGCACCGACCCGGATGCCGAGCATCGACCGGTCGGCGACCTGACCGTCGAACCCGTGTCGCACACCGGGCGGGCGCGACTCGGTGCGCGAGTGCGTCCAGGATGGTTCGCCCAAACACACGGCCGCCCCGACCTGGCCGGCCGGACGCTGCTGTCGATCCTGCACCACGGTGACGAGCACCGGGCCGGGTTGCCGCGCGAGGAGGCCTCCCGGGTGCTGGCCCGCTACGAACTGGCAGGCGCGGCGGAGCAGACGTTCGACTCGCTCTCCGGCGGGCAACAGGCGCGAATGCAGATCCTGCTGCTGGAACTCGGCGGCGCGACACTACTGCTGCTGGACGAGCCGACCGACAACCTAGATCTCGTCTCCGCCGAAGCTTTACAGCAGGCGTTGAACAGCTTCGACGGAACGGTGCTCACGGTTACCCATGACCGATGGTTCGCCAGAGACTTCGATCGCTTCCTCGTCTTCGGCGCCGATGGTGGCGTCTACGAATCGGCCGAGCCGGTATGGGACGAACGACGCGTCACCCGGCACCGGGCCTGATCCGCAACCGACGGCGTTGCGCCCCAACGTTTATCACAGCCGCGATACATTGGCCCGATGCCAGCTCGAATCGACGCCGAACAGCGCCGCAGGCACGTCGTAGAGGCGGCCTTCCGCCTCGTGGTCGCCGAAGGCCTCGACGGCCTGTCGCTCCGAAAGGTCGCCGTCGAATCGGGATTGAACATCGGATCGGTACGGCACTACTTCGACGACCACCAGGACCTCCTCGCCGCCGCCGCCACCGAGGTCGGCGACCGCATGGCCCAACGACTTTCCCGCCATCCCATCGCGGCCCTGCGCGGATTGACCGGCCGCCGCGCCGTCGACGCCCTCCAGTCACTGCTCGAAGAACTGCTGCCGATCGACGAGGAACGCCGAACCGAGTCGATCGTGCTGCTGGAGTTCATCGTCGCCGCCCGGACAAAGCCGGTGTTCCGCCCCGTCACCGAACAGATGGCCGCCGACCTACGCCAGGTGGTCACCGACGCCCTGCGCACCCTCGCCGTCCCCGAGCCGCGAGAGCAGGCCGAACTGCTCACCGCGATCATGGAGGGGCTGAGCTTGGATGCGGTGACGCCACACGGTTCGCTGACCGTCGAGCGCCTACGCAAGACGCTTCGGGCGCATCTACGTTCGCTACTGGACTAGCGGATCCGACGCACCGACACGCTTGTCAGCACTTGACCTCGCTGCCCTCCTGCTAGGCAGCCGGCCCGGTCGTGGACATACGAAGAGCTGATGACGAGCTGTCGTCGATCTCCTGACCATGTCTCGGTCAGTTGATGTGGGCCTTGAGGCTCGCGCACGCTTGGAGGCGCTGAGGTGTGGCTGAGCGCAGCTCGATCCGGATCGGCACAGTTTCGCCACTCAGAACGTCGTTCGGGATGATCGTGAACCGAGCGGTAGTCAGGGCACCCGCAGTCGAGGAACCGACAGCGGCGCTGTCGAGGAGCGTGATCGGAGACCCCATGTATTCCGCCTCGACCGTCACCGACGTCAGCGAGCTGTCCTTCGGAACGAAGTCGACCTCGAAGTCGTAAGGCTGCCCCGGCGTCATGTTTACGACAGAGCCTTCGGCCTTGTCGACCCTGACCTCGCTGGTTTTCCCCACGCCGCCACAGCTGGTGTGGTTCACGACATCAGCATTGGCTGGGGCAGTGGACACTACGCTTGCCGCGCCGAGCGCCATGAGGACAGCGGCTGAACGAACACCGCGGGTTGTGTGGGAGAGCATTTCAGAGCTCCTATCCATCGCTGGGAACAACCGACCACAGGCACCATCCACCGAGCCCTTGTCCACCCTGGGTGCACATGCGCCGCGACTTACAAGCACAGCTAGCGCACGCCCGTATCCGAAGCCTCGGCGAATGGGCGCGGGCAGCGCGACCCTTATTCGTTGCCGAGACCGAGCTGGATGGGTGTGCCGGATCGTCGGCAAGCGTGCTGCCACTCGAGCCCAGTTACCGCGCCGACAACAAGGCGGCCGTCGCCGAGTCGGTGCCTACCGGACGGCTACGCCCGACACCCGGACAATAAGAAAAGAGGCTCCCGGAGTGATCCGGGAGCCTCTTCCATTTGTAGCGGGGACAGGATTTGAACCTGCGACCTCTGGGTTATGAGCCCAGCGAGCTACCGAGCTGCTCCACCCCGCGTCGGTAAACACAACATTACACACGGGTTCACGTTGATGCCAAATCGCCTGGTCGGCGGGCGTATTTGCGGTGGCTGAGCGCTGGTCGCGGGGGGCGTTCCGGCGGCCGGGAAACGAGCTGGAGACCAGGGCCACACACGGCGGAAGCCGGCGAGCTGTGCCCGAAGCACCCGGTTTCGCTATGCCTATGGGCCTATCACTGCCGACGGCAACCGCTTAAACGTGATCTGGGTCACTATATCGTAGTGATCTCGAACACATAACGTTGCTATAACAGACCGTCCAGAATGCGTGTCGATGATATTTCCGACCTGCGCAAAGGATGATATTCGGGTTATTCGCATCATGCAATGCGAGCGTTATCAAGACGTGATCTGCCGAGATTTCTTCGTTACCGTGCGTTCACGGCCCGGATCATCCGTGAAGGGCTCGAACTCGAACCGTTCGTATACCGGCGACCCTGTCCCGCGGTTCGAGGATCCCCGACAACCTGGGGGCAGGGGCCCGGCAGCTGCATCGCCGAGGCTGGTAGGCGCAGGGAGGGAAATGCACTTATGACTGAGAACCGGAAGTTCAACGCCCGCGCCCTCGGCTTTGCCGCTGTTACCGGCGCCCTTGTTGCCGTCCCGTTCGCATTCTCCACCGCGACCGCATCCGCCGCGCCCGCCCACGACTGGGACGGCGTCGCTCAGTGCGAGAGCGGCGGCAACTGGGGCATCGCCACCGGCAACGGCTACTACGGCGGCCTGCAGTTCTCGCCGAGCACCTGGGCGGCCAACGGCGGCCAGGGCTCGGCGCACACCGCAAGCAAGGAAGAGCAGATCCGCGTCGCGGAGAACGTGCTCGCCACCCAGGGTGTCGGCGCGTGGCCGTCCGGCGGCAAGTACCTGCGCCCGGGCACCTCCGCACCGGAGCCCGAGGCCGTCGTGGAGCCGGAACCGGCCCCCGAGCCCGCCGCGCCCGCCCTGCCGCTGCCGGGCAGCTCCAAGGCGCTGGTCGACCAGGCCAAGGCCGTGGGCAGCGACCTGGCCAAGCAGCACGGCCTGGAAGGCCAGTACCTGCAGATCCTGGAGCAGAACGGCTCGCTGATCGAGGCGATCGCCGGCCGCTAAGCGCCTGCTGCACAACGAAAGCGGCGCTGCCGTCCCTCGGGACAGCAGCGCCGCTTCGTGTTTCGGTTCCGACCTACCTCAGCGACCGGCGTCCTGGTATGCCTTCGCTGCGGCGTCCAGCTCGTCCAGCGCCTTGCCCAATTCCTGGAAGTTGCCTGAGCGCATGGCATTTCGCAAGGCGTCGATCTTCCGGTTCAGCTCAGCGGCTGCGGCGTCCTTGGCGGGCGACGAGCCGGGTGGCGGGGTGACACTGCCNCACCGCGGCATTCCCGCAGCGGCTGCGCTGGCTGGTGAGGTCGCGGGATGACGGGGGAAGCGTAAAGGTCGGTTCTGCCTCGCCGTTGGCTGAGGCGTTGAACCAGGTGCTGCCCGGCAGCGGTGCGCTGGCAGCTCCGTTCGGTGGCGATGCCGGTGCGCGGCCGCGCCCCGGTACCGGGCCACCGGTGTTCGGCGGCGGCGTGGTGCCTTCCGCGGGCGGCGGCACGGTACCGGGGCGCGGCCGCGTACCGGAATCGCCACCGAACGGAGTTGCCAGCGCACCGCTGCCGGGCAGCACCTGGTTCAACGCCTCAGCCAAAGTCGAGGCATAACCGACCTTTACGCTTCCCGCGTCATCCCGGTAACTCACCAGGACGCGCAGCAGCTGCGGGAAGGTCGCGGTGTTCGCTCCGGTGTTGCGTTCGTTGTAAAACGGCTCCACATAAAGGATTCCGCCGTCGGCGATCGGCAGGGTCAGCAGGTTGCCATATTTGATCTTGTTCGAGTTCGACAGCAACGTCTTCTCCCGAGAGACCTCCGGCGCCGTCGTCATTCGGTTCTGGGTCTGCTGCGGACCCAGCGTCTGCGTATCGGTCGGCAATCGCAAGATCGTGAACTTGCCGTAGTCGTCGGGATCCGACCGCACCGAGATATACGCCGACAGGAACTGCCGGTTGTAGCCGACCATCGCACTGGTCAGATTGAAGACCGGCTTGTTCCCGCCCTTCGGGTCACCCAGCAGCACGTAGTAGGGCGGCTGGTTGGCCGGTGCCCCACCCTCGATCGTCGGATCGGCCGCCACCGACCAGAAGGCGTTGTTGGTGAAGAACTCTCGCGGATCGTCGACGTGGTACTTCGTCAACATCTCGCGCTGCACCTTGAACAGATCTTCCGGATACCGGAAGTGCGCGCGCAACTCCGGAGTGATCTCGCTTTCCGGCTTGACCGCCCCGGGGAACACCCCGCGCCAGGCCTTCAGCACGGGATCCTTCGAGTCCACCTCGTACAGGTTCACCGTGCCGTCGTAGGCGTCGACGGTGGCCTTCACCGAGTTACGGATGTAGCTGACTTCCTTGCGCGGAATCAGCCTGCCGGTCTTCTTGTCGATGCTGTCCTCGATACCGTCCAGCGAGGTCTTCTGCGCGTACGGGTAGTTGTCGAGAGTGGTGTACGCATCGACGATCCACTGGATCCGGCCGTCGACGACCGCCGGGTAGGCATTGCCGTCGGTGGTCAGCCACGGTGCCACCTTCTGCACCCGGTCGCGCGGGTCGCGATTGAAGATGATCTTGGAGTTGTCGCCGATGGCCGAGGAGAACAGAATGTTGCGCTCGGCGTACTTGGCGGCGAAGGCGAGCCGGTTGAACCAGTTGCCGATCGGCACGCCACCCTTACCGTCGTAGGTGAACTGCGCGGTGTCGGAGTCGTATTCGCGGGGTCGCTGGCCTTCCGTGGTGCCGACGATCGAGTAGTCGGGAGTGGCCTGCGAAATCACCTCGCCGAAATAGATGCGCGGCTGGTCTACCTTGATCCGCTGCCTGTCCTTCGGCGTGAACAGGTCGCTGACCATGAAGATCGGGTAACCGCTGTCGCTGCTGCCGCCTGCCGCGTTCGGATCATCGGACTGCGGCTTGTTGACCCGGTTCGCCGGCGCGGCGACGAAACCATTGCCGTGGGTGTAGACGGTGTGCTGGTTGATCCAGTCCTTCTGGTTACCGCTCAACGCGGCGGGCGAGAGCTCGCGCGCGGCGACGATGTAGTCCTGCACATCGCCGTCGAGGTTGTAGCGGTCGATGTCCAGCGACTCGGGGAAGCCGTAGAAGTTCTTCAGCTGGCGCAGCTGAGTGAAGGTGGGCGACAAGATGTTCGGATCGAGCAGCCGGGCATTGCCGATGGTCGCGGCGTCGACCGGCACGTCCAGCGGGTTCTTCTTGCTCTCGCCCTTGTAATCCTGATAGTTGATCTTGTCGTCGGTGATCCCGAACGCCTGCCTGGTCGCGGCGATATTGCGTTGGATGTACTCGCTTTCCTTGTCCGCGGCGTTCGGACGCACCGAGAACTGCTCGACCACCAGCGGCCACACCGCGCCGACCAGGATCGAGGACAGCACGAGCAGCGCGGCCGCCATGGCGGGCACCCGCAGATCGCGCAGCACGATGCCTGCGAAGAAGGCGAGCGCGCAGATCACCGCGATGGAGAGCAGGATCAGCTTGGCGGGCAGCACCGCGTTGATGTCGGTGAAGGAACCACCGGTGAAGGTGGGCTCCTTACGACTGCTCATCAACAGCTCATAACGATCGAACCAGTACGCAATCGCCTTGAGCAGCACGAAAAGCCCGGCCAGCACGGCCAATTGGATACGCGCGGCGCGGGTCAGCGTGCCCTCGCGACCGCTCAGCCGCAGACCGCCGAAGATGTAGTGCGTCACCAGGCTGGCAAAGAACGCGATGACCACCGCGACGAACAGCCAGTTCAGCACCATGCGATACAGCGGCAACTCGAAGGCGTAGAAACTGACGTCGAGATGGAACTGCGGGTCCTCCTGGCCGAACGCACTGCTGTTCAGGAACAGCTGCACGGTGACCCAATTCGACTGCGCCACCAGGCCGGACAGCAGTCCGAGCAGCACCGGAATGCCGACGCCGAACAACCGCAGCCTGCTCATCACGGTGGTGCGGTAGCGCGCGATCGGATCGTTCGGCCCGGCCACCGGCACGAACACCGGCCGGGAGCGATAGGCCATCAGCAACGCCAGCCAGACGATCACGCCGACGAAGATCGCCACGCCGACGAACAACAGGATCCGGGTCACCAAGACCGTGAGATACACCTCGCGGAAACCGACTTCGCCGAACCACAACCAATTGGTATAGGTGTCGGTCAGCCGTGGACCGAGTAGCAGCAACGCCGCTAAGGCAATGGCCGCCAGCAGCAGCACGCGGCTGCGTCGGGAAAGCGAAGGTAAGCCGGTGGGGGGCCGCATGCCCACGATGCCACTCTCCAAGGTCCGGCGGCACTCGCGCCGATCCAGCAGGCCGAGACGCCGCAGTCCGATAGTGCGGGGTGGTCCTTACGGACCGTCGGGGCCCACTCTACGGAATCGGACACTGATCACATGCTCTGCCCGCGATTCGACGCTCGAAAACTCGCTCACGGCGCAAAATTGAGCGCCGAACTCGGGTTTGTGAATAGCCTGTCCAGTCGATTTGATTGGATGTCCCCCGTGACTCCCGCAGATCTGCACGCCGAATTGGTCCTCGCCCGCGCCGTCCGGGAGGTGGCCGATTTCGTCGACGCCGAAGGGTGGGGAAGACCGCCGCAGATGTTCGCGCTGGTACCCACCGCCGACCTGATCGCGGCGCAGCCGGAGCTGCTCGAGGAGGTCGACGAGGCGGCCGAGCTCACTCCTGTTGCGCAGGAGTCGTATCCGGACGAGGTGACCGGCGGCTCGGTGGCATTGGACGAGTACCTCGCGACCACCAGCTGGCCGCCCGCCGTCCAGGGCTGCGTGCTGGTGCAGGAGATCGTGGTGCTGCCGCCGGATGCCGAGTCCTCCCTGGACGAGGCGCTGGTGCCGCTGCTCGCCGACCACGAGGCGGCCGACGCCGCCGCCCGGGCCGCGGCCGAGTCGCATCCGGAGCGGCGCGAGGCCCGCCTGTTCGCCGCGGTGCTGCGCGAGGGCGCGTCGCTGAGCCTGCTGCAGTTGCGACCCGAGGAGGACGCCGACGACTTCGGCGATCTGGACCTGCGCACCTACCCGAACCTGGCGCCCAACCTCATCGACGCGCTGCACGCCACCCTGGAGTGGGCCGGCGACTGACCGGCTCAGCCGCAGCCGACGGTTTCCTTGCCCGCGTTGATGTCGTTGAGCGATTGCACGGCGCCGGTGAGGTTTTCGACCTTGACCAGGCGCAGCCCCTCGGGGGTCCGCTGTTTGGCCTCGTTGCAGTTGGCGGCGGGCACCATGAAGGTCTCCGCGCCCGCGTCGCGCGCGGCCATCATCTTGTACTGGATGCCGCCGATCGGGCCGACCTTGCCCTCCTGATCGATGGTGCCGGTGCCCGCGACGAACTTGCCGCCGTCGAGCTCGCCGGGGGTGAGCTTGTCGATCAGCGCGAGGCTGAACATCAGCCCGGCCGACGGTCCGCCGATGTCGGCGAGGTTGAAGAACACCTGCAACGGCGGGCGCGCGCCCTCTCCCGGCGTCACGCCGAGGTAGCCCTTGTCCTTGTCGTCGGGTCGCGCGCCGAGGGTCACCTGCAGGGTCTGCTCGGCGTTCTCGCGGCGCACCTGCACCGTCAGCTGTGCGCCCGGCGGCTGCGCCGACACCGCCGACACCACGTCCTTCGGCTCGGCGATCGGCGCGCCGTTGATGCTGATGATCTCGTCACCGGCTTTCAGCACGTCCTTGGCCGGGCCGTCCTCGGCCACCTTGCGCAGCAGCACCACGGTCGGCATGTTCAGGTAGTGCAGCGCCGCGACCTCGGCATTGCCCTCGGAATCCTTGAAGTCCTGCTGGTTGGACTTGTCGATCTCGTCCCGCGACACCCCGGGCGGATACACCTCGGCGCGCGGCACCAGCCCGTGTTTGCCGCTCACCCAGAAGCCGAACGCCTCGAAGATGCTCAACCCGTCACGCACCGACACGGTGGTCATATTGAGGTGCCCCGTCGTCGGGTCCACCTCGGTGCCGCGAACGTCCACTACCTCTTTGCCCTCGACCTTGCCGAGGGTGTTGAAGGTGGGGCCGGGGCCGAGTGCGACGAACGGCACAGTGAGCACGCTGCCGAGGGCGCCGAGCACGAGCACCGGGATCAGGGCGGCCACCAGGGTGAGGATCCGACGATTCACCTGGACCACAGTAGTGATGGCCGCCGTCGAAGGACGCCGGAGGCGGACATTCGATGCTCCCGCGCGTCCCCGGTTTCGCGCCGCGCGAACATCAAGTGCCTGCACTACACGCGTAATGTTGGCCGTATGAGTGACGTCCCCTTCGGATTTTCGGACCGCGACGACGACGACCGCAAGCGCGGTGACGAGCCGGGCGGTCCCGAGTCGAATAATCCGTTCGGAGTGGGTGGACCCGGCGGCGGTTTCGATCCGTCACAGCTCGGCCAGATGTTGACCTCGCTCGGCCAGATGCTCAGCGGCATGGGTCAGCCCGGTTCCGCGCAGGCCGGTCCGGTGAACTACGACGTCGCCAAGCGACTCGCCCGGCAGCAGCTCGGGTCGAGTGTGACCCCGGTGTCGGCGAGCACCGCGAGTGCCATCGCCGATGCCGCGCACCTCGCCGAGCTCTGGCTCGACGGCGCGACCACCCTGCCCGCCGGCGCGACCAAGACCGTCGCCTGGACCGCCAACGACTGGATCGAGGAGACGCTGTCCACCTGGCAGCGGCTGTGCGACCCGGTGGCGCAGCAGATCTCGGGCATGTGGACCGCGTCCCTGCCCGAGGAAGCCAAGGAGTTCGCGGCGCCGATGGTGGGCATGCTCGGCCAGATGGGCGGCCTCGCCTTCGGTTCGCAGCTCGGTCAGGCGCTCGGTCAGCTCGCCAAGGAGGTGCTGACCTCCACCGACATCGGCCTGCCGCTCGGCCCCACCGGCACGGCAGCGCTGCTGCCCGCCGCGATCTCGGACTTCAGCGCGGGCTTGGAACAGCCGGAGAGCGAGATCATGGTGTTTCTCGCCGCGCGGGAAGCCGCGCACCAGCGGCTGTTCGGTCACGTGCCGTGGCTGCGCCAGCAGGTGCTCGCCGCGGTGGAGGACTACGCGCGCGGCATCCGGATGGACTTCTCCGCGCTGGAGGAAGCCGCCCAGGGCATCGACCCGATGGCGCTGACCGACCCCGGCAAGCTCGAGGAAATCCTGTCGCAGGGCGCGTTCGAGCCGCAGACCACGCCGGAGCAGAAGCAGGCGCTGGAGCGGCTGGAGACCCTGCTCGCGTTGATCGAGGGCTGGGTGGAAGTCGTAGTCACCGATGCGGTCGGCGATCGGCTGCCCGGTGCGGGTGCGCTGGCCGAGACCCTGCGTCGGCGTCGCGCCACCGGCGGCCCCGCCGAGCAGACCTTCGCGACCCTGGTGGGGCTGGAACTGCGGCCGCGCAAGCTGCGCGAGGCCGCCGCGCTGTGGCGCAGGCTCACCACCGACGCGAGCGTGGAGAAGCGCGACGGCGTCTGGGCCCATCCGGACCTGCTGCCCGACTCCAACGACCTGGACTCCCCCGCCGGTTTCATCGATGCGGTGATCGGCGGCGGCACCACCGCGTTCGACGATCCGCTGGCGCAGCTGGCGGAGACCGAGGCGCGCGAAAAGGCCGAGCGGGACAAGACCAATCCGGGTGCGGACGACAACGAGCCGGGGCCGGACCTGGGCAAGGACAGCGGCCCGTCCGCCTGAGTGTCCTGTTGATAGCCACGAATCCCTGTGTATAACTACGGGATTCGTGGCTGATCGGCGCCTGCGAGGCCCGCATACTGCCGGGCATGACCTCACTGTGTCGTGGCCCGCTGCTGCCCCCGCAGATCGCCGTGCTGGTGCGTCCGTCCGGCGTCGTACAACTCGGCTGGCATCCCGAGACCGCGCTGCTGCTCGACCCCGCCGGGCTCGACGCCGACACCGTGCTCGCCTTCCTGCGCCTGCTGGACGGAACGCAGACGCGGCCCCAAATCGTCTGGCGCGCCGGAGAATGCGGCATCGAACCGGACCACGCGATGGCGCTGCTCGACGTACTGGACGAGGCCGGACTGCTCGAGCATCCCGAGGACCGCGGCGGGCGGATCCGGTCGGTGCGGGTGCACGGCCTCGGCCCGATGTCCGACGCGATCACCACGGGCCTGCGCAAACTCGGTGTGCGGCCGAGCCGTTCGCGCGACTACCGGCCGCACGTCGCCCCGGTGTCCGGCTGGCAGACCGACCTGGTGGTGCTGGCCGACGTACTGGTCACCGACCCGCGACTCACCGAGGATCTGGTGCAACACCGGATCGCCCATCTGCCGGTCCGGATCCGCGACGGCCGTGGCGTGATCGGCCCGCTGGTGCTGCCCGGCGCGACCAGCTGCCTGCGCTGTGCCGATCTGCTGCGCGCCGACTACGACGCGGACTGGCCGCACCTGGCCGCGCAGTTGCTGGGCCGGGTCGGTCACGCCTCGCCGGCCAAGATCGCGGCCACCGCGGCCCTCGCGGTCAGCGAGGTGGAGGCCGTCCTGGCCCTGTCGACCCGCCGGGCACCGGCCACCTTGGACGCGACACTCGAGGTCGACCTGGACGCGTACCTGCTGAATCGGCGGCAGTGGCCGCGGCACGCGGACTGCGGCTGCCGCCGAATTCCGGCCGGTCTCACCGCGTGTCGAGATCGCCCGCATACCTCGGCCGCCGCGGAGCACGAGTGATCGGGGTCACGGCCATCAGCGGTGTCTATTGCACGATTGCCGTGGCTAAGAAGTACTTCCTTCCGCCATGATGGGTACGTGTCTGAGATCGTGCGCCGTCGCTCGTCCCGTAACGCCAAGTTGGCCAAGATTCCGCTCGGCATCGCCGGGCGGGCCGCCGTGGGGTTCGGTAAGAAGCTGGCCGGTGGCGACAAGTCCGAGATCAACGCGCAGCTGAACCAGAAGGCCGCCGAACAGCTGTTCAACGTGCTCGGTGAGCTCAAGGGCGGTGCGATGAAGTTCGGCCAGGCCCTCAGCGTGATGGAAGCCGCGGTGCCCGAGGAGTTCGGCGAGCACTACCGCGAGGCCCTCACCAAGCTGCAGGCCGCCGCGCCGCCGATGCCCGCCGAGACCGTGCACCGGGTGCTCGATCAGCAGCTGGGCACCCAGTGGCGGCAGCGGTTCCAGGAGTTCGACGACAGCCCCGCCGCGTCGGCCAGCATCGGCCAGGTGCACAAGGCGGTCTGGTCGGACGGACGCACCGTCGCGGTGAAGGTGCAGTACCCCGGCGCCGACGAGGCGTTGCGCGCTGATCTCAAGACGTTGAACCGGATGACCGGACTGCTCGCCTCGGTCATCCCCGGCGCCGACGTGAAGCCGATCCTGGCCGAGATCACCGAGCGCACCGAGGAAGAGCTCGACTACCGCAACGAGGCGGCCAATCAGCGCGCCTTCGCCAAGGGTTTCGACGGGCATCAGGACATCGTGGTGCCCAAGGTGGTGGCCAGCGCGCCGAAGGTGATCGTCACCGAATGGCTGGACGGCACCGCCGTCTCCTCGATCATCCAGGCCGGCGCCGCGGACCCCGAGGGCACCCGTGAGCTGCGTAACCGGGTTGCGACCCTGATGGGCCGGTTCCACTTCTCCTCCCCGGAAACCGTCGGCCTGCTGCACGCCGACCCGCACCCCGGCAACTTCATGATGCTCGCCGACGGCAAACTCGCGGTCATCGACTTCGGCGCCTGCGCACCGCTGCCGAACGGCTTTCCCCCCGTGCTCGGCCAGATGCTCGCGCTCTCGGTCGAGGAGCGCTTCGAGGAACTGACCGAGCTCATGTACGACAACGGCTGGGTCATCCCCGGCCGCACCGTCACGCATCAGGAGATCGCCGACTATCTGCGTCCGTTCACCGATCCGATCAAGTCCGACTCGTTCCACTTCACCCGCAAGTGGATGCAGCGGGTCGCGGGCAAGGCCTCCGACATCTCCAGCCAGGAGATGAAAACCGCACGCGCCCTGCAACTTCCGGCCGAGTACGTGATGATCTTCCGGGTGCTCGGCGGCTCCGTCGGCATCCTCGCCCAGCTCGACGCCGAATTGCCGTTCATGGAACTGGTCCGCACCTGGATGCCGGGCTTCCGCGAGGAGCGCACGGTCAGCTGAACCGGTGACCCGGCCCGCGATGCGAATTGCGGGATGCGGGGTCGCCGGTCGATTAACCTCATCCTCGGCTCGGATCGTCTCCGTCGACGAAGGGTGATGACCATGTCGCGCACCGGTCGCATAGTCGGTGTCTCGATCGGCGCGGCCGCTGCGCTGGGGGTGTCGATGGCGCCGGTCGGTGCCGAACCCGCCGCCGAAGCGCAGTCGGTGGTCTCGCTGTCGGTGGGGCCGGGAGTATCGACCGAGGTGGGTGGCAAACGCGTCGTCAGCCTCATCTGTGCGCCGAAGATCGGCGGCACCCACCCGAAGGCCGAGCAGGCCTGTGCGAATTTGGCGGCGGCCGACGGCAATATCCGGGCACTCGCCGACTTCACCGTGCCGCCACTGTGCTCCCAGGATTTCGTTCCGGTGGTCGCCGCCATCGACGGTGTCTGGCGCGGCGAGCCGATCTCCGACCATGGCTTCTTCTCGAACGAGTGCGTCTTGCACGCCACCACGGTCGCGGTGTTCGACTTCTAGGCCGCACTCGAGCGTCGCTGGCAAGTATTCGGATCAGCGTGATGTAAACACGCGGATTCAGTACCGCACTCCTGCCACTGTGCGAGGGGATCGAGAGAGGTTTTTCGGCAGGTGCGGTACGGAAGCGACGACCAGGCGCGGTGGCCTGGACTCGGCAACGTCGTGCACGACCGCAGGCGTGCGGCTCGGCTGACGCTGGCCCAATTGGCGGCGAAGACCGAATTGTCGCAATCATTTCTGAGTCAATTGGAGAACGGGCGCACCAATACGAGTCTGCGCTCACTGCAACGCATCGCGGATGCGCTCAGTACCACGGCGACGGAACTGCTGGCCGCGGCCGACAGTACGCCCGGTTCGGTGATCGTGCGCGCGGGCGAGGGCAGCCTCGATCAAACCGATTGGGACAACGACGGATCGGTGCGCTCGCTGGTACACGGCGCCAGGGAACTACGGGCGCTCGAGTTCACCGGCGGAACCAGGCGGGGCGAGCGCGAATTCACCCATGGCAACGACGAATTGATCTATGTGGTCTCCGGGACGATCACGGTCGTCGCCCACGGCGAAGAGGTGATCCTGTCCACCGGAGACTCCTATTACTGCCCGTCGGGCGTGCGCCACCGCTGGTGGGCGCACGCCGACGACACCAGAACACTACTGCTCGCCGTTGCCGACGGGCTGACGGTCCGCCGGGCACCCCACGGGCCACGGCGAACCGGACTTCCAAAACCCCGGTAGCACAACGCAAACGAGCCGCCCACCGGGCAACGGTGAGCGGATCGTCTGCTTTCTCGTTCGTTGGCTCGGCCCGTGTCAGGACCAACCGAATCGAGCACATCGACCGGAGGGAGGGAAGCTACTCCCGGATTCATGCCGGGACCGCGATCTTGCGCGGACGGCCGCGCGGGCGCTTGCGTTCGATGACGACTCCCTGTTCGAAGATTTCGCCACCCCAGACACCCCACGGCTCACGCCGATCCATGGCTGCGGTCAAGCAGCCCTTCCGGATGGGGCAACTGGCGCACAGCGCCTTGGCCTGCTCCAACTGGTTAGGGCTCTCGGCGAACCAGAGATCGGGATCTCCGGCACGGCAAGGCAGCACCTTGTTGACCTCCCTGGCCCGGGTGATGGGGGCCACGGTTCGGCATGTCACGTCAGTAGTGGCCTCTGGCCATTCCTGGGCGGTGAACACGTCGTTCTCCTTCAGCTCGTTGCAGCGGTTCGTTGTGTTGTCCGCGAAACCGGTGCCGGCTGGCTGAAGGGCCGAAAAAGATTGGCCACGGTTTCGCGTCGTGCGATCCGTGGCCAGGAGGTCTGGGAGGGAGATTCCCTACCTAGGTATTCGACATCTCTGCCGAGTCCTGATCACGATCGCTTGGTTTGCGGGGCGGAGGCGTGCTGCCTGCAGATCCGCCGGCTCATAACCGGCCTCTGCTGCGATGACGACAACGTTGTCTGCCGTCGTGGTGACGACAGACGGGTGCCAGCTACCCGCGTTGGGCTTGTCCTGCATGACGGCGCAGCCATGGGCATGCATGGGCGCGAGTTGCGCCTGCGTGCCGAACGCACCGATTTCGGACAGACCGATCCCCTGCAAGGCGAGGATCCCCCGGGAGGCCGACATGGGTGTATTCACCGCAACGTCGCTGCCGCTGAAGTAATTGATGTTCACGTCTGCCTCCCTCCATAACTCGTTGTGTCTGATGACTATGCGCGCCGGGATGACCTCCCGGTGCGTAGAACCCACCATAGGCAAGTTCGCCAAACGGTACAACCTATTTTCTACCTGCGGTTTTGGGGTCTTGCGCGCAGCCGCGAAGCGATGATCGCGAGCACGTCGGCGCCGTACTGTTCGAGCTTCTTCGCGCCGATCCCGGCGATCGCGGCCAGCGCGGCGTCGTCACCTGGCAGTTGTTCGGCGATGGCGGTCAGCGTGGTGTCGGTGAACACCACGAATTCGCGCACCTGCAAGGCCTGCGCCTTCTCCGCGCGCCACTCCTGCAGTGCCACCAGCAGCTCGGCGTCGAGGTCCGCCGGACAACGACGACAGCGGCCGAGCATAGTCGCATAGGTGCCGATGAGTGGCTTCGCACACACTCGGCAGGTGGGGCGAATGCCCTTCGCGGTTTCCGAGACCGGTGCCGCGATCCGGGAAGCCGGGGAATCGTCGGGCACGAGGCCGTTGAGGAACCGGGACCGGCGCCGGGTGCGCCGCTTGCCCTCGCCGCGGGCCAGCGCCCAGGACAGCTGCAGATGTACCCGCGCCCTGGTGACGCCGACATAGAGCAGCCGCCGTTCCTCTTCCAGTTTCGCCTCGTCGCCGACCGAACCGTCGTCGGCGAGCACGTGCGCGATCGGCAGGGTGCCGTCGGCGACGCCGACCAGGAAGACCGCGTCCCACTCCAGCCCCTTGGCGGCATGCAGCGAGGCGAGCGTGACGCCCTGCACGGTCGGTGGGTGCCGCGCCTCGGTCCGGGCGGCCAGCTCGCGCAGGAGGCCGGGCAGGTCGAGCTTTTCGTCGTGCTCGACCAGCTCCTCGGTCAGCGTGACCAGCGCGACGAGCGAGGCCCACTTCTCCCTGGCCTGGGCACCGGCCGGTTCGGCCGTGGTCAGGCCGAGCGGGGCCAGCACCGCGCGCACCCGGGTGACCAGCGCGGTGCCGCTGCGCGCCTCGCCGGGCAGATCGTCGCGCGAGGCGGCCTGGCGCAGCGCCGAAACGGCTTGCCGCACTTCGGCACGCGAGAAGAAGCCTTCGCCGCCGCGCACCTGATACGGGATGCCGCGTTCGGTGAGCGCCTGCTCATAGCTTTCGGACTGGGCGTTGATCCGGTAGAGCACGGCGATCTCGGCGGCCGGGGTGCCCGCATCGATCAGCCGCTTGATCGACTTCGCCACCGCGGCGGCCTCGGCGGGGCCGTCCTCGAACTCGGCGAAGACCGGCTCGGGTCCGTCCGGGCGCTGGCCGATCAGCTGTAGCCGGGTGCCCGCGATGCGGCCGCGGGCCACGCCGATCACCCGGTTCGCCAGCGACACCACCTGCGGGGTCGAGCGGTAGTCGCGTTCCAGGCGGACCACAGTGGCGTCGGGGAAGCGGCGGGAGAAGTCGAGCAGGTAGCCGGGGGTCGCGCCGGTGAACGAGTAGATCGTCTGGTTGGCGTCGCCGACCACGGTCAGGTCGTCGCGGTCGCCGAGCCAGGCGTCGAGCACACGCTGCTGCAACGGGGTGACGTCCTGGTACTCGTCGACGACGAAACTGCGATAGCGGCCGCGGAATTCGTCGGCCACCGCCGGATAGTCCTCCAGCGCCGCCGCGGTGTGCAGCAGCAGATCGTCGAAGTCGAGCAGCAGGCCGTCCGGTGTGGCCTTGAGCTTCTCGTAGCCCGCGTACACCTCGGCCACGCGCAGCGCGTCGTAGGGCGTCTCGCGGCGGTTCTTGGCCACCGCCGCCGGATAATCCTCCGGGGCGATGAGCGAGGCCTTCGCCCACTCGATTTCGCTGAGCAGGTCACGCACGCTGTCGGTGGCCGAGGAGAGCCCGGCCCGGTTCGCCGCCTGCGCGACGATCGGGAACTTGCCGTCGATCAGCCGCCACGGCACGTCGCCGACAATCTGCGGCCAGAAGTATTTGAGCTGGCGCAGCGCGGCCGCGTGGAAGGTGCGCGCCTGCACCTGGTTCGCGTCACCACCGAGGCCGAGGGCGCGCAACCTGCTGCGCAGCTCCCCCGCCGCCCGTGCGGTGAAGGTCACCGCGAGCACCTGATCGGCCTTCACATGTCCCGCGGAAACCAGGTGCGCGATGCGGTGGGTGATGGTCCTGGTCTTGCCGGTGCCCGCACCCGCGAGTACACACACCGGACCCCGTGGCGCGCGCACCGCGGCGGCCTGTTCGGGGTCGAGCGAATCCAGCTCGAGGCCGGACGGTCGGTGTGTACTGGTTGACGACACGGCACCCATCATGACAGTGACCGCCGACAACTCACGCGGCCCGCGCAATACTCTCGCCTGGTGGCACACGACACGCCGTCAACGGACGCACAACCGACCGACCGGCATGCGACCTGGATGGAACTGTTCTTCGACCTGGTCGCGGTCGCCGGGATCGGCCAGCTCACCCACCTGCTGCACCGTGGGCCATCGCTCGGCGACTTCGGCCTGTATCTGCTGCTCTACCTGGCCTTCTGGACGGCCTGGGCGTGCATGATGCTGTACGGCAACATCGCGCGCGACCAGACCAGGATCCGGCTGATGCTGGCGGCGATGCTCGGCCTCGGCGTGATGGCGAGCGCGGTCGCGGGCATCCCGGACCGGCATGCGACCACGTTCGCTGCGGTCTACGTGCTCGTGCGCATGGTCGCCGCGCAGGTCTGGGGCCGCGGCACGCTGGTGGTCGACTGGCCGATCGCGCAACTGTCCGTCGGTGTGTTGCCGTGGATCGTGTCGCTGTGGGTGCCCGAGCCGTGGAAGTACGGCCTCTGGGCGCTGGGCCTCGCGCTGGATCTGTGGCTGATGTTCGCGATGACCGGCGATCGAATGCTGGCGGGCGCGCAGGAGGCGATCGATCGCCGGTTGCGTAATTCGCGCCGATTCCGAAATGTCGAACCGCCGAAAGTCAAGGCGCTGCACGCTGATTCGGCACATCTCGGCGAACGTCTCGGGCTGTACGTGATCATCGTGCTCGGCGAGGGTGTCATCGCCGTGATCGCCGCGGTGGGCGGCGTGCGATGGCACGCACCGGTGCTCGCCCTCGGCTTCGGCGCGTTCGTGATCCTGGCCAGCCTGTGGGCGCTGACCCTGATGTACGGCTTCGTGCCGCGCCTGATCACCGGTATCGCCCCGGACGGCTCGCTGCCGAGGCAGTACGCGATGGCGATGCACTGCTGGATCACCGCAGCGATCGCCACCATCACCGCCGGGCTCGGGCTGGCCGTCGAGCACGCGGACGGGCACGTGTCCACCGGCATCGGCTGGTCACTCGGTGGCGGCGCGGCCGCGTATTTCGTGATCACCGGGCTCGGCGGCGCGCACAGCGGGGCCGGGTGGCGCTGGATGCTGAGCTGGCCGCTGCCGTGCGCGGTGCTCGCGGTGCTGCTCGGTGCGTTCGGCCCGCACCTCGGTGCGCTCGGGCTGGTGTACGGCGTGGTGGTGCTGTTCCTGTGGGCCGTGCTGTGCCAGACGCACGCCGCGGGGCAGTGGGGCGTCGGATCCGAACGCCGCGGGCGGTGGCGGCGGCCGAACCACGGTCTCGGGATCGATGAGGTGCTATAGCCGCCGGTCGCGCAGGCGCCGCAGATCGACGCCGAATTGCCCGGTCCGCGGCCCGAGCGGACCGAAGAACTCGCGGTCGCAGGCTTGCACCGCGACCACCGCCCGGTTCGCCAGTGCCGCACCGGCTTCGGTGGGCACCAGCGACTTCGCCCGCCGATCACTCGGATGGTCGCGCCGCTCGACCAGGCCCTTCTGTTCGAGTACGCGCAGCACCTGGGAGGTCATCATCGGGTCGGTGGCGGCCTGCGCGGCGAGATCACGCTGCATCACCGGATCGCCGGCGACCGCAAGGTAGGTGAGCGAGGTGAGCAGCACGAACTGCACGTGGGTGAGTTCGAACGGGGCCAGCGCCGCGCGCTGGGCGGCCTGCCAGCGGTTGGTCACCTGCCAGAGCAGCAGGCCCGGACCTTCGTCGGCGTGTTCGAATTCGCTGCGTAGCCCATTGTTTCGCATCGGCCTGCCTCACTCGCCTGACATCGCTGCCGCGATCACCGCATGGTCGTGTTCGGTGAGTTGTATCAGGCCGCGGCGCAATATCATTCCCCAGTTCGGGGTGCTCGTCATCGCCAGTTCGTCGCGCAAGTCGCCGATCGGGAACTCCCTGACCCCGGTCCGGTGGCTGACCGAACGACGCCACGGCCGGCAGCGGCTGCCGCCCGACAAGTCGACCGGGCGGCCTACCGAGCGGGGCGGTCATCGATGGTGCCGATCGCGGTCAGCGCGTGGATCGGCGACCACGCGGAACACCATCGCCCCGGGCAGCGTTGCATCCTTCGTGACTGACGCAACCCCCGACCTGACGATGTACTCGACCACCTGGTGCGGTTACTGCCGCAGGCTGAAGAAGCAGCTGGACGAGTCCGGTATCAGCTACATCGAGATCGACATCGAACAAGATCCGGCGTCGGCCGAGTTCGTCGGCAGCGTCAACGGTGGCAACCATGTGGTGCCGACGGTGAAGTTCGCGGACGGCTCGACGGCGACCAATCCGTCGCTGGTGGACGTCAAGAAGGCGCTCGCCGCACTCGCCTGATCAGCCGCGCCACGGTGCCCTGATCAGCACGCTGTGCTGGTTCGGATCAGCAGGCGGCAAGGCTGCTCGGCCAGTTCCAATGAGCACGTATCCGCGCGGGCCGTCTCCGGCCCGCCGCGGACTTTCGCGCGCGCCGAACTCAGTCGAGCGCGGCCCAGGATTCCATGATGGTGCGGGCGATGGAGATCGAACCCGGCAGCAACAACCGCGCGCCCGACCCCTGCGCCGACCAGTCGCCCGCCGCCAGCGCCGCGCGCACCTCGTCCCGGGTGAACCAGTGCGCCTCGGCGATCTCCCCGTCGGAGAAGACCAGCGGCTGCGCCGGATCGCCGACCGCGGCGAAGCCGAGCATCAGCGAGCGCGGGAACGGCCACGGCTGGCTACCCAGGTAGTGGATGTCGCGCACATCGACGCCGACCTCCTCCTTCACCTCCCGCTCGACGCACCGCTCCAGCGACTCCCCCGCCTCGACGAACCCCGCGAGCAGCGAGAACAGCGTCTCGGGCCAACTGTGCTGGCGCGCGAGCAGCACCCGGTCGGCGCCGTCGTGAATCAGGCAGATGACCGCTGGATCGATCCGCGGGAACTCCTCGTAACCGCTCTCGGTGACCCGCGACCAGCCGCCCTTGCTCGAGGTGGTGGCGGTGCCGTCGGCGCTGTTGAATCCGGCCTTGTCATGCCAGTTCAGCAGTGCGACGGCAGTGGAGAGCACCCCGGCGGTGAGATCGTCGACCGTGTTCGACATGCCGCGCAGGTCGGTCAGCGAGCCGGTCAGTTCCCGGTCGCGCACCGCCCACAGGTGCACACCGTCGATACCGAGGAACACCGCCTCGGGGCTCGGCTCGGGCGACAGGTCGATGGCCTTGTCCAGGACGAGCGCGCCGTTCTCGAATCTGACCTGGCCGCGCGCGTTCACCCGCAGCAGCTTGGCGTCGCGCCAGCCTTCCAGTAGGGCCTGCGCGTCGGCTCGCGTCTCCTCGGCGCGATCGAGCACGGAACGGGACAGCAAGGGCACACCATTGAGCTGAAAGACCGGCACCCTCCGAGACTATCGCGCCGAACGCCCAATGCCCGTGGCGCGGCCTTACTTGGCAGTGCGCCGGATGTAGAGCAGCTTGTCGCTGCCCTCCAGCGAGTCCACTTCCGGCTCGCCGACCCGGACCAGCACGCCCGCGCGCACCACGCCGAGCACGATGTCGCTCAGATGCCGTGGGGAGCCGCCGATCTCCGAGGGATCGACGTCGCGCTCGGCGATCGCGAACCCCTCCTCCGGGGTGAGCAGGTCCTCCATCATCTCCACCACCGAGGGCGTCGTCGTCGCGACACCGAGCAGCCGGCCCGCCGTCTCCGAGGAGACCACCACCGAGTCGGCGCCGGACTGCCGCACCAGGTGGGTGTTCTCCGCCTCGCGGATCGCGACCACGATCTTGGCGCTCTTGGTGAGCTCACGGGCGGTGAGGGTGACCAGCACCGCGGTGTCGTCGCGGTTGGTCGCGACCACCACCGAGGACGCGTTCTGCACGCCGGCCAGCCGCTGCACATCGGACTGGGTCGCCGAGCCGTGCACTGTCACCAAGCCGGCGTTCGCGGCAGCCTCCAGCGCGATCACATCGGTGTCGACCACCACGATGTCGGCGGGCTGCACGTTGTCGCCGAGCATCGCGTCGATCGCGGTCCGTCCCTTCGTGCCGTATCCGACGACCACGGTGTGATTGCGCACGCTGTGCCTCCATCGCTGAATCTTGAAAGCCTGCCGGGACCGTTCCGTCAGCACGCCGAGGGTGGTACCGACGAGAACAATGAGGAACAGCACACGCAGCGGCGTAATGATGATGATGTTGGCCAGTCGCGCCTGCGGCGTGATCGGCGCGATATCGCCGTAGCCGGTGGTCGACAGCGACACCGTGGCGTAATAGAACGCGTCGAGAAACGACAGCGGATCGCCCGAATTGTCGCGGTAACCGTCCCGGCCGATGAACACCACCAGGGCCGCGGTGAACAGCAGTCCGATCGCGAACAATACGCGGCGGCTCAGCGAAATCCACGGGCTGGTCTGCACTTCGGGGATGCGCAGCACGCCGACCAACGCGAAATGCGGGCGACTCGACAGCCCGAGCGTGCGCGCTCGATCACCGAACAGCGGACTCACCCGCCCTGGTATTCAACGAGTCGGCTGTACCCGGCTCTGCTTGTCCCTCCAGCACAGCACGGGAGCCTACCTGTTTCCCGGGATACCACCCGGTCTCGACGCGAATACCCGGGGAATGCGAAAGTTCCTCATGGCAGAAAACGCTCACGTACCCACCCGCGCCGCCGGGCGTCGCCCCGCACTGGCCATCGCCGCCCTGCTGTTTCCCATGGGCATCCTGCACTTCGTCGCGCCCAAGTTCTTCGACGGGATCGTGCCCCGCGCGCTGCCGGGCGAGGCGCGCAACTACACCTATGCCTCGGGCGTCGCCGAGATCGGCGTCGCCGCGGCGCTGGCGATCCCGCGCACCCGTAGCCTCGGCGGGCGGCTGGCCGCGCTGCTGTTCATCGCGGTGTTGCCCGCGAACGTGCAGATGGCCGTCGACACGCTCGGCAACAAGAAGGCCTCGCAACTGATGAAGGTCGGCACGGTGCTGCGGCTGCCGTTGCAGATTCCGCTGATCACCCAGGCGTTGAAGGTGAGCCGGTCGGCGCGGAATTCCTGATCAGCTCGGCCAATTCGTCCGGTCCGGCCAGCGCTGTTGGTGCGATGGTGCGGCCGGTGCGCACGTAATGGAAAGCGGCACTGATGCGCTCGAGCATCTCCTGCTCGGGCCTGCCCTCCCTGGACGCCATCAGCCTGGCCCAGGCCAGCCGGTAGACGGCCAGCTGCATGGCGACCGCGGGCTCCTCGGCGGGGGTCGGCTCGGCGCCGGTCTTCCAGTCGACCACGATCCAGCCGCCGCCCGGCTCGGCGAACACCGCGTCCATCCGGCCGCGAATCACGGTGCCCGCGAGCGACGTTTCGAACGGGACCTCCACATCGATCGGGCTGCGGTTGGCCCACGAGGAGTTCAGGAACGCGTCCTGCATCGCGGTCAGCTCGTCGTCGACGCCCGCGTCGGCGGCGGTGCTGTCGGCCGCGCCCGGCAGTTCGTCCAAACCGAGCAGCCGGGTCGAGCCGAACCAGCGCTGCACCCAGGCGTGGAATGCGGTGCCGCGGCGGGCCAGCGGGCTCGGCGGGAACGGCAGCGGGCGACGCAGGCGCGCGGCGAGTTTCGCCGGATCGGCGCGCATCTCCACCAGGGCGGTCGCGGCGATCTGGCCGGGGAGTTCGACCTCCTCGGCAGCGGCCTGCTCGGACTCGAACTCGGCGAGTAGGGCGTCGACGTCGGCGGCCCAGCCGTCGGGGTCGTCGGGGTCGGGGGCGGGGGTGATCGGGTCCAGGGGCTGGTCGGCCGCGAATTGTGCGGTGGCGAAGGCGATGTCCTCGTCGGAGAGGGGCTCGTCCATGGGGTCGGGTGGGATATCGCTGAGGTGCTGGGGTTCGGTGAGGTGGGTGTCCATGGGGTCCGGCGGCAGAGTGTCGGGGTCCGGNGCACCAGTTTCTCGAGGTCGGTGTGCGCCTCGGCCAATTGTTCCGGCTCGACCAGGTGCTCGGCCAGCTGCCCGGACAGGGCGAGAATCGCCTCGGTGACCGAGACGGGGGTGCGGTCGGTGTCCAGGTCGCCGTCCCAGGTGCGCACCACCTGGTGCGCGAGCTGCCAGAGCTGGGTCTGGGTGAGCAGCGTCGCCGAGGGCTCCACCGGCAGCAGCAGGCCGTGCTCGGTGAGCAGCCTGCCCGCGTACGAGTGGTAGGTGCTGATCTCCGGCTCGGCGCCGGACAGCTGCGCCCGCAACTGCCCGGACGGGTCGAGGTCGCGCAGCAGCGGCGCACCGGCCAGCCGGGCCAGCCGGGTCCGGATGCGAGCGGTCAACTGCTGCGCGGCTTTTCGGGTGAACGTCAGGCCGAGTACTTCATCGGGCAGGACGAGGCGGTTGGCCACCATCCACACCACGCGGGCGGCCATCGTCTCGGTCTTTCCTGCCCCGGCTCCTGCGACGACCAAGGTCGGGCCCGGCGGCGCGGCGATCACCGCCGCCTGTTCGTCGGTGGGCGGCGGCAGACCGAGTGCGTCGGCCAGCTGGTGTGGGGTTACCCGTGCGCCGGTCACGGCTGTGCCTCGGTGGCGCCGCACTCCGAGGCGCCGGGTGGCACAGGTCCGCCGGGTCGCGGCCGACGTGGTCCGGTGGCCCGGCGACGTGGCCCGATACTCGAGTGCGCCGCGGCGTCGATCGCCCGCTCCGGTATGACGGAGCAGCACAGGCATTCGGGGCCGCAGATCGGCAGCGGTACGCGGCGGGGCTTGTCGTTCACTCGTCGGTCACCTGCCTGCCGGTGTCCTGGACGGGGCAGCTGCCTGCGACCGGGCAGTGGCGGCAGCCGTCGTTGCGCATCGCGAGATAGCTCGGGCCCTCGGTGGCGGCGGCCGCATCGTGAATGGTGTTGCGCCACTTGTCCAGAGCTTCCGGATCGAGCGGCGGCTGCATGCGCTGGGTGGCGCCCTCCTTGCTGCTCGGCTTGGCCACGTAGACCAATCGAGCGCCGCCCGGCTCGCCGAGTGCGCCGCCCTCGTCCGCGATCTGTTCGTCCGAGTCTTGCTCGTCGGCACCCGGTTCGCCTGGGGCGGTGAGCGATTCGCCCGCAGCCGAATCAGCCGGCCTATCGGCGGGGTCTGAGTCGTCCCGCGCTTCCTCGGTAGCCGCGTCGAGCGCGCCCATCGCCGCCGCCACCTGGTACGTCGCCAGCTGCGCGTGATCGACCGCCGCCTGCTTGGTGACCGGCGACTTCCCGGTCTTCACGTCCACGATCACGAAGCGGCCCAGCGCATCCCGCTCCAACCGGTCCACCCGGCCGCGAATCCGCACGGGTCGTTCGCCTTCCGTGCGCGGCGGCAGCACGCAGTCCACCGGCACCTCGACCCCGGCCTGGGTGAGTTCGCCGCGGGTGTTGCGCACCCACGCCATGAAGGTTTCCAGCATGGCCTCGGTGCGGCGCAGCTCCTGCCGGGAATGCCAGCCGGACCCGGGATCGACGGACTGCCAAGCCTTTTCGAGCGCGGCGCGCACCTGTGCCTCGGGCACCTGTCCGGCCAGCGCCTGCACCAGGGTGTGCACCAGGTTGCCCTTGACGGCGTGCGGGTTGTCGCCGTCGGTGCCGCCGTGCCGTTCCAGTGCCCAGCGCAGCGGACAGGTGCGCAGCAGCTCCACGGTGGACGGCGAGAGGCCGATCGGGCTCTCGTCCTCCTCCCACAGGGACCGCGCCGAGCTCAATTCGGCGGTGCCGTACCACTCGTCCGGGTGGGTGCCCGGCACGCCGGCACGGGCCAGGCGCGCCAACTGGTGTGCGGCCCGTTGCTTGCGGTCCGGATCGGCCTCGGGATCGCAGACGGCGCCGCGCAATTCGGCCACCAGCGAATGCATGACCAGGGCGCGGCCGGGGTCGGCGATCGGCAGCGCGCCGGGTTCCCCGTCCTCGTCGTGCCCGAGCAACTCGGCCAGGAACCGCGACGGAACGAGATCCCGCTCCCCCGAGACCGATTCGACCGCGGTGACCAGCAGCGAGCGCCGGGCCCGGCTGCACGCGACGAGCAGCAGCCTGCGTTCCTCGGCGAGGATCGGCGCCGCCCGGCTCACCTGTTCGCCGCCGTCGATGACGCCGGCGGTCAGGTCCACCAGGTCCTCGGTGTTCAACAACGTCCCGCGCGCCCGTGGGTTCGGCCAAATCCCTTCCTGCACAGCGGCGACCGCGACGACGTCCCATTCCCGCCCCGCGGCGGCGTGCGCGCTGAGCAGGGCGACCGCTTCCTTGGGCGCGGTGCGCGGCGCCGAGCCGTTCGGAATCTCCTGTTGCACCAGGTATTCCACGAAACCCTCGATACTCGCGCGGGGCAGCCGGTCCACATAGGCCGCGGCCGCGTCGAACAAACCGACGGCGGCATCGAGATCGCGGTCGGCCTGCATGCCCACCGCGCCACCGCGTTCGGACTGCGCGACCCACCGTCGCTCGAGCCGCGAGGCGGTCCACAGCGCCCACAGCACGTCCTCCAGCCCCGCGCCGCGCCGACGCGCCTTACGAGCACGCTCCAGCGCGTCGAGCACCCGGCGCAGCGGTGCCGCCTCGACATCGGTCAGCCGCTCCAGGATGCGCAGATCACCGGACCCGATCAGCAGATCCCGCAGCACCTCCGCTGACGATTGATCTATGCCGTGCCGGAGTACGGCGGATTCACCGCTCGCCGCCGGATCGTCCGCGGCATCGCTGGAGTGACTCGCTTGCGCGGAGGAGCCGTCGACCGCGGCGGCGGTCGCGGCCGTCGAGTCGGCGGAGTCATCGGTGGTGGCGGCGGTCGGATCGTTGGCGGTGACGCCGTCGTCGTCGGCGGCTGTCGCGTCGGTGGCGGCGGTGGCGGCAGCGGCGGCATCAGGGTCAGCGTTCTGGTCTGCGTCCTCGCCATCCTGTTCGTCTTCGATGCCACGCCATTCGGAGTCCTCGATGCTCCATTCGGCGTCTACCCCATACCAATCCGCGTCGTCCGCAGCCCGCTCGACGCTGCCCGGACTCGGCTCGGGCAGCCCGGTTTCCCGCTCCGAGCTTTCGATAGCCCGATCGGGCTCACCCGGATTCCGCTCCGAATACTCGTTTTCCGGAGCCTCGTCCGCACCCCGGCCGAACTTCGCCTTGTTCCGCTCGGATTCCAGCACGCTGCGCCGCACACCACGCCGCAACCGCCGCAGCGTGATCTGATCGGCCCCACCGAGCGGACCGGCGAGCAGGTCCAGCGCGTCCTCCGGCTCGAATGCCGAACCTTTTTCGCCCGCGAGCAACGCCCGTAGTGACAGCAGCATCCAGGCCGCGCCCCGTCGCCGGGCCAGCGGTGTGTCCAGCGCGGGCTGCTGCACGGGCACCCCCGCCGCCAGCAGCGCCCGGCGCAGCGGCGGCAACGACAGCGGCACCGACCGGACGATCACCGCCATCCGCGACCAGGGCACCCCACCGGTCAGGTGCGCCCGCCGCAGGTGATCGGCGATGAGCGCGGCTTCCTTCGCGGGCGTGGCGAGTACCCGCACCCGCACCGCGGTGCCGTCGTCCGTCGGTTGGTCCGCCCGCTTGGGCAACGAAAAGCGTTGTGGCGCACTACCGGGCAACTTGGCCGCCACCCTGGCGACCGCCAGCTCCACCGGACCGCCCGAACGATGGTTGTCCCGCAGCACGATTCGCTGCCCGTCGGGGGCGGGCAGGTCGGCGACGAATCGGGCGTCAGCGCCGCGGAAGGCGAAGACGCCCTGGTCGGGGTCGCCCGCGACGACGGTGGTGTGCGCACTGTGGCCGATCGCCCTGACCAGCATCGCGGCCTGCGGGTCGAGATGCTGTGCATCGTCGACCAGCAGGTACCTGATCCGGGCGCGTTCGGCGGCAAGCAGATCGGCGTCGCCGGCCAGCGCGTCCAGCGCGGCGCCGATCAATTCGGCGGCGTCCAGGGCGGGCGCGGTCGCCTCCGGCGCCTCGACGCCCACCGACCAGCGCAGCAGCATCGTCTGCTCGTAGCGCACCGCGAACTTGCCCGCCGCCACCCACTCCGGTTTACCGTGCTCACGACCGAGCCGCACCAAATCTTCGGGCCCGAGCCCGCGTTCGGTCGCCCGCAACATCAGGTCCCGCAACTGCTCGGCGAAGCCACCCAGCGCCAGCGCGGGTTGCAGACGTTCCGGCCACAAGTCGTCCGCGCCCTCAGCAATGTCGATCAGGTCGCCGCGCAGCATTTCCCGCAGCACCGCATCCTGCTCGGCACCGGTCAGCAAACGCGGCGGCGGGTTGCCGTGCGCGGTCGCGTGCCTGCGCAGCACCGAGAAGGCGTAGGAGTGCAGGGTGCGGGCCAGCGGCTCCCTGGTCGCGCCGGGTACGCCGCCCTCGGCGTCGGGGCCGGCCAGGCGTGCGGTGATGGCGTCGCGGGCCGCACTCGCGGCCTGCTTCGAATGGGCAAGGACCAGCACGGATTCGGGATCGTCGCCCGCCGCGATGCGGTCGGCGGCGAGATCGACCAGCAGGGCTGTTTTGCCCGTGCCCGGTCCGCCGAGCACCTGCCAAGGTCGCCACCCTGGGCGCGTCGGCCCGGCCGCGGCCGCGGCCTCGAACAGCGCGCGAACGTCGGCACCCCAGGCGCGCGGCCGGGGTGCCGCCACGTTCCGGCGAACAAGTCGCACCGCGCTATCCGATCGCACCACGCGGGCTATTGCAACAGACACGACCGACACGCCGACGCGCCCCTCGGGCAACTCGCCGAGCGGCCCGCCGCCACGCAGGTCAAAATGGACCGGTGTCTGCTCTCAATGTCTATCGATTCGGCCCGGCGACCGGACCGGCCGTCCTCACCCTGCACGGGGTGACCGGCCACGGCAAACGCTGGGAAGACCTGGCCGCGAACCATCTGCCCGGTGTCCGGATCATCGCACCTGACCTGCGCGGACACGGGCGGTCGAGCGCGTTGCCGCCGTGGACCTTCGAGGCCGTCGTCGCGGATCTGGTCGAGTTGCTTGCCGAGGAGACCACTGATCCGGTGACAGTGGTCGGGCACTCGTTCGGTGGCGCGTGTGCGCTTCATCTCGCCGATCGCCATCCGGACCTGGTCCGGCAGCTCGTACTGTTCGATCCGGCCATCGCGATCGATCCGGCACTGATCAACGACATCGCCGAATCGCTGCTGGCCGCCCCCGACTACGAGAGCGTGGCTCGCGCCCGCGAGGACAAGCTGGCCTCCTCGTGGGGCGAGGTCGCGCCCGAGCGCCTGGACGCCGAGCTGGCCGAACATCTGATGCCCACCGCGGACGGCCGCGTCGGCTGGCGGATGAGCCTGCCCGCCATCACCTCCTACTGGGGGCAACTCGCCCGCCCCTTCGTGCTGCCGCCCGCCGGCCTGCCCACGGTCCTGGTGCAGGCGATGAAGGTACAGCCACCGTTCGTCACACCCGAGTTCCGCGCGGCGCTCACCGAGCACCTCGGCGCGCGCCTCACCGTGCACGAGTGGCAGTGCGATCACATGATCCCGCAAGCCCTTCCGGCCGAGGCCGCCGCGCTCATCCGCTCGGTGCTCTGAGCGCGATGGCCACCACCGACGATCAGGTCGAGCGGGTGCGTGCGTTGGTCGCGTCCATCCCGCCGGGCCGGGTGGCGACCTACGGCGACATCGCCGCGGCCGCCGGGCTGTCCACGCCGCGCACGGTCGGCTGGATCATGCGCACCGACGCCGCAGATCTGCCGTGGCATCGGGTGATCGGCGCGGCAGGCAAGCCCGCCGCGCACCTGGCCGACCGCCAGCTGCGCCTGCTCGCGGCCGAGGGGGTACCGATCCGTGAGGGCCGAGTGAACTTGCGGGCGGCGCGTTTTCCGTTTGGGTAAACCCACCCGGCGCGAGCCGCGCGACGGTTACCGTGGAAGCATGTCCACCCGCCTGGCGTGTGTCGTGTTCGATGCAGACCGGCCGCGGTTCATCGCGGATTTCTGGGCCGAGCTGCTCGGCTGGGGCGTGACTCTCGACCGCCCGGACGAAGTGGATGTGGCGGCGCACGATCCCGACGGTGCCGATCTGGCCTTGGCCTTCCTGCCCGCCACACGAGCCAAGCACGGCAAGAACCGCATTCACCTCGATCTGGCCAGCCGCTCGATCGATCATCAACGCCTGCAGGTGGATCGCGCGCTGTCCCTCGGGGCGCGCCGCGTGGACATCGGGCAGGGCGCGGTGCCGTGGGTGGTGCTCGCCGATCCCGAGGGCAACGAATTCTGCGTCCTGGAGCCGCGCGAAGAATATGTGGACACCGGTGCCGTCGCGGCGATCGTGATGGACACCCGGGATCCGCTGCGGTTGGCCGAATTCTGGTCCGCCGCCTCCGGCTGGCCGGTCGCGCACGGCGGCGCGCAGGTCGCCGGACTGCGCTCGGCGACCGGGCTCGGCTCGTGGCTGGAGTTCGTGCGCACGCCGGAGGCGAAGTCGGGTCGCAACCTGCTGCACCTGAATCTGGCCTCGTTCGACGACCAGGCCGTCGAGCTGGCCAGGCTGCGGGCCGCCGGTGCCACCCCGATCGAGCACGACGGCGCGAACGTCGACACCACGCCCGGCCTCACCCTCGCCGACCCCGAGACCAACGAGTTCTGCCTGCTCCGGCCGGTGCGCGACTGCTCGACGGTGTAAACCGTCGGTGTCCGCCTCCCGGGTTCGCGGCGACGACGAATTAGCATGTCCGCCATGTCGTACCTAGGCCCTGCTCGGTGACCGCCGCCGATGCCATCGTGCTCGCCGGCGGGCGAGCCAGCCGGATGGGCGGTGTCGACAAACCCGCGATCGTCATCGGCGGTCGCTCCATGCTCGACGCCGCGCTGGCTGCCGTCAGCTCGTGTGTGCACACGGTCGTGGTCGGGCCGCATCGGCCCGAGCTGCCGCCGGAGATCAAGCAGACCCGCGAGGTACCACCGGGGTCGGGGCCGGTCGCCGCGATCGGCGCCGGGTTGCACGCACTCGGCTCGGCGGCCCCGCTCGTGGTGGTGCTCGCGGCCGATCTGCCGTTCCTGTCCGACTGGTCGGTCACCGAATTGATCAGGCACGCCTGCGAATCCGGGGCCGAAGCGGTGTTCGCGGCGGACGAGTCGGGGCGGCCGCAGTATCTGATCGGGGTGTGGCGGCGCACCGCGCTGGCCGCGGCCCTCGATGGACTGGACTCGCTGATCAATCAGCCGATGAAGGCGCTGATACCGGCAGATTCCGCGATCATCGCGCTGCCGGGTGTCGCCGACTGCGATACCGACGAGGAGGTGCGTCAGGCCCGCGCCTCCGTCGACCCGGCACCACCGCTGTCCCTGGACGAGGCACGGAATATTCTGCGCGACAACCTCTCTCGGCTCACCACCTACACCGCCGACCTGGCTTCGGTGCGCGGGGCTGCACTCGCGGCCCCACTGGCGGCCGTCGGACCGCTGCCCCGCTTCGACGTCTCCGCGATGGACGGGTACGCGGTGGCCGGCGACGGACCGTGGCGGTTGCGCCGCGATATCGGGTTCGCGGGCGGTCAGCGTCCGGTCGGGCTGCTGTCCGGCGAGGCGGTGCGCATCGCCACCGGCGCACACGTGCCCGACGGCACCACCAGCGTGGTGCGCGACGAATTCGTCCGGGTGACCGCCGAGGACAGCCTGCACCGACTACCCGATACCCCGATCCGGGACGATGTGCGCCGCCGGGGCGAGGACCGGCAACCCGGCGATCTCGTTGCGCCGCAGGGGACTCCGGTCACCGCCGCGTTGATCTCTGCGGCGGCGAGCGTGGAGGTGACCGCGGCGCCGGTGCGCGGGCCGGTCCGGGCCAGGATCGTGATGACCGGCGACGAGATCCGCAGCGAAGGTCCGCTGCACGCGGGCCAGACCCGCGATTCGATCGGCCCGATTCTGCCGGAACTGTTGTCGCTGTGCGGTATTCGCACCGCCGACCGGGTGCACCTGCGTGATACCCCCAACGGTTTCGACCAGGTGCTCGCCGCAGCTCCCGAGTGCGATCTGCTGGTGATCGTCGGCGCGACGGGCGGCGGGGCGGCCGACCAGCTACGCGCGGCGGTGGACCGCTCGCGAGCCCGGGTATTGGTGCGGCGACTGCGGCTGCGGCCGGGCGGCTCCACCATCGTCGCCGAACTCACCACGGGCACTACGGTTCTCGGCCTGCCCGGTAACCCATTCGCCGCCGTGGCTACGCTGCTGGCCTTGGCGCCCGCTATCGTCGAGGGTCGCACCGGCGGCGCACCGCGTCGCGCCCTGCTCGGCCCGCTGCACAACGCGTCGGAGATAGCGGGACCGGTCGCGCGCATCGTGCCCGCTCGTTTCGCCGAGGCGGGCGGCTGGGTCGGCGACCCGCACATTCGCACGGCTCACCTCGGCGGTCTGGTGGACCGCGACGGTCTGGTCATCGTGCCCGCCGACGCCGCCGACGGTGCGACGGTCGAGTTCCTGCCGCTCCCGCGATAGGCAGAGTCCAGCCGCCGACGCGCGGTAGGTAAACCTGTTGCCCCTGCGGCAACCGCTCGGCAACAATCGGAGCATGGGACGCAGCTTCGAGGATCTGGTAGCGGAGGCCGGCACGGCCTCCGTGGCAGGCTGGGATTTCGGCTGGCTCGACGGGCGGGCCAGCGAACAGCGGCCGTCCTGGGGGTATCAGCGGGTGCTGGGTGAGCGGCTCGGGAAAGTCACTGCGGCACTGGACATTCAGACCGGCGGCGGCGAAGTACTGGCCGGTGCCGGGAACTTTCCGCCGCTGATGGTGGCCACCGAGTCGTGGCCACCGAACATCGACAAGGCGACACAATTGCTGCATCCGCTGGGCGTGGCGCTGGTCGCGGATCCGGATGAACCGCCGTTGCCGTTCGGGGACAATGCCTTCGATCTGGTGGTCAGCAGGCACCCGGTCACCGTCTGGTGGGCGGAGATCGCCAGGGTGCTCCGTCCGTCGGGCACCTATTTGGCGCAACATGTCGGCGATGCAAGCGTTTTCGAACTCGTCGAATATTTCCTCGGTGCACAGCCGGAAGAAATTCGTAAGCGCCGCAATCCGAATGACGATCGGACCGCCGCAGCAGCCGCCGGACTCGATATCATCGACCTCCGATATGAACGGTTGCGCGTCGAGTTCGGTGATATCGGCGCGGTCGTGTACTTCCTGCGGAAGGTGCCGTGGATGGTCCCCGACTTCACGGTGGACCGATACCGCGACCGCCTCCGGACCCTGCACGACGAGATCGAAGCAAATGGTCCATTCATCGCCCATTCGACCCGATTCCTAATCGAAGCCCGCAAGCCATAACGCTTCTACCTGCTGAAATGCCTAGGATCGCCGGTGCGACAGGCTTTTTTCACTTTCCCTTCCGGAATTGCTCGATGCTCGCTATCGTGAGTGACGTTAGGCGAATATCAATCCCCGGAAAGGACCGAGTGGAGATGGCTGAAAAGTCGAAGAAAACGCCTAAGAAAATGCCTAGGCAGATGGATCGGCAGCAGCAGCAACAGCGCCAGGATCAAAACCAGAACCAGGGCATGAACCGCCCAGGCGCAGACGGCCAGCGCATGCCGAACCAGCGCCAGTCCGACGATGATCGGCGCGATGCCGACCAGCGCAGGATGGGCCAGAACTAACTGATCCGCACCGCGTGCCGCCGGTTCACCGAACCGGCGGCCGCGGTTGTGGTCGTTCTGGCGCATTCGGCGCCGGACAGCTCGCCGAAACGGTGCGTCCCGGGCCGCCGGTTGCACGCATCGTGCGCGAAACGCTGGTGACCTGGGCATACCCCGCCTATTACTGGGTGGATGCCTGTTCCTTCCCATGCCCGCGGTTACGAGTCCTTCGCCGGCACCATCGGACGCACCACTGCGGCCTCAACCCCCGACTGGACCTACCCGCCGACGGCCCCGGCCGGCGCACCGAACATCCTGGTGGTGCTGGTCGACGATCTGGGATACAGCGACATCGGCCCGTTCGGCTCCGAGATCGACACCCCGACGCTGGATCGGCTCGCCGCGGGTGGTGTCCGGCTGACGAACTACCACACCACCCCGCTGTGCTCGCCGTCGCGGGCCGCGCTGCTCACCGGAATCAACTCCCACCGTGCGGGTTTCGGTTTCGTCGCCAATGCCGATCCCGGCTACCCCGGCCTGCGCCTGGAGCTGGCCGACGACGTGCTGACCCTGCCGGAGATCTTGCGCGCCAACGGATACGCGACCTACGCGGTCGGCAAGTGGCATCTGGTGCGCGATGCCACGATGAACCCGGCGGCGCATCGGGACTCCTGGCCGACCCAGCGCGGTTTCGACCGCTACTACGGCTCGCTGGAGGGACTGAACTCCTTCTACTACCCGAACCAGCTGGTGTCGGACAGCTCCGTCGTCGACGTCGAGGAGTACCCGCCGGGCTACTACCTGACCGACGATCTGACCGACAAGGCGATCTCCTATCTCAAGGACCTGCGCGCACACGATGCGGCCAAGCCGTTCTTCCTCTACTTTGCACACGTCGCCATGCACGGCCCCTTGCAGGCCAAGCCAGCTGACCTGGCCAAATACCGTGGCCGCTACGCCGAGGGCTGGGACACGTTGCGGCAGAGCAGGTTTGCCGCTCAGCTGACGCAGGGCCTGTTCCCGCCGGGCACCGAGCAGAAGCCGCGCAATACCGAGCCCGGTTACGAAGCGGCGGAATGGGATTCGCTCACCACCGCGCAGCAGCGCCGCTTCGCCAGGTACATGGAGGTGTACGCGGGCATGGTCGACAGCATCGACCAGAGCCTCGGCCGCATTCTCGAAACCCTGGAGCAGCTCGGCGAACTCGACAACACCATCGTGGTGTTCACCTCCGACAACGGCGGCACCGCCGAGGGCGGACCGGAGGGCACCCGCAGCTACTTCGCCGAGTTCGCGCACATCGACGACCCGGACTGGATCGGGGATGTCCCACTCGACGAGGAGCTGATCGGCACCGCACGGCTCGGCGTGCACTATCCGCGCGGCTGGGGGCAGGCGTCGAACACGCCGTTCCGGTTCTACAAGGGACAGACTTTCGCCGGCGGCGTGCGGGTGCCGTTGCTCGTTTCGTGGTCGAAGGGGTTGCCGCGCGGCGACGGCGACAACGGCATCCGCCACGAATACGCCTACGTCACCGATCTCGCACCGACCCTGCTGGAGCTCGCCGGACTGCAACGGCCGAGCGTGCGTAACGGTCTGCCCGCCAAGGACTTCGACGGCGTCTCCGCCGCCGAGCTGCTACGCGACCCGCACGCTCGGACCGCGCACACCGAGCAGTACTCCGAGATGACCGGGCATCGCGGCTTCTATCGCGACGGCTGGAAGCTGCTGTCCCTGCACGAACGCGGCAGCGATATCGACGCGCCGAACTGGCAACTGTTCGACGTACGCGCCGATCCGACCGAGCTGCACGACCTTTCGGAACGATTCCCCGAGCGGGCCGCCGAGCTAGCCGCCGCCTGGGATGAATCCGCCTGGGCCAATACCGTTTTCCCCTTGCTCACCCGGCAAGACCTGGCCCGAAGGCGGCCTGAGGAACGGCGCCTCGCCGAGCCGCTCCGATTGCTGCCCGGGACACCGACCTTGGAGCGCTACCGGTCCCAACGACTGATCGCCTACCGGGACTTCACCATCGGCGCGGAGCTGGACAACTATCGGCCCGGCGATGAGGGAGTCCTTGTCGCCCATGGCGATCCGCTCGGTGGTTACCTGCTCTACCTCGAGGACGGCTGGCTGACCTTCGGGATGAACAGTTACGGCAGGTACGACGCGGCGTCGGCCGGTCCGCTCGCGCCGGGTATCCGCCGCATCTCGGTGACGGCGACGGTCCGTCCGCGCCTGCGCTGGGACTTCGTGCTCGAGGTCGACGGAGTCCGAGTCGCCGAGCTCCGCGACCAGGTGCAATTGGTCGGCATGTCGCCGTGGACCGGCATTTCCGTCGGCGTGGACGCCCGCGGACCGGTCTCGTGGGACCTGCGGGAACGTCGCGGCACCTTCCGCTACACCGGCGCGCTGCGCGCCGTCACCTATACCCCGGGCCCGATCCGGGTTCCCGCGGGCACCATCGAGGCGGTCGAGCGGGAAGCGGAATTCGTTGCGGAGTAAGCAGATCGACGCTTACCTCGGAGGTAATTGTCCGGCAGCGGCGCGCGGCCTACGTTCGGATCGGCGTCGTGCTCCGGCGACGCCACCGACGACGGGAGCCGCCCATGTCCGCTTATGGCTTCGCGCACCTGCGCGCCCGCAGGCCGCACCCCGACATCCTCGAGTACCTGGAGCGCATTCAGGACACCTTGGATCCGTTCCACGGCCGTTTCGTCATCCACGGACCGCCCGCCGAGGTGGTCGAGGGCGACTGGCCGGGCAGCATGGTGCTGCTCGAGTTCCCCGATCTGGATACGGCACGGGCCTGGTACCACTCTCCCGAATACCAGCAGATCATGCACCTGCGCACCGACCACATCGACGGCGATTTGCTGCTGATCGAGAGCGTCGGACCGGATTACGACCCGCGCGCACGGGCCGTGAAGTTGCGGGCGGAAGCCGCATCCGGGTAACCCGGCTCGTCCGGTTCCGGCCACTCGGCCGACTTTCTCCGCGCCATTCTCGTCCGATACCGTTGACCAGGCACAACACGGTTCGACGCGACGAAGGATGCGCCTGATGGACGACAGTTCCCTGAGCTGGGACGACGGTGCGCTGGTCACCATCGATCAGCGTGGACTGCCGCACGAAGTCCGTGAGCTGCGGCTCGACACGGTCGACGCGGTCATCGACGCCATCCGGGTGCTCGCCATCCGGGGCGCGCCCGCCATCGGCATCGCGGGGGCGTTCGGCGTGGTCATCGCCACCGCCGCGCATACCGTCGACGGGGTGGTGGACGAGGCCCGGGTGCACGACGACGCCGATCGCATCGCGGCCGCGCGGCCGACCGCGGTGAACCTCGCGTGGGCGGTGCAGCGCGTGCGCGGCAAGATCGCGTCGGGCGCCGACGCCGTGCTCGCCGAAACCCTGGACATGCTCGCCGAGGACGGCCGGGTCAACCGGGCCGCCGCGACGCACGCCGCCGACCTGGTGCGGGAGCTGTGCCCGGACCGGCCGTTGCGGGTGCTCACCCACTGCAACACCGGTCGGCTCGCGACGAGTGCGTTCGGTACCGCGATCGGCACGTTGCGGATGTTGTTCGAGCGCGGCGCGCTCGACACCGTTCTGGTCGACGAGACCCGGCCGTTGCTGCAGGGCGCGCGGCTCACCACCTGGGAGCTCGCCGAGGCGGGTATTCCGCATCGGCTGACCATCGATGCCGCGGCGGCCTGGGCCATGGCGACGGGGCAGGTCGACTGCGTGCTGGTCGGCGCCGATCGGGTCACCGTGAACGGTGACGTGGCGAACAAGATCGGCACGTACTCGCTCGCGCTGGCGGCGCGGCATCACGGTATTCCGTTCATCGTGGTCGCGCCGGAATCGACCAGGGATCCGAATATGGCGACCGGGCGCGACATCATCGTGGAAGAACGGGCCGCCGCCGAGGTGATCGGATTCGGTGGTGTAGCAACGGCTCCCGAAGGGACCGCGGTGTTCAACCCGGCGTTCGATGTGACGCCGGGCGAGTTGGTGACGGCGGTCGTCACGGAACTCGGTGTGGTGCATCGCTCGGACGTGACCATTGGGTCTGGGTCGACCCGATCCGGCGTACCGGGAGCTCATCGGCCGGCTGATGCCGGAACGGACGCGGCCACCGGTAATACCTTGCCCGGCAAGACGATCGCCGACCTCGCGCGCGGCCTGTACCAGCGGGGCTGGATGCCGGGGACCGCGGGCAATATCTCGGTGCGGACCGGCGAGACCGCCGTGATCACCGGCAGCGGGTTATCCAAAGGTGAACTCACCGAACACGACATGGTGACCGTTCGGATCGCGGATTCGGCACCGGTGGCCGGGAGCAGCCGGAAACCGTCGGCGGAGACCACGATTCACACCGCCGCGTATCGTGCCACCGCGGCGCAGGCGGTCGTGCACATCCATCCGCCCTATGCCACCGCGCTGGCCACGCGGGCCGGTGGGACCGACGAGGTGACCTTGCTGCGGATCACCGATTACGAGCTCATCAAGGGTCTCGGCGGCAGCGACCCCGCGGTCATCGACATTCCGGTGTTCCCCAACTGGCCCGACGTACCGCGCATCGGCGCCGATATCGAGCGCTATCTCGCCGAACACCCCGCCGCTCCCCCGATCCTGTTCATCACCGGTCACGGGATCACCGCGTGGGGGGACAATCTTTCCCAGGCGCGTGATCGTGCCGAATGCCTGGAGGCGCTGTGCGAGCTGGTGGCCCGCACCGGTCGCAGGCAGGCGTTCGGGTCGCGCGACGAGACTCTCGAGATTGGACTGACATGACCCTGCTCCAGGTGATGGCCGCCGACAACGCGGCCGACGTGCGGGTGCGGACCACCGACGACGCGGTGATCGGCACCGAATTGGCAAAACACGGCATAACTTTCGGCCGCTGGCCGGTGGTGGACAACGCGGCGGCGATCGCCTCCGACGAGCTGCTCGCGCACTACACCGACCAGGTCGCCGAGCTGAACGAGTCCGGGCGCTATAAGCACATCGACGTCGCCCGCATCCATCCGGACGATGCCGACCCCGAATGGCCGAAGGTCGCCGAGGGTGCGCGGGCGAAGTTCCTCGACGAACACCGGCACGCCGAGGACGAGGTCCGCTACTTCGCCGCAGGCCGCGGCTGCTTCTACCTGCATCTCGGGCACGAGGTGCTGGCCGTGGTCTGCGAGGGCGGCGATCTGCTCTCGGTGCCCGCAGGCACCCTGCATTGGTTCGACATGGGCAGCCGACCCGACTTCATCGCCATCCGATTCTTCGAGGAGGCCGACGGCTGGGTGGGTGACTTCACCGGGGATCGGATCAGCGCAGGGTTCCCGACCCTCGACGAGTTGCTCGCCACCTCATGATCACGACGGTCGTCGTCGATATCGAGGGGACCACCAGCCCGACCAGTTCGGTGCGCGAAGACCTGTACGGCTATACCCGCGAGCGTCTTCCGGCGTGGCTGGCCGAGAACCGCACGGGTGCAGCGGCTCCCATCATCGCGGCGGCCAAGGCGCAGGCTGGGCAACCGGCGGCCGGCACAGATGAGGTCGCGGCGATATTGCGCGGCTGGCTCGACTCCGACGTCAAAGCCGAGTCGCTCAAGGCCGCCCAGGGGCTGATCTGCGCGGAGGGGTTCCGCAACGGCGCGCTGCACGGGGAGTTCTTCGCCGATGTGCCACCGGCGCTGCGTGCTTGGCACGCGGACGGTCTCGCGGTGTACGTGTATTCGTCGGGATCTGTTCGTAATCAACAGGATTGGTTCACGTTCGCGCGCGGCGGCGAATTGGCGTCGCTGGTCCGCGGCTACTTCGATCTGTCGACGGCGGGTGGCAAGCGGGAGCCGTCGTCGTACGAGAAGATCGCGGGGGCGATCGGCGTCTCCGGTGATCGGATTCTGTTCCTGTCCGACCATCCGGACGAGCTCGACGCGGCCGTCGCGGCCGGCTGGCATGCCGTCGGCCTCGCCAGGCCCGGCGAGCCCAATCCGCCTCGGCCACCGCATCGTTGGGTGGATACCTTCGCTGACATCGATCCGGGCGCCGAGTAGTCAGCCCAGCGAGTCGACGATCTTCGTGATCCGACGCGAGCGAGTATCAGGCCGCTTGGCTTCGGTTACCGCCGTGACGTGTTCGCGGCGGCGCGAGTAGGACAGCTTGTCGAAGGCGTCGCGGCGACCCGCGGAGCGCAGTGCGTCGGCCAGGTCGTCCGGGACGTCTACGGTGCGTTCGGCGTCGTCGCGGGACACCGTCACCACCACCGTGTCACCGGGCGCCTTGCCCAACTCCGTGCGTATCGCCTTCAGCAGGCCGAGACAGGGCCCGGACCCCATGTCGACGATGGAGCCGCGGTAGTCGATGCCGTCGAAGTCCGCCTCGACCGGGACGCGGCTGCCGCCACCGAGCGCCGCGACGACTTCCGTGGGCACCGCGACGTACGCGCCGCCGTCGGCGCCGGACTCGATTCTCGCTTCGAATCGCATGGACCGACCATAACCCCTGAGGCGTGCTGACCTCGGGATTCAGGGTGTTCCCCGATAGCAGGGGTGCGCCGGTCCGGCCTACGGTGAGCGTCGGTCGGTCGGTCACCGGTGGAGGTAGTGTGCGGCGTCAAGTTTCGGATCGGTCGGCGGCGGCCGTGTTCATTGCGCTGGTGCTGGGGATCGCGGTGGCGTCGGCGAATGTGGCCGGTGGGTTGATTCTGGCGTTGTCGCCGGTGTTGGTCACCGTGCTGCTGCTGGCGTTCACTCGCGACAGTCGCACCGGATGGGACCGGGTCGGGTTGTCCCGCAGTGGGATTCGGCAGTGGCCGCTGGCTGTCGGTGGCAGTGTCGCGGTGTCGGTGGTGGCCACGGGTCTCGTGGTGCTGCTCGGCTACGCGTCGTTCACCTCGCCTGCCTCGGATATGTGGACGAATATGCTCGTGCTGGCGATCACCGGGCCGATTCTCGCGTTCGCTGAGGAAATCGGTTGGCGCGGTTACCTGCTGCCGCGGGTGATGGGGTTGGGCGAGCGGTGGGCCATGCTGCTCGTCGGCGTAGTTTGGGCGGCTTGGCATCTGCCCTACATCCTGTTCACGCCCTACTATCACAGCGAAGGCAATCGGCTGCTTACCCTTTCGCTGTTCGTCGGCAGTGTGCTCGCGTTCTCCTTCTTCTTCGGTTATCTGCGGCTCGCGTCCGACAGTGCGTGGCCGCCGGTGCTCGCGCACTTCGCGCACAACTGGGCGTTCGCGGTGCTGCCCGCGATCGTGGCGACGAATCATCCTGTGGTGTTCGGGGAGTATCTGGCGGGTGATACCGGGCTTTTCGTCATGCTCGGAACGGGTCTGCTTGCCTGCCTGTTCGCAGGAGTGTGGCGACGGAGGCTCGTGCTGTCGGAACGTCCGGCGGTCAGCGGCAAGATTTGAACGCCCGCCTCTCGGTGGAGGCGGGCGGTCGGTTCAGGCGTTGTCGTACGCGTCCTGGAGGGTTTTGATGTCGAGTTTGGACATGCTGCGCAGGGCGGTGCCGACGGCGATGGTCTTGGCGGGGTTGTCGCCGCTCATCAGGTTCGGCAGCACGGCCGGGGTGACCTGCCAGGACAGGCCGTAGCGGTCGGTGAGCCAGCCGCACGGGCCCGGCTCGCCGCCGTCGGTCAGGGCGTCCCACAACCGGTCGATCTCTTCCTGGGATTCGACGATCAGTTGCAGCGAGGCCGCGTCGGTGAGTGGGTGGCCGGGGCCGCCGTTCATCAGGGTGACCGCGTGGCCGTCGAGTTCGATCGCGACGACGAACGCCGTCCCGTCCGAGTTGCGGGCGACGTCGGTGATCCGGGAGTTCGGTACGAGGGTGGTGTACCGGGTGGCGGCTTCCTCGGCGGCGCTGTCGAACCAGAGGAAAGTGTTGACGGACATGATGGGCTCCTTGCCGGTGGTGTGTGACTTGCTGTCACCCTCTGGTCGGAGCCGTTTTCGCTGTCTCGACCTATCTCGCCGAAATTTTTCGAGATTTTTCGACGAGGCCCGTCAGAGAGATGGCAGCTGGTCGAGATACGGCCGGATCGCCTTCTCGGCCTTTTCCGGATAGTCGAGTCCACCGGCCGCAGCGACCTCCCTGGCGAGCTCACCGAACAGATCCGCCGTAGCCTGCGCCTGCCGCAACGGGTCACCGATCGCGAAGATCCGCTCGACCTGCTCCCACACCCCCGGCGCCGCCCACTGCCGCATCTTGGTGCCCGCATGCCAAACATCGTGCCCACTGCCGTGCCGCGAAATCGCGTGCCATTCGATCATCGTCAACAGCAGTTCCTTGGTCTCCCAGTCCCGGGACTTCACCACCCAGAGGTCACCCCGCGCCAAATACCTTGGCAGATGGGCGATCTCGAACCAGAACTCCGCACACAGCGCCCCGAACTCCTCCTGATCAGGCAACTCGCCGACCGGTGCCGACCCGGTCGCCGCCGGCAGCCCCGCCGCCGACCCATCCCGATCGAACAGCACCTGATATCCCCGCTCATGCAACTCGTCGAGACCGTCCTCGACCATCTCCTCCAACCGCTCCACCGGCACCACCTGAAAGTCGACCTTCACCCCACCCTCGAAGAACACCAGATGCGCCGGATTGTCATACGGCCCCTCTAACTCGACATTCACCCACACCTCCCCCAACTCCCGCACCCACCCGTCGTCCCCCGAATAGTGCTCCACATCCGTGGTGTACAGCTCGATATCGTGGTCCGACAACGCATCCACCACCCCATCCCCCCGCCCCCGCGACCCCGTCCGCAACACCACCCCACTGGCGGCACCCCCCCNGGCAATGCGTTGCAGACCTTGGCGAGTCGGGTGCGCGCAGTGGCCCCGGGAGTGGTGCGCAGGGATGGGGGCGGGTATGTGCTCGAACTTGCAGCAGAGGACGTAGACGCGCATCGGTTCACGCGTGCGGTGGAGGCGGGGCGGGCATTGCTCGCGGCTGGGGAGGCCGAACGAGCCAGCGCGTGCTTCGATGCTGCGCTCACGTTATGGCGCGGGGAGCCGTTGATCGATGTGGGGGAATCGGAGGTATTGCACGCCGCGGCACTGCGATTGACCGAACAGCGGCTCGAAGCGGTCGAACTGCGCGCGGACGCACTGCGAGCCCTGGGTCGAGGCGGCGAAGTAGTGCGCGAACTCCTCACGGAAGTCGCGGCACATCCGTTCCGGGAGACGCTGGCCGCGCGGCTGATGCGGGCGCTCGCGGCAGCGGGGCGCACCTCCGAGGCGATGCAGCAGTTCCAACGCACCGAGGCCCTGTTGCGGGAGGAGCTCGGAACGACACCCGCCGAGGTGCTGCGCTCGGCCCTGGCGGAACTTCAGACGAACACAACCCGGGTTTCTGCCGTCGACGGACCCGCCGCCGAGACGGCGTCCGGATCGGACCCGACTGGAGATGCGGCGGCAACCGCGGCTGCGAGGGTGTCCACGCCACTGCCCAGGCGCCGCACGAGCTTCGTCGGACGCGGACACGACGTGGACGGAGTACGGCAGGCGTTGCGCGCGTCCCGCCTGGTGACACTGTCGGGTAGCGGGGGTGTGGGGAAGACCCGGCTGGCGGCCGAGACGGTCGGGGCGCACGCCGCGGACTGGGCCGATGGCTACGCCTTCGTCGAACTGGCCCCACTCGAGCGAGAACGAGCCGACCGATCGGCCGTGACCGCGGTCGGAGCGGCGATAGCGAACGCCCTCACTCGGTTCGAACGACCCGACGAACTGGCCACGGAGTGGGCCGAAGCGCTGGAGCGCACGTTGTCCGGCCGGCGAATGCTGTTGGTGCTCGACAATTGCGAGCATGTCGTGGAGGCGACCGCGCACCTGATCGACGATCTGTTGCACCGACTGCCCCTGCTGCGGGTCCTCACCACGAGCCGGGAGCCGATCGGGGTGGACGGCGAGCGACTGTATCCGGTCCAGACCTTGGATCTGCCCGCAGCCGACGCGGCTTTCCCGGTGGCGACCGGATCGCCCGCGGTCCGGCTGTTCCTCGACCGGGCCACTGCGGCACACCCGGATTTCGCGCTCTCCGAAGCCAATTCGGCGGATATCCGTGCCATCGTGCGCAGCCTGGACGGCATGCCGCTGGCCATCGAGCTCGCCGCCGCGCGGGTGCGCAGTCTGCCGTTGCCGGACCTGCGCGCGCGACTGAGCGATCGCTTCCAGCTGCTCACCAACAGCACTCGGCACGCGGTCCCGCGCCACCGCACCCTGCACGCGGCCGTCGCCTGGAGCTGGGAACTACTCACCGATGCGGAAGCCGCGGCAGCCCGGCGCTTCTCGATTTTCGCGGGCGGCGCGACCTTGGACGCCATCATCCGGGTGTGCGGTCCGGACGCCATCGACACGGTCACCTCGCTGGTGACGAAGTCGCTGGTGGATTTCGATGGACAGCGCTACCGAATGGCGGAGACCATCCGAGCCTATGCGGCCGTGGAATTGACCGCGGTCGGCGGGGCGGACGAGGTCGCCCGAGTCCATGCCGACTGCTTCCTGGAGTTCTCCGACGCCGCCGCCCCCGGATTGCGCACTGCGGCACACCCCGATTGGCTCGGGCGGCTGATCGCCGAACACGGCAATTGTGCAGCCGCGCTGCGGTGGGCGCTGGACGCGGGCGACGGCGAGCGTGCGGTTCGCCTGTACGCGAATCTCGTCTGGTATTGGCTGCTGCGCGGGTTGCACGGCGACATCGCCGAACGCCGCCGCGAGATCCTGACCCTGCTCGGCGACACACCGCCACCAGGGTGCACAGCGGCCTATCTGGCCTGCCGGTACGCCGACGAGGTGCCGGCCTACTTCACCAACATCTGGTGGGGCCAAATCCAAGAGAACACCGGCCAATTCGAGAGGCTGACCCGTGCGGCCCTCACCGAGGATCGGGCCCCGCACCCGATTTTCGTGCTCATCCTGGCGCTGCGTGACCTGCTCGCCGACGACGACAGCCTGTTGCTGGCCTGCACCACCTCCGACGACCCATGGCTGCGTGGAAATGCGCTGATAGCACAAGGTTTCGACGAATTGGGCGGCGACCACCCCGCCCGCGCCCTGCCCACTTTGGAGGCGGCGCTGGCCTGCCTGAGCGTGCACGGTGACGCCCGGTCGCACAGCCGAGCCCTGATATCCCTGGCCAGCTACCGGACCCGGATGCTCGGCCTGGACAGCGCCCGTCCGCTCATCGCGCGTGCGCTGGAACTGCTCAGCGCCGACCTGGGCGCGGGTGAGCGCATCGGCGTGCTGCTGTTCTCCGCGGAGATGTCCCTGGTCGGCGGCGATACCGACAGCGCCGCAACCTATCTCGACCGGGCCGAACCGCTGATCACCCCGCACATCATCCCCGCACCCGGGCGCTTCCTGGCGGCGACGCAGGCGCACCTGGCGCATCTGCGCGGCGACAACGACCGCGCGCTGGCACTGTTCCGGCGGATGTCCGAGATGCCGTTCCCCGCCGGCCCGCCGCCCGCGGGGCGCCACGATACCGCCCGCTTCGTGATCCCGGTCTTCGTGAGCACGGTGTACGCGGCGACCCTCGTCGCGGCGGGGCAGCCGGACGATGCGCTGCACGGCCTGTCCATCCCCCGCGAGCTGGCCGCGCAGACCTCGGCGGCGCTGCTGGCCGAGGTCGGTATCGGTTACGCCCTGGTCGCGCTGGCGAAGGGCGCCCCGGCGAGCGCGGCCCGCATTCTCGGCGCCACCGACCGGATCAACCGCAGAGCCGGGGTGAGCCGGATCGGCCCGTTCCGGCGGCGAGCGCTCGACCAGGCGGAAGCGGCGCTCGGGCCCGCGGACCTGGGCGCGGAATTCCTTGCGGGCGCCCGCCTTACGGACGAGGCGGTGCTCGAACTGCTGCGTACGGTTCGCTGACAACGACTGTCAGCGAACGGTACGGGCCACGCTGGATGCTCGGGACGCGTATCCCACCGATCCAGGAGTGCTCATGTCCGTCCTCTCGAATACCGAATCAGTTGTTTCCGTGCGTAGTGCCCGTCGGCCCGGCGAACGTGTCGGCGTAGCCGGTGCCGTACTGGGTGCCGTGTCCATCATCGCGGTCGGCGGTGGTTACCTGCTCGTGCCACAGCAAATGGCCCAGGGGTTCGGTTTCACCGAATGGCCGCACAGCGAGGCCAACGGGTTCCTGAACATCAAAGGCGTCCGCGATGTGGTCTCCGGCCTGATCTTGCTCGCCTTGCTCGGGGCCGGGCAGCGTCGCGCCCTCGGCGTCGCCACGCTCACCGTCGCCCTCATCCCGACCGGCGACATGCTCACCATCCTGCTGCGCCACGGCTCCACCGCCACCGCCCTGGGCGTGCACGGCCTCACCGCCGCCCTGGTGGCCGCCAGCGGCGCACTGCTGCTGCGCCGCCGCAGCCGGTGAGCGCCCATGCCGAATTCATCTACGAAAGCCGAACGCCGCACGCGTCGGTATTCGCAGAACAGGAGGCGTCGTGACCACCGGACATGACAGCGCGTTGTGGACAGCGGACGCGGTCTCGCTCGCCGCACTGATTACCGAGGGCGCCGTCACCGCCGCGCAGGTCGTCGAGGCGCATCTCGCGCGCATCGAGCAGGTCGATTCCGAAATCGGCGCGCTCACAACAGTATTCGCCGAGGCCGCCCGTGCGGAGGCGGCTACGGCCGACCGCAAGGCGCCGATCGGGCCGCTGCACGGGGTTCCGGTCACCGTCGAGAACAACCTCGATGTCGCGGGCAGCCCGACCACCTGGGGCGTGGCGGCTTTCGGGCAGGCTCTCGCCGCAGCGGACGCACCCGCGGTGTCCGCACTGCGGCGAGCCGGGGCGATCGTCATCGGGCGAACGAACATGCCCGAATGGGGCATGCGCTGGCACACCGACAACGACGCGGCGGGCCCGACGGTGAATCCGTGGTATCCGACCCGCAGCCCGGGCGGTGCCGGCGGTGGTGACGCCGCCGCGGTGGCGACGGGTATGACACCCCTCGGCCTGGGCACCGACTTCGGCGGTTCACTGCGGATACCCGCCGCGTTCTGCGGAGTCGCCGCCCTGCGCACTACACCTGGCCGGGTGGCAGTTGCGTCGAGCCGGCCCGCGGCCGCACGCGCACCGGCAAACCGATTGCTCGCGGCGCCAGGGCCGTTGGCGCGCAGCGTGCGTGATCTGACGACCGTCTTCGAGGTCCTGCGGGACAGCGCCGAGGTGCGCGATCCCGGATGGATTCCGGTGCGTGACCTGACGGACACCGCGCTGCCCGCGGTCGCCGTGACGCTCGGTGACGATATCGATCCACAGGTGCGGGCCGCGGTGCTCGGCTGCGCCGACACCCTCGAACGCGCGGGATATCCCGTGGCCCAACTCGATCCGCCGCACTTGAACGAGGTGGCGGCCGACTACGGCCGATTGGTCTCCACCGAGGTGCTGGTCCAGCACCGCGAAACCATGCGGTGTGTCGGCAGCACCGGACTGAACGCCTTCGTGGACGCCGCGATCAACCTGTTCCCGCCGTTGGATCCAGCGGCCTATCTGACCGCGCTGGGTGAGCGCCGCACCCGCCGCGCGGCCTGGTCCCGTTTCCTCGCGGAGCACCCGATCGTGCTCGGCCCGGTCTCGGCCGAACTGCCCTGGCCGGTCGGCTACGACCTGGGCGGTACCGCACAGGTCGCGACCATGTATGCGGCGCACCGCCTTACGATCGCCGCCGACTACCTGGCGCTGCCCGCGGTCACGGTTCCCGCGGGCGTCTCGGTCGAGGGGATTCCCATCGGGGTCCAGTTGATCACCGCCCCATTCGCCGAACGCCGCGTACTGACTGCCGCCGCCCATATCGAGGTGGCCTTTCCGATGCCCACGCCCATCTCCCCGTCGACCGACCCGGCCACCCGGCGCCCTGCCCCGAATCAGGCTCCGTAACAAAGGAATTCAGATGTCATACAACACATTGCGATCCGCCGTGCGCGGCCGAGTACTGCTGCCGGGCGACGAAGAGTTCGATACAGCACGCACGCCGTGGAATCTGAGTGTCGACCAGCCGGTCGCGGCGGTCGTGCACGTCGAGGACGCGGACGATATGGCCGCTGTGGTCGGCTACGCGCGCGCCGCAGGTCTGTCGGTCACCGCTCAACCCAACGGCCACGGCGCTTCCGGTACTGCGGCCGACACCATCCTGGTGCGCACTCGCCGACTCGATCGCATCGAGGTGGATCCGGTGCGGCGACGCGCCCGCGTCGGCGCGGGAACCAGTTGGGGCGAACTACTGACGGCGGCCGCTCGACACGGCTTGACCGGGCTGGCCGGAAGCTCACCGGTGGTCAGCGTTGTCGGCTATACCCTCGGCGGCGGATTGTCGTGGTTCGGCCGCAAATACGGGTGGGCGGCCGACAGTGTCCGCGCGTTCGACATCGTCGATGCCGACGGCCGTCAGACCCGGGTCACCGCGGAAACCGACCCGGAGCTGTTCTGGGCATTGCGCGGCGGCGGTGGGGATTTCGCACTGGTGACGGCGGTGGAGTTCGATCTGTTCGCGGCTCCGTCCCTCTTCGGCGGCTCGATCGTCTGGCCTGCCGAGCGGACCGCGGCGGTCTGCGCGGCATTCCAGGACATCACCGACGACGCACCGGCGGAGCTCACGGTGTGGCTCAATAGACTGCAGCCGCCCCAGGGGCCGCCGGTAATCGCGATCGCCGCCACCTATCTGGGCGAATCGGCGCGGGGACGTGACCTGCTGCGACGGCTGGACGCGATCGACGGCATCGTCGCGGATACGCGCCGGGAATTCTCCCCCGCCGAGTTGGGCACCATCGCCAACGAGCCCACCGCGCCGGGCCCCGGGCTCCTGCGAACCGAACTGCTGACCACGCTGGACGAGACCGCCGTCGAGATTCTGCTGCAGGCGCCGATCGATCCGCTGATGGGCATCCAACTGCGACAGCTGGGCGGCGCGCTCGCCGAGCCGACCCGAGGCGCGGTCCCGCCGTTCGCGGAGCCCTACGCACTGTCCCTGCTGGCCATCGGCTCGGACCCCGACACCGTCGACGCGGTGCGCTTCACGCAGAAGCGCATCATCGCTGATCTGGGCGCGCGAGTCAGCGGCCGCAGACCGTACACCGTCCTGTCCGCCGGCGACAGCGTCACGGAGGTGTTCGACACCAGCACCTTGGATCGGCTGCGAAAGCTCAAGCGGGCCCGCGACCCACACGGCGTATTCCGCGCCAACTTCCCGGTTCTGTACTGAACCTTTCGCAAGATACTGGGGGAAGTGGCATTCGGGTGAAGTGCATGGACGGGACAGCCTTCGAAGGGATGGCCGAATTCGGCTGCGGTTGTGGGATTCGGGGGTGGTTTGTCGTGATTGCCGGAATGTAGCGCCATGATGGGGAGAGTTCATCCAGTGTTCGCACTTGGCTTGCGGTGTCGAGTTGCTGGGGGCTTGCGGGGGGTACAGCATCGGTGGGCATGGGGTCGAATCCGCTGAATCCTGTTGGTGATGTGCCGGAGACCGGGATACCGGGCAGGCTGGCTGCCGGGATGACCATGGCTGAGCAGCATGAGTGGCATCAGGAGTATTTGCGGCGGCATCGGGTTTCGCGGCGCAATGTGTTGCGGGGGGCGGCGGCTGCGGCTGCTGTGGCGGCGGTGGGTACGTCGCCGTTCGGGGGGCGGGCTTATGCGCAGGATGCGCCATTAGCCGTCGGGGGGCGGCATGTGGGGTTCGGGGCGGATGCGACGAGTCAACTGCGGTTCGCGGGGCAGTTGTCCAGGCGACCTGCGGGTACCGAGGTGTTTCTCGAGCATGGGCCGACGCCCGCGCTCGGTGCGACGGTGGAGGCGGAGGTGCGTAACCTGCTGACGCAGGTGCCGAGTAGTGATGGCGGCGTGCTGGCGGCCGAACAGTTCTATGTGCACGCGCCGGTGGACGGGTTGCCGGGGCGGGTGCCGCACTACTATCGCTGGCGCACGTCGGACGGGTTCGCGGGTGATATCCGGGCGGCGGCGACGGCGATGCCGACCGCGCGGGCGGCGATCGTGCCGTTTCGTTTCACCATGATGGGCGATCAAGGGACCGATGAAACGCCGGCGTTGCCGTCGGGTGTCGTACCCGGTGATTACGACGACAAGTATTACAAGGCGGACAACGATCCGAATGTCCCGCATGCCACCAATGTGCTGCGCCAAATCGCCAGGGCCAAACCGGATTTCCATATTTTGGCGGGCGACATCGCCTACGCCGATCCGTCCGGTGCGGGCAAACCGAACCAATTCGTTGCGCACGGTGCGAAATCGGCGCACGGCTTCGACAAGTTCAATCCGTACGTCTGGGACGTCTACTTCGGCGCCATCGAGGTGAGCGCCGCTCAGACGCCGTGGATGTTCGCGACAGGCAACCACGATATGGAGGCGACCTACAGTTCGCACGGCTACGGCGGTCATGCGGCGCGCCTCGACTTTCCCGGTAACGGGCCGGTCGGCTGTCCTTCGGCGTATTCGTTCACCTACGGCAATGTCGCGGTGCTCTCGCTCGACGCCAATGACGTCTCCTACGAGATCCGCGCCAACACCGGGTATTCCGATGGGGCGCAGACGAGTTGGGTGGAGCGCACGCTCGCCGCCTACCGGGCGAACCCCGACATCGATTTCCTGGTCTGCTTCTTCCACCACTGCGCCTATTCGACGACCGAGGCGCACGCCAGCGACGGCGGCGTGCGGGACGCCTGGGTCGCGCTGTTCGACCGCTACCAGGTGGATCTGGTGTTGCAGGGGCACAATCACGTTTTCGAGCGCACCGACCCGATCCGCGGCAATGTCGCGACGAAGGTCGCGGGCGACAACTCGGTGGTGTACCCCGAGACCGACGGCACCGTCTACTACACGGTCGGCGGCGGCGGTCGGCCCCGCTACGACTTCCAGCCGGGATCACGAGAGTCCTACCGGGGGAACGAGTTACCGGACACGGCGGTACCGAACAGCTATGTGTGGGCGCCCGGCGGCGACAAACAGGACGAGGCGGCCCCGTGGTCGCGGGTGCGGTTCCGCAATTATTCGTTCCTGCGCGTCGACGTCCGTCCCGGCATCTTCGCCAGCGAGATGGACGTGATCGCCGTCGACGAGTACGGCCACGAATTCGACCGGGTCACCTACCGCAGGCAGGTGCGCGGGTAACCGGCTACTTCTTTTTCGGCGGCAGCGTGCGCGCGTAACCGACGCCGCGATCGACCCATTCGCGCAGCACGGTGTCGTCGTCGGCTGCCTCGGGGGTGACGCGCAACCAGCCGACCATTTCCCGGCCACCCATCACCATGGGCTCCACGAAGTCGTTCGCGAGCAGGCTGTCGCTTTCCGCCCGATCGACCCGGACCAGCAAGCCGCCTTGCCCACTGGCCGCCACCGCCATATTGCCGCCGATCAGAAAGGCCAGGCCGCCGAACATCTTGCGCTCGGACAGCTCCGGCCCCGGCTTGATCAGCAACCGGATGCGATCGGCCAATTCCTCGTCATATGCCATAGCGGAATTGTCGGCCCTGGCACCGACAGATTCTCGGCGAAACCCTCAGGCGCCGATCGCCGCGGCGAACAACGGCCAGGACAGGTGCACGTCGTCTTCCCAGTAGGTCCAGGCATGCGTGCCCGCGGGGCGCAGATTCGCGGTGACCGGGATGCCGAGTTGGTGCAGCCGATCCACGAACGGCCGGGTGCAGCCGCCGATCACGGTCTCCATCACACCGCCGACGAGCATGCGGTCGAGCAGTCGGGCCGGGTTGCCGTCGATGCCGCGGTCGCCGATGGTGTCGTGCTCCCCCGGTGCCCCGGTGCCCGACGAAACATACAGCGCCACACCGCGCAAGCGTTCGGCGTTCAGCATCGGATCGTGCTCGGCCCAGGCCGGGCTCTCCGGCCCGCCCCACATGTTCGCGGCGTTCGCGCCGAACACCGCGAGCTGCGACGAGACGTAGGCCTGAGCCACCGAGTCGCTGGTGCGCGGGCATCCGCTGTAGGCGCCGACCGCCTGATAGAGACCGGGCGCCCCGGTCGCGAGGTTCAACGCCGAGGTCGCCGACATGGACAGTCCCGCAACGGCATTGCGCCCCGTCATACCGAACCTGCCCTCCAGCAGCGGCGGCAGCTCGCGGGTCAGGAAGGTGGTCCACTTGTTGCGGCCGAGCACCGGATCGTCGTGCAGCCAGTCGGTGTAGTAGCTGGCGCGCCCACCCATCGGCACGATCACGTTGACATTCTTGTCCGCGAAGAACTGCGCGACATCGGTGCGCCGCATCCACGGCCCGCCGTCCTCGCCGCCGTCGACCGCGTTGAGCAGATACAGCGCGGGCGCACCGGCGCCGGGATGCGACATCCACAGCGTGATGGGCTTGTTCATCGCCGCCGAGTGCACGACGACCTCGAGCTGCCGCCCGTCGAGCGGGCGGACCTCGAGGATGCGGGCGTCGGGATCGGCGGCGGCCGGACCGGCCGGGACGATCGCGGCGACGACCGCGAGAAGAGGAACCAGGCATCGCATCAGCCGGCGCATGGCGTCGAGTATCTCCCAGGGCCGCCGGGACATCCGGCATTCACCGGGCGTGTTCGGGCAACGAATGAACGCGCAGGTCGGTGCTGGCACCGTCGGCGATCACCGATATCCAGCAATCGACCAGCGACGGCGGGTATCCCTTACGCGCTCGAACCGTGCACCGCACGCTGCCGCACCGCGACAGGCACCGCCGTGCGCTCCAGATGCCGCAACAGGATCGGCCCGATCACGCCGACCACATCCGCGTTGGTGAGCTGCGCATGTGTCGCCGGCACCGGATGTTCGATGAGGTCGCCGGTGATGAACGGCCGCCATATCTCGGCGCCGAACAGCTCGGTCACGCCGCGAGTGGCCGAAAAGTACAGCAGGTCACCATCGAAGACGCCGGGCCGGTAACTGTGCGAGAGGGCGACGCCGTCCACGTAACCGCGGTGCAGCCGTTCCAGTTGCGCCGCCGACAGGCCGGTACCGAGTGACGCACCGGCGCCGGCCAATTCGTCGGCGGCCTCGGCGGCCGTCAGCTCGGGGGCGGCGTCGCCGTCTTCCGGTTCGTCACCGAGCAAGTGCGTCAGCAGATCTCGCATCCGAGGGGCGGGCGGCGGATCGACCCCATCGGGGAAGACGACGCTGTCCAACATGGCCAGCACCGCCACCGCGGCACCGCGGGCGCGCAGCCGCACCGCGATCGCGTGCGCGATCTGGCCGCCGAGGGACCAGCCGAGCAGGTGGTACGGCCCCTCCGGCTGCACGCGCAGCATCGCGTCGACGTAGCTGTCCGCCAGCTCATCGATGGTGCCGAGCGAGCGGCCCGAACCGGTCAGCGTCGGGGCTTGCAAGCCGTACACCGGCCGGTCGGTGATGTGCCGCGCCAGTCCGGCGTAGCACCAGGCCAGCGGGACCGCCGAGTGAACGCAGAACAGTGGCGGGCGGGTTCCGTTGCGGCGCAACGCGAGCAGCACACCGAACGCGTCGTCGTCGCTGGTGTCCGTGCCGTCGTAGGTGGTGATCCGCTCGGCGAGCGCCCGCACGGTGGGTGCCGCGTACAACCAGCGCACCGTCACCGGCACACCGGTCGCCGCGGTCAATTCGGCCGAGACCGCCACGCCCAGTAGCGAATTCCCGCCGAGTTCGAAGAAGTCGTCGTTCAGGCCGACCCTGGACTGCCCGGTGGCGGTGCCGATGCGCTCGGCGACCAGACGCTGAATCATGTTCTCCGGGGCGAGATACGGGCGCTGCACGATGATCGACGGGGGCAAAGCGGCACGATCGAGTTTTCCGTTGCTCGCCACCGGAAGCCGATCGAGTTCGATGAGCGCCGAGGGCACCAGCGCGGCGGGCAGCGTCGCGCGCAACCGGTGCAGCGTGGCCGCCGCGTCGAACGCGACGCCGGGGGCGGCGACCACGTAACCCACCAGTCGCGCCTCGGGGCGACCGGCGTCGGCGACCGTGACGACCGCGTACTCGATGTCCGGTCCGGCGAGCAGCGCCGCCTCGATCTCGGCGGGCTCGATCCGCCGCCCGCGCACCTCGACCTGGGCGTCGACCCGACCGAGGAACTCGAATACCCCGTCCGGTCCCGCGCTGACCAGGTCGCCGGTGCGGTACAGCCGCCGCCCGACCCCGAACGGATCGGCGATGAACCGCACTGCGGTGCCCGCCGGATTGCGGACATAACAATCGGCGACGCCGATGCCGCCGAGGTACAGCTCGCCCCGGGCACCGTCGGGCAGCCGGGCCAATCGCGAGTCCAGCACCACCGCGAGCACCCCGGGGAGCGCGCGTCCGATGGTCACCGGCGCGTCGATCGCCATCGCCGCGGTCTCCGTCGCCATCACGGTGGCCTCGGTCGGGCCGTATCCGTTGAACAACCGCACATGCGGCGCCCATTCACGCACCAGCTTCGCCGGGCAAGCCTCGCCACCGATGGCCACCACCGAGAGACCGGGCACCTCCGCCGGCGAGAGCGTGGCAAGTACCGCGGGGGTCGTCAGGTAATGGGTGCAGCCTGTCTCGCGGAGCAGCCGCGCCAGCTCGGCGCCGGACACCACCGATGGCGGCTGCACCACCAAGCGCGCACCCGATGCGAACGCGGCAAGGACATCGAGTAGATGTGCGTCGAACGACGGGGCGTGCGAATGCAGCACCACCGAGTCCTTGCCGACGCCCCAGTGCTCGACGATGTAGTCGGTCAGCGAACCGAGGCCGCGATGGCTGACCGCCACGCCTTTCGGCCGCCCAGTCGTGCCCGAGGTGTAGATCAGATAGGCCGGATGGGCGGGCCGCAGGGCACGCGGCCGCTCCGTGTCGGCCACCGGTGTGGCCGACCGGCGCTCGACCTCCGCTATGCACCGTGCATCGTCGAGCACGAGCCAGTCGATGCCGCACCCGATCGCGCCTGCGTCATCGTCGCTCGCGCGGTCCGCATCCGCCGCCCCGGGGTCGAGGCGACCGAAAAATCCGGTATCGCAGGGAAATTTCTCCCGCACCGCACTGATCGTGATTCCTTGCCGGGCACGGGAATCCGCGATAACAGTGGCGATCCGCGCGACCGGATCGGACGGATCGACCGGGACGAAGCAGGCACCGGTCTTCGCGACCGCCCACAGTGCCAGCACCGATTCCAGCGATCGGGGTACAGCCACCAAGACGAATTCACCGGGACGCGCCCCGCCCGCCATCAGCTCGCGGGCCAGCCGTGAGGACGCCTCATCCAGTTCGCGATAGCTCATGGTGCGGGTATCGTCCTGCACCGCAACAGCATCCGAGGCCGAGTCCGCGCCCAGCAGTTCGGGCAGCACCCGCACCGGCCCGGCGGGCGGCGCGACCACCGGAGCGGGCCGGGCACCGTCGACCGCGGTGATCGGGCAGTCGGGCGCCGCGGTGAGGAAGCGGCGGAAGTACTGCAGGAACATGCGGTGCTGCCAGACCACCGTGTCGTGGCGGTAGCGCGCCGGGTTGGCCTGAAAATCGATGCTGACCGAGCGGTCGTCCGGACCGGCCTGATAACCGTTGACCATCAGATCCTCGACGGGTCCGAGCGCGAGCAGCCGGGCCTGGCCGGTCAGCGGGCCGAGCCGGAGCGGTTCGGCGAAGCCCAGGACATTGACCAGCGGTCCGAATCCGCTGCCCAGGGCCTGATCCCGGCCGCTGTCACGACGCATGTCCTCGAAACGGTAGCGCTGGTGCCGCAACGCGCCGATGACGGTCGATCGGACCTGGGCGATGACCGCACCGACGGTGCTGGTGTCGAGCCCGGATAGTCGCAGCGGCACCACATTCGACAGCGAACCGGCCGATCGGCGTAGTCCCGCGGTGGTGCGGGCGGGCACGGGCAGGGTGAGGCAGACCTCCCCGTTGCCCGTCATCCGCGCCAGGAAGCAGGCGAAGGCCGCGAGGGCCAGCTCCGGAAAGGTCGCACCGTGGCTGGTCCTGGCGGCGGCGAGCAGTTCCGCGGTGGCGGCGTCGACGGTCGCCGTCACCCGGTGCGGCCGCGCCTGCGGTGCGGCAGGCTGGCCGGCCAGGCTCACCGGCGCGCCGAGTCCGGCGAGCCGGTCCAGCCAGTAGTCCCGATCGGCCGCTCGGCGTGGCGAATCCCGGTAGGCCTGCTCGGTGGCCAAGATTTCCGGCACCGAGAGCGCCGGAAGGTCCTGCACCGAACCAGCTTTGGTGTGATCGACGGCGCCGCTCGACAGCACCGCGCCGTCACGCTGCGTGGAATCGCCGGCCGTTTCCCGTGTTTCGGTCGACGTCAGATGATCCGCGGACCGCCACAGCACTCGTCCGGAGGGGCGACGGCCCGCTCCTACCAGGCGGCCGGTGTCGAGCAGCGCGGTCTCGCTCGTCCCGCGCACTACTCGCGGCTCGGTATCCCGCTGAGCCGCAAGGACTTCGGCCCGGTAGAGCTCCCCGGTGCGGCGCAGCACCGCGGCGGCGCCGAGCCCGTCCACTACGAGGTGGTGGCTGCGCAGGTACAGCAGGTGGTGCTGTGGCGCTACCCGGAAGAGGGTGGCGACGGTGTGGTCGTCGGTGCGCGGATCCAGCGGTGCGCTGTAGTCGCGTTCCATCGCGGCGAGCGCGGTAGCGACCGGGTCGAGATCGGTCGTCAGGTCCACCGTCTCGATCGGCAACTCCGCGTCCGGATCGACATACTGCCGTGGCTGCCCGTCGACGGTCCGAAGTCGCACGTGCGGGGATTCCAGTTCCCGGGCCGCTCGCCGGGCACAGCGGGCCATCAGTGCTACGTGCAGCGGTCCGCAGAGATCCAGGTACATCGCGACCGCCAGCGGCACCTCGGGTTGCAGTTGCTGGGCGACCCACCAACTCTGTTGCACGGTCGAGAGGGGGTACATCCGCTGCGCCGTGGCATCGCCAGGCACGGCGTCGTCGGCTCCGGTCAACACGCCTCCCATGCATTCGGAAGCCACCGCTGAATCGTTTCTCGGGCAAACCTACGGCATCCGGGCCCGAACTCGCCGTAATTGCAGCATGATCGGCGCGTGCAAGGACCACTGCCAGGGCAGACAGCGGCCGCCGGTCTATCGGATTCGACCGCCGGTCTATCGGATTCGACCGCCGGCCGACCACAAGCACGATGTCGGCACACACCCTGCTACGTGAGGTCGTTCACCTCGAAGCCCGAGCTCAAGCGGCCCGAGTCCGCACCAGTTCCCGCGCGGCCGCGCGATAACGGTCGGCGATGAGCCGGACCACGGCGGGATGCACGCCGATGGGCTCGGCGACGCCGTCGGCCCCCGCGTCGTGCAGGCGTTGCTGGAACAGCCCGTGCGCCAGCAGATACGAAGCGACGAAGACCCGTTCCGAACCCGACTCCCGCAGTGCGGCAACGACTTCCGCAACCCGCGGCGCACCGGTGGCGATGTAGCCGATCCGAACCGGGGTATCGAGGTGCTCGGCGAGCATGGCGGCGGCCCGGCGAACATCCTGGCGGGCCCGAGCATCGGAGGATCCGGCAGCGGCGAAGACGACCGCGTCACCAGGACGCCAGCCAGCGGCCCGCAGCCGCATGGTCATGATCCGGGCCAGTGCCGGATCCGGACCCATGGCCGGGGTGACAGCCACGGCGGCATGCCCGCTCTCGGCTACTTCCCGAGGCACGTCCTGGTAGACGTGGTACCCGGAGGCAAGGAACGCCGGAACCACCACGGCGGGAACAGAATCCCCCGCCGTATCGCACAGATCGCGCAGCACCTCGGCCGGTGACGGACCGAGCACGTCCACGAACGCGGTCCGCACGGCCGGGTCGGGCAGCTCGGCGTCGCGCCCCGAAACCGCGACGCCGAGCTCCCTGGCCACCGCCTCGGCCAGCGCGGCGATCATCTGTACCCCACGGGTGCTCCTGGTGCCGTGCGCCACCAGCACCAGGGCGGGGCTCGTCATAAGGAGCCCATTGTCTGCACGTACCGCGTCGGCGCGCCGGGCGCCTGCGGCCCCGACAGCTCGGGGCGCGGATTGTTGTCGATGCATTCGGCCGCGTCCAGCGCCAGTCGATAGCCGCGCTTGACCACCGTCTGGATCGCCTTCGGCGCACCGAGCCCGGCCCGCAGCCGGGCGATCGCGGTCTCCACGGCATGCGTGTCGTCACCGCCACCGGGCAGCGCGGCCAGCAGGTTCTCCCGGGAGACGACCCGGCCGGGCTGGCGCGCCAGCGAGCGCATCAGCGCCATCGGCGCGGGCGCGAGCTGACGCACCTCACCGTCGACCACCACGCAGCCGCCCCGCACGCTGAGCGTGTGGCCCGCGGCGTAGATCCGGTTGGCCCGCCGCGGCAGTTCCTCGGCCACGTGGCGAGCCAGCGCACCCAGCCGGGCCCGGCCCGGCATCGACGTCGCCACCCCGAGCTCTTCCAGCGGCGCCGCGGTGATCGGGCCGACACAGGCGGCCAGTACTCGGCCGCGCAGCGCGTGCAGCACACCCTCCAGCAGTCCGGTTTCCTTGGCGCGCATCAACATCGACGCCACGGCGGGCGCGCTGGTGAACGTCACACAGTCCAGGTTCGCGGTGACGATGGCCTCGATCAGCTGGTCCATCGGACCCTGATCCTCCGGCGGCATCCACCGGTACACCGGTACCGGCACGACATCCGCACCGGCGCAACGCAATACCTCGCAGAAGTCGGGCACCGGCTCCCACTCGGTGGTGGCGCCGTGCAGCTGCACCGCGATCCGCACGCCCTCCACGCCCTCGGCGAGCAGGTGATCGAGCACCTCCGCGGACGACTCCGAGGCGGGCGACCATTCCTCACGCAATTCGGCGGCACGGATGGCGCCCTTGGCTTTCGGGCCGCGCGCCAGCATCCGGGTGGCGCCGAGCGTGGCGCGCAACTCCTCCGCGACGCCCCAGCCTTCGGCGGCCTCCATCCAGCCGCGGAAGCCGATGCCGGTGGTGGCGACCGCGATCTGCGGCGGTTCGACGATGAGCTGGCGGGTCACCCGCTCCAGCTCGGTGTCGTCGGCCAGCGGGATGATGCGAATGGCCGGCGCCGACACGATGTCGGCGCCGCGCCGGACGAGCAGCGTGGCGAACTCGTCGGCCCGTCTGGCCGCTGTGATGCCGATGGTGAATCCGGCAAGGCAGGGGCCCGGCTCGATGGTTGTCATGCGTTCATCCGTCCGAGGAGGCGAGCCCGGCGACGACCGGCTCGTTGGAGATCGACACGATGCCGTCGGCTACGCGGACCGCGTACACCGGCAGCGCCGCCGATTCGTCGTCCAGGCAGCGCCCGTCGACCAGGGAGAACGCCTGCTTCAGCAGGGGTGAGGCGACGACCGGGACGCCGCCGCGGTCACCGACGATGCCGCGCGACATGACCGCCGCGCGTCCGATCGGGTCGATGTTGCCCACGGCATAGAGCATGCCGTCGGACAGCAGGAACAACGCGGCCTGACGGCCACCTTTCAGCAATACCGCAACGCCGCGGCCGGGGATCAGGTAGTCGAGCCGGCATGCCTGCGTCCAGCCGGTGACGGTCGTAGCGGCAAAACCGGGGGTATCGATCACGGTCATCGGTGTCATCCTCCAAACGCCTTACCCATTGGTACAGGCGTCCTGTTTCTATGCGGTTAAGCCGTTATTTCCCGGGCATGGCGGCGGGCACGTCCGGCATGCCCAGCAACACCGGTACCTTGCGTTCCCCGGTTTCGTCGAACGCGATTGTGGGGTCGGTCTCATCGGGGGCATTGACGAAGGAAACGAAGCGCGACAGCTTCTCCTCGTCCTCCAGCACGGCCGCCCATTCGTCGCGGTAGCCGGCGACATGCTGGGCCATCACCGCCTCCAGTTCCTCGGCGATGCCCAGGCTGTCCTCGCAGATGACCTGCTTGAGGTAGTCGATGCCGCCCTCGAGCGCCTCCTGCCACGGCGCGGTGCGCTGCAAGCGGTCGGCGGTGCGGACGTAGAACATCAGATACCGGTCGATGTACTTGATCAGGGTCTCGTCGTCGAGGTCACCGGCGAGCAGCACCGCGTGCTTCGGGGTGAGGCCGCCGTTGCCGCCGACGTAGAGGTTCCAGCCGTGCTCGGTGGCGATCACGCCGACGTCCTTGCCGCGCGCCTCGGCGCACTCGCGCGCGCAGCCGGACACGGCCAGCTTCAGCTTGTGCGGGGAACGCAGTCCGCGGTAACGCTTTTCGAGCAGCACCGCCATGCCGACCGAGTCCTGCTGGCCGTAGCGGCACCAGGTGGAGCCGACGCAGCTCTTCACCGTGCGCAGCGACTTGCCGTACGCGTGACCGGATTCCATGCCGACGTCGACCAGGCGCTGCCAGATCTGCGGCAGCTGCTCCACCCGGGCGCCGAACAGGTCGATCCGCTGACCGCCGGTGACCTTCACGTAAAGGTCGAAGTCCTTGGCGATCTGGCCGATGGTGATGAGCTGATCGGCGGTCACCTCACCACCGGGCATGCGCGGCACCACTGAGTAGGTGCCGTTCTTCTGCAGGTTGGCCAGGAAGTGGTCGTTGGTGTCCTGCAGCGCGGCCTGCTCGCCGTCGAGGATGTGCTCGCTGGAGGTCGAGGCCAGGATGGAGGCGACCGTCGGCTTGCAGATGTCGCAGCCGGTGCCCTTGCCGTACTTGGTGATCAGGCCGGAGAAGGTACGAATGCCGGTGACCTGGACGATCTGGAACAGCTCGGCGCGCGACTGGGTGAAGTGCTCGCACAGCGCCTTGGACATCTCCACGCCGGACTGCTCGAGCAGCTTCTTGAGCATGGGAACGCAACCGCCGCAGGAGGTTCCGGCGGTCGTGCACTTCTTGATGCCCGGGATGTCGCAGGCGCCCTCGGCGATGGCGCCGCAGATCGCGCCCTTGGACACGTTGTTGCAGGAGCAGATCTGCGCGTCGTCGGGCAGCGCGTCGGCGCCCAATTCCGCACCGGCGGGCGAGATCAGCGCGGCGGGCTCGGCCGGCAGCGGCCGCCCGACCAGCGGGCGCAGCGCGGCGTAGGCGGTGGCGTCGCCGACCAGGATGCCGCCGAGCAGGATCTGCGCGTCGTCGGAGACAACGAGTTTCGCGTAGGTGCCCTTGGCGGCGTCGTGCAGTACCACCGACAGCGCGCCCTCGGTGGTGCCGTGCGCGTCACCGAAGCTGGCCACGTCGACGCCGAGCAGCTTGAGCTTGGTCGACATGTCCGCGCCGGGGAATTCGCCTGCGCCGCCGAGCAATCGGTCGGCGACGATCTCGGCGGTGGTGTAACCGGGCGCGACGAGGCCGTAGCAGGTGCCCTCGACCGCGGCGCATTCGCCGATGGCCCAGATGCTCGGATCCGAGGTCTGCAAACCGAGGTCGGTGATGATGCCGCCGCGCGGGCCGACCTCCAGCCCACTGTCGCGGGCGATCTGGTCGCGCGGGCGGACACCCGCGGAGAAGACGACGAGCGAGGCCTCGATGACCGAGTCGTCGGACAGACTGACCCGGATGCCGTTGTCCCCCTCCTCGATCGAGGACGTGCCGACGCCGGTGTGCACGTGCAGACCGAGATCGGTGACCAGGCGTTCCAGGATGGCGCCACCGCCCTCGTCCACCTGGGCGGGCATCAGCCGCTGGTTGTACTCGACCACATGTGGGGTGAGGCCGAGCAGCCGCAGCGCGTTCGCGGCCTCCAGGCCGAGCAGACCGCCGCCGACCACCACGCCGACCGCGCCGGGTCCGGCGGCCTCGGCGGCCGCGCGGATGCCGTCCAGGTCGTCGATGGTGCGGTAGACGAAGCATTCCGGGCGATCGTGGCCGGGCACCGGCGGCACGAAGGGATAGGAGCCGGTGGCGAGCACCAGCGCGTCGTAGGCGATGGTGTCGCCCGCCGACGTGGTGACCTTGCGGGCGTCCCGGTCGATCGACTCGGCGCGCTGGCCGAGCCGCAGGTCGACGAGTGCGTCACCGGCGTATTCGTTGCCGGGCAGGGCCAGCGCCGCGGTATCCCAGGCGCCGACGTAGGTCGACAGACCCACGCGGTCGTAGGCGGGCAGCCGTTCCTCGCTGAGCACGACGACCTGCCACTGTCCTGCCTCGTCGCGCGAGCGCAGTGCCTCCACGAACCGATGCCCGACCATGCCGTGGCCGACGACGACCGCGGTCTTGCGCAGGGCTGGTTCGACTGGGTGATTCGTCGACGTGCTCAAGAAGGGCCTCCCAAGATCCGGTTGGCCCCACGGTAGGAAACAGGTATTGCCGCCATGCTGCGCGCGATGACCGGCGCATCAACGGTTGCTCACGGACCCGTATTCACCAGGGTGAGCTCGGCGCAATGTTGTGCGGTATGACGCGCCGATTCCGCACGTCATCGCGAGCCGACCTCGGTTTAGTCGGCCGATGCGGGATGACGCGCACAGCATGAACGCCGCCGCACCACCCCGCAACTCGAGCCGGGAATCAATTCCAGGTGTCTTCGAGCATCCGCGGCTTGCAGGCCTGCCAGGCACCGGCGAGCAGCACCAGTACGGCCACCCCGAGCAGTGCGAACGGAGCGATCCAGCCGCCGGTGACCGAGTGCAGCACGCCGAACAGCAGCGGTCCGATGCAGGCCACCGCATAGCCGACGCCCTGGGTGAAGCCGGACAGTGCCGCGGAACCACCGGGGGTGTTGGTGCGCAGGTTGATCAGGGTGAGCGCCATCGGGAAGGTGCTCGGGCCGAGGCCCAGCAGCACAACCCAGAGGATGGGCGCGCTCATCGGCGCGACGATCAGGCCGACGAAGGCGGCGATAAAGAAGACCGCGCAGCCGATCACGACGGGAAAGGGATTACGGAATCGGGTGACGACCGTCGGTGCACTGAGCGCCGCGACCAGACCGACCACCGCGAACAGCGCGAGCATCGACCCGCCGAAGCCGGCGCTTGCTCCGGCGTCGCTGAGGATCTTGGGCAACCAGGTGAACATCGCGTAGGTGATCAACGACGTCATACCGAACATGCCCGCCATGCCCCACGCCACCGGCGACCGCCAGACCCGCCCGGTGCGCGGCGCGTCGATCGCGCCGAGCGCGGTGGTGTCCTGCACGTCGCGGCCGCGCCGGTCGCGCAGTACGCCGAGCCACGGCACCACGGCGGCGAAGCCGAGGATCGCCCACAGGCCCAGCGAGATACGCCAGCCGTGCGCGTCGGCGACCGGGACCGCGACGAAGGCGGGCACCACGGTGCCGAGCTGCACCATCACGATGTAGAGCGAGCTGACGATGGCGACCCGATCGGCGAAGTACCGCTTCACCAGCGGCGGGATCACCACGTTGCCGATGCCCATGCCGGCCAGCGCCAGGGCGGAGAAAACGAGGAGTTCGGCGGTGCCGGACAGCAGCACCCGGACCAGCTGGCCGGTGCCCGCCATCAGCATGGCGACCAGCGCGGTGCGCTCCAGCCCGAGACGGCGGACGAGCACCGGGGTGAGCAGTCCGGACAGCGCGAACATCGCGGTCGGGATCATGCCGAAGACGCCGACCACCGCGGTGCCGTAGCCCACGTCGGCGCCGATGCGTTCGGCTAGCGGACTGAACGCGGTGACCGCGACCCGCAGGGTAAGCGCCGACATAACGATGGCAGCCAGAACGAGCAGACGGCCCTCCGTCAGCGCACGTCGGCGCTGCTCGACCTGCGGAGTTTCCTGTCCGGTCGGAGTTTTCTGGAGGGTTGCAGTCACTGCGAAATCATAGGATGACCGGATGATAGGAGGCAACGATTTGTGATGAGCGGTACTCTATGGCAGTGCAACCAGTCCGGCGCACCAGCCTCATCGCCCAGGTCACCGAGCAGCTGCGTGCCGAAATTCGTTCCAGCCGTTGGCCCATCGGGTCCCGCATCCCCACCGAACCGGAGCTGACCGAGCTCACCGGAACGGGTCGAAACACCGTGCGCGAGGCCGTCCAGGCCCTCGTGCACGCGGGGATGCTGGAGCGACGCCAAGGCTCGGGAACCTACGTGATCGCCTCCTCCGACCTCGGCGGCACCCTCGGCAAGTACTTCGCCGACGCCGAAGAGCGCGACGTCCTCGAGCTACGCCTGGCGCTGGACACCACGGCCGCCGCGCTGGCCGCGCGCCGCCGCGACGACGGTGACATCGCGAACCTGCTGCAGCTGCTCGCCGAGCGCGACAAGGCCTACGACGAGGACAACCCGGCCGCGATCGAGTCCGATGTCGAGCTGCACCGCGCGATCGTGGTGGCCAGCCACAACGCGGTCTACCTCGAGTTCTACGACTCGCTGCTGCCGATCATCGAGCAGGTGATCCGCGCCCGAACCCTGAAGTCCGACGACTCCTACCCCGAGGAGCACGCCGAGCTGGTGCACGCCGTGATCGACGGCGACCCCGAGCGCGCCGCCTCCGCGGCCAGCTGCTTCCTCGAGTCGCTCATCGCCGAATACCCCGACGTTCGATAAACAGCCCTTTCCCTAGCGGACGGCACGTGAATAACCACTCACGTGCCGTCCGCTTCGCATGTGAGTCGGAATTGCCGGGAACGTCACGCGTAGCCACGGAGCCGCAACAACCGGCCCCTACGTTGTGAAACGACCTAAAAAGGCAACTCGACTCCGCCGGCGGCGCCAGCCGCGATGAGGGCCGGTCGAGTGCGAACGAGAGGAAGCCGATGACTGCCATCGCAGCCGCCACCGGCACCGAGTCGAACACAGCACCCGACACCTTCCAGCACCAGACCCGCGGGCGCTGGCTGGAACACTGGGAGCCGGACAATCTGAAGTTCTGGGAGTCCGGTGGCGCGCGGACGGCACGCAAGAACCTGATCTTCTCGGTGTTCGCCGAGAACCTCGGCTTCAGCATCTGGGTCATCTGGGGCACCGTGGTCACCAGCATGGGCGCCGCGGGTTTCCCCTTCCTCGAGGGGCTCGGCAAGGGCAACCCGACGGCGGTGAGCAACGCGCTGCTGCTGTCGTCCACCCCGACCCTGGTCGGCGCCGCGCTCCGCATTCCCTACACCTTCGCGATCCCGAAATTCGGCGGCCGGGCCTTCACCGCGTTCAGCGCGGCGATGCTGCTCATTCCGACTCTGGGGCTGGCGTACTTCGTGAACCAGCCGGGCACGCCCATGTGGGTCTTCATGATCCTGGCCGCGCTCGCCGGTGTCGGCGGTGGCAACTTCTCCTCGTCGATGGCCAACATCAACTTCTTCTTCCCGGAGAGCAAAAAGGGTGCGGCGCTCGGCATCAACGCGGCGGGCGGCAATCTCGGTGTGGCACAGACCCAGCTGGTGTTGCCGCTGCTGATCACCCTGGGCACGCACCTGATGGCCAAGGATGCGGCGGGCTACCGCTTCGGCATCACGCTGTCGGTGCTGGTGTGGATCCCGTTCATCCTCATCGCGGCCTTCGGCGCGCTGCGCTACATGGACAGCGTCGCCAGCGCCAAGTCCGACGGCAAGTCCTACCGGCTGGCGCTGACCAACCAGCACACCTGGGTGATGGCGCTGCTGTACATCGGCACCTTCGGCTCGTTCATCGGGTTCTCCTTCGCCTTCCCGACGCTGATCAAGGCCAACTTCCCGGAGCTGGCCAAGATCGGCTGGATCAGCACCATCGGCAACTTGGCCTTCCTTGGCGCGTTCGTCGGCTCGTTCAGCCGGCCGTTCGGCGGCTGGGTGTCCGACAAGGTCGGCGGCGCCAAGATCACCGTGTGCGTGTTCGGCGGCATGGCCGTCTCGGTCGCGCTGATCATGGCCGCGCTGGAGCTGAAAAGCTTCCCGCTGTACCTGATCTCGTTCCTGCTGCTGTTCGTGATGACCGGCATCGGCAACGGCTCCACCTATCGCATGATCCCGACCATCTTCAGCGCGATCTCCAAGAAGTACGCCGCCGAGCACGGTCTGGACCTCACCGAGTCGACCGCGTCGGCCCGGCGTCAGGCCGGCGCCGCGATCGGCGTGATCGGCGCGGTGGGCGCCTCGGGCGGCTGGCTGTTGCAGCAGGCGTTGCGGCTGTCCAACATTCACTACCACTCGATGGCGCCCGCGTTCTGGGCCTATGCCGTGGCCTTCCTGCTGATGGGCGCGGTCACCTGGTGGTTCTATCTGCGGTCCTCGTTCGCGGTGGAGCGGATGCCGTCGCTGGCCTACGCCAAGGTGTAACCGGCGCAACGCAGCACGCACGTCGGTCGTCGAAAGGCGCTGAGCCGCAAGGCTCGCCTTTCGGCGGCCGGCGTTTTCGTCTGCGCTACACCATCAATCGGACCATGTCGGCCGTGCGCGCCAAGCCGGGGAACGCCTCCGGCGTCGACCGTGGATGCAGCGCGTGTACCGCGAGCCGGAACATGACCGCGCGCAACAACATCTGCGGCCATTCCGGCAGATCGCGCCAGCGCTCCAGCAGTCCGTCGTCGGCGCCACCCCAGGCCAGCGCGTCCACCACGATCACCCCGGCCGCCCACGGCGCGGGCCGCCAGTACGGCGTGATGTCGGTGAGGCCCGGCGTGTGGGTCCCGGCGAACAGCACGGTGCCGAACAGGTCACCGTGCACCAGCTGGGCGGGCGTCTGCACCGGCTTGCGCAGGGTGGCCAGCTGCCCGATGAGCTCCATGCTGCGCTGGCCGTCGGGTGAGTCCGCCGAGGGCAGTGGGCCGCCCGCGCGCAGGCTGCGCAGCGGCACCGCCTCCCAGGCGGCCCGGTCGGCCGCGACGAACACGTCCACGTCGACCCACGGCGCCACCGGCGGCTGCACCAGGAACCGGGGCCGCTCGAGATGGGTCGTCGCCTGATGCAGGCGCAGCGACACCGAAACCACTTCGTCGTGCCTGGGTTCCGGGATGCCTTCCAGATACGTATCGGCGCGCCAGCCGGAGACCACGTAGCGGCCGTCGGTCGCACGCACCGGGCGGGCCAGGCGCAGCCCGTCCACCTTCAGCGTCTCGCGCACCTTCGCCGACCACGCCGCTCGCGCGTGATCGGCGACCGGGCTGAGCACCACGTCCCCGAACCGCCAGCCACCCTCCCAGTCGCCGAGCGTGACCGGGGAAACTTCGCGCAGACCGAACGTGGATCGCACGTGCTCGGGAGGTTCCACAGAAGTCACGGCCGTACCGTACCGCCGTGGTGGACGCTGTACAGGACGCCGCGCCGAAGTGCAACCCCCGCCGTTAGGGCAGGGGTCACAGCGTCCTTCGGTCGATCAGTAGACGGGCAGCGACGGGTCGATCTGCCGCGCCCAGGCGATGACCCCGCCTTGCAGGTGGGTGGCGTCGGCGAATCCAGCGCGCTTGAGCGCGGCCAAGGCCTCCGCGGAACGCACACCGGTCTTGCAGTGCAAGACGATCGGCCGGTTCTGCGGCAGCTCGGACAGCGCCTCGCCGGACAGGATGCGGTCCTTCGGGATGAGCCGCGCACCATCGATGTGCACGATGTCCCACTCGACCGGCTCGCGCACGTCGATCAGCTCGATCTCCTTGCCCGCGTCGAGCAGATCCTTCAGCTCGCGCGCGGTGACTGTCGAGTCGGCCGCGGCTGCCTGGCCCTCCTCGGACACCACCCCGCAGAACGCCTCGTAGTCGATCAGTTCGGTGATCGGCTGGCGCTCGGGGTCGCGGCGCAGCTTGATGGTCCGGTAGTTCATGTCCAGTGCGTCGTACACCATCAGGCGGCCGAGCAGCGGCTCGCCGATACCGGTGAGGAGCTTGATCGCCTCGGTCACCATCACCGAACCGATGGACGCGCACAGCACCCCGAGCACGCCGCCCTCGGCGCAGGACGGCACCATGCCCGGCGGCGGGGCCTCCGGGTAGAGGTCGCGGTAGTTGATGCCGCGACCGTCGGGGGCGTCCCCCCAGAAGCCCGAGACCGGGCCCTCGAGGCGGTAGATCGAGCCCCACACGTGGGGCTTGCCCGCCAGCACCGCCGCGTCGTTGACGAGGTAGCGGGTGGCGAAGTTGTCGGTGCCGTCCACGATCAGGTCGTAGTCGGCGAACAGCTCGACGGCGTTCTCCGGCTCCAGCCGGATCTTGTGCAGCCGGACGTCGATGCCGGAGTTGATCTCGAGGATCGAGTCGCGCGCGCTGTCGGCCTTCGGGCGGCCGATGTCGGACTCGCCGTGGATGATCTGGCGCTGCAGGTTCGAGGCGTCCACCTCGTCGAACTCGACGATGCCGAGCGTGCCGACGCCCGCGGCGGCCAGGTACAGCAGCGCCGGGGAGCCGAGCCCGCCCGCGCCGATCACCAGGACCTTGGCGTTCTTCAGCCGTTTCTGCCCGTCGACGCCCAGGTCCGGAATGATCAGGTGGCGGCTGTAGCGGGCGACCTCGTCCTTGGTCAGCTCCGCGGCCGGCTCGACCAGCGGCGGCAGGGACTTAGGTGATGACACGTCCAGGACTCCTCGAATCGAATGGGTCGATCTCGTTGTGCAACACCCGCGACCAGACCGTTCTTCCCGGCCCATCGTCGCGCATGTCAGCCGCGGGGGTACGGCCAGGGGTTGAAGCGGCAGCGCTTGCCATCCATCGGGACGACGCCGTCGGGCTCGAGGGCGGCGATGTCGTTGTTCTTGGTGCCGAAGGTCTGCTGCATCATCACCGGGGCCAGGCCGCCGTCGGTCTCGCACGGCTGGTGCTGGTGGTAGCCGATGGCGTGACCGACCTCGTGGTTGATCAAGTACTGCCGGTAGGAGCCGATGTCGCCCTCGAAGGCGAGCGCGCCGCGCACCCAGCGGACCTCGGAGAGCACGACCCGGCCGAGTTCGGCGTTGTAGCAGGACGAGTCGATCGGGATCTCGTATCCGCAGGCCTTGCGGGTGGATTCGCGGGAGGTGAGCGAGATGCGGAACTCGGTGTCGCCCTGGTCGACCCGGCGGAACGCGAACTTTTGGTCGTGCGTCCAACTCTTCGGGTTGGCGAGGGTGGACTCGATCAGCTTCGCCACCGACTCGTCGCCGCCGAAACCCGTGGTGTCGATGCCGTCCTCGATCTCCACGGTGTACCGGAAGACCGAGTCGGTGCCGGTGCCGACCTGAGCGGACGCGCCGGGCACCACATGCCAAGTGCCGGTACCGGTTTCGGCGAAGCTGCCACCCTGCGGCAGCGCGCCGGTCGGCAGGTCGGTGGGAAAATGGCCGTCGCCGGCCGGTCCGCCGATGATGCCGTCGCTCGCGGCGCGCGGGCTCAGGTGGCCGAGGCCGGGCACGCCGCTCACCGTGGTCGCCGGATCGGAGCCGCGCACCGCGTCGACCACCACCAGCACCGTGACGGCGAACAGCACCGGCAACGCGTAGGCCCGCCAGCCGTAGGTGGAGACGAATCTTCCCAGCGCGCTTTGCTTCTTGACGCTGCGGTCCGGGCGTTCCCTGGTGCGCCCCTCGGTCGGCGCGGTGGGATCCCAGCTGGCGCGCAGCGGTTGATGGGAGCGGTCCGGCTGAGCGTAGAGACCGAGGGGGTCGTAGATCTCCACGCCGTCGCGGTCACGGCGGGTGGCGGCCGAATCGGGCTGCCGGGGAAGCGGATCGGCACCGTTGGGGCGACCGTTGCGGTCCGGCCTGCGAACTGTGCCTGCTTCGGCATCGAGCGGTGGCGCAGCGCCGGTGCGGGCGGCTGCGCCCGGTCGTGCTTCTGGGCCTGACCTTGCCACGGGTTCCGACCCTACGGAACCGGGCGCGCCGGGGCCAGCACGGCGGCGCGGATCGCGTCCGCCGCCGGACGTGACCGGGGGGTCTGCGTGCCGCTCCCCGGGTCGGTCGGCGCGGAAAGTCACGGACACCAGGTTCTCACAGCGGCCCCGCACCGCCGTCGGGCACGCCACAACCGCCGGGCGGTGCGACATTTCTCACCGGGTTCCCTCAGTTCTCCGGGCCCGGTCTGCGGGCGGGCAACAACCGAGTATCGTTCTTGGGATACCCGGTGCTTACCCCTTGCCGGGGAATCAACTGGGAGAGCCGAAATGACTGACCTCGTGGACCGGATGGCGTCCCGTAGATCGTCGTCCGAGCCCGCCAAACGCGGCACCCGGCTTCCGCGCGATGAGCGACGTCAACAACTACTCGCGGCCGCCAGCGAAGTCTTCGTGCAGCGCGGCTACCACGCCGCGGGCATGGACGAGATCTCGCAGTGCGCCGGTGTGAGCAAGCCGGTGCTGTACCAACACTTCACCAGCAAGCTGGAGCTGTATCTGGCGGTGTTGCAGAACTATGTCGACATGCTGGTGTCCAGCGTCCGGCAGGCGCTGCGGTCGACCACCGACAACCGCCAGCGGGTGCGGGCCGCGGTGCAGGCCTACTTCGATTTCGTCGACAACGAGATGCAGGGCTTTCGGCTGGTCTTCGAATCCGACCTGACCAGCGAGCCGCAGGTGCAGCGCCGGGTCGAGCAGGCCACCGAGGCCTGCGTGGACGCGGTGTTCGACGTGGTGGCGCACGACTCCGGCCTGGACCCGTACCGGGCCCGCATCCTCGCGGTCGGCCTGGTCGGCGCGAGCCAATTCACCGCGCGCTACTGGCTGGAGGCGGATCGGCCGATTCCGAAGGAAGAGGCTGTGGACACCACCGTCTCGCTGGCCTGGGGCGGTCTGTCGCACGTCCCGCTGCACCCGATCGACTGAGTACACGAACGACGCGAGCCCCTGCATCCCGAGGTTGCAGGGGCTCGTTGCTGTCGGCCCGAGGCCGAGAAAACTAGACGGTGGCGAAGCCGACGCGACCGCTGGTAACGGTGCCGATCTCGACGTAGGCAACCTTCGAAGCCTGGATCAGGAACTTGCGACCCTTGTCGTCGGTCAGCGAGACGACGCCGCCGCTGCCGTTCAGCGCACCGGCCACCAGCGCCTCGACCTCGTCCGGGGTCTGCGAGCTGTTGATCAAGAGCTCGCGCGGGCTATCCGAAATACCGATCTTGACCTCCACGGCCAACCTCCGAACGTAAGAGTCCTGTGCTGTCGATCCAAGGCTAGTGCAGGGCAACGCTGTGCAGGCAGACGGCTGCCTGCGCCCTCAGCGAACAGCAACGGCCCGCACACCGTTGTGCGGGCCAGTTCGGTGCGGCGGTGTTACTTCGGCTCGATGAGCTGGATCTCCAGCTCGATGTTGACCTTGTCGCTGAGCATGCCGGGCAGCGGGCCGCCGACGCCGAAGTCGGTGCGCTTGATGGTGCCGGTGGCGGAGAAACCCGCGTGCCGGTTGCCGGTCGCGCCGAACTCCTGCACGCCACCCCACTCGACGTCCAGGGTGACCGGCTTGGTGATCGCGCCGAGGGTGGCCTCGCCCTGCACCTCGAAGCTCTCCGCGATCTGCACCGGCTCGGTGGCGCGGAAGGTGAGCGTCGGGCGGTTCTCGGCATCGAGGAAGTCGGCGGTGCGGATGTGTGCGTCACGGTCCGGGTTGCCGGTGTCGAACGAGTCGAGGTAGATGGTCGCGCCGAGGGTGGCGGCGCCGGACTCGTCGACCACGAATTCGGTCTCGAAGCGGGTGAATCCGCCGCGCACCTTGGAGATGCCGAGGTGGCGGATGGTGAAGGCCACCGACGAGTGCGCGGTGTCCAGGGTCCAGGAGCCGGGCTTCAGCGACTGGGTGGTCGTGGTGGACTCGGAAGAAGTTGTCATGCCAACCACCTTGGCCGGACCACGGTCCGTTAACCAGACCGCAGTTATCATGGCCCCCGTAGGGCGAGGTTAAGCCTCCTAGGACACGGCACGATGGGAACCATGGCACGCAACGGATTCGCCGAATTCCTCGTCGCGCGACGCGCTGAGTTACGCCCGGCAGACGTCGGCATGCCCGAGGGCAGGCGGCGGCGCACACCCGGGTTACGCCGCGAAGAAGTGGCCGTGCGCGCGGGTGTCAGCGCCGACTATCTGGCGCGGCTCGAGCAGGGCCGCGACACCAATCCCTCGGTCGCGGTGATCGACGCGCTCGCCGACGCACTGCTGCTGCGTGGCGACGAACGCCACCACTTCAGCCTGCTCGCGCTGGCCTCCGGCAACGAATCCCACTGCCCCGGTAGCGAATCGGCGCAGGAGAAGGTCGCCGAGACGATCCAGTCGATCCTGCGCGCGTTGCAGCCGACTCCCGCGTTCGTGGTCGGCCGCAGGCTGAATGTGCTCGGCTGGAACGCGGCGTGGGCGGACTTCGCCGCACCGCTGGGCCTGCTCGACGGCGACGGACAGCCGAACCTGGCCTGGTACACGTTCGTGCAACCGACCGCGCGCCAGGTGCTGCGGAACTGGTCCGAGGTGGCGGACACCTTCGCCGCGGCACTCTCGCGCGCCAAATTGCGCTGGCCCGGCGATGATTCGCTGGTGGAGACGATCGACGCGCTGCGCCGCCACCCGGAGTTCGCGGCCCGCTGGAAGCCGCACCATGTCGGGGCGCCCATCTCCGGCCTGCTCCAGATCGACCATCCGGTACACGGCCTGGTGCAGGTCCCGTTCGAAACGCTCGACGCCGATCGCGATCAGAGCATCATCGTGTGGCTCGCCGATCAGGCCCAGATGCAGACGCCCGGCCTGCGACTGGTCCGGCCCGCGGCGGTCAACGAATAGCCGTCAGATTCCCAGCTTCGCCATGCGTTCGGCGTGGCTGGCCTGCATGCGCTCGAACAGCGAGGCGATGCCGTTGAGATCGCCCGCGGCGCCGAGCACGAGTTCGGTCAGCTCGTCGCGCTGCGCCATCACGTACTGCGCCTGCGTGATCGCCTCGCCGAGCAGGCGCCTGCCCCACAGGGTGAGCCGGTCGCGTTCGGAGCGGCTGGCCTCGACCGCGCGCCGCACCTCCTCGACGACGAACTCGGAGTGGCTGGTCTCGGCGAGCACATCGCGGACCACCTCGGCGACCTCGGGCGGCAGGGCGCCGGCGATCTCGTTGTAGAAGTCCGCGGCGATGCCGTCGCCGACGTAGAACTTCACCATCGACTCGAGCCAGGTGGAGGGGTCGGTGGAGGCGTGATAGGCGTCCAGCGCGCGCACGAACGGCGCCATCGCGTCGAAGATGTCCACGCCACGCTCGGCCAGTGCCGCCTCGAGCGCGTTGAAGTGGCCCATCTCGGCGGAGGCCATCTTGGCCACGGCTACCTTGCCGCGCAGTGTCGGCGACAGCTTGGCTTCCTCGGCCAGCCGATAGAACGCGGAGATCTCACCGTAGGCGAGCACCGCGAACAGATCTATGACGCCCGGATGGTCGGCGAGGTCGGCATCGGTCGACGAAACACCCAGCGCGGCAGGTGACTGTGCTCCCATGACCCCAGCCTAGTACTCCCCGATGGTCACGCTGCCGCAGCGCGAAAGTTGTCCCTTTTCACGGGGCCTCGGCGAGGAACTTGTCCAAATATGCCCATGTCGAGTCGCGCGCTTCCGGTCCGGTGAGGATGCCGAGGTGGCTGCCGGGGGCGGTTTCGAAGCGGACCGAGGCCGCGCCGGTGAGCGTCCGGGTGCCCGCCTCGACGGCGGCGGCCGGGGTGATCACGTCGGTGGGGCCGCCGACCAGCAGGACAGGTGCACTCACCTGGGCCAGCTCGATGCGCCGCGCACCGAGTTGAACGACGCCGCGGCCGATGTCGTTGTTCAGGATCAACCTGCCCCACAGCTGGCCGTAGAAACGGCCGGGGTAGCCGGGCATTTCGGCCATGAAGCGGTCGATGGTCTCCATCCGCGCCAGCGTCTCGGTGCGCGCGATATTGCTGGCGACGAACCACGGCCTGGTCAGTTCGCGGTCCCAGGCGGTGATCTTGTAACCGATCCTGGTCAGCGGCGCGGGCACGCCACCGGCCGCGCGCACCAGCGTCGAGGTGGCGATGCCGCCGGTCAACTTGGCGACCGCGCGCAGCTGCGGGATGCCGGTCAGCTTGTCGTAGTCCAGCGGTGCGCCGACCGCGGTGATGGAGCGGATCGGCAGCTCGGCGTGCGCGGCGGCGGTGAGCAGCGCCAGCGTGCCGCCGAGCGACCAGCCCACCAGATCGACCGGCTTGCCGTCGCGGTCGGCGGAGGTACGCAGCACCGCCTCGGGCAGGATCTCGTCGATCCAGTGCTCGAAGCCCATCCGCCGGTCGCCGAAGGTGATGTCGCCGTAGTCGATCACGTACGGTGCGCGGCCGGTCTCCAGCAGGAAACCGGCCAGGCTCTGATCGGGGCGCAGGTCGAAGCAGGTCGCGGGCGCGGCCAGCGGCGGCACCAGCAGGACCGCGGAATCCGTTGCGGGCACAGCGGTTTCGGTGCCACCCTGGCGGCGCTCGAAGCGACGCAGCTGCCGATGCGGCTCGTCCCAGAGCACCGTCGACGGCGTGGGATCCGGTGCCTCTACGCCCGAACCGAAGGTCAGCGCCCAGGCGTTGCGGGCGGCGGTCGTGACGGTGTCCGCGATATTCACCCGGAGAATGTCTCACATCCGGTACCGGCGGTAACAGGCAAGTCCGGTTTGCGGTTACCGCTTGCCCATGGCGAGCGGATTCGCCGCAGGCACGATGGCCGCGTGCACCCGGTCGGCCAGCGGCGCGAGCGAGGTCGTCAGCTCGGTCACCGCGTCGGCGGACAGCACCGCGAGCGCGCCGGTCCAGGCCGCGTCGTCGGTGCTCTGCTCGACCCGTCCGAGCAGTTCGGCACCGCTGCCGGTCAGGGCCGGGCTGACCGGCTCCCCCTCGACCACTCCCCTGGCCCGCAATTCGTCGAACGCGTCCGCCCACTCCCGTTCGGACAACCCGCGCGCCCCGCGCAGCACCGATTCGGCCGCCTTGCCCGCCGCCGCCTGCATGACCATCGCCTGCCGCCCGGTCAGGCCGTGCGTCGCCAGCGCGGCCACGTGCCCGTCGCCGCGATGCTCGCGCAGCGAGGTGGTCAGCTGCCAGAGCGCGCCCACCGGGTCCGCGGACAGCGGCAATGCGGCGTTCGCGGCGAACAGCGGCCTGCCTGTCGGGTCGGCCTGCTCCTGTGCCGGCGCGAGCAACGAGACAGCGCGGGCACACTCCGCGTCACCGGCCCCGAGTTCACGCAACAGCGTCGTGGACAGGTCGAGCCTGACCTCGAGACACTGCTCGGGGGTTGCCCGGGACCAGGCGCCGGGCAGCGCTTTGCGCACCATTTCCGGATGAAAACCGGCGAAGATCGCCTCGACTGTGGCGGGCGTCACGGCGCCGAGCGGCGCCGCCCGAAATGCGAAGTAAGTTTGCCAGTAACCGCGCAGTCCGATCGCGACTCCGGCCTCCTTGACGCCGGTCCCGAAATAGACCACGTCATGTAGTGGCTCGAGAGTCTTCCAGATTTGCCGCGCGGGATGAATTGCCATGTGGCGCAGCGTACGTCGATGAACCACCGGGCGATAGCCGAGTTCGGATTCCGAATAAACGACGGTGGCAATTCGAGCCGCGCACAATATCACGCTACAATCGCACCGGACAACGAAAAGTTTCGCTCGACCGACTTGCCTGATCTGTGCGTGCACCGCCCAGCGGTACCGATCCGATCGGCATAACGAGCAGCGATTTCGTGGTCCAGGAAAATGTGCGCGCACCAGCTCCGCATCACCAGTGCGCCGCGCCGAGATCTCCCGAGGTAGCCGCCCAGTCGCGGCACCCGAAGATCTCCAGAGCGTGGCCGGGTGAGTATCACAGGCGGAGACGTGGTCGTCGCGGGCCGACCGGTCCGCCCCACCTCGTGCGCGCGGGACGCGATTACGAGGAAGGCACGAACCTGAGCAAGATCACTGTCGAACAGGAACCCGGGGTAGCGGAGACGCTGTTGACCGCCGAACTGGACGCAACACATACCGCACCGACATTTGCCGAATTGGGCGTTCGCGACGAAATCGTGCGCGCGCTCACCGAGATCGGCATCGACCGTACTTTCGCTATTCAGGACCTCCCCCTGCCGCTGGCGCTGGCCGGCGAAGATCTCATCGGCCAGGCCCGCACCGGCATGGGTAAAACCTTCGGCTTCGGGGTGCCGCTGCTGCACCGCATCGCCACCGCCGACACCGGCACCACGCCGCTCGACGGCACGCCGCGGGCGCTGATCATCGTGCCGACCCGCGAGCTGTGCATCCAGGTCACCTCCGACCTGGAGAACGCGGGCAAGTACCTGAAGAACCACCAGGGCTCGTTGAAGGTGGCCTCCATCTACGGTGGCCGCCCCTACGAGTCGCAGATCGCGGCGCTGCGCAACGGCGTGGACGTCGTCGTCGGCACCCCGGGACGCCTGCTGGACCTGGCGAACCAGAACCACCTGATCCTGGGCAAGGTCGGCGTGCTGGTGCTGGACGAGGCCGACGAGATGCTCGACCTCGGCTTCCTGCCGGATATCGAACGCATCCTGACCATGGTCCCGGACAAGCGCCAGACCATGCTGTTCTCGGCCACCATGCCGGGCCCGATCATCACCCTGGCCCGCACCTTCCTCAGCCGCCCGACGCACATCCGGGCCGAGGAAGCGCACGAGACGGCCATCCACGACCGCACCGCGCAGTTCGTCTACCGGGCGCACGCGCTGGACAAGAGCGAGCTGGTCGCCAAGATCCTGCAGGCCGAGGGCCGCGGCGCGACCATGATCTTCACCAGGACCAAACGCACCGCGCAGAAGGTCGCCGACGATCTCGCCGAGCGCGGTTTCTCGGTCGGCGCCGTGCACGGTGACCTCGGTCAGATCGCCCGTGAGAAGGCGCTCAACAAGTTCCGCAAGGGCGGCATCGACGTGCTCGTCGCGACCGACGTCGCGGCCCGGGGCATCGACATCGATGACATCACCCATGTCATCAACTACCAGTGCCCCGAGGACGAGAAGACCTACGTGCACCGGATCGGGCGTACCGGCCGGGCCGGGCGCACCGGTATCGCGGTGACGCTGATCGACTGGGACGAACTGGGCCGCTGGGCCGGCATCGACAAGGCGCTCGGCCTGGGTATGGCAGAGCCGGTGGAGACCTACTCGCGTTCGCCGCACCTGTTCGCCGAACTCGGCATCCCCGAGGGCGTGACCGGCACCATCCGCAAGGCCAAGCCGGCCGAGCGGGACGAGGACGCGGTCGTGGTGGAGCGCTCGGCGCGGGCCCCGCGCACGCGCAACCGCAAGCGCACCGTACGCGGCAGGCCGATCGATGAGACCGAGTCGAACGGCACCGCCACCAACGGCACCGAGGTCTCCGCACCGCACGACGCGCCGCCGAGCGAGGACGCGCCCACCGACGAGAACGGCGACCAGCCCGCCCGTCGTCGGCGCCGTCGCCGCAAGCCCGCGGGCGAGGCCGACAACGGTGGCGAAACCGCTACCGTCGACGCCTCGGCCGACCACGAGAACGGTGACGCGGAGTCCGGTGACCAGCCCGCGCGGCGCAGGCGCCGGCGTCGCAAGCCGGCCGGCGAGAACGGCACCGAAGACAGCGCCAACACGGTAGAGCCCGCCACGGCTTCGGTCTGACCGGCCGGATCCGCTACTCTCGCAACCGTGCTCGCACCCGAGCGGCGAACGCGCGCCGACGTCATCTCCGCTGCCGCGATCGCCGTACTCGTGGTGATCGCGGCGGTGGCGGTATGGGTGCGCGGCGATGCGAGCGGCACCGAGTCGGTGACCGCGAGCTCGCCCGTGCCGACCCCGGTGGCCGCCGACCAACTCCCGGCCTCGCTGCGTGAACTGTGGCATGCGCCGAACGCCGCGAGCGCCCGGGCGCTGACCGCGGGCGGTGTCGTCGTCACCGGTGACGACGGCACGGTCACCGGTCACGACCCGCTCACCGGCAAGGACCTGTGGTACTACCGGCGCGACATGCCGCTCTGCGGGATCGAGAGCCAGTTCAGCACCGTAGTCGCGGTGTATCTGGACGAGCGCGGCTGTAGCCAGGCCACGCTGCTGACCGGCGACAGCGGTGCCAGGCGCACCGCGCGCAGCAGTTACATGGATCCGTCCGTGCGGCTGTCCGTCGACGGCACCTATGTGCTCGCCCAGGGGCCGAAACGGCTGGAGATGTGGCGCTCGGACCTGGTGCGCACCATCGAATACGGCTTCGTCGACGCGCCGGTGAACGTGAAAACCCAACCGCGCAAAGGCTGCACGCTGCTGTCCGCGGGCTCGAGCCCGTCGCGGCTCGGTGTACTGGAACGCTGCCCCGAGGACGCCGCCAACCGGCTGACCATGCTGAATCCCGCGCCGAAGGACAACACGGTGCCCGAGGAGTCCGGCTCGCACGTCTTGTCCGGCCCTGGTGCGGACTCCCCCGACGCGCGGGTACTCGCGGTGTCGGACAACAGGATCGTGCTCTACCTGCCGGGCACCCCGGCCGCCGGCGGGACGGAGGCGGCCGCACCACGGCTCGCCGTCTACGACGCATCCGGTAATCCGATTGTCGTGCATCAGCTTTCGGCCCCGCTGAGTGACAAGACCGCGACCACCCGAATCGGTTCGGCCTACCTGGTTTTCACCGGCAACAGCGTAATCGCCTTGAACGGCAGCACTTTCGACCCGATCTGGACCGCGGCCGGCGCGCTCGGCTCCCCCAGCATGATGGCCGGCCGGCTGCTGATGCCGACCTCGGGTGCGATCGCCGCGCTCGATCCCGCGTCCGGCGCCGAGGTCGGCCGCATCCCGGTGGACCGGCCCGGCTACAGCGGCGCGCCCATCTCGCTCGCGGTGCTCGGCACGACGATCCTCGAGCAACGCGGCACCGAGCTCTACGCCCTCGGCTGACCGGCGGTAGACCGGCCGGACGACTGGGCGGCGCACCGGTGAACCATGATGGATCCATGTCCGTACTCGACGATGCCCGGCTGGTGCTGCTGCGCCACGGCGAGACCAGCTGGTCCACCCTGCACCGCCACACCGGCCGCACCGATCTGCCGCTCACCGAGCGCGGCGAGGCACAGGCCCGGGCGGCGGGCCCGCTGCTGAGCGCCTTGAAGCTGCGCGATCCGCTGGTCTTCACCAGCCCACGCCAACGCGCTCGGCAGACCGCGGAGCTGGCCGGACTGACCACCAGCACGGTCGACGAGGACCTCGCCGAATGGGACTACGGCGACTACGAAGGCCTGACCACCCCGGAGATCCGGGAGAGCGCACCCGGCTGGACCATTTGGACCGGCGCGGTGCCGGGCGGCGAGTCCGCGGACGCGGTGCAGGCCCGCGCCGATCGGGTGCTCGCCACCGTGGCGCCGCGGCTACCCGAGCGGGATATCGTGCTCGTGGGGCACGGGCACTTCTCCCGGGCGTTGATCGCCCGCTGGGCCGAGTTCGACATCAGGGAGGGTCGCCGGTTCGCCATGTCCACGGGTGCGCTGACCGTGCTCGGCCATGAACACGAGGTGCGAACCATCTTGGCGCACAACCTGGTTCCCACCGCTGAGGGAGAAACACTGTGACTGCAGAACTGCGCCGCGCCGTCCCCGCCGACGTGCCCGGCCTGGTCGGCCTCATCCATGATCTGGCCGAGTACGAGCGGGCCAGCGACCAGTGCACCGTCACGGCAGCCCAACTCGACACCGCGCTGTTCGGCGCCGAGCCGAAGGTTTTCGCCCATGTGGTGGACGAAGACGGCGAGCTGGTCGGCTGCGCGATCTGGTTCCTCAACTTCTCCACCTGGAACGGCGTGCACGGCGTCTATCTGGAGGACCTCTACGTCAAGCCGGAAACCCGCGGCAAGGGTTACGGCAAAGCCCTGCTCGCCGCGCTGGCCAAGGAGGCCGTGGACAACGGCTACAGCAGGCTCGACTGGGCCGTGCTGACCTGGAACACACCCTCCATCGATTTCTACGAATCCCTCGGCGCCGCAGCGCAGAACGAGTGGGTGGGCTACCGCCTCACGGGTGAGCCGCTGGGCAAACTCGCCAAGGAAGCGCGGTAGTTCACCGAAGATGACATGGCTCGAACATTTTGACGAGGACGCCTGGCCGAGCACCCCCGACGCGGCCATCGCGGTGCAGGACGAACTGCGGCCGAAGGTCGAAACAACCCGGCAGGCCGGGGAATTCGGCACCATCGCCGGACTCGACTCCGCCTACGCCGAGACCGGCGAGGTCGCCGCGGCCGTGGTGGTACTGCGTGCGACCACCTTGGAAACCATCGAATCTGCTGTCGCACACGGCACTTCGAACTTCCCATACCACCCCGGCTTGCTCGCGTTCCGCGAATTACCCACGACCATGCGAGCATTGGCGCAACTCGACGCCGCCCCGGCCCTACTCGTCTGCGACGCACAGGGTTTGGCGCATCCCCGCCGTTTCGGCCTGGCCTGCCACCTCGGTGTGCTCACCGGCATCCCGACGATCGGCGTCGCCAAGTCCGTCTGGGGCGACTACCACGAACCGGGTCCCGAGCGCGGCGCCCGCACCGACATCACCATCGATGGCGAGCTCGTCGGCAGCGCCCTGCGCACCAGAACGGACGTGAAACCCGTCTTCGTCTCCGTCGGCCACCGCATCGACCTGGACACCGCGTGCGCCCAGGTGCTGGCCCTCACGCCGCGCTACCGGCTCCCCGAAACCACCAGGCGCGCCGACTCCCTGTGCCGCGCCGAGCTTCGCGCCGCACTCAGCGCATAGACCCGCGCGACCATGCCACGGTCAGCTCGACGGATCGGATTTCTCCGGCTCGATGGCGTAGTCGGCGGCCATCCACCGCGTAGAGGCCGGGGCGAAAAGCAACACCAGCGCGGCGACGACGACCACGCCGAGCAGCGTGCCCCAGACCGGCTGGTGTGAGTCGGTCAGCAGCGACCAGGTGACCGGCAGCAGCAGTAACTGGGCGATCACGGCGATCGCGCGCCCCCAGCGCTTGCCGAGCAGCAGACCGATGCCCGCGGCGAGCACCGCGCCACCGAGGATGCCGAACCAGGCGGCGGTGCCGTACCCGCTGGCCGCGGTCTGGTCGTGGCCGAGCAGCCCGCGCACGATCAACACCAGCGCGACGATCACGGCGACCGCCCCCTCCAGCGTCACCAGTCCACCCGCGCCGCGCACCGTCCTCGGCACGCCACCGTCACCCTTGCGTTCAGCCACCCGGCAAGCCTACGACCCGACGTAGTGGCCGTCCTCCCGACCGCTCCGGTTCAGCGGCTTTTCGGACCGGATCCGCCGACGATTAGGCTGCGGGTCGTGCGGACGCTGCTGATCGTGAATCCGAATGCCACCTCGACCACTCCGGCGACTCGGGATCTGCTGGCGCACGCGCTGGAGAGCCGCACCCAACTGACCGTCGCGCACACCCAGCATCGCGGCCACGCCGCCGAATTGGCCCAGTGGGCCGCCACCAACGAGATGGACCTGATCGTCGTGCACGGCGGCGACGGGACGGTCAACGAGACCATCAACGGCTTCCTGCCGCTGCCCGAACTCAACGACGGGCAGGCCTGGCTGCCGCGGCTCGGCGTGATCCCCGGCGGCTCGGCGAACGTGTTCGCCCGGGCGCTCGGAATCTCGCCGGACCCGGTGACAGCAACCAACCAGCTCATCGATCTGCTCACGCTGGATCGAGACCGCAGGATCGGCCTCGGCCTGGCCGACGACCGGTGGTTCACCTTCAGCGCGGGCGTCGGCCTGGACGCCGATGTCTGCGAGGCGATCGACGCCAGCCGCGCCGACGGCAAGACGGCCACGCCGGCCCGCTACCTCCGGACAACCGTGCGGCAGTTCTTCCGGGCCCGGCGCAAGGAGCCGACCGTCCGGATCGAGGTCCCGGGGCACGAACCGGTCACCGACGTGCATTACGCCTTCGTAACGAACACAACCCCGTGGACCTACCTGAACACCACCCCGGTGCACACCAACCCGGGCACCAGGTTCGAAGACGGTCTCGGCGTGTTTGCCGTGCGTTCGATGTCTGTACTGCCTACACTGCTGCTTGCCAGACAGCTCTTGGCAGTCGACGGAAACCCCAAGTCTCGCAATTTGTTTCGCGAAGACAACGTTCCGTCCGTGCGTATCGAGACGAAGGAACCCATCGGTCTGCAAATCGATGGCGACTTTATCGGGAAGCGCAACGTGGTGGATTTCACGGCCGTGCCCGCCGTCTTGGATGTCGTGGCGCCGCGACCAGAGTGATGCAGGAAACGCACGAAAAACATCGTGGTAGTGCTGCGAAAACTGGGTAGAGCGAGTACAAAGGACCGGGCAGGTTCCCCTAGCGGGGGCCGTTAGAGCGTGAGCTTCCCCACGGTGCACCAGATACCTATTGACATCTACGGTGTTCGTGAAAGCATTCACAAGCAACCGTGCGGAAACATTCGAGTCGCACAAGTGAACGATCCACAAACCGTCGGCGCCATTTGCGGCGCCCAGCAAAGGAGCAGAGGAATGGACTGGCGCCACAAGGCCATCTGTCGCGACGAGGACCCCGAACTGTTTTTCCCGGTGGGTAACAGTGGTCCTGCGCTCGCGCAGATTGCCGATGCCAAGCTGGTCTGCGCTCGCTGCCCCGTAACCGCTGACTGCCTGTCCTGGGCCCTGAAGTCCGGACAGGATGCCGGCGTGTGGGGCGGTATGAGTGAAGACGAGCGCCGGGCGCTCAAGCGTCGTAACGCACGCACGCGCACCCGCACCGTCGTCTAGCAGACGATCGGATTTACCGGACCATTCAGCCCCGGTCCGGTGAACGCATTTAAGCCCGGCACCTTCGAGGTGCCGGGCTCTCTTGTGTCCCAACGCATATAACGAAACGGCTATCAGCGACCGGAGCGACGGCCCAACGGAACACGAAGTACCGCATCGGTTCCGATATCCGCGCCCGGGTGCAGGCCGATGGAACCGCCGAGTTCGGCGGTCACCAGGGTGCGCACGATTTGCAGGCCGAGGCGGTCCGAGGATTCCAGGCTGAATCCGCTGGGCAGGCCGCGGCCGTCGTCGCTGATGATCACGTCGAGCCAGCGCGCGGAACGCTCGGAACGGATTGTCACCGTGCCGTCTTCGCCCGAATCGAAGGCGTGCTCGATCGCGTTCTGCACCAGTTCGGTGAGCACCATCACCAGCGGGGTCGCGCGTTCGGCGGAGAAGACGCCGAGCGAACCCGCGCGGCGCACCTTGATCCGCGCGGTGTGCACGGTGGCCACGTCGGCCATGATCGGTAGCAGCCGGTCGACGACCTCGTCCAGGTCGACCTCTTCGTCCACCGACATGGACAGCATCTCGTGCACCGACGCGATCGAGGTGACCCGGCGCACCGACTCGGTGAGCGCGACCTGCGCCTCCTCGTTCTCGGTGCGCCGCGCCTGTAACCGCAGCAGCGCGGCGACGGTCTGCAGATTGTTCTTCACCCGGTGGTGGATCTCCCGGATGGTGGCGTCCTTGCTGAGCAGCGCCCGATCGCGGCGTTTGACCTCGGTGACATCGCGCACCAGCACCGCGGCGCCCGCCAATTCGCCGTGCGGGCGCAGCACCAGGGTGCGCAGCAGCACCGTCGCGCCGCGCGCCTCCACCTCCATCCGGCGGCCGGTGCGCCCGGCCAGCGCGGCCTGGATGTCGCCGACCACCTCCTGGGCGTCGAACGGATCGGTGATCAGCGAGCGGGTGAGCACCGCCAGATCCTGGCCCGCGAGATCGGCCTGCAGGCCCATCCGGTGATAGGCGGACAGGGCGTTCGGGCTGGCGTAGACGACGATGCCCTCGGTGTCGAGCCGGATGAAACCGTCACCGGCACGCGGGCTGGAGTGGGTGGCCGCGCGGTCCTCGGTGGTCGGGAAGGTGCCGTCGGCGATCATCTGGCACAGGTCGTCGGCGCAAGCGACATAAGCGATTTCGAGCGTGCTGCGCACCCGCGAGCGCTGCACATCGGTGTCGCGGCTCAGCACCGCGATGACATCGTCGCCGCAGCGGACCGGGATGGCCTCGCGGATCGCGTGCACCGGAGTCGGGTGATAGACGCCCGCGGTCTCCACGTCACGATCGGCGCGCACGATCTTGCCCGACATCAACGCCTCGAACACCTGCGGATGATCGGCCTGCAAGGCCAGGGTGCCGACCAGGTCCTCGTGGTGCACGGTGGACGCCGTGGTCGGGCGACACTGCGCGACACACACGATGTCGGCGCCCGCCGCGATCGGTCCCGCACCGACCCACAGCTGCAGATCGGCGAAGGACAGATCGGCAAGCAGCTGCCAATCGCCCACCACCCGCTGCAGGTGATCCACGGCGACGCCGGGTAAGTCGGTGTGTTCGGCTAATAGCTCGCTCAGCGTCGCCATGAAGATCTACCGCTAACGTTTTCTAGGAGATGACGGCGATTAGGTGACCGGCTTTGATGGCATCGCCCTCTTTGACGCCGATCGAGGTGACGGTGCCGCCGACCTCGGCCAGCACCGGGATCTCCATCTTCATCGACTCGAGGATCACCAGGGTGTCGCCCTCCTTGACCACGTCCCCCTCGTTCACCACGACCTGGTAGACGACGGACACCAGCTCGGCGAGCACTTCCTCGGCCATGACACCCCATTCACTCGGTTGGTTCACGCGGCTCGCCCGGCAGGTTCGAGCAGCCGAGCCGTGCGGCCTGCATCCGCTGCAGGTATAGCCAACCACACGTGAAAGAATGGCCTTCAATCAGAAGGGAGACTACTCATGGGTAAGCGCGGACGTAAGAAGCGTAGTCGCAAGGGCAACGCAGCCAACCACGGCAAGCGGCCGAACGCCTGAGCGAGAGCTCGGCTGAAAAACGCAGAACGGCACGCACTTCCACCAGGAAGGCGTGCCGTTCAGTTTTGCGTGGGACCTACGAGTCGGAGGTCTCGATCGTGGATTCGACCTGGGTGATCGTGACCGTCTTACGGATCTCGAAGGTCAGCCGATCGCGCAGGGCGTCCGGGGCGCGGTCGCCACCGCACTTGCGGCTCAGCAGACCCTTGATCTTCTCCTCGATGCCGTAGGCCTCGATGCAGGGGGAGCAATGGTCCATGTGGTGCTGCAACCGGGCGCGGGTCTCGTCGTTGCACTCGCCGTCCAGCATCAACCAGATATCGGTGAGCACCGCGGTGCAATCAAGATCCATGTCCGGATCCCGCTCGGCGTTCACTGCTTGACCTCCTGGCGTTCCCCCGAACGGTTGAATCCACGTTCGCGCGCCACATCGGCGAGCAAACCCTTGAGCTGCTTGCGGCCGCGGTGCAGCCGGGACATCACGGTACCGATGGGGGTGCCCATGATGTCGGCGATTTCCTTGTACGGGAAGCCCTCGACATCGGCGTAGTACACGGCCATCCGGAATTCCTCCGGCAGCTCCTGCAGCGCGGCCTTGATGTCGTCGTCGGGCAGCGCGTCCAGGGCCTCGACCTCGGCCGAGCGCAGACCCTGCGAGGTGTGCTCGGCGGTCGCCGCGAGCTGCCAGTCGGTGATCTCGTCGGTCGGGTACTGCGCGGGCTGGCGCTGCTTCTTGCGGTAGGAGTTGATGTAGGTGTTGGTCAGGATCCGGTACAGCCAGGCACGCAGATTGGTGCCTTCCTTGAAGGACTTGAAACCCTGGAACGCCTTGACGTAGGTCTCCTGCACCAGGTCTTCGGCGTCGGCCGGATTCCTGGTCATCCGCAGCGCGGCACCGTAGAGCTGGTCGAGCAGCGGGAGCGCGTCGCGCTCGAACCGCTGGGCCAGCTCGGTTTCGTCGACCGCGGCACCGACACCGTCGGTCACCACGTCATCGTCGCTCGTCACACCTGTCCCTTCGATCGCCGTACCTGCCAAATCTACCGGCACTGGCAATTCGAAGGGGAATCCGGCTTCCGTCAGCGACGCCGTCGTCCCTCTCGGACGTTCGTCGAGCAGCAGGGGCACCGACATCTCCTTCACGTCGTTCACGGGGCTGATCAGTCGCGAGGCCGGGCGTGTCGTCCCGGCCGGGCGCTGTGTATTCGCTTCCAACATGCGGGACACGTCCTCTGTTCCCGCAGCGAAACTCCAGCACCGCAAAATCCCTTGCAGCTCGGGCGGGTCTGCTCGTTAAGGTGTGCGCCATGGCAGGAGCCTCGACCCCGGCGATCCGGACCCTGACGCAGGCCAAGATTTCCCATCGGGTGCACGCCTACAAGCACGACCCGCGCGCCGACTCCTACGGCACCGAGGCGGTGGACGCGCTGGCCGGTGAACTCGGGGTGACGGCGGCGCAGGTCTTCAAGACACTGGTGCTCGAACTGGCCAGCGGCTCGCTCGCGGTGGCCGTGCTTCCGGTGCCGAATACGTTGTCGCTCAAGGCCGCTGCGGCCGCGTTCGGGGTGCCGAAGGCGGCCATGGCCGACAAGGTGAAGGCCGAACGCAGCACCGGATACGTGCTCGGCGGCATCTCCCCGCTCGGCCAGCGCAAGCCGTTGCCGACCGTGCTGGACGAGTCCGCGCTGTCCTGGGATCGCATCCTGTGCAGCGCCGGGCGGCGCGGGCTGGAGCTCGAGCTGGCGCCCGCCGACCTGATCCGGCTGACCTCGGCGGTGACCGCCACAGTGAGGACGACGTAATTCACTCGATTCGACACAATCTGTGCGTCAATGGACGGGCCAGATTCGTCCGACTCGAGGATGTGATGCGAAATGCCCGCGCACCAGCGTGTACGCACCGTGATCGTCGCCCTGCTCGGAACTCTCGCCCTGTCCCTCGGCGCGGTGGCGCTGCAAGCCCCGACGGCCACCGCCGCACCGCCGACGGCGGCCCAGATCGACTTCCCCTTCGACGGCCTCGGCAAAGACGACGCCCCGAGCACGCCGAACGCCCCTAAGACAGACGAGAAGGCGGGCAAGGCCGAGAAGCTCGGCGGCACCGTGACCAGCAAGGTGATCGACCTGGTCACCGGCATCGTCAAGTGCGGCCTGAATATCGCCAGCCCCGCCGTGAAGTGCTCGATCTGATCAGCTGATCGGAGGCCGGGCGGTCAGAGCATGCTGATCTGCCCGGCTTCTTCCTGCTCGCTCACCTGCGCGAGCAGCTCGGGGCCATTGTTCTTGACGCTGTTCACCAGCGACGGCACCGGTCGCGCCACGATGCCCGCGATCACGTCTTCGCTGGGCGTCTCCAGCAGGCTCGACGGCGCTGGGTGGTCCGGGTCGAGCCAGGCGTCCCAGTGCTCCCTCGGCATCGGCAGCGGCATGCGATCGTGGATGCCCGTCAGATCGCCGATCGCGTCGGTGGTCAGGATGGTGCAGGACAGCAGTGGCTCGCTGTCGGGCAGCGACTTGTCCCGCCACACCGACCACAGCCCGGCCATATACAGCCGCGAGCCGTCCTCCCGGGCCATGAAGAAGGGCTTCTTGGCCACCTTGCCCTTGGCCGCCGGGTCCGGCTCGACCACCCACTCGTACCAGCCGTCCATCGGCACCAGACAGCGCCGGTACTTCACCGCGTCCCGGAACGACGGGGTGGTCGCGGCCTTGTCGGCGCGGGCATTGAACAGCGGCTTGCCCTTCACCGGCACGCCGGGTTCGGCGACCTTGGTCCACACCGGGATCAGGCCCCAGCGCATCCGCCGCAGCCGCAGTTTGGGCTCATCGTCTTTGTGGCCGTGCTCGTGCCGCTCCACCACGGTGAGGATCTGGGTGGTCGGCGCCACGTTGTAATTGGTGAAATTGCCCGAGCCCGGCGTGCTTTCGGTTTCATCGATCGCATCCAGCTCGACCGCGAGCCGGCCGGGGTCTGTCGTGGTCGCATATCGTCCGCACATATCTCGATACTTCCACCTCCCACCGACACTCTCATGGACAATTGATCCATAGCTGGTGACCAGTTGAGAGTTTTGACCTAACATTCTCTCAGAGGATGGGTGGTCGCTGTGCCCGTCCGCTGACGCATGCGCCCCGACCGGCCACCGCCAGGAGCAACCGGGATCGACGTCGTCCCGAGCAATCACCGGCAAGAGGAGAGACTCACCGTGACTTCCACCGACATCAAACCGGCCGACAACGATACGGCGCTCACGTCGGTCAATCCGGCGACGGGCGAGGTCATCGGCACCTACCCGATCGCGGACGAGGACGCGGTGCGCGCGGCCGTGGCGAAGGCCCGCACGGCCGCCGCCACCTGGGGCGCGTTGAGCTACGACGAGCGCAAGACGCACCTGCTGCGCTGGTCGAGCCGGCTGGTCGCGGACTCCGACGAGTTCTGCCGGCTGATCCACGCCGAGAACGGCAAGCCACTCGACGACGCCTTCCTCGAGCTGATGCTCGCGCTCGAGCACATCGCCTGGGCGGCCAAGAACGCCAAGAAGGTGCTGTCGCCCAAGAAGGTCTCCCCCGGCGCGTTCATGGCGAACTTCGCCGCCAGGGTCGAGCAGCGCCCGCTCGGCGTGGTCGGCGTGATCGGCCCGTGGAACTACCCGGTCTACACCCCTAACGGCTCGATCGGCTACGCGCTCGCCGCGGGCAACACCGTGGTGTTCAAGCCGAGCGAGTACTCCACCGGCATCGGCAACTTCCTGGCCGAGGCGTTCGCCAAGGCCAACCCCGACCTGCCCGAGGGCGTGTTCAGCACCATCAACGGCTACGGCGCCACCGGCGCGGCGCTGGTCAAGTCGGGCGTCGACAAGCTCGCGTTCACCGGCTCCACCGCGACCGGCAAGCGCATCATGGCCGCCGCCGCCGAGAATCTCACCCCGGTGCTGCTCGAATGCGGCGGCAAGGACGCGGTGATCGTCGCGGGTGACGCGGACGTGAAGGCCGCCGCCGACGCGGTCGCCTGGGGCGCCACCGCCAACAGTGGCCAGACCTGCGCGGGCGTAGAGCGGGTGTACGTCGACCGGTCGGTGCGCGACGAGTTCGTCGCCGAGGTGAAGAAGATCTTGGAGAAGGTCGGCCCCGGTTCGGGCGCCGACGCCTCCTACGGCCCGATGACCATGCCGAGCCAGGTCGATATCGTGCGCCGCCACATCGAGTCCGCGCTGAAGAACGGCGGCACCGCCGTGCTCGGCGGCCCCGAATCGGTGAAGGCGCCGTTCATCGAGCCGGTGGTGCTGGTCGACGTGGACGAGAAATCCGAAGCGGTGCAGGAGGAAACCTTCGGCCCGACGGTCACCATCCGCACCGTGGACGGCGTGGACGAGGCGGTCGAGCTGGCCAACAGCTCCAAGTACGGGCTGTCCTCGGCGGTGTACTCCAAGAAGAACGGCCTGGAGATCGCGCGCAGGCTGCACGTCGGCGCCACCTCGGTGAACTCGGTGCTCGCCTTCGCCGCCATCCCCGGCCTGCCGTTCGGCGGCGTCGGCGATTCCGGCATCGGCCGCATCCACGGCGAGCCCGGCCTGCGCGAATTCGCCCGCCCGCACTCGATCGCGGTGCAGCGCTTCGCGATTCCCGGTATGGCGCTGCTCAGCTACTCGCGCACCCAGTCCACCATGAAGCTGCTGCGCAAGCTGGTTCCGTTCCTGCACGGCCGGCACAAGTAAGTACACCGCCCGCGTGTCCGGCCGGATGATGGGCGAAGATGGACAGGTGAGTTTCTGGCCAGCGCCCCATGTCGATGTCCCTGTGCACGCGACCGTGACCCTGCCTGGATCGAAGTCGATCACGAACCGGGCATTGATCCTGGCCGCCTTGGCCGACGGGCCGTCGACGCTGTCCGGCGCGCTGCGCAGCCGGGATACCAATCTGATGATCGCGGCCCTGTGCGCACTGGGCACGGGTATCGAGGGTGACGGTGACACGCTCACCGTCACCCCGGCCCCGTTGCGCGGCGGCACCGTCGACTGCGGGCTCGCGGGCACCGTGATGCGTTTCCTGCCGCCGGTGGCCACGCTCGCCGCGGGCGAGGTGGCCTTCGACGGTGACGCGCAGGCCAGGGTGCGCCCGCTCAGCACCATCCTGGACGCGCTGCGCGGTCTCGGCGCCGACATCGACGGCGATGCGCTGCCGTTCCGGGTGCACGGCAAGGGCGCGCTGCGCGGTGGCACGGTGACCATCGACGCCTCCGGGTCCTCCCAGTTCGTGTCCGGGCTGCTGCTGTCGGCGGCGCGGTTCGACGAGGGCCTGATCGTGCACCACGACGGCAAGGCCCTGCCGTCCATGCCGCACATCGAGATGACCGTGGAGATGCTCCGCCGGGCCGATGTCCAGGTACAGGCGCCTGAGCACAGCCGCAAGGCGCAGACCTGGGAGGTTTCGCCCGGCCCTATCCGCGCGGTGGACTGGGACGTCGAGCCGGATCTGTCCAACGCGACCCCGTTCCTGGCGGCCGCCGCCGTCACCGGCGGCGAGGTGAAGATCCCGCACTGGCCGCGGCTGACCACCCAGCCCGGCGACGTGATCCGCGAGATCCTGGTGCGCATGGGCGCCGAGGCGCGGGTCTTCGACGGCGTGCTGACCGTGCAGGGCCCCGACCGCCTGGCCGGCATCGACATCGACCTGCACGACGTCGGCGAACTGACCCCGACCGTCGCAGCCCTTGCGGCACTGGCCGATTCGCCGTCGCACCTGCGCGGCATCGCGCACCTGCGCGGGCACGAGACCGACCGGCTGGCCGCGCTGTCCACCGAGATCAACCGGCTCGGCGGCAAGGTCACCGAGACCGAGGACGGACTCGAGATCGAGCCCGCCGAATTGCACGGCGGCCGTTGGCATTCCTACGCCGACCACCGAATGGCCACCGCCGGAGCGATTCTCGGGCTGCGGGTGCCCGGCATCGAGATCGAGGACATCGGCACCACGGCCAAGACGCTGCCGAATTTCGTTGCGCTGTGGGAGCGGATGCTCGATCCGACGCGCTCCGATCAGGAGGCGGCGCACTGAGGAAGCGCGAGTACGACGAATCCGACGTCCGGGTGCGCCCGGGCAAGAGTTCGCGTCCCCGCACGAAAACCCGTCCGCAGCACAATGATGCGGAATCCGCGATGGTCGTCGCGGTGGATCGCGGCCGCTGGGGCTGTGTGCTCGGCGGCGACCCGAACCGGCACATCGTCGCCATGCGCGCCAGGGAACTGGGGCGCACCCCGATCGTGGTCGGCGATCAGGTCGACGTGGTCGGCGATCTGTCCGGCCGGCCCGACTCGCTCGCCCGCATCGTGCGGGTGACCGACCGCCGAACGGTGTTGCGGCGCACCGCCGATGACACCGATCCGTTCGAGCGCATCGTGGTCGGCAATGCCGAACAACTGTTCATGGTGGTCGCCCTGGCCGACCCGCCGCCGCGCACCGGCTTCGTCGAACGCTGCATGGTCGCCGCGTACGCCGGCGGGCTGCACCCGGTGCTGTGCCTGACCAAACACGATCTGGCCGCCGAGTCCGAGTTCGCCGCCGCCTTCGAGGATCTCGACCTCACCATCGTCTACGGCGGCGTCGACGACCCACTGGAGCCGGTGCTCGAACTGCTCACCGGACGGCTCACCGCGTTCATCGGCCACTCCGGCGTCGGCAAGTCGACGCTGGTGAATCGCCTTGTGCCGGACGCGTATCGGGCCGTCGGCGAGGTGTCCGGCGTCGGCAAGGGCAAACACACCTCCACCCAATCCGTCGCGCTGCCGCTGCCCGACGGTGGGTGGGTCATCGATACCCCGGGTATCCGCTCGTTCGGCCTGGCCCACATCACCCCCGACGACGTGGTCGCCGCCTTCAGCGACCTCGCCGCCGCCATCGAGGACTGCCCCCGCGGCTGCACCCACCTCGGGCCGCCCGCCGACCCCGAGTGCGCGCTGGACAAACTGCCCGGCAAAGAGCGCCGGGTGGCCGCCATCCGGCTGCTGCTCACCGCGCTCAACTCCAATGAGCACTGGCAGAACAACAGCGGCCCGCGGCCGATCGACTAGCCGCCCGGCAGCTGGGGACTTTCCCCAGGGTGCAGCGGGTTCGCTCAGCCGCCTGCCGCACTCAACTGCGCAGTGCTTCGGCGGATCGGTCCTGCCCGTCCGGCTGACCGGGAGCGAACGGCCACTCCTCGAACCAGGTGCAGCGACCTTCCCCGTCGAAGCGCAGCACCCATAGGTCGCGCCAGCGCGCCGGTTGGCCGGGGTATTCGACCTCCGCCCGAACGACGGCGGTCAGTCCATCCACGGCAACCACCTCGGGCTCCATCGAGAACGTCTCGTCCGGCCCGTCCCGCCCGGCCTCCCAGAATTTCGCCAGCGCGGGTAGCCCGGTGAGCGGTTCGGCCCACGGGGAGACTTGGTATCCGACTTCGGGGGCGAAGAGGTCGCCGAGCTTGTCCGTGCCCGGCGATCGCCAGGCCCGTTCATATTCGCTGACCCATGCCTCAACTGTGCTTCGGTCCACCCAGAAAAAGTACGCCTCTTCGACAACCGCCACGCGGATTCCGCCGCAAAGAGAGCCACACCGGCCCGCACCGATCAGCCGCACACGTCCTGATTTCCCGCATACGGAATCGCATGCGAAACCCTATGCGGGAAGTCGAAAGGTGTGCGGCCGACCGGGTTCTCCAGCGGCGCACGCAACCCGGGCTATTCCATGGACAACTGATCTCGCGAGCACATGGGTAACTCGCCGGGTACAGGCTTAGGCGGCCGCCGATTTACCGGCGGCCGCCAACGTCACTGCCGTCGCGCCTGAGTCTGGCCTGAATACGCGGAGAGGCGGGACAGTACGCGTCAGTGGCGGCGACGCGGCTTCGGGGCGCGCTTCGGCTTTTCCTGCGCGCGGGCGGCCTCGCGGCGCTCGCGGCGGGTGGTGCCGTCGCCGTACTCCTCGGCGTCGCTGTGCACCTCGCGGTGCCCGCCCTCGTCGGGTCCGGAGTAGCTGAGCCCGCGCTGGTTACCGGAGTCGATGCCCTTGGCGCGCAGCGCCGCCGGGGCGGCGGTCCCGTTGCCGACGGGCGCTTCGTCGGTGGGCAGCGGGCGCGGCGCGGCCATCGCACCGACCGGCGAACGCAGGCCCTGATCGACCGAGACACCGTCCGGCTGCGGCTGCTGCACCTCTACCTGCAGGTTGAACAGGAAGCCGACCGACTCCTCCTTCAGGCCCTCGAGCATCGCGGTGAACATGTCGAAGCCTTCGCGCTGGTACTCGACCAGCGGGTCGCGCTGCGCCATGGCCCGCAGGCCGATGCCTTCCTTGAGGTAGTCCATCTCGTAGAGGTGTTCGCGCCACTTGCGGTCGAGCACCGAAAGCAGCACCTGCCGTTCGAGATTGCGCATGCTGCCCGCGCCGGCCAGCCCGTCGATCTCGGCCTCGCGCCGCGCGTAGGCGTCGTGTGCGTCGTCGAGCAGCGCTTCGAGCAGCTCGTCGCGGGTGAGATCGCCCGCCTCACCGACCGCGGTCTCACCGGTCAGGTCCTTGTAGTTGATCTTGACCGGGTACAGCGTCTTGAGCGCCGTCCACAGCTTGTCCAGATCCCAGTCCTCGACGTAGCCCTCGGCGGTGGCGCCGTTGACGTAGGCGGTGATCACGTCGGTGATCATGCCCTGGACCTGGCCCTCCATGTCCTCGCCGCGCAGGATCCGGTTGCGCTCGCCGTAGATGATGGTGCGCTGCTGGTTCATCACCTCGTCGTACTTGAGCACGTTCTTGCGGATCTCGAAGTTCTGCTGCTCGACCTGGGTCTGCGCGCTCTTGATCGCCTTGGAGACCATCTTGGCCTCGATCGGCACATCGTCGGGCAGGTTGAGCCTGGTCATGATCGCCTCGAGCGCGGCGCCGTTGAAGCGGCGCATCAGCTCGTCACCCAGCGACAGGTAGAACCGGGACTCGCCCGGGTCACCCTGACGGCCGGAACGACCACGCAGCTGGTTGTCGATGCGGCGCGACTCGTGCCGCTCGGTGCCGAGCACGTAGAGCCCGCCCGCCTCGCGCACCCGATCGGCGTCGGCCGCGGTCTGCGCCTTGACCTGCTCCAGTGTCGGCAGCCAGGCCTGCTGGTAGGCGTCCGGCGTCTCGACCGGGTCGAGGCCCTCCCGACGCAGAATGAGGTCGGCGATGATGTCCGGGTTGCCGCCGAGCACGACGTCGGTACCACGACCGGCCATGTTCGTCGCGACGGTCACCGCGCCGGGCCGACCGGCCTCGGCGATGATCTCGGCTTCCTTCTCGTGGAACTTCGCGTTGAGCACGGTGTGCGCGATGCCGCGCTTGGTGAACTGCTTGGACAGGTACTCCGAGCGCTCGACGCTGGTGGTACCGATCAGCACCGGCTGGTCCCGCTCGTGCCGCTCGACCACGTCGTCGACCACGGCCGCGAACTTGGCCTCTTCGGTCTTGTAGATCAGGTCGGACTGGTCGGCGCGGACCATCGGCCGGTTGGTCGGGATCGGGACGACGCCGAGGTTGTAGATCTGGTGCAGCTCGGCGGCCTCGGTCTCGGCGGTACCGGTCATGCCGGACAGCTTGTCGTAGAGGCGGAAGTAGTTCTGCAGGGTGATCGTCGCCAGGGTCTGGTTCTCCGGCTGGATCTCCACCCCTTCCTTGGCCTCGATCGCCTGGTGCATGCCCTCGTTGTAGCGGCGCCCGACCAGAATGCGGCCGGTGAACTCGTCGACGATGATCACCTCGCCGTCGCGGACGATGTAGTCCTTGTCGCGGGTGTAGAGCTCTTTGGCCTTGATCGCGTTGTTCACGTAGCTGACCAGCGGCGAGTTGGCGGCCTCGTAGAGGTTGTCGATGCCGAGCTGATCCTCGATGAACTCGACACCGGCCTCGTGCACACCGATGGTGCGCTTCTTGATGTCGACCTCGTAGTGCAGGTCCTTCTTCAACAGCGGTGCGATGCGCGCGAACTCGGCGTACCACTTGCTGGAGGCGTCGGCCGGACCCGAGATGATCAGCGGGGTCCGCGCCTCGTCGATCAGGATGGAGTCGACCTCGTCGACCACGGCGAAGTTGTGCCCGCGCTGCACCAGATCGTCGAGCGAGTGCGTCATGTTGTCGCGCAGGTAGTCGAAGCCGAACTCGTTGTTGGTGCCGTAGGTGATGTCGGCGCCGTAGGCCACCCGCCGCTGGGCGGGCGTCATGCCGCCGAGGATCACGCCGACCTCGAGCCCGAGGAAACGGTGCACGCGGCCCATCCACTCGGAGTCGCGCTTGGCGAGATAGTCGTTGGTGGTGACGATGTGCACGCCGTCGCCGCTGATCGCGTTGAGGTAGGCGGGCAGCACCGAGGTGAGCGTCTTGCCCTCACCGGTCTTCATCTCGGCGATGTTGCCGGTGTGCAGCGCGGCACCGCCCATGATCTGCACCTTGTAGTGCTTCTGGTTGAGCACCCGCCAGGAGGCCTCCCGCGCCACCGCGAACGCCTCGGCCATCAGCGCGCCGAGCGGATCGGCCGCGCCTTCCTCGACCATGTCGGAGTAGCGCTCGCGGAATTCGTCGGTCTTGCCGCGCAGCTCGGCGTCGGTGAGTTGCTCGTACTCCGACTCGAGGTCGAGAACCTGATCGGCGAAGTTGGCGAGCCGCTTGACCATGCGACCCTCACCAATCCGTAGCAACCTCGTCAGTGTCAGCGCAGGCACGGGTCTCGTCAGTCCTCTGGTCGGTGTGTCATTCGTGTCGTCGTCGGCGCCGGGCCGAGGGGTGGACTCACGGCCGGCGTGCGGGTTCGCGCTACGAGTGCGGAATCCGCTGCACGCTTCATGGTAATGCGGCGCCGTACGTCAGTGCCGACGAGCAGCGCCGTTCGGCAACATCAGCCCGTGGCCGTGTCGTCCGCCCTGGTACTCACAGTACGCGGAAGGCGGTCAGCTGCCAGCCGGCCCGGTGCAACACCACGCAAGCGGCCACTGCGAACTCCCGATTCCCGCGCTGATATCTGCCGTACACCTCGGCGGTGTTCGGGCCGGTCAGCTCGACCCCGAGCTTGGTCAGCAGGGCCGGACCGAGTTTGCGGCCCGGCGGCGCCGACCGCGCCAGCGTCTCGATCGCGGCGAGCACCGACGGCGCGGCGAGCCTGCGCAACTGGACCGCGGGGCGGCGGCCGTCCAGCACCTCAAGCACCAGCCGTAGCGAACTTTCCGCGAATCGGCTTGCGGCCGAACCTGTTTCGCCATCCCTGCCGTACGATGGAGGGCGACCGTCGTGCCGGGCGCGTCGCTCCGCCGCCCGACTGGTCGACCCGCTATGCGACGGCATGCGACGGTGACAGGGCAGCGCGGCTCGTGGCGACAACGCCTCCGATCGAGGGCGGCCCGGCCGAGCACCATCCAGCGGTGGCTCGAGCCGTGGCGCGGGCGAAAGCGATGGTCGTCGACTGTGCATCCGGTGTCCCCCTGTGTTCGAATCGAGCTCCCCTGACTCGAGGCAGACAGCTTGCCACGGAAGCCGCAGCGGGTAAAGGGGAACGCCGATTTCACCGAATAAGCCACAGCGGAGCAGCTGAACCCTTGTGGCAGCAGCACAATAGGCGTGAGGCGGCATCGAAAAAAGGGAGCATCGGGCAGCGTGATCACGAGACTGACGCCGCAGGACGCGTCCTTCTATCGGCTCGAGTCGAGCAGCAACCCGATTCATATCGGCGCCCTCGCGATCGTCCGGAATGCCGAGCACGGCGCCGATCCCGTGCTGGACTACGACCGGCTGGTCGATCTGGTCGAGGCGAGGCTCGCGCTGGTCCCCCGCTATCGCCGCAAGGTGGTGGAGATCCCGTTCGCCCTGGGCCGCCCGGTCTGGGTGGAGGACAGCCAGTTCGACATCACCTATCACATCCGTCGCTCGGCCCTGCCCACGCCGGGCACCGACGAGCAGCTGCACGATCTGGTCGCCAGGCTGGCCTCCCGGCCGCTGGATCAGAGCAGGCCGCTGTGGGAGATGTATCTGATCGAAGGCCTGTCCGACGGCCGCTGCGCGATCTTCACCAAGACGCACTCGGCCCTGGTCGACGGCGACACCGCGCTGGAGATCGGGCATGTGATCCTCGATACCGGGCCGTCGCCGCGCGAGCTGGCGAACAACGCCTGGCACGCGCCGCGTGAACCCAACGACGTGGAGCTGCTGGTCGGCGCGTTGACCCATCTGGCCGCGCAGCCGCGCGAGGCGCTGGAGGTGGCCAGGCACGCGAGCGGGCACGCCTTCGCGGTGATCGGCGCCGCGGGCCGGGCGGTGGACTCGGTGGTCTCGGCGGTGCGCGCGGCGACGACCGGCGCGCCGGACAGCCCGCTGAACGCGCGCCCCTCCCGCAACCGCCGCTTCGATGTGGTGCGCACCGATCTCGAGGATTACCGCAAGATCCGCAAGCGGTTCGACTGCTCGATCAACGACGTCATCCTCGCCGTGGTCTCCGGTGCGCTGCGCAATTGGCTGCTGTCGCGGGGTGAGACGCTCACCGAATCGACCACGTTGCGCGCGGTGGTGCCGATGTCGGTGTATGTCGAAGGGCCCGACAGCGATCAGCTGAAACCGGCCAGCGAGGTCTCCTCGTTCCTGATCGACCTGCCGGTGGGCGAACCCAATCCCGTCATGCGGCTTTCGCACATCTCGCACGCCACCGAGGCCAACGGCAAGCAGCATCGCGGCGTTCGCGCGCGCACCCTGGTGCACCTGGCCGGTTTCGCTCCGGCGAGCCTGCATGCCATGAGCGTGCGTGCGGCGAGTACCTTCGCAGAGCACACGTTCAATCTGGTGATCACCAACGCACCGGGTCCGCAGACGCCGATGTTCATCGGCGGCGCGCGGATGCTGGAGATGTATCCGGTGTCGCCACTGCTGCGCAATCAGGCCTCGAGCATCGGGATCACGTCCTATGACGGACGCGTCTTCTACGGACTCAACGCCGACCGCGACGCGATGGCCGACATCGGCGTGCTGGCCGCGTCGGTGCGCGATTCCATGGAGGAGATGCTCGGTGCCTGCGTCTGATCAGGAGAAAATGCGGGTCTATATCCCCGCGACGGTGCCGATGCTGCGCGAGCTCGTCACGAACCGGGAGCTGCGCCCGATCGGCGGCACCGCGTTCGCGGTGACCCCGGCGTTGCGTGAGGCGTACGCGTCCGGCGACGACGAGGAGCTGGCCGAGGTGGCGATGGGCGAGGCCGCCCGCGCCTCGCTGCGCCTGCTCGCCGCCGAACGCGACGAGGCCGACGATGAGGACGCGACCGCGGCGCCGGCCGACGCGGGCAGGCCGGTCTACCGGCGTGCGGTGATCGCCGCCGATGTGACCGGCGCGAAGCTGCGCTCCGACCTCGACGACGCCGTGGTGAAGCTGGCCGGGCCGATCACCTACGACCAGATCGGCTGCGTGCACGTCGACCTGGCCGAGGCCGAGCCGCAGGTGGCCAAGGCCGTCGACGTGGTCGACGCGGCCGACCTGGGCGACACCGACGCCGAGTTCGTGCTCGGCGACGCCGAGGACCACCAGCTCGCCTGGTACGCCGCGCAGGAGCTGCCGTTCCTGCTCGAGCTGCTCTGACGCTCCCTTATCGCCCGCGCGTGCTGACGCGCGCCCGCGCGCCGGGGATCATGGGTGGGAGCGGCCACGACCTCCCGGCTAACCTACGATGCCGTAACCTTGCTGAGGCGTGGGCAGCGCATCCGACGAACAGGAAGACGAACGGCAGCGATGAGCTCGAAAACTGGGGGATTCTCCGTGCGCAGCGTGCGGGAGTGGCTGGAGGCACCGGCCGCCGCGGTCGCCGAGCGCGGCGGCAGATTGAACGTGTTGCGCGGGGCCGTGGCACGCGTCACCACCCCGTTGCTGCCGGATGACTATCTGCATCTGGCCAACCCGCTGTGGTCGGCCCGCGAACTGCGCGGTCGCATCGTCGACGTGCGCAAGGAAACCGCGGACTCGGCCACCCTGGTGATCAAGCCGGGCTGGGGCTTCGACTTCAAGTACGAGCCGGGCCAGTACATCGGCATCGGCGTGCTGATCGACGGGCGCTGGCACTGGCGCTCGTACTCGCTCACCTGTCCGCCGAACTGGTCGGATCCCGAGGCGGGCGGCAAGCGCGTCATCTCGATCGCCGTGAAGGCGATGCCGGAGGGCTTCCTGTCCAGCCACCTGGTGAGCGGCGTCCCGGTCGGCACCGTGGTCCGGCTCGCCGCGCCGCAGGGCGGTTTCGTGCTGCCCTACCCGCCGCCGGACAAGGTGCTGTTCCTGACCGCGGGCAGCGGCATCACCCCGGTGCTCGCGATGCTGCGCGCGATGGACCGCCGCGACATGGTCACCGACGTGCAGCACCTGCACTCCGCGCGCACCGCCGAGGACGTCATGTTCGGCGCCGAGCTGCGCGACCTGCACGATCGGCACCCGAGCTTCGACTCGCACCTGCACCTCACCGGCGAGCACGGCAAGTTCGCCCTGGCCGGGCTCGACGAGAAGTTCCCCGACTGGCGCGAGCGGCACACCTGGGCCTGCGGCCCCGCCGCGATGCTGGACGAGATCGAACACCACTGGCGCGACGCGGGCCTCTCGGATCGGCTGCACGTGGAGCGGTTCGAGATCGCGCGCTCCGCGGTCGGCGAGGGCGGCACGGTCACCTTCGGCAAAACCGGGCGCACCGCCGAGGTGGACGGTGCGACCAGCCTGCTGGAGGCGGGCGAGTCCGTCGGCGTGCAGATGCCGTTCGGCTGCCGCATGGGCATCTGCCAAACCTGTGTCGTGACACTGAATTCCGGGCACGTGCGTGACCTACGCAACGGTGACGAGCATCGCGAGGGCGACAAGGTGCAGACCTGCATCTCCGCCGCGGCGGGCGACTGCACCCTCGACGTCTGAGCACGCGCCGAGCCTCGGCTCACCCCGTCGCCGATGGTGTTTGGGTACCCTCGAGTGAAATTGAGCAGCGAAAGGACACCCGGTGGCAATCACCGATATTCAGGCGTTCGCCCACCTGACTGCGGCAGACATCGAAACACTGGGGCAGGAGCTCGACTCGATCCGGCGCTCGGTGGAGCAGTCGCGCGGCGAGCGTGACGCGAAGTACATCCGGCGCACCATCGCCGCGCAGCGCTGCCTCGAGGTAGCAGGCCGCGCGGTGCTGTTCGGCAGCCGCAACCGCTGGGCCTGGCTCACCGGCACCGCGTTGCTGTCGGTCGCCAAGATCGTCGAGAACATGGAGCTCGGGCACAACATCAGCCACGGGCAGTGGGACTGGATGAACGACCCGGAGATCCATTCCAGCACTTGGGAATGGGACCAGACCGGGCCGTCGTCGCAGTGGCGGCGGGCGCACAACTACTCGCACCACACCTACACCAACGTGCTCGGCAAGGACGAGGACCTCGGCTTCGGCATCCTGCGGATGACCCGTGACGAGGCTTGGCGCCCGATGCATCTGGTGCAACCACTCGCGAACCTGGTGCTGGCCGCGACCTTCGAGTGGGGTATCGCGCTGCACGACTGGGACATCGAGAAAGAGCTCTCCGGAACTCCGCCGGGGTGGCGGTCCGAGCCGAACCGCGAGTTCGCCCGCAAGATCGCGCGTCAGGTGGGCAAGGACTTCGTGTTCTATCCGGCGCTCACCGGACCCGCATTCCTGTCGACCTTGAAGGCGAACGCGACCGCCAACCTGGTGCGCAACCTGTGGGCCTACGCGGTGATCTTCTGCGGCCACTTCCCCGACGGCGCCGAGAAATTCACCATCGAGCAGCTCGAGGGTGAGACCAGCGGCGAGTGGTACCTGCGGCAGATGCTCGGCAGTGCCAACTTCAAGGCCGGGCCCGCGATGGCGTTCATGAGCGGCAATCTCTGCTACCAGATCGAGCACCACCTGTTCCCGGACCTGCCGAGCAACCGGTACGCCGAGATCGCCGTACGGGTGCGCGAGCTGTGCGAGAAGTACGACCTGCCCTACACCACCGGCTCGCTCGGCAAGCAGTACCTGCTCGCCTTCCGCACCATCCACAAGCTCGCGCTGCCGGACCGGCTGCTCAAGGCCACCGCCGACAACGCGCCCGAGACGTCCTCGGAACGCAAGTTCGCCGGCATCACGCTGCCGTCGCTGCCGAGTTCGGACACCGCGAGCTGGCTCGGCGTCGACCCGGAGACCGGGCAGCGGCGCGGGCTGCGTTCGGCGATGCGCGAGGCCAAGGTGGTGCTCAAGGAGAAGGCACGCCAGGAGAAGGAAATGCTGCGCGAGGCCAAGCGCGCGCTGCGCGAGAAGGCCGAGCACGAGAAGGAGGCGCTGCGCGAGGCCACCGTGGCGCTGCAGGACCGGGCGCGCACCGAGCAGGCGTCGCTGAAGCGCAAGGCCGTGCGGCAGCGGGCGTTGTTCCGCAATCGCCGCCGTCGCTGAACCGATCGAGTGAGCCGGGAGTGATCAGCTCCCGGCTCGGCCGGTGGATTACCAGCGCACCTTCAGATCGCTGACGACCGCGGCGTGATCGGAGTAGAAGACGCCGGGCCCGTGGCGCCGCATGCGTTGGTCGACGATGCGGGCCGCCCGCGTTTCGACGTTGCCCTTGGCGAAGAGGAAGTCGATCCGTTGATCGGTGATCAGCTTCTCGGTGGGTAGTGGACTCCAGGTGCGGCCGGGGACGGCGCAGACGTCGGGGTTGGCCGCGCGGAAGGTGTCCACGAAACCGGCGTCGGTGACGACCTTGGTTGCGGTCAGCGGATAGCTGAGCCCGAAGTGGTTGGGACAGTTCGCCTGGCTCGGCGTCCAATCCGCGCCGGGCAGCGTATTGAAGTCACCACCGAGCAGCACGGGTGCGGTGTTGCCGCCGAGCATCCTCGGTAACTGGTTCTGCACGATGTCGGTGATGTATTGCGTCTGGGCGCGTTCGGCCTGCACGACAGCGGCGACCGAGTGGCGGGGTTCGCGGCCGTCGCGGCGGTCGATCGCGTTCTCGTCGATCAGATAGCCGTCCCATGGATCGGTGTAGGTCAGCCAGGTGGCGAACAGATTCAGCTCACCGTCGTGCGGCACGCGGACCCGGACACCGCCGAGATTGAAGTCGCTCACCGGGCCGCCCTGCGGCTTCGGGTAGGTCGCGACGACTTCGTACTTGGTGAAGATCCACAGGTTGTCCTGGCCGGCGGGCCGGTCGGTGATGCGGACGCCGGTGTAGCGGCCGTTGTGCGCCCGGCGGGTCAGCGCGTCGGTGATGAGGTCGCCGGAGCCGTAGGTCTCCACGGCGAAGAACACGTCCGGCTCGAGGTCGACCACTTGGTCGATCAGGTCGTTCAGGTTGTCCGGCGTGGGCTCACGTCCGCCGTGAAAAATGTTCCAGGTCAGCACGCGCACCCGCTCGTGGTCGCCGGCCTGCGCCGCCGGCGCGACCCCCACCAGCGCGGTGCTCGCCAGCAGAACAGCCGTGAGCAACGCCTTCGATAATCGCATGATCGAACTCCATTCGTCAGAGACGCTGGAAGTTAGGTGAATGTTCGGAACAGCGCGTGACTTTTTGGCAAAAGTTCGACAAAGCGGCTGGTTGATGGGGCGTCCCCAGTTCGAATGGCGCTCCGGCGCGGGACGCGGCATAGTTCGCGCGGGAAGGCCGGTCGCGATTCGCTCGGAGGGCCGAGGTCGAGCACGGAACCACGGTCACCGACGAGCCGTAACACCATGCGAGAGAAGGCTTTACGCTGTACGGCCGCATACTTGATCTAGCACCATATGATCGTGATCGCAATGGGGGATTTGCCACACCGGCGTTCAGCTCCTCGCAACCTACGGTCACGTAACTTACGGTACTGTAACCGCCATGGCGATCTCGGATGTCAAGGAATACGCACATCTCACCGAGGCCGACGTGGAAGCACTCGGCGCGGAATTCGACGCGATCCGGCGGGATATCGAATCCTCGCGCGGTGAGCGCGACGCGCGGTACATCCGCAACGTCATCCGGTTGCAGCGCGCGCTCGAGATCAGCGGCCGCGGCGTCCTGTTCGCCAGCTTCTTACCGCCGGCCTGGCTGGCCGGTGTCGCCCTGCTGAGCACGTCCAAGATCATCGAGAACATGGAGATCGGGCACAACGCCATGCACGGGCAGTGGGACTGGATGAACGATCCGGAGATCCACTCCAGCACCTGGGAATGGGACAACGCGGGCCCGGCCAAGCACTGGAAGCACACGCACAACTACCTGCACCACAAGTACACCAACGTGCTCGGCATGGACGACGACATCGGCTACGGCCTGCTGCGGGTGACCCGCGACCAGCGCTGGAAGCCGTTCAACCTGGGCAACCCGATCTACAACCTGGTGCTGCAGCTGCTGTTCGAATACGGCGTCGCCATCCAGCACATGGAGCTCGGCAAGCTGGCCGCGGGCCGCTTCAAGCCGGGCACCCCGGAGCGAGCCGAGTTCGAGCGCAAGCGCAGCGAAGCGCTGACCAAGATGGGCAAGCAGGTCCTCAAGGACTATGTGATCTTCCCGGCGCTCACCGGCCCCGCGTTCTTCTCCACGCTCACCGCCAACCTCGCCGCGAACGCGATCCGCAACGTGTGGTCCAACGCGGTGATCTTCTGCGGCCACTTCCCCGACGGGGCCGAGAAGTTCACCAAGGCCGATGTCGACGGCGAGACCAAAGGCCAGTGGTACCTGCGCCAGATGCTGGGCAGCGCCAACATCTCCGGCGGACCGCTCACCCACTTCATGACCGGCAACCTCAGCCACCAGATCGAACACCACCTCTTTCCCGACCTGCCGAGCAACCGGTACGCCGAGATCGCGGTGCGCGTGCGGGAGCTGGCCGAAAAGTACGACCTGCCCTACACCACCGGCTCGCTGCCGGTGCAGTACTTCAAGGCCTGGCGCACCATCCTCAAACTGCCCCTGCCGGACAAGTCCCTGCGCGACACCGCCGACGACGCCCCCGAAACCGCCTCGGAGCGCAAGTTCGCCGGCAAAACGGGCCCGTTCATCGACCCGGTCACCGGCAAACGGCACGGCCTGCGCACCGCCCTCGCCTCCGGCCGCCGCCGCCTCACCCGCCGCCCCGCGCCGGTCGAGCGCGCATTGCAACTCACGAAGTGAACCGGTCGGCCCGGGTTCCGACCCGGGCCGTCGCGGACCGTACCTGCCGCTGTTCGCCAGGTACATCGCTGTGCCACATTTCGGCGAAACATGGCAGTTCCCACTGACACTCGGCGCATTCGATCTTGTCCGACGCACCGTGTCTTGATAATTTTGGGCACGGCTCCGGGCGTCGAGGGAGGACTCCGGGCCATTCACAGTGGGAGGGATTCACATGTTTCGTAAGGTCTTCTATGCTTGTGCCGCCGCGGCGGTCGTCGGTCTCGGCGCGACAGGGGTCGCGTCGGCCTACGACGGACAGGTCTTCACCGGACCGGACGCCGAGTGGGACTGCGCCAAGCAGCTCGAAAAGGATCTCGTGGCCACCCCCGGCCTGCTGAGCGGCACCTGCGACCGCGACCGCGACGGCAACATCGTCGAGCACTACGGGCAGTGGTCGCGGCGGTGATCACCGGATAATCAACTGTGCGGGCGGCTTTTACAGCCGCCCGCACAGTCGCATTCCGGGTCACTCCGGGAACGGGCAGAGTCATATGGTCGTTCGCGGCAACGAGCAGAGTCATATGGTGGCTGGTCCAGATCGATCAGCCACCATATGACTCTGCTCGTCTGCGCAATAGGGGCGAGTGGTTGAGTAGGCGCGTGGGTGCTGACGGGTTGAGTGTTTACGAGGCGATTCGGGTGCGGCGAGACGTGCGCGCGGAGTTCACCGGCGAGCTCGTGGACGATGCGACACTGTGGCGGATTCTCGAGGCCGCGCATCACGCGCCGAGCGTCGGGAATTCGCAGCCGTGGGATTTCGTGGTGGTGCGGGATCCGAGCACGTTGCGCAAGTTCGCGGATCATGTGGCGGACAAGCGGGTGGAGTTCCGTGCCTCGCTGCCGCCGGAGCGCGCGGCCACGTTCGAGCCGATCAAGATCGAAGGGATCATCGAGAGCGGCACGGGCATCGTGGTCAGCTACGACCACGGCCGCGGTGGGCCGCAGGTGCTCGGGCGCGCCAGCGTGCCCGAAACCGGTGTCTACTCCGCGGTTCTCGCCATCCAGAACCTGTGGCTGGCCGCCACCGCCGAGGGGGTGGGCGTCGGCTGGGTGTCGTTCTACGACCCCGAATTCCTCGCCGACCTGGTCGCGCTACCCGAAGGCATCCGTCCGGTGGCTTGGCTGTGCGTCGGTCCGGTCCAGGAATTCCAGCAGGTTCCCGACCTCGAACGATTCGGCTGGCGCGCCCGGCGCCCGCTACACGACGCCGTGCACCACGAGACCTACCGCGCCTGACGCACACCTAACTGACGTCCCGCGATCCAGCCCGGCACCCCCACGGCGCACGACCCCGGACTGGGCCAGCTCGATGAACTCGCGCCTGCCGCACACGATTTCGCGTGCGATTGGCGGCCGCCGCACACGATTCGCTGTGCGTGAGATCACCGGGTGCGTGGCCATCGCGCGCAACCTCGAGGATTCGTCTGGGTGCCGAGTGGGTACGCATGAAGGATATCCATCTAGGACAATGGATTCGTCTCGCGCACAAAAGCTCGTCAGCTCAGGAGGTTTGCCATGGCCAATGTCGACGCCGTCCGGCTGTCGCATGAGCTGGGCATCGACCTCGCGCATGCCATGCTGCGCCTGCGCCGCGAGGGCCATCCCGGCGAGACCCACCACGACACCTGCCTGCGCATCATCGCCGAGGAGGGCGGGCGATCGCAGACCCCGCGCCGCAGCTTCACCACCTACGGCGTCCGCCCCACTGCCGACGGCACGATCCCGGTGATCCCCCCGGACCGCCCCCGCCNCGTCAGATGTGTATAAGAGAAGGGTTCCGGCCGAAAACCGTACCCACCCTTCGTTTTAACACCGCATGTCCCCTGTGTAGCCGCACACCCAACACACGATGTGTCTCACGACCATCCTGGCCACGGGCATATACGGGGTGTGCGGCTCACGAAAAGTGTGCGGTCCATCAACGGAGCGCCGAGGGCGACGGTCAGACGCGTTCCAGGACCGCCGAGGCACCGATGCCGCCTGCGGCACAGATGCCGAGCAGTGCCGCGTTCTTCCCGGTGCGTGCGAGTTCGTTCGCCATAGTGGTGACCATGCGGGCCCCGGTGGCACCGAAGGGGTGACCGAGGGAGACCGAACCCCCGTGCACGTTGAGGGTGTCGATGTCGATTTCGCCGACGGCGGTGTCCCGATCGAGGCGGGTCTTGGCCCACTCGTCACTGTTGAGGGCCGCGAGCACGGACAGGGTCTGCGCGGCAAAGGCCTCGTGGATGTCGACGAAGTCGATGTCGCCCAACGACATTCCAGCCTTGTCGAGCGCACGCGGCATGGAGATGGCGGGTCCGATGAGCACCTGGTCGGTCGGGTCCACGCTGACGTAGCTCCAGGAGCGGAACGCGGCGAGCGGCCGGTAACCGAGTTCGAGGGCCTTCTCCTCGCTCATCAGCAGCACCGCGGACGCCCCGTCGGTGAGTGGGCTGGCATTGCCCGCGGTGACGGTCCCGTTTTCGGCGAACACGGGCTTCAGTTTCGATAGTTTTTCGATGCTGGTGTCCCCGCGGACGAGTCCGTCACGCGCGATCTCGGTGCCCTCGGGGGTGCGCACCCGCAGCACCTCGTCGTCGAACCGGCCCGAATCGATGGCCGCGGCCGCACGATGATGCGAGCGGGCGGCGAATTCGTCCTGGTCGGCGCGGCTGACGCCGTGGATGCGGGCCATCTTCTCGGCCGACTCCCCCATCACCTCGCCGGTGGTGCGCTCGGCGATCTTCGGCCGGCTCGGCAGCAGGTCGGTGAACGGCGCGAGCTGCGCGACCGCGGACAGGTAGTCCTTGGGCTTCGGCTTACCGAGGGCCAGTGGCGCGGCGGCGTGCACCACCTTCTGCGGCAGTTTGACCTCGGCATTGGAGGTGGAGTCGCTGCCGCCGGCGATCATGATGTCGTACTCGCCGCGCTCGATCGCGGCCGCGGCGGAGGTCACCGCCTGCAGCCCGGACGCGCAGGCCCTGGTCACCGTGTATCCCTCGCAGCCAGGGTCCAGCCGCAGGTCGAGCGCGATTTCCCGGGCGATGTTCGGCGCCGCGCTGGGCAGGATGACCCCGCCCCACACGATCGCCTGCACCTGGGCGCCGGGCAACCCGGTGCGCTCCAGCAATCCCCGAACGGCGGCATCGGCGAGGGCGATGGAATCCATCCGCGTGTATCCGGTGAACGCACGCACGAACGGCGTGCGCGCACCGGACACGATGACGGCACGGCGAGCAGCCTTGGTGGCCATGCGATTTCCTTTCGAGAGATCTATGACCACCAAACTTACTCCATAGTAAGTTCACCGTCGACCCCCTTCGCCGACGGTGATCCCGTGCGCAGCGGCGATCCCCTCCACCGTCGCTGATTCCGGCCTGCCGCGCGCCGTTGCGCAACAGACCGGAAGGCGCCCGTCCCGACGAACGCCCCTGCTCGTCCCGGAACGCTCCGCAAGGCCGATGTCGGATGCGACTCGGCGCCTCAGAACAGTAGCAATATTTCCACTGATTTTTCAAACACTTTCTATCGATTTGCTTTCAGCCCTGCTCGCGCCTACCCTGAAGCCACTATGCATAGCCCTTCGGAGCTGTCGCGACGCCAGAAGAGATTCGGCCGAATCATCAAGGAGCGCCGGGACGAGCTCGGACTCACGCAGTTACAGATCGGCGACCTCGGGGGGCCTTCAGCACCGACGATTCGCAAGATCGAGGACGGCGACGCGGCGATCAGCACGCACACGCTGAACAAACTCGACGCGCCGCTGCGCTGGCTGCCGGGCAGTGCCGCGCGCACCTACGCGGGCGGCACGCCGACCGCCGACGAGCCGGGCCCGGTCGCCCGCCACACCGGCGAATCGGTAGTGGCCGGGCCCGACTCGATCCGCTTCGAAATCGCCGACCTCACCGGCCTGCTCGCCACCGCGGGCCGGCTCAACGACGCGGTCGAGCGCGGCAAGGCCACCGACCCGCAGCTGGTCGCGGCCATCGAAGAGCTCAACCGGGTGGTCTCCAAACTGTCGGCGCGTTACGCGACCACCATGCTGGAACGCAACGGCGGACCGGGCCGCGCCCTGCACCCCCTCGTCGAAATGGCCTTCGCGCATCTGCTGGAGGTGCCCGCCGAGGTCAGCGACGCCGGCGAACTACAGGAACGGCGATACCGGCGCTGGCTGGCCGGACGATCGGAGGACGTGGATGCTGCGACAGAAGCCCAGTTCCGGGCACGGTGGCTGGCTGCCAACCTGGCCACGACCGCGAGTCGAAACGGCGGGCACTGAGGTGACGGAGATGACGAACAACGCGCCGACCAACGGGACGCTCACGCTGAGCCACAAGGTCAACCGGCTCTTCGCCGTCGTGCACCCCCGCTCCGCGCCCGAGCGCAGCAATGCGACGGTGGCCGAGCAGGCCGGGGACTACCTGCGCCGGACCATCCCGGCGAGCCAGCTGGAGCGACTACGCCGCGGTGACTTCGACGGCGAAAACGGTGCCGCCACAATCGAACCCGAGGTCCTCGCGGCGATCGCGCAGAGCTTCGGCGTCGCCGCGGACTACCTCACCACCACGGGCCCGGCGGCCGCGGCGATCGACCGTGAGCTCGAGCTGCTCGCGACCATGCGCGATGCCAATGTGTCCAGCATCGCGCTGCGCGGTTCCAACGTCGATCAGTCGATCCTGGCCCGGATCATCGAGAGCACCGATCGTCCCGTACCGCCGAGTCGGTAACATCTCCACCTACATGGGGGCAACGAGCTTGCTGTAGGAGATCGATCGCATGGCCATGCAGGCCCGGTTCCGGAACCTGACCCGCGACGTACCGATACCCCAACCGTGGGATCTGTCGAGCTATCTCGACGATGTCGCGCGGTATCGCGGCCGGAGCATCAGTCTGTTGCCGATCGATACCGCGTTGCTCGCGGGCACCGGGTGCGGCACCGGCAGCGGTTTGTGGATCGCGAAGCAGGACAGCGATGTCATCGTCTACGGCGCGGACACCACCGAGTGGCACGCCGAGCACATCATCGTGCACGAGCTCGGCCACATGCTGCTCGGCCACGGCCCGGAGCAGCCGACCGACGACGAACCCGCGCCGACCACCCCGACGGTGGCCGCGGTCGCCGAACTTCTCCCGTCGATCTCGCCGGAATCCATCGCGCACGTGCTGGGCCGGACCGACTACGGCACCACCCGCGAACGCGACGCCGAAACCTTCGCCGACATGGTCATGCTGCACGCCATGCGCCCGCCACGCCGAGACTCGTTGCTACACCGGACTTTCTTCCGCGACCGTCGTCGGTGAGCTCCCCCGTCCCCGCGGTCTTCGCGGTGCCGGTGATCGTTTTCGTCGTCGCCGTGGCCCTCGGCCGTTTCGCGGTGCTCAACACCACCGCGATCGACCGGTTGCTCAACCGGGCACTGGCCTGGACCGCGGTGTCGCTCGTCCTGCTGGAGCGGGGTATCGCACCGCAGTTCGGCAGCGTGATGCACCAGCTGTCGATGGGCGCCACCATGCTCGCGATCGCGAACATCTACGGAGCCGCGACCCTGTGGGCAGACACCGATCCGCGCGTCGCGGCACGTAGACAGCGGTACTACGACCTCGCCGCCGTCGCCGCCGTCGGGTTGATCCTGATCATCGGCACGCCCTACCGGCGGGCAGGCACCCTGCTCGGACAGGACAGCAGCTGGCAGGAGTTCGTGGTGTCGGCGGTGATGTGGATTCCGCTGATCGCCGCGGGCAGGCTGGTCTGGCGGGTCGGCCTGCGCGAGCTGCGCACCGGTCAGGTCAGCAGGTACGAGCGGGCCGTCTTCACCGCCCTGCTCGCCGCGCCGGTCATCGCCGGCGCGAGCCTGGTGAGCTCGATCGCCCGGCATACCGGCCGCTGGAACGCCGACGACCCGCACCTGACCCGTTGGGCGGCACCGAATTTCGGCACCGTGTTCGTGCTGGCCGCGATGCTGGCGGTACCGCTGGCCGAGCTGGTGTCGGCGCGGGCCGGGTGGGACCGGTCCGGCCGGCGCTGCCGTCGGCTGCGGCCGCTGTGGTCCGAGCTCACCGCGGCCGTGCCCGAGATCGTGCTGCCCGCAAGCGGTCCGGCGCCGCCGGACGCCCGCCTGCTCCGGATGACGGTGGAGATCCGCGACGCGCTGATGCACCTGCACCGGTATCTGCCCGCCGAGCAGACCACGCCTGGTCCGCCGAGTAACGAGCGTTATGCCCGGCAACTGCGGCAGGCGATCACCGCCAAGCGGGCCGGTGCCGCTCCCGCCGCGGGCAGCAGGGAAGCCGATCGATTCGGCACCCCGTCCAGCGATCTCGACTCCGACATCCGCCGTCTGCTCGAGCTGGCACGAGCTTGGCGGATACGCGAAACTCGCACGATACCAACAGGTTTGACGAAGTTACTGCCGAAGCCCAGCCGGGGCGGCTGACGATCGCCGGGACGGGTGCGGGTTCTCCGGGCACCCAACTCGGGCGCTGGATACCCGGAGCGGTGGAAGGGTGGAAAGCCGAACTACGCGAGCCGGATGAGCCCGTAGTCGAAGGCGTGCCGACGGTAGACAACCGACGGTCGGTCGGTCTCCCGGTCTTGGAAGAGGAAGAAATCGTGGCCGACGAGTTCCATCTGGTAGAGGGCGTCGTCGACAGACATCGGGGTCGCGGTGTGCACCTTGGTGCGCACGATATGCCCTGGTCCGGCCGCGTATTCCTGATTCTCCGCCTGCTCCTCGGAGCGGCGGGTGTCGCCGTCGGGGTGGTCGTGCGCGCCGGATCCGTTCGGCTGCGCGAACAGCGACTCGTCCACCAGATCCGCGGTGGCCTGCGCGACCGACAGCGGGGTCTTGTCCCCGTAGTGCACCTTGCGGCGGTCCTTGGTGCGGCGCAGCCTGCTCTCCAGTTTGGCCGTCACCGACTCGAACGCGGCGTAGAAACTATCGGCGCAGGCCTCGGCCCGCACGATCGGGCCTTTACCGCGCGCGGTGATCTCGACGCGCTGACAGCTCTTGCGCTGCCGTCGATTTCGCTCGTGGAACAGCTCGACGTCGAAAATGAAAATGGACGGGTCGAAGCGTTCGAGGCGGGAGAGTTTCTCCGCGACGTAGATTCGAAAGTGATCCGGAACTTCGACATTGCGACCCTTGACCACGACGTCCGCACGGGGCGTCCTGGGTCGGTCTGCAGTGGATTGTTCGGTCACGTCGACGGTGCGGTCGTCCAGCACCGAAGGGTCAGCGTCTTGCACTGAAGGTCGTGAAGAAGTCGTCACGCGTACCTCCCGAATATGGCCGCACAGACAATGTGCGTGCGGCGGGATTGAGCCGTGCCGATCGACGATCTCTCGGCACATGATGTCCGAGGCGCCACCTCCAAACTCCCGGTTCGGGTGTGTGATCGCGACGGTAGTACGACATTCGGGAGTGCGCCAGTGTTCACGCAAATTTCCCGGAGTCAAGCAGCACAGGTAACCAGCACGGCACGTGTCCGTAATCCGATCCGGGCAAGCGCGCGCACCGATTCACGTGCCGTCGCTCCGGTCGTCAGCACGTCGTCGACCAGCACTACCTCGGCGTTTTCCGCGATCTCGCGCAGCGCCGGGCAAGCGGGTATCGTCGTGATCCGCCCGCGCAGATTGTGTGCCCGCGCACCGGGTGTCAACCCCACCGAATCACGGACACCCCACCACACCCGGAGCACGGATATCATTTGGCTATCGGGCAGCCAACTCACGGCTACCTCCGCCGCACGCAGCACCGGATCACCACCGCGCCTGCGCGCCGCGACCTTCCGGCTCGGCGCGGGCACCAGCACCAGTGGCCGGNCGCACGCGGCACCGGACCCCCCCCGCGCCGGCGCGCCGCGCCCTTCCGGCGCGGCGCGGGCACCAGCACCAGTGGCCGCTCGGCCGTGCGCAAGCGCGCGAGCCCACCCGCCCAGGCCAGCCCGAGCGGCGCGGCCAGGTCCCGGCGCCCGCGCTCCTTCACCGCGAGCACCGCCCGCCGCCCCGGCCCCGCGTACGGCCCGAGCGCCCAGCACGGCACCCCCGGATCGGTCCGCGGCCACACCCGCAGCGGCGGCCCCGCGAGCGCGCCCGCGCAGTCGGCGCACCAGCCGACCCCCGCCGCCCGGCAGCCCGCACACGAGGCGGGCAGGATCAAATCCAACAGGGTCCGCATCGACCGAGTCTGCGCCCGCCCACCGACAAACGACCGTCTCGGCGGAGCCGGCTGCTACCGCGTCCTCGATACCGTTGCCAGGGAACTGTTTACGCGTGCGCTGTCCGGGGGAATCGGTACGGATGGCCCCGCAGAAATCCGTCAGCCCGGCAGCACCGGCACGGCGTTCGCCCCTAGTCCTGGCACCTCGCGCCAGTAGGGTTCGCCACCGTCCGGGTTGCTGGTCAGCTCCAGCACCGCACGGGAATCGGCGGCGTACTGGTGCTCCGGCGAGGCACTCACCTGCCGCACCGGCGCCGTGAGGTTGCGGCTGGTCTGCGGCATCGGCTGTGAACCGTCGATCGACACGGTGCCCACCGGGTCGACGTTGCCTTCGCGGGAGATGATCAACCGGTCGTTGCCGAACCAGGACAGCGACACGGCGTTCGCACTCGCGTTGACGCCCACCGGCAGCGGCGAGGCCAAGGCGTACCCGCCGCCGGGCTTCGGAACCACCACCGCCACATAGACTTTGCCGTCGGCGATCAGCGCGGCCCGCACGCCGGTCCGGGAGATCCGCAGCTCGGTGATGGGCGGGCGGAAGTTCGACCCGGAGCTCGACGTGGTGAGTGCCGAGGTGTCGACATCCTGGACCGACACGGTGTTGGTGGTCCGGTCGTTGACGGCCCGGATCACCCGTTCGCCATCGATGACGGCCCACGCGGCGGTGCCGTCGACATTCCAGGACGGCCGGGTGATCGTCGCGCCCGCGGCGACCGGAATGGCGTTGCCGCCGTAGGTGCCGATCATCAAGGTGCGCGGCAGTTCCGGCGCGGGCCGCCCGGTGTCCGCGACCCCGGCGACCAGCTGACCGTCCGGTGACAGCGACGCGGACAGCAGGTTGTTCACGGCACCGAAGTAACCCGGGGCCGGGGTGATGACGGCGTTGTTCTCCGGCACCTGTACCAGCGCGCCGCCGCGCAGCGCGTGCAGACCGACCTGGGTGTTCCCCACGGTCGGCTGGCTGTAGTGCTGGACGTCGGCGGTCGACCAGCCGCTGCCGGTGAACCGGTCATCGAACGGTTTACCGTCGGCGAGCAGCACATAGGGGCCGAGAATGTCCGCACCCGCCAGGGTCAGTACGACCTGCGCGGCGAGCAACTCACGATCGCGGGGGTTGAGCGCGGACGCGCCGGCGAAATCGATTTTCACGCCGCCGATCCCGACCCCGACCTCGTCCGGATCTCCGTTGGCCTTGGTGACGGGGCCGCGCAAGGTGATCGGCGCGGCCAGCTCGTTGCGTAACACCGGGGCGAGCGCGGGTTGCGTGCCCTCGCCGAGCATGGCGAGCAGCCGCTGGGTCAGCTGCGCCTTGGGCACGGACACCCAGCGCAGATCGGGCACCACGACGCTGCTCGTCGGATCGACGAAGTAGAGCACGTAGCGCCGATACGACTTGCCGAACGCGATGGAGTCCATCACGACGCCGTCGGGCAGCTCGTCGATGCGCCACTCGTCGTTGACCTTCGTCATCTCGATCTTGTGTTCCAGCGGCGGGTCGGCCGAGGCGCGGTACGCGCCGTTGGTGTCCAGCTCGGCGACCTTGCGCGCCCGGATGCGATAGGTCGCCTTGTCGCCGGTTCGCGACTCGCGCAAGGTATCCGGCTTCTCCACGATCGTGGTGCCCGCGGCGTCGTCCCAGTGCGCGGCGGCCGACGGGGTCATGTACTGGCGGGCCGCCAGGTGCCGATTGGTCGGGTCGGCGGTGGCCAGCAGGAAGTCGCGCAGCAGCAGATCGGGGTCGCGCCCGGCGACCGGCGGCGGCGGGCCCTCGGAAGTGGGCTCCCGGTCGATGGTGCCCAGCGCCTGCGGCGCCGAGGATTCCGGCAGGCTGGCACACCCAGAGAGCACGACCAAGGCCGCAAGCGCCGCCGCGGCGCCCGCGAACAGCCGCTGCGTCTTCGCGGAACGGACACGCATTCCCATCAAACCCCTTCCCCCGGGACCGAGCGCCCCCGTCGTCGGGTGTGTGTTTCGCGCCGGGCGCGCACCGGGCGGGTAACGCCGAGTCATGACGGTACGTCCCCCGGTTCGTGCGCCGAGTCGGCCCCCGCCGATGACGAAGTCGCAGGCGGGGTCGATCCGTTCCCGGTGGCCGCCGCCGATGTCGCACCGGACACCGGATTAGGTTCCGGCGCAGGCGAAGCCGGGACGGCCTCCAGTTCGACCTGCCGCACGACGGCCTGCTTGCGCACCGGCTCCAGCGGCAGCGGGCTGACCCCGAGCTTCTTGCCGCGCACCAGCGGCAGCGTCAACCGGAAGCTCGCGCCGACGCCGACCTCGCCCCAGGCCTCCAGCCTGCCTTCGTGCAGGTTCGCGTCCTCCACGCTGATCGAGAGGCCGAGCCCGGTGCCGCCGGAGCGGCGCATGCGCGACGGATCCGAGCGCCAGAACCGGTTGAAGACCAGCTTCTCCTCGCCCGGCCGCAGCCCGACGCCCTGGTCGCGCACCACCACCGAGACCGCGTTGGCGTCGACGTCGCCGCGCATCCTGATCAGCACCGGCTTGCCCTCGCTGTGGTCGATGGCGTTGGCCAGCAGGTTGCGCAGCACCCGCTCGACCCGGCGCGGATCCACCTCGGCGACCAACGGTTCCTCGGGCAGATCGATGACCACCTCGACGCCCGCGTCCTTGGCCAGGTGCCGCACCGTGGAGATCGCCGCCCGCGCGCACATTCGCACGTCCAGCGATTCGACCTGGAGTTCGGCGACGCCCGCGTCGTGGCGGCTGATCTCGAGCAGATCGTTGAGCAGGCCCTCGAACCGGTCCAGCTCGTTGACCAACAGCTCCGCGCTGCGGGCCAGCGCCGGATCGAGATCGTCGCTGCTGCCGTGGATCAGATCCGCGGCCATACGCACGGTGGTCAACGGGGTGCGCAACTCGTGGCTGACGTCGGAGGTGAAGCGGCGCTGCAGGTTTCCGAACTCCTCCAGCTGGGTGATCTGGTTGGACAGGCTCTCGGCCATCTCGTTGAACGCCTGCGCCAGCCGCGCCATGTCGTCCTCGCCGCGCACCAGCATGCGTTCCTTGAGCCTGCCGTCGGCGAAGCGACCGGCGATGCGCGCCGCCGAACGGATCGGCAGCACCACCTGCCTGGTCACCAGCGCCGTGATGGCGGCGAGCAAGACGAGCAGCACGATGCCGCCGATCAGCATGGTGCCGCGGATCAGCGACAGGCTGCGGGCCTCGGTGGACAGCGGGAAGATGAGATAGATCTCCAGCGTGGGTATTTCGGTGCTCGGGCTGCCGATGATCAACGCGGGGCCGCGATAACCGCTGGAGTCCGAGACCGTGGTGAACTGACGGCTGACCTGGCCGCGGCGCACGAAGTTGCGCAGCTCGGCGGGCACGTCCTGGATCGGTCCCGCGGCGACCTCTTGCTGGCCGCCGTCCACCATCACCAGCGCCACGTCGTAACTGCCCGCGACCCCGGTCTGCGGGCTACCGTCGCTGGAGAGCGCGTTGCGCGCCTCGACGAGCCGATTGAGCTGAGTACCGGTGTCGTGCGTACCGACCAGCTGGCTGTGCGCCGCGTTGCGGGCGCGGACCATCTCCTCGACCGCCGCGTTGATCTTGGTGTCCAGCATCCGGTTGGTGATCTGATCGGTCAGCACCACACCGAGGATGGTGATCACGATCAGCGACAGGGTGATGGTCGAGACCGCGACCCGCAGTTGCAACGATCGCTGCCAGAGATGGCCGAGCACCGTACCGAGCTCGGTGAATCTGGCTCCTATCGCTGCCAGTCGCCGCTCCAGTTTGCTGCTGGAGCGATCGATCACGACCGAGCCTCGTCGGCGCTCGATGCCTCCGTCCGCACGAACGCTGCCTGCACTCGCTCAACGCGACGGATCACGGCGGTCCGGCCTTGTAGCCGACGCCACGGACGGTCAGCACGATCTCCGGGTTCTCCGGATCCTTCTCGACCTTGGCGCGCAGCCGCTGCACATGCACGTTGACCAGCCGGGTATCGGCGGCATGCCGGTAGCCCCAGACCTGTTCGAGCAGCACCTCGCGGGTGAACACCTGGCGCGGCTTACGGGCAAGCGCGACAAGCAGATCGAACTCGAGCGGCGTCAGCGAGATCTGCGCACCGCCGCGAGTCACCTTGTGCGCGGGCACATCGATCACGATGTCGGCGATCGACAACAGCTCGGCCGGCTCGTCCTCGGTGCGCCGCAACCGGGCACGCACCCTGGCGACGAGTTCCTTCGGCTTGAACGGCTTGACGATGTAATCGTCGGCACCGGACTCCAGACCGAGCACCACGTCGACCGTGTCGGTCTTCGCGGTGAGCATCACGATCGGGACTCCGGAATCGGCCCGCAACACACGGCATACGTCGATGCCGTTCATGCCGGGCAGCATCAGGTCCAGCAACACCAGATCGGGGCGGATCTCGCGAACCGCCGCCAGGGCCTGTGTGCCGTCGCCGACCACATGCGGGTCGAACCCTTCCCCGCGCAAGACGATCGTGAGCATCTCAGCGAGCGCCATATCGTCGTCGACGACCAGAATCTTCGGCTTCATAATTACTATGGTGTCATCTCCCAGGCCAGGATCGGGCTGCCACGCCAACACTGGTGTGAACCCGCCGCACATCTAACCCTAGCGGGTAATCAAATCCGCCAATCGCGCAGCCAATGTGGCTGGATCGTCACCTGATCGGAATATCCACCACGGCCCATACCAGTTGTGTTGAGCCAGCTCACGGTACACCGCGAGGGTTCGCTGCTGAAGTTGTCCGTCCCGTTCATACGCGTCCAGCGCCCGGCTGTGGTCGAGCTCACCGCGCTTGCGCGCCCGTTCGGCCGCGAGTTCGGGCGAAACATCCAGCAACACCTGCACCGCCGGCGTCGGCAGTGCGAACCGCTCGTACTCCAATTCGCCTATCCAGCCGACGATTTTGCCGTCGGCCTGCTCGTCGAGCCGGGCCGCGTTGTAGGCGGCGTTGGAGGCGACGTACCGGTCGAGCAGCACGATGTCGTTGTCCGCCAACAACTTCGTCAGTTCGTCGCGGGCTTGGGCCCGATCCAGCGCGAACAGCAGCGCCATCGCGTTGACCGACGCCGCGAGGTCACCGTGCGCGCCGTGCAACGCCTCCGCCGCCAGGTCGGCATGCACCGAACGGCCGTAGCGCGGAAACGCCAGCGAGTCGATTCGCAGTCCGGCGTCCCGCAATCGGGTCGTCACGGCCTCGGTCAGCGTCCGCTTGCCCGCACCGTCGAGCCCTTCGATGACAATCAGCGCGCCCATGGCACGCAGGGTACCGAGGGCACGAGCCGGGCCTCGGCTCGGCCGGAGAAACGCGAAAGCCGCCGGATCCCATGGATCCGGCGGCCCCGTGTCATCTCAGTAGCGGTAGTGCTCCGGCTTGAACAGTCCGTCGACGTCCACGCCGATGTACTCGGCCTGATCCTTGGTGAGCTTGGTCAGCTCGCCGCCGAGCGCCTCCACGTGGATCTTCGCGACCTTCTCGTCGAGGTGCTTGGGCAGGCGGTAGACCTCGTTGTCGTACTCGTCCGGCTTGGTCCACAGTTCGATCTGCGCGATCACCTGGTTGGAGAAGCTGTTGGACATGACGAACGACGGGTGGCCGGTGGCGTTGCCCAGGTTCAGCAGGCGGCCCTCGGACAGCACGATGATCGACTTGCCGGAGTCCTTGAACGTCCACTCGTCGACCTGCGGCTTGATGTTGATCCGGGTCGCACCGGAACGCTCCAGGGCCGCCATATCGATCTCGTTGTCGAAGTGACCGATATTGCCGAGGATCGAGTGGTCCTTCATCGCCTTCATGTGCTCGAGGGTGATGATGTCCTTGTTGCCGGTCGAGGTGATGACGATGTCGGCGTCGCCGATCGCCTTCTCCACGGTGACCACGTCGTAGCCGTCCATCAGCGCCTGCAGCGCGTTGATCGGGTCGATCTCGGTGACCTGCACCCGGGCGCCCTGTCCGGCAAGCGATTCCGCACAGCCCTTGCCGACGTCGCCGTAGCCACAGATCAGCACCTTCTTGCCGCCGATGAGCACATCGGTGCCGCGGTTGATGCCGTCGATCAGCGAGTGGCGGGTGCCGTACTTGTTGTCGAACTTCGACTTGGTGACCGAGTCGTTGACGTTGATCGCCGGGAACACCAGCTCGCCCGCGGCGGCGAACTGGTACAGCCGCAGCACGCCGGTGGTGGTCTCCTCGGTGACGCCCTGCACCGAATCGGCGATGGCGCTCCACTTGCCCTTGTCGGTCTCGAAGCGCTCGCGCAGCAGGTTGAGGAACACCTTGTACTCGGCGGAGTGGTTCTCGTCCTCCGGCGGCACCACGCCGGCCTTCTCGAACTGCGCGCCGCGCAGCACGAGCATGGTGGCGTCGCCACCGTCGTCGAGGATCATGTTGGCCGGCTCGTCCGGCCAGGTGAGCATCTGCTCGGCGGCCCACCAGTACTCCTCCAGGCTCTCGCCCTTCCAAGCGAAGACCGGGGTGCCCTTGGGCTCGTCGAGGGTGCCGTGCGGGCCGATCACGACGGCGGCCGCCGCGTGGTCCTGGGTGGAGAAGATGTTGCACGAGGCCCAGCGCACCTGCGCGCCCAGCGCGACCAGGGTCTCGATCAGCACCGCGGTCTGCACGGTCATGTGCAGCGAGCCGGAGATGCGCGCACCCTGCAGCGGTAGCACCTCGGCGTACTCGCGGCGCAGCGCCATCAGGCCGGGCATCTCGTGTTCGGCCAGCCGGATCTCCTTGCGGCCGAATTCGGCCAGCCCGAGATCGGCCACCTTGAAGTCGATGCCGTTGCGCACATCGGCGGTGAGCTCGGTTCGCGCGGGAAGGTCTGAGGGCGTCATAGCCTCTATCTGCCTCTCCTGGTAAGTCGGTACCAACACGCAAGGTTAGTCGCTGGCGCGGCGGGTGGGTACACCGTACTCACCCTTGCTAGCTTGGCGCGATGCCGAACCTTCGCGTCATCGTCACGACCGCGGTCGCCGGGTCGCTCGTCCTCGGTCTGAGCACCGCGTGCGACAGCTCAGCGGACTCGTCACCGGCTACTGCGCCGCGAACAGTGGAGCTGCAGGCGCACCGCGGCGGACGCGGTCTGACCGTCGAGGAATCGCTGCCCGCCTTCAGCAAGGCGATCGAACTGGGCGTGAGCACGCTGGAGCTCGACATCGTGCTCACCAAGGACAAGATGCCGATGATCTGGCACGACCCGACGGTGCTGGCGACCAAGTGCGCGGACACCGCGCCCGTCACGCTGGACGATCCGCAGTTCCCCTACGTGGGCAAGCTGGTGCACGACCTCACCTACGCCCAGACCCAGACGCTGGACTGCGGCAAGACCCTGGCCGACTACCCGGACCAGCAGGGGCTGCCCGGCAACAAGATAGCGACGCTGCCCGCCCTGTTCGATCTGGTCAAGACCTACCGGGGCGCGAACCTGCGCTACAACATCGAGACGAAGCTGGAGGCCGAGCACCCCGAGCAGTCGGCGACACCGCAGGAGTTCGTGGACGTCATCCTCAGCACGGTCGCCGCGGCCGGCGAGACCGGCAACGTCGACATCCAGAGCTTCGACTGGCGCGCACTTCCGCTGGTACGCAAGGCGAATCCGACGATCCCCTTGGTGGCGCTCTACGACGACACCACCTTCGTGGCCGGCTCGAAGTGGCTCGGCCCCATTCGCTACGAGGACTACGCGGGCGATCCGCTCGGCGCGGTCAAGGCACTCGGCGCCAACACCGCCTCACCCGGTTACTCGGTCCCCTACGGCCGCAAGGCAGGTGAGCGCGGCTTCGGTTTGGTGGCCGACCGGGCCTATGTCGAGCGCGCCCACGAACTGGATCTGCGGGTGATCCCGTGGACGGTGAACGACAAGGCCACGATCGCCGCGCAACTCGATACCGGCGTGGACGGCGTGATCACCGACTACCCCGACCGGATGCGGGAGGTATTGCAGGAGAAGGGTTTACCCCTGCCTCCTGCCTACCACCACTGAGCCGGGGCGGGCCGGTGCCTACGCCGCGCCCGACTCCCGCACGTCGGACTCCGCCGGGGTCGACTGCGCCGTCGTACCCTTGGCCGAATTCGCCTGCGCCGCACCGGTCAACGTGGCGACGGTCCCGTAGGTCTCCAGGATCCGGCGCCGCTTGCGCGGGTGGATATTGGCCTTGGTGACGTCGCCTTCGTAGTGCTCGAGCACCCGATGGTCCATCACCGCCCGCCACAGCGGCGGCACCACGGCGAACAGGATCATCGTCGCGTAACCGGCCGGCAACTGCGGCGCCTGCATCGAACTGCGCAGCGTCTGGTACCGACGTCCGGGATGGGCGTGGTGATCGCTGTGCCGCTGCAGATGGAACAGGAAAATGTTGGTGACCAACCGGTCACTGTTCCAGCTGTCCCGCGGCGAGCAGCGCGCGTAGTTCCCGTTCGGCTTCTTTGCCCGCAGCAAGCCGTAATGCTCGATGAAGTTCACCGTCTCCAGCAGCGACGCGCCGATCACGGCCTGCAGGATCAGCCACGGCAGCACGCCGATACCGAAGAGCGCCATGAGGCTGCCGAACAGCACCACACTCATCGACCACGCCTGCAGGATGTGATTGTGCACGCTGAACCAGCGCAGGCCCTTGCGCTCCAGCCGCACCCGCTCCAGCTCGATGGCCGATCGGAAGCTGCCGAACACGCTGCGCGGCAGGAACTCCCACAGCGTCTCGCCGAGCCGGCCGCTGGCCGGATCCTCCGGCGTCGCCACCCGCACGTGGTGACCGCGGTTGTGCTCCACGAAGAAATGCCCGTAGAACGATTGCGCCAGCGCGACTTTGGCCAGCCAGCGCTCCGCGTGCTCGACCCGGTGGCCGAGCTCGTGCGCGGCGTTGATGCCGATGCCGCTGACGAAGCCCAGCGTCGCGGCCAGGCCCAGCTTGTCCACGATGCTCAGCTCGTGCCCCGCCCACATGTAGCAGGCGATGAGCAGGCCGAGCAGCTGCACAGGAAGAAACAGATAGGTGCACCACCGGTAGTACCGGTCGTTGCTCAGCAACTCGTAATCCTCATCGCGCGGGTTGGTGCCGTCCTCGCCGACAACCCAGTCCAGGACCGGGATGACGATCAACACGATGATTGGACCGATCCACCAGAACACCCTTGCGCCCGTCTGCAACACGAGTTGCGAGGGCAGGAGTGCGCTCAGTGGAGCGATCAGCCCGAAAACCCATAAGTGTCGTTTGGGATCTGAAGATACCGCCGGTTTGCCAACCGTTTGCACGTTTGCCCCGCTAAATAGGAACCCTAACTCCGATGTACGAGAATAGTTCCAGACTGTACGGCTGTTTCGCAGACTTTGACGGTTGAAACGTGATGAGCGTTACAGCTATGGGGGGTAGCTTTTAAGTGGGCTCACATGTAGTTGAAGCCCTGGCTTACTCAGCGCAAACGGACCGGGGTTCTTCCGGGGTGGATCAGTGCTCGATCCGGGCGGACAGAATCGCTTCGACATACGGACTCAGCAACGCACTCAACTCCGCGGGCGCGTCTCGGCCGGGACCGGGCGGCGTCGGGATATAGCTCAGCGCGATGCGCACCAGCGCGTGCGCGATGATGTCCGATTCGGCCGCCGTGGCCGCGACCCAGCTGTGCTGGAAAGCCAGCGACAGCCGGCGGGTGGCTTGGTCCAGCAACGGGCCGGCGTCCAGCGTGATCAGCCGCAGCAGATCCAATTTCACCTCGCCCGCGAGCAGCGACTGCACCAGCGGGTCGGCCGCGGCGTCGACGAAGAAATTGGTCATGCCCTCCCGGAACGCCGCGCGGACATCACCGACATTGCCGGTGATGGCCGCGTCGACGTGGTCGACCAGATCGTCGGCCAGGCGCAGCGCGTAAGACTGCGCAAGGCCACTGCGCGAACCGAATTCGTTGTAGAGCGTCTGCCTGCTGACTCCGGCCCGGCCCGCCACGTCACCGAGGGTGATCTTGGACCAGTCCCGTTCGGTGAGTAGGTCGCGCATGGCATCGAGGACCGAGGCGCGCAGGAGTTCACGCGCCGCCTCCTGATAAGGGATGCGGGTTCCGGAGCGCGGCATACCGGCGACACTGTCACGGGCGGTTGCCGCAGTCAAAATCTCACGACCGTTCGATTTCGACCATGTAGAAGTCGGCCTTCGCCGCGCCGCAGTCGGGACAGGTCCAGTCGTCGGGGATATCGTCCCAGCGGGTACCCGCGACGATCCCGTCCTCCGGCCAGCCTTTGGCTTCGTCGTATTCGAAGCCGCATTGAATGCACTGGAACAGCTTGTATTCATTCATCGGACGGCTCCTATCGGCTCGAAGTCGATCTTTTCCCGGACGCCGCAGTCCGGGCAGCACCAGTCGTCGGGAATTTTTTCCCAGGACGTTCCCGGCGGGAAACCTTCGTGTGGCGCGCCTTTTCCCTCGTCGTACACGTATTCACAGACCGGGCAGCGAAAACGATTCATCCCCGCACCTCGCCGGTCGCCGCACCGCCCTGGTAGCGGGCGAGCACTTTGTCCCGCTTGGCGGGGTGGATGTTCGCGAGTGTGATGTCGCCGTGATAGTGCGCGAGCACCCGCTTGTCCATCACCCGGCGCCACAGCGGCGGGAAGTAGGCCAGCAGGATCATGCTGGCGTACCCGCTCGGCAGGTTCGGCGCGCCGTCCCAGCTGCGCAGCGTCTGATAGCGCCGGGTCGGGTAGGCGTGATGATCGCTGTGCCGCTGCAGGTGGTACAGGAAGATATTGGTGACGATGTGGTCGCTGTTCCAGCTGTGCACCGGCGCGGGCCGTTCGTAGCGGCCGGACGCGGTGCGCTGACGGACCAGACCGTAGTGCTCGAGATAGTTCACCGCTTCCAGCAGGCTGAAACCGATCACCGCCTGCAGCACGAGATAAGGCAGCACCTCGATCCCGAACACCGCGACCAGCGCCGCGTACAGCACCGCCGACATCAGCCAGGCGCTGAGCACCTCGTTCTTCAGGCTCCACGGTTTCTTGTCCAGCCGGGCCAGGCGGGCCTTCTCCAACCGCAGCGACGAGGTCAGGCTGCCCCACACGGTGCGCGGCCAGAAGGCCCAGAACGACTCGCCGATCCGGGAACTCGCCGGGTCCTCCGGCGTCGCGACGCGCACATGGTGGCCGCGATTGTGCTCGATATAGAAGTGGCCGTAGAAGGACTGGGCCAGCGCGATCCGGGAAAGCCAGCGCTCCAGGTGCACTTTCTTGTGGCCCAGTTCGTGCGCGGTGTTGATGCCGATGCCGCCGAGCATGCCGACGGTGATCGCCAGGCCGATCTTGTCCACCAGGTGCAGACCGTTGTCGAAGCCGAGCCAGCTCACCTGATCCGCGGTGATCAGATAGCAAGCCATGACCAGTGACGCGTATTGGAACGGCAGATACAGGTAGGTGAGATACCGGTAGTACTTGTCGTGCTCCAGATACTCCATCACCTCGTCCGGCGGATTATCACCGTCGGGTCCGAAGAAGATGTCCGCCAACGGAATCAGCACGTAGACCAGGATCGGGCCGAGCCAGAACGGTACCTGCGCCAGCGTCTGCCAGCCGATCGCGTTGAGGGCCAGGATGATCGGGATGCCGATCGTGAAAAGGCCGGTGGGGGCGAACAATCCCCACAGCCACATGTAGCGCTTGCGATCGCGCCAGTCCGGGGTTGCCACCGGTTGCGCGGACGTGTCGGCCTCTGTCGACATCGTTGTCTCCCATCCAAAAGCGGCACGTCACGTGTGACGTGCGTTACCTCTGAAATGGACGATAGAGATCTATTTGTCGTTTGTCTAGACAAATTGGCCGATTTGTAAAGCAGAATGTCCGGTACAAACACGAACACCCCGGTCGGAGCGATCTCCGGCCGGGGTGTCGGTTGTCGAGGGGAGTTAGCGCAGCAGCACTTCGGCGTTCTCGGGCAGCGCGTCGACCGGCCACCAGCGCAGGTCGGTCGACTCCGCGCTGCGCACCGGGACGGCACCCGCGGGCGCGGTGATCCGGAACAGCAGATCGAGATGCCTGGTCGGCACGCCGAGCGAGCAGGTGATCGAATGCGCCTGCGCGCCATACAGTTCCGGCTCCATGCGCAGACCGCTGATGCCCGACTCCTCGGTGGCTTCGCGCAGCGCGGCATCGGCGACCGTGTCGTCGCCCTCCTCGCAGTGCCCGCCGAGCTGGATCCACAACCCGACCCGCGGATGCAGGGTCAGCAGGACCTCGCGTTCGTCGTGCGAGAACACCACCGCCGAGGCGGTGATGTGGCCCGGCACGTGCTCACGCAGACAACCACGCGGAGCCGAGCCGAGGAACGCGAGCATCGCGTGGCGCAGCGACTGGTCGTAATTCGCGCCGGGCGACCATTTTTCGAGTAACTCGATGGCCGAGGCGTGCAGGGAATCCGCGCTCACAGCTCGACCAGTCCGAAACTGGCGCCGGGCACCGGGCGCGGCCGGAGTTCCTCGAGCGGATGGCCGATGGCGATGGCGCCCAACGGATTCCAGTCGTGCTCGAGCCCGAGGACCGCGCGGGTGATCTCCGGCGCGAAGATGGTGGAGCCGATCCAGCAGCTGCCGAGGCCCTCGGTGGCCAGCGCGACGAGCAGGCCCTGCACCGCCGCACCGACCGCGACGGTGAACATGGTGCGCTCGTCGGCGCGGCGCCGCTCGTCCGGATAGTCGTGCGCGCCGTCCGGTACGCAGAACGGGATGATCACCTCGGGTGCGTCGAAAAGGATTCGGCCACGGGCGATTCGGCGCTCCACCCGATCGGGCGCCAGGCCGTCCGCGGTGAGATCGGCCCGCCACTTGTCGGCCATCGCGGTCAGCAGCCGGGTCCGCAGCTCGGCGTCGCGCACCCAGACGAAGCGCACCGGCCGGGTGTGGTGCGGCGCGGGCGCGGTCAGTGCCACCGCGACGGCGGCGCGCACGCGGGCGGGATCGACCGGTGCGTCGGCGAACTGCCGGATCGAGCGGCGCAGCAGCACCGCCTCGCGGCGCCCCTGCTCGATCGCCTCGGCGGTGCCGAGCCAGAACAGGTCGTCGGTGCCGCCGCGCAACAGGTCGGCGGCACTGGACCCGTCGTCGGCGATCGGCAGCCCGCGCACCACCGCGACGGGCACGCCGCCGAGCTTGCCCTTCACCAGGTCCGCCGCGGCGGCCAGTTCGTCCGCGATCGCCACCTGGGTGACGTGCAGTTCGTTGCCCTGCCCGTCGACGGCACCGGCATAGTCGTGCAGCACTCGCAGGCCGGCGGCGCCGATCGCGGCGTCGGTCTGCCCGTTACGCCAGGCCCGGCCCATGGTGTCGGTGACGACCACGGCGACGTGCACGCCGAGCCGCTCGGCCAGCGCCGACCGCAAGGCCTTGGCACTGGCGTCGGGATCAGCGGGCAGCAGAACCAGTTCGCCCTGTTCGACATTGGAGCCGTCGATGCCGGATGCGGCCTGCACGATGCCGAGCTTGTTCTCGGTGATCAGGGTGCGGCCCTTGCGCGCGAGCACCCGCACCGCCTCCTGCTCGACCAGGGCGCGCCGCGCGGCGTCGCGCTGCTCCGGATCCAGCGGTACGTCGACGAGGCGGCCCTCGACCTTGGCGACGATCTTGCTCGTCACCACGAGTACGTCACCATCGGTCAGCCAGGGCGCGCGGTCCGCGATGTGCGCGGCGAGGTCGTCGCCGGGGCGGAACTCCGGCAGGCCGGTGATCGGCAGGATGCGCAGTTCCCCTGCGGCATGGTCATTCACATTCTCATCCTCACTCACGGCTCGACGCCCGCAAGATCCGGAGCCTCCCGCACATCGCGCTCAAGGCTTCACGCCCGCAAGGTCCAGCGCCTCCCGCACCATCTCGGCGGTGGTCGGCGGATCGGTCATCAGCAACGGCACACTGCGTACTTCCACGCCGGGCACGTCGGCGGTGTCGGTGGTGTGGATCAACCAGCCGTCCAGGATGCCGGTGGCCGAGCGGGCACCGTAGTAACGGCCGATCGCCTCGGCGGTCGTCTCGACCCCGATCACCGACAGACACTCGTCGGCCATGCCGCGCAGAGGTTTACCGTCGATCACACCGGATATACCAATAACTTTGGCCGCGGTTGTGCGCAGCGCGCCCCGGATGCCAGGCACCGCCAAGATGGCGCCGATGCTCACCACGGGGTTCGACGGAGCGAGCAAGACCACATCCGCGGACTCTATGATCTCGATCACATTCGGGGCTGGTTTGGCGTCCTCGGCCCCAATTGTGGCGAATCCATGGGTCTGGATGTTCGCGCGATAGCGAACCCACCACTCTTGAAAATGGATCGCGCGACGTTCGCCAGGGTCGTCCGGGTCGGTCACAACCACATGCGTTTCACAACGATCGTCGGTTGCCGGGATCAATTTCACCCCCGGCTGCCACCTGTTGCAGAGGGCCTCGGTGACCGCGGAGAGCGGGTACCCGGCGCGCAGCATCTCGCTGCGCACCAGATGCGTGGCGAGGTCGCGATCGCCCAGCCCGAACCAGTCCGGCTGCGCGTGGTACTTCGCCAGCTCTTCCTTGGCGTGCCAGGTCTCGTCGAGCCTGCCCCAGCCGCGCTCGGTATCAATGCCGCCGCCGAGGGTGTACATGCAGGTATCGAGGTCAGGACAGATTCGCAGGCCATGCATCCAGACGTCGTCGCCGACGTTCACGATCGCGGAGACATCGGCATCGGGCAGCAGTTCCCGGACGCCCTGGAGGAAGCGAGCGCCGCCGACACCCCCGACCAGTACGGCAATCCTCGGGCCGCCGAGGGAGTCGCTGTCCGCTTGAAGGGAAGTCACATCCGCACAGCCTATGCGCTGTCGGACCGGGCGATGTTCGGGCTATAGTTGCTGGTCATTTGCCCTACTCCGACTCAAGATCATCTTCGAAAGCGTTCGCGGATAGTAACGGAATAGCGACGGCCGCTTGACCATCGACACGTCCGGCGTGTCTAATCACAGTCATGTCATTTCGGGTTCGCGCGAGAGTGCAAGGCGCGAACGGCTTTTCGAACAGATGTTCGCATCGAGATGACGAGCTCGGGGACGTCCGCGGGACAACGTCGCGGGGTATGGCCGTCGGTATGCGTGTTGGTCCGACGGAACGAATCATTCTGCGCTAACACACAGTGAGGAGGCGGAGCGATGGCCAACGAGATGGTCTCGCCGACCGATTCCACAGCAGGCGCAGCACGTGGCGTCTGCGCAGACAACGGCTGGAAGGATCGCGAGGGGGGTGACGAAGTCTCGGCGACCGTGCTCGGCTCGGGTGACGAAGTCTCGGCGCCCCGGCTCAGCCTGGTCGTCACGGGCTTCGACGAGATGTTCGAATCCATCGAAGAGCAGTGGCAGGAGCGTGCCCTGTGCGCGCAGACCGATCCGGAGGCGTTCTTCCCTGAGAAGGGCGGCTCGACTCGCGAGGCGAAACGGATCTGCATGGGCTGCGAAGTACGCGACGAGTGCCTGGAATACGCACTCGCCCACGATGAACGCTTCGGCATCTGGGGTGGCCTCTCCGAACGAGAGCGCCGCCGCCTGAAGCGCGGCATCGGCTAGCCGACTTGGGTTGACCCCCGAGTTATCCGCACGCGCGACAACTCGCTACGGCGACAACGGTTCTCGCGAACATACGGGTAGCTCCGGGGGTACGCCCGAGGCCCGGCGGCACGCCCGCCGACCGGCCGAAGTAGCACTGGGTGCACGGGCCAGGGGCGGGCTGGTTAGGTTTTACCCATGGCACGTTCCCGTAATCGTCGTCCGCCGACCGCACGGTCGGTGATCCGCCGTGGTCGCGGCGTACGTGGGCCGATGTTGCCGCCCACGGTGCCTGCCTGGCGCACCCGGGGACAGAAGTTCGATCGGCTGGTGCTCGAGGCGTTCGCACCGCTGGACACCCGCTGGCACGACCGGCTCACCAAACTGGATATCGCGGTCGACGATGTGCCGAAAATCCGCCCGCTGCACCCTGATTCGGTCACCTGGCCGGACGAGGTGGTCGCCGACGGACCGGTGCCGCTGTCCCGCCTCATCCCGGCAGGCGTCGACCGGCACGGCACCGCCACCCGCGCCAGGGTGGTGCTGTTCCGCAAGCCGCTCGAGCTGCGCGCCAGCGACCCCGACGACCTGGTCGACCTGCTGCGCGAGGTGCTGGTCCAGCAGATCGCCACCTACCTCGGCGTCGATCCGGACATCATCGATCCGGAACCCGAGTAGAAGTCACACCGAGCCGACGCCGCCTCGGTAACGAATGTTGTTGCGAGCGGCGATAACTGATTACCGACACCGCGTGCGCGGCCCGCAGACCGCGCACCGACACCGGCTCGGGCCGTCCGCGGCCCGACGCCCCGCGCCCGCCTGCGGCAGCCGCCGCCTGGCGGGAGTTTTTGCCCGAATCATGAGCGTGTCTATCCACATCGGACCGCCAGGAGGGTTACTCTCATCGGCGTGATCCCCATGCGTCGTTGCTGCCGTCCAGGTTGCAAGAATCCGGCCGTCGCGACGCTCACCTATGTGTACTCGGACTCGACCGCCGTAGTCGGACCACTAGCGACCGTCGCCGAACCACACTCCTGGGATCTCTGCGAAACACACGGCTCCCGCATCACCGCCCCGAAGGGCTGGGAAATGGTCCGCCACGAAGGCGGGTTCTCCTCCAGCACACCGGATGACGACGATCTGACCGCGCTCGCCGAAGCGGTCCGCGAGGCCGGCCTACGCCGCCGCCCGCCGGAACAGGAACAGCGCGGCTACCGCGACTACGCCCCGCCGCCGCAGCGCACCACCCGCACCGGGCGCCGCGGACATCTGCGGGTACTCCCCGACCCGCCCTCCTGAACCACTGAGAACCGGGTCATCCCCCGTCGGCTCCGCCGCCTGCCATCCCCTAGGGTGGTGGGCATGACAGTCGCCCGCTCTGCCGAATTCGTAAACGCGGTGATCAAGGCTTACGACGTTCGCGGTGTGGTCGGTGAACAGATCGACGCCGAATTCGTCAGGGACATCGGCGCATCCTTCGCCAGGCTGATGCGTGCCGAAGGCGCGACGCGGGCCGTCATCGGACACGACATGCGCGAGTCCTCCCCCGGTCTGTCGGCGGCTTTCGCCGACGGCGTGCTGGCCCAGGGCCTCGACGTGGTGCACATCGGGCTCGCGTCCACCGATCAGCTCTACTTCGCCTCCGGCAGCCTGGACTGCCCCGGCGCCATGTTCACCGCGAGCCACAACCCGGCACGCTACAACGGCATCAAGATGTGCCGCGCCAAAGCCATTCCGGTGGGCCAGGACACGGGCCTGGCCACCATCAAGACCGAGGTCGCCGAGGGCGTGCCCGGCTACGACGGGCCACGCGGCACCGAGACCAGAACCGACCTGCTCGCCGACTACGCGGCGTTCCTGCACGACCTGGTCGATCTCGGCGAGATGCGCCCGCTCACCATCGCGGTGGACGCGGGCAACGGCATGGGCGGCCACACCGTGCCCGCCGTGTTCGACGCGCTGCCGCAGGTGACCATCGTTCCGCTGTACTTCGAGCTCGACGGTTCCTTCCCCAACCACGAGGCGAACCCGCTCGACCCCAAGAACCTGGTGGACCTGCAAGACCTGGTGGTCAAGTCGGGCGCCGACATCGGTCTCGCCTTCGACGGCGACGCCGACCGCTGCTTCGTGGTGGACGAGAAGGGCGACCCGGTGTCGCCGTCCACCATCACCGCGCTGGTCGCCGAACGCGAGCTCATCAAGGAGCCCGGCGCGGTCATCATCCACAACCTGATCACCTCGCACGCGGTGCCCGAGCTCGTCACCGCGCTCGGCGGCACCCCGGTGCGCACCCGGGTCGGCCACTCGTTCATCAAGCAGCAGATGGCCTCGACCGGCGCGGTATTCGGCGGCGAACACTCCGCGCACTACTACTTCCGCGACTTCTGGGGCGCCGACTCCGGCATGCTCGCCGCGCTGCACGTGCTCGCCGCGCTCGGCGAGAAGGATCGGCCGGTCTCGGAGCTGATGTCGGCCTACGAAACGTATGCGGCCTCCGGCGAGATCAACTCCACCGTGCCGGACGCGCAGGAGCGGACGCTGGCTGTGGTGGAGGCCTTCGCGGATCGCACGATCTCGGTGGATAGGCTGGACGGCGTGACCGTGCAATTGGCCGACGACGCCTGGTTCAACCTGCGCGCGTCGAACACCGAACCGCTGCTTCGGCTCAACGTCGAAGCCCGATCAACCGAAGATGTAGATGCACTCGTAACAGAGATCCTGAGCATCGTCCGGTCCTGACTGGAATAGTGGAATCACAGGCCTTGAATTCGCCCGACTCGGGCCCGGCGTGGCAGCTGACCCGGGTGCGAACGAAGGCGATAACGACTCAGCGCGATGAGGGGAGGTGGGACGCCCGATGATCGCTGGAACTCCGGTGCTCGACCTCGACGATGCCGCTTCGCTGGAGGCGGCCGATACCGGCGGCGCCCTGCGCTCGGCCGCCTCCGGCGGCGCTCAGGTCCGGGCCACCGCGGCGGCAGTCGGTGAGGACGCGCTCGCGCGCCTGGCCGGTCTGCGCCCGCGCAGCGTGGTCCTCGTCTCCGGCTCCGGCCGCGCCGCACGCGCCGCGAGCCTGCTCGTCGCCACCCTCGGTGACCGCGCGGGCCTGCCCGTCGTGCCCGTCACCGCGCTGCCGCCCTGGGTCGGCCCGCTCGATGTCGTCCTGGTCGCCGGTGACGACGCGGGCGACCCACGCCTGACCGACGCGGTCGACCGGGCGCTGCGCCGCGGGGCCGAGGTCGTCGTCGCCACCCCGATCGAAGGACCGATGCGCGCCGTCGCGGCCGGCCGGGCCGCCGTGCTGGCACCTCGGGTCCAGGTGCTCGATCACAACCGCCTGCTGCGCTTCCTGGCCGCCGGAATCGCCGTCCTGCGCGCGGTCGACCCCGCCCGCAGCGGCACCTTCGTGCCCGACCTCACCGAGCTGGCCGACGTGCTCGACGCCGAGGCGTTGCGCGCCGGACCCGGCAACGAGGTCTTCCGCAATCCGGCCAAGACCCTGGCCTCACGCATGCACCAGCGCGGTGTGGTGCTGGCCGGCGACTCCCCCGCCGCGGCCGAGCTGGCCGAGCACGGCGCCGAGGTGCTGCTGCAGTCGGCGGGCCGGGTCGCCACCGCGGTGGATCTGGCCGAGGCGGTAGCCGCCAAGACCCGAATGGTCGAGGCCGCAGGCGAATCCGCGCCCGGCTTCGATCCGATGTTCCACGACGAGGAACTCGACGGCCCGATGCAGGTCGAGCGCATGCGCGTCTTCGTGCTCAGCATCGACCCGGACCAGTCGGCCGCGCGGCGCCGGATCGCCGTGTTCGGCGGCACCGGATCCAGCCTGGTCGACGCCGATCTGGTGAGCGCCGAGCTCGATCTGCTGCACACCGGCCTCACCGACCCCTCGCTGCCCGCCCCGCCGCGCCCCGAGGAGCCCGCTCCCGGAGTCGGTGGTGAACTCGAACAGCTCGCCGTGCTCGCGCTGCGGCTGGAAATGGCCGCCGCCTACCTACGGCTGATCGGAACCCGCGGTACCGCACCCGACAGTCGAGGGCAGTACGGGGGAAGCTACTAGTGCACGAACTCGTTGGTGCGTTGCGCTCGTATGCCTGGGGCTCGCGCACCGCGCTCGCTCAGCTGTGCGGCAGGCCGGTTCCGTCCGCGCATCCGGAGGCCGAACTGTGGTTCGGCGCGCACCCCGCCGACCCCGCGCACGTCCTGATCGACGACCGCACCCGCTCACTGCTGGATTTCGTCGCCGAGGACCCGCAGCGCGAATTGGGCCCCGCCGCCCAGGAATTCGGCGGCAAGCTGCCGTTCCTGCTGAAGATTCTGGCCGCCGAGGAGCCGCTGTCGCTGCAGGCGCACCCGAGCACCGCGCAGGCGCGCGCCGGGTTCGAACGGGAGAACCGCACCAAGGTGCCGTTCGACTCGCCGATGCGCAACTACCGCGACGACAACCACAAGCCGGAACTGGTGGTGGCACTGGACCGGTTCGAGGCGCTCGCCGGCTTCCGTGAACCGCACCGCACCGTCGAACTATTGCGCGCGCTGGACGTGGACGGGCTCGCCTCGTTCGCCGATCTGCTTGCCGCGCAGCCGGACTCGGACGGTCTGCGCACCCTGTTCACCACCTGGATCACGCTGCCGCAGCACGTGCTCGCGACGTTGCTGCCCGAGGTGCTCGACGGCTGCGTGCGCTACCTGTCCGGAAAAGGCAAGCGCGGGTTCACCCCCGAGGCGCGCACCACGCTCGAACTCGCCGAGGCCTACCCCGGCGATGCCGGCGTGCTCGCGGCGCTGCTGCTGAACCGGCTGACGCTGGAGCCCGGGCAGGGCCTGTTCCTCGCGGCCGGCAACCTGCACGCCTACCTGCGCGGACTCGGTGTGGAGATCATGGCCAACTCCGACAACGTGCTGCGCGGCGGTCTCACGCCCAAGCACGTCGACGTGCCGGAACTGTTGCGAGTGCTCGACTTCGAGCCGATCGACCTGCCCGTGGTGCTGCCGGAACCGGCGGGCGACGGCTCGGTGCGCTACCGCACGCCCGCACCGGAATTCGAGCTGCGCCGCTTCGATCTGACCGCGGGCTCGGCGCAGGTCCCGCTCACCGCGGCGGGCCCAGGCATCGTGCTGTGCACGGCGGGGTCGGTGCGGCTGCTACACGGCGCGTCCGAGTTGACGCTGGAACGCGGCGCCGCGGCGTGGATCTCGGCCGCCGACACCGACATTCGGGCCCGCGCGTTGGACGGGTCGGCCCAGCTCTTCTGCGCCTGCGTCGGCAAGGTGTGAGCCGGCGCGGTGCCACCGCGGCCGAATGATCACCTCCGGTATCGGGTATCCGATCTCGGCACACGCTAAGTTAGCCAGGTTCGGGCAATCGGAGAGAGGACATCCAACCCATGTCGGCTGGTGGTGGCAAGAAGGCGATTCTCGCCGCATTGACGGCGAACGCGGGGATCGCCGTGGCAAAGTTCATCGGTGCGGCGATCACCGGTTCGGCGTCGATGCTCGCCGAGGCGGTGCACTCGGTGGCCGACACCTCCAATCAGGGTCTGCTGCTACTCGGTCAGCGCCGCGCCGCGCAGGAAGCCGACGAGCTGCATCCGTTCGGGTACGGGCGCAATCGCTACTTCTACTCGTTCGTCGTGGCACTGGTGCTGTTCACCATCGGCTCGATCTACGCGATCTACGAGGGCATCCACAAGATCCAGCACCCGGAGGATCTGAGCTCGCCGATCGTCGCGATCGTCATCCTGCTGATCGCGATCGGGCTGGAGACCTACAGCTTCATGACCGCCATCAAGGAGTCCCGGCCGCTCAAGGGAAATGCGAGCTGGTGGCGGTTCATCCGCACCTCGCGTAGCCCGGAGCTGCCGGTGGTGCTGCTGGAAGACACCGGCGCCCTGGTCGGTCTGATCTTCGCCTTCGTGGGCGTCAGCCTGACGATGCTCACCGGCGACGCCATCTGGGACGGTATCGGCACCCTGGCCATCGGCCTGCTGCTCGGCGTCATCGCCGTCATCCTGATCATCGAGATGCAGAGCCTGCTCATCGGCGAGGGCGCCACCCCCGCCGAGGACCGCGCCATCCGGGAGAACCTGGCCGACGGCGCGCGCATCGAGCGGGTGATCCACCTCAAGACCCAGTACCTGGGCCCGGAGGAGATGCTGGTCGCTGCCAAGATATCTTTCGTCCCCGACCTCAATATCGCCGACATCGCGGCCGCGATCAACGACGCGGAAGCCCGCGTGCGCGCCGCCGTTCCGGCCGCCCGGGTGATCTACCTGGAGCCCGACCTCTACCGCACCGAGAGCGTCTAAGGATTACGGAGCAGCGCCAACGGATCGGTGGTGATGCCGAACCGCTGACGCAGCACGTGGCGGGCCGCGTGCAAGCCGGACATGCCGTGCACACCGGGGCCGGGCGGGGTCGACGCGGAGCACAGGTAGACACCCGGAAGCGGTGTGGCGTAAGGGTTCCAGCGCGGTGCGGGGCGGAAGGCCCACTGGCGCAGCGTCATTGCGCCCGCCGAGATGTCGCCGCCGATGTAATTGGCGTTGTGCGCGGGCATTTCGGCCGCGGTGTAGACGTGCTTGGCGAGGATCAGGTCCCGGAAGCCGGGGGCGAAGCGCTCGACCTGGGCGATGATCGTCTCGCTGATGTCGCGGGTCGAGCCGTTCGGCACGTGCGCGTAGGTGTAGAGGGTGTGCTTGCCCGCCGGCGCGCGGGTCGAGTCGACCACACCGGGTTGAATGGTCAGCACATACGGTCGTTCTGCGTGCTGGCCCGCGGCGACCGCGCGTTCGGCGGCCATCGCCTCGGCCCTGGTGCCGACCAGATGCAGCGTGCCGGCGCGGTCGAGGTCAGCAGCCTGCCAGGGCACCGGGCCCGCGAGCGCGAAATCGACCTTGCAGGCGGCGCCGCCGTACCGGAAACGCCGGAGCCGCTTGATGTATCGGTCCGGCAGTCGATGACCGGCGATGCGCAGCAACTCCGCGGGCGCGAGGTCGAGCACGACCGCGCGGGCGTCGTCGAACTGTGCGAGCGCGTCGATGCGGTGACCGGTACGCATCCGCCCGCCGAGGCGTTCCAGCTCGGCGATCATCGCGTCCGGAATCGCCTGGCTGCCACCGCGCGGGATCACCCAGCCGCCCGCGTGCGCCAGCGTGCCGAGCATCAGCCCGGCCCCGGCGGCGGGCACGGCGCGCGGCGGGATGATCGCGTGGGTGGCGACGCCGGTCAGCAGCGCGGCCGCGGTGTCGTCGCGAAACCTGGTGTTCCACAACGGCGATCCCTGCTCGAGCGTCCGCAGCCCGAACCGCACCGCGGTCAGTAGGTCCTTGGGTGGTCGGCGCATGTCCGACATCGCCAGGTCGACGATCGCCTCCCAGTGCGGCACCAGCGGACCGAACAGCGAGCGCCACGCGGCGCCGTCCCGGCCGAGACCGTCGACGGTCCGGTCCAGATCACGCCAGGCGATGCCGGCCGTGCCGCCGTCCATCGGGTGCGCGTAAGACGCTTCCGGCGTGAGCAGTTCGACGCCGTGCGCCGCGAGATCGAACGCGCGGAAGAACGGGGAGGCCAACGCCATCGGGTGCGCGCCGGCGCACACGTCGTGCCGGTATCCGGGCAGGGTCAGCTCCGCCGTGCGCGACCCACCGCCCGCCGCGTACTCGGCCTCGTACACCTCCACGGAGAGTCCGGCCTTCGCCAGGATCACCGCGGCGGCGAGACCATTCGGCCCGGAACCGACGACCACAACATCAGGCATATCCCCCACGCTACCGGCCTGCGGTCGGTGCTTCCTCGGTCGGGAAACGCGCCGCGGCGCACAACGGCGGCCCCACCTGCCGCATCGGCGCGAAAGTGTCGCCTGCCACCCGCCGCAGTCGATTCGGTCCGCGGGAACAGGATTCGCCTCGGCAGGCGCGATAGTCGGCTGCGGTCAGGCCGACGTCGCGCCGACGGCGGCCAGCCACTCGGCGACCAGGATGTCGAGGCGCTGCTCGCGCAACTCCGGGCGCAGGCGGGCGCCGCGCTCCAGGGTCGCGAGGCCGTGCATCGCGCTCCAGGCCACCTCGGTGCGGGCGCCCAGCTCCGCCTCGTCGACGAACGGCCGGAACATCGCCTCCAACTCCGCGAAGGCGTCACGCAGCGTCTGCGACGCCTCCAGCCCGAACACGAGGTCGACATTCATCACGAACATGGCGTCGTAGCGGGCCGGGTTGGCGGCGGCGAAATCCAAATAGGCGCGGGCGACGCGGGCCATTCGGTCGGCCGGACTCGTCGCCTCGGCGTGCGCCTGGTGCAGGACGACGGAGAGATCGGCGATACCTTGCTCGGCAACGGCGGCCACGATGGCCGATTTGCCCGCGAAGTGGCTGTACAAGACCGGCTGGCTGTACTCGATGCGCTCGGCCAGCTTGCGCACGGTCACCGCTTCCCAGCCCTGTTCCTCGGCCAACTCGCGCGCGGTATCGATGATCCGCTGACGACGTTCGGCTCGTTCACGTTCCTTGCGCGTCTGGAGGGTCATGCTCAAATTCTAGCAGCGCTAGACAAGCTAACGAAGCTCCGTTATTGTTGCTCTCGAACCTAGCAACGCTAGAAATCAGAGCAGGATCAGCACCGCACCAAGGAGCAGCACCATGACCACCTCGCGCATCGCCACCGCACTGTCCCTCATCGGCGCGGCCTTCATCCTCTACATCGGCCTCAGCTACCTGATCAGCCCGGACACCATCGCCCCCGGCTTCGGCCTGCCCGCGTGGCCGGACGGCGAGGCGACCGCGTTCATGAACCTCAAGGGCGTCCGCGACACCGTCTTCGGCGTGCTCATCCTGGTGCTGCTCGCCGCGAAGCAGCGCTATGCGCTCGGCATCGCCACCCTGGTCATCGCCCTGGTCCCGGTCGGCGACATGCTGACCGTGCTCGCCTGGAACGGCTCCACCGCCACCGCCTTCGGCATCCACGGCCTCACCGCCGCCCTGGTCTTCCTCACCGGCGGCCTGCTGATCCGCGAGCACCAGCTGGCCCAGCGGGCAACCCCACTGCCCATCGCCGTCCCCGCCTGATCCCACCGCACCCACTGTCCGGTACCGGTTTTCGCCGGTGCCGGACAGTTCCGCGTCCGGACCGACTCGCGCAGACCAAAATTCGCACGCACTCGTGATCCGGCACACAAACCACCCGCGCCCGATGAATCTTCCGAAGCGCCGCCGTCAACACCACTGAACGCACGACGACCACAGGAGACGACCACCATGTCGACCAAGCCGCACGGACCCGCGTCCTACTTCCCGTCCATCGAGGCCAAGTACGGCCGCACCATCGACGAGTGGCGCACCGCGATGGGCGAGTCCGGCCTGACGTCGCACAAGCCGCTGGTCGAGTGGCTGAAGTCCGAGCACGCCATAGGCCACGGTCATGCCACCGCCCTCGCCCAGTACCACCTCAACCCGGAGAAGTGGGCCTCCTGACCCGAAATGCGCGAAGGGCCCGCAGATCCTGCGGGCCCTTCGTGTTTCACAGTGCAGCTAAGCCGGAACCAGGTCCTTGGTGTCGGGCTCCTGCTGCGGCTGCGCGCCGTGGTCGTCATCGACCATGGTTTGTTCATCGAAGGGCAGCTTGCGGTCGAGAACTTCCTTGACGCGGTCCGCGTCGATGGTCTTGGTCCAGGTGCCGAGGAGCACCGTGGCGACGGCGTTGCCGGAGAAATTGGTCAGCGCGCGGGCCTCGGACATGAAGCGGTCGATACCGACGATCAGGCCGACGCCGTCGAGCAATTCGGGTCGGTGACTCTCCAGGCCGCCGGCCAGCGTGGCCAGGCCCGCACCGGTGACACCGGCCGCCCCCTTGGACGCGACGATCATGAACAGCAGCAGACCGATCTGCTCGCCGAGGCTGAGCGGTTTTCCCATCGCATCAGCGATGAACAACGACGCCATTGTCAGGTAAATTGCAGTGCCATCCAGATTGAACGAATATCCGGTCGGCACAACCACACCCACAGTCGTCCGCTCGACGCCCATGTGTTCCATTTTCGCGATCAACCGAGGCAGTGCCGACTCCGAGGACGAGGTCGCCAGGATCAACAGGTACTCGCGGGCCAGATAGCGGACCAGCTTCAGCACCGACACCCGAGCCACCGCCCACAGCAGCACCCCGAGCACGCCGAACACGAAGATCAAGCAGGTCAGGTAGAACGCGATCATCAACGTTGCCAACTTCAGCACCGCATCCAGTCCACTCTTGCCGACCAGATTGGCGATCGCGCCGAACGCACCGATCGGCGCCAGCCACAGGATCATCACCAGGATGCGGAACACCAGCTTCTGCAGCAACGCCACACCGCGCAGAATCGGCTCGCCGGTCTTGCCCATGGCCTGCACCGCGAAACCGACCAGCAGTGCGACGAACAGGGCCTGCAGCGTGCTACCCGAGGTCAGCGAGGACAGCAGTGACGTCGGGACGATGCCGTTGAAGAAGTCCCACGTCCCGCCCGCCTTGTGCGCGGTATCGGTGAGCGACTTGACGGCTTTCGCGTTCTCGCCGACATTCAGCCCGGTACCCGGCGAGATCACATTGCCGACGACGAGCCCGATGATGAGCGCGGCGGTCGACATGATCATGAAGTACGCGATGGTCAGCCCGCCGACCTTGCCGACGGTCGCCGCCGAGCGGATCGAGCCGATGCCGAGCACGATGGTGCAGAAGATGACCGGCGCGATCATCATCTTGATCAGGTTGACGAAGATGGTGCCGAGCGGAGCAACCGACACCCCGAAACCGGGCGCCAGCCAACCCACCAGAATGCCCGCGATGACCGCGATGATGACGGCTATATACAGCCAGTGGGTGCGGTCGCGCTTGCGTGGGGGTGCTGCTGGTGTTGCTTGGCTCATACCGAGTGATGTCCTCCGAAGTGGTGCCGACGTGAAGGGCCTCACGCCTTCCAGGCAGAATGATGACGGCCCTGGTGACGCCGGTCACGGTTTGGTGCATTACGTTCAGCGGAGGAAAACAGCTAGTGAGACGCGGTCGGCTATCCCTGGCCGGTCAGGCCTTCGCACTACAGCTGATCGTGTTGACCCTGATGGTGGCTGTCGGCGCGGTCCTCGCGGTGGTCGACGCGCGGCGCCACAGCGACGTGACGACCACCCGCGAAGTGAGAGATGTCGCGGTGAGTGTCGCTGAAGCCCCGTCCACCCTGTCCGCCGTCTACACGATCAATCCCACGGCTCGGCTGCAACCGGTGACCGAACGCATCCGCCACGCGACCGGCATGGACTTCATCGTCGTGATGGCGCCGGATCGCACCCGCTATACGCACACCAACCAGAACATGATCGGCAAGCCGTTCAGCGGAAACATCGACCGCGCCCTCTCCGGGGAGACCTTCACCGAAACCTTCACCGGCACCCTCGGGCCGTCGATCCGCGCGGTGGCACCGGTTTACGACGGCGGCAAGGTGGTCGCGCTGGTGTCGGCCGGGGTGACCCGCGCCAAGATCGGTGATCAGGTCGCGGCGCAACTGCCGTTGATCCTGGGCATCGCCGCGGCGGGCCTCGCGGTCTCGGGCAGCGGGTCGTTCCTGCTGAGCCGCCGCCTGCGCAGGCAGACCCATGGGCTCGCACCCGACGAGTTGCGCGCCATGTACGAACAGCACGACGCCGTCCTGCACTCGATCCACGAGGGACTCGTCGTCTTCGGCATGGCGGGCGAGCTGGCCGAGGTGGTCAACGACGAGGCGCGCAGGCTGCTCGAACTGCCCGACGGCGAGGTGCGCCGCAGCGACCTGCCGACCTCGATGCAGCAGATGAGCTGGGGCGTGGTCCGCGACGAGATGCACGTGACCGGCGACCGGATCCTGCTCATCAACCAGGACATCGTCAGCTGGGAGGGCCGCCCGATCGGCACCGTCATGACGATCCGCGACCACACCGAATTACGCGCGGTGATGGGCGAACTCGACTCGGTGCGCAGTTTCGCCGAATCGCTGCACGCCCAGGCGCACGAATCCGCCAACCGGCTGCACACCGTGGTCACCATGGTCGAACTGGGCCGTTATCAGGAGGCGGTGAACTTCGCCACCTCGGAACTGCAACTGTCCCAAGCCCTCATCGATCGGCTGCTGAACGCGGTCGGGTCGCCTGCGCTGGCGGCGTTGCTGCTCGGCAAGGTGAACCAGGCCGCCGAGCGCAGCATCGAACTCACCATCACCGAGGACACCGCGCTCGACTCGATCGAGCCGCTGACCCCGCAGGAGATGGTCACGCTGGTCGGCAATCTCATCGACAACGCCATCGACGCTGCCGCCGAGAGTCCGTCGGGCTGGGTGGAGGTCACCGTGCGGCACTGCGGCGACAATCCCGAAGGTGTTCGCGCCGAACCAGCTTCGGCGTTATATGTGCGCGTCGCCGACAGCGGCCCCGGTATGTCCGAGGAGACGTTCGCGCGGGCGTCGCGGCGCGGTTATTCGACCAAGGCCGACCATCACGGGCTCGGCCTCGCACTGGTGCACCGCCTGGTGGCCAGGCACGGGGGAACCATTCGTACCGAACTAGATCCGGAAAGCGCGGTAACCGTGACGATTCCGCGAAAGGACGCACAGTGATCCGAGTGCTGATCGTCGAGGACGAACCACTCATCGCCGAGGCACACCGCGCCTATGTGGACCGCATCGAGGGCTTCACGCCCGTCGGGGTGGCCCACACCGGCCGCGAGGCGATGCGTGCGGCCGCCGAGGCCGCGGCCGAAGGCACGCCGATCGACCTGGTGCTGATGGATATCGGGCTACCCGATGCCAGCGGCTTGGACGTCGCGGCGGCCCTCACCGGCCTGGCGCCCCGGCCCGACGTCATCGCCATCACCTCGGCCCGCGACCTCGCCATGGTGCGCACCGCGGTCTCGCACGGCGTTGTCCTCTATCTCTTGAAGCCGTTCACCTTCGCCGCTTTTCGCGACAAACTGGACCGCTACCGCGAATTCCGCACGGCGCTGCCCGCAGGCGAGACCGCGGTCTCCCAGCACGACATTGACCGCGCGCTCAGCGCGCTACGCACCCCCGACCAACGCGCCACCACTCCCAAAGGCGTTGCGCCGCAGACCCTCGACGAGATCTCCCGCACCGTCCGGGCCGCTCCCGAGGGCATCACCGCCGCGGACACCGCCACCACCATCGGCGTCTCCCGGATCACCGCGTGGCGGTATCTGGAAAAGCTGGCCGACGACGGATTGGTCACCCGCCGTTCGGATTACGGCCGCGCGGGGCGGCCCAAAACCCGCTACGTCTGGAAAACCCGGGCGTGACAGAAGTCTTCGCACAGACACCTCGAAAGAGGGTCTGCGCGAAGACTTTCGGGCCGCCTATGCGGGCAGGTGGTTGTAACCGAAGATGTTGATGAAGTAGTTGCCGGGAATCAGTTGATTCATGGCATGCCACTGCCCGCCGGGGTCACGCTGGTAGTGGCTGACACCGAAACCCGCGTCGTAGCAGACGATGTCGGCGGTGCCGAACGGGCTCCAGTAGGCGCTGGTACCCGGGCGGGCGGGTTCGAACGGCGTTCTGAACTGGTGACTACACGGGGTGATGCTCGGTTCGTAGATCGATGGTGCCGCCGTCGCGCTCGGTGCGGCGCAGATGCCGACCGCCCCCGCGAAAGCTGCTGCGGCCAGCACCCGAAAGACAGACTTCCCCATAAACGTTCTCCTCAACTATTCCTATTGGCACAGTGAGCAAAGAAGCGATCCCGCGACGGAGCCCCGGGACCCTGGGCAGCACCCTGCCAGAAGCACCGTCGCGACGAAACCGTTTTCGAGGCTGCGCCGATCAGACGTCGGTGGAGAAGCGGATCCCGCCGTCGGGGATCTCGACGCCCGGCCACACCCGCGCGCCCCGTAGGAGTTCGCAGCGCGCGCCGACGTGCGCACCGTCACCGATGACGCCGTCGCGCACCAGCGCGCGCGGGCCGATGCGGGCGCCGAACCCGATGATCGAGCGTTCGACGGTGGCCCCCGCCTCGATGATGGCACCGTCGAAGATGACCGCGCCGTCGAGGCGAGCACCCGCGCCGACCTCGGCGCCGCGGCCGACGACCGTGCCGCCGATGAGCAGTGCGCCGGGCGCGACACCCGCGCCAGGATGGACCAGGGATTCACCGCGCTGGCCCGGCAGTGCGGGCGAGGGCGCGATGCCGCGGACCAGATCGGCGGAGCCGCGCACGAAGTCCTCCGGGGTACCCATGTCGCGCCAGTACGAGGTGTCGACGTGGCCCTGCACGCGGGCACCCTCGGCGAGCAGCTGCGGGAACACCTCGCGCTCCACCGAGACCGGGCGGCCCGCCGGGATCTTCTCGATGTACTCGCGGCGGAAGACGTAGCAGCCCGCGTTGATCTGATCGGTCGGCGGATCCTGAGTCTTCTCCAGGAACGCGGTGACCCGGCCGTTCTCGTCGGTCGGCACGCAGCCGAAGGCGCGCGGATCGCTCACCCGCACCAGGTGCAGCGTGACATCGGCGTTCGTGGACTCGTGCGTGTCCAGCACCGCGCCGAGTTCGGTGCCGCCGAGCACGTCACCGTTGAACACCATCACGGTGTCGGCGCGCAGTTTGGGCAGCACGTTGCGGATGCCGCCGCCGGTGCCGAGCGGCTCGGTCTCGGTGACGTACTCCAGCTCGAGGCCGAGCTCGGAACCGTCACCGAAGTGGTCCTCGAACACCTCCGCCTTGAAGGAGGTGCCCAGCACCACGTGCGTGATCCCGGCCTCGGCGATGCGAGCGAGCAGATGCGTCAGGAACGGCAGTCCAGCCGTCGGTAGCATCGGCTTCGGTGCCGAGAGGGTCAGCGGGCGCAGTCGTGTGCCCTGCCCGCCCACCAGGATCACGGCGTCGGTGCCTGCATTTCCTGCCATTCAAGGTCCCCTGTTCACAGTGGATCGATTGTTGCTCGCGCGCCGATCGACACTCGGCTGCGCGCCAGTTCACTCGGGCCGCACCGATTGGTGCGGGCCCTACCTCGATTGTCGCTCGGCCGGGTGACCAGCGAGTCACGCTTTGCACCCTATTGGCTCGCGGTTTGCGCTTGTTAACTCACGTCCTGCGCAGGTCGGCTCGCGTCCCGCAATTCGTCGACTCGCGCCCGGCAGTTTCGGCTTGCGCCCTACGCCTGTTGACTCGCGTCCTGCGCCTGTTGACGCAGCGCAGATCGAACCGCAATCCGGGAGCGCACCGCAAGTCCGGCCCGCAGCGCCAGCCGCAACGGCAGCTGCCACCAGTGCGGATGCCGGTCGGCCTGGAACCGGTACGCGCTCGCGTGGTGCGCGGGCAGCATCACCTCGGGATGCCGTCCCGCGGCGTGCCCCTTCGCGTGAGTGACCTCCGCGGACGGCACGAACACGTTGTGCCAGCCCGCCTTGCCCATCCGGTCGCCGAAGTCGACGTCCTCCATGTACATGAAGTAACGCGAGTCGAAACCGTCGATCGAGTCGAACGCCGCGCGCCGCACCAGCAGGCAGGAGCCGGACAGCCAGCCGACGGCCCGCTCGGAGATCTGCTCGTTGTCCTGGCGGTAGCGCTGGGTCCACGGGTTCGTCTTCCACACCGTGCCGAGGATCGCGTGACCGGCGCCGTCGAGCAGACCGGGCACCCGGCGGGCGGAGGGGTAGACGCTGCCGTCCGGTTCCAGCACCAGCGGGCCGAGCGCACCGGCCCGCGGCCAGCGCTTCGCGGCGGCGAGCAGCTGATCGATGGAGTCGGAGCCCCAGCGGATGTCCGGGTTGGCGATCACCACGAACTCGATGTCCGGATCGATCTCGGCGACCGCCCGGTTGATCGCGCCGCCGTAGCCGATATTGCCGCCGGTGCGCAGCAGCCGCACATGCGAATTGGCCTCGGCGATCAGTTCGGGCACCCCGTCGGTCGACCCGTTGTCCGCGAGGATCACCTGCGGTTTCTCGGTGGTGGCGGCAGCCAGCGTGCTGATGAAGTGCTCGAGGTGCTCGCCCGGTGAATAGGTCACCGTGACGACGGCCAGCCCCTTATGGGCGGAGTCGGATACGTCCACGGCCCGAGAGCCTAGTCGGACAACCGCGCGAGCGCGTCCCCCAGTGCCGCCTGCCAGGGCCGCAGCGGCGTCAACCCGGCTTCATCCCAGGCCCGGTGCGACAACACCGAATATGCCGGGCGCGGTGCGGGTCTCGGAAACGCGGACGAGTCACAGGGCCGGACCCGCGCCGGATCGGCGCCTATCCCCGCGAATACCGCCCGCGCCAGGTCGAACCAGCTGGCCTGGCCTGAGTTGGTCGCGTGCAGCAGCCGCGGCGCGTCCGGCCGCCCCGCGAGTTCCACCAGCGCCACCGCGAGATCGGCGGCGTAGGTGGGGGCGCCGAGCTGGTCGTTCACCACGTCGATGGTGTCGCGTTCGCGCTCCAGCCGCAGCATGGTGGCGACGAAATCACTTCCGCGCCCGGCATATACCCACGCCGTGCGCACCACGTGCGACTGCGGGGCAAGGGTCAGCACCGCGTGCTCGCCGGCCAGTTTGGACCGGCCGTAGACGCTGACCGGCCCGGTCGGATCGGTGGTCTCGTAGGGACGATCGTGCACGCCCGCGAACACGTAGTCGGTGGACAGGTGAATCAGCCTGGCGCCGATCCGCGCGCAGGCGGTGGCGAGCACGGCCGGACCGGTCTCGTTGCCCGCGAAGGCCGCGGCCACGTCGGACTCGGCGCGGTCGACCGCGGTGTAGGCGGCACAGTTGATCACCACATCGCCCGGTTCGAGCACGGCGGCGACCGCGGCCGCGGCGGTGATATCGAGGTCGCGGCGACCGAACGCGCGAGCGGCCGGCGCCAGGGCGAGCAGTTCCCGGCCGACCTGTCCACCTGCCCCGGTCACCACGAGGCGGGCGGGCGCGGCGGCGCCGGATGCTGTCGAAGCTGTCACGGGGTCGAGTCTGGCACGCCGCCACACCTGCGGATTGCGGGTGCCCGGGCCGGTATTCGTTAGCCTTCAGTCAGTTGCCCTCGGCAGACACCCGCCCGCGAACATGGGTTTGCTGAAAGGGTGCGGGGGCTACGGAAAGGTGGGGTGGTCGGTCGGACCGTGCTGTCGTAAGAGGCCCCGAGCGTGTCGAAAGGATGTCGTGTTGGCGAGAGGACACAAAGTAGCTGCGGCGGAGGGTTCCGGGTGACCCGGCCACGCAGCACCCAATCGCGGTTACCGGCGGGCGGTCCGCTGCGAGCCGGCGCCGCGGTGCTCGCGGTGGTGGTGCTCGTCATCACCGGCTTCGCCTGGCACAGCGTCGACAGCCTGATCTCCAACATCGAACGCATCGGCAATCTCGGCCTCGGCGGCGGGCGCGACGGCGCCGTCGACATCCTGCTGGTCGGCGTCGACAGCCGCACCGACGCGCACGGCAATCCGCTGAGCGACCGGGAGCGCGCGCTGCTGCACGCGGGCGACGAGGTCGGCACCAATACCGACACCATCGTGCTGATCCGGGTGCCGAATGACGGCCGGTCCGCGACCGCCATCTCCATCCCCCGCGACTCCTATGTCGACATCCCCGATCTCGGCAAGGGCAAGATCAATTCGGCGTACGGCGCGACCAAGGAGACGCAGCGGCTGAAGCTGATGAACCAGGGTGTTCCGGAGGCCGACGCGGACAAGCAGTCCACCCAGGCGGGCCGTCAGGCGTTGATCAAGTCCGTGGCCAACCTCACCGGCATCAGCGTCGATCACTACGCCGAGGTGAGCCTGCTCGGTTTCGTGCTGCTCACCGACGCGGTGGGCGGGGTCGAGGTGTGCCTGAACAATGCGGTGGACGAATGGATGTCGGGCGCCGACTTCCCGGCGGGCCGCCAGCGCCTCGATGGCCCGGCCGCGTTGAGTTTCGTGCGGCAGCGGCACAATCTGCCGCGTGGTGACCTCGATCGCATTGTGCGCCAGCAGGTGTTCATGGCGCAGTTGGTCGGGCAGGTGCTCAATGCGAAGACGCTCAGCAATCCGGGGCGGATGAAACAGCTCAGCGACGCGGTCGGGCGCACCGTCGTGCTCGACGACGACTGGGACGTGCTCGCGTTCCTGCAGCAGTTGCAGGATCTCTCGGGCGGCCAGGTGAAATTCGAGACCATTCCGGTCACCGACCTGAATTACCTGACCACCAGCGGTGAATCGGTGGTGCGGGTCGATCCGGCAGCGGTGAAGTCGTATGTGGGCTCGCTGGTCGACGGTAAGGCCGCCGAGCCGGAGTCGGACGAGCCCGCGCTGGACCCGGCCACGGTGACCGTCAGCGTGTACAACGCCAGCGGCGTCGGCGGCCTGGCCGGTCAGGTCGCACAGGCTTTGAGCGGTAAGGGATTCCACGAGGGTTTGGTCGGCAACTACACCGGCCCGAATGTGTCCAGCAGCCGGGTGCTCGCCGCGAAGACCTCCGACGCGAAAGCCAAGGCGGTGGCCAAGGCGCTCGGTGGGCTGCCGGTGCTCGCGGATACGACGCTGTCGCCGGATTCGGTGAGCGTTGTGCTGGCGAGCGACTATTCTGGTCCGGGCTCGGCGGCAGGAAGCATGTTCGACTTCTCCGGAACGTCGAGTGCCGCCGCGACGCCAGTCCCGCCCGCCCCACCGATCGACGCAGGCCAGAACGGACCGAAATGCGTGAATTAGACAATGCGTGAATTCGACAAGGCGCTCACCCTCACCGAAAAAGTGCTCGATCCGATTCTCGCGCGGGACCCCGCGGGGCCGCGCGTCACCTACTACGACGACGCCACCGGAGCCAGGATCGAACTGTCCGGGCTCACCCTGGCGAACTGGGCGGCCAAGACGGCCAACCTGATTCGCGACGAGTTCGGCCTGAGCCCCGGCGCCCGGATCGCGGTGCTGCTGCCCGCGCACTGGCAGACCGCCGCCGTGCTGCTCGGCTGCTGGTGGGCGGGCACCGAGGTGGTGCTGCGCCCCGACGAGCACGCCGAACTGGCCCTGGTGACACCCGACCGGCTCGACGACGCGGACGGCGTCGCCGAGGTCGCGGCGCTGTCGCTGGACGCGATGGGCGCGCCGGTGCGTGATCTCCCGGTCGGCGTCACCGACTTCGCGACCTCGGTGCGGGTGCACGGCGATCAGTTCCTGCCGGGCGGCGCGGGTGCCGCGCTGGACGGGATGCCGGTGGCCGAGGTGCTCGCCGAAGCGAAAAAATCGGCCATGCGGCAAGGGTTTTCCGAGGGCGACCGGGTGCTGTCGAGCACGCCGTGGGACACCCCCGCCGAACTGATCGACGGCTACGTCGCGGTGCTCGCGGCAGGCGCCTCGCTCGTCCAGGTGGTCAATCCCGATCCGGCCCTGCGCGATCGCCGCATCGAAACCGAACGCGTCACCGCCCAGCGCGCCTGACCAGCACCTCCTACCACGGTATAGGTGGAAGTCCGACTGGAGGACGTTCCACATTCTGGCCGGGTTCCGTACGGTGGACTTATCGCACAACGACGGAGTTGGTGAATGATGAAGCCGCAGTATTGGTTCCGCTGGTTGTCCGTTCAAGGTGCCCCCCGGCTGGTGTTGCGCAGGCAAGCCAAGCGCGGTGACGCGTTCGCCGAACTGATGGGCGGACCCGGCGGGTTCGCCGATCCGTATCCGCTCATCGAGCGTTTACGCGGTCGAGGCAGGCTCATCCGCACCTCGATCTCCTGGGCCACCTTCGACCACGAGCTGTGCCGAGCTATCCTGCGCGACAACCGATTCGGTGTACGCACCACCGAAAGCTTCGACATCCCCGGTCCGCTGCAGAAGCTGGCCAACTACTTCCCCTTGCCGCCGAACCCGGTCGAGCCACCGTCGATGCTGGTGATCAATCCACCGGAGCACACCAAGATGCGCAAGCCGGTCGCGTCCGCGTTCACCCCGCGCGCCATCGGCAGGCTACGCGACCGCGTCGAAACGGTCACCGCGGAACTGCTCGACGCGCTGCCCGCCGGCGGGTCCGCCGATCTGATCACCGCCTTCGCCGCGCAGGTCCCGATCGCGATCATCTCCGAAATGCTGGGCTTCCCGGACTCGGACAAGGACCGGTTCCTGCACTGGGGCGATGAACTGACACCGCTGCTCGATGTCGGCATCTCCTGGCGCGCCCACCAGCGCGCGTTGCAGGCCATGGAGGTGATGAACGCCTACTTCGACGAACACATCGCACGCCTGCGCCGTACCCCCGGCGACGATATTCTCAGCGCTCTGGTCACCGCGGGCGAGCTGGATCTGTTCGAGCTCAAGGCCTCGGCGAGCCTGCTGATGGGCGCGGGCTTCGAGACGACCGTGAACCTGATCGGCAACGGCGTGGTGCAGCTGCTCGACCATCCCGAGCAGCTGGCGCGGCTGCGCGCCGAACCCGAGTTGTGGCCCAACGCCATCGAGGAGGTGCTGCGCTTCGACTCACCGGTCCAGACGACGGCACGCACCGCGATGTGCGATGTGGAGATCGCCGGCGAGCGGCTGCGTGCCGGCGACACCGTCGTCCTGTCGCTGGCCGGCGCCAATCGCGACCCCGCGGTGTTCGCCGAGCCCGATCGTTTCGACATCGGCCGCGCGAATGCCAAGGAGCACTTGTCGTTCAGCAACGGCATCCACGTCTGCCTCGGCGCCAGCCTGGCCCGCATGGAGGGCGTCTACGCCTTGCAGGCCCTGTTCGACCGTTTCCCCGACCTGCAACTGGACGGGCCACCGCAACGCCGGGAGTTGTTCACCCTGCACGGATATGAGCAGCTGCCGGTCCGCCTCGGGCGGCGCGCACCCGCCCCCGAACCGACCACCGTCTGACTTCGCCGAGCGGCTCGGTACCTTCGAGCCGCACTGCGAGACAACAGGTCTCAGCCGAATCCGACGGCTTGCGCACCCCAGGCGGTGTGCAGTTCCGCGTCGGGGTCGTCCACCACCCGATCGACCGTATCGATCAGCAGCGTGGTGCGCGTGTCCGGACGGTACGGCGGCCAGTGTTTCGAGCCGTCCAGCGCTGCGGGCACCCCGTGGGTGGCGAAAGCCAGCCAGCGCCGCATCATTCGGCCGGACACCTCCATGGCCACCTTGCGGCCACCGAGCCAGAACGTCGGGTCGTGGTTGAACGAGCCGAAATTGCCGAAGACATAAGGCAATTCGGTCGCGTGCCCGGCGCCGACCCGGGCCGCCCGCAGCATCGGCGTCGCGTGGTCGAAGCGGTACATCCAGGTCGGTGAGTGCTGCGCGTGCGCGTCGGCCACCCAGTGCGCGGGCATCCGGAACGCGGCGTCGCCGGACATGGCCAGCGCGCCCCTGGTCTTGTCCAGATCCGGGTAGGCCGAGGTGATTTCGGCGATGCGCTCGTGCGAGAGCTCCGGGTGGCTGGCCGCCACATCGTTGAGCATCGCGTTCACCGCGTCCGGGGTCACCGGCATGATCGGCGACCGGAACACCCGGAACAGCGAGGCCTCGTCCTTGTTGGCGCCGATCATCAGCGGCACCCGGTGCGACCGCCCGTGCTGGAACCGCTCGATCGGATAGGTCGGCAGCAGATCGCCGTCGACCACCGGCGCCGCGGCCAACCTGCCCGGCTCCTTCAACGGAACCTCGTCCAGCAGGATGCCCGCGACCTCCACGATCTTCTCGACCGGCCAGTCGAGCAGTTCGACGGCCCTGGCCGCGGGCAGTTCCAGCAGTTCCAGGAATCGCCGCGCCACCGCGGCCGCCCGCTCCTGGCCGAAGACCGTGGTGGCCGGCGGGCTCTGCGCGATGGCCTTGTGGAACAGCCCGGCCGCGCGCGGCGAAGTCAGCAGTGCGGTAACGCAACCCGCGCCGGACGATTCGCCGAACAGCGTGACATTGCCGGGGTCACCGCCGAACGCGGCGATATTGTCGCGCACCCATTCCAGCGCGGCGATCTGGTCGTGCAGGCCGAGATTCGGCGTGAACGGACCGGGCAGCGAGGACAGATCGAGGAATCCGAGCGCACCGAGACGGTAGTTCACGGTGACCACGACGACGTCGCCGGTTTCGGCCAGCTTGCGGCCGTCGTAGATGCCCTGTGCGGCCGTGCCGAGGCAGTAGGCGCCGCCGTGCAACCAGACCAGCACCGGGCGCGGTTCGCCCGTATCGAAGGTGTGCACCAGGTCGCCGACGTCGCGCCGGGGCGACCACACGTTCAGCCAGAGGCAGTCCTCGCCCATCCGCAGATCGGAGTCGACGGGGACCATGTTGCCCATGGTCTGCGGCGCGATCTCGCCGAAGGTGGCGCAATCGCGGATCCCGTCCCACTCCGGTGCGGGCCGCGGCGGCAGGAACCGATGGGGGCCGCTCGGCGGCGCCGCGTAGGGAATGCTGCGCCATACCGCCACCGGGCCGTCCCAGCGGCCGCGTACATCACCCGAGGTCGTGGTGACGACTGGCTCGGCGCCGCGCACTTCCCAGCCCGCTTCCTTCTCGAACTGAGCAGTCATTGTTCGCACCTCCTGCCAGCGATCCATCGGTGTGCTGCCGATTTGCTCCAGCTGGCCTCGCACCGCGTGATCTCCTATTCGAGGGTACTTACCCACCGGCGACCTGGATATGCGACGCACCAAGCTGAGATCGCGACGGTACGCTTGACCGATGCCGAGCTACAGCTACCGGTGCCGCAGTTGCGGCGACACCTTCGAGGTGAACCGACCGATGGCGGAGTCGTCGAATCCGGCGTCCTGCCCCGCGGGCCATGCCGACACAGTCAAGCTGCTGACCACGTTTGCCACGGTCAGCCGTGGTGGCACGGCTCCGGCGCCGAGCCAGGCCGCGCCGCAGGGCGGTGGCGGCTGCTGTGGTGGCGGCTGCTGCGGCTGAGTCTCGCCTCGGCGGCTGGACGCCTGAGCCCGAAAGGCTCAGCGCCGGAGCTGCCTGGTTCAGTCGCGCCGATCCGCGTGGCCGAGATCACGGTCCGGCGCGACCCGGTCGCGCACCCGCTGCTTCAGCACCGCGATATCGGGAAAACCGCCGTCGGCCTTGCGTTCCCACACCTGCTCGCCGTCGACGGTGATCCGGAAGAGGCCGCCCGTCGCCGGAATCAGTGCCACCTCACCGAGTTCGGTGCCGAAGGTGCTCAGCAGTTCCTGCGCCATCCAGCTCGCGCGCAACAGCCAGCGGCACTGGGTGCAGTACTCGATCGCGACACGGGACATGGTGGCTCACGCTACCGTTCGGGCCCGCGCCGCGCCGCACGCACTCACGCCTCGATCTCACCGTCCAGGTACACCCAGGCGCCGTCGGCGCGCAGGAACCTGCTGACCTCGTGCAGTGCGCCGCGGGAGCCGTCCGCCCGATAGTGCGCGACGAACTCGACCAAGCCGGTCTCGTCGAACAGCCCGCCGTCGGCGGTGCGCAGTATCTCCAGGAACAACCAGCGCTGGCCGGGATCGAGCTCCAGCTCGGCGGGCCTGGTGCGCGGATGCCACGATTGGCGTAGATAGTCGGTGTCCCCCACCGCGAAAGCGGTGTAGCGCGAACGCATCAGCGCCTCGGCGGTCGCCGCCGCCCGCTTTCCGTTCAGCACCGGCCCGCAGCAGTCGTCGAAGGCCTCGCCCCGGCCACACGGACACATCCGGGTCCCACTCATGCCCCGATTCTCGCGTGCCGCCCTCGGTGCAGGTCCGGCCGGGTGGCCTGTTGCGCCGCGGCGGCGCCGGTCACCTCGGCTCGACGCTGGTCATCTCGACTCGACCGCGGCCAGCGCGCCTGCGATCGCCACGGTCTGTTCGCGCCAACGGCGCAGGTCGGTAACGCTGGGCGCCAACTCGTAGTCGTGGTGGTGCGCGGCCCGCGACAGCGCCGCCCACAGGGCGGCGACCTGCGCCGCCACCTCGGGCCCGGCGAAGGTACGTAACGCGATCAGTTGAGCGCGCATCGGGCAGCGCATCAGCGCCGGTGCGAGCCGCCCCCACAGCTCATCCACGGACTGCTCCAACGCGATTCGCAGAATCCACGCGGTCGCGCGGGACCACAGCCCGCCCGCGTCGGTCACCGCACCGGCCAGCAGGCGGTCCACCGTGTCGAGCCGCTCGGCCACCGACGGCCGCGGGCGTTTAGGGCCTTTCGCGGGTCCGCGTTTGGTTCCGCGACCGCCGCTCGGTCCGCGACGCGGTCCACGTTGCGCGCTCATGCCGGCCTTGCCGTCAGCGTGCGAGCCATGCGACGAATCTTTCGGTCTCCGTGATCAATTCGCGCATGCTGCGGCCGATCGGCACGTGCGCACCGGCGGTGGCGTCGCGCAACGCCTCGACCACCCATTTCCCTTCGCGCGCGACCAGATGCTTGTTGAGGTCGTCGACCTTGCCGCCGACCCCCATCACCGCGAGAGCCACCTTCGCCCTGGTGGATTGGGCCGCGTCGATGTGGCGCTCCACCTCGCGGTGGTTCATGCCGTCGGCGAGCAGGGTGCGCCTGGCCCGGCCGAGGCTCGCGGCCTCCACCGCGGAGCGACAGCAGGTGGCGACGAGTTCATCGGCGATGGCCTGCGGCAGCTGCGGGGTGCGCACGAGGGCGCGCGCGTCGTCGAGGTAGCGGCGCACCGGATCGCTGGACACCCGGACCTCGACCACCGAACGATCCCGGCGCTGCACCTCCAGCACGGTGGCGTCGAGCTGCATCCGGCGCACCGCCTCGGCGAGGCGCTCGTCGTGGGTGAAGACGACCACCTGCCGCGTCCACGCGACGGCGGCGAGCACCCTGGCCAGGCCGTCCACCTTCGCCGGGTCCATCGCCTGCACCGGGTCGTCGATCATCACGAAGCGGAACGGGCTCTCCTCGACGGTGGCCCGCGGCAGGAACAGCGACAGCCCGAGCGCGTGCAGTTCACCCTGGCTCATCACACCGAGCGCGGCGCCGTCCACCTCGTCGACGGTGACGTCGAGCAGCACCCGGCGCGCGGTTCCGGCGTTGCCCTGCAAGCGAATAGCGCCGAGTTCGACATTGCTCTGCTGGCGCAGCGTCTGCCAGACCCAGCGCGCGGTCGTCTCCAGCGGCGTCATGCGTTCGCCGCGCAGACCCGCGGTGGCGGACTTGAGCCAGTCCTCGGCCTTCTTGACGGTGCGCAGCTCGGCCGCGTGCGCGGCGACCTCGCGGGCACCCTCCAGCCAGCTCACGATGCGCGGCACCAGCGGTGTCCACACCTCGTCGAGCCGGTCGAGTTCCTTACGGGTGCCCTGCTGCACCAGGTTGAGTTCGTCGACCAGCCGGGCATGCGCGCCGCGCAGCCGGTCCGGCAGGTCGGGGGTGTAGTCGGCGGAGGTGAGCGCGGCCCAGTCGGCCCAGGCCCGGCGCACGGCGGCGGTGTCCACCGAGGGCGGGTTGCGCGGGTCGAAATCCAGTTCCGGCGGCACGAGATCCGGCAGCGACCGCGCCGCGCGCAGCGCCTGGCCGAGTTCGGTGCGTGCGGTGGTCAGCGCGTCGACGCGGGCGGCGAGGGTGGCGATCGAGGCGTCCGCCTCCTGCGCCCACGCGTCGTCCAGATCGCCGCGACCGCACACCGGGCACGGGCAGTCACCGCTTGCCGTGTGGTGGTCGCGGGCCCGGCGCAACAGCTCGAGCACGCGCAGGTCCGCCTCTGCGTCGGCGGTGGTGCCGCGGGTCAGCGCGGTACCGCATTCGGCGAGCCGGGTGGCCACCTCCGCCACCTCGGCGGCGGTAGGCAAGGTCAGCCGCACGATCGCGCGCAGACTCGCCGGGCCGCTCTGGTCATCGAAGGTGCCGATGACCTCGCGCCCCACCGCGGCGAGGTCGGGTTGGGCGGGTCGCAGCAGGCTGTTCACCCGGATGGCGCGGTCGTCGGCCACCGTCTCGAGCGCCTCCAGCAGCTCGAGCCGTTCCTGGCGCGAATCACGCACGGCGCGTTCCAGTTCCAGGCGGCGCATCCGAATTCGTTCCTGCGCCAGGGTCAGTTCGTCCAGGCCGAGCAGTTGGTGCAGCGCGTCGAACAGGTCGCTCGGTTTGCCGTCGACCAGCGCACCGAGCTCGCTGTAGGACAGGAACGGGCGGTAGAGCTCCAGCCGGCCCGCCCAGCGGTCGATGTCGAATTCCGTTGGCGCGGCGGGCGGGTGCTGTTCGGTCCACTGCGCGTCGGGCAGGTCGGCGTCGGCGGCCCATTCCTTGGCGATGGTGAGCTGCGGCTTGTTTCCGGTGGTGAGCAGCTCCACCTCGATGCGGGCGGTGCCGCCGTCGTGCAGGTTGCGCCAGCCTTCGCGCCAGGCCGCGGATCGGCCGTCCCAGCGGCGGTTTCCGCCGGTGAACACCAGCTCGGCGGCCTCGGCGAAGCTGGATTTGCCGCTGCCGTTGCGGCCGACGACCAGGGTCAGGCCCGGCCCTGGTGGTAGTTGCAGTTCCGCTTCCGGGCCGATGCCGCGGAAACCGCGGACCCGGATGGCCCGCAGGAAGATCCCGCCGTCGTCGAATTGGGCTGCGCGATCATCGTTCTCACTGCCGCCGAGGGCGCGCAGCACGGTCCGTGCGACCGAGGGCGTCACCGCGGGATCGTCGGCCAGCCGCCGGGTCACCACCTCGGTCAGCCGAGGCACCGGATCGGCGTCGGGACGCAATTTGGTCGGACCCCCTCCACCACCGAGCCGCTACACGTCCTCCGATCCCGTGCGCGGCGCCACTGTCGAAGCTGTGCGAAACGCTACCCGATCCCGTCGGATTCGCCCACCGGAGGTGAGACCTCCGGGAGCCATGCGAACCTGCCCGCGGGGATGGATATGGTCATCGAAACGGCTGGGGCCGCGCGTCGATGTCCACCCCTCGCCAGCCCCGGCGGGCAGCTCGATGGTGTATCACCCGATTTGGATGGTTCGGTCGAGCCGAACAGGACAGAATGCCAGAGAACACCCGCACATGCAAGATGTTTTCAGCACTGAAACCTGCGATGGCACAGGTATTTCCGTGCGAAGCACACCGGTCGACGCGGCACTTGTCGGTGGCCTGGGGTACAAATCCGGTCAACCGAGGAACGGGGGAAACATGACGCGCTGGAGCGAGGACCAGGTCACGGCGCTCGCGCCGGACGCGAGCTCGCTGTCGGCCGCGCGCAAACTCGCGAGTCGCTGGCGTGGCACCGGGCAGCACGACATCGCGCTGTGGGGACTGTGCCAGGGCAGCGGCGCCAAGCCGTATCAAACGATCGTCGACCTGTCCGTGCCCGCGTACAAGTGCTCCTGTCCCAGCCGCAAGTTCCCGTGCAAGCACGCGCTGTCGCTGTTGCTCGAGTGGGCGGCGGGCCGGGTCGAGCAGGCGCCGGGGATCGCCGATTTCGCGGCGAGCTGGATCGACGGCCGGGTGGCCAAGGCCGCCAAACCTGCGGCGGAGTCCACCACCCGCACCGCGAATCCCGCGACCGCGCAACAGCGCCGGGTCCGGGTCACCGCGGGGCTCGCCGAGCTTGACGTCTGGCTGGGCGATCAGGTGCGCACCGGGCTGGCACAGACCGACCGCTCGTTCAGGGCGTTCGAGGCGATCGCCGCCCGAATGGTCGACGCGCAGGCCCCCGGCGTCGCCTCGGCGCTGCGTCAACTGCCGACCGCCGTGGTGACCAGGGCCGACTGGCCCGAGGTCGTGCTGCGCGAATACGCGCGGCTGCACCTGCTCATCGCCGCGCACCGGCGGCTGGACGAGCTGCCGCCCGAGTTGTCCGCCACCGTCCGCACGCATGTCGGTTATCCGAATCCGGCCGAGACGGTGCGCACCGAGCCCACGGTCCGCGATCGGTGGATGGTGCTCGGCGTCCGGATCTCCGAGGACGAGCGCCTCTACACGCGGCGAACGTGGTTGTACGGGCGTTCATCTCGGCGCTGGGCGCTGGTGGTCGACCACTCGTTCGGCTCGCCGGGCTTCCCCGCGGACGTGCCGACGCTCGGCTTGCTCGCCGACGCCGACCTGCACTACTACCCCGGCGCCGCACCGCTGCGGGCACTGTGGGGCGAACGCCACGGTGCGGCAGAACCTTTCACGACCCTGCCTAGCGATCCGGACCACCCCGGCACGGTAGCCGCCGCGCTCGACGACCATGCCGCCGCGCTTGGCGCCGATCCATGGCTGCGCGGCTGGCCGGTACTGCTCGTCGATGTGATACCGGCGTGCACCGAAAACGGTTGGTACATCACCGAATCCGACGGCACCGCGTTGCCGGTGGCACACGGCGAGCAACCGTGGCGATTACTCGGTGTGTCCGGCGGCCATCCGGTGTCCGTGGCCGCCGAGTGGACCAGCGAGGGCTTGGTGCCGATCTCGGTGTTCAGCGCCGGCGAGGTGATCGACCTGGCCAGGCTCGATCCGGTCGGCCGGAGCACGACGAACAACACCCGGACCACACAGTCCTCGAACTCGGCTGATCTGACCTCCGTCGCGCTACTGGGCACCGCGCGCCGGGCACCGGACCTCACCCGGCTCGCCGCACCGGTGGCGCGCGCCGCCGACCTGCTACCCGCCGATCCGGCACTGCGCCTGCTCGAATCCGCCGCACTCCAGGACGTTTTCGCGCGCGGCGGAGTACGCGCGGTCACCGCGACCGCGCCCGAACCCGCCGAGGACGACACCCGGCGACTGCTGCCACCCACGGCCGCGGGCCACCTCGCGCGCATGCTCCAAGAGCGCTCCCCCTTCCTGCCCGAATGGTTCGCCGCGGCCATGCCGCTCGACTACCGCGCGCCGGACGCGCTGTGCGGGCAACTGCTCGATCAGGCGAAGAGCAACGCCGAACTGCGTGAGCCGCTGCTGCGCCTGGCGGGCACCCGTGGCCGATGGCTGGCCGGCCAGCATCCGGAATGGCGAAACCTGGTGCGCAAAGCGCCGGCCGCGGCGCCCACCGAGGAGGTGTGGCAGTTCGGGCAACCGCCGGAGCGTCGCGCATGGCTGGCCGAGTTGCGCCGCCGGGACGCGGACGCGGCGCGCGAAACGCTGGCCGCGGCGTGGCCGAAGGAGTCCGGGCCGTTGAAGGCGGAGTTGCTCGCCGTCCTCGCCGAGGAGATCTCCCGGGCCGACGAACCGCTACTGGAGGCCGGGCTGGACGATCGGCGCTCCGATGTCCGGCGGACCGCCGCCGGGCTGCTGACCCTGCTGCCCGATTCGGCGTTCGCGCTGCGCATGACCCGCCGCGCGAGCGAGTGGATCCGGGTCGAGCACCGGCTGCTGCACACCGAACTCGTTGTCGCCCTGCCCGATACGCTGGATCCACCCGCGCACCGCGACGGCATCACCGACCGCAGTGTCGAATTCAGCTACCGCTGGGGTGGTGGCCCCGACGTCACCGCGGGCAGGCTGCGGCAGCTGGTCGCGGCGACGCCGCTGCGCCACTGGGCCGGCGTGCTCGGCGCGCCCGATAAAGCAGTCAAGGCGACGATCGACGATCGCTACCGCCAGCCGATCTTCGACGGTTGGGTCGATGCCGCACTGGCGCAACACGATTCGTCCTGGGCGCGGGCGCTGTTCGACGCGGGCGTGCCGACCGACGTCGCCATGCTGCGCAGGCGGGAGTTGTTCGCGCTGCTGCCACTGGCCGATCGCACCCGGCACCTGCTAGAGCTGGACGGCTCCTGGCTCTCCGAAATCGAGGCGCTGCTGCCCGCGATGGGGCACCCGTGGCCGGAACCGCTGGCGCAGCACCTGATGCTGCTGCTGTTCGAACGTGCCCGCGCGGCCGCCCGCCGCCCCGAGGCGCACGGCAATACCCCCAACGCGCACCGGTCGCTGCTGTCCGCCGCCTCGGTGCACCTGCCCGTTACCGCGGCGAGCGCCGCCGCCGTGGTCGCGCGCCGGCGCGGGGATCCCGCCTGGGAGCGAGCCTTCGATCAGCTCGCACACGACCTCAACCACCGCTCGATGATGCTCGAGGAGTTGCAGTGACCATGACCGACGTGACGCCCGACCTGCTGCGTCCGCACGCCGAACAGGCCTACGCCGACGAACTGCGCGCGCTCGCCGCCGCCGACGAGCGTCCACGCCCGCCGTCCTGGCGGCTGTCCCCGTGGGCGGTGGTCACCTACCTGCTCGGCGGCACCCTCGACGACGGCACCGTGATCAGCCCGAAGTACGTGGGGCCGCGCAGGCTGATGGAGGTGGCGGTCGCGACGCTGGCCACCGACCGGGCGCTACTGTTGCTCGGTGTGCCGGGCACCGCCAAAACCTGGGTCTCGGAACATCTTTCGGCCGCCATCTGCGGCGAATCGACACTGCTCGTGCAGGGCACCTCGGGGACCGCGGAGGAGGCGATCCGGTACGGCTGGAACTACGCGCGGCTGCTCGCCGAGGGCCCGAGCGAGGGCGCGCTGGTGCCGTCGCCGGTGATGACCGCGATGCGCGGCGGCGCCATCGCCAGGATCGAGGAGCTCACCCGCATCCCGTCCGATGTGCAGGACGCGTTGATCACCGTGCTGTCCGAGAAGACGCTGCCGGTACCGGAACTCGGCACGGAGGTGCAGGCGGCCAAGGGCTTCAACGTGATTGCCACTGCGAACGACCGTGACCGCGGCGTGAACGAGCTGTCCTCCGCGCTGCGCCGCCGCTTCAACACCGTGGTGCTGCCGCTGCCCGCCAGCGAGGACGAAGAGGTCGCCATCGTCAGCCGCCGCGTCGAACAGCTCGGCGCCTCTTTGGAACTGCCGAAGGTGCCCGCCGCGGCCGAGGAGGTGCGCCGGGTGGTGCGCGTCTTCCGCGAACTGCGCTCCGGGATCACCGCCGACGGCCGCACCAAGCTCAAATCGCCGTCCGGCACGCTGTCCACCGCCGAGGCGATCTCGGTGATCACCAATGGGATCGCCCTGTCCGTGCACTTCGGGGACGGTGTGCTGCGGGCCGCCGACATCGCGGGCGCCGTGCTCGGTTCGGTGATCAAGGACCCGGTCGCCGACGCGGTGGTGTGGACCGAGTACTTGGAAGCCGTTGTCCGCGAACGCCCGGAGTGGTCGGACTTCTACCGGGCTTGCCGCGAGGTCTCCGGATGAGCATCGCCGACGCCGGTTCGGCGGCCGGCGGTGCGCTGACCCGAGTATTCGGCATCCGCCACCACGGGCCGGGCTCCGCGCGCTCGCTGCGGCTGGCACTGGCGCAGTTCCGGCCGGACACCATCCTGATCGAGGGGCCCGCGGATGCCGATCCGCTGGTCGGCTACGTGGCGGCCGACGGGATGCAGCCGCCGGTCGCGCTACTGGCCTATGTGCCCGACGCGCCCGCGAAAGCCGCATTCTGGCCGTACGCGGTGTTCTCGCCGGAGTGGCAGGCGCTGGCGTACGCGGCCGAACACGATGTGCCGGTGCGGTTCTGCGATCTGCCCGCGAGCATGGTGCTGGCCGCCGAGGAGGAGCCCGGTGATCGATTCGATCCGCTGACCGAGCTGGCCGCGGCGGGCGGTTACGACGATGCCGAACGCTGGTGGGACGCGGTGGTCGAATCCTCGCCCGACGCCACCGCTTTCGAGGCGATCACCGAGGCGATGGGTGCGCTGCGCGAAGGTGCCGAGCAGATCGCGGCCGAGCTGGAGCCGGTCGGCGCCGCACCGAACGGCCGCCGCGAAGAGGCCGAACATATAGCCGCCGAGCTCGATTCGTCCCCGGCCGTCGACGTGCGGCCCGAACATTCAGTTGCCGAACCTGATTCGTCTGCGTCGATCGACCTGCGGCCCGAGGCGGACCGCGAGGAACCGGCGGCCAATTCGGTCGCCGAGGCCACCGACGATGTCCTCGAGCTGGAACCGATCCGCCTCGGACCCGTCCGCATCGACGCGCACACGCTGCGGCGCGAGGCATACATGCGGCAGACGATGCGAAAGGCATTGAAGGACGGGGCGCTCCGGCTCGCGGTGGTGTGCGGGGCTTGGCATGCGCCCGCGCTGGCGGGCAAGCTCGGGCCCGCCGCCCCCGATACCCGGTTGCTGAAAGGACTTCCGAAGACGAAGACCACGCTGACCTGGGTGCCGTGGACGCATTCGCGGCTGGCCACGACCTCCGGATACGGCGCGGGGATCACCTCGCCCGGCTGGTACCACCATCTGTTCACCGAGACCGAGCGGCCGATCGTGCGCTGGCTCACCAAGGTGGCCGGGGTGCTGCGGGCGCACGATCTGCCGGTGTCGAGCGCGCACATCATCGAGGCCGTCCGGCTCGCGGACGCGCTCGCCGCCATGCGCGATCGCCCGCTGGCCGGGTTGTCCGAGGTCACCGAGGCCACCAGGGCGGTGATGTGCGCGGGCGACGAGACGATGCTGCGGTTGGTCGTCAACGAACTCGTCGTCGGCGAGGCCCTCGGTACCGTGCCCGAGGGCACGCCGACCGTGCCGCTCGACGCCGACCTGCGCGCTCGGACACGCTCGCTGCGGATGAAGCAGGAGGCCCTGTCCCGGGTGCTCGACCTCGACCTGCGCAAGGAACGCGAGGTCGAACGATCGCGCCTGCTGCACCGGCTGCGCGTGCTCGAAATCCCGTGGGGCGAGCTGACCACCAGCGAGGTGCGCAGCACCGGTACCTTCCGCGAGACCTGGACGCTGCAATGGCGGCCGGAGTACGCCATCTCGATCATCGAGGCCTCCCGCTGGGGCACCACCATCCGCACCGCCGCCGAAGCGAAAATCCTCGACACGGCCGGCCGAGACGACAGCACCGTCGGCGATCTCACCGCCGCACTGGAGGTCGCGCTGCTCGCCGACCTCGGCGGCGCCACCGACGGATTGATCAGCAGGCTGGAATCCGCCGCCGCGCTGGACCACGACATCACCCACCTGCTCGCCGCCTTGCCCGGACTCATCAGGACGCTGCGCTACGGCGATGTGCGCGGCACCGACACCAAGGCCCTCGCGCACGTGGCCGACGGCCTGCTGGTGCGCGTCTGCGCGGGCCTGCCCGGCGCCGTCACCGGGCTGGATACCGACGCGGCCACCGAGTTGCGCGCCCAGCTCGACGCCGCGCACACCGCCATCCACACCCGCGACGACGGCTGGGCCACCGGTGAATGGCTCGGCGCGCTGCGCAAGCTCGCCGACCGGGACGACGTGCACGGCGCCCTGGTCGGCCGTGCCGTCCGGCTGCTCTGCGACGCGGGCATCATCGACGAGACCGACTCCGCTCGTCGGCTCTCCGCCGCGCTGTCGGTCGGCAATACCGCCGCCGCCAAGGCCGCCTGGATCGACGGTTTCCTCGGCGGTCGCGGCCTGCTGCTGGTGCACGACCGAGAGTTGTTGCGCCTCATCGACGATTGGCTGAGCGAGCTGCGCGAAGACCAGTTCGTCGAGACGCTTCCCTTGCTGCGCAGAACTTTCGGCGCTTTCGAATCGGGTGAGCGTCGCGCGATCGGTCGAGCGGTGCGCGATGGGGGTGCCGCCACCGTGCGAACCGATGGCGAGGGAAGTTTCGATATGGCGCGGGGCAGCATCGCACTGCGTTCCGCCGCAGAGATTTTGGGGGTCGCGGTATGAGTACGATGAACACCGACAACGAAACCCAGGCCCGGCGTTGGCGTTTGGTGCTCGGCACCGCCGCGGAGGAGGGGCTCGGCGGCCTCGGCTCGGCCGACGACGTCGCGATGGATCGCGCACTGTCGGCGCTGTACAACGACGACGAACGGACCTCGGGCAAACGTTCGGGCGGGCTGGAGGGATCCGCACCCCGAGTGGCGCGCTGGCTCGGCGACATCCGCAATTACTTTCCCTCGACCGTCGTCGAGGTGATGCAGCGCGACGCCGTGCAGCGGCTGAATCTCACCCAGTTGCTGCTCGAGCCGGAGCTGCTGGAGGCGGTGGAGCCGGACGTGCACCTGGTCGGCACCCTGCTGAGCCTGAACCGGGTGATGCCTGAGACCACCAAGGCCACCGCGCGTCTGGTGGTGGAGAAGGTGGTGCGCGAGATCGAACGGCGCATCGCCGCGCACACCGTCGCCGCCGTCTCCGGCGCGTTGAACCGGGCCGCGCGCGTCTCTCGCCCCCGGCTGCGCGATATCGACTGGGACCGCACCATCCGCAAGAACCTGGCCAACTACCTGCCCGAACACCGCACCGTCGTGCCGGAGCGGCTGGTCGGCTACGGCCGCAAAGCCCAAGCGGTACAGCGTGATGTGGTGCTGGCCATCGACCAATCCGGCTCGATGGCCGCCAGCGTCGTCTACGCCTCCGTCTTCGGCGCCGTGCTCGCCTCCATGCGCTCGCTGAAGACTTCCCTGGTCGTGTTCGATACCGAGATCGTCGATCTCACCGACAAACTCGACGATCCCGTCGACGTCCTCTTCGGTACCCAGCTCGGCGGCGGCACCGACATCAACCGCGCCATCGCCTACTCGCAAACCCTGATCACCCGCCCCACCGACACCCTCTTCGTCCTCATCTCCGACCTCTACGAGGGCGGCGTCCGCGACGAAATGCTGCGCCGGGTCAACGCCATGAAGGAATCCGGCGTCCAAGTGGTCGTCCTGCTCGCGCTCTCCGACGAGGGCGCCCCCGCCTTCGACCACGACAACGCCGCCGCCCTGGCCGCCCTCGGCGTCCCCGCCTTCGCCTGCACCCCCGACAAGTTCCCCGCCCTGCTCGCCGTAGCCCTGGACCGCGGCGACCTCCAAGTCTGGGCCAACGCCAACTCGAGCCATAGCTGAAGGGATGTTGGTCATGTATCCTCGGATGTACATCACCAACATCGAGACCGAGGTGTGCCATGTCAGTGACGCAGATCGACCTGGACGACGACGCGCTTGCACGGGCAATGGCACTGTCCGGCGTCCGCACGAAGAAGGAGGCGGTCAATATGGCTCTTCGCTTCTACGCGGAACAGCAGCAACGGGCCGCCCTGGTGCGCGAACACTTCGAGCGCGCCCGCACTTGGGGTGCGGTAGCGGACGCCGAGCGGCTGCATCTCGCCGAGAAAGCGGAACGCGATCGGTGATCTACCTACTCGACACCTCCGGGCTGGTGCGCCTGCTCGCAGACCCGGCCATTCAGACAGCCTGGGAGCAAGCCATCGTCGCGCAGACCGTCGGATCCTGTTATGTACAGCGCTCGGAGTTTCTCTACAGTGCCCGCGACGCGCAGGAGTTCGATGAGCTCAACGAGATGTTCGCCGACATCTACCCGGACGTTTCGGTGCCGAAGCAAGCGGGCGCGTGGGTCAACGCCGTGCAACACCGCATGTCACGAGCCGGCCAGCATCGCAGCGCCTCGGCCGTCGATCTGATCATCGCGGCCACGGCCGCCCATCATGGGCTGACCGTGCTGCACGACGACAACGACTTTCGCACCGTCGCCAAGCACGCGACCGACTTGACCGAACACAACATTCGCAATTATTAGGCAACCACTCACCCCGACAGGCTGGAGAGGGCTGAGGCCAGGTTGACCAGCTGGATGGCGATGCCGAGCAGGGTGGAGAGGGTGGAGAGGTCCATCGGGCTCCTATCTGAACGGGCGAACCGGACAGCTCAGGAGATGGTACGGCAGAGATCGCGGGGAAGAGCTGGGTTCGGCATACCGGCGCGCGACTGGTTTCAGCTGGTCACGGTAGGTTTTGCGACAACGGGGCCCATGATGCCCCAGGCGGTCGCCGCCGTCGGGACGAGTTTGGGATGCAGCAGGGCGGCCACAGCCAGCAAACCAATCGCAACCATGATGTCCAGCCAGTAGTGGTTGCCGGTGCCGACGACTATCACGGTGGTGAGCACCGGGTGCGCCAGGGCGAGCCAGCGCCACGACGTGCGCGTCGCGGCGACGACGGCGAACGCGAGCAGCAACGCCCAGCCGACGTGCAGTGACGGCATCGCGGCGAACTGATTCGACAGTCCGCCGGATTCGGCCGAACCGTAGACGGACTGGCCGTACACCGCGGCCAGATCGACGAAACCGTGCTCCGGCAGCATGCGCGGCGGCGCGAGCGGGACCAGAACGTGCACGACCAGGGCGGCGGCGGTCAACGCCACCATCAGGTTTCGCGTCCACCGATAGTGCTCGGGCCGAAACATCCACAGCCACAACAAGACCGCCACCGCGACGGTGAAATGCGCGGTGGCGTAATAGAAGTTGGCCGGCACGGCGAAGAAGTCGCGGTGCACGAAGATCGACTGAACCGTCGTCTCCGCCGGCAGCCCGAGCCGATCCTCCAGACCGAGCAGACCACGCGCGTTGCCGAACGCGCGCACCGTGTCGTCCGCGGTGAACATCCGGCCGACGCGATAACCGAGATAGAGCACGGTGATCAGGGCCAATTGTCCAGCCGCCTCACCACCACGGCCGTGCACCGCCGCCCGCACCCGCTCGACGATCCCGCTCGGCGCGAACTCCAGACCCACACCGGGCCCGCCAAGACCCACAGCCACCATTGCCTGCGGCCTCCCTCTCCGTTGAACCAGGCCGATCCCGGCAGTTAAGTGGAGCTACATCCTCCGTTTAACTTAGCAGCGCAGACCGGCCGATTTCCACAGGGGTGATCAGGGAGACAGAGCGATCGGCCTACCCGCACCAGACCTGCTGTGGGGACGGCGGATTCGACCCCGGCACAAAACGGCGGGCCCCGAAGATCGGGGCCCGCCGGATAAAGCGCTGTTACAGGTCGGCGATCGCCGCCAACGGTGGCGTGCGCGCCGCCCGCACCGCAGGCCAGAGCGCAGCCAGAACGCCGACCACCGCCGAACTGACCAGCACGAGCACCAGCTGAGACCACGGAATAGCGATCTGATCCAGACCGAGATCACGCAGCGTCCGCAGGAACCCCACACCGAGACCGAGCCCGAGCAGCATGCCGACGATCGCCCCGAACACGGCGATGAGCATGGATTCCAGATAGATGGTCCGCCGCACTTGAGCGCGTTGCATGCCGACCGCGCGCAGCATGCCGATCTCCCGACGCCGCTCCACCACCGACAGCGCCAACGTGTTGACGATGCCGAGGATGGCGATCACCACCGCCAGCGCGAGCAGGCCGTAGAGGATGGCGAGCAGCGTATTGATCTGCTGGCCCTGCGCGCCTTTGAATTCCTCCCGGTCCTGCACCTGGACCACCGGGAACGGTTCGACGGCTTTCTCCAGATCGGCGCGCAGCTCGGTGAGGTCCGTGCCCGGCTGGGCGGTGACCAGCACCACGAAGTTGCTCTGGAAGTTGACCGGCACGACCTCCTGGTACACCACCGGCGACACCACCAACGCGCCGAGCAGCGGGGTCTTGCGGTAGATGCCGGTGACGGTGAGCGGCACCTTCTTGCCGTCGAAACTGGTCGGCGACACCTGCTGGCCGACCCGCCAGCCGCGCTTGTCGGCTTCGTCCTCGGACACCAGGATGTCGCGATCGCCGAGTGTCGCACTGCCGCGCAGTATTTCGTAGTTCAGCGCCCGATCGAGCTGTCCGTCCGGCGAGGCGCCGCCGACCTGGTCGTCGCCGATCTTGAAGCCGACCCCGCGAATCCCGACGACATCGGCGACGCCGGGCACCGACTTGCGGACCGCGTCGGCGGCGCCGAACGGCACACCGACGAACTGCTGTCCCGCGAGCACGTACTCGGATCTCACGCCCTTGTCCACCAGCACACCGACGCTCGCCTTCGCCGAGGCGCCGAGCATGCCGATCGCGGTCACCAGCATCAACCCGAGGGTGAGCGCGAAAGCCGTTGCGGCGGTGCGGCGTGGGTTGCGCGCGGCGTTGTTGCGCGCCATCCGCCCGATCGGCCCGAACGGGCCGATGAGCACGCCGAGCCCGGCCACCACCGGCCGCGACAGCGCCGGCGCGGCCAGCAGTACCGCCAGGATCAGCGCCAGCGCGCCGATGCCGACGGTCAACGCCGCGTTGCCGCCGGTGGACTGCGCGCCGACGTATACGAGCACGCCACCGGCCACCGCGAGCACCGCGCCGACCAGCGTGCGCACCCGCAAAGAGTCACCGGCCGAAGCGAATTCCTCGCGCATCGCCTCGACGGGCGGGATCTTCGCCGCCCGGCGGGCCGGGGCGTAGGCGCTGAGCACCGTGACGGCCAGGCCGACGAGCAACCCGACCACGATGGTGCGCGGCAGCACCGCCATCGACCCGGTGGGTAGTCCGACATCGAACGCGTTGAGCACCGCGGACAAGCCGAACGCCAGACCGACACCACCGGCCAAACCCAGTGCGCTGCCGACCAATCCGATCACGAACGCCTCCGCGACGACGGACCGGCCGACCTGCTGTCTGTTCGCGCCGACGGCTCGCAGCAACGCGAGTTCGCGCAGCCGCTGCGCGACGATCATCGAGAAGGTGTTGTAGATGATGAAGGTGCCGACGATCAGTGCGATCGCGCCGAACGCGAGCAGGAAGTAGTTGATGAAGTTGAGCGCGTTGGAGACCTCCTTTTTCAGGTCCTCGCGCACCTGATCGCCGTTCTGCACCTTGTAGTTCGGCAGCGCCTTGGCGAGGTCGTCACGCAGTTGGTCACCCGGGATACCGGCGACAGCGAGATCGACATAGGCCACGTGCAGCCCGTCGGTGAACAGCTTGCGCGCCTGACCGTCGTCGAACAGCACACCGATGAAACCGCTGGTGTCCGCAGGCACCTCGTAGATGCCGGTGAGGGTCACATCGAGGGGATTGCCCTGGGACGGGATCATCACCTTGGTGTGCTCGCCGAGCTTCAAGCCCGCCCGCTCGGCACCGCTGGCATTCAGCGCGATCTCGCCCGGTTTGGTGGGCGGGGCGCCTTGCACGAACTTGTTCGGTTCGGCGACCGCCTGCTCCGGCGGCAGATACGACTGACCGAAGGTGGGCGCGCCACCGGTCTGAATCGCCTTCTTGCCATCGGGCGTCAGCAGCACCACGACGCCGTTCACGCTCGGCGCGGCCGTGCGCACTCCGGGATACTTGCGCAGCTCGTCGACGATATTGTTCGGAATGCCTTGCGCTTGCCGCTCTTTCGGGCTCACCCGAACATCGACGCCCTTCGCCTGACCCGCGAAGATGCCGTCGAACGTGCGCTGCAGCGTATCGGTGAACACGAACGAGCCCGCGATGAACGCGGTGCCGAGCACCACCGACAACAGGGTGAGCGCCAGCCGGACCTTATGTGCCGCAAGGTTGCGCAGGGCAACCTTGCGCATCGGACTACCCATCAGGCTTGCTCCAGCGCCTTCATCCGATCGAGCACGGTTTCCGAGGTCGGGTCCCGCATTTCATCGACGATCTGCCCGTCGGCCAGGAACACCACCCGGTCGGCGAACCCGGCGGCGTGCGGCTCGTGCGTGACGATCACCACGGTCTGCCGGAACTCGTCCACCGCGGCTCGCAGAATCGACAGCACCTCCTCGGAGGCCTTGGAGTCCAGGTTGCCGGTCGGCTCGTCGCCGAAGACGATCTCCGGTTTGGCCGCCAGCGCCCGCGCGCAGGCCACCCGCTGCTGCTGCCCGCCGGACAACTCGCTGGGGCGATGGGTGAGCCGATCGTTGAGGCCGAGCCGTTTCAGCACGGTGTCCAGCCACTCCTGGTCCGGTTTGCGCCCGGCGATGTCCAGCGGCAGCGTGATGTTCTCCAGTGCGGTGAGCGTCGGCACCAGGTTGAACGCCTGGAAGACGAAGCCGATCCGGTCGCGCCGCAGCCGCGTCATCTGCTTGTCCGAGAGCCCGGCCAGGTCGGTGTCACCGATCCGGACGGTGCCCGTGCTGGCGCTGTCCAGTCCGGCCAGGCAGTGCATCAGGGTCGACTTGCCGGACCCCGAGGGGCCCATGATCGCCGTGAATTCCCCCTTCGCGAACTCGGCCGACACCCCGTCCAAGGCCCGGACCTGCGTATCTCCCGACCCATAGACCTTCACCAGGTCGATAGCGCGGGCCGCGACATCGGTCGGAACCGCCACTTCGGCGGTGTCGGAACCCAAAGCTTGCGAAGTCATGCACACCAGTCTTACCGGGTTCGCCCCCGCGCGCCATCAGGGAATTCCCCGACTCCTCCGGTATCGATGCGCCGCGGCGGGCTACGTGGTAGCGGGTTCGGTGTGCAGTTGGTCGACCATGGCGGCCAGCGACTTGGCCAATCGTGCATGGCCGGTGGCGAGCACATCGAGGCCGCTGGCGCCGACGGCACGGTTCATTGCCTGGTAAGCGAGCTGGCCGCGGCGGGTCGGGAATACCAGCACCCGGCGGCGATCGGTGTCGTCGACTTTGCGGTGCACCAGGTTGTCGGCGATCATCCCGTCGATCAACCGGGTCAGGTTGGCCCCGGTGAGCAGGGTCGCCTCCGCGAGGTGCGACATGGGATGGCCGACGCCGTCCACCACCGCGGCCAGGACGTGCCAGCGCGCGACCGAGTTCTCGCCGAGGCTGGTCGCGATGGCCCGGTCGAGTTCCTGCGATGCCCTGCGCACAAGCCGGGCCAGCTCCTCCAGCGCGGCGGGGGCGGTGCTATCGTCCACAGCAGTACTATAGCCAACCCCGTATGGTAAATATTCAAATGGAAATATACGGTGGTGATTTCCGTTGTCGCGCTCCGGTTTTCGTCGATCCACGGTAGACATCGCACTGGTGGTGCCGCTGAGCGGCACGGCGGGCATGTTCGGGCCCTCCTGTGAGGCCTGCGCCGCCCTGGCGATCGGCGACATCAACGCCGCGGGCGGCATCCTCGATCGGCCGGTCCGGCTGCACCCCGTCGACGCGGGCGCGCCGCTGCCCGTGCTCGCCGCGACGATCGACCGGATGGTCGGCACCGGGATGGTCGACGGCGTCGTCGGCTGGCATTTGTCCAACGCGCGCAAGGTGATCACCCCGCACACCGCGGGCCGGGTGCCCTACGTCTACACCACTTTCTACGAGGGCGGCGAGGACTCCGACGGCGTCTACATGGTGGGTGAGACCCCGGAGCAGCAGCTGTTCCCGGCGCTGCGCTGGCTGCGCGCCGAGCACGGCATCCGCCGCTGGTGCGTGGTCGGCAACGACTACGTCTGGCCGCGGGAAACCGCAAGGGCCACCCGGGAATTCGCGCTGACCACCGACATCGAGGTGGTCGGGCAGACCTTCGTCCCGCTCGGCGGCCGCGACTTCCGGCAGGCACTGGAGCTGGTCCGCCGCTCCCCGGCGCAGGGCGTGCTGCTGTTCATGGTCGGCGCGGACTGTGCCGCGTTCAACCTGGCCTTCGCCGAGGCCGGACTCGACGACGGCAGACTGCGGCTGAGCATGATGATCGGCGAGGACGTGCTGTACGCGGGCGGCGCCGACAGCACGCGCGGATTGTTCACCGCCAGTGGCTATTTCGAGAGCGTCGTATCGCCGGCCGGGATGGATTTCGGCGCACGTTACCTGCACGAGTTCGGCGCGGCCGGGCCCGCGCTCAACAACATCGGCGAATCCTGTTACGAGGGACTGCTGCTGTTCGCCTCGCTCGCCGAATCCGCCCGCAGCCTCGACCTGCGGGCCATCGAGCGCAACGCCCCCATGGTCAGCTACGGCGGCCCGCGCGGCGAGGTGCGGGTCCGCGGCGCGCACACCACCCAGCCGGTCTACCTGGCCGACGCCGACGCGCTCGAATTCAGTGTGCTCGCCGAACTGAACTCCTGAATCTCGTAACACGAACTTCACCTTGCGGTTTCGCTGCGGCGACCTGCCGGGCTTTGTATCGTCATCATACGAAACATATTCAAATGAAAATAATGAGGTCTGCGTGCCCCTTTACTGGTTCCACTGCCGCGCCTGCGGCGGCTTCGATCTCACCTTCACGATGGCCGACGTGCCCGCCGCCGCGCCGTGCCCGGACTGCGCGTCGAACAGCAAACGACAGTTCGGCGTCGCGGCGCTGATCCGGCCCGGCTCGTCGGCCACCCGGCTGATCGATATGACCGAACGCACCGCGAGCGAACCGTCGGTCGTCGCCGGGCCACCGCCGCGCCGGTCCGTGCCGGTGACGCGTAACCCGCTGCACCGCAAGCTGCCCCGCCCCTGACCCCGAAGGAGACACCATGCCCGAGTTACTGTTCCCGCTCGACTCCAGCAAGCGGTTCACCGAGCAGAAGGTCGTCGGCCACAACCGGTGGCACCCCGACATCCCCGCCGCGGTGACCGTCAAACCGGGCGACGAGTTCCGCGTGCACGTGCGCGAGTGGTTCGACGGCGCCATCCGCAACGACGACTCCGCCGAGGACGTGCTGAACGCCCCGCTCAGCACGGTGCACTGCCTGTCGGGCCCGTTCGCGATCGAGGGTGCGCAGCCCGGCGACCTGCTCATCGTCGACATTCTCGACATCGGCCCCATCCCGCAGGAGGACGCAGGCCCGCTCGCCGGTCAAGGCTGGGGCTACACCGGCATTTTCGCCACCGACAACGGCGGCGGCTTCCTCACCGAACACTTTCCCGACGCCTACAAGGCCATCTGGGATTTCAGCGGTCAGGCCACCACCTCGCGGCACATCCCCGGGGTGAAGTTCACCGGCATGACGCACCCCGGCTTGATGGGTACCGCTCCGTCCGCCGCGCTGCTGTCGAAGTGGAACGCCCGGGAGGAGGCGCTGATCGCGACCGACCCGCACCGGGTGCCGCCGCTGGCGCTGCCGCCCGAACCGCGCGACGCCGTGCTCGGCACGCTCGCGGGCGCCGAGTTCGACCGGGTCGCCGCCGATGCCGCGCGCACCGCGCCGCCGCGGGAGAACGGCGGCAACCAGGACATCAAGAACTTCACCCGCGGCAGCAGGGTGTTCTACCCCGTGTTCGTCGACGGTGCCCATCTCTCGGTCGGCGACCTGCACTTCTCCCAGGGCGACGGCGAGATCACCTTCTGCGGCGCCATCGAGATGGGCGGATTCATCGACCTGCGGGTCGATCTCATCAAAAACGGCATGGAGCTCTACGGCGTCAGCGAGAACGCCATCTTCGTTCCGGGTAACTCCGGCCCCAATTACTCTGAATATCTTGCTTTTTCGGGCACCTCGGTGACGCTCGACGGCGAACAGCGTTATCTCGACTCGCAGCTGTCGTTCGAGCGGGCCTGCCTGCACGCCATCGACTACCTCACCAAGTTCGGTTACTCCCCGGAGCAGGCTTACTTATTACTCGGCGCCGCGCCCATCGAGGGCCGGTTCTCCGGTGTGGTCGATATCCCGAATTCCTGTGCCACCGTGTACATTCCGACCGCGATCTTCGACTTCCCCGTGCTCCCGACCGCAGCCGGGCCGACACGGATCGACGCGGGCCCCGGCGCACCACGCGCCACCCGCTGACCGACCACGCGGTGCCGGTTGTGCGCGCCAGTCACAACCGGCCCGCTGTGTGATTGCTGAATCATTGCGGGTGTCCGTAGATAGAACTGCGGCAAACCGTGCGGTCGGCGTTCGTACGCAGGTGAATTAGTGGTCATCCGTCAAGTTACCGAATACCGCCCTGGCCCGAAGCCACGGTGGTTCAATCGAGAGGCGTGTGCTCTGAAGTAGCTATTGGTAGCGAAAGGAGTTCCATGGGCCCTACAGTCGCCGAACGGATTCGCCTGCGCGTCGATGGCTTTCAGACCGGCAGACTCGCCGGGCACTGGGGCGGGCGGCACATTCTGCACGGCGGTGTGCCCGACCACGGTGATGTCGTGCTCACCAGCAACGACTATCTGGCGCTGTGGGCCGATCCGCGGATCACCCACGCGGTGGAGACCGCGCTACGCGCCCCGACCTCCGGAAGACTCGCCGCGAGCGCGTTCCTGCGCGACGACCACCCGCAGGTGCTACTGGAACGTGCGCTCGCCGATCAGCTACGGTCGCCCGCCGGAATACTCTGCCAATCCGGCTGGAATGCGACTGTCGGGTTGCTGCAATCGATCGCGGATGCCGAGACTCCGGTCTACATCGACCAATTCGCCCACATGTCGTTCTGGCACGGCGCGCGGGCGGCCGGGGCGCCGATCTATTCGTTCCGGCACAACTTTCCCGGTCACCTGCGCGAGCAGATCCGCGCGCACGGGCCGGGCATCATCGCGGTGGACGCCATCTACGGCAACACCGGCAGCCGGTGCCCGCTGACCCACATGTGCGATATCGCCGACGAAACCGACAGCGTGCTCGTCGTCGACGAATCGCACGCGCTCGGCACCGACGGTCCCGCCGGGGCGGGCATGGTCGCGGCGCTCGGCCTCACCGATCGCGTGCCGTACCGAATCGCCAGCCTGGCCAAGGCCTTCGGCGGCCGGGCCGGGTTCGTCGGCGCGAACAGCATCGATTTCGTGGACTACTTCAAGCTGGAGTCGCATCCCGCGGTCTTCTCCTCGACCATGCTGCCGTACGAGATCGCCGGACTGGCCGCGACGCTCGAGATGATCCGGACCGACAACTGGCGGCGCCAGCGACTACGCGAGCTGTCGACCATGGTGCGCCGGGCGCTGACCACGCTCGAATTCGACCTGGCCGGCTCGGCCAGCCACATCGTCGCGCTACAGGCCGGACCGGACCTGCGGGCCGCCGCCATCCGGGACTTCCTGGAAATCCGCGGCATTTTCGGCACCCTGCTGTGCCCGCCGCACACCGCACGCAATCACACGCTGATCCGCTTCTGCCTGCACGCGGGCCTCACCGACCAGGCCGTCGACCGGATCATCGACGCGTGCACCGAAGTTCGCACCCGGTTCGGCGCGATGCCACCGGTCGAGCCGTTCCCCAAGCCGAGCGCACCACCACCCAGACACGCGCAGACATCAGCGACCGGTTGAGTGACACCGTGCGCGGAGGAGTCCCCGCGCACGGTGTCGCATCACTAACCGGTGGCGAGCACGGTGCCCGCGCCGACCGTGCGGCCACCCTCCCGGATGGCGAAGCCGAGCCCCGGCTCCAACGGCACCGGGCGGCCCAGTTCGACGGTCACCTCGACCGTCTCCCCCGGCATCGCCACCCGGATGTCGCCGGGCAGCGTCACGTCGCCGACCACGTCACCGGTGCGGATGTAGAACTGCGGGCGGTAGCCGGTGGCGATCGGCGTCCGCCGGCCGCCCTCCGCCGCGCCGAGCAGGTAGACGCGGGCGGTGAACCCGCTGTGCACGGCGACGCTGCCGGGTTCGACGACGACCTGGCCGCGGCGGACCTGATCGCGTTGCACGCCGCGCAGCAGCAGCGCGACATTGTCGCCCGCCTCCGCGACATCCATGGTGCGGCCGAAGGTTTCGACGCCGGTGACGACCGAGGTGAGCTCGTCACCGAGGCCGAGCACGGCCACCCGATCGCCGAGCCGGACCCGGCCGCGTTCCACCGCACCGGTGACCACGGTGCCGCGGCCGGTGATGGTGAGCACGTTCTCCACCGGCAGCAGGAACGGCGCGTCGGTGTACCGGACCGGGGTCGGCACGTGCGTGTCGACGGCGTCCAGCAGCTCCAGCAGCGCGGCCGTCCACCGCTCGTCGCCGTCCAGCGCACGCAGCCCGGAGACCCGGACGACCGGCAGGCCGGCGCCGGGATAGCCCTGCGCGGTGAGCAGTTCACGCACCTCCAGCTCGATCAGGTCGAGCAGCTCCGGGTCACCCGCGTCGGCCTTGTTCAGGGCGACGACGATGTGCTCGACGCCGACCTGGCGGGCCAGCAGCACGTGCTCGGCGGTCTGCGGCATCACCCCGTCCTGCGCCGAAACCACCAGGATGGCGCCGTCCAGCTGGGACGCCCCGGTGATCATGTTCTTCACGAAGTCGGCGTGACCCGGCATGTCGATGTGCGCGTAATGCCTGGTCGCCGTCTCGTATTCGACGTGCGCGATATTGATGGTGATGCCACGCTGCGCCTCCTCCGGCGCCCGGTCGATCCGGTCGAACGGCACGAAGCTGCCGCCGCCCCGCTCCGCGAGCACCTTGGTGATCGCCGCGGTGAGCGTGGTCTTGCCGTGGTCGACGTGGCCCATCGTGCCGATGTTGAGGTGCGGCTTGGTGCGCACATAGGTCTTCTTGGACATGGTTTTTCCTGGTTTGCCTGGCGGGCACGAGCGAATGTGCCCGACGATGTCGAGCGGGACCTCAGCGACGGGGCGACCTTCCCCGTCCGAGGTCCCGGGACATCCCGGGGAAGGTCAGCTTCGGGCTCCGTCGAGCTGCGCGGCAGATGCTGCCGAGGCGGCCAGGACAGCAGCCATCGCGCCCGCGACTGCGGACGATGCGACGATGGCATAGCTGAACATGCTGGGAATGGTAAGCGTCGAGACCCGCTGAGCGCGACGCATTTTCCGGGCGCCGGGGGCGCGCAATCGGCCACCGCCGTGCGAGGCCCGCGGTTCGCCACGCGAGCGTCACCGCCCGTGGGCTGTCGGAGTGCTTACTCGCCGCTGAGGTAGGTCATGCGCCAGTGGACCGCTGGCTGACCCATTCGAAGGCTTCGGCTTTTGATCGTGCGCCTTCGGCGGTGCGGGAGCGGTTGGGTTCGCCGAGGTCGGCGAGGAGGTTTTCGGAGAGGTCGACCAGGGTGGCGAGGGTGGTGGGGGTGAACCTGGCTCTTATATACATCCGGCGCTGCCGACGAAGGCTTAGGGGGGGGTCTCGGGGGGTCCCGCGTTCTTTCACAGGAACGGGTGGAGAGTGNAGGGTGGTGGGGGTGAACCAGGCGGGGCGGGTGGCGAAGAGGATGTCTTCGGTGGCGGTGTTGCCGCTGGCGCCGGGGGCGAAGGGGCAGCCGCCTAGGCCGCCGAGTGCGCCGTCGACCATGGTGGCGCCGGCCGTGATGGCGGCCAGGGTGTTGGCTACACCCATGCCCCAGGTGTCGTGGCCGTGGAAGACGATGCGGCGCTGGGGGGTTCGGGTGTGGACGGCGGAGACCAGGGCGGCGACCTCGCCGGGATGGGCTTGGCCGAGAGTGTCGGCGAGCACGATGTCGTCGGCGCCCGCGGTGCGCGGGTCGTTGGCGATGGCGAGGACGCGCTCCGGATCGACCGGGCCGTCGAAGGGGCAGGTGAAGCTGGTGGCCAGGCACAGCTGGATCGAGCCGCCCACGGCAGCGGCGAGCCGGACCGCGTCGGGCATCGCGGCGACGCTGTCCTCGGTGGTGCGGCCGATGTTGGCCTTGTTGTGCGCGTCCGAGACCGAGAAGCAGTACTGGAAATTGCGCACCCCGGCCGCGGCCGCCTTCTCGACGTGCCGCGGCGTGGCCACCCACACCCAACAGTGTTGCAGCTCTTCGGGACTCAGCGCGGCGATGAGCTCCATGGTGTTGGCCATCGGCGGCACCAGGTCGGGCCGCGCCATCGAACCGATCTCCAGCGCGGGCACCCCGAGCCCGAGCAGCCGCCGGACGAGGTCGGCCTTCTGCTCGACCGGCAGCACCTTCCCGGTGAGCTGCAAGCCGTCACGCAGAGTCACGTCGCGCAGGACCGCCGAGCTCACCGCTCGTCCCGCTCCTGCCGCGGCGCGCACATCACGCCGCCCCACGGCTTTTCGTGCACGCCCGCGGGGTTGGGATGCACGGTCGGCCGGGTGAACCCCGGCGAACGGATGTCGCGTGGTCCGCGTCGCGGCGGTCGCCTGCGGTCTTCCCTCATTTCGCCTCCAAGGCGTCGATCTCGCTGTCGCTCATGCCGAGTAGCCCGGACAACACCTCGTGCGTGTGCTCCCCCAGATCGGGTCCGACATTGCGGATGGGCAGGGACTGTTCGCCGATCACCGGGACGATGCCGGGGAAGCCGACCGACTTCGGTTCCGCCGCACCGACATCCACCGAGAACTGCTGAATCATGTTGCGCGCCTTGTACTGTTCGTCGGCGACGATGTCGGCCGCGGTGTAGATGGGGCCGCACGGGATGCCCGCGGCCTCCAGGATCTTCAGTGCCTCGGCCCGCGTGTGCCTGCTGGTCCACTCGGTGATCGCGGCGTCGAGGCGAACGTGGTTGCGCCAGCGGCCCGCGTTGTCGTGTAGTTCCGGGTCGGCGGCCAGATCGGGGCGGTCGATCACCTGCATGTAGCGCTGGAAGATGGCGTCGCCGTTGCCGCCGATGATGATGCTGACGCCGTCGCTGCACGGGTAGGCGTTACTCGGGGCGATGCCCTCGACGAGTCCGCCGGTGCGTTCGCGTTTGATGCCGTAGGCAAGGTAGTCGGGCACGAGGGATTCCATCACCGACAGGATCGTCTCGTTGAGGGCGACGTCGATGACCCGCTCGCGCAACGGAATCGGCGTCTCGTCCGGCTTGCGCTCGCGCTGGAACAACGCCATCACGGTGCCGAACGCGGCATAGACGCCCGCGATGGAGTCACCGATGGACACGCCCGTGCGCACCGGCGGCCGGTCCGGTTCGCCCATCAGTTCGCGCAGGCCGCCCACCGCCTCGGCGACGGCGGCGAAGCCCGGCCGGGACGCGTGCGGTCCGGTCTGCCCGTAGCCGGAGATCCTGGTGATCACCAGATCGGGGTTCGCCGCGTTGAGCACCTCCGGGCCGAGCCCCCACTTCTCCAGCATCCCGGGGCGGAAGTTCTCCAGCAGCACATCGCAGCGGCGGACCAGGTCGAGCACGACGGCGCGGCCCGCTTCGCTGCGTAGGTCCAGCGTGATCGACTTCTTGTTCCGGTTGACGGTGCGGTAGAGCATGGAGGTGTCGCCGCCGTAGAGCCGCCAGTTGCGCAGCTCGTCTCCCGCCTTCGGCCGCTCCACCTTGATCACCTCGGCGCCGAAGTCGCCGAGGATGCGCCCGGCGGTCGGCGCGGCAATGTAATTGCCCAGCTCCAGGACGCGAACACCGTCCAACGGCCGAATACTCATCGCACCAGTGTCTCAGGGGCCGCAGCGGCAGCGCACGACGACACCTCGCTGGGACCCATCTACCCCACGTGCTCGCGCAGGTAAGCCAGATCCTCGGCCACCCCGTCGGCGGGGGTTTCCAGGATGACCGGGGCGTCGGCGGACTTGCAGACCTCGGCAAGTAGCTGGGGGTCGATGGTGCCGTCGGCGAAGTTGGCGTGGCGGTCGGCGCCGGAGTTGAACTCGTCGCGCGAGGAGTTCAGGTGCACCAGGTCGATGCGGCCGGTGATCGCCTTGATGCGGTCGACGACGCCGATCAGTTCCTCGCCGCCCGCCCAGGCATGGCAGGTGTCGAGGCAGAAACCCGCGCCGAAATCGCCGACGGCGTCCCACAAGCGGGCGATCGAGTCGAAATGCCGCGCCATCGCGTGGTTACCGCCCGCGGTGTTCTCGATCAGGATCGGCACCGCGAAGCCGCCCTTGTCCTGCTGGCGTTCGAACAGTTTGCGCCAGTTGTCGACGCCGGTCTCCAGCTCGGCGTCCGAGCGCACGTGCCCGCCGTGCACGACCAGACCGATCGCGCCGAGGTCGGCGGCGGCCTTGGCCTGCTGGGCGACCGCGTTGCGGGAGGGCATGCGCAGGCGATTGTTCAGGCTCGCCACATTGATCTGATAGGACGAGTGCACCACCACGTCGATCGGGCTGGCCACGATCTCCTCGGTCCGCGGGTGCGGGGTGGGTTTGTCCCAGCTCTGCGGGTCGACGACGAACATCTGGATGACGTCGGCGCCGAGTTTCTCGCCGAAGCCGATCGGGTCGCCATCGAGCCTGACATGTGCGCCAATCTGCATAGGGGCCAGCTTAACGACCACCACCGACAGCCAGCCGCAGACGGCGAACCGGGATGTGTTGCATCGCGGGAGCCCAGCGAGATACATCGGTAGTATCCGCGCGCTCGACCCGACAACGGGGGTGAATACCGTGTTGCAGACCGACGATGTCGTCGCCGGCCAGGTTCTCGATGGTGCCCTTGACCGGCCTGCCCCCGCCTTCTCCGGCGGGCCATCGGAACAGTGACTACTGCTATGGTTTCGATGTTTTCCGTGGTCCGGCCCGTGCCTGATCGCGCGTTCTTATGCTGTACGCCTGTTCGTCGGTGGGTCCCGGCGGGCGGCGGGAAGTGGAGCAGACATGCTGGCCAGCGGTGACGTTTTCGCCGGTTATGTCATCGAGCGGCAACTGGGTCGCGGTGGCATGGGATCGGTCTACCTGGCGAAACACCCTCGGCTGCCGCGCCTGACCGCGTTGAAGCTGTTGAACAGGGAGATGTTCTTCGACAAGGAGGTGCGGGCGCGGTTCGAACGGGAGGCGGATCTGGTCGCCCAGCTCGACCACCCGAATATCGTCACGGTCTACGACCGCGGGCTCGAGGCCGAGCAGCTGTGGATCTCCATGCAGTTCATCGACGGCATCGACGCCGCATCGGTGCAACCGCAGGCGCTGCCGCCCGAGCGCGCCGTGCAGATCGTCAAGGAAACCGCGGACGCCCTCGACTACGCGCACGGCATCGGTGTGCTGCACCGCGACGTGAAGCCCGCGAACATCCTGCTGGCGCGCGGCGGTGGTGGCCGCGGCGAGCGGGTGTACCTCACCGACTTCGGTATCGCCCGCTTCCGGGACGACACGGGCCATCTCACGCAGACCGGAACCTTTACCGCCACACTGGCTTACGCGTCGCCCGAGCAGCTCACCGGTTCGTCGCTGGACCATCGGTCGGATCAGTATTCGCTGGCGTGCTCGCTGTTCTGGTTGCTCACCGGGACCGGCCCGTTCTCCGCGACCAACCCCGCGGCGGTCATCCAGGGTCATCTGCAAGGTGCGCCGCCCGCGCTGAGCAGCCACCGCCAGGGCCTGCCGTACGCGCTGGACAGGGTGCGGGCCAGGGCTATGGCGAAGCGACGGGAGGACAGGTCCCCCAGCTGCGCCGACTCCGCGGCCGCCGCCCGCCACGCCCTGACCAATCCGAGCGTGCCCTCGATGCCGGTGGCCGGCGGGCCGCGGCCGTTCACCGCGCCACCGACGGCGGTGGCCGGACCACGGCCGACCACCGGGCCGAGGCCGACCACCGGACCCCGGCCCCTATACCCCTCCGACCCCGCCGGAGAAGGNCGGACCCCGCCCCACCACCGGAGGGCCCACCCCCACCACCGGCGCGCCCTACCCGGCGCAGTACGGCCAGCCGACCAGCGGGCCGAATCACCTTGCGGGATCGCCGTTCACGCCGCCGCCGGCCACGCTGGCCGCGCCGCAGTACGGCAACGGCCAGGCACCACAGCCGACCGCCCCGTACGCGGGGCAGCAGTTCGGCAACAACTACGGCCCGCCGCCCATGTCGCCGGTCGGCGTCGCCGGACGGCCGCCGAAGAAGTCCAACGTCGGCGTCATCATCGGCATCTGTGTCGGTGTGGTGGTGCTGCTCGTGGTGACGCTGGCCATCATCGGCGCGGTCAGCGATTCGACCGCCTCCGGCGGCGATACGACACCGAGTTCGGTCGCATCCGGCGTGAACGGGCCCGGTAAAACGGTGCCCGCGACCGTGGACTCGATCAGTGCCGAGTTCCCGCGCATGGTGCCCGCCACCAAGTCCGAGCAGGTCGGCTACAACGGCGCCAAATGCTGGGAAACCGACGCCACTTACACGCCGTCGCCGAGCGAGGGCGACCCGGAGTTCGGTGACTGGGCCTGGCAGTGGCGCTGCTACGGCGGCGGTGACAGCTCCGACCCGCTCTATCGCATCTACGTCTACAAGTCCGCCGCCGACGTGCAGGCCGTGCTGAACACGCTGCCCGCCAACACCAAATCCACCGACACCAACGGCGGAAAGTCCTACACCAACTACAAATACGACACGGGCGGCCCGAAGATCGTCACCGCCTTCACCGGCGATCCGGACCGTGCCCAGTACCTGATGTTCACCGACGGCTCCGGCGACATCGATCGGACCCTGCGCTGGTGGCGCTCGGCGCCGCTGAACTGATCCATGCTGCATCCCGGAGAGATATTCGCCGGGTACACCATCGAACGGCTGCTCGGTCGCGGCGGCATGGGCTCGGTGTACCTGGCGCGGCACCCCCGCCTGCCACGGTTGACGGCGATGAAGCTGTTGAACCCGGAAGTGTTCCACGACAAGGAGATCCGTACTCGGTTCGAGCGGGAGGCCGACCTGGTCGCCCGGCTGGATCACCCGAACATCGTGACCGTGTTCGACCGCGGCGTCGAGGATGAGCGGCTGTGGATCTCGATGCAGTACATCGACGGCACCGACGCCGCCGGGGTGGACGCGCGGTCCTTGCCGCCGGAGCGCGCGGTGCAGATCATCGGCGAGACCGCCAAGGCGCTCGACTTCGCGCACCGTCGTGGCGTGCTGCACCGAGATGTGAAGCCCGCCAACATTCTGCTCGAACGCACCGCAGGCGCCGGCGAGCGGGTGTTCCTGACCGACTTCGGCATCGCGCGCTTCCGCGACGACACCGGGCGGCTCACGCAGACCGGAACATTCACCGCTACTTTGGCGTACGCGTCACCGGAGCAGCTGTCGGGTGCGCTGCTCGATCACCGCTCGGACCAATACTCGCTGGCCTGCACGCTGTTTCGGCTGCTGACCGGCACGGTGCCGTTCGACGCCACCAACCCGGTCGCGGTGATCCAGGGACATTTGCAGGTGCCGCCACCACCGGTCAGCCGGTTGCGGCCGGGGCTGCCGGTGGCGCTGGATGCGGTGCTGGCCAAGGCGATGGCGAAGCGACCCGACGGGCGGTTCGATTCCTGCGCCGAATTCGCCGGTGCCGCTTGGCGGGCGCTGACCGCACCGCAGGAGCTCGCGTCACCTGCAGTGCCGCAACAATTTGCGCCGTCCTCTGCACGGCAACAATTTGCGCCCTCCGCGTCGCCGCATCAGCAGCCCCAGCGTGCCATCGCGCAAGGTAGACCCGACGCCGGACCCTCCCGCAGCGGCCCAGTTCCCGTGCAGCGCCCCAAGTCCAACGCCAAGCTCGGCGGCGGCATCGGCGTGCTCCTGGTGCTCGGACTCATCGCCTCGCTCATCATGTCCTCCCGCGGCGAATCAGGTTCGGCGGGACCGACGGTCACCACGACCGTGACCACACCACGCGCTACCGTCATCGCCGACCCCACCGAGCCGCCGAGCTCGCCACCACCCGCGACGACCGCCGACCCCGCTCAGGTGGGCACGAACGCGGCGGCGCTCAGCGCCGAGTTCCCGGCGATGCTGCCGAAAACCACTGCCCAGCAGCTGGTTCACTCCGGAACGGGCTACCACAAGGCGGGCTGCTTCGCCTATGACCCGGCTTCCGCGCCGACCATCGACGAGGAGGATCCCGCCTTCGGTGCCTGGCTGGTGATGTGGCGCTGCTTCGGCGGCACCGAGAACAAAGCGGCATTCTCCTTCTACCTCTACAGCTCCCCCGCCGACGTCCGCGCCGCGCTCGACGCCTTACCCGTCAACGACCGGACCACGGCCACCAATCACGGCCACGCCTACACCAATTACACGCTGCACAACAGCAGTACCCGGCGCCCGCGCATGATCACCGAGTTCACCGCCGCCCCGCAACGCGCCACGATCCTGATGTACAGCGCGGGCTTCATCGCCACCGAGTCCGAGCTGATGCAGTGGTGGACCGAAGCACCACTGAACTGAGCGGGCTGACCACCCACCCACTACGGCTGGAAGACCCAGGCGCTCAACCGAATGCGTGGTGCACGAACTCGTGGGTCGGATGGAAGCCGATGGACTGGTAGATCTTGCTCGATGTGCGGTTGGCGGTGTCGGCGAACAGGCACACGTTCAGGTTGTCGGCGCGCAAGACTTGCGCGATGTGCGCGGTGACGGCGCTGGCGTAACCGTGCCCGCGCTCCTGCGCCGGTGTGTACACCAGGCCGACCCGGGACCAGCCGTGCACCGGAAGGTGGTGGGCGGCAAAGCTGGTCGGGCGGCCGTCGCGCTCCCAGAACCACATCAGTCCGGCCGCGACCCGGTTGCGGATGGTCGCCTTGTCCAGCCCGGGCGGCGAGATTCCAGCCTCGGCGCGCATGGCCTCGGCCCATTCGAGACACAGCTCGACCTCGGATTCGGTTGCCCGGCGCGGACTCCCGGGCACATCGGGGATACGCAACGCACCCAGCCGGTACAGCCTGGTGGTGTAGGACGGTTGCACTCCGACCCCGAAGCGGTCGCTCCACCGCTTGGCAAAGATGTCGGCGTCGGCCGCAAGCCCTTCTACCCCGGCGCTTTCCGGTGCCACCTCGGCCAGCGCGTCCGCCACCGCGCTCGCGCCGCCCTCCGGCAGCTCGCCCAGGTACATGTCCCGGTCCGCGACCCGCATGGCGACACCGGTCACGGACGCGCCGTCGCCGTACAACGCCAGAAATCGCGAGCCGCCGTCGGCGGCCTGGAGGCCCGCCACCTGGTTGGCGATGCTGGTGCTGATCACGGTGTGCCGCAGCGGATCACGGAGCAGGAACGACTCGGTGCGCGAGCGGAACTCGGCCGCATCCGTGCTGATCTCGATCCTCATGATCACCACGGTAGGCGGCGGATGCGTTGCGCGCCCGCGTGTCTCGCCGGCCTGCCACCACGACCGACCGGTGGTCGAGTCGGCCTGCCGGCTCAGTTGGGTTCGGCGTCAATCCGTTTCGTTGCCGCCACGGCCACCTGTGCGAAGTTTGAGCAGGACCAGCCCTGCGGTGCACGCGAGAATCAGTCCGGCGACGGTGATTTCGACGTGTAGGCCTGCGATGCCGAGGACAGCCCCGACGATGCCGCCAATGAAGATCAGCCAGGCGAGTGTCCGCGAAAGAATCGTGGACAGCGAGCGCGCTGACCCGTTCGACACGAGATGCTGCGAAGAAGCCGACACCGCATCCTTGGCGGCTGCGGACGACTCCTGCTGCGACGCTGTCGAGTAAGCTCCCATCATCTACTCCTCGATGACGCCGATCAGAGAACCAATGCCGCGTTCATCACACAACGCTTCTCTCATCTGGGTACAGGCGTCTCACGCGTAACTTTGCTCACACGCTACGACCATGCCGCGCCATATGACAGCGACACGTGCCCACGACACGCCGAAGAGACCAATTCGATATCTGAGTTACCGGCGTTTAAAATGGGTGGGTCCGACGCACCGGCGGCGACCGCTTCGCCTGGCCCGGTGGACCGCGCTCGAGTAAGGTGATGCCCACTCGAACCGCAGCAGGAGTTGTCACCGATGGAGAGCACCAGGACCAAGATCGCAGGTCCGGCGATCGCCGCAGGCGCGATCTCCGTCGGGCTAGTCCTCATCGGCGCCTGCGGAATCGGCAAACAGGACACCTACGTCGCACCCCCGCCGTTGCAGTCGGACCCGAATGTCGCGCCCGTGGTGCACTCGGGCACCAGCGTGACGGTGCCGAAAGTGTCGATTCCGCCGTCGCCGACCTGGCGTATCGCCCCCTATCAAGCGCCCCAGGCGACGCCGTTCACCGGGTTCGCCACCACGACGTCGGGCGAGCCGGCCCCGGAAGAGTCGCACGGGATTCCACCGCACGAGACCCCGTCCGAGGACACCCGCCCACCGGCCACCACCACCGAGGCGCCTACGACGGAAGCGCCGACGACCAGGCCGACCACCACCAGGCCGACCAGGCCGCGGCCGACGACCACGACTCCGGACGAGCCGACCACTCGCCCGTCCGAAAGCCCGTCCGGCGGATTGAACAGCGACCACGAGTAGACCCGCGGTGGTGCGCAGAACACGCACCACCGCAAGGATTTACAGCTCGGGCAGCTCGTGCTCGCCGACCCGCGCGCTGAGCACCCGCAGATGCTCCAGCCCGCCGCCCAGCGTGCGTTCGATGGCGGTCAACCTGGCCACGTAGTGACTGACCGGGTACTCGGCGGTGACGCCGATCCCGCCGTGCAGCTGGATCGCTTCCTGACCGATGTGCCGCGCCGAGCGACCGACCTGGAGCCGGGCCCGCGAGGCGACCTGGTCGTCGATCGCACCGTCGGCCGCGGCCGCGGTGGCGTAGAGGCTCATGCTGCGCGCGAGTTCCAGCGACACATACATGTCCGCCGCTCGATGCGTGAGCGCCTGGAACTTCGACAGGGTGACCCCGAACTGCTTGCGCTGCTTCAGGTAATCGGTCGTCAAGCGCAGCGCCTCCTCCATCGCACCGATGGATTCCGCGCACAGGCTCGCCTGCGCTTGGCCCTGTGCGGCCCGAATCGCCTCGGCCGCATCGACTTCGCCGCCGAGCAGTTCGGCCGCTGCCTGATCGAGCTCGACCTGCGCGCCGCGCTGCCCGTCCACCGTGCGGTAGGCCTTGCGGCTGACGCCCTGAGCATCGGCGGCGACCAGGAACAGCCCGGTGCCGCCGCCCGGCAGCTGTGCGCTGACCACCAGCTCGTCGGCGCAGTCGCCGTGCGTCACCGGATTCTTGATGCCGGTCAGTGCGTACGAATCACCCTGCGGCACAGCGGTGGTGGCCAGTTCGGTGGCCGGCCAGCGCACGCCGGGTTCGGCGTGCGCGAAGGCGAGCAGCTTGCTGCCCGAGGCCACCTCGGGCAGCACGCGCTGCCGCTGTTCGGTGCTGCCCGCGAGGGTGATCAGCGCGCCGGGGATCAGCACCGCATCGAGGATCGGCTCCGGCGCCAGCCTGCGCCCCACCTCCTCGAGCACCACCATGGTCTCCACCGGGCCCGCGCCCACGCCGCCGTCGTCCTCGCTGAAAGTCAGTCCGAGCACGCCGAGTTCGGCGAGCTGCTGCCACACCTCACGGCTCCAGCCGAGTTCGGTGTCGGTCACCTTCAGCCTGGTCTCCGGGTCGTAGTTGCGAGCGAGCAGCTCACGCACCGTGTCCCGCAGCATTTCCTGTTCATCGGTGAGATCGAAATCCATGGCGGCGCCTCACAATCCGAGGATCGTGGAGGCGATGATGGTGCGCTGCACCTCGCTGGAGCCTCCGTAGATGGTTGTCTTGCGGTAGTTCAGGTAGCTGGGACCACTGCGCTGCGCCCACCCGGGCGAAGCGATGTCGTCGGCGCCGACCGGCACCGCATCCGGGCCCGCGATATCGAGCAGCAGCTCGGTGGCGGCCTGCTGCAACTCCGAGCCGCGCAGCTTCAGCACCGAGGACGCCGGATTCGGCTTGCCGTCCGAGGAGTTCGAGACCACCCGCAACTGGGTGAGTTCCAGCGCGAGCAGCTCGTTCTCCAGTTCGGCGAGCCGCGCCGCGAACAGCGGATCCTCGAGCAGGGTTGCGCTGCCCGACCTGGTCTGCGCGGCATACTCTTTCGCCACGCCGATCTTCACCTTGGTGCGACCGACGCCGGTGATGCCGGTGCGTTCGTTGCCGAGCAGGAACTTGGCGTAGGTCCAGCCCATGTTCTCCTCGCCGACCAGCTGATCGGCGGGCACCCGCACGTTCTCGAAGAACACCTCGTTCACCTCGTAGCCGCCGTCGATCAGCTTGATCGGGCGGATGGTGACACCGGGTGATTTCACGTCGAACAGCAGGAACGAGATGCCCGCCTGCTTCTTCGGCGCGCTCGGATCGGTGCGCACCAGGCAGAAGATCCAGTCCGCGTACTGGGCCAGGGTGGTCCAGATCTTCTGGCCGTTGACGATGTAGGAGTCGCCGTCGCGCACCGCGGTGGTGCGCAGCGAGGCCAGGTCCGACCCGGCGTCGGGCTCGGAAAAGCCCTGGCACCACCAGATGTCGAGCGCGGCGGTGGGCGGCAGGAAGCGCTGCTTGAGCTCCGGCGAGCCGAAGTGCGCGATCACCGGGCCGACCATCTGGGCATTGAACGTCAGCGGGTCCGGCACCGAGGCGAGCTGCATCTCGTCCTGCCAGATGTGGCGCTGCATCGGGGTCCAGTCCTTGCCACCCCACTCGACGGGCCAGTTCGGCACCGCGAGGCCGTGGTCGTTGAGGGCCTTGTGCGAGCGGACGATGTCGTCGCGGGACAGCTCCCGGCCGTATTTGAAGCGCTCACGGATGTCGGCGGGGATCTCGGTCCGATAGATGTTTCGCAGTTCGTCGCGGAAGGCGACTTCATCGGGGGACAGGCTTATTTTCATACGCAGCTCCGTCTGTGTCTCGTACGTCCGAGTCCAACCTACCCTCCGGTAATCCTCCACTGTCGACTGGATCACACAGGTAGGACACGCTCGGCGGGCGTCAACCGGGGGTGGACACCGGCGCTACCTGGGCGGCACCTCGGACGAACTGGTACGTTGCTGGACGTGGGTTGGGGACCCCGAGACTTTGCGTATCGAGGAGTTCGAGTGAACGGCAGGACCATCGCACGAGCCAGTACGGCCGTGGCAGCGCTCGGCATCGGCGCGGCACTGACCCTGGGTGGCCCGGCCACCGCCGATCCCGAACCGTCACCAGTGGACGCCGGACTCACCCACCTCACCGAGATCGCGGGCCCGGACCCGGCCGTGCAGGCGGGTGTCGGCGCGCTGACGCAGTACACCAAGCTCGCCGACGTCGCCGGATTGCGCCACGTGACGAGCGCCTTCACCCCGTTCGCCTACGCCGCACCCACTTTCGGCTGTGGCAGCGTCGGCCCGGTCACCACGATCATCGCGGCCGCGACCACCGACGGCGGCGGCAACAACCAAGACCTCAATATCGCGCCGGGCACGCTGCGGTTCAGCGCGACCCCCGCGCACACCGGCGCGCCGCTCGCCTCCGGCCTCGTGGTGGCCTGGGTGAACATCAACAACGGCGCCAGCGGCATCGACTCGCTCGACGACCTCACCGAGTACGGCCTCCCGTCGCTGTCCAAGACGGTGCACAGCGGACCCGGCACGGTGATCGCCTCGATGTGGGGCATCATCAACTACCCGTTCGCGAACTGCGTGATGACGCCGACCGTCGGCACCTTCATGGTGCCGGACCAGCCGGTTAACCACCCGAGCAATCCGGCGAACACGACCGGTCCCGGACTGACCGCGCCCGGCCCCAACGGGACCGAGATCGGCCCGGCGCCGGCCCCCGCACCGTCCGCTGCGCCGCGGCCCGCGCCCGCGCCGGGGGTGGTCGGTACCGCCGGGGGCGCCGCGGTGCACGGCGAGTTCACCAAGCCTGCCGGCTGACTCGGCGGCACCGCCACGACGAACGGTGCCGCACAGCCTGATTCAGCGCACCTTTGCGAAGAACGCGCGGATATCGGCCACATGCAGCTCAGGCAGTTCCATCGCCACGAAGTGATTGCCGGTATTGCCCTTCGGCCAGTGCACGATGTCGTTGTCGCGCTGGGCAAGTCGCAGCATCAACGCTGATCCCCCACCGTAAACGCCGGTCGGAACCCGCTTCTGCCCCTTCGGCCAGGCAAATCCGTTGTCCCCGAGCCCGTTGTACATCGGCCAGGACGAGGTGGCCGCCGTATTGGTGAACCAGTACAGGCTCACGGTAGTCAGCAGATGGTCACGGTCGATCACATCCTCGGCTTGCTCGGCGAGCGGGGCGAATTCGTTGAACTTGTGCATGAGCCAGCCCAGCAGGCCGACCGGGGAGTCGGTCCACGCGTGCGCGAAGGTCTGCGGGGCGGCGCGCAGCAGCTCGTGGTGGTTCACGCCGGTCATCCACTGCTGCATGAGATCCCATTCGGCGCGCTCGTCCGGTGTCATGGTCGGCACGTCGGCCGCGCTCGGCATGCCGATACCACCATCGATGTGCACGCCGATCACTCGGCCCGGCGCGGCGATCGCCATTTCCGGCGCGATATAGGCGCCGAGATCGCCGCCCTGGGCACCGAATCGCTGGTAGCCGAGCCGCTCCATCAGTACCAGCCACATCTCGGCCACCCGCTGCGGCGTCATCCCCACCTCGCGCGGCGCTGCCGAGAACGCGAAGCCGGGCACCGACGGCACCACCACGTGGAAGGCCTGCGCCGGGTCGAGTCCGTGCTTGCGCGGGTCGGCGAGCAGGCCGATGGTTTTGCTGAACTCGGCGAAGGTGTTCGGCCAGCCGTGGGTCAGGATCAGCGGCACCGCGTCCGGCTCGGGCGAACGGACGTGCACCAAATGCACGTCGAGGCCGTCGATCTCGGTAAGGAACTGCGGAAACTCGTTGAGTGCCGCTTCCTGTGCCCGCCAATCGAATTCGGTCCGCCAGTACTCGGCGAGCTCGCGCAGGTAGGTGACGGGCACGCCACGCTCGCGTCCCGCACCGGGCAGCTGGGCCGACCAGCGGGCCCGGCTCAGCCGGTCGTGCAGGTCGTCCAGGTCCGCCTGGGCGATGTCGATGCGGAACGGGCGAACAGCGGTGCGGTGGTCGGTCATCGAGAGGCTCCTCGTGTGTCGGTCGTTCGATCCGAGCACTACGTTAGGAAGCATCTAGGACCATCTATGTCCTAGTTGTCTGGCACTCTGAGATTCATGAACGACACCCCCGCCCGCCTGCTGCGTCTGCTGTCGCTGCTGCAGACCCCACGCGAATGGCCGGGCAGCGAACTGGCCGAACGACTCGGCGTCACCGATCGCACGGTGCGCCGCGATATCGACCGATTACGCGAACTCGGTTATCCGGTCGAGGCGACGGTGGGTGCGGCGGGCGGCTACCGGCTGGTTGCGGGATCGGCGCTGCCGCCGTTGCTGATCGAGGACGACGAGGCGGTCGCCATCGCGGTGGGACTGCGGGCCGCGGCGGGCTACGCGGTCGCGGGCATCGAGGAGGCGTCGGTGCGCGCGCTCACCAAACTGGAGCAGGTCCTGCCCGCGAAGCTGCGCCGCAGGGTGCGGGTGCTCGGCCCCGCGCTCACACCGCCCGCCGATACCGGCCCGCTGGTCGATCCGGAGGTGCTGACGGCGCTGGCCGCCGCCGTAACCAACAGGGAGCGAGTGCGTTTCACGTATCGCGACGGCCGTGGCACGCAATCGCGCAGGCATGCCGAACCCGTCGGACTTGCTCCGGTCCGGCACCGCTGGTACCTGGTCGGCTACGACGTCGATCGCGACGACTGGCGCGTCTACCGGGTCGACCGCGTCGAGCGGGTACAGCCGACCGCCGCTCGCTTCGCCCCGCGCGAACTGCCCGCGGCCGATCCCGCCGCCTACGTGGCGGGGCGCCGAACCGACTGGGGTACGCCGACTTTCCGGCTCTCCGTCACCATTCACGCACCCGCACAACGGATCGCCGGCCGGCTCGGCGACGACCCGGGCGACCTCGTCGCGATCGACGAGAACTCTTGCCGCCTGGACGCCCTCCGCGACGACTCACCGGAGTGGTTGGCGCACCGGCTCATCACCCTCGGCGCCGACTTCGAGGTGCACGAGCCGCCGGAGTTGGTCCGACAGTTGCACACGGTCTCCGCGCGCATCGAGCGCGCCGTAGCCGGCCCGAACGCGAAAGCTCAGCGGGACAATTGAATACGCAGCACCGCGCCGCTCTCGGTACCTGCCAGCAGCTCGTTCGGCTGTCCCGGCGTGGCGACCACCGACGTCAACGGCTGGCCGGTGAGCACCGCGCAGGCCGCACCGGTCGCGGGATCGACGCGGACGAGCTGGCCGGACAGGGTGGTCACGTACAGGATGCCGTCGGCATCGATGTGCAGATCGTCGGCGAAGTCCGGCACACCGGGCAGCGACGAGGCGAGGTTCGCGATCACAGTTTGCGCACTCGGGTCATCGATCGCGAGGCGGACGAGCTGGCCGAGCGTGCTTCCGTTAACCGTCACGTAGAGCGAATTACCCTGCACGACAATGCCGTTGGCTCCCGTCCTGGCCGCCTTCTCGGTCCAGGCGGTATCGACACTGCCGTCCGTACGCACCCGGATGACACCGGACATGGCGGCGATATAGAGATTGCCTGCCGCATCGAAGGCGGCGCCATTGGGCATGGGGAAGCCGGAGACGAAGACCTCGGGCTTCGGGTCCGCGGCCGCCGGATCGAAACGAACGACGCCGCCGGGGCGGATCGCACTGGTGGGCGAATCACCGTAGACGACATAGAGCAACCCGTCCGGTCCGCTGCGGACGGCGCCGGGGAACTCGACGGGGACGGTTGCGGTGAGCGCACCCGAGCGGTCGTAGCGCTGCACCTCGTTGCGGTAGATCCGGGAGACCCACAGGTTGCCCTCGGCGTCGTAGCCGACGTTCTCCGACCAATCGAGCACCGGTATACCGGCGGGTACCGCGGTCGCGGCCTGCGCGGGCGCGCACGAGGCGATCGGCTGCGCGGCGGCAGCGGGGTCCGCGGCGGCGACCGGTGCGGTGCAGGCCAGGGCAACCAGCGCCGCCGACCACAGCAGGGAACGCCGGGGCGATGGGCGACGAAGTTTTCTCAACGGGCACCTCGGGTCTCTGCAAGCCGACACAGCAATCTGCGGGCAGTCTAGCCACCTGGACAACGGCCTTCCGGCCCGATACCGACCCTGGCCGGGGCGAAGGCGGTCCGGCGCCGATGCGAGGTCATCGTGAAGTCCACTGAGCGCCAAGATCTTTGGCAAGATCTCGGCATGCCCTTTTTCGACGGCGCCCGTGGCCGGATGCACTATCGGCGGTGGCCGAGCGAAAATCGCGTCGCGACAGTGCTGCTGCTGCCCGGGCTAGGCCAGCACAGCGGCCACTACCACCGTTTCGCGCGGTCGCTGAAGGCCGCGGGCATCGGGACCTGGGCCCTCGATACCTCGGGTCATGGACTGAGCGAGGGCGATCCACGCAAACCGGGCACGCTGGCCGAGCTGGTCGCGGACGCGCGGCAGATGTTCGACCTCGTGCGGGCGACCGAGCCGCAACCCCCCTTGATCTTGATGGGCCATTCGCTCGGCGCGGTCACCGTGCTCGGCATGTTCGGTGCCGCGGTACCGGATCCGGGCGAGACGACCACGGATTCGACGATTGTGGAACGCGATCTTCCGCTGCGACCCGCCATCCCGACCGATGCGGTGTCCGGCGTGGTGCTGTCCGGCGTGCCGAAACGGGCGCTCGGCGGTGGCGCCCCCGGCGCGCCGGGTTCCGCACTGCCACGCCACCTTCCGGTGCTCGCCGTGCACGGCGTCGAGGACCGCCGGGCGCCGATTGATGCGGTGAAGGTATGGACTCGACGCCACGAATCGGTAGATTTACGGGCGTACACCGACGCCGGGCATGATCTGCTGCACGAGCCGGTGCACGCGCGGGTCGCTGCCGACATCGCGGACTGGATGCAGGGTGTCGTCGTGGGGTTGGCACGGCGCCCGTGAACTGAGCCTCGCTCAGAGATGAGGAAGGGGGACGTCGAGGTGCCATCGAACGAGAACGCCAACGGTGTCGGACGCCCGGATCTGTCCATAGTCACGGCGCCCGGCGTCACCGTCGCCGCCTTGCACAGCGCGGTCGATGAGGGGGAGCTGTGGATCGACGGCATGCTGGTGGCCGAGGGCGTGCACGAAAAGTGCGCGCGCCGCTACGAGCAGCTGGCCAACCAGATCGAAGAACAGATGCGATTACTCAGCGCCGCCTCGTCGCTGCCGGGGTTCGGCGGGTTCGCCTCCGGTGACGCACTGCGCGCGGGTTTCGAGAACAAGGCGCACGGCGCACTCACCCGGCTGTGGGAATACGCCGAAGCCGCCAGGGAACTCGCGCTCACCTTCCGCGCCGCAGGCTCGGCCTATCAGGGCGCCGACTCCCTGCTCGCGGCGTCGGTCGGCCGGATCGACGCGGAGGGAACCGCCCATGCGTAGATTGCCGCACACGCCGGGCCAGACGTTCGTCCGGCGCAACGACCCGCCCTACGCGCCGAACGTCGAGATCTTCGACAGCATGACCCACCGCGAAATCCACGAGAAGGTCCAGCTGCTGAAGCCCGCGGTGCTCGCGGGTGGGCAGCAGGCCTGGGGCGACGCGGCCGCCGGACTGGCCGACGCGGTCGCGCAGGCGCACCTCGAGGTCCGTGCGGCCATCGCCGACGGCTGGCGCGGCGGCGCGGCGCAGAAAGCCGCCGACGCCGTGCACGCGTTCGAGCAGACCGGTCAGGACCTCGCCGACGTGCTCGCGGTGGTCTCGCAACGGCTCGGTCAGGCCGGCGACGCGGCCGAGGCGCTGCGGGCCGCGGTGTCCGCGCCGACCGCGAAGGCGCCCGATCTCGGTGCGGCGCTGCTGGATCCGAGCCAGGCCACCAGCAATATCGCCGACCAGAAGTCGGCCGAGCACACCCGCCAGGACATCGTGCGGGCGATGAACGACATCTACGCCGGTGTGTTCATCCCGACCGGCACCGACGTGCCCGCGTTCGGGGACCAGCAGTCCGGCGACGTGCAAGTCACCACCTATACGACACCGGTCGCGAAGATCGCCGGGCCCGGACTCGGCGCGGAAAACCCTGTCGCGCCGCCGGTTACGTTGGACGCACCCTCGGACACGAGCCGGCTCGTCGGCGAATCGGCAGCCGCACCTGAGGCCGAGGAAGCTGTCGCTACCGAAGAGCAGCCGACCGAGACCACGCCGGCCACGGTTGCCGCGGCGAACGGTATTACCGATGCGGTCGCCGGAAGTATCTCGGCACCCACGCCTCTCCATGTCACTGCGGCCGGAGTAGATGCTCCGCAGACCTCGGCACCGGCCGCGGTCGGCTCCGCGCCGAGCTCCAGTGCGATCACCGCACCGAACACCACCACCGCGTCGGCGGCGCCGCAGGTCGTCGTGCCGGGTACCGCGGCTCCGGCCGCGCCCGACGAGCAACGCAAACGCGACGAGCGGCGCAGGGACAGCACAAGTGACGCGGTCACCGGACTCGGCGCGGGCGCGATGGGCGGACTGATGGGCGGTGCGATGGCCATGGGCGACGCACCGCGCCAAGGATCCAGCGTCGCCGCGAACGCCGCGAACGCGACCGCCCGCGCCACCCGCTACGACGACGAAGACGAGGACGACTTCCACTTCGACGATCTGCCGACCTTCCTCGAACCGGCCGACGACAACGGCGAGCTGATCGGTGCCATCGATCCGACCACGCCACCGGTGCTCGGCGAGTGGACCGAGTTGGAGTGAATTGGACGCTGACGCCGGACCAGTTCGCGCTGGCCTGGGCGCGCACCGACGGTGATCGCATGCCCTATCCGCTGGCCGTTCGGCTCTCCGCGCGCGACACCGAGGAGCGGGACGCGCAGCTACCGGCGTTGCACAGTTGGTGCGATCGGGTGCTCGACGCCGACCTGGAGGCGGCACTGCGGGTGCTCGGCGCGCCGGAACTGCGGATTGAGGTGTACGGCGAACGCGACAGCGCGGCGGGGCCGGACGATGCGGTCGTCCGGCCGGTGCGGGTGCTCGGAGCCGCGGCGGGCAATGTCGCGGTGGTGGCCGCGCAGCGCCCGGGCGCGACCGCCGACCACGGTGGCGACATCCGGCTGTTCGTCGGCAGCGTGAAAAGTCTCACCGCCCGGGTGGTTTCGATGCTGCCGGAGAAATCCCCGGGCACCACACCCCGGCTGACCGCACCGCTGGCGCGCGTCGGCGAGGACAGCCGCGACCTGGTCACCGTGCCGGTTGCCGGGCCGACGGTGCCCGCCCGCATCCGCCGGATGCTGCGGCAGCCGAGGGACGGCATCGGCCAGATCGTGGTGTCCGCCAGGCGCGGCGACGGCGAGCTGCGCCCGTTCGGGGTGCTCTGCTGGATCGATGTGTGCGACGACGGCCGCTACTCGGTGCGCACCGGCACCGATGTCGACATCGTTCCGGTCACCGCGCACGGCTTGATCGCTCAGCTGCGCCCGATGGTCACTGCCGCCGAGCGCACCATTACCTACGCTCAGCGCTGGTAAACCCCGCCGCCGCACACCTTTTGATTTCCCGCACTGGGAATCGCATGCGATTTTGTGTGCGGGAAATCAGACAGTGTGCGGGTGGAGCGTCAGGTGAGCAGGGTGGTGACTTCTGCGTCCTCGAGTTGGTGGAAGTCTTCGTAGGCGGTGCCGACGCCGCCGAGCGAGTGCGGGACCAGGGGGCAGACGACTTGGTCGGCTTCTGCGGCGACGCGGCGCAGCGCTTCGGCGGAGGAGACCGGCACGGCGACCACGATGCGGCTCGGCTGATGCAGTCGCGCGACCCGGCAGGCGACCACCACGGTCGCACCGGTGGCCATACCGTCGTCCACGATCACCACGGTGCGCCCGTCGAGCGGGATCGGTTTCGCGTCGCCGCGCCACACCGCCCGGCGCCGATCCAGTTCCGCCCGTTCCGCGGCTTCGATCTGGTCGAACTCGCGCTGATTTATCCCGGTGTGCGACAACACGTCCGGGTTGAGCACCCGCACGCCGTCCTCGCCGATGGCACCCATCGCCAGCTCCGGCTGCCACGGCACACCGAGCTTGCGGACCAGCAGAATGTCGAGATCACCACCGATGACGTCGCGCACCGCGGCGGCCACCGGGACCCCGCCGCGCGGCAGACCGAGCAGCAGCGGATGGGCCGCGCGCAAGTCCTCCAGATGCGTGGCGAGCGCGCGACCGGCCAGTGTCCGATCGGGGTAGATCATCCATCAAAACGCTACGCCCACCCGTCACCCGACCACCACCCCCGAATGAATCGCTTCGCGATACTGCGGCCCCTCGCCTGACCACCACCCCACGCAATACTGCGTCAGCCACGCTCCGTGATCGCGAACCGCCGCAACGCGAGGCTCGGATTGGTGGTGCGAACCTTGGCCAGGTGGTCCAGATCGACACTCGCGGTCAACACGCCCGGTTCGTCGCCGATCTCAGCGAGCACGGCCCCGGTCGGGTCGACGATCATCGACGCCCCGGCCCCGCGCGGCGCCGCTTGGTCGGCCGCGACCACATAAACGGTGTTCTCGATGGCGCGCGCACGCACCAGCGTCGTCCACTGATCGACCTTGCCCGGGCCGGGGATCCACTGCGCGGGCAGCACGAGCACCTGGGCGCCCGCGGCGGCCACCCGGCGGATGCCCTCGGGGAAGCGCAGATCGAAACAGGTCTGCAAACCAAATGTCACGTCCGCCACATCGAAAGTGGCCGGTTCCGTGATCGGGCCCGCCTCCACCGTCTCCGATTCGAGGTGTCCGAAGGCGTCGTAGAGATGCACCTTCCGGTACACCGTGGCGAGCGTTCCATCGGGCCCGAGCACGACGAGCGTGTTGCGGATCCGGCCGCCGCCGGGCTCGCCCTGCTCCACCATTCCGGCCACCAGATGCACCCCGAATTCGCGGGCGATCGCGCCGAGTCCGGTGACGAACGGCCCGGTCAGCGGTTCGGCGACGGCCACGACACGCTCATCGAGCCGGGTGACGGCAAACATCGAGTATTCCGGCGCGACGACCACGTGGGCGCCCCGATCACGCGCCGTGCGGACGTGCTCGCGCAGTGCGGAAAGGTTGGCCGACGGATCGGTGCCGGGGGCGAACTGGACGACCGCCACGTCCAGCTGGTTCGGTGCTGGGGTCTGATTCGTTTCGGAGCTATCCAGTTGCATACGTCTCACCGTATTGGGGCGGTGGCCGGGCAGGCCAGCACGAGGCAGTAAACTCCTGGTCAATGAGTACCAATCAGGTCGACAGCGTTCCTGGCGACAACGACAGGGACACCGACGGCCCGACTTTCGCCGATCTCGGGATCGATGACCGCATCCTCGCGGCCATCGCCGATGTGGGCTACGAGTCGCCGTCGCCGATCCAGGCCGCGACGATTCCGCCACTGCTCAGCGGCGCCGATGTGGTCGGCCTCGCGCAGACCGGCACCGGCAAGACCGCGGCGTTCGCCATCCCGATCCTGATGGGTCTCGACACCTCCGGCAAACTCCCGCAGTCGCTGGTGCTGGCGCCGACCCGTGAGCTCGCCATCCAGGTGGCCGAGGCGTTCGGCCGCTACGCCACGCACATCCCCGGGCTGAACGTGCTGCCGATCTATGGCGGCCAGGCCTACGGTGTGCAGCTGTCCGGGCTGCGCCGCGGCGCGCACGTGGTGGTCGGCACGCCGGGCCGGGTGATCGATCACCTGGAGAAGGGCACCCTCGACCTGTCGCAGCTGAAGTACCTGGTGCTCGACGAGGCCGACGAGATGCTGAAGATGGGCTTCCAGGAGGACGTCGAGCGCATCCTCAAGGACACGCCGTCCACCAAGCAGGTCGCGCTGTTCTCGGCGACCATGCCCGCGGCGATCCGCAAGATCTCCAAGCAGTACCTGAACAATCCGGTCGAGATCACCGTCAAGTCGAAGACGTCGACCGCCACCAACATCACCCAGCGCTGGGTGCAGGTCTCGCATCAGCGCAAGCTGGACGCGCTGACCAGGGTGCTCGAGGTCGAGTCGTTCGAGGCGATGATCATCTTCGTGCGCACCAAGCAGGCCACCGAGGAGCTCGCCGAGAAGCTGCGCGCCAGGGGCTTTTCCGCCGCGGCCATCAACGGCGACATCGCACAGAACCAGCGTGAGCGCACCATCGGCCAGCTGAAGTCCGGCGCGCTGGACATCCTGGTCGCGACCGACGTGGCCGCGCGTGGTCTGGACGTCGACCGCATCTCGCACGTGGTGAACTACGACATCCCGCACGACACCGAGTCCTACGTGCACCGCATCGGCCGCACCGGCCGGGCCGGGCGCAGCGGTGAGGCGCTGCTGTTCGTCGCGCCGCGCGAGCGGCACCTGCTCAAGTCGATCGAGCGGGCCACCAGGCATCCGCTGGAAGAGATGCAGCTGCCCAGCGTCGACGACGTCAACGCGCAGCGCGTGGCCAAGTTCGGCGACGACATCACCGAGAGCCTGACCTCGTCGAACCTGGCGCTGTTCCGCAGGCTCATCGAGGATTACGAACGCGAGCACGACATTCCGCTGGTCGACATCGCGGCGGCCCTGGCCGTGCTCTCGCGCGACGGCGACAACTTCCTGATGCAGCCCGAACCGCCGGAGCCGGTGCGCGAACGCCGCGAACGCCCGGATCGGCCGCGCCGGTTCGAGGGTGAGGACGATCGGACCGGTTTCGGTTCGCACAGCCGGGCCAACGGCACCGAGCTGGCCACCTACCGGATCTCGGTCGGCAAGCGGCACCGTGTGGTGCCCGGCGCGATCGTCGGCGCCATCGCCAACGAGGGTGGTTTACGCCGCAGCGACTTCGGGCATATCAGTATCCGGCCCGACCACAGTCTGGTGGAGCTACCCGCGGACCTGTCCCCGGAGACGCTGGAAGCGTTGCGCCGCACCAGGATCAGCGGCGTCCTCATCCAGCTCACCCCGGACGCGGGTCCGCCGGGACAGCGCTCGTTCACCCGCGGCCCGCGCCGCGAGGGCGGGAACGCGAAGCGGCCGGAGCGGCGTAAGCCACGCTCCTGAGCCGGGGAGAGTACGGCGAGGTCAGCCTCGCTAGCTAGAGTGTTGCCGTCCGGTACGGAATTAGTGCTGACGGCAGCGGGTGTCCCGCGAAAACTCGAGACGTGATGAGCGACAATGGCGCTGCCCGCTCATCGATGCCGGCCGGGTGCGGATGTCCCGCAGCGGCCCGAGGTGTCGATGGGCGACAATCGCGCAGCCCGTTCGTCGTCACGAACCGGGTGCGGGTGTCCCGCAAGACACAGGAGGGCCGCGTTTGTTCGTGTTCGGTGATCGTGTCGTCTGCTCCGCCGTCGACCTCGTGCGTGCGGCGCGCTGTGAGTTCGCGCTGCTTCGCGCCCTCGATACCGAACTGGGAACCGTCGCGGCCGATCCGGCGACCACCGCGGAATGGGCGCCCCAGCCGCGCACCTGGTTCGACGACGCACGCGACCGCAGGCTCAGCGACTTCCGCGACCGCTTCGGCAGCTCGATGGTGGAGATCCAACGCCCGCAGGACAAATCGCACAGCGGCCCGACGCTGATCGCGGGGCTGACGGCCGCGCACGCCGAGACCATCGCGGCGCTGCGGGCCGGCGTGCACGTGATCCACGGCGCCACCTTCTTCGACGGAACCTTCGACAGTTCCTGCGATTTCCTGGTGCGCGCCGGTCATCGGGTGCGCTACACCGTGCACGGCACCGCACACCGCAAGGCCGACCGCGTCGGCACCGCACTGGAACTCGCCGCCTGCGCCGACGCGGTGGACCACAGCGGATCGTTGACCGGCCCGCTGGTCCGGCTGCATCTCGGCGAGGACAACACCGCGTACGCGGTGAACGATCTGATCCCGGTGTACCGCGCACGCAGGCGCAGAGTCGAACGCATCCTCGACGAGAAGTTGAGCGAACTGCTACCCGCGCAGTGGGGTGATCCGCGCTATCTGGCCTGCGGACGCTGCGGGACCTGCACGACGGCCGCGGCGGCCGCGCGCGATCTGCTCCTCGTCGCCGGGATGCCGACCACCACACGGGCCCGGCTCCGCGAGGCGGGCGTGAGCACCATCGACCGGCTGGTCAGCACCGAGAGCACGGTGCGCGGCGTGCCACCGCGCACCTTCACCGCGCTGCGCCGACAGGCCGAAATCCAGCTGCGCCGCGAGGATTCCGGGCAGCCGACGCACAGCCTGGTCGACCCGATCGCACTCGGCGCACTGCCGCCGCCCTCCGCCGGTGACCTCTCGCTGACCGTCGTCGGTGGCGGGCGCACTCCGCTGGCCGTCGACGTCGGCGGACCGGGCACCGTGCACCTGACCTTCCGCGGCCCCTTCGGCATCGACGGCCAGCCGGGCAGCGAGGCGGCCGGGCAGCGGCGCGCGCTGGAGGAGGTGCTCGACTATCTCGCGCAGCGGCGGCGGATGTATCCGGACATGCACGTCTACCACTACACCGCCGCGGTGCGCACCGCGCTGCTGCACTGCACCGGCAGCACCGGCGTCGGCGAAGAGATCGTGGACGAGCTGCTGTGCGACGGCGTGCTGGTCGACCTGTATCCGATCGTGCGCAACGCGCTGATCATCGGGGAACGCTCCTATCGGCTGAGCAGGCTGGCGCGCCTGCTGCCCGGCGCGGCGCATTCGGCCGACGCCGAACGGGATTGCCTGACCGTGCTGCGGCTACGGGACTGGCTGCTGGACCAAGCCGCCGAGCAGCGCATCGACCCGCAGGCGGTGACGCTGGAGCGGACCGGATCCTGGTGTCAGGTGGCCGGTCCCGACGGACTCGAGCCCATCCCACCCTCGCGACCCTCCTCGTTCGAGGCGGCGCTCGCCGAATACGCCGCGGCACAGGACGAACCGCGCCACGTCGCCGCGATGATGGCCGCGGCGCTCGGTTATCACCGGCGCGAACGGCAGCCGCTGTGGTGGGCACACGTCGATCGGCTCAGCCACCCGGTCGACGAATGGGCCGATGCCCCAGGGGTGTTGGTGGCCGAATGGGGCACCGTCGACACCAAGTGGCATCGCAGCCCGGACCGCCCGACCATGCGGCGCTACCTCACACTCACCGGCCGAATCGGTTCGAGCTGGAGTGCGGGCGGCCCCGGACCGGCCACCGTGCTGACGCCGGGCACCACCGTCTACACCTTCTACGACCGGCCCGCGGCCGCGGGCATGGTCACCGCCGTCGGGCGCCGAGCCACCGCCGTCGCCACCGTGCTCGGCTGCTCGGTGGACGCCGAATTCGACGACGCCGTCCGGCTCGAAGAACTGCTGCCGGACGGCTGCGAACCCTACGACGAACTACCCACCGCGATCGCGCCCGGCCTACCCGCGTGGGACTGGAATGCCGAGACCGCCGTCGAATTCGCCGCCCAGCAGCTGCTCGTCGCGCTCCCGGAGATCCCCGAGGGCGCCGTGTTCGACCTGCTCGCCCGCCGCCCACCCCGGCTACGCGGTGGCGCCGCGTTGCCCGAGGTGCACGGCGACCATGCCGCGGCGATCACCGCCGCGATGCGCGAACTCGACCACTCCTACCTCGCCGTGCAGGGCCCGTCGGGTACCGGCAAGACCTCCACCGCCGCCCGGGTGCTCGAGCGTCTGGTCACCCGGCACAAATGGCGGATCGGCATTGTCGGCCAGACCCATTCGACCGTGGAGAACCTGCTGGACGCGGTCGTGCGGGTCGGCGTGCTGCCGGAGCTGGTCGCCAAGAAGGACGTCGAGTCGGTGGCGCCGGAATGGGTGGTCATCGACGCCTCCCGGTACGCGCGTTTCCTGGACAACGCCATCAGCGGCTGCGTACTCGGCGGCACGCCAACGGATTTCGCGAACGAGGCGATGGTGTCCAGGGCGGGGCTCGATCTGCTGGTGATCGCCGACGCGGGCCGGTTCCCGCTGGCCGACGCCGTCGCGGTCGGGGTCAGCGCGCGAAACCTGTTGCTGCTCGGCGATCCGGTGCCGCCCGCCACGCACAGCGCTCACCCGGAGCCGGTCGGCGAATCGGTGCTCGGCTGGCTCGCCGAGGGGCGGCACACACTGCCCGGCGAGCGCGGCTACTTCCTGGACCGCACCTGGCGCATGCATCCGCAGGTGTGCGACCCGATCTCCCGGCTGTACTACGACGGACGGCTGCGGGCCAACGAAACCGTCACGCTGGCAAGGGAACTCGATGGCGAGTCGCCCGGCGTGAGCACCGTGCTGGTACCCCATCACGGCAATGCCACCGAGTCCGCGGCCGAGGCCCGCGAAGTGGTGCGCCGGGTACGCGCGCTGCTCGCGATGAACTGGACCATCGGGGCTATCACCCGGCGACTGCATCCGCACGACATCTTCGTGGTCGCGCCGTACGCGGCGCAGGTCGGCCGGATCCGAACCCTGCTCGCCCGGGCCAAGATCGAGGATGTGCTGGTCGGCACGCCGGACCGATTCCGCGGCAGGGAAGCCGCCGTGGTGTTGCTCTCGATGACCACGTCCAGCCCGGCCGACGCGCCCTACGGGATGCCGTTCCTGTTGTCGCGAGCGCTGATTCACGCCGCGCTGTGCCGCGCGATGTGGAAGGCGATCATCATCCGCTCACCGCTGCTGAGCGAGTACCTGCCCGCCAGTCCGGACGAGATGCCCGAGCTGGCCGGGTTCTTGCGGCTCTGACTCAGCCGAAGCAGTTACCTTCACCGCGGTAGGTGGGCACGGTAGTCCTGGTGCCGTCCGAGTCGACCAGATGCACCTTGTCGAAGCGCTCGCACAGTTCGCCCGCCTTGGCGTGCCGGAACCACACCCGGTCGCCGATGCGTAGCTCCGCCGCACCGGTCAGTGGAGTCTGCACCTCGCCGGCGCCCTCGGTACCGATCAGCCGTAAACCGCTGGGCCACACCGGCATCGGTACGCGCGACGCACCGGTCGGGCCGGACGCGATATAACCGCCTGCGAAAACCGTTGCGATGGAAGGGGTCGGGCGGCGCAGCACCGAGGTGGCGAAAAACAGTGCGGGCCTTGGGGTGAAGGACCGGTAGTGGTCGAACAGGGTCGGCACGTAGAGCCCGGAACCCGCGGTCACCTCGGTGACATCGGGATCGGCGATGCTGACCTCGATCGACCCGCTACCGCCGCTGTTGACGATCTCCAGCTTGCCGGTCACCGAACGCACCGCGTCGAGTACTCGCTTGCGGCGCTTGGTGATCTCCGCGGCGGAGGCGCGCTTCATCAGGCGCAGTGCGACATTGCTGTCGGGCATGCCGGCGATCTGCGCCTCGTAGGTCATCACGCCGACCACCTCGAACCCGCGACCCAACGCTGCTGCGGCGAGCGCGGCGGCCTGCTCGGGAGTGCGGATCGGCGAACGGCGCACGCCGAGGTGGATCGGGCCGATCCGGAGGGAGGCGTCGACATCGAGGCACACCCGCGGATGCACCAGGTCGGTCCCGAGGGCGGCGCGGATGAGGTCGAGCTGGGCGACATCGTCGATCATCAGGGTGATCGAGCGGCGCAGCGTCTCGTCGGCGGCGAGTTCGGCCAGCGCGGCCCGGTCGACGGTCGGGTAGCCGAGCAGGATGTCGCGGGCGCCGCGGCGAGCCAGCCAGATGGCCTCGGGCAACGAGTAGCTCATCAGGCCCGCGAAACCGCCCGAGGCGGTGAGCTCACCGCCGAGCACTTCTTCGAGGACGGCGCGACAGCGCACGGATTTGCTGGCGACCCGGATCGGCACACCGTTCGCGCGGCGCACCAGATCGGCGGCGTTCGCACGTAAGGCGGTCAGGTCGAGGGCGGCCAGCGGCGGGTCGAGCTCTGCGGTGGCCGCGTGCAGCCCCGCGATGGGGGACGTGTCCGTCACCCCATCAACTCAACCACCAAACTGGTCAAACGTCCAGTACTTGCGGGAACTCATTTTCCGAGGTCACCGCACGCCCGGCGGGGACTAGACCTCGGCGGCGCGGGTGGCCAGGCTGCTCACCAGATCGTCGAGGACCACCAGCATTGTTTCGTCATTGCAATCGGCGAGCCAGCGCAACACGGTGCCTTGCAGCACCGAGACCGCGTAGGTCGCGATGGCCTCCACCGGCTCCAGCCACTGCACACCCGATCGGTCGGCACACAGCTGTAAGAAAGCGGCGACCTCGGTATCCATCTCCCGATAGACCGCGGACGCGGTGGGGTCGGCCAGGCAATCGGTCTGCGCCTCCCAGCGCTGACGCAGGGTCTGCACTGTGGCCTCGTAGGCCTGTACCTGCTTGCATGGGGCGGCCTTCACCAATGGCCAGTACGCGCTCACACCGGCGTGCAGTAGCACCCGTAGCGCGCGCACTCCTCCGTGATCCAGTGACGCGGCCGCCTTCTCGACGGCCTCGCAGATGGTCGGCCGTAGCCGAACCACTGCGGTGTCTCCTCGTACGCTCAACGACGACTCCCTCGGCGAAAAGATCTCGCGCACCCTCGTCGGCGCGACTCGTCGAACATGGCGGGCACTCCGCTGGAAATCCCAGGCTGCCCGGTCCAACGTTCATCAATGGTAGAGGGTTTTCGGGGTTTGAGAACAGGTTCAATGGGTATTTCCAGACCGCAAGAATGTTTTGTTACCCAAACGGAATGGTCGGGGTGCCATCGAGCCCTGCCCGGATTTCCCTCTCTCGGGGTCACTCTCAGCCCTGCCCGGCTGATAAGCAGACCGTTGTCCACTGTACGGGCGTGTACCGACGCGCCCCGAATCCTGTGGCCGATCACACAGGTGAAGCACGCAAAACGGTCACCTGCCAGTGTGGCATCCGATCCGGAAACGACACCCGCGCGACGCCTGCGGCCGGATAGCCTGAGTCGGTGACTCTCTCGCCGCCAGCCGATCAGTACTTCATCTCCGGCACCTTCAACTTCCGCGATCTGGGCGGGCTGCGCACCGACGACGGCGCGAAGGTCCGTCCCGGCGTGCTGCTGCGCTCGGCCCAACTGACCGGACTCGACGACGCCGGGTTGGCCACCCTGCGCGAACTGCGCGTCAGCGACGTGCACGACCTGCGCGGCGAACGCGAGATCGACCACATCGGCAGCGACCGGCTGCCCGAGGGCGTCCGGCTGAACGTCACGCCGTTCGACGCCAGGATGGCCGAGGCGCCGCCGCACCACACCGACGCCCAGGGCGCGTTCGCGCACATGCTCGAGGTCTACCGGATGTTCCCCGCGCTGCCCGAGGCCCATGCCGCGATCACCGCGCTGGCCGAGTCGATCGCGCGCGGCGAGGGCGCGGTGCTGGTGCACTGCGCGGCGGGCAAGGACCGCACCGGCTGGGCCGTCGCCACGCTGCTGCGCGCGGTCGGCGTGACCGAGACCGACGTCGAGGCCGATTTCCTGCTGAGCAACGGCGCCATCCCCGCCCTGCGCGCCATGATGACGACGAAACTGCTCGGCGGCGAAGAACTCTCGGTGGATCTGCTGGGCGTGCGCGAGGAATACCTCAGCACCGCTACCGCATCCATGCACGAGTTGCACGGTGGTGTGGACTCCTACCTGACGGCCGCCGGGATCACCCCGGAGCTGCGCGCACGGCTGCGCGAGCGGATGTTGGAGTGACGCAGGACTATTCGGCCTGAGCCAGGTCGCGGCGCACCAGGCCGTCGGTATCGATGGTGACCTGATCGCCGGTGTGGAACCAGGTGCCGGTGAAGCGGGCCGCGGTGGTGGTCGGGTCGTTCCAGTAGCGCGGGCAGACGTTCGGGCCGCGGCACAGCAGTTCGCCATGGCCGGCCTGCGCCTGCGGGCCCCACAGCGCCAGTTCGGTACCGCCGAACGGGAATCCGAGCACGGTGTCGGCGTCGGTGGCCGACTCCGCCGCGTCGTCGACGGCCAGGCCGATACCGCTGGTCTCGGTGGCGCCCCAGATCGACCACTGCCGGGCGACCGGGAACATCTCGCGCAGTTCCACGGCCAGATCGGCTGGGGTGGCGGGTGTCACGGCCCGCTCGCCCCGATGGCCCGCCTTGCTGATCCTGGCGATGCCCTCGGTGTGCATGCCGTCCGCGCGCAACGCGGCGAGCTCGGGCAGCAGACCGGCGAAGATCCGCGGCGTCGCCGACACCATGTCGATGCGTTCGGCCACAATGGCTTCCGCGAGCCCGCGGGTGTCGCGCGCCAGCACCACGGTGCCACCGACCGCGAAGGTCGGTAAGAGTTGGTCCACGCAGCCGCTGGCATGGGCGAGCGGCAGCAGCACCAGGTTGCGCAGGCCGTCGGTCGGCAGGTCGAGCGCGGCGACCACCGAACGTATTGCCGACAGCAGGTTTTCGTTGGTCAGCTCCACCCCCTTGGGCGCGGTGGTGGCGCAGCGTGGGGTGCCGCTGGTGTAGCTGAGCAGCGCCAGATCTCCCAGGGCCGCACCGTCATCGATGAACGCGGCGCCGTCGGGCAGTTCCGCGCCGCGCGCGATCTCGCGGCCGAGCACGAAATCCGCACTGCTGTCGGCGATCACCCGCTCGGCCACCGCGTCAGGCAAGCCGTCGTGCACCAGCACCGGTACCGCGCCGCTGAGCAGCGCGCCGAGGAACGCCTGCACCCAGCGCACGCCCGCGGGCATGTGCACCGCGACCCGGTCGCCGTAACCGATGCCGTGCTCCTGCAGCCCGCCCGCGATGCGCGAGGCGGAGTGCCACAGCTCCCGGTAGGTGAGCCGCGGGCCACCCACCTCGACCACGGCCTCGCGCGTGGAGAACGCGTGCACTTGCAGGTCGAGTAGCTCGGTGAGCGCCGGGGTCAGGTTGCCGTAGCGCAGCACCCCGTCGGCGCCGCGCGCCAGCGGGGCATCACGGGCATGCGGATGGGTCAGGGGGTATTCGACGAGCAACTGCGACATCCGTCCTCCGCGCGCCTCGAGTCAGCAGGCACTGCGACTATATGACGAGAGTCACATTTTCGCGGGCAGAGGCGATGAACGTGTCCTAGCTGTCACCGCCCCGTGTAGGTGGCCTTGCCCGGCCCGACCTCGAGGAAGCTGCGCACCGCGCCTTGCAGATCGGCGGTGTCGAACAGCGCGCCGGACACCTCCGGTGTCACCGAATCCGCATGGGCGACACCGCCGGAACGCCACGCCTCGATGATCTTCTTGGTCGCGGCGTGCGCCCTCGTCGGTCCATGCGCGAGCCGGTGCGTCAATTCCCTTGCGGCCGTGTCGACGTCGTCGTGCACGGCGTTCACCACGCCCCACTCCGCCATGGTCGCCGCGTCGTACAGGTCGCCGGTCATCACGAACTCGCGCGCCCGGCCCGAGCCCGCCCGTTCGGCCAGCCGCTGCGGGCCACCCATCGACGGCGTCAGGCCGACCACGGTCTCCACCAGACCGAACTTCGCCTTCGGCGCGGCCAGGATGATGTCGCAGGCCAGCGCGATCTCGAAGGCGGCGGTCAGCGTCAGCCCGTGCGCGGCGAACACCACCGGGCACGGCAGCGCCTCCACCGGATGGATGATCTGCGCGAACAGGGTCCGCCAGAGTTCGGCGCCCTGGTCCACCGACAGGCCGTCGAAGACGTGCACGTCGACGCCGCCGGAGACCAGCTTGCCCTCGGCGCGCAGCAGCAGCGCGCGCGGCGGGTTCGCCGACAGCTCGGCGAAGTCCTCGATCAGGGCGTCGAGCATCGCCCGGTCGAAGAGGTTCAGCGGCGGATTGGCGAGCGTCAGGGTCGCTACCTCGGCGCCGCCGTCGGTGATTTCGCGTTCCAGGCGAGTGGCCTTCTGATCGGTCATTCGGTCAGCGTAAGACCTTCGTCTGCCAGACTGTCGAGGTGACCAAGTCGGCGGAAAGCGGCTCCTACGTCGAGCCCGGCGAGTTCAAGCGGGACACGAACTACATCACCACCCGGATCACGGCCGACGGTCGCGACGGTTACCCCGTCGAACCGGGACGCTACCGACTGATCGCGGCGCGGGCCTGCCCGTGGGCCAACCGCACGCTCATCGTGCGTCGTCTGCTCGGCCTGGAAAGCGTGCTCTCACTGGGGTTGTGCGGGCCGACGCACGACAAGCTCAGCTGGACCTTCGATCTCGATCCCGGCGGCGTCGACCCGGTGCTCGGCATCCCCCGACTACGCGACGCGTATCTGGCCCGGTTCCCCGACTACCCGCGCGGCATCACGGTGCCCGCAGTGGTGGACGTGCCGACCGGGCAGGTGGTGACCAACGACTACCCGCAGATCACCCTCGATTTCTCGACCGAATGGGCCGAGTTCCATCGGCCCGGCGCGCCGCAGCTGTACCCCGAAGCGCTGCGCGCCGAGATCGACGAGGTGAACCAGGCGGTGTTCCGTGACGTCAACAACGGCGTCTACCGCTGCGGTTTCGCCGGATCGCAGGACGCCTACGAGGCCGCCTACGACCGCCTCTTCGCCCGGCTGGACTGGCTCTCCGAACGCCTTGCGAGACAACGCTATCTGGTCGGCGACACGATCACCGAGGCCGATGTGCGACTGTTCACCACGCTGGCCAGGTTCGACCCGGTCTATCACGGCCATTTCAAGTGCAACCGCTCGAAACTGAGCGAGCTGCCGGTGCTGTGGGCGTACGCGCGTGACCTCTACCAAACCCCCGGCTTCGGCGACACCACCGACTTCGCGCAGATCAAGCAGCACTACTACGTGGTGCACCGGGACATCAATCCGACCGGCATCGTGCCGAAGGGACCGGACCTGGCGAACTGGCTGACCCCGCACGGCCGGGAGGCGTTGGGCGGCAACCCGTTCGGTGACGGCACACCGCCGCCCCCGCCGCCGTTGGCCGAGCGGGTGCCCGCGCTGCACCAGCCGGACTGATGGAACCGGCGAGGCTGGGTACATCGTTGTCATGACGAGCTGGTCGGCGTAGGTGCCATAGAGTTCAACCAGCAGACCGGAAGAGGAGGGTGCCGCCGATGTTCAAAGGCGCGTTCGAGAAGACGGTGGTCCAGCTACTCGATTCAGGGTCGCGTATGCAGGCGCCCGCGGTCGCCAAGTATGTCGACCGGATCCGGCGCTCCCACCCGTCGGAAAGCCCAGCACAGATCATCGAGCGCCTGGAGAACCAGTACCTGCTCGCGGTGACCGGGAGCGGTGGCGCCGTCGGCGCGGCGGCAGCGGTGCCCGGTGTCGGCACGGTCGCGGCGGTCGCGGCGGTCAGCGCGGAGACCACGTTCTTCATGGAGGCCTCGGCCGTGTTCACCCTCGCGGTGGCGGCCGTGCACGGCATCTCGCCGGCGGACAAGGAGCAGCGCCGGGCGCTGGTGCTCGCCGTCGTGCTCGGCGAGGGCGGCATGGATATCGTGCAGAAGACCGTCGGCACGTCGGCGAAGAACTGGGGCACGGTGTTCGCCAACCGGATTCCCGGCCTGTCGTCGATGAACGATTCGCTGCTCAAGCGGTTCATCGTGCGCTTCCTCACCCGCCGCGCCGCGTTGATGGCGGGCAAGGTGGTGCCCGCGGGCATCGGCGCGGTGATCGGCGGCGTCGGCAACCGGGCGATGGGCAAGACCACGATCAAGAACGCGCGCCAGGCCTTCGGGCCGCCGCCGGTGGTCTGGCCGGCCGACCGGCACCTCATCGTGGACGCCGATCCGCTCACCGCGATCGACCCGTCGCAGCCGCAACCGCCGACCAAGCCGCAGTGACCGGGGTGGCACCGCTCGCCTTCTCCGTGCGCGCCATGACCAAGCGTTACGGTCTGGCCTCCGCCGTCGAGAACGTGAGTTTCACCGTCGCGTCCGGCACCACCGCCGCCCTCGTCGGGCCGCCTGGTGCGGGCAAGACCACCATCGCGCGGACTCTGCTCGGACTGCTCGAACCCACCTCGGGCACCGCGGCGGTCGGCGGGCCGGGGACCAATCGGCCCCGCGGCGACGCGGACCGTGCCGCCGTCAGCTCGGCTCTGGTCGTCGGCGGGGTGCTCGCACCGCGCGGACTGCACCCTGGGCGGACCGCGCGCGACCACCTCCGGGTGTACGCGGCGGCGGTCGGCGTACCGGACGGACGGGTCGAGGAAGTGCTCGAGCTCGTCGGGCTCGGTGATGTGGCCCGCTCGAAGGCCGGTGCGCTGTCGGCCGGTCAGCAAACACGGCTGGCCCTGGCGACCGCGGTGCTCGGCGACCCGCCGCTGCTGGTGCTCGACGAGCCGATGGACGGCCTCGACACCGCTGAACGTGGCTGGCTGCAAGACTTTCTGCGCAGGCACGCCAAACGCGGCGGTAGCGCACTGGTGACCAGTGCGAGCCTCGCCGCGGTGCTGCCGGGTGCGGACAACGTCATCGTGCTGAACAACGGTGCGGTGGTCTATCAGGGCAGTCCGGCGCGACTGCGCCGCGGGCACCCCGATCGGCTCGTCGTCGCGGCCTCGACCCCGATCGCCCTGGCGACCGTGCTGGCCGCGCGTGGTTTCACGGATGCCGTGATCCGGCCGGACGGGCGGCTCGCCGTGGCCGAGGCGACCGAGGCCGACATCAGGGATGCGGCGACAGCCGCGCAGGTGCGGTTGGACAGCATCATCCCCGATCTGATCCATCCCGATCGGGTGCTGGCCTCGCTGACCAAACCGCAAGCGCCGGCGATCTCGCCCTACCCGGGCCTGTCCGGGACCGCTCATCATCCGACGCCGATGCCCTACGGAATTCCTCGATGATCACGATTCTGCCGCCGGAGCTCGTGCCCTCCGTCAACTCCGAGGTGCGCAAGGTCGCCACGCTGCCGGCGAATCGGCTGCTCGTCTGGGTGCCGCTGGTGGTCGCGCTGCTCGCGAGCATGGCCAGTGCGCTCATGGCGGGCAAAGCCGATCCCAAGAGCGAACCCATCACCGGCACCGCGACCCTGGGCCTGTACATCGGCCTCGCGGTGGTGGTCGTGGCGGCAGCGGTGTTCGGTGCGACCAGTACCGGCGCCGAGTACGGGCACCACACCATGCCGATCACCGCGCTGTTCACCGGGGACCGCGACCGGCTCGCCGCGGCGAAACTGCTGGTCACCGGCGTGTTCGCGCTGGCGGTCGCGGTGGCGGTGGAGCTGGTCTCGGTGCTGACGCTCGCGGCTTTCGGCCGCGGCAAATTCGACTTCGACCTGGATCTGGCGGCCGTGCTCGGCGGCGGTCTGCTCGCCGCGGTCTGCTGGTCGCTGATCGGCGCAGGCCTCGGGTTCCTGCTGCGGTCGTCGTCGACCGCGATCGGCGTCATGCTCGGCTGGCTCGTCGTCGCCGAGCCGCTGCTCTGGCTGATCGCCAACGGCGTCGGGGCCACCGGCTTCGTCACCCTGTTCCCCGGCTCCGCCACCATCAGCACCATCGCCGTCGGGTCCTATCCCGACAGCGACTTCCTCGCGCCGACACCCGCCGCCATCGTGGTGCTGCTGCTGTGGACCATCGGGATCGGCGGCGCGGGCTGGTGGAACCTGCGACGCCTGGACCTGTGAACCGGGGCGGCTGACGCACGGGAACAACGACGTGTCGGTGCGCGTCATTACCGTGGATGGTTATGGGCGGGGTAGTCGAAGCGGGCGAAGACACCGGGTCAGCTGAGCGCGACCCGGGCGGTCCCGGCTGGATTCGCCGGCTGTGGGGCGAGAGCCGGACGCACCGCGGCACGCTCGCCGGCCTAGGCGCGGCCGTGCTGGCGGGTGCCGGGGTGGAGATCGCCGGGCCGCTGCTGACCAAACGCGCCATCGACGCGGCGGGGACCGGCCAGACCGCCGTGATCGGAGTCGTCGCCGGGCTGCTGGTGTTGCTCGCGGTGGGGCGGTTCGCGGCCGGATTCGGCCGGCGGTTGCTCGCGGGCAAGCTGTCGCTGGACGTGCAGCATTCGCTGCGGGTGGACCTGCTCGGGTCGCTGCAACGGCTGGACGGGGTCGGCCAGGACGCGATCCGGACCGGTCAGGTGGTGTCGCGGTCGATCACCGATCTGCAACTGGTACAGGGACTGCTGGCGATGGTGCCGCTGGCGAGCATGGCGGTGGTGCAATTCGTGCTCGCCGCGGTGGTGATGCTGTGGCTGTCGCCGCCGCTCGCGGTACTCGCGCTGCTGATCGTGCCCGCGATCGCGCTGGTGGTCTACCGGCTCCGGCCCCGGCTCTACGCGGCCACCTGGTCCGCGCAGCAGCGTGCCGCCGATGTCGCCCAGCATGTCGAGGAGACCGTCACCGGGGTCCGGGTGGTGAAGGGGTTCGGGCAGGAAGCCCGGATGGTGGACGTGCTCGAAAAGCACAGTCGCACCCTGTATGCCGAGCGGATGCGTGCGGCGGCGGTGAACTCGCGCTTCGCGCCGACGGTGACCGCCATTCCGCAACTCGGCATGGTCGGCGTCATCGTGGTCGGCGGGCTGCTCGCGCTGCACGGGACGATCGGGATCGGCACGTTCGTCGCCTTCGCCGCGTACGTCGCGACGATGAGCGGTACCGCGCGCATCATGTCGGGGGCACTGGTCCTCGCGCAATTGACCCGCGCCGCCGCCGAGCGCGTGTACCAGGTGATCGACACCGCGCCGGTGATCACCGATCCTCCCGAGCCCACGCCGCTGCCCGCAGGCCCGCTCGGCATCGAGATCGACTCGCTGACTTTCGGATTCGAGCCGGATCAGCCGGTGCTGCGCGAACTCGACCTGACCGTGCGGCCCGGCGAGACGGTGGCGATCATCGGGCCCGCGGGCTCGGGAAAGACCACGCTCTCACTGCTGCTCCCCCGCTTCTACGCACCCGACGCGGGCCACATCCGTCTGTTCGGCGCCGAGCCGGAGCACCGCGTCGACCTCGCGGACCTGCGCGCCGCCGACCTGCGCAGCGCCATCGGCGTGGTGTTCGACGACCCGTTCCTGTTCTCCGACACCATCGCAGCCAATATCGCCATCGGCCGCCCGGAGGCCACCGACGCCGAGATCCGGGCGGCCGCGCAGGCCGCGGCCGCCGACGACTTCATCGGCGAACTGCCCGACGGCTACGACACGGTGGTCGGTGAACGCGGCCTGACCCTGTCCGGCGGGCAACGCCAACGCATCGCGCTGGCCCGAGCCCTGCTGGCGCGGCCACGCATTCTCGTGCTGGACGACGCGACCTCCGCGGTGGATGCGATCACCGAGGCCGCGATCTTCGGCACGCTGCCCGATCAGGCCGGGCGCACCACGCTGATCCTGGCGCACCGCGAATCGACCCTCGCCCACGCCGATCGGGTCATCCGGCTGCCCGCACCGGTAAGCGCGCAGCTGACCGCACACAAAGCACCCGTGGCGATTCCGACTACCGCCGCCAACGGCAGCGCGGGCCACACCTTCGCCGCGGCCGCCGCCGATCTGACGGAAACGCCTGAGCTACGCCAGGAAATCGCGCGCCTGCCACCCGCCGACGAGCAGCCGAAGCTGGACGACCAACGGCTGCGGCAGCCCGATCCCGGTTTCCGGCTGACCAGGCTGTTGCGCCCGGTCCGCGCGCTGGTGATCGCCGCGGTCGCCCTCCTGCTGCTCGACGCACTGGTCGGTGTCGCCTTCCCCCCGATCGTGCGATTCGCGATCGATACCGGCGTCGGTGGCGGCAATTCCGGGGCACTCTGGCTCGCCGCCGGTCTCGGCATCGCCTTGGTCGCCGCGGGCTGGCTGGTCGGCGCGGCCAACACGCTGATCACCGCGCGGACCGGCGAACGGGTGCTCTACGGGCTGCGCATCCGCAGCTACGCGCACCTGCAACGGCTCGGGCTCGACTACTACGAGCGCGAACTGTCCGGCCGGATCATGACGCGGATGACGACCGACCTGGACTCGTTGTCCACGTTCCTGCAGACCGGGCTGGCCACCTCGTTGATCGGCGGGCTGACCTTCGTCGGAATCGCGGTGGCGCTGTTGGTGATCGACGTATCGCTGGCCTTGGTCGTTATCGCCACGCTGCCGCCGCTGTTCGTGGCGACGGTGCTGTTCCGGCGCTTCGCGTCGACCGCGTACACCGTCTCGCGGGAGAACGTGTCCACCGTGAACGCCGACTTCCAGGAGAACGTCGCCGGCTTGCGCGCGGTCCAGGCCAACCGGCACGAGCCGGTCGCGGCCCGCCGCTTCGCTGAATACTCCGATCGGTATCGGCACAGCCGAATGCGCGCGCAGACCTCGATCGCGTTGTACTTCCCGTTCATCACCGCCTGGTCCGGGGTCTCGCTGGCCGCGGTGATCTTCGTCGGCGCCCGCGAGGTGGCGGCGGGTACCACGACGGCAGGCACCCTGGTCGCCTTCGTGCTGTATCTGGAACTGCTGTTCGCGCCGGTGCTCGCGCTGTCGCAGGTGTTCGACGGTTATCAGCAGGCGCGCGTCGGGCTGCGCCGGATCGGCGAGTTACTGCGCACGCCCTCGGCGATCGCGAGCGATCGAGCCGACGCGGTGCCGATCGAGCACGGGCTGCGCGGCGAGGTCGTCCTCGACGACGTGCGCTTCCACTACCCCGGTGTGCAGAAGCTCGCCCTGGCCGACGTCTCGCTGCGGATTCCCGCGGGCAGCACCCTCGCGCTGGTCGGCCCGACCGGTGCGGGCAAGTCGACCATCGTCAAGCTGCTCGCCCGGCTGTACGACCTGCCGCCCGACGCGGACGGCACCGGCGCGATCCTGGTCGACGACACCGACATCCGTGACTACCGTCTCACCGACTACCGCGCCCGCCTCGGCATCGTGCCGCAGGAAGCGCACCTGTTCAGCGGCGACGTCGCGAGCAACATCGCCTTCGGCAAGCCAGGCGCGACCGACGCCGAGATCGCCGAAGCCGCGGCGGCGGTCGGCGCGACGGCCATGATTGCGTCCCTACCGCTCGGCATGCGCCAACCGGTCGGCGAGCGCGGACGCGGCCTGTCGGCGGGTCAGCGGCAGCTCGTCGCGCTGGCCCGCGCCGAGCTTGTGCGCCCCGACTTACTACTGCTCGACGAGGCGACGGCTACCCTCGATCCGGACGCCGAGGCAGCGGTGCTCGCCGCGAGTCGATCGTTGACCCGCGGGCGAACCACCGTCCTCGTCGCACACCGGCTCGGTACGGCGGCGCGAGCCGATCGCATCGCCGTCGTCGAACACGGCCGGATCGCCGAAATCGGCACTCACGTCGAGTTGCTCGCCGCAGGTGGCGGGTATGCCCGACTGTGGGCAGCGGCACGTGAAACCGGGGGAATATTCTCGGTTACGGACAAGTCGTCTTCTATGAGGTGAGGTTTGTCGGGTGGTCAGTCGCTCCGTCGGTTTGCTGCTGGGCCTATCCTCAGATAGGGCGCATCGGCGCGCATCCGCTGATCCCCGTGCCGGGCACGTCACAAACGTCGCAGCGCGAAGAACGAAATGAGGCGAACACCTGCTGTGAGCAGCTCAACTTCCCAGTTCGGACAGAACCAGTGGCTAGTCGATGAGATGTATCAGAAGTTCAAGCAAGATCCATCTTCGGTCGATGAGAGTTGGCACGAGTTCCTCGCCGATTACACGCCCGAAGCCACGGGTGATTCCGGTAACAGCTCGGCCGCCCCGGCCGCGGCCGCTCCCGCGCAGGCGCCGACCCCGGCTCCGGCACCCGCGCCGGTGAACTCGGCCCCCAAGGCGAACTCGGCGCCCAAGGCCGCCGCGCC
>NZ_LT985361.1:8121382-9122433 GCF_900269665.1 Nocardia suismassiliense
AAGACCACCGCGCGCACGCCGCAGACCACGCCCGCGCCGACCTCCAACGCGGCGCCCACCTCCGGTGCCCCGAAGACGGACGCCCCGGCCGACGAGGCCAAGGTGCTGCGTGGCGCCGCCGCCGCGGTCGCCAAGAACATGGCCTTGTCGCTGTCGATCCCGACCGCGACCAGCGTGCGTGCCATCCCGGCGAAGCTGATGATCGACAACCGGCTGGTCATCAACAACCACCTGGCCCGCACCCGCGGTGGCAAGATCTCGTTCACCCACCTGCTGGGCTACGCGATCGTGCAGGGCATCAAGGCCTTCCCGAACATGAACCGGCACTTCGCCGAGATCGACGGAAAGCCCAACGCCATCACCCCGGCGCACACCAACCTCGGTCTCGCCATCGACCTGCCCGGCAAGGACGGCAGCCGATCGCTGGTCGTCGCGGCCATCAAGGGCACCGAGTCGATGACCTTCGGCCAGTTCCACACCGCCTACGAGGACATCGTGCGCCGCGCCCGCGACGGCAAACTCACCGCCGACGACTTCAGCGGCGTCACCATCTCGCTCACCAACCCCGGCACCATCGGCACCGTGCACTCGGTGCCCCGCCTCATGCCGGGCCAGGGCGCCATCATCGGCGCGGGCGCGATGGAGTACCCGGCCGAGTTCCAGGGCATGAGCGACGAGCGCATCGCCGACATCGGCGTGGGCAAGCTGATGACGCTCACCTCCACCTACGACCACCGCATCATCCAGGGTGCGGAGTCCGGTGACTTCCTGCGCACCATCCACCAGCTGCTGATCTCCGACGAGTTCTACGACGAGATCTTCCACGGCCTCGGCGTGCCGTACGAGCCGGTGCGCTGGCGCAAGGACATTCGCGAACGCGGCGTCGACAAGAGCACCCGCGTGCTCGAGATGATCGCCGCCTACCGCAACCGCGGCCACCTGATGGCGGACACCGACCCGCTGCGGCTGGTCAAGGACAAGTTCCGCAGCCACCCCGACCTCGACGTCACCCAGCACGGCCTGACGCTGTGGGACCTGGACCGCACGTTCAACGTCGGCGGCTTCCACGGCCAGGAGCAGATGAAGCTGCGCGAGGTCCTCTCGGTCCTGCGCGACGCCTACTGTCGGCACGTCGGGGTGGAGTACACCCACATCCTGGAGACCGAGCAGCTGCAGTGGATCCAGGAGCGGGTCGAGCAGAAGCACGTCAAACCGACTGTCGCACAGCAGAAGTACATCCTGAACCGGCTGAACGCGGCGGAGGCCTTCGAGACCTTCCTGCAGACCAAGTACGTCGGGCAGAAGCGCTTCTCGCTGGAGGGCGCCGAGGCCGTCATCCCGATGATGGACGCGACCATCGACCAGTGCGCCGAGCACGGCCTCGACGAGGTCATCATCGGCATGCCGCACCGCGGTCGCCTCAACGTGCTCGCCAACATCGTCGGCAAGCCGTACTCGAAGATCTTCACCGAGTTCGAGGGCAACATGAACCCGGCCGGGGCGCACGGCTCCGGCGACGTGAAGTACCACCTCGGCGCGCACGGCACCTACCTGCAGATGTTCGGCGACAACGAGATCGAGGTTTCGCTCACCGCCAACCCGTCGCACCTCGAGGCGGTCGACCCGGTGCTCGAGGGTCTGGTCCGCGCCAAGCAGGACCTGCTGGACAAGGGCGACGGTCCGGACGGCTACTCCGTCATGCCGCTCATGCTGCACGGTGACGCCGCGTTCGCGGGTCAGGGTGTGGTCGCCGAGACGCTGAACCTGTCCGGGCTGCGCGGCTACCGCGTCGGCGGCACCATCCACATCGTGGTGAACAACCAGATCGGCTTCACCACCGCGCCGGAGAACAGCCGCTCCACCGAGTACTCCACCGACATCGCGAAGTTCATCGGCGCGCCGATCTTCCACGTGAACGGTGACGACCCGGAGGCCTGCGACTGGGTGGCTCGCCTCGCGGTCGACTTCCGGCAGAAGTTCCGCAAGGACGTCGTCATCGACATGGTCTGCTACCGGCGCCGTGGCCACAACGAGGGCGACGACCCGTCGATGACCCAGCCGTCGATGTACGACGTCATCGACACCAAGCGTTCGGTGCGTAAGGCCTACACCGAGAGCCTGATCGGCCGTGGCGACATCTCGCTGAAAGAGGCCGAGGACGCGCTGCGCGACTACCAGGGCCAGCTGGAGCGGGTGTTCAACGAGGTCCGCGAGCTGGAGAAGTACACGCCGGAACCGAGCGAGTCGGTCGAGGACGACCAGAAGGTCCCGACCACCGTGCAGACGGCCGTGGACAAGGCTGTGCTGCAACGCATCGGCGACGCGTTCCTGCACGTGCCCGACGGCTTCAACGTGCACCCGCGCGTCAAGCCGGTGCTGGAGAAGCGCCGCGAAATGGCCTACGAGGGCAAGGTCGACTGGGCCTTCGCCGAGCTGATGGCCTTCGGCACGCTGATCGACGAGGGTCGCGCGGTGCGCCTGACCGGTCAGGACTCGCGCCGCGGCACGTTCACCCAGCGGCACTCGGTGATCATCGACCGCAAGACGGCCGAGGAGTACACCCCGCTGCACAACATCGGCAGCACCAACCCCGGTTGGTTCGCGGTGCACGACTCGGCGCTGAGCGAATACGCCGCCGTCGGTTTCGAATACGGCTACTCGCTGGGCAACCCGAACGCACTCGTGTTGTGGGAGGCGCAGTTCGGTGACTTCGTCAACGGCGCGCAGTCCATCATCGACGAGTTCATCTCCTCCGGTGAGGCCAAGTGGGGTCAGCTCTCCGACGTCGTGCTGCTGCTGCCGCACGGCCACGAGGGTCAGGGTCCCGACCACACCTCCGGTCGGATCGAGCGGTTCCTGCAGTTGTGCGCCGAGGGCTCGATGACGGTCGCCGTGCCGTCCACCCCGGCGAACTACTTCCACCTGCTGCGCCGCCACGCGCTGGACGGCATCCGCCGCCCGATGATCGTCTTCACCCCGAAGTCGATGCTGCGCAACAAGGCCGTCGTATCGGATCTGAAGGACTTCACCGAGAGCAAGTTCCGTTCGGTGTTCGACGAGCCCGCCTACGAGCAGGGCATCGGCGACCGCAGCAAGGTGAAGCGGATCCTGATGACCAGCGGCAAGCTCTACTACGAGCTGGCCGCCGAAAAGGCGAAGCAGAAGCGCGAAGACGTCGCGATCGTGCGGATCGAGCAGCTCTACCCGCTGCCCACCTACCGCCTGAACGAGTCGCTCGACCGCTACACCAACGCGACCGACATCGTGTGGGTCCAGGAGGAACCGGCCAACCAGGGCGCCTGGCCCTTCTTCGGCCTCAACCTCCCCGAGGTCCTCCCCGACCGCCTCGGCAAACTGCGCCGCATCTCCCGCCGCGCCATGTCGGCCCCCTCCTCGGGTTCCAGCAAGGTGCACGCGGTAGAGCAAGCAGAGATCGTCGCCGAAGCCTTCGAACCGACCAGCTAACAGTTCACCGTTGCCCCCGGACGCCGGGTCGAATCCGCTCCTCCCCGAGCGAATCCGACCCGGCGTCCGGCATTTTCCGTGGTCGACAGTGCACAGTGCCGTCAGTAAACTTCGCCACCATGAGCGACGGGGGTACGCCGACAACATCCGGCCAGCAGGTTTCGGTCGTTCCCGAGCAAGTGCGTGACGTCGGGAAGTACGTCTACGAGTTGGCCGAGGCTTTGCGATCGGCGTTGGATGCTGCCGCCAAAGACGTGGACGGATTGACCAACGGAAGCTGGACCGGCGACTCGGCCACCGAGTTCGCCAACGGCTGGACCGACGTGCGAGACGGAGGCGTTGCGATCATGTCGGCCTTGACCGGCATGGCGGAGAAACTCGGCGTCACCGCCGACACGTATCAGGCTCGGGATACAAACAACGCCGCAGCGCTCAACACGTCCACCCTGGACCTGCCATGAGCTCAGAATTCTCGGTCGACTTGGAACACCTCGATCAGATCGTCGCCCGGCTCGCCGGACTGGCCGGATTCGTCGCCGAGCACCTCGATGAAATCGACGACCGCGTCGCGGCGCTGCACGGCACCGGGTGGGAAAGTGTTGCCGCCGACGCCTATTCCGACGCCCACCGTCAATGGGCCACCGGTGCACGCGAATTCGTCGAGGGGGTGCGCGAGATGAGTGATGCGGCGAAAAAGGCGCACGGCCGCTATACCCGAGCGATCGAACTCAACAGCAAGATGCTGCAAGGGGGCTGAGCCGTGCGCATCGACTGGCAGACCTACTACGACGCCGCCAAGAAATGCCACGATCTCGCCACCGAACTGCGCCAGGCCGACAAGCTGGTGCACGACGCCGTCAAAGGCGAGTGCGCAGGCATGGCCGGCGACGCACCCGGCTGCAAAGAATGGGGCGAGAAGTACGACCGCACCGCACGCGACACCATGCAGTCGTGCACGAACCTGGCTGATGCCCTCACCAACTTCGGCTACGTGCTGTACGCGACCGGCTACAACTACGGCATCGGCAACAAGAGCAATCCGCCACCCGCCCGCCCCGATGTTCGCGAGGTACCGCAATACCAGGTCACCATCCCGACCTCGGTGCGCGACAACGGAATCGGCATCGAACACCACGGTGGAGTTCAGGAACTCTTCGATCTCTTGATCGCGCAGATCCTGGAGAAGTTCGGAAAGCTACCCAACGGCGACATCAAGAAACTCGAGAAGGCCTCGTCCACCTGGACAACCTTCGCCAACCACGAGACCGTCACCGGCGCCGCAGCCCGAATCACCACGATCATTGGACTTTTCGACAACATCAAAGACAAGACGAACCTCCCCCCGCTGCTGAACCACCTCGAAACTCTGCGCAACGGCGCAACCCAGGTCGCAGCCGCAACCCAAAACCTCGCCGCGCCGGTCGCCGACTACCACGCGGGCACCGTCCAAGTCCGCGGAAACATCGAATCCTCGATCACCCAAGCCGAATGGGCCATCGGCCTCACCGTAGTCGCCGCCGCGGCCGCCGCCTTCTTCACCTTCGGTGGCAGCGCCGCAGCAGGAGCCGGTGGTGTCGGCGTCATAGTCACCAACACCATCAACACAATCCGCACCGTCTACCAGGGCAGCAATCTCCTCAAAGCAGTAGGCCTGGCCACCGCCGCCGCCGGAGCCGTCGGCGTAATCAAATCCTTCGACAAGGTCCCCGACCTAGGCACCACCCTCACCTCCCTGGCCTCCATCATCGCGATGCGCGTGCTTATCGATGATTCCGACGACATCAATCCGAGCAATCCCAGCGGTGCATTTACGACAGCTTCGCAAACGACGAAGATCAACAAAATTGCCAGCTACTACGATGTTCCGGTGAAGGATGTAAAAGATGCAATCCATCGCATAAAATCGTATAGCGGATGGCGCGGAGACGGCGCCAATAGAAACCCAGATGTCGTGGTAGATTTGGAAACTGGAGAGGTCTACGTAAAGAAGCCAGATGGCACCGCCTCCGACGACAGCATCGGTAATATACGCGAAGAATTGGATAGATAACAGGCGGGCTGAAATGAATCAGGAGATTACGGAATACGAAGACCGGTGGCTGTTGCGCCCTTTGCGGCACAGCCAGGTTACTCATATCGCATGGGGCTCGGACAACTTCGAGCTGTTGCTGGATCCCCCGTTCCGTATCGTCGCCGGTTACAGTGCCGAGCTGTCACCGAGGTCGTTGTCTCGAGATGATCCCAACCGACACGTAATCACTCACTGGCCGACAACCGAGGTCGAGCGAAACCTTTCGGCACCAATCGTCGCCGCAGTCTTTTTCAAGGTCGGCAGCCTACGGCTGGGCTTCCGAAATGGATGGAACATGTTTGTTTCCGACCGACATCCGGACGTTTCTGTTGCAATTTACTCAGACGATACGTTGCTATTTGACCGGTCAGGCATAGTAGATCAGACGAAGTATCCCGTTGTTCAGGTTGATCCATGGACCGGAAACCGAATCATAGCGCCACCCTGGCCACCCAAACCGGCCGATCTCGACATTGACTACGATTCGGACGATATCAACAGCTGATAGCCGAGATCGAGAACGATTTGCTTCGTCGACGACCGGCCTGTCACCACCCGAGATCTACACCGAGGCCCAACCGTCCCTAGCGAGCCCGGTTTGCAACGATGTCACGGTGCATCCTTTGTTGCGGGCGGCCGTCGTTGCCGCCGTGCTCACGCTGACCGCCTGCTCGTCCGAGGATTCGCATCGGCAAGGGGTTGCCTCCGAAATCAAGTCCACGACCGGCAACCGACCTGCGGACCAGCGTGTCGGTGCGCTTGCCGAGGGGACGCGGATGGCTGAGGCGCTCGTGTTGCCGGCTGAGACCGATCCGGCGCTCGTCTATCCGGGCGTCTCCGGGGTGCTGACCAGGTCGATGCTGTTGGTCAGTGTCGGGCACAACGATGTCATCCGGGATGCCGCAACGAGGAACGGCCTTTTGACCGGATTCATCACCTCGAGCTCTGATAGACCGGGTACCTCATTCAATAAAGTTTTCACACACGGCGTCATGCGATTTCCGGACAAGTCGTCGGCAACCCGCGCCGCCGACGCCCTCGCTCACGCGGCATTGACATCGCGGGGGATGCTGGAAACGGAGTCGCGCCACGCTGTTTCACTGCCGGACGCTCCTGATACGCAGTTCAGCCTGTACAACCTCCACAGTATTTCCAGTGGAACCGACCGCGTCGAAAGTATGGCCTTCACGCCGCATGACAAGTTCGTCATCTTCACCATCGTGTCCGCGAGGACCGAGGCAGAAGCGACGGCGGCGACGATACGAGCTGCTGACCTGCAACGCCCATTGCTCGACTCCTTCGCTCCTACGGAGGAGTCCAAATTTGCCGAGCTACCCACCGATCCGGCCGGGATGTATGCGCTGTCCATCGGCGACGAATCCGCCGAGTCCGGTGCTTACGGCCCCCGTGGCGCAGCGCTTTTCGCATACGATCAGCTCAGCACGCTGAAAATATTTCAGGATGTCGGTATGACGGCCATGGGCGTTCGAGGTACCTATACCTACCGCACCCGTGACCCAGAAGCAGCTCAACAGCTCGCGAACGCATTAGCGGAATCCGCCGTTCGCTACCGCAGAATTCGGAACGACATGCTCCTCCCCGCGGCGAGCCCATCAGCCGCAGCAGCCTCGCGCTGCTGGTCGATCGCCGGTGCCGGCAGCAATAGCTGGCACTGCGTCGTATCGGAAGGCACCTACGTCGGCGAAATCTGGGCCGACAACGAAACCCAGGCGCACGACCTGACGACCGAACAACAGCGCGCCTTCGCCGCAGCCCGATGATCCATGTGGCCGCGCCCGCCACCCCGGCCAACCACTAGAGCAGGTTCCGCAGTCCAAGACCATTGGGCCAAAGGTGACTTGACCTATGGAGCTGGCTCTTGACGACGGTTGCAGCGTGCGTCAAGAGGGTGTTTCGTGCGTTGAGTCGTTGTTACGGGGGTTGGGCACCTCGGGGGCTGGAGCCTGGCGTAGGTAGGGATCAGAGGGCTCCGTATAAACCGCCGGCGTCGATGGGGATTGCGGAGCCGCTGATGTAGGACGCTCGGGACGAGAGTAGGAATTCAACTACTGCGGCGACTTCCGCGGGGGTGCCGATGCGGGCGGTGGGGTTTTTGGTGCGTAGGTGGGTGAGGAGTTGGATGTGGAGGCCGCCGAGCATGTCGGTGTCGATGACGCCGGGGCAGACGGCGTTGATGCGGATGTTGTCTCGGGCGTATTCGGCGGCTAAGGCGCGGGTCAGGCCTACTACGGCGTGTTTGCTGGCGGTGTAGGAGACGGAGAGGCTGTCGGCGGCGCGGAGGCCGGCTACCGAGGAGCAGTTGACGATGGCGCCGGTGGCGTTGGCGGACATTATGCGTAGTTCGTGGCGGAGGCAGCGCCAGAGACCTTTGACGTTGACGTCGAAGACGGTGTCGAATTGGGCTTCGGTGGAGTCGTGGAAGCGGGCGCCGCGCAGGATGGTGTCGGTGCCGATCACGCCTGCGGCGTTGAAGGCGCCGGCGAAGTCGGTGGCGTACTTCTCGACGGCGTCGAAGAAGGAGTCGACGTCGGCGGGGAGGGTGACGTCGGCGGCGATGAATTCGACGTTGTCGCCGAGCTTTTCGCACAGCGCGTGCCCGGCGGCGCGGTCCCGTCCGCAGAACACGACGTGGTTGCGTGGGTCGGCGGCGAGCAGTTCGACGGTCGCGGCGCCGATCCCCCTGGTCCCACCGACCACTACGTGAACCGAACGATTTCCCATGCTGTCCAACCTATTCCGCCGCAGCCAGGCGAGAACCCGCTTGCCGCAATCGTTCCACCACATCGATGAGCACTTCGGGGTCGTGTGCCGCGGTTACCGTGGACCGCAACGCACCACCAGGCCGCGAACTCCACGCGCCGGATAGCGGCAACAAGAACACGTCGGCATCCAGCGCCGCATGGAACCAGCGGGCGGTATCCGCGGCGTCCGGAAACAGCAGCGGCACAATCGCGGTCGCGGAGACACCGGTATCGAATCCGGCCGAGTGCAGCGCGGTCGTCCACGTCGCTCGATTCGTCGCGAGCCGCTCCGTCAACTTATCTCCCTCGCGCAGCAGCAGTTCGACGGATTCGGCGGCCAGCGCTGCCGCCATCGGCGAGATCACCGTGGAGAACGTAGCCCCGCGATGCCGGCGCAGCTGCTCGGCGTACGCGCCTGAGCTGGTGACGAACCCGCCGCCACCGACGAACGCCTTGGCGAGCGAGCCGACCCGGACATCGATGCTTCCGGGCATTCCGTAGTGCGCTTCGATACCACGCCCACCCGGACCGAGCTGGCCCACCGAGGACGCCTCGTCGACGAACAGCACAGCGTTCGCGTCCCGGGCGCAGGCGACGAGGCCGGGCAGGTCGGCGATGTCCCCGCCGACGCCGAAGATCGCCTCGCACACGACGACTCGCCGTCCGCGGGTGGGGAAGCGCTGCAGCTGTGCACGCAGGTCATCGGGGTCGTTGTGCCGATAGATGTGCAGCGCGGCACCGCTGAGCAGGCAGCCGTCCAGCAGCGAGCGATGGCACCGCTCATCGATGAACAACGCGTCGTCGGGCCCGGCGATCGCGGGAATGGCGGAGACGTTCGCCAAATATCCGGAGCTGTACAGGGTGATGGCCTCGCATTGCAGCAGGGCCCGCAGTGCATCGGTCAATCGTTGATGTACGACGGTGTAACCATTGATCGCACCGGACCCGTGTGAGCCGAAAGTCGTGGAACTCCGGGCGAACTCGACCATCGCCGCCCGAATATCCGGGTGAGAGTTCAGGCCGAGATAGCTGTTGGAACACAGATGATCGAAGCGCCGACCGCGAAAATGGATCGTGGTTTCGCTGACCTCCGCGGCGGGCCCGAGCAGCGCGCGCACATCGAGCTGCGCCGGCGTCGGCGCACTGGACGGCGGGGTGGCCACCTTGCGAGCTCCGGTATCGAAGAGAGCTTGCACCAGCTCGGCGGCGGTGAGCGCGTTGGTCATACCGGCCCGCGACGCTCCGGGCCCGGCAACCCTGCTGAGCAGCGCGGCGAACCGGAGCGAGTCGATTCCGAGGGCGTCGAACGGCGCATTCATGTCGGGCTCATCGAGTCCCGTTGCGTAGCGCAGATAGTCACGGATTTGCGCCTCGGTACCCGTGGCCGCGGCATCCCCACTCGGCCTCGGCGCGGACAACATCGCACGCAAGGCCGCGACATCGACCTTCCCGTTGCGCGTCATCGGCATACCGGTCACCGTCAGCACGCGCTGCGGCAGCATGTATTTCGGCACCCGCGCCGCAAGCGAGGCCCGAAAGGCCATGGGCTCGAACCGGATCGAATCATGCACGGGAACGAGGAATACCGCCAGCGCCGTGGCGCCGTCGAGCTCGAACCCGATGGTGGCCGCATCCTTCACCGCGGGCATGGTGCGGCACTTCTCCGAGATATGGTCGAGCTCGATGCGGTAGCCGTTGATCTTGACCTGCTGATCCGCGCGCCCCCCGAACATCACCCCGTGGCGGGGCGAACGATAACCGAGGTCGCCGGTCAGATAAGCGGGAATCATGCTGCCCTCCGGTATTCCGCTACAGAACTTCGTCGCGGTCAGCTCGGCATCCCCCGCATAACCCAGCGCGACTTGCGAACTGCGCACCACGATCTGCCCGGTCTGCAACGGCAAGCAGACCCGGCGTCCCGGCGTGACAACGAGAACGTCGACGTCCTTCATGCCCGAACCGACCGGAATGACCTCGGGCACCCCTGCCAACCCGGCGGCACTGGTGTCGACCTCGAAATAGCCGACGGCCCTTTGTGTTTCCGTAGAGCCGTACAGATTCACGATGCGCGCGCCCGGCGCGACCCGGGCCACCGTCTTCACCTGCGCACGGGTCAGCGCCGCGCCGACGAGAAAGACGGCAGCCAGCTCCGACAAAGCATCTTCGGCACCCGCGAGCAGCCGGATCGCCGCCGGATTGACGCACACGACCTGCACCCGATGCTCGGCCAGCCAACGCGGAAAAGCCTCGGTGACAGTCGAATTGCGATGCTCGGGCACCACGATGGTGCCGCCGAGGTAGAGCGGAGTCATGATGTCCCGCTGCAACGGGTCGTGACCGATGCTCGAACACATACCGAACCTGGCGCCGCGCAGCGAGCCGAATCGACTGTCCATCCAATCGAAGAAGTAGGTGAGCGAGCCGTACCGTCCACGCACCGCCTTGGGCGTCCCGGAGGTCCCCGAGGTGAAGGTGATGATCGCGCAGTCGTCGCGCCGGAACCGTTCAACCTCGTATCGACCGGGCTCGACGGCGGATTCGAGCCCGAGCGACGTGAACGCCCCCGCGATGCCCACACCGGCGAGATCGGCCACATGATCGGCGCCCGCGACCCGCGCGCACTCCTCGATATAGCTGGTGGGAGCCTCGGGATCCGCGATCGATACGGTGATCCCGGACTTGAGCGCCGCCACGAAGGTCGCGACGAGCGTCTCATCCCGGTTGGGCACGAGCAGCAGCGTCTCGCCGGCCCGCACGCCGCGCTGCTCGAGGTCGGCGGCGATACCGTCGGCAGTGTGATCCAGTTCGGCGTAGGAGATCGCCTTGGTGGCCGTTTCGATGGCAATCCGCGACGGGTAGTCGCGAGCCATCTGCACGAAACGGGTGACGAACAGGTCCGGCTCGTCGGCCCGAATTCGCTTCTCCAGACTCGGCCCGGTAAACGCTTCTTGCAGAACCACTTCCGCCCGAGCCAAAACCCCCTGAGCCCACGCGCCGGACATCACCTCGACGACCTCGCGCACCTCGACATCACCGTCTTGCGGTAGGGCAACACTGATTTCGCCGCTACCGATGTGCACCGCGGTCAGCGGCCGGAACCGCTCGATCAACTCGAGGTGCCGCGCCGGTTCGACATCGGAAACAAGATGTCCCGCCGCGACATCGACCGCACGCACTACCGGCGAAGCCTTGATCAATGCACACAGATCCGCCAGCGTATGCCGCTCGACATCGACGCCGGACACATCGACCATCCGCAGCCGCGCCGAAGTCGCGATCACAATACTGGCCCGCGCGCTGAATACCCGATCGAGCAGCGCATGCAATGCCACCGCAACTACAAGGGGCTCCCAGTCCACCCGAGCCACGAAAGCACCGGACCGATAAGCGCGATGCAGCGAATTGTTGTCGAGACCGATGGTGTCATTGCTGAACATGCTCAATTGTTTTGTCCCAGTCGTCATATCGTCGCGTCGAACCTTCGCCGCGCTACCTACTGAAGGGCCACTCCCACTCCGACGGTCACCAGCGCAACGCCCACCCCCGTATCGATCCGCCGCCGTGTCCGCGCCTGCGCGAACCGCGCGTGCAGCCACGTCACAACGCTCGTGACGAAGAGGAACCACGCCGTCACCACTGCCACCGCAACCAAAGGGAGCACCACCGCGTCAGTCACCGTCGCCCCGTCCGGAATGAACTGCGGAATCAGCGCGACGAAGAAGACCGCCGTCTTGGGATTGAGGATGCTGCTACCGAAACCACGGCCCAGATCACGCCGGAAACCCTGCGCCACAACAGGTCTGAGCAACACGTCGCCGGTTGTCCGCCGCGCCTGCACCAGCGCATGCACCCCGAGAAAGATCAGATACGCCGCCCCGAGCAGCCGCACCGCGGTGAACGCCTCCGACGACGTCGCGAGCAGAGCCGACACCCCGGTCACCGCCGCGAGCACCCACAGAAACATCCCGGCCGCCACCCCGAGCGTCGCCGCCGCACCGGCCGCCCAGCCGCTCAGCGCCCGGCTCATGATCACCGCGAGGTCCGGCCCGGGGGACGCCGACACCACCAACATCACCCCGGCGAACGCGGCGTATTGCGTGATGGAGGACATCGTTGGGTCCCCTCCCCCTGAACTCCCTGTATCCGGCGGCGGGCTTCGCCGCAATGCGCTCGGAAGGCATTGGGATAAACGCTATCTCGTCACCCGACAGACGTCATGACAGGAATTCTGGGTGCAGCATGACAACAACTTGCCCCCGGTCGGGGGGTTGTTCAGGCGCGCAATGCAGCGGTAAGTTCCGGGCTCAACGCAAGCGCGGGTAGCGATTCCACCAGCAATTCGATGAGTTGCGCCCGCGGAATGGGTTTTTCGCTCATCCAGGTGAGAATTGTTTCCTCCACGAAGGCGATCCACCCGCGAATGGCCAGCTTCAGCCGCGGCCGATCGGGATCGTCCGGCGGGATCGGAATCTCGGTGAGTACGAGTTCGGCGATGGCGCTGCGGGATTCGTTGACGTAGGTGACCATGCCCGGGTTGTAGCTCGACGGACCGCGCAGGATCGCGTGGTAGGCGGCCCGGTTCTGCTCGACGTAGTCGACGTAGCGCTCGACCGAGTCGCGCAGCATGTCGAACAGGCCGAGGCTGCGGTCCGGCGCCGTCGCGAGCAGGAACTCGGCGCTGACCTGCCGGGCGATGGCCTCATGAAATTCGTTCACCGAGGCGAAGTAGTGGAACAGCAGGCCGCGTGAGATGCCCGCCTGCTTGGCGATGTCCTCGACGGAGATATCTTCCAGTGCCCGCTCGGCGAGCATCTCGGCACCGAGGGTGATCAGTTGTAGTCGGCGCTCGTCCGGGCTGAGCCGGACGCGCTTGGTCTCTCCTGAACCGGAACGACTGCTACTCACACCGACATCCTACTGAACGTGATTCAATACTGTTGACTGCTGCTCAATAAGCCTCTACGCTCGGTTATATGAGTCGCAAGGTTACAGACAAAGCTGTCGGCGACCGGCCCGTCCGCCGTGTCAAGACGATCATCATCGGTGGCGGATTCTCGGGCCTAGGCCTAGCCATCCGCCTGAGCCAGCAGGGTCGAAACGACTATCTGGTGCTCGAACGCGGTAACGATGTCGGCGGCACCTGGCGCGACAACACCTACCCCGGCGCCGCCTGCGACGTGCCCTCGCACCTGTACTCCTACTCGTTCGCACTCAACCCGGACTGGTCACGCTCGTTCTCCCGCCAAGGCGAGATCCAGCAGTACATCAAGGGCGTCGCCGAGAAGTACCAGGTCCTCGACAAGCACGTCTTCAACTGCGACGTCACCAGCGCACGGTGGAACAACGACACCGCCGAGTGGGAAGTCGAGTCGTCCAAGGGCAGCTTCGTCGCCGACACCCTCGTCTCCGCGATCGGCGCGCTCTGTGAGCCCGCGCTGCCGGATATCAAGGGCATCAACGACTTCGAGGGCGAGATCTTCCACTCCGCCCGATGGAACCACGACGCCGACCTGACTGGCAAACGCGTCGCGATCATCGGCACCGGCGCCTCGTCCATCCAGATCGTGCCCGCCATCGCGGACAAGGTCGCCCACCTCGACGTCTACCAGCGCACCGCGCCCTGGCTGCTCCCCCGCATCGACCGCCCGTACACCAAGGCCGAACACCTCGCCTTCAAGTACGTGCCGGGCTTCCAGCGGCTGTCCCGCGCCGCCATCTACGCCGCCCGCGAGACCCAGGTGGTCGGCCTGGCCAAGTTCCCCGCGCTGATGCAGGCGTTCGAGCTGATCGCCCGGGCCAAGCTGCGGTACGAGGTCCCCGATCCGGAACTGCGCGCCAAGGTGACGCCGAACTTCCGGATCGGCTGCAAACGCATGCTGATCTCGAACAACTACTACCCCGCGATCAGCCGCGACAACGTCGACGTGGTCACCGACGGCATCACCGAGGTGCGGGCGAACTCGATCGTCACCGAGGACGGCACCGAGCGGGAGATCGACGCGCTCATCGTGGCGACCGGCTTCCACGTCACCGATTCGCCGACCTACGAGACCATCTCGGGTCGCGACGGTCGCACGCTCAGCGAGGTGTTCGACGAGATCGGTCAGCAGGCCTACAAGGGCGCGACCATCGCCAACTTCCCCAATATGTTCTTCCTGCTCGGCCCGAACGTCGGCCTCGGCCACACCTCGATGGTGTACATGATCGAGTCGCAGCTCAACTACGTGGCCGACGCACTGGCCACCGTCGATCGGCTCGGCCTGAAAACCGTCGAGGTGCGCCGCGACGTGCAGGACGAATACAACGTGGACCTGCAGCGCAAGCTCAGCAAGAGCGTCTGGATCAATGGTGGCTGCGCCAGCTGGTACCTGGACAAGCACGGCAACAACACCACGCTGTGGCCGGACTTCACCTTCGAATTCCGTAGGCTCACCAAGAATTTCGACTTGTCCGCCTATGAAACGACCAAAACGTCCCGAGCCGATGTGAAAGTGGGAGCACAGTGAGCAAAGACGCTTACTTCGTCGACAAGGTTTGTGTGATCACCGGAGCAGGCTCCGGTATCGGTCGCGCACTCGCTGAAAACCTGGCCAAGCGCGGCGCCAAACTCGCGCTGTCCGATATCGACACCGACGGTCTGGCCGAGACCGTGCGCCGCTGCGAACAGCTCGGCGCCGAGGTGAAATCCGATCGGATCAACGTGGCCGAGCGCGAGGCCGTGCTGCTCTACGCCGACGCGGTGCACGCCCACTTCGGCAAGGTGCACCAGGTCTACAACAACGCGGGCATCGCCTACCACGGTGACGTGATCAAGTCCGAGTTCAAGGACATCGAGCGCATCATGGACGTCGACTTCTGGGGCGTCGTCAATGGCACCAAGGCGTTCCTGCCGTTCCTGATGGAGTCCGGCGACGGACACGTGGTCAACGTGTCCAGCCTGTTCGGGCTGATCGCGGTGCCCGGCCAAAGTGCTTACAACGCAGCCAAATTCGCGGTGCGCGGGTTCACCGAGTCGCTGCGTCAGGAGATGCTGGTCGGCAAGCACCCGGTCAAGGTCACCTGCGTGCACCCCGGCGGCATCAAGACCGCCGTCGCGCGCAACGCCACCTGGGCCGAGGGCATCGACGGCAAGAAGGCCGCCTCGATGTTCGACGCGAAGCTGGCCATGCACACACCGGAAATGGCCGCACAGACCATCACCGAAGGCGTGCGCAAGGGCCACGGGCGCGTGCTGATCGGCTGGGAGGCCAAGCTGCTCGACGTGTTCGTCCGGGTCACCGCCTCCGGTTACCAGCGCATCGCCGCCGTCGTGAATCGCCCGTTCCTACCCTGATTCGAGTTTGACCCATGCGGGATCTCAACCTTCCGATGCCCGTCGCACGAGCGGTGCTGCGTCCCATCTTCCGTGCCACGCTGAACCAGCGAGCACCGTGGTGGCTGCAGCGCCGCTTGCTCGAACTGGGCTCGGTAGCGCAATTGGTGCCCGCGGGCACCACCGTGCAACGGATTCGACTCGGCGGCAGGCCCGCCGAACGCCTCACGGCCACCCCGACGCCCACCGGCGCGGTGCTTTACCTGCACGGCGGCGGTTACGCGGTCGGCTCGCCGGCCACCCATCGATCGCTGGCCGCCCGGCTCGCGCACCAAACCGGTGCTGCCGTCTACGTTCCCGACTACCGACTGGCTCCGGAGCATCCGTTCCCCGCCGCGCTCGACGACGCCGAGGCGGCGTTCCTCGAGCTGGTGGAGAGTGCGGGCTACCGCCCGGACCAGATCGCCCTGTCCGGTGATTCGGCGGGCGGCGGATTGTCGCTCGCCACCGCCCAGCGGCTGATCGCCCGGCACGGGCACACTCCGGCCGCGCTCGGCCTGATCGCGCCGTGGACCGACCCGAACCAGATCCCGGAACGCGACGGCGACCTGGTGATCAACCGGCTGTGGTCGCGCGCCTGCGCCGCCGCCTATCTCGGCGACGGAGACTCGAGTGATCCTGGTTACGCGCCGCTCACCGGCGTATTAGTCGGGTTGCCGCCGACCTACGTCCAGGTCGACGTCGACGAGTTGCTGCACGGGCAATGCGGGGACCTGGTCGCCGCACTACGCGCTGCCGGGGTAACGGTGCGATTCACCGAGAGCAACGGCCTGTGGCACGTTGCGCAACTCCAGGCCGCACTGGTCGCCCCCGCCGCCGCGGCGCTCAGCGAACTGGCCGCGTTCCTGCGGGAAGCGATTCAACCGGCGGATGTCCGGGACTTAGGATAACTACGAAGCGGGTCCGTAGCTCGGGTGTTACGCACGGATCCGTTTCTGGTGGTCGACCTCACGGCCCTGACACAGGTGTCGTAGATTACTGACGAGTAAACCCACGTGGAAGGGCACTGATGCGAGAGTTCGAAGTCCCGGCTTCCTACACCATTCCGGAAGACGCGAACAATTCCGACAACGTCTTCCGGCATGCCGAGCAGTCGCCCGACGCGGTGCTGTTCAATGTGCCGGCCGGCAACGGTGGCTGGCGGGATGTGACGGCCGCGGAGTTCGCGAAGACCGTCACCGGCGTCGCCAAGGGCTTGATCGCCTCGGGCATCGAACTCGGTGACCGGGTCGCCATCATGGCCCCCACCCGCTACGAGTGGGCCGTGCTCGACTTCGCCATCTGGGCCGTCGGCGGCTGCACCGTCGCCATCTACGACAGCTCGGCGGCCGAGCAGGCCAAGTGGATCCTGCAGGACTCCGCCACCAAGCTGCTGATCGTCGACAGCGACAAGCACCGCGCCACCATCGATGAGATCGAGGCGGGCGCGCTGACGGAGCTGAAGGAGACCCTGCAGATCGACAAGGGTGTCGTCGACGAGCTGATCAGCCGCGGCGCCGAGCTGGACGACCAGCTCGTGCACGACCGGCGCAAGCAGGTGAACGCCGCCTCGGCCGCCACCCTTATCTACACCTCCGGCACCACCGGTCGCCCCAAGGGCGTCATGCTCACCCACGCCAACCTGTACGCCGAGTCCAGGTCCGACGGGATCGCGCTGGCCACCTTCATCCGGCCGGGCAAGAAGACGCTGATGTTCCTGCCGCTGGCGCACGTCTTCGCCCGCGCGGTCGCGCTGGTCGCGTTCGACGCCAAGGTGACCGTCGCGCACACCTCCGACTGGTCCACCCTGGTCGACCAGTTCGGCACGTACAAGCCGCACTTCATCCTGTCGGTGCCGCGCGTGTTCGAGAAGGTGTTCAACAGCGCGAAGCAGAAGGCGCACGACGGCGGCAAGGGCAAGATCTTCGACGCCGCCGCGGACACCGCCATCGCGTGGAGCGAGGCGATCGACAACGGCGGTCCCGGGCTGGTGCTCAAGCTCAAGCACGCGCTGTTCGACAAGCTGGTCTACAGCAAGCTGCGCACCGCGCTCGGCGGCCAGTGCGACGCCGCGGTCTCCGGCGGCGGCCCGCTCGGCGCGCGCCTGGGCCACTTCTTCCGCGGCGTCGGCGTCACCATCTACGAGGGCTACGGACTCACCGAGACCACCGCGGCGATCACCGTGAACACCCCCGAGAACATCCGGGTGGGTTCGGTGGGTCAGCCGATCCAGGGCCACGCCGCCAAGATCGCTGAGGACGGCGAGCTGCTGCTGCGCGGCTCGGTGGTGTTCGACGGCTACTGGGGTAACCCGGCGGCCACCGAGGAAGCCTTCCAGGACGGCTGGTTCAAGACCGGCGACCTCGGCGCCATCGACGCGGACGGCTTCATCACCATCACCGGCCGCAAGAAGGAACTCATCGTCACCGCGGGCGGCAAGAACGTGTCCCCCGCGCTGCTCGAGGACTCGCTGCGGGCGCACCCGCTGATCAGTCAGGTGATGGTGGTCGGCGACGGGCAGCCGTTCATCGCCGCGCTGATCACGCTGGATCCGGAGGCGCTGCCGGGCTGGCAGAAGAACCACAACGTGCCCGCGGACACCCCGATCGAGAAGCTGATCGAGAACCCGGAGCTGGTCGCCGAGATCGACGCGGCGGTCGCCGAGACCAACAAGAAGGTCTCGCATGCCGAGGGGATCAAGAAGGTCAGCATCCTGCCGGTCGACTGGACGCAGGAGGGTGGCGAACTCACCCCGAAGCTGTCGCTCAAGCGCGCGGTCGTGATGAAGCAGCACGCCGACGATGTAGCGAAGATCTACAGCTGAGCTGAACCGCCTGGAGGCGTCGCCCGCGAGGTTTCCTCGCGTGCGGCGCCTTTCGGCTATGTACAGGCGGCGATCCGGTCGGCTCTGGCTGCCGGTGGGCTAGCTCTGCACTCACCGGATCACAGCCGCCACTCGCGTCGCGATCCGATGCTCGGCCCGAGTTCCCTCGCGGCTCAGCCCGAGTCCTCTCGTGCGAGAAGACTTTTCGGCCTTTTGCGTCGCACCGACTGCTGTTCGGGTTTCAATGGAGCAACCCCATCGCGAACCGGAGGTTGCTGAAATGACTGATGGCGCAAGGAAATTGCTCGCCATGATCCAGGCGGAACTGGCGCCGCGGGACGCGGACAATCGACTCATACCGCTGATCACCACGGGTAAGGCGGCGCGGGCGGTGTTCGCCGCGATCGCCACCGAGGAGTGGCGGATCACCAGCAGCGACTGGCGCAGCTTCCACGCGCTGGCGGCCCGGGCGGACCACCCGCATTCCCGCACCTTCTTCGGCATGCTCGCGCCGGGCGAACAGCAGGCGCAGGAGATGTTGCACGCACTGGTGGTGGCGGCCGGACGGGACCCGGGCACCGAACTGCCGCGCGCGGGCTGCCAAGCGTATGCCGCCTACATGGCCTGGCTGGCGCTGAACGGCGAACCGGCCGCGGTCGCCGCGGGCATCTTCGCGAATCTCGCCACCTTCGGCCGCTACTGCCGCGACGTCGCCGCGGCCATGCGCGAGCACTACGGCTTCGACGACGCCGCCTGCGCGTTCTTCGACCACTTCGCCGCGGACGCCCCGGAGGTCGAACAGCAAGCGCTGCGCGCCATCCAAGCCGGCATCGACTCCGCACGCCTCAACACCGACGAGGCACACCTCTACGCCCGCCTCTTCCAAAGCTACGAACTCATGTTCTGGAACACCCTCGCCGACGAGTTCGCCGAAGAACAAGATCAAGGGGAAGTGGTGTAGGTATCGCGCGAGAGGCGCCGGGCTCAGTTCCCCATGATCTTGGTCGATTTCCCGCGCTATCGCCGTCATTGATTGGTCATATTCTGCGGGCGGCTCGGCAGTACGCTCGAGTTCATGGCCAATCTGCGAGTGCGGGTCGCGGCTGGGATCGTCTCGGCAGCGGTGGCGCTCGGCGTCGCGGAGCTGCTCGCGGCGTTCTTCGGCGCCGACAGCGCACCCCTCAATGCCCTCGGCGCGACCGTGGTCGACCACACGCCCGACGGCATTCGCGAATGGGCCATCAGCACTTTCGGCACCAGTGACAAGGCGGTGCTGTACGCCTGCATGGCGGTGGTCGCGGTGGTCGTCGCCGCGATTGCGGGTGCGGTCGAACGCACTTCGCGGGCAGCGGGTTCGGCGATCCTGGCCGTCTTCGGTGTGGTCGCGGTCTTCGCGGCGGTCGCACGGACCAGTGCGTCCGGTGCGCTGCCGACCATAGTCGGTGTGGGCGTGGGTATCTACGCACTGCGGTTTCTGACCCGGCGGATCGACGCCGCGCAGGAGGAGTTCGACAGCGACACGAGGAGTGGAAGTCGGCGCGCCGATAGCGAATCCGCCGGCGGAGCCGGTGCACCGGCGAGCAGCTCTGCGGACGGCGCAACCACCACCGATACGAGTGCGGCAACGTCAGATCCCGCCGGCGCGAGTGCGACAACCGCTGATCCCGTCGGTGCGAGCCGGGCGGCCGCGACTCCGGAGCGACGGCAGGTACTGCAAGGCCTGCTGGTGGTAGGCGGTCTGGCGGTGGTCACCGGCGTCGGCGGACGGTTGTTCGGGGTGCGGCGCAGCGATGTGTCGGGCGAGCGAGCGGCGGTCGAGTTACCGCAGCCGACTGCGCCGGAGGTGCCGATCGCGCCGGGCGCCGACCTGCGGGTCCCCGGCCTCACGCCTTACCTCACCGCCAACTCGGACTTCTACCGCATCGACACCGCGCTCATCGTGCCGCAGGTCTCCAAGGACGACTGGTCGCTGCGCATCCACGGCATGGTGGACCGGGAAATCCGGCTCACCTGGGCAGATTTGGCGAATCGACCGGCCGTCGAGCGGCTGGTCACGCTGGCGTGCGTGTCGAATCCGGTCGGCGGCGACCTGATCGGCAACGCCCGCTGGCTCGGCTACCGGCTCGATGAACTGCTCGCCGAAGCCGGTCCGCACCCCGACGCGGACATGGTGCTCTCGCACAGCACCGACGGCTGGACCGCGGGCACTCCGCTGTCGGTGCTCACCGACGGCCGCGACGCCCTGCTCGCCGTCGGCATGAACGGCGAACCACTGCCCGTGGTGCACGGCTATCCCGCCCGGCTGGTGGTCCCCGGACTCTTCGGCTATGTCTCCGCGACGAAGTGGGTGACCGAACTGGAGGTCACCCGTTTCGATCGCGCCACCGCCTATTGGACTCGTCGCGGGTGGTCTGCCTTGGGCCCGGTCAAGACCGGCACCCGCATCGACACCCCGCGTCCCCGCGGCCGAATCAAGCAGGGCCGCACCGTCGTCGCGGGCGTCGCCTGGGCGCAACATCGCGGCGTCCGCACCGTGGAAGTGCAGATCGACAACGGCCCATGGCAGCCCGCCCGGCTGGCCGAAGAACACTCCATCGACACCTGGCGGCAATGGACCTTCGACTGGGACGCCGCCCCGGGTCCGCACACCCTGCGCGCCCGCACCACCGACGGCACCGGCGAGCTGCAAACCGCCGAACGCCGCGACGTGGTCCCCGACGGCGCCACCGGCTACCCCTCGGTCACCTTCCAGGTCAACTGAACCACGGCGAACTGTCCGCGCTGTTCACTGGCCGGAATCGCCGGAGAATCCGTCTCTGGCCTCGATGCTGTCGAAGAAACCGGTATCGACCATGTCTTTCACCGCTAGTTCGATGTTCGAGGTGGTGACCTTTTTGAGAATTACCAGATTCGGTTCGGTGAAATAGAGACTGCCACCGGCGATCTCGTCTTCGATGGTTTGCCGCAATCGAGCCGGGTCATAGAAGGAGACCGGGAATACCGAGCCGTCGGCGAACGCGACTTCGACATCGAGCCACCCCTTGTCCGCGGTCTCCGCCTCCCGTCGGCCGTGATACCCGTCCGGGAAAACGACGCGATAGTTCTCTGCCATACCTGAACAACCCCCACCGGCTCCCACGCCGCGTTCGGCAACGACGTGCGGACAGCTTACGGTCCGCGAGCGGCACTGCGCCCACGAAACGAATGTCCGTGCGGCGCAGTGGCACCGAATTGTCAGCCGGTCAGCGACTCCGCTTTGGCAGGCGCATCCTTCGCGTCGGCCACCGGAGCTTTGCCGTGCCGAATGAACAGGGCCGAGGCGATAACGCCGATCAGCAGGATGCCCGCCGGTAGCAGCATTGATTGGCCCAGTGCGGTACTGAACGATTCCTTGACGAATTCGGGGATGGGGCCTTGGCCGGCACCACCTTCGGCTACTTTGCCGCCACCCAGTCCGTTGGCCGACATCCGGGCGGCGATCAAGGCGCTGATCGCCGCGCTTCCGAGCACCGAACCCACCTGGCGGGTGGTGTTGTAGACGCCCGCACCCGCACCGGCCTGCTGCACCGGCAGGTTGTGCGTGGCGGTGGTCGCGAGCGGACCCCAGATGCACGAGTTCGCGAAACCGGCCAGCGCGGCGGACACCAGGAACCAGATGACGGGCGCATCCGGCGTCATCAGCGCCGAGAACCAGAACACCGACACCGCGAACAACGCGAACCCGGCGGTCGGCAGGATCCGCGGGTGCAGGCGGTTGGCGAACCGGCCTACGAACGGCGCGAACACCAGGGTGACGATCGCCATCGGCGCGAACACCAGGGCCGACTCGGTCGGCGACATCTCGCGCACCGCCTGCAGATAGAAGTAGGACGGCACACTGAACGCGGTGACGGTGGCGCCCATCGCGGCGATGGCGGTGTTGGACAGCGCGAAGTTGCGTTCCTTGAACAACTTCAGTGGCAGCAGCGGCTCGCCGGTATTACGCGCCTGGTTCACCGCGAAGGCGGCGAGCACGAGTACGCCGGCACCGATCACCAGCCAGATCCGCAGTGACCAGTCGTTGCTGTTGCCCTCCTGGATGCCGAACACCAGCAGGAACATGCCGACGGCGCTGAGCAGCACGCCGGGGATGTCGAACTTGTGCCGGTTGGTCGGCAGCGCGGGCACCAGCCAGGCGGCCAGCGCGAAGGCGACGATGCCGATCGGCACGTTGACGAAGAAGATCCACTTCCAGCCGAGGCCGTCGACCAGCACCCCGCCGAGGATCGGCCCGACCAGTGTCGCGAGCCCGGCCACGCCGCCCCACAGGCCCATGGCCGCGCCGCGCTTGTCCGGCGGGAAGGTACGGGTGATCACCGCCATGGTCTGCGGCGTCATCAGCGCGGCACCGATGCCCTGGGCGGCCCGCGCGGCGATCAGCATGCCGATGGTGCCGGACAGGCCGCACCACAGCGACGCCGCGGTGAACACGGTCAGGCCGATCAGGTAGATGTTCTTGGGGCCGAAGCGATCACCGAGCCTGCCGGTGACCAGCAGCGGCACCGCGTAGGTCAGCAGGTACGCGCTGGTCACCCAGATCACCTTGGAGATGTCGGCGTGCAGATCCTCCATGATGGCCGGGTTGGCGACCGCGACAATCGTCATGTCGAGCAGGATCATGAAGAAGCCGACAACCAGCGCGGTGAGCGCCAGCCACGGATTGCGTTGAGTGGTCATGGATTCGACAGTTCCTATCTCGGAGGTTCCCGCTGACGGGCGAACGAAGTCGGTGCGCCGCGGCATCAAGGCGGTGCCCCCGCGCCGCGGCGGATCTTGGTCACCGGCGGCACCCCGGTGAGGTCATCACTGGTCCAGCCTTTGTGGTGCTTGACGGGCCGATCGCCGGTGGCCGTGTCGAAGTCCTCCCATTCGAGCGCCCCACTGGCCAATTCGACGAGGAAGCTCTCGAGCCAGGCGATCTCGGCGCCGAGCATGGCGTGCAGGTACGGCAGCGCGATGACGTAGCGGCGCGGCACCCCGCGCTCGCCCGCCCAGCCGATCATCAGCTCGACCTCGGCCAGTTCGGTTTTCAGGTGCTCGGCCCGCTCCCGCAGGATCGCGAGCACCTCGTCCTTGGGCAGGTTGTGTGATTCGCCGAGCGCGATCGGGAACACCGGATACTCCGGGACGGGACAGCGCAGGATCTCGGCGATCCGGCTGCGCAGCGCCGCGCGGCCTTGCTCGGTGATGCGGTAGGTGGTGCGTTCGGGCCGGTTGCCCTCCCGGTCCACCCCTTCGGCCTGCACCAAACCGTGCTCGGCCAGCCGGGTCACCGTGTGATACAGCGAGCCGGGCCGCACCTTGACCAGTACATCTTCCCGGCGCGCGATGAGCAGTTGATACATCTCGTACGGGTGCATGGGCTGCTCCTCGAGCAGCGCGAGCACAGCGATCGCCAGTGGCGTCACTGCCGGACGCGCTTGCTGCGCCATTTCCATCACCTTCCGCAGATCGCTCGCGCGTGGTCAGCGCCCGAGCCGGAGTCATCGGCCCGCGAGGCGAACGTAGCCCCGGCTTCCGACATACTCCACACTAAATACTCCACGTGGAATATACGGTGCGGAACAATGCGATCGCAAGACCTGGTCATCAGGCTCAGAAGTGATCGCGGGCACAGCAAACCGGCCCCCGACATCAGTCGGAGGCCGGGCTGAACTGGACTGTTCGGCGGCTCAGCCGGTGGTTCGCACGCTGAGGTCAGGGGCAACCGGCAGGACAGTGGCGCGACGAAGCCGCCCGGTGCCCGGCGTGCTCGCCCACACGGCCACGGCGAGCAACCCGTCGAGGACCATGGCCAGCACCGCGACCAGCAGCGCGCCGACGAGAACCCGGTCGTACCGGTAGAGGCTGATGCCGTCGAAGATGTAGCGGCCGAGCCCGCCGAGGTTGACGTAGGCCGCGATGGTCGCGGTGGCCACGACCTGCAGGGTGGCGCCGCGCAGACCGGTGAGCAGGATCGGCATGGCGTTGGGCACCTCGACCCGGAACAGGATCTGGGTCTCGGTCATGCCCATGGCGCGCGAGGCGTCGACGACATCGGCGGGCACATTGGCGATTCCGGCGTAGGCCCCGGCCAGCAGCGGCGGAATGCCCACCGTCACCAGGGCGAGCAGCGGCGGGATCAAACCGAGGCCGAGGCCGAGCACCAGAAAGGTGAGCAGGCCGAGCGTCGGCAGCGCCCGCATGGCGTTCGCGAAGCCGACGAGCACGGCCGCACCACGTTTGCTGTGCCCGATCACCAGGCCGAGCGGCAGCGCGACCGCGGCGGACGCGACGATGGTGAGGAAGCTGTACCAAAGATGTTCGGCGACACGGTGTTCGATGCCCGCGGGGCCGTTCCAGTTCGCGCCGTCGGTGAGATAGTGCCAAGCATCGATGAAAAGGTTCATGCCGCAACGCCTTTCGCCTGCGCCGAGCGCGCGTCGGCCCGCACCCATGGCGTGGCCCAGCGGCCGAGCGCGTAGACGAGGCGGTCGAAGATCAGGGCCAGCGCCAAGATCACGATGATGCCGGCGACGATCTCGTCCGGATAGTCACGCTGGTAACCCTGGGTGAACAGTTTGCCGACGCCGCCGACCCCGATCAGCGCGCCGACCGACACCATGGCGATATTGGTGACCACCACCACCCGCAGGCTGGACACGAAAACCGGGATGGCCAGCGGCATGTCGACGGTCAGCGTGCGCCGCAGCGAGCTGAACCCGACCGCGTCGGCGGCGTCGATCACCTCGGCGGACACCGAATCCAGCGCGGCGGGCACGGCGATCACCAGCAGCGCGGTCGAGTACACGGTCAGCGCGATGATCACGTTCAACGGGTCGATCGTCGAAATCCCGACCAACGGTGGGATGATCACGAACAGCGCGAGCGACGGAATGGTGTACGCCAGGCTCGCCACGGTCACCGTCATCCGGCGCAGCCAAGAGACCCGGCGCACCAGCGCACCCACCGGCACCGCGATCACCAGGCCGAGCACCAGCGGCACCAGCGCCAGGTAGAGATGGGTTCTGGTGAACCCCATGATCTCGGCGAAGTTGTCGATCAGGTACCTCACGTCGAGCCCCCGCCGCTCACTTCCTGTTCGAAGAAGTGCCTGTTGCGCTCGGCGTCTTCGACAGCGCGCTGATCGGCGAGCCGTTGCAGGATCTCGGTGGCCAGCACACCGCCCCGCACGGCACCCGAATCATCCACCGCGACACCGACTCCGGACGGCGAGGAGATCGCGGCGTCCAACGCCTGCCGCAGATCACCGGTCGGGGTGAACAGCGAGCCACCCGCGGACGTGCTCGCCGCCAGCGAACGTCCGCCACGCACCGCCTCCACCCCGGTGACGTCGATCCAGCCGACCGGCTTACCTTCGGCGTCCACGATCAATACCCAGTCGCCGCGGTCCAGCCGCAGCGACGGCACCTCCGCCGAGGTCGCGGTCCGAATCTCGTGCAGCGGAACATCTTTCGCCGAACGGAAGGAGAGCCCACGATAGCCGCGGTCGCGTCCGACGAAATCGGCAACGAAATCGGTGGCCGGCTGGGCCAATACATGATCCGGCGGATCGTACTGCTGCAACACCCCGCCGCGGCCGAACACCGCGAGGCGATCACCGAGGGTGATCGCCTCGTCGATGTCGTGCGTGACGAATACGATGGTCTTCTGCAATTCGGCCTGCAGCCTTTGCATCTCGGTCTGCAACTCGGCCCGCACCACCGGATCGACCGCGCTGAACGGCTCGTCCATCAGCAGCACCGGCGGGTCCGCGGCCAGCGCCCTGGCCACCCCGACGCGCTGCTGCTGACCGCCGGACAGCTGCGCCGGATATCGGCCGGCCAGCGACCGATCCAGGCCGACCCGGTCGAGCACCTCCAGCGCCGCCGCGCGGGCGGCCTTGCGCGAATCACCGCGCAGCACCGGCACGGTCGCCACATTGTCGACGACCGTGCGGTGCGGCAGCAGTCCACCGCTCTGGATCACGTAACCGATACCGAGCCGCAGCTTTACCGGGTCGACCGTCGAAATGTCTTGTCCGGCAATGGTGATGCTGCCGGAACTGGGCGTGATCATCCGGTTGATCATCCGCATCGAGGTGGTCTTGCCGCAGCCGGACGGGCCGACGAACACGGTGAACGACCCGGAGTCGATGCGCAGATCGAGGTCGGTGACGGCGTGCGTGCCGTCCGGATAGGTCTTGCTGATACCGCGGAATTCGATATCGGACAACGCTTTTCTCCTACCCGGTGGGGGTCTTCAGCCCCTGCGCGGCCACCCACGCCGCAGCCGCGGCCTTGGGCTCGGTCTTGCTGCTACCGGAGACGGCCTCGTTCAGTTTGATCAGTTCCGCGGTGGTCAGCTTCGCCGAGGCCGCGTTGAGGGCGGCCAGCGCCTTGTCCGACTTCTTGGCCGCGTTGAACAGCGGGACCACGTTCTGCGCGGCGAAGTTGTGCTTCGGATCCGCAAGCACCACAAGGTTGTTCTGCGTGATGGCGGGCGAGGTGGTGAAGATATCGGCCGCGGTCACCTGACCCTCGACCAGCGCGCGCACGGTGGCGGGCCCGCCACCGTCGGCGATCGGCACGAAGTTGTTCGGGGCGATGTCGAGGTTGTAGTTCTTCTTCAGGCCGGGCAGGCCGCCCGGACGCTCCTGGAATTCCGCGGGCGCACCGAATTTCACCTCGGCGGAGTGGGCGGCCAGGTCGGCGATGGACTGCAGGTTCCAGCGTTCGGCGGTGGCCTTGGTGACCACCACCGCGTCGGAATCCTCACCGGGGGCTGGGGTTCCGATGGCCAGCTCCGAACCGAGCGCCTTGGCGAGCGCGCCGTCGACGTCGGCGGCGCTGGTCGCCGTCGCGTTCTTGTCCAGGTATTGCAGCAGGTTGCCGGTGTACTCGGGGATCACCGAGATCGCGCACTGACGCACCGCCGGGACGTAGGCTTCCCGGCTGCCGATGTTCAGCTTGGTCTCGACCTTGAATCCGTTGACTCGCAAGACCTCCGCGTAGATCTCCGCGACGGTCTCGGACTCCGGGAAGTTCGCCGAGCCGACGATGAGGCCGTCGCCTTCGCAGTCGCCCTTGCTCGCGAGCGGGTCGGAGTTGCCGCAGGCGGACAGGATCATGGCGGCGGCCAACGCCGTCGCGGCGACGATGCATCGGACGGCGCGCATGGTGAGCCGCAGCGCCGACCGACCGTGCCGCGCGGCATCGGGGGTGATCGAGGTTTTCACTGGAGTCCTTCCGGCATGACGGGCAGTGCGAGGTCCCGGGGCAGCACAGCCACCGGTACATTCTGGGTGTCCATACTGCCCGCTTCAGGGTCTTCCTGTTAGCTCTGTCGGTCTCTCGGAGAGTTGGTGTCGCCGGATGGTGTTGCCCGCGTCGCTGCGGATGCTGGCTCGATTACTGGTCGTCGCGACCGCCGCACTGGCCGTATCCTGCGGGAACGGTGAGCAGGGCGCGCGGATCACGGTCGGCGCCGGTGACTCGATCGAGTCGGGGCTGCTCGCCGAAATATATGCGGGCGCACTGGCTCGGGCCGGCGCGCGCACGTCGGTCGAGGCGCGGCTGGGCGGGCGCGCCGACTATCTGGCGGCACTCGACGCGGGGCGGGTCGACCTGGTCGGTGAGCACAACGGTGCGCTGCTGGCCTTCCTCGACACCACCGCCCCCGACCGCACGCCCGACCAGGTGCGTAAGGCGCTGAGCAAGTCGCTGCCCGAGGGATTGGTGGTCACCGATGCCGCCGACGGCACCGATCTTCGGCCGCGCGTCATCCTTACCAGCGAGGCGGCGGCGCGCGACAACGTGCGCACCGTCGGTGATCTCGTGCCACGCTGCGGCACGCTCACCATCGGCGTTGCGCCCGTCCCGGACTTGATCGCCCTACCATCCGCGCTCGAACAGGTGGCGGACTGCGCCACGACCGTGCGGTTCCCCGACGCGGCGGCGCTGCGAAAGGCGCTGCTGGACGGACAGGTTCAAGCCGGGCTGCTGACCGGGCCGCCCGCCGTCGTACCCGGGTCGACCGACGGGCTGACGATCCTGTCCGACGCCGACTACGCCCTGCGCGCGGAGAACGTGCTGCCGCTGTTCCGCAAGGGTGTGCTCGACGAGCTGCAGATCAAGAAGCTCAATTATGTTGCGGGCGAACTCACCACCGACGATCTCGCGGCGATGATCCGCGGCGTCCGGGACGAGGGCGCGAAGCCCGCGGAGCTGGCGCGCAGGTGGCTCGATGACCACTCGCTGTAAACACCGCACGTTCGGCACCGGACATCGCTAACGTCTGACCAGTGAGTATCAGGTTCATCGGCGGCTATGTGGCGCTCGTGGCGATTCTGCTGTTCGTATGGGCGACCAATACGGACCGCAATCCCGTGTTCGCGGCATCCCTGATTTTCGCGCTGTGCGCGATGATCGCCATGAACGTCTGGATCCACCTGTCCGATCGTCGGCAACGCAATACACGAAAGGCGCCCCGCCCCGATCGGGACAAGGCGCCTTCCAGCGAGTGATTGTCAGGCAACACCTTCGGCACGCGCGGCGGCCGCGACGGCCTCGGCGACCGCAGGGGCGACCCGCGGGTCCAGCGGGCTCGGCACGATCTTCTCCGGGCCGAGCTCGGCGGCGACGACGCTGAGGATGGCGTCGGCGGCGGCGATCTTCATGCCCTCGGTGATCCGGCGGGCACCCGCGTCGAGCGCGCCCTTGAACACGCCGGGGAACGCGAGCACATTATTGATCTGGTTCGGGAAGTCGCTACGGCCGGTGGCCACGATCGCGGCGTACTTGCGCGCGACCTCGGGGTGGATCTCCGGGTCCGGGTTGGACATGGCGAACACGATCGACTCCGGCGCCATCGAGGCGATGAGCTCCTCGGCGATCAGGCCCGCGGACAGACCGAGGAAGACATCGGCGCCGGTGAGGGCCTCGGCCGCGCCGCCGGACAGCCCGCGCGGGTTGGTCCGGGTGGCCAGCTCGGCCTTCACCGCGTTGAGGTCGGTGCGCTCCCGGGTGATGACGCCCTTCGAGTCGAGCACGGTGACGTCCCGAACACCCGCGGCCAGCAGGATATTCGTGCACGCGACACCGGCGGCGCCCGCACCGGACACCACCACCTTCATGTCGTCGATGGCGCGACCCTGCACCTTGGCCGCGCCGTTGAGGGCGGCCAGCACCACGATGGCGGTGCCGTGCTGGTCGTCGTGCATGACCGGGCAGTCGAGCGCCTCGATGAGTCGCTTCTCCACCTCGAAGCAGCGCGGCGCCGAGATGTCCTCCAGGTTCACCGCGCCGAAGCTGGGGCGCAGCCGGATCACCGTCTCGACGATCTCGTCGACGTCCTTGGTGTCCAGCACAATCGGGATCGAGTTGAGATCGGCGAACTTCTTGAACAGCGCCGCCTTGCCCTCCATCACCGGAAGCGAGGCGCGCGGGCCGATGTCGCCGAGACCGAGCACCGCGGTGCCGTCGCTGACCACCACGACGAGCCGGTCGGTCCAGGTGTAGCGCTTGGCGAGCTCGGCGTCCTGCGCGATCGCCCGGCTCACCTGAGCGACGCCCGGGGTGTAGGCGATCGACAGGTCGCGCTGGGTTTCCAGCGGCGAGCTGAGTTCTACCGAGAGCTTGCCTCCGAGATGTCCCGCGAAAATCTCGTCGTGGGTGATTTCGGAAAGACTTGCAGTGGCATTCGGTGCGTCAGTCACAGGTGACACGATTTCACTCCTGCTCGGGCCGGACAAACCGGGGGACGGTTACCGCCGGGTATATAGGTATTAGTGTCTACAGTCGCTCCACAGGCTCCGCTCCTGTGGATTCTTTATGCTCATCGAGTGCGCAGACCGGTACGTTTCGCGTGTGACGGCGGGTCACAAAAACCCGTTGTCGATTTCGCTGACGTGGCGCGGCACTGATCCGCGGAGCGGGAGCCGGACGGGTGGGTCCGGACAGAACATGCGGCGTGATCCTCGGGTCGCGACGGTGCGTCGCGAGGCGGAGATCTCCGTAACTCCAGTACCCGGCGGTGGCTTAGGTAAAGGAATCCGACACATTCTGCCAGCACGGTCTGCGACTTGCCAAACCGGTCTGGTTCTCGCCGTGTCGCCTGCCCGCACCCAGCTTACTGCGACGGAATTACCGGACGGTAAGCGAAAACTCGCGTACCGCGCCGACCGGGCGGTGAGTTGTCACAACGCGATCGGGTCGGCCGGTGTGAGGTGCGCGGCGGTCGTCGCCGCTGGGTCGTCCGCAGGCAAAATCTCCGGCGCGTCGGGGATCGCCGCCGATCGCGCGCTCAGCACGCCGACCTCGCGGGCATGCGCGACCGCCGGTCCGCGCGCATCGAGCACCAGCGCCTCGCGACGCCCCGACGGACCGCGGGCGTCGAGCACGAGCGTCTCCCGCCGAGGGGCCGGTCCGCGGGCGTCGAACACCAGGGTCTCCCGCCGGATGGACGGGTCGTGCGCGTCGAGCGCGAGCGCCTCGCGCCTGCCCCGCGCGACCGGCTCGCGGGCGGGCGGCACAGCAATCTCCTTGGCACCGACCACGCCCGCGTCCAATGCCGCGATCTCGCGGGCGTCCGGGCGCACCCACACGTTGTCCAGGCCCCCTGACATCAACCGCACCCGCCAATCCGCCTCGGCCCCGGGGTGATCGGTGCGCCGATGCATGCCGCGGCTCTCGGTCCGCGCCAGCGCGCTGTACTTGGTCCATCGCGCCACGGCCAGCAACGCGGCCGCCTGCCTGGCCCGCAACCGATCCAATCCGGTGCCGCCCAGGTCGAATTCGGCGCCGGGCCACATCGAGTCGAGTTCGCCGATGCTGTCGACCAGGCTGCCCGCGCTGCGCCAGTAGCTGCGCCGCAGCGGCAGCGTGTGCTCCTGCACGAGCCCGACCACCGCGCGCGGATCGATCCGGGACACCTCGCTGAGCCCCGCCCCCGGCACCTCGCGCACCGGACTGCGCAGGTCGGCCGCGCGCGCGTACCTGGCCGCACCGGCACCGGCCCACACCCCGGAGGCGATGGCCCAGGCACCGCCCTGACCACCGAAGCCGCTGACCGCGCCGGTGATCAGCTCCCTGGTGGTCACGTCACCCGCGCCGAACAACCCGCCGATCGTGGTCGCACAGTCGTGGTTCGCGACCCGCAATCCGCCCGTGCCGCGCACCGTGCCCTCGAGCACCGCGCGCAGCGGTACCCGGCCGGTGTGGTCGACCAGGCCCTGCTCGGTCAGCCGGCCGCGCATCGCGACGGGCACGTCGTCGAGTGCCGCGAACACCCGATGGCCGTCGGCGATGGCAACGAAGGCGGCGGCGCGGTGGCCTTCGAGGACGGCCCCTGACTCGTCGTACAGGGTGGCGAAATGCAGCCCGAGCTCGGACGCGGACTTCGGCCGGCGAGCCGAGGGCTGCGCATGCAGCACGGGCGTCAGGCCGTACGCACTGGAGAACTCCATGCCAGAGAGTTCGGCGCCGGCTTCCGCGGCGAACAGCAGGCCGTCGCCGGTGTCCACATCCGTGCCCGCGCCGCCGGAGAGGAAGGCACAACCGCCGGTGGCCACCACCACGGCGCCCGCACGGACGGTCCACGCCTGGCAGTGGTTGTGCAGCTGCACCCCGGTGGCCCCGGCGACGCCGCCGTCGCGATCGACGAGCAGTTGCAGGGCCGGATGATGGTCGAGGACGCGCACCCCCGCGTCGAGCGCGCTGCGCCGCATCCGGCGCAGATAACTCGCGCCGTCCAGATACACCCGCAGCGAAGAGCCGGGTCCCGCGCCTGGGAATCGATAACCCCAGCGGGCCAGCTGCTCGACCCGCAGGTGCGTCTCCTCCAGTACGCGGTGCATCCATTCCGGATCGCCGAGTCCGCCGCCGTGTGTGTACCCACGGCGCACCGCCTCGTCCCTCGCCGGGCCGGGGGGAATGTTCCACAACGAGGTGGTGCCGTGCGCGGTCGGCCCGCTGGTGCCGCATCTGGCCTTGTCGGCGAGCACCACTCGGGCGCCGGTGGCGGCGGCGGAGACGGCGGCCCAGGTTCCGGCAGGGCCTCCGCCCAGAACCAGTACGTCCGTCTCGAGTTCGGTCACAATGAGAAATGTTCGGCCACAATTCACGTTGCCGCAACCATTAGCGGAATATTTAGCGGTGGCGTTTCGGATTCGATGTCAGCCGAATGTCATAACGCCGCCCTAGATCAACTCCACCACTGCGTCCACAGCAATAATCCAGCGAAGATAAAAACAACCGCAGATCCGGAAAAGGCGGCGAAACCCCGACGCTTGTCCGAATAAATCTGCGCCGCAACGGCAATCACGGCCACCACCACATGCCACGCCACCGACTCGGCGCCCGGACCCGGGAAGTCCCGGCGCCCCGCCATGACCGCGGTACCGACGATGACCAGCATCAGCGCGACGGTGCCCGCGGCGACGATCCCGCTGAGGCCACGCAGCAGCCTCACGAAGCGATCACCGGCACACCGGTCGCCTTACCCACCAGCACCTCGTATTGCGCTGGGTCGGTGGTGAACTCGCCGAGGCGGATGGTCTTGTTGGTGCCGTGGTAGTCCGACGACCCGGTGGTGAGCAGGCCGAGCTCGGCGGCCAGACCGGCCAGCACCGCGCGGTCCTGCGCCGAATGGTCCGGATGGTCGAGTTCCAAGCCGCCCAGTCCGAGCGTGGCCAGCTCCCTGATGTCGTCCAAGGCGAGCAACCGGCCGCGCTTACGGGCCCGCGCGTGGGCGATCACGCTGACCCCGCCCGCGGTGGCGATCATCTCCACCGCGCGCCGCAGCGGCGTGTCGGCTTTCTCCACGTAATACGGGCCGTGCGGCGCGAGCAATTCGTCGAAGGCGGCGTCGACACTGGGCACCACACCCGCCGCCACCAGTGCCCTGGCCAAGTGCGGCCGGCCCGCGGACGCCCCGGCCGAGCCGAGCACCGCGTCCGGATCGATCGGTAACCCGTCGGCCACCATGCGCTCGGCCATCGCGCGCACCCGCTCGATCCGCTCGCCACGCAACCGCTCCCGCTCGTCGGCGAAACTGCGGTCGGCCGGGTCGAACAGATAAGCCAGCAGATGCACCGGCACCGGCCAGCCGTCCTCGCCGAGGCCGGTGCAGGACATCTCCATGCCGCGGACCAGCGTCAACCCCTGCGGCAGCGCGTCGACCGCCTCGGTCCAGCCCGACGTGGTGTCGTGGTCGGTGATCGCGAGCACGTCCAAGCCCGCGGCGGCCGCGTTGCGAACCAGTTCCGCCGGGGTGTCGGTGCCGTCGGACGCGGTCGAGTGGGTATGCAGATCAATGCGCACGCCCTCAGTCTTACAGTGCTCGATCGGCGGCACTCGCGGGTCCCTGCGTGGTCACGCTTCGCTACCGCCTCCGGGCCCGACGCTCATGCCGCGGGCGTGCGCCCCGAACCGCACACACAGGCGACGTAGCATCGCCGTGTGCCATCGATACCGTCGTTCCGTGGTTCCGGCCGCGGACCACAGCAGCAGCTGCCGCGGATCCCCATCCCGACCGCGCGGGCCATTGTGGACTGTGGCGTCTACGTCGAGGGACAGCGACTGCCCGGCAGATTCACCCACCGCGAGGCGCTGGCCGAGGTGCGCAACCGGGGCGCAGGCTTCGTCTGGGTCGGCCTGCACGATCCGGACGAGCGCCAGATGGCCGATATCGCCGAGACGTTCGGGCTGCACGCGCTCGCCGCCGAAGACGCCGTGCACGCGCATCAGCGCCCGAAGCTGGAGCGCTACGACGACACGCTGGTTTTGGTTATGCGGACGGTCGCCTATGTCGAGCACGAAATGCACAGCGTCAGCGAGATCGTGGAGACCGGCGAGATCATGATCTTCGCCGCGCCGGACTTCGTGGTGAGCGTGCGCCACGGCGAGCACTCCGAACTGGCCTCGCTGCGCAAGGAATTGGAGGCCGATCCGGCCCAGCTGATGCTCGGCACCGGCGCGGTGCTGCACGCGATCGCCGATCACGTGGTGGATTCCTACATCGAGGTGACGCAGTCGATCGAACTCGATATCGACGCGATGGAGGAGGCGGTCTTCACGCCGCGCAATCGCATCACGATCGAGTCGATCTATCAGCTCAAGCGCGAAGTGGTGGAGTTACGCCGGGCCGTGAACCCGCTCGCGGTCCCGCTCCAGATACTCGGGCACAAGCCGGATGTGCCGCTGCCCAAGGAGATTCGGCGTTACATGCGTGACGTGGCCGATCACCACGCCGGGGTGGCCGAGCGGATCACCGATTTCGACGAGGCGCTCAGTGCGTTGATCAGTGCCGTGCTGGCCAAGGTCGGCGTGCAGCAGAACACCGACATGCGCACGATCTCGGCGTGGGTCGCGATCGCCGCGGTGCCGACGATGATCGCGGGTCTCTACGGCATGAACTTCACCCACATCCCGGGATCCGAAGATGTGTGGGGCTTTTGGCTGGTCGTCGTGGTCACCCTGGGCATCTGCATAGGGTTGTACGTCAACTTTCACCGCAACAACTGGCTGTAGCGCCGGATCACAGACTGGCAGCGCCTCTTTCGGGGTCACGCACGTCGATGCCCGCCTCTGCCCATGCATCTCGCAGCGCCTGCGCCCCGCGCACCCGCACCCAGGCCGCCTCGGTCGCGGTCACCGGCGTCACCGCGAAGTACCGCACCGGTTCGGCTGGCTCGGGCAGCACCACCTCGGGAATCTCGCTCTCGCCCAACAACACCGCGGAGAACGGCGCGCCCTGCCACATCGGCTCACCCAGGTCCATCAGCGCATCGGCTTGCAGCACAACACCTTCCACGGCGGGCGCGGCGGCGAGCACCCCGAGCGTCTTGGCCAGTCCCGAACTGGCCCCAGCCGTGCCACGCAACGTGAGCACCAGCTCGGCCCGCGGCCCCTTGACCGGATCGGCAAGCAGCGCAGTGGGATCGCCCATCGGGTGGCGGGAGCCGCCCACCGTCGCGTAATGCACCAGCTCGCCGTCGGCGATGCGCAGGATCTCGATGGGCTCCAAGCCGAGGAACGTCACCGACGCCGAATCGACGCCGGTCGTTTGCACACCGAAGTGGTCCAGCACACCGGCGCGGACCGTCGACACCACCTCCATGCGTCAGATGGCCAGCCGCGCAAGCATGTCCCGCGCCTGCTCGGCGGACTTCGGGTCGCACAGCACGTCGTAGCGCCCGGCCACCAACTGCATGGTGGAGGCGAAGTCGCGCTGCCCCTTGGTCGCCGCGTACGGGATCGAGGTGGAGATCACGCCGAAGATGATGCCGCCGACCAGGCCGACCAGCAGCGGGCCGAGCGCGCCGCTGGTGGTGAACAGGCTCAGCAGCAAGCCGAGGAACAGGCCGAGCCAGGCTCCGCTCACCACGCCGCCACCGATGACCTTGCCCCAGGTCAGCCGGTAGAGGACGCGCTCGACCTGCATCAGGTCGACGCCGACGATGGTCACGTCCTGCACCGGGAACTGGCTGTCGGCCAGGTAATCGACGGCCTTCTGGGCCTCGGCGTAGGTGGGATAGGAGCCGACCGGCCAGCCGGACGGCGGCGTCGGCAGCGCTTGCCGTGCGCGATTCGAGTTCCCCAAGGGATTCGTCATGTCTCTATTCTGCTATTCCGACCGGATTCCCGGTGGTGTGAAACGCGTGGTACGCGTCATTGCCGCGGCCCGGCCCTTTTCCGCGATCACCTGAGCCATTTTCGCACTTGCCTCATCGATCATTTCGTCACCGAGCATCACCGCGCCGCGAGCGCCACCCTCGGCCGAGGTGTGAAAGGCGTACGCGTCCAGGATCAACTCGGCGCGATCGTAGTCGGACTGACGCGGGCTGAAGATCTCGTTGGCCGCCTCGATCTGGCCGGGATGCAGCACCCACTTGCCGTCGAAGCCGAGTGCCGCGGTGCGCGCGGCGGCCCGCCGGAAGCCGTCCACGTCCCGAATCTGCAGGTACGGGCCGTCGATCGCCTGCAAACCGTGCGCGCGGGCGGCGAGCAGGATCGTCATCAGGATGTGGTGATAGGCATCACCGGTGTCGTAGCCCTCCGGCTGCTCGCCGACCACCAGGGTGCGCATGTTGATGCTCGCCATGAAGTCGGCAGGCCCGAAGACCAGCGCCTGCACCCGCGGGCTCGCGGTGGCGATCTCGTCGATATTGCGGAGCCCCAGCGCATTTTCGATCTGCGGTTCGATGCCGATCCGGCCGACCTCGAGCCCGGTCGCCTTCTCCAATTGGGTGAGCAGCAGATCCAGGGCGCGCACCTGGCCCGCGTCGGTGACCTTCGGCAGCAGGATGGCATCCAGGGCCGTGCCCGCGCCCTCGACGACGGTGATCACGTCGGCGTAGGTCCACTGGGTGGTCCAGTCGTTGACGCGGACCACGCGCAACTGGGAGCCCCAGTCGGAGTCGTTCAGCGCCGCCACGATATTCGCCCGCGCCTCGGCCTTCGCGGCCGGCGCGACGGCGTCCTCCAGATCGAGAAATACCTCGTCGACGGGCAGGCCCTTGGCCTTTTCGATCATCTTCTTGTTGCTGCCCGGACAGGCGAGCACCGAACGGCGCGGCTTCAAGATCACTCCCGTCGATCGTGGCGAGGTACTTGCCCCCGCCCGCGAACCTCTAGCCTGGCAAGCATGGCAGCTACCAGGGTGTACGTCGCCAGGCTGGCCGGCCTGGTGGTGTTGGGACCGGACGGCGAGTCTATCGGCCGGGTCCGCGATGTCGTCGTGGCCATCCGGTACGACCGGCAACAGCCCAGGATCCACGGTCTCGTCGTCGAATTGCCCACCCGTCGGCGCATTTTCGTGCCGATCCTGCGGGTCACCGCGATCGAGCCGGGGGTGGTGACACTGAATACCGGGACGGTGAGCCTGCGCCGGTTCACCCAGCGCCCCGGCGAGATGCTCGCGCTCGCGCAGATCGTGGATTCCGCGGTGCGCGTGGAGGATCCGGATCTGCCCGACCTCGCCGGGGTGGATGTGGTCGTGGTCGATCTCGGCATGGAACAGACCCGTACCAGGGACTGGCGGGTCACCAGGGTGGCGGTGCGCGGGCATCGCAGGATCGGGCGCCGCCGCACCGTGCACGTGGTGGATTGGATCCACGTATCCGGGCTGACGCCGACCGAGATCGATCAGCCGGGCCAGGAGGTCACTCAGCTGCTGGAGCAGTTCGAAGGCTTGCGCCCCGCCGATGTCGCGCACCTGCTGCGCGAACTGCCGGAGAAGCGGCGCATCGAAGTCGCCATCGCACTCGACGACGAGCGGCTCGCCGATGTCGTGCAGGAGCTACCCGACGACGAGCAGGTCGATCTGCTCGGCCACTTGGAGGTGCGCCGGGCGGCCGACGTGCTCGAGGCGATGGATCCCGACGACGCCGCCGACCTGCTGGGCGAACTGCCGGTCAGCGAGGCCGAATCGCTGCTCGCGCTGATGGACCCGGAGGAATCCGAACCGGTGCGCCGGCTGCTCGAGCATTCGCCGTACAGCGCGGGCGGCCTGATGACGCCCAAGCCGGTGATCCTCACCCCGTCCACCACGGTCGCCGAGGCGCTGGCGCGGGTGCGCAACCCGGATCTGACACCCGCACTGGCGTCCATGGTGTTCGTGGTCCGGCCACCGACCGCGACACCCACCGGCCGTTATCTCGGCTCGGTGCACATCCAGCAGTTGCTGCGCGAACCACCGGCCCACCTGGTGGGCGGCATTCTCGACGCGGAGCTGGCGCCGCTGCGCCCCGATGTCCCGCTGGCCGCGGTCACCCGCTACTTCGCGACCTACAACCTGGTCTGCGGACCCGTGGTGGACGAGGAGAACCACCTGCTCGGCGCGGTGAGCGTCGACGACGTACTCGACCATCTGCTGCCCGACGACTGGCGGGATCAGGAAGAGCTGCACGAAGGGATAGTCCGTCATGACTGACAAAGGCGGCGCTCGGCAGCGGCTGGAGACGCCGGTCGAGTCCCGGTTCCGGATCGAGTGGGATGCCGAGGCGCTCGCGCGCAGCAGCGAGCGGGTCGCCCGCTTCCTCGGCACCGGCCGCTACCTGGCCATTCAGACGATCATCGTGATTATTTGGATCGCGTTGAATGTCTTCGTCATCGCCTTGCGCTGGGACCCGTATCCGTTCATTCTGTTGAATCTGGCGTTCTCCACCCAGGCCGCCTATGCCGCGCCATTGATCCTGCTCGCGCAGAACCGGCAGGACAACCGCGACCGGGTCTCCTTGGAGGAGGACCGGATGCGGGCCGCCCAGACCAAGGCGGACACCGAATTCCTGGCCCGCGAACTCGCAGCGTTGCGGATCGCGGTCGGCGAAGTGGCGACTCGCGACTATTTGCGCAGGGAATTGGAGGAGTTGAAGGAGATACTCGATCGGATCGAGGGCGCGAGCGACGACAACTCGCAGCGCAAGAAAAACTCCGGCCGAAAGCAGTCGTCCACCCCGGTTTCACCGGCTGTAGCTGATGATTGACGGGAAATACCGAACAACTACCTGACTGGTGGGTAACCTGGACAGCGTTGTCCCGAGCGGGTTCGGGAAGGGGATGTCCCGGACAGCCGCTCAAACGACGTAGAGGATTGGTGTGGCTGAATGCGTATATCTGCTCCGATAACCGTCTCGGCCCTGGTCGTAGCTGGTCTGGTAGCCACAGGCTCGACCTCCGACCCCACCACCTCCACCGGCGCACCGCAGGCACCTGAGGCTTTGCTCGCGTCGTCCGCCAATCCGACGGGCAGTACGGGCAAGGCAAGTGAAACAGGACTGTCTAAGACAGTCGGCCTGCTCCCGGTGACCCAGGAGGCGCCCCGCAAACTACGGGCAATGACCCCGTCCGACGGCTCGGCGCCGTTTGCCGGACGGGTGCCGTTGCAGGAGATCTCGCTCCCGATGATCGGTGGCGCACTGGGGATCCCAGAGGTCGTGCTCGCCGCTTACCGCAACGCCGAGCTCGCGCTCGAATCCTCCACCCCCGGCTGTGGACTGTCCTGGAGCCTGCTCGCGGGCATCGGCCGGATCGAATCCGGCCACGCGGGCGGCGGGCGCACCGACGCCGCGGGCACCACGGTCACCCCGATCTACGGCCCCGCACTCGACGGCACGCTGCCGGGCAACGAGATCATCAAGGCCGCCAGCGGCGGCTACGTGCGCGCGATGGGGCCGATGCAGTTCCTGCCCGGCACCTGGAGCCAGTACGCCGCCGACGGTAACGGCGACGGTGTCGCCGACCCGAACAACGTCTTCGACTCCGCGCTCGCCGCGGGCAAGTACCTGTGTTCGGGCGGGCTGAACCTGCGCGACCAAGCCCAGGAACTACGCGCGGTGCTGCGCTACAACAACTCCACCGCCTACGCGGCCAACGTGCTCAGCTGGGCCGCGGCCTACCGCACCGGTGGCGCGCCGACCCAGGTGACCATCTCCCCCGATCTGATTCCGCCCGGCAGCAGCACCCAGGCCCAGGGCCCGAACATGACCGCGGCGACCTACACGAACGCCGCGCCTGCCACGACCACCCCCGCGGCGCCGCAGACCAGTACGACGACGCCGACGCCGACCGAAGTGATGATCACCATCCCCGGTCTGCCGCCGATCCCGTGCGGCATCTTCTGCCCGCCGCCGCCGAAGCCGCTCAATCCCTGTGAGCCCGCCGTGATTCCGGCGCCCATGCCGCGCCCTGGCGAGCCCGCAGAGCCCGCGATCGTGCCCGGGGCACCCGGACAGACCTTCGGGGCCGGAGCGGCCGCTCCGGCGGATCCCGCGCACCCCGAGCAGCCGCCCGTGGTGCCGGTCTGCACGCCGCCCGAAGCCCAGCAGCAAGCGCAGGCGCCGCAACCGCAATCGCAACAGGCGCCCGCGCCCGAGCAGCGGACGGCGCCGACGCCGGACGCGCCGCCGACGGTAACGGTCGAGCCTGAACCCCCAACGGCTGCGGCGACCCCGACACCGCCGCCGGGTATCACGTTGCCCTTCGGCATCGTGATCCCGCTGCCGCCTGCCCCCCAGGGCTGACGCCAAACTCGAAGCAGGTCACGAAGCAGTAACAAAAGGGTCTCGAATGCGGTAGTCTCCTCTTCGTCAGATCACGAAGGGCTCACGAAGAGCCGTTGGAGGGTCACCGCACAGTGGGGCGTCACCGTAAAAAACCGGCTGTCACCGTCAAGCGCAGCTCGGTTCTCGCACTTACCGGATTGGTTCCCGCTGGACTCGTGGCAGTCACTGCCGCGTCCGATGTGGGTAACGCGAGTCAGGCCGCGGCAGCAGTAGAGCAGCATCTCCCGGGGGATGATCAGATCGCGGTCGGCGCGAAGCCGCAGACCTTGATGGAGCCGGCCGCCGAGACCGAGTTCGTCGTCAACAAGATGGCGAAGCCGAGCGGGCCGCCGGTGGTGAAATCCGTTGCGCTGGCAGATAATCGGCAGCTCGCGGCCCTGCCCGCGGGCCCGATGGGTGTCCCGGGCATCGCGATCGCGGCCTACGAGAACGCCGAGCGCATCCTCGCCGCGGACAACCCCACCTGCAACATGCCGTGGTCGATGCTCGCCGGGATCGGCCGCGTCGAATCCACGCACGCCTACGGCAAGGCCGACGCCGACGGCAACCCGCTCACCCCGGTCTACGGCCCGGTGCTGGACGGAAGCCTGGCGGGCAACAACGTCATTCGCGACTCCGACGGCGGCGAGCTGGACGGGCTGGGCAGTTACGACCGCGCCATCGGCCCGATGCAGTTCCTGCCGCAGACCTGGAAGCGCTATGCCGCCGACGGCAACGGCGACGGCATCGCCGATCCGCAGAACCTCTTCGACGCGGCACTGACCGCCGGAAAGTACCTGTGCGACGGCGGTTTGAACATGCGCGACTTCGCCCAGCAGTCCAAGGCGATCCTGCGCTACAACAACTCGATGGCCTACGTCGCGAACGTCATGGCCTGGGAAACCTCGTACAGCAGTGGTGTCGCACCACGGGCCGGGGACCTGCCCAGAATTTGACACGCCTAAAATTCCTGCCATGCCAGTAGTTACGGAATCGGATGTGCGGGGCGCGCTCGCGAAGGTCGACGATCCGGAGATCCGCAAGCCGATCACCGAACTGGGCATGGTGAAGAGCATTGCGATCAGTCCGGACAGCAATGTGCACATCGAGGTCTACCTGACCACGGCGGGCTGCCCCCTGCGCACCGAGATCATCCAGCGGGTCACCAAGGCCGTGGCCGACGTCGCCGGCGTCGGCGCGGTCACCGTCGACCTCGACGTGATGAACGACGAGCAGCGCACCAACCTGCGCAAGCAGCTGCGCGGCGACTCCGCCGACCCGGTCATCCCGTTCGCCCAGCCCGGCTCGCTCACCCGCGTGTACGCGGTGGCGTCCGGCAAGGGCGGCGTCGGAAAGTCCAGCGTCACCGTCAATCTCGCCGCCGCCATGGCCGCGCGCGGGCTCTCGGTCGGCATCCTGGACGCCGACATCTACGGCCACTCCATCCCGCGCATGCTCGGCACCGACGCCCGGCCGACCCAGGTCGAGAAGATGATCATGCCGCCGCAGGCGCACGGCGTGAAGATGATCTCCATCGCGCAGTTCACCCAGGGCAATACGCCGGTGGTGTGGCGCGGACCGATGCTGCACCGGGCGCTGCAACAGTTCCTCGCCGACGTCTTCTGGGGCGATCTGGACGTGCTGCTGCTCGACCTGCCGCCCGGCACCGGCGACATCGCCATCTCGATCGCCCAGCTGATCCCCGGCGCCGAGATCCTCGTCGTCACCACCCCGCAGATCGCCGCCGCCGAGGTGGCCGAACGCGCGGGCGCCATCGCCTTGCAGACCAGGCAGCGCATCGCCGGCGTGGTGGAGAACATGTCCTGGCTCGACCTGCCCGATGGCAGCCGGATGGAGCTCTACGGTTCCGGCGGCGGCCAGGTGGTCGCCGACCGCCTCACCCGCGCCGTCGGCGCCGACGTGCCGCTGCTCGGTCAGGTCCCGATCGAGCAGGCCGTGCGCGAGGCGGGCGACGAGGGCTCGCCGATCGTCCTGCGCAGCCCCGACTCCCCCGCCGCCAAGGCGCTGCTCGACATCGCCGACAAACTGGCTGTCCGTCGTCGCGGGCTGGCGGGCATGTCCCTCAACATCGACACCACGCGTCACGGATAGCCGCCGCTGCGCGGTTTCGGGCCGAACACCGGGGCCATGGAAGTCGCGTCGGCGGTGCGGTAGTGGATGGGACAGCCCGGTCCCGGCGAGTTGCCTACCTGCGTACGAAATCGGCTGTGCTGGAGACCTCGACGTCCAATTTCCGCGTGGACACCGAGTGCCTGGTGTCGGACCCAGCCAATAAGCTCGTCTCATGCTCACGTTGCTGCTCTACGTGCTGATCGTCGGTCTCGTCGCCGCGGTGCTGTTCCTGCTCGCCAGTGCGGTCTTCGGGCGGGCCGAGGAATTGGGGCCGCTGCCGGAGGGGACGACGGCGACGGTCTTGCCCGCCGAGGGGGTCTCCGGCGCCGATGTGCGGGCGCTGCGGTTTCAGCAGGTGGTGCGCGGTTACAAGGCGTCCGAGGTGGACTGGGCGCTGGCCCGGCTCGCCGGGCGGATCGACGAACTACAGCACCAGCTCGCCGAGGCGCAGGCCGCACGCTGGCAGACCGCGGTCACCCCCGAATCGAAATGAGCTCTCCCGACCCCCTGCGCCGCGCCGAGGACGACGGCCGCATCCGCTGCGCCTGGCCGCTGGAGACCCAGCTGTACCGCGATTACCACGACTTCGAGTGGGGCAAGCCGCTGCATGGCGACGACGCGCTCTTCGAGCGACTGTGCCTCGAGGCGTTCCAGTCGGGGCTGTCCTGGATCACCATCCTGCGCAAGCGGCCCGCCTTCCGGGCGGCGTTTGCCGGATTCTCGATCGCGCGGGTCGCCGAGTTCGGCGAGGCCGATGTGGCGCGGCTGCTCGCCGACCCGGGCATCGTCCGCAACCGCCTGAAAATCGAGGCGGCGATCGGCAACGCCCGGGTTGCCCGCGACCTCGATATCGGACTGGACACATTGCTCTGGTCCTTCGCGCCCGACCCGCGGCCGCGCCCGGAAACGGGCGCCGACGTACCCGCCAGCACACCCGAATCCGTAGCTCTGGCAAAAGAATTGAAGCGGCGGGGGTTCCGTTTCGTCGGACCGACCACGGCCTACGCACTGATGCAGGCGACGGGGATGGTAGACGATCACCTGGCCGATTGCTGGGTCGGCCGGGACGTGTCCGACACAGTCCGACCGGTCACTTTTTGAACTCAGGTATCCGTCCACATCCGCGATAGGGAAGAATGGGACAGGTGTAGCTCGCCAAATGCCGGCGAGCTCGCTGGTTGGTGACAACTGGAGTTCCAAGAAAGTGCGCAGCATATCGCGCAGATCTGGAGGGAGCAGAGGATGGCGGCCATGAAGCCCCGTACCGGGGACGGTCCCCTCGAGGCAACCAAGGAAGGGCGTGGAATCGTCATGCGGGTTCCACTCGAGGGTGGCGGGCGTTTGGTCGTCGAACTCACGCCGGACGAGGCCGCGGCGCTCGGCGACGAACTGAAGAGTGTCACCAGCTGATACCTCAGCGCTGGCAGCTGTGGCCGGCCTGCTGTCCTGCCCGGAATGCGCGCTCGCACTCGAGCCGCGTGATCGGGCATTGCGGTGTGCGCACGGGCACAGCTTCGACATCGCCAAGCAGGGCTATGTCAGCCTGCTGACCGGCGCGTCGACGAAGATGACCGGCGACACCGCGGCCATGTTGGACGCGCGTGCCGCCTTTCAAGGTGGGGGACATTTCGCACCGATCGCCGCCGCGACAGCACAGGCGATCGGGCCGGACGCGCATGCGTCCGGCACAGTGCTGGAGGTGGGCGCGGGCACCGGCTATTACCTGGCCGGTGCGCTCGACGCCGCACCCTCGTGCACCGGAATCGCGCTGGACGTGGCCAAACCGGCCGCCCGGCGCTGTGCCCGCGCCCATGCACGGGCGGCGTCGGTCCTCGCCGACGCTTGGCGTGGGCTGCCCGTCCGCGACGGCACGCTGCGCGCCGTGCTGTCGGTGTTCGCCCCGCGCAATCCGGCCGAGGTCGCCCGCGTGCTCGCTGCGGACGGCCGATTCGTCGTCGCCACCCCCACCGACCGGCACCTGCACGAATTGATCGGCCCGCTCGGCATGGTGACGATCGATCCGGACAAGGACCGCAGGCTCGACGCGGCCATGTCCGGCCATTTCGCGGCGGCAGAACGCGTGCTGGTCGAGTATGCGATGCAGCTCACGCGGGCCGACGTGGCGAACGTCGTCGGCATGGGGCCGTCAGCTCATCACGCCGTGACCGAGGATCCGCGCATCGCCACCCTCCCCGATGCCGTCGAGGTCACCGCCTCGGTCCTGGTCGCCACGTATCTGCCGGCCTAGCCGGCCGACGTCAGAGCTTGCGGACCTGGTCGTACACCTCGACGGTCTGCGCCGCGATCCGCGACCAATCGAATTCGGCGATCGCGCGCGCCCGCCCCGCCGCCCCGAACTCCGCGGCCAGCACCGGATCACCGGCCACCTCGTTGATCGCCGCGGCCAACGCCTGCTCGTACGCCTCCGGCGCACTCGGGTCGTAATGCACCAGCCGTCCGGTGCTGCCGTCGCTGACCACCTCGGGGATGCCACCCACATCCGAGGCGACCACCGCGGTCGCACACGCCATCGCCTCCAGGTTCACGATGCCCAGCGGCTCGTACACCGACGGGCATACGAACACCGTCGCGGCGGCCAGGATCTGCCGGATCTGCTCGGTGGGCAGCATCTCGCGCACCCAGAACACGTTGCCCCGGTTGCGCTGGAGCTCCTCGACCGCGGCGGCCGTCTCCGCCTCCAGCTCCTTGGTGTCGGGCGCGCCCGCGCACAGCACCAGTTGGATGTCCGGGTCGAAGTCGCGCGCGGCGGCGAGCAGATGCCCGACGCCTTTCTGCCGGGTGATCCGTCCGACGAACGCGACGATCGGCCGGTCGGTCCGCACGCCGAGCACCGTGAGCACCGGCCGCGCGCCCGCCGCCACCGGGCCCGGGTACCACACGCCCGCGTCGATGCCGTTGCGCACCACGTGCACCCGGTCCGGGTCGACGGCGGGGTAGGCGTCGAGCACGTCGTGGCGCATCCCCTCACTCACCGCGATGATCGCGTCCGCGTGCTCGACCGCGTTGCGTTCCGACCACGAGGAGAGCCGGTAGCCGCCGCCGAGCTGTTCGGCCTTCCACGGCCGCCGAGGCTCCAGCGAATGCGCGGTGAGCACGTGCGGGATGCCGTAGAGGGTGGCGGCCAGGTGCCCGGCCAGGCCGGTGTACCAGGTATGCGAATGCACGACGTCCACCTGCCCCGCGGCGTCGGCCATACGCAGCTGCGCGGACATCATCTGCACCGCCGCGTTGGCGGCGTAGAGCTGCGGATCGGGTTGGTGCACCACGGCATCGCTGCGCGCGACACCCATGCAATGCACGGTGACCTCGCACAACCTGCGCAGCTGAGCGGTCAGCTGCGTGACGTGCACCCCCGCACCGCCGTAGACCTCGGGTGGGTACTCACGGGTCAGCATCGCGACCCGAAGCCGGTCGTGCGCGCCGGAATCCGCCGTCGAGCGACCGGTGTCCGTGCCGAAACTCACCCGCTTCAAAGTAGACGTTCAGCACCGCTGGGGCCACTCGCGCGCCGGTTACCCGGTAGTTTGGCAGGTGTGAGGAGCCAGCCGCACGTACTCGGGATCGTGCTCGCCGGTGGCGAGGGCAAGCGACTCTTTCCACTCACGGCGGACCGTGCCAAACCAGCGGTGCCGTTCGGCGGTGCCTATCGATTGATCGATTTCGTCCTCAGCAACCTGGTCAACGCGGGTTTTCTGCGGCTGTGCGTGCTCACCCAGTACAAGTCGCACTCGCTGGACCGGCACATCTCGCAGACCTGGCGCCTGTCCGGTTTCGGGGGTGAATACATCACCCCGGTGCCCGCGCAGCAGCGGCTCGGGCCGCGCTGGTACACCGGCAGCGCCGACGCGATCATGCAGTCGCTGAACCTGATCTACGACGAAGATCCCGACTACATCGTGGTTTTCGGCGCCGACCACGTGTACCGGATGGATCCGGAACAGATGGTCAACCATCACATCGAGTCCGGCGCGGGCGTCACGGTGGCCGGTATCCGGGTGCCGCGCAGCGAGGCCAGCGCGTTCGGCTGCATCGACTCCGACGAGTCCGGCCTGATCACCCAGTTCCTGGAGAAGCCGGCGCATCCGCCGGGCACGCCCGATGATCCCAATGTCACTTTTGCGTCAATGGGCAATTATGTGTTCACCACCAAGGTGCTGGTGGATTCGATCAAGGCCGACGCGGACAACTCCGACTCCGATCACGACATGGGCGGCGACATCATCCCGTCGCTGGTCGCCTCGGGGCAGGCCGGCGTCTACGACTTCGCCGACAACGACGTGCCCGGCGCGACCGAACGCGACCGCGGCTACTGGCGCGACGTCGGCACCATCGACGCCTTCTACGACGCGCACATGGACCTGGTCTCGGTGCACCCGGTGTTCAACCTCTACAACCGGCACTGGCCGATCCGCGGCGCCGCCGAGAACCTGCCGCCCGCCAAGTTCGCCCAGGGCGGCCTGGCGCAGGAGTCCATCGTCGGCGCGGGCAGCATCCTGTCGGCCGCCACGGTGCGCAATTCGGTGCTCAGTTCCAATGTGGTGATCGACGACGGGGCGACCGTCGAGGGCAGCGTGCTGATGCCGGGTGTGCGCATCGGCCGTGGCGCGGTGGTGCGCCGGGCCATCCTGGACAAGAACGTGGTGGTCGGCGAGGGCGAGATCATCGGCGTCGATCTGGAGCGCGACCGCGAGCGCTTCGCCATCAGCAACGGTGGCGTCGTCACCGTCGGCAAGGGTGTCTGGGTGTAGCGAAACATTGGACAGCAAGGGCTTTCGGCCCGGAAGATAGAGTCATGTTCAGGCGCGCGCCGTCCGACCCCGCGCTGGAACAGGTCCGCACGCTGACCGCGTCGCTCGACGTGCCGCGACCGTGGCACCTGGAAACCTTCGTCGATCATGTCGCGGCGTTGCTCGGTAAGCCGATCACGCTGTTCGGGCAACCGGATCTGACGGCCAAGGGATTTCCGTGCGGGGTGGTCATCGAACGACCGGACAGTTTCGTCGTCGCCTACGACGCGGCGAGCTCCGGCTACCACGCCGATCACATTGTGCTGCACGAGATCGCGCACCTGCTGCTGGATCACGCGGGCTACGTGTCCCCCTCGTCGCGCCTGCGCACGCTGCAGCAGTTGTTCACCGAAGTGGACACCGACGTTGTGCTCCGGGTGCTGGCGCGGACCGACTACGATGACGTTCTCGAAAACCAGGCGGAACTGTTCGCCTCCCTGGTGATGTCCGAAACCGATGCTCCCCGTTCGGGTTCCGTGCTGGGCCGGGCGATCTTCCGACGCTAGGGTTACGCGCTGATGCTGCCGATCGCCGTGACACTGCCGATCACGGTGGCCTCGTGGTTGTTGCTGACGGTCCGCCTGCTTCGTTTCCGCACCACCCTGGTGGAACGCCGATTCAACATGTTGCTCGTGACGGTGACCGGGATTCTCACGACGCACGAGCCGACGCTGCGCGCCGAGCTCAGCGCAGTCACCGGCGGCCGGCTGAGCATCGGGTTGATCTACCAGTTCGGCGCTATCGGGTTCATGTTCAGCACCGCGGCGAGTCTGCTGGTCGCGGCCGCGATGCTGGGTCGGGTGCAGTCGGCCGCTCTCGTCTACGGGCTGGCCGGCGCGTCCTGTGCGGCGGGCATGCTCTGCTGCGGGCCCGCACAGGGACCGAGCCCGTTCACGATGTACGAAGAGCCGGGCTGGGGCCAGTTCGGCTTCTGGCTGGCGTTGGCGCCGCTGTCCTACTGGATGGTCTTCTACTTCGGCCGGGTGTGCATCACCGAGATGCGCACCCAGCACGCCCGCCGCGAACGCGCCCTGCACGCCACGGTCCTCGGTGCGGGCTGCACCGTCTTCCTGATGTTCAGCCTGACCTTCGTCAGCACCGCCCTGCGCGCGCTGGGGCACGAGAACTGGCTGACACGCGCGCAACTCGTCATCGACAACAACGCGGTGTTTTTCCAAGCGTTGCCGTTCCTGGTGATCGGCGCGGTACCGGTGGCGGCCTGGCTCATCGACGCGATCGGGCTCGATGCCTGGTCGCGGCGCCGGAAACGGCTGCTGCCGTTGTGGTTCGATCTGACGAAGGCCTGCCCCGAGATCGTGCATCGCACCTCGACGCCGATAGCCGCGCACCGCAGCAGATATTTCCTGCACCGCACCGTCATCGAGATCCGCGACAGTGTGCTCATCCTGGCCCGGTACGCCACGCCCACGCCGCCGGAGCTCCGGGCCGCCATCACTTCGTCCGGCCGCACCGCCCCGGAACACGAAGCATTGGACCTCGCGGTGCGACTCGTGCGCGCCTGCGCCGCCAAGGCCCGCGGCGATGTGCCGACGGGAGCGGGCTCGATGCACCACTGCGCCGGTGACAATCTGGTGGAGGAGGCCGCGCAACTCGCCGCCATCGCCGCGCAGTGGTCCCATGCGCACGCGCTGGTGGCCGACCCCGCGATCAGCGCGGCGGCACGGGCGTAGCCGGGCAGAACGGCGCGCAGGGGCCCGGTGTGCGCGGCACCGTCGAGGTCGCCGGCTGCCCGAAGTCGGCGGTGCTGACCAGGTAGACCACCAGCACCGCGCCGACCAGGACCAGGGCAAACGCGATCATCGCCCCGCCCCAGTGGATCGATGGACGCCCGTCGTCATTGTTGTTGTTCAAGATGTAGTAGATCACTCGGGTCGCACCTCTTCCGCAGGCGTCGAGCGGGGCACTACCTCTTCGGTCCGGACGTGCTCTCCAGCAGCATGCTCCTCGAATCGCCGTGTTGTTGCTGTATTCGGCGACTCGGCCGAGGACAGCGCCGGCGACCGGCCCACCCCTCCGGGGTCGGTCACCGGCGATCCGGTTGACCTCCGTGCGCGCTCGGTACCGGCACTCGGCGTTGCGAACGCGACCTCCCGAAGGGCAACCGGCCATCGTACATCCGTTGCGACGCTTTGCATTCCATGATCTGTCACCGATCGGTCCGCGCAATGCCCAGTGCGGCAAGTGAATTCGCCTGCACTGCGCACAGCACGAAAACACGCATCACCTACCGGTGAGCGTGCGCGCGGTGGACTACCTATCGGGGTGCGGGCGGCGCCGTGCAGAACGGTTCGCAGGGGCCCGGGGTCGGGGTGAATTTCGCGGGGCCGGTATCGAAATCGGTGTTACTCACCACCAGCAGCACCACGATCGCGGCGACAATGACCAATCCGAGGAAGAAGAGCGTGGGCCGCAACCAACTCGATCGATGTTCTACGACGACATGGCCGACGTGACCGATTTCGAACAGTTCGTATCCACGCATTTGCTATACCTCCGCCACCATTGGCTGCCCATCGGGTACCCGGAGCGAGGCGGAGGAATCCCATGTCACACACGGATATCCACTATGGGCACCGAATGGTGGCGCGACTAACCGCGCGAGGCGCAGAGCAAACCGTCGCCGACCGGGATCAGCACGCTGGTGAGTTCCGGATCCTCGGCGATCGCACGGGTGGCCGCGCGCACCGCCTGGGTCGCCGGATCACGCTGCGCCGCATCGGGTACCCGGCCGCCCAGTAACGCGTTGTGCAGCAGAATCGCGCCGCCCGCGCGCAGCAGCCGCACCGCCTGGGTGACGTATTGCGGGTGCTCGAGCGGCGCGGCGTCGATGAACACCAGGTCGTAGGCGCCGTCGGCGAGGCGGGGCAGCACATCGAGTGCGCGGCCGTTGATCAGCCGGGTGCGCGCGGGCGGAATATCGGCCGCGCGGAAAGCCTCCTTGGCGGCGCGCTGATGCTCCGGCTCGGAATCAATGGTGGTCAGCGTGCCGTCCTCGCGCATGCCGTCGAGCAGCCACAGCCCGCTGATCCCCGCGCCGGTGCCCACTTCGACCACCGCTTTGGCGTCGAGCAGCTGCGCGTACATGCTCAGCAATGCCCCCACCGACGGCGGTACCGGCACCGCACCGAGCTCGGTGGCCCGTTCGCGCGCGCTGACGAGGATCTCGTCTTCCACGACGGATTCCTCCACGTAGGCGAGATTTCGCTCCAAATTCGATGCCACGGGTATGAGGTTAATGCTGGGCAGCTGGTATCCGCGCGTTCCGAACTCCTGCCCCGCCGGGCAATCTCGCCGCCAGTTTTCTCAGGTGTCCCTCAGCATCTCCATATCCAGGCCATATCAGGACAGGAAAGAGTAGGGGCAACGCAAGACCAGTCGACCTTCGACACGGGACGCGGGAACAACGGCATACAGGTTGTCGGTTGTATCCGAACGTAACGGTTCCACCTCCGAAAGAGATTTCGGAACCGAGCCGAGTTCCGAGTTTACGGTCCCTAGTAGGAGGTAGCCCCATCCACATGGTCGATGCGGCGCGTGAGCACGCCACCCTTCCCGAGCAGATCCTCCCGATCGAGTCCGACGCCGACGAGGCCGTCGATCTCACCGGTACCGCTGCTTTCGATGCCACCGGTGACCGGGCGGCCATGCCGTCCTGGGACGACCTGGTCCGTGAACATGCCGACCGGGTCTACCGCCTGGCCTACCGTCTCTCCGGCGACGCACAGGATGCCGAGGATCTCACTCAGGAGACCTTCATCCGCGTGTTCCGCTCGCTGTCCAACTACCAGCCCGGCACCTTCGAAGGCTGGTTGCACCGCATCACCACGAACCTGTTCCTGGACATGGTCCGGCGCCGCAACCGCATCCGGATGGAGGCGCTGCCCGAGGACTACGACCGGGTTCCGTCCGAGGGTCCCGACCCGGAGCAGGCCTATCACGATGCCCGCCTCGACCCGGATCTGCAGCGGGCGCTGGATTCGCTGGCCCCGGAATTCCGGGCCGCGGTCGTGCTGTGTGACATCGAAGGACTCTCCTACGAGGAGATCGGCGCTACGCTCGGCGTGAAGCTCGGCACCGTGCGCAGCCGGATTCATCGCGGGCGACAGGCACTGCGCGACTACCTTGCGCATAATGGAAGTGAGCAGCGGTTCGCTGCTGAAGCAAGCCTCGGGTGAGCTGGACGAAAGCCGGCATCACCCTACGGATCGGATGATGTCGGTTGGAAGGGTGAGCACCGAATGAGTGGCGACTCCAGCACGCCCGGTCGTCGTCCGCCTCGATTCCGTCCCACCGAGCATCTGGCCAGCGAAGCGGTCGCGGCCTATGTGGACGGCGAGTTGCGGATGAACGCCTATCTGCGTGCCGCCCAACATCTTTCTCAATGCCCGGAGTGCGCGGCCGAGGTCGACGCACAGCAGCAGGCGCGCATCGCGCTGCGCCAGTCCGGCCCGATCGCGATTCCGCACGGCCTGCACGACAGCCTGACCCGAATTCCGCTCGCCGATCTGCCCGGCGGCGCGTCCAGCCAGACCGCGAGTACCAACGGGACTCCGCGCAACGAGGCGGTTTTCGGCTTTCTGACCGATTCGTTCGCCGCGACTCGGTGGACTACGTGGTGGCGCAAGTAGAGTTTCCCGAGTGACTGAGCGTAGCGAGGGAACCATAGGCGCCAACAGGGGGAACCTGCGGCCGCCGGACGCGCCCGTCCTCGGGCCGCGCCCGGTCTATCGACCCCATGTCGACAAGCACACCGCCCGCGCCTTCCGCAGGCCGGCGGGCCTTTCCGGCTCGTTCGCCGAGCCGCTGCCCCGCGGTGCCGGGCCGCTGGCGGGCCAGGACGCCCAGAACCGCCCGCCGGACGCCGTGCTCGCCGAGGCGTTCGGTCGCCCCGAGGGTTCTGCCGAACTCTTGCAGCGCGATCCCGACGCCGCCGACACCAGTACACCGGTGGCCGGTCCGGTCGATCCGTGGCGTGACCCGACTTCCGCAGCCCGCCTCGGCGCCCCCGCGGTGCCGACCCCCAAGGCCGAACCGCTGCCGCAAGCCCACCGCCTCAGTGCCCGCGAGGTCCTCTTCGGCTCCCGCGTCGCCCCCAAGGCGCTCGCATTGCTCGCGCTCGTCGCCCTCGCCGTCGGCGTGCTCGGCGGTCTGGTCGGCAGGCTGACAGCCGAACAGGCCTCCAGCCTCACCTCGCGCCCGGTGACGCTGAAGCAGACCGACGACGACGGCGAGCAGCCGCACAGCCAGATCGCCAACGTCGCCAACGCGGTGCTGCCGTCGGTGGTGTCCATCCGGGTCACCGTCGGCGACAACGGCGCGACCGGCTCCGGCGTGGTGCTCGACGGCCAGGGCTACCTCGCGACGAACAATCACGTGGTCTCGATGGCCGCCCAGGACAAGTCGAATCGGGCCACCATCCAGGTCCAGTTCTCCGACGGCACCAAGGTGCCCGCGAACATCGTCGGGCGCGACCCGAAGACCGACCTCGCCGTGCTCAAGGTCGACGTCAAGAACCTCACCGTCGCCAAGCTCGGCAAATCCGACGACGTCCAGGTCGGCGACGAGGTGCTGGCCATCGGTTCGCCGCTCGGGCTGAGCAAGACGGTCACCTCCGGCATCGTCAGCGCATTGCACCGCCCGGTGAACCTGGAGGGCGAAGGCAGCGACACCAAGGCGGTGATCGACGCGGTGCAGACCGACGCCTCGATCAACCCCGGCAACTCCGGTGGCGCGCTGGTCGACATGGAGGGCAGGCTGATCGGCATCAATACTGCGATCCGCAGCGAATCCGGCGGCTCGGTCGGCCTCGGCTTCGCCATCCCGGTCGACCGGGTGACCAGCGTGGCGCAGACGCTGATCCGCGACGGCGCCATCCATCACGCGCAGCTCGGCGTCAGCGCGCAGACGAAGAACGTGGCCAACGAGGTCATCTCCGGAGCCAGGGTCGCCGATGTCTCGCCGGGCAGCCCCGCCGCCAAAGCCGGCATCGTCGAGGGCGACGTCATCGTGAAAGTCGGTGATCGCGAGGTGACCTCGCGCGACGAGCTCGTCGTCGCGGTGCAGATGCACAAGATCGGCGACACGGTGAACGTGCAGTTGATCCGAGATGGCAGGCGGGTGGACGTGACGGCCACCCTGGAATCCGACTGAGCCGCTGGTCGAATGGCCGGGTAGCCTGGTTGGGTGTTCAGCAGCATCGGCTGGAGCGAGATGATGATCTTGCTCGTCGCCGCCCTCGTGATCCTCGGACCGGAGCGACTGCCCGGCGCGGTTCGCTGGACCACGCGCAGCCTGCGTCAGGTGCGCGACTACGCCAGCGGCGCGACCTCGCAGCTCAAGGACGAGCTCGGCCCGGAGTTCGAGGACTTGCGCAAGCCGCTGGCCGACCTGAACGAGCTGCGCGGCATGAGCCCGCGCTCGATGGTGACCAAACATCTTCTCAATGGCGACGATTCGATCTTCCGCAATATGGAGGACGCACTGCCGGACAAGAAGGACATTTACGGCACGAACAGCGGCATGCCGGACTATCCGATGCCCAAGCTGGAAAAGCCGTTGGAGCGCAACGAACGTCCCCCGATCGACACCGACGCCACCTGAGTTCACCCGCCTAGCGGACCGCCTCGGTCGAGGCTGCCGGACTGCCATTCTCCGACAAATGCCGGCCCGAACGCGTCACGAGAAGGCCGCAGTGTCAACCGAACTAGACACTTTGGCCTGTCCAGCTGTCTAGACTTCCCACATGTCGGCCGATGACGTGGCGCGCGTTTTCGCGATCGAGGACAAGGTCGAGCGATTGAAGGCGGCCACCGATGGTGTGGCTGCGGCCCAGCAGACCATCAACGAGCTCACCAGGATCCGCCGTGCGGTGATCAGGGAGCTCCACGCCGAAGGCTGGACATTCGCCAGAATCGGTGCGGCAGCCGGGCTTTCCCGCGCTCGAATCCATCAGGTGAGTACCCAGGGTCCCGCACCGGAGGGTTTGTTCTTCGGGCACGGGACGCTCACGGTGCTGGTGCCGGAGGTACGGGCGGGCCGAGTGATCGGCGCACCGGATCCCGCGGCGCCGCATCGGCTCGTCGAGCTACTACGCGAGCTGGGCTTCACCGCATCGATCGAACACTTCCTACCCGGCAGACCGGTCGACCTGAACCGGGACGGTCTGATCGTGCTCGGCGGGCCGGAGCTCTCGCCCAGCGTGCGGCAGCTGATCGCGGCCGATCCGCGGCTGCGGCGCGCGGTGGCCAGGGCGGGCGACGCCAGGCGCGGCATCGAGGACCGGGCCGCGCGGCGGGTGTATCGGCCCGGCGGACCCGACCCCCATGACATCGCCTACCTGGCACGACTGCCACGTCCGGACGGGCGCGGCAGCGTGCTGATAATCGACGGCATGCACCCGCCGGGTTCGCTCGGTGCCATTCGTTTGCTCGCCACCCGGCTGGCCACCCTGCACGAACGAGCGAGCACCCACTTGTTCTCGGTGCTGGTCGCCTGCCGGTTCGACCGGGCGACCGGCGAGCCGCTGGAAGCCGAGCTACTCACGCCGGTCTACCGGCACGCCCCCGAAACCCGTTTGCCCGCACCGGGTATCCGTCGCTGATTTCCGCTGACAATCGAGCCGGCACCGGGCGTGGCCGATGACAACCGTGACCGAATTGTGTCTCAGGTCACTCGGGTCTTCCCTTAGGCGAATCGCGGTGCGATGCTTGAATAGCTAGAAGATAACTATGCGTGATAGGTGAGCTCTGATGAGTGTTGAACGTTCGATGGCGGCCAGCTCCGCGCCCACGGTCCGGACGGCGCGACGGCAGCCGGTCGAGCAGGCACCGACCGCCACCGTCGACGCGGCCGAGCCGATCCTCACGACCCATCGGGTCACCTACAGCGACCGGCTGAAATTGTTCATCGGCACCGGTGAGAGCATCGACAACTTCCTGCGCCCGCTGCGCAGGCTGGACGGCCACCACCGTTTCTCGGTCCAGCTGACCCGCCTGCCCGCGCCGATGCGCCCCGCCGACATCACCCCCGCGATCAGCTCCGCACCCGGCCAGAACTATCTGCGCTGCACCGGCTCGGCCGACGCGCTGATCCTGGAGTTGCACACCCGCGTCGACGGCGCGGCGCGCCGGTGTGTCGTCGGCCGTGCGGGCAGCCGCGACGGTGAGCCCGGCATCTGCGTGCAGGTTCCGGAGAGCATGCCTGCGCCGTGGATCTACCCGGACGAGGTGTTCACCGCCGAGGACGCGGCCGAGATCTTCGCGGGCTACTTCCACACCGGCACGGTCCCACCCGGCCTCGCACTGCGCGAAACGGCCGAATGATGCGTGTCCCGAGGAGGCAGTGATGAATCCGCTCGCCATCGCCGGCGGCGCCCTCTTGGCGCTCGGCCTGCTCATCCTGATCGTCACCATGCTGCGCAGACCCGCCGAGTCGCCGGAACACCTGACCGTCGCCGCGCTGCAACGGCGACTCGCCGAGGAGGACGCTCCGGCGGCCGACGCGACGGCCGAACGCCTGGTCGCGCCGGAGATGCAGCACGCGAGCGCGCGGCAACGAGAGTCCTGACCCGCGCGCACGGACGAATAGCTTTCGAGTAGCTAGGCTCGAGGTAGCCGGTCTACTCCGGCGTGCCGGCTCGAGAGAGGATCCGTGCTGATGCGCGCAATGCTCGAGCAGTTGACAGCCCTCGCCGGGCAGGGGCCGGTGGCCCTGGCTCGGGTGGTCGATACGACCGGTCCCGGGCCGCGCGAAACGGGGGCCGCGATGATCGTCACCGGCTCGGGTGAGATCGCCGGCTCGCTGTCGGGCGGTTGTGTGGAGGCCGCGGTCGTCGAGACGGCGCGTCAGGTGCTGGCCACCGGCCAAGCGGTGACCGACCGGTTCGGCTATGCCGACGGCGACGGTCTCGCGGTCGGGCTGACCTGTGGCGGCGAGATCGAGGTCTTCGTCGAAAAGGTGGGACCGGAGCATCTCCCGATGCTGTCGGAGTTGCACCGGCGGATCACCGACGGCAGCCCCGTCGCGCTGGCCACCCGGCTGGACGCGACGGCGCAATGGAAGTTGTCGCACACCGGCTCGGCCGAGCCGTGGCACGGCGTCGATCGCGACGTGCTCGCGTTGCTCGCCGCGGGCCACAGCGGCGTGGTCGGGGCCGACGAATGCGAGGCCGACGCCTCACCGCGTCCGCGGGTTTTCGTGCAGGTCTTCGCCACACCCGCACGGATGATCCTGGCCGGTGCCAATGATTTCGTGCGCGCCCTCAGCCGCACCGGCCGCCAACTCGGCTATCGGGTCACCGTCGTCGATGCCCGCGAAACTTTCGCCACCCCGGCGCGTTTCCCGTCCGCGCACGAGGTCGTGGTGGACTGGCCGCACCGGTATCTGCGCACCGAGCACGAGGCCGGGCGCATCGACGGGCGCACCGTGGTCTGTGTACTCACCCACGACACCAAGTTCGACGTGCCGACCATCGTGGCGGCGTTGGGCATCGAGGACATCGCCTTCGTCGGCGCACTCGGTTCCCGCCGTACACACGCCGAACGCACCGATCGACTACGCGCCGCCGGCGTCACCGAAAGCAGCCTCGCGCGGCTGAAAAGCCCACTCGGCCTAGACCTCAACGCCCGCACCCCGGACGAGACCGCCATCTCCATCGCCGCCCAGATCCTCGCCGACCGCGGCAACGCCTCGGCCCGCCCCCTCGATCGCACCGACGGCCCCATCCACCGCTGACCCAGGCCCAGCAGTCAGCCAAAGGGCGCACCCTTTGTCGGAACCTGCACCGCTTGTGGCCGCCCGGAAGCGGTGCGGATCCCGAGAGAGGGTGCGGGCTCAGCTCAGAGCAGGTGTTCGATGCGCTGGGGGATGTCGCGGATGGATTGGCCGGTGGCGTGGTGCACGGCGTTGACGATGGCGGCGGCGGCGCCGATCATGCCGAGTTCGCCGATGCCCTTGACGCCCAACGGGTTCACCACCGTGTCGTCGACCGGTACGAAGGAGATGTCGACCTCGGGGGCGTCGGCGTTGACCGGCAGCAGGTATTCCAGCAGTGACGCATTGGCCCAGCGGCCGTCCCTGGGGTCGGGCAGGCTGGCCTCCATCAGGGCTTGGGACAGACCCCAGTTCATGCCGCCCAGCACCTGGCTGCGCGCCAGCTTCACGTTGAGCACCCGGCCGGGCGCGAAGGCGCCGACCATCCGGCGGACCCGGACGAGGCCGAGTTCCGGATCCACCGCGACCTCCGCGAACTGGGCCCCGAAGCTCATCTTCGCGTAGCCCGACGGGGCGGTGTCCGGCCGCCAGCTACCGGTGGTCTCGATATCCGAAAGATGGTTGCGCTCCAGCACTTCCGCGTAGGCATCGCACACCGAGGGGTCCTCGATCAATCGCAGCACGCCCGCGACGCCTTCGATCTCGTCGGGCGTCCGGCCGCGCAGCGGCGAGTCGATGTCGGCGACCGCGATGTCGATGAGCTGGGCGAGCAGCTGGGTGCAGGTGGTGTGCACCGCGGCGCTGACCGCGCTCGCGCCGATCGAGCCGACGGTGGCCGCGATATTCGGGTAGTCGGTGTTGCCGATCTCGAAGCGGATGCGGTCGAACGGCATGCCCATGGCGTCGCAGGCGACCTGGGACATGGCGGTCGCGACACCGGTGCCGAACTCCTGGGTACCGGTCTGCACGACCAGTGAGCCGTCCGCACGCAATCGGGCGTGGGCACGTTGCGGCTGGCCCGGTTCGTACACCGGGTAGCCCGCGGTGCCGACACCCCAGCCGATCAACCAGTTGCCGTCGGTGTGTGACCCGGGGGTCTGGTTACGCCCGTCCCAGCCGAAGCGCTCGGCGGCCAGCCGCAGGCAGTCGAGGTAACCGTCCGAGCTCCACGGGTTTCCGCTCTCCGGGTCGACGGCGGCGTGGTTGCGCAGCCGCAGCTCCACCGGGTCGGCACCGAGCTGTTCGGCGAGTTCGTCGATGGCGCATTCCAGCGCGATCATGCCGGACGCCTCGCCCGGCCCGCGCATGAAGGTCGGCGTCATCGTATTGCCCTTGATCAGCCGATACTGCCCCTCCCAGTGCGGGATTCCGTACGCCTTGCTCGCCACCTCCAGTGACGGCTCGGCCCAGTCGTCGAAATGCGAAGTGACGGAGAGCTTGTGGTGCCGCAGCCCGGTGAACCGGCCGTCGGCGTCGCAGACCAGGGTGACGCGCTGCTCCTGCTCTTCCCGTAATCCGGTGCCGTAGAACATCTGCTCGCGGTTCAGGATCACCCGGATCGGCCTGCCCAGCTCGCGCGCGATCAGCGGGGCGAGCGTGACGTGCGGCCACATCAGGGCTTTGGCGCCGAACCCGCCGCCGACATAATCGGCGACGACCCGCACCTTGCTCGGCGAGATGCCGAGGTGGGCCGCGATGGTCAGCTGGCTGGCCACGATGCCCTGGGTGGCGTCGTAGACGGTGACCGAATCCCCGTTCCACATCGCGGCGGTGACCGAGCATTCGATCGGATTGTGGTGGTTGGCGGCGAAGCGGAAGGTCGCGTCGACGGTGTGCGCGGCGGCCGCGCTCGCGCTCGCGAAGTCGCCGCGCGACTGGGATGCGGGGACCATGCCCGCGAAGATGCTGTCGGGCAGGTACTGCTCGGCGCGTCCGTCGTCCAACTGCACCAGGGCGGGTTTCGCGTCGTAGGTGGCCTCGACCAGCCGGGCGGCCTGCTGGGCCACCTCGAAGGTGTCCGCGACCACGACGGCGATCGGCTGGCCGAAGTAGTGGATCGTGGTGTCCTGCATGGGAAAGAAGGTCTGCCCGGGCGAGGGCTGGCCGAACAGCGACGGCATCAGCGGCACCGACGGGACCCGCGGCAGATTCTCGTGGGTGAGCACCGCCACCGCACCGGCGCGCAACGCGTGGCTGACGTCGATAGATGTCACTGTGCCGCTGCCGATCTCGGCACCGACGATCACGCCGTAGGCGGCGTTCGGCATCGGGATCTCGGCGGTATACCTCGCGGCGCCGGTGACCTTGGCATGCCCGTCGATCCGGTCGAGGCCCTGGCCGACGAGCTTCGGGGCGGTGGGTGCGCTCATTTCCGGCCTCCCCGCTGCGTGATCTGCGCGGTGACCGTCTCCAGCGTGCGCACCATGGTGCGCTGTGCCAGTTCGATTTTGAACCGGTTCATCTCGTGGCTGTCGTCGGCGGCCGCGAGCTCGGTGGCCGCCGCCGCGGCGAAATTCTCCTTGGTGGCGGGCTTGCCGATCAGCAGCGCCTCGGCCATCTTGGCGCGCCAGGGCTTGGTCGCCACGCCGCCGAGGCCGATGCGAACATCACTGACCGCGCCGTCGGTCAGCTCGAGCGCCACGGCCGCGGAAGCGGCGGCGAACTCATAGGATTCGCGGTCGCGCACCTTCAGGTAGTGCGAGTTCCGCGCGAAAGGCAACGGTGGCACGTCGATTCGCACGATCAGCTCGTCGGCGGTGATCGGATGTTCGAGATGCGGTGTGTCGCCGGGCAGCAGGAAGAAGTCGTCGAAGGCGATGGCGCGGGTGCCGCGCGGTCCCTGCACCTGCACGACGGCGTCGAGGGCGGTCAGCGGGATAGCCATATCGGAGGGGTGCATGGCGAAACAGTGCTCGCTGGTGCCCAATACGGCATTGCCGCGGTGCAGCCCCTCCTGCGCGCCGCACCCGCTACCGGGGTCGCGTTTGTTGCAGGCGTAGGCGATATCGCGGAACTGCGGGCAGCGCACCCGCTGCATCAGGTTGCCGCCCATCGAGGCCATATTGCGGATCTGCGCGGACGCGCCCTTGGCCAGCGCGATGGACAGGAACGGAAAGCGTTCCACGACACCGGGATCGGCGGCGACCTCACTCATCCGGACCATCGCGCCGATGCGCAGGCCACCGTCGGAGCGGTGCTCCAGGTCGGTGAGCGGCAACCGGTTGATGTCGACCACGTTGTCCGGTTCCATCGCGCCGATCCGCAGCATGTCCACCAAAGTGGTGCCGCCGGCCAGGAATACGGTGTTCGGGCGGGCGGTCACCGCGGCGAGCGCCTGGTCGACCGTCTCGGCGCGGGCGAAGGCGATGGGCTTCATCGGGTCTCCCCCAGCTCGGCCTCGGCGCTCTTTATCGCGTCCCTGATGTTCTGATAGGCGGCGCAGCGGCAGATATTGCCGCTCATCCATTCGGCGATCTCCGCGTCGCTGCCGGTGTGGCCCTCTTCGATGCATTTGATCGCCGACATGATCTGTCCCGGCGTGCAGTAGCCGCATTGGAAGCCGTCGCAGCTGATGAACGCGCGCTGCACCGGATGCAGTTCCTCGCCCTCCGCGACACCCTCGATCGTGGTGACCTCGCGCCCTTCCATGCTCAATGCCAAGGTGAGGCAGGATAATTCGCGCTTACCGTCGACCCATACCGTGCACGCTCCGCACGCACCCTGGTCGCACCCCTTCTTGGTGCCGGTGAGCCGGAGGTATTCGCGCAGGGCGTCGAGCAGGCTGACTCTCGGTTCCAATGCCACCGGGAAAACGTGGCCGTTCACCCGCAATGTCGCCAACGTGTAATCGGGACCGGCAAACTCTGGTTGCCGCGTGTCCTGCTTGGGTAGCTCACCAATAGTCATTGACGTATCTCCTGCTCATGAGCGTGCGATGGGCGCAACACCGTGAAGTACAGAAAGCGAACGTAAGACCATCCCCACCCTAGCGTCCGATCAGCTAACGTGCTGGGCAAAATCGTGAATGCGCACATCGCATACGTTGTCAGCGCAGGTGATTGGGTGAAAAGCAGTGAACCCGAGCGCCGACGGCACCCGGGTTCACTGATCAGGCGGTATTCAGGCCGCTACCCACGCGGGGCGCAGCGTATTCATCGGCGGCCGATCGGCCAGCGACACCTCGGTGCTGTGCGCGGTGAAGGCGTCGCCGATCAGCGGGAACTGGGTGAGCGCGGCGCCGGAGTCCTGCACGCCGCTGCGGCCGAGCACGGTGCCCAGGATCTGCCTGCTCATCACGCCGAGATCGGCCAACGGGCGGTTGCGGTGCGTGCGCACTCCCAGGTTCACCTGCCCGATCGCGGACAGGCCCAGCTGGTCGTAGGTATCGAGCAGCAAGCCGATCTCCACGCCGTAGCCCGGCGCGAACGGCACCGCGGTGAGCAGCTCACGGCTGCCCGCGTATTCACCACCGAGCGGCTGTAGCACCTGCGAGAGCTCGGGGCGCAGCGCGGCGAGCAGCGGGCGGGCGACGAGCTCGGTGACCCGGCCGCCGCCGTGCGCGTCCACCGCGCCACCCTGCCGCAGCGGCCTGCGGTAGTAGGCCTTGACCAGGTGCATGTCGTCGACGGTGAGCAGCGGGCCGAGCAGTTTCGGCACGAAGGCGGGATCGGGGTCGATCAGGTCGGAGTCGACGAAGGCGATCAGGTCACCGCTGGTAACGGCCAGTGAACGCCACAGCACCTCGCCCTTGCCGGGTACCGGGTCCAGCTCGGGTACCGCCTGCTCGCGGGTGATCACCTCGGCGCCCGCGGCGGCGGCCCGCTCGGCGGTGGCGTCGGTCGAACCCGAATCGAGCACGACCAGCTCGTCGACCAGGGTGCCGAGCAGCGGCATGATGCTGGCCACCACGTCGGCGACGGTGTCTTCCTCGTTCAGGGCGGGCAGCACCACGGAGACGGTGCGGCCTGCCTTGGCGGCGACGAGTTCGTCGACCGTCCAGTCGGGGGTATCCCAGGTATTCGTCGTCGCCCAGTGGGGCTCGCGGTGGTGGAATTTCATACCAAACCTCGCAGGGTGCGTGCTGGGGGCCGGATGCCTTGGATCGCGGCGATCATGTCCACCACCCGCCGGGTCGCGGCGACTTCGTGGACGCGGAAGACTCTGGCGCCTGCGGCGGCCGACCATGCTGTTGCTGCCAATGTGCCCTCCAGCCGTTCGGAAAGATCGACACCTAGAGTCTCCCCGATGAAATCCTTGTTGCTGAGTGCCATCAGGACTGGCCACCCGGTATTTACAAGAACGTCCACTCCGCGCAACAACTCGAGCCCGTGATAAGTGTTCTTGCCGAAATCATGGGTCGGATCGATCAGAATCGAATCCTTGCGCACACCGGCGGCCGCCGCGTTTTCGGCCGCCCACACCACGGTATCGGTGACTTCGGCCACGATATCGGCGTAACGAACCCGATGCGGACGGGTGCGCGGCACCGCACCGCCGGTATGACTGCACACGATTCCGACGCCCTGCTCGGCGGCCACCCGCACCAGATCCGGGTCGGCGCCGGACCAGGTGTCGTTGATCAGGTCGGCGCCCGCCTGGACCGCGGCCAGCGCCACGTCGGCCCGCCAGGTATCAATGCTGATCAATAGCTCGGGGTATTTCGCACGAATGGCCGCGACGAACGGGATCACCCGGCGCGCTTCCTCGGCGGCGTCGACCAGCGAGCCAGGGCCTGCCTTCACGCCGCCGATATCGACCAGATCCGCACCCTCGTCCACCGCGCGGGCCACGGCATCCATGGCCGCCGCGTCGGTGAAGGTGGCACCTTTGTCATAGAACGAATCGGGCGTGCGATTCACGATCGCCATCACCAGCGCCCGATCGGTCGCCACCGGCTTGCCGCACAGCGTAGGAAGCGGCGCGACGGTGGTGCGAAACATCCTCCGACTGTACCGACCGGTGTGCGAGCGGTACCGCGCCAGCAGGGGTCAGTTCTTCGGGGCGCGGCCCGCGGCTACATCCTCGGCGTAGTCGTCGTAGGCGGGGACGTAGCCGTCGGAGCGGCCCGCCAGGACGTACAGGGTGCCGTCGCCGTCGGCGGCGTAGCCCTGCTTGCGCAGTTCGACCTTGCGGCTCTTGAAGGTGGAGGTCTGCGCCAGCTCGTCGACGACGCGGATGAACAGCGGGACGGCGTAGCCGGGTAGCTGCCGGTAGGCCAGCTCGGCGATCGCCTTGCCGTCGAACTCCGCGTCCGGGCTCAGCGTCACCGCGGCCATGCCCGCCTTACCGTCGGTGCCCGGCACATCTACGCCGTAGACGACCGCCTCGGCGATCGTGTCGGATCGGGTGAGCGCGCCCTCGACCTCGGTGGTCGCGACGTTCTCGCCCTTCCAGCGGAAGGTGTCGCCGAGCCGGTCCACGAACGCGATGTGATGCCAGCCCTGGTCGCGGACCAGATCGCCGGTGTCGAACCAGACGTCGCCCTGCTGGAAACCGTCGCGCAGCAGCTTCGCCTCGGAGGCTTCCTTGTCGGTGTAGCCGTCGAACGGCGAGCGGTCGGTCACCTTGGACAGCAACAGCCCGACGTGGCCGGTGCCGACCCTGCGCAGCCGGCCGTTGTTGTCGCGCTTGGCTTTTCCGGTCTCTTCGTCGTACTGGACCACCGCGTACGGCAGCGGCCCGAAGCCCGCGGTGCGGTCCACGCTGAACGCGTTGATGAAGGCGACATTCGCCTCGCTGGCGCTGTAGAACTCGACGATCCGGTTGATGCCGAACCGCTGTTTGAACTCGTCCCACAGTTCCGGGCGCAGCCCGTTGCCGACCGCGAGCCGGACCCGGTGCTGCCGATCGGTCGGCTTGGCGGGCTGGTTCAGCAGATACCGGCACAGCTCACCGATGTAGATGAAGGCCGTGGCCTGCTCGCGGATCACCTCGTCCCAGAAACGCGACACCGAGAATTGCCTGCCGAGCGCCAAGGTGCCGCCGGCGCACACCACCGCCGACAGCGCGACGGTCAGCGCGTTGTTGTGGTACAGCGGCAGGCAGCAGTACAGAGTGTCGTTGCCGTGCAGGCGAATTCCGAGCCCGCCGAGGCCCGCCATGCTCTTGGTCCAGCGCAGGTGCGTCATCACGCTGGCCTTCGGCAGACCCGTGGTACCCGAGGTGAAGATCAGGAAGGCCCGCTCCTTGGCGGTGATCTCCGCGCACACCGGCGGATCGGTGGCCGCCGCCGACTCGGCGGCCACCCGCAAGTCGTTGGCGGACAACGTATTCGCGAGCGTCTCGGACAGTGAGTCCAGCGCTTCTTTGCATTCCTCGCCGATCACGTTGAGCACGCTGTTCAGCAGCCCGAAGCTGTGCGCGAGTACGTGGTCGCGCTGATTGTGGTTGAGCAAGCCGACCGTGGCGCCGAGTTTCACCGAAGCCAGCACCACGAACAGGGTTTCGGGCCGGTTGGTCATCAGCACACCGACCACGTCGCCGCGCCCGACCCCGCGCTCGGCGAGCACGGACGCGTAGCGGTTCGCCGCGGCATTGGCCGCGCCGTAGGTATAGGTGGTGCCCTCGAAACGCAGGAACAGGCGGTCCGGGTGACGGTGTGCGGTGCGCTGAAAGTACAGCCCGACAGAGGATTTGTCGTCCGGCTTCACCAGCATGCTCGTCGCGTTGCGCAGCATGCCCGGTGCGTCGAGCGCCATCGCGGGTAGGTGTTTGGCCAGATCCAGCAGGCTCACACGGTCACTCACTTGCCATGCTCCTCATCAGGAAGGTCGAGCTCGCGCCTCCAACGCCGCGAAGGCCGACGGTAGATCGGTGACCACGGTGATGCGGTCCATGGCGGGCTGGGGGACGAATTTACGGTCGTGCAGTTCGTCGAGCCACTGGAAAAGGCCTCGGTAGAAGCCGTTCGGGTCCAACAACACCACGGGTTTATTGTGCTGTCCCAGATAGCCTCCGGTCCAGGTTTCGAAGAACTCCTCGAGCGTGCCGATGCCGCCGGGCAGCGTGAGGAAGGCGTCGGCGCGGTCCTCCATGGTCTGCTTGCGCTGGCGCATGGTGTCGGTGACGATCAGCTCGTCGGCGTCGACATCGGCGACCTCCCGGTGCACCAGGTGTTTCGGGATGACGCCGATGGTGTTCGCGCCGCCCGCCCGGGCCGCGGTCGCCACCTCGCCCATCATCGAGACATTGCCGCCGCCGGATACCAATTGCCAACCGCGCCGGGCGATCTCGGCGCCGACCTGGGCGGCCAGCTCGAGGTAGACGGGATCCACGGTGCTCGCGGAACAGTAGACACAGATCGCGTACGGCTGCACCGGCTCGGTCACCACTGATCCTCCGTGCCCAGCGCATCCTCCGCGCCGTTCGCCTCTGCGTTGGCGAGGATGATCTGCACGACCTCCTCGACGCTGTCGGTTACGTGGATCAGCTCGAGATCACCGGGCGAGATCTTGCCGGAGCCGCCGAGCGAGTCGCGCAGCCAATCGACCAGGCCGGACCAGTACCTGCTGCCGAACAGGATGATCGGGAAACGGGTGATCTTGCGGGTCTGCACCAGGGTGAGCGCCTCGAACAGTTCGTCCAGGGTGCCGAAGCCGCCGGGCAGGCAGATGAACGCCTCGGAGTACTTCACGAACATCGTCTTGCGGACGAAGAAGTAGCGGAAGTTGATGCCCAGATCGACCCAGTCGTTGAGGCTCTGCTCGAACGGCAGCTCGATGCCGAGACCGATCGAGTAACCGCCCGCCTCGCACGCACCCCGGTTGGCCGCCTCCATCGCGCCCGGCCCGCCGCCGGTGATCACCGCGAAGCCCGCCTTGGCCAGCGCGGCGCCGATCGCCCGGCCCGCCTGGTACTCCGGATGATCCGGCCCGGTGCGCGCCGACCCGAAGACCGTGACCGCACGCGGCACCTCGGCGAGCGCGCCGAACCCCTCCACGAACTCGGCTTGGATGCGCAGCACGCGCCACGGGTCGGTGTGCACCCAATCGGTGTCGCCGCGCCGATCCAGCAAATTCCGGTCGGCAGTGCCGATACCGTCCTTGCGGTCGCGGCGGAACATGACTGGCCCGCGGAACTTGGCTGTCGACTTCGGCTTGTTGGCAACCTCGCGGTCAGCGGCGTCAGTGGACATGCGTTCACGCTACCGGGCGGCGAGCGGAGCAACTGCCGGGAGCCGAGAAGTCGTCCCACGTTCAATGACCCGACCCACCCGCGAGACAGACCGGCAACCTGCGGGCAGGCAAGTTCTCGCGATCCGCGCGGCCTACGAGCCGACTGCGATCGGTGCCGGTGTCCGCAGCTGACTAGACCGTCTGGTCATGGGCCCGCGTGCGACGCGTAACTCAGGTCAGCGGCGCAATGGCCACGGCCGATCAGTCCGTTCGACCGCCGGTGAGGTAGGTCCGCAGCATGGCGGTGACGGCGGTGATCTGGTCGACGGGCACGTGTTCGTCGCGTTTGTGGGCGAGGTTGGGGTCGCCGGGGCCGAAGTTGACGGCGGGGATGCCGCGGGCGGCGAAACGGGAGACGTCGGTCCAGCCGTATTTGGCACGCACTCCGCCGCCACCGTGGCTGTTCACCGAGGCGATCAGGTCCTTGGCGGCCGGGGCGGTCAGGCCGGGCAGCGCGCCGGGTGCGGCGTCGGTGACCTCGAAGGTCAGCTCGAGACCGGTGAAGACCTCGCGAACATGCTCGATGGCCTGGGCGACCGTGCGATCCGGGGCGAAGCGGAAGTTGACGTCCACCTCGGCGGCGTCGGGCACCACGTTGCCGGCGACCCCGCCGAACACGCGCACCGCGGACAAGCCTTCGCGGTAGACGCACCCGTCGATGTCGACCTCGCGGGCCCGATAGTCGGCCAGCCGCTGCAAAATCGGCGCCAGGCGGTGAATCGCGTTGTCGCCCAGCCAGGCTCGGGCCGAGTGTGCGCGGATCCCGGCGGTGGTCAGCCGAACCCGCAGCGTCCCTTGGCAACCCGCCTCGATCCAGCCGCCGGACGGTTCGCCCAGCACGGCGAGATCACCCGCGAGCCACTCCGGCAGATCGCGTTCGATGTGCCCGAGCCCGTTGAACTCCGAGGCGATCTCCTCGCAGTCGTAGAAGATCAGCGTCAGGTCGTGCACCGGTTCGGCGACCGTCGCGGCCAGGTGCAGGAACACCGCGTCGCCGGACTTCATATCGACCGACCCGCACCCGTAGAGCACCCGCTCCCCCGCCGCGTTCACCGTGAAGTGCCCGGGCACGTTGTCGGCGATCGGCACGGTGTCGAGATGCCCAGCCAGCACCACCCGCGTCGGCAGCCCCCGATGCGTGCGCGCCAGCACCACATTGCCGTGCCGCAGCACCTCGAACCCACTGGTCTGCTCCCGCAGCGCCCGCTCGACGAGGTCGGTGATCACCGCCTCGTCCCGCGAAACACTCGGGATATCGACGAGGGCGGCGGTCAGCGTAATCGGGCCGGCCCGCAGGTCAATGGTCCCCTACCCACCCTACGACCGCCGCACCCGCGACGGCACCGCCGCGCGTCCTTGTCGCCTGCCGTGCGCAGTGGAGTGCGGCACATGGGCGGGAGCGGGGTCACCGCTGGTGACGATGGGTCGGTAATCTCTGTGGACGTGAGTACTCAGGGAGCAGCTGCAGTCGGTATTGCCAATGTGACCGCGGACGGGACCGTCCTGGACACCTGGTACCCGAGTCCGGAACTCGGCGAGTTCGCCGAGACGGGGACCAAGCGGCTGGACGACGCGCCCGCGGAGTACGCGGCGCTGCTCGGTTTCGACGAGGCGCGTGGCGTCGATGTGGTCGCGGTACGCACGACGATCGCCGACCTGTCCGCCGCGCCGGTCGACGCGCACGACGTCTACCTGCGGCTGCACCTGCTCTCGCACCGGCTGGTCCGGCCGCACGGCGTGAGCCTGGACGGTCAGTTCGGGCTGCTGAGCAATGTGGTGTGGACCAATCACGGCCCGGCGGCGGTGGAAGGTTTCGAGACCACCCGCGCCAAGCTGCGCGCCCGCGGTCCGGTGACCGTGTACAGCGTCGACAAGTTCCCGCGCATGGTCGACTACGTCCTGCCCTCCGGTGTGCGCATCGGCGACGCCGACCGGGTCCGCCTCGGCGCACACCTCGCCTCCGGCACCACGGTCATGCACGAGGGCTTCGTGAACTTCAACGCAGGCACCCTCGGCAACTCGATGGTCGAGGGGCGGATCTCGGCGGGCGGCGTGGGCGGCGACGGCTCCGACGTCGGCGGCGGCTCCTCCACCATGGGCACCCTCTCCGGCGGCGGCACCACCGTCATCTCCATCGGCGAGCGCTCCCTGCTCGGCGCCAACTCCGGCCTCGGCATCCCGCTCGGCGACGACTGCGTGGTGGAAGCAGGCCTCTACCTCACCGCAGGCACCAAGGTCAGCACCCCCGACGGCACCCTCGTCAAGGCCGCCGAATTCAGCGGCCAGAACAACCTGCTGTTCCGCCGCAACTCGGTCACCGGCGCGGTAGAGGTGGTGCCCCGCAAGGGAACCGGCATCGAACTCAACGCCGCCCTGCACGCGAACGACTGATCTGCACGCCTACCGCAACTCGCCGATCGCGCGCGGCATCCAGGTCTGACACAGACGGCTTGTCCTGCCGCACACGAATCGCTACAAGTTCCGTGCGCGGCAGGCGCAAGTCAGGTGAGGCGCTTCTTCTGCACCTTGCCCATGGCGTTGCGGGGCAGCGAATCGACTACGCGGATTTCGCGCGGGCGTTTGTGCGCCGAGAGCTGTTCGGCGACATGGTTGATCAAGTCTTGCTCGATCGAATCCGTTGCGGTGCCGCGCAATACAACGAAGGCGACGATGCGTTGGCCGAGGTCTGCATCTGGGAGGCCCACGACGGCAGTCTCGGCAACCTGCGGGTGGCCGAGCAGCACGGTCTCCACTTCGCCCGCACCGATGCGGTAACCACCGGACTTGATGAGGTCCACCGATTCCCGGCCGACGATGCGGTGGAAGCCGTCCGGATCGATCGCCGCGACATCGCCGGTCTTGAACCACCCGTCCTCGGTCCAGCTGTCGGCGGTGGCGTCCGGCCGGTTGAGGTATCCGTCGAAGAGCATGGGGCCGGAAACCTGGAGCCCGCCGATACTTTCGCCGTCGCGCGCGACGTCGGCGCCGGACTCGTCGCGCAGCCGCGTCCGTACACCCCGCACCGGGGGACCGACCCAACCGGGACGGCGCTCACCATCGGCGCGGGTGGACAGCGTGATCATGGTTTCGCTCATGCCGTAACGCTCGATCGGCGCGTGTCCGGTGAGTTCGCCCAACCGCTCGAACACCGGAACCGGCAACGGCGCGCTACCGGAGACGAGCAGCCGCGCATCGGCCAATTGTTTTGCGGCGTCGGGGTCTTCGACGATCCGCGACCACACCGTCGGCACCCCGAAATACAGCGTGCCCGGCGCGGCGGCATACGCCTGCGGGGTCGGCTTGCCGGTGTGTACGAGCGGGCTACCGACGCGCAGCGGGCCGAGCACCCCGAGGATCAGTCCGTGCACGTGGAACAGCGGAAGCCCGTGCACCAGCACATCGTTCGCGGTCCAGGCCCACGCGTCGGCGAGCGCGTCCAACCCGGCCGCGATGGCGCCGCGGCTGAGCACGACACCTTTCGGCAAGCCGGTCGTCCCGGACGTGTAGAGCACGAAAGCGGTTGTCGCGGGGTCGGGTTCGGGATAGGTATGCCACGACCTGGCGTGTACCCGCACCGGCACGACCGGCAACTCGCTACCCGTAGGGGCCTTTCCGAGCCAGGCTTGTGCTCCGGAGTCGGCCAGGATGTGCGCGAGCTCCGCGGTGCCCGAATCCGGCGGCACCGGAACCACGGTCACGCCGGCGATCAGGCAGCCGACCACCGCGAGCACCGTGGTCACCGTCGGTTCGGCGAGCACCGCGACCCGGTCGGCCCTGGCCACGCGTTCGGCGACCGAGGTCGCGGCGCCGAGTAGATCGCTGCGCGACAGCGTCACCCCGTCGATGGTGACGGCATCCGGGATGTCCGCACCGCTGGCGACGGCGAGCGGGTGCAGGGAACTGAGCAGCAAGGGCGGACCGAACGACATGCGCCCAAACTACTTCCCGCACCTCGCCGTGCTGCCGGAAGCTCGGCCGAGCAGCGGCAAAAACCCACCGATGTGACGGTTGACACAGCCGATGAGGCGGTGAGACAGTTGCCGCATAGCCTTCTCAATGAGACAGGGGTCAATGATGACCAGGTCACTTCGCGCATCGACGCCCGACGCCGCACCGCCGGACGAACTCGATATCACGCAGTTCATCGACGGCATCGCCGGCCTGCTCGGTGGCGCCGCGAACGTCATCATGCAGCTCAGCACCCGGCCGGTCGGCTACGGCGTCCTGGAGAGCACCGTCGACAGCGGAAACGTCATGCTGCACCCGGTCAAGCGGCTGCGCACCACCATCACCTATCTCGCCGTCGCGATGCTCGGCACGGACGCCGAGCGAGCCGACTACCGCGACGCCGTCAACCGTTCCCACCGCCCGGTGCATTCGACCGCGTCGAGCCCGGTGCGCTACAACGCCTTCGATCCCGACCTGCAATTGTGGGTGGCCGCCTGCTTGTACTGGGGTGCGCAGGACACCTATACGTGGCTGCACGGGCCGATGGACGAGGCGACCGCCGACGCCTTCTATCGGCACAGCGCCCGGCTCGGCACCACCTTGCAGGTGCGCCCGGACATGTGGCCCGCCGACCGGAAAGCCTTTGCCGCCTACTGGGATCGGCAGCTGGCCAGGACCACGATCGATCCGCCGATCCGCGACTATTTCCACGATCTGGTCGATCTGAAGATGCTGCCGTTACCGCTGCGGCTGCCTTTCGCGAGGATCCACCGCTTCTTCGTCACCGGCCTGCTCCCCGAACATCTGCGCGACCAGATGGGTTTCACCTGGTCCGCGCGCGACGACCGCGCCCTCGCCCGCGTCCTGCGCACCCTCGGCACCGCCGAGACGTTGCTGCCCCGCCCGGCGCGATTGTTCCCGGTCAACGCCTACCTGCTCGACTTCCGCCTCCGCCGCAAGCTCGGCCTGCGCCTGGTGTAACCCTTCGGTGCCGGGCACAAATGCGCCGGACCCACGCATGTCCTGCCGACATTTCGGCATCGAGCAGTGTTATCTCGATAAAGACGGGCATTCGGCACAAAGGGGACGCGGCTAGGAGGACTCGTGAACCGTGGGACCATCGCGGTGCTCGCCATTGCGCTCTGCTTCGCTTTTCATCCACCCACCGCCGGTGCGAAACCGTTCGAGCCCGACCTGGTGCCGCCACGCACCGCCCTCTCGTTCCGCACCGTGGCAGGCGGCAGCGACTGGAGCACCCCGAACGAACACGAGTCCCGCGCGGCGCTGTCGCTGGTCAAGCTCTACCTGGCCGACTACGCCCTGCGGCACGGCGACGGCGCTGAGCACGATCGCGAACTCGCCGAGCAGATGATCCGCTACTCCGACGACGGTGCCGCGAGCGCGATCGAGGCCAAATATCCGCAGGCGATCGACGCCGTCGCGGCCGAATACGAGCTGTCCGATACTCAGTCCTTCGGTGAGTGGGGCCTGGCCGCCACGAGCACCGCGGACGTGGCCGACTTCCTGATCGGGAAACTGCGCACCGATCCGGGATCGCCGATCTTCGAATGGATGGCCGCGGCAGGCGCCACCGCCGCCGACGGCACCGAACAGGATTGGGGCACCGCCCGCTGGCCGTTCGTGCGCGGCACCAAGTGGGGCTGGTCGGATATCGGCCCGCCCGACGTCGCCTCCGCCTCGTACGGCACCGGTTTCGTGGTGGTCGCGCACACCCACGGCACCGCCGCCGAACAGACCCTCGACCTCATGGCCGCGTTTCCGATGGCCACGGTCGGCTTGCTCGTGGCCAACTAGCGCCGCCGAGCCGACCGATCGCTCTGTGGTCGAAGGGATTTCAGGGCACCCGGAACGACACCACCACATGGTCGCGCGCGAACTGCCGGATCGCCGCGTCGTCGTGCAGCGGAATCACGGTCTGCGGCGTCAGCGCCAGCGACAACGCGGTGCGCGCGATCATCTCCGCCAGCGGCTCCGGGTCGTACGGCGGCAGCTTGCCCTCCTGCTGCAACCGGGCGATGAACTCGGCCACATAGTCCCGGCCGAGCTCGAGGACCGGTGCGCCCTTGATGGTGAGATACGGCAGCACCAACTCGGGTTCGGTCGCCAGCAGCCGGTGCACGAGCCGGTTGTTGCGCAGGCCGGTGATGAACGCGGCGAACAGCTCGATGATCTGCTCCTGTGCATCGGCGTCGCGGTCGACCTGCCGCTGCAGGGCGGCGTCGACCTGCTCGACGAACTCGCGTGTCTGCCGCAACCCGACCGCCTCGATCAGATCGGACTTGCTCGCGAAGCGCCGATACAGCGTGGCCAGCGAGAGACCGCAGCGCCGGGCCACCTCGACCATGCTCGTGCGCTTGATGCCGAAGTCCAGAAAGGCCAGCATCGCGGCGTCCAGCACGCGAGCCTGATTGCGGTCTTCCGGACCGGCGCTCCGCACCAACGGCAGCAATCTGCTCAGCCTCGCCATAACTGCCAGCCTATCCGGATCGCCGAAACGATGACACAAGAACCATTGCAGCGCATCATTGACACAGCCGACGAGGCAGTGAGAAGGTGAGTCAAGAACCTTCTCACCCGTTCGCCCGCTCGCGGCGCGTTCGGCCACCGAAAGACGAGGTCAACGATGACCGCACCGCTGCGCACCCCCGCGCACGACCCGGTTCCGCAGCTCGCCGATCCCCTCACGCCGGCCGGCGTCGAGCAGTACATGGACGGTCTCGCGGCCTTCCTCGGCGGCACCGCCAATGTGATCATGCAGCTGAGCCTGCGCCCGGTCGGCCGCGGCGTGCTGGAGAGCACCGTGGACAGCGGCAAGGTCACCCTGCACCCGGTCAAGCGGTTGCGCACAACCCTGACCTATATCGCCGTCGCCATGATGGGCTCCGACGAGGAACGCGTGGCCTACCGCGAAGCGGTCAACCGCTCGCACCGCCCCATCCGCTCCGGCCCGCAGAGCCCGGTCAAGTACAACGCCTTCGACCCGAAACTGCAGTTGTGGGTGGCGGGCACGATCTACTGGGGCATCGAAGACCTTTACACCCGCATGCACGGACCACTGGACCCGGCGGTAGCCGAGGCGCTCTACCAGTACAGCGCGCGACTCGGCACCACCCTGCAGATGCGGCCGGAGATGTGGCCCGCCAGCCGCGCCGAGTTCTTCCCGTGGTGGGAACAGACCCTGGCGCAGCACCGCATCGAGCCCGCCCTGCGCGACTACTTCGACGACCTCATCGACCTCGAAATGATGCCGCGCCCAGTGCGATTCACCTTCGCCAAGCTGCAGCGGTTCATCGTGGCCGGACTGCTGCCGCAGCATGTGCGCGATGAGATGCGGATGACGTGGACCGAACGCGACCAGGCCCGCTTCGATCGGTTGCTGCGGGGTATTTCTCTCGTACACAACCGGCTGCCGAAGCAGGCGCGGCTGTTCCCGTTGAACGTCTACCTGTTCGACCTGCGCAGGCGGATGCGCCTGGGCAAGCCACTGGTGTAGGAACTTTCGGGCCCTCAGGATTTGCTGACGAGAGCGCGTAGGAAGAACGCGAGGTTGGCCGGCCGCTCGGCCAGCCGCCTGGTCAGATAGCCGTACCACTGGCTGCCGTAGGGCACATAGACCCGCACCGCGCTGCCCGTGGCAGCCAACCGCAGTTGCTCGGCAGAGCGGATGCCGTACAGCATCTGGTACTCGAAACGATCTGCGCCTCGGTCGCTTTCCGCCGCGAGATCCGCGGCGGCGGCGATCGGCACCGGGTCGTGCGAGGCGACCATCGGATAACCCTCGCCGCCCATGAGCACGTCGAGACAGCGTAGATACGAGTCGGTCACCTCGCTCGCGCGCTGGAAAGCGACCTCGGGCGGTTCCCGATAGGCGCCCTTGCACAACCGGATTCGCGACCCAGGCCCGGCCAACGCGCGGCAGTCCGACTCGGTCCGGTGCAGATACGCCTGCAAAACCGCACCGAGCCAGGGGAATTCACCCCGCAGCTCGCGCACGGTAGCCAGTGTCGCCGCGGTGGTGGTGTGGTCTTCGGCGTCGACGGTCACCCACACATCGGCCTGCGCGGCCTTGGTGCACAGGATGCGCAGGTTCTCCGTGGCGATCGCCGGACCGTCCACCGGCAAGGCCTGGCCCAGTGCGGACAGCTTCACCGACACCTCTACCGGCGGCACCACGATCCCCGGCAACGCGGGCCGATCCAGCGCGGCCAGATCGTTGATCAGCGAAAGATACTCGGCCACGGTGGCATCGGCCTGATTCCTATCGGTGGTGTTCTCCCCGAGGAAATCCACACTCACCATGCGCCCGCTGTTCAGCAGTGCCCGCGCCGCGGCGATCAGGTCCGCGCGGGTCTCCCCCGCCACGAACCGCCGCACGATATCGGCGGTGACCGGAATGCCGGTGAGCGCCCGCTTCAACCGCGGCGACTCCGCCGCGGCGAGGATCAGGGGACGCAGCGGATTCACGTCGATCACGCCTGCATGTGCGGGTAGGTGTAGTCGCTCGGCGGGGCGAAGGTTTCCTTGAGCGTGCGTGGCGCCACCCAGCGCAGCAGGTTCAGCGGGGAGCCCGCCTTGTCGTCGGTACCGGAGGCCCGGGCGCCGCCGAACGGCTGCTGACCGACCACCGCACCGGTCGGCTTGTCGTTGACGTAGAAGTTGCCCGCCGCGAATCGCAGTGCGGCACTCGCCTGTTCGATCGCCTGCCGATCCTGCGCGAAGATCGCACCGGTCAGCGCGTACGGCGCCGCCGTGTCGACCTCGGCCAAGATGGATGCGTAAGAGCCGGGTTCGGCGTCGTCGTAGACATGCACCGACAGGATCGGCCCGAAATACTCGGTGCCGAAGGACTCGTCGTGCGGGTCGTCCGCGAGCAGCACCGTCGGCCGGACGAAATACCCTTCGCTGTCGTCGCAGCCGCCACCGACCGGGATGGTGATTCCCGCGTCCCTGGCGCGCCGGATCGCGGCCGCGTTCTTGTCGAAGGCGCGCCGATCGATCAGTGCGCCACCGAAATTGGACAGGTCGGCCACGTCGCCGTAGGTCAGTCCGTCGGTGAGGTGCAGGAAGTCGTCGCCCATCTTGCGCCAGACCGAACGCGCGATATAGGCGCGGGAAGCGGCCGAGCACTTCTGCCCCTGATACTCGAAAGCGCCACGGATCAACGCGGCCCGCAACGCATCCGGTTCGGCCGACGGGTGCGCGACGATGAAGTCCTTGCCGCCGGTCTCCCCGACCAGCCGCGGATAGCCGTGATACCGGCCGATATTCGCGCCGACCTGCTGCCATAGGTATTGGAAGGTCTTGGTGGACCCGGTGAAATGGATCCCGGCGAGCCGGGGATCGGCCAGCGCCACCTCGGACAGGTCGATGCCGTCACCGGTCACCATATTGATCACACCCGGCGGCAGTCCGGCCGCTTCCAGCAACCGCATCGTGTAGAACGCGGACAGTGTCTGCGTCGGCGACGGCTTCCACACCACGGTATTGCCCATCAGGGCGGGCGCGGTCGGCAGGTTTCCGGCGATCGCGGTGAAGTTGAACGGCGTGATCGCGTAGACGAAACCTTCCAGCGGCCGATAGTCGAGCCGGTTCCACACCCCGGCACTCGACTCCGGCTGCTGCGTCATCAGCTGCCGCGCGAACGCCACATTGAACCGCCAGAAGTCGACCAGCTCGCACGGCGCGTCGATCTCGGCCTGCTGCGCCGACTTCGACTGCCCGAGCATGGTCGCCGCGGCCAGGGTTTCCCGCCACGGCCCTGCCAGCAGATCGGCGGCCCGCAGGAAAATGGCGGCCCGCTCGTCGAACGGCAGGGTGCGCCAGCCCGGGGCCGCGGCCATCGCGGCGTCGATCGCGCCTTGTGCTTCCGAATGCGTGGTATCGGTATAGGTTCCCAGCACGTGACTGTGCCGATGCGGCGCGACGATATCGTGCCGCTCGCCGATCCCCGGCCGGTGTTTACCGCCGATCACCAGCGGCACCTCGACGGATTCCGCGGCGATCTCGGCGAGCTTCGCGACCAGCAGTTCCCGCTCGGGACTGCCCGGCGCGTAGGAATGCACCGGCTCGTTACTCGGGGTAGGAACAACCGTGACAGCGTCCATACCCCAGGCTAGCGCTCCGGCGTTGCCGAGGCTCCGGCCCTGCCGCCAGTAATTCGGCGTGTCGTCGCGGCCTTGGTCAGCCTGCGGTAAGCCGTTCAGCGGCGGCGGCGATGCGCTCATCGGTGGCGGTCAGCGCGATCCGCACGTGTTCCGTGCCGGTCGGCCCGTAGAAGTCGCCGGGGGCGGCGAGGATGCCGCGGTCGGCGAGCCACTCCAAAGTGGTCCGGCACGGTTCGCCGCGGGTCGACCACAGGTACAGTCCCGCCTCTGAGTGGTCGATCCGGAAACCGGCCGCCAGCAAGGCCTTTCGCAGGATTTCCCGCCGTGCCCGGTATCGCTCACGCTGCTGCGACTCGTGCGCATCATCGCTGAGCGCGGCGGTCATCGCGGCCTGGATGGGGAACGGCACCATCATGCCCGCGTGCTTACGCACCTCGAGCAGCTCGGCGATCAGCGCGGGATCGCCCGCAACGAAACCGGCCCGGTAGCTCGCCAGGTTGGACGTCTTCGAAAGCGAGTGCACGGCAAGGAGGTTCGTATGGTCGCCGTCGCACACCTCGGGGTCGAGGATGGAGACTGCCCGGCCCTCCCAGGTGAGGCCGAGGTAGCACTCGTCGGAGGCGACGATCACGTCCCGCTCCCTGGCGAACTCGACGACCTTGCGCAGGTGGTCGACCCCGAGCACGCGCCCGGTCGGGTTCGACGGCGAGTTCACGAACAGCAGGGCAGGCGTGCGCGGACCGAGCTGGGTCAGCCCGTCGGCGCGCGCGATCCGGGTGCCCGCGAGCAGCGCGCCGACCTCGTAGGTCGGGTAGGCGACCTCCGGGATGACGACCAGGTCGTCCGCGCCGAGGCCGAGCAGCCGAGGCAGTCCGGCGATCAGTTCCTTGGTGCCGATCGCAGGCAGCACCGCCGCCGGGTCGAGGCCGGTGATCCCGTAACGCCGTTTCAGCGCGTCGACCACGGCCGCGCGCAGCTCCGGCGTGCCGTGGGTGGCCGGATAACCCGGCACCGCGGCCGCCGCGCTCAATGCCGCGCGGATGAGCGGATCGACCGGGTCCACCGGGGTGCCGACCGACAGGTCGACGATCCCGCCCGGATGGGTCGCCGCCTGCGCCTTCACCGAAGCGATGGTGTCCCAGGGAAAATCGGGAAGCAGACTGCTGACCCGGCCACGAACGGACACGGCAGAGCTACTCGCTCGCCATGGGGGGCAGTTCCTTGATGAACGGCGGGTCGTGGTCGACCTGGCCGACCTTGGTCGCGCCGCCGGGCGAGCCCAGCTCGTTGAAGAAGTCGACGTTGGCGTTCACGTAGCCGCTCCACTGGTCCGGGGTGTCGTCTTCGTAGAAGATCGCCTCCACCGGGCACACCGGTTCACATGCACCACAGTCCACGCACTCGTCGGGATGGATGTACAGCATGCGACCACCCTCGTAGATACAGTCCACGGGGCATTCTTCGATGCATGCCTTGTCCTTCACGTCAACGCACGGTTCAGCGATGATGTACGGCACTGCCGTTCTCCTAGTCTGTCCTCACCTTGCGGGGATAGTCCGCCCAGCGAAACCCTATCCGGACACCCCACGCTACTCCGGGTCAGCCTTGCCTAACTTCAGATGTTCCGCACGCCACTTCTCGTGCAGCGCCACCGAAAGCCTACGCGGCTAGCCGACCGAGAGCGGCAGGGCCGAAAACTTCTGCTGCGGAACGCCATACGTGGTGGTCCGTTCGCGGGCCGGCCGGCCGATGCCCGCGGCGATGTCCACCAGTTCCGCGACGGTCTTCGCCGAGCCGTGCTGCGAGCCCGCCATCCGGGAGATGGTCTCCTCCATCAGCGTGCCGCCGACGTCGTTGGCGCCGCTGGTGAGCATCACCCTGGTGCCGGTGGTGCCGAGCTTCACCCAGCTGGTCTGGATGTTGTCGATCCGGCCGTGCAGCATGATCCGCGACAGCGCGTGCGCGGCCTGGTTGTCCCGGTTGGTCGGGCCCGGTCGCGCGGCGCCGGCCAGGTACAGCGGCGCGCTCTGATGCACGAACGGCAGCAGCACGAATTCGGTGAAACCGCCTGTCTCATCCTGGATTCCGCGCAGCACGCGCAGGTGTCCGACCCAGTGCTTCGGGTTGTCCACGTGGCCGTACATCATGGTCGAACTGGAGCGCAGGCCGATCTGGTGCGCGGTGGTGATCACCTCGATCCAGGCGGAGGTCGGCAGCTTGCCCTTGGTGAGCACCCAGCGCACCTCGTCGTCCAGGATCTCGGCGGCGGTGCCCGGAATGGTGTCCAGGCCGGCCTCCTTCAGCGCGACCAGCCAGTCCCGAATGCTCTGCCCGCCGCGCGAAGCGCCGTTGACGATCTCCATCGGGCTGAACGCGTGCACGTGCATCGACGGCACCCGCTGCTTCACCGCCCGCACGATGTCGGCGTAGCCGGTGACCGGCAGATCGGGGTCGATGCCGCCCTGCATGCAGACCTCGGTGGCGCCGTCGACGTGCGCCTCCCAGGCCCGGTCGGCCACCTCGTCCATGCTCAGCGTGAACGCGTCGGCGTCGCCCTTGCGCTGGGCGAACGCGCAGAACCGGCAGCCGGTGTAGCAGATGTTGGTGAAGTTGATGTTCCGGTTCACCACGTAGGTGACGTCGTCGCCGACGGTGTCGCGGCGCAGCTGATCGGCCAGCGCGGCGACGGCCTCCAGGTTCGCGCCGTCGGCCGTGGCCAACGCCAGATATTCGGCGTCGCTGAGCCCGGCCGGGTCCTTCTCGGCCGCCCGCAGCGCGGCGAGCACCTCGGAGTCGAGCCGTTCCGGCGCGACGATCGCGAGATCGCGGGCCTGTTCGCGGATGGTGTCCCAATCGCCGAACGCGCCGACCACATCTTGGCCGATCGCGGAGTCACTGCGGCTCTCGGTGTTGCGCCCCTCGGTATCGATGGCGGTATTGAGGTCGACGCGTCCTGCGGATTCCCAGGACTGGTCCGGCTCCTGCCAGGGCAGGCCGACCGGCATCGCGTCCGGGTTCGCCAGGCCGGTCGCCGGATCGCTCAGCGCGGCGACATGCACGCCGATCCGCGGATCGATCCACGGGCTGCCCGCCCGCACGTACTTCGGATGCGCGGACGTCCGCTCGACCAGCTGGTAACCGGCCGCCTCGGTGATCTCGCGCAGGGTGTCCAGGTTCGGCCACGGCCGCTCCGGGTTCACGTGGTCCACCGTCACCGGCGACACACCACCCCAGTCGTCGATACCCGCGTCGATCAGCGCCTGGCAGTCCTCGTGCGACACCAGATTCGGCGGCGCCTGCACCGGCACGTCCGGGCCGAGCAACAGTCTGGTCACCGCGATGGTGGCCAGGAACTCCTCGATGCCCGCGTCCGGGACATCGCGCATGGCGGTGTCGTCCTTGGCCCGGAAGTTCTGGATGATCACTTCCTGGATGTGCCCGAAAGCCTTGTGCTGCTTACGAATCGCCATGATCGACTCGGCGCGCTCGGCCAGCGTCTCGCCGATGCCGACCAGCAGGCCGGTGGTGTAGGGCACCGACAGCCTGCCCGCGTCGGTGATGGCGCGCAGCCGGACCGCCGGATCCTTGTCCGGGCTGCCGTAGTGACAGTTGCCCTTCTCGGTGAACAGCCGGGTCGCGGTGGTCTCCAGCATCATGCCCATCGACTGCGCGACCGGCTTGAGCCTGGAAATCTCCTCCCACGACATCACACCCGGATTCAAGTGCGGCAGCAGGCCGGTCTCCTCCAGCACCATGATCGAGACGGCACGCAGGTAGTCCAGGGTGGAGTCGTAACCGCGCTCGTCGAGCCACTGCGCGGCCTCGGGCCAGCGGTCCTCGGGGCGATCGCCGAGCGTGAAGAGGGCTTCCTTGCAGCCGAGCGCGGCGCCGCGGCGGGCGATGTCGAGCACCTCGTCCGGTTCCAGGAACATGCCCTTGCCCTCGGCGCGCAGCTTGCCGGGCACCGTGACGAACGTGCAGTAGTGGCACTTGTCGCGACACAGTCGGGTCAGCGGGATGAAGACATTGCGCGAGTAGCTGATCGTCTTCGGCCGCCCCGCCGACTCCAGCCCCGCGTCGCGGACTCTGGCAGCGCTGTGACTCAGATCCTTCAGATCGTCGCCGGTCGCATGCAGCAGCACCGCGGCCTCGTCCACGTTCAACGTGACGCCGTCGCGGGCTCGCCGCAGCGCCCTCCGCATAGCCGATGGCGAAGGCGGTGCGGCAGGAACACTCGGGTTCGGCAGTTCAGTCACGTCTTCGATCATGCGCTAACCATCCGGACCTGTCTCCTTCCGAGGTAATGACTGAGCGTAGCGACCGAGGACTCACCGGGCCGGGACGCTGCGCTCACCACGCGCCCTCTGCGAACGAGGGACCGTGTGAGCGTTGACAACTGCGCGAAGCGCGGCCCTATTCCATCGCCGGGCTAGGAAATCCCGCGGCGACCGGTGTGGTACGGCTGCCAGGTCCGCGCGCCGCACCCGATCGGCAGCCCCGGCGGCCGAAGTTCATGGAACCATGGCAAGCATGTCGCAGCCGCGCACGATCATGGCCGATCCGGCCTGGCGTCCCAGCCCCAAGGCCAAACTCCTGTGGACCGTGCAGGGCGTCCTGGTCTGGGTGGTTCCGTTCGCGGCGCAGCTCGTCTGGGCGATCCTCGACTCCGGGCACCGGGGATGGCAGCTGGTGGTGTTCCTGGTGACGCTGATGCTCGCCGTGCTGAACATCGCGGTGGTGCCGTGGTGGCGGTACGCGGTGCATCGCTGGGAGGTCACCGAAGAAGCGGTCTACACCAGGGTCGGCTGGCTGTCGCAGGAGAGCCGGGTCGCGCCGATCTCGCGGGTGCAGACGGTGGACACCGAACGCGGTCCCTTGGAGCGGCTGCTCGGGCTGGCCACGGTCACGGTGACCACCGCCTCGTCCGCGGGCGCGGTGCAGATCTCCGCCCTCGACCTGCCGGTGGCCGAGGAGACGGTGACCCGGCTGACCCGGATCGCCGCGCAGCATCGCGGAGACGCGACGTGAATTCGGTAGAGGCGCTGGCGCCGGAGACGGATCAACCGTGGTCGCGGCTGGACAAACGAATGCTGTTGGTGCACCCGGTCACCGAGGTGATCAAGTTCATTCCGGTGCTGATCGGCTCGGTCATTCTCGGCACCAGCAGCGGCAACCATGTGTGGAGCATCTTCCCGCTCATCCTGATCGTCGGGTTCGCGCTCACCCGCTGGTTCACCACCACGTATCGGGTCGGGTCGACCCATGTCGAGCTGCGCACCGGGCTGATCCAGCGCAAGAAGCTGGCGGTGCCGCGGTCGCGGATCCGGTCGGTGGACATCGAGGCGGACCTGCTGCACCGCATGCTCGGGCTCGCGGTGCTGGCCATCGGCACCGGGCAGCAGGCGGAGTCGGGCGAGAAGTTCAAATTGGACGCGCTGGACGCACGATTGGTGCCCGACCTGCGTACCGCGCTGCTCGCGCACACCGGAACGCCACAAAGCGTTGCCGGACAAACTGATTCGACAGTTGACCCGACCGGCGTCACGATGGCGAAAGCCCCGGAGGCACGCTCCCGGCGCGAGATCGCCCATTGGAATCCGAGCTGGGTTCGGTACGCGCCACTGTCGCTGACCGGTTTCGCCATCGTCGCACCGATCGTCGGTCTGGCCTTCCAGTACGGCGTCGGCCAGGTGCTGTTCCGCTCCGACGCCGTGCAATGGGTGGAGAACGGCGGTGCGGTGATCATCGCCCTCGGCGCCATCGCGCTCGTCGCGGTAATCGTGCTGGTGGTCAGCCCCGCCGCCTGTGCCCGTTATCTGACAACGTATTTCGGTCTGCGGGTCACCGACGACGGCCGGACGCTGCACCTGCGGCACGGCCTGTTCACCACCCGCCAGATCACCCTGGATCTGGCCCGCTTCCGCGGCGCGACGGTGAACGAGCCGCTGCTGCTGCGCCTGGCCGGCGCCGCCGAGCTGGAGGCGATCATGGTCGGGGAGAACCCGCGCCAGAAGATCCTCCCCCAGGCGCCACGCACCGCCATCGAGCACACCCTGAGCCACCTGCTCGCGCCGAACGAGTTCCAGGACAAGACCATTGCCCGGCCCGCCGGAGGCCCGAGCCCCGGTCGCGCACCGCTGCTCGCGCACGGGCCGGTCGCCCGCCGCAGGCGCCATACCCGCACGCTGACGCCGATCGCCGTTGCGGCGCTCGTCATGCTCGCCTTTTCCGTTGCGGGCGCGGACTTTTCGCCGTGGTGGTGGCTGGTGCCCGCGCTACTGGTTCCGGTCGCGCTCGCGCTCGCGGAGGACCGCTATCGCGGCCTCGGCCACACCGTGCTCCCCGCGACCCCCACCAGCCCGACCTGGCTGATCACGCGTTCGGGTTCACTGGACCGCGACCGTGACTGCCTGGAGGCCCCCGGCGTGATCGGCTGGACCGTCCGGCAGACGTTCTTCCAGCGCCGGGCCGGCGTCGCCACCCTGGTCGCGGCCGCCGCCGCGGGCAAGAAGCGGTACCACGTGGTCGATATCCCGCTCGACGAAGCCTGTGCCCTCATCGATGCGGTGACCCCGGGTCAGCTGGGCAGTCGCTAACGCTTGCTGAACAACCCGGAATTGACGCGGACGTAGATGAACACCAGCGGCGGCACCAGACCGCAGAACAGCAGCAGCACGGTGCGCCAGTCGCTGGCGAGCATGATGTCGCCGCCGGGACCGGTGCTCGCGCAGAGCAGGAACCCGAAAGTCCAAGCGGCCAAGGGCAAGAACATCGCGGCGGTCCTTGGCGAGACAGCACGGGCGCCGAGCACCAGCGCGACATTCACCGCACCGGCCAGCACACCCGACAGCGGGAACGCGGTGCTGCCGAAGTAGAACGGCAGGTACAGCACCTCCAGCGCGAGCGTGATGACCGCGTCGAGCACCAGCACCGCCAAGGTGAGCGGCGCCAGCCAGGGCAGCGCGGCGGTGGGTATCTCCCGGTATGTCACGGGCACCGGACCGTCGACGGCCGCCCTCACGGCACCGGTGGGAAGCCGAGGAGGGTCAGCAGGTGGCTCTGCATATCGACGAACCCGTACAGCACCCTCAGGTACAGGTCGTGTTGCGCCTGCCAGTTCGGCTTCATGCTGTCCACGAACGCGACGATCGCGTCCTGGACCGACCAGTTGTACATGCGAACGAGTCTATTCCGGCGTTGCCGCGGGCGGGACCCGCATGATCACTTGTCCCCATCCATCGGGATGTTGGCGACCACCGGGAACTCGCCGGTGTAGCCCGCGCGCTGCTCGGCGATGGACAGCACCCGCTTGCGCGCGACCAGCCAGCCGACGATCAGCATCGGGATGATCAGCGCCAGTGAGGCGACGGTCCAGGTGCCCACCGGGTAGTCGAAACCGGTCAGCACCACCACGAAGAACAGGAACACCAGCGTCAGCAGGCCCGTATAGGGCGCGCCGAACATCCGGAACGACGGCCGCTCCGCCTTGCCCTGCTGGCACCACCGCCACAGCTGCAACTGGCACAGCACGATGGTGGCCCAGGAGGCGACGATGCCGAGCGAGGCCATGTTCAGCACGATCTCGAAGGCCCGGTCCGGCACCACGCCGTTGAGCGCGATGCCGACCAGCGCGATCAGGCTGGTCAGCAGGATGCCGCCGTAGGGAACGCCGTTGCGCCCCATCACGCCGGTGAACTTCGGCGCGCTGCCGTTCATCGACATGGACCGCAGGATGCGCCCGGTCGAGTACAGCCCGGCGTTGAGACTGGAGAACGCGGCGGTGAGCACCACCAGGTTCATCACACTGCCGATGCCGGGCACGCCGAGCATGGTGAAGAAGGTGACGAACGGGCTTTCCTTGGCCGTGTACGCGGTGTAGGGCAGCAGCAGGCCGAGCAGGACCAGCGAGCCGACGTAGAAGATGGCGATGCGGGCGATCACCGAGTTGATCGCGCGCGGCATGATCTTGGCCGGGTTCTCCGTCTCGCCCGCCGCCGTGCCGACCAATTCGACCGCGGCGTAGGCGAACACGACGCCGGAGACCACGACCACCAGCGGCAGCACGCCGGTCGGGAACAGTCCGCCGTTCTCGGCGATCACGCTCGGCCCGGTCGGGTGCCCCTGCACGGTGAAGCGGCCGATGAGGAAGATGGTGCCGACGATCAGGAACGCGCTCAGCGCGAACACCTTGACCAGCGCGGCCCAGAACTCCATCTCGCCGAACCACTTCACCGAGATGAGGTTGATGCTGAGCACCAGGACCAGCGCGATCAGCGCGAGCAGCCACTGCGGCACGCTGCTGAACCCGGACCAGTAGTGGAAGTACTGCGCGATGGCGGTGGTGTCGGCGATGCCGGTCATCGACCAGTTGAGGAAGTACATCCAGCCGGCCACGAACGCGGCCTTCTCGCCGAAGAACTCACGCGCGTAGGAGACGAACGACCCGGACGAGGGCCGGTGTAGCACGAGTTCACCGAGCGCGCGCAGGATGAGGAACGCGAAGAATCCGCAGACGCCGTAGACGAGGAACAGGCCGGGTCCCGCGTTGGCGAGCCGGCCGCCCGCGCCGAGGAACAGCCCGGTGCCGATGGCGCCACCGATGGCGATCATCTGCAACTGCCGCGGCTTGAGACTCTTGTGATACCCCTCGTCCTCGATGCTGAGGTGCGCCTTGTCGCCGACCGCCGTCATGAACCGCTTCGCCCTCCACATCGATGAATTCGAGATCACGGGAACGGTACCCGGCGAAAGTTTTCGGGGTAACAGCAACCCTCAAGCTACGAATATTCGCAGTTCAGGAGGCATTCGGTGATTATGCCGTGATATGGCAGGAACTGCGGAAGGCTAGCCGGGGAATCGACAGAAGTTCGTTATTCAAGCCCAGCTAACAGATCATGTTCACGGCCGTCCGATCCGACCGAACCCCGGCGACCTCGCACTAGGACGAAGCACTCTTCCGGCAGTACCGGTTGAGCAACATTGTTGGACAGCGCGAATTCGCGGCCGGACGGCGCCACCGTCACCTGGGTGGCATGCGCGCGCAGCGCGGCACGTTTGGCGGCCAGCGCGTCGGACACGTCGAGGGTGGTCGTCACGGTGCGGCTCGGCACGCTCGCGAGCTCACCCTCGGCGGGCAGCCGCCAGCCCGGCGGCAGCCTGCCGGGGAGCCCGTCCACGGTGCGTTTGGCCAGTGCGGCCGTGTGCTGGCGCAGCATGTCGGCGTCGGTGACGGTCCAGTAGAACTTCGGTGTGTCCCAACCACGTTCGGCCGCGGCGGGTATCGCGGCCGTGGTGATCTGGTGGGCGCGAATGTGATCGGGGTGGCCGTAGCCGCCGTTCGGGTCGTAAGTGATCACCACCTGGGGCCGCAGCTCCAGGATCACCTCGGTCAGCGCCTGCACCGCTTCGTCGCCGGATTTCACGAAGACGCGCGGCTTCTCCGCCGCCGGGGTGCCCGCCATGCCGGAATCGCGCCAGTGCCCCGCCCCGCCGAGGAAACGCGGCGGCGCGGCGTCCAAAGCCTGCAAGGCCCTGGTCAATTCGAGGATGCGATAGCCGCCGAGCTGATCGGCGCGGTCGGCGGTGAGCTGCGCCCACTCGTCCCCGATGACCTCGCCCTCTTCGCCGAGGGTGCAGGTCAGCACGGTCACCGGCACGCCGCGGCGGCGGTAGTGCGCGATGGTGCCGCCGGTGGTGATGGATTCGTCGTCCGGGTGCGCGTGCACCAGCAGCAGACCGCCGGTCATTGGATCTTTCGCCACTGTCCGGCGTCACCGAAGATGCCGACCTGGATGCTGCCGCTGAGCGACGCGCCGTCGACCCGAGGGCCCGCCGCGGCGACCAGGTTGTCCTGCACGATCGGCAGCACCGTGGCCAGCTCCCACAGCTTGGGCTCGGCCTCGGCGAGGACGCGGCCGGTTTCGATGCCGCGCAACGCTTCATCGATCGGGAACTGCAGCGCGGGGTCGCACACGCCGGACAGATTGGCGGGCGCGCGCCGCGCCGGATCCGCGCTCTGCTGTGCGGTTCCCGCGGTGCCCGTGGCGGGATCCGGTGGCGGGCAACCATATCGGGAGGCGAGCACGGTGGCCGGATCGGAACCCGCACGCTCCCAGCCGACTATCGCGTCGACCGTTCCTTCGACGAGCTCGCGGCCGTACAGCTGATCGGCGGCCACGCTGCGCACCGTGGCATCGATTCCGGCACTGCGCAATTGGTCGGCGGCGGTGTTCGCGACGGCGAGCGCGGTGAGGTCGCCCTCCACCGCACCGATCCGCATCGTCAGCGACTTACCGTTTTTCGCGACCGGTCGCGGAGTCGGCGCGGGTGAGGTCGGCGAATTCACCGGCGGCGGCTCCGGCGCACGGCCGTAGCCCGCCTCCGCGAGCAACGCGAAAGCCTCTTCGGCCGGTGGTCGCGGCGGGGCCGTCGGCGCGTAACCGGGGTCGGACGGCGAAAGTATTTGCGCGCGAGCCGGTTCCACCCAGCCGCCGGTCTGCGCGCCGACCGTGGCCAGCAGCGCGGGATCGAGCAGTGCGAGCACCGCGCGGCGGACCCGGATATCGCTCACCGGACCGGTCCGGCCGTTGAGCGCGAGTTGCAGCACCCGCGACTGCGGCATGATCGCGGTGCGCACCGACGGGATGGCGGCCAGTTGCGCCTGCGTCGCGACCCCGCCGTGCACCAGCGTCATCTGCGCGTCGTTGGTGCGCAGCGACTCCGCCAGCTGCGCGGGAGTTCCGCCGCGCCGCAACAGGATCTCGTCCGGCGCGGCCGGGGTACCCCAGAAGCGGGCGTTGCGCTCGAGCAGGATCTCCTCACGACCGCGGTCGATGTTCTTGATCGCGAACTGCGCGCCCGACACCCGGATGCTCTGCACCCAGCCGTCCTGGAATCCGCCGGGCGAATCTTTCATCAGATGCGACGGCAGCAGATTGGCGAACAGCTGCTGCCACGCCGGGTACGGCTCGCGCATCGTCACCGTCACCGTTTTGCCGCCGCCCGCGGAGCCGATGTCGGTGATCAACCGATAGCCCGCCGTGTCGACGACACCCGGTTGCGAGATCATCTGCTGCCACAGGAACTGGAAGTCCTCGGCGGCGATCGGCGCACCATCGGACCAGTTCGCCTCGTTGCGCAGCGTGTAGGTGATGGTGAACGGCTCCTGCGCGGTGACCTCGGCCGTGCTGATCAGCGAGGTGTCCGGCACCCAGTCGGTGACGTTGGGCGCCACCGGGTTCGGCACCGGACGGAACGGGCTGGGCAGCACCATCGAGCTCAACGCCGCCGTGGCCGGCGACTGATCCGAACGCAGGTGCGGATTGAAGCCGATGCCGATGGTGTCGATCGCGGCGACCACCGTGGTCTTACCCGGTTTGGCGGGCGTGGTCTTCGGGCTGTCGGTGCTCTCGATCGGCGGTGGCGGGTTCGCCGTGCAACCGGCGAACACCGTCAACGACGCCGTCACGATGACCAGCAGTGTGCGCCAGGTGGCGCGACCGGATACAGCCCCCGAGCTCACGCTGCGCACTCTACCGCGATTTACAGCGCGGCCCGGTCCCGAGCCTTCCGGCGCGACAGTTCGCGACCACGCTCGGTCGCGCCCAGGATCACCTTGCGCACCCGGACCACCTCCGGGGTGACCTCGACACACTCGTCGTCGGCACAGAACTCCATCGCGGCTTCCAGATCGAGCTGCAGCGGCTTGGCCAGCGTCTCGAACACGTCCGCGGTCGAGCTGCGCATGTTGGTCAGCTTCTTCTCGCGGGTCACGTTGATGTCGAGGTCCTCGGCGCGCGGGTTGATGCCCACGACCATGCCTTCGTAGGTGTCCGCGCCCGGCTCGACGAAGAACTGGCCGCGGTCGGCGAGCTGGATCATCGCGAACGGGGTCACCGTGCCTGCCCGGTCCGACACCAGCGCACCGGTGTGCCTGGCCCGGATCTCGCCTGCCCACGGCGCGTAGCCGTGCGATACGGCGTTGGCGATGCCGGTGCCGCGGGTCTCGGTGAGAAAGTCGGTGCGGAAGCCGATCAGGCCGCGCGACGGGACGATGAACTCCATCCGCACCCAGCCCGCGCTGTGGTTGGCCATCTGCACCATCTTGCCCTTGCGGGCGGCCAGCAGCTGGGTGACCGCGCCGAGGTACTCGTCGGGGCAGTCGATGGTGAGCTCTTCGTAGGGCTCGTGCACCTTGCCGTCGACCTGCTTGGTGACCACCTGCGGCTTGCCGACGGTCAGCTCGAAGCCCTCGCGGCGCATCTGCTCGACCAGGATGGCCAGCGCGAGCTCACCACGGCCCTGTACCTCCCAGGCGTCCGGGCGGCCGATGTCGAGCACGCGCAGCGAGACGTTGCCGACCAGTTCCTGGTCCAGGCGCGACTTCACCATGCGGGCGGTGAGCTTGTGGCCCTGCACCCGGCCGACCAGCGGCGAGGTGTTGGTGCCGATGGTCACCGAGATGGCGGGCTCGTCGACGGTGATGCGCGGCAGTGCGACCGGGTTGTCGATGTCGGCCAGGGTGTCGCCGATCATGATCTCCGGGATGCCCGCGATGGCGACGATGTCACCGGCCACGGCGACCTCGCCGGGCTGCCGCTCGACACCGATCGTCTGCAGCAGCTCGGTGATCTTCACCTGCTTGACGCCGTCGGCGTGCATCCACGCGACGTTCTGGCCCTTGCGCAGCTCGCCCTGGTAGATGCGGACCAGCGCGAGGCGGCCGAGGAACGCCGAGGCGTCCAGGTTGGTGACGTGCGCCTGCAGCGGCGCGGCCGGATCGCCCTTGGGCGCCGGGATGTTGTTGAGCAGCACGTCGAACAGTGCGTCGAGGTTCTCCGCGTCGGGCGCGTGCCCGTTCTCCGGACGCTCCTTCGACGCCTTGCCCTCACGACCGGAGGCGTAGAGCACCGGCAGGTCGAGCGCGAGCTCGGCGGCCTCGGCGGCGGAGTCGTCCAGGTCGGAGGCCAGGTCGAGCAGCAGGTCGTGGCTCTCCTCGACGACCTCCTCGATCCGGGCGTCGGGACGGTCGGTCTTGTTGACCACCAGGATCACCGGCAACGACGCGGCAAGTGCCTTACGCAGCACGAACCGGGTCTGCGGCAGCGGACCCTCGGAGGCGTCGACCAGCAGCACGACACCGTCGACCATGGACAGGCCGCGTTCGACCTCACCACCGAAGTCGGCGTGGCCCGGTGTGTCGATCACGTTGATGACGGTGACGGAACCATCCGCGTGGTGCTTATGCACCGCGGTGTTCTTGGCGAGAATGGTGATGCCCTTCTCGCGCTCCAGGTCACCGGAGTCCATCACCCGATCGACGAGCTCGGCTCGTTCGGCGAAGGCGCCGGATTGGCGGAGCATGGCGTCGACCAGCGTCGTCTTACCGTGGTCGACGTGGGCCACGATGGCAACGTTGCGAAAATCGCGCGCAGACGACACGCTGAATCCTCCTGCTGTTAGGTGTTGGTACCGGCCGACCCCTGCAAACAGGTGGAGAATCGAAACTCACCGGGCATTGCGGCCATATACACCCTACCTGCGTTCGGGTCACCCCCACGCTTCAGGCACCGTACTAAGGGTATGCTAACCGACATGGGCAAGGTCAAGGCTAAGCAGGTTTCACGCTTGAAACCAAAGAAAAAGTGCTGTCGAAAAAAGACGCGCTGCCTGAAATGCCCTGTGGTCATTATGCGTATGAAGAAGTGCGAAGCCGCAGGCATCTGCGGCAAAGACCTGAAGAAAGCGCTCAAGCAGGCGCGCGCCGCCTGACCTTTTCGCGCCGCCGCACCGGTCTGCGCGACCCGCTGCGCTCGGCTGATCCGACAATGACGGACATCACTCCCGGCACAGGAGTAGAACCGGGTTATGAGTGCTCCGTTGCTGACCGAAACCGAACTCGCCGCGGCCCTGACCGAACTGCCGGACTGGACCAGGGACGGCGATGTGCTGACCCGCACCGTCCAGGCGCCGACCTTCCTCGCCGGCATCGAGCTGGTCCGCGAGGTCGCCGAAGCGGCCGAGGCCGCCAACCATCACCCCGATATCGATATCCGCTGGCGCAAGGTCACGTTCGCGCTGTCCACCCATGATTCCGGCGGCCTCACCGCGCTGGACGTCGAGCTGGCCCGCAAGATCGACCAGTTCGCCGCAAAGCTCGGCTGATACCACTAGGCGGCGCGCGTACGGCCCACGGCGAGCACGCGCGCCGTCTCCGGCGGGTCCGATTGCGGGCGACGGCCGACCTTGATCACCCAGACGAAGAACACCAGCGCCCCGAGCACGTTCACCGTGCCGAGCCAGGCGAGCACGGCCGGTCGCGGGATGGTCCAGATCGAGTCCTGGGCGAACGAGAGCACCCACGGCACCCCGATCAACGTGGTCACCAGCCAGTAACCCGCCATGATCTTGGCGCCGGGCGCCTGCCGCAGCGGACCGTAGAGCAGCCACAACACCGTCGGCAGCAGCCAGACCCAGTGGTGCGACCAGGAGATCGGCGAGACGAGCAGCCCGAACATCTGCACCACGATCAGCGTGCCCATCCGGTCATCGAACGCGAGCGCCCGCCAGGCCAGCAGGGCCAGCACCGCGACGACCACGACCCCCGCCAGCCACCACGGGCCGGATTCCACGTCGTACCCCAGAATCCGGCTCAGCGCGCCGCGCAGCGACTGGTTCCATCCCGAGCCGACGGGACCGATCCGGTCGGCCTTGCCGATCAGCTTGCCGAAGTAGTGGTCCGCCATATGCGGGGCGATCAGGAAGCTGATCCCGACCGTCGCGCCGAACACCACCGCCGACCACACCACGGTGAGCCAGCGCCGCTGCGCGACGAAGTACAGACCGCTGATCGCCGGCGTCAGCTTGATCCCGGCGATGACGCCGATCAGCCCGCCGGACAGCCACCATCGGGAGCTGCGCACCGCGACCATCGCGCCGAGCACCAGGAAGACGTTGACCTGGCCGTAGTCGATCGTGGTCCGCACCGGCTCCATCCACAGGCCCAGCGCGGTCCAGCCGACGGCCGCGGCCTGCCAGCCCGGCTCGCGCACCCGCTCCGCGCCGAGGATCAATTCCAGCGCGATCCGCACGACGGCATAGAGCGCGGCGACGGTGGCCAGCAACCAGCCGACCGCGACGACCGTGAAAGGCAGGTAGTGCAGCGGGAAGAACACCAGCGCCGCGAACGGTGGATAGGTGAACGGCAGCGGGAAGTCGGGGGTCTTCTCCGCGTAGGTGAAGTCGTAGAGCCGGTCGGTCAGCAACGACGCCGAGCCGTCCACGTACACGTGGAGGTCGACGACGTTGATCCCGTTCTTGTTCAAGAACATCCAGAGCAGCCTGGCCAGCACGGACAGACCGAGTGCCGAGACAGCCCATCGGAGTTGACGGTTCAAATCGCAGGCTTTCGACTCGGGTGCGGTGCGTCGGCCCGGCACCCGGCGATGCGAGTGTTCGGCGACAAGGATGGACGGCTGCGACTAGATTAACCGCAGCGCCGATCCCGGTCGTCGCACCCTGGCATCAGTGGCTCCATGGGAATCACTGATAACATTTGCATCACCTTTAACACCAGTAACACCTGGGGCACGCTAACGTCTGATAACACTGATCGTCCGCACCATCAAAAGGGCGCTGCAGCTGTACACATAGCCGCGATGTCCCTAGAGTGACCCCCGAAACGATGGCTTTTCAGCATCGGCCCCAGATGTACCCGAGGTAAGGACGGCTAGACCAGTGCTTCGCACCCGAGGATCGCGGATTGCATTGTCCGCGCTCGCCATCGCGGCGAGTGCCACGCTTGCCGCGCCGACGACAGCAGTCGCGGCGCCCGCGCCCGCGCCTGCGGCGTCCCCGAACACCGTGCCGATGGTTCCGGAAGGCGTCCCGATCGACGCCCTCGCCGCCCTGGCCCCAGCCATCATCGGTTCGATCGCCGGCCCCGCCGATATCGCGGCTGGTCCGCAGTCCGCCATCCTCGATCAAGCCCGCAGGCTGCTCGCGACGCTGGGCTTGCCGCCGCAGATCAAGTCCACCCTGGAACGGATCATCACCTTCCTGGACGGCAGCGGTGGCGGTGGCCCCGAACTGCCGCAGGACGGCCCGGTCATCGCCCAGTTCCTGTACCCGACCATCGGCAAGGGCTGCATCGGCCCGACCGCCGACTCGATCGGTACCGCGCTCGCCGTGTCCGGCCCGGCCCAGCTGCCGCCGCCCGGACCGAAGGCCGGTCAGGCCGGGTTCGTATTCACCGCGCTCGGCACCAAGGCGCCGACCGCGGAGCAGAACCCGCCGATGACGGTGCAGTGGATGAACCTCGACACTCGGCAGACCGGTTTCCAGCCGCTGACCGACGAGGCCAAGATCAACCCCGGTGGCCCGGCCACGCTGTCCGCGATCGCCGACACCGGTTCCGGCCGGGTCGTCGCGGTGGTGTCCGGCTCGCTGACCACCAAGGCCGACGACGCCGACCCGCGCACCTGCTCGTTCCTGCCGACGCTCGGATTCTTCACCGTCGCATGATTTTCCGCTGAAGGCGGCGACCCATTGTGGTCGCCGCCTTTGTCGTCTGTACGACATCCCGCTGCCGAATCGCCGCGATGACGCATGAGCGGGTGGCGATTGTGGTAGACCGCTAACTATGGCGACGATCGAACATTCGATACGGCCCGGCCACTCCATCCGGAGCAGGCGCTCGCATCGATCGATACTGTCCATCCGATCCGAGGGCTCCATCCTGTCCATCGGCTCGGCCTACTCGATCCTCTCGATCGGCAGCGTCGGCTCGGTGCTGTCGATCGGCTCCATCGGCTCGTTCGGGTCGGCCATCTCCTCGTTCTCGTTCACCAGCCTGGGTTCGGCGTTCTCCGGTTTGTCCCGGTGGTCGCTGTTCTCCTGGCTCGGCGACCACGAGGCACCGGACACGCGCCCGACCTTGCGGGTGGTGCCGGAGGAGGAACCCGATCTGCGTGAAGCGCCGCTGAGCCACTGCCAGACTTAGCCCCGTGTCGAAGTACGGCCGTGTGAGACTTCGACACACGGCCTACGTTCGGCGGGCTACCACTGGCCGAAGTCGGCGGCGAGGATGTTGTTGAGGTCGATGCCGATGCCGTCCAGTGAGCGCTTGTCGATCTCGAACTGGTGCAGGTGCGCGGCGGGGTGCACGACGCCCTTGGAGCCCCAATTGTGTTGCCAGTACCAGGAACCCAGGCCTGCGACGCGGGCCAGTTCGACGGTGGGGGCGTTGGCGTACATGCCGGTGTTCTCCTTGCCGAGCACCGACTCCCAGCCGAGCAGATAGGGCGCGATCATGGCGGCGAAGTCGACTGCGGTCGGGTTGTCGTCGATGGAGGCGTAGATCGGCACGTTGTCGGGACCGCCTGCGGCACGGTGCAAGTCGAGTCCGCGCTGGGCGTGCTTCTTGCCCGCTTCCAGTCCGCCGCGCCAGTCGGCGGTGGGCCCTTTGCCGAATTGGTAGCAGGACACGATGTACAGGCCGGCCTCGTGCAGCTGGTTCACCTCGTCGGCGCGCAGCGGCTTGCCCGCCATCCACTCCGCGCCGGGACGCCGGTCGGAGACGTACCGGATCACGCCGAGATGCCCGGCGTCCCTGATCGACTCCGCCGACGGCACGCCGCCCGAGTAGTCGATGAGGGTGCCGTGCGCATCGGCGGCGGTGGCGGGTGTCGCCGCGGCAGTCAGGCCGAGCGCGGCCGCGGCTGCGGCATACCCGAACAGCTCACGCCGGGACACCGAAATGGAACGCATCGCAGGACTCCTTCGCGCAACCCCGACTATGGCTGGCAGCGTGCCCGGCGCACCTTCCCCAAACATTGTGTACGCGCCGGGAGCCTCGAACGTGTACTTATTTCACCATATTCACTTGGGAACCGCCAGACCCACGGGACACACCCTTTCACATTGGTCACATGGATCGACCTGCCTCGGGCATGGGATGCCGGAATCCGGCACGCTGGATTTCGCGAAGACTCGGCTTCGCAAGAATCGGTTACTCCCGGGCACCGAGACGCGACGATCACCGGCGAGCGGTACCGGCGGCTAAGTCCGGCTGGATGCTTCTGCCGAGTCGGCTGCGTCAGCCTCTGCAGATTCGGACGCGCCAGGTGTACTCCGGGGAGCCGACGACCCGATACGAGCGGCGACGTCGATGGTCCGGCCCGAGCTGTCGGCGAGCTCTTTCCGCACAACCCCGGCGACCTGGGCGATCACCTGCTTCTTGATCCCCGCGAGCGCACCGAGCGTCGCGGCGCGAACACCGTGCGCCTTGAACTCCAGCCGGATATCGTCCGGGTCCGGCGGCGGCACGTCGATGACGATGAGCAGCGGGTCGGCGGCGCGCGCGGTCAGCACCAGCGGCACCTCCACGTCGGCGCGATAACGATTGGCCTTCAGCACGTCCACGGTGATGTCGAGGCTGACCGGCAGCGTCAGGTCGAAAGCGCGTGGCGTGTCCGCCTTGTCGGCCAGCTGTGGCACGCGGACATTGCCCCGCACGGTAACCGTCGCCGATTTTCCCGGCCCGGTCTTGAGCGGACCGACCTCGATCGGCCGTCCCGCCATCCGTTCCACCACGTCGAACACCCGATCCCGGGTGACGATGTGCGAGAAGAACCGATGCCCGAATTCGTCGTAGCCGATCCAGTCGAACTCGGCCTGCTCACGGTGCACCGAAGGGGTGCCGCTCACGATGGCCTCGACGTCGAAGACTCGGCTGCGCCGTGCCTGCGGGTCGGCGAGCATGCCGTTCACCCTGGCCGCGACCTCGCGTTGCACCAGTCCCGCGATCGGGTCGAGCAGCAGTTCCCCGGCCGCGTCCACCGCCTGGGCGCGCAGCACGAAGCTGACATCCGGCGGGGTGACCGGCGGGATATCGATGACGATCAGCAGGGGGTCGGCGGTACGCGCGTGCAGGGTCAGATCGATCTCGACGCGTGCTTCCAGCCGCAATTTCTTGCCGCCGAGCATCACCTTCAACGCCAACGACACCGGCACGGTGACCTGGAAGGTGACGTGCGGACCGCTGTGCACCACCTCCGGCTTGCCGACTTTGCCCTCGGCGACAAAACCCGCGAGGCCGGCCGGCCCCAGCGAGAACGGGCCGATCGTCATGCCGCGGCCGGTCATCCCAGCCACCGCCGCCTCGATCCGGTCCTTCGTCACCGCGGCGGTGACGAAGCGCTCGCCGAAGTCGGCATAGTCGATCCAGGCGGGATCGCTGCTCGTTTCGTCGGTCGGCTGCATCAGATGTTCCGGAACCCTCACCTCTCGATGGACACTCGACACGCTACGCGACCGACATTGCCCGGAACTTGCACGAGTCTGAACCCGAGATCCCCGTCCTGCCGATGAGGGGGAGGCAGGGCGGGGATCGGCGACGGCGCTGCCGGGCGCCGCCACTTCTATCGTAGGGCTATCACCGCGGCTCGCCCGCCCCGCGCTCCCCGCACCGACCGTCGTTGGCCGACAACGGTTCTCACAATCGCCCGAATCCGACAATTCCCCCGGCTTCGGCCAACGGGAACGTGTGGATGCTGATCTCACCGAACTCGTTTCCGCCGATGGTTGTCACGGTGCCTGCGTCGGACTTCAGCACGATGTTGGTGTGCTGACCGAATGGGCTGGAGCCGTCGTAGAGCAGCACGTCACCGGTGCGCGGCTGGTAGCCGATGGGCGCGAACCTTCCGGCGCTCGCGTAGTACTCCTGCAGGGTGTACACCCCGGGGATCCGCCACGAGCCCGAATTCGGGTTCGCCAGCGGTGCACCCGCTTCGCGCATCACCCAGCTCACGAAGTCCGCGCACCACGGTTCGGTCACCCCTTCGGCGTACTTGGTGCCTGCGCCCGGGTCACGAAACTCCCGCTCCGTCACCGCGACGATTCGAGCCTGCGTCTGGTCCAGCGTCGATCGGTCGATCGCGGGAAACTCGGCGCTGCGCTGCCCGACGATCGAGGCCGGGTTCGAATGGTCTTGCCACCAGCGCACTCCCACTGCGCCCGCCACTACGAGCGCGATGACCACCAGCGCCACCGCGAGCCATTGGCCGGTGCGCCGGTCCGGACGGCCGTGCCTAGGACCCGCGCTGCGGGAACGCACCCGATGCGAGGTGCTGACCTGTCGCTCCGCCATCTGTCCCCCGGTTCATCGTGCTCGCGACCGTCGTTGGTCCTTGCTCAGTTGGACGAACGAGGCGGCCTTCCGGTTCCCGCTCGAATAATCATTTCCCTGAATGAAGGTACCGAGGTAGAGTGTCTACCATCCCGGTCCTGGAAGGTAGAACCCAATGGGCTTGAACATAAAAAATGAGAAGGTGCACGCCTTGGTGCGCGAGGCAGCGGAGCGGACGGGGATGTCCCAAACCAGCGTTGTCGAGGAGGCACTGAAACGCATGTTGAAAGAACTCGATGCCGAGCGCGAAGCGGCACGACAGACCCGAAAGGCCCGACTCTGGGAGATCGTGGCGGATATCGACGCCAGGATGACACCGGAGACGCGCACCTTGCTGACCACCGATGATCTCTACGACGATCAGGGGTTGCCCGCATGATCGTCGACGCATCGGCTCTGCTCGCCATCATCAACCAGGAACCCGAACGAGGCAGCTTCATCGATGCACTCGATTCGGCGGAGAGCCGGTCGATGTCGGTGGTCAACCACTTCGAAGTGGCGATCAAAGTAGATCGCAGCCCGGACCCGATCATCGCGCGCCGGTTCGCGGAGTTGATCAACGACGGCGACATCGATCTCGCTCCCGTCTCGCTGGAGCAGGCCGCTATCGCCCGTGCCGCGTATCGCGATTTCGGTAAGGGCAGCGGACACAAGGCACAACTCAACCTCGGCGACTGCTTCGCGTACGCACTCGCCACCGTCACCAAGAAGCCGCTGCTGTACAAGGGCAACGACTTCGGCCACACCGATATCCGATCCGCGGTCTGACCTCGGAGCTCGATTCCGGGCGGCGCGCCGCCGCCCGGAATACCGTCCGGGCGAACCGAATCCGCGCTACCCTCCCAGGACACCGGGCGACGGGGAGGTACGACCCTGGACACGCTGTGGACCTTCGTAGTACACCGGCGACATCAGCTGCTCATCGACTCCTACCTGCATGTGTCGGCGGTGGTGCAGTCGGTCCTGCTCGCGACGATCGTCGCGGTGCTGATCGGCATCCTGGTGCACCGCAGCCCGCTCGGCTCCTCGATCGCGACGGCCGTGGCCAGCGCCATCCTCACCGTGCCTTCGTTCGCACTGCTCGGCCTGCTGATCCCGATCCTCGGCCTCGGTGTCGCCCCGACGATCACCGCGCTGGTGCTCTACGCCCTGCTGCCGATCCTGCGCAACACCATCATCGGCCTGTCCTCGGTCGATCCCGCAGTCACCGACGCGGCCCGCGGTGTCGGCATGAACCGGCTGCGAATACTGACCGTCATCGAACTCCCGCTCGCCTGGCCCGCTGTCTTGGCGGGCATGCGGGTCAGCACGCAGCTGATCATGGGCATTCTCGCCATCGCCGCCTACGCCAAGGGCCCGGGACTCGGCAACCTGATCTTCTCCGGCCTCGCCCGCCTCGGTAGCCCGAACGCGGTGCCGCAGGCCCTGGTCGGCACGGTGCTGATCGTTGTCCTCGCGCTCGTACTGGACGGGATCTACGTCCTGATCGGGCGTCTCACCACCTCGAGGGGAATCCGTGACTGACACCGAAACCCGTTCCGGCGCCACCGAATCGGCGGTGTCCGGCGAGGAGATCGTGCTCGACGGCGTCACCAAACACTATCCCGGCCAGCGTGATCCGGCCGTCGACCGGGTGTCGATGACCATCCCGGCGGGCGAAATCGTCGTGCTCGTGGGGCCTTCCGGCTGCGGCAAGACCACCACCATGCGGATGATCAACCGGCTGATCGAGCCCACCTCCGGCACCATCACCATCGGCGGGCGCGACGCCGCGTCGATGAACCCCGACCAGTTGCGCCGCGGCATCGGCTACTCGATCCAGCAGGCCGGCTTGTTCCCGCACATGACGGTCGCCAAGAATGTCGCGACGGTGCCCGGCCTGATCGGCTGGGACCGCAAGAAGATCGCCGCCCGCACCGACGAGATGCTGGACCTGGTCGGCCTGGACCCCGACACCTATCGCGACCGCTACCCTCGGCAGCTGTCGGGCGGCCAGCAGCAGCGCGTCGGCGTCGCCCGCGCGCTCGCCGCCGACCCGCCGGTGCTGCTGATGGACGAACCGTTCGGCGCGGTCGATCCGATCACCCGCGGCCTGCTGCAAGACGAATTGCTGCGGCTGCAAGGCGAATTAGGCAAGACCATCGTCTTCGTCACTCACGATTTCACCGAGGCGGTCAAGCTCGGTGACCGAATCGCGGTACTGGGCAACCAGTCCCGCATCCTGCAATACGACACTCCGGCGGCGATCCTCGCCGATCCCGCGGACGAGACGGTCGCCGGCTTCGTCGGTGCGGACGCGTCGCTCAAACAGCTCACCCTCACCCGGGTGAGCGATGTCGAACTGGGGCAATGCCCGACCGCCACGGAGGACGAGCCGGTCGAGGCGTTGCGGACCGCGCTGGCCGGGCAGGACTGGCCGTGGGCGCTGGTGCTCGACAAGCAACGACGACCGCTGCGCTGGGTATCGGCCGAGCACCTGGCGCACGCGAACTCGTTGCGCGGCACCGGATCACCGATCGGCGAGCCGCTGTCGCTGCGGTCGACCCTGCAGGACGCGCTGGAGGCCTTGCTCGCCGATCAGACGGCGAACGCGGTGGTCACCGGCAAGCGCGGCGAGTACGTCGGGCTGATCACCATCGACACGCTGGTCGCGCACCTGTCGGCGATGCGCGCCGAGCACGGCTCCGGCCGCCCCGCACCGGGGGCGGCGCCGTGACGGCGGCTGCGGGCACACCACCCGCGACGTCCGCGCCCGCTGCTCAGCGCCGGGCCGAACGCATCCGGCTGCTCATCCAACCGGTGGTCGTGCTGCTGTTGACCGCGGGCGTGCTGGTGTGGGCCTTCGCCCGGGACCTGACCACCACCCAGCAGGCCAGTCTCAATGCCCGCAACATCATGACCGTCACCTGGCAGCACGTGGTGATCACGGCGACCGTCGTCTTGATCGTCGTGGTGGTCGCCGTGCCGCTCGGCACCCTGCTCACCCGGCCCGGATACCGCCGTCTGGCACCGGTTTTCGTCGGCATCGCCAATATCGGCGCGGCCGCACCGGCCGTCGGCCTCATCGTGCTGTGTTATCTCGCCACCCGCACCACCGGCTTCTGGATCGGTGTCGCGCCGATCGCGTTCTATTCGCTGCTCCCGGTGCTGCGCAACACCATTCTCGGCTATCAGCAGGTCGATCAGACCCTCACCGACGCCGGGCGCGGACAGGGCATGTCGGCGGCAACAGTGTTGCGGCGCATCGAGTTCCCGCTCGCGGTGCCCTACATCCTGGCCGGCCTGCGCACCTCGCTGGTGCTGGCGGTCGGCACCGCGACGCTGTCCTTCCTGGTGAGCGCCGGCGGTCTCGGGATCCTCATCGACACCGGCTACAAGCTGCGCGACAACGTCACGCTCGTCGTCGGCGCGGTCCTCGCGGTCGCACTGGCCCTGCTGGTCGATTGGCTCGGCGCACTCGCCGAGCAGTTCCTCGGACCGAGGGGGCTGAAGTGAACCGGTGGTGGCGTGGGCTGGCGGTGGCGGCCGGGCTGCTGCTGGTCGCGGGCTGCGGACTGGAATCCGGTGGCGCGGTACCCCTTCGAGTGGGGCCAGGCAGCATCGGCCCGGTGCCCGAACTCGAAGGCGCCCGGATCATCGTGGGGTCCAAGGACTTCACCGAGCAGAACATCCTCGGTTATCTCATCGAATTCGCCATGTCCGCGGCGGGTGCCGAGGTGCGTGACCTGACGAACATCCAGGGCTCCAACAGTCTTCGCGACGCCCAGCTGCACGGTCAGATCGATGTCGCCTACGACTACACCGGAACCGGGTGGATCAATTACCTCGGCAAGGAGACGCCGATCCCGGACGAGGTCGGCCAGTTCGAGGCGGTCCGCGAGGCCGACCTCGCCGCGCACGGCATGGTGTGGACCGCGATGGCGCCGATGAACAACACCTATGCGCTGGTGACCAGTTCGCGTACCGCCGAGGAGACCGGCGTCCGCACGTTGTCGGACTACGCGGCGTTGATCGCGAAAGACCCTGCGGCCGCGGCCACCTGTGTCGGCACCGAATTCAATGTGCGCCAAGATGGATTCCCCGGCCTGGCCCGCAAATACAACATCGACGCGGGCAAGGTGCGTAAGCAGATCGTGCAGGATGCTGTGGTCTATCAGGCCACTGCCGACGCCAAACAGTGCCGGTTCGGCTCGGTCGCCGCGACTGACGGCCGCATCCCCGCCCTGAATCTCGTGCTGCTGCAAGATGATCAGCGCTTCTTCCCGAAATACAACGCGGCACTGGTGATGCGGAAGTCCTTCGCCGACGCCCACCCCCAGGTCGCGACTGTTCTGGAGCCGATCTCCGAGCGCCTCACCAACGAGGAGATCACCGAGCTGAATCGTCAGGTCGACGTGGAGGGCCGAGAACCGGCAGAGGTGGCCCGCGACTGGATGGTCGCGCAGGGGTTCGTCACCGCTCGGTGATATCGGCACACGCCTAACGACCGCACCCCCTTTGATCTCCCACACATCGAATCGTTTGCGATTTCGGGTGCGGGAAGTCAAAGGGGGTGCGTTTCTTGTGCCGGCGACGAACCGCAGTGGCGCTCGGTGCCTCAGGCCTGCGGGTCACGACCGAGGTAGCGCAGCAGTTCGTCGACCGCGGTGTCCTCGGACTTACCGTCGACGATCGCGGCGTAGGCGCCCCACTGACGCAGCGGCTCAACGATTTCCGTCTCCTCGCCACTGCCGGGTGCGGGGTGGCCGGAGCGCGCTGCGGTGAGCAGGTAGCCGGCCAATTCCTCGGTCAGCGGCGACGGCTGGCCGGTGGCGATCGCGATGTCCCAGGCGTGCACCGCGGCGTCCAGCGCACCCATCACGGCTGCGACCGGCGTGGCGAGCACGCCGTGCGGCAGCGGCGTCGGCACGGATTCGGTGCCGTCGGCGACGGTCGCCCACGCGGCGGCGGTCTGCTCGATCGCGTCGCCGACCAGCGCGGCCGGTGCGCCGTCGATGTGGCCGGACGGCTCGAAGGGGTTCTCGGCCGGGCCGCCGCCGATGCCGAGCGTCGCGGCGTAGGCGAGCTGATCGCCCGCGGCGTGCTGCACCACCTGCGTCACATTCCACTCCGAGCACGGGGTCGGCAGCTGCCACTGGTCGTCGCGGACGCCGGCGACCACGGTTGCCAGCGCGCGGTAGGACTCGGCGAGCACATCGCGCCAGACGGGGTTCAGGGTGGCGATGGCGGTGCTGGTGGCGTTCATGTCAGGGCCTTTCGAGTGGGTGTTTCTTGCTTCTGACATGAGCTTATGAGTCCATTAGGCTGATATCGTTCCTAATTTTCCGGAGGCTTGATGTGACGCCGACCACAGTGCGCGTGCTGCGTTTGCTGGCGCTTTTACAAGACCGCGCCCACACCGGCCGGGAACTGGCCGAGCGGCTGGACATCACCGACCGCACACTGCGCAACGACATCCAGCGCCTGCGCGAACTCGGCTATCCCGTGCAGGCGCAACGCGGCGCGATCGGCGGCTACCGGCTCGGCCGGGGCTCCACCATGCCGCCGTTACTGCTGGACGACGACGAGGCGGTGGCCGTCGCGGTCGCCGTCGGGCTGGCCGAGGACGGCGCCACCGGGATCGCGGATATCAGCGACAACGTCAGCCGCGCCCTGGCCAAACTGGATCAGATCCTGCCGAAACGCTTGCAGCGCAAGGTGATCGCGCTACGCGAGGCCACCGCCATCGGCCCGGCCACCACCGGCTCCAGGGAACCGGATGCTCCGGTCCCGGCCGCGGTCCTGACTACGCTGGCCGGTGCAATCCGTGACGGGGCAACGGTTTTGATCGACCAGATCGACCCGGTGCACCGCGAGGAAGTCGAACCTTATCGACTCATCAATTGGCAGCGCCGCTGGTACCTCGTCGCCTACCATCTCGAAACCCATTCCTGGAGCGCGATTCCCGTCGCCAGAATCCCGCAGGCGAGCCCGGGCAGCCGCCGCTTCGCCGCCCGCGCTTTGCCCGACGACGACCTGGTCGCCTTCGTCATGCGGCACATCGCGAGCACCGCCTGGAAGGTGCACGCGCGGGTCACCGTCCTGGCCCCTGCCGAAACAGTCATCGCCCGAATCAATCCCGCCGTCGGTGTGGTGGAAGCCGTCGACGCCGACACCTGTGTGCTGGTGACCGGTGCCGACGCCCTGGAAACCATCGCCATCTACCTCAGCATGCTGATGATGGACTTCCGCGTCGAAGGTCCGCCTGAGCTGGTCGCGCACATCCGCACTCTGGCCCGTCGCTACACCGAGGCCGTGAGCCCGGACTGATCACAGGGCAGTACGTCGCTGGTATTACTGCTCGGTATGCAGGCATCGAGGGGCGAATCTGCCTGCCCCCGCCCGAAAACAGATAAGGCCGACCCGAGCGAACTCGGGCCGGCCTCGATGCTGTTCGGGTCAGGCGTGTCCCACCGTCGCCGCCGCATCAGGCGCCTTGCGCATCGGGATCAGCGTGGTGAGCACGATCGCGACCACGGCGGCCGCGGTGGCGATGAGGAAGGTGGTGTGGAATCCGTCGCGGGACGGGAACACGTGCACGCCGAGCTGCATGGTCATGTGCGCGAGCACGACGCTCATCACCGCCGACGAGGTGGAGGTACCCACAGAGCGCATGAGCGAGTTGAGGCCGTTGGCCGCCGCGGTCTCGGTGATCGGCACCGCACCCATGATCAGCGCGGGCATCGCGGCGTAGGCGAGGCCGACGCCCGCGGCGACGATCATCGACGCCAGCATGATCTCCCAGACGCTGTTCATCAGCACCACGGCGCACAGGTAGCCGGCCGCGATCACCGCGGAGCCGAGCGCCAGCGTGATCTTCGGACCACGGGCCGCGGACAGCTTCGCCGACACCGGCGAGAGCAGGATCATCACGAAACCGGTTGGCGCCAGCGCCAATCCGGCGTTGACCATGCTGAGGCCGAAACCATAACCGGTCTGCTCAGGCGCCATCAGCAGCTGCGGGAAGGTCAGCGACATGCCGTACAGCGCGAAGCCGACCGCGATCGAGGCCACGTTGGTGAACAGCACCCGCGGCCGCGCCGAGACCCGGAGGTCGACCAGCGGCGCACCCTGACGCAGCTCGTACCAGCCCCAGCCGAGGAACACCACCAGCGAAACCGCGAAAAGGATCAGGGTCGTCGGGCTGCCCCAGCCCCAATCTGCACCCTTGGTGATCGGAATCAGCAACGCCAGCAGTGCGATCGAAAGGCCCATTGCGCCACCGAAATCGAACCGGGACGGGGTGCGCACCGGCGACTCCGGCACGAACACGAAAACCAGGACAGCACAGACCAGGCCGAGCCCCGCCGCGGTCCAGAAGAGCATGTGCCAGTCCGCGTTCTGCGCGATCACCGCGGCCAGCGGCAGGCCGAGGGCGCCGCCGACGCCGAGCGTCGCGCTCATGATCGCCATCGCCGAACCGACCTTCTCGGCGGGCAGTTCGTCGCGCATGATGCTGATGCCCAGCGGGATCGCGCCGACCGCCGCGCCCTGCAGCGACCGCCCGATGATCTCGGGGACCAGCGCGGAGAAGGTCGCGCAGACCACGGAACCGGCGACCAGTGAGAGCAGGTTGGCGAACAGCACCCGTCGTTTGCCGAACATGTCGCCGAGGCGACCGCTGATCGGCGTCGCCACCGCACCGGCGAGCAGGGTCGCGGTGACCACCCAGGAGGCGTTGGACGCCGAGGTGTTCAGCAGGTCGGGCAACGTCGGAATGATCGGGATGACCAGCGTCTGCATCAGCGAGACGACGACACCGACCATACCGAGGGTCGCGATGAGCACGGCCGGCGCCGGACGCCGTCGGTCATCGGTATCGGAGGCGGTCGAAGACGCGTCGGCAGCAACAGTCACGAATGTGCACGCTACACACGATGTGTATCGTGCACAATTTGATATCGCCGTGACGAACACGACATAGTGAGCCCCATGTCCGAATCCGGTCCCGCCGACAACGCGGCCCTCACCCGCCTGGTCTTCGAGCTGACCCTGCTCGCCCGGCACTTCCCCGCGTCGCTACTCCGCCGCCCCGGCTTCCAGCTCGACCGCTCGGCCTTCCTCATCCTCACCAGGCTGGAATTCGACACCGCCCTGAGCCTGCGCGAGCTGTCCGAAGCCTTCCAACTCGACATCTCCACCATCAACCGCCAAGTCGCCGCGATGCTCAAGCAAGGCCTGGTCGACCGCGTCCCCGACCCTGACGGCGGCATCGCCCGCAAAATTCAAGCCAGCAGCAAAGGTCTCGAAGTACTGGCCGCCGACCGGCTGCAGAGCCGCGAAGGCATCGGCACGGTCGTCGCCGACTGGGACGACACCGACGTCGACCAGTTGAGCAGGCTGATCGCCCGGTTCAATCAGTCCGTCGAACACATCGAAGACAACCCGTGGCCGCGACCACGCGAGGTCCGATAGTCGATCCGGTTACCTGGATCGCTTGGCGAAGAATCGGTTTCGGAGTCAGGCGGCGGTGGCGTAGATGCCGGGGGTGATGCCGTAGCAGCGGCGGAACCAGCGGGTGAGGTGAGCCTGGTCGGCGAAGCCGGATTCGGTGGCGGCTCGCGCGACGGGGTGGCCCGCGGCGATCAGGCGGCGGGCGGCGCGGAGGCGGAGCAGGCGTTGGTAATCGCTCGGGGACAGGCCGTAATTGGTGCGGAAGGCGCGGTAGAGGGTGAACCGGCTGCAGCCGCTGGCTTCGGCGAGATCGTCCATGGAGAGCGGGTCGAGGTAGCGGTCGTCGAGGAGGGTGCGGACGCGACGGGCGATGTCGGCGCTCGCGCCGCCGTGCAGGATGGCCGACGAGTTCACCAGCGGTCGGCGGGCACCGCGGCGCACCATGGCGGCGACCGACGCGGCCAGCGCCTCGTCCGCGGCCAGCTCGGTGGCAGGCTGAATCAGGCTGGCGCACAGGCGATGCAACGCGGCGGACAACAGCGGGTCGGGCAGGACAGGGTCGGCGAAAAGCGGTAGACCGGTGGGGCGCCCGGTCTGATCGGACAGCAGGTCGGTGATCAGCTCGCTGCCGATGTGCACGATCGAGTAGGTGAAACCGAGCTCGGTGGTGCTGTGACCGTCGTGCGGCTCGTCCGGGTTGAACGCCATCACCATGCCCGCCGCGCTCACCCGCGACGCACCGCGGCAATCGAAACTCTGCGCGCCGAACTCGGTGAGCCCGAACGAATACGTCTCATGACTGTGCAGGTGGTAGACGTGCCGCTCGAAGTGCGCGTGCATCACCTCGACCGGGCGGTGCGCCATCCGCCGGTACGTCACCCATTCCTGCTCGGCCACCGCACCATTGTCACCGCACCAGCGTTCAATACCGCGCACCGGTCTCGGAACCAGGATCGCAAGCGTGCGTATTCGACTCTTGCTTGTGCTGGTCATGGCGTTGTGGGGCAGCGCGTTCGCCTCCTCGAAGCTGGCGGTGCACGACGTGCCGCACGAGGTCGCCGGGTTCCTGCGGTTCTTGCTGGGCACCGTGGTGCTGGTGATCGTGCTGCGGCTGCCCCGGCTGCCGTCGACTGAGGCGACCCGCGTCGCCGGGCTCGGCCTGATCGGCGTCTTCGGCTACAACGCGCTGTTCTTCCTCGGGCTTTCGCTCGCGCCCGCGGCTGATGGCAGCGTGATCGTGCCGATGACCGCGCCGGTCATCACCGTTCTCGTCCTGGCTGTGCGCTCGCGTACGCGCCCGTCCGGTGCGCGAGCACTCGGTCTTGCGGCCGCGGTGACCGGTGGTGTCGTCTTCTTCGTCGGCATCCCGTCGTCCGGCGGTAACCGTCTGCTCGGCGACCTCGTCTTTCTGGCCGCCGCAGCCTGCTGGGCCTGCTACACCATGCTGGGCGCGCCGATCCTGGCTCGACTCGCCGCCCCTACCGTCACCGTTTATGCGTCCGCGGCGGGCACGGTGGCGCTCGGGGTGTTCGCCGCGCCGGCGCTGCCGAACGTCGCGTGGTCGGAGCTCGGTCTCGAATTCTGGCTCAACCAGGCGTATCTCGGGGTGTTGCCGACGGCGCTGGCGTACGTCCTCTATTACCGCGCCGTCGGGCAGGTCGGCCCGGCCACCGCCGCGACCGCCATGTTCCTGGTGCCCGCATTCGGATTGGCTTGCGCCTGGTTCATTCTCGGTGAAACGATCGCGCCGGTGCAGGGGGTCGGGGCGGCGCTGCTGTTCGTCGGCGCGTGGCTGAACACCCGCAAGGAGACGCCGCGCGAAGCGACACCACCGCCCGTTCAGCCCGTCGCGCTGAGTTCCTGACCAGCACAATGTGTTCCGTGCCTTTGCCGGTCACCGCGGCGACACCGCGCTAGGCTCGGCGGCTGGGTCGGACCCGACGTCTTGGGAGGCGCTTCGATTCACACGAAACAACACGCATGGTGGGACAACTACCTCGTCGCCCTGTTGGGGCTCGTCCTCGCGGCCGGATTCGCCATCGCGGCGATCGGCGCAGCCTCCGGTGGGGCCTATCCGGTAGCGATCGGGCTCGCGGCGCTGGCGGTCCCCTTCGCGATTCCCACCATCGTTCAAGTGCTCGGCGAATTGTTCATCTACCTGCTGATTCCGGTCGCATTGGTCGGATTCGTACTGTTCCTCCCGGTTCTCGCCGTCAGCCCGGCGGCGCGCAAGTGGGCGCGACGGCGGTGGCGAGACCGCTGAAGCCACCGGCCGACGAAGATCACATCGACCGTTCGTCAGCCGTCCGTAGAGTTGTCGGCATCCAGCTTTTTGCCGCGTAACCGAAGGACGGAGGCCGCGGTGTGAGCGAGCGTCAGCGAGTGAACCATGGGCACAGTGCGCCCTCGCGCACGGCGGAGCCGAGCGTCAGCGAGGCGCAGCCGTGAGCGAGCTTCAGGGTGACGGAGTGGTGACCGGCAAAGGCCGGACCTGGGACGTACGCGGTATCGCGTGGTGGCTGCCCGGGCTGGCTGTGATCGTGTCGGGTGTACTGCTGTACTCGCCCTTCGGTGTCTCGCTCATCGAAGGACGGGTCGTTGTCGCGGCTGCGATGCTGATGCTCGGTGGGTCGGCGGCCGCGCGGTGGTGGTGGGCGCGGGCCGACAATCGGCTGCCGGACCACCAGTCCACCGGATCCATGCGCGCTGAACGGTTGCTGGGCGTCGAGGCGCTGGTTGCCATCGGGTTCGGTGCGCTTGGTATCGCTGCATTGACCATGTCGGTGTCGACGTCATTGCTCTGGGTCGGGGCGTGCTGGATCGGGCTCGGCGTCTGCGGGCTGGCGGCCGGTGCGCGCCGCGATGATGTGCTCGTCGCCTCCGCGGCTTTCGCCGGCTGGCAGGTGCTCGCCGGCGTCATCCTCGCGACGCTCCCGTTTCGTACCGGCCTGGATTTCACCGCGTGGACCATCATCACGCTGTTGATCACCGGCGCGGCGATGGTGGTCCGCGGTGTCCGACTGACTGCTCCACTGCCCCGCGCGAGCACGCTGCGCTGGTGGCGGCCGGCCGCGGTGAGCGTGCAGCTGATCGTGCTCGCGGTGGCGGTCGGCTGGTACGGAACGGTCGTCACCCAAGCCGCGCGACAGGACGCGGAGCAAACTCGGCTGGATGCGTTCTATCAAGTGCCGCAAGGCATCACACCCGGTCCGCCGGGCACCGTGATCCGTTCGGCCCCGATGTCGCTACCCGGCGTGAACGGCCACGGCCAGCGCATCCTCTATTGGTCGCAGGACCGGCACGGCACCCCGACGGTGTCCTCCGGCATGGTCTGGACGCCACTCACCGACGGCACCGATCGCCCCATCCTGAACTTCGCGCACGGCACCGTCAGCCTCGGCGCCGAATGCGCGCCGAGCAGACAATCGCAGATCGCCTCGTCGATGCCCTGGCTGAACGACGCGCTGAGCCGCGGCTGGGTGGTCACCGCCAGCGACTACGCCGGCGCCGCGGGCACCGGCGACGGCGAGCACTACCTCGTCGCCACCGACCAGGGCCGCGACGCCGTGAACGCCGCCCGCGCCGCCCGCAACCTCCCCGAGGCGCACGCGGGCACCGACATGTTGATCTACGGCGTTTCGCAAGGTGGCCTCATCTCCCTGGCCGCCGCCGCCCAAACGCCCACTTACGCACCCGAACTCCACCTGGTCGCCGACGCCGCCACCGCTCCCGCCTCCGATATCGCCGGCATCCTCCGCGAGAATCCACCCCAACTCCTCAATGGCTGGGCCGTCACCCCCTTCCTCACCACCCAGTACGCCAAGGCCTACCCCCACCTCGACCCCAACGCACTCCTCACCCCGCAGGCCGCCGCACGCAACCAGGAAATGGCGGCAGCCGGTTGCGCCGCAACACCTTTCGCGGCACTGTTCGCCCGCCTCACCGTCGTCCCCGGCATGGGCGACTACTTCAACGGCGACCCACTCGCCGACCCCGCCTGGCGCCGCGCCTTCGAAGAAAACCGCGCCCCCGACATGCCTCCCGGCATCCCCGTCTACCTGGCCCAAGGCCTCGACGACACCCTCGTCCCCCCGAAATTCACCGCCGCCCTCGTCGACCGCTACTGCACCGCAGGCACCCCCGTGACCACCCAGTGGAACCCCGGCGTCGGCCACGACAACGCCAACGAAAAAGCCGTCGCCCCCCGCGTCATCCAATGGTTCGCCGACCACCTCACCAACGCCCCCACCCCCAACAACTGCGGCCAACCCCTACCCCCCACCCTCACCAGCACGGGTCACTAGCCAGACTCGACCGGCGCTGCCTCGGCCCGCGCTGGAGTGGATGCCGGCGACCTGAGCCGGATCGTCAGTGAGCGCGGTGAACCACGCTGTGGCGCAGTGCTTCCCCGTGCCGGTGTGGCCTGCATCCGCCGCAAGGATCACCCGGGCCCGCACCGCGCCACGCGCTGATCAGGCCACGTAGGGGCGTTCGGCGCGGGCCGAACGGAGGGCAGTTCCCCACCAGATGAGTTGGTCGAGGAGTTGGTCGGCAGCCGCGGCCGAGGGCTTCAGGTCCGTGGGTTTGCCTGTCGTGTCGAAGACTTGGGCGGCGCCGTGGAAGCTAACCGTATCGCGCACGGTGACGGCATGGAGTTCGGCGAACACGTGGCGGAGGTGCTCGACGGCACGTAGTCCGCCGGAAACGCCTCCGTAGCAGACGAATCCGATCGGCTTGGCCTGCCACTGGGTGTAGTGATCATCGATCGCGCTTTTGAGGGGCGCCGGGTAGCTGTGGTTGTACTCGGGTGTCACGATGACGAACCCGTCGGCGGCAGCCAGTCGGGCACCGACGGTCTGCGATGCGCGAGTGCCCGTGGAGTCCGATGCATGTTGGGGCAGTTCGTCTTCCGCCAAATCGATGAGATCGATCGCGATATCGGCACGTGGTTCGGCGTGTTCGACGAACCAGTTGGCGACCGTGGGACCGAAGCGCCCCGGCCGGGTACTTCCCACGATCACTGCGAGCTGAACCGGATTCTCCGTCATGACAATTCCTTTCGACGTGTGCAGGTGACGACTGCAAGCGTCGAACATCAACAATGGTTCAGGTCAAGTCGGCGCGTCGGCGACTGATCACACACCGGGTTCAGCCGGCTACCGGGGCAGGCAGCGAAGGAGCAGATCACGGATCTGGTCGCGGGTCGGGGGCTCCGTAGTTGCCATGCCGCGCAACGTAATTCCCTGCGCCGTATCGGCAAGCAGGGTGGCGGTGAGCTGATCGGTGTAATGGGCATACATCGTTCGAGTCGCTCCGATGAAGCGGTCGGCGATCGGCCGCAGCGTGGGGCGTCGAATAGCCGCGACGTATAGCTCGAGCTGAACAGTCGTAATGGTGCGTTCGGTGGTGAAGCATCCGATGAGCGCGTCCGCCGTCTGGTCGATGACATCGGCGATCGTCAGGTCGGGATGGCTCGCCGGGATGGCCGCCATGATCGCGGCATAGTCGGCCACGCAGATTTCCAGCGCCGCTTGGAGCAGGTCTTCCTTGTCCTTGTAGTGGTACGTGGTGCCCGCGATCGGAACATCCGCCGCCTCGGCGACGGCCCGGTGCGTGAGCCCCTCCACACCGCGTTCGCCGATGACCTGGATCGCGGCTTCCGCAATGCGCCGGCGGCGGTTCGGATCGAACCGCCGTCGCCGGACAGGTTTGGCCTGGACGGCTGGTTCGTCGGCCACTGCGCCTCCATCAGAGCTGTTTCCGCGGGTAGATGCCCTCCAGGGTACATATGTACCTAATGCGAGACGCGTCACAACCCACTGTCGCACCGCCGCGTCTTAAGGTACAAATGTACTCAGTGCGATTTGCTCGACATTCGCCCAGCGGTACGAGCACCCTGATGATGCCGCCTTTCGCAACCAGCCCTTCCGCACAACTCAGCGACGCACGGAAAGCGATGGTCAACAACCATGACGAACACCGCCCCACCCACCGGCACGGTCTCCTCGTACGCGTTTTGGGCCGACGACGGCCGCGCCCTCGCCGAGTTCTACGCAGCGGCACTGGGCTGGCAACTCACCCAAGAATTCCCCGACGAGAACGGTGTCCCCACCGCCTTCATGATCACCGACGGCACCACCACCTACGTCTTCTACACCGCCGCAAAGTTCACCGCCCCGAACTGGCCCGCCGACGAACTGCCCTTCCACCTCGACCTCGCCTTCCCCGACGTCGCAGCAGCCGAGCAACGACTCCTCGCCCTCGGCGCAACCAAACCCGACCACCAGCCCGGCGGCGAAAACTGGACCGTCCTACTCGACCCCTCCGGTCAACCGTTCTGCCTCAGCCAGCCATGGACCGGCGCCTGACGTCACCCGAAATCCCAACTAACAGAAGGAGTTCCCCATGAAAGCCACCGGCATAGCCCCCTGCTTAGGCGTCGCAGACACCACCGCGTCCGTCGCCTTCTACGAAAGCCTCGGCTTCGAAGCCGTCCCCGGCAGCGACAACCCCGAAGACGACATCCGCATGCTCACCTGGCAAGGCAACTTCGCCTGCATGGTCTACAACGCAGACAACCTGCGCCAATGGCTCCCCCAACTCGCAAACTTCCCCACCGGAGCCTTCGGCATGTTCTACCTCTCCGTCAAAGACCACGAGGCGTACACCACCAAAATCCGCCCCCTCGTCAACGTCATCAAAGAACACACCGAACACGGCATGAAACTGTTCTACTTCCAAGATCCCGACGGCTACATCATCGGCGTATCCGAAGAACGCGAATGGTGATCTCGCCTTACTCTCGCCGGTCATGCTTTGCCTCAGCGATCACCGTTACATGGGACGAAGAATAGGATCGATCCGGTTCAGCATGCTGACCAGATCGCTTGCCCCCCGACGGATTTGGGCGTCCGGGTCGCGGGTCAACGTCGAGCAGATCCGCACCGCAGCGTCTCGTTCGTCGGCAAACACGCCGTACACATCGTTCAACGCCGACCCGATCCACTCGGACTGAGTGCCATCCGCGCCGGCGAACGAGGCGGCAACTACCTCAAGCCCCACACATCTTTCCGGCGCAGCAACGCCTCCGCCGTGACAAGGGTTACGAACGTGTCCTCGGCATCCAGTACAAGCGAAGCCAAAACCGCTCGCGCATCAGGCATTTCAGCAAATGCGGCCAGACCATAACCAGCATCGGCCCGGTCGCGAACATCAGCGCTACGCGCAAGCTCGATCAACGCGGCTACCACAGCAGCCCTCGCCTGGTTGCTCATGCCGCCTCCGCAAACATTCGAGTCCCGGTCTGCTGACAGGGCGGCGGACCGGCACCCATGCACGGCCCGCAGCTACCCCGCGTGAGCTGCGAAGATCACCTAATCGGTACTTATTCTCCGGCTGTCGCGAAAAGCTAGACGTTGAAACGGAATTCGACTACGTCGCCGTCGTGCATGACGTAGTCCTTGCCTTCCATCCGAACCTTGCCCGCCGACTTGGCGGCGGCCATGGATCCTGCTTCGACGAGATCGGTGAAGGCCACTACTTCGGCTTTGATGAAACCGCGTTCGAAGTCGGTGTGGATGACGCCTGCGGCTTTGGGGGCGGTGTCGCCCTGGTGGATTGTCCAGGCGCGGGACTCTTTCGGGCCTGCGGTGAGGTAGGTCTGCAGGCCGAGGGTGTGGAAGCCGGCCCGGGCGAGGGCGTGCAGACCGGGTTCGGTCTGGCCGATGGATTCGAGGAGTTCGAGGGCGGATTCGTCGTCGAGTTCGAGCAGTTCGGCCTCGACCTTGGCGTCGAGGAAGACCGCATCGGCCGGTGCGACAGAGGCTTTGAGCTCGGCGACCTTCGCCTCGTCGGTGAGCACGGACTCGTCGGCGTTGAAGACGTAGAGGAAGGGCTTGGTGGTGAGCAGCGAAAGTTCTTTGAGCAGTTCGCTATCCACCTTGTTGCCCGCGGCGAACAGGGTGGTGCCGTTGTTCAGGAGTTCCTGCGCGGCTTTGGCGGCCTCGGCGACCGGCTTGCGGTCCTTCTTGATCTTGGCTTCCTTCTCCAACCGCACGACCGCCTTCTCCAGGGTCTGCAGGTCGGCGAGGATGAGCTCGGTCTCGATCACCTCGATGTCGGCGGCGGGATCGACCCGGCCGTCCACGTGCACCACGTCGTCGTCGGCGAATACACGCACCACCTGGCAGATGGCGTCGGCCTCGCGGATGTTGGCGAGGAACTTGTTGCCGAGACCGGCGCCCTCGGAGGCGCCCTTCACGATGCCCGCGATGTCGACGAACGATACGACGGCGGGCACGATCTTCTCGGAACCGAAGATCTCGGCCAGCGTGTTCAGCCGCGGGTCGGGCAGCGGGACCACGCCGACGTTCGGCTCGATGGTCGCGAACGGATAGTTCGCGGCCAGCACGTCGTTCTTGGTCAGCGCATTGAAAAGCGTCGACTTTCCGACGTTGGGCAGACCGACGATTCCAAGAGTGAGACTCACGAGGACGAGAGTCTACGCCGCAGCCCCGATCGCTTGCCCCGCGCGTCCCCGCAGCGCTCGACGAGTCTCACAGGCCGTCCACACCGTTCACAAGGCCGACATCCGTTGCGAACCGTGTGGCCGCCCTGTGAGATCAACTCAGCGCGGCCGGCGAGCGGGGTCAAGGTGTCAGGGGATGAGGACAACCTTGCCGAGGTTGACGCGCTCCTCGATCACCCGGTGCGCCTCAGCCGCCTCGTCGAGCGCGAACTCCGCGTGCACCGCGGGCCGAAGCTGCCCCGACGCGACGTACTGCCACAGCTCCTGCCGCCAGTGGTCGTACAGATCCGGCTGCCCCTTCGCGATGCGAGAGATCTGGAACCCGATCACCGACTTCGCACCGACCAGCAGGTCGTAAGCCTCGATCGTGCCGCCGCCGGAGCTGTAGGCGACCAGACGCCCGCCGGGTGCGACCGCCGCGACGGCAGGCCCGAGCAGCTCGCCACCGACCGCATCCAGCGCGTAGTCGACCGGCTCGCCCCACGACTCCTGCCCGTACTCGACCACCTCGTCCGCGCCGAGCCCGAGCACGAACTCCGCCTTGGCCCGATCCGAGACCGCACCGACCACCCGAGCCGCACCGCGTACCCGCGCGAGCTGCACCGCAAGATGCCCCACGCCACTGGCCGCCGCCGTGACGAGCGCCGACTCCCCTTCCTTCGGGCTCGCCGCTTCGAGCGCCCCGAGCGCGACCAAACCACTACGCACCAGCGCAACCGCGTCGACGGCGGACGCCCCGTCGGGAATCGGTGTCGCCATCGCCACCGCGAGCAGCGCGTAATCGGCGTACCCGTGCCCGAACACCAGCCCGGTCACCCGATACCCCGGCGCATATCCGGTGACGCCTTCGCCGACGGCCACCACCTCACCCGCAACCTCGCCACCCAGCGCGATCGGCTCGCGCTGTTCGCGCACCTTCCGCACCACCGGCAGGGTCACCCCGATCGCCTCGACCCGGACCAGCAGTTCGCCGGGCCCCGGCGTCGGCACCTCGGCCGACACGACCTCGAGCACCTCAGGACCACCGCTGTGCTCGTACTGGACCCGCCGCATGTACACCTCCAAGCTCGTGAGAAGACGCAACGGTAACCAGCCCCCGCTGTGCGCTCCTACTCGATTTCGGCCCCGAGTGCTCCATCTCACGGACTCGGCACAAGGGCTCCTACGCCGCAACAGCCGGGTTTCGGCTCCAGCTGATCCCGGCCACCTTCGCCAACCGACCCACCCGCGGGTAGCGACTCCGCCACGTCCCGGTCGCCGATCCGGACCGCCGACGAGCCGGTGCGGCGGTGTCGCAACGAGCCGGCACGGCGGCACGGCGGCACAGCGGCACGGCGGCACGGCAGTGCGGCAGTGCGGCAGTGCGGCAGTGCGGCGACGCGAATCAATCCGAAGCTTCGCCAGTTCCCAGTGCGCGCGTCAGAGTCCGCGCCAGACTCTCGGCGAGCCGATCCGGAGCAGGAGTCGCATCCGGCCCCGACTCGTAGAACCGCAGAAACGCCTGATGAAAACAGGCACCGTCGAGCAACGCGGCAACAGTGTCCACCTCGGCATCGGCATCGATCCGACCGAGTTCTCGCTCCGCCCCGAGGTATTCGGCGATGCCGGCGATGGCGTGACCGGGCCCGGCCCCATGCCTGCGCATGGCATCGCGGTGCACGGCCATGCGTTGCGGCTGCGCGAGCAACCCGCCGAGCAGCGGCAGCGACTGCTGATAGAAGCGCAACGCCGCACGAGCGATTGCCGCGAGATTGGCCGGCACCGTGGCGGTTCCGGGCTCGGGCCGGGCACCGACCGGATCGGGCATCCGATGCCGGAGGACATTGAGAATGAGGTCCTCTTTGTCGCTGAAGTGTTTGTAGAGGGCGGCCTCGGAATACCCTGCGGCCTTGGCGATTTCCTTGGTCGTGGCATGGACCACGCCGCGGGTACGCATGATCGTCGCCGCCGCGTCCAAGATCTGATCGCGAGTTCCCACGAGCCCTCCTCTTGACAAGTTAGTAAGCACTCACCATCCTAAGTTAGTAAGTACTCACCAACCTGAAGGACTGGACATGCGACTCACTATCTTCGGAGCAAGCGGCAATACGGGCAGTCGCCTGGTTCGGCAGGCACTCACCGCAGGGCACCAGGTCACCGCCGTGGTCCGCGGCGAACACAGCCTGCTCGACCATCCGCAACTGCGCCTCGTCGTCGCCGACGTGCTGAACCCCGCCGCCATCACGGCCGCGATCCAGGACGCCGACGCCGTGTTCGACACCATCGGAGCACGAGACCGCGGACCGACCTCGGTCTGCACCGACGCCGCGCTATCGATAAGCAAGGCAATGGAATCCGTCGGCGTCCAACGCCTGATCATCACCAGCAACAGCGCCGGAATCGCCGGACCGGGCGATGATTGGAGCACCCGCTTCGTAGTCAAACCCCTGATCCTGCGCCCGCTGCTGCGGCACAGCCTGGCGGATATGGCGGCAGCCGAGCAAGCGGTCCGGGACAGCTCCCTCGACTGGACGATCGTCCGCGCCCCGCAGCTGACCGACAACAAGGCCAAGAACGCCTATCGCAGCGCGATCGACCGCAACGTGACCTTCGGCTTCCGCATCACCCGCGAAGATCTGGCCACCGCCATGCTCGACTTCGCGGCCGACCCGCACACGATCCGCAAGCACGTCAACGTCGCCAACTGACCCGCTTGCGATAACCCTCGCGCGGCGTACCGTGACCTGCATGGAGCCGAGCACCGAGATGGTGACGGCGCGGCCGGCGCCCATGCTCGCGCCGTTCATCGATCACTACATGGGCTACCGCATGGTGGGGTACGCGGCGGGGCTGCACCGCGGTCTGCCGTCGGCGCACATGACGTTCATCGTCAGCATCGGCGCGTCCATTGATGTGGTCGCGCAGACGGATCCGAGCCAGTCACCGCAGGACTACCGCTGTTCGGTGAGCGGGTTGCAGGCCAGCTCGGCGCTCATCGCGCACGACGGCTACCAGGAGGGTGTCTCGATCGCGCTGACCCCGCTCGGTAGCCGCGCGCTGTTCGGTATGCCCGCCGCCGCACTCTGGGATACCTCGGTGGAATGCGCCGATGTGGTCGGTCCGGTAGGCCGCGAGCTGTGGGAACGGTTACAGGAACCGCTCGGCTGGCCGGAGCGTTTCGCCACCGTCGACCGGATCCTGACCCGCCTCGCCTACCCCGATCGTATGGTCGCGCCCGAGCTGGCGTGGGCGTGGCGGTTGGTCGTCGGGTCCGGCGGGGTACTGACCGTCGGCACGCTGGCCGAGGAGATCGGTTGGAGCAGACAGCATCTCGCGCGCCGATTCAACGACGAGTTCGGCTTGAGCCCGAAACTCGCGGCCCGCATCACCCGCTTCGAACGGGCGCGGCGGATGCTCGAGCGCACCCCGTCCTACATCACCATCGCGCAGGTGGCGGCCAGCTGCGGTTATTACGACCAGGCCCACCTGAATCGCGACTTCGCCGAGTTGGCCGGCACCAGCCCGACGAACTGGTTGAGCGAGGAGATTCCATCCGTCCAAGACAGCGACCGGTCCGCCGGACGACGCTGAACGCATGACAAATCCAGCATCTATCGAAACCGCCACCCGCACCGCCGTGTGGCCCACCTTGACCTTCCGCGACGCCCGGGCCATGTCCGCCTTCCTCGTCGAAGCCTTCGGCTTCGTGCAGACCGCGATGTACACCCGGGACGACGACCCGTCGATCGTCGAACACGCCGAACTGCGCTGGCCGCTCGGCGGTGGCGTGATGTTCGGCTCGGCGTGCAAGGACGAGAGCGAGTTCGGTAAGCGCGTGCCGGGCAACGACTCGACCTACGTCGTCTGCGAGGACCCGGACGCGCTGTTCGAGCGCGCCACCGCCGCCGGGGCCGAGGTACTGCGCGGCCTGCGCGACGAAGACTATGGTTCGCGCGGCTTCACGGTCCGCGACCCCGAGGGCAACCTCTGGAGCTTCGGCACCTACTGGGGCGAATAGCCCGGAACACTACGGCGAACAGTCGGGAGCACAGCGTAAGTTCACCTGGGGCCTATGGCCCAGCGGCGTTCAATACCGTTGGGCCGTAGTGATTTTCACCGACCACCGAGTCCGGACATGGCCATGCCGCGGATGAACGCGCGCTGGCCGATCCCGTACACCACCAGCAGCGGCAACAGAATGACCATCGAAGCAGCCATGAGGATCGGCCACTGCGTGTGATACTGCCCCTGCAGACGCACCAATCCCAGTGTGGCGGTGGCGATCTCATTGCGCTGAATCATGACCAGCGGCCACAGGAAATCGTTCCAGACGGTGATCCAGGTGAGCACGCCGAGCACCATCAGGGCAGGACGGGTGTGCGGCAACAGCACTCGCCAGTAGACCTGCCAGGTGGAGCAGCCATCGAGGATCGCAGCCTCCTCCAATTCCATTGGCAGCGTGGCGAAGAACTGCCGCATCAGATAGGTACCGAACGCACTGCCGAACAGCCCAGGCACGATCATCGCCCACGGCGTATCCACCCAGCCGAACGCACGCATCACCAGAAATTGCGGGATCACGGTGACGGTCAACGGCACCATGAGCGTGCCGAGGTAGGCAATGAACAACACCTCACGGCCGCGAAACCGCAAGCGCGCGAATGCGTAACCGGCCAGCGAGCAGAAGAACACCTGGCCCGCGGTGACACACACCGCATACACCGCGGTATTGACCAGCATCCGCCCGAGCGGCAGCAACTCGAACACCGTCCCGTAGTTGGACCACTGCGGGTCCGCAGGCAGCAGCGTCGGCTCGACGATCTCGCCGTCCCGCTTCAACGACCCGGACAACGCCCACAGCACCGGCGCCAACGCGCACCAAGCGATGCCGATCAGCACCGCGTAGATACCCGCACCACGAACCATCCGCCGCATGACCGCCTGCCGCGTGCCGGTCCTCACAGATCCACCGCGCCCCGCCGCGCAAACCGCAACTGCACCAGGGTAAGTACCAGCAGGATGGCAAAGATCACCCACGCCAACGCCGACGCGTACCCCACCTCATAGAACCCGAAGGCGTTCTGGAACAACATGATCCCCAGCAGATACGTCCCCGTTTCCGGCCCACCATTACTACCGGTGAGCGCGTACACCTGATCGAACGCCTGCACCGAGTTGATCACGGTGATCACGAAGACGAACGACAACGGCCCACGAATCAACGGCAGCGTGATCGCCGAAAACCGCCGCAGCGCACCGGCTCCATCGATCTTCGCCGCCTCGTACAGCGGCTCCGGCACCCCTTGCAGCGCGGCCAGCAGAATGACCGTCGCGAACGGCACCCCCTTCCACACGGTGACCACGCTNAGCTGAATGAAATGAAGACGGGTGCAAACGAGATCTAGTCCGTTCTGGGGGCCTCGGAGATGTTTATAAGAGACACCCCGAGTCCGATATTCAGCACCCCGTCCTCGGTGAAGATGAACCGCCACACCACCGCCATCGCCACCGTCGACGCGACCAGCGGCAGAAACGCCACCGTCCGAAAGACCCCGATACCCGCCAACTTCCGGTTCAACGCCGCCGCGATCGCCAACCCGAACAGCACCGTCGGCACCAGCGTCAGCACGGTGAACACCGCACTGTTGCGCAAGGCGATCAAGAACAACGGATCCGCCCCGAACAACCGCTGATAGTTCGCCACCCCCACGAACCGCATCGGCCGAAACAAGTCCCACGAATGAAAACTCAAATACAGCGAAAACCCCAGCGGAAACAGCAGAAACACCACCACCGCACCCACATTCGGCGCCACGAAAGCCCACCCCGCCCGCTCGCGCTTGCGTGCCAGCGTCCCGCGCGCGGTGAGTGGCACACCATGGTGACCCCTTCTCGCGATGCGCCGCAGCCATGTGCCACTCACGGAGCGTCCAGCAGCGCGTCGAGGTCGGCGGTGAACTCGCCGTCGAGAGAGTCGGCGGTGGCGGCACCGCGCAAGACGCGATTGCTACCACGTTCCAGCAGCGCGGAGACCTTGCCCCAGGCGGGCGTCACCGGCAACGGGCGGGAGTTGTCCGGCCCCTCGGTGAAGACCGCAAGGTTGCGGATCTCACGATGCGCGGCGGCGAAACCCGGCGAGTTCATCGCCGATTTCAACACCGGCACGAACAGTCCGGAGGCAGCGATGATGGCCTGCCCCACCGGCCCGGTCGCGAATTTGACGAACTCCCAAGCCTGTTCGATGCGCGGACTGCCCGCCGCGATGGCCAACCCGGTACTACCGACATCGGTGATCGCACCTGGCCCGCCCTGCGGCCCGACCGGCAACACGGTCACATCGATCGAAAGCCCCTCCTGCCCTGCGAATTCGGAATACAACCAATGCCCGCCGAGCACCATCGACGCCCGCCCGGCGCGGAACAGATCCGGTGCCGAAACCGACAGCTGATCAGCCACTTTCGGCGCCACCCGATGCCGCACCGCGAGGTCGGCGTAGAACTGGAAGCCCGCGGCGAACCGGGGATCCCCGAGGTTGGCCCTGGTCGGCGCCACCGACGGCGTGAACCACTCCGCGCCGTTGTTCATGCCGAAGCAGGCCGCCGAGTAGTACGGCACCCAGGCATCCGCGAAACCCCACTGCCGGTCCCGCGTGAGTGTGCGCGCGGCGTCCAGGAATTCGTCGAACGACCACGCGCCGCGCCAGCGAGTGGGCGGCGTCAGCCCGGCCGCGTCGAACAGCTCCCGGTTGTAATAGAGGAACACCCCGGACCACTGCTCGGGTAAGGCGTACTGCCCACCGGCATAGGTGAACGTGTCGTACAGCGCCGGATAACTGTCCGCGCGCAACCTTTCCGCATACTCGGGTTCCTCGGCCAGCAGTGTGCGCAGATCGAGCAGCACACCACGCTCGGCGAGCCCGGCGTAGAGCAGTTCCCACGCCATCACGACGTCGGGGCATTTGCCGCCCGCACAGTAGGTGAGCAGCTGCTGCTGCGGGTCCGGCCCGGACATGATGGTGCGAATCCTGATGTCCGGGTGCCGCTTCTGGAATTCCTGGATGATCGCCAGCCGCACCCGCGCCTCCTCCGGCCTGGCTTGGAAGAAGAAGGTCAGCGCGTCGTCGGCGGACCCGCACCCGGTCGCGGTCAGCAGCGGTGCGGCCAGCGCCGAGCCGAGCAGGGTGCGACGACGAACCGGTGACACGTTGCTCCTCCACGGCGGTGGATACGTGAACCTCGGCAAGGAACGGACCGATCGGCGAATGCCGGAGCCAGCATGGCAGCATACGGATGGCAACATCGCCGTGCGAGGGAACACGCCCACGCGCACGCGCGAACACCCGGAGATCGTGAACATCGGCCGACGGGCAGCTGACGCCCCCGCGGGCCACCCGTACCCGCCGCGTACCCGGATCGAGCCCGCTCGGAGAAACCCACAGAACGAGTCGTCGAGACTGCACGATCCGCGTCGCAATGTTCAGACTTCACTAAGTCCGGCTCATAGCCGCTTCAGTTCAGCTACGTTGTGAACGTTTCAGCAAGTCCAGCTCGATATCACGGGAGAGTAGTTCGCATGGCGACCATCGAATACCTCCGGACAGATCCCGACCTACCTCCCGTGGGTGTCGTGGACCGTTCGCCTATCACGCCTGTTAAAAAGGGAATCTTCGCCGGAATCGCGATAATCGGCGCGATCGCCTGGGCCATCATCGCCATCGCCCGCGGCGAGTCCGTCAACGCGGTCTGGATCGTGGTCGCGGCGGTGAGCACCTACGTGCTCGCCTACCAGTTCTATTCCAGGCTCATCGAATACAAGATCGTCAAACCACGCGACGACCAGGCCACACCGGCCGAGATCCTGGAAAACGGCAAGGACTACATGCCGATGGACCGGCGGGTGCTGTTCGGGCACCACTTCGCCGCCATCGCGGGCGCCGGCCCGCTCGTCGGCCCCGTCCTCGCCGCCCAGATGGGCTACCTGCCCGGCACGATCTGGATCGTGATCGGCGTCGTATTCGCCGGCGCGGTGCAGGACTACCTGGTGCTGTGGGCGTCGACCCGCCGCCGGGGCCGCAGTCTCGGGCAAATGGCCCGCGACGAGCTCGGCGCGATCGGCGGCGTGGCCGCGATCATCGCGGTGCTGGTGATCATGATGATCCTGCTCGCGGTGCTCGGCATCGTCGTGGTGAACGCGCTGGCCGCGACACCGGGCCCGGACGGGGTGCTGCACGGCGGCAGCCCGTGGGGCGTGTTCTCCATCGCGATGACCATCCCGATCGCCCTGTTCATGGGCGTGTACCTGCGCTTCCTGCGCCCCGGCGCGGTCGGCGAGGTCTCCCTCATCGGTTTCGCGCTGCTGATGCTGGCCATCATCTCCGGCAACTGGGTCGCCGGATCCGGGTGGGGCCAGGACTGGTTCACGCTGTCGGGTACCACCATCGCGTGGGGCCTGATCATCTACGGTTTCATCGCCTCGGTGCTGCCGGTCTGGCTGCTGCTCGCCCCGCGCGACTACCTGTCGACCTTCATGAAGATCGGCACCATCGTCCTGCTGGCGGTCGGCGTCCTGGTCACCATGCCCGTGCTGAAGGCGCCCGCCGTCTCGGAGTTCGCGTTCTCCGGTAACGGCCCGTCCTTCGCGGGCAGCCTGTTCCCATTCCTGTTCATCACCATCGCCTGCGGCGCGCTCTCCGGATTCCACTCGCTGGTCTCCTCCGGCACCACGCCCAAGCTGCTGGAGAAGCAGTCGCACGCCAGGATGATCGGCTATGGCGGCATGCTGATGGAATCGTTCGTCGCGGTGATGGCGATCATCACCGCGAGCATCATCGACCAGCACCTGTACTTCGCGATGAACGCGAGCGCAGGCCTCACCGGTGGCACCGCGGAGAAGGCGGCGGCCTACACCAATAGCCTTGGGCTGGCCGGAGATCCGATCACCGCGGCCGATTTGAACAAGGCGGCCTCCGACGTCGGCGAGACCAGCATCGTCTCGCGCACCGGTGGCGCGCCCACGCTCGCCGTCGGCATGTCCGAGGTGCTGCACCGATTCCTCGGCGGCACCGGGCTCAAGGCGTTCTGGTACCACTTCGCGATCATGTTCGAGGCGCTGTTCATCCTCACCACGATCGACGCGGGCACCCGGGTCGCGCGCTTCATGCTGTCGGACTCGCTCGGCAACTTCGGTGGGCCTGCCCGCAAGTTCAAGGATCCGTCCTGGCGGCCGGGTGCGTGGCTCTGCTCGGCGATCGTGGTCGCCGCGTGGGGTTCGGTATTGCTGATGGGTGTCACCGATCCGCTCGGCGGCATCTACACGCTGTATCCGCTGTTCGGCATCTCCAACCAGCTGCTCGCCGCGATCGCGCTGACCGTGGTGCTCACCATCGTGATCAAGAAGGGCCTGATCAAGTGGGCCTGGATTCCCGCGGTGCCACTATTCTGGGATCTGACGGTGACGATGACGGCGTCCTGGCAGAAGATCTTCTCCGCCGACCCGAAGATCGGATACTGGAAGCAGCACAGCAACTACAGCAACGCGCTGGACGCCGGGAAGATCTTGGCGCCCGCCAAGACGGTCGAAGACATGGAGAAGGTGGTGCGCAACACCTTCATCCAGGGCACCCTGTCGATCATCTTCGCGGTGCTGGTGCTGGTCGTGGCGATCGTCGGCGTGCTGGTCTGCGTGCGGGCCTGGCGCGCGGGCGGCGGGCCGAGCAGCGAGTCCGAGGACGAACCGTCGAAGATCTTCGCGCCGAAGGCCTTCTTCGCGACCTCGGCCGAGAAGGAGGTGCAACGGGAATGGGACGCCCTGATCGAATCAGGACAGGTCCGTGCACCCGGCGCCGCGCACACGAAGGCGACGCATTGACCGTGCAGGACGCCACGCGGGACGGCCGGTCGACTCGATCGGCCGTGCCGCGGCGCCTGCGCGATGCTGGAAACGCTTGCGTGACAGCGCTTCGCAAGGTTGTCTGGTATTTCGACTCGATTCTCGGCGGCCAAGACTACCGGCGGTATGTGGACCATCTGGCCCGCAACCATCCCGGTTGCGAGGTGCCGACGGAACGCGAGTACTGGCGGACACGGCACGCGGACGCGGACAACAATCCGACGAACCGCTGCTGTTGAGGCACGGCAGGGCGGTGCGATGAGGGTGCCGCTCTGCCCCGCCGACCGACGGGCCGAGCCGCGTACGCGCGGCTCGGCCCGTCCGCGTTCGGGTGTCCGTCGGAGGGGTGATGGCAGATTCCCGCTAGCGGAGGTTGTGCTCAGCTGACATTGTGGTTGGCGTGACGATCACGGCATTTGATTTCGACCTGTGCTATCGCGCGGTATCGACCAGGGACTCCCGCTTCGACGGACAGTTCTTCACCGCGGTGCGGACTACTGGAATCTATTGCCGCCCTTCCTGTCCGGCGATTACGCCGAAACGGGCAAACGTCTCGTTCTTACCGACCGCGGCGGCCGCACAGCAGGCAGGCTACCGGGCCTGCCGCCGTTGCCTGCCGGACGCTGCCCCCGGTTCCCCGCTCTGGAACACCCGCGCCGACCTCGCCGCGCGCGCCATGCGCTTGATCGGCGACGGCGTGATCGAACGCGGCGGCGTACCCGCGCTGGCCGCCACGCTCGGCTATTCGCAACGGCAGCTGACCAGGGTCTTGACCACCGAACTCGGTGCGGGCCCGCTGGCGCTGGCCCGCGCGCACCGGGCGCACACCGCGCGGCTGCTGATCCAGACGACGGCAATGCCCATGTCGGACATCGCGTTCGCGGCCGGATTCGCCAGTATCCGCCAGTTCAACGACACGGTGCGCGAGGTGTTCGCGGTCAGCCCGACCACGATGCGGGCCGAGGCGCACCGGGTGAAGTCGGGCTCCAACGGGCGCCCCGTGCCCGCCGTCAACGGGACGCTCAGCCTTCGGCTGCCCTACCGCGAGCCACTGGATAAAGCCTGGCTGGAGTGGTTTCTCTCGTCGCATGTGGCACCGGGCATGGAGCTGTGGGAGAACCGCGTCTACACCCGGAACCTGCGCACTCCGCACGGCCATGCGACCACACGGCTCAGCTTCCAGCGCGACCACGTGCGGGCCGAGCTGGCCCTGCACGACATGCGCGACCTGGCACCGACGGTCGCCCGGCTGCGGCACCTGCTCGACCTCGACGCTGATCCGATCGGCATCGACGAGGCGCTGGGTGTCGCTCCGGGACAGCGGGTTTCGGCGCCGGAACTGGCCGACCCGGACACCACTCGGTTGCCGGACGCGGGCGCGGGCTCACCACCGGACGCCGAGACCGCGCTCGAATCGGTCGAGGTGCGGCGGCCGGTCTTCTCCCCCGGCATCCGGGTACCGGGCTGCCTCGACGGGCCGGAACTGTTGCTGCGCACCATGATCGGGCAGCAGATCTCGGTGTCGGCGGCGGCCACGCACACAGCACGGCTGGTCGAAGCGCTCGGCGAGCGGGTCGAAGGCTCGATACCGCTGCTGTTCCCCACGCCTGCGGTGATCGCGGAGCGCGGCGCCGAGGTACTCACCGGGCCCACCCGGCGCATCCGCTCGATCATCGGGGCCGCCGAGGCGCTGGCCAGTGGCGACCTGGCGTTGCATCAGGGGCGTACCTCCGCCGATCTACGCCGCGACCTGCTCGCGCTGGACGGGGTGGGACCGTGGACCGCCGACTACGTGACCATGCGCCTGCTCGCCGACCCGGATGTACTGCTGAACACCGACCTGGTGGTCCGCCAGGGTGCCGCGGTGCTCGGCATCGACCTCACCGACACCGCGCGCTGGGCGCCGTGGCGGTCCTATCCTCTCCATGCACCTGTGGAAGGCGGCGCTGACCGATCGCGCCGACCGATCCAAGGCCGCCAAGTCCACCTCCTCGAAAGCGAGTGCCGAAGCATGAACGCCCCCACCGTTGTTCGCTCCACCCCGCGCCACATCGGTACCAGCACTGCGGATTTCGCGACCACGGACACGCCCATCGGACCGTTCACCGCCCTCGTCGACACCGACGGTATCGTGCTGGCCTCCGGGTGGACCGCCGACGCGGAGAACCTGCGCAGCCTCATCCATCCGACTTTGCGCCCGGCTGAACTGCGCCGACGCGACGCGCTCGGCGAGCTCACCCGAATCATCACCGATTATCACGCGGGCGATCTCACCGCGATCGACAGCGTCCCGGTCCGCCAGCACTCCGGCGAATTCCTGCTGCACGCTTGGGAAGTCCTGCGCAAGGTCCCCGCAGGCGCACCCATCACCTACACCGAATACGCCGCCATCTCCGGTCGCCCCGACGCCACCCGCGCCGCGGCCAACGCCTGCGCGCGCAACGCGGCCGCCCTGTTCATCCCGTGCCACCGCATCTTCCGCATCGGTGGTGCGCTCGGCGGTTTCCGGTGGGGACTGCCGATCAAGCGCTGGCTGCTCGATCACGAGGGTGAGTCGGAGTCTGCGCTGTTCGCCACCACGTGAGGCGCGCTTTCGAGAGCGCGGTCAGGCGACGGTTGCCTCGAGCCGGGAACCATTGCGGCCGCGGCGCACGTGCAGGCGGCTGGGGATGCGCTGGCGCATCTCGTCGACGTGGCTGACCACACCGACCACGCGGCCGCCCGCGCGGAGTTCGTCGAGCACGCCCATCACCGCGTCCAGGGTGTCGGCGTCGAGTCCGCCGAAACCCTCGTCGATGAAGAGGGTGTCCAGCACCAGGCCGCCGGATTCGGCGGCGACGGTGTCGGCCAGGCCGAGCGCCAAAGACAGTGACGCCATGAAGGTTTCGCCGCCGGAGAGGGTTTTGGCGGGGCGGATGGCGCCGGTGTAGTCGTCCCGGATGTCCAGGCCGAGACCGCCGCGGCGGCCGCGCGGGCCCGCCTTGTCGGTGTGCACGAATTCGTAACGGCCACCGGACATTCGGCGCAGGCGCAGCGAACCGGCCTGCGCCACTTCTTCGAGTCGGGCGGCGAGAACGTAAGAGCGCAGCGACATCCGGCGACTGTTCTCGCCGCGACCGGCCACCACTTCAGCGAGTCCGGCCAGCTCGTCGTGTGTGCGCTGTAGCGGCGCGATCCGGTCCACCGCCGCCCACAGCTGGCCGCCGAGATCTTCGAGCAGGGCGACCCGCCTGCTCGCCTCGGCGTGCCCGGCGACGGCGGCGTTCAACTGGGCCTGCGCGGCGGCGACGGCGGCTTCGAGCTCGGTCAGGTCGCCGGGTTCGATTGATGCGGCCGCTCGGATTTCCGGTTCCGCGAGAACGGCTTCCGCGTGCGCGCGGGCCCGGTCGGCAGCGGTCAGTTCCGCTTCGATGCCGGACTGCCGTTGCGGAGTCCGGCTGGCCGCGTTGACCACTCGCGCGTACGCGGTAAGTCGCGCTACCTCGTCTCGTGGTGCGGTGAACGATTCACCTCGCGCAACGTGGGCACTCCGTGCACCGTCGCGGGCGGCGGCAACGCTCGCGTCTGCGACGTCGGCAGCAGCAGCGTCTGCGGTTACCGCCCCGGCTATGTTGTCCCCGGCGCCGTCGGCCCCACCAACACCGCCCCCAGCAGCGTCGGCGGCTACCGCACCGTCCCCAGCAACGCCAGACCCAGCACCGTTGGCTCCAGCAGCGCCGGCCCTAGCAACACCGCCCCCTGCAGCGGCTGCGGCGTCGGTCCCGGCAACTCCGGCCCCAGCAGCGCTTGGCTTGGCCGCAATCTCTTGCTCGGGTACGAAACCGGCTGCACGGGCTAGGTTTTCGACGCGGTCGGCGATTACGGCGACCTGCTCGCAGGCTGCGGCGGCGTCGGCGCGTGCGTCACGCAGGGTGGTGGCGTCGGCGACGAGGGCGGTGAGGCGGGCGTAGCGGCGGTCGATGGTTTCGTCCGCGCCCGCGGCGGCGCGGAGGCGGTCGTTGAGTTCGGTGAGACGGGTTGTCACGGTGACGACATTCGCGGCGACGGTGCTGCGGCGCGAATCGGATTCGCGGAGTTCGTCGTGCAGGCGGGATTCGTCGGTGCGCAGGCGGGCGAGTTCCGCGGTCAGGCCGTCGGCGAGGGCAGCCAGCTCGGCGGTGTCCTCGTAGCGGTCGGTGGCCGCGCGCAGAGCGGCAGCGAGTTCCACGCGGTCGACGTCGCCGCCACGGGCAGTGAGCGCCTCGGTCTCCCGCTCCAGGGCGGTGATCCGGGCGAATACTCGGTCCCGGGCGTCCTCGGCGGCACGTTCGGCCGCGACCGCGGCCTCCTCGGCCTCCTTGGCGACGGCGCCCGCAGTAGGGCGAGCGGGCGCGGGGTGATCGGCGGAACCACACACCGTGCAGGGCAGGCCGTCGGTCAGCCCGGCCGCCAATTCGGCGGCCATGCCTGCCAGCCTGCGTTCGCGCAAGTCGAGGACGCGCTCTTTGGCGTCGTTGTGTGCGGCCCGGGCCGACTCGAACTCGACCCGTGCGTGGTCCAGACTTGTTCGGCGAGAAGCGAGTTCCACCGCAGCGGCGGCGGCCGTCTGGAGACGCTCACATTCGGCGGTCAGGGTGGGCAGCGTGGCGGCCGCGGTGGTTGCCTCGCGCAGGCGCGCCTCGAGGGTGGCGAGGGAGCTGGGGAGCTGCTCACGAAGCCTGGTCAGTTTGGTCACCTGGGTGTTGAGAGCCGCGTCTTCGTCACGCAGCCCCGCCAGCTCCCTGGTGAGCCGATTTGCCGTCGTCGCGTCGGCACGCACTTCGTCCAGTGCGCCGATCTGCCCGCTCCACCGGCGAATCGCGCCATCGATGTCGGCGGCGTCCCTGATGACGGCCGGACCGTGGGCGATCGCAGACTCTACCTCCCCTACCCGATCCGTTCCGGCGCCATGGTGTTTCACGCGGGCTGGCCGATCGCCGTCCACACTCGCCGCCGGCTCGCGCGCCCCGGCGACGTCGCCGTCGGCATTCGTGTACTCGACCAGTTCCGTGCCACCCAGATCGGCGGCACCGGGCTCGAGCAGTCGTGCGGCCAATTGCCTACTGGCGCTGAGTGCCTCAGCTTTCCGCCGGCGCATCAGCATGACGGCGTCGCGGGCCTCGTCGATAGCCGCGGCGACCGGCTCGGCACGCCGGGCCAGTTCGAGTTCGGCTTGCAGGGCGGCGCGCTGATCCGCCGCAGCGGCGTAGTCGTCGAGTTGCTTACGGGCGGTGGACATTCGGCGCCGGAGCTCGTGCAGGCGGCGCTGCTCCTCGGCCAGTCCCCGCACCCGCGCCGACTCCTGCTGGCAGCGTTCGGCTGCCGCGGCCGCGGTGGTCAGGTCGGTGCGCGCCGTGGCGAGCAGGTCCTGCGACCAGCCGACCGCCTCCAGCGGGCCGAGCGTCTCGGCCGCACTCGTGCCACCCGCCACGCCGAGCTGTGCGATCAACCGGTCGATACCTTGCTTGCGGGCATCCAGGTCGGCGGCGGAGGCACGGCGCTTATCCGCGAGCCACTGTTCGGCGCTGCCGAATCGTTCGGTGTCGAAGAGCTTTTCGAGGAGCTTCTCGCGATCTTCGTTGTCCGCCCGCAGGAATCGCGCGAAATCACCCTGCGGCAGTAGCACCACCTGAAAGAACTGGTCGGCGCTCATGCCGAGCAGCCGGATGATCTCATCGCCGATATCCGGTATCCGGGAAAGGTTTTCGCCGCGCCCGTCCAACCAGGCCAGCGTCGCTTTGGCAGGGTCGGTGCGCATGCCGGTGCCGCGCAGCTTCGGGCGTTCGAACTCGGGGATACGGGTCAGGCGTACTCGCCGGCCGCCGAGGGTGGCCTCCAGGATCACCTGCGGCGGTGTCTGATCCGGTGCATGGTCGGAGTGCAGGCGTTTGCTCTCGCCGCGGGCACCGGGGACCCGGCCGTAGAGCGCGAAGGCGATCGCGTCGAGCACGGTGGTCTTTCCCGCACCGGTCTGTCCGTGCAGCAGGAAGAGCCCGTCGGCGCCGAGCGCGTCGAAGTCGACGACCGTGGTCTCGGCGAACGGGCCGAACGCGGTCATCTCCAGCCGGTGCAGCCTCATCCGGCGGCACCACCGCGGTCGGCCGTCGTGCTGCGGCGACCCGTGCGCGGACCGCTCGGTAGCGCGGGGCGAGCGGCAAGCCGCGCCCTCACGCCGAGAGTTCCGCTGCCGAGTCGGCGGCCGTCAGCGCCCGATCGGGTTCCGCCACGGCGGCCGCGAGCGCCCGCTCCAGCCAGGCCATTTCGCCGGCGCTGGGCTCGCCGCGGACGTCGGTGAGGAAGCTCTGCGCTACTTCGGTGTCGCGGCGGCCGTGCACCCGCTCACGGTAGCGCAATTCCGGGTTGCCTTCGGGGCGCACCCACTCGACGTGTACCGCGTGCGGGAAGCGTTCGCGCAGCTTGCGCATCGCGTCGACCGGGCGGGTCGAGTCGGTGAGCACCGCGGAGACGTAGTGCTCCTCGGCCGCCGCGTGGTCCGTATCGGTGAGCAACTCGTCGAGCGTTCCGGTGAGTTTGCTCAGGCCGCGGACCAGGGGCAGGTCGCGCCGTTCGACCGAGTGCAACCCGGCGGCGTCGAGCTCGACGATCCACACCGCCTTGCGATGTGAGCTTTCCGCGAACGAATACGGCAGCGGGGAGCCGCAATAGCGCACGGACTCCGACAGCGTCTGCGGAGAATGCAGGTGGCCGAGCGCGACATAGTCGATGCCGTCGAAGGCGGACATGGGCACGGTCTCCACGCCGCCGACCGAGATGGAGCGCTCCGAACCGGTCGCCTCGCCACCGACGACGAAGGCGTGGGCGAGCACCACCGTGCGCGTGCTGTCCCGCTGCGCGATATCCGCACGGATCCGGCGCATGGCGGCGTCGAGGATCTCCGCGTGCGAACGCGCCTGCGGCACATCGAGTTCCGCACGGGTGATGTCGGGCTCCAGGTACGGAATGCCGTAGAACGCCACGGGACCGTGCTCGTCCTCGAGCAGTACCGGGCGGTCGGCATCGGCGACCGTGGTGCGCAGATACAGCCCGCCCGCCGCCGCGAAGCTCGCGCCCGCGCCGAGCCGCGCGGGCGAATCATGGTTGCCCGAGGTGGCGACGATCCGGGCGCCCGCCGCACGGATGGCCTCGAATCCGCGGTTGCACACCGCGATCGCGTCGGCACTCGGGATGGAGCGGTCGTACACGTCGCCGGGCAGCACCACCACCTCGACCGACTCCTCGGCCACCAGCTCCGCGATCGTGGCCAGTGAACGTGCCTGGTCGGCAAGCAGATCGACCCCGTGGAACGTGCGCCCGATGTGCCAGTCCGAGGTGTGCAGCATCCGCATCCGCGAAACCGTAGGCCACCGCACCGACACAATTCAATTGCCGTGGCCGCCGTGTCGGATTGCCGCCCTTTTCTCCGGCGTGTCAGCGGTGATTCGTCCGGCACTTCGATGGCTGTTCTGCGGCGCACGCACACCTGCTGGCACCGATTCGTGCCGCGAGGTTGTCCCGCTCAGAGTTCCACCGCGAGCAAGGTTTTCGGTGCAGCTCCCTGCGGCGGCGTGCCTCGGGCGACCCACGACCAGCGGCCGCGAAGCGAGGTAGGTCACGAATTCGATTGCCCCGTCATGACCGAGCGCGCCGTATGTACGGCTTGACCACCTCGTTTGCCGACACGGCGCTGGGTAATTGCCAACCGGCGGTACTTGTCGGTGGCGTGCGGCACTATCGGCGTTATGACCGCACCGATGCTTGTCGCACTGATGCTGGTATTCGCCGCTGGAGTCGGACTCGGCTGGCTCGGCCATGCCGCGCGCGCCGGGCATCGGGCCACCGCGGCGGAGGCAAGACTGGCCGCGGCCACCGACAACGAGCGGCTGCTGCGGCAGTCGCTCACCGCGGCGAACGAGGATGCGGCGCGCAGGCATTCGCACGCGATCGGCGCCATGGTCGACCCGCTGCGCGAGGCGGTCGGCGCGCTGAACCAGCACATCCAGCAGGTCGAGCATCATCGGATCAACGCGTATTCGGGTCTGCGCGAGCAGGTGGCGGGCATGCAGCGCACCTCGCTGCAACTGACCAGCCAGACCAGCCAGCTGGTCGCCGCGCTGCGGGCGCCGCAGGTGCGCGGGCGATGGGGCGAGATCCAATTGGAGCGCGTGGTCGAACTCGCCGGCATGACCAGGCACGTCGACTTCGACACCCAGGTGACGCGCGCGGCCCGCGGCAACGGCGCGGGCGACCGGACCGGCAACGTACGGCCCGACCTGGTGGTGAACCTGGCGGGCGGCAGGCACATCGTGGTCGACGCCAAGGTCCCGTTCAGTGCCTATCTCGACGCCAGCACGGTCGACGATCCGGATATGCGGGCCGAGCATCTCACCAGGCATGCGAAACACCTACGCGGGCATATCGACCAGCTGGCCGACAAGGCGTATTGGGCGGCATTCGATCCGGCACCGGAGTTCGTCGTGCTGTTCGTGCCCGGCGATCCGTTCCTGGATGCCGCGCTGACCACCGACTCCGGCTTGCTGGAGTACGCGTTCGGCCGGAACGTGATCCTCGCGACGCCGACCACTTTGATCGCCTTGCTGCGCACGGTCGCGTTCAGCTGGCGGCAAGAAGCACTGTCCCGGGATATGGCAACCGTTCAGCAATTAGGCAAGGAGTTGTATGCCCGGCTCGGCATGACCGGCCGCCATCTGGATCGGCTCGGCGCGCAACTCGGTAAGGCCGTGGACGCTTTCAACTACACCGTGGCATCGGTGGAATCGCGGGTCATGGTCACCGCACGCAAACTGCACGACCTGGAAATTGCGGAAGAGGAGGTGCCGGCAATCCAGCGGGTGGATTCCTGGCCACGCGCGGTGGGCTTCGCCGACGCCGCTGATTAGCCGGGTAACCGCCGTGCCATAACGCCCTCCGGCGCGGCGCCGGTTAGTGTTCACAATGTGGCTGCTTCCCAACGTGTGCGAACCCGGGTGCCCGCGCCGCAACGCTCGATACTGCCGACCGTTCCGGGTCTCCCGGTGGGTGCGGCGGTCCTGATCGCGGTTGCCTGCACGTTTCTGGGTTTCTTGATCGATGCGAACGGCGACAGTACCGATCTGACCGGTACCTTCGCCGCGCTGTACATCGTCGGTTGTCTGGCAGCCGTGCTGACGGTCCGCTATCGCGGCCTGTTCACCACCATGGTGCTGCCGCCGTTGCTGTTGTTCATCGCCGTCCCGCTCGCCTACAAGCAGCTGACCGGCGTCGCGATGAGTTCGATCACCGAAATCCTGCTGAAGCTGGCGGTCCCGCTGGTGGAGCGGTTCCCCACCATGTTCCTCGCCACCGCCCTGGTGCTGCTGATCGGTGGGGCGCGCATCATGATGCAGCGCCGTGGCGAGCCCGGCGAGCGCGCGGCGGAATCGCGGCGCGGCGAAAGCTGGGGCCGGACCGCCACCAAGCGCCCGCGCTCCGGCCGAACCGGCGCCGCAGGCCTGGCCGAGTCGGCCCGCCGCCGCACCCGCCGCCCCAAGGACGAAGCAGACGACCTCGAGCACGACCTCGAGGAGAAGGCCCCGCGGCCGTCCCGCCGGCCCGCACCCTCCGTTGCCGACGCACCGCCGCGGGTCGCCGCGCCTGCCCGGCCTCGCGAGGGGCGCCCCGCCCCGCGCACCGGCGCCCGGCCCGCCGCGGCGCCACCACGCACGGACAACGAACCGCCGCGCGGCAATCCGCCGCGCCGCCGGGGCGACCTGCCGCCGCCGCACCCCCAGCCCAACGTGCGCTACCGCGAACGGGATTCGAGCCGCACCGACCGACGCAGGCCCGAGAACCTATAGCCGCGGTCGTTCAGTTAGTTCAGTCCGCCTGCGAACGGCATCGACCGCCAGTACTCGATGGACGGTGTCAAAGCCTCGGAGAGTATGGGCAGCTGCGGCACCACCGCGAGACAGGCCAGCGTTCTGGCCATGCCTACGGCGTTGATGAAACGCATCAGGCGTTCGTCCAGTGGGCGCAGGCCTCGGCGCTCCGCCGCGGCGTTGTACGCGGCCTCGCATTCGGGGCCCAGAAACGCCAGATCCCATTCGACCGGGCCGAGCGTGGTCAGCTCGAAGTCGGCATACAGCGGTCCACCCGGGGTGTGCACGACATTGACCGCGGGAGCGTCCCCGTGGATCGGCTGGAGATCGATACCGGGGAACTCCGCCTCGAACGCCGCACGCGACCGGATGACGGGCTCCAGGATCTCCCATTCCCGCTGCGCACGATCGAGATCCGCGGCATCGATGAGGTCGGGACTCTGCGCGAGGGCGGCCAGGCTCTCCGTGACCACCGCCGGTTCGGCCGAGGACAGGAACGGCAGCTCGCCCGGGTAAGCGCGCAGCGCGGCGTGCAGGTCCGCGATCAGACCGCAGTTGTGCGCGTAGTCGGGCTCGACGCTCGCGTCCACCTCGACGAACTGCCAGAACGTCATCGAGAAACCGTTGCGCCGCACGGGTTCCCGCGGCACGAGCGGGCTCGGCGGAATCACCGGGACGCCCTGCTCCGCCAGCCACGCCACCACCTCGAGCTCCGAACGCTGGCGTGTCGTTTGCGGGTCGAGGTCGGGCGAGAGCAGGACGGTGGGCACCCGGACCACCACGGGTGACGGGGCGAGGTGCACGACCACGGAGAACGCATCGTGCAACACCTTCGGGTCGGTCACCGTCAGCCCGAGGTCACGGCCCGCCTCGACCGCCGCGGCAACCGCCCGGGTGGTGCGGGCGGCAAGCTGGTCGGATGTCATGGCTGCTGGCATGCCGCGATGGTGTCAGGCCGGGCAGCCCTGGCGCGACATATTTATCGCGCCGCGCACCGGAACCGGCTTCGGACGCTGATCCGACACAACGCGCCGGGCATAGTCGGCCATACGGCTAGGCGCAGGGCGATCAAATCGGCATCGAGCGGGTCTCCGGCCACCACGTCCCCCTCGCGAGCACCACCAGCAGCCAACGGGACACCACGGCGGCAACCACCGAGAGACGCCGCCACCACGTCCCGTTCGTGCGTAGCGTCGGTGGCGGCGGGGACATAACGGCCGCCGCCAGGCCCTTACGGCGATCGCAGCGGACACTGCGGCGGGTCGGGCCGCCCCACGCCCCACCCTCAAACACCATCCACACCGACGGGACACCACAGCGGCAATCACCGAGTCGAACCCGCCGCCATGTCCCCCTCGCGAACGCCACCAACGGCCAACGGGACACCACGGCGTCAACCACCGAGTGACGCAGCCGCCACGTCCCGTTCGTGCGTAGCGTCGGTGGCGGCGGGGACATGACGGCGGGTGTCAGGCCATTACGGCGATCAGAGCGGACCCATGGCAGCAACGAGCGGGTCGGGCCGCCACCACGCCTCATCCGCAAACGCCATCCGCACCATCGGCACACCACAGCGGCAATCACCGAGTCGAACCCGCCGCCGTGTCCCCCTCGCGAACGCCATCAACGGCCAACGGGACACCACGGCGGCGATAACCGAGTGACGCAGCCTCCATGTCCCGTTCGTGCGTAGCGTCGGTGGCGGCGGGGACATGGCGGCGGGCGTCAGGTCTTTACGGCGATCAAGCGGACACCATGGCGGCATCGAGCGGGTCGGGCCGCCACCACGTCCCATCCGCGAACGCCATCCACACCCAGCTCGACGCCGAATGGTTCGGCGCAGCTCGACGCCGAATGGTTCGGCGCAGCTCGACGCCGGATGGTTCACGGCAGCTCAACGGCGCGTCCTTCGCCGCAGCTCAAGGCCGCATGCTTCGCCGCAGCTCAGCGGCGGGTGGTCGTGCGAGTGACCAGCACCAGATGGTTCGGCGGGGATCAGCGCCGGGTAGTGCGCAGCTCGCGGGGCAGCGAGAAGACCAAGGTTTCGTTCGCCGTGGTCACCGGCTGAACATCGGCGTAGCCGTGCTCCTCGAGCATGTCCAGCACACCGCGGACCAGGATCTCCGGCACCGAAGCGCCCGAGGTGATGCCGACGGTGCGGACGTCGGTGAGCCAGGCGGGGTCCACCTCGCGGGCGTAGTCGACGAGGTAGGAGGCTTTGGCACCAGCATTGAGCGCGACCTCGACCAGGCGCACCGAGTTCGAGGAGTTGCGCGAGCCGACGACGATCACCAGATCGCATTCCGGCGCCATCGCCTTCACCGCGACCTGACGGTTCTGGGTGGCGTAGCAGATGTCGTCGCTGGGCGGATCCTGCAGCGCGGGGAAGCGCTCGCGCAGCCGCTGCACCGTCTCCATCGTCTCATCGACGCTCAGCGTGGTCTGTGAGAGCCAAATCACCTTCGACTCGTCGCGCACAGTGACCTTGTCCACCGAGGCGGGGCCGTCCACCAGCTGCACGTGCTCGGGCGCCTCGCCCGCCGTGCCCTCGACTTCCTCGTGGCCTTCGTGGCCGATCAGCAGGATGTCGTAGTCGTCGCGGGCGAACCGCTTGGCCTCCTGATGCACCTTCGTCACCAGCGGGCAGGTCGCGTCGATGGTGTGCAGGTTGCGGGCGGCGGCCGAGCTGTGCACCGCGGGTGAGACACCGTGTGCGGAGAACACCACCACCGAGCCCTCGGGCACCTCGTCGGTCTCGTCGACGAAGATGACGCCCTGCTCACGCAGCGTTTCCACGACGTGGCGGTTGTGCACGATCTCCTTGCGCACGTAGATCGGCGCACCATGCTTCTCGAGCGTCTTCTCGACGGTCTCCACCGCTCGGTCCACGCCGGCGCAGTACCCCCGCGGCTCGGCGAGCAGCACCCGCTTGCCGCCGACGGGATCGACGGTTCCGGCACCCGCGGAGCGGGTGATTCCGACGTTCAAGGGTATGGCCGAGGACATGCCGACAGCTTACGTGCGCCGACCGACTATCCGCCGTCCGGGCAGTGCGCCGAAGTCGCTACCGTGCGGCGAGGCGTGGTCCGTGCGCGCCGGGACATGAGCCAGAATCACTCTCGTGAGCCCCGACCTTTGCATAGCACACCATTTCGGGCAGGCTAGGACCATGTTTCGACCACCGTTCCTGGCCCGGGTAGCCGCCGGGGCCGCCGTTTACGCCGTTGAGGAAACTCGTCGGCTACCCACGGCCGCAATGAATTTACCGATCACCGCCATCAGCCAGCTGCTGCAGACGACGATGCACGTCCAGCAGTTCGTAACGAGCCTCGCGCTCAAGGGCGACGCGGTCTTCGATCGACTGGCCAATGCTCCGGAGGAACAGCCGGAGTGGGCCACCTTCGACGAGGACCTCGACCCGGAGCCGACCCACAGCGGCAGCACGACGCGCACCAGCCGCTTCGACCTGTACGCCGCCGACGACCCCGAGCCGGCCACCTACACGGCTCGCGAGACACTGCCCGCCGAAGCCGCCGCCCGTGCCGCCGAGGGCAACGGCCACAGCACCTCGGTGCCGAGTGCCGACGAGCCGGAAACCGCTGAGCCGGTGTCGGAAACCAAACTCGAGATCGTCCCCGCGGCCGACCCCGCGCCGGAGATCAGCGTGCCCGAAGTAGCCACCCGCTACGACTATGGCGGCATGACCCTGGCTCAGCTGCGCGCCCGCCTGCGCATGCTGACCGTCGAAGACCTCACCGCGCTGCTGGATTACGAGCAGCAGACCCGCAACCGGGCGCCGTTCGTGACCATGCTGACGAATCGGATCGCCACCGTGCAGGCGCAGTGACCGAAACCATGCGCGTGCGCCTCCTCGGGGTGCCCAGCCTCGGCTGCCACGCACACCTTCGTCGACGGTTGGCCGGGTGACCCCCGGTCAACCGGAGCGCACCGGCCAACCGCCTGCATCGGCCCCCGCCGCGCCCGCGAGTTCCGCCGCGCCCGCCAACTCCGCCGAGCAGCCGTACCCGGTGCGCTCCGTCGCGATCAAGGTCGCGCAGTGGATCGATCGGCTCGGCAGCATCTGGGTCGAGGGCCAGATCACCCAGATCAACTTGCGACCGGGCGCCCGCACCGCGTTCCTGGTGCTGCGTGACCCGTCCGCGGACATGTCGCTGTCGGTGACTTGCGACCCGGACCTCATCCGCAAGTCCCCGATCCCGCTGCAGGAAGGCAGCCGGGTCGTGGTCTACGGCAAGCTCTCGTTCTTCACCGGCCGCGGCACACTGTCGTTGCGCGTCATCGAGATTCGCCCGGTCGGCATCGGTGAGCTGCTCGCCCGCATCGAGCGGCTGAAGGCCCTGCTCGCCGCCGAAGGTCTCTTCGACGTGCGGCTCAAGCGGCCGCTGCCGTTCCTGCCCAAGACCGTCGGACTGATCACCGGCCGGGCCAGCGCCGCCGAACGTGACGTCCTGACGGTGGCCAGAAATCGCTGGCCCGCAGTGCGTTTCGAGATTCGCAATACCGCCGTGCAGGGGCCGACCGCGGTGCCGCAGATGCTCGAGGCCCTCGCTCAACTCGACCGCGACCCGTCCGTCGAGGTGATCGTGCTGGCCCGCGGCGGCGGCAGCGTGGAGGACCTGCTGGCCTTCTCCGACGAGGCGCTGTGCCGCGCCATCGTCGCCGCGACCACCCCCATCGTGAGCGCGATCGGCCACGAGCCGGACAACCCGCTCAGCGATCTCGTCGCCGACCTGCGCGCCGCCACGCCCACCGACGCCGCCAAGCGTGTGGTGCCCGACGCCGCCGCGGAATTGGCCGGTGTGCGCGATATGCGCGCCCGCTCCGCCGCCGCGCTGCGCGGCTGGGTCGACCGCGAGACCCGCGCGCTGACCCAACTGCGTTCGCGCCCCGTGCTCGCCGATCCGCTGCGCGAAATCGACCGGCGCCGTGAGGAAATCGAGCGCCTGCGCGCGTCGACCCGTCGCTGCGCCGAGCAGTTCATTCGTACCGAGGCCACCGCGACCCGCCACCTGCGCGAGAAGCTGACCGCGGTGGGCCCGGCCGCCACCCTGGCCCGTGGCTACGCTGTCGTGCAGCGCGTCGCGGGCCCGGAACGGCACGTGGTGCGCACGATCGAGGACTCACCCGCGGGCAGCCAGCTGCGCATCAGGGTCGCCGACGGCGCCGTCACCGCGGCCGCGCTGGGCACCCAGGCACTAGGCCCCCGCACCCAGGACAAGACGGACGACACGAGGAGGAGCTGACCTTGGCCGAGCCCGGCAAGGATGCCGAGACCGAATTGGCTGAGATCGCCACCTTCGGCTACGAGCGTGCCCGCGACGAACTGGTCAATGTCGTGAAGATGCTCGAACAAGGCGGCCTCGACCTCGACGAGTCGCTCGCCCTGTGGGAACGCGGCGAAGCGCTGGCCAACCGCTGCGAGGAACACCTGGCCGGCGCCAGAAAGCGGGTGGAGGACGCGCTGTCCCGCACCGACCTGGAGGGCCAGAGTTGACGATCCGCCGGGCGACGCCGGACATCCACACCACCGACATCGAAGCCAGCCGCGACTTCTACCGGCTGCTCGGCTTCGAAGAGGCGATGGACCTCGGCTGGGTCGTCACCATGGCCTCCCCCGCCAACCCCACCGCCCAGGTGCTACTCATCGGCCCCGGCGCCGAGAAGCTGCAGCCCAACATGAGCGTCGAGGTCGAAGACGTGGACGCCGTGCACGCGGCCATGACCGCCGCCGGCGCCGACATCGTCTATCCGCTCACCGACGAACAGTGGGGCGTACGCCGCTTCTTCGTCCGCGACCCCAACGGCACCATCGTCAACGTGGTCAACCACCGCTAGGGAACATACGCGGTCAGTGACCTTTGGCACTGGACTGCCGCCGCGACGGTTCAGTAGCAAGCAGCCTTCCCCGCCTGGGCGCCGACGACGAAATCTGTGCCGCGAGAAGATGACTCGATATGTGATAGAGCCCATAGTAGAACTCTTCGGTGGGATGGAACCGTTTCCCCTGGCTCGCCGTCCAACACTATTGACGGACAAAGACTTTCGGACTCCGCCCCGCAAGGGAGCCAGATCCGACGGCCGTCGTCGCATTTAGTGAGACCCTCGTCAGCGAGATAGCTGCGGAGGGCTAAAAGCATGGGGGCGGGACATTATGAGGAACACACGACGCGTATCGGCGATTGCCTTCATGCTGGCTGGGCCGTTCATTGTCGGTATCGCAGGCTCGTCGGTCGCAGCGGCCACACCGAGCTACCCGCTGCCGGTAGCGGCCACTACGCTGTTTCAGCCTGTCGCGGAGGGGTTTTCGCCGGTCCAGCGTGCGCCGAAGAAGATCACGATCACAGTGCGCTGTGACCAGGTCAAGAACGGAACGCCGGCCAATGGGCATTCCACCCAACAGGTCGAAGGGACAGGCCGGGCCTTCAATCGGGCCGATGCCCAGAAACTTGCGGAGAAGGATGTCGATAGCAAAATGCCGGCCGGATATCACAAACGGCACTGCCATGTCATCTGACGAGAGGAAGTGATCAGCAACAGTGAGCAGCTATCTGGTTGTCCAGCTGTACTGCACGCCAATGGAGGCGAATGCTATCCGTGCGGCTGTGGCGAGCGAGATCGCGAGGTTTCCGGAGTTCGCCGGTACGCACATCGAGTTCGAGCAGAAAGCTGAGGCCGACTACGAGATGCATCTGCAGTGGGCTGCCGATCACCCAGGGCAGGAGCCCTCGGACCGGGCATATTTCCTCCTCCGGGCGGAATCTCCGGCCGGTATCTCAGAGCCTGTACTGCGGGAAGCAGAGTCCACGGTCACCGATTGGATTGATTCGACCTACAACGCAGATTCCGACAAGGTCGCTGAGGTTCAATGGGGCAGCTACGCCGGAACCAAGCTCCTGAACTGAGTGAATCCACTCGCTGAAGGGCCGTCACCGTTTGTGCGGTGGCGGCCCTTTCACCGGGGCACCATCGTCAACCACCGCTAGGGAAACGTGCAGGCTGGGCCGCCGCCGGAGCTGTCGACCCATCCGGCGCGCAACATCCGCAGTAGTCGGCACAGGTAGTCGCCGGCCGAACCGGGGGCGGCGGAACCGCTGTCGGCGACGAGCGTCGGGGGCGAGTGATCGGGCGGGGTGGCGGCGGTCGCCGTCGCCGGTGCCAGCAGCATGGTGGCGACCGCGAGGCCTGCAATGGTTTTCTTCATAGCTCTGTCCGAGTTCGTCCGAATCCCCGCCCAGCAAGCAGTATTCGACGACTTCGTCCGCTGCGCACGACCCCATTCATCAGGGCCCGACACACACCTGGGGTCAGGGCTTGATCGGCGGAGCGGCTGTGATGGCTTGCGCGAGCGTGACGAACGACTCACGTTGACCGGCGCCGGTGATGAGCACCCGCACCTGGCCGAGGTCAGTGATCCAAGCCGATTCCGAGCCGGGCTCGGCGTAGACGATCCATTTCTGGTCGCCGATCTGCTCGGTACCGGTGGCGTAGCGGGAGCCGAGCACGAATCGGGACAGGGCTTCCTCGGTCGCGCTGCTCTGGCTGAAGCGCATGTAGGCGCCGTGGTTGGTGATATAGCCGACAGTGCTGATCGGTCCGCCGCCGGTGCCGCTGATGTTCTCCCGGCTGCCGGAGTTGGGCGTCCAGTCGGCGGGCACGGCCGGGTTCCGGATGGGGAACGGCAGGCTGCGGGCGTCGGAGGTGAGCGCGGCCTTCGCATCGAAGTGCGGGATCTGCCCCTGCGTCGGACCCTTTGCGGCGAAACTGCATTGGCTCGCCAGGCCGGCGAAAACCACGGCGATCAATACGAGGGGGATCAGCGACCAGAACAGATCCCGGTAGTCGTTCATGATGCGTGGCTTTTGCGGGGACACGCACTCAGTATCCACTCGCGCGTCCGGCGCTCCCGCACGCACCCCGATCGACCGAGCAGGGTGTACGCCCGTCTCAGTTCGAGTGAGACAATCGTCCGGACCGACGCGCGCGGTCATGCAGCTTGCGTTAACCCCAGGACCCCGCGCGCGGCGCACAGCTTTTGTACCGACGCACAGGAGGCACCCCGCAATGACGGCATCTTCCCCGACACCGAGCCGCCGCGAGGCGCCGGACCGCAACCTCGCGCTCGAGCTGGTCCGCGTCACCGAGGCCGGTGCGATGGCCGCAGGCCGGTGGGTCGGTCGCGGCGACAAGGAGGGGGGCGACGGCGCCGCGGTCGACGCGATGCGCCAGTTGGTCAACTCGGTCTCCATGCGCGGCGTGGTCGTCATCGGCGAGGGCGAGAAGGACGAGGCGCCCATGCTGTTCAACGGCGAACTCGTCGGTGACGGCACCGGACCCGAGGTCGATTTCGCGGTCGACCCGGTCGACGGCACCACGCTGATGTCGAAGGGCTCCCCCGGCGCCATCGCGGTGCTCGCGGTCGCCCAGCGCGGCGCGATGTTCGACCCGTCCGCGGTGTTCTACATGAGCAAGATCGCGGTCGGCCCGGACGCCGCCGACGTGATCGACATCTCGGTCCCGATCGGCGAGAACATCCGCCGGGTCGCCAAGGCCAAGGGCCTGTCGAAGTCGGACCTGACCGTCTGCATCCTGGACCGCCCCCGGCATGCCGAGCTGATCCAGCAGGTCCGGGACGCGGGCGCGCGCATCCGGCTGATCTCCGACGGCGACGTCGCGGGCGCCATCGCCGCGGCCAGGCCCGACTCGGGCACCGACATCCTGGTCGGCGTCGGTGGCACCCCCGAGGGCATCATCGCGGCCGCGGCGATGCGCTGTATGGGTGGCGAGCTGCAAGGCATGCTGGCCCCGACAGACGACGACGAGCGGCAGAAGGCGATCGACGCGGGCCACGATCTGGATCGGGTGCTCACCACCGAGGACCTGGTGGCCGGCGACAACGTCTTCTTCTGCGCCACCGGCGTCACCGACGGCGACCTGCTGCGCGGCGTGCGCTACTACGGCGGCGGCGCGTCCACCCAGTCGATCGTGATGCGCTCCAAGTCCGGCACGGTCCGGATGATCGACGCCTACCACCGCCTGACGAAGCTGCGCGAGTACTCCTCGGTCGACTTCATCGGTGACGAGCACGCGGTGCCGCCGCTGCCCTGATCCGGCACCATCGAGAACCAGAGACGCGCAGGCATCCCCTGCGCGTCTCTGCTTTTACAAGCCCCTCGCGGCGAGTCGAATGGCCGCGCGCCGCGACCTGTCGACCACCTCGCGGATATTCCGGGTGCGGCGCAGCCGAGGGTGTGCGAATCACTACAGGCGTGGCAGCCCCATGACGGTCGTCTCGGGCATATGGTCGGAAACATGACGGAGGAGACGCAGTACCGCATCGAGCACGACACCATGGGCGAGGTCAGGGTCCCGGTGGACGCGCTGTGGCGGGCGCAGACCCAGCGGGCCGTGGAGAACTTCCCGATCAGCGGACGCGGCCTGGAGCGCGCGCAGATCCGCGCGCTCGGCCTGCTGAAGGCCGCCTGCGCCAAGGTGAATCGGGATCTGGGGCTGCTCGACCCCGCGAAGGCCAACGCCATCATCGCCGCCGCCGACGAGATCGCCGCGGGCAAGCACGACGACCAGTTCCCGATCGATGTTTTCCAGACCGGCTCGGGCACCAGCTCGAACATGAACGCCAACGAGGTGATCGCCTCGATCGCGAAGGCGAACGGCGTGACCGTGCACCCGAACGACGACGTGAACATGTCGCAGTCGTCCAACGACACCTTCCCGACCGCGGTGCATCTCGCCGCGACCGAGGCGATCATCACCGACCTGGTGCCCGCGCTCGAGCATCTGCGGCTGGCCCTGCTGGACAAGTCGACCGAGTGGCGGACCGTGGTCAAGTCAGGCCGCACCCACCTGATGGACGCGGTGCCGGTGACCCTCGGCCAGGAGTTCGGCGGTTACACCCGCCAGATCGCCGCGGGCATCGACCGTCTCATGGCGACGCTGCCGCGCCTCGGTGAGCTGCCCATCGGCGGCACCGCGGTGGGCACCGGCCTCAATGCGCCAGACGGTTTCGGCGGCAAGGTCGTTGCGGAGCTGGTCCGTTCGACCGGTCTCGACGCGCTGCGTGAGGCCAGGGATCACTTCGAGGCGCAAGCCGCCCGGGACGGACTGGTCGAGGCGTCGGGTGCGGCGCGCACCGTCGCGGTGAGTCTCACCAAGATCGCCAACGACATTCGCTGGATGGGCTCGGGCCCGCTGACCGGCCTCGGCGAACTCCAGCTGCCCGATCTGCAGCCCGGCAGTTCGATCATGCCCGGCAAGGTCAATCCCGTGCTGCCCGAGGCGGTTACGCAGGTCGCGGCGCAGGTGATCGGCAACGACGCCGCTGTCGCGTTCGGCGGCGCGAACGGCGCCTTCGAACTGAATGTCTATATCCCGGTGATGGCGCGCAATCTGCTCGAGTCGATTCGGTTGCTCGCCAATGTTTCCCGGCTCTTCGCCGACAAGTGTGTGCGCGGACTGGTCGCCAATGTGGACCACCTCCGCACCTTGGCGGAGTCCTCGCCCTCCATTGTTACCCCGCTGAATTCGGCGATCGGTTACGAAGAGGCGGCGGCGGTTGCCAAAGAAGCGTTGAAGCACAAGAAGACAATTCGCCAGACGGTTATCGATCGCGGTCTGCTCGATGAGAAGCTCACCGAGGAAGAACTCGACCGCCGATTGGATGTGCTGTCCATGGCGAAGGTCGAAGACCAGAAATAGCAATTACTTTCGCCGCCGCGCGAGCGTCACGTCGGACTCCCTCATACTGGTCCGACGTGACGCTCGACGGAGCGTGGGCGTGGGTAGGTCAGCCTGGCCGAAATACCCACGCGAGGGGACATCAGAAGATGATGCCGAGCGCCTTCAGGAACGCCTTGGCACCGACACCGAAGAGGGAAACCATGCCCTCGACAATTGCTCCAACCATGATTCTTTCCTTTCTCGCTTCCGCATAATGCGGATGTACTCAGCTAATCGCTGGCGACATCGCGTGTGTTTCATCACAACTACGCGAAAAAGAAAAGAATCCGGTCGGCGCGGTAAAACCACGCGCCGACCGGGGGTAATTCAGTCGCGCAGATGCGCGAGTTCGGCGCGAGCCGCTTCGCCGGCTTCACCGAGATCGGTCCGAGTGAAGACGTTCCACCGCTTCAGCAGCGGCTTGAAGACCAACTCGTTCTCCTTGGCCGGGTCGTAGATCCCGGCTACGGCGAGCACCTCATCGCTGGTGCGGCCGTCGGCCAGCGTCACCGAGGGCACCTTGAAGTCGGCGACCTGGTCGGCGATGGCGCGCATCGCCTGATCGGGCGCCACGTTCAGGCCCGCCTCGACCAGCTCGGCGAACACGACCGCCTGCATCTCGTCGTCGAGCGCGATGCGCTCGGCGATCGCGGTGACCATCGGGCTCTCGCCGAGCGCCGCGGTGTTGCGATGCCGGATGGCGGCGGCGACCTCTTCGAAGGCGCAGGCGGCCAGCACGTCGAGCAGGTGCATGCCGGGGCGGCGGAAGCCGTCGGTCATGTGCTTCATCCGCATCCGCTCCAGCTCGACCGGGTCCACCGCCCGGGTCACCATGAGGAAGTTGCGGATCATGATCTCGTGGCGGTTCTCCTCGGCGGTCCACCGGCCGACCCAGCGCCACCACGCGCCGGTGCGCAGGTACTTGCCCAGCTCGCGATGGTACGAGGGCAGGTTGTCCGCGATCAGCACGCTGACGGTCAACGCCAGCTTGGCGACCTCGCTGAGCTCGGACTGCTCCGGCGCCCAGTCGGTCCCGTGGAGAAACGCGAAGTTACGGCCGTCGTCCCACGGCACGAAGTCGTGCGGCTGCCATCCGTCGGCGGCGTCGATGTGGCGACGCAGAATGGATTCCACGTCCAGCGCGAGGGATTCGAGCAACTCGCGATCGGTCAAGAGAGTTTGCACCTAGACAACCTAGCGGTTGAGCCCGAGATACGGGCATTCATTGGATGAGACTGGACGGGCGCCCGGGACCGGCTGAGCCGTCCCGGGCGCCGAACCGACTACCTACTTCGGCGTGACGGTCGTCTTGCCGTCGACCCAGGTGATGGTGCCACCGGAGAAGTCGCTCTCCTTGCCGCCCGCGATGTCCTTCTCGTCGCTGGTGGGGTAGCCGAGCTTGCCCTTGGCGCCGCCGTTGTCTTCCCACGCCTTGCGGATCTCGCCCCAGACGATGTGCGGCTGGCCGTCCTTGGCCTTGTACACGGTGCCGCCGACGAAGTCCTGGTACTTGCCGTCGTCGGGTCCGTCTTCCTGCGCTTCCAGCGGAGCGCCGAGCGGGCCCGCCGGGCCACCGGTCTGCACGTACTTGTCGAAAATGTGCCCGGAGACGGCGATGTCGCCACGCTGCGTCGCGATCTTGGTCTCCTCCGCGGCACCAGAGGTGTGCTCCTCGGTGGTGCCCATCGGGACCGTGGTGGTCATCAGCGCCGAGGCCGCCGACGCTCCCGCCGAAGCCGCGCTGTCGTTCTTGTCGTCGTCGTCATTGCTGCTGCAGCCGGCGATGATCAGGCCGGTCGCGGCGAGCAGGGCAGTGTATCCAGCCGTTCGTCGAGCGAAGTGGTGCATTTCCATCCTCTCGAAAGTGGCTACCGAAAACGTCGCCGACTCGGTGACGCCGCTGGCAGCCTAGGCCGATGTTCAGCAATGACCCGGCGAATCCACCAGGGACACGCCGGGTCATACCGAACAGCTATCGCCGGGATATTACCCGGCAACTGTGAGGGGAAACACACCAACCGACTCAGGCGTTGGGTCCGTACTCCTCCAGCATCTCGGTCACCAGCGCCGCGATCGGCGAGCGCTCACTGCGGGTCAGCGTGATGTGCGCGAACAACGGGTGACCCTTGAGCTTTTCGATCACCGCGGCGACGCCGTCGTGCCGGCCGACCCGCAGGTTGTCGCGCTGGGCGACGTCGTGGGTGAGCACCACCCGTGAACCGGTGCCGAGCCGGCTGAGCACCGTGAGCAGCACATTGCGTTCCAGCGACTGGGCCTCGTCCACGATCACGAACGAGTCGTGCAGCGACCGGCCGCGAATGTGGGTGAGCGGCAACACCTCCAGCATGTCGCGGGCGAGCACCTCCTCCATCACCTCACGGCTGGCCAGCCCGTCGAGGGTGTCGAAGACTGCCTGGGCCCACGGGCCCATCTTCTCGCTCTCGCTGCCCGGCAGGTAACCGAGTTCCTGACCACCGACCGCGTAGAGCGGGCGGAAGACAACCACCTTTCGCTGAGTTCGCCGCTCCAGCACCGCCTCCAGGCCCGCGGTCAACGCGAGCGCGGATTTGCCGGTACCCGCCCGGCCGCCGAGCGAGACGATGCCGATGCTCTCGTCCAGCAGCAGATCGAGCGCGATGCGCTGCTCGGCGGAGCGGCCGTGCAGGCCGAACGCCTCGCGTTCGCGCACCAGCTGGACCCGCTTGTCCGGGGTGACCCGGCCGAGCGCGCTGGAGCTGCTACCCAGCAGCCGGATTCCGGTGTGGCAGGGCAGTTCCCGGGCGTCGTCCAGGTCGAGCACCGACTCCGAGTAGAGCTGGTCGATCTGTCCCGAGCTGACGTCGAGCTCCACCATGCCGGACCAGCCGGAGGTGACGACGTCCTGTGCGTGATATTCGTCGGCTTGCAAGCCCACCGCACTCGCTTTGACCCGTAGCGGAATGTCCTTGGACACCAGCACCACCTGACGGCCCTCGGCCGCCAGATTGAGTGCACAGGCCAGGATTCGGGAATCATTGGTGTCGGTGCGGAAGCCGACCGGAAGGACCGCGGGATCGGTGTGGTTCAGTTCCACCTGCAGCGTTCCACCCTCGGTGCCGATCGGCACCTGCTGATCCAGCCTGCCGTGCAGCAAGCGCAGATCGTCCAGGTTGCGCAGGGCTTCCCGCGCGAACCAGCCCAATTCGTGGTGATGCCGTTTGCCTTCGAGTTCGCTGATGACCACCAGCGGTAGCACGACATCGTGTTCGCCGAACCGGGTGAACGCCCAGGGATCGGACAGCAGAACCGACGTGTCGATGACGAAGGTATTGGCGAGGGAATGCGAGGGGTGTGCACCCTTCGCGGCGGTTCCGCCTTTCGCGGGACGGGGTTGCGCCGGGGGGGCGGGGACGGAGCGTGATGCAGTCACGGTGGGCTCCTCTGTGCCCACGCGGCACCCGCGCGAACGATCTCGCTGGACCGGTCCGTCCTGATGGGACCTGACGTTGCCGTCAGATGCCACGAGGGCCGGGTGCCGGCCCCCTCGTACTGAATAGCTCAGTCACGGTCAGGACCTCCCGTACGAGCCACACCGCCGCGGCCCGCACCAACGACGCTACCGCCGAACTACGCTTCCCCGCTCCCGCACAGGTAGGCGTGTCCGTGAATTTGTCGTTAACCTCACTCGCCGACGCGAACGACCGGGCCGTGGCCGCCGCGCCGAGGCGCCGGTTAGAGTCGCTGGCATGGCCGGTAACGAGGACCTGGAGAAGCTGTCGTCGAAGGAACTGCACGATCGCGCGGTGAAGCTCGCCGTGCGGCACGGGGACGTCAAGTTCCTGTGGCGGTTGCTCACCTCGATCCCGGCCGCCGAGGCCGCCGCGGGCAACCTCGGCGAGAGCGAAGCCGACATCAAGTACGTGCTGCCGATGATCGACGACTACATCCACGCGGGTGACGGTGAGGTCGCCGAGGTGCTGCGGCCGTTCTATCTGGAGTATCTGAACGAGCACAGCTGAGTGACCGCTCAGGTGTGATTCATCCCACCTGAGCTGCGATTACGATGTTCCGTCCGGAACGACGTCGATGGCGCCGGACGGACAAGCGTGCTCCGCCTCTCGTGCCACCGCATGCCGAGCGGGCAGCGGCGCGGGATCGAGCAGCCGCACCTTTCCGTCGTCGGTGTCCTGATCGAAAACCTCGGGTGCGAGCAGCGCGCACATGCCCGCGCCGATGCAGCGGTGCCGGTCGATGGTGATCTTCATCGGTGCCCGCCCGTTACCAGGTGACCGGGAGCCGGTGCACGCCGTAGATGTCCATGTCGTGCCGCAACGGAACCCCTTCGGCCGGGACAGCCAGCCGCAACGTCGGGAAGCGACGCACCAAGGCGGGCAACGCGACTCGCATCTCGACGCGGGCAAGTTGCTGACCGAGGCACTGGTGGATGCCGTGCCCGAAGCCGACATGTCCGACGGCGTTGCGCCGGATGTCGAAGGTGTCGGGATCGTCGAACTTGGCCGGGTCACGGTTGGCCGCCTGGGTCGACAGCGCGACCGTCTCCCCCGCCTTGATCAGCTGACCGTCCAGCTCGACATCCTCGAGCGCCACCCGCGACGAGGTGTGCACGATGCTCAGGTAACGCATGAGCTCCTCGACGGTCTGATCGGCGAGTTCGGGCCGGGCGCGGAGCTCGGCGAGCTGGTCGGGATGCGACAGCAGGGCGAAGGTGCCCAGCGCCAGCATGTTCGCCGTGGTGTCCAGGCCCGCGCCGAGCAGAAGGGTGCCGATGACGGCGAGCTCGTCATCGGTCAGGTCGCTGTCGGTGAGGTCGCTCAGCAGGTCGTCGGCGGGCTCGGCGCGCTTGGCCAGCACCAAGGTGCGCAGGTACTTCTCGCCGTCGGCGAAGGCCGCCACCCGCTCGTCGACGGACGCGGCCATGTCGTTGGCCACGGCGACGAGCTCGCGGAAGGTGTCGCGCTCGGCGGACGGAACGCCGAGCAACTCACAGATGGTCAGCGCGGGAACGGGGAAGGCGAACGCCTCGATCAAGTCGACCGGCCCGCCGTCGCGGACCATGGCGTCCAGATGGTCGGCCGTGATCTCCTCGACGCGCTCGGTAAGCATGGCCATCCGGCGCACGGTGAACTTGCCGGACAACAGTTTTCGATAGCGCGTGTGTTCCGGTGGGTCGACACCGAGCAGGTCGCCCGGCGTCGCGGGCGGCATCGGGCCGCCATCGGCCAGCGGGTTGTGCCCGAGTTCGTAGCGCACGCTGAAGCGCGGGTCGGCGAAGACCGCGCGGACGGTCGCGTGCCCGGTGGCGAGCCAGCCTTGATGGCCGTCGGGGAAAGTCATGCGCACCAGCGGGCGCAGCGCGGCCAGTTCCGCGGGCGGGTCGAAGGGGCAACGGGCCGGGCGCGTGGTGGGGAGTTCGACGGATTCGGAGAGTGGTCGATGCACCATGATTCCTACTTCGTTCGAGTTTGGATATGCCCGAACGCTACGTTGCATTCAATTATCTTCCAACGATGAAAGCAGGCTATCAAGCGATTTCAGCAGGTAGATTCCAGAATTGAATTGCAATGAATATGCCGCTGAATGCACCTGTCTGACATAGGTATTGCAATGGTCTGCCACTGAGCGCAATACTCGCGGAATGGTTCGGCACGGCGAACCACTCGCCAGCGAGGGAGGCGGCGCATGCCGGGTGGCAGGTTGACCCAGGACGATCGCAGGCAGATCGCCGAGGGCCTCGCGCAAGGTCTCGGGTACGCCGAGATCGCCAGGCAGCTGAACCGGCCTACCTCCACCGTCAGCCGGGAAGTCATGCGCAACGGCGGACCCGGTCGCTACCACCCTGGGCGTGCGCACAGAGCGACCGAGTTACGCGCGCGTCGGCACCGATCGCGCGGCGTGACGGCCGAAAGTGCCCCGGCGGCAGGCGATGTGGTGCTCGACGAATTCGTGACGCAGTTCGTCGCGCAGATCACCAGGACCGGAGTTCCGCGCACCGCGGCGGCCGCGCTGGCCTGCCTCTACACCACCGACAGCGGCAGCCTCACCGCCGCCGAACTGGCGCAACGACTTCGGGTCAGCCCGGCCACCATCTCCGCGGCCATCAACATGCTCGAAACCCAGGGCCTCTTGCAACGGGAACGCGATGCCCGCAGCCGCCGGGATCGCTACTTCGTCGACGACAACATCTGGGTGCACGCGACAATGGTCAGCGCGCAACAGGTGTGCGAGCTGGCCGCGGTGACCCGGCGCGGCGCCGAGTTGCTCGGCAGCGACACACCGGCAGGGGTACGCGCGTACAACACCAGCCGATTCCTCGACTTCGTCGGCCACGACATGGTCGAATCCGCCGAACGCTGGCGAAAACTGCTCCAGCAGCAGCGGACTCAGGACTGAGCCGGCCGGTTCAGTCGCGGGAGAACACGGCGCGCCATACCCCGACGGCGGTGCCGCGCAAGAAGTTCTCCCAGCTGAAGTGGTCGTGCCACAGGATGATCCGGCCGTCGCGCAGCTCGAAGGTGCCGGTCACCCAGAAGCCGATCTTCACCGGGCCGAACTGCAGAAAGTCGGTGCGGTCGGTGAGCACGATATTGCCGTCGGCGGCGATGTGGTGCACGTCGACCTCGAAACCGAACGGGTCCCGGTTCAGGTTCCGCAGTATCTTGCGCGCCAGCCCGCCGCCGACATCGGGCAGCGAGGTGTTCTTCCATACAGCGTCCGGGTGCAGCAGTTCCAACGCCTCGTCGACGGCGCCGAGTTCGAGCGCGGAAAGAAACTCCCGCACCGTGGTGATCGCGTCCTGCTGAAGTTCGAGGTCCTGGGTCATGGTCCGACGATAGGCCCTGGCCGGGGGCAGTGGGGAGTTCAGGCGGGCCGATTCAGCCGCCGGCTCGGCGGGCGATCAGGACGCCCAAGCCGTCCAGCACGCGTTCGATACCGAAGTGCAGGGCGTTGTTCGCACCGCCGGAGTCCGGTGCGGTGCTTACCGCCGCAGCCTCCGCCGCGAAGGCCGCGGCGACAGCAGGGTAGCGATCGCCGGCCACGGTCATCATCTCGGCGAACTGCGCGGCGAACTGCACCGACGGATCGTCGCCGAGCGGTTGGGTCTGCTGGACCAGGCTACGGACGTGGCCGTTGACCAGCACGATGGTGTCGAGCTGCTCCGACCCGGTGAGTCCGGTGCCGGCGAGTGCGACGAGGGCGCTTTCCATCCAGCCCATTTCATTGGGGCCGAGCGGACGCGCACCGATGGTCAGTTCGATGGCCCAGGGATGCGCACGGTAGCGCTGGTAGAGCGTCTCGGCCCACCGGCGCAGCCCGGCTCGCCAGCGCTCGGCCTGCGGAACATCGTGCACCGCAGCGGTATCCGGCGGTGTGCCCATCGCGGCGTCGAGCATCAGCGCGGTCAGCTGCTCCTTGCCCGGCACATATCGGTACAGCGACATCTTGGTGAAACCGAGCCGCTCGGCCAGCCGCTGCATGGACAGGTTCGCCAGGCCTTCGGCATCCACGAGTGCGATCGCCTCGGCCACGATCCCCTCCAGCGAGAGGGCTGGTTTCGGGCCGCGCTTGGGCCGCTGCTGGGTGCCCCACAGCAGCTGCACGGTGGTCGGCGTCGGCATTGCCAGATCCTTTCGACGGCAGCTTGACTCGCAAACTGTGTCTACCATACGCTGATCTGTGTCCGACGGAAACAGAATCCCTCGGACACAGATACTCGTCGATGGAGCACTCATGCGTAACCAGACCGTCCTCATCTCCGGCGCCAGCGTCGCGGGCCCTGCCCTCGCCTACTGGCTGCACCGCTACGGCTTCACCGTCACCGTGGTCGAGCGGGCCCGAGGCCTGCGGCCGGGCGGTCAGGCCATCGACTTCAAGGGCCGCACCCAGCTGACCGTGCTGGACCGCATGGGCCTGCGCGACGACCTCGAGCAGCGCAGGACCGGCACCACCGACACCGTCTTCGTCGACGCGAACGGCAACCGGCTCGCCACCATGTCCGGCGACTTCACCGGCGGAGACCTGGAGATCCTGCGCGGCGATCTCGCCGAGATCATGTACCAGCACACTGCGGACCACTGCGAATATCTGTTCGGCGATTCGATCAGCGCGCTCACCGAGCTCGCCGACGGCGTGCACGTCGAGTTCGAGCACGGGCCCGCGCGCACCTTCGACCTGGTCTTCGGCGCCGACGGCATCCACTCCCGGGTACGCGGACTCGTCTTCGGACCGGAAAAGGACTTCGTCGAATACCTCGGCCACTACTACTGCATCGCCGGCGCGGCCAAGTCTGCTGCGGACGCCACCGGACCACGGGCACGCGCCACCGCCTACGGCCACAACACGCCGGGCAAACTCGCCATCAGCGGCGGCCCGAAAGCGCAACAGTTCTACATGTTCGCGTCCCCCGAACTCGACTACTCCCGCGACGACACCGCCGCTCAGCAGCGCATCATCGAGCAGGTCTTCGCCGACGTGCGCTGGGACGTACCGCAGATGCTCAGCGAGCTGGCCGACTTCGACGACATCTACCTCGATTCGCTCAGCCGGATGCGCATGACGGCCGGCTACACCAAGGGGCGGGTCGCGCTGGTCGGCGACTCGGCCTACGGAAACACGTTGGCGGGCTTCGGCTCCGGGCTCGCGCTCATCGGCGCGTACGTCATCGCCGGCGAACTCGCCGTCGCCGACGGCGATTACACGGTGGCCTTCGCCCGCTACGACGAGATCATGCGGAGCTACGCCAAGATCGCCGACAACAACAACACGGGAAAGTTCCTCGCGCCGAAAACGGCCCTCGGCATCCGAGTGCGCAACTGGTTCCTCGGATCGTGGTTGTTCACCCTCATGGCGAAGTACGCCGACAAGGCCGCCAACGACATCGACCTGCAGGACTACCCGGCCATGGTGCGGCAACGCGAGATCAACTGAAAGCGTTGGCCGCAGGGAGTTTTCGATCTTCCTCGCCAATTCGAGGCCGACCGGTATGCGCGGTCGATGCGCCGATCCGGTCGCACCGGAGAATCCGCTGTGTTTCGATGGAACCGAAGCCGGGCGGGGCGCGTCTATAGGGTCAGAGGCACTCATGAAAGGGGACGGTGATGGCGGTGGACAGCCCGTTTCCCGGGTACATCGAGGATGCGAAGGCCGGGGCGTTGACGGTGCGGATGGATCCGCAGGGTTTCGTCGATATCGACAAGGCGTGCGAGGAGCTGATCAATCAGCTGACCGGCATCCGGGCCGACGCACGTGACCTCGGCGAGAAAACCTCCTGGGGCCTCGGCGAGAGCAATCCGCGCCTGTCGTCGGCCGTCGAACTCGTACAACTGTTCCGCGAGAAGGCATTCGGCGGACCGAACAACGCCTACGACACCCTCAGCGACTACGTCACGGTCGCCGAGGAGATCAGGGCGATGTTCAAGGCCATCTGCGAGACCTACCAGCGCACCGATGCCGAATTCGCGGCAAAGTTGCAGGAGATCAGCGCATGAGTCTTGGCCAGCAGGGGAGCCGTTCGCCAGGAATCGGTTTCGCGGCTGCGGCACTCCTGGCGGCCCTGCTGACGGGGTGCGGCACCGAGGCGAAGACGTCCGGCACACCGACAACGTCGACGGCGACCGCGCCATCTGCCACCAAGACAACGGGATCCGATCCACAAGCCACCTTCGATCCATGCACCGCACTCACACCGCAATTCCTCGGTACGCACCAATGGGACGCGTTGCCGCCCTCGCCGAAGCAGAACACTGCGGGCGGCATCAGCTGGAAGGGCTGCCGCTACGTCGCCAAGGCCGGCTACGGCTTCACCATCGAGACCACCAATGGAACCCTCGAGCAAGTACGTCAGAAGTTCCCTGCGGCCGTGGACATCTCGATCAGCGGTCGCAAGGCGCTGCGCTATGAAGCCCGGCCGGACGTTCCCGGTGGATGCTCGATCAACGTCGAGACGAAGAGCGGCTCGCTGTATCTGCTCGTAGACGACCCGACCGGCAAGCATCCACGCAAACTGTCGCCCTGCGACACCGCCACCGAAATCGCCCACGCAGTCGCACCACTGCTGCCCGCGGGCAGCTGAACAATCCCACGGGGGAGCGATCATGAGACAGACCGACGGCCGCGCGATCACCAATCCCGAGAACGCGCAGAGCTTCACACACGCCGAGATCAAGCAGGCGGCCGACGAGATGAACCCGGCCGGGCTCGGCAGCGCGTTCGACGCCTGGTCGAAGATCGCGGCGGCGGTGACGAACGCCGGTCATCAATTCGAGACGGCGATCAAGCAGGCGGTCGAACAGCATTGGGAGGGTGCGGCGGCCGACAGTGCGGTGCGTGGCATCCGGGACTACGCGACCAGGGTCGGTGAGTTCGGCGAGACGCTGAACGCGCAGAGCACGCCCTTGTCGCAGGCGGCGAGCGCGGCCGCGAAGTTCAAGATGTCGGTGCCCGACGTGGTGGACACCTCGACCAATCCGCGCGGAGCCGAGCTACGGAACTCCAGCGAAGAGCAGGCCCGCGACGAGATGACCACCCAGTACATCCAGCCGTACGGGACCACCGCCCCCGCCATTCCAACACTGCCGCCGCCGATCCACCCGATCGCCATACCGACGCCCGGCGGTGACAGCAGTATCGACCCCGGTACCACCCCGGGCACGAGCACAAGTCCCGCCGACAACCGTTCGGGCACTGCGGATTCCAGCAAGCAGGCCGCGACAGCCGAGGCCGACAACCCGACGGAAGCCGGGACCTCCGAAACCGAGGCCACCTCGGAAGAGACCACTCCACAGGCGGTTTCGCAGGAGCAGGGCAACAACGGGGTGCCGACCACTCCTGCCGCCACAACGACGGCCGCGACCACGAACTCCCCGCTCACCACCCCGGCCAGTACGGCAAGCCCGATCACTTCGGCGTTCCCCACCAGCACGCTCCCGTCCACCCCGACGACGGTCGCGGCCGCCGCGGCGAACGGAACTCCGAGCAGGTCGGGCACACCGAGCACTTCCGCCATGCCCAGCACCTCCGCGAGCCCCAGCACGTCCGCGAGCCCGCGCAGCGAAGCTCAACCCGGCACCTCACGCCCCGCACCACCTGCCACCACCACTGGTGCCGCCGGACCACAACCCGCCGCCACCCCCGGCCGACCGGGCACCCCGGGTGTCGCCGGCTATCCCGGCATGTTTCCGCACGGAGCCCGCAGCCGCGGCGAGGACGACGACGAACACAAGTCCCCCGGCTACTTGCGCACCGCCGAGCACGCCAAAGAACTACTGGGTGAAAGGGAGAAGACTGTGCCGCCGGTGATCGGCGAGAAATGACGGGGCAGTGGTCGCTGTCCGCCGAGCAGTTCGCGGCGGCCTGGTTCGGTACCGGCCTCGACCGCTTACCTTTTCCATTCCGCTTCACCAGCCGATTCCCCGGCCTGCGTGAATACCAGACCTACCAGCAAGAATTCCGGGACGAGCTGGCCCGCCCGGAACGCGTCCCGCTCTCGCGTGCCCTCACCGTGCTGGCCCGACCCGATTGGCGCATCGAGCTTTTCGGCTACGACAACACCCGCGACGGCCTCGAACTGCGCGCGATCGGCTGCGCCACCCGCGGCGGCGCCGGCGTGATCGCGCAGCAGACCCCCGCCCCCACCGGCGGCCGGATTCAGTTGCGCCGCTGCCGAACCGAGCAACTCGCGACCGAGCTGGTGCGCCTGCTACCGAACACCGGCGCGGGCACCACCGGCGAAAAATCGTTCCTGCTGGACGATCTCACCGACGAACGCCCCGACCTCTTCGGCAACGCCGAAGCCAGCGAGGTGAAGGAACGCTACCGCCGCTTCTGGCGCCAGCCCTGTGCCACCCGAGGCACCGCGACGGTCCTGCTCGGCCCCCGCAACGCCGAACCACTGCGCACCGGTCGCCTCCGGTGGATCGACGCCGCCGACGGCCGGTATTTCGAGGTCCCCGCCAACCGCGCCTTAATGATCCGCCCCGGCACCAGCGCCGACATCATCCGATATCTGGACGACGCGATCGCCCGCGCCAGGGCCAGAATGGATTCCGCGTAGCGTCGCCCACAACAATGGCCGGCGTAGATCCCGACCTCCGGGCGCTGACCAGCGGCAGCAGCGGGCCGTTCGGGCGCTGAATAGCGGCAACAGCAACCAGTCAGGTGCCGAGTAGCGGCGTACAACTCGGGCTCGTACCTCCGGCAAACACCGAAAATACGAGCCCGACAAAGTTTCGCGACGACGCAGGCTCAGCCGAGCAGGCGCCAGTCCTCCAGCCCGTCGTACAGCGGAACACTCTGCGCCAGCTTGGTCACTCGACCGCGCAGGGTCTCCACATCGGAGGTACCGGCGAGCGCGGTGCCGATGATGTCGGCGACCTCGGTGAACTCGGTGTCGCCGAAACCACGGGTGGCCAGCGCGGCGGTGCCGATGCGCAGGCCGGAGGTGACCATCGGCGGGCGGGGGTCGAACGGAACGGCGTTGCGGTTCACCGTGATGCCGATCTCGTGCAGCAGATCCTCGCCCTGCTGGCCGTCGAGCTCGGAGTTGCGCAGGTCGACGAGCACCAGGTGCACGTCGGTGCCGCCGGTGAGCACGCTGACGCCCTTGTTCTTGACGTCGTCGGCGGTGAGCCGCTCCGCCAGGATCTTGGCGCCGGACAGGGTGCGCTCCTGGCGCTCCTTGAATTCACTGCTCGCGGCGATCTTGAAGGCGACGGCCTTGGCGGCGATGGCGTGCATGAGCGGGCCGCCCTGCTGGCCGGGGAAGACCGCGCTGTTCAGCTTCTTGGCGAACTCCTGCTTGGCCAGGATCACGCCGGAGCGCGGACCGCCGAGGGTCTTGTGCACGGTGGAGGACACCACGTCGGCGTGCGGCACCGGCGAGGGGTGCAGGCCTGCCGCGACCAGACCGGCGAAGTGCGCCATGTCCACCCACAGGTAGGCACCCACCTCGTCGGCGATCGAGCGGAACGCGGCGAAGTCCTGCTGGCGCGGGTAGGCCGACCAGCCTGCCACGATCACCTTCGGCCGGGCGTCGAGCGCGGTCTTGCGCACCTCGTCCATGTCGATGCGGTGGTCTTCTTTGCTGACGCCGTAGAAGTGCGTCTCGTACAGCTTGCCGGAGAAGTTCAGCCGCATGCCGTGGGTCAGGTGCCCGCCGTGCGCGAGGTCGAGGCCGAGCAGCCGGTCGCCGGGGTTCATCAGCGCCATCAGCACCGCGGCGTTCGCCTGCGCGCCGGAATGCGGCTGCACATGGGCGAATTCGGCGCCGAAGAGTTCCTTGACGCGGTCGGGGGCGAGGGTCTCGACGACGTCGACGTGTTCGCAACCGCCGTAGTAGCGCCGGCCGGGGTAACCCTCGGCGTACTTGTTGGTGAGCACGCTGCCCTGCGCCTGCAGCACCGCGCGCGGCACGAAATTCTCCGAGGCGATCATCTCGAGCGTGTCTCGTTCGCGAGCGAGTTCACCCGCCATCGCGGCGGCGAGCTCCGGATCGAGCTCACCGAGAGACTGAGTATTGACCGAGGCCGTCGTCTGCGTCACGGCCTCAGTCTATTGGCCGCCGCTGTGCTGTTCGGCACGGGGTTCGCCCGATGTCGCGACCGCGCCATCGCCTTCGGCCGGGGCGGGGAGGTAGTGGTCGAGCAGAACCGAGAGGTGCTTTTGCGCGTCGGTCAGCGGCTGGGTCGACTTCACCGCGCGCGACTGCACGATGGCGCCCTCCATCGCGCTGATCACGAAACTGGCGAAGGACTTCGCTTCCGCGTCGGGTAGGCCTGCGGTGGCGAAGCCGGCCCCGAGTTTGTCGTGCCAGTCGGCGAAGGCCGCGCCTGCCGCGGCTTGGATGTCGGGTTCGGATTCGGCGAGCGCCGCGCCGACGATCGGGCAGCCGGTGCGGTACGAGCTGGTCTGCAACGTGGTGACCCACCAGCCGATCAGCGCCTCCAGCCACCGATCGGGTGACCGGGACGCGGTGATCTTCTCGATCACGGTCGCGAGGCGAGCACCCGCGATCGTGGTCGCGGTGGCGACCAGCTCGCTCTTTCCGGACGGAAAGTGCTGGTAGAGCGAGTTGCGGGAGGCCTTGCCGCGGTCGAGCAGCGCGGTCAGGCCCGCCGCGTGCACGCCCTGTACGCGCACCAGGTCGATGGCGCTCTCGATCAGCCGCGCGCGTGGGCCGGTCATGCCAGCTCCCTCCGGTACCTGCTTGCGTGAACCGATCGGTTCATGCTCCAATCATGACAGATGTGGACCGATCGGTTCACCGAAAGGACGAATCAATGTCGGAAACCACGCTTGATCTGGCGCAACTGTCCGGCCTGGAGCTGCTCCGGACGGCCATGACGATGGAGGGGCGGCCACCGTTCATCGGCGACCTGCTCGGCATGGAGGTGGACCTGCTCGAGCAGGGCAAGGTGGTGTTCGCGCTGCGCACCCGTCCCGACTTCGCCAACCCGCTCGGCACCACGCACGGCGGCATCTGCGCCACCCTGCTGGACTCGGTGATGGGCTGCGCGGTGCACTCGACGCTCGAGGCGGGCGTCGGCTACACCACGCTGGAGCTGAAGATCAACTACATCCGCGCCGTGCCCACCGACGGCCAGCGGCTCACCGCTACCGGCACCACCATCCACGTCGGCCGCACCACCGCGACCGCGGAGGGCCGGGTCGTCGACGAGCAGGGCCGCTTGGTCGCGCACGCCACCACCACCTGCGTCATCTTCCGTGGAAACCGTTGAGACACAAGGAGTACCGCCTTGCGTGAACGCAGCCCCAGCGCCGCCGTCCGCAAGTTCCGGCGCGAACGCCTCGTCGGCCGCTATCTGGCGAACCCCGCGGTCGGCTTGCTCGACCGTCTCGGCATCCGCTCCGCGCTGCTCGCGGAGTTGGAGACCACCGGCGCCAAAACCGGTCAGCCGCGCCGCGTTCCGGTCACCGTCTCGATAGACGAGCAGGGCGCCTGGCTCATCTCGCAGCACGGCCGCCGCTCCGGCTGGGCCCGCAATATCGTCGCGGACCCGAAAGTCCGCCTGCGCCAAGGCAAACGCTGGTACACCGGCACCGCCGCCTTCGTCCCCAACGACGATGTGGTCGCCCGCGCCCGCAGTTTCGCCAAGGGCCGGGTGCCCGAGTCCGCCGCGGAATGGACCATGAAAGCGCTGGAAAGCGACCCGATTTCGGTGCGTATCACCTTTGCCGACGCCTGAAGCAGCAGCGCTGTAACACCTGCTCCCGCCACCGGATTTCGGGGCATGCGGAGCCGTAACAGGTGCCAGAACCCGACCGGTTAATCTCGTGAGGTTGTCCAACTCAACATCACGAGGTTGTTTATATGTTCAGTCTGATCGCGGTTCCCACCAACCCGCTCGAAGGCCTGCTCCGTCAGCTCGCCTTCATCATGTGTTCCATCTCCTCCGGCACCAACTGCTCGGTCATCCAGTAAGACCGTCGCGGTACGCGCCGAAGATTCGCCCCCGTTGCCACTGCCCGGCAGCGGGGGCGAATCCGTTCCGGATCAGCCGCGACGCACCGCGCCCGGCGTCAGTGGTTCGTCGAGCAGGCGACGGAAACGATCGGCGCGCTCGTCCCCGTCGATGGCGCGGTCGAGCCAGTCGCCGAGCAGTCGGTAGCCCTCCACATAGGTGGAGATGTAGGCGCGCCACAGCGGCGAGGACAGGAAACGCAACGACTGGCGGGCGCGGACCGGGGTGACCAGGCTCCAGGTCTGCAGGAACTCGGCGACCTCGTCCTCGCTGCGGTGTTGATCGTGCAGCAGCAGGGCCGCATCCTGACGGACGCTGATCAGCGCGGCCGCCGCGGTCGAAAGCCGTTCCGCCCGTTCGCCGTCGAAGCGCAGGCCCAGGTCGGCGTAGATCTCCTGGGCCCACTTGCCCCAGCCGGGACCGACGATGGAATGCAGGGCCAGATCGGCCAGACCCTCGGCCATCAGGCACTGGGGCGTGTTCACCAGGAACAGGGTCTGCTCAGCCTGGCCGGCGGCGACCAGCCCGGCCTCCTTACGGCAGTGCTCGGTGTGGTGCCCCGGATACGACTCGTGCGCGATCAGGGTCGGCAGGTGGGTCATGTGCTGCTTGAGATCGGAGTTGATCGCGACGCGGGAGTGGAAGTTGCCGAGGTAGTAGTTGAAACCGGACCAGGGCTTGTCGCCGACCACCTCGTAGGTGACGTGCTCGTGGTCGGGCAGCGGATAGCGCTCGCGGACCAGCTCACGCAGCGCGCTGGAGAAGGCTTCGACGCAGGCCGGCAGCCGCTCCGGCGGGATTTCATCGGCTTTGCGGTGCGCGGCCATGCGTTCGGCCAGCGGGCCGTCGCCGGCCAGCACCTCGTCCATCTGCCGGTGCGCGTCCCGATAGTGCTCGACGTCGCCCGGCGCGATGTGCACGTCGAAGTAGGCGCGGACCTCGTCCACGAAACCGATGTCGTCCCCGGCGAACTTGCGGCCGGAGCATTCCAGCGCCCGCAGGTGCACGTCGAGGAATTCGGTGCGCTCCGCGCTCAGCCCGGCCTCGGGCAACTCGGCGCGCAGCTCGGCGGCCCGGCGGGCCAGCTGCCTGGGCTCCGGCGCGGGGGCGTTCTGCACCTCGCGACGCAGCGCCGGATCGCCGGTGTACGCGTCGACGAATCCGTCCTCTAGCCGGTCGAAGGCCAAGCCGAGCCGCAGGTACTCGGTCACCAGTGGATGCGCTGCCATCCGCCCGACATTAGTCGCTCCGCGGGGGCCCGCGCGCGGCATAATCGCGTGCGGCTGCCCCGTGCTCGCCCGGGTGAAAGCCGTCGGTATCGTCCCGGTCAGCCCCTTATCGGTACCCCGCTTTTCGCACGCTGTTGAGGCAGAGCAGAATTCGGTTATGCGGCGAGAGTTAGACCGAATCACACGGAGCCGGCACGGTATGTGTACGCGTTTGCCGAACTGGAGTGTCGGGTAAGTGGGACGAATGAGCGAGCCCAGTCCGTATGTGGAATTCGACCGGAAACAGTGGCGCACACTGCGAAAGTCGACTCCCCTGGTGCTCACCGAGGAAGAACTGCGGGGCCTGCGCGGTCTCGGCGAACAGATCGACCTCGAAGAAGTCGCGGAGGTCTATCTGCCGCTCGCTCGACTCATCCATCTGCAGGTCGCCGCGCGCCAGCGGCTCTTCGCCGCGACCGCGACCTTCCTCGGCGAGACCCACCCCGATCAGCAGGTGCCGTTCGTGATCGGTGTCGCGGGCAGCGTCGCGGTCGGCAAGTCCACCACCGCCCGCGTGCTGCAGGCGCTACTGGCCCGCTGGGACCACCATCCGCGCGTCGATCTGGTCACCACCGACGGATTCCTCTATCCCACCGCCGAACTCACCCGTCGCGGCATCATGCACCGCAAGGGGTTCCCGGAGAGCTACGACCGCCGCAAGCTGCTGCGATTCGTCACCGAGGTGAAATCCGGCGCGGCCGAGGTGTGCGCGCCGGTGTACTCGCACATCTCCTACGACATCGTGCCGGGCAAGTTCCACTGCGTGCACCAACCCGACATTCTCATCGTCGAGGGCTTGAACGTGCTGCAGACCGGGCCGCGGCTGATGGTCTCGGATCTGTTCGACTTCTCCATCTACGTCGACGCCCGCATCGAGGACATCGAGAACTGGTACGTGCAACGGTTTCTCGCGCTGCGCAAGACCGCGTTCGCGGACCCGAACGCGCATTTCCACCACTACGCCGCCTTCACCGACGACCAGGCGACCGGCGCGGCCCAGGAGATCTGGAACAACACCAACCGCCCGAATCTGGTGGAGAACATTCTGCCGACCCGGCCGCGCGCCACCCTGGTCCTGCGCAAGGACGCCGACCACAGCATCAATAGACTGCGTCTGCGTAAATTGTGATCCCGCTTACAATTTCCAGGCTTCGTCGAGGCGTTTCGCCACATTGATATCGCGAGCCGCGGCAATGTGCGGTTTGTCGATCTCCTTGGCGATATAACGAGCAATGAATCGCCGGATCTCCTGGTCGACGCTGGCGAGGATGCGCAGCAGTTGCCCGCGAATGGTGTCGGTGGCGACATTGATCCGCACGTCGCTGGAGCGCGGGGTGGCGATGTCGATGACCACGCGCAGCGGTTCGGCGGCGCGCACGATCAGCTGTAGATGGATGTGGCCGTCCACCTCGAACCGGTGTTTGTCCAGCGCGAGATCGATGAGCATGTCGACGCTCAACGGGATCTTCAGCGCGAAGGAGATCACCTCGTCGAGATCGCGGCGCACCTCGGCCTGGCCGAGCTGCACCTGCGCGCTCGCCTTGGCCAGCCGCCCTGGGCCGACCCCGATCGGGCCGAAATCGAAGGCGGCGCCGGTCAACTGGTCGAAGGCGCCGAGGATGCGCTGTTCGGTGGCGGCGTATTCGAGGAACCGCCTGCCGAACTCCTCGTAGCTGATGTAGGGCACCGGCTCGTTCGACTTGGCAGGTGCTGCCTGTTGTCCATCGGAGCGGCTGTCGAGCTCACTCATGACGCACCCCGCAATGTCGCAGGGTGGGCGTCAGATCCCGAAGCGGCGGTGCCGTGCCGCGAAGTCGCGCAGTGCTCGCAGGAAGTCCACACGCCGGAATTCCGGCCAGTATGCCTCGGTGAACCATATCTCCGAGTATGCGCTCTGCCACAGCAGGAATCCGGAGAGTCGCTGTTCTCCGGAGGTGCGGATGACCAGGTCCGGGTCCGGTTGCCCGGACGTGTAGAGGTGCTGGCCGATCGCGTTCACGGTGATCGACTGCACGAGATCCTCGCCGGTCTCCCCCGCGGCGATCTCCTGGCGCACCAGCGAGCGCACCGCGTCGGTGATCTCCTGCCTGCCGCCGTAGCCGATGGCCACGTTCACGTGCACGCCGTCGCGGCCCTCGGTGCGTTCGGCGGCGGTGCGCATGCGCTTCGCGATCAGCTCCGGGAACCCGTCGAGCGAGCCGACGATGCGCACGCTCCAATTCTGTTCCGGCGCCGAGAGTTCCTCGACCACGTCGGTGATCACCTCGAACAGCGTCTCCAGCTCGTCGGGATCGCGCTGCAGGTTCTCGGTGGAGAGCAGGTAGACGGTGACCATCTCGATGCCCTCGGCCTGACACCAGCCGACCAGCTCGGCGATCTTCACCGCGCCGACCCGATGTCCGTGGCTCACATCGGTGAATCCGTTTTCCCGGGCCCACCGCCGATTACCATCACACATCACCGCGACGTGTCGGGGATGTTGTTTGCCGGCCAGCTGCTTCATGAGCCGGGCCTCGTAGATGCGATACGGCAAACCCCGCACCTGAACCGGAAGCTCCACGCGGCCACCCTACGCCTCACCGGCGCGATCCCGGCAGCGACCGGGTGCTCCCGGTACAGTGACGGAGGACCGAAACCTACGGTTCCGTAGGTTACCGGTGAGTTCAACCAGGAGGTAGCTCGTGTCCGAATCGGTCGGTGCGGCAGACACCGGAGTGGCCGAAGGATCGGGGTCAGCCGCCGAGTCGGCGCCCGACGCGCTGGTCAAACCCAGGATGCGCGGCTGGATCCACACCTGGGCGGTCGGCATTGCGGCGATCGCCGCGATCGTGTTGGTCGCCAAGGCCTCGACCCTCTCCGCGACCGCGGGCTGGTCCACCGCCATCTACGGCCTGACGGTGTGCGGACTGTTCGGCATCAGCGCCATCTATCACCGGGTGACCTGGCCGACGCCGCAGGCCCGGATCCGGATGAAGCGCGCGGATCACTCGATGATCTTCCTGTTCATCGCGGGCAGCTACACGCCGTTCGCACTGCTCGGCTTGCCCGGCCGCACCGGGCAGACGCTGCTGCTCGTGGTGTGGGCGGGCGCGCTGGCCGGTGTCGCCTTGAAACTGTTGTGGCCCACCGCTCCCGTCTGGGTCGGCGTGCCGCTCTACCTGCTGCTCGGCTGGGCGATCGTGCCGGTCGCCGGGCAGCTGAACACCCAGATCGGCATCGCGCCGCTGATCTTGCTGCTGGTCGGCGGGCTGCTCTACAGCGGTGGCGCGATCCTCTACGCCACCAAGTGGCCCAACCCGTGGCCGACCGTTTTCGGTCATCACGAGTTCTTCCATGCCGCGACCGTGCTCGCCGCGCTCACCCACTATGTGGCGGTCTGGCTCGTCGTCCTCCGCTGACCAGCGCCAACGGCTAAGCTGCTCGATCGTGTTCCTAGTCACTGCCGTTCGCAGCATCGCGCTGCCCGGACGGGCCGTCGTGCGCGTGCGAACGCCATGATCGCCCGGCTGGTCATCTGGGCCCTCAAAGCCCGCGCGGGGCTGGCGGCGGTGGTGATCACCGCCAATCTCAGCGGTCTGGCCGTCATCATCACCGAGCTGTGGCTCAGCGGATCGCTCAGCAGACTCGGCCCCGACTGGATCCGCTCCACCGCGCTAGTGGGTATCTATCCCTCGATCGGCTTCGTGGCCGGGGTCGCGCTCGCCATCCGGGACCGCTCCTCGCATTTCGGCTGGCTCGATCAAGGGCGCAAACCGACCGAGGAGGAGGCGCGGCAGCTGCTCCGGCTGCCGATCACCATCACCGCGCGCGCGTTCGTGGTCTGGATCACCGGCGTCATCATCGCCACGGTGATGCTGATGCGGCTGACGCCGGACAACGATCCCGCGGTGATGGCGGCCCTGTTCACCTTCGGCGGGTTCGAATCGGTGGGGATCACGTTCCTCATCGTCGATCGGCTGATCCGGCCGACCATTCCGATCGTGGCCGCGGTGCTCGGACCCACCATGCACTGGAGTTCCTCGGTGCTGGTCCGGGTGGTGGTGAGCTGGGCGGTCGCGGCGGCCTTGCCGCTACTGATGCTGATCGTGGTGCTGGCCAATCCGGTGGCCGACCCGTCCGACCGGGTACGCACCGCCATCTACCTGTCGGTCGTCGGTCTCGGGGTCGGCGCGCTGGCCACCGCCTTCCTGGCCCGCGCGGTGGCCACGCCGATGCGCACCTTGCGCCGGGCGCTGGACCGCATCACCCGGGGTGATCTCGACGTGCGCGTGCCGGTGGGCAGCACCAGCGAGATCGGGCGGCTGGAGAACTCGGTCAACGAGCTGGTCGCCAATCTGCGTGAGCGGCAACGCATGCGGGACCTGTTCGGCAGGCACGTCGGCACCGAGGTGGCCGAGCGTGCATTGGCCGGCGGCTTGGATCTGACCGGTGACGTGCGGGTGGTGACCGCGCTGTTCGTCGACGTGACCGGTTCGGTCGAGCTGTCCACCGGGTTGCCGCCCGAGGAGTTCGTCGCCAAGCTCAATCGGCTGCTCGCGACTGTTGTCACGGCGACCGAGGAGAACAACGGGCTGGTCAACAAGTTCGAGGGTGATGCCGCGCTGTGCATCTTCGGTGCACCGATCGCCCTGAGGGACAACGCGACTCCCGCTCTGCGTGCGGCTCGTCGGATCCGGGACGAGGTGGTCGCGGCCGGGGAACTCGATATCGGTATCGGTGTCGCGCATGGTCGGGTGTTCGCGGGCGATGTCGGCACCGACACTCGGTTGGAGTACACCGTTATCGGTGATGCGGTCAACGAGGCCGCTCGGCTCACCACCGAGGCCAAAGAGGTGCCGCATCGAATTCTGGTGAGCGGGGCCGTCATCGAGGCCGCTGCGGAGCACGAGCGCGCGAAATGGACGCTCTACGAGACGATCCTGCTGCGGGGCATGAAGAAGCCGACGGCATGCTGGACCGATCTGGACCAACCCGCCGCTGCCGTGCCGGGTGCCGATATGGAACCGTCCGGCACGGCCGACCCGAGCATCGAGCGCAGCGCGGTGGTAGAGGTTCGAACCGCCGCAACGGAAACCGACTGACGCCGCATCTCTATAGTTTGCGCGCTGCTAGTTCCGCGCCAAGGCTTCCTGTAGTTCAGCGACGGTGGACACCGGCAAGTCACAGACCGAGCCGCGGCAGACGTAGGCGGCAGGCTCGCCGTCCACGAGCGGTCGGTCGGCCAGCAGGGGAACCGAGTTCGGCGGGGCGGCAATGACTATCGTGCCGCCGGGCGCCGCGGCACGAGCAGCCGCGAGCAGTTCACTCGACTCGCCCGGAGCTTCTGCGGCGATGGCGACCTGAAGGGGGCCACGGAGCGCGGCCTCGGCGACAGTGAGCCATTGGCCCGCCGACCGTGGTGCGCGGGCCAGCACGAAGGCACCGCGCTGCAGGGTTTGTTCGGCCAGCGCGAAGTACGGGACCGCCCGGTCCGCCTCGCTGACGGCGGCCGCGGTCAGCAGTGCCTCGGCGAGCGAGGACGCACCCGCGGGGGTGGCACCGTCGATGGGATCACGGGGGCGGGTGACCAAAATTTCGGCATCGTCGGCGGTATCGAACCAGCTGCCCGGGATGTTCGGGTCGGCGAAGTGCTGGATTGCCGTGTCCAGCAACCGTTGTGCCTCGTCGAGCCAGCTGAGTTCGCCGGTCGCCTGATGCAGAGCCAGCAGACCGGTGACGAGCCAGGCGTAGTCCTCCAGCACGCCGGGCGACGCACCCGCGACACCGTTCAGCGAGGCGCGGCGCACCCGGCCGTCGACCACGTGCTCGGACAACAGGAATCGGGCGCAGCGGACCGCGGCCGACACCCAGTCGTGCGCCCCGAGCGCGGCCCCCGCCTCGGCCAGTGCCGTGATGGCCATCCCGTTCCAGGCGGTGACGACCTTGTCGTCGCGGTCCGGTTGCGGCCGGCCGTCGCGCGCCTTCCGGAGCGCGTCGCGGATTTGTTCGAGCCGATCGACGTCACCGGGCGCGGGATCGGTGTATCGGGTGAGCACCGAGGTGCCTTGCTCGAAGTTCCCCGCAGTGCTCACGCCGAAAAACTCTGCGGCCCAGGCACCGTCGATCGGTCCGAGTTCACCGACCAGCTCGGCCGGTGTCCAGACGTAGGTCGCGCCCTCCACCCCGGGCTTGCCGGGTTCCAGATGGGTGTCGGCGTCGAGGGCGGAAGCGAAGCCGCCGTGCTCGGTCCCCAGGTCATCGAGCAGGAACTGCACGGTTTCCCGAGTGACCCGGTGCGCCAACGACTCCGGCTCATCCACTGGTGCCCGCCGGGCCAAATGCCCATAGGCACGCAGCAATTGAGCATTGTCGTACAACATCTTCTCGAAATGCGGTATCACCCAAGCCGGATCGACAGAGTAACGCGCGAAACCCCCGCGCAGCTGGTCGTAGATCCCACCCCGCGCCATAGCGTCGGCCGTCCGAGTCACCGCCGCGAGTACGGCCGGATCACCGGTCCGTTCCCAACTGCGCAGCAAACCCTCCAGCAGCGCCGACGGCGGAAACTTCGGCGCCCCACCGAATCCCGCATGCTCGGGATCCTCATCCCGCAGCACTGCCGCCACCGCATGGTCAAGGAGTTCCGCACTGAGCGTGAGATCCGAGTCGGGCAGCCCCCCGGCCTGCGCTCGCAGCGCCTCGGTCACCTGCGCCGACGCCTTGTGCACCTCATCGCGCCGCTGCTGCCAAGTCTCGGTGATCGCCGTAAGCAACTGCGTGAACGACGGCATACCCCCACGCGGCAACTTCGGGTAATAAGTACCGCAGTAGAACGGCTCCCCCTCCGGCGTGAGGAAGCACGTCATCGGCCAGCCCCCCTGCCCCGTCATCGCAACGGTCGCATTCATATACACCGCGTCCAGATCAGGCCGTTCCTCCCGATCCACCTTCACACATACGAAGTTCGCATTCATCAACTCCGCAGTCGCCGCATCCTCGAACGACTCATGCGCCATCACATGACACCAGTGGCAGCTCGCATACCCCACCGACAACAAAATCGGCACGTCCCGCTCCCGCGCCTCCCCCAGCGCCGCCGCATCCCACTCTTGCCAATGCACCGGATTATCCGCATGCTGCCGCAGGTACGGAGAGGTCGCGTTCCCGAGCCGATTCATGACTCCACCGTCTCACAATCACGGTGCACAGGTCGGTAGGTGGTCGATCCGCCGGGGATGCGCGGCACTACGGCCGATCGTCCCGTCAGGTGACCGGGTCGAGAGCGGCCGAGAACAGATGCGGATTGTAGGTCTCAGTCAGGTGCAGCCGGGGTTGGCCGTCGATACCGACGAGGTAGCTCTTGCCAACGGCTACCCGAAGCGAAACCCGAACAGTCCGCCGGTGTCAGTCTGGTCCGTGAGCCGCGTAGCCAGGATGTACGGTGCGGAGTCGAAGGCACCTTCGCTTTGCGTCTCTACGCTGGCCAGAAAGTCGGAGTTCAGCGTGACTATGTATTGAAAACCATGCTGCTCGGCGAGCCTGGCTCCGATATTCAGACACGAGGCGACCTGTCTTCCGTCGATCGCATCGAAAAGGTGGCTGTCGTGCACAAGAATCCGCGGGGCGCGTCCGGCTTGAATGGCCGCGATCAGGCAGACGATATCGAGGATGAAGGTCTCGACGCTGCGGACGCCTGAGCTCGCGTCACCCGAGATGCTCGGATGGACCTCCAGAATTCCCTTAGGGCTAGTCGATATGAGGAGTGCAGCCTCTCGGTCAGTATAGATCTCTGCGCCGAGCTCGTTGAACAAGGCGATCGATTCGTCTAGACGGTCCGCCTGGTCATGCGTCTCCGCGCGTACCGAGGTGACGAGTTCGGCGGTCTTGAGCTTGATCGTGTCGCCAATGGTGCTGATCTCACGAGCCGCGTCAAGTCGCCGTTCGAGGTCGGCCACCTCGGCCTCGCGCTGCGCAAGATCGCGCTGGGCGCTCAAGAAGGTATCGAGTGCGACAGTCTCACTCAGCAGCTGCATGACCTGCGATCGTTGCCGATCAATCGCCCGGCGCTCCCCGTCGATCGCCTCAAGTCGCGATCGGACAGCATCGAGTTCCTGTTCCAAGAACAACCTTCGGTTCCGCACCACGGACTCATGGAAAGCGGCAACTTCCGCGTAGCGCCGTGTCACCGAATCCGGCAGCACCAGGCCGATTTCGGCATATACCCGACCGAGCCGCGCAGTGAGTTCCGTGTCCTCGGCGGTCGACAGGACGTCCTGGAGCGTCTCATTCAATTCCCGCGATCGTCGTTGCAGACTCAATCCTTCATCATTGAGCTTGCGGATCATCCCGGTCAATCGGTCTGCTTCGCGCTGATGATCCGCGTATCTTTCATCGACCTTGAAGGCGTGTAAGTCTGCCCGTACTCGGTCACGAAGCCTGCGGGCCGTAGCCATCTGCGCGCGCAACGCCGACTCATCGAGCGAGAGGTGGGTAAACGCACCCTCCTGCACAGCCTTCCGAATTGCCCTGCTCTGCTTGGTAAGTCGGTCGAGTTCTCCGGCCTTACCGAGCACTTCCGGTGACAGGCCCAACAAGAATCCAAGCTTGACACCGGATTCCCAGTCAGTCTCGGCCTGATGCCCTTTGATGGGATTGCCGAAGTAGGTGCGGAGCAACTGCGCCCACAGTTGCCCGGGGGTCGGACGGGCAGCGGCTTCCGGAATGTGAAAAAGCTCGGTTGCAAGTAGTTCTCGCCAGTCGTCCACACGGAGTTCGGTATTGAATGCAGCACCAAGCCGGCCGTCCAGTCTCACCCTGGCGCTTGGGGATACGGCGCGAGTGACTGACGGTGTCAACACAATGCCCGCGCGTTCCGCAGGAAGTTCGAGTCCAGCGGTAAATTGGTGTTGTGACAGCTCGGCCACCCGGAACTCGCTAGGGAGCTCACCTCCGAAAAGGTAGCGCAGAATCTTGACGAAACTTGTTTTGCCGCTACTGTTCCTACTCTCGCCTTGCTCGGAGCCCGCGCTTCGGTCCGCGAGGAGAATATTTAGTCCTGGACGGAATCGCACGGTCTTAAATCGTGCGTCCGAGGAGGTGAGCTCAGTGAGAAACATGTGTGCGCCTCACACGGCCGTCATCGAACATGTCGATGAGACCCATCGCGTAGAGGGTTGCAAGAGCGAGTGAGAACCAGTCAAAGGTGATGCGCCCGGAGGTCTTTGCCTCTCGCTGGCGCGAGTCGTACCGCCGCCACAACGCAGAAACCGACAGTGGATCACGAAGCTCCTCAAGGAGTTCGGAACCGATGGTGATCAGCGCGCGGTCCGGCGACACTCCCTTAGTTGGTAGAAGCATCGGGCACCTCCACACCGGATGCCGACCCAGCATCGGTTGGCATCTCGAAGATATGGCAGGAGTCGAAGAAGTAGGACAGCACGGCGAACGCGGCGTTCGCCCGCGTCGCGTCCATCCGCACATTGGGGCCAGCGACCGCCGCATAGAGGCGCTCGATAATCTCCGACGGAGCGGTCGTGACCGCTCGGGCCTGTTCGTACAGGGCACGGAAGCGTGCTCCATGGACATCGAAAAGCCCAGGTTCCGAGGAAGATGTATACCAATCGTCAATCCGCGGAGCCAGGAGCCGACCTTCGTTGAACTCCACTCGGTTCGCTTCGGACAGTGCGTTGAAGTCCATTTTGCTCGCGGGCACCGGTAGCACGGCTCCCCCGGTATCAACTGGTCCCGCCCCGGATCCAAGCTTGTCGAGCAAAGGAATCAAGTCTTCCAATTCGACATTGGCGATTCCGGGCGCACCGGGAAAGAGCTCGTTCAAGACCACTGTATCGAGGGTGGAAACGACCTCACACCAAAGCTTCTCCGGATTCATCAAGCGAACTTTCAACGGACGCAAGGATTCGGGACCGTGTGCCCCCTGGATATCGACAATGGCCTGCGTCGCCAGCGGGCCGACGGGAGCATTCGTGACGAAGCGCCAGGTACGAAATGATGGCCACTGATCCACTACACGATCGAAGTCCGATCGGATCTTCTTGGAAAGCTCCCGCTCGGCGTCGCGGCCGGGTCGCTGACCGTAACAGGCGTACATGACGGTCCCGGACTCCGCGAGCCCATCGCAGCCTTTGTCGCCGAACCTCCCAGTCGGCACCGGATTGATGAAGTCGTCATGGAATCGAGCGAGCACCTTCTCGACATAATCCTCGAACTGCGAACCTGACTTGAAACACTCTTGCTGATGTCGGCCGTGGTACCAGTCGAGCCAGTTGGCCGTCAGCACCCTCGACACCTCCATCGCCATCCTCCTCGCCACCCTGACCGGCCCAGATTACCGGCCACCCATAGCTCCACGCGGGAGGATCGCTTGTGCGCGCCCATGTGGCCACCGGCTCACGAGCCAGGTTGGGTACGGGTACAGGTCCGATCCATAAATGCAGCTGTGCACGACACGAACGACCGCGTCGGTCGGATGCTTGAGGACCGGATCGGGGCGTCGATGACGCAAACATCACCGGCGTCGTACATATCCGTGGCTGCACAGTCCCCCGAAGCCGACACCACTCCCGCTCAGGTGGCACTCGCCTGATTATCGGCCCGGGCAGCGACATCGCCTCGGTCTCCGGCACCTGCCGAGTCGCCCGCGTCGGGGAGACGACGCCGCCAACTCTGTCGTCCTCCCACCAACCAGATCGCACGCCTGGGCGGGCTCACATCAACAGCGGGAGCCCGCCACAGCGAGGAGAACATGGCCAGTATCGACCGCTGACCGGTCGTTCCCGAGCCGATTCATGACTCCACCGTCTCACAATCACGGTGCACAGGTCGGGAGGTGGTCGATCCGCCGGGGATGCGCGACACTACGGCCGATCGTCCCGTCAGGTGACCGGGTCGAGATCGGCCGAGAACAGGTCCGGGTTATAGGTCTCGGTCAGGTGCAGCCGAGGTCGGCCGTCGATACCGACGAGGTAGGTCTTGCCCGCGGCGGCCCGGAACCCAGCGGTGAGGGGCCATGGATGGTGACCGGTGGTCAAAACTTGTCGATGCTGTTCGATACCGGCCGACAGCAAGGTCCGGCCGAGTGGCGTGTGCCGGTCGTCGCCGAGAGCAGACAGCGGACTGTCGAGTGCCGTGGCGATGACTGCGCGGTTGTACGAGACCGGGCGCTGATCGGGCGTCATCAGGATCGAGTGCCGAACCAGCACTCGATGCTGCTCCTGCAGCTGCAGGGCTCGACCGACCTCCGGCGGCAATTCGCCTGCGCTCTGCAGGTATTGGTCGTGGACCACGACGGTGACCGAGGTGCGCAGGGCGGCCTCCAGCAGGAGTGTGGTGGTGCCGTTGTTCGCCAGCAGAGCACGGGTGCACGGGTCGGCGAAATCCGTGACAGAAATAGAGCTCGCCGACGACAACGGGGTTGGAATCTTCATGACACGACTCCTCGGAGCAGCAGATCAGTAACGACTGCCAGGAATGCCGGCATCACGAGGACCGTAAGGAATTCGATCAAGCCACTCCCCGGCGGGGCACCAGTGCCGAACAGCAACAGCGACCGGCTATCGGCGGCAGCCCGATCAGGCAGTGGCCCAGCGGTTTACCTCCGCTGGGCCATGTGAGCCGACGTTGCAGGTCGTGATGCCGCCACCCAGGCGTGCGGCCCCGACCGCGGCCTCACCGAACGTCGTCTACTCCGAGCGCTTCTCGATCTCACGCTGCACAGCCTCGAGGACTGCTACATCGTCAGCGTCGTCCTCGGCCTGTCGACGGCGCGCGTCGAACTCCTCGTAGCGTTCCGTGGAGATCCGTTTGGCCTCATCGGCCGAAACGGAACCCGCGTTCCGCAACACACCGCGTTCATAGAACTGGAGGAAGCGGTCGGTCTGGGCAGCCCAGTCCGCCATCGTGATCTGTTCGCGCCGCGCGGCCCGATCCTCAGCGAAGTCGAGGAACATAGTGGTGAGCCGATTGAGATCCTGAATCTCCTTCTCCTCCAGGTAGTTCTTCGCGATGTCCACATCGCCCTTCCGGACGACGCCGCCTTTCCAACTGGTCAAACCCATGTTCGGCTTGCTCACGTCGCAGCGATGCACAACAAGTTCCGCCGCCGTGTGGCTGGACACGGCAAACAGCAGCTTGTTCTGGATCGTCTTGAAGAATGTCTGCGCGACAGCGGCTTTCGGGTCGTAATCGACGCTGGCTGCCGAGAAGACCTCCTTGACCTTCTGGTAGAACCGCTTCTCCGACGCGCGGATATCTCGGATCCGGGCAAGCAGTTCGTCGAAGTAGTCAGCACCCTGTGGATCCTTCAGCCGCGCGTCGTTCATCGCGAAACCCTTGATCAGGTACTCGCGCAGCACGGTCGTGGCCCATCGCCGGAACTGCACGCCCCGCGGCGAACGAACGCGGTAGCCGACTGCGAGGATGACGTCGAGGTTGTAGTGCTCTATCTCGCGCTCGACCTCGCGCCCGCCTTCCGACCGAACTATTCGGAATTTCCGAATAGTTGAGTCCATCACGCACTCGCCGTCGGCATAGATGGTCTTGATGTGCTCGTTGATCGTCGGCACACTCTTGTCGAACAAATCGGACATCTCGCGCTGCGTCAGCCACACCGTGCCGTCGACAGTACGGAGCTGTACTTCGGTGCGACCGTCCTCGGTGTTGTAAACGACGAACTCACCCGGAGTGATAGCGGCAACCCGAACATCGAGGTTCTCCGCAGCGCCGGCTTCGGCGTCGAACGGTTCTTCCATCCTGATTTCTCCCCTGCTTCAGGTACGACAGATGCACCGAGGGCTGCCAACAGGAGAAGCCCGGCAAGCCCACAACCCGAACACTGAACTCGTCAGTGGATTGTCGTAGCATGTAGGAACAGCCAGAAACGTCCGCCAAGACAAATCCGAAGCCCTGCTGGAGTCCACCTCTGGCAGGGCCTCGGCGTATCCAAGGACCGCCATCCGCGATCCCGCCGCAATCGTAGGCGGTGCGACCGACACCGAACCGTACCCGCGCGACGGATCAGGGCAGGGAGGTGAGTAGGGCGGCGCCCATGCGCTGGACGTCGGCGCAGGAGTCGAAGGCGTCGGTTTGGATCTTGGTGGTGCGTACTGCTAGTTCGGTGCTGCCGAAGGGGGCGGGGGTGCCGATGTTGCAGGTTCGTTTGTGGGTGTCCTGGACTGAGCGGTAGAGGACTACCTGGCGGCCGTAATATTCGGTTCGGCGGAGATCTTGGAATGTTCCTGGTTCGAGTAGGTCGTCGATGGTGCGGGTGGAGGTGCCGATCACCAATTCGAAGGATCGGTCGATGGCTTGCCATTGGCACATTCGCCAGGTCGGACGATCAGGATTGGTCAGTCGCTTCTTCGTGGACGTGTCCAGTGCGGCGGCGGAGATCTTGGATTCCGGGAGGGAGCAGGGGTCCCAGAGTGCGTCTGCCACAGGCTGTTCGACCTTGGGTGGGCTCTCGGGTGCAGCGGTCGCGGGTGCAGGTGCGGGCACCTGTGCCGGTGCGGGTGCCTGTGCTGGTGCTGGTGCTGGTGCGGGCGCAGGAGCAGGGGCAGGTGCGCCGGCGTCCCCCGGAACCGGCGCGGGCGCTGCGGGAGCGCTTGTCGCCGAGGCAGTAACGCCGGGCTTCGGCGAAGTATCCGCGGAGTTGGCATCACACCCGGCGAGCAGCATGGCCGCCCCACAGGCCAGCGCCGCGACACTGCGCGCGGTATTCCTTGTGAACATCTCGAAGTTCCTCACTGCCAAGGGATTTCCCCACCGATTGGCTGTTCTCGCCACTGCATCCGCAGCGCGTGCTTCTGGTATCGGTAGAACGACCAGTTTGTTAACGCGACTAAGGAAATGCAGAGGCTCATGGCAGATCGCGGAGCAGACCGTAGTCGCGCTCGTAGATTCGAGGTGCTGCCAGCCGGAGCACCGCGTCACGGACAACCGGGGCCATGCTCCTGGTGCTGTCACGCCGCCGCGTCCGCGCCTGCACCCACCGGGTACGCGGGAGACGCCGCAGCCGATAGCGAGCCAGCAGGTGCTCGATTTCGCCGGTGCCGCCGAGGGATTCGGCCAGGACCAGCGCGTCCTCCACCGACATCGCCACGCCCTGCGCCATATTGGGCGAACTCGCGTGCGCGGCATCACCGATGAGGATGATTCGCCGGGTCCGCCACGTCGAGTCGGTGACCTCCTCGATGGCGGAAAAGTGGGCGTCCGGGCCCGCGAGCAAATCTCGAACCTCCCTGTCGAAATGGGAAAAGTGTTCAGCCAGTGGCTTTCCCATGGGTGCGACGGCAGCCGGTTCGGACATGGACAGATCGGCGTAGCAGTACAGCCGATCCTCGCCGACCGGAACCGCGAGGAACGTCGCCCCTCGCCCGAGCCACACGGTCCAGTCGTGAATATCCGCGGCATTGCCGGTAACGAACCGCCAGCAGACCTGCCCCACATAACGAGCTTCGGCATGCGGACTCACCATGCGCCGCAGCTCCGAGTGCACGCCGTCGGCACCGACCACGACGTCATAGCAGCCGCTGGTCCCATCACTGAACGCCACCTCCACGCCGTCTTCGGACTCGGTGAGCGTGCGCACGGTGACACCGGTCCGGATGGGCAGCCGCAACTTGTCCGCCAGCGCCGACCGCAACCGGTCATAGGTGATACCCACGGGCTGCCCGATACCCCGCCACAGCGCGGCCATATCGATGTCAGCGAGCGTGCGACCCCGGTAATCCCGCAGGCGCTGCGTACGGATCGGCACACCGTCCCGCAGCGCATCCTCGAGTCCGAGCTCGGCCAGCGCCCGAACAGCATTGCCCGGCAGGAAGAGTCCGGCCCCGGCCGGGCTGTGCGTCCGCCGCTCGATGATGTCCACCGACAGCCCGCGACGGTCCAGCGCACCCGCGGCGGCCATCCCGGCGACCCCGGCCCCGACGACGAGAACGTGCAACGGATTCGGCATGTGGTCTCCTCATGGTGGCTGTCCGGCCCACCCCGGAGCCGGTACGGCACCCACCTTCTGCCCCCGCAGAGCCCATGTGCCAGACCAGAAACTGCTCACTTCACCAGCCGCGCACCTCAGGGCGTGAAAGTCTGCAGGTGATCGACGGTGACGAACTTGCTTGCCGGGCCGGCCGCAGCGACCGCCTTGCGCAGCGCCTCGAGCCCACCCCAGTCGCGCGCTGGTTCGGCGAGCGGATAGTCGAAATCGTCCCAGTGCGTGGGCAATACGTAGCGCGGGCCACCGGTCACCTGGAGCAGTCGCGCGACGTAGTCGACGATCTTGCCGCCGCCCGCGGGCAACAGCAGCACGTCCGGGCGCAGACCCGCCAGCTCGGATTCGATGTAGTTGGAGCCACCCAGGTTCAGCACGCTCACCTCGCCACCGCTCACCTCGTAGGCCAGCGTGCCGCCCTCGACCAGATCCCGAATCACCTTGGGCTCCGGCAGTTTTTCCGCGCCGAGCCCCGTCCGGGTACCGGCGAACGCCACCGCGGCCCTGGCCCCGGAGGCCGAGTGCAGCGAGCGCAGCACGCGAATGGTGTAGCCGTCGAAGCGCAGATGTTCACCGCCGGTGGCGATGGCGAGCTGATCCTCGGGGGCACCGAGCGCGGCCATCAGATTCAGGTGGGTCTCGGTGCCGAGCACCGTCGCACCGGTCTTCTTCGCCAGGTACGGCACGTCGGTCAGATGGTCGTAGTGACCGTGGGTGACCAGGATGTGGTCGGCCCGCAGTTCACCGCTGTCCACGTAGCGGTCGATCAGCGCCGTATCGACGGTGATCGCTGTGTTCGGGTCGGCGCCCGCGGCGGTATAGGTTCCGGTATGGAACCTGGTCAGCCAGGGATCGATCAGTACCGTCTTGCCGCCGGGCAGCCGTATTTCCCAGCCGTTGTTGCCCCACCAGCGCAGCGTCACGCCACCGGGCGCCGGAGCACCGGTGACCGAGGTGACGGCCGCCGGGCTCGCGGAATCCGTTCCGCCACAGGCGACTACACCCGCGAGCACCGACGCGCCCGCCGTCATACCGAAGAATTCTCGCCGTCCGAAACCTGTCATGGGGGCACAAGAACACAGGACCGTCGCCGCTGTCCAAGACCGACGGGTCTGCTCGGCGATATCGAAAACGATATCGTCGCAGCGTGGACATGCTGCGTCAGCTGCGGTACTTCGTTGCCGTCGCCGAAGAATTACATTTCGGCCGGGCCGCCGAACGCCTCGGCATCGCCCAGCCGCCGCTGAGTCAACGCATCCGCAAACTGGAAAACGATCTGGGCGCGCGGCTGTTCGACCGGGCCAGCCGCCGGGTCGAGCTCACCGAGGCGGGCCAGATCCTGCTCGCCGAGTCCCGCGATCTGCTCGCCCGCTGGGAGCGCACCACCTCGCTGGTCGGCAAGGCGCATCGCGGCGAGATGGACGCGCTGCGGGTCGGCGTGCCGCCGGAACTGGCGGGCCGGGTGCTCGCCGCGATCCTCACCGCGTTCGAAAGTCGTGAGGTGCGCGTGGATCTGCAGGAGCTGACCACGGCCGAACAGGTCCGCCTGCTCGCCGACCGCCAGCTCGACGCGGGGCTGCTGCAACACCCGGTCGACGTGGTCGGCTTGGAGCTGGGCCCCGCCGTCGACACCCCGGTCGGGGTGGTGCTGCCGCGCGATTCACCGCTGGCCGTGCGCGCTTCGCTCACCCTCGCCGATCTGGCCGGACTCGGGCTGGTGATCTTCCCGCGCGCGGCCGCTCCCGGTCTCTACGACGCGACACTGCGCACCTGCTGGGAGCACGGCTTCCGGCCCGCCCGGGTGCAGCACGCCCGCAATCCCGAATTCGTACTGGGCATGGTGCTTTCCGGTCGCGGCGTCGCCTTCGACCAGGGTCTGGTAGCGCAGAAGGAGCCGAGGGTCGTCTGGCGTCCACTACCGGCGGGCACGTTGCAGTGGCGGCTCTCGCTCGCCTGGCCCGCGCACGCGCCACACCCCCTGGTGGCCGAGCTGGCGGAGCTGATTGTGCGAGTTGTACAGGGCGACGGCAACTCTCGGCCCGCCGCTGTTCAGGAGGTGGCGCAGCGGCCGTGGAACGTGGTGTACGGCAGGCCGTGAACAATGCGGCCGATCGCGTGCGCGGCCGCGGCGCCGATCGCGCGATCCACCTCGGGCAGCCGCTGGGCGAGCGTGCCTGCCCTGGTGAAAACCGCGACGGCATAACGACTTCCGTCCGGATACTCGAGCACACCGATCTCATTGCGCACCCCGGGTAGCGTGCCGGTCTTGCCCCACACCTGCACCTCGGGCGGGAACGCGGCGGCAAGGCGGTGCCAATTCAGCTGCTGGCGCATGAGATCGCGCACCCACCGGCAGGCCTCGGCCGGGCCCGCGCGGTCCTCGCCGATGAGGGTGAGCAGCTGCGTCATTTCGCGCGGCGTGCTCGCGGTGGTCCGCTGCGGATCCAGCGCCCGACTGCTCAGGATCTCCGACGCCGCGAGCGCCGGAAACCGCTCGGCGAACTCGGCCGCGTCCCGCGCGCCGATGTCGTCGGCCATGCTTTGCACGATATGCCGTGGCGCGCCGACGATCCGGGTCCCGGCGAGCCCGAGTTCGCGGACCAGCGAGCGCACATTGTCGATGCCGACCCGCTCGAACAGCAGATCGGCGGCGGTGTTGTCGCTCAGCGTGATGGCGAAGAAGGCGGCATCACGCAGGCTGAGGTCGACGTCGTCGTGGCAACCCGCCGTGCCGACCCCGCCGAGCCGATCCACTGCCCCCGCACGCACCCGATCGGTCGGATCGAGCTGTCCCGCCGCCACCTGCCGGGCGAACTCCAGCACCAGCGGCACCTTCACCACCGACGCGAGCACCACCGGCTCGTCGGCGCCCGACCCCACCTCCGCGCCGCAGTCGAAACACCGGGCGTGCACCCAGCCCTGCACGCCGACGTCGCGAAAGATCTCCTGCACGACTGCTCAAGCTGCCATACCGGCCGCGACCGAACGCAACCGGTGCGGCGCTACCTCGCCGGGCCGCCGAAAAATAGGATGCGCCGGTCGAATTCGACCGGATACAGTTCGCAATGCGCCCGGTGCGCGGACAACGGTCGATTCGACCGAATCGACGGATTCGGTAGCTCGACCGGTAGCGCTACCTGCCGTCGGTTCGAATACGCGTCGAGTCGATGGTGTCCGTTTTCAACCGCGAACACCGGCGTGCAGGAACGCGCACGCACCCTATCCGGTTACGTCTCCGACGTATGCCGAAATGCGGTGAGCGCGCAGGAAATCGGACCGAATACCCGCCATGAAGGAAAGGACGGAATTGCCATGCGCATTTTCACCTTCGCACGTCCGAACGACGACGCAGCGCGGAATATCGGTGCGGCGACGTCCTCGGTGCATGCCGAGCAACACGCACTCCACCGCAACCACGCAGGCCGGCTCGACTACCAGCAGGCCGCAGCCCGCGAGCTGTTGCTGCTGGCGGCCTCGACCGTGGTGCGGATCCGCTAGCGCGGCCTACGGCGTCCGGGCCAGCACTTCCCGGCCGACATAGCCGAGCAGTCGACGATGCCCGGGCTCCCCGTCCGCGACGGGGATCTCGGCATCGAAGACACCGGGACCACGGAACTGGTCGATCCCACCCCGGCTCCGCATGGTGGCGAGAAGTTCGCCGCACAACTCGTCATCGGCCAGATCGGGCCTGCCGATGGCCACCGCGAGATCGACGCCGTGCACCACCAGTTCGGTGAGGTGCACCAGGGCCGCCGCCGAGGCAGGCAGCGCCCCCAGCGAACTGTGCACGGTGTTGTCCAGCGCGTCGGGCCGATGCCAGGCCGCGCGGTCCACCTCCGCCGCCGCCGCGTAGGCGCCCTGCGGATCGCCGCCGAGCCAATCGGATTCGTGATCGGCACCGGAATCCGTGCCGCTCAACGCGGCCGCGTAGACGTGCATGCCGCCCACCGTGTGGTTCAGCACGGTGCGCACATCCCACTCCCGGCAGGGCGTCGGCGCGGCCAAGGAGCTGTCGTCCAAGGCGGCGACGATCACGCTCGTCGCGTCGAGAGCACGGTCGATCTGTCCGATCACGTTGTCCATGAGCTTCCTTCGGTCGAGCGGTCTGGCTGAATTGGTAACACAGGCGGGCGACATACGGAGGCCGTTGCGAAAGCTGCTCGCGGCGAAATAGGTTGCCAGCAGTGTGCTTCTCGGTGGCCAGGCGATTAAGCGGATGCGCGATCCGAATACATCTCGGATACAGTCTGCAATGCGGCGCGAGCGCATGCAACGCTCGTCCCACAACGTTTGAAAACTGTTGCGCAGACACCCTAACGACCGTAGAGCGCGCTATGTAGTGGGCACCCAGATGACAATCACTGCCGATTTCCGCCCCGGTCGTACAGATTTCGGTAACCAGTTCAGGTGCGGTTCAAACCTGTTACTCCCGGTTGAAACAACTTGCCATGCATTGCCGGTTCGCATCACGCGATCAGCCGTCGTCAGGCACGCGCGGCCTACCATGTCGTGACCATGCGCATCGACCTCTGCACCCTCGTCGTCGCGGACTACGACCCGGCGATCGCCTTCTTCACCGAAGCACTCGGCTTCGACCTGATCGAGGACACCCCGTCCCGGACCAACGACGGGCGACCGAAACGCTGGGTCGTCGTCCGCCCGCCCGGCGCCCAGACAGGGCTGCTGCTCGCCCGCGCGGACGGCACGACGCAGGCCGACGTGGTCGGCAACCAGACCGCGGGCCGAGTCGGATTCTTTCTCCAGGTAGCCGATTTCGACGCGGCCTATCGCCACATGGCCTCGCACGGCGTCGAATTCGTCACCGCGCCACGGCAAGAGCCGTACGGCACGGTGGCGGTATTTCGCGATATCGCGGGCAATCGGTGGGACCTGCTGGGCCCCAACTGATCCGAAGCCGTCAGTCGACGTTCTGGCACTCCACGGCGATCTGGTGAAATCCGCACCCGTCTTTCTGATACGCGACGACGCACACCCTGCCGCGCCCGATGCCGTTGACGATCCAGCTCGGATCCGCCTCGGTCGGCGACGACGCGAGATCGCGGTCGATGCCCGGCCCCGCGAAGCTGAGAAATCCGACGAAGCCCTGCCCGATCGCCGAAACCTGGTAGCCGTCGGCGCCGCCGACCACGCACAGACCGACCGGCGATCCGGCCTGCTGGCCTGCGACACCCGCCTGCGCCGTGGTCATCGGTGCCATACCCATCGCACCGATCACTGCTTCGACGAGATCGGCGGTCGAGCCGGTGTGGTCGGCATTTATATTCCCCCACTTGATGTTTCGAGCACAGCTCGCGCTGCGCCACGCGACCGGACAGGTTGCTCCATCCTACGGCTCCAGCACGGCTGTGACCGTGGTCACAGCACCGGCGTTTCGGCCGTAGCATGGTGGGTTCGGACCACGCATTCGCGCTGCGCGCACGTGGGTAAACTCACGTTCGTGCAGCGCAATGCAGGTGTGCTACCAGGAAGGTCGAGCGTGCGATCGTTGAGGGCCCACCGCGGCGCCGGTGTCGTTGTCTCCCGCAGGTCCGTCGGCGACCTGCGCATCGCCCATGGGCGGCCCCGAATTTCGCGCGGCACCGCGCGGTGCTGCTTATGACCGACGAACCCGGTGCGTACCGCAGCGCGAACTCCGACGACCACACGGATCTGATTGCCGCGCTCGGTGTTCCACTCGACGACGAACTTCTGACCTTGGCATTGACGCACCGGTCGTACGCCTACGAGAACGGCGGCATGCCGACCAACGAACGACTGGAGTTCCTGGGCGATTCGGTCCTGGGGCTCAGCGTCACCGAATACCTCTATCTGCGGCATCCGCAACGCACCGAAGGTGACCTGGCCAAGATCCGATCCCGGGTGGTCAACATGCACGCGTGCGCCGAGGTCGCCCGCAGCCTCGGCCCCGGCGGTCTCGGACCGCACCTGCTGCTCGGCCGCGGCGAGGAACTGACCGGCGGCCGCGACAAGACCAGCATCCTGGCCGACGGCATGGAGTCGCTGCTCGGCGCGGTGCACCTGCAGCACGGCATCGGCGTCGCCCGCACCGTGGTGCTGCGGCTGTTCGACGATCTGCTGCAGCGCGCCGCCAAGATGGGCGCGGGCCTCGACTGGAAAACCAGCCTGCAGGAGTACACCGCCGAGCACAGCCTCGGCGTCCCCACCTACGAGATCACGTCCACCGGCCCGGATCACGACAAGGAATTCACCGCGACGGCAGTGGTCGGCGGCGTGGCCTACGGCAAAGGGGTGGGGCGCTCGAAAAAGGAAGCGGAGCAGAACGCCGCCGCTGCCGCTTACGCTGCCCTCGCGCCGGACAGCGAGTGACACTGGCGCGTCACATTGCCGAACCTGCGTAGACGCGCCTGAGACCTGCTGTACCGCAGCCGGTCCGAATCAGGTCTTCTCGGTCCGCCCGTCCGGCTCGGCCTCGTCGGGCCGGGTGGTGATGCCGCGCTCGGTCCCCTCGTCGGCCTCCTGGTCCGGCTCCGGGTGGTCCGGCTCGAAGGTCGCGGGCAGCTTCTTCAGGTGCTTGTTCATCGAACGAACCAGCAGCACCGTGCCCGCGAGCAGGATCAGAATGATGAAGAACCCGAGCGGGGAGGCCTTGCCGAACTCCGGCCCGGTCGGGGTGCCGGGGGTCTGGGCGAGCAGAACCAGCATCACCGCTGCTCGTCTTCGATGCCGGCGAACAGGTCGGTCTCCGGCAGCGCCGTCTTGACCCTGGTCTTGGCCAGCTCGAACTCCTCGGTCGGCCAGAGCCGCTGCTGCAGCTCGAGCGGGATGGCGAAGAACGCGCCGTTCGGGTCGATCTGGGTGGCGTGCGCGCGCAGGGCGTCGTCGCGCTGCGGGAAGTACTTGGCGCAGTCGATCTGGGTGGTGACCCTGGAGAACACGTCGCCGCGCTCCGGGACGTACTTGCGCATCCGGTCCAGCCACTCCTGCAGCGGGAACGGCTCACCCATCCGCTCGTACTCCTCGGCGAAGACTTCCATGCGCCGGGCGGTGAACCCGTGGTCGTAGTACAGCTTCAGCGGCGTCCACGGCTCGCCCGCGTCGGGGAACCGCGCCGGGTCGCCCGCCGCGTCGAACGCGGCGACCGATACCTCGTGGCAGCGGATGTGGTCCGGGTGCGGGTAGCCGCCCAGCTCGTCGTAGGTCGTCATCACGTGCGGCTTGAACTCGCGCACCACCCGGACCAGCGCCTCGGTGGACTCCTCCAGCGGCACCGTCGCGAAACTGCCCTCCGGCAGTGGCGGCAGCGGATCACCCTCCGGCAGACCGGAATCGACGAATCCGAGCCAGTGCTGGCGCACGCCGAGCGCACGCGCCGCGGCGGCCATCTCCTCGCGGCGGATCTCGTCGATCCGGTCGAGGACACCGGGGGTGTCCATCGCGGGGTTCAGGATGCTGCCACGTTCGCCACCGGTCAGCGTCACGATGAGGACGTCGTGTCCTTCGTCGGCATACCGGGCGGTCGTCGCGGCACCCTTACTGGATTCGTCGTCGGGGTGGGCATGCACCGCCATGAGGCGAAGGCCACTCACGTCTCGTTCACCATCGCTCTCGCTCGCGGGTGTCTGGTCTTCGTTCCCTATAGTTCCATTCGACCGACTTTTGTTCCGACGTACCCCCCGGGAGCGACCTTGAGCCAGCGCGATGAAACCTCGCCCGGTGCCGACGCGCCCGATGAATCCGCGGCCGCTGCTGAAGTCACGGTCCCGGCGACGCATAACAGGCCGACCGACCGGTACGGCACCAAACCGCCGGTCGACCGCCGCTGGCTGCCGGTCGCGCTCAGCCTGGCCGTGGTGTTGCTCGGCTGCGGCATCGCCTACATCGGCTACCAGAAGTACGGCCCCAAGGACATCGAGTCCGAACAACTGGGCTACGTCGTGGTCGACGACTCGACGATGGCGATCCGGATCAAGGTCACCCGCAAAGATCCCGCACAGCCCGTGGTGTGCTTCGTCCGGGCCATGGCGCGCGACAGTGTCGAGGTCGGCCGTCGAGAGGTCCTGATCGCCCCGTCTACCAGCGGCACGATCGAGCAGACCACCACGGTCAAGGCGTCCTCGCGACCGGCGTCGAGCAGTATCTACGGCTGCAGTGCCGAGGTGCCCAGCTATCTTCGAGCAGGGTGATTTGCCGCTTTTGCCGCAGCGGTTGTCCTCGAAATTAACTCCGACCTGCACGTTTGTGATTCATGCTAAAATGGCCTGATACACGGTTCCGGGGTTCGGAGCCGTGTTTGCTGCATTGGCGGCCAGCGCTATCTGTTCCGGGTTACGAGCTTTGTCCGGAACCGGGTCTGTCGGGGTTCGATGAACTTCCCAGGATCGCTCTAGCCGTCGACTGGTGCGTGCCCGCCCCACGGGTGGGTACTGCGGCAGTTATCAGGGAATCCCGGCCCGCCGGGAACAACTACTAGGGAGTGATCGAGATGACTGAGACGCAAGTGACTTGGCTGACCCCGGAGTCGCACGACAGGCTCAAGGGCGAACTCGATGCGCTCATCGCCAATCGTCCCGTTATCGCTGCCGAGATCAACGAACGCCGTGAAGAGGGCGACCTCAAGGAGAACGGCGGATACCACGCCGCGCGCGAGGAGCAGGGTCAGCAGGAGGCGCGTATTCGCCAGCTGCAGGAGCTGCTGAACAACGCCAAGGTCGGCGTCGCGCCCACCAAGTCCGGCGTCGCACTGCCCGGCTCGGTCGTCAAGGTCTACTACGACGGCGACGAGTCCGACACCGAGACCTTCCTCATCGCCACCCGCGAAGAGGGCCTGAACGACTCCAAGCTGGAGACCTACTCGCCGGCCTCCCCGCTCGGCGGCGCGCTGATCGACGCGAAGGTCGGCGACACGCGCGAGTACACCCTGCCCAACGGCAAGACCATGAAGGTCACCCTGGTCAGCGCGGAGCCGTACCACAGCTGACGCGTTCGGCCGTCGCGCTGCGTGCCTTCCCGGACGCAGCGGCGCGCAGCTCGGCAGCGCACGCCACGGCCGAGTTCTTCCCCTGAGACACGAACGGCCGCACCCGGATTCCAGGTGCGGCCGTTTCGTCATGTCCGTGGGTTCCTAGCCGCCGAGCGCCTGCTCGATATCGGCCAGCAGGTCGGCGGCGTCCTCGATGCCGACCGACAGCCGCACCAGATCCGCGGGCACCTCCAGCACGGAGCCTTCGGTGGACGCGTGCGTCATCGCGGCCGGGTGCTCGATCAGTGACTCCACCCCGCCGAGCGACTCGGCCAGCGTGAACACCTTGGTGCGCGAGCAGAAGTCGCGGGCCGCGTCCGGACCGCCGTGCAACCGCACCGAGATCATGCCGCCGAACCGGCGCATCTGCTTGGCGGCGACCGCGTGGCCGGGGTGCTCCGGCAGGCCGGGGTAGATCACCTGGGAGATCGCCGGATGCCGGGACAGGAACTCGGCGAGCGTCTCCGCGTTGTCGCAGTGCCGGTCCATCCGCACGGCCAGGGTCTTGGTGCCGCGCAGGGTGAGGAAGGCGTCGAACGGGCCGGGCACCGCGCCCGCGCCGTTCTGCAGGAAGGCGAACGCCGCGTCGAGTTCGGGGTCGTTGGTGATCAACGCGCCGCCGACCACATCGGAGTGACCGCCGAGGTACTTGGTGGTCGAGTGGGTGACGATGTCGGCGCCGAGCAGCAGCGGCTGCTGCAGGTACGGGGTGGCGAAGGTGTTGTCCACCACCAGTTTCGCGCCCGCGCCGTGCGCGATATCGGCCAGCGCCGGGATGTCACCGATACTGAGCAGCGGGTTGGTCGGGGTCTCGACCCACACCAGCTTGGTGTTCGGTCGGATCGCCGCGCGCATCTCGTCTACGTCGAAGACGTGTGCGGGCGAGTGCTCGATGCCCCACTGGCTGAACACCTTGTCGATCAGCCGGAAGGTGCCGCCGTACGCGTCGTCCGGGATGACGATGTGGTCACCGGGGCGCAGCGTGGCGCGAATGGCACAGTCCGTGGCGGCCATGCCGGAGGCGAATGCCCTGCCGTAGGTACCGGATTCGAGCGCGGCGAGGTTGGCTTCCAGCGCGGACCTGGTCGGGTTGCCGGTGCGGGCGTACTCGAAACCGCCGCGCAGGCCGCCGACGCCGTCCTGGGCGAACGTCGAACTCGCGTAGATGGGCACGTTCACCGCGCCGGTCTGCGGGTCGGGATCGAATCCTGCGTGCACGGCCCGTGTGGAGAACCCCAGCTCACTCATAATGGCCAGCCTAATCAGGGGCGATTTCTGGGCAACCCCCTGGTGCTCCACAGTTGACGCGTGTCCGGCATTCGTCCGATGAATCCGATCTAGTTCCGCAGCTGAGCCCGTTGCACCGAAAATTTTCCGAGAAGCACCTGCGGTGACCATGATCTCACCGGCACCTTCCCCATTTAGGCTTAGCGCATGGTGACTGTGGAAGAACTGTTCGCGATCGACTCCCTGCTGTCCGACGAGGAGCGCGAGATCCGCGATGCCGTCGCGACCTTCGCGAATCAACGCCTGCGACCGCACATCGCGGATTGGTTCGAGGAAGGCACCTTCCCGGCCCGCGAGATCGCACCGCAGCTGGGCGAGGTCGGGCTGCTCGGCATGCATCTAGAGGGCTACGGCTGCGCGGGCATGTCGGCCACGATGTACGGGCTGGCCTGCCAGGAACTGGAGGCGGTCGATTCCGGCGTGCGCAGCATGGTGTCGGTGCAGGGCTCGCTGGCGATGACCGCGATCCACAAGTACGGCTCGGAGGAGCAGAAGCAGCAGTGGCTGCCGGAGATGGCGGCGGGCCGCGCGCTCGGCTGTTTCGGGCTCACCGAACCCGATTTCGGGTCCAACCCGGGCGGCATGCGGACCAGGGCCAAGCGCGACGGCACCGACTGGGTGCTCAACGGCTCGAAGATGTGGATCACCAACGGCTCGGTGGCCGATATCGCGGTGGTGTGGGCGCAGACCGAGGACGAGGGCAAGCAGGTGATCCGCGGCTTCCTGGTGCCGGCCGGGACGCCGGGCTTCAGTGCGCGCGAGATGCACCGCAAGCTGTCGCTGCGCGCCTCGGTGACCGCCGAACTGGACTTCGACGATGTTCGGCTGCCCGCCGACGCCGTGCTGCCCGAGTCGCGCGGACTCGCCTCGCCGCTGGCCTGTCTGAGCGAGGCGCGGTTCGGAATCATCTTCGGCGCGCTCGGCGCGGCCCGCGACTGCCTGGCCGCGACCATCGATTACGCGCGCACCCGCGAGGTTTTCGACAAGCCGCTGGCCGCGTATCAGCTGACGCAGGCGAAGCTGGCGAACATGGCCCTGGAATTCGGCAAGGGTCAGCTGCTCGCCGTGCACCTCGGCCGGTTGAAGGACCGTGGCGTGGTGACACCGGAGCAGGTGAGCGCCGGGAAGCTGAACAGCACCAGGGAGGCCATCGCGATCGCCCGCGAGTGCCGCACCATTCTGGGCGCGAACGGCATCACGCTGGACTATCCGGTGCTGCGCCACGCGAACAACCTGGAGTCGGTGCTCACCTACGAGGGCACGGCGGAGGTGCATCAGCTCGTGCTCGGGCGGGCGCTGACCGACGCCAACGCCTTCCGGTGACGCCGTCCATGGATTGAACGCAACGCTCGGCCACCGTGCGTTCGGCCGCACCGAATTCGTACCGGTCGGTCGCGTTTATGAATGGTCGCGGCGAACCGGTTCTGCCCCAATGATTTTCGTGCGGACAATTTGCTGGAACGCACTTTTCCGGCAAAACCGACTGGGTGAAGCGTCACAGTTCTATAAAGACTCGCCGGTTGCTAGCATAGGAACATGTTTCTGCTAGGCCCCGCGTTGCTCGAAGTGTCGGCGCGCAAGATTTTGAACCGCCTGCACAAGACGCACGGGGTACCGGCGCTTGCCGCGGCCGCGGAGCTGCCCGCGCTGTCGGCGGCGCTGGATCAGCACGCCGCCGCGGTGCGCGACATCCTCACGCTCGGTGTCGAGGAATCCGCGCGCATTCCGGTGAGTGTGCTGCTCGCCGGCTACGCACGCGGACTGCTCGATCACGTGCGCGAGGTCGCGGCCGATCGCGGTGCGCCGATGACCGGCGCGGTACCGGACGATCTCGGCAGCTGGGCGAACGCCGACTGGGTGCAGTTGCGCCTGGCGAGCGTGTGCCTGCACCCGTCTCTGCAGCCCGCCTGACGGGCAATAGAACAAACGCGTCCGCCGGAGGCCGAGAGCCCACGGCGGACGCGTTCGTCATTCGAACCGAGCAGGGTGCCTAGCGCCGGTCGCCCGGATCGCGGTACCCCATGTACTCACCGGACTGCTCGTACGAGCCGCCACCACCCTGCATCGCACCCTGATCCCACTGCTGTTGCTGCGCATGCTGACCACGGGTGGCCTGCTGATCCATCCACAGCTGCTCCCGCGAGGCATCCTCGCGACCACGCGAGTAGGCCTCGGCGTGCCCCTTGACCGCGGGCATCTCCTCTTCCAGCCCGCTCAGCCAGTTCTCCCAGCGCTGCTGCATCGGGCGAACCATACCGCCGCCAACGCCGACCACCAGGATGCCGCCGATGGTGGCCAGCACGGTGATCAGGATCGGCATGGTGACCGACATGGCCACCCCGATCTGGTTCAGCGCGGCGACGATGCCGACGCCCCAGATGAACACCGCGGCGATCCGGCCGATCATCGCGCCGTAGGACAGCCCGCCGAGCATGTTGCCGACCAGGTCACGCACCGCGGAGGCGATGGCGCCCGCGATAACCACGATGATGATCGCGACTGCGGCCTTCGGCAGCCAGGAGACGATGCCGTCGAGCAGATCGCTCACCGGATTCGGACCGAAGACGCCGAAGCCGAGCTGCAGCGCGATCAGCAGGATCGCGTAGTAGGCCAGCTTCGCCAGCAGATCGGAGGCGTCGTAGCGGCTGCGCGACATCATCTGCTTGAGCCCGCCACGCTCGACCAGGCGATCGAAGCCGAGCCGGTCGAGCACCTTGTCCACGATCGTCGATACGACCTTCGCGACGATCCAGCCGATGAGCAAGATGACGATGAATCCGGCCAGCTTGGGGACGAACGTGGCCACCGAACTCCACGCGTCCGAGAACCCCTTCTGGAAATCGATAGCCAAACTGGAGGTGTACATGCCCATCCCTTCGCTATCCGATTACGCCATGGCGTTTGCCGAGGCTGCTTCAATGCCGGTTATACCCCTGCTGCATAACTCGAACCATTCGTTTGCAGATAATTTGCCACATTGAGTCATTCGGCGCGACTACTCGCACCGCGGCACGCGGACCCGTACTGTCCATGGTCGAAGGCTCCGAACTGGTCGGTCTTCCTCACAATGCGGCCGTACGCGATGCGGAGAAGATTGTTACGACCTGTCATCGCTGTGCCATCTGAATGTCACCGACACGCCGAGGTGGGTGGCGCACGCTTATCCCGGATCCGGCATCAGGGCAATGCCTCCCGCCTGACGTCACCCGGAGGAGCACGATGAACACACAGACCGCCGACCCCATCGGCCGATGGCCGGTCGATCGCGCCGCGATGCGCCACCGCCCGCCGGGAGCCCGCGATGTTCGTGCGTGATCACGCCCTCCCCGGTCTGGGCGGCACCGCTCGGTCACTGCCGGATCAGCGGGAGCTGGTCGCCGCCTTCGCCAGTAGCCAGGGCGATCCGAACACCGACCACCCCTTGATCGGCTGGGCCCGCACGTTGGCCACCCTGCACCGGCAGCGCCACGGCAATCCGCTCGCGGCCGCGGGAATCGACTGCCGCCGAGTCGAATTGGTCGCCGCCATCGATAAGTGGGTGGCCACTCAGGTGCCCCGCCGCGGGTGCACCGAGCACCTGCGCACCGGATCCCTCGGCGCCACCGTCGATCGCATGGCCGCGGCGCACGCGCACGCCAGCCATCTGCTGCACACCGCCGAGAAGGTGTCCGACGATCGGGTGCACGCGGCGTGGTATCGCCTGGCCTCGCTGGCCGACGAATGGACCGATCTCATCGTCGGCGCGGTACGGAAGGCGTAGTGGCGCACGGGAACCCGGCCTGAATGGACAGTTGTCGCCGCACCGCGCCGAAAACCGCGGTATAGCGCGCGAAAGTGTCCGCGCAGGCCGGGTCAGACCGCTAGCTTGGGTTCCGGCATCGCCATCTGCCGTGCCGAAAACCATCGCATCGCCTTCGCCAGCAGCGGCAGCATCAACACCATGAGCAGCAATCGCATGCTCTGCACACAGGTGATCAACGGCAGGTTGGCATCCATCGACTCGGCGGTGGCCAGCACGGCGTTGATGCCGCCCGGCGTGGTGGCCAGGTAGATGTCGGACAGCTGGAGGTCGACGAAGGTGGCGACGGTGAAGGCGAGGCCCGCGACGATGGCGGACAGCGCGACAATGGTGACCGTCATACCGGGGATCATCCGGGCCATCTCGCGCACGACCGGCTTGGTGAAGCGAGTGCCGACCTCGAAACCGATGAGCACGAACAACAGATCCTTGAACAGATTCGTCGGCGCGTACCCGTGGCTGACGCCCAGCGCGGTGAGCACCGCGGTCATCAGCATCGGCCCGATCAGCGCGGGGCTCGGCAGGTTGAGCCGTTTGCCCACTTTGGTGCCGAGCACGCACAGCATCACCGCGATGGACAACCCGGCCACCTGATCGCCGCGCCCGACGATCATCCAGTACGGCAGATCAGGATTGGTGACCGCGGCGCCGAGCGTCGCATGCTCGGTGACCAGACCCTCGCCGCTGTTGTTCAGCAGCGCGCCGAGCGCGGGCGCACTCACCGCGACCAGCGCGACCCGCAGGTACTGCATGAACGCAACCTGCCGCGGATCGGCGTCCATATCGTCGGCCACCGCGACCACGGCCGCAGAACCGCCGGCCAGTAATCCGAGCGTCGCCGTCGGCAACTCGACATGGGCGAAGCGCGCGAACACGACCGCGACCAGCAGGCTGATCAGCAGCGTCGCCACCGTGACGGCCAGCACCGGCACCAGCGCCATCCCGATACTCGACAACAGCGAGATCTCCAGGTAGCTGCCCATCAGCACCCCGAGCATGGACTGCACACCGCACGAGAGCTGCCGCGGCATCGGGGCGGGCAACTTCCCGGCCAACGCCAGCGCCCCACCGACGACGATCGCTAGAATCATTTGCGGCGCCGGAAAATGCACGCGATCGAGTAACGTCGCCCCGGCAAGCACCGAGGCCAGCAGAGCTACCCATCCGATCACTTGCCTGCGCGTCATACCTAGTAATCCTCGCGGCGACTAGTGAACAGACCGTTACATCTCCGTTATCAGGGTTAACAGCTGGTGTGATCCTGAACGCACAACGCCAATTCCCTGCTCAGAGCGGAAATTAGCGCGCCTGCATCCCTTTTCGTACTACCCCATGAAAAGACGGATAACCACTCGAGCGAACTCGAAGCTCACGGCCGCCCGAGCGCGCAGCCCCGTGACCGCCGAGCTGCCACGTGTACTATTCGCCCGAACCACCCCACCGCGGGAGCTCGGGCACGGCCGGGCTGAGAGGGCGGACCCCAGCGCTTCGCCGACCGCATGAACCTGTCCGGGTAATGCCGGCGTAGGAAGAGCGTTACGGGCATGTCTGCATCGACCCTGCACAACTCCGAACGGCACGAGGCCCCCTTCACCCTCGAGGAGCCCGCCCCGAAGGTGCTGTCCTTCTGGGACCAGAGCGCATTCTGGGCAAATCTGGGTGTCAGCCTCATCGCCTTCTCCGGCGCGTACACCGTGCTGGCACCGAATTCCGATGGCGTACCGCAGATCTCCATTTCTGCGGGCATCCTCGCGATGATCGTCGGCACCGTCGTCGGCGGGCTGATGCTCGGGCTGGCCGCCGTGCCGGGCGCCAAGGCCGGCAAGCCCGCGATGGTGCTGCTGCGCGGTCTGTTCGGCGCGAAACTCAGTTACCTGCCCACCGTGTTGAACATCGCCCAGCTGATCGGCTGGGGCACTTTCGAATTGATCGTCATCGGTGACGCGGCCGACGAGCTGTTCGGCGGCGGCCCACACTGGCTCTATGTGGTGGCCGCGGGCGTGCTGACCACGGCGCTGACCATCTGGCCGCTCGGTTCGGTGCGGCTGCTGCGCCGGTTCGTCACGATCGGCGTGGTGATCGCGCTGGTCTGGTTCTATATCCAGTTCTTCCGCACCGGATTGCCTGACCTGTCGGCCAATCCGGGTCCGCACGGCAGCGGCCCGTTCGGCGCCGACTGGAACCTCTTCTGGATCGCCACCGACGCCGCGCTCGCGGTGTCCATCTCCTGGATGCCGGTCGCGGCCGACTACACCCGGCACTCGCGCAGCACCGGCACGGCGTTCGGCGCGGCCAGCGGGGCCTATGCGATCACCCAGATCGTCGCTTACACCCTCGGGTTGTTCGCGCTGGCCCGGGCGACCGGCGACGGCCAGTACTCGCCGTTTCTCCAGGTGAGTCTCGGTGGGCTGTTCTTCTTCGTGTTCGTCTTGCGCGAGGCCGATCAGTCCTTCGCCAACGTGTATTCCACCGCGCTTTCGATCCAGAATCTCGCGCCGCGTATCGACCGGCGGATCCTGTCGATCGGTCTGGGCGCGTTGATCACGCTGCTCGCGCTGCAGCTGAACATGGCGAACTACTTCGCCTTCCTCGGCCTGATCGGTTCGGTGTTCGTGCCGCTGCTCGGGGTGCTGGTCGCCGACTTCTTCCTGCGCGCGAAAGGCGAGTGGAACACCGCCACCGATGCCCCGCCACGCTGGGGAATGATCGCCGCCTGGCTGGCCGGGCTCTCGGTCTATCAGCTCATCAACCCGGGCGATGCCGGGGTGTGGACGGACTTCTGGGTGCATGTGCAGGAGCAGCTGCACTTCACCAAGCAGGCGTGGATGAGCGCGTCGCTGCTGTCGTTCCTGGCCGCGATGCTGGTCGCGTGGGTTGTCGGCCGGGTCGCGACGCTGCGGAACGAGCGGGCCGCGGTCGGCAAATCCGGCTAGCCGGTGGCCTCGGCTGCCACGATGGAGTCATGGGTGAGATCCGGATCGGCACCTCGGGCTGGGTGTATCCGCCGTGGCGTGGCGTCTTTTATCCGAAGGGCGTCACGCAGAAGCGCGAGCTCGCGTACCTGTCCGAGCAGCTGAACAGCGTCGAGATCAACGGCTCCTTCTACGCGCTGCAGCGTCCGTCGAGTTATCAGAACTGGTCGAGCCAGACGCCGGACGACTTCGTATTCGCGGTGAAGGGCAGCAGATTCATCACGCACATGAAGCGCCTGCGCGACGGTGACGAGCTGCTGGCGAATTTTCTCGCCTCCGGGCTGCTGGCGCTCGGCCCGAAACTCGGCCCCATCCTCTGGCAGCTGCCGCCGAACTTCCAGTTCGATCCGGAGCTGCTCGGCACCTTCTTCACCCACCTCCCGCGCAGCACCACGCACGCCGTCGAGATCGCGAAACGGCACGACCATCGGGTGGATCCGGCGTTCACCACCACCGACGCCGACCGGCCGCTGCGGCACGCGCTGGAGATCCGGCACCCCAGCTTCGTCACGCCGGAGTTCACCGAGCTGCTGACCAAGCACCAGATCGCACTCGTAATCGCCGACGCCGCAGGCAAATACCCGCTGATGGAGGAGGTCACCGCCGATTTCGTCTACATCCGGCTGCACGGTCACGATGAGCTCTACGTCAGCGGATACACCGATGAGGGCCTGGACATGTGGGCCGCCAAGATCCGCACCTGGTCCGCCGCCCACGACGTCTACTGCTATTTCGACAACGACGCCAAAGTCATGGCGCCCCGCGACGCGCTAGCCCTGCGCGCCCGCCTCGAATAAACGCACCTGCCTTGACTTCCCGCACACGGAATCGCAGGCGATTCGATGTGCGGGAACGCAAAAGGATGCGCGAAACCCAATCAGTGGCCAAGGGTTCCGATGCTGAGGAAGCCCAACAGGTCGTGGCGGGTGATGACACCGACGGGCTTGCCCTCTTCGACCACCATCAGCGCGTCGGTATCCGACAACGCCTTGGTCGCCGCCGAGATCGGCTCGCCAGCACCGATCAGCGGGAACGACGGGCTCATGTGCTTGCCGACCGAATCCGTCAGGTGCGCACGGCCTTCGAACACCGCGGAGAGCAGATCGCGCTCGGAGACGCTGCCCGCGACCTCGCCCGCCATCACCGGCGGCTCGGCGCCGACCACCGGCATCTGCGATACCCCGTACTCGCGCAGGATCTCGATGGCGTCGCGCAGGGTTTCCGACGGGTGGGTGTGCACCAGGTCGGGCAGTTCGCCGGACTTGCCGCGCAACACGTCGCCGACCAGCGGTTCGACCGTGCTGCCGTCGAGGCGCTCGCGCAGGAAGCCGTAGGAGCTCATCCACTGGTCGTTGAAGATCTTCGACAGGTAACCGCGGCCGCCGTCGGGCAGCAGCACCACCACGACCGCGTCCGGCTCACGCTTGGCGACCTCGATGGCCGCGACCACGGCCATGCCGCACGAGCCGCCGACCAGCAGGCCTTCCTCGCGGGCGAGGCGCCGGGTCATGTCGAAGGAGTCCGCGTCCGAGACCGCGATGATCTCGTCCGGGATCGCCGGGTCGTAGGCGGAGGGCCAGAAGTCTTCGCCGACGCCCTCGACCAGGTACGGCCGTCCGGTGCCGCCGGAGTACACCGAGCCCTCCGGATCGGCGCCGATGATCTTGACCTGACCGCCGGACACCTCCTTGAGGTAGCGGCCGACGCCGGTGATGGTGCCGCCGGTGCCGACACCGGCGACGAAGTGGGTGACCTTGCCGTCGGTGTCGCGCCAGATCTCCGGACCGGTGGTCTCGTAGTGGCTGTCCGGGCCGCCCGGGTTGGAGTACTGGTCCGGCTTCCAGGCTCCGTCGATCTCGCCGACCAGGCGGTTGGAGACGCTGTAGTAGCTGGCCGGGTCCTCCGGCGCGACGGCGGTCGGGCACACGACGACGTCGGCGCCGTAGGCGCGCAATACGTTGCGCTTGTCCTCGCTCACCTTGTCCGGGCAGACGAAGACACAGTGGTAGCCGCGCTGCTGGGCGACCAGTGCCAGGCCGACACCGGTGTTGCCGGAGGTGGGTTCGACGATGGTGCCACCGGGCTTCAGCGCCCCGGACTGCTCGGCCGCGTCGATCATCTTGACCGCGATCCGATCCTTGGAGCTACCACCCGGATTCAGGTATTCGATCTTGGCCGCCACCAGTCCGGCGTTCGGGCCTACAACAGAGTTCAACCGGACCAGCGGCGTATTGCCGATGAGGTCCACTACATGGTCGGCGATGCGCATGCGACCCATAGTTCCAGATGGTCCCGGTGTGAGTTCGCGCACGCCACGCGCAAGCCCGTCCGGCTCGACAAACCGGGATTCCAGCAAACGCCCATTTAGGATCCGAACCATGAAGCAGCCGAACATCGCCAGGGCCGGCGTTGTGCTGGCCGGAGCGGCACTCGCCGCGCTGGCCGGACCGGGCGCGCAGGCGAATGCAGTGACCATCGAATTCCCGCAGGTGCCCACGCTCGCCTACGGCGGCTGGTGCGGCACCACCATCCGGACCTGGGCCGATGTCGGGCCCGCGTGGCCGGGCCGGGCGATCCTCAATATGCGCGCGCTGCCGGTCGCGGGCATCGGGCCGGGCGACTATCCGCTGGCCCCGCTGTGCGAGGTGCGCACCACCGTGGCCTGGCGCAACACCAACACCGGCGCGGTCGGCAGCTACGACGAGACGATCGTGTCCGGCCTCTACGGCAGCATGCAGTATTCACTGCTCCAGGACACCGGCCCAGGGTTGGTCGAGGTCACCGTCACCACCGATCACGCAAACATTCCCGCCCGCGGCTGGTTCCAGGTTCCCGCTCCGGCTGCCCCGACCGCGTGAAGTCGGTACATTTTCTTGTGTGAACGCACCACGCATCGGCTGGCGGACGGCCGCGGTGACCGGTGCCGCAACAGTCTTGGCCGGTTCCGGCGCGGGCACCGCATGGTGGGCGGCCTCTCGACTATTGATGGCGCAGGCAGGCGCGGCGCGTGGCGTGATCGGCCGCGACACTTCGAAACCACCGGAAGCCGACGGGATCTACTCGGCGGGCTGCCTGACGCCGGAACGCTGGCGCACCGGCAAGCACGCGGACCTGCACCTGATGATCTTCGGTGACTCCACCGCGGCCGGTGTCGGCTGCGTGGTCGCCGACGAGGTGCCCGGCGTCCGCCTGGCCCGTGGCCTGGCGCTGGCTACCGGGCAGCGAATTCGATTGAGCACCAAGGCGATCTCCGGCGCCACCTCCAAAGGTCTGTCCGGTCAAGTGGACGCCATGTTCGTGGCCGGTCCGCCGCCGGACGCCGCGGTGATCCTCATCGGCGCCAACGACATCACCAAGAAGCACTCGGTGCGCGCCTCCGCGCGCAGGCTGGCCGCCGCGGTCTCGCGCCTGCGCCGGGCCGACAGCGTGGTGGTGGTCGGCACCTGCCCGAATCTCGGCACGGTGACCGCGATTCCGCAGCCGCTGCGCACGGTGGTGCACAACTGGAGCGTCCGGCTGGCCAAGGCGCAGACGGTGGCCACCGCCGTCGCGGGCGGCCGGCCGGTGCCGATGGGTTATCTGCTCGCTCCGGAGTTCCGCGCCCAGCCCGAACTCCTTTTCGCCGCCGACGGTTTCCACCCCTCGGCCGCCGGTTACGAGCTGGCCGCGGCCCAGCTACTTCCGGTGCTGCTCGAGGCGTTGGGCGAGGCGACCCCGGCTGCCAGTCCCCTGGGGCGCGACGTAGATTCGATAGGAACCCGCGAGTAACAACCGCGGTTCGCACGTTCCTTCAGACAAAGGAGTCCTCATGCCTGAGGCTGTCATCGTCTCGACCGCCCGCTCCCCCATCGGCCGGGCGGCCAAGGGATCGCTGGTCGACATGCGACCCGACGACCTGACCACTCAGATCGTCCGCGCGGCGCTCGACAAGGTACCTGCCCTGGACCCCAACCAGATCGATGACCTGATCCTCGGCTGCGGTTCCCCCGGTGGCGAGTCCGGCTTCAACATGGCCCGGATCGTCGCGGTCCAGCTCGGCTACGACCTGGTGCCCGGTACCACCGTGCACCGCTACTGCGCGTCGTCGCTGCAGTCCACCCGGATGGCCTTCCACGCGATCAAGGCGGGCGAGGGTGACGTCTTCATCTCCGCGGGCGTCGAGACGGTGTCCCGGTACAAGAACGGCTCCGCCGACAGCTGGCCGAACACGCAGAACCCGCTCTTCGCCGACGCGCAGGCGCGCACCGCGAAGACGGCCGAGGGCGGCGCCGGCGTCTGGCACGACCCGCGCGAAGACGGCCTGATCCCCGACGCCTACATCGCGATGGGCCAGACCGCGGAGAACGTCGCGGGCTTCACCGGGATCACCCGCGAGGAGCAGGACCACTGGGGCGTCCGGTCGCAGAACCGGGCCGAGGAAGCCATCAAGAACGGCTTCTTCGAGCGCGAGATCACCCCGGTCACGCTGCCCGACGGCTCCGTGGTGTCCAAGGACGACGGCCCGCGCGCGGGCGTCACCTACGAGGCGGTCAGCAAGCTGAAGCCGGTGTTCCGCCCCGACGGCACGATCACCGCCGGTAACTGCTGTCCGCTCAACGACGGCGCCGCCGCGCTGGTCATCATGAGCGACACCAAGGCCAAGGAACTCGGCCTGACCCCGCTGGCCCGCATCGTGTCCACCGGTGTCTCGGGTCTGTCCCCGGAGATCATGGGCCTCGGCCCGATCGAGGCGTGCAAGCGCGCACTTTCCCTGGCGGGCAAGTCGATCGACGATATCGACCTGGTCGAGATCAACGAGGCGTTCGCGGTGCAGGTGCTCGGCTCGGCCCGCGAGCTGAAGATCGACGAGGACAAGCTGAACGTCTCCGGTGGCGCCATCGCGCTGGGCCACCCGTTCGGCATGACCGGTGCCCGCATCACCACCACGCTGATCAACAACCTGCAGACCCACGACAAGCAGTTCGGTCTGGAGACCATGTGCGTCGGCGGTGGCCAGGGTATGGCGATGGTCATCGAGCGCCTCAGCTGAGATAGCTAGTACGCAGAAGAGGGCGGTCACCGGAGTGGTGACCGCCCTCTTCTTTGCTTATTAGTCGTTGTTGAAGTAGCTCAGCAGGCGCAGGATCTCAACGTAGAGCCAGACCAGGGTGACGGTCAGGCCGAGGGCGACGCCCCAGGCCGCCTTCTCCGGCGCCTGAGCGCGGATCAGCTGATCGGCGGCGTCGAAGTCGAGCAGGAAGCTGAACGCGGCGATCGCGATGACCACCAGGCTGAAGATGATGGCGATCGGGCCACCGTCACGCAGGCCGAGGCCACCGGAGATGAAGAAGCCGGCGACCAGGTTGCCGATCACCAGGACCAGCACGCCGATCATGGCGCCGACGATCATCCGGGTGAAGCGCGGCGTGACGCGGATAGCGCCGGTCTTGTAGACGACGAGCATGCCTGCGAAGACACCGAAGGTGCCCAGCACCGCCTGCGCGATCATGCCGCTGCCGCCGGCCCCGCCGAAGCTGATGTCGGTGAACATGAACGACAGCGCGCCGACGAACAGACCCTCGAACACCGCGTAGGACAGCACCAGAGCCGGGTTGTCCATCTTGTTGGCGAAGGTCGCGACGAGGACGAGCACCAGGCCGATCAGGCCGCCGCCGATGACGAACCATTTCGCCAGCGAGGGGTCCGCGTTGCTGAAGCCGTAGGAGACGATGGCCGACAGCGCGAGCACACCCAGCGTGATGGCGGTCTTGGTCACCACGTCGTCGATGGTCATCGCCCGGGTGGTGCCCGGCGCCTGCTGGTACGGCTGCGGCTGCTGGTACGGCTGTCCGTACTGCTGACCCAACTGGCCCGCCCCGGCCACGCCTGAGCCGAAGTTGGCGTAGCCATTGCCCTCTTGCTTGGGCAAGTTTCGGAAAACCGGATTGCTTGTGCTACGCACCTGCGTCCCTTTCTGGTCGTTGCCGCTGTTCGTCGAGCTCGCGCTCGATATCCAACTGCTGGGTACAACGTTTACTGCCCGGCGCTAGTTCCCGAAGGCCCGCGCGCAGGCGGACAAAACGGACTCTACCGCTGCTGCGCGTCGTGTAGGCCACGCACGGATCGAGTGACCGTGAATTTGCGGTTGCGACCGACTACCTCGGTGCGCCCGACCATGCGTTCGATCACGCCACGGTAGTTCAGATGCGAATTGAACACCGTCCACAGCTCGCCGCCGGGGCGCAGCACCCGCCCGGTCTCGGCGAACATCTTGATCGCCGACCCGGTGTGCACGGCGGCGCCGACGTGGAAGGGCGGATTGCACAGCACCAGGTCGGCGCTGTTGTCGGCGGCCGAGGACATCGCGTCATCGCGCACCACCGTCACCCGGTCCGCTACCCCGTTGACCGCCACCGTGGCCCTGGCCGAGGCCACCGCGGCCGCCGACTGATCGGTGCCGAGCACCTTGAGGGCAGGCCGGGCCTTGGCCAGCTTTACGGCCAGTATCCCGGTGCCGCACCCGAGGTCGATCGCCTCGCGCGCATCAGGCTTCATCCACTTCAGGTGCTCCAGCAGGAACCGGGTGCCAATGTCGAGCCGGGCACCGGAGAAGGCGGCACCGTGCGCGACCACGTCGAGATCGAGGTCGTCGAGCCGGTCGCGCACCGGGAACGGCGGGTCGCCGACCCGCTTCGGCCCGCTGACCAGCAGGGTGCGCGACTTCTGCCGGCCACGGCTGGCCCGGACCTCGGAAAACGACTGGGCCAGCACGTCGTTCATCGACTTCGTCAGGTACTTGTCCCGACCGCCGGCGACTACAACCACCTCGGGGTCGGCGTAGCGCGCGATGGCGTCGGCGACCTCGGTCAGGCCGGCCAGCGCCCGCGGCAGCCGCAGCAGCACCACCCGGACATCGGCGAGCAGCTCGCGGCCGAGCGGATACGCGGTGTAGCGGTCGCTGAGGCCGAGCGCGCGGGCATTGTTGGCCAGGGCCAGTTCGCCGGTGAGCAGATCCTGGTGCACGCGGACCCCGCGCAGGTCGTGGGCGGTGACCGCGCCGATGGTCAGCGCGCCGTACGCGTCGCCGACTATGGCTATCTTTCCGCTATCGGTGCTGGCGAGCGCCTCGTCGGCGACATCGAGGATCAGCCGATCGGCGGCATCTACAGCGTAGAGGTTTAACGCCTCCACATCTGGATACCGCCGCAGTCGGCTCAGTACGTCCTCGATGGCTGCCACGCCTCAAGTGTGCTAGATCGTTGCCCCAACGTCACATCGGCCCCGGCTAACCTGCTTCGGCGCACCCCGCATGCTGCGATCTATCGACCGGAAGGCGCAGCGTCCCAACCGATCCGGCTCAGTTGGCGCCTGCCTTGCCACCCGTCGCGGTCACCGCGTGCCAGACCCCACCGACGCCTTGCCCGAGCAGGTCGCCCGGCTTCGTGTCCTTGGCGAAGAAGTAGACCGGCCACCCCGCGATGGTGACTTGGCATGCGCCATCAGCACGTTCGATGAAGCCGACGAGTTGCGGATCGACGCCCGCCGCGTACACGGCCTGGCCACGCTGCGCGATCAGCGGCGGCCATTTCGCGGCGCAATCGCCCACGCACGTCGAGGTGGGCGGCTTCGCGGTGTCCTTGTCGAATCGGTACAGCGCGCGGTCGTCGGCCGTAACGTACTGTCCGGCAGCGTTATTGTCCGCGAGGCGCAGTTGCACGGCATTCGTGCCGGTCGGCGCCGTTCCGCTGTAGATCTTCAGCCAGTCCTGCGTCTTGGCCGGCGCCTGGTTCTGCGGCGCGCCGGCCGCGGCCGTGGCCGAGGTGGACACCGCCGGGGCCGGCGCCGCCGATGCCTCGGGCTTCGCCGGGTCGGCGTTTCCGCACGCACTGAGCAAACCGGCGAGAATCACCGAGGCAGCGGCGAATGGCAGCGCGGCTCGCTGGAAGTGCTTGGTCGACAGCATTTTTCAGATCCTCCGGATCGATCGATGACGCGCGATTCGCGTCCGGTCATCCACAACTACGAGGCAGGCTCGCGACCGGTTCACCCGGGGGCCGATCCGACGGCAAACATCGAGAAACCCGCAAATCCCACGCGACGCCCCGACCGCCGTTTACCATCAGCCCCATGCGTAACAGGATGGTGTTGACCATCGTCGCGGTGACGGCATTGCTCGCGGGCTGCGGCGACGACGCCGGATCCACCGCGAACCCGGCTACGCCGACTACCTCGACCACGGGCACCCTGGCCGAGGCGCCGACCGCCCCGCGCGACACCGCGCCCAAGCGGGGCACCGCGTCCGGCGACGCGGGCCTGACCGTCACCGGCATTCGCATCGGCCACCAGCCCGGTTTCGATCGTGTGGTCTACGACCTCGGCGGCAAGGGCACCCCCGGTTGGATCGTGCAGTACACCGACCGCGCCGTGCAGGACGGCAGCGGCAAACCGATCGAGGTAGCGGGCAAGTCGATCCTCGAGGTGCAGATCCTCGGCTCGGTGTACCCGTTCGACAGCGCCGAGACCCCGTACGCGGGACCCGATCCCGCGACCGAACCGAGCGCGCCCGGCATCGCGGGGGTCTACCGCACCACCGTCTTCGAGGGCACCACGCAGTCGTTCATCGGCATCAACGGTGACCGGCCCGGGTTCGCGGTAACCACGCTGACCAACCCGACCCGGCTGGTCATCGACGTCGCCAGCCAGTAGTACCCGTACCGCCAGGGGGTATTGCCATCCATCAGGCCGGCGTCATTACACTGGCCGCGTGGTCGAACGGCACCTTGCACTCCGCGTCACCGGGCTCGCCCGGGCGCTCGGTGTGCTGGTGCTGCTCGCCGGGATCATCGTCATGCATGCGGTGGTGTTCGCAATGCCGAGTCACGCCGGTGCGGCCGCCGGCCATGACTCGATGGCGGGTGCGAGCCGTACCGTTCAGCTGCCTGCGATGGCGATGCCGGCCGAGCCGATGGCGACCGTGGTATTCGCCGACCGGCACGACCCGGTCGACCACGGTCACGAACAAGCCACCGACCTCACCGCGATGCCGACCGTCGCCCAGCTGGGCGCGTCCCTCGGCGAACACGCTGCGCCGGACCTGGATTGCGCGGATGACGGATGCGGTGGCACGCACGGCGGGATGCACGGTTGCGTGTTCATCCTCGCCGCCGCCGTGCTGCTGTTCGCACTGGTGCTGCTGTACCGGATGGCTCTCGATCGGCCGGGCAACGGTGTTGCGCGGCTGCGTCATCGGCGACCACGGCGGGAACGGTCACCGCCGTGGACCGTGCTCACCCTGGCCGAATTGTCGATTCTGCGGATCTGACAGCTCTGCGGCGACCGTTGTCGACGGTCGCCGGCGTTGCCCTGCCCGAAACCCAGTCATGCGCAATTCCCAAGGAGCACAACCATGGTCATCAGCCGTACCCGAATCAGCACCGTCCTCGCCGCGAGCGCCGCTGCCGCCGCCCTCGTTCTCGCGGGTTGTAGCGACAACGACGACATGTCCGGCATGCAGCACGACACGTCGAGCAGCGCGCCCGCCGCGTCGAGCGCACCGGCGGCCCGCACCGACTTCAACGACGCCGACGTCACCTTCCTGCAGATGATGTACCCGCATCACGCGCAGGCGGTCGACATGGCGAAGTTGGTGCCGAGCCACAGCCAGAACCAGCAGTTGCTGGCGCTGGCCGCCGAGGTGGAGCAAGCCCAGGCGCCGGAGATGCAGCAGATCACCACGCTGCTGCAAAGCTTCGGCAAGCCCGCCCCGACCGCAGGTAGCGGCCACGGCGGCCACACCATGCCGGGCATGATGAACCCCGATCAGATGACCGCCCTGCAGGCCGCGCCCGGCCCGGACTTCGACCGCCAGTGGCTGACCATGATGATCGAGCATCACACCGGCGCGGTCGCCATGGCCGAGACCGAGCTCGCTCAGGGCGCGAACGATGAGTCGAAGGCGTTGGCCCGCAGCATCATCGACAGCCAGCGTGCCGAAATCGACACGATGCGGGGCATGCTCGGTCAGTCCTGATCCGATCGGCCTATCGCACCGGGGTGACTCGGTGCGATAGGCCGTAGTACCTCGGCCGCGACCGCCGCCTGCACCGGGCAGCTCGGATTCGGACTCGGCTGTGTGCTCGATGGAATCGCCGCGCGGGCAACGGGAATGGACTGGCCTGGCTCAAGAACCCGGCGGGACGACGGCCTGCCACGCGGGCGCATCCTCCGGTGCCGCGGTGTTGCGGGCGCGCCGACGTACCTGCTCGACGGCCACCAGTGCCACGCCCGCGAGCACCGTCACCACGGCGAAGATCGTGATGGCCAGGGCTGCCGCGCCGAAACCCCACAGCGCCACCACGGCAGCGGCGACGGCGAGCAGCACGCCGATGAACAACAAGCCGAAGCCGGCCCAGTTCCTGGTGTCGGCCAATGTCTCACCCGGCTGCGGCGCCGTCGTCCGGGAGATGTCCGCCGCGTCGTCGAGCGGGGGGATCTCGTACGGGCCATCCACTGTCATGCTGCTACCTCACGCCGCGATACCGGCTGGTCGGCCGGTATCTGATGCGACAGGGATGCCCTGATCTTCTCATCCGAAACGGGACCCCCGGCACTCGTTGTCCGGCATGGCGTTTCGGGCCGGTCAGATCAGTTGTAGGACTTGGTGACTCCGTCGAGCAGCCGTTCCAGGGTGTCGTAGGTGGGGGTGGTGATCACATCGAGCACGTCCTCGGCCACCGGGATGTTGTGCGCGGCCGTCACTTCGGCGAACTGGTCGGCCGCGCCGGTGCGGAAGCCGTGTTCGGCGGCGAGGCGTTGCAGGTCCGGGTCGGTGGACAGCAGGCGGCCGAGCCGGTCGCCCGACTCGCCGAACGGCACCAAGGTGTGCCGGGACAGAATGGTCGGCGACGGGTACAGCATCGTCATGTCCGGCTTGATCTGGCCGCGCACACTGGCGTCCACGTACTGCGACTCGTAGATCCACACCATGGGCGTCGGCCCGATGCCGGTCGCTAGATAGGCGTCGAACGGGCCTTCGCTGCTGCTCTGGGTGTAGCCCTGGCCGACGAAAAGCCTTGCCACCGTGGGCAGGATGTTCTGCTCGGCGTCCGACCCCTGCACGATGGTGTTGTTGTTCGCCACGTAGCCGGCGATCGCCAGGTACATGGCCGCGGAGTTGGAGCTGCGCGGGTCGGTCGTGGAGATCAGCACGTTCTTGCGCACCGGATACGTGGTGTTGTCGTCGAGTTGGTCCCAGCGGGTGTTGTTGCCGACCATGCGCAGGTAAGGACCCATGTCGAAGGTCGACACCGCGCCCTGGTGCACCACGCCCGCCTTCGCCAGCAGCTCGGCGATCGGGGTGAACGTGGCGATCACCATCGGTGACGAGAACGGGATGTACTTCGCAGTCACGTTGCGCTGCCGTTGGATTCGCTCCGCGGCCTGCTCGCTCGACGGAAACGCGAAGTCGTACTTTCCGAGATCGATCGACGTCGCGATCTGCCGCGACCCCGCCGGTTCGACGTCCACCTGCACCCCGTGGCGCGCCAGCGCGTCGACCACCTTCGCGTCCTGGAAGAACGCCATCTTCTCCGACCCGACCACGCCGCGCACCACCGTGATCGGTGCCACCGGCGCCGCCGTATTCGGTGCGCCACCAGGCTGGCGCACCGCCAGCGCCAGCGCGACCACGGTCACCACCACCAACGCCGCGATCACGGCCGCGACCGCCGCCGGAGCGAAACGCTTACTCGCGGACCATGTTTCCTGAATCGTTTCCGGCAGCCCGCCATCCTCCGCCTTATGCTTCGGCTTGCGCGTCCGCCCCGTCTCAGGCCCGACGACAGCCTCCGCAACCTCCCCCGTAGCCGCCAACTGCCGGCGAACATACCGCTCCACCAGGATCGGAATGAACGTCCGCACCGGATGCCCCGCGAACCGCCGCCGCGCAGCGGCCACCGCCCCCTCGATGTACTCCGCAGAGTAAGTGCCGCCGAAGTTTTCGACCAACCGCTCCGTCACCTGACGCAGCGCCTGTTCCTCCCGAACAGTGTCGACAACCACAAAATCTCCTAGGCATCCGGCGACCCACATATCCCCGCGACAGCACCGAAGCCCCACCGCGCCGGCCAACCCTAGCCCCAACCCACCNGACCGGCCAGTCGAGCTAGTAACTGGCGCAGTCGCGGAGGGTGATTCGCGGGTGGGCTTGACCTTGCCCCTGGGGCAAGGTTCGACGATTGTATTCATGAACAACAACGCACTTCAGATTGTCGAAGCTCAGGTCCGCGAACAGGTTGCCGCTTACTGCGCGGCCAATCAGGTGCCGGGGTTCGTTGCCGGTGTTTATCAGGCGGGTGAGCAGGTTGTGGTCGCGCATGGCACGGCGAATGTTGCTACGGGGGCGCCGATGTCGGCGGACACCGGGTTTCTCTTCGGGTCGGTTACCAAGGTGCTGACGACCACGCTTGTCCTTCAGCAGGTGGAGTTGGGGAAGCTCGAGCTCGACGCGCCCGTGGTGCGGTACCTTCCCGAGTTCGCGCTGTCCGTGCCGGGGGCGGCGGACAAGATTTTGGTTCGGCATCTGCTTTCGCACACCAATGGCATCGATGCGGACCTGTACTTTCCGGATGCCGGAGGCCGTGACGCACTGCGCAGTTATGTTGCGGGCCTTGGGGACAACGGGATTCTGTTCGAGGCAGGCGAGCAGCTCAGCTATTCCAATGGCGGCATGATCGTCGCGGGCAGGCTGCTGGAAGTGGTGACGGGGCTGTCGTATCACGCATTGCTGGAGCGCGATATCTATGGACCTGTCGGCATGCGGCACTCCAGCACCTCGGCTGAGCAGGCCATTCTGCGCAGCACCGCGGTGGGGCATTTTCTGAATCCCGAGACGATGACGGCCGAGACCACTCGCATGTTCACGCTGCCCGACACCTGGGGGCCAGCGGGTGGCACGCCGATCGGCACCGTTGCCGACCTGCTCAGCTTCGGGCGAACCCACCTCGCGGGCGGCGTGTCCCCCGTGACGGGTTCCCATGTTCTCACAACGGATTCGACCGCACTGATGCAGCAGGTTTCGCACGATATGGCGTCCCCGAACGTTCCGCCGATGGGTATGGGCTGGGTGCGGTACCCGTTCGGCGACACGACGGTTCTCGCCATGTCGGGCGCATCGCCCGGCGGCGTGTCCCTGCTGTGTGTACTGCCGGAACACGACCTGGTCTTCACCGCGTTCGGCAACAGCTCGGATGCGCTCATGCTGCAAGACCAGCTGCTGCAATGGCTGCTGCGCGAGCACCTCGGCGTCGAGATCCCCGCGCTGGTAACCGAATTCGCGCAGGATGTCGACCTCACGCCGTATGTCGGCACCTACCGTTCCAACCAGCTCCGCATCGACGTCAGCCTCGTGGACGGCCAACTCGAGGAGCGGATGACCTACGAGCCCGCGGACGAGTCGCAGGACCGAATTTTCACCGAGTTCGCCGGTGGCACCACCGCCGCCCCACCGCAGCGGTACGTGCCGATCCGGCCCGGCCTGTTCGCCCCGACCGACTACCCGATGGAGACCTTCGACGGTTATCTCCGACTGCTACTCGTCTCCTACCACGACATCCGCGACGGCAAAGCGCGGTTCCACAACGCGGGCGGCCGGCTGACCCGTCGCGCATGACGGGTTCGACGAGGACTGAAAGGATGGCCGCCATGATCACGATCGGCAAGCTCGCGGATTTCGCCGGAGTGACCACCAAGGCCATCCGCCACTATCACGAGCGCGGTCTGCTCGCCGAGCCCGACCGCGACTCGTCCGGCTACCGGCGCTACACCGCCCAGCACGCCATCGATCTCGTCAAGATCAGAACCTTGGCGGCGGCAGGCGTGCCGCTGGCCCGCGTCAAAGACCTGCTCGACGCCGACCCGGCCGCACTCGCGGCGGCGATCGCCGAGATCGACCGTGACGTCCGGCACCGGATCACGCAGCTACGGCAAACCCGCGACCAGCTGGCCCAATTGCGCGGCGGTGATCGGCTTTTCGTCGCACCGGCGGTCGCCGACTTCCTCGACGAACTGCGCGAGATCGGCGCCAGCGAACGCCAGATCCAGCTGGAGCGCGACGGCTGGATCGTCTTGCAGACCGCCTCCCCCGAGGACGCCGCCTGCTGGCTCGACGAAAAGCACGAACTGCTCACCATTCCCGAGTTCCGGGCCCTGTACCTCGCACACGACGAGGCCTTCCACTGGTCACCGGACGACGCCCGCCTGCCTGCCCTGGCCGAACGCACTCGCACCTGGTTCGCCAACTACCACAGTCGATCCGAGACTCGCCCCGTGCACAATCCCGCGGCCGCCCGCTTGGTCGCCCAGTCCCAGCCCGGGGCGTCCTCCCCCGCCTGGGACCGCCTCGTCCAGCTGATGCGGGGTTAGCGCCTCCGCGCGGTCGCGGACAAAGGGAAGCGCTATGGTCGGCTGGAGTCGCTGCCTAAGGAGATGGTTATGCCTCGTACTGCTGTTGTGACCGGAGCTTCATCAGGGATCGGGAAGGCGACGGCCGCGGCGTTGGCGGCGCGCGGCTATCAGGTGATCGGGACCAGCCGGAAACCGGAGAGTATCGGTGCCGAGGCTCGGGTGGCGGGCGTGGAGTATCGAGCGCTCGATTTGACCGACGCCGGGTCGATCGACGCCTTCGTTGCCGGGCTCGGCGAGATCGACGTGCTGGTCAACAATGCCGGGGAGAGTCAGGCGGGGCCGCTGGCGGAACTGCCGACGGACGCGGTGGAGCGGCTGTTCCGGCTGAATGTGCTGGGGCCGGTCGCGCTCACGCAAGCGGTGTTGCCCGGTATGCGGGACCGCGGGTTCGGCCGGGTGATCATGGTGGGGTCGATGATCGCCAGCTTCCCGATGCCGTATCGCTCGTCCTACGGCGCGACCAAGGCGGCGCTGAAGGGTTTCGCGGTGGCCGCGCGGTTCGAGGAGTCACCGTTCGGGGTGTGGATCAGCACCGTCGAGCCGGGACAGATCAATACGGGCCTGCGGGAACGCCGGACGAAGTACCTGAACGAGGGTTCGCCGCACACCGCCGACTTCACCGCGTTCATCGCGAAACTGGATGAGGCACAAGGGAAAGGCATCACCGCCGAACGGGTAGCCGACACGATCGTGCAGGCCGTCGAGGCCAAGCGACCGCGTCCGCTCTACGCCGTCGGCAGCAATGCCCCCGTCATGTTCGCGGTGCGCAGGCTACTGCCGCGCACAGTGATGGAGCGCCTCATCGCACGCGCACACGGACTGTCGAGGTAGTTCAGGAGGCCGCGACCTGCGCCTGCCACATCCAGTGCAGCTGCTCGAGCCGCGCCGCGAAGCCGATGAACAGGTCCTGCGTGACCGGGTCGGCCTTCTCGGTGGCTTCGATTCGCTCCCGCAGTCGCTGGATCACTGCCGTGAGGTTGCGCACGACGCCGTCGATGACGTCGGTGTCCTGCTGCCAGCCGTCGGGGAAGCCGACCGCACCGCTCTCCTTGGCGACCGTCTCGGCCCGCCCGTCCGGGCTGACGCCGACGGCGGTGGCCCGCTCGGCCGCGGCGTCGGTGAAGTCCCTGGCCGCCGTGACCAGCTCGTCCAGCGCCAGATGCACCGACCGGAAGTTCCGGCCGATCACGTTCCAGTGGGCCTGCTTGGCGATCAGCGACAGGTCGATCAGATCGATCACGGTAGCGCGCAGAGCCTCGCCCGCGACCTTCTGCTGCTCCGTATCGAGGGTGCTGGTGATGGGTTGACTCATCGTTCACGCCTTTCTTGTCGGATCCGTGTCACCGACTGGCCTACCCGCACGCCGCGTCCTAAACGTCACCAGTGACGAGCGCCATCCGATTCCAGTCGCGCGGCATGCTCGGCCAGCATTCCCGCAGGTCCCGACGGCGGCGATTGGCGCCGCCAGATCGCCCGGAACTTCCTGCTCAACGCCACCGGCCCGGCCAGCCGCACCTCGACGAGCGCGCCACTGGTCAGATCGGGACCCGCGATCAGCCTGCTCAATACCGCCGGCGCCACGGCGGCGCGGGCGGCGGCCGAGATCGCGACCGCGGACCCCAGCTCGGCCGCGGGCTGCGCCGGTTGACACTCGGCACCGAGGATCTCCCAGACCGTGTCCCGGGTCCCAGACCCTGGCTCGCGCCACAGCAGCGGCGTGGTCGCCAGCTCCCGCAAGGTCACCGGCTTCTTGCGGTGCGCCCATGGATGCGCGGCCCCGACCACGACCACCAACTCGTCCGCCCCGAGCACCCGGCTACCGAGGCCGGGCGGCGGATGCGGGCCCTCCACGAAACCGATGTCGGCGGCCCCGTCCCGGATCAACTCCTCGACGTGCCGAGTGTTGTCCACTTCCAAGGAGACCGCCACCTGCGGACAGCTTGCCCGTAACGCATTGAGCCACAGCGGAATCCGATGATCGGCGATAGTCTTCGACGCGGCCACCCGTAAGCGCGGCACATCGGCGGCGTGCAGCGCGGCCACACCGGCACTGAACGACCGCGCCGCTTCCAGCACCAACCGCGCGTGCGCGACCACCGACCGCCCCGAATCGGTCAAGGCCGACCCGGTCGGGCTGCGATCGAGCAACCGGAGCCGCAACCGCCGCTCCAGCGCGCTGATCCGCATGCTCGCTGCGGGCTGGCTGATACTGTGCCGCCGGGCGGCCGCACCGAGGCTGCCCAGCTCCGCAACGGAGACGAGCAGATCGAGTACGTCCAGATCGGGCGTCCCCGGCGGTAGCGTCATAACCATTGGTTATGTGCCTGCCCACCGCCCACGGCACCCCCCGTCGTAGCAATTACCCAATCATCCGACCTTATGAGTGGGTTGCCCGGCGCCGCAACGGAAGTCGCCCCTGGTAGCGTCCGGCGCGTGAGCAAGATCCCCGCCGCGGCCGACGAAGCCCGCTTCTGGACCCTGATCGAATCGGCGTGGGAGCTGGTCGGCGACGAACCGGCCGCGCTGCGAAAAGCGTTGATCCACCGGGAAAACGACGACGCGGTGCCCGCCGTCGAGGCGCAGGTGCCGCACTTCCTCGGGCACCTCCGCGGGCTGAGCGAAGAACTGTCGAGCGAAGAACTGACCGCGCTCGACCGCGTGCTCGAGCGAAAACTGTACGACCTCGACCGCGCCGATATCCACGGCGTCACCGGCGGTTCGGACGACGGCTTCCTCTACTGCCGGGGTTTCATCGTCGCGATGGGCCGCGAGTTCTACGACGCCGCGCTGGCCGCCCCGGCGGTCGCCGTGCGGGACACCGACGGCGGGAAAATGTGTTACTTCTTCGCACATCTGCACAACGACCGCTTCGGCGCCTTCCCGAAAACGGAGTCCGGTATTTCCCGGGAGTCCTTTTCGAACCCTGCCGGTTGGAACTGACGCAAGCACCCATTCGGCTGGCTTATGGGGTCCTCCCCATTCGACCGCTACCCCGCCCGGCCGCAGAGCGCGATCGTCTGAGGAATGACGCACGTTCGTCGCCTCTGTCCCGGTCTGCTCCTCGCGGCCGTACTGGCCACCGCGGCAACCTTTCTCGGTAAAGCACTGCCGGTCGCAGGCGCACCGGTGATCGCTTTGGCCTTCGGTGCCGTAGTAGGCGTATTCCTGCGCCGATCCGACGCTGACACAGGCACTTTCGATCCCGGCTTGGCCGTGACGCGGAAACGCCTGCTCGGTGCCGCCATTGTGCTGCTGGGCCTCGGCCTGCCGGTCGGATCGGTGCTCAGTGTCGGTAGGCAGACGGCGGTGGTGTTGATCGGGACGTTGATCCTGGGTGCAGCCGCCGCGGTGGTCGTCGGGCGAATGCTGGCCCTGGACCGGGAGTCGGCCACCCTGGTCGCGGTCGGCACCACCATCTGTGGCGCCTCGGCGATCGCCGCCGCCACCGCGGTACTCAAGCCCGACAGAGATCGGGTCGCCTACGCCCTCGGCACGATCTTCGTCTTCAATGTCGTTGCAGTGCTGGCATATCCACCCTTGGGACGCCTGCTCGGGTTGTCGCAGGAGGCCTTCGGGCTGTGGGCGGGTACCGCGATCAACGACACCTCATCGGTGCTGGCGGCCGGGGTGATCTACGGCCCCGCCGCCGCTCATTTCGCGGTGATCGTCAAACTCGTGCGCAGCCTGATGATTGTCCCGATGTGCGTCGGACTGCATCTCGCGAAGGACCGTAGCGAGCCCGCATCGTCCGCGAAAGCCACTTTCCTACAGTCGTTCCCGCTCTTCGTCATCCTGTTCCTCGTCGCATCGGTGATCGCCGGACTCGGCATGGTGCCGGACTCCTTGGGCCCGCCACTCGCACACTTCAGCGCATGGCTGATCGCCGCGGTCCTCGCCGCGATCGGCACCTCCCTGAGCTGGCAGCAACTGCGCAGCGCCGGATCGCGCCCTCTCCTGTTCGGCGGCATCCTCGCCGTGATCCTCGGAGTGTCCAGCCTCGTCCTGCAGTTCGCCACCGGCTGGTGGTGACGAACGCCTGAACTACCCGGCCAGCCGGTCGGCCTCGTCGAGATGGTCGCGCAGGCCAAGGAATTCCCACCGCTGCAAGGCCAGTGGCACATTTCCTTCGCGCCAGAGCCGGTCGTGGAACTCCTGGAGGTCGAATTCGTCGCCGAGTTCGCGCACCGCCGTGCTGAGCAGGTCCTGGATCTGTAGCTTGCCGATCTGGTAGCTCAAGGCCTGACCGGGATTGCTTGCGAAGAACACGGCTTCGTCCCAGGCGGTCTCGCGATCCATCGGCACGGCGCGGGCCAGCCGGTCGGTCGCCTCGTCGATGGAGAGGTGGCCTAGCGCGAGCTCGATGTCGACCTCGACGCGTAAAGCGCGCAGCCGCATGGCGTTTGCCACGAAGATGGCGCTGGCCGGTGCGTCGTCGAACAGGCCGGCGTGCAGCATCAGCTCCTCGTAGTTGAACGCGATGCCCTCGTTGGGCGCCGAGTCGTAGAAGTAACGCCGAGCGGGATTGTCGTGGTGCCAGCCGATCGCGACCTGCTGGGCGTGCACGCCCTCGTGCACGATCGCGGTGCGCGCGTCGAACGCGGCGGCTCGATCGAAGTACGGCAGGTCCGGGTGCGGTGCCGGGATGTACCGGACCGCATCCTCGTCCATCCGCGACGGGCCGGTCAGGTCGTCGGACACGCCGAGCCAGGTCAGCGGCTCGAGGTACGGCGGCAGTGGCGTGAACCGGTAGTGCCGCAACCACTCCGGCTGACCGAGCAGACCACGGGTAGCGGCGAACTCCCGCACCGCGCGCTCGTCGGCGGCCTGCCGCTCGACGCATTCGTGCACATCGGCGGGCAGCGACGGCGCGGGCGCTTCCCGATGCCTGGTGCGCAGCAGCGTTTCGAGGGCGACCGCCCGATGCCATTCCTGGCTGCCCATCTCGCGCAGCCGCCCTGCCGAATAAGGCAGCAGCGCAACACGATGCAAGAAATAAGCCAGCCCCTCCGGTCCGACAGGCGCCACCTCACCCAGGGTGGGCAGCTGTTCGGTGAGCCAACTCCGGTACGCCGCAACGGCGTCCGCGGCCACCCGGGTCGCGGCGGGCACCTCGGCCGCGTACTCGTCGGGCAGGAAGGGAAGGAGCGCCGTCATCGCGGCTTCGAGCGAACCCGCCGATTCGTCCAGCAGGCGCAGCGTGCTGCGTGTGAACGACGCGCCCGCATGGCCCGCGAGATTCTCCCTGGCCTGCTCGAGCACCAGCGGAACGTGGCGCAGCAGCGCGCTGATCTTCGCCGCCCGCGCATTGTCGAACGGCGACGATCCGAGCAGCTCCACATAGATCGGGCCGAGGCTCTGCTGCACATAGAACCCGGGATTGCACTCCCAGGCGCGGATCAGCTCGAGTTCCCAGTGCACCCTGGCCAGCGCCGAGCCGAGCAGCCTGCCGTCGACCTGCACCGCCACCGGCTCGTCGCACAGGTCGAGCTCGCGGTGCCTGCGGGTCAGCTCGGCGAGGACCGTCCTGAGCTCGGCGATGGCCGCGGGCGACCAGTCGGGCAGCCAGCCCGCCGGCCGTTCCACCCGGGGCAAGTCATCGCTGGAGTCGGGCACTGTCGCCAACCGCCAGTTCCAGAACTCTTCGGCAAGCTTCGCTAGACCCATATCCGCACAATACAATTCGGGACAGCAACCAGCTAGCGGGTCAGGAGATCACCGCGTCGACCGCCTGATTCGCCCCCCGAGGGACTATCTACAGCCCGGCGTGCGAGAACAGGCCGGGTGAACCGATGCCCTGTTGCTGCGGGGTCGCGGGCACGATGCGCTCGAACAGCGCCAGATAGTCGTCGATCATCCGGTCCGCGCTGAAGCGTGCCTGCACGTCGTCGCGGGCGGCGCTTCGATCGAGTTTCTCGAGCTCGGCTACCGCGGCCGCTGCCCCGTTGACGTCGGTCACCAGGAAGCCGGTGACGCCGTCTCGGATGAGCTCCGGCATCGAGCCCAATGGCGTTGCGATGACCGGTGTTCCGGTGGCGAGCGCTTCGACGACCGCGAGGCCGAACGGTTCGGCGAAGCCGATCAGGTGCAGCAGCGCACGGGCGCCGCCGAGCAGTTCGTCCCGGCGTTGCGGGCCCACCGGACCGACGTAGGTCACCGCGGCGTCGTCGAGGTGCGGTTCGACCGCGGTGCGGAAGTACTCCTCGTCCTGCACCACGCCCGCGATGATCAGCGGCAGCCCGGTGAGCCGCGCCACCTCGATGGCCAGGTGTGTCCCCTTGTCGGGATGAATTCGTCCGAGAAAGAGCAGATATTCGCCGTGTTCGGGCCGAAAGGTGAACTGGGCGAGATCGATACCGTGATGAATTGTCGCCGCATAGTTCAGCGTGGGGTGCCGGTCCGCATCGCTGATCGCCACATAGTGCGCGATATCGTCGAATGCTTGATACACCGGCACGATATTCGGCGAGGAAAAGCCGTGAATGGTGGTGACCACCGGGGTCGACACCAGGCGACTGTAGGTCAGCGGCATGAAATCGAAGTGGTTCGCCAGCACATCGAACTCACCGGCCTGCCCGAAAGCCGTCGAATTGTGCAGCGCCTCAGCGACTTTCGCGTCCGAACCCGCGGTTTCCGCGTACCCGGACGGCACCGGCGAAACCAGCTTCGCGGAGGTCTCGGAGTCGGCCGTGGCGAACAGGGTGACGTCGTGTCCGCGCGCGACGAAACCCTCGGCCAGCGTGGCGGCGATGTGCTCCCACGGGCCATAGTTCTTCGGTGGCGTACGATGAGCGACCGACGCGATTACGCCGATTTTCATATAATCCTCGATTACTGGCGAATTCACCGCCGAGAGCCGTCCCGGAACGGGCGGACTTTGATGCCCCTACTCTATCACGGCAGTTATGCGCCACCTGAGTGTTACCATCGAGGCCCAGTGGTCGATCCGCCCGTGTCGTGTTCCGGACCGGATTCTCGAGCGCTCCAGCGCAGCACGATCAGCCGATCGAGTGGCTGGGCAGACAGCGGCACCGGCGGCGCTGACTCGAATCAGGGGAAGGCTGACGATAGAAGCCGTCGCAGCGGGTAAACCGGTGGTATCGACGGACTTTCCGCACGCAAATACCATGCGCTTGCCGCAGAGACGCGACAAGCCGATGCGAAGTTGGCTACAGCATGAGCGAAACCATCACCATCTCCTACGCCCACCTGGTACGACTCAGTGACGACGTCGGGATCTTCGAACACGCCAGGCTCACCACGCCGCGGCACGAGAACGGTTACTGCGTAGACGATGTCGCGCGGGCCCTGGTCGTGGTGGCCCGCGAACCCGAGCCGACCGAAGAGCTCAACGCGCTCGCGCAGGTGTACGCGCGCTTCGTCGTCGAGGCGCTCACCGAGGACGGCCGCTGCCACAATCGCCGTGGCAAGGATCTGAACTGGCAGGACGAACCGAGCGTCGAGGATCATTGGGGCCGCGCCCTCTGGGCGCTGGGCACCGCCGCCGCCCGCAGGCCCGACCTGGCCGAAAAGGCGTTGGCGCACTTCACCATCGGCGCCAGGCAGCGTTCCCAGTTCCCGCGGGCGATGGCCTTCGCCGCACTCGGCGCGGCCGAGGTGCTGCACGCGAACCCCGGAAATCTCCCGGCGCAAGCATTATTGGCCGATACCGCCGCCCTGATCGGCCCGCCGACCCGCCGCCTCGACTGGCGGTGGCCCGAGCCCAGGCTGCACTACGCCAACGCCGTGCTGGCCGAAGCGCTGCTGGTGGCCGGTGCCGCACCGGACCAGAACCGCACGCACGCCGACGGATTGGCGATGCTGCGCTGGCTGCTGGAGATCGAGACCGCGGGCGACCACCTGTCGGTCACCCCGATCGACGGCTGGGCGACCGGCGAGAAACGTCCCGGCTTCGACCAGCAGCCGATCGAGGTCGCCAGCCTGGCCGATGCCTGCGCCCGCGCCTACGACGACACCCGCGACCAGCGGTGGCGGGACGCGGTCATGTTGTGCGAGGCCTGGTTCCGTGGCGAGAACGACGTCTCGACGCCGCTCATCGACCCGAGCAGCGGCGGCTGCTGCGACGGGCTGGAACCCACCGGACGCAACGAGAACCAAGGCGCCGAAGCGACGCTCGCCATGCTGTCCACCATGCAGCAGGCCCGTCGCCTGCAAGTGGCCGAGTGACGGAGGCCGTGGATCGGCCCCGGCCGCCTGCAGGTGGGTGAAAACCGAGCGCTGTACGGTTTTCGAATCGGACCCGCGCCCGAGGTCCAGCACACACTTCGCATGAACAGCCGGCGCAGAGGAGACGACGATGACGTGGTGGCGCAGGCTGACGGCGGCGACTGCGGTGGCAGGGGTTGTCTGCGCACTGGGTGTCTCGGGTGCGCAGGCCGCTCCCGAGCCCGGCGGTCTCGGCAGTGGAAGCGCGGTCGGCAAGGACCCGGACGGCAGCACGCCACCCGGAGGCGCCAATGACTGGGCGTGCCGTCCCACCCCGGCCCATCCGCGACCCGTGGTGCTGGTGCACGGCACCTGGGGTAACCAGAACGACTGGGACGTCCTGGGCCCGCAGCTGAAAGCCGAAGGCTACTGCGTCTTCACGCTGAACTACGGCCGCGACACGTCGAGCGTGCTCGGCGCGCTGCGGGGGATGTACGGCACCGGCGACATCGGTTCCTCGGCCGGTGAACTCGCCGCGTTCGTAGACCGGATCCGCGCCGCCACCGGCGCGGCGAAGGTCGACCTGGTCGGCCATTCGCAGGGTGCGGTGATGTCGCGCCAGTACCTGCGGTTCGGCGAGGGTACCGACACGGTCGGCCGCCTGATCTCACTCGCGGGCACCAACCACGGCTCGACCATGCGCGGTGTCGCGACGCGGCTCCCGCCTGGCAGCACCGCCGGTCTCTCCGTCGCACTGCCGCCGATCGCCGGAGTCGCTGCCGCACAACAGCTCGTGGGCAGCGACTTCATCCGGAACCTCAACGCCGAAGGCGACACCGTGCCGGGCATCGACTACACGGTGATCGCCAGCACGCACGACGACGCTTCCGCCCCGTCGGAAGCCACTTTTCTCCAGGCCGGCCCCGGTGCGACGGTCGACAACGTCTGGGTCCAAGACTTCTGCGCCACCGACACTTTCGATCACGGCACCCTGCCTCAATCCCCCACCGTCGCCTACATCATCAAGAAGGCGCTCGATCCGAGCTACGTCGGCACCGCGTGCGGTTGATCCGAAAAAGCACCGGGCGGTAGAGCTTTCGCCTTACCGCCCGGGGTTCTGTTGCTGTCAGCTCCGATCCGAGACCAGCCGTGGATCCGGATCCTCGTCCTTCGCTGAGGCAGTCCGGTCCGACTCCTCTTCTATCACCGCTTCGCCGCGAGCGACCATACCCGCCTCATCGGAGAGCTTCAGCTGCGGAATGAACAGCGCGAGCAAGAAGATGATGACGCCACCGGGAATCAGGTACCAGAAGCCGGGGACCAGCGCGTCCACGTAAGCACCGACAATCGCGTCGTGCAGCCCATCGGGCAGGTTCTTCACCACCGAGGGCACCAGCGCCCCCGGATCGAGCTTCGCCGCCATGACCTCCGGACCGTGCGACGTGAACGCGTCGGTGAGGCCCTCGGTCAGCCGGCTGGTGAAGATGGAGCCGAAGATCGCGACACCGATCGCACCACCCATCTCGCGGAAGTAGTTGTTGGCACTGGTCGCGGTGCCGATCTGGTTGGGCGTCACGGCATTCTGCACGACCAGCACGATGATCTGCATGATCAGGCCGAGGCCGGCGCCGATCACGAAGAGCATCGCCGACACCACCCACATCGCGGTGTGCGCGTCGAGCCGGGTCAGCCACAGCAGGCCCGCGAGCATGAACAGCGCGCCGAGCGGCGGGTAGACCCGGTAGCGGCCAGTCTTGGTGATCGCCGCCATCGAGCTGATCAGCGTGAGCATCATGCCGAGCATCATCGGGATCAGCAGCAGACCCGACACCGAGGCGGACAGGCCGGTGGCCATCTGCAGGTAGGTCGGGATGAAGCCGATCGCGGCGAACATGACCAGGCCGACCAGCAGGCCGATCACCGAGGTCAGCACGAAGGTGCGGTTTCGGAACAACCACAGCGGCAGCATCGGCTCCTCGGCCCGCGCCTCCACCATGACGAAGGCGGCCACCACGACCACCAGCGCGGCGATCATCGCCACGATCGTGGTCGAACCCCACGCGTACTGCTTGCCGCCCCAGTCGGTGATCAGGATCAACAACGTTGTCGCCGAGGACATCAGCACCACGCCGAGGTAGTCCGGCTTGGTCTTGGGCCGATGGCTGGGGACGCTCAGGTAGCGGAAGGCGATGAACAGCGCCGCGAGACCGATCGGCACATTGATCCAGAAGCACCAGCGCCAGCCGAGCGTATCGGCGAAGAAGCCGCCGAGCAGCGGTCCGGCGACCGAGGTGACACCGAAGACGGCACCCATCGGCGCCATGTACTTGCCGCGGTCCTTGGCGGGCACCACATCGGCGATGATGGCCTGCGCCAGGATCATCAGGCCGCCACCGCCGACGCCCTGCAGGCCACGGAAGACGATGAACTCCCAGAAGCTGGTCGAGGCGGCGGCGCCGACGGATGCGGCGGTGAACGCGGTCACCGCGAACAGGAAAAGCCAGCGCCTGCCGAACATGTCGCCGAATTTGCCGTAGATCGGCATCACGATGGTGGTGGCCAGCAGGTACGACGTCGCGGTCCAGGCCATGTGCGAGACGCCGCCGAGCTCGCCGACGATGGTCGGCATCGCGGTGCCGACGATCATCTGGTCCAGGCTGGCCAGGAACATGCCCGCGATGAGCGCGGAGAAGATGAGCCAGATTCGCTTCTGGGTCAGGACAATGGGGGTAGGCGGCGAGTCAGCCGTGGTGGTCATGTGGCACGTCTCCTAATTTCCGTCGTCGGGCTTGTCGAACAGCCGGGCGGCCATCGCGCAGTGCTCGTGTATCGCCGCGGTCAGCGATCTGCTGGTGTCCTCGGCCGAGGACATCACCGCCCGGGTGGTGATCGCCGTCATGACTCCCGCTGCGAGCGAGGCGAATTCGGCCGAGACCGGTTCGCCCGCCCGCGCGGTGAGCAGTTCACCGACCAGGGCCTCCTGGCGCACACCCGCCGCCATGAAGCCCGCCAGCACCCGCGGCTCGGCTTTGATGAGCTCTACTACCAGCGAAATCGCTTCGCGCACTTCCTCTTCCGGCGCGAAGGAGGCGGCGAAGAGCCAGGTCAGGTCGTGCATCAGCATGCCGCTCGGCCCACCGGCGATGAACGTTTCCCGGGCTTCCGGGGTACCGATCTCCTCGATCGGGCCGACCAACGCGTCGAGCTTGGTGTCGTAGTAGTTGAAGAACGTGCGCGGCGAGACCCCGACGACCTTGGCGATGTCTTCGACGGTGGTCGCGTCGAACCCGCGCTCGACGGCCAGCCGCCGCGCGGCCATACACAGGTCGAGCAGGGTTTGGCGTTTCTTCTGGGCGCGGAGCCCGACCGGGGACTCCGCGGGGGTGGACGGTGGCATGGCCAAAATTTAACACAAACTGCAAAATTTCAGACAGTGCAATATTCTGTGATGGTGCTCACCCCCACGGCTCGGCCCGGCCTCGAAGGAAGGTCCACCCGGCCGCGCCATGGAGCGTGAATAGCCAAGCTGCACAGCCGATTCAGTGTGGATGTCAGTCGAAAAGCGGCAGTGCGGACAACTCGGTGCGCGAGGCGACGCCGAGCTTGGGGTACGCCTTGTAGAGATGGTGGCCGATGGTGCGCGGGCTGAGAAACAGCTGCGCGGCGATATCGCGATTGGACATGCCCCGGCCGGCCAGCCGCACGATCTGCAGCTCCTGCGGGGTGAGCGCGGCCAGAACGCCGGGCGGGCGGCTGGTCGGCACGGCCGCACCACTGGCATCGAGTTCGCTGCGGGCACGGTCGGCCCACGGGGTCGCACCGAGCCGATCGAAGGTCTGCACCGCGGCCCGCAAATGCGTGCGCGCCTCGATGGTGCGGCGCCCGCGGCGCAGCCACTCGCCGTACAGCAGTTGGGTACGCGCCCGCTCCACTGGGCGGGCCTGATCGTGCAGTTCGAGTGCGGCGAGGTAGTGCGCGTCGGCAGCGTCGTCGGTCGCGAGCAAGGCCAGACAACGCTGCACGAGCGCGTCGATCCACGGTTGCCCGGCATGCGCGGCCCAGCCGGTGAATCTGGCGAAAGCCGCTGCGGCACGGTCGGGTTCGCCGATCCGTACCGCGGCCTCGACCAGATCGGGGGTGCAGCGGATGACCGGCAGCCGATACGGCATCGCGTTGCGCACCACCTCTTCGAGACGGCACAGCGCCGCCTCCGCGCGGCCGTATCCGAGATCGAGCAGGCTCAGTCCCCACTGCACCCCCGGCGACCCCAGGGCACTCCCGTTGGCCGTGCCGAAACCCGCCTCGGCGGCCGACCGGCAGGCTTGCTCATCACCTTGTAGCGCAGCGAGATTCACCAGGATGGAGTTGGCCTGGGCGTGCCAACCAGGTTGCCCGGTGTCCAGCGCGATCTGCGCCGCCTCCGTCGCGTTCGCCTGGGCGTCGGCGTATCTGCCGAAGAAGAGCTGCGTGGTCGCCAGATAGGTCAGCGCGGGTGACAGCAGGCCGATTCGTCCATGGTTGCGCAGCAGCGCGGCCACCGAGGCCGCCAACTCGTTGCTCTCGGTGTCCGCACCGGCGGCCAGGCTCGCACTGCCGGTCAGAATGATGCCGCGCAGATCATCGGCCCTGATCCGGCGTGCGGCGGCGGCCACCTCGGGCAGCGGGGGCAGATCGGTGACCGGGCGGCCCAGCGGCAGCCGGGTGAGCCAGATCAGCAACTGGCACACGGGGGCGAGCGGATCGGCGGCAGGCAGGCTCAGCGTCGCCAGCCGCTCGGCGGTCCGGTCGAGCAACACCGAATCGCCGGACTGCCAACTGATGTGCCAAGCCAGAAAGATCATCTCGGTCAGACGCGACTGCGCGCTCGGGTCGTCCTCGGCCACGATCAGATCGATGCCCGTGCACAACAGTGCGTGCGCGCTGCGTAACGCTCCCGTGCCGAAGTCCGCGGCCGCGCGCAGCGCGAGCAGCCGGGCCCGCAGCACCATGCCCGCACCGTCCTCGGGCACCGACTCGGCCAACGCACGGGCCCGGTCGAAATCGCCCATCTCGTTGGCGGCCTCGGCGGCCAGCGTCAACCGCCGCGACCTGGCCGCCGGGTCCGCGGTCAGCTGGCTCGCCCGTTCGTATGCCGCCGCGGCCGCGGCGTGGCCATTGCGCCGGCCCGCACGCGCCGCGGTGTTCTCCAGCACCGCCGCCACCCCTTCGCTGGGGCCGGTGGCCGCCGCGGCCAAATGCCAAGCGCGGCGGTCGATATCGTTCGAGCCGTCCAGCGCCGCGGCAAGCGTGCGATGCACCGCGAGGCGGCCGCTCACCGGTGCGCCCTGGGACACCGCCGCACGCACCAGCGGGTGCCGGAACGTCACCATGTGATCGGCGATCCGGATCAGGCCGGCCTGCTCGGCGGGCACCAGATCGGCGAGACCGAACCCGAGCAGCGCCGCGCTGCGCAACACCAGATCGAGGTCACCGGTGTCCTCGGCCGCGACGAGCAGCAGCGTCCGGGTCGCCTCGGGCAGTTTGCTCACCTGGCCGTAGAAGGCGGCCTGCAACCGGGTGGTCAGCGGGAGCGCGAGCGGCCGCCTGGCCCCCGACAGCTCGACCGCGAACGCGGCCGGAAGTTCCAGCAGCGCAAGGGGATTGCCGCACGCTTCGGTCAGCACCCGGAACCGGACGGTGGGCGTCAGCTCGTTGCCATGCCGGTCCAGCAGGTCGACCGCGTCGGTCTGCGCCAGCCCGGTCACCGTCAACTCGGGCAGGCCGGGCGCCGAGAACGCGGTCTCGCCGTCCCGCGCGGCGAAAAGGACCGCAACACCCTCGGCATGCAATCGTCGCGCGGCGAATACCAGCGCCTCCGCCGACGCGCGGTCCAGCCACTGGGCGTCATCGATGACGCAGAGCACCGGGGTCTCCTCGGCCAGCTCGGCGAGCAGGGAGAGCACCGCGAGACCGACGAGCAGCCGCTCGGTCGACGGCACCGACACCAGTCCGAACGCACCCTCCAGCGCCCGCCGCTGCGGTTCCGGCAGCGCCTCGATCCGGTCCAGGCACCGTCCGAGCAGCATGTGCAGACCGGCGAACGGCAGTTCCGCCTCGGATTCCACACCGGTGCCGCGCAACACCCGCATGCCGTCGGTGGCCGCCGCGTAATCGAGCAATGCCGTCTTGCCGATACCCGGCTGTCCGCGCAGCAGCAGCGCGCCGCTGGCCCCGGCCTTGGCCTGACTCAACAAACGATCGATGACCGCCAGTTCCTCGATACGTCCGTAGAGCATTGCTGGACGCTACCTATCCACGAGCGCCGAGTCCGCAGGCAGTGCTATCTGATGCCTGGTGTTGCCGGGTCGGCGCCGAGGCAGCCGAGGACGAAACAACCCGGCGGCCAATCATCGAAGGGTGGCGCGAGCGACTTACCGAGGCACTCGAGCGGGCCGCAGCCGGGGTAAGCGAAGGGGCCCAGGCCCAAAGCGCCGAAGGTGGCGTCCGGATTCGAGATCATCGGGTCGGCGAGGCTGATATCCGGTTGCTGCACATAGGGTCCCGGGTCCGGCAGGCGCGGTTCCCGGAACGCCGCGACGACGCCGCGCAGCACGTCGTGCGGGAAGCTCACCGCGCCACCTGGAACGGTCACACCGGTCCAGCTGACCAGCAGGCCGAGGCTGGGCACGATGAAGTTGTCCTGGCGCATCATGCCGCCCATCTTCACCGCGTCCGGCGGCAGTCCGGGCAGCTCGACGGTGCAGCGCGGCCCGTTCACCACGAGGAGGAACCCGTAGCACTCGTTGGTCGGCGTCGACTGACTGGCCTGGGCCAGATACTCGGCGGAGATGACCTGATTGCCTTGCCAGTTCCCGTGATTGACGAGCAGCAGGCCGAGCTTGGCGAAATCGTCGGGCGGCAGGACCAGATGCGCGTAGCCATAGGTGTTGCCACTGCGGTCACGAGCCCAGTGATAGTCGCTGCGTTGAATGCCCAACGGGTCGAACAGCTTTCGCTGGGCGTAAGCCTGGAAGTCGGTGCCCACCGCCTGCTGCACCACATAGACGAGCAGGTCGACGGCGCGCTGACTGTATTTCCACACCTCGCCCTGCGGCCGCTCGATCGGCATCGCCAGCGCCTGCGCCACCACGTTCGGGTCGATCTGCGCCAGCCCGGTGATGCCCTCCGAGGCCACCGCCACCTGCATACCCGAGGTCTCGGTGAGCAGGCTGCGCACGGTGATCGCGCGGTGTGCCGCGTCGCCGAGCCCGGCCGGGAGGTAGGTGTCGATCGGAGCATCGAGCCGCAGCCTGCCCTCGTCGACGGCGATGCCCGCGACCATGGAGACCACGCTCTTCGTGCTGCTCCACAGGTTCCACGGGATTCCGCCGGTCTGGTCGTTCCTCGGTCCGGTCGCGATCAAGCAGTTGTGGCGGTAGACCTGCACATTGAGTCGCGACGGGTCCGCCGCGAAGGGCACCGCGGCGCGCAGTGCCGCCGCATCGAGCCCCACTTCCTCGGGTGTCGCGGTCTGCGGTTTCCGTCCGTCGACGACGGCGCACTGCCGTTGTCCGGGCGGCGCGGCATCGGCTGTGCCACCGACGATTTCGATACTGAGGAACATGGTCGCGGCCGTCATCGTCGACACCACAAGGCTTTTCAGTGAACGACGCACTCCGCGCCCCCATTTCTCGACGGGTTCTGCTCGGCACATCGAGAAGGACGGCGTTCCGGTTACCGCCCGGAGTGCCCATAGTTGTCGTGGCCAGCGCGCTGGGGGCAGTGAACAGGACGATGACGCGACGGCGGCCTGCTGTCAACGCAACCGCGCGGCCGCGTCGCCGATCGCCTCGTCGAGGATGGACAGTCCGAGCGACAGTTCGTCCTCGGTGGCGGTCAGCGGCGGGGCGATGCGGAAGACGCCGCCCATGCCGGGCAACTGCACGATGTTCATGTGCAGGCCCAGTTCCAGGCAGCGGCGGGTCACCTGCGCACCTAGTTCGTCCGAGCCCTGTTTGGTCGCGCGGTCCACGACCAGTTCCAGCCCTGCGAGCAGGCCACGACCGCGGATATCCCCGACGACGTTGTGCCGCTCGGCGATTCGCTCCAGCCCACGCCGCAGGAAGGCGCCTAGCTCGGCGGCCCGCACGTCGAGCCCGTCGCGGATGAGCACGTCGAGCACGGTGTTGCCGACCGCGGCCACCAAGGGATCCGCGACGTGTGTGGTGAAGAACAGGAAACCGCGATCGTGCGCCTCCTGCTCGATCTCGGCGCTGGTGAGCACGGCGGCGAGCGGCAGGCCGGCACCGAGCGTCTTGGACAACGTGAGGATGTCTGGCACGATGCCGTCGCGCTCGAACGCGTACCAGGATCCGGTGCGGCACAGTCCGGTCTGCGCTTCGTCGAGGATCAGCAGCATGCCGCGCTCGCGGCATCGCTCGTGCAACGCGGCGAAGTAGCCGGGCGGCGGTTCGACCACGCCACCGGAGCTCAGGATCGGCTCGACGATGCAGGCGGCTAGGCTGCCGACCGATTGGGCGTCGATCAGGTCGAAGGCGAAGTCGAGCTGTCGCTGCCAGTCGAGTTCGCCGGTGGCCGTGGTGAAGTCGGGCCGGTAAGTGTGCGGAACCGGGATGGCGAAGTTGCCGGGGGCGGCCGGACCGTAACCCTTGCGGCCCGCGCTGTAGGTGGCGCTGGCGGCGGCCTGGGTCATCCCGTGCCACGAGCGGGCGAACGAGACGATCTCGTGTTTTCCGGTGACCAGCTTGGCCATTCGGATCGCCGCCTCGTTGGCCTCGGCGCCGGTGGTGAGCAACAGCGCCTTTTCCAGCGGGTCGGGCAACGTGCCCGCCAGCCTGCGGGCGAGGTCGACGACCGGACGGCTGAGCATGCCGCTGAACAGGTGGTCGAGCTCGCCGACCTGATGGCGGACGGTCGCGACGATGTCCGGGTGTGAGTGGCCGAGAATCGCGCTCATCTGGCCAGATGTGAAATCCAGTATCTCCCTGCCACTTTCGGTGTACAGGAAGCTCCCGGCGGCGCGGGTGATGATCTCGGGGGTGAAGGTGCCCGCGCCCGCGTAGCGCACGAGGTGACGGTCGGTGTCGGCCCAGAAGTCCTCGGTGGACCGCGGCGTGTAAGTGGGGGAAGCCATGTTTCGACGGTAAGGACGAGGCGAGCGCCACGTCCATCTCACAATTCCGGCTGTGCTGTTCGGTATAGCCGTACAACAATCGGACCATGCTGAACCCTTGGCGTTTGCGTTTGCTCAGCCAGCTCGACTCCCTCGGCACCGTTCGCGCGGTCGCCCAGGCTGCCAACCTGAGCGCGTCCAGCGTGTCCCAGCAACTAGCGGTACTGGAGGCCGAAACCCGTACGCAGCTGCTGGAACGCACCGGCCGCCGGGTCCGGCTGACACCGGCCGGGTTGATCCTGGCCCGCCGCGCCAGGGCGATCCTCGATCACATGGGCGCGGTCGAGGCGGAGTTGCGCGGCCTCGGCGCCGAGCCGGTCGGACTGGTGCGGCTCGGCGCTTTTCAAAGCGCCATTCATTCGCTGTGCGTGCCCGCGGTGACCCGGCTCGCGCGCACCCACCCGCACCTCGCGGTCGAACTGCACGAGCTCGAACCGCACGAGAGCATGCGGGCGCTGCGGGTCGGCGACGCCGACATCATCATCACCACCACGGATTTCGTGGAACAGCCGCTCGGCCCGGATATCGACATCGTGCCGCTGGCTACCGATCCGATCGTGCTGATACTGCCGCCAGATCGCGCCGCCCGCGGACCGGCCGACCTCGCCGCGTACGCCGACGAGCCGTGGTCCTTCGATATGCCCAAGTCCTACATGGCGAATCTGGCCACCCGGCTCTGCCGGGAATCAGGCTTCGAGCCGCGGATAGTCTGCCGCTTCAGCAATTACATGATGACGCTGCAGCATGTCGAGGCCGGGCTCTCCATCGCGCTGCTGCCCGGACTCGCCGTCGATCCGCGCTATCGCATTGCGGCAAGGGAACTCGCGAGCCCGGTCACCCGATCGATCACGGCGGTTATCCGGCGCGGTGCACCGCCGCGGGCCGCGGTCACCGTGCTGCTCGACGCCTTGCGCAGGCACGGCGATCTACCCGGCGCGTCCGGTCCTATCGAGGGCCGATAGCCGCCCGATCGACAGCGCATCACCCGGCCAAATCGGCCGGAAATCGGTAATTGCCAGGTCGACACGGCCATCCGAGCCGGTAATTGCCGCGTGTCGATAACTTGCATCTGCCCTGGTCAGGGCCGATTTCCTATAACGATTGGATATATAGTTATCGTTTCGTTATCAGCTTAGCGTGTGTCGGAATTTGTTCGACCACGTTTGTGTCGAAGGATGGAAATCGGATCCGCTTGGACTGACAGATCACCGTGATGTTCTCGAATCTATTCGAAGACTTGGTGAAGTCCGGAGCGCCATCACGTGCGGCGTTGCACGACCGAGCCAAGGCCTTCGAAATGACCATCGGAGGACCTGATCATGGCATCGGAAACCGACGACGTCCGATATACCCACCCGCTGCGGCGGGTGTTCTGGTGGACACTTGCCGCGGGAGCAGCAGTCTCCGGCGCGCTCCTGTTCTCCGCCGCAGAGGCTTCGGCCCAGCCAGTTACCGTCCCCGGCCTCGGTACTTTCGAGGTGCCGAACGAAATCCCGCTTCCCCCTGGCCTTCCCGGCGTTCAGGTCGCGAATCCACCGCAGGAGAGCGCGCCATCCGCTGCTCCCTCCGCCGCGCCGTCCCGGGCCGAGTTCTCCGCTCCCGGAATCACGTTCGCGCTGCCGGACATTCCGGGCCTCGAATACTCCAGCCTGGCAAGCCTTCCCGGCATCAAGGTGCCGACGCCGGCGTACCCGCGCGTCGCACCGATGAAGACCACCGGTGAGGTCGCGGTCGACGCCGCCCGCGCCAAGCTCGGCTCCGGCTACAGCGCCAACTCCGCGGGCCCGGACTCCTTCGACTGCTCGGGTTTGGTCCAGTGGTCCTATGGGCAGGCCGGAGTTTCGGTGCCGCGCACCAGCTATGACCAGCTCGCCGCCGGAACCCCGGTGCCGCGCGAGGATTTGCGCCCCGGTGACCTGGTGTCGTTCTACGGCGGCGGCCACTCCGCGTTGTACGCGGGCGACGGCAACGTCATCCACGCCTCCACCTATGGCACCGGCGTCACCATGTCCCCGTTGGCGTCGATGCCGTACGCGGGCGCTTGCCGCTTCCGCAACTAGCACCGTCAATCCTGGTACGCATTCGCTCCACCAGCACAGCTGGGGTGATCCGGATCTCGAGGACGAACGCGCCTGACCTACCCGGCGGATAGGCGGATCAGTCGCCTTCCACCGGTTCGGCGGGAGCAACCGGACTCGATATCCGGATCACACCGGCATCGAGATCGAGGGCGAGCCGGGGAGTATGCGACTGGCCGTCGCTGTCCCCGCTGCCCTCGTCGGTCAGCTTCTTACCCGGAAACAGGTCGCCCATGACGCCCATGAACTCCACGATAGTCCCGGCTCCGGTACGGCACCTATGGCACCGGGCGTCATCGACGCCAGGGTCGGCCGGATGCATCCGGGGGCGGACGGGGCCTGCGACAGACCCTAGGTGACGGGATCGCGCAGGATCGTTGCCAGCATCGCACCGGCGCCCACGGTCGGCAGCATGAGCAGGATGATCGGCGGGGCGCCGAGCGCGGCCAGCGCGGCGACGCCGGTGAAGAGGGTCAGGGCGAATCCGGGGGCATGCTGAATTACCATCTGGCGCTTTCCTTCCGGGCACGCCGGGACCACTGACGGACCCGGTCAGTAGGCAAAGGGGTAGTCGTCGTCGGGGAGCGGGGTGATCATGGACTGCTCGATGCGGTCGGTGATGTCCGCGGCCTCGAAGGCGTCCCGAATGCGCTCGGCCAGCGGGGGGATCGCCGTCTCGTCGAGTCCGGTGGGCACGTCGAAGTCGGATACCGCTGCCTGCTGCTCGGCCAAGTCGGCGGCGCTGCCTGCGGGAATCGTGGTCATGGCGAACCTCCTCACGCTGGTGATCTGGGCCTGGTCGTCGGATAGGTCGAACAGGCCCGGTTACCGGCCGGGCCTGTTCTAGGAAGAGGAACGTGACTTTTCACACGGTCCGCGGCGGCGATGCCGTGCTACCCGTGACGCCACAACGGTGGCTGTGCGCGGATAACTGATCGCACTGTGTTCTCGAACGCGCCTGGTGCTCGGTAGCGACGGCAGCACCACCGACGGACTTGCTGCTCGATATCGTGATCCGGGCCTCACCTCGCTTCCTCTCTCGCGCTTGACCATTGGGCTGTGCAGCGCGGCGGAGGCGGACCGCGCTGAGTGGCCCGCCCGGTCCCGGGCGGACGGCCGCGCAACCGAGCCGGGTGCCCGAAGCACGGCCGGCTCGCGCGCGGCCACGGGCCCGGGACCGGAACCGGCACTCGTGGCGGGGCCGCCATTCGCGCGCGGGCTTCACACAGAATCGTGTCCACCTCGGCGAACAACCGCTCGACCTCGGGGTCCAGCAGCAGCAGTTCGCCGTCGAAGGTGTTGAACGATACTGCGCGAGTATCGATTCCGGTCATGACCCTGCCTCCTGCACGAAGCGTCGGGCCGGGACCGGTCAGGCGTTGATCGCCTGCCGCCGGTCGCTGTGCTCGATCTCGATCTTGCGTGGCTTGGCCTTCTCCGCGACGGGGATGCTCAAGCGCAGCACGCCATCGGTGTAGTCGGCCCGGATGTGGTCGGTGTCGAGGCCCTCACCGAGGAACAACTGGCGGCTGAACACCCCGCGGGAGCGTTCCGCGGCGATCATCGACCGCGACGAGTCCAGCTCGGGGCGGGTCGCCCGAACGGTCAAGACGTTGCGCTCGATATCCAGATCCAGTGACTTCGGGTCGATGCCTGGCAGGTCGAGCTCCACCAGGAACTCGTCGCCCTCGCGCCAAGCGTCCATCGGCATCACCGCGGGACGGGCCGCTGTGCCGAACACCTGCTGCGTGAGACGGTCCAGATCGCGGAACGGATCGGTACGCATCAGCATGGTCGCCACCTCCAACTCACTCCATTCTTCGTCGTCGGATCAGATAACCTGTGTCATCTGACATAGATTTGTTTTAGCACTCTCGACAGGTGAGTGCAAGTGTCTACACTAGAAAATCTGCGAGAGAAGGAGTGACATGCCAGCAGAGCCACAGGGTGGAACGCACCTACCCGATTCGGGACAGGCGGTGTACGGGATCTCGGTGGCCGCCGACCTGGCCGGTATCGGTGTGCAGACACTGCGGCTCTACGAACGGCACGGCCTGGTCCGACCCGCCCGCAGCGACGGCGGCACCCGCCGCTACAGCGGCGATGATCTCGCTCGACTGCACCGCATCACCACGCTGGCCGCCGCGGGGGTCAACCTCGCAGGCATCGGCCGCATCCTCGACCTGGAAGACGCCAACGCCGACCTGCATTCCGACAACGACCGCCTGCGCACCGACAACGCCGCCCTGCGTGCGAACAATCGGCGGCGTTCGGAGTCGTCCGGGTAACCGGCAGTGTGACAATGACGCGAGGCGGACCCGATCTTGTCCGATTCGCTCTATTCTGGCGGCATGTCTGCTCGCCGCTTGGCCGTCCTGCTCGCGCTCGCCCTGTTCGCTGTGCTCGCAGTGTCCGCCTGCACGGTGGAGGGTGCGGGTACCAAGACCGACTGCGGCGTGAGCGGTTGCACGGTCACCTTCGACCGCGGGGTGAACGCCAAGGTCACCATCATCGGGGTGGACGCGGAACTCGTTGCGGTGAACGGCGATACCGTCACGCTGAAGGTGGGTGGCCAGCAGGTCAGCGTTCCGGCCGGGCAGACGCAGTCCGCCGACGGGTTCAATGTCACGGTGCAGGAGGTCACCGCCGACAAGGTCGTCGTCAAGATCGCCAGTGGCATCACCACCGGCTGACCGGCCTGCTCAATCCTCGCTGCGGTACCTGGTGAGGAAGCGGCGCAATATCTCCTTCGGCGCGGTGATGTTTTCCCGGTGACCTAGCTCGGTGAGATAGTCCGCTTCCGCCGGATCGAAATAGCCTGCGTGCCGATATATTTCGATGCGCAGCGCGAGTCCGTCGCCATCGAGTTCGGGATGGAACTGGGTCGCGTACACATGCCGGCCGACGCGGATCATCTGCACCAGGCAACCGGCCGATCCCGCCAGCAATACCGCGTTCGGCGGCACATCCTGGCACGCCTCCTTGTGGCCGCCGAAGGCCCGGAACGACCGTGGAATGCCGCGCAGCAGGGGATCTTCGGCCCCGTGGTCGGACAATTCGATCGTCTGCGCGCCCGCTTTCTCGCTGTACCGTTCGCCGTTCACCGTGCCGCCGAGCACGTCCGCCAGGATGCTCAGCCCATAGCAGGCACCCAGATACGGGAAGTCACGGGCGACGATCTCGAGCAGCAGCTTCTTCAGTCCCGGCTCGAAACGCTGCTGGTAGTCGTACTTCTTGTCCTCCGGTCCGCCGACATTGCTCGGTCCACCGCCGACGATCACCGCCGCGAAATCGTCGAGTTCGAGGTGCGGAAGGCCCTGGTCCATCTGCACCCGCACCACGTCACCGGCGTCGAGTCCGCCCGCACGCAGGATGGCGTAGTACTCGTCGTCCGCCGCGGCGCGCTCGGGTCGTAACTGGAGCAGCAGGCAGGGCTTGGGCATGCACCGATTGTGCAAGATCGACACTCCCGGGACGGGAGTTTGCGCCTACCGGTGGCGTGTTCGCTCCCTGTCGGTCGTACGACCGATACCCCCGATCAGCCGAGACTGTCAGGATCATCGGCAGACGAGTATCGGTCGAGGCACCGGCCCGACCCAGCTGAAGCCGTGCACCGAGGGGTTGATCGGCATTCAGTGCGCGAGCCGCAGGCGCTTGGCCTGCGGCTCGCCATTCTTTCTCGGGGCGAGCTCAGGGTCGGCGGTGACTGGGGTCGGGGTAGGTACGCCCAAAGGATGACAAGGGACGAGACCGCGGGGCGATGTTTCGCACGGGGGTTGCGCGCAGAATCGCTGGAGCGGTTAAGGATCGCAAGGTTTCTGTAGGGAAACTCTTAGCCGCAACGGATTTGATGCACAGGTGCAGATGTGAGAGTTGGGCCTGTCGGCCCGGTTCCGGCCGAGCAGCCCGAACCACCTGCACATCCCGCTGCGAGACCTCGATCTACCTGGTGAAGGAGAAGGCAGTGCCCGTGACGTTCCCGAGTTCCGTCACCACGGCGACACTCGACGCGGCGCAGGACTACCGCCGCCACGGCTGGACCGTCACCGAAACAGCCAACGGTTGCTGCCTGATCACCGACGACCGGATCGCCGCCGTCGAACTCACCGGCGCCATGGCCGCCGCAGTCCGCCGCTTCCTGCGCGCCAACAACCTCTCCGGTCCGGTCATCGAAATCCCCGACGCACAGCGCCGCGAAATCCACCTCGTCCGCGGTGCCACCAAGGCCGCCATGGCGATCGAAGCATTGCGCAACGCAGGCGCGTCCGTGCACACCCACGGCGCCAGCATCCCCCTCCCCCCGACCAGACTCGCCCACGGCGCAGCCTCCTGGTCGATCTCCCCCACCGAGGCCCGCTGGGTGCCGCCGATAGTCGCGATCGCCGCCGCAGTCCGCGCCACCACCCGAACCCACCGCCCCCACCTCGCCGATTTGGCCGGCTGAACCCCGCCTGAAACGTCAACGGTCGCGAACACAGCTGCGCCGAGCCGTACTACTTACTGTCCCATCTTCGGGACAGTTCTTGAATCCTGCCGTGTGGCAAACGACATAAAAACTCACAGATCGGCTGCTCACAGCCGCATGGATTGAGTTGCTGTTGCGATAATGGTAGAAGTTGTTGCATTCCCGCGTTGCGTTCGGGACTCGCCATCGGCACAGTAAGTGGCGAAAACAGAACAGCCGCCCTATGGCCCTGCCGCACTCGGCCGGGGCTACGGCCGGCGATACAACCGACACCGGAGGACGCGTCCGCATCCCGTGTCCATCGGCAGCCTTCAGCGCCGACGCGCGACGCGCGTACTGAATGAAACACGCTGCCGGGCAATGAAATCCAAAGATCTAGGAGTTCCGATGACGGCATCGACCACGCCGTACAGCCGACCCGGCAGTGCTACCGCGGTCAGCGACAGCCGAGACTACGAACAGCTCGAGCCATCGCTGGCGGAGCTCGCTGCATTGGGCCCCGCCGACCGACGTCGCCGCGTTCTGCGCGCACAGATCGTATGCCGGGCGCTGCCGCTGGCCGACCACATCGCCCAGCGCTACGCCGGGCGCGGCGCAGACGCCGACGATTTGATCCAAGTCGCGCGCGTTGGCTTGCTGTACGCCATCGACCGATTCGATCCGTCGCAGGGACCGTCATTCTTGGCCTTTGCCATACCCACCATCATGGGCGAGGTGCGACGCTACTTCCGCGATCACACCTGGGCATTACGAGTTACCCGGCGGGCCAAGGACACCCGAGCCCTGCTCGGCCCGGCTACCGAAGCCTTCGCCCAGCGGCACAGTCGCTTGCCGACCGACCGAGAACTCGCCATCGAACTCGCCATCGAACTCGCCGAGGTCACCCAGGCGAAGCTGGCCGCCAACTGCTATTCCGCCGAGTCACTCGACGTCACCGTCACCGACGAGTCCGGCGCACAGATCCCCCTCACCGACCGGCTCGGCAGTGACGAGCACTGTTACCACCTCGTCGAAGAGGCACTCACCGTAAGGCCGCTGATCGCCGAGCTCACCTCACGCGAACGCCGAGTGCTGATCTGGCGTTACTGCGACTCGATGACCCAAGCCCAGATCGCGGAACGGCTCGGCGTGTCCCAGATGCAGGTTTCCCGAATCTTGATGCGCGTGCTTGCCACCCTTCGGGAACAGGCACTGGGCTGCGCGTCGCGCTAGGGGACATGCCTTCCCGCACCCTTGACCGGTCGGAGCTACGTCGCACCGGCCGCCACACGGCTGTTCCATATATGGGACGGATATGGATCAAATATCTGTGGCTCGAGTCATAGAAACTCGAAGAACTCCCGCTCAGACGAGGCCTCACGGGCCTTTCGCGGCGTTTTCAGCCCGTAACGGTCGCGATGCCGGGTTGCCCTAGTGATGCAAAATTGGCACAGTATGTGTCGGGATCAAAACATGAGCCCGCGACACAACTATCCAACTGGCAAAGGTCCGCACAACGGATCGAACAGGCAGGAGATGCCATGAAGAACATCAAGTCACTGACGGGTACAGCGGTTTTGGCCATCGCTGCCATCGGTCTCACCTCCGGCACTGTCCACGCCACGACATTGCCGGTCGACTCCGTGGACACTCAGTCCACCGTCACCGAATTGCGTGGCGAGGCGCAGGGCGTTGGTCTGACCGTCAGCCCGACCGCGGACAGCACCGGCGTCCGGACCGTGCTGGACGCGGGCGGCTTCGCGCTGACCCCCGACGGCCGGGGTGTGACCGTCTCCGATGACAACGGCACGGTCGTGGAAACGTTGCCGCTCGCCTACCAGGCGGCCGGCCGAACCTACGATCTCCGGCCAGAAGTCGGGGAAGCGGGGCGCAGCCTCGTGCTCACTCCGGTCGGACTGCCGGCGGCCGATCCGGTGCAGCGGGCGGAACTGCCGCTGCACTTCGTCGAGGACGCCTCGGATCTGGCTCGGCACCAGTACAACGCCGGTGTGGGCGCACTCATCGGCGGCGGCCTCGGGGCGCTGATCGGGTTCTTCGTCCTCCCTGTCTTCGGCGCGATCCCCGGCGGCGTCATCGGGGCGCTGCTGGGCGCGGGTATCGGCTGGGTCCAGCCATGAGGCACAACCTGTTCCGTTAGCGGGTGTGGGGCACGCCGTGCCCCACACCCCATCCGCGCGCATACGCCCGCATCGTGACCACCCCCAATATCGGAAGGACCTCCGATGACCGACGATTCCCCGCCACAGCGCATATCGCACACGGACCGGCTTCAGACGTACAGCCTCGAGTTGCCGTCATCAACAGCCGCTGATTTCGAGTTGGCCGAGCAGTTGCGTGCCGGTATCGAACGACGCGAGCGAACCCCGGCCGAAGCGCAGCTGGACAACTACATTCTCACCATCCGAGCGATGGCGACGGTGAGCTTGTCGGAGGCAGAGTGGGTCCGGCGGATGCACTCCGCCGGGATCCCCATCGTCGCGCAGTGGTGCGAGGACGACGACGTAGTAACCGGGTACGGCATCGGGATCCGCGCACTACAACAGGACGGAACTACCGACAGCAGGCCCGCGATCCTGCTGGACGGGCACCTGCCCTGGGATTTGCGGCTGACCGCGTTGCGCGAACACTGGGATGACTGCGACCACGCACGCGAACGCGCCCGGGCCCAATGGCTGCACATGCCGGCCTCGGGAGAATGGGATCGCGAACGGGTAGCTTTCACCGATCCGGCGCTGTGGAAGCGCGCGTCCGGTGATGCCGCGGTGTTCAACGAGTACCTTCGTACGCTCGCCCATCGCAATCGTGGTGAGTGGGCGCGCGCGGCCAGTCGGGTAGCGGGAGTACTCGCCCTGTGGGCACGGCGGACCGAAGGGCCCGCGCCGGCGGTAATGGCTGCGGTAGCGACCCAACTGGGTCGTTCAACGCAGATCACCACCCACGGCATGCGTCGGCCGATCGGTGAAAACGGGTTCCCTGCAGCAGATTTGAGTCTGACCGCGACTGTGCTGACCCAACTACACACTGGATATCAGGATCCACCGGACGAATCGCTCCGACTGTTGCAGGAGCTGCTCATCAGCATCAAGCTCATTATCACGGCTCACCGCTGCCGCGGCGAGATACATCACGTGAGCCGATTAACGGATGCTTGCATCCCTTTGCACAGTGTCTGCAGAGCCTTGCATGTACGCGTCCAACACAACCCGCCATCCGCACGCGGGCCGCAAGGCGAGTGAGCCCAGCGCCGGATCCCACTGTGTTGAGAGCCTTTGAAGTGGGTAGGCCGGATACACCGGCGGCGGAAGCGCAGAGCACCTCCCACGGATAGTTGTTCGACGTCGGCCGGCTCGATGTCGACTACACTGTTCCAATTTTGCAGCAAGCACGCCCACCCCGTGCCGCGACGAATACTAGTCAATAGCGCAACACGTGCTAGGTCGATCCCGGACTGAGCGGGCATTTCGCGGATCTTGACGGTTTGCACCACGCCGACTGTTTTGGGTTATGTCCCGGAACTGGAACACTGCATGGGTGAGTGAACGCATGGAACGGTTCTTGGCGTGGCGAGACCACGTGGCCAGCGGTGACAGCGAGCGCGCCATCGCCGCGCGAATGGGTATCGGTAACAACCGGGTGGGCAGGCATCTGCGGGAAAGCGACCCACCGGTCGCCGAGACTGTCATCGATTTCGCCCGGGCTTATGGCGTGAACCCGGTCGATGGCCTCGTCGCGGCCGGGCTCCTGACCCGAGACGAAGCGTTGCGTGCGGCGGCGAGCGAACCGCTACGTGCCGCCACCGGACTGCAACTGCTCGACGAGCTCGCCCGGCGCGAGAAGGAACGGCTGCGCCGATCCGAAACTGCCGATGACACCGGAACCGAAGCGTCCCCGCCCAAACGCAAGCGCTGGCGGCGCGACATCGACATCTCGGAGGGATTGCTGACATGAGCGGCCACACGATGGTCTACCTCTTCGCCTGTCTGCTTGCGCTGGCGACGATCTGCCTGCGCCTGACTCGCTGGCGGAGTCAGCCGAAATCCCGGCCGCTGACCATCGTGGTAGCACTGCTGATCGTCAGTACTGTGCTGCGCCATCCTGTGGTGTTGGAGAGCGACTGGCTCGATGACCAACTGCCGGAAAACCTGCACCTGGCCAACATCACCGATTTGCTGGGCGATCTGGTTACTGCCGCCGCCGCAGGCTATATCTGCTCGCTGGTCGCCCAGGCCTGGGGATTCGAGCACCTGCGACCATGGATCGTTCGCATCTTCACCGCCGACGCCTTGGTGCTGCTGATGTTGTGGGCAGTCTCGGACGCCCCGCACACCCACATCAAGTACGTCGACCAACTCGGCGGTCCCGCCTTGCTGTACTCCTACGTCGCCGCTACCACCGTGCTGATCTCACACCTCGCCGTGCTGGCCTCGGTCTTGATCGCCCGACTGTCTCGCAAAACCCGCCTGGCCCTTCTTCCGATGGTGCTCGGCGCGTTCCTGGCAACCATCGGAAACCTGATACGCATCGGCAGCCACGTCGCACCCAGCATCTTCGCTGACCTGCGCGAGCACTTCGGCTGGCCGATAATCCTGGCGACCACCCTGCTCTATACCGCCTCCGGGCTCATCGGCTACTTCGCCTATCCACGACGGGCCAAGTCCGCCGTCGGCCCGCAGCCAGGGACTGTCAGGTAAGTACCGACGGGCTATCTGCCGCCTGGCTTGTTTATCGCCCAGATGCCGACGGCGGTGAGCACCAACGCTGCTGTGCCCGCGAGGATCGCGAGGTGCATGCCGGTGACGAAGGCGGCTCTGGCCGAGTCGATGATCGTGGTGTCGCCGTTCGCGTGGGTGAGCGTTTCGGCCAGGGTCGGAGCGAAGTCGCCGCCCGAGCGAAAGATCGCAGTCGACACAGAGCCGAGCAAGGAGATACCGAGCCCGCTTCCGAGTTCGAGGCTTGTCTCCGAGATACCCGCCGCGGCACCGGCTTCATCCAGCGGGACCGACGATACTGCTGCGTCCGAGGCGAAGGTGAACAGCACGCCGTAGCCGAGTCCCGCGATTGTGGACCCGGTCAGATACCACAGGTAGCCGGTATCGACACCGGTCAGGATCAGGACCAGGTTGCCCAACGCGGCCGAGCCGAGTGCGAGCAGAATCGTGCGGGTCGCGCCCCACCGTGCGCCGACTCGGACACCGGCGACCGAGGCGACGAATACCGCTGCGGCCATGGGGATTCCGAGCAATGCCGCGTCGAGCACGTTCCAGCCGAGCACCGACTGGCGATAAGCGCAGGTGAGATAGCTCATGCCGGCCCAGGAGAGCGCGCCGATGGACGCCGCCGCGATCACTGTGGCGAAAGATCGCCGCCGCAACAGGGATAGATCGAGCAGCGGTGTGGGCAATTCCCGCTGTCGCCGGACGAACCAGACCAGCATGCCCACGCCCATGACGGCGCTGACGGTAGTCAGGAGATCGACACCGGTGGCGGCGGCGCGTTTCACCGCGAATACCAGCGGCAGCACGGCAGCCGCGAACAGGCCCACGCTCATTATGTCGAGCGGCCCCGGCTCGGGTTCCTGGTACTCGGGCACCAGAAACGGCGCGGCTACCAGCATCACCAGCACCACCGGAACGTTGATCAGAAACACCGAGCCCCACCAGAATTCGTAGAGCAACGTCCCACCGATCACCGAGCCCGCCGCCGCGCCGCCTGCGAAAAAGGCGGTCCAGACACCGACCGCGGCACTGCGCGCGCGAGCGCCGGTGAACAAGTTGGCGATAAGGGCCAGGCTCGCCGGAAGCAGCATCGCGCTCCCGACGCCGAGTAGTGCCCTGGCCGCGATCAACACACCCACGTTCGGCGCGAACGCTGCCACGATCGAGGCCGAGCCGAACACTGCGGCACCGGCCAGCAGCATCTTGCGCCGCCCGATGCGATCGCCGACATTGCCCATGGTCACCAGTAGCGCCGCCAGACTGAATCCGAAAATGTCGAGAATCCAGATCTCCGCCGTCGCCGAGGGATGCAAAGCGGCTGCGACATTGGGCATTCCGAGATACAGCACCGACGTCTCCATCGAGATCATCAGCACCGGCAGGACCAAGACCGCCAAACCGGCCCACGACCGTAGCGGCGCGCCGCCTTTCGGGGAATCAGCCATGATCGTCTCCGTTCGCAAGTTGAGTAGGCATCGGAGGGGTAGCTCGGATAAACCAGCGCCCCCACCGGACACGGCCAGTGAGGGCGTTCGCCAGTTCGCTGTCGCAGCTCAGAGGAAGATCAGCGGGATGAGCGGCGCTACCGCGCCGATAGCACCGGCAAGAGCACCGACGCCGGCGATGATCGGGGCGAGCGCGAGGGCGGTGAGCGCAGTGAGCATTGGGACTACCTCCTGACGAGTATTGTTTCGCTTACGCGACATACTGTGCCAATTACGGAACACTCCCGCAACTCAGGAACGCAATGAGGTGCCCCAAAAGCGGGCCAAAAAGCTCGGAAATCACGCCATGAGCGGGCGAACATCGAATCTATATGTTTTGCGCCACAGCGCGCACGTCGATCCTCGTGGCCCAAAAATGTAACAGTCGTTAACCTCGGAGTAGGCACTGCACAGAAGGCTGTCGGCGCCCGCTTCACCTCACGGCGCACCCACAGGTGCGGGTGTCGGCCGCCCAGCCATAGAAAGGAGATCGTTTCTGATGCGAGACAATTCGAAGTCCTTCCGGTGGCGGATACCGGCCGGCATCACACTGGCCGGCGTGATGGCGATCGGCACCATCGGGATTGTCACCGACCTGGATCCGATTCCACCGATCGACCTCGTACCGGCGGTGGCCCCCACCTCCGACGGGTCGAATGTCGCCGAGGCCCCGCACTGAATTCTGCAGCCGTCGCGATGCCCAGGGTGGCCTGCACGGGTATGGTCGGGCTTCGGCCGCTGCCGCACAGGAACCGCCTGGTGAAACCACAGGCATCGGCGCTGGTGTCGATGCTGTGAGTGCCCCCAGTCGGACTCGAACCGACACTCGATGGATTTTAAGTCCACTGCCTCTGCCAATTGGGCTATGGGGGCGTCCGGGACAGCGTACCGAGTCGTACGGGTGTACCGGAATTCCGAGTGTTCTAGCTGTGCAACGTGTCGGCATCCTCCTGGAAAAAGTCGGGCATTTGACCAAAGAGTGGGTCGGGGGTGGACACGGGGCGGGTGGTTGTCATCGTCTGGGCGGGAGGGGGATTCGGGTCAGGTCGGTGGCGATGTGGATGGTGCCGGGGAAGTATTTGCGGGCTTCGGTGAGGTGGTCGGTGAGGTCGCGGTAGCGCTGGGAGAAGTGGGTGAGGACCAGCGTGTCGGTGCCTGCTTCGGCGGCGACTCGGGCGGCCTGGCCCGCGGTGAGGTGGCCGTATTCGGCGGCGAGGGAGACGTCGGCGTCGAGGAAGGTCGCCTCGATGACGAGCAGGTCGGTGCCTGCGGCGAGTTCGTGCACGCCGTCGCAGAGGCGGGTGTCCATGACGAAGGCGAAGCTCTGGCCTGGGCGGTGTTCGCTGACTTCGTCGAGAGTGATGGTGCGTCCGGCTATTTCGAGGTGGCCCTGCTGCTGTAGTCGGCCGATGACGGGACCGCTGAGCCCGAAGTGCCGCAGGCGGTCGGGCAGGATGCGACGCCCGGCCGGCTCGGTGAGCCGGTAGCCGAAGGTGTCGACCGGGTGGGACAGCCGGACCGCCGTCACCGCGAACGGCGCGCCGGGGAAGTCCACCGGGCCCGCCGATTCGACCGGGCGGGGGCGCAATTCAGCGCGCTGGTAGTAGGCGGTGGCGTTGACGAGCCGGTCGTAGTATTCGGCGCCGGAGGCGGGGAAGCACACGTCGACGGGGTGCGGCACCTGGTCGAGACTGATGCGCTGCGCCACCCCGGCCAGCCCGAGGCTGTGATCGCCGTGGAAATGGGTGATCGCAATCCGGGTGAGGTCGGTGGCCGACACCCCGGCATAGGTCATCTGCCGCTGCGTCCCCTCCCCCGGATCGAACAGCACCCCTTCGTCGTCCCAGAGCAGCAGATATCCATTGTGGTTGCGCTGCTTGGTCGGCACCTGACTGGCGGTCCCGAGGACGACGAGCTCGCGCTGCGACACCCTGGCCACGCTACCGCCCACCTCGGGCCGCCAGCGCATCCCCAGTTGGACGAGTGGCACACCAGGGAGCTCGCGATGCTCCACGACCGGGTGCCACTCGTCGGCCCACTACTCGACGGGGGTGTTGCGCAGCACCGAGTGCCTGCGGCTGTAGGCGAAGTAGATGAGGAACCCGAGCGCCATCCAGACCAGGAAGCGCAGCCACGTCTCCACCGACAGATTCAGCATCAGCCACAGGCAGGCGAGGACGCCGAGGATCGGGACGACCGGCACCCACGGAACGCGGAAGCCGCGCGGCAGGTCGGGGCGGGTGCGGCGCAGCACGAGCACGCCGATCGAGACCAGCACGAAGGCGAACAGCGTGCCGATGTTGACCATCTCCTCCAGCGTGCCGAAGTCGACGAACCCGGCGAGCAGCGCGCAGACCACGCCGACGATCGCGGTGATCCGCACCGGCGTGCCGTGCTTGCCGGTGTGCGCCAGTTTGCGCGGCATCAGCCCGTCGCGCGCCATGGCGAACAGCACCCGGGTCTGCCCGAGGAACATCACCATGACCACGGTGGTGAGTCCGGCGAGCGCGCCGATGGAGATGATGTTCTTCACCCAGGTGTCGCCGTGGATCGCGAAAGCCGTTGCCAGCGTGGCGTTCTCACCGGCCAGATCGGTGTAGGGCACCATGCCGGTGAGCACCAGCGACACCGCGACATACAGGATGGTGACGATGAGCAGCGAGCCGAGGATGCCGCGCGGCACCGCCTTCTGCGGGTTCTTGGTCTCCTCAGCGGTGGTGGCGACGACGTCGAAGCCGATGAACGCGAAGAACACCAGGCTGGCCGCGGCGAGCAGGCCGTACCAGCCGAAGCTGCTGTGCCCGGCGCCGGTCAGGAAGGAGAACAGCGACTGGCGCAGGCCGTCGCCCTCGGCGCCCGGCTGGGACGGCGGAATGTAGGGCTTCAGGTTCTCCGACTTGAAGTAGGTGATGCCGACGATCAGCACGAGCGCGATCACGGCCAGCTTGATGGCGACGGCCACCGCCGACACCCGCGAGGACACCTTGGTCCCGGTCGCCAGCAGCACACCGAGGATGGCGATCAGCAGGACCGCGCCCCAGTCGAAGGACACCGAGCCGATGTGCACGACCGGCGTCGTGCCCATCACCTCACCGAGGTACTGCGACCAGCCCTTGGCCACCACCGAGGTGGCGAGCGCGAATTCCAGGATCAGGTCCCAGCCGATGATCCACGCGACGAGTTCACCGAAGGTGGCGTAGGAGAACGTGTACGCGCTGCCTGCCACCGGAACCGTCGAGGCGAATTCGGCGTAGCAGAGCGCGGTCAGCCCGCAGGCGATCGCGGCGAAGACGAACGCCAGCGACACCGACGGTCCGGCGACGTTGCCCGCGGTGCGTGCGGTGAGCGTGAAGATGCCCGCGCCGATCACCACCGCGACGCCGAAGACGGTGAGGTCCCAGGCGGTCAGGTCCTTGCGGAGTTTCGAATCCGGTTCGTCGGTGTCCTTGATCGATTGCTCGACCGATTTGGTGCGGAACAACCCGCCCCATGGACTTCCCTGTCCGGTTGCGTCGTCGACCTTTTCGATCGCCACACCTTCTCCTCTACCTCTGGTCATGCTGTCGAACCCGTCTATGCCCGGCTGGCGGCTTAATGCACACCCGCCATGTGCCTGCTGATCCGCGGCGCGATGGCGGCCACGATCAGTCCGGCGCAGACCGCGACGGCGCCGGTGATTCCGAAGTAGGCGATTTCGTGGTCTTGGTCATAGAACCGAGCCAAAGTACCCGACATCGACGTGCCGATGCCAACCGAGAAAAAGTACAGCGCCATCATCTGTGCCCGGAAAGCTTCCGGTGCGAGCTGGGTGGTCACCGCAAGACCGATCGGTGAGAGCAGCAGCTCCGACACCGCGAATCCGGCCAGGACGGCGACGATGAGCAGGATCGGCACGTGCTGTCCGGTGATGAACGACAGCGGCACGAACAGCATGAACGCGAGTCCCATGCCGATCACGCCGAGCGCGAATTTGCGCGGCGTGCTGGGCGCGCGCGAGCCGAGCTTGGTCCACATGATGGCGAACAGCGGCGAGAGCGTGATGATCCAGACCGGCTCGACCGAACTGATCCAGTTCGACGGGGCGGTCCAGCCGAAGATGCGCCAGTCGATCCGTTCGTCGGAGTAGACCGTGAGCACCGTGAAGATCTGCTGGAACAGCGACCAGAACACGGCGTTGGCGATGAACAGCGGGATGAACGCGCGCACCCGGCTGCGCTCGATCGGGGTCACCTTGGCGCTGGTCAGCATCACGATGAAGTAGATAATGGCGGCGACGGCGATGACGCCGGTGGTCACGTCGGGCAGATTGTCCAGGGTCACCAGGCCGGTCGTGAAGACCAGGGAGACCAGCAACGCGGCGGCGGCAAGCAGGCCGATCAGCGGGCTGATCGCGCTGCGCGGCAACGGGTTCGGCACCTCCTGGCCGTGCGTGCCGAGATTGCGCCGGAACACGACGTACTGGATGAGCCCGAGCGCCATGCCGATGGCGGCGGCGCCGAACGCGTAGTGGAAGCCGAGGTGGTCGCGCAGCAGGCCGGTGAGCAACGGACCGCTGAACGCGCCGAGGTTGATGCCGAGGTAGAACAGCGTGAACCCGCCGTCCGCGCGCGCGTCACCCTTCGGATAGAGCGTGCCGAGCAGCGAGGACGCGTTCGCCTTGAGCGCGCCGCTGCCGAGCGCGACGAGTACCAGGCCGACGCCGACACCGGTCAGGCCGGGCAGCACGGCCAGCGCGATATGGCCGGCCATCACCACCACGCCGCCGTAGAACACCGTGCGTTCCATGCCGAGCAGCCGGTCGGCGATCCAGCCACCGAGCACGGTGGACAGATAGACCAGGCCGCCGTAGGCGCCGACGATGCCGACACCGGTGCTCTGGGCGAGCCCGAGCCCGCCGTCGGTGGTCGAGTAGTACAGGTAGTAGCCGAGGATGCTGACCATGCCGTAGTACGAGAACCGTTCCCACAGTTCGACTCCGAAGAGGTTGGTCAACCCGATCGGGTGACCGAAGACGGTACGTCCGGCAATCGGTGAATCAGCCGTTTTCACTTCCGACATCCTCAGACCTTCCCATGTTTGCGACGATTCTTCGGCATCAACACCGAAATCTCGAAGATCCTCGCAGCGTCGCGCCCGGTTGCGGATCGTGCCAGACTGCATAATCGAGCGTTTCCTCAGGCCCGCCCTGGGCATCCGGGAACAACACGCCGCAGCCGAGTCCCCGCCACGGCGACCCCGTCGGACGACGAAAGTGACGCACGGATGGAACCGATAGAGATCACGGTCCCCGCCTCGGTGGCGGATACGTTCGCAGTGCTGGCCGACGGCTGGCTGTACCCGCTCTGGGTGGTCGGCGCCTCGCATATCCGCGATGTCGATGCGGGCTGGCCCGCGGTGGGCACCCGCATCCACCACAGCGTCGGTCCCTGGCCGCTGAACCTGTCCGACACCACCAAGGTCCGTGAGGTGGATCCGCCGCGAATGATCGAGCTGGAGGCGCGGCTGTGGCCGGTCGGTTCGGCCTGGATCCGGCTGGAGCTGAGCGAGGTGACCCCCGAGAGCACCCGGATCAGCATGTTCGAACGCGCGATCAGCGGCCCGGCCGCATTGGTGCCCGACATAGTCCAGGCGCAGCTGCTGGTACCGCGCAACAAGGAGTCACTGTCCAGGCTGGCGGACCTGGTGGCCGGTCGAGCGCGAGAAAGCAAGTCGTCGTAGGCAACCGGCGCTCAACGCACTACGCGATGGACAGCGCGATCCCGTCGAGGATGTCGTGTTCGGAGACGACGAGCTCGGAAATGCCCGCGCGGCGCGCCAATTCGTCGGCGAGCACCTCGGCGATGACGGCGCCGCCGCCGATCACGTCGACGCGGCCCGGGTGCATGGGGCCGAGGGCGGCGCGCTCGTCGTGCGTCATGGCGACCAGGCGATCACACACGGCGCGCAGCTGATCCAACGTGAGGCGAGTGAGATGCACCTTCGCCGAGTCGTATTCGGGCAGATCGAGGGCGACCGCGGCCAGCGTGGTCATGGTGCCCGCGACGCCGACCCAGGTGCGCGCGCCGGTGACGGGCACCTTCGCGAAGGCTTCGGCTAGTCGCTCGGCGGCGAATTCTCTTGCGGCGCTGACCTGTTCGGCGGTCGGCGGATTGCCGGGCAGGCAGCGTTCGGTGATCCGGACACAGCCGATGTCGGCGGAGTAGGCGGCCTGCACGCCGTCGCTGTCGCCGAAGACCAGCTCGGTCGAGCCGCCGCCGAGATCGACCACGACGAAAGGCCCTGCCTCACTGGACAGTTCGCCGATCGCACCGGCGAACGACAGCCGCGCCTCCTCGTCGCCGGTGATCACCTCGGCCTCGGCGCCCGGCACCACGGTGCCGAGTTCGGCGCGGGCCATGGCGAAGAAGTCCTCGCGGTTGGCCGCGTCGCGGGTGGCGGAGGTGGCGGTCATCCGCACCCGGCCGACGCCGGTCTCCCGCATCAACGCCACGTAGTCGGCCAACGCGACCCGGGTGCGCTCGATCGCTTCCGGCGCCAGCGAACCGGTCGCGTCCACGCCCTGGCCGAGGCGCACGATCCGCATCTCGCGGTGCACGTCGGCGAGCCGGCCGTCGGCGAGCACGTCGGCGATCAATAGCCGGATGGAGTTGGTTCCGCAATCGACGGCGGCTACCCGATCACTCATGCCCTGTGCTCCGCTTCGTCGATGCCGGTCCGCTCGTACTTCGGCCAGTCGGCCGGAATCGCGGTACCGCGCAACCCATTGTCGGCGGCCAGCGCCACCGCCTCGTCACCGAACGGATTCACGCCGGGCCCCTTGGCCAGCGCATGCGCGATCAGCACGTGCAGGCACTTCACCCGCTCCGGCATCCCGCCGCCGGTGAAATCGGTACCCAGCGACTCGATCTCGTTCCGCTCGGCCAGATAGCTCTCGTGCGCGGCGCGGTAGGCCGCGGCCAATTCCTGGTCGCCGCTGAGCCGTTCGGTCATCTCGCGCATCACGCCCGCGGATTCCTGCCTGCTCGCCTCGGCGGTGAGCCGCGGGTCGGTCAGGTAGTACAGGGTGGGGAACGGGGTGCCGTCGGGCAGGCGCGGCGCGGTTTTCACGACGGCCGGGATCCCGTCCGGGGTGCGATAAGCGACGGCGAGCACGCCGCGTGGTTCGCGGCCGAGCTGCTTGGCGATGATCGCGAGATCCTGGTCGTTCGGCGCTGTCACCTGGGTCCTTCCGGTCCTGGCGGCGGCCCGGCAGGCGGCAGGCCGGGCGCCGGCGTCTGCTCGGCCGCGGGGGCGGGTTGTGGTTCGGAGATGCTGCGCCACAGTTCGGTGTACCAGGGGTCCGGTTCCCGTGACTTGGTCGCGGCGGTCGGTGCGGCGGGCGCCTCGATGCCGGGCACCTGCACGATGTAGGGGGTCTCGCCGGGCAGTACCAGCCGCAGCCGGTCGCGTGCCTCGGAGCGGATGTAGGCCGGATCCTGTTGCTGCGCACGGCGATCCCGCAGCCGCGCGAGGTCGGCCTCCAGGTCCTTGCGCTGCTGCGCGAGCTGCGAAGCCTCGGCCCGCTGGGTGAAGTACGTGCGCATCGGCACGGCCAGCGTGAGCGCGAGCGCGCACACCACGATGGCGAGGACGACCGCCTTGCCGGTGGACAGACCTAAAATCGTGCGGTCGTGCTTGTCCGCGCCGTGGCCGCTGGTGCGCAACCCGCCCTTCTGCGGCCCGGCCTTCTTGTCCTCCGACCGCCTGCGCGCGGTGCGTTTTACCGCGGCAGGGCGGGCGGCCGTCTCCGTATCGGATCCGGCCTTGGGCCGCGAAGTGGCGGAACGCGACGTGCGGCGGTCCCCACGCCCGGCTGGACTGGTACCTCGCGCACGTCGCTCCGTCATTACGTCCCCTGTTTGACTAACCCTCGAATACGAAGCGCGGGAACGCGACGTCCCCGGCGTACCGTGCGGAATCACCGAGGGCGTCCTCGATGCGCAGCAGCTGGTTGTACTTGGCGACGCGCTCGCTGCGCGCGGGCGCACCGGTCTTGATCTGACCGCTGCCCACCGCGACCGCGAGGTCGGCGATGGTGGTGTCCTCGGTCTCGCCGGAGCGGTGGCTCATCATCGTCTTGTAGCCGTTGCGGTGCGCGAGCTCCACGGCGTCCAAAGTCTCGGTGAGCGTGCCGATCTGGTTGACCTTCACCAGCAGCGCGTTCGCGGCGCCCTTGGCGATGCCCTCTTCGAGCCGCTCCGGGTTGGTGACGAACAGGTCGTCGCCGACGATCTGGATCTTCTCGCCGATCTCGTCGGTGAGCGAGACCCAGCCGTCCCAGTCGTCCTCCGACAGCGGGTCCTCGATGGAGACCAGCGGGTAGGAAGCGAGCAGTTCGGCGTAGAACTGGGTCATTTCGGCGGCGCTGCGCACACTGCCCTCGAACTTGTAACCGCTGCCCGTGGTGTAGAACTCGGTGGCCGCGACGTCGAGCGCCAGCGCGACATCGCTGCCGAGCTTCAGGCCGGTCTTGCCGATGGCGACGCTGATCAGGTCGAGCGCCTCGCGGGTGCCGGCCACGTCGGGGGCGAAGCCGCCCTCGTCACCGAGGCCGGTGGCCAGGCCCTTGGACTTCAGTTCGGCCTTGAGCGCGTGGTACACCTCGGCACCCCAGCGCAGCGCCTCCTTGAAGGTGGGCGCGCCGATCGGGGCGACCATGAATTCCTGGACGTCCACGCTGGTGTCGGCGTGCGCGCCGCCGTTGAGGATGTTCATCATCGGCACCGGAAGCACGTGCGCGTTCGGGCCACCGAGGTAGCGGAACAGCTCCAGGCCGGAGGACTCGGCGGCGGCGCGAGCCACCGCGAGCGAGACACCGAGCAGGGCGTTCGCGCCGAGGCGGGACTTGTCCGGGGTGCCGTCCAGATCCAGCAGCACCTGGTCGACGGTGCGCTGCTCGACCGCGTCCAGGCCGATGACGGCCGGCGCGATCTCGTCGAGCACACCCTCGACGGCCTTCTGTCCGCCCTTGCCGCCGTAGCGGTCGCCGCCGTCACGCAGCTCGACGGCCTCGTGCTCGCCGGTCGAGGCGCCGGAGGGCACGGCGGCCCGGGTCAGGGTGCCGTCGTCGAGGGCGATCTCGACCTCGACAGTGGGGTTTCCGCGAGAATCCAGGATCTCGCGAGCTCCGACCTGTTCGATGATGGCCACGAAAACGACACTCCTTCGGCTGCAGGCACGGTGGGTCTTACGGGAATTGCCGTGCGCTGCGAGCCTGGCCTCCGCCGAGCCGAGCGGGTAACCGGCACTCCGGTGCCGCAGCTCAGACCCGGCGACCGACGCTGTAGGCGGCCGCTCGGTCGCGCACCGTCAGCAGGTAGCTGTTGGACTGGTTGTAGGTGAGCAGCGCTTTCTGCCAGCCGTGCTCGGAGGTCAGGTCGCCGCCGCTGGCGCACAGGTAGCGGGCCGTGCTGAGGGCCGCGTCATCGATGTTCTGCGGATCGGCCACGCCGTCGCCGTTCGCGTCGACGCCCCAGCGCTTCCAGGTTTCCGGGATGAACTGCAACGGGCCGACCGCGCGATCGAAGACCGGGTCACCGTCCAGCGCACCACCATCGGTGTCCTTGATCAGGGCGACACCCGGCGCACCGTCGAGCGGGATGCCGATGATCGGCGGGCGCACCACGCCGTCCGCGTCGATGCGCGAACCGCGATGGGTGCCGTGTTTGCTCTCCACGCTCGCGATCCCCGCGATGGTCGTCCAGGCGATGCCGCAGTCCGGCCTGGACCTGGCCAGGATCGCCGCCGCGTAGCCGTAGGCCTCCAGCGCCACCGACGGCATGGCCATGCGATCCGCCTGTTCCTCGGCCCAGCCGCGCAACTGCAGCGCGGTGCGACCGGGGCCGTCCAGGTCGATCAGTGGCAGCGGGGTGCCGGGGCCGGGCGGAATGCCCTCGGGGATCGGCGGGAGATCACGGTCGATCCCACAACCGGCGAGCGCGAGGGTCACCAGGACGGCGGCCACAGCGCCGGTCTTCTTCAGGAGCACTCCACCTATCATCCAGATCCGGCGGGGTGCTCAGCGAAATCTCAGCCGAGCAGCTCGCGCGTCGCCGAATGCGCCGGTGCCGCGAGTATGGCGTGCGTCTCCCCGGATTCGACGATGCGGCCGTGGTCGAGCACCACCAGACGCGGGCAATGCGCGGCAACCAAACCCATGTCGTGGCTGATCACCAGCAGGCTCATGGCGCGGTCGCGGCGAATCCGGTCCAGTAGTCGCATGATCGAGGTGGCCGTCGCCTGATCCAGCGCGGAGGTGATCTCGTCGCAGATGAGGACCGCGGGTTCGGCGGCGAGCGCGCGGGCCAGCGCGACTCGCTGCCGTTGCCCGCCGGACAGCTCGTGGGGATAGCGGCGGGCCAGCTCGGGAGCCAGCTCGACCGAGGCGAGCAGGTCGCTGACCCGTTGGGCCAGTTGGCGTCTCGGCACCCCGCCGATGCGGCGCAGCGGCCGGCCGACGGTCTGCGCCACGGTGCGGCGTGGGTTGAGCGCGGCACGCGGGTTCTGGGTGACCAGTTGAATGCCATTGCGGCCGCTGGCGGTTCGGCCACGTCCGACGACCGGTATCGCGGTTCCGGCCAGCTCGAGTGAGCCGGTGGCCGAGCGGTGCAGGCCCGCGATCACCCGGGCGAGGGTGGTTTTACCGGCGCCGGATACGCCGACCACCGCGAGTGCCGAGGCGGGGGCGAGCTCGAGGTCTATTTCGGCCAGCACTGAGCGCGCGCCGATCGTCGCGCCGATGTTGCCTGCCCGCAACAGGAGCGGGCCCTGGGCTGGCGAGTCCCGGCTGGGGGCGTGCCAAGCTTCGACCTTGCCCTCCACCGCGAGCACGGTGCCGAGCTCGATGACGTTGTCGGCGATCGCGTGCACGGCGGTGGTGTCGTGGCCGGACAACAGGATGGCGGTGGAACGCTCGGCGGCGACCTCGGTCAGCAGGCGGGCGATGTCGGTGCGCAACGCGCCGTGCAGGCCCGCGAGCGGTTCGTCGAGGATCAGTACGCCGGTCCGGCGAATCAACGCGCGGGCCAGGGCGACTCGGCGCTGCTGGCCACCCGAGAGCTCGCCGGATCGGCGGCGTAGGTGCTCCGCCGAGAGACCGACCAGCTCGAGGGTTTCGAGCACGGTGTCACGAGAGGCGTCCCGGGCGACTTCGTGCAGCAGAGCGTGCACCCGCATCAGGGGATTGAGTGCCGACCCCGGGTCTTGCCCTACGTAAGCCACGTGGGTACGCCGGAACCGCTGCCGGGCAATGGGATCCAGCGCGAACACATCGTGGCCTGCGACGGCGACCGAGCCGGTGCGCCGGACGGCGCCGGGCGGCAACTGCCCGAGTAGTGCCCGCATCAGTGTTGTCTTGCCCGACCCGGAGGGCCCGGTGAGGGCGGTGATCTGCCCTGCCTCGATTTGGAAACTGGTGGGCTCGACCAACTCCTGCCCTGTCGCGCCGTGTATCGACAACTCGTCGACTACTACCGGCGCCGATCCCGTCAGGTCGCCACCGAGAGCCGCAGTGCCACTCCGGCGCGGGCCGGCTGCCGCGCGCGGCGGGTCGTCGTCGATCGATAGGTCGAGAACGGGTTCGCTCACCACCGCTCCCCTCGTCCGAAGGCCGTGACCGCGAGATTCACGCTCACCGCGACGACCGCGATCGCCAGGCTCGGCGCCAGCACCGCCCACGGGTTGAGCAGCATGCCGGACGAGTTCTCGCGCACCATGACCGCCCAGTTACTTGCGCCGAGCGTGGTCGGTAGTTGCAGGAACGACGCCGTGCTGACCACATAGACGGCGGTCACGAAGCGCAGCCCGAGCTGAACGACGATCACTTCGCGTAGGTTCGGTATCACCTCACGGAAGACCAAGTGCGACAGTGTTTCACCACTCGCTCGGGCGGCTTCGACGTACCCCGAGGCAGCGACACCCGCCGCAGCGGCCGCGAAAACCCTTGCGCAGTACGGAGTGCCGAACAGGAGAGCGACGACAATCAGGCCGAGGGGCCCCGCGTCCGGCCATGCGGTCAGCACCAGCAGAATGCCGAGGACGGCGGGCAGCAGCATGGCGAAGTCGACGGCGCGTTCGATCAGCGCGCCGACCCCGGGGCGCAGCGCGGTGACTGCGCCGAGCACGCAGGCCAGCGCCGTAACCGCCACCGCGATCACCGCGGCGAGCAGCAACAGACCCCAACCGCCGTAAAGCAATTGGCTCAGCACGTCGCGGCCCAGCCGGTCGGTGCCCAACCAGGCGTCGGCACCGGCATTACCGAACGGGATACCGACGGGGGTTTCGGCCGGGTGCGGGGCAAGCGCGGGGCCGCACACCGCGAGCAGCGTCACCACCACGGCGGGCAGCACGGTCAGCAGCCGGAGGCGGCGCACTCGACCGCGACCCGGCCGAGCCGTTGCCGCAGCGGGATCACGGGGGCGCAGTAGGCGTTTCATCGAACACCCCGCAACGACCAGGTACGAATCCCGTCGGCGACGGCGAGCACGCACATGATCACCGCGCCGGACAGCGCGACCACCGAGGCGACCACCGCGACATCGCGATCCGCCACCGACCCGGCGAGCACGGCGCCGAGACCCGGGTAGTTGAAGATGGTCTCCACCACCAGCGAGCCGCCGAGCACCATCCCGACCGTGGTCGCGAAACTCGCCACGATCGTCGGCAGCGCGAAGGGCAGCACGTGCCGCACCAGCACGCTGCGTGCGGGAATGCCATCCAGCACAGCGCTTTCCACGTGCGGTGCCTGGGCCGCGTCCACCATCGCGGCGCGCACCACCCGGGTATTCCAGCCGATCTGCGGGATCGCCAGCGCGAGCACCGGCAGCACCAGCATGTCGGGGCTCGCCGGAAAACCGGAGCGATCGGTAATGGTGACGGCGGGCAGCCAGCCCGCGCCGAGCGCGAACACCAGAATCAACAGCGTCGCGACCACGAACTCCGGGATCGCCGCCGCGATGGTTGTCGCGGGTTCCAGCGGCCGCACGGGGCGCTGCGCCCACCAGATGCCCAGCAGCAGCGAGACGAGCACCGTCACCACCAGCGCGAGCCCACCGAGCAGCAGGGTCGGCGGGAACTTGTCGGCGAGCAGCTCGTTGATCGGCCGCCCGCGTGTGGTGCGGCCGAAGTCGCCGGTTGCCACGCCGGAGATCCAGTCCCAGAATCGTTGCGGCAGCGGCCGATCCAGCCCGAGTTCGCGCTCCTTGGCCGCGACCCGTTCCGGCGTCGCGTCCCGGCCGAGCACCGCCCGTGCGGTACTGCCCGGCAGCAGGTCGACGACTACGAAGACCGTTGCCAGCAGGGCGATCAGCAGGGCGATGCGCCGGATCAGCAGGCGCGCGAACGAGATCACCCGGCCAACCAGGCCCGTTCCAGCTGCACCCGCGCGAAACCACCGAGCGTGGGCAGGTCGTGCACCCGCGCGGACGCGATGTCGATGCCGTCGGCTATGCCCCACACCAGGTATCCGCCGCGCTCGTGCTGGATCCGCTGCACGTCGCGACAGGCCTGCGTGTACTCCGAGTCGCTTTGGGCTGCCATGGCTTTCGCGGTGGCCGCGTCGAACTCGGCGTCCTTGAAGTCGGTTTCGTTGCGGTTGGACCGGCTCGACATCAACTTGTCCGCGTAGAACAGCACCGAATCGTTGGTGCCCCAGGAGACGGTGTACAGCGCGCCCTTCAACCAGGTCTGGTCGTAGAAGGCGTTGGAGTCCTGGGTGACCACGTCGAGGCGGACGCCGATGTCGGCGAGCTGGGTCGCGATGACCTTGGCCGACTCCACCTCGCCGGGCGCCTCCGCCTTGGTGATCAGTGGATAGCTGCGGCCGGTGTCGAAATTGGCCTCGCGCAGCAGCGTTTTCGCGCGGTCGACGTCGCGGGTGCGCTGCGCGATGGACTTGTCGTACACCGGGTCGCCGGTGCCCAGGATGTCGTTGGCAACCTTGCCGTAGCCCGAATGCACCTGGCTCACCAGTGCGTTCCGGTCGACACCGAGCCGCAGCGCGGTGCGCACCCTGGCGTCGGCGAACGGTCCGTCCGAGGCGCGCATCGCGACGCCGAGCATGGTGTCGTCGGCGCGGCGGACCACCCGCAGGTCACCACGCCCCTCGGCGGTCCGGCCCGCGATCGCGCCGACGTTGGAGGCGAGGTCGATCTGCCCGCCGAGCACCGCGTTGCCCAGTGCGGTGACGCTCTCGAACATGGTGATCTCGATGGCATCGAGCAGCGGCGGCGTGCCGTGCCACTGCTCGTTGCGTACCAGCCTGGCATTGCCCGCCTGGTACGACTCGAGCCGGAACGGCCCGGTGCCAACGGCTTTGGTGAAGTCGGTGGTGTCCTTCTTGACGGTGAACGTCATCAGCCGGACCAGCAGCGGCAGCTGGGTGTTCGGCTCGGGCACGGTGAGCACTACGCGGTTCGGGCCGTCCGCGGTGATGTCCTCCGCGGCGACCGGCATCTTGGACGCGCCGCCGACCGTGCGCAGCCTGCGCAGCGACCACACGACGTCGTCGGCGGTGACCGGGCTGCCGTCGTGGAAGGTCGCGCCCTCGGCGAGGGTGAAGGTCCAGCGGCGGCGCTGCGCGTCCGGCTCCCACCGAGTCGCCAAGCGCGGCGCGACGTTCGGATCCGCGCCGGGCACGGTGAGCGCGTCGTACACCAGCGAGGTGATCAGGAAGTCGCTGTCGTTGCTCAGGTTGGCGTGCGGATCGCGTTCGATCCGCGCCGCGGTGCCCAGTGCACCGACTCGTAGGGTGCCGCCTCGCTGAGCGGGCCCGGACGACTCCGTCCCCTTCGAGCACGCGGCGACAAATATCACCGCCCCGATGCCGAGCCCTGATTGGAGGAGCTGCCGCCGATTCAAACCCATTGCGCCGCCTTCTTCCTGGACAAACATCCGCGCGCGGTCGGCGAAGTGCTGAGCCAGCGCCGATGCGATCAGGACAGGCTAGCCTAATCGGTTGCGCGTCACGCGACGGAGATTAAGCCAAACTTCACTAGTGTTATACGTTTCTGCTATTTTTAGCAGACTCGCTTAGGTAAGCCTTGCTTAACCGCGCGAGACCGGATAGCTTCGCAGATCGACGTCACTCCTGCTTTTTCGAACGATGCGAAGAAGGGACCCCCTCGGTGAAAGGCGTTCTCTCCGAACGTAAGACGCTTCACCCGCAGGATATCGAACGTCGCGAGCTGCCCGCCGCCGCCGGGCGTGCGGTGCGTGAGCTCGCGCGAGAGATATCTACCACACTGGATTCGACGCTGCCCGACTTAGCCAGCACCGCCGTCACCCTGACCGATGCGATCGTGATCGCGCAGATCGAACGCAGATTCGCCGAATTACCCGCCGACGTGCGGCGCACCATGCGCCCGCCGGCCACCGCAGCAGGCGCGACCATCGTGAGCAAACTGCCACTGACCGATGCCGAATTCGGCCCGACCCCGCCGAGCTGGCGCGAGGCCGCGCAGTGGAGCGGCGATGCCGCGCGGCGCGCGCACTCGTTCGAGCTCGACCTGGTGATGCTGCTGCTCGCCCGTTCGGCCGGTGAGCCTTTCGGCTGGCAGGGCCAGCAGGGCGGACGGCTGGTCAACAACATCCTGCCCTCCCCCGGCCACGAAGACGAACAGTCCGGCGCGAGCAGCAAGACCCTGCTCAGCCCGCACTCCGAAGATGCTTTCCACCCGCAGCGCGCCAACCTGCTGATGCTCGGCTGCCTGCGCAATCCGGACCTGGTCGGCACGACCGTATCCTCGGTCCGGCGGGTCGAACTCAGCGCCGCCCAGCGCAGGCTGCTCAGCACGCCGACGCTGCCGATCCTGCCCGACGTCTCCTACGGCAGTGGGCACGAACAGTATTCGGCCACGCCGCTGCCGACGCTGTGGACCTCGGCTGGGCCGGACGAGACGACGCTGCGCTACGACCCCGCCTATACCCCGCTCGACGACGCCGACGCCGAATACCGCGCGGCCTACGCCCGGCTGACCGCCGAACTGGAGCGCGTCTGCGTTACGGCCGCGCTCACACCCGGTGAAATCTTGCTGGTAGACAACGACGTCGCGGTGCACGGCCGGGTACCGTTCACCGCGCGCTACGACGGCACCGACCGCTGGCTCAAACGAGTGAACATCCGCCTGCCTGATCGACCGCGGCGGTCCGAAGAGGCCGACGAGAATGGGTACGGGCAACGAGTCGTCGCCCCGTTCCGAGCGGCAGAAACTACCGCGTTCGTGTCCGGTGGCCGCGAGTCGGCCCGAACGGACGAACACCGGGAGCACCGTCCGGTGGCGATAGAGCGGGAAGCAGCACATGATCGAGGATCCATTGAACATCCGTGACCGAAGCACCCCGTTACGGGTGCTGAGCCGCAGCGACCTGGCCGGCGTGCCGATCACGCCCGGCGATGTCGTGCGGGCCGTGGAGGACGCGTATCTGGCGTTCGCCGCAGGGGATTCGGACAACCCACGCAAACTCAGCGTCGCGAACCCGGACGGCTGGTCGGTGTCCTACGCGATGCTCGGCCGCGACGGCCGCCGCCGGGTGGTCGCGATGAAGACGTCGTACAAGTTCGATCCCGGCCACGATCGCAGCACCAAGCGCTACTACACGACCATCACGCTCTACGACGACAGCACCGGCGCGCCGATCGCACTGATGGATTGCTCGCGGGTCGGCGCGCTGCGCACCCCGGCGGTGTCGGCGCTGCTTGTGCGCGAGACCATCCGCCGCGGCGCGGAGAGCGTGCTGCTGATCGGCACCGGCACCCAGGGCCGAAACGCGTTGCCGCACTTGCTCGCCGCGAACCCGCAGCTGCGCAAGTTGATGCTGTACGGCACCCACCCCGAAGGGCTGGACGCGGTGCATCGGCAGCTGGCCGAGTACTACCCGCACGCGCTGCTCGAAACGGTCGAAGACCCCCGGGCCGCCGCGGCCACCGCCGACGTGGTGCTGGCCACCGCGGGCCCCGGCACCGAGGTCGCGCTCGAATCCAGTGATCTGGCACCGGGTTCGACGGTGGTGCTCGTCGGCTACGGGCTGGCTCCCTCGACCCTGATCGACGCCGATCGGGTCGTCGCGACCAGCGCGGAGCAGATGACGTTGACCGGGACCGACATGGTCGGGCCGGACGGGCGGCTGCGCGCGGTGGACGCCGAGTTGCCGCAGATCCTGAGCCGTCGCGCGGTCGCACGACGCTCGGACGACGAGCGCATCTTCGTCTACAACAGCGGGCTCGTGCTGACCGACATCGCGGTCGCGCACGCCCTCGCCGAGCGCGCCATCGCCGAGGGGCGCGGCACGGAGGTGCCCCTGTGGGATTAGACGCGGGCGGGGTCGGGGTGACGCGCGGTGCGATCAGCGCCGCCCCGGTCCCGGCGCGCCTGGACGACTGGGAGCGCCGCGTGCTCGGCGACCCGAATCTGCTGGGCGACATCGGCTTCGCGGTGGGCGGCCCGTTCCACGTGCTGTATCCGCCGCGGGTGGGGCGCAATATCCAAGGATTCCACGAAGCCTTCGCGCGGGCGGGGATCGATGGCGTCGTCTACTACGGCAAGAAGGCGAACAAGTCCGCCGCCGTCACCCGCGCCTGCGCGGAACACGGTGCGGGTGTGGATGTTTCCAGCACCGGCGAGCTGACGGCCGCGCTGGCGCAGGGCGTGCGCGGTGCCGAGCTGATGGTGACCGGGCCCGCGAAGTCCGACGACCTGCTCTGGCTGGCCACCCGGCACGGTGCGCTGATCGCGGTCGATGACCTAGATGAGCTCGAACGCCTTGCCGCACTGGGCGACTCGACCGCACCGGTCCGGATCATGCTCCGGGTATTGCCCGCCGCGTCGGCCAGCCGATTCGGGATGACCGAGGTCGAGCTCGACCGTGCGCTGGCCGCGTTCGCCGGTCGTACATCGCTTCGGCTGGAGGGCTTCAGCTTTCACCTGTCCGGCTACGACGCCGTCGCCAGGGCCGAGCTGGCCGGTGCGCTGATCGCTCGCTGCCTGCACGCGCGCACGCTGGGCCAGCCCGCCACCACGCTGTCGATCGGTGGCGGCTTCGGCGTCGATTACGTGCCTGCCGACGCCTGGGCGGAGTTCACCGAGCACGTCGACCGGCGGTGGTTCCACTCGGGCAAGTCGTTCGAGTCCTACTATCCCTATCACTTCCCCGCGCCCGGTCCGGCCATGCTTGCCGCGATCCTCGACCACGACGGGCTCGCACAGCGACTGCGCGACAATGCCATCCGGCTGGCGATCGAGCCGGGCCGCGCACTGCTCGCGCACGCCGGTTTCACCGTCTTCCGGGTCCAGGGCAGCAAGATCCGGCACGTCGACGGCGCGCCGTACCATCTGCTCACCGTCGACGGCACCAGCTTGAGCCTGTCCGAGCAGTGGTTCGACAGCGAATACCTGCCCGACCCGCTGCTGTGGCCCACCCGGCCGGGCAGCACCACCCCGACCAGCGTCGGCGCGGCCACCTGCCTCGACTCCGACATGCTCAGCTGGCGGCGGATCCCGCTACCGCGGGCCGCCACGGTCGGTGACCTGCTGATCTACCCGAATACGGCCGGTTACCAAATGGACTCGAACGAATCCGCCTTCCATGAGCTGCCGATACCGCCGAAGGTGCTGCTGCACGACGCACCCGGCGATCGGCTCCGCTGGACGCTCGACGGCTGACACCCACCACCTGAACTAGGAGAAAATCCATGCCGCTCGTCACGCGCGTGACGGATCTGATCGGCCGCACGCCGCTGTTCGAACTGGCGGCCACCTCGACCGGCACCCGGTTACTGCTCAAGCTCGAGCAGTTCAACCCGACCGGCGCGGCCAAGATCAGAATGGCCCGCGAAATGGTGCTCGATGCGGAGCGGCGCGGGTTGCTGGGAAGTGGCGGGCATATCATCGAGTCGACATCCGGGAACACCGGACTCGGTCTCGCGGTAGTAGCTGCCGAACGTGGGTATCACTTTACCGCAGTGGTCGATCATCACGCATGTAAGGACAAGCTGCGCGCTATGCGAGCAATGGGTGCGGAATTGGTGTTCGTCGCCGATGACGGCGACGACAACCTGGCCACCTCGGCCCGGGAAGACCTGGCCGAGGCGATGGCCGCTGCCCGGCCGGACGCGTACTTCACCGAGCAGCACAACAACGACGCCAACGCGGTCGGCTACTACGCGGTCGCCGAAGAGTTGCTGGAAGACGTTGAGCGGGTCGATATCCTGCTCTCCTCGGTCGGCACCGGCGGTTCGCTGTTCGGCACCGCGACCCGGCTGCGCCAACTCGGTTGTGTGCCACGGGTGATCGGCGTCGAGCCGGTCGGCTCGATCGCCTTCGGCGGCGAGGGCGGCCCGTACTGGCAGTCCGGCACCGGCACCCCGCCCGGCGCGACCATCGGTACTGCCGTGGATTACTCGCTGCTGGACGAGGGCGTCAAGGTGACCGACGTCGACGCCTTCGCCACCGCCCGTGCCGTCGCCGCCCAACTCGGCCTGATGATCGGCGGCTCGGCGGGCGGGTCGGTGCACGCCGCGCTCAGCAGGCTCGACGAATTCCCGCCCGGCTCCACCATCGTCACCCTCGTCTGCGACGGCGGCGAGAAATACCTGGACACCGTCTTCGACGACGACTGGATGGCCGAACGCGACCTGCTCGACCCGGCGGCCGAAGCCGAAGTGCTGGCGATGCTGCACCGCTACACCCCCACTGCCCGCCGGGCCGAGCTCGCGGAGGTTCGATGAAGCACTTGCTGACCGCCCGGTATGAGCGTGCGGAGGTGGCCCGGTGAATCTGTCGGGCTACCGGGCCGACAGCCGTCGGCTCACCGCGCTCGCGACGCCGATCGCGATGACGCAGTTGGCGCAGATCGCGGTGTCCACCACCAACATCGTGCTGATGGGCACGCTCGGCGTGCAGCAGGTGGCCGCGGGCGGGCTGGCGATCGCGCTGTTCAACCAGATTCGCACCATGTGCGTCGGGCTGATCACCGCGAGCGGCAATCAGATTGCCACCGCGGTGAGTTCGGCGGGTAAGCGTGGCGAATCCCCCGACGAAGAGATCAAAGACGTACTGCGGTCGAGCTTTCTGATCGCCACCCTGGCCGGCCTCGTCGGTGGGGTCCTCCTCATCGGGCTCGGCTGGTCGTTGCAGTGGCTCGGCCAGGACGCCGGGGTGCTGGCCGACGCGCGTCCGCTGATGGGCGCGCTGGCGCCAGGGCTGTTGCCGTGCCTGTGGTTCCAGGTGCTGCGGCAGTACACCGTCGGCATGCAGCGCCCGCAGGCCCTGCTGCTGGTCACGCTCGGCTCGGTGCTGCTGAATCTGCTGCTCGCGCTGGGCTTCATCCACGGCCGCGCCGGACTGCCCGAGCTCGGTCTCACCGGTATCGGCGTGGCGACCTCGCTGGTCTTCCTGATCACCTTCGGTGTCTTCTGGGCGATGGTGCGCCGGGATTCCCGGCTCGGTGCCACGCTGCCGCTGCGTCCGTGGCCGGTGCGGCGGTCCACTGTGCTCGCCGAGCTGCGCCTCGGTGGGCCGATCGCCCTCACCTACGGCTCCGAGGCGGGCATGTTCTCGGTGCTGGCCCTCGTGATGGGCAGCATCGGTCCGGCGGCGCTGGCCGCGCACAATGTCGTCTACCAGATCATCTACATCGTGTTCCAGGTCGCCATCGGCCTGTCGCACGGCGCCTCGATCCTGGTCAGCCACGCCGTCACCCGCGACGAATACCAGCACGCCAGGGCGCTGGCCTGGCTCGCGCTGCGGCACGTCGGCGTGGTGGCCGCGATCACCGGCGCGATCTACGTGATCGCACCCGACCTGGTGCTGCGACCGTTCCTGAACTCGAACGACACCAGCACCATCGAGATCGCGCACACCCTGCTGTTGATCGGCATCGTGCTGCAATTCTTCGACGCGGCCCAGAACATCGGCACCGGACTACTGCGCGGCCTGAAGGAGACCAACGCAGGCTTCCGCTTGTCGCTCGTCGGCTACTGGGGCGTCGGCCTCCCCGTCGCCCTACTGCTGGCCTTCCCCATCGGCCTCGGCGCGGCCGGCGTCTGGTGGGGTCTCACCGCCGGCTTGGCCACCACGGCCGTCCTCATGCTCCGCCGCTACTTCGCCATGCTCGACGCCAGGGAACGCGACCGCCCCCGGTTGATCCCGGAAGCCCCGGAAAGCCTCAGCAGCCCGAGCTGATCGGACGGGCGTCGCTGCCACCTGGCGCGACGCCCGTACCCGGGCTCGATCAGATGTGGACGCCGTAGTCGCGGGCGATGCCCGCGAGGCCGGAGGCGTAACCCTGGCCGATGGCGCGGAACTTCCATTCGTTGCTGTGGCGGTACAGCTCGCCGAAGATCATCGCGGTTTCGGTGGAGGCGTCCTCGGTGAGGTCGTAGCGGGCCAGTTCGATGCCGGTCGACGCGTCCACCACGCGGATGAACGCGTTGCGGATCTGGCCGAAGGACTGGCTGCGCGCGTCGGCGTCGTGGATGGACACGGGGAAGAAGATGTTGGTGATGGTCGGCGGGGTGGCGGCCAGGTCGACGTTGATGACCTCGTCGTCGCCTTCGCCCTCGCCGGTCAGGTTGTCGCCGGTGTGCTCGATCGAACCCTCGGGGGAACGCAGGTTGTTGTAGAAGATGAAATGCTGATCCGAGAGCACCTTCAGATCAGGTCCGGTCGCCAGCGCGCTCGCGTCGAGGTCGTAGTCGGCGCCCGTGGTGGTGCGCACGTCCCACCCGAGGCCCACCGCGACCTTGGTGAGGTTCGCTGCCTGCTTCGACAGCGAAACATTTCCGCCTTTGGCCAATGTGACGCTCATGAATCCCTTCCGCGACGGCCCGTTCGCGCCGCCTTCATCTCGATTATTGTCCGGTCCCGGACCTGTTGCGCAGGTTCAGTTCTGACCGTCGGCCCACGCCCGCAGTGTGTTCACGCGACCCTCCAGCGCGTGCAGCTCGGCCGGGTCGAGCACGGTGCGCTGGATGCCACCCGCCACCGCGAAGGCCGACTGCCGATGGTCGTCGATCGCCTCGACATCGATGCGCACCGCGACATAGTCGGCGGCGTCGGGCATCTGCTCGGCAATCACCCGCGCGGTGCCGCGCGCACACAGCGCGACGTTGCCGCCGCCGAGGATCAGCAGCGCCACCTGCGGCCGTTCCCGCAGCCGGGCCAGCGACCCACGATCGAACTTGAGACTGAGCAGGATCTGCCGATCACCGGCGCGCACCGGCCAGGACACCGGGATCGCGTGCGGTCCGGGGTCGGTGGTCACCAGTACCGCGATCGTCTCCCGGGGCCATTCCGGTAGCACGTCCAGCTCGGGATGATCGTCGTGATGATCTGTCGAGTGGTCTTGACGTTGCGCGGGGCTCGCTCCGGCTGCCATCTTTCGTCACCTCATGGATCGTCGAGCGCGACGGGCTGTGCCGCGCTTGATAGCAGTCTAAAGTGCTGGGCCACTTGTGCGCTGGCGCTGGTCCCGATGTCCGGAGTGCTCTCAGCGGACTATCAGGCCGGGGCGAGCGCGCGCAGGGGCAGGGTTGCCGCCCAGTCGCGGGCCATGTCGCGCGCGCGGATTTCGGTGGACGCGTCGTGCCGGGCATGCGCCCCGACCTGGGTGGCGCCGCACTCGACGAGGCGTTCGGCCGCGATCTCGCCGCCGCGGTTGAAGGTGTCGCCGTAGATGCTGTCGCCGAGGCCGAACACGGCGAAGCGCAGGCCGGTCAGGTCGGGGGACGCGGCGGCGAGTTCGTCGAAGAACAACTCGGCACCGGTCGGCAGATCGCCGTCGCCGTAGGTGGAGCACACGATGACGTGGAAGTCGTGCGCGTCGAGGTCGTCGACGGCGAAATCGCTCAGGTCGTAGACCGATACGTCGTAGGCGGAGAGCGCGTCCGCGACGCTGTCTGCGACGGTTTCGGCGGTGCCCATCTCGGATCCGAACAGAATGACGACGCGCACGGCGTTGCGCTCCCTTCTCCGATCAATATTGGTGAGGCTATCCTAACTACGCTGTCCGAGCGGCGCTACCCCGTGGCGTTCGGTCATCGCCCGGTCATGATGACAATCACGGTGCGCGAACGCGCCATCCGGCGTACGCCCAGCACAACCATGCCGAGATGCCTTGCGCGACCGGCGGCTATGCGACCGGCACGGCAAAGGGCCACGCCAGAGGCAGCGGAACGGCAGCAGGTGGGACGGAGTGTCCCGATTGACGAAATGTCACCGTAGATGCATCATTCGTACAGTCCCCATTGTTGTCTGGGACATCTCTCTTCTGCCGGCCGATGATTGTCCGGCCAGCGTGCTGTCTCCCGTGCGCACGCTCGGTCGTTCTTCCGCCGCGCGCACGGATCCAGCACACCCATCCCGACGCTGTGCGTCCTGCCGTGAGTGAGGTGAAAACGAATGGTTAACCGATCGTCTGGAATCCGCGTGATCAATTCGTTCCCGCGCTACGGCATCGTGCCCCACTTCTGAATCCGACCGCGCCGGGCGCGGTGCTGCCCAGCCGGCGTCACGACGCCGGCGGTAGCGCCGCTCGGCCCCGGCGCGGTGCCTCGGAGCTGGGACCCAACGGTGCACGAATGGATGTGGAGAAGAAACTGATGATGGACATGGGGGCTGTGAACCCGACGGCAGTAGAGATGGTGACCCGGCCGATGGCGGGCAACCTCGCCGTATCGGCGGCGATGATCGAGGATTTGGGCTGGCTGCGTAGTGAACTTGCGGCCGCCGAGGTGCCGTTCCTGCTGATCCGCGACAGCGGGGAACGACTCATGCTCGCGACGGACGCCGCACACCAGCTGATGGTGCGCCGGGTGACGGCCGCCGCGACAAGCGCGGGCTTCGCGTGTACCGAAGTGCAGCACAACGTTTTCCGGCTCGGCCGCGACAGCGACCCGGCCCACCACGTCGAGCTGGAGCTGTGGGAGTACCACGGCGACACGGTCGAATGCCCCCGCCCGAATGCCCTCACCCGCAACGTATTCGACCTGGCCGATGTCGAACACACGCAGGTGCTGCTGTTCGACCGCGCCTGGCCGACCTTGGTCGACATGTTCGCGCCGCAGGCCACCGACGTCAACTTCGACATCGACCTGGTGTTCTCCTGGGTAGACGGCTCCGACCCGGAGTTCCGGGCCCGCCGCGCCGGGATGCTGGCGCAGGTGGTGGTCGGCGAGGGCGACGACGCCGACGCGCGCATCCGGCAGATCGACGAGCTGAAATACGCACTGCGGTCGGTGGACAAGAACGCGCCGTGGATCCGGCGCATCTTCATCGCCACCGACTCGGCGGTGCCCGGCTGGCTGGCCGAGCATCCTCGGGTGACGGTTGTCCGTGCGCTGGACCACTTTTCGGACACCAGCGGACTGCCGACGTTCAATTCCCATGCGGTGGAATGCCAGTTGCAGCACATCGAGGGGCTCAGCGAGCACTTCCTGTACTCCAACGACGACATGTTCTTCGCCCGCCCGGTGCGCCCGTCGATGTTCTTCACCGCGGGCGGGGTCAGCCGGTTCATCGAGGCCGACACCAGGATCGGGCCGGGCGGAAACAACGAGCGGCGCAGCGGTTTCGAGAACGCCGCGCGGGTGAACCGGGAACTGCTGGCCGAGCGGTTCGGTCACATCATCACCCGGCATCTGGAGCACACGCCGGTTCCGTTGCGGCGCAGCGTATTACTGGAGATGGAGGCCGAGTTCGGCGCCGACTTCGCGCGCACCAGGGCCAGCCGGTTCCGTTCGGCCACCGACATTTCCGTCACCAACTCGCTGTACCACTACTACGCGCTGCTCACCGGGCGTGCGGTGCCGCAGGAGAAGGCGAAGATGCGCTACGTCGATACGACCAGCCGCAAAGGGCTTGCACTGCTGGACGGTATCGCCGAACGGCGTGATGTCGACTTCTTCTGCCTGAACGACGGAAGCTTCCCGGAGATCACCGAAACCGAACGGGTACAGGCGGTTTCAGAGTTCCTGTCCGGCTACTTCCCGGATCCGGCGCCGTGGGAGCGGCTCAGCGCACCGTCTCGTCATCCGATTCCGGAGTCGTCGCCCGGCGCCGCATGACATGCGGGATGCGCGCGGCGGGCGGGATGACAATGCCCTCCGCCGCGAGCGTGCGAGCAGCCTCCTCGGCCGTCGATGGCGAGCCGACCGTCGGGCCCCGGTCGATCGGCACGACCGAGTGCACCACGGTGTCCGGGTAGATGTGCACGTAGTTGAAGGCCTGCGCACCGTCTCGACCGCGCAGGCCGCCCTGCTCGACGCCGAGATCTTGGCTGTAGCAGGTCGCCGAGGCCACCGAGACCGGGATGCCCGCGAAGGTGGCGTTGGTGGAGAAGTGCAGGTGACCGGCCAGGATGGCCCGGACGTCGCTGCCGTCGAGCACGTCGGCCAGCCTGCGCTGGTCGCGCAGCTCGACGGGGACGGCGAGGTCGAGCACGCACGGAACGGGCGGATGATGCATGGCCAGGATGGTGCCGAAGGGGGCGGGCTCGGCGAGCACCGAACGCAGCCAATCCAGCTGTTCGTCGGAGATTTCGCCGTAGTGGTGGCCGGGGACCGAGGTGTCCAGGGCGATGATGCGCAGGCCGTCGATCAGGTGGACGCGGTCCAGCGGCGCGGTCGATCCTCGTTCGCCGAGCAGCTTGCGGCGCAGGAGACTGCGGTCGTCGTGGTTCCCCGCGACCCACACAATGGGCGCTGGCAAACTTCTTGCAAATGGCTCGATCAAAGCCTTGAGCTTGTCGTACGCCGCGGGTTCACCCTTGTCGGTGAGATCACCGGTGAACACGATCGCGGTCGGCTGGATCCGACTGGCCGCGGCCTGCTCTAGTAACTGGCGTAATCGCTGGTCCGCGTCTACGTCACCGTACAAATCCCCGTCGCCGGCGATCACGTGGGTGTCGCTGAAGTGGAACAACACATGATCCGGTCGCGGGTGCTCCGCGACTCTGCTGATGTGCACCGGACCGAACGTCCTCCCCGGCGGTTTGCCCGCCATTGGCTTCGGATTCCACCGCCAGAATAGCGAAGGACTACTGACAGGTTTCCCGCCAGATGGTGACGACATGCTTTCGGGAAGGTGAGGTTTGCATGTCGAAATCCCGCCGAGGTGGGCCGACGTCAGCGCGCGCCGAATTGATCAGTGACGCGTCTCATAGCCGAATAGGGGTTTGATTCCGCGTGGCAGGCCCGCGTGGCGCGGTTCAGCGGCGGCCGAGGGCGTCGGCGGCGCGGATCGCGTCGAGGGTCATCGCGGCGTCGACGGTGAAGGGCTCGTTGTGGATCGTTTCGCCGGGTGCGGTGGCGCGGGTTGCGATGGCCGACAGCGTATTTTCGTCGGCGTCGGCGAGGCCGAGCGCGGCGAGGGTGGTGGGCAGGCCGACTTCGGTACAGAAGTCGAGGACGGTATTGATCTCGCCGGTCTCGGCACCTTCCAGCACCAGCTGGGTGAGGACGCCGAAAGCGACCTTCTCGCCGTGCAGAAACGCGTGCGTCTGCGGGGCGGCGGTCAGCCCGTTGTGCACGGCGTGCGCGGCGGCCAGCCCGGAGGATTCGAAGCCGAGACCGGACAGCAGGGTGTTGGCCTCGACGATGCGCTCCAGCGCGGGGGTGACGGCGTGCTCGCGCACCGCGGCCAACGCCTGCGTGCCATCCGCCAGCAGCGTGTTGTAGCAGAGTTCGGCGAGGGCGGTGGCACTGCGCGTGGACGCGCCGCCGCGCATATTGCGCACCCGCGCGGCCGTGCAGGTACGCGCCTCGAACCAGGTGGCGAGCGCGTCGCCCATGCCCGAGGCGAGCAGCCGGGCCGGGGCCTGGGCGATGGCGGAGGTGTCCACCAGCACCAGCGCGGGGTTGCGGCGGACCAGCTGGTAGGTCTCGACTTCGCCGGCCGCCGTGTAGATCACCGACAGCGCGCTACACGGCGCGTCACTCGACGCGGTGGTCGGACAACTGATCATCGGCAACGCCAGGTCGTCGGCGACCGCACGCGCCGAATCGAGCACCTTCCCGCCGCCCGCCCCGAGCACCGCGGTGCTGCCACTGTCCCGCACCGCCGCGGTGATCGTCGCGATCTCCGCCCTGGTGCATTCCCCACTCGAAAGATGCACGGTGTAGGCAATTTTCGCGTCCGTCAACGACCGTTCCCACGCCTCGGCCAGCAACCGCTGCGCGCTACGCCCCGCCACGATCGTGACCGGCCCCTCGATGCCCAGCCGCGCCATCTCCGCGCCGAGTTGCTCGGTGGCCGCGCGCCCCTGCACGTAGTGCCCCGGCGACGAAAACACACTCAACATGCGAAACCTCCCGATCCCGAGCCGGGCTGTGCCGAATCCCGTGCACACCGCTGCCCGACCGCCGACGTTCGTTTCGTCAACGCTACGCGTCGGCCGTCCAGTACTTGTACCAATCGTCGCTGGTGAGCGGACGGCGTTCACCTCGAGCGGTTTCCGCGGCGTCTTCGGTGGCGTGGATGGTGGCGGCGAAGGCGAGGGTGGCTTTGCGGAGGCGCTCCTCGGCGCTGTCGGGCCCGCCGAGGTGAACTGTGCGCAGGTCTTCGGGGATCAGGTCGGCGGGCAGGCCCGCCTTGGTGCTGCGATCGCGGATCTTTTCGGCGAGGGCCAGCGCGGGTTGCGCCATGGCGATGCCGTCGAGGCAGGAGCGGCGGGATTTTTCCGCGGATTTGCGCTCTTCCCAGGCACTTTCCTGTGCCGCGATCTTCTCTTCGAGGGAGGTGTCGGCGGCGAAGTCGGCGTCGCGCAGGTAAGGGCTGCGGTTGACTAGCTTGGCCACCAGGGCGGCGGCGACGTCATCGACGGTGAATTCGCCTGCCGCCTGGGCGATCCGGGAGTGGAAGAGCACCTGGAGCAGCAGGTCGCCCAGTTCTTCCTTGATGGTTTCGGCGTCGTTGTGCTGGATGGCGTCGAGCAGTTCGTAGGTTTCCTCGAGCAGGTAGGGGCGCAGCGAGTCGTGGGTCTGGGTGACTTCCCAGCCGCCGAAATTCCACAGGCGATCCATGACTTCCACGGCGCCGGTGAGGCCGGCCGCCACCACCGCGGTGTCGGAGGGCGCCTCGGTCGGCTGGCTGGCGGCGGCGTGGCGGGCGGCCCGCAGCACCGCCTCGTCCCGGTCGGTACTCATCGGGCGGCCGAGACCTCGGTCGCGGTGGTGAGATCTACTGCGCCCTGCGCCTTTCCGTCCAACGCGAGCAGTAGGTCGGCGACGAATTGCAGGAGCACGACGTCGCGGACCCGGTCCGCCCCGACACTGTCCTCGACCCGCGGCAGCGGCAGCGAGATCACCCCGCTGGCCGCGCGGTAACTGGCGCTGGGGTAGATCCGCTTGAGGCGCATCTGCTTCGAGTCCGGCAGTTGCAGCGGCGAGACCTTGAGTGTTGTTCCGGTGACCGCGATTTCGGTAACGCCGTATTCACGGGCCAGCAGCCGGAGCTTGGCGACCGAGACCAGGCGGCCGACCTCGACCGGCAGCGGGCCGTACCGGTCGACGAGCTCCTCGACCACCGAGGCGAGGGTCGAATCGTCCTGCGCGGAGGCCAGTTTGCGGTATCCCTCGAGCCGGAGCCGGTCGCTGCCGATGTAGTCGGGCGGGATGTGCGCGTCGACGGGCAGGTCGATGCGCATCTCCTTGGGTTCCTCGGTGGTGATGGGCCTGCCGTCGGCGGCGGCCCGATACGCCTCGACGGCCTCGCCGACCAGCCGGACGTAGAGATCGAAGCCGACGCCCGCGACGTGCCCGGACTGCTCGGCGCCGAGCACGTTACCGGCGCCGCGGATTTCGAGGTCCTTCATCGCGACGGCCATGCCCGCCCCGAGGTCGGAGTTCTGCGCGATGGTGGCGAGGCGGTCGTAGGCGGTCTCGGTGAGCGGCTTCTCCGGCGGGTACAGGAAGTAGGCGTACCCGCGTTCCCGGCTGCGCCCGACCCGGCCACGCAGCTGGTGCAGCTGCGAAAGGCCAAGGGCGTCAGCGCGTTCCACCAGCAGTGTATTGGCGTTGGAGATGTCGAGGCCGGTCTCGATGATGGTGGTGCAGACGAGCACGTCGAACTCGCGTTCCCAGAAACCGGCCACGGTGGACTCGAGCGCGTCCTCGTTCATCTGACCGTGCGCGACGGCCACCCTCGCTTCGGGCACCAGATCGCGAATCCGCTTGGCGGCCTTGTCGATCGAGGACACCCGGTTGTGTACGTAGAAGACCTGGCCGTCGCGCAGCAGCTCGCGGCGGATGGCGGCGGTGACCTGTTTGTCGTTGTAGGCGCCGACGTAGGTGAGCACCGGATGCCGCTCCTCCGGCGGGGTGAGGATGGTCGACATCTCGCGGATGCCGGCCAGGCTCATCTCCAGGGTGCGCGGGATCGGCGTCGCGGACATGGTCAGCACGTCGACGTGGGTGCGCAGCGCCTTGATGTGTTCCTTGTGTTCGACGCCGAAGCGCTGCTCCTCGTCGACCACGACGAGCCCGAGGTCCTTCCAGCGCACGCCGGTCTGCAGCAGCCGGTGGGTGCCGACCACGATGTCGACGCTGCCGTCGGCCATGCCCGCCAGCACGGCGCGCGCGTCGGCCGGATCGGTGAACCGGGACAGGCCCTTCACGGTGACCGGGAAGCCGGCGACCCGTTCGGCGAAGGTCTGCAGATGTTGTTGCGCCAGCAGCGTTGTCGGCACCAGCACGACGACCTGCTTACCGTCCTGCACCGCCTTGAACGCGGCGCGCACGGCGATCTCGGTCTTGCCGTAACCGACGTCGCCACACACCACCCGGTCCATCGGGACCGGCTTCTCCATGTCCGACTTCACCTCGGCGATGGCGGTCATCTGGTCGACGGTCTCGGTGAACGCGAAGGCGTCCTCCATCTCCTGCTGCCACGGCGTATCGGGGCCGAACGCATGCCCCGGCGCCGCCTGGCGCGCGGCATACAGCTGCACCAGCTCGCCGGCGATCTCGCGAACCGCCTTGCGCGCCTTGCGTTTCGTATTCGCCCAGTCCGACCCGCCGAGCTTGGACAGGCTGGGCAGCTCGCCGCCGACGTAGCGCGACAACTGATCCAGCGACTCCATCGGCACGAACAACCGGTCGCCCGGCTGGCCGCGCTTGCCGGGCGCGTATTCGATGACGAGGTATTCGCGGCGGGCGCCGCCGACGGTGCGTTCGATCATCTCGACGAATCGGCCGATGCCGTGCTGGTCGTGCACCACCATGTCGCCAGCGTTCAACGCCAGCGGGTCGACCTGGTTGCGGCGCTTGGCGGGCAGTCGTTTGCCGTCGCCGGGCGCGGTCATCCGGTTGCCGGTGAGATCGGATTCGGCGACGACGACGAGTCCGGCGTCGTCGAAGACCAGTCCGTCGTGCAGCGAACCGCACAGCACGCCGACCACGCCGTTGCTCGGTTCCGCGCCGGGTTCCAGCGCGGCGGCGGGCACGTCGGCGTCGGCGAGGCGTTCCAGAATGCGTTGCGCCGTACCGTGTCCGGCGACGACGACCACGGCGCGGCCGCCGGTGGCCACGTGCGCGCGCAGCGAGGCGAAGATGGTCGCGACGAGTTCGTCGGAGCCACGCGCGGTCGGCCCGGCCATGACCGGCAGCACCACTTCTTCGGGGACGCCCGCCGTCAGCGGGCTCAGCGTCCACCAGGGCAGCCCGTGCTGGTCGGCGCTCTCGTGCACGACCGGCAGCGCCCGATAGCCGGACGCGGCCAGGTCCAGCCCGTGGGCGCCGAGCGGGGCGGCGGCGCCGAACGAGGCCGCGGTCCAGGACGCCTCCAGGAACTCCTCACCGGTGCGCACCAGGTCGGCGGCGCGGGTGCGGATCTTCTCCGGATCGCAGAGCAGCAGATGGGTGTTTTCCGGCAATACCTCGGTGAGCAGGCGTAATTCGCCGGGCTGCAACACCGGGAGCAGCGCCTCCATACCGTCCACCGGCACGCCGTTGGCCAGCTTCTCCAGCATCTCGACCAGCGCGGCGTCGGCCGCGTTGGCGGCGGCGACCTCGGCGGCCCGCGCGCGCACGGCGGCGGTGAGCAGCAGTTCACGACAGGGCGGCGCGACGACGACCTCGACCGACACCTCGGGCAGCGAGCGCTGGTCGGCGACGGCGAACGGGCGCAGTTCGGTGACCTCGTCGCCCCAGAACTCCACGCGCACCGGATGATCGGCGGTCGGCGGGAAGAGGTCGAGGATGCCGCCGCGCACCGCGAACTCGCCGCGCTTGCCGACCATGTCGACCCGGCTGTAGGCGAATTCGACCAGGCGCGTGAGCAGTTCGTCGAAGTCGAGCTCGGCGCCGACGCGCAGCACGATCGGCTCGATGTCGCCCAGTCCACCGGCCATCGGCTGCATCAGCGACCGCACGGTGGTGACCACCACGCGCAGCGGCGCGGGGAAGGCCGGGTCCTCGGGGTGCGCCAGCCTGCGCAGCACCTCGAGCCTGCGCCCGACGGTGTCGGCGCCGGGTGAGAGCCGCTCGTGCGGCAGGGTTTCCCAGGACGGGAACTGTGCGACCGTCGGCCCGAGCATCTCCTCGAGCTCGACGGTCAGATCGTCGGCCTCGCGCCCGGTCGCGGTGACCACCACCAGCGGCCGTTTCGCCGCGATCGTCGCGGCGACGAACGGACGCACCCCGGACGGCCCGACCAGCTCGACCGAGGACTTGCCGACCAGCTCGGTGACGGTCCGCAACGCGGTGTCGGCCCCGGCGACCGCCGCGAGTCCCGCCAGCGGTGGGCGATGGGTCGGCATCACAACTCCTGAGCTCGAGCCGGGTATTTCCAGCAGCGAGCCGAGTCTAGTCAAGCCCGCCGACACATCGAGCTCGGGCCGTTAGGGCACGTACCTGCGCAGGCGCCGGGCCGCGAACTCGCGGAAGTAGGCCAGCTTCTCGGCCGGCACGATCGACGGGAGCAGGAAGTACCAGACGCGTTCCATCCTGGTCGCCATCTGGTCGATCGACTCGGTGCCGACGGCGATGATGTGCACGCCCGCGGTCATCTCCTGCAGGAGCATGCCGATCACCTCGGCGTCGAGCTCCGGCTGCAAATCGCCTTGGGCGATGGCTCTTTCGGACAGTACGCGGTAGGTGTCGCCCCACGTCTTGGCGATGTTGTCGCCCTGCGCGCCGCGATAGTCACCGATCTGATGGGTCAGCTTGAGCATCGCGCCGACCATCGGATCGTTCATCGATAGGTCGGCCACGACGTAGGTGATGCCGATGCACGCCTCGAGTGCGGGCACCCGGGGATCGAAGAAGCCCTGACACGAGCTGACCAGCCGCTCGTTGCCCTGGTCGACCACCGCGCGCGCCAGCTCTTCCTTCGAGCCGAAGTGAAAGTACAAGGCGCCCTTGGTCACATTGGACTGCGCGATGATCTCGCTCAGACTCGCGTTCGCGTAACCCAAGCGCAGAAAGACATCGGCAGCGCCCGCAAGAACGGAGTCGCGGGTGATCTCCGCGCGCGCTTGCCTAGCCATCAGATCCGCCTGTCATCCTAAAAACCAGCCATCCTGAAGTAGACCGACATCACGAAGTAGACCGACTTACCGCCCGAACAGCACCCAAAGGATGGGTGAACCGTACCACCAGGCGGGCCCTCGGCAGTCAATTCGAGCATTCGACTGGACCCGCTTCGCAATTCGCTGGTTAACAACCCGAGTCACTCCTCGATACCGGCGCGCCACTCCGAGCTGAGGTGCGGGTCGGCCTCCAGATGGCTCAGCCCGTTCCAGCACAGATTCACCAGATGCACGGCGACAACCTCTTTCGACGGCTTGCGTTCGTCCAGCCACCAGGTCGCGGCGGTGGCGACCTGCCCGACCAACGCCTGGGCATAGAGGGTGGCCAGGCTGGTGTCGAAACCGCGGCGATCGAAATCCCCGGCGAGGATGTGCGCCACTTGATTCACAGCCTCGTTGAGCAGGCTGGAGTATCGGCCCTCGGCATTGCCGGTCGGCTGATCGCGCACCAGGATGCGGAAGCCGTCGGTGCGTTCCTCGATGTAGGTGAGCAGCGCGAGCGCGACCTGCTCGAGCCGGACCCGAGAACGATTCTGGGTGAGCGAGGAGACGATCATGTCGAGCAACATCGACATCTCGCGGTCGACCACGACCGCGTACAGACCCTCTTTGCCACCGAAATGCTCGTACACCACGGGTTTGGAGACCTGGGCCCGCTGCGCGATCTCCTCGATCGAGGTGGCGTCGTAACCCCGCTCGGCGAACAGTGCGCGACCGATCTCGATCAGTTGCTGACGCCGCTGGGTACCCGTCATCCGCGGACGCGACACCTTGGGCGGTTCACTGGTCGACATCGCTCCCGCCTCCCTTCGCCAAAGACCGTCCGGTGCCTCAACTGTTCCAGACAGCACCGCAGATTGCGCCGTCAACCCCGGGCGCGCCCCCGATCAACTGCCGCCGCGACCCTGTCGACGCTCCAACTACCGGCAAGAATCGCGGAGAGGCGCGGGTGTATGCGAGGATCTTTCCCGTGCCGTGGCACAGCGGCGGGTGTTCCCGATCCGCCGATGTGACAATCCGCCGTGGTGTAATGGCAGCACCTCTGATTTTGGTTCAGATAGTTCAGGTTCGAGTCCTGGCGGCGGAGCTCGGCAGCACGATGACTATCGTTGGCCCGCACATCGGCGCCCAGCACAGCAGACCCCCGCACGATGAGCAGAGCCAAGCACGATGACAGGCAGCCGAGGGAGATCCATGCCACAGCAGACCGCCGTCGTCGTTCTCGCAGCCGGTGCCGGGACGCGAATGCGGTCGAAGACCCCCAAGGTGCTGCATTCGCTGGCCGGTCGGAGCATGCTCGCACACGCGCTGCATGCGGCGAACGAGATCGACCCCGCATACCTGATCACCGTGGTCGGTCACGACCGCGAGCAGGTCGGCGCCGCCGTCAACGCGGTGGCCACCGACCTGGGCCGGGAGATCCCCCCCGCCATTCAGGAGGAACAGCTCGGCACCGGGCATGCCGTGCAGTGCGCACTGGCCGCGCTGCCCGTCGGCTTCACCGGCGACCTGCTCGTCACCTCCGCCGATGTACCGCTGCTCGACGGGCACACACTGTCCGCGCTGCTCGACGAGCACCGCAGCTACACCGAACGTTCCGCGGTCACGGTGCTGACCTTCGTGCCGGACGACCCCAACGGCTACGGCCGCATCGTCCGTGACGCGAACGGCCGGGTGTTCGAGATCGTCGAGCACGCCGACGCCACCCCGGAACAGGCCGCGATCACCGAGGTCAACTCGGGTGTCTACGCGTTCGACGTGAATGTGCTGCGCACCATGATCAGCCGGTTGTCCACCGCGAACGCCCAGCACGAGCTGTACCTGACCGACGTGCTGCGGCTGGCCCGCGAGGCCGGGCATCCGGTGCACGGCGCTCGCCTGGTCGACGCGGCCAAGGTCACCGGCGTGAACGACCGGGTCCAGCTGGCCAATGCGACCAGCACCCTCAACCGCTACATCCTGGAACGGCATATGCGGGCCGGCGTCACCATCATCGACCCGGCCTCCACCTGGGTGGACGCGAGCGTGCGCATCAGCAGGGACGCGATACTTCGCCCCGGCGTGCAACTGCTCGGCGACACCGTGATCGGCGAGGACGCCGAGATCGGGCCGGACAGCACGCTCAACGATGTGGTGGTCGGCGACGGCGCCCGGGTCATCCGCACGCACGGCGAGGGCGCGATGATCGGCCCCGGCGCGACCATCGGCCCGTTCAGTTACCTACGTCCGGGCACGGTGGTCGGCAATTCCGGCAAGCTCGGCGCGTTCGTGGAAACCAAGAACGCCTCGATCGGCGCGCACTCCAAGGTGCCGCACCTGACCTACGTCGGTGACGCGACCATCGGCGAGCACAGCAACATCGGCGCTTCGAGTGTTTTCGTCAACTACGACGGAGTGACCAAACATCACACCACTGTCGGATCGCATGTGCGAACGGGAAGCGACACGATGTTTGTCGCACCGGTAACGGTGGGTGACGGAGCGTATACGGCGGCGGGTACTGTACTGCGCAGAAGCGTTCCGCCCGGCGCACTCGCGATTTCCGGCGGACCGCAGAAGAACATCGAGGGCTGGGTGCAGCGACACCGTCCCGGAACGGCCGCGGCGCGCGCGGCGGCAGAAGCCAACGCCGCCAAAGACAACTCCGGTCAGGCAATCGAGCAAAAGGATGGCAAACAGCAGTGACCGCGTCATGGATCGACAACCAGAAGAACCTCATGCTCTTCTCGGGACGCGCTCATCCTGAGCTGGCCGAGCAGGTCGCCAAGGAACTCGACGTCCACGTCACGCCGCAGACGGCACGCGACTTCGCCAACGGCGAGATCTTCGTCCGGTTCGAGGAGTCGGTCCGCGGCTCCGACGCGTTCGTGCTGCAGAGCTTCCCCGCGCCGCTGAACCAGTGGTTGATGGAGCAGCTCATCATGATCGACGCGCTCAAGCGCGGTTCGGCCAAGCGGATCACCGCCGTGCTGCCGTTCTACCCCTACGCCCGCCAGGACAAGAAGCACCGTGGCCGCGAACCGATCTCGGCTCGCCTGGTCGCCGACCTGCTGAAGACCGCGGGCGCGGACCGCATCATCACCGTCGACCTGCATACCGACCAGATCCAGGGCTTCTTCGACGGCCCCGTCGATCACATGCACGCGCAGCTGCAGCTCGCCGAGTACATCCGGACGAACTACACCCTCGATCACATCACCGTGGTCTCCCCCGACTCCGGCCGCGTGCGTGTCGCCGAGAAGTGGGCCGACTCGCTCGGCGGCTCGCCGCTGGCGTTCATCCACAAGACCCGTGACCCGCTGGTGCCCAACCAGATCAAGGCGAACCGCGTGGTCGGTGACGTCGAGGGCCGCACCTGCATCCTGATCGACGACATGATCGACACCGGTGGCACCATCGCCGGCGCGGTCAAGGTGCTCAAGGACGCGGGCGCCGGTGACGTGGTCATCGCCGCCACCCACGGCGTGCTGAGCGACCCGGCCGCCGAGCGGCTCGCCGCCTGCGGTGCCAAGGAAGTTGTGGTCACCAACACGCTGCCGATCACCGAAGAGAAGAAGTTCCCGCAGCTGACGGTGCTGTCCATCGCCCCGCTGCTGGCCCGCACCATCCGCGAGGTCTTCGAGAACGGCTCGGTCACGGGCCTTTTCAACGGCAACGCATAGGAACTTACCGCGCAATGGCGGCTCGGACTCCGGTCCGGGCCGCCATTTCTTTTGCGCCGGTTCCGGTTGCTACGGCTTTGCACGGGGATACTGGAGGGTATGGACCGTGAACCGTTGGACACAGACATGGGAGACGACGACCAGGCCGACGAGATCCGCGCCTACCAGCGCAATGTCGAGGATCCGCCGGACGACCTGCGGATTCGTTATCACGAGAACGAGGACGACGGCAGGCTCGGCATCGCCGACGAGCTGGCGCAGGAGTCGACCCCGCGCGAACAGCGCGCCGAGAAGGCCCAGGACGACGAGCGGCCCGCCGAGGTGATCGCCATGGAGCTCGTCGACGATTCCGATTTCTGACGTCCTGCCCGCGGCAGGCTGCCACACCTAGCGCAATCCGCTATGACAGCTCGGTCGCCGTGGTACGCATGACGGACATGCCGGACACGATCCGTGCGCTGTCGGTGGTCGGTGGCGGCGGAACGCAGCGATGGCGGCCGGACGATACGAGGAGGCGCGATGAGTACGCCGCAGAATCCGGAACGTCCCGGCGGTGCGCCGGGGTCCGCGGGCGCGGAGTCCGCGCCGTCGGCGAGTGCGAGCGGGTCGGGAGATCCGTCGACGGACACCGGTGCCGCGCCTGCGTCGCGCGACTCCGGTACGCCGGCGAAATCCACAGAAGCGAGCTCGCCGCCTTCGCTGTCGAAAGATGTTGGTGCGGCGGAACCTTCGAGTGAGCCGTACACCCCGCCGCCGCCCGCGCCCGGTGAGTGGTGGCAGCCGACCGACGCACCGAGCGGACCGCTCGGTGGGCATGCGCAACCGTGGGGTACCGGACCCGCGGGGCCGTCGAGCAGCCAGCCGTCCGGGGACTCGGGACCTGCCGGGCCGCAGAGCAATCAGCCGTCGTGGGGCTCCGGATCGTCCACCCCGCAACCGTATGGAGGGGCGGATCCGTCGGGTCGACAGCAGGCTTGGGGTGCGCCGACCGGTGGTCAGCAGCAGTGGGGTGCGCAGCCCAATCCACAGAATCAGTACCCGCAGTACCCCGGCAGCGGTCAACCCCAAGACTCGGGCGCCCCGTCGCAGTACCCGCAGTATCCCGGCGGCCAGCCGCAAGATTCGAGCCCGCCGCAGTACCCAGGAGGCGGCCCACTCCACGAGGCGAGCGGACCGGAACAGTATCCGCAGGGCGGGATGTACAACTCCCCGCCGAGCGGCGGCTACGGCGAACAGCAGAGTCCGCAGCAAGGCTACGGCGGTTACCCGCAGCAGTCCTACGAGCCGTATGCCACCCCGCGCACCGCGGGCACCCAGGTGTTCTCCATCATCGGATTCGTCTGCGCCGCGGTCGCGGTGTTGTTCTGCCCCATCCTGTTCGGACCCGCGGGCATCGTGCTCGGGCTGATCGGCCACAGTAAGGGCGAATCCCTCGGCAAGTGGGCCGCGATCGCGTCGGGCGTCACCATGATCATCGGCTTCCTGGTGGGGTTCCTCATCTTCAACGGAGACCTGAGAACGTAGATTGCTCGGTATGAGCGAGGCACAGTCATGAACAAGTTCAGCGGCTTTCCGCTGGCGGGGCTGGATTTCTACGAGGATCTCGAGGCGGACAACTCGAAGACGTTCTGGACCGCGCACAAAGACGTGTACGAGACGGCGGTGAAGGCGCCGATGCTCGCCCTCACCGCCGAGCTGGAGCCGGATTTCGGTCCGGCCAAGATCTTCCGGCCGTATCGCGATGTGCGTTTTTCCAAGGACAAGACGCCGTACAAGGACCACCAGGGCGCGTACGTATCGGTGGCGCCGAGCACCGGCTGGTATGTGCAGATCGGCGCGGCGGGACTCTACGTCGCGGGCGGCTTCTACGGCGGTTCGTCGGAACAGATCGCCCAGCTGCGCGCCACCATCGACCACGAGGTGCGCGGTCCGGAGCTGGAGAAGATTCTGGCGAAGCTGACCAAGGCCGGGTACACGATCGGCGGCGAGCAGCTCAAGACCAAGCCGAAAGGCTACGACGCCGACCATCCTCGCATCGACCTGCTCCGGCGCAAGGCCCTGGTCTGCAACAAGGAGTTCGGGGCACCGCCGTGGCTGGACCAGCCACGGGCCGCCAAGGAGATCCGCACCGCCTGGGAGACGATGCGGCCCCTGATCGATTGGCTCGGCGCCGTGGTCAGCGGGGCGACCACCCGGTCGCCCCTGCTCGCTTAATCGCGGGCCGCGAGGACGAGCGCGAAGCGGTTGTCGGGATCGGTCCACACCTGCTCGGTGCTGAACCCGGCGGTGCTCAGCTCCGCGGCGAGACCGTCGAGCCGGAACTTCGCCGAGATCTCGGTCCGCAGCTGCTCGCCGCGGGCGAATCGCACAGTGAGGTCCAGCTCGCGGACCGTGACGGTCATCTCCTCGGTGGCCGCCAAACGCATCTCGATCCACTCGTTGGCCGCGTCCCACAGCGCGACGTGCTCGAACTTGTCCGGCGCGAAATCGGCGTCGAGCCGAGAGTTCAATACGTGCAGCACATTCCGGTTGAACTCCGCGGTGACGCCTGCCGCGTCGTCGTAAGCGGGGACCAACACGGCGGGGTCGATCACCAGCCCCGCACCGAGCAGCAGTTGCTCGCCCGGCTCGAGCACCTCGTAAATGCTGGCGAGGAATTCGGCGCGTTCCGCGGGAACCAGATTGCCGATGGTGCCGCCCAGGAACGCGATCATCCGGCGGCCGCCGCCGGGCAGGTTGTGCAGGGTGTCGGTGAAGTCGCTGACCACCCCGTGCACGGCGAGCCCGGGGAACTCGCCCGCGATCTCGTCCGCCGCCGCGCGCAGCGCCGTGGCCGAGACATCCTGCGGGACATAGGTCTTCAGCGGGCCCTCGGCGGTCAGCGCGGACAGCAGCAGCCGCGTCTTGGCCGCCGAGCCCGCGCCCAGCTCCACCAGCACCTCGGCCTGCGCGACCCGGGCGATCTCGCCGACCACCCGCTCCAGCAGCGCGCGTTCGGTCCGCGTCGGGTAGTACTCCGGGAGCTCGGTGATCTGCTCGAACAATTCACTGCCGCGGGCGTCGTAGAACCACTTGGGCGGCAGCCACTTCGGGTCGGCGGTCAGGCCGAGCCGGGCGTCCGCCCGCAATGCCGAGGTGAGGTCGTCGTCGGATAGGTGGATCTCCAGCGTCGGTGCGGTCATCGTGCGCCTTTCGTGCCGTCGGGCAATGGGTCGATGGAAAGCTGTCCTGGCCGGGCGATCACCAGGCTGCGGTCGGGGATCGACTGCCAATTCAAGTCGTCGTCATAGGGTTCGGAGGCGAGCACCGCGACGGTGTCGGTGATCAGGGCGGACAGCGAGTGGTGCACCGTGGTGGCCCAGAGGGTTTCGCCGTCGCCGAGCAGCAAGTTGAGCCGTGCGTTGGGTGCGTGGCGCAGCACGCCGGACACGAGCAGACCGAGGGCGGTGCCCGGGGAATCCACGAAACCGCTCGGCTCCATTGCGGTGAGCATCTGCCGCAGCAGTACCCAGAGCGTCGCGGCGTCGGTCGGTGCTTCCGCTTCGAGCAGCTGAATCGTCTCGAAGAGTCGGGTCGCGCCGACTTGGGTGGCGGCCATGTCCAGATCGGAGGACACCGCGGTGACGACCGGACGCCAGTTCGGCACCGCGCCGTTGTGACTGAAGGCCCAGCGCCCACTGGTGAACGGCGCACACGCGGTTCGCTCGATCGGCATGCCCACGGTTGCCGACCGGATCGACCCCAGAACGGCGGTCGAATGCAGCTGTGTCAGTACCTCTTCCACCGCCGGGTCGGTCCAGATGGGCGCGGCATTGCGGTACCGGCTGGCGATCAACGTGCTGTTCGGCGAGCCGTCACCGGGTAAGGCACTGGTCGCCAACGGGTTTCGGGTGCCGTCGATCTCGGCGGCGCGCCACCACGCGACACCGAAACCGTCGGCGTTGACTGTGCCGCCGCCGCGCATGTCCCGCGGCGCCCAGGCCTGGGTGCGCAGGGAATGTGTACCGGCCGTGAGCATCTCACCGACGCTGACCGCCGGGCCCAGGTAACCGAGATGTCTGCACATCAGTAACCACCTCTCGTTGGGCGACCGAAAGTTTGCCGCACTGATCTACTCCGCATACCTGGCGGCAGAGACCGGCCGCGGGCAACCTTCGCGCTCACTCGCCCTCCCCCGGCCGCAGATCGCGAGCGAGCCGGAACCCTGAGAAGATCTGCCGTCGGATCGGGTGGTCCCAGTTGCGGAAGGTGCTGCGGCAGGCGACCGGGTCGGTGCCGAACGAGCCGCCGCGCAGCACCCGGTAATCACCGCCGAAGAAGACCTCCGAGTACTCCCGATAGGGGAAGGCGTGGAAGCCCGGGTAGGGGTCGAAACCTGATGCGGTCCACTCCCAGACGTCGCCGATGAGCTGATGCACGCCGGCGGGTGTCGCGCCCGCCGGATAGGCGCCCACGTCGGCAGGTTCCAGGTGGCGCTGGCCCAGATTCGCGGTGGCCGCGTCCGGTTCGGCGTCGCCCCAGGGGAATCGGCGGTCGGCGCCGGTGGCCGGGTCGTGGCGCGCGGCCTTCTCCCACTCGGCCTCGGTGGGTAGCCGCTTGCCCGCCCAGTTCGCGTAGGCCTCGGCCTCGAACCAGCACACATGCACCACCGGCTGGTGCGGGCGCAGCGGCGTCATCACGCCGAAGACGCGACGCCACCAGTGACCGGCGGGGTCGCGCTCCCAGAATTGCGGCGCGACCAGACCCGCCTCCTGCCGGTGCGCCCAACCGCGTTCGGACCACAGCTCGGGGCGCTCGTAACCGCCGTCATCGATGAAGGCCAGGTACTGCTCGTTGGTCACCGGCGCGGCGTCGATGGCGAAGCCTGGCAGTCGAACTCGGTGCGCGGGGCGCTCGTTGTCCAGCGCCCACGGTTCGGTGGACGTGCCCATGGTGAATTCGCCCGCGGGAACGACGACTTCGCCGGTGACGGGAGTAGTCGCGATCGGGACGGCGGGGGCGGTCAATACCGCTGGGCCGGTGCGCAATTGGTGGGTGGCCAGCATGGTCTCGTCGTGCTGCTGCTCGTGCTGGGCGATCATGCCGAAGGCGAAACCGCCATCGATCAGCGGTGCGCCGCGTAAATCGCTGTGGTCCAGCACATCCCACACCTTGTCGCGGACGGTGCCGACATATCCCCTGGCCTGGGTCGGGTCGAGCAGCGGCAGCGCGGGACGGTTCGAGCGGGCGTGCTTGAACGCGTCGTACAGCTCGTCGATGTCGGCGCGCACCGCCTCGCGGCCGCCGACATCGCGGACCAGCCATAGTTCTTCCTGGTTGCCGATGTGCGCTAGATCCCACACCAGCGGGCTCATCAGCCGCGAATGCTGCGCCACCAGTTCGGCTTCGTCGATGCAGTCGGTGAGGGTGAGGGTGCGCTGCCTGGCACGGGTCAGGACCTCGGCGATCCGGTCGCGCAGGTGCTCGGTGTCGGAAACGTCGGCGGCTGGCGGATGGTGAATGGTCACGATAGGTCTCCAGGGGCTGGTTCGGCGTCGGCGTCGGCACGGCTCGACGCCGGACCGGATCGGCAATGCAGACAAGCTCTTCGCACGACCAGGCCTGATGGCAGCTCGACGCTGCCGTACAGCGGCCGCGGTTCGCTCGCTGCCGCTCGTATCACGAGCCGGCTCCGGGACCGTCCGCCCCGGGTCCCTGGCCGCTGCGACATCGTTGCGCGGCGGATTCGATCTCCCGGACCGCCTCGTCCGTAGCCGCATGGGCCGCGGCCAGCGTGAGGAGCTCCACCGCCACGGCCCGGATGTCCAGATCGGCCAGCCCGTAGCGGGCGGCGTCGAGCCAGTGACCCGCCAGCGGCGCGGCGATGGCGGTCGCCTCGGCGACGACGGCACGGCTGGACATCAGCGCGTCGAGCACGTGGATCGGCACGGTCCAGCCGTCGCCGGGCTGTGCGTCGATGTAGCGGACCTCGAGATAACCGGACGCACGCACCGGGGGGAACAGCGTGGTCAGGTGATAGTCGAGGTCGTTGCGGTCGGGGCGGCGGCCCACCTCGTCGTCGAGGGCACCGGTGAGCCAGTCCGCGAAGGTCGCTCCCGGCGGCGGGGACCAGCCGGTAGCGCTGTCACCGGGTGCGCGGGCCTCGTCGTCGGGTCTTCGAACGCACAGCAGCGGCACATCCAGAGCCCACCTGCTGTAGCCATGGATCGGATCCACCCAGTCCATCAGCGGCGGCCGGGTCCTGGCGTTGTCCAGCCGCAGCCAGGCCCGCATGCGTTGCGACGCCCACTCCCCCGCCGGAGCGCCGCGCAGCGCGGGCGAACAGGCGAAGGCGGCGAGCAGGGCCGGGCCGATGGCGTAGAGCGCGGTCCAGCGGGCGGCGATATCGGCGCGATCGGCACCGGCGTCGACGCTGACCTGGGTCGCGGCGGTATTGCACATCATGAGTTTGCCGAACGGGCCGATACCGGCGAAGGTCTGTTCCATGGCGCGATAGCGCGGGAGCTGGAGCAGCCGCTTGGGGCGGCGGTCCGCGTCGGCAGCGACGGAAACGGTGCGGATGGAACGAGATTCGAGGAGTTCCCGCAGGAGGCGGGCATCGTCGCGGAGCGAGGTATTCAGCTGCGCGGCATCAGCGAACGGTGCGCTGGACAATTCGATCTGGCCACCGGGTTCGATGGTGACCCGGCTGCCCCCTGGTAAGGCCAATTCCGGGGAATCGGGGGCGATGGACCGTGGTGCATACGGTCCGAGGGCATCCGCCAGGGCAGTCAACTGGGGACGCGGGGCGGCCGAAGGGCCTGACGCCGAACACTCACCCTGCACGGTGAGCCATTCGAGCTCGGCGCCGATCAGCGTCGGTGGTCCCTGCTTGAAGCAGACGCCGCCGATATACGCCTCGGCGGCGGCTCGCGACCCTAGCTCCCCATCATGGATTACCCGGCTGACCAGCTCCGAATGCTCCAGCGTGACCGCCATACCAACCTCCACTGTGGGTCCGATGCGCTGTGGTTTCGTGTCCGCCGTCGTTCTGTTATCGCCGCGTGGCCGTGCTGTATTCCGCTCGCGGCATCCATCCAGAGTAGCGATCACTACCGACAAGAAATCGACAAGAATCCGAACTGGGGACCGACCGGGCACGGACAGACCCGGTCCCGCCGCGCCCGTTAAGGTCGGAATCATGCTGGCTGAAGATCGTGTCCGTGCCGACACCCCTGGTTGCGCGTCCGGTGCCGAGCCGGGTCCGGTGTTCCTCGACAGCGCCGGATCGTCGCTGCCCCCGCGCGTGGTCCTGGACACCGTCGTCGATCATCTGCGCCGCGAGGCCGAGGTCGGTGGCTATCGCGCCGCGAACGAGCGCCTCGACGATCTCGCCGCGGTGAAGACCGCGATCGGCACGCTCATCAACGCGGCGCCGTCCAGTATCGCGTTGAGCGACAGCGCGACTCGCGCATGGGCCGACTTCTTCTACTCGATTCCGCTGGCCGAGGGTGATCGCATCCTGGTCTCCGAGGCCGACTACGCGAGCAACGCCATCGCGGCGCTGCAGCGCGCCCGCGCCACCGGGGCCACCGTGGAGAAGATCCCGAGCGACAGCACCGGGCAGATCGACCTCGACGCGCTGTCGGCGCTGGTCGACGAGCGGGTCAAGCTGGTCTCGGTGCTGCACGCGCCCACCAACGGCGGCCTGGTCAACCCGGCCGCCGAGGCCACCCGGATCGCGCGTTCGGTCGGTGCGCTGGTGTTGCTCGACGCCTGCCAGTCGACCGGGCAACTCCCGATCAATGTGGCCGAGCTGGACGTCGACGCGCTCTCGGCCACCGGCCGCAAGTGGCTGCGCGGACCGCGCGGCACCGGATTCCTCTACGTGCGACCGGAATTGGCGGCAACGATGGAACCGGGACGGCTCGACTTGCACAGCGCGGAGTGGACCGCCCCGGATGAATACCGCCTCGCCCCCGACGCGAGCCGCTTCGAGTTCTGGGAATGCGATGTAGCCGCGCGCCTCGGTCTCGGCGCGGCCGTGCGGTACCTGCTCGAGCTCGGTCCCGCGAATGTGTACGAGGCCATCTCGGCCCGCGCCGAGCACCTGCGCAAGGCGCTGCCGGAGATTCCCGGAGTGACGGTGCGCGACATCGGCGTTCAGCACAGCGGCATCGTGTCGTTCACCGTCGACGGTGTCGATTCCCTCGCTGTGCGCGATCGGCTTGCCGAGCAGAACATCACGGTGACCGTCAGCCGGGCAGGCTCGACGCTGCTGGACATGACCGGTCGCGGGCTGCAGTCCGTGGTCCGCGCCTCCCCGCACTGCTTCGTGAGCTTCGAGGAGCTGGACCGGTTCGTGGCCGCCGTCGCCGCGCTGTAAGCAACTGCTGGACAGCAGCTCTCAACGAGCGGAATTGCGTTCAGGCCAGATGTAATTCGAGGGCGCGGTCCACGAGCGCGCGGAGATCGGCGGCGGGCGCGACCAGGCGCAGGCTGCGATTCGCCTGGAGTGCGGCGATGCCGTGCAGGTTCGTCCACAGGGCGATCGCACGCTCGGCAGGAGCTACCGAGCCGGCGTCCGCGGCGTCACTCACCAGCGCCACGAACCGCTCGAACAGCGGCAACGTGGTCGCACGAAGATTCTCACCGGAGCCTTCGAGCAGGTCGTGCCGGAACATCAGGGTGAACATCTCCGGCCGCTCGCCGGCGAACTCGACGTACTCGACGCTCATGCGCGCCAGCCGATCTCGGGCGGACCCACCGGGATCGGCCGCGGCGAACCGGTCGATCAGATCGGCGAACCCGCGCGCCGCGATGGCCGCGAGTAGCGCGCGGTGCGTCGGGAAGTGCCTGCGCGGTGCCCCATGTGAGACACCGGCGGCGCGCGTTATCGCACGAAGTCCCAATTGCGCCGCACCGACCTCTTCCAACAGGTCGACACCCGTCCCGACCAGGCGCTCGCGCAGCGGTTCACTCTCGACCATGCAGACATTGTCTACGGCAGCCATCCATCCTCCACATCCGGGTGTAGACACTGTCTACGCCCGTGCGGTAGACATTGTCTACACATTTCGATCGGGAGGTTCTCCGTGTGGTACCGGCTCTTCAAACACGTGTTGCTCGGCCCCGTGCTGCGGGTGCTCGGCAGACCCGAAGTCGAAGGGCTGGATCATCTTCCGCGCACCGGGCCGATGATCGTCGCGGCCAACCACCTGGCGGTGATCGACTCGCTGTACCTCGCACTCGTGCTGCCCCGGCGCGTCACCTTCCTGGCCAAGCAGGAGTACTTCACCGGCACCGGCCTGCGCGGCCGATTCCAGCGGTGGTTCTTCTCGGCGACGGGCCAGGTGCCGGTCGACCGGACCGGCGGGAGCGCCGCGGCCGACGCACTCGCCGCCGCCCCCCGCATTCTCGAGGCGGGCGGCGTGTGGGCCATCCACCCCGAGGGCACCCGCTCGCCGGACGGACGGATCTACCGCGGCCGCACCGGCACCCTGCGGGTCGCGATGGCGACCGGCGCACCGGTGATCCCGGTGGTGCTCTCCGGTACCGATCGCGTCAACCCCCGCGGCAAGCGACTGCCCCGCTTCGGCAAGGTGCGGATCAGCTTCGGCACCCCGCGCTACTACCTGCCCGCCGAGCAACACCACACCGCACGCACCGCGACCGACGAACTGATGCGCGATCTCGCCACCCGCGCCGGCCGCCACTATGTCGACCAGTACGCCACCACTTTTCGCTGACCGGCGCCCCATCCCCGGCCCAGCACGCGTCGTCACCCACCGGCGATCGGTGTGGCGTTGAGCGATGGGCGGACCGAGAAGGCCGGCCACCCGCGCTCCGGACCGTATCCGCGCCTATGTGCGCTCCGTACCGCACATCCGGTTACCCGCGACACTCCAGCAAACGCAGACACGCTGGAAAAGGGTTAACGCCACGCCGGAATGGCGGGATAGTTGAGGGAGGTCGACAGGCGACCGAAGCTGGTGATGAGGGAGTTGACGTTGAGCAGGTTCACCGACGAGATGTATGCGACGGCGCAGGCGTCTACCCGGGGGCTGGTGACCGGCGAACCGAACGCACCGCTGCGGCAGAGCTGGGGCGAGATCCATCGGATCGCCCGGCGCATGGCCGGTGGGCTCGCGGCGGCGGGCATCGGACACGGTGACGCGGTGGGTGTGCTCGCGGGTATGCCGGTCGACATCGCACCGGCCTGCCAGGCCATCTGGATGCGCGGCGCCTCGATCACCATGCTGCACCAGCCGACGCCGCGCACCGATCTGGTCGTCTGGGCGCGCGACACCGAGACCGTGCTGACCATGATCGAGGCGCGTGCGGTGGTGCTCGGCGCCCCGTTCGAGGCGGCCGAACCGCTGCTGCGCGAGCGCGGCATCACGGTGGTGCGGATCGATCAGCTGCGCGACGGCACCGACACCGATCCGGTGCCGACCGCCGAGGACGATATCGCCTTGCAGCAGTTGACCTCCGGATCGACCGGGTCGCCCAAGGCGGTGCGGATCACCCACGGCAACTTCTTCGTCAACGCCTACGCCATGTTCGATCGGGTCAAATTCCAGCTCGACGACGACGTGATGGTCAGCTGGCTGCCGCTGTTCCACGACATGGGCATGGTCGGATTCCTCAGCGTCCCCATGCAAATCGGCGCCGAGGTGGTCTGCGTGACGCCGCTGGACTTCCTGATGCGCCCCTTACTGTGGGCCGAGCTGATCACCAAGTATCGCGGAACCGTCACCGCCGCACCGAACTTCGCGTACTCGCTGCTGGCCCGCAGGCTGAAGCAGGCCGACGACGGCGCGTTCGATCTGAGCAGCGTCCGCTACATGTGGAACGGCGCCGAGCCGGTCGACCCGGACACCATGGAGACGCTGGCCGCGGCCGGAAAACGCTTCGGCCTCAGCCCGATGGCGCTCACCCCCGTGTACGGCATGGCGGAAACGACGCTGGCCGTGTCGATTCCGGATCCCGGCCTGGGCCAGGTGCTCGACGTCATCGACGCCGACCTGCTCGAGGCCCTCGGCAAGGCCGTGCCGGTGCCCGACGAGCACGGGCATCCCGGCAACATCCGCAGGCTGCCCACGCTGGGCTACCTGGTCGACCACCTGGAAGGTCGCGTGGTGGACGCGGAGCATCAGCCGCTGCCGCCGCGTTCGGTCGGCGTGATCGAATTACGCGGGCCCGCGGTCACTTCCGGCTACGTCACGGTCGAGGGTTTCCGGCCGGCGCAGGACGCCGCGGGCTGGCTCGACACCGGCGACATCGGTTACTTCACCGAAGAGGGCTTGATCGTGGTGTGCGGCCGGATCAAGGACGTCATCATCATGGGCGGCCGCAATATCTACCCCACCGACATCGAGCGCGCCGCCACCCGGGTGAGCGGCGTGCGGCCGGGCAACGCGGTCGCCGTGCGCCTGGACGCCGGGCAGAAGCGGGAGAGCTTCGCGGTGGTGGTGGAGAGCAACGACTACCAGAATCCCGAGGCGGTCAAGCGGATCGAGCGCGAGATCGTGCACGCGGTGTTCTCCGAGGTGGGCTCCCGTCCGCGCACCGTCGCCGTGCTCGGTCCCGGCGCACTGCCCAAGACGTCCTCGGGCAAGCTGCGCCGCGCCGCCACCGCCGCGCACCTGCGCTGAGCAGCACTACGCCCGTACCGCCGGTGGTGGTACGGGCGAGTTGAATTCGCTACGTGTTCAGCTGAATAGCCCTGTGAGCTACCGAAAAGCACTGGCAACGTGGCGAATTCGCCACGCCTGCCCTCAATGCACTTGGTTCTGCGCGGTTTCCAATCCGACGCGCAGCAACAGCTCGACGGCGTCGGCGGCCTGCTCGACGATCACCGGGATTTCCTTGCGTTCGGCCGCCGCGAACGACTTGAGCACGTAGTCGGCCGGATCCTGCCGGCCGGGCGGACGGCCGATGCCGATCCGGGTGCGCAGATAGTCCTTGGTGGTCAGCGCGCTCGACACCGAACGAAGGCCGTTGTGCCCGCCCTCGCCGCCGCCGCGCTTGAGCCGGATCTCACCGAAGGGCAGGTCGAGTTCGTCGTGCACGACGATCACCTCGGTGGGCGGCACGGAGAAGAACTTCGCCAGCGCGGCGACCGGGCGCCCGGACAGATTCATGAACGAACGCGGCTTGGCGATCAGCACCTGGCGGCCGTCGAGGTGGGCCTGCAGCAGGTCGGCGCCGGACTTCTTGTGCACGGCAAAACGGCCGCCGACGCGCTGCGCGAGCACGTCGGCGACCAGAAACCCCACGTTGTGCCGGGTGCGCTCGTATTCGGGTCCTGGGTTACCCAGTCCGACAACGAGCGCGGGCCCGGTCGCGGCGTCGGTCATCGAAGAACCGATACCGGAGTACTTACTCGGCGCTCGCGGCTTCGGCGGCGGCCTCGGCAGCCTCGGCGGCCTCCTCGACCTCGGCCTCGGACTGCGGCGCGGTGATGACGTTGACGATCAGCGTCTCGGGATCGACGTTCAGCGTGACGCCCTTGGGCAGCTCGAGCGAGCCCGCGTTGATCTGGGTGCCCGCCTCGACGCCCTCGACCGAGACCTCGATGGACTCGGGAATGCTCATCGCGTCGGACTCGATGGAGATGGTGGTGGCGTCCTGGGTGACCAGGGTGCCGGGCGCGGCGTCGCCGGTGATGATGACGTTCACATCGGCGGTGACCTTCTCGCCCTTCTTGATGATGAGCAGGTCGGCGTGCTCGATGTAGCGGCGAATCGGGTGCACGACAACGGACTTGGTGAGCGCGAGCTGCTTCTTGCCGTCGATGACGAGGCTGAGCACCGCGTTGTTGCCGTGCTCGCGCAGAATGGCGGAGAAGGCGCGGGCGTCGAGCGAGAGGTGCTGCGGGTCGGCCTGGTGGCCGTACAGTACGGCGGGAACGTTGCCCGCGCGACGGGTACGGCGGGCGGCACCCTTACCGAACTCGGTGCGTACGGCGGCTTCGAGAAGGTTGGCGTCGGACATGACTGGATCTACTCCCTACGGCTGTTCCGGGCTGTCAACAGTGCGCCAGGGTCTGTTTCCGCCCTGGCTGATTGGTCTACTCGTCCGACGAAGAACGAACGGGGACGGCCGGAAGCCGAGCCGCGTCGATCACGGTGAACGCAAAATCAGGTCTGCGGTCACCCTCGCCGAGACAACCCGAACACCATACCGCAATGGTTATGCGCAGATGGAATCGGGTGGTCAGGCACAGGTCGTGTCGTGGCCAGGGCGATCGCGTAGATTAGAGCGGTTGCCGATCGGTCGTCTGTGAAAGGTTGTTCCGTTGACCGCCTCCCCTGAGGGACTGCCCGCCGAGGTTTCCCGACGGCGCACATTCGCGGTGATCTCGCACCCCGACGCGGGCAAGTCGACGCTCACCGAGGCGCTCGCGCTGCACGCCAGGATGATCTCCGAGGCCGGCGCGATCCACGGTAAGGCCGGACGCCGCTCCACCGTCTCGGACTGGATGGAGATGGAGAAGGCGCGCGGCATCTCGGTCAGTTCGACCGCGCTGCAGTTCAATTACCGCGCCGAGGGCTCCGACACCGACAGCGTGATCAACCTCGTCGATACGCCGGGTCACTCCGATTTCTCCGAGGACACCTACCGGGTGCTCACCGCCGTCGACGCCGCGGTGATGCTGATCGACGCCGCGAAAGGCTTGGAGCCGCAGACCCTCAAGCTGTTCCAGGTGTGCCGCCATCGCGGCATCCCGGTCATCACCGTGATCAACAAGTGGGACCGGCCGGGTCAGGCGCCGCTGGAACTGCTCGACGAGATCAGCGAGCGGATCGGGCTCACCCCCACGCCGCTGTTCCTGCCCGTCGGCATCGCGGGCGACTTCCGCGGCTTGCTGCGCCGCGGCGACGAGGGCGCCCCGCTCGAATACGTGCACTTCACCCGCACCGCCGGCGGCGCGACGATCGCGCCGGAGGAGTCGCTGACCCCGGAGCAGGCCGAGGCCCGCGAGGGCGAGGCGTGGACGACCGCGGTCGAAGAGAGCGAACTGCTCTCGGCCACCGGGCAGGACCACGACCAGGAAATGTTCCTCGCCGGGCAGACCTCGCCGGTCATCTATGCCTCGGCGATGCTGAACTTCGGGGTGCGGCAGCTGCTGGAGACGCTGGTATCGCTGGCGCCCGCGCCGGGTCCGCGCCCGGACGTGCACGGCGGCGCGCGCGAGGTCACCGAGCCGTTCAGCGCGGTGGTATTCAAGGTGCAGGCGGGCATGGACGCCGCGCACCGGGACCGGCTGGCGTTCATGCGCATCGTCTCGGGTGAGTTCGAGCGCGGCATGGTGGTCACGCACGCACAGACCGGACGGCCCTTCGCGACGAAGTACGCCTTGACCGTGTTCGGCCGGGAGCGCAACACCGTCGACACCGCCTACCCGGGTGACGTGGTCGGCCTGGTGAACGCGACGGCGCTGGCGCCGGGCCACACGCTGTTCGTGGACAAGAAGGTGGAGTTCCCGCCGATCCCGTCGTTCGCGCCGGAGCACTTCGCGGTGTTGCGCGCCGAGAGCGCGGGCAAGTACAAGCAGTTCCGCAAGGCCATCGACCAGCTCGACTCCGAGGGCGTTGTGCAGGTGCTGCGCAACGACATTCGCGGCGACGCGTCCCCCGTGCTCGCGGCCGTCGGGCCGATGCAGTTCGAGGTGGTCACCGCGCGCATGCTGACCGAGTTCAATGTCGAGACCAAGCTGGACAACCTGCCCTACACGCTGGCCAGGCGCACCGATGCGGCGTCGGCGGACGAGCTCGGCAAGCAGCGCGGCGTCGAGGTGTTCACCCGCAGCGACGGTGCGTTGCTCGCGCTGTTCAGCGACAAGTGGCGGCTGCAGTACATCGAGAAGGAATTCCCGAAGCTGACGCTGGAGCCACTGGTCGCGACGGCGGACTGATCACCCGGCTTCGGGTTCGCGCCGCACGGGCGGGGCGCCCGGGTCGCGTTCGACGGACGAGATGACGCCGTCTTTCCGGGAGATGAGGCCCCAGCGGCTCGACGTCAGGCGCAGGCTGGGCAGGTCGCTGAGCGAGACCACCACTTCATAGGTGCGTTCGTAACCGGTGTGCGAAATGCGCCAGTGGCCGTCGTCGCAGCGCACATATTTGTCGGAGTAGAAGGCCGCGCCGCGCAGCAGCATGTTGTGGCCGGGGATGAGCACGGTGTCGGCGAGGTACCAGGTGCCGGTCGCGGAGTCACCGTCGATGTCGATCTCAGGGTGGTCGCAGCGGTGCTCGGTGATGACGTGCGGGCCGAGGGTGTTGCGCATGAAGGCGAGAAACGCGTCGCGCGATTCGAACTGGAGGTATTCGCTGTAGGTGGCGGTGGCCTCGGGAATCATGGTGTCCGCGAACTCATCCCAAGATTTCGTGTCGAGGGTGCGTAGATAGCGGAACTTCAGCCGGCTGATCGCCGTGACGTCGTCCAGTTTGCGATCGTCGACGCGTCGCGCACCCTCGCGGCGTTGCTGCTCGCCCGCGTTCATCCCGGTGACTCGCCCGCCGGCGCCGATCGACGGGTCGCCGCGCTGCTGTGCGCCGACGCCGATCCCCGAGTTGTTCCGTTCCTGCCCGCCACCACCCGTGCTCGGGTCGCCGCGGCCCTGCCCGCCGGTTCCCTGATCCATACTTAACAATCCCATCCGAAGCCCGCCAGCTTCATGATTTGGGAGATTTGTACCATCCGCGTCCGCTTTCTCGGCGCATGGCGACTACGGCCCCACATTGTGTGTCGGTGGTTTACACCGCGATTCTTTGTCCCAAGAATCGGTGGTTGACCGGCTGTGCGCGCAGAATCCCGCGTCAGTTACCGATGGTGAAGCAGGTGCGGCAGAAGTCCTCGCCGAACTCGGTCAGGCGCAGACTCTTGCGCACGATCTTCGGGGCGCGGCCCGCCTTCTTCAGGGCCGCTTCGACCAGTGGTTGCACCTCGAGCACCATGTATCGGCTCAGCACCACCGGGTCGTCGGAGACGGCGGTCAGCCCGAGCCGGTTGAGGTTGATGAGGTAGAGGCGGGACCGATCCGGGTAGCGGACGCCGGCCTGCTCGGGCACCGAGGTCAGATCCCCCTGCACCAGTTCGGAGCCGATGCCGAGCGGCCGGTTGGTGCGCACATCGACCGAGGGCTGCGGGCCGTTCTGCGCCATGAAGCGCAGAATGCGCGCCTCGTCGGGGGCCAGCTCGTCGAGAATTCGGTCGTAGGCGGGGTGCACGTCTTCGGTGAAGTAGACGTCGGCGGACCGGGCGAGCAGTGCGTCGCCGCGTCTGCGGAGCTCATCGATGCTCGCCGAACGAAGATAGGAGCCGACGGCCAGCGCCTGCTGCTGCGCACCGCTGTTGTTACCGGGTCCGTTCGGCGTCGGCACGTAGCTGACGATCTCGCGCACCGAGCCCTCGGTGACGCCGAGCGCGCTACGGGCTATGGAGCGCAACGCATTTCCGGTTCGCTCGGCGATATCGGCGGACGACTCTCCGTCCAGCGCGGCCTGGGTGATCTCCTTGGTGACCTCGTAGGTGGTGCCGACCGCCCACTGACCACCGCGCACGACACTGCCCGCCGCGACGCCGGCCGCCCGGAATACGCCGCGAATCAGCCGAGCCTCGTTGCTGATCTGCCGCTGTTCGACATCCGCACTGCGCTCAACGGCGCGGGAACCGGCTCGGGTGATGTCCTGTCCGGTCCTGTCGTCTGCCACGTCATACTCCGATATCGCCAGGTGAACGAATCCCGCCCCACAGATTACTGCCCCCTGTGTCGCTGGTCATTGTCGCGGTCGGACCCAGTCGATGCGGCATTCCGCACAAACACTGTGACCGATGTCTCGGCATGCGACACTGTGGCCCCGCGCACTGGAGGTGGACCCCGCTAGTCATCTCACAATAAGGTCCCGGTGCCGACATGGTGCTAACTTGATGTTCCGGTGAGGCGGCGGTCACCGGTGTGTCGGCAGGAGGGTGTCGTGTTAGAGAGTGTGTTCGGTGTCCACCCGACAATCCTCCTCGAGCTTCTGACTATCCCACTTTTTACGGGAATCATCGGCTACATCACCAACTGGACCGGCGTGCTCATGCTGTTCCGGCCACTTGCTTTCCATGGCTTCCGACTACCCGGTCTTCGCGCGCTGTATCCCTTCCTGCCCAAAAGAATTCAGGTACTTCCGCTACTGAGTTACGACGGCAGATTCGGCTGGCAGGGCATCGTGCCGTCGCGCGCGGACAAGATGGCGAGCATCGCGGTCGACAAGGGTCTGGCCAAACTGGGGAGTGTCGCGGATTTCTATCGCGAGTTGGAGCCGGACAAGCTCGCCGAGCATCTCGCGAGCATCGCCGACGAACAGATCCAGACGATCGTCGAAGATATTCTCAAGCGGGAGCATCCACAGCTCTGGTACAACCTGCCGAGCCAAGTGCGCGACATGGTCCAAGCCAGAGTCCGGCAACAACTGCCGGATATTCTGCGCGAACTGACCGATGAATTAGGCGCGAATATTGATCAACTGCTCGACGTGAAGCAGATGGTGATTCGTTACTTCCAGGGCAGGCCGCAACTGCTCAACACCCTGTTTCAAGTACTCGGGGCGAAAGAGTTGCGGTTCATGATCAACTTCGGCTTCTACTTCGGTGCGCCGATGGGCGTCGTGCTGGTTGCCCTGCTGCATTTCACCGGGTTGTCGTCGTTGATCGTGCTGCCGATCGGCGGGGTGATCATCGGCTGGGTGGTCAACTGGGTGGGCATCAATATGATCTTCGCGCCCGCCTACCCGAAGTGGTGGTGCCCGTGGCGGCAGGGTCTGCTGATCAAGCGCCAGTCCGAAATCACCGACGGCTACGCCGAATTGGTTTCCAGTCAGGTGCTGACGGTCGCCAACATCGGCGACGAGCTGCTCAACGGCCCGCGCTCGGACCGCACCATCCAGATGCTCGAGGACACCCTGCGCCCCGCCGCCGACCGCGCGCTCGGCCCGGCCAGGCCCGCCGTCAAGTTCATGCTCGGCAGCCGCGACTACGACTCGCTGCAGGACACCTTCACCGCCGAGGCCATGGCCATCGCCCCGATCGCCTTCGCCGACCCGGAGTTCAACGTCCGCCAGGGCAGGCAGATCAACTCCTACATCGCCAAACAGATGGCGGCACTGCGGCCGCCGGACTTCGTCGACATGCTGAGATCGGCCATCAAGCAAGATGAGTGGCTGCTTTTTCTCCATGGCGGCGTGTTGGGCCTGTTCGCCGGATACGCTCATATTCTGATATTCGGAACAGGAGTGGCGACCACATGGCTGTAGCGAAATCCGACCCCGGCGACGATGCCGGGGCCGTCGAGCACTCCGCCGCGGCCGTCGCGCCGTCGACCGAGCTCGCGCGACGGCCGGACAGCAACGTCTTACGCCACGACGAATCACCTTCGCGGGTGGGTTATCCCATCGCCGGGGTGCGCGCGGCGACCGGCGTGGCCAGGGTGGCCTGGTCCGCGGTGACCGGTGCGACCGCGTGGGGTGTCGGCACCGCGGTCGGTGTCACCTCGACGGTCGTGCAACGCAGCATCCAGGGCGTGCCGCCGCGAGAAGTGCTGGCCGAGGCCGAATCCGAGGTGCGCGACCGGGTGCGCCGGGCGCTCGGCTTCCCCGAAGCCCCGAACGAGACTGCCGCGCAAGCCGTTCCCACGCTGCGCGAGCAGGGTGCGGCGCTGCTGCGACTGTCGGCGAGCACGCACGGCGACGAGGAGAACCATCCGGCGTTCGCGGGCATGCTGGCCGAGCTTACCCCCGACGAGGCCCGGATCCTGCGCTTCCTGCGGCTGGACGGCCCGCAGCCCTCCATCGACATCCGGACCGGACGCCCGCGCGCGCTCGGCGCCGAACGCGTCGGGTCGATGCTGACGCTGGTCGGCGAGCAAGCCGGACTGCGCTTTCCGAACCGGATCCAGCAGTACCTGACCAACCTGCGCAGGCTCGGACTGGTCGAGCACGCCCGGGAGCCGGTCGGCAATCCGCACCGATACCAGCTACTGGAGGCGCAGGCGCCGGTGCGCGAGCTGCTGAAGCGCGCCGGGTTCGGCACGAAGATCATCTACCGCAGCGTGGCGCTCACCGGGTTCGGTGGCGACTTCGTGCGGACCTGCCTGCCGGTCGCGATCGAGGACGATCGCGCCGCCGGGCACTGACGACTCCGGCGGCGGTCGACGGGGTCAGTGACCCTCCGCCAGCTCCATCCAACGTTCCTCTGCGGCTTCCTTTTCCGCGATGACCTGCTTGAGCTCGGCCCCGAGTTTGACCAGCTTGTCCGGGTCCGTCGCGGCCTCGGCCAGCGCGGCGTGCAGTTGCCGCTCGCGTTCGTCGAACTTCTCGATGGACCGTTCCAGCTTGGACAGTTCCTTGCGGGCGGCCCGCTGGGTCGCGGCGTCGGTCACCGGCGCGGACTTCGTATCGGCGGCGCCCGAACGGGCCACGGCGTCACCCTGCGCGGCGCGCTTCTTCAGGTACTCGTCGATGCCGCCGGGCAGATTGGTGAGCTTGCCGTCGCCGAACAGCGCCCAGGTGGAGTCGCAGATGCGCTCGATCAGGTAGCGGTCGTGGCTGATGACGACCAGGGTGCCCGCCCAGTTGTCGAGCAGGTCTTCCAGCTGCTGCAGCGTATCGATGTCCAGGTCGTTGGTCGGCTCGTCGAGCAGCAGCACGTTCGGCTCGGCCATCAGGATGCGGGTCAGCTGCAGCCTGCGCCGCTCGCCACCGGACAGATCGCCGACCGGGGTGCGCTGCCTGGCCGGGGTGAAGCCGAGCCGCTCGGCGAGCTGACCCGCCGAGATCTCCTTGTCGCCCAGCATGATTCGCTGCGCGACCTGTTGCACCGCCTCCAGCACGCGCATGTCGGTCGGCAGATCGTCGAGTTCCTGACGCAGCCAGCCGATCTGCACCGTCTGGCCTTGAATGCGTTTGCCCGCCGCCGGTTCCGTCTCGCCGGCCAGCGTGCGCAGCAGGGTCGTCTTGCCGGAACCGTTCACGCCGACCAGGCCGACCCGCTCCCCCGGCGCGAGCCGCCAGGTCAAGTCGCGCACCAACTCCCGGCCGTCCGGGGTGGTGAGGGTGGTGTCCTCCAGCTCGATGACGACGCGGCCCAGCCGCTTTCGCGCGAACGCGGCCAGCGACACACTGTCGCGCGGCGCGGGCACATCGGCGATCAGCGCCTCGGCGGCCTCCACCCGGTAGCGCGGTTTGGAGGTGCGGGCCTTGGCCCCGCGCCGCAGCCAGGCCAGTTCCTTGCGGGCCAGGTTGGCGCGCCGCGCCTCGGAGGCGTCGGCCTGCCTCGCGCGCTCGGCGCGGGCGAAGATCCAGTCGCCGTAGCCACCCTCGTAGGTCTCGACCTTGCCGCCGACCACCTCCCAGGTGTTGGTGGCGACGGTGTCGAGGAACCAGCGATCGTGGGTCACCACCACCAGCGCGCTGCGCCGGTTGAGCAGATGCTGGGCCAGCCACTGCACGCCTTCGACGTCGAGGTGGTTGGTCGGTTCGTCGAGCACGAGCAGGTCGAGCTCGCGGACCAGCGCGGCGGCCAGCGCGACGCGCCGCCGCTCACCGCCGGAAAGATTGTCGATCGAGGTTTCCAGCCCGAGCCCGGCGATGCCGATACCTTCCATCACCGACCGGATGCGCGGGTTGGCCGCCCACTCGTGCTCGGCGACGTCGTCGGTCATCGCGTCGTCGGCCAGCCCCGCCAGCACAACATCGCCCACCGTCGAGCCGGGCGGCAGCACGCCGCGCTGCGTCACCGTGGCGATCCGCAGCCCGCCGACCCGGCTGACCCGCCCACTGTCCGGCGGCTCCAGCCCGGTGAGCACCTCGAGCAGCGTGGTCTTACCGCCACCGTTCAAACCGACAACCCCGATACGCTCGCCCGCGTGGACGCCCATCGATACGTTGTCTAGCAGCGGAGTGATCCCAAAACTCTTGGAGACCTGCTCGAGGTTGATCAGGTTGGACATGAATCCTTCCGGTCCTAACGGTGGCGGGCTCGTTGCTTGCCCAGAGCCAGCGTACTGAGCTCCCCACCTCGCGGTTCCGCGTGCCCACGTCTGGGCTGTCCTCAACGCTTACCCGGGGTCTCGCTGTTGACGACACGGGCGCCGGGCACGGGGCCGCTCGCGGTCCGGACGCTGCGGCAAACACCGGCGCCCGCCAGCTCCGCCGCTACCGCGACTGCGGATTCCTCGCTTTCGCACAGGAACGCGCAGGTCGGGCCGGAGCCGGAGACCAAACCGGCCAGTGCCCCTGCGTTGACCCCGGCCCGCAAGGTCCGGCGCAGCTCCGGCTTCAGCGACAAGGCGGCCGCCTGCAGGTCGTTACCCAGCAGGGGGGCGAGCTGTTTCGGGTCGCCGAAGGCCAAGGCTTGCATCAGCTGTTGTGGTTCGCCGAGCCGCGGCGGGGTGCCGTGCTCGCGCAGCCGGTCGAGTTCGGCGAAGACCGCCGGGGTGGACAAGCCGCCCTTGGCCAGCGCGAGCACCCAGTGAAAGCTGTTGCGGGACAGCACCGGAAGCAGTCGTTCGCCGCGCCCGGTGCCGAGCGCGGTACCGCCGTGCAGCGCGAACGGTACGTCGCTGCCGAGTTCGGCGGCCACGGCGGACAGTTCGTCGCGGGTGAGCCCGAGATCCCACAGTTCGTTGAGTCCGACCAGCGCGGCGGCGCCGTCCGCGCTGCCGCCCGCCATTCCGCCTGCCACCGGAATGCCCTTGGCGATAGCGAACTCCACCAGCGGCGCCCGGCCGGCCAGGTGCGCCAGCCGGACCGCCGCTTTCCACACCAGATTGGTGCGATCGGTGGGCACGTCGGCGGCGCCTTCGCCGGTGACCCGCACGGCCAGCGAGGCCGCGGGGGCGATCTCCACGTCGTCGCTCAGCGACAGCGCCTGGAACACCGTAGTCAGGTCGTGGAACCCATCGGCGCGCAGGTCACCGACTCCGAGATGGAGGTTCACCTTCGACGGCGCGCGCACGGTGATGGGGCTCGGCACAACTGACAGCACGGTGCCCAAGCCTAACGGGTGGTCCCGGCCGTCGCGCCCCCCGATATCGGGCTATCACTCGAGCGGAATCGTATGGTTACAGCAGCGCACCGCCGGTGGCATCGATCCACTGCCCGGTGACCCAGCGCCCGTCGGCGGAGGCGAGGAAGCCGACGACATCAGCCACATCGGCGGGTTGACCGAGCCGGTTCAGCGGCGACATGCGCGACACCATCGCTGCGGTCTCGGCATCATTCAGGAAGTGCGCGTTCATGTCGGTGTCGATCACACCGGGTGCGACCGCATTCACGGTGATCCCGCGCGCGCCGACCTCCTTGGCCAGCACGCTGGTCATGGCATTGATCGCACCTTTGGTCATCGTGTAGGCGATCAGCTCCGGCATGTGCGCCCCGTGGGTGAGGCCGGTGGAGATATTGATGATCCGGCCGCCGTCACGCAGCCGGTCCAGGCCGAGCTTGGTCACGAAGAACGGCGCCTTGGTGTTGACCGCGAAGACCCGGTCGAACGCGGCCTCGTCGGTGCCCGCGATCGGCTCGCGGATGCCGTCGATGCCCGCGTTGTTGACCAGGATGTCCACCCCGTCGGCATGTGCGTCGAAGGCGGCCCACAGTGCCGCGGCGTCGTCGGGCACGCCGAGCTCGGCGCGGATGGCGAAGGCCGAGCCGCCCGCGGCCTCGATCGCGGCGACGGTTTCCTTGGCCGCCTCGTCATTGCCGTTGTAGTGCACCGCTACCCGTGCGCCGTCCCGGCCGAGTCGTTCGGCGATGCCGCGGCCGATGCCCCGGCTGGCTCCGGTCACCAGTGCGGTCTTGCCTGTCAGTGCGCCCATTGTGCGTCCCTTTCTCTAGCGATCACTACAGAATCAGACGTTAGCACATTATCTAGCGATCGCTATAGAATGAGTCCCATGAGCACTCCGACCCGAGGCAGGCCGCGCTCGTTCGACCGAGCGGCCGCACTGGACAAGGCCACCCGGCTGTTCTGGGCGCGCGGCTACGAGGCCACCTCGATCGGTGATCTCACCGCCGCGATGGGCATCGGCGCGCCGAGTCTCTACGCGGCCTTCGGTGACAAGGCGACGCTGTTCAACGAGGCCGTACAGACCTTCGGCGCGCGGTACGGCCAATTCATTGCCCGCGCATTGGCGGAGGAGCCGACAGCCGAGGCGGCGGTGCGGCGCTTCCTGCGCGAGGGGGCGGCGGAGTACACCCGGCCCGACTGCCCGCACGGCTGCCTGGTGATGAGTGCGGGCGTGAACACGACGAGCGGCGAGGTCGCCGACATGCTGCGCGGATTGCGCGAGCGGAACCTCGGCCTGATCAGGGAACGCATTCAGGCCGACATCGACGCGGGCGTGCTCGTCACCGACGCCGACGCGGCGACCCTGGCGCGCTACGTCGGCACGGTCATGCAGGGAATGTCGCAAGCGTCGCGGGACGGGGCGAGCCGAGCGGAACTGGAGAAGGTTGCCGAGTTGGCGATGCACGGCTGGGTGGCGACGACACCGGAAGGATGAGGTCGCGGCGCGATAAATGGCTCTGAAGTATGAAAGGAACAGCGCAGGCACCGTGTGACGATCATCCGGTGATCGAGCAGCCTGAAATTCATGTCGGACCCGCCAGCGGAACGCTGCTGGAGCAGCCGGTTTCCGCACCGTCCGGCCGGATCTTCTGGACATTGGTCGGGCTCTACGTCCTGGCGACCCTGCTCGGCTCGGCGGCGATGCTTGCGCTGCAACCGGTTTCGGGCATCGACCCGCCGGCGCTCGCGCTGGTTCAGTTCGGTCCGGCGCTCGGCGCAGTGGTCACCTGGTTCAGCGGTCGCAGGATTATCAAGCCACTGCTTCCGGCGCCGGTGCCTGCCAAGCAAGTGCGTGCGAATCTCACCTACGTTCTGGTGGCCTGCCTGCTCTGCGGGTTATTGATCGCCGGGGCAACGGCATTCGCGGGGCACGATCTGGTCGGGCCCGCTGCGGTCGGGGGCGTGCCCTTCGTGGTGTTCTTCGTGATTCAGCTCGTCGGCGCGACCGGCGAGGAGATCGGGTGGCGTGGGTTGCTGCAACCGCTGCTGGAATCGCGAGTGCGCCGGTTCGTGGCGATCGTGGTGACCGGTGCGGCATGGGCGCTGTGGCACGTGCAGGCGTTCGGCGCGGGTCCGGTGGTCGCTGTCTCCTTCTTCATCTCCGCGATGGCGTTCGCGGTGCTGCTCGGCAGCCTCGGTACCGGTAGCTGCCGGCAGCGGATTGTGGTTGCGGCGGTGGGGCACTGGTTGATCAATGCCGGGATCTATCTGACCGCCGGGGACGAGACACTCGGCAGCCCGCAGGTCGTATTCATCGCGATGGGGGCTGTTGTCGCGACCGCGGTGACTCTCGCAGTACGGTCGTGGCGGACGCGATGAACGGTCGAATCGCCACTTGCGTGGCATACCCATGGGGGGTATGTTCGTTCATGTCGGGGTACCCCCGGCCCGTATGATGAAAATGAGCGAAGGAGTCGGAGATGCCCAGTTCCACCTACACCGTGACGGGGATGACCTGCGGGCACTGCGTGAGCTCCGTCAAGACGGAGATCGGCAAGATCGACGGCGTCACCAGTGTCGATGTCGATCTCGCCAGCGGTGCGGTCACCGTCGACAGCGCGGCACCGATCGCCGATTCCGAGATCGCCGCCGCCGTGGACGAGGCGGGGTACGAGGTCGCCGTCTGATACCGGACCGGCGGGCGTTCGCCGCCTTCGGGCGCCGAATCAGGCCGGAGCCTTGCACTTTCGGATCGCGGGACCGGACGGCACGCCGGTTCGTCCGGTTCCGCATCCACCACGAAAGCCTGGCTGATCATCCGGCCCGATACGACGCAGGATCAGGTGCGACCGATCGCACTCGAAGTCGCGTCCTCTGCGCAGACCCCCCGAGTGCGGGCGCGTATCGGCGCTATCTAGACTTCTCCCCCGGCGGCGCGGTGCACACCGCACCGTTCACCATGGACGACGCCATGGTCGAATCATCCACAGGCTCATCCACATCCGGCGGCACACTGCGTCAGGGTGCCGAGCACTGAGGTCCGCACTTGCGGGTCTCCGCTCGATCGCTCCGTCGGCAGACGGGCTGACCTGCGCTTACCGCGCCGTGCGAATCGTGAAGACGCACAATCGGATAGACGACACCACTGCGGCCGCCCACGTTGCGACAAAAAGGCAAAAGCCAGTTATCCACAATCTGCATCGCCGGAATTACCGGTGGAACGCGTTGCCGATACAGGTTCGCTGCGCGCGTATTCGCTTCGGCCGCAACACAAACCGACCAGTACGCCTATCTCGATACTCTCCCGGTGACTGCGTTACTCAGGCCTGGGCGGCGAGGCGGACGAACGCCGCTGTGTCGAGGGTTTCACCGCGGGCCGTCGGGGCGATGCCGGCGGCGACGAGACGACGTTCGGCTTCCGCGGGTGAGCCGGCCCAGCCGGCCAACGCTGCGCGCAAGGTTTTGCGGCGTTGTGCGAAAGCCGCGTCGACGACCTCCCAGACGCGGCGGCGATGGTCGTCGTCCATCGACCACGGGGGTTCGGCGTAGCGGTCGACGCGGACCAAGCCGGAATCGACGCGCGGAACCGGCCAGAAGACCTGGGTGCCGACGGCGCCCGCGCGGCGGACGGTACCGAAGAAGCCGGCCTTCACGCTGGGCACGCCGTAGATGCGACTGCCGGGGGCGGCCGCGAGCCGGTCCGCCACCTCGGCCTGCACCATCACCAAAGACACTGTGATGCTAGGCAATTCGGCCAGGAGGTGCAGCAGCACCGGGACCGCCACGTTGTATGGCAGGTTCGCCACCAGCGCGGTCGGCGACACCGGGAGGTCGGCGGCGGCGACCCGCAACGCGTCCGCTTCGACAACCGTCAACCGGTCGGCCAGTTCGGGCGCCCGGTCCGCGACGGTCACCGGGAGGTGCTCGGCGAGCACCGGATCGATCTCGACGGCGACGACCGAATCCACCACGTCGAGCAGCGCCAACGTCAGCGAACCGAGTCCCGGCCCGACCTCGAGCACCACGTCGTCACGCCCGACGCCGGCCGCCGTGACGATCCGGCGCACCGTGTTCCCGTCGTGCACGAAGTTCTGCCCGAGCTGCTTGGTCGGCCGCACGCCGAGCCGCTCGGCCAGCACCCGCACTTCGGCGGGTCCGAGCAACGCGGCACTCCCACGAGCAGCAACTTCAGGTTCGGACACCTGAAGAACCTATCAACCTCCGGGATGTGCCCTGCGCAAACCTGGCCTCGCCGCCTACCGCTGCGGCGCCGGTGCCTTGACGCGGTCGAGGAAGGAATCGATGGCCGCCCACATCGGCGGGTTGAGCTGGGTGTGCGTGCCGGTGCCGGTGACGGTCTGGAAATCGACACCGTTGGCGGCGAACTGGGCGGCCAGTGCGGCGTGCAGTGGAGAGGGCACGACGGTGTCGGTGACATTGAGCAGCAACAGGATCGGGGCGTCGTAGCCGGAAGTCGGCACGGTGAGGTAGGTGTCGAGGGCGGATCGGATGGGCTCGTCGGCGAGCGGCCTGGCGAGCAGGTCGCCGACGCCGAGGCCGCGCACGCGCTCGGTGATGCCGTCCAGGCACCGGGTGCCGACGCTGTCCAAGACCTCTCGCCCCTGCGGGGTGAGGTACTGGTCGACATTCACGTCAGGGCGGGCGGCGCGCAGACCCGCCAGGATGCTGACGAAGAAGCTCATCGCGCCGTCACCACCGCGGACCGCAGGGATGTTCGGCCCGGCCAGTGGCAGCACCTTCTCCACATCGGATTCGGGGTCGATCGCGATGGTGCCGCGGAAATCCAGGTCCGGCGCGTAGCTGGCTTGCAGGTGGCCGGTGCCGAGCGCGGCCTGCCCGCCCTGCGACACCCCGAGCACGGCCCAGGTGCGCGACAACTCGGGATGAGTGGTGCGGGCGGCGCGCAGCAGATCGATGGTGGCGGTCGCCTCCGAGGCGATCTCCAGGTACGGGTGCGGGCCCGTGTCGAAGCGGCCGAGTCCGAGGTAGTCGGGCGCGACCACGGCGAAGCCCTGGCCGAGCAGGCGCTGGATCAGCCGGTCCTCTTTGGACCGGGTCTGCTGATAAGGATGGCCCGCCGGATCGGACTGCCCGCCGCAGCCCGCGCCGAGACCGGTGGTGCCGTGGTCGTAGGCGACGACCGGCCAGCCACCCGCGGGCGGCGTGCCCGGCGGGACGAACAGCGCGCCGCTGGCCTGCCGCGGCGTTCCGTCCGATGCGCGCATCCAGTACTCGACCACCGAGCCACCCGATACCCCGTGCCAGCCGTCCGGCTGGGCGGCGACCGAGATCAGCGTCCCGGGAGTTTCCGCGTGTGCCGGAGCAACATTCACGCACAACGCGGCACTGGCCGACAACGTGGCTACCGCCACCGCACGCCGGCACACCTGAACAACCCTCATCGACCACACCTCACTGACCCGACCCACACCGTCACAAACCTGGACGAGTGTACAGATCAGCGGAATATTGCCTGGTCCCCATGACCGCTCAGCGAATCGAAGGCAACACGAAGGGGTTCCGCCCCGTAACCGCCATCACACGCACAGGTTCTGTTTTCCCGCATAGGGAATCGCATGCAATTTCCTATGCGGGAAAACGAAAGGTGTGCGGCTCGAGGAGGTTCAGCTGATGCCGAGGCGGCTGGTGCAGGCGGGCCAGGCGCCCCAACCCTGCCGGGCGCGGGTGACCTCGGCGATGGCGATCTGCTCCTCGCGGGTCGCGAGGTCGGCGCGGGGTGCGTACTTCAGGCCACCCTGCCGTTCCCAGGTGCTCTGGTCGAACTGGATGCCGCCGTAGTAACCGTTGCCGTTGTTGATGCTCCAGTTACCGGTGGACTCGCAGCGAGCCAGCGCGTCCCAGACCGCTCCGTCGCGCACCGGCGGCACCTCGGTGCCCGGCTTGGCGCCCTTGCGGATGGTCTTCGGCTGCGCGGTCACCGTCACCGTCGAGGCGATCGGCTTACGCTCCACCTCGGCGCCGTTGACCATGGTGACCGCGAACGTGACGTCCTGCACGCCCGGCGCACCCTGGGTTTCCACCACCGAGCGGCTCATGTTCATGGTCGGGTCTTCGATCACGTTCTCCGGCGGGTCGAGCGGCAGCGTCTCCGTCCGCTGCTCGATCCGCTTGCGCGTCACCGTGATTCGGGTGCCATCGGTGAGCGGGGTGGACGCGGCGGGCTCGACGGTGTCCTGCTCGATCAGCGGAACGCCCGCGACCGTGAGCAATTCGCCCACGGTCGGCGCGGCCAACCGCAGGTCGACCGGTGCGCCGCTGCCGTCGATCAGCGAGACCGCCCGTGGCGTCGCGACTTTCAGCGCGGCACCTTCCAGCGGCAGCTTCTCGGTGCGGGCCGGCGAGACGTACACCTCGCTGGGCAGGCTCAGCTGCTCGAGCGCCTCGCCCGCGGTCAGGCCGGTGGTCCACACCTTGCGGGCCTGGCCGTCGACCATCAGCTGCACCTCACGCGCCCGGTTGAGCGTGATGGTGGCGCCGTCGCCGATCCGCGCGGCCAGCCCGGGGGCCACCTTGTCGCGTTCGGTCACCGCGAACCCGGCGGCCCGCAGCACGCCGCGCACGTTGAGCGACATGGTCGTCTCGACCCGCTTCTCGCCGTCGACGACGACCGTCACCGTCTTGCGGTTCACGATCGCGAGCCCGGCGCCGACGATCAGCGTCATCAGCAACGCGCCGACCGCCACGTACAGCAGCGGCGAGCGAGACTGGTTGATCCTCGTGAATGGGGACATGGTCACAGTACGATAACGAGGGGTTTGGGGGTAGACAACCTTCACTGGCTTCAGCTGGAGCTATCAATATCACGAAAAGATATCGACGCCGCAGGTTGATCACGAAATGTGACCTTCATAGTGACCTAGGACACACCCCGCATATCCAGCCCCCTTACGGGTACTCAGAGTGCCGAAAAATAGCGGGTTCGACTCAGATGCCGTAGACGCGACGAGCGTTCGCCGTGGTGATCTTCGCCAATTCGGCCGGGTCCTGTTCGCGCACTTCCGCCAGCGCCCGCACCGTGTACGGCAAGCAATACGGTTCGTTGGGGGCACCACGGAATGGATGCGGGGTCAAATAAGGCGCGTCCGTTTCGACCAGAATGAGCTCGTCCGGCACCACTTTGGCGGCTTCCCGCAACTCGTGCGCATTCTTGAAACTGACCGTGCCGGAGAAACTCAGCACATAGCCCTCGGCCACACAGGCCAGCGCCATCGTGGTATCCGACGAGAAACAATGGAAGATAACGGTATTCGGCGCACCCTCGTCCAGCAGCACCGTCAGCAAATCGTGGTCGGCCTCGCGATTGTGGATCATCAGCGGTTTGCGCAGCCGCTTCGCCAGGCCGATGTGCCAGCGGAAGCCCTCGATCTGCGTCTCGATATCGGCGCAGCCGTCCAGCTTGCCCGGCCAGTAGTAGTCGAGCCCGGTCTCGCCGATCGCGACTACGCGAGGGTCGGCGGCGAGCCGTTCGAGTTCGGCCTTCGCAGCCTCGTCCAGCGCGTTGGCGCGGGTCGGGTGCAGCGCGACGGCGGCGTAGACGCGGGGATCCCAGTGCGCGGCCTGCACGGCCCACTGCGCGGCGGCGAGGTCGTCGGCGACGGTGACCACCTGGCCGACGCCGACCGAGGCCGCCCGGTCCACGATCACGGCGGGGGACGCCGCGTCGGTGGCGCCGCAGGCATCGAGGTGGGTGTGCGCGTCGACGATCGGGGCGAGCGGCTCCGGCAGGTCCGGCGCGGGGCGCTTGTTGCTCATCGGGCACCGCCGTTCACGACACCGGAATCCGTGCCAGGGATATTCGCGCGAAGGTTGGAAACCACGCGCATTACAGTAGACACACCATGAGCGAAGCCGACCGCCCCGCCTTCTATATCACTACGGCCATCGCGTACCCGAACGGTGCGCCGCACATCGGGCATGCGTACGAGTACATCTCGGCCGACGCCATCGCCCGGTTCAAGCGGCTCGACGGGTACGACGTCTTCTTCATGACCGGCACCGACGAGCACGGTCAGAAGATGCAGCAGACGGCCGTCGCCGAGGGCGTCCCGGTGCAGGAGCTCGCGGCGCGCAACTCCGACGTGTTCGAGGCGATGGACAAGACGCTCGACGTCACCTTCGACCGGTTCATCCGCACCACCGACGAGGACCACCAGGCGGCCAGCGTCGCCATCTGGGAGCGGATGCTCGCCAACGGCGATATCTACCTGGGCAACTACTCGGGCTGGTACTCGGTGCGCGACGAGGCGTTCTACACCGAGGAGGAGACCACGCTGCTCGACGACGGCACCCGGATCTCCACCGAGACGAAGACGCCGGTCACCTGGACCGAGGAGTCGAACTTCTTCTTCCGGCTCTCGGCCTACCAGGACAAGCTGCTCGCGCTCTACGAGGAGCACCCCGAGTTCATCGCGCCCGCCACCCGGCGCAACGAGATCGTCAGCTACGTCAAGGCGGGGCTGAAGGATCTGTCCATCTCGCGCACCACCTTCGACTGGGGCGTGCCGGTGCCCGGCCACCCCGATCACGTGATGTACGTGTGGGTGGACGCGCTCACCAACTACATCACCGGCGTCGGCTTCCCGGACACCGAATCCGCTGCATTCCAGCGGTTCTGGCCCGCCGACGTGCACATCATCGGCAAGGACATCACCCGGTTCCACACGGTCTACTGGCCGGCGTTCCTGCTGTCGGCGGGCGTCGAGTTGCCGAAACGCGTTTTCGTGCACGGGTTCCTGTACAACAAGGGCGAGAAGATGTCCAAGTCGGTCGGCAATGTGGTCGACCCGCTGGAGCTGGTGGACACCTACGGCCTGGACGCGGTGCGCTTCTTCCTGCTGCGCGAGATCTCCTACGGGCAGGACGGCAGCTACAGCCACGAGGCGATCGTCGGCCGGATCAACTCGGACCTGGCCAACGAGTTCGGCAACCTGGTGCAGCGCAGCACCAAGCTGGTCGCGCGCGACTGCGGCGGCGTGGTGCCGACGCCGGGTGAGTTCACCGAGGCCGACCAGACACTGCTGGCGTTGACCAATGGGCTGCTCGACCGCTGCCGCGCCGAATTCGACGCGCAGCAAATGCATCTCGCGCTGGAAGCGATCTGGTTGACGCTCGGCGAGACGAACAAGTACTTCTCCGCGCAGGCGCCGTGGGCGCTGGCCAAGTCCGGCACGCCGGAGGATCTGGCCCGCGAGGCGACGGTGCTGTACGTGACGCTCGAGGTATTGCGCATCGTCGCGATCCTGGTGCAGCCGGTGATGCCGGGTTCGGCGGGCAAGATCCTCGATCAGCTCGGCCAGCAGGATCGCAGCTTCGCCGACATCGCGACGCCGATCGTGCCCGGCGTGCCGCTGCCCGCGCCGGAGCCGGTGTACCCCAAGTACATCGAGCCGAAGGAGTGATCCGCACGCGGCCTGCTCGGTCGCGTGCGTCGAATCAGGCTGTGCCCGTGCCGCGTTGGCGGCGCCGCACCATGCTGCTGCGCGCGGGCACACACTGCCTGATGGTCGAGTAGCCCGCGCGCGGCACGGTCCGGCCGAGCGGGCTGTGCTCGATGTGGGCCGGGCCGGCCGCCGGGCGGCTACGGCCGATCGACGCGAGTAGCGCTCGCACCGCGGTGCGCAACAACTCTCGGATTCCCCGTTCGATTCTCCGCCCCGTGTACCACCGCGTACTGAACACCTACCGGAAGGTACCGCACGCGGCCCGAACCCGGACCGAAACGGCCATCGTTGCCCTCCGGCGCGTAATCCCCTGGCGCACAGACGCATAATGCTTGGTTACGAATGCATATGTTCGCTGAACAGGGAGGGCACCGATGCGCCGACAACAGGCGACAGGATCGACACCCATGCCGCAGAACAGCTTCGCCGATCGGCATCGCGCGGCACGAGACGCGGTCCTGGTCTCGCAGCGTGGGCGGCTCATCGAGGCGATGGTCGAATGCGTCGACAGCATGGGGTATTCCGGCACCACACTCACCGATATCGTTGCCCGAGCACGGGTCTCGCGCAGCACCTTCTACGAGCACTTCGCGAACAAGGAAGAGTGCTTCGTCGAGGCGGTGCACACCGGCGTGGACATCGTGGCCACCCGGATCGCCGAGGAACTCGCCCAGCTCGCGCCGGAGGCCGACGCGCACGCCAGGATCGAGTCCATCGTCGTCACCTTCTGCGAAACCGTCGCTGCCGAGCCGGATTTCGCGCGGCTGATCCTCGTCGAGTCGTTCAAGGTGAACCAGGCCGCCGTCGACTTCCGCGACCTGGCCGTCGACCGCTTCGCCGAGCTGTACCGAATTTTCTACGACCAAGCGCGCCAAGCGGATCCGGCCTTACCGGAGGTGTCGGACGAGCTGATCGCCTTACTTCCGGACGCGATCGGCGAGCGGACCCGCCGCGTCATCGTGTCCGACGGCCCCGCTCGCGTGCCCGACCTGGCTCCGCTGTTCGTGCAATTCGTCAAGGCCACACTCGGCCTGTAACCGTAGCGCCGCTTCGCTTTTCAGCGGCGAACAACTACTTCCAGCGCGCGAGCAGCCGCTCGATCTCCGCGGTGAGCGCCCGCTGCAAGAAGGGACCGAAGCTGATCCTGGCCACGCCCTGGTCGGCGAGCACCGCCTTGTCGGACTTGTCCGGCAGACCGACCATGCTGATCGGCAGGGGCAGTTCACCGGTCAGCCTGCGCACGGCAGCGTCGCCGGACGCACCCGCCGGGAAGAGCACGTCGGCACCCGCGGCAGCGGCCAGGCGCAGCCGTTCGATGGCGCGATCGACCCGGTCCGCCTCGTCACCGTCCTGGCGCAGGAACAGGTCGGTCCTGGCGTTGACCACCACGTGCACCCCGGCCGCGTCGGCGAACTGACGCAGGCCGTGCACCAGATCGGCGTGCTCCTGCGGCGCGCGCAGCCGGCCGCCCTCGCTGTGCACGGTGTCCTCGATATTGAGCCCGACGGCACCCGCCTGGAGCAGACCGTCGATCAGCTGCGCCGGTTCGAGGCCGTAGCCCGACTCGATATCCACCGACACCGGCACGTCGACGGCCTCGGTGATCTGCCGGACCCTGGTGAGCAACTCGGCGAAGGTCATCCCCTCGCCGTCGGCGCGGCCGATCGAGTCGGCGACCGGATGACTGCCCACGGTGAGCGCGGCGAACCCGGCGTCCACCGCCACCTTCGCCGACCACGCGTCCCACACGGTGGGCAGGACGGCGGGATCACCGGGACGGTGCAGTGCGAGGAAGGTCTTGGCCTTGCTTTCCAGAGAAGACATAGGACGATCATGCCGCGTCGGCGCGGCGCGCACCATGGCGCGGTTCGTCACCTGACCGCTGTCCCCCCGCACAAACGCCGGTCAGTCCTCGCCGTCGCGTCGGGCGACCAGCACCGCGTCGTAGAGCTCGTTGCGGGAGACGCCGTTCTGGCCGGCGATCTGCGCGCAGGCGTCCTTGAGGCGGAGGCCTTCGGCGGTGAGCGCTTCGACCTCGTCGACCAGGTCGACCGGGTCGGCGAATTTGGGTTGCGCGCCTTCGAGGACGACGGTGATCTCGCCGCGGGCGCCGTCGACGGCCCAGGCGGCGACCTCGGCGAGGGTGCCGCGGATGACCTCCTCGTAGGTTTTGGTCAGTTCGCGGCAGACGGCGGCGCGCCGGTCGGGGCCGAGCACGGTGACGGCGTCGGCCAGGCAGTCGGCGAGGCGGTGCGGGGCCTCGAAGAACACGCAGGCGCGCGGCTCGGTGGCCAAGGTGCGCAACCACTCCCGGCGCTGACCGCCCTTGCGCGGCGCGAAGCCGTCGAAGCAGAACCGTTCCACCGGAAGGGCGGACAGCGCGAGCGCCGTGGTGACCGCCGACGGGCCGGGCAGGCAGGTCACCGGGAGATCGCGCGCCGCACACGCCGCGGCCAGCCGATAGCCGGGGTCGCTCACCGACGGCATGCCCGCGTCGGTAACCAGCAGCACGGTGCGCCCGGCCTCGATATCGGCGAGCAGCGCCGGAATCTTCGCGACCTCCACGTGGTCGTAGAAGCTGATCACCCGCCCGGTGATCTCCACGCCGAGGGCCTTGGCGAGCGATTTGGTCCGCCGGGTGTCCTCCGCCGCGACGATGTCGGCCGACCCGAGCGCGTCGCGCAGCCGCTGTGAGGCATCACCGATGTCCCCCATCGGGGTCGCCGCGAGCACCAGCCTGCCCGGCCCTGTCGCCTCGTCCGCCACCGCACTCCCGTCTCGACCACGTCCGGCATCCACCGAACCTTCGCAGCCTATCGACCCGCCCACCCCGCGCCCGCAGCCCTACTGGGCCACGCGCGGACAAGTGCGCCATGCGCCCGTTTTCGACAGCGGTCAGCGGGTTCGCAGTGCGACGCTGGTGGGACCGGGTACTGGGTATGTGATCGTGACCACGCGGCGAGTACGCGCGTGCTACGGATTTCACACGGTGTCGGGCTCACCGCTGCGGGACCTCGTGGCGCGCACAGCATACGATCGGAGCGTGACACAGGTGACCGACCAGCGTGCGACCGCTCCGTTCGGGTCCGTGCCCTCCTGGTCGAGCCCCGCGCCGCGGCGACCCTCGCCCGATTTCGGGCCGACCGATACGCTGCGCGGCTGGCTCGTCACCGCGTTTCTCACGGCGATCGCGGCGGTAACGCGATTCACCATGCTCAACTACCCCACCGACGCGGGCACCCCGGTGTTCGACGAGAAGCACTACGCGCCGCAGGGCTGGCAGATGCTCAACGGCGGCTGGGTGGAGGACAACCCCGGCTACGGGCTGGTGGTGCATCCGCCGGTCGGCAAGCAGCTCATCGCGATCGGCGAGGCGATGTTCGGCTACAACGGCTGGGGCTGGCGCTTCGCGTCCGCGGTGGCCGGCACCCTGCTCGTCCTGCTGGTGATCCGCATCGTGCGGCGGCTGGCCAGGTCCACCCTGATCGGCGCGATCGCGGGCATCCTGCTGATCGCCGACGGCACCACCTTCGTCTCCTCGCGCATCGGCATGCTCGACATCTTCCTGGCGATGTTCGTCACGGCCGCGTTCGGCTGTCTGATCGTGGACCGGGACGAGGTGCGCGCCCGGTTCGCCAAGGCCGACGCCGAAGGCCGGATCGACGCGACACCGTGGGGACCGCGCCTGGGGGTGCGCTGGTGGCGCTTCGGCGCCGGCGTGCTGCTCGGATTGGCCTGCGGGACAAAATGGTCCGGCGTCTACTTCATCGTCGCCTTCGGCCTGCTCAGCGTCGGCTTCGACCTGGCGGCCCGGCGCGCCTACGGGGTGCGCAGTCCATGGTCCGGCACGGCGATCCGCGATATCGGGCCCGCGCTGTACGCGCTGGTGCTGGTGCCGCTCGGGGTGTATCTCGGCACCTACTGGGCCTGGTTCGCCAGCGAGACCGGCGTCAACCGGTGGGCGGTCGGCAATCAGGTCGGCACCGGCGGGCCGTTCAGCTGGATCCCCGACGCCCTGCGCTCGCTCTGGTTCTACAGCGGCGAGGCGCTCAAATTCCATGAAGGCCTGACCAATTCGGCGGGCAATCACCACCCCTGGGAATCCAAGCCGTGGACCTGGCCGATGGGGCTGCGGCCGATGCTCTACTACTACGCCGACAACGGCGTCAGCGGCTGCGGGCAGACCCAGTGCGTCAAGGCCGTCATGCTGATCGGCACCCCGGCCATCTGGTGGCTGGCCTTCCCGGTGATCGCCTGGATGGTGTGGCGCATCGTGGTGCGGCGCGACTGGCGCTACGCCGCGGTGCTCGTCGGCTACAGCGCGGCGCTGCTGCCCTGGTTCCTCACCCTCGACCGGCAGATGTACTACTTCTACGCCGTGGCGCTCGCCCCGTTCCTGGTGATGGGCATGGCGCTGGTGCTCGGCGACATCCTCGGCCCGTCCCGGCGAATACCCGTGCCGCGCAGTCCGGCCGGCACCTATCTACCGGTCGCGCCCGACGAACGGCACGCCCTCGGCCTGCTCGCCGTCTGCCTCTACCTGGGCCTGGTGATCGCCAATTTCATCTGGCTCTGGCCGATCCTCACCGCGCTGCCGATCACGCCGGGCAACTGGCACGACCACCTCTGGCTGCCCAGTTGGCGCTGAGCACGCGCAGCGCGGCTCAACCCTCCAGTGCCGCTTTGACGTAACGCAGTGCGGCGGTGTCGTCGAGCCCCAGGCGGCGAACGGTAGCGACGTAAGCCGTGGCGGCGCGGCCCGCGACGTCGCGGGTCGGATCCCCGGAGGAGGCGATGAAAGAGCCTTGCCTGCCCCGGGTTTCGACCACGCCGTCGGCCTCCAGCTCGCGGTAGGCGCGCGCCACCGTGTTCGGCGCGAGACCGAGTTGCGCGGCCAGCGCCCGCACGGTGGGGATCTTGGTGCCCGCAGTCAGCTCGCCGGAGCGCACCTTGGCGATGATCCCCATGCGTAGCTGCTCGTAGGGCGGGACAGCCGACTCATGCGACACGGTGATGTTGAACATGGTTGGATCACAACTCATCCCGGGATAGTGGACAGGACAGACAGCGGGGTCCGCCTCTACCGGAACCCAATTCGGAGCCAGGAATGCGCAGCACCTCGATGCCCGCGTCCTCCAGGCGAGCATTCGTCATCTCGTTGCGCTCGTAGGCGGCCACCACGCCCGGCGCGATGGCCAGCGTATTGTTGCCGTCGTCCCACTGTTCGCGTTCGGCGGTGACGCCGTCGAGGCCGGTGTCGATCACCCGCAGCTTGTCGATGCCCATCGCCTTGGCCGCGGCGACCAGGAACGGATCGGGTCCGCTCATCGCGACCCGGCCCTCGCCGTTGCGCCCGCTGTAATCGTCTTCGCGTTGAATGGTGAACGCGCACAGCGAGTCACGCACCGCCGGATACATCACCAGCGCGTCGCTGTCGACCATCGTGCAGACGGTGTCCAGGTGCATGGTCGCCCGGTTCTGCGCGATCGGCACGACCAGCACGGTGTGCGCGAGATCGTCGTCGAACAGGCTGCGCGCCAACGCTTCCGCGCCGGCCGGTGAGGTACGTTCGCCGACGCCCACCGCGACGACGCCGGGCGCCAGCAGCAGCACATCGCCGCCCTCGATGGGCGCGGTGTGCGATTCGTAGGCGCGGCGCACCCCGAGGAAACGCGGATGGAAGGCGTAGATCAGGTCGGTGAGCGAGGTTTCCCGGATCCGGGCGGGCAGCGCGAGCGAGGTGATCGCGACGCGTGGCCCGATCCAGAACGAGGAGTCCCTGGTGAACAGCAGGTTGGGCAGCGGATCGATGACGAAGTCCGCGCCGTGGTGCATCCGGCGCACCAGCGAGGTGGCGTCGGGTCCGAACGGCAGTTCGTCGAAGGTCATCCCGGCCATCAGGATGTTGGCCAGGTCCCTGGCCCGGACGCCGCGCAGGAAGGCGGCGAGCTGGTCGGCCAGCGTGTGCCCGAGCCTGCGCGCGTCCACGGCGGCGGAGATGCCCTGGATGCGGGCGGCGCCGCTGACCGCGAGGGTCTCGGCCAGCAGGTCGGCCAGCAGCAGCACCTCGACGCCGCGCTCGCGCAGCACGCCGGTGAACGCGTCGTGCTCCTGCTGGGCCCGCTCCACCCAGGGAATGCCGTCGAACAGCAGCTGATCGTTGTTGCGCGGGGTGAGCCTGCGCAGTTCGTCGCCGGGCCGATGCAGCAGCACCGTGCGCAGCGTGCCGACCTCGGAGGTCACCGTCAACCGCGTGCCCGGACTGTCGGGGTCCAGCCCGTCCGCGTCCGAGTCCTCTCCGTGCCGCGCGGGCACAGCATCTGCTCCCATGCTCAGACCGTAGTTCGCCGCGGCCTCGAGAGCACGTTATTCGGGCCTTCGTTGTGGTCTTGCGGCGTGGTGCGGCAGTCGCCGTCGGCGGATCGGGCCGACTGGCCGATGCGGGCGATTCCTCCCCCGGCTCCGACTAACCTCAAGTATTGTTGAGGGGAATGGAGGAGCGTGCATGTCGACAGCCGATTGGCGAGCAAAGGAGCTGACCCCCGGGCAGCTTTCCGAGCGTAGCGGAGTAGCAGTTTCCGCGTTGCACTTCTACGAACGCGAAGGACTCATCAGCAGTCGGCGGACCAGCGGCAATCAACGCAGATACGCGCGCGAGACGCTCCGGCGGGTCGCCTTCATCCGCATCTCCCAGCGGGTCGGCATACCGCTCAGCGAGATTCGCGACGCCCTCGATCAACTGCCGGAAGGCCGCAACCCCACCCGCCGCGACTGGGAGACGCTGTCCACCACCTGGCGCGCCGACCTCGACGACCGCATCACCCAGCTGATTCGGTTGCGCGACAACCTGACCGGCTGCATCGGCTGCGGCTGCCTGTCCCTCGGCAGCTGCAAATTGGTCAACGAGCACGACCGGCTCGGCACCGAAGGCCCCGGCGCGCGCGTGCTGGATGTGCAGCTCAATTGTGCTGCGCGGCCAGCAACCGGCTGAACCTGGCGCTGGCGCGCCGCATCACGAACTCGTAGGGCAGCGCGAACTTTCGCGCCCACCAGTAGCCGAAACGGATGTCGAAGGACGTATAGATCAGGAACCGGTTGCGCACGATGCCGCGCAGGATCGAGGCCGCCACATGCTCCGGCGACACCGCGTGCTTGGTGAACGACTCGGTGAGCCGGCGGATCTTCGGTGACTCCCGGTCCACGCCGACCAGCTCGACGCTGTGCACCAGCGGTGTGTCCACCGCGCCGGGCACCACCAGGTGCACCGAGATGTTGTGCTGGTCGAGGTCGAACCGCAGCACCTCCGAGACGCCGCGGATGCCGTACTTGCTCGCGCTGTAGGCCGCGTGCCAGGGCAGCGCGAGCAGACCGGCCGCCGACGAAACGTTGACCAGCGAGCCGCCCTTGCCCGCCCGCACCATCGGCGGCACGAAGTTCTCGATCACATGGATCGGGCCCATCAGGTTGACGTCGACCATGCGCCGCCAATGCTTGTGCTCCAGGTTTTCCACGGTGCCCCAGGCCGAGGTGCCCGCGACGTTCATCACGATGTCGAGGCTGCCGTGCTCCCCGTGCACCTGCTCGGCGAAGGCGGTGACCGCATCGAAGTCGGTGATGTCGAACGCCTGCGCGGCGAGCACGACGCCGCCGTCGCGCCGGATGTCCGCCACCGTGTCGTCCAGCCCGGCGGCATCGATGTCGGTGAGCACCAGTTCGGCGCCCGCCGCGGCGGCGGCCTGCGCGGTGGCCCGGCCTATTCCGCTGGCGGCGCCCGTGATCAGCACCTTCGCCTCCCGCACTGTCCTGCGGCCCGGTCGCCCATTACCTCGCACTGCGCATCCTCATCTCGAATTTCTCGAATCGGCTCACCGCAGGGTAGTCGAGCGCGGCTCAGCGGCCCAGTACGGCGAGCATTCCGGCCACCGCCCTGGGCCAGGTGTACTGCTCGGCCCGGCTGCGGGCCGCGCGCCTGCGGCCGACCGTCGGCAGCGCGAGCACGTCGGTGACCGCCTGCGCGAACGCGGAACCGCGGTCGTCGGCGACCGCGCCGCACTCGGCGGTCACGATGTCCTTTAGTGCCGAGGACCGGCTCGCCACCACGGGGGTGCCTGCGGCCAGGGCCTCCAGCGCGGCGAGGCCGAACGTCTCGTGCGGGCCGGGGGCCAGTGAAACATCTGCGGTGGCAAGCAGTTTCGCCACCATCGCCCGTTCGGAGATGAAGCCGGTGAAGTGCACCGAGGGCAGTCCGCCCGCCAGTGCGGGCAGCGCACGCGCCCGGCGCTCCAAGGCCTCGCGGCGCGGCCCGTCACCGGCGACGACCAGCCGGACCTCGGTGCCCGCCTCGTGCAGGGCGGCGACGGCCTCGATGCTGCGCTCCACCCGTTTCTCCACCGACAGCCTGCCGCAGTGCACCAGCAGCGGATGGCCGGGCACTCCGAGATCGGCGCGCAGTCGGCCATCGTGCCTGCGCGGGCTGAACAACTCCAGGTCCACCCCGAGTGGCACCAGCTCGACGTTCGGCGCGTCGATCCGCCGGAACTCTTCGCGGGCGAACTCCGTGGTGCAGACCACGATGTCGTAGTCGGCGGCGGTGCGGCCGTTGGCCACGTCGGCGCAGCGGCGCGCGGCCCGGCCCGGCATGAACTGGCCGAGCAGCCGGTCGAGTCGTTCGTGCGAGATCATCACCCCGGTGACGTCGCGGCGCCGAGCCCAGCGGCCGAAACCGCGCAGGGTCAGCCGGTCCGACACCTCGAGCACGTCGGGGCGCAGCCCGGTGAGTACATCGGCCACTCGCCGCGGGTCGGCCGCGCGATAGCCGCCGGTCCACGGAATCGCCAAGGCGGGCAAGGTTATTCGCAAAACGCCGGTCGGCAGCAGCTCTTCGGAGCGGCGTGCGCCCGGCACGATGAGCACCACTTCGTGGCCCGCCGTCACGTAGCCCTCGCCGAGGTGATGCAAGGCCGTGCGCAACCCACCCGACCGCGGGCCGTAGAAGTTCGCAAGCTGAACTATGCGCACCTCGCCGATGGTGCAGCCCATCGGGTGATCCTCGGGACCGATGCGCCCAACGCGACGTGAACAGCCGTGGAAGACCCGGCGAACCGGCTTGTCAGGGCTACTCCGGCCACACCTTGATCAGCCCGTGGCCGCTCGCGGCGGGCAGCACCGGCGAGAGCTCGGCTCGCACCGGAATCCACTCGGTGCCGGTGAACCGCACCCGTAGTCGCAGGTGTCTGGCGTCCGTTCCGGTGGGTTCGGCGGCCAGCTCGGCGCAGGCGGCGCGGAAGCCGGCGAGGTCGTCGGGGTGCACCGTCGGGCGTTCGACGGCCCAGCGGTCCAGCGGCGGAGCCGGGATTCTGGTCCACTCGTAGATGAGGCAGGAGGTCAGGCCGACGAAGCCGACGCCGTCGTCCGCCCGCTGCGACACCGCGCGCAGCATGGTCATGTCGACATCGGGCTGGGCAGGCTCGGCATCGGCGAATTCGTGCATCACCGCCCTGATCCGGCGGGCCACCGGATCGGCCCTGGTCACCATCTGGAAGCTGCGCACCACGCCGTCGTCGCCGAGCATGTCGACCTCGCTCTGGTGTCTGCCGTCGAGCGTGCCGACCATCTCGAAATAGTCGATCCGGCCCTCGAAACGCACCATGCGGCCGAAGGCCTCCGGCGGCGTGCGGATCACCCGGACGTCCTCGGGCGCCCTGGCGAACACCAGTTCCTCCAAACCTGGCCCGTGGTGCGCCAATTCGGTGTCGGCGACCCAGTCCCATGCGGCGACCCGCAGCCGCGGCGGCGGCTGTTGCTCGTCGGTCCCGGCCCACACCTGCACGCCGTGCACCTCGTCGAACGCGCAGACGATGGGCACGCCGTGCACGACAAGCCCTGTCTCGCAATGGGTCACGTTCTCCGCGGTCTCGACGCAGCGCTGCACCACCTCGATGATGCGTTGCGGCGCGGCGGCATGCAGTTCCCGGCGGACCCGCAGCAAGCGGGCCCAGTCCTTCACCTTCGTTCCGTCGGACACCAGCGTCGGCACGGTGCACTGCCCATCGGCGGTGCGGCCCAACGTCTCGATCAGCAACCAATCATGTTCGCACAGTTGATGTTCGGGCGAGCGTTCGTCGGTCATATCCCCGCAGTGCCGCGACTCGCCCTCGGCAAGTCGAGATCGAGCGGAATGCGGCCGACCGCCAGATGCGCCTCCACCTCGTCGGCGGGCATCGGCCGGGCGATCAGAAAGCCCTGCGCCCGATAGCAACCGAGCCCGACCAAGGTGCGCGCGGCCACCGCCGTCTCGACACCCTCGCCCACCACACCGAGGCCGAACGAACCGGCAAGTCCGATAATGGATTTCACGATCGCCAGGTCGTCGGTGCTGGCGCCGAGGCGCTGCACGAAGCCGCGGTCGATCTTCACCGCGTCGACCGGCAGCGCCTTCAGATGCGACAGCGAGCTGTAGCCGGTGCCGAAATCGTCGATGGCGATCTGCACGCCCATGCGCTTGAGCCCGCGCAGGGTGACCTGGGTGCGCGCCAGATCCTGCACCACGACGTGCTCGGTGATCTCCAGGCAGATCGAGCTGCCGTCGATGCCGAACAGCCGCAGGATGTCCTCGATTCGCTCCACGAAGTCCAGGCTGACCAGCTGCACCGGCGAAACATTGATGCGCATCACGACATTCGCCGCCAGGCCGCGCCTGCGCCACTCGGCGAACTGGGCACACGCCGACCTGATCACCCAGCGACCGAGCTCACCGGCCAGGTTGGTCGCCTCCGCCACCGTGACGAAGGCGGCGGGCGGCAGCAGACCCCTGGTCGGATGCAGCCAGCGGACCAGCGCCTCCAGTGCGACGATGCGCCCGGTTCGCAGGTCGACCTCGGGCTGGTAGTGCAGCAGCAGCGAGCCGTCGGACACGGCGCCGCGCAGGTTGAGCTCCACGTCGTCCTGCAGCTCGAACTGGGCTCGCATGGCGTCGGTGAACACCGCAACACCGTTGCCGCCGCCCGATTTCGCGGACAGCAGCGCATGGTCGGCGCGGCGCAATACGTCGGCGACGGTGGTCTCGCCGGGGATGCCGACGGCCACACCGATACTCGCCGCGCGACTCACCGATTCCCCGCCGACGGTGACCCGGCGGCCGATGAGCTGCTGGATCCGGGTGCCCTCCTCCTCCGCCGCGACCGCGTCCATCGGTTTGGCCGGCACGATGACGAACTCGTCACCGCCGAGCCGCGCGATCATGTCGTCCGGGTCGAGGTGCTCGCGCAGCCGCGAGGAGAGGGTGCGGATGAAGTTGTCGCCCGCGGTGTGGCCGAGGAAGTCGTTGAGCGCTTTGAGCCGATCCAGGTCCAGGAAGAACGCCGCCACCGGCCCCGGGCTGCCCGGTTTCAGCCGCTCCTCCATGTGCTCGAGCAACGCGCGGCGGTTGGCCAGTCCGGTCAGGTCGTCGTGCAGCGCGATGTAGCGCAACCGCTCCTCGGCGACGACCCGCGCCTGCAGCTGCGCGAACAGCGCGGCGATCGCCTTGAGCACGTTGAGCTCGCGGGTGCTCCACTCCCGGTCACCGGTCTTGATGAAGCCGAGCACGCCGGTCGACTCGCCGCGCGAGAGCAGCGGCACCGCGGCGGTGGTGACGACGGGGATGCCGGAGGCCCGGCGCATCGTCTCCTGGTAGTCGGCGAACTCCGGTGTCGGGCGGGCGATCATCGGTTCGGTCCCGTGCTCGAACGCGCGGAACACCGGATCGGCGCCCTCGAAGTAGACGACCTCCAGCGGATCCGGATCGGGCACCTGCGGCCGGTGCGGCCACTCCGCGATCAGCACCGACGCCCGGCGCTCGCGGTCGGTGTGGCGCACGTAGCTGAAGTCGACATCGAAATATTCGACCAGCTGGGCCAGCACCCGCTCGGTCGCCTCGGCCATGGTCGTGGCGTCGACACCCATCAGCTCGGAGGCGACCTGGGTCACCAATGAGTCGAGCGTCCGCCGAGGCACCTTGTCTCCGATCACGCTATCCACGGGTGTCCACGCCCGGCATCGGCCACCGCCGCCTGCGGAGCCGCCCGTTACGACCCCGGGCAGCAGCCGATTCGCTCAGGCATAGCACCAACGCCATGGTCTCATGCTCAGGTACTCCGAGTAGGTCCGAGAATCGAAGCGACGCCAGTGTATCCACGAAATCCGGGAAAATCGTGGCCGGTGCGCCAGGGAGTCGCGCTTTTCGGCTGCTGTGCGCACCCATCCGTCACCCCACCATTCCGGGGTCGGTATCCGACGCACGGCGGCCGGGCTGTTCGACTCGAATCGGCGAGCCGTGCAATTCATCGGCAATTGCCCGACATCCCCGATTATCCCACCAGATCGGATCGGCCCGATAGCGATCATGGGAATCGGGGTCCGGCGGAAAATGACCTGCTACCGTCCACCCGAAGCCGCCAGCAACCCGGATCGGCGCGGCGGCGGTGCTCGCCTCGACAGCCATACTGTTCCTACTCCGTTGCTCCGCATCCTTACGCGGTCGTCGAACCGGGGCCGACATCTCCACCCGAATCCTGCTTTCGGACGGGTTTGCCTAGGGCAGTATCCGTCATCCGGGAAGAATTGACCAGACGTCTGGTTAATCTTCCGAAAACTGGATGCGCCCCTGTAAATTCCCCCTGGTCAGAACCCATCTCGGGGTTGAGCAAGATACCAGAGTGACTGGTCGGTTCTAGTGCAGCTAACCAGCAGCAAGTCAGACGAGGATGGAGATGAACAGCTCGACCGAGTCCGGCCCCTGCCAGATCTCGATCTCTTCCCGATAAGCCCGGGTGATCTCGGCCGACGCTGTCGCGTCATCGACCTGAGCCCACACGTCCTCCACCGGATCGTGATAGTCGCCGTTCGGCGCGAAGCGGGCGTACACGCCCTTCGGGACGCGCACCAGGACATCGCCGATCGGCACCGACTCGGGTTCGCGGTACTCGAAGCAGACGACAGCGTTGTAATTTCCGGCCGGGTCCGGCACGTACACGGTGTACATCGGTCGGTCCTCGCCCTTGCGGTCGCGCAGACGGTCCTTGAGGAACTCGATCAGGTCGCTGTTGCTGACCTTGAAACTCGGGCGCACCCGGGGCACCACCAGGCCGCCGTAAATCGCCTCACCACGCACTGCGATCGCATAAGTCATCGGGCGTCTACCGCCAGATACAGCTCGATCTTGTAGGCGTGTGGATAACACTCGAAATCACCGGTGTAGGTCCGTTTGATCTGGTTGTGTTCCTCGGCGTACGCGATCTGGGTCCAGAGGTCGGTCATCACCTGCGGAAAGTTACCGACCGAGGAGAACCGCGCATAGGTGCCGCGCGGCAGCCTGGCCACCAGGTGACCGCGGGTGACGTCGCCGAAGGACGCGCACTCGTAGCCGACGATCTGGGTGTTGTAGGTGCCGAGCTCACCGGTGTAGTCGGTATAGGCGCTGGCGAGCGGTCCGCCGAGCTCCTGGTGCAGCACGGTCGCCCAGGCGGCCTCGAGGTCGTGGTCACGCAGCTCTCCGAGCGCACGTTTAGGGCTGCGCACCGGCAACCCGGCAACCCACGTTTCGTCCCGCTCGACGATTTCAAACTGCATGGAAAGACTCTTTCGAGATGAATCCGGGGGCGATGCCCGCATCCGGTCGGCCAGAAAGGCCATGCTATCAACACAGACCGCGTGGTCACGATCACATGTCCGGCTTGTTATCCACGGTCACGACCGTCCCGAACTGGACAAATGACCTGTGCCGGGTAAAGCGACACCGCCGGAAAGTCACTCATGCATAGTGGACATGATCGTTTCGCTTGCCGATCAACTGGCCAACCGTCGACCTCGAACGGAGACCTGATGAACGACAGCCCGATCCACGGCGAACTCGACGAGCGTGCCGCGGCGCTGGCCGACCAGGTGATCTCCTGGCGCAGGCAGCTGCACCAGCATCCCGAGCTGTCCAACCGGGAGGTCGAGACCGCCACCCTCATCGCCGGCCAGCTGCGCTCGCTGCACCTCGACGAGGTGCGCACCGGGATCGCCGGGCACGGCGTCGTCGGGGTGCTGCGCGGCGGACAACCCGGCGACAAGGTGATCGCGCTGCGCGCCGACATCGACGCGCTGCCGGTACCCGACGAATGCGGTGTGGACTTCGCCTCGCACGTGGTCGACGACGCATATCCCGGCGGCCCGTTTCCGGTGTCGCACGCCTGCGGCCACGACTGCCACACCGCGATGCTGCTGGGTGCCGCGAGTGTGCTTGCGGGCGTGCGCGATCGGCTGCCCGGCACGGTGCTGTTCGTCTTCCAGCCCGCCGAGGAGGGCCCGCCGGTCGACGAAAAGGGCGGCGCCCGAGAGATGCTCGCGCAGGGCGTGTTCGCCGACCCGGTGCCGACGATGGCCTTCGGATTCCACGTCACGCCATTTCCCAAGGGCTACATCGGGTATCGGGTAGGCAACCAATTCGGTGCCTCGTGTCTGGTGCGGATCGTCATCACCGGGCAGCAGGTGCACGGCTCGACACCGTGGATGGGTATCGACCCGATGCCCGCCGTCGGCGCCGTGCTCACCGGCATCGGCCAGCTCTACCGGCAGGTGAACGCGTTCGAGCCGATCACCGTATCGATCGGGCACATCGAGGATGTGGGCCGGTTCAACATCATCGGCCGCACCGTCACCCTGTGGGGCACCATCCGCTGTGCCGTGGAAGCCGATATGGCCGAGGTGCAGAAGCGGCTCGGCACGCTGGCTGAACACACCGCGCAGGCCTACAACACCACGGCGACGGTCGACTATCTGCAGGATGTGCCCGCGGTACACAACAAGAAGGAGTGGATCGACGCCGGTCTGCCGACATTCTGCCGGGTCGCGGGGGTCGACCGGGTCGTGCAGACCCCGGCGACGCTCGGCTACGACGACGTCTCGGAGTTCGTCAACAGATACGGCGGGCTGTATGTGACGCTCGGCGTGCAGGATGCCGAGCTCGCCGACAACGGGATGCCGGTGCCCGCGCCGGGCGGCCGCGGGCTGTTCATGAACCACAGCCCGTACTTCTACGCCGACGACGACACCCTCGTCACCGGGGTCCGGTTGCACGCCCACGTGGCTATCGACCACCTGACCGGCGCGCTGGTCCCGGATCTAGAGTGATTCCCGTGTGCCACACCATCGCCGAGCTGGACGCCGCGGTCGCCGACTGCTTCGCGTGCCCGCGCCTGGTCGCCTGGCGCGAGCAGGTGGCTCGGGAGAAACGTGCCGCGTTCCAGCACGAAACCTATTGGGGCCGACCCGTTCCCGGTTACGGGCCCGACGATGCCCGGTTATTCGTCGTCGGGCTGGCACCAGCCGCGCACGGCGGCAACAGAACCGGCCGCATGTTCACCGGCGACCGCAGCGGCGATGTGCTCTACGCCGCCATGCACGCGGTCGGGCTGGCGAACCAGCCCACGGCGACCCATCGCGACGACGGCCTGCGCCTGAACGGCGTCCGAGTGACCTCACCGGTGCACTGCGCACCGCCGGACAACAAGCCGACACCCGCCGAACGCGACCGCTGCAAGCACTGGCTGGCCACCGAATTCGCTTTGCTGGCACCGACTGTCCGCGCCGTCGTGGTGCTCGGCGGGTTCGGCTGGCAGGCGCTGCTGCCCGTGCTGGCGGACGCGGGCTGGGTCATTCCGCGGCCGCGACCGAAGTTCGGGCACGGGGTACACGTGCAGCTGTCCCCGGCCGAATCCGACCGGGCACCGCTGCACCTGTTCGGCTGCTATCACGTGAGCCAGCAGAACACCTTCACCGGCCGGCTCACGCCCGCGATGGTCGAGGCGGTGCTGAGCACGGCAGCGCAGGCCGCGGGGCTCGAGCTCGACGGACCGTCGGCCGGCTAGCTCCGGACAACTCCGCACGCCCGGTACGGCACCGTTATCGTGGTAGCCGGGGAGTCGGGAACTCAGCCGGAAAACCACCATCCACGGGATTTTCGGCAAGGTTCCGACGGAGGAGCCGGGCGGGCTGCGGCACGCCCATTTCGAGCGGAGCGAATGTTGCCCAGTAACCACATGGTGTTCCTGCTACTGGATCTCGTGCTCATCGCGGTGGCGGCGCGGTTACTCGGCAAGCTGGCCGAGCGCCTGGGTCAGCCCGCGGTAATCGGGGAAATCGCGGCGGGAATTATCGCGGGGCCCACAATTCTGGGGGCACATTTATCCGGCATCGTATTTCCGCAGGACGTGCGTTCCTATCTGAGTGCGTTCGCGAATGTCGGGGTGATGATCTTCATGTTCCTCGCCGGGCTGGAGATCGACCGCGGCTCGTTCAACGGCAATCGCCGCGCCGTGGCCACCGTTTCGCTGTCCGCCTACTTCGTGCCGTTCGCGCTCGGTTGCGGTGTCGCGCTGCTGGTTCTGTCGAGATATCACCAGGACAACCGGCTGACCTTCGCGCTGTTCATCGGTTGTGCGCTCGCCGTCACCGCGTTCCCGGTGCTGGCCCGCATCCTGATCGAGCGCGACCTGATGGGCACCAGGATCGGGCAGCTAAGCATGGCCAGCGCGGCCATCGACGACATCCTGGCGTGGATCGTGCTCGCCTTCGTCATCGGGCTGGCCCGGCCGGGCGCGGGCGACCAGTGGCGACTGCTGCTGTTCGTGCCGCTGGTGCTGGCGATGTGGTGGCTGGTGCGACCCCTGCTGGTTCGCGCCTCCCGATCCACCGCGGCGACCAACGACAATACGATGATCTTCCTCGCCGTCTGCGGTGCGCTGGTCTTGGGTGCGGCCACCGAATGGATCGGCCTGCACCTGATCTTCGGCGCCTTCCTGTTCGGCGTCGTCTTCCCGCGCACGCACCGGCCGGTGGTGGAAACCGGTGCGCAACTGCTGAGTTCGGTATTCCTGCCCGCCTTCTTCGTCATCGCGGGACTCCAGGTGGATCTCAGCTCGCTCGACCGTGCGGGCGTCGCCGAGATGGTCGCGATCCTGGTGACCGCGCTGGCCGGAAAGCTCGGTGGCACCTATGTCGCCGCGCGCGTCAGCGGGATCGAGCCGCGCGAGGCCGGTGCGCTGGCGAGCCTGATGAACACCAGGGGGCTCACCGAGCTCATCATCCTGAACGTCGGGCTGACCACGGGACTCATCGGGGTGCAGCTGTACTCGATTCTGGTCGTGATGGCGTTGGTGACCACAGCCATGACGTCGCCGTTGCTGCGGCTGCTCGGGGTAACGCCCGAACTCGGGCGTTTGCCGATCCCGGCGACCACGGAGCCGCGCATGGTGCGGGAGAAGGGCTGAAACCGGCTCGGGCTCTTCGATGTTCAGCGTCGGGTGCGGAAGGTGCGGCGCAAATCGTCGATCCAGGCGTCGGGCAGTTCCCACGGAATGAAATGACCGCCCGCCTCGTGGGCGGTCAGGTTGACGTGGTTGTACCACTCGGCGCGGTCGCTGGCGAGCCAGCTCTGCACGCGTTGCTCGGGAGTCGTTACGCCCGGCGGATTTTCGTGGCCGACGAAGGTGATGCCGGTGGGTGCCTCGATCACCGGGATGCGATCGTGCGCGGGCGTCCACGGGTAACGATTCGCGTTGGCGTAGTAGCGGATCGAGGTGCCGATGGCGTTGTTGACCCAGTAGATCATGGTGTGGGTCAGCAGGTCGTCCTTGGTGAAGACCGTCTCCACGTCGCCGTGGCTGTCGCTCCAGGTGACCCAGCGCTGCAGAATCCAGGCGAGCAGGCCGACGGGTGAGTCGGTGAGACCGTAGGCGAGGGTGCTCGGTTGCAGGACGTGCGCGGCGAGGTGGACGGCGAACCGGCGCTCCAGCGAGAGCAGTTGCCGGTAGGCCGGCTCCGGCAGGTCCGGCGGAATCGGTTGCCCGCCACTGAGATCCCAGGCGCGGTCGCCGCTGAAGAGGGTGAGCTTCTGGCCGGAGCCGATGTGGATGCCGTGCAGTTCGCCGGCGTAGCGGTGGCCGAGTTCGCCGGTGACGAGCGCGCCGACGTCACAGCCCGCCGCGGCGTATTTCTCGTGGCCGAGGGTGTCGGTCATCAGCGTGTGCCAGAGGTCGGCGACCTTCCAGAAGTTCATGTCCGGGTGCTTCGGCAGTGGCGTGGAGAAGCCGAAACCCGGCAGCGAGGGGACGATGACGTCGAACGCGTCCGCCGGGTCGCCGCCGAAGGCTGCGGGGTCGGCGAGCGGGTCGATCACCTTGGCCCAGTGCCAGAAGGTCCACGGCCAGCCGTGGGTGAGGATCAACGGGGTGGGGTTGGGTCCGACGCCCGGTTTGCGCAGGAAGTGGATCGGGACATCATCGATGGTCACTCGGTAGTGCTCGTACGCGTTGATCGCGGATTCGGCTTTGCGCCAGTCGTATTCGTTGATCCAGTACTCGACGAGCTCCTGGAGATACTCGCGGCGGACGCCGTAGTGCCAGTCGTCGTTGCCGACGTCGTCGGGCCACCTGGTCAACCGGAGCCGGATCGCGAGATCTTCCAGTACGTCATCCGACACATGGATGGGCGACGGCTCCAGGAGAAACTGCGGGGTCATGAATGTCCTTCCACTTCAACATGATTGGCAGCTGGTAAGTCGACGTCCATCAGCACGGCCAGCCGCTCCAGGGCAGGCAGTGCCGCACTGATCGCACGGCGCTCCGCAGGGCTCAACGCGTCGGCCAACTGGGTGATCCGGCTGACCCGCTCCTGATGCCGCGACTGCACGATCTGCGCCCCCGCCTCCGTAACCTGCACGAGCACCGCGCGACCATCACCAGGATCCGGCCGCCGCTCGACCAACCCGTCCCGTTCCAGCCGACCGACCAGCTGAGTAATCGCAGGCTGAGTGATCTGCTCGGTCACCTTCAACGCAGTCATCCGCATCGGCCCCCGATGCAGCAGCGTGTGCAACACCGAAAGCGTTGTGAAGGTGTGCTTCTCCGCACTCGGCAACCGAATGGAAGCCCGCGTGACCGCCCCCATCCCCCGAGCGAGTTCGTCGGCATCCAGTTCCCGCCGTGCTGCCATGCCCGAAAATATATCACCGATTTATTTAAATCACTTATGTACTTTGCACACCGCCGAAGGTGCGATCGGCGGCAGTAAGAGGTGCGGCGCTGGTCGGTCGGGCTCGACCGAGTCCTGCTCGGCCCGATTCTGGCCCCCGTTCCGACAGGCCGGGTGGGTTGGGGGGTGTCGGGGCTGGTGGGACCTAGTGTGCGGGGATGGCTAACCTGCATGGTCAGCATGGGCGGCGGCGGACGCGGGCCGAGTGGTGGGCGATGGTGCGGGCTTCGCCGTATCTGCCTGCCACGGTGCTGGTGTTGCTGGTGGCTGCCGCGGCGGGGCTGTTCGCCGGGTCGTATACCTATGCGCTGGCGAATCCGACGCCGCGGTTGATTCCGATCGCCGTGATCGGGCCGCAGCAGGAAGTGTCGGTTCAGCGGTTCCTGGCGGAGATGCAAGGCTCGCTGGATGGTTCGCTGGCGGTGCGCGACTACGACTCCGCGGCGGCAGCGCGGTCGGCGGTCGAGCAGCAGCGGGTGTTCGCCATTGTCACGGCGCAGTCGCCCGGCGTGCGACTCGAGGTGGCGAGTGCGTCCGGTCAGTCGGTCGCTCAGCTGCTCACCCAGGCCGCCACCGAAAGCGGTCCGGCGGTAGGGATTCCGGCCGAGGTCATCGACGTCGTGCCGTTGCAGCGCGGCGATCCGCGCGGGCTCGCGATCTTCTATATCTCGCTGGCCGCGGTAATCATCGGGTTCGTGGGCGCGACCCAATTCAGTGTGCACGCGTCGGCGCTGAACCCGGTCGAGCGGATCGCTTTCACCGCGCTGTACGCGGTGGCAGGCGGCTTTGCCATCGCGGCAGTAGCGGATTGGGTACTCGGCGCACTGCGCCTGCCGTTCCTGGAGTCCTGGGGCATCCTGTCGCTCACGATGTTCACCTCCGGCATGGTGTTCACCATGTTCAACACCTTGGTCGGACGGTGGGCGATCCTGCCGACCTGGGGTCTGATGGTGCTGCTCGGCAACCCGTCCTCCGGCGGGGCGGTGTCCTGACCGCTGCTCCCGTCGCTGCTCGGCCATATCGGCCGCTGGCTGCCGCCGGGCGCGTCGGTGAACGCGCAGCACACCGCGGTGTATTTCGGTACGCACCAGCACATTTTCCCGTTCCTGGTGCTGGCCGGATGGGCACTGGTCGCGTGCGCGGTGTTCTGGATCTGGCGCAACCGCCATCCCGGCGGGCGCAGCACCGAGAACGCGCACACCGCGCGATCAGGACACCGGGAAGTGCTCGGCGAGAAACTTGCCGAAGACATGCCGTGAGAGCTGAGTGCCCCACCCCGCCCAGGTGAAGTCGTAGATGTGTTCGCCGTAAGGCACGGCGAGCAGCTGATTTTCGACACCGACCCGGCGCAGCCGTTCGGCCAGTTCGGCGGAGCCGCGGTAGGGCGCGACGTGGTCGCGGTTGCCGTGCATGAGCAGGGTCGGCGGCACATTCGGCCGGACATAGGTGACCGGGGAGGCCGCTTTGTACCGGTCGGGCACCTCGTCGGGGGTGCCGCCGGTGTAGTCCGCGAGGAAGGAGCGCATCCGCCCGGGCAGGCCGGTGTCGCGCCACGCCTCGGCCAGATCGGGCACCGGGTAGAACGCCGCGACCGCCTTGACCGCCGTATCGGTGACCGCACAACTCGGCGGTACCCGGTCGTCGGCGTAGGCGCCCATCAGCGCGAGATTGCCGCCCGCCGAGCCGCCCGCGATCATCACCCGCTCGGGATCGATGCCGTACTTTGCCGCCTGCTGCTTGACCCAGCCGACGGCACACTTCACATCCCCGGGCGCCTGGTTCCAGCGTGCGGGCGGGGTCATCCGGTATTCGATGGCGAAGACGGCATATCCCTTGTCGTTCAACCATTTATGCCACAGCGGCGCCTCGCCGCGATCACCGTTGCGCCAGCCGCCGCCGTGCACCCAGACCACCGCGGGCCGTGGTCGATCCGACGTGCCCGCGGGCAGCTTCACATCGAGCTTCAGGTCCTGACCGTCGACGGTGTTGTACACGGTGCTCAACGCCTCGACCGGCGCTCCGGTGTTCGTGCCTCCGGACAGGTAGTCGTCGAAGGACAACTTCGCGTCGTGCCGCACCGCCGTCCCCCATGCCGCGGCCAGCGGAAAGCCGCCGGCGACCGTACCGAGCAGGCACACCAGCCCGGTCACCGCCGCCACCCGCCGCACGCCGACCCGGCCCTGGCGCCCGAAGGCGACGAGCGACAATACGAACCCCGTCAGGCCGAGCGGGATCAGGTAGAGCCCGTAGTCGCTCACCACATGCGTCAGCAATACGAAGGGCGCGGGGACGTGCACCGCGATGATCACATAGACGAACAGCATCATCAGCACGGCCAGCACAGCCGCCACTGCCGCAACCAGCCAGCGAAGGACCATTCGCTCATTAACCCACGACCACCCGCACCGGACCGGCTGGCACGCCGATCGGTCCTGGTCACCTGAGTATCACGACTCCTGCCACGCCGCGATCGCGGCGGCCCAGCGCCGATTGTTGGTGAACTCGGAGATCTCCCGGCGGTTGATCAGGATGTAGATCTCCCCCGCCGTGGTCGTCTGCAGGATCATCGGCTTTCCCGCGTTGAGCAGCCCGCCCAGCAATCTGCCGTAGAGGGCGGTGAATTGGCGGCGCAGCGAGATGATCGCCTCCCGCGACAGGGTCAGGTCGCCGGTGTCACTCCAGTCGGTCAGCACCAGGCCGCGTGGGCCGAGTTCGATCCGCCCGCGCCGCGGGAACAGCGCGCGCTGGCTGACGATGCCGGCCGCTCGATCCGCCGCGCTGTGCCTGCGCAGTTCGTCCACCGTGGCGGCGATATAGGTGCCACTGCGCAGTACGTTCGTCATGACGAACACCTTCCCGGATCGAATGCCGAGCACTCCTGGAATTGTCTGGCCGGGCAGCGGTGCGGCACATCGCCCGGTCGACCCCCCGGGCATCCTCCGTAGGAAGTATCTTCCGGCCGCAATGCTCACCCACGAGGAGGACAACCGGCGTCGGCAGCAGGTGTCGCGCCGCTGTTTTGCGTGGTCACGACCCTAGGCTAGGGGGATCGACACCCACTTCTCGCGCAGCGCCTTCTTGCGGAGCGCACTCGGCATCGGCGTGGCCGGCTTGGCGTCGGCAGGTCTACCCCGGGTGTCCCGCGCCCGCGCCGAACCGATGCCGCTGACGTCCAGCCGCACTGCGGCGGGCGTGGATTGGCGCAAGCTCGACCGGCAGGTACGCGGTCGGGTCCTGCTGGCGGGTGACGCGGAGTACGCGACGGCGAAGCGGCTCTTCAACACCCGGTTCGACGATACGAAGCCGACCGCCGTCGTGCAGGTCGGCACGGTCGACGACGTCGCGGCCGCGGTCACCTTCGCGGCCGAGCACGACCTCGTGCTCGCCGCCCGCGCGGGCGGTCACTCGTATGTGGGTGCCTCGGCGGCGACCGGCGCGATGATCATCGACCTGCGCCGGCTGACCGGGGTGAGTTTCCGCGACGGCGAAGCCGTGGTCGCACCCGGCATGACACTGCACGGGGTGTACCGCGAGCTGGACCGTTTCGGGCAGAGCATTCCGACCGGAATGTGCCCGGCGGTCGGCGCGGCCGGGCTCACCCTCGGCGGCGGCATCGGGTTCGAATCCCGCCGTTACGGGCTGACCTGCGACCGGCTCGTCGCGGCGTCGATGGTGCTGCCGAACGGCCGCGTGGCCGAGGTGTCGCCGACCTCCCGGCCCGACCTGTTCTGGGCGCTCCGTGGTGGTGGAGCGCATATCGGCGTGGTCACCTCGCTGACCTATCGCACCTGCCCGGCGACACCGAAAGATATTGTGCACCTGACCTTTCCAGGTTCAGTAGCGGCGCAGGTGATCGCCGGATGGTCGAACTGGCTCGGCACCGCCGACCCCGCCGAGTGGGCCTGCGTCAGCGTGGATGCGGACGGACGCGGCGGGCTGAACTGCTGGATACAGCTGGTGTGCCCCGCCAAAGCGGGCATTCGGGCCGCCGTCACGGTCATGGCGGCGACCGCGAAACCACTGAAGGTGGACTACAAAAGCCTGCCGCACATGGATGCGGTCCTGCATCTCGCCGGCGGCGCGGCCACCCAGCCGCGCGCCCAGTTCACCTGCGGCTCAGACGTTCTCACCGAACTTTCCGCAGCTGCCACCGGTGCGATCATCGAGGCGATCACCGCACATTCCCGCGCGGGCGGCACCGGGTGGGTACAGATCAACACACTCGACGGCGCAGTCCGCGACACCGGCCCCGACGAGACCGCCTTCCCATGGCGCGGGCATGCCGCGCTGGTGGAATGGGGTAACTATCAACAGATCCCGCATGAGAAGGCCGCGGGGTGGATCGCCGAGGCGCATCGTCTCGTCGCACCCTTCTCCGCGGGCGGCTACGTCAACTATCTCGAATCCGGCGATCCGATGGAGCGGTACTTCGCGCACAACTATCCCCGACTGGCGGAGATTCGCCGAAAGGTGGACCCACAGAACCGGATACACACCACGCTCGCCAGCTGACGTGCAGCTGTACTGGAGATGCTCACCCACGCCGATCGGAGTGGGTGAGCGACAAAGATGGCCCGGCTCAGGCGCGTAGTCGACCCGCTAGGAGGTAGGCGCGGGGCGCACGAGAATCGCTCGTGCGTAAAGGAGTTGGAAGCCGATCCGTTGCACGTTCTGCTGCGACTTCGAGCCGGGAAGTGTGCTGACCACGGCCAGGTCGCAGCCTGCCGCGGCGGCGGAGGCGAGGCGGGTCGACAGGAGCGTGGCTTGCACACCGCGGCGCCGGAAGGCGGGCAGCGTTGCCGCGCCACAGAGTTGGGCGACACCTTCGGCGAGGCGCAGACTGGCGCCACCGACGGGCACGCCGTCGATGCGAGCGAGCGAACCGGTGAAGCCGTCGGCGGCGGCCATGTCGCGCATGGCATCGTCGAGGATCTCGCGCGGAAAGTCCTCGTTCGATGCGACACCCTGGGTGTCGGGAGTGGCGAACCCGTCGATCATGACCTCGAGCCAGGTCTCGAAGTCTTCGGTGCGGACTGCCGAAACCTCCACTCCGTCAGCGCGATTCGCCTGCCTGTCCGCTTCGAGGCGCAGGCCGAGCACGTTCTCGAAGCCGGTCAGCAGGTAACCGCGGCGGGTCAGGCGCTCCACGACGCTCGGATCGGCTAGGGTCGACACCTCGAACTGCACCGGTGCGTCGCGCTCGGCATAGGCCTGCTCCACCGCGTCCAGCGTGCTGTCGTCGAAGTCGTCGCCCATGCCGACGCCGACGACCTTGTCGAGCGGCGAGGCCGCGCCTGCCCACACCGCGAGCCCGCTGCCGATGGGCTGCAACAGCACGTTCTCCTGCGGGTTGCGCCGCGCGGCGGCACGGGCGCCCTCGGCCATCAAGGAGCGATCGGCGCGCTCGACGCGCGCCGCCAGGTCCGTTCCCGCGAAAAGGCTCAGTTCAGTCGACATGGCTGCATTCCTACCAGGGGGAACGAGCCGGGCGACACTGCTTTTACCTCAGCCGACGCCACGATGCGCAGGCGACGACGCTGCGGTTTCGTCAGCGGTGCTGCCGAGCGGGAGCACCGACACGAGCATGCCGACACCCGCCAGTGGAATCAGATCCAGGGTGATCATCGGCGACAAGGTGCTGATCGCCATCAGCACCGGACTCCACCACCGCAGTCGCCCGGCCCGTACCAGCAGGATGGTCAGCACGATCAGGCCGACGAAGAACAGCGGCGGCCCCACGAGGTAGAACGCCGGACGCACACCGGGGATGTCCGAGAACGCATTGCTCAGCCGGGACATTTCGGCCTTGTCCGCAGCCTGAGCCGCGAACGCGACGTCCGCCACGAACTGAACGATCGTCGTCGCCAAGCCGATCAAGGTGACGGCTATCGCGCTGTTGCGCACGGCATTCGACGGCAGCAGCCGCCCCATACCCAGCACCGCGGGCACGAACAGCACCATGCCGATCAGCCCGACGATATGCGCGATCTGCCAATCGAGCCCCGGTCCGTACCTGCCGTCCGCCCGGCCGACGAGCCGGATCACGCCGTATCCGGAGAAGAACAGTGGTGCGGCGAACAGCAGCACTCCAGGGGATTTCACGATCCAAGCTTGGCAGGGCCGGGCCGTGCGGGGCCTCCGGGAAAACCCCTGGTTCCCGAATCAGGGTGGCGCCGCAGGCATTCCAGGCTACGGCTGCGGTATCGGGGCGGACTCCGGGAAGATGGCCGGGAGGGCGGTCAGCGCTCGATGGAACGGACCGGGACGCCAGGTCAGGTCAGTGGCTGGCACCGCGAGGCGGACTTCGGGTAGCGCGTCGAGCAGTTGGTCGATCGCGTCCTGGGCGATCAGATAGGCCAACGAGCTGGCGGGGCAGACGTGCGGCCCGGTGCCGAACGCGAGATGAGAACGGTTGCCCGCGTACTGGTTCGCGCTGATCGCCGGGTCGGTGTTGCAGGCGGCCATGCTGATCACCACCGGCTGATGCGCGGGCAACCAGACATCGTCGATGAGGATCGGCTGTCTCGGGAAACTGATGCAGAAGTTCGCCATCGGTGGGTCGTTGAACAGCACCTCGTCGAGTGCGTCGCGGGTGGACAGGCTGCCGCCGAGCACGCTGCCGCCGAAGCGCTCGTCGGTCAGGATCAGCAGCAGAGTGTTGACGATCAGGTTCTGTTGCGGCTCGATGCCCGCGCCGTAAAGCGTGGCCAGCTGATGCACCATTTCGGTGTCGGTGAGCCCGGCGGGATGCTGCAGCATGCGCGTGGTGATGTCGTCGCCCGGCTCGGCCCGCTTCAGCTGGATCAGTTCCAGCAGCGCGCCGATGAGCATCTTGTTGCCCTGGTCGGCGTCGATGCCTTCGAAGATCGCCGCCATGCCGGTCGCGGCCTGCTGGGCGATCTCGGCCGGACAGCCGAGCATGGCGTTCAGCACGGCGAAGGCGAGCGGAAAAGCGTACTGGCGGACCAGATCCGCCGACCCGTCCGCGCAGAACGCATTGATCAGTGGAATTGCGACTTCGGCCACGGTGTCGTGCAGGCGGTACTGATCGACCTTGTCGAGGCCCGCGATATTGGTTTGCCGATAGCGGGCGTGCTCGGCGCCCGCATTGCGTAATGCGTTGGGCCGCCACTGCATCATCGGCAGCACCGGGCAATCGGCCGGCACGCTGCGCTGCCAGGTACGCGGGTCGGCCGGAAAATGGTCGGGATCATTGAAGATCCGCACTGCGGTGTAATAGCCGATCACCAGCGTGGCGGGCACCCCCGCCGCCAATTCCACCGGCACCAGTGACCCGTACTGCGCACGCATCTTCCGATATGCGCCGTGCGGATCCGCCGCGAACTCCGGTGCGTGCAACGACACCCGCGGCCCGTCGGTGTCGATCGGCGAACCGGGCACGGCCCGGTGGTGCGCGGTGGGTGGGGGCTGCGTCATCGCAAAAAACTCCAGGCGGTCGAACTACGAACTCCGTGAGCCTATGCAGCCGTGGGAGCGCATGTGCCGAAATCCGCCGGGTCGAACTCGAAACGTTTTCGCGCCACTCCGCCAACATGTTTGCCACTCATTCGCCGCAATGGTTCCATGAAGCGGCGAGACCTGGTGACGGGATTGGCAGTCGATTTGCCGAGTAGCTCAATTGTGCTGGCGAAAGGAGCCGTCCCGCGATGCGTGCGCGCGATTCAGGTCGATACTGCCGAGGAATCGGCTTCACCGTGGCGCTCACGATCGCGGGAATGGTCGCCGCCACTCCCGCTTTCGCCGAGGTGACCGAGGACGGAAGTATCGCACCGACGGGGGCCAACGATTGGTCTTGCGTGCCGCAGGCGACCCGACCGGAGCCGGTGGTGCTCGTGCACGGCACCTGGGGTAATCAGAACTCCTGGGACACGCTGGCGCCACAGTTGAAAGCCCTTGGCGTGTGCGTGTTTTCGCTCAATTACGGGCATGCCCCGTTCAGCGTTCGCGGCGCGGCGCCCGGCGTTTTCGGCACCGCCGATATTCGCACGTCGGCCAAGGAACTCGGGGATTTCATCGATCGGGTGCGTGCGGTTACCGGTGCGGCGAAAGTCGATATCGTCGCGCATTCGCAAGGCGGGCCACTGACCCGGCAGTACCTACGGTTCGAAGGCGGGGCGTCTCGCGGCGACCCGGCGCGCAACAAGGTCGATGACCTGGTCACCATCGCCGCCACCCACCACGGCACCACGGCCGACGGGCTCGGCCACCTCCTACCCTCGGGCAGCGCGGCCGGTATCGCGGACGCGCTGATCGCCAGGGTGCTCGGTACCGCCGCGGCGCAACAGTTGACCGGCAGCGAATTCATCCGCACGCTCAATGCCGCGGGCGACACCGAACCCGGCGTGCAGTACACGGCGATCGCCAGCCGGGTGGATCGCGTGGTCACCCCGCCCGAAGCGACTTTTCTGCGCGCCGGCCGGAATGCGACCGTCGAGAATTTCTGGGTGCAAGACGTATGCCCCACCGATACTTTCCACCACGGCATCCTCCCCGACTCCCCCGCCGTCGCGTTTCTCGTGCACCGAGCCCTCGGCCTGCCTTACGCCGGCGATCCCTGCCCCGCGCCAGACGCGCTGAATTAGCAGCCACCGGAATCACCATGGCGACGGCGCACGGGGAAGCGCAATTGGCCGATGTCACGATCCACGCCGTGGACGGCTCCGTCGGCTACCCGACGACCTTGGCGGCTGATCATTCGCACGCCCCGAGCGCGGGCCTTTTGTTGTTCTGCGAGAGCCAATTACACGCAGTACTCGCAGGTGCCGTTGGCGGGCAGCTGGATGAAGCACTGCGCGCACACCGCCGCGCGGGTCGGCTGCGGCTTGGTCTCCGCCTGCGCGGCGCTGCTCGGCGCGCGGCGGCCGGCCACCTTGGGCGTGAGCGGCGGGACCGCCCTGTCGGCAGGCATCGCGGCGCCGTAGAACTGGTAGCACTGCCAGCGCGCGTAAGCAGCGTGCAGTTCCATATCATCCGGAATCGGCAGGCCGGCCAGCTCGAGCACGTACTTGTAGGTGTCGCCGACCGTGTGGTTCTGCCGCACGCAGAGCGCGGTGAGCGGTGGCTCCCCCGCACCGTGGCAGCGGCGGGCGATCTTGCGCAGAATCGCGTCCATCCAGGTCCGGGTGGGCGCGCCGGTGTGCACGCCGGACACCTCCTGCACCCGCTCGGCCAGCTCCGCGACGGTGATGAAATGCCCGTACCCGGTGGCGATCTCGGCCAGTTCCGCGTGCGCGGCCAGCGCCCACGCCACTGTCGCCTCACGCAACGACACCGCGGCGCCGTCACCCGCCCGCCATGCTCCCGCCGTTGTGGGTACCGAATTCCTGATCACCCGATCAAGTTAACGCGTGGGGCCGGGAAAAGACGAATGCCCGAGCGGATCTGCGCCGCGGCACCAGCGCGGTCGCCAACTGCCATGTCCAGCAGGTCAGCTGCCACCTCTTGACTATACATACGGTCGACCGTACTTTTGAATTGTGACTACCGACACCGGCCAGAGCCGAGACATGACCTTCGATTCGCGAGCAAAGGACGTGGGTGCGATCCGGACAACGCACCTGTTCGACCTGGTCGTCGATCTGAACCCGCCGTTGGATATCGGTGCGGGACCGTTCGGGCGGCGGATTCTGTTCGGCGCGGCGGGCGGATCGTTCGCCGGCGCGAAGCTGCGCGGCGAAGTGGTGCCGGGCGGCGGGGATTGGACACTGTTCCGGCCGGACCGGTCCATGACGGTGGATGTCCGGCTCACGCTGCGCACCCATGACGACGCCTTGATTCACGTGGCCTACGGGGGACGGTGGACCGTCCGGCCCGAACTGCGCGATGCCATAGCCGATCCCGTCGAGAGTCGCCGGATCGACCCGGCCGACTACTACTTTCGGACGGCCCCGCTCTTCGAGACCGGGGCGGAGCAGTACGCGTGGCTCAACGACATCGTCTGCGTCGGCTCGGGGTATCTGATCGAGGGTGGCGTTGCTTACCAAGTCTCCCAGGTGCTTTGACGCGAGAACGGCGAACGCGCAGCGTGCGCATTCGCCGTTCTCGTTCGACTACCGGTAACTCAGTACACGGTGAACGTTGTTTCGCTGGGGGTGTGCGGGAAATTGGTGTTGATCGTGAACGCCACCTGGCCGCGGCCCGTCACCAACCGGAGGTTGCCGTTTTGCGGGGCGGTCCAGAAGAACGGCGTGCCTTTACCGCCGCCGAGGAATACCGAGCCCGAGCCGCTTGCTCCGGTATCGAGATTCCGCCAGTCGACGACCGCGGTGACCGAACACCACGGCGCCGGAATACCGAATACCTTCAGCCAGCCCTTCAATTGCAGGTCGACCGTTCCCGGTACATCGCCGTCCGGATATACATTGCCCGTGGCCCATACATCGCCGGCGCAGCCGATTCCATCGGCGCCGGTCGAGGTCATCGGCAAGCTGACTCCCACATAATTCGATGCGGAGGCGGGGGCACTCGCGCCGATGAGCGCCGCGATTGCGACGACGGCAACGGCCGATAGCTTGCCGAGTTGTTTGAATGGCATTTCTGCAACCTTCCAACGATGGTGGTGTGCTCGCGCATAGTGCAATGCGAGTTTTGCGAGACGAGATCGGTACGGCAGCGTGCGTAACGATACGTAAGCAACTACGGGGATATCGAAATTCGTCCTCGGCCGTTACTTGGTGAGCGAGACCGCAGCCCGAACGGGAGCCCAGGGGGTTGGGCAAGGCCTTCGGCTCGAGGCCGGTGCGGGTGCGGGTGCGGGTGCGGGTGCGGGTGCGGGGCCAAGGGGTTCGTGGGCTGACGACGCCGAGCGCTCAGGGCGTCGAGCCAGCCGTGCGTTCAGCTCCAGACCGGCCCTTGGCGGAAGCCGCGGGTCGAGGCCCGCGACCGGCATATGCATCGACGCACGAATCTTTCAATTATGCGTATAACTTATCAAAGATACTGATGCCTGTTTATTAAATCCAGGCTTAAGTCTATTTATAGAATGGCTAACCCTTCCGCCTGTCACTAATCGCTTAACCTACACTTTCGGCTGGGAAGTGGGAATGCGAGCAGGCAAGTGAGACCGATCCGTTATAGACACGGTCGAGCGCCTGCCGAGCACTGCTGAGCGCCGCCCGGCCGCTCAGAAGTCGCGTCGCCTTTTTCCGATACGGAGCTACGACACCTCGTTCGGCGTGTCGAAAATACGCGACCCCACCTGCCCGGCCGGCCGTTTCGGCCTATCGATCGATGACACGACCGACGAAGAAAGTTGCCTTACATTGAGATCGCTTGATCCACGCCTCCGCAGAGGTTGGATATTCCCCGGTGCAGTCACCACACTCGTCATCGCCACCGTCGTCGGCCTGGCGGTGACCATCGGCCCGGTCAGCGCGCAACCGGCCACCGATGGTCCCGACGGCCTCGACGACGCGATCAGCGACAGCCTCGTCACACAGCAGGTGGAAGACGCCACCGAGAAGCCACCCGTCGTCGACCGCATGCGCAGCGACGGCGAATGGGTCTTCGGCGCCGCGACCGTCCCCCAGGACAGCGAGAGCGAGGACCCGCCGAAGTCGACGCTGTATGTCGCGAAACACGAGGACGGAGATTGGGAAGTCGCCCTCGAAGGCACCCCCGAATTCGGCCACATGGTCAGTGCCGCACCGGAATCGGTGGTCAGTGGTGGCGAGAAGGCGACCTTGACCGCCGCCGCTACCGCCCAGCCCCGGTCGGCGAATTCCTCGCTCTCGCTACCGTGGAAGCAGGGCCAGAGCTGGTACATGGGCGGTGGGCCGCACGGCATCAGCGGCAGCAGCCGACCGTACAACTCGCTGGACTTCAACGGTGGTGACGGTCGGGTGACCGCCCCGGCGTCGGGTCGCATCTACAAGACGTGCGTCCGCAACGGCAGCGCCGAGGTGAAAATCGTTCACAACAACGGCTTTACCACCTCCTACTACCACATGACCGACATCATCGGCGCCGCCGACGGCACCGAGATCACCGCGGGCACCTACCTCGGCCGCACCGGCACCCAACTGCCGTGCGGCGGCTTCGCCAGCGGTGCGCATGTGCACATGTCGCTGTACAAGGGTTCGCAGCCGGTGCCCGTCAACGGAGTCACCCTCGGCGGCTGGACATTCCGGGAAGGTCCCGATGCCTACGGCGGGTACGCCGAGCACGAAGGTGAGCGGGTGCGCGCCGGCGGCAGGTTGGTCAACTACGGCGGCGGTGACAACTCGAATCCGCCGACCCCGCCGAAGCCGACCGACCCCAAACCGACCACACCCCCGAAGCCGACCGAACCCAAACCACCGAAGCCGACCGACCCTAAGCCGACGACACCGCCGAAGCCCACGACCCCGCCCAAACCGAGCGAACCCAAGCCACCGAAGCCCGATCCCACCTTGGCCAAGGGTGTTGTGCGCCCCCATCCCGATCGAAATCGCAAGGTGAACCTGCGTTCCGGCCCCGGCACCCAGCATTCGGTTGTCGGTGGGGTCCGCGACGGTGAGGTCCTGACCATCGCCTGCACCGCCCGCGGTGGCCGGCTCAACGGCAAATGGGGCAGCACCGACCTGTGGAACAAACTCGACAACGGCAAATGGATCAGTGACGGCTTCCTCGAAACCGGAAGCAATGGACCGGTAGCACCCGCCTGCCAAGAGTCCGGACCTCCTGCCCCCAGCCACCCGCATACCGGGACGGATGGCGAAGCCGACGACAACGAAGCGCCGGAAGACAGTGCGCCCGAAGAAGAATGGTCCGACGGCGACTGGCCGGACGACGAGTGGTCCGACGGCGACTGGTGGCTCGACGATTGGTGGTCCGACGGCGAATGAGGCCGACCCGCCACGGTGGAGGCGCAGCCTTAGCGCGCCTCCACCGTGGCGGCCCGCACCCATTGCGATCTGCGACATCGCTTGCTAGGCTACATTCCAGCAACTCTGGTAATCCAAATTTTAGGATGTGAGCCTTCATGCGAACCTTCGCCATCCGGGCCCTACCCGGCCTCGGAGCCCTACTCGCCGTCACCGCTTTCGCAACCCCCGCCGAAGCCGCCCCACCCGCCAACGCGCAGCAAGCGCGGGACGCCTGCGTCGAATACCTCCTGCAAACCATCCGCGCCATGCCCGAAGGCACCTACCTCGAAGCGCATCCCGACCGCCAGTCGCCACCGGGTTACGCCTCACCCACCGGGACCGGCAGCGCCTTCTTCCCCAACCCCGAGTACTACTCGCTCAGCTATCGATTGCCGAGCGACACCCCGTACACCACCTTGGCCGACGCCGAATCCGCCTGGCAAGACCTCGGATGGCCGCCGGCCCGCAAACCGCCATACCCCAACGGCGCCATCGCAACTCAGGCCCATCCGGCCGACGCATACACACTCGACACCATCGTCGGCGTCGGCCCCGCAGGCACCGCCATCACCATGTCATGTTTCACCACACAGACCTTCCCCGGCGGCGGCCCCACAGCCGCCCCAGCTCCAGCGAGCCTGGTCCAATAGCCGTCAGCCGGTCCCCATTGTCGAGATCGGTGTAGATGCGGGCGACGCGGAACTTCGGTGCGCCAAAGCATTCGGCCTCTCCCGTATAGATCGCCACCAGCGAATCCGGGCCGCGCCACCAGGTATCGGCCAAGCCGCGAACCTCGGTCACGGGTTCGAAGTCGTGCAACGCCAGCATGTCAACCGCCTCACCCCTGATGGTGGTGATCTGCTCGGCCCGGTTGGACGCGTGATAAGCCAGCGCAACCGACTCGATCCATCCTTCGATGCTCGCGTGCAGCGGCACCCACCGAGCGCCGTCGATGCCGAATTCGCCTGCTGGACCGATCATGAACCCGTAAGCCATCGACACCCGCTCCTGGCCGGCGTCGAACCACCCACCCCGCTCGAGCGAATCCACCGGCATCTCGGCCCACAACACCTTGGGCCCGCCCCTCGTAGTCCAGCGACGGCGGCACAACCAGCCCACCCCATCGCCGCTGAAACTCGACCACACGATCGATATGCGTTGCGGGAATACCTATTTCGAGCCCCGCGTCCCGATGCTGTTCGAGCGAGACAAATTCGCAGCGAACACAATTCGTTGCAATGAACCGCTCGGCCCGACGCGTGAGCGGCTCGGACGAATCGATGACAGGCTGATAATCCACTCGGCCGACGGTACGCCGACTCGGCGGTACGAACGACCATGCGCTACTACCGCGTACCTTGCCTACCAGCTGTGCTGCTACTCCACTTCGGGTTACTTGCCACGCACATCAGCTCGGCACCCTGCGCAACCACGTCAACCGGCGTAGACACCATTTGCTGGAAGATTTCCCGTCCGTACACCATAGGGATCTACTGACGCGAAGAACTCTACGTGGCCTGCCGACAAACAATCCTGATACGTGGGTGTCATTCAAACGTTCGACGGACAACTATCCGAAACCGGTGCATGATCACAGCTGCGCGTAAAGCACTGCACAGTCACCGAATCATCTGTGCGGGAAGTGGTTACGAGTGCCGACAGCGGACTCACGGCGCTGACGTCGAGTCGTTCGGCGTGTTGGCTTCGGGCGCAAGCTTGACGCATAACCCACAGTGGAGGATGGTTTGCTTACTTTGTTCAAAAGGGCCGTGGCGATCGCAGCGGGCACCATAGCTATCGGAGCGCTGGGAGTACCCGCAGCCCAAGTGGCGGTCGCCGACCAGGTGTACCCCTATTCGACATCACCGTACTTCGGCGGCGTGGTCAATGTCTCGACCGGGCCAGGAAGCATCACGATCAGAGCTGTGCAAACCACCGTGGGAGCGTTTCCCTACGGCTGCTGGGCAAATGCGCGAAACATGGAGGCCAACTGGACTTCCGGAACCCGTCCGTTCGTGCAACTGTTCCCGCGAATCTGGCAGGTCGACTTCGGGTCACTCCCCAATGGCCGCTATGAGGTGATGCAACGCTGCGCTGACGGCACCAGTCTGCTGCGCGAACGTGCAGTCATCGTGGAGCTCGGCGGGGGCCAAGCCGTAACCCCGCAAGAGACGCCCCCCTTTGATCCCGGTGGGAAGAAGGACAGCGGGACCTGTAGCGAACGTATTCAGCGGATCTTCGGGGACGCGGGGGTGACCGCAGAGCTTACGGAAATCGTCGTCGAGCGATTGGGTGGCCCTCGGCACCTCGAGTCGGGTTTTCAAATTCTTTGTGGTGCCATCGATTCCGACCCGGCCGCATTCTGCCGAGCCGCACAAGCCTACTTCCCGGTCGACCTCGGTATGGACATCATGAACCGCATATACGGCGAAGTCGATCGCCTCCTCGGGCAGGACAACTCCCAGGGACGAGAGGCTGTTATTCAATGGTGGCAAGGAGCTTGCTCACCTCTCAGCCGACGCTGAGTTCAGCGATCGCCGATGCGGCTCAGGTTTCGGAGGCCGCCAACTCCGGAACCTCGAGCGTTGCACCCCTAGTCGCCGGCTCGTAAGCCGAATCCGCAGGCGGCGCCGTGTTGGCTTCAGCGTGCTGCCGCGCTTTCGCGCCTGTTCGCCTTCTTGATGGCTTCGACGAGCTCATCCTTGGACATGGTCGAGCGTCCTGCGATGTCGAGCCTGCGTGCCACGTCCTGGAGATGTTTCTTACTGGCGTTCGCGTCGACGCCCTCCGCGGTTTCTCCGCTGGCGTTCGGCCCGCCGCTTTCGGCGCGCGCATCGGAGGGTCCCTTTTGCTCCTTCGGTTCCCAGTGATCACCCACCTTCTCGTAGCTGTGCTTGAGTGCGGCGTAGGCCACTCGATGAGCGCGTTCCTCGTCGCCGTACTCCTTGATCGCGGAGTCGTAGGTCTCGGCAAAGGTGCGCTGCGCTTTGGCCTCGGACTTGACGAGAGTACTCGGCAGCTCACTCTTGATCGGCTTACCGGCCTTCGTGGTTTTCGGCATACTCGCTCTCCTCCGGTAGGCCCCCGGCATCGCGTACCCGCGCCGATCCGGAACAAACACAAGGATGTGTACCTCAGCGCTGCGAGTCAGCACAGCTCCCAGTACCCCGGGCGGGTTTCCTTGATCGTGCTCTTGCTGTGGATAGTCCAGAGGCCGAGTTTCTGCTTCGAGCCATTGGCATAGGCGTAGCCACCCGATTGATAAGCACGGCCTGCGGTGGTGTGTGCGTAGTTGGTGTCGGTCACGCAGGTGGGTGCGGGAGCGGTGGTGGTCGGCGGAATCGTCGTGGTCGGCGGAATGGTCGTGGTCGGCGCTGTCGTCGTGCTCGGCGGTGTGGTCGGGGCCGATCCACTCGAGAGCTTGCGGACCATCGCCGATATGGCGTCCAGCTGTTTACCGCCGTGCCAGGCATATGCCGCGTCACCGCCGTATCCCCACCAGTTCCAGCAACCGTTCGGATTGGTGGTTCCCGCAGTGCTGAGCGGAATCGCCTGCGGATAAAGAACAATCATGTTGTTGGTGTCGGCGTACTCGTTGAGATAGGCGTTCTTCATGAAGGTGTCGCCGAACGACTGGTAGCTGAAGCCCTGTTTACATCCGTGCAGGGCAACCATGAGACGACACGAAATGCCTTGGGAGCATGCGGGAGGGACATAAGCGAAACCCTTGGCGTCCATGCTTATCGCATTCGCATTGCCGCCGGGTGCGAACGCGTTCTGATCGAATTGGACGAGCTTTCCGCTGAGCGTCCCGGCCGGGCGGTTCACGGTCCCCAGCAGCGCGGTCAGCAGCTCACCCACCGGGTCGTCACCGCAATTGTTGATGAACGGGGATGCCGTGCTGGAACAGGCGACCGGCCCCAGCGGGCTGACCCAGGCGTGCCCGGCCGCACTGTTCTTTCGATAGGTGACGTTCGCGCCGAAACCCGAGTAATAGGTCGCGAGGTCGTCGTTCACGGCTCGGTGGACGGTCGAATCGTTCGTGCCGTGGTAGAGGTATACCGCGTCACCGGCCAGGTTGGCGACGGCGTCGACCTTGCCGGAAGCCGCCAGGGTTCTGGTCTCCTCCGCCAATTGCGCAGGCGACTTGCGTGTTCCGTTCTGCATGCAGCCGGTCTGGGCTCTGACCGCGTAGTCGAAATCCCCCGCACATCGGTACGGACCTGCAGCGAATATTCCCGCCCCGGAGAAGACATCGGAGTAAGCGACATGTAGCTGATTCGCCAGGTACCCACCGGACGAGACGCCCGAAACGTAAGTGGCGCTTATGTTATAACCGCGCAAGGCTTCCGGCGTGGGGCTGGGGACTGCGGCGGTCACCGAACTCATGGTGACGGCCAGCAGTCCAGCGGTGACGGCCAGCGCTCCGGCCAGTTCTTTGATCTTCATTGCGTTTCCTCATCATTGGGGAAAGTTCGACCCGCGAGGGTCGGAAGCGACTTACCCGCTCAGTTCGCACGTTTCCGCCGGATCACCGGACACCGGACGCGGAATCGTCGCGTTCGGCGGCGGCAATAGACCTGTGCCGGACCAGGTTTCGAGCGCGGTGAAGGCGCTGCGGAAGCACGGCAGCATGGGCCGCACCAGATCCGGATGCTGTTCGTACAGCCCATCGGCGTGATTGCCGCCCTCGATCCGGTAATACCGGTGCAGCGCAGCACGACCCTGCCCGCTGATCTGCTCGGCATAGAGGTCCGATTCCTTGCCGATCGGCAGCAGCGCGTCGAGGGTGCCGTGAATCGTGATGAGCGGCCGCTGGATTCGCCCGGTGAGTGATACTCGGCCTAGGGCATCCCGGACCGCGGCCGGACGATCGGCAAAGACGTAGTCGGCCTCGGCACCGGTATAGCCAGGATCGATTTCCTGACGGTAGCTCCGTTGGATGGGTCCCCAGTACGACCTGTCGTGATATTCCCACAACGGCGCCGACTCGGCGGGAAACCCCATGGCGACAACACCGTCGATGGCGGCCGGATTCGCGCGGTAATCCTGGTAGCCGCGCGAGGCGGGCGGCAGATAGGTCAGCGGGTTCGGACCATTCGCCTGCCAGGTGGGCCCCTCCCAGTCCACGCCACCGTCGTAGAGCCACGGCCGATTCTCCAACTGCCAGCGAACGAGGTAGCCACCGTTGGAGATTCCGGCCAGCAGGGTGCGGGTGGCTGGGCGGGCATAACGCTGGGCGACGACGGCCTGCGCAGCGACCGTCAACTGAGTGACCCGGTTGTGCCATTCGACCATCGCATCGCCGGGAGCGTCGCCGTCACGATAGAACTCCGGCCCGGTGTTGCCCTTGTCGATCGCGGCATAGGCGTAGCCCTGAGCGAGCACCCAGTCGGAGATGATGAAGTCGTTGGCGTACTGGCGGCGATTTCCCGGCGTGCCCGCGACCACCAGGCCGCCGTTCCAACGTTCTGGCAGGCGAATGACGAACTGGCTGTCGTGATTCCAGCCATGGTTGGTGTTCGTGGTCGAGTTGTCGGGAAAGTATCCATCGATCTGCATTCCCGGCACGCCGGTCGGATTACGAGCGCTCGGAGGATGTAGCCCCGCCCAATCCGCAGCTACCGTGTGGCCGGAAGCGACGGTACCTGCCGTGGTCAAGTCTGCGAGGCAGGCGGCGTCCTGCCGCTGCGCACCCACCACCAGCGGAGCCACGCACGCCATGGACCGCACGACAGGTTGTCGGGTATTCACCGCTTCTCGCGTGTGCACACCAACGGCGACAAGGGATCCGGCGAGCGCAACGACAGCCGTTACGGTGGCGGAGAGACGGCGAAACAGCGGCATAGTGTTCCTTTTCGAACGGTGATGTCAAAAAGTCTGTTCGCCGGTCAGCCACTTCGACAGGTGCGCGTCACCCACTTTTCCGCCGCTGATCATGGCGGAGGTCACTACCCCCGTACGCGGAGGCCACTCGAATACGGGAAGCGGTGCGCCGGTCAACGTATGGGCGACATGGACATTCGTCGCGGCAAATGTGTCGGCCACCCACATCGTCACGCCACTGGACCACACATAGTGTTTTCGGCAGCACATCTCGAGGTGTGCAGGCACCATGGGTGGTCCACGGCGACCGGGGCGCCGGCCGCGACCTACCGACAGCCCCGACCGGCAGGCGATGGCGACCGGCAACCAACGCCCGGATCGATGCCAGCGCTGCCGATGTCGCCCCGAGCGGAGGCGCTACACCATGATGGCCGTGACGTGCGAGATCTTCCTGGAATTGCTCGAGCGGGAAGCCCCTGCCGTCGAATTCGAAGCGCCACTGCTCGAAGCGCGCACCGCCGGTGCTTCCGCCGCTGAACTGGCCGAGCTGGACAGCGCCAAACGCGCCGCGCTACGAGTCCGCGCGCTGCTGGAGCGCCGAGCTCGCCGGGAGGCCGAATTGGCCGCACTGTTCGACACTGCCGGAGACCTCGCCGGACTACGCGATGTGGACGCGGTCCTGCAAGCCATCGTGCACCGCGCGCGACGGCTGCTGCACGCCGATGTCGCCTACCTGACACTGCCGGATCCACAGCGCGGCGACACCTTCATGCGAGTCACCGACGGGTCCGGCTCGCAGGCCTTCCGATCCACCCGGCTGGCGATGGGCGACGGTCTGGGCGGACTGGTCGCCCAGACCGGAATGCCGTACAGCACCGCGGATTACTTTGCCGACCAACGGTTCCGCCACACCGCGGCGATCGACAGTGCCGTGCGGGAGGAGGGTCTCATCGCCATCCTCGGCGTGCCGATGAAGCTCGGCGACCAGGTCATCGGTGTCCTGTTCGCCTCGCATCGCGACTTCCGGCCCTACGCTCCCGAAGAGATCGCCTTGCTGGTCTCCCTCGCCGCGCACGCGACGATCGCCGTGGATTCGGCGCGGCTGCTCCCCGAAACACGCACCGCCCTCACGGAACTCAGCGCGGCGAGCGCGGCCATGCACGCGCACTACAACACCGTCGAACGCGCCGCGCAGGCACACGACAGGATGACCGATCTGGTCGTTCGAGGCGGCGGCGTAGCGGATGTCGCGACCGTGGCCGCCGACATCCTCGGCGGTGCGCTGCTGGTACTCGACGCCGACGGGCGCAGACTCACCGAAATCGGCGCCCCGGATGCCGGCGCGCATGAGCAATCCGGCGACGAACAAACCGTCGGCGCGCATGAGCAACTCGGCGATGAACAAACCGTCGGCGAAATAGCCGCTACCGCAGCACAACTCGGCCGAACCGTAGTCGCGAAGGAGCTGTGGGCCGCACCGGGCGGCGCAGGCAGTAGACCGTTGTGCACGCTCGTCCTACATCATCCCGGCGAACTGCCGCCCGCCGATCAGCGCATCCTGGAGCGAGCCGCGCTCGTCACCGCACTGTTGTTGCTGTTCCAGCGCAGCATCGCCGAAGCCGAGGGACGAGTACGCGGCGAACTTCTCGACGACCTGCTGGACGGTCGCGTCAACGACGACAAGGCATTACACAGCCGGGCCACACTGCTCGGCATCGATCTGACCCAGCCGCAGATGCTCGTCGTCGCCGAACACGGCGGCCACCACCGCGCCGCAGCGTGGACAACCCACTACGTAATGTCCCGCCACGGTTTGGCCGTAACTCGCGGCCGGCACACCGTCGTGCTGCTCCCCGGCAACGACGCCTCCGCCACCGCCCACTGCGTCGCCAAGGAACTCCGTGCCGCACTGGGTATTTCAGCGACAGTCGCCGGCTCCGGACCAGTCGACCTACCGAACCGCGTGCCCGCCGCCTACCGCGAAGCCCGCCAATGCATCCAGCTGATGAACGCACTCGGCAAACACGGATCATCCGCCAGCGCAGCAGATCTCGGCTTCATCGGCTTGCTCATCAACAGCGGCGATAACGTACTGACCTTCCTGCACACCACCCTCGGCCCCGTAATCGACTACGACCTCCGCCGCGGCGCCCCCCTCATCGACACCCTGGAAACCTACTTCGCCACCAGCTGCAGCCTCAGCAACAGCGCCAAACTCCTCCACATCCACGTCAACACAGTCACCCAACGCCTCGACCGCATCACCGCCCTACTAGGCGAAGGATGGCAGCACCCCGACCGCGCCCTAGAAATCCAACTCGCCCTACGCCTACACCGCCTCCGCGAATCAGCCGCCTTTCCGTCGTGAGGGGATGAAGTGGGCATTCGAGGGAGGAAAGGCCGGGAGTGGCGGTGCGGGGCGTCGACCGCACCGCCACTTGCCACATGTCGCTGACGACATATATGCTTGTCACCATGGGTGAACTGTTCACCATCGAGATCGAGCCGGAGGTGCGAGACTGGCTCGAAGCGCTGCCGGCCAGGCACTTCCTCAAGATCGACGAATACGTCGGCCTACTCGCCGAACGGGCAGAGTCGCTCAGTGAGCCCTACGCCCGGCATCTCGGCGACGGGGTCCGGGAGTTGCGCCCGACTGTAGATGGCGCCGCCATCCGCATCACCTACTGGCTCGCGCCCGGACGGCGAGCGATTCTGCTGACCGTGTTTCGCAAGACCCGGATGCGAGAAGACGCCGAGGTCAAACGCGCGAAACTCGCCCAACAGGTCTGTCAGGCGGAACACGAACCCGCCCATCAAGAATTCACCCGCACAATCGAGAGAGGAGAACTGGACCGATGAGCCACACACGCTGGAAGACCCTGCGGGAGCGCAAACTCGCCGAGGGCTACACCGAACCTGACGATGTCATCGACGCACGCCGCGAAATCCGGCTCTCTATGGCGCTGGCCCAAGCCGTCTACGACCGACGGACCGAACTCGGCCTCACCCAAGCCGAACTCGCCGAACGAGCGGGGCTCACCCAAGCCAAGATCTCGCGCATCGAAGGCTCCGACACCGTGCCAACGCTGCCCCTGCTCGCCAAACTCGCCGAAGCCCTGGACGCGACCCTCAACATCGCCCTCGATGCCGAGGACACCCGAGTCAACTTCAGCAGCCACCAAACCGACGCAGCCTGAACTGAGCAGACAACGACGCTGCCACAATCGGCAGCGAAGGGAGTCTCGATGGTTCGTGGATTCTATCGACAATGGTTCTCTCCCACCCGATTCAATGACGACATACCCTTCGACCTGGCCGCACAAGCTTTGATCGTCCCTCGTGGAGCCGATCGCACCGTGTACCACCAATATCGTGAGTGCGGAGCGCTGGATGCGGATTATCGCCTCGCTGAGCGCTGCGGCCGAAACGCCTGTGTCAAGGTGGTCGGTCTGCAAGCCGCACGCCGCCACGGTGCACCCTGCGTGATGTGCCTGCCCAAAGAGGCTCAAGCTCGATACATTTCAAAATTGACACCCTGCCTAATTTCTACCGAATCAGAGATCCGCGAGGGGATTCTTTTGGTGTGGCGTCGGGACCGGAACGGTATGTGGCACGGAGTTGTGCTGTTCCAGGAGGGCGACGGCCTCGGCCGAGAGATTGTTCCCGCCGACAGACTCCGCAAAACCGCCCCAGATCGTCGCCGTGACATTGTGTCGCAGATCCTGCGTGTATCAATCGCGACATCGAACTGCCCACCTTTGGAGTAGACAAGCCCGGCAGGCGCAAACAGGTGAAGAACCTCGAGAACCGCTCAACTCGTGGGTCGGCTGCGAGCAGGGCGGTGCGAAGCTCGTCAGCAGGGGGTTCGCCAGTGACGTGGAAAGCGTTGCGGCACTGACACGCATCAGTCAAAGCCGTCTCTACGATGGCGACGTGGGAGTGGATGCCTTCGTACGCTGCCGATGCTGGCAGGACGGCCGCACCACCGCCGCGCCGGTACCGGCAGACCTGATCGTTGAAGACGGCGCGGGCTATCTGACGCTCTCGCTGCCCTACGAAGGGCATGAAGATCAGCACCACGGTCTGGACGGCTGGATCCGCGACGGCGCATGTCCGCACGAACATATGGAATTCGCGTCCGAACGAATCTCGAACTGGTCCGGTTATAGACTCTTTCGGTCAGCCCTGGAGGTAGCCGGAGCAGCCGACTTCCCGACCCTGTCCAAGGAACTTCCCGACCGCAACGGTGGTCAGCTGTCACCAATGTCAGCCTCATCTGCGCTCGTCGAGATCGCCGAATTTCGCGACCGGCCCAATGTCGACACCGAAACCACTCTCGTCGATGCCTCGACTGGTGAAACGCTGATCACCGCGGTACCGGCATACGGAGGAGTTTTCAGCTGGGATGGCCGGACGAAACACAACTTCGCACTGGATGCCGCAGCCGGACTCACGATCGTCGACACCGCCGCAGATCCCGAATCGGAGATCTTTCGAGCGCGCAACTTCACCCAGAAAAAGTCGTGGCGGCGCGGATACTGGTTCACCGACCTCGACACCGGACAGCGGACAAAGGTTCCGGTGCACGGACCGATCAATCCGACGAACTCTCCGAGCTACCCGCGCCGGATGCGCGTGCAGAACATGCCGGTCAGCCCAGACCGGTTCGACTACATACTCATTCCGTTGACACGAGTGCTCCAAGCCGCCGTGGACACCAGCAACCCAGTCGTGTGGTGCTAACCGAAACTCCGCACGACTCAGTATTGGCCCTCCCCCAGCGGTGCCGGACTCGGGTCGTCAAACCCGACAGTGGGTCCGGGGCGCAGCCTCGGCTAGGCGGACCGGAGGAAAGAGTCCGGGCAGTCAACGGCTTGGGTAGGTGAACCTGAGAAGGGGGTCCGTGCGGCGAAGCCTTCATGTAGGCAAACCCGAGAAGGGGGTCCGGGGGCGAAGCCCCGCCGGGCGGGGTGTGGGGGCTGCGCCCCCACAAGACACGCGGAACCGAAAAGGCTCGCGCTCTTTGCGAGCACGAGCCTTCCATTCGGTGGACCTGACGGACCAGCATACGAACCGGGCGGTGCTGGTCGACGGGCCGGACATCATGATTCGACCCGTGGGTTCCCGGCCGGTGGCGGGCGGTGGTGACCGATGAGCGGCCACGACGATCGTAGGGCTGCGGATGGATCAGCGGATGGCACTGCGTTCGGGTCGGCGTCTGCTCGGCGTCCTATAGCCGCCACCCCAAACGCCGAACACGGCTACGGCATCCGCGCCGCTCAGAACCATGATCGGGGTTGTGGGTCGAAATCCAGACTCAGTATCAGTACTCATACACCCTCACGCTCCCGGCGGCGCGCCGTCCACCACGGCGGGCACCCGGACGCCGGACCGTGGTTCCGCTTGCTCGACCGCGACCGACGCCTGCTCTCGATCCTGGCCGAACACAGGGTGCTCACCACCGACCAAATTGCCGCCCTGGAGTTCACCTCGACCCGACGCGCACAAGACCGGCTGCGGAAACTGCGCGAGATGGGCATGCTCTTCGCCTTCCGCGAGTCGCTCTACGGCGGCGGCACCAGCCAAACCCGCCACGCCCTCGGTTATCTCGGCGCACGCCTGATCGCCGCACAACGCGCCGAGAGACCACCCGCCCCGGGTGCCCATGCCCTGATGCTGGAACGACTGGCCTGCTCGCCCACCCTCAAGCACCGGCTCGGGTCAACGACTTCTTCTGCGCCCTGGCCGCGCACCGCAACCCCGCTCGCCACCGCGACACCACCAGCCCGGAGCCGGTGGCCGGGTTGACCCACTGGTGGTCGGAGCGGCAGTGCGCCGACTGCTTCCGACTGGAGCTGTACTCCGGGGAAACCGTCGGGTTGCGCCCCGACAGCTACGGCTGCTGGGAACAGCACGACCGCGCGGTGCGGTTCTTCCTCGAATACGACACCGGCACAGAGTCATTGACCATCCTGACCGCCAAAATCGCCACCTACCAACGCTTCCCTACCGACGAGTTCGGCATCCTGCTGTTCTCATTGCACTCGTCCCGCCGCGAGACGGCGTTACGGGCAGCCCTGGGCCGGGCGGTGTCCGGCTACCTCCTCGATATCACGATCGTCACCATGGCCCGTGATGACGCGCATCTCGAGGGCCCCGCAGGCCCGGTCTGGGCGCCGTGGACACCCCACAGCGAAACCGTGACCCAGCGAGTCCACCTGGCCGACTTGCCCGAACGCGGTCCCCGCATCGCCCACCGCACCGATACCAGACAGCCTTACAACGAAGCCGCCTTCGACGCCAACAACCGGCATGCTCGCGTCGTTCTCGACTCGAACCGAGTGAGGACCGACGCGACACACCAGACCGCGAGTTCCGATCCGTCGGAGCAGATCATCATCGAGACAGACTCCTGAACATAGGTAGCCACAGAATCGATTCGGTCCGGTCGCCACCGGCTACTGGGTCAGATCCTGGCTCGTTTCGGCACTCTGGAGTGCCTTCCTTGACTACCGCTACGCCGCGCTCGACGCGCCCATCCCATCACCGCATTCGGGGGGGCATGATCACCGCAGCAGCTCAAGCAGTCGGCTTGCCAGTTCCCTTGTCACGGCGGCGATCACCGTACCGATGGCGAGTTTGCCGACCTCGGAGAGCTTCTCGTCGGTCCGCGGCGAATGGCTGATCCGATCCCGTCGATGCTTGCCTGCCATCACACTTCATCCAATCTGCTTGTCGTCCATTGACGATCATCAGTAGGCCAGGGACGGACGACGCCGGATCAGGCGAACATCGCGGGGTTCTAGGCTGGAGGGGTGGTCAGAACGCAGAGTCCAGCGGATACCGAGCTACTGGCCCACCTCAAGGGAATCGGGTTGCGGGTCAGTGCTGCCCAGCTTGAGCGGTGGCGGCATGCCGGCGCCTTGCCAAAGCACCGGCGAACCTATCCGGGTCGCGGATCGAAATCCGTGTGCGAGATGGAGACGGTCCGCATAGCCGAAGCTCTTGCCGTGACGACCCGGCGTGGCAGATCGATCTATGAATCAGTGCTCGAGATTTTCACCATCGACCCCCATCATCAGGATCTGCTGGATTCCTGCCTGGACATCCCGGAAACCGGGATTCGGTCCGCCCTCATGTGGTTCCTGACCGACGGAAGCCGAACGCTCGACAGGCGTATCGAGCGAGCCATCCAACACCGTCGAGCAACCTCTGAGGATGCGGTCGATATCGCTTATCGACTGGCCTCCCAGCAGTTTCGCCAAGCCAAGAAGAAGTCGGACGACTTCATCAGCCGCACCGACCCCTGGCACCGACTCGAAGGCGACAATGTCGAGATCGAAGCGCTCTGGCACGCTTTGGCTTTCGGCGGCGACGTCGACCCTGGCGCCGACATCGTTGCCGAAGCCATGCTGCGAAGCATGAGCTTATTTTCCGCGGATCCACATGCGCTATACGACGAGGAAAGAATAGCGATCGAAAAGCTCTTCGGCGATCTCGAACGCACAGGGAAAGCACCTGGACACCGCACCCAATACGTTCCGACCGTAACCCTCATGGCTCGACTCGTTGATCTCAAGTTCACGACGATTCGGGAGACCCGCGACAAACTCGCGCGTGTCGCGGAGTTGGGCAGGCTGTGTCTCCTCCTGCATGGAAGACCAGAGTTCGAGGATTCGACTGAACACATGTTCGCGGCCAGCACAAGCTCAATCGACGCGAACGCGCTGTTTCATATGATCGTGCCTATCGCAACGTCATTGCGGACCGATGCCTGGCATCGCATGGCCGCGCTGATCGTATTGATCCTCCTAGAGGACCGCAGCTACCTACCGGCGCTGGATCTTCTTGCAGCGGCAACGCGGAAGTCTCCGCTGCCGGAATAGCGGGCGACCAGGCGTCTGCGATCGTCGGCAGCGGAACCGAAGGGGAGCGGTTGAGGGTGGTGCGTTTGAAGTGCACGTGGATGCCGCCGTTTCCGCACACCACCAGAAGCATTCGAACAAGTGTTGCGATAACCGCCTAAATCCACACCGACTTCAGTGGGTCGAACATGATCATCCACCTCTGTGAAACGCAGGTGTTTGAGCTACTGACTGGTGGCCGTCCAGCGTTGGAGCGGCCAGTCTGGCGCATCAGCCCGCTGCGCCCATCGACCGGGTGGCGGAAGCACCGCTTCCCAGAGGTTGGTCGCAGTGGACCTGTCGAAGGGTGGGAGAGGCGGTAGCGTCATGTGCGCCGTGATATCGCTGCCTGGCTCTTCGTATGTGAATTCGAGGGCATTCGATGCGATTTCCATGTTGACTGCGCGAGTCTCGCTCGGCGTGAGGGCGAAAGGCGGCCGCAGACACAACTCTTCGGGCGTGGCCAGTATCAGCCGGTGTGGGCTAATGGCAAACAGGACCATTGCCGCAGTAAAGAAGCTCGGTGCCGGATGGCGTTGCTGCCCAGGCCAACCAATTCGTACAACTGGTTCATCACAGGTCAGAAGCGGATCTTCTGAAGTTATGAGCCACCAGGTGCGTTTAGCCAGAAATGGAGTGATGTGATTGCGCCAAACCTTGATCGCGGTATCAACCGCGGCAGGCTTGGCCTCGCTGCTGAACTCCGGTTGGGACAGAATTCCCTCGATGATCGCGTGATGCCGTGCTCTCGAATAGGCGATACCAGTAGCGGCACACAGGATTGGCAATATCACCGGATGGTCGAGTGCTTCACGAACGTCAAATCGGTCCCGAGCAGCGCTGATATCGAGATTACTAGCACGTGCCCGAGGGGTGCGCTGGCTTTGCAAGCCGACGAACACTGCAAGATTGCTGGTGAGGTTGGGGTCGCTAATCTTCCCGACTGCACGATTGTCGAGTGCCCGAAGCCAGCGCGCAGCGGCGTCTTCGATCCTTGACATGTGAGTTTCAAACCAGAGGTCTGGTACCTCGTCAGGATCGATACCGGCGCCGACGATCTGATAGAAATACTCGTCGTTCGCGATCTCCTCCGGAACATCGAGGTCGCTGCCACTGGTCGAGATTTCGGTGAAGCGTAGCTGGCCATCGGGGCCAGAGGATGCCCATCGTCGCAGGTACATCTGCGGTACGAAGTGGTGCACGCGCGTCCGTTGAGGGTTATTGCGTGTGCGCTCCTTCGATCGTTCGATCTCAGCATCACTGAGCCATTTGTTGACGATCGTCATGGTCAACAACGATAGCGGTCAGCAGGAACCATCTCTCCGTTGGAAGGTCGAGCGCAGAAGCAGATTTGACCAGATACTTGCGTGCGCTCATAGCCGCATAGTGCGCGGTCCGAAGCGGCCGCCACTGCCAGCCTGAGGACGACTCAGCCCCACCGGAATCGCCGGACGAGTCGGAGTGAACTCACTGCGGTCATCTCAGGCTGCGGGTGGTCGATAACGCGCCGTCGCGATGGAGTGTCCATGTCAATTGCCACCGTCGAGCGACCACCGCGTTGCCAGTCGTGGGACCACGAGCGGGGTGCAGAAAGCGGAACCGGTTCCTGCTCTGTTTTCTAGTCCCTGCGCACGCCCGAACCGCGCGGCATGCGGCAAGACGGGGCATCGAAGGTCTCGACCAGTGTGGTGTGTCTACACCGCTCAGTCATCGGTGGACGAGACGATGGCTGCACTAGCCGAGAGGAGCCACCATGTACCGGGAGACGGGCAGGGACTGTGAAGTGAATGCCATCGAGGAGGCGAGGCTGTGGGAGCTTGCGGAAATCGGTTGGGAAGCCGCGCGGCAACACTGGGCAGCAAAGGGATCATCGAGCCTTGCGCCTTGGCCTGAACTCATGGGGGATACAAAGAAGACCGAATTCGTGCGCGTCCGGGCCATCATCACCGCCGCTAGCAAACAGGCCGCGAGCAGTATCGAGTCTGAACACCTGCAAAATGCGCGTCAGGCAGTCGCCCATGCATCCACAGCGGCCGCTCCTGACGAGCAACAAGCAGCCATCATCGAAGCCCTGCGCTCGCTGGTCGCAGCTGTGGGCGGGCTCGAAACCCTCTAGCTTCTACACCACCCATCACCGCACAGACTCTCGCCCGCTGTTCCTCCCCGGTCCGTCTCTGGAACCACTCGCGTCCGTCACAACGAACCGATCGCCTCACCTCGGCCGGTGCTCGGCACGACAGTGCGTTCGGTCGCCGCCGGGCGACAGCGGGCTTGAAATCAAACCCGGCGCACCCGGGCGAGTTGCGAAAGATGCACAGAGGCGGTGCCGAGCTCGCGATGCGGATCGCTAGTCATGTCGGCTTGGACGCGCTGCGTCAGGGTGGCGATCAAGGCGCGAGGGTCCGGAAAAATTCGATGAGTTGCTCGCGGATGACACCGTATGGATTCTTTCCCTCATCTACCCGGCGCGCCATCTCGATAAGGTCTTCATCGGCCAGGAAAGCAATTAGCTTTTTCTCTTTCAGCCATACCTTACGCCGCGTATCCGCAGCCGACTGCTTCGGCCCCTCCCTGGAAATCAGAAGTCCAAACATGCGAAATGCGTCAACCCACAGATAGTCAGCCAGCTGAGTTACCGAGTTCTGCCCGATCTGATCGGTGTAGTTCTTGAATTCAGCAACGACGAAGTACGTACGATAGTCTGCACGTATCCGCTCCCATACCGACCCTTCATCGGGGATGTCAAATATGGCATCCATAATGTCCAGACCATCGTCGGAGCGAATCTGCAACATTGGAGGATTCAAATGCTGTGCAAATATCTCAGTAAGAATCCCCGCTGCAGATTTCTCATATTCTTTCCACCCGGCCGTTCCTGGCGTTACCGCAGCCAGCCGATCAGTCACTTGTTGTTCGAGTGATAGAGCAGTCCCGCCTTCGGGCTGAGCAAATAGATCCGACAGATCACGCGCATCGGCTTTAGCCTGAACAGCCTCAGCTACCTCGGGATATTTTCTGAGCAGCACATTGAGATCTGCCCGACCAAGCCATCGAATTTTGTTCTCTTCGAGCAAGGACATCGTTGGTGACGGAATCTCGCGGGACGCTACGAACAGCACCTGGTAATTCGGGAATTGAACACGAAGCCCCTCAGCAACAACGACCGCGTGGCGCGCCGCAGTCGACATCCCTCCTTGACCGCGCATGTGCTTAACGATCACCGCAAGCCGAGCGCCGTCTGGCGCTGCACCGAGAGCATCCACGCCGTTGTCTGTGCCGCGGTCGCTACCCGTCGCCGAAAGTTCGAATCCTTCGCGCCGAAGTAGCAGAACCACAAGCGCCTCGAACATCTGCCAATCGAGGCTATCCAGATCCAGCACTCGGGTTCCTCAGCTTTCCGGTCAGCTCACTCGGTCAGGCACTCCGATTGAATAGGCTACTGGCAGTGAAGGTTCCGCACAGTCCGACCCTAATGTTGCCAACTGCTCAACCGGTAGCCCTCTGCACCACCCGAGGCATAGGACGTCACGACAGAACTCGGCAAGTAGGCCCTTGGCAAAGTGATGCATCTTTGATCGCAGTGAGTCTGAGGCTTGTCGGTAGTTGCGCTTGCCGTCACGAAGTTTTTCCGGAGCTACGCGGATTTTCAGGGTGCGAGCCTCTGGCCGTGCACGGCCTCGACCAGGTTTCCGACGGCTCGTACAACCACCTCAGCGTCGGCGACCTGGGCTCTGCCGAATTTGCCCCTGGATCCTCGCAAGGGTTGTCGGTCGACTATGCCACCATGACCGGGCGGGGAGTCTTGGGATGTCGCTGGATGTCGCGGCACAGATCATCGCGGCGGTGGAGAGGGGCGCGAAATGCGGCTGAATAGCGCGTTGGGTGAGCAGGCCACGGTATTCGAGCATCTGTGCCAGTTGGTCAGCCAGGAGTTGGCTGTACTGCTGATCGGGACGGCGGCAGAGTGGGTCCGCGTGTTGGGGTCCAATTACGACGGCGGTGCGGAAGCGATCGTGGGAACGGCCGGTGGCCGCGTGCTGGCCGTGCAGGCCAAGGCCCATGCCGACCTCGGGAAGGAGGCTTCGGCGGTGGAGTCGTCGCTGCGCATGGTCCTGCGCACTCCAGACCATCGCGGCGTCACCGACTTCGCGTGGTGCTCACTGTTCGAGGATAATGTCGCGGCGCGCGGGAGAACGATCCGCGAGGCGGTCGCGAAATGCGAGAGCATCGCGTTGAGCGAGTTCGGCCGCGCTGTCAGGGTGCATTTTGTGCCGCTGACGCAGATCCGGCTCCTGGTCGAGCGGATGTCGGCGGAGTTGACCCAGCTGTATTTCGGTGAGGTGGTGGTCTCGCGCGACGACATTGCGCTGCTGACGAAGTCGGCGTTGGTGGCGACACTGGACAAGGTGGCCGACCCCGGAGAATTCGGACTGCACTTCGAATCCGAACTCGAGTCTGTCCTGCACGTCTTCACTGGTGGGCCCCGACGGGCTGGGGGGATGTTCGACCGACTCGACGCCCTGCGTTACGAGTACTCGAACCGATATCGAGCGGTTCCAGACGTAGTGCGCGCGAAAATCTGCGCGGCCGCCGACTTCGCGCGATTGTCTTCGACCGTCGAGCAGCTTGCCAGCACGCCCGTCGACGAGTTGGCTCGAGCGCAGGAATTCGACGAGGTGTCCGATCATTTCGACACAGTGGGCCGCCATATCTCCGAGGCAGCCCGCCACCTCGATGGGGCAGACCGAGAACGCGATGACCGGGCTCGGTTTGAGAATGAGACCACATTTGCAACCCTGCGCGCCTTCTTGGACACCGCCCGCGCATTGGAGCGGGAAGTGTCGATGCTGAAAACCCTGGCGCGGTCGGTGGATGAACGATGCCTCATCGTGTCCGGTCGCTGGGGCACCGGAAAAACCTATCACCTGGCTCGCCACATCGACGCGATTGCGCGTGCGGGTACACCGGTGCTGTTCGTGCGAGCCAAGTCGTTCACCAAGCCGGATACGGCGATCCTGGAGCAGGATTGGCGGCGACATCTTCCGGGTGCCGGATTGGGAGTCAATGCTTTCCTGGGCCTTCTCGACATCATCGGACACTGCTCGCAGCACCCGTTCATCGTGGCGATCGACGGGTTGAACGAGTGGCAGGTCGACGGCGATTACCGTGAACATCTCCGCCACCTCAGGCAGGCATTGGCCCGGTTCCGAAACATTCGCCTGATCGTCACCTGTCGCCGACCTGGTGCCTACCAACCCGACCTCGACCCGGTCGAATACTGGCATGCCGGTCCTGAAACAGCTGCAATGCGCCGTGCACTCGCCAGCTTCCTCAACATACCGTCGGTGTTTCACCTCGGCCCAGCCATGACCAATCCCCTGTCGGTACGGATCGCTGCCGTGGTCTTTTCGCACGAGAGACTGACACAGCCCGGTGATCACCGGTTGCCGCTGCTGGCGCCCATCGAGTTATCGGATCTGCTTCGCCGCTGGGTCGAGGTGCTCGCCGACGAGTATCCCCACCCACCACGAGCGGCGGTGCGCCAGCTCATCATCGAGACCATCGAGGTCCTCACCGACCACGGTGGGCAGATCACCCGCAGCGCGCTGGCCACGGCACTGCACGCTACCCGCACCGAAACCGACGCCCTGGTCGCGTACCTGATCGACCACGGCCTGTTGGAGGAGTCCGAGGTCGATCCGCATCAGGTCAGGTTCCGCTGGCAACGGGTCGAAGAGACAGCTCGAACGCGAATGCTCGTGCGCCGCGGTCGCGACGCAGTCCTGGCCGAGATACCCACCGACGTCGACGAGCGAACCGACTTTTTGCGGCTGCTCGCTGCCCAATGTCCCGCCGAGCCGAATGTCGGCACCGAATTGCCTATCTGGTTGAGCCGACGAGTACCGGCAACGGAGCTGATGGCGGCGTTCAGCCAGACACTGCAGACCCGAACACTTCACAGCTACACGTCCGCGACACTTGAGCTCGCCGGCACGGCACTGCACGACCCGCAGTTGGGCTCGTACGTCTGTTTCGCAGCTCTGGCCAACGTCCTGGCCGGGCCCGATGCGGTGTCACCGGTATGGCTTGCCCGCACCCTGCAAACAATGCCCCCGGCACTGCGCTCTTCGGTGTGGCCGCGCGTGCTCGATGAATGCCTCGATCACGATGACGACGTCGAGATCCTGAGCGCCATCTACACCTGGATCACCACCACCCCAATTCCTAAGGAGAACCGCACAGCGCTGGCCAACCTGCTGCTCTGGTGGAGCTGGTCACTTCGCAACAGGGAACTGCGCGAGTTCGCCACGCGCTGGTTGTGCGAAGAATTCCACACACACCCCGACCTGCTTGACGAATTGCTCGACGACCCTGACCTGTCACACGACGAACACCGCATCGAGATGCTGGTCACCGCGGTCCTCGGGGTGGAGCTACGCTGGCCCAGCTCAGCACCCGCACAACAGCTCACCGACACCCTTCTGGCGGCCGTGCGGCCGCAAATGTATCGAACCCTCGAACTTTCGTATCGCCTGACTGACAGCGCGTTCCGCCGAACGGGACAGCAGGTGCCCGATTTCCAGGAGTACCTTCTCGGCGCTGAAGATATGCCCCGACGTTCGCGTCGATGGGGAGCCCACCGCCGACCGTGGACGCTCAGCGCTGTAGGAGCCGACGTCGTGGCGTTGTTCGAGGATGGTCAATCTCCCGACGGCAGCAGAGGCTATGAACGACTGCTGTGGAACTCGCTGGGAATCGGACCCAAGCAGCTGCGGCAGATGGGACAGCAGGTCAAGCCCAAGGGCCGATACCGCACGACAGCCGATGAACTCCTCAGCGACATCGTGCGTGAACGGTGGTATCTGCACCAAGCCGCCCGATATCGCATCGGAGGGTCGTGCTGGTCCGGCCACAGGTACGTGAAGGCCGGTTCGAAACAGAACCCGGCCTGCGCTCCCCGTCCTGGAGACCACATCCTGCGCCCCTTCCTCCACATCGACCCCACTGTGCCGCTGACCGCAGGAATCTGGCGCAGCTCCACCGCCAACGACCGCTGGTGGGTGGCCCCAGCTCACACCGACGATGTCTTGGACGCGACGGTGACCGACCCGGCAGGTACTCAGTGGATCATCATGAGAGCCAGCTTTCACTGGAGTGACCCCGCGCAATACGCTCCACCCCGCAGCGAGCTCTACTGGCTGGCACAGTCGAACACATTCCGATTCGCGCAGCCACGCCGTGACGGCATGCCGCACCCCGGCTACAGATCGAAACTCAACGTCCACATCAGCATGCAATTCTTCACACACCAGCCGGTAGCAGGCGCGCCGCCATCGCAGGGATTGTTCTTCGCCGACAGAGCCCGTGAATCGGACATTCGATACGAGCAATGGTGGGATGCGGTCCGCATCATGGACGAATCCGGCACCGACATGCCCGACCACGAAGTAGCACAGCTACTCGGCGCGCAGTGGACAGGGGAAAATCTCGACTACCGCAGCAACGACGGCACGCTCGTCGTCACCGACCCGTCACTGCACACACCGGGACCTCGGGCGCTACTGGTACGACGGGACTACCTCCTCCACGCCCTGACCGCCGCGTCGCAACCATGCAGACTCGAAATCACGAGAACAGATCTGCTGACCAACACAAGGCAGCGCACCAAACAAGGCATCCAGCACTGAGTGTCGACATGAGCAGGGAGCAACCCGCACTTCGGTCACCGCCGATCACCAGGTTGGGAGCGGAATTCGACACGCAGCACACCGCTAGATACGGGCGTCGTTACTCATTCCGATGTCGTGGGCGGGGCCTGAACGGCTTCCGAGAATGGCTACTCGCCCATCATGCTCGCCGTGAATGCAGCCTCGGCTGGTGGGCCTTGATCGAAGATATCGCGCTGCCGGACAAGGAATTCGGCGTCGACCGCACCTCTCGGAACAGGGAGTGCGCCTGCTAGCTGCGATCTTGAACTTCTCGACGTCTTCCTGGCCGAGCGCGAGACTGCGACGTAGCACGCCAGGCCTGCTGCGGCACGGACCCGGATCAGTGCCGGGCAACCTACTGTGACGGCTTGCTAACGCAGTCAGGTCTAGACGCGGATACCCACCCGCTGGCTCAGCTCGCGGACATCGGTGCGCATGCCCGTCGGCGGTTTTTTCAACAGGTTCCGGAGCATGTCACGGGCGAACCCGTTGTATCGGATCGTCTCGGGCGCAGTCTGTTCCGACTTCACCAGCATCATCAGCGCCGCAGTGTTCTCATCGCGCTGCATGTAGGCACGGGCGACCTCGATGAAGTGGCGGCCACGACGGGGCACGGACACGATACGGTCAGTATCGATCGAACGGGCAGCACGCAACGCCTCGCCGGGCTGGCGCAGTTCCACGCCGAGAGTTGTTGCGTGCGCGGCCATAACCGGTTGGCAGAAGCTGGTCTGCACGTGCCGATACGTCGGGCCGAGCTGCCGAGCGATACGGCCGGCCCGCTCAAGGCCGCGCCAAGCATCGCCGGAGCGGCCCCGCCGGCCGTGGACGTAGGCGATCTCGAATTCCAGCGCGCCGACGATGCCGTGCCAATCATCGGGGGTCTCGGCGCGCTCGAGATAGGGAGTGATCTGGTCGATCACGTTGCAGGCCAGCGCAATCGCCTCTTCCCATCGCCCGGAATCACGTAAGGCTTGCACCATCGCCCAGGCGCTGCACGCGATGACATAGGGGTCGTCGGCCTCGTAGCCTTCGTTCACCGCGCGGTCGGCGACCATCCACACCAACTCGGGCGCGGGCTGGTACGCGACGTAGAAATCGGCCAGCTGGTACACACCGGCCAGGGTCCGGCGCGCGGCGCGGCGGTCCTCGGCAGTACGTGCGGCGGCCTGGGCATCGCGGATCAACCAGGCAGTAGCGCACCCAACTGCGAGCGGTGATCGGGGCTGGAGTGGCGGATACGCCATGCCTTGCGCAGCCGCTCATCGAGATGGGCGACGCTGACCCGCCGATCACTGGGCGTGATGCGATAGTCGGTCAGCGCGGCCTGCACATCAGTGAGGGCCGCGTGGCGTTCGCCCGCGAACACCGTGACCGGCACGGCGTGATCGTCTCCGGTGAGCGTGGCGAGATCATCCAGGTCGAGGACGCGGGCAATGCGCAACAACAACCCCAGGCTGGGAGTGCGTTGAATGTTGCCGTTCTCCAGCGCCTTCAACCATTCGGCGGACCGGCCGATCTGCGCGGCCAACACCGGCCGCGCCATGCCGACACGTTCCCGGTGCAGCCGGACCCGCTGTCCGATCTCGGTGGGAGTTGCTGAACCACTCACGAGGACCACCTCCTGGTCGTGTTGTCACGACAATCGCCAGCGTAACGGCATTGGGGGTACGTTCGTACCCGTTCACGGCGTCGGCCGGGCATACGTTCCACATTGCCCCGACGTCGGTTCGATCACCAGTCCCCGGCGTCGGGTGCACTCCAACACCGTTGCAAGGGACATGGAGACACCCGACATGGAAATCATCGTTGCCGCCACCATCATCGCGCTAGTGCTGGTTTTCCAGGCTGCTCACGCGCTGCCGGACGCCGAGCGCAGCCAGCGGCCGAAGCGGCTGACTGTCGCCGACATTCAAGCGCGCCTGGCAGCCGAACCACCACACCCATACGTACCGATCAGCAGGAGGTGGTGAGCGATGGCGTTCACCGAACCCGAGGCGAAAGTCCCTGGCGCACTGTCGAACCTCGACCCGCCGCACACGCTGACCGTGCGGCAACTCTGCCGCGCGACCCTACTGCCCGAGATCTCGGTCCATAGGGCGCTGCTGCGACCGTCGCGCACCGGGCTGGCGATGGGCACCATGCAAGGTCCAGCACAGTGGCGCTGCACGGACCGTGGACGTCTCGCGATCACCCGACCGGTGTACCGCGACTACGCAGGGATCCGACCATGAGCAACTATGTGATCGGATTCCTACGACCGGCCGTGTCCGGCGACCGATGGCGTGAAGACGAGGCGCGGATCCACGCGCATGCCGCGGAGCGCGGGTGGTCGGTGATCCTGGTGTACTACGGCGACCCGGACCGACCCGGCGGCGCGGTGATCAACCGCCTGATGAACCTCGCCTACAGCGAGCACGCCAACGGCGTGATCGCGCCGAGCGCAGACCATTTCGAACCTGACGACATCCCGGCACTCGTCAAGATCACCGAAGTGATCTGCATAGACACCGACACCAAATTCACCACCGCCAGTAACGACGGACAGGACCAGACCGGGCTGGTCAACCGGCGATAGGCGTGTCACCCACCGCCGTGACTGCATCCAAAGCGCCCCAGGGACAAGAGAATCGCCCCTGGGGCGCTCTCCTGCGGCGACACCGATCGTTATTGAACCGTTTCGCACTGAAATGTCGAAATCGGGCCCCTTCTCGGCAGTTAACAGGCGCGACACCCCTATATGCCGGAACCCAGCGGATCCCGTGATTGATGCCGAACTTTGACCGCGGAACACGGAATTGCATCAATTCCGGTCCCGTACGCGGATAAACGCGGGTTCTCCTGCCAGTACAGGGTGACGCCACTCCAAACGCCGAACATCCCACAGGAGCCCCGATGGAACGTCCCGAACCCGGAAAACACGCCCCGACCGGTACAGAACCCGCCAAGCCGCCTGCTCGTGACCGCGCCCATAAACGCTGGCACATCGACCGAGTAGACACCGAAGCGCTGACCACCACCCAACACGACCATGCCGTCACCCTCCTCGCCGACCTCCTCACTGCATGGACCCACCGTCACCACACCGACAACGGCGAACGGAACGCCGCATGACACGCGGCTACCGAAATACCCGCCACACCAACACATTCGAAAACCGATCGAGCGACAATAGACCCGGCGGCGCACCCCGACGCCCGAACCAGAATTCCGTTCTGCCACAGTATGTTTCGGACGTCCACGTTTGCGAGAAGCGTGTATCAATGGGAAGGACCGGCAGCATGGCGGGCACCAAGAAATCCTCACCATCCCGTATCGCCACTGACGTTGCCGTATGGGGACAGGACGTCCGGGTAGGGACTTACACCCGCCGCCCCACCACCGAAGACAACCAGCCCTACTCCATCGAAGCCCAGGACGCCCGCCTGGACTCCTATATCGATTCCCAGCCCGGCTGGCGACACACCGCCAGCTTCACTGACGACGCATCCGGTGCCAGCACCGAGCGGCCAGGTCTGCAATGTGCCCTGCAAGCTGCGCGAGCCGGGGTCATCGACGTGCTCGTGGTCTACCGAGTCGACCGGTTCTCCCGCAACCTGCGTGACCTGGTCACCCTGCTCGATGAACTCGACCGAGCCAAAGTCGTGTTCCGCTCCGCCACAGAACCATTCGACACCTCCACTCCTATGGGTCGCATGCTGGTGCAGATGCTGGGCATGTTCGCCCAGTTCGAACGCGACACCATCATCGACCGCGCCCTCGCAGGCATGGAACGCAAAGCCGCCAAAGGCAAATGGAAGGGCGGCAAACGACCCTACGGCTACCGAGTCGACAAAACCACACAGACGCTAGTGGTCGAAGAAGCCGAAGCCGCGGTGGTGCGCATGATCTTCGACCTTTATTCCTGCCGCCGTCTCGGTGCCCGTGCCGTCGCCGCGGAGTTGAACACTCGCGGACATCGCGCCAGCACCGGCCGCGAATGGTCCGGCCACCACGTCCTGCGATCCTCAACAGCCGGATCTACCTCGGCGAGTTAACCTTCCGCGGCACCACCGTCACCGACACCCACCCCGCCCTCATCGACACTGCAACCTTCGACCACGCCCAATCAGTGCTCGACGCACGCGGGGAATCCCACGCCCACCGCGTCGCCAACTCCTCGGACTACCTGCTGACCGGCCGCCTGCGCTGCCCACGCTGCGGGCGCGCCATGATCGGCACCCGCGCCACCGGACGCTCCCGCACCTACACCTGCTTCAACCGCGCCCGCTACGACACCGACAAGTGCGACTTCACCCGCCTCGACGCCGACTCCGTCGACGCCGCCATCCTCGAAGCCCTGGGCAAGTTCTACCGCACCCGCCACGATCTGATCCGCCGAGCCATCACCGCCCAGAAGCTCCACCATCACGACTCGAGTAGCGGCACCCGCGCCGAACTCGCTGCCGTCTCTGCCGAACTCACCAAGGCCCAACAGGCGATCGACCGCTATCTGAACGCCTTCGAAAACGGCACCCTCGACCCCGAACTCCTCGCCGGACGACTCGGCGAATTGCGGACCAAGACAACCCAGCTCACTACCCGCCGCGACGAACTCACGATCACGCTCGACAACGAACCTGTAGCCCCCGAGACCACCACGCTCGACGGCATCGCGGACCACATCGCGGAAATCATCGCAACCGGCAGCCGCACCCAAGCCAAGGCGCTGATCGAGGCGCTCGTCGCCCAAGTCGCCATCACCGGCCCCGACCGCCTCGTCCCCACATACCGCATCCCCCAACCCGGAAACGACATTGGGGCTGGTACCGCTTCCGCGGTACCAGCCCCAATGGAGTCGGTTCGTGCAATGACACGATCGGTGGAGCTAAGGGGAATCGAACCCCTGACCTTCTCGATGCGAACGAGACGCGCTACCAACTGCGCTATAGCCCCGTGCGGCTCCGGGGAACCGCGCTCAGTCACTCTAGCAAAGGTTGTTGCGAGACTCCGAATCGGGCGGTTTACCTGGGATTATGCGGAGTCACGCTGGTGTTATTCGCCGGCGGCACGGCGCATGTCGCCGCCGCCGGTGCGGTCGCGCAGGGCGCGGGCGGTGGCGGGGTCGAAGGGGTCGAGGTGGTCGAACATGGGGTCTTCGTCGTCGGTTTCGAGCAGGGCGGAGCGGCGGCGGAGGGCGCGGGCGGTGTCGCGGTCCATGGCGGCGCGGGCGGCTTGGGTTTGCCGGGGGCCTGCGCGGTGTTCGCCGAGTTGTTCGGCGCGGCTGAGGCGGGCGGCGCGGCGGCGGCGGATGTCTTCTTCGATGCGGACTTGCTTGCGCAGGTAGGTGAGGTAGCCGACGAGGACGAAGGCGGACAGGCCGCTGCCCCACCAGAAGTGCGGGCTCACGGCGACCGCGAGTCCGCCGCATAGCAGTCCGGCCAGGACGAGGCCGAGGACGGCGCGCTGGCGGAAGGTGTAGCGTGCGGCGCGGGCGATGGCGTCGGCTTCGGGGTCGTAGCCGCCGCGGCCGCGCCGGGTGGGCACGTAATCGAGGTCGTCGGAGTCGGTTTCGTAGTCGCGGCGGGCGAGGTCGTCGGCTTCGTCGTCGAGGTAGTCGTCGTCGGTGACGCGGGCGGGCGCGGTGGAGCGCGCGGGGGGTATCCGGGCCGCAGCCGGTTCGGTGCGCTCTTCGCCCACTACGTCATCATCGGCCGAGTCGTCGTGCGGCGCAGCCGGTTCGTCCACGTCGGCGGATTCGGTGCCGGCAGTGACCGTTTCGGTGTCGGCTGCCTCGGCGTCCGCGTCGGCCTGCTCGAGTTCGGCGTCGCTCAGCTCAGCGTCGTCCAGCTCGGCGTCGCTCAGCTGGGGGTCGGCGAGTTCGGTGTCGTCCAACTCGGTGTCGGCGAGCTCGGCGTCAGCGATGTCGGGATCGGGGTGGGGCACCGCGCCTTCGGTGATCGCGGGCAGGTCACCTTCGGTGACGGGTTCGTCGGCCGGTGTTGTCATCCGGTCCTCCGCATCATCGCTGTGGGGATGCTTTCTCTGTACGCGGCGTGGCCGCCAATTGGGGTCGGTTTCGTGGCCTGCGGCGGGTCCACTCTTGGTGCGCCGCTTGGAATCTCCGCGGACGAGCACTCGGGTGGCGAGTGCCGCGTCGGTGGTCCGCCGAATCCTCGGGTGCCGGTCGGCGAGGATGGGGAACAGGACGAAGACCCAGAGCACTACCAGGCCGATCCACAGAATCGAATTCGGCATTGCCGTCAGCACCTCCGTCCCGGCCTGGTGTGGTCCGTTCGGCCGGCGAGCGGTGCGCAGCACGCCCCGCGTCCGCCCGGCTTCCATCCGTCGCTGCGGCGTGGTCGCCGGTCGCCTCGCAGGCTCCCTGCCGGGGGTGCAGGACGCACCTCCGACGTCCGTAGGTTAATTCCGTGACGCGTCGAGATCCGGCAGGCGCGCCGTGCACATACGCCACACCTGTCACAAAGCCACCAATTCTTCCGCGCGTCGGATGCGCCGGGCGTGTCCGTATTGCACGATTCTCAGGGCAGAACGGCCCGGCCCTCGCGGACGAGCCGGTCGACGACCGTGCCCATGACCTCTTCCACGGTGATGCCGACCAGCAGGTGATCGCGCCAGGCGCCGTCCACGTCGAGGTAGCGGCGCAGCAACCCTTCCTCCCGGAAACCGACATTGCGCAGGACCGCTTGGCTGGCCAGGTTTTCCGGCCGCACCGTCGCCTCGACCCGGTGCAAGCCGACCTGCCCGAAGCAGTGATCGAGGCCGAGCGCCAGCGCCGCGGTCGCGACGCCCTGGCCGCTCAGATCCTTGGCCACCCAATAACCGATCCACCCGGAACGCAGCGCGCCGCGCACGATATTGCCGACGGTCAACTGCCCGCTGAAGGCGCCGTCCACCTCGATCACCAATGGAATCATCGCGCCGCGCCGCGCTTCGGCCTTCAGGCTCGACCACAGCGACGGCCAGTTGGACGCGTGGTTGCGCGCCTCCCAGGCGCCGCGACCGGTGGGTTCCCACGGCTCCAGATGGGCCCTGTCCCGCAATCGGATTCGGCTCCACGCGGCGGCGTCGCGCAGCCGCACCGGGCGCAGCGTCACCTGTCCGGCCCCGACGCGCACCGGACCGAGGCGCGCGGGCCAGCCCGGATGCTGCGTGACCCGGAACACGTTCATCGCCTCCACGCCTCAGCCGCGCTGGGCGAGGAAAGCGACCCTGACCTCGTCACCGGTGCGGATCTCGGTGTCGTCGGGGTCTATCACGATCAAACTGTTCGCCTCGGCGAGCGTGGCGAGCAGGTGCGACGACGCGCCCGCGCCGCCGCCGAGCGGTTGCACGAGGTAGTCGCCGGTGGCCTCGTCGCGCATGAGTTGCGCGCGCAGATAACCCTTGCGACCGGCCATCGAACTGATCGGGGTGATGGTCCTGGCCATGATGATCCGCCGCATGGGATGCCTGCGCCCCAACGCGATTCGGATCAGCGGACGGACCATCACCTCGAAAACGACCAGCGCGCCGACCGGATTGGACGGCAGCAGGAACGTGGGCACCTCGTCGCGGCCGAGCCGGCCGAAGCCCTGCACCGAACCGGGATGCATGGCGACACGGGCTATTTCGAGTTCGCCGAGCCCTTCCAGCGCCTCACGCACCTGATCCGAGGCCCAGCCACCCACCGCGCCCGCGATGACCACGACCTCGGAGCGCACCAGCTGCCCCTCGACCACGTCGCGCAACCGGCGCGGATCCGTGCTCACGATGCCGACCCGGTTGACGTCCGCGCCCGCGTCCCTGGCCGCGGCGGCCAGAGCGTAGGAGTTCACGTCGTAGACCTGGCCGGGGCCGGGTGTGCGATCGATATCGATGAGCTCACCGCCGACCGAGATCACCGACAACCGCGGCCGCGGATGCACGAGCACCTTGTCCTGTCCGACGGCCGCTAGTAGTCCCACCTGTGCGGCGCCGATGATGGTGCCCGCGCGCACCGCGACATCGCCGGGCTGCACATCGTCGCCGATGCGCCGCACGTAGTCGCCGGAGCGAACCGGCTCGTAGATCTTGATCTTCGCGCGACCGCCATCGGTGAAGTCCAAGGGCAGCACGGCATCCGCGAGCGTCGGCAGCGGTGCGCCGGTGTCGACGCGCACGGTTTGGCGCGGCTGCAACCGGATCGGCTGACGCGATCCGGCGATCACCTCGCCGACCACCGGCAGCGTGAGGTCGACCAGTTCGTCGTCCTCGTTGCGAATGTCGGTGCCCGCGGCGGCCACATCGACACTGCGCACCGCGTAACCGTCGATCGCCGCCTGATCGAATCCGGGCAGCGGTCGTTCGGTGACGACGTCCTCGGCACACAGCAGGCCCTGGGCCTCGGAAATCGCGACCCGGACCGGCCGAGGCGCGACCGCCGCGGCGGTCACCTTGATCTGCTGATCCTCAACCGAGCGCATCCAGCCCTTCCTGATCTCTCCGCACACCACCGATCGCACCGCGCGATATCGCTTCGGCACAACCAATTAGCGCACGCGACGGTGAACCATCATTCGTACCCGACGGTCCACTGTCGACGAAACCCACGCTCAGTCGTAGGTGGTCAGCTGCGGATCCCAGTCGGGACCGAGCCGATGCTCCAGCCACTCCCGAAGGGCGGGGCCGTATTCGTCACGTTCCAAAGCGAAATCGACCGCAGCACGAAGATAGCCGCCCGGGTTGCCCAAATCGTGGCGCGACCCACGGTGCACCACGACATGAACCGGATGATCCTCGGCGATGAGCAGCGCGATGGCGTCGGTGAGTTGCAATTCACCGCCCGCGCCCGGCTCGATTCGGCGCAGCGCGTCGAAGATGGCGCGGTCCAACAGGTATCGACCGGCGGCGGCGAAGGTGGACGGCGCGTCGGCGAGCGCGGGCTTCTCCACCATGCCCTTGACCCGCAGCACATTCGGATTCACCGCGTCCGGCACGGTCGCCACATCGAACACGCCGTACGCGCTGACCTCGTCCTTGGGCACGTCGATGGCGCAGAGCACGGTGCCGCCCCGCTTGCGGCGCACCCGGCACATCACGTCCAGCACGCCGGAGGGCAGCACCAGATCGTCCGGGAGCAGCACCGCGATGGCGTCTTCATCGTCATCGAGGGCGGCCTCGGCCTGGGCGACCGCGTGGCCGAGGCCGAGCGGTTCCTCCTGCACCACCGAGGTCACGTCGAGCAGCCCCGGCGCCTTGCGCACCTTTTCGAGGAGCTGGAATTTGCCGCGCTCGGCGAGGGTGCTCTCCAGCACCAGGTCTTCCACGAAGTGCGCGACCACACCGTCCTTGCCCGGCGAGGTGACGATCACCAAACGCTCGGCACCGGACTCGGCGGCCTCGGCGGCGACCAGTTCGATGCCGGGGGTGTCGACCACCGGGAGGAGTTCCTTCGGCACCGTTTTGGTCGCGGGCAGGAACCGCGTTCCCAGCCCGGCGGCGGGCACTACGGCCGTGCGGAAGCACGAAGCCAGCGTGGCATCGCCGGATTGTCCGGCCTTTGCTGTCATGCGCATACCCTATCCATCGTCACAGCCCCTGACTCGACGTCGAGCCGACCGGTATTCCGGTCAGCCTATGGTGATCGACATGGAGATGCCCGGTGAGCGCGAAAAACATGCATGGCGCACCGAAATTCTTGCTCGACGGGCGGCGATGCCTGCCGCGGAGCACGCTGCGGAGGTCGCGGCCCTGGTCACGGCGGTCGGGCAGCTCGACGTGGGCGAATGGGTCTGCGCGTACGTGCCGATGCGCGGCGAACCGGGATCGACCGAGATGCTCGACACAGTGCGGACGGCGGGTGCGCGGGTGCTGGTACCGGTCACCGGTCCGCCGGGACCGTTGAACTGGGCGGAGTACACCGGCCCGGACAGCTTGCGGCGCGCCAGGTTCGGCCTGCTCGAGCCGACCGGCGAGGTGCTACCGACCGACGCGATCGGCCAAGCGGACCTGGTCCTGGTCCCGGCGCTCGCGGTGGACCGGCGCGGTGTCCGGCTGGGGCGTGGGGCGGGTTATTACGACCGGACGCTGGCCGCGGCGGCACCGCAGGCGCGACTGGTCGCGGTGGTCCGGGACGACGAGCTGGTCGACCGGCTGCCCGAGCAGCCACACGACGTGCGAATGGGCTGGGCATTGACCCCACGCGGCGGGCTGCACCGGCTTGTCGAAGATCACGCCGCGGAATGAAAGGTAGATTGGCAACGTTGGCACTGTCGGCTGTAGAGTGCCAGATGACGAAACCTGCGGAGGATGCTGTGCCAACTTACTCGTATGCGTGCACCCAGTGTGACAACCGCTTCGACATCGTTCAGTCCTTTTCCGACGATGCGCTGAGCGTGTGCCCGGAGTGCTCCGGAAAGCTGCGCAAGCTGTTCAATTCCGTCGGCATCGTATTCAAGGGCAGCGGCTTCTACCGCACCGACAGCCGCAGCGGCGCGTCCACCGCGAGCGAGCCTGCCAAGTCCGACAGCGGTTCCAACGGCTCGAAGGACTCGAGCTCGTCGAGTTCCAGCAGCTCGGATTCCAGCTCGTCCAACGGCAGCAGCGCGACCACCAGCACCGCTGTGGCCAGCTGATTCGTCGAGTTATCCCCAGCCACTCAGTTATCCACAGCTAGCCCCTTTTCCGGCCTGGCGGGTGCGCGCACGGTCATAGGCTTTCGCCATGACTCGATCACCCGCCGAGCTCGGTCGTCAGCGCTTCGCAGTGTGGCGCCGACCGCCCTGGGCCGACAGCTTACTCGCCCGACGGCTCGGCGCCGCCGTCCTGATCGTGCTGGCGATCGCCTTGTTCCTGCGCGGCGATCCCGGCGCGGAACGAACGTCCGTCGTGGTCGCCGGACGCGATCTCGTGCCGGGGCACGTGCTCGCCGCGAGCGATCTGCAGTCGAGTCCCCGCGAAGCCGCCGCCCTGCCCGCCGGTGTCGTGCGCAATGCCGCCGACGTGATCGGCGCCACCCTGACGGGGGCGATGCGGGGTGGCGAGATATTCACCGACATCCGCGTCGTCGGCCCGCGCCTGGCCGCCGCCGCGACCGGTGCGCGGGACGCGCGGATCGTGCCGATCCGGTTGGCCGACAACGCCGTCGCCGAAATCCTGCGCGCCGGCGACCGAGTCGACGTGGTCGGCGGCGAAGAGCAAGGCGCGCGCCCGACCCGCACCCTGGCGACCGATGCCGCGGTCGTGCTGGTGTCCAGCCCCGGCGACGGACGGGCCGCGAAGGAACGCGTGGTGTTGGTCGCGATGGACTCCGAACACGCGACGATTGTCGCGGCCGCGTCCCTGCATACCGCGCTCACCGTTGTCTTCCATTGAGTTGTCCACACATTTGCCATCAAGGTCAACTAGCATCGGCGATACCACAGGCGTCGACCGCCGAGCACGACTTGTCAGCTCCACACGTAGAGGAGATATCGGCAATGCTCAAGGGATTCAAGGATTTTCTATTCCGCGGAAACGTTGTCGACCTGGCGGTGGCGGTGGTCATCGGCACCGCGTTCGTCGCGATCGTCACCGCGTTCACCAATGGCATCGTCAACCCGATCCTGGCCGTCTTCGGCGGCAGCGACGAACTGGGGCTCGGTTTCCAGCTCGTTGCCGACAAACCCGCGACCTTCGTCCAGGTCGGCCCGATCATCACCGCTGCGATCAATTTCGCGATCATCGCCGCGGTGCTGTATTTCGTGCTCGTGCTGCCCGCCATGCACGTGAAAAGGAAGTTCAGCCCGGAAGCGGTCGAACTCAGCGACGCGGAGGTGCTCATCCAGATCCGCGATCTGCTCGCCGAAGGCCAACGCAGCGCGGGCGGTAAACACGAATCCTGAATTGCTTGCGCGGCAACGAGAAACGGGCCCGTCGCGCAACGACAGACCCGTTTACTTTGTGCGAGTTGCTATTCGACGTCAGCCGAGGATGAACGGCTTACCCCACAACGTCATCCAGGTGACGACGGAGTCGGTTTCCACGCTGAGACTGACGAACGCCCGCGCCTGCGCATAGCCGTCACAACCGGACAGGTCGATGACCTCGTCGGCCCAGCTCACCGCTCCGATGTTGCCTTCGAACTGATTACGCGTCGGGTACGCCACACTGCCGAAGTACTCGTCCTGCTCCAGATCCAGCACATAGAACGACTTCGCCTGACCGCGCTCGAGCACCAGCTTGGCACCGGTGACCACCCCGGCGTCGGAATCGACTGCGTCCCCGGTCCAGTCCAGATCACCGGTGACACCACCGCCGGCGATGTCCACCTCGCAACCGACGGTGTACCCCGGAAAGATGGAACCGGCTTTGCCACCCGGCGTTCCGGCCAACTCGACCTGCGCCTTGCCCGCCACCCGCGCGGTCCGGTGCCCCGGCACGGCGCCCATGGTCGGCGTGATCGCGACCGACTCGTCGACCAGCGCGAGCCGCACCTCCGTGCCGTCGGCCAGCGTCTTGGTGGTCTCGCCACCGGGCAGCGGAATGAAGATCTCCGCGGTGGCCGCGCCGGTCGAGAACAGGCCCAACGCGACAGTAGCGGCGACCCCGAGTCCGACGCGGGACGTCAGTTTCTTACGGTTGATCATGGTTGTCGACCCCTAGCGGAACGAATTCTCAGGCAGCGAGCAGAGCTGCGCCGACGCGGCTGCCATCGGGGTGGGCAGTGCCGCCGGCGGCAGTCAGCAACAGCAAGCGGACCCGTCGCGGTAGCGACGGGCCCGCTTGACTTGTGCGAGTGGAGTGTTCGGCGTCAGCCGAGGCTGAAGGGCTGGCCCCACAGCGTCACGTACGACATGACGTTGTCGGTCTCGACCTTGACCTTGACGAACGCGCGAGCCTGCGCGTAGCCACCGCAGCCGGACAGGCCGATGGTGGAATCGGCCCAGGTGACCGAGCCGTTGGTGCCCTTGAACGTGATCTGGCTGGAGTGATCTTCGTTGCCGAAGTCGTCGGCCACTTCACGATCGAGCAGGTAGAAGGCCTTCGCCTGGCCGGGGCCGAGGCTCAGGTTGCCGCCACCGTTGACGCCGACGTCACCGTCGCTACCGTCCCACTTGCCACTGGCTTCGACGCCGGCCGAAGCGCCGCCGCCGTCGATGTTGACCTGGCAGCCGACCACGTAGCCCGGGCGGATCTTGCCACCCGTGGCGCCGTCACCGGACACCTCGACCCGCGCCGAACCGGACACCCACGCGTTGCGGTGCACCGGGGTCGAGCCCAGGGACGGGTTGATGTTGGCGGATTCGTTGACCAGACGGACCGTCACCACGGTGCCGTCGGACAGCGTCTTGGTGATCTCGCCACCCGGCAGCGGCACGAAGGTGTCCGCGTTCGCGGCACCGGTGGAGAACAGGCCCACGGCGATGGTTGCGGCGGCACAGACACCGGCTGCCCGCGCCACGTTCTTACGGTTGATCATGTGTAATTCCCTCAGGGGTTGAGTTCGTTTCAGCGAGAAGAGTTTTCGACAGTCGACAGTCGTCAGCCAATGCTGAACGGCATCCCGTAGAGGGTGGTCTTCGAGTAGTGGTCACCGATGATCTCGACCACGGTGTAGGAGCGGGCCTGGGCGTAGCCCGCGCAGCCCTGGATCTCCATCTCGACGTCCTGGTACTCCACGGAGTAGGCACCCGGCTTGGTGATGTCCTTCAGTTCGATCTGCACGAACTTCACGTCGCCCGGACCGAGGTTGATGCCGAACGAACCACCGAGGCCACCACTGGTGAGATTGGCGTTGGCCGACAGGCCGAGGCTGATCGCGTCATCGGCGATGCTGACCTGACATCCGATGATGTAGCCGGTGTTCAGCTGCGACGTACCGTGCGTCGAGGAGTTGTTGGTGCCGGGGTTGTTGGTCGCGCCGTTCCAGGGGCCGACCTTGCCTTCCGGGGTTTCGGTGACATCCGCCGACGCGTTGCCGGAAACCCAGACAACGCGGCCCGCGCCGTTGGCCGCGAGCGACGGCGACACGACGGCATGCTCTCCGGTCCGGGTAATGGTCACACCCGGGCCACTCTTCTGGCCGTCCGGCAACGGCACAAAAACATCGGCGCTGGCGGCGCCGGTCGAAAGCAGGCCCATGGCCACGGCAGCGGCAGCGCCGACGCCCGCTACGCGGGCTCCGCGGCGCAGACCGTTGGTGCGGTTCTCGCTCATACTTCCCCTCATCAGGTTAAAACAGTCAACCTCGACCATCGAGGTTGGACAGGTGGTCCTCGCAGGCCCAGCTCAGTTTGTCGCGCCTTTGTTGCCAGTGTGTAACCGACAATTTAGTTCGGCGCGACGCTCCGGCTGGCGACCGGAACCGAGCCAGGTTCCGCCGGATCGACACGTACGTGCCGCACCCGGGCCCAGGAAGTCCAGTGTGGGTGGCTCGTGCGAACATTAAACGCTAGGTAACGGCGCTGCAACGCAAGCTTTCGTAAAGATCAATGTGATGTAAATCACATTCGTTAACATGCAAACATCGTTTGACGTGCATTTATTAGTGGCGGAGACAGTCGAGACCGACCGCCCGGTGCTGACGAAGTCACTAAAGCGCCAAGCGCTGAATACGGGACAGAGCCGTACATATATCGGCCGAATAACGGCGATGTGAAACAATCACAAGTAAATTACGGCGAGCCGACTTCTCAATACGTAGCTACTACGTAGATTTGGGCAATCAACCGTGGTGCGGCGGCTTCTGCGCACGCAGCCAATCATCGGACGAGGACTCGTTGCCGGAGTCGTCGCCGCGTTCGTCGCTCGTGGTGTCTGGGAGGGTGTCGCCGAAGATTTCGGCGAGACGCGCCGCATCCCTCGCCCGGCGAGCGGCCGGACGAGGGATGTCGTCGGAAGAACCGGAGCCCGAAATTATTCGACCAATCCGGACAGTTCGCCGATCACCTTGCTGGCAAGCGGGCCGAGCGTCGCCATTCCGTCGCGCACCGCGGCCCGGGTGCCGGGCAGGTTGACCACCAGGGTGCTGCCGGAAATGCCGGCCACACCGCGCGAGAGGCCCGCGTCGAGCGACCCGGCCACCCGGCCGGACGCACGCAGCGCCTCGCTGATGCCGGTCAACTCGCGATCGAGCACCTGCGAAGTGGCCTCGGGCGTCACGTCACGCGGGGACATGCCGGTGCCGCCGACCGAGATGACCAGGTCGACACCGCCGATCACCGCGGTGTTCAGCGCATTACGGATCTCGACCTCGTCGGCCTGCACCGACACCGACGCGTCGACGAGGAAGCCTGCCTCGGTGAGCAGCTCGGTGACCAGCGGGCCGAGCGAGTCAACACCTCCATGCGCCGTTCGATCATCGACGACCACCACCAGAGCACGCCCCGCCACCGGAGCATCGATTTCCATGGTGCTCACCGTAGCGCTTGTGCGGATAACCTCTGCGGCCGTGTCGAGCAGCGGCGTCCAGCCACCCTGCAGCACCCGCATCATCGGCCGCCGTCCGCGGGCGCACCGGTGAGGGTCACCTCGACGGTCTTGGAGTTGCTGCCTCGTTCATCGGTATAGGTGACTTTCACCTTGTCTCCTGGTTGGTGCGAGCGAACCGCGGCGACGAGCGCGTCGCCGGTGTTGATGCTGCGATCGTTGAGTTTGGTGATGATCACGCCTGCGGGGATGCCCGCCTTCGCGGCCGGGCCGTCCGGAGTGGACTCCAGCACCCGTGCGCCGTTGATCGAATCCTGCGCCTGGATCTTGACGCCGATCTGCGCGTAGGTGGCGTGGCCGGTCTTGATGAGCTCGTCGGCCACCCGGCGGGCCTGGTCGACCGGGATGGCGAACCCGAGTCCGATCGAACCGCTCTGCTGACCGACGCCGGGCTCGCCGGCGCCGAGGCTGGCGATCGCGGTGTTGATGCCGATGAGCTTGCCGTTGCCGTCGACCAGCGCACCACCGGAATTACCGGGGTTGATCGCGGCATCGGTCTGGATGGCGTCGATCACCGGGTTCACGCCCGCCGGATTCTGCGGGCCCTCGCCCTGCGTCGACACCGGGCGGTTCAGCGCGGAGACGATGCCGGTGGTCACGGTGCCCGCCAGGCCGAGCGGCGAGCCGATCGCCACGACCGACTGGCCGACCTGCAGATTCTCCGACGTGCCGAGCTCGATCGGGGTCAAGCCGGTCTTGCCCGAGACCTTGATGACGGCGAGGTCGGAGACCGGATCGGCGCCGACGATGGTCGCGGGGGCGGAGGTGCCGTCGGAGAACAGCACCTCCATCTTGGCGCCGGGGCCACCGCCCGCGGCCACGTGGTTGTTGGTCAGGATCAGGCCGTCGGAGGAGAGCACCACACCGGAGCCCTCGCCCTCGGCGCGGCTGCTGGCGACCTTGATCATCACCACGCTGGGCAGCACCTTCTGCGCGACCGCCTGGGTCGAGCCCGCCGGGGCGTTGGAGACGTTGTTGACATTGGGTTTCGGCTGATCGAGCGCGTTGCTGATCGTCGAGCGGCCGTCGTCGGAGTGGGTGGCCAGCGCACCGACCGCGCCGCCGACGCCACCACTGACCAAGGCCAGGGCGACCGCGCCCAGCACCAGGCCGGTCCGGAACGGACGCTTGGCGGGCTGAGCCTGCGCCCCGAACGGCGCGCCCTGCTGATCGAACGGTCCGCCCTGTGCCGTCTGCTGATCGAACGGCTGTCCGCCGTACTCCGGGCCGGGGAACGGCTGGGTGTGCTGGTGCGGCGGATACTGGCCCATCGACGGCTGCGCCTGATACGGCGACGGCTGTGCCTCGTACGGCCCGTACCCGGACCCATGCGGCGAGTAGGCGGCATCTGGCCCGTACGGCGCGCCGCCGGGGTTTGCCGGTGCGGCCGGGATCTGATCGGTCGGGTTGGGCTGATCCGGTGCGGTGTGCGCCGGCTCGTCCCGCCGGTCCTTCGAATCCTCGGTCATGGACTCCTCGTTTCTCCTCAGCGTCTGCCGACCAGCTTGACGGCGACTACTGAGAGCGGACTGAGACCGTGCTTTCAATTGTCCGAGACTGTGTACCCACTTCGCGCGGCCGTAAGGCCGCTACCCCCGCCACACAATACGGGTCCGGCGCACGCTTCGCGCGCTGTCGAATTCACCGGATCCCACTCCCTGGAACACGCGTTATGCGGATCTCGTATCCAATAAAGCCCGGCTTTGTCCAGCGCGCGTTTTCAGGCTTCCACCGGTCGACCGGCTTCACCGGGCAGAACGATCCGGATTCGCGCGCCGCCCCGGCTGGAGGTCTCGATGCCGATCGTGCCGCCGTGTTTCGTCACGACCTGCTTGACGATCGCCAGGCCGAGCCCGGAGCCGGGCATGGAGCGCGAGGCGGTGGTCCGGTAGAAGCGTTCGAACACCAGCTCACGTTCGCCCGGCGGAATACCGGGGCCGGCATCGTCGACGGTCAGTTCGAGCAGACCACGCCCGGTTTCGCGCATCTCGACGTAGACCTGAGCCCCCGCCGGACTCCACTTCGCGGCGTTGTCGAGCACGTTGAGAATCGCGCGCTCGAGGCCTGCCTCGTGGCCGTAGACGAACCAGGGCTGGAATGCCGAGACGAACTCGACCGAGCCACGGCGCCGCCGGGCCCGTTCCAGCGCCCGCTCGGCTACCTCGCCGAGATCGACTCGCTCGTACACGGTTTCGGGCGCGTCCTCGCGCGCCAGATCGACCAGGTCGCCGACCAGGTTCGACAGCTCCTCGATCTGCGCCATCACATCCGAACGCAGCTCGGCCATGTCCTCATCCGGAATGCGCGGGGCGCCGGGGCGACTCGACGCCATCAGCAGTTCGGTGTTCGTGCGCAGCGACGTGAGCGGGGTGCGCAGTTCGTGCCCGGCGTCGGCGACCAGCCTGCGCTGCCGGTCCCGTGATTCGGCCAGCGCGCGCAGCATGGCGTTGAAACTCTCGGTGAGCCTGGCGAGTTCGTCGTCGCCGGTCACCGGGATGGGCGTCAGATCGTCGGTGCGGGCGATGCGCTCGGTGGCGGCGGTCAGCCGTCCGATCGGGCGCAAGCCGGTGCGGCCGACCGCCGTTCCCGCCGCGGCGGCCAGCACGACGCCGCAGCCACCGACGACGAACAGCAACCACGCGAGCCGATCGAGCACGTTGCGGGTCGGCTCCAGCCGCTGCGAAATCACCAGCGTCGCGCCCTCGTTCGTGCGCACCGCGAGCACGCGCTGATTGGCGACGGTGCGCAACGACGAACTGGCCTGGCCGTGGAACACCGCCCACTCCGGCGCCCCGACCGGTGGAATCGTCGCCTGCGGTACCGAATACGGGCCGATGTCGGGATAGATCAGCACGATGCCGGTGTCCGGGTAGAACGCGGTCGCCAGCGCCAGATTCTGCAGGTTGAAGCCGTACGGATCGATGGCGGTCACCGCGTTCGCCCTGCTGCGCAGCTCGGTATCCACGTTCGCGTACAGGGCGCGCGCGACCAGCGCGTACGCCGCGATCGAGGTGACCGCGACCGCGATCGCCACCACCGAGGCGGCGAGCAGTGTCACCCGCCAGCGCAGCGAGACGGAGCGGGTGAGCGGGATCGGCGGACGCATCTCCGCCGGATCGGGCGGACGCTGTCCGAGCCCGGCGACCACCGGCCGCTTGGGAACAGTTCGTGCCATGGCTTTCCCCCTACGGGGGCGTCTCCCGCAGCACGTAACCGACACCGCGCACGGTGTGGATGAGGCGCGTCTCGCCCTCGGCCTCGGTCTTGCGGCGCAAATAGCCGATGTAGACCTCGAGCGCGTTGCCGGAGGTCGGGAAGTCGTAACCCCAGACCTCCTCCAGGATGCGACTGCGGGTCAGCACCCGGCGCGGATTGGCCATCAGCATTTCCAGCAGGGAGAACTCGGTGCGGGTGAGGCTGATCCCGCGCTCGCCGCGGGAAACCTCGCGGGTCACCGGATCCAGCGACAAATCCGCGAACGTCATTGCCTCGGAAACCTCGCCGGGATCGGCGGTCGTGCGGCGCAGCAGCGCGCGCCAACGCGCGAGCAATTCTTCCAACCCGGACGGGTTCGGCAAATAATCGTCGGCGCCGGCCTCGAGTCCGGCAACTCGCTCGGACACCGAATCCCGTGCCGTCAAAACCAAAATCGGAAGATCGTCACCGGTGCTGCGCAAGCGCCTGCAGACCTCGAGGCCGTCCATCCGGGGCATCATCACGTCGAGTACCAAGGCGTCCGGCCGCTGACTCGTCGCCTTGTCGAGCGCGTCGACACCGTCCACCGCCAGGTCGACGGAGTAGCCGTTGAAGGTCAGTGACCGGCGCAGCGACTCCCGAACGGCGCGATCGTCGTCGACTACCAGAATGCGCATGCGACCAGTTTGACCGTATCGACTGAGAGGTGACTGAGAGGGGACGCTCGACACGCCGCGCCGGGCTCGGCCCGGCACACGCACACCAGCAGCCGGTCAGCTATCAGCGATCGCACGCCGTATAGATCAATCGTCCAGGAAGTATGTAGACTCACTAACTCAAACGGCGCGAAACCTGTTCCGCGTAGCCATATTCGGCCATCGGCAGACCCAGTCCCTACGGATTGCCGACGGCCAGTCAGCACGGTATGTTCCGTGCGGTAAAAAGAAGACCTTGAGTTGGTTCTCGGCGGGTTGATCCAGACTGCTCCTAGACAGCCACCATTCGGGGACCATGCGCGGAGTGGAGGCGACGGAAGCGGAATGGAAGCTGCACCGCGTTCCTGGCAATTCAGCCTGTCCAACATGTCGGTCACGCGCAAGGTCGGCATCGTCCTGCTGCTGCCGGTGCTGCTCGCCTCCGCCTTCGCCGGACTGCGCATCAAGGACGAGCTCGGGGTGATCTCGAAGCTCGACGCGGCTACCGAGCAGGCCCGCATCCTGCGCCCGATGCTCGAATTCGGCGAAGCCACCGAACAACTCGCGATCGCCGCGGTCAACGCCAGGCCCGAGGACCCGATCGACTCGGTCGCCGCCAAGTTCGATCAGGCGGCCATCGATCTGGAAACCGCGCTGCGCACGAAGAAATCCGACGACGGCACCACCAAGGAACTGCCCGCCGCCATCGCGGTGGCCCGCACCATGCGCAACGGCCTGCGCACCTCCTCCCCCGCGACCATCGGCGGACAGGTCGACGAGGTCGGCACCCGGATCATCACGGCGATCTCGGTGTCCTCGTCGATCGAGGAGATCGTTATCCAGCGCTACTTCCTGCAGCTGGGCTTGATCGCCAACGCCTCTCGCCTGCTCACCCAGGAGCAGATCATGTCGGCGACCGCGGGCGGCGGCAACCCGGCCGCGCTCGCGGGCATGCTGACCACGCTCGGCGCCGAGATGATGCTGACGTACTCCTATCCGCAGATGAGTCCGTCGTCCGCGACCAACGCGCAGGTGCTGACCGACGCGGTGCAGACGCGCATCGGCGCGCTCAGCCAGAACCCGAACAGCCTCGGCAACAACCCGGTGATCACCGATTCGTTGCGCACCAGCTCCGACGCCTACCGCCAGGCCACCACGGCGCTGCTCGGCACCATCGACTCCAAGCTGGCCGACCGGACCATCGAGCTGCGCAGCGCGGTGCTGCGCGACGTCGCGATCGTGATCACCACGCTGCTCGCCGGTCTCGCCCTGGCCCTCGCGGTGGCCCGCTCGCTGGTCGTGCCGATTCGCCGGCTGCGCCACGACGCGTTGCAGGTCGCGCACGTCGATCTGCCGAACGAGATCGAGGTGGTGCGCACCGGCGGCGCGACCCCGAAGATCACGCCGGTCGACATCCGCACCACCGAGGAGATCGGCCAGCTGGCCCGCGCGGTCGACGATATCCACCAGGCCTCGCTGCACCTGGCCGCCGAGCAGGCCCGCCTGCGGGTGCAGATCGGCAGCATGTTCGAGACCCTGTCGCGGCGTAGCCAATCGCTGGTCGAGCAGCAGCTGGCGCTGATCGAGGACCTCGAGCACGACGAGGACAACACCGAGCGGCTGCAAAGCCTGTTCCGCCTCGACCACCTGGCCACCCGGATGCGCCGCAACGGCGACAACCTGCTCGTGCTGGCCGGTACCGCCCTGCGCCGCGGTCAGCTGCACCCGGTCCAGCTCTCCGACATGCTGTGGAGCGCGGTCTCCCAGGTCGAGGATTATCAGCGCGTCGAGATCGGCGCCGTCCCCGACGGCATCGTGGCCGGCGAGCCCGCCATCGACATCGAGCATCTGCTCGCCGAACTGATCGACAACGCGCTGCGTTACTCGCCGCCGACCACACCGGTCACGCTGTCGGTCTCACGCGCCGTCGACGGTGGCTATCTGATCGAGATCATCGACCGCGGCCTCGGCATGTCGACCGAGGATCTGCGCGCCATCAACGACCGGCTGAGCTCCGGTGGTGAGGTCACCGTCGAAACCGCCCGCCGAATGGGACTTTTCGTGGTGGGCAGGCTGGCGAAGCGGCACACCATCACCGCGAGCCTGCGGCGCACCTCCACCACCGCGCAGCAGCCCGGCGTCACCGCGAGCGTGCACCTGCCCGGCGCGCTGGTCGCGCCGCCGCTGGACGCCACCGACCCGACCGGCAAGCCGCTGGAACTGACCGGCGACTACGACCTGCCCGCGCAGCCGCGCACCCTGGTGCCGGTGCCGAGCCTGCCGCAGCACACCTCGCCGCGGTTCGAGGTGAGCAGCTCCGGTCTGCCGCAGCGCAGGCCGGCCATCCGGGTCGCCGAGCCGCCCGGGCAGCCCGCCGTCTCGGTGTCGACGCGGACCAACACTCCGGACACCGATTCCGACGCACAGCCGCCGACGCAGCCGTGGTCGATCAACACTCCGACCGACGATCGCTCCCCCTTTGGTCCACCGACTGTGGGCGTGAGCGCGCCGATCCGGGCGGCCGACGCCGAGCCGGAGCGGCCGGCCGGCCTGTGGGCCGAGCCGGAACCCGAGTCGCCCCAGCGCGAATCGTCCGAGCGCGAATCGTCCCAGCGCGAGCCGGAACCGGAACTGACGGTGCCCCAGCAGCGGGTGCCACGGGAGCCGCAGCAGCGCGAGTCCGAACAGCACAAGGCGGGGCCGAGCGCCGAGCGGGAGCCGGCCCGCACCACCTCACGCTCAGGCCTGCCCATGCGCCGCCCGGCCGCGGTACCGGAACCCGCGCCCAAGCCGACACCTGCCCCCGCACCCGAGCGCACCCCCGAGCCCGCGACGGTCACTTCCTCGCGGTTGCAGCCGGTGGCAGGCGCCTCGCCGACCCCGATCTACCAGCGCATGGTGTCGGAGTGGCTGGTCGAGCCCGCGACGTCGCAGGCCGCCGAGAGCACCTGGACCTCGCCCGCCGACGTCGGCTGGACCGCAGCCGAAGAGGCGACACACCCGACACCTACCGGCCGCACCAGCGGTGGACTTCCTATCCGAACGCCGGGCGCGCAGCTCGTCCCCGGCGGTCTGGCCCAGGCAGACGAATCGGGAGCCCGTGATCCCGAGGAGATTCGGAACAACCTGACCAGGCATCTCAGTGGGGTCCGCAGTGGGCGGGCCAATGCGCAGTACGACGACGGAGGGCTTGCATGACCAACGCGAACAGCACCACGGATGAGAACCTGAACTGGCTGGTCGCCAGATTCACCCGGGACGTACCCGGCGTGTCCCACGCGGTGCTGGTGTCGGCCGATGGCCTGCTGCAGGCGACCAGCCCACACCTGCCGTCGGACCGGGCCGAGCAGCTCGCAGCCGTCACCGCGGGTCTGGCCAGCTTGTCGATGGGCGCGGCGTCGCTGTTCGACGGCGGCAAGGTGATGCAGTCGATCGTCGAGATGCAGCGCGGCTACCTGCTGGTGATGAGCGTGGGCAACGGCTCGCACCTGGCCGTGCTCGCCAACAAGTCGCACGATATCGGGCGGATCGGCTACGAGATGGCGCTGCTGGTCGACCGCGTCGGCACGGTGGTCACCGCCACCGCGCGTACCGCGGTTTGAGCAGGAGATGTCCAATCCCTACGGACCTGGACCCCGACCGACCACGCGCGTCCGACCCTATGCCCTGACCTCCGGGCGTACCGAGCCCGCGGTCGACCTGCCGCTGGAAGCGGTCATCGAGACCCTGTCCTACACTGCGCATCTCGACTGGCCCACCGGTGATGTCCGCACGGATATCCTTCGGCTCGGGACACACCGGCTTTCCGTCGCCGAGATCGCCGCTCACTTGGATCGTCCGCTCGGCATGATCCGGGTGATGATCGGTGACCTCGTGGTAGACGGCATTGTGCGTCTGCATTCGACACTGACTGACGAGGCGAGTTTCGACGAGCGCCGTTCTTTGATGGAGAGGACTTTGCGTGGACTCCGTGCCCTATAAGAAGATCGGGCCCGACACCAACCCCGGCCAGCCCGACGGGGACAATCGGACCGCGTCCACGAAGATCGTGGTGGCGGGTGGTTTCGGGGTAGGTAAGACAACATTTGTCGGCGCGGTGTCCGAGATCGTTCCGTTGCGCACCGAGGCCATGGTGACCCGGTTCTCCGACGGCATCGACGATCTCGCCGATACACCGGAGAAGGAAACCACCACGGTGGCCATGGATTTCGGCCGGATCATCCTGCCGGGCAACCTGGCGCTGTACCTGTTCGGCACGCCCGGCCAGCGACGCTTCTGGTTCATGTGGGACGACCTGATCCGCGGTGCGATCGGCGCCGTGGTGCTGATCGATACCCGCAGGCTGGAGGACAGCTTCGCGGCGGTCGACTTCTTCGAGGCGCGTCAGCTGCCGTTCCTGGTCGCGGTCAACCGTTTTCCGAACGCACCCCGCTTCCCGATCGCCGAACTGCGCGAGGCGCTCGCGGTGCGCGAGAGTGTGCCGATCGTGGATATCGACGCGCGCAACGCCAACGAGGTGCGCCAGTCGCTGGCCGCGGTGACCGAGTACGCCATCCAACGCCTCGCCGCGCAGGAGCGCGAACAGGAACAGGCGGTGCTGTGAGCGGGGCTCTTTCGTGACCTACTTCAGCATGGGTTACTGGATCATCGGTCTGTCCGTTGCGGTTTCCGTGGTCGGTGCGCTGGTCGGCTTCAGTTGCATCCAGCATTCGACCCGCTCGGTGACCTCGAAGTTCCGGGTGGTGTGGCAGGCGTCGGCGGCGATCTCGATCGGCGGGGTCGGGGTCTGGCTGCCGGTGTTCGTCTCGATGCTCGGTGTCACGGTGCCGGGCAGCCTGGTCCGCTACGACGTGTGGAGTGTGGCCGCGGGAGCGGTGATCTCGGTGCTCGCGGTGTGGGCCGCGCTGGCCATCATGGGCCGGACGCTGAACGTCGCGCGCCTGATCGGCGCCGCGGCCATCATGGGCGGTGGTTTCGGCCTGATGCACTTCCTGGCCTTGGACTCCATGCACATTCAGGGTTCGACCACGCTGGCTCCGCTGCTCTTCGCCGGCGCGGTGGCGATCGCGGTCGCGGTCTCGGCCGCCACCCTGTGGTTCGCCCAGCCGAGGCGGCCGTTGTCGCTGCTGATCGGCGCGGCGGTGGTGTTCGCGGCCGGGATCACCGGCATGCACTACACCGATCTGCTCGGGCTGGAGGTCGATCTCGCGACGACCAGCGCGACGCCGCCCGGTGAGGATCTGTTCGGGTTCTTCGTGCCCGCGTTCGTGGTCGGCATGCTGTCGTTGGCCGTTCCGATCAGTGCGATCCTGATCGCGCCGGATCGGCGTACCTCGATTCCGGTGCGGGCGCCCGCGCCGAGTTCCGCGTTCTGAGCTGATTCGGGTGGCCAGGGTTCGGCAATGCCGCCGAATTCCCCGTCGACCCGATTTACAGTGAGAGATATGCGTTTCGGTCTCGACTACGCCGGGGGTCGGCCGGGGGGTGCGGCGATCCGCGCGGCGGGTTTCGACTTCGTGGTCCGGTATCTGTCCGACGGTGGTCCCACGCTGCCAGGCAAATTGCTGACCCCGGCCGAGGCGGATGATCTACGCGCACATGGTGTGTCGATCGCGTCGAACTGGGAGACCACCGCGGCCAGGATGCTGGACGGCTACGGTGCCGGGGTCGTCGATGCGCGGGCGGGCCTGGCGCAGGTGCTGCGCTGCGGGGGCAGGCAGGATCGCCCCATCTACTTTTCCGCCGATTTCGACGCGACGCCGCAGGATCAGCAGCGGATCAATGCCTATCTCGATGGTGCCGCGACTGTGCTCGGTCGCGCGAATGTCGGTATCTACGGCGGGTATTGGTCGGTGAGCCGCGCGCTGGATTCGGGCAGCGCCACCTGGGCTTGGCAGACCGACGCCTGGTCGGGCGGCAATGTGGAGACGCGGCGCAATATTCATCAGACGTTGCGCCAGCCGGTCGTCAATGGCGTGGTCTGCGATTTGAACGTGGCCGAGACAACCGATTTCGGTCAGTGGGATTTTGCCGAGGAGGCGGACGTGACGCCGGAGCAAGAAGCAGTGCTGCGCGATATCCAGATCCAGTTGCGCGGGCCGGGGCTGTCGGGCTGGCCGCAGCTGGGCACCGACGAGCAGGGCCGCAATCGCACGCTGGTGGACGGCGTGGCCGCCGCGTTGGCCCGGATCAGCGAGCTGGAGGACGAGGTCGGTGAATTGCGCACCGAGATCAGCGAATTGGAGGCGACTACCGCCGAGCTGACCGAGCAGGTGGAACGATCGTGCGGTCGGCGGTGGCCGTGGCCGCTGTCGTTGGTCGAAGGGCCGGCGAACTTGGTGGGTGAGCAGTTGGCGCGACTGGAGTCGATGTTGCCCGATCTGCCCGGTTTGCCGGGGCAGGGTGGGGGTACGCAGCACACATCCAGTAGTGATGAGCTGGATTCGCGGGCCAAGCGGTGAGTCGGCTCGTGCGGGCTGTTGTTCCGCAGGGGCGCAGCGGTGGTGCCGCGGCCGGAATGTTGGCGATGAGCGGGTTCTCTCGGAAACCGGGAGAACCCGCCCTCGTGCACGAGGGTACCGGGGCCAGGACACGACCGCATCACTTCCGGGAGACTTTTCCGCCGCTCAAAAACCAACCAACAGTAGGTATTTCGCCTGGTAGCTACCGGGTCGCAATCTGATCGTGCACGAGGTTGCAACGTAGCTCCGAACAGGGCGGTAGCTGTCGGATTGCCATTTGTTCAGGGTACCTAACGAAAGTTGGCTATCAACCCGGCGCGACGGCCGGATCGGCCGTTCCACCCCGGCCCGGCGCGTTCGTCACCCACAACAGCACCGTCCGAGTTATCGTCGGCTGGCACATGGCGTTCATTGAGCGCCGCACATCCAGGTTCGTTCGAAGGAGTTCGCATGGCCGTCAACGTGGTGCTCGACAAGGCTCTCGACAAGGCGTACGAGAACAAGTCGCTGAACGAAATCCTCTCCGCTCCACCCTCGGCCCTCGCCGGTCTCACCGAAGCGCACGACAAGCAGCTGCTCGAGGCGCTCAAGATCAAGACGATCGCCGATCTGGCCAACAACAAGTACTTCCGGCTCGCCGCGACCCTCGCGGACCTCGCCGACAAGGAAGGCTGAGCGAGCTCGGACACGACGACGGCGGGCCCCGCAGGATTTCCTGCGGGGCCCGCCGTTGTTCAGCTCTCAGAGCCGATCGAGGTCGATCAGCCCCCTGCGCACCGCCGCGACCAGCCGGCGCGGCACCTTGTGCACCACACCGGCGACGGTCACCGGCACCAGATCGGGCGGCGTCGCCTTCCACTGCGCGCGCCTGCTGCGGGTATTGGACCGCGACATCTTCCGCTTCGGGACCGCCATCTCAGCCCTCCCCGCGACGCGCGCGCTTGCCGTACTTGCGCTCGAACTTCTCCACCCGGCCCTGGCTGTCCAGCACGCGGTGCGCGCCGGTCCAGAACGGGTGCGAGTCCGAGGTCACGTCGACCATCAGCAGCGGATAGGTGTTGCCGTCGGACCACTGCACGGTGCGCGTGCTGGTCGCGGTCGACCGGGTGAGGAACTGCTTGCCGGTGCCCGCGTCCTCGAACACCACCGGGTGGTAGTCCGGATGGATTCCTGATTTCATTTCGCCTCTCCTCTCGGGCTTTTCACGTCTTCGATCGGCAGCGTCGACTCGGTGCTCTCGCACGGATCGGCATGCCAGGCGCCGAACGGGTCCTCCCACAGCGCGACTCGTTCGGGCGCGCGTTCGACCAGGCGCAGCTCGTCGTCCTCCACCAGCGCCCAGTGCAGGGCCTCGCGGATCTCGTTGGGGTCGGCGTCGTGCACCAGGATCACCAGCGAGATGTCCCGGTCGCCGAACTGGTCGTCCCAGCGCAGCGCGGCCATCGCCCGCCGGTCCGGATCCGCCTGCGCGAGTTCGGCCTCCGACATCGCCGCCAGCCAGCGGCCCGCGCTGCCGACGCGCAGGCCGCCGCCCGCGGACTCCAGCCAGGCCACCTCGTCGGGCTGGGTGGCCAGCCACATCCGGCCGCGGGCGGTCACCACGCCGTCGAACAGCACGTCGAGCGCCTCGTGCAGCCGGCCGGGATGGAACGGCCTGCTTGCCGCGAATTCCAGCAGGGCCACACCGTAATCGCTGGTGAGCGGCGGCTGGCCGCGCAGCAGTGGAGCATGTGCGTCGAACACCCGGCCGCGGCGCGAATGCGCGGCAATGCGCGACAGCAACTCCTCGATCCCGGCCGCGGTGAGCGTCTGCGGATCGTCCACCCAGGCCACCGGCGCGTCGGGGACCAGCCTGGCCAGCACCGCGCCGAGCTTGCCGCGCTCGACCTCGGTCCCCGCCGCCGCGGGCCCCAATGCGATGACCGCGTCGGCGAATTCGACTTGGCCGACGGCCAGCTGCGCCACGGTCCGCTCGTCGTCGGCGCGGGCGAGACCGCGCTCGGCGAGCGTGTCCTCGCCGGTCGCGTCGGCCAGCCACGCGCTCGCGTCCAGGAAGGTCAGCACCGCGTCGATGCGTACGTCCCGTCCGGCCGGTCCGTCGACCCGGCCCAGAATGCCTTCCACCACAACGTGTTCGATGGCGTGGCAGACCGCCTCGGCCTCGAAGGCCGGATCCAGCGCCAGCACGATGCGGTCGACCGAATCCCGCGCGGCCAGCGTGCGCAGCAGCGGCAGCAGGTCGATCCGCAGGGTGCAGGAGACACAGCCGTGCGCGAGCTCGAGCACGTCGGACGTCTCGTAGGTCGCGCTGCGCACCGTGCGGTGCACGATGCCCTCGTTCAGTTGTTTCAGGTCGTGATGGACGACCACGGTGCCGGGCGCTTCCTGGCACAGCGCGGTCGCCGCGTACTCGGCGCCCGCCGCGGCGGGCCCGGCGAATCCCGCGAGCACTACGACCGGTGTTCGCCGGTCGGTCTCCGATGGGACCACGGACAGCACCCCTTTCGATAACGATTTTCATTTGCGTCAGAGCAACGGTACATTGTCGATCAATCGTTGTCGAAAATGATTGTCATCTACCGGAGGGAGCCCGTATGTCGGCCCACTGCCAGGTCACCGGGCGTAAGCCCGGGTTCGGCAAGTCCGTCTCGCACTCGCACAGGCGGACCAACCGCCGCTGGAACCCCAACATCCAGCGCAAGACCTACTTCCTGCCCAGCGAGGGTCGGCGCGTCACGCTGACCGTCTCGGCCAAGGGCATCAAGACCATCGACCGAGACGGGATCGAGGCCGTGGTGGCCCGGATCCGGGCCCGCGGCGACAAGATCTGACGAGGAGAAACCGATGGCGTCCAAATCGACCGAACTCCGGCCGATCGTCAAACTGAAGTCCACCGCCGGCACCGGCTACACGTATGTGACCAGGAAGAACCGCCGCAACGATCCGGACAGGATGGTGCTGCGCAAATACGACCCCGTCGTGCGCAAGCACGTCGATTTCCGCGAGGAGCGGTGAACACGATGCCGCACAACGTCTTTCCGGAGGAGCGCTGACATGGCGAAGAAGTCGAAGATAGCCCGCAACGAGCAGCGAGCCGCCGTCGTCGCGCGCTACGCCGAGCGCCGGGCCGAGCTGAAGGAGCTCATCCGCAAGCCGGCCACGTCGGCCGCCGACCGGGCCGAAGCCCTCGCTGAGCTGCAACGACAGCCGCGGGACGCCAGTCCGGTACGATTGCGCAATCGGGACGCCGCTGACGGACGACCGCGCGGTCACCTCCGGAAGTTCGGATTGTCCCGTGTGCGTGTGCGCGAGATGGCCCACCGGGGCGAGTTGCCCGGTGTGCGCAAATCGAGCTGGTAGACAACCACCGTTCTCGTACGAAGGATCCCTATATGGCAGTCAAGCGAGCACCGTCGAAGAAGGTTCGCGCCGAACAGGCCCGCCGTCCGAAGAAGAACCCGCTCATTGCCGCAGGCATCGAGAAGGTCGACTACAAGGACGTCAACCTGCTGCGCACGTTCATCTCCGATCGCGGCAAGATTCGCAGCCGCCGGGTCACCGGGCTCACCCCACAGCAGCAGCGGCAGGTCGCCGTCGCGGTGAAGAACGCCCGCGAAATGGCCTTGCTGCCCTTCACCAGTCGGTAGTCACTCCGTCGCACAAAAAATGGGACCCCGATCGCTCGGGGTCCCATTTTGTCTTGCGCCGCAATGATTTACGGGATGGTCAGCACCTGGCCCGGGTTGATCGCGTCCGGGTTGTCGATGCCGCTGGCGTTCGCGATCTCCTGGTAGCGGTTGCCGTCACCGTAGAAGCGCTCGGCGATCGCCCACAGGGTGTCGCCCGGCTCGACCGTGTAGGTCTGCGCGGCCGGGGCCGCGGGCGGCGGCGGAACCTCTTCGGCGGCAGGGGCCTCGGCGACCGGCTCCGGCTCCGGGGCCTGCAGCGGGTTGTCGGTCTTGGTGTCGGTGGCCCACAGCGCGCTGCCGTCCTTGCCGTACAGCACCACGTTGCGGTCGGCCTGCACGACCAGCCGGTCCGCGTCCTTGCCGTTGGTCTCGGTGGACCAGGCCGAACCCTCGCCCTTGTACAGCACGAAGTTGCCGTCGTCCTGCAGGGTCGCGCGCTCGACACCCTGGTTGTGAGTCAGGGTGGACCACACCACATTTCCGCCCGGCTCGGCGAGCACCAGGTTGCCGTCGTCCTGCAACGTAAGGGTGTAAGCACCACCCTGCAGGGACTGCCCCAGTCCGAGTTCTTCGCCTACGCGCAGTGTGTCGCCCACGGTACTTCCTTTCGAAGATTCTGAAGAGCATCCGACAATCGATGCGCGCCGCAAACACAGGCGGGCATCTAGGCCGAAGATACTGCTCTGACGGGGGTTACGTAGGGATTACGCGCACGGTTCGCCGAAAGTTCACTGTGGGGTGTGTCCTATTGCCGTGTCATGTTCCGTGTGAGATGGCGGCGGCCGCGCCCACTAGTGTTGTCGGCATGACTCGGATGTCGGGCGGGCGCGCCGCCGCAGCTGTTGCCGTTGTGCTCGGGTGCCTCGCCGCGGCGGGGTGCGGCGGTTCGGATGACGCTGCGCCACAACCGAAAACAAGCACGACGACGAGTGCCGCGCCGAGCACCCCGACCCAGGACACCGGCGGTAACAGCGGCCGCCCGTTCACGGCCGACCCGAGCATCGTGAACGCGCGCCCGATCGCGTTCGACTCCTGGACGCGGCTGGCAGACGACCGGATCGCGGTCAACTTCCAGACCGGCACGCCCGAATGCTACGGCGTGGACGCCACTGTGCGCGAGACTGATTCGACGGTCACCGTCGAGCTGCGTTCGGGCACCCGAGCCGACGCGGTCGGCCGGATGTGCACCATGAACGCGGTGTTCGGCACGCTCGAGCTGACGCTGAAGGCACCTTTGGGCAACCGGCAGGTCCTGGGCGCGGTGTAGGCGGCGGGCGCGCTACGACGCGGGTTCGCCCACGGCATCGGCCAAGGCCGCGAACGCGGGATAGCTGATCGCTTGCGGTGGACCCCAGGTCTGTTGTGCCGTCACCCGCAGCGGCATCGTGATGGCGGCGGCGATCCGGTCCGGCGGCTGCACCGTCGGGTCGTCACACCAGACGAACAGACCCGAGCCGAGGTTGCGGGTGTTCTGGGCCGGCGTCAGGCGGGTGCCGTCCACGAACAGGGTGGGATCCCATAACTGGTAGGCGATGGGCGGTGGCACGTTGCCCACCGCCGTCGGTCCGCCGGTCACGTAGTAGGTCGGCGTGAACGCGGCATTCCTGATCTCGTGGCCCGCGGCGATGAGATCGGCTGGGCTGCGAGCGTTTCCGAAGTACGGCAGGGGCAGCTGCGGGACGCCCGCCCGGCTCCAGTAGTCGACGACGATGTCGGCGCCGATGGCGAAGGTTCCCGCGCCGGCGTGCAATCCGTCATTCCACACGCGCGGCCGCTTGCCGTGCGCGCGGACGATATCCGCGCCCCAGTTGATCAGGCCGAGGAAGGCATCCACCGGCTGCGCCTGCGGACCGTAGGTGGCGCGCGCGTACGCGCCGATCTGCGGGTATTCGTCGAAGCTCGCGACCCGGGCACCGTCGAGCAGGAACTCGTCCGCGCCCAGATGCCAGTAGCGGCCGGGGAACAGCGGCAGGAACTCCTCGAGGATGTCGCGCATCAGGTCGTAGGCGCGCGGATTCGCGATGTCGATGGCCGCGTCGGAGACCCGCCCGTTCGCGCTGCGCAGCTTCAGGTCGGGGTGCGCGGCCAAGATGCCGTTCATGTGGCCGGGGAAGTCGACCTCCGGCATGATCTCGACCTGATATCGCGCCGCGTACTCGATCAGGTCGCGGATGTCCTGCTTCGAATAGTGCTGCGCGGCAGTGATTTCCGGATGCCATTCACTCTCCAAGCGGAAGCCGAAGGTGTCCGAGAGGTGCAGGTGCAGCAGGTTCAGCTTGAGGTAACCCATGCGGCGGATCTGTGCGCGCAGCAGGTCCACCGGCATGAACTCGCGGCCGACGTCCAGCATGAGGCTGCGTTCGCGGTACTGCGGCCAATCGGTCACGGTGCCACCGGGCAGCTCGTTGCGCTGCCGCAGCAGTTGCAGGGCTGAGCTGGTGGCGTAGAACGCACCGGCGAGGTCGGCACCGCGCAGGTCGAGGGTTTCGCCGATCGAAATGCGGTAGGCCTCAGGAGTTTCCGGTGCGCCCGGTACCGGTCCGATGCTCAGCACGATGTCGCCGGCGCTACTAATTGAATCTGATTGCGCAACAACAGTATTGCCCGTGAACGACTGCAAACCGGTGGCGAAATCTGTTGCGGTGTCGCGCAAAGCGTCGTGCGTATAGACCACCCGCGTCTGCGCCCCGAGGGAGAACGCTCCCCTGCCGGGCTCCCAAGCCTTCAGCGTAGGCAGCGTCTGCGGTGCTCCCGGCTCCGCCTCGGCCGAATGCTGTCCACTGAGCGACACCGCCACCGCAGCGATAATCACGACCGCACCCGCAACCACCGCACGAATCGACATGCCTCACTGTACGAAACCCAGCGCCGACAGCACGCCTATCCGCGATCGCCACCGCCAGCCGCCTCGTCGACAACCGCACCGCCATCACCGCAGCCATGCAGGCGCACACTTTTTGATTTCCCGCATACGGATTCGCATGCCATTCCGTATGCGTCAAATCAAAAGGTGTGCGGGAGTTGGTCGCAGGCCCCCAAACGCCGAACGCCACGTCGGTGGACCGACGTGGCGTTCGAAGTCGTTCGGTTCAGTGCGCGAAGTGACGAGACCCGGTCAGGTACAGGGTCACTCCGGCTTCCCGGGCCAGGTCGATGGTTTCCTGGTCACGGACCGAGCCACCGGGCTGCACGATCGCGCGCACACCCGCCTGCACGAGCTGCTGCGGGCCGTCCGGGAACGGGAAGAACGCGTCGGAGGCCGCGACCGAACCCTTGGCGCGGTCACCGGCGCGCTGCACGGCCAGCTGCACCGCGTCCACCCGGTTGACCTGACCCATGCCGACGCCGACCGAGGCGCCGTCGTGCGCGAGCAGGATCGCGTTGGACTTCACGGCACGGCAAGCGCGCCAGGCGAATTCGAGATCGGCGAGGGTTTCGGCATCGGCTGCCTCGCCCGCGGCCAGCGTCCAGTTGGCCGGGTCGTCGCCCGCGGCGTCGAGGATGTCGCGCTGCTGCAACAGTGCGCCGCCGCTGATCGGGCGCAGTTCGGCGCCGGCGCGCAGCGGCGGCTCGGCGATTAGGATGCGCACATTCTTCTTGCGCTGCAACACTTCCACCGCGCCGTCGGCGTAGGCCGGGGCCACGATCACCTCGGTGAAGATCTCCGCGACCTGCTCGGCCATCTCCACGGTGACCGTGCGGTTGGCCGCGATCACGCCGCCGAACGCGCTCACCGGATCGCAGGCGTGCGCCTTGCGGTGCGCCTCGGCGATGTCGGCGCCGATCGCGATGCCACAGGGGTTGGCGTGCTTGATGATCGCCACCGTCGGCGCGGTGTGGTCATAGGCGGCCCGCCAGGCGGCGTCGGCATCGGTGTAGTTGTTGTACGACATCTCCTTGCCGTGCAACTGCTGAGCCTGCGCGAGGCCGAGGCCACCGTCGTTGTTGGTGTACAGCGCCGCCGCCTGGTGCGGGTTCTCGCCGTAGCGCAGCACCGCGGCGCGCTCCCAGGTGCCACCGAGCCAGGCCGGGAACAGCTCGCCGGCCGCCTGCTCGCGCTCGGTCACCCCGGGCACCAGCGTATTCGTCAGCCAGCTCGCGACCGCGACATCATAGCTCGCGGTGTGCTGAAAAGCCTTGGCCGCCAACGCGGTCCGCTCCGCCAGCGTGAAGCCGCCGGACTTCACCGCGCCGAGCACCTCGTCGTAGTCACCGCTGTCCACGACCACCGCCACCGAGGGGTGGTTCTTCGCCGCGGCGCGCACCATCGACGGACCGCCGATGTCGATCTGCTCGACACACTCGTCCGGGCTCGCGCCGCTGGCCACGGTCTCGGTGAACGGGTACAGGTTCACCACCACCAGCTGGAACGCCTCGACGCCCAGCTCCACCAGCTGCTCGACGTGCTCCGGCTTGCGGGTGTCGGCGAGGATGCCCGCGTGCACCCTCGGGTGCAGCGTCTTCACCCGGCCGTCGAGGGTCTCCGGGAAACCGGTGAGCTCCTCGACCTTGGTCACCGGGATGCCCGCGTCGGCGATCTTGCCCGCGGTCGAGCCGGTGGACACCAGCTCGATGCCCGCGGCGTGCAGGCCGGTCGCCAGCTCGATGAGGCCGGTCTTGTCGTAGACGCTCACCAGCGCCCGTTGAATCGCCTTGCGCTCACTCACCGGAGAACTCGCTCATTCGGGATAACTGCCTTTCGTCCGTCGGAAACAATGCCCCGCGTCGCGACGGCGGCGACGACCTGCGCCAGCAACCGCCGCTCGACAACCTTGATGCGCTCGTGCAAACTCGCCTCGTCGTCCTCGGGCAGCACCGGCACCGCCTCCTGCGCGAGGATCGGCCCGGTGTCGACGCCCGCGTCCACCAGGTGCACGGTCGAGCCGGTGACTCGCACCCCGTAGGCGAGCGCGTCACGCACCCCGTGCGCGCCGGGGAAGGCGGGCAGCAGCGCGGGGTGGGTGTTGATGATCCGGCCGCCGAAACGGCCGAGAAAGGTTGGGCCGAGGATCTTCATGAACCCGGCCGAGACCACCAGGTCGGGTGTGTAGCTCGCGACCGCGTCGGTCAGCGCGACATCCCAGGCGGCGCGATCGGGAAAGTCCTTCAGCGCCACCTTGAAGTGCGGCACACCCGCGGCGTCGGCGTGTTCGGTGGCCGCGCACCCGCGGTCGACGCCGACCGCGACGATCTTCGCCGGAAAGTCCGCGGCGGCGGCCGCATCGAGCAGCGCGCGCAACAGCGAACCGGTGCCCGAGGCGAGCACGACCACGGTCGCCGGGGCCGCGGCGGGTGTCCACGCGGCGAGCGGCGACGGGCTGGGGTCGGCAGCCGGCGAGGCCGGCGCGGTGGGTGAGCTCAGGGCTCTACTCCTGCGAGTCGATCCGGATGGCGGACGGAAGAGCTCCGCCGCGATAGAGCCTAACGACCCTCGACCCGGCCACTTTCCGGCAGGTCCGCCTCGACCACCTCGGCATCGACGATGTCCGGTGTGGTATTCGCACCGGGCGCACGCACGGTGTCGATCGCGGTTTGCTCATCGACCAGTTCGCCGTCCAGTTCGACTTCCAGGTCCGCGCCGTCGTAGTCGGCGTAGTCGTCCTCGAAGTAGTCGCGGTGGTCGGTGTACTCGTCGTCGGTGTAGTAGTCGTCCGCGTAATTGTCGTCGGCGTAGTAGTCGTCATCGTCGTCGTACGGGTCGGCATAGCCGTCGGGTGCGGTACCGACCGGGACGAGGAACCAGCGCGCGAATGCCAGCCCGACGTAACCCGGAATGGCCAGCCACGCGAAGGTGACCACGGCGAAGACGGGCAGGTCGAGTCCGATCCGGCCGAAGGTGCCGAGCTCACCGCCCGCGACGACGCCGAGCAGCAGCAAGCCGACGGTGGCCAGCGCCGCCGAGCACAGGGTCGCCCAGGGCGCGTCGATCCGGTCGGTGGAGCTCCGGGCGAGGTCGAGCCCGCCGAGCACGCCCACCGCCGCCGGGATCAGCAACAGCACCGGCCACCAGCCTGCGGCCGGTCCGGTCGGCACCGCCGCCATCAACGGCACGGCCGGAATGGGTCCGCCTGCAACGGAAAACACACCGAACGAGGCGACACCGATCTGCGCGCTGGAGCCGACGAGCACGCCGACCGCCTGCACCACCAGGTTCGGCAGGTAGGCCAGCGAGAGCAGGGTCAGCCCGAGCACCCCGGCGAAATTGCCCGCCCCCTGGTAGGTGTCCCCGACTCGCGGAATGTGCACGAGAAACGAGAGGACGACCAGTGCCGCGGCGCAGCCGAGCAGCCGTAGCATCGCCCGGCCCGCGCCGTACACACCGGAGATCGCCCACTCGGGCAGGCGAAGCAGGACGAACAGCTCACGCCGGTTCCTGGTCGCGATACCGCCCACCGCCGCGATCAGATACAACCCGAAGACCCAGGCGAACGCGGCGAGGGTGTTCGGCGGTTGCAGCGCGACGACACCGGACGCGTCCTCGGCGACCGCGAGACAGATGGCCGTGATCAGCAGTGGACCGCCCAGTGCCGCGCCGACTATCCAGCCGAGATCGGCCCGGGTGCAGTCGGGTTCGACGGCGCGGGCGCATTCCCGCCCGGCCAGCCACAGCACCAGCGCGGTCGGCAGCAGCGGCAGCAGGCCGAGCGAGGTCTTGCCGATCACCAGCGGAACCTGGTGCACGCCAAGCCATCCTGCGGCGATCGCGCCCGAGGTACCGGCGAGGTTGCTGCCCGAGGTCAGCAGCGTGGCGAGCACGAGCACGATGATGGTGGCGAGCGCGTAGGTCGTCGGACGACCGGCAACCAGGACGAGCACCCTGGCGCGCTCCGGGGTCAGCGACAGAAACCCGGCCTCGTCGGGCTCATGCGGCTCGGGCACCTGGCGCGACCCACCGGTCCGGCGGACGAGGGAGTTTCTGGACGAATTCACGAGGCCGCCTCGGGACCGCTCGGCTCCATCGTGCGCTCAGGCGCGCTGCATCCCTGATTCACTCGCTGACGCTCACTCATGACAATTCAGCGTGGCAGCTCCCCCGGCACGAGCGGGTCAGGCGCGCCGGATGGCCCGCGCCGGGGAACTACCGCTACTTGTTGTCGTCGGACGGGCGGAAGGCCTGGGTGGCGTCGGCGGACGGGTCGCCGCCCTGCTCGCCGCCGAACGGCTGGCCCGGCTGCTGCTGCGCGCTCTGCTGGCCCGGCTGCGCGTAGTTCGACGAACCGTACGGCGACTGCTGGGCAGGCTGCTGCGCGGAGCCGAAGTGCTGGGTGGCGTTCTCGTCCGGGCGCGGCTGCTGTGCCTGGCTGGGCGCACCGTACGGCGAACCCTGCTGCGGCCCACCGAAAGCCGTGGTCGGCGGCTGCTGGCCGTATCCGGGCTGCCCGTAGGCCTGGCCCTGCTGACCGTAGGCGGGCTGGCTCGGCTGGCTCTGGCCGTACGGCGAAGCCTGCTGCCCCGCACCGTAACCGGGCTGCTGGCCGTAGGGCGACTGCTGGCCGTAGGGCTGCCCCGGCTGCCCCTGCTGGCTCTGGCCGTAGCCGGGCTGGTTCTGCCCGAACGCGGAGAACGACGACTGTTGCTGCTGGCCGTAGCCGCCCTGATTGAAGCCCGGCTGGCCGGCCGGCCGCGGTGCGGGCGCCTTGACGATGCCCGACTCGAACAGCACCGCACCGACCGCGAGCGCGGCCTGCACGAAGGCGAGCACGAGCAGAGCAAACGCGCCCCACTTCAGCTCGATGCCGTCGGAGAGGGTGAACGAGTGCAGCGCCAGCGCCAGGAAGCCCGCGACGGACGCCGCCGCGGCCGCACCCGTCCAGCTCTGCTTGGGCAGCACCGACAGCGCGGCGAGCAGGCCGCCGAGCAGCAGCAGGCCGAGCAGGGCCGCGCCACCCGCCTCGAACAGGCTCGCGGTCTCACTGTTCGCCACCCGCGCGCCGCCGAAATCGACCGCCTTGGTGCCGACATAGGGCAGGAAACCGAGCAGGAAGTTCAGCACGCCGAGCGCTGCGACACCGACCACCAGGAAGAACGGCAGCCCCTTGGCCTCGGTGCCGGACGCACTCGCGGCGGACGTGGCGCCGGTCGCCGTCGAACCGGAGCTGGGTGGGGTGGAGGGCGCGGGTGTGTTGTACCCGGAGCCCCCGGACGGGTATGACATGTCGTCGTCTCCTAGGTCGAGTCATACGTGGTCTTCAACTGCTGGATCTGCACCTGACGCTACTGCACTCGCTCGTCCGGGTCACCCTCAACAGACCGGGCGGACGACCTGGTCAACCCGGTTCGGCCAGGTCGCGGGCCGTTTGCCAACCGCTAGCACCGCCCTCAGCCCCTCTCAGCAGGGGTTCCGCCACGTCTCACCGGTACAGCCGGTGTGGAACAGCCGGTCGGTGTAGCGCTGCCAGCCGAAGCCCGCCGCGGCGCACTCGGCACGGACGTCGGCGAGCAACGACCGTGCGGCTGCGTCGTCGCCTTCGGCGAACAGCAGCGCGACCGAGACGGCGCGGGCGGCCAGCAGCGGCACGCCGCCGGGCGCGGCCGCGAAGACCTCGTCGAGCAGCGTTCGCGCCGCGCCGGTTTCGCCCTTGGCCAGCAGCACGTCGGCCAGGTCGACGCGGGCCAGGCCGGTCGCGTCTGCCTCGTGGGCAAGGGCGGCGCGGCAGTACGACTCCGCCGCGTCGAGGTGGCCCACGGTGAGCGCGGCGGCGGCGCGGGTCAGATCGTTCAGCGGCAGGATCTGCCGGTCGTCCAATCGGCGGGCGTAGCGGTCGGATTCCTCGGCGGTGGCTAGTGCCTCGTCCAGCCGGCCGAGTCCGAGCAGCGCCTTGGCCCGGTTGCTCAGGCCGCGGGAGAGTCCATGCTCGTCCTGATGCGCCGCGTCGACCGCACTGGATCGGGTGTAGGCCGCAAGTGCCTCGGCGGGCTGTCCCGAATACAGCAGGGCCGTGCCGAGCGCGTCGGCGAACGAGGCACCCTGGGTGTCGCGGACGGCAATCCGCTCCCCCTCGCGCAGCCGGGCGACGGCCTCCGGCAGCCTGCACCGTTCGATATCGACGATGCCCTGGTAATAGCGGACGGTTTGAGCGAGTTCGGCGTCGTAGAGTGGCGCGGCCAGCTCGCCCGCCTTGGCCAGCTGTACCGCCGCGGCCTCCAGGTCGCCGGTCATCAGGGTATGAAAACCGTAGTGGCTCAAGGCCTGTGCCAGCTCGTGCGCGGTGACCTCGGCCGACTCGGTGAGCGCGGCGTAGTGGCGCTGCGCCTCGTGGAACCAGGCCCTGGTCAGCCAGGGCACATGCATCTCCACCGCGAGCCGCAAACCATCGGTGGCCCTTGGTGTTACCGGCGCGCGCTCCAGCGCGGCCAGGATATTCGGCCATTCCGCGAACACCGCGGCGACCGACTCGGCGGCGGCGAATCCGTCGGGCGCACCGATCGCGCGCACCAGATTCAGGCACCAGCGCAGGTGGCCGGCGCGCAGTTGCTCGACCTCCTGCGCCTCCGTCAGCCTGGCCAGCGCGTAGTCACGGACGGTCTCCAAAAGCAGGAAACGTCGTGCCGCGCCGTCCGTCTGGACCGTGACGAGGTTCCGATTCACCAGATCGACCATGGCCGGTGCGATATCGCCTTGCTCGAGATCGCCGACCGGCACCACCGCCTCGGCGGCCTCCAAGGTGCAGCCGCCCGCGAATACGCCGAGCCTGCGCAATACCTTCCGCTCCCGGTCGTCGAGCAGCTCATAACTCCAGTCCAACGCCACCCGCAGGCTGGTGTGCCGACCGCCCGCGACCCCACGCGCACCGCCGACCAGCAGCCGGACCCGATCGTCGATCCGTTGGGCCAGTTGGGAAATCGTCAGTGTCCTGGTGAGACCGGCGGCCAGTTCGATACCGAGCGGCAGCCAGTCCACCGCCGCGCAGATGGCTACCAGGCTGTCCCGCTCCGCCGCCGTCACCAGCCCGTGCAGTCCGGCTCGCTCGATGAACAGCGCCACGGCGACACCGCGATCCAGCGGGCCCAACGGATATACCGACTCCCCGGGTACCGCCAACGGTCGCTGCGACGTCACCAGAATGCTGAAACCCGTTGCTGCCATGACCAATTCGGTCACTGATTCGAGTACGTGCTCCGCATTGTCGAGAACCAGTAGCGCGCCGGCTCCGGCGAGCGCGTCGATGATCCCGGGCAGCGGGGCATTCGGATCGATCGATCCGTCGGCGGCCAGCTCGCCTGCCGCCAATGCCGCTGCCACCGCGGGCAATACATCTTCCGCGCGGTCGAGTGGTGCCAGCTCGACCAGGACGACCGGTCGGCCGGACCGATCGATCGAGCGCGCGAGCTCGGCGGCGAGGCGCGACTTTCCACTGCCCGCGACGCCTACCACGGTGGTCAGGCCCGACTCCGCGAGACGTGTTGTGAGCGTGGCGACTTCACGATCACGGCCGACGAAGCTCGTCATCGGCGTCGCCGGCACCGGCGCGGGGCTACGCCTCGGTCGTGGTTCCGTCGCGGACTCGCTGCTGCCGGTGGCCGTGGTACCCGGTGCGAATTTCACCTGATCGGCCGAGGACAACTCACCACTCGGCACGACCGCCGACGCACGCAACGCCGGATCATGTTCGAGAATGCGGAGTTCCAGCGCACCCGTATCCGGCGAGGGGTCGACACCCAGCTCCTCGGACAATGCCCGCCGCAGCCGCGCCAGCCGGTCCAGCGCGTCGGCCTGCCGCCCCGTCCGATACAACGCCAGCGCCAGCAGACAGGACAGCGGTTCGTGCAGCGGATGCCGCGCGACCAGACCGGTCAGCTCGGTCACCACCTCGCCTGCCGCACCGACTTCGAGGTTCGCCTCCAGTCCCGCGACGGTCAGCGAAAGCCGCCAATCATCGAGCCGCTCCCCTTCGGCCGCCGCGAACGGCACCGTGCGCAGATCGGCCAGCGCGGGCCCCCGCCACAATCCGAGGGCCGCCTCGGCCGCCGCCGCGACAGCACCGTAGTCGCCGGCGCGCCGCGCGGTGTGCAGCCGCTGCGCCGCGGCCTCGGCCGCGAGCAGATCCGTCGCGGCGACCGTCGCCTGATACCCCGCGGGCGTGCGCCCGATGACCTCCGCCAACGGCCCGAGCGCGGCGCGCAATCGCGAAACAACTACCCGCAGTCGCTGCACCGGCCGCTCGACCTCGGCGCCCCACAGATCCTCGGCCAGTCGCCGATCCGGCACCGGGACGCGGTTCGCCAACGCCAACCGCACCAGCACCGCCCGCTCCAGCGGTCGATCGACGGTCACCGCGACACCGTCGGCCCACACCTGCACTGGACCCAACACCAGCACATCCACGCCGACAAGCATGCACCGTCCGGTATGCCCGTGTCTCCCGCATACTGCGCGCATGACGAAGGCCGCCCTCCGATTCGGAGAGGCGGCCTCAGTCATACGAGTGGATCAGGCGGTAACGCTTGCCTTCTCCAGGATTTCGCGAGCCAGCGCGGCGGTCTCGGACGGCGTCTTGCCGACCTTCACGCCCGCCGCCTCCAGCGCGTCCTTCTTCGCCTGGGCGGTGCCCGCCGAGCCGGAGACGATGGCGCCCGCGTGGCCCATGGTCTTGCCCTCGGGGGCGGTGAAGCCCGCGACGTAGCCGACGACCGGCTTGGTGACGTTGGCCTTGATGTAGGCCGCGGCCCGCTCCTCGGCGTCGCCACCGATCTCGCCGATCATCACGATCAGCTTGGTCTCGGGGTCCTTCTCGAACGCCTCGATGGCGTCGATGTGGGTGGTGCCGATGACCGGGTCGCCGCCGATGCCGATGGCGGTGGAGAAGCCGAAGTCACGCAGTTCGTACATCATCTGGTAGGTCAGGGTGCCCGACTTGGAGACCAGGCCGACCGGGCCCTTGCCGGTGATGTTGGCGGGGGTGATGCCGACCAGCGCCTCGCCGGGGGTGATGATGCCGGGGCAGTTCGGGCCGATGATCCGGGTCTTGTTGCCCTTCTCGACGTTGTAGGCCCACGCGTACGCGGTGTCCTGCACCGGGATGCCCTCGGTGATGACCACGAGCAGCGGGATCTCCGCGTCGATGGCCTCGATGATGGCGTCCTTGGCGAACTTCGGCGGCACGAACGCGATGGAGACGTCGGCGCCGGTTTCCTTGATGGCCTCGGCGACGGTGCCGTACACCGGCAGCTCGACCGCGTTGCCGTCCTTGTCGGTGTGCGCGACGGTGGTGCCCGCCTTGCGCGCGTTGACACCGCCGACGACCTGGGTGCCTGCCTTCAGCATCAGTGCGGTGTGCTTGGTGCCCTCGCCGCCGGTGATGCCCTGGACGATGACCTTCGAATCCTTGTTGAGGAAGATAGACATTTCCGGGTTCCTTACTTGGCCGCTGCCAGTTCGGCGGCCTTGTCGGCGCCTTCGTCCATTGTCTGCGCAAGCGTGATCAGCGGGTGCGCGGCATCGGCGAGGATCTGGCGACCCTCGTCCACCTTGTTGCCGTCGAGACGGACGACCAGCGGCTTGTTCGCCTCGGCGCCGAGGATCTCCAGCGCCTTGACGATGCCGTTGGCGACCGCGTCACAGGCGGTGATGCCACCGAAGACGTTCACGAACACGCTCTTGACCTGAGAGTCGCCCAGGATGACATCGAGACCCGCGGCCATCACCTCGGCCGAGGCGCCACCACCGATGTCGAGGAAGTTGGCGGGCTTGACGCCGCCGTGGTGCTCGCCCGCGTAGGCGACCACGTCGAGGGTGGACATGACCAGACCGGCGCCGTTGCCGATGATGCCGACCTCACCGTCGAGCTTGACGTAGTTGAGGTCGTTCTCCTTGGCCTTGAGCTCCAAGGGATCGGTCGCGTCCTTGTCCGCGAAGGCCTCGTGATCCGCGTGGCGGAACTCGGCGTTCTCGTCCAGGGTGACCTTGCCGTCCAGCGCGAGGATCTCGTCCTGCGGGGTGCGCACGAGCGGGTTGACCTCCACCAGGGTGGCGTCCTCCTTGACGAACACCTCCCACAGCTTCTGGATGGTCACGGCCGCGGCGTCGAGCACCTCGGCGGGCAGGTGGCCCTGCTCGGCGATCGAGCGGGCGAAAGCGAGGTCGACACCCTTGACGGCGTCGACGGCGACCTTGGCGAGGCGCTCCGGCTTGGTCGCGGCGACCTCTTCGATCTCCATGCCGCCTTCCACCGAGCACATGGCCAGGTAGGTGCGGTTGGACCGGTCGAGCAGGAAGGAGATGTAGTACTCCTCCGCGATGTCCTTGGCTTCGGCGACAAGGATCTTCTTGGTGATGTGGCCCTTGATATCCAGGCCGAGGATGTTCTGCGCATGCGTGAACGCGTCGTCCGGGGTGGCGGCGTACTTGACGCCACCCGCCTTGCCGCGGCCACCGGCCTTCACCTGGGCCTTGACCATCACCGGCTTGCCGATTTCCGCCGCGATGGCGCGGGCGTCCTCGGCCGTGTCCGTGACGCGGCCCTCGGACGAAGGCACTCCGTGCTTAACGAAGAGCTCCTTCGCCTGATATTCGAAGAGATCCATGTACTCACCGTCTCGTCTGCGTTGTGATGACAACGTCTTTGTTGGCGGCCCGACGTCGGAAGCGGGTCGGGTCGGACTCTAATCAGTCACATGGACGGCCAATCGGCCACGTTCATCCTAAGTGGCGCAGGTCACGGGCCGATAAGCGCGGCGGGAAAACCCCTGGCCAAGGCTACTCGCGAGTAGGTAGTTGACACCACGCCAGGTAGAACCGCCGAACCCGGGGCGACGGCGTGGTCTACTACAAACCGTCGTCGAGCGAGCTCGCTCGCGTGCCCAATGCACAGATAGATATTCCGTGGTGTTACCGTGATCAATCTCACATGTTCGGACAGAAGGGCCGCAGCGCTTGCGGACCCTGCAATCGTTTCGTTACCGTCATTGCGGTCGATGTCACAGCACGGTCACGACTAGGAGGACGGCAAGCTTGATGCAGCACAGCACTCCGCAGATGGAGAGCCGTTCCGCAAACGACTCGTCGACGCCGCTGATCAGCAGGCACCTCGGCCCCGCGAACATCTCCCGCTTCACCACGATGTGGCACCGCCGATGAACCATCGCTCCGCCCTTAAACCTGAAGATCGCGCCCAGTACGGACATCGTTATCGCAACGATGACGAACTGTTCGGGGCGCAGGCTTCCCATGGCAGGCCCTCAGTAGATCGGCAGCGGAACTCCTTGTTCAACGCGGCGCCGGCTCGGGACGACTACAACTCCGCGTCGCGGGCGCCCTACGGGAGCGCCGCGCCGCAGGCGGATTACCACGCCGCACCGTCCTATGGGGCAGCCCCGCAAGGGGACTACAACTTCCGCGCCGCCGGCACGCCGGACGACGGATACCGCGAGAACTCGTGGACCGCGAACGACTCGTGGTCGCAGCAGGATTCGTGGGCTCCGCAGGACGCATGGTCCGACGGCGCCGCTTGGAACGCGGGCGAAGCCTGGGGCGAAGAGCCTTACCAGGCGCCCGAGGACAGCAGCTGGGCCCCGGAAGAGTCCTGGGCGCCCGACACCGAGCCGGAGAACCCGGCCACCCCCACCGTCATCCCCGGCCGGCGCGCCGCCAAGCGCGGTGGCGCACCCCGGCTTCCCGCACCGCCCGCCGCACTCAAGGGACGTGCCGCGGTCGCCGCGGTCGCCGCTGGTGCGGTCGTGGCCGCCGGACAGGCCGCGCTCGCCTCGCCCGACCAGCCCTCGCAGTCCGTCGACTACGAGGCAGCCGGGCAGATCCACGAGATCGCCGCACAGTCCGTCAGCTTGGCCGACCCCAGCACCTCGCCGGAATCGCCCCAGCTGCTCAATGTCTCGGGCCCGACGCATCTCGGCGACTTCAACGACATCCTGCAAAAGGGTCAGAAGTACGCCGAAGATCTGGCGGCGGCGGAAGCAGCGAAGCTGCGTCCGCTGTTCACCAAGTTCGCGGCGGGTAACTTCACCTCCGGATACGGTGCCCGCTGGGGTGTACAGCATCTCGGCATCGACATCGCCGGGCCGATCGGCACGCCGATCGTCGCGGTCGCCGACGGCACCGTGATCGAAGCGGGGCCTGCGGCCGGGTTCGGGATGTGGGTTCGGTTGCTGCACGACGACGGCACCGTCACCGTTTACGGGCACATCGACACCGCTACGGTGTCGCAGGGGCAGCGGGTGATGGCGGGTGATCAGATTGCGACCATCGGTAACCGTGGGTTCTCGACTGGGCCGCATTGCCATTTTGAGGTGTGGTTGAACGGGTCGGACAAGGTTGATCCGGTGCCGTGGTTGGCTACGCGTGGGATCAGCTTGGGGCCTCAGCGGGACTGAGGGGTTCGGGGTTCCGGGCGAAGGTTTGTTGGGGAAAAGCTGAGGGCAGGACGCCTGGCGGCGTCCTCGGGGGTTGGTGCGTTCGGGGTGGACGCCTGGCGGCGTCCTCGGGATCGTCGGCGAATGTCGAGGCACACGCCTGGCGGCGTCGTCGAGGGTGTTGGTGCGTGCGGGGGTGGACGCCTGGCGGCGTCCTCGGGATCGTCGGCGAATGTCGAGGCAGACCCCTGACGGCGTGCTGAGATGTGTTGGTGCGGGCGGGAGTAGACGCCTGGCGGCGTCCTCGGGGCTGGTCAGCACGGGCAGGGACAACATTCCCGAGCTTGGCTTCACCGTGGTGCACGGTTGAATATCTGGTCGCCCCTGCTCGCGCACCCACCAACAGGGTTGAGCGGTCTGTGAACGTGCGCGAAGCGGCCAACAAGGGCGCGAAACGGTCGCCTTCAACCGGCTTTTCATGATCAACGGGACATGGTGGTGGGCGAATGCGGCGTGTCGCCGCAACCATGTACCGTTGATCTTGGTTATGGGGTGCGTGATGATGCGCACGTACTGATCGGGGCGGGGGGGTTTTCTTTTTTACAACTGACCGTGCCGTCGGAAGGGTGGGGGGGGGGGTCGTGGTTGTGNGCTAGCGTCGGGGGTATGGCACGTACAACGACGTACACCCAGTTCATCGCGGTTTCACCGGAACTCGTGTGGGCGGTGGTTGCGGATCCGACGCGGTGGCCGGAGTGGAATCCGGGTGTCACCTCGGTTCGGCTGCACGGTCCGGCCGCGGTGGGCACCACGGGTGACTATCTGCCTCGGGGGCGGGTTGTCGGGACATTGCATGGGCGGACTGCTCCGCCGTTCGTCATCAGCACGTTGGTTCCTGGGCGGGAGCTGAGCATCGAGCAGCCGGAGCCGGCGGGGCGGATGCGGCTGACATGGACGTTGACGCCGCGCGACGGTGGTACCGAGATCAGCCGGCAACTCACCTTCAGCGGACCGTCGGCACCGGTCGCGCGGATGGTGGTGAGTCCGTTGCTGGAATCCGATACGCGAGTGACTTTCGCGAAACTGGCGCAACTGGCGGGGATCAAGCCTGCGGCGACAGCACTGACGGTGGTAATCGCCGGTGGCACTGGCGCGTTGGGCAAACATGTCACAGCCGATCTCACTTGCCGTGGCCATCGAGTGACCGTACTGACCCGGCGACGAGACCCGGCGTTGCCGTTCACTCAGGTGGAGTGGGACGGCCGCACGGTGGGCGATTGGGTTGCGGCGCTGCGTAATCCGGGACCGACGGCGATCATCAATCTGGCGGGCAAGCTGGTCGACGTCCGACCGAGCGCCCGTAATATCGATGAATTGCGCCGCAGCCGAGTGGATTCCACGCGCGCGCTGGTCGATGCGGCCGCCACACTCGACGCGCCCGTCGACTACTGGGTGCAGGCCAGCACCACCGCGATCTGGTCCGATGCGGGCGAAACCCGTTGTACCGAAACAACTCCGCTACCGGTAGGCCTGCCGCAGATGACGGGTGTGGCGGAACCGTGGGAGCGGGCATTCGACGGCGCCAACGCCACCCACTCGACCATCCTGCGCACCTCGATCGTGCTGGACCCGCAAGCTCCCGCACTGAAACGCCTGAGCCAGTTGACCAGAGCGGGTCTCGGTGGACGTGTCGGTCCGGGCGACCAGTGGTTCAGCTGGATTCACGTCGAAGACTGGCTGGCCATCGTGCGCGCCGCCCTCGGCCTCGACCCTCAGGTCACGCTGCCGAACGGAATCCTGGTGGCCGCCACCGACTTCCCGGTTCGCAATCGAGAGTTGATGGCCGCGCTGCGCAGGCACCTGCGCCGCCCACCGGCACCACCCACCCCGACGGCGCTCCTGAAAATCGGCGCGGTGCTCCTGCGCAGCGACGCGGCCCTCGGCCTCACCGGACGCCACGCCACCTCGGAAGTCCTACGGCAGCAAGGCTTCACGTTCCGCTACCCGACCCTGGACGAAGCATTGACCGACCTACTCCCCCACTGAACGGGCCGCCGCACGCCGCAAAGCTACGGGCTACGACGGTGAGCGAGCCCCGGCCGAAGCCCGCCGACAAGCCCGCTACGGAGCTGCTGCGATCGCTAATCCCAGCAGCGCAACAACTTTGGCTACTTCCAACCCGATGTACCAGAAGTGCGCGTGGGAGCGCGGCAACTCCTCCCCGGCCAGTACGCGGTCGGCTCGCCGGCTCAACGGCGGGCGCACCACGAGGACCTGCGCGGCGAGCAGGACCACAGCGACGGCCAGCCACGCCCAGACACTCGGGCCGGGCGCGACCACCAGCGTCGCCAGTACCAGCGCCACGGCCAGCACCGCCTCGACGACGTTCAAGGCCCGGAACACCAGCCGCCCGATGCCGAGACCGAGCGCGAGGGTGACCCCGGGCGCACGGAACTTCAGCGGCGCCTCGAGGAACGAGATGGCCAGCACCATGCCGAGCCAGAGCATCGGAAGCAACCAGAGGACGTGCTGCGCGACCGTGTCCATGGGCGAACCTTACCTAGGCGCGCAGCGGAACCGAAGGCCTGCGCCGACCGGCAGCGGCGACGCTCACAGTTTCACCAGCGTCCTGCTGTACTGCGGAATGAGCCGAATCTTGCCCGCGGTACCGAAGTCGATGGTGACCGTGGCCAGCGGGCCGAAACCCTCCGCGGCGATCACCTTTCCGAGCCCATACTTGTCATCACTCACCCGATCACCCACAGCGAGAACGAGATTGGTGTTGTTGCGGGTAGCGCCACCGGGTGCCGGACGACGCGGCCCACGATCACCGCGCACACCGGGCCGCTGCTCGGACCACCCGTCACCACGAGTCCAGTCGCGTTCCATCCGGTCGTCGTCACCGCGACGACGGATACCACGGGTTGCCGCGGAACCGGTCGGCTCCAACCGACGCCAGTCGATCAGATGATCCGGAATCTCCTGCAGGAAACGCGATTCCGGATTGGAGACAGGCTGCCCCCACCCTGAACGCACCACCGCACGGGTCAGATACAGCCGCTTCCGGGCCCGAGTGATGCCGACGTAAGCGAGCCTGCGTTCCTCGGCCAACTCGGTGGGATCACCCAGCGCCCGCATGTGCGGGAACTGACCGTCCTCCCAGCCGGTTACGAAAACCACCGGGAACTCCAGCCCCTTGGCGGTGTGCAACGTCATCATCGTGACCACGCCGGTGCCCTCGTCCGGGATCTGGTCGGTGTCGGCCACCAGCGAGACCCGTTCCAGGAACGCGGCGAGCGATCCGGGATCCGGTTCGCCCTCGGCCACCTCCGGCAACAGCCCCTCCTGCCGGGCCGCCTCCGCATTGTTGTACGCCTCGGAGCTGAATTCCCGTGCGACGCTGACCAACTCGTTGAGGTTGTCGAGCCGGGCGCCGTCCTGCGGATCGTCGGACGCTTCCAGTTCGGCCCGGTAGCCGGTGCGTTCCAGTACCGCGTCGACGACATTGCCGACGTCGGGAAAGTCGAGGTTCTCCTGGACGCCCGCCGCCCTGATCTCCTCCAGCAGCTCGAGGAAGCCGGCGATCGCACGCTGGGCCCGGGTGTTGAGCAGCGCGACCTTGCCGTCGGCCGCGTCGCGCAGCGCGGCGGCGAAACCGATGCCCCGCTGGTCGGCGTGCACCGCCACACAGGCCTCGGCCCGGTCGCCGATGCCGCGGCGTGGGGTGTTCAGGATGCGGCGGACGCTGACCGCGTCCTCGGGGTTCTCCAGCACGCGCAGGTAGGCGACGATGTCGCGCACCTCTTTGCGCTCGTAGAACCGGACGCCGCCGACCACCTTGTACGGCAGGCCCATCCGGATGAAGATCTCTTCCAGCGCACGGGAGTTGTTGTTGGTGCGGTAGAACACCGCGACGTCGCCGTAGTTGGCCTCGCCCTGATCGACCAGTTTGTCGATCTCGCGCGCCACGAACGAAGCCTCGTCGTGCTCGTTGTCGGCGACGTAACCGGTGATCAGATCACCCTCGCCGGAGTCGGTCCACAGCTTCTTGTCGCGCCGGTTCTCGTTGCGCGAGATCACCGCGTTGGCGGCGGACAGGATGTGCTGGGTGGAGCGATAGTTCTGTTCCAGCAGAATGGTTTCCGCGTCCGGGAAGTCGCGCTCGAACTCCTCGATATTGCGGATGGTCGCGCCGCGGAAGGCGTAGATGGATTGATCCGCGTCACCCACCACACACAGCTCGCTGGGCGGCGCCTCGTCCTCGCTGCGGTCTTCCCGGTGGTGACCGACCAGTTCACGCACCAGGATGTACTGGGCGTGGTTGGTGTCCTGGTACTCGTCGACGAGTACGTGCCGGAACCGGCGCCGGTAATACTCGGCGACCTGCGGGTGGTGCTGCAGCAGCGCCACCGTCTCGCCGATCAGATCGTCGAAATCCAGTGCGTTCGCCGCGCGCAACCGCCGTTGATATTCGGTGTAGACGCGGGCCACCAGAGCGGGCAGTTCGGTCTCGTCCGACTCGGCGTCGGCGCTCGCCTGCTGCGGCCCGATCAGCTCGTTCTTCAGATTCGAGATCGCGGTCGACAGCAACCGAGCGGTGTATTTCTTGGTATCGATGTCGAAGTCGCGGCTGATCATGGTGAGCAGTCGCCGCGAATCATCGGCATCGTAGATGGAGAAATTCGAATTCAAGCCGGGCAGCAGGGCGGCCTGCATCCGCAGAATTCGGACGCAACTGGAGTGGAACGTGGAGACCCACATGTTGTTCGCACGCGGACCGACCAGTCCTATTACTCGCTCCCGCATCTCCGCGGCGGCCTTGTTGGTGAAGGTGATTGCGAGCACCTGACCCGGAGTCACGCCACGGGCGGCGAGCAGGTACGCGATGCGCCGGGTGAGCACGGCGGTCTTGCCGGAACCCGCGCCGGCCACGATGAGCAGCGGCGCGCCACTGTGCACCACGGCGGCACGCTGCTGCGGATTGAGGCCGTCGAGCAGGTGCACGGCTTCTTCGGCGCGCCGACGCTCCCGCTCGACACGCCGTTGCTCCAATTCGGTGGCCGACGGCGGCGGCTCGGGGACAGCGGCCCGCTGCGTTTCCCGCACCGCACCTACCTCCTCGCCATGCCTGACCGCTTCTTCGGTGTTACCACCGGTGAACTGCGGTTTGTGGGTCGAATCCGGCTGCAGGGCGCGACCGGCCTGCGTCTTGGGAGCCACCGTGATGTCCATCGCCCATCCACGCTACCGGCGGACACCGACAGAGATGAAGCCCCGGGCCGTCTCGGTGTCGGTTCGGTACCGCCTCGGCGAACGCCGGATGAACTCCGCAGGCAGGCGCCGCGACGAATCCGTAACCGCCTTCTCAGCAGATTCACAAAACCAAACGTTTTGCATAGCTACCCACCCGTGGCAGACTGGCGACATGATGAGTGCCCACGCGATACATCCGTTTCGGTTACCGACCGGATATCGTCATCGCGGCACCTGTATCTGAGCGCACCGTCCTTGGTAGCCAATTCGAAGGCCCTACCAGGTCTGTTTCACGGTGAAAGAACCGATCGGTAACGAGCCGGGCTCACCCGCCGATCCATGTTCTGACACGAGGAGATGAATGATGAGTACCCCCGCCACGACGACCGGGTCCGATTCGGCGCTGCCGCAGAGCGACGCGGAGATCGACAAGCTCCGTAAGGAGATCGATCGTCTCGATGCCGAGATCCTCGCGGCCATCAAACGTCGCACGGAGATCTCCCGGGTCATCGGCCGGACCAGAATGGCCTCCGGCGGGCCCCGCCTCGTGCACAACCGCGAAATGAAGGTGCTGGAGCGCTTCAGCGAGCTCGGCCAGGAAGGCCACACCCTCGCAATGCTGCTGCTGCGCCTCGGCCGCGGCCGGCTCGGTCACTGACCCCTTTTTCTTCAGGCCGCTCGACGCGGCCATAGACCCATGCGGCAAAAAGCTAGACAACCGCATTCCCCCAGGCCGCCCCGGGTGTTCATCACCCCGGGGCGGTCGTTTCGTCTCTCTCCCGCTCAGCTGAGGGCGATGTACTTGGTGGAGAGGTATTCCTCGATGCCCTCGGTGCCGCCCTCGCGGCCGAAGCCGGACGCCTTGACGCCGCCGAAAGGTGCTGCGGGATCGGAGATCACGCCTCGATTCACGCCGACCATGCCGGATTCCAGGCCCTCGGCGACGCGCAACGCGCGATCCAGGTCCCGGGTGTAGACGTAACTGACCAGCCCGAACTCGGTGTCGTTGGCGGCGGCGATGCCTTCCTCCTCGGTGGCGAAACCGACGATCGGAGCGACCGGCCCGAACACCTCCTCGCGCAGGATCCTGGCCTGCGGCGGCACCTCGCTGAGGATGGTGGCGGGGTAGAACCAGCCGGGACCGCCGGGCGCTTTGCCGCCGAGCCGGAGCTTCGCGCCCACCGCGACGGCGTCCTCGACCAGTTCGCTGACCGTGTCGAGTTGCTCCTCGTTGATCAGCGGGCCGAGGGTGGTGTTCGGGTCGGTGCCGGGGCCGAGCGTGACGCCTTCGGCCATCGCCTCGACGAACTTGCTGGTGAACTCCTCGAGCACGCCGTTCTGCACGTGGAATCGGTTGGCCGCGGTGCACGCCTCACCACCGTTGCGCAGCTTGGCCAGCATGGCGCCCTGCACGGCCGCGTCGATATCGGCGTCGTCGAACACTACGAACGGCGCGTTGCCGCCGAGCTCCATCGACGTGCGCAACAGCCCGTTCGCCGACTTCTCCACCAGCTTCTTGCCCACCTCGGTGGATCCGGTGAAGGTGAGTTTGCGCAGCCGCGGGTCGTCGAGCAGCGGCTGGGTCACCGCGCCGGAACGACTCGACGTGATCACCGAGAGCACCCCGTCCGGTAGCCCGGCCTCGCTGCACAGCTTGGCGAGCAGCAGCATGGTCAGCGGCGTCGCGGAGGCGGGTTTGACGATCATCGTGCAGCCCGCGGCCAGTGCCGGACCGATCTTGCGGGTGCCCATGGCCAGCGGGAAGTTCCACGGCGTGATCGCCAGGCACGGCCCGACCGGCTGCTTGTGCACCATGATCCGGCCGGTGCCCGACGGCGCGTGCAGGTAGCGGCCGTGCACCCGGACAGCTTCCTCGCTGAACCAGCGGAAGAACTCCGCGCCGTACTTCACCTCGTTGCGGCTCTCCGGCAGCGCCTTGCCCATTTCCAGGGTCATCAGCAGCGCGAATTCCTCGGCCCGCGCGGTGATCTGCTCGAAGACCGTGCGCAGGATCTCGCCGCGCTCGCGCGAGGGCCGCGCGGCCCACTCGGCCTGCACCGCGACGGCCGCGTCCAGCGCGCGCACCGCGTCCTCGGGGGTCGCGTCGGCGACCTGGGTCAGCACCTCCCCCGTGGCCGGATTGTGCACCGGGAAGGTGCCGCCGCCGGTGGCGGGCACCGGCCCGCCGATCCACAGCTGCGTCGGGACGGATTCGAGAACTTCGCGTTCGGACACCATGAGGCCAGCGTAGGCCGCGCCGCGGCGGTTCTCACCGAGTCTCCCGGGGTGTTTGCCGTGCGCGCCGCTGGGGCGGTGAGTAACCTCGGCGGACGTGAGCAGCGACATCACCGCGACGGCGGCCTGGCGGAAACTGCACGAGCACTTCGACGGGATCGCGGGGCGCCATCTCAGGGAGCTCTTCGCCGACGATCCTTCCCGTGGCCGTGCCATGACAATCGACGTGGCGGATCTGCACATCGACTTCAGCAAGCACCGCGTCAACCGGGAAACCCTGCACCTACTCGTCGAATTGGCGCGCGAGGCCGGGGTGCCGGAGCGCAGGGACGCGATGTACCGCGGCGAGCACATCAACACCTCGGAGGATCGCGCGGTCGCGCACATCGCGCTGCGCTTGCCCGCGGGTGCGTCGCTGATCGTCGACGGCGCCGACGCGGGCGCCGAGGTGCACGAGGTGCTGCGGCGGATGGGTGAGTTCACCGACGCGCTGCGCTCCGGCGACTGGCGCGGGGCCACCGGCGAGCGCATCAGCACCGTGGTGAACATCGGCATCGGCGGTTCCGATCTCGGGCCGGTGATGGTGTGCCAGGCGCTGCGGCACTACGCCGACGCGGGCCTCGGCGCCCGGTTCGTCTCCAATGTCGACCCGGCCGATCTGGTGGCGAAACTCGACGGACTCGACCCTGCGACAACGCTGTTCATCGTCGCCTCCAAAACCTTCTCCACGCTGGAGACGCTGACCAACGCGACCGCCGCCCGCCGCTGGCTGGTCGACGCGCTCGGTGAGGACGCCGTCGCCAAGCACTTCGTCGCCGTCTCGACCAATGCCGAGAAGGTGGCCGAGTTCGGCATCGACACCGCCAACATGTTCGGCTTCTGGGACTGGGTGGGCGGGCGCTACTCGGTGGATTCCGCGATCGGCCTCGCGGTGATGGCGACCATCGGCAAGGAGCGCTTCGCCGAGTTCCTGGCGGGCATGCACGCGGTCGACGAGCATTTCGCGAACGCGCCGCTGGAGGCGAACGCGCCGGTGCTGCTCGGCCTGCTCGGCGTCTGGTACTCGAACTTCTTCGGCGCGGAATCCCGTGCGGTGCTGCCCTATTCGAACGATCTGGCCCGTTTCCCGGCCTACCTGCAGCAGCTGACGATGGAGTCGAACGGCAAGTCGGTGCGCGCCGACGGCAGCCCGGTGAGCACCTCCACCGGCGAGATCTTCTGGGGCGAACCGGGAACCAACGGCCAGCACGCGTTTTATCAACTGCTGCACCAAGGTACGCGGCTGATCCCGGCGGACTTCATCGGATTCGCCCGCCCCACCGACGATCTGCCCACCCGCGACGGCACCGGCAGCATGCACGACCTGCTGATGAGCAACCTGTTCGCACAGACCAAGGTGCTCGCGTTCGGCAAGACCGCCGAAGAGATCGCCGCCGAGGGCACCGATCCGAAGGTGGTGCCGCACAAGGTGATGCCGGGCAACCGGCCGAGCACCACCATCCTCGCGCCACAGCTCACCCCGTCGGTCGTCGGGCAGTTGATCACCCTCTACGAACACCAGGTGTTCGTCGAAGGCACCATCTGGGGCGTCGACAGCTTCGACCAGTGGGGCGTCGAACTCGGCAAGCAGCAGGCGCTGGCACTGGCACCGTTGCTGACGTCCGCGGAAGAGCCCGAGCCGCAAGGGGATTCGTCCACCGACGCGCTCATCCGCTGGTATCGCGCGAAGAAGTAACGCTCAGCGCCACACCTCGTAGCGTCCGCCGCGTTGGCGCAGCACCAGATCGGCGCGGAACTTGGTGGTGTCGATCAGGTCGGCGTTGCGCAGGTCGCTGTCGTGCACCTTGACTTCGGCGGCCGCGGCGGTGCGGCCGCCGCGAATATGGCGGCGCAGCAACCGTTGCTCGAGCAGCGCCCGCGGTGCGTCGAGATACCAGCATTCGTCGAGCAGCTTGCGCACCGCCGACCATTCCCGGTCCCCGATATCGTCGAGCAACAGGTAATTGCCCTCGGTGAGCACGATCGTCTGCCGCTCGAAGACGATGCCCGCCGGGATCGGATCGCCCACCGTGCGATCGAAGACCGGCCACGGCACCGGCTCGCCGACCGGGGCATCGCGGAGCCTGCGCAGATTCGCCACGAAAGCCGCGGTATCGAAAGTGTCCGGTTCGCCTTTGCGGGCAAGGTTTCCCGCGGCCCGCAGTACCGCGTCGGTCAGGTGATAACCGTCCATCGGCGCGATTTCCGCCACCGGCCCATCGGCATTCAACGCCTTGCGCAGCCGGACCGACAGGGTGGACTTGCCCGCTCCCGGCGGCCCGACAATGCCGAGCAGATACCGGCTACCGTGCCCGGCCGCGTGCTCACGTACCCGCTGTACGAGCGCGCTCAACGATGTTTCGGCATACGCCCTGTCCACCACAGTCACCCTACCGAGCGAATTCCGTAGGCCGGCCCGAGCAAAACAAAAGGACATCTCACCGAGCCCTTGCCGGGCCCGGTGAGATGTCCGATTTCTACCGGGAGTTGTTCTTAGGTACGGGCCTGCTGTTGCGGCAGCTTGGTGGCCTTGGTGGCATTTGCCACCTGGACACAATCAGCAGCCGTGGTGCCGGCAGTTCCGTTGCGGACATTGGTATTGCACGCGTTCTTCAGTGCGGTGGACAATGCCGCGTAGTTGGAACTCGACGTGAGCAGTGTCTGGGTGGTCCAGTACAGCGCCGCGGTCTTCTCCAGGCCGATCGCGGTGACGTTGACGCTGTTGAGGCTGCCGCCGTCGACCATCAGCTGCGCGGTCTTGTTGCCGACGCCGCTGTTGATGTGCACACCGCCGCTGTCACCGGTGCCGGTGTACCAGTAGCGGCCCCGGTACGTGTCGGGATCCTGGTAGGCGTTCGGGTTCTTCATGTCGCGGATCACGCCGATCGAGCTGCAGGCGCCGAGCTTCCACCGGTTGGCGGCGGTGTTGCACGGGTTGCTGGTGTTCACCAGGAAGGTGAGCTCGCCGAAGATGTCGGACATGGACTCGTTGATCGCACCGGGCTCGTTGCGGTAGACGAGGCCGTTGGTGTGCTGAGTCACGCCGTGGGTGAGTTCATGGCCGGTGATGTCCTCGGTGGTGAGACCCGAACCGTAGGCCATGTAGCTGCCGGACCAGAAGGCGTTCTGGTACGGGCACGCGGTGGTGGTGCAGAGCCGGACCGTGGCGCGCAGCGCCTTACCCTTGCCGTCCCCGGTGTCGGAGCCGATGAGGTTGGTCAGGTTCGCCAGCTTGGTGTACTTGGCGTAGAAGGCCTCGGTGTTGCCCAGGTAGTTGTAGATGTCATCGACATCCTTGATACCGACCGGGGCCTGGCCCTCGGACCTGGTGGAGCGCAGCGTTCCGGTGCCGCAGCCTGCCCGGTTGGGGTCGATACGCCGGTTCGCGTTGTCGCACACCACCCGGTTGAGGTGCTTGGTCTCACTCCAGCTGTCCAGCACCTTGTTGGTGCTGTTGGCGTCGACGAAGACGATCCACTTGGCGGGCTCGCCCTTCTTGTCGTCGCTGGCGCCGTTGATCTCGACCTTGAACGCCGGGACTGCGACACCCTGCGCCTCGCCCTTGGCGGCCAGCTTCGCGTCGTACCAGAAGGCCTTCGTATCGTCCACGGCCAGCTTGTCCGGCGCCGTCTTGCTCTGCTCGGCAACCTTCTTCAGCGCGGTGGCCTGGATCTGCGCGGTCGGCGTCGTCGTCGTGAACTTGCCCTTCGACTTCTTCGCGAGCGCGCCGGTCACCGAGATCAGCGCACCGTCGGCGGTCAGCGACTGCGCCGCCGATGCGCCGAACACCTGCACCTTGTCGATCTCCTGACGCAGCCGGACCGTGGACCCCTCACCAACCTGGAACACGGACTCGACCACCAGGTCGCCAGCGGTTTCGCCATTTCCGCTGAGCGCCTTGTGCACACCGGGCGCGTGCGCCTGTGCGGCGGCGGGCGCTTCGGCGGGCGTGCCCGACGGCGCCGGAACCAGATCCTTGGGCACCACCTGCTGGACGGCGCCTTCGGAATCGGTCGTTACTTCTTTCGGGACCGCGGACAGATCGGAACCCGCCGGCGCGGATGGACTCACCGGCGGCGCGCCACCGGCCGGGCCGGGCGCGAACATCATTGCCGCAACAGCAATTAACGCGAGGGCGGAATTTCGTCCCGCCCGTATATGTGTGGGTTTCATGACCAAGTAGAACCACATACCGGCGGTCAACTCGACTGGAGACGAGACTGGGGAAAACGATAGCTGGGCTGGGAATCTTCGGGCTATCGACGGGCGGGGGCCGCCAATTGTTATGCGCGAATATCTTTGACGGCTATTGATATTGGACGGTGTATCACCATTCCTCGGCGCGCTACCGGCTCGGGCAATTGCCCGAGCCGATAACCCGAGATACGAGGCTGAAACCTAAAGCACTCAGCGAGAACAGGTTTCATCGCACCCCCCTAGTGCAGGTACGAATCGGTACCCCGGTTAAAGATCAACAACATCTCGTATCGGTTCGCCAGAACTACTGGTGCCCAATCTCTTCGGATGTTCCGAGGTGCGGGAACCAACTCAGACCAACGCGCGCTCCAGGATGGCCCCGGTGTCCACGCCGGTCGGCAGCGTACCGAAGGCAATGCCCCAATCGTCGCCGAGCCGACTGGCACAGAAGGCATCCGCGACGGCCGGATGTCCGTGCCGCACCAACTGCGCGCCTTGCAATACCAGGGCCATGAGCTCGACAACGCGGCGGGCGCGGTATTCGATGTCGCTGAGATCGGCGAGTTCCTTGCCGACCCGGGCGATGGCGTCGTCGAGCCGCGGGTGCGCACCGCGCGCCAGCGAGACCTCGGCGAAGTAGGCCTCGACGGTCTCCGGCTGACGACCCATGGCGCGCAACGCATCCAGCGCCGCGACATTGCCGGAGCCTTCCCAGATCGACATCAGCGGCGCCTCACGGTAGAGCCGCGGCATCCCCGACTCCTCGGCATAACCGTTGCCGCCGAAGCACTCCAGCGCCTCGGCCGCGTGCGAGGGTGCGCGCTTGCAGACCCAATACTTGGTGACCGCCAACGCGATTCGGCGCAGCGCCGCCTCGGCCGGGTCGCTGGTCGCCCGGTCGGTGGCCCCGGCGAGTCGCATCATCACCGTGGTCGCGGCGTCGGACTCGATCACCAAGTCCGCCAGCACATTACGCATGGCCGGTTGATCGATCAGCTTGGCGCCGAATGCTTCTCGATGCCTGGCGTGATGCGCGGCGAACACCACCCCGGTCCGCATGCCGGTCGCCGAGCCGATCACGCAGTCCAGCCTGGTCATGTTCACCATCTCGATGATGGTCTTGACCCCGGCGCCCTCCGCGCCGACCAGCCAGCCGGTGGCGTTCTCGTATTCGATCTCCGAGGACGCGTTGGACTTGTTGCCGAGCTTGTCCTTGAGCCGTTGGATACGAAGGGGATTGCGCGTGCCGTCCGGTAGCACCCTGGTCAGCAGGAAACAGGACAGCCCGCCGGGCGCCTGGGCCAGCGTGAGGAACATGTCCGACATCGGGGCCGAGGTGAACCACTTGTGCCCGACGATCCGGTACGAGCCGTCGGGTTGCGGTGTCGCCGTGGTGGTGTTGGCGCGCACGTCCGAGCCGCCCTGCTTCTCGGTCATCGACATGCCCGCGATCAGACCGGCTTTCGACGACGGCTCGCGCAGGCCGAAGTCGTAGACCCGGGAGCCGAGCAGCGGTTCGTATTTCGCCGAGAGTTCCTTGTTGTGCCGCAGTGCGGGCACCACGGCGTAGGTCATCGAGATGGGGCACATGTGCCCCGCGTCGGCGGCACCCCAGGTGTAGAACTTCGCCGCCCGGGCGACATGTGCGCCGGGTCGCTCGTCCAGCCACGGCGCGCCGTGCAGGCCGTGCGACACAGCGACATTCATCAGGTCGTGCCAGTGCGGATGAAACTCCACCTCGTCGACCCGGTGGCCGTAGCGGTCGTGCGTGTGCAGCACCGGCGGGGACTCGTTGGNGTCCAGCCACGGCGCGCCGTGCAGGCCGTGCGACACAGCGACATTCATCAGGTCGTGCCAGTGCGGATGAAACTCCACCTCGTCGACCCGGTGGCCGTAGCGGTCGTGCGTGTGCAGCACCGGCGGGTACTCGTTGGCCAGCCGCCCCCACTCCTGCGCCTCGACACTGCCTGCGAGCACGCCGAGTTCGCGCACCTCGGCCTCGGCCCAGCCCGCGCCCTCGCGGTGCAGGCCCTCGAGCAGTGCAGGATTCCGCGAGACATCGAACGGCGCGAGGTCGGGCACCTGGTTGAAGACTTCATGCGTCTGCATCGGACACTCCTGATTTCTGCCGAGCGAGCGAACCGCTCGGCGCCGCGCGCACGCCGAGTGCGCGTAGTGCGAAGGTAATGAGTTCGGGGACAACGGATTCCCCGTGTGGCGCGGCCGCGAGCGGGCCGACCAGCACCTCGCCGATCGCGCCGACCAGCGCGGCCGCACCGGTCCTGGCGTCCTGCGCGGGCAGTTCACCGCGCGAAACACCCGCCGCGACAGCCGATTCGAAGGCCTCGGCGAAGGCGCGGCGGAAGTGCAGCCGCTCGGTGTCGACCACCGTATCGACGGGCTCGACGAGCAGCACATAGGCGAGTTGCGGATTCTTCAGCGCACGCCCGGCAAACGTCTCCACCGCGGCGCTCACCCGCTCCACGGCCGTGCCGGTCGCACTGGCCGCGACCACGGCGGCCACCTCCCCGGCCACCACCTTGCGGAAAACCGCGGTGACCAGTTCCGCTTTGCCCGCGAAGTTCTTGTACACGGTGCCGGTGGCCACGCCTGCCTCCGCCGCGACCGCGGCCATGGACATCCCGGCGTAGCCCGCCTCGGCCAGCACCTTGGTCGCAGCCTGCACGATCAGCCCCGCCTGCGCGTCCAGGCGGGCCTGCACGGCGGGGGTTCTGCGGTAGGCCACGCAAGAAGTGAACCATGGATTCATTTCTTGCCACAAGGGGGGTTTTACGGCGTATGGTCGGATCGTGATCGAGCGGAACGAACGAAACAACGAGGTGGCGTCGTGACTGTACGAATCGAGCGCAAGGGCCCGGTGACCACCGTGATCCTGCACCGTCCCGAAGCGCGCAACGCGGTCGACGGGCCGACCGCCGCGGCGCTGGCCGCCGCCTTCCGCGAGTTCGACGCCGATCCCGACGCCTCGGTGGCGGTGCTCTGGGGCGACGGCGGCACCTTCTGCGCGGGCGCCGACCTCAAGGGACTCGGCACCGAACGGTCCAATGTGGTCACCGAGGACGGCGACGGACCGATGGGGCCCACCAGGATGCGGCTGTCCAAGCCGGTGATCGCCGCCGTCTCCGGTTACGCGGTCGCGGGCGGGCTGGAGCTCGCGCTGTGGTGTGATCTGCGAGTTGCCGAGCAGGACAGCATCTTCGGTGTGTTCTGCCGCCGCTGGGGTGTCCCGCTCATCGATGGCGGCACCCTGCGCCTGCCGCGGCTCATCGGCGCCGGGCCCGCCATGGACATGGTGCTCACCGGCCGTCCCGTCGACGCGGCGGAGGCGCTGCGGATCGGCTTGGCGAACCGCGTGGCCCCGACCGGCGAGGCCCGCAGCGCCGCAGAGCAGCTCGCCGCCGAGCTCGCCGCACTGCCGCAGGCCTGCCTGCGCTCGGACCGGATGTCGCTGCTCGAGCAGGACGGCATGGACGAGGAGACCGCACTGCGCAACGAGTTCCGGCACGGCATGACCGCATTGGCCAACGGCGCGCTCGAAGGGGCGCAGCGCTTCGCCGCCGGTGCGGGGCGCCACGGCGCGCAGGCGTAGGTTTCCCGGCACGAGCGAGAGCGAGGTGTTGCGGTGCGCCCGATGGGCCGGTTGAGCGTCGTCGACGAGATCTTCCTGCGTACCCATCGCGGCCTCGGCACTCCCATTGCGCTGCAAGGCTTGTGGCGCACGGCCGACCGTATCGACCCTGAGTTGCTGCGCGGGGTGCACGCGGCGCTGCGCACCGGGCCGCTGGGGCGGCGGGTGATTCGGCCGCGGGTGCCCGGTGTCCGCCGCGGCTGGCAGCCGAATACGCGCGCGCATCCGCTGGTACTCACCGAACAGCCGCTGGCCGTGAGCGCTCTACTGGAGTGGGCCGACGCGCAGGGCGCCGATCTCGATCCGGAATACGGACCCGGCTGGCGACTGTCCGCCGTCGCGCTGGACGACGGCGGTTCCCTTGTCTCCCTGACTTGTTCGCATGCACTCGCCGATGGTCGAGCGCTCGTGCACGCGGTGGACGATGCTCTCGGTGGTACAGCCTTGCCCGCCTCCGCCGCAGCCGAGTCGGATTGGGCCGATGCCCGCCGCCAGTGGTCGATCGTGCTGCGCGGCACGGGACGGGCACTACGCAAAGGTATTCCGGAACGCCCGCGTCACGCGACCATCGGCGATATCAGCATCCCGCCCGGCACGCAGACACCAGGCGCGATATTTCAATGCGCCGTATCGGACTGGGAGCGGGCGGCCACCGCACGGGACGGCACGGCCAACAGTCTGTTCATCGCGGTGGTCGCGAACATGCTGTGGGCCAGTGACTTTCCGCGAAAGACGATCGACGCGAGCCTCCCGGTCGACACCCGCGACGAACCACGCGTCGACAACGACCTCGCGATGACCGACATCACCATCGACCGCACCGATACCCCGGCAACGATTCGCGAGAAGTCCCGCGCCGCCTACGAGCGCCGGATGACCAGCCCCGGCGGTATGCCGGAGGAGCTACTGCAGGTGATCCCCGACCCGTGGGCGTACGCGTTGTCCAAGGGTGCCGGCGAACGAGACATCCTCTGCTCCAACATCGGCACGCTGCCCACCAGCCTGCGCATGCTCGGACCGCACCACTGCCTCGGCGTCGCCGCCCGCGCCATCCACCCCGGCCTGACCGCCGCGTTATGGCCGAGGACGCGCCTGTCCGGCTATCTCTGCCGGATCGCCGACGACTACGTTCTCTCGCTGGTCGGCCTCGACCCGGTGCATATCGAATCCGCTACTGCGCTGGGCGATCTGGCACAGCAGACGCTGTCCTCGTTCGGGCTGTCCGCACACAGGTGGTGAGTGGTTTCACTCCGTCGCGTCGAGGTCGCAGGCCGTGAGAGCGGCGGCGAACAGTTGTGCGTGATCGGGACGATTGGGGTCGTAGCCGGTGACCGTGGCGATCCGGTTGAGGCGGTAGTTGAGCGTATTGCGATGCACGACAAGCGCGGCCGCGGCCTGCTGCCGGTTGTAGTCATTGGCGAGCAGCGCACGCAGGGCGTCCAGCAAGTGTGGCTGGTCCCGGAGCGGATCGAGCAGCGAGAGCAGCCAGGTACGGGCCGGGCCCGGACGGGCGAGTTGATACTGCAACGCCAGATCGGCCATCCGGTACACCGCCGCGGGACGGCCGAGTTGGAATGCCAGCCTGGCTATTTCGCCCGCCTCCTCCACCGCGGCAGGTATCCCGTCGACGCCCGCGGCGAACGCGAGCCCGGCGACCGCCCGCGCACCGGTGCCCTGGGCGACGCGGGTGACGAAAGTGTCCAGCGCGGTGGCTGGTTCACCCTCGGCAACCGGCACCAGCAGCACACCGCCGCCGCGCTCGACGGTGCTCAGGACGCGACCGGACACCGCATCGATCTCGCTCTGCACAATGCGCAGCACCGGCCGGTTCCCGCCCGTCGCCGGTTCGGCCACCCGGAACACCAGCACCTGGAACCCGCCGTCCAGCGAGATACCGAACCGCTCGGCCAGCAGATCGGCGGGTGTGCCGTGCACCAAGGCCTGCGCCACAGCACGTTTGGCCTCGCGCTGCTCCCAGTGCAGATCCTGCCGCTCCCGCAGATAGGCGCCCGCTACCCCGGGTGTCACGGCGCCGAGGTAGCCGAGCACATAGGGCACCGCGGCCAGTAATTGCTCGCGCTGCTCCGGCGTCGTCGCCGTAGCGGCCACCGAGTTCCACGCGGCGACCGCGCCGTGGTGATACACCGAAAGCACGGTGTCCAGCGGGATCCCGTCCCTGGCGCGGCGCACCGCGACAGCGATCAGCTCCGACAATTCGTCCGGGCGCGGTGCCCGCCGTTCGGCCAGCGAGCGGAGGAACAGCCGCAGATTCGCCTCGGCGGCGCGCGGCAGGTCCCGCCCGATCATCTCCGCGGACAACTCCCGATACGAGGGCACCTCGCCGAGCACTCCGGCCAGCAGATCCCGGGCGACCTCGGGTAGCACGTCGCGTACTTGGCCGGATAAGTCGTCCAGTGCAGCGGAATCGGGAGCAGCGGTCATCCGCACATTGTTTGCACAAACAAACCGGTCCGCACAATAGGCAGTTCCGGACAACTTCTTCAGTGCACGAGACCAAGATCGGATCCCGTCCGGTGCACAAATAACGGCCCTGATTCCGTTGCGTGCGGACGGTGACAAACGCCGTGCCGAACTCACCGCACCGGCACGAGGCTCGGCTCGGTGCGGTCGAGGACATCGGCGGGGACCGGGAGACCCGGCTCGAGGTCGGCCGAGTCGATCGGCTCACCCCATACCTGGCGCACCGGCAGCACCCCCGCCCAGACACCGCCGTTCTCGATGTCGGCCGGGTCGTCGTTGGGGCCACCGGCCCGGATTTTCACCGAGGCTTCGGTGAGGTCCAGCGCGAGCACCATGGTGGCGGCCAGCTCCTTCTTGCTCGGCGAACGCACCCGGGACCAGGCGCCCGGTGCGGCGTGTTCGGTGATCACCTGGAGCGCGTGCAGCCGCTCGGCGGGGTCGGTGAGCTCCACCGCGCTGCCGTGCACCACCGCCGAGCGGAAGTTCATCGAGAAGTGCATCGCCGAACGGGCATAGACGATCCCGTCCACCAGGGTGACCGCGACCGAGATGTCCCCGGCGAGGGCCGCGCGCAGATTGCCGGCACCCGTCGAACCGTGCAGATAGAGGGTGTCTCCGTCGCGTCCGTAGATGGTGGGTAGCACGACCGGCGCGGCACCGAGCAGCACGCCGAGGTGGCAGACCAGACCGGCGTCCAGGACCGCGTCCAGGTCCGCGCGTTCGCTGCGTGCTCGTTCCTTCGACCGGGTGAGCGTGCTGCGCGGCGTCGGCGAGAGCGGGGTGCGGGAGTCGGCTGATCGCGTCATAGGACCAGCATCGGTGCCCAAGTGGCATTATCAAAGTGCCAATTCAGCGAAATTCACACAGTCCAATCGCGAGGTGACCGGTGCTCGACGAACTTCCCCTGCCACTCGACCGCGCACTGCCGGAACCGCTGTCGGTGCAGGTCGCCGACGGATTACGGGCCGCGGCGAGCAACGGCCTGCTGCGTGGCGGTGACCGGTTGCCGTCGTCCCGGTCGCTGGCCGAACGGCTCGGCGTGAGCCGCACCGTGGTGGCCGCCGCTTTCGACCAGCTACACGCCGAAGGCTGGATCAGCGGCAAGCGCGGTTCCGGCACGTACCTGACCACCGCGCCGCCCGCCGCACCCCGACGCGCGCTGCCTGCCGACGGCGCGGGTGACGACCCGGCGCTGCTCGATCTGCAACCCGGCGCGCCGTGCTCCGACGCCATCGACCGCCCCGCCTGGCGCCGCGCCTGGCGAGCCGCCGCCGACCTCTCCCCGCTGGTGCGCAAAGACCGCGCGGGCGAGCCGGATTTCCGCGCGACGATCGTCGAACACCTGCTGCGCCATCGCGGTCTCGGCGCGGGCAGCGATACGGCGGTGCTCGCGACGGCCGGAACCAGTTCCGCGGTAGGCGAACTCGCCGCCGCCCTGCTGTCGCCGGGCGACACCATCGCGATGGAAGACCCCGGATACAGCCGGGCCGCAGGCGCTTTCGCGGCGGCTGGGGTCCGCGTCCTGCCCGTCCCGGTGGACGCGCACGGGCTACGCGTCGACAAGCTGCCACCGAACATCAAGGCCGTGTATTGCACTCCGGCGCACCAGTTTCCGCTCGGCGCCCGGCTGCCCGCCGCCCGCCGGGTGGAGCTGGTCGAGCACGCCCGCCGCGACGGGCTGCTGATCATCGAGGACGACTACGACGGCGAACTGCGGTACGACACCGCCCCGTTGCCGCTGCTGGCGGCGATGGCGCCGGACGTGGTGGTGCACCTCGGCACCACGAGCAAGATCCTCTCGCCGAGCCTCGGCGTCGGCTGGCTGGTCGCCACGCCACGGATCGCCGATGCCGTTGTCGCGCATCGGCATCGCACCGGAACCAGTCCGAGTCCGGCGGGCCAGCAGGTGTTCGTCGCGCTCGCGGCCCACGGCGACCTGGCCAGGCATCTGCGCCGGCTACGCCGCGAGCTGCCGCCACGCCGCGCGCTGATGGTCACCGAGCTGCGCCGCCACGGCCTCGATGTGCTCGGCGACGACGCGGGCTCGCACGTGGTGGTACCGCTCGCCTCGGCCGAGGCGGAGCAGCGTGCCGTGGCCGCCGCACGGGCGCGGGGTGTCGCGCTCGATCCCCTTTCTCGATATCACCTGAGCGCACAGCGTCACCACTTCGGCATCACCCTCGGCTACACCGCGCTGTCCTGGTCCGACCTGGCCAGGGCCGTGCCGATCGCCGCCGCGTGTCTGGCACAGCCGTAGCATGGTCCGCATGACCGAACAGGACGTGTTGGCCCGCATCAAGGCACTGGTCGACCAGGAGCACGAACTGCGCGCGCAGGCCGCCAAGGGCGAATTGGACCCGCAGGCCGAGCGCAGGCAACTCGCCGAGCTCGAGGTGATGCTGGATCAGGCGTGGGACCTGCTGCGGCACCGCAGGGCGCGGATCGACCAGGGCGAGTCGCCCGACGGCGCCGAACAGAGTTCCGCCGCCCAGGTCGAGGGTTACCTGCAATAACCATGCCGAGTACACCTGCCGAATACGACGTCATCGTGATCGGCGGTGGCCCGGCCGGTGAGAACGCCGCCGCCTACGCCATCGCCGGGAGCGACCGCACCGCCGCGATCGTGGAACGCGAACTCGTCGGCGGCGAATGTTCCTACTGGGCCTGCATTCCGAGCAAGGCACTGCTGCGGCCCGGCCATCTGCTCGCGGCCGCGCAGGCCATGGACGGCATCACCGCCTCCGGCCTCGAGGTCGAGGCGGTGCTGCGGCGGCGCGACTCCTTCGTCAGCGGCCTCGACGACACCTCGCAGGTCGACTGGGCCCGCGACCATCGCATCGAGGTCATCCGCGGCACCGGTCGGCTGGCCGGGGTGCGGCAGGTCGAGGTCGACGGGCAGGTGCTGCGCGCCAGGCACGCGGTGGTGCTGGCCACCGGCACCCGGGCGAGCATCCCGGACGTGCCCGGCCTGCGCGATGCGCTGCCGTGGATCTCCCGCGACGCCACCAACTTGCACGAGGTCCCCGGCCGCGTGGTGATCATCGGCGGCGGCGTGGTCGCCTGCGAGGCCGCGACCTGGCTGGCCGCGCTCGGCGCGCAGGTCAGCATGGTCGTGCGCGGCTCCGCGGTGCTCGCGTCGGCCGAACCGTTCGCCGGCGAGCGCGTGATCGCGGCGCTGCGCGAGCGCGGTGTGCGCGTCCTTCTCGGCACCGAACCGACGAGCGTGCACCGGCCCGACGCTAAGGACACCGGCGAAGGCCGGATCCACGGCGGCCCGGTCACCGTGCGGCTGCACAGCGACGAGGGCGATACCGAACTCGAAGCCGACGAGATCATCGTGGCCGCCGGGCGCACACCGGCGACCGAAGGACTCGGCCTGGACTCCGTCGGCCTGAAGGACGGTTATGTGCAGGTCGACGATCAGCTGACCGCCACCGCGGTCGACGGTGACTGGCTGTACTGCGTCGGCGATCTGAATCATCGTGCCGCCCTGACGCACATGGGCAAATACCAGGCCAGGGTGTGCGGCGATGTGATCGCCGCCCGCGCCGAGGACAGGCCGCTGGATGGTGCCCGGTTCACCGCGAGCGCCGACCACGAGCAGGTCCCGCAGGTGGTGTACACCGCGCCGGAGGTCGCGTCCGTCGGACTGACCGAGGCGGCGGCCCGCAAAGCCGGTCATGCCGTGGAGACGATCGAGCTCGATATCTCGGTGGCCGGATCGGCGTTGGCGCGCAACGACTTCGCCGGGCACGCCAAGCTGGTCATCGACACCGGCACCGATACGTTGCTCGGTGCCACCTTCGTCGGCCCGGAGGTGGGCGAACAGCTACACGCGGCCACCATCGCGGTGGTCGGCAAGGTGCCGCTGGCCACCCTGTGGCACGCGGTGCCCGCCTTCCCCGCGGTGAGCGAGTTCTGGCTACGCCTGTTGGAGACACGACGGCCGTAAGTACCATTGGCGGATGGTGGCATCGACAGATATCCAGACCGCCGACGGAGTCGTGCGCGGTCGTCGTGGCCGCCGCGTGCTGCGCTGGCGGTCCCTGCCCTACGCGGCCGCGCCGGTGGGCGACTTGCGTTTTCGGGCACCGCAGCCGGTCACGCCGTGGACCGGGGTGCGCGAGTGCACCGAGTTCGGGTTCGCGGCGATGCAGCATCGGGCGGGCGCGCGGATCGGGCCGCGCCGATACCAGCCGACCCACGAGGACTCGCTGACACTGAATGTCACCGTGCCCGCGACGCCGTCGGAGCGGCCGCGGCCGGTGCTGGTGTTCGTCCACGGCGGTGGCTACCTCACCGGCACCTCGGCTCTCGGTTTGTACTCCGGCGGGCGGCTCGCGGTGCGCGGCGACGCCGTGCTGGTCTCGCTGAACTACCGGCTCGGCGCGTTCGGCTATGTCGATTTCGGTGAATTCGCCACGCCGGAGCACCCTTTCGAGTCGAACCTGGGTTTGCGCGATCAGGTCGCCGCGCTGGAGTGGGTGCACACCAATATCGCCGCGTTCGGCGGCGATCCCGGCAACGTGACCATCTTCGGCGAATCCGCCGGCGCCCATGCCGTGCTCAGCCTGCTCGCCGCGCCTGCCGCCAAAGGCCTTTTCCACCAGGCGATTTCGCAGAGCCCGCCGGCCGACTGGGCGATGACCGCCGACGACGCCCGCCGCTTCGCCCGCCGCTGTGTCGAAGCGCTGGGTGCGACACCGGACCGGGCCGCCGAGGCGCTACGCACCGCGAGCGCCAACGACATTCGGCGCGCGGTCGACCGCACCAGCAATCGGGTCCTGCGCGAACGCCGCGGCCTGTTCCCCGTCGCCCCGACGGTCGACGGGGTCGTTCTCCCGCAGTCCCCGATCGATGCGATCACCGACGGCAACGCCCATCGCGTACCGCTGATCATCGGCACGAACCGGGACGAAGGCACCCTGTTCGCGAAGTTCGCGGATTCGCTGCCGACCACCCCCGACCGGCTGCGCGCCGCACTGGGCGACGACGGCCGAATCCCGGATCGCCGCCGCCTATCCCGGCTACCCGAACGCCAAGGCGGCTGTGCGCGCGGGCGGCGACTTCGTCTTCTGGCGCCCCTCGGTCACGGTCATGGCGGGGCATAGCCGCCACACCCCCACTTACGCCTACCGCTACGACTTCGCCCCGCGCTCCCTGCAACTGGCGGGCTTGGGCGCCACCCACGCCTCCGACCTGATCCCGGTCTTCGGCGGCGGCGATACCCCCTTCGGTCGCGCCATCACCGCGGCGGGCGGGCGTCGTGGCCTCCAGTCCGTCACCGACCAATTCCAGGACAACTGGCTCGCCTTCGCCCGCACCGGTGCGCCGCTGCCGTCCTGGCCGCCCTACACCGAAGCTCGCCGCACCACCTTGATCATCGACTCGCCCACCCGCCTGGAGCACGACCCGGACAAGGCCAAACGGCTTGCCTGGGAAGGTGTCCGGGTGCCGACGCTGACCTGAGCGGTTACTTGAGCAGCCGCGACATGCGCCGGTCGGCGAGGACCTTGCCGCCGGTCTGACAGGTCGGGCAGTACTGGAACGAGCGCTCGGCGTAGGACACCTCGCGCACCGTATCGCCGCAGACCGGGCAGGGCATACCGGTACGCGCGTGTACCTGCATGCCGGAACGCTTCTCGCCCTTGAGGCGGGCGGCATCCTGGCCGACCGAGCGCTGCACGGCGTCGGTCAGCACCGCGCGCATGGCCGCGTACAGCTCGCTGACCTTGTCCGCCGCAAGGGTTTTGGTGTTGGCGAACGGCGAGATCCGTGCGGTGTGCAGGATTTCGTCGGAGTAGGCGTTGCCGACGCCCGCCAGCAGGGTCTGATCGACTATCGCGGTCTTGATCCGCTGCGAGGTGCCGCGCAGGATTTCGGTGAACTGCTCCTCGGTCACCTCGAGCGCGTCGGGCCCGAGCCGGGCGATACCGGGCACCAGCTTCGGGTTGTCTACGATGTAGACCGCGAGCCGTTTCTTGGTCCCCGCCTCGGTGAGATCGATGGCGGGTGTCGCGCCCTCGGGGGTGAAGAAGTGCACCCGCAGCGCCAGCGGACTCTTACCGCCCGGCTTCGGCGGCGTCTGACTCGGTTCGTCGATCCACCGCAGCCAGCCACCGCGGGACAGGTGGGTGATCAGCCACAACCCGTCGCAGTCCATTCCCAGAAACTTGCCCCAGCGCCCCGCGCCGGTCACGTCCCGGCCGGACAGTGCGGTCACCGGCGGGTCGAACGTCTTCACGGCACTCAGCGCCGCGACATCCACACGCCCCACCACGGCGCCGACCGCATGCTCCCGCAGAAACTGCGCCAGCGCCTCCACTTCAGGTAGTTCGGGCACACGCCCAGGCTACCGGCCCACACCGACAAGAGCAGGGCAGTCAGGTCCGGCGAAGCAGGTAGATGTCCATGATCCAGCCCTTCTCGGCCCGCAGCCCGGCGCGCCGGTCCACGATCTCCCGCTCCACCTCGCGCAGTGGGCCTTCGATGAGGATCTCGTCCGGCATGCCGAGGTAGGCGCCCCACCAGATGTGCACGTCCGCGCCGGGCACCTCGGTGAACGAGCAGTCGCCGTCCAGCATCACCACCGCCGCGTCGGCGAGCCCCTCCTCGCGCAGCCGCCGGCCGGTGGTGATGTGCACCGGCTCGCCGATGCCGTGCAGCACCATGCGATGCCGCGCGGCCAGGGCCTGCACGCTGGTGACACCCGGAATCACCGTGTAGTCGAAGTGCACCGTGCCGCGCGCGAGCACCCGCTCGATCATCCGCAGGGTGCTGTCGTACAGCGACGGATCACCCCACACCAGAATGCCGCCGACCCCATCGACCTGTGCGAACGCGTCTTCCAGTACGGCGGAGCGCCGCTCGTGCCAGTCCTCGACGACACCCCGATAGTCCGCCGGTGCCCGGTCCCGCGGCGGGGCCGCGATCTCCCCGATCCGGTACGGCCGATCCACGTGCTCGGTCAGGATCGCGGTCCGCACCTCGACCAGCTCGCGCTTCTCCGCACCCTTGCCGATGACGAAGAACACCTCGACCTGCCGCATGGCCTTGATGGCCTGCACCGTCACCTGGTCGGGATCGCCGGCGCCGATGCCGATCACGTAGAGCTTGCGCATGCGCCGAGCTTGCCAGGCGGCGTTTCTACTAGAGTTGGCAGCCGTGGCGACCGATACCCAGTACGAGGATCTGCTCCGGCTGGTGCTGGAGTCCGGCACGAAAAAGGCGGACCGCACCGGCACCGGCACGCGCAGCATTTTCGGCCATCAGCTGCGCTATGACCTCTCGGCCGGCTTCCCGCTGATCACCACCAAAAAGGTGCATCTGAAGTCGATCGTCTACGAGTTGCTCTGGTTCCTCCGCGGCGAATCCAACGTGAAATGGCTGCAGGAGCACGGCGTCTCCATCTGGGACGAATGGGCCGACGCCAACGGCGAACTGGGCCCGGTCTACGGCGTGCAGTGGCGGTCCTGGCCGACGCCGGACGGCGTGCACGTCGACCAGATCTCCGAGGTGCTGCACACCCTGCGCACCAACCCGGATTCCCGGCGCATGCTCGTCTCCGCCTGGAACGTCTCCGAGCTGGACAAGATGGCGCTGGCCCCGTGCCACGCGTTCTTCCAGTTCTACGTGGCCGACGGCCGGCTGTCCTGCCAGCTGTATCAGCGCAGCGCCGACCTGTTCCTCGGCGTGCCGTTCAATATCGCCAGCTACGCGCTGCTCACCCAGATGGTCGCGCAGCAGACCGAGCTGGAGCTCGGCGATTTCATCTGGACCGGCGGCGACTGCCACATCTATGACAACCATCTCGATCAAGTCCGCGAGCAGCTGACCCGCGAGCCGTTCCCGTTCCCCACGCTGCACCTGCGCCCCGCGCCGACGCTGTTCGACTACGCCTACGAGGACGTGGAAGTCGTCGGCTACCAGCATCATCCGGCCATCAAGGCACCCGTTGCGGTGTGAGCGGCCGGGCTCGACGGAAGCAGCTTCGGGTAACGGAGGAACAGTGAACACCGCATCGGACACAGCGTGACGCGCACCATCGGGTTGATCTGGGCGCAAACCCCCGACGGCGTGATCGGTTTCCAGAACTCCATCCCCTGGCGCGTGCCCGAGGACATGGCGAATTTCAAGTCGGTCACCATGGGACATCCGGTGGTGATGGGCAGGCGCACCTGGGATTCGCTGCCGCCGAAATTCCGTCCGCTGTCCGGGCGCCGCAACATCGTGGTGACCAGGCAGGCGGACTGGGCGGCCGAGGGCGCCGAGCGGGCCGGATCGGTGGCCGAGGCGCTCACATTGAGCGGGCAGGACACCGTGTGGATCGCCGGGGGTGGTGAGATCTACCGCGTCGCTATGGATTTCGCGACCGACCTGCTCGTCACCGAGGTGGACACCACCGTCGAAGGCGATGCGTACGCCCCCGCGATCGGACCCGAGTGGACCACCGACGACACCGAACCGTGGCACGACTCGACCTCCGGTCTGCGCTACCGGATCCGCCGCTACACCCGCCGCGAATCCGACTAGTCGGCAAACTCTCCGCATCGATCGTCGCGGCCGCACGACACCGTTCGATCACAGAAGCCCCGGCCCGTGCAAACAGGTCTCGAGGCCACAGCCGGTCGGGCATACTCCTGAATAAGCGGGGCCGGGCCTTCGTCCGTCCGAGCCCCCGAGCCGGTGCGAACAGCCCCCGCACCGGCTGTTGTCATTTGCGAAAGGCGGTCCATGGACAAGAAATCGCTGACTGCGGTTGCTCGACAACAACTCAAGATTGCGAGCACCGCCAGCAGCGGGCGTAGTTCGCAAACGATCTACGGTGGTCACGCGAATTCGCTGCGCCAGACGGTGGTCGGACTGAGCGCGGGCCAGAGCCTGGCCGAGCACGACAACGCGGGCGAGGCCACCCTCCTGGTGCTCAGCGGCACGCTGACCCTGATCAGCGGCAGCAACGAATGGAAGGGTTCGGCGGGCGACCTGCTCGTGGTGCCCAAGGCCAGGCACAGCGTGATGGCCGTGGACGACGTGGCCTTCCTGATGACGGTCGCGAAGTAGCAGCGGCGGTGGCCGTGCCACCTGGCCGGCGGGTCCGCTTCGGGCACTAGGCTGATGATCATGAGTGAGCCGCAGCCGATCCTCGATGCGCTCACCCCGGCTGCGATCTTCCTGGTCGCCACCATCGATGCGGGCGGCGAGGCTGTGGTCCGCGATACCCTCGCCGACGTGCAGGGTTTGCGCCGCTCGGTCGGGTTCCGGATCCCCGGTGCGGGCCTCACCTGTGTGGCCGCGATCGGCTCGGCGGCGTGGGACCGGCTCTTCGCCGGACCACGGCCCGCCGAGCTGCACGAATTCCCCGGTTACGTGGGCAAGCACCATCGGGCCCCGGCGACACCAGGCGATCTGCTGTTCCACATTCGGGCGGAGAATCAGGACGCCTGCTTCGAGCTGGCCATGACCATCGGCGACCGGCTGGCGGGCGCGGCCACCATCGTGGACGAGACCGTCGGGTTCCGCTACTTCGAGCAGCGCGATCTGCTCGGCTTCGTCGACGGCACCGAGAATCCGGAGGGCAAGTCCGCCTACGCGGCCGCGCTGGTCGGCGACGAGGACCCCGAGTTCCGGGACGGCAGTTACGTGATCGTGCAGAAGTACCTGCATCCGCTGGCGGATTGGCGGGCGTTGTCGATCGAGGAGCAGGAGAAGGTGATCGGGCGCACCAAGCTCGACGATTTCGAGCTGTCCGACGCCGACAAGCCCGCCGACTCGCACGTCGCGGTGAACACCATCGTGGACGCCGACGGCACCGAGCGCGAGATCCTGCGCGCCAACATGCCGTTCGGCAGCGTCAAGGACGGCGAATTCGGTACGTACTACGTCGCTTACGCGGCCACCCCGAGCGTCACCGAGTTGATGCTCACCCGGATGTTCGTCGGCACCGAGGAGGCGGCCTACGACCGTCTGCTCGATTTCTCCATCGCGGTCACCGGCACCTCGTTCTTCGCACCGTCGCTCGACTTCTTCGATGAGCTTCCCCCGCCACCGGCGGACGCCGGGACGGCGGAAAACGTGCAGCCCAACGACATCGGCTCGGGCTCACTCGGTATCGGCACGTTGAAAAGGAGCAGGCAGGCATGAACAACCTCTATCGCGAACTCGCGCCGATCACCGCCGAGGCATGGTCGGCGATCGAGGAAGAGGCGACGCGCACCTTCAAGCGGCACATCGCCGGGCGCCGCGTCGTCGACCTGTCCGGACCGCACGGCCTCGACTACGCCGCGGTCGGCACCGGCCACACCACCCCGATCAGCGCGCCGGACGAGGGCGTGCAGGCCAGGCAGCGGGTGGTCGCGCCGCTGGTCGAGCTGCGGGTGCCGTTCCGGCTGTCCCGCGAGGAGCTCGACAACGTCGAGCGCGGCGCGATGGACACCGATCTGGATCCGGTGAAAGACGCCGCGAAGAAGATCGCGTTCGCCGAGGACCGGGCGATCTTCGAGGGCTATCCGGCCGCGAATATCACCGGCATCCGGGCGAGTTCGACCAATCAGGCGATCGCACTGCCGAGTGATCCCCGGCTGGTGCCGGAGTCGGTCACCCAGGCGCTCACCGCGCTGCGGCTGGCCGGCGTCGACGGGCCGTACTCGGTGCTGCTGAGCGCGGACCTGTTCACGGCGGTGAGCGAGACCTCCGATCACGGGCACCCGATCCGCACGCACATCGAGCGGCTCATCCCGGACGGCGAGATCATCTGGGCGCCCGCCATCGACGGCGCGTTCGTGCTGACCACCCGCGGCGGCGACTACGACCTGCGCATCGGCCAGGACCTGTCGATCGGCTACCTCGCGCACGACACCGAGTCGGTGCAGCTGTACTTCCAGCAGAGCCTGACGTTCCTGGTGTACACCGCCGAGGCCGGGGTCGCCCTCGAAGCCTGAGACTTGCCCGTGTGCTGCGGCACGACGCGCGGTAGCGTGTGCCGCAGCACGCCGGAAGTGGGTAGGTGAGATGACGATGGTGCGGGCGGGTGTGGTGCCCACGCAGCGTGCGGCGCTCTACAGTTCCCTCGGGATCCTGGTGACCGTCGTACTGTGCACGGCCGTGATCGGCCTGTTCGGGGTGAACCGGGTATTCACCGGCTTACTGGCCGGTGCCGTGGCGGGGATTGCCGGGGTGGCGGCGCTGTTCGCCAGGGACGCCGTCGTGCTCACCGAGCGGGGGATCTACCGGCGCACCCCGTGGACCGAGGCCAGCATCGACTGGGACCGCGTGGTCGCCGGGCGCTTCACGCTGGACGAGCGGTCCCGCTGGTCGCTGGCGCTCGACCTGATCGGCGGCGACGAACAGCACGGCGAGCTGGTGCTGCTGTCCATTCCGCCGGTGCTGCGCCCGGTGTCCGGCGCCTACGACCTCCGCAAACGCGAGCAGGTGAACGAGATCCGGGCCCTGCTGCGGCGCAAGCGCATACCGGTGACGGTGCTGCCGGAGATCGCAGGCGCGTTGCAAGAGCACTGGCAGATCGCGCCGCCTACCCGCTGACCAGGAACGGCCGCGGCCCGTTTCGGATACGTTGGCACCTATGTCGATGACGAAGGGCTCGAACGTCCCGGTGCCCATGGCCGCCGTCCGGATCGAGCTCGGCTGGCAGAGCGGCCCCGGGGTGCCCGACGCCGACGCCTCGGCGCTGCTGCTGGCCGCCGGAAAAGTGCGCAACGACAACGACTTCGTCTTCTACAACCAGCCCGCGCATCCGTCCGGCGCGGTCCGGCACGAGGGCAAGCAGCAGGGGCCGACGGTGCTCGACGTGCTGTCGGCCGACCTGGGCCGGGTCGAAGCGCAGATCGACACCATCGTCATCGCGGCCTCGGCGGACGGCGGCACCTTCGGCCAATTCCACGGCCTCTACGTCCGGCTGGTGGATCCGGGCAGCGGCGCGGAGGTGGCGCGGTTCGACAGCACCGGTGCGACCACCGAGACCGCGTTCGTGCTCGGCGAGCTGTACCGGCGGCAGGGCGGGTGGAAGTTCCGTGCGGTCGGGCAGGGGTACGCCGCCGGATTGGCCGGTCTGGCCACGGATTTCGGGATCTCGGTGGACGACGCCCCGGCGACCCCGCCTGCCGCACCGCACCAGTTCACGCCGCCGCCACCGCCCGCCGCGCCGCCGCACCAGTTCACTGCGCCGCCACCACCGCCCGCGCCCGCTCCGCAGTACGCCCCGCCGCAACCGCAATTCACGCCGCCGCCCAACCCCTACGGCGCACCTCCGCAGGGCGGTATGCCGCCGAATACCGGTGCATCACCGAACTTTTCGTCGCACCCGACACCCCAGCAACCAGCCACCCCGGAGGCTGCGGTCAACCTCAGCAAGATCTCGCTGACCAAGGACGCCCCCTCGATCTCGCTGACCAAGCAGGGCGCGACCGGCGGCGTGATGCGGATCAACCTGAACTGGTCCGGCAACACGGCCCCGGCGCGGCGCGGTTTCGGCAAGCGCAAGGCAGGCCTCGACCTGGACCTGTGCTGCTTCTGGGAGCTGACCGACGGGACGAAGGGCTCCATCGGCCCGCTCGACGGCTTCGGCTCGCTGCATCAGGCGCCCTACATCCTGCTCGACAAGGACGATCGCACCGGCGCGGTCGCAGCGGGCGAAAACCTCGACATCAACCTCGACCACACCGCGAAGTTCCGCCGGATCCTGGTGTTCGCCTCGCTGTACGAGGGCACCGATGATTTCCGCGGTGTCGAGGCGACCGCCACGCTCTACCCGGTCGGCTCGCCGCCGATCGAGATGTCGGTGAGCGGGTGCACCGACAACTCACGGGAGATGGTGCTCGCGCTGATCGAGAACATCAACGGAGAGTTCGTGGTTCAGCGTCAAGGCGTGTTCGTCCGGCCGCCCGCCCGGCGCCCACTCTGGGGAAAGATGGAGGTCGACAAGGCCTACCGCTGGGGTCTCGAGTGGGGACGCAGCGCCGGGAAGTAGGGCTCAGGCTGTTTCGAGCTGTTCGAGCAGCCGCTGTGCCTCGTCGCGCAACGCGTCCAGATCACCGGGCCAACCGAGCACCCGCAGCGCCGCCTCGGGGATGGTTCGCGCCGCGGCGGCCGGCGCCGCACCCTCGTCCGAGCGGATGCTGATCACCATCTCGACCAGCCGGAACGGCAGGGCCTCGGCGCCCGCGATGCCCGCCCCGCCGGCCTCGGCCAGCACCTCGGCCGCCAAAGCCTCGTAGTGCCCGCGCAGTTCGTCGCGCCGTAGCCGGAACGTGGCGAACCGTTCGGTGCGCAGCTCCGGAAGCAGGTACAGCGCACCGAGATTCCAGCGCGCGGCGCAGAGCTGGCCGACGTCGAACCAGGCCAGCGCGTAAAGGCGGGCAGGCGCGGTCGCCGACACGCTCCCCAGTCGTTCGGCGAGTTCCAGTGGGGCAGCTATGGTTTCGGCAAGCAGCGCATCGAGGATGTCGTCCTTGGCGGCGAAGTGATGATAGAGCGATGCCTGACGGATGCCGACCGCGTCGGCGACCACACGGGTGGAGGTGTTCGCGTAGCCATTGGTGGTGAACAGCTCCCCGGCAGCGTCCAGGATCTCGGCGCGCGGCGTCTGGCCGCGACGGCGTCGCTGCTCCACACGAGGACGGCCGGGGCCGAGGTTTGTCACAAGGCTCATTCTGGCAGGTATCAGCTGGACCGATCCGCGACGGTCGGTCCCCCGGTAGGCCGCGGCGAGGTTTCTGTCACCTGATAGAAATCTCGGCAACGCAGAAGTAACCGGGGTTACCGCAAGCGATACACGCGGGTCACCGAAAGCGCGATCGCCACCGCAAAACTGTCATCTGATAGGTATTGGCCGCTCGCCGAAGGACCCTCATGGCCACAACGTTCGCCCCCGCCCCTCCGCCCGACACCAGCCGCGACGGCGCCGATCTGGCCCGATTCGGCTATCAGCCCGTGCTCCGGCGCAAACTCGGCCGCTACGCCTCGTTCGCCGCGGGTTTCTCGTTCGTCTCCATCCTCACCACCATCTTCCAGTTCTTCGGCTTCGGCTATTCGTTCGGCGGCGCCGCGTTCTTCTGGACCTGGCCGATCGTGTTCGCCGGACAGTTCCTCGTCGCGCTGAACTTCGCCGAATTGGCTGCGCGCTACCCGATTTCGGGCTGCATCTACCAGTGGTCACGCCGGCTCGGCGGCGAGCTCGTCGGGTGGTTCGCGGGCTGGATGATGGTGATCGCGCAGATCGTCACCGCCGCCGCGGCGGCGATCGCACTGCAGGTGGTGCTGCCGTCGATCTGGAGCGGGTTCCAGGTCATCGGCGAAGACACCGCGCTCACCTCGTCGTCCGGTGCGACGAACGCGGTTCTGCTGGGCAGCATCCTGCTGACGATTACGACAGCGATCAACGTGCTCGGTATCGACCTGATGTCGCGGATCAACTCGATCGGCGTCACCGTCGAGATCGTCGGTGTGCTCGCGATCATCGCGCTGTTCTTCACCCATACCGAGCGCGGGCCCGGCGTGGTGTGGCAGACCGATCAGGCCGTGCCCGGCTCGTACAGGGCGGCGTTCCTGGTGTCCGGGCTCATGGCGGCCTACGTGATGGTCGGTTTCGACTCCGCCGGTGAGCTTTCCGAGGAGACGAAGAATCCGCGCCGGGTCGCGCCACGTACCATCCTGGCCGCGCTGTCGGTGTCCGCGCTCGGCGGCGGGCTGCTGTTGCTCGGCGCGCTGATGGCCGCGCCGAGCCTGTCCGACGGTGCGCTGGCCACCGAGGGTCTCGCCTATGTGCTCACCTCGAAGCTGGACAGCCCGGCGGGCACGGTGCTGCTCGGCTGTGTCGCGGTGGCGATCACGGTGTGCACGTTGGCCATTCAGACGGCCGGGACGCGGTTGATGTTCTCGATGGCCAGGGACGGAAAGCTGCCGTTCGCCCGGCGCCTCGCCGGGGTGCACCCGCGCTTCGGTACTCCGGTGCTGCCCGCGGTGGTCATCGGGCTGCTCGGTATCGGCCTGCTGGTGCTCAATCTGGGCAATGCCGCGATCTTCGCGACCCTGGCCAGCGTGTGCATCGTGACGTTGTACCTGGCGTATCTGCTGGTCACGGTGCCGCTGCTGGTGCGGCGGGTCAAGGGTATGCCCGCCGACGAAGCGAGCGAGCCCGGCTTGTTCAGCCTGGGCCGCTTCGGGATTCCGATCAACGCGCTCGCCGTGCTGTGGGGTGTCGCGATGGCGGTGAACCTGGCCTGGCCGCGACCCGAGGTGTACACGCCGAACGGTGGCAGTTGGTGGATGCTTTGGGCCGCAACGCTGTTCGTGCTGTTGGTGGTCGCCGTCGGGGTGGTCGTGCACTGGTTCGTCGCACGCACGCCGGGCACCGTCGAAAGCCCCGAGCCCGCAACAGAATCCACCTGACCGGTCGCGTGGTGGTGGTGCCGGCCACCACCGCGCACTCGTTTCCCGTCGAGCAGCGCAAGGGAGCGCTTGCGCAGGCGAAGTCCGAAATCGGTGCGAGCGCCGGCCAATGCTCGACCCGAATCCTGCGAAGGAGCTGACGATGACGAACACCGCATCCACCACGGGTGCCCGGGCGCATGCGCGCTCGCAGGCCGCCGCGGCGGCGACCACGGAACCCGTCCTACCCGACGGCGTCGAGGCCGCGAGAATCACTTTTGCCCAGCGCATTCCGGGCGCCGGATACGCGAATATCTTGCTGGGGCGCGGTACTCGGATCCGGTTGCGCGATCCGGCCGGAGCCGCGTGCGCGCACCTGCTGCTGCTGCGCGCCGATGCCCCGTGGGAACGGCTGAATGTCGCTGACACGGTGAAGGTTCCGTGGCAGGCCTACCTGGGCAACGGCCATCCGCTGCTGTCCGACCAGGGACGCATCCTGGCCACCGTGCTCGCCGATACCTCGGGCAAGCACGACGCCCTGTGCGGGCCGACCGCCGAGGCGCGACAGCTGCTGCGCCTGGCGGGTGCCAAACATGGGCTGGAGCCGCGCGATATCGGGCCGACGGTGTCGTTCTTCCGCGGTGTACGGGTGGCCACCGACGGCGCGCTGACCGCCACCGGCAGCGCAGCGGCGGGCGCCTCGATCGACCTGCTGGTGCATCTGCCGGTGATCCTCCTGGTCGCCAATGCCGCACATCCGCTGGACGACCGGGCCGCCACCGAGCTCGATGTCGTCGCGTGGGCCGCACCGGAAGAGCTCACCGCCACCCACAACCGCGACCCGGAATACCAACGGGCCGTGCAGAACACCGAGACGGCCTGGGCGGCCGCCCGCACGCTGGAGGTCGGGAAATGAACAGGCAGATCGTGCTCGACGAGACCGTGCCCGCCCGCTCCCCCTGGTCGGCGATCGTCAAGGCGGGCGAGCAACTGGAGATCATCGATCTGCACGGCAACCAGGCGGTGGACTGCCTGCTGTACTCGGCGGCCGACCACACCGACCGCTACAGCGCGCAGGCTACCGTCGCCGCGCAGCGCAATATCTTCCTCACCACCGGCAGCGTGCTGCGGACCGACGCGGGCACCGCCCTGATGACGGTGATCGCCGACGAGGTGGGCAACCACGACACCATCGCGGGCGCCTGCTCCCAGGAATCGAACACCCTCCGCTACGGCCACCACACCCGCCACCAGCATGCCTGCGTGGAGAACTTCCTCACCGCCGCGCTGCACTGGGGCCTCGGCAAGCGGGACCTGGTGTCCAACATCAACTGGTTCATGAACGTGCCGGTGGAACCCGACGGCACCCTCGGCATCGTCGACGGATTGTCCGCTCCCGGAAAGAAAGTGACGCTCCGGGCCGAGATCGACACGCTGGTGCTCGTCTCCAACTGCCCGCAGATCAACAACCCCTGCAACGGATTCGATCCCACCCCGGTGCGCATGGTGGTGTCGAAATGACCGTCACCGACCTATCCGGCGCCGTTGCGCATGCGGCTGGAGCCGATTGCGCGGCGGCGGCCACCACACCCGTGCCCGCGTCCGTCGAGATCATCCGCCCCGGCATGCTCACCACGGTGCAGGATTGGCCGGGGCGAACCGGATACTGGCACGTCGGCGTCCCGCCGTCGGGGCCGATGGACGATCTGTCGTTCCGGCTCGGCAACCGGGTGCTCGGCAATGCCGAGGGCACGGCCGGACTGGAGTGCACCCTCGGCGGTCCGGCACTGCGGTTTTCGGCGGCCACCTGGGTATGCGTCACCGGCGCACCGGCCGAGGTGACGCTGAACGGTGTTCCGGTGGAGCAATGGCGAACCATGCAGATTCCGGCCGGGGGCGTACTCGATGTCGGTGCCGTCCGTGGACCCGGCATGCGCTGCTACGTGCTACTCACGGGCGGTATTCAACTGCCCGAATATCTGGGCAGCACAGCAACGTTCACTCTCGGACGGTTCGGCGGCAGCGCGGGTAACGCGCTGCGAGCCGGCGAAGTATTGACACTCGGACCATCGCACGATCCGCTGGCGACCGCCGTCCCCATGGACGACCAGCCGGTGCTCGCCCGGCGCTGGGAGCTGGCGGTGACCGAAGGCCCGCACGGCGCACCGGAATTCTTCACCCGCGCCGACTTCGACACCATCCTCGGCACCGACTACACGGTGCACTTCAACTCCGACCGCACCGGCGTCCGGCTGATCGGACCGAAGCCCGACTGGGCCCGCAGCGACGGCGGCGAAGCGGGCCTGCATCCGTCGAACATCCACGACACCCCGTATTCGGTCGGCGCACTGGACTTCACCGGCGACACACCGATCCTGCTCGGCCCCGACGGCCCAAGCCTCGGCGGTTTCGTCTGTCCGGTCACCGTGGTGGCCGCCGATCGCTGGAAGCTCGGGCAGCTGGCCCCCGGCGACGCGGTGCGTTTCGTGCCGATCCGCAGTGATCGCGCCGCTTCGGTGCGCGACCTCGGCGCCGGGCGCCGCGCCTGCTGGCCGACCGTGCTGTCCGCGGGCGGTGACGGCGACGACGGAATACTGCGCCGCACCGAGGTCGACGACGAGACCGGCGTGACCTATCGCCGCGCGGGCGACGACGCCGTACTCGTCGAATACGGCACCATGACACTGGATCTCGGCCTGCGCGCCCGGGTGCACGCCCTGCATCAGCACCTGCTCGCCGCGCGGGTACGCGGCGTGACCGAGCTGACCCCCGGCATCCGCTCGTTGCAGATCCGGGTGGACCCGCACCTCCTGCCGGTGCCGACGCTGCTCGACCTGCTGGCCGAAGCCGAACGACACCTGCCCGCCGCGGACCAACTCGTGGTGCCGAGCCGCACCGTGCATCTGCCGCTGTCCTGGGACGACCCGGCCACCCGCGAGGCCATCACCCGCTACATGCACGGTGTGCGCGCCGATGCCCCGTGGTGCCCGTGGAACATCGAGTTCATCCGCCGCATGAACGGATTGGCCGCGGTGGCCGACGTTTACGACACCGTCTTCGGCGCCGAGTACCTCGTCCTTGGCCTTGGCGACGTGTACCTGGGCGCACCCGTCGCCACGCCGATCGACCCGCGCCACCGCCTGGTCACCACCAAATACAACCCCGCGCGCACCTGGACGCCGCAGAACGCGGTCGGCATCGGCGGCGCTTACCTGTGCATCTACGGCATGGAAGGCCCCGGCGGCTACCAGTTCGTGGGTCGGACCACCCAGGTGTGGAACCATCATGCGGGCCCGCTCGCGGGCCACCCCGGCGCGGACCGGCATCCGACCGGCGCGGAAACACCGTGGCTGCTGCGCTATTTCGACCGGATCCGCTGGTACCCGGTCGAGGCCGACGAATTGCTCGACCTACGTGCCGATTTCGCCGCGGGCAAGGCCCGGGTACCCGCCGAGGACGGTGAATTCCGCCTCGCCGACTACCGCGAGTTCCTCGCGGCCAACCACGAGTCCATCAGCGACTTCCGCGCCGTGCAGGCGACGGCCTTCGCCGCCGAACGCGACTCGTGGCGGCAGGCCGGGGAGCTCACCGCGGGGTAACGACGTTCACCAGCCGAACAGCTCGGCCATGTCGATCGAGTCGTCGTCCCACGCGCGTTCGATCGCGTCGCGCTCGGCTACCGGGAGTTCGGGCGACCACCCGCAGCGGCGCCAGAAGTCTTCCCGGTGTTCCTGGGTGAATGGTCTGGGTTTGTCCATGGGCTGCACCTCGCCGACGGTCCTGACCCAATTGTGGGCCTGCTCCGGCGGCGACATGCCGGAACAGGCCCACCTCCTTCGGGTTTCAGCGCAGCTCGCGGAAGAACTCCCGCACATCCGTGGTGAGCAGCTCGGGCTCCTCCATGGCCGCGAAGTGGCCGCCGCGGTCGACATCGTGCCAGCGCGTGATGGTGTTCTCGGTCTCCGCGTACCGGCGGATACCGACGTCGTGCGCGAAAACCAGTGCGGCCGTAGGTACGCCCGAGTTCGCCTTCGTCGCGCCCCAGGGCGCTTCCTGCGCGTAGCCGACGTACGCCGACGAACCGGCCGTACCGTTGAGCCAGTACAGCATCACATTGGTCAGCAACCGATCCCGATCAATGATCTTGTCCGGCTCGACATTTCGCGGATGTGTCCACTCGCGGAACTTGTCCATGATCCAGGCGAGTTGTGCGACCGGCGAATCCACCAGCCCGTACGCCAGCGTCTGCGGGCGGGTGGACTGAATGGCGATGTAGCCGTACTCCTCCTGCATGAAGGCCTCGATCCGGCGGATCCGATCCTGTTCCAGCTCGGTCAGGCTCGCCAGTTCCGCCTCCGACAGCGGCAGCGACGGGAACGGGCCGGGACCGCCGTTGACGTGCACGCCCGCCACCTGGTCCGGTGCGGTCCGGCCGACCTCGGGACTCACGTCGGCACCGATGTCACCGCCCTGCACGCCGTACCGCTCGTAGCCGAGCCTGCGCATGAGCTCGGCCCACGCCTGCGCGATCTTCTCGACGGTCCAGCCCGCCTCGGTGACCGGCCCCGAGAAGCCGAAGCCCGGCAGTGACGGAATCACCAGGTGGAACGCGTCTTTCGGGTCGCCGCCGTGCGCCCGCGGATCCGACAGCGGCCCGATCACGTCGAGGAACTCGACCACCGAACCCGGCCAGCCGTGCGTCATCAGCAGCGGCAGCGCGTCCGCCTCGGGCGAGCGGACGTGCAGGAAATGGATGCGCTGCCCGTCGATCTCGGTGGTGAACTGAGCGTAGGAGTTCAGCTGCGACTCCGCTGCCCGCCAGTCGTATTCGGTGCGCCAGTAGTCGACCAGCTCACGCAGCCATGTGGTCGGCACGCCGGTGTCCCAGCCGTCACCGGGCAGCGGTGCGGGCCAGCGCGCGCCGTCGAGCCGAGTGCGCAGGTCATCGAGCTGCTGCTGCGGGATGTCGATGCGGAATTCGTGGATCTCGTTGCTCATGAGTAAAACGATATGACCCACCTAGGACAGCTTCCGCCCTAGCTTTCCGGCAGACTGAAAATCATGTTGGAAACCTCCGCACGACTGCTCCGGCTGCTGTCGCTCTTGCAGACGCCCCGTGACTGGACCGGCACCGACCTGGCCGAACGCCTCGAGGTCGACGTACGCACGGTGCGCCGCGACATCGATAAGCTGCGCAATCTCGGCTACCCGGTGGACGCCACCCCCGGTGTCGCGGGCTACCGGCTCGGCGCGGGGGCCAAGCTACCGCCACTGCTGCTGGACGACGACGAGGCGGTGGCGGGCGCCATCGGCCTGCGCACCGCCGCGGGCGGCACCATCACCGGCATCGAGGACAGCTCGTTGCGTGCGCTCACCAAGCTCGAACAGGTGCTGCCGTCCCGGCTGCGGCACCGCGTCAGCCTGCTGCAATCGGTGACCGTCACGGGGTCGGCCGGTGGTCCGACGGTCGACCCGGACACGCTCACCGCGATAGCGGGCGCCATCCGCGACAGTCATCGCCTGCGCTTCGACTACCGAAGCCATGACGGCACCACCTCATTGCGCACCACCGAACCACATCGCCTGGCGCACACCGGCCGCCGCTGGTACCTCATCGGCTGGGACGTCGACCGGGCCGACTGGCGCACCTACCGCGCGGACCGGCTACATCCCCGCATCCCGACCGGGCCGCGCTTCACCCCGCGCGCGGCACCCGACGTCGACCTGTCCGGGTACGTCTCCCGAGGCGTGTCGAGTGCGCCGTACCGCTACACCGCAAGCATCACTCTCGGCGTGCCCGCCGAGGTCGCCGCCGACCGAATCGCGCCCACCGTCGGCGTGATCGAGGCGGCGGACGCCGAAACCTGCTTGCTCCGAACAGGATCCAATTCGCTCGATGAGCTGGCCATCTACGTGGCCACGTTCGGGTTTCCGTTCCGCGTGCACGAGCCTCCGGAGCTGGTCACGCATATCCGCGAGCTCAGCGCCCGGCTCGCCGAATCGGTCGGCTAGCTCAGACGACGATCACCGTTTTGCCTTGGGCGTGCCCGGTGAGCACGTGCTGCACAGCCTCGGCCGACTCCGCCAGGGAAAAACTCTGCTCGATCAGCGGTCGGAGGGTGCCGTCGGCAGCCGACGCCGCCAAGAACTCGAGATCCGCGCGGCGCGGACGCATGAGCAGCAGTGCGATCCGCTGGCTCGTGAACAGGTTGGCCAGCAGCACCTTTGCCATCCACAGCACCGGCCCCGCCCAGTTCCCGCCAGGTGCGCCCGCCGAGGAGACGAAGACACCCGTCGGGGCCAGTACTCGGCGGCAGTCCCGCAGTGATCGGTTGCCGACCAGGTCGAGCAGCACGTCATACCGCTGCTCGCCGACGGTGAAATCCTCGACGGTGTAATCGATTACGTGGTCGGCGCCCAGTGCGCGCAGCACCTCGACGTGCCGGGTGCTGCACACGGCGGTGACTTCGGCGCCGAACGCCTTGGCGAGCTGGATCGCGAAGCTGCCGACCCCGCCCGAGGCCCCGTTGACGAGCACCGTCTGCCCGGCTCGCAGCCGACCGGCGTCGCGCAACCCTTGCAGCGCCGTCATGCCCGAATCGGGCAGCGCCGCAGCGGCTTCGATCGCGAGCCCGTCGGGCACGTGGGCGAGCCGCTCGTGCGGGACGCACACGTACTCCGCGAAGGCGCCCGAATCCGCCGCACCGAATACCGTGTCACCGGGCCGGAATCCGGTCACCTCGCCGCCGACCGCGACCACCTCGCCGGCGAGGTCATGTCCGATGATCGGATCCTTGGGCCGCCGCAGGCCGAAGCCGAGCCGCAGCAGATAGGGCGTGCCGGTGAGCAGATGGATATCACCCTGGCTCACCGACGCGGCCCGCACCCGGACCAGCACCTCGTCCGCGCGTGGATTCGGCCGATCGACCAGCTCGGTCCGGAGCACCGCACCGGTACCGTAGCGCGGCGCGACGATCGCCGTCATCGTGCGGACATCGACTGTGGATTGCGGGCTCTGCGCCTCGGACATGGGATTTCCTCGCGTGAAACGGTTACTTACAGCGTAAGTCCCTCGCCACGGACGGTACGCTTACACCGTAAGTCCGTCAAGAGAGGTGTCCATGCCCAAGACCGCCGCCCCCGGCACCTCGCGCGCGCCGCTCAGCCGGGAGAAGGTGCTGCACACCGCCGTTCGACTCGCCGACGAGCATGGCCTCGCGGCATTGTCCATGCGCAAACTGGCACAGACGCTCGGCGTCGAGGCGATGTCGCTGTACAACCACGTGACAAACAAGGACGACCTACTCGACGGCATCGCCGATCTGGTGGTCGCCGAGATGGGCATCCCGGAGGTCGGCGGCGACTGGAAAGCGGCCATGCGCGCGCGGGCCATGTCCGCGCACGAGGTGCTGCTGCGGCATCCGTGGGCGACCGGCTTGATCGGCTCGCGGCTCAATGTCGGCCCCGCCATGCTGCGCTACGTGGACGCCACCGTCGGCTGCCTCCACTCGGCCGGCTTCTCCTACCAGCAGGCCGACCGGGCGTGGAACGCGATGGACAGCCACATCTACGGATTCACCTTGCAGGAGGTGAACTTTCCGTTGCAACCGGACGAGTACGCCTCCGCCGCAGCGCAGTTCCTGCCACGGATACCCGCTGATCAGTTTCCGTACATGAACGCGCTGTCACAGTTGGTGATCGACGGGAAGCACTCGGGCACAGCCGATTTCACCTTCGGCCTGAACCTGATCCTGGACGGACTCGAACGACTGCTAGGCGAATCCGCCGACTGAGCATCACTGCCCCTCGGCCCCCAGCGTCGCCTCCGGATTGGTGGTGTCGCGAACAATGCGCAGCGCACCGATCAGCCCGTCGAGCTGCGCGGGCGTCAACAGTCCGGTGAACCAGCGCTCGACCGCGGCCACATAGTCCGGCAGCACCTGCGCGAGCCGCTGCGCGCCGGATTCGGTCAGCACCGCGTACGCACTGCGCCGGTCGCCGGGGTCGAGCGCGCGCTCGACCAGCCCGTACCGGGCCAGCCGATCGACCAGGCGGGTGACACCGCTGGTGGAGAGCGCCGTCTGGGCGGCCAGATCCGTCATGCGCAGCCGCCGATCGGGCGAACGACTCAGGCGCATCAGCGCATTCATATCCAGCCCGGACAGGCCGTGCGCCTTCCACACCGGCGTCAGCTTGGCGACCAACCCTTCGTGCGCCTCGAACAGCAGGCCCATGGTGGTCAGCCGCGGGTCGTCGAACAGGTCCGCATCCATGCCACCAACCTACCTCGCACTGATTGCTTCGCGGATAGTTGACACGAGGAATACTCTGTATTAGAAATATGCATACGCATTATTCCTCACAACAACTACTGGAGCATTCGATGTCTGACACCACCGCCTGGGTCGCCGGTTTTCGTTCCGCGGTTATCAGCCCTTACGAGCAGGTCAAGCTCAGCGAATCACGGACTTTCGCCGACCAGACCGTGCGTCAGGCGCTGCACCTGGCCGGCGGCGGCGAGCAACTGCGCGTCCGGCTGACCAACCTGTACGGGCGGGAACCGCTGGTGATCGGCGCCGCGCACGTCGCGCTGCGCAAGACCGGCAACGAGATCATCGCCGAGACCGACACGGTCCTGCGGTTCGACGGCGCGGACCAGGTCACCATCCCGGCGGGCGGCGCGGTGATCAGCGATCCGGTCGAGCTGGCCGTCGCCGCGGGCACCGATCTCACGCTGAGCCTGTACCTGCCCGAGCAGACCGGACTCGCGACCCGCTCGCACGAACCCAGCGAAATCGCCTACGTCGCTGCCGGAAACGTTGCCTCGCAGGTGGATCTCGGTGCGGCCGAGGAAGTTCCCGCGCGCTTCTATGTCACCGGCGTCGACGTGCTCGCTCCTGCGCACACACCCATCGCCGTCGCGCTCGGCGATTCGTGGTTCGAAGGCGTCGGCTCGACCATGAGCGCGAACCGCCGCTCGGTGGACGCCCTCAACGACCGACTCGACCGCGGCTGGGTCGTCAACCAGGGCATCGGCGGAAATCGACTACTGACCAACGAGATCGGCGTGCCCGGCCTGGACAGGTTCAGCCGGGACGTCCTCGACGTCCCCGGCGTCACCAGCCTGCTGATCAACTTCGGCATCAACGACCTCATCCTGGGCGGCATGTCGGGCGAACCACCCGCCACCACCGAAGAACTGATCGCCGGTTTCACCGAGCTGGCCCGCCGCGCCCACGACGCGGGCCTGACCATCCACGCCGCCACCATCGGCCCCTACGCGGGCTGCGTCTACCCGGGGATGCCGATCGAGCAGACCCTGCCGACCCGGCGCGAGGTCAACGAATGGCTGCGCGGCACAGATGTTTTCGACGCCGTCTTCGACGTGGCTCGCGCAGTGGAAGACCCGGAACGCCCGGACTTCATCCGCCCCGCATACGACAGCGGCGACGGCATGCACCTCAACGACGCGGGCTACCTCGCCATGGCCGAGACCGTCGACGTTGCGGCGTTGTTCCGCTGAACCACCGAGGCGGGTCGTCGCGCAGCGCGGCGACTCGCCTTCAGCGATCCAGATCCGTTGCGGCCCTTACTGTCTGTTCGATCGCACCGTCTACTGCGGATTGGAACGCGCGGCCTTCACGCAGCGCGGCGCGACCGCCTGCGAACATCGCGCCGCACAACCCACCCACCAGCGTCGCCGCCCGTACCGGGTCCAGCTGTCCGGGGAATGCCGCACACAATGCCCGAGCCAGCCGGTCCTCCACCTCGAAAAGTCGCTGCAACGTGGCCCCACGCAGCGCGGGGACGGACATCAGCAGCCGCAGGCGCGCAGCTTCCAGTTCACCGCTCGGATCGCGCGGCCCGCCCACCATCTCGGCGAGTATCGCCCGCATGGCGTCGGCCAGCACCGCGCCGACGCTCGCGTCGGCGTCCCGCTGCTCGATCGTCGCGAGCCCCACGCCGAGCAGGGTGCCGCCCTCGGCGAAGAGCACCGCCTCCTTGGTCGGGAAGTGGTTGAAGAACGTGGCGGGCGAAACATCCGCGGCCGCAGCGATTTCGGTGACTGTCGTCTCGTCGTAACCCTTGGTCTCGAACAGGCGGTACGCCGCTTCGGCAATGGCCACTCTGGTGCGCTGCTTCTTGCGCTCGCGCAACCCCGGTTCACCCATGGCAGCAGCTTACTATATCGACCTCAATCTTACAGTTGCTCTATTTTTAGAGTAGCTCTAACATTGTGGCATGTGCGGAATCACCGGATGGGTCTCCTTTCAGCGAGACTTCTCGACAGCAACCACCGAAACCCTCGACGCGATGACGGCCACCATGGCGTGTCGCGGACCCGACGACAGCGGCGTCTGGATCGCGCCGCACGCAGCCCTCGGCCACCGCAGACTGGCCGTCATCGACTTGGCGGGCGGCACTCAGCCGATGACCATCGACACGCCGGAAGGCGTTGTCGCCATGGTCTATTCGGGCGAGACCTACAACTTCCGCGAACTGCGGTCCGAACTGCACGCCCGCGGGCACCGGTGCACCACCGAGTCCGACACCGAGGTCGTGCTCCGGGCGTATCTGGAATGGGGCGCGGCCTTCGCCGAGCGGCTGAACGGCATGTACGCGTTCGCCATCTGGGATACGCGCACCGAGCAGCTGGTCATGGTGCGGGATCGGCTGGGCATCAAGCCCTTCTATTACTACCCCACCGACGACGGTCTACTCTTCGGCTCAGAGCCCAAGGCCATCCTGGCAAATCCTGTGGCCGACAAGACGATCGGGCTGGACGGCCTGCGCGAGTTGTTCACCACGATTGCCCGGCCGGAGCAGGCGTTCTGGGAGGGAATGCGGCAGGTGCCGCCGGGCACGGTGCTGACCGTCGGCCGCGACGGTATCCGCGCCACCACCTACTGGTCGCTGCGCACCATGGAACACCGCGACGATCGCGCGACTACGGTGCGTACCGTCCGGGAGTTACTGGAGGATACCGTTGCCCGGCAACTGATTTCGGACGTCCCGCGATGCGTCCTGCTGTCCGGCGGACTGGACTCGTCCGCGCTCACCGCCCTCGCCGCGCGACACCTGCGCGACTCCGGCGAGCGACTGCGCAGTTTCAGTGTCGAATTCCAAAACCAGCAGCGGGATTTCGTGCCCGACGAGTGGCGGATCACCCTGGACGCGCCCTTCGCCCGCGCCGTCGCCGATCATGTCGGCTCCGAACATCGCGACATCGTGCTCGACGGCGCCGCCCTGTCCGATCCGGCGGTCCGGGCCGCCGTGGTCACCGCCCGCGACGTACCCACGGGCTTCGGCGACAGCGAGACATCGCTCTACCTGTTGTTCAAGGCGATCCGCGAACACTCGACCGTCGCGCTGTCCGGCGAATCCTCCGATGAGCTCTTCGGCGGTTACCGCTGGTTCGCCGAGGCCGCGGCGCACGGCATGTCGACGTTCCCGTGGCTGTCGGTGCTACCGCAGGCATTCGTGCAGCGCACCAGACTGCTCGATCCCGACCTGACCGCCGCCCTCGACCTCGACACCTATCTCGCGGACAGCTTCGCGGACGCTGCCGCCGAGGTCGCCGGGCTGGACGGCGAGAGCGAACTGGAGTTCCGGATGCGGCAGGCCTCATACCTGCACCTCACCCGTTTCCTGCGCGCCATGCTCGACCGCAAGGACCGGATGAGCATGGCGGTCGGCCTCGAAGTCCGCGTGCCCTACTGCGACCACCGCCTGGTCGAGTACGTCTACAACGCGCGGTGGTCGCTGAAATCCTTCGACGGACGGGAGAAGAGCCTGCTGCGTGCGGCCAGCGCCGACCTCCTGCCACGCTCGGTCGTCGAGCGCGTCAAGAGCCACTATCCGATCACCAAGGATGTGGCGTACACCGAGTCGGTGCGCGCGCAGGCGAGCGATCTCCTTGCCACCCAGCAACATCCGGTCTTCCAGCTGTACGACTACGACGCCGTCACCAAGGCTGTCGACCGCCCCGCCGACCAGTTGATCGAGCCCGACCGCTTCGATCTCGAACAGCTGCTCGACTTCGCGATCTGGCTGGACCATTACGCGCCGTCGTTCACTTAGCCGGGTCGCCCGGCAGCCAACCCACGCAACACAATGGCGAGGCCGCCGCGAAACTCTTCGTCCACCGACATCTTTCGGGCCTGCGCCGCGGTCGCGGTCAGTGTCGGATACTGCTCGGGCGACAGTTGCGCGATGGCCGTGGTCGCGGGGGCATTGATCGACGCGTAGTGCTCGTTCTCCAAGGACCCGAGCAGGAACGCGACCAGCGTGCGCTGCGCGATCACTCGATCGGCCCCCTCGAACCCACCCTCGGTGAGCACCGCCAGCATGGCCTCCATCCAGCGCAGGGTGGCGGTCGAGTTCTTCCGGTGCCGAGGCACCAGCGGCACCGTCGCGGGGTGTGCGGAGATGGCCGCCCGCATCCGCTCGAGCAAGGTGGTCAGGCGGTCGCGCCAGTGTGAATCGTCCGGGGTCGAGACGTCGATCCCGGCGAGCACCTCGTCCACAACCAGGATTTCCAGTTCCTCCCGGTCGGATACGTAGCGGTACAACGCCATGGTGGCCATCCGCAGTTCTTTCGCCACGGCTCGCATGGTGAGCGCGGACAGCCCGTCGCGGTCGATGACCGCGAGCGCGGCGACGCCGAGATCGGACTTCGTCAGCGAACGAGGACGTGGCATGGGTTGACAGCGTACAAGCTACGCGCATACTGGACGTAGGCGTACAAGGTACGCCTACGAAAGGAAACGCTCATGTCTTTACCGACCTCTGTCTCCCCTCGGGTATTGACCACGATCTCCGACACTCCTGTGCCCGTGCCTGATCCAGATCGCCTGATACACCTGCAATTCCGCCGATTCGCCGGTTGCCCCGTCTGCAATCTGCACCTGCGCTCGATCGTCGCGCGCCGCACCGAGATCGCGGCCGCCAACATCCACGAGGTGGTCGTATTCCACTCCAGCGCAGCCGAATTACGTAAATACACCGAGGACATCCCGCTCGATCTGATCGCCGATCCCACCCGCGAGCTGTACCGCGAGTTCGGCGTCGAATCGTCACCGCGCGCACTGCTCGACCCGCGCGGCTGGCCCACGATCCTGCGGGGCGTCGCGCACGCCGCCCTTTCCACGCTCCGCAAAAAGCAACCCGCTCCCCCGACGAAGCCCGAGGGTGGCAGCCTCGGCCTCCCCGCCGACTTCCTCATCGCGCCGGACGGTCGCGTCCTCGCGGCCAAACACGGCGTGCACGTCGACGATCAATGGTCGGTCGACGAACTGCTCGCGCTAGCACCCGTTTCGGAGCGCCGCTGTTGACCATCGTGCAAAAGCCCGCTCTGGCAAGGGCATCCGCGCTGACCTTCGGCGGCTTGCTGGCCGGCGCGTTCGGCTACGGCGCCGTGAACGTGCTCTACGCCTTCCGCAAGGTCCCGCTCGACGTCCGCTTCACCTTCCACACCGCTCTGATGTCGGTGAACGGCCTGGTCATGCAGTCACTCATGGGCCTCACCATCCTCAGCTGCCTGGTGCTGGCATTCCGGACCACCGGCCGCGACCGCTGGTTCGCCGGAACCGCTGCGGCACTGGCTGTTTCCTCGTTCGTGATCACCCGGCTCGGCAACATACCGATCAACCAGCACATCAAGGTGTGGGCGGTGAACGGCCCGCCTGCCGACTACGCCGAGACCCTCGCCCGCTGGGAGGCCTTCCATTTCGCCCGCACCACCTGCGCGCTACTGGCCTTCCTCCTGATCGTCACCCGCACCCTCGCCCCAGCGAAAAGAGCACTGCCATGATGACCGTCGAACTGTTCGTCGCCGACGAACAGCTGAGCACCGAACGGAAACACCAACTCGCCGAACGGATCCTGCGAGACCTGACCACCGAGCCAGCGGCGCCGGACTCGGTGATGGCAAAGGCCCGTGAACTCACCCATGTACTCGTGCGCACACCCGAGAACTGGGCCACCGGCGGCCCGAGCATCGCCGGAGCACCGCGCTACTTGGTACGCCTCACGGTCCCCAGCGCATGGAGCAACACCAGCGAATTCGGCGACCACATCATCCCCCTGATCACCCGCGCCATCGCCGACACCGAGCCCGACCCCACCCGCCTCACCCGAGACCCGCACTGCCTGGTCCAGATCATCGGCCTGCGCGAACACAACATCGGCCCCCTAGGCCGAAAAACCACCATCTCCGACATCACCAAACTGATGACCGACGACTACCGAGCAACCGCCACCCCCGCCGAGGCCCCCGAAGGCCACGCCATCGACCCCGTCTGCGGCATGCCGGTCGAACTCGCCACCGCCCACATCACCCTGACCCACAACGGCACCGACTACGCCTTCTGTGCCCCGGTGTGCCGCAAGGTATTCGCCGACGAACACTTGATCAGCGTCGAGCACTGACCCGAGCAAGCCTGCCGATCAGGGCAGCAGTGTTGCGGGATCAATCGTGAATTCGAAAGGACTGCGCAGGGTGACGGTGTCGCCGGCCGCCACCCTGTGCGTCAGCTCGTAGGTCTTGTCGTCACCGAGTTCGTGAGCGAAGAGAACCGGCAGGCACTCGCCGGACAACTGGCCCCTGAACGGGTTGATCTCGAATCGCCAGTAGTTCGGAATTCCTGCCTCGCCGTAGAGAACCGGCTTCGCCATCCGGTCCTGCAAGGTTGTCGATTTGGAGACCACCTCGACCGCCAGCTTCACCTGCTCCACTGGGATCCCACGGTCATCCAGATCGAAGGGGACGGTCACCACCATGAGATCCGGGATCGGCTCGTCGTCACCGATCAGCACTCCGAGGCCCTCTACAACGATGTGACCGGACGGAACGACTGCGTCGAGGGCACGTTCCAAACCCTTGATCAGCAGTTGATGCCGCGGCTTGGGTGCGGCGTTCACGACGAGCTGGCCATTCAACACCTCGTAACGCAGTCCGTCTTCGGGAATGTTGTCGAGGTCGGCAGCCGTCCAATGATCAGCGTGGGGCATCGGCATCGCCATACGGCACCTCCAACCTTGTCGAACGGGGGCAACTGAAGTCCTGCTTGATTCCGCCCGAGTCTAGCTGAACGTGCTGGCCAATCCGCCTGTGAAGAGCATGTTTGTGCTCTTCACAGGCGGATTGCCGCATATTGTCCCTACTCCGCGATCACGATCTTGATCTCGGCGTCCGCCGCGTCGGTCGCGTCGCCCGGGGTGACGAACCAGTGGCTGACCTCGCCGTCGGCCAGGTCGGCGGGGATGTCGCCGGTCGGCACGACCGAGAGGGCGCCCGCGGTGGCGGAGGCCAGGAACTCGAGCATGGCCGCGCGGCCGGAGGGGGCCGTGGTGTACGTGGTCGACTCGTAGTCGATGCCGTACTCCTCGCGGACGTGTTCGGCCTGGGCCAGCGCCTCGGTCTGGGTGACCGCGAGCACGCCGTCTCCGTTCGGCACGATGAAGGCCGGGTGGTCCTCGCCGAGCGGGCGGACCCGGTCCGCGTAGGAGACCGGGTGCGACGGTGCCGCGACCAGGTCGGCCTGCATGCGCGGCTCGGACGGGACCAGCCACTGGATCGGGCTGTCCGGCACCGGGTTCGGCGTGATGCCGAAGGTGGCGCCGGCGGTGGCCATCTCGTCGGCGGACAGGTCGCCGGCGAACAGCAGTGCCGCACCAGCCTTCTGCACCGCCCAGGCCGCGATCGCCGCGTCCAGCGAACGCGGCAGCGCCACCGCGACGATGTCGCCCGGCCCCGCACCACGATCGATGAGCACCCGCGCCAACTGCGAGGAGCGTCGATCCAGTACGTGGTAGGCGATTTCGTCGCCGTCGGCGAGCAGCGCGGGCGCCTCCGGATCCTCCTCGACCACCTCGGCGAGCACCTTGGCGACCGTGTGCGCACCGACCCGGCCCACCGGTTCCGGCGTGGTTGCCGTTGCCGTGATGCCGGATTCGGCGAGCAGGCGAGCCCGCTCACCGGCATCGAGGATGTCGATGTCGCCGACGAGTCCGTCCGGATCGCCGAGCAGCGCCTCCAGCACGCGGATCAACCGCGCGGACATGATCTCCACCTCGTCCGCGCCGAACCGGCTGCCCAGGTACTTCAGCGTCAGCTCGATCGTCGACTCGGCGGTCACCAGCAGCGTCAACGGGTAGTGGGTGGCGTCGTTGACGCCGACACCGGTCACCGACATGCCGTCGATGGAGCTGGCGGCCGAGATGGCCTCCTTGTCCATCGGATACGACTCGAACACCAGCAGCGTGTCGAACAGCGATCCGGTGCCCGCCACCCGCTGGATGTCGGTGAGCCCCACGTAGTGGTGCTCGAGCAGGTCCGCTTGATCGTGCTGCAACCGCTCCAGCAGCTTGCCGATGGTCTGGCGGTCGTCGATGCGCAGCCGCACCGGCAGCGTATTGATGAACAGACCGACCATCGACTCGACACCGGGCAGTTCGGCGGGCCGCCCGGAGACGGTGGCGCCGAACACCACGTCGCCGCGGCCGGTGAGCCGGCCGAGCAGGATGCCCCAGGCCGCCTGCACCAGCGTGTTCACCGTGACGCCCAATTCGGCGGCGTGCTTGGTGAGCTGACGGGTCCGGTCGGCGTCGAGCTCGGTGATCTGCTTGCCGATCTCGTACTGCTCGACCGAACGTGGTTGCGGCGCAAGCAGCGTCGGCTCGGACACGCCGTCCAGCGCGGTCGCCCACGCCCGCAGCGAGGCCTCGCGGTCACGCCCGGCCAGCCAGCCGAGGAAGTTGCGGTACGAGGCCACCCGCGGCAGCGCGGACGCATCGCCACGAACCGCGTAGAGCACCAGCAGATCCCGCATCAGCAACGGCATCGACCAGCCGTCCAAGAGGATGTGGTGCGTGGTAATCGCCAAGTGCCACTGACTCTCCGCGCTGCGGAACAAGGTGAACCGCAGCAGCGGCGGCACCGCCATGTCGAAGTGCGTCGCCTGGTCGGCCGCGACCTGCCTGCGCAGTTCCGCGGTCCGCTGCTCGGCGGGCAGTTCGGTGAGATCCACCTCGCGCCACGGCGCTTCGATGCGATCCAGCACGACCTGCACGGCCTGCCCGTCGGAGTCGGTGACGAACGCGGTGCGCAGGTTCGGGTAACGATCGATGATGCCCTGCGCCGCCGCGTGCAACCGCTCGACGTCCAGCGCGCCGCCGAGGTCGACCACGGCCTGCATGGTGTACACGTCGACCGTCGCCTGGGTCATCATCGCGTGGAACAGCAGACCGGACTGCAACGGCGAGAGCGGCCACACCTCGGCCAGCGCCGGGTAGTTGCGTTCCCACAGTTCGATATCGGTCTGGCCGACCCGCACCAGCGACATGTCGGACGGGGTGAAGCCACCCGCGTCCGGTCGGCGCGCGTGTGTGGCCAGCGCGGTGAGCGCGGCGACCCAGTGGTCGGCGAACTCCTGCACCTGTTCCCTGGTCAGCAACCCGGTCGGGAAGGCGAACGCGGCACCGAGTTCCGGTCCGTGCGCGCCGTCGGTGACGATCGCGTTGATGTCGATCGTCGCGTTGGCGGGCATGTCGAGATCCATGTCGCCGTCGAGCTGACCGAGGTCCGACACCGGCACCCAGCCGATCTCGGCGAGCTGCTCCGGGATTTCCCCGGCCGACATCCGGCCCAGATAGTTGAAGCTGATCTGGCCCGCGGCGCCGAGCCGCTGCCCGGTCGCCTGGTTCAGGTAGCGCAGCAGGCCGTAGCCGAGGCCCTTGTCCGGCACCCCGAGCAGCTGCTCCTTGATCGACTTCACGATCTCGCCGAGCGCGGCGCCACCGGCGAAGGCGTCGGACAGGTCGGCATCGCCGAGGTCGAGCCGGACCGGGTAAGCCGTGGTGAACCAGCCGACCGTGCGCGAAAGATCCGCGCCCGGAACGACTTCCTCTTCACGACCGTGGCCCTCGAGCTTGACGAGTGCCGCCGAGCCCGCGCCGCGCCAGCGGGCGACCGCCATGGCCAGCGCGGACAGCAGCCCGTCGTTCACGCCGCCGCGGTAGAGGCCGGGGATCGCGGTGAGCACCGCGTCGGTGACCTCGGCGGGCAGCGTGACCTCGACCCGCTCGACCGTGGCGAAGGTATCGACCGCAGGGTCGAACGGCCGCGCACCGATCAACGGATCCGGCGTCGTCGAAACCTGCTGCCAGAAGGGCAGTTCCGCGACCCGCGCGGGCGAGGACGCGGCCTCCACCAGGCTGTGCGCCCAGCGCCGCATCGAGGTGCCGTTGGCGGGCAGCGCGACCTGCTGACCGGCGGCCAGCTGCGACCACGCCACCGCGAAGTCCGGAATCAGGATGCGCCAGGACACGCCGTCGACCACGAAGTGATGGGCGACGATGAGCAGCACGTCGCGCCGCTCGCCCTCGAAGGCGAACCAGATGAACTGCGCCATCACCGCATTCGCCGGATCCAACCGGCCGAGCGCGGCATCGAACGCAGCGCTGCCGACCCGCTTCAGCTCAGCGTCGTCGACGTCGGCGGCGAGATCGACCCGATGCACCATGGCATCCACGTCGACCGCGCCGGGCGCCAGCGCCTCGAACGCCCACTGATCGTCGGTGCGGCGCAACTGGGTCCGCAACACGTCGTGGTGGTCGAACACCGCCGCGATGGTCCCGACGAGCGTCGTCCGGTCGATGCCGTCCGGCAGGCGCAGCGCCATCGTCTGCGAGAAGCGGTCGTAGGACGAGCCACTCGCGAGGATCTGCGTCATGATCGGCGTCAGCGGGATCTCGCCGACTCCGCCGCCGGGCAGCTCCTCCAGCTTCACCTGCTCCGATCCCGCACCGAGGGTGGCGATTTCGGCGAGCGAGGCCACGCTGCGCCGCTCGAACACGTCGCGCGGGGAGAACACCACGCCGCGGGCCTTGGCCCGCGAGACCAGCTGGATGGACAGGATGCTGTCGCCGCCGAGCGCGAAGAACGAGTCGTCCAGGCCGATCTGCTCGACCCCGAGCACCTCGGCGAACACCTCGGCGATGACCGCCTCGACCTCGCTGGCCGGTGCCCGGAACTCGCGCGGCGCGAGCACCGGCTCGGGCAGCGCCTTGCGATCGAGCTTGCCGACCGGGGTCAGCGGGATCTCGTCGAGCACCATGATCGCCGAGGGCACCATGTGCGGCGGCAGACTGCGCGCGGCGTGCTCGCCGAGCCGGGCCGTATCGATCTCGTGGCCGGGCACCGCGAGCACATAGGACACCAGAATCGTGGCGCCCGCCGCGGTCTGCTTGCCCAGCGTGATCGAGAACTCGACGTCCTCGTGCGCGGCCAGCACGGTGTCGATCTCGCCGAGCTCGATGCGGAAGCCGCGGATCTTCACCTGGAAGTCCGAGCGGCCGACGTAGTCCAGCTCCCAGCGCACCTCCGGCACCGCGGCATTGCCCGCGCGCTCGCCCGGCTCGGCGAACCAGCGCACCACGTCACCGGTGCGGTACATGCGCGCGCCCTCGTTGCTCCACGGGTTGGCGACGAACCGTTCCGCGGTCAGGTCGGGGCGGTTGTGGTAACCACGGGCCACCGCGCCACCGGCGAGGTAGAGCTCACCGGCGACACCCGGCGGCACCGGGTTGAGGCGCGCGTCGAGCACCAGCGCGGACATGCCGCGCACCGGCAGACCGATGGTGACGTGCCGGCCCGGGGTCAGGCTGGCGTAGGACGAGATGATCGTCGTCTCGGTCGGGCCGTAGGCGTTGAAGTACTTCCGGCCCGGGTACCACTTGGCCAGCAGCTCCGGCGTGGTGACATCGCCACCGACGGAGACGACTTCGAGCGCGTCCAGGTCCGCCGGGTCCACCGTGCCGAGCACGGCGGGGGTGATGATCGTGTGCGTCACCCGCTCGGTGCGCAGCAGCTCCGCCAGATCCGGGCCACCGATGATGGTCGACGGCACGATCACCAGCGTGGCGCCGGTGTAGGCGGCACACAGCCATTCGAGCACCGACGGGTCGAAACTCGGCGAGCAGATGTGCAGGAAGCGGTGGTGCGCCTCGAGCTGGTACAGGTCGGTGGCGACACCGACCAGGCCACCCATGCCGGCGTGGGTCACGGTGACGCCCTTGGGCATACCCGTCGAACCCGACGTGTAGATGACGTACACGGGGTGCCGCATCGCCAGCGAGGAGATGCGGTCCGCGTCGGTCACCGACTCCGGCGACTTGGCCGCGATCTGCTCGTCCAGCGCGGCATCGTCGAGCCGCAGCCATTCGACGTCGCGCGGCAGCCGATCCACGTACTCGCTCGCGGTGATACCGATGACCGCGCCGGAGTCGTTGATCATGTGCCGCATGCGGTCTTCGGGGTAGGTCGGGTCGACCGGCACGTGCGCGCCGCCCGCCTTCGCCACCGCCCAGAACGCCGCGACCATCTCGTAGGAACGCGGGAACGACAGCGCCACAATGCGTTCCGGACCGACACCGCGGTCGATCAGCACCCGCGCCAGCCGCGACGAGTACTCGTCGAGCTCGCGGTAGGTGATCGAACGACCCAGGTAGCGGACCGCGATCTGGTCCGGGTTCAGCTGCGCGCCGCGCTGCAGCAGATCCGGCAGCAGCCCGGTGGCCATCACGTCTTCGCCGTGCACGTGCGTCAGCAGGTCGTACTCGGCCTCGTCCAGCAGCGGCAGATCGCCGATCGGCGTCTCGCGGTCGCCGGCGATCGCGTCGAGCAGCCTGGTGAAGCGCTGCGCGAAGACCTCGACGGTCGCGTCGTCGAACAGGTCACGGGCGAAGGAGAACTCGGCGTACATGCCCGCGCTGTCCGCGGCCGGCGCCTCCCGGATCGTCAGCGACAGATCGAACTTCGCGGTGTCGACGTCGAAATCGACCGCGCCCACATGCAATCCGGGCAGTTCGAAGCTGGTCTCCGGCAGGTTCTCGAACGACAGCGCCACCTGGAACAGCGGGTGCCGCGCGGTCGAGCGCTCCGGGTTGAGCAGCTCGACCAGTCGCTCGAACGGCAGGTCGGCATGCGCGAACGCCTGCAGGTCCGCGTCCTTCGTCCTGGCGAGCAACTGCCCGAAGTTGAGGTCGCCCTCCACGTGTGAACGCAGCACCAGCGTATTGACGAACATGCCGATCACGTCGTCGAGCTCGGCCTCGCCACGACCGGCCACCGGCGTACCGATGGCGATGTCGTCGGTGCCCGACATGCGCGCCAGGAACAGCGCGAGCGCGGCGTGTACCAGCATGAACATCGTCGCGTTCTGCTCGCGCGCGACCTCGGTGAGCCGTCGGTGCAGTTCGCCGCCGATCGGGAACACCACGCGGCCACCGGCGAACGACTGGGTCGTCGGCCTGGTCCGGTCGGCGGGCAGGTTGAGCTCGTCGGGCAGCCCGGCCAGCGTGCTGCGCCAGTACTCGGCCTGCTGCGAGATCAGGCTCTCCGGATCGGTCTCCGAGCCGAGCACATCGCGCTGCCACAGGCTGAAGTCGGCGTACTGCACCGGCAGCGGCGCCCAGCCCGGCGGCACGCCGGCCGAGCGGGCCGCGTAGGCCAGCATCACATCGCGGGTCAGCGGGCCCATCGACCAGCCGTCGGCGCTGATGTGGTGCACGACGAACACCAGCACGTATTCACCGTCGTGGATCCGGAACAGCTTGGCCCGCAACGGAATCTCGGCGGTGACATCGAACCCGGCGGTGATCACATCGATGATCCGCTGCTGAATGTCTTCGACGGCAACGTTTTCCGGCGTCAGATCCGGCACCGACTGCTCGGCGGGCATGATCACCTGGTTGGCCGCGCGACCCTGCTCCGGATACACCGTGCGCAGCGTCTCGTGCCTGGCGATGACGTCGCCGACGGCCGCTTGCAGCGCGGCGACGTCGAGCTCGCCGGTGAGCCGCACCGCGACCGGGATGTTGTTGACCGCGGAGGCGGTGTCGAACTGGTTCAGGAACCACATGCGCTGCTGTGCCAGCGACAGCGGAATCTGTTCCGGACGCTGACCCGCCACGAGGGCGCGGCGGCCACCGGCACCGGCGTGCTGCTCGACCTTGACGGCCAGACCGGACACGGTGGACGCCTCGAACAGCGCGCGCACCGGCACCCGAGCGTCGAGCGCGGCACCGATGCGTGCGGCGACCTGGGTGGCCAGCAGCGAGTTACCGCCGAGGCCGAAGAAGTCGTCATCGGCACCGACCCGCTCGACACCGAGCACCTCGGAGTACACCGACGCCACAATCTCTTCGATCGGCGTGGACGGGGCACGGAAGACCTGAGCCTCGAACTCGGGCTCGGGCAGTGCTTTCCGATCCAGCTTGCCGTTCACATTGAGCGGCAACGCATCCAGCACCACGAACGCCGACGGCACCATGTACGACGGCAAACCATCGATGAGCGCCGACTTCACCTGCGCCACATCGACATCACCGTCGGACGGCACCAAGTAGGCAACCAGGCGATCACCGGTCTTGGGATCGGACTTGGCGACCACCGCAGTCTGCGCGATCTCCGGCAATGCCAGCAGCGCCGCCTCGATCTCACCCAACTCGATGCGGAAACCACGGATCTTCACCTGGAAGTCGGTGCGGCCCCGGTACTCCAGCTCACCGGAGGCATTCCACGCCACCAGGTCACCGGTCCGGTACATCCGCTCACCGACCTGGAACGGGTTGGCCACGAACCGATCCGACGTCAGATCCGCACGACCGAAGTAACCCCGCGCGAGCTGCGCACCAGCGAGATACAGCTCACCCGCGACACCGTCCGGCACCGGCCGCAGCCGCGAATCCAGCACGTAGACCTGGCTGTTCCACTCGGGCAGGCCGATGGACACCGAGGTCTCGTCCGCCCTGGTCACCCGATGGCTGGTGATGGACACCGCGGCCTCGGTCGGGCCGTACAAGTTGAACAGCTCGGTGCGGGAGTGCTCCCGCACGAACCGCTGCGCCAGCGCGCCCGGCAGCGCCTCACCGATCGCCAGCACCCGCCACAGCGAGTTGGGGAAATCGCCTGCGGTGAGCGCGTCGAGCATGGACGGCACGACATGGAGCGTGGTGACCCACTCACGGGCCATCAACTCGTTCAAGTACGCCGGATCCTGATGACCATCAGGCGAGGCGATGACCAGTCGGCCACCGCACACCGCCGCCGACCAGAACTCCCACACCGAAAGGTCGAACGTCGCAGCCGTCTTCAGCAGAATCGCATCCGCCGCATCCAACCCGAACTCAGTCACCTTCCACTGCAACTGATTCGCGATCGCACCATGCGAAACCGCCACACCCTTAGGACGACCCGTCGAACCCGACGTAAAGATCACGTACGCGGTATTCGCCGGACGCAACGGCGCAACCCGATCGGCATCGGTGATCGGCGCCTTGTCCACCTCGTCCAGATCCAGCTCATCGATCCGCACCAAAGGCGCGACATCGGTGGCGAACTCGGCGTCGGCATTGGTCAGCACACACACCGGTGCTGCGGTCTCGAGGATGTAGCTCGTGCGCTCCGCAGCCTGCGCGGGATCCACCGGCACATACGCACCACCGGACTTCGCGACGGCGTACATCGCCACGATCAGATCCACCGAGCGCCGGAACGCCAGCGCCACCCGCGACTCCGGGCCGACACCGATCGAGATCAGATGCCGCGCAAGGCGATTCACCCGAGCGTCGAGATCGGCGTAGGTGATCGACGCACCGTCCGCGGTGACCAGCGCGACTTCCTTCGGACCGGCGGCCACCGAGGCATCGAGCAGCGATACCAGCGTCGCCGCCGAATCCACCGGGTAGTCGGTCGCGTTGCGGCCGCTCACCAGCTGGCTGCGCTCCGCGGCCTCGAGCAGTTCGATGTCGCCCACCGCGGTGCGCGGCGCGGCGACGATCTCGCCGAGCAGGCGCGCGAACCGATCGACGAAGCCCTGCACCGTATCCCGATCGAACATGTCGGTCGCGTAGGTGAAGAAGCCGGTGATGCCCTCGGGATCGCCGGAGTCGCCGTAGCGGTCGGTCGCGATCAGGTGCAGATCGAACTGGGACAGCGCGGTGTCGATGTCGAGCCCGGACACCGTGAGCCCCGGCAGTTCCAGCCCGGCCTGCGCCAGGTTCTGGAACGACAGACCCACCTGGAACAGCGGATGCCGCGCGGTGGAGCGGACCGGGTTGAGCACCTCGACGAGCCGCTCGAACGGCACATCGGCATTGGCGAAGGCCTGGATGTCGATCTCGCGCTGCCTGGCAAGCAGTTCGGTGAACGGCTCCCCGGCGTCGACCCTGGTGCGGAACACCAGCGTATTGACGAACATGCCGATCAGGTCGTCCAGGGCGGCCTCGCCACGGCCCGCCATCGGCGTGCCGATCGCGATGTCGCCGGTGCCGGACAGGCGGGCCAGCAGCACCGCGAGCGCGGTGTGCACGACCATGAACAGCGTCGCGCCCTCGGCCCGGGCCAGCTCGATCAACGCCTGATGCGTCGCGGCGTCGACGTGCAGCTCGACCTTGCCGCCGGCGAAGGACTGCACCGCGGGGCGCGGCCGATCCGACGGCAGATCCAGCTGATCCGGCAGGTCCGCCAGCGCCTGGCGCCAGTAGGCGACCTGCTTGGCCGCCAGCGACTCCTGATCGTCCTCGCTGCCGAGCAGCTCACGCTGCCAGATGCTGTAGTCGGCGTACTGCACCTCGAGCGGCGCCCAGTTCGGGGCCTCGCCCGCCGACCGCGCGGCGTAGGCGATCATCAGGTCGCGGGTCAGCGGGCCGACCGACGAACCGTCGCCGGAGATGTGGTGCACGACCATGGCCAGGACGTATTCCACGTCCGGGGCCGGAGCGGAATCGGTTTGCTCCCCGGCGATCTGGAACAGCGCGACCTTCATCGGCACCTCGGTGGTGACGTCGAACATCGTCGAAGTCAGTGCCACCACGGCGGATTCGATCTGCGCGGGGGCGACCACACGCACTTCCAAACGCGGCACGGCCTGCGCGGGCGGCAGAATCACCTGCACCGGACCGCTGTCGGTCTGCGGGTAGATGGTGCGCAGGATCTCGTGCCTGCTCACCAAATCCGCGATCGCGGCCCGCAGTGCGGCGACATCGAGCGCGCCGGTGAGCCGCACCGCGATCGGCACGTTGTACGCCGCCGACTGGGTGTCGAACCGGTTCAGGAACCACATGCGCTGCTGCGCGAGCGACAGCGGAATGTGTTCCGGGCGTGGGCCTGCCGTCAGCGCCTTGCGGCCACCGGCGTCGGCATGCTGCTCGACCCGGACCGCCAGCGCGGCGACGGTCGAGGCCTCGAACATCAACCGGACCGGCACCCGTGTGTTCAGCGCCTCGCCGAGGCGGGCGGCGACCTGGGTGGCCAGCAGCGAGTTACCGCCCCAGGCGAAGAAGTCGTCGTCCAGGCCGAGCCGCTTGGACTCCGCCCCTTCCCGATCCGAGATGCGCAGCACGTCGGCGAAGGTGTTCGCCACGATCTGCTCGATCGGCGTCACCGGCGCGCGGAACACCGCCTTCTCGAAGGTGGGCGCGGGCAACGCCTTCCGGTCCAGCTTGCCGTTGGCGTTCAGCGGCAGCACGGGCAGCTCGACGAGCACCGACGGCACCATGTACGACGGCAGCTCCGCGGCGAGCGCGGACTGCAACCCGCGCTTGTCGAGCTGACCCGCCCGCGGCACGACGTAGGCGACGAGCCGGTCACCGATGTTCGGATCGGTGTGCGCGAGCACGGCGGCCGCGGTGATCGCGGGCTGGCGCAGCAGCGCGGCCTCGATCTCACCGAGCTCGATGCGGAAGCCACGGATCTTCACCTGGAAGTCGGTGCGGCCGCGGTAGTCCAGCTCACCGGCGGCGTTCCACGCCACCAGGTCGCCGGTGCGGTACATGCGCTCGCCGGGCGCGCCGAACGGGTCGGCGACGAACCGGTCGGCGGTCAGCTCGGGCTTGCCGAAGTAGCCGCGCGCCAATTGCGCACCGGCCAGGTACAACTCGCCGGAGACGCCGGCCGGAACCGGACGCAGCCTGGTGTCGAGCACGTAGACGCGGCTGTTCCATTCCGGCGCGCCGATCGACACCGAGACCTGATCGGCGTCGGTGACCAGGTGGCTGGTGATCGACACCGCGGCCTCGGTGGGGCCGTACAGGTTGAACAGCTCAGCGGCGTTGTCGCGCCGGAACCGCTGTGCGGTCGATGCGGGCAGCGCCTCACCGATGGCGAGCACCCGGCGCAACGACGGCGTCAGGCGGCCCGCGGCCTCGGTGAGCAGTGAGTCGAGCATCGACGGCACCACATGCAGGGCGGTGACGCCGGTGCCGCGCATCAGCTCGTTGAGGTAGGCCGGATCGCGGTGACCGTCGGCCGCCGAGATGACCAGGCGGCCACCGGACGCGGCGGCGGTCCAGAATTCCCACACCGACAGGTCGAACGTCGCCGCGGTCTTCAGCAGGATCGCGTCGTCCGCGCCGAGGCCGAAGGTCGCGATCTCCCACTGCAACTGGTTGACGATCGCCGCGTGCGGAACCGCGACGCCCTTGGGCTGGCCGGTCGAGCCGGACGTGAAGATCACGTAGGCGGTGTGCGCCGGAGTCAGCGCGGCGCGGCGCTCGTCGCCGGTCACCGGACCGGCCGCGAACGTGCTCAGGTCGAGTGCGTCGAGCTGGACGACTTCGGTGGTGGCGGTACGGAATCCGTCGCGACCGGTGGTCAGCACACAGACCGGTGCCGCGGTGGCGAGGATGTAGTCGGTCCGCTCGGCGGGCTGGTCCGGATCGATGGGCACATACGCCGCACCGGATTTCGCGACCGCGTACATGGCGACGACCAGATCGGTGGACCGACGGATGGCCAGCGCCACCCGATCCTCCGGGCCGATGCCGCGCTGGATCAGGTAGCGGGCCAGGCGGTTCACCCGACGATCCAGCTCGGCGTAAGTGACCTGCTGCTGACCGGTCGGATCGTCCGCGACAAGCGCGATCGCCTCCGGTGCCGCCGCGACGGAGGCGTCCAGCAGCGACACCAGCGTCGCGGTCGGATCGACCTCGTGCGCGGTGTCGTTCCAGGTGCCCAGGATGCGGGTGTGCTCGTCGGCTGCGAGCAGGTCGATCTCGCCGACCGGCAGGGTGGCGTCGGCGACCACCGCGTCGAGCACCCGCACGAAGCGGTCCGCGAAGCCCTGGACCGTGTCCTCGTCGAATAGATCGATGGCGTAACCGAATTCGGTGATGATCTCGGCGGGCGTGCCGTCCTCGGCGTACCGGTCGGAGAGCGTGACGTGCAGGTCGGTCTTGGCCAGCTGCGAGTCGAAGTTGACCGCGCTCACCGAGAGGCCGGGCAGTTCGAAGGGGGTCTCGGCCAGGGTCTGGAACGAAAGACCCACCTGGAACAGCGGATTGCGCGCGGTGGAACGCACCGGGTTGAGCACCTCGACGAGCCGCTCGAACGGCACGTCCGCGTTGGCGAACGCCTCGAGGTCGCGCTCCTTGACGTCGGCGAGCAGATCGGCGAACCGGTCGCCCGGCTGCACCCGGGTGCGGAACACCAGGGTGTTGACGAACATGCCGATCAGGTCGTCGAGTTCGCGTTCACCGCGGCCCGCGATCGGGGTGCCGACCGCGATGTCGTCGGTGCCGGACAGGCGCGAGAGCAGCACAGCCAGCGCGGCGTGCACCACCATGAAGAGCGACGCGTTGTTGGCGCGGGCCAGCTCGTGCAGGCGGGCGTGCCGCTCCGGGGAGATCTCGAAGCGAATCGCCTTGCCGTGGAACGACTGCGCGGGCGGGCGCGGCCGGTCGGCGGGCAGCTCCAGCTGGTCGGGCAGCCCGGCCAGTGCGGTCTGCCAGTAGCCGACCTGCTGGGCGGCCAGGGATTCCGGATCGTCCTCCGAACCGAGCACCGAACGCTGCCAGAGCGCGTAATCGGCGTACTGCACCGGCAGCGGAAGCCACTGCGGCACTTCGCCTTGCGCGCGGGCCACGTACGCGGCCATCACGTCGCGGGCCAGCGGGCCCATCGACGAACCGTCCGCCGCCACGTGGTGCACGGTGAACGCGAGCACGTGCTCGTCCGGCGCGATCCGGAACAGCGCCACCGCCAGCGGCACCTCGACGGTGACGTCGAAGGTGGTCATCGCGAACGCGATCACCGCGTTGAGCAGCTCGTCCTCGGTGACGTCGACCGGGGTGAGCGCGGCCGCCGACTCGGCCGCCGGGCGGATCACCTGGTGCGGCCCCTCCGCGGAGCGCGGGTAGGTGGTGCGCAGCACCTCGTGCCGGGCGAACACGTCGCCGATCGCCTGCTCCAGCGCGGCGACATCGAGGGTGCCCGACAACCGCACCGCGAGCGGGATGTTGTCGACCGCCGAAGTAGCCGTGTCGAACTGGTTGAGGAACCAGTAGCGCTGCTGCGCCGGCGAGAGCGGGATCCGGTCCGGACGCTCCCCGGTCTCCAGCTTGGGCCGGTGCCTGCCGGAGCCCGCGTTGCGCTCGACCCGGGTGGCCAGCGCGAACACCGTGGACGCCTCGAACAGGTCGCGGACCGCCAGTTGGGTGTCCAGCGCGGCGCCGAGCCGCGCGGTCACCTGGGTGGCCAGCAGCGAGTTGCCGCCGAGTTCGAAGAAGTCGTCGTCCAGGCCGACCCTGGCGACGCCGAGCACGTCGCCGAAGGTGCCCGCGACGATCTCCTCGATCGGCGTGGACGGGGCCCGGAACACCTTGGCCTCGAACACCGGCGCGGGCAGCGCCTTGCGGTCCAGCTTGCCGGAGGCGTTGAGCGGGAACTCGTCCAGCACCACGAAGGCCGAGGGCACCATGTATGCGGGCAGCTCGCCGCCGAGTTCGGTGCGCACACCGTCGATGTCGACCACGTGACCCGCGGTCGGCACGACGTAGCCGACCAGCTGATCGCCGAGTCGGTCGTCCGAGCGCACGACCACCACGGCCTGCGCGATGGAATCCAGTGCGGTGAGCGCGGATTCGATCTCACCGAGCTCGATCCGCAGACCGCGCAGCTTCACCTGGAAGTCGGTGCGGCCCAAGTACTCCAGTTCGCCGCGCGGGGTCCAGGTGACGAGGTCACCGGTGCGGTACATCCGCTCGCCGTCCGCGCCGAACGGGTTGGCCACGAAGCGATCCGCGGTGAGCTCCGGGCGCGCGACATAACCGCGGGCCAGTTGCACACCGGCGAGGTACAGCTCACCCGCGACGCCGACCGGCACCGGGTGCAGCCGCGAATCCAGCACGTACACCTGGGTGTTGAACACCGGGGCGCCGATCGGCACGGACACCGCGTCGGACTCGTCCACCTCGTGGAAGGTGACGTCGACCGCGGCCTCGGTCGGGCCGTACAGGTTGTGCAGGCGCGCACCGGTGAGTTCCTGCATGCGCTGCGCGGTGGCGGCGGGCAGCGCCTCACCGGAGGCGAAAACATTGACCAGGCTGGTGCATTCGTCCGCGCGCTGCTCGGCGACGAACACCGACAGCATCGACGGCACGAAGTGCGCGGTGGTGACCTCTTCGGCGGTGATCACCTGGATCAGGTAGCCGGGATCGCGATGGCCGTCCGGCTTCGCGACGACCAGGCGCGCGCCGATCTGCAAGGGCCAGAAGAACTCCCACACCGACACGTCGAAGGTGGCGGGCGTCTTCTGCAACACCACATCGGTGGTTTCCAGGCGGTACTCGGCCTGCATCCACACCAGGCGGTTGACGATCGCCCCGTGGCTCACCGCCACACCCTTCGGCCGACCGGTGGAACCGGAGGTGAAGATCACGTATGCGGTGTTCGACGGGCGCAGCGGCGCACGGCGATCCGCGTCGGTCACCGGCGCGTCGGCGTAGTCCGACAGCTCCAGGCCGTCGATATGCACGGCCGGGGTCTGGCCGGCGTCGAACTCGTCCCGTGCGGTGGTCAGGACACACACCGGCTGCGCGGTATCGAGCACGTAGTGGGTGCGCTCGGCCGGATGATCCGGATCCAGCGGCACATACGCGCCACCGGCGACACTCACCGCGTACATGCCGACGACCAGTTCGATGGACCGGCGCATACCCAGCGCGACCATCGAATCCGGGCCGACACCCAGCGAGATCAGGTGCCGGGCAAGGCGATTCACCTGCGCCGCGAACTCGGCGTAGGACAGAGTTGTCCCCTCGAAGGTCAACGCCGCGTTATCGGGGGTCCGAGCGACCTGCGCCTCGAACATCGATACCAGCGTCGCCGTGTCGTCCACCGCATGCGCGGTGTCGTTCCAGCGCGCGACCACCTGGGCGTGCTCGGCCGAGTCCAGCAGCTCGACATCGCCGATCGCCCCCGACGGGTCCGCGACGACGGCGGTCAGCAACCGGACGAGCCGGTCCGCGACGCCCGCGATGGTGCCCGCGTCGAACATGTCGGTGGCATAGGCGAATTCGGCGGTCATGCCGTCGGCCGCACCGTCGGCATCGAACCGGTCGGACAGGCTCAGGTGCAGATCGAACTTGGCGGTCACCACGTCCAGCGGCACCCCGGCGACCTCCAGGCCGGGCAGCTCGAACGAGGCCTCCCCGGTGTTCTGGAACGACAGCATCACCTGGAACAGCGGGTGCCGCGCCTGCGAGCGGGCCGGGTTGAGGATCTCGACCAGCCGCTCGAACGGCAGGTCCGCGTGCCCGAAGGCGGCGAGGTCGCGGTCCTTGGTGCGCGCGACCAGCTCCGCGAACGAGTCCGCCGGGTCGACCGCACTGCGCAGCACGAGCGTATTGACGAACATGCCGATGGCGTCGTCGAGCACGGCCTCACCACGACCGGCCACCGCGGTACCGATGGCGATGTCGTCGCTGCCGGACAACCGGGCCAGCAGCGCGGCGAACGCGGCGTGCACCACCATGAACAGGCTGGCGCCGTGCGCCCTGGCGAGCGCGTTCAGCTCCCGCACCAGCTGCGGGTCGAGCGAGAACTCGTACACCCCACCGCGATTGGACGCGACGGCGGGCCGCGAGCGGTCCGCGGGCAGGTCCAGCTGGTCGGGCAGCCCGGCCAGGCTGTCGGACCAGTAGGCGACCTGCTGCGCGATCAGCGAGGCCGGATCGTCTTCGGAGCCGAGGGTTTCCCGCTGCCACAGCGCGAAGTCGGCGTACTGCACCGGCAGCGGCGACCAGGCGGGCGCCTCGCCGCGCGAGCGGGCCGCGTAGGCGATCATCACGTCGCGGGCCAGCGGGCGCACCGACCAGCCGTCGCCGGAGATGTGGTGCACTACGAAGACCAGCACGTGGGTGTCGGGCTGTGAGCCGTCCATCGAGCCTGCGACGCGGAACAGCTGGGCCCGCACCGGCACCTCGGTGGTGACGTCGAAGCCGGTCAGCACCAATTCGCTGACCCGCTCCTGGATTTCGGTCTCCGACACCTCGATCGGGGTCAGCTCGATGGTCTCCTGCCCGGCGGGCAGCACCACCTGAACACCTTGGCCGTCGGCGGTTTCCGGGTAGACGGTGCGCAGCACCTCGTGCCGGTCGACCACGTCGGCGACGGCTTGGCGCAGCGCGTCGGTGTCGAGCGAGCCGGTGAGCCGGACGGCGAGGGGGATGTTGTTGACCGCGGTCTGGTTGTCGAACCGGTTGAGGAACCACATCCGCTGCTGCGCGAGCGACAACGGGATGCGGGGCGGGCGCCGGCCTGCCACGAGTTCGCGGCGGCGGCCGGTGCCCTGGTGGGCTTCCATCCGGGCGGCCAGCGCGGCGACGGTCGGCGCCTCGAACAGCATCCGCACCGGGACCCGGGTGTCCAGTGCGGCGCCCAGGCGGGCGACCACCTGGGTGGCGATGAGCGAGTTGCCGCCGAGGTCGAAGAAGTCGTCGTCGAGGCCGACGGCGCGTTCGCCGTCGGTGCTGGTGAGCCCGAGCACCTCGGCGAAGGTGTTGGCCACGATCTCTTCGATCGGGGTGGACGGTGCGCGGAATTCCCGTGCCTCGAAGGCGGGTGCGGGCAGTGCGCGCCGGTCCAGTTTGCCGTTCGGGTTGAGCGGCATGGCGTCGAGCACCACGATCGCGGCGGGCACCATATACGACGGCAGTCGGGTGGACAGGTGTCCCCTGAGGTCGTCGACGTCGACGGTGGTGTCGCCGACCGGGACCACGTAACCGACCAGCTGATCGCCGGTGTGCGCGTCCGAGCGCACCATGGCGACGGACTGGGCCACCGAATCGTGTGCGGCGAGCGCGGTTTCGATCTCACCGAGCTCGATGCGCAAGCCGCGCAGCTTCACCTGGAAGTCGGTGCGGCCGATGTACTCGATGGCGCCGGTGTCATCGCGGGTCACGAGGTCACCGGTGCGGTACATCCGGGCGCCCGCGGCACCGAACGGGTTGGCCACGAAGCGATCCGCGGTCAGGTCGGTGCGGCCGAAATAGCCGCGCGCCAGCTGCGCACCGGCCAGATACAGCTCGCCTGCGACACCCGACGGCACCGGCTGCAGGCGCGAATCCAGCACGTACGCCTGGGCGTTCCACACCGGCAGGCCGATGGGCACCGCGCCGGTCACCTCGTCGGCGACCGGGCCGTGCGTGGCGTGCACGGTGAATTCCGTTGGGCCGTAAAGGTTGTACAGCGCGGCCGAGCTGACCCGGCGGATGGCGTCGACTGCCTCGGCGGTGAAGGCCTCACCGGCGACGAACAGTGTCCGCAGCGAGGCGAGGGACGCACCGGCGCCGGTCGCGTCGACGTTTCCGGCGAAGACGGTCAGCATCGACGGCACGAACGAGGTCATGGTGACGCGCTCGGCGGCGATCACGTCCGCGAGGTACTGCGGATCGCGATGCCCGTCCGCACTGGCCACCACGATGCGGCCGCCGGTGGTCATCGGGCCGAACAGCTCCCACACCGACACGTCGAAGGTGGCGGGCGTCTTGAACAGCACGATGTCGTCGGCGCCGATGCCGTATTCGCCGGTGATCCAGCGGATCTGGTTCACCACGGCGGCGTGCGGCACCGCGACGCCCTTCGGGCGACCGGTCGAGCCGGACGTGAAGATCACGTACGCCGGGTGTTCCGGCCGCAGCGGCACGAGGCGTTCGGCATCGGTGACCGGCTCGTCCGAGTAACCGGACAGGTCGAGCTCATCGATCGACAGGGTGGTGCGGCCCGCGGCGTCGAACGCGTCGCGCGAGGTGGTCAGCACACAGACCGGGCCGGCCGAGTCGAGCACATAGTTCACCCGTTCGGCGGGCTGGTCGAGGTCGAGCGGCACGTAGCCGCCACCGGCCTCCTGCACCGCGTACGCGGCGACGACCAGGTCCACCGAGCGCCGCAGACCCAGGGCGACCAGGGTCTCCGGGCCGACACCGGCCTCGATCAGCTTGCGCGCCAACCGGTGCACGCGGGCACCGAATTCGGCATAGGTGAGCGAGGTGCCCGTTGCGGGATCGACCACTGCGACCGAGTCCGGGGTGGCCTGCGCCTGCGCGGCGAACTCGGCGACCAGGGTGGTCGGTGCGCCGAGGTCGTGCTCGGTGGCGTTCCAGCCGCGCAGCGCCTGCTCGGTCTCCTGCTCGTCCAGCAAGGAGATATCGCCGATCGGCCGATCCGGTTCGGCGGCAAGAGCTTTCAGCAGCCGGTGGAACCGCTGCCCGAGCTCGGCCATCGTTTCCGCGTCGAAAAGATCGGTGGCGTAGATGAATTCGGCACTGATACCCGCCGCCGCGGCACCCGCGCCGTTTACCGGTTGGGTGGCGTTCTTCTCCGACAGCGTCAGCTGCAAGTCGAACTTCGCCGTATCGATCGGCAGCTCGACACCGCTGACCGTCAGGCCCGGCAGTTCGAGGCTGTTCTGGCCGAGGTTCTGGAACGAGAGCAGCACCTGGAACAACGGGTGCCGCGCCTGCGAGCGCGCCGGGTTCAGGATCTCGACCAGCCGCTCGAACGGCAGGTCCGCATGCCCGAACGCGGCGATATCGGTCGCCCGCACCGTGCGCAGCAGATCGGTGAACGTCGCGGCGCTGTCGATCGGGGTCCGCAGCACCAGGGTGTTGACGAACATGCCGATCAGGTCGTCCAGCGCCCGCTCGCCACGGCCCGCGACCGGGGTGCCGATCGCGATGTCGCGCTCGCCGGACAACCGGGCGAGCAGCACGGCCAGCGCCGTGTGCGCGACCATGAACAGCGTCGCGCCCCTGGTCCGGGCGAGTTCGGTGAGCCTGCCGTGGGTTTCGGCATCGATCTCGAAGGTGTGCGTCGCGCCGCGACCGGACGCGACCGCGGGGCGCGGCCGGTCGGTGGGCAGGTCGAGCTGATCGGGCAGCCCGGCCAGCGAGTTCGACCAGTACGCGATCTGCTGGGCGATCACCGATTCCGGATCGTCCTCGTCGCCGAGCACGGCGCGCTGCCACAGCGCGAAGTCGGCGTACTGGACTTCCAGTGGCCGCCAGGCGGGTTCGCCGCCTTCGACGCGGGCGCCGTAGGCGGTCATCACATCTCGGGTCAGCGGGCCCATGGAGAAGCCGTCGGCCGAGATGTGGTGCACCACCAGGGCCAGCACGTGCTCGGTCGGGCTCACCTCGAACAGCCTGGCCCGGAACGGCACCTCGGTGGTGACGTCGAAGGCGGTCAGCACCAGCTCGGAAAGCCGTTGCGGCAGTTCGGCCTCGGTGACCTCGAAGGGCGCGAGGTCGGGGATCACCTTGCCGGTGGGCACGGTCTGCTGATGCGCGGTGCCGTCCACCTCCGGGTAGAAGGTGCGCAGCGACTCGTGCCGGGCCAGCACGTCGGCGACGGCGATCTGCAGCGCCTGCCGGTCGAGCAGACCGGACAGCCGCACCGCGGCCGGGATGTTGTCCACGGCCGAGTCCGGGTCGAAGCGGTTCAAGAACCACATGCGCTGCTGGGCCAGTGACAGCGGCACCAGCGCGGGCCGCTGCTGCGGCACCAGGGCCGCCCGGGCACCCGCGCCGGCGTGCGTCTCCGCGCGGGCCGCGAGCGCGACCACGGTGGACGCCTCGAACAGCTCACGGACGCCGAGATCGGTGTCCAGCGCGGCGGACAGCCGCGCGGCGACCTGGGTGGCGGACAGCGAGTTACCGCCGAGCGCGAAGAAGTCGTCGTCCAGGCCGACCCGCTCCACGCCGAGCACCTCGGCGAAGGTGGCCGCGACGATCTCCTCCACCGGGGTCGTCGGCGCGCGGAACACCGCGGCCTCGAACACCGGCGCGGGCAGCGCCTTACGGTCCAGCTTGCCGGAGGCGTTGAGCGGGAACTCGTCGAGCACGAGCACCACCGACGGCACCATGTACGCGGGCAACCGCTCCGCCAGGTCCTCGCGCAGCAGCTCGGTGTCCACCCGAACGTTCGGCGCGGCAATGACATAGGCGACGAGCTGGTCGCCGGTGTGCTGGTCACCGCGGACCACCACGACCGACTGAGCGACCTCGTCCAGCGCGGTGAGCGCGGTCTCGATCTCGCCGAGCTCGATCCGCAGACCGCGCAGCTTCACCTGGAAGTCGGTGCGGCCCAGGTACTCCAGCTCGCCGGAGGACGTCCAGGCGACGAGGTCACCGGTGCGGTACATACGCTCGCCGGTGGCGCCGTAGGGGTTGGCCACGAAGCGGTCACTGGTCAGATCCGGCCGCGCGACGTACCCGCGGGCCAGCTGGGTGCCCGCGAGATACAGCTCACCCGCGACACCCACCGGCACCGGGCGCAGCCGCGAATCCAGCACGTACACCTGGGTGTTGTAGACCGGCGCACCGATCGGGACGGTGTCGGTATCGGTGTCGACGACCTCGTGGAAGGTGACGTCGACCGCGGCCTCGGTCGGGCCGTACAGGTTGTGCAGCGCCGCACCGGTCAGCTCACGCAGTCGATGTGCGGGCTTGGGCGGCAGCGCCTCACCGGAGGCGAACACCAGCCGCAGCGAGTCGCACTGCGCCGCAGCGGCATCGGCGACGAACACCGCGAGCATCGACGGCACGAAGTGGGTGACGGTGATCCGCTCGGTGCTGATCACCTCGGCCAGGTAGGCCGGATCGCGGTGCCCGTCCGGCTTCGCGACGACCAGGCGCGCGCCGATCTGCAAGGGCCAGAAGAACTCCCACACCGATACGTCGAAGGTGGCGGGCGTCTTCTGCAATACCGCGTCGGTGGTGTCCAGCCCGTAGGCGGACTGCATCCACACCAGGCGGTTGACGATCGCCGCGTGCGAAACACCGACGCCCTTGGGGCGACCGGTGGAGCCGGACGTGAAGATCACGTACGCGGTATTGGCCGGCCGCAACGGCGCCCGGCGATCCGCGTCGGTGATCGCCGCTTCGGGCAGCCCGCTCAGGTCGAGCAGGTCGATGCGCACCTGCGCGGTATCGATGTCGAGATCGGTGCCGGAGGTCAGCACACACACCGGATCGGCCGTGGCCAGAATGTATTCGGTGCGCTCGGCCGGGTGATCCGGGTCCAGCGGCACGTAGGCGCCACCGGCCACCGTGACCGCGTACATGCCGACGACGAGATCGATCGAGCGCCGCATGCCAAGCGCCACATAGGATTCCGCGCCGACACCGCGGGCGATCAGCCAGCGGGCCAGCTGGTTCACCCGTCCGGCGAACTCGTCGTAGGACAGATGTGTCCCCTCGAAGCTCAGCGCGGTCGCGTCGGGCGTGCGGGCGGCCTGCGCGTAGAACTTCGAGACGAGCGTCGCGGCCGCATCCACCTCGTGCGCGGTGTCGTTCCAGCCGGACACCACGAGCTCGCGCTCCGCGGTGTCGAGCAACTCGATATCACCCACCGGCACAGTCGGTTCGGCGTTGATCGCGGTCAGCACACGGATCAGACGGTCGGCGATGCGCCGCACGGTCTGCTCGTCGAACAGGTCACGCAGGTAACCCGCGCGGATCCGCAGTCGCGAATCCAACTGTGCGATAAGCGTCAACGGGTAGTGCGTGGCATCGGCCGCGTCGAGGCCGACCACCGCCATACCGTCGATGTCCGAGGCCTGTTCCTGCAGGCCCGCGGCGTCCACCGGGTAGGACTCGAACACCACCAGCGTGTCGAACAGGCCACCGATGCCCGCGGCGGACTGGATGTCCGCGAGGCCGACGTAGTGGTGATCGAGCAGATCCGCCTGCTCGCCCTGGGTCCGGGCCAGCAGCTGCTGCGCGGACTCCGCCGGGTCGAAGCGCACCCGCACCGGCACGGTATTGATGAACAGGCCGACCATCGACTCCACGCCGGACAGGTCCGCGGGCCTGCCGGACACCGTGGTGCCGAACAGCACGTCGTCCCGGCCGGTCATCCGGCCGATGAGGATGCCCCACGCGGTCTGCAGCACGGTGTTCGGCGTGACGCCGAGCGAGCCGGCCAGCGCGGTGAGCCGCGCGGTGGCCGCCTGGTCGAGCTCGAAGAAGTACTCGCCGGAGAGCGAGGTGATCTCGCGCCCGGCATCCGGGCGGGCCAGCAGCGTCGGCTCGGTGACACCGCGCAGCGCGTCGGTCCACGCGGCCATCGAGGCCGCATGATCCTGCTGCGCGGTCCATTCCAGGAAGTGCCGGTAGGACCGCACGGCGGGCAGCACGCTGGTGTCCGCGTGTGCCGCGTACAGCACCAGCAGGTCCTGCATGAGCAGCGGCATGGACCAGCCGTCGAGCAGGATGTGATGGTTGGCCACCACGAACTGCCAGCGGTCGCGCGCCACCTGGATCAGCGTGAAGCGGATCAGCGGCGGCTCGGTCAGATCGAAGCGCTGCGTGCGGTCGGCGGCGATGAGGTCGTCGCCGTCGCCCTGCTCGATCCGGTCGTGCTCGGACCAGGCGACCCGGACGCTGTCCAGCACCACCTGCACCGGGCTGCCGTCCCGATCGGTGACGAACGCGGTGCGCAGGTTCTCGTAGCGGTCGACCAAAGCCTGTGCGGCCGAACGCAACCGGGCCGCGTCCACCCGCCCGGTGAGGGTGAGCACAGCCTGCGCTGTGTACACGTCCACCGAGGTGGCGGCCAGCCTGGCGTGGAACAGCAGACCGGCTTGCAGCGCGGACAGCGGCCAGATATCGGCCAGGTTCGGGAAACGCCGCTCCCAGCCGTCGATATCGCCCTGCGTGCTGCGCACCAGCGCGAAGTCGGACGGCGTGTGCCCGCCCGCGCCGGTCGAATTGGCGTGCCGGGCAACCGCTTCCAGCGCGGTCGTCCACAGTTCGCCGAATTCGCGCACGGCGGCGGCGTCGAGCAGCGTCGACGGGTAGCCGATGTTCGCGGTCAGCTTGTCGCCGACCACGATCGCGTTGATGTCCAGCGGCGCCATCGCGGGCATGTCCGCGTCGTAGGCCCCGCCCAGCGCGCCGAGCTCGGCGGCCGGGATCCAGCCGAAGCCGCGCAGCGACTCGGGCACGTCACCCTCGGCGACGCGGCCGAGGTAGTTGAAGCTGACCTGGCCGGGCAGCTCGACGGGCAGTTCGGCGGCGGTCTCCGGGTTCAGGTAGCGCAGCAGGCCGTACCCGACACCCTTGTCCGGCACCGCGAGCAGCTGCTCCTTGATCGCCTTGACGGCCTGGCCCAGTGCGGGACCGCCGGCCAGCGCGGCATCGATGTCGATGCCGGACAGCTCGAAGCGGACCGGGAAGATCGCGGTGAACCAGCCGACCGTGCGCGAGAGGTCCGCGCCGGGCACGATGTCCTCTTCGCGGCCGTGGCCCTCCAGGCGGATCAGCAGCGACTCGTCGCCGCGGGTACCGGCCCGGCGCGCCCGCCACTTGGCGGTCGCCAGGGCCAGCGCGGTGAGCAGGCCGTCGTTCACGCCGCCGTGGAACAGGGCGGGCACCGTGGTCAGCAGGGCCTTGGTGACCTCGGCGGACACCTCGACCTGCAGCTTCTCGATGACACCCGAGGTGTCGAGCGCCGGGTCCATCGCACGCTCGGTCAGCAGCGGATCGGCCGCGTCGACCACCGAACGCCAGTGGTCGAGCTCGGCGACCCGCTCGGCACTGCGCGCCTCGCGTTCGAGCGCGTGCGCCCAGGCCCGCATTGAAGTGGCCGGTGCGACCAGCTCGGGCTGCTGGCCCGCGGTGCGCTGGCCCCAGGCCGCGACGAAGTCGGGCACCAGGATGCGCCAGGAGACGCCGTCGACCACCAGGTGATGGCCGACGACGATCAGCCGTCCGGCGCGCTCGCCGTTGGACGGCTCCAGCCAGACGAACCGGATGACAACGCCCGCAGCGGGATCCAGCCGATCCAGCGAGGAATCCAGTGCGGCGGAAGCGATCTCGATCAGCTCGGCATCGTCGGCGGCCGCGTCGAAGGTGACGTGGTCGACCAGTGCGTCCACGTCGACGGTGCCGGGGGCGGCGGTTTCGAGCAGCCACTCCCCCTCGACCTGCCGCAGGCTCGCCCGCAGCATGTCGTGCCGGTCGATCACCGCGCCGACGGTCGCGACGATGCCTGCCCGGTCGATGCCGACCGGCAGTTCCAGCGCGAGGGTCTGGTTGAACCGGTTGAACGAGCCGCGCCGCTCCGCCATGAAGCGCACCACGGGGGTCAGCGGCATCGGGCCGACGCCACCACCGGGCAGTTCGGCGAGCACCACGGCCGAAGCCGCCGCGGCGTCGGCGGTCTCGGCCACCGCCGCCAGCCCGGCCACGGTGCGCTGCTCGAAGACGTGCCGTGGGCTGAAGACCACGCCGCGCGCCTTGGCCCGCGAGACCAGCTGGATGGAGACGATGCTGTCGCCGCCCAGTGCGAAGAACGAGTCGTCGACGCCGACCCGCTCCACGCCGAGCACCTCGGCGAACACCTCGGCGATGGTCTGCTCGACCGGCGTACGCGGCGCCCGGAACACGACCTCGGTCGCGAACACCGGCTCCGGCAACGCCTTTCGGTCCAGCTTGCCGACCGGGGTGAGCGGTACCCGATCGATCACCATGATCGAGGACGGCACCATGTACGCGGGCAGCCGGTCCTCGACAAAGGCGGTCAGCGCCGCGACGTCGATCGAACGACCCGGTGCCGCAACGACATACGACACCAGCGAGGTGGCACCGGCCGAACCCTTGTGGCCGACGGTGACCGCGAAGGCGACGTTCTCGTGCGCGGCCAGGGCCGCGTCGATCTCGCCGAGCTCGATGCGGAAACCACGCACCTTGACCTGGAAGTCGGACCGGCCGACGTACTCGACCTCGCCGGTGCGGGTCCAGCGGACCACGTCACCGGTGCGGTACATCCGCGCGCCGGGAACCGCCGGATTCGCCACGAAACGGTCGGCGGTCAGGCCGGGACGCGCGTGATAGCCGCGAGCCAGCTGGATGCCCGACAGATAGAGCTCACCTGCGACACCCACCGGCACGGGCCGGAGCTGGGCGTCCAGGATCAGCGACTGCATGCCGCGGGTCGGGCCACCGATGGTGACCAGATCGCCCGGCGTCAGCGCGTCGCTGATGTTGGTCATGATGGTGGTCTCGGTCGGGCCGTAGCCGTTGTGGAAGCGCCGGCCCGAACCGTCCGGCGCGCCACCCCACTTGGTGACCAGATCGGCGGGGACCGCCTCACCACCGGCGACGATCACCCGCATGTCGGCCAGCGCGGCCGGATCGAGCGAGGCGAGCACCGACGGCGTGATGAACGCGTGCGTGACGCGCTCGGCGCGGATCAGCTCGGCCAGTTCCTCGCCGCCGTACACACCGGGCGGGCAGACCACCAGGGTGCCGCCGCGGCCGATCGCCAGCAGGAACTCGAGGATCGAGGCGTCGAAGCTCGGCGACGCGAAATGCAATGCGCGCGTAGACGAGTCGACGTCGTACCGAGCGTTCTGCTCGTCCCGGAAGTTGGCGAGGCCGGCGTGGGTGACCACGACACCCTTGGGCACACCGGTGGAACCGGAGGTGTAGATGACATAGGCGGGGTGCACCGGACTGACCGGCCGCACCCGATCGGCGTCGGTGATCGCGGCCGCGTCGAAGCCGGACAGCTGCAGCTCGTCCAGCACCAGCCACTCGACCGAGTCCGGCAGGTCGGCGCGCACCGAGGTGACGGTCAGGCCGACCGGGGAGCCCGAATCGGTGACCATGTGTGCGATGCGGTCGGCCGGGTAGGTCGGGTCGATCGGCACGAACGCCGCGCCGGACTTGGCGACCGCCCATTCGGCGAAGTACGAGTCGTCCGAGCGCGGTACCGCGACCGCGACCAGGTCCTCGGTACCGAGACCACGCTCGATCAGCAAGCGGGCCAACCGGTTCGAGCGTTCGTCGAGCTCGGCGTAGGACGTGGTCCTGCCCTGGAATACGACGGCGGGGGCCGCAGGGTCGATGGCGGCGGCCTCGGCCAGCAGCTCCGGCAGCGTGCGCGGCGGCGTGGCCAACGCGCCGGTGCGCGCGGTCAGGTCGGCCCGCTCGGCGGCGTCGAGCACGTCGATCCGGCCGACCGCGACGGCCGGGTTCGCGGCGATCGCCTCGAGCACCCGCTGCCAGCGCTGCGCGATCTCGGCGGCGGTCGACTCGTCGAACAGGTCGGTGGCGTAGGTGAGCGCCAACGCCATGCCCGCCGTGCCGGGTTCGCCCTGCTCCGAGAGCGTGAACTGCAGGTCGAAGCGCGCCACGTTCTCTTCGAGATCGAGCGCCGACACCGACAGACCCGGCAGTTCGAGGGTGGTGCGGTCCAGGTTCTGGAAGGCCAGCATCACCTGGAACAGCGGGTTACGCGCCTGCGAGCGTTCCGGTGCGAGCAGCTCCACCAGTCGTTCGAAGGGCACGTCGGCATTGCCGTAGGCATCGAGGTCGGTGCGCCGCACCCGATCGACCAGCTCGGTGAACGATTCACCGGCGTCGATCCCGGTGCGCAGCACCAGGGTGTTGACGAACATGCCGACCAGGTCGTCGAGCGCCTGCTCGCCGCGGCCCGCGATCGGCGTGCCGACGGTGATGTCGTCCGCGCCGGACAGCCGCGACAGCAGCACGGTGAGCGCGCCGTGCAGCACCATGAACAGCGACGCACCGCGTTGGCGCGCAATGTCTTCCAGCGCGGCGATCAGCTCGGCGGGCAGCTCGCGGTGCAGCGTCGCGCCGCGCAGCGAGGCGATCGCCGGGCGCGGCCGGTCCGCGGGCAGGGTCAGCTCGTCCGGGACACCGTCGAGCACGCGCTGCCAGTGCGCCACCTGGCGCGCCATCAGCGAGTCCGGATCGTCCTCGGTGCCGAGCACCTCGCGCTGCCAGACCGCGAAGTCGGCGTACTGCACGGCCAGCGGCGCCCAGCCGGGCGCGCTGTCCTGGGTGCGGGCCGAGTAGGCGAGCATCACGTCGCGGGTCAGCGGTCCCATGGAGAAACCGTCGGCCGCGATGTGGTGCACCACGACGACGAGCACGTGCTCGTCCGGGCCCGCGCTGTAGAGCCGGGTGCGCAACGGAACCTGTTCGGCCACATCGAATCCGGTGGTGACGAAGTCGGTCACCACGGCGGTCAGGTCGGCCGGATCCACCTGCACCGGGTGCAGGTCTAGCGCGATGTTCTCGGCGGGCACGATCACCTGGACCGGGGTGCCACCGTGCTCCGGGTAGCGGGTGCGCAGCGACTCGTGCCTGCGCACCACGTCGGCCACCGCGAGCCGCAGCGCGGCCACGTCGAGCGCACCGGTCAGCCGGATGGCGATCGGCAGGTTGTAGGCCGCCGAGGAGGTGTCGTACTTGTTCAGGAACCACATGCGCTGCTGCGCGAACGACAGCGGCACCAGCGCGTCGGCCGACCGGGGCCGGGCGACGAGGCGGGCGCGGGCGGCACCGTCGGCGTGCGACTCCACCCTGGCGGCCAGCGCCGCCACAGTGGGCGCCTCGAACAGCGCGCGCACCGCGACCGTGGTGCCGAGCGCGGCACCGATGCGGGAGACCACCCTGGTGGCGATGAGCGAGTTGCCGCCGAGTTCGAAGAAGTCGTCGTCGACGCCGACCCGCGGCAGGTCGAGCACCTCGGCGAACACCGCGGCCACGGTCTCCTGCCCCGGGGTGACCGGCGCGCGGAAGGCGCGGGCCTGCACGGCGGGCGCGGGCAGCGCACGCCGATCGAGCTTTCCGTTGACCGTCAACGGAATCCACTCGAGCCGCACCAGCGCGGAGGGCACCATGTACGACGGCAGCCGCTCGGCGGCGCCGTCACGAACGTGATCGAGCACCGGGACCACGTCGGGCTCGGCCACCACGTAGGCCACGATCCGCTGATCGCCCGGCTGGTCCTCGCGCACGATGACCGCCGCCTGGGCGATGCCCGGCTGGGCCAGGATGGCGGACTCGATCTCGCCGAGCTCGATGCGGAAGCCGCGCACCTTCACCTGATCGTCGGCGCGGCCCAGGTATTCGAGCTCACCGAAGCGGTTCCAGCGCGCGAGGTCACCGGAGCGGTACAGGCGCGAGCCCGCCGCGTCGGAGCCGCCGAGCGGGTTGGCGACGAACCGGGTGGCCGACAGATCGGGGCGGCCGAGGTAGCCGCGCGCCAATTGCGGTCCCGCGACATACATTTCGCCCGCGACACCGACCGGGACCGGCCGCAACCGGTTGTCGAGCACGTAGACCCGCAGGCCCGCGATGGCCCGGCCGACCACGCTGCCGGAGGCGGCCGCGATGGTCGCGGCATCCAGCGCGCGGTAGGACACGTGCACCGTGGTCTCGGTGATGCCATACATATTGACCAGCAGCGGTGCTGAATCACCGTGACGGGCAACCCAATCCGACAGCCTGCGGAGTTCCAGGGCCTCGCCGCCGAACACCACGTAGCGCAGGGCCAGCGGTGCGGCATCCGGCGCGGCGTTGCGATCCGCCTCGGCCAGTTGGTAGAACGCGGACGGGGTCTGGTTGAGCACCGTGACCCGTTCGGCGCGCAGCAGTTCCAGGAACTGCTCGGGCGAGCGCGAGGTGTAGTAGTCGACCACCACGAGGGTGCCGCCGAACAGCAGCGGGCCCCACAGCTCCCACACCGAGAAGTCGAAGGCGTAGGAGTGGAACAGCGTCCACACATCGTCGGGGCCGAAACCGAAGTCCCGATCGGTATTCGCGAACAGCCGCACCACATTCCGGTGCGCGACCGCGACTCCCTTCGGGCGGCCGGTCGAGCCGGAGGTGTAGATCACGTACGCGACATGGTCGGGCGAGAGCGCCGCGTTCCGGTCGGCGTCGGTGATCGGCGCGTCGTCGGCGTCCTCGATATTGCCGGTCTCCACGGCGAAACCGTCCAGCACCACGCTCGGCAGGTGCACCGGCACCGTCACCTGGACCGTCGAGTCCAGGATCACGCTGGTCGGCTGGGAATCGGCGAGCACGTAGGCGATGCGCTCGGCCGGGTAGGTCGGATCGACCGGCACATAACCCGCGCCCGTCTTCACCACCGCGACCAGCGCGACCACCAGATCGAGCGAGCGCGGCAGGATCACCGCCACCAGCGACTCCGGCCCGGCGCCGTCCGCGATCAGCCTGCGCGCCAGCACATTCGCGCGCCGGTCCAGCTCGCTGTAGGTCAGCGTCTCGACGCCGAAGCGGGCCGCGATGCGGTTCGGGTGCGCGGCGACGGCCGCGTCGAACACGGTCACCAGCGTGGTCTCGGGATCCCCGAAAAGACCTGCGCCGCCGTCCATTCCGGACGACACCCAGCGCTGGGAGACATCGAGGCGCTCGGCCTCACCGAGCAGATCGATATCGCCGACGGCGATCTCGGGGTCCTCGGCGACGGTCTGCAGCACGCGCACCAGGCGGTCGGCGAACGAGGCCACCGTCTCCGGATCGAACAGTTCGGTGGCGTAGTTCCAGGACATGGCCAGCGCGCCGTCCGCGGTCTCGCCCACGGTCAGCTGCACGTCGAACTTCGCGGTGCCCGGGTCGAATTCGACGACGTCGAGGTCGAGGCCGGGCAACTGCACGGTGCCCATCTCGGCGGCCGAGGCCGCCTCGAAGGTCAGCGCGACCTGGAACAGCGGGTGGTGCGCCTGCGAGCGGGCCGGGCTGATCACGTCGACCAGCCGCTCGAACGGCACGTCGGCATTGCCGAAGGCGGCCAGGTCGGTCCGGCGCACCTGCTCGAGAAGGTCGCTGAACCGCGCGGCCGGGTCGACCTCGCTGCGCAGTACCAGCGTGTTGACGAACATGCCGACCAGGTCGTCCAGCGCCCGTTCGCCACGTCCGGCGATCGGGGTGCCGATGGCGATATCGGTGCTGTTGGACAGCCTGCCCGCCCACGCGGCCAGCGCGGCGTGCACGACCATGAACAGCGTGACGCCGCGGCGGCGGGCCAGCTCGGCCAGTGCGGCGTGCAGTTCGGCATCGACGGAGAAGCCATGCGTGCCACCGACGTTGGAGGCGATCTCCGGCCGGGGGCGGTCGGCGGGCAGCTCGATCTGATCGGGCAGATCGCGCAGCTGCTCGACCCAGTAGGCGATCTGCTGGGCGGCCACCGACTCCGGATCGTGCTCGACGCCGAGCACGTCGCGCTGCCACAGCGCGTAGTCGGCGTACTGCACGTCCAGGGGCGCCCAGGCGGGTGTCTCGCCACGGGTGCGCTCGCTGTAGGCGACAACCACGTCACGCAGCAGCGGCCGCAGCGAGAAGCCGTCGGCGCTGATGTGGTGCATGACCAGCACCACAACGTGATTGCGCTCATCAGTACTGAGCAGGCTTGCGCGGAAGGCGATCTCGCGGGTGACGTCGAAGTGGTAGCTCGCCAGCTCGACGATGCGCGCGGGCAGCTCGGCGGCGGTGACCGGCTCGGCGGTGACCGTGAACGACACCTCGGAGACGGGCAGAATGTGCTGGTAGCCGGTGCCTTCCAGCTCGGGGTAGACGGTGCGCAGCGCCTCGTGGCGGGCCAGCACGTCGCCGATCGCGGCATTGAGCGCCGCGACATCGAGGTCGCCGGTGAGCCGGATGGCGACCGGGATGTTGTTGACCGCCGTGCGGTTGTCGAACCGGTTGAGGAACCACATCCGCTGCTGGGCGAGCGACAGCGGCACCAGATCGGTGCGCTCCTGCGGCACCAGCGGCGCCCGGCCGCCCTGTCCCGCAGCAGTTTCCACCCGGGCGGCGAGCGCGGCGACAGTCGACGCCTCGAACAGCACACGCACCGGGACCTGGGTATCCAGCGCCTCGCCGAGTCGCGCGGCCACCTGGGTGGCCACCAGCGAGTTGCCACCCAGCTCGAAGAAGTCGTCGTCCAGGCCGACCCGCTCGACCCCGAGCACGGTGCCGAAGGTGTCGGCGACGATCTCCTGCACCGGGGTGCTCGGCGCGCGGAAGGTCTTGGCCGCGAACGTCGGTTCCGGCAGCGCCTTGCGGTCCAGCTTGCCGGAGGGGTTCAGCGGGAACTCGTCGAGCTCCACGTAGGCCGAGGGCACCATGTACGCGGGCAGCTGCACGCCGAGCGCGGCCTTGACCGACTCGACGTCCAACGCGCGGTCCGGGTTGCCGACCACGTACGCGACGAGCTGGTCGCCGGTCCGCTCGTCGGTGCGCACCAGCACCACCGCCTGCGCCACCGATTCCAGTGCGGTGAGCGCGTTCTCGATCTCGCCGAGCTCGATCCGCAGACCGCGCAGCTTCACCTGGAAGTCGGTGCGGCCCAAGTACTCCAGTTCGCCGTCCGCGGTCCAGGAGACCAGGTCGCCGGTGCGGTACATGCGCTCGGCCTCGCCGAACGGGTTCGCGATGAACCGCTCGGTGGTGAGATCCGGGCGGGCCACATAGCCGTGGGCCAGCTGCGCACCGGCCAGATACAGCTCGCCGGGCACGCCGACCGGAACGGGCCGCAGCCGCGAATCCAGCACGTACACCTGGGTGTTGAACACCGGCGCGCCGATCGGCACCGAGCTGGTGTCCGCCTCGGTCACCTCGTGGAAGGTGACGTCGACCGCGGCCTCGGTGGGGCCGTACAGGTTGTGCAGCCGGGCGCCGGTCAGCGCGCGCAACCGCTGCGCGGTGACTGCGGGCAGCGCCTCACCGGAGGCGAAAACGTTACGCAGACTGCCGCATTCGGCCGCCCGCTCCTCGGCGACGAACACCGAGAGCATCGACGGCACGAAGTGCACCGTGGTGACGCGCTCCTCGATGATCAGGCGCGCCAGGTAGGCGGGGTCGCGGTGGCCGTCCGGCTTGGCGACCACCAGGCGGGCGCCGACCTGCAAGGGCCAGAAGAACTCCCACACCGACACGTCGAAGGTGGCCGGTGTCTTCTGCAGCACCACGTCGTAGGCCGCGAGGCCGTACTCCGCGTGCATCCAGACCAGGCGGTTGACGATGGCCGCGTGCGAGACCGCGACACCCTTCGGGCGGCCGGTCGAGCCCGAGGTGAAGATCACGTAGGCGGTGTTGGCCGGGCGCAGCGGCTTGTGCCGGTCCGCGTCGGTCAGCGGCGCGTCGGAGAACTCGGACAGGTCGAGCTGATCGATGCGCACCTGGCGCGAGCCCGTCGACTCCAGGTCGGAACCGGAGGTCAGCACGCACACCGGGCGCGCGGTCTCCAGGATGTAGTCGGTGCGCTCGGCCGGGTGATCCGGGTCGAGCGGCACGTAGGCGCCGCCCGCCGCGTTCACCGCGTACATGCCGACGACCAGATCGATCGAGCGCCGCATGCCCAGCGCCACATACGATTCCGGGCCGACGCCGTTCTTCTTGAGCCAGCGCGCCAGGCGGTGCACCCGGCCGGCGAACTCGGCGTAGGACAGACTTGTCCCCTCGAAGGTCACCGCGTGCGCGTCGGGCGTGCGCGCGACCTGTGCTTCGAACAGCGAGACCAGGGTCGCGGCGGCGTCGCCGACCGGCGAGGTCAGGGCCGCGTCCACCGGGAATTCGGTGTCGTTCCACTGCTCGACGACCAGCGCACGTTCGGCCGGGTCCAGCAGTTCGATATCGCCCACGGCCGCCGTCGGTGCGGCGGCGACACCGCCGAGCACGCGCAGGAAGCGCTCGGCGAAGGTGTTCGCGAAGGCGACGTCGAAAAGGTCGGTGGCGTAGAGCAGTTCGGCGTCCATCGCCGCTTCGGTGCCCTGCACCTCGCTCAGCGTGAGCTGCAGGTCGAACTTCGCGGTCGGCTGGTCGATGCCGAGCTCGGACACCGTCAGGCCCGGCAGCTCGAGCGACGCGCGGCCCAGGTTCTGGAACGAGAGCATCACCTGGAACAACGGATGCCGCGCCTGCGAACGAGCCGGGTTGAGCACCTCGACCAGCCGCTCGAACGGCACGTCGGCGTGCGCGAAGGCTTGCAGGTCGCGCTCACGGACCTGCGCGAGCAGGTCGGCGAACGACGCGTCGGTGTCGACCTCAGCCCGCAACACCAGGGTGTTGACGAACATGCCGACCAGGTCGTCGAGGGCCTGCTCGCCACGACCCGCCACCGGGATGCCGATGGCGATGTCGTCGGAGCCGCTGAGCCGGGCGAGCAGTGCCGCGAAGGCGCTGTGCACCACCATGAACAGCGTGGTGCCGTGCGCGTGCGCGACCCGGTTCAGCTCGTCGATCAGCTCGCCGGGCACCCGGAAGCGGTGTGTCGCAGCCTGATACGACGCGACGGCGGGCCGGGGACGCCCGGCCAGGCGCAGCTCGTCGGGCAGGCCGGCGAGCGCGGTGCGCCAGTAGTCGAGCTGCTCGGAGATCAGCGAGGGCGGATCGTCCTCGGAGCCGAGCGTCTGCCGCTGCCACAGCGCGAAATCCACGTACTGGACCGCGAGCGGCGGCCAGCCCGGCTCGACGGCCGAGGTGCGCGCCACGTAGGCGGTCATCAGGTCGCGAACCAGCGGGCGCATCGAGAAGCCGTCCGCCGCGATGTGGTGCACCACGACCACCAGGACATAATCCTGGTCGCCGAGCTGGTAGGCGCGCAGCCGCACCGGCGGCTCGGCCGTCACGTCGAAGCCACGCTCGACGAATTCGTACATGGCGCCGAGCAACTGGCCCTCGGCGACCGGGAAGACCTCCAGGTCGGGAATCGCCCTGGTGGCGGGCAGCACCCGCTGGTAGGCGAGGCCGTCCTGGGACGGGTAGACGGTGCGCAGCGATTCGTGCCGCGCGACCACGTCGGCGACCGCGCCACGCAGCGCGTCCAGATCCAGCGCACCCTCCAGCCGCACCGCGGCCGGAATGTTGTTGGCGGCGGAGTCGGCGTCGAAGCGGTTGAGGAACCACATCCGCTGCTGCGCCAGCGAGAGCGGCGGGTGCTCGGGGCGCACCTGTGCCGTCAGCGCCTGGCGCGCACCGGTGCCCGCCCGCGACTCGACCCGGGCGGCCAGCGCGGCCACCGTCGGCGCCTCGAACAGCGCCCGCACACCGACCTCGGTGTCCAGCGCCGCGCTCAGCCGCGCCACCACCTGGGTGGCGACCAGCGAGTTGCCGCCGAGCTCGAAGAAGTCGTCGTCCACGCCGACGCGCGGCAGCCCGAGCAGCTCGGCGAAGACCTCCGCGACGATCTCCTCGATCGGGGTGGCGGGCGCACGGAAACGCTTGGCCTCGAACACCGGAGCGGGCAGCGCCTTGCGATCGAGCTTGCCGCTGGCGTTGACCGGGAAGGAGTCGAGCACGACCAGCGCGGCCGGAATCATGTAGCCGGGCAGCGATTCGGCCAAGGCGGCCTTGACCGCGTCCGGGTCGATCACCGAATCCGATTCGGCGACAACGTAACCCACCAGCTGATCGCCGGCGTGCGGGTCGGTGCGCACCACGACGACCGACTGCGCGACACCGGGCTGCGCGAGCAGCGCGGCCTCGATCTCGCCGAGCTCGATCCGCAGACCGCGCAGCTTCACCTGGAAGTCGGTGCGGCCCAAGTACTCCAGCTCGCCGTCGACCGTCCAGGTAACGAGGTCACCGGTGCGGTACATCCGCGCGCCAGGGGCGCCGTACGGATTGGCGACGAAACGATCCGAGGTCAGGTCCGCCCGGCCGAGATAGCCGACGGCCAGCTGATCGCCCGCGAGATAGAGCTCACCCGCGACACCCGGTGCGACGGGGTGCAACCTGGCATCGAGCACGAAGACGCGCGTATTCCACACCGGCCTGCCGATCGGCACCGAGACCGTATCCGCGTCCGTCGCTTCGTGATACGTGACGTCGACGGCGGCCTCGGTCGGGCCGTACAGGTTGTGCAGCCTGGCGCCGGTCAGCTCGCGCAGCCGCTGCGCGGTCTGCGCGGGCAGCGCCTCACCGGAGGCGAACACCTGCCGCAGCCGCGAGGACGGGTAGCCGTCCGCGTCGCCGGACTCGGTGCCGAGGGTGGAGACGAACACCGACAGCATCGACGGCACGAAGTGCGCCGTGGTGATGCCCTGCTCGGCGATGAGCTGGGCGAGATACACCGGGTCGCGATGGCCGTCCGGCTTCGCGACGACCAGGCGGGCGCCGGTCTGCAAGGGCCAGAAGAACTCCCACACCGACACGTCGAAGGTGGCGGGCGTCTTCTGCAGCACGGCGTCGGCGGGCCCGATCGGGTACTCGTGCTGCATCCACAGCAGCCGGTTGACGATCGCGGCATGGCTGACCGCCACGCCCTTCGGTCGCCCGGTCGACCCCGAGGTGAAGATGACGTAGGCGGTGTTGTCCGGCCGAAGTGGCCGGGTGCGTTCGGCATCGGTGATCGGCGCACCGCTGGAGGCGGCCATGCCCGGCACGCCCTCGATGCCCTCGATCGCGATGACCGAGACCTCACGCTGCAGGTCGATGCCGAACCCGTCGGCGGACCGGTACAGGATCATCCGCGGGCGCGCGGTGTCCACGATGTGGTTGATCCGGTCGGCGGGCTGATCCGGGTCCAGCGGCACGTAGGCCGCACCCGTCTGCAGCACCGCGTACATCGCGATGACCAGCTCGTTGGAGCGGCGGATCGACAGGGCGACAAGCGATTCCGGTCCGACACCGGCCTTGATCAGCTGCCTGGCGATGCGGTTGGCCCGCACCTGCAGTTCCCGGTAGGTGAGCCGTTCCTCGTCGAAGACCAGCGCCACCGCGTCCGGCGTGGCCGCGGCCTGCGCGTCGAACAGCGAGACCAGCGTCTCGGCGGGTACCGGATGCGCGGTGTCGTTCCAGTCGACCAGCACCTGCGCCTGCTCTTCGGGCGCGAGCAGATCGATGTCGCCGATCGGCACCGTCGGGTCGGCGGTGACCGCGGCGAGCACGCGGTCCAGTCGCCGCGCGAAGGCGGCCACGGTGTCCGGGTCGAAAAGGTCTTCGGCGTAGGAGAATTCGGCCGACATACCGGCCGCGTCGCCCAGCTCGTCCTGGGTCTCCTGCAAAGTCAGCTGCAGGTCGAACTTAGCCAGGCGCGCGTCGTAGTCGACGCCGTTGACCGAGAGGCCCGGCAGTTCCAGGCTGGCCTGCCTGGTGTTCTGGAAGGTCAGCATCACCTGGAACAGCGGATGCCGCGCCTGCGAGCGCGCCGGGTTGAGCACCTCGACCAGCCGCTCGAACGGCACGTCCGCGTGCGCGAAGGCGTGCAGATCCTTCTCCCTGGCCTGCGCGAGCAGGTCCGCGAAGCTGGCCGCGCCGTCGACGTCGGTGCGCAGCACGAGCGTATTGACGAACATGCCGATCAGGTCGTCCAGCGCGGCCTCACCGCGCCCGGCCACCGGGGTGCCGATGGCGATATCGGCGGTGCCGCTGGCGCGGGCCAGCAGCACGGCCAGCGCGCTGTGCATCACCATGAACAGCGAGGCGTTGTGCCTGCGGCCCAGATCGACCAGCGCGCGCTGGGTCTCCCCGGAGATGACGAACGGGTAGGTACCGCCGCGATAGGACGCGGCGGCGGGCCGCGGCCGATCCGAGGGCAGCACCAATTCGTCGGGCAGATCGGCGAGTTCGCGGGTCCAGTACCGAATCTGGTTGGAGATCAGCGAACTCGGGTCGTCCTCGGAGCCGAGCACCTCGCGCTGCCACAGCGCGTAGTCCGCGTACTGGACGGGCAGCGCCGACCAGGCCGGCGCCTCCCACGAGGTGCGCGCGGCGTAGGCCACCATCACGTCGCGGGCCAGCGGGCCCATCGACCAGCCGTCGGCGGAGATGTGGTGCACCACCATGCCGAGCACGTACTCGGTCTCGCTGATCTCGAAAAGCCTTGCGTGCAACGGCACTTCGTTGGTCACGTCGAACGCCATCGAGGCGAGCTGGACCAGGTGGTCGATCAGGTTGTGCTCGGTCACCGGCACCGGCGTCAGGTCGGGCACGATCTGCGCCGCGTCCAGCACCACCTGCACCGGGCCGGTCTTGGTCTCCGGGAACACGGTGCGCAGCGACTCGTGCCGGTCGATCACGTCGATGACCGCGACCTGCAGCGCGGCCACGTCGAGATCGCCGGAGAGCCGGATGGCGACCGGGATGTTGTTGACCGCCGAGGCGGTGTCGAACCGGTTGAGGAACCACATGCGCTGCTGGGCGAGCGACAGCGGCACCTCCTCGGGGCGGTTGCGGGCCACCAGCGCCTTGCGCGCGCCGTCACCGGCGTGCGACTCGACCCGGGCCGCGAGCGCGGCCACGGTGGACGCCTCGAACAGCATGCGCACCGGCACCCGGGTGTCCAACGCGATACCGAGGCGCGAGGCGACCTGGGTCGCGATCAGCGAGTTGCCGCCGAGCTCGAAGAAGTCGTCGTCGACGCCGACTCGATTGATGCCGAGCACCTCGCCGAAGATCTGCGCGACGATCTCCTCGATCGGCGTTGTCGGCGCCCGGAATTCGCGCACCTCGAACACCGGCGCGGGCAGCGCCTTGCGGTCCAGCTTGCCGCTCGGGTTGAGCGGGAACGCCTCCAGCACCACGATCGCCGACGGCACCATGTAGGCGGGCAGCGTGCGATGCAGCGCGTTCTTGATGTTGTCGATGTCGACCGGGCCCGCCGGGGTGACCACGTAGGCGACGAGCTGATCGCCCGCGACGGTGTCCATGACGAGCACGACCGCCTGGGTGACGGCCGGGTGGTCGAGCAGCGCGGCCTCGATCTCGCCGAGCTCGATGCGCTGGCCGCGGAACTTCACCTGGAAGTCGGTGCGGCCGATGTATTCCAGCACGCCCGCGGCGCCGACCTCGGGATCGCGCGGCTCGACCCAGCGCACCAGGTCACCGGTGCGGTAGAGCCGGGCGCCGGGCGCGCCGAACGGATCGGCGACGAAGCGTTCCGCGCTCAGGTCGGGGCGGCCGTGGTAGCCGCGGGCGGTCTGCACGCCGCCCAGGTACAGCTCGCCGGGCACACCGACCGGGACCGGGGCCAGGCCCGCGTCGAGCACGTAGGCCTGTGCGTTCCACACCGGGCGGCCGATCGGCACCGAGCTGGGGGCCACCTCGTTGAGGTGCCAGGCGGTGGCGTGCACGGTGAACTCGGTCGGGCCGTACAGGTTGTGCATCGCGGCGGTGGAGAACTGCCGGAACGCGGTGACGGTGGCGGGCGGCAGCGCCTCACCGGCGACCAGAACCGCACGCAGCGAGGCACATTCGGCGGTCGACGCGGCACCGGCGAACACCGAGAGCATCGACGGCACGAACGAGGTCATGGTGACGTGGTGGCGGCCGATGATCTCCGACAGGTACATCGGATCGCGGTGCCCGTCGGGTGCGGCGATGAGCATGCGGGCGCCGACGGCCAAGGTGCCGAACAGTTCCCACACCGACACGTCGAAGGTGACGGGGGTCTTCTGCAGGATCACATCGGCGGGGCCGATGCGGTATTCGCTGGTGATCCAGGCGATCTGGTTGAGCACGCTGGCGTGGCTGACCGCCACACCCTTGGGCCGGCCGGTGGAGCCGGAGGTGTAGAGCACGTAGGCGGTGTTCGCGGGGCGCAGCGGCCCGCGCCGCTCGGCGTCGGTGACCGGCTCGTCGCCGAACTCGCTCAAATCCAAAGTGTCGAGGGCGAGTACCGGGCAGTCGGCCGACTTGACGTGATCGGACAGGGTGGTCAGCACGCACACCGGCGTGGAGTTGGCCAGCACGTACTCGGTGCGCTCGGCGGGGTGATCGGGGTCGATCGGCACGTAGCCGCCGCCCGCGGTCATGGTGGCGTAGATGGCGATCAGCATGTCCACCGAGCGGCGGATACCGACGGCCACCAAGGTTTCCGGGCCGACGCCCTCGGCGATCAGCTTGCGCGCCAGGCGATTCACCCGAGCCGCGAACTCGGCATAGCTCAGCTGTACCTGCGGGCCGAACTCGCCTGCGCTGCGGGTGCCGCCGTCGAACAGCACGGCGATGTCGTCGGGCCGTTGCCGGACCTGTTCCTGGAACAGGTCGAGAACGGTCGCCGCGGGCAGTTCGTGCGCGGTCTGGTTCCAGCCGGTGAGCACCGTGGTGCGCTCAGCGTCGTCGAGGATGTCGATGTCGCGCACCGCAACCTGCGGTGTGCTGACGGCGGCTTCGAGCACGCGCAGGTAGCGGCGGCCGAACTCGGCGACGGTGGCGGCGTCGAACAGGTCGGTGGCGAAGGAGACCACGGTCGCCATGCCCGCCGGTTCGCCTTGGGCGCCACGTTCTTCGGTGACGGTCCACTGCAGGTCGAACTTGGCGATGTCGACGTCGAGTTCGTCGGCGGTGACCGAGAGCCCGGGTAATTCCAGTGTCGCGTGCGACATTTCCTGGAACGAGAGCATCACCTGGAACAGCGGATGCCTGGCTTGGGAGCGGGTCGGGTTGAGCACCTCGACCAGGCGCTCGAACGGCACGTCGGCGAACGCGAACGCGGCGAGGTCGGTTTCCCTGGTGCGCGCGAGGAATTCGGTGAACGGCTCGCTGCCGTCGACCTCCGAGCGCAGCACCAGCGTATTGACGAACATGCCGATCAGGTCGTCGAGGGCCTGCTCGCCACGCCCGGCGACCGGGGTGCCGATGGCGATGTCGTCGGTGCCGGACAGGCGAGCCAGCAGCACGGCCAGCGAGGCGTGCATGACCATGAACAGGCTGACGCCCTGGGCGCGGGCCAAGGCCGAAAGCCGCTGGTGCAGTTCGGCATCGATGTCGAAGCTGACCCGGCCGCCGCTGAAGCTCTGCACCGGCGGGCGCGGGCGGTCGGTGGGCAGGTCGAGCTGATCGGGCAGCCCGGCCAATGACCTGCGCCAGTAGGCGATTTCGCGGGCCGCCATCGAACCTGGATCGGATTCGGCGCCGAGCAGCTCGCGCTGCCAGACGCTGAAGTCCTGGTACTGCACCGGCAGCGGCGCCCAGCTCGGCGCCTGCCCCGCGGCGCGCGCGAGGTAGGCGGCGGCCACATCGCGGGCCAGCGGCCCGAACGAGAAGCCGTCCGCGGCAATGTGATGCACCACGAACGCGACCGCGTAGTCGGCGACACCGTTGTCCCGGCCGCCGGTCACCGCGTAGACCCGCACCCGGATCGGCAGCTCGCGGGAGACGTCGAACCCGGTGGACGCGAACGCGGTGAGCACACCTTGCAGTTCGGCCTCGGCGATCGGCTCGACCGTGATGCCCAGATCCACCTGGTCCATCGGCAGCACCTGCTGGTAGCCGCCGTCACCGGACTCGGGGAAGATCGTGCGCAGCGATTGCTGGCGTGCGACCACGTCGGTCAGCGCGGCCTGCAACGCGTCCAGATCGACCTGGCCGCGCAACCGCACCACGAACGGCAGGTTGTAGGCGGGCACCGTCGAGTCGAACTGGTTGATGAACCACATCCGCTGCTGCGACAGCGACAGCGGCACCCGCTCTGGCAGCTGCTGGGCCACCAGCGGCGGCTTGGCACCCTCGGTGGCGGTGGCGTTTTCGGCGCGGGCGGCGATCCCGGCCACGGTCGGCGACTCGAACAGCGCCCGCACCCCGATCTGGGTACCGAACGCCACGCCGATCCGCGAGACCACCTGGGTCGCGACCAGCGAGTTGCCGCCGAGGTCGAAGAAGTTGTCATCGATGCCGATGCGGTCCTGGCTCAGCACGTCGGCGAAGATGCCCGCCACGATCTGCTCGGCCTGGGTACGCGGCGCGCGGAAGCTGGTCTCGTCCACGCTGAACACCGGCTCCGGCAACGCTTTACGGTCCAGCTTGCCGGAGGTGTTGAGTGGGAAGGCGTCCAGCACCATGACCGAGGCGGGCACCATGTAGCTCGGCAGCTTCTCGGCCGCGAACCTGGTCAGCTCCGTCGGATCGACCGAATGCCCCGGCGCCGCAACCACATACGCCACCAACTGCTGACCGGTGGCGGTATCCATCACCAGCACCACGGCCTGGCTGACCGCCGGATGAGCCAGCAGATCGGTCTCGATCTCACCGAGCTCGATGCGCTGACCACGGAACTTCACCTGGAAGTCGGTGCGGCCGATGTATTCCAGCGTGCCCGCGTCGTTCCAGCGCACCAGGTCACCGGTGCGGTACATGCGTTCGCCGTTGGCGGACAACGGGTTCGCGACGAAACGATCCGCGCTCAGATCCGGGCGGCCGCGATACCCGCGGGCCAGCTGACGCCCGCCCAGGTAGAGCTCACCCGGTGCGCCGATGGCCGCCGGGCGCAGCCGCGAATCCAGCACGTAGACCGAGACATTCCACTCCGGGATGCCGATCGGCACGGTGACCGTGTCGGCGGCGGTCGCCTCCCAGTAGGTCACCGAGACCGCGGCTTCGGTGGGGCCGTACAGGTTATGCAAGCCGGCCGAGGTGATCGCGCGGAAACCGGCGGCGGTCTCCGGGGGCAGTGCCTCGCCGATCACGAAAACGGCACGCAGCGTCGCACATTGCGCCGGGGTCGCGTGCGCGACGAACACCGTCAGCATCGACGGCACGAAGTCGGTCACGGTGACCCCGTGCCGCTCGATCATGTCCGCGACGTAGAGAGGGTCGCGATGGCCGTCCGGCGCGGCGATGACCAGCTTCGCGCCGACCAGCAACGGCAGGAAGTAACCCCACAGCGACACATCGAACGTGGTCGCGGTCTTCTGCAGGTACACGTCCTCGGCGGTCAGCCGGTACTCGTCGAGCATCCACAGCTGCTGGTTGACGATCGCGTGATGGGTGACCGCAACGCCCTTGGGGCGACCGGTCGAACCCGAGGTGTAGATGACGTAGGCGGTGTTGTCCGGGCGCAGCGGCGCGAGCCGATCCGCGTCGGTCACCGGCGCTGCGGAGTACCCCGACACATCCAGGGTGTCGAGCCGCACCTGCCGCACCGACTCCGGCAGTTCCAGCTCATCCGCCGAGAGCGTCAGCACACAGACCGGTGCCGCGCTGTCGAGGATGTAGGCGGTGCGATCGGCCGGATGATCCGGATCGATCGGCACATACGCGCCACCGGCCTTCAGCACCGCGTGCATGCCGACGACCAGCTCCAACGACCGCCGCATACCCAGCGCGACCAGCGATTCCGGGCCGACACCGTCGGCGATCAGGTACCTGGCCAGCCGGTTGACCCGCGCGTCGAACTCGGCGTAGGTCAGCGTCGCGCCCTCGAAGTCGAGAGCGATGTTGTTCGGCGCCAACGGCATCTGCGCATCGAGCAGCGCGGACAACGTGGTGACCGGCACGTCCTCGGCCGAGTCGTTCCACTCCAGCAGCGAACGCTCCCGCTCGGCCGCGGTGGTGAGGTCCAGCGCCCAGATCGCGGCGTCCTGCTCGGCCGCGAGGAACCGGTCGAAGAACTCCAGGAAACGCGAATGATGGCGCCGCGCTTCGTCTTCGGTGTAGAGATTCGGGTTGGTCTCGAAGTCGATGTGCGAGCGGGTGCCCGCGACCGACTGATAGAAGTTGACGCCGAGGTCCTCGATGCTGCCGGTGGACAGCACGTGCAGCTGACCGACCATCGGGCCCATCACCAGCTCGTCGTGGAACAGCATGATGTTGACCCACGGACCGAAGAACTCGGTGGTCACCACACCGTCACCGGCCGCGTCCCGGCGGATGTCCTCGTGCCGGTACCGCTGATGCCGCAGCGCACCGGACACCGCCACCGTCACCTGCTGGAGCAGTTCCCCGACGGTCGTACCGTGCCCGACGTGCAACCGCAGCGGCACGATGTTCGACGAGACACCACCAGAGCGGCGCATCGCCGCGGTAGTACGCGCGGTCACCGGCAGACTCAGGATGACGTCCTCGACGCCGTTCCACTGCGCCAGATAACCAGCGAACGCGGCCAGCAGCAGCCCGGCCGGCGACGAATCATGGCGCCGCACAGCCGCATCGAGCAGCGCGTTCTGCTCGTCGGACAGCGCGGCGCTGGCGATGCCGTTGATCGCGGCGGGCGGGGCGGACCGGCCGGTCAGGCTGGTGCCCTCCTCCAGCCCGGCGACCCGCTCGGCCCAGTACTCCTTGTCGGTGCCGAAGCGCTTGCTCTCGCGGTAGGCGATCTCCTGCTCATAGAGCGTGTGCAGATCGGTCGCCTTGGACGCGGCCGGCTCGGTGCCGTTGACGTAGGCGGTGTAGAGCTCGGCGATCCGGTTCAGGTTGGTCATGGCGCCGAAGCCGTCGAGCGCGATGTGATGCGCCCGCGAGTACCAGTACCAGTGGTCGTCGGCCAGTTGCAGCGCCGCGATCATGATCAGCCGGTCGGTGGTCAGATCCATCGGGCGGCTGTACTCGGCGCGCATCCACGCCATCGCGGCCGCGGCCGGATCGGCCTCGTCACGCAGGTCTACATAGGTGACGTCGTCGTAGTCGGCGATGCCGTGATCGATGAACTGCAACGGCTCGCCGTCGCGTTCGATGATGCGCAGGAAGCCCGAACCGAGCTCGTGCGAGGTGTCGATGCTCGCCTGTTTCAGGATCTCGACATCCAGCACACCGTGCAGGTCTACGTACTGCGCGATGTTGACCGGCACCTGCGGGTCGACATGCTGCGCGTACCAGATGCCCAGCTGTGCAGGAGACAGCGGGAAGTAGTCCGAACCAGCGTGCGCCCGTTCGCCACCAGCTTCGCCGTTTCCGCCGAAATCCAGCCGGTCCAACCGTAACCTCGCTTCCGGAACACCACGCAAGCGCTCCCCGACGACACCCGGACAGGACGCTCACCTATCCCAGCGTGGCGCCCGCGTCTCGGGGTTCAATTCTCATAATCAATCAGGCAAAAAAGCTCATTGGCACTATCTGTCCGCCAGGGTGACCTTGTTACATAGGCGCGACCGCGCCCACTACCCGCCGACCGGCGATGCCGGGAACCTCGCTACAGATCACCGAACCAATCTACCGTCGTCGGCGGCACCGAACCAACCAACCTCGATAGCCGACGGACATCATCACAGGCAGTAGAGGTGTCAGTAATTTGCGGTCCTCATGTTGCAGACCTCACATCCTGCGCGACGCGCTGCGCCGGAGATGCGGCGGGTCACCGATCGCGCACGCGCGCCGGGTCGGAGAGGTGGGATTGCGCACACGACACCGGGTCTGCCAGCGCCCGGCCGACCAGGATGACCGCGGCCTGACGCAGCCCGGCGGCCTCGACCTGATCGGCGATGTCGGCGAGGGTGCCGCGCAGGATCAGCTGGTCGGGCTGGCTGGCGCGGTACACGACGGCGACCGGGCAGTCCGGGCCGTAGTCGGCGACGAGCTCGGCGGCCAGCGTGCGGATGCGGGTGATCGCCAGGTGCAGCACGAGGGTGGCGCCGGTCGCCGCGAAATTGACCAGCGCCTCGGTGTCCGGCATCGCGGTCGAGCGGGCCTGGGTGCGGGTCAGTACGACCGACTGCACCACCTCGGGGACGGTGAGTTCGGTGCCGAGCAGTGCGGCCGCGGCGGCGTAGGCGGGCACGCCGGGAGTGACGTCCCAGGCGATGCCGTGCGCGTCCAGCCTGCGGGTCTGTTCGGTGAGCGCGGAGTAGAGCGACGGGTCACCCGAACACAGCCGGGCCACGTCTTTGCCGGATTCGGTGGCGCGCACCAGGTGTTCGGTGATCTGGTCGAGGTCGAGGTGCTGGGTATCGATCAGTTCGGCGCCGGGGGCGCAGTGCCCGAGCACCTCGGGGTCGAGGTAGGTGCCCGCGTACAGGCACACCGGCGACTTTTGCAGCAGGGCGACCGCGCGCAGGGTCAGCAGATCGGCCGCACCCGGCCCGGCCCCGATGAAGTGCACGGTCATGCGGGTGAGTGTATTCAGCGCGGGATGCGTCAGCCCGTCGTGTCGAAGTGCGCGATCACCTTGGTCGGCCGCAGACGGACGACGAGTTCGCCGGGCACGCCGTTGCGCTTGCCGAATTCCTCGGCCCGGTCGGCGCCCATGTAGCGGCCGCCGATCTCGGTGGCGGTGCGCAGCAGTTCTTCGGGGTCCTCGGACAGGGTCACGGTGCCCTGCACCTGCACCGAGGGGTACGGCATCGCCTCGACATCGACGATCACCGCGATGCGGCCGTCGCGCGCGAACGCCCTGCCCTTGGCGGTGTCCTTGCCGGTGTTGAACACCAACTCTTCACCGTCGAGCACGAACCAGACGGGCGTCACCATCGGGCGGCCGTCGGCGGCGACGAACGCCACCTTGCCCGTCCGCGTGCCTGCGGAGAGGAACTCGCGCACCTGGGGATCCGAGAGGGAAGCCATTGCTTCACCCTAGGGGCAGGCGGAGGGTTGGACGGCGCACCGGCGGGCGCATGTCGCGAGGGCTTGCCATGCGTTACGGCCAGCGCGACGGCAGATCGGCGGCGCGGTCGTACTCGCCGCACACAGCACCGGCGGCATATCTCAGATCGCACCTTGTTCGCGGGCGCGGGCGACGGCCGAGGTGCGGGAGCGGACACCGAGTTTCGCGTAGATGTGCACCAGGTGGGACTTGACGGTGGTTTCGCTGAGGAACAGTTCCTTGGCGATCTCCCGGTTGGCGCGGCCGTCGGCGACCAGCCGGAGCACCTCGATCTCGCGGGAGCTCAGGGTGGTGTCGGCGCGGCGCACCCGGGTCATCAGTTTCGAGGCGACCGCGGGCGACAGCACGCTCTCCCCCGCGGCCGCCGCGCGGACGGCGGCGAGCAGTTCGGTGGGTGGAGTGTCCTTCAGGATGTAGCCGCAGGCGCCGGCTTCGATGGCGCCGAGGATGTCGGCGTCGGTGTCGTAGTTGGTGACCACCAAGACATTCGGCGGCTGCGGCAGCGCGCGCAGCTCGGCGGTGGCGTCCGCGCCGGAGCGGCCCGGGCCGAAGCTCAGGTCCATCAGCACCAGATCCACCGGGGTGGTCGCGCAGAACGCGACGGCCGCCTCGCCGGTGGGCACATCGCCGACAACCGTGATGTCGTCGCCGCCGTCGAGCAGTGCGCGCAGGCCCGCGCGCACGATGGCGTGGTCGTCGGCCAGCAGCAGGCGGATCATGCGTGCTCTCCCGGTCGGGCCGAATCCGGTTCGGGTGCGGCGGGTTCGAGGGGGAAGGAGACGGTGACCGCGGTGTGGCCCGGTTCCGACTCCACCGCCATGGTGCCGCCCTGTTGCTCGACGCGCGACCGCATGGCGGCCAGACCGAACGAGCCGGACGGTGGATGCGCGAGGACGTCAGGGGCGATACCCACTCCGTCGTCCACCACGTCGAGCAGGACCTCGGCGTCGGCGTAGGTCAGCGTCAATCGCATGCGGGCGGCCTCGGCGTGCTGCACCACATTCGAGACCGCGCCCTGCGCGATGCGTACCAATGCGGCCTCTACCGGCATCGGCAGTCGCTCGGGTGTGCCTTCGACCACCAGTTGAGTGGCGAGCGTGGAAGTGTTGGCGCGCAGGCAGATTCGTTCCAATGCCTGAGCCAGTGACTGACCGTCCAGCGCGGCCGGGGCCAATTCCGCGATGAGCCTGCGGGTTTCGGCGAGGTTCTCCGCAGCGGTCTCCCTGGCCAACTGAATCCGTTGCAGCGCGGGGTGATCCGGTGCCGATTGCTCCGCGGCGTGCAGCAGCAGTTGAATGCTGCTCAACCCCTGGGCCACGGTGTCGTGGATCTCCTTGGCCAAGCGTTCACGCTCGGACAGCTTGCCCGCCGTTCGTTCCTGATCCGCGAGTATCGCTCGGGTACTGAGCAATTCATCGATCAGCCGCTGTCGTTCGGCGGACTCGCGGAACAGCGCCTGGTAGCCGAGGCCGATGCCGACGGCGACCGCCGCGCCGAGAATCGGGCCGATCGCGCCCGCTACCGACCAGCCCCGGTGCGCCCCGAACCCCACAACCGCGATGACCGTGGCAGCCGCCACGGCGAGCAGGCTCCATGGACGCGGGAGTAGATGCAGGTAAAGGAAGAACAGCCCGAAGGCCAGGTAACCGGCGTCGGGAGCGAGCAGGACCAGGCCGAGCCACCATCCGGTCAGGGCGATCAACCAGATTGCGATGCCGCCGCGGCGTGTGCTCAGTAGGTGGCCCGCGAAGTACGTCAGCAGGAAACCCGCCGTCAACGCCACCACCGGGATCGGATGCGGCGCCCCTGGCAGCAGCGCCCGCACGGCGATCACCACCGCCAACGCCGTCACCAGCACATGCAGTCCGAGCCGCAGCGCGGTGAAGACGGGGGTGAGCGGTGACGAGTGCACCTTGCCAGCTTATGTGCGGCAACCGGACGGGCATCCATCGAAAGGTGTAAAACGCCACCCACCGTTCGATGGTGCGCCTTTCCTTCCCGCGCGCGATGGCCGCAGGCCCGCCACGCGGAACAGTGAAGGCATGTTCGTAGCACTGCGAGACCTGCGCGCCGCCCGCGGCCGCTTCCTGCTCATCACGCTGGTCGTCACCCTGGTGGCGCTGCTCGTGAGTTTCCTGAGCGGGCTCACGGCGGGGCTCGCGCACCAGAACATCTCCGCCGTCGAATCACTGCCCGGCGATACCGTCGTCTTCGCCGACACCGGTGCCGCGCCGTCCTTCGACGCCTCCTCGCTCACTGCGGAGCAAATCGCCTCGTGGCAAGCCGCGGCCGGCCCGAGCGGCACCGTCGACCCGATCGGCATCAGCCACGGCAAGGTCGATCCGAGCGGACGAGCGTCGGTGCAGGTCGCGTTCTTCGGTACCACCGGAACAGCTTTCGGCAACCGATCGGCAACCGAGAACGGCACCGTGGTGCTCAGCACCGGCGCCGCCAAGGATCTCGGTGCGGGCGCGGGCGATTCCGTGACTATCGGTGGCCGCGCTTTCACCGTGGCCGGGGTGCACGGGGACGACTGGTACAGCCACACACCGGTGGTGTGGACGACCCTGTCCGATTGGCAGGCGATGAGCCCACGCTCGGGCGCGGCCACCGTGCTCGCAGTGTCCGGCGTCGCAGACCAGGCGGCAGTGAACGCCACCGCACACACCCAGACCACCAGCTCGTCCGGCGCACTCTCCGCCCTCAGCGCCTACGAAGCCGAGAACGGCTCACTGACCCTGATGACAGTGCTGCTCTTCGCCATCTCAGCCCTGGTGATCGGCGCATTCTTCACCGTCTGGACCGTCCAGCGCATGCCCGACATCGCCACCCTCAAAGCCCTCGGCGCCACCTCCGGCTCCCTGGTCCGCGACGCCCTCGCCCAAGCCGCGATCGTCTTGACCGCCGGCGTCGCCGCCGGACTCGGCATCACCACTGCGGCAGCCGCTTTCATGGGCGACGCCCTCCCCTTCGTACTGAGCCCCGCAACCACCCTGCTGCCCGCGCTGGCACTGATCGTGCTCGGCCTACTCGGCGCCGCCTTCGCCCTCCGCTTCCTCTTCACCACCGACCCACTGACCGCCCTGGGCGCGGGCCGCTGACCATAAGCACTGAGCCACTGGAGTTTCCGAGATGACAACCACCACCACCCGCACCACCACCGCCCTCGACATCACCGACGTAACCCTCACCTACCCCGACGGCACCAGCCGCCTCACCGCCCTGGACCGAGTGAGCCTGCACGTCACCGGCGGCTCCGTAGCCGCCATCACCGGCCCCTCCGGCTCCGGCAAATCCAGCCTCCTCGCCACCGCCGCCACCCTCATCCGCCCCGACTCCGGCCACATCACCCTGCAAACCCCCACCGGCACCACCGATCTCGCCACCCTCACCCGCCGCGAAGCCGCCACCCTCCGCCGCTCGTCCATCGGCATCGTCTTCCAACAACCAAACCTAATCCCCGCCCTGACCGCCCTAGAACAACTAGAGGTAATGACCCACCTCGGTCAACGCACCTTTACCTCCGCGAAGCAGCGCCGCGAAACCCACACCAAGGCAACAGAACTACTCGAATCAGTCGGTCTAGCCGACCAGCACTCCAAACGCCCCGCCCAACTCTCCGGCGGCCAACGCCAACGCGTCAACATCGCCCGAGCCCTGATGAACAACCCATCCCTACTGGTAATCGACGAACCACCCAGCGCCCTCGACACCGAAAGAGGCGCCGCCATAATCGATCTCATCCTCACCGTAGCCCGCAACCACCACGCCGCCACCCTCCTGGTAACCCACGACCAAACCCACCTCCACCGCATGAACGCCGTCTACCAAATGGTCGACGGCCACCTCACCCAAACCACCCCCGCAACCTCATAGATTCCAGACGCGAATCACCAAAACTGCAACGTTCCAATGTAATTCGTTCCAAGCCAGGCGTGATGACCACTCATTTCCCTGTCTCTGGCTACTGCTATTTTCCGTTCATGCCCAGCCCATTTCTCGAGATATTCATCGACCTGTTCCGGCGACGCCCTCAGCTGGCCGCCGAGCTACTAACAACCGTGCTGGACAACGAAGTACCCCAACCAGCCAACGCTTGCTTGGAGGCCCCCTTGCGGAACCGAGTCCACAAATTCCACGCTCCCTTCTCGCGCTTCTTCTACGCCTGGGGACAAACCGATGCGCTACTGGTCACCCTCGAATCGAGAGGCCTACTCGCCTCGTCCGAAAGTCGGGCGCTGGCAAAGGCCTGCACATCCCTCTGCCATCTCGACATCGACTATCTCGATATGTTCCTCCGCCGTGCTGCCAGCGCCGCCTCCGTAGAAGAGGTTTTCGCCGGCCACCTACCTGATCAGGATCTATTTGCCGACGCCGAGTAGGGCGCTTCGCTCGCGGTGGACCTTGGCGCGGAGGGCGTCTACGAAGGCGGCTACTTCGGGGCGGCGGAGGGTTTCCGCCCGGGCTACGAGCCAGTAGGCGAGTTTGACGGAGACGGCTTCGGGGAGGACTCGGGTGAGGTCGGGGTGGCGGTCGGCCATGAAGCAGGGGAGCAGGCCGATGCCTGCGGCGGCTCGGGTGGCTTCTACGTGGACGAAAACGTTTGTCGAGGTTACTGATTCGCGCATGGTGGGGGCGAAGCTGGAGGCGAGGTCGAGGTCGTCGACTTGGAGCATGGAGTCGATGAAGTAGACGAGGGGGTGGTGGACGAGGTCTTCGACGCGGGCTGGGGAGCCGTGTTCGCGCAGATAGTCTCGGGCGGCGTAGAGGCCGAGGCAGTAGTCGGCTAGGCGGGTGGCGGTGGCGCGGTGGACTTGGGGTTCGCCGACGACTACCTCGAGGTCCAGGCCGGAGCGCTGGGTGGATGCGCGTCTGGTGGTTGCCACGATTTCGACGGTGATCTTGGGGTGTTGGCGTTGCACGTCGGCGGCGGCGGGGGCGGCGAGGTAGGCGCTGAAGCCGTCGGTTGCCGAGATGCGCACCACGCCTTCGAGAACTCGGCTGCCGTCGGCGTCGGCGGCCAGTGACTTGACGGCCGACTCGACGACCTCGGCTGCCGCCAACGCCTCCCGGCCGAGTTCGGTGAGCTCCCAGCCGCCGGCCGCTCGGGTCAGCACCCGGCCGCCGAGCGTGTGTTCCAGTGCGGCGATGCGCCGGGAGATGGTCGTGTGGTTGATGCCGAGTTCTTCGGCTGCGGATACGAAGCGCCCGGACCGGCCGACGGCCAGCAGAACCAGGAGGTCATCCGCGCTCGGCCGCCGGGCCGACCCAGATGACACATCCCTCATATCTGCATCATCGCAGATAGCTACTGCACAACTAGTCATTGCGGTCACACGCATCTGCACTAATACTTCGTTGCAGCCGAGATTTGTGGGGGCCATCACATCTCTATCGCGGTGTGACCCCCGGCACGAAGGAGAGTTCGATGAGCGTGCGCAGTGCATTCAGGCCTACGGGCGGCGAGCCCGGCGGGGTGCCGACCGGCTTGAGACGGGTGGTAGCCGCGTCGATGGCAGGCACGGTCGTCGAGTGGTATGAGTTCTTCCTCTACGGCACGGCCGCGACGCTGGTGTTCAGCAAGGTGTTCTTCGCCAAGGGCACCAGCGATCTGGACGCGATCCTCGCCGCCTTCGTCACCTACGCGGTCGGTTTCGCCGCACGCCCGTTGGGCGGCATCGTCTTCGGGCATTTCGGCGACAAGTACGGCCGCAAGAAGCTGCTGCAATTCAGCCTGATCCTGGTGGGCGCCTCCACCTTTCTGATGGGCTGCCTGCCGACGTTCGGCCAGATCGGTTACTGGGCGCCGGCACTGCTGGTCACCCTGCGCTTCATCCAGGGCTTCGCGGTCGGTGGTGAATGGGGCGGCGCGGTGCTGCTGGTGGCCGAACACAGTCCGAGTCGCAGCCGCGGCTTCTGGGCGAGCTGGCCGCAAGCGGGCGTACCGATGGGCAACCTGCTCGCGACGGCGGTGCTGCTGATCCTGACCACCTGGCTCTCCGATGCCGCCTTCCTCAGCTGGGGCTGGCGCGTGGCGTTCTGGCTGTCGGCGGTGGTGGTGCTCGTCGGCTACTACATCCGCACCAAGGTCACCGACGCCCCCATTTTCGTTGCCGCGCAACAGGAAGTGGAGAAGATCAAGGCGACCTCGCTCAGCGTGGTCGAGGTGGTCAAGCGGTACCCGCGCGGCGTGCTCACCGCCATGGGGCTGCGTTTCGGTGAGAACATCCTGTACTACCTGGTGGTCACGTTCACCATCACCTATCTCAAGGTGCAGGTGCACGTCGACACCTCGGTCATCCTCTGGTGGCTGCTCGCCGCACACGCCGTGCATTTCCTGGCGGTCCCGGTGGCCGGCTGGTTCTCCGACCGGTTCGGCAGGCGACCGGTGTATCTGGTCGGCGCGCTCACTGCGGGCACCTGGGGCTTCTTCGCCTTCCCGATGATGGACAGCGGGCACTACGGACTCATCATGTTCGCCATCATCATGGGCCTGGTGTTCCACGCGATGATGTACGCCGGGCAGCCCGCGATCATGGCGGAGATGTTCCCGACCCGGATGCGCTATTCCGGTGTGTCCCTCGGCTATCAGGTCACCTCGATCGTGGCCGGATCGCTCGCGCCGATCATCGCCGTCCGGCTGCTCAACACCTACAAGTCCGCGGTACCCATCGCGATCTACCTGGCCATCGCCGCGGCGATCACCGCGTTCGCGGTGCTGTTCGCCCGGGAAACGAAAGGTGTCACCTTGGAAAGCATCGACCTCGCCGATGCCGAGTACCTAGCCGCGCAGCCCGCCCCGGTGGCCGCCAAATGAGCGACCTGACCGGCCGTTCCGCACTGATCACGGGCGGCGCCAGTGGCATCGGCGCCGCCTGCGCGCGGGAGCTGTGCGCCCGTGGCGCACTGGTCACCATCGCCGATATCGATGATGTGGGCGCCAAGGCGCTGGCCCGCGAGCTCGGCGGAAAGCCCTGGGCGGTAGACCTTCTCGATGTCGAGGCACTCGAAACGCTCGACCTCGAGGTAGACATCCTGGTGAACAACGCCGGGGTGCAGAGCATCAGCCCGATCGAGGACTTCGCACCGCAGCAGTTCCGGAACCTGCTCACCCTGATGGTCGAGGCGCCGTTCCTGCTCATCCGGGCGGCCCTGCCGCACATGTACCGGCAGGGCTTCGGCCGGATCATCAATATCTCGTCGGTGCACGGGATCCGGGCTTCGGAGTACAAGTCCGCCTACGTGACCGCCAAGCACGGCCTGGAGGGCCTGTCCAAGGTCACCGCGCTGGAGGGCGGCAGGCACGGCGTCACCAGCAACTGCGTCAGCCCCGGCTACGTGCGAACCCCGTTGGTGGACAAGCAGATCGCCGATCAAGCCAAGGCGCACGACATCCCCGAGCAGGAAGTGCTGGAGAAGATCCTGCTCACCGAGAGCGCGATCAAACGGCTGGTCGAACCGGAAGAGGTTGCCGCACTGGTGGGTTGGCTCGCGTCGGCGGACGCGGGCATGGTGACCGGCGCGAGTTACACCATGGACGGTGGGTGGAGCGCTCGATGATCGAGCCTTCACCCCAGGGCGGACAGCGCCATCCGGCGCAGGATCGGCCTGGCGCGCGCGGCGGTCGCCGTGGTCGCGCTGTGTGGCGTGGAGTTGATCAGTCCGAAGGCGGCGTGGGCCTGCACCCGCGCCGTCTCCTCGGGTAGCCCGGGGTGCAGGTCGCGCAGCACGGTGACCCAGATTTCCACGTACTGGCGCTGGGTGCGGCGTAGCTCCCGGCGGGCGGCGGCGGGCACGTTCTCGAGGTCGCGGTCCTGGATACGGATCAGCTCGGGATCGCCGAGCGCGAAGTCCAGGTGGAAGTCGACGAGACCGTCCAGCGCCTCGGCCGGACCGGCGGTGCGCGCGACCACCGCCTTGCCACCGTCGAGCAGCCGCTGACTTACGCCGACGAGCAGCTCCACCAGCAGCGCTTCCTTGTTCGGGAAGTGGCGGTAGACGGCGGGCCCGCTGATTCCGACGGCCGCACCGAGGTCGTCCAAGCGCATGCCGAGGAACCCGCGGTCCGCGATGAGCCGCGCTCCTGCGTCGAGGAGCTGCTGCCGTCGCTGCGCCTTCAGCTGTTCGCGGCGGGTGAGCGTGACGGGGTCAGTGCTGGTCACACGCGCTCCTTTCGCCAAATCTGGACATCTCGGTTAACCAAGATTAACCTGGATTCCAGTTATCGGCGACTAACTGGCGCACCCGTAGCCAGCCCACCACCCTCATTGAGTCGCTCCGCGACGATGACCCAGAGGATCACGTCATGACCGTTACCGAAGAGGCCGTCGACAACCGAGTCGCCCACAAGGCGCTGGTGGACGACCTGAGCGCCCGGCTCGCCGCCGCGGCGCTCGGCGGACCTGTGAAGGCCAGGGACCGCCATGTGGCGCGCGGCAAACTGCTGCCGCGCGAGCGGGTGGATCAGCTGCTCGACCCCGGCAGCCCATTCCTCGAGCTCTCCCCCTTGGCCGCGACCGGGATGTACGGCGACGAATCTCCCGGCGCCGGCATCATCACCGGGATCGGCCGGGTGTCCGGCCGTGAGTGCGTGATCGTGGCCAACGACGCCACCGTCAAGGGCGGCACCTACTACCCGATGACGGTGAAGAAGCATCTGCGCGCGCAGGAGATCGCGCTGCAGAACCAGCTGCCCTGCCTGTATCTGGTCGATTCCGGCGGCGCCTACCTGCCCGAGCAGGACGAGGTGTTCCCGGACCGCGAGCACTTCGGGCGCATCTTCTACAACCAGGCGACCATGAGCGCCAAGGGGATTCCGCAGATCGCCGCGGTGCTCGGTTCCTGCACCGCGGGCGGCGCGTACGTGCCCGCGATGAGCGACGAGGCGGTGATCGTGCGCAATCAGGGCACCATCTTCCTCGGCGGCCCGCCGCTGGTGAAGGCGGCGACCGGCGAGGTGGTCACCGCGGAGGAACTCGGCGGCGGCGAACTGCATTCGCGCACATCGGGTGTCACCGACCATCTGGCCGAGGACGACCGGGACGCGTTGCGCATCGTGCGCCGCATCGTCGCGACCCTCGGCCCGCGTCCGGCGAGCCCGTGGGAGGTGCTGCCGACGGTCGCGCCCGCCGCACCCGAGTCGGAGTTGTACGACGTGGTGCCGGTGGATCTGCGCACGCCGTACGACGTCCGCGAGGTGATCGCCCGGCTCGTCGACGGAGACCCGCACGGGGACAGCGCCTTCCACGAGTTCAAGGCCGAATACGGCAAGACGCTCGTCACCGGTTTCGCGCGCATCCACGGCCACCCGGTCGGCATCGTGGCCAACAACGGCGTGCTGTTCAGCGAATCCGCCATGAAGGGCGCGCACTTCATCGAGCTGTGCGACAAGCGCAAGATTCCGCTGCTGTTCCTGCAGAACATCACCGGATTCATGGTCGGTCGCGACTACGAGGCCGGGGGCATCGCCAAGCACGGCGCCAAGATGGTCACCGCGGTGGCCTGCGCGCGGGTGCCGAAGCTGACCGTGGTGATCGGCGGTTCGTACGGCGCAGGCAACTACTCGATGTGCGGTCGCGCGTATTCGCCGCGCTTCCTGTGGATGTGGCCCAATGCCAGGATCTCGGTGATGGGCGGCGAGCAGGCCGCCTCCGTCCTGGCGACGGTGCGCGGCGATCAGCTCGACAGCTCGGGGCAGCCGTGGTCGGCCGAGGACGAGGAGGCGTTCAAGGCGCCGATCCGCGACCAGTACGAAAGCCAAGGCAATCCCTACTATTCGACGGCCCGGCTCTGGGATGACGGCGTGATCGACCCCGCCGACACCAGAACTGTTCTCGGGCTCGCCCTCTCGGTCTGCGCCCAGGCGCCGCTCGAGCCCGTTTCCTACGGCGTCTTCCGGATGTGACTCTGATGCTGAACAAATCTCATCCCGTCGGCTTCGACACCGTGCTCGTGGCCAACCGCGGCGAGATCGCGGTGCGCGTCATTCGCACGTTGCGCGCCATGGGCATTCGCTCGGTCGCGGTCTACAGCGACGCCGACGCCGACGCCAGGCATGTGCACGAGGCCGATACCGCGGTGCGGCTCGGTCCGGCCGCCGCCCGCGACAGCTATCTCGCGATCGACAAGGTGGTGGACGCCGCCGTACGCACCGGCGCACAGGCGGTGCACCCAGGGTACGGATTCCTTTCCGAGAACGCCGCTTTCGCCGCCGCGCTCGCGGACGCGGGCATCGTCTTCCTCGGCCCGCCCGCCCGGGCGATCGAGGTGATGGGCGACAAGATCGCGGCGAAGAACACCGTCTCCGCGTTCAACGTGCCGGTGGTGCCGGGCATCGCCAGGCCCGGCCTGACCGACGCCGACCTGATCGAGGCGGCCCACGAGGTGGGCTACCCGGTGCTGGTGAAGCCCTCCGCCGGTGGTGGCGGCAAGGGCATGCGGCTGGTCGAGGACCCCGCGCGGCTGCCGGAAGCGCTGCTCAGCGCGCGTCGCGAGGCCGCCGCGGCGTTCGGCGACGACACGCTGTTCCTGGAGCGCTTCGTCACCCGCCCCCGGCACATCGAGGTGCAGGTCCTGGCCGACCAGTTCGGCAACGTGCTGCACCTGGGCGAACGCGAGTGCAGCCTGCAGCGCAGGCACCAGAAGGTGATCGAGGAGGCGCCGTCCCCGCTGCTCGACGCGGCGACCAGGGCCAGGATCGGCGCGGCCGCCTGCAATACCGCGCGCAGCGTCGACTATGTCGGCGCGGGCACGGTCGAGTTCATCGTCTCCGCCGACCGGCCGGACGAGTTCTTCTTCATGGAGATGAATCCCCGCCTGCAGGTGGAGCATCCGGTCACCGAGCTGGTCACCGGCGTCGACCTGGTGGAGTGCCAGGTCCGGGTCGCGGCCGGGCAGAAGCTCGCGGTGGAGCAGGACGAGATCCGGATGATCGGGCACGCCATCGAGGCCAGGGTGTACGCCGAGGATCCCGGTCGCGGGTTCCTGCCGACCGGCGGCACGGTGCTCGACCTGTGCGAGCCGGAAGGCACCGGGGTCCGGGTGGATTCGGGCCTGCGCACCGGCACCGTGGTCGGCAGCGACTACGACCCGATGCTGGCGAAGGTCATCACGCACGGCGCCGACCGGACCTCCGCGATCGCGAAACTCGATCGGGCACTGGGCGATACGGTGCTGCTCGGGGTGACCACCAATATCGAGTTCCTGCGCTTCCTGCTGGCTGACCCGAATGTCGCTGCGGGACAGCTGGATACCGGCCTGCTGGATCGCCGGGTCGCCGACTTCCAGCCGGCCCCCGTCGATGACGAGATGTTCCTGGCCGCGGCCGCTTACCGGTGGCTGCGACGCTGGCCGACCACCCCGGACGATCCCTGGCAGGTTCCGTCCGGCTGGCGCATCGGCGACGCCGCGCCGACCCCGATCCGGCTGGCCGGCGGCGACCGCATCGAGCACGTGTACCTCACCGGCTCCCCCGCCGACGCGACCGCTCGTATCGACGACGGCCAATCCCTCTCACTCACAGCGGCTTTCGTTGAGAACGTGCTGACGCTGACCCTGGACGGCATCCGGCAGGAATACCGGGTCGCCGAACACGACGGGCACCTGTGGCTGGCCGGACCCACCGGCATCGCCATGCTGCGCGAAGTGGCCGAGGCCAGCGTGCGCGGTACGACCGAGCATGTCGGTGACGCCGAGATCACCAGCCCCATGCCGGGTTCGGTGATCGCGCTGCAGGTGGACAACGGTGCCACCGTCGCGGCCGGCGCGCCCATCGTCATCGTGGAGGCGATGAAGATGGAGCATTCGCTCACCGCTCCGATCGCCGGAACCGTCGAAATCCTCGTCGCACCAGGCACTCAGGTGCGACTGGACCAGGTACTCGCCCGCATCATCGCGACGCCCGCCGCCGAAGAGCCGGCGTCGCCACCCGATTCCGGCGCAGGCCGGAAGGCCGGGGAAGACTCGAATACCGCCGAGCCAGAAGGAAACCAAGCATGACCGACTTCCTGTCCACCGGCGCACTGCCGCAGGAGTACCGCGATCTGGCGATGACGGTGCGCGATTTCGCGCGAACGGTGGTCGCCCCGGTGGCCGCCGAGCACGACGCGAACCACACCTTCCCGTACGAGGTGGTCGCGGGCATGGCCGAGATGGGCCTGTTCGGCCTGCCGTTCCCGGAGGAGTACGGCGGCATGGGCGGCGACTACTTCGCGCTGTGCCTGGCCCTGGAGGAGCTCGGCAAGGTCGACCAGAGCGTGGCCATCACGCTGGAGGCCGGCGTCTCCCTCGGCGCGATGCCCATCTACCGCTACGGCAACGACAAGCAGAAGCTCGAGTGGTTGCCGCAGCTGACCAGCGGCCGGGCCCTCGCTGCCTTCGGGCTCACCGAGCCCGGCGCGGGCAGCGACGCGGGCGGCACCCGGACCACCGCCATCGCCGACAGCGGCGAGTGGGTCATCAACGGCAGCAAGCAGTTCATCACCAACTCCGGCACCGACATCACCACGCTGGTCACGGTGACCGCGGTGACCGGCGAGGTCGGCGGCAAGAAGGAGATCTCCACCATCCTGGTGCCGACCGACACCCCCGGGTTCGTCGCCGAACCCGCCTACAACAAGGTCGGCTGGAACGCCTCGGACACCCACCCGCTGAGTTTCACCGACGTCCGGGTGCCGCAGGACAACCTGCTCGGCGAGCGCGGCCGCGGCTACGCGAACTTCCTGCGCATCCTCGACGAGGGCCGGATCGCCATCGCGGCGCTCGCGGTCGGCGCCGCGCAGGGCTGCGTCGACGAGAGCGTGCGCTACGCGAAGGAACGCGAGGCGTTCGGCCAGGCCATCGGCCGTAACCAGGCCATCGCCTTCAAGATCGGCAGAATGGAAGCGCGCGCCCATACGGCGCGCACCGCCTACTATGACGCCGCGGCACTGATGCTGGCGGGCAAGCCGTTCAAGAAGCAGGCCTCCATCGCCAAACTGGTGGCCAGCGAGGCGGCGATGGACAATTCCCGGGACGCTACCCAGATCTTCGGCGGCTACGGCTTCATGAACGAATACCCGGTGGCCCGGCACTACCGGGACAGCAAGATCCTCGAAATCGGTGAGGGCACAACGGAGGTGCAGTTGATGCTGATCGGACGGGAGCTCGGGCTGTGACGGACTTGACCGATGGCTTGCGCCGGGTAGTGCAGACCGGCATGTGGTTCGAGGAGCTCGAGACCGACGTGCTCTACGAGCACCGGCCGGGCCGCACCATGACCGAGACCGACAACGTGCTGTTCAGCACGCTGACCATGAATCCGCAAGGGCTGCACATCGATGCGGCCTACAGCGACGCCCAGGAACCGTTCCATCAGCGCCTGGTCAATTCGCTGTTCACCCTCGGCACCATGGTCGGCCTCTCGGTGGCGCACCTGACCCAGGGCACCACCGTCGCCAATCTCGGCTTCACCGAGGTGAAGTTCCCCGCCCCGCTGTTCCACGGCGACACCGTCTACGCCGAGACCGTCGTGCTGGACAAGCGGGTCTCCAAGAGCAGGCCGGGCGAGGGCATCGTCACCTTCCGCCACACCGCACGCAACCAGCACGGCACCGTCGTGGCGGTGGCGGTACGCAACGCGATGATCCGCTTGCGACCCGAAGGCGGACAGCCGTGACGTGGCAGCTGCCAGGGCCCGCCTGGCTGTTCTGCCCGGCGGACCGACCGGATCGCTACGAAAAGGCCGCCGAGGCAGCGGATGTGGTGATCCTGGACCTGGAAGACGGCGTCGCCGCCGCGGACAAGGCGGCGGCGCGCAAGGCCCTCGTCGAGACACCGCTGGATCCCGAGACCACCGTGGTCCGCGTCAACGCGGCAGGCACCGACGAGCACTCGCTCGACCTCGCCGCGCTGGCCGACACCGGCTATCGGCGCATCATGCTGCCGAAATGCGAATCCGCCGAACAGGTCTCGGCCCTGGCCGAGTACGAAGTGATCGCATTGATCGAATCGCCGCTCGGCGCATTGACGGTCGACCGAGCGATGACGGCACCCAATGCGATCGGCGTGATGTGGGGCGCCGAGGACCTCGTCGCCGGACTCGGCGGCAACTCCAGCAGGCACGCCGACGGCAGCTATCGCGATGTGGCGCGCCATGTCCGGTCCACCACGCTGCTCGCGGCCAAGGCGTACGGCAAGTTCGCGCTCGACTCGGTATATCTCGACATCCGCGACCTCGATGGCCTGCGCGCCGAGGCGCTCGACGCGGTCGCCGTCGGATTCGACGCGAAGGTCGCCATCCACCCCAGCCAGATCGCGGTCATTCGCGCGGCGTACGCCCCGGCGGCAGCCGAATTGGACTGGGCCAGAAGGGTACTCGACGAAGTGCCGAAGCATCGTGGGGTGTTCGCCTTCGAGGGGCGCATGGTCGACGCCCCCGTCTTACGCCATGCCGAGCAGATCGTGCGGCGCGCCGAGCGCGCCTGAACCCGAGTTCGAAAGCCAGGAGGATTGCGGTGCAACCACAGTGGGTGCCGACCGAGCAGGATATCGCCGACGCCAGGATCACCGACTTCGCGCGGTTCGTCACGGCACGCACCGGCCGCGCCGTGCCCGACTACCACGCACTGTGGCAGTGGTCCGTCGAGGAGATCGCCGAATTCTGGCACGCGGTGTGGGACTACTTCGAGCTCGGCGATATCGCCGGTGAGGTGCTGGCCGACGCGGAAATGCCGGGCGCGCAATGGTTTCCCGGCACGCGGCTGAACTATGTCGATCAGGTGGTTCGCCAGTTCCGCACCGACCGTCCCGCGATCATCGCCGTCGGTGAGGACGCCGAACGGCGCGAGGTGTCCTGGGTCGAATTGATCGACCACACGGCGGCCTTGGCTCGAACCCTGCGGGGCCTAGGGGTGCAACCGGGCGATCGGGTGGCGGGCTACCTGCCCAATATCCCGGAAACCGTCATCGCTTTCCTGGCGACCGCGAGCATCGGCGCGGTATGGACCGCCTGCGGCCAGGACTACTCGCCCAAGGCCGCGCTGGATCGGCTCGGCCAGCTCGAACCCACCGTGCTGATCACCGTGGACGGCTACCGATTCGGTGGCAAGGCCCACGACAAGCGCGCCGACATCGCCGCGCTGCAAGCCGGTCTCGGCACCCTGCGCGGCACGATCGCCGTGTCTCAGCTGGGGCTCGACGTGGCGGATGCGACGCCGTGGCGAGACGCGATCGCCAGCGACGAGGCCGCGCCCGCCGTGATCGAGACGGAGACGGTCGATTTCGATCATCCGCTGTGGATTGTGTTCTCCTCCGGCACCACCGGGCTGCCGAAGGGCATCGTGCACGGGCACGGTGGAGTGCTGCTGGAGCATCTCAAAGCCGTTGCCCTGCAAACCGACATCGGGCCGGACGACACCTTCTTCTGGTACACCAGCCCGAGCTGGATGATGTGGAACTTCCAGATCTCCGGCCTGCTGGTCGGCGCGACCGTCGTCTGCTACGACGGCAGCCCCACCTATCCGGCGCCGGATGCGTTGTGGCGCATCGCCGCCGAGACCCGCACGACCATGCTCGGCACCAGCCCCGGCTACGTGCTCGCCTGCATCAAGGCGGGCGCCGTGCCGCGCACCGAGCACGACCTGTCCGCACTGCGCGCGGTCGGCATCACCGGCGCGTCACTGCCCACCTCGTCGGCACTTTGGCTGGGCGAGAACACCGGTGACCATGTCCAGGTCAACTCGATCAGCGGCGGCACCGACGTGGTGTCGGCCTTCCTCGGTGGCGTGCGCACCGTGCCTGCCTGGCCGGGCGAGCTGTCCGCGCGCTTCCTCGGCGCCGCGATAGAGGCCTTCGACGGCACCGGCCAGCCGGTCCGCGGCGAGGTCGGCGAGCTGGTCATCACGAAGCCGATGCCGTCCATGCCGGTGCGGTTCTGGCACGACGCGGACGGAAAGCGGTACCACGACGCCTATTTCGACATGTACCCCGGTGTGTGGCGGCACGGCGACTGGATCACCATCACCGACCGCAACTCCATCGTCGTGCACGGCCGCTCCGACTCCACCCTCAACCGCCACGGCATCCGGATGGGCAGCGCCGACATCTACCAGTCCGTCGAGCGCCTGCCCGAGATCGCCGAGGCGCTGGTCATCGGCGCCGAACAGCCGGACGGCGGCTACTGGATGCCGCTGTTCGTCGTGCTCGCGCCCGGCGCCGAACTCACCGACGACCTGAAGACCCGGATCAACACCACCATCCGCACCGAGGTCTCCCCGCGCCACGTGCCCGACGAAATCCTGGTAGCCCCGGGCATTCCGCACACCAGGACCGGCAAGAAGCTCGAGGTGCCGATCAAGAAGCTCTTCCAAGGGGCCGACGCCACCCGGGTCGTCGAGCGCAGTGCCGTCGACAACCCGGACCTGCTCGATTGGTACGCGGCCGTCCGACCGAACGTCGAGAGTTAGCACCCGGCCGCGTGTATTCAGTGCGGTTACGGGTGAATACGAACTGTTTCATAGACCCCTGCCCGCGCATCTCCTAGCGTGGTGGTGGACAGGCTCGTCCCTTACCCCGGCGGAGGTGGCATCGTGGCCGCACAGGACGTCCGAGCGCGCGACGAGATCGCCGCCTATCCACCGGGGTCGCGACTGCCCGGCATCGTGCAGAGCATCCTGTTCCAGGTCGATCGGCAGCGGTTCGTGCCCGCGTTGGCGCGCCGGTACGGTGACGTCTTCACACTGCGGATCCCGCCGTTCGCCGACCATGCCGTGGTGTTCTCCCGCCCCGAGCACATCAAGGAGATCTTCGCGGGCAACCCGCACGACCTGCACGCGGGCGAGGGCAACCAGATCCTCGGCCACGTGATGGGCAGCCACTCGCTGCTGCTCACCGACGAGGACGAACACGCGCGCGCCCGACGGCTGCTGATGCCCGCCTTCAACGGCTCGGCGCTGCGCGCCTACCGCGACCTGGTCGCCGACATCGCCGTCGCCGAGATCGCCCGCTGGACACCGGGTGCCACACTCATCACGCTCGACCGGATGAACGCGCTCACCCTCGAGGTGATCGTGCAGGTGGTTTTCGGGGTCACCGATGAACACACCCGCGCCGAACTCGGGCCGCGACTGAAGCAGATCGTGAATCTGAATCCGCTGGTGTTTCTCGGCTTCAAGGCGAATCTGCTCGCCCGGCTCGGACCGTGGAAGCGGTTCGCCGACAACCTGCGCGCGGTCGACGCCCTGCTCTACGCCGAGATCGCGGCCCGGCGGCGCGCTCCGGATCTGGCCGAGCGCACCGATGTGCTGTCCCGGCTGCTGCACGCGGGCACCGGCGACGACCACGACCCGCCGCTCACCGACGCCGAACTGCGCGATCAGCTCATCACCCTGCTGCTGGCCGGGCACGAGACGACCGCGTCGGCGCTGTCCTGGGCGCTGTACGAGCTCGCGACCCGTCCGGACATCCAAGAGCTGGCCTACGCGGCCGCGCGCAACGACGACGACAAATATCTGGAAGCCGTCATGAAGGAGGCGATGCGGCTGCACGTCGTCATCAACGGAACCAACCGAAAACTGACCAGGGATATGACAATCGGCGGCAGGCGACTGCCCGCGGGCACGGTGGTGAGCACCTCGATCCTGCTCGCACACCGCAATCCCGACAGCTACCCCGACCTCGCCGTCTTCCGGCCGGAGCGTTTCCTCGCCGGTGAGGTGGCGCCGAACACCTGGTTCCCGTTCGGTGGCGGGGTCAGGCGCTGCATCGGCGCGGGCTTCTCGCTGATGGAGAGCACCGCCGTGCTCCGGGAAATCCTTGTGCGACATTCGCTTTCGCTGCCCGAGGGCACGGAACCGGAACGTGGGAAGACCCGCAACATCACCACGGTCCCCAGAGGCAAGGCGCGCCTGGTCATCACGCCACGCGCCTGAAGGGACCCGCGCACTCGACACTGCATGGTTGCTGAGCAGTTGTGGCAGCGATCACATTGACGACTCCCGCCTACAGGTCGCACGGACTCGCGCCGCTTTCCGGCAGGTAGTGCGCTTATTCGGCGTGACCTGGGGCACCCGGGCGGTTCGGCGGGCGCCCGCGCCGAGCCGTAGCCCGTCTCACCAGCCCTGATCAGTACGATGTCCGCATGAGTGTCGACAATCGCCGTACGGCGCGGAAGGCGAGCACCGGCGACTCGGCACCCCGCGAGGTCCGGCGCAGGCCGAAGAATCGCCGGGCCCAGATCGCCGCGGCCTCGGCGGCCGCGTTCGGCGCGCTCGGCTATCACGGCGTGAGCATGGAGGACATCGCCTCCGGCCTCGGCATCAGCTCCGCCGCGCTGTATCGGCACTATCCGAGCAAGTACGCGCTGTTCCGTGAGGAATTGCTGCGGGTGGGCCGGGCGATGACCGAGGCGGTCGAGCTGCCCGCCGAAGCCGCGGCATGGTCGCCCGACCAGCGGTTACGGCACGTGCTCGACGCGCTCATCACCGTCACCATCGAGAATCGGCCGACCATCACCCTGGTGCGCTGGGAGGGCCGCTACCTCGAGCCCGACGATGTGACGACGCTGGACGACCAGCAGCTCACCGTGCTCGGCGCGCTCGGCAGCCAGCTCGCCGAGCTGCGGCCGGAACTGAGCGAGGACGACACCCGGGTACTGCGGATGGCCTTGCTGAGCACGATCACCAGCATCGCCGACCACCACGCCACGCTGCCGGCGAAATCGCTTGCCCGGCTGCTCGGTTCGGCATGTCAGCCGATCGTCGGCGCGCAGTTGCCTGCGGAGCAGCCCGCCGAGCCGCTGCAGGTGGTCGAGATCCCGGATTCGTTCAAACATGAACTGCTGCTGCGTAAAGCGGTGGAGCTGTTCCATGAGCGCGGCTACCCGAATGTCAGCGTGGAGGACATCGCCACCGCCGCCGGGCTCTCCGCGGCCTCGGCGGTGTACCGGTTCTATCGCGGCAAGAGCGACCTGCTCGCCGCGGCCTTTCGCCGTGCCGCGGAACGGGTTTCGGGCGCGGTCGGCCCGGCGGTGGCGAGTGCGTCGAGCCCGGAGGGCGCCCTGACGACGCTGATCGACCAGTATGTCGCGGGGTCGTTCGCCGAGCGCGCGCTCACCTACGTGTATTTCACCGAGTTCCAGCATGTTCCGGCGGAGGAACGCGCGGTGCTGCGAAACATCCAGCGGCTCAGCGTCGAAGAGTGGGCGCGACTGCTGCGCGAGGTGCGCCCGGAACTCTCGCCCGCCGAGGCACGGTTCCTCATCCACGCCGCGTTCGCGCTGGTGGTCGACCTCGGCCGCGCGTTCGACAATCAGCCGATGGCGGCGCAGGGACGGGTGCGGCTGCTGATGCAGCTCATCCTTTTCGGGCGTCCCGCCGCGGCCTGAGCTGACCGGCTCGACGGAGGTACCAACCGGTCGCTTATGTTATGCGGCATTCCAGATAGGTGCGGTCGAAGAGTTACAGGTAGGTTCCGCTATCCGGCCTCCGTTGTGATCTACCATTCAGTTTGAGTTCGGGATGCAAAGGCCCCTCTACCGAGCGTCCGATTGGGCTACCATCGCCGCATGGGTGCCCAGGAAGGCCGCGCTGCGGACAAGGCGTCCGACGGAACAGCGCCGCGCGTGGTCCGCCGGCGGCCACGGGATCGACGCGCCCAGATCGCTGCGGCCTCCGCAGAGGCGTTCGGGTCGCTCGGCTACCACGGTGTGAGCATGGAGGACATCGCGTCCCGGCTCGACATCAGCTCGGCCGCGCTGTATCGCCACTATCCCAGCAAATACGCGCTGTTCCGCGAGGAGGCACTGCGGCTCGGTGCGCTCAGCGAGGCGGCGGTGCGCCTGCCGGACTCGGCGCGCGGGCTGCCCGCCGCCGTACGGCTCGGGCGCGTCATCGACGCCCTCATCGCGTCCTCGATCACCAATCGCCGCAGCGCCGCGCTGCTGCGCTGGCAGCGCCGCTATCTCGAGGACGCCGACGCCGCCATCCTGGACGACCAACTGGCGACAGTGCATTCGGTCCTCATGTCGCTGCTGGGCGAGGCCCGTCCGGAGTTGGACAAGGCGGACCGCGCCGTCCTGTCGGCCGCGATACTGAGCGTGCTCAGCAGCATCGGCGACCACCACGTGTCGATCCCGGTGCGCGCGTTGACCGCACTGCTCGGCGCCGCCTGCCGCGCCGCCGCCGACTGCGTGCTGCCGCCACCGGCGCAACATCCCGAACCCCTTGCGGTAACCGAGATTCCGTTGACCTTCAAACACGAGCTGCTGCTCGCGCGCGCGATCGAGTTGTTCCACGAACGCGGCTATCCGAATGTCAGCGTCGAGGACATCGCCACCGCGGCCGGGCTGCCCGCCTCCTCCGCGGTGTATCGCTTCTACCGCAGCAAGGGTGACATCCTGGCGGCCGCGTTCCGCCGTGCGGCAGACCGGGTTTCGGCCGCGATCGGCCCTGCGGTCGCCGCTGCCGACGGCCCCGAGCAGGCCCTGACGACACTGATCGAGCTGTACGTGGCGGGTTCGTTCGCCGAACGCGAGCTGACCTTCGTCTACTACGCCGAGATCAGTAACGTGCCCGCCGACGCTCGCACGGCCCTGCGAAACATCCAGCGGCTCAACGTCGAAGAGTGGGCGAAGCTGCTCGTCGGCGTGCGCCCCGAACTCGCCGCCGCCGACGCCAGACTGCTGGTGCACGCGGCCTTGGCGCTGGTGGTCGATCTGGGTCAGCGCTTCGGCTCCACGGATCCGGCGTGCTCGCGGCAACGGGTGGTCCACCTGATGCGGGTCGTGCTGTTCGGACGCGACGCCGAGTAGCTACGGCTGCTGCGGCGGGGCCAGCGGCGAGTTCACCTTGTTCACCAGCCAGCGGCCGTCGACCTTCTCCAGGCGCATCACCATGGACAGCTGGCCGGGGGCGGGCTTGCCCTGGGTGCCCATGCTGGTGATGGTCTGCCCGATCACCACGATGGCCTCGGCGGAGTGCTCGTCACCGGTCTTGATCGCGCACTGGACGTCGTTGACCTTCGACACCACCTCGCCCTGGGTGAGCACCTCGCGCAATTCCTGGCTGGTGCTGTCGAATTGTTTCTTCCAGTCGCCGGTCGCGCCGTCGAGCACGGCGGCGAAGTAGGGGTCGAGCTTCTTCGCGTCGTAGTCGGCCAGGATCGGCGCGTAGGCGCATGCGGCGGTGCGCGCGTCCGCGTTGGCGGCCAGAGTAGCCTTGTTGCCCTTGTTCTGCACGTAGAAAATGACGCTCGAAGCGACTGCGGTGCAGAGCAATACGGCCCCCGCCACACCGAGCACGAGCTTTCCGACTCGGCCTGGCCGGAACCGATCGAACCGGCCGGCAGGCGCAGTCTGATCCGAGTCCTTCTCTGCCACAACATCACTCGATGCGGCGGAATCCTCGGGTAGTTCATTGTCGGTCATAGTGTGCTCCTCTATCTACCAGGTGCCGGTCGGGACAGCTCATTGCCGGTGACGCCGGGCGGCGGCCCGGAACCGTTGTCCGGCACGTTCGGTCGCGGCGCGTTCGCCGAACCACGCACCTGCAGTGCCGGATTGCTCGTGACGCAGTAGTTGTAGAGCCGGACCCTGGTGTCGACGGTCTTCGTGGTCGGCACCACGGGCACGGTCTCGTAGTCACAGCTCGGCCGTGGCCATGGGTCGACCAGGGTGTGGTACGCGTTGTCATGGGCCGGAATGCCGATCGCCTCCGAACCCGTGCGCAGCGCCGGGAACAGCGCCGCGATGGCGGGAGCCCGCAGCTTGGCGGCCTTGGTGATCGCGACGAAGTTGGTGACCAGGTTGGTCATCGGATCCTCGGTGTCGCGCACGATGCCGCCGAGGGTGGCCAGCTGACCCGGCCCGAGGTCGAGGAACTTGCGCACTTCCTGATCCGCGGCGGTCAACTGCTGGAACAGCGCGCTGGAGCCGGTGGTCAAGGTGGTCAGGTCCGGCTGCGCGTGGCTGGTCGTATCGGCGATCACCTGGAGGTTCTCGATGAGTTGCCTGGTCTGCGGCAGTAGGTCGGTCAATCCGGCCATGGCCCGGCTGATACCGGAGATCATGTTGCGCAGCCGATCCGGGCCACCGGCCAGCGCCTTGTCCAATTCATCCACGATGACGTTGGGCCGCCCGGGATTCATCCCGCCGATCAGCCCGCTCATGCTCCCGAACACCGACTGCATCGTCACCGGCGCCGTCGTCCTGGCGCGCTCGATCACGGAGCCGTCGGCCAGATACGGCCCGCTGTCCGCGTCCGGCCGGAAGTCGAGATACTGCTCGCCCGCCGCGGAGAGCCTGCCGACGGCGACCGTGCCGCCCACCGGAATCCTTGCGGTCTTATCGATTTCGGCGATCGCGGCGACGCCGTCACCGGAGATGCGCACCTCCTCGACCCGGCCGACGCGGGTACCGCGGAAGGTGACGTCGTTGTTCGGTGCGAGACCGCCGGAGCTCTGCAACTCGACCCGCACCGTATACGTGCTCGGCAGCGGATTGATCCGCAGCACATAGACACCCAGGTAGGACGCGCCGAGCACGAGCACCACGATCAGACCGATATTGGCCACCGCGACCCGATGCCGGACCAGCCATTGCCACAGGGGGACGGCAGCCGGCGAAGCCGGCGGGGTGGGTGAGCTCAGCGGCGGATTCATCGGCCACCGCCTTGCAGCCGGCCGATGACCTTCTCGATGACCTGCGCCAGGCTGCCGATGAAGGCGGGCACGTCACCGATCTCGGGTGGCCTGCTGCCCTTCGGGTCGGTCAGCGCACCGACACTGAGGTAGGACACGGTGGCCGCGACCGCGAGCGCCGGGCCGTCCAGGCTGGCCGAGATCGACGGGTAGATGGCGTGCAGCCCGTCGAGGGCGCCCGCCAGATCGTCGCCCATCTTGGTGAAGCCGGACATCAGCCGCTGGATGCTGTCGAACAAGCCGAGGAATTCCGGCCCGGTGGTGTCGGTGAAGTCACCGAGCGCGGCCATGGTCACCGAGACCTTCGCGATGAGATCGGCGATGGCCCTGTTGTTTTCGGCGACGAGTCCGATCAGCGGCGGGAAGGTGTCCGCGGCGGCACCCAATTCGGCTTTGCGCCTGGCCAATTCACCGGTGAGGGTATTCAGCCCGGTCAATACGCCGTCGATGTCGGCGGTGCGCCGATTGAGTGCGGTGAGCACATCGGTCATCTCGGTGATCAGATGCGACAGCTCCGGGGCGCGCCCGCCGAACATGGAGTTCATCTCGGCGGTGATCCGGGCCGCCTGGTTCAGGCCGCCGCCGTTGAGCAGCAACGAGACCGACATCATCAACTGCTCCACCGAGGCGCCGGTCGCGGTGTGCTCCGGGGCGATGGTGTCCCCGGGCCGCAGCAGCTCGGCGCCGTCCTGTTTCGCGGGCAGCGTCATCGCGACGAACATGTCGCCGAGCGGGGTGGCCTGGCGCAGCTCGGCGGTGGTCCCCCGAGGCAGCTGAATGTCCTGGCGGATCTGCATCTCCACGTCGGCGAGGAAGTCGGTGGTGCTGATCGCGGACACCATGCCGATATCGGAGCCGCCGATCTTCACGTGCGCGTTGGCGGGCAGGTTCAGTGCGTCCCGGAACACCGCGTGCAGGGTGTAGCCGGGACCGCCGATGCCCGGCTTCGGCAGCGGCACGTTGTCCACCGTCACCGCGCAGCCCGAGGTCGCGCCGATCGCCACGGCGACGCACAGCGTAGTCAGTGCCCGCGCCCTCATTTGGTCAGTCCGAGCAGCGCGGCGGTGAGCCCGAAGTCCGGGCCGAAATCCTGGATCTTGCCGGACCGGCAACCATCCAGGCGCATCTGCACCCGCTCGCAGAACACCGACAGGGCCTCGCCGTCGAGCACCGCCTTGTCCAGCAGGCCGTGCAGGCGCAGCGCCTGATGTTCGCGGCTGGTCGCGTTGGCGAGGTTCTGGAAGAACAGCGGTGTCACGTCGGCGATCTCGGTGACCGCACGCGCGTTGGCCCGCATCTGCCCGGTGAGGGCGGTGAATGGTTGAGCGCGCCGGGCAATTGCTCGGGGTTGGTGCCGGCCACGGTCGGGGTGTTGGTGACGAAGTCGTTGAGCTGGGTCAGCACCGCCTGCAAGCCCGGCGCCTGGTCGCCCATCAGCTGCACCATCTCAGTGAGCCTGCCGCTGAAATCGCGCACCGTCTGGTCGTTCTCGGCGATGATCTGGGTGATCTCATTGAGTTTCACGATGGTGTTGGAGATCTGATCTCCGTTGGCCAAGCTCACCTCGAACGCCGAGGACATGGCGTCGAGGGTCTCGCGGAGCTTGTCGCCGTTGCCGTCGAGCAGCGGGAAGAGTACCCGGCTCGCCATCGGCCCGGACTCGTTGTCGCCCTTCAGCGCTCGGCCCAGTTGATCGAAATTCTCCAGGATCCGATCGAGTTCCACCGGGGTGCGCGTGTGCTCGAGCGGGATGTGCGCACCGTCGGCCAGCACCGGGCCGGTGCCTTCGTAGGCGGGCGCGAGTTCGACGTGCCGGTTGGTGATCAGCTGCGGCGACACCAGCGCGGCGATCGCGTCGGCGGGCACCTTGACGTCCTTGTCGATGGACATGGTCACCTCGACGTAGCTTCCTCTGGCCGTCACCGTGTCGACCCGGCCCACCGGGACCCCGAGGATCGCGACGTCGTTGCCCGCGTACAGGCCGGCGACGTTCTCGAAATCGGCGCTGATCCGCAGGCGTTCGCCGAGATACTGGTCGGGCAGCCCGCTCAGGCTGTCCGGCAGCAGCGAGCACCCGGACGCCACCGCGGCGACCCAGCACAGCACGGCGGTTTTGAGGAAAGTACTTATCTTCATCAGTTGCACCCCTGTACCGCACCGGCGAAACACAACCAGTTGTCCGGGAAAACCCACGGCGCCCACACGTCGCCGTAGGGCCCGTTGCCGAGCGCGTTGTTGAACTGCCGCAAGGCAACCGGCATGATCTCGTAGAGCGAGTCGAGGTTGTCCCGGTTCTTCTCCAGGCCCTCGGACATGGTGTTCAGGCTCTGGATCATCGGCCCGAGTTGATCGTTGTTCTCCAGGCCCATCTCCTGCAGCAGCCGGGAGAGCTCGGCGACGTTGTCCAGCAACGACTTCAGCATGTTCTGCCGCACCGCGACGGCGTTGCCGATGGCCTCGCCGCGGGTGAGCAGCAGCAGCACGCTGTTGCGGTTGTCCGACACCAGCTGCGACACCTGATCCATGCTCTTCAGCAGCACATCGACCTCATCACGGCGGTCGTTGATCACCTTGGCCAGCGCGCCGATGCTGTTCAACGCCTCGACGGTGAGCTGCGGCGAGTCGCCCATCTGCCTGCTGAGCAGGTCCAGCGACTGGCGCAGCTTGGCCGGATCGATCCGCTCGATCCGCTCGAACGACGACTTGTACACCGGGTCACGGATGACCTTGCTGAGGTTGTACGGCACCGACGTGTTCGCCAGCGCGATCCGGTTGCCCGGCAACCCTTTTCCATTGCCGGGCACCAGCTCGACGTGCAGCTTGCCGAGGATCGTCGTCATCTTGATGGCCGCGTGCGCGTCCGGGCCGAGCCGCAGATCCCGGCGCACCCGCAGGTCGACCAGCACCTTCGCACCGTCGAGCCGCACCGCGCGCACCGAGCCGACCTCGATGCCGGACACATCCACCGACGCACCCGCCCGCAGCCCGGCCGCCTGGGCGAACTCCGCCTGAATGGTCTTGTCCCCCAACCGGGCCTGGGACAGCACGCTGGAGCCGACCAGCAGCAGCACCACCGAACCCGCCGCGAGCAGCCCGAGCCACAGCAGCCGGTTCCGCGGCAGCCGGACGCGCCCGATCAGCGATCGCGCTCGTGTCATCATCGGCACACCTCCGATTGCGAATTCCCGCCGACCTGGGAGAAGAGCCCCGGCGGCAGCAGCACACCCCACAGCGAGACATCGAGACGGCAGATGTAGGCATTGCCGTAGGCGCCATAGCTGGTGAACCTGGCGATGCCGTTGAGCAGGCTCGGCAGCTCGACGGCCGCCTGGTCCAGCGAGGCGCCGTTGAGCAGCAGCAGCGCCACACCGCTCGTCGCATCGTCTTGCGCCCGAGCGATGTTCGGCTTCACCTGAGCGATCAGCCGCGCCAGCGAGTCGGTCGAGGTGGCCACCTGATCGACCGACCCCTTCAACGACTCGCCTTGCGCGTAGAGCGACTCGACCAGCGAACGCGCCTGGGTGATCAGCGTTTCCAGTTCCCCGCTGCGATGGGCGAGCCCGGCGATGACACTGCTGAGGTTGCCGATCACGTCGCCGAGAATCTGGTCCCGCTGCCCGAAGGTGCCCGCCAGCTCGGCGGCCTGGGTGATCAACGCGCTCAGCGAGACATTGTTGCCCTGCAAGGCCTGGATCAGCGTCTCCGACAGCGAATTGATCTGATCCGGTTGCAGCACACTGAACAGCGGTTCGAACCCGGACAGCAACGCGGACACGTCGAACGACGGTTCGGTGCGCTCGAGCGGTATCGCCGCGCCCGCCGCCAGCGTTTGTCCGCCACTCGTGCCCGGCACCAGCGCGATATAGCGCTGCCCGATCAGGTTCTGGTAGCGCACCATGGCCTTGGTGGTGGTGGTCAGCCGCTGCCTGCGCTGGATCCGGAACTCGATGCGGGCCCGGTAGTCGCCGTCGAAGTCGATCGCGTCCACCCGGCCGACCCGCACCCCCGCCATCCGGATGTCGTCGCCGACCCGCAGGCCGAGCACATCGGAGAACGTCGCGGAGTAGGAGTCGGTGTCGCCGGGGACCGAACGCTGCAGGGTGGACCAGATCGTGTACGTCAGCACGATCGCGACCACGGCGAAGAGGCTGAAGCCGGCCAGCGCCTTACCTGATTTCATGATCAGCTACCGCCCTTGTCCGCCGGGGTGACCGAGCCGCCCGCCAGCAGCGGCGACAGCAGCAGATACTGCGCCGCGGTCGGCTGGCCGCCGACAATCGCCGCGACGGCGTCCGGGCCACGTAAGCCGTTGGGCCCGTCGGTGTTCGGTGCCGGATCCTTCGCCGCGGCCGGTGCCGTGAGCCCGGGAATCATCGGAATGCCTGGAATGCTCGGCAGCTTGGGCACGATCGGCGCAGGACCTGCGGCGTCCAGCCACTGCGGTGCCAGCTGTTCCGGAAACTCCTGTGGCGGCGCGACTTCCGGTATCGAGGCACCGCCGCAGCGTGGCCCGGCCATGCTGCCGTACCGCGGGCAATCCGCGGCCGTGTACTGCTGAAACGGCGTGAAGGACACGTCCATCTTCCAGATCATCTGGCGACTCGGCCCGAAACCGAACACCGAGCGCAATTTCTGCAGGGACACATTGAGATTGGCCGCCGTCTGCTGCAGGGCATCCGGATCCTCGGCCAGGCTGCCGAACAGTTCGCCGACACCGGAGACCACCTCCTTGCCCGCATCGGGGTTACGCGCGAACAGCGAATTCACCGAGTCGACCGCCCCGTTGGCGTTGGTGAGCAGCGCGACGAGCTTGTCCCGCCGCTCCGTGAAGGTGCGCGCGGTGGTCACCGACTCCGAGAGCACACCGACCAGCTCGGGCGCGGACGTGCTCAGCGCGGTCGCGGCCCGGCCGAGATCGCCGAGCAGATTGCCGATTCCCGGGATGGCGTGTACCTGGGTGAGCCAGGTGTCGAGGCGCTCGATGGTGGAGCCCGGCACCCGCGCGGCCGGGTCGAGGGCGTCGGCGAGGGTGGCGAGCACCCGGCCCAGCTTCTCCGGCTGGATGTGATCGAGCACGTCGCGCAGCACGCTGAGCGTGGTCTGCAATTGCACGGTGCCCTCGCTGGTGTCCTCGGGAATCTCCGCCCCCGCACGCAACGTCTCCCGGGTCGGCCCGTTGTCGACGAGCTCGATCGCCGTCACGCCGAAGATGTTGTTGGGGATGACCCTGGCCGTGACGGCCGCCGGGATCAGCGCTGCCACCGCGGGTTTCAGGTTCAACTCGGCGCGCTGCCGTTCACCCTTCGCGACGACCTGCACGTCGGCCACCGAGCCGACGATCATGCCGCGAAACTTCACATCCGCGTTCTCGGGCAACCCGTCACCGGTGCTGGTGAGCACGGCGACCACGCCGACGTTGTCCTCGAAGCGGCCGGTGTAGCGCAGTCCGAGCAGGTACAGCAACAGCAGCACTACCGCCGTGAGCGCGATGCCCGCGAGGGACAGCTGCCGCGGGGTCGGTCCCCGGCCACTCGGGTCGATGATCATCGCGGCCCCTATCCCGAGATCCGGATACCGGGGTCGATGCCCCAGATCGCCAGCGTGAGAAACAGATTCGCGAACACCATGACGACGATCACCATCTTGATCGCGCGCCCGGCCGCTTGGCCGACGCCTTCCGGACCACCGGTGGCGACATAGCCGTAGTAGCACTGCAGGAACGTCGAAATGAGCACGAACACCATCACTTTGAGCACCGAGAAGAAGACGTCGGCGCCGTTGAGGAATTGGAAGAAGTAGTGGTCGTAGGTGCCCGCCGAGGTGCCGCCGAGAAACAGCACCGACAGCTTGGTCATCAGGTACGCCACCGCCAGTCCCACGCTGTAGAGCGGGACGATGGTCAAGGTCGCCGCGATCATCCTGGTTGTGATCAGGTACGGGAGCGGGCGGATGGCAATGGATTCCAGCGCATCGATCTCCTCGGAGATGCGCATCGCGCCCAGCTGCGCGGTGAATCGGCAGCCCGCCTGGATAGCGAAGGCCAGCGTCGCCAGGATCGGCCCGATCTCGCGGGTGGTGGCGAACCCTGAGATGGCGCCGGTCAGCGGGTTCATGGTCAGCAGGTTCAGTGCCGTATAGGACTCCATGCCGACGGTGATCCCGCCGAACCCGCACAGGATGATGACGACGCCGACGGTGCCACCGCCGACGACCAGCGAGCCGTTGCCCCAGCCGACGTCCGCGGTGAGCCGCAGCACCTCTTTGCGATAGTGCTTCAGCGTGAACGGAATTGCCGCGATCGCCGCGACGAAGGTGATGGCCTGATGGCCGAGTCGCCGATTGGCGCGCACCGGTCCGCGCGCGAACTCGCCGACCACCCGGAACGGCTGCAACGCCGGCGGCGTATAACGCGAACCCATCTCAGATCACCTTCGCCGGGAACAGCGTGTTGTACACCTGGGTGATGATGATGTTGGTGGCGAACAGCATCAGCGCCGAGTTCACCACCGCAGCGTTCACCGAGTTGGCGACGCCGCCGGGTCCGCCCCTGGTGTGCAGGCCGATGTCGCAGGCGATGATCGCGGTGAGTGCGCCGAAGATGGCGGCCTTCAGCAGCGCGACGATCATGTCGTTCGCCACCGCGAAGGAGGAAAAGCTGCTGATGAACGAGCCCGGCGTACCGGCCTGGGCATACACGTTGAACAGGTAGCCGGTGGCGAAGCCGACGAAGACCACGAAGCCGCACAGCAGCATGCTCACCAGCACCGCCGCCGCGAGCCGCGGCGCGACCAGCCTGCGGATCGGATCGACGCCCATCACCTTCATGGCGTCGATCTCCTCCCTGATCGTGCGGGAGCCGAGATCGGCGCAGATGGCCGAGCCGACCGCACCGGCGATCATCAGGGAGGTGACCAGCGGCGCGCCCTGGCGAATGATGCCCAGCCCGCTGACGGCACCGATGAAGGTGGTCGCGCCGACCTGGCTCACCAAGGCGCCGATCTGAATCGAGACCACCACCGCGACCGGTATCGCGACGAACACCGTCGGCGCCGCCGATACGCTCGACATGAACGCACACTGTTTGATGAATTCCTGGAACGGGAACCGGCGCGTGAGCAGTGCGCGGAACATCTCCAGCACCGCGTCGCGGCCCAGGGTCACCTGCCTGCCCAGCGTCTCCAGCGACCGCTGGGGGTGCCGCTGCCACAGACCCCTGAGGTCGTCGACGGCTTGCTCGAGATCGGTACGGCCCGGCGGCCGTTGGGTGCTGGTCATCGATCGCCGCCTCTCACGCGGTGCCGCTCAACTGCCGCTGCAGCAGCACGAGCAGCAAGCCGAGGCCGGCGGCACCGGCCACGACGGCGCTCAAAACGACCAACCACAATCCGAACCGCAGCACCGGATTGACCCGCGTATGCCCCGCGAGCACCTTCACGCCGATCACCAGGACGTCGATCAGCCAGACCAGGATCATCATCAGGTCATGCACACATTCGAGAAGGTGAGCACGGGCCAGCACACGATCGAACCCAGGAACGAGATCACCACGTCGATGCCGTGCATACCGCGCAGGTGGCTGGTGTGGGTCAGCGTCCAGACCACGCCGATCAGGCCGTACGGGATGCCGAGGATGATCAGCGTCCCCAGGAACTCCGAGACCTTCATCTCGTAGCTGAATAAACGATCCAGCCTCTTGAGCATGCGTGTCCTTTCGCGTGCCGGTCGACGTGACCGGCCGCCCACGGCAGGACCCACAAGAGATCCACCGTTGGATCCGTGCCGGACGCCACACGGTCCGGTATGGGGCCGTATGTTACGCACGATTCCGGACTTTACGGAACCCTTTCGGGTAGATTCGTAGCGGTAGCGGCCAGACTTTCCCCATGCAGTCCAACCCGTTGACGCGCCGAGTCCGCCGGGCTTAAGTTATCAACAGTTCACAGGCTGTTACGCCACGCGGAGTCGATTCCGACACGAAAGGACTCCCATGACCGCCGCTCACTCCTCCGAGCACGCCGCCGCCCCGCTGTCCAAGGACCGCACCCGGATCCAGATCGGCGCCACGCACCGGCCGACCACCAAGCGGGCCATCAAGTTGACCGACGCGCTGGACTTCTGGTCCTTCGCGGGCGCCGCGGCCAATGTGGTGATGCAGCTGGCGCGCCCGGGTGTGGGGTACGGCGTCGCGGAGAGCAAGGTCGAATCCGGCTCGCTGATGCACCATCCGTGGAAGCGGGCTCGCACCACCACGCAGTATCTGGCGGTCGCCATTCTCGGCACCGAAGCGGAGCGCCTCGCCTATCGGGAGGCGGTGAATGTCGCGCACCGGCAAGTACATTCGGCGCCCGGCGCGCCGGTGAAGTACAACGCCTTCGACCGGAATCTCCAATTGTGGGTCGCCGCTTGCCTGTACATCGGCTTCGAGGACACCTACCAACTGCTGCAAGGCCGGATGGACGACGAGCAGGCCGAGGCGTTCTATGTGTCGTCCTCGACGCTCGGTACCACCTTGCAGGTGACCGAGGACATGTGGCCCGCCACTCGCGCGGACTTCGATCGGTACTGGAACGAGGCCTGCGAGCAGGTCGCCATCGACGAGTACGTGCGCGCCTATCTGACCGATCTACTGGAGCTGCGGATGATCCACTGGTATCTGCGGCTGCCGTTCCGAAACCTGTTGAAGTTCCTCACGATCGGCTTTCTCGCGCCGATCTTCCGCGAACAGCTCCAGGTGCGGTGGACGGCCACCGATCAGCGGCGCTTCGAGCATCTGTTCGTATTCGTCGCCTTCGTGAACCGATTCATCCCGCGCTTCCTCCGGCACGGCGGCACCTACACGTTGCTCGCGGACGTGCGGCGTCGAATCCGTAAGCAGCGCAACCTCATCTGAACGCCGACAGCGCATGACTCCGCCGTCCGGGGCGAACAGCCCGGACGGCGGAGACCCCTCGATCCGCACAAACGATTACGGGCAGAGCGCGTGGCCCAGCAGGCCGACCAGATCCGGCATCGCATCCGGATCCTTGGTGAACGTATAGGTCACCGCGCGCCCCTCCGGTGTCGCACCGGACATGCCGACGAAGCCGTAGATCCCGCCCGAATGCCCCAAATACTCTGCACCGCAGGATAATTCGAGAATTCCCAAGCCGAGCCCATAGTGCATCTGGGTCTCCGCGTCCATCAGCACACCGTTTCGCATCTCGCGCAACTGAGCCTCGGGGACCACCCGACCGGCGGCCAGCGCCGAATAGAAGCGATTCAAGTCGGCACCCGTGGAGATCAGCCCCCCGGCCGCCCACGGCACCGACGGTTCGATGCGCGACACATCGGTCACCTTGCCGTCCACTACCCCATAGCCTTTGGGATGCGGACTGCGGATCTCGCGATCGCCCGCCGCGGGCAGATATGTGTCCGCCAGCCCGTGCGGCTGCAGAATGCGCCGGTTCAGTTCGTCGACATACGGTGCGCCGGTGACTTTTTCGACGAGCATGGCCGCGACGTAGTAGTTGGTGTTGTTGTATTCATATCGGGTCCCCGGCGCGAAATCGGCAGGCCGCTGTAGCGCGATCGCCATACCTTCGGCCGGTGTCATGATGCGGTTCTCCAACGCCGCGCGATACTCGTCGACCCGTGGATCCGCGGCCACCTCCGGTAGCCCGCTCTGATGACGCAGGATCTGGCGCACGGTGATCACCCGCCCATCGATCCCCTCCCCGCGCAGCAGCCCGGGCAGATACGTGTCCACCGGCTCGTCCAGCCGCACCTTGTCCTCCGCGACCAGCTGCAAAACGATCGCACTGACAAAGGTTTTCGCGATACTGCCCACCCTGACGTGCTGGGCAGGCTCGGTAGGAATCTTCGCGCCGGTGTCGATATCGGCGACACCGCTGGTGAGCACCACCGTCTCGCCGTTGTCGGTGACGGTGGCGATCGCCCCGGTGACCCCCGACCCGACAATGCCGTCGATATCGGCCTGCACAGCGCGAATCTTGGTGTCCGGCACCCCACCGGACGCGTTCTCGGGCTTCGACTCCGACGTACACCCGGCAAGCAGGGCAACCGCGGAGAGGGCGACGATGATCGGTGCACAGCGCATGCCTGAACGCTATGGAGCGGACGGCCTCGCCCACATCAGGGACGGACCCCGATATTCCCCCGATCTCCCCTCCCCTACAAGGATGAGGCAGCACCGAGTCCATCAGAATTCCGATGTCTGATATCGGCGTTCCCATTGGCCAGTCTACGGCGACGCTCGTACTGTCGACCGTATGGCGAAAATACTGTTCGTACTGACCGGTGCCGACACCTGGACCCTTGCCGACGGCACCCCGCACCCGACCGGCTTCTGGGCCGAGGAGTTCGCCGTGCCGTACGAGGCGGCCAAGGCGGCGGGCCACGAGATCGTTGTCGCCACCCCCGGCGGCGTCGTGCCGCCGGTCGACCAGGGCAGCCTGGCGCCCGAATTCAACGGCGGCCAGGAGGGTGCCGACAAACGGGCCGCCGTGCTCGCCGCGAGTGCGGAACTGCAGCACCCCGTCAAGTTGTCCGAAGTAGACCTCGCCGACTACGCCGCCGTCTTCTACCCCGGCGGCCACGGTCCGATGGAGGACCTCGCGGTGAACGCCGAGTCGGGCCAACTGCTCACCGCCACCTTGGCATCCGGCAAACCGCTCGCGGTGGTGTGCCACGGCCCTGCCGCGCTGCTCGCTGCCGTCGGCGCCGACGGCACCAATCCCTTCGCGGGCTACCGGCTCACCGGCTTCACCAACGCGGAGGAGCGCCAGGGCGGCCTGGCCGACAAGGCCAAGTGGCTGCTGCAGGATCGACTCGTCGAACTGGGCGCGGATTTCCGCGAGGGCGAGCCATGGGCGCCGCAGGTCGTGGTCGACCGTAACCTGATCACCGGGCAGAACCCGGCCTCGTCCGCGGCGGTGGCGCAGGAACTGCTGCGGGCGCTCGGCTGACGTTTCGCCGCTCGCGAAACGACCCCGCAGGGGGAATCGCCGGGGCGGCGACAACGTTGCTGCCAGTAGCGACGTCGCCGTGCCGACGTCACACCGGCTCGCCCGCTCTCGCGCAATTCCCCTTCGGAAGGAACCGAACTCATGAGCACCAACCTGCACGCGCGGCCCGCCGCGGCATCCGGCACCTTCGCGCTCGGCGGTGACCTACCCGTCCACCGGCTCGGCTACGGGGCCATGCAGCTGACCGGCCCCGGCGTCTGGGGTGACCCCAAGGATCCCGACGAGGCGGTCCGGGTGCTGCGACGGGCCGTCGAGCTCGGCGTCACCTTCATCGACACGGCCGACTCCTACGGCCCATTCGTCAGCGAACAGCTCATCCGTAAGGCCTTGCACCCCTACGCCGATGACCTGGTGATCGCCACCAAGGGCGGGCTCACCCGGGGCGGTCCGGGCGACTGGCGTCCGGTCGGCAGGCCCGAATACCTGCGCCAGCAGACCGAACTGAGCCTGCGCAACCTCGGCGTCGAGCAGATCGATCTCTACCAGTTGCACCGGATCGACCCGCAGGTGCCGCTGGCCGACCAGCTCGGCGAACTGGTGCTGCTGCAGCAGGAGGGCAAGATTCGCCACATCGGCGTCTCCCAGGTGAGCGTCGAGGAGCTGCGCCGAGCCCGCGAGATCGCCACCATCGTCTCGGTGCAGAACCTGTACAACCTGGCCAACCGCGCCGACGAGGATGTGCTCGAGTACGCCGAGCAGGAGAACATCGCGTTCATCCCCTGGTTCCCCATCGCCACCGGCGAACTCGCCAGGCCGGGTGGCCCGCTCGACGCGATCGCCAAGGAAAACGGCGCGACCCCCGCCCAGCTCGCGCTCGCCTGGCTGCTGCGCCGCTCGCCGGTGGTGCTGCCGATTCCAGGCACGTCCAGCATCGCGCACCTCGAGGAGAACACCGACGCCGCGCGCATCACGCTGACCGACAAGGAGTTCGAGGCGCTGTCCGCGGCCGCCTGATTCCATCCCGACTCGAGGCGGGCCCGGCTTCGGCCGGGCCCACCTTGCTTCACTTCTCGGCCGCCCGGCGGAAACAGCAGGCCGAGGCGGCGAGGTATTGGTGACAGCGGGCACCGTGGCCGCCGTGCACGGTGAGGATGAACCGCGCTCGTTCGTAGCTGAGGTCCACCGGATCCTGTGCGCAGTCGCGACTCTGCACCAGCCACAATTCCCGCACATCCGAGTGCAATACGTCCATAGTTCACCTCTGCGTAAACGTCAGTGCACCCGGCACCGAAAGGCGCCCCCGGAATCGCGCGCGACACGGATGGATCGGGCCGTGTCGGGACCATGCGGCGGATTCTGGAATGCCGGCGCCCTGGTACGGGTTTGGGCAGAACCCCGGCGCCGGGTGCAGATTCAGCGTGCACGTTGCGATTCGGTGGATAACAGTCCCGAATGCGGTAAATGCGGGTAGTTTCCGTTTGTATCAGCCTGGTGCGAGGAAGCGGGACCTATGGTTGAGATCGACTGGACGGGCGAGGATGTCCGTGCGCTTCGCGCCGCGATGCGGCGAAGTCGGTACGAATTCGCGCGTCTGGTGGGCGTCACCCCGCGCACCGTGGTCTTGTGGGAAAACGGCCGGACAACCCGGATGCATGCCGCAAGCCAACGTCTGCTCGACCGGGTCGTGTCAGAAGCCGATCCGGTCGTCGTCGCACGATTCGAGCGGGCCGTCACCGCGGGCCGGGGGGCCGGCTTCGACATCGAAGCCGCCGACTCGGCGCCCGATACGGAAACCCAGCTCGGTAGGGACATCGGGCTCGACAAGGAAGTCGAGGATGACGACGTGAGAAGGCGAGAGTTATTGGCCTGCATCGGGGTCGGCCTGACCGGTAAGGCCGCCGACCTGGTCGCGGCCGAACCGGAGAAAATGCTGGCCACCCTGGACGCCGGATCGATCAGCGAACGACGGCTCGGCCTGCTGGAGCAGTCGGCCGAGGCGCTCGGCAAACGAGTGGTTCAGGTGCCGCCGCACGAGCTGCTGCACACCACACTCGAGCAATTCCGTACCGTCCGTGGCACTCTCGCGCAGCGCCAGGCCACCCACCATCAGGTCCGGCTGGTGCGCACCGCGGGCAGGCTGGCCAACGTCGTCGGCGAAATCCTGTTCAACGAAGGTCATTTCGGACAAGCGCGACTCTGGTACGGCACCGCGATCCACGCCGCGCAGGACATCGGTGATCGTTATTCCGAGGATATCGCGCTGGCCGGTCTCGCATATTTACCGACGTATAGTGACAAGCCGAAGGAAGTCTTGAACTTGCTCGGCGGCCGTCTCGAAGAAAATCCGGCGCACGGCCCGGCGGCGGCCTGGCTGTGGGGAATGGCGGCCCGCGCCCATGCCAGCCTCGGAAATGCCGTCCAGTTTGTCCGGTGTATCGAGAAATCCGGTCGCGCATTGGAAAATGTTGGCCAAGAAGAGCTTACGGTCGGCATCTTTTCTTATCGCCCGGAGAAACTGGCCTTCTATCAGGCGATCGGCTACTCCAATCTCGGCCGCGCCGCCGAAACCGCAAAGGCCGCGGCCCATGCGCTGGCCCTGTACGACCCACAGGAAACAATGGAGCCCGCCCTCGTCCGGTTCGAGCATGCCACCGCGTTGCTGAGCGCCGGTGAGGTCGATGAAGCGTGTTCCGTTGCGACACAAGCGATCACCGGCAACAACACCTATATCGGGCTGACCGTCACCAAACGCGCCGGGAAGTTCGATACCGCGCTCACCGGCTTTCGCGGGCGCGCGGTCACCGAGTGGCGCCAGCAGGCCCGCTCGATCATCGAGTCGGCGCGCACGAAGGCCTAGCCGACCGCCGTTCGACGCCCGCGCACCATACGATCCGCTGATCGGTACGGACCGCCGCCGGGCGCCGGTGCGGCGCTAGGACTTCGCGGCGTCCTGCGGGCGGCGGCGGTGCATGATCGCATCCAGCCAGCCGCTGATCTGTTGGGTCTGCGCGGGAGTCGGGCGACCGGCCTCCCAGCGATGGGCCGCTTCGATCAACGTCTCCGGCAGGCTGGGGGTGAACCGTTGATTCGTCATACGTCCATGATGCACTGGGGCGCAGCGAAGTACGAGTAGGGGGCGGGGCGCGCCGGTCTGCAGGGGGGATGTTGACCGGCGCTCCCCGCCTATACGGGTGGTTTCGGGGTTCGGTGGGCGCTCAGGAACTTTCGTTGGCCGAGGCCTCGATGAGTGATTTGGGACGCATATCGAGCCAGTGTGTTTCGACGTAGTGCAGACAGGCTTTACGGGCGGCGGCACCGTAGGCGATGGTCCAGCCGCCGGGGACGGCCGCGAAGATCGGCCAGAGCGAGTGCTCGCCGTCGTCGTTGATCAGTACGTAGAACTGGGCGCCGTCGTCGTCGAAAGGGTTGTTCATCGGGTTTCCTTTTTCCTGGTTGGGTCAGGTTTGGGGGGGTCTGTGCGGTGCCGATACACCGGAGTGGGCCTGCGATTCGGCCGGTGCGCGCCGTGGGTGGGTGCAGCGGCCGACGGCGTCGAACCCGGCAGCGCACGGCGCAGGTGTCGGGTTACGCGAAATATGGTGTGGCCGAACTCACGACGACGAAGGCGGTGCGAGGCCTTGGTGGCTACCCCGACGGCGGATGCGCCGGGCGGATCGGGGGCTGGGCGAGGGCGGGGCACTGGAATCCCCGTCGGTGCCGGACCTTCCCTGTGTCCGGCACCGACGAAGTCTGTAGTGACCGGTCGGCCGTCGATGATCGCGAGCTGCGGATCGAACTCGGTCACGCCCTCCACCAGGGTACTGGCGCACACCGACAAGTCGGGCGATTCGACACCGATTGCCGGAATTCGGGCGGGGCGAGCGATCTTCCAGCGCACCGGGCCGCCGCTGAGCGAGCTGTACCCCCGACAGATACAGCTCACTCGGCGCTGCGGTCTGGGGAGGCGCCGGGGCCGCGCGCTGAACCCGCACAACTCCGTATGGTGCACCAGAGGCTGCCCATATGGCGAAACGATGACGGTCGACAACGTTCCTCCAACTTCACTGCCGCTGCGCAACGCGCCCGGCTGCCAGCTACCTCGCACGGAAGTGACTCGTGCATTGCGAACATTAGGCGTTGGATCAATAAGCTGGACGATTTTCCGTTAAAGACTTTGTGACGTTCGACTGCCGCCGGACCGGCGGAGATCATCGGCGAGGTGTTCCGCGATCAGCACCGCCGTGGCCTGCGGCCCGCGGCTCAGCGGCACCGGCACGACGGAGAGATCGGCCACCGTCAAGCCGGCTACGCCGTGCACCCGGCCTGACTCGTCCACGACCGCGCGCTCGTCGCCGGCCGGCCCCATGCGACAGGTCCCGGAGAGATGTTGCGAGGTAGCCAGATTGGCGTGCAACCACGCCGCCGCGGCCGCCGGCTGGTGCGGCATCGGGTCGGTGCGCGGTGTCGCCGACATCTCGTGCAACACCTCCGTGGCGATCCCTACGGCGGCGCGCAGCCTGGCCCGATCGTGCTCGGTCGAGAGATACCGATGCTCGATCACCGGCGGTACCGCGGGATCGGCCGACCGCAGCCGCAGCACCCCCGCGGAACTCGGTCGCATCAGCGCGACGCCGAGGCGCTGTGCGCCGGGTGTGAAAGCGACCGTGTAGGGCCGGATCTCGATGTCGTCCAGCTCGAGCACGTATTCCAGGGGGACGGTGGCCCGCTCGGCCGGCCCTGATCGGTATTCGAGACCGATCTCGGGATGGTCGGTGAACCAGGCGCCGACGGGGGCCGCGTGCACGACCGGGATATCGAGTGCCCGCAGCTGTTCGGGGTCGCCGATGCCCGAACGCAGCAGCAGCGTGGCGGATTCGATCGCGCCGGCGCTCAGCACGATGTGGTCCGCCCAGAGGGTGTCGGCCCGGCCGTCGTGCCACACGTCGACGCCGACCGCACGGGTGCCGTGAAAGCGCAGGCGCAGCACCGGCGTAGCGGCCTGCACGGTGAGGTTCGGTCTGCCCAGTGCGGGCAGCAGGTAGGCGGACGCGGTGCTGACCCGCTTGCCGTCGTCGGTACTACACGGCACCCGGCCGATGCCGGCGGTGGCCCCCGCCGGTCCGTTGAGGTCGGGTATCTCCGGAAACCCCAGTGCCGCACAGGAAGTGGCGAAGTGTTCGCTCACTGGCACCGGGTTCTTGTTGCGGTGCACCGGGATAGGCCCGGACCGGCCGTGCCAGGGCTGATCGCCGAAGTCGAGGTCACGCTCCGAGCGGCGGTATGCGGGCAGCACCGTGTCGAACGACCAGGCCGTCGACGACCCGAGCGCCCGGCTCCATGCCGCGAAGTCCGCCGCGGTGGCCCGCACGAAGTAGCTGCCGTTGACCGCACCCGAGCCACCGAAAAGCTTGCCGCGCACGATGTTTCCCATGACCGCGGCACCGTCGTCGGCGAGGGTGACCGGGTAACGCCACAACCACGCCGCGTCCGCGCCGATCGGCAGGCGGGTGGCATCGAGCAGCGCCGCGGGAAAGCCCTCCGGCGCGAGCCCGACCGAGCCGGCTTCGAGCAGCCGGACGGAGTGTTCCGGGTCCGCACTCAGCCGCGCCGCGAGCACACAGCCCGCGGTACCGCCCCCGACGATGAGCGTGTCGGTCATCCGAGCCCTGTCCGATCAGTGTGTGCGCGCCCGATCGGTGATCAGTGCGACGGCGCAGTGGGTTTCAGCGATTCCGGGCTGCGCGCACGGAAGGCACCCACCCAGAGGCCGGTGCCGTAGGCGATGTCGTCGAGCCGCTTGTAGGCCACGTACCGCACCGGATCGAGGCCACCGGCGTCGCGATGGGTGAACCAGTCCGCGAGCCCGTCCGCGACCGCCATGGTGATCGCGATGCGCCGAATCCGCTTCGATGCCAGCATCGCCAGCAGCGTCACCGGCCAGTAGTGCCTGCACATCGCCGAGGCCAGCCGCCACAGACCGGCGAAGAAACCACGGGACAGGTAGATCGCGGCGATCCGGGTCGGGTTGTCCAGTTCCGCGAAGACCCGGCGTAGTCGGACCAGCGCCGTGAGCAAGGTGAGCAGCCCGCCGATCAGCCCCCACTTCGACAGCGTGGCGAACAGGAACGCCGCCACCATCGTCCAGGAGGGCAACGACAGCGGCGAGACCATGCCCGGGTGGCGCTCGCCCAACGGTGCTGCGCCCGTGCCGTAGAACATCTTTCGGCCGAACCAGGCCCGGAAGGACACCCGGTGGTCGTGCGCGACGTGCGCGGCCGGTTCGTAGCGCAGCCGCCAGCCGGCCTGTTCGAGCCGCCAGCACAGGTCGACGTCCTCGGCGACCAGCATCGACTCGTCGAAGCCGTCCTGCGCCAGCAGCGCCCGGCGGCGCGCCAGCAGCGCGGCGCTGGGCACGTAGGAGATCAGGCCGTGCGACTGCACCGCGGCTTCCCGCCTGCCCAGATCCAACGAGGAGCGGGTGTGCTCGTAGCGGGCGAGGGCATTGGACTCCGGGTCCAGCGCGACGATCCTGGGGGCGACCAGCGCCACCTCCGGATCGCTGAAGTGCCCGAGCATCACCTCCAGCCAGCCGCTGCGCGGCACCACGTCGGAGTCCAGGAACGCGACGAAGTCGGTTGTCGCGGCCTTCAATCCGGCATTGCGCGCGGCGGCGGGCCCTTGCTTCTCGTCGTGGCGCAGCACGGTCACCCGGCAGCGGGTGCCCCGATCGCGCGGGATCTGCACCGGCTGATCCGAACCGTCGTCGACCACGATGACGTTGTGCCCGCGCAGCGCGGCGAGCAGCCTGGCGAGTCCGTCGGCGTTGTTGTGCAGCGGCACGATGACGGTGACGTCCTCGGGGGACGGCAGCAGGCGGGGACGCGGGTTGGCGACCCCGGAGTCGAGCAGCCGTCTGGCAACGGTCGCGGACTTCGGGCCGGTCACCTCGAGGTACCCGTCGCCGATCATCTCGGCGGCCTCCGGGGCAAGTCGCAGCAACCGAGCGGGCGAACCGCCGATCAGGACCCGGCCTCCGGAGTATGCGCGTACCCGTGGATCAATCCGCACCCCGAATCCGTCGGGCAGGCGATCATGGCGCATTCCTGGCATGCTAGGCGGAGATTCGCGCGCGAGCATCATCAGTCCGGTTAAAAGGACAGAATTCCGCATCAAACAGGGTCGTTCGGGCCCCTGACACGTGTTGCGGCAGACGACGAAGCGCCGAGCCGCGTCCGAATCCAGCATCCGGCAACGCAACGGCAATCGGCCGGTCGCGACCGGAAGCCACCCGCCGCGCGGCGGGCAGCATCCGACTGGCTACTCCCATGGCATCAGGCGAGCGGGTTCTCGTCGCCGGCCCGCGCGGGTCGGCGTTCAGGTGGAAATACGCTCGGGCGCGTCACGGACAGCGTCAACGGCACCGGCGCGGAGGTGCGCGCACCGGTGCGCGGCGTCACTCGCCGGGAGTGGTCGACCGACGAGCGCGGGATCAGCCGCGCGGGGTCGGCCAGCGCCGCCTCGCCGTAGCCCTGGACGCACTCCGGGTCGGGTCCGTCGGCGGGCAGGCCGGTGAAGAACTTGGCCGCCATGCAGCCGCCGCGGCACGAGTCGTAGTGGCTGCACGACGCGCAGGCGCCGCCGCCGCTCGGCTCGCGCAGTTCGGCGAACAGCGCCGAGTCGTGCCAGACCGAACGAAAACCGCCGTCCGACACCACGTTTCCGGCATGGAACCGGTCGTGGATGGCGAACGGGCAGGCGTACACATCACCGAGCGGGTCGACCAGGCAGACCACCCGGCCCGCGCCGCACATGTTCAAACCGGGCAGCGCCTGCCCGAACGCGGACAGGTGGAAGAACGAGTCGCCGGTGAGCACACCCTCGCCGTTGCGCACCAGCCAGTCGTAGAGCACCCGCTGCTGCTCCTGGGTCGGATGCAGGTCGTCCCACACGTCCGCGCCGCGGCCGGACGGCCGCAGCCGGGTCAAACGCAAGGTGGCGCCGTACTTTTCGGCGATCGCCCGGAACTCGTCGAGCTGACCGATGTTGTGCCTGGTCGCCACGACGGACACCTTGGCATCCCGGAAACCCGCTGCCGCAAGGTTTTCCAGCGCACGGATGGCCATGTCGTAGGAACCGGGACCGCGCACCGCGTCGTTGACCGCCGCGTCGGCGCCGTCCAGCGAAATCTGTACGTCGACATAGTCGCTCGCGGCCAGCCGGGCGGCGACCTCCGGAGTGATCCGAACTCCGTTGGTGGAGAACTTCACTCCGACGTGGTGTGCCGTCGCGTAGTCGACCAGCTCCCAGAAGTCCGGGCGCACCGTCGGTTCGCCGCCGCCGATGTTCACGTAGAAGATCTGCATGCGCTCGAACTCGTCGATCAGCGCCTTGCACTGCTCGGTGCTCAGCTCGCGGGGATCGCGGCGGCCGGACGAGGACAGGCAGTGCACGCAGGACAGGTTGCAGGCGTAGGTCAGCTCCCAGGTGAGGCAAATCGGTGCGGCCAGACCGGTTTCGAACCGATCGACCAGCCGCACCGCCGTGTCGGACGGCGGGACCACCCCCGCCGTCGACGATGCCGGAGCCCTGCTCACGGCGGCGGGCGCCACCGGGGCATCGGCGGGCGCACCGACGATCATGTCGGAATCGACCAGCTGTGTCAGGGCTTTCACGTACTGCGCGGCATTCGCGTCGGTGACGCCCGCCGCCCGCATGGCCGTGCGCGCGGTGCCGTGCTCCGGCAGCGACCGCACGATCTCGACGATCCGCGGGCTCTTCAGGAAGGAGAGCTTGCGGGTGCCGAAGTGGTAGAGCAGCGCACCGAACGGTTCCGGCCGCAAAGCCACCCTCGGATGCAGCTGCCATCGGGTATCGAGATCGAGCATGGTCGGACCGCCTCTCTCAGTAAACGCCGCACATACCGTCGATGGACACCTCTTCGATGAGGGTCTCCTCGACCAGCGGTGCGGCGTCTTCGTGTGCCTCGACGGTGCCGACCGGTCCCGAGTGGTCGGTGTCGGTGTGTCCGTTCGATCCGAATTCCGGCATGTCTACCTCCGAGCGAGCGATCCGTGACCGCGGCCACCGATGTAGCCGCCGTCACACGATAACGTCATTCGCTGACAAAATGGAACAGGTTCTTCCTATCGACTTCGGCGCGGCCGGGCGGTCCGGTGCGTGTTCGGGCCTGGTCGGGCCCGACGCGGATGCTCATCGCCGAGGGCCGTCCCGCCCACCCGGGTCCGATGGACGCGCATAGACTTCGGGTGGGAAGTAGCTGAACAGGACGGACGGGCGAACCGCGCCCGCGGTGGTAGAGGTGGCATGGGAGTCGGACGAATGCAGGCGAGCGGAGGCGGCAATACCCTGTCGGAGTCCGAGATCGTCGAGGCGGCGCTGCGCGTGGTGCGCGAGGACGGTGTGGAGAAGTTGTCGATGCGGCGACTCTCCCGCGAACTCGGTGTCTCACCGATGGCGCCGTACTACTACGTCGCCGACAAGCGCGAGCTGCTCGACCTGGTCGCCACCGCCGCGCTGACCGGAGTACGCACGCCACCACCGGAATCGGGCCCGTGGCAACACCGGCTGCGCGATCTCATCGACCAGATCGACGACAAACTGCGCAAGCACCCCGGCCTCGGCGATGTGCTGATCGAGCAGATGCTCGGCAAACAGCTGGATCTGATCGCGGCCATCATGGAGATCTTGCTCGAGGCCGGCTTCACCGATCGCAATGTGCTCGCCGCGTACGCGACCATCCACACCTACCTGTTCGGCCGCAGCCGGGTGAACCCGCGCGATCGCGCGCCGCTGTCGGATGTCGCACTGCCCGACGCGGTCGAGCGCGCCACCAAATACATGGCGGACCTGCGCGGCAAGTACGCCTACGACTTCGGCATGGAGGTGCTGATCGCCGGTCTGGAGGCTCAGCTTGTCCGGCAACCGAAGTCCGACGTACGATAAAACTGCAACACGTTCTAGTTTTGGCGCTGTGCAGGCGCCCTTGCCAGGTTCGAGAGGGACGACATGACCACAGTCGAGGTTCCACACGGCTCGCGTTCGGTCGTACTGCGGGTAGCCGCGGTGATCACCGAGACGACCGATACCTGTTCGCTGGTCTTCGACGTTCCGGACGAACTGGCCGAGCGCTTCCGCTACCAGCCCGGCCAGTTCCTCACGCTGCGCATCCCCAGTGAGCTGACCGGCTCGGTGGCCCGCTGCTACTCGCTGGCCAGCTCGCCGTACACCGACGACCGACCGAAGGTCACCGTCAAGCGGACCGTGGCAGGCTACGGTTCGAACTGGCTGTGCGACAACGTCAAAGCGGGCGACTCGCTCGAAGTGCTGCCGCCCTCAGGGGTTTTCACGCCCAAGGATCTCGACGCCGACCTGCTGCTGTTCGGCGCGGGCAGCGGCATCACGCCGGTGATGTCGATCCTCAAGTCGGCGCTCGCCAGGGGCAGCGGCCGAATCGTATTGGTGTACGCCAATCGCGACCACGACGCGGTGATCTTCGCCGACGAGCTGCGCGAGCTCGCGGACAAGCATCCGCAGCGGCTCAGCGTGATCCACTGGCTCGAGCACCTGCAGGGGCTGCCGACCACGGAAGGGCTGGCCGCCCTGGTCGCTCCGTACCAGAGCTACGAGGCGTTCATGTGCGGGCCCAAGCCGTTCATGGATCGGGTGCACGACGCGCTCGCGCAGCTCGGCGTGCCGCGCTCGCGCACGCATGCCGAGGTGTTCAATTCCCTTGCGGGCGACCCGTTCGCGGACCAGGCGCCGGTCGCGGTGTCCGACGAGGAAGCCGCCGGTGCGGCCACGGTCGAGGTCGAACTCGACGGCGAGGTGCACGAGCTGAAATGGCCGCGCAAGCAGACGCTGGTGGACATCATGCTGGCCAAGGGCCTCGACGTTCCGTACTCCTGCCAGGAGGGCGAATGCGGGTCGTGCGCGTGCACCGTGCTCGAGGGCGCAGTGGAGATGGACAACGCCGAAATCCTCGACCCGGAGGACATCGAGAACGGTTACATCCTGGGCTGCCAGGCACATCCGGTGACGGATCACCTCAAGATCCAGTTCTGACGCCCCGCTACTGCGCGCGATAGTGCGCGCGCAGTTCCGGATCGAGGTGTTCGGTGGCGTAACTCAGTGCGGTGCGGCCCAATTGGGCCGCGTGCTGGTCCAGGAAGCCGGTCAGCAGCCGCTGATCGATGCGCTTGCCGACCTCGCGCAGCATCCAGCCGAGCGCCTTCTGGATGAGGTCGCGCCGGTCGTCGAGGAGGCGCTCGGCCAGCTCGAATGTTGTTGTGGCGTCGCCGGATTTGATGAACGCGAAAGTGGAAAGCAGGGCAACCCGGCGCTCCCACAGCGAATCCGCCCCAGCCAGTTCGAACAGCAGGTCGCGGGGTTTGTCCAATAGCCAAGGGCCGATGATGTTCTCGGCGGACACGTCGACCAGGTCCCAGTTGTTCACCCGGCCGCGGCGCACGGCGGCCAGATAAAGCCGCACCATCTCGGCGCGCGCCGCGTCATCGAAGGTCTTCGGCTTGGACGCCTTGGCGAACCTGGCGTTGAGGATGACCAGGCCGGCCAGCCGAGCCTCGTGCACGGGACTGTCCAGCAGCACCTCGATCTCGTCGAGTGACAGTGCCGCAAAACGTTTCGCGATGCCGCGCGTCACCGGTACGCGCACACCGAGGAAGACGTCGCCCTCGCCGTACTCCCCGGCCCGGTCTTGAAAAACCGTTGCAGATGGCTCGCGTCCGCGGGAACCGCGACGGCCACCAGCGCCGCTTGCACGTCCGCGGCGGTCGGCGCGACCTCGGTCATCGCGCGAACCTACTTCCGGCACAGCGGTTCAACCTTGGGCGCCCAGGATTCTGCCGGATTCGAAGCTGGCCGCACTGGCGGGCAGCGCACCGGGACGTCCGCTGTTGCGTACGATCACCGCACCGTTGCCCGGTGTGGGGCGGCCGAGCGCGTCCATCCGCCGGATGGTCTGCGCGGCAACGGCTTGCGCGCTGTCGAAGAGCCGGACGCCGTCGGGCAGGGCGGCGACGATGGAGTCGATCACCAACGGATAGTGGGTACAGCCGAGGACTACGCCTTCGACGTCGTCCGGGGTCTGCTCGACGGCGCGGGCGATGGATTCGCGGGCCGCGACCAGGTCACCCCGATCGATCGAGTCCGCGAGACCGTGACAGGCCACGCCGACCACATCGGCGTCGCCGCCGAACTTGGCGATCAGATCCGCCTGATACCGGCTCGCGGTGGTCGCGGCGGTGGCCCAGACCGCCACCGAGCGGCAGACCGCGGCCGCCGGCTTGATCGCGGGCACGGTGCCGATGACCGGCACATCCGGCCCGACCTCCACCCGCACATGCTCCAACGCGGTGACGCTGGCGGTATTGCACGGAATCACGATCACTTCCGCGCCGAGCCCGATGGAGGTCCGGGCGGTCTCGACCACGCGGTCGATCGTCCACTGCTCGGGTTTCGGTCCCCACGGTGCGCCGTCGGGGTCCAATTGCAGCAGCAGATCCACGTCCGGCCGCAGCTTGCGCAGCCAAGCGGATGTGGGCAGCAGCCCGAGACCCGAATCGATGAGCGCGACGATCACAGAGACAACCGTATTACAGTGCCCGGCCGGGTCCCGCGCGGCAGCGGCCCGATCGGCCGTCGGACGACGCAGCCAGGGTAGTTCCTGGGGTCGGGTGCGCGACCGAACTCAGCTGGGGGTGAGCAGGTCCGACACCGGCGCGCCCGCGGCGATCTTGGCTCTGGTCTTCATCACTTGGGCCGTCATGCCCGCACCGACAACACCGGTGAGCTTGCCGTCCTGGGCGTAGTAGGCGAGGAATTTGCGACCGTCGTCGACGACGAGATGCACCTCGTCGGTGGCCGTCGGCGTGCCGAGCGCCTGGATCTTCACCTCGTACTGGTCGCTCCAGAAGTACGGGACCCTGGCCGCGGTCGGCGGGGCGGCGCCGAGCATCGCGCAGGCCACCAGGCGGGCCTGCTCGCCCGCATTGGTCCAGTGTTCGACCCGCTTACGGTGGCCGGTGTCGTGCAGCCAAGCGGCGACGTCGCCGACCGCCCAGACGCGGTCGGCCGAGGTGCGGCCCACCTCGTCGGCCAGTACCCCGCCGCCTGCGGCGGGATCGGCGAGCGCGATGCCGGAATCGGTGAGCCATTCGGTCACCGGACGCGAGCCGATGCCGATCACCACCAGGTCGGCGGCGACCTCGGTGCCGTCGGCGAGGAGGGCGCCGCGCACCCGGCCGTCGTCGGCGAGCAGCGTGTCCAGCCCGGTGCCGCAGCGCAGGTCGACGCCTTCGTCGCGGTGCAGCCTGGCCACCAGCGCGCCGACCTGTTCGCCGAGGACCGAGGCGAGCGGGGTCGGTTGCGGCTCGACCAGCACCACCGCGATGCCGCGGCTGCGGAAGCTGGCCGCGAGCTCGCAGCCGATGAAGCCGGCGCCGACCACGAGTGCCGTTGTCGCCTCGGCCAATTCGGTACGAAGCGCGGTCGCGTCGGCGTGACCGCGCAGCACGTGCACGCCCTGCGCGTCCGGCAGGCCGGGCAGCAGGCGCGGGCGCAGGCCGGTGGCGATGATCAGCTGGTCGTAGTCGAGGGTCGAGCCGTCGGCCAGCCGTACCTGCCGCGCGGCGGTGTCGACGCCGGTCGCGGCGGTGTCCAGGCGCAGCTCGATCTGCTTCTCGGTGAAGAACTCACCGGGACGCAGGGTGGTGTCGTCGGTTTCACCGCGGACGAACTGCTTGGACAGCGGCGGCCGGTCGTACGGCAGGCGGGACTCGTCGCCGAGCAGGATCAGCCCGCCCTCGTACCCGGCGCGGCGCAGTTCCTCGGCGGTGCGCAGGCCGGCGAGCCCGGCGCCGACGATCACGATCGGCGCGGCGTCTGTTGCGGAAGGTGACACGCAGCTCACCCTAACGTCTGCTTGGTTCGGCGCCGGAGTGAACCCGATCACTCGGCGATGGCGGACAATCGTAGCCGTTTAGTTATTGATCGGGCGGTCAATCAGGTCTATACCGAAGGAAGGACATATTCCTGAGCCCTAGGAGGCACACCATGTTCACCGAAAGCCGCGCACAGGACTTCCTCGCCGTAGTGCTGGGGATCTTCGCCGCGCTCTCACCCCTGTGGCTGGAGACCACCGACAAAGCGATGTGGTCGCTGATCGTGCTGGGCGTGCTGATCGCCCTCACCGGCCTCACGCAGATGTACCGGCCCGCACTCGGCGCCAACGCCGACTACGCGATGGGCCTTTTCGGCGTGTTGCTGTTCATTTCCCCCTGGGCCATGGACTTCACGGATTACCGCGGCGCATCCTGGACCGCATGGGTAGTCGGGGTAGTGACGGCGGTGGTCGCGGTAGCGGCGCTGCCGACGGTGTCGGGACGGCTGCACGGCGCGGCGACCCACCACTGATGCAGATGCCGAAACCCGGTCGCCGAGCCGCGGCTCAGCGACCGGGCAAGGAACCGAGGGCCGGGCGGCGGCGCAGCGCGAAAGTCGACGGCGACGCCCGGCAACTCATTCTGGACGCCGCCGAAAAGTTGTTCGCGGCACAGGGATTCGATGCCACCGCGACAGCGGCCATCGCTGGTGCCGCCGAGGTGCCGAAAGGTCTTGTCTTCTACTACTTTCCGACCAAGGATTCGATCCTGTCGGCGCTGATGGACGAACGGGTGCCGATGCATCCGATCGACGACATCGACACCGTGGTCGCGCCCGGCGATCCGGCCGCCAGCCTGGTCGCGCTCGATGCCGCACTCAACCTGCGCGACCACCATTCGTCGGTGCTGCGGGTGATCATGTGGCGCGAGGCCGACACCCATCCCGATGTCCGGCGCCAATTGCGCCATCTGCGTGATCAATTGCTGGATGTCACCGCGCGGGTATTGCAGGCCAGCGCGCCGGCCCCGGTGCGCCCCGGCACGTTGCGCGCGTGCGCCGCCGCCTGGGTCTCGGCCATGTTCGCTATCGCGAGCACCGACCGGTTGCACGCATTGGACGGTGTACCCATTCCCTCCGCCGAAGACGTTTTGAATGTCGCTCGGGTGGTTGCCGCGGGCATGACCCAGCTCGGCTGACCTCCGAAGTTATCCACAGGGTGCGTGTTATCCACATTCGGCGGATGGTGGGTATTGCGGGGCGCCGGCTTCGGCCAGGATCGCGGTATGGACGCACCGCAACTGATCTCGCGCAGGCAGGCCTTGGCCGCCGGGATGTCCGACAGCCAATTGCAGCGCCTCTGCCGCTCCGGAAAATGGCAGCGGATCCGCGCCGGGCATTATGTGAATGCGCCGCAGCCGGCGCTCACTCCGGCGGGCCGCCATCTGATGCTGGTGCTCGCGATGTGCGAGGCGATGTCCGATGACGCTGTGGCGAGCCATTGTTCGGCGCTGGTGCTACACGGCTTGCCGACCTGGTCGCTCCCGCTCGAGCGGGCGCACGTCACGCGTGACCGAATCGCCGGTGGGCGGATCCGGAAACAGCTGGTCCTGCATTCGGCGCAGCTGACACCGGACGAGATCACCCTGATCAATAGCGTTCGGGTGACCACCGCGCCGCGGACGATCTTCGATATCGCGCGCTCGGCAGGTTTCGAACACGCGGTCGTCTGTGGCGACAGCGCACTGCGCCAAGGACTCACCACCGCCGACGCATTGGGCGAACATCTCCAGCGGGCCTCGCACCGCCGCGGATCGCGGCAGGCCGCTCGGGCCATCGAGTTCCTGGACGGACGCAGCGAGAGCGTCGGTGAGTCGCGTAGCCGGGTGGCCTTTCATGAAAGCGGTTTGCCCGCGCCGGAATTGCAGGCGCGGGTGCTCACCGATGATGAGGTGTGCGTCGGGCGGGTCGACTTTCTGTTCGACGGATTGGGTGTGATCGGCGAATTCGAGGGGCAGAGCGAGCAGCGCAATGAATTGAGCGGTGCGCGCCTGCCCGCGCAATGGACGGTTGCGGCACAGGACCAGGACGACCAATTACGCGCACTCGGGTGGGAGGTGGTCCGTTGGACCTGGAGCGATCTGGATGACCCTGCGCAGCTTGCCGAACGCATCCGCGCTGCCGCCGAGGTCGCGGGACGCGCTCACCGCACCGGGCATTGGATTCCGACGCCGCGGAGTTGAGCCCGCCCGACTGATGGGGTGCGCCGGGACGGAAACAACCTGCTGCGTCGCTCATTCCGAGTGCCTACCAGTGCGCGACCTGGGTGCCCCGCGTACTGGCCAGCAGTGCGGTCAGGGATCGAGTGGGGTTGGGGAGGTGAGGAATTCGCTGACGTCGCGGGCGAAGTGCGCGTGCTTGACGACACCCATGTGGCTGGTGCCGGGATAGATGATCAGGCGGGAGTTGGGGATGCCGTCGGCGGTGTGGCGGAAGTTCTCGGTGCTGTAGGCCGCGTCGCGTTCGCCGCCGAGGACGAGGGTCGGCGCGGTGATCTCGGCGAGGCGGTCGGACAGGTCGAATTCGTCTTCGGCGCGGACGAACGCGAGGGTGTCCGCCGGGTTCTTCGGGCGGCCCAGCGGGTCGATCAGCCACATGCCGACACCGGCCAGCCGGGCGAGCAGCGGCGACGAGGCGGTGATCGGCGCCAGGTGATGCAGTGCGCGCCGACCCGCGAACGCCGCTTCGCCGTAGCGGATCTGGGCTTGTTTGGCGAGCGGATCCAAGCGGTAGCCGGACGAGGCGATGACCAAGCGGCGGACGGCGCCCGGATGATCCGCCGCCAGCTGCAGCGCCAGCGACCCGCCGGACGACACACCGAGCACATCCACCGGCTCACCGAACTCCGCCTGCAGCGCGTCCGCGTGCTGCGCCGCGATCTCGCCCATCGTGGTGCCCTCGGCCATCCCCGGCGCCCGATTCACCGCGTAGACGCGAAAGTGCCGGGCCAACGGCGTCAGCATCTTGATCTCCGAATTACGCATCCAGCCGCTCGGATTCGCGTGATCCGGGGTGAACCAGCGCAGGAACGCCAGCGGCCGCCCGGCACCCAGCGCCAGGTAGGGCAGCCCATGCCGCAGCGCCCCCTCGGCGATGTCGAGCTCAGCGGCGAGGTTCTTGCTCATCACGTTCCTCCGATGATTCGGTGTTGTTCGCATTCGACGCTAATCGACCCGACCGACGTTCCGCGATAACCTCCGAGGTCATCAGATCACCTCCCTGCGCGACCGTGGCCGGAACATGTTGCGCCACAATGGCTAGTCTGGGAGCCATGCGAATCGCGGCACTCGCTGCCTTGATCTTGGCGCTGAGCGCCTGTTCCCAATCCACCTCGGGCCAACCACAGCCCGCCCCCGGCCCACCACCGGCGACCTCGACCACGGCCGCGCCGCCCTCGACACCGGCCAGCCCGGAAAGCCGCATGAAGGACCGGATCGCCTGGGTCCAAGCGGGCACCGAGGTCGACCCGAGCCGCTACCACTCCGCGAGCACCGGCACCGGCGCCGCCGCCGACCTGAAGAGCGATATCGCCTTCATCAGCCCCTCCGGAAAAATCAGCTGCATCACCGGAACCGTCTATCAGCTAGACGGATTCAACTGTGTAGTGAAACTGAAGAACCCAGTCCCCCAACCGCACGACGGCTTCGGAAACTGGGACGGCGGCTACGTCAACTACTCCGCGAAAACCCTCACCGTAGGCCAATTCCGCGGCGACCCAGGCCTTTTCATCCACGGCGACGGCCAAACCCTGCCCTACGACAGCAAACTCACCTTCGGCGACTACACCTGCCGCATCGCCACCGACGGCCTCACCTGCGTCAACCCCACCACCCGCACCGGCGCCCACCTGAGCGACGACGCCATAGTCCCCTTCGGCTGCCTCCGCGAAGCCCAATCACCCCCCGACTCCCCAGTCGGCCGAACCTACACCTGCTGATCGCCCCACCGCCGCATTCGGCACCAGCAAATTCAGTCCCCCGAAACGCCGAACGGCGCCGCTCCTTTCGGAGCGGCGCCGTTCAGTTTCAGTGATTCAGGAAATCACTTGATGATCTTCGTGACGCGACCGGCGCCGACGGTGCGGCCACCTTCACGGATCGCGAAACGCAGGCCCTCTTCCATGGCGATCGGCTGGATCAGCACGACCGACATTTCGGTGTTGTCGCCCGGCATAACCATCTCGGTGCCCTCGGGGAGGGTCACAACGCCCGTCACGTCAGTCGTACGGAAGTAGAACTGGGGACGGTAGTTGTTGAAGAACGGCGTGTGCCGGCCGCCCTCGTCCTTGGACAGGATGTAGGCCTGGCCCTCGAACTCGGTGTGCGGGGTGGTGGTGCCCGGCTTCACGATGACCTGGCCGCGCTCGACATCTTCGCGCTTGATGCCACGAACCAGCAGACCGACGTTGTCGCCGGCCTGGCCCTGGTCGAGCAGCTTGCGGAACATCTCGATACCGGTGACCGTGGTCTTGGTCGAGGTCGGCTTGATGCCGACGATCTCGACTTCCTCGTTCACGTTGACGATGCCGCGCTCGACGCGACCGGTGACGACGGTGCCACGACCGGTGATCGTGAACACGTCCTCGACCGGCATCAGGAACGGCTTCTCGGTGTCGCGGACCGGGTCCGGGATCGACTCGTCGACAGCGTTCATCAGCTCGACGATGGACTCGGTCCACTTCGGGTCGCCCTCGAGCGCCTTCAGGCCGGAGACGCGCACGACCGGCGCGTCCTCGTCGAACTCCTGGGCGGCCAGCAGTTCGCGGACCTCCATCTCGACGAGCTCGAGGATTTCCTCGTCGTCGACCATGTCCGACTTGTTCAGCGCGACCAGGATGTAGGGCACGCCGACCTGACGGGCGAGCAGCACGTGCTCGCGGGTCTGCGGCATCGGGCCGTCGGTCGCGGCGACCACGAGGATGGCACCGTCCATCTGCGCCGCACCGGTGATCATGTTCTTGATGTAGTCAGCGTGACCCGGAGCGTCGACGTGCGCGTAGTGGCGCTTCTCCGTCTGGTACTCGACGTGGGAGATGTTGATCGTGATACCACGAGCCTTCTCCTCCGGCGCCTTGTCGATCTGATCGAACGCGAACGCGGCGTTCAGATCCGGGTACTTGTCAGCCAGCACCTTGGTGATCGCTGCGGTCAGCGTGGTCTTGCCGTGGTCGACGTGACCGATGGTGCCGATGTTGACGTGCGGCTTCGTCCGCTCGAACTTCGCCTTCGCCACTGTGGTGTCCTCCTGGACTTGTTGGTGCGTGCAGTTGCAGCAGTGCGGTTATTACTGGGGTCGTACTGACTCCCGGCTGGCGGGGCAAGTGCTTGGTGGCTTACCCCAGAGGGCTTGCCGCAAGTCTTGCACTTGCTCCGCCGGTGTTGTTACTCGCCGGTCGCCTTGGCGATGATCTCCTTCGACACGTTGGCCGGAACCTCCGCGTACGAGTCGAACACCATGGAGTAGTTCGCTCGGCCCTGGGTCTTCGACCGCAGGTCACCGATGTAACCGAACATCTCCGAGAGCGGAACCAGCGCCTTGACGACACGGGCACCACTGCGTTCCTCCATGGCCTGGATCTGGCCACGGCGGGAATTCAGGTCGCCGATCACATCGCCCATGTACTCCTCGGGCGTGATGACCTCGACCGCCATCAGCGGCTCGAGGATCACCGGACCGGCCTTACGGGCCGCTTCCTTCAGGGCCTGCGAGCCGGCGATCTTGAAGGCCATTTCCGACGAGTCGACGTCGTGGTACGCGCCGTCGAGCAGAACGACCTTCAGGTTCACCAGCGGGTAGCCCGCGAGCACACCGTACTGCATGGCATCCTGCGCACCGGCGTCCACCGAAGGGATGTACTCGCGCGGCACGCGGCCACCGGAGACCTTGTTCTCGAACTCGTAGGTCGCGCCGTCCTCGCCGATGAACGGCTCGAGGGCGATGATGACCTTCGCGAACTGGCCGGAGCCACCGGTCTGCTTCTTGTGGGTGAACTCGAGCTTCTCGACCTTCTTGGTGATCGTCTCGCGGTAGGCCACCTGCGGCTTGCCGACGTTCGCCTCGACCTTGAACTCGCGACGCATGCGGTCGACGAGGATGTCGAGGTGGAGCTCGCCCATGCCGCCGATGACGGTCTGGCCGGTCTCCTGGTCGAGCTTGACCGAGAAGGTCGGGTCCTCTTCCGAGAGACGCTGGATCGCGGTGCCCAGCTTCTCCTGGTCGGACTTGGTCTTCGGCTCGATGGAGACCTCGATGACCGGGTCCGGGAAGGTCATGGACTCGAGCACGATCTGGTTCTGCGGATCGCACAGGGTGTCACCGGTGGTGGTGTCCTTGAGGCCGATCACCGCGTAGATGTGACCTGCCGAGGCGGCCGGAACCGGGTTCTCCTTGTTGGAGTGCATCTGGAACAGCTTGCCCAGACGCTCCTTCTTGCCCTTGGTCGAGTTGATGACCTGGGCGCCGGAGTCGACCTTGCCGGAGTACACCCGGACGTAGGTCAGCTTGCCGAAGAAGGGGTGCACCGCGATCTTGAACGCCAGGGCCGCGAACGGCTCGTCGGCGCTCGGCTTGCGGGTCAGCAGCTCCTCTTCCTTGCCGGGCACGTGGCCGGTGGTGGCCTCCACGTCCAGCGGCGAGGGCAGGTAGTCGATGACCGCGTCGAGCATGGGCTGAACGCCCTTGTTCTTGAACGCCGAGCCACAGAGCACCGGGTAGATCTCGGAGTTGACCGTGAGCTTGCGGATCGCGCCCTTGATCTCCTCGAGCGAGAGCTCCTCGCCGCCGAAGAACTTCTCCAGCAGCGCCTCGTCGGACTCCGCGACGGTCTCCAGCAGTTCCTGACGGTACTGCTCGGCCCGCTCTTTCAGGTCCTCCGGGATCTCGACGACCTCGTACTCTTCGCCGAGCTTGGTCTCGCCCCGCCAGACCTTGGCATTGTTCTCGACCAGGTCGACGATGCCCTCGAAGGTGTCCTCAGCGCCGATCGGCAGCTGGATGACCAGCGGCTTGGCACCGAGGCGGTCCTTGATGGTCTGCACGGTGAAGTAGAAGTCCGCGCCGAGCTTGTCCATCTTGTTGACGAAGCAGATTCGCGGCACGTCGTACTTGTCGGCCTGACGCCACACCTGCTCGGACTGCGGCTCGACACCTTCCTTGCCGTCGAACACCGCAACGGCGCCGTCGAGCACGCGCAGCGACCGCTCCACCTCGACGGTGAAGTCGACGTGCCCGGGGGTGTCGATGATGTTGATCTGGTTGTCGTTCCAGAAGCACGTGGTAGCCGCGGAGGTGATGGTGATACCACGCTCCTGCTCCTGCTCCATCCAGTCCATGGTGGCCGCGCCATCATGAACCTCACCGATCTTGTAGGTGATGCCGGTGTAGAAGAGGATGCGTTCGGTTGTGGTCGTCTTGCCCGCATCAATGTGGGCCATGATGCCGATGTTGCGGACCTTGTTCAGGTCGGTGAGCACGTCCTGTGCCACGGAAATCTTCCCCGCTCGTAGCTAGATGGGATTTTCGGGGACGACCCTGTGGTCGTCTCTATGTCAACGCCGGAAGCGGCAGGTTGGTGCCGCGCCGACAGTGTGCCTCCCGACCCCAGACGATGGGCCGGGCAGACGTCACCAGCGGTAGTGCGCGAAGGCCCGGTTCGACTCGGCCATCTTGTGGGTGTCCTCGCGGCGCTTCACCGAAGCACCGAGGCCGTTGCTGGCATCGAGGAGCTCATTGGCCAGACGCTCGACCATGGTCTTCTCGCGGCGAGCGCGGGAGTAGTTGACCAGCCAGCGCAGGGCCAGCGTGTTGGAACGGCCCGGACGAACCTCGACGGGCACCTGGTAGGTGGCACCACCGACGCGGCGGGGCTTGACCTCGAGGGCAGGCTTGACGTTGTCCAGCGCGCGCTTGAGGGTGACGACCGGATCGGTGCCGGTCTTCTCGCGCGCCTGCTCCAGCGCGCCGTAGACGATGCGCTCGGCCGTGGACTTCTTGCCGTCCAGCAGGATCTTGTTGACCAGCTGAGTGACCAGCGGGGACCCGTAGACCGGGTCGTTGATCAGCGGACGCTTGGGTGCGGGGCCCTTGCGTGGCATATCAGCTCTTCTCCTTCTTGGCGCCGTAACGGCTGCGGGCCTGCTTGCGGTTCTTCACACCCTGGGTGTCGAGCGAGCCACGGATGATCTTGTAACGCACACCGGGAAGGTCCTTCACACGGCCGCCACGAACGAGCACCATCGAGTGCTCCTGCAGGTTGTGGCCCTCGCCCGGGATGTAGGCCGTGACCTCGACCGCGCTGGTCAGGCGAACGCGCGCGACCTTACGCAGCGCGGAGTTCGGCTTCTTCGGGGTCGTGGTGTACACGCGAGTGCACACGCCACGACGCTGCGGGCTGCCCTTGAGCGCCGCGGTCTTCGTCTTGGAGACCTTGTCGCGGCGACCCTTGCGGACCAGCTGGTTGATGGTTGGCATAGACCGGCTTTCCTTATTAGTTACGCGGTGTCTGGAACTTCATGTCTTTGTCATCGAGCTTTCACTCGCACGTCCGGCCACGTTTCACGTGCCCCGAGGTCGGGCGTGTCGCGCGCGGTGTAGGGCCCGAAATGCGGGCACGCTGGAGGTGTCAGCCGCTTTCGCTGGCCTACGGTCACGCACGAACTTGCCCGTATGCTTCCGGGCACAGCGATCCACGATACTCGTGGTCGCGACACAGGGTCAAAGCGGGGTGGCTGCAGACCCCGCTACCTGGCCAGGTTCAGCGTCAACTCTACGAGTTTCTTGGCGCCCGCGCACGGATCCGGATGCGCCGAGCCGGGCCGATAGTTGATCCAGAAGCCGATCACACCCTGATCCGCGGCCCCCGCACTGACGCCACAGGAGTCCGGATCGTTCGGCCGCCGCGTCTCCAGCCCGCGCCGCCCCTGCACGGTGATGTTGTTGGTCAGGTAACCCAACTTGTCGTTGGTGGTCTTCTCGTTGTTCAGCGAGCCGATCTCGTACCAGTTCAGGGTGACCATGGCGCTGCTCGAACCCTGCACGTCCCACATGCAGACCGCGCCGTAGAAGGACTGCATCGCCATGGCGCCCTGGCTCACCGCGTCGCCGACCTGGTTCAGCGAGACGATGTCGCATTCGCGCAACAGCTTGTCGAAGTTGGTGTTCACCGATTCCCCGGTCCCCGAACCGGCGGGATGTGCCGAACCGCTCACCGTCTGACCGCAACCGGCGACGGTCACCGCGAGGGCCGACACGGCGGCCGCGGTGAGTATGGCGCGCGCGCGACGCAACTGCATTGCCGTCCTCCCCCTCACTTCAGCCGCCGCACGGTCAGCTCCGCCAGCTTGTGCATCCGGTCGCACGGGTTGCCGTCCGGCGCGAACATGCCGTAGGACATCGACCATTCGAAGAAGTCGTCGTCGAGCTGCACGGCGAGATCGCAGACCTTGCTGTCCGGCTCGAGCGCCTGCCAGCCGGTGCGCCCACCGACCTCGATCGCCTGGGTGGTCCGCCCCTGCGTGGTCACCCACGCCTTCTCGCGGTCGATCGGGCTGCCCCGGTACGACGCGAAAGTGACGCTGGGCGAACCCAATCCGGCGGACTGCCAATTGCAGCCGACCGAATTCTTCAGCGCCTGGGAGATCTGACCGAGCCCCGCGAGATCCCGCACCTCGTCGTCGGTGGCATGCCCGCACTCGCCGACGAACGGGCCGAGCGTGGCGACCTTCGGCGGCGGCCGCAACGGAGTGTTCGAAGTATCCGAGTCGCCGCGCGATCCGCACGCGGACAGCAACAGCGCGAAGACCGTGCCCGTGACGATCGCCGACTTGATCCGCATGCCTGAGACTCTACCGGCGCGACGGTGTCGGCGACCTGCTCGGCCGACCGGCCCGGCTGACCTCAGGCGTCGGCGAGCCGGCACCTGCCCTACCCGCTACTCGTGCGGGACGCGCAGTTCGTAAGCACCCATCGAATCGATGTAGGTGCACTGCGCCGGACCCGTCTTGTATCTCGACATGGCGCCGAGGCAGGCGTCGAGAGAGGGGTAATAGGTGGGCGTGGGTTCGGCGCGGGAGGTGGCGTCGGTGCCGAGAGCGAGGGCGACGGCCAAGGAGAACGCGGCGGCGGATCTGTCGAGCACTGCGGCGGCCCCTTAAGCATCCGGCGAGTCCACGGAGCGTACTGCCGGATGCTCAGGGCCACAACCGATCACAGATTGCCGCGGGCCTCCTGTTCGCGTTCGATCGCCTGGAAGAGCGCCTTGAAGTTGCCCTTGCCGAAGCCGAGCGAGCCGTGCCGCTCGATCAGCTCGAAGAAGACGGTGGGGCGGTCGGTGATCGGCTTGGTGAAGATCTGCAGCAGATAGCCGTCCTCGTCGCGGTCGACCAGGATGCCGCGGCGCTGCAGTTCCTCGACCGGGACGCGGACGCGACCGATCCGGGCGCGCAGTTCCGGGTCCTCGTAATAGGAGTCGGGCGCGTCCAGGAACTCGACGCCTTCGCGGCGCAGCGCGTCGACACAGGCCAGGATGTCGCCGGTGGCGAGCGCGATGTGCTGGACGCCGGGGCCGCGGTAGAACTCGAGGTACTCGTCGATCTGCGACTTCTTCTTGCTGACCGCGGGCTCGTTGAGCGGGAACTTCACCCGGTGGTTGCCGTTGGCGACGACCTTGCTCATCAGCGCCGAGTACTCGGTGGCGATGTCGTCACCGACGAACTCGGCCATGTTCGTGAAACCCATGACGCGGCGGTAGAACTCGACCCACTCGTCCATCTGGCCGAGCTCCACGTTTCCGACGACGTGGTCGATCGCCTGGAACAGCCGGTTCGGCGCGCCCTCGCGCGGCTGGTAGCCGGCTCGGCGCGCGACGTAGCCGGGCAGGTACGGCCCGTTATAGCCGGAACGGTCCACCAGGGTGTGCCTGGTTTCGCCGTAGGTGGCCAGGGCGGCGGACCGGACGGTGCCGAATTCGTCTGTCTCGTCGTGCGGTTCGACGAGCACGGTGGCGCCGTGGGTGCGCGCCCACTCGACGCAGCGGTCCACGTCCGGCACCTCGAGCGCGATGTCGACGACACCGTCGCCGTGCCGGTCGTGATGGGCGACGAGCGGGCTGTCCGGGTCGACCGCGCCCTTGACCACGAAGCGGGCGCCGCCGCTGCGCAGCACGAACGCCTTGTGGTCGCGGTTACCGGTCTCGGGACCCGAATACGCCTCCAGTCGCATACCGAAGGCGGACTCCAGGTAATGCGCGGTCTGGGTCGCGTTACCGACAACCCAGACCAGGGCATCCCAGCCGATGACGGGAAAGTTGTCGACACTGGTGTCGTGGTCCACGAGTCCGACGAGCTTGCGCAGCTCACCGTCGGTGGGGGCGGTGCCGGACTGGCTCTGTGCCGTGCTGGACCGGGCATTCGGCATCTGCTCGATGGTCATGCACCAAGTAATCGTCAGGGTCGCCGGTTAGGCAACAGCGGCGATTTTCGTTAGACACTCTGGCGAATCCGGCTAGGAAGTGCCCCGAAATGCTGGACAATTTGAATAGCATCAGCTGGCTGGTGCTATCCAAGGCTGGAAGGCCAGCCTGTGCTCGGAACGGAGGCCGCCAATGTCACGCACGCCGGCGAAACTGGACGAACTCGATCTCGCGATCCTGACCGCGATGCATGAATACCAGAAGGCGGGCATCCTCGAGCTGTCCCGCCGGACCCGGGTGGCCAGGGCTACGGTGCAGTCCAGGATCGGGCGGATGGAGGAATCCGGCGTCATCGCCTCCTACGACCCGCAGATCGACGTTACCGCAGCGGGTTTCGACGTGCAGGCGTTCGTCACGCTGGAGATCGCGCAGGGGGCGCTGGACTCGGTCGCCGCCGAACTCGACATGATCCCAGGGGTTTTGGAGGCCTACGCGACCACCGGTTCCGGCGATGTGTGGTGCCGGATCGGCGCCGACTCGCACGCAGGACTGCAAGCGGTGCTGCTGAGCATCGACCGGACCTCGTCGGTGGTGCGGTCGCACAGCGTCATCGTGTTGTCGACCGTGGTGCCGTTCCGCACCCTGCCGCTCTTGCGCACCCTCGATCCGGCGGGCGGCACGAAGGCGCCGGCGTATCGCGCGGCGCACGAACGGTAGCGGAGCTCAGGGCCGCACGTCGGCGCCCACCTCCAGGATCTCCACCCGCGGTTCCTTGTCCGCCTCCAGAAAGGCGAGCAGGGCAAACGATTCGGCTTCCACCGCGGCGCGCTCGGCCTTCGTCCACTTGCGAGTGGGGCTGATCCGCAGCCGCGCCGTACCGGACTCCGGAAAGATCTTGTAGAGACCGGCGAGGAAGCCGTCGACCAGTACCGGGGCGACCGCGGCGGCGAAGGCGCGCAGCGGCGGCGCCGCGCCGTCCGGCACGATCCTGCTCCGATCCTGGTGCGAGAGAAGGGCATTGTCGTACCAGCCGAGCAAGCGCACCGGCGCCGGGAGCTCCGGATCGGCGAGTTCGGCGTCGGCGGCGTCGTAGAGCGTGCGGCCGCGCTCGTCGGTGTAGGTGCGCACGCGGTCGCCGAGCTGGGCGATCGCCTGCTTCATGCCGAGCAGCTTCGACCAGGTCTGCATGTCCATGGTGGACGCCGGGCCGAAGGCGCGCAGGTACCGAAGCAGCAACTCCGCCAACGGATAGTTGGGGTCGAGCGGTGCGCCGAGCCACGGCTCGATCCGGGACCAGACCGGCCTGCTGCTGTCCTTCCACTTGCCGCGCGGCGGGGTCTGCAGCACCGGCAGCAGAATGAGCCAGGCCTGCGCGACCATGGCCGGGTTGCGGTCCGGGTAGCACTCGGCGGCGTGCAGTCGCAGGTCGGCGGCGGACATCGGCTCGTCGCCGAGCACCCGTTCGCCGTGCGCGCGCACCTCGTCGGGGTCAAGGCCGACCAGCGCACCGTAGTTGAAACCCTTTCGGAAGGGGATCTTTTCGTGCTCCGGCTGCATGAGTGGCGCGATCCGGAGCGCGTCCGGCGGGGTAACCATGTGAATAGTGCCGCGCATCAAGGTGATTCGGACCAGTGAGCGGTCCTCCAGTGCATCGGACACTGTCGCGGGATCGAAATCCGCTATGCGACTCCACAATGCGACGAACGGCGGCGGCGAGTCCTGCGCTTGCAGACCGACGAGGTGGTCGCACATCTCGTGCACGGTGAGCTGCGAGCGTGCCAGCAGATGCTGGCGGGCGAGCAGCGTGCGGTTCAGTATCCGGTCGGAGAGCATCATGCTTCGCTTCGCCTCAGCGCAGCGTGACCACAACCTTGCCGGTCGCCGTCCGGTTCTCCAGCGAGGCGATCGCCTCGGCCGCGCGGTCCAGCGGGTAGAGCACCGGCTCGGGCGCGGCGATCTTGCCCGCGGCCAGCAGCGGCGCCACCTCGGCCCACTGCTCGGACAGGTAGCCGGGGTGCGTCATCACCCATTCGCCCCAGGCCGCGCCGATCACCTCGACGTTCTTCAGCAGCAGCCGGTTCACCTTCACCGTGGGGATCTCACCCGCGGTGAAGCCGACCACCAGCAGGCGGCCCGCCGACGCGAGCGAACGGATGCTATCGGTGAAACGGTCGCCGCCGACCGGGTCGAGCACGATATCCACACCGCGACCGCCGGTCAGTTCCTTGACCGCCGCGAGCCAGCCCTCGGCCAGCACCACATCGGTGGCGCCGTTCGCGCGGGCCACCTCCGCCTTCGCCTCGGTGCTGACCACCGCGATCACCCGGCCCGCGCCGAGCGCGGTGGCCATGCGCAGCGTCGAGGTGCCGATGCCGCCCGCGGCGCCGTGCACCAGCACCGTCTCGCCTGCGGCGAGCCTGCCGCGGTTACGCAGGCAGAAGTGCACGGTCAGATCGTTGAACAAGATGCCTGCCCCGGACTCCAGGGAGACGTTGTCGGGCAACGGGAACACCATCTGCGCGGGCGCGACAGCGGTCTCGGCCATGGCGTTGCCGAGCAACGTCAGCGCGACCACCCGGTCGCCGGCCTTGACGTGCGCGTCGGCCGGCGCTTCGCGCACGATGCCCGCGACCTCGCCGCCCACCACGAACGGCAGTTCCGGCTTCATCTGGTACAGCCCGCGCGACATCAGCACGTCCGGGAACGCGACACCGGCGGCGTGCACGTCGATCACCACGCCACCCGGATACGACTTGGGCTCCGGGATGTCCACGATCTCGACCGACTCCGGTCCCTCCAGCTTGCTGACCTGGGCTGCGCGCATCTGCCGACCTCTCTGTCGTGGCACCGGCCTCGTCCGCGCCGGCGCCGCCGTGATCAACGTAACCCGCGTCGCCGCGCCGTGCGCACCCTGCCTCGTTGTCTCGCCGTGCGTGACCGCCGCGACCTGCTCGACGCCCCTGTTCCGCGGACCCCGTTTTGCTATGCTGACCGCGACCTATGGTCGGGCGTGAAGGGGGACTCATGGTCGAGCGCAATCAACCATCGTCGACGAGCGTGCAGGTCGATCCGGACGCACTGCGATCCTTCGCGCAAACCCTCGGCACCGAAGCGGGCGAGGTGACCGGACTCAACGCGGGCGGCGCGTTCACCGCCGCGGCCACGGCGCTACCCGGCACCGAATTCGGTACCGCCGCACAGCAAGCGAACGATGTGGTGAACCGCTGCCTGCAACGGATCGGCAATCGGCTGACCACCATCGCCGACAATATGCACAACGCCGCCGGGAAATACGAACTGGCCGAGGACGACTTCACCGCGAAGCTGCGCGCGATCGGACTGCCATGACACTTACCATCCCCGACGTCGAGAACTGGAAACCCGAACAGCTCACCGCCGCAGGCGAACACGCGGGGACCGTCTCGCAAGGGTTGGATGCCGCCGTCGGCAAGGGAGCCAGCGCGACGAAATCGCTGGAGGACGGCAAGAAGTGGTCCGGAACGGCCGGGGCCGCCGCGAACGCGCGCATGGACACCGAGAAGACCAAGGCCTCACCGGTCAGCGCCGCACTGCTGGAATTGAAGACAGCCTTCACTTCTCAGACTGCGAACCTGGTCGAAGCGAAAACCAAGGTGCTGCAACTGCGCGACGACGCCGTCAATCAGGCACCGCCCTTCGATGTGGAGCCTAATGGCACCGTCAACGCGACGACCCGGATCGCGGCTTTGCGCGAGCATTCGGACAAGGCGAACCTAGAGGGACTGATTTTCCAGGAGTCGCTGCAGGCGGCTACTCGGACCTGGGAACTGACCAATGCGCTGAAGACCGCGGAAACTGTTGCCAACCAGGCGAAGACACAGGTCGATGCGGCGGTGCGCAAATTGGAGCAGGCGTTCGGCGGACTCGGCGAGCCAGCGACCAATGTGGCGCCACCGGTTAATACGGCGCCGGCCAGCGTCGCGGCGGCGACTCCGGTGAGCAGCAGCCCTTCGTCGAACAAACCGAGTTACGCGATGGGGAACAACAGCAATTCGGGGTCGTCGGTCGGCAGTCCGTACAGCGGAAGCTATTCGGGGAGTTCGAGCGCGCCCACCGGGCCGTTGCCGAGCGGCGATATGGCGAAATGGATCGCGGAGGCGAAACAGAAACTCATCGAAATGGGTTACGACCCCAAGGATATCGATGAGCGGGCCATCGCCATGATCATCCAGCACGAGTCGGCGGGTAACCCCTATGCGGAAAACCGGTGGGACAGTAACTGGCTGGCGGGGCACCCGTCGAAGGGGCTGATGCAGACGATCGACAGCACCTTCAACGCCTATAAGGCACCGGGGCACGACGACATCTGGAATCCGGTGGACAACATCATCGCCGGCGTTCGTTATTCGATCGATACGTACGGCTCGGTCAAGAATGTGCCCGGCGTGGTGGCCGTCGAATCGGGTGGCGCTTACCGAGGCTACTGACGGTCCCGCTCATCGCTGGGCATTGGCGAGCACCGCGTATTGCGCGGCCGCCCGTTGCTGCGTTTCCCATAGTCGGGCGCCGAGCACCAGTGCCACGTATCTGCGGTACGCGACAAAGCAGCGGAACTGCGCTTCCTTCGGCGCGACATAGTCCTGCACGCACAACGCGCCGGGCACATCCGCTGGAGGATCCACCGCACGCCGGTCCACCGGGTTGCCGAGTTCGGCGGACTCCGCGACGAAGCGCGCCGCGGCGGCGTCGTCCGCGGTTCGGAAGCCGAAAGCGCTGGGCGCCACCGCAACCCGATCGACCCCCGCGCGGCGCAGCACCGGCAGCCGACCCGATTGGTCCAGCACGTAATTCAGGTAGCCGCGCAGCGTCAACACCACCTCGCCCTGCCCATCGGGCCCGGCGACAACGCCTTGGTCGTGCATGACCCGGGCCAGCAACCCGTCCGGATCCTGGTGCAGCGTGCTGAAGTTTCCGACCGGTGTCGGCGTGAACTTGTCGAGTTCGGCCACCTCGGCATCGAGATACTTCTGCGTCGCCTCGACCAGTCGATTGATGTCCGCGGTCCGCGAATCCGCGAGCACACTGATCACGTAGATCCCGTGCGCGGTCGTGCTACCCAGCGTCGGAACCGACGGACGCCAATGGGCCCGCGAGTCCGGGTACTTCGGCAGGCTGACCGCGACGTTCTCCGGGTTGAGGGCGAAATCCACCGCGTCGAGTTCGGCCGCCGCCGCCTTCGCCGCCGCCGCATCCCGCAAACGCAGCACCGTCACGGTGAGGCCCTCGCGCTGGCGACTGCCGGCCGCCGCCGTGGTGAGCGGCAGCACGTCCTCGGCCGAACCGGTCGAGAAACCGAGGACGAAGCCGTGATTCAGCAAGACCGGAATCGTGGGCTCGGCCAGATAGCGCGTCACCGACTGGACATCGGTATGCATGAGCGCCGACGCGCCCGCGGAGTATGTCGGGTCCACTTCGTGCGGACTCAGGACCGCATCCGCCATGCGCGCGGCCTCCAGCCGGGCGTACCCGACATCGTCGAGGCGCGCCGGGACCTTGGCCGGCGTGGTCGGAAACTTGCCCGTATCCAGCGAACGCACGTCGATCTCGGACGAGATGCCGGTGCCGTGCACCGTCGATGCGCAACCCCCGGCCCCTACTACGGCGGCGAGAACAACGACGATTGCCGTGACCGCGCGTGGATTCCAGTTCATCAGCTCACCCGGGGAAGGTTGTCGAGGACATTCTGCAGCACCAATTGCGCTGTCAGACATCTGAATTCGGGACGCTCGTTGAGCGTCGGGTTCGCCACCTGCACGGTCACCACCTCCGCGTCGGTGCTGTTGATGCCGCGATACTGACCGCGACGTTCACAGGTGGGCGATCGCAGGTCCGCCTCGTCGGTGAAGACGATATTGCCGCCACCGAGATCGAACGGGATCGGCTTTTCGGTCGGCACCAGCACCTTCGAGCGTTCCAGCGCGACGGTGACCGTGCCGGTCGAGAGCCACTTGCAGGTGTGCAGCTGATCCGGAGCGCCGCGGACCTGCTCGCCGATATTCAGCTTGACGACGCTGGAATCGACCAGGGCGCACGGATCATGCGGCGCGAGTGAGCTGCGCAAGCCCGGAAGTTGTGGCGCGCGTTCGGTCAGCCGGCGGGCCAGCTCCGCGGCCGCGTCGTCGGCGACGCCGCACCTTTCCTCGGGTTGCGCGCCCTGCACCCGGACCACGATCCCGAACTGCGGATCCGTTGTCGCAGGCAACAGCGCCCGCCCGCAGCTGTCGGTCCCGCTGGTCACGTCCTCCAGGACCGGCACTCCCGCAACACGTTTGCCGTTGTCCCGATAGCCCTCGGTGCGCTTGATGTCGACGTCGAACCGGTACCCGCCCGCCTCGCCCGAGCACGTTCCCCATTGGGTGGAGTTCGGCTCCGTCGTCCAATTACCCAGCGCGGAGACCAGTGGCTCGTGGACGGCGGCGCAGACATCCAGCGACCGGAGCTTCGTAAGATTCAGCGCGGCAAGTGGATTCGCCACCGGACCGGCCGGTCGCTCGTCCTCGCCACCGAACATGGCCGTGCCGGCCAGGACGCCGACAACCAAGACCACCACGGCCGCGGCCGCGATCAGCACCCGCTTCCGACGCCGGTGCAACACCCCGGCGCGTTGGATCTCGACGAGCGCTTGCAGGCGCTGTTCGAATTCGGCGCTGTGCGACGCCGGGGCGGGTGCCGGCGCGGCACCGACGAACTGAGTGGCCTCCGGGTCGGCCAGCAGCGCCGACATCTCCGCTTCCTGCGCGCCGATCGCCTTGTGCACCTGCGTCGACCAGGGACTGTGCTGCGGCGGCAGCGGGCCGAGGAAGTCGAGCAGCTGGGCCGGCGTAGGGCGTTCCTGCGGGTCCTTGCGCAGGCACGGTTCCACCAATTCCCTGACCTCGGGCGGCAAGCCGCTCAGGTCGGGATCGGTGTGCACGATGTTGTAGAGCGTGTGCGGCAGCGAGGCGCCCGCGAAGGGACTGGCGCCGCCTGCCGCCATCGCGAGCACCGCGCCGAGGGAGAAGATGTCGCTCGCCGGAGTCAGCGGCAGCGACTGCGCCTGCTCCGGGGACATGAACGCGGGCGAACCGATGATCGAACCGGTGTGGGTGAGTTCGGATCGGCCCTCGACCGCTCGGGCGATACCGAAGTCGATGACCCTCGGGCCGTCCTCGGCGAGAATCACATTGGCGGGCTTCAGATCTCGATGAATGAGACCGACGCCATGGATGGCCTGCAGCGCCGAGGCGAGGCCGATCGCCAGCTTGTGCACTTCCTCCGGGGTCAGCGGGCCGTAGTCCTGGACCGCCTTGTCCAACGGCACCCCCGGCACGAAAACCGAAGCAAGCCAAGGTTCTTCCGACTCGACGTCGAAGTCGATCACCGCGGCGGTGAAGGCGCCGGAGACCTGCATGGAGGTCTGTACCTCGCGGCGGAACCGTGGCAGGAAGTCCTGCTCGGTCACCAGGTGCTGGTGCACCTGTTTGATCGCGACCAGGCGGCCGTCCGGGCCGACGCCGAGCAGCACCCGCCCCATGCCGCCGGAGCCGAGCTCGCCGAGCAGCCGGTATCGGCCGATCTGCTGCGGTTCATCGCGCTCGAGCGGTGTCACCATCACAAGCTCCTCAGTCGGGCCACGACACTACCGAGCACTGCTTCAGTAGCGGCACAGGCTGTTTCGGCGTTGCCGAGCCCGGTCGGTCGCGCGGTCACGGCGATCATTTCTCCTCGGTCTTCGATGGTCGGCCGGACCAGCCACGGCGCTTCGGCTTCCATCACCGCGGCGGTGTACGCGCCGGTGACCCGTTGGGAGGCTTGCACCTCGAGCCGGAAGCGAGCACGGAACTCCGGGTTCTTGGCGAGATGGCGATGGACCATCTTGACCGCGACCAACCGGCCGTCGGGTGCACGGCCGAGCAACACCCGGCCCATGGCGCCCTGGCCGATGACCGCGATCAGCCGGTGGCGGCCGGCCGTGCGCGGATCGTGTCGCCCGAGCGGCTTCACCGTGTTCCTCCCCTGTAGTGCCTGTTCGGGATCGTACCGGCGCGGGTCGGTCACGTCCTGATGTCGCCGGGTGCGGGGTCAGGCGAATGTCCGGTCGGCCGCGGCGAGGGCACGTTCGGCCGGTTTGCCCGGTTTCGCGGGGAGATCCGAAACGCTCATGTCTCCCATGATGCCTGGTAGAAGCGTTGTCGATGGGGATACCGTTGGTAACGGACGCACTCGACGCGATGGTGTGACGTACGCCCCGTAAAGTCGTCTCACAACAGCACCACACGAAGAACGCGGCACACCGTGCAGCGCGAGGAGCACCAGTGTCACTCGATCAGCCACTCGCCCCGCTTCCCCAGGAGGGCATGGGCTTTGCTTCGGCGTGGCCCATCCGGGCGGGCGATGTGGACCCCTACGACCGGCTGCGGTTCGACGCCGTCGCCCGCTACCTGCAAGACATCGCCTGGGAAAATCTGCACAAGACGTTCTTTCACCGCACCGATCCGAATTGGATCGTGCGCCGCACGGTGATCGACGTGATCCGGCCGATCCTGTGGCCGGACGAGGTGCAGCTGTTGCGCTGGTGCTCGGCGCTGTCGACTCGCTGGACGAATATGCGCGTGCGGGTGACCAGCACGAACGGTGGCCTGATCGAGACCGAGGGTTTCTGGATCAATATCAGCGAGGCGACCGGGATGCCCGCGCGGATCAGCGACGAGGGCCTGGCTTATCTCTCCCGGACGACCCAGGAACACCGGCTGCGCTGGCGGCCTTATCTGACCGACGCCACGCCGTCGGAATCCGACACCGATATGCCGTTTCCGGTGCGCGCGACCGACATCGACCAGTACAACCACGTCAACAACGCCTGCTACTGGCAGGCGGTGGAACAGTTCATGGTCGAGTACCCGAAGCTGCTCGCCGGTCCGCATCGCGCGGTCATCGAGTACGTCGCGCCGGTGCTCGCGCGCCAGCATGTGACCGTGCGCAGCCGCTACGAGCCGGGTGATCGCACCGGGCGGCCGGTGCTGCGACTGTGGTTCGTGGTCGGTGGCACCACCACGACCGTTGTCCGCATCATGCCGCTGCCGCCGGAATAGGCAGGCCCCGGCGCGCTGAGGAACGCAGGCGCGCGAACAATGTGATTCGACCACGCCGACCCGAAGCTCGCATCAGCCGAAACCCCGAAATCCGAACGCGCCGACCGGAAACTCGCGATTCCGGTCGGCGTGCCCGTCGACTCAGCCGCGTGCGGCCTTGAGCAGGTCCTCGCGCGTGGTGAACTTGACCCGAGGCCGTCCGGCGGACTTGCCCGCGGCCCGCTCGGCCTGATCGATCGCCCGCCACCCTTCCCGGTCCACCAGGTCGCTCTGCCGCTGGCCGAGCAACGCCTTCAGCGCCGCCCGATCCGCCTCGGGCGCAGCGAGTTTGCCGCTGGTGAAGTCGGAGATCAGGTTCTCCACCGTCTCCTCGGCGTCGATCCGGTTCGAGCCGATGACACCGCGGGCGCCACGCTTGATCCAGCCGCTCGCGTACACCCCGGACAGCGGCGTGCCATCCGCGCTGAGCACCCGGCCGTGCTCGTTCGGCATCACTCCGCGCCGCTCGTCGAACGGCACGTCGGCGACGGCCGCGCCGCGGTAACCGATCGAACGCAGCACCAGTGAGGCGTCCATCCGCTCGGTGCGCTCGGTCTGGCGCGCCAGCAGTTGGCCGTTCTCCTCGAACAATTCGTTGTGCGCGAACTCGATCGCCTCGACGTGGTCGGTGCCGGCGAGCGCGGTCGGCGAGGCCAGGTAGCGGAAGACGATGCGCTTGTGCGAAGGGTCGCGCCGCCCGCCCGCGTACTCCTCGGCGAGGGTGTATTTGAGCTTCAGCGACGGCTCGACCTGCGGGTCGTCCAGCAGCGCCTGGCTGGCGTGATCGAGCGCCAGGTCGGATTCGTCGACGATCACGTCGATGCCCTGCAGATGGGCCAGCGCCAGGAACTCCGACGACGTGTACGCCGCCTGCAGCGGGCCGCGCCGGCCGAGCACCACTACCTCGCGAATATTGCTGCGCCGCAGGGCGTCCAGCGCATGGTCGGCGATGTCGGTCTTGGCCAGCTCGTCGGGGTCGACGGTCAGCACGCGGGCGACGTCGAGTGCGACATTGCCGTTGCCGACGATCACCGCCCGCTCACCGGACAGGTCGAACTGCCGGTCCGCGAAGTCGGGGTGGCCGTTGTACCAGGCGACGAACTCGGTGGCCGAGTGGCTGCCCGGCAGATCCTCACCGGGAACGCCGAGCTTGCGGTCGGTCGACGCGCCGACCGCGTAGATGACGGCGTGATGGTGCCGCAGCAGCTCCTCGTGCGAGATGTGCGTGCCGACCTCGACATTGAGGTAGTACTGCAGGGTCTCGCGGCGGAACGCGGACTCGAACAGGCTCGACACCGTCTTGGTGCCCGGGTGATCGGGGGCGACGCCGGCCCGGACCAGACCCCACGGGGTCGGCACCCGGTCGAACATCTCGATCTCCACGTCCGCCCTGCGCAGTAGCTCGTCGGCCGCGTAGCAGGCCGCCGGGCCCGCGCCGACGATCGCGACCCGCAGGGTGCCGAGCTCCTTCGGCGGCCGCGGCGGCGTCACGATCGGGTCGAAGTTCGATTCCAGCGGATGCCGTTCGAAATAGGCCGCATTGATCTCACGGTATCTGGCCAGCGATGCGGTCAGGTCGTCCTCGGAGAAGATCGCCTCGACCGGGCACGCATCGACGCACGCACCGCAGTCGATACAGGTGTCGGGGTCGATGTAGAGCATCTCGGTCGTCGCGAACTCCGGTTGGTCCGGGGTCGGACGGATGCAATCGACAGGGCACTCGGAAACGCAGCTGGCGTCGTTGCAACAACGCTGCGTGATTACGTAGGCCATATTGTGCAGATCCTCGAAGATGTACGTGGGCTGTAGGCCACCCGGTGGGCAGAGGTGGACAGAAACGGCACAGCGCGGAACCACCGCGATGTGACGCCGCTTTCAGTTTGCCTCGAGTGTGGTCGAGGCCATGCGACCGGAGGCCTTACGGTATCCCCATGGTGCGGACTCTGATCCTCATGCGGCACGGCAAGTCGGCCTATCCCGACGGTGTCGGCGACCACGAGCGCCCGCTGGCGCCGCGCGGACAACGCGAGGCAGGCTTGGCGGGTGAGTGGTTGCGCAAGACGCAGCCGCCGATCGACGCGGTGCGGTGCTCCACCGCGACCCGCACCAGGGAAACCCTCGCCGCCACCGGTGTCACCGCGCCGGTGGTCTACGAAGCGGGCATCTACGAGGCCTCCCCGCAGAGCCTCATCGAGCTGGTCCAGCTCAGCGACGACGACGTGTCGACGCTGCTGGTGATCGGGCACGCGCCCGGAATGCCGTGGACGGCATGGGAGTTGGCGAGCAACCGCAGTTCGACGGCCGCCATCGAGCTCAGCCGTAAGTTCCCCACCTCGGCGCTGGCCGTGCTCGAATTCGACCGGCCGTGGACGCAGATCGACCCGGGGACCGGTGAACTCGTGCGTTTCCACATCCCCCGCTGAACAGGTAGTCAGTTCAGCAGCTTGCCGCCGACCACCACGACCGCGCCGAGCACGACCAGCAGCACGAACGCGGCGAACCCGCCGAGCAGCCACCACACGACGGCGAGCGCGAGCACCACCGGCGCCACCGCGATAGCGGCGATCACCGGGCTTTCCTTGACCGTTGCCAGGGCCGAGCGGGCCCTGATCCGGTTGACGTCCTTACCAGGCATGTCCCCAGGGTAGGCCGGAAGCCAGGACTTTGTCGGCCACCGGTGGGATGCTCGGTCGATGGATTGGAAAATCGAGCTCATCGCGATCCCGGTGACCGACGTGGATCGCGCCAAAGACTTCTACACCAAGATCGGATTCAACGCCGACCACGACCACCGGGTCGACGAGAACATGCGCTTCGTACAGCTCACACCACCCGGCTCCGGCTGCTCGATCTGCATCGGCGAGGGCGTCACCGACGCGGCCCCCGGCAGCGTGCGCGGCATGCAGATCGTGGTCGCCAGCGCGGAGGACGCATACAAACACCTGGTGGCGGCCGGCGTGGACGCCTCACCGGTGGAAGAACTGGCCTGGGGCAAGTTCACCTACTTCGCCGACCCCGACGGAAACCAGTGGGCCGTGCAGGAATTGCCGCAGTACAACTGAGCTTCTCGAGACCCGCGCTGGATTCAGTCCAGCTGATCCAGCGCGATCTCCAGGGGGCAGGGTGAGGTGGTTGTGAAGGTTTCGGTTGCTTCGCCGTTGTCTACGTAGCCGAGTTCGTCGGTGAGTCGCAGTGCGAGCAGGCTTACCGGCGGGGTCGGGGCGACGATCCAGTACTGGGGGATGCCCGCGTCCTCGTAGTCGCCGCGCTTGGTGCGGTAGTCGGTGCGGCGGGAGCCGGGTGAGACGATTTCGATGACGACGACGACGCCCGACGAACGCAGGATCCCACCTTCGGCTTTGCGTCGGTCGACCTCGGATCGCCGCACGATCACCATGTCCGGCCTGCGTACCGTCGCCGGCCCCTCCACGGGAGCCAGCTCCAGGTCGATATCGATGTCGGGCACCGCGACCAATTCCGGGGGCAGTTGGGTGCGTAGCTGGGACCAGAGTTCGACGCCGACGAGATTGTGCTCCGGTTCCGGCGACGGCACCATCAACAGCTTCCCCTCCTCCAGCTCCAAGCGATACCGATCGTCCTCACCGAGCGCCACGTAGTCGGCGATGGTCAACAGCCGTCCTGGCTCCGGAAGTGCGGTCACGCTCGCTCCTCAGCTCGCCCCCTGGTCGGCTCCAGTGTCCCACGCAAGGTACTCGGGCGGCCGGAACGCGACCGCGGCTATCCGTAGATTGGACTTGCTTGGAGTGCACTCCAGGTGACTAGCGTCGTCGGTGTTCAACGGGAAGGGCGAGGGTCGTGAGTGAAGGCGCACGGGACGAGCGGGGCAGCGACTGGGAGCGGCCGAGGTATTCGATCGGTGAGGTTGCCGAACGGTCGGGGCTGAGCCGGGACACGCTGCGCTGGTATGAGCGGATCGGGCTGATGGATTACGTGGGCCGTGATCATGCCGGTAAACGGCGCTTCAGCAATCGCGATCTGGAGTGGCTGGCGCTGATCGGCAGGCTGCGCACCACCGGGATGACGGTGGCGGACATGGTTCGCTACGCCGAGCTGGTGCGGGCCGGGGAATCGACGTTCCCCGAGCGGCTGGAGATGTTCCGCACTACGCGCGCCGAGGTCCTCGCCAAGATCGATGAACTTCGCCAGACCGTGGCCGTGCTGGATTACAAGATCGATATCTACGAGGGCAAGGCACAGCTTGCCCGCCCGGCCACGATCACCGTGCAAGACCGTGAAGGGATCAAGGTATGACCACTACCGGAACGCTGCCGAAAACCACGCTGGGCACCAGCGGCATCGAGATCAGCGTGCAGGGACTGGGCTGCATGGGGATCAGTGAGTTCTACGGCACCAGCGACCTGGCCGAATCACGGGCGACGCTGGACCGGGCGCTGGAACTGGGCGTCACGCTGTTCGACACCGCCGACGTCTACGGCCTGGGTCACAACGAGGAGTTCCTCAGCGACTTCGTGCGAGCCAACCGCGACCGGGTGGTGCTGGCCACCAAGTTCGGCATCGTCCGCAAGGCAGACGATCCGGCCTACCGGGGCATCGACAACTCACCGGCATACATCCGCAACTCCGTGGAGGCCAGTCTGCGCAGGCTCGGCATCGACGTCATCGACCTGTACTACATGCACCGGCGCGACCCGGCGGTGCCGATCGAGGACACCGTCGGCGTGCTGGCAGATCTGGTGCAGCAGGGCAAGATTCGCACGATCGGCCTGTCCGAGGTGACCGGTCCGGAGCTGCGCGCGGCGCAGACGGTGCATGCGATCGCGGCCGTGCAGTCCGAATGGTCGATCTTCTCCCGGGATGTCGAGCGAACGGTGGTGCCCGCCGCCATCGAGCTCGGCGTGACCTTCGTGCCGTACTCGCCGCTGGGCCGCGGCTTCCTGACCGGTGCGGTCCAGGAACTCGGGAAAGACGATGTGCGGCGGGTGTTTCCGCGCTTCGCCGAGGACAACGCGGCCCGCAACGCCGAACTGCTCGCGCCGCTGCACACCATCGCCGAGGCCCGCGGGATCACCATGGCACAGGTCGCGCTGGCCTGGCTGCACGCACAGGCCCGGGTGCACGATCTCTCGGTGGCCCCGATTCCCGGCACCCGCAGTAGGACTCGGCTTGCCGATAATGTTGCGGCCGCGACCATCGAGCTGACCGCCGACGAACTGGCGACGCTCGCACCGATCGCGGGCCAGGTGGCCGGAAACCGCTACGCGGACATGTCTTTCACGTCCGCAGGCCGGGAATAACAAGCACCACAACAGATCAGGAGTTCAACCGTGTCCACGCTGACGCTCAATGTCCGCTTCGCCGCCAAGCCGGGCCGCGAGGCCGAGCTGCGCGAGGTGTTGCAGGAAATGATCGAGCCGACCGTCGCCGAGCACGGCTGCCTCGGCTACGAGCTGTACCTGCACCCCACCGATCCGAGCCGGGTCGTCCTGCTCGAGGAGTGGGTCGACGCCGACGCCTTGGCCGCGCATTTCGAGACCCCGCATCTGAAGCAGTGTGCGGCAGCCTTGGACGAAATCCTGGTCGAGCCGTTCCAGCTGCGGCGATTCACCGAGATCTGACAACAGCCGAACAGTGCGCCGGCCCGGCGATCCGAACGCGGATCGCCGGGCCGTGCTGTCTCAGTGGAACGTTCGCCCGCCCAGCGAGGCGCTGATGATGGCGGGCGGCGTCCACCCGGCCATCAGATTCGCCCGCTCCTGCGGGGTGAGATCCTGCCTGGCCCAAATACGGTGCGCGCTGCGACGGCAGGCGGCGACCAGGGTGGGGGCGGTGCGGTTGCGGAACCTCATGACACTTCTCCTTCTACGGACCTCCATGTTTGTCCCGCGCACGAGCCCGCGCGAGCAGTGCCGAACGATCTCTACGAGTTCTGTATGCCGGTGTAAATGGACGCGGACCCCGGTCCGTTTAAACCTGCCCCGGCCGTACGACCGGGTACCCGGCTCACTACCATCCAGTGGAGTGAAGCCCGATGTACCGCACGACCGCGTCTGGATCGACAAGCAGACGCCCGCCGCGTTCCGCGCCCTCAGCAAGGTCGCGAGCGAAGTCCGCGCCGCGGGCGCCGCGGTCGGCCTGGACCGCAAGCTCATCGAGCTGATCAACCTGCGCGTTTCCCAGCTCAACGGCTGCGCCTTCTGCCTGGACACGCACCAGCGAGCCGCGCTCGCCGCGGGAAACACCGAACAGGAACTCGCCGTGCTGCCCGCGTGGCGGCGCACCGAGCTGTACACACCGCAGGAACAGGCCGCCCTCGCACTGGCCGAGATCACCGCCACGCTGCCGGACGAGGCGACAATGGAGCGTGACTACGCTTTCGCCCGCCAGCACCTGACCGACGATCAGCTGTCCGTCGTTGTCTGGGCAGCCACCACGATCGGCGCGTTCAATCGCGTGTCGATCCTCAGTAAGCATCCGGTACGCGCATCGAAGGAGAAGTCGACCATGACCGCAGCTGCCTCGGAATCCAAGGTTGTCCGCAACGACGAGAAGAACCGGTACGAGGTGACCTACGGCGGCGAGCTCGCCGGGTTCGCCGAGTACGAGGAGCGCGACGACGAGACGGTGTTCACGCACACCGAGATCGATGGCGCGTTCTCCGGCAAGGGCCTGGGCAGCACGCTGGCCAAGCAGGCCATCGAGGACGTGATCGAGCGGGGCCGGGTGATCCGCCCGCTGTGCCCGTTCATCAAGGCTTACCTGGACAAGCACCCGCAGTACGACGCGCAGGTGATCGGCAAGGGTGTCACCCGGTGAGGGAGCGCACAGCGTCCGGAACGACGCGGTCGTGAGCGACCTCGATCCGCATCCGGCGGAGACGCTCTGCGAGCCCGCACCGGGCCCGGGGCCGGTGGCCGAGCTCTACCCGGCGCGTGAGGTACCGCTCGGCGGCGTACGCGGCGTCTTCGTGGAACGTGTACTGCCGCAACGGGACCTGCCGACAGTCGGGGCGTGGTGCTTCCTGGATCACTTCGGCTCGCCCACGGTCACCGATACCGGGGCGTCGCCGGATATCGATCCGCATCCGCACATCGGCCTGCAGACGGTGACCTGGCCGTTCGACGGCCGGATCCGCCACCGCGACTCGGTCGGCTCCGATGTGCAGATCCAGCCGGGGCAGCTGAATCTGATGACCTCGGGGCGCGGCATCGCGCACTCCGAATACGGTGTCGCGGGCGCGCACGCCGGGCACGGTCTGCAGCTGTGGATCGCCTTGCCCGGCAACAAAACCGGGATCGACCCGCATTTCGAGCAGCATCGCGACCTGCCCGTTTATCAGGCGCCGGGACTGCAAGCCATCGTGCTGATCGGCACGCTGGCCGGCGTCACCTCCCCCGCCACCGCCTACACGCCGATCGTCGGCGCGGACGTGCGGCTGGCACCGGGTGCGGCGACGCTCCCGCTGGAGCGCGGCTTCGAGCACGCGCTGATGGTGATCGAGGGCGAGGTGACGGCCGACGGCAGCCCGCTGACCGCGGGCCCGCTGCTGTACCTCGGCACCGACCGGGCGGAGATCTCGCTGACCAGCACGGCCGGTGCGCATTTCGCGCTGATCGGCGGTGCGCCGTTCGGCGAGGAACTGGTGATGTGGTGGAACTTCGTCGGCCGCAGCCACGAGGACATCGTGGCGGCCCGAAATGATTGGGAGAACCGCGATCTCAGCCGCTTCCCGGATATCGCCGGCCACCCGCCCGAGCAACGCATCCCGGCGCCACCACTGCCGGGTCTGCATCTCAAGCCGCGCAAACGCCGGATCGGTACGGCCAGAACCTGATTCGCGTTCGGCTTACGCCACGAGCATGCGAACTGCATACAAATATGCATGCGATACGCATGTGATTGGCAAGGGCCAGCTAGGCTGGCACCATGAGCAGACGGGCGACCGCCAAGCCTGGGACCGCCGCCGACGGCGGGCCCGCGTTGTTTCGACTGGTTCGATTCTGGTCTCGGCGCTGGATCAACCGGACGTCCGCGGACCTACCCGAGCAATTACGGCACGCTCAGCACGTCCAGGTGGTCGAGGCGGTAGCCGCCACCGTCGAACAGGGCGCCGAGGCCACCATCACCTCGGTGGCACATCAACTCGGACTTGATCATTCGGGCGCCAGCCGGATGGTGCGTGACGCCACCGCGGCGGGCCACCTTTCCCGCGCCGAGTCCGAGCACGACCGGCGCCGAACGTCCTTGGCGCTGACCACGAGCGGTGAGCGCCTGCTCGCCGATGCGCGCGACTGGCAGCGCCAGGTCTTCACCGAACTCACCGCCGACTGGGACGACCTCGACCGGCAGCGGTTCGCCGGCTACCTGCGCAGGTTGAGCGGCGAACTCGAGCGGTGAGCCGAGTTGCGCTGCGACCGAGCCGTTCTACCGGTTCGAACCGCCGTCCCGGCCGCGCCTGATACTGTCGCCGACGAAAAACACTGCGCAGGGGCAGCGCTACCGAAAGAACACGATGAGAGTCTCCAGAATCGCCGCGACGGCACTGCTGGCCTTGGTCGCCACGGTCATCAGCACGAGCGCCACGCATGCGGATCCCACCACCCCCGACACCGCGCTCGATGTGCACGGATCCTTCGCCGACATCGCCTATCAGGTAGCGGCATCCGAGGATCGGCGCGCCGCGGTGACCACCATCCAGGACGGTCGTTTCGACCTGATCCACGACGGCCGGGTCGTCACGCTGACCGGTCACGACGGCAACGTCGTCGCCGCGCTCCCGATGGCGCTGCGCGTCGGCGACAAGCGAGTGGCGCTGCATCCGGTCATCGAGCAGTCGGGCCACCGGCTTACTCTCGTTCCGGACAACATGTCGCAGACGCCACTGCGCGATGTCAGCAGCCAGGAGCGGTTCTTCGCCGAGGTCGAGAAGGCCATGCCGATTGTGCTGGCGGGCGCGGGAATCGGCGCGGCGATCGGCTTCGTGCTCGGCTTCCCGCTCGGGCTTTTCGTGCTCGACTTCATCACGGTGCCGATCACCACGGTGCTCGGCGCCGCGATCGGCGCGGCGGCCGGGCTCGCCATGGGCGGCGGTCAGCCCGCGATCGACGCGGCGCTCGACTATGCCACCGGCGCACCCTGATCCGCTCAGTTTTGCGCGGAATCCTCGATGTCGCTGGTGGCGCCCAGGGTCTGCGTTCCGATGACGCGCAGCAGATCCAGCTTCTCCGCCGCGTCCGTGCCGGGGCGGGGTAGGTAGACCAGCAGGCGCTGGGCGGCGTTCGGCGTGAGCAGCGTTTCGCAGATCGTGTCGATCAAGCCGACCTGCGGGTGCCGGATGCGCTTGGTGTCCGAAAGTCGCACCGCTACTTCGTGTTCGTCCCAGAGCCGGTCGAATTCGATGCTCGCGGAACGTAATACGCCGATGAACTCGGCGACGTCGGCATCGCCCGCTCTGCGCGCGGCCGTCGCCCGCAGGTCGGCGACATGCTGGCGGCCCAAGCGATCCCAGTCCTCCTCGGGGAAGGTCGCGCGCGTCTCGATATCGGTGAACCAGCGGTAGGCGTAGAAGCGGTCCCAGCCGCGGCAGGTGCCGTGATCACCGACGAGCAGGGTGTGCATGCGGTTCTGCACGAGTACCTCACCGAGGTCGGTGACCACGGTGGCGGCGGTGTCGTCCAGCTTGGCGAGCAGGTGCATCAGTCCGGGGCCGACGTGTTTGTCGGTGTGCTCGCGCCCCGGCGGCGACTGGTCGCACAGATGGTAGAGGTAGTCGCGTTCGTCGCTGCTGAAGCGCAGCGCGCGGGCCAGCGAGGCGAGCACCTGGGTGGACGGCCGCGGCCCACGCGACTGCTCCAATCGGGTGTAGTAGTCCGTGGACATGCCGGCCAGCAGCGCCACCTCGTCCCGGCGCAGGCCGGGAGTGCGACGCCGGACACCGGGTGGCAAACCCACGTCGGCGGGCGTCAACTGCTCCCGCCGGCGGCGCAGGAAGTCGGCGAGCTCGGTGCGGTCCATAACACCACTGTTCCTCGAGCCGGGCCGCTCAGCCAGGGACCGGCGATCCCCCGATAAACAATCTCTGCCGCGATCGCTGCGGGAAGCGCAGGCTGGTCGCATGACGACATCGAAGATTCCCGCAGTTCAGCTCGGTAAGACCGGGCCTTCCGTCAGCCGCATCGGCCTCGGCGCGATGGGGATGTCCGGCATGTACGGCGCCGCGGACGACGCCGAATCGACCGCAACCATCCACGCCGCGCTCGACGCGGGCGCGAACCTCATCGATACCGGCGATTTCTACGGCGCCGGACACAACGAGCTACTGATCGGCAAGGCCATCGCCGAGCGGCCGCGCGAGGACGTGGTGCTCAGTGTGAAGTTCGGCGCGCTGCGCGGCCCCGGCGGTACCTGGGGCGGCGTGGACAATCGGCCCGAGGCCTTGCGCAACTTCCTCGTCTACAGCCTGCAGCGGCTCGGCGTCGACTATGTCGACGTCTACCGTCCGGCCAGGCTCGATCCGAACGTCCCGATCGAGGACACGGTCGGCGCGATCGGCGAGCTCGTCGAGGCGGGGTATGTGCGGCACATCGGGCTGTCCGAGGTCGGCGCCGACACCATCCGGCGCGCCGCGGCCGTGCATCCGATCGCGGACCTGCAAATCGAGTACTCGCTGATCTCGCGCGGTATCGAGGCCGAGATCCTGCCGCTGTGCCGCGAGCTCGGCATCGGTGTCACCGCCTACGGTGTGCTGTCGCGCGGCCTGCTCAGCAGCTCGGTGCAGGCCGGGACCACGTTCGCCGCCAACGACTTCCGGGCGCACAGCCCGCGCTTCCAGGGCGAGAACCTCAGCCGGAACCTGCAGCTGGTCGACGCGCTCGCCGAAATCGCCGCGGCCAAGGATGCTTCGGTCGCGCAGCTGGCGATCGCCTGGGTGTTGACCCGCGGCGACGATATCGTGCCGGTCATCGGTGCGCGCCGGCGCGAGCGTTGGGCGGAAGCGATAGGCGCACTGGATGTTTCGCTGACCGAGGACGAGTTGGCGACTATCGAGGCTGCGGTGCCCGCCGAGCAGATCGCCGGTTCGCGGTATGCCGCCGAGCAGATGGCGATGCTCGACAGCGAGCGCTGAGCCGAGAGCGGCGGGCGCGGTCGGACGCGCGCCGGATCACTTCCGGCGCGGCCGGATCACGGCGGTGAATGCCGCTGCGGCGACCGACTTTCCGGTGTTGTCGGTGATGTTCACCGGCACCTCCAGCTCGATCGGCGTCCGTGCCGCGATATCCGCCCGCACCTGCTGCAAAATCTCCCCGGATACCTCGGATGTCGCAAGGTACGGACCGGCATCGCCTTTGGCGCGTGCCCGATATTCGATCCGCCCGTCCCTGGCCACGATGAAGGTCTCGCCCATCAGGTCCACGATTCCCGAGACCGACGCACCCATCGCCGCGGTCTCGGCCAGGCCGAACAGCACCGCCGCGTGCAGATCACCGTTGTGGTTGAGATGCTCGGCCCGCGGCGCCATCCGCACCACGTTTCGTCCGGCATCGAACTCCACCCCTTCGATCCCGGTGAATTGGATGAACCCCAGCTTCTGGAACCCTGCCATCACCAACTCGCCCATGGCCGCGCTGTCCATCGCATCTCCCACTACATAACTGAAACGTGTTCCATTTTCATACCGTGGTGGGCACGCGTTGTCCACGCGAAGCGCGAGACCGGGCTCGTGGATACGTTGCGGCGCAAGCCGGACCGCGGGTACTCCCCGTGCGTCAGGGGCGCGGATAAGCCTTCGGTAGCTGGTAGCCGCGTTCGGCGAGCACGGTGCGCAACAGGTCCGGACGATTGGTGATGAGGCCGTCCACGCCGAGGTCGATCAGCGCGGTCATGGTGGCGCGGTCATCGACCGTCCACGGCACCACGCGCATCTGCTGCCGGTGTGCGGCCCGCACCAGTTCACGCGTCGTGAACGGCCGATAGCCCGGATCCTCGACGCTGCCGTCCTGCGGGTCACCATGCACCGGCGAGACGGCATCGGCCCCGAAAGACGCTGCGGCGCTGACGAACTTCCGCTGCAGTGTCCCGGGGAAGTCATCGATGTCGAGGCCGCCCAACCAGGGCGACGCCCCGGGCTGGTCGGCCTGCAGGAACTGCTGCCCGTTGGTCAACGCGACGATCGGCAGTTCCGGCGCCACCTCCCGCATGCGCATCAGGGCGCCCCAGTCGAAACTCTGGATGGTGACCTGATTTTCGAGGTGTGCGCGCCGGACTTCCGCCGCGACCACCTGCACGAACTGCTCACGCGGCGCGGTTTGCTCCGGCGCGCCCGCCTCCACCTTGGTCTCGATGTTCAGCATGACCTCATCGGCTCGATAAGCATGCACGAGATCGAAAACCTCTGACAGCAGCGGCATTCGAGCGCCCGGCACGGTGCGTTGCTCGGGAAAGGCCGCCAAACGCAGTGAGCCGCAATCGATGGTGCGCACCTGCGCCAACGTCAGGTCGCGAATGAACCTGGTGCCCGGCACATAGGGGAACTCGGGATCGCCGAGGAAGGCGGGCGCGGTGTCGACGCACTTGTTGGGATTGGGGTCCCGATCGTGGGTGACCACCGCGTAGCCGTCCTCGGTGATCTGCACGTCCAGCTCCAGCGTGCGCACGCCGAGCTCCAACGCGTTCGCGAAGGCGGCCACCGTGTTCTCCACCACCAGGGCGAGGCCACCGCGGTGCGCCTGCAGATCGAATTGCACCGGCGGCACGTCCGCCGACGCCGCACCCGCGTTCAGCAGACCGGCCAGCAGGATCGCCGCGACTCCGAGTACCGACGTTCGACGCATACACCCCATTGTGGCCGCCTCCGCCGACGCGGCGGTGACGTCCGCATGAATCCCGGACGGATTACGGAATCAGCACCACCTTGCCGGTCGTCGCCCGATTCTCCAACGCGGCATGTGCTTTCGCCGCCTGGTCGAGCGGGAAGGTCTGGACAGCCGGCACCATGGTGCCGTCGGCGGCCGCGGCCAGCGCGCGGGACTCTTCGCCGCGCACCTCACGCGGCTTGCTCAGCATGATCGATAGCGCATCGATCACCGTAATGCCCTGTTCCCCCAGCTTTTCCGGGTCCGGTTCGAAGGACTCCCTGGAGGCGTTTCCGTAGGTGACGTACCGCCCGCCCTCGGCAAGCAGGGACACTGCCGCCCGGCCTTTCTCGCCCATCACACCGTCAAGCACCACCGTCACTGCACGGTCGCAGAACGCCTGCCGGACCTGGTCGGTCCAGTCGGGCTCGTTGTAGTCGACGGCGAGATCGGCGCCGAGTGCGTCCACCGCAGCGACCTTGGCCGGTCCGCCGGCCGCGCCGATGACCCTGGCGCCGATATTGCGGGCGTGCTGGACGATCAATCGGCCGACCCCGCCCGCCGCCGAATTCACCAGGACCAGATCGTCGGCCGTCAGCGCCGCGATATCGAGGACCTCGACGGTGGTGGTGCCGGTGACGATCATGGCGACGGCGGTCGAATAGTCCAGCGCGGCCGGAATCCGGTGCAGCGCAGGCAACTCCGCGACCGCCCACTCGGCGTAGCCGCCGGAGGTGCTGCGCGGCGTCACCACGGCGGCGTCGAGCCACGACAGGTCCACGTCCGGCCCGATCGCGTCGACGACGCCCGCGACCTCGCCGCCGAAGATCGAGGGCAGCTCGGGTAGCGGCGGGCCGATCGGCAGGCCCGCCCGCATCGCCGTTTCGATCAGGTGCACACCGGCCGCCCGGACGGCGATGCGCACCTCGCCCGGACCCGGTTTCAGATCCGGAACCTCCTCGTAGCGCAGGTTTTCCGGGGGGCCGAATGAATGCAGGACTACGGCGCGCACAGCAACTCCTCTGGTCAGAACTCGTTCGAGCTTCGGTGACCAGCGTGCAACCTAAACGTTAGTTGATGTCAATTCGCTCCTCGTCGGCCTGCCGGATGCCGTCCTCATCCAGGTCTCGCACGTCGTCCCAGACCGCCAGCGCGACGATGCCGAGCAACAGCAGGGCACCGAGCGTGACCACCAGTGGATAGTTCACTGGCCGGATCAGGCCAGGCCACCGGGTTTTCCGAGTAGCTCGGCTAGGGCGGCGTCGATGAACCGGGTGTCTTCGGGATTGCTGCCGTGGCCGGCGAAGTGGCCCCAGATGCCGGGGATCACCCGGAGTTCGGCATGGCGCATGTGGCCGACGGCCCAGGCCTCGTCCTCCGGCGGGAAGTACAGGTCCTTCTCGGCGGGCATGACCAGGGCGGTGGCCTTGATAGAGGCGAGGGCGGCTTCGGTGTCGCCGTCGAAGCCGGGCGTGCGGCCGACGTCGCCGTGCTGCCAGGTCCACAGCATGGTGAGCAGGTTGTTCGGGTCGCGGCCGTCCAAGAAGAAGCCCTCCCAGAAGCCGATCAGGAAGTCCTCGAGGGAGGTGTACCCGAGTTTCTCGTACTCCTTCTCCCAGTAGAAGGCCTGCGAGAAACCCCAGCCCGCGTAAACCCTTGCCAGCGCGCGCAATCCGGAGGTCGGCCAGTGTTCGCCGTACCAGCCGCCGGCGAAGGCCGAGTCGGCGGTCAGGGCCGCCTTGACGCCCTCCAGGAAGACCTTGTTGTGGTCGCTGGTCCGGGCTGAGCCGCAGAACGGGGCGATGCGCTCCACCATGTCCGGGTAGCTCACCGCCCACTGGTAGGTCTGGCCCGCGCCCATGGACCAGCCGGTCACCAAGGCCAGTCGCTCGATGCCGAAACGCTCGGTCACCAAACGGTATTGCGCGGCCACCTGGTCGTACACCGTGATGTCCGGAAAGCGGGCACGGTCATAGGGTTGCAGCGTATTGCTCGGCGAGCTGGACAGGCCGTTGCCGATCATGTTCGGCACGATGATGAAGTACTCCGCCGGATCCAGCGCCATCCCCGGACCGATCAGCCACTCGTTGTCCCAATGTCGCCCCGAATACCACGTCGGATAGACGATGGCATTGCTCTTGTCCGCGTTGAGCTCACCGTAGGTGGCGTATGTCAGGAAGGCACCACGCAGCGTGGCACCGTGCTGGGTGGTGAAATCACCGAGATCGAAGATCTGGTGGTCGGTCATGAAGCGACTCGCTTTCGCAACGGGCGGAACAGGATTCAGCAGGTCCCAGCCGCCCGAGCGCACCATCCACCGACCAAACCCCTTCAATTGAAAATATTCTTACAGAAAATATTCCCCGCGAAGTAAATTTCGCATCACTCTTCCGACACCGTGAAGACGCTCTACCAACGCAAACGGCCCCCGCTCCTGGAAGGGAGCGAGGGCCGGATGTGTTGCGGTACCGGGCTAGCGGTAGTCGCTGAAACCGTAGTCGTCGAGCGGGACTGCGGCGCCGGTGGTTTGGCCGAAGCTGTCCGGGCTGTAGTAGGTGTCGTCGTAGGACGGCACCGCGTACGCGGCGGCACGGGCTTCTTCGGTCGGCTGCACCGTGATGTTGCGGTAGCGGTTGATACCGGTACCGGCCGGGATCAGCTTGCCGATGATCACGTTCTCCTTGAGGCCGATGAGCTTGTCGGAGCGGCAGTTGATGGCCGCGTCCGTCAGCACTCGAGTGGTCTCCTGGAAGGACGCCGCCGACAGCCACGAATCCGTCGCGAGCGACGCCTTCGTGATACCCATCAGCACCGGGCGACCCGCCGCGGGCTCATTGCCCTCGGCGACGACGCGACGGTTGGAGGCCTCGAACTCGGAACGCTCGGTGAGCGAACCCGGCAGGAACTCCGTGGCACCCGAGTCGATGATCGTCACGCGACGCAGCATCTGGCGCACGATGACCTCGATGTGCTTGTCGTGGATCGACACACCCTGCGAGCGGTAGACCTCCTGGACCTCGTGGACCAGGTGGATCTGCACCTGACGGGGACCCATGATGCGCAGCACCTCGTGCGGATCCGCCGCGCCTTCCAGCAGCTGCTGGCCGACCTCGACGTGGTCACCATCGGAGAGCAGACGCTCGGTGCCGTCGTCGTGCTTGAAGACACGCAGCCGCTGCCGCTTCGAGAGCTTGTCGTAGACAACCTCTTCGCCACCGTCATCGGGGATGATGGTGATCTTGTAGAAGCGGTCGTCGTCCTCCATCCGGACCCGGCCACTGACCTCGGCGATCGGAGCCTTGCCCTTCGGCACGCGGGCCTCGAACAGCTCCTGCACCCGGGGCAGACCGCCGGTGATGTCATCGCCCGCGACACCACCCTGGTGGAAGGTACGCATGGTCAGCTGGGTACCGGGCTCACCGATGGACTGCGCGGCGACGATGCCGACGGCCTCACCGATGTCGACCAGCTTGCCGGTGGCCATCGAACGGCCGTAGCAGGTGGCACAGACACCGGTACCGGTGGTGCAGGTCAGCACGGAGCGGACCCGGACCTCGGTGATGCCTGCCCCGAGCAGCGCGTCGATCGCCGGGTCGCCGAGGTCGGCGCCCTTCGCGATGACGAGGTTGCCCTTGGCGTCCACCGCGTCCGAAGCGAGCGTGCGAGCGTACGCGGAGGTCTCCACGTGCGCGTCGCGGATGAGCGAGCCATCCGCCTGCTTGTCGGCGATGTGCACGATGATGCCGCGCTCGGTGGCGCAATCGTGCTCGCGCACGATCACGTCCTGCGAGACGTCCACCAGACGACGGGTCAGGTAACCCGAGTCGGCGGTACGCAGCGCGGTATCGGCCAGACCCTTACGAGCACCGTGGGTGTTGATGAAGTACTCGAGCACGGTCAGGCCCTCACGGAACGAGGACTTGATCGGGCGCGGGATGAACTCACCCTTCGGGTTCGTCACCAGACCCTTCATACCGGCGAGGGTACGAGTCTGGGTGAAGTTACCCGTGGCGCCCGACTCGACGATCGTGATGATCGGGTTGTCCGGCGGGTAGTGCGCCCGCAGTGCCGTACCGACCTCTTCGGTCGCTTCCTGCCAGATCTTGACCAGGGCGTTGTTGCGCTCCTGGTGATCGAGCGCACCACGCTGGTACTTCTTCTCGATCTGATCGGCAAGCGCCTCGTAGCGCTCCATGATCTCGGTCTTCTCCGGCGGCACCAGCACGTCGGACATGGAGACCGTCACGCCGGAACGGGTGGCCCAGTAGAAGCCCGCGTCCTTCAGCTTGTCGACGGTCTGCGCGACCACGATCATCGGGTAGCGCTCGGCCAGATCGTTGATGATCGTCGCCTGACGCTTCTTCGGCATCTGCTCGTTGATGAACGCGTAGTCCGCCGGCAGCAGCTCGTTGAACAGCACGCGACCAAGGGTGGTCTCGGCAATCCACGCGTCGCCGCGGGTCCAGCCCTCCGGGAACAGCTTCGCCTCGATGTCCTTCGGCGGGCGCTGGTGGATGAGGCGCACCTTGATCAGCGAACGCACGGTGAGCTCACCGCGGTCCACCGCCATCTGTGCCTCGGCAGGCGAGGAGTAGACGCCGAACTCGGCCTTGTCCTTGCCCGAGGCCTTGTACTCGCCCTTCGCGCCCTCTTCGAGGCGGGTCAGGGAGTACAGGCCGGGCACCATGTCGGGACGCGGCATGGCGGGCGGCCGGCCGGAGGCGGGCGACAGGATGTTGTTCGAGGACAGCATCAGGATGCGGGCCTCGGCCTGCGCCTCCGCGGACAGCGGAAGGTGCACGGCCATCTGGTCACCGTCGAAGTCGGCGTTGAACGCTTCACAGACGAGCGGGTGCAGCTGGATCGCCTTACCCTCGACGAGCTGCGGCTCGAACGCCTGGATGCCGAGGCGGTGCAGGGTGGGCGCGCGGTTCAGCAGCACCGGGTGCTCGGCGATGACCTCTTCGAGGACATCCCACACCTGGGGACGCTGACGCTCGACCATGCGCTTGGCGGACTTGATGTTCTGCGCGTGGTTCAGGTCGACCAGACGCTTCATCACGAACGGCTTGAACAGCTCGAGCGCCATCAGCTTCGGCAGACCACACTGGTGCAGCTTCAGCTGCGGGCCGACCACGATGACCGAACGGCCCGAGTAGTCGACGCGCTTGCCCAGCAGGTTCTGCCGGAAACGACCCTGCTTGCCCTTGAGCAGATCGCTCAGCGACTTCAGCGGGCGGTTACCCGGTCCGGTGACCGGGCGGCCGCGACGGCCGTTGTCGAACAGCGCGTCCACGGACTCCTGCAGCATCCGCTTCTCGTTGTTGACGATGATCTCGGGCGCGCCGAGGTCGATCAGTCGCTTGAGGCGGTTGTTGCGGTTGATCACGCGGCGGTACAGGTCGTTCAGGTCGGAGGTGGCGAACCGGCCACCGTCGAGCTGAACCATCGGGCGCAGCTCCGGCGGGATCACCGGAACGGCGTCGAGCACCATGCCCATCGGCGAGTTGCCGTTGGTCTGGAACGCCGCGACGACCTTGAGCCGCTTGAGCGCGCGCAGCTTCTTCTGGCCCTTACCGCTGCGGATGGTCTCCCGCAGGCTCTCCGCCTCGGCGTCGATGTCGAAGTTCTCCATCAGCTTCTGGATGGACTCCGCACCCATGGCGCCGGTGAAGTATTCGCCGTAGCGGTCGATCAGCTCGCGGTAGAGCACCTCATCGACGATGAGCTGCTTGGGCGCCAGCTTGGTGAAGGTGGTCCAGATCTCGTCGAGCCGATCCAGCTCACGCTGGGACCGGTCGCGCAGCTGACGCATCTCGCGCTCGCCGCCGTCCTTGACCTTGCGGCGGACGTCGGACTTGGCACCCTCGGCCTCGAGCTCGGCCAGGTCGGCCTCGAGCTTCTGGGCACGGGCCTCGAGGTCGGCGTCGCGCTGGTCGGCGACCGCCTTCTTCTCGACCTCCATCTCGGCTTCGAGCGTGCTGAGCTCGTTGTGGCGCAGCTCGTCGTCGACCGCGACGATGACGTAGGCGGCGAAGTAGATGATCTTTTCCAGATCCTTCGGCGCCAGGTCGAGCAGGTACCCGAGGCGCGAGGGCACGCCCTTGAAGTACCAGATGTGGGTGACCGGTGCGGCCAGCTCGATGTGGCCCATCCGTTCACGACGCACCTTGGCGCGAGTGACCTCGACGCCACAGCGCTCACAGATGATGCCCTTGAAGCGGACACGCTTGTACTTGCCGCAATAGCACTCCCAGTCCCGGGTAGGACCGAAGATCTTCTCGCAGAAGAGCCCGTCCTTCTCCGGCTTGAGGGTGCGGTAGTTGATGGTCTCCGGCTTTTTCACCTCGCCGAAAGACCACTGGCGGATGTCGTCCGCGGTGGCCAGGCCGATCCGGAGTTCATCGAAGAAGTTGACGTCTAGCACGTAACTTCCTTTCCCCTATAAGGGTCGAATTCGAGCAAAAAGTTCACTAGTTGGTGGAACGCGGGGCCGGATGCCGTTCTGTTGGAACGGCATCCGGCCGACCGCCTAGTTCGCCAGATCGTCGACGGTGGCCGCTTCGTTCCTGGACAAGTTGATGCCCAGGTTCGCCGCGGCGCGCTCCAGATCCTCGTCGTCGCCGTCGCGCATCTCGATCGCGGCGCCGTCGGAAGACAGCACCTCGACGTTGAGGCACAGCGACTGGAGTTCCTTGAGGAGCACCTTGAAGGACTCCGGAATGCCCGGCTCCGGAATGTTCTCGCCCTTGACGATCGCCTCGTAAACCTTGACGCGACCGACCACGTCGTCGGACTTGATCGTCAGCAGTTCCTGCAGCGTGTAGGCCGCGCCGTAGGCCTGCATGGCCCAGCACTCCATTTCACCGAAGCGCTGACCACCGAACTGCGCCTTACCACCGAGCGGCTGCTGGGTGATCATCGAGTACGGGCCGGTCGAACGGGCGTGGATCTTGTCGTCGACCAGGTGGTGCAGCTTCAGGATGTACATGTAGCCGACCGCCACCGGGTACGGGAACGGCTCGCCGGAACGGCCGTCGAGCAGGGTGGCCTTGCCGTTGTCGTCGACCATGCGCTCACCATCGCGGTTCGGCAGGGTCGAGGCGAGCAGACCGGTCAGCTCCTCCTCGCGGGCGCCGTCGAACACCGGGGTGGCGATGTTCGAGTCGGCCGGGGCCGCCAGCATCTCCTCCGGCAGCGCCTTGGCCCAGTCGGGACGAGTCCCGTCCGCACCGACGCCGACATCCCAGCCCGCCTTGCCGATCCACCCGAGGTGGGTCTCCAAGATCTGGCCGATGTTCATACGACGCGGCACACCGTGGGTGTTCAGGATGATGTCGACCGGGGTGCCGTCCGGCATGAACGGCATGTCCTCGGTCGGCAGGATCTTGCCGATAACACCCTTGTTGCCGTGGCGACCGGCGAGCTTGTCGCCGTCCTGGATCTTGCGCTTCTGCGCCACGTACACGCGCACCAGCTCGTTGACACCGGGAGGCAGATCGTCGTCGTCCTCGCGCGAGAACACGCGGATGCCGATGACCTTGCCGGACTCACCGTGCGGCACCTTCAGCGAGGTGTCGCGCACCTCGCGCGCCTTCTCACCGAAGATCGCGCGCAGCAACCGCTCCTCGGGGGTCAGCTCGGTCTCACCCTTCGGGGTGACCTTGCCGACGAGGATGTCGCCGTCACGAACCTCGGCGCCGATGCGCACGATGCCGCGCTCGTCGAGGTCGGCGAGGACCTCGTCGGAGACGTTCGGGATGTCCCGGGTGATCTCCTCGGCACCGAGCTTGGTGTCGCGGGCGTCGATCTCGTGCTCTTCGATGTGGATCGAGGTGAGAACGTCCTCTTCCACGAGGCGCTGCGACAGGATGATCGCGTCCTCGTAGTTGTGGCCTTCCCACGGCATGATCGCGACGAGCAGGTTCTTGCCCAGCGCCATCTCACCGTTCTCGGTGCACGGACCGTCGGCCAGCACCTGGCCGACCTCGACCCGCTGGCCCTCGTCCACGATCGGCCGCTGGTTCGCGCAGGTGCCCTGGTTGGAGCGGGCGAACTTGCGCATCCGGTAGCTCTTGCGAGTCCCGTCGTCGGCCATCACGGTGACGTAGTCGGCGGAAACCTCCTCGACCACACCGCCCTTCTCGTTCACCACGACATCGCCGGCGTCGACAGCGGCGCGCAGCTCCATGCCGGTGCCCACCACGGGGGCCTCGGAACGGATCAGCGGAACCGCCTGACGCTGCATGTTCGCACCCATCAGGGCGCGGTTGGCGTCGTCGTGCTCGAGGAACGGGATCATGGCCGTCGCGACCGACACCATCTGGCGCGGCGAGACATCCATGTAGTCGACCTCATCGGCGGCGACGAGCTCGTTCTCCTCGTTGCCGCGACGGCAGAGCACCCGGTCCTCGAGGAAACGACCGTCGGCGTCGACCGGCGAGTTGGCCTGCGCACGGACGTGCCGGTCCTCTTCGTCGGCGGTGAGGTACTTGACCTCGTCGGTCACCCGGCCGTCGACCACCTTGCGGTACGGCGTCTCGATGAAACCGAACGGGTTGACCCGCGCGTACACCGACAGCGAACCGATCAGGCCGATGTTCGGGCCTTCCGGGGTCTCGATCGGGCACATCCGGCCGTAGTGCGAGGTGTGCACGTCACGGACTTCCAGGCCGGCCCGCTCACGGGACAGACCACCCGGGCCAAGGGCCGACAGGCGGCGCTTGTGGGTGAGGCCCGACAGCGGGTTGTTCTGGTCCATGAACTGCGACAGCTGCGAAGTTCCGAAGAACTCCTTGATCGCGGCGACGACCGGGCGGATGTTGATCAGGGTCTGCGGCGTGATCGCCTCGACGTCCTGAGTCGTCATCCGCTCGCGGACCACGCGCTCCATGCGGGAGAGGCCGACCCGGATCTGGTTCTGGATCAGCTCGCCGACGGTACGCAGGCGACGGTTACCGAAGTGGTCGATGTCGTCGACGTCGACCGGGACCTCTTGACCGCCGGGGGCGGTCATGACGCGGTCACCCGCGTGCAGGCGGACCAGGTACTCGATCGTGCTGACGATGTCTTCCTTGGTGAGCACCGATCCGGTGACCTGCTCGCCGAGGTGGATACCCAGCTTCTTGTTGATCTTGTAGCGGCCGACGCGCGCCAGGTCGTAGCGCTTCTCCTTGAAGAACAGGTTCTCCAGCAGGGTCTGCGCGGACTCCTTGGTCGGCGGCTCGCCCGGACGCAGCTTGCGGTAGATGTCCAGCAGCGCCTCGTCCTGACCGGCGGTGTTGTCCTTCTCCAGCGTCGACATCATGATCTCGGAGAAGCCGAAACGCTCGACGATCTCCTCGTTCGTCCAACCGAGCGCCTTGAGCAGCACGGTGACCGGCTGACGACGCTTGCGATCGATGCGCACACCAACGGTGTCGCGCTTATCGATGTCGAACTCCAGCCACGCGCCACGCGACGGAATGACGCGCACGCTGTGCAGGTCCTTCTCGGTGGTCTTGTCGACCGAGTGGTCGAAGTAGACGCCCGGCGAACGAACCAACTGCGAAACGACGACGCGCTCGGTGCCGTTGATGATGAACGTGCCCTTGTCGGTCATCATCGGGAAATCTCCCATGAAGACCGTCTGGCTCTTGATCTCACCGGTGTTGTTGTTGATGAACTCCGCGGTGACGAACAACGGCGCCGCGTAGGTCATGTCCTTGTCTTTGCACTCGTCGATGGAGGCCTTGACCTCTTCGAACCGAGGGTCAGAGAAAGACAGGGACATCGAGCCGGAGAAGTCCTCGATCGGCGAAAGCTCCTCGAGCACCTCCTCGAGTCCCCCGACTAGCCCGACATCGCCGCGAAGGGCGACCTTTTCACGCCATGACGGCGAACCGATCAACCATGCAAATGAGTCCGTCTGTAGATCGAGAAGTCCGGGCACCTCCAAGGGTTCACGGATCTTCGCGAAAGACACCCGCAACGGGGCTCCGGGGATTCCGGCAACTGCCTTGGTCTGGGTGGAGACTGCCAAGATGCGTCCTTCCAGCACCTCACGCGCGTCGCGTGGTGGTCCGCGACCGTCGCTTGTCTGCTACGAATTCCGCTGGTTACAACCCGAACGAAACCCGAACAGGCAACAACGGAAGTAACACCGGAAGGTGGAACTTTCGTGTGCAAATCGAGGTATGGACAGGAGGCAGCCAGCGCAACGTCCAACCGTACACCAACCGTCACGGGGGTGTCAACCTACCACCCGTGCGCACATTCACGTGGCTGGCGCGCCGTGTCCGAATCGCTGGCTGCGTCGAGGACGACGGGGCGTAATGGAGCCACTGTGACAGCTGCCGCTGTTGTGAATAGCGTGACGGCTCCGGCGAAACTCGTCAAGTAGGCGGGCCCTACCAGGGCCGAGTGAGATCGACTGGGCCGCTACACGATCACTGGTCGACGATGTCGCTGGCCAGCCAGCGATCGCCCACCTTCTGCATATGCAGCACGACCGGACCCGCCACACTCTGCTGCGCCGCGCCGTTCTTCGTCGCGCTGACCACCAGGTTGACCAGCAACTCGGCGCGATCACCAGTGAGCAAAGTCACACCGATTGGTTCGGCTTTGGCATCGGCGCTGGTCTGGGCCTGTTTTACCGCCGAGATGGTGGTGTCGGCGTACTTGTCCAGATCGGCCAGCATCTTGCCGGTGAGCACCTGGCGAGCCGTGTCGCGGTAGCCGTCGATGTTCTTGACGTCGTAGGCATAGACCGTCTTCAGCGCGTGATCGGCGGCCGCGCGCACTTCCTCGGTGGCCTTGTTGTCGACGAAGGCCTTGTTCGAATCGTCGACGCCGGGACGCGAGGCGGCGACCGCCGCGAATCCGCCGAGCAACACCGCGGCGATCAGGCAGCCGGCGACCAGGGACCAGAACGAGCGCCCCGGCTTGCCGGAGCCCGCGCCGCGGGAAAGCTTCCTTCGGACGCTCACGCGCTTGCCCTGCTCAGGCTGCTGCGCCGCGGGGGCCTGGCGCGGTGTGGTGGGGCGATTGGTGCCTGTCACCCGCGGCTTGCGGCTCGGCGTGCTGCGCGGCGCGGCGGCGCGGGACTGCTGTTCGCCGGCCGGGCGGCGCTTGGAGGTGACCCGGTTGATCGGTTTGCGAGAGGTCATGACTGGTTCTCCTACGATCCCGGCTTGGGCGGGGCGGGCGGCTGGTCGGCGGGCGGCGCCTGCGGGGACTGGCCCTGGCCACCGCTCAGCAGCACCGGCTGGCTGAGCGAGGAGATCTGCTCGGCCTTCCAGACGTCACCGGTCTTGGTCACGTCGACATTCCAGGTGTAGCGGTAATCGGCCGGCGGCTTGTCCTTGCCGTGCTCGGTCACCTGCAGCACGACCAAGGCCGAGGCCTTGTCGTTCTCGCTGTTCAACGTGGTCAGCGCGGAACCGAGCACCTTGGACGTCATGCCGACGCCGGTCTGCTTGGCCAGCGTCTCAGCCTGGTCCTTGTTCTTGTCCGCCGAGTCGAGCAGCGCGCCGGTCATCGAGGAGCGCGCCAGTGCCAGCGAGCCGGGGACGTCGTCGAGGTTCATCGAGGTCATGTTGAGCGCGGCCTGGCGGGCGGCGTCGAGTGCGGTGTCGCGGGCGTCGGCGCGCGGGGCGTCGCTGATCGCGGCGCGCACCCAGCCGGTGCCGAACCAGGCGGCAGCGACGAGGGCGACGACCAGTGCTGCCGCGGAGCCGACCAGCGCGCAGGTACGGAGGATGCCGGTGCGGCCGGGCGTCTCAGCCGGAGCCTCAGCAACCACGTCGGACTCGACCACGCCGTCAGCGGAGTCCGGTGATTCCTGCGGCTCGTTCGAATCGAGCTGCTTTTTCACATCTGCGCTCACGACTGAGCCTCGCTAACGCTCAGCTCAGCCGTTCGCGCAGGGCGCGCTGCGTCTTCGGTTCGTTCGCTTCGCTCACTCACACGAGCCACCCTAACGTCATCGTTGCTGGTCACCGCTTCGGCGTGACTCCCATCAGGGTTGCCAGCTGCACGGCGATCGGAGTCAGGTTCAGCCGTTCCGGATCGGTCTTGGGGGTCGAATCCCACGGCTGCTCGACCCGCGGATCGGCGAGGTCGGCCCGTTCACCGCCGCGTACGGCGGTCGGGTTACCTTGCGGCACAAGGCACTTGGCGTCCTTGTTGAAGGGGAACTCGTCGCGCGTGTCGTCGAAGTTCGGGTTCTGCGCCTTCATCTGTTCGAGGATCCGCTGCGTTCCCTCGTACCCGACGGTACAGGCGGGCGGATTGTTGGCCTCGAGCACCAGACCGAAGTGCGTGGTGCCGTCGCCGGGCGCGGTGGCCGAACCACCGATCGACAACTGCGGCAGGAACTGCAGCAGCGGGCGGATGGCATAGAACTTGGGCGAGATGGCCTGCAGCAGCAGCCGCAGGTTCGCCAGGTCCTGGGTGAGCGCGCCGCCGCTTTCGTGCAGCAGCGCGTCGATCTGCTGGCCCGCGTCGCTGCCGGTGCCGATCAGCCTGCGGATGTCCGGATCGCTGGAGCGCAGCTGCGCGGTGAGCTTGTCCAGGCCGTCGCTGAACTCGCGGATGGCGCCGGACTGCTCGGCCTGGGTGCCGAGCACGACCTTGCTGTCCCGGATCAGCTGGATGGTCTGCGGCAGCGTCTCGTTGAACGTGCTGGTGAACTTGTTCAGCGAATCGACGAAGATCTGCAGGTCGTCGCCCTTGCCGTCGAACGCCTTGCCGAGCTCGCGCACGGTGGTGTTCAGCGCCGCCAGATCGACCGAGCGGGTGAAGGAGTCCACGCTGGCGACCAGCTGCTCCACCGGCACCGGCGTGGTCGCCGAGGTGATCACCGAATTGTCGTGCAGGTACGGCCCGGTGTCGGTGTCCGGCTGCAGATCGACGTACTGCTCACCGATCGCGGAACGGTTGGCCACCACGGCTTTCGCGGTCGCGGGGATCTTCGGCGAGCCCGAGTCGATGATGAGGTGCATCAGCACGCCGTCACCGGTGAGTTCCAGCTGCCCGACCCGGCCGACCGGCACGCCGCGGTAGGTCACCTCGGCGCCCTTGTAGATGCCGCCGGTCTGCGCCGCCTGCACCCGCACGTCGTATTGACCGAAACCGAGCATGTGGTCGAGCCGAATGTATTTGGCGCCGACGTACACCACGCCGACCACCGCGACGACGGCGAACGCGATCAACTGCCAGCGGACCAACTTCGTCATCGCGGACCACCCACTCCCAGCTGCTCCAGAATCGCGCCCACCGGATTCGGCGGCACACCCGGCGCGGGCGGCTGCGCCATGTTCGGCGGCAGCGGCAGGATCGATACCGTCGGCCAGCCCGGCCGCGGGCCGTTGCCGTTGTAGTACGGGTTGGTCGGGTTCACCGGCACCGGCGGGCCGAGCGGCGGCGTGTACACCGGATCCGGTTTGCCGACACCGAGATTGCTCAGCGTGACGCCGATCTGCTGATCCACCGACAGCCAGGTGTTCACCGACCCGCCGAAGGTGGACTCCAGCGTGGAGTCGGGGAACGGATAGGTCGGGATCAGCGGCAACGCGCTGATCAGATCCGGCGCGGCCTTGCCCAGCTCCTGCAGGGTGGGGCGCAGCGAGGTCAGGTCACGGATGAGGTCGTCCTTCGAGTGGTTCAGCACGTCGAAGCCTGCCTCGCCGACCCGATCCAGCTGGCTGAGCAGCCCGACCAGCTGGGGGCGCTGCTCCTCCAGGATCTTGACGCCCTGCGGCAGCTCGTCCAGGATCTTGCCGATCTGCTCGGTCTGGCTGCTCACCCGGCTGCTCAGCACATCGAGACCGTCGAGCGCCCTGGTGATGTCGTTGACCTGATCATCGAGGCCCTTGATCAGGATGTTCGCCTGCTCCAGTAGCGAACGCACCCGATCCTCGCGGCCGCCGATGGTCTTGTTCAGCTCGGTGACGATCGGCTGCAGCTGTGCGACGCCACCACCGTTGAGCAGCAACGACATCGCGCCGAGCACCTGCTCGATCTCGGTGGCGTGCCTGGTGTTGGCGAGCAGGATGGTCGAACCGTCGGTCAGCTTCTTCGCCTCCGGCTCGACCGCCGGCTTGGACAGCTCGATGAACTTCTCGCCGAGCAGATTCGACTGGCGCACCTCGGCCCGCGCGTTGGCGGGCAGGTCGACCGAGGAGTTCACCACGGCCCGCACGGTCGCGGTCCACTGGTCCTTGCCGATCTTGATGTCCTCGACCCGGCCCACCGGCACGCCCTCGACCTTCACCGCGGACTGCGGCACCAGATCGAGCACGTCGTCGAACTGGATATCGATGCGCATCGGGTGCTCGCCGACATCGGCGCCACCGGGCAGCGGCACGCTGTAGATGCCGTCGGAGGAGCACGAGGTGACCAGCGCTGCGGCCAGCCCGAGGGCCATGGCGATGCCGAGACCTCGTGTGACGGAACGGATTCGGTGACTCACCGCTCACCTCCCTGCGACGGCGGCAGCCGATCCGACGGGACACCGGGCACCGTGCCCGGCACCGGCGCCCGCTGCTGGTTCTCGCCACTGAGGATGCCGAACGGCAGGATCAGCGTCGGCGTCTGCACCCCGGCGGTGATCTGGTCGGAGATCTCCTTGCAGTGGTCCAGGATCGGGCGCATCTGCCTGCCGAGCGCCTCGAACTGCGGATCGCCCGGCCGCAGCTTGGACACGTCGATCAGCTTGCACATGACCCCGAACGGGTCCTGCAGATCGGTGAAGTTGGCGCGCATGTCGAGGGTGCCGGACTCGGCGTTGTGGATATTGATCAGGTTGCTGAGCGCCAGCGGCAGCACCGGCAGCGCCGCGGCCAGGTCGTCGCGCTGATCCGACAGCGTCTTGGTCAGCGTGACCAGGCCCTCCGCATTGCTGGCGATCAGGTCGCGGTTGTTGTCGATGAACCGGGCGACGTCGCCGAGCGCGACGGACAGCAGATTCAGCGCGGCGCCGAGGTCGTCGCGCTCGCTCGCCAGGAAGCTGGACAGGTCGGCGAGCTGCACGTTGAACTGGCGCACCTGCGCGTCGTTCTGGGCCAGCATGGCGACGAAGCTCTGCAGATTCTTGACGGTGTCGAAGATGTCGCCGCGCGCGTCGGACAGGTACTTGGCGGCCTTGGACAGCTGGGTCAGGCTGTTGGCCAGCGCCTCGCCGTTGCCGTCCAGGTTCGCGGCGCCCGTGCGCACCAGCTCGTTGACCGCACCCTCTTTATTGGCGCCGTTGGGGCCCAGCGCATCCGAGAGTTCGGTGATGCTCTTGTACAGCTGGTCCACCTCGACCGGGGTGACCGTGCGATCGCGCGGGATGGTCGCGGTGCGTGGCATTTTCGGCCCGCCGGTGTACACCGGGGTCAGCTGGATGTAGCGGTCGGACACGATGGAAGGCGTGATCTGCGCGGCCCGTGCTTCGGCAGGGACGTCGTAGGAGCGATCGACGCTCATGACGACCTTGACCTGATCGCCCTGCGGCTCGACCGAATCCACCCGGCCGACCGGCACGCCGAGCACCCGCACGTCCGAGCCCTCGTAGATGCCGACCGAACGATCGAAGTAGGCGGTGATCTTGGTGGTGGTCAGCCGGTCGAACGTCCACCACAGCACCCCGGCGGCGACCACCGCCACCACCACGACGAGCGCGATGGTGATCTTCGTGCCGCGCCCCGAATCACGCAGCGCCTGCAACCGATCCGCCATGTCAGTTACCTCCCATGTTGCGGATCGGCGGACGGGCGCCGGGGATCTCCGGCAGCGCGGGCGGGATCAGGTTGACGATCACCGCGTCGAACCAGCGGCCGGTGCCGAGCACATTGGCGTAGAGCCCGTAGAACGGCGCCGCGAGCTCCAAGGTCTTGGAGATGTTCTGCTGGTTGGCATTCAACAGATCGATCGAGCCGCGCAGATTCTTCAGCGCGGGACCGATCTGCTCCTCGTTGTCGTGCACCAGCGCGGTGAGCTCCGCCGACACCGTCTTGGCGCCGGAGAGCAGCTGCGCGATCGACTGCTGCCGGATGTTGAGCTCGGCCAGCAGCTGTCCGCCATTGGCGAGCAACCGCTCGAACTCCGCGTTGCGGTCGGCGAGCACCTTGGTGGTCTGCCTGGTCGCGGCGAACAGCTTCTTCAGTTCCTCGTCGCGTTTGGCCAGCGTCTCGGACAGGCGCGCGACGCCGTCGATGGAGCCGCGCAGCTCCGGCGGCGTGGTGGCGAACGCGTCGGAGAGCACCCGCATGCTGGTGGCCAGCTGCGCGGTATCGATCTGGTCGATGTTCTTCGCCGCGTCACTGAAGGCGTCCACCACGTCATACGGAGAAACGGTGCGCGACAACGGAATCCGGGTCGCGGGGTCGGCCGCGCGGGAGCCCTTCGGGTCCAGCGCCAGGTACTTCTGGCCGAGCACGGTCTTGATCTGGATCGAGGCGGTGGTCTCGCTGCCGATCCAGGCGTCCTGGGTGCGGAAGTCGACCAGCACCTTGGCGCCGTCGAGGCGCACGTCGGACACCGAACCGACCTTCACGCCCGCGATGCGGACCTCGTTGCCCTTCTTCAGGCCTGCCGCCTCGGAGAATTCGGCGGTGTACTTGGTGCCCGCGCCGATGATCGGCAGCCGGTCCAGGAAGAACGCCGACACCGTCACCAGCAGCACCATCGCGAGGCCGAGCACCCCCATGAAGACGGGGCTGCGGCGTCCGAGCAGAATCCGGTCGTCCATCAGCGGGCCTTCCCGGAGCAGCGCGGCGCGGCGTTGGTGTAGAGCGGCTGGTTGATCGTGGGCAGGCCGGCGGGCAGGTTCAGCTGCGGCGCCTCCACCGCGCCGGGGCCGACGACGATATCGATACCGCACAGGGAGAACTGGAACCAGGAGCCATAACTGCCTACCCGGCCGAGCTTCTCCATCTTGACCGGCAGGTTGGCCAGCACCGCGTTCACGTCGTCGCTGCGCTCGTTGATGGTGCCGCTGAGCTGGCTCAGCCCGGCGATCGAACCCTGCAGCGTCGGGCGCACCGGGACGAGCAGATCGGCGGTGGCCGAGGCCAGGTTGCCGAGCGAGGTCACCGAGCGGCCGATCGTCTCGCGTTCCGCGGGCAGCCCGCTGACCAGCGCCTCGGTATTGACGATGAGCTGGTTGAACTGGTCGTCGCGCTGGTTGACCGTGTCGAGCACGGCGGTCAGGTTGCGGACGAGCTCCCCGATCACCGCGTCCTTGTCCGCGATCTTGTTGGTCAGGCTCGCGGTGGTGGCCACCAGGTCGTGGATCGTGCCCTGCTCACCCTGGAACACCTGGATGATCTCGAAGGAAAGCTTGTTCACGTCATCGGCGGTGAGTGTGCGGAACAGCGGGCGGAAACCATTGAACAGGGTGGTCAGGTTGAGCGCGGGATTGGTGCGCTCCAGCGGGATGGTGCCGCCCGCGTTGAGCTTGCGGCCCTGCTCACCGGTGCCCTGTTCGAGCGCGATGTAGCGCTGGCCGACCAGGTTGCGGTAGCGGATGCTCGCGGTGGTCGAGGCGGGCAGCCAATCCCGGTCGGTGAGTTCGAATTTCACCTCGGCCAGGCGCTTGTCCACGATCGAGACGTCGGTGACCTTGCCGACCCGCACCCCGGCGATACGCACCTCGTCACCCGCGTTCAGCGAGGTGACATCGGTGAAACGAGCCTTGAACTTGGTGCCGCCGCCGCTGTAGTTGGCGATGGACAGGCCGAGCATCGTGGTGGCGAACAGCGTCACGATGACGAAGATGATCAGCTTGGTCAGCGGCCCGCCCAGCCCGCGCAGGGTCTCCTTCATCGCACGCTCACCTCGCTGCCACGGAACGCGGGCGCGCCGGCCCTGGTCACCCAGCTCGGCACCTGATCAGGCGAGACACCGTGCGCCGCACCGTAGATCGCGCCGAGCGACTGCTGCTCCAGCGGCGAGCCCGCGATGGTCGCGACATTGCCCGCCGGGTACACCCCGAACTGCGGCGGCGACAGCTTGCCCGTCACCTGGTCGCCGGGGTCACGGCTCGGCACCGCGTAGGAGCCGTCGTTGTTCGCTCCGCCGGTGTACTGGCCGGGGTCGACGCCGAGCGGCTTCTCCGGAATGCACCAGGGCCCACGGTCGTCCAGCCATCGCGGCTCGTCCTGGTTCGGCAGGTACTTGCCGCGCGGATTGGTCAACTCGATGGTCACCCGGGTGCCCGGATGCTCGGTGCCCTTGCCGAGGATCTCGTCGATGCGCGGCTTGAGCTGGGCGAAGTTCGCCATCACGCACGGGAAGGTCGGCGAGTAGGTGGCCAGCATTTCCAGCAGCGGGCGCGAATCGGCGGACAGGTCGATGATGTTGTCGCGGTTGGCGACCAGGAAATCGGCGGTGTTCGACGAGGCGGGTGTCAGCACCGCGTACAGCGAGTCGATGTCCCAGCGGCGCTGCACCACGGTCGCATTGGTGGTTCGCAGGTTGTCCAGCGCGTTGACCAGCTGCGGCGCGGCGTCGGAGTAAGTGGCGGCCACCTCGGCGAAGCTGCGCAGATCCTCCTGCAGGTCCGGCAGCACGCCGTTGACCTGACGGAAGATGTTGTCCAGCTTGTCCACACTCTCACCGAGCGCGAGACCCTGACCCGACAGCGCCTGGGAGAGCGCACCGAGGGTGGCGGCGAGGTCCTGCGGCGGAATCGCCTGCAGCAGCGGCATCAGGTCGTCGAGCAGTTTGCTCAGTTCGATCGCGTTGCCGCTCTTGTCCTGTTGCAGCACCACGCCGTTGGTCAGGTGCGCCGCGCTGCGGTCGGCGGGGATCACCAGATCCACATAACGCTCGCCGAACAGCGTCTTCGGCAGCAGCCGCGCGGTCGCGTTGGCCGGGATCTGGTCCGCCTTGTCCGGCTGGATGGCGAGATTCAGTGTCACCCGACCGTTCTCGGAGTAGCTGGAGCGCACCTCGCCGACACTGATGCCGCGCACCTTCACGTCCGCGTTCTTGGTCAGCGCGTTGCCGACACTGTCGGTGACCAGGTCGACGTCGACCGTCTTCACGAACTGCTTGTTGTAGATCGCGATGGTCGTCGCCAGGAACAGCGCGACGACCACGAAGAACGCGATGCCGAGCAGCCGGACGCGCAACTTCTCGGTCGACCGCCAAGCCTGCACGCCACGCGCGCTCATCCGGCCACCCGCACGGTCGTCGTGGTCCCCCAAATCGCCAAGCTGAGGAAGAAGTCGAGCACGTTCACCAGCACGATGGCGGCCCGCACCGCGCGACCGACCGCGACGCCGACCCCGGCCGGTCCGCCGGTGGCGTGGAAGCCGTAGTAGCAGTGCACCATGATGATCACGAACGCGAAGACCAGCACCTTGAGGAACGAATAGAGCACGTCTTCAGGTGGTAGGAACAGGCTGAAATAGTGGTCGTAGGAGCCGCTGGACTGCCCGTTGAACCAGATGCTGATCATCCGCGAGGCCAGGAACGTACCGAGCAGGCCGACGATGTAGAGCGGGATCACCGCGAGGAAGCCCGCGATCACCCGGGTGGTGACCAGGAACGGCACACCGGGCACCGCCATCACCTCGAGCGCGTCGATCTCCTCGGAGATCCGCATCGCGCCGAGCTGCGCGGTGAAACCACAGCCCACCGTCGCGGACAGCGCCAAAGCCGCGACCAGCGGCGCGATTTCGCGGGTGTTGATATAGGCGGTGAGGAAGCCGGTGAGCACCGAACTGCCGAGCGCGTCCAGTGCCTTGAAGCCCTGCAGGCCGACGACCACGCCGACCGAGCCGGACATGAACACGATGACGCCGATGGTGCCGCCGATCACCGCGAGCGCGCCGCTGCCGAAGGTCACCTCGGCGAGCAGCCGCATGACCTCCTTGCGGTAATGCACGGCGGTGCGCGGGATCCAAGCGATGGCGCGCGAGTAGAACGACATCTGCTCGCCGGCCCGGTCGATCACCTTCAGCGGTGCGCGCACGATGTCGCCGGCCCGGCGAAGCGACTTGGCGAGAACGGGGTTGCGGTACTGGGTGGCCACCGGTCAGGCGCCCTTGGCCGGGACGACCTGCAGATACACCAGGGTGAGGATGAGGTTCACGAAGAACAGCACCAGGAAGGTGATGACCACCGATTGGTTCACCGCTTCACCGACTCCTTTCGGACCCCCTTTGGGATGCAACCCCTTGTACGCGGCGATCACACCGGCGATCAGGCCGAACACCAGCGCCTTGATCTCACCGATCCACAGGTCGGGCAACTGCGCCAGCGCGGAGAACGAGGCGAGATAGGCGCCCGGCGTGCCGCCCTGCAGCAGCACGTTGAAGAAGTAACCGCCCGCGATGCCGACCACCGAGACCAGGCCGTTCAGCAGCAACGCAACCAGCGTCATGCCGAGCACCCGGGGCACCACCAGCTTGGCCACCGGATCGACGCCGAGCACCTCCAGCGCGTCGATCTCCTCACGGATGGTGCGCGAGCCGAGGTCGGCGGCGACCGCCGAACCCGCGGCACCCGCGATGATCAGCGCCGTCACCACCGGCGCCGCCTGCTGCACCGTGGCGAGCACGCTCGTTGCGCCGGTGAAGGATTCGGCGCCGAGCTGCTTGATCAGCGAACCGGTCTGCAGCGCCACCACCGCGCCGAACGGGATAGCGACGAGTGCGCTGGGCAGGATCGAGACGCTGGCGATGAACCAGGACTGCTGGATGAACTCCCGCCACTCGAACGGCCGGCGGAACGTCTTGCGCAACACGTCCACGAACAGCGCAAAGATGTTGCCGGCCTGGCCGAACCCCGACTCCAGTGGAGTCCGCAATCGCGCCAGGGAGGAATTCACGATCGCAGATGTTACCCGTTAGTTGTGTTGTGTCGAGTCGTGGTCTCGTACGCGCCGCCCTGGTAACCACCCAGGTCGCTGTTGTTGTACGCCAAGACCTGGGTCTCGTCGTTCTGATCAAGTGACTCGCGAATCGCGGTCTGCGCCGCGTGCGGCAGGGTGTGCATGATCTCGCGGACCCGCTCCTTGCGGCGCAGCACGGCCTGACGCACCGGCATGCCGGGGGTGGCCTGCATCTGCGGAATGATGCCCTCGACCTCTTCGGCGCCGCCGTGGTGATGCCCGGCGTCGAACATCGCTTGCTCGCGCGCCATCTGGGCCTCGTCCTTCTCCTCGGACATGCCGATCGGGCCCTGCATGCGCCCGTTGAGGAACTGCTTGACCACCGGCTCGTCGGAGGTCAGCAGCACCTCGCGCGGACCGAACATGACCAGCTGGCGGCGGAACATCATGCCGATGTTGTCCGGCACGGTGCGGGCCAGGTTGATGTTGTGCGTGACGATGAGGATCGTCGCGTCGATCTGCGCGTTGATGTCGATCAGCAACTGGCTGATGTAGGCGGTACGCACCGGGTCGAGGCCGGAGTCCGGCTCGTCGACCAGGATGATCTGCGGATCGAGCACCAGGGCACGGGCCAGGCCCGCGCGCTTGCGCATACCGCCGGAGATCTCGCCGGGCAGCTTGTTCTCGGCGCCGAGCAGACCGGTCAGCTCCAGCTTCTCCATGACGATCTTGCGAATGTCGGATTCGGACTTCTTCGTGTGCTCACGAAGCGGGAACGCGACATTGTCGAAGAGATTCATCGAGCCGAACAGCGCGCCGTCCTGGAACAGCACGCCGAAGAGCTTGCGAATCTCGTAGAGCTCCTTGTTGGAGCAGGTGGTGATGTCCGTGTCGCCCACGTAGATCGAGCCGCGCTCCGGGCGCAGCAGGCCGATCAGCGACTTCAGAAAGACGGACTTGCCGGTACCCGACGGGCCAAGCAATGCGCTGACCTCACCGGTCGGCAAGGTCAGGGAGACATCCTGCCAAATTCGCTGGGATCCGAAGGACTTGGTAACACCTTCGGTTCTGACCTCGACGCCCACGCCAACCTCCACAATTTCTCAGCGAGCTGCCCACCGGCGAACCGCGTGCTGGGTCAAGCGGTGTGTCACGTCACAGTGGGTCGGGCCACTGTATCCCAAGACCGAGACGACGCACACCCCAACCTGACTGAAGAGTAACCCCGTTTCATGTGGTATTTCCTGATTGTTCGCGCGGGCCGCCGTAAACAGCAAACAGGCGGCCCCCGAAAAGGGGACCGCCTGTCGGGCGATTCGGTCGCGGAATTACTTGACCGAAACCTTGGCGCCGGCGTCTTCCAGCTTCGCCTTGGCAGCCTCGGCGGCATCCTTGGCAACCTTCTCCAGGATGGCCTTCGGGGCACCCTCGACGAGGTCCTTGGCTTCCTTCAGGCCCAGGCCGGAGACGATCTCGCGGACCACCTTGATGACCTGGATCTTCTTGTCGCCCGCACCCTCGAGGATGACGTCGAACTCGTCCTGCTCCTCGACGGCCTCGGCAACGGCGCCCGGGCCGGCGGGGCCCGCGACGGCGACCGGAGCGGCGGCGGTGACCTCGAACTTCTCTTCGAACTTCTTGACGAAGTCCGACAGCTCGAGCAGGGTCATGTTGCCGAAGGTCTCCAGCAGTTCGTCAACGTTGGCCATGATGTTGTTCCTTTCGGTAGTTGTTGTCTATGAGGGCGAGCCGCGCGCGAATCACCCGCACGGGGTTATTCAGCGGCAGCGGCGGTGTCGCCACCGGCTTCGGCCTGCTTCTTCTCGACGAGCGCGGCGGCAAGGCGAGCCACCTGCGACGCCGGAGCGTTGAACAGACCGGCGGCCTTGGCCATGTTGCCCTTCATCGCACCGGCCAGCTTGGCCAGCAGGACCTCGCGGGACTCCAGGTCGGCGATCTTCTCGACCTCGGACACGGACAGCGGTGCGCCGTCCATGTAGCCGCCCTTGATGATGAGCGCCTTGTTGTCCTTGGCGAAGGTCTTCAGGGCCTTCGCCGCGGTAACCGGCTCACCACTGATGAAGGTGATCGCGGTCGGTCCGACGAACAAGTCGTCCAGGCCCTGCACGCCCGCCTCGGCGGCAGCGCGCTTGACCAGGGTGTTCTTGGCGACGGAGTACGTGGCTTCGGCGCCGAGCGCACGACGCAGCTCGGTGAGCTTGCCGACCGACAGACCACGGTATTCCGTGACCACGGTGGCGGTCGAGCTCTTGAACTGCTCCGCGATCTCCTCGACCGCAGTGACCTTCTCGGGTTTTGCCATACTTCGCCTCCTCTCTGATGGTCGGTTCGAACGAACTACCGGGTCAGGGGACGGCGACAAAACAAACGCCCCGGACGCAAGGCGTTCCGGGGCGCACAACAATCACACGGCCTCGGTTCTCCCTGCGTGGGCCGCCGGCAATGTCGCCGGACCTTCGACCGAACCCATGCGGGCTCGACGACCAACGGTCTTCGGTAGAACGGATTTGGGTAGGAATCGAACTAGTCGATAACTGTTGTCCAATGTACCTGGACCCACCCCCAACTGCCAAAACGGGGTGCTCCCACGACGAATCGGGACCATTCAGCGCTCGAATTGTTGTGTCTCGAATCACATTCACTATCCGGATGTGGCTGAGATCGCCCCTCTTAGCCGTTACCTAAGGTGACAGTTACTGTTTGACTGCTTGACTATGGCAACCTCCATAGTCGATCCACCGGTGCTGCTGGAACGACGTAACCAGCGCTTTCTCGCCTTGGCCGTGATCTGCCTCGCCGAGCTGCTCGTCGTTCTGGACAACACCATCGTGAACGTGGCACTCCCCTCTATCGGGGTGCAGCTGCAAACCGGCGTCAGCGGCCTGCAATGGGTCGTCGACGCGTACACCCTCACCTTCGCGGGCCTGTTGCTCGCCTTCGGCAACCTCGGCGACCGGCTCGGCCGCCGCCGGATCATGATGGTCGGCCTGGTCGGCGTGGGCGCCATGTCGGTCGCGGGCGCGCTGTCCGGCTCGATGGGTGGCGTGATCGCCGCGCGCGCCGCGATGGGCGTATTCGCCGCGGCCGTCTTCCCGGCGACGCTGGCGCTGATCATCAACATCTTCCGCGACAAACGCGAACGGGCCCTCGCCATCGCGGCGTGGACGGCCATGGCCGGGTTCGCCATCGCGATCGGGCCGATCTCAGGCGGCTGGCTGCTGGCCCACTTCACCTGGCACTCGGTTTTCTGGATCAATGTGCCGCTGGCGCTCATCGCGCTCGTCGCCACCCTGCTCTGGGTGCCCGAATCCCGGGCCACCCAGGTCGGCAGGCTCGATCTGCCCGGTATCGGGCTGTCCATCGCGGGCATCACGCTGGTGGTGTGGTCCATCATCGAGGCGCCGCGCTTCGGCTGGCTGTCCAGTACGACACTGAGCACCGGTGCGCTCGGCGTCGCCATGCTGGCCGCGTTCATCATCTGGGAATTACATACTCCCGCACCGATTCTCGATATGACACTGTTCCGCAATCGGCGATTCTCGATGCCCGCCTTGGCGATTGCGATCTGCTACTTCTCGATGTTCGGTTTCCTTTTCCTCATCACCCAGTATTTCCAAGGGGTGCGGGAATACACGCCGCTCGAATTCGGCATCGCCTCATTGCCTTTCGCGTTTTCGGTAGCGATCGGCGCGCCCATTGCCACCCTGCTCGCCCAGCGGTTCGGGCCGACGCCGGTCATCGTGACCGGGCTGCTGAGCACCGGGCTCGGGTTGTATCTGGGCGGGCAGGTGACGGTGGACAGCCCCTACCTCACCGATGTGCTGCCCTCGATGGTGTTCATGGCGCTCGGCGTCGGCATCGTGCAGGGACCGGCCACCGAGTCGATCATGGGATCGCTGCCGCTCAACGAGGCGGGTGCGGGGTCCGCGGTCAACGACACCACCCGCGAGATCGGCGGCACCCTCGGCGTCGCGGTGCTCGGTTCGATCGTGGCGTCGTACTACACGACCAGGATCGCCCCGCGGGTAGACGCGCTCCCGACCACGTTGATGAGCGAGAACGAGCGGGGTCTGGTCAAATCCAGTCCGCTCAGCGTGCTGGAGATCCGCAAGCGCCCACTGCCACCGTTCTTCGAGAGCCAGCGCGAAAACCTCATCGTGGCAATGAAAACGGCGGCGCTCGAAGGCTCGCATACCGCCTCGCTCGTCGCGGCGGGTGCAGTCGTGGTGTGCGCGGTGATCGTGGCGATATTCCTGCCGTGGGGTGCGCCGGAGGGTGAGTCGGTCCTGCTCGCGTGGCGGAAAGAAGCTGAGCCCCAAGAGGATCCGGTCAACTGACCGCACGCGGACGTAGGTCGGAATCCGGAAGGGTTCCGGCCTTCGCCGGTATCAGTGCGCTGTTCTGGCCACCAGATTGTTCAGTGCTTCGATTGCACCACTGCGGAATTCGGTAGTGCCGACCAAGCCGTCCGGTCCGACGTCGTCCCGGCCGACCGGCAGCCGGGCACAACCGTCGGGGTCGACGTCGGCACCCACGTAACCGAGGACGAGCGCCAGTGTCGCGGCGGCCCCTTCACCCCGGTCGGGTGCGGCCACGTTGATCCATGCGGTGGGCTTTTCGTAGAGGTCGGCGCTGCCGACGGTCCAGTCCAGCAGATTCTTGAGGCTGCCAGGCAGCGTGCCCGCGTATTCGGGGGTGCAGAACAGCACCGCGTCGGCCTGCGAAAGCTGTTCGCGCAGTGCGAGAACCGACGGATGTGCGGTGCCGTCGTAATCCGGGTTGAAAGCAGGCAGGTCGGCAAGGCCGCCGAACCAGCGCACGTCGACCTCGGCCGGCGCGAGCGCCTGCACTGTGCGCAACGCGGCGGAATTGGTCGACGCACCGCGAGTGCTACCGGAGATGAGCAGGACAACCGTCACCGCTGTACCAACCATGCCGGACCTGGAAATAGTCCGATACCGGAAAAGCACAAGGGCGGGAACGCGTAATGCGTTCCCGCCCTTGCGGACTCTGTCCAGGTGCTACTTACGCGTCCTCGTCCAGGAGGTTGCGGGTGCGGTTCGGGTCCACCGGGATGCCCGGTCCGGTGTTCGTCGAGACCGTCACCTTCTTGACGTAGCGGCCCTTGGCGGTCGACGGCTTCACACGCAGGATCTCCTCCAGCGCGGCACCGTAGTTCTCCACCAGCTTGGCGTCGTCGAAGGAGGCCTTGCCGATAACGAAGTGCAGGTTGGCCTGCTTGTCGACGCGGAAGTTGATCTTTCCGCCCTTGATCTCGTTGACGGCCTTGGTCACGTCGTTGGTGACCGTGCCCGTCTTCGGGTTCGGCATCAGGCCACGCGGTCCGAGGACACGCGCGATCCGGCCGACCTTGGCCATCTGGTCCGGGGTGGCGATCGCGGCGTCGAATTCGAGCCAGCCGCCCTGGATCCGCTCGATCAGGTCCTCGGCGCCGACTGCGTCCGCACCGGCGGCTTCGGCCTCGGCGGCCTTCTCACCGGCCGCGAACACGATGACGCGGGCGGTCTTACCGGTGCCGTGCGGCAGGTTGACCGTGCCACGCACCATCTGGTCCGCCTTACGGGGATCCACGCCGAGACGAACGGCGACCTCGACGGTCGCGTCGGTCTTGGTGGTGGCGGTCTCCTTGGCCAGCCGCGCTGCGGCGAGCGGGGAGTACAGGGTGTCGCGATCGACCTTCTCGGCCGCGGCGAGATACGCCTTGCTTCGTTTTGCCATAATTCTCTGTCCTTAAGTGTCTGGTTCAGCCGTGGTTTGCGGGCCTGGCCGGCCCTCCCACCTGGAGCTGCGGAGGCTCAGCCCTCGACGGTGATGCCCATCGAACGCGCGGTACCCGCGATGATCTTCGCCGCCTGATCGATGTCGTTGGCGTTCAGATCTTCCTGCTTGGTCTTGGCGATCTCGCGCACCTGATCCATGGTCACCTTGGCGACCTTGAGGCGGTGCGGCTCAGCCGAACCCTTCTGCACACCGGCGGCCTTGAGCAGCAGCCGAGCGGCGGGCGGGGTCTTCAGCTTGAAGTCGAACGAGCGATCCTCGTAGACCGAGATCTCGACCGGAATGACGTTGCCACGCTGCGACTCGGTCGCGGCGTTGTACGCCTTGCAGAACTCCATGATGTTGACGCCGTGCTGACCGAGCGCGGGACCCACCGGAGGGGCGGGGTTCGCCTGGCCGGCCTGGATCTGAAGCTTGATGATCCCGGCGAGCTTCTTCTTCTTGGGGGGCATCTTTCTTTCCTAGGTGTCTGTTTTCCTTGCTCTTTGCAAGTGCTGGTGTTGCGGTCCGCAGCCGGGCGGATGCCGTCGGCCGCTCACGTAACAGGACTAAATCTTCGCAACCTGGGTGAAGCCGAGCTCGACCGGGGTCTCGCGGCCGAAGATCGACACGAGCACCTTGAGCTTCTGCTGCTCGGCGTTGACCTCGGAGATGCTGGCGGGCAGCGTCGCGAACGGGCCGTCCATCACGGTCACCGACTCGCCGACCTCGAAGTCGACCTCGATGGTCGGCTTGGACACCGACTCGGCGGCGGACTCGGCCGAACCCGCGGCACCGGCGGTGGCGGCGGCCTTCTTCTGCTGGGCGGCGGGGACCAGGAACTTCACCACGTCGTCGATGGACAGCGGCGACGGGCGCGAGGTGGCGCCGACGAAACCGGTGACACCGGGGGTGTTGCGCACGGCGCCCCAGGACTCGTCGTTGAGTTCCATCCGGACCAGGATGTAGCCGGGCAGCACCTTGCGGTTGACGTTCTTGCGCTGGCCGTTCTTGATCTCGGTGACCTCTTCGGTCGGCACCTCGACCTGGAAGATGTACTCCTCGAGGTCCAGGTTCTGCACGCGGGTCTCGAGGTTGGCCTTCACCTTGTTCTCGTAACCGGCGTAAGAGTGGATGACGTACCAGTCACCGGGGGCGCGACGCAGCGCGGCCTTCATTTCCGCGACCGGGTCGGCGGGCTCTTCGTCGATCGGAGCGGCCGCAGCGGCCTCGTCGATCTCCGACGCGGCGCCCTCGGAGTCCACGTCCTCGGAGTCTTCGACGGTCGTGGCGTCGTCGGTCGTGGGATCCACCACCGCGTCCTCGACCGGGAACTCTTCGTTTGTGTCGTTCTCCGGGGTGCTCACTGGGGCACTCGCTTCCTGTGTCGTCACGTACATCCTCTGCGTGCCGGGGCCGGGCGCGCGGCGGAACTACTCCACCCGTGTCCGCCCCGGGATCGGCCGGCGGCGTCGGCGTCGATCTCTAGCCGAACAGCCAGTTGACACCCTTGATGAACGCCACATCCAACCCGCTGATGAACGCGACCATGAAGATCACGAACACCAGAACAACGCTCGTATAGGTGACCATCTGCTTCCGGTTGGGCCAGATCACCTTGCGCAGTTCCGCGACTACTTCACGCAGGAACTTGATCAAACGCTTGAACGGATTAGCCGTCTTCGTGCGTTCGGCCCGATCGGTCTTGGCTGCCTTGCGCGACGAAGGCCGATCGAGTGTGGCGATCGAACCTGTGTCGGACGACGCACCGCGAGTCCGCCGGGCGGAACGCTTGCCGCTCGGCCGGGCCACCGCGGCGGTGTCATCGCCGTCGTCGGTCGCATGCGCGCCGTGGCGAGAATCCCGCTCGTCGACCACGTCGATCCTTTCGTCGCTGGCATGCTGGTTCTTTTCGAGCGACCTGCATGCAGTCGCTGCGGAAAGGCAGGGGCGACAGGACTTGAACCTGCAACCTGCGGTTTTGGAGACCGCTGCTCTGCCAGTTGAGCTACGCCCCTTCGGCTGGACCGTATCGGCTGTCCAACCACTGTTCGGTATTCAGTTGTAGAACTCCGGTGCCACCACATGACACGCGCGCTGCTTTCGCAGTCGCCGGCCCCGTGGGCGAAACCTTGACGGCTTCACCTGGAACCAGCCCTACAGAGCAGCGCGCAGCGGCTGGTGACCCCAGAAATCCGAGTGTACGTTACCGCCCGCGTCGATAGCCAATCAGGGTCAGGCGACCAGGTCAGGCTGTATCCAGTTGGCCTGATCGGGGCCCTGCATGGTCACGCAAGCTACCGCCTCCGGGCCTGATCCTCTCAGGCCAGTTGCACGGTTGCCGTCGCGCGCCCGAAGATCTTGCGCCCCGCCGACTTCGCCACGATGGCGACGACCGCGGTCCGCGTCTCCGGATCCACCGACTTCACTTTACCGGTGTACTCGATCTCGGCGGCCTCGTCGGTGCCGACGTAGACCGGGCTGGTGAAGCGGACGTTGTACTCCTTGACCGCGCCGGGATCGCCGAGCCAGGAGGTGACGAAGCCGCCGCCGAGGCCCATGGTGAGCATGCCGTGCGCGACCACGTTGTCCAGGCCGACGAGCTTGATGACCTCGTCGCTCCAGTGGATCGGGTTGGCGTCGCCGGAGACACCGGCGTAGTTCACCAGGTCGCCGCGGGTGAGCCGGACGATGCGGGCGGGCAGTTCGTCGCCGACCGCGATGTCGTCGAAGCTGATCGCATGCTTGCTCGGCGTGATCTCGGGCACCGTGGCCGGCTGCACCGGCGCGGCAACGACATTGGCGCGCGGCTTGTGGTCCGGTGCGTCCTCGCCGATGCCGTGCATCAGCACGTTGCGCACGGTGTCGTTGAGGTTCGGGTCGATGTCGCCGCCGCTGCGGCCGATGAGCGTGGTGTAGGTGGTGAGCACCAGCTCGTCGTTCTGCGCGGTGACGATGTTCTTGGTGACGATGATGTCGCCGCCGAAGGCCTGCCGGAACGAGTGCAGGTAGACATCGCAGACCAGCTGGTCGCCGACCTTGATCGGCCGGTGGAACTCCAGGATCTGGTCGGTCTGCAGAATCTGGCTCAGGTCGTAGCCGGTGACAATCTGCTCGAAGAGCTTGCGCTGGGCCAGAATGCCGACCAGGGAGATGAAGGTCAGCGGCGCGAGCAGGCCGTCGTAGCCGTACTCCTGCGCGAGGTCCTCGTCCCAGTGCACCGGGTGGTAGTCCTGCACGGCGCGCGCGTATTCGCGCACCTTCTCGCGGCCGACCTCGTAGTAGTCGTCGACGCGGTAGTGGTGACCGACCATCGAGGCCGCGTGCGCCGCGGGGTCGAAGGTCTCGACCGCCTGAACCGCTTCGTCTGTACCGGTGTTGATTGTCACGGGAGGACTGTACCTATCTGACCCCGAGCCCGGAGTCGGCGGAGCGTTCACGAGCGGGCCTCGCTAGCGCGCGGCTTCCGTCGTGACCGCAGTGGCGGCTGTGACTCTCGTTCCCTCGCTATTGCTCGCTCACCTACCGCACCCGACCGCGAAAATGCGTCAGGGCCGGACAAACGTCCGGCCCTCGCACTGTCACGATCCGAGATTGCCGGGAGCAATCAAACTCCCAGCGCCGATCCACGCGGCAGCATCACGCGTGGCGGACTAGCGGGATTCTTTGTGTCCCCGGTGCGTGCCGCAGTTCGGGCAGAACTTCTTGAGTTCCAGCCGATCCGGGTCGTTGCGCCGGTTCTTCTTGGTGATGTAGTTGCGGTGCTTGCACTGCTCGCAGGCCAAGGTGATCTTTGGCCGGACATCGGTGGACTTCGCGGCCACGATATTCCTTCTTTCGGGTCAACCAGTTGGTCTGATCGGTTTTGGTAGCGATGGCCGGACTTGAACCGGCGACACAACGATTATGAGTCGTTTGCTCTACCGACTGAGCTACACCGCCACGGGGTCGCATTGCTGTGGTGCGGCGCCCCGGCTTCCACCAGAGTGGAAACTATATGCGATGCCGAGTCGGTCACCACCGGCAATCCGGCGAGCCCCCTAACGGAATCGAACCGTTGACCTTTTCCTTACCATGGAAACGCTCTGCCGACTGAGCTAAGGGGGCATGACTACTTCCGCACCAGGACTAGAACGTTGGACCCCGGCGCGGCGAAGTCTTGAACGAGGTTACACACCCAACGGTCAGAGCTCCAAACCGGGTGGTCAGGAGCCTTTTTCCGGAGATCATCCGGGCCGAGCACGGCATCGAGAGCGGCCGGCGGACCCGGTAAGCACGAAACCCCCGCGGATCGAAGTCGATCCACGGGGGTTCCGGGTGGCAGATGTAGGATTCGAACCTACGTAGGCTTTCGCCGACGGATTTACAGTCCGCTCCCATTGGCCGCTCGGGCAATCTGCCGTCGCGCTCTCGGCGCGAAAAGCAGAATACATCCACCCCCCGCCCTGATTGCAAACCGGCTGGCCATCGGCCATGCGGCGGGACTACGGTCACGCTCCGGGGTACAACTAACGTGACCGATCAACCGGTCGAGCGAGCAGTTAGACCGCCAGGACAGGAGCGAAGTGTGGCCGATTCGTCATTCGATGTCGTCAGCAAGGTCGAACGTCAGGAGGTCGACAACGCCCTGCACCAGGCCGAGAAGGAGCTGACCACCCGGTACGACTTCCGTGGCACCGGCGCGGCCATCGAGTGGTCCGGCGAGGACAAGATCGTGCTGACGGCCGAGGCCGAGGAGCGGGTCAAGGCGGCGCTGGAGGTGTTCAAGGAGAAGCTGATTCGCCGCGACATCTCGCTCAAGGCGTTCGACGCCGGCGAGCCGGTCGCCTCCGGCAAGACCTACAAGATCACCGGAACACTGGTGCAGGGCATCGACACCGAGCATGCGAAAAAGATCACCAAGAAGATCCGCGACGAGGGCCCGAAGGGCGTGAAGGCGCAGATCCAGGGTGAGGAACTGCGGGTGAGCAGCAAGAAGCGCGACGACCTGCAGGCCGTCATCTCGCTGCTGAAGGGCGAGGATTTCGGCATCGCCCTGCAGTTCGTCAACTACCGCTAGCGAGTGGCCTAGGGCTTCGGGCCGCCCGCCATTTCCTCCAGGCGAGCGATGCGCTCGGCCATCGGGGGGTGCGTGGAGAACCAGCGGGCGGCACGCTCGCCCGCTCGGAACGGGTTGGCGATCATCAGGTGTGACTGGGCGGTCAATTGCGGCTCAGGCGGCAACGGGGCGGCTTGCACGCCGCGCTCCAGTTTGCGCAGCGCCGAGGCGAGGGCGAGCGGGTCGCCGGTGAGTTCGGCGCCGGACTGGTCCGCCTGATATTCGCGGGAGCGGGAGACGGCCAGCTTGATCAGGCTCGCCGCGATCGGCCCGAGCAGCGAAACGAGCAGCACGCCGAGCATGTTCGGGCCTTCGCCGTTGCGATTGCCGCCGAACGCGGAGGCGAAGAAGGCCAGGTTGGCCAGGCCGGAGATGACCGCGGCGAGCGCGCCTGCGACCGACGAGATCAGGATGTCGCGGTTGTAGACGTGCGATAGCTCGTGGCCGAGCACGGCCCGTAGCTCCCGCTCGTCCAGGATCTGCAGGATGCCGCTGGTACAGCAGACCGCGGCGTGCCGGGGACTGCGGCCGGTGGCAAAGGCGTTGGGGGCGTTGGTCGGGCTGATGTAGAGCCGCGGCATCGGCTGGCGCGCGGTGGTCGCCAGCTCACGCACGATCCGGTAGATCACCGGCGCTTCCAGCTCGCTGACCGGTTGCGCGTGCATCGCCTTCAACGCGAGTTTGTCGCTGTTGAAGTACGCGTATGCGTTCATGCCGACGGCGAGCAGGATGGCGATGATCAGGATCGTCGGGCTGCGGAACGCCGCGCCGGCGAGCACGATCAAGGCCGACAGGCCGACCATCAGTCCGAAGGTCTTCAACCCATTCGCGTACCCGTGCCCGTGCATCGGTCTCCTTGCCCACTCCCCCGAACGTTGAGTGTTGACAACGGGTCAACGATAGAAGCACGAAGCAAAGTTCCTGCTGAACTCAGCCGACGCGCTCGATCGTGTAGCGCACGAGGTGTTCGAGGGCGTCGTTGGCGGGTCCGGCGGGCAGCGCGGAGAGTTCGGCGTGCGCGATGTCGGCGAAGCCTTGCAGCTTCTCCTTGGCCAGCACCATGCCGTGCGAGCGGGACAGCAGGTCGAGGGCTTCCTCGACCTCGGCGTCGGTTTGCAGCGGGTTGGCGAGCAGTTTGCGCAGGCGGTCGCCGTCGGCGCCCTCGTCGCGCAGCGCGTACAGCACCGGCAGCGTGTGCACGCCCTCGCGCAGGTCGGTGCCGGGGGTCTTACCGGACTGCTCGGCGGCCGAGGAGATGTCGATGATGTCATCGGAGATCTGGAAGGCGGTGCCGACCGCGTCACCGAGGCGGGCCAGCCGCTCGACGTGCTCGGTGCCCGCGCCGGAGAAGGTGCCGCCGAAGCGACCGGCGGCCGCGATCAGCGACCCGGTCTTCTCCCAGACGACGCGCAGGTAGTGCTCGACCGGGTCCTGGGATTCGCGGGCGCCCATGGTCTCGCGCATCTGGCCGGTGACCAGTTCGGCGAAGGTTTCGGCGATGATGCGGACCGCATCGGGGCCCAGCGTCGAGGTGAGCCGGGAGGCGTGGGCGAACAGGTAGTCGCCGGCCAGGATCGCGATGTTGTTGCCCCAGCGCGAGTTCACGCTCGGGGCGCCGCGGCGCATGGTGGCCTCGTCCATCACGTCGTCGTGGTACAGCGTGGCCAGGTGCACGAGTTCGACAACGGTGCCCGCGGTGATCAGCGCGGGATCGGTCGGGTTCGGGCCGAGCTGGCCGGTGAGGATGGTGAACAGCGGACGGAACCGCTTGCCGCCGGCTTTCGCCAGGTGCAGCGCCGCCTCCTGCAGGAAGTCTTCGCCGTCGGACAGCTCGTCGACCAGGAGCTTCTCGACCTCTTCCAGGCCGTTGCGCACGGTCGCCGCGAGTTCGGTGTCGACGAGATCGACCCCGGCCACCACGGTGCTCTCGTCCTTCACAGCCGATGTGCTCATTTCTTCTCCCACCGATCCGTCCGACCCCACGATAGAGAACCTAGCGTGTCCCCAGCGGATGGCCCATGAACACCGTCACTATGCGGTGTATCAGACACTTTCGCACACCATTTTCCGCGCGCCGCGCCGACCCGCGTGGCGGCTGACGCGCCCGCCGTCGACACGAACAAGATTGCCCTGCAAGTATTGAGCGCATGGGTTCACCGGAAGTCACTCCCGCGGGCGGGGACGCGCTGCCCAGCAGGGCCGAGGTCCTGGTCGTCGGTGCCGGTCCGGCCGGATCGGCCGCGGCCGCCTGGGCCGCGCGGGCCGGGCGCGACGTGGTGCTGCTCGACTCCGCCGTCTTCCCCAGGGACAAGACCTGCGGCGATGGGCTGACCCCGCGCGCGACGGCCGAGCTGGAACACCTCGGGCTCGGCGATTGGCTGCGCGCGCACACCGTCAACCACGGTTTGCGGATGACCGGCTTCGGCAGGGAGGCCCTGCTGCCCTGGCCCGCCGGATCGTTCCCGACATACGGAAGTGCCGTCCCACGAACCGAACTCGACGACAAGCTGCGCGAGACCGCGGTGAAGTCCGGCGCGCGGATGATCGACGGCAGCAAAGTGGTCGATGTCACCCGCGACGGCGACCGGGTCACCGGTGTGACGGTGCGAACCGCGACCGGCACGCACACCATCGGCTGCACGACGCTCATCGTCGCCGACGGGGTGCGTTCGCCGATCGGACGCCTGCTCGGCCGCACCTGGCATCGGCAGTACGCCTACGGCACGGCGGCCCGCGCCTACATCAAGTCCGGCCGCAGCGACGACCAGTGGATCACCTCGCATCTCGAGCTGCGCGACGCCGACAACGTGCTGGTCCCCGGCTACGGCTGGGTCTTCCCGCTGGGCAACGGCGAGGTCAATATCGGGGTCGGCTCGCTGGCCACCGAGCAGCGCCCGTCGCATATCGCGCTGAAGCCGCTGCTGGAGCACTATACGAAGCTGCGCTTCGACGAATGGGAGTTCGAGGGTTCGCTGCGCGCGGTGGCCTCGGCGCTGCTGCCGATGGGCGGTGCGGTGTCGAATGTGGCGGGCCGCAACTGGGTGCTGGTCGGTGATGCCGCGGGCTGTGTGAACCCGTTGAACGGCGAGGGCATCGACTACGGCCTGGAGGGTGGGCACATGCTGGCCGGGTTGCTGGACGAACCGGACCTCACCCGCATCTGGCCCGAGCTGCTGCGCAAGAAGTACGGGCGGACCTTCTCGGTGGCGCGGCGGATCGCCGGACTGGCCACCCATCCGCGCATGGTGCCGATCGGCGGGCCGCCGGTGATGCGGTCGAAGTACCTGCAGCGCACCGCGGTCCGGGTGATGGGCAACCTGGTGACCGACGAGGATGTGGATCTGACCGCGCGGGCCTGGCGGGCAGCGGGGCGGATGTCGATGCGCGCCGACGACCTGCCGCCCTTCTCCTGATCCCCAGACCTGCGCTTTCCCTGAGTCGGCGGCATGAGCGACCGGTAGGCTGAGCCTGCCTTTGCCCTCGTGACGACAGGTTTCAGCCATGGGTGCACAACCAGCAGGTGGCTTACCCGCGTTGTATTTGCTGCCGCATCTACGGCGGGCCCGCGACCTCGCGGATCGGCAGTATGCCGATCCGCTCCGTCTCGATGAATTGGCCGCTGCCGCAGGGGTTTCCAAATATCACTTCCTGCGGGCGTTCGCCGCGGTCTACGGGCTGACGCCGGCCGCGTACCTGGCGGAGCGGCGGATCGAGCGCGCGCAGGATCTGCTGCGCTCCACCAATGTCACGGTGACCGAGGTGTGCATGCTGGTCGGCTACAGCAGCCTCGGCTCGTTCAGCAGCAAATTCCGCCAGCTGGTCGGCGTCTCACCCTCGGAGTATCAGGCCAAGTTCGCCGATGGGGCGCCGCGCATTCCGGGGTGTTTCGTGTTCATGCACGGGCTCAGCGACCGGAAGCGCGATAGCTAAGCCGGCGTGGGGTTCTCGATGCGGAACACCGCGCAGCGCGGGGCCGCTGCCGCGAACTCGTCGGGGTCGGCGGACTCGACCAAGCCGAGCTTGATGAAGAACGGCACACCGTGCGGCACCTCGCGCGGGAATTCGCGCAGGATCGCGGCGCGTTCCTCGGCGGGCAGTTCGATCAGGTCGACGCGGTGGCGTTTGCGGCCCTCAGCCAGGATGCCCCAGTGGCTTTTGCGCGCGTTGCGCACCCACTCGGCCTTGCCGTGACCGACGACGTAGCGCGCACCACGCACGGTCAGCGGTGAGACCGGAGTGGTCCGTAGCTCGCCGGAGGCCCTGCCGGGCACCGAGAGCACCCGCATCGTGCCGATCGTTAACCCCAGTCGGTTCAGCGTGATCACGACCCGGTTCATCGGTTTCAGCCAGCCGGGCAGGCCCAGTTTCGTTTCCATGACAACTCCTTTCAGGTCGGCCATGGCAGATCGCCGTCGCCGATCCGTCGTGCGGCGCGCTCTACCCACCGCAATTCGGTGTCGAGTAGTTCGCGTTGCAGTTCGCCCTCGATCAGGACGATTTCCGGAATTCCGGTCGCCTGCGCCGCAGCCAGGTCGGCGGTCAGCTCGGCCGTGGCGGCGCGCAAGGCCGCGGCCCGCCGGGCCAGCAGTTCGGCCGCGCGCTCCGGTGCCAGGTTGAGGATGTGCGCGAGACCGGCCGGGAAGCGCGGGTATTCGTTGATCGGCTCGGCGAGATATTCATCGAGCAGCGAATCGAGTTCGCCGCGTCCGGTGGCGGTGATTTCGTAACTGGTGCGTTCCGGGCGCGCACCGGCCCGGCTGGTGCCCACCGGCTCGATCAGTCCGCTCGCGGCCAGCCGGGCGACGGTGTCGTAGACGGATCCGCCGCGCATCCGCACCACCCGGCCGACGTGGCGGTCCTTGATGAGCGCCTGCATCTCGTAGGGGTGCATGGGGCGCTCGTTGAGCAGGCTCAGAACGGCCAGTGCCAAGGGAGTTCTGCGGGCTCGCTGTGCCGCCATCACGCTCCAAATATTCGAACTCGAATAACCGAACTCGACTATACCGCGAAGACCGCAATTTCCGAGAAGCATCCGGTCGAGGAGCCGCCATAGCCTTGCCGCATGACAACGATCACGAACGTCTCGCTGGTCACCGTGTACGTCACGGACCAAACCGAATCGAAGCAGTGGTACATCGACAAGCTGGGCTTCGTCGAGGTCGCCGACATCACCATGGGCGACAACGGGTTCCGCTGGGTCACCATCGCGCACCCACAGCACCCGGAGCTGGAGATCGGCCTGATGATCCCCGGCCCGCCACTGGACGACAACCTGGCCGAGGCCATCCGCCGCGCCCTCGCGAACGGCACGCACGGCGCGCTCGGCCTGCGCACCGAGAACTGCCAGAAGACCTTCGAGGAGCTCACCGCCAAGGGCGTCGAGTTCGTGCAGCCGCCCGCCGAACGGCCTTACGGCACCGAGGCCATCGTCCGGGACAACTCCGGGAACTGGCTGGTGCTGGTGGAGCAGAAGGAGTACTCCCCGGAGGACTTCAAATAAAACGAAACCCGTCGTCCCGGGCTAGCTGCCGGGACGACGGGTGCAGGTTCTGCGGTGGGTCAGGCAGTCGCCTGCGCGGCGACCCACTCCTCGATGAACTTGCGCTCGCTGTTGAGCACCCGATGGTGCAGCTGCTCGGCGAGCGGCTCGATGGCGCCGCCGACCAGCGGCACCTTCACCTGCACGGTGCCGACCACCTCGATCTCGGAACCCTCGGCGGTCGAGCGCATTTCGTAGGTGCCCGACATCTCGGTGGCGATGCCGCCGGTCTCGCCCTCGAAGGTGCCCTTGGCGACCTCGCCGGTGAGCGCCTGCCAGTTGTCGGTGCGCGAGAGCATGAGCTCGCTCTTGAGCACCTTGCTCACCACGCTGGGAATCTTGTCCTGCGCGGCCTTTTCGGTCATGTGGATGCGGATGGTGCCCTCGCCCTCGGGATGCGAGAGGTCCAAGGTCGCGGTCTCGGCGTCGGCGAAACGCGCCTGCCAGACTTTCTCGTCGGTAAGTGCCCGGTGAAGATCTTCGACCGGGACGGTGTAAGGCACGGTGAAGCTGAATTTTCGGGACATGCGCGACACGGTAGTCCAGTCGATCGGTAGCCTGTTGCGGTGTTGGAAACCACGCAGTCTGATCGGCGATCGATCCGCCTGCGGCGGGCCAGAATCGGCGTGCTCACGGCTGCCACGGTGATCAGCGTGCTCGTCGTGCTCCTGGTGCTGGCCGCCTGGCGCAACGACTACCTGATCAGCTCGGACAAGGGCGTGGCCAGCGCCGAGGTGCTCTCCGCAGGCCGGCTGCGCTCCGCGGTCATGTACGTGACCCCCGATGGTGAGACACACAATCCGAAGGTCGGCGTGCTGTACCCGACCAACCTCACCGCGGGTGAGCGCATCCGGGTCGAATACAACCGCGCGGACCCCGATCTGGTGCGGGTGGAGGGGCGCGATGTGCGCGTCGCCATCCCACCCGCGCTGTCGGTGATCGTCGTGGTGTGGCTGATCGCCCTGCCTACGCTGTGGCTGCTGATTCGGCTCAGCAGGCGGCGGCCGAGCGCGAGCTGAACTACCGAGCCGGGGTCGGCCCGAGGAGTTCGCTCGATCTTTAGGTGTCCTTCACGCATGCGTGGCGAGACGGCGCGATCCGGCCGTCAACCTGAGAGAGTGCGTGTAGCGATCGTTGCCGAGTCGTTTCTGCCGAATATGAACGGCGTCGTCAACTCCGTGCTCCGGGTGCTCGATCACCTGGATCGGCACGGCCACGACGCCCTGATCATCGCGCCGGACACCACGCGCGGGCTGGCCCCCGCCGCGCGCTGGCACGAGCGGTTCCGGGTGCATCGAGTGCCCGCGGTGATGGTGCCGAAGATCAGTTCGCTGCCGGTGGGACTGCCGCAGCCGGGCATCGTCTCGGCCATCGAGGATTTCGACGCCGACGTGGTGCATCTGGCCTCGCCGTTCCTGCTCGGGGCCGGCGGTCTCGCCGCGGCCATGCGGCTGGATCTGCCCACAGTGGCGGTGTACCAGACCGACGTCGCCGGATTCGCCAAGAGCTACGGGCTGGCGCTGGCCAGCCGGGCGGCCTGGGCCTGGACGCGGCGCATCCACGAGGGCGCGACCAGGACATTGGCGCCGTCGCGGGCGGCCGCCGAAGATCTGGCGCAGCACGGTATTCCGCGCGTGCACCGGTGGGGTCGAGGCGTGGACATCGCGCGGTTCACCCCGCAGGCCCGTCGCACGGAACTGCGTGACTCCTGGCTCGACGGCGACAAGCTGGTGGTCGGCTTCGTCGGACGGCTGGCGCCGGAGAAGCACGTCGAGCGGCTCGCGGTGCTGGCGAACGACCCGGATATCCAGTTGGTGATCGTCGGCGACGGGCCGGAACGCGACCGGCTCGCCCGGATGATGCCGACCGCCGTGTTCACCGGCGAGCTCGGCGGCAACACCCTGGCCGAGGCGTACGCGAGCCTGGACGTGATGGTGCACGCGGGCGAGCACGAAACCTTCTGTCAGGGTGTGCAGGAAGCGCTCGCCTCCGGCATCCCGGTGATCGGCCCCGACGCGGGCGGGCCGCGCGACCTGATCGCGCACTGTCGCAACGGTTATCTGCTCCCGGTCGACCGTTTCACCGAACTGTTGCCGAGTGCCGTTGGGGCACTGCACGACCCGGTGCTGCGGGCCCGATTCGCCGGGGCCGCACGTAAATCGGTGCTGCACCGCACCTGGCCGGCGATCTGCACCGAACTGATGGGGCACTACGCGGACGTGACCGGTAACCGAATGCGGCTACCGCATACGGCATAACGCCGGGCCGGTCCGAACGGCCGAACGCGGCGCGATGTGATCGAACAATCTCCCTACCTCCCTCGGCGCGCCGCGCTGCGAGAGTTAGGGTCAACCGTGGCGAAAACAGAATCGACCAGGGCCTCGTTGGACAAGCAGCCGCGCGAGGTGGCGACGATGTTCGACGGTGTCGCGCGACGGTACGACCTGACCAACACCGTGATCTCCGGCGGCCAGGATCGCTACTGGCGCTGGGCGGTGCGCAAGGCGCTGGCGCCGCGCCCGGGCGAGCGGATCCTCGACCTCGCGGCGGGCACCGGGGTGTCCACGGTCGATCTGGCGAAATCCGGCGCCTGGTGCCTGGCCGCCGACTTCTCCCAGGGCATGCTCGCCGCAGGCAGGCACCGCAAGGTGCCGATGGTGGCGGCCGACGCGCTGGCGCTACCGTTCGCCGACGACTCGTTCGACGGGGTGACGATCTCCTACGGGCTGCGCAATATCTCCGATACCGAGGCCGCGCTGCGCGAGATGCTGCGGGTCACCAAGCCGGGCGGCAGGCTGGTCATCGCCGAGTTCTCCACGCCGGTCGTGCCGGGTTTCCGCACCGTATACATGGAATATCTGATGAAGGCGCTGCCGAAGGTGGCCCGCGCGGTCAGCAGCAATCCGGACGCCTACGTCTACCTGGCCGAGTCGATCCGCGCCTGGCCGAACCAGCGGCAACTGGCGCTGCGGATCGCGAGCACCGGGTGGTCCTCGGTGAAGTGGCGCACCCTCACCGGCGGCATCGTCGCGCTGCATCGCGCGTACAACCTGGGCTGATCAGCGACCTGCGTCACCCCTCACCGGCGATTTTTCCGCCTGTGAGGGGCAATGTCATCTGGCGATAACGCGCGGTAAACCCGCCGCAATCGGCGATGGCCATGATCGGGGCATGGTGGACGCAGGCACGACGCGCGCGGACGGCACCGCGCGGACGGCATGCTCGTACTGTGGCGTCGGTTGTGGCGTCACGGTGCAGACGCGGGCCGGCGCCGACGGGGCACCGGTGATCGCCAAGGTCAGCGGGGACAAGCTGCACCCGGCGAACGCGGGCAGGCTGTGCACCAAGGGCGCCACCCACCTGGAACTGATGCGCGCGCCCGGCCGGATGGAGACCGCGTTCCGACGGCCCGAACGCGGGCAGGAGCCGGTGCCCGCGCCGGTCGACGACGTGGTGCGCGAGGCGGCCGACCGGTTGCGGGCGATCCTCGACGAGCACGGGCCCGACGCGATCGCGCTGTACGTCTCCGGGCAGCTGTCGCTCGAGGCACAGTACCTGGCGACCAAACTGGCCAAGGGCTACCTGCGCACCGTGCACATCGAGGCCAACTCGCGGCTGTGCATGGCGAGTGCGGGTACCGGGTACAAGCAGTCGCTCGGCGCGGACGGGCCGCCCGGCTCCTACGACGACTTCGAGCACGCCGACCTGTTCTTCGTGATCGGCGCGAACATGGCCGACTGTCATCCGATCCTGCACTTGCGCATGGTCGATCGGGTCAAGGCCGGTGCCAAGCTGATCGTCGTCGACCCGCGCCGCACCGATACCGCGGCGCGCGCCGACCTGTTCCTGCAGATCGCGCCCGGCACCGACCTGGCGCTGTTGAACGGACTGCTGCATCTGCTGGTCGAGAACGGTGACGTAGACCAGGATTTCATCGCCGAGCACACCGAGGGCTGGGCCGGGATGCCCGAGTTCCTCGCGGACTATCCGCCCGCGCGGGTCGCCGAGATCACCGGGCTCGCCGAAGCCGATATCCGGACCGCCGCACAGTGGATCGGCGCGGCCGGCGAGTGGATGTCGCTGTGGACGATGGGGCTCAACCAGTCCACCCACGGCACCTGGAACACCAACGCGCTCTGCAATCTGCACCTGGCCACCGGCGCCATCGGCCGCACCGGCAGCGGACCGTTCTCGCTGACCGGACAGCCGAATGCGATGGGCGGCCGCGAAATGGGGTACATGGGTCCTGGCCTGCCGGGCCAGCGCAGCGTGCTCTCCCCCGCCGACCGCGCGTTCGTGGAAACCGCCTGGGGACTCGAGGCAGGCACGATTCGCGACGAGGTGGGCCCGGGCACCATCGAGATGTTCCGCGAGCTGGCGGCGGGCAACATCAAGGCCGCCTGGATCATCTGCACGAATCCCGTTGCCACGGTGGCCAACCGCAAGACCGTGCTCGACGGACTGGAGGCGGCCGAACTGGTGATCGCGCAGGACGCGTACGCCGAAACCGCCACCAACGCCTACGCCGACCTGTTGCTGCCCGCCACGCTGTGGGCCGAAGCCGATGCGGTGATGGTGAACTCGGAGCGCAACGTCACGCTGCTGCAGCGTTCCGTCGATCCGATCGGCGATACCCGCCCGGACTGGCTGCTGATCGCCCAGGTGGCCACCGCGATGGGCTTCCCGGGCTTCGACTTCGCCTCCGGCGCCGAGGTTTTCGCCGAGATCAAGCAGTTCGCCAACCCGGCCACCGGATATGACCTGCGCGGCATGGATTTCGAGCGACTCAGGGAAGGGCCGATGCAGTGGCCGTGTCCCGAAGGCGCCGGCGCGCGCAATGCGATTCGCTATCTCAACGACGGGGTCAGCCAGCCGCTGCACGTCGACGCCGCCGGTCATCGGCCGAGGCTGGCGTTCGCCACCCCGAGCAGGCGCGCCGTGTTCTGGCCGCGCCCGCATCTGCCGCCCGCGGAACTGCCCGACGACGACTTCCCGTTCGTCCTCAATACCGGTCGGCTGCAGCACCAATGGCACACGATGACCAAGACCGGCAAGATCGACAAGCTGAACAAGTTGAACGGGCAGCCGTTCGTCGAGGTGCACCCGGCCGACGCCGAACGTCTCGGGGTGCGCGCGGGCGACCAGCTCGAAATCGCCTCGCGGCGTGGGCGGGCCGTGCTGCCGGTGCAGATCAGCGACCGGGTCCGGCCCGGCGACTGCTTCGCGCCGTTCCACTGGAACGACGAGCACGGTGAGTATCTGACGATCAACGCGGTCACCAACGACGCCGTCGACCCGGCTTCACTGCAGCCGGAGTTCAAGGCGTGCGCGGTCTCGCTGCGCAGAGTGGCGGTGCCGGAGGCCGATCCGCCGCACTCGCCCGCGGTGCCGACGCCCGCGCTGGCCGCCGCGCATCCGCTGGCCGCCCTGTTCGGGCTGGACGCCGCCGTCACCCCGATGCTCACCGAGACCGAGCGGATCTATCTCAGCGGGTATCTCGCTGCGCTACAGGCGGTTCCGGTGACCGGCCAGCCGGTGCTGCCCGCCGCCGCGCCGATGTCCGCGCAGAGCAGGCTGTGGATCGATGGCGTGCTGGCAGGCATGTACTCCCGCGCCGCGGCACCCGAGGCGGCGAGCGCCCACCCGGTGACCGTGCTGTGGGCCTCGCAGACCGGCACGGCGGAGGAACTCGCCGCGACGGTGGCCGCGCGGCTCACCGAATGCGGTTTCGCGCCACGACTGCTCGACATGGACTCGTGTGCGGTGGACGCGCTGACCGGTGACGTGCTGGTGATCAGCAGTACCTTCGGCGACGGCGGGCCACCGGACAACGGCGCCGACTTCTGGAACCAGCTGGACAGCAAGGCGATTCGCCTCACCGGCGTGCGTTATGCGGTGTTCGCCCTCGGCGACTCCTCGTACGACGACTTCTGCGGGCACGGCCGCAAACTCGATGAACGGTTCGCCGAATACGGTGCGGTGCGGCTGCTCGACCGCGTCGACAGCGAGCCGGATTTCCTGGAGCCCGCCGAGCGCTGGCTCGATGCGATCGTGGCGCTGCTCGGCGAGGGCGTGGAAACCGCTGCGCCGGAAACTGATCCGGGCCCGCCTGCGAAAGTACCGGCACCCAGTCGAGGCGGCGGCACCATGACGGCGGTGCTCACCCGCGCGACCGCCCCCGCGCCGGGGCGCACCCGGCGGGAGATCGCGCCGTTCACCCGGCACGCACCGGTCCCCGCCGCGCTGGTGCGCAACGAGCCGCTCACCCTCAGTGACTCGCCGAAAGAGGTGCGGCAGTTCGGCTTCGATCTGCGGGGCCTGGAGGCCGACTACGAGGTCGGTGACTCGCTCGGCGTCTGGCCGACCAACGACACCGCACTGGTGGACGAATGGCTGACCGGTGCCGGACTCGATGGCCGCCGGATCATCGAGGTCGACGATCGCGAACTGTCGCTGGCCGAGGCGTTGCGCACGCACTACGACATCAGCAAGGTGAGCAACGACCTGCTCACCTTCATCGCCGAACGCAACCCGAACACCCGGCTGGCCAAACTGCTGCGGCGCGACAATCGCATCGAACTCGACAACTACCTGTGGGACCGGCAGGCCGTCGACGTGCTGCGCGACTTCCCGGTGCGGGCCGATTTGGTCGACTGGCTCGGCATACTGAAAAAGCTGCAGCCGCGCCAGTATTCGATCTCGTCGAGCCCGTTGGTCAGCCCCGACGAGGTGCAGCTGACCGTCGGCGTGGTGCGCTACGGCGATCCCGCCGCCACCGGATCGTCGGCCCGGCGCGGCGGCGTCTGCTCGACCTTCCTGGCCGATCGAGCGGGCACCGGACCCACCGCCGTGCCGATCTTCCTGCAGCGCGCACCACACTTCCGGCCGCCCGCCGACCCGACCGCCGCGATGATCATGGTCGGGCCCGGCACCGGCATCGCGCCGTTCCGCGGCTTCCTGCAGGAGCGCCGCGCGCTCGGCTGCACCGGCCGCAACTGGCTGTTCTTCGGCGAACAGCACGCCGCGCGCAACTTCTACTACCGGACCGAACTGGAAGACATGTTCCGCTCCGGCTTCCTCACCCGCCTCGACCTGGCCTTCTCCCGCGACCAGCGGGAGCGGATCTATGTGCAGCACCGGATGATCGAGCACGGCGCCGAGCTGTGGTCCTGGTTGTGCGACGGCGCGCACCTCTACGTCTGCGGCGACGCGACCAGGATGGCGAAGGACGTGGACGAAGCGCTGCTGCGCATCGCCCGCGTCCACGGCAACCTCGACGAAGCGGGCGCCCTCGCCTTCCGCAAACAACTGGTCGCGCAGAAACGCTACGTGCGCGACGTCTACTGAACGACGCACGGGTTCGGCTACACCGCAGGAGGATTGAGGCGGGTGAAGTCGGCGAGGCGGTAGTACGGGTAGTAGGGGTAGGGCGGGGTGGTGGCGCTGGCCTTGTCGAGGCGGGTTATCTGGTCGGGGGTCAGTTCCCAGCCGATGGCGCCGAGGTTCTGGCGTAGCTGGTCCTCGTTGCGGGCGCCGACGATGACGGTGGCGACGGTGGGGCGGCGCAGCAGCCAGTTGAGGGCGATCTGCGGGACGGTCTTACCGGTTTCGGCGGCGAGTTCGTCGAGCACGTCGACCACGTCGTAGAGCTTGTCGTCGTCGACCGGCGGGCCAGCGGCGGCGGTCTGGTGCAACCGGCTGCCCTCCGGAAGGGGTTGGCCGCGCCGGATTTTGCCGGTCAGCCTGCCCCAGCCGAGCGGGCTCCAGACCACCGCGCCGACGCCCTGATCCTGACCGAGCGGCATGAGCTCCCACTCGTAGTCGCGGCCGACGAGCGAGTAGTACACCTGGTGCGCGACATAGCGGGTGAGCCCGTGCTTGTCCGCCGCGGCAAGGGATTTCATCAGCTGCCAGCCGGCGAAGTTGGAGGCGCCGAGGTAGCGGATCTTGCCCGCGCGCACCAGATCATCCAGTGCGGCAACAACTTCTTCGACGGGGGTGCCCGCATCGAAGGCGTGCAGCTGGAACAGGTCGATGTAGTCGGTGCCGAGCCTGCGCAGCGAGGCTTCCACCGCGCCGACCAGCCGGGCGCGGCCGGAACCGGCCTGCGTCGGGTCCGGGCCGGTGGGCAGCGAGGCCTTGGTGGAGATGAGCAGCTGATCGCGCCTGCCCTTGATGGCCGCGCCGAGCACTTCCTCCGAGGCGCCGTCGGAGTAGACGTCGGCGGTGTCGAACATGGTGACGCCCGCCTCCAGGCTGATGTCGACCAACCGCCGCGCCTGCTCGGCATCGGTGTCGCCCCAGGCGCTGAACAGTTCGCCGCGTCCACCGAAGGTGCCTGCGCCGAAGCTCAGAGCCGGAACGTGCAGACCTGATGCACCAAGCCGCCGGTACTCCATTGTGACTCCTAAAGGGTCTATAGTTCCGTTAACACGTCGAACGGTACACCCGATCGACGCTAAATGAAACTGGAGACCCATTATGACTGGAGACGAGGCGGTTCCCGGCTCGATCCGCCCTGGTGGCCGCACCGCTCGGGTGCGCGAATCCGTATTGCACGTCGCGGGCGACCTGCTCGCCGAGCGCGGTTTCGCGCACCTGGACCTCGCGGAGGTCGCGGCCGCCGCCGAGGTCGGCAAGACCACCGTCTACCGCCGCTGGCGCACCCCCACCGGTCTGGTCACCGACCTGCTGGCCGAGATGGCCGAGCAGTCGCTGCCGCATGCCGACACCGGATCGCTGCTCGGCGACCTCACCGCCAATGCCCGCCTGGTCGCCCGAACACTGACGGATCCCCGGCAGGGCAGGCTCTTTCAGGCCGTGATCGCCGCAGCCACCTGTGACGAGGCCGCCGCTGCGGCCCTGCGCCGCTTCTACGACGTCCGGCTCACCGAGTGGTCACCTTGCGTCGAACGGGCCGTGGAACGGGGCGAGGCGCCCGCAGGCACCGATCCCCGCGCCGTGCTCTCGGCAGTGTCCGCCCCGCTGTACTACCGCCTGCTCGCCAGCGGCGACCCGATCGATGAGCACGCCGTGACGTCCGCCGCCCGCGCCGCCGTAAACGCGGTCAGCGCAGGCATATTCGTCACCGGCGAACAGTGAGTCGCGCTACCCGGCCCAGGCGGCGCTGCGACCGGTGAGCGCGAGCACCCGGTCGAGCGCGGAGGCCTCGGCGGGGACCGGGAGCACCGGGCCGAAAAGACCCGGGGTGCCCTCGGGCGGGTTCTCCCGGAGCATGTCGAGCAGGATGGCGAGATCGGTGGCCGTCGCAGTGAAAGGCTGACCGGTGGCCTCGGCCAGATCCCAGCCGTGCACGACCAGCTCGTCGAGCGCGACCATGGCCATCACCGGCGCCTGCTCGCTGACCCCGCCCGCCTCCGTCACGCCGTCCCAGGCGCCCGGTTCGCGCCACGCGGCGACCAGCGCCTTCAGTTGCGCGGGAATGCGCGTGCGCCAATCGCCCGTCAGCGCGCGCTCCTCCCCCACGGTGGGTGCGACCGACCCCCCGACCGCCTCCTTCGTCGCCGCCTGGCGGAACGCCTCGGTCAGGTCGACGACGTGGGCGAGCAGATCGCGCACGGTGGTATCCGCGCACGGCGTCTCGTTGGCGAGCTGCTCATCGGTGATGCGGACGACTACGGCCTCGAGTGCGGTGGCGGCCGGTTCGAAATCGAATTCCGGGTTCATGGGTTCTCCTGGGCAGGTCGGACGGCTCCTCTTGTGCAGACGGTGCGGCGCAGCGGGATTCATCGGTGCGCGCCTGCGCGGAGGTCGGCGGCCCGCCCGAGCCCTCGCGGCGCCGCGTGTCGCCGGCCGAATTCGCCTGGCTGCCAGGCCCGTCCGACCCCGCCGACCGGCGTACGCCGCGACCAAGTCGTGACCGCGAAAAGCGCTGGAAAAGCGGACAATTGGTAGATGAAGGGTGATCGAGTAGAGATCGTTGTCGACTTCGGCGACGGGTCTCGCAGTTATGAAGTGGCCGCCACCCGTGCGGGGCGCCGAGTCGAGGTACGCATCGCGCGCGGTGTGGTGGAAGTCAGCGAGGTGACGCGCACCGGGACACCGGTGCGGACCGCACGATTCATGGCAGGGCGCACGCTGGCCCTCGTCGAATATCCGGCCAACGGCACCGGGGCGCTCGACGGCGAGTAACCGGACGCCGCGGGGTTGCTCGGTGACCGGACCTGGCGCATGCTCGACAGTGCTGGACTGTTGTCCGCCTTGATTGTGGCGCGCCACAACTGGGTACGCCCCGACCGAGACCCACTGCGGAGAGGAGCGCACGATGACCGATCGCAGCACGTCCACCGAGATGAATGCCGTTCCGGAGGCCGACCTGGCCGAACAGTCCATGCCCGCCTACCCGGACGACGCACGCTACGCCGACGACGAACCCGACCAGGACGGCGCCATCGACCAGGAGATTGCCGAAAGCGTCGCCCGCGACACCTGGAGCGCCGATCCGGCCGACGTGTTCGAACAGTCGATTCCCGTACCCCTCGACGACGAGCCGGATCCGGCCTGATCGCGGTAGCCCGGGCAGTCCGGCTCAGGGACCGATCTTGGCGCGCACCGTCGCGTGCAGCTCGCGCAGGCTGGAACGCTCGGTAGCGACCTCGAGCACCCGGGTGCCGTGTGCGTTGCCCGCCAGTTCGACGGCCAGCTGCTCGGGATCGACCTGCCGGTGCGGGATGCGATAGGCCGCACACAGCGCGGCGAGATCCATCCCGTGCGGGGTGCCGAAGACGCGCTCGAAGACGCCCGCGTACTGCGGGTCGCCCTGCTCGAGCAGTTCGAAGATGCCGCCGCCGTCGTCGTTGGCCACCACGATGGTGAGATCGGCGGGGCGTGGCTCGCCGGGGCCGATCAGCAGGCCGGCGGCGTCGTGCAGGAAGGTCAGGTCGCCGATCAGCGCCACGGTGCGGCCCTCGTGCCGCAGCGCCGCACCGACCGCGGTGGACACGGTGCCGTCGATGCCCGCGACACCGCGGTTGGACAGCACCCGGATGCCCGGGCGCGGGTGCGACACCAGCGCGGCGTCGCGCACCGGATTGGAGGCGCCGAGCAGCAACTGGTCGCCGTCGCGCAGCGCGTTCATCACCACGGCGGCCACGTGCAGTCCGGTCGGCTTGGGATGCCGGTCGAGTTCCTCGCGCACCACCTGATTGGCTTTCGCGTCGAGTTCGCGGCAGTAGGCCAGCCACTCCAGGCGCGGGGCGCCGGTGGTGACCGCCCTGGTTCCGGTGCCGAGCACATTGCCGGAGACATCGGGCCAGCGCGGGCCGGTGGTGAGCGCGTAGACCCGAACCGCCGGATCGGCAAGGACTTTGGAGACCTGACGGTGCAGTGTCGGCCGTCCGGTGATGATGGCTTGGCGCGGCTTCAGCAGCGGCAGCGCGAGCGGATGCAGGGCGGGACCGTGCATCGGGGCGGTGGGTTCCGCGACCGTCGGCAGGTCGGCGAGTTCCGGCCGCAGCCCGGCGCCGGGCCCGGAGATGACGACGGTGTCGGGGGTGAGATCGAGATCGAGCGGCACATCGAGCGTGGCGTATTGGGTTTTGGTCCACGCCTGGTCGTCCGCGCGGCCGCCCGGCGCCGTCTCGCCCGGCGCCAGATTGGGCACCAGCGGTTCGCGCAGCGGGATGTCGAAGTGCACCGGGCCCGCATTGCCGGAGCGGGTGCCGCGGGCCGCCGCCAGCACCCGGCAGACGGCCGAGCGCCACTGACTGTTCTGGTGGCCGTACGCCACACAGTCGGCCGTCTGGGCCTCCTCCTCGGCGAGGCCGAGGCTGATGGTGGCGCGGACCTGGCTACCGAACAGCCCGAGCTGCTCCACGGTCTGATTGGCGCCGGAACCGAGCATCTCGTAGGGCCGGTTGGCGCTGAGCACCACCAGCGGAATGCGCGCGTAATTGGCCTCCAGCACGGCCGGGCCGAGATTGGCCACCGCCGTCCCCGAGGTCATCACCACGGGCACCGGCAGGCGGCTGGCCACCGACAATCCGATGGCGAGGAATCCGGCCGTCCGCTCGTCGATGCGCATGTGCAGCCGCAGCCGACCGGCCGCGTCGGCGGCCTGCAGTGCGAAGGCCAGCGGCGCGTTGCGCGAGCCGGGACACAGGACGACGTCGCGCACACCCCCACGCGCGAGTTCGTCCACCACGACCTGCGCTTGTGCTGTAGACGGGTTCACCTCTCCAGCCTCTCAGACAGTGCGCGTCCCGTCTTCGTCGCCCTGCTCACACCCGGCGAGGGTGTTGCACTCCCACGAAACGCAGAACGCGCCGCACATCGGAAAGTACGGCCGCAGGCGGCCGGTCGATGTGCGACGCGTTCGTCGTGCACGGTCTTGATTCAGTTGGCGTGCTTCTGAATCAGGTCGCCGACGCGCGGCAGCGCCTCGATGACGTTCTTCTTCGCCGACGAACGCATCGACGAGTAGACCTTCTTCAGCGCGGGCCGGGTGGAGGCTTCGGCGCGGGCGTCGGTGACCGAGAGCAAGGCCTCGGCAACCTCGTCGGACTTGGCGACCAGCAGATCGCCGAACGTGCCGGACCCCGTAGCGGTGTATTCCTGCCAGAACGGGTCCAGCTGCGCAACGAGTTTGGGCGCCAACGACTCCAGGGCGTCGGGCACGATCGACGGGCTGATCTTCTTGACCGCCGCGTAGCCACCCTTCACAGCCAGGCCGGACGCACCACCCTTGTCCGAGACCTCGGCATCAAGAACCTCGACGGCATCGGCAAGGAAAGCCGGGCGCTTGGCGTCGTCGAGCAGGGATTCAGACAGTGCTGCAACCACTTTCAGGTCCTCCGGAATAGGTTTCGATGAACGAGCAGGCGCAACTATACGCATCCCCGCGCAACTGGTCGCGGCACTCACCCGCTAACGCGGTGCGTCCCAAACGTGGCCTGCGCCACCGCAAATACAGACCGGACGGTCGCTCATGGCTGCCACGGCAGCAACTGGACCATCAATCCTTCGCAGTCGGCGAGCACATTGCCCTGCTCATCGAGCAATTCGGCGGTGATGAAGGTCTTGCGGCCCTCGATCCGATCGACCCGCCCGCGCACGGTCAGCGGCGTCTCCAGCGGGGTGATCTTGCGGTAATTCACATGGAGATACGCGGTGCGACTGATTGGTCGTCCGGCGTAGTGCACGATCATGCCGAGCAGATCGTCGAACAGCAGCGGCAGCACGCCGCCGTGCGCGGCGCCGTTGCCGCCGAGGTGGAAACGGCGGAACTCACCGGTCATCCGGATGCCGTCCGGACCCGCCTCGGTCACCCGCCACGGCAGCAACAGCAGACTGCCGCGGCCGGGCAGTTCGACGGCGCGGCCCGCCGGTCCCTGCAATTCCGGTGCGCGGTAGGGATCCAGCAGCGCGATCAGCTGTTCGGCCTGGGCGAGCGCGTCACCGAAGACCTCGTCGGGTGCGTCAACGGAAACCGCGAGATCCTGCAAGGTGCGCATCGCCTCGACGAACGGGGCGAAGTTGCGCCCGATCTTCGCGCGGGACACCTTCGGAAATCCCCCGTGTTTCTCGTACCGGGACTCGTCCACCGCACTGCGGTCGATAACCGGTTTCACTCGCTCGTTCATACCTGCACGGTAACCCGTTGTTTTACACCGTCAAGTCGGGACACTTCGGACACCGGATCAGCCACCCGCGCACCGAGGGCAATAATCACTGGGGTGACGTTCACTCCGAAGTTGTGGCGACCCGTCCCCGGGTTCGAGAATCTGACCGACATCACCTACCACCGGCACATCGAACAGGGCACGGTCCGTGTCGCGTTCAATCGACCGGAGGTACGCAACGCGTTTCGCCCGCATACGGTCGACGAACTCTATCGGGCATTGGACCACGCGCGGATGACCCCGGACGTCGGCGCGGTACTGCTCACCGGCAACGGCCCCAGCGAGAAGGACGGCGGCTGGGCCTTCTGCTCCGGCGGCGACCAGCGCATCCGCGGCCGCAACGGCTACCAGTACGCCAGCGGCGACACCGCGGACACCGTCGACCAGGCGCGCGCGGGCCGGTTGCACATCCTCGAGGTGCAGCGGCTGATCCGGTTCATGCCGAAGGTGGTCATCGCGCTGGTGAACGGCTGGGCCGCGGGCGGCGGGCACAGCCTGCACGTGGTCTGCGACCTGACGCTGGCCAGCCGCGAGCACGCCCGCTTCAAGCAGACCGACGCCGACGTCGGCAGCTTCGACGGCGGTTACGGCAGCGCCTATCTCGCGAAAATGGTGGGCCAGAAGTTCGCCCGCGAGATCTTCTTCCTCGGCCGCCCGTACACCGCCGAGGAGATGCACCAGATGGGCGCGGTGAACAAGGTGGTCGACCACGCCGAGCTGGAAAATGTTGCGCTGGAATGGACCGCGGACATCAACGGCAAGTCACCGCAGGCGCAGCGCATGCTCAAGTACGCGTTCAACCTGCTCGACGACGGACTGGTCGGCCAGCAATTGTTCGCCGGTGAGGCGACGCGCATGGCCTACATGACCGACGAGGCCGTCGAGGGCCGCGACGCGTTCCTGGAGAAGCGCAAGCCCGACTGGACCCCCTACCCCTGGTACTTCTGACATGGACATTCTCAGCAGCCGAATCATTCTGCGGCCCGCCGATTACCAGCGGACCCTCGACTTCTATCGCGACGGGCTCGGGCTGGCGATCGCGCGTGAGTATCCGGGCGGCACGGTGTTCTTCGCCGGGCAGTCGCTGATCGAGGTGGCCGCGCACGGCGGATCCGGTGAGTCGTCGTCCTTCCAGGGCGCGATCTGGCTGCAGGTGCGCGACGTCGCGGACGCGGCCGCGGAACTCGCGGTGAAAGGCATCCCCATCGACCGGGCACCCGTGCAGGAACCGTGGGGACTGATCGAAATGTGGGTGCGCGACCCCGATGGGGTGCCGATCGTGCTGGTCGAGGTGCCGCCCTCGCATCCGATCCGCAGGGATCCGCGCTGGTCAGCGGACTGACATTTCATTTGTACGCACACTCGGCCACCGGACCGAGTTGCCAAGGCGCGCCACGGCGAGGACGATAGCGCTCGGAAGGCCCCCGACCGCCGATGTCCGGCCCGGCCACCATGCGTAACCCGTCCGACGAGTGAATCGCAGTCTCGATGCCTGGCGTACCTGAGCCCCATTTCCTGGGGGCGGCCGCACATGTCTCGCGCCGCCCCCGCAAACCGACCACCCGTTCCGCGTTCGGCGACGCGGCCATGACACGATCGCTGACGTGAGCGAGCGCAGTGGGGTTGTGAGTAAGCCCAACGGGTGTCTTGGCGCTGGTGAGGTGGTCGCGAGCGAGCGAGCCATCGGCACAGCGTCTTCGCGAACGACGGAGCCGAGCGCCAGCGAGGTGCAGTCGTGAGTCGTACTCTTCGCACTTTGCCGATGCCCACCGGCTCCGGTGCGGGCGAGGTGCTGCCGCATCTGCGAGAAGCGTTGGAGGGCAGCGGTCCCGCGTGGCTGCCGATCCCGACCAGCGACCGCCGCGAGGCCAGGCGGCTCAGTGACGCGCTCGCGCCCGGCGAGACGATCGATGACGAGGTCGCGCTCGTGGTGACCACCTCCGGTACCACCGGGGTGCCCAAGGGCGCGATGCTCAGCGCCGCCGCGCTGCGGGCCAGTGGCACCGCTACGCACGACCGTCTCGGTGGTCCGGGCAGCTGGCTGCTCGCCTTGCCGACGCACCATATAGCGGGCATTCAGGTGCTGCTGCGCAGCATCCTGGCCGGCACCCAGCCCACCATTCTCGATGTGTCGGGCGGTTTCCTGCCCGAGGCGCTGGCCGGTGCCGTGTCGAGCATGCGCGGCGATCGCCGCTACACCGCGCTGGTGCCGACCCAGCTGATCAAGGCGCTGGACGCACCCGTCGCCGCGGCGGCGCTCGCCGCATTGGACGGTGTTCTCGTCGGCGGTGCGGCCACGCCGCCGCCGGTGTACGAGCGCGCGAAAGCGGCCGGTATCAACGTTGTTCGCACCTACGGCATGAGCGAGACCTGCGGCGGGTGTGTGTACGACGGCATCCCGCTGGACGGCACGCAGGTTCGCATCGAGGACGGCCGGGTGCTGCTCGGCGGTGCGATGATCGCCTCCGGTTACCGCGGCCAACCGGGCCATCCCGCCTTCGCCGAGCCCGGCTGGTTCCGCACCGAGGACGCGGGTGTCTTCGACGACGGCAGGCTGCGTATCACCGGCCGGCTGGACGAGGCGATCATGACCGGCGGGCTCCTGGTGATCCCGCAGGTCATCGAGGCCGTGCTGATGAACCATCCGGCGATCCGCGAGTGCGTGGTGCTCGGCCTGCCGGACGAGCGCCTCGGCCAACGCGTCGCGGTCGTGGTGGTCCCCGCGCCCGGGGCTGTGCCGACCCTCGAGGAACTGCGCGAATTCGTCGCGGCCGAACTCGATGCCTTCGCGGCCCCCCGCGAACTCACCCTGGTCGACGAGATCCCGATGCGCGGCCCGGGCAAGCCCGACCGCACCATGCTGCGGGAGAACCTGCTCGCCGACTCGGCGCGCTGACCCGGGCGGCTCAGTCCGCGAACGGGTCTCGGACGGAAATAGCCGGGTACTTGCGAAAGTCCCTGTCCCGGCTGTAGATCGTCGACACGCCGTGCTCGAGCATGAGTGCGACGATCACCGCGTCGGGCACCTCGTTGCCGCGTCCGCCACCGACCTGGCGATAGCAACGCCAGAAGTTTTCACCCTCGGCGACCACCCGGATCGACGGCGACGCCAGCACCGCCTCGACTGCCTGCTGTGCCGTCGCGATCGGTAGGGGCGACGAGCAGATCGTCGGGTGCGTGACGATGCGCAGATAGCTCTGCAAGACGGGCCAGAAGAGGGTGGTCAGTTCCGGCCCGCGCAGCAGGTCTTGCACGAGCGCGGCGGCCTGCCGGTGCACCGGCGAACCGGTATCCGAGGCATAGATCAGGACGTTGGTGTCGACGGTGCGCGACATCAAGCATCCACGTCCAGCGCCGCGTACAGCGCGTGCTTGTCCTCGATATCGACTCGCAGGCCCAGAGTCGTGCTCGGCCAAGCGATATCGGCGGCGACTACCTGCGCGTCCTCCGCGAGCGTACGAGCGAGCAGTTCGGAAACCAATTGGCCCAAGGTCTTTCCCTCCCGTTTGGCCCGACGCCGCAGCTGTTCCAAGACGACCGCGTCGATGTCTATTGTCGTGCGCATGCATCTGATGCTACTCGGAATCGCATCTGATGCAAGAGCGGTGACACTGCCGTGCAAGGGTCATGCAAGAGGGGGGCCACACAGTCATCCTCATGACTTCTTTCACACCCACTTCAGCACTCGCCGTCGAGGCGGACGAGCTGGTCAAGGTGTTCGGGGACCAGCGCGCCGTCGACGGGGTGAGCCTGGCCGTGCCGCAGGGTTCGGTGTACGGCGTGCTCGGGCCTAACGGCGCGGGCAAGACCACAACCATCAAGATGCTGGCCACGTTGCTTCGCCTCGACGGCGGCAGCGCCCGCATCTTCGGCCACGATGTGGTCGCCGAACCGACGGCGGTGCGCTCCCTCGTCGGCGTCACCGGGCAGTACGCCTCGGTCGACGAGGACCTGTCGGCCGCCGAGAATCTGATCCTGTTCTCCCGCCTGCTCGGCCTCAGCCGGACCGATGCTCGCCGCAAGACGGTCGAGCTGCTCGAGGAGTTCGACCTGATGGAAGCGGCGGCCAAGCCGCTGAAGAACTTCTCCGGCGGCATGCGGCGCAGGCTCGATCTCGCCGCCAGCCTGATCGCGACGCCGCCGCTGCTGTTCCTCGACGAACCGACCACCGGACTCGATCCGCGCACCCGCGCGCAGATGTGGGAGACCATCCGCAGACTGGTCCGCGGCGGCACCACGGTGCTGCTGACCACCCAATACCTCGACGAGGCCGACCAATTGGCCGACCGCATCGCGGTGATCGACCACGGCAGGGTGATCGCCGACGGCACCGCCGACGAACTCAAGGCCTCGGTCGGCGGTTCCTCGCTGCACCTGACCCTGGTCGACCGCGCTCTGCTCGAGACGGCCCGCCGCATCGTCAGCGAATTCCTCGGCGTGGACGCCGTGGTCACGCCCGAGGCCGGTCGGCTCACCGCACCGCTGCGTGACGCCGGAGTGACCGCCGATCTGCTGATCCGCCTGCGCGAGCGGGAGATCGGGATCGACGAGATCACCGTCAGCAAGCCGAGCCTCGACGAGGTCTTCCTCACCATCACCGGCCACCCGGCCGCCGACAACGATTCCGAACGGAGCGCGGCATGACCACCATCACCGCACCGACCACACCGCGCCGCGCGGCGCCGGTCAACATTCCCGCGGTCAGCAACCGTCTCCCATTGCGCCGCACCGTCGAAACCTCGTTCACGATGGCCTACCGCGGCCTGCTGAAGATCAAGCACAACCCGGAACAGCTGTTCGACGTGACGGTGCAGCCGATCCTGTTCACCGCGCTGTTCGCCTATATCTTCGGTGGCGCGATCGGCGGCAGCGTGCACGACTATCTGCCGACCCTCATCCCGGGCATCCTGGTCCAGACGGTGATCCTGACCTCGGTCGTCACCGGCACCCAGCTGCGCGAGGACATGGACAAGGGCGTCTTCGATCGGTTCAAATCCCTGCCGATCGCCCGCATTTCGGCGCTCGCCGGTGCGCTCATCGCCGACATGGTGCGCTACACCATCGCGACGGTGCTCACCATTGTGGTCGGGCTGTGCCTCGGCTACCGGCCCGGCGGCGGTTTCGCCGGTGTGTTCGCCGCCGCGCTGGTGATCATCGCGTGCTCGTTCGCGGTCAGCTGGATCTGGGCGCTGGTGGGTGTCACCGGCAAGAGTGCCTCCAGCGTGCAGGGCATTTCGATGATCATCATGTTCCCGCTGACGTTCATGTCCGGCGCGCTGGCGCCGGTGCAGACGATGCCGGGCTGGCTGCAAGGCGTGAACCACGTGAATCCCGTGTACTACATGGTGAACGCGTGCCAGGACCTGATGAACGGCAACGTCTACGGCGCCAACCTGGCCTATTCGCTGATCGGCTCGGTGGTGGTGATCGCCGTTTTCGCCCCGCTCGCCGTCAAGGCGTACATGCGCCGGGCATGACAGCCGAAAACCGAAGGGACACCATGCCGGGCGACAGTGGTCGCCCGGCATCGTGTCGTCGGCACATCGAACAGGCGGATCAGCGTGTGTGCTGAAACTCCCGCAATAGCTGCAGGATTCGTTCGGCCGAGGCCTGTCTGCGCAGCGGGACCGCCGCGGCCCGCGCCTGCGCGAACCGGTCCGCACCGAGCAGCCGGGCGGCCAGCTCGGCGTGGGTCGACCAGCGCATGGACGGATAGTCCTGGCGGCAGTACACATTCGGTGCCAAGGCGACCAATTCCAGCCCGCGGATCGGATCCTGCCCGGCGGCGATCGCATACGAGCCGACGGCGCAGGCGATGCCGCCGATCTGCGGCAGATCGGTGTACTGCACCATCATCGCCGGCGCACGCGCGATCAGTTGCTCGACCAACTCTCGCGCCGTCTCGGCCGCGCCGTACAGCACCCGCGCATCCACCGCCGAAGCGGCGAGCATGAGCAGGCCCTGCCCTGGACCGCTGTCGACGTCCGGCCAGCCGGACAGCTTCAATGCCCGGTCGTAGCGGTGCAGACCCTCCGCGATATCGCCCTTGGCGAGTGCCACCTCGGCGGCACTGTGCAGGACGACAGCGAGCAGATGATTCTTCGCCGGAACGGTGTTCTCGACTTCGGATGAGCTGAAGGCAAGGTCGAGCTCGTGCTCGGCCGCCGCCGGTTCGCCCGCCCCCAACAGCGCCGCGACCAGCATGCTGCGGGTCTCGACGGTGTCCTCGTAGGCACCGAGCCGTTGCAGCATGTCGAGCGAACGGTGGTAGTGCACAACCGCTTCCGCGTACTCCGCGATCTGGCCGTATACCTGGCCGAGGTGCCTGCTCACCATGGCCGCGTTCCATACGTTCTCCGGCCCGAAGATGTCCTGCGCGCGGACCGCGTCCACCGTCGAGCCGCGCACGTCGCCGAGGTTCTCCTTGATGTTCGCGCGCAACAGCAGTGCGCTGCCCCGGGTTTCGGCATCCCGGGATCGAACGGCCCGCGCGATCAACCTGGCCAGGCCGCGACCGTCGGGCCTGCACAGCACGAGGCCGCTGACGAAGCGCAGGCTGGAGCTGAGATCGGTACGGCCGCGCTGCATTCGGCGCACCCGGGTACGCATCCGGGCCAGTTCGCGCACCGCGCCGGGCAGGTGGGTGAAGTGCAGGACCATCGTCTGATAACTCATCAGCACCAGATCGGCGGGTGGCGCGTCCGGGCTGCTCGCGTCCGGCTCGAGCGGGGCGATCCGCCTGGCCCAGGCGATCACCTCCATGTGCGAGCCGCGCAGCATCCACAGGCCTGCGACGACCGGAAAGACGGTGTAGGCGGTGTCGGCGTCCCGATTGTCGATCGCGGTGCGCAGCGTCGCGAGTAGATTGTCCAGCTCGGTGGCCACCGACAGCGCGAGCCGCACCTGGTCACCGGTGGCGTAGCCGCCCACCACGTCCACGGCGAAAGCCCTGGCCCACGCCATCATTCGAGCGGTGACCAGATCGGCTTCGCCCGGCCGGGCGGCCAGCTGCTCCTCACCGTATTCGCGAACCGTCTCCAGCATGCGGTACCGGGTGCCGAGCGCGTCCTCGTCCAGCACGGTGAGCAGCGACTGGTTCACCAAACCGTCCACCGCCGCGGCGACATCGTCGATCTCGGGGCCGCCCGCGACCACCTCGGCGGCGGACAAGGTGAAACCGGCTGGGAATCGGCACAATCGGCGCAGGGCAGCCTGCTGCGCGGTGTCGAGTAGATTCCAGCTCCAGTCGATCACGGCGTGCAGGGTGCGGTGGCGCTCCGGCGAACTGCGATCGCCGTGGCGAAGCAGCGAAAACCGGTCGGTCAGGCCGAGATTGATCTCCTCGACACTCATCGCCCGGACCCGCGCGGCGGCGAGTTCGATGGCCAACGGCAGCCCGTCGAGGGTGTGGCACAGCTGCGCGACCACGTCGGGGTCGAGCCGCACACCAGGGCGGATCGACCTGGCCCGCGCCGCGAACAACTCCGTCGCGGGCGACCCGGCCGGATCGATCGTCAATGACGGTAGCGGATAGACGGTTTCGGCGGTGATCATCAACGGCGCCCGGCTGGTGGTCAGCACAGTGAGCCGATCGGCGGCACCGATCAGGTCGGCGACCACCACCGCGACGCCATCGATCACATGCTCGCAGTTGTCCAGGATCAACAGCATGGGGCGCGCGGACACGGCTTCGTGCAGGCGCTTACGGGCATCGACGCGGCTGATCAAGTTGGTGGTGCCGTACGTCAGGTCGCTCAGGCCGAGCACGGCGCTGATCGCGGCCTCGATCTCGACCGGGGCGTCGGCGGCGTCGGCCCGGAGCGAGGCCAGTTCCACCAGCACCACGCGGCGGGCGCCCGCGACGCGGGCACCGACTTCGTTGGCAATGCGCGTCTTTCCCGACCCGCCTGGGCCGAGCACGGTCGTCACCCTGGACGTGCGCAGCAGGGTGTCGAGCGCGGCCAGATCGTCCTCGCGACCGAGTAGTGCGTTGGGCGCCGCCCGCAGACCGATCGCCGCGGGCACACCGAACTCGGTGGTGGCGTCGAGTGGTGCGGGACTGCCGTCGCCGGAAAGTGTTGCAGGGCTGGGTGTCTGCGGACGACTCTCAAAGCGGACGGCAGAACCGTTGGGGCTCAATGGTTCGCCGCGCAGGATCGCGGTGTTCAGCTCGACGAGCGCAGGTCCGGGGTCCGCACCGAGGTGCTCGACCAGCCGAATTCGGAAGGCGGCGAACGATTCCAGGGCCTCGTTGGGCCGGCCCGCCGTGGCGAGCAGTCGCATCACCGCCAGCTGAGCCGACTCGTCCACCGGGTTGACCTCGGCCCGGAGCCGGGCAATGCGCAACGCACCGTCGAGGTCGCCGATCGACTCGCGGGCCGCCAGCTCGAGCGCGTCCAGTTCGGCCAGCCTGCTCGTCGCCGCGGCGTCCAGTGCGTCGGCGACCTCGCCCGGCGGCAGATCGGCGCCGGGTTCGCCACGCCACAGCGCACGGGCCTGCGCGACCAGCTCGAGGCAGCCCGCATCGTCGCCCGCGGTCCGGCAGGCGCGGGCCTGCTGCCCGAGTTCGGCGACGCGCGTCAGGTCCACCTGGCCCGCGGGCAGGGTCAACCGGTATCCGGCGGGCCCGATTTCCAGCGCACCGTCCGGCAGCGCGGAACGCAGCCGGGACACCTGGGTGTGCAGTGCGTTCATCGGCGCGCGCGGCGGCTGCTCGCCCCACACGTCGTCGATCAGCGACTGGGCGCTGCGGCTACGGCCGGGCCGCAACGCCAGAGCGGCGAGCAGCAAGCGCGAACGCGCACCGGGTGGCGCGGTGAGCGCGCCGTCTCGGCGCAGCGCGATCTCGCCCAGCAGGGCGACCACCACCGGTTCACCTGCGGGCGCCCGCAACAGTTGACCGCGACCGTTCGGGCCGCTCTGATCCGACAACATCCCGCGGCCATCGTATGCGAGCGGCGCTGACCGGGCCGACATGGTTTTCACCCCATTTCCAGTGGTCGGTCGCCTACGCTGTGCGCATGGCTGAGTTCGAAGTGGTCCGGCAGGCCGTGATCTCGGCCGAGCCGTCGCGGATTCACGGGCTGATCGATAACCTGCACGAGTGGACCAAGTGGTCGCCGTGGGAGGAGATCGATCCGCAGCTGCAGCGCACCTATTCCGGGCCGGACGCCGGCGTCGGCGCCAAGTACGCCTGGATCGGTGACCGCAAGGTCGGCAGCGGAAACATGGAGATCATCGCAAGCGCCGAGCGCGAGGTCGGTATCCGGCTGATCTTCGAGAAGCCGTGGAAGGCCACCAACCAGGTCGTGTTCGAGCTGAACCCGACCGAGTCCGGTGCCACCGAGGTGGTCTGGCGGATGACCGGCGAGCAGCGGGGGTTGATGCGCGTGCTGTCGAAGGTGATCCCGACCGACCGGATCGTCGGCAAGGACTTCGAGAAGGGGCTCGCCCGGTTGAAGGCGGTCGCCGAGGCCAACGGGCGCTGAGCGGCTGACAGCGGCGGGCGAGCGGGTCCGGACCCGCTCGAGCGCGGGCTCTGAGCGGCCCGGATCCGGTGGCGACATTATGCTGCGGGAATGGCTACTGCAGCGCAATGGATCGAGGGCGCGCGTCCACGCACCCTGCCGAACGCAATCGCCCCCGTGCTGGCAGGCACCGGTGCCGCCGCCTCGCTCGACGGCGCGGTGTGGTGGAAAGCCGTTCTGGCGCTGCTGGTTTCACTGGCCCTGATCATCGGCGTCAACTACGCCAACGACTACTCCGACGGCATTCGCGGCACCGACGACGTACGGGTCGGCCCGGTACGCCTGGTCGGGCAGCGCCTCGCCTCGCCGACGGCGGTGCGCAATGCGGCAATGCTGAGCCTGGGCATCGCGGCGGTGGTCGGCCTCGTGCTGGCGGCGACGACGGCGTGGTGGTTGCTGCTCGTCGGCGTGGCCTGCCTGGCGGGTGCCTGGTTCTACACCGGCGGCAGCAAGCCCTACGGCTACAGCGGATTCGGTGAGATCGCGGTGTTCGTCTTCTTCGGCTTGATCGGTGTGCTCGGCACCGAGTTCGTGCAGGCGGAGCGGATCGACTGGGCCGGTGCGGTGCTCGCGGTCTCGGTCGGCGCGTTCTCCAGCGCGGTGCTCGTCGCGAACAACCTGCGCGACATCCCGACCGACTCGCAATCCGGAAAGGTCACCCTCGCGGTCAAACTCGGTGACCCGCGCACCAGGACGCTGCAGCTCGCCCTGCTGACCGTCCCGTTCCTCGGCACCCTGCTGCTGGTGGCGCGCACCCCGTTCGCGCTGGTCGGCCTGCTCGCCATCCCGCTCGCGGTGCGCGCCAATGCCCCGGTCCGATCCGGCAAGGGCGGCCTGGAACTCATTCCCGCGCTGCGCGATTCCGGCCTGGCAATGCTCGCCTGGTCGGCGCTCACCGCCTTGGCCATCAGCTTCGGGTAACTAGTCGCCGTCCGGGACCAAGATGCCCAGGACCCAGTTGACGATCGAGACGATCAGGCCGCCGATGATCGCCGCCCAGAGGCCGTCGACGCGCAGGCCGTAGTCGGTGGTCTCGGTGATCTTCGCGGTCAGCCACAGCATGAGCGCATTGATCACCAGCAGGAACAGGCCGAGCGTGACGATCACCAGCGGCAGCGACAGCAGCTTGATGATCGGCTTGACCAGTGCGTTCACCACCGTGAACACCACGGCGACGGCGAGCAGGACGATAATCTTGCCGCCGTTGCCGTGCTCCGCCGGACTGATGATGTCGATCTTGTCGACCCAGGCGGCGGCCAGCCAGATGGCTACCGCGTTGATGACCAACCGAATCAGAAGCTGCATGCGCTCATGCTAAGGCGAGTGCCGGGCCTGCGCTCGGCCCGACGCGGCCGACGCCGGACTTCAGCGCGTCATGCGGTGCACCCGGCCGCCGCTTCAGGCCGCGCGATCGAGCAGCGCGAGCACCTTCGGCCGCAACTCGTGTATCCGGTCGGAACCGCCGAGCAGGCCGAAGGTCGTCTGATTGGGGGCACGCAGGATCCCGAGCAGCAGATGCCCGGATTCGATGGCCTTGTCCTTGCGCGCCAGCGCTTCCCGCAGCGACAGTTCGAGCACCTTTTTCGCGTCCCGGGTGAACGGGATGTGCCCGAAGTCGCCGCCGCGACCCCAGCCGAACAGGCCACGCTTCTCCTCCCGCGGTGCCGCGCGATCGAGGGCGTCCTCGCCGAAGTTCTCGGCCAGGGTCTCGCGCACGGCGTCGAGATCGATGCCGATCGAACGCAACGCCTCCGCGTCCTCCGCGCCGAGCGGTTCGCCCTTTCCGCGTTTGGCCAGCGCGCTCATCACACTGTCGTGGGTGATGCCCGCGTCGGCCAGTAGCGCCTTCAGATCGTGCTCGCCCTGCGACAGCAAGCCGAGCAGCACGTGCTCGATCTCGATGGTGGCGGAGCGCAGTTCGCGCGCGTCCTCCTGGGCCGTCACGACGGCCAATCTCGCCGACTTGGTGAACCGTTCGAACATCAGCGGTTCCTGCCTTTCCGGTTGTATTTCTGGTGGGCTGCCTGCTTGCTGACCTCGAGCGCCTCCGCGATCGCCTGCCAGGACCAGCCCTGTTCGCGAGCGTTGGCCACCTGGATCGCCTCGAGGCGTTCGAGCAGCCGTCGCAGGGCGAGCACCGCCCGCAGCCCGACTTCGGGGTCGGGGCTGCCCGCGGCGGCCGCCAGAGTGGTTGCTTCTGTCATGTCGTCAATTTTGATTGACGACAAGGACGATTGTCAACAAAAATTGACGCGCTGCGCGTTCGCTTTCAGCGAAGGAGTGGGCGGACAGCACGAAGGCCACCTTCGATCGGGTGCTGTTCCCGAGTGAAGGTGGCCTTCAATGGATCGTTAAGTAGCGTTCGGCCCGACCCGATGAGAGGTGCTCAGCCCGTCCATTCGCCGGTAGCGGCGAACTTGTCCAGGATCGCGGTCGGTTCGGCAAGGCTCAGGCCCTGGGACTCGACCCACGCGTCATCGAAATACGTTCCGGCATAACGGTCTCCGCCGTCGCACAGCAGCGTGACCACGCTGCCGCCGCGCCCAGCGGCCAGCATCTCGGCGATGATGCCGAATACGCCCCACAGGTTGGTGCCGGTGGAGCCGCCGACTCTGCGCCCGAGCACCCGGCTCGCGTATCGCGCCGCCGCGATGGAGCCCGCGTCGGGCACCTCGATCATGCGATCGACCACCTCGCCGACGAACGACGGCTCCACCCGTGGCCGGCCGATTCCCTCGATGCGCGAAGACATTCCGGTCTCATAACCCGCGTCGCCGGTCTCGTAACCGCCGAAGAACGCGGAGTTCTCCGGATCGACGACGGCCAATTTCGTTGCGTGCCTTCGGTATCGGATATAGCGGCCGATGGTGGCGCTGGTGCCGCCGGTGCCCGCGCCCACCACCACCCACTCCGGCACGGGATGGGACTCCAACGCCATCTGCTGGAAAATGGATTCGGCGATGTTGTTGTTGCCGCGCCAGTCGGTGGCGCGCTCGGCATGGGTGAACTGGTCCATGAAATGGCCGCCGCACTCGGCGGCGAGGCGGGCCGCCTCGGTGTACATGTCGGGTGGGCGTTGCACGAAATGGCAACGGCCGCCTTGCGCTTCGATCAGCGCGATCTTCTGCGGCGAGGTGCTCGCGGGCATCACCGCGACGAAATCCAGTCCGAGCAGCTTCGCGAAATACGCCTCGCTGACCGCGGTGGAGCCCGAGGTCGCCTCGACCACCGTGGTGCCCTCGCCGACCCAGCCGTTGCAGATCGCGTACAGGAACAGGGATCTGGCCAGCCGATGCTTGAGACTGCCGGTGATATGGGTGGATTCGTCCTTCAGATACAACTGGACATTCCACCCGGCGGGCAGCGGGTAGCGCAGCAGGTGGGTGTCCGCGCTGCGCTGGGCGTCGGCATCGATGAGCCGCACCGCGTTGTCCACCCAATCGCGCGGGGTGCTGCGATCGCAGGACTTCACGATGTCCCCTGATTGTCCTCGGGGGCCTCGCCGCGCAGCCGGGCGCGCAACTGGGCCTTGTCGTGCCTGCGGCGTTCGTCCACCACCGCGATGTCCTCGTTGACCCGGGTGCGCAGCCGCTTGAACAGCGTCAGCGACAGCGGCATGGCGATGATCAGCGCGAACAGCGCGGCGACCACCAGCGGGATGTCCACCGACACCAGCCGGGCCACCAGCATGATCAGCACGGTGATCAGCACGACCAGGCCCAGCCTGGCCACCGTGTACAGACCGAGATCGCGGGCGAGCCGACGGCCCGCGCCAGCGGTTTGCTGTCCTGGAGCACCATCAGGTGGAGTTGCGTCACTCACGTCGATCAGCCTATGCGAAGCTGTTGCCCGCGCTCGGCGCACACCTGTTGCCGAGGTCGTAGAGCGTATCCGATTTGTCTATTACTTCCCCTTTACCAACAGTAGGTGGTTCGAGTACCTAGGGGTTTCAGTGCAACGATGTCGCCATCTGATGAGGGAACTGTCGAGAACGGAGAGGTTTGCTATGAGTGCGATCACCGTCGGCGGCCAGGACACCCTGCTGACACCAGGGCAGGTTGCTGCCATGTTCCACGTCGATCCGAAGACGGTCACCCGCTGGGCTCATGCCGGGCGTCTCGGATCGTTGCGCACACCGGGCGGACATCGCCGGTTCCGCGAATCAGAGGTAATGCAGCTGCTCAAGTCGCTCACCACCGAGGCGACCGCACGCTGACTGCGGGCCGCGCGGGCCCATCGTGCCGGGGCCCGCGCCCACCCGTCACACTGATTTCACGGCTGCGGTGTGCGCGGGTTGCGCACGGGACTACCCTCGTAACCAGGAGGTGAGCGACGTGACGTACCTGTTGGCACTCATCGCGGTCGTGGCAGTCGCGGTGTTGTGCTGGAAAGCGTTCGGCCCCGAGAAGACTGCCGGACCGACCGCCGGCCCTACGCGTCCACCGCAGCGCAAGCGTGTCGTCGGCCCGGACGACGACCCGGAGTTCCTCTGGCGGCTATCCCGCCAGCATCGCGACGGAGAACCCGGCAGCACCGAGCGCTGAGCGTTCGCCCCGGATCCCCTTTCGCGCATTACATCTCACCGTCGGCGTAGTTGCGCGCGTGCAACCCTTCGCTCGCGCGTAGTCGGTTCGCGAGCATCGCCAGATAGTGCTGCGCCTCCACGGACAGGCCCGCCGCCGTCTGCGCCAGCCTGCGCAACGCACTGTTGTTCAACTGCTCGACCACACTTCCGTCCGCGTCGACAACCGCAGCCGGGAGATAGGTGAAGTAATCGGAATCCAAGAGCCCGTCTCCTCGAAACTGTGTGCGCAGGATCAGCGCATCGCATGTAGACAGGACACGGCGTTTCGCCGAACGGCACGCCGCGATGGACGTGATGTGCGCCACTACGTTGCCGACGGCGGTTTTCCGAGTGACCGGCGGCCTCGCCCGGAGCCGCGCCGGCGGCCCCGCAAGGAACTCCTGATCCGAAGGCCCCTTGCGCCATCGACTATCGGCCGGCAGAAGTCGAAATGGTAGAAACCACAAGGTATTCAATACTGCACAGTATTCAGTACTGAAAGAAATTTGATACTGCGAGGTATTGAATACCAAAAGGTACTTTCTACATATTTTGCAGCAATATTTTGCGGCATTTACCGCATGTTCCACATCGACACTGTGTAGCGTCTGGATTTCTTGAAACCCCTGATATGACAAGTGGTGGCGCGGTGCTCGGTGTTGATGGCTGTCTGGAACGCATCATGGACATTCCCGGCGCGCGCAGCGCGACCCTGGTGGACGCCGCCAGCGGACTGGCGATCGCCACCGCGGGACTGCACCAGGGTGTCGACCAGCACGAAGCCGCGGCCAGCAGCACCGACGTGGTGCGCGCCGTCCTCGACTGTCCCGCGTTGACGAACGGCCACCACGACGAGAACCTCACCGAGATCATCGTCTGCGGCACCCACGTATATCACCTGCTGAATCTGGTGCACGGCGACTTCGACGGCCGTCTTTTCGTCCATGTCCTCTTGGACGACGACACCGGCAACTTGGCGATGGCGCGGTTCCGGCTGCACGGAATTCTCGCCGAATTCGCCGAGGCCGGTCATGAGCGGTGAGCTCGCCGACGAACTGCGCAAACTGGAAAACGAAAAACGTACCGGTGTGCTGTTCGTCGGCGACGGCGCCTTTCATCTCGCCGAAGGCGCTGTCACCGCCGCCGATTGCCTGCGGACGAGCGGGCTGGCCCGGCTGGTATCGGAAGCGGGCGTAGCGACCGCCGAGGACTGGCGTGCCGCCGAGGGCGGACATCCTGACCGGGTGCTGGCCCAGCCGCGACTGGAAATCCTCGCGCTGCTCTCGGTTTTCGATGCCGCCTACTTTCTGCTCGACAGCCCCGCGACCCCCGAATTCCGGCCCGCGCCACCGCATTGGCTAGCCGCGGTCTGCCGTATCGCGCCACACGTGCTGGTCCAGGAATGTGTGCGCCGCGGCGACTCGGCGGGCACGCCGTGGCCCGCGCGGCTGGTCGACCGCGCGCCGGTCGTGCCGGTCCGCCGCAGCAGACGACGCGTCGTCCTCACCGCGGGCCAGGCCGAGGTGCTTGCCGCCGCCGACACTCGCCGCAGTGTCACCGGGATCGGCGAATACCTCGGCCGCACCACCTATGGCTGCCTGGTGGCGGTGCGGGAACTGACCGCGGCCGGGCTGATCGAGCCGCCGGTCCCGGTGCTGCCCGCCGAGGCCATGGTCAACCCGCTGCGCGCCGACGCCGTACCGCCCCGGCGCCGCCGCGTCCGACCGAGCGGGTCCGTTGCCGCTCAGGACCGCTGGGAACCGGTCGATCCTGGCCTGCTCGTTCGCCTGCGGGCGGCTTTGGAGGATGCGTGACCGCGCGGAAAAGACTGCTCGGCGAACTGATGGGGAGGTTGACCAAGGTGTCGATGTCCGGACCCGAACCGAACGCGGCGGTGCTGGCGGAACTGAAAGCGCTACGCGAACGCGTGCCGCGGCTGACCGGCACGCTGGTGGCCTCCAGCGACGGGCTGCTCGTCGCACACGATCTACCCGCGCACATCGAACCCGGCGGGATGGCCGCGCTGGCCGCCGCGCAGCTGTCGCTGTCCTACCGGCTGGCGACGACCGCACACGGGGGCGGGTTCAACGAGGTCGTGGTGCACGGCGCCGAGGGGCACGTGGTCGTCTACGCGGCGGGCTGGACCTCGTTGACCGTGCTGGCCGGCCCCGAAGTGAACGTCGGCAGGCTCCATCTGGAATCCCGTCCGGTGGCTCGGGCGATCGCCGACCACATGGCGGCCGCCAACGGAAAAGACCAGGCAACGAAAACCGAATGAAAGGAACAGACATGTCCAACCTGGATCTGTCACTGAAGGACATGATGGTGATCGACGGTGCGATCGGCGCCGCCGTCGTCGACTACAACAGCGGCATGGCGCTAGGCACCCTCGGCAGTTCCAAGGCACTGGACCTCCAGGTCGCCGCAGCGGGTAACACCGAGGTCGTGCGCGCCAAAATGCGCACCATCGAGCAGCTCGGCCTCAACGAGGGCATCGAAGACATCCTCATCACGCTGTCCGGCCAGTACCACCTCATCCGCCCGATGACCGGCCGCAAATCCAAGGGCCTGTTCCTCTACCTCGCCCTCGACCGCACCCGCGCGAACCTCGCCCTGGCCCGCCACCGCATCAAGAGCATCGAGGAAGAGCTCGAGGTGTAGTCCACCCGGCATGCCACTGCCTGGATGGCATCAGTTCGAGCCGCAAGCCCCGCCCGCAATCTGATCCGAGAGCGGGGCTTGCGCCGATCAACTACGCATTTTTTTGCGTACTCGAACAACAAACAAGCCTAGTTCGCGGGAACATGATTACCTCCGAAATATGACCAGCATTTTCCGATCCGCGATATGCCCTTACATCGCCGGCCAGGAAGCTCTCGTGCCGACACAGGCAGGAATTCGGCGCCACGGGGAGCGCAGGCCCCTATCATTCCGCTGTTGCCTGACACCAGGAACTAGAACTAATGCACCATTATCCGCTCCAGGAAGGCGCATCCAATGGGCTCGGTAGAACTCGGATCGGCGGTTGTTTTTATCGGCTCTGCGGCGCTGACCGCGATGGGCGGCGGACCGGCGCTTGTCGCCCTCGGCTCCGCGGCGCTGACCGCGGCAGCGGTCGGGGCCGGAATAGCGGCCAACGTCATCGGGATTCCGGCCAGCATCATTGCGATGCTTCTCGGGCTGGGATTGCTGCCACCGCGTCCGTGAGGAATCGGCTATCTACTGCCCGAACCTGACCTACACCGGATCAGGTAGACGGCGCTAGTTGAGCCCGGCGTAGGAGTGCAATCCGCTGATCACCATGTTGATGATGAACATCGCCCTCGACGTTTGTGGGAATGGTCGGCGATTGTCGCGTTGCCCCGAACTGCAGGTTTCCGCTGGCTCCGTTGGTAAGGAAGGAGAGCGAGTGTCGGTGCTGCGTACTCACTGCGTACCAAGGTGTCTCCACACTGTCAGGAGCGTGCAGGGCCGCTGACCACACGATTTACCTATCTAGCTACTGCGGCGGTGGTGTGGTTCAACTCCGTCACTGTCGTCGCGGTTGTCGTCAGACGTGTCGTCGAATTGGTCCCCCGGAGCAGGTGGTATCCGACCCCGGCTCTCTCGGACCTCTATTGGCGCCGGGGAGATCTCGCCTACTTTCCTGCGGACCGAAAAATAGGCCGGCCAGTTTAAAAATTCGGCCGGCCTTGACGAGGGCTGCGGCCGGCTGCTAGGAATGAGGTAGCCGCCAAGCCCGCAAGCCGCCGATCGACTCGGCCAACCGGGTTACGCCCAGCAGTACGACAGGAGCACGTGAGTGACACTTGATGCAGGTCCCGATAGCAGCGGGATCGATGAGTTGCGAAAGCTTGCGGGTACGAAGCTGAGGCCTGCGCGGTTCACCGCGACCGGGCAGTCATTCCAGATGGGCGAGATGACCGGGATTGTCACCGCGTTACCCATCGTTGCCGTGGTCAGCCTTAACGTCGACGAGGTAATGACCCGGAGCGACTACGAACTGGAAGGGATAGAGCCCGGCAACCGGGTGATTTCCCTCGACCACGTCAAGAAGATTAAGAAGGGTCTCCGAAAGCACGCTAACAAGCTTTTGACAGGCACCTTTACGCTCGCGATCGCGAAAGAAGGTGTAGATGTCGAGTTGCTAGCGCCGATCAGCGACGGAATCGACATCGTCAAGTTCTCGGTCCTCGCTGGTCACCGGGTCGTGATCGTGGATGCCCAGCACCGCAACCTTGCGGTTCGTGAGCTGTGGGACGAGACGATGGATGCGGTTCGACAAGGTGTACTGGGAGCCGATGAGATCGCCGAGTTCCTGCGAGCATCGGCCATCCCGGTCTTGATTTTGCTGGAGGGCGACAAGGACGAGATCTCTCGAATGTTCGTCACGATGGCGAGCACGAAGCCGATCTCGCCCTCGCTGATCGCTGTTATGGACCGCGAACAGTTCGCAAACCGGATCGGCCTGGAGGTTGCGAGGCGGTGGAAACTACTCTCCCGTGCCAATCGGCTCGCTTTTCAGAGTTCGACGGCCACGGGCGACACTGTCTATTCCGCTGCTGCCGTGCGCGGCGCCGTGGCAAACCTCTTCATCGGTTACAAGGACCGAACGCCCGACATGAGGGAAGAGAATCTCCGCCGGCACTTCGGGGTTGTCGAGAACCCCGAGAACGAGAATCTGGAGCTGGAGGAACAGCACGCTGTAGAGCACGCTGCGGACGAGGCTCTCGACTATCTCGACTACGCGTTCGCCCGGTTGCCGGGTTGGAAAGACATCGCGTCGGGGACGGATCCGAAGGAGTTCCGCGCCCAGTTCGTTCACGGTACCCCGGCTGGGCTTTACGTCGTCGCGGGCGTGATCTGCGCCGCGCGGATGTCTAGCGGTGTCGACCCGAAGTACGTCATTGATCTCATGGCTAAGCACGTGAAATGGCGGCGCGATGCACGGGTCATTGAAGACGAGAAAACCAAGGTCCCGACTCATCCAGATTTCGAGGGGACTCTGGTCGTGACGGAGGGCGTGGTCAACGAGACCGGCGACGTGGTTGGTTGGAGAACTCGCACTGGCGGTGGTGCACGCACCAACTACGAGAAGGCAGCGCGCAGTGTGATCGATCGCCTGATCAAGGTGGATCCCGAACTGTCCGTTCTCCGATCCGACCAGGTCCAGATCGACATGGGACTCAAAGCCGGAGGTAAGCGTGGCCGGCCGCGCAAGGCATAGGAGAAGGAGCTAAGGAGATGCAGATGGAAGAAGCCGCTCGCACTAGGCAGCGGTGGGAGGCCGCCGGTCGTCCCGCATGCGACCCGCACACCCTTGTCTCCGAGTACTACCTCGGTACGCGTACGGGCGACAAGGTCTGCACCAAGTGTGGCGGCAACTTTCTGAATGGGTCACCGGTCGGATAGGGCGACTAGAGGCTTCAACCTGCGAGCACTTAGCGCTCCGGAATCTGTCGGTGATGGTGTGTAGATTGCGGGCATAATTTTGGGCGAGATGCTCAGCGAAGTACTGACCTTGCAAGCGAACTACACGTCAAATCCTAAGAGCCCGTTGATGGCTCGCCGCAAGCAGCTAGTTGAAGTCGAGATCCGAGATGTAATCGGTTCGGTGTTGGCTCCGGTGTTCCCGAGCTGGGAAGCGGGTGGAAGCAACGGGAAGGGCAACCCTGCTGAGGTCCCGTGGACTCGCTACTATGACCCAGTCCATAGTCCGGCGCCGACCGACGGGTGGTATGCGGTCTACCTGTTCGATGCGGCCGGAGAGTCGGTGTACCTGTCTCTGAACCAGGGCACTACGACCTGGAGTGTGGACAAGCAGGACTTCATCTTTAAGCCCAAAACCAAATTGTTGCCGCGGGTGCAGTGGGCGCGAGACATCCTGTCCGCCAGTAACGCTGGGCCGAAGACGTTTGACTCGATCAGCCTCAAGGGGCGTCAGCCGCTCGGGCGGGTCTATCAGTTCGGCAACGTACACGGCATCGAATACCGGTTGGATGCGATGCCGGCCGAGGAAGAGCTGCATGACGACTTGGTCCGTATCGGTCACATGTTGGAGCGGCTGTACGATGCCGACGCGCTCACAGCCTACATCCCTGGCGATGAGCCCCCGGAGATCGTGGACGCTGAACTGGCATCGGCGAACGCGGCGGGCAACACGCGCAAACGCTCTAAGGGACAAGGGTTCCGGCTAACCAAGCCTGAGCAGACCGCGATTGAGCGGCATGCAGTGAATCTGGCCGCCGAGTACTTCAAGGATTTGAAGTACCAGGTCAAGGACACTGGCGCATCCAAGCCGTATGACTTGCTGGCGACTCGTGGTGAGGAGGAGGTGTACGTCGAAGTCAAGGGCACCATGTCTCTGGGCGAGCAGATCATCTTGACGCGCAACGAGGTTGAGCACCACCAGCAGAATCCGAACAACGCTTTGGTGGTTGTCCACTCGATCCGGCTAGATCGCACTCAGCAGCCTCCGGTGGCCTCTGGCGGTGTGCGGGTGGTGACCCAGCCCTGGAAGATCGATGAATCTGGGCTGACCGTTATCTCGTACCGGTACCAGATCCCCCCGGCCTAAGGCAGGCCCTTCCTCGCAACACTCCGCTGACTGTTGTCCTTCTTCCGGCAGTTGGTGCGGGATAGCTATCCGCCGCCTACTACTCCCCCTGCTTCCTCATACTTGCCATCCCTGAAGCGAGAGAGGGCGTGTCAAGGATGGCGAAGCCACCGCGTAGCGGACACCGTAGGTGGTCCTTGACTCGTCCGAGTGAGGTCGGATACTTCGGCAATGAGGAGGCGGGGGCCTGTGAGGATGCACCCGCTAGTATTCGAACATGGGTTCGAGTCGTGGGCCGCAGCGTACGGAGGGTACGGAACCGGAGTTGGCGTACCCGAATGCGACGGGTCACTACTACCGGACGGCGGTGGAGCATCCGAAGCCGGTGTGGGTTCGGTTGGATGCCATCGTGATTCGTGATCCTGGAACGCCGAAGCACACGAATGGCTCGGGGGTGATCATGGAGGGTGAGCGTCCGGGGGTACTGACGCATTGGGTGCCGACGGTGGCGGGAGATTGGATGGGTCGGGTGACGTTCAGCGTGCAGTACGCCGATGGCCGGCCGGATCTTCGCGTGGCTGATCAGCTGGTTCCGGCGTATGCCCTTCGCCCGCGAACCGAGGAGAGGTGATCGGTCCGCCTTCCCCACCGCGGCTTTCGTCCCGTACTTGCCTGCGCCGGTCCGGGACCACAGCCAGTCACCCCGTACGGCGCCGGTCGATTAGAGATCGGCTGCGGAGGCAGCGTCGGGTACGGCTCACGTCGTGCCCACACCTATTCGGATATGCCCAAAGCGACCCAGAGTGTCCTGGAGTGGCAGTTGTGAACGCAAGCGCGGTTACCGACGTGCCGACGCGCCCGCCTGCCGCAGCTTGCGGAGGCCGGCGGGCGCGCGGCGCGGCGCGGCGGTAGCCGCGCGGGCGGCGCGCAGCGCCGCTCTTGATCCTCAATGGCGGAATTCGGCAACAACCGTCGTAGTTGTCGTGTCGTAGTTGTCGCGCGAACGGTGGATGCCGTGACTAGTAGCGGGCCGACTCGGCATGAGCCGACCCGTAGCGGGCCGACTCGTAGTGGTCATCCGATGGCTTTCGCCGGAATCGACTGCGTTCCAACAGTTCCGGCCGGATAGCTGACGTAGGGTGGTGCCACCTCTTCCCGAGGGGCGATGGACATGGTCCACACATCGCGCCCAGGGAGGAGGTGGTGGGTTTGGCGAAACATCGCCGGAAAAAGCAAGAGGCTCCGGTCGACTACGGCATCATCCTGATAGTTGCCGCCGTGGTCGCCGGAGCGCTCGTGCTGGTCCGCTGGAAGCGGGCTAATTAACCCACAGGTGGGGCGTCGCTCACAACGGCGTCCCACCACCCAGCATCACTCGCGTGACATGTACAAATGTACACACCGTACGCACCGTACGCACTTGATCCCGGCTGGTCGAACGCCGGATATGCGGCAGAAGCGGATGCTTGCGGTTGCACTACGGCGTCAGCGCCACCGGTGGATTGCCGGGTAGTTGGTGTTGATCGAGTTCGGTGGCGGTAGCCCAGTTCCACCATAGTTCTGCGGTTGGTGAGAGGCGGAGTTCACCGTCGAGCATTGTGCCCAGGGGGCAGCTCAGTGCGTTGTGCGGGACGCTCCCTGTCAGTCCAGCTCCCACTGGTCGACTTCCCGCACTTGAATCGCGGTGTGCGCGTCGCCTCGTTCGATTCGTCCATCGGAATGTTGGCGCCACGCCAGGCCGGCGGCGTCGGTGTACTGCACCTCGAACGTCACCGACTTTGTGTCGTCCGCGTACACCCTTACGTCGGTGAACCATGCCCCGTTCTCCGTGAGATGCGGGTGGAGAAGGTTCTTGTTCGGCAATGTTTCCAATACTTGACCGGTGCTCGATGGGGACTGCGGCATTACGCGCCCAGGTTCGCCTTTGTAAACGCGGTCGACAAAAGGAACGGACACGTCGAAAAACCGCTCCCGGGAACGGTTCTCGATCCTAAACTCCTTGATGACATCGGGAACCAAGAAGCTGTCGGCGTGATAGATGGTCAGCAACCGAGCTTGCGCCATCGCATCCGATTCCCGCACCTCAGCGGCAGCGAGACGGTCGGCGCGGGCTTGTGCGCTGGACACCATGATGCCGTACGCCGCGATCAAAAAAGCTGCGGCAGTGGCAATCCCAGCCGCCCACGTCCCCCACGCCGAGAACCACCCCACAGTGATGTCCCGCGGTGAACAGATCATCTTCAAGATTGTTACCACCACGAACGCGACCAGGAACCCGCAAACCACCCACCAGCAGCCGGCCCATACCTTCTTGAACGCAATCTCTGCACCCGAGGTCGCTGTGTTGTCCACAAACCCAAGGCTCTCACCTGTCGATCCCTGTGGTCGTGAGGCGCGGGAGCGTGTCGAACCAGGCTCAGTGCGTTGTGGGTCGCCTAACGCGCGCTCTTCGGGCAATACCGGACGTTCTGAGTGCGTCAGTTCACCTGACTGGCCGCCGGTAAGACCCGCTTATCGGCGGTTGCCCGAAGATCGACAACTAGGCCCTGAACAACCTGTGCGCCAGGGAGAATTGTCTCCATGACTGGGCTCACGCTGACGACCGAGCGACGCACGGAACTGGCGGCACTGCTGGAGGATGAGCAGCGGCTCCGGCTGGAGTATCCGAAGGTGGCGGAGTACCTCGACACGGCTCCGATGCTGCCGGGGACCGACGACGCCGCGGCGGACGCCGCATTCGATCTCAGACTTGTGCACTACATGACCGGTGGGGTGTCCGAGTCGGAAAATCCATACTGGGACATCGTGGCGCCATCTGTTGGCGTCGATGATGGGCGTCGGGTTATCAACGGCGGCAGGCGAAACGGCAGTGCGCGGCTAGCGTTCGCTCAAACAATTCTCCAGGCGGCGTACGCCTATGCGGTGCCGTCGCCGGAGTCGATTGAGTGGATGGCACGGTTCAGCAGAGGGCGAAGAGTGCTGGAGCTGGGCGCTGGGCGTGGGTACTGGGCCGGGCAACTCGCCGCCCACGGCGTAGATGTCGCCGCGTTCGATGTGGAGCCACCGAACAGCACTGTGAACGTTTCGTTCCCGCAGGCCGCGGGTCAACTGGACGTGTGGCACACAGTCGGCGGTTTGGACGAGTTCGACGCCGAGCTCAACGCAGACTGCGTGCTGTTTCTGTGCTGGCCTCCGGGATGGGGAGACCCGATGGCATCGCGAGCCTTGGATGCGTTCGAGGCGCAGGGAGGCCGGCGGTTGATCTACATCGGGGAGCCGAAGGGCGGCAAGACCGGCGACGATGCGTTCTTCGACCGGGTCTCCGAACAGTGGTCATTGGAATCTGCTGACGCCCAACATGTCTCGTGGTGGAATCTGGCCGATGTAGCGCAAGGCTGGGTGCGTTCCGCGGATAGGTAGACACGAAAATGCCCGGCCGAAACGAGCGACCGGGCATCGAGGGCCGTACCTCCGCTCAGGGCTGAGGATCGAGCGCCATTCTGAAGACAAAGGAGTCGTAGCGGTCCTTGGGGTACGACACGTCGGCGACCATCAGGACGCGGTCATCCGTCGTGAGGAATCGTTGGTGGACGGTCTTGACGAAGTCCCCTGGTGCGACGGCAAGCCATTCGGCGTGGGCTGGGACTGGTGGTCGGTCGGCCATGGTCTCTTCGAGGATGTTGGCGGCGGCGACGTCTGTGCCTGGCGGCTGGTAGCTGTCTGAGATCGAGATTGGTCGACCACTTTCGGACGCCTTGGTGACCACGTGGGTCACCTCGCTCCCCAGGGAAACGCCGAGCAAAGCCGCCAGCTCGTCATCAGCACGTATCGATGCCGTCTGCCGCTCGATCTGGACATCGTCGGCACCGGCTGCCGACTCGTTTCCGAAAGTCACCTCGGGGTCTTCCATCTGACGTTCCGGCGAAACGCGCACGAGCGTTGGGCGAGAAGCGACGAACGTGCCGCGTCGTTCGACCGTGTACACGAGCCCCTGCCGCAACAGGAGGTCGACCACTTTGCGGATGACGATCTCGGAAACGCCGTGCTGCTTGGCGAGTTCGGAGTAACTCCTTAGCTGAGTTCCTGCTGGTAGCGCGCCGCTGCGGATATCCCGGGCGATCTCTCCCGCGATGGAAACATACGCAGGCTCAGCCATAGGTGCGTCCTTTCGAGTCACTAGCTCGTTCCTGACAATCATGTTCAGTATACGCAGCTGCGTATACGCAAATCTTCAAAGTACGCGGTGGCAGGCCGCGAGCCGTCAAGCCCTCTAGCAATCTGCGTATACGCAAGCCTTGTGCGTATACGCAGCTGCGTATACGCTGTTGTGTATGCACAGACTGGCAATCGCCAGCTGGGTCAATCGACAGCAGGAGAAGCGCAATGGCGATCAAGAGGGGCTATCAGTTCCAGATCCCGTTCAAGGTGGCGTTCCCGCAGGGCTTGGTCCTGTTGGGGGAGATCACGCGGATGACGAAGTACAACCCGAACCCGAACGCCGCGCCGGAAGGCATGTTCGATCTGGATCGGGAGGGGCAGGGCACGGGTTTGCCGTTGTGGAAGGCCACGGTCACCGATCCGCATGAGGACAAGGCCAAGCGCGCGAGTTTCGAGGTCATCTTCATCGCGGACGTTCAGCCGATCCCGGTGAACGAGGAGATCGTGCCCGGTACCGGGATGCGGATGATCGAGCTCGAAGGGCTTACCGCGGAGCCGAAGGTGATGGGTCAGGGCGAGTTCAAGTACCTCGGCTTCACCTACCGGGCCACCGGCATCGTCGGCGACAACTCCGGGGCGAAGGTCCCGCCGGCCGATCCGGGTGCCTCGCGTCCTTCCAAGGCTGCGTAGTCATGACCGACGATCGGACTCCCGAAGAGCACATGGCCGATGTCGCGTCGGCCACCCTCGATCGGCTGGATCGGATCTGCCTGGAGTTGGAGTTGCTGGCAAGCCAGTTGGGGATGCTGGGCGGTTTCGCGCTCGAACATCCCGACCTGGGAGTAGACGGCAACTACCTGCTCGGGGCCAGTGACGGTGCGGTGAGGATGCTGCTGCGAGACACCCCGGAGGAAGTCCGGACGCTGGCGTCGCGGTTGCCGCTTCGTGGTCTCGAATTCGGTTGCGAGACAACGCAATGAGTACAGGTCGAGCGGCCGCGGTGAGCATGCACCTGACTCGGGGTTTCGCCGTGGTCACTATCGTCGGTGTCGGCGCTGCCGCGTTCCGGTTGTCCTTCGCCACGTTGAAAGACCTCGCCGTTATCGCGCATGTCCCGGCTGATCAGGCGTGGCTGCTGCCGGTGGTCATCGACGGCACGATCCTGCTGGCGACATTGGGCACGTTGGTGCTGGCCAACAGTCCCGATCGCCGGTACTTCGTGCGGCTACTGATCATCGGCGCGGTCGTGTCCATCGTGGGCAACTGCCTGCACGCGGTCGTGTCCGGGCTGGTGCTGCCGGTGTGGGCCTCAGCGGTCCTGGCGGCCGTGGTCGCGGCTATCGCCCCGGTCTCGCTGCTCGCCGACACTCACGGCCTGGCCGTCCTTCTGCGTGCGGCACAACACAATTCGACCCCTGCCCCTGCCCCGGTCCCACTGGCCGATGAGGTGGCCGACCAACCAGCGGAAACCCCCGCGCCTGCTCCCGAACCGGAGCCGGTCCCGTCGGTGGTTCCGCGTCCCCGCCCGGCCGTGGTGCCGGTGCGTTCGATTCGTCCCGTGCGGCCGGTGCAAGAAGCCCTGCCGATCACGGTTTCCTGACCAGGAGTCCCTGACATGAGCATTTACCTGAATACCACTGTCTTCGTTGACGATTCCCCCAAGGCCGATTACCGGCCCGCCCATGACTACACCTACGGCAAAGACGGCCAGTACCAGGGCCATGCCGATGCTGCGGTGTGGATCGATCTCGGCCGTGATGCTCGCCTGGCGCTGGGCATCGAGGAAGCTCGGGCACTGGTGACCGGACTGGCTCGGGCACTGTGCGAGCACAAACAGGCCATCGCCGACACCGCCGCGACCCGCGTCGATCTGGTGAAGGTGGCAGCGTGATGTCCACCTTCAATGTCGTTCCGAATCCACCGTTCCTGGCCGTCGTTCTCGGTGTGCCTGCGGTGACGATCATGGCGACAGCAGTGCTGCTCACCACAGACCGCTCCCCGGCTCCGGTGTCCTATCAGGCCAGTCCCCGTGCTGATGGGTGCGTGATGTTCTGCGAGGACGTGCCGAAAGCATCGTTCCGGGATGCCAACTGCGCTGATGCACCGCCGCTGATCAATTTCAGGCCGTGGAAATGCGACCCCATCGATACGCCCAAGCCGAAGGGTGGCCGGTGATGACTACTCCGATCATGGGCGAGTTGCGGCACGTGAAATACGTTGCGGCATCACCGTTTCAATCGGTCGAGTCGGCGGCTCGGATGTCGTTCCTGGTCGGCGGGACCGAGGTCCGGCTCAGTCTCGATGATGCCCGGCTGTTGTCGGAGGTGCTGCCGAACGTGCTCGCTGAGCATTCGGTGTCGCTGTCGTTCGAGCCGTTGCGGGGGTTGGTCTGATGGCGCTGACTGATCTCGTTCCCGCCGGTGGTGCGGTCCTCGGCGTGGTCCTGGGTGCGGGTGGGCTGGTGTGGCTGCGGTCCCTCGGTGCCGGCGCTCGTCCTGTGACGGCTGAGGACATTGCCTCGGCTGCTCCGATCGAATTGCGTACCGCTGTCTACATCCTGGCCGATCCGCTCCAGACCAACCTCATGCTTGCCGCGCTGGGCCTGGGCTCGGTGAAGGACGGTTTCCCGAAGCTCGAACGCTACGACTACTCGACGTTCGGGCTGGAGGTCGACGTGCTGATGCTCGGTGGTCAGTCGCTGGCTGACTGGTCCAAGGACGAAACCCTCAACCAGTTCGCTACCTATCTCGGGGTGCCGAAGGTGACAGCGTCGTCGCCTGAACCGTCCTGGGTCCGTCTTCAGGTGAGAGTGTTCGACACCCTCGTCGCTCCGGCAACGAGGCCGGAAACGGTCCACAACGTGGTGGATCTGGAGGCGGTCCCGGTCGGGGTCACCGAGGACTACGAGACCTGGCGGCTACGGGTTCTCTACGCCCATATCCTGCTCGCCGGTGCCACCGGTTCGGGCAAGGGCTCAGTCATCTGGTCGATCCTGGCCGGCCTCGGGGTGGCGATCCTCGCGGGCCTGGTGGATGTCCGGCTGGCCGACCCCAAGGGCGGTGCCGAATTCGGGCGCGGTGAGAACAAGCTGTTCACCCGCTTCGCTGTCGACACCGACTCCATTCTCGCGATGCTGCGGGAAGCGGTCGAGGAGATGGACGAACGGCTGGTGCGGATGCGTCAGGCCGGTCTGCGCAAACTCGTCCCCACCACCGACGAACCGCTGATCCTGATCATCATCGATGAGGCCGCCTCGCTGTCGTCCTATGCCGACCGTGCCCAGCAGGAGGAGTTCCGTCAGCTGACCGGACTGCTGCTGTCCAAGGGCCGCGCGGCGGGGGTGTCGGTGGTCGCGGCGTTGCAGGACCCGTCGAAGGAGACGATGCCCAACCGGCAGCTGTTCCCGGTCCGGATCGGGCTGCGCCTGGACGAACCGACCCAAACCGCCATGGTTCACGGGCAGGGTTCACGGGATCGGGGTGCGCGCTGCGACGAGATCAACGAGCACACCCCCGGTGTCGGCTACGTCGGTCAGGACGGCTCTACCGGGTTCGTGCGGGTGCGTGCGTTCTGGGTCTCCGACGAGGATGCCGACGCGATCGTGGACGCCTACTCTCCGGCAGCTGAGATCACCGGTCCCACACAGGATTACACCGGTTTCGACCCTGATGACCTCGGCGACGAGAACGAAGATGGGGTGGCGGCATGAAGCGAGGGTTCGTGACCGAAACGCACGTCGTCATCTACTGCGACATGTGCGGTGACATCTACACCGAAAACACCGGTGAGTCGATCTGTTTCGACTCCACCCAGCAAGCCGTGGACTACATCGGGCTCCGTTCGGCCGGTGTCGGCTGGGTCTATGACGGTGACCGGATCTGGTGTGACGGCTGCATGGCCGCTGATCACTGCGACCGCAACGGCCACCAATTCCCCGCCGCCTGGCAAGCCACCAAACGCCTGCTCGGCATCTCCACCCGTTCGCGCACCTGCATCGTGTGCGGCATCCCTGAAATCGAGGCCCTGCCATGACCATTCGCCACCTGACCCCCGCCGAGGGTTTCGACCGTGACGACATCGACGCCGCGATCCACCTCCGCTCGGCCCGCCGCTGCCACCTGGAACGCCGCGGCTTGGACTCGGTCGCCATCGCGGTACGGCTACTCGCCGAAACCGGGGAGGCTCCCGGCTGGGATGACGGGCTGGACGACGTCGACGCCGAAGACCCCGACTGGGATTGGGCGGCATGACTGGTCGTCAGCAGGTGCAGTGGGGCGTGCTGATCGGTCAGACGGTGCGCCCCCTGCCCAAGGCCCGCAACGTCACCGACGCGGTCCTCTACGCCTGTCACCTCGATGTCAGCAAGCGCATGAAAACCAGTGTGGTGTACCGGGACTCGGACACTGACAGCTGGTGCAGATGGATCGATGAAACTCCGGTGCCGACACAGCTGGCGCTGGATCTGTACGACAAGGAGGCCCAGTGATGGCCACGAAATCCAGTGAGACACACAAGGAACCGGCCGAGATGGTCCTGGAAGCCCTCGCGATGCTGGTGTGGCTGACTCTCAAGGCGGCCGTGGTGGCGCTGTGGTGGGCGGTGTTGTTCCCGGTGGTGTCGGTACCGGTCGCGGGAGCCCTCGCCGCCGGCCTTTTCATCGGGTGGCCGTGGTCGGTCGTGGTGGTCGGGGTGTCCATCGCGGGGATGGTGCTCTGGCGCCGCAGGAGTCCGGAGACCTTCGAGCGGTGGCTCACCGGCCGGGCCCGCGCACGGTTTCTTCGCTGGTGGCGTTACCGGCTTCGCTGGGACAAGCGCCTGGAGTCCTGCAAGCTCACCGTAAGCCGCGACGGGTCGACGTTCGTTCCGCGGCTGCTGATGGCTGAGATCGGCGACGGCATGGACTGGGTTCGGGTGAAGATGCTGCCCGGCCAATGCCCCGCCGACTACGAAAACCGTGTCGAGCGCCTGGCCCACACCTTCGAAGCCCTGGAATGCCGAGCGAACATCGTCGGCCCCGGCGTAGTCGAGCTGATGTTCCGCTACGCCGATGCCCTCGCCGAAACCGTCGCGGTACCCCCTGTCGACACTGCTCGCTTCCGGAAGGACGCTGCCTGATGAACCCCGACACCGAAGCATCCAAGGCGGGAGGGACAGCGGCTCAGCGCCGCGCCCTACCCAACCTCTACGAGATCGCCCAGGCCGCCGCCGAGCAGCACCAGGTCTGCAAACGGCCTATCGCGATGCGGATCGAGGACCCCAAGACCGGCACGGTCACCTACGAGGGATCACCGTGTAAGTCCACCATCGAATCGGTGTGCCCGGCGTGTGCCAAGGCCAACCGGCTGCTGCGGATCGCTCAATGCCGTGAGGGCTGGCACGCCGAAACCGAACCCGTCGCCCCCACCACGGACCCGACCGAGGTTCAGGCCGAATTGCTCACTGCCCGAGCGGATCTCGTAGCCCAGTACCGGCAGGCTCTCGCCGAGGGTGATGAGGAGTTGGCGGTCGGTATCACCGAGGTGATCCGGGACCTGGACGCCGAGCTGCGCGCAACCGGGCTGCGTGGTCGTCTCCCGGCCCTGGACGCCACCGCCAAGGACCGGCGTCGACGCTCCACCAGGCGGCGTCAGGACGTGCCGGACCTGCCCCGCCGCAAGGTCACCAAACGCACTGTCGGCGCACCGATCGGCGGACACCTGTCGAGCATGTTCGTCACCTTGACCATGCCCAGCTACGGGCGCATAAATAGTGACGGCGCGGTCAACGAGCAGGGTGAACCGTGCTCGGATGGTTCCCCGGCCGACCCCGACCGCTACGACTACCCCAGCGCCGCTAGGGATATCGTGTTCTTCTCCCGGCTGGTCGACCGCTGGATTCAGAACCTGCGCCGCTGCGTCGGCTACGACGTGCAGTACTTCGCCACCGTCGAACCACAACGCCGGGGAGCCCCACACCTGCACATCCTGATCCGTGGCGCGATCTCCCGCGAAGTCCTCAAGCAGGTCACCGCGGCTACCTACCACCAAGTGTGGTGGCCGCGCTTCGACGCCGAGAACCAGGTCTACGGCGGCACGCACCTGCCCGTGTGGGACCACCGTAAGGCGACCTTCGTGGATCCGGAGTCCGGTCGGGCGCTGACCTACTGGGATGACGCCCTGGACATCCTCGACACCGTGGATGACCTCGAGCCTGCGCATACGGTGCGGTTCGGGACGCAGATGGACCGCAAGCAGATCACCGGCGTCGCTGCCGGGACCGAAAAGGCCGGCCGGACCATCGGCTACGTCACCAAGTACCTGGTCAAGTCCATCGCCGAAATCGTCGAACCACAGTCGGACCGCGCCGCCGAGCACTACGACCGGTTGCACGCCCAGTTGCAGCACACCCCGTGCTCGCCACGCTGCGCGGTCTGGCTCAAATACGGCATCGTCCCCCAGGGCGCCAGCGACAAGACCGTGCCCGGTCGCTGCCGGGGCAAAGCCCACCGCCGAGACACCCTCGGCCTGCCCGGCCGCCGAGTCCTGGTCTCCCGGAAGTGGTCCGGCAAGACCCTGCCCGACCACAAACAAGACCGGGTCGAGTTTGTTCGGCAACTGCTCGCCGACGCCGGAATCACCAAACCCGACACAAGTCACTTCAAGGTGACCCCGGTCGAACCCGGCGACAAGGCCCGGCCCCTGCGCGAGCACCTGATCATGGGCGCGATCGCCAAACGCACCACCTGGCGCGCGGAATACCTCAAAGCCCGGATAGCGGCCGACCTCCCAGAGCTTCCAGAAACTTCGGCAATTCAGCAACCAGCGGCATAGGGACGAAGGAATCGACATGTTTGAAGAAGACACCTATCTACGGGCGAAGGACTGCGAAGCACTTACCGGCATCCCTGAGGCGACGTGGCGGTGGTGGGCTCATGTCGGACGCGGGCCTGCCAGCTTCAAGCTTGGTGCGCGCCGACGTGTCTGGCGTAAGTCGGTCGTGCTGGCATGGATTGCGGAGCAGGAAGCAAGCGCGACCCTCGGTGGTGCTGCATGAGTGGGGTCCGCCGGAATCGTCGCGCGGGCGTCGAGGATCTGTGGACCAAGGACGAACGGCAGCCAGACGGCACGGTGCTGCGCGTTCCCTCCAAGCTCGATGGCAAGGGAAAGCGTTGGCGCGCAAGGTATGTCGATGACAGCGGCAACGAGCACACTATGCGATTCACCCGGAAGGCGGATGCAAAATCATGGCTCGATGCGCAGGTCGCGACCCTGGTTCAGGGCACTCATGTTGCGCCGCGCGACTCCCAGCAGACCGTGGAGCAGTGGGCCAACGAATGGCTGAAGGGCTACGCCAACCATCGCGATACCACTGTCGAGCTGGCGGGCTGGCACGTCAAGAAGATCAACGCGGGGCTCGGTTCGCTGCAACTGTCAGCGGTTCGGCCCTCGACGGTCAAGAAGTGGATGGTGGCGCTCAAGGCTGAGGGTCTGGCCGACAGCTACGTCTATAGTCTGCACTCGCGGTTGGCGCAGATCCTCGGCGACGCAATGCACGATGGCCTGTTGGCGCGTAACCCGTGTTCACGGCGCACCTCGCCGAACACTGGACAGCAGAAGGTCTACGTAGCGACACCGGAGCAGGTGTGGGCGCTGCATGACGCGATGCCTGCACATCTTCGGGTTGCGGTGCTGCTCGGCTCGTTCGTGGGCCTCCGCGTATCGGAAGCTGCCGGACTCCGAACGACCGACGTCGACTTCGGTAATGGCATCGTGCACCCGTGCCAGCAGTGGCCTGCGCGCCCGCTGAAGACCGAGTCGAGTACCAAGCCGGTACCGGTGCCCCCGGAGCTCGTCACGATGATGGAGGAGTCGGCGCGGACGTTTCCCGGTGAGCGCCTGGTGTGCGATGAGTTCGGCAAGCCGGTCTCGCCGTGGGTAATCGCATGGAACCTGCGGGCGGCGAAGGTGAAGGTGCCTGGGCTGCCTGGGGAGTTCAGCTTTCAGGACTTCCGCCATTTCTACGCGTCCCTGCTGATCCGCCGAGGTGCTGACATCAAGGCCGTCCAGGCTCGCCTTCGCCACGGTAGCGCGATCACCACGCTGCGCTACTACGCCCATCTGTGGCCCGACGCGGACGAGACAACCCGCCTCGCGGTCGGTGCTGCGATCCGGGATTGGCCCGGTTCCACTGCGTACTCACTGCGTACCGAGGCCGGCAAGCCGGACCCAGGCGAGGACGAAGACGGCCCAGATGCCCAGGTAGAAGCCGTTTAGTTCAGTCCCGCGTAGGAGTGGAGGCCGCTGATCACCATGTTGATGATGAAGAGGTTGAAAAGCATTGCTACGAAACCGGCTACGTTGATCCAGGCCGCTTTGGTGTCGCGCCAGCCGGAGGTGGCTCGGGCATGTAGGTAGGCGGCGTAGAGGACCCAGGCGATGAAGGAGCAGGTTTCTTTGGGGTCCCAGCCCCAGAAGCGGCCCCAGGCGGCTTCGGCCCAGATGGCGCCGAGGATGACGCCGGCGCCGAAGAGGGGGAAGCCGATGATGGTGGTTTTGTAGGCGAGGCGGTCGAGGGTGCGGGCGTCGGGGAGGCGGCGGGCGATGGTGCCGAGGACGCTGTTCGACTCCTGGCCTTCGGGCTGGCGGATCCGGTAGAGGAACAGCAGGCTGGCGACGCCGGCGAAGAGGAAGACGCCGCTGCCGATGCTGACGATGGTGACGTGGATGGGCAGCCAGAAGGACTTCAGCGCGGGCACCACGGGGGCGGCGTCGGCGTAGAGCATGGTGCCCGCGAGGAACAGCAGGATCAGCACCGGGACGAGCAGGAATACCCACATCGCGCGATAACGCTGTTCGCGCAGGAACAGCGCGCCCATCAGCACCGCGGCGGCGGTGGCCATGGTGACGAACTCGTACATGTTGCCGAGCGGGAATCGGTGCGTCGCGAAACCACGCAGCACGATCGAGCCGATGTGCAGCACGACGGCGACGACCAGAACCGAGAACGCCATATTGCCGAGCCGCTCGGACAACGACTTCGCCGGCGGCTCGACGACCCGGCCCGGCAGCGCGGGATCGACGCTCGGCCCGCCGACGCCGACGAGTTCGCGCTCCGCGACCTGACGGCTGCGCGCGGTGGCGTACTGCCAGATCAGCAGCACGAGCACCAGCGCGTAGACCACGATCGCGGTCTTGAACGAGAAATCGCTGTAGCGCGCGATGGTCTCGTTGATCGGCATCTCTACTCTCCCGTGGTCTTCGCGTCGGCCGAGTCGGGCCGCGCCTCCAGCAGGCGCGCGCGTAGCCGGTCGAACTCACTGCCCCAGCCCGCCTGATCGGTCCGGGCCAGCCCGCCCATTTCTACTACGGTGCGTCGTTTGCCCAAGGTACCGGCTTGCCCTTCGGCGGGGTAGACCCGGACCCAGATCCGGCGCCGCTTCACCAGCAGCGAGACCAGCAGGCCGAGCATCATGGCCACCGCGCTCACCAGCACCCACTGCTGCGCCGGATCGTGCGACACCTGCAGATTCACGAATTCCTGGGCGCCGTCGAAGGTCACCTTGGTGCCGTTGGGCAGGCTGGTCGACTCGCCGGGACGCAGGTTCACCCTGGCCTCCTTGGCCAGTCGCCCCTGCTTGACCTGCTCGGGATCGAGCGCGAACAGCGACTGCGGTTTGCCGGTGTCCAGGCCGGTGTCACCGCGATAGATGTCGACGGCGACGGCCGGATCGTTCATCGCGGGGTACGACGAGGTCATCAGGCTGCCGTGGAACAGCGCGGTCGGCGCGAACAGGCCCTCGATGGCGATCTGGTTCTTGCGCCGCTCCTCGTCGGTGGCGTACATGCCGCCGGGCGGGTCGATGCGCAGCACGCCGCTGGACAGGAAGGTCATCGCGTCGTCGGGGCGCCACTGGATGGTCTCGGTGCGGGTCTGCCCGTTCGGGAAGGTGACCGTGAAGGTCGGCGCGAAACCGTGGCCCTGCAGGTAGATACGGTCGCCCGCGACCCGCAGCGGATGGTTCACCTGGAGCCGCGTCGCGCGCCAGGTGTCGCTCTGCAGATCGTCGCCGGACTGGTATTCGATGTTCGAGGTGAACATCTCGGCCTGCCCGTTGTTCAGGTAGTCGGCCTTGAAGTCCTTGACCCGCACGCAGATCGGCGCCATGCCGGTGCCGTCGTTGACATTGCCCGCCTTGAACGAGTCGAAGACGGCGGGTGAGGTGGTGCAGAAGCCGGGCCCGTTGTTCGCGATGACGATGACGCTGCCCTCGTAGCCGAACAGCTTGCCCACCGCGATGGCGACCAGCAGGCAGACCAGCGCGAGATGGAAGACGAGGTTGCCGAGTTCGCGGGTGTACCCCTTCTCCGCGGCAAGGGTGATCTCACCGTCCCTGGCACCCGGCCGGACCTCGGTGCGCCAGCCGCGCAACTCTTTACGCACCTGCGCGACGACCTCGTCGGGTGCCTGCTCGGCGCTGCCCGAGTAGTGGTGCGGCAGCCGGGTCAGGTTGCGCGGCGCGCGCACCGGCGGGGTGCGCAGCGCGCGATGGAAGACGAGGTTGCCGAGTTCGCGGGTGTACCCCTTCTCCGCGGCAAGGGTGATCTCACCGTCCCTGGCACCCGGCCGGACCTCGGTGCGCCAGCCGCGCAACTCTTTACGCACCTGCGCGACGACCTCGTCGGGTGCCTGCTCGGCGCTGCCCGAGTAGTGGTGCGGCAGCCGGGTCAGGTTGCGCGGCGCGCGCACCGGCGGGGTGCGCAGCGCGCGGTAGTGGTCGACACAGCGCGGCAGGATGCAGCCGACCAGCGAGATGAACAGCAGCACATAGATGGCGGTGAACCAGAAGCTGCCGAACACGTCGAACAGCTCGAACCGGTCCATCCACGGGCCGAGCGTCGGCCGATCGGCGATGTACTGGGCGACCTTCTGCTCGTTGAGGTTTCGCTGCGGCAGCAGGGCGCCGGGAATGGCGCCCAACGCGAGCAGGAAAAGCAGCACCAGCGCGGTGCGCATGCTGGTGAGGCCACGCCAGGCGTTGCGGGCGAAGGCCACCGCACGGCCCAGCCGGGATTGCCTCGGCACCGCGGCGGGTTCGGTCACCGGATTCTCCGTCACGGTCATATCGGCAGTGTCACCTCGGAGACGAACGCGTCGCGCACCCAGCCGACGAACTGATCCCACACGCCGGTGACCAGCGCGGCGCCGACCAGGACGAGCAGAATGCCGCCGGCGACCTGGATGGCGCGCGAGTTGCGGCGCAGCCAGCCGACGCCGCGCAGCGCGCTGGCCGACCCGAACGCCAGGATCACGAACGGCAGGCCCAGACCGAGGCAGTAGGCGACGATGAGCGCGACCCCGCGCACCGCGGTGGTGCCTTCGGTGCCAGCGGCCACCGCCATCACACCGGACAGGGTGGGCCCGAGGCACGGCGTCCAGCCGAGCGCGAAGACGCCGCCGAGCAGCGGCGCGCCCGCGATGCTGGTGAACCTGCGCGGCTCCATTCTGGTGTCGCGCTGCAGCGCGGGGATCAGGCCGATGAACACCAGGCCCATCAGGATGGTGACCACGCCGCCGATGCGTTGCAGCAGTTCACGATTCACGTTCATGGTCTGGATGACGCCGAAAACCGTTGCGGTGGCGAGCACGAATACGACGGTGAACCCGGCGACGAACAGGCCGGCCGCACCGGCCACCCGCATCCGGCCGGCCCGCAGGTCGGCCTTGGCCGACTCGACCGCCACCGAACTCGATTGCGCCCCTTCGGCTTGCGCGACGGTGGCGGGCGGCGCCTCGGCACCGACGAGCCCGGCGAGATAGGACAGATAGCCCGGCACCAACGGCACCACGCACGGCGAAGCGAAGGAGACCAGGCCCGCCAGCAGGCAGGCGCCCAGCGCCAGCAGCAACGGTCCGGTCGCGGCCGTCTGCTGGAACGAATCCCCCACGGCGGCGAGCGGCATTACCCGGTCACCGGTGTCATGACCGGGCCACCGGTGTCACGCGGGGACTCACCCGGCCTCACCCTCCGGCGCCTGCTCGGCCGGTTCGGTGTCGCCGCGCAGCACGACGCGCTGCTCGGTGGGCTCGGTCGACTCGAACAGCACGCCGAAGTCCAGCAGCGAGTCCGCCGCGACGCTGCGCGGCACGGTGGCGATGCCCTTCCATCGGTCGTCCACGGCCCAGGCACCGCCGATTCGGCGGGCGCCCTGCCGAGGGCGACAGGCACGCAGGGTACGGGTACGACGATCGCGATTCACTGTGCTTCCTCCGAGGCGATTTTTTGAACAATCGGTTGCAGATCGTCGGCCAGCAATGAGCGCAGGAACACCGCGGCGACGCGATGCTGACGATCCAAGATCAGGGTGGTGGGAATGACGCTGGTCGGGAAATTGCCACCGAGGGCCAGCAGGGTGCGCATGGACGGGTCGTAGATGGACGGGTAGCCGACCTTGTTGTCGACGACGAAGTCCTGGGCCTTGTCCTGTTGCGGGTCACGGACATTGATGCCGATAAAGGCGACACCGCTGTCTTTCGTTGCGGCGTAGACCTTTTCGAGCGCGGGCGCCTCCGCGCGACAGGGTCCGCACCACTGGCCCCACAGATTGAGTACCACGACTTTGCCCGGATAATCCTGCACCGAGGTAGTTTTGCCCTCGGTCATCAGATCGGGCCCGGCCAGCTTGCCGATGGTGCCGCGCGAACTCGGTGGGTCGTAGAAAATTTCGGTCCTGCCGCCGGGCGAGACGAATTCGAAGGTGCCGCCGGAGGCCACCGCGTCCTTACCGCCCGAGCAGCCTGCCAGCGTCACCACCAGGGCGACGCAGGCCAGCAGTACCGGAACGACCCGCCGGGCCGATCCGGCAGGCGGTTCAGTGGAGGCGGTGCACCCGATCATGCGCCGTGTACCGAGGGATCCGAACCACCGGCGGGCTCGGAGTAAACGATGTCGACGAGGGTGTCGCCCTGGTAGACCAGCGAGGTCAGCGACGCGAGCGAGCACTGGCGCTGGCGCGGGTCGTGCCAGAGCCGCTGGCCCTGCAGGAACCGGCGCAGCGTCCAGACCGGCAGCTGATGCGACACCAGCACCGCCTCACGCCCGGCCGCTTCCACCCGCGCCTTGTTCACCGCGGCCAGCATGCGGTGCGCGATCTGCAGGTACGGCTCGCCCCAGGACGGGGTGAACGGATCGCGCAGCTTCCACCAGTGCCGCGGCTTGCGCAGCGCACCGTCGCCGACGGAGACCCGCAGCCCCTCGAAGGTGTTGCCCGCCTCGATCAGGTTCTCGTCGGTGCGCACGAGCAGATGATGTTGTGCCGCAATCGGTTCCGCGGTTTCCTGGGCTCGCTGCAGCGGCGAGGCGATCACCACGGCGATATCGTGCTCGGCCAGCGCCCGCGCGACGGCACCGGCCTGCGACCGGCCCGCCACCGACAGGCTGAACCCGGGCAGCCTGCCGTAGAGGATCCCGTTCGGGTTGTGCACCTCGCCGTGGCGCAGCACGTGCACGATCGTCTCCACCGGCGCGGTGCCACCATCGTGCAGCGGCGCTTCCCGCGGCGTCGCCTTCGACTCGGAAGGTGTTGCGGCACTGTCGTTTTCCTCGACCGCCGGAATGCGATCGGCCGAACCCGATGCGGCGGCGGCGAATTGCGCGCCCGCGTCGATGACGGTCGACTCGGCGGCGGAGTCGGCGCTCGGCCCCGCAGCCAGTCCGGCAACAGACCCGGTGGACGGCTCCCCGTCCGACTCGACAACACGCGAGTCGGCGACCGGCGCTGCGCCCATCCCGGCAACAGACCCGGCCGCAGCCGACTCAGCGGCACTCTCGCCGGCCGACGCGGCACCGGTCTCGGTGACCGGCGCGGCAGCTGCTCCGGCAACGCCCGAAATGACCGCATCTGAGGCGGGCCTCGTCTCCGCGACCGGTGCGGCGCCCAACCCGGCAACAGACCCGGCTGCATCCGAATCGGCGGCGACGGCATCGATGCCCGCCTCGACCGCGGCTGCGTCGGCAGTGCCCGCGGCGTCGGCGGAATCAGTGGCGGACTTTTCTAGCTCGCGCTTGTCGGCATCGGGCTGATCGTGATCGGAGCTCACGCGCGGGATCCTTCGGGAGTGGCGGCCGCGGCCGCGTGTGCGGCGGCGGGCAGGGCGGCGGCGATACGGTCGAACGCGTCCTCGTCGAGCGCCGCGGACACGAACCACGCCTCGAACGCGCTCGGCGGCGCGTACACGCCACCGTCGAGCAGTGCGTGGAAGAACGCGGGGTAGCGCCAGGTCTGGCTGGCCTTGGCGGCGGCGTAGTCGGTGACCGGGCGTTCGGCGAAGAACACGCTCACCATATTGCCCGCGAACTGCACCTGATGCTCGACGCCTGCGGCGCTGAGCGATTCGCCGAACAGCGCGCCGAGCCGTTGTGCGTTCCGATCCAGTGCGGCGTACACCGCGTCGTCGGCCGCACGCAGCGTAGCCAGGCCCGCGGCGACGGCGACCGGGTTACCGGAGAGCGTGCCCGCCTGATAGACCGGGCCGAGTGGGGCGAGGTGGTTCATGATCTCGGCGCGGCCACCGAACGCGGCGGCGGGCAGGCCACCGCTCATCACCTTGCCGAAGGTGTAGAGGTCGCCTGCGACGCCCTCGCGGCCGAACCAGCCCGCCGGACTCACCCGGAAGCCGGTCATCACCTCGTCCATGATGAGCAGCGCGCCGTGGTCGGCGGTCAGCTTGCGCAGTCCCGCGTTGAAGCCGGGCAGCGGCGCCACCGCGCCCATGTTGCCCGCGGCGGCCTCGGTGATCACACACGCGATGGAGTCGGGGTGCGCGGCGAACGCGGCGGCGACGGCATCGAGATCGTTGTAGGGCAGCACGATGGTGTCGGCCGCCTGCGCGCCGGTGACGCCGGGCGAGGTGGGCAGCCCGAGGGTTGCTACGCCGGAGCCCGCGTCCGCGAGCAGCGCGTCCACATGGCCGTGGTAACAACCGGAAAACTTGATGATCTTGGTGCGGCCGGTGTAGCCGCGCGCCAGCCGCACCGCGCTCATCGTGGCCTCGGTGCCCGAGTTCACCAGGCGCACCCGGTCCACCGGGGCGACGCGCTCGATGATGGCCTCGGCCAGTTCGATCTCCGCCTCGGTCGGCGCGCCGAACGACAGGCCACCGACCGCGGCTCGCTGCACCGCGTCGACCACCGCGGGATGCGCGTGCCCGAGAATCATCGGGCCCCACGAGCACACCAGGTCGACGTACTCGTTGCCGTCCGCGTCGACGAGGGTGTAACCGTGCGCGGACGCGATGAATCGCGGTGTGCCACCGACAGAGTTGAAGGCACGCACCGGCGAGTTGACACCGCCGGGAATCACCGAACATGCCCGGTCGAAGAGCTGGGCGGAAACCGGCACCGATGCGCTGGTCACGCGCGGAGAAGAACTCACGACCTCCAGTGTCTCAGCCCGTTCGGATCGGGTCGACGACAGGGTGTAGTGGGGGTGACGCAGACCGCAACACGCCGGGGCACTGTTTACGCCGTATTCGATCGCCCTGAGATTGCTGGTGCGTAATCTCGGGCGTCACCATTCATCTGCCCCGGAGGATTTCTATGCGGTTTGCCATGTTCAGTGCTGCTGTATCCACCGCGCTCGTCGGTGCGACCGTCGCGTTCGGCGCCGGTTCGGCCGCGGCGGTGGAACCGGTCGCACAGCCCGATCGGATCGGCGTGCAGCTGAGTCATGAGGAGACCAGGATGGTCGCCGACGGTCCCATTCCGGCGGTGGTCACCATGTTCGTGCCGCTGAACCGGATCGGCGTGGGCCTGAAGGCCGATACCGCGATCTACAAGGATGAGAACGGCGGCGTGCACGCGTCGTTGCGGCAGACGATCGTGGAAGCGGCGAATCATTCCGACGGAACGATCACCCTGTTCCTGAACGCCCCGGGTACCCGCAACGGCCGCGTGCTCGACGTCTATCAGAACTGGAGCTGAGCCAGGCTCAGCTGTACATGCACGGTGCCTGTGCGGACACGGTGTGCAGGTAACACATGAAGGTGTTGTACGGGCCCGCGGAGCCGGAGTCCGGCACCAGCACCGGCGCGTCCACGGGGCTCACCGCGGTGTCCACCGCGGCCGCGGGCTCGAGCGGAAGTCCGGGGTTCGCACCCGCTGGCGCGGCACCGATCCCGATCGCGGCGCATATCGCCAGTGCGGCACAGACTTTCACAGCAAGCCGGTTCATCAATCCCAATCCTTGGTAGACACAGGTTTACGGCCGAAATACTAACGGCCGCAGCGGGATTGTTGTCAGGTAATGCCGATGCACCAGAGCGCGAAGCCAGTGGTCGCCAGGCAGGCCAGCGGCGCGGGCAGCGCGTGCAGCAACGGCGACGGCGGGGTCTGCACCAAAACGGGCACCACCGCGGCCGGTGCGGCCGGGGAAACCTCGGCGGGTGCCGCGACCGCCGGGGTCACCGTTGCCGCGCCGATCAGGCCCGCGGCGGCGGCGCCGAGGAGCGTTCGCTTGACCGTGACTGTGGGTTTCATGGTTTCGATGTTCCCGCGATCGGCGGGCCGAAACGGTGCGGCGGTCAGCGGCGCCGGCGAACGCGCACCGCGCGGGTAACCGCGTCGATGGCGAACAACCCGGCGATCGCGAGCAGCACCGCGGCGAGCAGCAACCACGGCGCGACGTAGCGGGTGGCGACGAACTCCGGCGCCTCCCCCAGCGCGGCGAAGGTGCTGGTCTGGATGCCGTTGCGCCAGCTCAGCACTGCGGCGACGAGGCCGAGCAGCACCACACCGAGTTCGACGGCGATCACCGTGATCGATGTCTTCAACGGTCCGTTCCCTTCTCGCTGTGCTGGTCGGCGGCGGTCTCCGGTGCCGAATCGTCCGGCGGCGGATCGGTTTCGGGGGCTTGGCCGATCGCCGTGGTCAACGCGGCCCGCAGTGCTCGATGGTTCTTCGCCCACGCCTGCACCAGGCTGCCGTCGGACAACCGTAACCCGATGCCGGTGCGCCGTCGGGGCACGCCGCTCAACTCCCCCAGCGCCCGCGCCGATTCCCAGTCCTCGTCGTCCCAGGAGTCTTCATCGCGTTCGGGCAGCACGGCATCGATCGAACTAAGCGGCAGTGTCTCGGTGCCGTCGCGCAGCGTGGCCTCGGTGAGTTCGACGCTGACGTGCCGCCGGCCGGCGGTCACCTGCAGCACCACGAACAGGGCGATCAGCGAGCCACAGAACAGGAGAGCGAACCAGTGCACGGAGCTACCGGTCGCGATTTCCAGCACGAAAATGATCAGACACAGAATGGGGCCGTAGGCCACGGTGCGCCACCGAGCACCCGGCTCGGCGAACAGCACGCCGGAATCGTCGAGCGCCTTGCTCACGCGACGCCCACAGCGTCACGAATCGGCAAGGCGGAGCGCGGAATCAGCGAGTGAGACCGGGCAACAACAGCACGGCGACGGTGAGCACCGCGAACAGGATCAGCAGGCTCAACACGGCCAGTTCCCGCCGAATGCTTTGCGGCTGTTGGATCACCACTCGCACCGATGCCTCCGATTCCCCGGAGCCATCTGACGGATTTCCCTACGCGAGGTAAGACAACGTCTGACAAACAACTACCGGTTCCCATGTCCACTGTGACAACCCTCACGATACATGCCGGCCGTGCCCCGACAAATTCGGGCGCCAACCGTTCACCGGCGGCTCATCTGGAAATAAGCGGTCGGTTCCGGGCGGTGCGCCAGGTAGATCGCCCCGCCCGCGAGCACCGCCTGCACGATCGCCGCGCCGCCGGCCACCAGCGAGGCGGCGCTGGTCACCGAGTTGAACGCGAACAACGCGCCGACGCCGATCACCACGAGCCACGCGCCGACCACGGTCAGCAAGGTGCGCGCCCACAGCTTTCCGCGCGCGAATTGGTGCACGATCAGCAGCGCCAGCACGGCGACGCCGAGCCCGAGGAACACCGCTATGACGTAGACCAGCGTGACCATCAGCTCGGCACTGGCCAGGGTGACGTGCGGGTCCTGCTCCTTGGCCTGGTCGAGGACCTGCTGGGCGAAGGTGCGCCGCTGCGGCAGCGCGGCCAGCACCGACGCGATCAGCTGCACGACGCCGAATCCGACCACGCCCCACCACAATTGCCGGGCGGTACCGACATCCACCGGCATCGGCGCGGGGGTGGGCGCGGTGCCGACCGGTCTCGGCGGGTTCGTCACGACAACCAGTGTGCGGCCTCGGTCGCCCAGTAGGTGAGCACGATGTCCGCGCCCGCCCGCCGGATCCCCATGAGCGACTCGAGGATGGCGCCGCGCCGATCGATCCAGCCGCGTTCGGCGGCGGCGGTGATCATCGCGTACTCGCCGGAGATCTGGTACGCCGCGACCGGAACGGTGGAGTGGTCGGCGACGTCGCGCAGGATGTCCAGGTAGGACATGGCCGGCTTGACCATCACGATGTCCGCGCCCTCGGCCAGGTCCAGCTGGAGTTCGCGGATCGCCTCGCGGCGGTTCGCCGGGTCCTGCTGGTAGCTGCGCCGGTCGCCTTCCAGCGACGAGGCGACGGCCTCGCGGAACGGGCCGTAGAACGCCGAGGCGTACTTGGCGGCGTAGGCGAGGATGCCGGTGTCGGTGCGCCCGACCGCGTCCAGGCCGCGCCTGATCGCGCCGACTTGGCCGTCCATCATGCCGCTGGTGCCGAGCAGGTCCGCGCCCGCGGCGGCCTGGGCCAGCGCCATCTCGACGTAGCGGTGCAGGGTGGCGTCGTTGTCGACCGAACCGTCGGGCCCGAGTACCCCGCAGTGCCCGTGATCGGTGAATTCGTCGAGACAGGTGTCGGCCATGAGCACCGTCGAGTCGCCGACCTCGTCGGCCAGCGCGCGCAGGCCGCGGTTCAGGATGCCGTCCGGATCGCTGGCCTGGCTGCCGGTGGCGTCCTTGTCCTCGTGGCGCGGCACGCCGAACAGCATCAGCCCGCCGACGCCCGCGGTCACCGCTTCGACGGCGGCCTTGCGCAGCGAATCCATCGAATGCTGCTGCACGCCGGGCATCGAGCTGATTTCCCGTGGCTCTTCCAGGCCGTCGGCCACGAACATCGGCAGCACCAATTGCCGTGGCTCCAGCGTGGTTTCGGCCACGAGACGACGCATGGCGGGGGTACGGCGCAACCGCCGTGGGCGGTCCAATCCGGTCATAACCGCACGATACGCCCGGCGCCGGGCGCGGTCGCGAGCGCCCGTCACCTCGCGCGCGAGGCAGCTCGATCCGCCGGGACGGAGTCCGCCGTTTCGCCACGACAACGGCTCGACCGCGGGCCCGGCATGCACACACCGGCCCGCCGAGCCCGAGTACGGGGGCAACGGTGTGTGAAATCACACATGCCGCGCAGGCCGATGGCGCATACTCCGACAAGAGGGCGAGACCCCCTGGGGGACAGCATGACCGAACCGCACACCGAAATCTCGCTGGCCCGAGCCGCCGACTTCGAGTCGTGGGTTGCGGTCCTACTGTCGGACTGGTGGCCGGTGCTCACCGGTGGACTCACACCACCGGCGACGACCCTGCGCGCCTGGCGCGCCGCCGACGCCACCGGGCAGATCTTCCGCGTCGAGTTCATCGCCCGGCAGCTGGCCGAGCCCGAGCTGATGACGGTGGCGCGGCGCGCCTTCGACGACCTCGGCATGACACCGGACGAGCGCGAGATGACGCAGAGCCTGGGCAGGCACCTGGTCGGGCACACCGAGGACGCCACCGTGCAGCTGCGTTTCTCCGACACCGCGCACACCATCTTCCTGCGCCTGCAGAGCAGGCCGTGTCAGGTCTCCACCGCCGCCGGGTGGCAGCTGAGCGCCATACCCGACGCCACGCTGCCGTTCCCGAACACCACGACCGGGCCGATGGACATCCGGGTGGCCCGCAACAGCGCAAGGCATCTGCTCGCGCAGCACAGCGCGCGGTTCGCCACGCCTGCCGATCCGTTCCAGCTCGGACCGCAGGGGCACGTCTCCGATGTGGGCTGGGCGTTCGTCTTTCCCTGGTCGACCACGTCCTGGTACGCCGACGGCACCTCGCCGGTGCTGGAGCCGGGCACCAAGGGGCCGATCGTGGTGGTGAAGGACACTGGAGATACCTGGTTGCTCGACAGCCTGAGCAGCTACGAATCCCAGCTCGCCGAGTACGCCGACGCCAACGGTTACCGGCACGGCACGCCCGATCCGGCCTGAAAGGTCCGCGATGACCCGAACCGCTCCGTCATGACATCGCCTGCGCCGGATGCCCGGCCCGATCCGGTGCCCACCGCGCACCAGCGCAGGCTCGACACGCTGCGCGCCATGGCCGAGCGCGGCGACCTCGGCGCCATGGCGCAGCTAGCGCACCTGCTGCGCGAGGCGGACGAGCTGGACGGCGCCGAGCACTGGTTCCGCACGGCCGCCGAGCGCGGCAGCGCGGCCGCCATGACCGATCTCGGGCTGCTGCTCGGCACGCACGGCCGGATCGCCGAGGCGGTGCGCTGGCTGGTGGCGGCGGACGCCGCGGGCTGTCCCGGTGCGGGCCTGCACCTCGGATTGCTGCATCTGGAGCGCGGCAAGATCGATGACGCCGAACGATGGCTGCGGCCCGCGGCCGAGGCCGGGTCGCCGGAAGCGTTGTGCAACATGGGCGTTGTCGCCAATCGACGCGGTTGCAACGACGAGGCCGAACAGTGGTACGAGCGCGCCGCCCAGGCCGGAAACCCCACGGCCATGCGAACTTTGGGCCTCTACATGGCGAGGCGCGGCGAACTGGACCGGGCCGTCGAGCTGCTCACCGAGGCGGTCCGGCGCGGGCGCACCGACGCCATGGCCATTCTGGGCTCACTGCATCTGGACCACGAGGACACCGCGGCGGGCGAGTACTGGTTGCGGCGCGGTGCCGAAGCCGGCGACCCCGACTCGATGTTCCATCTCGCCCTGTTCCTGCGCGAGCAGGATGCCGCTCCGTTCGCAGGCGATCTGAGCGAGCCGGGCGTCCTGCGCGCGGCCGCGGCGATCGCCACCGGCCGGACACCGGCCCAGCAAGAAGCCAGGCAACTGCTGGAACGCGCCGCCGCGCTGGGCCATCCGCAGTCGCTGCACCTGCTGCACGACATCTGACGATCGGGTTCGCCAAAACCGTTGCGGCCAGCGGTTTTTGTCGGTGCCCTTCGATATAATCGAAGGAGTGTTCGAGGGGGCTCGCCGAGTCCCCGATCGCAACGGGAGGGAAGCCTGTGCCCGCGACGAAGACCGTCCTCATCGATCGTCCCTACACACCGCTGGAGAAGAAGCCGCTGCCCGCTGGGCGGCCGCGGTCGTGGTACGTCCGCCACAACCGCAAGCTCAAGGCGATGCGCCTGACCATCGCCCTGCTGGATTCGGGGGTCTACAACCCGAGCAACGCCAACAACAAGCGGATTCGGCACACCGCCGAGGTCGTCGGCGTTCGCCCACCCTCCGATACCACCTGCAACATGGTGCGCACGCTGATGCGCAAGCGGTACTGAGGCACCGCTGATCGGGCCGGCGGTATCCGCACCGGACGCCGTCGGTCCCGGGCTATGGCGTCGCGAAAAGCACCCTGCCCGTATCGAACTCGGTACGGGCAGGGTGAGCAGAGCGGGTCAGCGGCTGCGGCGGCTCTTCTTCCGCGGCGGGGGCAGCAGGCCCTCGGCGCGGAGCCGGGCCGCATGTTCGGCCAGCGCCTCGACCAGCGGACCGACCTGGGCGACCTCGGGCTGCACATCGACCCGCAGACCGAATTCGATGGCGGTCTCGGCGGTCTTGGGGCCGATGCACGCGACGATGGTGCGCGTGTGCGGCTTGCCCGCGATGCCGACCAGATTGCGGACCGTGGAGGACGAGGTGAACAGCACGGCGTCGAAACCGCCGGTCTTGATCATCTCGCGGGTCTCCGCGGGCGGCGGCGAGGCCCGCACCGTGCGGTAGGCGGTGACATCGTCGATCTCCCAGCCGCGATCCCGCAGGCCCTCGGCCAGCGTCTCGGTGGCGATGTCGGCGCGCGGCAACAGAACCCGGTTCACCGGATCGAAAACGTCGTCGTAGGGCGGGAAGTCGGCGAGCAGGCCCTCGGAGGACTGTTCGCCGCTGGGCACCAGCTCCGGGTTGATGCCGAACGAACGCACCTTGTCCGCGGTGGCCTCACCGACGCAGGCGATCTTCACGCCGGAGAAAGCCCGTGCGTCCAAACCGAACTCGGCGAACTTCTCCCACACCGCGCGCACCGCGTTGGTGGAGGTGAACACCACCCACTGGTAGCGGCCGTCGACCAGGCCCTTCACCGCGCGCTCCATCTGCGCGGGGCTGCGCGGCGGCTCGACCGCGATCGTCGGCACCTCCATCGGAATGGCGCCGTGCGTGACCAGCCGTTCGCTCATCTCGCCCGCCTGATCCTTGGTGCGCGGCACCAGCACGGTCCAGCCGTACAGCGCCCGCGACTCCCACCAGGACATCTTCGAGCGCGCCGCGACCACCTTGCCGATGGTCACCACCAGCGGACCGACCAGCTCGGAGGCGGCGCTGTTCAGCGTGGCCAGGGTGGCCTCGATGGTGCGCTGCTGCCGGGTGGTGCCGCGCACGGTCACCGCGACCGGGGTCTGCGGCGCCATGCCGTGCTCCACCAGGGCACTCGCGGTTTCGGCCAGGTGGCCCGAGGTCGCGTGCAGCACCAGCGGTCCGGGCGCGGCGGCCAGCGCGGCCCAGTCGCCCTCGCCGCGCACGTCGGCCTCGGTGTGCCCGGAGCCGAGCGCGATGCCCGCGTAACTCGGCACCGCCGAGCCGTTGGGCAGGCCGGGCAGCACCTCGAACACCATGTGCGAGCGGGTCACCGCGTTGACCTCGGCGATCACCGAATCGGTCGTCAACGGGTCACCGGCGACGACGCGAACCACGTCGTGGCCGTTGCGGGCCTCGGCGATCAGCGTCTTGGCCACCTCGGCGGGCTCGCCCAGGGCGGGCCGCACGTCGACCGAAGACTCACCGTCGGCGCCGGGCTCGACCGCGGTCCCGATCAGGGCGAGCACGCCCTTGTCGACGTCGGGGTCGGTGAAGGCGAGCGTCGCGCGCCCGATCACCTCGCGAGCGCGCACGGTGAGCAGCGCCGGGTCCCCGGGACCTGACCCGACGAAAAGGATCCGACCAGGATGCTTCTTGGTAGCTCGACCGCTCATTGGTTGTTCTCCATTGGGCTGGGTTGGGTGAAGTCTCGGGCGGGCGCATTCACCGCCTGTGTATCCGAACCGATTTCCGGTTCGAGGGCGCTGAGCCCTTCAGAGGCGCTGGATTGTTCGGTGACACTGAGCAATTCGCGCGCGCCCAGATCGAGCAACTCGCGAGCCAGCGCGCGGCCGAGCTCATCCGCATTCGCAGGCGCTCCGACTATCGAGGCACGAAGCACATCGGAGCCGTCGACGGCGGCCGCGCAGCCGCGCAGCGACAGTTCGTCGAAGATCCGGCCGTCCTCGTCGATCGACTCGACCACCTCGGCGAGCGCGCCGATCGGCGCGGTGCAGCCCGCCTCCAGTTCGGCGAGCAACGCCCGCTCGGCAACGACCGACGCGCGGGTGGGGGCATCGTCCAGTGCGGTGAGCACCTCGATGAGTTCTTTGTCGTCGCTGCGGCATTCGACGGCCAGCGCACCCTGGCCCGGCGCGGGCAGCATCTGCACCGGCTCCAAGGCCTCGGTCACCGCGTCGAGCCGGTCGATTCTGGCCAGGCCCGCTCTGGCGACCACGACCGCGTCGAGTTCGCCTTCGCTGACCCTGCGCAGCCGGGTGTCCAGGTTGCCGCGCAGCGGCACGATGTCCAGGCCGAGACCGAGCGCCCGCAGCTGCGAGACGCGCCGCGGCGCGGAGGTACCGACGCGGGCACCCGCGGGCAGCTCGCCGAGCACCAGGCCGTCGCGGGCGACCAGCGCGTCGCGCGGATCCTCCCGGACCGGAATGGCGGCGATGGTGAAGCGCGGGTCCTGGGCGGTCGGCAGGTCCTTGTAGGAGTGCACCGCGATGTCGATGGCGCCTGCGGCCAGCTCGTCGCGCAGCGCCGAGGTGAATACGCCGACGCCGATCTGCTGCACCGGTTCCGACGACAGATCACCGGCGGTCTTGACCACGACCAGCTCGGCTTCGTGTCCGGCGGCGATCAGCGCGTCGCGGATGGTGGCCGACTGGGTGAGCGCGAGCAAGCTGCCTCGGGTACCGATGCGCCACGGCGCACCGGTGCTGCCTGCCGTCACGTTGTCCTCTTCCTGCACGAGTGTCATGCCCGCACCTCACGGGTGCGCGGCGCGGCCATGTCGGCCTTTCGTCGCACGGTGCCGCTGGTTCGTTCGCCCCGCGCGCTCATGCCGGGTGCCCCTGTTCGTCGGCGCGGTGGCTCGCCGTGAAGTCGTCGGCCAGCGCGATATCGGCGTCGGTGAGCAGGATGCCCGCGTGGTCGCCGATCGCGGTGATCTCCATCGGCGCGGCAACCGCCTGCGCCGCACCCGGTTTCAGCTCAAACAGCTCGCGCAGCGCCTCGGCGTAGCTGTCGCCGCCGGGCGTGGAGGCCAGCTGCTTGACCCGCACCGTCGGCGCGTGCAGCAGCTTGTCGACCACCCGGCGCACCGTGCGGGCCACCTCGTCGCGTTCCGGATCGGCCAGGCTGGGCAGCCGCGAATCCAGCCGCAGCAGTTCGGCTTCGACCACCTCGGCGGCGCGCTGGCGTAGCGCGGCGACGGTCGGGGTGACCTCGGCCATGCGCTGGCCGGTCAGGTATTTGGCGAGTTCGTCGGCGACGATCGCGCGGGCGGCGGCGGTGTCGTCGGCGGCCGCGCCCGCGGCCGGATCGCGCTGCAAGGTCTCGATGTCGATGACCGTCACGCCGGGCAGTCCGGCCACCGCGTGTTCGACGTCACGGGGCAGGCCGAGGTCGCAGAACACCAACGGCCGCTCCGCCGTGGCGGATTCGAGGCCGCGCTCGCGCTCGGTCAACGCCCGGTGGGTGTCGGCCAGCGTCACCACGTTGCCGACCGCGCCGGTACAGGTGATGACCACATCGGCGAGGGCCATCGCCTCGGTGAGCCTGGACAGCTCCATCGCCTCGGCGGCGACGCCGTAGCTGCCCGCGGTCTCCGCGAGCCGCGCGGCCCGCGCCATGGTGCGGTTCACCACGATGATCCGGCCGATGCCGGCCCGCGAAAGATGCGCCACCGCAAGGCTGCCCATCGCACCGGCGCCGACCACCACCGCGGTCTGCCCGGCCAGCGGGCCGAGCACGTGCTGCGCGCGATCCAGCGCCACCGAGACCACCGACGCGCCGGCCCGATCGATGCCGGTCTCCGAATGCACCCGCTTGCCGACCCGCAGCGCGTGCTGGGCCAGCTCGTGCAGCGTCCGGCCGACGCCTGCTGCGCGTCGGCGGAGGCGTAGGCGCCGCGGATCTGGCTGAGCACCTGCTGCTCGCCGATCACCATCGAATCCAGGCCGCTGGCCACCGCGAACAAGTGTTCGGCGGCGGCCTCGCTGTAGCGGACGTAGGCGTGCTTGGTCAGATCGGGCAGCGGCAACCCGGAATGCTTGGTGAGCAGGTCGCCGACCTCGGCGAGACCGCCGTGGAAGGCGTCGACTACGGCGTAGACCTCGACCCGATTGCAGGTGGAGACGATCATCGCCTCGGAGACGTGGCTCGAGGTGAGCATGCGGTCGATCAGCTTGGGCCGGTCGGCGTCGGTGATGGCAACCTTTTCCAGCACCGAGACGGGCGCACTCCTGTGCGAAATCCCGACCAGAAGTACGCTCATGGAGAAACCACCGATCCCTTGCTGCTTGGCTCCGTTGCCGTATGCGAGGACGCCGTATGCGCGGCTGCCGAATGCTTGAGTGCCTGATGGATCGCCGAGGTGTGCGCGGTGGGCGCGCGGCGGCTGAGCCTGCCCGCGGCGGGGCGCGTGGCCTCGGTGTTCGCCGGAGCCTCGGACGTGTTGTCCGCGTTGCGCACTCGCTCGAACGACAGCATCTGCAGTTCGACCGCGAGATCGACCCGGCGCAGTTCGACCGTCGCGGGGGCGATCAGCTCACAGGGCGCGAAGCTCAGGATGGATTGCAGCCCCGCCGCGACCAGCCGGTCGCAGGCGTCCTGGGCCGCGTCGTCGGGCACGGTGATGACCGCGATGGTGGGTTCGAGCGCGGCGACCGCCTCGGCCAGCCCGGCGACGTCGCGCACCACCAAACCGGCGACCGGCAGGCCGATCACCTCGGGGTGGTTGTCGAAGATGCCGACCACGGTGAAGCCACGCCGCTGGAACCCGCCGTAGCCGACCAGCGCCCGGCCGAGATTCCCGGCGCCGACGAGCACCACGCGGTGTCCCTGCGACAGGCCGAGCACATCCTCGATCCTTGCCCGCAACCTGGCTACGTCATAGCCGACACCCCGTACGCCATTGGGTCCGAGGAAGGAAAGGTCCTTGCGCAACTTCGCCGAATTGACACCCGCCGCGACAGCGAGTTCCTCACTCGATACGATGGCAACACCTTCGTCGGCCAACGTGGCGAGGACCCGGAGATAGGTCGCCAGTCGCGCGACGGTGGCCTGCGGGATGTCCTTCTGCAGAGCCCTGCCGGAGACGCCGCCCGGCGCCTCATGCTGCTCTGTCACGTCGTCGGCTCCTCGTTCCGGCCCGATCGGGTTACGGTTCGTCGCTGGACCTCTGACCCGGGACGGTCCGGTGCCATGGTCGAAGTGTCGGAATGCTGTGTCTTTACGCGGTGGGCCCGCAGCCTCGGCAAGCGGGTCCGCGTGCCACCACCGTAACTGCTTGTGCAGCCCTTCACAAAGTCGGTGAAATTGGCCTCATTTTCCGCCGCGACCAGCGCTGCGGCGGAAACGGACAGTCATCGCTACCGGTCAGCGGCTCAGGTCGGCCCGCAATCGGGCCTCGTCAACGTCGAAATAGCTGTGCTCACGACCGTTGAGCAGCACTACCGGCAACCGGTCACCGAACTCCGCGCGCAGGCCGGGATCGGTGGCCGCGGCCGCGTCGACATCCACGGTTGCGGGCTCGATGCCGTAATCGGCGCAGATCACCCGCAGCTGGTCCAGCGCGGTCGCGCACAGGCCACAGCCGGATCTCGTCAACAGGGTCACCGAAGGTGTGGGATTGGTCATGGCGGATATTAAATCCCCTCGCCACGCCGGGATCGGTGTGCCAGGTACTGCGCTGACTGTCGGCCGACCCGGTTACTGTGGACGTGGTTCGCGCGACGGGCGGAGGTACTGGTGCCGGAACGATCGAAGGTGGCAAGGGCCGGATTCATCGCGGGACGATTCGGCGAGTTTCCGGCGCGGTGGAATCTGGGCCCGATCGGTCAGGGTCTGCAGGATCAGCTGGCCCGCATCCCGCGCAGCCCCTTCGGCCCCAGCGAGGAAGAGCTGCGGGCCAATCTGGCCGGTGAGGCCAGTGCGGACGCCGCATTGTCGTTGCACGACGCCGAATTGGCGCTGGCCGAGGTGGACGAGACCGGCCCCGAGGTGCCGCGCGACCTGACCGCGGCGGCGTTCTTCGATGTGGACAACACCATGGTGCAGGGCGCGTCGATCGTGCACTTCGCCCGAGGTCTGGCCGCGCGCAAGTACTTCAAGACTTCCGATCTCGTCGATGTCGCCTGGAAGCAGGTCAAATTCCGGGTCACCGGACGGGAGAACAGCTCCGACATGGTCAGCGGCAAGGAGAAGGCGCTGGCGTTCATCGCCGGGCGCCCCACCGCCGAACTGGCCGCGCTCGGCGAGGAGATCTACGACGAGATCATCGCCGACAAGATCTGGCCCGGCACCAGGGCGCTCGCGCAGATGCACCTGGACGCGGGCCAGCAGGTCTGGCTGGTCACCGCGACCCCGGTCGAGCTGGCCCAGGTGATCGCCAAGCGGCTCGGGCTCACCGGCGCGCTCGGCACGGTGGCCGAGAGTGTGGACGGCACCTTCACCGGACGACTGGTCGGCGACATCCTGCACGGGCTCGGCAAGGCGCACGCGGTGCGCACGCTGGCGATCCGAGAAGGGTTGAACCTCAAGCGTTGTACCGCGTACTCGGACAGCCACAACGACGTGCCGATGCTGTCGTTGGTCGGCACCGCGGTCGCCATCAACCCCGATTCGGACCTGCGCGAAGTGGCGAAGAACCGGGGCTGGGAGATCCGCGACTTCCGCACCGGCCGCAAGGCCGCGAAGATCGGCGTGCCGACGGCCCTGGCGCTCGGCGCGGCCGGCGGCGCCGTCGCGGCCGCGGTCACCCGCCGCCGCGACCACTGAACCGCCGCAAGCGGTAGCGCACCCGGCGGTCCGGCGAACGCCGGAAACCAGTGCGGCCGAGGGGTTTACCGACTGGTGCCCGGCGTTCGCCGGACCAACGGGGTCGCTACGGTCCGGTGCCGGTCGACTCCGTTCCCGAAACGATCACGAGCGCCTCAGCCGGTGAAAGGGTTGCGGCGCTTGGTCAGCAGCTTGTAGAGCGTCGACTGGATGGTCTCGCGGACCTGGTCGGTCACCTCGAACATGGTCATCGGGTCGTCGGCCGCCTCCGGCTCGTAGCCGGTGGTCGGGATGGGGGCGCCGAACTCGATGTACCACTTCGACGGCAGCGGCAGCGCACCCAGCGGGCCGAGCAGCGGGAACAGCGGCGTCACCGGGAAATACGGCAAACCGAGCAGCCGGGCGAGCGGCTGCAGATCGGCCAGCTTGGGGTAGATCTCCTCGGACCCGACGATGGAGCACGGGATGATCGGCACGCCGGTGCGCACCGCCGCGGCCACGAAACCGCCGCGACCGAACCGCTGCAGCTTGTAGCGATCGGCGAACTGCTTGCCGACGCCCTTGAAGCCCTCCGGGAAGACACCGGTGAGCTCGCCGGAGCGCAACAATCGTTCGGCGTCCTCGCGGCAGGCCAGCGTGTGCCCCGCCTTGCGGGCGAGCGAACCGAGCACCGGGGTTTCGAAGATCAGGTCGGCGGCCAGCAGGCGCAGCGCCCGCTGCTTCGGGTGCCGGTCGTGGATGGCCAGCTGCAGCATCAGCCCGTCCAGCGGAATGGTGCCCGCGTGGTTGGCCACGATCAGCGCGCCGCCCACCTCCGGGATGTTCTCCATGCCACTGACCTGCACCCGGAACCACAGCTCCGACATCGGGCGCAGCGCGGGCAACAGCACCGATTCGAGCAGGTGCTCGTCGAAACCGAACTCGTCGACCTGGTAGTCGCCGGTGATCCGGCGGCGGGCGAAGTCGGCGGTCTTGCCGATCTGCTTGCCGATGGCGCCGCGCACCAGGTCCGACAACGACTGTGGCGCAGACGGTTCGGCGGCCGCCAAGCGTTCGGTCAGCGAGGTCACCGGGCTGGGCGCTTCGCCGTGTACCGGCTCCGGCCAGCGCCGCGCGGTCGGCCGATGGCGCACCTCGTCCTGCACGTCGTGGAGGTGGATGACTTTCGCTACGTCGTTCATTGCTGTGCTCCCGTACCGGCCCCGAGCAGGCCGAGCAGTTTGTTCTCTGCGGCATCGATCCACGCGGGATCGACTACGGGCCGCAACGCTGCGCCCCCGATGAAGTCGTCGAAGGCCTGCACCGTGGTCCAGCGCGGTACGAACCCGAGTTCGGCCCGCATCCGGGTGGTGTCCAGGCCACAACCGAAATGGAAATAGTCGAGCTGTTCGCCGGAGAATTCGCGCATCACCGGACCCATCAGCACCCGGCCCGCGGTGCGGAACAGCGCGAACGGCACCGGTAGTTCGATCCGGCCTGCCCGCCGGACCGCTTGGGACAGGGCGAGCGCGCCGTCGCCCGCGATGTTGTAGGTGCCGCCGCGACCGGTCAGCGCGGCATGCGCCAGCGCGGCGACCGCGTCTTCCTCGTGCAGCAGCTGGATGCGCGCGTCGCGGCCGAACACCGTCGGCGTGATCGGTGAACGCAGATACTGCACGCCGCGGCCGGCCAGCCGCGGCCCGACAATCGGCGCCAGCCGCAGAATCGTAGTGGCGATATCCGGGCGGCGTCGCCCCAGTCCGCGCAGAAAACCTTCGATGTCGATCATGTCGCGCGCGAACTCACCGCGTGGCGGGGTGCGCGCGCTCATTTCCTCGGTGAATTTCGCGGGGTCCTTCGCGCTGCAGCCGTACACGGCCGATGAGGAACGCACGACGACCGTGCGCACCGTCGGCGCCTTCTGGCACACCGCGAACAATTGCATCGCGCCGAGCACGTTGAGGTCCTTCATCACCGGTCGCCCGGCACCGGCCGGCGGCCTCGCCAGCACCGCGGCATGTACCACGGTGTCCACCGCACCGCCATCGATCACCTTGCGGATCAACGGATTTCGGATGTCCGCGCGAACGAATTCGGCACGGCCCATGCGCCGCTGCAACTCTCGGCTCGGGGTCATCGTGTCCACGGCGATGATGCGTTCGATGTCGGGATCCTGCGCGAGACGAGCGACCACGTTGCCGCCGAAGAAGCGACTGGCACCGGTCACCAGCACGACCTTCGGCGTGTGTCCGTCTCGAGCGTCAGAAGCCACCGGCACCGCATCCCACCTTGGCAAGCCCCCATTTCATTTATTTCCCCGGTTCCTAGGGTAGCCGCTGCGTTCACGGGTTCCGTTGGGATTAACAAGGATCTAACGATGACTTCGGTCACCTGATACACGGCGTAGTTTCAAAATTCAGCATTTCAAACAAAAAGGCCCGCCACCTACTGGTGACGGGCCTTCGAGCTGACGCGCAGCGCTTACTTGCCGAGTTTGCGCCGCTGCACGCGTGTGCGGCGAAGCAGCTTGCGGTGCTTCTTCTTCGACATGCGCTTGCGGCGCTTCTTGATCACAGAACCCATAGGGTTGTTCCTCGCGTCTCTCTACTCGGCGCGCACGCTACACACGTACGCCAACTGACCGGTCGCTCGGCAAGCCTCACGCCCAGTGTCCGCGCCGCCGGGTACCACCGGACACCACAAAGTGATGCCACCGGCGGGCGAACACGAACCGAGGGTCCATCGTACCGGCACGTCCAGCTAGCTTCGAAACCGCCTGATCCAACGCCGCCGGACTCGGTCCGTCGGCGGGCCGCACCCCGTGGAGCGCGGTCGGATCAGTTGTTCATCCGGCGTCGAAGTAGGACGTCTCCAGATAGTCGTGCACCGCTTTGGCGTGCACCCGGAACGAACGACCTACCCGCACTGCGGGCAACTCACCGGAATGCACCAGCCGGTACACCGTCATCTTGGACACTCGCATCAGGCTCGCCACCTCGGCGACCGTGAGGAACTGAGTGCCGCCGAGCATGGGTTGACCCTGCGACCCGGAACCACCTTGCGTCCGGGAACCAGCCCGGGCGCCTGAGGGACCTGAGCCACTCGAACTTCCTGAGCTACTTGCAGACATCTTGTTAGACATCATTGCACCATTGACCTCCGGCACGTCCGCGCCGCCGGCTTCCCCACCGGCGGAACAGACACGCACGTGCTCCTTGAAGCTTAGCGGGACCAGTGGTGTTACTGCGACGGGAGTGAGAAATCAGCTTTTCCCTTCGGAAACCAACCGGTCGCGCGCTGTTAGTCCGCGGCGGTGCCCTGCTCGGCAGAACGCTGCTTCGCGGCGTGCAGCGCCTCCAGGAAGGCCGAACGGACCCCGCCACGCTCGAGCTCGCGGATCGCGGCGGCGGTGGTGCCCGCCGGCGAGGTGACCGCGGCCCGCAACTCCACCGCGCTCTGCTCGGACTCGTCGAGCAGCGCCGCCGCGCCGACCATGGTCTGCACCACCAGCTGGGTGGCCACCTCGCGGGTCAGGCCGAGCCCGACGCCCGCGTCCACCATGGCCTCGACGACCAGGAAAAAGTAGGCAGGCCCCGAACCGGAGACCGCGGTGACCGCGTCCATCTGCGACTCCGCGACGGTCACCACCTTGCCGACCGCGCCCAGCACCTCGGTCACCAGCTCCAGCTGCGGCGCTCGCGTGTGCCGGCCCGGTGCGATGACGCTCATGCCCTGGCCGACCAGCATCGGGGTATTCGGCATCACCCGGACCACCGGGAACCCGGCGGGCAGCTTCGCCTCCAGCCGCGCCGTCGGCACGCCCGCGGCCAGCGAGACGAGGATCTGGTCCCGATCGTTGCCCACGCTCGGATCGTCGCTGAGGGCGGCCTTGCCCAGCGCGGTCATCACCGCGTCCACGTCCGCCGGCTTGACCGCGACGACCAGCAGGTCCGCGCCGACCGCGGCATCGGCCACCGAATCGGTCACCCGCACGCCGAAACGCTCGGCGATCTGCGCGCCGCGCTCCGGAAAGGTCTCGACGACAACCAGGTCCTTTGCCAGCCGCCCCGATTCGAGCAGACCCGCGATCAGCGCCTCCCCGATGCGCCCGCCACCGATAACCGCAATTCTCGTCATGGGGGTTAAGGCTAGACGGCGCTCATCGCTGCGGAATCAGCGCCAGCTGGCGGCTCTGGGCTACCACGGCACCTGTGCTGTCGAGCACCAGCTGGTCTTCGTCGAACATGCGGCCGCCTACCTCGTGGGTGGTCGCGATGACGCGCAGCCAGCCGGGGGCGGGTTTGCGGCGCAGGAAGCTGACCATCTGGACGGTGGGCGACCAGCCGAAGTGGCCGAGGTTGTACGGGACCGGCGGGCTGATGTCGGTGGCCATCATCGCGAAGAACGTGGCGACGTCCGGGTCCTGCTCGTCGGCGGGCCGCGGGCGCATCCACAGGCGCAGTCGCGGTTCGGCGGTTTCGCCGTCGAGGAAGCGGGCCCACTCCCGGTCGATGTAGAGCTCGGCGGCCTGGCCGACGTGCACCACCCGGCCCATCGGCGAGCCCGGCTCGTAGCCGACCGCGTCGGCCGGCGGTTCGACCGGCATGTCGCTGTGTTCGCGCGCGAACCGCGGCTCGGCGTCGTCGAGGTGGCCGAAGGTGAGGGCGGTGCGCACCAGGGTGCGGCCGTTCTGGATCAGGTTCACATCGGCCAGGCAGATCTGGCGGCCGATCTTGCGGATGTGCACCTCGTATTCGGCATCTCCCGGATCGGGTGCGCCGAGGAAGTCGGAGCTGGCGACGATCGGCGCCATGTCGGCCAGCGCGGGATCGGCCGTACGCAACCATTTCAAGCCCGCCGACGCGCTGGCCGCGACCATGGTGCCGCCGTGCACCTTCTTGCCGATCGTCCAGGTCTTGCCGATGGTGCCCAGGTAGCGGCCGGTATCGGGGATATTCGGGGCCAACTCGGTCAACGTGAGTACCTGGCTGAACGGGGCATCGGTCGCGGTGACCTGTGTTAGACCCAGCTCCGTTGTCATCGTCACTCCTGTCGTCCAGCGGCCGCGTCGGCGATCAGGCTTAGTGATACGCGGCGTTCGTACAGCGTAGAACGAGCGGGCTCGGCATGCGCATTCCCCTTGGCCGGACGGCGGCGATGTGCGTCACAGTACTGAATCAGGCGTGGCGCCGAATCAGGCGTGCCGGGCCGTGGTCGGCGCGGGCGCGGTCTGGCCGTTGAGATGCAACCGCGCGAAGGCGAGCGTGCGGTGCAGCATGGCCGCGCGGGCCTGCGTGGTCCGCGCGTTCTGGGTGTTGATCTCGGCGACCGCCTGACCGGCGAAACCGTTGCGTACCAACGTGTCACACACCTCGACGCACGGCTGGGTGCCTTCGCCGGGCACCAGATGCTCGTCGTGCGCGGCGCCGCGGCCGTCGGCCAGATGCAGGTGCGCCAGGCCCTGCCCCATCCGGGCGGCCAGCGCGAGGGGATCCGCACCCGCGGTGGCGGTGTGCGAGAGATCGAGCGTGTAGTGCTCGAAACCGGTGTCGGTCGGGTCATAGGACGGACTGAACGCGGTGAGCCCGACGCCAGGCCCGCCCCGGCGCTCCAGCCGCTTGACCGACCGGGCGCCGCGCCCGAAGAGGGTGTCGGCCCGCATCGGGAACATGTTCTCCACCGCGACGATGACCGAACTGTGTTCCTCGAGCTCGGCGACCTGGTCGGCGAAGTTCTCGGCGTAGCGCCGCTGCCAGCGGAACGGCGGATGCACCACCACGGTGCGCGCGCCGAGCGCCTCGGCGGTGCGCACGCTGCGTTCGAGCTTGGCGACCGGGTCCGAGCCCCACACCCGCTGCGAGATCAGCAGGCACGGCGCGTGGATCGCGATCACCGGCACGCCGTACTTGCGGGCATAGGACTGCACGGTGGCGATGCTCTGGCTCGCCGGTTCGGCCCAGACCATCAATTCGATGCCGTCGTAACCGAGTTCGGCCGCGTACCGGAAGGCCGCCTCGGTGTTCTGCGGGTACACCGACGCGGTGGAGAGCCCGACGAGGATCTGGCGCCGATCCGGCGCACCCCCGGACTCCCCCGGCGCGACCGCCGCGGGTCGCGCCCCGGCAGCGGGGGCGCGGTGCACCCTGGTCTGGTCTGCCTGTCCGGTTTTCCCCACTGGCGCTCCCTGCCTCAGTTCGTACTGAGCAGAAAGGCTAGCGGTCCCAGCGTCACGAAGACGCCGACGACGACCGCGATCACAGTGCTCAGCACGTCGTCGGTCCGGCGCAGGATCCGTACCAGCGCCACCAGACCGAGGATCACGATCATCGCCAGGGCCAGCGCCACCCAGGGGAGCATCTCCCACATCCGCTCGAAACCCTTGAACAGCAGCATGCCCGCGACGGCCGCGCCGGTGCTCTGACCACCCAGGATCATCCACTGGCGGCGGTTGGCGTCGTACTCGGCCTTCCTGGCCGCCCGGGCCGACCGGCGCGGCGTGGCGTGCTCGGACTGCTCGTCCTCGTCGAGGTCGTCGAGGTCGTGCTCGGCGTCCAGGTCGACCGGCTCGAAGAAATCGGTTTTGCCGTCGTACATCTCGAGCTCATCGACCGGGGCACGGCCCGAATCGCGTTTGCCGCGACCGCGTTTGCCCCGTCCGGCGGCGTCGGCCGCGCGTTCGGCGCCCGCGCGTTCGGCCCGCTCGACACCGTCCCGCAGCAGATCGCCCGCGACCGTCTGGCCGGAAACGAGCTGCTGGTCCTGACTGGCCAGCGACCAGGCGGCGGTCGAAATACCCTCGACCTCGGGCGGCGGGTCGTTGCGTTGCGGCGCATCGGGTTTGCGTCTTCGCGCCGACCAGGCGGGCAGGGCGCCCTCGGCAGATCCGTTGCGCTGTGGTGCTCTTCGCGGTGGTTCCGGCGGCGGCTCGGGCGTCGGCGCCCACGGTGCCGTGGCTCGCGACTCCGGCAGTTCGGGCTCGTAATCCGCGGCCGACGGCGACCACGCGGCGGTCGACGGTGCGGCCTCTTCGGCCTCGGCCTCGGCGGCGCGACGCCGGGCGGCGCGGCCACCGGTGGCGCCGTTGCGCTCGGCGCGGCCGTTGGTCGCGCCCCGCCCGCCCTGGTCGGGCGCGGCGACCTCACGCAGCGGGCGCACCTCGGTGGTGGCGTCGTCGTGGTCGTCCTGCCTGCGGCGGCGACCGGAGCGCGGCGGCTCGTCGGCTACCGGGTCGCTCGCGTAGGGATTGGGCGACGGGGCGTACGGATTGGGGGACGGCGCATACGGGTTCGGCGAGGGGGCGTACAGGTCGTCGACCGGCGTGCGCGAGGACAGCGGATCGGCGGGGGCACCGTGCCGCGAGGCCGGCATCTCCCGGCCGGGCATCACCCGGTTGGATCGGCCCGGCAACGGGTCGGCGGCCGGCTCGGGCGGGGCGTACGCGGCGAGCGGGTCGTACATCGAGATCGGCCCGGAGATCGGTGAATAGGCCGCGGGGTCCGGCGCGGGTGGCGCGTATGAGACAGGTTCCGGCGCAGGCGGTTCGTAGGCCGGAGCCTCGTAGACCGGTTCGTCGGGCACGTCGGCGTCGGGCGCGGCGTGCGAGGAGTGACCGCTGCCGATGACAGGCATGTCACCGGTCAGCTCGGCCACCGAGATCCCGCGACCGCCGCGGCGGCGTCGGCCGCCACCCGCGGAAGACGCGCCCTGCTGCCCGTTGCGGGCCAGCAGCTCGGCAACCGATAGCTGTTTGGAATCGTCGCTCATGATTTCGCCTCGCCGGCGCGCCCATTCATGACGACACCGTCCCTATCGGCCCCGGTAGCACGGCAGCACCGAGCACCGGGTCGCCGCTGTCGGTCGCCGGGCCCGGTAAGCAGGTTGCTCGGGGTCCGCCATTCATGTCGGTATCCAGTTTGCGCAGGATCAGTCCTTCTCGCAGCGCCCATGGACAAATCTCCAGGGATTCCAGCGATAGTGCCCGCATACTCGCCTCCGCGACCAATGCGCCAGCCACCAATTGCTGTGACCGATCGGAACTTACGCCTTCCAATTCTGCACGGTCCGCGGCCGTCATCCGCGAGATGAACGCAATCAGCTGACGCAGACCTGAGCTGGTGAGTGTACGACGCACCCGCGGGCCCGCCGCCGAGGGTGCCGCTCCGGTCAGCCTGGCCAGCGAGCGGAAGGTCTTCGAGGTGCCGACGGCCAGGTCCGGTTTACCGGCGTCGAGCAGCTGTTTGGCGGGCAGCGTCAGCTCCGCGTCGAGCCAGTCGCGCAGCACATTGACCCGGCGCTTGCCCGGCGGATCCTCGCGCAGCCACTCTCTGGTCAACCGTCCGGCACCGAGCTGCAAGGACAGCGAGACATCGGGTTCTTCGTCGCCGCCGTTGGTCATTTCCAGCGAGCCGCCGCCGATGTCGAGATTGAGGATGCGTCCCGCGCTCCAGCCGAACCAGCGGCGCACCGCGAGGAAGGTCAACCGCGCCTCGTCGACACCGGAGAGCACCTGTAAATCGACGCCCGTCTGCGCGCGGACCCGGCCGAGCACGTCCTCGGAATTAGTCGCCTCGCGCAGCGCGGAGGTGGCGAACGGCATCAGCTCGACGCACCGGGAAGTCTCAGCGATGCTGGCGAATTCGGCGACGGTGGCGATCAGCCGCTGGGCGCCCGCCTCGGTGATCCGGCCCTCGCCGTCGATGTTCTCCGACAGCCGTAAAGTGGCCTTGGTAGAGCTCATCGGCATGGGGTGACCACCCCGATGCGCGTCCACCACCAGCAGGTGGACGGTATTGCTTCCGACATCGAGTACCCCAAGCCGCACAAGAACACGGTACTGGGTGATCCGGTCCTATAGGTTAAGCGACTGAACTGTTAGCGTTCCGAGGTGTGACGGTAGGCGCATCAGCGAGTGGGCCGGCGCGGCCCCGACCAGCGGGGAAGATCGATCCGAGTCCCGAAGTCGACATGGATTTCCCCCGCGAATGGATCGAGTTCGTCGATCCAGCAAACGACGAGCATCTGATCGTCGCGGATCTGACCTGGCTACTGTCGAGCTGGACGTGCGTGTTCGGCACCCCGGCCTGCCAGGGCATCATCGCCGAGCGCCCCGATGACGGGTGCTGCTCGCACGGCGCGTTCCTGTCCGACAAGGAGGACCGCAAGCGCCTGCAGAACGCTGTGAAAATGCTCACACCAGCGGATTGGCAGCTGATGGGCGAGGCGACCGACGCCGCGGGCAAGGTCACCAAGAAGGGTTACCTGGAGCTCGACGAGCTCGAAGACGAGCCCGCGCTGCGCACCCGCCGGTTCGACGGCGCGTGCATCTTTCTCAATCGGCCCGGCTTCGCGGGCGGCGTCGGCTGCTCGCTGCACTCCATGGCGCTGCGCCGCGGCATCGAACCGCTCGAGGTGAAGCCGGACGTGTGCTGGCAGCTGCCGATCCGGCGCACCCAGGAGTGGGTGGACCGGCCCGACGGCGTGCAGATCCTGCGCACCACGGTCACCGAGTACGACCGGCGCGGCTGGGGTGCCGGCGGCGAAGACCTGGACTGGTACTGCTCCGGCTCGCCCGATGCCCACGTCGGCACGCGGCCGGTGTGGCAGTCCTACGGTCCGGAATTGAAGGAGCTGCTGGGCGCTCCGGCCTACGACGAACTGGCCAGGCACTGCAAGCGTCGAGCGGGGCTGGGTCTCATCGCGATTCATCCGGCGACGGTGCACGCGGACCGGATGCGTGACAGTTCGAACACCGCGACCGGGTGAGCCCCCGGAATGCGAGCTTGCACCCCGTTCACCTGTAGGGCATGCGATCTTCACCCGTTTGCGGTTTGATGTGCGGTCATGTCCAAGAAAGTTTTGACCCTGGCCGCCGTTTCGCTCGGCGCCGCACTCTGTCTCCCCGCAATGGCGCACGCCGAGCCGAACGGTGATCCCGCCAAGTACGCCGATTTCACCGCCGACTTCCTGCCTGCCAACACCCCCGACGCCGTGAACGCCGCGAAGGTGGGCAAGAACCTGATCATGAGCCCGTACGGCACCTCGCGCACCATCGCCTGCCGCGGCACCAACGCCGCGGACGTCTACGACTGCATGCAGGAAGACGACCTGGGCTGGATCTCGTTGCGCAAGATCGACGTCCCCGGCGTCGGCCCGACCTGGACCTACCTGCCCTAAGACCTAGAACTGCATAACGAACTACGGCCGAGGGCTTCGCAGCGCCCTCGGCCGTAGTTGTGTCAGCTCACGCCTCGAGTTTGTAGCCCAGCCCGCGGACCGTGACCAGATGTTCCGGCTTGGCCGGGTCTGCCTCGATCTTCGAGCGCAGGCGCTTCACGTGCACGTCGAGGGTTTTGGTGTCGCCGACGTAGTCGGCGCCCCAGACGCGATCGATCAGCTGGCCGCGGGTGAGCACCCGGCCGGAGTTGCGCAGCAGGTATTCGAGCAGGTCGAATTCCTTGAGCGGCAACGTCACCGGCTTGCCGTTGACCAGCACGGTGTGGCGGTCCACATCCATCCGGACGGGGCCCGCTTCCAGCACGCCGCTCTCATTGGTGCCGTCCAACTCGTCGCCCGCGCCGCGGCGCAGCACGGCCCGAATGCGCGCGATCAGCTCGCGCGCCGAGTATGGCTTCGTCACGTAGTCGTCGGCGCCGAGCTCCAGCCCGACCACCTTGTCGATCTCACTGTCCCTTGCCGTCACCATGATCACCGGTACGCCGCTGCGGGTGCGCAACTGCTTGCACACGTCCGTGCCGCTCATGCCTGGCAGCATGAGATCGAGCAGCACGATGTCGGCACCGGACCGATCGAACTCGGCGAGCGCGGATGGTCCGTCACCGACAACGGTGACCTCGAAACCCTCCTTGCGCAGCAGGAACGCGAGCGGATCGGCCAGCGACTCCTCATCCTCGACGATCAACACACTCGTCATCTGCGTGCCTCCACACCATTGGGTCGGCCCGGCCCCGAGGGGCGCGGGCTTGTTTCTCTCATGCTCACCGTCGGACCGGCGGAATCCTCTTCTCCGTCGGCCTCGTGGTGGGCAGGTATTCGCAGGGTGAACGTCGAACCGGTGCCCAGCTTGCTCCACAACGTGATCTCACCGTTGTGGTTGGCAGCCACGTGCTTGACGATAGCCAGGCCGAGGCGGGTACCGCCGGTGGCGCGCGAGCGGGCCTTATCGGACCGGAAGAAACGTTCGAACACCCGCTCTTGGTCTTCCTTGGCGATACCGATGCCGCGATCGGTCACCGCCATGGCGACATGGTCGCCGCGTAGGGAACGGCTCACCGACACGTGTGAGCCGGCCGGTGAGTACGCTATCGCGTTCTCCACCAGGTTTGATAGGGCTGTGACCAGCAAGGTTTCGTCGCCGAGCACCTCGAGCCCGCTGGGCCGGTCGGTACTGACGGTGATGCCCGCGGCCTCGGCGGCGGTGCGCGAGCGGTCCACCGCCTGCATCACCACGGTGTCCACGTCGACCACTTCGAGCTCGGGCAGCTTCTCCGCACCCTGCAGCCGGGACAGCGCGATGAGTTCGGTCACCATTTTGCCGAGCCGGCGCGATTCGCCGAGTACGCGCTGCCCGAAGTGGCGCACCGCCTCGGGGTCCTCGGCGGACTCGAGCATGGCCTCGGCCAGCAGGCTCATCGCGCCGACCGGGGTCTTGAGCTCGTGGCTGACGTTGGCGACGAAGTCGCGCCGGGTGGCCTCCATCCGGGCCTGCTCGGAGTCGTCGTCGGCGAAGAGCACGGTGAAGTTGGTGTCCTCGCGCGATAGCTGGCGGGCCACGCCGCGCACGGCGATGCGGCCGCGGCCGGGCACCGGGTTCTTCGCGGTGAGGTCGAACTCGGCGGACTCGCCGGTGGCCAGCACCTTCTCCACCGCGGCCCAGGCGCGCTCGTCGAGCAGGCGGTTGCGGACCAGGCCGAGCTCCTCGGCCCGCGGATTCACCAGCACCACGTCGCGGTACTCGTCGACCACCGCGATGCCGCTCTCGGAGGCGAGCACGATCAGGTCGAGCACCTGCGACATCGTCAGGCCGGAGTCGGCCTGCCGCCTGGCCTGCTGCCTGGCGTTCATATAGGGGATAAGTAGCCCGCCGACTGCCAGACCTACGACAGCCGCAAGGACTGCCAGTAGCACGGCTTGCGGAACACTCACACTTGAATCGTACGGTCGCGTAGGACGTATCCAACTCCGGGTGCACGATGTTTCGTGCAGGTCATAGCTACTTACGACCCTGTTAGCCCGCCGTTTACGTACTGTTCCGCCGCTCCGGGACTTCGGGCCGGATTCAGGTGCGGCGTAAGTGCCGTCGGCGGGCGGCGGAAAGGTCGTCGGCGGAGTTAGCTGGTACCCGGTGAGTCAGCCATGTTCTTGCGAAATCGGTCGTCTTCTTCTGCTTCCGAAATCAATTGTCTCTGTCGGGCTTGCGGGTCAGTCGTCTTCGTCGTCCGGGCCGGCGAGGCCTGCGCTGACGGCCCGGCCGTGTTTGTCCACCCATTCGCCGAGGGCGTAGATGGGGACGAGCAGGTCTCGGCCTGCTTCGGTGAGGCGGTATTCGACGCGGGGCGGGGCCTCGGCGTAGCGGTGGCGTTCGATGAGGGTCATCCGCTCCATCCGGCGCAAGGTCTGCGTCAGCATCTTCTGGCTGATGCCGCCGATCGACGCGCGCAGGTCGCTCGGGCGCATCGGGCCCTCGCGGAGCATGTAGACGACGACCGGTAGCCAGGAGTTTCCGAAGACGTCGACGCCCATCCGGGCCGGGCAATCGGACTCGAAGTCGCCGTAGGGCGTGAACTCCACCCGTTCGGCGGTGATCGGCTCGGCGTGCACGGCGGTCATGCCACCAGCATGCCAGCGTTGTTGGGCACCCGCAGGTGCCTATCGATCTTCCTAGCGTTTGTACCGAGACCTTTCGAGCTAGGAGTGGATATGCGAATCGGAATCATCGGTGCCGGGGCGATGGCGCGGGCGCTCGGCGGTGGGTGGGTCACGGCGGGGCACGAGGTCCGCACCGGGGCCAGGTCGGCGGCCGCGGCCGAGGAGCTGGCGGCCGCGATCGGGGCGCAGGCCGGAAGCATTCGCGACGCCGCGGAGTTCGGCGAGGTGGTGTTGCTGGCGCTGCCGGTGGACGCGTTGGACGAGGTGTTGCGGACGGTCGACGGGCTGCTCGACGGGCGGACCGTGGTCGACTGCACCAATGCCTACGAGCCGGACGCGGCCGCGCCCGAGGGGGCGACGGCGTTCGTGCTGTCGGAAGAGGCTGTCGCCGAACGCATCGCGGCGGCGGCGCCGGGCGCGCACGTGGTGAAGGCGTTCAATCTGTGTGCGGCCGAGGTGTGGGAATCGGATGCTCGCGTATTCGAGCAGCGCAGGCTGGGGGTGCCGCTGTGCGGTGACGACCCGGACGCGCTGGCCCGGGTGGCAGCTCTGGTGGAAGATCTGAAGCTGCAACCGGTTTCGGCAGGCGGGCTGCATCGCGCCAAGTATCTGGAGGCCGTGTCGGTGTTCACCGTCGGGCTCTGGTTCGCGGGCGAGGACGCGCGCGCCATCTTCCCGCCGCTGGAGGCGGCGTTCGCCGTGGTGGATCAGTAACCGGTGCACCCGGCCTGAGCGCGCACTATTCGCTCATACCCCGCGGGATAGAGCTGTGATGGGCGATAAGTGCACGCTCAGACCGGGTTACGGTTTACCAGCCCGGGTTTCCGCGCACCGGGATATTCACGAAACTTGGCTGGTTCTGGTCCAGCAGCAGGTGCTGCGGGCGCAGACCGCTCTCCACCAGCAGCGGGGTCGGCGGCAGACCCTTCGGGAAGTTGCCCGCGTAGACGTCGACGCGCAGCCGATGCCCCGGCTTCAGCACCGCCTCGATGCCGGGCACCGAAATATCCAGGGCCGTCGGCTGTCCCGGCACCGTCGGCTGCCTGCTGTCCAGTGACAGGTCGGGCACCGGGTCGGTGTAGTCGCCGTTCGGCAGGCGGGTGCTGCGCGCCTCGTCGATGGCGCGCAGCGAGGCGACCAGCTGACCCGAGGACAGCACGGTCGACTGCCCGTCGGGAGCGACGTCGTTCACCGTGGCGACCCAGTACCCGTCGGTGGCGTCCTGGATCGTATTGAGCCGCACCGCGATCGGGCCGGAGATGGTGGTCGGCTCGGCGACCGGCGCGCTGGTGAAGGTGAGCCCGTTGAGCTCCTGGATCCGCGAATCGATCCCGCAGGCGTTGATGATCGAGAGCACACCGATGGTCTGCTGGGCCGCGTCGCGCGAGCACAGGCCGGTGAGACCCGGCGCGACGGTGAGCCGGTCCACGCTCGGGCTCGGCGCGGCGAACAACGAGCCGTCGTGCACGCTGGCCGCGGTCCCGCTCGGCACGGCGGACAGATACATCCGGCGATGCTCGGTGCCCGGCTGCGGGAACGAGGGCGCGGTGATCCAGCCGCCGCCCTGCTGCCGGACGGTCACCGGGCCGTATTCATCGATGCCGTTGTCGATGCCCTTGAGCCACTTGTCGAACCAGGCGCGCTGCAGCACGTCCATGCGCGGCGGCAGGCCGGGACGACCGGACTCGTTGCCGTTGCTGATGTGGTAGCCGTCGCCGACGAACAGCTGCTTCTGCCCGGGCGGCAACGGAATCCGCCGATAGACGTCGGCCTGCGAATTGACGAACACGTCGTGCCAGCCGCCGGTCACGAAGGTGGGCACGGTGATTCGGGTCGGGTCGGTCTCCCAGGCCTGCCGGAACGAACTGTCGGAGTGCAGCACCTCCTGCACCTTGGGGCTGAGCTGATTGATATCCGGCGTGATCAGCACATTCACCAGCGCGTCGACGAAGGTGAATGGATCGGCCAGCCGATCCATCAGCCACTTCATGTCGAACTGGCCGCGCAACACCGACGCCAGATCCGGCACCAGCTTGCCGCCGTTGACCGCGGCGAGCCAGGCCGGCATGAAGGTGATGCCGAAGCCGCCGCCGGGGGCGACCAAGTCCCGGAACGGATTCCGGCTCGGCACCACCGGGAAGATCGCCTTCAGCGCGGGTGGGTTCTTAGCGGCCACCTGCAGTTGGTTCAGCCCCGAATAGGAGACGCCGTTCATGCCGATGTCGCCGGTGGACCACGGCTGCCGGGCCGCCCAGTCGATCACCTCGACGGTGTCCTGCTGTTCCCGGTAACGCAGCAGGTCCCAGATCCCTTGGGAGAAGCCGGTTCCCCGGACGTCGACGACGACCTGGGTGTATCCGCTCTTGATCAGCTGCCGGTCCACGGTGAAGTTGCGCAGCAGGCCGCCGCCGAGCGCTTTGGTGAGATCGGTGATGCCGGAGAACGGCGTGCCGGACAGGTCGACGTCGCGGGCCACCTGCAGCACCGCGTCCGACAGCCACGGGATCGAGATCATGCTGTCGGCGATCATCGAGCCGAGCTTGGTGTAGGGCGTCATGTTGACGACGGTCGGCGTCGGCGTCGAAATCGGTTGTCCCGCCGCGTCGGCCGGGTGGTAGACGTTCCCCTTGAGCACGGTGCCGTCGCTCATGGTGATCGGCACGTCCCATTCGATGAAGACGTTCGGATACTGCTGCGGGCCGTCCTCGGTCGCGGCCCACGCCGCCCCGGTCGCGCCGCCGTCCGGCCCGACGGGGCCGGCCGCCGCAGAGGGCGAAAGGAAGGGGGCCAAGGCCACGGCCGCGACAACCAAGGCCGCGGTGCGGAGCGCATACCTCATTGAATCCACTCTCTTAGGGGAACGGTTGCTCTCTAACTAGAGGGAGGGAAACAGAATCGGCTGGTCCGCGCTGGAAAATCGCGAAAGTTCGTGCATGCTCACAAGCTGTCGCTCGCGAAATCAGCGGTACGCCGAAAACGCGAAAGGGCGCCTTCGCTCGAATCATTCGAAACGAAGACGCCCTTGCGAGATATTCAGGCCGGCCTCACCAACCGGGGTTTCCCCGCACCGGCACATTCACGAAACTCGGCCGATTCGGATCCAGCTGCACATGCTGTGCCTTCAGCCCGGTATCGAGCAGCATCGGCAGAATCGGCAACCCCTTCGGGAAATTACCGGCATAGACATCGACGCGCAGCCGATGGCCCGGCTTCAGCAAAGCCTCGGTGGCGGGCATGGTGATATCGAGAGTCGTCGCCTCCCCGGGCACCGTCGGCTGCCGGTGCTCCAGCGAGGTGAACGGCCGCGGATCGGTGTAGTCACCGTTGGCCGCCTTACTGCTGTTGGCCTCGTCGATCTCGCGCAGCGACGCCATGATCTGTCCGGAGGACAGCACCGTGGACTGGCCGTCCGGCGCGACATCGTTGACCGTGACCACCCAGTAGCCGTCGGCCGCGTCCTGAACCGTATTGAGCCGCACCGCGATCCGCCCGGACACCGAGGTCGGCTCGGCGACCGGCGCACTCGTGAAGGTGAGCCCGTTGGTCTCCTGGATCCTGGAGTCCTTGGCGCAGCCGTCGATGATCGACAGGATGCCCGCGCTGCCCTGTGCCGCGTCGTTGGAGCACAGGCTGGTCAGGCCGGGCGCGATGGACAACCGCGCGGTATCGCCGTTGGCGGCCGCGGTGAGCGAGCCGTCGTACACGCTGTTCGCGGTGCCACTCGGGTTGGCGGACAGGTACATCCGCTGATGCGTCGCGGACTGCGCATCGGCGGTCACGCTCGGCTCGGCGAACGAACCGGTGGTGATCCAGCCACCGCCCTGCTGGCGCAGCGTGACCGGGCCGTAGCCGTCGATGCCGTTGTCGATGCCCTTGAGCCACTTGTCGAACCACGCGCGCTGCAACACATCCAGCCGCGGCGGCAGGCCCGGCTTGGCGTACTCGTTGCCGGAATTGACGTGGTAGGTGTTGCCCATCAGCAGTTGCTTCTGCCCGGCGGGCAGCGGAATCTCGTTGTAGATCTTCGATTCCGAGTAGGTGAACAGGTCGTGCCAGCCACCGGTCACGAACGTCGGCACCTGGATCTTGGACGGATCGCTGAGCCAGCCGTCGCGCGGGCGGGAAGTCCCGGTCAGCAGTTCCTTCGCTCGCGGATCGAGGTCCTCGACGCGCGCGGTGGTGTAGACGTTGAGCAGGACATCCATGAAGGTCAACGGATCTTTTACCCGATCGGCCAGCCACTGGGTGTCGAACTGCCCGTTGAGCACCGACGCCAGATCGGGCACCAGCTTGAGGCCGTTGATGGCGGTGAGCCACAGCGGGATGAAGTTGAAGCCGAAGCCGCCGCCGGGGGCGAGCACGTCGTTCATCAGGTCGCTGCCGGGCACCACGGGGAAGATCGCCTTCAGTGCGGGCGGGTTCTGCTGCGCGGCCTGCACCTGGTTGATGCCGGAGTAGGAGATGCCGTTCATGCCGATGCGGCCGTTGGACCAGGGCTGACGGGCGGCCCAGTCGATCACCTCGACGGTGTCCTGCTGTTCGCGCTGGCGCAGCATGTCCCAGGTGCCCTGGGAGAAGCCGGTGCCGCGCACGTCGACGACGACCTGGGAGTAGCCGCTCTTGATGAGCTGGCGGTCGACGGTGAAGTTGCGCAGCTCGCCGCCGCCGAACGCCTTGGTCAGGTCGGTGACGCCGGACAACGGGGTGCCGCTCATATCGATCTCGCGGAACAGCCCGAGCAACGCGTCGGACAGGCCGGGGATGGACTGCGCGTGGTCGGCCAGGTTCGACACCAGTTTGGTGTAGGGCGTCAGGTTGACCACGGTGGGCGTCGGCGTATCGATCGGCCGGCTGGCCGCATCCGCAGGGCGATAGACATTGCCCTTCAACACCGTTCCGTCACTCATCGTGATCGGGACGTCCCACTCGATGTGGATGTTCGGATACTGCTGCGGACCGTCCTGGGTCGCCTGCCAAGCCGCGCCCGCGGCTCCGCCGTCGGGGCCGGTCGGGGCCGGTGCGGCGGAAGCGCCGCTGGTGAGGAACGGGACGAGCATCGCGGCGGCAACTGCCGCGACTGTGAACCGCAACGCGTGCTTCATCAGGAGTGATCTACCTCTCGGGCTGGTCGAACGACCAAAGTGTACATACCTACTTGTCGGTAATGACAAGGGGTAACACGTACCGATTCCGAATAGAGGTTCACATACAGCAACTCCGATGGCAATACCTCGCCCAAAGCGCTGGTAGAGCGGGTTTTGCCAGCAAACCACCTCGAGAACCAACACTTACTGTGCAATCACCCGAACTCGCCATTCACCACTGGCACTCAGCGCACCTATGTGGCGCAGAGCACCTCTGACCAGCAGAGATGCCTCTCCACGGCCGATCCCTCAGCAACTAACCAGCACGATCACGGGTCCCGTTCGATGTGCGGAAACGGCAACGCGCCGCATCCCGATTCGGATGCGGCGCGTTGCCGGGCCGGGGAGAGCGCTACTTACCGCCCTGATTGGCGACGGCGGCAGCGCCCGCGGCGGCCGCTTCCGGGTCCAGGTACTCGCGGGGGCGCACCGGGCGGAGGTTGTCGTCCAGCTCGTAGCGCAGCGGGATGCCGGTGGGGATGTTCAGGCCGGCGATGTCCTCGTCGGAGATCTGATCGAGGTGCTTGACCAGGGCGCGCAGCGAGTTGCCGTGCGCGGCGATCAGGACGGTCTTGCCGGTCAGCAGGTCCTTGGAGATGGTGTCCTCCCAGTACGGGACCATTCGGCGCACCACATCGAGCAGGCACTCGGTCTTCGGGACGTCGATGTCGGCGTAGCGGGCGTCGCCTTCCTGGCTGTACTCGTCGTCCGGGTCGATCGGCGGCGGCGGGGTGTCGTAGCTGCGGCGCCACAGCATGAACTGCTCGTCGCCGTACTTGTCCTTGACCTGCGCCTTGTTCTTGCCTTGCAGCGCACCGTAATGCCGCTCGTTGAGGCGCCAGTCCCGGATAACCGGAATCCAGTGCCGGTCGGCGGCGTCCAGCGCGATGTTCGCGGTGCTGATCGCGCGGCGCAGCAGAGAGGTGTAGACGACATCGGGCAGGATGCCGTGCTCGGCCAGCAGCTCCCCCGCCCGCTTGCCCTCGGCGATGCCCTTGTCGGTCAGGTGCACGTCCACCCAGCCGGTGAACAGGTTCAGGGCGTTCCATTCGCTCTCGCCGTGGCGCAGCAGCACGAGGGTGTACGTCATGCGGCCATCTTTCCATGTGCGGAAAATGCCGTCACATCGTTCCCCGGCGGCCCGCGGTCACCGGCTGGGCCAGGTACCGCGGGTGTCTTACGGTCAGCCGAGGTCGTCGGTGCCCGCGTCGCCCGTCGCCAGCACACCCGCGCCGACCAGGGTGGCGCCGTTGGTGATGTCGGACAGCACCACGCTGATGCCGCGCAGGAACTCCAGGCGCGCGTGCTCGGCCAGCGCCGCGCGCAGCGGATCCCACAGCGGCGCACCGGATTGCGCGAAGCCACCGCCGATGACCACGCGGTCGACGTCGAGCAGCGCCGCCGCGGAGGCGATCGCCTGACCGAGCGCGGTACCTGCCCGGTGCAGCGCCGCGAGGGCGATCTCGTCACCGCGGTGCGCGTCTTCGGCGAGTTGGATGCCGGTGCTGCCCTGCCAGCCCTGCGCGACCGCCCAGCGCACCGAGGACATGCCGCTGGCGACCGCCTCGACACAGCCGACGCCACCGCACAGGCAGGGCACATCCCAGCCGGGCACCACGATATGGCCGATATGGCCGGCGTTGCCGGTGCGCCCGAGGACCACCCGGCCGTCCGCGATGAGCCCGCCGCCGATGCCTGAGGACACCGTCAGCGCCAACCCGTTCGGCACGCCACGCAGCGCACCGACGTGATGCTCGGCCAGTGCCAGGCAGGCGCCGTCGATGGCGAATCTGATTGCCGCCGCAGGGAACAGCTCCTGTACCGCGGCGACGATCGCGAAGCCCGATTTCCATTCCGGGATGTTCAGCGGGGCGGTGATGCCGGTGCGTACGTCGACCGGTCCGGCCGAGCCGATGCCGACGGCGGTGATCGTCGCGTCACCCGCCACCGCGCGCAGCAGGTCGCGACAGGCCGCCCAGACATCTTCGCGCGGCACATTCACCCGGCGCACGTCGCGCACTTCCTTGCCGGTGTGCACCACACCGGCCGCGAACTTCGTCGCGCCGATATCGAGTGCGAGAACGGTCATCGCGGTTTATCGGCGGTGTCTACCAAGTGTTCGAAGGCGCGCAGGTTTTTCAGCGATTCCCCGCGCGAGACCCGCCACTTCCATTCCTTGCGAATGGATTCGGCGAAACCGAGTTCGAGCAGCACGTTGAAATCGGCGTCGACCGCCTCCAGGATCTGGCCGAAAACGCGGTCGAGTTCGTCGGCGGTGACGGCGTGCGCGGAGATCTGACCGACCAGGTAGATGTCGCCGACCCGGTCCAGGGTGTACGCCACGCAGTAGAGCCTGCGATTGCGGCGCAGCAGGAATTTGTAGACGCCCTCGAAGTTCTCGTCCGGTTTGCGGCAGACGAACGACTCGATGCGCACCCCGTGCTTGCCGACGGTGAGCATCACCGAGGTCTTGAGCTTGCGCTCACCGGGCAGGATGACGACGAACGTCTCCTCGCCGGAGCGGGTGTATTCGATCTCCCGGTCGCGCAGCGTCTCCTCGATCAGCTGAGCGGTTGCCTGCACCTCGTTCACCGGCGTGCTCCCATCCGGCGCCGCCACAGCGCCCGCGACCTGGCCTGATTCGGTTCCAGGTTAGTGCGTTCACCGGGTACCCACTCGCGCACGTCGGCACGCAGCGCGTTGCTGCCCCCGGTGATGCGCCCCGCGCCGAGACCGGCCCGCTCGGCCCGGAAATCGGTCAGTGCGGCGGAGTAGCTGGCGAGCAGTCCGTCGGCGGTGTGCTCCCAGGAGAAGTTGGCGGCATGCTCGACCGCGCGCCCGCTCATCCGGCGCAGGCGTTCGGGGTCGTCGAGCAGATAGCTCAAGGCACCCGCCCAATCCGGGGTCCGATGGCCGGGCACCAGCAGGCCGCTTTCGCCGTGCCGGACCGCGGTACCCAGCCCGCCGACGTCGGCGGCGAGCACCGGGGTGCCGCTGGCCTGGGCCTCGATCGCGACCAGTCCGAAGGATTCGTTGTAACTCGGGACCGCGACGAGATCGGCGGCGCGGTAGACGAGCACCAGCCGGTCCGGCGGCTGCGGCGGCATGAAGGTAACGCGGTCGGCGATGCCGAGGGCGGCGGCCAATTCGATCAGCGCGTCCGGCCGTTCCAGGCCGGTGCCGGACGGCCCGCCGACGATCAGGACACGCAGCTTATGGGTGGGATCGGTGTGCAGCACCTCGGCCGCGGCGCGCACCAGCACATCCGGCGCCTTCAACGGCTGGATCCGCCCGACGAACGCGACCACCTGCTCGTCCGCGGCGAGGCCGAGTGCCGCACGGGCCTCGGCTTTGTCGCCCGGCTGATACCGGGTCAGGTCGGCACCCGGTGGCACCACGTCGATTCGCTCTGGCTCCGCGCCGTACAGTTCGACGAGCTGGCGGGCCTCGTCCGCGGTATTGGCGACCAGCCGATCCGCCTCGGCGATCACCTGCTTCTCGCCGATCTCGCGAGTCAGCGGCTCCGGACAGTCACCGTCGGCGAGCGCGGCGTTCTTGACGGCGGCCAGGGTGTGCGCGGTGTGCACCAGCGGCACCCGCCAGCGGTCCCTGGCCAGCCAGCCGACCTGACCGGACAGCCAGTAGTGCGAATGCACCAGGTCGTAGTAGCCCGGCAGATGGCGCGCCTCTTGGCGCAGCACTTCCGCGGTGAACGGGCAGAGCTGGGTGGGCAGATCGTGTTTGTCGAGGCCTTCGAACGGGCCTGCCACCACGTTGCGCACGAGCACGCCGGGGCCCGCTTCTTGCACGGGCGGCAGATTGGAGGCGGTGGCCCGGGTGAAGATCTCCACCTCGGTACCGCGTCGAGCCAGCTGCAAGGCGGTTTGCAGCACGTAGACGTTCATGCCGCCCGCGTCGCCGGTGCCCGGTTGAGCCAGGGGTGAGGTGTGCACCGATAGCACGGCGACACGGTTCGGCCGTAGGTCCGGGCGTTGACTCACACTATCCATAGTGCACGTTGCATTCCCGGCCTCCATGCCGTCACGCTGCCAAGTGAGAGCTATCACAGACGATTGGTGAACTCACTCACAACTGGGCGGCGGCGCCACCTGGGACGACTCGGATTTCCCCAGTCCGGTTCGACCGATTCACAAACTGTCGGCGAACATGCTGATCTCGCCTACGAAGCGGGCCGGGTCCTCGATGAACAGCCCGTGCTGGGCCCCCTCCCAGAACGAGGCGCGCGCGTCGGGCACCGCCTCGAAGACGTAGCGGCCGTTCTCGATCGGGACCACCGGGTCGGCGGTGCCGTGCAGCACCAAGACCGGAATATCCAGGGCGCGAAGGGTTTCGGTGTTGTCGACGGTGCGGTAGAACAGCGCCTTGCGTACCGCGGGCGTGGTGGCGAGGCTGGTGCCGAACAGGCGCTGGGCGTCGGTGCCCTTGTCCGCGCCGGGGCCGGTATTGGCATTGCCGAAGGCGCCGAACGCGCGCACCGCGCGACCCGCGCTCTCCTCGAAGACGCCCGGCATGGCGGCCTGCATCGCGGCGCCGCTCGCCGCGCCGGGCACGCCGCGCCCGATATTGGCCTGCGAACCGGTGAATACGGCGCCCGCGAGCGCGCCGGTGCCGTAGGCGGTCAGGTAGTCGCTGAGCACGATGCCGCCGTAGGACCAGCCGAGCAGGATCGCGCCGGACTCGATGCCCTCCCCCGCCAGCACGGCCGCGACGTCGGCCGCCCAGTTCTTCGGATCGTCGTAGCCCGTGGCGGGCGCGTCGGAGTAACCGTGGCCACGCAGGTCGACCGCGATCACCCGGAAGCGGGCGGCGAGGTCGTCGGCCGCCCGGCCCCAGCAGCGCAGATTCGCCGACCACCCATGCAACAACACCAGCGGCCGCGCGTCGGCCGGACCGCTGACGCGATAGACGATGTTGGTGCCATCCGCGCTCACCGCGTCCCGTATAGCCATGACGTCAGGCTAACGGTGATCCCCGCAACAGCGCTCCTGTCCGCAAACGGCCTGCATTTAGGATCGCAGGCATGAGCACTCGCACCGCTGTCGTCACCGGAGCCAGCTCCGGCATCGGGGAGGCCACCGCCCGGGAACTGGCCAAGCAGGGCTACCACGTCTACGTCGGCGCCCGCAGGCTCGATCGCCTGCAGCGCGTCGCCGACGAGATCGGCGGCACCGCACTGGAACTCGACGTGACCTCCGACGACTCGGTGCGCCTTCGCCGACGCGGTCGAGCGGGCCGACCTGCTGGTGAACAATGCGGGCGGCGCCAAAGGCCTGGCCACGGTGGCCGACGCCGACCTGGACGACTGGCGCTGGATGTGGGAGACCAACGTGCTCGGCACGCTGCGCGTCACAAAAGCGTTGCTGCCCAAGCTGATCGCCTCCGGCGACGGCCTCATCGTCACCATCACCTCGGTCGCCGCCTTCGTCGCCTACGACAACGGCGCGGGCTACACCTCGGCCAAGCACGCCCAGGCCGTACTGCACCGCACCCTGCGCGGGGAGCTGCTCGGCCAGCCGGTGCGGCTCACCGAAATCGCCCCCGGCGCAGTGGAAACCGAGTTCTCGCTGGTGCGTTTCGACGGCGACGAGGAACGCGCGGCGAAGGTCTACGAAGGTATCGATCCGCTGGTCGCGCAGGACATCGCGGAGATCGTCGGCTTCGTCGCCTCGCGGCCGTCGCATGTGAACCTCGACCAGATCATCGTCAAGCCCCGTGATCAGGCGGACGCGGGTCGCTTCGCACGCCGCAACTGACGCGTTATAGCCGAAACGCATTATTCACCGGCGAGCGCCGGTTCGCCGCACAATTGCTGAGTCAACGACGGGCCTCGGCTGCCGTTAGCATCGGATGCTTCGACGTCGTCTACCTCGGATCGGAGTTGTGCGCATGTTCAAGGGGTTCAAAGAGTTCCTGATGCGCGGGAACGTCATCGACCTCGCCGTCGCCGTCGTCATGGGCACCGCGTTCACCGCGGTGGTCACCTCGGTCACCAAGGGCGTGGTGAACCCCCTGCTAGCCGTGTTCGGCAGCCAGAACGAGCTGGGACTCGGCGTCCAGTTGATCGCGAGCAAGCCGGCGACCTTCATCCAGGTCGGCCCGATCATCACCGCGTTCATCAACTTCTTCGTGGTCGCCGCCGTGCTGTATTTCGTGCTGATGCTGCCGATGAAGACGATCAAGAACCGTTTCGGCACCACCAAGGCGGCCGAGCCGACCGAGACCGAACTGCTCATCGAGATCCGCGACCTGCTCGCCGAACGCCACGACGCCGTGCGCGCCCAGCGGGCCGCGGACCAGGCGATCGAGAACGATCCCGAGCTCGATACCTCGCTGCGCCGCTAGGCGACACAGGGCCTAGGTCAGGTCCAGATCGAACGGATCTCGTCGGCCGCGCCCTTGCCCTGCCGCAGGCCCGTGCCGAACACCGCGGTCCAGGCCGACCCGTCGTTGAGGTCCGGCCCGAAGATGTCGAGCGCGACGGGGTCCGGCACGATCCGGGCGACCCGTTGCACGCTCGACGGCATCGTCGTCGCGAAGAGGTGGGCGAGCGGCTCGATGAGCACCAGTGTGCACATGCCTTCGGCCAGATCGGCATTCGAGCCGTTGCGCAGCGCGCCGTCGACATAACGACGGCCGTTGATGGTGACCGGCGGGGCCATCCCGGGCATCGCGGTGCTCGCCGTGATCACCAGGTGCACGGGCACGCCGTCGGTACCGCGCCACACCTTCGGCGCACCCGAATGAATATCGACGGTCGGGATGAGCAGTCGCGGGTGCGGCCAATCCCCCTCGCCCACCATGGTTTTCAAGCCCTCGATCCGTAACCGTTCGGGTCCGGTGGACGCGCTCAGCGCCAACTCGGCAACGCGCGGCCAGGCGGTCGCGGCGTCCGGGCCGCGGAGCAGTTCGAGCACCTGCGCCGTCACCACCGGATCCACCTGCGGCGCGGGACCCGCGGCGGTCGGCGGTTCCGCGTGTGCGGCCAGGTCACGTCCGTCGGCCAGCAGCGCCCCGACAATGGCGCCCGCCGAGGTGCCGACCAGCAGATCGGCGTCGGCCAGCTCGATGCCGTTGCGGCGCAAGCCTTCCGCCACCCCGAGCAACCAGGCGGTGCCGACCACCCCGCCCGGACCGAGCACCACCGCACGCCCGTCGTTCACCAGTTCACCTTCTCGTCGAGCACATCGATATCAACGAGTCGAACCTACCGTGGCGGGCCCGGTGCGACCGGGGTCGCGGTGATGACCGAGGTAGAACCGTCCAAGGCGGACATGGTTTTCCAGGTGGCCCAGTCGATGGTCCAGTCGTACAGGTCGCCATCGGCGGCCGAGAGCGGGATGGAGGTGCCGGTGACTTCGACCGGGTCGCCGTAGAGCGCGGTGCCGAAGTAGGCCTGCGCGTCGGCGGGCGAGAGGTTGATGCAGCCGTTGGTGACGTTCGAGGAACCCTGGGCGGACAGCGATTCCGGGTTGGCGTGGATGAATTCGCCGTTGTTGGAGATGCGTACGGCCCAGCGTTCGCGAACGTTGGTGTAGAACGGCGGGTTCGACATCATGAAGTCTTCGTACTTCTCGGTGACCACGTGCAACCCGGAGCGGGTGACGTTGCGCGGCTCGTTGCCCTCGCCGTAACTGACCGCGAAATCGAAGATGGTCTGGCCGTCGCGCACCACCTGCATGCGGTGGCTCGGCGCGTTGGCCTTCACGATCTGGCTGCGGCCGATGCGGAAATCCGTTGTCAGATCGGAGTATCCGTAGTTGCCGTCGCCGAGATCCAGGCCGTAGAGCTTGGCCGCGACGTGCACCGTGGTGCCGGGCGCCCAGTAATTCTTGGGGCGCCAATGCAATCGCGAGCCGTTGTCGTCGGGGAACCAGGCCCACGCGCCCTCGGTGGGCGGGTCGGTGGTGATGGTCATCGCCTTCTCCACCGCGGCCTTGTTCTGCACGGAAGCCTTGAACTGCAGGATGATCGGCGCGGCGATGCCGACCTCCTGGTTGTCGGCGATGTTGATGGTCGCCGGAACGGTGGTCTTGGGCGCGAGCGTGGTGAACGTGCCGTCGATCGGGATCGGCTTGCGATCGGTGCCGACCGCGGTGCCGGACCAGGTGTAGGTGGCGTCGTAGCCGAGCGGCTCGGTGATGGTGTAAACGCGCTTGTCCGGGGAGAATTCACCGGCGACCTGTTTGCCGTTGGCATTGGTCAACGCCACCTGATCGATGGTGCCGTCGGTGACGGTGACCGAGACGGGTGCCGTCGGGTTGACCTTCTTCGTGTTGTTCTCCGGCGCCAAGGCGACCTTGGCGACGGGGCCTGCTTCGCGGGAGGAGTTGCTGTTACCGCCGCTGCCGGTGCTGCATCCGGCCACCAAGGCGACCACGACGAGCAGCACGGCCGATACCGCGGCGACCGGTCTACGGATCACTGGACGCTTGCTCACCACATCGAATTTACGCGGGCAAACTCGTTCGATTGACTACCGAAAGGTGTGGTGTCGGTTTCACCGGCTACAACGTCAGGCCGACCGTGACCGGTTCGGGCTCGAGCCGGATGCCGAATCGCTCGGCCACGCCATCGCGCACCGTCCTGGCCAACTGCACCAGATCGGCGGCGGTCGCGGCCCCGCGATTCGTCAGCGCGAGCGTGTGTTTCGTGGACAGCCGGGCGGGTGCGTCGGGCGCGGGGAAACCCTTGGCGAAACCGGCGCGTTCGATGAGCCAGCCCGCGGAGAATTTGACCCCGTCCGGCGCCGGATAGGTCGGCACCGTGACATCACCCACATGCGCCGAGATCGCGGCGCGCACCTCGGACACGCGATCCTCGGGCACAACCGGGTTGGTGAAGAAGGAGCCTGCGCTCCAGGTGTCGTGATCGGCGGGGGCGAGGACCATGCCCTTGCCCGCGCGCAGGCGCAGCACGGCGTCGCGGACCTGGGCGGCCGGGCGGGATTCACCGTTCGCGGCGCCGAGCAGGGTCGCGAGCTCGCCGAAGCGCAGCGGCACGCTCGCACCGCTCGGGTCGAGGGCGAACTCGACCGCGAGCACCAGTGCGTCGTCGCGGTGCTTGAGCACGCTGGTGCGATAACCGAAACCGAGCTCGTCGGGCTCGACCCAGCGGATCGCGCCGCTGCGGCGGTCGAGCAGTTGCACCCGGCGCAGCAGGTTCGCCACTTCCGCGCCGTACGCGCCGACGTTCTGCACCGGCGTCGCCCCGGCCGAACCCGGGATGCCGGACAGGCACTCGAGGCCACCGAGCCCCGCGGCGACGGTCGCCGCGACGACCGCGTCCCAGTTCGCGCCCGCCTCGGCCCGCACACCGTCCGCGCCGAGCTCGACGCCCTCGGTCGCCACCCGCACCACCACGCCGTCGAACCCGTCGTCGCTGATCAGCAGGTTGGAACCGCCCGCGATGAGCAGCACCGGAATCCCCGCCGTATCCAGTGCGCGCACCGTCGCCACCAGCGATTCGGTGCTCGCGCACTCGGCGACGGTGGCCGGACCACCGACCCGCAGCGTGGTCAGCTCGGCCAGCGGCACCGATTCGCGGATCCGGGCGCCGGTGGCGGCCAGCACATCCGACGGCACCACACGTGAAGTTCGCACAGGCAGACGGTAGCGTGTCCGACCATGGCTACACCGCTGGCGTACACGGCCCGCTACTCGCATCCCGCTGCCGCCGTGCGCGCGGCGTTCGCGAACGACCAGTACTGGAAAGACCGCGTTGCCGAGGTCGGCGGGCCGAATGCCCGGCTCGACTCGGTGAGCGTGCAGGGCGACCAGATCCGCGTCCAGCTGGTGCAGGCCATCGCCGCCGAGCTGCTGCCCGCCGCGATCACCGCGGTCCGCCCCGGCGACCTGATCATCCCCCGCGTGGAGAACTGGACCGGCGACGCCGCCACCTTCTCGGCGACCGTCGAGGGCGCGCCCGCCGAGGTGCGCGGCACCATCACGCTGAAAGAGGACGGCGCGGGCTCGACCGCCGCCGCCAACGGCACCATCGAGGTGAAGATCCCGCTGTTCGGCGGCAAGATCGAGGCCGCGATCGCCGAGCACCTGACCGAGGTGCTGAAGAACGAGGAAGAGTTCACCAACACCTGGCTCGCCGCGCACTGACACGCGGGAAATCAGCTCTGCGGAGCGGGAAGTTGTTGCGACAGCACACTTCCCGCTCACCTCTTTTGTGGACCATACCGCCGAGCGAGGCCGGGGCCGCGCCACCCAGTAATCTCTGCATCCATGGCCCGTCGATTGGATTACTCCGCGCGCTACCCGTTGCACACCACCAAGGAGCTGTACGCGGCGCTGTCGAACCGCGACTACTGGGACGCGCGGATGGCGGAGATGCGGAAGTACTCGCCGGGCAACGAAGTGGCGCACCTGGAGGCCGGTGACGGCGGCATCGACGTCGAACTGCACCACATCCTGCCGCGCGACATGCTGCCCGAGATCGCCCAGGCCGTGATGCGCAAGGACATGGTGATCACCCGCAAGGAGAGCTACGGGCCGTTCGGCGCCGAGGAGATCACCGGCAAATACTCGGCCTCGATCCCGGCCGGGCCCGGCAGCCTCGGCGGCACCATCCGCCTGTTCCCCACCGAGACCGGCTGCACCATGCGCTTCTCCTCGGAGGCGAAGGTGTTCATCCCGATGGTCGGGCCGCGGCTCGAGCAGCTGATGCTGGTGAACCTGATCGACCTGTTCCGGGCCGAAGCCGAGTTCACCGTGCAGTGGCTCGACGACCACCACCCGACCCGCTGACCAAACCCTTAGGCTCCATCACCCGCGGCACCACCGGCGTCAACCGGCTACGCCGCAGCGATCGCTGGTTGACCCATGACGAATCGGTGGTGGCGCGGCTGCGCGCGGCGACCGATCCGCTGGTCGTCGATCTCGGTTACGGGGCCAGCCCGTGGACCACATTGGAATTGGCGGCACGGCTGCGCACCGTGCGACCGGAGGTCCGGGTCGTCGGCCTCGAGATCGATCCGGCCCGGGTGGTGCCCGGTCGCGACGGCGTCACCTTCGCCCGTGGCGGGTTCGAATTGGCCGGGCTGCGACCGGTTCTGGTGCGCGCGTTCAACGTGCTGCGGCAATATCCGGAAGCCGCGGTGCCCGAAGCCTGGTCGACCATCCTGGGCAATCTCGCCCCCGGCGGCCTGCTGATCGACGGCACCTGCGACGAACTGGGCCGCCGCTGCGCCTGGGTGCTGCTGGACCGCGCCGGTCCGCAATCGCTCACCCTCGCCTGGGATCCGTTCACCGTCGCCCAGCCCTCCGACATCGCCGAGCGCCTGCCGAAAGCGTTGATCCACCGCAATATTCCGGGCGAACGAATCCACACCCTGCTCACCGCCGCCGACCGAGCCTGGGCCCGCGCCGCACCCCTGGCCCCGTTCGGACCGCGCATCCGCTGGCGCGCCGCCGCCGAATCGCTACGGCAGGAAGGGTTTCCACTGCGCACGTACCGTCGCCGCATGCGCGACTGCGTGCTTTCGGTGCCGTGGGATACGGTCGCGCCGAAACTCGAACCGCCCCGGGCGCTCTGAGGCTCTCACCACAGCCGTGACCGGTGCCTGCGCCGACTTGCTGTGCGTCACTGATATTTTCGTGCGTCGATCACGCACGCTTGCACGCGTCGGTTATGCGCTGGCCAGGGCCCGATAAACCCTGGCGGCCGCGCGTGGTGTCAGACTCGCACCGGCGGTGCGGATTTCGTCGCTCGCGCAGCGGTTGATGGCGACCGCGTCGGCGACCACCTCGTCGAGTGCGGACTGGCCGATGTCCGCCTCGGCCAGATCGAGCACCGTGCGTAGCGGTGTTGTCACCAAGAATGGGCCCGCCGACTCGATTTCGGTGCCGATCAGCGACCGGCGCAGCACCACCAGGCGCGGGGTCACCGGCGGGCGGCCCGAACCCACCGACAGGTGCAGGAAGCGGGGGCGTAGTCGGCCGATGCCGTGCAGTTCGGCCGCGCTGTGATGGGAGACCGCCGCGGCACCGTCGAACCAGGCTGCCCACATGGCGTATTCGTCGAGCGGACCGGCGGGCCATTCGGCCAATCGCAGCAACCCGACTCCCGCCCTGGTCACCGAGCCGTCGCCGAGCGCGATCCGGACCCGCGCCTCACACCGGGTGCGCACCACCTGGCGGGTGGTGAAGAAACCCGCGTGGCGACCGGCCAATCGCCGCAGCACACGCCAGCCGTGTTCCGCGGAACCGAGGGCCCGGCCCGCCGCCTCGCCAGCCATGTGCCTAAGGCTACGCTCGAATCCTGTGTCACATGTCACATTCGAACCCCTCATCGCCCCCTCAGAGACGGCACAGAAACGTCGGGAAGAATCAGCCGCATGAGTACGCAGCCAAGGCCCACCAAGACGATCACCCGGCGAGCCCTGCTGATCGCCCTGACCGTGGTAGCGATCCTGCTGGCCACGGCCTTGGCCGGCGGCGAGGCGTACGCCAGGCACACCGTCTCCCAGTGCATCAGTACGCAATTCGAGAAGGAGATGGGCTCGAAGATCGATGTCGGCTTCGGTGCCAAACCGATGCTGATCACCTGGATCGACGGCAAGGTGCCGACGGTGAAGGTGGACAGCGACGACACCAAGTTCGGCCCCGCGGTCGGCATGGTGGTGCACGCCGAGTTCCACGGCGTCGAGGTGACCGACAACGGCCGCGGCGGCGGCGTGATCGGCAGTTCGTCCGCCGACGTCAGCTGGCACAACGACGGCATCCGGCAGACGCTCGGCGGCCTGGTCAGCGGCGTGCGCTCGTCGGCGGCCTCGGACATGCTCACCCTGGACGTGCTCGGCGGGCTGGCTCAGTTGCAGGTCAAGCCGGTGATCAAGGGCGGGGTCATCGAGGTGGAGACGATGTCGGCGCAGCTGCTCGGCATGGGCCTGCCCACCGACCTGGTGCAGGGCATCGTCGAGGTGTTCACCAAGAGCCTGCAGAGCTACCCGTACAACATGGCGCCGACCGAGGTGAAGGTGACCGACGACGGCATCGCGGTCAAGCTCGCGGGCGGTCGCGCCGAGCTGCCCGCCGCCGAGAACGCGAACGCCACCTGCGCCTGAGCCGGCGACGGTCCGAACTCAGCGCCGGCTCAAGCGGGGAACCCGTCGAGCACCTCGCGCGACTTCGACAACCCGAGTCGCGTCGCGCCCGCCGCGATCAGTTCCGCCGCGGCCTCGGCGGTGCGGATACCGCCGCTCGCCTTGACCCCGAGCCGCCCGCCGACGGTCGCCGCCATCAGCTCGACCGCGTGCACGCTGGCGCCGCCCGCGGGGTGAAAACCGGTGGAGGTCTTCACAAAATTCGCGCCCGCGCGCTCGGCGACCCGGCAGACTTCCACGATCGCGGCGTCCGGCAGCGCGGCGGCCTCGATGATCACCTTGAGTACCGCACGGTCGCCGATCGCCTCGCGCACCGTGACGATGTCGGAGAGCACCGCGTTGTAGTCGCCGGCCAGCGCCGCGCCGACGTCGATGACCATGTCCACCTCGGTCGCGCCCTGGTCCACCGCGAGCCGGGCCTCGGCGCCCTTCACCAGCGAATGATGTTTGCCGGACGGGAATCCGGCGACGGTCGCGACCACCAACCCCTGCGCGCGCACCGGCAGCATCGACGGAGACACGCAGATCGCCAGCACCCCCAGTTCGCGGGCTTCGTAGATCAACGCGGCGACGTCGTCGGGGGTCGCCCCCGGCGCCAGCAGTGTGTGATCGATCATGGCGGCCACTTCGGCCCTGGTGAGTGACGCGGAACTTGCCATGAGCTGAGAGTCTGGCACACCGGTGGCGAATTCCGTTGCGCGCCTGGCGACACTCCCGCACACTCGTACTGGTGACAGATCGCCGGTAGTGACGCAGCGGTCGACTGATTAACGTGTGCGGATGGGCCCCTACTTTGTTCGGGAGGAGACGACACCGTGCTGATCCGTCGCGAGCGCGCCGACGACATCGCCGAGATCGCCGCCGTCCATCGCAGCGCGTTCGGTCCGCTTCAGGCGGACGGCGACCGTACCGATGAACCGCCGACTGACGACGGTGCCGATCCCCCCGAGGTCGATCTGGTCGCCCGGCTGCGCAGCGACCCCGGCTGGATCCCGACCCTCTCGATGGTGGCGGTCGAGTACAAAACCGTCATCGGCCACGTCTGCCTCACCAGGGCCGCCGTCGGCCCCTTCCCTGTGCTCGCGCTGGGTCCGATCGGTGTCGTCGCCGAACACCAGCACAGCGGTGTCGGCTCCGCGCTCATGCACGCGGCCCTCGGCGCCGCCGACGCCCTCGACGAACCACTGGTCTGCCTGCTCGGTCACCTCGACTACTACCCGCAATTCGGCTTCGTCCCGGCCGCGCGCCTCGGCATCACCCCCGACGTCCCCGCCTGGATATCGCACTTCCAGGTCCGCCCGCTCAGCGCCTACGACCCTCGCATCACGGGCGAATTCCACTATCCCGAACCGTTTTACGATCTCTGACCGCTCCCCTGTCGCATCCCAGCAAACCTCCTGCTCTCCTTTCCACGCTGACCTGGAAGGATGAGCGGCATGAGTTCCGCTCCACCCGCCCTGGACGATCGACGCTTCGTGCTGACGCTCGGCTGCCCCGACCGTCCCGGCATCATCGCCCGGATCACCTCGTTCATCGCCGAGTTCGGCGGGTCGATCGTGGAGGCGGGCTATCACTCCGACACCGACAACGGCTGGTTCTTCACCCGGCAGGCGATCAAGGCCGCGACGGTGCCGTTCGGTCTCGCGGAACTGCGCGACCGATTCGCGGGCGTGGCCGCCGAGCTGGGGCCGGAGACGGAGTGGCAGCTACTCGACTCCGGTGCACGGCGCAGAGCGGTGCTGCTGGTCAGCAAGGATGGGCACTGCCTGCACGACCTGCTAGGGCGCGCCGCCAGCGGTGAGTTGCCCGCGACGATCGAGGCGGTGATCGGTAATCACCCCGATCTGGCCGAGATGTGCGACGCCCACGGGGTGAAGTTCCATCACGTGCCGTTTCCGAAGGACCCGGCCGACCGTGGGCCCGCCTTCGCCGAACTACAGGCGCTGGTCGACTCGCACCACCCGGACGCGGTGGTGCTCGCCCGTTTCATGCAGGTGCTGCCGCCGGAACTGTGCGCGCACTGGGCAGGGCGGGCGATCAATATCCACCACAGCTTCCTGCCCTCGTTCGTCGGCGCCCGCCCGTACCACCAGGCGTTCGCGCGCGGGGTGAAGCTGATCGGCGCCACCTGCCATTACGTCACCGCGGAGCTGGACGCGGGCCCGATCATCGAGCAGGACGTGAGCCGCATCGACCACGCCGACGACGTGCGCGACATGGTCCGGCAGGGCCGCGACATCGAACGTGTCGTGCTCGCGCGTGGCCTGCGCTGGCATCTGGAGGGCCGGGTGCTCGTGCACGGCCGTCGCACGGTCGTATTCACCTGACCGGGCGCAGCTGGGGAATCAGCCCGCGATCTCCGCGCGGCGCGGGCGCACCGATTCGAGGACGCGCGCCAATTCCTCGTTGAACTGCTCGTAGGCCTCGGTATTGCCGAGGTGTCCGGTCGGCAGCTCGGTGAAGCGCGCGAGATGGCCCGTCTCCCTGAGCATTTCCGCGATCCGCTCGGAATGCACCACGGGCGTCATGTCATCGAACGATCCGGCGATCACCGTGGTGGGCACCACCAGGTTCCGCGCACCCTCACCGACATTCATATCGGCGAGCAGCCTGCCGAACCTGGCCCGCACCATGGCCGGACACGACCGCACGATGGCCATGCTGAAGTCGAGCAGGTCGCCCTTGGCCTTGGTGGTCATGATCGACCGCGCGAACAGCCACCGCACCGGCGCGATCGGCGGGAAGACGAGCGGGGCGCCGAGCCCGAGGCGGCCGAACAGGAACGGCAGCGGCACCTTCAGCTCCAGCAGCCGCATCGGCCGGTTCAGCAGCGGCACCACGGTGGTCTCGAAGACGAGCCGATCGGCCGCGGTATTGGTGAGCAGCACAGCGAGCGCCTGCTCGGCGACCTGTTCGGGATAGCGCGCGGCCCACGCCTGCAGCGTCATGCCGCCGAGGCTGTGGCCGACCAGCACGGCCCGCTGGCCCGGCCGCAGCGCCGCGGTGAGCACGGCATCCAGGTCGTCGGCGAGCAGCTCCATGCTCAGCATGCTGGTGCCGTATTCGCTCTCGCCGTGGCCGCGCTGATCGTAGGCGACCACGCGGTACTCGCCGGCGAAGGCGTTGATCTGGGCGTTCCAGTATTCGATGCAGCAGGTCCAGCCGTGCACCAGCACGATCACCGGGCGGTCGGCGGGGCCGTAGGAGTGGACGCGGAGCCGGACACCGTCGCGGGTGGTCACCGGGATCACCTCGGGCACGACGGTGGGCGGGTTGAACGCCGTGGTCGCGTAGGTACGGGACCGCAGGTTCGCGCGGTGTGCGTCGAGCAACCCCCGAAGCTGACCCGGGAAGTTCACCAACGCAGTCGGCAGCTTGGCACGCATCGGACACTCCTTTGTGTTACTGCTCGATACAGTAACTCCGATTCGTGCCGCTAGCTAGTGCTAGCACCGCAAAAGTTATCGAGTATTCGTCGATTACCAGCGTGGCCCCCGCTGCACCTCGTCCACCTTCGGCCGAACATCGGCCAGGTAGATGCCGGTGGCGATGATGGCGATGAAGGAGAGCAGCCCGAGACCCGCGGGCGAGAGCAGAAGCAGCAGCACCGCGACCCCGAGGATCGCCAGCCAGATCGGCTTGGTCAGTTTGTCCACCGCGGTAAACGCGTCCGGACGCTGCCGCACGGCATGAATCAGCGCAAAGATCGTCGCGCCTAGCGCCGCCAGCCACAGCACGAGCAGGATCATCCCGGTCAATCCGTGCACCATATTCACCTCACCCATCATACGAGCAACGCCCCCGCACACCAGAGTGTGCGGGGGCGTTGCTCGGTCGAACTCCAATACCCTTGCGGCCCTTACGAATCAACGCTCGGAACGCACGGTGTATCGGTCAGCTCATGCCTTCTTGGGCGCGGCCTTCTTCGCGGGGGCCTTCTTGGCCGGGGCGGCCTTCTTGGCGGCAGGCGCTGCGGGGGCGGCAGGCGCGGCAGGCGCACCGTTCTCCTCGGGGGCCGGGGTGGTCTCGGTGGTCACCGTGACGACCTCGGCGTCGACGACCGGCGCGGGCGCCTCGCCCTCGACCTTGGCCGGGCGGCCGAGCAGGCCGTTGACCCGGCCCAGCACGTCCTCCGCGCGGGTGGCGGCGTCCTTGTACAGCGTCTCGACGCGCTCGATCTGCTCCTCGACCAGGTGGTTGGCGCGCAGCCGCTCCACGGTCTCCTCGCCGCGCACGGCGAGATCGGCGTAGATGTCGAGCACCTGGTGGTAGTACTTGTCGGCCAGCGTGCGCAGTTCCTCGGGGGTGAACTTCTCGCGCAGCTCGGCGAGGTCCTCCGGCAGTTCCGAGGGCAGTCCGGCGAGCCGCTCGCGCAGCGTCTCGAACTGGGCCTGCACGTCGGCGGGCACGTTGGCGAAGCGCTCGCGGGCCTCGTCGACCCGGGCGGAGACGTCGGTCGAGGCGGCGCGCTCACGCACCTGGGTGACGACATCGGTCACGACGGCGTAGATGGCGTCGCCCGCACCGACGGTAGCGAGCAGCGGCTTGGTCACGGTCGGGTTCTTCTCGGTCATGTTTCTTCGTTCTCCTGGCGTGGCGGAGTTTCGGTTGGTGTGCGCGGAACGACGCTGTCCCCATCCCCCCCGGGCTCGTTCCCTCCGTTTTCCCGGCGAAACGATTCATAGATTTCGAGCAGCACCTGCTTTTGCCGTTCGCTGATCGACGTATCGGCGAGCAGGGCATCCCGGACCGGGCTGTGTGGCCGCTGTTCGAGATAGCCGGCCCGGACGTACAACACCTCCGAAGACACCCGCAGTGCCTTGGCGATCTGCGCGAGTACCTCGGCGGATGGATTGCGCAATCCGCGCTCGATCTGGCTGAGGTACGGATTGCTCACTCCCGCAAGGGTGGCGAGCTGACGCAGCGAGACTTGCGCGGCCTCTCGCTGTGCCCTGATGAAGCCTCCGATGTCGTGCGCCGCGTTCACCACGCGGGCCGCTTTTTCTCCGACGCCGGCCGATTGCTCGGCCGAACTATCGGTGTACTCGGCGGAAACCTCGGGCTGGTCTGCCATCACTCACCTTCTGGCGGTTGTACGAGTTCAATTCTAGGGCAGGGTGCTAACTATTGCAAGCAGTCTGCTAGCACCCTCTCGGCAAACATTCGGCGCGCTGCTGCTCAGCCGCCGAACATCAACTGCGAGATCGTGTAAATCGCCAGGCCCGCAAGCGAACCGACGACCGTTCCGTTGATGCGGATGAATTGCAGATCACGCCCGACCTGCAATTCGATCTTCTTACTTGCCTCGTCCGCATCCCACCTGGCAACCGTATCGGTGACCAGGGTGCTGATCTCCCCGGCATAGTTCTCCACGAGATACCTTGCCCCCCGGTCGATCCAGCCGTCCACCTTCGCGCGCATGTCGGCGTCGTCGCGCAGCCGCTCGCCGAGTTGCTGCACGTTCTCGCCGACCTTACGCCGCAGCGTGCTGTTCGGGTCGTCGGCCGATTCCAAGATCAAACGTTTGGCCGCGCGCCAGGTCGCCTCGGCCATCCCGGTGATTTCCTCGCGGCCCATGATCTGCGCCTTGATCCGCTCGGCCTTCTTGATCATCGCGTCGTCGTGCTGCAGATCGTCGGCGAATTCCTCGAGAAAACGATTCGCCGCGAGCCGCACCTCGTGCTCGGGATTGGACCGGACCTTCCAGGTGAACTCGACCAGTTCCCGGTAGATCCGTTCGGACAGCAGAATATTGACGAATTTCGGCGCCCACTGCGGTGCGTCGCGCAAGACGATGCGGTCGATCGTCTCCTGCGAACCCAGCGCCCACTGGTGCGCGCGCTCGGCGAGCAGATCGATCAGCGCGAGCTGCCGGTTGTCGGCGAGCAACTCCGCGAGCACCCGGCCGATCGGCGGACCCCACAGCGGTTCGGCGATCCGCTTCACGATCGTCTGGTCGATGATCTGCTCGACGTCCTCGTCGCGCAGCGCCCCGACCACCGCGCGCAGCAGCGTGGAACTCTCCTCGGCCACCCGGGCGGCATGGCCGGGATCGGCCATCCACCGGCCCACCCGCCAGGAGATCTGTGCCGAGGTCACCTTGGCCGAAACCACCTCGGGCGCCAGGAAGTTGGTGCCGACGAAGGTGCCGAGGCTCTCGCCGAGCTGGTCCTTCTTCTTGCGGATGATCGCGGTGTGCGGGATGGGCAGGCCGAGCGGATGCCGGAACAGCGCGGTCACCGCGAACCAGTCCGCCAGCGCGCCGACCATGCCCGCCTCGGACGCGGCGCGCACATAGTCCACCCACCCGTCGCTGCCGCGCGATTCCAGCCAGCGACAGAACAGGTAGATCGCCGTCGCCACGGCGAGCAGTCCGGTGGCCAGTGCCTTCATCCGCCAGAGGTCGCGGCGTTTGCTTTCCTCGTCGAGGACCGCGGCGAAGCCGAACGGGGCGGCCGCCGCGGGCGCCGGGGGCGTTTCCAGGACCGCGATGTTGCCGGGAGCTTTCTCCATGGCTCCATTCTGCTGTGCCGGACGGCGGCCCCGCTTGAGGCGCGGAAGATGTGCAACCTGTCGCATCCCGACCCAAACGCGCATATCACCAGCGACCGGGACATAAGCTGGAGGCGAACGGAGAATCCGACTAACAAGGGAGCCCACGCTGTCCACCGATGACCTTGTCGACGTCGGCGAGATCGCCGACCGACCGGCGGCGGTGCGCACCGGCCGACAGGATGGCCGCAAACGCCGATGGCGCCAGCACAAGATCGACCGCCGCGAGGAACTCGTCGACGGCACTCTTGCCGCTGTTCGAGCACGCGGCTCCAATGCCGGTATGGACGAGATCGCCGCCGAGATCGGCGTCTCCAAAACCGTCCTGTACCGGTACTTCTCCGATAAGAACGACCTGGTCCACGCGACCATGCAGCGGTTCATCGAGACCACTCTGATGCCACGGGTCTACGGCGCGATCAGCCTCGACGCGGACGAATATCAGCTGGTCCGTTCGGCCCTTGGCGAGTACGTCGGCACGGTCGACGAGGACCCCGAGGTCTATCGGTTCATCATGGGCAACGGCTCGGCCGATCAGTCCTCGCTCGCCGAATTCGAGAAACTCTTCGCCGAGGTGGTCGCCGCGGTGATCATCGACCGCGCGACCGCGAAGGGCATCCAGACCGAGGGCGCGATGCTCTGGTCCTACGTGCTGGTCGGTGGCATCCAGCTGGCAACGCACTGGTGGACCACGAACAAGACGATGTCGCGCGAACAGGTGATCGACTACCTGACCATGATGGCCTGGAGCGCGATCGACGGGATGGCGCGTGCCAACGGCTCGCGCGAGGTGTTCAACGCGCAACCGCACGTGCTCCCGACACCCGGTGCGAACTCGGCGAACTGATCAATCGCCCGACTTCCGGGGTGCTAGCTGGGGTGCTAGCAAAAGTGTGACGACGGGCTCGACTTTGCCGCGAGGTTGGCTACTCTGAACCCGAGCGGTGCGCCCAGTGGGCCACGTCACCGCCCCGCGCACTGGCACCAATGGAGGTACCTCGATGGCGAAGCAAGTACCGACCTCTCGGCTTGCTCGTGGCACCAAGCTAGGTGCCGTCGCAGCCAGCTCGGTGATTCGCACGCAACGCGCGCGGCTGTCGATGCGGGGTAGATCCGAGGCCGTGCGCGCGAAGATGGCCGAGGAGTCGATGATTCGCACCACCGAACAGGTGGTCATGGTGCTCGGCACCATGAAGGGCGTGGCCATGAAGCTCGGGCAGATGATGTCCGTGCTGGATATGGACCTGGTGCCGGAGGCGCATCGCGAGCGGTTCCAGAAGCGGCTCGCGGTGCTGCGCAACGCCGCGCCGTCGGTGTCGTTCGAGTCGATGCGCCAGGTGATCGAGGACGATTTCGGCCAGCCGCTGAACAAGATCTTCGCCGAGTTCGAGGCCGAGCCGATCGCGGCCGCCTCCATCGGCCAGGTCTACCGGGGCATCCTGCACGACGGCAGGCAGGTCGCGGTGAAGGTGCAGTACCCGGGCATCGACGCCGCGGTGCGCGCGGACCTGAAGAACCTGGCCATGTTCCGCCGGGTGCTGCAATCGGCGATGCCGTGGGTGACCCCGGCCGTGCTCGACGAGCTGCGGCTCAACATGGAGAGCGAACTCGACTACCAGGCCGAGGCCAACACCCAGTTACAGATCGCCGAGCTCTACGCCGGGCATCCGTTCATCGTGGTGCCCCGGTCGATGCCGGAGCTCAGCACCACGCGCGTGCTGGTCAGCGAATACGTGGCGGGCAAGGGCTTCGAGGAGATCCGCCAGCTACCGGACGCGCAGCGCGACCGGATCGGCGAGATCATCTACCGCTTCTACGTCGGTTCGCTGTTCACCTTCAACGAGTTCTGCGGCGACCCGCACCCGGGCAACGTGCTGCTCGCCGAGGACGGCAAGGTCGGCTTCCTCGACTTCGGCCTGTTCAACCGGATGGATCCCGAGCACGTGCAGTTCGAGCTGACCTGCCTGCGCGCGGCCGCCGAGGACCGCGCCGAAGACCTGCGGGAGTTGATGATCGAGCGCGGCGTGATCGACTCGCCGGACGAGATCGGCGCCGAGGAATGCCTGGAATACGTGCTCGCCGCCTCCGAATGGTGTCTGATCGACGAGGAATTGACGATCACCCCGGAGCTGGCCAGCGGCGCGTTCCTGCTCGCCGTCGACCCGAGGGCCAGCGAGTTCGCCGGGATGAAGCAGCAGAACCTGCCGCCGGAGCACCTGTTCTCCCGCCGGGCCGATTTCCTGACCTTCGGCATGCTCGGCCAGCTCGGCTGCACGGCGAACTGGCATCAGATCTCCCGTGAATGGCTCTACGACGAGCCCCCCGTCACCGAACTCGGCAAGGCCCATCACGCATGGCTGGCCGAGCATCCGCCGGCCGCGCCGAAGAAGCCGCGCGCCAAGGCGAAGAAAGTCCCGAAGCCCAGCTCCAATGCGTAACCCGCAGAACGGAAGACCATGGCAGACACACGCGAATTCGACATCGTCCTTTTCGGCGCGACGGGTTTCGTAGGCAAGCTCACCGCGGAGTACCTGCTCACCGCCGCGCCGGAATCCGCGCGCATCGCGCTGGCCGGCCGCTCGCTGGACAAGCTCACCAAGGTGCGCACCGAGCTCGGCCCGGTGGCCGCGGACTGGGGACTGGTGGTGGCCGACTCGACCGACGAGGCCGCGCTCGCCGCGCTGGCCGCGCGGACCAAGGTGGTCGTCACCACGGTCGGCCCGTACCTGCGCTACGGCTTGCCGCTGGTCGCCGCCTGCGCGAAGGCAGGCACGCACTACGCCGATCTCACCGGTGAGCCGCTGTTCATCCGGGATGCGATCGACCAGTACCACGAGCAGGCCGTCGCGACCGGCGCGAAGATCGTGAATTCCTGTGGGTACGACTCGATTCCGTCGGATCTGAGCGTGTATCAGCTGTACCGGCGCTCGCTCGAGGACAACACCGGCGAGCTGGAGGAGACCACGCTGGTCGCCTCGCTCAAGGGTGGTGTCAGCGGCGGCACCATCGACTCGGGCCGAGCCATGATGGAGGCGATCGCCGCCGACCCGAGCAAGGGCTCGGTGCTGACGCACCCGTACTCGCTGAGCCCGGACAAGTCGATGGATCCCGACGTCGGCCGCCAGTCCGACCAGGCGCTCTCGCGCGCCAGCGCCATCGACCCGAGCCTGGACGGCTGGGTGAGCACGTTCGTCATGGCCGCGCACAACACCAAGATCGTGCGCCGGACCAACGGCCTGCTCGGCTGGGTGTACGGCAAGAACTTCCGCTACCGCGAGGTGATGAACGCCGGCACCTCGCCCGCCGCACCGCTGGTGGCCGCGGGCATGGCGGGCGGCATCGTCGCGACCATGGCCGCGGGCGCGGGGCTGTCCCGGGTATCGTTCGGCCGCAAGCTGCTCGATCGGGTGCTGCCGAAGCCGGGCACCGGTCCGAGCGAAAAAGCCCGGGATAGTGGGTGGTTCGCCATGAAGACGTTCACCCGCACCTCCTCGGGCGCGAAGTACGTGGCGACCTTCTCGGGCAAGGGCGACCCCGGCTACAAGGCGACGGCGGTGCTGCTCGGCGAGAGCGGATTGTGCCTGGCCTTCGACACCGACAAGCAACCCGAGCTGGCAGGCGTGCTCACGCCGGGCGCCGCGATGGGCGACGCGCTCACCGAGCGGCTGCGCGCGGCGGGGATGACCATCGAGGTCGCGCGGGCCTGAAGGCAGTGCGGCGGACGAATGCAGGAGTGATCGGTTGAACCTGGCACGACGCACCATGAACCATCCGGCGCTGGCCGCGGTGTACGAGCGGGCCTGGCGACCCACGCTGTTCTATCTGGCCAGCGGGCGCAGCACGGCGTCGGATCGCCGCGATGCCGTGCGCACGCTGCGGCTCGACGGTGCGCAGAAGGTGCTCGATATCGCCTGCGGGCCCGGCAATTTCACCCGCCACCTGAGCAAGGCGTTGACCGGTGACGGCTTCGCCGTCGGCCTCGACTATTCCGAGCCGATGCTCGCCAGGGCCGTCACCGACAATGCGGGCCCGCGCGTCGGTTATTTGCGCGGCGATGCCCGCGTGCTCCCGTTCGCCGACGGCACGTTCGACGCGGTGTGCTGCTTCGGTGCGCTCTATCTGATCCCCGACCCGCTCGGCGCCACCCGCGAGATGCTGCGTGTGCTCGCGCCGGGCGGGCGGATCGCCATCACCACCAGCTACCGCGCGGATAATCCGTTCGGGCAGGTCAGCCGGGTGATCGGCGGGTGGAGCGGGTTGCGCGTCTTCGACACCAGGACGTTCCCGGACCTCTTCGCCGAGGCGGGGCTGGTGGATATCGAGCAGGACGTGCACCGGTTGCTGCAATACGTCAGCGCTACCAGGCCTGCGTGAACGCGTAGCCGCAACACCGGACTGGATCGCGCGAGTCGGAAACGATCTTCGGCTCGCCGGGGATACCTCTAGTGTCCATCCAGAACGTAGTTGTGCCACCAACATTCGCCGTGGTGTCACCCTCGCCGGTGCGTGAACCCGATTCCGGGGCCGTGAGGAGAGCAGGCGACGAAAATCGGAGAACTGGTGCGGCATTTGCTGGTTATGGCGGCCTGCGTTGTGACAGTGGTGGTTTCGATGGTGACCGGGGCTCCCTCAGCGGTCGCCGATCCGGGCTCCCCCACCGAACAGCTGCAAGCGGAACTCGATCGATTGGTGCAGGCACTCGGTGTTCCGGGCGCTCAACTGGTGGTCGGTGGGGCCGGTCTGAATACCGAACTCGACAGCGGCGCTGGAAATCTGGTCACCGGCGGCGCTTTCCCGCACAACGCGCAAGTGCGGATCGCCAGCAACACCAAGACTTTCGTGGCCACGGTGCTGTTGCAGTTGGCCGCGGAACAGCGGGTGCAACTGGATGCGCCGGTGGAGCAATACCTGCCGGGCGTGGTCGCCGGGCCCGGCGGCGACGGGAATCTGATCACCGTGCGAGATCTGTTGCAGCACACCAGCGGAATACCCGATTACCTGACGCAGTTGAGTCTTGCGTCGGTCGCCGAATTGCGGACACCGCGGTCACCGGCGGAATTGATCCGGCTCGGTCTCGACCAGCCCGCCGAATTCGCGCCGGGTTCGAGTACCGGATATTCCAATACCGGTTTTCTGCTGGCGGGCGAATTGATTCAGCGGCTGACGGGTCAGCCGGTGGGTCTGGAGGTGACCCGCCGGATCATTCTCCCGCTCGGTCTCCGCGACACCTATTGGCCGTTGTTCCCACTGGAGAACGTCATTCGGCAACCGCACCCGCGGGGCTATCAGGAGTTCGACGGCGTGCTGGTCGACATCACCGATATCGATCCAGGCTGGGGTCTGTCCGACGGCGCGATGGTTTCGACCGGGGCCGATCTGAATCGGTTCTTCATGGCCTTGCTGTCCGGTGAGCTACTGCCGCCCGCGCAGCTGGCCGATATGCAACGCACCGTCGAATCCGGCGATCCGTTCCGCGACGACGATTTCGGGCTCGGCCTGTTCCGCCGGGTCAACGCCTGCGGTCTCGAGAGCTGGAGTCACGGTGGCGCGATGACCGGCTTCGTCGTCGTCAATGCCGCGACGGCGGATCGCGCGGTCACCCTCAGCATGAATCAATTCCCCGACCCGGTCACCACTTTCCTGCACCGGGTCGCGATGAACAACGTCATCGACGCGGCCCTCTGCGCCGGTTGACCGGCCGCGCCCATCGACCCGCCGCGCGGTTCGCTGCGCTACGGGTCGATGGGCGAGAAGTTTCGGGGTTCAGCTGCCCGCGCTGCCGGTGGACGGGCGTGCGCGACGCAGGTCGCAGGCCACCCGATCGGCGTCCGGCCGGTCCTCGCCGGAGCGGGCGCAGCCCTGCGCGGTGTAGCCGTGCACGTCGTAGCCCTGTCGGTCGTAACCCCACCTGTCGAAGCCCCAGCGGTCGTAACCCCACCGGTCGTAGCCCCAGACGTCGTAGCCGTCCGGACCATAGGGATCTTCCGGCTCAGCGGGTTTCGGATGGGTCGTGACGGGCGGTTCGGTGGTGACCGGCGGCTTGGTGGTGACCGGCGGCGTGGTCGTCACCGGCGGGGTCGTGGTCACCGGGGGCACGGTGGTGACCGGCGGCGCGGTCGTCACAGGGGGGACCGTGGTCACCGGCGCGATGGTGGCGGGCGCGGTAGTAGCCGGGGTTTGATCAGGGGTTGCGAATGCCGGTATGACAAGCGCGGCGGGAGCAAGCGCCACCGTCCCGGCGACGGCGGCCAGCAGGACCGACTGCCGAACGGTGCGCGAACTTCTCCTCCACTGCGACATGGTTGACCTCCAACTCGAGATGAGCGCGCTCACCGCACCCGAGTCCCCTATCGGTCGAATGTCCAGATTTGCTACAGGGCAGCGACTTTCGCGCCGACCCTACTTTCCGGGGCTTGTGGATCCGATTACCACCAGCTCGGCTGGTCGCTCGGACCGACGCGGTCGGAGATCTGCGCGACCAGTTGCCACGGCCGCTGCGTATCGGTGGTCGCTTTGCCGCTGGTCAGGATTGCCCCGGCCAGCCCACGGGCCGGGTCGGCCCAGCCGTACTGGGTGGTCAGTCCGCTGCGGCCGAAGTGGGTCGGGGTGTCGCGCCCGAATTTCGACTTCCGTCCGCCCAGTTCGAAGCCGGCTCGGCTCACCCGCCCGGCCAGCCCGGGCATGCGGTCGGCCGGTTGGATCGCGTCGCGCAGCGTGCTCTCCCGGATGATCCGCACGCCGTCCAGTTCGCCGCCGCGCGCGAGGATTTCGTAGAACCGCGACAGTTCGACGGCGGTGGTGACGAGATTGCCCGACGGGAGTTCGGCGGTGAGGAAGGTCCGGGTCGCCGATTCCGAGACCGCGCCGCCCATCCCGCCGCCGAGTGCCTTGCGCGCCAGGTATTTCGAGATGCGCGAGGGTCCCGGCCCGGTTTTCACGCCTGCCACCACTTTGTCGACGTCCTCGGGTCGTACGCCGAAGTTGTTCCACCGGAATCCCAGTGGGTCCAGCACCTGCTCGGCGAGGTGTTCGCGCATGCGTTTTCCGGTCGCCCGCTGCACGAGCAACCGTTGGATCAGCCCGCTGGTGAGCGCGTGGTAGATCCGGAATCGCCCGGGCGGCCAACTGGGGACCAGATCGGCCAATCCTTGCGCGGCCAATTCCTCGTCGACGACCAATTCGAACCCCTTGTAGGGCGGCGTCACGAACGGCACGCCTGCCGAATGCGACAGCACGTGGCCGATGGTGATGCGCTCCTTGCGGTTGGCCGCGAACTCGGGAATGTAGGTGCACACCGGGTCTTCGAGTCGAAAAGCGCCCTGCTCCACCAGCATGAACATCACCGCCGCGGAAACTCCTTTCGCGGTGGAGAATCCGCAGAACGGGGTCTCCGGCGTCGCGAGCACCCGCACCGCGTCCGGCCCGTCGCCCGGCGCGTTCCCCCACCCGTGCCCGATGGCCCGGTTCAATACGATCTTGCCGTTGCGCCGCAGGCACACCTGGATCGCGGGCGTCGTGCCCAGTCGATACCAGTCCCGCACCGACTCCCACAGCGCGTCGACGTCGGCCGCGGCCAAGGCGGCCGCCGCGGGATCGTGCTCGTCGCCGACCGTGGTCACCGAGTCCAGATCCTCGGCCACCGTCACCAACGTGCCAGGGAGTGCGCTCATTCGCCCAGCATATCGACCATTCGGCGGCATTCCGGATCGGTCCGCGCGGGCGCGGCGCTCAGCTCGGCAGCCATCTCGCCTGCGGATGCACGATCTCGTCGAGCTGGAGCACGGCGTCGTCGGCGGCGTGCAGCGTCAGCTGACAGACCAGCACGGCGGCGGGCCTGGCCGACCCGAGCACGCGCCGCTCGTCGGCGGTGGCGAGCCGGGCGCCGACCCGGTCGCGCAGGTAGGCGACCCGCAGACCGGTCACCGATTCGAGATAGCGCAGAGTGCCGCCGGGCAGGCGTTCGGTCCGCAACAACAAGGGCGCCACTGCGGCGAGCGCGCCGTCGAACCAGGACGTCGCGAGCTCGGCACCGCCGGATCCGTTGCCCGTCAACCGCTTTCGCATGATCACCGGCCTGCCGCTCGGCAGTGCCAGCACCTCGGCGACCGGGGCGGGCGCGGCGACGAGGGCGGCCGCCAGCACGGTCACCGACTCGTCCTCGGCATACGCCGAACCGTAGCGCGGCACTTGCTCGCGCAGCACCGGACCGCCGGTCCGGTCGGCCACATAGGTCCCGGAGCCGCGCCGGGACTCCACAATTCCCTGCTGCCGCAACGTATTCAGCGCCTTGGCCGCGGTCGGCCTGGCCACCTGCCATTGGGCGGCGAGTTCGCGTTCGGAGGGCCCCTCGGCCCCCGCCGCGAGCTCACCGCGCTCGATGCGATCGCGGAGGTACTCCGATATCCGCAGATATTTCGGCAGTACTTCATCGATTTCGGGCACCGGGTCGCCTCTCTGCGCACACCGCCGCCGGCCGCCGCAGGCCGGCGAAGAATGCAACAATCGTGCCCCACATCACAGGCACAGCGCGAGACCAAGCCGGTCCCCAGAGGGGTTACCGCCCGGTAGAGTGCCCATCCAGTACGGCACTGCGCCAGCGGACCGAACAGCCAGTGGACCGAACAGAGGGGGTTCCCAGATGGCGGTACCGGACACCGGCCAGGGGACGGCGAGGCAACTGTACGCGGCGGCCACCGGGGCGAGTGGGGATCGGCCGTTCGAGCTGGCCACCGACGTCGCCGAGAATCTCGCCGCCGCGTGCGATCAACTCGTCGAGGACCTGCACCGGGCCATGGCCACCGGGCAGCTGGTGACCGAGGTGACCGGATTTCCGAATCTGCCTAGCGGCCAAGGCCTTACCCGCGGCTTCGGCGGCAAGGGCAGGCAGTACCTCGATACGCTGGCCGCCTTCCAGGAGACGGCGCTGCTGTTCAAGGCCGCGTACCTGGCGGCGGGCAAGAAGTTCGCCGACGCCGAAGCCGCGCACAAGGCCGCCCTGGACCTGGTCGCCGAACACTTAGAGGCACGATGAACCATCCTCGCGTCGGGCCGCAGGCGTGCTCCGGCACCACACCGGGCCCGGCCGGGCGCCGTCGAGCGGGCTGAGGGGATCGCCGTGGCAGACTCCGCCGCCCGCGCGGCCGCCGAGCACATCCGCCAGGAACTGGCCGGATTACGCTCCGGCACCACCGATCCCGCGTACGCGCCGGAGCGGGAACGATTCGGCTCCTACAGCCACCAGGAGATCTGGGACCTGGTCCACGAAGCGCTCGACCCGGCGGCGCTGGGCCATGCATCAGCGGTGTGGCAGTCCAACGCGGACGCGATAGCCGAAGCGTTCCAAGCCTTTTCCGACACCGCCAACCGGGAATTCGCCCGCTGGTCGGGCCGCGCCGCCGACGCCGCATTACGGGCGACCCGGCAATTCGTGCTCGCCGGTACCGACGCCCACGACGTATGCCGGGCGGTCGCGCGCCTGCTCGAGCTCAATTGCGATGCCGCGCAGGCGATCCGGGCCGCAATTCCACCGCCCGTGCCGTATCGGCCGCTGGACGATCCGGCCGCCGAAGCGGTGTACGGCGGCAAGCGGCGCATGGCGCACGACAGCGCGGCGGCCGATATCGAGGCCGATGTCCGGGACACGATGACCTACGTCTACGCCCCGACCATGCCCGCCTCCGGAAACCACGTGCCGCGCTTCACCCCACCACCCGAGGGGCCACTGCCCGCGGGCGATGGGGGCGCCGGACAGTGAAATGGGTGCTCACCCCGGACGAGTTCTCGCATGTCTGGGAAAACGAAACCAGCCTCGACCGCAGGCCCTACCCGGTCAACATGGTGCCCGCGGCCACCGTGCGCACCGAATCCGAGTACGCCGCATTGCGTTTGCCGCAGCGCTTCGCCCGCCAGGCCGACCCCGACCTGGCCGCCGCCCTCATGCTGTGCGGGCGCTCCGACGCGACCACCATCACCGTCGCAGGCGAGCGGAATACGCCCCCGCGCAACGGGTCCGGCGCCGACACCGAGCGCATCCTCGCCTTCGCCGCGGTGGTGCACAACCATGCGGGCATCCTGGTCGCCACCCCGGAGAAGGTGACCGTGCTGATGTGCCACGCCCGCGCGGTCGGCGAGCGCCTGGTGCAGATCATCGGCTCGGCCCCGGCCGGTCGGCTCACCGCCATGCGGGAGCCGCAGGACGCGGTGCTGGCCCCGGACCGCACCGAGCCGTTCGGCACCAACGGCCATCGCGGCGCCGCCCGATTCCGGCAGACGCTGCGCAAGCCGGTGGACGGGCGCGGGTTCCTGACCGTCACCGTGGAACCCGACAATCCGATGTCGCCGCCGACGCGCCATCGCACCTGGCTCGATTTCACCGGCGACGGGCGCTACCTGCTGACCACGTCCCAGGACCTCATCCTCACCCCGGTCTCCGACGACGACTTCGCGGCCCAGCTGATCGGGCTCGCGCACATCCGCTGAGGCGCGGGCCCGCTGTGGTAGTTGTGTGAGATGGCGAAGAAGCACTGGTCCGTTCCGGCCACCGAGGCGCTGAAAGCCGATGGCTTGAAGATCGCCGACCTGGACACCTCCGGCACGCCCGGATTCGACGGTGACAAGGCGGCCGGACAGGAGCTGCTCGCCGAGCGCACCGCGGTGCTGTCGGGTCTGCAGGAAAAGCTTTATGCCAATGGACGATCCGGCGATCTGCGCAATGTGCTGCTGGTCTTGCAGGGCATGGACACGGCGGGCAAGGGCGGCATCGTCCGGCACGTCATCGGCTCGGTCGATCCGCAGGGCGTCGACCACCACGCGTTCGGGGTGCCGACCGAGGAGGAGCAGCGCCACCACTACCTGTGGCGCATCCGCAACGCGTTGCCGCGCGGCGGCCAGCTCGGCGTCTTCGACCGCTCGCACTACGAGGACGTGCTGGTGGTGCGGGTACACAACCTGGTTCCGCAGAAGGAGTGGGAACCGCGCTACGACGAGATCAACACCTTCGAGCGCGAACTCGTGGACGAAGGCACCACGCTGGTGAAGGTCGCCATGTTCGTCTCCCTCGACGAACAGAAGAAGCGGTTGATGGAACGCCTGGAACGACCGGACAAATACTGGAAGTTCAACCCCTCCGACATCGATGAGCGCGGCTTCTGGCCCGCCTACCAAGAGGCCTACCAGGCCATGCTCGACCGCACGTCCACCGACTACGCCCCCTGGCACGTCATCCCGGCCGACCGCAAATGGTTCTCCCGCCTGGCCGTCACCGAACTGCTCATCGACGCCCTGACCGGCCTCGACCTCGATTGGCCGCCGGCCAATTTCGATGTCGCCGAACAAAAGCGCCGCCTCGCCCAAGCCTGACCCCGTTCACACGAGCGGGCGGACCTGCTCGGCGACGAAGCGGACGAAGCCCTCGGGATCCGGCTCGTCGGCCGTCGGCAGGACGATGACAGTCGCGGCACCCGCCTCGGCCAGTGCACGCACCGCGGCGGCCACGGCGTGCGCGTCACCGGCGACGCCGGCGCCGGGCGCGTGCTGCGGGGTGCGTTCGGCGGCCAGCCTGGCCGCGGCGTCCGGGCCGGTGGCGGCCAGCAGACTCGCGACGATCACATGCTCGTCGGTGCGCCCCGCCGCGGCGCGGCCCTGCTCGATCAGCGCCCGCGCGGCGCGCACACCGTCGGCATCGGTGATCGAATCCAGCAGCGTCCCATCGGCGTGCGCGCCACACAGCTCGATCGAGCGCGGTCCGCGGGCGCCCGCGTAGATCCGCGGCGGTGCGAGCGGCGGCCAATCCAGCGCTACGTCGTCGAGCTGGACGTAGCGACCCGAGGTGGTGACCCGTTCGCCGGCGAGCAACGCGCGCAACGCGTCCAGATATTCACCGAGCAGCGTGACTGGGGACGCCACCCGCGCCCCCACTTGCCCCATCCAGTCCTGCACGCCGTGTCCGACGCCGAGCTGCACCCGATCGGGGAACAGGCGATAGAGCGTGGCGGCCTCCATTGCGGTCAGCGCCACGTTCCGCAGCGGCACCGGGAGCAGCCCGATACCAACACCCAGCCGCTCGGTCCATGCCAGAACCGCAGCGGCACTGGCGATTCCGCTCTCCAGGAAACAGTCCTCCCAGAGCCAGAGCTGGTCGAGCCCGGCCGCCTCCGCGGCCATGGCCACGGCACGCAGCCGTTCCGGCGGATTCTGCGGGCGAAATACGGCACCGAGGACAGTCATCCCACCATTCCTACTCGGCGGGTCCGACAACGCACGAGATTCGCGGCCGCGTCAGCGCCCGATATTTCGGAATCTCTCAGGTTGACCCACGATGATGTGGCCGTGGCCCGACCACGCGGGGACGAGTTTCGCTCTCTACCATCGTGGCGGCAGGTACCGGCAGTCGAGCGAAAGGCGTGGTGAACGCACGGTGAGCAAGAACCCGGGTGGGAAGAAGAATCCGCTGCTGGCGGCGGATCGCGCCGACCGCAACCGCAAGATCTTCATCCAGGTGGCCGTGGCCGCCGTACTGGTCGCGCTCATCGCGGCGATCGGTATCGGTGTCGCGGTGAAGAAGGCCCGCAGGGACGACCCGGGGCCGAGCCCGGCCATCGCGGCGGCCGCGAACCAGAACGGGTCGGGCATCACCGGAACGATCACCGACAACGGCGCCATCCGGATCGGCAAGCCCGATGCGAAGGTCACCGTCCGGGTCGTCGCCGACCTGCAGTGCCCCGCCTGCAAGGCCTTCGAAGAGGCCAACGGCAAGGTGCTCGACGAGGCCGTGCAGAACGGTACCGCCGTGGTCGAGTACAACGTGATCGCGTTCCTGGACAAGGCCTCCAGCACGCGTTACTCGACGCGCGCGGCGAACGCCTCCTACTGCGTCGCCGAGGCGGACCCGTCGAAGTACATCTCCTGGGTGTCGGCGATGTTCGCCCAGCAGCCCGCGGAGGGCGGCGCGGGCCTGACCGACGACAAGCTGGTGCAGATCGCGAAGGCCGCGGGCTACCCGGATTCGGTGGCGAGCTGCATCACGGATGTGAAGTACGACAAGTACATCCAGGCCCGCACCGATGAGGTGCTCAACAGCGGCATCAAGTCGACCCCGTCGGTCTTCGTCAACGGCAAGCAGATCCAGTCGAGCCAAGAGCTCATGGGACCCGGCGGCCTCGCACCCGTGATCGCCGCCGCCGCGGCGCAGTGATCACCGCCCCGCCCCGGGCCGCCTGGATCCTTCTGCTCGGTGGGCTGGCCGGCTGGCTGGCCTCGGTGGCGCTGACCGTCGAGCGGTTCAAGCTGTTCACCGAGCCGGGCTACACCCCGTCGTGCAGCATCAATCCGATCCTGTCCTGCGGTTCGGTGATGGTGACCGAGCAGGCCGCGGTGTTCGGGTTCCCGAACCCGCTCATCGGCATCGTCGGCTTCTCGGTGCTGGTCACCCTCGGGGTGCTGTCGGTGGTCGGGGTGGGGTTCCCGCAATGGATCTGGGGCGGGCTGTGGCTCGGCCTCGCGGCCGGGGTCGGCTTCGTCTGCTGGCTGATCTTCCAGAGCCTGTACCGGATCAACGCGCTGTGCCCGTACTGCATGGTGGTGTGGGCGGTCATCACCCCGCTGCTCGCGGTGGTCACCGATCAGCTCTGGGGCGGGTCACGCGGCCCGCTGCGGGTGCTCGCGGAGTGGCGCTGGACCATTGTCGCGCTGTTCTACGCGGTGGTGTTGTTGCTGATCTTCCTGCGGTTCCAGGATTACTGGCTGTCGCTGGTCTAGTTCGGCGTGCCCAGCGCGAGCACCAGGGTGACCGTGCGACGGCCGCCCGCGGCGTCGAGGATCTCGAGCTCGATCGTGTCGTGCGGCTTGTGCACGTTGATCGCCGCGTGCAGCGCGCGAGCCGAGGTGATCACGCGACCGTTCACGGCCTGATCACCTCGCCGCGCGCGAGCCCCGCCGCGTAGGCGGGTAGCCCGTAGAGCGCCAGATCTATCCGTGCCCCACTCGGTTTCGCGTCGGTGGTCAGCACGCCGAGCGTTGCCGTCGGGCCGATGTGCACGGTGTCGGTCGGGATGCCGGAACGGATCTGCTCGACCACTCGCATGGCGGTATCGATCGGTACCGCATAGCCGTTCGGCGGTCTGCTCGCCGCGCGCGCCGGATCGCCCGACGCCGCGGCGATCACGCCGACCACCGCACCCTCGCGATCGGCCAGCGCACCGCCGGATTGTCCCGAGCTGACCGCCGCGGCGACCTCGAGCATCCCGGTGAGCGGCTTGCGGGACAGGTCGGCGGAGTTCAACGCGACGATGGTGCTGTCCAGATCGGTGAGGGTGCCCTGGATCGCCGTCGGCGTACCGCCGAGCCCGCCCGCGTTGCCGATGGCCAGCACCTCGTCGCGCACCCGCACGCCGGCCGAGCTGCCGATGCGGGCGGTCACCAGATCGGCCGCGCCGGACAGCGCGAGCAGCGCGATATCGACGCCCGCGTCGTAACCGAGCACGACAGCGTCGTAGGTGCGCCCGTTGCCCACATCGGTGACGCGCACCGTGTCCGCGCCTTTGACCACATGATGGCTGGTCAGCACCTGACCGTCAGGGGTGAGCACGATGCCCGAACCGGCGGCGCCGAGCCCGAACGGCGCGGCCGACGCGCTGATATCCACCAGCGCCGGGTCGACCACAGCGGCGACGGCCAGCGGGTCCAGCGGCGGCGGGGGCTGCTCGATGATCGGCGCGGGCAGCTCGCTCGCCGCGGTCGGCCAGCCCGGCAATTCGCCCCGGTAACCGAGGAATCCGGCCACGGCGAGCAGCGCGGCGACGATCATCGCCAGCGCGCGGCCCCCATACCGTTGCTCATTCATCGCACTCCGCCTCGATGCCATGCGAATTTTATTGTGGCCGGAGATCTTCACCGTAGATCGAAATCAGGTCGATGACCGCCGCTGCCCGCCGAAATACCCGCGTGTTCGTAATTCAGGCGTGTCCGTTATGTGTCATGTTTGGCAAGTGGAGGCATGCGGCGGTAGGCATGTATGCATGACCAATGCTGCTGCGTACGCTCTATCCACACCTGATGGCGCATTCGAGAAGGTGACGATCGAACGCAGGGACCTGGGTCCGCGCGACGTGCTGATCGACATCAAATTCGCGGGTATCTGCCATTCCGACATTCACACCGCGCGCGACGAGTGGGGCGGCACCAAGTACCCCTGCGTACCGGGTCACGAGATCGCGGGCCTGGTCGCGGCGGTGGGGTCCGAGGTGAGCAAATATCAGGTCGGCGACCGCGTCGGGGTCGGTTGCATGGTCAATTCCTGCGGTAAGTGCGGACCGTGTCTGGCCGACGAGGAGCAGTACTGCACCCGCGGCGCGACCATGACCTACAACACGCCCGTCGATCCGGCCGTGCAGGCCGGCGGGTACACCATGGGCGGGTACTCCACCCAGATCGTGGTGACCGAGAACTTCGTCGTCGGCATCCCCGAGGGCATCGGGCTCGACCAGGCCGCACCCCTGCTGTGCGCGGGCGTCACCCTGTTCTCGCCGCTGCGGCACTGGAACGCCGGGCCCGGCAAGAAGGTGGCCATCATCGGCATGGGCGGCCTCGGGCACGTCGGGGTGAAGATCGCCGCCGCGCTCGGCGCCGAGGTGACCGTGCTCAGCCACTCGCTGAGCAAGCAGGACGACGGCAAGCGGTTCGGCGCCAGTCACTACTACGCGACCAGCGACCGGCAGACCTTCCGCGAGCTGCGCGGCCGGTTCGACCTCATCCTCAACACCGTCTCGGCCGACCTGCCGATCGACGACTACCTCAAGCTGCTGAACCTGGACGGCACCCTGGTGATCCTCGGCCTCCCGGAGAACCCGATGACCGTCAAGCCGTTCACCATCGCGGGCTATCGGCGCTCGCTGGCCGGGTCGATGATCGGTGGCCTGGCGCAGACCCAGGAGATGCTGAACTTCTGCGCCGAACACGGCATCGGCGCGGAGATCGAGGTGATCTCCGCCGACGAGATCGACGGCGCCTACGACCGCGTGGTCGCCAGCGACGTGCGCTACCGCTTCGTCATCGACGTGTCGACCATCTGAGGTAATACCGCGGAACCGGTCCGATCACCGAAACGGACGCGGGACGGCGACATATTTCCGCGGATACCTTCCAGATCCACGCAACTTTCCGGAGCACTCGGAAGAAATGGATCTGGCATGGACATGGTGCGATCGCACACGAATCTCGGGCTCTTCCTCATCGACAAAGAATCGGGCGCCGCGATCGCGCGGCACCCGGTCTATGCGGAGGTGGTGGTGACGCGGTGCGGCGGTGGCTCACACACGCTCGACGACGGGACCGCGAATTCGGCGTCCGGCGAATCGACGGACTGCGAATCCGAGATCGAATGGGCCGCGCCGCTCGGTGTGCTGTGGACCGACCACGTCGGGTATGTGTCCTTCGATCTGACCCGGTTGCCCGCGCCGGTCGGTCGCCGGCTCGACAACACGGTCTCCGTGCGCCGATACGGTGCGGCCGCGGTCGCCGAGACGGGCGACGACTTCGACAGCGGCGAAACGATGACCATCCGCGCGCTCGCCTACGGTGCCGCCGAATGGGTGGACGTGCTCGACCAGAACCGGTTCACCGCGGGTGCGGTGGTCGGCCGAATCGTCATGCCGCCCACCGGGCTGGCGCCGCCGCATTACGAGGGCGGGATGGCGACCATGCAGAATCCCACTCTCACCGACTGGCAGCTGTCACCGTCCTCGTTCGCCACCAACCCCAACCAATTGGTCGGGGAGAACGGCTGCGAAAACCTGTACCCGGCCACGCTGTCGCTGCACGAATTCACCACCCGCCAGGTGGTCCGGCTCAGCGACGATCCACCCGGCATCACCATCCCCGAGCCTTATCGTGCGGCCTACATCGATGAGTACAAGGTCACCTGGAGCGCCCTCGGTCATTCGCTCGGCGAGATCCTGTACAGCCTGCCGCTCGCGCCCGGCGAATCGGTGAAACTCGCCATCCTGGACTGGTCCTGGGACAGCCTCACCCGCCGGGACGAGCAGACCAAGCTCACCGAGGACGTGCTGCACCGGACGCACCGGGACCGCACGATCAGCGAGACGGTGCAGGCCGGGCTGCGCGAAATGCAGCACGGCTCCAACTTCATGGGTGGTGTCGCCCACTCCGGCGGCGGCAGCGGCAGCGCGAACGTCGGCGTCGTCGGTCTCGGCGGCGCGGTCGGCGATGCCTGGAGCATGGGCGGCAGCACCGCGACCAGCGACGGCAGCCGCGACCTGACCGCGGAGAATGTGCAGCGCCTCAGCGACAGCTTCAGCCAGGCGAGTTCGGCGCTGCGCGAGATCAATTCGACGGTCGTGGTGCAGGCCAGGCAGGAGCAGCACGAGTCGATCCAGACCCGCACGTTCTCGAACTACAACCACGCGCACACCCTGACCATCCTGTATTACGAACTGCTGCGGCACTATCGGGTCGCGGTGCAGTGGGTGCGCCGCCGCCCCGCGGTGCTGGTCCAATACCCCGCGCCCATCATCGATTTCGACGACGCGCAACTGCTGCGGCACCGCGCCGTCCTGGAGCCGGTGCTGTTGGACCCGGCTCTCGCACCGGGCTTCGCGGCGTTGGCGAAGAAGGATCTGGTCGCCAGGAACCAGCTGCTGCACGGCGTCGACCCGGCCACTTTGGACAGGCCGCAGCCCCAGTTCTGGGAGGGGGATCTGCGATTCGGTCTGTTCGAGTTCTACGTCAAGCCCTCCGAGGGCGGCGGGGACACCACCGACCAGCAGGTGATGCTGAACCTGATCCTGTTGGACGGCAACAATGTGGTGCACCGCCCGCTGCTGCTCGAATGGGAGAAGGGAGACCTGACCCGCAACGTCAATACCGCTGAGCGGCTGAACGATACGGCGACGGCCACCTTCATCTCCAAGCCGGACCAGCCGGTGCCGTGGCGTGACCTGGTCGGGTTCGAGTTCGTGCTGCACGAGGACAACAACTGGCGGGCGGATCGCCTGGCGATCAACGCCTTTCACCCCGGTGGCGCCATCGCACTGCTCGACAACGTCGACGTGGACCTGTTCTTCCGGCAGAACGGCTCTTCCAACACCGTCACGTTCATCCGGCGTCCCGGCCCCCGCCCCGCCGATCTGCCGCCGACCTGGTCGCCCGCCAAATCGCTGACGCCGGAGGAGTTTCAGCACGCCCAGCGGCTGCTCGACCACGTCGATACGAACAACGCCTACTACAACCGCGCCGTCATGCTCGCCACCCGGACCGCGGATATCAGCGTCGCCTTCGAGACGATGCCGTGGGCGGACGGCAAGACCCTCGCCGACGTGGCCGTGCCGACACCGCTCGAAGTTTTCGGCAACCATGTCGCGTACCCGCTGACGGCGGCGGGGACCGTCGTCATGGACCCGCCGCCCGAGGCGCAGACCGAACGCCTGATCACCATGCCGACCCGCGGCGTGTTCGCGGAAGGCAAACTGGGCCACTGCAATGTCGCGGAGGAGATCGACAACACCCGCTTCTGGAAGTGGGAGGAACACCCGATCCCGATCCAGGCCCCGGAGATCGCGCCCGTCGTGCCGACCACGCCGACACCGGTCCCGACCAACCCGACGCCGACGCCGTTCCCGCAGTCGCTGGTCAACGTCGTCGCGCCGAGTCCAGCGCCGGATCCGGTGGGGCTGGCCGCCGCACTGCAATTGCTCGGCACGCCCGGCATCTTCCGGGACATGTCCGGCCGCGCCGAGGTCGCCGATCTGTTGAAGAAGCTGTCCGACAATACGATCTCGATCGCCGAGGCCGCCACCAAGGCGCGCGAGATCCAGTCCAAGTACGGCAGCGCCGGCGCGGGCACCGGCGACGGATCGACGGCAGCACCGGCCGCCGGGCTCGGCTCGGGACGTACCTCGCCGAGTGACCGGTCGTCGACGACCACCCAGGATCTGCAGGACTTGCAGCACGTGCTCGGCAATGCGCAGGCGAAGAACCTGATCACGGCCGAGGCGGCGAAGGAGGCGTACGCCAGGGCGCTGCGCGGCGCCTACGACCCCGACTATACGAACGCCTCGACCAGGAAACCCACTGCGGCCGTGCCGATTACGGCGGCGACCGACGCGCAGCTCGGTCAGGCGGCGGCCGTCGAATTCTTCGACGCCACCGACATCGACAACTACTTCCTCGATGTCACGGGCAAGACCTTCGCGGGGTGGTTCACCGCGACCCTGGCCGGGCGGGGCAGCTGGGGACCGCTGTCGATGTCGATGGACACCGACACGCTCAACCGCTTCATCGACACCTGGAATGCCTTCCCGCCCATCGTCGGTACCGACCGCGGCGTCGGCGCCAAGGGGATCACGCTGCCCGAATTCGCCACGCTGATGGCCAAATTCCTGCACGAGACGGGTGGCAAGCTGCAGTTCCGCGGCGCGGAAACCGTTGGCGGATACGGCCATCCAGGCCTGTCCTACGCCTTCGACTCCTTCCTCATCCAGCGACCGGGCGAGGCGGCCTTCACCAAGGCCTCCTACAACACCGGCAACGGCAATCACACGGCGTTCGCCTGCTTCCACGACCCGATCTACCTCGCCGCGTTCGGCACCCTCGCGCCCACCGACCAGGCCGTGCGTGACCGCTCGGAGTGGCGGGGCACGACCTGGCCCGCCGGGGTGCCGACGTCGATCGACAGCTCGACCGCGTTCTTGCAGGAGGCGGACTTCTACAAGTTCCGCGGCCGCGGCGCGATCCAATCCACCGGGCGGGCCGCCTACCTGCCGATCGTGGATTTCGTGCGGACCTACGCGGGCGACGATGCCCGGATCATCGCGGTCAAGGACCGGTGGACGAACCTGGCGAGCACCCTTGCCGCTCAGGGTGTCCAGCTGACCGGCAACGACGACTTCGCCACCGCGTCGAGCAACGCCGACTGGGACGCGCTGTTCGCCACCGTCACCATCCAGGCGGTCGCCATCCGCGGCCACAACAACCTGGCGGGCAAGCACTATCTGCCGATGTCGAGCAGCGCGCCGGTGCTGCGCGGCACCGGTCGCGGCTCGGCATACTTCGTCGCGATCGCGATCGCGGGGAACAACCCGTCCTACGGCAACGACGTCCGCCAGCGCATGCTCGATTTCATCGGCACCCTGTGGCGGACACCGCTGCCGTCGGCCGGTTCGATCGAGATCTGATCCGCGGCCGGGCCCCGGGGATCCGATTCCCGGGGCCCGGAGGCGCACTGCAGCGGGCACCTCAGTGCGGAATGCGGGGTGAGATCGAATCGGGTGGGTACGTTGGCGATGTGGCTTCGGACGAGGACGACAACGCGACACCGCCCGCGGAGGCACCCACCGGCGAAGCCGTGGTTACCGCGGAGATGACGACCACCCCGCCGCCGTGGCTGCTGCGGGCGTTTCTGCTCGCCGCCGCCACGGTGGCCGGGCTGTTCGCGGGCTTCTGGGCGCTGACCAGGCTCCAGGGCTTGCTCACCATTCTGCTGGTCTCGCTGTTCCTCGCCTTCGCCATCGAGCCTGCGGTGAACTGGCTCGCGCGCCGCGGGATGAGGCGCGGACCCGCCACCGGGGTGGTCTTTCTCGTCTTGATCACGGTCGTCGTCGCCTTCTTCTGGACGCTCGGCGCACTGCTGATCGAGCAGGTCACCGCCCTGGTCACCAACGCGCCGGAGTATGCCGACCAGGGCATCGACTGGATCAATCACACCTTCAAGACGAACCTGTCCGGTACCGATATCGAGCGATATACCAGCGACTGGAGCAAATACCTCGAGGGCGCGGCCGGCAACGCCTGGGACATCGGCACCCGGACGGTCAGTGTGGTGTTCCAGTCCCTCGGCGTTTTGCTCTTCACCTATTACTTCGCCGCCGACGGCCCGCGCTTCCGCAACGCCGTGTGCTCGCTGCTGCCGCCGCGCAAGCAACGACATGTGTTGCGCGCCTGGGATATCGCGGTGGAGAAGACCGGCGGCTACATCTACTCGCGCGGATTGCTCGCCCTCGCTTCGACGGTGGCGCACTACGTCGCGCTGCGGGTGCTCGATGTGCCGTCGGCGTTCGCGCTGGCACTGTGGGTCGGCGTTGTCTCGCAGTTCATTCCGACCGTCGGTACCTACCTGGCCGGCGCGCTGCCGGTCATCGTCGCGCTGGTGCACGACCCGTCCGACGCCGTGTGGATTCTCGGCTTCATCGTGGTGTACCAGCAGTTCGAAAACTATGTGCTGCAACCGCGAATCACCGCGACCACCCTGGACATGCACCCGGCCGTCGCCTTCGGCGCGGTGCTGGCCGGCGCCGCGTTACTCGGCGCGACCGGTGCGCTGCTCGCCATACCGGTCACCGCGACCGTGCAGGCCTTCTCCGGGGCCTACATCCGGCGCTACGAGGTGCAGACCGATATCGACGTGCGCGCGCCGCTGCCGCCACCGCCGCCGAAGCCCCATCGAAAGTGGGCTCGCCAGTTGACCATCCGGTTCACCGGAGCTGAGCGACCGAAGGACGAGTAGCCGCGCACCGGCGCAGTTGCTCGAGCAGCGCCGAGGCGACCTTGCCCAGCTGCGCGCGGCTGTGCTGCGCGGTGTCGTGCTCGACCTGGATGGTGAGCCGGTCACCGACGGTGAAGACGGTGAGCTTCGGCGGCATGCCCGGCCCCATCGCGAAGACGTCGTCGCGCACGTGCCCGAGGCCCGGCGGTGTCGAATGTGCGGGCAGGCGGCCGATATTGGACATGGCCAGGGTGGGTGCCGCGGCGAACGCGGCGGCCGTCGCCGGATCCGTGACGCGCTGCGCGGCCAGCAGGAATCGGCCCGCGTCGCGTCGCGCTACCGCGGCCTGCATACCGGCCGCCACCAGCAGACCTAGTTCGATCGGGTTGTGCTCCGGCCCGACCTCGGCCGGGGTGCCGACACCGGACGCGACATTCAGCATCGTGCCCGCGGGCAGCGGTGGCACCAGCTCATTACGCAGATCCATGGCGTGCCCGCAGAGCAGCGGCAGGGCACCGGTGGCCGGTTCGAGCTGCGTGCGCCAGGCCACCAGTGCGGCGCCGCAGAGCAGGCTGTTCACCGAGATCCCGTGCGCGCGAGCGGAATCGACCAGTGCACCGGTTTCGGTACTGTCCAACTCGATGCGCCGCACCGCGAAACGGCCGAGGAGATCGTCGCCGACGCCGTCCCCGTCGCAGGGCAGCGCGCGTGGCGCCGCGGCCGGGTCGATCATCGTCACGCCTGCGGCGGCGAGTTCGAGGAACTCGGCCACCTCGGCATCGGAAAAGACCTCGGCGAGGCGGGTATCCATCGCCTCGGGCAGCGACTGATCCGAGTCATCCACCGGCAGTGGGCTTCCCGCGACGTGCGCGGTGTAGCGCCCCCACAGCTCCGCGAGCAGCGCGAAAGCCGAACGGCCATCGGCGATTCCGTGGTGGATGGTCAGCACGAGCTGCTGACGCTCACCGGCCCGCAAGAGGTGGGCGCGGAACAAGCCGCCGGTCCAGTCCCGCGGACCGTTCACCAGCCGCAGATAGTCGGCCTCGTCACCGTCGGTGACGTCCAGGCGCGGGCGATAGTCGTCGTCGCGGCGCAGGTACATCGTGCCGTCGGACTCGGTGATCACCCGGCTGCGCAACATCGGGTGCACGGCGGCCAGCTCACCGAGGACCCGGCGCAGCAGCTCGGGATCGAGCGCTCCGTGCACGGTGGAGCCGATGTACAGCGGCATGCCGCCGGTGGGGACGCTGCCGAGCTTGGTGTCGGTACCGAAGAACGTGGATTCGAACGGGGAAATGAGGCGCTGTGCGGTCATGTGCTCGAACATACGCATGTTTCAAACGCTTGTCACAAACAGTTGTATGAAACGGTCGTCACAAACACCCGTATGCCCGGTTGCTATCGTGCGAAGGTGGGAACCCGAGACGACCTGCTCGCCGCGGCCAAGCAGTGCCTGGCCGAACGCGGCTACGCGCGCACCACCGTGCGCGACATCGTGGCCGCCTCCGGCACCAACCTGGCCGCGATCAACTACCACTTCGGCACCCGGGACAAGCTGCTCAGCCAGGCCATGATGGAGTCGAGCGCGACCGCGGTGCAGGCGATCCTCGACTCGCTGCCCGCCGACGACACCGCCGATCCGGCCGTCCGCATTCGCGCATTCCTCGAGGCACTGATCCGCTCGTTCACCGAGGAACGGCTGCTCTGGTCCGCCAATATCGAGAGCTTCGTGCAGGCGCTGCACTCCCCCGAGCTGCGCGCCGAACTCGGCACCGCGCAAGCCCGTGCGCGCCAAGCGCTTTCACGTGTGGCCGACAGCGCCACACCCGATCCCGCCATCGGCGCGGTGGTGCAGACCCTGATCGGCGGCCTGCTCGTCCAATGGCTGATCGACCCCGCCAACGCGCCGTCCGCCGAGACCATCGCGGCAGGCCTGCGCGCACTGGCCGCGGCGGCCGACCCGGACTGAGTACACGGGGTAACCGCCCGGCGAACCCACCGGCCCGTGCTACCGTTCCCGCCCGTGCCGTTCACCGATGCTGGAACGATGGCGATTCTGCTGGCGCTGGTTTCGATGTGCTCCACGCTGTTCGGCGGTTTCGTCGCGGTGCGCATCGGCGACCGCCGGCACCTGGTGCTCGGCTTGGCCGCAGGCGTGATGCTCGGCGTGGTCTTCTTCGATCTGCTGCCGGAGGCACTGGAACAGTCCGGCCAGCACGTTCTGGGGGTGCCCGCGGCGCTGATCGCCGCGGTGGTCGGGTTTCTCACCATCCACGTCATCGAACGCGCGGTCGCCGTGCACACCGGACACGAGCAGGAATTCGGCTCGCACACACACGGTTTCGAATCCGTCGGCCTGCTTGCCGCATCCGGCTTGATCTTTCACAGTCTGCTGGACGGTTTCGGCATCGGTCTCGGCTACCAGGCGGGCGCCACCGTCGGCGCCGCGGTGGCGATCGCGGTCATCTCGCACGACTTCGCCGACGGCTTCAACACTTTCACCATCTCCACCCTCTACGGCAGTGCGCGCAAGCGAGCGCTGACCCTGCTCGCGCTGGACGCCATCGCCCCGGTGGTCGGCGCGGTCCTCGGCACGCTCATCCAGGTACCGGACGGCGTAGTCGGGCTCTACCTCGGGTATTTCGCCGGGTTCCTGCTGTATCTGGCCACCGCGGACATCCTGCCGGAAGCACACGCCGTCCACCCCTCCCGCCTGACCCTTGCCTGCACCGTGACGGGCGCGGGAATCATGCTGCTCGTGGCCGCACTGAGCCACTGAGCCACTGAGCCACTGAGCCACTGAGCCACTGAGCATCGACCGCTAGCAACCAAGGTTGACTATCTGCAATTTAGTCAACTAAAGTTGCTTGCATGCCCACCCCTGAAATCCCGGATTCCGGCGACCCCGCCGACCGGCTCGCGGCCGTGGTCGCGTTGCGGCGCTTGGCCGATCAGCTGGAGGACGCCGCCGTCGAAGAGGCCATGCGGACGGGCTGGAGCTGGCCGCAGGTCGCCGAGGCGCTCGGCGTCACCCGGCAAGCGGTGCACAAGAAGCACGCCAAGCGGCTCATCGCCGCGGGCGTCAGCCTGAGGAGGCGATGATGATTCTGACCGCATTCGACGAATACCTGCATACGGTCCTCACCGAGGGCAGCAGCGAGGCGCAGCGGGACGGCTCGGCGACCGTCGAGGCCCAGCACCTGCTGCTGGCGATCGCCGCGCAGGAGGGCACCGCGCCGCAGCGTGTCCTGGCCGCGGCCGGGCTGGATCACCAGGCGATCCGCGACGCGCTGCACCGCGAGTTCGAGCACAGCCTGAGCGCGGCGGGTGTGTCCCTCGCCGGGCTGGATGTGCCGCGCGCGAAGGGCTACGGCAAGGGCTCCCCGAATGTCGGCGCCTCTACCAAGCTCGCGCTGGAGCGCGGGTTCGGTTCCGTTGCGCGCAAACGAGATCCGCGGCCCGCGCACGTGCTGCTCGGCATTCTGCGGGCCGAGGTCGGGACGGTACCGCGCGCGCTCGCACTGGCCGGTGTGGACCGGACCGAGCTACAAGCCCAGGTGCAGCACACTCTCGAGGAAGCGTGATGGCAGCGCATCCGGAGGTTCAGCAACTGCTGGACGAGGCGGTGCGTGAGCGCGGCCTGCCGGGCATCGTCAGCGAGATCCGCGACGCTCGCGGCCGCTGGTTCGGTGCGGCAGGGGTGGCCGACACCTCGACCGGCCGCCCGCGTGCCGAACATGAGCAGTTCCGAATCGGCAGCGCCACAAAGGCGTTCACGGCGACGGTGGTCCTGCAACTGGTCGCCGAGGGCAGGTTGAGCCTCGACGACACGGTGGAGCGGTGGCTACCTGGACTGGTGGCAGGCAACGGAAACGACGGCAGCGCGATCAGCATTCGGCAACTGCTCGACCACACCAGCGGGCTGTTCAACCACACCGACGACGAACAGGTGCGCTCCGCCGAGGGCTGGCGGCCCGAACAGCTGGTCCGCATCGCGACCACACACCCGCCCTACTTCGCCCCCGGTGCGCACTTCCGATACGCCAACACCAACTACATCCTCGCCGGACTGCTCATCGAGCAGGTGACGAATGCCCCACTCGCGCAAGAGATCAACCGCCGGATCTGCGAACCTCTCGGCTTGACCGGAACCTACTGCGCAGGCGCCGCGACCGAAATCCGCGGGCCGCACCCACGCCACTACTCCACTTTGTTCGACCCCACGCCGGACGCCACGGTCCACGACATCACCGAAATGGACCAGACCTGGGCCGGCGCCGCAGGCGACATGGTCTCGACCACCGGAGACCTCCAGGTCTTCTTGCACGCACTGCTGACCGGGCGGCTGCTGCCACCGACCCAGCAGCGAGAAATGTGGACCACCGTGTCCACCGAAGGCGCGGAGTGGGTCCCGGACACCAGATATGGCTGCGGCGTGTTCGAACAGCAGCTGCCATGCGGCACAACGGTTTACGGTCTCGGCGGAGCCACTATGGGCTCGTGGATGTGGGCGATGGGCAGCCGGGACGGCGAGCGCATCGTGGTGACGCACACCAACGGCGACTGGAACGACCCGCTGGAGGTCTTCCTCGCGGTGCTGGACACCCAGTTCCGCTCGACTATGCCGGCCGCTCACTGAACGACAAAGGCCGCCTCCCCGTATGGGAAGGCGGCCTTGATCTTTCAGCTAGTGAACTTAGGCGCGCGCGGCAGGAGCCTGCTCACGGGTCGCCCGGGTGCGCGGCGCGGCGCCACGGACCGGCCGGGCCGCGGAACGGCCCGCGTTGTCGAAACCATGGGCTGTGGCGCCGTTCGCGCCACGCCCGGCCCGGCTGCGCGACTGGCCACCGGCGACGTGTGCCGCGGCGTCGCCGCCACGCCCACCACGACCACGCGACTGACCACCGGCGACACCGCGCGACGCGGTGTCATCGGTACTGCGCGCGGTCCGGCTGCGCGGCTGCCCACCGGCGGGCGCGCCGTCACGTGCGCCACGACTACGGGCCTGACCGGCAGGCGCGCTGTAGCGACGATCGCCACCACCACGGCGGTTGCGGTTGCCCTGTCCTTCGGAGGTCGACGCCACAGGCATCGCGCTCGGTGCGACCCGCGGCGCGACGGTGCCGACCAGCGCCGTCACCGGTGCGGCGTCCGCGGTCACCCGCTGCGAGGCGACATTGATGTTCGCCTTGCGCAGCAGTGCCGCGACGTCGCGGCGCTGCTCGGGCAGCACGACGGTGACGACATCACCGGAGCTGCCCGCGCGGGCGGTGCGCCCGGAGCGGTGCAGGTAAGCCTTGTGCTCGGCGGGCGGATCGACGTGCACGACCAGCTCGACGTCGTCGACGTGCACGCCGCGCGCCGCGATATCGGTCGCGACCAGCACGCGAGCCGAGCCGTTGGTGAAGGCGGCCAGGTTGCGGTCGCGGGCCACCTGCGAGAGGTTGCCGTGCAGGTCCGTCGCGGGAATGCCCGCGGTGGTGAGCTGCTTGGCCAGCTTGCGGGCCTGGTGCTTGGTGCGCATGAACAGGATGCGGCGGCCGGAGCCCGCGGCCAGCGTCTCCACCAGGATCCGCTTGGCCTCGACGCCGCCGACCTCGAAGACGTGATGGGTCATCGCGGGCACCGGCGAGTCCGCCGTGTCGACCGAGTGCGTGGCCGGGTTGCGCATGAACTGCTTGACCAGCTTGTTCACGCCGTTGTCCAGCGTCGCGGAGAACAGCAGTCGCTGGCCGCCGCTCGGGGTCGAGGCGAGGATGCGGGTCACCGCGGGCAGGAAGCCGAGGTCGGCCATGTGGTCGGCCTCGTCCAGCACGGTGATCTGCACGTCCTGCAGCGACACCAGACGCTGACGCATCAGGTCCTCGAGCCGGCCGGGGCAGGCGACGACGATGTCGACGCCGGTGGAGAAGGCCTTGGCCTGCCGGTGCTGGGAGACGCCACCCATGATGGTGGTCACCTTCAGCCCCGCGGCGGTGGCCATCGGCTCGAGCGCGGCGGCGATCTGGGTGGCCAGCTCACGGGTCGGGGCGAGGATCAGGCCGCGGGGACGGCGGCCCGGCTTGCGGTCTCCACCGGCGAGGCGGTCGACCATCGGGATGGAGAAGGCCAGCGTCTTGCCGCTACCCGTCTTGCCGCGGGCGAGCACGTCGCGACCGGCCAGGGTGTCGGGCAGGGTGGCCGCCTGAATCGGGAACGGAGCGGTGATGCCGCTCGCCGTCAGGGCGCCGACCAGCTTCGCGCCGACGCCGAGAGCGGCGAAGGACGTGGTGGCGGCAGGGTTCGAAGAAGGATTCGTCATATGAGGTGGGTGTGCCTTCCAGGCATCGGGGTGTACCCCAGCGCTGCGCAGGACTGCCGTCCGTGCGTTCGGTGTTATGACACCCAGCTGAGGCGCCGACGCGAAAGGTAAGACATCCACGACGGATCGAGAGGGAGCGTGAAGATCAACGCTTGCCTCGGGTAACTCTACCGCAACCTCGAGTATTCCTCGACGCCAGGTTGCCAGTGGGTTACGTCACTCCTCGCCCGGGCCAGGAATGACCGGCGCAGGCTCGCCCATCTGTGATCCAGCGCCGGCGCACCGCCAACGAAAACCGCCCCCTGCGAAAACAGGGGGCGGCCAACGTAGTTCGGCTACTCGCTCGCGAGCGCGCGTCTGCGCACCCGTCGCGCCGCGGCCACCATGTTGCGCAACGACGGCTCGAGCTGCCAGTAGTGCCTGGTCTTGAGCCCGCCGTCCGGATTGGCCCATAGTCGTTCCGGCGTAATGGCTTCCGCCGCGGCGGTGAGCAGTTCGTCCAGCTCGTCGATGTCCGGGATCCGCGCCGAGCGGCTCTCGTAGACACCGGGACCGACACCGTGGCTCAGCCCGTGGTCGGTGCCGCTGTCCGCCTTGAGCGCCTTGACCACCCAGTCGATCGAGCGGGTAGCCACGATCGCGGTGACGTCGCAGTCGAGTTCCTCGATCGCCTCGACCACCTCGGCGCGGCCGGAATAGCCGATGTGCGTGTGGATCTGGGTTTCCGGCTTCACCCCGGAGGTGGCCAGCCGGAACGCGCCGACCGCCCAGCGCAGGTACTCCGCCCGCCCCTCGGGCCGCAGCGGCAGCATCTCCCGCAGCGCGGGCTCGTCGACCTGGATGATCGCGATGCCGGCCCGTTCCAGGTCCACCACCTCGTCCCGGATGGCCAGCGCCACCTGATCCGCGGTCTCGTGCAGCGGCAGGTCCTGCCGGACGAAGGAGCGCGCGAGCATGGTGACCGGACCGGTGACCATGCCCTTGACCGGCTTGTCGGTCAACGACTGGGCGTAGCTGATCCACTCCACCGACATCGGCGCGGGCCGCGACACATCGCCGTAGATGATCGGCGGCCGCACGCAGCGCGATCCGTACACCTGCACCCAGCCGAAGTGGGTGGTCGCGAAGCCGTCGAGCAGCTCGGCGAAGTACTGGATCATGTCGTTGCGCTCGTGCTCGCCGTGCACCAGCACGTCGAGCCCGATGTCCTCCTGCAGCCGGATCGTCGCCTCGATCTCGGCTTCGATCCGCTTCTTGTAGTCGTCGAAGGACAACCGGCCCTGGCCCAGTTCGTAGCGGGCCTGCCGAATCTTGTTGGTCTGCGGGAAGGAACCGAGCGTGGTCGCCGGCACCGGCGGCAGATTCAGCTTGGCCTGCTGGGCCTCCCGGCGCACCGCGTACGGCTCGCGCGCCCGCATATCCGGCGTGACCGCGTAAACCCGTTGGCGCACCGCGTGTTTCTGCTTGAAGTGCACCTCGGTCGGTCGCTTGCGCCAGCTGTCCGACGGGCCGTCGGTGAGCGCCTTGGCGAGCGAAACCACCTCGCCCACCTTCTGTTTCGCGAAGGCGAGCCGGTCTGCGACATTACCGAGGATGTCGTACTCGATGAGCAGGTCGTAGGGCACGTGCAGCAGCGTGGTGCCGGTTGACACGACCAGGTCCGGGCACACCTGTGCGAGCTGGTTGAGGTACTCGAGCGTGACGTAACGGTCGGCGCGCCAGACGTTCTGACCGCTGATCACCCCGGCGTACAGGCGCTTCCGGCGAATGCCCGGAATCTCCGCGAGCTCCTCCGGCCGGATGCGGTAGCTGGCCAGGTCGAGCCCGATGGCCTCGACATTGCTGGCCGCCAGGATGCGCAGCGCCTCACCGAAATCGCCGTACTGACCGGTGACGAGCATGCGCGGCCGCAGCGGCGCCTTCGAAAGCCGTTGGTAGGCAGCCTCGAACGCGGCCAGCTCGGCGGGCGTGCGCTCACTGGTGAACGCGGGCTCGTCCAGCTGCACGCAGGTGGAGCCGCGCTTGGCCAGGATCTCGAAGAGCTCCTCGTAGGCAGGCAGCAGCCGGTCGAGCAGCTTCAGCGTGTCGAACTCGTCCTCACCGGGGACCTGCCCCGCCTTGGACAGCAGCAGCAGCGACACCGGGCCGAGCACCACCGGTCGCAGCTCGATGCCCTGCGCCTTGGCCCGGTCGAATTCGTCGAGCAACGCCTCGGGATGCAGCGAGAATTCGGTGTCGGCGTCCAATTCCGGCTGGCGGTAGTGGTAATTGGTGCCGAAGAACCGCACCAACTCCAGCGGCGGCAGATCCGGCCTGCCGCGCGCCATCAGGAAATAGAAGTCCAGCGGATCCATCTCGTCGCGGAACGGCTCGAACCGCTTGGGCACCGCGCCGAACATCAGCGCGTTGTCGAGCACGTGGTCGTAGAACGAGAAGGTATTGCCGGGGACCTGGGTCAACCCGGTGGCGGCGAGTTCGTTGAACTGCCGTTCCTGAATGTCACGGCCCACCGCGAGCAACTCTTCGCGGGGAATCGCACCGCGCCAATAGGCCTCGAGTGCCCGCTTGAGTTCTCGATGCGGCCCGATGCGCGGATAGCCGAGAATGCTCGACCCGTAGCCGTCGGTCACGTTCACCATGAGCGCGCTGCTCCCTTCGATGGCTGTGCGGCGCCCACTACGAAGACTGGACGCCGCACGCTATTGCGCCTGGGTTGAATCGAAACGAGCTCAGGCCCGGTTGTACTGGTAGAAACCGGCGCCGGTCTTCTTGCCGAGCAACCCAGCTTCGACCATACGCATGAGCAGCGGCGGAGCCGAGTACAGCGGCTCCTTGAATTCCTGGTACATCGAGTCGGCGATCGACTTGACGGTGTCCAGGCCGACCAGGTCGGTCAGCGCCAGCGGGCCCATCGGGTGCGCGCAGCCGAGCACCATCGCCTTGTCGACGTCGTCCTTGGTGGCGAAGCCGGACTCGACCATCCGGATGGCCGAGAGCAGGTACGGCACCAGCAGCGCGTTCACCACGAAGCCGGAGCGGTCGGCGGAGCGCACGACCTGCTTGTCCAGCACATCACCGGCGAATGCCTCGGCCCGCTTGGACACGGCCTCGCTGGTCTTCAGCGTGGTGACCAGCTCGACCAGCGGCAGCACCGGCACCGGGTTGAAGAAGTGCATGCCGACCACGCGCTCGGGCTGGGTGGTGGCGACGGCGATCTTCATGATCGGGATGGAGGAGGTGTTGGAGGCCAGCACCGCGGACGGGTCGGTGACGACCTTGTCCAGCTCGGCGAAGATGGCGGTCTTCACCTTCTCGTCCTCGAGCACCGCCTCGACCACCAACTGGCGGTCGGCGAAGTCGTTGAGGTCGGAGGTGAACCGCAGTCGCCAGGCGGCCTGCTCGCGTTCCCGCTCGGTGATCTTGCCGCTGCTGACGCCGCGGTCCAGCGAACGAAGGATGCGGGCACGACCCGCGGCGGCCAATTCCCTGGTCTGTTCGAAGACGAGCACGTCGACGTGCGCCCTGGCACACACCTCCGCGATTCCGGCACCCATTTGTCCGGCGCCGATGACACCGACGCGTTGAATCTTCTCGCTGCTCACGTCCCGCTCCTGCTGTTGGTCTGGCTAGTCGGTGGCTGGAAGGGGTGTGCTCTGGTGTGAGCGGCCCTTCGATGGTCCAAGGTATAGGGATGCCCTCCCCGCCGGGGCTGTTCAGGCGGGGAGGGCGGTACACCCCTACAGGGGGTTATCGGTATTCACGTCGGGAACCTCATTCCCTGAGCGAATCACGAGTGGCTCAGTGGAACTGGCCCTCTTCGGTGGAGCCCTTCAGCGCCGCGGTGGACGTGTTCGGGTCGACCGTGGTGGCGATGGTGTCGAAGTAGCCGGCACCGACCTCACGCTGGTGCTTGATGGCGGTGAAGCCACGCTCGGTAGCGGCCTTGAACTCGCGCTCCTGCAGGTCGACGAAGGCGGTCATGCCCTCACGGGCGTAGCCGTAAGCCAGGTCGAACATGCCGTAGTTGAGCGAGTGGAAGCCGGCCAGGGTGATGAACTGGAACTTGAAGCCCATCGCGCCGAGCTCACGCTGGAACTTCGCGATGGTCGCGTCGTCCAGGTGCGCCTTCCAGTTGAAGGAGGGCGAGCAGTTGTAGGCCAGCAGCTGGTCCGGGAACTCGCTGCGCACCGACTCGGCGAACTTGCGCGCGACCTCGAGGTCCGGCACGCCGGTCTCCATCCAGATGAGGTCGGCGTAGGGGGCGTAGGCCTTGGCCCGCGCGATGCAGGGCTCGATGCCGTTCTTCACACCGAAGAAGCCCTCGGCGGTGCGGGTCCCGTCCAGGAACTCCCGGTCGCGCTCGTCCACGTCGGAGGTGATCAGGGTGGCGGCCTCGGCGTCGGTGCGGGCGATGATCACCGACGGCACGTCGGCGACGTCGGCGGCCAGGCGCGCGGAGGTCAGGGTGCGGATGTGCTGCTGGGTGGGGATCAGCACCTTGCCACCGAGGTGGCCGCACTTCTTCTCCGAGGCCAGCTGGTCTTCCCAGTGCACACCGGCGGCACCGGCGGCGATCATGGCCTTCTGCAGCTCGTAGGCGTTCAGCGCGCCACCGAAGCCGGCCTCGGCGTCGGCGACGATCGGCGCCAGCCAGTTGCTGACCGAGGTGTCACCCTCGACCTTGGCGATCTCGTCGGCGCGCAGCAGCGCGTTGTTGATGCGGCGCACCACCGACGGCACCGAGTTCGCGGGGTACAGCGACTGGTCCGGGTAGGTGTGGCCGGACAGGTTCGCGTCACCGGCGACCTGCCAACCGGACAGGTAGATGGCCTTCAGGCCGGCGCGGACCTGCTGAACCGCCTGGTTACCGGTGAGGGCGCCCAGCGAGTTGATGTAGTCCTCGTTGTTCACGAGATCCCAGAGGATCTCCGAACCGCGGCGAGCGAGGGTGGCCTCTTCGACGACGGTGCCCTGGAGCTTCGACACCTGCTCGGCGGTGTAGTTACGGGTGACGCCCTTCCAGCGGGGGTTGGTGTCCCAGTCCTGCTGGATTTCCGCAGCGGTCTTCGGGGTGCCGGCGTTCGACATCTCTGACTCCACTTCCTCGTTTTAAGTCGATTGCCCCACGGCCGAGCAGTGAAACAGCTCGAACTGCTGGAGCGGCAATTTGCAGGCTTGCTAGGCCCATGGGGTGTACTTCCACACGATTGCACAATGCGAAATGGCCGTCTACCTGTTGCTAATGCGAATCTAAGCTAGGTTTCGATCCCGGTTTGCTAACTTTGCGAAATTAGCGGGCTAATTGCAAACGGTGAACCTACCGGCTGGTAGCCCTGACGTGCGGTTTTAGCGTAACGCTCGTACTGTTAGAGATCGGCGGCACATCGGTCGTCGACCGGGCGCGGCATTCCGGGTTGTGAGGACGTTCACAAGTCCGGGCGGGTGCCGCCCATGTGGGCCACGCCACCCTCGCCTGGGCCGGGCGCGCGGCGTCGGGCAGACTGAGGCGAATCCGAACTTGGACATGCGTCCGGCGCCCTGGCGTCGCGAACGGCAGCACTGCCTGGACAACCGACAGGGCTGCGCACCCGAACAGGAGTCCCCATGCGGAAATCGGTCCTAGCCGCTGCGTTCACCCTCGCCTGCACCGCAGGCCTGCTGAATCTGCCGGTCGCGACAGCGGCGCCCGCTGGCACGGTCGAGTCGGTCGCCCCGCTGACCCCGGCCGCGACCCTGCCGGGCTCGGTGAACTCGGCCCGCCTGCTGTACAGCTCGACCACCGCGAACGATGTGCCCGCCACGGCGAGCGCGGCCGTCTACTTCCCACCGGGCGAGCCACCGGCGGGCGGCTGGCCGGTGATCGCCTGGGCCCACGGCACCGTCGGCCTCGGCGACAATTGCGCGTACAGCGTCGCGGGGCCCGGGGCGGTCGAACGCGACTGGGCCTATCTCGGAACGTGGCTACAGCAGGGCTACGCGATCGTCGCCGCCGATTACGCCGGGCTCGGCACCCCGGGTGAGCATCCGTATCTCAACGGGATCGTGGAGGCGCACAATGTCGTCGACGCGGTCCGGGCGGCCACCGCGCAGTATCCGTCGCTCGCCAAGAAGTGGGTGGTCGTCGGCCAGTCCCAGGGTGGCGGCGCGGCCGTCTATACCGCGCGCTACGCCACTGAATTCGGCGGTCCGGAGCTCGACTACCGCGGCGCGGTCGGCACCGGCGTACCCGCGTATATCGAGGACATCCTGACTCCGCTCGGCCCGGGCATGCCGCCGGTGAAGCTGAGCCCGCACTCCACGGGCTACACGCTCTACATCCTCAACGGGCTGCGCACCACCTACCCGGAGCTGAACATCGAGTCGTTCCTCACCGACGCGGGCCGCTCGTGGCTGGCCAAGGCGCGCGAGGACTGCCTGGTACCGCTCGGCGACGAGCTCGCGGCCGCGGGCGTGGTGCTCGGCAACCTGTTCAGTAAGCCGCTCAACCAGATCCCCGACCTGCACGGACTGCTCACCCGCTACCTCGGGCTGCCCGAATCCGGCTACGACAAGCCGGTATTCCTGGGCCAGGGACTGCGCGACACCGACGTCATCACGCCGGAGACGCTGCGATTCGCCGCCGTATTGCAGGCGAACGGGCAGCCGGTGCGATTGCACACCTACCCGGAGGACCACAGCGGCGCGGTGAACGCGTCGCTGCGGGATTCGGTGCCGTTCGTGCGTGGCCTGTTCGGCTGATCCCCCCGCGGAACTGCGCGGCCGGTCCCCCGCCGGCCGCGCATTTCGGCTAGCCGGACAGGCTGGTGAGCGTGCACATCATTACCGCGAGCGGGTGGATGACGCCCTCGCAGCTCTTGGCGACCGACTCGACCGGGGTGTACTCGCCCAGCGGCAGCGGGGCCGCCGTGGCCGCTCCGCTGCCGATCAGGGTTGCCGCGCCGACCAGGGCGGCGGCGACAATTCCACGTACTGCGAACATTCGAACTCCTCATGCATCAGCTGGACGCCGAACCTGTCGGCGCGCACAAGCATTGCACGACTCGAATTGTGTTGCCGCATAACCGAGTCGGCGCAGCGATCAGCTGCCCAGCGGCGGGCCGCCCGCTAGCCGGACAGGCTGCTGATCATGCAGACCAGCAGGGCGAACGGGTGGGGGACGCCGCCGCAGGTGCCCTGAACGGTCTCGACCTGGGGCGCGTGCGGCTCGAGCGGCAACGGCGCCGCGGCGGCCGATCCGGCGCCGATCAGGGTGGCGGCACCGATGATGGCGGCGGCGGCGAATCCACGTACTGCGAACATTCGAACTCCTCGTGCATCGGGTAGACGGCCGAACCTTAATCGGCGAGCCCCTCGCTACGCATGACCCGAATTATGTTGCCTCGTCCGACCCGGCGCGGAAGTCAGCCGGTCCGCGCCGGATGGACCCGGCGCCAATGCTCGGCGATATCGATGCGGCGGGTGATCCATACCTTGTCGTGCGACTGCACGTGGTCCAGGAAGCGTTCCAGCGCGGCGGTCCTGGCCGGGCGGCCGACGATGCGGCAGTGCAAGCCGATCGACAGCATCTTCGGACTGCCCTGCGCGCCTTCGCGATACAGCACATCGAAGGCGTCGCGCAGGTGCGCGAAGAACTGCTCGCCGGTGGCAAAGCCCGCGGCCGAGGCGAACCGCATGTCGTTGGTGTCCAGCGTGTACGGCACCACCAGGTGGTCTCGGCCGTGCACGGTGACCCAGTAGGGCAGGTCGTCGGCGTAGGAGTCCGCGTCGTAGACGAAGCCGCCGTGCTCGACCACCAGCTCCCGGGTGTTCGGGGAGTCGCGCCCGGTGTACCAGCCCAGCGGTGCCGCACCGGTGAGTTCGGTGAGGATGCGCACCGCCTCGGCCATTTCCGCGCGTTCGGTGTCACGGTCGGTCAGCTGGTAGGACTTCCAGCGCAAGCCGTGACAGGCGATCTCGTGGCCGAGTTCGCGAAAAGCGGCTACCGCCTCCGGGTTTCGCCGCAGAGCGTGGGCGACAGCGAAAATGGTCAGCGGCAGGCCGCGGCGCTCGAAAACGCGCAGCACGCGCCACAGCCCGGCGCGGGAGCCGTACTCGTAGAGCGACTCCATGCTCATGTGCCGGTTCGGAAAAGCCTGCGCCGGCGTCATTTCCGAGAGGAAGGTCTCCGAGTGCTCGTCGCCGTCGAGCACGTTGAGCTCGCCGCCCTCCTCGTAGTTCAGCACGAACTGGACGGCGATCCGCGCATCGCCGGGCCACTGCGGATCGGGCGGTGTCGGGCCGTAGCCGAGGAAGTCGCGGCTCGGCGCGACCGGCTCGCTCATCCGCCGAGCTCGCCGAACAGCCGCAGCCGGGCGAGACCACCGTCGGGGTAGATGTCCAACCGCACCTCCTCCACCGACGCCGCCATCGGCGCGATGGCGAACTGGTGCCTGGTGTCGGGCAAAAGATCGGTGCGCGGCAGCAATTCGAGCTCGGTGCCGTCGTTGGTGCGCCCGGTCAGGCGCGCCGCGCCGGGACTGTTGCCGAGGAAGTACGAGGTGTCGATCTCGGCGAGCCGGATCAGGCCGGGCCCGGCGAGCCGGATCCGCACCCAGTCGTTGCCGTCGTCGCGGCGGCGCGCGGTCTCCCAGCCGTCGCCCATCCGCCGGGCCAACCCGGGATACAGCAGCTGATTCGGCGAACTGTAGAAGCGGTTGGAGCAATCGAGCACCAGCGCACCGTTTTCCAGCGCCGCCAGATCGAGCGGGCCGAGCCCCAGCAGCCGGGGGTCGGGGCTGCCCTCGCCGTGCACCCGCAGCCGCGCCACCCCGCCGTCGGGGTGCATGGTGAGTTTGACGTGGGTCCACCGCCGTTCGCTCGCGACGGCGAACGGATTGCGGCTGTCCCCGGCCACTGGCGCGTGGTCGATCAGCGTTTCCCAATCGTCGCGGGCGGCAATGCTTTCCGCGGACGGATAGTCGGCGACCTCCAGCGCGGCCACCGAGACCGCGGGCGGATAGTTGCCCTTGAACCAGGCGGTGTCGACCACGACGCCGCGGATCACGCCGGGCACGCCGAGCCGCACGATGGCGAAGTCGTCGCCGGGACGGCCGCGGTGCCTGCGGGTTTCCCAGCCGTCGTAGACCTGGCCCTTGTGCCCGAAGGTCGCCGGCTGGTACTCGGCCGGACCCGGGTTGATCAAATTCTCCTTCTCCGCGAAGAATTCGTCGTTCGCCCAGATCACCGAACCGCCGAGCGGGCGAACGGCCAGGTCGGGCAGCAGGGTGAAGTCCGCGGCGGGTGCCGCGCTGCCCGTGGGATGGACGCGCACCTGCGGCGCGGATTTCCCGCCGCCGGTGACGATTTCGGCGGTCATGACCGTACCTCCTGCGGAATCGGCGCTCGCGTGACCAAGGCACGCAATACCGCCGGTGACAATTCGGGCGCTCGGGCGGCGAGGTCTTCGGCGGTCCGGGCGCCACATTCCACGCCGCGTAAGACGGTGGCCGCCAACGCTTCCGCGGTGGCCGGTTCATCCATGACCCCGCCCGAGCGGCGGTCCAGGTAGGCCTGCAACCGCGGCACGGCCACGTCGATCGCCTGCCGGAAGAAGTCGTAAGTCGCCAGCCAGCGGGTGACCAGGTGACCGGGGTGCATGTCCCAGCCCTGGTAGTAGCCGCGGCGCAGCGACCGGCCGACCAGGCGGTGGTGATTGCGCAGCGCCGCTTCCGGCTCGGTGTCCGGCACGATCTGGGTGGAGCCGTCGCACACCCACACGCCGGTCTGCGCGGCCGCCACCTGCATGACCGATTTCGCGTAGTCCGCGGCGGGGTGGTCGAGTGCCTGGTCCGGCGCGGCGACACCGCAGGCGGCGGTGTAGTCGTAGGTGCCGAAATGCAATGCGCTGCATCGGCCCTCGGCCAGGCCGATCATGCGGGCGATCGGCGCGGTGCCGTCGGCGGCGATGATCGCCTGCGGACTCTCGATCTGCAGCTCGAAGCGCAGCGTGCCCGCGCGCAGCCGGTAGCCGCTCTCCAGCCCTTCACACAGTGCGACCAGCGCCGGGACCTGCTCGGCGGCTCGGATTTTGGGGACGGTGAAGACGAAACCCGCAGGCACGTCGACCATGGCCGCCAGCACCAGCTCGAGGGTGCGCACGGTGCGGTTGCGTTCGCCGACGGCCAGACCCTTCGTCCGGATTCCGTAGCTCTGCGGACGGTACGGCGTATAGGCCCAGGTAGCGAGCACCGCTCCCGCGGCACTGGCCGCCTCGTCCTCCTCCGCGTCCGTGCGGAAGCCGTAACCGTCTTCGAAGTCGATGCGCAGATCCTGAATCGGATCCTGCGCCAGCCGCTTGCGCACGTCGGGTAGCGAACCCGTCGAATCCAGCTCGGCCAGCAGGTCGTGGTGGCGATCGAGCAACTCGACAGCCGCCGCGCCCCAGGTGCTCGGGGTGTCCTCCATGATCCGGTCGGCCGGCACATAGGCGGTGTGGATCGGCTGCGCCCGCCCATCCGTCCCCGGATAGCGCGTACGCAACTCCGTGTCGACGGTATCGAGCATGGCATCGATCCTGGCCCGGACATTCTCCGGCAACCGTGTCACCTTCGGTCTCCTTCCTGCATGGCGCGCCAGATCCGATCAGCCGTCATCGGCAACCGATCAGGCCGCACCCCGACAGCATCGCGTATCGCGTTCGCCAGCGCCGGGGCGACCGGGTTGTACGGGGACTCGCTCATCGACTTGGCGCCCAGCGGGCCGAACTCGTCGGCGGTGTCGGCGAAGTACACCTCGGTGCGCGGCACGTCGGCGAACTGCGGAATGTGATAGTGCCGCAGGGAGTGCGTGGTGATCACGCCGCGCTCGCTGCGCATGTCCTCGTACAGCGCCGTGCCGATGGCCTGCGCGACGCCGCCCTCCACCTGCCCGCGGCACTGCACCGGGTTGAGCACGGTCCCGGCGTCGGCGGCCTGGATCGACTGGAGGATGCGCACCGCGCCGGTGTCCGGATGCACGGCCACCCGGAAGGCGTGCACGTTGAAGCTCACCGAGCGCGGCGTGCCCGCGTGCTCGCCGTGCGCGGTCAGTTCGCCGTCGGCCAGCAACTCGGTTACGCCAAAAACCTGGTCGCCGCACCGGACTCCGTGGGCGACCAGCACGCAGTCGTGCTCGGGCAGCCCGGCCAGCTTCGCCGCTCGGGCCAGCAGCAGTCTGCGCAATTCGAGCGCCGCCGCGTAGCTTGCCTTGCCCGCCACCACGATTCCGGTGGAGCCGAACGCGCCGGTGTCGTGCCCGATCAGATCGGTGTCGGATTGCCGGACCACGATGCGCGCCGCGTCGGTCTCCAGCGCCGTGGCCGCGAGCTGCGCGTGCACGGTGGTGGTGCCGTTGCCGAATTCCGCGGTGCCGACCCGGAGTTCGTACCGGCCGTCGGGCAGCAGGGTGATCGTCGCGTCCGCCGAATGCCCGCGTGGCGGGATGGTCGCGATCATCGCCACCGCCATGCCGGTGCCGGTCCGCCATTGCGGGCCGGGCGCCGCTGTTCCGTTGCCCCGCAACAGTGCTCGTTCGGCCAGGTCGAGGCACTGGTCCAGGCCGTAACTGCCGAAGCTCAGGTCGCTGTCGTCCACCTCGGCGCCGACGAACTCGTCACCGGGCACCACCACATTGCGCCGCCGGAACTCGAACGGATCGATGCCGAGTTCGCGCGCCAGCTCGTCCAGCGCGGACTCGATCCCGAAGATCACCTGCCCGAGTCCGTAGCCGCGGAAGGCGCCGGAGGGAATGTTGTTGGTGTACACCGCCTGCGCGTCCACCCGCTTGTTGGCGCAGCGGTACACCTCGATCGACTCGCCGACGCCGTGGAACATCACCCCGGCACTGTGGTTGCCGTACGCGCCCGCGTCGGCGAGCACGTCGACCGCCAGTGCGGTCAGCACCCCGTCGGCGCCAGCGCCCGCAGTCACCTCGACCCGCATCGGATGACGGCAAGTGGCCGAGGTGAACTCGTCTGCCCTGGTGAATTCGTACTGCACGGGCCGCCCGGTCCGCAGTACCGCCAGGGCGATCAGGTCCTCGGCCAGCATCTCCTGCTTGGCGCCGAACCCACCACCGACCCTGGTGGCGAACACCCGCACCTGATCGCGCCGCAGCCCGAACACCTGACAGAGTTCGTTGCGCACCAGGAACGGCACCTGGGTACTGCACCGGATGACCAGCCTGCCCTCGCCGTCCAACCAGCCGATCCCGCCGTGTGTTTCAAGATGCACGTGTTGTCCGCGCGGCGAATGCCACACGCCGCGCACGACTTTCGCCGCCGCCGCGAACCCCGCCGACACCTCGCCGACCTCGCCGTGGATCTCGGCGATCAGATTGCGCGCCGGATCCGCGATCCGCGCCGAATCCGGTTTCTCCGCATGGAGTTTCGGGGCATCCGGCGCCAAGGCCTCGGCCGGATCGAACACCGCGGGCAGCACCTCGTACTCGACCTGCAAGGCCCGGCAACCGGCGCGGGCAGCCGCCGAACTCTCCGCGACCACCGCCGCGACCCGTTGCCCGGCGAAGCGCATCGTGCGATCGAGCACAAAGGTGTCGTCGGGGTCGTCGGCCCGCAACTCGTGCCGGGCGGTGGAGAACGCCACGTCCGGCGCGTCCGCGTAGGTGAGCACGGCGTGCACGCCCGGCAGGGCCTCGGCCGCTGCCGTGTCGATGGACACGATGCGGGCGTGCGCGTGCGGACTGGGCAGGACCGCAATGTGCAGTGGCGCGGTGGGCGGCGAGACCTCAGGTGCACCAGGAGAATTCGCTTCCTCGGTGCCGTCGTTCGCCACCGACGGCATGGCGTCGAGATCGATGTCGAAGGTGAACGGCTCTGCGCCACGCACGATCCGCGCCCCGGCGGGCGCGCCGACTCCGCTACCGGCGCGTCCGGCGACCGCGTGCTCGTGTCCCGCGCATACTCCGGCGCCATCCGCTTCGGCAGGTGCTCGGCCGGTCAGCGCCTCGGCGATGGACCGATAACCCGTGCAACGGCACAGGTTTCCCTTCATCAGCTCGGGCAACTCGGCGTCGGCTGGGCCGTCTTCGGTACCGCAGCCGAGCCCGGCCGCGGTGACCACCATTCCCGCGGTACAGAACCCGCATTGGAAGGCAGCGTTCTCGACGAAGCTGCGCTGCACGGGATGTGGGTCTTCGGCGGTGCCGAGCCCAGCGGCCGTCGTGACCGCACGACCGGCGACCCGATGAGCCGGAATCAGGCAGGAGTGCACGGTCGTTCCGTCGAGCTGCACCGAGCAGGCACCGCAATCGCCGGTGTCACAACCCTTTTTCACGGACGAAGTGCCTTGCTCGCGCAGCAGAGTGCGCAGGCACTGACCCGGGCGTGGTTCGGCCTCGACGGGCCGGCCGTCGACTTCGAATCTCATGACCGCCCCCCATCACGTAGCTCGTCGGCGACCTCGCGAGCGAGTACGCCGGTGACATGGCGACGCCAGTCGGGCGCGCCATGCGGGTCGTCGAACCACAGCGACGGAGCTATCCCGGCGACCATGGCATCGATCTCGGCCTGACTCGGCGGCGCGGCGAAATCCAGCACGACCGGCCGATCGGTAGCGGCGGTGATGGTGACGACGCATCGACCACTGGGCTCACGGCGCCCCATCACCACGGACCCGGACCGGCCGAGCGGCGCGAGCGCCACCTTCCGGAAACTGGTGTGCGCCAGCAGACTCGCCGTCGGCACGGTGATCGAACGCAACACCTCGCCGGCCCGCAGCACATTCTGCTCCGGACCGAGTACGAACTCCCGCAACGGAATCCGGCGGTCCGCACCGTCCCGATCCCACACCAGCGCGACACCGTCCAGTGCGGTCAACGCCGCGAGCACACCACCGGCGGGCAACGACAGACACACGTTGCCACCTACCGTGGCAGTGCGCCAGATCTTGTGTGACGCAAGCAAAGCCCGGCAACCCTGCGCGAACAGCCTTGTCCCCGGCCAGTCTTCGCGCAGCAACGGCGCACCGAGCTCGCGACCTGGCACCGCGCCGGCGAACTCGGCCAGCGTGCAGGTCGCCGCGATCTCCAGCCCGTCCGGCACCACGGTGTACGCGGGCCAGCCGAGCGCGGTGATGTCGATCAGCCGGTCGAGCTGGTTGTGCGGCTCGGAGAACAAGTAGGTCCCGCCGGCGAGCACCGCGCACGAACCACCGACGGCACCGAGGTCAGCGCGTTTCCGCGCCACCGACACCTCCCGGATCGTGTCCAGGTCCACGTCTCACCTCACTTCATTGCCGCTACGGCCACAGTAGGAGCGGGGAGTTGCCGCAATGTTGCACAACTCCCGCCCCAGATTGCGCGGCCGTTACCTGACCGCCCACTCCGCTTCCCGGGATCGCCCGCACACCCCCGCGGCACTCGACGTCCGTTCCGTCCGCCCCGAGCCATTCAGAGGCGGCACCGTTCCAGTATCCCGCACCTGCCCTGAACTGGCCCAATGCCAATTCAATACCTGCCGGTCTATTTATCCCGGCTACCCGCACAGGCCGCGAGAATCGCGTGCCGGCACCACCCCCGCGCGACACGCCGCACCCCCGGTCCACGGCGCGCTGTCGACACGCGCGATCGAACACGTTCCACACTCGACAACCGGGCAGCCGCCGGATTAATCTCCATCGCGGCCCGCTCTGTGTGACATTTCCCACGCATCGCCGGACCGTCCCTTACTGATGTGGGCCACCGGCGGCGCCTGCTGTCGGCAGCCATGCCCCGACGCGGAAGGGCCACCGATCACCGCCAACCAGCGGGCGGCGACCGCCGACCCCGAGTTGCCAGTGCCCCGCGCCGCGGACGCACCGTCCTCCTGGCTGATGACAGCGGACGATTTCCCCCTGACCGAGCGCGACCTCCATGTCCTGCGTCGCACGTTTCGGGACGACACCGAACTCGACCACTGGCTACCGGGCGGCGAACAGTACCGCCGCCGGGCATACCAGTGCTTCGACCTGGCCACAGCTCGGTTGGCCGAGGACGGGCCCGGCGCCCTCACCGCGATCGACCAGCCGCCGCCGTATGTGCAGTCCAAGCAGATCAACCCGGTGGCCGGCGATATCGAGCGCACCTTCGAGCTGATCCCGCCCGAGCACCCGGCGACCGAGCCGACCAAGCAGATCGCCGCCGCCGTCGCCCGGTTGCTCGCGGCCAACGGCGTGCTGTCGGCGCACACCACGCCGCACTGCCTAGTCGACGCCCACTACATGCGCCTGATCGCGCCCGGCCATCCCGCGCCGGAGGGTAAGCACCGCGACGGCCTGATCGCGGGCTCCGCACACCTGATCCAGCGGACCAATGTCACCGGCGGCGTCTCCGCCCTCTACGATCGCTACGACCCGGACCGGGAGCTGTGCGGCTTCGTCCTGGAAAACCCACTCGACTCCTACGTCTTCGACGACGAACGGGTACTGCACTACACGACGACAATCACGGTGACCGATCCCGACGCGGGCGCCGGGTTACGCGATGTCCTGCTGATCGGATTCAGAAAGCGTGAATAGTTCGACAACGACCTTCGTCGACCAGCTGCCCCGGCTGCTGCCCGACGACGAGCTCGTGCAGCTGGCTGCCGGGCTCACCGCGGTCCCCTCCTTCACCGGACAGGAGACGCCGCTGGCGTTCCATGTCCGGAATACCCTCGCCCGCAACGACATCCACGCCTACCACCAAGAGGTACAGCCCGGCCGCCTGCAGACGATCGCGCGGCTCGGTCCGGAGCACGGCACCCCCGCGCTGCTGCTCAACGGCCACCTCGACATGGACCCGCTCGGCCGCGACCAGCCGGGCAAGCCGTTCACCGCCCGGCGCGAGGGCGACCGGCTCTACGGTGCGGGCCTGCACAACATGAAGAGCGGTCTCGCGGCGATCCTCGGCGCGGCGATAGCGGTGCGCCGCAGCGGAATGGCGCTGCGGCGTCCCCTGCTGCTGGAGTTCGTCGTCGGCGAGCTGCAAGGCGGGGTCGGCACCAAGCACGCCCTGCGCAGCGGGCTCACCGCCGATGCCGCCGTGGTTCCCGAGCCGTACTCAGTGCGCCGGGTGATCACCCGCACCGCCGGAGTGCACAAGTTCGCCATCGTGGTGCGCGGCACCACCGCACACACCAGCAGGCACCACGAAGGCGTGGACGCGGTCGCGGTGTTGCGCCGCGTGCTCGATCTGCTCGACACCGCGGACCTCGGCCTGCGTAACAGCGAATTCCCGCCGCTGCCAAGGCTTCAGGTGGCCAGCCTGATCGCGGGCCGCGGCGAGGCACACGATCTGTCCGGGGTGAGCTACTGCTCGGACAAGGCCACCGCCCTCGTCGATCTGCGCTATCCGCCGCCGCACGAACCGCACAACGTCAGCAAGGCCATCGATATCGTGCTGGACCGCGTGCGCGATGCCTTCCCCGAGGCCCAGATCGCAGTGGAGCACCCGGTCGATCCGCAGTACCGGGTCGGCGGCACCGATATGCCGCCGATGGACATGCCCGCCGACTGCGCGGTGGTGCGCGACATCGCCGAACTGCTGCCGCGGGTCTCCGATTTCCAGGTCGAGGAGACCGGACTGGCGCTGCCCTACTCCTACTGCGGCAACGACACCACGCACCTGAGCCGGGCGGGCATCGAATGCTGCCTGTTCGGGCCGCGCGGTGCCACGCCCGACACCGAACACCACGTGCTGATCAGCGAAATGCGGGCCTGCGCAGACACTCTCGCGCTGTTGACCGAACGGCGCTGCGGATAAACCGCGCTCACCTGCCTCGGGTGCGCAACTCCGTGCGCATCTGCGCCGCGAGCTGCACCCCGATGCTGTCGTACAGTGCGACCGCCTGCGCGAGCAGCGCTTCGGCCTCGCCCCGGGCGCCGGTCGCCGACGCGACCCCGGCCAGGCTGCGCAGTGCGTCGGCGCGCCCCAGCGGATCGCAGATCCGGTACGCGACACCCATCGATTCGGTGTAATACCTTCGGGCGGAGTCGAATCGGCCGAAGTGCCGCTCGATATGCCCGAGCCCGCGCAGCGCGTCGACCTGCCCGAGCGGGTCATTGATCTCGACGGCGATCTCGTAGGCACCCTGGAACATGTCGCGGGCTTGGGCGGGCGATCCCGACTTACGCGCGAGATTGCCGAGGCCCCACAGGGTCCAGCCCTCGCCGTAGCGGTCGTGGATGCGGCGCGCGATCTCCAGCGCGTCGTCGAAATAACGCCGCGCCGTCTCGTGGTCACCGACCAGCCGTTCGATGTGGCCGAGCCCGCGCAGCGCATCGCCCTCCAGCTTCTGATGATTCAGGCTCCTGGCGATGTCCAGCGCCTCGGCGTAGCGGCGTTCGGCGCCCTCGGGGTCGCCGAGGCGCCGGATCACCTCCGCGAACCCCCACTGCGCGGTGGCGATGCGCACCGGATCGTCGATCGCCTCCGCGATGGCCAGCGCCTGCGCCGAGCAGTTCCACGCGGCGCGGTACTCCGACGAGGCCCGCTCGACATGCGCGAGTCCGTCCAGGGCGTCGCATTCGGTGGGCCGATCGTCGATATCCCGGGCAATGGCAAGCGCTTCGCTGAAATAGCGTCGCGCCGCCTTGTGGTCGCCGGTGACCCGCGCCGTCTGCCCGAGCTCGCACAGCACGGCCGCGTGGCACTGCCGATCGGTCAGGTCCACCGCGATCTCGCTGGCCAGCCGGAACCCGGCGCACGCCTGCTGGTGCTGCCCGATCAGCCGGTCGATACGGCCCTTGCCCACCAGCGCCCAGGCTTGCGCGCGCCGATCGGCGATCTCGACGGCGATATCCAAGGCCCGTGCGTAGAGGCGCAATGCCAGCGACCAGTGACCGGTGCCGGACAGGTGCGAGGCCAGGCGGGTGGCCAATTCCGCTGCCGCCGAGGAGGCTTCGGCGCCGCGCAGGCAGCTGACCAGCATCTCGCGTTCTCTGGTGAGCCAGGCTCTGGCCCGCGCCGTGTCGGCGGACGGGTTCGAAAGATGTTCGCTGCCGGACGGATCGAAGAGCTGATGTGTACTGGCCCGGCGGGCCACCGCGAGACCGGCCCCGACCAGGCGGTCGACCACCTTCGCGTACTCCACCGGTGCGTCCTCCCGTTCGGCGTGCAGGCGCGCGCACAGCCGGGTCAGGTCGTGCATCCGGTAGCGCGGGCCGCCGGGACCGCCGGGCGACGGATCCAGGAAGCCTGCCTCGAAAAGCCTGCGCACCAACGTCTTCCCGTCACGCAGCGGCACCGCGGCCATGGTCGCCATCGCCTCGGCGGTGATCTCCGGCCCGGGGAACCAGCCGAGCAGCCGGACAGCGCGCTGCAGCCCGGCATCACCCAGCCGCTGATACGACAGCTCGAACGCGGCCCGCAGCGATTCGTCCTCGGCCGCGAACCGATCCAGCAGATGTTCGGTCGCCGAACCATTCGTGCGATCCGCGGGGGCGCGCTTGATCCGCTCGGTCAGTTGCGCGATGTCGGCCGCGCTGTCGGCCAGCATGGCCTCGCCGTGGTGCGCGATCTGGCCGCCGATCAGCCGGATGGCCAGGGGCAGCCGGCCCGCGGTCTGCAGAATCTGGCGCACCGCGCCCCGATCGTAGCCCGACCGCAGATTACCCAGTTTGACCAGCAACTCCTCCGCCTCGTCCCACTCCATCACGTCCAGCCGCAGCGGTGCCGCCTCGGCCAGCCCGGTGAGCTTGCTCCGGCTGGTGATCAGCACGAAACAGCCCGGCGCCTGCGGCAGCAGCTGTTTCACCTGGGCGCTGTCGAGCGCGTTGTCGAATACGATCAGCATCCGCCGCTGCCGGGTCGCACCGCGCCAGCGGTGCGCCCGTCCGGCCAGGTCCGCGTCGATGGTCTCGCGCGGCACGCCGATCTGCAGCAACAGTTGCTCGAGCACGTCGACCGGTTCGCGCGGCTCCCGGCCGAGGGTGTACCCGTGCAGGTCGACCCAGATGGTGCCGTCCGGGTAGTGCTTACCGAAGATCGCGACCGCGTACCTGGCCAGCGCCGTCTTGCCGATGCCGGTGAGCCCGACGATGACGTGCACGGCGACCGTCCCGCTGCGCAGGTGCGCGGCAACCCGTTCGCGCAGCTGCGTTTTCGGACCTTCCCTACCGGTGAAGTGCGGCACCTCGGCGGGCAGGTCGCGACCCGCGCGCACCGGCTGGCGGCCGACGGATCGCCTGGCCACCACCTCGTGATACTCCAGCCGTTCCGCGTGCGGCATGTAGGACAGATCGGCGAGGTCGATCAGCTGGTCCCAGGTCGTACCGTAAATGGTGGCAAGGTTTTTCAGCACGCGAATGGTGGGCCTGGCACCGCTGGGCCGGTGGTCCTCGTCCTCGGGTTCGGTGCCATCCCTGGCGAAGGGCCAGGCCTCGTACTCCGAGATCCGGCTGGCCTTCATCGCCGCCCGCGCGCTGTCGGTCAGCTCGTTGTACCGCTCGGCGACCGCGGCCTGGGTCAGTCCGTTGGCGTAGCGCCAGGCCGCGCGTGGCCGGTATCCGCGCTGGCGCAGTTCCCCCGCCAGCGGTTCGAGCAGCTGCAGCTCGGTCAAACCCAAGTCCGCCAGTCGATCACGCAGGCGCCGCCGTTGCTCGGCGGTGAGGGTGCCGCCGGGACGCCGGTGGTCGGTTCGGCCGGATCGATCCATCCCGCCACCCTCCCGCGCGCGATGCCTCCGGCAAGGGCGCGGCCTGCGCCAGGAGAATCGAGACGCTGATTGTGATTAATTCCTTGGTAGCAGTAGCGTTTTCCCAGGTCAAGTAATTGCGTCAAGCCGATAAAACGCCGCACCCGCTGGGATCGCCCCGCACCCGCCCGAACTGCCATCCTGGAAGGTGTCACCGGGACAACGTGACAACGCGGGGCGGATGAAAAGAGGTCGCACGATGGCGATTACGGCGACAGGCTGGCTGATCACCAGTGACGTGGTGCACGAGGCCGCGTTCCGGATAGATATTCCCGAACAGGACCGGGGCAGGTGGGTGCTGTCCTACCTGCCGACCAACCGGCGGCTCAGCAGAAATCAGGCGATGGCGGGCATGGTGCTCGCCGAGATGATCGTGCTCGAGCAGCCGCACCCGGCCGGGCTCGATCACGAGGTCGCGCAGCTGCACGCGACGGAGCTCGACTGCACGCTGCACGACGTCATGAGCCTGCTGGCGTTGCGGGCACCTGCCGGATCGAGCGAACCGGAGCCGCCGGTCGACCCGACCGATGATCGGCTGAGATCCGCTGCCGCACTGGCCCATGGCCTGTCGTCTTGGGCAGCCTGAGCCCGATCAGAGTCGCCGCGTGCGCCTTTCACCGGTAGCCGGGTAAACCTGGACCGAGCTACCGCGCCTTGGCGACCAATGCCGCTTGTGCCATGGACACCTGCGCTCCGACGACGTCCTCGTCGACGGTGCGCAGCAGACCATCGCGTACCACCTCGCGGCCGTTGACGATCAGCGCCGCGAGGGGCGGCGCCGAACCGAGCACCAGCGCGGTCACCGGATCGTCGATGCCCGCGTGCGCCGGGGTGTCCAGCCGCCACAGCGCCAGGTCGGCGAGCTTGCCCGGTTCGATCGAGCCGATCTCGGCGTCGCGGCCGAGCACACGCGCGCCGCCGATCGTGGCCAGCGCCAACGACGTTCGTACCGTCATCGCGCGCGGGCCGCCGGTGTTGCGCGCGAAAAACAAAGCATTGCGCGGCTCTTCGATCATCGAGCTCGACTCGTTGCTCGCCGCGCCGTCGACGCCGAGCCCCACCGGCACGCCCGCGCGCACCAGATCGGCGGTGCGCGCGATACCCGCGCCGATGCGCGCGTTCGACGTGGGGCAATGCGCCACTCCGGTACCGGTTTTCGCCATGGTCTCGATCGCTGAGTCGTCCAAATGGATGGCGTGGGCCCACCAGACATCGGCGCCGACCCAGCCGAGCTGCTCCATGTACTGGGCCGGCGTGCAGCCGAATGTCGCTGCGCAATAGTCTTGTTCGTCGATCGTCTCGGCGACGTGGGTGTGCAGCCGAACTCCCGACTCGCGGGCCAGCGCGGCCGACTCCCGCAGCAGCTCCGGCGTCACCGAGAAGGGCGAGCACGGGGCGAGGGCGATGCGCAGCATCGAGTCGAACGACGGATCATGGTGGCGGGCAATGGCCGCCGCGCTGTCGGCCAGGATGTCGTGCAACGACTGCACCACATGATCGGGCGGCAGGCCACCCGCGCTCGCACCGAGATCCATCGAGCCTCGGCACGGATGGAAACGCAGGCCCACCTCGGCGGCCGCGGCGATCTCGGCGCCGAGCAGGTCGCCGCCTTCGCGCGGGAACACGTAGTGATGGTCGGTCGTGGTGGTGCAGCCGGTGCGGGCCAGCGCGGCGAGCCCACCGGTCGCCGCGATCCGCACCGCTTCCTCGTCGATGCCCGCCCAGATGGGGTAGAGCGTGGTGAGCCACTCGAACAGCGTGTTGTCCGCGGCCAGACCCCGGGTGATCCACTGATAGAGGTGGTGATGGGTGTTCACCAGGCCGGGGGTCAGCAGGCAGCCTCGCCCGTCGATGCGCCGCACCTGGCCGTCGAGCACCGGTGCCGCGCCCGCGCCGACGGCCTCGATCCTGTTGCCGCGCAGCACGACATAGCCGTCGCGGTACTCGGTGCCGTGCGCGTCGACGGTCGCGACGGCACTGCCCTCGATGACCGTCACGGCAGCCATGCGGGTCCCGCCTCGGGTGCGTCGGCCCGCTGCACGGTCGCGTGGATCAGGCCGTACGGGCGATCGGCGGCGTAGTACACCTCGCCGTTGTTCTCGAGTGCGAAGCGGTCCAGGTCGTAGTCGAAGTGGTGCTTGTTCGGCGCGGCCAGCCGGATCTCGGCCAGCACGGGGTAGGCCGTCAGCGCGGCCTTGCCCATCTCGAACAGGGTCTGCTGCAACGCCTTCGAGTGGTGCGTCGCGAACGTCTCGACCAGCCGCGCCCGGACGCCGGCGTACACCTCGTCCCAAGCGATCTCGGTGGTGCCCGCGAAGCGCCATTGCACCGCCAGCGCGGTGGCCAGCATTCGATCGTGCGTCGGGGCGAGCACGGTGAATTCGTCGCTCAGGAAGTCGGCGAACTCCGACCCGGTCGACTTCAGGATGGTCAGGTCTTTCACCCCGCCGATCACCCAGGCCTGCCGCTCGGCGCCGGTACCCGCCACCGTGACCGCGGCGGTGCGCACCTCGGGTCCCTGCCGGACCCACGTGTGCTCGTGTTCCCGTCCGTCGACCGACACCCGCTGCCAGGCATACTCGTCGACCTCGACGCGCGCGCTGGTCACCGGCTCGACCTCGTCGACGAAATGCCCGGCCAGGGCCAGCGCGTAGTCCTCGATCGCCTGTAGCCCAGGCTGTTTCGCGTAGGCGAAGGCGGTCTGCTTCTGGGTATCGGTGGGCAGCACCTTGCGCTGATCACCCGAGACATAAGCGTCGGCGAAGTCCCCGCGCAGCACGGTGGACACGTTCACGTCGCGGATCTCGTGGCGCGCGGTCTGCCGCCAGATCCGGACGATCCGGTTCTCGGCCTTGCCGTATCGGTGGTCGGTCAGCTCGATCGGCCCGGTCAACTCCATGCTCGGTCAGCTCCCTCGATAGGTGGAAAAGGCGAACGGCGACAGCAACAACGGGACGTGATAGTGCCGCTCCTCGGTGACGGCGAACGTCACCGACACTTCGGGATAGAAGGTGTCGACGTGTTGTCCGGCGAAGTAGGCGCCGGTGTCGAACACCAGCCGATAGGTGCCCGGCGCGAGGGACTCGGCCAGCGCGCCGATCCGGCCGTCCGCGTCGGTCGTTCCCGAATCCAGCTGCTCCGCACCGCGATACAGCGTTACGGTGACGTGCTGGGCGGGCGTGCCGCGTACCGCGTCGAGCACGTGGGTGCTCAGCGTGCTCATCGGGTCGCCGCCAGCAGTGCGCGCAGTCGGATTCGGTTGATCTTCGCCAGTTCGGTTCGCATGACCCGCCTTTCGGTCTCGGCATCGTTGCCCAGTCGGTCCTCGAGGATCGCGAGCAGCTCGCTGCCTGATCTACCGCTCGCGCACACCAGATAGAGGTGGCCGAACCGCGCCTCGTAAGCCCGGTTTCCGGCCGCGAGCGCCGACCGTACCGCGTCCGCCGCGGTGGCCACCCCCGCTTGCTCCCGCGCCGAGGCCGCCGTGTCGGGCCGCTCGCCGATCCTGGGGTGCCCGGCGAGCGCCTGATCAATCTCGGACTCGGGCAGCCCGGCCAGCACCGCATCGGCGGTGTCGAGCAACGCGCCGACGCTCGGATACGGTCGCGCTGCGACCAGCGCGCGGGCCCACTCGGGCGACGAGCAACACGTGAGCAATGCCTCGGTCGCCGTGTGCGCAGGCAGCGCGTGGAACCCGGCGAGATCCGCCCCGTCGTCCGTCATCGGACCAGCATCGAATACGACCCGCCCGGCCGCCACCCGAAAGAGATAGATCACGCCCGGCGTGTCGCCGCAAAGAAAATGGCCGGGCAGGGCCCCGAGCAGCACTCTTCCGGCACGCGCGGCCCGCGGTTCCGGACTACCGTCGTACCCATGGCTGTACCCGATCGCCCGGCCACCCCGCCGAACTGTGCGGGCATCCTGCTCGCCGCGGGCGCCGGAACGCGCTACGGCCGGCCGAAAGCGCTGGCCGAAGGCGGCGCCTGGCTGCGCGGCGCGGTGGCCGCGCTGCGCGACGGTGGGTGCGATCCGGTGATCGTGGTGCTCGGTGCCACCGGTCCCGATCCGACGCCGCTCGACCTGCCCGCCGACGTCCAGTCCGTCTGGGCCGCGGACTGGGCCACCGGGCTCGGTGCGTCGGTCCGGGCCGGGCTGATCGCCGCCGCGCGCACCCCTGCCCGCTTCGCCGCGATCATGCCGGTGGACACCCCGGACGTCGGCGCCGATGTGGTCGCCCGGGTCACCGCGGCCGCGTTCACCGCGCCGAGCGGCCTGGCCCGCGCTGTGTTCCACAACACACCGGGGCACCCGGTTGTGCTCGCCCACAAGCACTGGACCTCGATATGTCAGGAGGCCGTAGGAGATTCGGGTGCGCGCACCTATTTGTCGCGCAAGAACGATATGGTGTGCGTCACGTGCGACGATTTGGCGACGGGCGTCGATCGTGACTACCCGGCCTCGTCCGCACGGTGATCGGAGCGAGCAGATGCGGGACATCGTCGACGACCTATTGCGGGTATGGCATTCCGGGCGGACCGGCGGGCTGGCCACCATAGTGCGCACGATGGGCTCGGCACCCTTACCGGTCGGCTCGGCCATGCTCGTCGATCCGGACGGTGGCGTCTACGGCGCGGTCACCGACGGCGGGCTCGAGGAGATCGCCTACGAGGCCGTGCTGCATGCCGCGCGAACCGGTCAGCGCACGATGCACCGCTACGGCGTGGCTACCGGCATGGAGGGTAGCGCGGACCGCGACGGCATGATGGATGTGTTCGTCGAACCGTTCTCGCGCAGGCACTTTCCCGAGTTTCCCCTCGTCGCCGCGGAGATCGCGGCGCACCGCCGGATCACCGTGTTCACCGTTGTGTGGAACTCCGATGCGGACCTGATCGGCCAGCACCTGATCACCGACAAACGCCACGGCACCGAGCTGCTCGCGCTGCCGGATTCCGATGTGTTCGTCGCGTCGTTCGCCCCGCCGCCGCGGCTGATCATCTTCGGCGCCAACTCTTTTGCCGCCGCGCTGACCGTGCAGGCCAAGCTGCTCGGCTACCGGGTCACCATCTGCGACTCGCGGGAGAACTTCGCCAAGCCGGAGAAGTTCCCCGGCGCCGAGGTGGTCGTCGACTGGCCGCACCGGTACCTGAACACGCTGTCCTCGGCCGGTGAAATCGACAGCAGCACCGGCATCGTCGTCACCTCCCACGACCCGAAGTTCGAGATCCCGCTGCTCACCGTCGCGCTCCGACTACCCGAGCTCGGCTACCTCGGCGCCATGGGTGCGCGCACCGTGCACACCCAGCGCATGGAAGACCTCCGGGCGGGCGGCTTCTCCGAGGCGACGCTGTCCCGGTTGCATTCCCCCGCCGGGCTGGACGTGGGCGCGCGCACCGCCGCCGAGATGGCCGTCGCGATCGCCGCCGAGCTGATCGCCGCCAGGACCGAGCAGGCCGGACGGCACGCGCAGTCCAGCACCAACCCGCAGCCGCTGAAAACTGTTGTCGGACTGAGCAGTTAAGCCTTCAGGCCCGGGTTCTCCGCATACACCTCGCGCAGCACGGACAGGTCGAACAGCTGATCGGCCGTGATCGCCAGCTCGGCCGACCGCAGTGCGGTGATGTTCTGCTCGATCAGCCGGTCGGTCATGGTCAGCAGGCCGTTGGCGGCGGTATCCGGTGAGATGACCAGATCGTTCTGCGCCACCGCCTCTTTCGTCTGCTCGGCCAGGTCGAGCTTCTGATCCTTGCCGTACACCTCGACCGCGAGTCGCGCGGACTCCGCCGGGTCGGCCACTGCGTCCTTCCACCCCTTGATCTCGGCGACGAGGAAAGCCTTCAGCTTCTCCCGCTCCTTGTCGATGGTGGCCTGTTTGACGGTGAGTGTCTCGGCCACCAGTGGCAAGTTGTAGTCGGCGAACAGGAAGTGCGTGTTCGCGAATCCCTTGGCCGTCAGCGTGATCGGCTCGTTGGTCACGTAACTGACCCAGCCGTCGACCTCGCCGTTGGCCAGTGGGGACGGATCGAACTGCGCGGGCACGATGGTGACATCGCCCGGCTTCATGCCGTTGGCGGCGAGCAAGGCATGGAAGATCAGCTGATTGGTGTCCTGCACCCCGATCTTGCGGCCCTTCATGTCCTCGGGCGTCTTGATCGGCTTCGCGGCCGAGCTGACGATCGCGAAGGGGTTCTTCTGATAGGTGGTGGCGACGATCTTGGCGGGCAGACCCTCCAGCACCGCTCGGGCGGTGGTCTGCGGCGCGGAGAGGCCGAGCCAGATCTTGCCGGTGTCCAGCCCGGCCTCCACCGAGGTGCTCGCCGCGCCGCCCGCGATCAGGTCGACCGAGCCGAAACCCGCCTCCTTGAAGTAGCCCCTGCTGTCGGCGAAATACTCCCCGGCGAATTCGATGTTCTTCAGCCAGGACAGCTGGATCGCGACTTTTCCGTACTTTGAGCCGTCCGGGGTGGAGCCACCCGACGAGTCGGTGGCGTCGCCGCCACACGCGGCGAGCAGACCGGTACCGCCGAGCGCGGCGCCTGCCAGCGCGGAGTAACGAAGAAGAGACCGTCGGTTCAGTGTCGGCCCGGACGAAAAACGATGTACGGGTGTCATGGCCAGAATCTAGGTGGATTGCGTTTCATTTTCTTTACTTCGACGTTCCGAGCGATGATTTGCTCGAATTTCCCGCTAGGAGTTACCGGCATCGGCGCCGAACCGGGCCAGCACCAAGTTCTCCAGCACCCCGACGATCGCGTAGAGCAGCACCGACACGATGGTGACGATGACGATCGACGACCACAGCTGATTGTATTGGAACGTCGGGATGGCCCGGATCAGACTGGCGCCCAATCCCGTTCCGCTGCCGAGCCATTCGCCGAGCAGCGCACCGATCAGCGCGCCCGGCACCGAGATTCGCGCCGCGGCGAACACCGAGGGCAGCGCGGCGGGCACCGCGACCATGCGCAAACCCGTCCATCGGGACCCGCCGTAGGCGGTGATCAGATCCATCGCCTGCTGCGGCGCGTTGCGCAACCCGGCCATGATCATCACCAGCGCCGGGAAGAACACCACGATCGCGGCCAGCACGGCGACCCCGCCGACCCCGCGGCCGAACACCAGCACGATGATCGGGGCGAGCACGACCAGCGGCACCGAGCGCAGCAGCATCGCCACCGGCAGGAAGGTCTGCTCCACCGCGGCGAACGATACGAACAGCGCGGCCACCACCAGCGCGGCGAGCATGCCGCAGCCGAAGCCGATTGCCGCGTCCCGCAACGTGATCTGCAAATCGTCGAGCAGCACCGCCCGCGCGGCACCCGCGCCGGGGGAGGTCACCAGGTAGCGCCAGATGTCCTCCGGCGACTTGCCCACTCGCGGACCGACCTGTGGAAACGCCTTCAGGAAGACGTACCAGATCACCAGCATCAACAACAGCGAGGTGAACAGCGGGAACAAGAACTTGCCGATTCGCCCGACCACTTTCATCGCCACTCCTCCGCGCTGACGCGCACATCATGTCCCGCAGTGATCGTCGGCAATTCGATGCAGGCCAACGGAATTCGTGCGTGCCGCAGTTCGGCGGTGCTCATCGCGCCGCCTGGGTGGTCCACGGCGCGACGACGCGGGCGGCCAGTGCGATGACCGCGTAACCGAGCCCGGCCAGCGCCGCTGCGGCCAGGGCCATACCCCAGGTGCGTGGCACGTTGTAAGCCGTCTGCGCGGCGGTGAGCGCGACGCCGATCCCGCTGTCGACACCGCCGAGGTACTCGCCGATGATCGCGCCGAGCACCGCCGACGGTGCCGCGATCTTCAACGCCGCGAACGTATTCGGCAACGCCGAGATCAACCGCACCCGGTACAGCTGTTGCCAGCGCCCGCCGCCGTAGGCCCGCACCAGGTCCAGGCTGGTCCGATCGGCCGAGCGCAGTCCGGTCACCGTGCCGACCATGGTGGTGAAGAAGCAGTACATCGCGGCGAGGAACACCGTCGGAGTGCGGCCGCCGAACACCACCAGGATGATCGGACCGAGCGCGAGCAGCGGCGTGCAGTAACTCAGAATCGCCAGCTGCGTGGCCAGCGATTCGATCTGCGGGATCACCATGATGAGCATTGCCAGCGCGATGGCGAGACCGTTGCCCCACAGGAAGCCCTGGAGCGCGCCGAGTGCGGTGATCCGGAAATTCGGGCCGTACAAACCCCATCCGTCGGAGTACATGGTGTGCAACACCGTCCACGGGCTCGGCACGGTGCCACCCGCGACACCGAGCGCGGCGAGCAGCCACCACACCCCGACCAGCCCCGCGACGCCGAGCACTGCGCCGATCCGCTTCATGCCGGCACCGCGCCGGTACTCGACTTCCCGGCGGCGGTGCCCAGCGCACCGCCGGTGCCGGACTTGCCGAACAGCAGTTCCGACAGGTAGTCGTGCAGCCGATGGAATTCGAGGGTCCGCATCATCTCCGGGGTGCGCGGGCGGGGCAGATCGATCTCCACCAGTTCCAGCACCCGGCCCGGGCGCGGACTCATCACCGCGACCACGTCGGAGAGGAACACCGCCTCGGCGATGCCGTGGGTGACCATCAGCGTGGTCGCGGGCTGCTCCGTCCAGATCCGCAGCAACTCCAGGTTGAGGCGCTGCCTGGTCATATCGTCGAGCGCGCCGAACGGTTCGTCGAGCAGCAGCACGGTGGGCTGCACCACCAGCGCCCTGGCGATCGAGACGCGCTGACGCATGCCGCCCGACAGCTGGGCGGGCTTGGCCTTCTCGAAACCCTCCAGCCCGACCAGCCGAATCAGGTCCGCGATCAGCGCCGGGTCCGCCGTCCGGCCCGCCACCTGCAAGGGCAACTTGATGTTCGACTCCACCGAGCGCCACGGCAGCAGCGCCGAATCCTGGAAGGCAATGCCGAGCTCGTGGCGGCGCACCAGCTCGGCGGGGGTCTGGCCGTCGATGAGGGTCGTACCCGCGGTCGGCGTTTCCAGCCCGGCCAAGATGCGCAGCACGGTCGACTTGCCGCAGCCGGACGGGCCGAGCAGCGACAGGAACGTGCCCTGCGCGGTGTGCAGGTCGACGGAGTCCAGCGCCGGCACCGTTTTCCTGCCTACCCGGAAGGTTTTGGTCAAGCCGCTGATCTGAATTCCGGTCCCCCCGGTACTGCTCTCGCCACGCATGACCGTCACCCTAGAAGCGAGCCATTGCGCCGATATTGCGAATCGGGATCCCAGATTTCGCCGTCGTTACGCGCCGACGTGTTTTCGATCGCCGCGAGCCGATATCGCGCCGATGGATGACATCGGTCCGCGCGCGGGTTGCACCACAGGTGAACCCGATCATCGCGCTGCTCGACGCCAAGCTGCACATCGCAGGCTCGGAGATCCTCTGGCGCGAGGTGATCGGTAATGGTTTCGGCCTCGCCTCCGCCATCGGTGGCATGCGCCGTCGCGTCTGGGCCTGGCCGATCGGTATCGGCGGGAACGCGCTGCTGTTCACCGTTTTCGTCGGCGGCGTCTTCAACACCCCGCAGCAGCTGAACATGGCGGGCCAGGCCGGGCGCCAGCTGATGTTCATCGCGGTCAGCGTCTACGGCTGGTGGAGCTGGCACCGGCACGCCAACGAGACCGGTCTCGAACACCGCGGCGTCGAGCCGCGCTGGGCGAGCAATCGCGAACGTCTAGTCCTGGTCGCCGCCATGCTGCTCGGCACCGCCGCGTTCGCCCAGCTCTTCGCCGTCATCGGCTCGTACGGTCCGTGGGCCGAAGCTTGGATCTTCACCGGCTCGGTGCTGGCCACCTACGGCATGGCCCGCGGGCTGGCCGAGTTCTGGCTCATCTGGATCGCCGTCGACCTCGTCGGCATCCCCCTGCTGGTGAAGGCGGGCTACTACCCCTCGGCCACCCTCTACTTCGTCTATGCGGGCTTCGTGGCCTGGGGTTTCGTCGTCTGGATGCGCAGCATCCGCCCGGTGCTCCCGCCCGCTGCGGTGCCGCTGGCCACGACCCCCTAGAAAAAGTCCGGCTTCCTCCGATGAATCGGCGTCCCCGCACCGGTAGGTACTGGCGAAACCTTCGGAGGAGGACTTTTCGCCATGACGATGACTGTTCGACAGCGCTGGGTGCTCGCGGTGACCTCAGTGGCCGCGCTGATGACGGTGCTGGATGCGCTGGTGGTCACCACCGCCCTGTCCGCCATCCAGCGGGAGCTGCACGCGTCGATCGCCGAGCTGGAATGGACGATCAACGCGTACATGCTGAGCTTCGCGGTGCTGCTGATGGCGGGCGCGGCGCTCGGTGACCGGTACGGCCGCAGACGGGTGCTCGCCGTCGGACTAGGCCTGTTCGGGCTGGCGTCGGCGGCGTGTGCGCTGGCACCGAGTCTGGAGTGGTTGATCGCCGCGCGGGCGGTGCAGGGTGTCGGCGCCGCGGCGGTCATGCCGACGGCGACCGCGCTGCTCTCGGCCGCGTTCCCGCCGGAGCAGCGGAGCAAGGCGCTCGGATTGTTCGCTGCCGTCACGGGATTGGCGACCGCGGGCGGGCCGCTGGTGGGCGGCGCGGTGGTGCAGGGCTTGGCGTGGCAGTGGATCTTCTGGCTCAACATTCCGATCGCCGCGGTGCTGATTCCGTTGCTGTGCACCAGGATCCAGGAAAGTTTCGGCCAGGCGCGAAAAGTGGACCTGCTTGGCATTCTGCTGGTCAGCGCCGGTGCGTTCGGGCTGGTGTGGGGACTGCTGCGCGGCAACGAAACCGGTTGGGCGAGTGCCGAAGTGGTGCTGGCGTTCGGCCTGGGCGCGCTGGCGATAATCGGCTTCGTCCGGTGGGAGCTGCGTATCGACGCACCGATGATGCCGATGCGTTTCTTCGCATCGCGGGCCTTCGCGGCCGGAAATGTGGTGGGATTCCTGCTTTCCGCGTCGATCGCGACCGGCGCGTTCTTCTTCGCGCAGTTCCTGCAGATCGTGCTGCGCGCCGATCCGCTCGGCGCCGGTCTGCGATTGGCGCCGTGGACGGTGACGCTGTTCGTGGTCGCGCCGATCGCCGGACGCCAGGTCAACCGATTCGGTGAGCGGCCGCTGATCGTGCTCGGGCTTTCCATGCAGGCGGCGGGCTACTGCTGGATCACGCTGATCGCCGATCCCGCGCTGTCCTATGCCGCCCTGGTCGCGCCGTTCGTGCTGTCGGGGATCGGCGTCTCGATGACGATTCCCGCCGCACAGAGCGCGGTGCTGCGTGCGGTGCCGATGGCGGCGGTCGGTGCCGCGTCCGGCACCTTCAATACGATGCGCCAACTCGGTTTCGCGTTCGGCGTCGCGTTGCCCACCGCGGTGTTCGCGGCGGTCGGCGGGCTCGAGTCGGCCGGTGCGTTCAGCGCGGGCTTCGCCGCCGCGATGGGGACGGCGGCCCTACTGGCACTCGTGGGCGCGGCGGTCGGTGCGCTCATTCCCGCCGGTACCCCGGTCGCTACGGAGGCGACAAGATCCGCACCGAGGCCTGCGGATCTGTCGGGGACCAGCGCATGACCAGCAGCCGAATCGGCTCCGGCGCAGTAGGTTGTCCACCCATGACGGTCAGCGCGGATTTCACCGCCAAGGCGATGGCGCACCGCCCCGAGTTGCTCGCGCACTGCTACCGCATGCTCGGCTCCATCCACGACGCCGAGGATCTGGTGCAGGAGACCATGCTGCGGGCCTGGCGCGCGGCCGACCGGTTCGACCCCGAGCGAGCCTCGCTGCGCACCTGGCTGTACCGCATTGCGACCAATGCCTGCCTGACCGCGCTGGAACAGCGCGCCCGTCGAGCCTTACCGGTCGATCTCGGTGGTCCCGCCGAGACGGTGCGGATGCGCCCGGAGCGACATCCGGAACTGCCCTGGTTGGAGCCGATTCCCGATGGGCTGCTCGGCAATTCGGCCGACGACCCGGCCACGGTGGTCGCGGCCCGCAGCGGTATCCGGCTGGCCTTTGTCGCCGCGCTGCAATATCTGCCCGCCCGGCAGCGGGCCGTGCTGATCCTGCGCGACGTGCTGGCCTGGTCCGCCGCCGAGGTCGCCGATTTGCTCGACACTTCCCCTGCCGCAGTCAACAGCGCGCTGCAACGCGCACGCACCCAGCTCGCCAAGGTCGCGCCGATGGTCGATCAGATGTCCGAATCCCTCAGCCCAGCCGAACGAGCGGTGATCGACCGCTATGTCGCCGCGTTCGGCGACAGCGATATGGCGGGGCTCAGCAAGCTGCTTGTCGACGACGTCGTCTTCGAAATGCCGCCCGCCCTGGTGTGGTTCGCGGGACGGGCCCAGGTGCTGGAGTTCTTCGCGGACAAGGTGGGCCGGGGCAAGGAGGCTTGGCGGGCGATTCCCACGGCCGCCAATACCCAGCCGGCCGTCGCCTACTACCTGATCGACGAAACCGGCGTCCACCGAGCACATTCCATTCATGTGCTCGGCACGAAAGACTCGTCGATCGAGCGCATCACCGTCTTCCTCAACCGGGACCTGTTCCCGCTCTTCGGGTTACCGCTTACCCAGTGAGCTGCTGAGCGCCGGGGGACTTCAGTCTTTTTGTGTCGCAGCGTCGGCGAAGAGCTTGGCGAGGGTTTCCGCGATATTGGCGGACCGGTCGAAGTGGTAACCGCGATCGGCGGCGTGGCCCGCGAAGAGGTGCCAGGCGGAGGAGGTGAGCATGCGGGCGATGGTTTCCTGGTCGGGGCGTTCAGCACCGGGCGGGGTGCCGATGTACTGCGTGACAATGCCCTCCACCAGGCCGACCAGCCCGTAGACGAGCGGGCGGTACGGCACCACGTCGATGGCGAGCATGGTCGTCCACGACGAGAACTGTTGCCACAGTGCCTCGGCCACCCGGTGTCTGCCGATGGTCAGGCTGGTCTCTCCCGCCGCGTGCCCGTGCACCGGACCGTTCTGCCCGAACTGATACAGAGTGGGATGTTCGGCCGCCCAGCTCACCACCCGGCGCATGATCTCGTGGAACATCTGCTCCGCGGTCTTGGTGGGGTCGAGCACGAACAGCGCCTCCACCTCGGCCACGTAGTGGTCCAGGATGTACTCGCGCACCCGGGCGTCCAGGTCTTCCCGATTGTCGAACTGCCGGTAGACCACCGAGCGCGCCAGTCCGGCTCGCTCGGCGATCTGCTGGATGGATACCTCGGCGGCCGGGCCGTGCTCCTCGATCAACGCGACGGCCGCCGCCAGGATCTGTGCCTGCCTGGTCGAGTTGTGTTCGTCCCAGCGCTGTCCGCCCGAGCGCCTGCGATGGCTACGCATGTGGGCGGGTTTCACGGTTATCGACTATACGGCGGTGTCCGCGCGCTCCAGTTCCGGCAGGAACCGGGGCCGCATCAGCAGCGGTCCGTCCGGACCACCGGTGAACGAGATCTGCCGTCGCACGCGCTGATCCGACACCGCGTCGAACTGCAGCTGCTGGGCGAAGGTGGCGACGACGAGCGCGGCCTCCATGTTCGCGAATCCCGAAGCGACACACATTCTTTTGCCCGCGCCGAACGGCATGGTGGCCCGTTTGTGTTCGCGCGCTACGTTTTCCGGCAGGTACCGGCTCGGATCGAACTGCTCCGGCCGCTCCCACACGCGCTGATTGTGGTGCGACCCGTGGATCAAGGTGATCACCGTGGTGCCCGGTTCGATCAGGTAACCACCCAGTGCGTCCGGCTCTTTCGCCGTTCTGGCCAGCCCGACCACCGGCGGCAACACCCGCATGGTCTCGGCGACCACGGCCTGCGTCCACGGCAGCCGATCGAGGTCGGCGGCGGTGGCCGGGCGCGAACCGAGCACCGAACGCACCTCCTCGCGTAGTCGCTCGCGAGCCTCGGGATGCTCGGACAGCAGCTGCCACACCCAGGTCAGCGCGGTCGCGGTGGTTTCCATGCCGGCGCCGACGAAGGTCATCAGCTCGTCGTGGATCTCCTGGTCGGTGTACTGGTAACCGGTCTCCGGATCCGAGGCGTCGATCAGCGCGGCGAGCAGGTTGTCCTTGCGGGTGATCCGGCCTGCGCGATGGTCGGCGATCAAGCCGTCCACCACACGCTCGGCATGGCGCAGGTCGCGCATGGTGCGCGGCTCGACCACCCAGCCCGCCGCCCGCATGATGCGCATCGGCAGCCGCGAGTTCCCGGCGTCGTCCCGATGGCGGGAATGCCGGTGCAGCCAGGTCGCGACGTGGTGCAGCGGATGACTGAGATTGGTCATGAAACCGCGGCCGAAGAACCGCAGCAGCCGATAGAGCACCACCTCCGACATCGGGCCGGTGATGTCGGTGCCGAACATCGTGCGCGACGTGACATCCAAAGTGAGCCGGTTCATTTCGGCGTTGACGTCGACCACACCGTCACCCGCCGACAACTGCCGGATCCGCGCCACCGCGTCCCTGGCCGCCTCGACCATGATCGGGGCGAACCCATCGACGTTGCGCTTGGCGAAGATCGGCTGCACCAGCCGCCGATTGCGCTGCCACAGTTCGTCGTTCAGATCGGTCACCAGTCCGCGCCCGAACGCCACCGCGAGCATGTCGTAGTCGGGGCTCTTGGTGTAGTTGTTCTGATTGGTCACCAGCACATGCCGTGCCAACTCGGGACTGCGCACGATGACGAACTTCGCGAACGGCACCCTGGCCACGATCACGTCGTCCTGACCGGGGAAATTGGTCACGTAGTCCAGCACCGTGTGATCGCGCACCCGGGGCAGGATGCCCAGCGACAACCGCACCGACTCCCACCAGCTCACCGGCGTGTTGTGCCATCGAATGAAGGTCGGCGCCCAGCGGGGCGGGTGCAACGTGGAATCGACTTCGGCAGCAGTGGAATCGACATCGGCCATAGCGGGCTCACCTTGCCTGAACGTTCATATGGGACGTGCTGTCTCACTCAGGTTAATGAGACGCCATGACCCAGTCAATGGGTGACGCAGCGGCCCCGCCTACGCGAGACGCAGCACAGCCCGGCAGGCATCCGTGGCCTGCCGGGCTGTTCGACTGGACTGCGAGCTACTAGTTGGGCGTGTCACCCTCGTAGTCCATATTCGCTGCCTGGTCTTCCCTGGTAGCGGCGGCGTCGTCGGTCGCATCCGGCTGGTCGACCTCGTCGCGGTCCACCTCGGTGTCGTCGGGACGGTTGGTACCGGGTTCAGTGGTCATGGCCTCGTGCATGCCCGGCGCCACCGGGTTCAAACAGGGTGGCGCGGCTACACCACGTCGACCCGCACCCCGGTCGCGCGGATCGCCGCTACCGCCGACGGGTCCGCGTCGGTGTCGGTGACCAGCGCGTGCACCTGCTCGATGCTGCAAATACGGGCAAGAGCGGTGCGCTCCAGCTTGTCGGCGGTGGCCACCACCATGACGTGCCGGGAGCGGCGCACCATCTCGGTGGTGACGCCGGCCTCGTCGATGTGCCTGCACTGTGCGCCGCCCTCGGCGGAGATGGCGTTCACGCCGAGGATCAACTCGTCCAGGCGCAGCTCGGCCAGGGCGCGTTCGGCGAGGGGGCCGTGCAGTTCGTAGGACTCGCGCCGGGCCACCCCGCCCAGCACGACGGTGCGCATGTGCGGTCGCAGCACCATCTCACCGGCGATATTGAGGGCGTTGGTGACGAGCGTCAGTTGCTCATCGCCGGTCATCCCCAGGTCGGTGCGCCCGGCCAGGGCCCTGGCCACCGCGGTGGTCGTGGTGCCGCCGTTCATCGCGATGACCGCGCGCGGATCCACCAGTGACGCAGCGTGTTCCGCGATCCGCTGCTTGGCCTCCCCGCTGGTCTGGCGGTAGCGGGCGGGCAGGTCGTAGGCGACCGAGGTCGCGACGACACCGCCGTGCGTTCTGGTCGCCAGCTGCTGTTCGGCGAGCGCGGTGAAGTCGCGCCGCACGGTCGCCGAGGAGACGCCGAGGCGTTCGGCGGCTTCCTCCACCGAGAGCCGGCCGGAGTCGGCGAGCAGTTCGAGCAGCCGGTTCCAGCGCTGTGGTCGGTCGGTCGGTCCGGTCATCTCATACCGCCCTGCGGCATTCGAACACACCGACCTGTTGTTTTTCCTGGCACGCGAACAATCTGATCACAGGCACGCTGCCGAACGTAGAGATTCCGGTACCGCGATGCCAAGCCGGGTGCCGGCTCAGCGGTGCCCGGCGGCGGCCGTGGCCAGCGGAATCGCGCGGAACGAGGCCGCCCCTTCGAGCTGTTTTCACTGATTCAGATCAGGTGAGAGCGAGTCCGGAGTTCACGAAGTACGCGATCTCCTCGCAGATTTCATCGAGACCGATCACCGTGCCGGGCAGGGTGCTCTGGACCAATTCCTGAGCCAAGGAATTCACCGCGCCGATCACCGCGAGGGCGAATAGGTCGAAGCGCCTCGATTTGGTTTCGCCGCGCTCTACCGCCCGCTCGGCCTCGCTGATGATGAGCGCGGAAAGCAGGCGGCGCTGCTCCCGGCGCCATTCCTCCACGGCCGCGCTCACACCGACGACTTCGACATAACAGACCCGCGCGGAGCGGTGATCCTGACAGGTCACCGCGAGATAAGCGCCGAAAACCCGGACCACCCTGGTCGACAGCGGCTCGCCGGCGGATTCGGCCAGCGCCTCCAGCGCCCGCTCGACCGCGTGCGAGGTGATCCGATTGACCAGCGCGATCAGCAAAGCCTCACGGCTGCCCATATCTTCATAGAAACTGCGCGTGGATACATTGGCTTCCGCGCACAGGCGCTCGATGGAAGTGGCTGCGTAACCGTGGGTTCCGAATAATTCGAGCGCGGCGTCGATCAATCGCGTTTGCCGCTGGGCGACCCGCTGCTCCCGGGACAGCCCGCCGTAGCTGCGACCGTCCTTTGCATCCTCTGCCCGCCGTGCCACCGTTCGATGCTACCGCGCACCCCCGCCGCCATACCGGCACGGACATCGGCCCGCGGCAGGTGCACCACAGCTACTTCTGCTGGCCGATCGCGTATCCGACCAGGGCTTGCGCCAGCGGCGGCAGTATCTCCGACAGTGCCTGCCCGAATTGCGGTTCCGTGAGAGTGCTCACCGGACTGGTGATCGAGCAGCCCTCCGGTGCGGCGACACCGTTGAGCCGGTCCTGCAACCAGAAGAACGCGCCGGGCAGATGCGTCGGGACTCCGGAGATATGTTCGGCGAGGAGTTCCCGGACGTAGGTCACGCTCGGCGCGCCCTCGGCGCAGTATTTATCCACGATGGCGTCGGTGCCCGCGATCGGAATGAGCTCGTCGTGCTGCGCGTGATAGAAGTAGATCGGCACGGTCGGCTGCTGCTGTCCGAGTGAGTTGTCCGCGATGGCCGCCCGTATCTCCGGCAGGTTCAATGGATCACCGCCCTGAAAACTGCCGAAGTAATTGAATCCGGGGAACAGGGCCGCGCCCTGCGGATGGCACAGTACCTTCTTCGACGCCATGACGAATTGCCCGAGCAGATCGACTCTTTCGCGCATTACCCGCTGCATGTCCGGATATTCGGTCGCAATGCCGACGATCGCGGCAGAGATGAGGCCCGCATAGACGCCGCCATTGTTGTGCCGCACCACCCCGGCGTAGTCGCCCGCCGCGACACCGCCCGCCGCGACGCCGACGATATTGAGTTCGGGCGCGTAACTCTGCTTGATCTCCGGCACGAAGGCCGACGGAATCGTGCCACCGGAGTAACCCCACAGCGCCGTCGGTGTCTGCGGCCCGTTCAACTGTGCCGGGGCGAAGTTCTCGGCGGCCCGAATGCCGTCGAGCGTTGCTTGCGCGTTCATACGCGAGGCGCCGTACGCCGAATTCGGGCCCTGGTAATCGGGCATCGCGATGGTCCAGCCTTGCCCGAGACCCGCGGCGATCGGGATGAGCGTCTCCGCCGCGTTCACGTAATCGACCGGGATGGCACCGGATTGGGCGACATAGGAGGGGGCGCAGTACTGCGCGACGCTGTCCTCGGCGATCTGATAGGACAGCAGCTTCGAGCCACCGGCGGGCGCCGGCCCGCGCGGCTTCAGGATCGTGGTGACCGTCGAGATCGGCTCGCCATGACTGTTGGTGGTGCGATAAAGCAACTGCCACGCATCGACATTCAGCTGCACGATGCCCATGAACGCCGGGTAGATCGCCCGCGCGCGCAGGATCTCACCCGGTTGCGCCGCGGCGACCGCACCCGCGGCGGGCCGATAGAAGTCGTCGAGTTCGGGCGGCAGGGTCAGCGCGGGTGCGGGCTCGACCCGGACACCGCTCTGCTCGCCCGGCTCCGCCTGTCCCGAACCGAGTGCCGTCCACGCCGCCATCAGCGCGATGACGCCCAGGACGACGACGCGCCCACCATTGCGCACGCTCATCGAAGTGCCTTCCCGTAACCGCTCGTTACCGATATTGGTAAGAGATATTTTCAGATAACGGGCCAGAAGTCCAGTCTCAGACAGTGATGTGGTTCATGGACAGGAAAACGGCGGGTGGTGTCGCACACCACCCGCCGTACCCGACTACTTGACGCTGCCCGCCGTCAGACCTGCGACGAGGCGCTTCTCGATGAACGCGAACAGGATCACGACCGGGATGATGCCGACCGTGGAGATAGCGAAGACGTATTGCCACGACGTGTCGTACTGGCCGATGAACTTCGTCAGCGCCACCGACAGCGGCTGGTTCTCGGCGGTGGTCAGCACCACCAGGCTGGCGGCGAACTCGTTCCAGCAGGAGACCACCACGAAGATCGTGGCGGTGACGATGCCGGGCCAGACCAGCGGCAGGGACACCCGGACCAGGGTCTGCCAGCGACTCAGGCCGTCCAGCATCGCGGCCTCCTCGATCTCCACCGGAATGGAGGCGAAGAAGCTGTGCAGGATCCACACCGCGAACGACAGGTTGAACGCCGCGTTCACCAGGATCATCGCCAGCCAGGTGTCGTTGATGCCGATCGCGAAGAACTCCCGGATCAGACCGGTCACCAGCACCGTCGGCTGCAACATCTGGGTGACGAGCACCAGGCCCAGGAACACCGCGCGACCCGGAAACTTGTGCCGCGCTGTGTAATACGCGGCCGGAATGGCGACGAGCAATACGAGTACCGTGGCGCACACCGAAATGATCACGGTGCTGGCCATGTTGAAGGCCAGCGGTGTCTCCGGCGTGTCCCACATGGTGGCGTAGTTGTCCGGATGCCACGACTCGGGGAAGTAAGTCGGTGGGATGCGCAGGATTTCGGGCCTGCTCTTCAGCGAGCCGAGCACCATCACGATGAACGGCACCAGGAACAGCGCGGCGAGCACGACCCCGACCGCGGTCAATTCCCAGCGGCGCCGTTTCGGTTTCGCCGCGCGACGCTCGCCCGATGCGGCCACTTCTACCGCACCCGTTACCTTTTCGAGGTGCGCCACGTCTGCCGTGGTCATCGGTCGACCTCCTGTGCCGTGCGGGACACCCGGTCGATCGGCGGGTGCGACTGCGGTCTCGTCACCCGTCGACCTCCTGCGTCGGCCGGATCACCTTCACGTAGATCGCGATGATGACGATGATCAGCACGAAGTTCAGCACGCTCATCGCCGCGGCCGTGTCGATCTCCTGGTTCTGCCGGATCAGTTTGAACATCAACGTGGTGGTGGTGTCGGCCTCGAAACCCGCGATGCTGCCGGTGATCACCTGCAGAATCGGCAACGAGTTGAACGAGTTGATGATGTTGATGATCGTCGCCACCGCGATGGCCGGACGCAGCTGCGGCAGCGTGAGAAAGCGGTAGCGCTGCCACGCACTCGCGCCGTCGACCCGGCCCGCCTCGCCGACCTCGGCCGGAATCGATTGCAGCCCGGCCAGAATCGTATAGGTGGTGAACGGGATCGAGACGAACACCGCGACCCCGATCGCGACCAGGAACGCGGGCGTCGGCTGCTTGGTGAAGCCGAAACCCCGGTCCAGCAAACCGATATCGACCAGGAACCGGTTGGCGATGCCGACGTCGGGATCCAGCATGTAGTAGAAGATCGTCGTCGTCATCACGACCGAGGCCGCCCACGGCACCAGGATCGCCATCCGCACCGCGGTGCGGCCGGGGAAGTCCTTGGCCAGGAACTGGGCCAGCCCCGCCGAGAGCACCAGGGTGATCAGCACGACGGCGACCACCCAGACCACCGTGTGGACCAGGACCGAGCCCAGCTCCGAAATCCCGAAGAGCCTGCGGAAATTCGCCAGCCCGGCCGGGCCGCGATCCTGACCGTAGGCGCTCAGATCCCTGGTACTGGTCCACACCATGTAGCAGGCCGGAAAGGCGACGATAGCCGCGATCAAGACCAGCGCGGGCCCGATCCACGGTATCGCCGCCAGAGTTCCTTTCCGTCGCACGCTATTTCGCGGCTTCCTGAACACGCGCCAACACCTGGGCCGGGTCGGTGCCCTGGGCGATAGTGCCCATCTGCTGCCGGATAGCGCCTTGCGCCGCAGCCCATTTCGCGTTGTTGCTCGGGTAGAACTTGGCCACCGCGAGGGTCGGGCCGAACGCCTTGGTTACCGGGTCCGCGGCCAGCTTGGCGGCCGCGCTGTTGGTGATCGGGATGAAGCCCTCTTTGGACACGAAGTTCGCGTAGACGTCGGCGCTGTAGAAGAAGTCGAGGAACTTCTTGATCGTCTCGGTCTTCTTGCCGTCCTTCTTGAACGCCATCAGGTGATCGGCGACGCCGAGCGTCACCGGGGTGCCGGACTTGGTCGGCGTCGGCGCGGTCGAGTACTTCAGCGCGGGGTTCTTCGCGGCGATCTGACCGATGGTCGGGGGCAGGCCCTCGATCATGCCGATCTTGCCCTGGATGAACGCGTTGATGACGTCCTTGCGGTCGGTCGCTCCCGGATTCGGCTGGGTGACACCGGCATCGGCGAGCTCGCGCATCGCGCGCACGCCCTCCAGGTTTTGCGGGGTGTCGACGGTGATCTTGTCACCGTCGGCCCACTGGCCGCCCGCGCCGAAGGTCCAGATCGAGGTCTCGCCCTGGGCTTCCTCGCTGCCGAGCGGCAGGCCGTAGCCGGAGACGCCGCCGCCGAGCGCCTGGATCTTCTTGGCCGCGTCGGTGAGCTCGGCCCAGGTCTTCGGCGGCGAGGTGATGCCGGCCTTCTCGAACAGCTCGGTGTTGTAGAACAGGGTGCGGGTGGAGGCGAACAGCGGCAGCGCGTACTGGGTGCCGTTGAGCGAGGCGTTCTTCGCGAAGCCGGGCTGGATGTCGGAGAGCACCGACGGCGAGACGATTTCGTTGGCGGGATACAGCATCCCGTCGCTGGCGAAGCTCGCGTAGGCGTCGATGTTGAGGATGTCCGGGGTGGTCGACGTCGACTGGAGCTTGGTGCGCACCACATCGTTGATCGAGTTCCAGGACTCCATCTGCAGGTTCACCTTGATATCAGGGTTCTTCTGCTGGAAATCCGCGATGATGCCGTCCCACAGCGCCTTCGTACCGGTGGCCCCGTCACTGTAGGCCGGGGCTAAGAAGTTGATCGTGGTGTCGGAGTCGGCGTTATCTTTCGAGCCGAACCCACAGGACGAGATCGCCAGCGCGAGGCCGGTGACCATCGCGACCCCCGCAAGCACGCCGTGGAGTGGTCTTTTCACGAGTAGAACCTTTCAAATTTGCACACCGGGCGCCACTGGACAGCCGATGATGGGATCGAACTGATCGACCGACTATCAACATAGACCCAAGCTTGATCATATGTGACCGATTCGCTCGTAAATTTGACATGAACGATCACCGGGCGGATTCTGTTGTTGTGCCGATCTCCGCCGAAACCACGCCCGTGACCCACCTGGCCAACGAGGTCGCCACCCAGCCTGACGACTGGGCGCGCGCCGAAACGATCGCTGCCGAACATCGCGACATCCTCCCCCACAAGGGCGAGCGAGTCGCCGTGATCGGTTGCGGCACTTCCCTGTTCATGTCCAAAGCGATCGCGGCGCTGCGCGAGGGCGCAGGCCACGGTCTGACCGACGCCTGGCCCGCCAGCGAGGTCCGCTACGGCCGCGACTACGACCGCTACCTGGTGATCTGCCGCTCCGGCACGACCACCGAGGTGGTCAACGCCATGCGGGACATCCCAGCACACATTCCCCGCACCGTCATCTGCTCCAGCCCCGGCACCCCGGTGCTCGAGCTGGGCGATGCGATCCTGATCGACGAGGTCGACGAGGAATCGGTGGTGCAGACCCGCTTCGCCACCACCGCCCTGGCGATCCTGCGCTGGCACCTCGGCGAAGACCTCGCCCCGGTGATCGAGCAGGCCCGCAAGGTGCTCGCCGAGGATCCGGCCGCGTCGCTCGCCGACGTCCGGCACGCCGAGGAGATCAGCTTCGTCGGCATGGGCTTCGCCGCCGCCATCGCCGAGGAGTCCGGGCTGAAGCTGCGCGAATCCTGCCAGTCCTGGACCGAGTCCTACCTGGCCACCGAGTACCGGCACGGCCCGATCGCCATCTCCGCGCCGGGCCGCGCGGTCTGGGCCTTCGGCCCGCTGGTGCCGAACTTCGCCACGGATATCGCGAGTACCGGTGCGCACTTCGAGCACCGCGACATCGACCCGATGGCCGATCTGCTGCGCGTCCATCAGCTCTGTGTGCTGCGCGCGGCCGATCTCGGCCTCGACCCCGATCACCCGCGTGGGCTCAATCGCTCGGTCGTCCTCGACCAGTGATCGGACCGACCCGGTGAAACTCGAACCAGCCAGGCCCGCGCCGCAGCACGAACCGGGAACTACTGTGCCAAGCATGGGAGTCGTGCAGGACCCGAGGGCCGTTGCCGAGAGCACGGCGTCCTCGACCAGTGCCGCCGGTGCCGCGGCCGGGACTGCCGGGTCGACCGCGGCGGCTCACCGCGGCGGCACAATGACGCGCCCGGTTGCGGCGACCCCGCAGCCGGGCGCGTTGGCCGAGGACGCACTGGTGCTCGGGCTCGATGTCGGCGGCACCACCATCAAGGGTGAGATCACCGATGCCGCGGGCCGGGTGCTTGCCGTCGGCACCGTCGCGACCCCGCAGGGCGAAACGGCCTTCGACGCGATGGGGGCGCTCGGCGATCAGTTGCTCGCCGAGCTGACCCCCGAACTGCGCGACCGGGTCGGCCGGGCCGCCGTCGTGCTGCCGGGCATCGTGGACACCGTCCGGTCGATCGCGGTGTTCAGCAGCAATGTCGGGTGGCGGGACGTGCGGGTCGGCGATCGGTTCGTCACCCGGTGGGGCATGCCGGTGCTCATCGAACACGATGTGGCCGTTGCGGGTTGGGCCGAATGGCGTTTCGGGGCCGGGCGCGGTTACGACAACGTGTGCGTGGTCATCCTCGGGACCGGCATCTCGGGCACCCTGTCCGTCGGCGGGCACCTGCTGCGCAGTTCGTACGGTCAGGTCGGCGAATACGGGCATATCCCGGTGCGCGCCGACGGCCTGCCGTGCTTGTGCGGCAACACCGGGTGCGTCGAAACCGTGGCTTCAGGGGCGGCGATCGCCCGTGCTTACACCCGTCGCACCGGTCGCGAGATCAGCGGTGCCGCAGAGGTATTCGCGCTGGTGGACACCGATACCGACGCCAAAGCGGTGCTCGGGGACGCGGTCGACGCGCTCGCCGACGGTCTGATCGGGATCGTGCACGCTGCTTGCCCCGAACTGATCATCCTCGGTGGTGGACTGGCGGGGGCGGGAGCCGCGCTCACCGATCCGCTGCATCAGGCGATTGCCGACCGGCTTCGGCTGTTCTCCGCTCCGCACGTGGTGCTGGGTGAATTCGGGGCTCGCGCCGGGTTGATGGGTGCCGCGCTGTTCGCCAGGCATGGGGCGCTCGCATGAGCGGGGCCGAGTCGACCATCCGGGGGCGCGTCGTTTCCGCGAGCGCACAGCTCGATGACGGCGTGGTCACCGTGGTCGACGATCGGATCAGTGCCGTGTTGCCGTTCACCGAGTGGGTTGCGGCGCATCCGGATTCGGCTGCGCCCGCCTTCTCCGGCACGGTGCTGCCCGGGCTGGTGGACATGCACAACCACGGTGGATTCGGACATCGGTTCGACACCGTCGACGCGGCGGAAGCGCGGGCGGCGGCGGAGTTCCATCATGCGAGCGGGTCTACGACCGTGGTGGCCAGCGTGGTCACGGCGGCCGCCGCGGACATGGTCGCGCAGACCGCTGTGCTGCGGGAACTGGCGGAAGACGGGTTGCTCGGCGGCATTCATGCCGAGGGGCCGTTTCTTTCGGAGGCGCGCTGCGGGGCGCAGGATCCCCGGTTCCTCCGCGATCCGGATCTCGAACTGACCGACCAGCTGCTCGCCGCAGGCGGTGGGCAGCTGCGGATGATGACGCTGGCGCCGGAGCGTTCCGGCTATGACGCTGTCGCGCAACGGCTTACCGATCACGACGTGGTCGTTGCGCTGGGGCACAGCAACGCCGACTACACGTCGTTCCTGAAAGCATTGCGGCCCACCGGGTTCGGCACCGTGGCCACTCATTTGGCGAACGGCATGCCGCCGCTGCATCACCGCGATTCCGGTCCGGTCGGCGCATCGCTGGTCGCCGCAGCCGCGGGGCACGCGGCGGTCGAGCTGATCGGGGACGGTGTGCATGTGGACCCCGGTTTCGCCGCGCTGGTTTTCGCGACCGCGCCGGGACGGGTCGCGCTGATCACCGATGCCATGCAGGCGGCCGGGCTGTCGGACGGCGAGTATCAACTCGGTCCGCAGTCCGTGACGGTGCGTCAAGGGGTCGCTCGGATCGCGAACGGTTCGATCGCGGGCGGCATCAGCACGTTGCTCGACTGCGTGGCGCGGGCGGTGCGCGACTCCGGCGTGTCACTGGCCGACGCGGTGCTCGCGGCCACCTCGACCCCGGCGGCCGCCCTTCGGCTACCCGACGTCGGCGACCTCCGTACGGGCTATTTTGCCGACCTTTTGATAGTTGATGAGACGCTCCGCTTGCGCCGGGTGCTCAGGCGAGGACAGTGGTTGTCGTGATCCTCACCGTGACGATGAACCCGGCCTACGACATGACCTACCGTGTCGAGCACTTCGAGCGCGGGCAGGCGCATCGGGTCCGCTCGGTCGAACAACGCATCGGCGGCAAGGGTATCAACGTCACCCGGGTGTTGAATCAGCTCGGAAAATACGCCAGGGCAACGGGTTTCGCCGATCACGCGTTCGCCGCCGCGGCCGAGCTGGAGATGCCCGTCGACTTCGTGCACGCCCTGCCCTGGGTACGGCGCACGGTGGTGATCAGCGAGTCCGAGGACGGCACCGCGACCGCGCTGTGGGAACCCGGCGCCAGGGTGTCCAATCCGCACGCCGCCGAACAGCTCGCGGTCCGCGTCGCGGGCATGCTGCCCGACATCGACGGCCTGGTCATCTCGGGCTCGCTGCCCGGCGGCATCGCCGATACCTTGCCCGCGGAGATCGCCCGCACCGCCATCGCGGCCGACGTGCCGACCATCTGCGATGTCGACGGCGAGGCGCTGCGCCTGGCCGCCCAGATCCCCGGCGTCATCCTGATGCCCAACGGCGACGAGCTGTACCGGCTCACCGGTATCAAGTCCGCCACCGCCGACGAAGTCGTCACCGCGGCGTTCCCGCTGATCGAGGCCGGCGTCCGCGCCGTCATCGCCACCCGGGGCGCCGACGGCATGGTCGCCGTCACCGCCGAGGGCGCCTGGTTCGCCACCCTGCCCGAGCCGCTGGCCGGAAACCCCACCGGCGCGGGCGATTCCGCCACCGCCGCGGTGATCGCCGCCCTCACCGCCGACACCGCCCCCGCCTGGCCCGCCATCCTCACCGACGCCGTCGCCACCTCCGCCGCGGCGGTCGTGATTCCCGTCGCCGGGGAGATCGACCGTTGCCTGCGCACCCGGATCGCGCCCACCGTCCGGGTCACCCAGCTGGACCTACCCACCCGCCAAGAAACCACCCCCTGAGTCCGATGCCGGGTGTGGTGAGCTTTCAGGAGATTTCGCTATGCCGCTGACACCCGTTTCCGCCTTGGTCGCCGCCGCCAGCCCGGGCGGGCTCGGTGCGTTCAATGTGATCACCCTCGAACATGCCGAAGCCATCGCCGCCGCCGCCGAGTCGGCGAAACGACCTGTCGTGCTGCAACTTTCGGAGAACACCGCGAACTACCACGGCAGCCTGGCCCCGCTGGCCCTGGCCTGCCTGCGCATCGCCGCGGACAGCACCGCCGACATCGCCGTCCACCTCGACCACGCCACCTCCGCCGAATTGATCCGCACCGCAGTAGATCTCGGCATCCGCTCGGTCATGTACGACGGCTCCACCCTCGACTACGCCGCCAACCTCGCCGCCACCGCCGATATCACCCGCTGGTGCCACGAGCGCGACGTGCACGTCGAAGCCGAACTCGGCGAAGTCGGCGGCAAAGACGGCGCCCACGCCCCCGGCGTCCGCACCGACCCAGACGAAGCCGTCGAATTCGTCGCCGCCACCGGCGTAGACGCCCTAGCCGTAGCCGTCGGCTCCTCGCACGCCATGCACACCCGCACCGCCACCCTCGACAACGACCTCATCGCCCACCTCGCCGCCAAGGTCCCCGTCCCCCTCGTCCTGCACGGCTCCTCCGGCGTCCCCGACGAAGGCCTGCGCGCCGCCGTCCAACACGGCATCACCAAGGTCAACATCGCCACCCGCCTCAACGTCCTCATGACCGAAGCCATCCGCACCACCCTCACCACCACCCCCACCCTCTCNGGGTGGGGTCCTCGGGGGCGGCGCCGTTCTGTGGCCAGGCGTGGGCTTCCAATCGCGTCTGCACGCGCGAAACGTCTGCCTCCGAGGGCATTTCGTTGGTGACCTTGGTGATCATCACTTGAATGTCGGTTTTGTCGGCGGGGAAATCACCGGAACCTGCTAGTTCGGCGGCGATTTGGCGGACCTCGTCGTCGGAGAGGCGGCGGCGGAGCAGGGCGAGCAGGGGGATGTAGTCGGCTTCCGGGACACCGTCCGGATAGCCGGCCCGCAGCCAGTCGATGATGGCGTTCAGGAAGGGTGGCATCGGTGAACGCTGCTTGCTCAGTCGAGGTCGGCGGGTGGGTCGGCGAGTGGCCAGCCGCCTGCCGCGAGGTGCGAGGCGACCCGGGCGACGTCCACCTCGTCCGGCTGTTCCTTCGCGACCCGCGCGATGGCGTCCTCGATCTCGGCGCGGGTGATCTCGCTGTTCGGGTTCTCCGCGGCCAGTTCCTCGGCGATCGCGACCACCTCGAAATCGGTGATATGCCGGTGCAGCACCGCGAACAAGGCGACATAGTCGGAGTGCGGGATGCCCTGTGGGTAGCCGGCCCGCAGCCAGCCGATGATGCGGCCGAGTACCTTCGGCCTGAGCTCTGCGGGTTTCGCTTGATCGGTCACATTGCGCCCTTCAGGACTGTCCGAACAGGTGAATGCCGAACCTCGCGGCGATGAAAGCCTTTGCCGTATAGAGGATCCCGGTGATGATCGCCGCGATGATCAGTCCGAAGCAGAGTAGCGCGACGGTCAGCGCGGGGTAGTTGCGTTGCGTCACCCGGCCGTCCGGGGTCACCGTCTCCGCCATCGACCAGAACCGGACGCCGACCGCGAAGACCATCGGCAACCCCGCCCCGAGTATCAGGCCGGCCAGCGCGACCTTCCACAGGGAGTTCAGATTGGTGATGAGCGTATGCACGTCCTACTCCTCTCTAAACCTGTGCCGACCGCGGCGACTTACCGGGTTCCGCCGTCGCGTTCCCGCCGGCACCGCCGGTCGGGGCCGAGTCGTTCGGGTCGCCCGATTCGTCCTGCTCGGCGGACTGCTCGTCCCGCGCCGCCTCGGCCTTCGCAACACTGGTCGGCGCGCCCGGCGTGTCACCCGGCCATTCGTTGACGTTGGTGGTGTCGACCGGATCCTTGCGGGAGCGCAGATAGATCAGCCCCGACAGTGCCAGCAGGATCGCGAATACCACCAGTACACCGGCCAACCCGCCGATGAAGTGCGCGATCGCCCAGCACACCGCGCCGGCCAGCCCGGCCAGCGGCAGCGTGAACAGCCAGGCGACCACCATGCGCCCCATCACGCCCCAGCGCACCTCGGCACCCTTGCCGAGTCCGGTACCCAGGATCGAGCCGGTCGCGGTCTGCGTGGTCGACAGCGGCAGCCCGAAGTGGGCAGAGGTGAGAATGATCGCCGCCGACGCGGATTCGGCGGCCAGCCCCTGCGGCGACTCGATCTCGACGAGCCCCTTGCCGAGGGTGCGGATGATCCGCCAGCCGCCGAGGTAGGTACCGGCCGCGATGGCGACGGCACAGGCGGCCATCACCCACAGCGGCATCTCGTCGTTCTTGGTGAGCGAGCCGTGCGCGACCAGCGCGAGGAAGATGACGCCCATCGTCTTCTGCGCGTCGTTGGTGCCGTGCGCCAGCGAGACCAGCGACGCCGAACCGATCTGGCCCCAGCGGAAACCCGTCTCCACCTTCGCCGGATCGGACTTCTTGGTGATGCGATAGACCAGCCAGGTGCCGATGGCCGACACCATCGCCGCGATGATCGGCGCGAGCACGGCGGGCAGAATGATCTTGGTGAGCACGCCGTCCGAGCCGGCCGCCCAGATCACGCCGCTGAAACCGAGCGCGGCGAGAGTGGCACCGATCAGGCCGCCGAACAGTGCGTGCGAGGAACTGGACGGCAGGCCGAACAGCCAGGTGAGCAAGTTCCAGAGAATGCCGCCGACCAGTCCGGCGAAGACGATGATCAGCAGATCATGCCCCTGCACGGCATCGAGGCGGACGATGCCCTTGGCCACGGTGGCGGCGACGGCGACCGAGAGAAAGGCGCCGATCAGATTGAGCACCGCGGACAACGCGACCGCGACGCGCGGCCGGAGCGCGCCAGTGGCGATCGAGGTCGCCATGGCGTTGGCGGTGTCATGGAAGCCGTTGGTGAAATCGAATGCGAGTGCCGTGACGATGACGATCAGGAGAACCAGTAATTCGACGGTCACGTGTCCAGTGTGCGGCACGGGTCAATATGATTGCCAGGTGGTTGCGGTTAACCGCGCGTCGCCGGTGCGATAAAGTTGGATCCTGTCCCCTATCAGCCGAATCGGGTGCAGCCGGGGGTCACCGGCGTACCGGCGAAGCGATCGTCTATCCAGGCATGAGTGCCGGGGATTCCGCTGGTACTGACGATAAAGTGTTCACCGGGATAAATCTGAAAATTCACCTGGGTACCGCCGCGGCACCAGTCGGCGTAGAGGTTCTCGGCCCCCGCCAGCGGCACCCAGAACTCGTTCAGACCGTGATACATGAACACCGGGACGGTCGGCGGCATGGCACCGAGCCGATTCTGCGCCAGGATCTCCCGAATGAACGGCAGTTCGGTCGGCGCCGCCGCATCGGTGAGCGCCTGCACCGGAATGGGCGCCACGATGCCGACGAACTCCTCGGCCGCCATGCAGAAATCCTTGCCGATGCGCGCCATGCGCCAGCCGTTGTCGTTCATCAGGTCGAGCATCTCCGGGTACTCCCGCGCCAACCCCAAGGTCGCGGCGAGGAACACCCCGGATGCGGCGTCGCGGCCGTTCATGGTGTCGAGCAACAGGGTGAAATCTGCGGGCACGCCACCGAACGCGGCGCCGACGAGATTGATCTCCGGGGCATACGCCGGCGCCAACTGCGCCGCCCACCCCGACGCGATGGCGCCGCCGGAATAGCCGGTGACCACGGTCGGCGCGTCCGGTGCCAGGCCGAGTTCCGGCGTCTGGACCGCGGCACGGATCGCATCGAGCACCGCATGCCCGGCCATCAGGCCCGCCGCGTATGCCTGACGCGGACCCTGATGATCGGGCACCAGCACCGCGTACCCCTTCGACAGCGGGATCTGCGCCTGCCACAGCTTGCTCGACACCATCCGCAGCTCATAGGACGGCGCGCACCGGTGCCCGAGTGAATCGATCGCCGGGTTCAAGCTCACCAGCGGACGAGGGCCGGGGCCGGGCCACGGGGCCGTCGGCAACAGCAGGGTGGCCACCACCGGGACCGGATTGCCCTTCGCGTCGGTGGAGCGGATCAGCAGCTCGGTCGAGGTCAGCGGGACCATCGTCACCCCGGTGCCGCCCGGACGCGACGTGAGTACCGTTCCGGGGTTGCGACTTTCGAAGCCGACCGGCGGCACATAGAACGGATCGCCCAGCGGCGTCGGCATGATCCCGGCGACTTCGCGGGACGGGAACAGCAATTCATCGAGCGGACTGGCATGCGAATTGACGCCCAGCACCGCGCCGAACGCCACCAGTACCGCAAGGGCAACGGCACACAGCCGCCCCGTCATCGCACCCACTTGACCCCGCTCCCGAAGCAGCAACCTGCCGAACCCCTGCAGTCTGACGTGGACCTACACCCCTGAGGAGCCCACACTTGCAGTGGCAGAGCAATCTTCGCACCGGCCGTTGCGAACCGCCCGATATCGGCCGGACTCCCGCGCGTCGCCGACGAACGAGCGTGGCTGCGATCGCCCTCGCGGTGCTCACCTCCCACCCGCGCGACAGCGCACGGGACGTGGCTGCGGCGAAGTGCGAGTGGGCGCTCCGCTACGTCCCGAGCGACGGGCACGTTGTGCGCGCAGCGCGGCGGACACTCCGCCATGCCCCCGCTGTGCGACCGGGTTCTGCGTGGAGGGCGCGGAACGCTCCCCACAGCGGTGGCGCACGGTGACGTCCCGTTCGACGACGGGCTACGGAAGAAGTGTGCGGACCGCGTCGATGGTGTCGGCTTCGGCGGGATCCTTGTCGGGGCGGTAGCGGACCACGCGGGCGAAGCGCAGCGCCACCCCGCCGGGATAGCGGGGGCTGACCTGGACTCCGTCGAGGGCGATCTCGACGACGAGTTCGGGCCACAGGTAGACGGTCTGCTCATCGCGGGCGCGTTCGTGCCGGGGGAACTCGGCCGTCTGCCATTGCAGCAGTGCGTCGGTCAGACCCTTGAAGGTCTTGCCGACCATGACGGGCTCGCCGGTTTCCGGGTCGCGAGCACCGAGGTGCAGGTTCGACAGGTAACCGGTGCGGCGCCCGTAGCCCCATTCCGCGCCGAGGACCAGCAGGTCGAGGGTGTGCGTCGGCTTGATCTTCTGCCAGGACCTTCCGCGCCTGCCCGCCGCGTAGGGCGCGGACAGCGATTTGATCATCACGCCCTCGTGGCCCGCCGCGAGCGCACCGTCGAAATACTCGGCGGCGGCTTCTTCATCGGGCCGGATCAGTGCGGGAATGCTCTGCGCGGCGGCTACTTTGGTGAGCGCGGCGCGGCGCTCGGACAGCGGGGCGTCGAGCAGGTCGGCACCGTCCAGGTGCAGGCAGTCGAAGAAGTACGGGTGCAGCAGCAGTTCCCTGGTGGAACTCACCTCGGCGAACCGGCTCATCGTCTCTTGAAAGGGCCGCGGCCGTCCGGCATCGGTGAGCGCGAGGGTCTCGCCGTCCAGCACGACACTGGTGCAATCGAGCCCGGCGACCAGCTCCACCAGTTCCGGCACGCCCGCGGTGATGTCGCGCAGTGTCCTGGTGAACACCCATACCCGCGAACCGTCGCGATGCACCTGGATCCGTGCGCCGTCCATCTTGATCTCGACGCTCACGTCGCCGTCGAACTCGGTCAACGCCTCGTCCAGCGAGGCGCCGGGCGAGGCGAGCATCGGCTGGATCGGCCGGCCCACCTCCAGCCGGAATTCGCTGAGTGCCTCGACACCGCCGGTCAGTGCGGCGATCGCGGTCACCGGCAGCCGCCCGGACAGCATGTACGCCCGGCGCACCAAGTCGACCGGCACTCCCGCGGCCACGGCGACGGCCTCACTGACGATCGCGGTGAGCGCCCCTTGGCGCAGCTCACCGGTGAGCAGGCGCAGCAGGAACGCCTGCTCGTCGGCGGTCGCGGCGGTCCAGAGTGCGGAGAGCAGAGCCTTGCGCCGGGCCGCCGATCCGGCACCTGAGGTCTCGGCCAGATCGCACAGTGCGGCATCGACCGCCGAAACCGTCAGCGTGGCAACGAGTGCCGGAGTAGTGTCCACCGCGGTGAGGGTGCGCCAGCCGGTGCCGATCCGTCCCTGTCGTAGCTCGCCGGATGCCCACGCGACCACCGGCGCGAGTTCGTCCGGCGCGGCGGCGGTCAACAACTCGGCGAAGGTGGCGATCTTCGTCTTGCGTGACCTGGTCGCGCGGACCGTCTCCGAAGCCTGGACGACATGCGAGAACAACACGAGTCGACGGTAACGCCTCCCTGTGACATATCGCTCAGCACTGCTGCTAATTCCCCATTGGCAGGCTTGCGAAAACGCCCATAAACTGGACGCATGGCCAAGACTTACGTCGGGGCGCGGCTTCGTCAGCTGCGGACCGAACGGGGGCTGAGCCAGGTCTCACTCGCCCAGAAGCTGGAGATCTCGGCGAGCTACCTCAATCAGATCGAACACGACGTGCGTCCGCTCACCGTTCCGGTGCTGCTGCGGATCAGCGAGGTGTTCGGCGTCGACGCGACCTTCTTCTCGTCCCAGGACGACACCCGGCTCATCGCCGAGCTGCAAGAGGTCGTGATGGACCAGGAGCTCGGCATCGAGGCCGACACCCAGGAGATCGCGGACATGGTGTCCGCGCATCCGAGCATGGCCCGTGCGCTGGTCAACATGCACAACCGCTACCGCAACACCTCCGCCCAGCTGGCCGCCGCCACCGAGGACCGGTTCTCCGACGGTTCCGGCAGCGCGGCGATCAGCAAGCCGCACGAGGAGGTGCGTGACTTCTTCTACCAGCGGCAGAATTACATCCACGAATTGGACACCGCCGCAGAGGAACTCACCGCCCGCATCCGGTTCCACGGCGGCGATGTGAACAGCGAGGTGGCGCGGATCCTGCGTTCGCACGACGTACGGATCGTGGAGCGCATCGACCTCGGCGAGGGCGTGCTGCACCGATACGACGAGCAGACGCAGCGGCTGGAGATCGCGCCGCACCTGTCCGGTGGTCAGCGCACGTTCAAGCTCGCCGCCGAGCTCGCCTACTTCGAATGCGGCGGGCTGCTCGAAAAGCTGGTCGAGGAGGGCAATTTCGCCTCCGAGGACACCCGCAAGCTGGCGATGCTCGGGCTGGCCAACTACTTCGCGGCGGCAACCGTATTGCCCTACACGCACTTTCACGAGGTCGCCGAAGACTTCCGCTACGACATCGAGCGGCTCTCCGCGTTCTTCACCCAGAGCTACGAGACCATCTGCCACCGGCTTTCGACCTTGCAGCGGCCGAAACTGCGCGGCGTCCCGTTCTCCTTCGTGCGGGTGGACCGGGCGGGCAATATGTCGAAGCGGCAGTCCGCCACCGGGTTCCACTTCTCTGCCAGCGGCGGCACCTGCCCGCTCTGGAACGTCTACGAGACCTTCGCCTACCCCGGCAAAATCATGACGCAGATCGCGCAGATGCCCGACGGCCGCAAATACCTGTGGGTCGCCCGCACGGTGGAGCGCCGGGCCACCCGCTACGGCCAGCCGAGCAAGACCTTCGCCATCGGCCTCGGCTGCGAGCTGCGCCACGCGGGCCGGGTGATCTACGCCGACGGCATCGACCTCGACGAAGTCCAAGCCACCCCCATCGGCGCGGGCTGCCGGGTCGGCGAGCGGCTCAACTGCCCGCAGCGGGCGTTCCCGCCGCTCGGCAAGGTCCTCGACATCAGCGAACACCGCAGCTCGGTGTCCCCGTACGTGCTGAAGTAGGCGTTGGACCGCGCGAGTCGACCCCAGACAATGACGAAGGCCGGCATCGTCTTTTGATGCCGGCCTAGTCAGGTAGCCGTGAACGGTTCCGGCCTAATCAGGCAGCCGCCAACGGTCCCGACCTAGCCAAGCGGCCGTCAACAATGCCGACCTAGCCAGGCGGCCGACAACAGTCCCGACCTAATCACGCAGCCGCAACGGTCCCGACCTCGTCAAGCGGACGCCAACAATGCCGACCTAGCCAGGCGGCCGACAACAGTCCCGACCTAATCACGCAGCCGCAACGGTCCCGACCTAGCCAGGCAGCCGCCAACAATGCTGACCTGACCAGGTGGCCGCCGACCACGCCGCCGACCAGCAGCGCTGCGACGAGGTGATCGGATCGGCAGAGTGGCCGTCAACTCCACCGAATACTCAGGCAGCCAATGTCTTTCGCTGAATCCGCAGACCCACCAGGGTCATCGCCAGCGCGGCGACGAGCAGGGCGGCCAGGGTCCAGGCGAGGGCGGAAAAGCCGTGGGGGGCAGCGGCGGCCGCTACCAGTGGGCCTGCGGTGGCGCCGACGTAGAAGCTGAACATTGCGACTGACATTGCGGCGGCGCGGGATTCGCCGCCTAGCTCGCCCGCGCTCTGCAAGACTGCGGGGGCGATGATGCCGAGTCCGCCGACGAGCACGGCCAGGAGGATCGTGAGCACCGCGAGGTGCGTGCCCTCGAAGGTGGCGGCCACCATGGCGGCGGTGGCGACCAGCACGCCGAGCACGATCTGGCTGTGCTTGGACAGTCGCGCCAGCGGCACGGCCAGCAGCGGCAGCGCCACCATCACCGGCAGTGCACCTGCGCGCAGCGTGAGCAGTTGGCCGGAGTCCGTGACCACACCGGTGAGTTCGAGCCCGGTGTAGATGCCGACCATCACCGCCATGCTCATCGCGCCCGCCACCAGCATCGGTAGCAGCGGCAGGATGCGCAGCACCGCGGGGATCGCGGCGTAGCTGTGCCGCAACGGCAGGCCTCGGCCGGTCGGGGCGTCGTCGAGCATCACGGCGCGCAATGCGAAGGCGAGCACCGCGAAAACGACTGCGGAGCCGAGGAATACGGTGCGCCACGGGAACGAGGCGACCACGGCCTGCGAAACGATCTGCGCGACAACGGTTGCGGCGAGGAACGAGGTGGCGATGGACATGGTCACCACCGCGCGGTGCGCGGGTGCGATGCGGGTGGCGACGTAGGCCATGATCGCGGGCGGAATGGATCCGACGACGAGGCCCTGCACGATGCGCAGCACCAGGGCGACCGGTGCGCTGAACGCCAGACCGGTCAACAGGGTGACCACTGCGGCGACCAGCATGCCGGTCATCAGCACCCGGCGATGCCCGTAGCGATCCGACAGCGGTCCGAACAGTACGAAGCCGCCCGCGTAGCCGAAGGCGAACGCGCTGATGATCCAGGTCATCACACCGGAGCCGACGTTCCAGTCGGCTTTCATGGCCGTGAACAGGGGAATCGGCACATACATCTGGCCGGTGGCGAGCAGTGCGGCGAGCACGAAGACGGGCAGGGTGCGCGCGGTGTGGGCGCGCGGGGAGGCGCTCGGGGTGGGCGCGGTGGCCGGAGTACCGGTCGTCAGCGGAAGGGTCGGCGTAGCCATGGGGACGACAGTAGGACTGCGGCTAGATGGTTGTCAACCAAATAGTTGGTTTAATGAGATGGTAAAGTCGGGACCATGACGGCCACGATGAAGCGCAGTGACGCGACGAAACAGGCGCTGCTGCGTGCCGCGCGTGACGAATTCGCCGAATACGGCCTGGCGGGCGCGCGTGTCGATCGCATCGCCGAGGCGGCGGGGGTGAACAAGGAACGCATCTACGGCCTGTTCGGCAGCAAGGACAAGCTCTTCGACGTGATCCTGATCGACACCATGCGCGAGTTCATGGACGTGGTCCAGCCGTTGACCGAGACCGACCCCGGCCGCTACGTCGGCAAGCTGTTCGACTACCACAACAACAACCCGCAACTGCTGCGGCTGCTGCTGTGGGAGGGCCTGCACCGCGGCGTCGACGCACACGACATCGACGGCTGGCGCGCCCAGCACTACGAGCAGAAATTCGACAGGGCCAGCGAACAATTCGGCGTCGAAGCCCAGTACGCGGGCCGATTGCTACTCGCCCTCTGCGGCATGTCCAACTGGAGCCTGGCCGTGCCGCAGACCACCCGCCTGCTGCTCGGCGACAACGCCGAGGACAAGGACGCGACCCGAGAGTTCATGCAGGAGTTCGCCAGGGCGGCGATGCGCAACTTCCCACCCGCCCCGGAGCAAGACGCAGCAGCGGAACCCACGCCGGTCAATGACTTGACCACCCCGGCGGACCAACCGACACGCGTCGACCGAGCAGCGCAGCGACTCCGCGACGCCCAAGCAGCAGCCGACGCGGCCCGCGACGAGCTGGCCGCCGCCCTACGCGCCGCGCACGCCGAAGGCACCAGCGCCAACCAACTGGCCCGCCAGGTCTCGGGCACCCTGTCCCGGCCAGTGGTGCTGAAACTGTTGGCGGAGTAGGCAGAACAACGGCAGATCGCCGCTGAGAAGACAGAGAGCGCTGCCACAACACGCCTCGCCCGAGGGCGGGCGCACGCCCAGAACGCGTACCCGACGAACAAAGCCGGGACGACGGACGCGCCGCCATACCCATGATCGCCCGACGACGGGCGAAGTCCGAACGACACAGCCGCCGAACACACCGGCGCCGGACGACGAGTAGGTCGCCCGGCGCCACCTGCGGGCTAGAAAGCCGCTTCGTCCAACTGCATGATGTCGTTGTCGATCGCGGCGATGACCGCCTTGTTCGCGGTCAACTCCGGCAGCACATTCTTCGCGAAGAAGCTTGCCGCAGCGACCTTTCCGGTATAGAACGCCCGATCCTTCTCCGACGCCTCGGAAGCCAGTGCGGCGGCCGCGATCTCGGCCTGCACCAGCAACCGCCAGCCGATGAGCAGGTCACCGACCGAGAGCAGGAAGCGCACCGAGCCGAGACCGACCTTGTACAGCTCGGCCGGATCCTGCTGACCCGCCATCAGGAAGCCGGTCAGTGTGGCCGCCATCGCCTGCACATCGGCCAATGCCGTACGCAGCAGCTCGCGTTCGGTCTCGAACCGCCCGCTCTTGGTGTCGAGGAACGCGGCGATCTGTCCGGTGACGTGCCCGATCGCTACGCCCTTGTCCCGAATGATCTTGCGGAAGAAGAAGTCCTGCGCCTGAATCGCGGTGGTGCCCTCGTAGAGCGAGTCGATCTTCGCGTCGCGGATGTACTGCTCGATCGGGTAGTCCTGCAAGTACCCCGAACCACCGAGGGTCTGCAGGGATTCGGTCAGGTACTGGTAGGCCCGCTCCGAGCCGACACCCTTGACGATCGGCAGCAGCAAATCGTCGACCCGATGCGCCAATTCGGCGTCCGCGCCCGAAACCAGCTCCGCCACATCGGGATTCTGATGCGCCGCCGTGTACAGATACACCGCGCGCAAGCCCTCGGCGTACGCCTTCTGCAGCGCCAGCGAGCGCCGCACGTCCGGGTGCCGGGTGATCGGCACGCGGGGCGCGGCCTTGTCGCTCATCTGGGTCAAGTCCGCACCCTGGATGCGCTGCTTGGCGTAGTCCAGCGCGTTCAGGTACCCGGTGGACAGCGTGCCGGTGGACTTGATGCCGACCACCATGCGCGCGTTCTCGATCACCTGGAACATCTGCGCGATGCCGTTGTGCACGTCACCGACCAGCCAGCCGACCGCGGGCACCTCGCCGCCGAAGGTCAGCTCACAGGTGGGCGAGGACTTCAGGCCCATCTTGTGCTCGACATTGGTCGCGTACACGCCGTTGCGGGCGCCGAGCTCGAGCGTCTCGGGATCGAACAGGAACTTCGGCACGTAGAACAGCGACAGGCCCTTGGTGCCCGGTCCCGCGCCTTCCGGGCGGGCGAGGACCAGGTGGAACATGTTTTCCGCGGTGTCGCCGACATCGCCGCCGGAGATGAACCGCTTGGTGCCCTCGATGTGCCAGGTACCGTCGGGCTGCTCGATCGCCTTGGTGCGGCCCGCGCCGACATCGGAGCCGGCGTCCGGCTCGGTCAGCACCATGGTGCCCTGCCAGCCGCGTTCGTAACCCTCGGTGGCCCAGCGCTGCTGCTGCTCGTTGCCGACGTTGTAGAGCACCGAACCCATCACCGGGCCCATGTTGAAGAAGCACGCCGCCGGGTTGGCACAGACGATCATCTCCTGGACGGCCCAGACCACCGCGGCGGGCGCGGGCGTGCCGCCCATGCCCTCGGGCAGGCCGAGCCTGCTCCAGTCGGCGTCGTGCGCGGCCGTGATGGACTTGCGCAGCGCGTCGGGCACCGAGATCGAGTAGGTGGCCGGGTCGAAGGCGATCGGATCGCGATCGGCCGCCGCGAAGGACTCCGCGATCGGCCCCTCGGCCAGCCGCTTCACCTCGGCCAGGATCTCGCGCACGGTGTCGGAGTCGAGATCGCCGTAGGCGCCAGTGTCGAGCAGCTTGTCCAGCCCGAATACCTCGAACAGATTGAACTCGATGTCTCGCACGTTCGCCTTGTAGTGGCCCACGACGGTCCTCCCAGGGTTTCGGCCGTTCTGACGATGTACAAACGCAGCCTGCCGTACCGCGGCGACGCTACGCAACCGTAAGCTCGGCGCCCCCTCACCGAGGTTCACCAGCCGGTAACCGCAAACGTTCACACGGACGAAACAGACGAAATGGACTCGTCACCGAGAGATATTCCGGCGCAACAACTTCTGTCTAACGTTCGCTGCACGAATACACCCGCTGTATACACCCCCGGCGACAGCCCTGACCGGTGCGAAAGCGGAGGTATTCGCCGCGGTGCACGCCGTGCCGCCGAATTACCTGATGCAGTGAGAAGGGTCCCGCCCCATGTCAGATACCCGTGCCATCCCTCGATCCCGCTCCCGGCGCATGGTCGAAACGGTGGCCCTTCCCGCCGCGGTCGCGCTCGCCGGATTGTTGCTGACCGCCTGCGGCGCCAAAGACGACGCAGGCACCACCGGTTCGAACGCCGCCTCCTGCGTCGATACGTCGAAGGATTCGATCAAGGTCGGCTCGCTGCACTCGCTGTCGGGCACCATGGCGATCTCCGAGGTCACCGTCGCCAACTCGACCAAGCTGGCAGTCGACCAGATCAACGCCGCGGGCGGGGTGCTCGGCAAGAAGATCGAGCTGGTGCTCGAGGACGGCGCGTCGGACCCGAAGACCTTCGCCGAGAAGGCGGAGAAGCTCATCAGCGCCGACTGCGTGGCGGCGGTGTTCGGCGGCTGGACCTCGTCGAGCCGCAAGGCGATGAAACCGAAGTTCGAGAGCCTGAACTCGCTGCTCTACTACCCGGTGCAGTACGAGGGCCTGGAGGACAGCAAGAACATCTTCTACACCGGCGCGACCACGAATCAGCAGATCATCCCGGCGCTGGATTACTTGAAGCAGAAGGGCATTACCTCTCTTTACCTGGTCGGCTCCGACTATGTCTTCCCGCAGACCGCGAACCGCGAGATCAAGGCGTACGCGAAGGCCAACGGCATCGAGATCAAGGGCGAGGACTACACGCCGCTGGGCTCGACCGACTTCTCCACCATCGTGAACAAGGTGCGTAATGCCAAGGCGGGCGCGGTGTTCAACACATTGAACGGCGACTCCAATGTGGCGTTCTTCCGCGAATACACCAACGCGGGCCTGAAAGCCGCTGAGATGCCGGTGGTTTCGGTGTCCATCGCCGAGGAAGAGGTCGCGGGCATCGGCGCGCAGAACATCGCGGGCCAGCTGACCGCGTGGAATTACTACCAGACCGTCGACAGCCCGGTGAACAAGAAGTTCGTCGCGGATTACAAGGCCGCGTTCGGCGCGGACAAGCCTACCTCGGACCCGATGGAGGCCGCCTACGCCTCGGTCTTCCTGTGGAAGAACACCGTGGAGAAGGCGAAGTCGTTCCAGGTAGCCGATATTCAGGCCGCGGCCGACGGCGTGAGCTTCGAGGCGCCCGAAGGCCTGGTCACTCTAGACGGCTCGAACCATCACATCACCAAGACCGCCCGGATCGGCGAGATCCGGCCGGACGGGCTCATCTACACGGTGTGGGACTCGGGTAAGGCGATCACGCCCGACCCGTACCTGAAGTCCTACGAATGGGCCAAGGGCCTCAAGTAATTCGCCCGATCGGTGTGGGGTGGCCGCGGTCTCGCGGCCACCCCACACCGGCCCGATATCCGAGGAGTCCGGATGGACGTCGTGATCGGTCAGCTCTTCACGGGGCTGAGTCTGGGATCAATTCTGTTGCTCGCCGCGCTGGGCCTCTCGCTGACCTTCGGTCAGATGGGCGTGATCAATATGGCGCACGGCGAGTTCATCATGGCCGGGTGCTACACGACTTATGTTGTGCAGAAGGTCATTTCGTCGGCGGGCGTGTCACTGGTGGTGTCGCTGCTGGTCGGTTTTCTGGTCGGCGGGCTGCTGGGCGCGGCGCTGGAGATGGGCCTGATCCGCTGGATGTACGACCGGCCGCTGGATACCTTGCTGGTCACCTTCGGTGTCGGGTTGGTGCTGCAACAGCTCGCCCGTGATCTTTTCGGTGCGCCGGCCAAGAATGTCATCGCGCCGGAATGGCTCAGCGGCGGTGTCACCATTCTGGGCGCCGTGGTGCCGAAGAGCCGCATCTTCATTCTCGTGCTCGCCGTGGCCGCGGTGATCACGCTGGCGACCGTGATGAAGACGACGCCGATGGGGCGTCGCATCCGGGCGGTCGTGCAGAACCGGGGGTTGGCTGAAACCAGCGGCGTATCAAGCCGTTTCACGGACATCAGCACCTTCTTCATCGGGTCGGGCCTGGCGGGGGTGGCCGGTGTCGCGCTCACCCTCATCGGTTCGACCAGTCCGACCATCGGACAGAGCTATCTGATCGACGCGTTCCTGGTCGTGGTGATCGGCGGGCTCGGCCAGATCAAGGGCACGGTGATCGCGGCGTTCGCGCTAGGCCTGCTCAACTCCTACATCGAATACTCGACCACCGCGTCGATCGCGAAGGTCATCGTGTTCGTCGTCATCGTCATCTTCCTGCAGGTGCGTCCACAGGGCCTGTTCACTGTCCGGACAAGGAGTTTGGCATGACCACGCTGGTAGCACGGTGGCGCGCACACTCGACACTGACCGCACTGGGCGGCTTCGGCTTCGCCGCCATTCTGTTGTTCGCGGTGGCGCCCGCGGTGCTCAGTGACTTCCGGTTGAACCTGCTCGCCAAGTTCCTCTGCTTCGCCATTGTGGCGGTCGGCATCGGATTGGCTTGGGGCCGAGGCGGCATGCTGACGCTGGGGCAAGGCGTGTTCTTCGGTATCGGCGCCTACATCATGGCGATGCATCTGCAGATGGCCGATGCCGCGCGGCTGGGCAACGAGGTGCCGGAGTTCATGGAGATCTCCGGCATTCGCGAATTGCCTTCGTTCTGGCAGCCTTTCGCGTCCGCACCGGTGGCGCTGATCGGCATTCTGGTGCTGCCCGCGCTGGTGGCGGCGGTGCTCGGATACGGCGTGTTCAAGCGGCGGGTCAAGGGCGCCTACTTCGCCATCCTCAGCCAGGCGCTGGCCGCGGCGCTGGCGATCCTGCTCACCGGGCAGCAGGCCATCGGCGGATTCACCGGGCTGTCGGACTTCCGGGCCTTCTTCGGATTCAAGCTGTCCGATCCGGTGAACCGGAAGATGCTGTTCTTCATCGCGGCGGGCACGCTGCTGGTGGTGGTCGCGCTGGTGCGGCAGCTGATGCGCAGCCGGTACGGCGAGTTGCTGGTGGCGGTGCGTGATCAGGAGGAGCGGGTGCGTTTCCTCGGGTACGACCCGGCCAACGTCAAGATCGTCGCGTACGTGGTGGCGGCGTTCTTCGCCGGTATCGCCGGTGCGCTGTTCACCCCGATCGTCGGCATCATCTCGCCCGCCGATATCGGCGTGGTGCCCTCCATCGCTTTCCTGATCGGCGTCGCGATCGGCGGCCGGACCACCCTGCTCGGCCCGGTACTCGGCGCGATCGGTGTGGCCTGGGCGCAGACCGCGTTCTCCGAAGAGTTCCCGTCCGGGTGGACGTATCTGCAAGGCGTGCTGTTCATCGTGGTGATCGGCTTCATCCCGGCCGGGCTGGCGGGCGTCTGGCCGATGCTGAAGGGCTTCCTGGACAACAGGTTTCGCCGAGCTCAGCCAGCAGTGGCCATACCGGCGGTCGTCGAACCGCAGCCCGAGATCGAGCCGGAAAAGGTGGAAACCCGATGACCACACCCGAGCCGAAACCCGGCGGCAATGCCGGCATGTCGAGCGAGTACCTCGAAATCCGGGGCCTGTCGGTGAGTTTCGACGGCTTCAAGGCGGTCTCCGACGTCGACCTCACTGTGCTGCAAGGTGATCTGCGTTTTCTGATCGGCCCCAACGGCGCGGGCAAGACCACGCTCATCGACGCGATCACCGGCCTGGTCCCGGCGACCGGATCGGCGCAGAAGACCGGCGTCGAACTGCTCGGCAAGAAGGTGCACCAGATCGCCAGGCTCGGCATCGGCCGCACCTTCCAGACGGCGAGCGTGTTCGAGCAGCTCAGCGTGCTGCAGAATCTCGACATCGCCGCGGGCGCGGGCCGCTCGGCGCGCACCATGCTGCGCCGCCGCAAGTCGGTGCTGCCCGCCATCGAGGAGGTGCTGGAGATCACCGGCCTCGGCGACCTGCGCGACAAGCCCGCGGGTGTGCTCGCGCACGGTCAGAAGCAGTGGCTGGAGATCGGCATGCTGCTGGTGCAGAACGCGTCGGTGCTGCTGCTCGACGAGCCGGTCGCGGGCATGAGCGCCGAGGAGCGGGAAGAGACCGGAAACCTGTTGCGCCGCATCGGCGGTGCGCGCATCGTCGTCGTGGTCGAGCACGACATGGACTTCATGCGCGCCTTCGCCAGCTCGGTGACCGTGCTGGCCGGCGGCAAGGTACTCAGCGAGGGCACCGTCGAACAGGTGCAGGCGGATCCCAAGGTGCAGCAGGTGTATCTCGGCACGGCCGCCGCGATCGGGACCGCGCTGGCAGACCCGGCCACGGTGAAGGAGTCCGTCTGATGCTCGAGCTCATCGATATCCATTCCGGTTACGGCCGGACCGAGGTGATCCACGGTGTGTCGGTGACCGTTCCGGATGACAGCGTGGTGGCCATCATGGGGCACAACGGCGCGGGCAAGACGACGCTGCTGCGCACCGCGGTCGGGCTGATCGGCGCCAAGTCGGGTCAGATCAGACTCGATGGCGAGACGATCACCAAACTGTCTCCGTCGCGGCGGGTCCGGCGCGGAGTCGCGTATGTGCCGCAGGGGCAGCAGAGTTTTCCACAGTTGACCACGGCGGAGAATCTGCAGGTGGTCGCCGACGGCCGCAAGCGCGGCAAGGCGTTGATCGACGAATCGCTGGACCTGTTTCCCGCGCTGCGGGAACTGCTGGGCCGCAAGGCCGGTCTGCTCTCCGGCGGGCAGCGTCAGCAGTTGGCGATCGCCCGTGCGCTGATCACCGAGCCGCGGCTGCTCATCCTCGACGAACCCACCGAGGGCATCCAGCCGTCCGTGGTGGCCGAAATCGAGCGCACCATCATCGATTTGACCCAGCGCGGTGGGTTGAGCGTGCTGCTGGTCGAGCAGCACATCGGCTTCGCACTACAGGCGGCGCAACGCTATTACATCTTGGCCGCCGGTCGGGTCACCGCAACGGGTGCGGGCGGCGCGGGCGCGGAGACCGCGGTTCGCTCGGCGATGGCGATCTGAGCCGGTCGCTATGCCGGGTGTTGGACGGATCCCGTTGCGCGAGCGGGTGTATCACTCGCTGCGCCGGGATCTGGCCGCCGGGCTGTTCGTACCGACCGAGCGGCTCGGCGAGAAGCGGCTCGCGGAGCTCTACGCGGTGTCGCGCACGCCGGTGCGCGAGGCCCTCGCCCGGTTGCAGGCCGACGGGCTGGTCGAGCGGCGCTCCGCCGGACTGTTTCCGTACCGGCCGCGGCTCGACGAGCTCGATCACCTGTATGAACTGCGCATCGTATTGGAGGCGAGGGGGATGCAACGGGTCCGCGCCGACCCACGTAGCGCCGCACACGATCTCGACTTGATCCGGGCTGAGCTCGACACCTGGCGGACGCTGCGCAACAACCCACCTGAGCCGGGCCACGCGCTGGCCGCCGACGAGCAGTTCCACACCGTCCTGCTGACGGCGGCAGGCAATGCCGCGCTGGCAGAAGCACTTACGGTGGTGCACCGCAGAGTTCGCCCGGTGCGCACGCTGGACGCGCCGACGCCCGATCGGGTCGCCACCATGATCGCCGAACATATTGCGATCGCCGAGCAACTGTTGTCCGGCAACGTGCAGGCCGCCTTGCAGGCCCTCACCACGCATATCGATAGTTCCCGCGCCCACGTCCTCGCCCGCGCTCAGCAGGCGCTCGAACTCACCAAACTGGCTCAGGCCGTGCGGGATTGACTAATTCGTATGTTCCGCTCAGCAGTCCGGCTGGAACGGCCAGCAGGTTGTCGGCGGGGTCGTGGTCGGTGCCGGGGTTGTCGTGCTGGTTTCCTCGGGTGTCGGGTGCGAAGAATCTCGCGCCAACGAGGTGGCGACCACGCCGATCACCGCGAGCATCCCGACGACCGCCAGCGCGACCACGGCCCATCCGGCGTAGGAATGCCGTTTGGTAGCAACCCCCGGCGTCGGCTCCACCCGGGGTTTGGGCGGGCGCGGGATGACACTCGGGGTCTCCTGCGGCACCTCTTCGAAACCGGCGGCGATCAGGTCCGCCCGGGACGGTGCGAGCTCGGCGAGGCCGAGTGCGGTGCAGTCCCGGAGCACGCGGTCGGCCGTCCACTTCCGCGCCCCGGCCGAGAACCCTTCGAGATAGATGCGCAATTCGGTGGCATCGGCGACATTGCCGACGACGACATCGAGCCCGGGACGCAGGTTGGTGCGCGACGGACGCACCACCGCGCCGCGAAACGGCACCAGAACAACGGCGCCGCACACGTGCCCGGGGTCGAGCAACGCCCGCTCCAGCGTGGTCTTCACCGTGTGAATTCCGTGTTCCAGCCGATCGGAGGGGCTGCCGGCCGGCTCGTCCAGGTCCGCGTCGGCGTCACTGATCTTCCATGGGCCCTCGGCGGCGATGCTGAGAATGCCGCTCTGCCTGCGGCGAAAGCCCTTGACCTCTAGCACGGTCAGCCCGCGCGGCGTCCAGATCACCGCGTCGATCTGCCGGTCGCCGACCCGCAGGTCGACCACGGCGAGGGCGGCCGAGGGGTAGGAGCGCAGACATTCGACGAATTCTTGTTCGGCCCCGGACAGCTGTGCCCCGGGCCTGACCCTCACCAGCATGTCGAGCTTGTCCGCCTCTCCGCATCATCAGGCCGTGCCGGATCAGCGCTACATAGCTGCGCTGCCGGGCCGCGGTCTGGAGCGTGGCGAGCTCTGTGCGCCCCATCGAGCTACCCGTATCCGCACGAAATCGATCGTAACGGTGTAATCCCTAGGCTGCGCGGGCAATTCGGCAGCTGCCTGACCTGGGCAGCCTTCGGTCTCGGCCGTGGCCATCGATCCGGGGCGTACTCGCCGGTAGGCTGACGGCTCGGCCCGGCGCCGCCCGGCCGCTCACCCCCCGTCTCCGGAGGAGCCGACCGAGCATGGTTTCAGCGCTGCGACCACGCATTTCACCTGGACGCCTGCGGGAGCTGGGTCCGATCAACTGGGTTGTCTGGCAGGTGCTTTCCAAGGCCGCGGGCACCGACGACGCCCACCTGTTCAGCACGCTGGGCCGCACCAGGGGACTGTTTCGCGGCTGGCTGCACTACTCCGGCAAACTCATGCCGGGCGGCAGGCTGCCCCGGCACGAGTCGGAGCTGGTCATCCTGCGCGTCGCGCACCTGCGGGAGTGCGAATACGAGATGGACCACCACATTCGGCTCGGCAAACGCGCCGGGGTGACGGCGGAGATCCTCGACCGCGTGCGCACCGGACCGGACGCACCGGGCTGGACCGACAAGCACCGCGCCCTTCTCGCCGCCGTCGACCAGTTGGTGCAGACCCGCGACCTGGACGACGCGCACTGGGCGGCGCTGGCCGAGCACTACGACGAGCGCAGCCTCATCGAGATCGTGCTGCTCGTCAACCAGTACGAGGGGCTGGCCGCCACCATCACCGCCCTGCGCATCCAGCGCGACGGGGTGTAACGCAGCCGCTCAGCGCTTTTCGATAAGCGCGGCCAGGCCGTCGAGCACGCGGGCGAGCCCGAATTCGAAGGCATGGTCGGCGCTGTAGGCGGCGTCGTAAGCCATCCCGGCGGTTGCTCCGACGCGGGCGCCGACCGGGTATTGCCGCGGGTCGAAGACCTGCTCCAGCAGCGGCGCGGCGCGCTCCCACCACTGGTGATCCGACATCGCGCTGTCCGCGGCGGCGCGGGCGGCGTCGATCGCGATGCGGGCCACCGAGGTGACGAAACCGAGGACGTAGGTGAGTGACGCGTCCATGGCGACGTCGTCCAGGCCCAGGCCCTCGAAAGCGCGCAGCTCGTGGTCGTATTTGGCGGCCATGCCCGGGCCGAGTGGCGGACGAGTGGTCGGCAGGTAGGCGACCCACGGATGGCGAGTCAGCATGGCGCGGTTCGCGATCGCGATGGTGGTGACCCGATCGCGCCACGGCAGTTCCGACAGGTCCGCGCGGTCCATCTCGGCGTAGACCTTGTCCACCATCAGGTCGATCAGCTCGGCCTTGCCCGGCACGTAGGTGTAGGTGGCCATGGGGGTGAGGCCTAATTCGGTAGCGACGGCGCGCATGGTGAGCGCGTCGATGCCCGCGGTGTCGGCAATCTCGATGGCGGCGGCGACCACGGCATCCACGCTGCTGCGCTGCTTCGGGCCGCGCGTCGGCGTCTGGCTGCCCGCGACCCGCCACAACAATTCCAGCGTGCGAACGGGATCGCCCGCGCTGCTGCGATCCTGTTTGCCGCGACGCGGCCGCTGCGTCGAACCCTCGTCCACCCTGCCTCCTCGCCTGGTCGGTCCGATCGTATCGGCGTGACGCAGGTCATAGTGCGGCCGCCCGGGAATTCTTCTACAAAGTACAGCGTACTAAGTATAGAGTCAATTGATCCCCGAGGAGGGCTCATGAAAATCACCGCTTCCGCCATCTCGCTCAACGTCCCCGATCCGCAAGCCTCGGCGAAGTTCCTGATCGACCACCTCGGCTTCGTCGAGAAGATGTCGGCCGACGGCTTCGTTTCGCTGGAGCGGCCCGACGCCGGGATGAATGTGGCTTACCTGCGCACCGGGCTGGCGAGCTTCAAGCCGAAGAGCCAGGCCGGCAGCGCGGGCGAGGGACTGCTCGTCGTGTTCGTGGTGGACGACATCGACGCCGAGTACGCCCGTCTGCAAGGCGAGGGCGTGCCGATCGTCACGCCGATCGAGACCGAAGAGTGGAACGAGCGCTACTTCCAGATGAGGGATCCGAACGGGATCATCGTGCAGCTCGTGCAGTGGGTGTGAGCGCATAGCGGTGGGGTTCCGCACCCGGAACCCCATCGCGCATCCCGGCCTGGACGGACACTTTCGCCTAGTTGAGCGGCAATTCAGCGCAATGATCGCGAAAGTGTCCGTGCAGCACGGTTATCCGAGCGCCGCCCGGAACACCTCGACCGCAGGCGTGGACGCCCGGCCCAGCAGCTTCTGCAGATCACCACTGTGCACATCGAGAATGCCGGTGGCGATGCCGGCGTCCGCGTCGGCGAGAGTCTTCGCGTAAGCAGCGGGCAGCCCCGCCCGCTCGAGCGCGGCGGCATAGTCCGCCTCGGCCAGGTTCTCGTAGCGCACCGGCTTACCGGCCGCCTCCGAAATCACCTGGGCCAGATCGGCATACGTGAGATGCTCGTCGCCGCCGAGCTCGTACACCTGACCGGCGTGCCCGTCGGTGGTGAGCACCTTCGCGGCCACCGCCGCGTAGTCGGCCCGCGCCGCACCGGCCACCCGGCCCTCCCCCGCCGCGCCGTGCAGCACACCGGACTCGACCGCGTGCGCGAGCCCGCCGAGGTAGTTCTCCCAGTACCAGCCGTTGCGCAGAATCACATGCGGGACAGTCGCCGCCGCGAGCACCGCCTCGGTGCCGATGTGCTCCTGGGCGAGGATCAGCGGGTTCTCCGTCGCGCGCGGAATGCTGGTGTAGGCGAGCAGCTGCACGCCCGCACGCTCGGCGGCGCGAATCACGTTGGTGTGCTGCGCCACCCGGGCGCCGAATTCATTACCGGAGACCAGCAGCACGCGATCGACCCCGGCGAGCGCACGGTCGAGCGACTCGGCGTCGTCGTAGCTCGCCTGGCGCACCTCGGCGCCCAGTTCGGCGAGGTCGGCGACCTTCTGCGGATCACGCACGATCGCGACCACCGAGGTGGCGCCCTCGCGCAGCAAAGCCTGTACGGCGAGACGGCCCAGCTGTCCACTGGCACCGGTGACGGCAACGGTCATGACTACCTCCAAGAGTATGTACGGTTCGGCAAGCACTAACTATTAGTAAGTACTATGCATTCATACACCACTTTGGTCAAGATAGGTACTATCGGGTGCATGAGTACGCAGCGCACATCGTCGCCAGATCTGGACGATCCGACGCTGGAAGCCGACGTTTTCGCGAAGGACTGCACGTCACGCCCGGTTCTGCAGAATGTGACCAGCCGCTGGGGCACGCTCGCCCTGGTCGCACTGCGCGACGGCTCATACCGCTTCAGCGCACTGCGCAGGCGCGTCGACGGCGTCAGCGAGCGCATGCTCTCGCAGACCCTGCAGGCGCTGGAACGCGACGGCATGGTGCACCGCGAGGTGCACGAAACCATTCCGCCGCGGGTCGAATACACGCTGACCGAGCTCGGCGCGCAGGTCGCCGAGCAGCTCCACTCGCTGATCCACCTGGTGGAGCAGAGCATGCCGCAGGTCCGTGCCGCCCAGGAGACCTATCACCGGGACTGACCCCCGGTTACGCGTGCCGGGAAGAGACCCGGATCACACGCGGTTGAATAGCACCATGGAACTCGCCCAAGCAGTCGACTTCGCCCGCAAACACCAGAGGTCGATCCTCACCACGATCCGGCGCAACGGCCGCCCGCAACAGTCCAACGTGCTGCACGTGATCGGCGGCGACGGCCTCATCCGCATCTCCATCACCGCCGACCGGGCGAAGTACCACAACCTGGTGCGCGAACCCTGGGCCGCGATCCACGTCAGCCGCGAGGACTTCTTCGCCTACGCCGTGATCGAGGCCATCGCGTCGGTCACGCCGGTCGCCGAAGATCCGCACGACGCCACCGTGGACGCGCTGGTCGACTACTACCGCGCCGCGAACGGTGAACACCCCGACTGGGACGACTACCGCCGCGCCATGGTCGCCGATCGGCGCGCCTTGGCCATCCTCACCCCGACGCACGCCTACGGCATGCTCTGATCAGCGCTTCAGCAGATCCGACACCGTGACGAAGGTGTAGCCGGCGGCGCGGAGTTCGGCGACGATGCGCGGGATGGCGGCCAGCGCGGGCGCCGCGTACTCGTGCATGACGTGCAGCAGAATGATCGAGCCGGGGCGGACCTGCGCCACCGTGTCGGCGACGAGTTTGTCGGCGCTCGGCTTCCCGCCGGAGTCGGGCTCGACATCCCAGGTCACCGTGGTGCGGTCGTGGTCGGACAGATACTTCGGCAGCGCCCACAGCTTCTTGCCGTTGGGCGGCCGGAACGTAATGGGGCCCTGGTAGCCGGTTTTCGCGATCTCGGCGTCGGTGCGTTCGACCTCGTCGCGGACGGTGCCGGCGGAGACCAAGACCATCCGGCGATGGTTGTAGGTGTGGTTGCCGATCTCGTGGCCGGCCTCGGCGATCGCTCTGCCGTGCGCCGGGTGGGCGGCGAGGTCACGCCCGTTCAGATAGAACGTGGCCGTAACCTGGTTGTCAGCAAGCGTTTTCAGCACCTCGGGCGCTTTGTCGGTCGGACCGTCGTCCAGCGTCAGCGCGACCACCTTGTCGGTGGTGTCGACCCGGTCCACCAACCGCCCCGCTAACTGGTACGTCCGCGAATTCATCAGGTAATAGCCGCCGACCGCCGCCGCCAGCACGACGACGAGCACCAATGCACCACCGATGAGCCACTTCCGCATCACTGCTGTCTAGCAGAACTTTTCGACGTCGGCGAGCCGAGCACCAGCCCGCCTCGGTACGAAAAACGGTGGCGCCCAGACCTTCAGGTCCGGACGCCACCGTCGGCGATCAGCGGTCGATCAGAAGTTGATCATGTGACCGGCGAGGCCGTGGAAGGCTTCTTGCAGCGCCTCGCTGAGCGTGGGGTGGGTGTGCACGTTGCGGGTGAGCTCGTTGATGGTGAGGTCCCACTTCTGCGCCAGGGTGAGCTCGGGCAGCAGCTCCGAGACGTCCGGGCCGATGAGGTGGCCGCCGAGCAGCTCGCCGTACTTGGTGTCGGCGACCAGCTTGACGAAACCGGTCGGATCACCGAGGCCGTGCGCCTTGCCGTTGGCGGTGAACGGGAAGGTCGCGACCTTCACGTCGTAGCCCTCGTCGCGGGCCTGCTGCTCGGTCAGGCCGAAGCTGGCGACCTGCGGCTGGCAGAAGGTGGCGCGCGGCATCATCCGGTAGTCACCGAGGGTGACGGTGTCCGCGCCCGCGATGGTCTCGGCGGCGACCACACCCTGCGCCTCCGCGACGTGCGCGAGTTGCAACTTGGCGGTCACGTCGCCGATGGCGTAGATGTGCGACACGTTGGTGCGCATGTAGTCGTCGATCGCGATGGCGCCGCGGTCGGTGAGCTGGACGCCTGCCGCCTCCAGGCCGTAGCCCTCGACGCGGGGCGCGAAGCCGACGGCCTGCAGCACCTTGTCGACGGTGACCGTCTCCACGTTGCCGGACTTGTTGTCCTTGATCGCGACGGTGACCTTCGAGCCGTCGTCGTCGATCGACTGCACGGCGGCACCGGTGCTGATGGTGATGCCGAGCTTCTTGTACTGCTTGGTGATCTCCTTGGAGACATCGGCGTCCTCGTTCGGCAGCGCGCGGTCCAGGAACTCCACGATGCGCACGTCGACGCCGTAGTTCTTCAGGACGTAGCCGAACTCCATGCCGATCGCGCCCGCGCCGACGATGAGGATCGAGCCGGGCAGGTCGCGGGTGAGGATCTGCTCCTCGTAGGTGACCACGTTGTCGCTGAGCTGCGTGCCGGGCAGCAGCTTGGTGACGGTGCCGGTCGCGATGATCGCGTTGTCGAAGGTGACGGTCTCGGTGCCGCCCTTGGACAGCTCGACCGAGAGCGTGTTCGCGTCGGTGAAGGTGCCCTTGCCGTCGAACTCGTCGATCTTGTTCTTCTTCATCAGGAAGTGGACGCCCTTGACCCGGCCGTCCGCCACCTTGCGGCTGCGGTCGAACGCCACGCCGAAGTCGAAGCTCACCTCGCCCGAGATCCCGAAGGTCCTGGCTTCCTTGGTGAAGATGTGCGCGAGCTCTGCGTTACGCAGCAACGCCTTGGAAGGGATGCAGCCGACGTTCAGGCACACACCGCCCCAGTACTTTTGCTCGACGATCGCGGTACGGAGGCCTAACTGTGCCGCACGGATGGCGGCGACGTAACCGCCAGGACCGGCACCGAGAACGACAACGTCGTAATGGGAAGTCACGACACCGAGCCTAACTCTGTCGCTGGGAGTTGGCCCACCGGTCCCCCACAACAATGCGCCGTAGGCCACACCTGGGCGAAAGTTCGGTGTTCGCGCGGGCGATCGGGTAGGGATCCGGACATTTCGGCTCGCTACTGTGAGGCCGTGCTGGAGAGTCGATCGAGGGGCGGTGCGGCGCCTATCGACGGCACCGCGTCGACGCATCTGATCCGGCTCGTCCGGGATACCGCCCGACGGGCCGGTGTCGGCGCGGACCAGCTCGCGGCGATCCACGGCATCGATGACGGGGTGCTCGCCGGGGAGCTCAATCGCATTCCGCTGAGCTCGCTGGTGCGATTGTGGGAGCTACTCGCGCGGCTCGGGCCGGAGCCGGGTGCGGGGCTCGCCGTGGTCGCTGCCGCGCCGCTCGGGACCTTGACCACCTGGGACTACCTCGTCACGAACGGGCCGACGCTGGCGGACGCGCTGCGGGCCGCGCAGCCGTACCACCGGTTGGTCACCGCGGCGGCCGAGGGGTTCGACCTCGCGCACGACGGCGATCTCACCGTCGGGTTCCGCACCACCGCGGGTGACCCGGCCGTCGCCGCGGTGATCAACGAGTATGTGCTCGCCTACTACCTGCGGCGCGCCCGCGAAGCCACCGGACGCCGGGTGATCCCGGCCCGCGTCGCGTTCAGCCGGGCCGCGCCGCACAACCACGACGCACTGCTCGACGCGTTCGGCACCGACCGCATCGAGTTCGACGCACCGGCCGACACCATCACCTTCACCGCCGCGGACGCCACCGCCGCACTACCCCGCGCCGACCCGATGCTCGCGGACCTCCTGCGCAGCCACGCCGACCTGGTCCTGTCCACCGCCCGCGTGATCCCCGGCCCACTGGAAGCGTTCCGCGTCGCGCTGGCCGCCGCCCTCGCCGCCGGTGACGCGTCACTGGCCACCGTCGCCCGCCGGCTGGCGGTCAGCCCACGGACCCTGCAAAGGCAGCTCGCCGAGCACGGCACCAGCTGGCGCGCCGAGTACGACCAGGTCCGCTACGAACAGGCGAAAACCCTGCTCGCCGAAGGACACCTGACCACCTCCGCCATCGCCGACCGCCTCGGCTTCACCGACGACCGCGCCCTCCGCAAAGCCGTCCACCGCTGGACCGGAACCTCCCCCACCCACCTCAGAACCAACTGACCCTGCCAGACGTGTCGCGTTTGGACCGGGGGGTGGCGTTTCCGGACCTGGGGGTCGGGGGTTCGGGCTCATAACGTTCTCGGTACCGGATCGAACGGTTCGGGGAGACAGCGAAGCAGAGGCAGAGCGATGAGCATTCAGACCACTCAGGGACCGGTCACCGATGGTGTGTTGCCGCAGATCTCCCAGGAGATTCAGCTGGCGGCGCGGCCGGTCGGTGCGCCGACCGCGCAGGATTTCGCGTTGGTGCGGCGGCCGATCGAGGAGCTTGCCGACGGGCAGGTTCTGGTGCGCAACACCTGGATGTCGGTGGATCCCTACATGCGGGGACGGATGGACGACCGGCCGTCCTACATCGCGCCGTTCGAATTGGGTGCGGCACTGGAGGGTTCGGCGGTCGGCGAGGTGATCGCGTCGAAGGCGGCGGGCATCGCGGCGGGCAGCACGGTGTCGCACTTCGCGGGCTGGCGGGGGTACGCGGTGCTCGACGCGGCTGCGGTGACCCCGATCGACACCTCGCTCGCCGCGGCACACCACTACCTCGGCGCGCTGGGCACCACGGGCCTCACCGCGTACGCCGCCCTGACCGATGTCGCGCCGGTGAAACCCGGTGACACCGTGTTCATTTCGGCTGCCGCGGGCGCGGTGGGCAGTGTGGCCGGGCAGATCGCCAAGGCGCTCGGGGCGGCCAGGGTGATCGGGTCGGCGGGTGGTCCCGCCAAGACCCGGCTGCTGCTGGACGAATTCGGCTTCGACGCCGCGATCGACTACCGGGCAGGCGATCTGGCCGGTCAGCTCGCCACGGCCGCGCCGGCGGGCATCGACGTCTACCTGGACAGTGTCGGCGGCGAACATCTGCGGGTTGCCGTCGAGGCCATGCGGCCGAAGGGGCGGATCGCGCTCGTCGGCGCGATCAGTGGCTACAACGGCGACACCGCCGAGCCGGGCCCCGACCTGTACAAGGCTGCAACACGGGAGGTTTCGCTGCGCGGCATGCTGGTGAACAGCTACTTCCCGATCTTCGGCGAGTACATCGGCAAGGCAGCGGCTTGGTTGGCCGACGGCACGATCCGCACCACGGAGACCGTCTACGAGGGCATCGAGCAGGCGCCCGCCGCGTTCCTCGGTGTGCTCTCCGGTGCCAACACGGGCAAGATGCTGGTCCGCCTCGGGTGAACCCGGCGAGCAGCGGTGTGGCGCGGCCGCTGCGGTCGCGCCACTTGTCGCACCCCGTCGTAATAATGAACCGATGGTGACAGCTGACGACGTGCGCCGGATCGCGATGAGCCTGCCGCGAACCACCGAGGCGCTGGTCCGCGACCGGGTCAAGTATCGGATTGGCCGGATCGTCTACTTGGCGCTGTCCGCCGACGAAACACGCATGGGTTTCGCCTATCCCAAGGCCGAACGAGCGGCATTGGTCGCCGCCGAGCCGGACAAGTTCATGATGCCGCGCCCGTCGGACGAGCGGTACAACTGGGTTCGGGTGCGGCTGGCCGCCATCGATGAGGCGGAGCTGACCGAGCTCGTAATCGAGGCCTGGCGCATGTGCGTGCCCAAGCGGGTGGCCGCCGAACATCTCGGCTAGTCGCGCCACACCTGCGCGGCGACCCGGGCGAAGTTGCCACCGAACACCGCAGCTCGATCGGCGGCACTGAAGCCCCGCCGCGCCAGCACCTCATCGAGGCCGGGCACCCGCTCCGTGCCGAGCAACTCCTCCGGCGGAACCCATTGCAGTGGGCCCCATTTGGTGTACGACTCGGGAAACAGCTCGGGATGGTCGGCGAGCATCCCGTTGAAGTCGTCGGCGTCGAACGAGTAGTCCGAGCCGATCCCGATGTGCTCGATGCCGACCAGCTCCACGCCGTGCTCGACGTGATCCGCCATCGCCTCGATCCGCGCGGCGCCTTCGTCAACGCCGTTGCGGCCCAAGAAGATACCCACACCATTGACTCCGATCACGCCACCGGTGGCGGCACAGGCCTTCGCCTGCTCGTCGGTGATGTTGCGCGGATGCTCCCATAGCGCGGCGAAATTGGAGTGGCTGTAGATCATCGGCACCTGGGTGTACGTCGCCAGATCCAGTCCGGTGCGCCGCGAACAATGGGAGCCGTCGACGAACATGCCGACCTCGTTGAGGGTGCGCACGAGGTCGCGACCGAATGCGGTGAGCCCGGTGTCCTCGGTATCGAGACAGCCGCTCCCCGCCTTGTTCGCGCTGTTGTAGGTAGGCAGCATCGAACGCACGCCCAACTCGTAGAACAGCGCGACATTGTCCAGGTCACCACCGAGCGGCCCCGAGTCCTCCAGATCGAAGGCGAGGGCGATGGTTTCCGGATCGCCGATATCGGAGTGGCTGTGCACCAACCGGAATCGACCATCGGCGAGCGCGTCCGCGCGATATTGCCGGGTCAGCTTCAGCGAATCCTCCGTCGTATGCGGCGAATACCCGACATTCACCGACAGGTACGACCCGAGCGGATAACGCGCGAGGTCCGCGATCCGCGCCGAAGGCACCAGCGGTAAACAGCAGTGCTGCTCCCAGAGAAACGGCGGCAAAGAAACCTCCTGGTCGGATCAGCGTCGAACTCGCGATCCTACTGAGCCGGTGCCCGGACCACTGTCAGGTGCGTGCGGTGTCGAACGCGTATCGAACCGATATACCAAGGTCACGAATCCTTTTCGAGTACGTTGCGGCAGTAACACCCTGCCCGATTCGCCCGATTCATCGAATAATTCGTTCTTACTGCCTGAAGGCGGTGCGGCATGCGTCGCATATTTCTGTTGTTCACCTCCGTCGCGACTCTCGTCGGCCTGTGGATCATTCCCGGACCGGCCGCGGCAACTCCCTCCTACTGCGGATTGGTGTGGGGTTCGCTCGATAAGGCGAGCCCTCCGATGTCGACCGGCCCGGTCAACGGCGTTCGGTCCGGTCGGCACGAATGCTTCGATCGGCTCGTCATCGACCTCGCCGGTTCGGCGCCTGGCTATCACGTCGGCTATGTCGACCGGGTGACGATGGACGGGTCCGGCACACCCGTGCCGCTGCGGGGTGGGGCGTTCCTGGCTGTGGTGGTGCACGCGCCCGCATACAACGAGGCGGGGCAACCCACCTACCAGCCGCAGAACCGCAATGAGCTGGTGAATGCGGCCGGTTACCAGACCTTCCGTCAGGTGGCCTGGGCCGGCTCGTTCGAGGGGCAGACCACGGTCGGTCTCGGCGTCCGCGCACGGCTGCCGATGCGGGTGTTCACCCTCGACGGACCGGGTAGCGGAGCACGGGTCGTGGTGGATGTAGCGCACTTCTGGTAACCCCGGGGACCTGATCGGCGCCGCTCGGCAACAATGTGGGGATGAGTGGCGTTGAGCAGAATGTGACGGACCCTTACCTCTGGCTCGAAGAAGTGACCGATGAGCGGGCCCTCGACTGGGCGCGCGCACACAACAGCGTGGTCGTGGAGCGATTCGCGACCTCCGACCGGTTCAGCGAGCTCGAACATCGCATTCTGGACATGCTCGACACCGACACCAAGATCGCGTACCCGGGCCGGCGCGGCAGCTGGCTCTACAACTTCTGGCGCGACGCCGAGCATCCGCGCGGGGTGTGGCGGCGCACCACGTTCGCCGAGTACGCCAAGGAATCGCCCCACTGGGACGTGCTGATCGACCTGGACGCGCTGGCCGCCGCCGAGGACGAGAACTGGGTGTGGGGCGGGGCCGCCGTGCTGCGCCCCGAGCAGTCGCGGACCCTGATCAGCCTGTCGCGCGGCGGCGCGGATGCCAAGGTGGTGCGCGAGTTCGACATGGCGACGCGCACCTTCATCGACCCGGCCGACGGCGGCTTCTTCCTGCCCGAGGCGAAGTCCGAGATGCGCTGGATCGACATCGATTCGGTGTACGTCGGCACGGATTTCGGCCCGGGCTCGCTGACCGAGTCCGGCTACCCGCGCATCGCCAAGCGCTGGCAGCGCGGCACCGAGCTGGCCGACGCGGTGACCGTCTTCGAGGGCGAGCCCGGCGATGTCGCGGTCTCGGCGGGCTATGACCGGACCCCCGGCTACGAGCGCCATTTCATCGGCCGAGCCACCGACTTCTTCAACGAAGAGGTCTATCTGCTCGAAAACGACGGCACGCTACGGCATCTGGAGATCCCCTCCGACGCGAGCGAGTCCTGGTACAAGGATTGGCTGCTGGTCCGGCTGAAGTCGCCGTGGGAGGTGGGCGGCGCCGCCTATCCCGCGGGCGCGCTGCTGGCCATGGACTTCGAGAAGTTCCTCGCCGGCGGACGGGAATTCGAGGTGATCTTCACCCCGGACCCACACACCTCGCTGCACGGTTACGGCTGGACCGAGAACCATCTGCTGCTCATCACCCTCGAGGACGTGCAGACCAAGCTCTACGTGCTGACGCCGGGCACCGACGGCTGGCGCAAGGAGTCGCTGGCCGACACCCCGCCGATGGCCACCACCAGCGTGCTGAACCTGGACCCGCTCGAGGGCGGCGACGAATTCATGCTCACCACAAGTGGATTCACGACGCCCGCCACGCTGCTGGCCAGCTCGGTGGGCGGCGCCACCGAGCAGCTCAAGCAGGAGCCCGGCTTCTTCGACGCCGACGGCATCGAGACCGAGCAGTTCTTCGCGACCTCCGACGACGGAACGCAGGTGCCGTACTTCGTCATTCGCCATCGCGACCGCAGGGGGACCCCCGGCCCGACGGTGATGTCGGGCTACGGCGGCTTCGAGGTCTCGCGCACGCCCGCCTACAGCGGCGCGTCCGGCATGGGCTGGCTGGAGCGCGGCGGCACCTGGGTGATGACCAACATCCGCGGCGGCGGCGAGTACGGGCCGCAGTGGCACACCTCGGTGCAGAAGGCCAACCGGCACAAGGTGTACGAAGACTTCTCCGCGATCGCGAAAGACCTTGTGACGCGCGGCATTACGACCGCCGATCAGCTCGGCGCGGTGGGCGGCAGCAATGGCGGCCTGCTGATGGGAGTGATGCTGACCCGCTACCCGGAGCTGTTCGGCGCCATCGTCTGCCAGGTGCCGCTGCTGGACATGAAGCGTTATCACCTGCTGCTGGCGGGTGCCTCGTGGATCGCCGAATACGGTGACCCGGACAAGCCGGAGGAGTGGGAGTACATCAGCAAGTACTCGCCGTATCAGAACGCGCGGGCCGATGTGGCCTACCCGCCGATCCTGCTCACCACGTCCACCAGGGACGACCGCGTGCATCCTGGGCACGCCCGCAAGATGGCCGCGTTGCTCGAAGAGCAGGGCCACGAGTTCTGGTACCACGAGAACATCGAGGGTGGTCACGGCGGCGCGGCGGACAACAAGCAGTCGGCGTTCCAAGCCGGGCTGATCTACGAGTTCTTCACGCAGATGCTGATCGAGCGGCGCGGATAACGACCGATTCCCGGGACCTGGGCCTACGGTGTAGCTGATGTCTACGCCGTAGACCCGGGTTCGAGAGGAGAGCTGGTCGTGGATTCCGACAACGCCGTCGAGGTGCCCCGCGCACGGCGCGCCCGCACCCGGCGCGCAAACCCGGCGCCCACGACGCGGACCGCGTTGAACCGCGACTATATCGCCGCGGTCGCGCTGAACCTCATCGATCGCACCGGTGTCGACGGATTCTCGATGCGCAAACTCGGCACCGCGCTCGGCGCCGACCCGATGGCCGCCTACCGGCACTTCACCGATCAGCAGGAGCTGTTCGACGCCATCGCCGACACCATGTTCGCCGAGCTCGACATGGAATCCCTACCGTGGCAAGAACCTTGGCGCGATCTGATGCGCGCCTACGCGCACCGGCTGCGCTCCACGCTGCGCAGGCATCCGAACGCGGTGCCGGTCTTCGCGACGCGTCCGGTGCGCAGCGACCTGGCCGTCGAGACAGGCAGCTGGATGGTGGAACACCTGCAGGGCGCGGGCTTTTCGGCGGCCATCGCGCGGCAGCTGACCCGCTGCCTGCGCGAGTACACGATCGGCCACATCCTCAGTCACGCCATCGCCGCGGTCGCCGCACAGCGCAGCGAGGAGCACGCGGAGCCGGAAGCGGACCACTTCGACGTGGGCCTGGACGCCATGCTCGACGGGTTCGACCGCCATCGCGAGGTCGGCCGCAGGCCCGGCTAACGATCGCGCAGCCACTTCTCGATCTGATCGATGGTGGTGGTGTTCTCCCGGATCCAGCCGTTGTGCCCCAGCGATTCCGGCTGATGCCAGGTGGTCACCTCGGCCTTGGGCAGCTTGGCCAGCAGGTGTTCGGCGGAGCCGGGCGGGGTGAGGTCGTCGCCGGTGACGGTGATGGACAGCACCGGCAGCTTCAGCCGGGAGATGCGCTCCTCGTAGTCGATGTCCGCGCCGACCGGCTGGAACCGGCCGGTGCGGGCCAGCCGCGCCCAATCCGCGATCAGCACCTTGGACTGGCGGCCGAAGCCGCCCGCGGCGATCCGGTCCCCCGGCCAGAAGCCGGCCAGGTTGGCCGTCAGCGAGGCGGCCGCCGTGCCGAACAGGATGCCGGGACTCGAAAGCCCCGGGTAGCCACGGTAATACGGCGTCCCGGAGGCGACCAGGATCAGCCCGCCGAGCCTGCCGCGGATCCGCGCGGCGGACATGACGGCGAACTGCCCGCCCATGCTGTGCCCGAGCAGATACGGCGTGCTGGCCGGGAACCGGTCGCGCACTACCTGGAAGATCGCCGGGAAGTCGACCGACACCAGCTCGTGGTAGCCGTAGGTGCTGGCGGCGCTCGGCTTCGGCGTGCTGTCCCCGTTGCCGCGCAGCTCGCCGATCGCCAGGTCGAAGCCGCGCGCCGCCAGTTTCACGGCGAACGACTCGTAGTACCCGCCGGGGACGCCGAGCCCGGGCACGATCACCAGCACCGGGCGCGGCGCATCCGGGGTGACCGGATGTCGATGGGCACCGGCGGCCGGGATCAGCCGCACCGGAACCGTACTGCCATCCGGCATTTGGATCGGAACCGTTTCCATCCCGCGCACGCTACCGGCCCCGGTGCCGCCGCGCCTCGGCTGCTCGGCGCTCAGGCGCCGACCGCCCCCATGATCACCCTGCTCAACACCCTGATCACGTCGTCGAGCGGCGGGCGCGGGTCGGCACCACTCCACGAATCCACCACGTAGTTGACCGCGCCGATGATGGCGAGCACCCGCATCTCGTAGTCACCGGTCGGGATCTCGCCGTGCATGGCCGCGTCCTCCGCGGCACCCGCCAGCAGCGAACCCCACACCCGGCGCAGTTCGAGCCGGAACTTCTCCACCTTCGGGCCCGCACCGACCACCTCGACCAGTGCGACGCGCGCCTTGCGCGGGTCCGACCCGATGGACTCGACGTACGCCCGGACGGACGCGTCGATGATCTCGAGCGCACTCGCGTCGGCCTTGCTCTCCAATGACTTGGCGACCGCGTCGCGCGACTCGCGATCGATCTGCTCGTAGAGCTCGAGTAGTAGGGACTCGCGCCCGGTGAACTCCTCGTAGAACTGTCGCGAGGAGAGTCCGGCGTCCTTACAGATGGCGCCGACCGAACTATTGGCGTAACCGTCGCGCGCGAAGACCGTCAGGCCCGATTCCAGAAAACGCGCACGCCGCTGACGTTGCCGGTCCTCGACGGGTTGCCCGGCATACATTCGACCCGTATTCGCATCCTGTGACATTGGGCCAGACAATACAGAAGGCCGAGAAGCACTCGACATGGATCGGGTCCTTGGTATCAACCCGCAACTGACCAGGCGTTTGCCGAAAGTTGGCAGGGTGGTTACCGACTCGGCACCCCCTCATCGAACCCCTCGCCAGCAGTAGAGAATACCGATTGGTAAGCACGCTTTAAGGCGGTTCGTGCGCACCGGATCTGCGAAGCGCACCGGCCTTGCTCTTGTCACTGAATGTTTGCCGAGCCAGTCGATACGACGGCGCCGAGCGGGCCGCACGCGATTTTGACGGGAATTCGTAGAATTATTCTTTTTCCGAACTGGTCCGCTGGTTATGCCTGATTCGTCCTGTCCGCCAGGCAACTTCGCGAAGTAGTGGTACTTCGCAATAGCGCGCCGATTAGTTCGAGGTGGACGCACCGCCACCTTCACCTCAGCCGCGGCAACCGTGCCCCATTAGGGTGAATCGCATGCTGACTGCGTTGCTCTACGGGCTCGGCACCGCCGTCCCCCTGGTGATCGGCGCCGCCATCGGCCTGCGGTGGACCTTGCCGAAACCGTTGCTCGCGTCGTTGATGGCGTTCGGCGCGGGCACCATGATCGCCGCGGTCTCCAACGAACTCTTCGAGCCCGCGTTCCAGCAGGCGGGTGCGCTGATCGCGGCCGTGGCGCTGTTCGGCGGCGCCGGGGTGTACGTGGTGGCCAACCATCTGATCGAAACCAAGTTGGGCGCCAACGCTATTGGGTGGGCGCTACTGCTCGGCACGGTGCTGGACGGCATTCCGGAGAACACCGCACTCGGCGTCACCCTCGCCGGTGGCGGCGGGCTGGCACTGTTGGTCGCCGTCGCGGTGGGCAATGTGCCGGAGGCGATCAGCGGGGCCGCGCTGATGCGCGACAAGCACGGGGTGCAGCGCCTTGGTCCGCTATGGCTCTGGGCGGCAACGGGTTCGGTGCTCGTGGTGGTCACCGTGCTGGGGAATACGTTGTCCGACAACCTTTCCCAGACCAACATCAGCACCGTGCAAGCGTTTGCGGGCGGCGCGACCCTCGCGGTACTCGCCGACTCGCTGATGCCCGAGGCTTATCGCGAAGGCGGCTGGTGGGTCGGAATGGCCACCGCCGCAGGATTTCTCGTGGCGTTCCTGCTGGGCTGACGTGGCCGTCGACGCCGCGCCCCTGCCTACTTCTTGGTGGCGGTAGGAGTTTCGGGGCGGACGGAGTCGAAAAGATCGGCGCAGCGGGTCAACAGGTCCTGCAGTGTCGCGCGTTCGGCGTCGGTGAAGCCCGCCGCCACCGCGCGTTCGACCCGGACCGCCCTGGCGTCGGCGTCGCGCATGACGGCGGCACCCGCTTCGGTGAGGCGGGTTTCCAGGATGTTCTTGTGCCACGCGTGCGGGGTGCGTTCGATGAGGCCGCGGTCCTGCAGGTTGGTCAGCACCGTGTTCATCGTCGGCGGCGTCACGCCGCACAGCCGAGCCAGCGCGGCGGCCGAGATGCCGGGGTTCTCATCGAGGTACAGCAGCGCGGCGTACTGCGCGACGGTGACGCCCGCGGGCTTCAGCGCAGCATGCTTCGCCGTCTGCAGCGCCTGCTCGGCGCGCTTCACGTAGGAGCCGAGGCGCTCGGCGGCGGGCAAGGACGTCATGTCCGCATGGTATCTGCCCGTCTTCACCTAACACTCTTGACGATCATTAGAACTCTAATCTATCTTCGTGCTCGTATTCAGATGTGACTACATCCGAGCGATAGACCTGATGAGAGGCGACCATGTCCCACGCAACGCGCCGCCGCATGGCAACCATCGCCATCGCGGCGTCCTGCACCGCCGCCGCGGCCTGCGGTGCCAGCGAAAACACCGCGCAGCCCGCCGCGCCGTCCGCGCGGATCACCGCCGCCTACGCGCTACCGAGCGACCGCGCCTACCCCGAAGGCATCGCCGCCGATCCGCGCACCGGCGACACCTACGTCGGCTCGTACAGCACCGGGGCCGTCTACAAGGCCGCGCCGGGGAGCAAGCAGGCCGAGACCTTCCTCCCGGAGGGCGCCGACGGCCGCAAGACCGCCAACGGCCTGAAGGTCGACCAGGCGGGACGACTGTGGGTGACCGACTCGACCGCCGGAGTCGCCGTGTACGACACCGCATCCCGCGTCTTGATCGCCCGCTTCGACGCGCCGGGCCCGGCGGCACGCTTCGTCAACGATGTAGCCATCACCCCGGACGGCACCGCCTACCTGACCGACTCCGTGCGCGGCGTCGTCTACCGCATCACCGCAGACGATGTCGCCCGCGCCGCGTCAAACGGCGGACGTGCCGATATGACAACACAATTCGATCTGAACCCGGTGCTCGCGCCGCGCGCACCTGGCGGCTTCACGCTGAACGGCATCGTGGCCGACGCCGGTGGCCGCTACTTGTTCGTTGTCGATATGGCCGCAGGCGAGCTGTTCCGCATCGCCCTCGCGCCGAACGCCGCGGACCCGATCCGCAAGGTCGCGCTGCACGGCGGCAACCTGACCCACGGCGACGGCCTCGAATTGCACGACAACACGCTGTGGGTGGTGCAGAACACCGACAACGCCATCGCCCGCTGGACGATGACCGACGACGGCGCCACCGCGACCCTGGTCCAGCGCATCACCGACGCGGCCCTGAGCATCCCCACCACGCTGGTCCGCACCGGCGACCAACTCCTGGTGGTCGCTTCACAATTCGACAAGGGTGGACCGATGGGACCCGGCACCCCGCAGCCGTTCGCCGTGCTCGCCGTCGACGGAATCTGACGGACTTGAATGTAGGTTAGCCTAACCTGTACAGTCGATCTCGAAGCAAGCGGAAGGGACTCCGCAGACGCCGGAAGCCGGTCCACCCGAGGGTGGACCGGCTTCCGGTTTCTAGAGGTGTTGCCGAGTGGCTGGACTCAGAAGTCCATGCCGCCCATGCCACCGGTCGGGTCGCCGGCGGGCGCGGCGGACTTCTCCGGCTTGTCGGCGACGACGGCCTCGGTGGTGAGGAACAGAGCCGCGATGGACGCCGCGTTCTGCAGCGCGGAGCGGGTGACCTTCACCGGGTCGGCGACACCGGCGGCAAGCAGGTCCTCGTACACGCCGGAATCGGCGTTGAGGCCGTGGCCGGCCGGCAGGTTGGAAACCTTCTCGGCGACAACGCCCGGCTCGAGGCCGGCGTTGAAGGCGATCTGCTTCAACGGAGCCGACAGGGCGACGCGCACGATGTTCGCGCCGGTCGCCTCGTCACCGCTGAGCTTCAGGTCGTCCAGCGCAGGCGCCGACTGCAGCAGGGCCACGCCGCCACCGGCGACGATGCCCTCTTCGACGGCGGCCTTGGCGTTGCGCACGGCATCTTCGATGCGGTGCTTGCGCTCCTTGAGCTCGACCTCGGTCGCGGCACCGGCCTTGATGACCGCAACACCGCCGGCCAGCTTGGCCAGACGCTCCTGCAGCTTCTCCCGGTCGTAGTCCGAGTCCGAGTTCTCGATCTCGGCACGGATCTGCTGCACGCGGCCCTTGATGGCCTCCGCGTCGCCCGCGCCCTCGACGATGGTGGTCTCGTCCTTGGTGATGACGACCTTGCGCGCCTGGCCGAGCAGCTCGACACCGGCGGTCTCCAGGGAGAGGCCGACCTCTTCGCTGATGACCTCGCCACCGGTGAGGATGGCGATGTCGGCGAGCTGCGCCTTGCGGCGGTCACCGAAGCCCGGCGCCTTGACGGCAACGGACTTGAAGGTGCCACGGATCTTGTTGACCACCAGGGTCGACAGGGCTTCGCCCTCGACGTCCTCGGCGATGATCAGCAGCGGCTTGCCGGCCTGGATGACCTTCTCCAGCAGCGGCAGCAGGTCCTTGACGGTCGAGATCTTCGAGCCGACCAGCAGGATGTACGGATCCTCGAGGACCGCTTCCTGACGCTCCGGGTCGGTGACGAAGTAACCCGAGATGTAGCCCTTGTCGAAGCGCATGCCCTCGGTGAGCTCCAGCTGGAGCCCGAAGGTGTTGCTCTCCTCGACGGTGATGACACCTTCCTTGCCGACCTTGTCCATGGCCTCGGCGATCAGCTCACCGATGGACGAGTCGCCCGCGGAGATACCAGCGGTAGCAGCGATCTGCTCCTTGGTGTCGATCTCCTTGGCGGACTCCAGCAGGCGAGCCGTGACGGCCTCGACAGCCTTCTCGATGCCGCGCTTCAGACCGAGCGGGTTCGCGCCGGCCGCGACGTTGGGCAGACCCTCACGCACGAGCGCCTGGGCGAGCACGGTGGCGGTGGTGGTGCCGTCGCCCGCGACGTCGTCCGTCTTCTTGGCGACTTCCTTGACCAGCTCGGCGCCGATCTTCTCGTACGGGTCCTCCAGCTCGATCTCCTTGGCGATGGAAACACCATCGTTGGTGATCGTGGGGGCGCCCCACTTCTTCTCCAGGACAACGTTGCGACCCTTCGGCCCCAGCGTCACCTTGACCGCGTCGGCGAGGGCGTTCAGACCCCGCTCGAGGCCGCGCCGGGCCTCTTCGTCGTACGCAATTGTCTTGGCCATTGCGTTGAGATCCTCCACATGTATATGGCTGACACACAGGAACGACCGCAGGTTGGGTCGCCCTAATACGCTGGCCAGGTGCGGTGCCCGCGACGGACGACCGAGGGTGTCGATGGAACCCGGTCTCACCGTCCCGACCTGGCACTCACAGCTTTAGAGTGCCAACGCCATTTCTAGCACTCGGAGGTGCCGAGTGCAAGGTCCGGGGTGCTCCCGCGCCGCTCGGCTCGCAACTTTCGGCACCGGGACTAAGCCCGGTCGTCGACCCGCAACACCAGGGCCACGAACGCGTCGGTCCTGCGCTCTTCCGGGGACCTCGGCTCGCCGCCCTCCACGGTGACGAGCTCGGCATCGTGCAACAACAACTCCGCTTCGACCCGCATGATCGCCCGAATAAATGGGGGCGCCACCTCGGGGGGAAGATCTCCGTTGACGACATAGCTGCCGTCCGGCTGTGACTCTGTGGACACATAAGAAAGCGCACGCAGCAGATCGGCGCGTCGTTCCCCCGCGATTAGGTCGGAATCCGTTTCATCCGCCATTGCTATAGCTTAGCGGGCCACTATGGCGGGTAGGTTCCGGAGGGGAATCATGATCATTTCCGGCAGCCTCGGCGAAGGGGGACGGCAGTGCGTGAACTGCCCTTCGAATCGCTCTATCGGCACGATTTCGCCCGGGTGGCGGTCGCCGTGCCGCGGGTGCGGGTCACCGACCCGGCCTACAACGTCGAGCAGACGCTGGCGCTGGCCAGGGCGGCGGCGGCCGACGGAGTGGTGCTGACCGTTTTCCCGGAGCTCGGCCTGTCCTGCTACACGGCCGACGATCTCTTCCACCAGGACGCGCTGGACGACGCCGTCCAAGCGGCGCTGGCGCGGGTGGTCGCTGAGAGCGCCGACCTGGACACGGTGCTGGTGGTCGGTGCGCCGGTGCGGACCCAGGGGCGACTGTTCAACTGCGCCGTCGCGATGTGCCGCGGCGTGGTGCTCGGTGCGGTGCCGAAGAGTTATCTGCCGAACTATCGGGAGTTCTACGAGAAGCGGCAGTTCGCGGCGGCACGGGAGAACCTGGAGACGCACGTCACGATCGCCGGGCAGCGGGTGCCGTTCGGCGCCGACTTGCTGTTCGTGGCGAACAACCTCGACGGGTTCGTCTTCCATCTGGAGATCTGCGAGGACGGCTGGGTGCCGTTGCCGCCCAGCGGTTTTGCCGCGCTGGCCGGGGCGACGGTGCTGGTGAACCTGTCGGCGAGCAATATCGTCATCGGCAAGGCCGACTACCGCAGAGCGCTGTGCACCTCGCATTCGGCGCGCTACCTGGCCGCCTACCTGTATTCGGCGGCGGGACACGGGGAATCGACGACCGACCTGGCCTGGGACGGGCAGGCGCTGGTGTGCGAGAACGGTGATCTGCTCGCCGAGGGTGTCCGGTTCGCCGATCATCCGCAGTTGGTCACCGCCGACCTGGATCTGCGCCGTCTGGCCGCGGATCGACTGCGCACCACCAGCTTTGCTGACAATGTGCACGACCACCGGGAACGGCTGGCTCGGCTACGGCGGATCGAGGTGGAACTGCCGATTCCCGCGGGCGTGGTGGAACTGCGGCGCGAGATCGAGCGCTTCCCTTACGTGCCGGCCGATCCCGCGGTGCGCAACGATCGCTGCGCCGAGGTGCAGCACATCCAGGTCGAAGGGTTGAGCACCCGGCTGCGCGCCACCGGGATGGAGCGGGTGGTCATCGGAGTGTCCGGCGGGCTGGACTCCACGCAGGCGTTGATCGTCGCGGCCGAGACGATGGACCGGCTCGGCCTGCCCCGGGCAAATGTCTTGGCGTACACCATGCCCGGCTTCGCGACCAGCACCCGAACCCGCACCGACGCGCACCGGCTGATGGACGCGCTCGGCGTGACCGCGCAGGAGATCGATATCCGTCCGTCGGCGACGCAGATGCTGCGCGACCTGGGCCACCCGGCCGCCGACGGCGTGCCGCAGTACGACGTCACCTACGAGAACGTGCAGGCGGGCGAGCGCACCTCGCACCTGTTCCGGCTGGCGAACCAGCACGGCGCGCTCGTCGTCGGCACCGGCGATCTGAGCGAACTCGCCCTGGGCTGGTGCACTTTCGGCGTCGGCGACCACATGGCGCACTACAGCGTGAACGCCTCGGTCCCCAAGACGCTGATCAAGTACCTGATCGCCTGGTCGGTCGAGACCGGGCAGTTCGGGGCCGCGGCGGGCGAGGTACTCACCTCGATCCTGCAGACCGAGATCTCGCCGGAGTTGGTGCCCGACAACGCCGCTTCGAGCACCGCGGCGCCGAGTCAGAGCTCCGAAGCCACCGTCGGCCCGTACGAACTCCAGGATTTCCACCTCTACTACCTGCTCCGCTTCGGCTACCGACCCAGCCGCATCGCCTATTTGGCCAGGCACGCGTGGTCGGACCCGAACCGCGGCCGCTGGCCCGATCTGATCCCCGCCGACCAGCGCAACGCCTACGAGCTCGCCACCATCAAGCGGTGGCTCGCGGAGTTCCTGCGCCGGTTCGTGCAGACCAGCCAGTTCAAACGCTCGACGCTGCCCAACGCGCCGAAGGTCGGCTCCGGTGGCTCGCTGTCCCCGCGCGGTGACTGGCGGGCGCCGAGCGACGCGTCGGCCGCGGCCTGGCTGGCCGAACTCGAGCGCAATGTGCCGGACGCCTGACCGGCTGTGCGCCAACGACATCCGGCTCGGGCAAGCTACTCGCCGAACAAGCGCAGCCGGACGGAGTCCACGCACGGCCGGAGCGACGGCGGCGGTTCCCCTTATGGTGGCGGGGTGAGTGAAGCACCCGGCTGGAATGCCATCGACGGCGCGCTGCGGCCGTTGTACGGCGATATCGAACCTTTCCATTGGGCCACCGATCACCGCTGGTCGCTCGGCGGTCCCGACCCGCTCGACGGGATCAGCGCGTACTCACGCACCGAGCCGGTCCCGCACTGGCACTACATCAGTTACGGCATGACCGAGCTGTACGAGAAGGAGTGGGACAACCCGGCGGAGTCCGGCTGGGGGTTCGAGTTCACCTTCCGGCTGGTGCGCAAGCCCACCGACACCGAGCCGCCGGTGTGGCCCGCGAACTTCCTGCAGAACCTCGCCCGTTATGTCTTCCAGTCCGGCAAGTGGTTCGAGCCGGGACACACCATCAAAGCGAACGGCCCGATCGCCGCCGACCGGCCGAACTCCGGCATTCGCGCCGTCGGCTTCACCGTCGACCCGGAGCTCGGCACCATCGAAACCCCGCACGGCAGCATGCGATTCCTGCAATTGGTCGGGCTGACGATGCCCGAGTACCGGGCCGCGCAGGGCGGTAAAACGTTGGAACTACTGGCGGAACTGGCACCGCATCTTCCGCTGTACGTCACCGATCTCGATCGCGAGCCGTTGGTTGCCGAGCCGAAACCCCAAGCGCAATGGCCACGTTGGGGTGGCGGCCTGCGCGGGCGGGCGTAGCTCGGCAGTTTCAGGCCGCGCACCACCGCCTCATTGCTTTTTGGGCATGTACGGGGCGAGCAGTTCGACAATATGAACCTCGGTCTTCGTCTTGTCCATGCCGAGACCGGTGAGCAGGCCGTCCCCGTTCTCCTGTTCGAGCAGCGCGAGCAGGATGTGTTCGGTGCCGACGTAGTTGTGGCCCAGGCGAAGTGCCTCGCGGAAGGTCAGCTCGAGCGCCTTCTTGGCCTCCGCGTCGAACGGAATGAGCGGCGGCACGTCGCCTGTACCGGCGGGCAGCGCGGCGGCCACCGCTTCGCCCACGGCCTCCAGCGAGATCCCGCTGGTGAGAATCTCTTTCGCGCCGATGCCTTCGGGTTCGGACAGCAGGCCGAGCACCAGGTGCGCGGTACCGATCTCCGAGTTACCCGCGGCGCGTGCGGCTTCCTGCGCGGCAATGACGACCCCGCGGGCCCGCTCGGTGAACCGGGCGAAGCCCGCACTGGGATCCATCAGAGCATCTTGGTCCAGACCGCCGGGGCCTTTCGGCACGAAGCGCTTCTGCGCGGCCTGTTTGGTGACGCCCATGCTGGCGCCGATGTCGGTCCACGAGGCGCCGGCGCGGCGGGCCTGGTCGACGAAGTGGCCGATCAGGTGATCGGCCAGTTCGCCGAGGTGATTACCGGTGACCACGGCGTCGGACAGTTGGTCGAGCACATTGTCGGGTCGGGCTTTCTTGATGCCATCGATCAGGTCGTCGAGGCGATATGGCTGCGTCATGCCGTCAACGATAGGTTGACGATCCGTCAGCGTCAACCCGAAGTTGACGAAACCTGATCCACTACCGGACGCCAGTGCCGTAGCCGCCGAAATGGTGCACTGTTCAGGGGCGGGCCGCCCATCCCGCACCCCGAACGACCTGCTCTTTCACCCACGCCGCCGGTCGCCCGGTCAGCACGGTTCGCGCAGGCGAGTCGTCCGCGTGCAGCACCTGGATGAGCCCGTCCCGACGGCCGAGGCTCAGACACTGGACGACATACCGGAACCGCAACTTCCCCGGTTCCGCGCCACGAAGCCGGGCAACAATCGCATCGGCCGCGTACTTGCCCGTGGGCAACGCGGTCGCACAGGCCATCCGCAGGTCGCGCCCGCCGGGTCCGGCGATCACGGCGCTGTCGCCCGCCGCGTAGACGTCCGGGTGCGAGATCGACCGCAGCGCAGCGTCTACCAGCACCCGGCCCGTCCCGTCGACCGAAAGGCCCGCTCGCCGCGCCAGATCCGGCACGGCGAAACCCGCGGTCCACACGGTCGCGGCGGCCTCGATCAGCGTGCCGTCCGCCAGCCGCGCCCCCGCCGCGGTCACCTCGAGCACCTTGGCATCGGAGCGGATCTCGACACCGAGCCGCTCGAGCACGCGGCGAATATGCTTGCGCGCCCGGGGCGACAACCATGCACCCGGCTCCTCCGGGCTGAGCAGGCACACGCGCGAATCAGGATGTGACTCAGCGAGTTCCGCAGCCAGCTCGATACCCGTGGCACCGGCACCGACGACAAGAACAGTGCCGGACGGAGCTTCGAAACGGCTCACGTCCTCCGGCGTCGACACCGAGTAGGCATGCTCCGCAAGGCCGGGAACACTGGCCCGGTCCGCGATACTGCCCAGTGCGTAGACGAGGGTGTCGTATTCGAGAACCGTTGCGGTGTCCAGCAATACCCGCTTACTCGCGGTATCGATCTCCGTCGCGCGAGCGCGCACGAAATGGATCTTCTTGTTGTCCAGCAGTTCCCGCAGGCTCCACGTCGGAATCTGTTGCCCGGCGGCCTGCTGGTGCAGCCGTACCCGTTCGACGAAGTCGGTGCGCGCGTCGACGACGGTGATCCGCGCCCCGCGCGCCTTGCTCGCGAGGCGGCCCGCTGCCGCCAGTCCCGCGTACCCGGCGCCGAGGACGACGATCCGATGCTGTCCGGTCATGAGGTGGCTCCTTTTCGTTCGGCCGACACCCTTCAGATCGAACAGCCCCACCATTGCTGACAATTTTCGGGCGTGAAGCACGTCACGCTGCCGGCGACTTACTGCGCGGCACCCGTGGACTCGGCGAAATAGGCCAGTTTCTCGGGGTTGACGACCAGCCGCAGCGTGGCCACCGCGCCGTCGACCAGCTCGATGCCGACGACGAGCATCGGCGCACCGTTCACCCTGGCCACCGCGGCGGGCGCACCGTTGACCTCCTCGACGAGCAGCTCCATGCCGGGCACCTCCCACCGCAACAGCCCGACCAGGTACCGCGCGACCTTGTTCGCACCGACGATCGGCCTGCGCGCCGCGTTGATCTGATCGCCGCCGTCCGCGATCGACACCACATCGGCGGTGAGCAACTGCTCCAGCGACTCGATGTCACCGTTGCGCGCCGCCTTCAGGAATCGTTTGATCAGCTCGCCCGCGTACTCGGATGGCACATCGAAGCGGGCCCGGCCCGCGCGCACCCGCAGCCCGGCCCGCCGGTAGATCTGCTGCGAGTTGCCCTCGGTGATGGTGAGCATGTCGGCGATCTCGCGATGCGCGTAACCGAACGCCTCGCGCAGCACGAACACCGCCCGCTCCACCGGGGTCAACCGCTCCAACGCGGTGAGCAGCGCGAAGGAAACCAGTTCGCGCTCTTCGACGGTCTCCAGCGGACCGAGCTCGCCGTGCTCGGTGGCCACCGGCTCGGGCAGCCACGGCCCGACATAGGTCTCCCGGCGGGCCCGCGCCGAGATCAGCCAGGCCCGGCATTGATTCACCAGCACGGTGGTCAGCCAGGCCTCGGCGGAACGGATTCGGCTGCGGTCGGCCGCGTCCCAGCGCAGATAGGTCTCCTGCACGGCGTCTTCGGCTTCACCGGCGGACCCGAGCATCCGGTAGGCGAGTGCGAACAGCCGGGGGCGATGCGTCATGAACACGCCCAACCCGTCCGGCTCCATCGCTACCCTCTTTCGCGCCCGCCCGCCGGGTATGACCGTACCGCTCGCCCGGGTGGACAACCGCATGTGTTCGGTCACCGCCGAATCCGCGATACCGAGCAGCCGCTTCAGGCCGAATCCGGCGACGCCGAAGCCGCCGACACCCCAGCCACTGAAACCGAAGCCACCTATCGCCAGCGTGCCCATACTGCAAGAGCATTCCTGGGCGGGCTTTCCAAGACCTTAAGAAAACCCAGCAGGCTCAGCGGGACAGGTCGTTGCCTTCGCGCTGCTTGCCACCCGGCCTGCGTAACCGCAGGCGAGCAGTGGAGCCGCGGATCGCCGGGCGGCGGATCACCGGCCGCCGCTGGGCCCGCCGTTGCGCGCGCCGCTCGGCGGGCTTGTGCGTCCAGGTTTCCGGGCGGGCGGCGACCCAGCGCTGCGAGTGCCAGGCGAAGGGAATGTGGCACAGGTACAGCGCGACCAGGATCAGCAGCAGCACGATCGGGTAGGTGACCAGCAGTGCTGCGGCCAGCGCGACGAGCACGAGCAGCCCGGCGGCGGCCTGCGGCGCCACCGACACCGACTTCATGGCCAGCGTCGGAATGGTGCTGACGCACAACGCCGCGGCGGCGACGGTCCACGCCGAGACCGCGTAGAAGCCGACCCACCAGCCGTCACCGAACACCTCGAACAGCGCGACCGGCACCATGGCGATGAGCGCGCCCGCCGGGGCGGGCACGCCGACGAAGTACTCGCGCGACCACTCCGGCCGGGTGTCGTCGTCCAGCAGGGTGTTGAACCGGGCCAGCCGCAGCACGATGCTCACCGCGAACAGCAGCGCGACGATCCAGCCCGCGGTCTCGCTGTGCAGCAGCGACACGTAGAGCACCAGCGCGGGGGCGACACCGAAGGAGATGGCGTCGGACAGCGAGTCCAGCTCCGCTCCGATCGCGGTGGTGGCGTCCAGCATTCGGGCCAGCCGGCCGTCCAGCGTGTCCAGCACGGCCGCGGCGCCGATCATCGCCAGCGCGATGTCGAGCCGGTTGTCCAGCCCGAACTTCACCGCGGACAACCCGGAGCACAGCGCCAGAATGGTCACCACGCTCGGCAACAGCCGGATGGGGCGGCGCCGCCGTCGCTGAATCGGAGCAGCCGCCTCCATCATGAAGCGGCGGGCGTCGACCCGAGCACCGCGAGCACGGTCTCGCCGCCGATGGTGCGCTGCCCCGGCTCGACCAGCAGCTGCGTGCCGGCCGGGAAGTAGGTGTCCACCCGGGAGCCGAAGCGGATCAGGCCGTAGGTGTCGCCGATCGTGAGCACGTCGCCGACCTGGGCGTCACACACGATGCGGCGGGCGAGCAGGCCGGCGATCTGCACCACGACCACCTGATGCCCGGACGGGGTGTCGAGCACCATGGTGTTGCGCTCGTTCACCGCGCTGGCCTCGGGCAGATCCGCCGAACGGAACTGACCCGGCTGATGCAGCACCGTGCGCACCACACCGGACACCGGAGTGCGCTGCACGTGCACGTCGAGCACGGAAAGGAAGATGCTCACCCGGGGCACGGGCTGGTCGCCGAGGCCCAATTCCGCAGGCGGAGCGGCGGTATCGACGAGGGCGATCTCGCCGTCGGCGGGCGCGACCACCGCGCCGGGGCGGTTCGGCGGCACCCGATTGGGGTGCCGGAAGAAGGTTGCGCACGCGGCCGCGGCGAACAGACCCGTCCGGCGCACCCACTTTCGCTTGCCGCCGAGGACAGCGACCGCTAGGGGTGCGGCAACGAACGGAAGCCCGGCGGGGTGCAGCGGGGGGATCGCGTTGCGAACCAAATCGGCGACGTGGCCGACTCCGGTGCGTTCAGGCGTGCCGGGCGGCGTGGGACGGCGGGCCACAGGCTCCTCTTTCGTGCTAGATGCAGTCGGATTACGCCCTCCACGATAGGACCGGCGCAAGCGTTCACACCTTACGGGAAAGGAGCCTGTGGCACCGGTGCCGTCAGCTTCGGACTCGACGTCCCATCACCAGGCCGACCAGGAACAGCAACACCACCGCGCCACCGAGGCAGGTGAAGAAGCTGAACCAGAGGCCACCGCCTTCGACGTCGACACCGAACAACTTCAGTAGGAAACCACCGAGTAGGCCACCGACGATGCCTACGACAATATTCAACAGAATGCCCTGCTGGGCATCGGTCTTCATGATCTTGCTGGCAATCCAGCCGGCAAGACCGCCGATGATGATCCACCCGATAATCCCGAGACCGAGCATGGTGTCCTCGCAATCCGCGTCTACCGTCCATGCGTACCTGGAACGGTTCACACATAGTTGGGGCATGCCGACAGGAGCAATCAGCATGCTAATCGCGGTATACCCGGGGTTTGTGAGAATACGCACGGCGAAACGCCGGATCTCCGGCTAATATGAGGGGGCCTCATGTCTACGGCTCCGTAGGTGGCGGTTGATGAGGGATCCATTTTCGATGCTTCGGGGACAACCCGGCGGCGGTGCCGCAGGTACATAGGAGACGCACATGGCTGCTCGAATCGCCCAGACCACCGGGGCAGAGCACACGGCGATCCTCGGGCTCGGCGTATACCGCCCGGTCCGAGTCGTCACCAACGACGAGGTGGCGGGGCCGATCAACTCGAGCGACGAGTGGATCCAGACCAGGTCCGGGATCAAGACCCGGCGCTTCGCCGGAGAATCCGAAACCGTGCAGAGCATGAGCGTCGCCGCCGCCAAGGGCGCGCTCGAGTCGTCCGGGATCGCGGTCGATCAGGTCGACTGCGTGATCGTCGCGACGTCGACCCACCTGCTGCTCACCCCGGCCGCCGCACCGCGGATCGCGACCGAACTCGGCATGAACGGCTCGGCCGCCTTCGACGTTTCCGCGGGCTGCGCCGGCTTCTGCCACGCGCTCGCACTCGCCTCGGACCTGGTCCGCGGCGGCACCGCAGGCCACGTGCTGGTGATCGGCGTGGAGAAGCTGACCGACACCATCAATCCGACCGACCGCTCCACCGCGTTCCTGTTCGCCGACGGCGCGGGCGCGGTCATCGTCGGCCCGTCCGACGAGCCGGGCATCGGCCCGACGGTGTGGGGCTCCGACGGCACCCAGCACCACGCGATCCGCCAGGACAAGGACTGGGTCGAGTTCTTCCGCGAGATCGAGGAGAAGGGCACCGACGCGGTGCGCCCCTACCTGGCGATGGAGGGCACGGCCGTATTCCGGTGGGCCGCACACTCGCTGGAGAAGGTCTGCCGCGACGCCATCGACCGGGCCGGGCTGTCCACCGACGACCTGAACGCGATGATCCCGCACCAGGCCAACGGCCGCATCATCGAGATCATGGCGCGGGTGCTGAAGCTGCCGGAGAACTGCGCACTGGCCAACGACATCGAGGAGACCGGCAATACCTCGGCCGCGTCCATCCCGCTGGCCATGGAGGCGATGCTGCGCAAGGGCGAGTCCAAGCCCGGCGATACCGCGCTGCTCATCGCGTTCGGCGCGGGACTTTCCTACGCCGCCCAGGTAGTGACGCTGCCCAAGTTCGCGATCACGGTGTAATCAGCGCGCATCAACACGCGCCCCGGCGCATGATCAAGCACGCGCCCCGGCGCACAATCAACGCAGCCCCCAGGTGACCTTCACGGTGAAGGTCACCGTCTGCGTGCCCGGTTCCAGCGGAACCGATTGCGGCGCAGCGTCTTGCGCCGACATCTTGTTCGCGCTGTCATCGTCGTGGCTGCTCGCCTCGGTGATCGTGTCGACCTCGGTCAACCGCACCCCGGCGAGCACCGCGTACTGCTCGGCGCGCGCCTTCGCGTCGGCGAACGCCCGGGCTCGCGCGTCGGCGAGCAACTGCGAATTGTCGTCGATGGCGAAAGACACCGAGCGCAGCCTGGTTTCGTTGCCGCCCGCCTTGATCGCGCTGTCCAGCACGCCGGAGGCCTTGGTCAGATCGCGCACCACGACGCGCACCGAGTTGGTGGCGCGGTAGCCGATAACGGTGTCGCCGCCGTTCGGTCCGCCCGAGTACTGGGGCTGGATCGAGACGTCGGTGGTGCGCACGTCTTCCCGGGTGGCGCCCGCGCCGACGACGGCGTCGGTCATCGCCTTGGCCTTGTCGTTGGCGCGGGCGATGGCGGCCGAGACATTCTCGGCGGTCACCTCGACGCCGAGGTCGGCGTTCAGGATGTCCGGCGCGCCGCGCACCTGGCCGCTGCCGACGACGGTGACGTGCCGTTCGGGTCCCGGGTCGTCGGTGCCGCAGCCCGTCATCAGCACGGTACCGACTGCCATCGCGGCACCGGCCGCGGACCAGCGCGTCATTCGTCGCATACTCGGCAACTTACGCACCGAACCCGCTGCGCCGGACGCGAACACGCCGACTAGCTGTGGGCCTCGGCGGCCTTCTTGATCTTGTCGAGCGTCTCGTGCATGCCGCGGACGAGCTCTTCCTCGAACGGCGCCTCGCCGCCGAGCGCGGCGTTGATCGACTTGCGGGAGAACCAGGTGGTGCCGTTGGGGAAGTCGCGGCGCTCGACCAGCCGGGTGCCCGACTCGGTCGGCTCCAGCGTGTAACTCCAGATCGCGCGGTTCTCGTTGATCTTGAAGGCGAACGCCTGGTTCGCCTCGTACCGCACGATGCGCGCGGTGGTCGGCCAATACTTCTTGCCGTCGGTATTGAGGTTGAGCACCCAGGTGCCCGCCTTGGGTTTACCGAGCGGCAGCATGCGCACGCACTGCGGGCTGAACTCCGGCATCCGCTTCAGGTCCGAGACCACCGCCCACACCCGGTCCGGCGGCGCGGCGATATCTATGGCGACTTCGAGGTTCTTCGGCAACGTTGCCTCCGGGATCCATGCGAACGAGCCGACAGGGAGTCCGGCCGAGCGCGCTTGATGGGTGATACACATTTTAATCGGGAAGACAGTTGGGTCACATTCAGCATGTTGCGCGCTGATCTTGGTAATGGCCAGCGCACAATGCCGGATAGAAGAAGCAAAGACACTGCCTCCAGCTTTCCCGCCAAACGTGAGGTGATCGGCCGTGAACCTGCGCTCCCTCTTACATCGCCGGCATGCGAACAATGTTCCGCTGCTGCCCGCCATCGAGCCCGACGGCGGCCCGCCCGGCCGCGACTCCTCCGCCGAGACCCTCGAGCGACTGCTCACCCCCACCGAACTCGACCTGATTCGCCACCACAAACTGTGACGTGGGCCGGCCCGGGTTGTCCGCCGGCAGTGAAAGCCGACGACACGGTTTGTACCGACGTTCATACTCGTTAGGTGACTTCACCCGCTGCCACGAAACCGGCCATCTTGAGCGTCGATGACGATCCTGGGGTTTCCCGAGCGGTCGTGCGCGACCTGCGGCGCCGCTACGGCGCCGACTACCGGATTCTGCGCGCGGAATCGGGCGCCCAGGCGCTCGACGCGCTGCGTGAGATGAAACTGCGCGGCCAGCCGGTCGCCGTCTTGATCGCCGACTACCGGATGCCCGGCATGGACGGCATCGAATTCCTCGAGCAGGCGATGGACCTGCATCCCTACGCGCGCCGGGTACTGCTGACCGCCTACGCCGATACCAGCGCCGCGATCGACGCGATCAACGTGATCGACCTGGACCACTATCTGCTCAAGCCGTGGGACCCGCCGGAGGAGAAGCTGTACCCGGTGCTGGACGGCCTGCTCGACGCCTGGCGCAGCAGTGAGCACCGGCCGATCACCGAGACCAAGGTGGTCGGCAACCGTTGGTCGCCGCGCTCCTCGGAGGTGCGCGAGTTCCTGGCCCGCAATCAACTGCCCTACCGCTGGTACCTGGCCGACGAGCCGGAGGGCGCGCGGCTGCTGGAGGCGGCGGGCGCCGATCCCGAGCGCTGTCCGGTGGTGATCACCGCGGCAGGCGAGGCGCTGGTGCAGCCGTCGGACAGCCTGCTCGCGGAGAACGTCGGGCTCACCGTCAACGCGACCGGCGACTTCTACGACCTGATCGTGGTCGGCGGCGGGCCCGCGGGTCTGGGCGCCGCGGTATACGGCGCCTCCGAGGGCCTGCGCACGGTGCTGGTGGAGCGCACCGCGACCGGCGGACAGGCCGGGCAGAGCTCGCGCATCGAGAACTATCTCGGTTTTCCGGACGGAGTGTCCGGCGGCCAGCTGGCCGATCGGGCGCGGCGACAGGCCGCGAAGTTCGGCGCGGAGGTGATCACCACCCGCGAGGTGGTCGGGCTCGAGGTGAACGGGTCCGCGCGCACGGTGCGGTTCGCCGACGGCGGCAGGCTGTGCGCGCACACGGTGATCATCGCGACCGGCGTCGACTACCGCCGCCATCCGGCCCGCGGCGTGGACGACTTCACCGGGCGCGGTGTCTATTACGGGTCCGCGATGACCGAGGCCTCCGAGTGCGCCGACCGAGATGTGTACATCGTCGGCGGCGCGAACTCCGCGGGACAGGCGGCGGTGTTCCTGTCGCGCAACGCGAAAACGGTGCACCTGGTCGTCCGGTCCGGCTCGCTGGACAACTCGATGTCGCACTACCTGGTCCAGCAGATCGCCCAGATTCCGAATATCCAGGTGCACACCAACACCGAGGTGACCGCCGCCGACGGCGACGACCACCTGCAGCAGATCGTATTGCGCAACAACGTGTCCGGCGTCGAGGAGAAGGCCGAGGCGGAGCGGCTGTTCCTGTTCATCGGCGCCGCACCGCAAACCGACTGGCTCGACGGCGTGGTCAAACGCGACGAGGCGGGTTACGTGCTGGCCGGCCCCGATCTGCTGGTCGACGGCGCGCGACCGGCCGGCTGGGAATTGCCGCGGCCGCCGCATCATCTGGAGACGAACGTGCCCGGCGTCTTCGTGGCGGGTGACGTGCACGCCGACTCGGCCAAACGCGTCGCCTCGGCGGTCGGTGAGGGTGCGATGGCCGTCATGCTCGTGCACCGGTACCTCGCGTGACCGCGGCGCGAGCGACGGGCACGGAGGCGGCAGCCTGCGTAACCACGGAGTGCCCCGGGAGCGCCGCCGATCAGACACAGGAGGCTGGCAAGTGAATTCGAATGAGACGGCAGGGCGCAGCAGCCGATCGGTCTGCGACCCAGCGGAATTGCGCACCCTGTTCCTGTTCGAGAAGCTCGACGACGCACAGCTGGACCGGCTGTGCCGGGACGGGCGCATCGAAACCATCGAGCCCGGCGTGGTTTTCCACGAGGGCGAGCCGGCCACCTGCTTCTATGTGCTGATAGACGGCGAGATCGTGCTGACCAAGCTGTCCGGCGGCACCGAGATCGAACTGGTCCGCACCCAGCACCACGGCGCCTACTCGGGCGCCTGGATGGCCTACATCGGCGACAAGGTCGACCAGACCTACAACGGCACGATGAAGGTGACGCGCCCGTCCCGGTTCTTCGTGCTCGACGCCTCGACCTTCGCCGCCATGATGCACGAGTGGTTCCCGATGGCGGTGCACCTGCTGGAGGGCGCCTTCTTCGGCAACCGCAATGCCAACGCGCGCGTCGGCCAGCGCGAGCGGCTGCTCGCCCTCGGCTCGCTGTCCGCGGGGCTCACGCACGAGCTGAACAATCCCGCCGCGGCCGCGGCGCGCGCGACATCCGGTCTGCGCGAACGGGTTGCGGGCATGCGGCACAAGCTGGCCATGATGGCCGACGGCAAGTTCGATACCGCGTCACTCGGCGCGCTGGTGCGGCTACAGGAGGAGGCCGCGGCCCAGGTGGCCAAGGCGCCGGAGCTGACGCCGATGGAGGCCGCCGACCGCGAAGACGTGCTCGGCGAGTGGCTGGAGGAGCACGGCATCAGCGACGGCTGGAACCTCGCGCCGAACTTCGTGCAGGCCGGATTCGACGTCGACTGGCTCGAACGGGTGTCGGCAACCCTGGAGGGCTGCACCGAGCAGGTGCTCCAGGGCGCGATCCGCTGGCTGAACTACACCATCGAGACCGAGCTGCTGATGAACGAGATCGCCGACTCGACGACGCGCATCTCATCGCTGGTCAATGCGGCCAAGCAGTACTCCCAGATGGATCGGGCGCCGTTCCAGGTGGTGGACATCCACGACCTGCTCGACAGCACCCTGGTGATGCTCAGCCGCAAGATCGGCGACGGGGTCGAGGTGGTCAAGGACTACGACCGCGCACTGCCCGAAGTGCCTTGCTACGCAGCGGAATTGAATCAGGTGTGGACCAACCTGATCGACAACGCGGTGTACGCGATGAACGGCCAGGGCACGCTCACTATTCGTACCAGGCACGAAAACGACTGTGCCGTCATCGAAATCGGCGACTCCGGCCCCGGGATTCCGGAGGAGGTGCGCAGCCGGATCTTCGAGCCGTTCTTCACCACCAAGCCGATGGGCGAGGGCACCGGACTCGGCTTGGACATCTCGTTCCGAATAGTGGTGAACAAGCACGACGGCGACATCCAGGTCGACTCCGAACCGGGCAACACCCGGTTCACCGTCTGGCTGCCGCTGAACCGCACGCCGGACGAGCCGGCGGCGGAGAATGTCGAACCCGAATCCACCGTAGGAGGTCAACGATGACGCAGGAGTTCGAGGGCATCGATACGGCGGTGCCGCCTACCGGCACCGGTTGTGTGGAATGCGAAGCGGCGCAGGGTTGGTGGGTGCATCTGCGCCGCTGTGCCCAGTGCGGGCACGTCGGCTGCTGTGACAGCTCGCCGGACCAGCACGCCAGCCAGCACGCGAAAGACACCGGCCACCCGTTCGTGCAGAGCTTCGAGCCGGGCGAGGACTGGTACTGGAACTTCCGGACCGAGCAGATGTACGGCGACGGACCGGAACTCACTCCGCCGCACAGTCACCCCGCCGATCAGGGTGTGCCCGGCCCGCGCGACCGGGTCCCCGCGGACTGGCAAGCACACATCCACTGAGCCGCGCCGACCCGGTACGCTGCACCGAACGCGCCGGAGGTTCCGGCACACGATCCACCGGGGAAAGCACGGTATGAAGCGAACTTCCGCCATCGTCCTGGCCATCGGGACGGTGGCTCTGCTGGCAGGCTGCGGCCAGTCCGCGGACGATTCCAGCGATGCGAACGGTCTGCGCAAGGGCTCGGCCACGAGTACCACCTCGGCCGCGCGGTCATCGTCGCCGGCCGCCGCGCCGAGCGCCCCCGGCAGCGCGCCGACCGCCGGGCAGCCGGGCACCCCCGCGTCCACCGAGCCGTCGCAGACCAGCTGCGCCGAGTTCAAGAAGCTGGACAACGACGCGCAGAAGGCGCTGATCGAGCAGATCGTCGCCGAGCACCCGGACAGCACGTTCGCGGGTAGCCCGAACGTCGCGCTGGGCACGGCGAAGCTGGTCTGCCTGTCCGGCAGCGTGGCCGAGACGCCGGTCGCGGTGGCCGCCGGGATCGTGCCCAAGAACAAGTAGCACCGGCCCGTCCCCCACGGTGGCGCGGCGCGGCAGAATGGCACAGTGGCAGAACTGGCGCTCACCGCTCGATTGAATCCCTCCGCTGCCGACGCACGCCGCGGCGTGGTGCGGCTGCATCCGGAGGCGCTGACCGCGCTCGGGTTGCGTGAGTGGGACGGCATCGCGCTGGTCGGCGCGCGCCGCACCGCCGCGGTGGTCGGCGTCGCACCCTCGGGCACCCCCGCGGGAGTGGCGCTGCTCGACGACGTGACGTTGTCCAATGCGGGCCTGCGCGAGGACGCGACGGTGGTGGTCGCGCCGGTCACCGTCTACGGCGCCAAGCAGATCTCGGTGAGCGGCTCGGTGCACGCCACCCGCACCATTCCGGCGGCGACGCTGCGCCAGGCGCTGCTGGGCAAGGTGGTGACGGTCGGCGACACGGTCTCGCTGCTGCCGCGTGATCTGAGCCCGGAGATCAGCTCCGCCGCGGCCTCGCAGGCCCTCTCGCGCACCTTCGGCATCGCGTGGACCACCGAACTGCTCACCGTCACCGCCACCGATCCGCGCGGACCGGTCAGCGTGCAGCCGAACACGGCGGTCGTCTGGGGCGCGGGCGTGGTGGCGGCCAGGGACGCGGCCGACCGAGCGCTGGCCGGTGCGCCGATCCCGCCGGGCGAGGCCTCGCGCGGCGCGACCGAGGCGGCGGCCTTCGACGGCGCGGCGGTCGCGCACGGTGCGTCGAACGGCCGGAGCGCGGCCACCCGGCACACCGATCCGCTGATCACCGTCAAGGATCTGGCGGGTGCGCACAGCCAGGCGACCAAGCTCGCCGAGTGGCTCAGCCTCGCCCTCGACGAACCCGAGCTGCTCAAAACCCTCGGCGCCACACCACATCTCGGCGTCCTGATCACCGGCCCGGCCGGCGTCGGCAAGGCCACGCTGGCCCGCGCGGTCACCGCACCGCGCCGCATCGTCGAGCTGGACGGCCCCACCATCGGGGCCGCGGAGAGCGGCACCCGGCTGCGCGAGGTGGCCGAGGCGGTGGCCGAGGTCTGTTCCGGACAGGGCGGCATCCTGCTGATCACCGATATCGACGCGCTGCTGCCCGCGCAGGCCGAACCGGTCGCTACCCTCATCCTGGATCAGCTGCGTGGCGCGGTCGCCGAGCCGTCCGTCGCCCTCTTGGCCACCACGGCGCACCCCGCCGGGATCGACCCCCGGCTGCGCGCGCCCGACCTCTGCGACCGGGAATTGGCGCTCGCACTACCCACCGCCGCGGTCCGCAAGTCGCTGCTGGAACAGCTGCTGCGCCGGGTGCCGACCGCCGGCCTGAAACTCGACGAAATCGCCGCCCGCACACCGGGATTCGTGGTCTCCGACCTGGCCGCGGTGTGCCGGGAGGCGGCGCTGCGGGCGGCCTCGCGGGCGAGCAAGGAGCACAGCGATCCGCAACTGACCCAGGAAGATCTGCTCGGCGCGCTGAAAGTCATTCGGCCACTGTCGCGTTCGGGGATGGACGAGCCCGCCATCGGCAGCCTCGGCCTGGACGAGGTCGGCGACATGGTGGAGACCAAGCAGGCGCTGACCGAAACGGTGTTGTGGCCGCTGCGCCATCCGGATTCGTTCGCGCGCCTCGGCATCGATCCACCGCGCGGGGTGCTGCTCTACGGTCCGCCGGGGTGCGGCAAGACCTTTCTGGTGCGCGCGCTGGCCAGCACCGGCCAGCTCAGCGTGCACACGGTGAAGGGCGCCGAGCTGATGGACAAGTGGGTCGGCTCCTCCGAGCGCGCGGTACGCGAATTGTTCCAGCGCGCACGCGATTCCGCGCCGTCGCTGATCTTCCTCGACGAGGTCGACGCGCTGGCGCCGCGGCGCGGCCAGAGCGGGGATTCCGGCGTGGGCGACCGGGTGGTCGCCGCCTTGCTCACCGAACTCGACGGAGTGGAACCGCTGCGCGATGTGGTGGTGCTCGGCGCGACCAACCGCCCGGAGCTGATCGACCCGGCGCTGCTGCGGCCCGGGCGGCTGGAGCGGCTGGTGTTCGTGCCGCCGCCGGACAGCGCGGCGCGGCTGGAGATCCTGCGGACCGCGGGGCGCTCGGTGCCGCTGGCCGCGGATGTCGACCTCGCCGCCCTGGCCCGCAAGCTCGACGGCTACTCCGCGGCGGACTGCGTAGCAATGCTGCGCGAGGCCGCGCTGACGGCGATGCGCCGTGACCTGGACGCCGCGGATGTCACCGCGGCGGACGTGGCGGCGGCGCGCACTGTCGTCCGGCCCTCTCTCGACGCACTGCAAGTGGAGTCGCTGCGCCGCTACGCGGAGACGCGCGGCCAGCCGACAGGCAGCGAGGGCCGGTACCTATAATTCGGCAACCTCGCCGTAATCGCACTTTCCTGGCATTTCGCCCATTTCGACATGCGTTGGCAATGTGTGGGCAATCACAGATTCGCCGGTCGCGCGCAGGTATGTTCGGCCTGTGCGGCGGATGGGCAATGCGTTCGACGCGATCACGGTGTTCTTCAGCGCCGCGGTCGCGGGTGTGACGCTGTTCCTGCCGGTCACCTTCGCCTCGATCCGGGAGAGCACGCCCTATCAGCTGGCGAACCTGTGGAACAGCGTGCCGCGTGGCGCGGCCATCGGGGTGATCGTCGCGGTCGCCGTCGCGGTGGTCGTCGGCGTCACCGCACGCCCGGCGACCGCGTGGGTGGTCGCCCTGGTCGGCACCGTCGCGCAGCTGATCAATCACATTGCCGGGCACAATGCCTCCTCGGCCGACATGCTGACCACCCAGAACTACATCGACGCGGTGTGCGCGGGGATCGTGCTCGGCGGGCTCGGTGTCGCGGCACTGCGCACGCCGGTGCTCGCCGCGGCGTTCGCGCTCGGCGGTGTCGGGTTCTTCGTATTCAGCGACCTCGCGGATGTCCTCGATATCAATGACGATCCGTTCGACGTGCTGGAGTCGCCGCCCAGCTGGCTGATCGTGCTGGTGCTGGCGCTGTTGATCGTCAGTGCCCTGCGCAATCGCGCCAGGATCGGCGAGCCCGAGCCGCTGCGGCTGTCGATCGAACTACCGGTGGCGCCGATCCTCGCGGCGATGGTGCTGGCCCTGGTGATCCTCGCGGTCACCGAGTGGCTGCAACGGCAGTACATCACCGCGCCCGCCATCAACCACGCGGTCGATATCGGGTTCACCGCCGCCGCCACCGTGTGCGCCGCGACCGCGGCGGCGATGCTGCTGCCCGGCCGCGACGGGTACGGCGTCTATCTCGCGGTCAGTCTGACCGCGACCGCCGATGCCTTCGGCTACGCCCATCGGCCCGGCTGGAGCGTCTGGATCCTGCTCGCGCTGGCCACCGTCGGCATGCTCGCGGGCGCCCGCATGCCCTCGGCGCCCTTGGCCGTCACCCTGCTCGCCGGCCTCGCCGTTTTCGCCATTCTCGTGCCGCCGGAATCGAACTGGATCCTTTTCTCGGCGGGCAGCGTGGTGCTCGCGCTCACCGCGGGCTATTGCTGCGCCACCGCCCGGCCACGCCATGCTCCCAGCGGCGTGCTGGCGATTGCCGCTCTGTACCTGCCGACGGTCATCTCCGTGTTGCCCGACGACAACAAGAGCTGGCAGCTGCCCGACGGCGCGGCCCACGACTCGACCCCCGGGCGGGCCGCACTGGCCATCGTGCTCGGCAGCGCGGTCGGCCTCGCCGTGCTGCACCGCTTCCGGCCGCGCGGCCGCCCGCAATCGACCGACCCCGCGGCGGACGCGGCGTTAGCGGATATATAGCCCCGGCGTCGTCATATAGCCGACGCCATACCCGGCGAGTACGCGGAAATCCCCAGGCTCCACGTAGGATTGTCCCGCACCACCCCGCCGCCCCTACCCGACGGAGTGTAGTTTGCTCGCAATCCTGCTCGCCCTCGCCGCAGCCGCGCTCGTGGCGCCGCTGTGGGTAAGGGCACTGGGGCGCAACGCTTTCTACGTGCTCGCGCTGGTCCCGCTCGGCGGCCTGATCTGGGTGATCGCGAATTGGGGTAGCACACAGCGGGTTCGGCTGGAGTGGGCGCCGAGCATCGAGATGAACATCGATCTGCGGTTCGACTCGCTCGCCGCGATCATGTCGGCGCTGGTGCTCGGCATCGGTGCGCTGATCCTTTGCTACTGCGCTAGATATTTCGAGGACGACGAGCCGCGCCTCGGGGTGTTCGCGGCCGAGATGGTCGGCTTCGCCGGCGCCATGTTCGGCCTGGTGACCAGTGACAACATGCTGTTGCTGTTCGTTTTCTGGGAACTGACCACGGTGCTGTCGTTCCTACTGGTCGGCCACAATGCCGAGCAGGCGAACAGCAGGCGCGCCGCCATCCAGGCGCTGCTGGTGACCGCCGCGGGCGGGCTGGCGATGCTGGTCGGCCTGATCATCCTCGGCGAGGCGAACAACAGCTACCTGCTCTCCGATCTGCTGGCGCGGGCACAGCCGCCGAACGGACTCGCGGTGAACGTCGCGGTGGTGCTGATCTTGATCGGCGCGTTGAGCAAGTCCGCCGTCGTGCCGCTGCACTTCTGGCTGCCCGGCGCGATGGCGGCGCCGACGCCGGTCAGCGCCTATCTGCACGCCGCGGCCATGGTGAAAGCCGGTGTGTACCTGGTGGCGCGGCTGGCGCCGGTTTTCGCGGAGAACCCCGTCTGGCATCCGCTGGTGCTCACCCTCGGCGTGGTGTCGATGCTGCTCGCCGGGTTGCGGTCGCTCGAGGTGGTCGATCTGAAGCTGGTGCTGGCCTTCGGCACGGTGAGCCAGCTGGGCTTCCTGATCGTGCTGGTCGGCCTCGGCACCCCGGACGCGGCGCTGGCCGGGGTCGCGATGATCGTCGCGCACGCGTTGTTCAAGGCGTGCCTGTTCATGGTGGTCGGCGTCATCGATCACGGGGCGGGCACCCGGGATCTGCGTAAGCTGTCCGGGCTCGGCCGGCGCGCTCCGGTGCTGTGCGGCATCGCGATGCTCGCGTCGTTGAGCATGGCCGGGATTCCGCCGCTGGTCGGATTCGTCGGTAAGGAGAGCGCACTCGGCGCGATCCTCGAGGCGGACACCCTCGCCGCGCCCGCACGGGTGGCATTGGCGGCCGGTGTGGTGCTCGGGTCGATGTTGACCGTCGGCTACAGCATTCGTTTCGTCTGGGGCGCCTTCGCGGACAAGCCCCAGGTCGCGCGGCCGACCGCGCACGGAGCACACCGGGTGCGCCGCGTCGCCGACTACGCCACCGAAAATGCCGGTCCGGCTGCGGGTTCCGGTGTCACGGAGGGACATGTGCGCGAAGACGGTGGCTGGCACGCACCGGGGGCGCTGTTCCTGGCCGCGCCCGCGATCCTCGCGGTGGCGAGCCTGGTCGCCGGACTCGGGGCGCCGTGGACCGATCGGCTGCTCAGCCCCTACGCGGGAACGTTTTCCGAGGAACTACTGTCCTATCTCTCGCTGTGGCACGGCTTTACCGTCCCGCTGGCGCTCACCGTCCTGGTGATCGCGGGCGGCATCGCCCTGTTCCGGCTGCGCGATCGGCTCCGCGACCCCACCCGGCCGCGGCTCGGCAATGCCGACCGGGCCTACGACGCGGCCCTGCGCGGCATGGACCAGCTGTCGCTGCGCATGACCGGCGCGGTGCAGCGCGGATCGCTGCCGCTGAGCCAGGCGACCATCCTCGGCACGCTGATCATCCTGCCGTCGGTGCTGCTCGCCCTCGGCACCCGCACCGGAGTCGAACTGCGCCTGTGGGATTCGCCGTTGCAGGCGGTGCTCGGCGGCATCATGGTCGCGATGGCGCTCGGCGCGACCGTGCTGCGCAACCGGCTGGCCAGCGTGCTGGTGGTCGGGGTCACCGGCTATGGCTGCGGCGTGATCTTCGCGCTGCACGGCGCACCCGATCTGGCGCTGACCCAATTCCTGGTCGAGACCCTGACGCTGGTGATTTTCGTGCTGGTGCTGCGGGCGTTCCCGGCGGAGATCGAGGCGGGCCGGGCCACCCCGTTCAAGGCGCGCAGGGCGGTGCTGGCCGCGCTGGTCGGCGCGACGGTGACGGTGCTGGGCGCCTTCGCTGTCGCCGCCCGCACCGCTGAGCCGATCTGGCAGCGAATCCCGGACGCCGCATACCAATTCGGCGGCGGCAAGAACGCCGTCAACGTGCTACTCGTCGATATTCGCGCCTGGGACACCCTCGGCGAGATCTCGGTGCTCGTGGTCGCCGCCACCGGTGTCGCCTCGCTGGTATTTCGCAGCCGCCGCTTCGGCAGCGCCCCGCGCGCCGCCGACTCGCCGAACTACGACCCGGATCTGGTGAGCTGGCTGCCCGCCGGACGACTAGTCGATCGGGCGGACCGCTCGATGGTCATGCAGATCACCACCCGGCTGGTGTTCCCCACCATCATGGTGCTGTCGGTGTACTTCTTCTTCTCCGGCCACAACGCTCCCGGCGGCGGTTTCGCAGGCGGGCTCACCGCCGGACTCGCGCTCACGCTGCGCTACCTCGCAGGCGGCCGGTACGAACTCGGCGAGGCGCTGCCGGTCGACGCGGGCCACCTGCTCGGCGCGGGACTGACCCTGTCCGCCGGAACCGCCGTCACCTCACTGTTTTTCGGCGCACCGCCGCTGTCCTCGGCGATCTTCGAGGTGACGCTGCCGGTGCTCGGCCACCTCAAACTGGTGACCGCGCTGTTCTTCGATCTGGGCGTGTATCTGATCGTCGTCGGACTGGTGCTCGACGTGCTGCGCAGCCTCGGCGCCCGGCTGGACAGCGAGCTCGCCTCGAACGAAACCACCTCCGTATCAGGAGGTTCGGCGCGGTGACGGCCAATCTGACGCTGTTGATCGTGATCGGGATCCTGGTCGCCTGCGGGGTGTATCTGATCCTGGAGCGCGCGGTCTCGAAGATGCTGCTCGGCATGATCCTGTTCGGCAACGCGGTGAACCTGTTGATCATCACCCTCGGCGGCCCGGACGGCCGGGCGCCGATCCAGGGCCAGACCGACACCACGCATCGCGACACCGCCGACCCGCTCGCCCAAGCCATGGTGCTCACCGCCATCGTGATCACCATGGGGCTGGCGGCTTTCGTGCTGGCGCTCGCCTACCGCTCCTTCACGATCACCACCACCGACGATGTCGAGAACGACCAGGAAGACGTCGATGTCGCCCGCAGGCGCGAGCGAGAGGACCCGGAAGATTGAGCCTCTCCCCCGGACTGCTGCCTACCCTCATGCCGCTCCCAGTGCTGGTGCCGATGCTCGCGGCGGCGGGCACCCTGGTCTTCGGGCGCAGGCCACGGACCCAGCGCACGCTCATGCTCGGTGCGCTGAGCGCGGTGGTCGTCATCTGCGGGCTGCTGCTGTATCTGGCCGACCGCGACGGCACCACCGCGCTGCAGGTCGGCGGCTGGGAGACCCCGATCGGCATCACCCTGGTGGTGGACCGGCTGTCCGCGGCGATGCTGCTCGTCTCGTCCATCGTGCTGCTCGCCGTCGCGATCTACGGTTCGGGGCAGAACATCCGCGACGGCGACGAGCGGCAGCCCACCTCGATCTACCGGCCCACCTATCTGGTGCTGACCGGCGGTGTTTCGGCCGCGTTCCTGGCCGGTGACCTGTTCAACCTGTTCGTCGGCTTCGAGATCCTGCTCGCCGCGTCGTTCGTGCTGCTCACCGTCGGCGGCACCGAGGAACGCATTCGCGCGGGTGTGTCCTATGTGATGGTCTCGATGCTGGCCTCGCTGATCTTCCTGACCGGCATCGGCATGACCTACGCGGCCACCGGCACGTTGAACCTGGCCCAGCTCGCGCAGCGCATCGGCGCGGTGCCCGAGGGCACCCGCACCGCCATCTACGCGGTGCTGCTGGTGGCGTTCGGCATCAAGGCCGCGGTGTTCCCACTGTCGAACTGGCTGCCCGACTCCTACCCCACCGCGCCCGCGCCGGTGACCGCGGTGTTCGCCGGCCTGCTCACCAAAGTCGGTGTGTACGCGATCATCCGGACGCACTCGCTGCTGTTTCCCGGTGGCGAGTTCGATTCGATCCTGCTGGTGTGCGGGTTGCTCACCATGCTGGTCGGCATCTTCGGCGCGATCGCGCAGAGCGACATCCGGCGACTGCTGTCGTTCACGCTGGTCAGTCACATCGGGTACATGATCTTCGGCGTCGGGCTGGCCAGCACCGCCGGCCTGGCCGGCGCGGTTTTCTATGTGGCGCACCACATTCTGGTGCAGACCGCGCTGTTCCTGGTGGTCGGCCTGATCGAGCGGCAGGCGGGCTCGACCTCGCTGCGCAGGCTGGGCGGGCTGGCCTCGGCGAGTCCGCTGCTGGCCGTGCTGTTCTTGGTGCCCGCGCTGAATCTCGGTGGCATACCGCCGTTCTCGGGCTTCATCGGCAAGGCCACGCTGTTGCAGGCGGGCGTGCAGAACGGCAGCGTGCTGGCCTGGACGCTGGTGGCGGGCTCGGTGCTCACCAGCCTGCTCCCGCTCTATCCCGTCGCGCGGGTGTGGAGCAAAGCGTTCTGGCGCCCGCGGGTGGGGGCGCCGGAGGGCCCCCTCACCGCCGCGAAAACGCCGTCGCTGATCGAGGACTCGACCGACGTGCACTACGACGATCGCCCGCGCCCGGGCCGGATGCCGCTGTTGATGGTCGGCTCGACGGCGGCGCTGGTGGTGATCGGGCTGAGCCTGACGGTGCTGGCCGGCCCGATCCTCGGCATCGCCGACCGGGCGGCGGCGGATCTGCGTGATCCCGGCGTGTACATCACCGCGGTGCTGGGCAACGGGGCGGACGGGTCGGGGGCGAGCCGATGAGCGGGGTGAGCCGCGAGATCGTCGTGCGGATCAGCGTGCTGAGCTGGCTCACCGTCGTCTGGATCGCGCTGTGGGGCGATCTCAGCATCGCCAACCTGCTGGCCGGGCTCGCGGTGGGTGCGCTGATCATGGTGGCGCTGCCGCTGCCGAGGGTGCCGGTCAACGGGCGGTTGCATCCGCTGTCGCTGGTCGAATTGGTCGTGGTGGCAACGTATTACGCGATCGAGTCCAGCTTGCAGGTGGCGTGGTTCGCGATCCGGCCCGCGCCGCCGCCGGTCTCCGGGGTGCTGCGCGTCTACCTGAGTACCAAGTCCGACCTGGTACTCGTGCTGTGCACGGACCTGCTGAACCTGATCCCGGGCACCATGGTGCTGGAGATCGATCGGCGCCGCTGCGTGGTCTACGTGCACGTGCTGGACGTGAGCAGCGACGCGGCGGTGGACAAGTTCTACCGGACCACCCGGCGCCTGGAGAAACTGCTCATCGACTCGTTCGAGCGCCACTCCGAATGGCGTTCCAGCAAGGTGCCGGAGGCGGAACTGTGACCGTTGTCGCCATCATCGCCGGTGTGCTGCTGACGGCCGCCGCCGTGATCACCAGCTATCGCATTCTGGCCGGACCGAGCACCCTGGACCGGATCGTCGGCATCGACTCGCTGATGGCGATCGCCGCGTCCGGGCTGGCCGTCTGGGCGGCCTACAGCCAGGACACCACCATCATCCCGGCGATCATCGCGCTGGCGCTGGTCGGCTTCCTCGGCTCGGCCGCCGTCACCCGCTTCCGGGTCAAGGACGAACAGTGACACCCCGACGGAGACCAATGATGCTGAGACAACGGATATCTCGGGACGGCGGCCACCGATGACCGTGTGGCAGTGGATCTCCGCCGTGCTGATCCTGTTCGGCGCCACCCTGGCGCTGACCGCGTCGATCGCGATCGTGCGCTTCCCCGACACCCTCACCCGCATGCACGCCGCCACCAAACCTCAGGTGGTCGGCCTGATCCTGGTGCTGGAGGGCGCGGCGATCGAGCTGGTCGGTCACGGCAATGTCTGGGCTCTGGTGCTGGTCGGGCTGTTCACGCTGATCACCGCCCCGGTGGTGGCCCATCTCATCGGCCGCACCGCTTACCGGGAACAGCGCCACCGCGACGGACTGCTCACCGTCAACGAACTCGGCGACACCATCGACTCGGTCGACTGAACAGGGCCTGGCCGGCCGAGTCCGGCTCAGCGCGTGGCGGTCTCGACTTCGCGTTGCGAGGCAACGGTCTGCCGCTGCCCGGCGAACCAGGTGGCGTGGAAGCCGGCGGCCATGCCCGCGAGCAGCGCGAGCACGACCGTGCCTGCCAGCACCGGGTATTCGGCCATCGGCACCGACAGGTAGCGGTAGGACAGCAGCAGTACGGCGAGCACCACGGTGCCACCCGCGACGAGCCGGATGCGGAACCAGCCCCAGCCGCGTTCCGGATCGCGCAGCGCCGACTCGACGGTCAGGCACAGCACCGCGCCCGCGACCAGGTCGACGCCGTAGTGGTAGCCGAAGCCGAGGGTGGCGATCACCGTGGCCAGCAACCAGAACGCGCCACCCCAGCGCACCAGGCTGGGCGCGGGGCCGCCGTCGGTGTCGCGGCGGGTGTGCAGGAAGACCGACAGCGCCCAGGCCGTGTGCATCGACGGCATGCAGTTACGCGGCGTCACCGAGTCGAACGGCATCGGCATCGGATTGCGGTCCAGCGGCGGCACCACGCCCGGCCAATAGTTGCCCAGTTGCAGCCCGTTCCCGTCCGCGCCGAACGCGAACATCGGCCCGACCACCGGGAAGATCACGTAGACGACCGGGCCGACCAGCCCGAGCACCAGGAACGTGCGCACCAGATAGTGCGTCGGCCAGCGACCGCTGGACACCACCCGGCGCAGCTGCCACACCGCGACCGCGATCGCCGCGACCGGCAGTTCGATGTACACCCAGTGCAGCACCCCGTAGACGACCGGCCCGAGCACATCGAGCACCCGCCCCATCACCCAGGACGGATCGCCCAGCGCGTGGTCGGCGAGTAGCACGTATTCGTCGAGCACCGCAGGCCTGCTCATGATCGTGACGTGCAACCACACGTCGCCGACCTTGGTGGCGAGGATGAGCAGCGCGCCGAGCGCGGCGGCGTGCAACGCACTGCGTCGTTCGGTCCCGTCCCAGCGCAGCCAGGCGACTATCGCCAGCCCGGTGAGCACGATGACCGGTCCGTTGCCGACCGCGAACGACGCACCGCTCAGCAGCCGGATGCCCGCCCACACCGCGTCGATGGCCACGGCCGCGCTCAGCGCGATGATCCGGTGCCGCGTCGAAATGCCGACCAGCGCAAGGATCAAGCCCGCCCACGGCACCGACATCGATTTGGGGGTGCCGACGTAGTCCTGCCACAGACTCCCGAGCGGACCCTGGACCCCTTCGCGTACCGCCACGATTTGCAGCGCGATCAACAGCACCGGCACCGCGGCAACGCCTGCCGCAACCCACACCCGGGTCGGCGGCACACGCAACCGAGGAGCGGCGCTTCCTACTCTGGGTCCCGGGTCTTCGACAAGCACGTCGACCATAGTAAACGGGGGGTGAACGCCATCCCACCGCCCGACTGAACAGTGGGCGACCGATCGCCGGGCGGTATTACTGCTCGAGCTCCTTGACCAGCGCGTCTACCACCGCGACCAGGTCGCCCTGCGCCGCGGCGGCGACTTTGCGCTGCCGCTGGTATGACGCACCTCGCTCCGGAATCTCCGCGACGAAGGCCAATTCGTCCGAGCAGCCGAGCCGTTTGGCGGTCGGCTCCAGCCGGTTCAGCAGGTCCGTCACGTCGTCGGTGACCAGCCGCTCGTTGCTCTTGTCGTCCACGATGACGATCGCGTCCAGCCCGTAGCGGGCGGCCCGCCACTTGTTCTCCTGCACGTGCCACGGCGGCAACGACGGCAGCGTCTCGCCCTCGTCGATCCGGCGGTCCAGGTCGACGATCAGGCAGTGGATCAGCGCGGCCAGCGCCGCCAGTTCGGCGCGGGTGGACGTCCCGTCGCACACCCGCACCTCGATGGTGCCCCACTTCGGCGCGGGCCGGATGTCCCAGTGCATGCCGCCGAGCTGTTCGAACACACCGGTTTTGAACTGGTCGTGCACGAAATGCTCGAACTGGTGCCAGTTTTCGAACTGGAACGGCAGGCCCGCGGTGGGTAGTTGCTGGAACATCAGCGTGCGGTTGCTGGCGTAGCCGGTGTCGGCGCCCGCCCACATCGGCGAGGACGCGGACAGCGCGAGCAGATGCGGGTACTGCATCAGCAGCGCGTTCAGGATCGGAAAGACCTTGTCCCGGTGCGAGACCCCGACATGCACGTGCACGCCCCAGATCATCATCTGGCGGCCCCACCACTGGGTGCGCTCGATCAGCTCGTCGTAGTGCTCCGAGCGGGTCAGCTGCTGGGCCGACCACTGCGCGAACGGATGGGTGCCCGCGCAGAACAGGTCGACGCCGAGCGGGTCGGCGGCGCGCCGCACCGCGTCCATGGTGCCGCGCAGATCGTCCACCGCCTCGCCGACGGTGTCGTGTACCCCCGTGACGAGCTCGACGGTGTTGCGCAACAGCTCCTTGGTCACCTGCGGGGTGCCGTCGTGTGCTTTCAGGTCGCCGAGCGAATCGAACACCGCCGCAGCGGTATTCGACAGATCGCGACTCACCTTGTCGACGAGCGCGATCTCCCACTCGATGCCGATGGTGGGCCGGGGCGAACCCGGGAAGGAAACATGTTCTCTACCTGCCCCGGCCATGTCGGCTCCTGCGCTACTGGATCACACCGCAGGCGACGCGGCCACCCGCGTCGCCCGTTGCTAGCGTCGTGTCATCCGGGCCGGCAACGCCGTCGGCACGGAGGTATCGGTTCGGGATGTTGCCGAAGTTGTCGGCGTCGGCGTGGATCATCAGCGCCTTGTTCTTCAGCTCGTCCAGGGTCACCGAGTCGGTGGTGGTGACCAGCTTGGCCGAGCCGTCCGAGCGCACCTGCAGCGAGCTGAGGTCGCCGCTGGCCGGGTGCGTGTTCGCGCTGCCGACCTGCAGATGGCCACCGGCGGAGAGGAAGTCGCCGGACGGGCCGCCGGTCGGCGCGACCGAGTTGGGCTCGCACTTGCCGATCGAGTGCACGTGCAAGCCGTGGAAGCCGGGGCGCAGGCCGTGCGCCTCGACGGTGACTTGCAGGTGGTTGCCGTCCTTGACGAAGTTCGCCGTGCCGACCGAGGAGCCGGAGGCGTCCTTCAGGTCGACTTTCACACCCGCGTTCGAGTCGGCGGTACCGGTTTCCTTGCCGAACTCGCTCGACGGCGGGGCGGCCGCACCGCTCCACACCGGCGGGGTCGTTCCCTTGACGTCACTCGACTCCTGGCTGTTGGTGCAGCCTGCGAGGCCGAGTACCGCGACCGCGAGCACCGGGGTCACAGTCCGCCAGGACGGGCGTCGAGTTGTGGACGGGGCCATCGGGGAACTCCTTTACGAGTACCGAGTTTACGAGTAAAGCTGGGTGGACACGTTCGTTACCGGACAAGATGATGCCACGCCCGCCGTGTTGCGCAGTGACAGGCCCGTTCAGCGGCAGGTCACCCAGTTGCGGCGACCGGTCGCCAGTTGTCAGTTACCCGTCACGATGACGGTTACACCGGGCGAGGACTCGCCCAAACCACTCGACTTCGGTTCCGCGGTGATGCCCAACTCCTGCGCGATGGCCAGTCCGGCTTCTTTGTCGCCCGCCGAATTGCCGTAGTACACGGTCGTTTTCGGGATATTGACGCCGGGGTAGTTGCCCGTCTCGACGACATTCCAGCCTTCGGCGGTGAGCTGATTGGCGGTCTTGCCTGCCAGCCCGGCGATCATGCTGTTGTTGAGCACGCGCACCGGAACGGACTTGGCCGCGGCACCGGTGGGGGTGGTCGGCGCCGGGGTGGTGGTCGGCGGCGCGGTCGTGGACGACGGCGGCACCGTGCTGGACGAAGTGGGTGCGTCGGCCGATGTCGGCGCGGCGGTGGTCGGCTTGACGGCCGCGGTCGGGGCCGGGGCCTGCGGGACGGAAGTCGCCGACGCCGACTGTTCGGATCCCGCGTTGTCCACATCGGACTTCGACAGCGACATCGCACCCAGTCCACCGAACACAATGGCCAGTGAAATCAACACCATCGCCAACGCTCGCAATGGCGGCCCACCGGAGGTGGGATTCGGGTAGCTCACCTACTCGAGCCTAGCCCGGTCATACCTGGAATCCGAGCCGTCGCGCGGCCCTGGCTTTTTGCCGGCTCGCTCGCAACCGGCGCAGCCGCTTGACCAGCATCGGGTCGGCGGCGAGCGCCTCCTGCCGATCCACCACAGCATTGAGCACCTGGTAATACCGGGTGGGCGACATGCCGAACAGCTCCCGGATGGCTTCTTCCTTGGCCCCCGCGTACTTCCACCACTGGCGCTCGAAGGCCAGGATGTCGTGTTCACGACGGCTGAGATTGTCGCCGTCGCCCGTCGATTCCGCTGCCGTGACATCGTCGCTCGCGGAAGGGTCGCCCTGGATCGCGGAAAGATTCCGTGCCGCTGCGCCGTCCATCTTGCTCCCTCGCCGAGTTACCACCAGACGAAAAATGGTGCTTGTACGTCGCGGATCATTCAACCACGAGACCGTGGGATAGCCAGGGGTACGGCGCGGCGTGTTCGCTACCTGCCGGTAAGCGTGTCGCGGGAAGGTTGCCGCCCCCGCACGGCCGGCGGCCCAGCGGCGCGGCAATAATTGTGTTCATGGCTATCCTCCCGATCGTGATCGTCGGCGACCCGGTTCTGCACAACCCGACCGAGCAGGTCACCCAGTCACCGGAGGAACTGGCCGAGCTCATCGCGGACATGTACGAAACCCTCGATGCCGCGCACGGTGTCGGTCTGGCCGCCAATCAGGTCGGCGTGCCGCTGCGGCTGTTCGTCTACGACTGCCCCGACGTCGCCGCCGACGGCACCGCGAGCAGGCGCCGCGGCGCGGTGATCAACCCGGTGCTGGAGACCTCGGCGATCCCGGAGACCATGCCGGACCCGGACGACGACGAAGAGGGCTGCCTCTCGGTGCCCGGCGAGCAGTACCCGACCGGGCGGGCCGAGTGGGCGAAGGTCACCGGCACCGACGAGCACGGTGCGCCGGTGGAGCTCGAGGGCAAGGGCTTCTTCGCCCGCATGCTGCAGCACGAGGTCGGCCACCTGGACGGCTTCCTCTACGTCGACGTGCTGATCGGGCGCAACGCCCGCGCGGCGAAGAAGGCGATCAAGCGCAACGGTTGGGGCACACCGGGACTCAGCTGGATCCCCGGGACCGTCGCGGATCCGTTCGGCCATGACGACTGAGGGCACCTTTCCAGAAATTCCGCTCGGCCGTCGGGTAGTGCTGCGCTACCGGTTGCCCGCGGGTTATCCACAACCACTCACCGATGTGATCGGCGAACTGATCTCGCTGGATCCGCCGACCGTGCGCGCCGCCGACGGGCGGACCGTCTCGGTGACCCCGGACCAGGTGGTCGCGCTGAAAGCGGTGGGGCCCAGGCCGATTCGGACCAAGGAGATCAGGTCGCTGGAGGCCGCGGCGGCGGACGCGTGGCCCGGGGTCGAGCACACCTGGATCGACGGGTGGTTCGTGCGGGCCGGGCACGGGTTCACCGGACGCGCCAATTCCGCGCTGCCACTGGGTAGTTCCGAGGGTCCCGCGGTACTGACGCCGGACGCCATCCACCGGGTCGGCGAGTGGTACACCGCGCACGGCCTGCCGCTGCTGCTCGCGCTGCCCGACCGGCTCGCGCCCATCCCGCCGGGGTGGGACAGCTGGCGCGAGACCGTCGTGCTGGCCATCGATATCGAGAATTTCGTGCTCCCGCAGGGGCCGTCGATGGTGCGGATCGCCGGCGCGCCGGACGACGCCTGGTTGCAGTTGAACCGTTTCGAGGGCGAAGTGGTGACGCCGCAGCGACTTTCGACGCCGGAACCGAATGTCGAGGTGCTGACCGCGGTGCGCGACGGCGAGCTCGGGTTCGCCTCGCTCGGCGTGCCGACACCGATCGCGATCGGGCGTGGCGCGGTCACCACCGCGCCGGACGGCCGCCGCTGGGTCGGGCTCACCTGTGTCGCGGTGGGCGCGGAGCACCGCAGGAAAGGGCTCGGCTCGCTGGTGTGTGCCGAGCTGATCCGGTGGGGTCACGGGCGCGGCGCGACGCACGCGTACCTTCAGGTCGAGCAAGGCAACAGTGCTGCCATCGCGCTGTATCGCGAGCTCGGTTTCGTCGAACACCACATGTATCGCTATGCGGCGCCTGCCGCGCTCGCCCGTACTGCCGACCTGCGGTAGAACGGAATAAGACCCGCATCAAGGAAGGCAGCTGTGCGTCTCGCCACCTGGAACGTCAATTCGATCCGCTCCCGGCTCGATCGGGTTGCGGAGTTCCTGGACCGCCAGGACATCGATGTGCTGGCCATCCAAGAGACCAAGTGCCGCGACGACCAGTTCCCGTTCGAGCGTTTCGACGAACTCGGCTACGAGGTCGCCCATCTCGGCATCAACCAGTGGAACGGGGTCGCGATCGTCTCCCGGGTCGGGCTGACCGACGTCGAGCTCGCCTTCCCGAACCAGCCCGGCTTCGACAAGGAGGCCGGTGAATCGCTGATCAGCGCGCCCGTCGTCGAGTCGCGCGCGCTCGGCGCCACCTGCGGCGGTGTCCGGGTGTGGAGCCTGTACGTGCCCAACGGCCGCGCCCTCGCCGACCCGCACTACGCCTACAAGCTGGAATGGCTTGCCGCGCTACGGGAAAGCGGTGCCCGCTGGCTCGCCGACGACCCGCAGGCAAAGATCGCCCTGGTCGGCGACTGGAATATCGCCCCCACCGACGACGACGTCTGGGCCCCCGAGCTGTTCATCCACAAGACGCACACCTCGCAACCCGAACGCGACGCCTTCCAAGCATTCCTCGACACCGGCTTCGCCGACGTCATGCGCCCTTACGCCCCCGGCCCCGGCGTCTACACCTACTGGGACTACACCCAACTCCGCTTCCCCCGCAAAGAGGGCATGCGCATCGACTTCATCCTCGCCTCCCCCACCCTCGCCGCCACCACCAAAGACGCCTTCGTCGACCGCGAGGAACGAAAAGGCAAGGGCGCCAGCGACCACGCCCCGGTAATCGCCGAATTCACCGTCTAGGCGGGCAACTCAGCGCACCCAAGCCTTCAACGGCTCCGTATCGAGGGCGACGTTCACCGGGTCGGGGAGTTCGACGGTGGCACCGAACTGGACCTTCAGGATTTCCTCGTATCGGCTTCCGCGAGGCCTACTGTGGACCGTCACCTCACATGAATCTCGATCGATCAAGAGGTACACAGGTATCCCGGTCTCCGCGTACGCCCGTGGCTTCTCCTGACGATCGCGACGCTCAGTGTCTTGATCACCGGAGGTCACCTCGGCTACCAAGAGAACCGGCTCGGGATCAGCCCACTCGCCTTGGCCGACGAATGCGTCAGCGTCCGCCAGCGCGCCATCTGGACGAGCACGGCCCTTCCGGTACCGCTCGATCTTCAGGCCCCGCTCCGGGGTCAAAAACAATTCAGGACGGAACATCATGAAAACTCGGATCAACCACTGGATGATCCGATCGTGATCCCCATCCGGCATTGCCTTTGCCCCCAGCTGTCCGTCGATGAACTCGAGTTTCACACCCTCCGCGATACGATCGGCCGCCCGAGCGAGTTCCTCGAACTCCTCGGTGGTCATCAGAGACTCAGTTGCCATAAGAGGCTCCTCGACAGCGGTCATAGCAAAACAGTACCGGCAGTGACCGACAACAACGTTGGTCTCTCCGGATGCACGTCGCAGCAACGCCGAGGTACTGGACCATGAGTAACAGCCTACGTTTACGGGTTCATTTCGTAGGTTCCCGCGAGGGATCTGGCCTGGGCCAATACTTGATCGAAGCGGGGGCGGTCGGCGATCGGGCGGCGGATGAGGTCGAGGGCTCGGGTTTGCTGGGCCTTGGTTGCGGCGGGCTTGGTGTGCAGGGTGAGGGCGTTCTCCTTTTCACATCCGGCGGCGCCGGCGGAGGGGTAGGGGGCGGGGTCCGTGGTTCCCGTGTTCTTTTCAAAACTAGACCAAGTAGTTGCAGGCGCGGTTCATCCTTAGGCGTGCCGAGTGACACNTTGCTGGGTGGCGGTGGGGGATGCGGCGGCGAGCAGGGTTTGGAAGGCTAAGGCCTGGTCCAGGAAGACGGCGACATTCGGTATGTGGGTGAACTTTTCGAAGACCTGGCGCCAGTCGCTGAAGCGGATGCGGCCGAGGCCGCTGCTGGGTCCCTGGCGGAAGAGGAATTCGTCGTCGGCGGGGTCGCGGCGGGTCGGTACCGGAGCGTAGGCGGCGCCGGCCAGTTCGGTGCGCAGCTTCGGGATCGCGGCGCCTGCGCGGGGCGCGAGCTTGCGGCTCGACCAGCTGAGTGCACCCGAGACGGCGCGGACCGCGCTCTTCGGTGCGGCGCCCGCGCCGGGCAGCAAGCGCAGTGCGGCCAGGCCGGCGTCGGCGGGGTGGAACATGTAGTTGGCCATGAACTTCAGCGACAGCGCCATGTTCACGTGCACGGTGCCTTCGAGCCGGGGCAGTCCGAACAGGCCGAGCATCGCGATCGGGAAGTACATGTCCTTCTCGAAACCGCGGGCGGCGATCACATCGGCGAGATCCTCGATGATGCGCTGCCCCTGCCGGGTGACGGTCATCTTCTCGATCGCGTTGAACAGCAGGTAGCGCCGGTCTTCCGGGGAGGCGGAGCGCATGTAATCGATGGCCCGCTCGCTGTAGAGCTTCATTGCCATCAGCCGCGCGTACGAGTCGGTCAGCAGTGACTGCACCTGCGGGAACTCGGTCACCTTGTGTCCGAACAGGATTCGATTCTCGGCATGCGTCACGGCCTCGTAGTAGGCGTGCTCACAGGCGCCGACGGCACCGAAGCCGAGATTGAACTTGCCGACATTCACGGTGTTCATCGCCGCATGGAAAGCCGCCTCACCGCGGTGCAAAATGTCTTCCTCGGCAACGGGATAGTTCTCCAGATCGAAAGCCGCCACATACATCTGGCTGTCCACGACATTGCCGCGCAGATGGTAGTTCTCGTGCTGGCTGTCGGCGAGGAAGAACAGGTAGCCCTCGTAATCCTGCTGTGTCGGTTTGCTTTCCAGCGCCTTCGAGCTGTCGATGATCGGCTTGTCGGAGCGCCGGCCGAACACCGAGACCAGCGCGGCCTGGTTGCCGTTGCCGATGTAGTGCTTGGCGCCGGTGGCCAGGTAACCGCCGCCGGGCTGCGGCGCGACCATCATGTCGGTCGAGTAGACGTCGGCGCCGTGCTCCTTCTCGGACAGACCGAAGGCGAAGATCTCGCCGGAGGCCAGCAGGGCGGCGGCGCGCCGCTTGGCCGCCGCGTTGTCGCTCTGCCAGATCGGGCCGAGGCCGAGAATGCTGACCTGCCAGACGTACCAGTACTGCATGGAGTAGAAGCCGAGGATCTTGCTCATCATCGCGATCCGCGCGGTGTCCCAGCGCTTGTTCGGGTCGCCGTCCGCCTCGGCCGCCGGTGTGAGGAAAGTCGCGAAGACCGCCTCGCGCTTCACGAAATCGAGGAACTCCGCGTACCAGACCCGATCCCGATCCTCCTGCTTGAGCACCGCTTTGCCACGGGTCTCGAACCAATCGACGGTCGCGCGCAGCAACCGGCGGGTCTCGGCGTCGAATTCGGTGAATTCGCAGGTCTTCGGGTTGAACAGGGTTTCGGTCATCACTGACTCCTCGGCTGTGGCATAACGCTCGCACCCGCGTGCAGGGCGCTCGACAAAGACAGCCGGCACTATCCCGCCGACTTCATGCACGACTGTAGCATTAACCTTCACCAATGTAGGAAGTTGATCTACAGGCGCGGGACCAGCGAGAACTCCGCAACATGCGCTGCTATGTTGTGCTCATGGGTAGCGATTCGGCCGTGCGACCGCGGCAACGAGCGCCGCACCTCGGCCCGGAACGCCGCCGCCCGCAGGTGCTCGACACCGCGCTGGCCATCGCCGTGCAGCACGGCATCGCGGCGATCACCATGGCCGCCATCGCCGAACGGATGAACGTGACCCGGCCGGTGGTCTACGCCTGCTTCGCCGACCGCGTCGAACTGATCGAAGCGCTGATCCAGCGCGAAGAGAGCTACCTGGTCGACGACCTGCTCGGCGTGATGCGCCGCCGCGACGTGGACGCCGGCGAGACCGTGTTCATCGAGGGCTTCCGCGCGCTGCTGGAGAAGGCCGCCGCCCGGCCCGACGCCTGGCGCCTGCTGTATGGCAATCCCGATCCGGCCGTTGCGGATTCGTTCGGCCGCGGCCGTGCGCTCGCCATCGAACGCTGCAGCACCCTGCTGCGCCCGACCCTGCGCGCCTGGGGCACCGAAGATGCCGAACGCAAGCTGCCGGTGCTGGTGGAGCTGTGGGTGTCGGCCGGTGAAGGCGCGGTGCGCACGCTGCTGGCCGGGGAGGGCGGCTGGACGGCGCAGGATCTCGGCGCCTTCGTCGGCGCAGCGGTCTACCGCGCCCTGCGGCACGCCTGAGCTCCCCCGCCTCTCCGCGAATTCAGGCCAGACTCGGGTGCCAGGACGGTGGCGTTGGCGACCGGCGGGGAGTAGCGAGTTGGGTTAGCCGGTACCCGGGGAGTTACCCATGTGCTTGCGAAATCAGTGATCAGCTAGGCGAAATGCCTCCTAGAGTCCCGATGTTCCGGCAGAATCCGCGCTGACGGGGGCGGATTCCGCCACTGCGCCCGCGCGCCCATCACTACGATGGGGACCAGTTGAACCAGGCCACAAGCCAGGCAGGAGGTGCGGTCATGGCGTTCTATCGACAAGTAGGAGCGGTGCCGCCGAAACGGCATACGCAACATCGGGACGAGCAGGGGCAGCTCTACTACGAGGAGCTGATGGGCGAGGAGGGTTTCTCCGGCGATTCCTCACTGCTGTACCACCGTGGGCTGCCGCCCGCGATCGTCGACTCGACGGTGTGGGAACTGCCCGATCAGTCCACCACCCCGAATCATCCACTGCGGCACCGGCATCTGCGGTTGCCCGAGTTGTTCCCCGACGACACCCCGGCCAGGACCGACGCGGTGACCGGACGCCGCCTGCTGCTCGGCAACGCCGACGTACGCATCTCCTATGTCGTGGCGAAGGGCAGTTCGCCGCTGTACCGCAACGCGATCGGCGACGAGCTGGTCTATGTGGAATCCGGTGCCGCGGTGGTCGAAACCGTCTTCGGCCCGCTGCCCGCGCGCCAGGGCGATCAGGTGCTCATCCCGCGCGCGACCACCCACCGCTGGCTGCCGACCGGCCCGGAACCCTTGCGCGCGTATGTGATCGAGGCGTCCAGCCACATCACCCCGCCGAAGCGGTACCTGTCGAAGTTCGGCCAGCTGCTCGAGCACGCGCCCTACTGCGAGCGCGACCTGCACGGCCCGGCGGAGATCCTGACCGCGACCGGCACCGACGTGGAGGTGCTGGTCAAGCACCGTCCCGGCGGCAAGGTCGTCGGCACCCGGCTGCTGTACGCCAGCCACCCGTTCGACGTGGTCGGCTGGGACGGCTGCCTGTATCCGATCACCTTCAACATCAGCGATTTCGAACCGATCACCGGCCGCATCCACCAGCCGCCGCCGGCGCATCAAGTCTTCGAGGGGACCAACTTCGTGGTCTGCAATTTCGTGCCGCGCAAGGTGGACTATCACCCGCTGTCCATCCCGGTGCCGTACTACCACTCCAACGTCGACTCCGACGAGATCATGTTCTACTGCGGCGGAAACTACGAGGCACGCAAGGGATCCGGCATCGCGCAGGGTTCGGTGTCGGTGCATCCCGGCGGCTACGCGCACGGCCCGCAACCCGGCGCCTACGAGCGCAGCATCGGGCTCGACTACTTCGACGAACTCGCGGTCATGGTCGACACCTTCCGGCCGCTGGAACTCGGCGAAGGCGCCCTCGCCTGCGAAGACCCGGCGTACGCGTGGACCTGGTCCGGACGGGGGCCCGCGTGAAGACTCGCGTCGAAGTACCCGACGATTCCCTCTTCGGTGCGGACAACCTGCCGTACGGTGTGTTCGCCCCGGATGGCCAGAACTACCGCGTCGGCACACGATTGGGCGACTCCGTCGTCGATCTCGCTGCGGCACTGGGTGATCCGGAGTTCGCCGAACCGAGCCTGGCCGCGCTCATGGCGCGGGGGCCGGACCATTGGCGCGAGGTGCGTGAACGCATCCGCGAACTGGTCGGCAACGAAATCGACAGCGCCGCAGTACATGCGCTGTCCGAGGTGAAGCTCGCACTGCCGGTGGCGATCGGCGACTACGTCGACTTCTACGCCAGCATCGACCACGCGACGAACCTCGGCCGCCTGTTCCGGCCGGACAGCGAACCGCTGCTGCCGAATTGGCGGCATCTGCCGGTCGGCTACCACGGGCGGGCAGGCACCGTGGTGGTGTCCGGCACCGAGGTGATCCGGCCGTCCGGCCAGCGCCGGACCGATTCGGGCACACCGGATTTCGGTCCGTCCCGGCGCCTGGACATCGAGGCCGAGCTCGGCTTCCTGGTCGGTGTCGGTTCCGAACTCGGCGATCCCATCGAGACCGGCGAGTTCGCCGAGCGGGTGTTCGGCGTCGCACTGGTCAACGACTGGTCCGCCCGCGATATCCAGGCGTGGGAGTACCAGCCGCTCGGCCCCTTCCTCGGCAAGTCCTTCGCGACCTCGATCGCACCCTGGGTCACGCCGCTGGCCGCGCTGGAAGCCGCGCGGGTATCGACACCGGAGCAATCCCCGGAGCCCCTGCCCTACCTGCGGGAAAAGGAGCCGTGGGGTCTCGACATCGACCTGACGGTGACCTGGAACGGGGACGTGGTCGCGCGGCCGCCGTTCTCCCGGATGTACTGGTCGCCCGCGCAGATGCTGGCCCACCTCACCGCGAACGGCGCCGCCACCCGCACCGGTGATCTGTACGCGTCCGGCACCATCTCCGGCCCGGAGCCCAACCAGCGCGGGTCCTTCATCGAACTCTCCTGGGGCGGTAGCGAACCCGTGGTGGTGGGCGGCCAGAAGCGCACGTTCCTGGAGGACGGCGACGAGGTGGTCATCACCGCGTCCGCACCGGGTCCCGAGGCCGGGCGCATCGGTCTCGGCGAGGTCAGGGGGCGGATTCTGCCCGCACGCCGCCGCGACTGACCCGAGTAGCCGGACAACAACGACGCGGGGCGGGCCGAATGATTCGGCCCGCCCCGCGTCTTTTGCAATAAAACTATTGTCCCGCAACGGCTCCGCGTCCGGCATTGACCACGGTGACGAACCGGGTCAGGTCCTCGGTGAGGGTGTCGACGCCGTCCGGGGCTCCGCCGTCGTCGTGATGGTGCAGCCAGTCCGCGACCAGTTCGAACATGCCGCCGATGGTGGCCAGCGCCAAGGCCAGCCGCGCCCGCTGCACGCCGGCGTCGCTCGCCGGTTCACCGCTCCACACCCGGTCCAGGAAGGCCCCCGACCATCGCCGGTTGCTGCGCCGCATCCGCTCTACCGCGGGCGAGATGCCGCCCGCCTCACCGAAAGTCACCCTGGCCAGGCGCGGGTCGTCGGCGATCGCGTGCACGAACGCCTCGATCACCGGCACGGCGCGCTCCGGCCAGGCCAGGTCGGCGGCCGCGGCGGCGCCGGCGATCACTCGTTGCTGGATCTGCGCGGTGAGTTTTTCGAGCAGTGCGATGTAGCACGCTTCCTTGCTGTCGAAATGGTCGTAGAACCCCTTGGTTCCGACATACGCGCGCTGGCAGATCTGCTCGATCGATGTTCCCGAATAGCTGTGTTCGGCAAACAGTTCGGTGGCCGCGTCGAGCAGTTGATTGCGCCGCTGTGCGCTGCGCTGTTCGGCGTCGAGTCCACGGATCCGGCGGCGAGCCGGGCCCTCGGCAGGCCGCGCGGCGGATTTGCTGCGGGTCATACCTCGACCATAGCTCGATGCGCTTTAGAAAGAGTTCTTGTTGATAACAGGCTCTCATGTTGTAATCGCTGTCACATGATGAGGAAGGACGCACACGTGTCAGTGATCACAGGGGATCGGACCGGCCGTATCCACCGGTCGGGGCGCACGGTGGCCGCGCTGGTGACCATGGCGTTCGCCATGGCCGCCGTGCTGCTCGCGGGCGCAGTCACTCCCACGCAGGCCACCGCAATCCCACTCCCGCACGAGGATTCGTTCTACCAACCGCCCGAAGGCTTCGAAGCCCAGGAGCCTGGCGCCATTCTCCGGTCCCGCGAGGTACGTCTCGCGGCGCTGACCGTTCTTCCGGTGAATGTGCGGGCCTGGCAATTGCTTTATCGCACTACGGATCTGAACGAACAACCCACCGCCGCCGTGACCACGGTGGTGCTGCCCGCGCTGGCCGATCCGAATCGTTCCCGGCCGCTGGTTTCCCTGCAGTTCTACTACGACAGCGCCAATCTGGATTGCTCGCCCTCGTTCGTCTTGCAGCAGGGCGCCGGCCTGGCCGGACTCGAAGGCATCCATTCACAGAGCGAACTGCTCGGGCTGGCCGCGTTGATCAGCCAAGGCTGGGCGGTCTCCATCCCGGACTACGAGGGCGTCAACGGCCACCTCACCGTGCCCAAGGAGCCGGGTTACATGACGCTCGACGGCGTCCGTGCCGCCGAACGTTTCGAGCCGCTGGGGCTGGACGGCGCAAACACCCCCGTCGCGTTCTGGGGTTACTCGGGCGGCGGTATGGGCTCCGGCTGGGCGGCCGAAATGCAGCCGACTTACGCGCCTGAACTGAACGTGAAAGGCATCGCGCTCGGCGCGCCGACCTCGGATGTGGTGTCGCTGCTGCATGTGAACGGCTCGATGTTCTCCTCGCTGATCGGCATCGGCATTTCCTCACTGCGCAAGGCGTATCCGAAGTTCCGGGAGGCCTCCGATCGGTATCTGAAGCCGGAGGGGCGGGCGCTGATGGACCAGACCGAGCGGCAATGTCTGCCGCGCAACGCGCTCACCCAGATGTTCGTCGACTACGGGCGGTTGCTGACCATTCCGATTCCCGACTTCCTCGCGGTGCCCGAGATCAAGGAGGTCTTCGACTCGACGGTGCTCGGCCGCAACATTCCTACCGCGCCGATCTTCCTGTACCAGGGCGTGTTCGACGAGGCGGTGCCGGTGTGGACCAATGACCGGCTGTCCCAGCAGTGGTGTGCCGGTGGCGCATCGGTGCTCTACAAGCGTGATCACCTCAGTGAGCATTTGAGTTTGCCGTCGCTCGGCATGGCCGACACGCTCAATTGGCTTAAAGCGCGGCTCGCGCCGAACGCGCCCGATCAGTTCGGCTGCCGAACCGAGAACGTCGTGTCCATGCTGGCCGATTTCAACGCGCTGCTGACGCAGATCGAGATCAACCTGAACGCCACCTTCGGCGCGCTCGGTTTCCCGATCGGCCCCCGCGAGCGTTAGTCAGCGAGCACCCAGGCCTGCCCTCGACCGGAACCCACCGGTCGGAGGCAGGCTTTTCTCGTTCCACTGCGATGAATTCCGGTCGCCCAGCCCGTCTGCACAGATATCTATCAACTCCGGCCGGGAGGACCACCATGCAAAAGATCGTCACCAACCTCTGGTACGACACTCAGGCAGAAGAAGCCGCCGAGTTCTACTGTTCGCTGTTCGCCGACTCGAAGATCACCCACGTCCAGTACCACACCGAGGCGACCAACCGTCCGACCGATCTCGCGATCACCGTCGACTTCGAACTCAACGGACAGCAGTTCACCGCCATCAACGGTGGCGGCGATTACAGCTACACCCATGCCATGTCGCTGCTGGTCAACTGCGAAAGCCAGGACGAGGTCGACCGGCTCTGGGAGGCGCTGCTCGCCGACGGCGGCAAGGAGATCGAATGCGGCTGGCTCAACGACAAATACGGGGTGCCGTGGCAGATCTGGCCCGCCGAGGCCACCGAGCTGGTCACCGGAGACGACCGGGAAGCTGTGAACCGCGCCATGCAGGCCATGCTCGGGATGCGGAAGATCGTGCTGCAGCAGATGCGCGACGCCTACAACGGCAAGACCGACTGAGCTCGTACGGCCGGCGCCGGACCGATGCCACCGGCGCCGACCTGCGTTTTCCACCGATCACCTGACGGGCGTTCAGGGTCAGCAGGTACTGTCTGCTTGGAAAATTTCACACGCCAACGGGGGCTCGCACCAGCGGGCTGAGAGGACGGCTAGGGCCGTCGACCGTATGAACCTGACCGGGTAATGCCGGCGTAGGGAGGAAAATCATGGCATCTGTTGCGTCCAAAGACGGCTCCGAGACAGTCGACACTGTCACCACCGGACCCATCGAAGGCAGCGTCAAGCACTATCACGAGGTCGACGGGCTGCGCGTCCCGGTGCGCCGGGTGAACCTGACCAACGGTGAGCACTTCGACGTCTACGACACCTCGGGGCCGTACACCGACGACTCGGCCGAGATCGACCTGGAGTCGGGCCTGCCGAAACTCCGCGACACCTGGGCCAAACCCGAGGTCGACGGGCCGCCGACCCAGCTCGCCTGGGCCAGGCAGGGCATCATCACCCCCGAGATGCGGTTCATCGCCGCCCGCGAGGGCGTCTCGCCCGAGCTGGTACGCGACGAGGTCGCTATCGGTCGCGCGGTGATCCCCGCCAACCACAAGCACCCGGAGCTGGAGCCGACCATCATCGGCAAGAAGTTCCTGGTGAAGATCAATGCGAACATCGGCAACTCGGCCGTCTCGTCCTCCATCGCCGAGGAGGTGGAGAAGATGGTGTGGGCCACCCGCTGGGGCGCCGACACCATCATGGACCTGTCCACCGGCAAGAACATCCACGAGACCCGCGAGTGGATCCTGCGCAACTCCCCCGTGCCGGTCGGCACCGTGCCGATCTACCAGGCGCTGGAGAAGGTGAACGGCGATCCGACCAAGCTCACCTGGGAGATCTACCGCGACACCGTGATCGAGCAGTGCGAGCAGGGCGTGGACTACATGACCGTGCACGCAGGCGTGCTGCTGCGTTACGTGCCGCTGACCGCCAAGCGGGTCACCGGCATCGTCTCGCGCGGCGGATCCATCATGGCCGCATGGTGTTTGGCGCATCACCAGGAGTCGTTCCTGTACACCAACTTCGCCGAGCTGTGCGACATCCTGGCGAAGTACGACGTGACCTTCTCCCTCGGTGACGGCCTGCGCCCCGGCTCCATCGCCGACGCCAACGACGAGGCGCAGTTCGCCGAGCTGCGCACGCTCGGCGAGCTGACGAAGATCGCGAAATCCCATGGCGTGCAGGTGATGATCGAGGGCCCCGGCCACGTGCCGATGCACAAGATCGTGGAGAACGTGCGGCTGGAGGAGGAGCTGTGCGAGGAGGCGCCGTTCTATACCCTCGGCCCGCTCGCCACCGACATCGCGCCCGCCTACGACCACATCACCTCGGCGATCGGTGCCGCGATCATCGCGCAGGCCGGCACGGCGATGCTCTGCTACGTGACCCCGAAGGAACACCTCGGGCTGCCCAACCGCGACGACGTCAAGGTCGGCGTGATCACCTACAAGATCGCCGCGCACGCCGCCGACCTGGCCAAGGGGCACCCGCACGCGCAGCAGCGCGACGACGAATTGTCCAAGGCGCGTTTCGAATTCCGCTGGCGCGATCAGTTCGCGCTGTCGCTGGATCCGGACACGGCCCGGGAATACCACGACGAGACCATGCCCGCCGAGCCCGCCAAGACCGCGCACTTCTGCTCCATGTGCGGTCCGAAGTTCTGCTCGATGCGCATCTCCGCCGATGTCCGGGAGTACGCGGCGCGCAACCAGCTCACCGACGTCGAGGCGATCGAGGCCGGGATGGCGGCGAAGTCCGCGGAGTTCGTCGACAACGGTAACGCGGTCTACCTGCCCGTCGTTTCGTAGGTTTTCGACGGGTTCGCCTGTCCGGCAACGCATCCGGTTCCCGTACACCGCTTCAGGTGCGCGGGAACCGGTCGTTTCCGTCCCGTCGCATGATCGCCAGCAGTGCCTCGAGATGATCGGCCGGGACGACTTCCATCCGGTCGCCGCTGCCGCGGATGGTCGCGGCGATGTCGACGGTGATTCGGTTGCGCCACCAGTAGATCGAGCGGCTTACCGGTCTCGACTCGGCTTCGCCCGCGACGAGCAGTTGGGCGAGCAGGCTGGTTCCGGCGAAGACGGTGGGACCGGTGATCGGGTGCACGAGCAGGTGGGTGTGCCCCGGGATGACTAGCAGGGCACCCCAGGGTCCGATGACCGGATAGTCGTCGAGCCAGCGCACGTGCGCCGTAACGAAATCCGAAGCGCCGTAGATCATTTGGATATCGATATCGTCCATGCCGTCGACCTCGGCCGCCATCAGGTCGAGCCCACCCTGCGCGCGGGTGTTGCGCTCGGCGATCTCGAACAAGTCGGATTCCTTTGCGCCCCAACGCAGTGCCGCCGTATACGTCACCGGCGTCATGATCTCACCGAAGTCGACCAGCACCCGCTGCAGCAGGCCGGGCGCGACCAACCGCCGCACATCATTGATCAACCCCTTCGTGCGCGCCGAGCAGAGCCGTGTCCGCAACAGTGGCCGCACCGACTCCAGCCGCGCCAGCTCGAGATGCCCCGCGGTCAGATCCGCGATCTGCATCTCCAGCCGATCACCGACCAACGCCGCCCACAGTTGCCGCGGCGCCCGAGCAACCCGACGCTCCAGCCGAGTACTCGGCAGCACGATCCGAACCCCCGCCCCACCACTGAGCACGAACTCCCCATCGGACTCCGCGCACCCGAACCCGTGCCGCAGCGCAACCTCACTGACCAGCAGTTTCCATAGACCCGAGGACGACTCCCGCATGACCCCTCGCTCTCGGCCGATTCCCACCTTCTTCCCAGTGTATCGAACATACGTTCGAAACTGGAGGGGCTGTGGTGCATCCTGAGCTAGGACTCAGAACGACGGCGTGGCAGCGGAGCGCTTCGGCCGATCGCGCGGAGGCGGCGGCGTTCCAGGAGATATCCCAGCGCAACCACGGCGATCATCACGGGCACGATGGTGCGCAGGTCGATCGGCATGCCGAACAGGTGCGGGACATCAGCGGCGAACTGTGCGTCACGGTGCGACGCACCCGGAAACAGAAACGCGCAGGCGGCACCGGCCCACCAGACACCGGCGAACAAAGCGCCCACCGCCAGTCGTTCCTGGCCATAGCCGGGGCGCCAGAGATAGATCAATGCCAGTCCACCCAAGATGGTGGCCAGCGAGATCGTAATGCCGTCATGGAATTTGGCATGTGCGGTGAAAGCGGGGTTGAAAATGTGCGTGGAATTGTAGTCGTCGACCCACTGCAGAACGGCGTTGCCAACAGCGGCTATGGAGAGTAGCCACCGACCCGTCATGGCCTTTACCCCCACTTCGGAATCCGTTGTCTTCGGTGACCGAAAGCGCGGCGATACGCCCATGAACCTATTCAATGGCAATCCGTAACTTCGGCGTTCGCGCCACGCCGGAGCTGCGTCGTCACCCGGTTCCACGCAAGTCGGAGCTCATTGCGCTTGACCCTGACGTTGCGTGAGGCTCGACGATGCATTCATGACCGACACGTTTTCCGCATTCGATATCAGCCCCGTTCCTGATCCCGCACTCGACGCCGAGCCTGCGGAGCTCTACCGCGGCATCTACGCGATGCCGATGTTCGTCACGGTGCCGACGGCGGATCTCGCCGGGTCGGTGGACTTCTGGGTTCGTGGTCTCGGGTTCTTCGATCTGTTCACGGCGCCGGGGCAGGTTACGCATCTGCGGCGGTGGGCGTTTCAGGATGTTCTGCTCGTTCCGGGTGAGCGGCCTGGCCACGCGTCGGCGGTGAGCGTGAGTTTCGCGTGTGTGCTTAGCCAGGTCGAGCAGATTGCGACCGCGTGTGAGCAGTTGCGGCCGGGCTGTACGACGGGGCCGCGGGAGATGCCGTGGAACTCGGTGGAGCTGGAGGTGGTCACGCCGGAGAACGTCCGGGTGATCATGACGGCGGCCCGGCCGTACGATGCGAACGGTGCGGCAGCCGAGTATCTGCGGGACATGGGTATCCCGGCGCCCGAGCAGTGATCGGCGTCGGGGCTGACACACTGGACAGTGTGACGAATCGCCCCTTCGCCGAGGCAGCGACAGGCGCCGGCCGCACGGTCGGCGCCGTCGCCGCGCTGGTAGGTGTCACCGTCCGGACGCTGCACCACTGGGATGCGATCGGGCTCGTCTGCCCCTCCGAGCGCAGCTACGCGGGCTACCGGCTCTACACCGCCGAGGACATCGCTCGCATCCATCGGGTGCTGGTCTATCGCGAGCTCGGGGTACCGCTGAACCAGGTCGGGGCGTTGCTGGACGCACCGGCCACCGATGCGACGGCGGCACTGCGCAGGCAGCGCGACGAGGTTCGCGAGCGCGTGGCCCGGCTGCAACAGATGGGCGACGCGCTGGATCGCCTGATCGAAGCGAGGGAGTCCGGCATCCTGCTGCCCGCCGAGGAACAGGTGGCGATCTTCGGTCAGCACTGGCAACCCGCTTGGGCAGGCGAAGCGCGCGAGCAGTGGGGTGACACCGCCCAGTGGGCGCAGTTCGCCGAACGTGCCGCGGACCGCACCGCCGAGCAGTGGCAGCAGATCGCCGAGAGCGTCGAGGCGCTCAACGCGGACCTGGCCGCCGCGTATCGCGCAGGCACGGCGCCGGGCAGCGACCTGGCCAACGCGCTGGCCGAGCGGCACCGAGCCTCGATCGGCGTCTACTTCGACTGCACTCGTTCGATGCAGGTCTGCTTGGGCCGCAGGCACACTGCCGACCCGGGCTTCACCGCGTTCTACGACGCGATCGAGCCCGGCTTGACCGTCTGGCTGCGCGACATCATCGACGCCAACGCCCGCGCCAACGGCATCGACCCCGAAACGGCTACCTGGGATTGACAACACTCCCCGATGCGCGTCCAAGTCCGTGCACGACTGCGGCGAATCGCGAGAAGCGGTCTCCTATGAGGGGGCAAGCGAAGGAAACTAGTGGGAGCCGGTGACCCGGAATCCCTTGGGAACCAACCAGACTGCGACAACAGCGACGACGGCCACAATGGCGGCGGAGACGTACGCGGTGGTGGTGAGCGCCGCGTCGAACGCGTGCCGGGCGGCGGCGAGGACCTGTTCGCGAGTCGCGGTGTCCAGCCGGCCCGCCACCTCCACCGCACCTCCGATGGATTCCCTTGCCGTATCGAGGTTTTCGCCACGCAACGGCAGGTCGACCATATTCTCGGTGAAAACGCGCCCGTGGATGCTGCCGAGCAGCGCGACGCCGAGCCCGATCCCCAGCTCGTAGTTGGTTTCGGAGACCGCACCGGCCTGCCCGGCGCGTTCGGGCGGCACCGCCGAGACCAGGACGGCGGCGGCCGCGGTGATCGCCAGGCCGTCACCTAGGCCGAAGGACGCGAGCACCAGTGCGACAACGGGATACGTGGTCGGCTCGGGACTCAGCGCGAGCCCGAGGAAGCCGAGCGCCAGCGCGCCGAGTCCGAGGGCGAGCACGGCTCGAACGCCGATGTGCTGCATCAACCACGGCGTCGCCAGCGACGCGACCAGCAGCGTCAAGGCCGAGGGCAAGGTGCGCAGCCCAGCCTCGGACGGCGAGTAGCCGTGCACGTACTGCAACCACAGCGAGATCAGGAACAGCGCGGCGCCGATCGCGAGCATGGCGAGCAGCGTGGCGAGCGCGGCGGCGGAGAAGGCGCCGTTGCGGAACAACCGTATGTCTAGCAGCGGATCGGCGGCGCGGAGCTGGCGGCGCGCGAACCAGGCGAGCAGCAGCACACCGAGCACGAGGATCACCCAGTCCACCGGGTCGGGTGTGCCCTTGGCGACATGCTTGATCCCCCAAGCCAATCCGACAATGCCCGCGATGGACAATACGGCGGCCAGCCAGTCCAGCGAACCCGACTGTGGCGCACGGTATTCCGGCAGCAGCCAGGCACCGACCAGCACCGTCAGCACGACCACCGGCACGTTCAACCAGAACGCCGACGCCCAGCCGAACTGCTCGACCACCACGCCGCCGACGAGCGGGCCGATGGTCGCGCCCGCGCCGGCCACCGCGGCCCAGATGCCGATGGCGAGGGTGCGCTCGCGCGAGTCGGTGAAGATGTTCCGGATCAGCGACAGCGTCGACGGCATCACCATCGCGCCGCCGATGGCGAGTAGCACCCGACCGGCTATCAATTGCCACGAGCTCTGCGACGTCGCCGCCACCACCGAAGCGACACCGAAAAGCACGAAACCCGCCAGGAAGAGCAGCTTTCGACCAACCCGGTCGCCGACCGCACCCGTGGTGATCAGCAGGCCGCCGAGCACCAGTCCGTAGACGTCGATGATCCACAGCTGCTCGAGCTGCCCCACCTGCAGATCGGCGATCAGCGAGGGCAGCGCGACGTTCAGAATGGTGGCATCCATCGCCACCAGCAGCAGGCTGGCGCACAGCACGGCCAGCATCACCCAGCGGGTACCACCTACCGCCGACCCCGCGGCATTCGTCTCCGGCACGCTCGCAGCCATCCTGCCTCCTCACCCACCCCCGGCCCAGCATTCACCGAGTCGCAGCAAACACCAAGTAACCGGGCCGTCGGCGCTATCGGAGGGACTGGTCGATCAGCAGGCGGGCGGCACGATCGGTGCGGTGCACGTCGCCGGTGATCACGCGATCTTGGAGGATGCCGCGCAAGCCCGAAACAAGCAGTGTCGCTACGAGTTCCGGATCGTCGACGGAGGGCAGGCTGCGCAGGCCCGCGGCGAGCGCCTCGATGAAGGTCGCGATGGCGGTCTCGGCGTACTCGGCATACGGGCTGTGCGCCGCACACGCGGCACCGAGGACCTGCAGCATCACCCGGACGCTGGTGCGGCCGTCGCCGGAGGTGTTGGCCTGCCAGAACTCCCACAGTTGCGTGCGCAGCTCGGCGGCGCCGGCGACCTGCGCGAAGAGCGCCGTGAGGTCCGGGCGCTGGGTGGCCAGCGCCTGGACCAGCAGCTCCTCCTTGGTGGTGAAGTAGTAGATCAGCATGCGCGAGCTGGTGCCGAGGGCGGCGGCGAGCGGGCGCAGCGACAGGTCGACGAGGCCGTGGTCGGCGATATAACGCACGACGGCGTCGAGCAGCTCGGCACGTTTGGCGTGGTCGAGGGGGCGGGCCATGAGTTGACTGTAGCGACTGGTACAGGTATCCATGTCATCGTGACTGTAACAATCGCTTCAGAAACTCGGGAGTCCGTCGTCGTCACCGGCTACGCGGCCACCACGTCGCTGGCCGAGGACATGGATACGACCTGGTCGGAGCTGCTGCTCGGGCACAGCGGCATCGGCGTGCTCGCGGCGGACTTCGTCGCCGAGTACGACCTGCCGGTGCGCATCGGCGGGCAGCTGCAGTCGCATCCGGGCGAGCAGCTGACGCGGATCGAACGGCGGCGGCTGTCCTATATCGAACAGCTGGCGCTGGTGCTCGGCCGCGCGGTCTGGCAGCGGGCCGGCGCCCCGGAGGTGGACGGCGAACGGCTCGCCGTCGCCATCGGCACCGGGCTCGGCGGTGGGGACGCGTTGATCGACGCGGTCGACGCGATGCGAGCAGGCGGCTATCGGAAGGTGTCGCCGATGTCGGTGCCGATGGTGATGCCGAACGGGCCTGCGGCCACCGTCGGACTCGAAATCGGCGCCAAGGCAGGCATTTTCACGCCGGTTTCCGCGTGTTCGTCCGGCTCCGAGGCGATCGCGCAGGCCTGGCGGCTGATCAGCACCGGCGAAGCCGATGTGGTGGTGACCGGCGGCGTCGAGGGTCACATCGACGCGGTGCCCATCGCGAGTTTCGCGATGATGCGGGCGATGAGCACCCGCAACGACGAACCCGAGCGGGCGTCGCGGCCGTTCGACCGGGACCGGGACGGCTTCGTCTTCGGCGAGGCGGGCGCGCTGCTGGTGCTCGAATCCGAGCGGCACGCGCGGGCCCGTGGCGCCGAGATGCACGGCCGGGTGCTCGGCGCGGGCATCACCTCCGACGCCTATCACATCGTCGCTTCGGAACCGGCGGGCATCGGCGCGACTCGGGCCATGCGCAAGGCGATACAGACTGCGGGGCTACAAGTTTCGGATATCCAGCACATCAACGCCCACGCGACCGCCACCTCGATCGGCGATGCGTCGGAGGCCAACGCGATCGCCGCCGTCACGCCGGACGCGTCGGTCTACGCACCCAAATCCGCACTGGGACATTCGATCGGCGCGGTGGGCGCACTCGAATCCCTCGTCACCATGCTGACGCTGCGCGACCAAATCGTCCCGCCCACACTGAATCTCGATAACCGCGATCCGGCGATCGACCTGGATATCGTCAGCGGCGCCGCACGCAAGCTGCGCATCGACTACGCCCTGAACAACTCGTTCGGCTTCGGCGGGCACAACGTGGCGTTGGCGTTCGGCCGGGTCTGAGTTCGCGGTACTCGAACTGTCAGCGCCCGAGAATCGCGGTCGCGGTCAGGGACGCCGCTCCCACCGCCACGCGAACTCGCCGGCCTTGGGCGGGGGGCCGGGCAGATCACCGTCCACGGACAGGCCCGCCACCAGCATGGCGAGCACCCGGCGGCGCAGCTGCGCGGTGCGTTCCGGATCGGGCATGGCGATGGCGGCACACGATTCCAGGATCAGTCCCAGATCCTCGGCGGTGACGCCGGGCCGCAGTTTGCCGGTGGCCTGCGCGCGTCGCACGATCTCGATGTTCGCCTCGGCGGAGTGCATCACGTCGGGCAGGAAGGACTCGTCCGGCGTGAAGGTGCCGGCCAGGTGCACCGTCAACGAGTGCACGTCGGCGTCGACGACCCGCTCCAGGAATTCGACCAGCGCCCGCCAGCCGTCCGAATCGGCCAGCGCCGCATCGGCTTCCACGTTGTAGCGGCGCAGGCCCTCATGGCAGAGCGTGCGCAACAGGACTTCTTTGCTCGGATAGCGCCGATACAGCGCGCTGATCCCCACCCCCGCCCGCTCGGCGACGGCGGCGATCGGGGCATTGGCATCGGCCAGGAACACCGACCGCGCGGCATCCAGGATCAGCCCGTCGTTGCGGGCCGCCTGCGCCTTGCGGCCGGGTAAGGCCTTCTGAGCTGGAGCGTCTGATGACTTCGGCATGATTCCAGCTTACCACTTGAACGGAATGATCCGTTCTGTTACGGTTCAAACAGAACGAAGCATTCCGTTTCAAAAGGAGTTCAGATGTCCACCATCACCCCCTTCCGCATCGCCATCGACCAGGCCGAGCTGGACGAGCTGCAGGCCCGGCTGGCCCGCACCCGCTGGGCCGACCAGATCCCCGGCTCGGGCGACACCTACGGGGTGAGCATCGACCGGGTCCGCCACCTGGTGAACTACTGGCGCGACGGGTTCGATTGGCGCAAGGTCGAGGAGACGCTGAACGCGTACCCGCAGTTCACCACCGAGATCGACGGCCAGAACATCCACTTCCTGCATGTGCGGTCGCAGCAGGACAGTGCCGAGGCGCTGCCGCTGATCCTGACCCACGGCTGGCCGGGCACGTTCGTCGAATTCCTCAACGTCATCGAGCCGCTGATCGCGGCCGGGCACGATCTGGTGATCCCCTCGGTGCCGGGGTACGGATTCTCCGGTCCGACAACGGAAGCCGGCTGGAACGACACCAGGATCGCCAAGGCCTGGGCCGAGCTGATGCGGCGGCTCGGCTACGACAAGTACGGCGCGGTCGGCAATGACGGCGGTGCGCAGATCTCCCCCGAGCTCGGCCGGGTCGATCCGGAACACGTTGTCGCCGTGCAGGTTTCCCAGGTCTACTCGTTCCCGACCGGCGATCCGGCCGAGCTGGCCGATCTCACCGAGGACGAGGCGCAGTCCTTGGCGACCCTGGACTGGTTCGTCAAGAACAAGATGGGGTTCAACATCCTGCAGTCGCAGCAACCGCAGACCTTGGCGCACGCGCTGATGGATTCGCCGGCCGGGCTCGTCGGCTGGAACAGCCAACTGCTCGGACCCGACCTCGACGATGATTTCGTGCTGACCAACATCGCGATCCACTGGCTCACCGGCACAGCGGGTTCCGCTATCCGGCACTACTTCGAGAAGTCCAAGGCCGACCAGCCGACCGGACCGACCTCGGTTCCGCTGTCGCTCTCGGGTTCCAACGGCGACTTCCACGGCATCCGCCGCTTCGCCGAACGCGACCACAGCAACATCGTCTCGTGGCGGACCCACGACGTGTACACGCACTACCTGCACCACGTCGCGCCCGAGCTGATGTCCACCGAGATCACCGAGTTCTTCGCGCAGTACCGCTGACCGTCGCAGCTACAGCCCACATCCGGCCGGGTGTGGGCTGTTTTGCGTCCCTAGAGCCCTACTGAGCTGGGCGAACAAAAAACTTGTCGTCAGGTATTGAAACGGAATGATCCGTTCTGTTAGAGTTGGAACAGAACGAAACATTCCGTTTCACAAGGAGAACGCCATGAGCACCATCAAGCCCTTCCAGATCAACGTCCCGCAGACCAAGCTGGACGATCTGGCGGACCGGCTGCGCCGCGCCATCTGGCCGAGCGAACTGCCGGGTGTCGGCGACTCCTACGGCGTGCCCGGCGATCGGGTGCGCAGCCTCGCGCAGTACTGGCTGGAGAGCTTCGACTGGCGGGCGCTGGAGGCGAAGCTGAACTCCTACCCGCAGTTCACCACCGAGATCGACGGCGAGGACATCCACTTCCTGCACATCACCTCGTCGCGGCCGGACGCCGTTCCGGTGATCCTGACGCACGGCTGGCCGGGCTCGATCCTCGAATACCTCGACGTCATCGCCCCGCTGACCGAGCCGGAGTCGGCCGATGCGCCCGCCTTCCATCTGGTGATCCCGTCGCTGCCCGGCTTCGGCTTCTCCGGCCCGACCCGCAGCACCGGCTGGAACCGGGTGCGCACCGCGAAGGCGTGGGTGGAGCTGATGGACCGGCTCGGCTACCAGCGCTACGGCGCGATCGGCAACGACGCGGGTTCGATGATCGCGCCCGAGATGGCCAAGCTGGTGCCGAACAAGCTGATCGGACTCCATGTGACGCAGCTGTTCTCGTTCCCGTCCGGCGATCCGGCCGAGTTCGAGGGCATGTCCGGGGAGGACATGGCGGCGCTGGGGCACCTGCAGTGGTTCCACGACAACAAGATGGCGTTCAACACCTTCCTCAGCCAGCAGCCGCAGACCCTGGCCTACGCGCTGACCGACTCACCGGTGGGCCTGCTCGGCTGGAATGCCCAGCTGATGGGCGAGTCGCTGGACCCCGATTTCATCATCGGCAATGTGGCGCTCTACTGGCTGACCGGCACCGCGAGCTCGGCCACTCGGTTCTACTACGAAGACGCGCACGCCACCGAACAGCTGGACGGGCCGACCACCGTGCCGACCGCGCTGGCCATGTTCAAGGGCGACTTCCAGTCGATCCGCCGGTTCGCCGAGCGCGACCACAAGAACATCGTCCGCTGGAACTCCTACGACGCCGGTAGCGCGCAGGGCGGGCCGAACGACGCGGCGGGTCACTATGCGGCGCACGAGGCGCCGGAGATCCTGGTAGGCGACATTCGGGAGTTCTTCGCCCAGCTCAGCTGAGCGCGACCACACGGCCCGCACCCGCCCGTCGGGAGCGGGCCGTCGGCATGCGCCAGACACCCGAGACTGTCTCTTATGCCATCGAGACTCACGGCCATGGTTCGTCTCACTCCGCGCTGTTGTACTTGATTCACCAACAGCTCAACGGCTTTCACCAAGGAGAGAGACACCATGAAAATCGCAGTCTTCGGAGCCACCAGCACGGTCGGTCGCCTGGTCGTCGCCCAAGCCATCGAGCAGGGTCACGAGGTGACCGCCTTCACCCGCAGCGCGGTAGGGATCGAGCAGCGGCACGAGCGGCTGCACGTCGTGGAAGGTGATGTGCTGGACACGCATTCGGTCGAGCGCGCGGTCGCCGGACAGGACGCGGTGCTCGTCTCGCTCGGCGCGGGCCGCAAGGGCGTCATCCGGGCCGAGGGCACCCGGGCGGTGCTCGAGGCGATGAATCGGACCGGAGTGAAGCGGTTGATCGTGCAGACCACCCTCGGTGTGGGCGAGAGCCGGGCCAACCTGAACTTCGTATGGAAGTACCTGATGTTCGGCATGCTGCTGCGCCAGGCCTACGCCGACCACGTGCAGCAGGAGACCTACGTGCGCGCTTGCGATCTGGACTGGACGATCGTGCGGCCCAGCGCCTTCACCGATGGTCCGCGCACCCGTGGCTTCCGGCGCGGCTTCCCCGCGGACGAGCGCGGGCTCTCGCTGAAGATTTCCCGCGCCGACATCGCCGACTTCATGCTCGAGCAGCTGACCGACACCACCTACCTGCGGCAGACTCCGGGTATCTCGAATTGAGTGGCCGGCCACCACTCCCGACCTAAGCGTGCTCGTGCAGTTCACCCCAGGCCGGGAACGGGTCCGGGTAGCCGGCCCACTCGGCCGGCCCCGCGGCGAACTCCGCATCGGTGAGCAACGCGCTGTCGAGCAGGGCACGCACCTTGTCCTGATCGAGTTTGATACCGATGAAGACAATCTCTTGTCCGGCAGGCACTTCCAGCGCCGACCACCACGCGGCGGGCTCGAAGACGAGATTCGGCCCGGCCTGGGACCAGACGGCCGCCAAGGTGGCGCGGCTGGCGATCCAGCAGAAACCCTTGCTGCGCAACAGCCCACGCAGTTCACCGAGCGCCTCGGACAGCCGCAGCGGATGGAACGGCCGGTCGGCGGTGTAGGTGAGGCTGCGGATGCCGTACTCCTCGGTCTCCGGCGGGTGCCCGCCCGCCAGCTCCTCGTCCCAGCCTTCGGTCTCCGCCGCGACGACCGGGTTGTACCGGCCGGTGCCGAGCACGTCGCTCAACTCGACGATGCCATTGGTCGTGCGCAGCACGTGGGCGCGCGGATTGAGTTTGCGCACAGTCGCTTCCACCGCGCCCGCGGCCGCCGCACCGACCAGATCGGTCTTGTTCACCAGCAGCACATCGGCGAACTCCACCTGATCCACCAGCAAGTCGGCGATGGTGCGGGCATCGCCCTCGCCCGCTTGCAGATTCCGCTCGGCCAGCGCCTGCCCACGGGCCACCTCGGCGAGGAAGGTGGACGCGTCGACCACGGTCACCATGGTGTCCAGCCGCGCGATGTCGCCGAGCTTGAACCCGTCCTCGAACTCCCAGTCGAAGGTGGCGGCCACCGGCATCGGCTCGGAGATGCCGGTCGACTCGATCACCAGCTGGTCGAAGCGCCCCTCCCGCGCGAGCCTGCCCACCGCCTCGATCAGGTCCTCGCGCAGCGTGCAGCAGATGCAGCCGTTGGTCAGCTCGACGAGCTTCTCCTCGGTGCGATCGAGGTGCCCCTGGCCGGCCACCAGCGCGGCATCGATGTTGACCTCGCTCATGTCGTTGACGATGACCGCGACCCGGCGGCCCTCCCGGTTGGCGAGGATGTGATTGAGCAGTGTCGTCTTGCCCGCGCCGAGGAAGCCGGACAGCACGGTGACGGGGAGCAGGTCGACAGGCGGTGAGGTGATCATTCCTTAATGATAATGGTTTTCATTTGCTGTCAGCCAGCCGGGTCGACGGTTGCGCGTGGCAACTCGGGCCGACGGTCGTAGGGTTTGTCTGGTGAAGCTGTTGCCATTGACCCCCGACGGGCAGACCCCCGTCCGGGTGCTCACCATTGCCGGGACCGACTCCGGTGGCGGCGCCGGAATCCAGGCCGATTCGCGCACCATGGCCCTGTGCGGGGTGCACGCCTGCGTGGCGGTCGCGGCGGTGACGGTGCAGAACTCGGTGGGGGTCAGCGACTTCCACGAGATCCCACCGCACATCGTGGCGGGCCAGGTCCGCACCGTGGCCACCGATATCGGGGTCGGCGCGGCCAAGACCGGCATGCTGGCCTCGACCGCCATCATCGAGGCCGTCGCGGCGGTCTGCCGGGAGGTGGGCATCGGCCGGGACGGGCAGATCCCGCTGGTGGTCGATCCGGTCGCCGCCTCCATGCACGGCGACCCGCTACTGCACGAGGAGGCCCTGGATGCCGTCCGGCACACGCTGATCCCGCTGGCGACGGTGGTGACGCCGAACCTCGACGAGGTCCGGCTGATCACCGGCATCGAGGTCACCGACGACGCGTCCGCCCGCTCGGCCGCCGAGGCACTACACAAACTGGGTGCGCAGTGGGCGATCGTGAAGGGCGGGCACCTGCGCGCCTCGGAGTACAGCACCGACCTGCTCTTCGACGGCGCGCAGTTCCTGGAGTTCACCGCGCCGCGCATCGGCACCGGCAACGATCACGGCGGCGGGGACACCCTGGCCGCGGCGATCGCGTGCGCGCTGGCCAACGGGTATCCGGTGCCCGAGGCGGTGGAGTTCGCCAAGGAGTGGACCTATCGGTGCCTCGCCGCGTCGTACGACCTCGGCGCGGGGCACGGTCCGGTGTCCCCGCTGTGGCGGCTGCACCACGACTGACAGCACAGCAACCCCCGGAAATTGGGGGGTGATCCACCGCCCGAGCAGCCCCTTAAGGGGGCGGTTCTTGTCGGTGGGTGCTGAGACAATAGAGGTGTCGCAAACGCGGTTGGCCTCGACGAAGCGGTCGATCAGAACAACGTCGTTCGGGTGGATGCGACCAAAGGTTCCAGCGCCGCCCCCGGCGAGGCCGCGGTCGGCGAGGCAAGGCGCTATTCGCCGGAAAAGGCAAGGTGCAGTGGCAGATCAGTGTCGATGACGATGCCGTTGAGCCGGGCATTGGCCTCGGTGAGCGCGGCGATGGTCTCGGCAAGGTAAGCAACGAACTTCTCGATCGGCATCGGCTGCGTCTTCAACCGGTTCGCGCCGAGCCACCAGTCGGTGGCCGAACCGACCGCGCCGAAGATCGAGTAGATGACGAGCTCGACACTGTCCACCTCGACCGCGGTGTCGGCTACCAATTCGGCGAACAGATCAGCGGCCCGTTTCGCGGACTGCCGCGCCGATTGCAGCGCGCGTTCGGAATCGTCGGACTGCTGCGCGAAATGACTGTGCAGCATGAACCGGAAAACGTTGGGGTGCTGCGACACCACCAGCGCGTACTCCGCGGCACCGCGGCGCACCAGCTCGCGCGCCGAGTCGTTGGTCAGATCCACGCTCGACATCAGCTGCTCCCACAGCATGTCGCGCACCCGGTCGACGATGGCGTTGTACAGGTCGGTCTTGTCCTCGAAGTGCCGGTACAGCTTGGGTTTTGCCGCGCCGGCCTCCTTGGCGATATCGCCCATGCTGACTTCCGGGCCGAACTTGTCCAGCGCGCGGAACGCCGCGTCGACGAACTCCTCCCGCACCTTCAGCCGGTGCTCCCGCCAGCGCTCCGTGCGTGCGTCGACGCGCTTGCGTGGCACCTCGTCCAGTTTTCGCCCGCTGCGCATCACAATTCCGGATGCTACCTGCTACCAGCGGTACCGATGACCGGGTCGCGCCGTTGACATCGGCTGAGGCGTGGGACACACTCGGGAAACTACCCAGAACCGGTGGTATCAGGTTCCGAACGCAGAGAGCCGGTGGGGACGATGACGTCCGCGATCCACACCCGAGTCCTCATTGTCGGCAGCGGTTTTTCCGGCCTCGGCATGGGCATCGCCCTCGACAAGGCGGGTATCCACGATTACCTCATCGTGGAGCAGGCCGCGGAGATCGGCGGCACCTGGCGCGACAACACCTATCCCGGTTGCGCCTGCGATGTGCCGACGCATCTGTATTCGTATTCCTTTGAGCCACGCACGACTTGGCGGCGGTTGTTCTCCGGGCAGCAGGAGATCTTCAACTATCTGAAGGACGTCGCCGAGAAGTATCGGCTGCGGCCACACATCCGCTTCCGGCAGCACATGGCGCACGGGTATTGGGACGAAAACGAGCGGCGCTGGCACGCGTTCAGCGCGGACGGTCAGGAATATGTCGCGCAGTTCCTCGTGTCCGCGGTTGGCGCGCTGCATATTCCGAGCATTCCGGAGTTTCCCGGCAGCGCGGACTTCACCGGTGCCGCATTCCACTCGGCGCAGTGGGATCACGCGGTCGACCTGGCAGGCAAGCGGGTGGCGGTGATCGGAACGGGCGCCAGCGCAGTGCAGTTCGTGCCGGAGATCATCGGCGAGGTGGCGGCATTGACGGTCTTCCAGCGCACCCCGCCGTGGGTGATGCCGCGCGCGGACGTGGAGTTCTCCGAACGTTTCCGGCGTGCGCTCGTCCGGGTGCCCGGCCTGCGGATTGCGCTGCGCAACGGAATCTATTGGGGCGCCGAGGTCGGCGGGTACGCGATGAACTGGCGGCCCGCGCTGCTGAAGGTGCTCGAGCGGGTCGGCAGGCGCCATATCGAGCGCCAGATCTCAGATCCGGTGCTGCGGGCACAGGTGACGCCGGACTATCGGGCGGGCTGTAAACGACTGCTCGGCTCGGATACCTACTACCCGGCGCTCGCCGATCCCAAGACCGAGCTGGTCACCGCACGCATAGACCATTTCACCGAGGACGGCATCGTCACCACTGACGGTGTCGAGCGCCAGGCCGATGTGATCATCTACGGCACCGGCTTTCGCGTCCTCAATTCGTACAAGAATCTGCCGATGGTCGGCCTGCGCGGGGTGGACCTGACCGAGCGCTGGGACCGGGAGGGTGTGCAGGCGCACCGCGGGATCACGGTCGCCGACATGCCGAACGCCTTCTTCCTGGTCGGGCCGAACACCGGCCTCGGCCACAACTCGATGATCTTCATGATCGAGGCACAGATCCACTATGTGCTGCAGGCGATTCGGCGGGTGCGCGAGCAGGGCGCGGTCGCGTTGGTGCCGCGGCGGGCGGCGCAGGACCGATTCAATGCCCGGCTGCAACAGGGACTTTCGCGTTCGGTGTGGAACACCGGTGGCTGCCAGAGCTGGTATCTGGACGAGCACGGCAACAATCGCACGCTGTGGTCCGGGTTCACCTGGCAGTACTGGCTGCAGACCAGGCGGCTCGACCCGGCGGAGTACGAGTTCATCGGCCCCGCACCGAGTTCCCCGACGCGGCGCACGGTCGTCCTGGAAGACATTCCGATGCAAACCTTTCCAACGCCCCACCGCAACGGTCGATCGACCCACCCGCCCCGCAACCCCGAGGACGTTCAATGAAGAACTTCACCGACAAAGTCGCCGTGATCACCGGCGCGGGCTCCGGCATCGGCCGGGCGCTGGCGCTGGAACTCGCCCGGCGCGGGGCTCGGCTGGCGCTGTCGGACATCAACACCGAATCAGTGGCCGACACCGCGGGGCGTTGCGAAAAGCTCGGTGCGACAGCGGTTCCCTACGAGCTCGACGTCGCGCACCGGGCTGCGGTGTACGCGCACGCGGCGGCCGTGCGCGGCGAATTCGGACAAGTGAACCTGGTCATCAACAACGCGGGCGTGGCCCTCGGCGCCGATGTCGAGGACATGACGTGGGACGACTTCGACTGGCTGATGAACATCAACTTCTGGGGTGTCGCGCACGGCACCAAGGCCTTCCTGCCCGACCTCATCGGCTCCGGCGACGGGCACATCGTCAATGTGTCCTCGGTGTTCGGGCTGGTCGGCGTGCCGACGCAGAGCGCCTACAACGCAGCGAAATTCGCGGTGCGTGGCTTCACCGAGGCGCTGCGGCAGGAGATGCGGATCGCCGGGCATCCGGTCGGTGTCACCTGCGTACATCCGGGCGGCGTGAAGACGAATATCGCGGTGAGCGCCCGCGGTATCCCCGACGACGTGGACGTGGAGACGATCCGTCGCGGCTTCGACGCACTCACCCTGACCAGCCCGGATGCCGCCGCGAAAACCATCCTGCACGGCGTCGCGAAGAACAAGGCCCGCGTGCTGATCGGGGCCGATGCCCGCGCCATCGACCTGATACCGCGCCTGCTAGGACCGGCCTACGAGGACCTCGGCGTCCCGCTGTACCGGGCGGGCAGGCGGACGGCGGCACGGTTCGGTATCGCCTTGTAGGACAGGGCGACTAGCGACGCCGGGCCGCGCCGGAGCGCGGCGGCACCGGTGGCGGCGGAATCAGCAGGCCTGCGCTGGTGCGTGAGCCCGCCTGCTTGAGTCGTTCGTGCACCGGGGTGAGTTCGAAGCTGTGCACGCCGTCGAGGGTCGCCATCTTGGTGGTCACATAGTGGTACAGATCGTCGGCGGTGTCCGCGGTCAGCACGGCGAAGATGTTGAACGGCCCGGTTACCGCTGCGGCGTAGGCGGTTTCGTCGTGCTCGGCGATGGCGCGGCCGATCGCAGCCAGTTGCGCCGGGGCGACCCGCAGCCAGAGGAAGGCCGACAGGCTGGAACCCATTGCGGCAGGGGCGATGTCGAGATCGAAATAGAGAATGCCGGCGGCCTGGAGGGCGGCAATGCGGCGCGCCACCCGGCCGATGCTCATGCCGGTGGCGCGCGCCAGGACCGAGTAACTTGCGCGCCCGTCGCGGGCCAGCAGCTCGAGTAGGGCGTCGTCCTCGTCCCGGAGCTGCAGGTCGGCTTCGGTGTAATCCGTTGTGGCCGCCGCGTGCTCGCCCTCGACACGCTTGGCCTGCCTGCCGCGCCAGTCGACCGCCCCCGGTCCGACGAAGCGGTGCAGGATCATCGCCGCAGCGACGTCGTGCACCGGCGCCGTGCGCTGGAGTCGCTGCACCAGCAGGTCGTCACGATCCTGCTGGGTGCGCGGGTGCAGCGAGAAGTTCACCTCGGCGCCCGCCGCCGCGATGGCGACCCACGCGGCGTCGTCGCGGCGGGCCAGCGCCTCACCCACCTGCCGCGCGCCGTCCGGACGGCAGTGCACCCGGATGATCCAGTCGTTCTCGCCGAGCGCACGGGAGTCGACGGCGCCGATCACCCGGACCACGCCGTCGCGGCGTAGCCGCCGGTAGCGACGGGCGACGGTCTGCTCGGCGACGCCCAGTTCGGCGGCGACCCGGTTGAACGAGACCCGGGGATCGAGCTGCAGCGCCTGCACGATCTGCGTATCAACCGCATCCAAGATGGAGTTTTTGCCTATTCCAGCGGCGCTCATAGGGAGGAAATGTACGCCGAGTCCGCATCGTGGCGTCCGTTCGACCTGGTTCTCCGGATACTCGACGCCGTCTCCAACTCCCCGATTTCGAGAGAGGACAACGGTTTTGCGCAAATGGTTGCCGCTGCTGACGGTGTGTCTGGGCACCTTCATGCTGTTGGTCGACGTCACCATCGTGAACGTCGCACTACCCGACATGCGGAACGACTTGAACGCGTCGTTCAGCTCACTGCAATGGGTCGTCGACGGCTACGCCCTCGCCATGGCGGCGCTTATGCTCGGCGCGGGCTCGATCGCCGACCTGGCCGGGCATCGCCGCACCTACCTGGCCGGATTGTCGTTGTTCGCGGCAGCCTCGCTGCTCTGCGGCCTCGCACCGAACCCGACCGTGCTCATCCTCGCCAGGGTGGTGCAGGGGATCGGCGCGACCACCATGGCGTGCACCACCTTCGCCCTGCTGAACAACGCGTACACCGAACGGGACCGCGGCGCCGCGTACGGGGTCTGGGGCGCTGTCGCGGGCGCGTCCAGCGCCATCGGGCCGATCATCGGCGGCGTGCTCACCGATCTCGCGTCCTGGCGCTGGATCTTCTTCGTCAACCTGCCGGTCAGCGCGGTGGCCGTGGCGCTGTGCCTGTGGGTACTCGCCGACGGGGAGCGGGCGCAGCGCGGCCGGATCGACGTCGCCGGCATGGCGGCGTTCACCGTCAGCGCGGCGGCCGCTACCTACGCGCTGATCCGGGCCAACGAGCACGGCTGGTCCAATCCGCTCACCTGGTGGTTGCTGCTGGTCGCGGCGGTGTCGCTGGCCGTGTTCCTGCTCGTCGAACGGGCTTCGGCACACCCGATGCTCGACCTCGCGCTGCTGCGTGACCGCTCGTTCGTCGGCGTGCTCGTCGCCGCCGGTGCGCTGTTCTTCGCCGCCTTCAGCGCGCTGATGTACACCCAGATCTGGCTGCAGTCGGTGCTCGGACTGAGCGCGATCCAGGCGGGTGCGGTGGGACTCCCGTTGTCCGTCATGGCTTTTCTGGTGTCCGGTGGCTTCGGCCGGTATCTGCACGGCGAACACCGCGGCCGGATCATCGCGGGCGGTCTCTTCGCCACCGGGCTCGGCGGTGTGGCCGGCGCGCTGCTGGTGCACGGCGAAGCGGGTTGGGCGGCACTGGTTCCTGGCTTTCTGGTCATCGGGCTCGGGGTCGGCCTGGCCACCGCGACGTTGAGTTCGGCGGCGATGGCGGCGGTTCCGTGGCAGCGGGCCGGAATGGCAACGGGCGCGGTCAATACCGCGCAGCAGCTGAGCTTCACCCTCGGGATCGCCACGCTGGGCAGTGTTTTCACGGCACGAGCGGCAGACGTGCTCGCCGAGCGTGCGGTGCCGGAGGCGCAGGACTCGGCGCGAGCGGTGGGCGGCGGGCAAGCCGCGGTGCTGGTGCAGCAGGTGCCAGCCGAGGCGCAGTCCGCGCTGGCGGCGACGGTGCGGGCCGCCGCGGCGGCGGGTGTCCAGGGCACGCTAGCGGTCAGTGGGGTCGTCGGCTTGATCGGCGGCGTACTCGTGCTGTTGCTGATGCGGCGACGCAGCGGTCCGGTGTCGGAGGTGGCCGAAGAGGCGGCACGAGTGCCCGCCTGATCGGCGCGAATTCCGGGCGGCCTGTCGCACGGGCCGATCGCGGAACTGTCGCTGAGCGAGCGCCGAGCGCCTCGCTCAGCGGCGGTCAGCGCTTCTTCGGATCGATGATGCTCTGCTCGGGCGCGGACTTGGTCTTCTTGTCCGCTCGCTTCTCTTTCAGCGACTTCCCGGATTTCTTCGACATCGAGCTGCGCGGAGACTTGTCGGACAAACGTGGTCCTTTGCTCGGAGGACCTGAACGGTCCCGATCCCCCGACCGTACGCTACGCCCGCCGTCGCGGGGACCGATCCGCGCTGGTCGCCACGCCCCCAGGAACCTCACAGCTGGGGCCCAGCTCCGTGACAACGTGGCGGCCGAAGGTAGTCCCTATGACCGAGACTGTGACCGTCGCGGCGGCGGAATTAGCCGAGACACCGGGTGCGCCCGTGCTGGACGTGGTGATACCCGTCTACAACGAAGAGACCGACCTCGGCATCTGTGTGCGCAGGCTGCATGCGTATCTGCGCGAAGGGTTCCCCTTCCCGGCGCGGATCACGGTGGCCGACAATGCCAGCACCGACGCCACCCTGCAGGTCGCCGAGCTGCTGGCCGAGGAGCTCGACGGCGTGCGGGTGCTGCACCTGGATGCCAAGGGGCGTGGACGGGCGCTGCGTGCGGCCTGGGAGCATTCCGATGCGCAAGTGGTCGCCTACATGGATGTGGACCTGTCCACCGACCTGAACGCGCTGCTGCCTCTGGTGGCGCCGCTGATCACCGGGCATTCGGACCTGGCGATCGGCACCCGGCTCAGCTCGTCCTCGCGGGTGGTGCGCGGGCCGAAGCGCGAGATCATCTCCCGCTGCTACAACCTCTTGCTGAAAGCCTCACTGCAAGCGCACTTTTCGGACGCGCAGTGCGGGTTCAAGGCGATGCGCAGCGAGGTGGCGCGGCAGTTGCTGCCGCTGGTGCGCGACGGGGAGTGGTTCTTCGACACCGAGCTGCTCGTGCTCGCCGAGCGGGCCGGGTTGCGCATCCACGAGGTGCCGGTGGACTGGATCGACGATCCGGACAGTCGCGTCGACATCGTCGACACCGCGCGCAAGGATCTGCTCGGTATCGGGCGGTTGACGCGGGCGCTGGCCACCGGGGCGTTGCCGCTGGAGGAGTTGCGCCGTGCGGTGGGGCGCGAACCGCTGGTACCGGGGGTGCCGCTCGGCATGGTCGGTCAGCTGGTTCGTTTCGCCATCGTCGGCGTGCTGAGCACGCTGGCTTATCTGTTGCTCTACGTGGTGTTGCAATCGTTCACCGATGCGCAGGTGGCGAACTTCCTGGCGCTGTTGATCACCGCGGTCGCCAATACGGCAGCCAACCGGGCGTTCACGTTCGGGGTGCGCGGGGCGACGGGTGCGGTGTCGCACCAGTTCCAAGGGTTGGTGATCTTCGGTATCGGACTGGCACTGACCAGTGGATCGCTGTTCACCCTGCACCATTGGGCGCCGGACGCGCCGGTGCATCTGGAACTGTTCGTACTGGTGCTCGCCAATCTGGTGGCCACGATTCTGCGATTCGTCGGCTTGCGGTGGGTGTTCCGGAATACGCCGAATCCGGCGCGCAAGGCGCTCGCAACGACCGGCTCCGACGCTGATTCGGGCGCAGACCACGAGGAAGGTGTTCGATGACCGCGACCCTGGCGCCGCCCACCGCGGCTCCGGCACAGCCCGCGCCCGAGCGCAGGACCCGGTGGGAATTCCCGGCATTGGCGGTCTTGCTGATCGGCACGACTATCGCGTACCTGTGGAATCTGAGCGTGAATGGCTGGTCGAATTCGTTCTATTCCGCTGCGGTGCAAGCCGGTTCGGTGTCGTGGAAGGCGTTCTTCTTCGGGTCGTCGGATGCGGCGAACTCGATCACCGTGGACAAGCCGCCCGCCTCGCTGTGGCTGATGGAGCTCTCGGTGCGGGCGTTCGGGTTGAACAGCTGGAGCATTCTGGTGCCGGAGGTGCTGCTCGGTGTCGCGAGCGTGGCGCTGCTGTGGGCGACGGTGCGCAGGCCCTTCGGGCCCGCCGCCGGGCTGCTCGCCGGACTGGTGCTCGCGGTGACTCCCGTTGCGGTGCTGATGTTTCGGTTCAACAATCCGGATGCGCTGCTGGTCTTCCTGATGGTCGCCGCGGCGTGGGCGATCACCCGGGCGGTCGAGGACGGGCGCTGGCGTTGGCTGGTGCTGACCGGAGTATTCGTCGGGTTCGGCTTTCTCACCAAACAGCTGCAGGTGCTGCTGGTTGTTCCGCCGCTGGCCCTGACCTATCTGCTCGCGGGGCCACCCAAGCTGGGCAAACGCATCGTGCAGCTCTTGGCCGCGGGTGTGGCCATGGTGGTCGCGGCCGGTTGGTGGTTGCTCGCGGTGGAACTGTGGCCTGCCTCGTCGCGGCCGTGGATCGGTGGGTCGCAGAACAACTCGATTCTCGAGCTCACGCTCGGTTACAACGGGCTCGGCCGGCTCAGCGGCAACGAGAGCGGCAGTGTCGGACCCGGTGGTGAGCTGCCGCCCGGGGGCAACGGCATGTGGGGTAGCACCGGCATCACCCGCATGTTCGAGGCGGCGCAGGGTGGCCAGATCGCCTGGCTGATCCCCGCCGCACTGGTGGCCTTGATCGCCGGAATACAGTTGCGCGGCAAGGCTCCCCGAACCGATCCGCGACGGGCCGCGCTGATCCTTTGGGGCGGTTGGCTGTTGGTGACCGGCTTGACCTTCAGCTTCATGGCGGGCATCTTCCATCAGTACTACACGGTGGCGCTGGCTCCGGCCGTCGGCGCGCTCGTCGGCGCGGGAGCTGTGCTGCTGTGGCGCGAGCGGCACCGGCTGTGGGTGCGGGCGATGCTCGCGCTCGCCGTCGGGCTCACCACGGCGACCGCGTGGATGCTGTTGTCCCGCAGCGTGCACTGGGTGCCGTGGTTGCGGTGGACCGTGCTGGTTGTCGGTGTACTGGCGACAATCGCCGCGCTCGTGCCCGTCCGGCGCAAGCTCGCCGTCGTCTCCGCGCTGACCATCGCGTTCACCGGACTGGCCGGGCCGACCGCGTATGCCATCGACACCATCGCCACGCCGCACGAGGGTTCCATCCCGTCGGCGGGTCCGAATGTGGGCGGGTTCGGCATGTTCGGCAGGCCACCGTGGGCCGAGGGGGCGAACGGCATGCCGGACGGTCCCGGCGCACCTCCGCCCGGCGGTGCACCGAACGGCCGCGCACCCGGCGGGCACCCCGGAAACGGGCCGGGCCAGGGCGCGATGCCGGCCGGTGGTCCCGGGCGGGAAATCATCACCGCGGGTGGCCTACTCGGTGCCGGCAAACCGAGCGAAAAGGTGGTGGCCCTGCTCGAAAACAACGGCACCACCTACACCTGGGCCGCCGCTGCCATCGGCTCGAACAGCGCTGCGGGCTACCAACTGGCCACCGAACTGCCGGTCATGCCCATCGGCGGCTTCAACGGCAGCGACCCCTCCCCTACCCTCGACCAATTCAAAGAATATGTAGCCCAGGGAAAGATCCACTACTTCATCGGCAGCAAACGAGGTGGGTACAACGGCGGATTCGGCCCCGCCCCCTCCGGCTCCAGTTCCCAGATCTCCCAATGGGTTCAGGAGAACTTCACCGCCACCGAAGTAGACGGAGTCACGCTCTACGACCTCACCACCCGCTGAATCGCCTCGATCCGCACCGGAGGCGTGAAAGACCCGTAGCGGCAGCGAGTTTCGCTTGCCGCTACGGACCGTGGTGCACCGGGCTACTACGCGGCCGGGTAGGTGGCTTCGAGCCACTCGGCATAAGTGGGACCGGCGAGGACAGCGTGCGGGCTGGGGAGCAGTGTGCCGTCTTCGAAGGCTTCGCGGTCCGGGTTCTGCGGGTCGCTGGACTCGATGATGTGGGCAGGGCCGCCGCGGCGGGCGGCGAAGAGGGTCGCGGCGCCTGCCATGGTTTCGGGTTGCGGGCCCGCGATTTCGGGGAACGGAGTCGCGGTGGCGGTCGGGTTGACGGCGAGGTCGACGAGCGCTTCGGCGACGGTGCGTGCGGCCACCAGCTGGGTGCGCATAGCGGCGATATGGGCTGTGTCGCCCTGGGTGCCCCACTGGGTCATCACCTCGACCAGTTCGTGGAACTGGGCGGCGCGCAGAATATGCACGGGCAGCGGGCCTTCCAGCAGCTTCTGCTCGTGGACCAGCTTGGCGGCGTTGTAACCCGCGGTGGCGTTGTCGATGCCGATGATCGACACGGCGACCAGATGCTCGACACCAGCCTGCTGACCGGCCTCATGCAAATTGCGGGCGGCCTTGGTGAAGAATTCGGTGGCGATGTCCTTGTCGGCGGAGGGGGTGCTGGCGGCGTCGATGACGACCTGCACACCGTCGAGCGCCTCGACCAGACCCGCGCCGGTCTCGAGGTCGACGCCGTTCTGCCGCGAGAACGCGACGACCTCGTGCCCCTGCTCGGTCAGCACATCCACCACATGCTTGCCCAGCCGTCCGGTCGCCCCGGCCACCGCGATCTTCTTGGTCGTCGTCATGCTTCCCGCTCCTCTGTGTCACTGCGTTGTTCCGCGTTCACAGAGAGGACGACACAGCGTCAGCGAGTGTGACATCCCGCAAAAGGCCAGGTAGCAGCCGTTCAGCTGAGCATTGCCAGCAGGCGCTCGTGCACGACGTCCCGGACGACGGGAGCGAGATCGGGTTTTTCGGCGAGTAGTTCGAGCATGCGCAGGATTTGCAGGGCTTCGATGCGCAGGGGCAGTTCGGGATCCGTGGAGTCGAAGCCGGCGCTCTCGAGAAAGTCCGGCCAGGCGGCGGGGAGGGGGCCGGCGAGGCTGACCGACCAGGACCACCAGGCGGGGTCGAAGAGGGGGTCGGCCAGGCGGATGGACTCGAAATCGAGGAGGCCGGTGATGGTTTCGCCGTCGGTGAGGATGTTGACGGGGGTGAAGTCGCCGTGCGCGAGCACGGTGGGGCGGTCGGCGAAGAGCGTGGGCAGGGATTTCAGGGTCCGGTCGAGATTGGTGCGGTGCGCCGGGCCGAGTTGCAGGGGTGCGGCCCAGCCGGTCGCACTTTCGACGAGGCGAGTGGGACTGGCCCAGAGGTCGTCGAGTTGCAGGCCCGCGGTGGGCAGGCGGCGGAAAGCGGCGAGCAGGGTGCCCATCTCACGGGCGAGGGTGGCGAATCGCGGGCTGTCGAGATCGAGTTCGCCGCTGGCCGGGACCGGGACGCCGGGCAGGGCGTCGAAGACGATCCAGGCCGGGTCGGCGTCGAGATCGAAGCGGCGGATGCGCGGAATGGTGATGCCGCGTTTGGCGGCGGGCTCCAGCAGGGTGTGCATCACCCGCAGGCGGCGTTCGGCGTCGTCGGGATTGCGGTAGCGCTGCAGCACCATCCGGTCGCCGTCGGCGAGGGTGAGCAGGTCGGTGCGGTTCTGGAAACCCCATTCGGCGGGCGCGCTACCGGCAATCGGCTGGCCGAGGGTCTGCTCGAGCCCGCCGTACTCCGCACTGTCCATACGGCAGACCCTAAGGCACGCACGGACTGTTGCGCGCCGATCGGCTCAGCACATTCAGCGCGGCGCGTTCAACGCCGCGTGCAGCGTCGCCGCCCACTGCTGGACGATCTGCTTGCGACGCGCGGAGTCGTCGGTGAGCACATCGGCCAGGCCGAGACCGCGGGCCAGGTCGAGGGTGGCCTGGACCAGGTGGTGGGTGACCGGATCGGCGTCGTCGACACCGAGCGCCTCCACCGCGCGCCGGTGCGAGACCCGGCCGAATTTGGCCTCCAACGGGACAATTCGCTCACGCAGCGCCGGATCGGCGGCCGCGTGTGTCCAGACCTGCAGCGCCGCTTTGAACAGTGGGCTGGTGTAGGACTCGACCAGGCCGGCCACCACGGCCTCGGTCCGGCCGACCCCGCCGGCCAGGGCGGCGACCGCGACCGCCTCCTCCCTGGCCTGCTGGGTCCGGCTGTCGAACATGTACTCCAGCGCGGCGGTGATCAGGTCCTCCCTGGTCGGGAAGTGATGCTGCGCCGCGCCCCTGGACACCCCGGCCCGCTCGGCGACGACCGCGACCGTCGCTGCCGCCCAGCCGGTTTCGGCCAGGCAGTCGATGGTCGCCTCCAACAGGCGCTGCCGGGTGGCTCGGCTGCGGTCCTGCTTGGGTTCGTGGGGTGTCGCCATGGGGCTATTCTGCCCAGCTCGGCGGACGGCGCTGCAGGAAGGCCGCCATGCCCTCGTGCACCTCGGCGGTGCCGAAGAAGCTCGCCGAGCGCTTGGCCAGCTCCTCGGCCGAGGCGTCGAACTCGGCCAGCACGGCCGCGTTCACCAGTCGCTTGCTCTCGGCCAGCCCCTGCGGCGAGCCCTTGCGCAGCTCCGCACGCAGCCGCGCCACCTCGGCCACCGGGTCGGCGGCGCTGGTGGTGATCAGCCCGATCTGTTCGGCGATGTCGGCACCGAACTTCTCGCCGGTCAGGAAGTACCTGCTGGCCGCACGCGAGGTGAGCCGCGGCAGCAGGGTCAGCGAGATCATGAACGGGGCCAACCCGATTCGCACCTCGGTGAGGGCGAAACTGCTGGTCGGGCCTGCTACCGCAAGATCGCAGGCCGCGACGATGCCCATGCCGCCCGCGCGCACATTGCCGTCGATCTGCGCGATCACCGGCTTCGGGGTGGCGAGCAGGCGGCGCAGGACACCGATCATGGTGCGGGTGCGGTCGTCGGCCGCCACCGCGGGGTCGGCATTGCTCGCCTCGGTGAGGTCGGCGCCCGCGCAGAAGGTGTTGCCGGTGTGCGCGAGCACGATGCCACGGACCGCGTCGTCGGCGGCCGCGTCGTCGAGCCCCCGCAGGAGTTCGGCAACGAGCTTGGACGACAACGCGTTCCGGTTGTGCGGCGAATCGAGCGTGAGCGTCGCGAAGCCGTCCGCGACGTCATAGCGGACGAACGGCCCGGTCACGGTCTCGGTCATGGGGAAGGCCTCTCAGTAGGACTTCGGCAGGCCCAGCGAGTACTGGGCGACGAAGTTCAGCACCATTTCACGGCTGACCGGGGCGATCCGGCCGATCCGCGCGGCCGCCAGCATGGCGGCCAAGCCGTACTCCTTGGTGAGACCGGCGCCACCGTGGGTCTGGATCGCCTGGTCGAGTGCCTTGATACTCGCCTCGGCCGCAGCGTATTTCGCCATATTGGCGGCCTCGGCGGCACCCATCTCGTCACCGTTGTCGTAGAGCGTCGCCGCCTTGCGCATCATCAGCTTCGCCAGCTCCAGCTCGATCTTCACCTGGGCCAGCGGATGCGAAATGCCTTGGTGCGCACCGATCGGCGTCTTCCACACGGTGCGTTCCTTGGCGTACTCCACGGCACGGTCGATGGCGTAGCGGCCCAGGCCGATGGCCATCGCGGCGCCCATCACCCGCTCCGGGTTCAGGCCGGCGAACAGCTGCATCAGCGCGGCGTCCTCCTTGCCGACCAGCGCGCTGCCGGGCAGGCGGACATCGTCGAGGAACAGCGTGAACTGGTGATCCGGCTCGATGATGTCCATTTCCTGGGGCGTCTTGTGGAAGCCCTCGGCGTCGGTCGGCACGATGAACAAGGCGGGCTTGAGCTTGCCGGTCTTGTGATCCTCGGTGCGCGACACGATGAGCACGGCCTCGGCCTGGTCCACGCCGGAGATGAAGATCTTGCGGCCGTTGAGGATCCAGTCGTCACCGTCGCGGCGCGCGGTGGTGGTGATCTGGTGCGAGTTGGAGCCCGCGTCCGGCTCGGTGATGCCGAACACCATCTTGGCCGAGCCGTCGCCGAGCTTGGGCAGCCACTGCCGCTTCTGCTCGTCGGTGCCGTACTTGGTGATGATGGTGCCGCAGATGGCCGGGGAGACGACCATGAGCAGCAGCCCCGCGCCCTGGGCGGCGAGTTCCTCCATGACCAGCGCCAGCTCGTACAGGCCCGCCCCACCGCCGCCGTACTCCTCGGGCAGGTTCACGCCGAGGAAGCCGAGTTTGCCTGCCTCGTCCCACAGTTCGGTCAGCGGCTCGTTGGCGCGCGCCTTCGGCAGCACGTAGTCGCGGTAGTTGTACTTCGCGGCGAGCGCGGCGACCGCGGCCCGCAGCGCCGTCTGCTCTTCGGTTTCGATGAAACTCATTTTGTCTCCTGGGATTCCGTGCCCTCGGCAGGGTCGACGACGGCGAGTACGGCACCGACTTCGACCTGCTGGCCGACGGTGACATTGACGGCGCTGAGCACACCGGCGGCGGGCGCGGCGATGGTGTGCTCCATCTTCATCGCCTCCAACCACAGAATGGGCTGGCCCTGTTCGACGCGGCTGCCGACCTCGGCGCCGAGCCGGATCACGCTGCCCGGCATGGGCGCCAGCAGCGAGCCGGTGGCCACCTGGTCGGCGGGGTCGCTGAAGCGCGGCAGTCTGCGCACGCTGACCGGCCCGAGCGGGGAGTCGACACACACCTGATCGCCGTAGCGGGCGACAGCGAAATGCCTTCGCACCGAGCCTTTTTCGCCGGGAACGGCGAGCACGACGCGATCCGGCGTGGCTTCGACGAGCTCTAGTCCGTCGAAACCGTCCACCGCGACGACACCGCGGGTGTAGCGGTAGCCGATGTCGTGTGTCCCGCTGGTGCGGCTCTCGAACAGCTTGTGCGTCGACTGGGACGGCAGGTTCCGCCAGCCACTGGGCAGCCCGCCGCCGACCCGGGCGGTGCGGCGATTGGCCGCGGCGTCGGCCAGCGCGGCGGCCACGATGGACAGCGCCTCGTCGGACTCCGACACCAAAGGTGCCGACAGGGTGTCGAGTCCGTGCGTGCCGAAGAACGCGGTGTCGGTGTCGCCCGCCAGGAAAGCGGGGTGCCGCAGCACCCGCACCAGCAGGTCGCGGTTGGTCACCAGACCGTGAATCTTCGCCCGATGCAAGGCGTTGGCCAGCAATCGCGCTGCCTCGCTGCGGGTTTCGGCGTAGGAGATGACCTTGGCCAGCATCGGGTCGTAGTGCACGCCGACCACCGACCCGTCCACCACGCCGCTGTCCAGGCGCACACCCGGGCGGTCCAGCAGGCCGAATTCCGTTGCCACCGAAGGTATGTCGATGTGATGCACGGTGCCGCTCTGCGGCTGCCAGTCATGCGCCGGGTCCTCGGCGTAGAGCCGGACCTCGATCGAATGCCCGTACATCGCCGGGGGTTCGGCGGCGAGCGTGGCCGCGGAAGCCACCTCTAGTTGCAGGCGAACCAGATCCAGGCCGGTGGTGCATTCGGTGACCGGATGTTCCACCTGGAGGCGGGTATTCATCTCCAGGAAGAAGAAGTCGCCGCGCTCGTCGGCCAGGAATTCCACGGTGCCCGCACCGGTGTAGCCGATGGCGCCCGCGGCCAGCCGAGCCGCTTCGAACAACCGCTCGCGCATTCCGTCGACCCGCTCGACGAGCGGCGAGGGCGCCTCCTCGATCACCTTCTGGTGCCTGCGCTGGATGGAGCACTCGCGCTCGCCGACCGCCCAGATGGTGCCGTGCGTATCGGCCATCACCTGCACCTCGATGTGGCGGCCGGTCTCCAGGTACCGCTCGCAGAACACCGTGGGATCGCCGAAGGCGGACGCCGCCTCGCGCCGCGCCGCCTCGATCTGCGCCTCGAGGTCGCCGAGGCTGCGCACCACGCGCATGCCGCGACCACCACCACCGGCCGACGCCTTGATCAGGACCGGCAGGTGCGCCTCGGTGACCTCGGCCGGGTCGAGCTCGGCCAGCACGGGCACACCGGCGGCGTCCATCATCTTCTTCGAGGCGACCTTGGAGCCCATCTGCTCGATGGCCTCGACCGGCGGCCCGATCCACACCAGCCCGGCGGCGAGCACCGCCTTGGCGAAATCGGCGTTCTCGGAAAGGAATCCGTAACCGGGGTGGATCGCGTCCGCACCGGCGGCCAGCGCCGCCTCGATGATCAGTTCGCCGCGCAAGTAGGTCTCCGCAGGCGTATTGCCCGGAAGCAGCACTGCCGCATCGGCTTCGGTGACATGGGGCGCCGCGGCGTCCGCGTCGGAGTAGACCGCTACGGTGCCCAGACCCATCCGCCGGCAGGTGGCGAACACCCTGCGGGCGATCTCGCCACGGTTGGCGACCAAGACAGTGTCGATCAGCCGGCCGCCTGCGCCCATGGAATCGCTGCGCGATGTAGTCATGGTCCCCCTCACATTCGGAAGACGCCGAAGCCATCGGCGCCCTTGATCGGGGCATTGTGAATGGCCGACAAGGACATTCCCAATACCGTTCGGGTATCGCGCGGATCGATGACGCCGTCGTCGAACAGGCGCCCGGACATGAACATGGCCAGCGACTCGGCCTCGATCTGCGCCTCGATCATCGCGCGCATCCCAGCATCGGCCTCCTCGTTGAACGGCATACCCTTGGCCTCGGCGGCCGCCCGGCCGACGATCGAGATGACACCGGCCAACTGCGCACCACCCATGACGGCGGATTTCGCACTGGGCCAGGCGTAGACGAAGCGCGGGTCGAAGGCGCGCCCGCACATGCCGTAATGCCCGGCACCGTAGGAGGCACCCATCAGCACCGAAATATGCGGCACCTTCGAGTTGGAGACCGCGTTGATCATCATCGCGCCGTGCTTGATGATGCCGCGCTGCTCGTACTCCTTGCCGACCATGTAGCCGGTGGTGTTGTGCAGGAACAGCAAGGGAGTGTCGGTCTTGTTGGCTAACTGGATGAACTGGGTCGCCTTCTGCGACTCCTCGGAGAAGAGCACGCCGCGCGCGTTCGCCAGGATGCCGATCGGATACCCGTGCAGCTCAGCCCATCCGGTGACCAGGCTGCCGCCGTACAGCGGCTTGAACTCGTCGAAGTCGGAGCCGTCGACGATGCGCGCGATCACCTCACGCGGGTCGAACGGGATCTTCAGATCGGTGGGCACGATGCCGAGCAGGTCCTCGGGGTCGTAGAGCGGCTCGATCACCTCGGCGCGCGGCGCGGGGCCCTGCTTGCGCCAGTTGAGCCGCCGGACGATGGAGCGGCCGATGCGGATCGCGTCCTGCTCGTCGACCGCGTAGTAGTCGGCCAGGCCGGAAACACGGGCGTGCATGTCGGCGCCGCCGAGCGATTCGTCGTCGGACTCCTCGCCGGTGGCCATCTTGACCAGCGGCGGGCCGCCGAGGAACACCTTGGAGCGTTCCTTGATCATCACCACGTGGTCGGACATGCCGGGGATGTAAGCACCGCCCGCGGTCGAGTTGCCGAAGACCAGAGCGATGGTCGGGATACCCGCGGCCGAGGCCTGGGTGAGGTCGCGGAACATCCGGCCGCCGGGGACGAAGACTTCTTTCTGCGTCGGCAGATCCGCGCCGCCGGACTCGACCAGGGAGATCACCGGCAACCGGTTCTCCCGGACGATGTCGTTGATGCGCAGCGTCTTTCGCAGCGTCCACGGGTTCGAGGTGCCGCCGCGCACGGTCGGGTCGGGCGCGACGATCATGCATTCGACGCCTTCGACGATGCCGATGCCCGCGATAGTGCTTGCGCCGACGTGGAATTCGCTGCCCCAGCCTGCCAGCGGGCACAGCTCCAGGAATGGCGAGTCCTCGTCGATGAGCAGTTCGACGCGCTCGCGCGCGGTCAGCTTGCCGCGCTTGCGGTGCCTGGCCAGCTTGTCCGGGCCGCCACCGGCGATCGCCTTGGCGAACTCACCCTCGACCTCAGTGAGCTTGGCCGCCATGGCTTCCGCCGCCGCGGCGTACTCCGGCGATGCGGTGTCCAGCGTGCTGCGCGGTGTCGTCATGACTGGTACCCCAATCGTTTGGCGGCGAGGCCGGTGAGGATCTCGGTGGTGCCACCGCCGATGCCGAGGATGCGCATGTCGCGGTACTGGCGTTCCACCTCGGATTCGCGCATATAGCCCAGCCCGCCGAACAGCTGGACGGCCTGGTTGGCCACCCACTCGCCCGCTTCGACGGCGGTGTTCTTGGCGAAGCACACCTCGGCGATCAGGTCGGTCTCGCCGTTCGCGCTGCGCTGCGCCACGTCTCGGGTGTACACGCGGGCCACGTCGATGCGGCGGGCCATCTCGGTGACCGTGTTCTGCACGGCCTGCCTGCTGATCAGCGGGCGGCCGAAGGTTTCCCGGCTGCGCACCCACTCCAGAGTCAGGTCGAGGCAGCGCTGCGCACTCGAATACGCCTGCACCGCAAGGCCGACCCGCTCGCTGACGAACGCGCCCGCGATCTGGAAGAAGCCGGAGTTCTCCGGGCCGACCAGATTTTCCGCGGGCACCCGCACGTCCACGTAGGACAGTTCGGCGGTGTCGGAAGCGCGCCAGCCCATCTTGTCCAGCTTGCGGCTGACCGTGAAGCCCGGCGTTCCCTTCTCCACCACGAGCAGCGAAATCCCGCCGGAGCCAGGGCCACCCGTGCGTACCGCGGTGACCACGTAGTCGGCGCGGCAGGCCGAGGTGATGAAGGTCTTGGCGCCGTTGACGATGTAGTGGTCACCGTCGCGGCGCGCGGTGGTGGTGAGATGCCCGACGTCGGAGCCGCCGCCGGGCTCGGTGATGGCGAGCGAGCCGATCTTCTCCCCCGCCAGCGTCGGGCGCACCCAGCGCTCGATCTGCGCGGCATTACCCGAGGCGATCATGTGCGGCACCGCGATGCCACAGGTGAACAGCGAGGCGAACAAACCACCGGAGGCGCCGGCCTGGTGCATTTCCTCGCAGACGATCATCGCGTCGATGCCGTCACCGCCGGAACCGCCGACGGACTCGGGGAATTGGATGCCCAGCAGGCCGAGCGCACCGGCCTTCTTGTGGAGTTCGCGCGGGATCTCCCCCTCGCGCTCCCACTGGTCCATGTAGGGCAGGACTTCACGCTCGGCGAAACCCCTTACGGTCGCGCGTAATTCGCGCCGCTCAGGCGTATTCCACGGACTGACACTCATGACAACAGCTCCAATGGGATGTCGAGATGACGGGACCGCAACCATTCGCCGAGTCCCTTGGCCTGGGGGTCGAATCGAGCCTGATAGGCGACGCCCTGACCGAGTAGGCCTTCGATGATGAAGTTCACCGCCCGCAGGTTGGGCAGCATATGCCTGGTGACCGTCAGCGGGGCGGTTTCGGGCAGTAGCTCTTTGACCCGGTCGACGGTGAGCGTGTGCGCCAGCCAGCGCCACTGCTCGTCGGTGCGTACCCAGACACCGATGTTGGCGTTACCGCCCTTGTCGCCGCTGCGGGCCAGGGCAATCGTGCCCAGCGGAGCACGGCGGGTTTCGCTGCTGGGCAACGGCTCCGGCAGTTCGGGCTCGGCAACGTCGGCCAATGTCAGTGTGTCGGAGGCGGGCGCGATGTCGACGCGCGAGCCGTCCGGCAGCACCGCGATGTGCGGCACCTCGGTGGCGGCGACGAATCCCGGCGTATACACGCCGTAGGGAGAACCGTTGCCCGGCAACGTGGTAAAGCTGCAGCCCGGGTAGCTGGCCAGCGCCAGTTCGACGGCCACGCTGGAGAACGCGCGCCCGACCTTGTTCGGGTCCGGATCGCGCACCACGCAGCGCAGCAGCGCGCTGGCCTGCTCCTCGGTCTCGGCGTCCGGGCGGTCCAGCCGCGCCAGCGTCCAGTCGAGTTCGGCGGGCCGGGTCGGCAACCAGGACTCCAATTGCCGTTGCGCCAGTGCGGCTTTCGCCTCGATGTCGAGGCCGGTGAGGATGAACTCCATCTCGTTGCGGAAGCCGCCGAGCGTGTTCAGCGACACCTTCAGCTGCTCCGGCGGGGCCTCACCGACGACGCCCCTGATCAACACCCGGTCGCGGCCGTCGTCAGCGAGGCGGATGGAGTCCAGTCGCGCGGTCACGTCCGGCCCGGCGTACCTCGGTCCCTGGATCTCGTACATCAGCTGCGCTTCGACGGTGTCGACGGTGACCGCGCCGCCGGTGCCGTCGTGCTTGGTGATGACGCTGCTGCCGTCCCTGCGGATTTCGGCGATCGGGAAGCCCGGCCTGCCCAGATCTTCGAGCTCGGTGAAGAACGCGTAGTTGCCGCCGGTGGCCTGGGTGCTGCATTCGATGACGTGCCCGGCTACCACCGCGCCCGCGAGTGCGTCGTAATCGGTTCGGCCCCAACCGAAGTGGGCCGCCGCCGGGCCGACGATCACCGAGGCGTCGGTGACCCGGCCGGTGACCACGATGTCGGCGCCCGCGTTCAGGCATTCGACGATGCCCCAGGCGCCGAGGTAGGCGTTGGCGGTGAGCGGTGCGCCGAGGTCGAGTTCGCTTGCGCGCGCGAGCAGGTCGTCGCCTTCGACGTGCGCGATCTTCGCGTCCAGGCCGAGGTCGGCGGCCACCTTGCGGAGGCGCTGCGCCAGGCCGGCCGGGTTGAGGCCGCCCGCGTTCGCGACGATCTGCACGTTGCGTTCCAGCGCGAGCCCGAGGCAGTCCTCGATCTGCTTCACGAAGGTCTTGGCGTAGCCGAGGCTCGGATCCTTCATCCGGTCGCGGCCGAGGATCAGCATGGTGAGCTCGGCGAGATAGTCGCCGGTGAGCACGTCGAGCTGCCCACCCTCGAGCATCTCGCGCATGGCGCTCAGGCGGTCACCATAGAAACCGGAACAGTTGCCGATCCGGAGCACATCCGGGTCGGCGGCCAGCACACTCATCAGTGGGAATGCCTCCTGTAACGGCGGACAGGGCACAACCGCGTGCCGCACCCATGAAGTCCGCGTTCCGGAGACCAGCATCACACCCGCGCCAGAAAAAAGCAAGCGCGCGTGCTTGTTAATGATCAGTGGTTCAGATCACGTTCGACTGGCCGCCGATCGAACACCCTTATCCAACCCGCACGCGCGGGTTTGCGAGCGCCGTTCGCGTGAGACCAAGGGGCCGCGAAAAGGCAGCGTCGCGGGCGCTGCAAATAGACACAGTGTCCTCCGACGTCACTGTGTTGATCCTGTTCGCGCTTGCCGGGTTTCTGCTCGGCGGGGTCTACTCCACCTGGAAAACGGCGCGCAAGCTGGCGATCGCGCTGGCGGTGCTCGCCGTGCTGGCGATCGCGGGCGGCATCGCCTGGTGGATCGGCAACTGACTCAGTTCTCGGACAGCTTGAAGATGCGCAGGTCCTCGGGAACCCCGCTCAGCGGCGCGGCAAAGAAGCTGCGGCGGTACGGCTTCACCGTGTGACCCAGTTCGGCCAGGGTCTCCGGCAGCAGCGACTGCAGCGTCGCCTCGGACAGCATGGTGTTGCCGTTGCCGCCCGCCTCCATCACCCTGGCCGCGATGGTGACGTCCACGCCGAGCCAGTCGCCGCCGATCTCACGCGGTGAGCCGGTGTGCAGTCCGATCCGCATCTGCGGGCGGTAGTCGCGCACCTTGACGTCGGCCAGGTTGCGCTTGGCATTGATCGCGGCGCGCACGGCCCGTTCGGCCGAGGGGAACACCGCCATCACGCCGTCGCCCATCCGCTTGACCACCTGACCGCCGCGCTCGGCGATCGGCGGCTCGATGGCCTTGGCGACCCGGCGCAGCAGCTCCAGCGTGGCCTCGTCGCCCGCGGAGAGCGACCAGCTGGAGAAGGCCACCAGATCAGTGAACATGACAGTTACTTCTGCGTTACCTTTGCCGCGGCCGACGCGTTCCAGCATCGCCTGCCAGACCTGCAATGCGCCGAAACCGATTTCCCGAGCCGCACTCGGAGTGTCACCCACCAGTTTGTCCGCGGCACGCGCGACGGCGCGCGCGCCACCGGGGCCGGTCACCGACAGCGGATCGCCGAACGAGGGATCACCTGGCAGCTGCTCACGCGCTTTGCGGAGCACACCGATGAAGTCCGACCGATTGTTCGCCACGTTCATCAACGCCGAGAGCTGACCTTTATGCAGCCCAGCACGGGAACGACGGATCGGACCGTCCTCGTCCGCGGGCACCAGCGGGATGACGACCTCGGGCGGACGGCCGTTCTCGTCCTCCGGCTCCGACCCGGGCGCAGCACCGCCGGGAGGTGTTTCGCTCACGCCCAGAGGGTATCTCAGCCGACCTGTCGTCGGCGGATCGCTGATCATGGCCACCTGCTACCTCCCGACGGACTGAGCGGGCACAACATTGGGGCCGCCGATGGATAACGAGCTGGTTGCTGACTCGAACTCTACTCGCGGTTTCAGCATGGTTGAAGCGACGTGTTTCACAGTTTTTGCGATGTTCACATGGGCCATTGACCAGTAATAATGCGGCCTCGGACATCCGTCCTCGCAAGCGCTCCCGGCGGCACTTCCGTGAAACGCCATCGGCCCGGTGCGAAGGAATCGCACCGGGCCGATGTCACACCGTCCGCCGGGCAGTGGCGGGGCGGTGACGGGGCGCGCGGACCTCCCGACAAGGTCGGCGCCCCAGACCCGAGTGGCGAGGGAAGGCAACTCGGGTGGTTTGTGCCGTCAGGCGTCGCGCTGGTTGATCATGACCAGCGCTGCACCGTAGACGATCGCGGTGAAGCCGATGAAGTAGAGCAGGCTGCCCCACGGACCCCAGTGCCAGTTGGCGCCGGACTCGGAGACGCTGAGGAAGTGGCTCGCGTTCTGGAAGGGCAGGAAGGGTGTGACATTGCGGCCGAAGCTGCCGAAGGCGCCGAGCAGCGGCTCGATCAGCAACGACCACAGCACGATCAGCGAGATCGCCGCCGCGGACTGCCGGACCAGCACGCCGACGCCGATGGCGACCGCGATCATCAGGAAGGCGTAGATCGGGATGCCGTAGACGGCCCGCCACTGCCCGTCCAAGGTCAGGTTCGCCGCGGGCGCGGACCCGCCGATGGCCTTGGCCACGCCGATGGCGACGAAGGCCAGGATGGTGGTGAGCACGGCGCTGAAGGCACCGACGAGGACCGTCTTGGTCACCAGCACCTTGATGCGATTGGGCACCGCCTGGAACGTCGTGCGGATGACGCCGAACCGGTACTCGCTGGTCACGGTCAACGCCGCCATGATCATCAGCACCATCACGCCGAAGCCGACGACACCCGCCGTCGCGGTGCTCACGTCGAGCACCGGGGTCCCGTCCGCGGGGTTGTCGCCTGCGGACTTGGTGACCAGCGCGAACAACGCGGCGAGCCCGATGGCGAGCACTACGACGATGCCGGAGCACCACCAGGGCGACCTGGTCGAGGTGAGCTTGATTCGTTCTGCTGCCAGCACGCCCATCAGAGCGCACCTCCCATCGCCTGATCGAAGCCTTCGCCGTGGTACTGCACCGCGCCGCCGGTCATCCGCATGAACGCCTCTTCCAGCGAAGCGCGTTGCGGCGCAAGCTCGAACAGCGTGATGTCGTTCGCGCCGGCCAGCTTGCCGACCGCGTCACTGGGCACACCCGCCACGACGAGCGCCGGCCCGTCCTGACCGCTGCCGTCTTCGCGGACCGTCATGCCGTTCGAGGTGAGCACGCTGCGCAACTGGTCGAGCTGCGGGCTGCGCACGCGCACCGACTGCTCGGAGGCGCGCCCGATGAATTCCTGGGTGGTGGTGTCGGAGATGAGCTGGCCGCGGCCGATCACCACGAGGTGTTCGGCGGTCTGCGCCATTTCCGAGAGCAGGTGGCTGGAGACCAGGACGGTGCGTCCCTCGGCGGCCAGCCGCTGCATGAAGCGGCGGATCCAGAGGATGCCTTCGGGGTCGAGGCCGTTGACCGGCTCGTCGAACAGCAGCACCTGCGGGGCGCCGAGCAGCGCACCGGCCAGGCCGAGTCGCTGGGACATGCCCAGGGAGAAGCCGCCTGCGGTCTTGCCCGCCACCTCGGACAGGCCGACCAGCCGCAGCACCTCCTCCACCCGGGACTTGGCGATGTCGTTGGACGCGGCCATCCACTCCAGGTGGGCGCGCGCCGAACGATTCGGATGCACCCACTTGGCGTCGAGCAGCGCGCCGACGGTGCGGAGCGGATGGTCCAGTTCGCGGTATGGCTTGCCCAAGATGTGTGCGGTACCTGCGGTCGGCTTGTCCAGCCCCAGGATCATCCGCATCGTCGTCGACTTACCGGCTCCGTTCGGGCCCAGGAACCCCGTCACCTGTCCGGGTCGAACGGTGAAGGAAAGATCCTGAACCGCGACGGTCTGCCCGTAGTGCTTGGTCAGCCCTCTCAGCTCGATCATGATGACCAGCATTCCGGAAAATGCCGCGACGCGCGTCACTACAAAGTGTCGAGTTCGATCATCCTCGAGGACTACACCACCCTGACTATCGGCCTACAGCACCCTGACCTACCGCCTGAGCAGGCCCGATCCGGTAGACGACCTGGTCAGAGCGAGGGGGACGACGCCTGCGCCCAGAACCGTTTGGGAATGCGACCCGCCTGGCGCGCCAGATAACCCGCACGCACCGCGGCCGCCATCGCCTCGGCCATCAACTCCGGTTGACGGGCCCTGGTGACCGCGGTGGCCAGCAGCACGGCCGAGCAGCCGAGCTCCATGGCCAGGGCGGCGTCGCTGGCGGTGCCGATGCCCGCGTCCAGGATGACCGGGACCTTCGCCTCCGCGACGATCATCTCGATGTTGTGCGGGTTGCCGATGCCGAGACCGGTGCCGATCGGCGAGCCCAGCGGCATCACCGCGACGCAGCCCGCGTCCTCGAGCCTGCGCGCGAGGATCGGGTCGTCGGTGGTGTAGGGCAGCACCACGAAACCGTCGTCGACGAGTTGCTCTGCGGCGGTGACCAACTCGATCGGGTCGGGCAGCAGGGTGCGCTCGTCGGCGACCACCTCCAGCTTGACCCAGTTGGTGTCGAGCGCCTCGCGCGCCAGTTGCGCGGTGAGCACCGCCTCGGCCGCGGTGCGACAGCCCGCGGTGTTGGGCAGCGGCGCGATGTTCAAGCGCTTCAACAGATCCAGCACGCCGGTGCCGCCCGCGGCGTCCACCCGGCGCATGGCCACGGTGGTGAGCTCGGTGCCGGAGGCGATGAGCGCCTCCTCGAGCACGGCGAGGTTGTCCGCGCCGCCGGTGCCCATGATGAGGCGGGAACCGAACTCGCGGTCCGCGATGCGCAGTGGGGCGTAAGCACTCTCGACGTCAGCCACCCTGGACCGCCGTCAGTACCTCGATCTGCCAGCCGCGACCGACCGGCTCGTCCCAGCGGGACTTGGGGAACACCGCGCCGTCCACCGCGAGCGCGATGCCCTGCGACGGCAACTCCAGGCGGGTGAGCAACTCACGGACGGTGAGGGTTTCGGCGAACTCGTGATCTGTGCCGTTCACGGTGACGCCGATGGGTACGGATGTCGAAGTCATCGAACTCCTCCTGCGGATGACAAAGGGGACGGCTGGTGAGCCGCCGGAAAACGTTGCGGGTCGGCGGGTTCCGCCGCGGGCAACGGGGTATCGGTGAGCTGGGCGAGCACCGCGTCCACGGTGAGCGGCATGGTCAGCATGCCGTTGCGGCCGTGGCCGGTGGCCGCGATCACCCGGTCGCTCAATCGGCCGAGCAAGGGCAGGTTGTCCGGGGTGCCCGGGCGCGAACCCGCGCTCGCCTCGGCCAGCTCGTATTCGCCGATGCCCGGGAAGATGGCCTCGGCGTCGGCGATCAGGTCACGCACACCGGCGACGGTCACCGCGGTGTCGAAACCTGCCTCGTATTGTGTTGCGCCGACCACGATTCCATCAGGGCGAGGGACGAGGTACACCGACCGGCCGTGCACCCTCGCTCGGACGACGCGATGCGGTGCGGGGGCGACGCCGGGACGGTGACGCAGGCGCAGGATCTCGCCCTTGATCGGACGGACCGGCAGTCCGGGCCACAGCCGCGCGGAGCTGGCGCCCGCGGCGAGCACGACCTGATCGTAGGTGAGTTCGTCGAGTGCCGTGACGGATTCGGCGCGGACCTGCACGCCGGCGGCCGCCGCGGCCTCGCGGAGCGCCGCGAGCAGGCGACGGTTGTCGACGGCGGGCTCGGCGGACGCGTGCAGCCCGGCCCGCACCGTGCGTGCGAGATTCGGTTCCAGCGCGCGCACACCCGCGCGGTCCAGCACCTGGAGCTCGTGCCCGCGGCCACCGACCCACTCGGCGACCGTGCGCAGGTCCGCCGCGTCGGCCGCGTCCAGCGCGACGGTCAGTGTCGCGTCGGCCACCAGCACCGCGACGCCGGTGGCGGTCTCGACCCGGGCCGCGAACTCCGGCCAGCGAGCCAGCGAGGCGGCGCCGAACGCGAGCACCCGGTCCTCCCCCGGCCAGCCCTCGGACAGCGGGGCGAGCATGCCGCCCGCCACCCACGAGGCGCCGGATCCGACGGCGGGATCGAACAGGGTGACCGACCAGCCCGCCTCAGCGGCCCGCCAGGCCACACCGAGCCCACGAGACCGTACTAGATCTCGTATGCCGTCTTCTGCTTGAAAAAAAAAAACCCCCCCCCCCCCCCACCCCCCCCCCCACCCCCCCCCTCTTATTTCCCTCTTCCAAACCAAGAGCCCGTACTAGATCTCGTTCGTCGTACTCTGCTTGAAAACAACACACATTCACATACCGCATGTCTATTTCTTCATCTCTTTCTACAACCATTCNCCCCGGGAGCGCTTGGCAACCGCTCGCCTCTATCTCTGTACCGACGCCAGACGGGACAAGGGCGATCTGGCCAAGTTCGCCGAAGCGGCCTTCGCGGGCGGGGTCGACATCATCCAGCTCAGGGACAAGGGTTCGCCCGGCGAGGCGAAGTTCGGCCCGCTGGAGGCGCGCGCCGAACTCGGTGCCCTCGCCGAGCTGAAGGCCGCCGCGCGCAGGCACGGCGCGCTGGTCGCGGTGAACGACCGCGCCGATATCGCGCTCGCCGCGGGCGCCGACGTGCTGCACCTCGGCCAGGGCGACCTGCCGCCCTGGTACGCGCGCCGCATCCTCGGCCAGGACGTGGTGATCGGGCGCTCCACGCACAACCGAGCGCAGGCCGGGCTGGCCGCGATCGACGAACACATCGACTACTTCTGCACCGGGCCGGTCTACGCGACCCCGACCAAGCCGGGCAGGCAGGCCGCGGGCATCGAGCTGGTGCGCTCCACCTCCGACGCGCACCCGACCAGGCCGTGGTTCGCGATCGGCGGGATCGACGCGAACAACCTGCCCGACGTGCTCGCGGCGGGCGCGGACCGCATCGTCGTGGTGCGCGCGATCACCGAGGCGCGGGACCCGGAAGCCGCTGCCCGGCAACTCAAGACGGCGCTGCTCGCCAACGCCTCCTGATTCGTGTTCGGGCCGGGCGGGTATTGGTTCAGGAGAGGACTTGACCGAGGGTGAGCGAGAGCACGGCCTCGGTAACGGGGGTGCCGTTCGGTACCGGGTCGACGGGTGGTGGTGCGGTGTCCACCGGATCGACGATCCTCGCGTAGCCGCCGGGACCGTGGGGGTCGCAATGCAGCCAGAAGAAACCTCGATCGGCCAGCTCGACCGTGCGCGGCAGCGCGGCGGCGACGGCTTCGTCTTGCGCGAGTTCGTCCAGGCAGACCCGGGCGGGCGCGGCGCGCAAGGCCGGCCAGGAGACGGCGAAGCCGGGATGCAGCAGCCGGGCGTCGACCTCGGCCTCGGGAATCCAGGCCAGTTCGGAGCTTTCCTTGTTCCGGCTGGTCGGCAGCGTGGTGACGGCGTCGGCGATCACCGTGGTGTAGGTCCAGCCGCTCGGCGCGGACGCGGTCACCCGCTCGCCGCGCACCCGGACGTCGGCGGGGTCGATGCCCGCCTCCTCCCACGCCTCGCGCACCGCGGCGTGCACCGGGGTCTCGTGGCTGTCCCTGGCGCCACCGGGCAGCGCCCAGGTGCCGCCCTGATGACTCCACGCCGCCCGGTGCTGCATCAGCACCGCCGATCCGCCGCCGGCGAGCGGGGCGCGCAGCAGCAGTCCGGCAGCTCCGAAACGACCCCAACGCCGCATGCCAATGGGGTCGCGCGACCACCCGTCACCGTCACCACGCATCTGGTACCCATCCTCGTTCCGCCGTCGCGGCACCGGCGTCCTACAGCCAAGCAGGGGTATTTCACACGCCACGGCACCGCTACGACCACAATAAACTCCGCAACGACAGACACGGGGTGACCGGATATCCGGTCGGTCCGTCGAGAAATCCGCGAATGCGGCCCAAACTGGGGAGGTGGACATGGCTCGGATCGAGCAGGCGACGGCGGTACTCCGGCCGTCGCCCACCGCCGAGCTCGCCGCGCGGGATAGTCCGGGGGCACTGCGCGCCGCGTTCATGCGCGAGCAGTTCGACCCGGCCCGGATGCGCCTGTTCGCCAGTTCCTCGCCGGGACGGCTGATCGCGATCGGACTGGTCCTCATCGGCGTGTGCCTGGCCGCGGGCTGGGTGACCGGTTCGACGGTGAGCGACCGGCAGCAGACCCTGGACGTGTTGCTCGACGACACCGAGCCGGACGCGTACTCGGCGCATCGGCTCTACACCTCGCTGTCCATCGCCGACGCCGCGGCCAGCACCGCGTTCATCGCGGGCGGGCTGGAGCCGCAGGCGGTGCGGGATCGCTACAGCCAGGCGGTCGGCGAGTCCGCCGCGGAATTGGTGGCGGAGGCCGGCCGGGCCGCGGGCACCGCGCCGGGCGTGCCCGACAACACCGATGCCCAGCTGCGCACCGGCATCGCCACCAGCCTGCCGGTGTACACCGGCATCGTGGAGACCGCGCGCGCGAACAACCGCAGCGGCTACCCCGTGGGCGCCGCCTACCTGAGCGAGGCCTCCAACCAGATGCAGACGGCGGTGCTGCCGATGGCCGAGGAACTGCACAACCGGCGTTCGGCGGCGGTGACCGAGGCGCAGCGCAACCACGTCCGGCCGCCGTGGACCGCCATCGTGCTGGTGCTGCTCGCGCTGGCCGCGCTGGTGTGGGCGCAGTTCGACCTGGCGAAACGCTGGCGGCGGGTGCTCAATCCGGGGCTGCTGCTCGCCTCGGCGGCGGTGCTGGTGCTGTTGGCGTGGACCGTGGTCGCGGGTGCGGTGTCGGCCACCTCGATGATCAACGGGCGCGACGACGGTGCGGTGCCCGCCTCGCGGCTCACCGAGAGCCGGATTCTGGCCCAGCAGGCGCGTTCGGCGGAGACGCTGAAGCTGGTGAACCGGGACGCGACCGGCGACTACGACCGGACCTATGACGCGAACATCGCCCGCCTCGCCGATCTGCTCGGCGGCTATCCGAGTTCCGCGCCCGCCGCCGACGAAGTGCGCAATGCCATTCCGGCCCTGGGTCGTTGGCGGGTGGCGCATCAGCGCATGAACGACACACTGGCCCGCGGTGACTACAACGGCGCGGCCACGGTGGCGACCGGGCCGGGCGCCGCCGATGTCGCGGCCCAGGTGGACGCACTGGACAAGGCACTGGAGCAAGGCATCGACGAAACGCGGGATACATTGCGCGACAACATCTCCCAGGCAGCGCGGGTACTCGACTTCCTCGGGCCCGGCGCGCTGGTGCTCGGCATCATCGCGGCGGGCTGCGTCGGCCTCGGACTGTGGCCGCGACTGCGGGAGTACCGATGAGGCGCGGGCACGGCATCCTCGCCGTCGCACTCGCCGCCGTCGCGCTGGTCGGTGGCTGTACCAGCGACGCGCCGCCGCCGCTGCCGACCAGCACCGCCAAATACACCGAACCGCCGTTGCCCGCCAAAGCCGTTCCGGTGCTGACCGATTCGCCGATCGCGACGCCGAAGGACCAGCAGTGCGGCGACCCGACGGCTAGCCTGCGCCCGACCGGCGAGGGCACCGCGGCGCGCGGGCCGACGATCGATGCGATCCGGGCCCGCGGCAGGCTGATCGTCGGGCTGGACGCGGGCAGCAACCTGTTCAGCTTCCGCGATCCCACCTCCGGCGCCATCGTCGGCTTCGACGCCGATATCGCCAGGGAGATCGCGCGCGACCTGCTCGGCAGCCCGGACCTGATCGAATATCGCACCCTCGGCTCGGCCGACCGGGAACAGGCGCTGCAGAAACACGACGTGGACCTCGTCGCGAAGACCATGACGATCACCTGTGAACGGCGCCAGAAGGTCACCTTCTCCACCGTGTACCTGCGGTCCAAACAGCGCGTGCTCGCGATGAAGAGCTCGGGCATCAACGGCATCGCCGACCTCGCGGGCAAACGGGTGTGCATCGTGCGCGGCACCACCTCGCTCGACCGCATCCGGCACTATCAGCCCGCCGCCACCGTGCTCTCGGTGCCCACCTGGGCCGACTGCCTCGTCGTGCTGCAGCAGCGGCAGGTCGACGCGGTGAGTACCGACGACTCCATCCTGGCCGGCCTGGCCGCGCAGGACCCCTACACGGCCGTGGTCGGCGACACCATCAGTGTCGAGCCCTACGGCATCGGGATCCCCAAGGGTGACGACGATCTGGTGCGCTTCGTGAACGGCACGCTGGAACGCATCCGCAACGACGGCACCTGGGATCGCAGCTACGCCCAATGGCTGACCGTGCTCGGCCCGTCGCCGGGGCCGCCCGCACCGAATTATGTGGACTGACGGCCGATGAACACAGCTGACGACGCCACCTCCGAGTCGGACGAATCCGTCTCCACCCCAACGGTTTCTGGTGAGGGTGTGGACGCGCCTGCGCACGTCGAGCTGTCGCGGGAGGTGGACGAGCCCGGCCATACCGAACTATCGCGGGGTTCACGGGAGGTGGACGAGCCTGCGCACACCCAGCTGTCGCGAGGATCGCGGGAGGCGGACGAGCCCGCACACACCGAACTATCGCGACGATCGCGAGAGGCGGACGAGCCCGCACACACCGAGCAGTCGCGAGGTTCACGGGAAGCGGACGAGCCCGCACACACCGAACTGACAACGGGTTCGCGAGAGGTAGACGAGCCTGCGCACACCGAGCTGTCACGAGGTGCGCGGGACGTGGACGAGCCGGTGCACACCGAACTCGCCCGCGGTTCCCGCCCGACACCCAGCGCGGCGGCCTCCGCCGAAACCGTCATCGGCGCATGGCGTACCGACTCCGAGCCGGATTCGGCGGCGACGATGCGAACCTCCGGACGCAGCGTGCGCACCGCGCGATCCCGGGCGACGGTGCGCAAGCTCGGCGGCGGGCTGGTGCCGATCCCGACGGTCGAACCGGCCGACCCGCGCGCCGCCGTCTTGACCGATCCCGTTGTGTCGGAAGGCAAACGGTTCTGCTGGCGGTGCGGCAACCCGGTCGGCCGGGCCACCGCCATCCGGCCCGCGCTGACCACCGGCACCTGCGATACCTGCGGCGCCCCTTACGATTTCCGGCCGTCGCTGCACGAAGGCGACATCGTGTCCGGTCAGTACGAGGTGCAGGGCTGCATCGCGCACGGCGGGCTCGGCTGGATCTATCTGGCGATCGACCGCAATGTCAGCGATCGCTGGGTGGTGCTCAAAGGCCTGCTGCACACCGGTGACGCCGAAGCCCAGGCCGTCGCCGTCGCCGAGCGCCAATTCCTGGCCGAGGTGGCGCACGCCAGCATCGTGAAGATCCACAACTTCGTCGAGCACACCGACCAGGACGGCGCGCCGATCGGCTACATCGTCATGGAGTACGTCGGCGGCCGGTCGCTGCGCGAGATCCTCAACTCCTACGACCGCCCGCACCGGATGCCGGTCGCCGAGGCCATCGCCTACCTGCTGGAAATCCTGCCCGCGCTGGAGTATCTGCATTCGATCGGGCTGACCTACAACGATCTCAAGCCCGACAACATCATGGTCACCGAGGACCAGGTGAAGCTGATCGATCTCGGCGCCGTCGCCACCATAGAGTCGTACGGAAACCTGTACGGCACCAGGGGATTCCAGGCACCGGAGATCGCGAAGACCGGACCCACCGTCGCGTCGGACATCTACACTGTCGGGCGCACCCTGGCCGTGCTCACCCTCGAGATGCCGATGGAGCACGGCCGTTATCTCGACGGCATCCCCGATCCCGCGGATCATCCGGTGCTGGCGCGCTACGAGTTCTTCCACCGCCTGTTGCTGTGCGCGACCGATCCGGACCCGGAGCGCCGATTCCCGTCCGCCCGCGCCATGTCCGCGCAGATGTCGGGCGTGCTGCGGGAAATCCTCGCGATGGAGACCGGGACCGAGCACCCGCAGTTGTCGACGGTGTTCAGCCCGCCGCGGACCAGCTTCGGCACCGAGGAACTGATCAGGCAGACCGACGCGTACGCCGATGGCCGGGCGCGCAGCAAGTTGCTCGAAGCCCGCGATGTGGTTGCGGCACTGCCGGTTCCGCTGCTCGACTCGGGCGACCCGTCGGCGCCGCTGCTGGCCTCCACCGTGCATGCCGAGCCCGCGCAGTCGCTGGAGGCCATCCGGGCCGCCCAGGAACGGGCCGAGACCGACCCCGACAATGCCCCGGAGACCTTGGATCTGGAGCTTCGGCTGGCCGAGGCCCGGGTGCGGCTGGACCTCGGCGAGTCGGCCTCGGTGTTGCATCTGCTGTCCCGGCTGCCCGAAAACGATTGGCGCGTCAGCTGGTATCGCGGGCTGGCCCAGTTGCTCGACGTGGAATACGAGCAGGCTTTCGCCAGCTTCGACGGTGTGCTGTGCGTGCTGCCCGGCGAGATCGGTCCCAAGTTGGCGCTGGCCGCGACCGCGGAACTGATTCTGCAACATTGGGATTCGCCGGATCCGGACCAGTGGCGGGCGTACGCGGAGAAGTTCTACGACACCGTCTGGCGCACCGATCGTGCGGTGGTGAGTGCCGCCTTCGGACTGGCCAGGCAGCTCGCGGCGGTCGATCGTGTGGTGGACGCGGTGCACGCGCTAGACGAAGTACCCGCCGCCTCACGGCATTTCACCACCGCCCGGATGACCGCGGTTCTGCTGTTGCTCACCGCCGCCCCGGTGGCCGAGCTCGACGAATCGACCTTGCACATCTCCGCCTCCCGGGTGCAGAGCCTGCCCGCCGGCGAGGGGCGCGCGGTCCAGATGCGGGTGCTCGTCCTCGGTGCCGCGCTGGCCTGGTTGCAGGCGGGCAACACCCCGAAACGGCCCGATGCCACACTGTTCGGCGCCCCCTTCACCGAACGGTGCCTGCGGGAGGGCACCGAGGCGGGCCTGCGCGCGCTGGCGCGCAGCGCCCCCGGGCGGAACCACCGCTACGCGCTGGTCGATCTCGCCAACTCGATCCGCGCCAAGACCTGGGTCTGAGACGCTCACGAAATCCTCATGATGGGTCCGGCAGGATCTGTCTCGGATCAGGTTCGGGCAGCACATCACTGCCCGCCACCACCGCATGTCACCGGGACAGCGATGCCCTCGCCGGTCTCGGGCCCGCCGCCGCGGACTGCCCTCCGGGTCGGCGCTGACATGTGACGGGAGATCCGGCCCGGTCGGTCTTCCCTCCCGACCGGGCGCTCACCCGCCTCTCCGCGTATTCACGCCAGAGTCAGGTGCCGCGGGAGTGACGTCGGCGAGCGGCGGTAATTAGGCGGTCGGGTTGGCCCGTGCCCGGCGAGTTACCCATGTGCTTGCGAAATCTGTTGGCTGCGAATGGGAACAGATCGTTTCGGTGGCGGGGTGGGTGTCAGGCGCTTTCCGCGACCTGGTGGGCGGCGCGGGCGATGGCAAGTTCTTCGTTCGTGGGGACGACCAGTACGGCGACCTCCGCGTCCGGCGGTGAGATACGCCGGGCGGTGCGGCCTTTCGCGGTGTTCGCCGTGGGGTCGACCTCGATGCCGAAGCGGGACAGGCCGGCCAGAGCGTCGGCGCGGACCTGCGGGCTGTTCTCGCCGACACCTGCGGTGAAGGTGATCGCGTCGACTCCGCCCAGGTCGATCAGGTATGCGCCGAGGTAGCGGCGCAGGCGGTGGATGTAGACGTCGTAGGCGAGTTTCGCCGCGGTGTCACCGTTGTCGATGAGGCGCTGCAGTTCGCGGAAGTCGTTGACGCCGGACAGGCCCTTGATGCCGGAGTCCCGGTTCAGCAGCTTGTCGACCTGGTCAATGTCGAAGTGGGCCGAGCGGACCAGGTGCGCGATGATGCCCGGGTCGAGATCGCCGGACCTGGTGCCCATCACCAGGCCCTCCAGCGGGGTCAGGCCCATGGTGGTGTCGGTCGGGTGCCCGCCGCGGATCGCCGAGGCCGAGGCGCCGTTACCCAGGTGGAAGACGATCTGGTTCAGCTGCGCCGGGTCGCGGCCGAGCAGCTCGGCGACCTGCCCGGACACGTACTCGTGCGAGGTGCCGTGGAAGCCGTATTTCCGGATACCGTGCGCGGCAGCGACTTTGGCGTCGATGGCGTAGGTCTTCGCGGCGTCGGGCAGGCCGTGGAAGAACGCCGTGTCGAACACGGCCACCTGCGGCACGTCGGGCAGCAGCTCCCTGGCACTCTCGATACCCGCGACATTCGCCGGATTGTGCAGCGGGGCAAGCGAAGACAGGTCGGAGATCGCCGCGACCACGTCGTCATCGATCAGTGTCGGCTGGTAGAACACCTCGCCGCCGTGCACCACCCGGTGCCCTACCGCGCGGATCCCGGAGCGGGTCAGGTCGTGGCCGGTCGCGGCGAACGTATCGAAGATCAACCGCAGTCCGGCCGTGTGATCGGCGACGGCGCTGCGCCGCTCGGTGGTTTCGCCGTCGGCGTGATGCTCGATCCCGGCGTTGTCCTCGCCGATTCGGTCGACCACGCCGGCGGCCGTCACCGCGCCGGATTCCGGATCCAGGAGTTGGTATTTGATGGACGACGAGCCGGAATTGATCACCAGCACCAGGTCGTCGGTACGTTCGCTCATCACGCCTCCTGTGTTCGGCGGGTCACCCGGTCCGGCGCGCTACTCATCACACCTGCCGGATTCGTGGTCCCACATTCCGCAGCAACCTCGCGCGTGGGTCGCCTGTTCCATATCGCGAACCACCTGTGTCCCGAAAGACACTCAGTCCCCCTGGGCTTGGATCGCCGTGATCGCCACGGTATTGACGATGTCGGCGACCAGCGCACCACGGGACAGGTCGTTGACCGGCTTGCGCAGGCCCTGCAGCACCGGCCCGATGGCGATCGCCCCGGCGCTGCGCTGCACCGCCTTGTAGGTGTTGTTGCCGGTATTGAGGTCGGGAAACACGAACACCGTCGCCCGGCCCGCCACCTCGGAGTCGGGCAGCTTGGTGGTGGCCACGGTCGGCTCGATCGCCGCGTCGTACTGGATCGGGCCCTCCACCGGCAGCTCCGGCGTCCGGTCGCGGACCAGCTTGGTGGCCACCCGCACCTTGTCCACGTCGGCGCCGCTGCCGGATTCGCCGGTCGAGTAGGACAGCATGGCGATGCGCGGTTCGATACCGAACCGGGCCGCCGTGCCCGCCGAGGAGATCGCGATGTCGGCCAGCTGCTCCGACGTCGGGTCGGGCACCACCGCGCAGTCACCGTAGGCGAGCACCCGGTCGGCGAGACACATGAGGAACACGCTGGACACGGTGGACACCCCGGGCACCGTTTTGATGATCTCGAACGACGGCCGGATGGTGTGCGCCGTGGTGTGCGCGGCGCCGGAGACCATGCCGTCGGCGATGCCCTTGTAGACCATCATGGTGCCGAAATACGAGATGTCGGCCATGGTTTCGCGAGCCCGCTCAACAGTCATGCCCTTGTGCTTGCGCAGCTCGGTGTATTCCTTGGCGAAATCGTCGAGGTAGCCGGAGGTTCGGGGATCGAGCACCTCCGCGGCGGAGATGTCGACGCCGAGTTCGGCGGCGCGGGCCCGGACCAGCTGCTCGTCGCCGAGGATCACCAGATCGGCGATCTTGCGTTGCAGCACCCGGCCGGCCGCGCGCAGGATGCGGTCGTCGTCGCCCTCCGGCAGCACGATGCGTTTACGGTCGGCCCTGGCGCGTTCGATGAGCTGGTACTCGAACATCTGCGGCGTCACCACGCTGGTGCGCGGAACTTCGATGCGCCGCAACAACTCCACGGCGTCGACGTGTTCCTCCATCAACGCGAGCGCGGTATCGACCTTGCGCGGGCTGCCCGCCGACATGCGGCCGCGGGTGCGGTACGCGGCGCTGGCGGTGTCGTAGGTGCCGAGCTCAGTGGTGAGGATCGGCAGCTTCGGTTTCAAGCCGGTCATCAGCCGCGCCACCGCGGGATGGGGCAGCATGCCACCGTTCATGATGATGCCCGACAGCGACGGAAAGCCTTCTGCCTCATGCGCGTTCACCACACTGAGCAGCACGTCGGAGCGGTCGCCCGGCGCGATCACCACGACGCCGTCCACCAGTCGCTCCAGAATATGTTCGGCGGTCATGCCGCCGACCATGATCTTCAGCGCCTCGCGCTGCAGCAATTCCTGGTCACCGCTGTACATTTCGCCGTCGATGGCGCTACACAGTTCGGCCATGGTCGGCGAGATGAGCAGCGGCACCTCGGGCAGCGTCCAGGTCGGCACGGCGGAGGTACGCAACGCGGTGGCGACCTCATCGATCTGCGCCGGGTCGCAGCGGTTGGCGATGATGGCGACCAGCTGCGCGTGTTCCAGGGCCAGCTCGCTCTGGCACAGCTCGGCCAGCTGCTTCACCTCGACGGGCGTGCGATCCGCGCCGCGTACCACCAGCAGCACCGCGGCGCCGAGATTCACCGCGATCCTGGCGTTGAAGCGCAGCTCGCTGGGGCTGGCGACATCGGTGTAATCGCTGCCGACCACCACCACCGCGTCGCACACCTTCGCGACCTCGTGGAACCGCATCACGATCTCGCTGATCGCGGCGTCGGGGTCGGCGTGCACCTGCTCGTAGGTGACGCCGGTGGCCTGCGCGTAGTCGATATCAGCGGTGCTGTGCTCGAGCAGCAGCTCGAGAATGTAGTCGGGCTCGGTGGTCGACCGGGTGATCGGCCGGAAGACGCCGACCCGCGCGGTGGTCGCGCACAACATCTGGAGCACGCCGAGCGCCACCGTCGACTTCCCGGTGTCCCCCTCGGGCGAGGCGATATACACGGTGGAAGGAGCATGATCGGCCATGCCCGAAAGCTTAGTGAACCAACCGCTAATCAGGCTCGCCTGCGAGACAGTCGTCACGAGCCGCGCGGAATCGACCGTGGCGGGGATGCCACCTGCGCGGCTCTACCGGCTGCGGGCGGTCCGCGGCCTGCTGACGGCGCTCGCTCGGGTCCCGGACACCCCGGATCGGCCGATATAGTCCGCGCATGGCTGAGCAATTTCCGGACCGGCAGTGGGGTTCGCGCACCAACGTACTGTCCCGGCTAGCAAACAAGTTCGCCGCGACCAAGCCCGGTTCCTGGTTCGTCCGCAAGATCACCCCGCTGGACCGTGCCCTGCTCGAGCGCACCGACGCCAAGTACACCGTGCTCGGCCCGATCGGCGCCCCGGTGATCCTGCTGACCACCATCGGCCGCAAGTCCGGCCGGCCGCGCACCCAGCCACTGCTCTACGTGCACGACGGCGACGTGCTGTACGTGATCGGCAGCAACTTCGGCCAGGAACGCCACCCCGCCTGGACCGCCAACCTGCTGGCCACCCCCACCGCCACCGTAGCCATCGCCGGCCAGCGCATCCCCGTCCAAGCCACCCTCGTCGAACCCGAAGCCAAGGACGCGATCTTCGCCCGCTTCGTCGACATCACCGGCGCCTACGCCGCCTACCGCAACCGCACCACCCGCGACCTCCGCATCTTCGCCCTCCGCCGCGCCTAACCCCCGCTCACAGCCAAGTCGCGACGCCGCCGTGGCCTGAGCAGGTGCCGCGACGAGTCTGGCTGAACGAGTAGGTGCCGTCCTTGCACTTGGCGGTGGCACCCGGCGGCGCGGACGGGGCCTGCACCGGGTTGGGGACGCAGTTGCCGCGGGAGTTGATGTACGAATCGGGGCCGCAGGCCGAACCGGGATCGCTCGCCGGCGGCGGTGCGACCAGCGGTACGGGAGCAGGCGGTGGCGGGGCGGGCGGTGGCGGGCGCAATGCCACCGTCGTGCGCGGCACCGCTACGGGCGGCGGGGCGGGCGCGACGGTGGTGACCGGCGGACTGGTCGTGGTCGAGGTCGGCGCGCTGGTCGTGGTCGGCACAGTGGTTGTACTGGACGGGGCAAGACTCGTCGAACTGATTGTTGTTGTGGCAGGCAAGGTTGCGGATGTCCGGGATGGCGCGGCCGGCTCAGCCGAGCAGCCACTGACGAGCACGACGAACGCGCCCAGACCGACGAGAAAACCGAGACCGCTGAAGCGGTAATGCACTGATACTCCGATTGATTGATAGCAAGTCACCTATCGGATGACTCACCTCACTTCATCGAAGGCGCGCTACCACCCATTACCAAACAACCGCAGGTCAGATTGGTTCCGGGGCACGAAACCAGGTCAGTGCTGGTTGCCCTCTTCGATCGCGGACAGGTGGGTGATGTTGGCCTGATCGTCGGGCTCGGTGCTGGGGGCGCCGGCAAACCAGGCGTCGAGGATTTCCTGAAGTTCTGGGGTGGAGGTCGAACGGAGGCTCAGGGCGAGGACGTTCGCGTCGTTCCATTGGCGGGCGCCTTTGGCTGTCTCGGCGTCGGCGCAGAGGGCGGCGCGGACGCCGGTGACCTTGTTGGCGGCGATCGAGGCGCCGGTGCCGGTCCAGCAGCAGACGATCGCCTGGTCGGCGCGGCCCTGGGCGACGTCGCGGGCCGCGGCCTCGCTGGCCCAGGCCCAGTCGTCTCGTTCGGTCTCCGCGAGTGCGCCGTGCGGCAGCGTTTCGTGTCCGCGCCGGATGAGCTCTTCGACCAGTTCCCGCGCCACTCCGACGCGTTCGTCCGCAGCAACCGAGATCCGCATGCTCCCAGCTTAATGTCGGGCCGCGCGAACTGTTGACAGCATGCTGTCAAATATGACAGGATACTGTCATGATCACGAAGACAGTTCACGTAGCCGTTTACGACACCTTCTCCGACTGGGAGATCGGCGCGACCACGGCGCACATCAACCGGACCACCTGGCAGCGGGAGCCGGGCACCTGGCAGACCAAAACGGTTGGGCTGACCACTGATCCGATCACCACGCTCGGCGGGATGCGCATCGTGCCGGACCTGGCACTGGCCGATCTCACGCCCGCCGAGAGCTCGATGCTGATCCTGGCCGGCGCCGACACCTGGGACGGCGAGGAACTCATGCCGTTCGCGCGCAAAGCTCGCGAGTTCCTCGATGCGGGAGTTCCGGTCGCGGCGATCTGCGGAGCAACACTCGGGCTGGCCAGGGAAGGTCTGCTCGATACGCGCAAGCACACCAGTAATGTTCGGGAATTCCTGCTCTACAGCGGATATGCGGGGGCCGACAATTACTCGGACGAGGCCGCGGTGACCGATGGCGATCTGATCACCGCGGGCGGCACCGCACCGTTCGAGTTCGCACAGGCGGCGCTCGGCAAGCTCGGCGTGTACGAGCCGCACGTGCTCGATGGGTGGTACCGCTTGTACGGGCACTCCGATCCGGCGGGGTGGGCGGTGCTGGCGGAGTACGAGGAGCAGCGGTCGGGCGCGCACGTCTGATGCGGAAGAATCACGCGGCGATCCGGCCGGACGGCCGGATCGCCAGGAGGTGGAAGTGACCAGGAATGAACAGGAACTGTTCGCCACGGCCGCCATCACGTCATTTCGACTGAACGGTCAGTTCCTCGCGATCGCCGAGGAACTGGCGCGCCCGGCGGGTCTCACCGCGGCCTGGTGGCAGGTGCTCGGGGCGGTACTGGCCGAACCACTGCCGGTGGCGGGCATCGCCCGGGAGATGGGCATCACCCGGCAGAGCGTGCAGCGCATCGCGGACCTGTTGGTGGACAAGGGACTTGCCGAATACCGGCCGAATCCGGCGCACCGCCGCGCGAAGCTGGTCGCGGTCACCGACGCGGGCCTCGAGGCGGTGCGCCGGATCAATCCACAGCACGCGGTGGTGGCCAAGCGACTGGTGGACGAGCTCGGCTTGGAACAGCTCGCGGCGACCGTGGAGATGCTCACCATGCTGTCCACCGCCTTGGACGCGATCGTCGAAGAACAGGGTTGAGGTGCCCTGCCGCATGACGGACCCGGCGCCCGCGATCAGTCCGCGAACGGCTCCTTCGTACGCCCGACCAGATCCGCCACGGAGTCGAGCACCATGGTCGGCCGATACGGATACGCCTCGACCGAGGCGCGTGTGGAGATACCGGTGGTGACCAGGATGGTGCGCATACCCGCCTCCAGCCCGGAGATGACGTCGGTATCCATCCGGTCGCCGATCATCACCGTGGACTGCGAGTGCGCGCCGATCCGGCGCAGCGCCGAGCGCATCATCAGCGGGTTGGGCTTGCCGATGTAGTACGGGTCGCGGCCGGTGGCACGGGTGATCAGCGCGGCGACCGAACCGGTCGCGGGCAGTGAGCCGTCGCGCGACGGGCCGGTCGGGTCGGGGTTGGTGGCGATGAAACTCGCGCCGCGCTCGATCAGCCGGATCGCGGTGGTGATCGCCTCGAAGGAGTAGTTGCGGGTCTCGCCGAGCACCACGTAGTCGGGGTTGCTGTCGGTGAGCACGTAGCCGATTTCGTGCAACGCGGTGGTGAGACCGGACTCGCCGACCACGTAGGCGGTGCCGTTGGGTCGCTGCTCGTCCAGGAAGGTGGCGGTGGCCAGCGCGGAGGTCCAGATCGCCGTCTCGGGGATGTCGAGGCCGGTGTGGCGCAGCCTGGCCTGCAGGTCGCGCGGGGTGCGGATCGAGTTGTTGGTCAGCACCAGGAACGGGGTCTCGTTGGCGCGCAGCTCGGCGAGGAACTCGTCGGCGCCGGGCACCAGTTGATCCTCGTGCACCAGCACACCGTCCATGTCGGTCAGATAGGACAGGATCGGTTCGTCAGTCACCAGACAATTGTCCGCTATTGGGATAGTTCCGGGGGGAGGTCCGCGTCGATGCGACCCTTCGCACACCGGCGGACGCCGCCGACCCCGGGTCGGAAAAGGCTATGTGCGCGCGTCGGAGCGGGCGCATACGATCGCCGAGGGCGGGAAGGTCCGCGATCTCGTTGCGGTTGCAGCGAGACATGACCGCAGCGTGTCGGCGGTCGACAAGAGTGCGGGAATGCCCGCACCGAGGTGTGCAGCGAAGCGACAGGAGTGGCGCACATGGGTGAGCTCAAGCTCGGATACAAGGCGTCGGCGGAACAATTCGGGCCGCGGGAACTGGTGGAGATCGCGGTGCTGGCCGAGGAACACGGCCTCGACAGTGCCACGGTGAGCGACCATTTCCAGCCGTGGCGGCACAAGGGCGGGCACGCGCCGTTCTCGCTGGCCTGGATGGCCGCGGTCGGCGAGCGCACCGAGCGGATCCAGCTCGGCACCTCGGTGCTCACGCCCACGTTCCGGTACAACCCGGCCGTGATCGCACAAGCCTTCGCCACCATGGGGTGTCTGTATCCCGACCGGATCATGCTCGGTGTCGGCACCGGCGAGGCGCTCAACGAGATCGCCACCGGATACAAGGGTGACTGGCCGGAGTTCAAGGAGCGTTTCGCCCGGCTGCGTGAGGCGGTCGAGCTCATGCGCGCGCTGTGGACCGGCGACCGCGTGGACTTCGCCGGCGAGTACTACAACACCGTCGGCGCGTCGATCTACGACGTGCCCAAGGGCGGCATCCCGGTCTACGTGGCGGCGGGCGGACCGCTGGTCGCGCGTTATGCGGGCCGCGCGGGTGACGGCTTCATCTGCACCTCCGGCAAGGGCATGGAGCTCTACACCGAGAAGCTGATGCCCGCGGTCGCCGAGGGCGCCGCCAAGGCGGGCCGCACCGCCGAGGACATCGACCGGATGATCGAGATCAAGATCTCCTACGACACCGATCCCGAACTGGCACTGGAGAACACCCGCTTCTGGGCCCCGCTGAGCCTGACGCCGGAGCAGAAGCACAGCATCACCGACCCGATCGAGATGGAGGCCGCCGCCGACGCCCTCCCGATCGAGCAGATCGCCAAGCGCTGGATCGTCGCCAGCGACCCCGACCAGGCCGTCGACCTCATCAAGCCCTACCTCGACGCCGGCCTGAACCACCTGGTCTTCCACGCCCCCGGCCACGACCAGCGCCGCTTCCTCGACCTCTTCCAGCGCGACCTGGCCCCCCGCCTGCGCGCCCTGGCCTGATCAAAACGACAAAGGCTCCACCCGTCGCAGCGGCGGGTGGAGCCTTTGCCGTTCGTTGCTAGCTGAGGGCGTGGTCGAGGTCGGCGAGGAGGTCTTCGACGTCCTCCAGGCCGACGGAGATGCGGACCACGCCGTCGGAGAGGCCGATGGTGGCCCGGCCCTCGGGGCCCATGGCGCGGTGAGTTGTGGTGGCGGGGTGGGTGATCAGGGATTTGGCATCGCCGAGGTTGTTGGAGATGTCGATGATGCGCAGGCGGTTGAGCACTTCGAAGGCACGCTTCTTGGCCTCGTGGGCGGGCGCGTTGAGTTCGAAGGTGACCACGGTGCCGCCCGCACTCATCTGACCGGTGGCCAGGTCGTGCTGCGGATGTGACTCCAGGAAGGGGTATTTCACCCAGCTGACGGCCTTGTTGGTCTCCAGGAAGCGGGCGATGCGCAGGGCCGACGCGGTGGAGTGGCGGACGCGCAACGGCATCGTCTCCAAACCCTTGAGCAGCGTCCACGCGTTGAACGGGCTCAGCGCCGGACCGGTATGGCGCATCAGGGTTTTCACCGGACCCTCGATGTAGTCCTTCGCGCCGAGGATGGCGCCGCCGAGCACCCGGCCCTGGCCGTCGATGTGCTTGGTACCCGAGTAGACGACCACGTCGGCACCCAGTTCGAAACCGCGCTGCAGCAGCGGGGTGGCGAAGACGTTGTCCAGCACCACCTTCGCGCCCGCGGCGTGTGCGAGCTCGGTGACCCGGCGCACGTCGACCAGGGTCTGCATCGGGTTGGCCGGTGTCTCGAAGAACACCGCCTGGGTGGGCACCGACAGCGCCTGCTCCCACTGGTCCAGATCCTCGCCGTCGACGAAGACGGTCTCCACGCCCCAGCGCGGCAGGATCTCGTTGCACACCACGAAGCAGGACCCGAACAGGCTGCGCGCGGCCACCAGTCGATCACCGGCGCCGAGCAGTGCGCCCAAAGCGGTGAATACCGCCGACATTCCACTCGCGGTGGCGAAACACGCTTCGGCGCCGTCGAGCAGCCGCATCCGCTCCTCGAACATGGCGACCGTCGGATTGCCGTAGCGGGAGTAGACGAAATGCTCGACGTCACCGGTGAACGCGGCCTCGGCGGCCTCCGCGCTCTCGTAGACGAAACCGGAGGTCAGATACAGCGCCTCGGAGGTCTCCTCGAAACCGGAGCGCCGCAAGCCTCCTCGCACACCGAGCGTCGCGGGACCGACCCCTTCGGGCAGCGGCTTGTCGAACGCACCACCGGTGATCATGACTGCCTCCCGAGGACCCACTGCCCCCTGACGACCCACTGCTCCCCGGCGACACAGCTCCGCGACAAGGCGGCGACCGAACAGCAGCTACTCATGACTGCCGCCACGGCAAGCCGAGGGCGCGCCAGCCGCTGCCGCCCCGATGACCGTTCGCGTCGACCGGGCCTTCGAAGCCCTCGAGCACGTTGTAGGAGGTGCCGAAACCGGCCTGCGTCGCGGCGATGGCCGCGCCGATGGAGCGCTGGCCGGAGCGACAGAGGAAGATCACCGGAGCTTCCCGGTTGTGTCCGTCCAGCGCCTTGACCAGCTGTTCGGTGAACTCACCGTTGCGCGTCCCGGTCGAGTCGACCCACTCGATCAGTACCGTCGGGCGCTCGATCGAACTGGTGTCGGGCACGCCGACGAACTTCCATTCGGCTTCGGTGCGCACGTCGACCAAGACGGCTTCGGGGTTGTCTCGCAACAGTTCCCAGGCCTGCTGGGGAGTGATGTCACCGGCATAACTCATCTGGACCCTCCTAGAATCCGCACTTGCCGCGCTCGGGTTTGACGCGCGGCCAGGTCGTCACCCGGAGCACCCCACCGCGGAGGAGGGTTGCCGACCAGTATTGCCGGGGCTTGACACTGGTTCTCATGACCTTCTGCTGAGATTGCCTCGACAGGGGTCACCCTGTCAAACGGCTGCTCACGGTATGAGAATGCTCAATTACAGACCAGCCATTTGTCGCCGGAGCGGGTCAGATTCCACGTCGAGGTCGCCTCGTCGCCGTCGACCTTGGTGGTGACCGTCGCCATCGCGCGATCGCCGTCCACCTTCGGATCGACGAGTTTCGTGATTTCCACGGTCTTTCCGCCGCCGGAGCGCCCAGCCAGCGGAGAGCGTTTCGGGTCGAAGCCCGGGCAGCCCGTGCCTGGTGGGGGCACCAGATCGGTGCTGTTGGAGCCCTCGACGAAGCCGCGCACCGCGGCCGCGATCCGGTCGGATTCTGTGACATTTTTCTCAGCGGGCGACAGCACCCCGCCGATCACGATCCCGGCGAGCACGAGCACCGCGATGACGGCGGCCGCGATGATCGGTGCGGCGGAACGCTTGTCGGTCTGATCGACCTTGATGACCTCGTCCTCCGCAGGCTGCTGCTCTTTGCTCATACGAGCATGATCCCTGGTCGGCGGGCTTATCCGGCGCTCACCCCCACCACGCGCGTTTATGCCTTACGAACTCCACCGCACCGCAGGGGAATCAGCCCCGCGAGATCGGGTAAGCCGGACAGAACGGATCGCGCGGCATCCGTTCAGTTCACGCACCGGCGGAGGCCGCGTTCGCCGCCACCGATAGAATCGCGAGACTGCGGCCTGCTGTCATAGCCGCGACCGGAATGGCCACGAGCCGACAACTCCGGTGTCCGCATCGTCAGGTGCAACCAGCCAGCGCGTAACTTAGCCTAGGCTAAGGAAGACGCCGTATTTGTTTCTCAACCAAAAGGGTGCGCGTAAAAGATGACCGAACAGAGTGCAGCGACTCGCCCGCTCCGCATCGCCATCGTTGGCGCCGGACCCGCGGGGATCTACGCCGCCGACGCCCTGATGAAGTCCGATGCCGAGGTCAGCATCGACCTGTTCGAGCGCATGCCCGCGCCGTTCGGGCTCATCCGCTACGGCGTCGCGCCGGACCACCCGCGCATCAAGGGCATCATCACCGCCCTGCACAAGGTCCTCGACAAGCCGCAGGTGCGCCTGCTCGGCAACATCGACTACGGCACCGACATCACCCTCGACGACCTGCGCACGTTCTACGACGCGGTCATCTTCTCCACCGGCGCCAACGCCGACCGCGCGCTGGGCATCCCCGGCATCGGGCTGGACGGCTCCTACGGCGCGGCGGACTTCGTGTCCTGGTACGACGGCCACCCGGACGTGCCGCGCACCTGGCCGCTGGACGCGGAGAAGGTCGCCGTGCTCGGCGTCGGCAATGTCGCGCTCGACGTGGCCCGCGTGCTCGCCAAGACCGGCGACGAGCTGCTGCCGACCGAGATCCCGCCGAACGTCTACGCGGGCCTCAAGGCCAACAAGGCGCTCGAGGTGCACGTGTTCGGCCGCCGCGGCCCGGCGCAGGCCAAGTTCACCCCGCTGGAGCTGCGCGAACTGGATCATTCGCCGACCATCGAGGTCATCGTCGATCCCGAGGACATCGAGTACGACGAGGGCTCCGAAGCCGCACGCCGCCACTCCAAGCAGGTCGACATGATCGCGAACACGCTGGAGCAGTGGGCCATTCGCGACGTCGGCAACCGCCCGCACAAGCTGTTCCTGCACTTCTTCGAGTCACCCGCCGAGATCCTCGGCGACGAGGAGGGCAAGGTCGTCGGCCTGCGCACCGAGCGCACCCAGCTCGACGGCACCGGCAACGTCAAGGGCACCGGCGTATTCAAGGAATGGGACGTGCAGGCGGTCTACCGGGCCGTCGGCTACCTGTCGCAGAACCTGACCAACCTGCCGTTCGACGACCAGGCGGGCACCGTGCCCAACGAGGCGGGCCGGGTGATCGCCGACGAGAACGCCGACGGCGCCGACCGCTACGTGCCGGCCACCTACGTCACCGGCTGGATCAAGCGCGGCCCGGTCGGCCTCATCGGCCACACCAAGGGCGACGCCAACGAGACGGTGGCCTGCCTGCTCGACGACAGCGCGAACTTCGCCCCGGCCGAGCGGCCGGAGCTGGACGCGGTCACCGAGTTCCTGGAGAGCAAGGGCATTCCGTTCACCACTTGGCAGGGCTGGTACCGCCTGGACGCGCACGAGCGCTCGCTCGGCGAGCCCGAGGGCCGCGAGCGCGTCAAGGTGGTCGAGCGGGAAGACATGCTGCGCGCCAGCGAGCCGCACAAGGTCTGACCTGACGCGCTTGTTGGGTCCGTAACAGCGGAACGACGCGTACTGAGGCATTCTGTACAGGTGTTCGATGCCCATTTCCACATCTTCGATCCGCGGTTCCCGCGGTTCGAGAACGAGGGCTACCTGCCCGGCCACTTCACCATCGCCGATTATCGAAAGCGCATGTCGCGCTTCGACGTCGGCGGCGGCGCCGTGGTCAGCGGGTCGTTCCAGGGCACCGATCAGACGTATCTGAAGGCGGCCCTCGCCGAGCTGGGCGAGGGCTGGGTCGGCGTCACCCGCCTGGATCTGGACGCCACCGACGACGAGATCCTCGAGCTGGACCGCATCGGCGTGCGCGGGCTGCGGTTCAACCTCAAGCGCGCCGCCGCCGACATCACCGGCATGACCTTGCAGGCGCTGCGCGCGCACGAGCTGGTCGGCTGGCACGTCGAGGTCTATATCGACGGCCAGATGCTCGCGTCGTTGCAGCCGGTCATCTCCAAGCTGCCGGTCTTCGCCATCGACCATCTCGGCATGTCCGAGGAGGGCCTGCCGTTCCTGCTCGATCTGGTCGATCGCGGTGCCAAGGTCAAGGCGACGGGTTTCGGCCGGGTCTCGATGAACGTCGCCGATACGCTGCGCCGCATCCACGCGGTCAATCCCGAGGCGCTGATGTTCGGCACCGACCTACCGGGTACCCGCGCGGGTCGCCCGTTCCGCGACTCCGACGTCGACCTCATCTGCGATGTGGTCGGCACCGACATGTTCGCCGTCCTGGAGGACAACGCCCGCGCTTTCTACCGGCTGCCCGCCCGGGTCCGCGCCCTGCCCACCGACCCGGCGCCCACGCTGCCGCTGTACACCGCGGAACAACCCACGTTGCCGATCCGCCGCGACAGTCTTCCCAAACCCGAAGCGGTGGACACCATTCCGTTGCCGATCATCGAGTAGCGCTGGTAGGCAACACGACTCGATGCAGGAACCCTGCCCGGGGGTGAGTCAGGCGACGATCGCGCCGACCACCCAGATGCCGGTGGCGAGCAGGGCACCCAGGAGTTCGATGAGCATGGACAGGCCGACGCCCTTGAGCGCGTGCACCGTTGCCTGCCAGGCCTGCTGACCGACGCGCAGGCGGTGCAGTTCGGAGAGGTAGACGCCGAGCACGAAGCCGACGAACAGGCCGACCACCGGGATGACGAAGAAGCCGACGATGCCGAGGACCGCGCCTAGCACCAGGGAGCGGTTGGCCACGCCCGCGTCCTTCATCTTCCGGCCGGGCCAGGTGTATTTGATGACGCCGGACAGGACGAGCAGGGCTGTGCTGACGGCGAAGACGGTCCAGGCCGTCGCGCCGCCGGTCATGAAGGCCCACACCGCGATCGCGCCGAAGATCAGGATGACGCCGGGCAGGATCGGGATGATGATGCCCAATAGACCGACGAGAATGACCAGGCCGACAACGACCTCACCCGCAGCACTCATGATCGTGCCTCGCTGGGCTCCCGCATGACTCCACCTCACCGCGCAGGCTCGCCGGACGATCCCGCGAATAGTGCGCTGCTGGGATTGTGTCGTACCGGGTGAACCGGTGCACGGCGGACGCCGCGTGGACAGCGTAAGTGGACCGGCATTCACCGACCGTCCCTCGACCGTGCCGTCCGGACGGGAGGGCGTCCGGCGCACGGCTCGGCGTTATTGTCATACTGTCAATACACCCTCCGGGCCCCTTCCGGAGGAGCGCCGGGACGCCGTGCGCTGGATCAACGACGAACCGAGGTAGGGCGTGAGCACTCCATCCACCGCCGTCAAGGGCCCGCTCGCGGGCATCAGGGTCATCGAGCTGGCCGGGATCGGGCCGGGGCCGCATGCCGCGTTGCTGCTGGCCGATCTGGGCGCCGACGTGGTGCGGATCCAGCGGGCAGGCCAGATACCTGGCGGCTTCGACCGGCCGCAGCAACGCGGGCGCACCATCGTCGAGGCCAACCTCAAGGACCCGGCCGACATCGAGAAGGTGCTCGGGCTGATCGAGAAGGCGGACGTGCTCATCGAGGGCTTCCGGCCCGGGGTGACCGAGCGGATGGGGCTCGGCCCGGACGAGGCGCTCGCGCGCAATCCGCGGCTGATCTACGGGCGGATGACCGGCTGGGGCCAGGAAGGCCCGCTGGCCGATCGCGCCGGGCACGACATCAACTACATCTCCATCACCGGCGTGCTGCACGCCATCGGCCGCAAGGGTGAGCGCCCGGTGCCGCCGCTGAACATGGTCGGCGACTTCGGCGGCGGCTCGATGTTCCTGGTGTTCGGCCTGCTCGCCGCGCTCGTCGAGCGGCAGAGCTCCGGCAAGGGTCAGGTCGTCGACGCCGCGATGGTCGATGGCGCGCTTGCTCTTTCGCACATGATCTGGGGTATGCGCGGGTACGGCGCGTGGTCCGACGAGCGCGGGGTGAACCTGCTCGATACCGGAATGTCGTTCTACGACACCTACGAAACCGCCGACGGCAAGTACATGGCGGTCGGCTCGATCGAGCCGCAGTTCTACGCCCAGTTGCTGGCCGGCCTCGACATCAATCCCGAGGGCCTGCCGTACCAGCTCGATCCGGCGGGTCAGGAAACGCTGAAAAAGCTGTTCACGGAACGCTTCCTGACCAAGACCCGCGACGAGTGGGCGGAGATCTTCGTCGGCACCGACGCCTGCGTCTCCCCCGTGCTCACCTTCGAGGAAGCCACCCGCAACGAGCACATCGCGGCCAGGGGTTCGCTGATCGAGGTCGACAACATCACCCAGCACGCGCCGGCGCCGCGGTTCTCCCGCACGCCCAACGGCATCCCCACCCCGCCGCCCAGCGAGGCGACGCCGATCGAATCCGTCTGGGCGAACTGACTTCTGGCTTCGATCGAGGCCCCGGGGGTTGTGCCCCCCGGGGCCTTTTCGTGCGCTCAGGCGGTGGCCGAAGAAAGCGCGGGACCGATCGGGCGGCCGCCGTCGGCCAGTCCTCGGGTGACGAGCTTGGCGATGCGCGCCACCAGGGTGCGCGGGCGGCGGGGCATCAGGTGTGCGGCGGCGAAGTTCGACGCGCCGGGCACGACGTAGCCCTTGTTGCGTTCGAGCGCACGCAGCGTGGTCTCGACAACCGCTGCGGCGCTGCCCATTCGGCCGAGGGCGGCATCGCGGGTACCGACAGTGTCGAAGAACGGCGTCTCCGTCGGGCCGGGGCACACGGCGAGGACCTTGATGCCGCGGCCGCGGTATTCGCTCCACAACGACAGGCTGAAGTTCAGCACAAAAGCCTTGCCGGAGGAGTAGGTAGCGAAGTAGGGCGACGGCTGAAAGGCCGCGGTCGACGCGACATTGACGATTTCGCCGCTGCCGCGCTCGAGCATGCCGGGGAGGAGGCGGCGGGTAAGCCCGGCCAGCGCAACGACATTGACCATGAGCTGATCGTGCTCGCTGTCGACGCCGAGGTCCTCGAAGCGGCCCGCGCTGCCGAAGCCCGCGTTGTTGATCAACAGGTCGACCGAGAGTCCGCGTGCGGCAAGCTCATCCACCACCCGCGCAGCGGCGTCGGGCACGGTGAGGTCCTGTGCGATGACCTCGACTCGGCCGCCGTGGCGCTGACGTAGTTGTGCGGCAAGGGCTTCCAGGCGTGGCAACGTGCGGGCGACCAAGACGAGGTCGTCGCCGCGGGCCGCCAAGGTGGCGGCGAACTCGGCGCCGATGCCGGACGAGGCGCCGGTGATGAGGGCGGTGTTTCCAGTGCGGGTCATTTCGAGCTCCTTCGATGTGATGCAACATCAGAGTAGCCTTATCTTCAGTAATTGCAACATCAATGTTGCAACTTAGAGGTAAGACGCAGCTCACCTGTAGTATCTCGGGAGATCTCAGCGAACGGAGCACCCATGTCGCCCACTTCCGCGCGCCCACTGCGCGCCGATGCCGAGCGCACCGTGCGCGCCATCCTGGACGCCGCGGAGCGGGTGCTGAGCGAAAACCCCAACGCGACGCTCGAGCAGATCGCGGAGGCCGCGGGCGTCGCCCGCACCACCGTGCACCGGCGCTTCGCCAATCGCGAGGACCTGGTGCGCAGCATCGCGGTGGCCGCATGGCGGCGCATCGCGGCCGCGGTCGACGCCGCACGGCCGCGGACCGCGCCACCACTGGTCGCGCTGCATCAGGCGACCGCCAATGTCATCGAGATCAAGTACGGGGCGTCCTACGCACTCGACCGCGTGGACAGCACCGACCCCGAGGTCGCCGAAATCCAGGCCGATGTGTTCGCGAAATGCGATGCGGTGCTTGCCAGAGCGCGTGCGGACGGCTTCATCGCAGCCGACGCCGACCCGACCTGGGTGCGGCGGGTCTACCTCGCACTGATCAACGAGACCGTGCACGGCAACGCCGAACTGGACGGCAACGCCGACCCGGATGCCCTCGCTGGTCGTGTCATCGACACGCTGCTGAGTGGCGTAGGTACCGGGCGACGCCAGTAGGCCTCGGCGACAAGCAGTCTCGGCCACGCTCGCCGACAAACAAGCGGCGATACCCGGTCAACTGTTGCGAAGCAACGACTTCAGTAGCCGCCGATGATCGCACCGGGGGCGGCGTGCGGAGTCAGCGCCTCGCATCAGTAACAAGTCAACGGCTGGAGCGGATCGGCGGCGCGCGGCGTCAGCGCGTCGTACGCCGCGGCAATCGCCTTGACCCCCAAGCGAAGTTCCGGCTCCTGATGGGTGAAGGGCAGGCGGATGAAGCGCTCGAACGCGCCTTGCACGCCGAATCGTGGTCCGGCGGCGAGCAATACACCGTGGTTGGGCGCGGTGGCGGCCAGTGCGGTGGACACCGGCGCCGGTAGCTGCGCCCACACCGACATGCCGCCGGCACCGTGCAGGAGGCGCCAGTCCGGCAGCTCTTCGGCCACCGCGTCCAGCAGTGCCGCACGTTGCGCACGCAGTTGATCGCGGCGCCGATCCAGGATGGTGTCCGCGTTCGCCAGCAGATGGATGGTGGCGAGCTGGTCCATCACCGGGGTGCCGAGGTCGACGGTGGAGCGGATGCCGAGCAGCTTGGTGATCAACGGCTGGTTCGTGCGGATCCAGCCGACCCGCAGACCACCCCAGAACGACTTGGACGCCGAGCCGATGGTGACGATCTCATTGCCCTTGGCGAAGGCGGCGACCGGCGGCTGCTGCACCCCGTCGGCGAGGTGCAGATCGCCCATCGACTCGTCGATCACCACGGTCATCCGGGTTTCCCTGGCGATGGCGGCCAGTTCGGCGCGACCCTCCGCGTCGAGCAGCAGGCCGGTCGGGTTGTTGAAGTCGGGTACCAGGTAGGCCAGCGTGGCGGCGGTTTGCCTTGCGGCACTGCGGATTCCGTCGAGATCCCAGCCCTTGTCCGGATGTTCGGGGCGCAGCGGCACCGGCACCGGCCGTGCGCCGACGTCCCGGATCGCCTCGATCGCGTTCGGGTAGGTGGGGTGGTCGATGAGTACCCGGGCCGCAGGCGCGGTGAGCACGTTCAGCAGCAGCCGCAGACCGTGCTGGGCGCCGAGGGTGACCAGGATCTGGTCCGGTTCGGTGGGCAGGCCACGCTGCGTGAAGCGGCGGGCGATCGCCTCGCGCAGCGCGAGCACGCCGACCGGATCCATGCCGTGTGTACCGAGATAGGCCGGAAGGCCTTCCAGCGCAACCGAATACGCCTCTTGCATCTCCAGCGGAGCGGCCATGGCGGCGTAGGTCATGTCGATGGTCGGCAGTTCGGACGCCGCCATAATCGCCAGGATGCTGCGCGCGGGCTTGCTGCCGTCGTGCTGCACGTCCCGCGGCAGGGCGACGGTGCTGCGCGAACCCTGGCGGCTGATCAGGTAGCCGTTCTCGCGCAGCAGCGAGTAGGTGGAGGTGATCGTGGTGCGGCTGACCCCGAGGGTGGCCGCGAGGTCGCGTTCGCTCGGCAGCGCGACGCCGAGCGGGGCGCGCCCGTCATGGATCAGCAGCCGAATGCCCTCGGCGAGTGCGAGATACGCCGGACGCGCGGACCGGCGGGACGACTCGGTCTCGCCGTCCTCATCCACATTCCGCCACCGGCCAAGGTCGCGAGCTAGCGTGCCCGCTCCGATCACTCTCGTCGCCATAAGGTCCAGTATCGAGGGAGTGGATATTTAAAGCAAGGCCAGTCGGGCGCAGGCTGGCATCATGACCACATTCGCCGCCTTCCTCGTCATCGCCGCTTTCGGCTACGCGGTCTATCGCTATTTACCGAAGGGTGCCGAGCGCGCGTTCCGGCTGGAACGATTCCACCCGGGCACGCCGATGTCCGACTGGACCCCTTCGTATTACGACGCCCACCGGCGCTATGCGGATCTGGCCGCCGTCTACGGGCGCAGTGACATGCCGGACGAGGTGCCGCCGGTCGTCCGAGAAACCGCCGATACCACGGCGAAAGCCCTTCCGGCACAACGTTCGCAGTCGTCGGTACCGGTTGTCCGCGAGCCGGCAGCCGGGCTACCGAAGCAGAGCCCGATCGACCAGTACGCCTGGCGGTCCCGGCGGACCGTCGCGCGCAGCGCCGGAGGGACACGGAAGCCCGAGCGCGGCGTGCGCCGGCTCGTATCGGAGCAGGACACCCTCGACAGCAAGGCCAGTTGAGCAAAACTGGACTGATATCTCGAACTGTGTCAGCCCCACGGTGCACACTGACAGCATGACCGACCCCCGTTGCCTGTCCGCCGAGGCAACACTCTTCGATACCGCGATCGGCATCTGTGCGATCGCGTGGAGCGCCACGACCGTGATCCGGTTCCAGCTCCCTGAGGCCAGCCCCGCCGCCACCCGTGCGCGCATCACGCGCCGCCGCGCCGGCCTGCCGGACAACGAGGTCCGCGAAGAGACGCCCACCGGTGCGATCGCCGAGGCCATCGCAGGCATCCGCGCCCACCTGGCCGGCGAACTCGACGATCTGCGCTGGATCCCGCTGGACACCAACGGAATTCCGGAGTTCCACCGCGCGGTGTACGAGGTGACCCGCGCCATCGATCCCGGGCACACCCTCACCTACGGCCAGGTGGCCGATCGCATCGGCGCGCCGGGTGCCGCGCAAGCCGTCGGACAAGCGTTGGGCCGCAATCCGATTCCCCTCATCATCCCGTGCCACCGGGTGCTCGCCGCGGACAACGCGCTCACCGGTTTCTCCGCGCCCGGTGGCGTCACCACCAAGCAGCACCTGCTGGAGATCGAACGCACGCCGGGCTTCGGGGAACCAACCCTGTTCTGAGCGGGTGGTTCTCGTGCGCATCGTGGCAAGCTCGAGTGCCCGATACCTGGCACCAGCTACTCCACAGCGCTTTCCGTAAATAACGTTCACGGGCCTGCCAGACGCCTTGACGGCATAGTGAGCAGCATCACAGACTTCGCGGGTTGGGTCGGTCGCCGCTGCCGTCGATGAATCCACACCCTCGGCACCGTCTGAACAGGTACGCCCCCAACGCCCCGTTGGCCGACCTCCTCTCGAAAGTGAGACTGTTGTGGAGACCGTGACCTCCGCCGACGGGACCGTGATCGCGTACGACCGCCACGACGGCCATGCCGGCACGGTGATCCTCATCGGCGGGACCTTCGGTCATCGGAAGTTGCCCACCATGGTCGAGCTGGCGGCGGCACTCAACGAGCAATACGGCCTCACCGTCCTCAATTACGACCGGCGCGGCCGCGGCGACAGCACCGCCGTGTCCGGCGGCTACGACGTCGAGCGCGAGATCGACGACCTCGCGGCCCTGGTCGAGGTGGCGGGCGGGTCCGCAATGCTGTTCGGCTGGTCCTCCGGCGCCGGGCTCGCGCTGCGGGCCGCCGGTTCCGGGCGCATCCTCGGGATCACCAAGGTGGTCGCCTTCGAGCCACCGTTCATCGTGGACCGCGCGGGGTTCGTGCCCGCCGCCGACCTCGAGACGACGCTGCATCAGCTGGTCGCCGCCGACCGTCGCGCCGAAACGGTCCGCTTCTATCTGACCAAGGCGATGGGCGTCCCCCGCACGTTCGTCACGGTCCTGCGTTTCGCGCCGTTGTGGAAACACCTGCTCGCCACCGCGAACTCGACCCCGCACGACTGGGCCGTGATGGGCGAGTTCACCCGCGGCGAACCCCTGCGCGCCGCGGACTGGGCCGCCGTCAAGGCACAGACCCTGGTGATCTCAGGCGGCAAGAGCGATCTCCTGCTCCGCAAGGCCGCCAGGGCGATCGCCGCCGTCCTCCCCGACGCCGAGTTCCAGGAAGTCGCGAAGCTGCGACACATCCCGAAGATCAGCCTGCTCGCCCCACCCGCAGGCGAATTCCTCACCGGCGCAGCGGACAACGCCAACTGACGGGGCTCGGCGCGGCCGTCAGGCAGTAGCGCCGAAACCAGCGCCTGCGCTGCCGCCCAAGATTCCGCCCGCGACACCGCCGGCCACCGCGGCCGGGATACCGAGGACTGCGGCACCGGCAGCCGCGCCGACACCCGCACCGATCGCGGCACCCGCTCCGGTGGTTGCCGCCGCGATGGGCCAGGCCGCGACGAATGCCGCGCCGATCGCGGGTAGTGCACCGACGCCGGCAGTCGGGATTCCCGCGGCGGCGGCCGCGATCGCACCGCCGGCGGCAGTACCCGCGACACCGACCGCGAAGCCGATGCCCGCACCGACACCCGCGCCGATGGCCGCGCCACCGACACCGCCGACCACGGCGGCCGGGATGCCCGCGAGCGCGGCACCGCCCAGTGCGCCGCCGACCGCACCGGCCGCGGTGGCGGCGGCGATCTTGTCGGAGCGGGACGGGTTGATGCCGATGGAGCGGCCGCCGGTGGCGATGGCGGCCTCGACGCCGGCGGCGGTGCCGTTGACGCCGTCGAGGAGATCGCCGGGGACCTCGTCCGGGACCGGGCTGGTGAAATCACCGATGCGCAGGGTGCGCGGCGGCGGCGCGATGGGTGCGACGGGCTCGACCGGCTCCGGGGCGTGCAACTGCTGCGGCTGGATCGGCGGTGCCGGTTCCGGCGTGGGGACCGGACGGGCGTAGTTGAGGCTCTGCCCGTCGGCGGGGTCGGGCTTCGGGCCGACGGCACCCTGCTGATTCGGGGTGGTGACGCCCGGCTGGCTGGGTGAACGCTCGGGTTTGACCGGAGCACTCGGCGTGCTCGGGGTGGTCACGCCCGGCTGCGTGGACGGGCCGGGGTCGGCGACCGCCGCACCCGCGCAGGCGACCGCGATGGCCAGCGGCAGGGCACCGACGATCGGACGCAAGCTACGCCGGGTCGCCGGAGTGTTCAGTTCTCGATACCGACGAGCCACGTCGAAACACCACCATCAGGTTGGGTCAGCCAGCACGTCCCCGCGTACTGCGCGCTCGCACCCTATCCGTAGCTGATCGGATGCTGTCAAGTCGGGAATCGGCCCGAAGAATCCCGGATGACCAGGCAACACTCCCTGAAATGTCCGGTTTGCGGGGAGAGGCTTTCGACAGTGGCACATGGCTGCGGCAACACCCGAGAAGGTCGCTCCATGGTGTGCCACTCGCGCGCCACGTACCTGGTTCAGCCGGCGGAGGATTCGCCCCGCATCAGCGCGCCTAGCGACTCGCGGTCGGTGACGTCCATCTTGATGCAGGCGCGGTAGAGGTGGCCTTCCACGGTGCGGACCGACACGGTGAGGCGGTCGGCGATCTGCCGGTTGGACAGCCCTGCCGCAACAAGATTGGCGATCTCGCGTTCGCGGGCGGTGAGCGGCAACGGCTGGGCCGCCTGCCGCAGCGCGGGCGTGCTGGCACCACCGCAGGCCGCGGCCAGCCGGTTGGCCGCGGCGGCGGACTCCAGCAGGCGGCGGCGATCACCCGCGCGCTCGTGTGCCGAGGCCGCCTGGGCGGCCGCGTCGGCGGCGGAGAGCAGCACGCCGATCCGCTCGAATTCGGCTGCGGCGGCGTCCAATCCGGGTCCGTCGTGGGCGGCGAGGGCCACCGCGTGTTTGGCCTGCACCTGCACCAGCCTGCCGTCCACCTTCGCGGCGAGGTCGGCGAGCCGCCCGGCTGCGGAGTGGTCGCCGAAGCGGGCCGCGGCGTGCAGCGCCATGGCCTCGATCGCGTGCTGGTTCGAGCGGGCGGCCGCGTCGGCCGCGCTCATCGCGAGGCGGATGGCCGGGGTGACGGTGCCTTCCGCGGCGGCGTGCCAGGCGCGGGCGATTTCGAGCTGTGGTTCGTAGACTGCGCTGTGCCTGCCGCCGCGCGCGGTCGCCTCGCCGATCGCCTCGATCGCCTCGGCGGACCGGCCCAGTGCCGAATAAGCCTCGGCGAGACGGATTCTCGCGGGGAACATCCAGGCCGCCGCGCCCTCGGTGGCGAGGGCGGCCAGCGCCTGCTCCAGATTTTCGATGCCGTCCGGGAAGTGCCCCTGCGCCACATCGACGGTGCCCTGCAAAATCTTGGACATGCCCCAGGCCAAGTACTGCCCGGGCGCGGAGTAGCCGAAATACGCTGCGGCACAGAGCCGGGCGGCTTCGAGTTCACCGGTAAGGAACAGTGCCAGTACCTCGGCGTGCGTCGACATGAAACGGTTCAGCCCGTCGATGTCGCTCTCCACCTCGTGGCCACGGGCCGCGTATTGCAGGGCGGCCTCGCCCCGGCCCATCAGGGTCAGCGCCAGCCCGCCGCCGAAGGACGCCCACCAGACCGCCCACGACGGTGCGCCTTTCACCGACATCACCTTCTCCGCCTCGGTGATCGCGGCGTCGATCCGGTTCTCGTTGACCGCGCACGCGGACGCCAGCCCGTCGATGATGGCCGCGATCTTCGGATGCGTCACCTTGCCGCGGATCAGCGTCAACACCTCGTCGGCGCGATCGGCATCACCCATGGCCCACAACAGATTCGCCACCCGCGTGGTGCCCCAGCGCGCCAACTGCACCTCGGTGAGCTCATCGGGATCGAAGGTGGCCAGCATGCGCTCGGCCTCGATGCGATGGCCCTGCCAGAGCAGGGCGCGCGCGAGCAGGTCGGCGGCCTCGACACCACCGCGACGCTCCACCGCCGCCCTGGCGAAGCGTTCGCCCAGTGGCAGATTCGCCAGCCCGATGGCGTCGGCGGCGGCCGCCTCGAACAGCTCCAGATCGGCGGATTTGTCACTGTCCAAAGCCAATTCGGCGAGCCGGATGCGGTCGGCGGCGGAGTTGATCGGCCGTTCCTTGAGCGAGGAGTACAGCCTGCCGCGCAGCCTGCGAGCCGAGGCGATGCCGAGCCTGCGCCGGATCACCTCGCCGAACAGCGGATGGTTGTAGCGCACGGTCAGCTGGTGTGAATTCTCGACAACCCGGATCACGCCACGGGTTTCGGCGGACTCCACCGCCTCCTCGCCGGCCAGTTCGGACAGCACGTCGAGGTCGATCGGCTCGCAGAAGGTGAGCAGTTCCAGCACGTGCAGCACGTCCTCGGGCAGCTGCTCGACCCGATCCTCCAGCAGCGCGGCCAGTTCCGAGGTGACCGCGGCGCGCCCGCGCAGCTGCCACACGCCGTTCACCTGGCGCAGCGAGCCCGCCTCCAGCGCGCCCTCCACCAAATGCCTTAGGAACAGCGCGTTTCCGCCGGAGGACTCCCACATCAGGTTGGCGGTGAAGCCTTCTAGTTGTCCGCCCAGCATCGACTCGACCAGGTCGACACTTTGCCGCTGGGTGAACGGGTTCAGGTCGATGCGCAGCAGGTGGCCGTCTTTCCACAGCGAGGTCACCGCGTCGGGCACCTGCACCCCGCTGCGCACGGTGGCCACGATGTGCGCCGCCTTGTCGATGGCCAGTTGCAAGAGCAGCGTCGCCGACAACTGATCGAGCAGATGCGCGTCGTCGACACCGATGATGGTGTGCCCGTCCGCGAGCAGCGCCTCACGCGCCGCGGACATGAACGTCACCGGGTCGTGCGCCGTATAGACGCCGACCATATGCGCGAACACCCCGAGTGGGATGCTGCGCGCCGATTCGGTGCCCGCGACCCAGCGGATATTGCCGCCGACGGCGGCCGTTGCCTGTCTGGCCAGTGTTGTCTTGCCGACGCCGGCATCGCCGGTGAGGACCGCGCCGACATGTTCCGTGCCGGTGAGGGCCGCGCGGATCGCCTCGAACTCGGTCACACGCTCGATCATCGGCCAGTTCCGAGCCATGACTCTTACTGTAGTTCGCTACCGACCATGATCGTAGAGATCGAACGATGAACAGCGGCAATCATTCAGCCGGACTATAACTTTCCGGTCTCAGCCGAGCACGTCGTGCCGGACGATGGTCTGTTCGCGACCCGGTCCGACGCCGATGCAGGAGATGCGGGCGCCGGACAGTTCCTCCAGCCGCAGCACGTACGCCTGGGCGTTGGCGGGCAGCTCCTCGAAGGTGCGGGCCTGGGAGATGTCCTCCCACCAGCCGGGCATTTCCTCGTAGATCGGCTTCGCGTGGTGGAACCCGGTCTGCGTGGTCGGCATCTGCTCGACCCGCTCGCCGTCTACGTCGTAGGCAACGCAGATCGGCACCGTCTCCAGGCTGGACAGCACGTCGAGCTTGGTGAGGAAGTAGTCGGTGATGCCGTTGACCCGGGTGGCGTAGCGGGCGATGACCGCGTCGAACCAGCCGCAGCGCCGGGCCCGGCCGGTGGTGACGCCGACCTCGCCGCCGGTCTTGGCCAGGTACGCGCCGAACTCGTCGAACAGCTCGGTCGGGAAGGGGCCGGAGCCGACGCGGGTGGTGTAGCACTTGAGGATGCCGAGCACCGCGGTGATCTTGTTCGGCCCGACGCCCGCGCCGACCGCCGCGCCACCCGAGGTCGGGTTGGACGACGTCACGTACGGGTAGGTGCCGTGGTCCACGTCGAGCAGCGTGCCCTGCGAACCCTCGAGCAGCACGGTCTCGCCGTTCTCCAGGGCCACGTTCAGCTTCAGCCGGGTGTCGGCGATGCGGTGCTTGAAGCCCTCGGCCTGCGCCAGCACCTCGTCGACCACCTGCTGCGGGTCCAGCGCGCGCCGGTTGTAGATCTTGACCAGCACCTGGTTCTTGAACTCCAGCGCGGCCTCGACCTTCTGGGTGAGGATCTTCTCGTCGAGCACGTCGGCCACCCGCACGCCGACCCTGGCGACCTTGTCCTGGTAACAGGGGCCGATGCCGCGACCGGTGGTGCCGATCTTGTTGTTGCCGAGGAAGCGTTCAGTGACCTTATCGATGGCCACGTGGTAAGGCATGATCAGGTGCGCGTCGGCGGAGAGCAGCAGGCCCGAGGTGTCGACGCCGCGCTCTTCCAGTCCGGCCAGTTCGTCGAGCAGCACACCGGGATCGACCACGACGCCGTTGCCGATGACGTTCGTCACGCCCGGGGTGAGGATGCCGGACGGGATGAGGTGCAGCGCGAAATTGTCACCGCTGGGCAGCACCACGGTGTGGCCCGCGTTGTTGCCACCCTGGTATCGGACCACCCATTGCACCCGGCCACCGAGTAGATCGGTCGCTTTGCCCTTACCCTCGTCGCCCCACTGGGCGCCGATCAGGACGATTGCCGGCATTGTCTTGTCTCCTACGGTTCGACGTGCAACACCCGGGAGCTGGCAGCCGGTCGAGCCGGCGGGGCGGGTAAACACCAGTGTTGCAGCTACCTGCCGTATCGAGGCGGTGGCCGGGAGCACAGTCTAGTAGACGCGTCGTCAGCGGCGTCGGACCGGATCTCGTCGTAGTGTGATTGGCGGCGTCGAGCTCACGCCGCGGGCGCGACAACCATGTGGCCGGAGCCCGGCAGGGCTATGGTTGCAGCCGTCGGAACCGGGCTGGGGTCGGCGGAAGTGGCGAAGGGTCCGACGGCGTGTCGGCTCGAACCGAGGAGGGTGTACGGCAGTTTGAGTACCCACGTTCTCCGTTGCGACGGCGCACCGGTACCTATCGCCCTCGCGGCGCTGCCGAGCAGTTCGACGGCCGCCATCCCCGATACCACCGAGATCGACGAGTTGCTGCCCGTGCTCGCGGCCGACAGTCTGCCGCGCCTCATCGTGCTCGGTGACGACGCCGCGCTCGCCACGGTGCTGACCCACCTGATGCGCACCGAACGGCTGCACGTGGAGATCGGTTATGTGCCGGTCGACAAGACCTACGGCTCCCGCGCCTATCAGACCGGGACCGGCAATGCCGCCGCCAAGCGGGCCATCGACGGCAGGGCCACCGAGGTGCCGCTGATCCGGGACGACACCGGGCAGGTGCTGGTCGGGCGGGCCAAGATCACCGGTGTCGACGCGGCGAAGCTGGAGGGCGAGGCCTACGTGGACGACGTGCAACTGTTCTCCGGCAAGGTCACCGCGATGCTGGTGTCGCCGATGCTGCACCAGCCCGGCGTGCGGGCCACCACGCAGCGGGGCATGCGCAAGCGCCGCTGGATCGAGGGGCGCGCCGCCCAGCTCGGTACGCCGGGCGCGGTGGTGACGCGCGACGGTGTCCGCAGCGACCGCACGGTGCCCCGGTCGAGTTTCTATCGGCATCACGAGCCCTGGTTGCTGGTCCGATGAGCTCACCCTTCGCCGCCGACCGGCGTTCGCGCGCGGTGCGGCCGAGCCCGATCTTTCTGCTCGTCGTCGTCATCACCATCGTCGGTGGCGCGCTGGCCTGGGATGCCGAGGTGGACTCCACCCGGGCCAAGGTCGGCGTGTTCGTGCTCGTGGTGTTCGGCTGGATCATCACGCTGTGCCTGCACGAATTCGCGCACGCGTTCATGGCTTGGCGAGCGGGTGACCACGAGGTCGAATTGCGTGGGTATCTCACGCTGAATCCATTGAAGTACAGCCATCCGCTGCTGTCGATCGTGCTGCCGATCGTATTCATCGCCTTGGGCGGTATCGGTTTACCGGGCGGCGCGGTGTACGTACACACACACAACTTCTCGCCGCGCACCCAGCGCATCATCAGCGGCGCGGGCCCTGCGGTGAACGCGCTCTGCGCGGTGCTGCTGCTGGTGATCGTGCAGCTGTTCGGCAGTGCCGCAGCGCATCCCGCGTTCTGGTTCGGCCTGAGCTTCCTGGCGTTCTTGCAGATCACCGCGACCCTGCTGAACCTGATCCCGCTGCCGGGACTCGACGGCTACGGGATACTCGAGCCCTCGCTCAGCTACCAGACCAGGCGCGCGCTCGATCAGTTCAAACCGTTCGGCATGCTGATCTTGTTCGCGCTGCTTTTCACGCCCGCCATCAATCAGGTTTTCTTCGACGCGGTGTACGCATTGTTCGAAGTGTCTGGGGTGCCGTCGAATTGGTCGCGCTTCGGTAGTTATCTGACACGCTTCTGGACCTAGCCGCCGGGAGGCGGAACGGGCTGCGGGGATCGATTCGAGCGAGTAGGGTCCGAACTCGATGATCACTATGGGGGGAATGGGGTATTCACACGTACGAGATCGGTAGTAACCACGATCGTCGTGCAATCACTTGGCACACCACGCGATAGTGGCCGGACTGCCGTCTTCGGACCGGCGTCACCGTCGATGACCGGGTCCGGCCGAGCCGCCACCGCGCGCTGACGCGCGCCCGCAGCAGTGAAAACCGGCCGCAGCGTCGGGGTTTTCGGCTGCCCATGAGCGAAATGTGGGAGCAGGACCACTATGACGAACACATCGACAGCGACGGTTTTGTCCGTCGTGATACCCGCACTGAACGAAGCGAAGTGCATCGAGCGCACGCTGGACCGGCTGGTCGCCCAGGATGCGATCGACGAGATCATCGTCGTCGACAACGGCAGCCAGGACGACACCCGCCAGATCGTGCGCGACTACGCGGTCGACCACCCGGAGGTCGCCCTCATCGAAGAACCGACCCGCGGCATCCCCGCCGCCCGCAACACCGGATTCGACCGGGCCCGAGGCGATTTCCTCGCCCGCACCGACGCGGACACCCTGGTCGCGCCGGACTGGGGCGAGGTCATCCGGCAGAACCTGACCGAGCATCCGGACACCGCCGCGGTCACCGGCATTACTACCTACCACGACTCACCAATCGGCTTCTTCTTGAAATTCGGCCTGTACCTGCAGGATCGGCGCGGCAAGCTGGGCGGGCCGGTGGGCAACATGCACGGCCCGAACATGGCCATCCGCCGGTCCGCGTGGCGCACGGTGCGGGCGGAGACCACGACGCGGCCGGACGTCGCCGAGGATTTGGATCTGGCGTTGTGCCTGACCAAACGCGGGCTGCGCATCGACCAGCTGACGGACATGCGGGTCGAAACCTCGTCCCGCCGCCGCAGGACCGGGCCGCGCGACTGGTGGCGCTTCCAATTGACGGGGTTGCGCACCATCACCGAGCAGGGTTACCAGGTGCGGCCGTTTCACCGGGCCGTTATCGTCGGCGCCTGGCTGACGCACACGGTGCAGTGGCCGATCTACCGATTCTGGGACTTCGACCGGCGCCGCTTCACGCTGCGTCCGGCGCCGCCCCGGGTCTCCGCGGTCGGCGAAACGGCGAGCGCCACCTGAGGAGTTGGTGCCCCCAAGGCTTGGGGATTCTGTCTGTGCGCCAACGCAACTAGGGTGAACCAGTGATCATCGCCGGTCGGCCCAGCCGGTAATCAGCAGGCTGCCCGGCCCTGGTCGCACCGACCGTTCGGCGAACTCGCGGCACCGTTGCCGATCGAGTCCCCCTGTGTTTTCACCCATTACCACGCTGACGAGAACGGCTGTTCCGGGCAGATAACAGACCGTTCTGTAGGAAGCTTCACCCGACCCAGAACTGGAGCAGTACCAGCAATGAGCAGCCCCGATTCGGCGACGACCTTATCGATCGTCATCCCGGTCCTCAACGAGGCGGCGTGCATCACGCAAACCCTCGACCGCCTCGTCACCCAGGACGCGATCGACGAGGTCGTCGTGGTCGACAACGGCAGCGACGACGGCACCCGCGAACTCGTCAGCGCCTACGCGCTCGAACATCCGAAAGTCGAACTCGTCGAGGAACCCCAGCGCGGGGTGGCACGGGCCCGCAACACCGGATTCGACAAGGCGCGTGGGGATTTCATCGGCCGGACCGACGCCGACTGCCTCGTCGCGCCCGATTGGGGCGCGGTCATCCGGCAGCACTTGACCGACCATCCCGACGTCGCCGCGCTCACCGGCATCACCACGTACTACGACTCGCCGGTCGGCTTCTTGCTGAAATTCGGCTATTACCTGCAGGATCGGCGCGGCAAGCTGGGCGGCCGGGTCGGCAACATGCACGGCCCGAACATGGCGATCCGCCGCACCGCCTGGCTGGACGTGCGCGAGGACACCGTCGTGCGGCCGGATGTGATCGACGACCTCGACCTGGCGCTGTGCTTGAGCAAGCGCGGCCTGCCGATCGATCAGCTGAAGCACATGCGGGTCGAGACGTCGGCCCGGCGCAGGCGCACCAGTCCGCGCCGCTGGTGGCAGTTCCAGTTGAGCGGCCTGCGCACCATCACCAACCAGGGCTACCAGGTCCTGCCGTTCCATCGCGTCGTCATCGTCGGCGCCTGGCTGGCGCACACCGTGCAGTGGCCGATCTACCGGCTGTGGGACTTCGACCGGCGGCGGTTCTCGCTGCGGCCCGGCCAGGCCAGGATGTTCCCGCTCAGCTAGGAAGAAAGCGGCAACTGACGAACACAGAGCCGCCCGGCCGGACGTCGGACCAGGCGACTCTGCTCCTCGCAACGGGCGTGCTGCCCCAACCCGCACGGCCACCACACCAAATGGCCGGTGGGGCAGTTCGCTCGTGTGCGAAGTGGTCGACCGCGACACCCCTCGTTCGATCGCGGTCACTTGTTCAAGTTATGCGGCCGGGGCCGCCGGAACACGAGTAGCGGACTACCCAAAGATCAGCGAGGACGCCACGCACGGCGACTGGTGCGCACCCAGATCCGCTGAGTAGTCGGATCATTCCTCGGGGGTCACGAACGGTTTGGGCACCGTCGGCGGCAGCAGCGCGATCGCGGAGATGCGCTTCATGCCACACACCTGCATCAGGTCCACCACGATCGAACGCACCTGGGCGAACACCACATGGGCCGAAAGCCCGGCGCCCTCAACGAGTTCCGGCCGCGCCTCCTTGGCGACCGTGCGCAGCACCCTGGCCGCCTCGGCTTGGTCGGGCTGCTCGCCGGGATCGGCGAGCATCATCCGGCGCACCACATCGATGGCCTGACCCAGCCGTTCGACCTCGTCGATCAGGCGGGGGTCGAGGATCTCGTCGTCCTGGACCAGGGTGAGCGAACGGCGCAGCAGCACCCTGGTATTGCGCACCGCGTTGTCCAGCGGGTCGGCGGTGGCCTTGATGCGTTCGAGGCGGGCGCGAGAGTTCCAGTACAGCGGGGAGATTCGGCTGATCTCCTTGCCGCCCTCCAGCGTGGCCCGCAAGGTGTCCAGCTGCGGTTGCGTCGCACGGACCGCCGCGAGCGCGGAACGCACCTTGTCCGGATCTTGTTCGAGCAGGCCGTCGGCGCCGTCGGTGAGCGACTTGCTCATCACCGCAAGGATTTCCGCCGCCTGCTCGCGGGCGCGCCGCACCGGATGCAGTGGAATCGACGCCACCACAACGACTCCCACCAGACCACCGACCAGCGCGTCGATCATCCGGGAGAAACCGCCACCCGCCGAGGGCGGCAGCAGCGTCGCGACCAGCACGGCCGAACCGGCCGCCTGCATGGTGATGATGGAGCCGCCGTCGAGGAACACCGCCGCGGCCATGGCGACGGCGACCACCAGCGCGATCTGCCACACGCCGGTACCCGCGTTGGTGATGAACAGGTCACCGATGCCGATGCCGACCGCGACGCCGACCACCAGTTCCACCGAACGCCGCAGCCGGGCGCCGAAGGAGATGCCGATCGACACCACGGCCGCGGTGGGCGCGAAGAACGGCTGCGCGTGCCCGACGAGGTCACGCGCGATGAACCAGGCCAGTGCCGCGCCGAGGGCGCACTGCAGAATCGGCAACGCGGACAGGCGCAGGCGCGCCCACGACGCGCGCAGCCGATCCATGCTGCTCGCCTTGGCGACGCCGACGCGAGAGCTGGGATTGATACTGAGGTCGATCAACTACGACTCAGTCGAGACCGAGCTCAGCCGCGGCCCGCGGATCGCAGTCTTCGAGCAGATCCAAGCAGCGCGCGTACTCTTCCGTTTCCCCGATCACCTTCGCCGCACGGGCCAGCGCACCGACGCTGCGCAGGAACCCACGGTTGGGCTCGTGGCTCCACGGCACCGGGCCGAAGCCCTTCCAGCCGTTGCGGCGCAGCAGATCGAGGCCGCGGTGGTAGCCGGTGCGGGCGAACGCGTACGCCGCGAGGATGTCGTGATTGATCGGCTCGTCCTGGGCTTCGCCGCTGGTCAGCGCCGCTTCGGCCAGGTAGGCCCAGGCGATCGAGGCCGCCGGATGATCGGCGGCGACGCGGAACGGATCGGCCTTGTCGAGCAACGCTTCTTCCGCGTCGGAGATTTCGGGCAGGAGTACCGGCTGGGGGCCGAGGAGATCACCGAACGAGGTCATGGGCTTCATTGTGCACCGATGCCCCGTTTCCCGGCGCATGCGCTCCGTCGGCGGCGCGAACTCGATCCCACCGCACCTCTTCGGCGTACCTCGGCATTCGCTGCGGCCATGCGTGCTCTGAGAACGGACTACCTCGGCCTCTGCCCGTTAAGCTGGCCGTCGAGTTCAACTGTTCCGCCTGACCGAGGGGTAGTGCGTGTCCGACCCGAACGACGACAAGAACCCGGCGAGCGCCGACCCGGCAACCCCGGCCGCAGCCGACGCACGCCCGGCAGACACCACGGTCCGCCACCCGGTCGCTCCCCGCCCGGCGGAACCCTCGCCCGTAGCGCCCACGCGACCGATTCCCGCCGCGGGTGCGAAGAGTGGTGCGGATAGTAAGGACGCGGCGGATACTTCGGCCGACTCCCCTGCCGCAGCTTCGGGCGCGCCGGGATCGCCCGATGCCGAGAACTCCGGTAAACCCGCCGTGAAATCCAGCGGCACGTCGCCGGATGCCGCCCAAAATGCGGGTTCCGGCACGTCAGACAGCTCGAACTCTGGTGCAAAAACCGGCGATGCCGCAGCGGCAACCGCTGCCGAGCCGGGGAACGGCGCTGAGCCCGTATCGGCCGACTCGACCGCCGACAAGGCCGCGCCCGCCCGGACGGCAGGGCAGAAGTCCGGCGCGACCGAACCCGGGGCCATCCCGAAGATCAACGCACCGGCTCAGCCCGCGAAGTCCGCCGGCGCGGCCCCGCCGAACAGTCCCGCTCCGGGGAAAGCAGCACCGGCCGCGGGTAGCACCGCCAACGCCGAGGCGAAGACCGAAGCGATCGCCCGCAACGAGAAGCCCGGCTCCGCGACACCTCCCGCCGAATCACCTGCCGAGCAAGCCTCGAAAACCCCGGCGGCGCAAGAAAATAAGCCTACTTCCGGCGACGTGGTCGCCGATATCGCCAAGAGTGGTGCCGCTCCGAAGGCAGCGCCCGCAGCCGAAACCGAAGTAATCAAACGGGACAGCCAAACCTCCGCCGGCTCCACGACCGGCACGAACCGCCCGCCCGCAACCGGCACACCCCCGCAATCAGCATCGACGGCGCAATCGAGCGCGAAACCCGCAGCCGCGCAACAGACCAGCTCCGCGCCCGGCGGTGCCGCACCAGCCACACCCGATGCCGACCGATCCGGCGCGACGGCGACACAACCTGGTGCGACCGCCCAATCCGGCGCCCCCGCCGCCCAATCCGACGCAAAAGCGACGCAAACCGGCGACAAGGCCGCACAACCTGATGCGCCCGCCGCGCAACCCGGTGCGTCCGCGACGCAACCCGGCGCAACAGCGGCAATATCCGGTACGCCTGCCGCACAAACCGCCGGTCCGGCAGCGCAACCCGGCACGCCTGCACAACCCGGCGCCACCACCGCACAAACCGGCAGCCCCGCGACGTCACCCGGTGCGACGCCGACACGGCCTGGCGCGCCCGCAGCACAACCTGCCGCGACGGCAGCACAAACCGGCACGGCGGCAGCCGCTGCGGCCCAGAGCGAAACTGCCAGGGGTACAACCACTCCCGCGGACGCAGCGGCGACCGCGCCGGACAGCTCCGCTCCGTCGAAGTCCCGCCCCTGGTTCGGCGGGGAGAAGGCCGGTGCTGCGCAGGACAGCGCACCCGACAAGCCCGCAGCGGCCGAGCAGCCCGAAGCCGCGCAAGCACCGGAACCCGAGATCGCTGACGGGGATGCGCCGACCACGGTGATGCGGGTGCAGCGTCCTGCGCCTCCGGTGGAGGATGCCGCTCCCGACGCGGACACCGTCAAGATGAATACGGCGGCGCCGGACGCCGGGCAGCAGCCGCCGGGGTCCGAAGACGTGACCATGGCGATGCCGGTGATCAAGCCGGGCGTGCTCGAGCCGGACGACGCGCAGACCGTTGCGCTGCCGATCCAGCGGCCCACCGACGCGCCGAAGCCGGCCGGGACCGACCGGGTCACGCCGGGTGCGGGCCGGGTGCCGATCACCAAGCCGCCGACCACTCCGCGCTCCGCTCCGGGACCGAAGCAGCCTGTCCCGCAGGCCCCTTCGGCACCGCCGCCGAGCGGGTCCGGTCCGGTCGAGCAGACGCGGCCCGCGCCGGCGCATCCCGGCCTGCCACGCCAGCACGCGTCGGCCCCGTCGCCCGCGGATGTCCAGCCGACGATGCCCGCGCAGCCGATCGGCTCGCTGCGGCCACCGCAGCCGCGGCAGATCGCCCAGCCGCAGCGAATCGCCCCTCCCGCACAGGCGCCGACCGCCGCCGATCAGACCACCTCGGGCCGGTCCAAGCGATGGCTGCTCGCGGTGGCGGGTGCCGCCGCGCTGGTGGTCGTGCTGGTCGGAGTGATCGTGGCGGTGGTCGTGAACTCGACGGACAATTCGCCGGATACCCAGGTGCGCGCCGCGATTTCCGATTACACCGATGCGCTGAAGACCGGTGACCTGGCCACGTTGCGCGAGACCACCTGTGGTCCGCTGCACGATTTCTATCAGGGCATTCCGGCGGATCAATTCACCGGCGTGCATCAGCTGTCCATGGAGCGCCGCACCATTCCGGTGGTGGACAGCGTGGATGCCATCCGGATCACCGACGACACCGCGATCGCGCAGGCCACGGTTTATACCGAGGCCGATCCGGCCAAGCGCTCCGCGCGCACGTTCGACCTGCAGCGCACCGACGCAGGCTGGAAGGTCTGCGATCCGCCGTCCAGCGCTCCGCAATAGCCGCGACGGAATCGAGCGGAAATGTTGTTCGGCTGCCCACTCAGTGGGCAGCCGAACACGTTTAATAGCCGATAAACATCAATCCCGAACAGCAATGAAAGCCCGTCGCGAGCCGGTAGATGAAGAACAAGCAAATTCGATAGCAATTCCGTATCGATCGACGGTAGCGCTGCTCACACTCGGCTGGTCAACGGTCTTGTTCATTAGTAGCGTGGCCGCATCATGGGCAGGGAACAGACGACGGCGCTCGAAACCGATGACGTACAGCAGACGGCGACACTGGCCGGCCAGCGGTTCCGCGTTCGGGACCACTATGAGGTCGGCCGGGAAAAGATCCGCGAATTCGCGCGAGCGGTGCAGAACCATCACGGCGCGCATCAGCAGGAGGCCGACGCACGCAAGCTCGGCCACGACGGTGTCATCGCACCGCCGACCTTCGCCTCGGTCATCGGCTCGTCCGGCACCCGCTCGCTGCTCGAATCGGTGCTCACCGAGTACGACCTCTCGCAGATCCTGCAGACCGATCAGGTCTTCCAGGCGTATCGGCCCATCCTGGCCGGCGATCAGCTGACCAGCGAGATCCTGATCGAGTCGATCCGTCAGTTCGGCGACAACGACTTCGTCGTCGTCCGCTCCGCGCTGGTCAACCAGCACGGCGAGCTGGCCCTCATCGGCTCCACCACGATCGTGGCCCGCCGCGGCGCCGAGGTGGATCCCGGCCTCACCGACGTGGTCGACAACATCATGATGCACGGCCAGGTGGTCGAATTCCCCACGGCGGGCGGCGGTTCGCACGACAGTTCGGCGCTGATCCCGCTGGGTCTGGGCGAGCTACCCGCGCCGCCCGCCGACCGCGAGCTCGCGCCGGTGCACACGCTGCCCGACTTCGATCAGCTGTCCGTCGGCGATCAGCTGCCCGCCGGTTCCTTCCGGCTGGCCCGCGGTGACCTGGCCAACTACGCCGGAGTCTCGGGCGATGCCAACCCCATCCACTTCAGCGATCACGCCGCCCAGCTGGTCGGCCTGCCCACGGTCGTCGCGCACGGCATGTTGACCATGGGCCTGGCCGGTGGTTACCTGACCTCCTGGCTCGGCGACCCGACCGCCATCGCGAAGTTCAGCGTGCGGTTCTCCGGTTTCGTTCCGGTGCCGCCGAACTCGGCGAGCACGGTGGACTTCGCCGGCCGGATCAAGTCGCTCGATCCGCACACCCGCACCGCGACCATCGTGCTCGGCGGCACCTCGGAGGGCCGAAAGCTGTTCGGGCGGGCCATCGCTGAGGTTCGGCTGACGTAGCGCGGCTTCGGTAGCAGCTCAGCCGCAGGTCGGACTGGGCGGTCCGAACATTTTCCGGCGCACGAAATCCATACCCCACGGCTCCGCGATTTCGGCGCAGGATGGATGTCGTGAGAACTACAGCACTACGCCGCGTGACCCCCGCGATCGGTGCCGCGTGCCTTGTGGTCGGCGTCCTTACCCTGGCACCGCCGACCGCTATCGCCGAGACCCCCACCGCAGCCTTTGTCGCACGCCCCGATTCGCATGAGATCCCGCAGCGGGACGGCGAATCCGAGAAGAAGCGACGGGTGTACACCACCTGTGAACAAGCGCGCGCCGACTACGCGGGGCCGATCTACCGCGGGCTGCCGCAATACAACCCCATGCTCGACCGGGACGGCGACGGCTTCGCCTGCAACGAGTGACTACTGCACGGCCTGGAAGGTCAACATCGTTGCGCCTATGCGGATCTCGTCGCCGTCGGCGAGCAGGGCGCCGTTCTCGATCGGGTCGTCGTTGACGAAAACGCCGTTGGCCGAGTGCAGATCCTTGATCAGCAGTCCGGCCCGGCTCGGCATGATGTGCGCGTGATACCTGCTGGCCTTCGGGTCGTCGAGCACCAGGTCGTTGTCGGTCATCCGGCCGATGCGCAAGCCGCCCTGAGCAATCGACACCACCCGGCCGTCCGGTAGTCGCAGCTGCCCGCTGCGCACCGTACTCGGCGCCTCGGTGACGGTCTCGGTCATCGCCGCGGCCATCCGCTCGACCTGCCGGAGCTCGACGGTGCCGAGAGGTTCCTGGCGCAGTACCCGGTGTTCCAGCTCGATCAGGGCGGGGCCGGGATCGATGCCGAGTTCTTCGGCGAGCACGGTCCGCACCCGGCGGCACGCGTCGAGTGCGTCGGCCTGCCGCCCGGACAGGTAGAGCGCGGTGATCAACTGTCCCCACAGCGGCTCGCGCAGCGGATGCTCGCCGGTCATCGCGACCAGCTCGCCGATCACCGATGACGCACGCCCGCAGGCGATTTCGGCGTCGATCCGGGCGGAGGCGACGGCGAGGCGCTCCTCGTCCATCGCGGTGGCGAAACCGTCGGCGAATTGCAGGCCGGCCAAATCGGCCAGCGCCCGGCCGCTCCACTCGCGCAGTGCAGCACCGTAGAGCTGGGCGGCGCCGGCGTGATCGCCGAGCGCGACCGCGCGGCTACCGGCCTCCCGGCTCGCCTCGAAACGTCCGAGATCGCAGGCGGTCTCGGCGACTTCGAGGCGGTAGCCGGAGGATTCGGTGCGCAATACCAGCGCCGGATCTACACCCGAATTACGCAGCGCCTTGCGGATATTCGAGACGAACACCTGCAGGCTGGCGGCGTAGGAGTCGGGCGGATCCTCGTTCCACACCATGTCGGCCAGCGCGGCCGACGACACGGCGCGCCGCCGATTCACGGTGAGTGCGGCCAGCAAAGCCCGCGGCTTGGGCCCGCCGACCGCCACCGGCTCACCGCCGACTAGCAACCGGACGGGCCCGAGCACGCGCACATCCAGACACATGAGCTGTCGAGCCCCCGGTGGGTTGATGGGTCAGGCGCTGATCGACCTTCCCGCGGACTTCAGATCATTGCATGCCTCGGTGACACGTGCCGCCATCGCGGTTTCCGCCTTCTTGAGGTAGCTGCGCGGGTCGTAGACCTTCTTGTTGCCGACCTCACCGTCGATCTTGAGCACACCGTCGTAGTTGGTGAACATGTGCGTGACGATCGGGCGGGTGAACGCGTACTGGGTGTCGGTGTCGACGTTCATCTTCACCACACCGAAACGCAGCGAATCCTCGATCTCGGACTTCAGCGAGCCCGAACCACCGTGGAAGACGAAGTCGAACGGCTGCGCGTCCTGACCGAGACCCAGCTTGGCCGCGGCCACCCGCTGGCCCTCGGCCAGCACCTCGGGCTTGAGCTTCACGTTGCCCGGCTTGTACACACCGTGCACGTTGCCGAAGGTCGCGGCGAGCAGGTACTTGCCGTTCTCGCCCGCGCCGAGCGCGTCGATCGTCTTCTGGAAGTCCTCGGGCGAGGTGTAGAGCTTGTCGTTGATCTCGGCCTCGACGCCGTCCTCTTCACCGCCGACGACACCGATCTCGACCTCGAGAATGATGTTGGCCTGCGCGCAGGACTTCAGCAGTTCCTGGGCGATCTCGAGGTTCTCGTCGATCGGGATCGCGGAGCCGTCCCACATGTGCGACTGGAACAGCGGGTGCTGACCGTTGTTCACCCGCTCCTGGGAGATGGCGATCAGCGGCCGGACGAAGCCGTCCAGCTTGTCCTTGGGGCAGTGGTCGGTGTGCAGCGCGATGGTGATGTCGTACTTCGCGGCGACCACGTGCGCGAATTCGGCCAGCGCGACCGCACCGGTCACCATGTCCTTCACGCCCTGACCGGAGCCGAATTCGGCGCCGCCGGTGGAGAACTGGATGATGCCGTCGCTGCCTGCCTCGGCAAAACCCTTGATGGCCGCGTTGATCGTCTCCGACGACGTGCAGTTGATGGCGGGGAAGGCAAAGGAGTTCGCTTTGGCCCGACCGAGCATCTCGGCGTAGACCTCCGGAGTCGCGATGGGCACAGTAAGACCTCCGTGTTTGTTGCGGCAAAGACCTATTTTGTCAGCCACCACCCTAGGACAGCAGTGTTTCGCCTGGTATCCAGGGAGGCCGTGTAGTGCCCGCACGAGTGACCAGGCGGTAGTCAGCACGGAACCTTCAGGTGACCAGCAGGTAGTTTGGCGCACAGGGCGGGGTTTCTCAGCCGAACCCGGTACTGTGGGCCCGGTAATTGCGCTGGCCGCCTCCGATGCGATGGCAAGTGATCAGGCCAGCCGTATCCAGAACAGGAGACCACCGCGTGATTCTGCTGGCAGCGACAGAATCGGTGACAAGCAACCTCGCACTCACGGAGTTGCTCGACCCGATGCACCTGCTCACGGAGACGTGGCTCAAGAACGCGGTGCTCCCGGCCATTCTGGCGATCGTCTTCATCGAGACCGGTCTGCTCTTCCCGATCCTGCCCGGCGATTCGCTGCTGTTCACCGGCGGCCTGCTCGCGGCGCAGCCGAATCCGCCGGTGTCGATCTGGGTGCTCGTGCCCGCCGTCACGTTCATCGCTTTCGCAGGCGACCAGAGCGGGTATTGGATCGGCCGGGCCATCGGACCCGCGCTGTTCCACAAGGAAGACACCCGCTTCTTCAAGAAGCACTACGTCACCGAGACGCACGAGTTCTTCGAGAAGCACGGGCCCAAGACCATCATCCTGGCCAGGTTCGTGCCGATCGTGCGCACGTTCATGCCGGTGCTCGCCGGTGTGTCCAAGATGGACTACCGCAAGTTCGTCGCCTTCGACATCGTCGGCGCGATCCTGTGGGGCGGCGGCATCACCGTGCTGGGCTACTTCCTGGGCAACGTCGCGTTCATCCGGGATCACGTCGAGGCGATCTTCCTGCTGATCGTGTTCGTCTCGATCCTGCCCGGCGTCATCGCGGTGGCGAAGAAGCTGCTCAATCGTCGCGCGGAGCCGGCGGTTCGGCCTGAGGCCGAGCTGACCGTCTCGACGAACGAGCCGACCCGCTGAGCGCGTGTTCGCGGCGTCCTCGCCCCTAGCAGTGGGCACCTTCGATCCGCTGATGTCAGCGGGGCCCGCGCTCGTCTGGACAGTGGTGCTCACCTTTGTCTTCCTCGAATGCGCGGTCATCCTCGGGCTGTTCCTGCCCGGCGACTCCATGCTGATCACCGCGGGTGTGGTGATGGCCTCGCACGCCTCCGGCGAGGCGCAGGTGTGGGCACTGTCGCTGGGCACCATGGTCGCGGCCATCGCGGGCAACCAGGTCGGTTACGTCATCGGCGCGCGCACCGGGCATCGCCTGGTGGCCCGCAAGAACGGCCGCTACATCAATACCCGCAACCTGCAACGGGTCACCGAGTTGTTGCAGCGGCACGGGTTCGTCGCGGTGCTGATCGCCCGCTGGATTCCGTGGGTGCGCACGCTGTGCCCGACGGTCGCGGGCGCGGCCGGCATGGACCACCGCAAGTTCACCATCGCGAGCACGATCGGCGCGATCATCTGGGCGCCGGTGCTGCTGTTGATCGGGTACTACGCGGGCAGCTTCCTGGATCGGGTGCCGTGGCTGATGCCCATCGTGATCGGCACGCTGGTGGTCGGCCTGGTCCTGGGGACCGGGCTGGGGATCCGGCACTACCGGCAGGAGATGGCGAAGCCGCCGGAGGAGTTCGACCTGGAGACCACGCCGAGCATGGCGGTCGACGCCGAGAACTGACCGCCGGGTTTCCGCACGATCGGACCGGGTACGCCTGACACGGGCAATTTCCCGCCGTCCGAGGAGCTGCGGGCATGGACTGGTTCACGGCACCGGAGTACTGGCTGAGCAGGCTGGTCTTCCAGCGCGGGCTGGCGGTCATCTACCTGATCGCCTTCCTCGGCGCGGCCATGCAGTTCCGGGCGCTGATCGGCGAGCGCGGGATGCTGCCGGTGCCGCGCTTCGTGGCACGGACGCCGTTCCGGTTGGCGCCTAGCCTCTTTCAGCTGCACTATTCCGATCGGTTCTTCGCCGTGGTGGCGTGGGCCGGGGTCGGGCTGTCGGCCGCTCTGGTGGCCGGTGTGGCCGATCTGGTGCCGCTGTGGGCGGCGATGGGGATGTGGGCGGTGCTCTGGGCGGGGTATCTGTCGATCGTCAATGTCGGGCAGCGGTGGTACGGGTTCGGGTGGGAATCGCTGCTGCTGGAGGCCGGGTTCCTCGCGATCTTTCTCGGTAACGACGAGACAGCGCCGCCGGTGCTGGTGTTGTGGCTGGCACGCTGGCTGCTGTTCCGGGTGGAGTTCGGCGCGGGTCTGATCAAGCTACGCGGTGACACCTGCTGGCGTGACCTGACCTGCCTGTACTACCACCACGAGACCCAGCCGATGCCCGGGCCGTTGAGCTGGTTCTTCCATCATCTACCCAAACCGCTGCACCGAATCGAGGTGGCGGCCAACCACTTTGCCCAATTGGTCGTGCCGTTCGGGCTTTTCGCGCCGCAACCGGTGGCGAGTGTGGCCGCGGGGATCATCGTCGTCACCCAGCTGTGGTTGGTCATCTCCGGCAACTTCGCGTGGTTGAACTGGGTGACAATTCTGTTGGCGTTCACCGTGATCGACGGATCCTTGATGGCGAAGGTACTGCCGGTGCCCGAACCACCCGCGTTGCCGTCGGCACCGATGTGGTTCGCGGGATTGGTGATCGCGTGCACGGTGCTCACCGTGGTGCTGAGTTACTGGCCGGTGCGCAACATGCTCTCCCGCGACCAGCGAATGAACATGTCCTTCAACGCCTATCACCTCGTCGGCACCTACGGCGCGTTCGGCACCATCGGCCGGACGCGGCCGGAGGTGGTGTTCGAGGGGACCACCGACTCGGACGTCACCGAGCAGACCCGGTGGCAGGAGTACGAATTCAAAGGCAAGCCGGGTGATGTGCGGCGACTGCCCCGCCAGTTCGCGCCTTACCATCTGCGGCTGGACTGGCTGATGTGGTTCGCGGCGCTGTCACCGTTCTACGCGCGGCCGTGGTTGTTGCCGTTCGCCGAGCGGCTGTTGACGAACGACCGTGCGACGCTGCGTCTGCTGCGGCACAATCCGTTCCCGGACGCGCCGCCGAAGTATGTGCGGGCGCAGCTCTACGAATACCGCTTCACCACGCGGCAGGAGTTGCGACGCGACCGAGCGTGGTGGCAACGGACGCTGATCGGTGAATACCTGCCGCCGGTGACCTTGGAAAAAACGAAGTCGGCGTAAGGATTACAGCCCGGCGGCGCTGACCTGGTGGGCGGCTTCCATCAGCATCCAGCCGGACAACTGCACCGACAGGTCGCGTTCGGGCACCCGGGACGACGTCACCGAGCCACCGGGAGTGAATCGGCCCGCCCCCGCAATGCCGCCGGGCAGCGTCGCCGGCTTGCCCCAGTCGTGCCCGAACAGCGGCTCACCCTCGACCTCCAGCCGGTTGGCCCAGGCGGCCTCGGCGGAGGCGCGCACGATCGCGGCCGCACACCGTCGATCCGCCTGCTGCTCCTCGTCGTCGCCGGGCAGCATCAGCGCGACCACCGCCAAATAGCGGGCCAGGATGCCGTTGAACAGGCCACCGTCGCCACCGCCACCACCGTTGATGACGCCGCGGGTGGTCAGGTGCTCGTCGACGGCGGCGAGCAGCCGGTGCACCCGCTCGCCGTGCCGCGGCGCACCGGTGTGCACCGCCAGCTCGGTCTCCACGCCGAGCACCACGCCCTGGCAGTAGGTGAACACCGGGCGTTCGATCTCGCCGGACGGTAGATGGATGCCGTCGAGCATCAGGCCGGTCTCCGGGTCGCGCAGCGTCGCGTCCAGCCAGTCGGCCATCTCCTGCGCGCGCCCGTGCCTGCCGAGCCGCAGCAATGCGATGGCGGCCGGGCCATTCGCAGGGGTGTTGTAGTAGTCGGCGCCGATGCGCCAGGGCAGGCCGCCGCCTACCGCCGGATTCCACCCGTCGTACAGCGGCTTCTCCAGCGCGATGAGCCCGCTGCGCGCCTCGGTGACCCCCGCGGTCCGCTCCGCGCGTTCCAGCGCGATGGCCAGCCAGGCCATGTCGTCGTAGTACCTGTTGGTCCAGCCGGTGATATTGCGAATACGGTGCGAGCGCGCGATCGCGGCAATGCGCTTGCGGCGCACCGGCGTCGGCACCCGGTTGGCCGCGTCCACCGCGCAGTCGATCAGATGCGCCTGCCACCAGTAATGCCACGACCCGAACGCGCGCTCCCGCTTGGTCGCCGGCCAGCCGACCACCCCCAGCTGGGTGCCCGGCAGCGCCCACAACGCGCGCAGATGCCGGGACACGATCGCCGATTCCGCCATGTCCGCCCGCTCGGACCACAACGCCGGTGTCACCACAGCCTCTCCACCTCCCGGTGAGCACTCACCCAGTGCCCGCGGCGTCGCGCGCCGCGGATCCTGCGCCCTCCGCGTGGTCATGCGTCAATGGTGCCAGCACCGCCCGGATTTCCGCGCCCGATTTGTTACACAAGTGATGTGCAGTTGTTTTCGAGACTCCTGGCAGCGCACATTTGGGTTGCTAGCACGCTTGCCACTTTTCCGGCTAGCGTGCTAGCTTTTGTAATGATCGCAGAGCAGCCAACCAGGAAAGTCCTCAAAGGCCTCAAGGCCGAGGGCTGGTCGCGGTTGCGCGATGGTGCAGGTAGCCACACCATCTACGGGTGCCGCACGGGCAAACACGATGTGAGCGTCCCGGACGGACACAAATCCATCTCGCCGGGAGTTGTGCGCACCATCAGCAAGGCTGTTGCGTCCTGCGATTGCCCGGAGGAGGAAGAACAGTGAGCAAGTCCATTACCTACGAAGTCCACGCGAACCGCGTCGGCCGTTGGTGGGAAATCACCATTCCCGACGTTTATGGAGATGATCCGTGCGGGCAGGCGCGCCATCTCACCGACGTCGGCTACGAGGCGCGGACCATTATCGCCGCCAAACTCGACGTTCCGCTTTCTCAGGTCGAAACAACATTGATCGTTGACGACTTCGGCGACGCCCACGACGTGCAACCACGGACCGAGCGCATTGCCGTACTCCGCGCCGAGGTCGACCGCTTGTCGAACGAGCTCAAAGCCGAACAGGTTGCACTGGTGAAAGAGCTACGGCGTGAGAACGTTCCCGATGTCGATGTAGCTACCCTGCTCGGCGTGGCCCGGCAGCGAGTCGGACAGCTCGCAGAGTGACCCCCTCACCAGGCGTCGGCGAGGTCGGCGTGTTGGCGGACCCAGGCGTGCATGGCGATGCCGGCGGCGACGCCGGCGTTGATGCTGCGGGTTGAGCCGAATTGGGCGATCGAAACGGTCATAGCCGCTGCGGTTTTCGCGTGTTCGGTGACGCCGGGGCCTTCTTGACCGAACAGCAGGAGGCAGTTGCGGGGTAGTTCCGCTGTCTCGAGGGGGACCGAGCCGGGCACGTTGTCGACCGCGACCACGGTCAGTTGTGCGCGTGCGGCGAAGTCGAGCAGCTCGGCGACGGTCGCGTGGTGCTCGATGTGCTGGTAGCGGTCGGTCACCATGGCGCCGCGGCGGTTCCAGCGCTTGCGGCCGACGATGTGCACGGCCGCGGCGGCGAAGGCATTGGCGGTGCGGACCACCGTGCCGATGTTGGCGTCGTGGCCGAAGTTCTCGATGGCCACGTGGAAGGGGTGCCTGCGCCGGTCGATGTCGGCGACGATCGCTTCGCGCGTCCAATAGCGGTAGGCGTCGACCACGTTGCGGCGGTCGCCTGCCGCGAGCAGTTCGGGGTCGAAGTGCGGATCCCGCGGCGGCGGCTCGGCGTGCTCGGCGGCCCACGGGCCGACGCCGTGCGGGTGCTCGCCCCACTCGGTGGGCCCGGGTGGGTCCTGCTCGGCCGCGTCGGGCACTGGGTGATTCACTCCGACGATGCTAATTCCGGCCGCCGCACGACCGGAGCAGCGGGTCAGTAGGTGCTGCTGCTGCTCCAGACCCCGACCAGCCCGAGCACGACGAACAGCGCGACGAACAGGATGCCGAGAATGATCAGCACCGAGGCGATGATCCCGCAGACGTAGCCGACCATGACGTTCGAGCGACCGCCGAGCGTGCCGCCCGAGGCGTCGATCTCGTTAAGCGCCTTCTTGCCCATCACCCAGGCGACGGGGCCGAGGATCTGGCAGAACACCAGGCCGAGAATGCCGAGGATGAGAATCATGGTGGCCTGCGGGTGTTCCTGCGGCGGGCCGTAACCCCCGTAGGCTTGGTAACCGTACGGTGGCGGCTGCGGCGGGTAGCTCATCAGCAGGATGGTAGTTGGTGTAGCTGGCTACACCACACATTCGGCGGCCAGCTCCATCGAAGACCGCCCGCGCCCCGACAACCATGGAAGCCATGACCGAGATCCACGCCGAACCCACGCTCGTGCTCGACCCGACGCCAGGCAAAGCCGGCCGGTCGGCCGAGCCGGTGGCCCGTGCCATGCTCCGTGCCCCGTTCCAGGCCCGCACCTGGAAAGAACTCGTCTACCTCTTCACGGTGTTCGTGCTCGGCTGCCTGGCCGTCACCTACATGTACCTCGGCTGGGGCGGCGGGCTGATGATCTCGCTCACCATCATCGGCGTGCCGATCCTGGCGGTGATCCTGCTCGGCGGCCGGATCTGGGGGCGGATCTATCGGGCGCTGGCGAAGGATCTGCTCGGCGTGCGGGTGACCCCACCGCCGCCGTTTCGGCCAGAGCCGGGCTTGATCGGCTTCGTCAAGGGCGCGTTCACCGATCGGACCAGCTGGCGGGTCGCGCTGTTCCTGCTCGCGCAGGCGGTGCTCGGTGTCGTGGTCGGCTTCTTCGTGCTGGTTACGGTGGCGATGCTGGTGGTGATCGCGCTCTCGCCGATCCCGTGGGCGCTGCTCGACCCGGTCAATCTCGATGCCCAAGGCGTGGAACATCATTCGATGTTCCAGTTCGGCGACTACTACATCGAAACCTGGCCGCAGGTGCTCGGCTTCGCCGCGGTCGGCCTGCTCGGCTGCTTCTTGGCGCCGTGGCTGGTGCGCGCGGTGTGCTGGCTGCACGGGTTGCTGACCATCGCGTTGCTGAGCGCGACGGCGGCCGACCGGCGCATCGCCGAACTCCAGCAGGGCAGGCAGGCTGCGGTCGACGACTCCACCGCCACGCTGCGCAGGCTGGAGCGGGATCTGCACGACGGCACCCAGGCCCGGCTGGTGACCATCGCGATGGCGCTGGGTCGCGCGGAGGATCGGCTGTCGTCGGGCGGGGATCCACGCGACCTGATCGCGAACGCGCGCGCCAGCTCCAAAGAAGCGCTGACCGAACTGCGCGAGCTGGTGCGCGGAATCCACCCGCCCGCATTGGAACTCGGCCTCGGCCCGGCGCTGGAAACGCTGGCGGCGCGCAGCTCGGTCCCGGTGGAGTTGCGGGTGCATCTGCCCGAACGGCCGAGTCCGGCGATCGAGGCGATCGCCTACTTCTCGGTCGCCGAGCTGCTCACCAACGTGGTCAAGCACGCCGACGCCACCCGGGCCTGGATCTCGGTGGTGCCGACGGACGCCCGGACCATCGCGGTCACGGTGCGGGACAACGGAATCGGCGGTGTCCTGCAACCGACCGAGGGCGCGCTCGCGGTGGGCAGCGGGCTGTCGGGCTTGGCGGCGCGGGCGCGCACCGTGGACGGCACCCTCACCGTGCAGAGCCCGACCGGTGGACCCACCGTGGTAACCATCTTGCTGCCGAAGGACGGATCACGATGACCGAGTCGCTGCGCATCGTGATTGCGGAAGACAGCGCGATCCTGCGCGACGGGCTCGCCGGCCTGCTCACCGAGCGCGGCCACGAGGTGGTCGCCATGGTGGGAGACGCGACGACGTTGAGCGATGTGGTCGGTACGCACAATCCCGATGTCGCCGTGGTGGACGTGCGCATGCCGCCGAGCTTCACCGACGAGGGGCTGCTCGCCGCCATCGAACTGCGCCGCAAGTACCCGATGACCGGCGTCCTCGTCTTCTCCCAGTGGGTCGAAACCCGTTACGCCACCGAACTTCTCGCCGGCGGCGCGAGCGGAGTCGGCTACCTGCTCAAAGACCGGGTAGCCGATGTCCGCGACTTCGTCGACGCCCTCCATCGTGTCGCCACCGGCGGCACCGCCCTGGACCCGGAGGTGGTGAGTCAATTGATGGGCGCATCCCGCCAGCAGGATTCCCTGGCCCGCCTCACCCCGCGCGAACGCGAAGTGCTCGAGCTGATGGCGCAGGGCCTGTCCAACAACGCCATCGCCACCTCCCTCACCGTCACCGAACGGGCGGTGGAAAAACACATCGGCAACATCTTCACCAAACTGGACCTGCCGCCGTCGGACACCCACCACCGCCGCGTCCTCGCGGTCCTGCGCCTCAAGGGGTGACTCGCCGGTTCCATCCGAGCGGCTGCCTCCTGATTTGCGCACGTCAGTGGCGTGACGGGCCTATCCTTGAAGGTCTGACAGTCGGGGTGGAGGCTGGGATGGATCACGGGCGAATTCTGCGCACGGTGCTCGCGGCGACCGCCGGGTACCTGATTGTGCTCGGGATCTGGTTGGGGTGGGTGGTGCAGCACACACCGCCGGGCACGGTGCCGTTTCAAATCATGGCGTTGGTCGGGTTGTTCGGATCGTGCGTGGGCGTCGGGATGATGGTGGCGTCGCGCCCGTCGAAGGCCGACCGGCGGTTGTGGCGGGATGGGCTGGAGGGGTGGGCGACGGTGCACGGGGTCCATCCGTTGCGGCGGACCGACCATCACAGTGAGCTGACCGAGCTGGACTTGGAGCTGACCATTCCGGGCGGCGAAAGCTATCGGGGGACAATAGTTTTCGACGTCGCTCCGGCGGACAAGGCGCGACTCGCAGTCGGTGAGACCATCTCGATCCGCGTCGATCCGGCGAACCGCGATCGCATCATTGTGGTTCTGTGACAACAGCTTTCAGGCACCCGACACCCGCACACGTTTCGTCATGAAGCAGACTAGAAGTCAGGACTGACGCGTCCGTATTTGCGCCTTGGGATCCGCAAGCAGGAATTGGGCTGCGGCGTAGGTCGTCAAGATGACGGCTTCAGTGAGAGCGCGGGTGCGCTCGGTGCGCGCGAACAGCCGGCGCAGCACGATCAAGCCGTCGGAGACGGTGAACAGCAGCGCACCGAGCCCTAGCCGGCTACGTGGGTCGGAGTTCGGGATATTCACGCCCGCAATGGTTTTCGCGGATGGTGCGAGCGCGGGGTCGGAGGCGAGTACGCCTGCGGTACCCAGCGTCGCACCGTAGGCGGTCAGCGGGGCGGCCACACCGGGCGCCTTCGCGCGCAGCAGCGCCGCCGCAACCAGCCAAGCGCCCAGTCGCGGCAGCGCCACCTCGGGAAGCGGGCGGGCCCCCTTGCGCAACCACAGCGCCGAATAGCCGGTCTGCATCACCGCGAACGACGACGCCCCCGCGATCAGGCGGCGATCGTTGTCCGGGTCGATGAGCAGGATGTCACCGAGTGTGGCGGCGGCGAGCGACCCGAGCAGCACCGCGCGATCGGTGCGCTCGAGGTCGGCGCCCTCGGTGACCACGTCAGCCGCCAGCAGCGGCATCATCAGCGGTTTCGCGATCCACTGCACCTTCTCGCGGCCGGTGACGGCGGCATAGACGGTGAGCGCGGCCGCGGCGAGAAACCCCGCCCGGAACACCCGCATGGGGTCAGAAGCTCGGCTCGGTCGGCTTCGGTGGCAGCGTGACGACCTGACCGGCGTAGCTCAGTCCGGCGCCGAAGCCGAGCAGCAGCGCCAGCTGACCACCCTTGGCCTTGCCGCTCACCAGCATCTCCTCCATCGCCAGCGGAATGGACGCGGCGGAGGTGTTGCCGGTCTGCTCGATGTCGTTGGCCATCGGGATGTCGTCGGCCAGGCCGAGGTTCTTCTTCATCAGCTCGTTGATCCGGGAGTTCGCCTGGTGCGGTACAAAGACTTCGATGTCCTCCTTCGCCACCCCGGAGCGCTCCAGCGCGGTGGACAGCGCGCGCGGCAAGGTGACCGCGGCCCAGCGGAAGACGCGCGGGCCCTCCATCCGCAGCGACATCCGGCCGATGGGCTCCACCGCCGGGTCGGTGCCCTGCATCGCCTGCGCCTTCTCCATGTAGTCGAGGAAGTTGACGTCCTGGGCGATGGCACCCGCGTTCTCGCCGTCGCTGCCCCACACCGTCGGCGAGATGCCGTTCTCCTCGCTCGGCCCGATCACCACCGCACCCGCGCCGTCACCGAAGATCATCGCGGTGCCGCGGTCGGTCGGGTCGAGTCCGACGGTCATCGTCTCGGCGCCGATCAGCAGCACGTACTCCGCCGATCCGGCCCGGATCAGGTCGGCGGCCACGCCGAGGCCGTAGCCGAAACCGCCGCAGCCGGAGGTCAGATCGAACGCGGGAATACCGTTGATGCCGAGGTCGTGCGCGACCGAAGGGGCGCCGTGCGGGGTGAGCATGAGCCAGCTCGAGGTGGCCAGGATCAGCGTGCCGATCTTGGAGCGGTCGATGCCGCTGTTGACGATCGCGCGCTCACCGGCGGCGGCCGCGATCGACTGCAGCGTCTCGTCACCACTGATCCAGCGCCGGTTGCGGATGCCGGTGCGCTCGTAGATCCACTCGGGCGTGGAGTCGAGTACCTTGCATACCTCGTCGTTGCTGACGATGCGTTGGGGCCGATAGGCGCCGATACCGAGCATCGCAACGTTGTCGCGATTCTTGTTTGTTGCAATGCTCACCACTGGAGACGACCCTTCGCCTTCGAAGAACTAGACCGCTGCCCAGGTTAGCCCAGGGCCAAATCCTTGAGTCCGAGGATGGAGCGGTACTCCAGTCCCTCGGCGGCGATCACCTGATCGGCGCCGGTCTCCCGGTCCACCACGGTGGCCACGCCGACCACGTTCGCACCCGCGTCACGCAGCGCGCGCACGGCGGTGAGCGGCGAGTTTCCGGTGGTCGTGGTGTCTTCGACGACCAGCACCCGCTTGCCGACGATGTCGGGACCCTCGATCTGGCGCTGCATGCCGTGTGTCTTGGCGGCCTTGCGCACCACGAAGGCGTCGATCGGGCGGCCCGGCGCGTGCATGACGGCCATCGCGACCGGGTCGGCGCCCATGGTCAGTCCGCCGACGGCGTCGAAATCCCAGTCCGCGACCAGCTCGCGCAGCAGCTTGCCGATCAGCGGTCCCGCGCTGTGGTGCAGGGTCGCGCGGCGCAGGTCGACGTAGTAGTCGGCCTCCTTGCCCGAGGAGAGGGTGACCCTGCCGTGCACGACGGCGAGCTCGCGCACGAGCTGCGCCAATCTATCTCGGTCCGAACCGGCCGCGGTGTTCAGCGCCGACTCGTTCGTGGTTGCCTCGTCGATCATTCCTAAGTCCTTCCGCGTGTGGTGAACAGGCCGCGATTCAGTCGGGCCGCCAGGGTTCGCGGGATCATCCCGGCGGCGGTGGTAAGCGCTTTGTACTGCACACCGGGCACACTGAGCACCCGGCCTTTCTCCAGATCACGCAGGGAACCGGCGACTACCTGGTCGACACTCAGCCACCCGGCTTTCGGCAGCGACGACGGAGCCACCTGCCAACCCTTCCGTGAAGGATACGACGTAGGCCTTGGCGTGCGATCCACGTCCGGGGACCACCCCCGCCACACTGGCGAGGTCGACCACCGATCCCTCGGCCGCGGCGATCATAGACGGCACACGATCGATCAATACCACGGGACGGGTGGCGCCGGGCAGGCGCGCGACCACAGGGTTTTCGGTCACCCGCGCACGTGCGATCGACGCACCGCGCGGGTGCGAGCGGCACCGCTCACTGCGGCACAGGTCCCTGGTACGGGCGGAAGCCGGGGTGGAACGGGCCGCCGGGCGGCTCGGCTGCGGCGTCGTCCTCGCGCGCCGCCGGACGACGGATCGGCTCCTCGGCCCAGTCGTCGGCGGGCTCTTCGTCCCGCGGTGCGGAGCGCTTGTCGCGCTGCTGGTTGTCGCGCTCGTCCGGCGACCATTGCTCGCGCGGTTCCGGCGACCACTTGTCCCGCGGCTCCGGCGACCATTCGTCGCGGCGTTCGGGGGCCCACTCGTCGGCGGTCCTGCGGTCCTCGCGCACCCTGGCCCGCGCGTCCGGCACCACGGCCAGCGAGGGGCGGCGCGGCGGTTCCGGTTCGTCCGGTGCCGAGAGCGCCGCACGGTCGTCGAAGTCCTCGTCGTACGCCTGCTCGGCGAACGGCTCCGCGTCCTCGTCCTTGCTCAGCCGCGGCGGCTGTACCCGGGCGCCGCCGACGGGTGCGTCGTGCTCGTCGTCGTCTGTTTCCTCGGGACGCTGGCGGCCACGCGGGCGAGGCCGGCCCGGATCGTGCCCGCCGCTGTCGAAGCGCGGCTCGCTGACCGGCGGCAGCACGTGCAGCAGCCCGGACAGTCGAAGGACCGCGTCGATCGAGGTCTCCCACTCGCGCGCGGAGGTGCCGACGGACAGCATGCCCAGGGTCCAGTTGCCCTCACTCCAGAGCATCTGCACGGTGTCGGGCAGCGTCTCGATGAACGCCACCATGCGCTGATCGACGGCGTGCCTGGCGATTTCGGGGTTGGTCGCGAACACCACCCGGTCGCCGATGGCGCCGAGCAGTTCGAGATCGGCGTCCTTCGGCGGCGACGCGGTCTTGAGCCGCATGTCGACGTCGATGTCCGAGCCGATCTGGCGGCGCACCGCGATCAGCGTCGCGGAGTCTTCCAGGTCGAAGAGCACGAACTTCTCGCCCTTGCGGATACCGGAGACCACATCGACCGCGGAGAGGTAGCCGAGCTTGGCCAGCGCGCCGCGACGCCAGGTCGACGGCAGCGCGGGTTCCACCGACACATACGTGTAGCCCTGGGATTTCGCCCAGACCTGCCGCGCGTGACCGGTCCGCTGTCGCTGGATCCGATCGAAATACAGCAGCACGATCGCACCCACGAGTGCGATCGCCGCCAAGCCGAACCACATTGCCGTCATCACCGTCTAGCCTAACGAGCTCAGCGGGCGAATGCCCGTCGCCACCCGGCGTTGGTTCGTCGGGTCGTTCATCTGACGCCGCCGGGCAGCGCGGTACTGATGATCACTTTGGCGTGAATCGAACCATCCGCGGCCTTCTCACCCTGAATCAGCACGATGTCACCGGTGGGCAGATCGGAGACCTTGGTGCCCGACATGGAGATGACCTGGGTGTTGGCGTCGGTGCGCACGCTCACCGTGCTGCCGAGCAGGGTGCTCACCGTGAGCGTGCCGCCGTCGTTGGCGGTGATGGTGCCCATGGTCGCGCCGAGATCGTCGATATTGCCCAGGCCGGGCACGCTCGGAATCCCGCTCGGCGCGGGCTGACCGGAGCGCGGCGTGCCCGGCGTCGGCCGGTTCGCGGTCGGGAAGGCCGAGGTACTCGCGGCACTGTCGGACCCGGAATCCTTGCCGGCGAGCACAACTCCCGCGACCACACCCACCACGGCGATCAGCGCGACGACCCCGAGGCCGAGCGCTATCCACAGCCCGGTGTTGCGCCGCGGCGGCTCCGGCGGCAGCTGATCCGAGGGCTGCATGCCGTATCCGGGCGGGACGGGACCGCCCGGCGGTGGCGCCGCCCCCGACCATTGATCGCCGTAGACGTTCTCGTACGCGCCCCACTGGTTGTCGTGCGGCGGGAACGCACGGGTGGCGTTCGGCGGGGGCGCTGACCACGGCTCGAACTGCTCGGTCGCCGGATACGCCGAGGGCGCGCCGGACCCGTACGCCTCGGAGTAATCCGTGGTGTGCTGCGGCTGCTCGAACCCGGACTTGCCCGCCAGGTGCTCGGTCGGCGCATCCTCCGGCCGCTGTCCCCACGGATCGTTCGGGTTGGTCATGGACTCCAGGTTAGGCGTTACCGGGCCGGCGCCGGGGGCTTGCGCAGACTGAATTCGGGCCGGCGCGTCGATACCGAGGCATCGAGCGCCGACCCACCGTGACTCTTATTTGCCGACGATCAGCCCGTCACCGTCCGGCGTGACCGTCACCTTCACCGCATCACCGTCGGTGATCTCACCCGCCAGCAGCCCTTTGGCCAGCGTGTCACCGATCGACTGCTGCACCAGCCTGCGCAGTGGACGCGCGCCGTAGACCGGGTCGTAGCCGCGCACGGCCAGCCAGAACCGGGCCGAGTCGCTCACGTCCAGCGTCAGCCTGCGCTGCGCGAGCCGCTTCTGCAGCTGGTCGAGCTGGATGTCGACGATGTGCTCGAGCTGCTCCTCGTCCAGCGCGTGGAACATCACCACGTCGTCGAGGCGGTTGAGGAACTCCGGCTTGAACGCCGAACGCACCGCGTTCATCACGAAGTCGCGATCGCCGCCAGCGCCGAGGTTGGAGGTCAGGATCAGGATGGTGTTGCGGAAATCCACCGTGCGGCCCTGACCGTCGGTGAGCCGTCCCTCGTCGAGCACCGCGAGCAGGATGTCGAACACATCCGGGTGCGCCTTCTCGATCTCGTCGAACAGCACCACCGTGTACGGCCTGCGCCGCACCGCCTCGGTCAGCTGACCACCCTGGTCGTAGCCGACGTAGCCGGGCGGGGCACCGACCAGCCGCGCGACCGAGTGCTTCTCGCTGTACTCGCTCATGTCGATCCGGACCATGGCGCGTTCGTCGTCGAACAGGAAGTCCGCCAACGCCTTTGCCAGCTCCGTCTTACCGACACCGGTCGGGCCGACGAACATGAACGAGCCGGTCGGCCGGTTCGGGTCGGCGACACCGGCCCGCGCCCGGCGCACCGCGTCGGACACCGCCTGCACCGCCTCGGTCTGGCCGACCACCCGCTTGCCGAGCTCCTGCTCCATCCGCAGCAGCTTCTGGCTTTCGCCCTCGAGCAGCCTGCCCACCTGGATACCGGTCCACGCCGACACCACTTCGGCGATGTCGTCCGGGCCGACCTCCTCCTTGAGCATCACCTCGCCGTCGGCCGCCGCGCCGGAGACCTTCTCGGCCTCGACGAGCTGCTTCTCCAGCGCCGGGATCTTGCCGTAGCGCAACTCGGCGGCCTTGCCGAGATCGCCGTCGCGCTCGGCCCGTTCGGACTCCCCGCGCAGCGACTCCAACTCCTCCTTGAGGACGCGGACCTGATCGATGGCGCTCTTCTCGTTCTGCCAGCGGGTCATCAGCTGGTTCAGCTTCTCGCGGTCGTCCGCGAGTTCCTGGCGCAACTTCTCCAGGCGTTGCTTGGAGGCCTCGTCGGTCTCCTTGCTCAGCGCGACCTCTTCGATCTCGAGTCGCCGCACCGCGCGCTCGACCTCGTCGATTTCGACTGGGCGCGAGTCGATCTCCATCCGCAGCCGCGACGCCGACTCGTCGACCAGGTCGATCGCCTTGTCCGGCAGGAAGCGGGAGGTGATGTAGCGGTCGCTGAGCGTGGCGGCGGCCACCAGCGCGGAGTCGGTGATGCGCACGCCGTGGTGCACCTCGTAGCGCTCCTTGATGCCGCGCAGGATGCCGATGGTGTCGGCCACCGACGGCTCGCCGACGAGCACCTGCTGGAAACGCCGCTCCAGGGCGGCGTCCTTCTCGATGTGCTTGCGGTACTCCTCCAGCGTGGTCGCGCCGACCAGGCGCAGCTCACCGCGGGCCAGCATCGGCTTGATCATGTTGCCCGCGTCCATCGCAGATTCACCGGTGGCGCCCGCGCCGACGATGGTGTGCAGCTCATCGATGAACGTGATGATCTGTCCCGCACTGTTCTTGATGTCTTCGAGCACGGCCTTGAGCCGCTCCTCGAACTCGCCGCGGTACTTCGCGCCCGCAACCATCGCGCCGAGGTCGAGCGACACCACGGACTTGCCGCGCAACGACTCCGGCACGTCACCGGCCACGATGCGCTGGGCGAGCCCCTCGACGATGGCGGTCTTGCCCACGCCGGGCTCGCCGATCAGCACCGGGTTGTTCTTGGTGCGGCGGCTCAGCACCTGGACCACCCGCCGGATCTCGGTGTCGCGCCCGATCACCGGATCGAGCTTGCCCGCGCGGGCGGCCTCGGTGAGGTTGGTGGAGTACTTCTCCAGGGCCTGGTAGCTGCCCTCGGGGTCCGGGCTGGTCACCCTGGCGCTGCCGCGCACGGCGGTGAACGCCTCGCGCAGCGCGTCGGCGCTCGCACCGTACTTCTTCAGCAGCATCGTCACATCGGAGTCGCCCGCGGCCAGGCCGACCATGACGTGCTCGGTGGAGACGTATTCGTCGCCGAGCTCGGTGGCCAGGCGCTGGGCCGCGGTGATCGCGGCCAGAGCCTCGCGGCCGAGCTGCGGGGTGGTCGTCGCGCCGGTCGCGCTGGGCAGCCGGTCCACGATGTCCTGCGCCTCGCGCCGCACCGTGGCCGGGTCGACGCCGACGGCCTTGAGCAGCGGGGCGGCGATACCGTCGGTCTGGTCCAGCAACGCCACCAGCAAGTGGGCCGGACGGATCTCCGGGTTGCCCGCGGCCGAGGCCGCCTGCAGTGCGGCGGTCAGGGCCGCCTGGGTCTTGGTGGTGGGATTGAACGAGTCCACAAGTCACCTTCCTACTGGTCGATTGTCACGGCGCCGGAGCCTGATCCGCACGAACTCCACGCGCGGCTGCGTGCCGTCCTCTACATCCAACGTGGGAAAGGTTGAGTCTGTTCCGCTCAAGTTTAGTTATTTTCACCGCGTGTGAACGGTACGCCGCGACACCCTGCCAATGGGCGATGAATCACAGTGTCCATGGGGTATGGATGCATACGATGACCCTGGCCGTTAGTTGATGCATCAGGGAGCGCTTGCAAGCACGAAGGTGCGAGGCCCGCACTCTTCAGCCCGATCAAGGAGCCAATGGATGCGCGCGATTGTCGTACGGAAGTTCGGAGCCACACCCGAGTTGACCGACATGCCGGTCCCCGAGGCCGGAGCCGGCGCGGTCCGCGTGCAGCTCGAGGCGGCGGGCGTCAACCCGTTCGACGCGAAGATGGCCGACGGAATACTGGACGGCAAGCTGCCGCACGACTTTCCGATGATCCTCGGGGTGGACGGGGCGGGCACCGTCGCGGCGGTCGGCCCCGGCGTCACCGGGTTCGCCGTCGGCGACCGGGTGGTCGGCAAGTTTCTCAACCCGCCCGCAGGGCACGGCTCGTTCGCCGAGTTCGCGGTCATCCCGGAGAGCGGCATTCTGGTGCGCGTACCGGAGGCCGTGCCGACCGTCGCGGCCGCGGCGCTACCCACCGCGGGCCTCACCGCGCAGGACATGGTGGACGGCACTGACATCGAGCCGGGCCAGACGGTCCTGATCGTCGGCGCCACCGGCGGCGTCGGCTCGTTCCTCGTCCAACTGGCGAACATGGCGGGCGCGAACGTCATCGCTACCGCCCGCGGCGACGTCGCCGACCAGATGACCCGGCTCGGCGCGGCCGAGACCGTCGACTACACCGCGGGCTCGGTGCGCGAGCAGGTCGCCGCCGGGTATCCCGACGGCATCGACGTCCTCTACGACCTGGTGAGCCCGCCGGAGGTACTGGCCGAGCTGGCCGCACTGGTCCGCGACGGCGGCACCGTCTACTCCACCATCTGGTCCGCCGACGAGGACGCCTTGCGCAGCCGGGGCATCCGCGGCGGCAATATCGAATCCAAGGGCGGCGCAAGGGAATTGGCGCGGCTGCTGGACCGGGTAGCCGAGGGTGACGTGGTGGTTCCGATCGATGCGACCGTTCCGCTGGCCGATGGCGCGAGCGTTATCGGAGCCGTCGGCGCACGCGGCAAGACCGTGCTCGCCATCTGACCCGTCGACCGCCCGTTCCCGGCTCGACGGCCCAGCCCGGACCGTCGGCACACTGCGAATCGAAGGCCCGGTTCCACCGGCGCCGAGCGTCGGCGCGGCGCGGGTGTGACCTCGAGCGCAGGCCCGCAACACCGCACGTTTGCCCACCGATTACCGTTTGGCCCGGTCTTCAGGTACTAACCAACACGACCACGGCATTTTCGGGGATACTGATCAGCGGAGGACCGCCGGTTACGGGTATGTCCCCTGGGCAGAACTGAGGGAAAGGAAGCTCCGCGTCGTGGATGCGCGTTCGGCTGCGCTGGTCCGCGCCAACTTCCGTTCGGTAGTCGAGGCACCGAATGGACCCGAACGGTTGGTCAGTGCGTTCTACGGTCACTTGTTCGCCGAGAACCCCCAACTGCGGGAACTCTTTCCCCCTGCGATGGATATGCAGGCCAAGCGGATCGCCACGGCGATCCAGTACGTGCTCGATCATCTCGAGGATTGGGAGCGGGCGCAGAAGTTCCTCGAACAACTGGCGCGCGACCACCGAAAGTACGGAGTCGACGCGGCGCACTACGACGCCGCGGGGCGGGCCCTGCTGTCCGCGTTCCGCGCCTACAACGGCGCGGCCTGGCACCGCGGCCTGGAGGAGGGCTGGCGCGACATCACCATCCTGATCTCCGCGTCCATGGCCATCGGCGCCAACTCCGACAAGTCCCAGCCGTACTGGGAGGCGACCGTGGTCGGGCACCGCAGGGTGCTGGAGGATCTGGCCATCGTGCGGTTGCAGTCGGAGAGCCCGATCCCCTATCAAGCCGGCCAGTACGTGCCGCTCACGGTGCCGCAGCGGCCGAAGATGTGGCGCTACTTCTCCCCGGCGATCCCGGCGAATCCGTACGGCGAGATCGAGTTCCACGTGCGCAAGATCCGCGGCGGCTGGGTCAGCCCGGCCATCGTCAACGAGACGAGGGTGGGCGACCGCTGGCAGATCGCCGGACCGCTCGGCGGGTTGCACGTCGACCGCGACAGCGGCCGCGACGTGCTGCTGATCGGCGCGGGCACCGGGATCGCGCCGCTGCGCGCCCAGCTGATCGAGATGGGTCAGCGCGGCATCAACCCGCGGGTGCACTTCTTCATCGGCGGCCGCTACCCCTGCGATCTCTACGACGTGGAGAACATGTGGCAGCTCTCGCAGAGCAATCCGTGGCTCACCATCGTCCCGGTCTGCGAGCAGAAGACCAATCCGTGGTGGTATCCCCATCCGCCGCAGGAAGAGCCGTACGGCATGCACCGGCGGCTGATCGGTAACCTGGGCGCGGTGGTCGCGAGCTTCGGCGCGTGGGCGGACCGGCAGATCCAGATCGCCGGGTCGGCGAGGATGATCGCGGACACCCGGCGTGCGTTGATCGCGGTCGGTACTCCGGAGCACATCATCAGCTCCGACCCTGTGTGATGAAGGAGGCCCCGATGGGGGACCCCAGTGCGCTCGGTAATGGCGCACCCCTGCCGGCCGAGTGGACGGCGACGGTCGTCGGACACCATCGAATCCGGCACGATCTCGCGGTGATTCGCCTGATCGGCGAGTTCGTCCCGTTCCTCGCGGGCCAGTCCGTCGAGGTCACGGTGCCGCAGCAGCCGAGCATGCGGCGCAGGCTCTCGCCCGCGCTGCCGCCGTCGCTGGACGGCAAGCTGGAGTTCCATGTGCGCACGGTGCCGGGCGGCTGGTGCAGCGGCTCCATCGTGGCCGACACCAGGCCCGGCGACGAATGGCAGATCCGCGCTCCGCTCGGCACTTTCGCGGTCGACCCGGCGGGCGACGAGGTGGTGATGATCGCGGGTGGCACCGGCCTCGCCCCGCTGCGCGCGCAGATCTTGGACCTGGCCCGCGAGCCGGAGCCGCCACGCACCTACCTCTTCTTCGGCGGCCACACCCCGCGCGATCTGTACGCCTCGGACATGCTGTACCTGCTGGCCGGTGAATTGCCTTGGCTCACAGTCATTCCCGTGGTGGAGAGCCCGGACGATCCCAGCTGGGTAGACGAATGGTTCGAGCGCAGCCGCGTCGACATCGGCTTCCCACCGGACGAGATGCTCTTCGGCACCCTCGCCGAAGTGGTCGGTTCACACGGCGCGTTCGACCACCATCAGGTGCTGGTCTGCGGCTCCCCCGCCATGGTCAATGCCACGGTCGATCGGCTGCTCGCTACCGGAACTCCGCCGGAGCGAATCCAGTTCGAAGGGCTCTGAACCGTTTTCGGCCGACGGCGTAGCCGGAATCCGGCCGCGGTACTGGGCGCGACCGGATTCCGACTGTGTCCGGGACAACGGGAGGGGTCGAAATCCCGGACGGCCGGTCAGAACAGCGGGTCGTGGCGGATGTTCTTGGCGAGCGTCCCCGCGGCCATCATGCGGAACTTGGTGGTCTGCACCATCGATGGCGAGCCGACGATCTGCACGTCCCGGTCGGCCCAGGCGCCGAAGCTCGCGACCACCTTGCCGATCTGGCCGGTCAGTCGCGGTTCCAGGCCCGCGTGCGCCGGCGCGAGTTCGCCGGAATCGGTGTACCACCAAGGGTTTTCGTCGTGTTCGGTGACCGGCGTCACGGTGAGCCAGCGGTTGGCGACGGCCAGGCTGTTCAGCGTGTCCAGATCGTATAGATCGCACGGGTGGTGGCCGCCGACGAACAGGTGCACCTTCGGGTTGGTCCGCCGCTGCGCCATCGCCATCAACTGGGCCCGCAGCGGCGCGATGCCGGTGCCGCAGCCCACCATCAGCATCTTGCGCTTGGCGTTGCGCGGATTGCCGAGGCCGCCGAGGGGCGAACCGAGCAGCCACTGGTCACCGACGGCGGCCTGGCCGACGATCGAGGGGCTGACCCAGCCGCCGAGCACGGCACGGACGTGGAACTCGATCTCCCCGTTGGCATTCGCGGGCACCGCGGGCGACATGTAGCGCCACATCCGCGGCCGCGACGGGACCTGCACGCTCAGGTATTGCCCGGCGGCGTAGGACATCGGCTGGTCCAGCTGCAATCGCAGCACGGTCAAGTTGCGCAGTACCTCGCGGCGTTCCACCACGGTGCCGGTCCAGACCGGTGGTGTGGTTTCCTTGTCCGCCGCGCCGATCATGGTGTCGGCGATGATCTTCAGGCCTTCGTCCCAGGCCCGGTCGACCTCGTCGGTCCACATCTCGGTGCCCGCGTACACCTTCATCGCGGTTTTCAGCGAGACCGCGACGGCCGTGTAATGCGCTGCCTGCACACCGTATTTGCGATGGTCACGCCCGAGCTGGGCGAGGAAGGGCAGGAGCTTGTTCGGCTCTTCGAGCCGGTCCAACGCGTAGCCGATTGCCTTGACAAGGCGATCTCGCTGGGCGTCCATGGCTGCTGGAAAGAAATCGCGGACTTGGGGGTAGTCGGTGAATAGGATCGCGTAGAACGATCTCGCTAATTTTTCCGGCCCCCCTTCCTCCGCAGCAACCGCCTTGAACGTAGTTCTGATCAAAGCGACAGTCCGCGAATCCATTTGTGTCACAACCCCATTTCGCACTCGAACACAAACTGTGCCGGCGAGTGAGGTGCTGCGGGACACTCGTCAGCAGCCGTTGCCAAGGAGTGTAGGCGAGGTTTGCCAGGAGTGGAATCCTCCGTTTAAACAACAAGCGTGTAATTCCGCTGAAACGAGGACACGCCGAGCAAAACACTCACGAAACGGACTGAAAGACCGTAAAAACGGATGAATTCGGTCACGGATACACTGAATATGCACGACTCGATCTGCAAGTTTCACCCAGGCGGCCATCCCAGAGCGACTGCACGGCAACTTCCCTGGGCGCTCGACCGACTCGACCGGATGCGCGGCACCCGGCACGCCCTCGGGGCGCGCGGTGAAAGATGACGAGTAAAGCGGACTTTCGCACGAGCTCTCAGCGCACTGGCACAGACCACATCTCGGCTTATCTTTGGCTAACCTTCAGAAACCGTGCTGCGGAACCGCTTCGGGCCGCTGACCTCGAAGCACGATGAATGCGCCGAGATCAGCGGCCCGATTGTTAGCCAGCCGTATTCAGTATTGTTGCGCTGCGTTCGATCGCTCAAACATTACGGCGGTTTCGCGGTTGCCACACCACCAGTGCGGTACTGCGTTGCGGCGGCGAAAGATCGGGCCGATAGCCCGCTCGCAACCGATCCAGCTCGGCCGACAGCTCGGTGACGCGCTGCTGCAATTCCTCGACCTGGTTGGTGAGTTCGATGATGCGTTTGATGCCCGCCAGGTTGACGCCCTCGTCCTGGGACAGCCGCTGCACCTCGCGCAGCAGCTCGACGTCCCTGGCCGAGTAGCGTCGCCCGCCGCCCGAAGTGCGTTGTGGCGTTACCAGTCCCAGACGGTCATAGGTACGCAAGGTCTGCGCGTGCATGCCCGCCAGCTGGGCCGCCACCGAGATCATGAAGAACTCGGCACGCGACCCGCCGGACGCCTGCTTCGGATCATGGGACATCAAGCACCTGCCCATCCTGCCCGTGGGTCGAAACCGCTGGCCTTCTCCGCCTCGGCGTAGCGCCGTAGCGCCTCCGCGGCGTTGTCGTCCAGCTTTTGCGGCACCGCGACCTTGACGGTGACCAGCAGGTCACCGGCGCCGCCGCCGCGCTTGGGCACGCCACGACCGCGCACCCGGAGGATGCGGCCGTCCGCGGTGCCCGGCGGCACCTTGACGCCGACGCGCCCCTCCAGCGTGGGCACCGAAACCGTGGTGCCCAACACCAATTCGCTGTAGCTGACCGGCAGTACCAGGGTCAGGTCGTCGCCGTTGCGGCCGAAGACCTTGTCCTGGCTGACGTGCACGCTGACGAACAGGTCGCCCGAAGGCGCGCCACGCAGGCCCGCCTCGCCCTGTCCGGCCAGCCGAATCCGTTGTCCGTCACTGACTCCCGGGGGAATCCGCACCGTGATGGTGCGCGTGCGGTTCTGGATGCCGCTGCCGTGGCAGTCGACGCACGGGTCGTCGATGATCGAGCCGGTGCCCCGGCAGTCATCGCACGGCTCGCTGAAGCCGAATGCACCCTGGTTGCGGCTGACGATGCCGGTGCCATTGCAGTGCGGGCAGACCCGCGGGCTGGTACCCGGCTTGGCGCCGCTGCCGTGACACGTGGTGCACGGCGACGGACTGGTCATCCGCAGCGGAACGGTGACGCCCTGCGCGGCCTCGCGGAAGCCGAGGGTCGTCTCGGTCTCCACATCGGCCCCGCGGCGCGGGCGACTGGTCGTGCGCGTGCCACCCCGGTTGAACAGGCCGCCGAGCAGGTCACCGAGGCCACCGTCGCCGGCGTTCGCGCCGCCGAAGATGTCACCGATGTTGAAGTCCTGCGAAAAGCCGCCACCCGCACCGGGCGTGAACCCGCCGCCGCGTGGATAGCCGCCACCCGCGAACAGCTTGCGGGTCTCGTCGTACTCCTTGCGTTTGGCCGGATCCGACAGCACCGCATGCGCTTCGCTGACGGTCTTGAACCGCTCCTCGGCTTTGGCATCGCCGGGATTGGCGTCCGGATGCAGGTCACGCGCGAGCTTGCGGTACGCCTTCTTGATCTCGTCCTGCGAGGCCGTGGAGGAGACACCCAGCTCTTTATAGAAGTCCTTTTCGATCCACTCCCGTTGACTCACCGGATATCTCCTCCTCTCGCGTCTTTATTGTTTGTTCGCGCCGGCATCAGCATCCGATGCCTCTGTCGTTCCGGCCGCGCCGTTGTCGGCCCCGCCATCGGTTACCCCGACCAGCGCGTGCCGAAGCACCCGCTCGCCGAACCGATAGCCCTTGCGCATGACGACGCCGATCACCGGGTCGTGCCCGGAGCCCTCGTGCTGCACGGCCTCGTGCAGGGTCGGGTCGAAAGGCTCACCCTCCGAACCGAATTCCTCGAGGCCCTGCTTGTGCAGCGCAGTGGCCAGCTTGTCGGCCACCGACTTGAGCGGTCCGGAGTCCAGGTCGCCGTGTGCCCGGGCCCGATCGAGATCGTCGAGCACACCGAGCAATTCGGTGACCACGGCGGCCTTGGCGGTGTCGATCGCGGTCTTGCGGTCGCGTTCGACGCGGCGCCGGTAGTTGGCGTACTCCGCGGTCAGCCGCTGCAGATCGGCGGTGCGCTCGGCGAGCTCCTTGGTGATGGCATCGGCCAACAGCTCGGCACCCTTTTCCGTATCGATGACGGACTCCGCGCCGTTGCCGGTGCCCGGGCCGGGCCCGTCGGCGGCCTCGGCCGCCGACGGTTCCCGAACCTCACCCGGCTGCGACTGGTCGCCGCTCAGGTTCCGGTCCTCCGGGTCAATCTTGCGATTGTCCACAAAGGTGATCGGCTCTTGCTCGGAGTCGCGTCGCTCCGAATTGTTGCCGTCGGTCACTTCTTCTCCGTGTCAACCGGCTCGTCCACAACCTCGGCGTCCACGACCTCGTCCTCGGCGTTGTTCGACGCCGACGACCCGTTGCTGGACGCCGCGGCGTCATTGGCCGACGATTCGTAGATCGCCTGGCCCAGCGCCTGCGACTCGGTCGCCAGCTTCTCGACCGCCGCCTTGACCGCGGCGATGTCGGTGCCCTTGAGCGCCTCGTTCGCCTCGGCGATGGCCGCCTCGACCTTGGTCTTGATCTCGGCCGGGACCTTGTCCTCGTTGTCCTTGATGAACTTCTCGGTCTGGTGCACCAGCGACTCGGCCTGGTTGCGGGTCTCGGCCTCCTCGCGGCGGGCCTTGTCCTCGGCGGCGTGCGCCTCGGCGTCCTTGACCATCCGGTCGATCTCCTCCTTGGACAGGCCGGAGCCGTCCTGGATCTTGATCGTGTTCTCCTTGCCGGTGCCCTTGTCCTTCGCGGTCACGTGCACGATGCCGTTGGCGTCGATGTCGAAGGTGACCTCGATCTGCGGCACGCCGCGCGGGGCCGGCGGGATGCCGGTCAGCTCGAAGGAGCCGAGCAGCTTGTTGTGCGAGGCGATCTCACGCTCACCCTGGAACACCTGGATCTGCACCGACGGCTGGTTGTCGTCGGCCGTGGTGAAGGTCTCCGAGCGCTTGGTCGGGATGGTGGTGTTGCGCTCGATGAGCTTGGTCATCACGCCACCCTTGGTCTCGATGCCCAGCGACAGCGGGGTCACATCGAGCAGCAGGACGTCCTTGACCTCACCCTTGAGCACACCGGCCTGCAGCGCGGCGCCGACGGCGACGACCTCGTCCGGGTTCACGCCCTTGTTCGGCTCACGGCCGCCGGTCAGCTCCTTGACCAGTTCGGACACCGCGGGCATCCGGGTGGAGCCACCGACGAGCACGACGTGGTCGATGTCGGCGACGTTGATGCCCGCATCCTTGATCACGGACTGGAACGGCGCGCGGGTGCGGTCGAGCAGGTCCGAGGTGATCTTCTGGAACTCGGCGCGGGTCAGCTGCTCGTCGAGGAACAGCGGGTTCTTGTCCGCGTCGACGGTGATGTAAGGCAGGTTGATCGAGGTGCTCTGCGAGGAGCTCAGCTCGATCTTCGCCTTCTCGGCGGCCTCACGCAGCCGCTGCAGCGCCATCTTGTCCTTGGTCAGGTCGATGCCCGCGCTGGCCTTGAACTTGTCGACCAGCCAGGTCACCACGCGCTCGTCCCAGTCGTCACCACCGAGGTGGTTGTCACCGGAGGTGGCGCGGACCTCGACGACGCCCTCGCCGATCTCCAGCAGCGAGACGTCGAAGGTACCGCCACCGAGGTCGAAGACCAGGATGGTCTGTTCCTTGTCGCCCTTGTCCAGGCCGTACGCCAGCGCCGCCGCGGTGGGCTCGTTGACGATACGCAGCACGTTCAGGCCGGCGATCTGGCCTGCTTCCTTGGTGGCCTGCCGCTGGGCGTCCTCGAAGTACGCGGGCACGGTGATGACCGCGTCGGTGATCTCCTCACCGAGGTAGGCCTCCGCGTCGCGCTTCAGCTTCATCAGGGTGCGCGCGCTGATTTCCTGCGGGGTGTACTTCTTGCCATCGATCTCGACGGTCCAGTCGGTGCCGATGTGGCGCTTGACCGAGCGAATGGTGCGGTCGACGTTGGTGACGGCCTGGTTCTTGGCCGGCTGGCCGACCAGAACCTCGCCGTTCTTCGCGAACGCGACGATCGACGGGGTGGTGCGCGATCCTTCCGAGTTGGCCACGACGACCGGTTCTCCGCCTTCGAGTACGGCGACGACCGAGTTCGTGGTCCCGAGGTCGATTCCGACCGCACGAGCCATTGTGGTTCCTCCTATTTGACGTACTGACATGTGTCGGTGCCTGGGCGGGTTGCGCCCTGCGGCCTGGTTTTCCCTATGCCGCGAGACCTCGCCCCAAGCACCTGGCGGAGCACGGTCCCAGCAACGCTGAGCGTGGTCGGCTCAATCCTGCCCCCAATGATGATCGGGAGTCAACTCAAACTTGAGTCCGACACACTCAATGTTGTCGAATAGCTCAACGGACAGCAGACGCGGATCATTCCCAAACGACGACATCGATTTCGTCCGCTCGCGATTGTCCTCGCCCGACCCGGCCGCGACCACCCCGTGGTGCAATAACACGCGCGGCGGGTGTGAACCCGGCGGGAAGGAGTCACGGTGTCGACGAAGACGCGGTCATGGTGGGGTTGGGGCAACGTCGAGGACGCGGTGGCCGGCGCGGAGCGGGCGGCGCTGACCGAACGCGTCGCGGCCATCCTGCCCGGCGCCGATCTGACGGCGCACGAGCCGCCGCCGGTCGAAACGCTGGCGCTGCCCGAACCGCGGATCGCGGCACCGGACGCCTTGGCCGAGCTCGTCTCCGTCGACCCCGCCGATCGTGCGGCGCACGCACACGGGCAGGCGTTTCGCGACGTGGTCCGAAATCTCTTGGGCGAGGTACGAACTCCGCCCGACCTCGTCATGCGGCCGCGCACCGAAACAGACATCGTCGACGTGCTCGATTGGGCGAGCCGGGCGAATATCGCCGTAATCCCCTTCGGCGGTGGCACTTCCGTGGTCGGCGGGGTGGAGCCGCGGCTCGACGACACCTTCGCCGGTGCGGTGAGCCTCGACCTGGGCGCACTCGACCGCGTCCTCGAGATCGATCCGATCAGTCGCGCGGCACGGATTCAGGCGGGCGTGTTCGGGCCCGCCCTGGAAGATCAACTGCGCGAGGCGAAGCTGACCCTGCGGCATTTTCCGCAGTCGTTCGAGTTCTCCACCCTCGGCGGCTGGCTGGCCACCCGGGCCGGCGGGCACTTCGCGACGCTGTACACCCACATCGACGACCTGGTCGAGTCGATGCGGGTGGTGACGCCCGCGGGCATCAGCGAATCCCGCCGGCTGCCCGGCTCCGGCGCCGGGCCCGCGCCGGACCGGATGTTCCTCGGTTCGGAGGGCACCCTCGGCGTGATCACCGAGGCCTGGCTGCGGCTACAGGACCGGCCGCGGGGGCGGGCAACGACTTCGGTGCACTTCGACGATTACGACCGCGCGGTGGCCGCCACCCGCGCCATCGCGCAGTCCGGGCTGTATCCGACCAACTGCCGGCTGCTCGATCCCGCCGAGGCCTTCCTCAACGCCGGTGCGGCGACCGCGGGCGGGGTGCTGGTGCTCGGCTTCGAATCGGCAGATCATCCGACCCAGCCGTGGATGGAACGGGTCGTCGAGATCGCGGTGGAGCATGGCGGCACCATGCCGGAGCCCGTGCGTTATGTGGATTCGGACACGAACACCCATACCGGCGGCACCGCCGACACCTGGCGCTCGTCCTTCCTGCGCATGCCCTACCAGCGCGACGCGCTTGCCGCGCAGTCGATGATCACCGAGACGTTCGAAACCGCCTGCACCTGGGACAGATTCGCGGAACTGAAGGTCGCCGTCACCACCGCCGCGAACGACGCGATCCGGGCGGTCGGCGCGACCGGCGTGGTCACCTGCCGATTCACCCACGTCTATCCGGACGGGCCCGCACCGTATTTCGGTATCTACGCCGCAGGACGCTGGGGCAGCACGGTCGCGCAGTGGGACGACATCAAAGCCGCGGTCTCCGAGGCACTCTCGGCCTCAGGTGGGACGATCACCCACCACCACGCGGTGGGCCGGGATCACCGGCCCTGGTACGACCGGCAGCGCCCGGAGCCGTTCGCGCTGGCGCTGCGCGCGGCCAAATCCGCGCTCGACCCGGCGGGCATCCTGAATCCCGGTGTGCTCCTGTGAATTACCGCGCCACGGTCAATGCGGCATTCGTTCGCCGGTGAGACCGGGGTGAATCCCGGGGCGTAGCCCGTTGCTCGCGGCCGTTCGCTGCAACAGCCGCAGCAGCGTCGTTCGTTCCTCGGCGGCGAGTTCGGCGAACAGTTCGGCATCGAGGCGGGCCACCACCTGCTGTGCGCGGGCCAGTACGTCGTGCGCGGCGGGCAGCAGATAGACGGCGTGGGCGCGGCGGTCGGTCGGGTGCCTGCGTCGTTCGACGAGCTTGCGCTGCTCCAGCTCGTCGACGAGACCGACCATCACATTGCGGTGGATGCCCAGCGTCTCACCGAGCCGCTGCTGGGTTTGCCCGTCGTGTTCGCGCAGGAGCCGCAGCATGCCGAAGTGCCGGGGGCCGATACCGATCGGGGTGAGCAGCTCGCTGAATCGGGCGCCGGTGTAGGCGCCGAGCTGGCCCAGCAGGAAGGCCGGTTGATCGGACAGCGGCGGAAACCTCGGATCGGTCACGCTGTCAGCATACCTATACGCACTCAACTTGATTGTTCTATTGATTGATAATCACCGTAGGTGCATAGTTTGCAGATGAGCCCGACACAGACCAGGAGATGGAAGCAATGGATATTTTGACTATCGGCCGCGGTCCGAGTGTGGTGGCCGCCGGCCTCGAACTCATTCGCGCACAAGGATTTACCGCGCACGGCGTGACCGCCGACGCGGACGCGCTGGCCGCGCTCGAGGCCGGTCCGATCGGCCTGCTGCTGATCGGTGGTGGCGTCGAAAGCGATTCGAGCGCGGCGTTGCAGGAAAAGGCGGCACAGCACGGCGTTCCGGTGATCGAAGCCGTGCGCAACGGTCGCGACCTGGAAACCTACCTCCAGGAAGAGGTGTTCCCCATACTGCGCGCCCGGCAGTGAAAAGGCCTGTGGGCTGGAGTGTTTGACACTCCAGCCCATCGGACCGCCGTCAGGCGTGCACGAGCTGTTCCGGCAGCTCGTCCGGGTCGGCGATCGTGCTGCGGCGCAAGCCGGTCGCGGCGACCACGCCGGCCAGGACCGCGGCGACGACCGGAACGATCAGCGCGGTGCGCAGTCCGTCCATGCCGACGTTGCCCGCGGTGACCGCCGCGACGTTCACCGCCGTCACCACCGAGATGCCCAGCGCCGCACCGAATTGGATTGCGGTGTAGAGCAATCCACCCGCCAGGCCGTGCTCCTCCGCCGCGATATCGTCGGTGCCCGCGATGGTCAGCGGTCCGTAGACCAGCGCGAAGGCCACGGCGAGCAGCAGCATCGTCGGGAGCATGGCGATATAGGTGCGATCCAGGTCCGTCGGCAGGAACAGCACGTAGGCGAGCGCCGCGAGGACCGTGCCACCGAAGATCACCCGGACATTGCCGAACCGGCGCACGAACCAGGGCGTCAGCAGTGGAGCGAGGATCGCGTCCAGACCGAGCACCGCCATCGCCAAGCCGGTCTGCACCGTGCTCCAGCCGCGCACTTCCTGGAAGTACAGCGTCGCCAGGAACTGGAATCCCATGAACGAGGCGATGAACAGCACCGCGACCAGATTGGTGCGCACCAGCGGGACCGAACGCAGGATACCGAGCCGGACCAGCGGTGTGGCGGTGCGGCGTTCGTTCACGACGAACAGTGCGAGCGCCGCCAGACCGCCGGCGAAGGACGCCACCGTCAGCCCCGGATTGTCACCGGGATGCTCCAGCCGGACGACACCGTAGACGAGCAGCAGCATCGCAGCGGGCACGCTCAACGCACCGAGCAGATCGAAGCCGCCCCGAACCCGCTGCGGCACACCGGAATCCCGGATCATGGCGATCGCGGCCACCAAGAGCACGGCCGAAACGAGCACCGGTACGAAGAACACCCAGCGCCACCCGAACGCGGTCAGCAATCCGCCGACCACCATGCCGAGCGAGAAACCGCCTGCCGCCACGCCCGCGTAGAACATCAGCGCCTTGTCCCGCACCGCGCCCTCGGCGAAGTTGGTGGTGATCAGCGAGAGACCGGCCGGGGCGAGGAACGCCGCGGCCACCCCGGTGACGAAGCGGGCGGTCAACAGCATCCACCCGGTGGTGGCGAAGCCGCCGAGTCCGGAGAACACCAGGAATACCGTCAGCCAGAACAGGAACATCCGCCTGCGGCCGAGCAGGTCGGCGGCGCGGCCACCGAGCAGTACGAACCCGCCGTAGCCGAGCACGTACGCCGACACCACACCGCTGAGCATGCCGGTGGACAGGCCGAGTTCGGCCCGGATCGAGGGCAGCGCCACGCTCAGCATCCCGACGTCGATGCCCTCCATGAATATCGCGCCGCACAACACCGCGAGCACGCCCCAGGCGCGGCCGGACATCTCGGTAAAGACCTCGGCGGCTCTGGATTTCACCATCACGACTCCCCGAACACAGTAGGTTCCCCACAATGGGGTCGGTTACCTCTTGATACCGAGGAGAAGTCTCGGGCAGAATCGACGACTATGGAAGACGGCACTTTGAAGTCACCGGGGCACTGCGGGGATACCACCGCCGACTTCGACGTTTCACACTGGGACTCCCGCGCCGACTGCGAGGTGCGGCAGATCCTCGATCGCGTCGCCGACAAGTGGTCGCTGCTGGTGATCGCGCTGCTGGACGAGCGGAGCCTGCGGTTCACCGAACTCAAACGCAAGATCGACGGCGTCAGTCAGCGGATGCTCACCCGCACCCTGCGGCATCTCGAACGCGACGGGCTGGTCGAGCGCACCGTGTATCCGACCGTGCCACCGCGGGTCGACTACGCGCTGACCCCGCTCGGCGCCAGTCTGCACACCACCATCAAGGCCTTGGTGACCTGGACCGAAGGGCATCAGAACGAGATCGCCGCCGCGCGCAACGCCTACGATCGCCGCGCCGCCCAGGACGAACTGACGCCCATCTGACCCGGCGACGGTCTATCTCGATCGCGGGAAAGCGGCAGGGGTGGCTGATGGCGCAGTAGCGTGGTCAGCGACGCCGATTCGAGGAGTTCACCATGCGGGCTGCCGTCGTCACCAACTCGAAATTCGAGGTCACCGACTTACCGACGCCGATACCCGGGCGCGGGCAGCTGCTGATCAACGTATCGCGCTGCGGCATCTGCGGTTCCGACCTGCATGTGCGCAACCACGCCGACGAGGTGGCCGAGCTGAGCGCGGTCACCGGGTACGACTCGTTCATGCGGTCGGACCAGAGTGTGGTGCTCGGGCACGAATTCAGCGGCGAGGTGGTGGATTACGGACCGGGGTGCCGGAAGCGTTGGCGGGCAGGCACTCCGGTGGTGGCGCTGCCGATCGTGCGGCACGGCACGAAACCGCAGCTGACCGGTCTGTCGGTCGAGGCGCCCGGCGCCTACGCCGAGCAGGTGATCGTCCAGGAGTCGATGACCATGCCGGTGCCGAACGGGCTGTCCGCCGAACACGCCGCGCTCACCGAGCCCATGGCGGTGGCCTGGCACGCGGTGCGCCGCGGTCGAGTAGGCAAGCGGCAGCACGCTTTTGTCATCGGCTGCGGGCCGATCGGGCTCGCGGTGATCAGCATGCTGAAGGCGGCGGGCGTACGCACGGTCGTGGCCAGCGACTTCTCCCCACGCCGCCGCGAACTCGCGGCCGCCTGCGGCGCGGACATCGTCGTCGACCCGGCCACCGACTCCCCCTGGACCGCCGCACCCACCCGCGGCCGCATCAACGGCGTCACCGACATTCTCGAGCTCGGCTTCGACACCATGGACCGCCTGCGCCGCGTCCCGAACCTGCCCTGGTGGTACGTCTTCCGCCTCGCACACACCCTGAACGCGGGCCCGTCCGGACCCGTCATCTTCGAATGCGTCGGCGTCCCAGGCATTCTCGACCAGATCATCACCGCCGCACCGCCACTGTCGCGCGTGGTCGTCGTCGGCGTCTGCATGGAAACCGACCGCATCCGCCCCGCCATGGCCATCAACAAGGAACTCGAACTCCGCTTCGCCTTCGGCTACGACCCCGGCGAGTTCCGCGACACCCTCCACCTCCTCGCCGAAGGCAAGGTCGACCCCGCCCCCTTGATCACCGGCACAGTAGGCCTCAACGGCATCGACACCGCCTTCACCACCCTCGCCACCCCCGACCACCACGCCAAAATCCTCATCGACCCCACCAGCCCCGCCACCACCCCCTGACGCGGCTGCCTCGACGCACGGGTCAGTGGGCGGCGTCGAGGACTTCTTCGGCGAGTTTGTCGTCCAGGGTGATTCGGACGAGGGCGGCGGCGAGGGCTGCGGTGTGGTCTTTGGGGGCCAGGGCGGCCAGTTTGGCGGGGGTGGATGGGAGGTTGATGCAGTCGGCGCCGCGGAGGGCGCGTTCGTCGAAATGGGGGGCGGCCCAGGGCCAGACGTCTTGGATCTCGCGGAGGAAGATGTCGCTGCCGGTGGGGCCGATGCCCTGGAACTCTTGCAGGAGTTGGGCGGCGCGTTTGGAGTCGTGGTCGGCTTCGTCGGCGAGATTGCGCAGGTCGCCGTCGTAGCGGTCGAGGACCTGGGCGGCGTTGGCGCCGAGACGGGTGGCGGTGCTCTCGTCGTAGCGGCGGTAGTGGGCGCGGCCGAGGGCGTCGACGAGTTCCTGCCATTCGGCGTCGGCGACGCGCTGCGGGGTGCGATAGCCGGTGGCGACCAGTTCGCGGGCGGCGGCTACGGCGATGTCGGCGGAGATTCTGGTGCTCAACAGCTCCGCGAGCATGAGCAGCTGGAACAGCGGCGCGGGTTTGTCGTCGAGGTGGATGCCCGCCTCCGCGGCGTATCCGGTTCCGGCGCGGTCGAGCAGCGCGTGCACTACCTTCTGTTGGCTCATCGCGACCTCCTTGTTCGGATATCGGTCGCCTACCCGACGGCACCGGCTTCACACCGATCCGATGTCGGTCGTCCGGGCGATACCGCTGCCTGCCTTGCCGAAGGCCGCGAGCCACTCCCAGGCCCCGGGGTGGTGACCGCTTGCGCGACGGTGTCGAAGATGCCGCGCACAGGTCGCGGTGGGCGCCGAACGATTCGCTTCCCAGTATCCGATCGACCCCGAGCAGGCGCCGACCAGTGCAGACGGTGGAGGTGTTGTGCAGGATTACCGGTGACCTGAGCTAGCCGGGCAACAGACTGAGCGTGCCTTCCGCGCTGCGGGCTGCGGTGAGGCAAGCGGTACTGGTGAATTGGTCGGCGAGTGGGTGTCTAGCCCTGGCCCGCCATTTGCGTACCGCGGCAACGGCTTGGTCTCGCTGTACCGAGGGCGCGGCGTCGACCGGCAGCCCGAGGCGCAGGTGCGGGGCGATGCCGGAACCGCCGATGAGGCGGTGCAGTTCGGCGAGATCCGCCGGTGGCAGGGTCAATTCGTCGGTGCGGAGACGACCGAGCAGGCGGAGCTCGGCGAAACCGTGTACATCGGCGAGCAGGGTGCGTACGCGCGGCAGCAGGGTGTCGGCCGCGCTGCCCGGGTACGCGGTCAGCACGCGCGCGAGCGCGGTGAGGGCGGAGTGCGCCTTGAGCTGATCGGCGCGCTGGCCGAACTGCACATCGAGCACCGAGCGCAGCTCGTCCACACCGCTGCGCGTGGTCAATTCCGCTGCCAGCGTGGCGGAGTCGCGCACGCCGAGCCGAATCAGGGTGACTGCCATGCGAATTCCGAACAGGCCGAACCGTTCCGCGAGCTGGGCTCTGAGTTCCGGTGCCACCGGCAATACGACATCGGGGCGCGCGAAGCGATCCGCGGAGAGCAGGGCCGCACTCAGCTCGTCGACCGGAACACCGGCGAGCGCCTCGAACGCCGCATACTCCTGTTGCCGCAGTGTGGCCGCGGCGAACGCGAGCAGCCCGGCGACCGGAATCACGGCCTGGCACAGCCCTGTTCGCTCCAGCTCCCCGGCGAAGCGGGTCGCGACATCGCGTGCCGAGTGCAGCGCGTCGATCCGGCCTGCGCCGATCTCGTCGGCCCTGGACACGACACCGACGACGCCGAGCGGGCCGGGCAATCCCGAAACACCCGGCCCGGCAGTAGTTCCCGCGCCCACCCGCTCGAGGAACCGGACGTCGGCCGCGTCGAGCCTGCGCAGCAGGTACACCACCGCGTCGGCGCCGGGGACCGCGATACTCTGCTTGCCCTCCGGCGTGAGCAGCCGCGCCGTGCGCTGCGACACCTCCCGCGACAGCGAGGAGGTGCCCGGCGTATCGATGATGGTCGTGTCGGCCAGCGCCGCCGCCGGCCATTCGACCTCGAGGTGATCGACCTCGCGCGGCGCGGGCGCGTTCCAAGTCAACCGATCCAGGTCGAAGGTCAGTCCGTGCGTACCGCCGCCGCGGCGCACCACCACGTTCGCGCGGGCGCCGTCGCCGGCGTGCGCCGTCACGCTCGGGGTGGAACCGTAGCGGTACCAGGTGACCACCCTGGTGCACTCGGTCGCGTCGGTCGGTGCGATGTCCTGCCCGACAAGGGAATTCAGCAGCGTGGATTTGCCGGCCTTCAACGAACCGGCGAGCGCGACGCGCAACGGCTGATCCAGGCGACCGGCGCACTCGGCGAGCATGGCCCGCGGTCGCGGTTCGGTCGCCAGCGCGGCACGCGCCGCGCCGATCAGTCGATGGGCCTCGGCAACTATCCCTGGCGCAGCGCCGCCCGCACGTCTCACGACGCCGCCTCGCCTGCGCTCGGCAGCGCCGTTCGCGAAGGCGCGCTGTGTCGTCGGTTCACTCGGTGGAGCTCGTTCACGGGGCAACCGTACCGACGGACGCGCTCGGCAGCGCGGCCTGCATGGCTTCGGCGTACCTGCCCAGCTCAGCGACCACGTTCAGCTGCCGCTCGAGCACCGCCCCGCGTTCGGCCCGGCGCGCGTTGGCCATCGTCGCGGCCTCCTGCGCGGCCCGCAGCGAATCGTCGATCGACCGCAGGCTCCGCTCGGCCACACCGGCATAGTGGTCGCGCAGTGCGCGATGGATGCGGTGCAGCCGGTCCTTGGATTCCTTGCCCGTCTGGAACGCCACATCGTCGACGAATCGGCGGACGGCCGCCTTCGCCTCGGTGCGCCGCCGGGCCAGCCTGGCCTGCTTGTCGTCACGGAAGGCCTTGCCGCCCACCACGAGTCCGGCGCCGAGCGAGATCGGATTGAGCAGCGCGAGTCCGGCAAAGGTACTGGCCAGCCCGACCATCAGCACGCCGCCGTAGGAGCCGCGCATGCCGACGAGCAGTTTGCTGCCGAAACCGATGTCCGGCTCCAGGTCGGCGAGGGTGCCCGCGCCGATGTGACTGCCTGCGACGGCGGTGTCGGACCGGACGTCCGGGAGATCGGTGGCGCCCGCATCGCTGAAATGCTCGGCGACCCGCTGCGCGAGTTGCAAGGCGCGCGAGTGGGTCCAGAGCAGGTTGTCGCCGATCGCCGTATCGATGGTGCCGGTGAGGTATTCGGCGATCCGCTCCCAATGTCGGCCGGGGTCGTGGTCGTCGATCCACTCCTCGGTGGTTCTGGCGATGCCGCGCAACCGATCTCGCAGATCGTGGTCGACATCGCCCGCCAGGTCGGTGATGCCGTCGGCCAGCGTCTGCTGCCAGGAGGCGGTGCGGCGGTGCAGTTCCTCGGCCGAGGTCCGGGCGGCCTGCAGTTCGCGGACCGCCGCCGCGCCGCGTGCCGGATCGCGGACCGCAACCAGCTCACTGCCCAGCGCCAGCGCCAGATGTTCGGCGGCGGAACGGATATCGCGGGCGACTGCGGCGCGGGTGGCGAGCTGGTCGCGGGCCACCACCTGGTCGCGCAGGAATTGGTAGAGCACGCCGAAGCCCGACTCGAGGCCGAGCTGTTGATCCTGCAGGCGCAGCGCGTGGCTGCGCAGCAGCGAGGACACCGCGATCATCGGCACGTCGAGACCTGCCGTGGCGAGGTGGCGCCGGTCGGCCTCGTGCACCTGGCGCCAGTGCGGGTACAGGTCGGTCTTGGTCAGCAGCAGCGCGACGGTGGGGCACAGCTCACGGACCTGACGCAAGAACGCGAGTTCCGGCTCGGTGAGTTCGGTGGACGCGTCGGAGAGCACCAGCACCGCGTCCGCGGCGGACACCATGCCGAGCACGCTTGCCGCATAGGAACTTCCGTGCCCGCCGACTCCTGGCGTATCGACCAGCACGATGCCATCGGCCAGCAGCGGGTTGGGTACCTGGATTTCCAACCGCACGATCCGCCGCCCCTGGGCCAGCGGTGAGCGGGCGGAGATCGTGCTGATCTCGGTGAACGGCACGAGCACTCGGGTCTCCGGACCGCCGGAGTCGCCGCCGGGACCGGTGAGCACCAGCTCGGCCTTCGGCTCGGGGCCGTGCGCGAGCAGCGTGGTGACCGTGGTGGTCACGTCGTCGCCGACGGGGCAGATCTCCAGATTGAGCAGCGCGTTGACGAAGCGGCTCTTGCCCTGATCCAGTTGTCCCGCAACGACAATGCGCCGCCGCGGGTCGCGGACCCGATCGGCGGCCACCTCGAGGCGGCCGACCAGATCGGTGCGCCCGGCGGCGCGGGCCGCCGCGATGGTTTCGCCGAGTACCGACAGCAGCGGTACCGCCGGTGGTGTGGCGTTCGGTGCGGGCGTCCCCATCGCGGTATCGACCTCTTCCAGTGGCTCGAGCATTGTCGGTGCGGCGGCGCAGGCCTTGTCGGTGCGCCGCCGCAGGCGTGGTCAGTGCGGCGGCGTCAGTGCAGCATCGCGTCACCGGTGAGATCCGCACCGGCGCTGCCGGTCAGATCCGCGTCCGCCTCACCGAACAGTCCGGTGTCGCCGTGCAGGCCAGCGGAACTGTCCAGCCCCGACCCGAACGCACTCGAAACATCAAGGGAAGACCAGGGGTTCGTGCTCGCCCCGACGCCACCACTCAGCCCGGCACCGGTATCGACCGCGCCCTGCGTGGTGCTACCGACCGAACCACCAAGGCCCGCAGTCGTATCCACTACTCCCTGAGTAGTCCCGCCCAGCGAACCACCGAGACCAGCGCCGGCGTCAACCGCGCCCTGCGCAGTACCGGCCAGCGAACCACCCAGCCCCGCACCGGCATCCACAGCCCCTTGGGCAGTACCGCCCAGCGAACCACCGAGACCGGCACCGGCATCCACCGCGCCACCGATACCTGTGGACAAATCCGCACCGAGCCCGGTCTCCAGTCCGGTCGTCACCTGCCCACCTGCGTCGATGACGCCGCCAAGCCCGGTCTCCAGACCTGTCCCCAGCTGTGCACCGGCGCCAACCGCACCGTCGAGACCCGTCTCCAAACCTGTCCCCAGCTGCGCACCGGCACCGACCGCACCGTCGAGACCGGCCGAAAGTCCAGCTCCCAGACCTGCTCCGGCATCGGCCGCAATGCCGAGCCCGGTCTCCAAGCCGGTCACCACCTGCGTACCCGCATCAATCGCGCCACCGACCTGAGCACCGGCGTCGAGCACACCATCGAGACCTGTGGACAACCCGGTCTCCAGCCCCGAACCCAGCTGCGCACCGGCGTTGATCGAACTATCCACACTCGTCCCCAGCCCCGCGCCGAGATCGGTGCCCACCTGCGTACCCGCACCGACACTGCCGGACAGCCCCGTCTCCAGGCCCGAACCGACCTGCGCACCCGCGTTCACCGCGCCACCCACAGCGGTGGACAAGTCGCCACCGATCTCGGTGCCCGCACCTACCGCCGCTCCCAGCCCAGTGGACAGGTCTCCACCGATTTCAGTGCCCGCGCCTACCGCCGCGCCGAGCCCGGTGGCCAGTTCGCTCTCCAAGCCGACTGCCGAATTCACCGCTCCACCAATAGATGTCGACAGATCGCCGGCCACCTGGGTTCCGGCATTCACCGCGCCCTGCAGACCGGCATTCAGCCCGGCACCGAGACCAGCGCCCGCGTCGAGACCGGTCGTCACACCCGTCTGCACCGCACCCTGCAACCCGCTGGACAGGTCGGCACCCACCTGGCCGCCCGCACCGAGCGCGGCATCGAGGCCGGTAGCGAGTCCGGTCGTGGCTTGTCCGACCGCACCGAGCGCACCGCCGAGCCCGGCGGACAAACTCGTTTCGAGCCCCGTCCCCACCTGCAGTCCGGCGTCGACCGCACCCTGCACATCGGCACCGATGCCGGTGACCGCCTGCCCGGCCACGCCGAGCGCACCGCCGACCGCGGCGGACAAATCCGCGCCGATACCGGCGACGGTGCCCAGCCCTGCCGAAAGTCCGGCACCGAGATCAGCGCCGACCTGCAGGCCGGTGTCGATCGCCGTGTTCAGTCCCGCATTGAGGTCGATACCCGCACCGACCTGTCCACCCAGGTCGAGGCCGAGGTCGGCGCCGATGTTCAAGCCGGCATCGGCCGCCGCGGCGGCACCGACGGTGCCCGCCGCACCGAGCACGGCGGCAGCACCGGTCTGCGCACCCGCGGCCACGATCGCCGACAGCTGGGAGCCGCCCGCAACCAGCGCGGACTCGGCGACCATCGGGGCGACGGCGGCGATGTCCTCCGGGGTCACCGCAGGCAAACCCGCCGCCACCAGCGCCTGCGCCGGGTTGGCGCAGTAGCCGACCGCCGCCTCGTGGTCACGCAGCAGGTTGAGGATGAACTCGAGAATCGCGTTGGGTGTCATCAGAAACATCTCCTGAGAGCCGGCGGACCTCCGCGATCCGCATCGTTGGAATGCATTTCACGCTAGGGGCGCCACGCGTTACGCATAACGGGGCCGACCCCCACAACTCACCCGAGCCCGCCCTTAGGGGCTGTCACGGCATTAGGGGAATTTCCCCGGAACTTCCCCGGAACCGGTAACGGCGGACACCCAGCAACCGAAACAACAGGTGCATCGGGGTGCTCGCACGACACCGGACCACAGAGTTTTCGAACGGGGTTCACGAATGACACAGCGTCTGGCGCTCGGCATCACTGTCGGGGCGTCGAATTCGGTCGCCGCGGCGGCAGCGGGCGAGGACGGCGACAGCGTGCGCACGCATCCCAGCGTGCTGCGGCTGGTGGCCGACGCACCGCCCACCTTCGGCACCGCCGCGCGCGCGACCGGACGGCACTCCAGCGACGTGCTGCTCGAGGGCTTCCTGGCCAGGGTCGGCGATCCGGTGGACATGCTCGCCGAGGACGGCACCGAGCATTGCGCCGCCGACCTCGTCGCCGCGGCGATCACCTGTCTGATGGACGAGTTCGATACCGGCGCACGCGAATCCGGCGTCACCGTGGCCTGCTACCCGGCGTGGTGGTCGCGGCACACGGTCGACATCCAGCGCGCCGCCCTCGATCGGGCGGGGCTGCGCGAGGTGACCCTGGTGCCCGAACCCACCGCCGCGGTCCGCTGGCTCGAAGCCACGCAGGGCCCGCTCGGCGACGGCGCGGTCCTCGTCTACGACCTCGGCGCCACCGGTCTGACCGTCTCGGTGGTGCGCACCGGCGATCACGCGAGCCTGCTCGGCGCACCACTGCGGACCACGGACGTCGCCGGTGCCGAATTCGATCTACTCACCATGCGCTACGTTCTGGCAAACGCCGCGGCGGCAAATGATTTCGACCCGTACGACCCGGTAGTGGAACGGGAATTGTCGGCATTGCGCGAGCGCTGCAGAACGGCGAAAGAAGACCTCTCGATAAATACCGCGACCGTGGTGCGCGCGCGGTTGAATCCGGCGGACGCACAGACCGGCAACGTGCGTTTGGTGCGCGGCGAACTGGAGGACCTGCTGCGCGGGCCGCTGCTGAGCTCGATCGACCTGATCCGGGACGCGGTGCACCGGGCCGGGCTCGACGTCGGCGACATCAGCCGTGTCCTGCTCACCGGTGGCGGCGGCGCGATTCCCTTGGTCGCCGAACTGATCTCGACCGAATTCGGCCTTCCGGTGGTCGCCGCTGCCCAGCCCGCCCACACCAGCGCCCGCGGGGCCGCCGCGCTGGCCGCCGAGCTGGCGACCGTCACCGTTGATCGCACACCGGCCGCAGTACCCGCGCCGACCACCAAAGAGCTGCCCGCGGTGGCGATTTCACCACTGCCGGTGGCCGAGGCACCGCGCAGGCCACGGTTGCGCGGCAAGCAGCGCGCCACGATCATCGCCGGTGCCGCGGTCGTCATCGCCCTGCTGGCCACCGGCACCGCCGCGATCGGCACCGGCATCCAGTCCGGCTCGAACCCGGCCTCGACCGAGCAGTCGTCCCTGGCGCGCGCGGCGGAGATCGCCGCGACCACCGGCGGGCAGGCTACCGACCCGGCCGACCCCAACGCACCGGTCGCCGCGACGGACTCGGCCGCCGCCACCGCGGGCCACCCGAAAGCCGATGCGGGACAGCCCGGTTCGCCGACCGCGACCACGGTCGCCGTGGTGCACAGTCAGCCCGCCGCCGACCAGCCCGCCGCGCCGCCCGCGACACCCGGTGCGCCGC
>NZ_LT985362.1 GCF_900269665.1 Nocardia suismassiliense
GGATCGGTTGCCCAGCGCGGTCCTCGCCAACTCCAGCGCCCACCGGCCCGCCGGATCGGTGCAGTTCTCGGCCGCGTCGCCGAGCGCACGCGCCAGAGCGCCTTTGCTCTGCCCGAGCGCGGTGATCCGCGGTTGCGGCAGCTGCCATCGCTGCAGCACTGCCGGCGCGGGCACCGCGTCGATTTCGACCACCGCCGCCGCACTGATCGCGGAATCGACAGATTCTGCCGAAATGCCGAGGGCTGCAACAGATTCTGTGAGGATCGCGGCGGCGGTGTCGCCGCGTGCAATGGCGGTGGCGGCAGTGTTGAGCGCGCCGTCCAATGCGGCAGCGGCGGTGCCGGTCAGTTGGGGGGCAGCGTCGGTGAGGCTGGCGTGCAAGGCGGCCCGGATCGCGACAGCACGCTCGGCGATGGCGAGTTCTTCCAGCGCGCGCCGGTGCTGGCGGGTGATGATCGCGGCAGCGGGCGTTCCAACGACCAGAAGTTTCTCACTGACCAGGCGATCGGCGACCGCTCGCCGGTAGGTCAGTTCGCGTTCCAGCGCGTCGGCGGCGTCAGCGGGCTGGTGAAATATTGCGGCGTGAGCGTGGAGTTCGGTGGCCACACTCTGCCATACGCCGGGATAGAGGGGCGCGAACTCGCCGTGGAAGCTGAGCTGGGCGGGGATCGCGTCGATCGCCAGTGCGGCGCGCACCCAGTCGGCGACCTGGTCCGCGGCGAGCAGGATGTCGGTGCGTGCCGCGTCGAGTATCGCGTGCAGTTCCTCGCGCAGCACCAGTACGGGCTCGACCCCGAAGGGCAGGCGGTTCCCGGCACCGGTCAAGGCGATCGCGTCCCGGGTGGCCATGATCGAACAGCCCTCCCAGCGGGGCCGCCAGGCCAGGACGTGGGAGGGGACGGTGCCGCTGAACTCCGCGCCGAGCAGTTGCTCGACCTTCGTCGGGTCGCCGAGGGCGTCGGCGAAGCGCGTCGAAGCCACCGACGCCGCCGCGTACACCAGCAGCATTTCCTCGGCGTCGAGCTGACCCGACCCGGAAAGAGCTGCCGCGCGCACACGGTCCGGCCGCTCACCAGCCACCTCGACCGATGGAGCCGACACGTTCGGTTCCGTTGCGGCCGTGCTGGATTCGATACCGGCCTCTGGTGCTCGGTCAGCCTCGTGGGATGCGTTGTGGCCCGGTCGCAGGGCGGCGACGGCGTGGACGAGGTTGAACGCGGTGGTGACCTCCGGCAACCGGGCATCCAGCAGGATCAGCTGGTTGTCGTGGTCGGTCTCGATCTGGGGCAGACGCCGTTGGCGGCCCCACCCCTGACCGCGGGACTGCACACGGTAGCCCAGCCGGCCCAGCTCGGTGGTGGCGCGATCGACCCACCACTGCCCCACCCGCTTGAACTCTGATTGCTGCGTCGCACGGTAGGCGATACCGGTACGTGGATCTGTTTGCAGCATCGTGGCCAGTTCCAGCCACTGGCCGGAGACTGTTTCCCCGCCGGTCGCCTCTGCTGCGCGCTGGGCTTCGGCAACCGCCCGCTCGAAGATCTCGTCGAAACCATCGCCAGCCTCGCCCGGGCCCACCGTTGCACCATCGGCCTGCTCCGGCAGGGGAACCTGGTGTGCTGCACCATGTTCCGGCTCCAGCCCACTGCGTACGGCGGGTACCGCAGGCGGGTCCAGTGCAGCGGTCGCGTCGGCGGACACGGCTGGCGAGGTGTCAGGGTCGGGTTGGGCCGACACGACTGCCCGCTCGACATGGATCGTGAATCCGCCCTCGTCGAGGGTGGTGCGATAGGACGCGGCACGCCCGCGCGTCATCAGAATCCGGGTGCCGGGCGGGTGCAGGGTGTCCTTGATTCTGAACGCGTAGTGCTGGCCGTCGCCGTCGACTGCGAGGTGGGGAAACCCGAGCGGCTCGCCGTCGAATGTCGGCAGCGTCCAGCTGCGGGTAACCGTCATCGCGCACGGCAGCTCGAGTGAGGACTTCGTGCTGACCGGGCGGGTCTGGACCGCGGTGACCAGTCCGCTCAGGTCGGCGGTCTTGGTGAGCGAATAGGTGCCGCTGGTGCCGCTGGTGCGGCGTGCGAGGTGGTATGGCGTGGTGGGGCTGCCGGTGATGGTCAGGGTGGATTTGCCTGCGCTGGTGTCGATGTCGATGTCGGCGAGCGCGGTCTTCGTGCGGGCGGGGATGCAGATTTCGATGCGGTCGGTGGCCGGGTTGGTCCAGAACTGCAGCGTTTGCGGGTAGTCCGGTGTCGGCTGCCGTTTCGGTTTGGTGAGCATCCGGGCCTGGAAAGCGCGCGCCCATACCTGCAATGCCACCCTGGTGGCGAGGCGTTCGGCGTGCTCGGGGTGTGCGCGCTCGACCGTGTCGAGGATTTGGCGTGTCTGCGGGTCGTCGGCCGCGGAGCGGCGCCAGTGGTCGATGACTGCGGGGATCACCTGGTGGGCGGTGATCGGTCCGGCGAATTGCAGATAGGTGTCGAGGCGCCCGAGCTCGGCGAGCTGGAGTAGCGGATGATCCGCTGCGAGGGTGTCGATGATCGCGGCGCTCACCGCGCGCTCGAGGTGCGTGTCGGCGTCGATGTCGGTGGCCAGCGGTGCACCGTCGTCGTCGAAGGTGGTCAGCTCCGGGGCGGTGCCGTCATCGAGGTGTGCAGGTGGCTGGCTGGCAGCGGCCCGCACCTGGGCGAGGTCGGTGAGGACGTGGGTGTCGCGCCCGAAGCTGTGCCAATGCGATTGGAACGGATTGAACTCGACCCGACCATCCGCGCCCGGTGTCCAGCGTGCAGTGAACCCCGGCTCCAGGCCTGCGGTGGCCACGTATTTCATGCACAGGCTGTGGCTGCCGTCGTCGCTGGGGCTGGAGTACCACAGGCTCCATCCGGCGGCGGACATTAGTCGCTCGAGGTCGGCGGCTTCTGGCGGGGGGCTCGAGGTCGGGTGGGGTGGTGTCTTCGGGTCCTCGCCCGGGCCCGCGGTTGTGCCGTCGGCCTGCTCGGATGGTAGAAGTTGTTGGGCGCCATCATGTTCCGGTCCGCTGGTTGCGGTGGGCGACGGGGAAGGTTGACGGGCGGCGGTCGAGTCGGTGGGTTCGACCGGCGGTGTGCCGGGATCGGGTTGCGCCGACACTGCTGCTTGCTCGATATGGAGCGTGGTTCCGCCTTCGAGGCGGCGGGTGCGGTATGCCCCGCGCCCTTCAGTCAGCAGGACGCGGGCTCCGGCCTCGTGCAGGACGTCGGTGGTTGTGAACGCATACGATTGGCCGTCGTCGCCAACAGCCCTGTGAGAGCACGTGGTTGGCTGGCCTTCGGACGTCGGCAGGGTCCAGCTGCGGGTGATCGTCATCGCGCACGGCAGCTCGAGTGCGAGCTTCCCTCTGGTCGGCGGCGTTGCTGCGTCGCCACTGTCCCGGGCTTGTGCGGTGGTGTCGGCGTCGTGGGGGGCCGAGCGGTCCTCGTCGGCCGGGACAGGCTCGGTGGGATGTATTGGAGTGAGCAGGTTTTCGGTGTCAGCGAGCTCTTCGGTGAGCTGGTGGGCCAGGGCAGCGGGGTCGCGGTGCGGCAGCGGGGTCGCCAGCGCCTGTTCGGCGCGCAGCCGGTCACGGCGCGTGCTCAGGTAGCGCTGCGCGCGGGAGGTGAACTCGGTTACCTGGGGTGTTGAGGTGATCAGCTGGTCGCGGGCGGCGGCTTCGTCGGCCAGCAGGTCAACGAGCGGCTGGGGCGCACCGCCAGGGGCGACAGTGACCGGTGTCGGGAACTGCGGTAGCGGTCCGGCGGGGTCGAGATGGGCTGCCCGCCAACGCGATAGGGCGACAGCGTGTGCTAGATCGTGGTGCAGGAGGTGGTGGGCGGCGAGTTGCCGGTAGGTGTGGGCGCGGTCGCTGTCGGGATCGGCGTCCGCGAGGTGCGCGGCGACGGTTTCGGTGATGACGTGGTGGGTGCGGGCGGTGACGAGGTCGGCGAACAGGGTGGGCGGGTAGGCGAGGAACTGTTCGAGGTGGGTGTCCTCGATCGCCGCGGTCACTGCGGCCTCGACGAGGTCGTTGCCGCCGGCGGGCCGGTCGATGACGGTGGCCGCCTCGACCCAGCGCCGCACCATCTCCAGACTCGGCCGAGTGCGTTCGATGCCGCCGTCGCCGCGGATCCACACTCGTGTCGCCGCGTCGGGGCTGTAGCGGTAGTGCCCGGTCGTGGTGTCGAGGTTCCAGGGCAGGGTGAAATAGTGCCGCCCCGAGCTTGCTTGGACCCGCAGCTGCAGTTCCCACCGTGGCTGCGGTTCGCCGGTGAGATCGGCCAGGATGGTGTCCCATCCGGCGTCGACGGCGGCATCGACCAGTTCGGCCAGGCCCTCGAAGCGCTCGGGTTGCGGCGGCAGCACCGGCGCGGGCGGTGCGATGATCGGGCCCCACAGCGTCTGGAACCGCGACAGCACCGGCGTGGCGTCGCTCGACGCCGCAGCGGGTGCGGGTTGGGGTGGTGGGACCTCGGCCGGTTCGTCGCCCTCGTGTGGGACGGTGAGCTCGGGCTCGGCGCTGGCGGGTTCGGGTTCGGGTTCGGGGTCCGGTGTTTCCGCGAGCAGGTGCAGGCCGAGCAGCAGGTTTTCCAGGTTCCGGGTCACGACGTAGGGGGTGTCGCGGCTGCCCAGGTGGGTGCGCAGGATCGGGTCCACCTCCGCGGCCGCCGCGGCCAGGGTCTTGCGCGGCAACCTCACCCGTTGCTCGGACTTCGGTGCCGGACCCAATGATTCGGACAGCTGGATATCGTTGCGAGTGACGAGATAATGCAGTGGCCGCCATTCGGGCCGCAGCGTGGTCACACGCGAATAGATGGAGCCGCCGCGGTGGCTGTTGAAGAACGTGTCGAGGCCTGATTCACCGCCGGCGAGGGCCATGTCTGCCCATCCGGCGGTGGACAGCAGCAGCCGCTGGTCCTCGGACATGTGCTCGGCGAGCGCGGTTCTGGTGGACTCCAGGATGGCGTAGGCGTGATCTGCGACCTGGCCGGCCAGGCGCTGCCGCAGCAGTGTGCGTTCGGCGAGCGCGGTGGCGGCGTGCGCCAGCTCCGGGTCCGCCGTCGAGGTCTGCAGCTGGTTGAGGACGGTGTCCCACCGGTGCGCGATGTGGGTGGTGGCGGCCTGGCGGTGGGCGAGGCGGTCGGTGGCGTCGAGGCCGAACAGCGTCGGGTCGGCCAATGCCCGCCCGACCAGCACATCCAACGCGATCTCGATCCCCGCGGGGATCGGAGTCACCGGCGTATTCAGCGCTTCGGCGATGTCAGCGGGAAATGAGGTGAATCGGCGGCCCCCGCAGGTGCCGTAGGTGTGGTCGCGGTCGCGCACCCACCCGTGCGGGGTATTGCGCCATTGCAACCGCAACCAGGTCGGGTCAGGCTGCGTCTCCCCGGCCAACTCCAGTCGGTAGGTGTTGCGATCCGGGCCGTAACCGGCGTCGATCAGCCAGCCGCGCGCAGCCACAAACTCCACATACCTGCGAACGGGAGCGAGTTCCTCGGGGACCCGCGGAACCGCGCCGGGCAGCACCGGCCGCCACACCGCCTCGAACCGCCATCGTGGCGCGACCGGCCGCGCGATGTCGGGGTCGACCTCGAACAACGCCTGCGCCGCGGCAGCTTGTTCACCGAGCCCAGGGTTGAGAGTGTCCAGGTCCGTATGGCCGACAGCGATGTCGTCGGGCTCGTCGCCGTGGTTCTCGGCGCGGGAGGAGCGTCGGTAGTGCTGCACGGCGTCGTGGACCGTCATCGCCGCCGGTGCGACGGTGAGCAGCAGTTCGGGCAATGGATTGTCGGTCAACCAGTGAGGACGATCGGCGGTGTCGAGGGCGACCAACGCGCGCCGCCAGAGCTTCGGCGGGTGTTCGTAGCCGCCGACGATGCCCGTGCGGCCGCTGACCAACGACACCACTCGGTCCCCCACCGCGGGTTCGCCGCGGCGCGAACGCATCAGCGCCGACGTGCGCGCCCGACCTGGTGAGGTCAGGCGCAGCCTCGGGGAGGCCGCGGCGGGTTCGAGGTCGCCGTAGCCGATCAGTCGCTGCACGAGACCGGGGTCCAGGCGGGCGGTCGGTGTCTCATGCGGTGGCCCGACCAAATACAGCGGCTCGTCGGTCGTGCCTGAGTCCACGATCAACGAGTGGCTCGCCATGTACAGGATCGCGGCCTCGTCGCCGATCTCGGGAAGGGCACCGACCTCCAGGGCTGGCTCCTGGGCAGCCAACTGCGAACCCAGCGCGTCGGTATCGGCGAGTTCGATCCGTAGACGTTCCGGGTCGACGTGCTGTCGAGGGTGCGGCTGGGCCAGCTCGGTGCGCAGACGCTCAGTCCGTACTTCCAGATACCGCCGCGCACGTAGCCCGAGCGGTTCGCGCATCGCGTTATACATGTGCTCGGGTTCGACCAGTTGCCGACGCGCGCCGATCTCTGCGCCAAGGCGCTCGTCGAGATCGCTGGGCCGACCGAAGAACTTCACCGCCGTGCTGTCACTGCTCAGCACGCTCAAATCGGCGCCGGGATGAGTTGCCAGCCAACGGGTTTCGGCCGCCGCACGTGCCAGTTGCGCGATCAGCAGCCGGTCATCGACCACCGCGCGCGCCGCCTCTTTGAGGTCAGGGACGTCGCTGGACACAGCCACGTACAAGCTGAGGCGGAGGGCGAACTCGGCGCGGCTCGCGACGATCTCCGCGAACATGCTCGCCGGATACGCCAGGAACCGCCCGAGCAGTTCATCTTCCATCGCCATCGCGACGGCGGTGTCGATGACTCGGCGCTGCGTCGCGGTGCCTGCGACCGTGGGCCGGGGTTCGAGCCATCGGCGAACCAGCTCGGGATTGCTGGGATCGACATGGCCGAGCCCAATAGCCGAATGAAACACCGCTCGCGACAGGTCTTCCCGGAACTCGAATGCGTCGGCGGGGTGGCCGCGGGTCCAGCACAGCAAGTCCTCGCGTCGCCCGCCGCGCGGGTAGCCACGTACCCGCAGTTCCAACCGCAACCGGTCCGGGTCGCAGATGAGCTCCACCAGGCGGCCAGCCGCGACCGCCTCGGCGAGCAGATCACTGAGCCCTTCGGCCTCGGAAACCTCCGGAGCCACGACGGGTTCCGCCGGCTCGAGCAGTGACCGCCACAGATGCTCGTACCGGTAAGCATTCGACGGTGTCGGTTCGGCGGCGAGCTCGACCGGCCGATTCACCTCCGTGGCCGGATGCGGGGTTTCGTTCTTTTCTGCGGCGGCGGACGGGTGAGGTTCGGTGGCCGTGCGAGGATGGCCAGCGGCGTCGGTCGCGGGCGCGACGGGAATAGCGCCGATGTCCAAGGCGAAGCGAATCAGCATCTCACGCTCGGCGTCGGCCAGGCCGTCGGATTCCGCGAGCTGCGCGCGCAGGCCCGGGTCCAGTGATTGGGCGAACGCGGCGATCTGTTGGCGGGTGAGCTTAACCGCCGGCTTGGTGTGTTGAGTCTGATCACCGCTGCGCGCGACGAGCGCGGAATTCTCCTTGTGCCAGCTCCAGCCTTCCCAGTCCGGTCGCCGCGACCGCACCACCGGCGGAAAGCTGCCCTGATCCCCCGAGTATTGGAACATCCTGTCCAGCCCAGCGTCGCTGCCCAGGGCGCTATCGAGCCCGCCATGGGCGTAGAGCAACAATCGCTGATCCGCCGACAGCGTCACGGGATGGGGTGGGCGTCGCGGCCGACTCGCCGGTTCATCCAGGATCGGCAGGCCCAGTGCTGGCATCGCGTCGCCGGGCGCAGCGACATCGTCGGCTACCAGCACCGAGCTATCGACAGCTCCGGCGTCACTGGCGTGAGGATCTACTCCCTCGGCAGACGCGTGGTCCTGTTCCGCCGGTTCGGCGTCGGTGATGAGAAAGTTGGCCCTGCTGCTGGCCGTGGAGTCGACTCCCGCGGCGGGGATCAGGGCGTCGATGTCGAGCAGCTCCCGCATGACCCGCGCACGCGCGAGCCCGCTGTCGGGGCTTTCCAGGGCGATTCGCTGGGCGTCGGTGAGCGAGTCAGCGAATGTGACGAGTTCGGTGCGGGTGAGCACGATCTCGGCGCCGTCACCGGGCTCGAGGGAGAACTGGCCCGCGGGGCGCAGTTCGATCAGGTCACCGTCGACCACCCCCGGATAGGTAGTGATACCGATGTTCAGGTGCTGGCCGATCAGGTCGGGGCGCAGCTGTGCGAGGGCGTCTTTGGGTGCGGGCCCGAACGACGGCGCTTTGAACAGGTGGTCGATCCACTGGCCGGGGTCGGCGATCGCGCGGGTCAGGGCGAGGCTGCCGGGGCATAATGTGGCCGCCCACAACAGGATTCGCTGATCTGGGCTCAGCGCGGTCCGCCGGGCGGTGTCGTCACCGGCGGGCAGGGGCGGTAGTGGCTGGCCGGCGGTCTCGGCGATGACGCGCCGGACCAGGCTCAGCGGGACGCTGCGATCGCTGCGCGTGAGGTCGTCGCCCAGGCGGCTGATGCGTGAATGTTGCGGCGCATACGCCGGTGAGCCGTCCTCGCCGCGATCCCAGACCAGGCGCAGGTCATAGCCTGTGCCGGTCTCGGGGTCGCGGTGGCGCAACACGATCACCTCGGCATGCGCCGGATCGTCGAGACGTTCGCTGATCCACCCGGCTTCACCGGCGCTGGCGAGGATTTCGAGCGCGGTGATCGGCAGCACCGTGCCCCACCCGTCGCTGCCGCGCTCATTGGGCCACGGCCGCCGCGCAGCAGGCTGGAGGGGATGGCCGTCGGTGGCGGGTTCGGTGGTGGTGACCTCTGGTTGTGGTTCAGGTGGGCCCGGCATCGCGGCGGTGCGCGATTCCCGCTGGTCGGCGGGGGCGGTGGCTGCCTCGTCGGCGCCTGGGTCGAACAGTGACATCTGCGACGATGGCGTGGCGTCGGCAGCGGTGTTCGACAGCTCGTTGGTGGGAGTGAACGGGGTGTGTAGCGGTGGGGCGGTCGCCGGGTCGACGTCGAGTATTTCGAGATGATCGAGCAGGTCGTCGATCTCGCCTAGCAGTGGACCGCGGCTGGTGCCCGTGGGGGTGAGCAGCCGGGACGCGGTGCGGTTGTAGACGTACTTTCCCGAGTTGGGAACGAGATGCCAGCACAGTTCCGCCCGGAACAAGCCTTCGTCGGTGAATGCTTGGATCGTCAGCCGATAGGAGTCGGGCTCACCTGGAAGCCCGGACGTGCGAGCCAACACCATCCACCGGTTGCGTTCGGCTTTGTCGGCCAACCGCGAACCACTCTGAGGGGGAGACGGAGTCGATGCTGGTGGCACCAGATCTGGGTCATCGGGGACCGAGGCAGACGTCGCGGGTGTCGGATCGGAGCTTGACGGCGGCGCTGCACGCTCGTCGACCTTCTTCGCGGGGTCTTCGTCCGTCCGCGTTCTGGCTTCACCGGCGTGTGGGGTTTCGGTGGTGATGGTGACTCGGGCAGCTGACGGTTCCTCCGCGACCGGCGAGCGTGGCGGCACTTCGGTTCGCGCGTCGTGATGATGCTCGGGCTCTGTCGCTGCAGGTTCCTGGTACTCGTCGGCTCCGGCGAGCTGTACACCTTCGCTGGCAATCGCGACGTCGCTCGTCGACAGCGCCTCCGAATCTTCCCGCTGACGGTGGTCCTGCTCGTTCTCGGCCGCTACGGCGTAAGCGGCCTCGGGATCGCCGAGATCTTCCGTGGCACCGACACTCTGGGTGCGGCCCTCGTTCCATCCCGTGGCGAAGTCCTGCCGGATCACTCCGGCGGCTGCAGTGTCACCGCACAATGCCAGGGCATGTGCGACAACGGGATTGGCGTCGGGGTCAGCAGCGACGTCGGCCTGGTCCGATGATGCGGAAGCACCGCGGCCGAGCTCGCGGTAGTCAACGCTGGTCGCCGTGGTGGTGATGTCCAGTGCGGCTTGGACGACTGTTTGCCGCTCAGGCTCTGGCAGGCCCGTGAGGATGGGGGCGTGGTCGATGACCTCTTGCACCGCAGCGGCCGGGGCAGCCAAGCCTGCGTCAGCAGCGACCAGGTCAGCGAGCTCGCCGATAAGCCGTCGATGAGGGCCGTGCGTACGCGAACGATGGTGCCACGCCTGTTCAGCGGCTTCATGCGCTACCCATCGGTATGAGTCGATGCTGGCGAGGATCCCGCCGGCGATGCGATGCGTCTGATCCGCACTGGTCCCGATGCTGCCTTGGTGGATCTGGCGCAGATGCGCGGCGAACGCAGTTGTTGCGACCTGGTGGGTTCGTGCGAGGAATTGCTCACGGTCAGTGGAGGTTTCGGCGTGGTCGAGGATCTCGGTCCCGACCTCAGCGACGATGCGTACGAGCATCTGCGTGCGGACCACCTCGTCCGTCGCGAGCGGGTCCTCCGCGGTAGCAGGCGCTGTCTCGAAGGCGCGATTGAGCGGCGGCGCTGCCCAACCGCCGCCGGTCAAACGTCGGCGAGGCAGGGGCCCGCTGTCGATATCGCGGTCGACGACCGGTGTCGGACCCGACTCATCCCGGATATGTTTGCTGATGTCCAGCGCAAGCGCGGCTTGTGCGGTGGCGGGTGCCACTGCTCCCCGGTCGCCTGTCATCGCCCTTGCGGTGCCGCGGCCAACCGTGCTGCTACGCAGCCTGCTCGGCTGTGCTCGATGGCCCGCCCCCGCAATGGCGAGAGGGTGCGGGTTCCCCATGTTCAGGACTACGTCGTGGTTGATGTGCCCGGGGTCGACCCCGGCCGCGCGCAGTTGGTCCTCGAGGGAGCGAATCTTCGTGTGCAGGCCAGCCCATTGACCGCGTAGTGCATCCAGGTCGGGGTTTGGTGCCGTGGCAAGGCCGCTCGGTCCGCCGGGCTGACCGAGCGTCGCGACGGTGGTCGCTAGTGCGCCGGCCATCACGGTGTGCCCCTCGGCGCGGACCCAATCCATCTCCCGCACGGTCTGTGACCAGCGGTAGATCAAGTCGTTGAGTTCGCCGCCCGGTTCAGCGTATGGAAGGCCTCGTCGATCAAGGCTTTCAGTTCTGCTGCCAGTGGATCGGCGGCCGTCGTCGGCGTCGGGGCGTGATCCTCCAGGCGCTGAGCGATCAGCACGATCGCCAGGACCTGCCATTCCAGATCCGGTGCCCTCCCCCAGACCCGCGTGACGATCTGCTCGGCCAGCGGACTGGCCGCCACCTGACAGGACTTCCATCGGTCCGGATCCGGCACCGGCGGCCCGGTCGGGATTGCGTTCGTCGACAAACGCTTGCTGTCCATGCCGTGCTGTGCTCCCTGCCTCGGCGTCACGCCGGTCACCGGTGAGGTTGACCCTCCGCGACCCCGGCCCCTCGTCGACGATCCGCGGGCGTGGTTCCACCTCGGCCACGGATCACTCCCTTCGAACACCCTTGGCCGACGACATCGGAACGATGTCTCGGCACATCAGTGCCCGAACGATAAGGAGCTCAGCGCGCCCGATTCAGTGCTCAACCCACAGCAGGTGTGCCACCAGGACCGGCAGGACGCTGCCGGCCCCAGCCTCCGGCACTGATCAGGATGATCCGATACCCACCGCGATCGCGCCCAGGAACGCCAGCGCGATCACGCAGAGGAATTTTGCGAGCCACAGCAGTACTAGCCAATAGCTCTTCAGGCCGCTTTTCACACTTCGTGTGCGAATTCCCTCGAACAGCCCAATTAGAGCCGCGAGCAGCAAGAACGCCGACAGCATCGCTCACCTCCTAATCCCTTTCGTTATCCAGATCCGTTGCGTTGCAGACGATCTGGCACAGGCTACAGCACCTGATCTGCTGCATGCCACTTCATTGAATTGCCCACGAGGATTAGCACATGGTGTGTGAGCAGAGTTATCTCGTAGATTAATGCCATAACGAAAGGATGTGCATATAATGCGCGGGTGACCTACACCGAGCAGGAAACTCTGCTGTCAGCCGGGGAAGCCGCCGCGCTAGCCTCCGAGATCGCTGGTGTGCATATCGGCGTGGTCACATTTCGCTCAGCGATGAACCGAGCAAAGGATCAACGGTTCAAGGGCGTCAGCGGCCCCGACAAGCTGTTGAAATGGCCCAGCGCCGTGGCCCGCGCGTTCGGTATGTCCAAGTGGCCCGCCGCACTACTGGAACCCGATGCCGCTCGGTGGGGTCAGCGACACGGATTGATGACCGAACAGCAGTGCGTCGCGGCGGCCCGCCACCGCGACGACCAAGCTCGAGCCGCCCGCAACGAACCGGAACTGCCGGAATCGGAGAAGTACTCGGTCAACGCGTTCCGGATCGCGGTCTCCCGCAAGACCCGTGCGAATCCCGCACCCGACCCACTATCCCCCGCCGAAATGACCGCAGCCGACGTGCCGCTGCAATTCGTGCACCTGCGGTGGTTCCGAGCCCACGAGTACCAGCAGTGGCTGACGAACAAGCCAGGCAGCGGTAATCGGGCACTGGTGCGCAACGCACAGCTCGGACCTGACGACTGGACCGCGCGACGCTGCGCCAAGGAGGCCGGGATGCGCGACGCTGCCGAATGGCACCGTCATTGCCGCACCCATCCACGAGCTCGATCACTGGCAGTAACTCAACTCGGCGACACCTTCATTTGGCACGGGCCGACAGTCCAAACCTATTTGACATCAACAGGTCTCACTGGCGGATCCGTATGACTGTCACCCGGCGGATCAACCGCAAGCACGGGCCTAGGACTTTGCCGCAGTGCGCCCTGCACGTCCCGACGCGCCGCGCTAGTCCAATCACCCGCCGATGGCCAACCATCTTCCGTACTCCGATTCCAAGGTCGGTAGACAACTGCCGGTACGACCGAAAGGAGAAGGTGCCGACGACTTAGGCCAAAGGGCGGAAATCAAGGCTCCGCACACGACAACCGAATAAAGAGGGAAACCCCCGGAGGTGGTGGTCCGAGGGCTTTCCCAAAACCCCAGAAGAGGGATCACAGTCCTTGACAGACAGATCTCAGGGTAGCGCACGGCCTGCATCAGACGCATCCTCGTGCGCATCTTCCCCTGCGCGCATCAGCCTCCACGCCAATGGCGGGAGACCCACCACCCCAACCGAACCCGAGCCCAGTAACGATCGCACCGCGGTCTGGCGATTGGCGTCACTGATCGCTGGACGTCGATCTATGCGGATCTTCGACGCCGTGAGCAGCAAATACACTCGCGCCCGGCGACTGACGAAGGCACCACCGGTACAGCCGGCCGCCGTGACCCTCTACGACCGCTTCGGCCGCACCAGGGTCATATCGCTCGATTTCGATGCCAAATCCCATGGCGCCGCAGCAGTGACCGCTGATGTCGAACGGGTTCGGCAGTGGTTTAGTGGGTGCGGCGGCCGCATCATCGCTGACGCCAGCACCAGCGGAGGTGCACACCTCTATGTTCCACTCGCCCACGGCGAATCAGCGACACCGCGGTTGCTGGAGCCATTGCTGCGGCTGCTGGCCTCACGTTGCCCCACACTCGACATCACCCCCGCTCTCAACCCCTCTACAGGCTGCCTCACCGTCCCCGGATCGGCCTGCCGCGAGGGCGGGTACCGAATCCTGCGGGGGAGCCTCGCCGACGCCGAGCGGGCCTTTCAGGACCGCAGTCACCCCCGGCTGATATCCCGGCTGATCGCCCACCTCGGTGGCCTCGACGATCCGGCCAGCTCGAACCATCCAATGGATCGTCGGGGAACCCCAGCGACCAGCGAAGGACGCCAACTCTGGCAGGGCCAGGGAGACACCGCACGCTTGCGTCCCCAGTGGCAGCTGCGCTCCCCGATCCCCAAGGACCAGCAGTTGTTCGCAACCACTGGCGCACTTCCGTCAGAAGGGCGCTGGCCATCACGAAGCGAGGCTCGCCAAAGCCTCCTGACCGCCGCCGCCCTGCGCGGGTTCTCTCTAGCCGACATCCGCACCCAGTTCACGCTCGCCGGTGGTAGCTGGCACGGTCTCACCGACTCCTACTCCAAGTACGGCACCAGCGACCACAGCCAACTACAGCGCGACTGGAACACCGCCTGCCGCTGGGTATCACGAAACGCACACAAATTCCGAGTTACCGGACACAAGATCAAGCACACAGGGGGGACACCCGTCGGATCCGAACCCACTGAACGACCATCCCTCTACGGTCGCTGGCTTGCCCAGGCGACCGCCTGGGCAGACACCCATCCGTTCAAACCCGCGCACCGCTCCACCGTGCTCGCAGTACTGCAAGCACTCGCATACACCGCGTCGCTGACTGGCCGCCCCTCCTCCAACGGGACACCCACAGTCGAATTCGGCGTCAGATCCCTGGCACTAGCCGCCGGACTCATGCCCCGCACGACCGTCGCGCAAACCCTCGCCGAACTACGCGATCTTCCAGGCTCACCTCTACTACGTATCCGCCGCGCGAATGGCACCCTCGCCGACCGATATGCACTGGTCAAACCCTATCTCGACGGGCGCAGCTACTCCCCCGACCCGGTTTCGCGAGTGCAGGTCGCACCGATTCATGACGCCTGGCAGGTCGTGGGCCTTCGCTGCCGACGGATATACGACCTCGCCACAAACGCTGGACTCACCAGGCCCGCAGATCTCTTCGCCGCAGCGCGCATCAACCTCAGCACCGGCTATGAAATCCTCGACACACTCGCCAACGCGGGATTGATAACCCGAGCTCACGGCGACGTCCAGCCTGGCCCAATCAGCCTCGATGACATCGCCTCAGCACACAGCCTCGACGAAGAGCGCGCCGAACGAGTCCTCCGCTATCGCCGCGATCGCATTAACTGGGGGAACTGGCTGCAGGCTAGGGCTGCGATCCCGCCTGACTACTCCTCGGGAATCACCCTACAGTCTGAGATGGGCGCCCCGCCGTGGCACGAATGGCCAGGCGAATACGACGCAATGTGGCGATCGATCCTAATCACCGGCCCGCCAGCGCGGCAGGCCCTTGATGACCGACGCCGACAGCAGTCCACTTCTACACCGTCACCGAGCTCTTCTCCTGGCGGATGCACGGACTGCGCCTTCGCGGAACTGCCCGATGCCAGTCACATGCCTCCTTTGGCCACAGATCCGCCTCTAAGAGATGCACTAACGGGTTAGGCAATAAGAGACACCCATGCGTTTCGTCACAGTGACGCCGAAATCGGGCATTCCTAGGCCGATCCCTTGTCGACGCCCTATGTACCCATGAATGCTGTAGACAACGCGTCGGCAGGCGGATCGGCTCGTTGTGCATCAGGTGCGTGCCGTTGCCGACCATCACATCTACCGAGCACTGACCGCACGCATACGGCCAGGAGTTCAGGCACGATCTTACTTGGCAACAGACCAGAGAATACAATGGTTGATGATGGCCCGTAGTGCGTCGGCAATGACGAGCGAACCTAACCGCGTCGGACATCGGCAGATTCGTCGGGCAATGCATGGGAGACCTCACCTATGCATCCGATCGTATACGAACACGCAGATCGCGCCGACAGCACGGCGCTTTATTGTTGCGGCAACTGGCCGGATCATAAGTCGAATCGTATGTACGCGCGCGGTCCGGTTTGACACTTGGCAGATTACGTGTTTGATGTCGGGCCAGGTTCGCATGACAACCGTTTTGCGAACATCCTGGGCAATGCCTGGCCTGTGGTACGGGGTAGCAGCGGGAAAGACTTGTCGCCGAACGACCACACAGCTGTGGACGGTGGTGTGCAGTGCTACTTGACAGACGATTTGGCACTACACCACCTAGCACGCTTGTCGATACGGTTATCGAGGGGCATTCCAGAGTATTACCCGCACGGTCGTCCGACGAACTTCCGCACTTATTATCTGGCTCAGTAACGGAACAATGCCCGGCGACCCGTCCTGAGATACCTCGATAAAAGCGGCCCATTAAACCTCTGCGAGAATAAGCGAATTTGCCCGCCGGGCAACCTTGACCTGTACATCCATATGTACTCATACATATACGGCACCACCAATCGACAGCACAATTGCCCGGTTGATGTACTGAACAACTGCTACAGCAATCCGTGCACAGGTCTATATGGCTGCTCATCGGTCGACTAGCCCAACGCTTTACGGCAGAATCTACCGCACCGTCTGCGAGTCTACTGTCGTCAGGACCTTCAGGCACACCATGCTGATGGCCTCGTGGCCTATCACCAAGTCTATATGCCGGTAGTCGCGGTGGTATATACGATTGCGTGCCTTGACCTGCATGGATCGGCGCGGTTATCTGTGAAGTCGTGCGCGGCTTCGCGCCGCAATCAGGCATCGCATCGGCACAGCCACTCTTCGAGGCATCGCTCGGAACGCCTTCAGCGACCTTGACGGAAAGGTGCTCGGAGTCGCGCGTTGATCGACCGCCTGGTGCGCGATGTGCGCTACGATCCATCCTGCCGTCCGGCACCTTTCGGCCTTTCTTGAATCTCGCAGGTAGAGACGAATATTGGAGCTCAGGCAATGATAGTTCACAACTCCCAGGTCAGCCGCACAGACCGACAGCAACGCCTCAGCGCGCCGCCCGCGTGCGAGCCACGAACCTGACACGGAAGAGACATCGGAAGAAGTCATGGGACATCCACTGAGCGGGGTTGCTCCGACGATCAATTGGTCGGCGCTGGGTAACGTCATAGTCGTCGCGAACTGGAAGGGCGGAGTAGGCAAGACAGCAACCGCCGTCAACCTTGCGGCGAGGCAGGCCTCCAAAGCAGCCGTCGACGACGACGCCGTCGGTACGGATAGGGGCCGGCCAAAGCGAGTCCTTCTTGTCGACCTCAACGGACAAGGCACCGCATCGCTATTGCTCGGGATTAAGGGCAAAGCTGGCGTCGATGACGATGGGCTCGGCCTGTTCCAAGCAATCGTCACCCACACAGATCTCAAGCCTGCGCGCTCAGTTGGGGGACGCGCAGACCTCGACCTGCTGCCAGGCGGCACCTACGTGTCCATGATTACGGACGCAATCGGCAGTCGAATGAAGTCCGCCGGCGGTGCAGCATCGGTGATTCTCAGCCTCGCCGAGCGGCTGCAGCACTTGGCACCTAACTATGACGTCGTCATCATCGATACTCCACCGGAGAACGAAACGCTCCTCTTGATTGCTCTCGGTGTCGCACGTTTCGTGCTGGTTCCGATCAAGACTGACGACTCGACGCGACTTGGACTGCTTCAGCTGGCGAGCTACATACGGGTGGCGATGGAACACAACCCATTCATCATGCTCCTTGGAGTGTTCGTTTTCGGCTCCGGTCACAGCAGCAAAGCCATCCGAGCCGAGATCGGGCGCGATGTAGCACGAGATCTCGGCGATGCCACCTTAGTGTTGAAGTCCTTCATCAGATTCTCAGAAGGAGTGGCAGCGGACAGCAGCCGGTACGGCCGAGTAGCCGAGGAGTTGTCGCGGGAGATCGAGAACAACCCGTCCTGGGTGAAGCGGCGCAGGGGAGAAGCGAAGGATTCGATCGTCGTTTCCGGCGCGTCTAAAGGTGTGGCCGAGGATTACGACGGCCTTGGCGACGAGGTGTTTGCCCTTGCGGAGAAGAAGCGAGCAGAGCTAGTTGAGAAAGGATTGTGGCCATGAGCTCTCCCCTGACGAGGCAGAACCTCGATACCTCCGGTAGCGCGGGACTTGGTGACCTGTTTGATCCGGCGAAGAGAGCCGAGTACATCAAGAACCTCAGCCAGGGCGAGACTGCTGACAGCGATGTTGCGATCGACACTGAGACCGGGGAGCTCGATGAGTACGACGAACCAACACATGAGGCTGCAGTTGCACCCCAGAAGCCGCAGAGTCGAACCCAACGATCGAAGAGGCCCGGCGCATCAGCTGTGTACGTCGACAGTGATGTTGAGGCACGGCTGAAGAAGTACGGGAAGGACAACGACCTGAGCAATCTCCAGATAATCCTGGAGGCAGTTGGTGCAAAGGTCGACGTTCTCCAGGAGGTCGTGGAAGCACGCCGAATCGTCACTCGGCCGGTGTCAGACCTGTTCGATCCAGATCCGAATGCAGTTCGGTTCCGCGGTGGAGGACAGATCCCGATCACTTACCGTCCGACGCCTGCGCAGGCAGCGAAGCTCGACGAGTTCGGTTCGAACCTCGGGTTCCAGACGCGTTCGACATGGCTAGCACCCGTGCTCGACGCTTATCTACCCAAACTGAGGAAGAAGCGTTCGACTGCGGGGTGACCCGGGTCTGCCGGGATACAGCCATGCCACCATCCGCATGGACGGGGGCATGGCTGTGCCTGTCGGAAAGCCCCCTGCCATAAGCCTCCGGTCGTTACCTGGGTGTCCTTTGCCCAGCTATAGGCACCCGAGCTAATGACACTCAGTCCACGACAACGAAACCAACGCTACGAAATGACGCTACGGAATTCGTGGTGTTCAGATTCAGCGGCGGAGCGTCGCGCTGCTGCTGTCTCAGGCTTGAGCGCACCTGGGGGGGGGTGGAATGGCGCAATGGGACCCCATTGGCGCGCTGAGCCGTGACGGGGGACCTACACGGGTGTCGACGCGCCTCAGGTCGACCTGGAAGAGCGGTTGGAGCCGCCACTACGAGAGGTCGCAGCCCAATCGAGATTGACGAACGCATTGAACCTGCGAAGAGGGAAGTCCTGTCCGCGATTCGGCGATAGTCGTTCGCAAGGGAAGAGGACGCACCTGTCGTTTCGCCGTCCCCGCAGATCAGGGCACCCTCGCATGGTTGCGGGCTCGCGAGAAATGCGCACATCGCGTCTGTCAGCGGCCGTCCAACTTTGTGTATTGATCAGCGGGACAGCAAGTCTGGCATCGCAGGTAGGTGGATCGGGCCTGCCGCGAGTTCGCGGAGGCGAGGCTCTAGCGGCACGTGGGGCGGGCTGGGGAAGAGCCGCAGACCGTCTTTGCAGACTTCGACCTTCGCCTGGGGGTACACCTCGAGGACTGCGGGAAGCTGCCTTTTCACGTCGGTTTTCAACTGGGCCCGTCGAGCCGAGTTGTCCGACGCGGTGCTGCCGAGCTGAAGCCACAAGTCCGGCCAGCTCAGAAGGAACTCTTCGCGGATCACGGACATGTAGTACGTGAGAGCGACGTAGAGGTCCAAGCGGAGGGCGGAACCGCTGAGTGCGCGAAGGGCCGCGATGTCGACCGGCACAGGGTTTCGAGTCACCTCGTTGAAGAACGACGGGCTGAGGATGACCCGCGCTGGCAGAAGTGACCGCTGCCCTTCGGCGGCTTGGGCACCGCGGGCCCAGAAGAGCTCGAATCCGGCGGCGATGTCGATGCCGGCGCCCATCTGGCGGTGGGTTTCGCCCTCGACCTCGATGCTGAAGCGCGCGCGGAATAGTCGCTCCATCTGGCTTTGGAGTCGTGTGATCGATCCCTTCGCTCCTCCGGAGGCCCGAGAACCTTCCTTGAGCAGGCCGATCTTGCGCATGAAGTCCGAGAGGTTATCGCCCAGCTGTAGATCCGGGGTTCCGGTGCTGACGGCTTCGGTGCACATCCAGGTGAGCAAAAGGCGGGGGATGGTGCCGAATGGATACCCGACGGACTGCGGAACCCCGTTGCTCCTGACGATCCCCGGCTGGACCGTCAGGCTGAACTGGTCGTTCGAACGGATGAAATACGGTACATCCCCCGGGTCGCGGAAGGGGATCGACGCTAGGGCGAGCATGCTGGTGGAGAAACCGACTTGTCGCTTGACCGCGTTGTTTAGCTCCGTGGCCGCGCGCGCCAGGTCCTCAGACGTGCGTTTGGGACGACCGGCCATAGCGCCCAGCATCGCATGCGCCAGGAGGTTAGTGGGGGAGCGCCGGCGACCGTGTGTCGTTTCCGACTCGAATTGCGCATTTCTTGCGAGCCACCCCAGGGCCCGAGTGCTGGCCTCCGTATCGAGTGGCCAACACCGAACCACCCGGCTCGGAGCCCGTGGGACCTCGAAGATCGGCGAGATCCGCATCTTGACTGATCGGAGGCCCCGCTGACGCGACGGAACGACTACGGGTCTCGGTGGGCTCGCAAGGCATGCGCGTGGGAGGTCGGCTGACTTTGCGCATTTCTTGCGAGCGTCCGGGTTGTCCCATCAGACGAGGTCGCCTCATCAGCTGATCTCGTCGGCCGAGCGGCGTTCTGGACGTGGGTTCGTCGCGTCAGCGTGGCACCAGCCCCGTGTCGTGCAGGACAGCGCTGCTCAAGAGCCCTTTGTTGGTCGGCACTTTGCGTGTCGTGAGATCTTCGGCTCGCAAGAAATGCGCAATGCTCGCAAGAAATGCGCGTTCCGAAAAGCTTTCGCGATCGGCTCGCAAGAAATGCGCAGCCGCAATTATCCAACCTCCGCTCGCAAGAAATGCGCACGGAACGTGATAGGCGCTGCAAGCCGTCGGAAGGGCGATCGGCGGGGGAGCGAGTTCTCCTAAGTGCCAGCTCAGGAACATGATTGAGGCTTAGACCAGCAGGCGGGTCGGCCAAGCTCCGGTACGGTGTCGCATTCTCGGCGTGACCTAGACGATATGTCTCCGCTATTCGCGCAGCCGGTATGTGTGGCTAAATTACACAAATGCGATTCGTGCCGCGTGTCGAGTGGATCGTATCTGTTAATAGCGTCTAAGTTGACCGGCATGGGACAGCCCAGTAAGCACGAGAGAGATCTCGTAGGTGTGCGGCTCGCGCACGATGCCTACGAGACGGTCAAGGATGTGGCGCCGCCACGCCTGATGGGTCCGTACGTCGCAGACATCACTGCCCTGTTCCTGGGGCTCCCGCATCTGGTGACGGACTGGCACACAGTCGGGGCCTTGCCGACGAACCGACACATCTACGACGCCGTGCTCGAGGCTGCCGCCGAGTTGAAGATGAGCCCAGTGGACCTGACGGACACCTTGATCGCTACAGCGCTGGGACGACCTGAACTACTGGACGAACAGCACATTCCGGAACAGGGGGTGTTGCCGTTCGGCGACGAGAACGTCGCATAGCCGGGGTGTCCCGGTAACCCACCCTAGAAATAGCTTGGCCCCCCTGACACAGCCTGGCAGCTCGGGGGGCCACACCACACAGCCGCCCTTGGCGTACTCAAAAACGAGTCACCGCGAGGCGGCCCGGTTTTGCGTACCTATGAGGGGCTGTATGAGCACTTCTTACGTTAGCGTTGTACCTTCCACTGTTCAACTTCGACACACCGATTCAGACCAGGTAGGTCCTCCACCTCCACAGCGCACTTGGTCTGTTCTGGCGCCGTTGATCGCGGCCCGGCGCTCGCACCGCCGTTACGATCCCGCCAAAGGCCGCTACGAACGCGCAGCTCGATCCTCCCTTCCGAAAACGCCGCCACCAGTGGCCGCCGCTGTGCCCCTCTTTAACCAGTTTCGGCGGACCACCCTGCTCGCGTTCGACTTGGATGCGAAGCGTTCAACGGTGGAGCAGGTCCTCGCCGATAGGGACGGTCTACTGCAGATACTCACGAAATGCGGCGGTCGGTCAGTATCGGATCGGTCGCCCGAGAGCGATGGCCGGCACGTGCTCACACCGCTCCCGCACGGCGTAAGCGTGACCCGTGAGGAACTCACACCGATCCTCGATGCGCTGGCCCTGCGATTCCCGACTCTGGACATCGGACCGATGCTTGGCTCACGGCAGGGTTCGATCACCCCACCGGGATCAGTAACCAAGGACGGGCGCGGGCACCGGCTGCTCGACGGATCGCTCGGTGAAGCGATCAGCGTGTTCGTAAGCCGATCCGAGTCAGGGTTCTTGGAACGGCTGCGCGCAGAGCTGGGTGTCCCCGAATCCTCAGCCCTCCCCTCGCACGCCAGCAATCAGGATGGCCCGAACGCTACTGAGGGCCTCGAGTGCATTGACGGCGCGCACGAGCTCGTCGAGGTCTTTCCCACAGACGACCAGGACGTATGGGAAGGGTCTGGCCACACAGCACGGCTGCGAGCTCGATTCCGCTGGTCAGGGCCAATGCCTCGTCCAGTCGCGGAGTACGCCCGCAGCGGTCGGTTGCCACGCCATCGGCGCAACCGCCGATGGCTCTCACACAGCGAAGCCCGCCAGTCTGTCCTCGTTCACGCTGTGCTTCGCGGCTGGACCTATGCCGACATTCAGTCCCGGCGTACTGACTGGCCAGGGTTCTTTGCCTCCTATTCCCGCTACCAACAGCGTGGAGAACGCCGTCGGCAAGCCGACTGGAGTGCTGCTTGTCGATGGGTCAGCCGAACTGTTGAGGAAGTCCGGTTATCTACACACAAGTACCAACAGCTCACCGGCGGGGTGCGCGCCGCCGGTTTTCACCCGATCCAGCAGGCATGGCTGGCCGCTTCGACCGAATGGGTGCTGCGTCAGTGGCCGCGCTCAGGACATCGGTGGACGGTCCTGATGGTGTTGCAAGGGCTGGCGTGGGCATCGGTCGTAAAGGGTGAGCTGGTTGGCGAAGTACCAGTGGTGGGGCTGGGCGTCCGATCGTTGTCGATTATGTGTGGAATGCTGCCCGAAACTACGGTTGCCGCTGTCCTACGAGAACTGCGGGACCTGCCCGGCGCGCCCATCTTGCGTGTCAGCGTCGGCGTCGGGATGCTTCCAGATCGCTATGCGCTGACCAGTGCTGCCTGGGGGGATCAGCTGATCGTCGCCGACGAAGCTGCGTTGGCCCGGACAAGCGTCGAACCAGTGCATTCGGCGTGGAGACTGCTGGGTGGGCGCGGTCGGCTCGTATTCGAACTAGTCGTCAGGACCGGTTTGACCGCCAGCCGGGATGTCCAGGCGGCATCCGGCCTGGGACGTACCGAATTCCACGAGACCGTAGCTGGTCTGGTCATTGCCGGCCTACTTGCGCGTCCGGCACGAGGCCAGCTGTCTCCTGGGCCGGTCGGTCTAGATGAGTTCGCTACGGCGAACGGAATCCCTGCGGCGGTCGAGGACCGCAAGCAAAAGCACAAGGTTCAACGATCAGCATGGTGGCGTTGGCTTCGTAACCGATTCTCACAACCGGAACTTGCGGGACCGCGGTGGCACGCAGAGGATCGACACGAGTGGTGGAACTGGGCATGCCAAACCGATCCGCCGCCACTGCATCCACCGGAGTCTCAGCACATCCCACCGGACCCGTGGGACAGCAACGACCGCGTCGCCTGGTGGACCCACCATGGAGTGATCGTTGATAGCTACGATCTGCAGTCTCTCTGAAACCACAGGTCAAGGTGGGTTAGGTGCATACAACTCGGCAGGCGGCTCGCCCTGTATGCGAAGCCTCCCCGCTTCCCCTCCCATGGTGGACACGCGGCCAACTTTTGCTATCTGCCGACGTTGGCAGCCAGTTTGCGCTGGCGGTCCGAATGACCGCCAGCGGCCGTAGGCCATGGAAGCTCGCAAGAAATGCGCACGAGCGAGCCTATCCATCAGGCTGAATCGATTGGGCACCGAAACCTAATCCGTGCCCTGCCTGCGCGGGCGGACAGGGCACGTCGCGTCATCGACCTACGGTATTGACGCCGGCAGGGGGCTCTGATCGGTGTACTGGTCGATCTTGAGCGCCACCTCGCCCGCCACCCAGTCGACACGGCTGGCCGGTGGTTCGTCGCCATCGGTGTCGAGATCCCTGGCTCGTTGCGCCGCTCTGCTGATCGACTTTTCGACGCCTGCCGACATCTTGTGGTGTATCAGCATGGCGATACCGATCATGACCGGTGCAACGGCATGGACGGCGGCGTCGTCCCAGCGCCCATCATTGAGGTGGGGATAGGTGTTCAAGCCGATGGTCATCGCTAGGAGGCCCACTTCGCCCCAGATGATGTGCTTTGGGTCTGCGTCCCATTCGACCAGCTTGGGCTTGCCCACCATGACCAGGACCAGCATGACCGAGATCATTGCCTCGATCAGATAGCTGAACCAGTAGAGCGGATCGGCCATGCCGGCGGAGCCTGCGATGTTGTGCTGCACGTTGCTGGCAGACCAGCCCATGCCTGCGACGACGACGAACACCGCGCCCCAATTGAGGGCGATCTGGTAGCGATGTAGCCACGCCAGCTGAGCGCCAGGACTGACCTTGCGCCGAAGTGCTGAGAGTGCCTTGCTGGCGTCACGGCGATCACGGTGGTTGATCTTTGCCAGGGCAACCTCGGTTGTCCGCGCGAGATCCTTTGCGGCGATTTCGGCCTCGACGACCCGCCTGCGTTGCGCACGCAGCTCAGCACGGATCCATTCTGCGAGCTCTCGTTCGGCTTCCCATTCCTTGGCGGACAGGATCGCCAGTGCCGTTCGCTTCGCGTCCTGATCTGCTAGTTCGGGCGGATTCAACTTGCGAAGAAAGATCTCTCGAGCCTCGTCGCGCGATACAGTGCTCGAAACCTCACCGCCATCTAGCTCGGGTTCGAAGGCGTCGACCTCGCTGTCGTTGTCAGCGGCCTCGGATTGATCCTGCGGTGTAGGCCCGGAGCCCGGCACCGGAGCACTGCTGTCCTGCTCCATGTCGGCGGGGACGAGCACGGGACCTTTGTCCGCGTAGAGCGCTAGTTCGTCGAGCCACTGCGGCCGGATCGGCACGGTGCCCTCGCACTCGGTGCTCATCTGTTCGAGCATGGTGCGGATGCCCTCCTTGATGTCGGGCGGAGCGGGATCGCCCGACCGGACCGCGATGGCCCACCGCTTCCAGGGGTTGTTCATCGGCTCACAGACTTTGGTGTTCTTGTGGCGCTTGTCGCCGGTGAGCACAACCAGCCAGTTGGCGACCATCTTGGGGGTGAGCGTGTCTTGGAGGTCCTCGGTGGCGATGTCGGCCCCCAGCACTGAGCACGCCCAGTAGACGCGCTTGGGCTGGCTGTTCAGCGTGCTCAGCTTCTTGCGATGGGCTTGGGTGGGGTCGAGCTGGTCGGCGAGATCGCCGTCGGCGGATTCTGGCGACGGGTCGGTGGTGCTCTCGACATGGGCCGGTTCGGGCCGTTCGGTGCCCTCGAACGCGTCCTCGACATCGCCGGTGTCGAAGTAGTCGGCGAGCGTAGTCGTCGGTGCAGCGGGGGCTGCCATTGTCACCGGCTCGGCGGCGCGGTGAGCGCCCGGGGCTGCTGCTGGTGAGGACGGGCTGCGCCGGGTGGCTTCGAAGGCGGATTCGAAGTCGTGCTGAGGGGACTCAACGGCGTCAGACACTAGCATTCCAGAATTGTAGCATTCTGATCTTGTGTCTCGGGGTAGCCGAGCGTAGCCCGTCGTCCCGTTAGGGTCGCTGTGATTGACCCAGGGGTATACCCCAGTGCTGCCACCCCGGCTTACCGGGTAGGGATCAGGTCCTAACCCATTGCGCGCCGTCGGCCCTGCCCTCGCTGTACCCCGGCTGGTGTTGGGGGGAGGCGATGTCATGGTCGCCCGGTCGGGTCGGGACCCAGCAGCGCGTCCAGCAGGACGGGACGGGCCCGGGTGAGTTCGGCGTCCCAGTTCCGCCAGGTATGCGCGCCTGCCGCCGGGAAGCTGTAGGTCGCGGTGATACCCAGGCTGTCGAGGCGGGTCTTGAACTGGCGGGTCGCCAGCGCGGTGCCCGCTTCCAGGCTCATCGCTCCGACCGCCGTTGGAACCGAGGACAGGCTGTCGAACTCACCGGGGAAGGGCAGTCCTGGACCGGAGGCGATATAGAGCGCTACCCCAGCCAGCTGGGGTGCGTTCAGGTAGGGGTCGAGGTCATTCCAGCGGGGGTGACCCGGGGCAGCGAGACTGTCGGGGTTGTGCCCTGCCTGCCAGGTGATGGTCCGCACAGCCTCACGCAGGTCGGGTGTATGCCAGTCCAGCAAGCCGGAGAACGCCGCGGCGGAGATGAACTGATCGCGGTGGCCCGCGGTGAGGGTCAGCGCCGAGCTGGCACTCATCGAGAGCCCGACTATGCCGTTTCCGGTAGGGGAGACCCCGTAGCTGGCCAGATAAGCAGGTAGCTCCTGGGTCAGGAAGGTCTCCCACCGATAGGTGACGGTGCGCCCGTTTTCGACGGTGGGCGCCGACCAGTCGGCATACCAGGATCCCGGGCCACCGGCGGGCATGACCAGGGTGATGTTGTCCTCAGCGAACAGTGCCCGTGCCGCGGTCTGGTCGCTCCACCCGTTGGTGTCGAGGCGGGCGCGAAGTCCGTCGAGGAGATACAAAGCCCGCGCTCCGCAATGGCGAGCCCACTGCACCTGGACTTCGATCGGACCCATCTGTGAAGGCACAGTCAAAGTCTCGAAGGTACCGGCGCGCATTCGGCATTCACCGCCGGAAGGCACCGCGACCGCCGGCGCGTGCGATGTCGCCGCGGCGAACGCGACCCCGGCCAGTAGCAGCAGCACGTCGCGCCAGACCAGGATCGATAGCAGCCCAGCCTTCCAGTGCGGGAGGCGACGGTGCATGCAGATCGGGTGACGACGAGACTTCACGGTGAGAGCTCCCAAACGCGATGTGGCAGCGGCTGTGCGAGTACTTCTGCGGCCGAGCGCCCTCGGCCCGGGCGCTTACCGCCTTATTGAAACCGGTTCCGCGAAAGGCGATCCCGTTGATCACACGCGGGGTGTGACCTTCTCGGGTGTGGCTCGTCACGGGCCGACGGCAGGGCCACGGTTAGACCATTTACGGGTGCTCGATGTCGAGCTGGCGGTGGGTGGTTGGGGTTCCACGGTGTCTGTAGCGTGGGGTGGTGCCAGAGGGAATCTCAACCCACCAAGCAGTGTCAGATGTCGCGGAGAAACTGCTATGCGTCTATTCGGGACAGGAACCAACGGCGGTTGCGAAAGCAGTCGCGAAGACATTGACAGCGCCGGGGCTGCAGGGATTGAAACAGCAACACCCTGCGCTCGGGAACATCCACTTGGCGTTCGCATTCGCCCGGTTGCTGAGCAACGAATGCCCGCCTGACGCGCGTGATGGCCGTGGTGTCCCGCGAGTGTCTCTGCTGGTTGGTGACGGTTCGGAAATGCCTGGCCAGACCGATGCCCACATCGCGGCCAGCGCAGAGTTCGGATTGCCCGGATCGACGGCGGAGGCCAAAGCGTCCAACGCACGGTTCGCCGAGGCGATCCCAACGGCCCAGGAGTTCATGGACGTCTGGACGCTCACCCCAGGCGCGGTAGTGGACTTCGTCCAAGCCCATTCCGCCCGTTCGCCCGTGATGGTCGATGGCGTGTGGGGCGTGCTGTGGCAAGCGTGTGCGACGGTACGGTCGGTCCAGGCATAAACGCTGGCTGATGTGTGTTAGCTGCTCGCCCGTGTCGCGCACTGGTGCGGGTTGCGGGGCTAGACAACCCCGCCCTCCCGATGGAGGCCCGAGGTCACCCGCCGCAACCGTGATCGCCGCGGCGGTGCGGGTCGTAGCGCGCGAGGACCGACCGAGGGGCGGATGGCAGTCGCGGGAAGCCGATGAATGGTCGCCGACGTGCCAGGATCGGCCATGTCTTCGACGTGAGCGGCAGCGGACAGCATCGCGTGCGCGATCTCTCGCAGAGTTCGGCGCGACATGGCACACCAGTCGGGCCAGATCTGAGCAAATTGCAGCGTCGTCGACACGAAAACAGTCGCATCAGTGGTGTGGATCTTGAGGCCGTTGGCGTCGTACCAGACTGTCAGGGACTCGCCGGCTCGCCCTAGTTCGTAGCCGACCGGCGTGCGTGAGCAGTCCGCTGCTGCGGCGGCGGACGCGAGATTCTCGAGCTCGCCGCGCAGGACTCTCAGCGCCATTTGCCGATGGAGGGCTCCCGCAGTGGTCGCGGTATTTCGCACAGCTTCTCCTGAAGGTCGAAGGGGGTGACAGCTGTTGCGGCTCAGTCGATCTCATCGGATAGACGGCAGCGTCGCAGGTGGTGCGGGACCGACGATAGCGCTGCGGTCCGACACCCACGCGGCCTCAGATGCCCGGCCCTGTTTCGGCTGATTCGGCGGCCGGGGCGACCGCCGGCGTGGGCGCACCGAGCTCGTCGGCCTGGTGAATCGGCGAGTCCAGCGGCCCGGTCGCCCGAGCGAGGCGTTCAGCCTGGGCCTCGACCGGGGCCAGGGTGCGGCGTCGGCGCTGCTCGATCAGCGCCTGAGCGAGTTCGTCTGCGGCACGTGCTGCACGTGCGCCGCTGCGTTCACGTAGCTGACGGTCCCGTTCGTCGTCGCGTTCAGCGCGCGCGTGTTCGGCGGCGCGGGTTTCAGCGTCGGCGGCGCGGGCCAGCAGCAGCGCCCATCGGTGCGGGGGCGCACCGATTGCGGCGGCGGACTCGATGGCTTGCTCGGCGATCTGGTGCAGACCTGGCTGCTCGGGTTGAGCGTCGGCGGCGACCAGGGCACGTTGGGCTGCGGTGATCGCGGTGGCCTGTCGGTCCAGACGAGCATGGGCATCGCGGACTCTCTCGACGTGTGATGTGGGCGCCGTCGGCACCGCCAAGCCGCGGGAGTAGGGGCTCCCCAGCGCCCGGATGGTCGCGGCCAGCTCGGCGCCAGGTCGCTGTCGGATCGGATCGGCGCGGATGGGCAGGGTGACCTCGTCCTCGTCGACGCCTTGGTCGTCATGAGAGTCCATGGGCAGGTCTGTGAAGCTGGGTAGTCGTAAATCCAGCGTGGGCAGTGGTGGTGCGGTGGCCTCATCGAAGAAACTGAACCCGGTCTGCGTGATCTGGTCGATCTCGGCGAGGGCTTCGTCGCGGGTCAGCGAACGGTTCTTTTGCAGATCTTCGGCGGCGGCCCAGCGTGCACGGTTGAGGTACGGCGGCAGCCGTCTGGCGTGCTCACGGGCTTGGAACATCTCGGTCATCGCGATTTCGTCGGCGAGGTGGCGCATGTGATGCACATCGGCTTCTTCGACCACCCCGCCGGCACCGGCCGCCTCCTCGAGCCGCTGGCGTGCCTGTTCGGCGGTGCGGTGCAGCTGCTCGGCCCAGCAACGGGCGTCCTCGGCCAAAAGCCGGGCTGTGGCGATGTCGGCGTCGACCTCAGTCTGCGCCCGGTCAGCGGCCGCACCGCGATACTGTTCGAGTAATGCGTTCAATTGGGAGCGAGCACCGGGATCGGAGGTGCTGGCCTCGGCCTTGCTCTGCAGAAACCTCAGGAACTTCTCGTCGGCCTGTTCAGGTTGCGCACGCAACGCCTGGGCGTAGCTGTCCTCGGCTACGGCTGCCTGCCCCCGCGCGTGCTCGTAATCGTCATGGGCGTCACGCCATTCCAGCAGAAGAGGCCGCAGGGCATCAACGCGTTCGCGGCAGTCAGCAACCATCGCAGCGGCGGCAAGCTGATGCTCGCTGCGGTCCTCCCGGAACGCATCTCGCAGCTCGACATAGCGGGCATGGGCGGCCAAGACCTCGCCGTGTACCCGCAGCACCCGCGCGATCGGTTCCATCTGCGGGTACAGCTGGTCGGTACGGGCATCCTGGACGCGGATCGGGTCGTCATCATCGGCGGCGGCATCGAGGGTGTCGGCTCCAGCCGCGGACCCGGTGCTGTCGGGGTCGTCTGCGCCATCGAAATGGCTTGTGTCCCAAGGGAAAACAAAGGGTTTCACCGATGATCCGGCCAGGTCACCGAATCCACCGCGTGCGGCGATGGTGTCGAGATCGTCGGATAAGACGCTGACGGTGTCGTCGAGATCGCCCAGCGCGCGGCGCAACAAGCCGGCGTAGTCGGCGGTGACCGTGTCACAGCCCGGATGCGCCGGTGGCAGCGGGCGAACCGTCGCAGGCCGGGCCAGATCACGCAGAGCCCGGAACGGGCGCGTCGCGGCCGAGCCGACCGCGGTGGGTGCCGCTGTGACAGAGACCAGCGGCGGCTCGGCCGCTGCTGTAACGCCGAGGTGGGCGGCGAGCCAGATGTCGGCGCGCTCGCACAGCAGCGCGGCGGCGTCGCGGGCGTGCAGCAATACCAGCAGATCGCCGCGGGTGATGTCGGCGACCAGACGGTTCGGGTCCAGACCGTGCCAGTGGGTCAGGGCGATTGTTTCCAGCAGCCGCGCCCAGCTGGCCCCGCTGGCGAGCTGGCGCGCAACAACCGCTGGCAACGCCCTGTCCAGAAGGTAGCGGGCGTGATCAAGACACAGCTGGTGTGCGTAGTAGTTGTAGTCGGCGAGCAGCCGGGAACGGCGGTCGGTGCCGATGTCGGGATCCGGTGCGGAACCGAATCCGGCCCCCGGGCGCGGGGCCGGGGGCGGATCGGCAGGTAGCTCTCCGAGTAGCCGGGCTCGCAGCCGTCCGGCGTAGTCGGCGAGCTCGATGTCGACACCGGGATAGCGCGGTGGCAGCGGCGCCACCGCGCTGAAGACCAGATCCCGCACCGACGGCACGGCATGCTGGGCGGCGGCCAGATATGGAGCGAGCTGGCCGTCGGCGCGCGCACACAGCAGCGCGGCGGCGTCGCGGGCAGTCAGCAGACTGTGCCCGTCCTCGTCCGCGCCATCGTTGGTGACGATGGCGCGGATCAACTCCCCGGCGCTGACACCGAGCTGGCCGGCGCCGGTGATCGTGTCGGCCAGGGCGTCGAACGCTTCGGCATCGCGGACCTGGCGGTACAGCACCGTGGGCAGGGCGCGGTCCACGAGACGATCCACATGGCCTCGGCCCAGGAGTTGACAGGCACGGGTGTAGATCTCGGCGAGCCGTACTGGATCCTCGATGCGGGCCTGTTCGGTGCGCATCACCTCGGTGGCGGCGATGTTGTCGTCCTCGCGGGCACACACCGACGCGAAAACCTCTGCGGCGCTGACAGGTTCGTCAGGTTCGTGCTCGAGCGGTGGTGGGTCGGGCAGGGTGTCGGTCGACAGATACAACCCGTTCCAGAGCCGTCCACGGGACAGACCCACATACGCCAAGGCGCGACCCAGACTCGTGCCCATCAACAGGTGGGCGCGGTCGACGGTGACGCCTTGGGCGCGGTGGACCGTGCACGCATAGCCCAGCTCGACATCCGCAGTGACGTACCAGGCAGGCAGCCGGACGCGGCCGCAGTGTTCAGCGCCAGCGACGGTCAGTGATCCGTCCGAGTGCACCGCGATCACCCGCCACCGGTCGCCGTTGGTGACCGGGCCGCCGCCGCGAGGGCCGCCAAGGATGCGCAGCTTGCCCTGGTTCCGGCGGGTCACGATGATGTCGCCGACATACCCGTGGTGCCCGTCGGAGAGCCGCGCGCAGGCTCCGGTGCGGTCGACAACGCCGCGCTCGGCGTAGGCGCTCTGGGCTGCTCCATTGAGCCGGTACACATCCTCAACGGTGGCGGCCATCATCAAGCTCGACACCCCCTCGTCGAGGTCGCGCATGTGCGCGGCGAGCATCCGGGTGCGCAGGTCGCTGGTCAGTCCGGACTGCACGCGGCCGCGATCGGCGTAGAACTCCCACGCTCGGTTCGGGTCGCCGTTGCGCACGTGCAGGCTGGCGGCGGCCTCGTCGGGGTCGGCGAATCGCACCACGGTGTCGAGTTCGGGGGCGCGGGTATCGGCGCACACCAACCGCAAGGCGCCACCGGCTTCCACCGCGGACAGTTGCCAAGGGTCGCCCACCCATCGCACCACCGCGCCAGCGGTTTCGGCGAGCTGCTGGATTGCGTCGAGGTCTGCGGTCGCGGCCATCGCGGCTTCATCGATCAGGATCATCGAGCCTCGGGGTATGGGCGCGGCGGTGCCTACTTTGTGTGCCCACAACAGCGCGGCGATCGTGTCCGCGCGGATGCCGATCTTGGCGGAAAGCTCACGGGCGGCGCTCTTCTGCGGACTCAGCGCGATCACCGTGCGCCCGGCATCACGCCAGGCCGCCACCACCGCCGCCAGCGCCGTGGTTTTTCCAGCGCCTGCCGGGCCGACCGCCACGGCCAGGCGGGTGCCGGTGGTGCACAGATGCTCGACCACCCGTCGCTGACCGATGGTCAACCGGCGCATGATGTTCTGCGTGGTCGACTCCGCATGCTCGACCTTGGCGATCGCCGCGCTGACTTCGGTACTGGTCACGAACTCCGGGCTGGGTTCGCAGGAGGCTTGCTGCAGTCGCGCTTCCGCGGCCAGAACCGCCTCGCTGGTGTAACGCACGGTGGTCAGCGCCGGTCCGTCGAACTGGCTCTCACCGCTACTGCGTTGCAGCGCGGTGGGCACCGGGTCCGGGTCGATCGACAGGCAAATGCTGCGCTGGTCGCGCACCATGGCCACCACTTGTTCGACCGCGGCCCGTTGAGCATGGTCGCTGTCGAATACGCAGATCCCGAGCCGGTCTTCCACGGCGGCACGGATATGGGATTCGGTCCAAGTCGCGCGGCGCCGTGCGACGGTCTCGACAACCTCCTGGGCGATCACGGTGGCGTCGAAGCGAGCGCGTTCTTCGGCGATCTCGCGGTCGACGACCTGCGCGGTGACCCCGTCTCGGTTGTGCGGGTCCAGCAGGTGCAGCATCTGCTCACCAGCGATGCCCCGCTGCCGGGCGGTGGGGAAGTGGTAGCGGTCGAGCTCGGCGTCGATGGCTGTTCGTAGCGGTGCCAGTTCGCGTGCCTGGACCGCTGCGGATCCGGCGGCGAGACCGGCGGCCAGTGCGGCTGAATCGGGCCGGAATGGGCGTGGCTGATCAGAGCCCGGTTCGTCGAGGAGGTCGGCGACGAACCGGCTGGCGCTGCGATCGTCGCCGACCGAGTTCAGCCAGGCGGTGGCGCGGGAATCCCATTCGGCCAGCATCTCGGTCAGCGTCCGCGGCAACGGTTTGCCGCCGCGGGTTGCCATCGTCGCTTTGTCGGCGAGGCGGATCTGCATCGCTTTGCTGGGGGAGCGACCGTGGCGGCGAATGTAGGCAGCGACCAGCTCTTCTGTGGCAGTTTGGATCTCGGGGCGTCGCCGGGAGAATTCGTCGTTGAGGCCTTGGGGAACGCCAGCGATCTCGAGGACCGGTTTCTTGCCTCGACCGCGCGAGCGTTCCTCGATCCGCACACCGAGCCGCCGCGACAGCTTGCCCATGATCGTGGCGTTGTACCGGCACGACAACATCGATGCCGCGGCATGTAGCGCCCGCGCATCCAGACAACTCCATTTCCCGTCGGCGCCAAGAACTTTGGCGCTGATCACGGCATGGGTATGCAGATTCGGGTCGCCGCACCGATTGTCGAAGTGGGTGTAGAGCGCCACCGTCCAGCCAGCGGTGTCGATCTTGCGTGCTCCGCCCCGTCCCCGCCGAGCCAGCGCCAGGGTCGGCTCGGCGTAGGCCAGAACTTCACGGATCGACTCCATGTGGGCTTGCCAGGCAATCTCGCGCGCCGACGGGCTGCCGAGGCCGAAGACGAACCCCGCCACGCTCTTCGGGGCGGTGAACACGCAGTCCAAGCAAGTCACCGGTTTGCGCGTCTGTCGCCCTTCCCCGGCCAGAGCCGTCTGCACCTGCTGCCCGGTCGGGATACCGCCGGTGGTCTCGGTCAGGAACTGCCGCGCCGCCAGGCCCCGCAATCGCGACCACTCCTGGCGCGTCGGTGCCCGCAGATTGCTCTCGGTGAACGCGCCGACCAACTGCTGATGCAGTCGCCCAATGCGGGTCTTGGATGCGCGCAACGAATAGAACGGCGACCCGATCCGCCCGGCCGCCAACGCCTTGTCCGCCGGTAGCCCCTCCGCGAGCGCCGCGCCGATCAACTCATCGGCGTTGGGGTGCATCCCAGCACCGAACAGCGCCCGCATCTGTGCTGCGCTGACCTGACCTGACACTCCCATGGCGGCCGCGCCGCGCCCGAACCACTCGCCCGGCGGGGTGCCGGTCAGGTCGTAGAACCCGGAGAAGTCGGGCTGCGCACCGAAGTCGACATCACCGACGGCCACCGATTTGCTCAGATACGCGTACCCGTCGCCCCTATGCACTACGTGCAGCGTCATCATCACTGAGACGCTACGAACCGCCGCACTGTTTGCACCCTGATCTCGGACACCTTGTGTGACAACGGCTTTCAACCATTATCGCCCCTACCAGACGCTCGGCGGCTGGTATGGGCGGGTCGCACGCGGTGTCGGTGGCCAGATGCCAGCTCGACCCCGAAGAGAAGCCGACGAGACCGCACCGCAGCGCGACAGCACCGATGAAACCACCGGTGCCGGAGCACCGATTTGGTGGGCTGTCGGGGTTGGCTCATCCCCGGCCCGCTGGGGCTCCGGGGCGCAGCGACCGTCCGTAGTTGGTCTGGCAGGTGGAATTCGGTGCAGTCGACGAGCATTATGGGTCAGCGGGGATACGGGGCTGCCGCCCGAGGGGCAGGCTGTGAGCAGCCGGAGATATCGATCTCTCTCGAACCCAGGGTCTGGGGTGCCGGGCGGTTCTATAGTTCGACCTCAGTCGAAAGCCGAGGCAAGACGATGACCGAGAACTCAGAAGAGCAACCGCTGCCGGACATTATTACGCTGGAGGAGCAGGCCGCTCGAGCGCTGGACGAGCTGAGCGCCGAGCAGCTGCACGAGCTATTGCGCCGAGTCGGCGACGGCATCGCCACGGCCGAGGAACGCAAACAGGCCGCTCGATGGGGGCATGCGGCAGCCAACATCGTGCACTCGATCCGCAACGTCCTGGACAACGCCGGGCTCGTCGATAACACCTTGCGTCAAATCTGCTGGATCATGGGTCTCGATGATCTTCCGCCCGGCACGTTCATGTTCGCTCCGCCCTCCGACGAGGACCTCGCGATGCTCCGGGAGCAATTCGATCTCGCCGACGACGAGGACGATGGAGCCACCGGGGCCCCGGGCCGAGGGAACTCCTGAAAAGGTCACGGCCGTGCAGGTGACCGAGCCTCACTGCATACCGCTCACTGTGCCCCGGTCCGATCAGTCCGGTGCCGGCAACCATCCGGATGTAGCGTTCGGCGGCAGGGTCACCGGCGGATTCCATCCGGGCTGTCCGGTGTCCTCGTCGCCATAGACCGAGATCAGTTCTTCCTCGGCGGTCAGGGGCAAGGCGGTGAACTTCAAGCCGAAGTGGACCGGCAGCCCGGCCGCGGCCACCGTGATGGTGCGGCGGGTGGTCTCGACGTGCACCGCCTTCAAGGTGGGATCGAACTGCACCAAGACGAACATCGGCAGCCCGTCACATTCGCTGTAACCATGGTGCACGCGAGTGCCCGGATACAGTTTCGGACCCGCCCAGCCCCACGCATGCTCGACCCCTGGCCCGCTGATGTGCAGTGTGGTGTTGAGGGTCTCGACGCCCGGTAGCTGGTTGCCGACGGCAACCGGAGCGTCGTTCGCGGTGATGTGCCAGCTCAGCGATCCGTCCGTATAAACCTGGCTTACAGGGATATCGTCCACGACCATCTCCTCAGCGTTTGATGCTCAGGCACGGTACTCCGCTGCCCGGAATCCATTCAGCGCAGGCACGGGAGCCTGCGGCGAACACCCCGGTCGGACCCTCGGTGTCGTAATAGACCCCAGGCCGGCCTACCTCATCAGGACCAGGCGCGATGTCGTAGTGGAACACCGACTGCGGTACCCCAGCACCGGCCGGTGTCCACATGAAGTGGGCATGTTTGGGGCCCTCGCTGCCATTGCTGTAATACGTCGTCTCGAACCGGTCGACGAACAGGCCGTCGCCGACGATGCGCACACAGGCCTGTCCATCGCAATGCCGCCCGCCGCGGGCGGTGACGAAACGCGCCTGCCCGTCACGCATTTCGATGCCGGGCAACACCTCCGGATGCGCACGGAGATAGGGCACCGATACCCACACACGGCTCCCGACGCGGATGATGTCGGGCGCGGGCTCAGCTGCGCCCGCGCCGGTAGGAATGAACGCCATCACGGTGGCGACGAAAACGACGAGTCCCCTGCGCATTGTGGCCCCCTGCCAGCCACCTTCGAGGATATCGCCGTAGCGCCATCCGCGAGTGCGATACCGGCCAAAGACAAGGCTCCCGAAGACCTTTCGCCTCGCCGCACCAGCACACTTGATGCGTTCGCCGATGACCCAAGTATGTCGCCGCGCGGCGCTACGGTGAACCGAGCAGCACCGGGTTGGGGAGACGCCATGGAATCGCACTATCGCACGTGGGTTCAGCTCGACGGCCGCGCCGTACCCTACGACGAAGTCCGCGACGATCCAGATGGATCGGAATGGCTGTTGTCGCGGGCCTGGGCAGACAAGTCGGCACGGTGTCTGTGCCAGCGGCCATCCCCACTACCGTTGGTCACCCGCTGCCGAAGCGGGCGGTATTCCTTAGCCTGTTGGCCCCGCACCGGCGCCAGACATGACCCGCGGTGCGCCTTTCACCGCCTGGACCCAGAACTGACCGGGCAAACCGCCTACCAACTGTCGGCCATCCGACCCACTGACGACGGCGGCGCGCTGATCAAGTTCGCGGGCCCATTGACGAGCACCCTGGCCGAGGCCACCGACGAACCGATCACCCGCTCGACGAATCCGGCCCTTGGGCGCTCCAGTATCGGGCCGACGGGCTTACTGCACTACTTGTGGGAAGAATCAGGACTGACCACATGGCATCCCGGAAACCATGGCCGCACATGGGCGTTGGTGACAGCGATGCTGCGCGACCACATCGCCGGGTGCACCATCAACGGACAACCAGGCAGCGACGTGCTCTACGTGGTTCCGCCGTACACGCGCGGCACCGACAACACCATCGCCTTCGACACCTGGCTGGGCACCCTGAACAGCACACCCACCCACAAACGGCGCGGGTTCGTGCTCGGCGTGCTCGAGCGAACCACACAAACCACCTACGGGCACCGCTACCAACTGGCCGGCCAGCGCGCCCGGCAGGTGTTCGTGCGCACCACGCTGCACGAGCGCCTCCTCTCCTCCTACCGCAGTGCGATGTCGAAGGCGGCCGCGGACGCAGACGGGCGCAGGGTCCTGTTCGCCTACGTTGAACGCTCGGCCAAGGGCTACACCGTCGCCGTCGACGCCTCGCTCATGCTGACCAACCACCTGTGGATCCCAGCCGATTCCTCACACGAGGTCCGTGCCGCCGACGCCCTGGTCAAAGCCAAGAGAGCGTTCGTCAAACCACTGATCTACGACCGAGAGGACCTGGTACTGCCCGATTTCGTCCTGACCGACGAGGACCCGTACGCGGTGTTCGAAGTTTGGGGCCGAACCGACAAGGATTATCTTGCCCGCAAACGCGACAAGCAGGCCTTCTACGCAGGCAAGCATCTCTACGAGTGGAACGTCGATGGACCCATGCCATCGCTCACCCATCCCCGCACCGCAGAACGCGACCGCCGATCCTCGCCCCACGAGAGCTGACCGACCACACCCTCACTTGGCCAGCTGGCGTCCACGTCGCGGGGTCGTGTGAGGCGGCGCAACGCTTGGGCCGATGAGACCCCGCTACTTCACCCCTTGCGGGGAAGGCCAGCCGCCACGGCCCCCAGTGACTCGAAGGCAGATGCGGTTCGCGCGTGTACCCAACACGCTCTCTGATTTCGAGAACTTGAATGCGAGCTTCGATACCTAGCGGCACCCGGGAACACCCGTCCACCAAGGATGCGCAACGCCTGCATGCTATTTCATCCTCATCGTCCCACCCGGGCACGGGGTCCGACCAATGGCCCATCATCATCGCCGCGCCGGATCGCTGATCCCAGACCAGGCGCCCGGCCTACCGGAGCACACCTCCCTGATCGATGAAGGCGCACGACTGCACGCGAGCTGTCAGCCGAGATCGGGTGAACATCCCTACTGCCTCTCCGTCAGCCGGGAGCAGTCAGGGCCGATGCGATGCCGTTGTGACCAAGTAGCCATATTGGTAGTCAGCGGCGGGTGCGCCTTATCGCCGTGCTGGTTCTTAATTGCTATAGCTCAATTGAGTGTCACAGTGACGTAGTGATGCGATTGGAGTAGTTGGTCGAGTAGTTCCGCGCGCGGCGTCGGATCCGTGACATCGGGCGTACTGGCTGCCGCCCTGGCGAGCGGTATGCCGCTCGCGGAGATGGTTCCCGCGCAGCATCTTTCGTGGCGCGGTCCGCTGTCTGACGGTTCGCGCCCATGCGTCCCATCGGCTCGGCGGGAGACCGCAGAGCGCGCTGCGAGTCTCGTATTATGCACATTATTTCGTTATGATTTGCAGAGAAGTCCGGCCGGTGATAGCGTCGATTTCACATCGCGATCTATTCATCACCGTCGCCCCCCCATCGGTCGAATCCCTGAATTATGTAAGCCCCGTTCGCCCCTCCGGCAAGAGTTCACGCGAACGGGGCTCAGGCCCATCACCAGGAGTGTCATGAAAGCCCCCTCGGGTCGCGCAGCGGACGCCGCCCAGTCTCTGGCCGACAAGATCAAGACCTGCCGACCGCAGGGCCCCTCGTCTTCGCTGACCTTGATCGACGCAGACCCAGCCATGTGGGGTGAGGCCATCAGGATGATCGTCGCCCTGCTCACCGAGGACAACCGTGTCGGCGCGGGATTCTGGCTCGACGCTCCAAGCCACCGCGACGGCAACGACCACATTCCCGCCGACTCTGACCGGTGCCAGCTGCTCGACCATGACGGCAGCTGGCGCTGCATGCTCGATCGCATTCGCGAAGTCGCCCGCTATGCCGCTGCAGAGGCCGAGGCCAATCGCGCGCCGGTCGTGCTCGTGATCAACTCGGTGACCGCGCTGTCCGACATCACCAGAGCAGGCGCAACCGTCCAAGCACTGTGTAGCGAAACCGCACAAGGCAGGCTCGATGTCGACCCATACGCCGACGTGCATCCGGAGAGAGGGCATTGGACCCAGCCAAACAATCGATGGCGGCTGCTGATGCGAACCCTCAAGGAGTTCCGGGGGATCGTCGTCGCGACCTCACGCGCGGCTACCGTGCCCGCCGAGGAGGGGGCCACCGAGATCGAGGCACTGCTGCAACGTCGCGACCTTCCCCGTGAACTCCTCGGCCAGGTCGACGCATACCTGGTGTTGCGAGCACTCGCACCGCCAAGGCTGGTCGCTGCGCCGCAACTGCACGGGCCACTACCGCGAGCGGTCCCCGACCTGACCGTGGCGGCACTCATCTTCGACCAGCTGCAATTCGACCCAGCGACCCTTTCGACGCCCTACACCATGCCGGTGCCGATCGAGATGCTGGCGAACGAACTGTTCGCTACCGCATCAACCCCCGATCTCGAGCGCCTCTACGCCGAACATCAACAGCGGCCAGGCGGCAACGATCCACTCCTGGATGCAGCCTATGAAGCGCAGCGTCACTACCTGATTCATGTGGTCGATTCGCCCGCATTCCTGTCGAACGCGACCACTTTGAGTGACCTGAGGCTCAAGCGCGACAAGCTCGCCGATCGCAAAGTCGATCTCGACCACCCCGCCGTCCAGCGAGCAGGGCGCAAACAACGCAACATGCTGCTCGACGCGATGTTGCGGACATTGCGAGCAGCGGCGACCGTGGACGATCTCAACCGGGTTTTCGAGTCCTGCCGCGCCGATGTCGGTCGGGCCGAGGAAGCCGCACTCAACGCCGCCTACGACGACACCATGTCCCGATTGGTCAGAGAAGCCAGCGACGAATCAGCGTCAACGGAACTCAGCCAGACTCCGGTAGCCGACCAAAACGGCACCGCCGCAAACGAACTCATCACCACCAGCGGAGTCTGAATCGACCGCTGGGATGGCAGCGCGCCTCGCGCGTCATGCCCAGCGGTCGATAGCCGCCGGAGCCCAGCACTGCACCCACCTGTGGAGCACACCTTCACCGACTGCCTTCTAACAACCCAGCTCCCCACCGAATAACCGACTCGGCTGTCGTATGTTGGAGGCATCCGGTATCCACGGACGATGGCAGGTTCACTCCCGCGCCACCGCCTCCGCGATGGACACCACGTAGGACACTCCGAAGGACATAGGACACACCGAAGGACAACAACCTCATGTTCTGCACACGCGTCACTGCCGCCGACATCAACTCCCATATGAGCGGCAACGACGGGGATTGCACGCTGTGCCTAGGAACCGGTCATCCCGTGGACACCCTCGTATGCTCTGCTTGTGACGGCGGCCGCCACGATGAGCAGGTGTGTGAACATTGTGAGGGCCGCCAGGTCGTGCTCGTCACCCGGCCTCACCTCAGGTGTATGGCGGCCGCAGCTGCGCAGGCCACCGCAGCCATCGCCGACCAATAGCGCCCCACCCGCACACGAGGACGGACACCCCAGAACATGGCATTACCTATGCCCGCCTCCTCCGGGCGTGCCCAACTGGCTGAGACCGTTGCTGGTCTACTCGCCCACCTTGACCCCTACGATTCCGATCAACGCGAAGTCTTGCGCCAGCGTCTTACCGCCGCAGGGATCACCCCCCACATGCACACCGAAAAACTGCCGAAGATGCAGGCAGCCATGCTTCCGGATAACCTGACCCCACAGCAACAGTCCAAAGGCCTCGACGAACTCAGGGTCAACTACTTCGTCGCGCGCGAGCTCCCGCTCCTTGACTGGCCGACGGATCAGCGCATCGAATATGAACTAGGAAAACTCCACGCACAACTCGCCGACAGCCCCGACACCGGCGCCTACCGGCCACTCGCCCCCGACGTCTACCACGACCACCTCACCAGCAGACGTACCCAGCTCCACAACCTCAGCCACCCCTGACACCCCGAAATCGTTGCCGCAACTGTGAGGCAATACGGCGTCGTTTACCGGTCGACCGGGCAATCCGGTGCAGATGATGTGGTGGAGCGTTGCTGGCGGCGCAGCGATGTGATTAGTCTTCGGTCCGGAGGCCGAAATAGGTGAATGGCTATCGGGAGGGGTGCGCTATGGAATCGCCGCTTAAGTTTGTTCGACGGCGTCGTGACGAGCGGCTTCTGAAGGACGCGATCCTGATCGGCGACCTGGCATCGCTCGCGTCGCGGGATCTCGCGGACAAATTGTGGTCACGCGTTGGCCAGACGCCGCGGTGGCGTCGAGCCCGGGTGACCCCTCACAATGCGCGGGAGAGACTGCGCGAATCCCAGGACGGTCTTCGCTACGCCGATGACGGCCGCCGACTGCTCGTCGATCGCCGACTCCGGCGCATGATCAGTGGGTATGTGCGTGAGGCGATCTTGGCTGGCAACCGCGATGAAGCCGAGCATTTGCAGGAACTGCTGGACCGCGGCAGATCGGCACCTCCGGACTGGGAGAGCAGCGGAGCCTGGTACGAAGCGCAGCACATCGCACCGTGATCGGCGGGGCGTGCTCAGCCTCCTGAAAGTCGCAAACCATCCGAACTCGCTCAACTCCGACGCTGCGTGAACGTCCACGTTCTCAGGCTGCACTCACCGCGTCGTCGTCGACTGCCGGAGCTGTTGAGCGTCGCCAAGCGTGCGGGCTTCCACTGTCGCCGCGCAGTCAGCGGTGGGCGCAGCCAGCGGCCGACGAGTGTGAGCCGGATGCCTTGTGTGGCTGTGGTGTTGGACCGCACTCAGGTCGCATCAGCTGGCTCCGATCGCGGTCCCGGCGGTAGCGACATCAATATCAATGTCTGGGAATCCAACCGCCGGTGCATCAAATCGGGCCGCACCAGTTCCTGCGGGTGTGGACTCGGTGCGTGTCGACACCGTGGCGAGCAGGTCGGGTGGTGTGAATAGTGACATGTCGGTGTGGGTCACCATTTCCCACCACGCACCGAACCCGGCATCTGTGACCTTGTCCTGGACATGAGCAGGTGCGACGACGAAGAAGTGCTCGAGCTGATGGGCTCCAGTGCGGTCACGCTCGGCGACGTAGGCGCGTGCGATGCCGTCCTCACCGAGTACGGTCGCCGTGGGTGCAAGAACAGGCTCTCCGTACGCGTCCAGACCAACCTTCACCTGCAGCGGCTCACCGGTCAGCCAGGCGTTCATCTCCTCGACCGAGCCAACGTCGATCGCACGCACCGACCGGGCCGGCTTCGTCTTGGCCGGGTTCTTCTTCGTGGGGCGCGCGCCACGGCGCAGTTCATATAGCGCGTGCGGTTCGTCGGCGAGAGCCTGTTCGAATCGGTCGACAATTGCCCCCAGCCCGGCAGCGCGCAGGTGATCAGAAAGCCGTTGGCCGCGGATCAGTCCTTGTCTGGGGTTGAGCGATATCGCAGTTCGCTCCATCAGCAGCGCGGTGGCTGCCGCATCGGGGTTCTTGGCGTACTCAGCGAAGGTGGCGTCACGACCGCGTTGTGTCGAGAGAGCGAAGGGACAGAAAGTGCAGGCCGACTTGCGAAATTCGCGCCCGGTCGTTTCCCGAAGGTATTGCTGCGCTGTCTCTCTCGTCCAACCCCATTCGATCAGCGGATACTCGCCACGGCGTGTTGCGGTGTTCTCCTTAGCGTCCTTGCGCGCACGGGAAAGCTCAGCGGCTTCGTATCCCATGGCGTGGCGAAATGGCAGCCCGTGAGTGATCGCGGCGATCACAGGGTCGAGCACCTCGCCCTTTGACGAGATCGAGCAGGCCCTACGTCCGCCGGTCTGGGGGACCGTTGCGGCGGAGTGCATTTCGGTAAGAAGTGTGTAGGCACCCGCAGCGTGGAGTCCGTGAGGTGTTCGTGAATCGGCGAAGATCACGACCCCGGAGCCGTCATTGCCAGCGCGAGAACGACCACGACCGGCTTGAATGAATCGTATACCGTGCTCGGCGAGCACGGGCAGAATTACTTCGGTGACATCGCTGATCGTCTGATCCCATTCGCTGCCGACCATCGCAACAACGACCGCGAGATCGTCCAGTTCGAAGTCACGGCAACTGGGGTCGTGAATCCAGCGCAGCAGCAACGCCGAGCTGTCGACCCCGAGGCCATAGGAGAGAACGACTTTGGCGGGCGGCTCGTTGGGGGAGAGTCCGTCAGCGATCCCGGGCCATGTGCCTAACGATGGCAGCGCCGCCGATAGCGTCAAGTCCGTTGGGTTCACCCGAATCACGCTATGGACGAGTCACCGATCCCGAGATGCGCGATCTCACCCGCGGGGGGCCTACCGTCGGTGTGTCATACAAAAGCGAAATGGGGTCGCCAAGCCCGACGGGGCGACGCAGCATGATCAACGAAATCGTCCGAGCCTGAGGGGTTTAGGTGGACGTTGGTCCCGATGAATGTGTGGTGCTCGTGCGAGTCTGAAATGGCGGCAGTATCAGGAAGTGAGTGGACCGGCGTCCGTGAGTGGCCTGGCTGACGCCGCATGGCCGCCGGCAATCGAAGTGTTATGCGGCAGTCAGGCACCAACCGCCACTGCGGCACCGTCGTCGACCATCAGAGCACCGGGCTGCACAGGCTCGGACACAAGGCGGCTGCCCTTGTCGGCAATGGTGGATTGTGCTGCAGCGCGGGTTGTTTGGGTCATCATCGCTGCCCCGAGCGCTGAGTCGTCGGCAGGACTGTCCGATTCGGCCTCGGCCAGCTGAATGCGGGTCGTGGCTTCCCAATGCTCATAGCGGGGTTCGTCGAGCTGCATCAAATCTCGGGGATCATCAGCGAAATCGACGTTGAGGAGCCTGTGCTGGATGATCTTGATACCGATGCACAGAGCACGATCCTCGACCTCTGGAGGAGCGCCCTCGAGGCTTTTGTGCAGCTTTGTGAGCAGGGTGCTGGGGAACTGCTCGCGGGCCGCAAGCTCAGGTAGGCGTGCGAGCCAATCGAGGGCCCGCTCCTGGTCAAATTCACGGTCGTCTCCGGGGACCGTGAGGTCAGATGCATCGACACTATCGGGTGCCGACTCGGCGGGGACTACCTCGGCATCTGGCTCGGCGTCAGCCGCGAGGCCTTCGCCGGCATCGCGGCCGTCGGCTTCGGTGCCGGCACTCTGGCCGGCAACACGAGAAGCGAGCGTGGCTGCGGTGCCGCGCAATTGTGATAGCCCGATCCCCATCCGCTGCTTGAGCTGGTCGATTTGATGGCGCAGTACGTCACGTCGGAGTTTGAGATCGATCGGAAATACTCGGACACCGAGGTCATGGTCGAACTGCAACAGCATCAGTGCGTGGGTGCGCTCGTAATCGGTGAGCCCCCGGATCGTCTCGATCGTGTTCTTCAGGTCGTTGCGCTGCTCGACCAGGTGCTGCGGCAGTTCGATGGGGCCCAGGTCCTGTTGTGCGGCCGCGTCGTTGGCTTGTACAGCATTCTGGTGTCGACGGTCGCGCTCAGCGATCTTGCTGGCGCTGGCCGCCGCCCAGAAATCGCGGAGCAACATCGCAATCGTCGAACGCGCCGCGGCGCGTTCGACTTCCATCACGCGGCGATGTTTGCGCAGCTCACGGCTGATGCTCTTGCGAACAGAGGCAGGCGGTGAATCCTCGTCGGGATTTGCGTCCTTCCATGTCGAGTAGATGGCTTGCACCCGACGCACCGTCGCGTCGGAGTAGGTAGGGCCGCTGGTGCGCGTGCCGGTCACCGCGTTGACGGGACGTTGGGTTACGGAAGAGTCAGAGTCGATGATGTCAGCCATTGCGGGTTCCTCGTCATGAATTATGTTGTCGCGGAATGGAATAAGGGAACGAACACGGCCAGCGTGGGCCCTCAGATTCCGGCGGCCGGCGCGGCGTCCACCCCCGCCGCCAGCTCGTGGGCGGCCGGTGTGATGTCGGTGCCGGCGCTCGGGTCCTGACCGCGCGACAGGGTGCTCGGGCGTGCCAGGGCCGCGATCTCGGCACCGGATTCGAACACTGCCGAGAGGTCCATCGGTGTTGTGGGCGTGTCGAGTTCGGGCGTTCCCGGCAGATACGGTCGGGCCTCGTGCCACATATCGAATTGGTGCGGATGGACGACCAGTGCGACTGGCTCCCTGGTGAACTTGATGTTGGCCTGCGCGTCTTCGACAACAGCGCCGACGACGATTCGCGCCCGGTCGGCCATCTCGTTGTCGAGGACGCCGCGATCCAGGGCCTCGATGATTTTCTCCGCTGTCCGCGAGCGACCGATCTGGCGGACTTCGGTGAATGCGGCCTCAGGCAGGATATCGAGCTGGCGCATAATCTCGGCGCGAGTCGCACTGGGCACCGCCTGGCGCGGTGGCGCTGGGCTGGGCCGTGATGCCGGGACAGGTGCGACGGTTGGCAGGTGATCAGGCCCTGGCGCCACCGGTTGCGCTGTGGCCGCACGGGTGAAGACGGTCGTGACTGCTGCTCGGAGTCGTTGCCACACGGAGGGCTGCGGCGGGGCGAACAAAGGCAGTTCGTGGCTGTCGGCGCGATCGAGTGCGTCGAGCAACCGCGTGCGGTCGCGGTCGTTGATGATGTCGTCGGCGTGATTGATGTCGAATCTGAGTTCGGCGCGCCGCCTGGCTATGAAGTCCTCGACGATGGGTGTGCGGCCTGCACCTGCTTCTGCCTCACGGGCATCTCCGCGGAAGGCGAGAATCAGCGCAGTGAAGTGGTTGAGGGTGCCGCTGGCAGCCGAGGATGGCCAGCGAGGTATGTCGCCGACGGGATCGAGCCCGCGGCCGGGTGTGCCGGTGAGGTCGGCCATGTCTTTTCCTTTCGCGGGGGTTAGGGGCCTGACTGCCCGAGTTCGCCGATGTCGGGTTCGGGGCCCGGCGGGGCAGGGTCGAATCCGTGGGGGTCATAGGCGTTGAATCGGGTGCGGGGGTCGAATCGCGGCCTGTCGTGAGCGCCGACGGCGGAGGCGTGTACGTCTTGGGCGCTTGGCGTTGGGTCCGCTGGTGGGGGGCCGAACATCCTTGCCGGGCCGTCGATTTCACAGAACACCTCGACAAAGCCTGCCGCGAGATCCGACAGCGCGCGTGGATCGCGGCGATGGTAGGCGCTGGCCAGATCCTCGAGCCGCGGTCGCGGGCGCGAGAGCTCTGCTTCAACGACCTCGTGCGGCAGGAGCTGGCGATAGATCGCGTTGCGGGCCCGGTCGGAGAGGTCGAACGGATCGGTCAGAGACACCACGGTTGTCCGATAGGTCGGGTGGGTGTCATTGTCGAGTGCAGAAAGCGCCAGCTCCGGCGCGGTCGCGGCGATGACGGTGATGTCGGATCCAGGCAGGCCATAGGCTTGGATCGCGGCGGTCACTGCCCGAATGCGTTCCTCAACGGTCAGCGGGTTGCGCTCGGGGGCGAGGCGGGCCTGAAGTTCTGCGTAGAAGTCGAGCAACTCGTCCGAAGGGTGGACGCGCGGGCGGGACTTCTCATCGATCACCGCGATCTCGACGTGGGTGAACTGTTCCATCAGGTCCGCGATGGCCAGCACGTCGGCGGTGGTCAGTATCTGAAAGTCACCGAACACCACGGCTTCTCGGATCCCGCCCCGCTGTGTTGCCGCGTCGGGACGGTACTTCGGATAGGGCAGGATCACGCCGGTGAGGATCTGCTCGGCATCTTCACGAACCCGGGTCAGTGCTGGTGCCCATTCCGGGCGCATGTGATCGCCCACGAACGCGTAGAGCTGTTGAAAGGCAACGCTGTCGGGATAGCTGAGCGGCCGGCTGCGGACGAACTCGAGCACCGCGCGAGTCGGTAGTCGCCGATCGTCGTGTTCGATGGAGTAGCTGTAGTCACCCCATTGGCCGGTGCCGAGCCTGGTCTTGCGTGCCACCGCGCCGGTCAGGTAGCTGAAGGGAATGCCGGTGCCCGCGGCGTGCGGGTCATAAACCGGGCTTGCCCCGGCCGGCGGAATCGCTTCGCGACGGTAGACGCTGATCGCGTCGACCTTCAGGTTCTCGTCCAGCCAGTCCGCGACAGTGGGCTGGTGGGAGTATCCGCGATCGTGATCGCGGGTTTCCGGTGCAGGTTCTTGTGTGCGGCCGGGGATTTCGTAGGATTGCTGGTGAACCGAAAGGCACGTCAGCAGGCTTTCGGCGCGGTGTGTGCCCATCAGGCCCGCCTCGATGTGGTAGGCCTGCAACGAGCCCGGTGACGAGGTGAACGGTTCCAGCACCGTGTCCAGGTCGGTCTCGGTGTCCGGGTCGGCGACGATGATCACGTTCACGCGTCGCCGCGCGGCTTCGGTGAGGATCCGGTGGGTCCAGCCGGCCTCTCTCACCGCGTTCGCGACCTTGTTCCGTGCAGCCCGAGGGCCGCGCGGCTGCAGGGAGAGTGACCAGTAGTCGCGGTGGAATCTGTGGAACATCGTGGTGTCGATAACTGCTGTGGTGGGCCGGGTTTCGTCGTCTTCGAGGGCTTTGAGCTCTTTGGCGACCGCGCTGTGCCCCGCGCCAGGGTGCCCGGTCAGAACCAGCACCCTCGGTTGTGCGTGCGGGCTCAGGCCCGCGAGCATCGGCAACAGAAGGTTGCGATAGACGCGGTCGACCTCGTGTGAGGGGAGGATGTAGCGGGCCAGCGAGGGCTCCGGGCGAGTCACAGCAGCACCAACTTGGCCAGAGTGACGGCATCGACGACATGGACTCGGGCCACGGCTGCGCTGTCGCCGGGTGCCAGGGCGAGGAGCTGTTGTGTCCACTGGTCGAGCTGTCTCGCCCAGCGTTCGTCACCAGCCGCGAGCGGTCCGGCGTACCCGATGAGTGTCGAGAGGATGAGCTGGGCCGTTTCGAAGCGCGCGACCGCACCGATATCAATCGGGGTGCGGTCTTTCATGATTGCCTCCACATCTCGGGTCCGCAGATCAGCGTTGAGGATCGGAGGCCGCTGAGGATGCCAGCCCACACCGATGGTGTGGAGCTAGAGGAAGTGGCCGGCGACTGCGGCACCGCAGATCAGGGCGAGTACTCGTGAACAACACCGTCGGCGAACCCGTTAGCGCGGGGTGAGCATCAGCAGGTCCCAGTTGCTGCGAGGCGCTGATCGATAGGAACTGGCGATGTAGGACACCCATCGGGTGCGCGAGGGATGCAGCATCGTCAGGTCGGTGTCGTGGATGTCGTCGCTGCTGACATCGGTGTCCCACATCTTCTGGAACTCACCCGCGCGGCTGCAGGAGGCGACCACGGCGTCGAGGTAGTCCTGCGGCACGACGCCAGGGGAGAGCACCTGCAGCGCGTTGACCATCACGTGCGCGTGACGGGCCCACTCCTGGGTTATCTGGCGTGACAGTCGTGACAACATCATCCACTCGATGATGTTGGTCGGACGTGCCGCAGCGGGCGATGCTGGTGCGAGACCGGGGAATTGGCGCCGAAACGCGGCGTTGGCGGCCATGAGATCGTAGGTGGGCAGTCTGCGGTAGCAGGCAGGAAACGGCAGCAGTTCCAGGTGCCGCAGCTCCGACACGCTCGGTTCGGGCAGGCGCGCCCCGGCCCCCAAGTGCATCTGCAATTCGAACAACGCGGGCTGGGACAGACTGATGATCCGTTCGCGGTACCAATCGTTGGCGTTCAACGAGGCGAACCAGAACTTCAGCTTGTCCAAGGTCGGCATTCGTTCGCCGGTTTCCCACTTTTCCAATGTGGATGACGTCACGTACGCGCGAGGAGCTAACTTGTCGCGCGATATGTTCGACCGTTCGCGGCATTGCCGCATCGTCTGGCCCAGCAGTAGCATTCGTTGTGGCGCCGCCACGGTTACGGTTTGGTCCCCCGGCACGAGATGATCCCCTTTCCCCGATCCGCGCAACCTCCGCAATCGCACATCGGGCTTCCGAACGAACTGCCCTTCTTCACATCCGATGACGACTAGAAGCGGTGCCCGTCTCTGGATCGAGCGGAAATGCTCGGTCGCTGGAAACGGTCAAATCAGCCTGGGATCAGCGATCAGAATTGGAACACAAACCCGCAACACAATCCAGGACTCATCGAAGACCCTCCCGTTGAAAAAAATGGGCCTGAGCAGCAACGTCGCTGATCGGCATGCACATGGTGTGAAGAAAATAGAAAACTTCGACACCGAAGCTGCACACGCTGTGAAAGATTCGGTTGTTCCGTCGGATACCCCTGCATTGCTATCGTTTTAATGTCTGCGCGCTCCCACCCCCGGAGTTGCAAAGACCGCGACCTGTGAGACCCATCTCCCCCTGCATGCGGTAGCAGGTCGCGATTCCCCCGAAATGTGGCCGTGACGAAGATCCTTCGTCACGGCCACAGCCGTTTCCAGACCTTTTCCCGCTGCTCAACGGGCATCGAAAAATCGATGTCCCACCGGCTGTGTGGGATGCAGGACTACCGCGACCGGGCCCCGGTGAGACTGCTAACCGATATCCCCCGGAGACGCCCTGAAAGCGCACCCGGGCGATATCCGGAGAAATCGCGGGAACAGATCAGATTCGAACACGGGGGAGCTACGCATGCCCGGTAACGCGGTCAGCAGACCACCGCTGCCATCAGCGACTGCCGAACCCGCTGCCTCGGCTGTGATCCGAACCTTCTGCGGCGGCTCCGCTACCACCCCCGCGCCTACCTCGGCTGAACCAGCTGCGGCTCGGCGCGGGCCTCACCAGGACGGTGTGCGCCCGGCATACCGCATAAGAAAGGAACACCCTCCTCATGGCCGGAATCCTCAGCATGGTCAATCTCTTGGCGTCGATCGCGGCCAGCGCGAGCGCCACGGTCAGCAATGTCGTCAACATCGTGCTCAACCTGTTGCCGCACTGAGTGATCCAGGTGGCTGATCCGGGCGCAACGCCCGGATCAGCCACCAACGGACGGCCTCACCGCCGCGGCTGTGTCGCGTTCTCGCCCCCACGTCGCACCACCACCACCCCTCCTCCTCATTGGACGAATCTGTGCAATCGCAACGCCTTCTGATCAGCGCAGCAGTGCTGGCCATGATCGGCGCTTTGACCTGCTACTCCGCCGTCGACGCCACCGCAGACTCCGTGCTACCGGTCGCGCAGGCTGACGACTTCTACCACCCGCCAGAGACGTTGAATCCGGCGGAACCCGGCCAGGTGCGCCGATGAATCTCCACAATCTCGACAGCGCTGTGACCCCACTGCCCCAGCAGGTCCGCACTCTGGACGTCGGCGACGGAATGCGCCTGGCGCTCAACCAGACCGGCGACAGCGCCGCAGCGCTGACGGTGCTATACGTCCACGGCCTGTTGTCGGGCACGGACTTCTGGGGTCCGCTGACCGAACTGTTGCATCCGCAAATCGGGTCACGGGCAACGCAATTGGCCTTCGACGCACGCGGTCACGGACGAAGCGGCTGGCCGCACCGCCGCGCGAAGACAGATTTCTCGGTGTTGGCCGACGACTTGGCCCATGTCGTAGACAGCATTCGCGGACCGATCGTGCTCGTCGCCCACGGCATCGGCAGCTTCGTCGTTCTCGAACACGCGCGCCGCCATCCCCGCCAAGTCCACGCCCGCCTCGCCGAGGTCGTGCTCTTCGCCGCGGCGGGGGAGGAGTACGAGGGCGAGGCGCTGCGCGCCTTCAAGCCCGCCGCCGCGGGCGTGCGATGGATGCGCCACCGAGGACTGCTCGACAACGTCAACGCCGCAGGGCACCGCTACCTGTCCCAAAGGCTGTGCACGCTGGCCACCCACGCCAAACCTGGCCTTGCCCAACTGATCCCGAGTCAATCGCCAGTCGATCCCCGGGTGACCGCCGATCTCTGCACCCACTGCACCACCTACAGACTGCACGAAACCACTGTCCGCACCCTGGCCACTTCCCGGGTCCGGTTGATCACCGCCGAATTCGACACGCTCGTACCCGCCACCCAACCCCAGCAGTTGGCCGACCGGCTGCCCGGAGCCCGCGTCGAACACGTAGCCGGAGCGGGGCATTCGCTGCCGTTGACCAACCCGCAGCTGGCCGCTCCGGCAATCCTGTCAGCCGTCAACCGCCTCGCCCGGCCCATCCCCGCAGCCGCCGGGAGTCAACGATGACCGCGAACCCGACACCAGCCAGCACCCTGGCTGCCGCGTTCGCGGCAGCGCAGCAGGCCGCTGGTCATGCCGGAGACGGCGTGATCGTGGTGGCACTGCGCTCCCAACACACCCCGCTAGTCCTGCACCAACCGGTCGAAGGCTTCAACGACGACGCCGCGGTCGCGGTCGGCTCGGCAGGGCTCGGCGTCGTGGTCATCGCGACCTGCGCCGCCAACGGCGCGGGGGCGGCATTGACCATCCTGCACCGCATTTGCCGTCGGCTCGCAGCGGCCACCGGCGTGGAGTGCACGCAGATCTACGCGCCCTCGCTACGCGCCGGATCCTGCTGGACCAACCTGCGCCTGAGCGACGGCCCGACGGCCGGATTCATCCCGCCGGTGCGCCTGGGCGGACGTCTACTCCACAACCGCACCCGATGGTTGCAGACGCGCTTGACCTCGGGAGGGCACCGCTGATGGCTCACGTATCGACCACGAAATCCATTGTTCCGCAAGCACTTCAGTCTCGCCGAAGCCCGTGCGACGGTCACCGACGCACGGGCACGGCGGGCACCGACAAGGAGACACCTGTGCCCAAGCACACCAGCACCCGACACCAGCGCATTGCCCTGATCGCGGCCGCAGCAGTCATCCCGGTGGCGATGGCGGCCGGACCCGCTGTAGCCGTTGAACCATCACCGCAGGCCGGAGTGACCCCTCAATCCAGCCCCGGCCAGCCCGGCGTCAGCCCCGGCGGCAACGGCCAGCAGCCCGGGGTCACCCCAGCACCACCGCCGCCGCCGGCCCCGCTGCCACCGGACGCGGGCACACCGCTGGCCAATGCGCTGCCCGACCCGCCACCGCCGCGCCCGGACCGTCCGATGCCGAACTTCTGGAAGCCCGCTCCGGCACAGCCCGCGGTCTACGCCAGCCCCACCCCAGACGGCGGCGCCGGCGAACCCGAAGAAGAACAGCCTGCCGAGCCTGCGGCGCCGCCACCACCGCCGGAGGTCCTGCTGCACCTCGGGGCCGAGACCCACCCGCGCCCGGACTGGGCTCCACCCTCGCTGGTCACAGAGTGGAACCAGTGGAACGACTACGGGGTCTACCAAATTGCGCTGGCCTTCGACGCGGCTGGTCTTCCCCGCGACAAAGCTGATCGGCGAGCACAGGTCACCGCCGGTGGCGCGGTGGCCGGAGGTATAGCTGGAGCCAACGCCGTCGCATTGACTGTCGGGTTGGGCAGCTGCTTCGCGGGCATGGCTGTCGGCGGCCTTGTCGGCGCGGCCGTCGCGGCACCAGCTCCGGTGTTCATCCCGTTGTCGGCGACCATCGGCGGCACTGTCGGCTGCGTGGCCGGTGCCACGGTCGTCGGTATCCCCGCTGCCGTCGCAGGCGCGGCCGTGGGCGCGACGGTCGGCGGGGCACTGGCGGCGGCGTTCGGAACCGGCGACAGCGATCAGCCCGCTCCGCCACCGGATGCCCTGCAGCCTCCCGCCCCCGAGCCCGCCCCGGAACCTGCCGCCGAGCCTGCAGCCGAGACCGCCGAGGGCACCAGCGAGCAGGACCCGGCTTGTCCACCACCTGCAGAAGACACCGCCCAGGAGGTCGCGGCTGTCCATGAAGCAGCAGCCCCCATGCCGGATCCGCAGGCGCCTGCGCCCTCGCCGGTCGAGGCGATGGTGTCGACGGTGGTCTCGACTGCACAGGCGATGTGGGCTCAACTGACCGCGCCGCCTGTGCCGCAGAACCTGTTCGAGCAGCGGGGCTAGTCGATGGGTGCGGATGGTGAATGGGTCGTCGCGGGAGTACATCCCGCGACGGCCGCGCCCAACGGCGGATCGATCGTCTACCTGGCCCCCAAGGCTCCCGCACGGGTGCCGCCGGTGCTGGTGGTCGGTGCGTGCGGCGGCAGCGGAGCGACCGTCACCACCCTCGGTCTGGTCTCGGCGCTCGCTTCGGCGCAACGGGTGGTCGCACTCGATGCGACCGTCGCCGGGGGAGACCTCGCGACACGTGGCGCGGACCGGCGCCTCGCGTGCTGCTCGGTCCAAGCCTGGCTGGCCGCATCGAGCGCATCGACTGCGGCACCACTGTCAGAAGCGTTGTCGCTGACCAGCTCCGGCGCCGGACTGCTGTGGCGAGATCCAAGCCCGCTGCCCCATCGCGCCACCACGGCCACCATCTGCGACCGTCTTCTCAGCGCCGGCATGACCTCGGTGGTCGACGGCGGCAGCAGCGTCGCCGCCCGGCATCTGCGTCCATTGCTCGACCAGCCCGACGTACGCCTGGTGCTGACCATCCCGGCCCGCCGCGACGCGACGAACCGTCTGCGCTGGACGCTGCAGCAACTCGACGCCGAATTCGGCGGGGAGTTCATCGGCTCCTCGGTGCTGGTAGTCAGCCACCAACACCCCGACAGTGCCTCGGTGGCACAACCGTTGAGCAACCTCTATCGCGGATGGGTCCGCGCGGTCTGCGAGATCCCCTACGACGCTCATCTGGCCGACGGCCGCACGATCACCTACGACCACCTACAGCCGCGCACCCGTCGCGCCTACGCCGACCTCGCCGCCGTGGTGGCACCGGAAAGCGCTGCGAAATCAACGGATTCGACATGAGCGACGACTGGTTCGACGAGTCCCCCGACCCCACCTACGCGCCGACGCCGTCGCTGTCGGTGGTGTCGCGCCATGAGCAGGACGATCAGGACTGGTTCGACACCAGCCCCGAGCCTGCCACCCCAGCGCCGGAGGCGAGCAAACCCCCCGTTGCTCGCCTCCGGCGCCGCCCGCGTCGACGCCCACCGCTGCCAGTGGTGATCATCGGCGCGCTCACTGCGACCGGCACCATCGTCGTCTGCGCCGCGATGCTGATGCGTCCCGCCAGCCCGGCACCGCCGAATCTCGCGGACCCGACCACCACCGCAGCCACCTCCTCCGCGGTCAAGCCGTGGTGCACCGAAATCGGTGCCGGACAACCGGTCTCGATGACCGCAACCGAACCCGGACTGGCCGCGATCGCGGCATTCGAGAAGGCCTACTACCTCGACCGAGACGCCGTCACCGCACGCCTGCACGTCGCCGCCGACGCCCGGGTCGGCAGCGTGGACCAGCTCAAAGCCGGGATCGACACCGTCCCCGCCGGGACCACCCATTGCGTGCTGGCAACCCCGGTGCAACCAGGCATGTGGTCGGTCGAGCTGTACACGCGCCGACCCGACGGAACTCTCGAGCACTTCCCGCAAACGATCACCACGATCGCCGCAGCCACCGCGCCCAAGGGCGCGCTGATCACGGCGATCCTCCCGCGAGGAGACAACTGATGCGCACCCGCACCATCCTGCTGTGCACCCCTATCATCGCCTCGGCGATGCTGCTGGGCACCACCACCGCATCCACCGTCGCGGTCGCAGAGCCCGAACCCGACTGTGCCGGTTTACATCTGCTGATCGCCAACGGCACAGGCGAAGCGACACCAGGCACACCGCCAGAGGTCGACACCGGCTTCGGTGCCGCGATAGCGGTGCCCGCGCGACTAGCCGCGAACCGCGACAAACCGCTACTGAGCCGCTCCTATCTCGCCTACCAAGCCAGCGACCCTAGCGCGACCTCGATCGTCTCCGGCGCCACGAACGCGACAACCTTCCTGGCCGAGCAATCCAAACGTTGCCCCAACCAGCGCGTGTTCCTCGTCGGCGCACAACAGGGCGCTCAGGTGATGGCCACGATCGCCCGCGACGTCGGGACAGGGCGCGGAGCGATTCCGGCTGACCGCCTCGCCGGAGTCGCCTTGTTCTCCGATCCCACACGAAGCCCTGGCGCGCCGATCTTCTCCGGCGGGCAGAACGGTCCCGGCAACATCCCAGGTGTCACCGGAAACACTGTGGCCCAAACCATTCGGCTCAACGGCGCGGCACCCGCTGACGGGGGAGGGATCGCACCGGCCACCACACGCGCCAGCTACGGATCGCTCACCTCTCGCGTCGCATCGTTCTGCGTGCACGGCGATCTATCGTGCGACATCCCCGCCGACGCTGCTCTGGCAAAAGTCGTCGCCGGTGTCGGCTCGAAGATCAAACAAGACGGATCCGATCCGCTCGGCGTGCTGGCCAGTGTGGTGACCTCCCTGAGCCAAAGCGTGCTCTACACCGGGGCGAGCTTCATCAACGATCACCTGTCCACCACCTCTGGCGGGCAACTGCAGGTCAACACCTCCGGGCCGAGCGTGACCGACCGGCTCGTGCAGTCAGCCAACCCCAACCTCAAGCCCGAAGACGTTCTCACCCAAGCATTGAAGGCGATCACCAAGATCGCGGGCATGGGGATCAGCGCTGCGGTCGCCGTCGGCCGCGAGATCCTCACCCCCGCCAATATCGCCCAGATCGGGGCCGCGCTGGTCGCCGGACCCGAAGCCGCGCTGGGTCTGGTCGCGGCGAAACTCGGTGGCGCGGTACTGAAGCTGATCCCGCCGGTGACCCTGGATCGCGTCGCCAAGCTCGCCTTCAACGAACTCTCCGACGGCCTGACCGACAACACCGGGCTCGTGCGGATGGCGATGGACACCAGCTACTGGCAGAACACCCGCGCCACCGGCTACACCACGGTGCCCGTCGGCGCGAGCGGGCAAACAGCGGTGCAACTGGTCGCCGACTGGGTCGCCGCAGCCGCCCAAGACATCGCCGGAGCCTCCGCGACCCCCGAGGGGAAGACCTCTCCCACCAAACCTGGCCCCCTGGCCACAGTCCCCGGTCAGGAGGTGCTGGCGGCTTCGAAAATCCTTGCTGGTCAAGCGAACTGACAATTCGCGGTGCCGACCTCGGGAATCGGTCACCGCGTCCCGCACGACGGTGGTGGTCCCACCACCACAGGAAGGACCGACATGGTGGCGCCGATAGCGCGCGGCACATCCACAGCCGGGCCCACCACTCCGGCCGGGCTGAAAGTGCCCGCGCCCGAGGAGCAGGCACCGGTATGGGACCGTGCGCTCTCCACCGCCAGCCCCCCTCCGGCGATCTGGCTGCTCGGCGCCCACGGCGGCGCCGGGGTCAGCACCCTGGCACGAACCTGGGCACCGGCTGCGGACTCCCAACGCGGCTGGCCCGCGGCGGACCGCTACCCCAACGTCGTGGTGCTCACCCGCACCCACCGCATCGGGCTCACCGCCGCCCATGTCCTGCTCCGCCAAGCCGCCGCAGGCCTCATCGGCGGATGCACCCTGCTGGGACTGGTCTCGGTCGCCGACCATGACGGTCACCTGCCCGCGACCTTGCGCCGCCAACTGGAGCTGGTCGAAGAACTCGCCCCCGCCAGCTGGCGCGTCCCTTTCCTGTCGATCTATCGGCGCTTGAGCGTCGAGCAGATGCCCCGGTGGTCCCCGCGCGAGGAATCCACCGAGACCCAGCGGCGCTTCGCCCGCACCGACCCCGCCGCGACCGTGCATCCCGACCTCGTCGACATCGGGCGCGCTGTCTTCGACTCCGCCCGCACCGCAGCCATCAGCCGAAAGCAGAGGTAACCCTGTCATGTCCCCGCTCACACAGACCTACCACGTCGCGCAGGCGAGCGTTCTCGCCCAAATCAGTACGACCCCCGGCGTCCCTCCCGGCTCGGAAAAGTACCTGACAATCCTGTCCTGGGTGATCTGGGCCGCTGTCATCGCGTCGATCGGAGGCTTCGTCGTCGCCGCTGCCATGTTGGCCTATCAACGCTGGTCCGGTGGTGGTGGTGACGCCCAAGGCAAATTGGTCGGCGCGATGATCGGCGCGGCCTTGATCACCATGAGCGGGACCATCATCAACACCATCGTCTGGGACTGATCGCGTCATGACGGTTCTCGCGCAGCCACCCGCTGAGCCTCAGCAACTACCCGAGCAAGTCTTCGGGCCGCTGAGCACCCTGTTCGGGTGGTTCGTCTGGTTCGCGACGTTGCTGGCGATCGCCAGCTTCGTGGCGACGGTCTCGATGATCGTGTGGCAGCGCCGATCAGCGTCCTCGACTCACCTGCTCGAGGAAGCTGCTCTGATCCGTATCTGCATCGCATCAGCCATCTTGAGCGCCGCGATGCCCATCGCCCAAGAACTCATGCGCTGAACGGCGAAAGGGAAAACTGTTGCTTCACAAGAAGATCAGAGTAAGTATCGCCGCCGTTCTGGTCGCGCTCACCATGCTTGTGGTCGGCTGCGGTGAGGGCGACGATCCAGCGCCGGTGACAACCAGTGCAGCCCCCGACCCCACCGCCGCACCGGCGCGCCTGGTGTGGGAAACCCGCGCCGGCGTCCGGCTGCCCCGCTCACCGATCGACGGACCCACCAACTTCGGCGACGCCGTCGCGACCGGCTATTCACGTACTCCGCAAGGCGCAGTGCTCGCCGCCATCCGCGGCCAAGTGCTGCTCGCACTGGCCACCGACAGCGAATGGGGGCGAGTCCTGTCCATCGTCGCCGCACCCGGCCCAGGCCGCGAGGAATACGCTGCGAATCGAATCGCGCTGTCGATCAACGGACCCGTCCCCGTGGGCAAATCGCCAAAGTTCCTGGCGTTCAAAGTCACTCACTATACCGACAGGGCTGCGGCAGTGCTGGTCGTCGCCGAAACGGCCGACTCACGCGAGCGCCTGGCCTTCCCGGTCGCCCTCGCCTGGATCGACGACTGGCGCATCGTGCTCCCCACAGCCGCTGAGAACGTCGACGGGATCGAAGTACCCACCCTCGACGGCTACACACGCCTGGAGGGCTGACGATGACACGAGCTCGCATCGCGGTGGCGACCGTCTTGACCGTGCTGTGTGCCATCGTCGTGGTCCTCTTCGCCAACCGCGACGACAATCCACGTGAATCCGGCACCGCGGCCCCGCGCCCGACACGCACCGCGCCGGGCGGACCCAGTTCGGCGGGCGGGTTCGACGATCCCACCACCGACCGCCTCGGCCGCAAAATCATCATTCCCCGTAATGCCGCGGGCCAACCCCAGCCCCAGCGCGATCCCGGGCCGCGCGTGGAATGCGGTGGGGGCGCGGTGGATTCGCCACAAGGCATGCAGATCCAACGCAGCTTCGAGATGCCGATCCTGACCTCGGCCACCGACGGGCCCACTCGTATCGAAGGAACCAATCTGCTGGGCTACCGGCGATCGCCACAGGGCGCGGCGATCGCCGGATTCAACTTCCTCTCGCGCACCTACGCCGCAGGAGAGCCCTCGCGCGCGGCGATCGCCGCGCTGACGATCCTGACCGAGGACGAACAACGAGACCTGGCCCAGGCATCCGCACCGGTTGAGGCCGACCCGGCCGGAGATCGGTTTCGGCGGTTGTTCCTCGCACCAGAAGCATTCCGCATCCTCACCTGCGATGCGGACCTGGTCGCGGTCGAGTGGGCTTTACGCGCCGAAACAACCCCGGCCACCACGACAGCGGCGGGGCAATGGGTCGGATTGCGGCTGAATCTGCTGTGGCGCCACGGCGATTGGCGTGTCCAACTCGCACGTGAGCTGGCCAGTACCGGGGCCGGGCAGCGGGATTCCTCGCTGGAGGGGTGGACGAAGTGGTCTTGGTGAGACGCCTCGCGTTGCTCGTCATCGGCGTACTGGTGGCGGGAATCGTCACTGCTGGTTCAGCGTTGGCCCAACCCTCAACCGCGCCACCGACACCGCCACGCCCCACCGTAACCGTTCCCACCCAAAGCCCGACACTCAACTCCGATCCCGACCCCGACGGCAGCCAGTTCGACGAAACCTACGACGGCTGTAAAGACCTGCTCGACCAAGGGCTCCACACCGGACTCGACTGGCTCGACGAGGCGATCGACGTCACCGTCGGCGGACTGTCGACGATCAACTGCGGCGTCGCGGCCGGAGCAATGACCGCCGGAGTCAACGGAGTACAGGGCTTGGCAACCCTGTTTTGGGACGACCCGGTCGGCAAGCTCACCCGCGCGGTCATGGACGGCAACAAGAACGCCTTTGTCACGATGATGACGTTCTGGATGTCGGTCCCGATACCGTTCTCCGGATCCCAATCGATCGGCGGAATCCGCAACCTGACATGGGAATTGCAGTTGATCGCGTTAGCGTTCGGGGTCGGGTTCGGGGCGCTCCGGCTGGCGATAGCACGTCGGCACGCGGTGGCCGAAGGCGCAGAAGAATCCGCGCGCATGCTGATGCGAACATTGTTCGCACTCTGGACGCTTCCAGTGACCGTGCTCGCCCTGCACCAAGCCGGCGACGGCTTCTCGATCTGGGTACTGCAAAGCGCATCCGGCGGCGACGTCAACGCCAAAATTCAGGCGCTGGTGTGGATCGACGAAAAGTCCGGACTGGGCCCGGTGGTCTCGCTCGCACTGGCCGGGATCGGGCTGCTCGGCAGCATCGCCCAACTGGTCGCGCTGATCATCCGCGAGGCGGTGCTGTCGCTGGCCGTCGCGCTCTCACCGATCGCTGCCGCTGCCAGCGTCACCGGCACCGGCCGCCAGAGCTGGACCTCGATGATCAGCTACACCATCGCCGCACTGCTGTTCAAGCCCGCAGCCAGTCTGCTCTACGCCTTCGCCTTCTGGGCCGCGACAAGCAATACCGCCACCGACGCGGTGATCGGGGCCGTACTGCTCGCCGTGGCCGGATTTGCGCTGCCAACGATCCTGCGCGTAATCGCCCCATCGGTGTCGACGATCTCGGCCGGAGGATCGCAGGTCGCTGCGTTGGCCGCAGGTGGCGGTGCTGCCGCGGGTGCGGCAGGAATGGCAGCTCGCGCGGCCGGTGCCAAGATGCAGCCCAACGGGGGAGGCAGCGCGGGATCCGCTGCGGGATCGGGTGGTTCACCCCCAGCATCTGGTTCGACCGGCGGCTACGGCGGCCAGTACTCGGGCTCGAGCTCCGGAGGCGGAGGCGGAGGCGGTTCACGCGCAGGCGGCGGTGGCGGGTCAGGCGGTGGCGGCTCGGCGACCCGTTCCGGTTCCAGCGCAAGCGGATCGGCGGGCACGAGCAAGGCAGCCACGGCAGCCAAGCTCGGCGGCATGGCGCTGGCGGGCATCGGGACCGCCGCCGTCGGGACCGCCCGCGCCGCCTCACGGGGTACCTCGAGCGCGGCCGGGTTCATCGAGGGAACGATCCAGAACGGGCAGGTGCCGCGATGAGCACACCTGCTGGTTTCGACCGGCCCCTGTACTCCTCAGGGACCTTCCCCCAGCGCACAGGGTTCTTCGGTCTGTCGTTGCGGGCCTCCATGTTCGGTGGCGCGGCGATGGTCGCCACGTTGCTGACCATGCTGATCGGGGGCCTGGGCCCCGCCCTGGTGCTGGGCGGGATAAGCGTGTTGATTCTGGCGCCGATGGTGATCACCACCCGCCGCCACAGCCTGTACGAGGTGATCCAATTGCGTATCCAATGGTGGCGACGCCGGCTGTCCGGCAGCACCGTCTACCGCAGCGGCCCCCACTCACACATCCCCGGCGGCCGCTACCGCCTGCCCGGCCTGCTCGCAGACACCACACTGCACACCGGCACCGACCGGCTCGGCAACGACTTCGCCATGATCCACCGCCGCCGCCGCGATGAATACACCACGGTGCTCGAATGCTGGCCCGGCGGTGACGAGGCGCTGACCCAAGTCCAGCGCGACATGATGACCGCCGACTGGGGCGCCTACCTGGCCAACCTCGGATTGCCCGGCGACATCGTCGCCGCCGTCGCGGTGATCGAAACGTTCCCGGCGACTGGGCTGCGGCTGCAGCGCGAAGTCTCGCAAATGATCAAGCACTCCAACTCTCCGATCGCCTCTCAGGTGATGGAGGAGTCCGCGCTGCACTTTCCCGCCGGCCGCCAGCAGCAACACGCACGCCTGGCGCTGACCTTCCGCGCCACAACCAAAGCGCGACGGGTCGACCCCGAAGAAATGGCGGCGGAACTCGCCCGCCGACTCCCCGCCTTGTACGAGGACCTCCTCGGTGCCGGGGTCGACGCCCTGCCGATGTCGGCCGAGCAGGTCGTGGAGATGGCGCACCGCTCCTACAACCCTTCCGCCGTCGCGGACTTCGAGGCCCTCGACGTTCTCGGCGAACCCCACGGCATGGATTGGGAGGACGCCGGACCCGCCGCCGCCGCGGCGAAGTGGGACTACTACCGCCACAACGGAGTCGTGTCGGTGGTGTGGGAGATGGCCAACCCGCCCGAGTCGGTGTTCACCGATGAAGTCCTCAGACCTCTTCTGCAACCTCATGATTCGCTACCGCGCAAACGTCTGACCATCATCTATAGGCCGTTCACCGCTGGTGACGCCACCCGTCAAGTCGACCGGGAATACAAGGACGCACTCACCGCGAACCAGCAGGGACCAGGAGTCAAAAGCGCCGCCAGTGAGCTGCGACTACAAGCCACCCATCAGCAACGCCACGAGCAGGTCCGTGGCGCGGGTCTGGTGAGGTACTCGATGTTGCTGACGGTCACCACTACCGGCGATCACAACACCGCTGCCGCGATCGCCGAATCACTATCCGCGCGAGCCCGTTTGGGCTTCTTTCGCGCCTACGGGCAGCAGGACACCGCCTTTGCCGCCGGCCTCGGACTCGGGGTCCTGATGCCCGACCACTCGACCATGTCGCAGATCGCGTCGAACGCCTGACCATGCCAGCCACATTCACCGACGACCAGCTCGCCCAGCTCGTCGACGACATCGACGAAGGTTTCACCACCGAGCCACCACTGCTGTCGAGCAAGGGCCGGGCACTGGCGAGATGGCGTCGCCGCCATAAGGATTCGCCGAGTTCTTCGACCACATCAGAACGTGAGCCGCAGTGGCGCCGCACCCACAAACGCAGCCAACGCGGCTACCGCGGGCCCGGTGGCGGAGCGATGGACACCGTGAAGCCGCCGCTGGAGTGGCAGGCCACCACCGCGCACGTGTGCGGCCTCAACCCGTGGATGGTGGGCGCGGCATCCCCGAATATCGGCACCCCAGTCGGCGCGCACCTGACCACCGGCGAACCAGCAACCTGCGATGTCCTGGCCTGGTTCGCAGCCGGGCTGATCAGCAATCCATCCGCGTTCGTCCTTTCGCTGCCGGGGCTGGGGAAATCGACCCTTATCCGAAAGATGGTCCTGGGCGCGATCGCGCAAGGGCAGTGCCCACTGATCGCCGGCGACATGAAGGGGGAGTACGTCGAGCTGATCCGGGCGAACGGCGGCCAGGTCATCACCCTCGGTCACGGCAAGGGTCATCTTAATCCGCTCGCCGCCGGATCGCTGGGGTCCACGATCCCGCTGCTGGAAGCCCACGAGCAACAGTTGATCGCCGCGGGCAGGGGCGGACTCATCGATGAAACCCGTGAGCTCGTGCATTCGCGTCAGGTGCTGATGACCGCGACGCTGATCGAGCTCATCCGCCAGGAACCTGTCGCGGACTACGAACACGCGCTGCTGTCCTCGGCGCTGCGCGAGCTTCGCGAGGGTGGGCAGTTCGACTTCGAGAACCCGCCGTTGGTGCGGGATCTGGCCGATCAGATCAGCGCGGGATCGGATCGACTGCAGAAGATCGCCGCCGCGGCATCACGCGAGGAATATCTGGTGGCGACCATCGCGCTGCGGCGGTCGATGGCGGCCTTGCTCGACGGGCCACTTGGTGAGATCTTCGCCGACCACACCAGTACACCGCTGGACCTGTCCGCCCCGGGCATCGTCATCGACGTGTCCTCGCTGACTCGCGGAGACAAAACACTCAAAGCGGCAGTCATGCTTGCCTGTTGGTCGGATGCCTACGGGTCCATGGAAGCAGCCCATCTGCTGGCCGCGGCCAAACTCGCCCCGCAACGCTACTTCCTCGCTGTTTTGGACGAGTTGTGGCAGGTCCTGGGTGCCGGTGCGGGGATGGTGCAACGCATCGATGAGCTGACCCGGCTCAACAGGAGCGACGGCACCGGCCTACTGCAAATCACCCATACCGGCCGTGACCTGGAAACACTGCCCACCGAAGCCGACATCAAAACCGCTCTCGGGTTCATTGAGAGAGCCGGCATGGTCATTTGTGGAGGGCTGCCAGCCGGAGAGTTGGCACGGCTCGAGGACGTGCTGCAGTACAGCGTCGCCGAACAGGCCATGATCACGTCCTGGTCACGTGGCGCGCCGCTACGCCGGCGCCACCGCGGGGCACGCCAAAAACCCGCCGGAATCGGCAAATTCATGATCAAGATCAGCAAGGACTCCGCAGCCGGGATCCCAATCCAGACATTGCTCACCCCCACCGAGATCGAATTACGGCTGCACGACACCAATGCCCGATTCGACGAGCTTATCGCGCAGCAAGAACGATGAGCAGACCGACGAAATACCCTAGGGCGCAACGTGATTGGGCACTCCGCACCTACCGCGACACCCGTGACCAGTACCGCTCGCGAATGCAGTGCTGCGCGGCTATCGCCACCGCGCTCGGCGCACACGTCAACACCGTGCTGCGCTGGGCCAGCGAAGAATTCGGCCCCTCACGCACTCTCAGCGCCGAGGAACTACCCTCCTACGTGCACACCCTGCAGTCGGAGATCACGCGACTGCGACAAGCCAATTGCGCCCTCTCCGAACAAGTTCGGGCCCGTCGATGAAAGCGGGACTGGCGATGGTGGCAGCGCTGGTGGTGGCCGTCGCCCTGCTCGTTACGGTCTTCGACGACACCACCACCAGCAACACCGGTGCCTGCATAACCAACCCAGGCAATCAACGCCCCGGCGGTGTCCCACCCGGAAAACGTTCGCTGCCGATGCACACCACCGGCGACGGCAAAGCAGTCATCACCTCCGGATTCCATGACCCGACCAGGGCCGACAGACACGAGGGAATCGACTTCGCTGCACCGATAGGCGCTCCGATCTTCGCTGTCGCCGACGGTGTCGTCGCCCTGGCAGGCCCGGCATCGGGATTCGGGAACTGGATCGTCATCGACCACACCCTGCCCGACGGCAGCGCGTACTCCACCGTCTACGGGCATATGAGCTCCTCCGACGAGGGCGGCACCCTGGTGCAAGCCGGAGATGCCGTGCGCGCCGGCCAGCACATCGCCAACGAAGGTGACAAAGGCGAGGTCACCGGTCCGCATCTGCACCTGGAACTGTGGGAAGGCGGAAGGCTCACTGGCGGAACCGCCATCGACCCGAACGCCTGGCTCACCGACGCCGTCGAACCCGGCACCGAGACCTCCACGAACCCCGACACGGCCGGCCCCTCGGTCCCCGCTGCACCCCCATCCGACGTCGCGGTGGCCGCAGCGCCCCCGGTCACCGAGCTGTCCAGCCCGCTACCCGCCGACGTCGGCTCGGAGGTCAACCTGCAGATCAACGCGATCCGCGTCGCCCGCGCCGTACACGCATATTTTCCGCAGATCACCGATATCGGCGGGTGGCGCCCGAGCGATCAGGTGTCACCCGATCATCCCAACGGTGTCGCCATCGACATCATGATCCCGGATTTCGACTCCGACCTCGGCCGCCAATTGGGTGACAGCATCCGCGATTTCGTGTGGGCTAACCGCGAACAATTTCATCTGACTTACCTGATCTGGCGAGCCACCCTCGTCCCGGCCGACGGCGACACCCAGAACCTCACCGAGACCGGGGATCTGAACGCCGACCACTACAACCACGTCCATGTCAGCGTCGAAGGCCACGGCCCACCCACCTCCGACCAAACCTACGGAGCCGCACCGCAACCCGGCGATCCGAACGCACCAGCCAGCCCGAAGGCCCCGCTCGCTCGCAACCCGTGCACGGTCCCCAACATCACCGACGACAACGGATCCGACACCCTGCCCGACGCCGTGCCCCAGGAGTTCCGGCGATGGCTGGTGATCTCGGCGAAACAGTGCAACGACCTGACCCCGGAACTGCTGGGCGCCCAAGTCGAAGCCGAGTCCGGCTATCAGCCCCACGGCCCCAACGATGCCCGAGCATCTGGTTACACCCAGTTCATCCCCGAAACCTGGTTGCACTACGGCGTTCCGGTGGACGACAACGGCAACCCAACCGGTCCCGCTGGCACCGGCGACCCCAACAACATCGGCGACGCCGTCATGGCCCAGGGCCATTACATGTGTGATCTGGCCGCCGAACTACGCCTACTGATCGCCTCCGGCGAGGTCTCCGGCGATCCCACCGCGTTGATGCTGGCCGCCTACAACGCCGGACCCGGAGCGGTACGCGAGTACGGCGGTATCCCGCCGTACCCCGAGACCCTCAACTACGTCCCCAAGATCTTGAATCGAGCCAAGGAGCTGGAGGCCGCGATCAACCAATGAGCAAGCTCAAAATCGCCGGCGCCCTCACCGCGGTGGTGCTGGTCGTCCTCGGCATCATCGCCGCGCTGAAACTCAGTGCCGGCCCCGATCATCGCGGCACCGACAGCCACACTCACATCGATGCGCTCGATCCCGCCCACGCAAGCCCGGACGCTGTCGCGGTCAACGCGCTCACCATCATTCACAGCTGGCGACCGGGCACCGACGACACCGCGTGGCAAGCATTGCACCGCGCGAGCGCCCTGCTCACCGACCCGCTCGCGCGCGCGGCCAAGACCGCACCGAATCCGCCGATACGTCCAATTCCTCAGTGGGACAGCTGGACTCGCAGCCACGACAGGATCAACGCCGCGGTCACAGTGACCGAACCCGTCGTCGTCGACGGCGACGACGCCACCGTCGTCGCGCGGGTCAACCAACTCGTGCTGCACCCCGGCGGGACGACCACGCCCTACACCGTCAGCCGGCTGCAGGTCCGGCTGCGCCACTTCCAGGACAAGGGCTGGCTTGTCAGCCGCTACCAGCTCGCCCCGGACAAGCCATGACCGCTCGCACACAACGCCCTGCCCCCGGCCGCGAGAGCCTGGTCCTGGCCGCAGTCGCCACAGCTGCCGTAGCGGTCGTCGCGGCGGTGCTCGGCGCCTACCGCATCGGAGGCGGCGCCAACCCGTCCTGGAATCCCGCGATCCTCGCCGAAGTCGCTGCCGGACACCGTGAATGGCCCACCTCGGCGACCTTCGCGTTGATCGGCGAGCTGCTGCTCGCCGCCGCCGCCGGCACCACCTTGGCCTACCTGTTCGGCCACCAGCGCAAGGGACAAGGCAAACGCCGTCCAGTCGACTCGGCCGCGAAAACCATGACCAACCCGGCGGGGCTCGATCTGTTCAAAGAGAAGTGGCTGCGCGCGGAAACCCTGCGCCTGGCACCGGGAATCCCCGCCGACCACCCCGCATTCCTCGGCTTCCTCGTCGGATACACCGTGCGCGGCAACCTGCCGCTGCGGCTGCCCTACGAATGGGTCGTCGTCGCCATCGCCGGAACCAGGATGGGCAAAACCGTGGCCCTGGCGATTCCGTGCGTGCTCAACGCGCCCGGGCCGGTCGTGGCGACCAGCAATAAGCCCGACATCTACACCGGGACATGGACGGTACGCCGCGAAGAGGGCGAGGTGTGGCTGTTCGACCTGCAAGGCGTCACGACCGGCCAAGCGGGGCAAGCACAGTTCTGGTGGAACCCCTTGCGATCGGTCGCCGACCTCCCCGCAGCGAAGAAGGCGGCCAGTTATTGGGTGGGCGCATCCAAAGACGACGAAGCCAAAGCAGCCGACGCCTACTTCGACGGTAGCGCCCAGGACCTGCTCAGCGCCTACATGCTCGCCGCTGCTCTCGCTGGCGGGGACATGTGGCACGCCGCGGAATGGATGGCCAATGAGCAAAGCGACGTACCCGCCGCCGTCTTGCGGGCACACGGGGAGACCGCAGTCGCACGCATGTTGACCACGAAACAAAACGTGACCGAAAGACAGCGCGACGGATTCTACGACATGGCGAGGAGGTTCCTGGAGAGCCTGGACGCCAACCGGTATGCCAAGGCGATCCTGCCCAACCGCCGCCGCACGATCAGCATCGCCGCCGACGGGACCGTGGTCACCGGCCCAGGCGAATTCATTCATTCACTACCCGAGTTCAATCCTGAGGCCTTCGCGACCTCTCACGACACCCTCTACGCCCTGTCGAAAGAAGGGCCCGACAGCGCCGCGGCGCTGACAACCGCTCTGGTCGGGCTGGTGCTGGATCAAGCCGAGGCCGCCGGTGCCCGCACCGGCGCCGGCCGCCTGCCCATACCGATGATGGCAGTCCTCGACGAAGCGGCGAATACGTGTCGGCTCAAGTCACTGCCAGATCAGTACAGCCACTTCGGTTCTCGCGGCATCATTCCGGTCACCATCCTGCAATCGCCCGCGCAGGGCAAAAAAGTCTGGGGCGAGGTGGGCTTCCGGATCATGTGCGACGCCGCGTCTGTGCTGTGGTACGGCGGCAACATCGACGACCGCGACTTCCTGTCGACCCTGTCGGACCTGATCGACGACCACTGGGTAAGAAACGACCAAACATCCACGCCCACAGGGATATTCGCCACCGGACAAGCATCGCGCAGCAGTTCTTGGCAGTCCGAGCGAATCCTGAAGATGGCCGATCTGGCCGCCATCACCAGCGACCGCGCGATCGTGCGAATCCCCGGGTCCAAACCGCTACTGGTCCGCAAGAACTACGCCACACCGGCCCCGAAACCGCCAACCGGTGACCCGACACACACCGATCCAGCTGCCGCCGCGACGGTCGCAGCGACACCGAGAAAGCGAGGACCGCTGCGATGACCACTTCCACGACCGCTGAGGAAAAGGCCCCGCCCGAACCGCAGTACGCCACGGTGTGGCTGTGGGTCGAGGACTGGTTCGTCATCAACATCCGCCGCCGCGTCAACGCCTCCCCGGGAAAAGGATTGACCTGGGACCCGGCATGGTGGAAATACCCCGAGGTCGTCGCCCGCATGCTGGCCCTGCACGCGGCGTGGGAAGAAGCCCACGCCTCCGCGTCCGCGTCGGCGATGTCGAGCTGGTTCGTCTCACATCTGGAACCGCACTTGCGTGTGCTCTTCGATGGGGAGACCGGGCCGATGTCGTTGGCTTCTGCCGATCCCAACTTCTCCGGGCACGCACCCTTGGCCACCGAACCGGTGCCCGATGATGTCCGAAACCGGCACCAGCCTGTAGCGGCATTGACTGAGCTGGAGCCTCTGTTCCCGACCGTGTGGGAATGGATGGAGGGCTGGTTCGTCAAAGTGGTTCGGCGACGGATTCTTTCAGCTGCGGGGAAGGGACTCTCGTGGGACCCGATGTGGTGGCAGTACCCCGAGGTTGTTGAACGCTTCGCCGCCTTGCATGCCGCCTGGGAACACGCCCGCGTCGCACAGTCACCCTCGGCGATGTCGACCTGGTGGTGCGCGCATCTGGATGCCCACCTGCGGGTGATCTTCGACAACACCACCGGGCCCATGTCCCAGGCCGGAGCCGCCGGGTTCGCCGGCCATCCGCAACTGGAAGCCACACCACTGCCTGAGGTCGTCAAACGCCAGCTGGCGCCCGCCGCCTGAAGAGCTGGGCAACAAACTGCTCTGCGGGGTCGAGTTGCCTGCATGCATGATTCGCTCGCAACGGAGGAGCTCAGTGCAGCAGGTCAAGCCAACGATTGACTGTCACGTGACGAAACATGCCGTGTGGGAATTGTAGTAATCAGTCGGTGTCGGGAACACGCTCAATCATTACCATAGACAGCCCGGTTGGCCTCCTCGGTCAAACGGGCGATCTTCTCATTCAGCTCGGCGAGTACGGGATCTTCGGCGGCCGCCGCGTTCAGTGCCTGCTCTCGGCGCGCCTTCTGTATGTTGTCGTGAACAATCTTCAGCTGATTACCATACGCGGTCAGAAAACGCTCTAGGAAGGCTTCGAATTCCGCGTCGGTGCCGTGAAGGGCCGCCGGCGCATCTGCTATCGCCCAGTCCAGCGTTTTAGCGGCTGGCATAATATCAACGTTGAAAGCCTGCATCCACCTTCGGAAGTGGCCGGTTATTACGCCATATCCCGACGGGCTCTCATCGTCGTCCTTGAGCTTGCTGGAAAACCGTTCATGTTCGGCGGGATCGGGATAGAAGTTGATCTGAGGCCTTTTTGGCTTCTTCTTCGCACCTGCCGCGTCGCTATCAGTTTGCTCGCTAGCCACGGGCGTCACCGTTGCATTCCATGAACCAAGAAAGCCGGCGCAGTGTGCGATGGCGTTCCTGGGCGTCGATCAAGCGAGCCGCATGGGTTACTAGCATCTAATAATCCTAGCAACCCATGCGGGCTGGCTCGCTCCAACCTCCTACGCGTCATAGCGTTGTCCGATCAGCAGCCCGACTGGAAGGGGTAGCACGGTACAGGCTGCTTCGGTGCGGGCGCGGGCGCGGGCGCGGGCGGCGGTGTTGCAACCTGGCTTTGACCCGGCGCGGGCCCATCTGACGGTGTCTCAGCGGGGCGAGTTGCCGTGACAACTGCCGCGACAACGACACCAGCGGCGATCGCCGCCGCCACCACGTAGCTGCGTGCGTTGCTGGTGTGGCGAACGACTGGTGCTGGGTCAAGGGCGGGATCAGCGGGGATGGTCGCCAGCGCACGGGAACCGGAGACTGCAGGCAGGTTGGAGCCACCGCTACCCGGGAAGGGGTCCAACGGCCCGGCGCCGCCAGTGGGCACGGCGTAAGCCCGCTCCAGCACGGACCCGGTGTCGATAGCCGACCGCGCCTGCGCGCCGAGTCGCGGAGCGAACGCCCGCGCGGCGGTGGACGCAGCCGGGCCCGCCGCCGACGGCACCTGAAACACATCGTCGGCAGCGACAGCAGCGTACTGGTACTGAGTCATCGGCCTGTAGTTTCTCTCGGACGTTGGAACACATTGCCTGCTTGCGGTGACTGGAGATATTCGATCTTGGAGAATTCTAGCACGCTTGAATTCTATAATTGGCCGCGTGATTTCTGATCTGGGCAGGCAGGCTGCGTATGTCCGTGACAGCAGCGCGGCGTCGAGTGCCCGCCGCCTCGCACAACGAACGCCGTCGATCCCCGGCTAGATCTCGGCGTCGCTTTGGTTCAGGGCTTCGACTGCGTCGGCCATCGCCTGTTTCTGGCGGTCGAGCCAATAGACATTCGGCTCATCGGGCCGACGCGGTTGGCGCGCGCAAAGTCCCAGGTTCTCGAGTGCTCGAAGCTGGTTGTAGAGATTCGGGCGGCCACGCCAGCCCGGGCCGTTGATCGCATCCTGTAGTTGCGCGGTCGAAAGCGGCCCATCGGCATTGGCCAGTTCGGCCGCTAGGCGCAGGCGGAGCGCGACGTTGCGGGAAAGAACCATGGGATTCCGTCAGGGGGTCGAGGTTTCATTCAGGGTCCGGGTTCAGCGCGCAGAGCATCGAGCAGCTCTCCTGCCAGTTGGGGGTCGGTGGGGCGGAGCTTGTAGGCGATGCGGCGTACGCGCGTGGCGATGTCGGCATCGCCATGCTTGCGCGCCAGGCGCGCCAGGTGCAGGAGGAAGTGACGAACCAGACGGTCTACGTCTCCTTCGTCTCCGGTCGCGCCAGATTCGCCAGTAGAATTCCGTACGGACTGTTCGACGGTCGATTCGGGATGTCTGGAGCTCCGTTCGGGAGTCATGGGTGGGTATCTCCCGTCATCGCTGGTCGCCGTGTCTGAGCGGCGAACCGGGCAATCGCGTCGTCGAGGAACTGATTTTGACTCGCGCTGAGCCGGCCATTGACAGGATCCCACTCACACCCTGCAGGGATGCCCAGCTCAGCAAGTTCGTCGGGGCCGCAGCACCTCTGGGCAATGGTGATCACTGCGCACACCTCGGGTACCGCATCGCGGCGAGCCTGGTGGTAGGCAGTGAACGCGTTCAGGACAGCGGCGTTATGGTCCTGTGTGGGTTTGTAGTGTGCGAGTCGTGCCAGCAGTTCGGCGTAGGCCAGACCGGCCACCCGCAGCGCGCTCATTGGTGCCGATGGCCACTTCGGATTCGGAAAGAGCTGGGGGACAGCGTATGTCATGGATCGTCCTGGATGCGGAGGATGGGGCTGTTGGGATGGGGTTGGTGTGATCAGGTCAGGCGATGCGCGGTCACACACCATGCCTTGACATCGGCGTGAGATTTCCGTTGCAGATTTCGTGTGCGGCGCACGTGGTTGACCGCAGCGAGGGCGGTGTCGACGTCGGGTACCGGGTAGGTGCGGTGCAGGCGGGTGGTGGGGTCGACCGATTCCCAGGCGAAGAGCACACGGTCGGGGGCGCCGTCGAACACGGTGTAGGCGGCGGTGACCGCGATGGCCAGGTGATGGTCGTAGCCGCGGTGATCCGGCCACGGTCCCGCTCCGCAGGAGCAGCTGCTTTGTCCGGTGGCGTCCTCGGTGCGGGTATGGCGGCCCACGAGCTCGCTCAACCCCGGGACAACAGGTGTTGCGATCGCTGCGTCGGGCGCGCTGGCGCGACTGGGTGAACCGTCGGCCTGTGTCGGCGTAGTGCGTGTCGCACTGGCCGATTCCGGGCGGGGGATGAACAGACCAAGCAACGCGGAGTCATCGGTGGGTGAGGGTGCGGACGGCATCGGGGTTCCTTTGCTGACGTGGTTGACGGGCACTGTCGGATCGGCGTGGGAGAGCGAGGGATTCTCGGCTGCGGGAGGCGATGACACGGTGGCGAGCAGCGGTCTGGGGTGGTTGGTGACCCACCGTTCGGTGCGGCGACAGGCTCGGTTGGTGCACACCGCTGCGGTGATGACTCCGTCGAGGCCGATTTCGTCGAACAGGGCTCCACACCGGCACCGCACTTCGGTCGCCAGGCGGATTTGCGTTCCGCCGGTCGTAGCGACGGAGCGCGACCCTGTGACCACGTGCATCGTGGTCACCTGCCCGCGTCGGGTTCGGCGTCGGCCGGAACCTGTGCGAGGAAGCTGCGGACGAGGGCGAGGACTCTCGGAGTGGGTTCGGGCAGCTCGTGCTCCCCGGCCATCATTGTGATGACCGCGTCTGTTGCCTTGGCGGCACAAGAGATGCCGTGGCCGTTCAGGACCACGAAGAGATCGACCGCGTGGTTGTGGGCTTGCACTTCACGCAAGTCCTCGCCGCCGTAGCCGAAAGATGCTGCGGCCCAAGCAGCGGAGGTGATGGCACTCAGCGCGTGGCTGGTCTTGGGCAGGCTGGAGTGGATGGCGCGGTAGAGGACCGCCGTGCCGGTGAGCCACCAGGCTGCGATGGTGGGGAGCGGATTGAGGGGTGACATGGAATGTCTCCGTTTCTGAATCAGCGGCTGGCGTGGCGGTGACGTGTTGCCCGGTGGGTCCGTAGGGCAGCGACCCACAGGCTGATGCGGTGGCGCTCGGTGGTCTTGCTTGCCTGATCCCATCGCGGCGCAACGGCGGCGTCGACGCGCCACTTCTCGAACAGCCACTGATCGCGGGGATGGATGTGGAGAGTGAACGACCGGCCCACCGCGTCGAGCTGATCGGATTCACCGAACAGGTTGGGCAGCCAAAGGTGGAGCACCGCGTGGTCGGGCCAGTTGGGGTCGTTGGCGCAGAGCAGGGGTGGCCTGGCGAGACCGAGACGTGCCAGTGCGTCGAGCAGCGCGGCGATCACCGCAGCGAGATAGGCGCGGTCACAGTAGAGTTCGCCGACCCGATCGGTGTCGAACCTGAAAGCCTTGAGCAGCGCGGACAGGAATCGGCGACGGCCGCGACCGGCGCGCGCGTGCAGATCGGCTTCCACTGTGCCCAGTGCCGCCAGCGTTCGATAGCACCGTGCCAGGGCCTCAGCCAGCCCTGCCACCACTGGCGTCCAGGCTGGTGCCGCCTCGAAATCCCTGGCGTGCAACCACGTTCGTACCGCTGTCGCGGTGCCGATCATCTGCGCGAGGGCGTCGTCGAGTTTGTCGAGGGCAGCATCGCTGACCATGACCTGCGCACCCGCCACGCCGAGTTGGTCGATCAGGAACTGCACTTGGTCGTCGAGGCTGCCGTTGTTGATGTTGCTGGCCTGCTGGCTGAACATGTCGTGGGTGGCGTCGTCGTCACCGGGGTGGCGCTCGTTGTTGTAGCGGGCCGCGTTTCCGGCGGCGGCCTCGTGGACGGCTTCGTCGAGATCCTCGATCTGGAGACCGCAGCGTTGGGCGGCTGCGGTCAAGCGGGCGCATTGTTCGGTGAGCTGCACGAGGTCGGTATTGGTCATGGTGTCCCCTGATCGATGAATTATGTTGCCCACCTTGGTATTCCAGGGGCTATAGATTCTGGTCGTGCGATGGCTATTGGTCGTCCGGTGGTGCGATCGCAGGTCGGATGAAGTAGCGCTGGCGCAGCATCGATGCTGCCGAGGTGGCCTGGGTGATGAGGTTTTCCAGTGCGCGGGCCGAGTTTCGCGCCTCGTCAATCGTGGCCGTCAGATCGGCCGACAGGCGCGCGGGCTCGTCGTCGCGGTAGGTCGTGGTGCTGGAGGGCTCGGCCGAACCAGGCGGAGCGGCGATCACCGCCTCGGCGGCGTAGACCCGCTGCGTAGAGCTGGTAGAGACCTTGATCGCCCCGTGGGTGTACGGATTCGCACCAGCAGCTAGGGCAAATGCTCGCGCGAGTTCCCGAGCTGTCCTGTCGGCACGCTCCTGATCAGGGTCGGCTCGAGACGTGGGCGCCGGGACCGAAAATTCGCGACGATGGATGTACACATCGCGGATGTCGATCTCGGTCATGGTGTGACTCCTTTGCATGTGCATGGCGTGTGGCCGGTCAGCCGAAAATGCTTGTGCGGTGGGGGTTTTGAATAGGCTGGCTGTGCGGCGACGCGGGAGGGTGGGCATCCCGCGCCGCCGCGTCCCCTGATGCCGCCTTCGGGCACCAGAGATTGGGTGGGTCAGCTGGATTCGCTGACGCGCAAATGCTTCCGGACCTCGATGCAGGTCGCATCCGAGGGCCGCCGCATATCGAGGTCCTCAGCCAGGGCGCGGATGATGTAGTTGTAGGTCCTGCTCGCCGTGCGCGTGGGGGCGAGATTCTTGAGTGCGAGTGCCAGCGTCATCGCCTTGATGTCGCGGCCGAATTTCTCGTAGTCGAAGCCGGTATCACTCTGCGGAGGCAGCGGATTGCGGACTGGATGACTCGAGATCACATTGCCATCGCTGTCGAGATCTTCGCGGATCGTCGCGAGGAACCGAGTGGCGCTGGTGCCGGTCGCACTCCGAGCGTCTTGGACGAGAGTCTCGACGGTCAGAGTCTGTGTGCGGTAGTTGCAGGTCCTGACCGCGACGGTCCTGTGCCCCTTGACGATCCCGCCGACGCGGGTGAGTGCTTCCCAATCCTTGCGGGGCTTGCGCATCAACCTGATGAAGCTGACGTAGGCGACGAGTCGGTCGCGGCGCGGACGCGGCTGGCGGACGGTTGCGGGCTTGGTCTTCACTGCGGTCGTGCTGCTCATTCATGCTCCGAGTGATGCGAGGGTCACCGACGCTTGAATTCTAGCATTCCATAATCATTGAATGCCAGCGCCTGATGTCGCGATGCCGTCACGAGGCGGAGCGGAGGCCCGCAGTCCACCGGACCCAACGCACCACCGCGCACCTGTTGCCGTGGTGTGCGGCTCGATAGGCAGGTGCTGACCTGCGATGCGGCAGCAGGCACGTTTACGTCGGGCTTGTGTTCAGCCGGAAGAGTCAGGAAGTGGCAGTCACGGCGATCACGCGCCTGCCCAGCCAGGAGGTGGACAACGCGATTTGCAGGCAGGCGGCGACGCCAAGTCGGCAAGGGCGGTAGCGCAACCCCCCGCCTGCCGATGGCGGGAGCGAGTGACGATCTGCTTCAGGCGTGGAAAGCGGCTGGCCAATCGGACCTGAGTTAGCAGCCGATCTGAAATGGGTAGCAGTACTTTCGAGCTGGCGGCGGACTGATCGGGATGGCCGCCTCCGCCGGGGTTGGATCGGGCGAAGGCACGACCGGATGCGCGTCCGGTGATGGGATGGTAGGTGTCGGGGTCGTCGACAGGGTGGTCTCGTCGACGACCGCGGGCGGTGATGTCGTTTCGTTGTGCCACCGAATAAACAGCATAGAAGTGGCTGCGAGGATCACGATTAAGCCGATCGCGCCGAGGCGCTGTGCTCCGTGCCGACGCGGGGGGCGGCGATAGATGACCGCCAACGACGGCGTGGGCGCGTGCTCGATGCGGACCGGCGCGACGGTGGTGTCGACGACACGCGGCGGAATGCTGAACCAGAACGGATTGTGCGCGCGCTCCGGCGAAGCCATCATGCCCAGCTTCGTGGATCCACCTTCCTGTTGCGGATCCACGACGCCTGCGAGGGGAATGTCGGGGAATCCTTCGGCGACAAGGTCTGCGAGGCTGATCCCACCGGCGAAGTTCAGCGCGGTCAACAAAGTGTGCGCCTGCTGGGCTGACCAAGTCGTGGAGCGTTGTGCCTTGCGGTGCAACCAGTTCCGCAGGTGGCTTTCGTGGGCCGCGAGCACCTCGATGCCCCGGGGGAGCGCAGCAGTTCTGACTTCTATGGTGCATCCCTTCTGCCCGAACAGCAGTACAAGCCCAACCACGAAGGTATCGATGCCGCGGCTGGCTGCGAGATTCTTGAGGTTGTACGTCCCGTCGGAGACTTGATCGATCGGGTTCAAATCGCCTTTACGTGTGTGCACAGGGGAGCCGGTGACGCCGGGCATACTCCAGGGGCCGTTGGCCCGGCACGAGACACGGCCGCTGACCAGTTCGAGAATCCGTTTGACTTCGATGACGATGCAGCCTTGCGGAGTTAAAAGCACGATGTCGCCGTCGGTCGCGTCGCTGGGATCGTTGCGGTCATCGACGTAGCACCCCGAGATGGCGACGCCACCGATATCGCGCCAGCTCTTGAGCCAGGCGACAGTAGTCCGCTCGGTGTACGTCATCCTTCTGCGTTCACCGTTGATGACGAGCATCCTGATTCCTTTGTACGTGTGGTGTCGAGCGAAATGGGCTTGGTGCGGCACTGGCGGGTTAATCAGCAAACCGCGACTTCGTGCGCTGCAAGCTCGGCTTCCCACGCGCGGTGCGAAACCTCTTCAACGCTAGCATTCTGGAATTACATTATCGCCGGATCGCCGTCCGCATCGGGATGGGCGGCGGGCTATGGCAGCCCACAACGGGCGCGTTTCATGGACCCGGACAGCGTGTGTGAGATGGCGTTGACCGCACGGGGCTGCAGCAGAATGCTGTCGGGGTGACTCATCCGATGTGGGTGGGTGGGAGCTCACGCGTGAATTCGAACTCGCGACGAATCCACTCCAGAGTCGGTCGACCGCCGTGTTCTGCCGATCGCGACGTGAACCCTCAACGCCACCGTCGGGCGAATCATGAACTCGCGAAATTGATTAGGACCGGAGCCCACACCCGTGACCACCAGCAACCTCTTCCCGACCACCCTGGACCGATTGATCCGTCCGGCCCCGATCCGCAGTGTCCAGATCGGCGAAATCACCGTCACCTATCTGCCTGACGGGCTCACGCCGCTCGAACCGCGGTTGTGGTTTCCAGGTTCGGGTGGGATCTGGGACAACCATCCCGAATATCTTGATGCCGCCGGTGATCTCATCGCCAGCGTCGGCGGGCTGTTGGTCGAACATGGTGATAGGTCAATGCTTATCGACTGCGGCTTCGGGCCCATGGAGGTCGACACGCCCTACGGGCATTTGCGCGGTGGCGCGATGCTCAACAGCTTGGCTGCGCTGGGATGCACGCCCGCCCGCATCGAAGCTGTTGCCTTGACCCATCTGCACGCCGATCACCTCGGCTGGACCTGGATGCCCGATCCCGAGACCGACACTCTGCCGTTCGCCGAGGCGACGATCTACCTCGGCGAAGCAGAATGGCGGCACCGTGCCCAGGTCGCCGAGCAGGGCACCGTGGCGCAGATGATCGAGGTTTTCGCCAAGCAGGTCCGCACGGTCCGAGACGGGCAGGAGATCTTCCCTGGGGTTCACGTACTGTCTATGGCCGGTCACACCGTCGGCCACACCGCCTACGTCATCGAATCCGCCGGCCAGACGCTCATCGCCTTCGGTGATGCCCTTACTTCTTCGATACAGATCGCTCACCCGCATTTGGTGTCGGAGCCCGACCATGATCCGGCCCTGGCCACCGAGGCTCGCCGCCGCCTGGTCCGCGAGCTCGCCAAGCCGAACACTCTCGGATTCGGCTGCCACTTCGCTGATGTGCAGTTCGGGCGAGTGATTTCGGTCGAGGACACCGTGCGGTGGCGGCCGCACCCCAATGACGACAACTCCTACATCTGAAATGTCGCTAGCCGCAGGAGCTCTGAACGTCTCCCGATGCGCAGCTCGTGGGTGGCGGGCGGTCGCGTTCGTGGTGGGTGGCGGCGAACTCGGCGCTCGTATCCAGGGCCGCGGTGTCGCAGGCCGCACTGTCGATACTGGCGGACATGGCCTTCATTGTGCGGGAGCCGCGGGCAAGAGCCCAGCCGGCGCTACGCGAATCAGTAGCCTCGCAACAAGATCCGTTCGACCGAGTCGCGAACGGGCTTTCTATCAGGAGGAGAACACCATGGGCGAATCCGTCCCGATCGATGAGGTCGCCGCGTTCGAGGAAGCCTTGAAATGGATCACCGCGCTCGTACGGAGCGCCACCCTCGAGGCCGAGACCGACCCGACCAAGGCCGCGCTGCGCGATCAATATCAGGACCGGCTCACGCTAGTACGTGCTCGCGATCCAGAAGCGATCCGCACCGTGCTCGACAACGATGCCCCGGCCTACAGAGCAATCCACCGCAACCACTGAGCATGAGCAGCCCGGCGCCGGATTCATCGCTATTGCCCGAGGAGACCGCGCGACGGATCTTCGAGGAGCAGATCGTTCGCTTTCTGCTCTCCGACGCATTCCCAGCACCGGCACCGCGGGCCGTCGTGCTGGTCGGCCAGCCAGGTGCGGGCACGACGATGCTGGCCCACACCCTTGCCGATGAGTTCACCGACAGCCGACCCGTCATCATCGCCATGGACGATCTTCGATCGTTCTACCCCGAGCACGCAGATCTGCAGCGCGCCTTGGGATCAGCCGAAGCCGACCGCCGCGCCCAGCAGGACGCACACCGCTGGCTTCTTCAAACCCTGGACTATCTGCGCGAGCAGCGCAGCGCCCACGTCATCGTCGAAGACGATCTCGAGGATGTCCGCACCGCAGCCGCAGTCACCAACCAGCTCACCCGCCCTACACCGCATCCATCCGGCAACTACGACATCGAGGTCGCCTTCGTCGCCACCCCCACGGCACGCAGTCGCCTGATGCTGCTCGAACGCACACAACTGTCGCTCGAGCGGATCGGGCGCGACAACTACCTCGGCGACCAAGCCCATGATCGAAGAAACGCGAACCTTGCCTCGGTGGCGGCGTGGGCCGACACCGCTAGTGCGATTACCCGTACCTCGGTCTACCGCGGCGCCGACGGTCAGCTGATATACCGTCGCGCACGCGACCAGACCGCTGATTCACTCGGGCACCTTTCGCCGACACCGCATCCGACCCTCGACCTCTCGACGGCTTCGGTCCCAGCGGTAATCGAAGCGGTCCGCAACCAGGGATGGACGGCGCAGGAATCCAAGGACTGGCTGCGGTTGCACGGAAGCCTCAAAATCCGCATGAATCGGGAGTGGAGTCCCTCGCTGACCCAGGCTCGGCGCGACGCCGAACTGCTCCTCAATCCCGGTGCGTACGCACGTTCTTCGCTCGAAGCGGTGACGCTGGGCCGATATCAACTCGTCACAGCCTGGCACATGGACGCGATCGCCGAGATGTTGTTGACCCACGACCACGTGACCATCGGCGTCATCGACTTCGACGATGTACCCGAGACCACCTTCCCGGCGCCGGCCGGACTCGAGAGGTTCTACCTCGAACGGCAACTGACATCAGCCCGTGAGCTGAACCCCTTGACCGCGAGCGAGCGCGTCGCGATGTGGAACGCCGCGCTCGTGGACGCTGGACTCGACACCCAGGTGGCTGTCGAAACAATCCGAAGGCCCGAACTCGACCCCGCAGGATTCAGCACTCGATTCCCCAAGGACCGATTTCAACTGGTCCTGCCCGACTCGCGAAGTGATGGCGAGATCGACTCCCGAGCACATCACGCCTATCAGCAGATTTTGGACCGTGTAGTCACAACGGTAGATCCACCGATGGAATACCACGGCGCTGACCTGCGTGAAATGTATCTGATAGGAAACCCCGCGTGGATGAACCTCGTCCGTGGGACCGCGGCACTGCTGGCGATCGACGGACACCGGCGCCTGTTCGAACAGGCGCCCCCCGAGGCGATCCAGTTCCACGCGACGCCTGCCGATTCCGAGGCCGCCGAGCGGATTGCCGCGGTCATCGACCGCGCGTTCGCCGAACACGCGATCAACGACGACGGGCTCTCGGCCGCCGCCCTGCCACACAAGCTCCACAACCGGCGCATCACCGACACCTTCAACGTCGGCGCCTCCACCACAGAACCACGTGACTCGAATCCCGATGCGAACCCGGACCTCGACCCGCCATCTGAGGCCGCTCCGGACGTGTGAAACACGCTGCGTCAGGTTCGATCGACTCCGAGACGTACTCGGGATTCTCGAAGTCGTCCAGTAACTGCTACTCCTATGGCAGTGAGTTCGAGCAGCAGAACTTGGACTAGCCCAGAACGGTGCCTCTGAGTAGGACCACCGGCCTGCACTCCCGCGCCGGGGTTTCGGGCGGCGGGCTAAGGCGGCTCCGTGTCGAGGTGTTGACGGTCTCCGGTAAGGAACTCCCGTTCCTGCCAGAACTCCGGGTCGACCGCCGTCGGAGGGGCTAGCTCGGCGTACGACCTTCTCCACGAGGCAGCGGCGGCGTAATCGGCGACGCTGCTGCTCCACGCCCACATACTGCTCGCTGCCTTAATGCTGAAGTGTGTCAGAGGAACTCAGCGACCAGGATGCTGTGGCCGCCGAATCGTGCCGGGTCGACGATCGCTATGGCGATCCTGCCGTTGGGCGCGCCGGCGGCGTCGTTGAAGATTGTGTTCATATCGGCGAGGACCTGACCGTTGGCTGCGCGGGGGAGGCCGGAGTTCTCATCGACGTGGACCGTGATCAGCGGGGCGAGTAGTCCGATGCCGAGCAGCCCTGGAAGGGGCGAGCCCGCTACCGCCTGCGTCTCGGGATGGTTGAGCCCGACACCGGCGATGATGCCGTCTTGAGGTGAACCGATGGGCACGACCGCCGCTGCGGTACCTGCGGTGGTGACGGTGATCGCGGCGCCGATGGCAGCGGCTCCAGCAGCGATGAGTGTAGGGCGAATTCGCATGGGCTGTAATGCCTTTCCCGTGGTTGGTAGCGACATCCGCGCGACAGCGTGCTGGATGCGCGGTCACGGTATCGACCGAGCAGCCGGGTGCGGTGCAGTATCCACACTCGCGGTGTGGATAGCCAGTGGTCGTGAAGTCGGTTCAGTCGCAACCAGCCGCAAGGCCGGCGTCGGCGGTGACAGTGGAGTCAGTGGCAGCGGTTGGCGCCGGGTCGGCATCCAGGGCGGCGGCTCGAACACCAACGGGGCGTCGGGTGCTGGCGGCTGCCGCCAGCCCGTCGTCCAACTGCGTCGGGTCGAGGGTGGACATACCGGCCTGCGTGCGCTGGCGTGAGGTATCGCTCTGACGGCCGCGTGTTGATTCGTCTGCCCGAGAGAGGCTTTCGAGCGAGTGGCGTTCTTGCCGGTACGTCTGGGCTGCGACATCGATCAGTTCCCGGACGCCGCTGTCATCGAGGGTGGGAACGGCTCCGGTTCTGCGATCGTGCTTCATGTGCAGCACCACCGGTCCGCGCCAGGACTCCCGTGCGTCGAGAGCACGTCGAGTTCCGACGACCCGGTCGAGGACGTGGTCGGCCATCTCATTTGCTGCCCGCTTGTGGGTGCCTGGGGCGAGCAAGTCCACACCGACGCACCACATATCAGGTGGGCCCTCCACGCCAGTGCGCCGAAGCGGGGTCGGATGCGCTGTGAAGTCGTTGTCGAGTGATCCGGTGAGGTGGCGTAGTACCGCCGAAGCGATCTTCTCGTCGTGATGGCGATGGCCATAGACGACGCGTCCGTCAGGATGCAGGACAGCGAAATCGGCGCTGGAGTTGGACATTTCGTGTGCCGCCTCGGGTGCAAATCGGTGATGAAGCGCCGAGGTTATGGCTGCACGAGGCCGGTCGGGGCTATGTTCCACCCCGTGTGGGGGCACACCAGTTGTCGGTCGGGACGGCCCGGCACCGCGGAGATACGCGCAAGCTGATCGCCCGACGAACTGGTTCGAGGCGCTGAGCTTGCCTGCGTCTCTGGACCCAGTTCTGCGGGATCGGTCGCCGGACGCGTCGCGAGGACGCGGGTCATACGCCGATGTCTGGGCTGGTCGGACCGTGTTCTGTTGTGCCGCAGCAATTCGGCCCTTCCGGCAGCGAATCTGAATCGTTTGTCGAAGAGGTGGAGTGGAGCGGTCACATGGCGTATCGTCAATCCCATAATCACTCCCATAAACAAAACGCAACGGTCGGCAGACCCATCGCCATGAGCTCGGAAGGACAACGCTTGTCCGACAACGACATCGACATCGACGCGCATACATTGCGAGCATTTGGCGCGCACGAACAGACACCGCAACCGGCCGAGAGCAAACGGAGGAGGCTGGTGGATTCGGCCCTGGCCACCTATGGCCCGCACCTCACCCCGATCACCAACGAAGGCCACCGCTATCTAATTGCGCGCACCGAGACCGGGGAAGGCGTATATCTCATCGCCAACCGTCGTGGCGTGGTCAGCGACTTCACCGAGCAGGTGTACGAAGCGTGCGTCGCCGAGGCCGCCCACGCAGGTCTGGCAATGGTGTTTCATGTGCACTCCCGGTACAACCTGTACGCCACCGGTGGGGTCCACTGGACCCAAACACCGAGCAGCGACGACGATTTCACGATCGAAGAGTTGCGGGATCTGGCGCGGGTGGCCGGGTACTGGTCGGCCGAACGCAGCTTTCGCGAAGACTTGTCCGCGGAGGAACAGCAACTCGCCAAGCGCGCCTTCGAGCTCTATGGCGAGGCAATCTGGTGAGGCAACGACACCGGCACCCCGACCTCCGAGGTTCGATGCCACGCTTCTCACACCCAGCGACTGGCCGGGCCCTTGCACAAGGCTGCAATGGGGCGTATTTGGCTTCTGTTGGCGCTGAAGCGGGTACGGACTCACGTTGCAGCTCGCATGCCGACTCGCCGACTCCGTCAGCGCCGCGCCCGCCCGAACCCGTGCCGACGAATCGACCATTGCCCACACGACGCCACCATCCGAGGCTCTGCCGCCAATAGCTGTCGGCAAATATGAACCGAACCGCCAAACTTCGGAAGGTCCACTGTCATGACCGACAACCCGAGTTCCGCCCAAAGCGACTCAAGCTCAGCGATTTTCGCTACCGAGGCAGTTCCGGCTGGCATCGAACGGCTGAACGACCGCCTGTACCGCGGCGGCGGATTTCTGATCGAAAGCAGCCCCGACGGTCTGCGGCTTTCCTCGACCGCCAACGCGACGATCCGCAACGATGATCGACGAGTTCTCGCCGTGGCAACCCAACTTGGTGCAGATCACGTCACCGTCCTCACACGTACCGCCGGTCCCCGGTTCGACACCGTGGATCTCCAGGCACGACTGAAGGCTGGCGGGGGCGCCATGTCCGGCGGGTTGGACACTGAGCTGCAGCGGGCGATCCTGCACAGGCTCGCGCAGACGCAAGTCCCCTTGGACCAACAACTCACCGATGCGGGATTCGAGCCACTGGATGGCGGGCTATTCCGGCTGTGCCACACAGACATCGAGCTGTCCGCCACCGTGACACCGGGAAACCAAATCGTCTTCCATCGACCGGTTACCGGCACTCGGGAAGCCGAACTCATCGCACGTTCGCAGATCCTGGGCGTCAGCACCCACAACGTAAGCGAATCCGCGCTGCGCCTGAGTAATGGATGGCTCGAATACGCAGTGTCTAGCCATTCGGCGATACAGGTAGTAGATGCCCGAGTCACTCGCCCGGTGACCGCCGCCGATGTGGGAGTCGCGCCAACCCCCAGCTCCATCGAAGCGACAGGGTTCATCGTCGCCGGCGACAACGCCACCGCGACCATCGAAGCGCTGACCAGTATCAACGGCCACTCCATCAGCGACCTCGAGCGTTGGATGCGGCCTTTCGACAGTGATCTTCCCGGCAGCCAGGGCCGGGTGTGGTACGGCGGCTCTGCTGCCGGATTCCTCGGCCCGCACGACCGACTGCTCGCGACCATGGCACGCGACAATGACGTTGTTCGCAGCCTTGGACTCAGCCACCGCGAGCTCGGCATCACGGTGCGGATCAACAACGCCTTGGCCAACTTCTTCGCGGTGCGCGCTCATACGGGCGAGGACAACAACAGCTACGTCATCCGCACCGACGCCAGCCTGGGTCCGCAAGCATCACCGTTCCAGGACGGGACCGCGGGAACCAGCGACCATACAATCACCAACACCGCGACCGGGGAATCGGTCCGCGTCGCTGACCTCAGCGGGCATTTGATCGAACGCTATGGCTTCTACCAAGGCACCGGTACACGCTACCGATCCGCGCCCGAACAGATCATCGCCACGTTCGGGCATCTGCTCGAGCGTGCCGGCGGAGCGGAACTCCTCCGACGCACCGTCGCCGAGGTAGACGCCCACCATCACTGGCGAAACCCAGAGATGGACCAGCGCAGCGTCGACACGCACGCCCTTCCGCCAAATCTGGCGGCAGCCGCTCGTGGCCACCGTGGCCACTCCGGACACCGCGTCACCGAGATCGTCCCGGTTGCCGGTTCAGCGGCGGATACAGCCACGGGTACCGAGGCGGGACTGTGAACGTGGCGGCACGCAGCGCAGCGCCATACCGGCCGGTGTTGGCGGTCGAATGCACGAAGATCGCTACTCTCACAGGCCGGAGGGCAGCCATGGGATTGATGTCGGTAGCGCGGCCCCTGGAGCAGGTGCGAGCCCGGCAAAAGTCCGTCACACGCCGCCTCGGTTGGCGACATGTGCGCGTCGGTGAACAGATCATGCTGTGCGAGAAGGCGGTGGGACTGCAGCGCGGCGAGGATGCCGAACGCATCGTCGCCGTCGAAGTCGTCTCGCTGCGACAAGAACCGGTCTCGGCAATCACCGCCGATGACGTAATCGCCGAACGCTTCCCGTGCCTGAACCGACAGGAATTCGTCGCGTTCTTCTGCGCCACCCATCGCGGCGTGTTGCCTGACACCGAAGTCACCCGCATCCACTGGCGATACCTCGACGATCAACCACCATCGCACGCCAAACGTATTGAGTAACAACATAACTCGTGGCATCGCCGCCCTGCGACAAGTCGAGGCAACGGCCCTGTGCTGCACGCGGCCCGGCCGCTCGAGCGGCGGTGGACACCGCCCGCTCCAGGTGCCGACGGTGGCTTGGGCAAGGATCGTGACCACGCGTCGTTGAAGATGAGAAGGAGTTCGCACCGGTCATGACCCGCTACGGATATGTCTGTGCCTGGGCACGTGAGCACAGTGTCGAGACACAGACCGCGGCGATCGTCGCGGCGGGCGTCTCGACCGAGCACCTCGTCATCGAGGAGGCCAACGGGAAGCTGGCCGGCCGTCCGCTCCGAGACACCCTGCTCGATGGTCTGCTCCCGGGAGACGATCTCGTCGTGGCAAGGCTGGCTCACCTCGATAGCCGCGATTCCCACTCACTGCTGAGCGTGCTGACGCAGGTGGGTTCCCATGGCGCCCACCTGGTTGTGATCGAGCAAACCATCGATACCCGCCAACCCGGAGGGCATGCGGTTTTCGATCTCGTGAGGGAACTCATCGCCACCGAGTCGGAGGTGCGCGCTACTGCAGTCAAACCCCGAGGCCGCAGCGCAGGCCCCGGGCGGCCTCGCTCTATCAACGCCGACGTGCTGGCGCAGGCACAGCAACGCTACGCCGCAGGCGGGCAAACCGTAGACGAGATCGCTGCTGACCTGCAGGTGCCCAGGACGACGCTGTATCGGCATCTGAAGGCCCCGGCAGGGGACTGCGCGTTGGTGGTTTATCAAGTGCCACGTTCAAGGCGCAGCGGCCATCCCGACGACGATGTCCGCGGCTGGAACATCGACCCCGCCCGCCGCCCATACGTGCGCGCGATCGTCTATGTGATCGACGGTGTAGTCGCCCGAGTGCGCACAGTCGATCCTGATATCGCCTGGAACCCCGACACCGAGGACGGCCGCGCCGATCTCGGTGCCGCGCTGTCCGCGCCACTGACAGCCGAGCAAGTCGCCGAGAAGCTGCCCACCCTTCCCGCGGACCTCGCTCCAGGGCAACCACGAACCTCTGCTCGCAAGAACCGCGAATACATTCCGTTGTGAGTCACCTCCTATTGGACTGACGACAACTCCCACGAATGCCGGGGACGATCCGGGGAAAATGTGCACGCCTGGCGATCGCCGCAGTGCTGATCCTCCACAGGTTCGTTCGCGCGCGTGTCAGCCGCTTCGGTCGCGATCCACACCGCGAGTGGCAGATTCATGCGCTAGCTGCCGGGCGGGTCATAGCTTGACCGGACGAGCGATCCGCTTTCACCGGCGGTTGGCGAGAAGCCGTGCACGGCAGAATGACTGAACGTGAAGCACATGGGTGCGGCGATCCTGGCCGCAGTGGGGGCCTCAGCCAGGCTCGGAGGTGTTCGTCGGCGGCGCGGTGGGCGCTACCCATCCGTACCATTGGCCTGTGGCAGAGGACCTCATCGCTCAGTTGGCGATCGACAGTTGGCAATCGCATGGGCTGACGTGTGTCATTTGCCCAACGTGGACGACACTGGCCGCCTACGTGCGCATTCCCGAAGGTCATGTGGATGAGGTCGACCTCAAGCTGGTCGATGTCACGTACGGCCCAGATGCACGGGGCTGGGTCGGTTTCGATACCAGACACGTCGGCTCTTACTGGGCGCCAGACGACCTCATGCCCTACATCGACGCCGGCTTGTGGAGCTATCTCGCTGAAGAGGCTCGAATCGCGCAAACGTTCCCCGGCGGCGGCCATCGATGGACGCTCACCGAACTCCGCGAAGCAACCGACCGTCTCGCGCTGGCGCTGAGCGGCCAACTTCGCTAGGCCACGATGTGAAGCGTTGCCGACATCCCTCGGAGGTGGACTCATCCACAAACCGAACGAACGTGAGTGAATTGCCCTCGTTTGCTGGCGACAGTGCTGCGACTCGCGCTTCCACCGCAGGTCATTCCGTTTGAACCAGCCCGCAGCGCACATCGTCCACGGCGTTTGATGCGACCGCGTCTGTACTGGATGCCACGCAGAGCACCGATGTCGGCCTTGCGGTGTAGGTGGCCAGCAACGTTGTGCCGCGATTCCACACTGCGAGTGGGACAACCATGTGATCGCGGCGCGGCGGGTCGTAGCTTGACCGGCGGAACATCCACTTCACCGGCTGCCGAGGGGGCCCCATGATCAGCGTCGAAGTAGCGATCGCGCTGATTTCGGCGTGTCAGCTGATCGGTGGACGGGCCTTCGGGCGCCTGGTCTCTGAGTATCGTGACAGCCGCCCGGGTCTGGCTGCGGGCCTGCGGCTGACCGGCACCACCGGATTCACCGCCGCAGGTGCGCTCTCCGCCTGGACTGCAACAACTCTCGCTTCATCGCCCACGCTAGCAGCGGTAGGTGCTGGGGTTGCGACTCTCGCCACGATGGCCAGTGCGTACTCGATCACCGCGACCAGCCAAGCCGCCTCGGTCACCCGCCACCACAGTGGGCCGATACCAGATCGAGCCATCCCAGCACCCGACGTTCCCTCGGATATGGACCCATCCACAAACCGAACGAACGTGACCGAGCCGCCCCCGCCTGCTGGCGACAGTGCTGAGCATCTTGCTGCGACTCGCGTTTCCACCGCAGGTCATCCCGTTCGAACCAGCCCGCAGCACACATCGTCCACGGCGTTCGACGCGACCGCGCCTGTACTGGATCCCACGCCGAGCACCGATGTCGGCCCTGCGGTGTAGCTGGCTGCCTTGAACAGCCTCGCCTCAGCCCTGCCGACCGGCGCACCCTCCGGGTGTGGAGCCGAAACGCGCCCGGACCCGTGCTTCGCCGGGCGGCGACCCGGCGCGCGGCACACCGACGCGTTCGAGTGCTCTTGCTAAGCTGCGAATGGCTCTCGGAGTCAGGAGTCAGGCCGCGCACGCTCCGCGTCGTGTCATCCCGCCCACGCCGGAACGGATGACCTCGTCGACCAAGGTCCCCTCGGGGCCCGCGTTCACCGCATGTCATCGACCAGGCGGATCGGCGTGGGCGATTCACCGGAATTGAATGACCATGCCCAAGAATTCGAGCGCTGGTAGGCGCCAACGAGCCCGAGAAGTCAGCGCCGCAGAGAATATTTCCTACACAGCAGCATTGCGTCGCCTCGACCAGCCACAACAGCCCCAATCGATGCCCGACGAGCAGACCCCTCCGGCCCCGCCGGGGACGGCCGGCGCTGCCTGTGCACCGCGCCTGCTCACCCACCCGGTGCCCCTCATCCCCGAGGAAGCCAGTCCGGTCAGCGACACGCGGCGCACCGGCACGACTCTGGTGAGGATCACACCGTCCGCCGCCGGGCATCCATACGGGGGGATAGCGCGGCTGATCTTGATCTGGATGTGCACTGAGACTCTGCATCCAGAGCGGTCACCTGACGACGAGCTGCACCTGGGGAGTGTGCTGGAGTTCGCACGGACTTTGGGGTTACAGCCGACCGGCAAGGATGACCCGGCCGTCGCTGCGGTGTTCGATCAACTGTGCCGACTGTTGACATCGCACTTCTACGTCATCCGGGAGGATTTCGTGATCAGCGACTACCTGGCCTCCAGCATCAGTGTCGACGATGTCCCGACCAAACGCTCTCGATGGTTTCCTGCACAACAGCCCGAAGGCCGGATCAGCATCCGACTGTCACTCGACTTCTTCCTCGACTTCGGTATCTATCCGGTGGCAGTCACTTGGGAAGATGTCGTGCACCTGCACCATTCGCCGGGCGAGCTGGACCAGTACTGCCGGGCGGCCCCGCCAGTGAAGACGATCACGGAGCGGGATTCGACATCCTTGATCCCGTGGGCAGATATTGAGCAGCGATGGGGAGCCCTGACCGGAGATCCGGTATCAGGGAAACTGCAACAGCGGTTACAGAAGAGAGCCGATCAGTACTTCGAGGAGGTTAGAGGTGCGCCGGAACGGGGCCGGTCCGGCCCGGCCGAACTAACTTGAGGCCAAACCTACTCCACCGCAGCGTGATTGCCGTGAGCCAGCCGCCCTTACACGGTCTGGCGTAGAAGAACAGATCCTCGTCAGGATCATCGGCCGCGAGACATGGAATGGCCCCTGGTGTGCGTGCGCGGTCCCGAAAGTCGTTGCCAATGCAGCGTATTGGTCGTCCGGTCGTCATGACAGGGCGTTGCGCCCAGGGGAATGCTCACGCGGCGCCTTGGTTGCTTGCAGGGCTACTGCTCGTCGCGGCTTTCGGCGATCCCGAGTCGAAAGTCCCACAGCTGCTGCGGTGCTTGCGCAAAGGCGTAATACCGCAGCGAATGCGGAGCGTCGACCGCGGTGCGCAGCGCCGCCCGGGTGATGCGCAGGATCTGCTCGGCGCCGTCACGACCAGGTGGATAGTCGCGAAACACGATCTCGCCGCCTTCGAGGGTTTCCACGCGGCTTCCGGTCGGTGAGAACCAGCCCTGAGCGATGAACCCATCCGCTCCATCGGCCGTGATCACCCAGGTTATCGACGGCGCGTACGGGCCGAGGACCCTCAAATCCTCTCCGAGGGAGATGAACACCTCGCCCAAATTGCTGTTGAAAGTGTCCCAGTCGTCTGCGTCTCGAGTACCCGGGAACCACATCCCTTCGAGGTCGGTCCTCTCGGCGGTGCGGTCGGGCCGGACGCGCCAGTACTCACCCGGTACCCCGTCCTCAGACCATTCGCTGTAGAAGGCGATCTCGTTTTCCATCGCGGCGGTCGGGCTCAACTCCACAACAAGTGCGCCGCTACCACGCGAAAGGTCGCGCGACAGCATCAGTGTGGTGTCGTGACGCCGCCATGTCACGATCGCACCGGGACCGGAAACGAAGGACGGTGGACCCAGGGACCGCGCGCAGGCCGCGAGCGCAGCAGCGTAGGCGATGTCGACCACCGTGGAAGGCAAGATAGTGCGCAACCGCAGGCTGGCGTAGTCGCCATAGCCGCGGCGGCGCTGATACTCCGTGCTCCTGGCAGCGCTCAGCGATACCTGACCCGCGTCGGCCCTCAACGTCCCGGATGGACCACTTTCGGCGGAAACCGTCCACCCGAGCTGAGCGAATACCTGGTTCAGGTCGGCGTCTGACCATGCCCCAGGATCCGCCTGCACCAGAACAGAAATGGCGGCGGCATAGTCGATCCACGTGCCGGAGGCCTCGAATGTGGCGGCCTGGCCGCGCTCGAGCTCCGCCACACGGCGCTGTTCGGCCGGCGCGATCAGCCAGAGTTCGATCGTCGTCGCTCCGACTGCCAGTCCGACGCCGAGCGTCGGAAACGTCCAGCACAAACCAGCTTTCGTGGACACCTTGATCCCCGTCGCCGCGCCCCATAGGCCCCACAGACCGATGCTCACCTGATGGAACGCTGCAGCAAGATCGGAACGGACATCGCGATCCTCGACACCAGGATCGGCGGAGACGGTTCCCACGGTCACGATGATGTGGTCGAGGCGGCCGTCACTGCCTGAGAACCGAACGATTGGCTGGTCCACGTCGAGGCCAGTCGATGAGTCGAGCACTCCGACCTCCGATTTCGACGGCTTCGGTTGGCCCCATCCCATCAGCGTGATGAGCTCGGGGATATCCGACTGTGTCCAACTCCAGTCGAACTGTGATGCCAGCTCGGCTATCTCGACTGCCCCTGTGCGATCCACCCGCACGTGTGCCTCCCTCGCATCAGCGCCCATCACCGCGCCCACTTCTGCGATCGCGGGCGGGAGAGGAATCCGTCCGGTATGTCTGACGGCAGGCCGCGTTGCCACTCGGACGGCAAGTTCTGTCGTGCCGCAGCTATCCGCAAGTCGTGGTCGTCGGGCCGAAACGTGGGGTGTTGAGGATGCAATTTTTCCAGCAGCTGCTGGACGGCGACGGGTGTCGTCATCAGCATGCCGGTGAGGTTCTTGATGTCATCGAGGTCCGGCCAATCGTTCTGTGCTGCCAGCTGGAGGGCGACGGGCTCGGCGATCCGCTGGCACAGCTCGATGTGCACCGAGGTGTATGCATACCACGGGCTGCCCTCCTCAGGGTCGACAGGAACCTGGCGGAAGGACTCCTGGGTGATCTGGCTCCAGTCGGTCGGCTTGATCGGTTGGTCCACTTCAAATCCTTTGCTGGAATAGAGAATTCGAATCACCTGCGGTCAGCGGAGGACTATTAACCGCCGAGCCTGGTGAAGTCGGTTCGGGTGCCAGCAGGCATGAAATTTCTCGAGTTCTTTGCTATTCATCACATCTCACTTGTTCTGGTTGTCCGCTGACGTGGTGGATCGCTGGATCCGCGGAGTCTTCTTCGTGGCGAGGCTTTCGGCATCCGGCCGACCGCGGTCAGGGCTGGTGCGTGGTGACAGGAGTATCAGGTCCGCTGCGAGGGTAGGTGTCGCCCAGGTCCAGGTCTTCATAGGTGGATGGTTCGACTTCGAACCGTTCGACGCGGCAGTCGTCCCCGGAGCACCAGCCGACTTTGAGCACGTAGTGCGGTCCATCGATGATGGATGTGTAGGTGGTGCAACCGTTGCCGCATGTGACGGGGACCATCGTGGTGAAGGCGGGGGTGAAGACCTTATCGATGACGGTGCCTTCGCTGAATCCCGGCGGCGCTCCCGGCGCGCAGGACGCCACGGACAGGGCCGCGGCGCCAAGAAGCAGCGCGGCGGGGATCCACGTCTCCAGGCGGATCCGTTCGGGTGGGCATTTCGAGAAAGCCATGGTCGTCCTTCAGGAGAGAGGTTGCGCGGCAACGGGTCTGCCTTCTCCTCTGGTGATTGAGCGGGATCTGGCCGCGGAAGCGGTGAGTGATGCGAGGGGGCTGGACGGCATCAACCTTGAGCAGCTGGGCGAGGGCAGAATGCGGCTGTCAGTAGCCCATGTCATGACAATCGTTGCCGCCCAGACCGGTTGAAGTAGCGAGCGCAGGGCGGGCTCGGATTTCAATCCTGCCCTGGTGCTGATTGAGGCGCTGTGGGAGAAAGGGGAGGGGTAAATGTTGTTGCGGTTGAACCTGATCCGGGGCACACGACCGGTGAGGTGTCGGTGCTGGGAAGGTAGCCGGGGTCCAGGCGCCCGTACACGCGCCGCATCTGGGCTCTGGTGGCGGTGATCGGCAGGATGTGCCAGTCCTGATCGCACCAGGGATGGGGGCACCGCTGCCCGCGAGTTGGTGTGTACTGGACGGATTCACGTGCGAGCTGGGCGTCGATGAGTTCATCGAGGGCGTCGCGCGGGCCCGGTTTCGCGGGCCGTCGTCGGCCGCGGTGATGGGGCAAACGGGTCATGGCAGTGAGGATGTCGAGCATATTTTGGGGTTCCTCCGGGGGAGAGCGGATCTGCGGGTGAGGTTAGGACGATCTCGTGCGGCCCTGCGGCTCTGTTCACACCAGCTGTGGGTCACTGGCCCACTGAGGGAAACGGGTGTGAAATGTCGTCGTGTAGATCACTGGGCTGCGGCCGTATCGGCTGGATGCACTCATCGCGGGCATTCTTTCGTTCGGTCCAGGTGGAATCGGTTGGCGGAGCTGGCATTGCGATGTTCGTGTGCCGTGGACTGTCGCGCGCCGGCGCGTGTTGGCGGGTCAGATCCGGAACATGGCGGGGTAGCGCAGGTCGAGGACGCCTCCACCAGGGGTGCTGGTGTAGGTCATCCCAGGGGTGGCCAGGATCGTTGAAGCCGCCTCGCCGACGGCGCGCACTTCGTCCTCGCCGGTGGCGGTGTGCAGTGCTCGGACGTGAGGGCTCAGGTGTTGGAGCCACGTGTTCACAGGGGCGGATTCGTCGAGGGTGACGGTGATGGTGATGGGCCCGAGTTGGTAGGTGAGCATTCGACGGTTCCTTCCGGGCGTGAGCGGGTGGCTCACCTGTGGGGATGGAGGCTTCGGCTGGTGGGAGCAGGTGCCGGGGTGACGGTCAGGCCGCCCAGTTCTCGATTGCGGCGGGTGCACTGCCGGTGGTGGCCTGGGCAACGGCGATGATCTGGGCCATGGACAGGTCGTGGCGGAACCGGTGCCTGATACGGGATTCGACCTCGGCATAGCGCGCGGCCAGACCTGGGTGCAGCTGAGCGGCGCGCACGAGCGCGGAGCGAGAGGCGAGTACGCAGAAGGTGCACGACAGCCGGGGCATCCCGGCGGCATAGGCGGGATGGGGTCGCGTGCCCGCCACGGCGATACGTGCCCACACCTGTTCGGGACTGAAACCATGAATGGGCAGCCAGGTGTCGACGTGGCGGCGGCTGTTCGAGGCACCGTGCCCTGGCTTGAGGTGCGGTGGGACCGGGCGCCGGGCCGCGCGCAGTCGCTCGGCACCGGCACGGCGGAACCGGCACGTGGGGCACGGGCAGGTCCGGGCGCCGTCGTGGGTGAACTCGGCCAGCCGCTTACGGGCGGGAGATTCCTGGGCGCGCATGCCCATGACGTTGAGCAGCCGCACCTGCCGTCCGTCCAGGTCCTCACGCAGCTCGGCCACCAATGCCGTCATCACTCGCCGGATCGGGCCGCGTTTGAAATCGGAGGTACACCAACGGTTCTGGGCATCGGGGAACCGTCCACGTTCGTTGATGCGGGTGAGCAGGTCGGCGCCAGTGCGGGCGGTGGTGAGAAACCGGATTCCGTAGTGCGCGGCGTGTTCGGCCGCGAGGTCGGCGACGCCGGGCCATTCCATCTCGCCCAATACGGCGTGCACGGCCACGACCCGCTGCTCGACCCCGGCCGCTCGCGCTCTCGTCACGACCACGTCGAGGCAAGCCTGCGAGTCCTTGCCGCCGGAGGTGTTGACCAGGATGAGGTCATAGTCGCCTAGGGCGGGCCCGGGATGCGGGGTGGGGAGTTCGGGAAGTTGGAAACCCGACTGGCACAGTGGATTTGCAGCGGACATCGAAGCTCCCTCTCGTGACATCGGGCTCGTGACTCTGGCGCTCATGCGGGGCGTTCACCGGCGCAGTCGCCCTGCATGCGGTGCGGGCTTCACGCGCGTCGTGGGGGTGTCCTTCGTGCTGGTGTACGCGGCTCACGTCCGAAGGGGTTGTGGGCCAGCGGGTCCCGGTGGTTGCGCTGTTGCTTCTGATGGTGGCGTTGCGGCGTCGAGGATGTCCCAGGTGCGGAAGCGAGCCACGAAACGGAGGGCTTCGGCGTCGGCGAGATCGGCGCGGCGCTGGCCGTGCTCGCGGCGTGAGCGCAGGGTGGCCAGGCCGCAGCGGATCTGTTCGGCTTCGTGCCAGTACTCGGCGACGGCGCGGTAAGAGGGGGACTCGGGGCCGTGGGTAGCGGCGAGCTCGGCCAGCCGTAGTTCAAGGCGCGCGCACACCTTCACCGCGGTCGCGAGGTGGGTGTCGAGGTTGTGCGGAGGCCGACCAGCCAGCGTGGCGGGCAGGTAGTCGGCGGAGGCGGACCCCGGGCCGGGCTCGCGGGTCATCGCTGTTTCCCGTAGACGCGAGCGACGACGACTTTGCCTTGGCAGGCGTAGGTTGCGAGCAGTCTTGCCAGTCCATCAGGAGTGCAGATCCATTCGGCTATACCGGATCTGGTGGCATGGCGGGACTCGATCGAGCGTCCCAGGTTATTCAGTGCCGCCAGGGTGTTGGTGATCGCCCATGCGCGTCCGCCGTCGAGTTTGTCGAGGTGGCTTTGCTGCACTGTGTCGTCGATCCATGCGCCGACGCTGGCTTCGTTCAGATCGTTGACCACTGCGACGTCGGTGGTCTGGCCGGTCCAGTGGATGGCGTATTCGGCGGGGGATTGGTGGCTGGACTGGATGGATGTGGGGTGTGTCATGAGGTGCCCTTCCGCGCGGAGGGGGCTCCAAGGTCGGGACGCCGCACCCCTCCGCGCTCGATTAATTCTAGCATTCTAGAATTCTGTATTGCAATTCGACTGGCGCGGGTACTTCGGGTTGGCGGTATCTCGATCCAATAGGCGACCTGGCGCAGGCCTGCCGCGCGGGAGGCGTGGGTTCACAGCTGTGCGGCGGCCGGCGGACTGGCGGACTCGATTGCCGCGTCGATGCGCGGGTCGTTTCCACACCCCGCGTCGATCTGTGCGCCGCCGGTGCGGGCGTTCGCGGCTGCGGAGGTGTGCTGACTATCGGCGACCGCACTCAGGCCATCGGCGATATCTGGCGCGTGGTCACAGGTCTGGCAGTCGTGCGCACCGCCGTCGTCTGATCCGAGGTGGGTCCAGTCCACGACTCCGATGTTCGGGCGCGAAGCGCCGTAGACGTCGATGATGTCGGTGATGACGTGATCGGAATCGGCATAAAAGATCTCGAGGTCGTGGCCTCGGCCGGGGCGGGTTTCGGGTTGACGCGTGATGGTCAGCTGTGATCGTGACCGGATCTCGACAGCGTGTTTTTGTGCCAGGGTGAGCAGATCGTCGAGAGCCCGGTTCTGCGCGGGAGTCAGGTCGGCATCCATCGTCAGCACCTCCCGGTGGGTGGTCCAGGACTGGCCCTGCGACAGCGCGGTTCAGGTACCGCCGGGCAGTCCGCCTATGGCTGGACGCCAGTCTGGACGTTCTGGTTCGCACACTCGGCGTTCACACCCACGGGTGGTGTGCCATGGCGGCTCGATCCGCATGGGCCGAGGAAGATTGATGCGGATACTGGCGGCTCGCCTTGGAACGGTCCCGGGCGGGTGACCGACATCAGTCAGCTGATCCCAGTTCGATCAGCTTGCGGAGTAGCTGTTCGAGTGCGTCGCTGGAGTGTGATGATCCCATGGCGTTCGTACGCGGCCAGGAAAGTCGGTACCGAATAGCACCGGCTCGACGTTGGTCGCCGGTGTGCCGGTTTCCCACCGGAATCCTCCCGCCCTCGTCTACGTCGCGTCGATTCAACGACACTGACGCGGCGGCTGTGAAGGGGCGTAAGTGCTGTGCGGTTTTTCTGTGAACGTCACCGAGATGTTTTCCTGAGATGTATCTTTGTCACTATAAATTTGCACAAAGATAAACTTGGGGATTTTCCCCATGTTTTCCTGTGGATTGGACTTGGGATGTCGGCAGTGGAGATCTTGGGGAACTTCGCCGAGTTGGCCGTACACGTCGAGAAGGCCGGTGGATGCTTATCGGTCCAGATGTATGACCTGCGCGACCGGGTGCAGGCGGGCCGCCTCGACGACGGCCCGATCGGGCAGATCAAGCACAACCTCGACCAGGCGGGGCTTGCGGCTACGACTTTGACTCGCCAGCAGTACGACTGGACCTTGGTCTACACCAGGCGTTCCCCGATCGGCCAGGTCATCCTCGCCGCGGCCGGCGGGTACGAGCACTCCGATGAGACCCTGCGAGCGGCGATCAAGACACTGGTCGACTCCGACACAGCGATGCAGTCGAGCGAACGCGAGGAGCTCGAGGGCCTTCGAGCCACCGTCGATCAGATCAAGGCACTGGTGTCGGCGGTTTGAAATCCATTCTCGCCGCTTGAGCTGTCGTGGCAGTCACCGCCCTGGTCACTGTCCCTGGTCCCTGGACAGGCGCCTCTCGGCTTGGGCGAGCAGGTCCCGGACGTGCCGCACGGCTTCGGCATAGTCGGCATGGGTTGGCTCGGTGCCAGGTCCGCCACGCTGTTGGGCAGCCTTCTCGGCGTGGACACAAACCTCGGTCTCGGCCTCATGTTCCAAAATCCGCTGGGCCTCGGCCGCTCGTTCCCGGGCCGCTTCATCTGGGTGTTCGTTCTCCCACCGGCGCAGATGATGTAGCTCGTCGTGTAGCAGCCGGTCACGGCATGCCTTGGCAATCCATTCGTCCACGGAAGTTTCGCCAGCAGCGTTGCGCACCAAAGCCAGCAGGCTGTCGTCCAAGGGCACGGCAATAGTGGTGGTGGCCATGCAAACACGATACGAGTACCGGTCGGATTGCTGGCAGAAAACCAGCTCAGGCTGATGTCAGTGCAGTGCGGCCCGGACCGGTTCGGCGGCCGCGCGTGATTCACCGCGGCGGCGTTGGAATTCGATGAGGGTGCTGAGCGGGATCGGGCCGAAACAGCGTGTTGCCCATACTTCGGGATCGATCAGCTCGGCCAGCTCTGACACTGTTGGCAGGGGTCGACGCATCTGAATCCTTCCGTCCGGGTCTCGCTTGGGGCGCGACTCATATTGTTCGGGATCTGCTCAATCCGCGCGCGGCCCAAAGGTGTTGGACGGTACTCGCCGCCCGCGGCCGGTCAAGTAACTGCGCATCGTTGGGAGTGGCGGGTTCCGGTGCAGTGATGCGAGTTGCCATATGGGTCAGAGTCTTCTCTGCTGCTTCAACGTGGATTCGTCGGTTGCGATATGGAAGAGGCCTCTTCGGGAGCGCTGGCACGCACGGCACCGACCCCGTGCGAAACAGTTAACTGTCTGTCACCCAGTCGAACGCAGCCCGAACGTAAACCGCCATGCGCGCTAGGAAGATTTCGTTGTGGTCGTGTGGTGTCCGACAGCTGGTGTGGGTTGGGGGTCCGGTGCGAGTTGTGAGCCGTTAGCGTGCGCCTGAATCGGAAAGGTGGTGCTGATGATGATGGCTGTCCGGGATGTTCTCGCGGCCCATGCGGGCCCTGGATGTTTACAGTTGGTGGCGATGGGGTGTGGTGGTTGAGGTGGGGTTGCGCAGAAATCGTGTGCAGTACAGCGGTTCCAGTTCCGCGACGTTCAATCGGCGGTACTCAGTCGAGGACGGCTTCGCCCGTGTGGCTTCGGGGCGTGATTCGCCGCGGTTCGGTGTGTGGTGCAACCCGGTAGAACGACAGATCGTCTCCTATGACCGTGGCAAACTCGAGACAACCACCTGTGACACCGATGCGGAACTGGCCGCTGAGCTGCGCGGTGCCAAGGCGGCGAACGCTCACCACGGGTGGGGTCCCACCCACATCGACGTTCGGGGCAGCGAGGAGCTTGCTCAGCGTTTCCTCGACCTGGGCGTGGGTGAGTTGCTGGACGCGATGGAGCCTTCGCCGGTGGCGGAGTCGGTGGCCGCGGCCGTGGTGGCGCGACCGCTCGGCGGCGGGGCAGGGCCAGCGGTGCCCGATGTTGCTGCCGCCGAACTCGATTCCGCGACGCTGGAATCCGACGTGGGCCCGGGCGGCGCACCGTGAACGCCGTGGGTGCGACGGCGCCACAGGAGCCGGTGTGCACAAAGGAGCTGCGGGTGCCCGCATTCATGACCCTCGACGGTCTGGACGATCTTCATCTGGTGTGCCACACAGCCGCTGGGCACAAGGGTAAACATCGGCAGGTCAGTGCGGCGGGTGATGTCATCGAATGGTCCATGTCGGGACCTGAGGCGAGTGGTGAGGGCGGCATCGACGGCCCGTCGTTGTAGCCGTTTGCACTGAACGGCTGTGCGTAGGTCAGTCAATGAACTGGGCGTGGATGAGTTGCCGGGTGCGCAGGAGCCTTCGCCGGTGGCGGAGTCGGTGGCCGCGGCCGTGGTGGCGCGACCGCTCGGCGGCACGGCAGGGCCAGCGGTGCCCGATGTTGCTGCCGCCGAAGTCGATTCCGCGACGCTGGAATCCGAGCGCAGGTGTCACCGGGACCAGGCGCGCCTACCCGGGCCCGGGCAATGCGCCGTGAGCGCCCGACGATGCGGCGCGAACGCCATTGGCGCGACGGCGCCGTGGGAACCAGTGTGTATTTGTACGTCGTTGGCTGCCCGGCGTCGTGTCAACGTTGGTGAGTACCACAGCCACAAACCACCCCAATCAACTGCACGGGAAGGGCAATTACGATGAACGCCAACATATTTGGTGTCGAGGATCTGATCGGCTCCGCCGATGCCTCCCAGTGACCGACCGACCGGAGATTTCTGACCATGACGACCCCCAGCCCCCTCATGTTCGCAGTCATCGCCACGAAAGCCGGCGGGCTCGATCGCAACGCCACCGCGCAGTTCTCCGACATCGGGCGTGCCGACGCTTACGCGGCGAACTTGACCGAGTCCGGCGAATACGGCCCACACGCCGTCGAGGTCACTGTCGCGCCCCCGCCCGACCCAGGACCGTGGACCGAAGTCACCGCCACCACCCACACTGGCAGCATCGATCGGGCCGCCACCGCCCGGTTCGTCAGCGAGAACCGCGCCGCTGACTACGCCCATACCCTGACCGAGTCCGGCAACTACGCACCAGGCGACGTGCGGGTGACACTGCTGTATCACCCTGCCCAACAGGCCGCCGTAAACTGAATTGTTGCTGCCGCCATATCCGGGCCGATGAGGGTATAGGCCTGCTGCGGCGCCGAGCGGTCGTAACGCCTCACGGTTTGCAGGTGCAGGTCATGGAGGGTATCGAGCATGAACGCTGACCATGCGATGGCGCGTGCGGCGGGGACGTCGCCATGGTCGTGCGCGTCATCGGCACTGTCGCAATAGGCGGCAACGTGGGCCTTGCCTGGATACCGGTTCGGACGGACTGAGACGGGAATCGGCGCTGGGGCTAGGCCTGGGTATGGGACCGGTGTGAGGGTGTCCGCGGGCGCGAGTTTGTGTCAGGCGTTCGAATTTCCGGGCTGTGCGGCTTCCGCCCGCGCACCGGCTCTGACTGCGCGCGAGCTGGCGTGCTGGGGGGTCTCAGCGAGAGCTGATTCGATCCTCTCGACGGCAGTCTCCAACATGTCTGCGGTGGAGAGCATGTTCGAGGACAGACTGCGCAGCGCCGCCACGCGGTCTAGGACAGAGCAGGTGACGAGTGTTTGACCAACATCCCTATCGAGGTGAGCCTGACTGCGATGGTGGGCGAGCTGCCCGGAGGCCGCGGATGAGACTTTGCGAGACGAGGCTGAACCGGGTGCGGCGAATAGCGTGAGCTGCTGGGAGATCTCGGGTGCAGGCGGTGGGCAGGGCTGTTGTTGGCGGTCTGAGGGCTCGATCGCCTTCACGGCCAGGGGTGAAGTGAGTTGTCGGTTGAGCGCGGAGATCACGGTGTTGGCGACGGTATCGGCGTCATCGGTCGAACTGCACACGACATCGTCGACCGTGATCGTCGGCAGCGGATGTTCGCGAATCCGGATGACGAGGTGTCCGGATTCGGTGAGGTCGGCGGTCTTGAGTCGGTCGTACAGCTCACGCTCAGCGTGCCAGTAGGCGCCGTCGTACTCCATTACGATCGGCACCTTACCGGGCAGCAACATGTCGACTCGCCACGGCCGTTGGCGTCGTTTGCCAGGGGCACCCGGGATCCGATCGATGCTGGGCGCGGCCAGCAGGGCCGGTAATCGTTGTTGCAGCGCAAGGAATATCTCCTGCTCGCGCCGAGACACCCCTCTCTTTCCGCAGCGCGGACATCCCGTCCCGGCGACATGCCGGTTGTGAATCGAGGTTCGCCACCGGTGCCCGTCGGTGCGCACGCACCGCCACCAGACGCTGTGACGATCGCCCACGTCGGCGTACTCCATCAAATCCGCAGGATTGTCAGGATGAGAGTTGTCGTACTCGCCCACCAGGTCCGGGCGCAGGTAGGCGACCATCTGGGTCTGGTAGGGGCGGATCCAGGCGCCGCCGCTGAGTTGGGCAATCCATTCCGCTCGGGCGCGCGCCAAACGAATCTTCTGCTGTTGGTGCCAAGGGGCGTAGTCCTCGACAGGCAGTTGAGTGCGTGCCTCGGCCAGGAACGTCTCGCACAGCAAGTGCTCCTGTTCGCAGAGCCACTCGATCGCGGAGGCGTGATCGGTGGCGATCCTTCCCGCGCTGTCGACCGAATCGCCCGGCGGTGGGGTCGACGTCGGCGTCGTTGGTGCGGGAGCGGGCGCGGGGGTGAGATCCATGGCGGTCTCGATCCTGCGTTGGCCGCCGCACCGGCCGGTGTCTATCTCCCACTGGCGGTGTGGAATTCGCTGCCCCGTGCGAGAAGTTCGCTGGCGGTCACGGCGGCCTTGGGCACGACCGGGAGCGATGCGGAGCCGGGCAGCGGTCACCAGGTCATAGAGCAAGTGCGGCGCGATCGACACCTCAGGTGTGTTGGCGGGGAGATGAGTTCGTCGCCGTGTCCTAGGGCCGGCATCCCACCGTGCTGGACCCTCCCCGCCGGTCCACCACATGGCGCCCCGGGTCAGCAACCGTGGCCGCGACCGCGGCTACAGCTGCTGACCGGGGGAGCGGTGACCGTGGCAGGAGAGGGTGAAATGCCAAGTCTGAAACAACAATTCGCGGACACCATCGGCGAACTGCGACGGCTCGGCCACCAACCCGCCGCCAAAGCGGTCGCCGAATTGCGTGAACGCCTCGAACAACTCGATCACCAGCGCTGCACGATCACCGACCGCGGCGAACACGACGAGTTGTCCAAACTCGGCGATCAGGCCCGTGGTCTGCTGATCCACGCCTACTCTCGCGCCGAGGTCGGCCGCAGCGTCGCGAAAGCCGCACGAGATCGCCAGATCCACGACGTGCTGAACCCGACGATCCTGAGCCCGCAGCACGACACCGTCCCCGAGATCGAAGCAGCGGAACTCGAATGGGACGTGCTCGACGAGTTCGAGCGATAGATCGACGAATAGGGTTGTGGTGCGACGGGTCCGGGCGGGGGTGGCTCTTCGCGCTGTGGGGGCCGTCGCCAACTGAGCCGAGGCTCCGTCGCAGTGGCCGCCGAGACGTCGACCGTGACCGTCCAGGGCCGACCTCGTGCTGCCGGGCTGGTCGCGGTGGCCTCGACGGCACGCAGGGTGCGGGGCTTGTAGACGCCCTCGATCGTTGGGCATTGGGGGAACCTTTTGGATCGGGGTCTGCGGCCCTCTGCGGCCTGCACCCGCTCATGGGGCTGGCGAACGAGCTGCGTGGTCGCAAATGGGTTGTGTTGTTGCGGTAGAGGATTCGAGGTCAGTGGCCGTGCGGGGTGCGGCTACGGGCGTGCTGGCTGATGCTTTCAGGCTTAGCTCGCATCTGGGTCCGCTCCGTTGGTTGTCGATGGACCGGAACGTCTGGCTGTGGCGGTGGTGGTCGTGCGAGCCGGGTTGACTCTATCGTTTCTCGATACATATCATTTTCCGATATGTATCGGTAAGCGATAGGGGACATGGTGGTCGATCACGATCGTGACGAACCAGAACTGCGGCGGTTGAGCCTGCCTTTATGGCCGGGAGCCGATCTCCGCGGGCGGTGTCGTCTCGGCTGGCTTGCAGGGGTGGCGACGATGTTCGCCGTGTTGGCGCTGCCGGTCTGGTACACGCTGGAAAGCATTGTGTGGCCGTCGGTGTGGGTGCGCTCGGATATCTGGGTGGACGGGCGGCGGGTGGAGAAAATGCAGGTCAGTTTGCAGGGGGCGGAGTGGCTTCAGCGGGTGGAGGTGGCTGCGCCGGGGGTAATCCTGATGCTGTTCGCGGCGGTGCCGGGCTATCTGCTGATCCGGATACTCCTCTTCGGCGAGCTGTCTGGTGAGGCCTTCTCCGAGGAGATCATCGCTGTGATCGCGAGGGCGCGGCGCTGGATTCTGGTAGCGGCCGTGGTCTTCGCGGTGTCGTGGATTGTGTGCGCGTGGCTGCTGAGCAGGGACATGGGTGCTCGGGTTTCGCCGCCATCGGATGTGTTGCTGATCGTGTTCATGGTGGCTGTGGCCGCTGAGATCTATTCGGTTCTCGCGCCGGTCGGGCGCCGCTTGCGCGATGAGCTAGACGAGGTGGTGTGAGATGGCGGCCGAGGACGGTCCACGTATCGAGGTCCGGTTGGAGCAGATGCGACAGCGTCGGAATATCACGATGGCGGAGCTGGCCCGCCGAGTCGGTATCACCGAGCCGAATCTGTACGCGCTGCGACGTGGCTCGAAAAAAGCGATCCGGTTTCCGACACTGACCATGCTGTGTCAGGAATTGGATTGCACGGTAGGTGAATTGCTGGTCTACATCCCCGGATCACCGACACAGCAGGCCGCGCCCCGGGACCGCGCCACTGCGGAGATTGGCGAGCAGCAGCGAGAACAGCAGATCGAAGCTATCGGATGAACAATCACAACGCAGAGGTAGCCGTGAGTGAGCTGGCAGATCCCGCGATCCCCAAAGCGGTGCGCTCGTGGATCCGTGACTTTCGGGAGGTGGGCCTTGAACCCGAGGTCGAACACATCGGGCGGCGCTGGCGTCTGTCGGTCACCACCGAGCATGCGGCGACCGAGCTGTGGCTTAAGCGAACACCCTCGGGCAGCTGGAAATGGGCGGACGCCTCACTCACCGTCGACGGCGAGCCCCGGCCCCTGGCGCACGATGCGGCCGACCTGGCCCGGATCTTCCGCGAAGCAAATCAGGCGAGCGAACGCGTGCAGGCCGATCCGATGCCACCACCGTGCGCGCCGGACTCGGCCCCGCCGCGTGTGCAGCAGGAGTACTGGGCCCTAGTGCGCCACCTCGGGGATGAGACGCCGATCCAGCTGGGACGCGACGGCAACCAGTGGTTCCTGGGCCTCGATGTAGGAGGGGCCGCGCTGCGGATGCGTTTCTGGCGCACCAGAACCGAGGGGCTGCTGATGCGCCTTCAGGTGATTGTCGACGGCCGGGATCGCTCAGAGCAGGCCCGAGGTGACCTCGCGCAGGCACTACAGCTCATGAAGCCTGCCCAGGAGGCCGGGCCCGCCGATCCCGGCATGAATCCAGCCTCGGCTGCCCTCCCCTCGAGTTCCGCAGGCTCACGCAAAGGCACTGTCATGCGCAACTAGCGAGACCGGAACCGACCTCAACTGGCACCGCTGGTGGGCTGGCCCCCGATGTTCCCCTCTTCTTGTTTGAGTTGCTCTGTTTACGGTGGCGCTCATGAAGATCGGTCGAGATCGGCGCGTCTGGCGCGGCATTCCGCCCGGCGGCACGGACGGATACGAGGTCGTACTGGTCGATCCGCACGGCAAGTCGTTGCCGCCCCCAGCTCCGCCGGCTGTCCGCCTAGGGCCGAGATTCCACACCGGTGGTGTGGAATCCGGGTCGGCGGCGCGGATGCGGGACTACGTTTCGGTTTAGCAGAGACCTCGTTTCTGCATGGATGGAAAGTGGGGACTCCAAAGGCGAGGGCTTCTCTCCCTATGACACCTGTCGGAGTATCTTTTCGTTTATGCTGTCCCCTCGTTCGCGCGGGGGGACAGCGACGAAACCGCGTTCGGCGCTGGCGAACTCGATGATTTCGTTACGTGCCTGCTGCGGTCAGCCGGACAGGCTCGCGGCCGAACCTAGACCAGTCGGCGGCGGCGCGGTTGATGGAGTCTGAGTGGATGTTCGTGTAGGCGTCGCGGCGTGCGATGGCGGTGGTGATGCGGGTACCGCGGGTTCGAGTCCGGAAAGAGAAAGCCCCTGGCGGTCAAGGTTCTACCCGCCAAGGTCTTCGTAATCTGCCCAGACCGCGTTTCGGGGCACTGCTGCTTCTGCTATTGCGGCAGTGACCTAAGAGGGTGGTTCCGTTGCACCGAAGCCACCTTCGCTTGTCCGTGCTCGAATATACCTCGGCCGCGACTTTCGCGCGGTCGCTTCGGGGCGGTCAAGGTGGGGATTTCGTTAGGTGCCTGCTGCGGTCAGATCGAGGTCAGCGCGCGCCCAGCTGGCGTGCCCGGAGGCGATCATGTCCATCGTGGCCGCTGAAGTGGGTGCGCAGGAGCCGGTGACGACGATCATCCCTTGTCGCTGGAGGTGTTGACGGGCGGCCAGGCGGTGCCATTCGATGCTGGTGTCGAGTCCGCCGTCGTAGAGAGTGTCCAGAGTGGCCGGGCCGGTGATCCTCACTGTTGTTCCGGCTTGGTCGAGGAGTATTTGCCAGGGTGCGGCGGGGCCCGGTCCAGATCCAGATCCGGCATCGGGTGCCCACCGTGCGCACGTACCAGGCGCTCGAATTCGTCTCTCGACTGACGGCGTCGGCTGGTGGTGTCGCTGTGTGCCTATGAGTGTTGGTACGCCGGCCGATGATGCCCACCGGTTTTCGACCCGGACGAGGCGTCGGCTCGTAGGCTGAATCGGGTACGGGCGAGGCACCTGCGAGGGGGGTCATCGAATGCGGAGTCTGGAAGAACGATTCAGCGACGCCATCACCGAAGTGAAGCGGTTGGGCAAGGAACCGGGCATCGAGGATGTCGACGTGCTGCGCCGGGTTCTCGATGATCTCGATCATGAATTGCGGACCACCGCTCACGAGCCGGTCGAGCGCCGCGAGTTGTCCAAACTCAGCGATCAGGCCCGTGGTCTGCTGATCCACGCTCACGCCCGCGCCCGCACTGCCCTTGATATCGCCGACGCCGCTCGCCGGCGTGAACTGCACGCTCTCGAGCATCCGACCGTCCTGGACCCGGATCCGCTACCGCGCAACGCCTACGGCCATCTTTCGGCTCCCGAGCTTGACTTCGATCGGTAGCCGGCCAACTTGCTCGGGTCGAAGGTCTCGCGCGTTCGCATGGCGAGATCGGGTCGGGCCGATGGTGTCGGGGGGTTCGGGTAGTGGTTGCCGTGCAAGGGGTTTCGGGCATGGCGGGTATGGATCGCATGGCGTGGTCGGTCGTTTATGCGTGCGGTCATTGGTCATTGGGTGTGTGTTGGTCTGGTGCAGCGGTGCTGCTCGATGGCGGTGAGTGCCATGTTGGTGAGTTGTCGTGGGTCGCGGGCGAGGAGCCCGTGCATCCGCGCGTCGACGATCGGGCATTTCTCCAGGCTGTCGGCAGCCGGGTGGTGCGCGACGGCCAGGTGGGTGCGCTGGTCGTCGATCGGCCAGGCGCGGCGGTGTTCGAGTCCGATGCTGACTCGGTATACCCCGGGCCCCTGGTTCTCCCATAGCGTGTACCACCCGCCGGCTTGCGGATATCGCAGGTTCAAGTCGTTCGCGCCCACCGACAGCGCCGGGACGGAGGGCAGCGCGGAGGCCAGTGTGGCGCGCACGGCGGCTTCCAATTGGCTGGCGACTCGGAAATGTTCGTCCATCGATGTACCACCCGGCGGGGCCCAGCCGCGGTCGTTCTGCATCCGCTGGTAGTCCTCGTCGGTGACGGTGCCGTTGTCCCATGGCTTCGGATCTCGCATCGGGTTCCTCTCGGTGTCAGCCGCCGGTGCTCAGTTTTCGGTTCGGGTCGATGGGGTCCTGGGTTCCTAGAGTGGTTGCTGCGCAGAGGTTTCGGACACAGCCAGGTACGGCGCTTGCTGTGTGGTCGGCTGTTTATGCGTGGGGTCATTGGTGGTGGGTTGTCGGTGTGACTGGGTGGAATGGGCCGCTGGGTTGGAGTTGTTCGGGGGGCAGCGACCATGCGGTGGGGACGGTGGGCAAGGTCGGGGATTGGTGGCGGAGGCGGTAGCCGCCGTCGTGTGCGCGCATGAATTCCAGGCCTGGGAGTCCTGCGGCGTGGAAGCGTACGCCGTCGGGGATGTCGGCCAGGGCGGTCCATGAATCATCAGTGATCGTCTGGGCACCGGTTTCAGCGCCGGTTTCCTCACTGGTGTCGTGTTCGTCGGGTAGTGGGGTCCAGGGCCCGTTCCAGGTGTGGCGTTGGCGGGGTTCGGCTTTGCCGCTGTAGGAGTGGGTGGCGCGGTGGCGGGCGTGTTCGGCGGTGTCGATGCCGCCGTCGACGATGGTGCGGTACTCGACGCCGTATTCGACGGTGATGTCGGTGTGCGGGATGATCCGGAATTGGCCGGCCAGGGTTGTGGCGAGTTCACCGATGTCGAGGTATCCCTCGATGGCGACGGTGTTGTCGAGTGGGGTGCCGCGGATGAGTTGTTGTGCGTGCAGTGCGGTGGTGATGGCGTTTTGGAGTGCTTGGTGGTTGGTCATGGTCGTTGCTCCGGTGGTGGCGGGCGGTGCCTCGTGTCGGTTGGTGTGGTCATTTCAGGTGGTGGTCCCGGCGTCATTGGCCACGCTCGCACGGGCAGGTGTTGCTGTCATTCTTCGGTGGGTCAGCTGGCCCCAAAGTTCCCCTTTCTTGTATTCCACCCGGGGGCACGGACGGATACCAGGTCGTGCTGGTGGATCCGCACGGCAAGTCCTTGCCGCGGGTGGCGGAGTTCGTCGCGGAGCTGAACCGCGATTACGGCACCGAATACACGCGAGCCTTGACGCTGGCGATCGAGTACGCGGCCGCCGACGATCAGGCTCGTTACAAGCTGCAGCTCCGCGCCGCGTCGGCGGTGTTGAGCAGCGGGGATCGCAGTCATCATGAGGCGAAGGCGCTTGCGGTCGGGCATGTCGGCTCGATTTTGGGTGCGTTACGCGCTGATGTGCAGCAGGGCTCGTCGCGCGGGCGACCGGACTGAGATCTCTCACCATTGGTGATTGCTGTCTTGGGGCAAGGCGCTCGCGCCTGGGCCGTTTCACTGGTGGGGTGGTTGGGTGTCGAGGGGTTGTGCGGCCGAGGCCGCGGATGCGCTGTGCAACACGCTGGTCGAGCACTACGAGGTACGGCCCGGACTGCGATAGGTTGGCGCGGTTCGGGGCTGGGCATGGTGTGCAGGGAGATCCTGCGACAGGGCTTGGAACGACTACTTCGATTGTGCCTTCATGAAACACCCGGCTTCGGACGATTTTCGGCGGTTTTCGTCCAGTGGAGCGGGGGCGGTCCTGTGGTGGCGTGCGGCATGAGCTGGAATTGGTTGGTCAAAACTGTGGCGAGTTCATTGATGTCGAGGAATCCGTCGACGACGGCGACGCCGTCTTCGACAGAACCGCGGATTAGTTCTTGGGCGTGGAGGGCGTTGACGATAATGGCTTCGAGTTCGTCAACACAACCTCGGTCCTCGCGCCCCCACACGCACCGCTCGCGGCGGTCGCGTTTCACCCCTTATGGACCTCGATACCCGTGGTCGGGGCGTGGATCAGGGTGCGGCCCCACCATGTCGTGATCCGCAACCGCTGTCCGGCGTAGGCGTCCTCGGTGATCGTCATCCGGGCACAGCGCGGCACCTCGATCTCAAGCGGCGCGCCGCCGGTGGCGGGGTGGGTGGGCAGTTGCACCACGCAGCGACGGCCCTGGGGCATCACCTGGGCGACGCCGCAAACCGGGCGGCGCTCGCCAAGGTCGAGGCGGTGTCGCAGCGATCGGCGCGCCCAGGCGTGCGCCGGGGCCTGCCACAGCGGGTACTCACGATTCCAAAGTGTCAGCATGGTTTGATTCTCTCTCAATAAGGGTGCGGGGGTCAGCGCACGCGGATCATCGCGCCGAGGCGCGATGTCACGTCCCGACACTCGCCGACGACGACATAGGTAACGGTGTGCTCGGTGCGCCACAACACCGTGCACAGGGCCCTTTCGTGGCGCCGTCGGTCGGGGCGAGGTCTCGGCATCGTCGACCTTGTCGATGGGGGGCCGTTGCACTTCGGGTTGTTCAGAGGTCGGGTCCTGTGTCGGTGCTGCTGTCGGCGGTGTTGTATCCGGTTGGTAGTGCGGGGGTGGGGTGGGTGGCGTCGATGATGTTGTTGTCGGTGGTTTCTTCGACGCCGGTGGTGCCGCGGGCGGGGAATTCGGCGCCGGTGAGGGCGGTGCGGGCGATGCAGGGTTCGCACCACTGGTCGGCGGTGTAGCGGGCGTAGGGGCTGCGTCCGAAGGTGGGGTTGGTGCAGGTGAATGGGGCGGTGAAGATCGTGCAGTGGGTGCCGATGAGGGTGAGTGCTCTGCGCAGGTAGGCGATTTCGGTGAGGGGGTCGGTGAGTCGGTCGAGGCGGTGGTGAGCGGCGGGGGGGGGGGTGTCTCTTATAAACATCTCCGAGCCCACGAGAACGGACTAGAAATCGGATGCCGTCTTCTTCTTGTAAAAAAAAAAAAAAAAAATGAAGACTTATCACCATTGCACTGTAGACAATCACACTGCATACGTCCGTGTTCAGAGTAGCGG
>NZ_LT985363.1 GCF_900269665.1 Nocardia suismassiliense
CGGACGCGAACGGAAGCACCAGCGGCGAAGTGTACAGCGCGTGGGTGCCGGTCCAAAGAACATGCCGCGGGCACCCGCCATGAGTGACCGCATCGCAGTCGATTTTTTTAACAGCACGCGCGCCCCCCGAGACCCCCCCCTACCCCTGCGCCGGCGGCGTAAGATGTGTAAAAGAGACGGGCCCAGACCCGCCCCACCATCTCGAACCCGACTCGCCTGCCGAGTTTCCTTCTGCTTCACCCATAGCTGAGCCGGGCGCTGCCGCTGATGCTGGAGCAGAGATGTTGTAGCACCCGGATGCCCAGAACACGCTGACCTGCAGGTGCGGGTGACGCCGGCGATGACTTTGGGGGTGTTTCTGAGGCTGTATTTCGGGTTGCCGGGATCGATTCGTTCGGGTGAATAGGCCACGGCGACATCGGTTCCGATCGCCAGGCCGGATTCGGCGAGGATTGGGCTGAGGAGCTGTTCGGTGGTGCCTGGATAGGTTGTTGATTCCAGTATCACCAGTGTGCCGGGGTGGAGGTGGTCGCGGACCGTGCGTGCGGCGGCCTCGAGTGCGGTGAGGTCGGGCAGACCTTTGCGCAGTGGTGTGGGGACGCAGAGGACTATCACCTGTGCTTTGTCCAGTTCTGCGGGGTCGTCGGTGGCGCGGAAGCCTCGCTCGTGCAGGTTTGTGAGGTCGGCGGGGGTGATCGTGTCGGTAGGTGGGACTCCGCGGTTGATTGCTTCGATGCGGGCGGTGTCGATGTCGAGGCCGATCACGTGATGGCCCGCCAGGGCGGCTTCATGGCATAAGCGCAGCCCCACGTAGCCGACGCCGACGACAACGACGGTGAAACCGAACTCTGTTGTGCGATCTAGTGTTTGGGATAATTCCATGATTGGAACCTCGTTTTCATGCGCGGTGTCTGGACGTGCGTCAGCGACATCCCGGTGTCGGGACGTGCGGGGTTGGGATGCTGGTATCGCTAGTGGGCGTTGCTGCTGGGCCAGTGCGCGGAGATCTGTGCGCGCAGCAGGGCCGGGTCGCCGGTGAAGTGGAACGCGCTCCCGCCCCATGCGCGGAAGACCTCGCAGGTGTCAGCGCAGTCGTCGATGAGCACGGCGTTGTGTGGTTGGAGCCCGTAGCGGGTCAGGGTCGGTCCGAAGAAGCGGTCGGGAGACTCTTTTTTGAGCGATCCGACCTCGGAGGAGACAATCAGTTCGTCGATGCGTAACTCGCCGGTGAGGACCTTGGGGGCGGCGTGGAGGAAGCAGTCCATATTGTCGCTGGCGACCCCGAGGAACGCGCGTGGACGCAGTTCGCGCACGATGCTCGACATTGCCGGATCGATCTGGGCTTTTCGGCAGTCCCGCAACAGCTCTCGCAGTAGATAGTCGTCGCGATAGCGGGCGGGCAACCGCACGTTGAGGGTGGCAATGACCTCGGCGTCGGAGACCAGCCCGCGCATCCATCCCTGAACGTAGTCTTTTCGGCCGCGGAACAACTCTTCGAGTGCGTCGCGCATCTGAGAGGACAGGGGATGTTTGGTGTTGCCGACGATGCTTTCCCAGAACTGGGCCGTGCTGAGGGTGTTGAACCAGTCGAGGAAGACGAACACATCGAAGTACGGAAGGACGAACTGGTCCGACCGAGACTGTGTCATGTCGCCTCCGGGGTCCGTTGCTGGATCGGTGGTGTTCTGGTGGTCATGTCGCGCAGTGGCGGGCGAGTCCGCCTACCCCGCCGAGCCAGTAGCTGGTTGCCACGAACGGGTAAGCGGGGAGTCCGCGCAGGATAGTGTCCCGGTTCGGGCGGGACTCGGAGGCGATGTCGAGGGTCTGCAGACAGTTGGCACGTCATTGTGAACGAGGGCACCGACAACAACACCCATAGCGCACGCCCCCAACAGCCGTTCGTTGGCATCTCGATGCTGGGAAACGCCGAACAACGCGTTGTATCACCTGGCCTGCCAACGCATCACGGCGACCTTGCGCCGGCCGCCAGGTCGCGAAATCGCGATGCCCGCGCACCTTCCCAGCACCCGTAGGTCTGTACTCGCCCGCAATCGCGCCGATAGCTATTGCGGCGTCGAACTATTGCAGCTCAACAGTATTCACCGTGCGTCCGTCGACTCAGGTCGGAAACGGGGGTCGTGCCGCAGGACCCGCAGCGCCAGGTACTGACGGAGACAGCACGGCATGCGCCTTGCGATATACCACACAGTCGCCGTTCCCACCACCGGTGTGCCCCCCGGCGTGGGTGCATCTCGACTTCGCCGCCCCTTCTGCCGCCCTAGCCTCGGCAGCACGCCCATCGATTGGATGGTGTGATTCCGTTGCGGCGCAACCGAAAGGGGTGCGATCTTGTCCGGCATCGATAGTATCTCCGGCGATCCTGCGTGGCGGTCGCCACGAGAGCTACCTCAGACCCTGCGCTCGACGCAGACCCTCACCAGCTGGTTGTTGCAGGCGATGCCATCACCCCTCACAGTTGGGGCGATCGGCTTCAGCGCTCATCTGGTGGACCCGCTGCAATTGTCCACCTATCTGGCCCACCACGGCTGGCACTATGGCGGGCTCAAACCGGGCAGTTCCGCCATCATCTCGTGGCACCACCGCGACCGGCCCGTCGCGGTGACCGTGCACCTGGACCTCCACGACCCCGCCGCCGACCTGCTCAACACTCAGGCGCTGGCCGTCATGGCCGAGGCCGAACAGCGAATCCCGGCGGCCGTGATCGCCGACCTCACCCGATCCAGCGCCCGCGGAACGGGCCCGAACGGCTGGCCCGGTGTCGCCCGCCATCCCCGCACCACTCCAGTTCCCGCCGGCGAACAGCAGCTGCGTAGCGACTACCTCGCTTTTCGCACCTTGCTCTACCACCCCGTCACCGGCGCGTTGGACCCCGATCCACCCGCACAAGCCGTGCGCCGGGCCTGCCAACTCGAGGACCGATGGCTGCCGATCAGCTCGCACTGGCACCAACTACACACCACCGTCGAGGCATGGCGGAACAACCCCGCGACCATGGACCGCCTACACAAAGTGCTGCTCAAACACCCCGCCAGCACCTCCGCGACGACGCTGCGCGACCACGACCAAGCACGCGCCCTCACTGGACACCCACGCCCTGCCGAACTCGACGACCCCGCCCTCACCGCCGCCGATCTCGCCGCAACCGCGACCCGCGGACACCCCAACCACCCCGCTCGCACCGCGGCCGAGTGCGAACAACCCGAGTCACTCCTCGAGAACCCCAGCGCCACAACCGAACTCGACACCGCCGCCACTCTGTAGCGGCACCGCCATGACGGCCGGTCACCACGCGGTCACTCCGGGGCCGCAGCCGATACCTAACAGCCGGGCTGTGCCGGCGAATCCTCGACAGCAAGTGTTTAATGCCGATCGACATGTCGTCGCCTACCAGTAGCGTTGACCCATGCAGCAGAACCGAGGGTGGCCACTCAACTCCAAAGGCGGACGCGACTGGGACCACTATTTCCAGTCCCGCTACGGAAACCGACCACTGCTGGCCGCAATCGCCGCCACCGCCCACCGGGCCGGGAATGCCCTCCTGGAAATCGACGCCGATTCAGCGCCCGCCCCGCATCGGCGCGCCTCTCGCCCAAGCTGAACAACGCCCACCCGCATCCGGACCCTCAGTCGCCTCCGCTGGCCAGCCGACCGCTAGCACTGCCGACCGTCAAAGCCATTCGAGGCCAACCGAGGCGAACCGAGGATCGGCCTGCGCGGCACGCAGCTTTCCCACCAACTCATCCCGACCCAGCTCCGTCAACCGGTAGTAGCGGCGCGGCGGACGCGACTCGGTGATCGTTGCCGGATCCTCGCGAAACTCCGAAACCCAGTGCAACGCAACCATCTTTGCCAGCATCGGATACACCACCGCCGAGGTTTGATTGGCGTTCCGAACCAAGCGATAGCCCCAGTGGTCAATATCAGGCGCCCGCACGAACTCGGCGGCGACCCGGACAAAGCTCTGCGTCAACCGCACACCCATAGCTTACATAGGTCATAAACCACAGACACCCTCGCGGCCTCAGCGGAGATTGCGCTCTCTCGGTAAGGATCTAGAGATCCATCGCTGCGCGGAACCGCATGCCCACGGTCTCCATGGTCGCGGCGTCGAGGGCATCGATGCGTTCGGTCAGGCAGCCTCGTCGCAGTTTCTCAAGTCCGTCGCCCATGTTCAGCCAGCACGTGCGACCGTCGATGGTGACCTCGACGGCGAGTACGTCGATGGGGTTGTCCGTGCTGACCCGCACCCCGTACAGCACTCGGCGGGCTTCCTGGTCGAGCACGGACTGGGCAGACACCAGCCCCGTCAGCCAGTTGTGGGTTTGGACCTCGTAACGCCAGACCTCACCCCGCCGCACGGTATCCGCGCTGCTCGTCGATGCGGGCGGCGGCGTCGTCGAGATCGAGGTCAGCCAAGGCGTCGGCGGTGTCATCGGCAGCGACAACCAAGGGTGGATAGTCGGTCGCAATATGGCGGCGGGCGAGCTGAGAGACCACGGCAGACTCGGAGAGCCCGGAGATTCGGGCCGCAGCCTCGATCAAGCCGGTGGCAACCGGGTCCGGCGTCCAACTCTTCCGTTTCGGGTTCGAGGGCATAAAGAGAGCGTATCAATCATGCGCATCATTCGCGCGCATCCCGTCCAATTTCCGTCGACAATCCTCGGTCGGACGCCCCGGCCTCACCGCGGTGCCGTCCCAAAGGCCTCCCGCTGTCAGCGCTCGGCAATGGCAGGTTGTCACTGCGGAGGCCAATTCCGGGGAGTCGCGCCGCACTCGAAACACCGAGGAGCACCTGCGTAAGCCTTGATCCGTCCGTCGACGCGAAACGCCACAACTCCGACATCACTGTCAAGATTTGCCGCTCGGCCATCCAGCACGAACCATCGCCCCTCACAAGCCGGACAAGACACCGAATCATCCACTACGGCAGCACTTTTCCTGCGACTGGACAGATCGATCACGACCCCTGGCCCGAACCCATCTTCACTCATCCCCCTGTCTTACTCCCCCGCGATCTGCCTACCCAAAGGGAAAACCGCCACAATCACAGCTCGATCGGAGGCGGGCACCCACCGCGACGCCGTCGGCAATCCTGCCCACCCCTGCTGCCGCGGTCGCCCTGACACCACCAGACGCCACTTTCACCCACCGCTGGTGTGCCCACGACTGGGGCGAGCGGACCTATCACCGCAGCTGACGCGCCATAACCTCGGGAGGAAGCACCCGCCGACTGATGCACACCCTCCCAACCACAGTGGAAGGCCTCCCGCTATGACCGACCACAACACCGTCGTATCCCCTTTTCCCGCAGCAAATTCCGTAGGCGGATCATCTGAAACGCTTACCGGTTCAATGGGAGTGCAGGACTGGCTGCGCCACGCGATGCCCGAGCAGCTGAGCACTTCGGCCGTTCCCGCCGCCGCGCATGAGCTGGACCCGCATCAGCTGGTGACCTACCTCGCGCGACGCGGGTGGCGCTACTCGGGACTCATGCCCGGCAGCGACGACATCGCCGCCTGGAGCCACCACAGCCATGCCGGGCCTGTCACGGTGAGTTTGTGCCTGGACCGTCTACTCGCGCGTGGGGCCACCACTCTGCTGCTCATCCACGCCCTCGAACGCATCGCGACCTTCGAGCACCGCGACACCGACCAAGTACTCGCCGACATCATTCGCACGCCGACACCACCGAACACCTTGGTCTCCGGCGACGACTACCAACCGGCTCCCGCGGCCGAACGGCGAATGCGCGCCGACTACACAGTGTTTCGCTCCGAACTATACGACCGGAACGGCACCCGCGTCTTCAAGCCGACCACTGCCTCACTCCAACGCGCGCTAGCGATCGAGAGCCGCTGGCTACACAACCTGGAAGGGCTGAACACCGCGTGGATCAGGCTGCACACCACCGTGGAGGCATGGCATTCCGACTCTGAGAGCATGGCGCGTCTGCATGCGGTGCTGGCCGCCTACCCCGACAGTGTCGATGCGGCAAACCTGCGCGACCACGACCAGGCCCGCGTCATAACCGGCAACCCACCACATCACGACCCGCCCGCCGCGGCCTTCATCGCCATGAACTCAGCCGCCGTACTGGCCCGTCCCGCAGCCCACCCGGTCAACCACCTGCCCGGTAGCACCAATCCCGAGTCAGCGGCCACCGAGGCGCTCGGTTCCGCGACCGAATCCGGCGCCGGTGTGGCGATGTAGGAGCGGCTACCCAACAACTAGATCATGGCACGGACAGCGCCAACATTGTTGCAAACTTGAATGCTAGGATTCTAGTTTCAATGCTTCTGACGATCCTAGAGGAGCGTCCGATCCTCGGGTCCGCGCACCATCTCGCCCCCGCAGGGAGTACCGCTATGAGCACCGATCCGCGCCGACACCAAGACAACTGCGCCCGGGCTTGGGCGCGAGCTCTCCACCGCCTCAGGGCTGCGGTGCGCCGATGCAAGGCAGCGATGAGTTTGCCTCGACAGTTCATCGAGGTGACCCGCCCCGACGGCATACCGCTGCTGGTGCCGCTGCCGCGCGGGGGCAGTCACCATATCGACACCACCGATCCACAAGTCCCGTGGCTGAGCATCTACGACCGGCGGGGTCACGCCTTTCTGCGCATGCCACTGGCTGCCCGCACACAACTCTCCACGACACTTCCAAGACAGGAACGAGCAGATGAGCGACATCCTCGGACTCGCTGACCCGGCCAGAGACTTTCGCTGCCGTTGGACGAGGACAGCACGGAAGCGATGACCACGGCTGCGAGAATCCGAGATCGGCTGCGCGGTCTTGACACCGTCGACGCTAGGTGGCACGTCGGGCGCCAATACCGAGCGCGTCACCGCTTCGGCTCGACTTTCGGTGAGATATGGTGGCGGTTGAGCAGGCGCGCGCACGCTCCCCGTCGCCGTCACCTTCGCCCACGCCGCAGTAGGTGACATCGCCGACCAAGGTCCCCTTCGGTGCCCGCGCATTCACCGCATGATCCACATCAAGCGGCGTGGCGGCGTGGGAGCTGTGCCGGAATGGATGACCATGCCCAAGAATTCGGGTTCAGGACCACGCAGCCGTGCCCGTGCCCGAGCGCTGTCGGCCGCGCAGAACATCAGTTACACCGCCGCCTTGCACCGCCTCCGCGCAGGGCTTGCTCCGGCTGGCGGACCGTCTGCAGGGATGTCCGAGGACGATCGCTCCTATGTGCCGCGGATGCTCACCCAGGCCAGTTTGCCCTTCCGTGACGGGGTGACCACCGACACCTGGCAAAGCTCGATCGGCACGACGCCGTTGATACTGAAATCGGGGATGACGGTTGGCGAGTACGGTCGAGCCGTCCCCGTCGGATATCCCTTCGGTGTCTTTCCCCGGCTCTTGCTGGTGCGGTTGGGTACCGACGCCATCCGCACCGGCAGCCGAGAGCTGGTCTTGCCCGAATCGTGCTCGGAATTCGTGCAACGCCTCGGTCTACGCGCGACGGGTGGGTCTACAGGTGGGGTGACGCGGGTGCGCCACCAACTCATCCGGCTGCTGTCGTCCTCGATCACCTTCACCGCCGAGAACACCGACCGCGCAGCCACTTTCGATGTGACCGACTCATTTACCTTATGGCCCCTGGACCGGGGTGAGGTCTCCAGCGATGCGCAACCGGCACAGAGCACGATCCGGCTCTCGCCCGAATTCTTCGAACAGATCACCACCGCCCCGACGCCGGTCAACTGGCAGACCATCGACCGGCTGCGTCGAGCACCACTGCACCTCGACATCTACTTCTGGCTAGCCGCCCGTGCACGGACCGTCGACACCACTTCTACCAAGCAGCTGGTGGAGCGCTTCGACAACCGGTCCATCGCCACACCGCAATCCAGGCGCAGCCATAGCACTGCGATGCAGCGGGCGTTGGATCACCTGATCGCGGTCGACGTCCTCCGCCGCGCAGGCGACGGCCGAGTCGCGCTGCACCCGAACGCCATCTGACCCATCCACAGTCCGCAGCGCACGCGTTGCCGTCGACGCACTGGACCAGCGGCGTCGCCGCATCGGGCCCCCGGGATCGCGGTATGCAACACCGGCTCCTCCACAGTTCGCCCACTAGGTTCCTGGCGGTCAGGTGACAGAAACTGACCGCGAATTGACAAGAAACTGGTAGAGCCGTGCTGATGCTGCAACCTACTGTGCGAGATGGACCTGTCAAAGGTTGGGTGGGGGCGCACGCCGCCGGCGGCCTTGTGTTCGCGTCGGACACGAGGCCGCGGCGGCGGTCGCTTCAACTTGCGACTACTCCCCTAGGACCGGCAGACGTTGACTGTTGAGAGAGAAGCCTTTTCCGAAGCGGCGCCCAGCGGTTTCCGTGGTCGGCGCGTGTGTCTGTGGTCGGAGGACTTCGCGGTAAACCCGCACCGCGCCTATCGAGAGATGCGGCGCCGTTTCGGCGCGCTGGCGCCTGTGGAGCTGGCGCCAGGCGTCCCGGCCACTCTGGTCATCGACTATCACGTCGCCCTGCGAATCCTCAACGATCCGGATCATTTTCCTGCAGATCCGCGCACGTGGGAACGCGAAATTCCGTCCGACTGTCCGATCCGGCCCATGATGGAATGGCGTCCGAACCCCATTCGCAGCGCCGGCCATGACCACGAGCGCTACCGGTCGGCCGCGGCCGCAGCACTCGACCAGGTCGATCTGCACGGCTTGCACACCGTCGTCGAGAACATCGCCGTCGCGCGGATCAACTCGTTTTGCCTGGATGGGCACTGTGATGTGGTCCAACAGTATGCGTTACCCGTCGCCTTCGGCACTCTCAATGTCATTCTCGGTTGCACCCCTGAGATCAGCCAACGCGCGGCGACCGGGATGGCGGCGATGTTCGACACCACTGCTGATGCCACCGACGGCAACAGGATTCTGGCTGAGGCGCTGCTGGAACTCATCGCGGCCAAACGCCGCACACCGGGCGCCGACGTCACTAGCTGGCTTGCTCAGCATCCTGCCGGGCTAGACGATGAGGAAATGCTGCACCAGCTGGTGTTGCTGTATGCCGCCGGAATCGGGCCTCCACAGAACCTGATCTTGAACACGCTGTTGCTGATGATGACCGACGACAGGTTCGCAGGCAACGTCCACGGTGGGAGTCTTTCCACTCGCGACACAATCGACGAGGTCTTATTCAGCGACCCACCGATGGCCAACTACTGCATCACCTATCCGCGGCAGCCGATCCTCATCGGTGACTTCTGGCTGCCGGCACACCAGCCAGTGTTGATCAGCATGGCCGCCTGCAACAACGACCCGGCAATCCGGACCGACGACATCACCGGCAACCGGTCACATCTGGCGTTCAGCGCCGGCCCGCACGCCTGCCCTGCGCGAGAGCTGGGCCGTCTGATCGTGCAGGACGCGCTCGATCAACTGTTGGACGCACTGCCGGAAATGACATTGGCGGTGCCTCAATCCGAGTTGCGTTGGCGGCCAGGACCATTCCATCGGGCGTTGTCCTCGCTACCGGTCACGTTCCCCAAGAGCCCACCGATCGATCTGGCCCACAATCCATAGCGCAGACAGGAGATCTCGATGGACATCCACTCCGACCCAATCGTCCTCGATCCCGAGGGTTCAGACATCCAGGGCGAAATAGCCCACATCCGAAAGCAGGGCCCGGTCACCCTGGTTGAGCTCCCGGGCGGGGTGCGGGCATGGTCTGTCGTCGACGCGGCGCTCCTCAAGAAGATCCTGTCCAGCGATGAGGTCTCCAAGGATCCGCGGCGTCACTGGCCGGCGTTCCAGAACGGGGAGATACCCGCAGATTGGGAACTGGGCAACTGGGTGCAGGTCCCCAGCATGTTCACCGCGTATGGCGACGATCACCGCAGGCTGCGAAAAGCCGTCGCGCAGGCATTCACCCGCGGGCGCACCGCGGCCCTGGAACCTCGCATCAAGGAGATAGTCGAGGAGTTGCTGGCAAATTTGGAGGCCACGCCCCCTGGCCAGGTGGTTGATCTGCGCGAAGAGTTCGCTTACCCGCTTCCGATCCGGGTGATCAGCGAATTGCTGGGCGCACCCGAGCGCCTGAGCCAGCCTCTTCGGAAATGCGTGGACAGCGTCTTCGACACCGGCGTCAGCAAAGAGACAGCAATGGCAACGCAAGAACAGATGATCGCGTTGCTTCAGGAGTTGGTCGCGTACCGACGCGCGAACCCTGACCAGGACATGACCACCGCCCTGGTCCAAGCCGCTGACGACCCCGGAACCAACTTCAGCGAAGCCGAACTCATCGGGACGCTCTACCTGACCGTCAACGCCGGACACGAAACGACTGTCAGCCTGCTCGACCAAGCGATATACCTGCTGTTGACCCACCAGCAGCACCTCGCCGCCGCGTCCGAAGGCAGGCTGGACTGGGACCAGGTGATCGAGGAAGTCCTGCGGTTCGAGTCCCCCGCAGCACACGTGCCGCTTCGCTACGCGGTCAAAGACATCACTCTGGGCGGTGCAAGTATTGCCGCCGGTGATCCGATCCTCGTCTGCTACGCCGGAGCCAGCCGAGACCCCGCGGTCCACGGTGAGACCACCGACAGATTCGATCCCACACGCGCCAGCGTCCGAGACCATATGGCGTTCGGGCATGGCGCCCACCACTGCGTGGGCGCGCCCCTCGCGCGGCTGGAGGCGCGGGTAGCCCTTCCGGCGATCTTCGCGCGGTTCCCGGCTATGGAGCTCGGTTCCGAGGAGCTCGGGACGACACCAGGGTTCATTTCGAACGGGCATCACCGGCTTCCAGTGCTGCTGAACCGCGCGTGAACGGCCACGTGTTCGGATGAATGCGTTGTCTGCTTGCGCGCGCACTACAGGAGGACACCGCGACCCCCGCGGCGATTCTCTTATAGTCTTGTGCCTAGTTGTAGCTTGCAACAGTAGTTGAACGGGGCGTCCATATGACCGGTGTGGAGTATGAGAAAGAGAAGTGGAAGTCCCCTGCCAAAGATTCGGCAGGTGCCTGGGATACATACCTGAAAGACAGACAGGGATCGGTAGGTTTGGCTATCCACGCCGACGACTTCCGCTCAACGGCGTATGCACAGAGTGTCGGAAAATTGCAAATTGTCGAATTCACCACCAGCCCCCTCGACTACCGCCGCACCGCACGCAATATACGCGCAGACGGCGATGATCACAGCTTTCGGCTCCTCGTCCCGCTGCGTGGGCTCTTCAGGTTCGAGCAAGGTGATTCCAGGGAAATCTTTTACCCGGGCAAAGTCGGATTCTTCCGATGGAACGATCCCCTGTTTATGACGCACGAGGAAGAGATCAGTTGCCTGATCCTTACTGTTCCCGAAAACTCGGTCGACGACAAACAGGCCGCCGACGCACCGCTCGCACTGGATGAGAGACGTCCCTTGGTGCGAGCGCTGAACACACAAGTTCGATTACTTGTCGAGACCACGGGATGGACGGCCGCAGATTACAGTGTCCAATTCTCCAGCGCGCTCATGCAACTCAACGGGGTACTCAACCCGTACCCAGAGGTCAAGTCCAGTACGCGCGCGTTAGAAGCTGAACGCGCACGACGTTTGATCGAACAGCACGCGCACGATACCAGCGTGACACCGGACGTTATCGCCGAGATGCTGGGTATTAGCGTCCGCACGCTGTACCGAGCATTTAAAAGAGCTGGCTACCCGTCACCCGGTGAGATCATGCGCACGGTCCGCGTCGAACGCGCACACCGGCGACTATCCGTCGCGTTGCCAGTCGATCTGGACAGAATCGCCTACGAGGCTGGATTCAGCTGCCCGGGTAGCTTCCGAAAAGCCTATCGAGCGCGCTACGGGCAAAGTCCATCTCAGGCGCGCGAACAGCTATTCAGCTGACGCGCTGGCAGATAACCTACGAGGTCGTTGGACACACAACACCTCAGCTGGAACGCCGCGAACCGACTGGCGGCCGCGTGTCAGCGCTGCCGTTCCCGGAGGTGGCTGCATCCTCACGTCGCAACCGCGATCATCAGATTTCGCTTACAGAGATCGACGTCCACTTCGAACATCAGGACACCAGCATGAAGTTGCGGACCAATGCCGTCTACCCAGCGGAGGCCGTACTCGTCACCAGCGAGATCGGGCCGCCGGATGGACAGCCTGTGCTTCTCAGCCACCCACTGCTGATGGGGCCGCAAATGTTCGAGCCACTGATGGAGCGGCTAGCAGCGCGGGGCTACCGGGCGATCACCTGGAATCATCGAGGTCATGGCTCGAACACGCCCCCGAAAAGAGAACGCCATCCAGAGGTGAGCCTGACCCTGCTGACTGCCCAGGCAGCCGATGTAGTCAAGGGCCTGAACCTGCACAAACCGCACTTTGTCGGGCAGGGCCTAGGCGGCATGGTGGGACTGCGTTTGGCGGCATGGCGCCCCGATCTCATTGCCTCATTGACAACGATTGCCTCGTCGGCCGAGACCGAGCCCCACCGCGAAGCCATCACGTCGTTGGCCGACCACATCGAAAAGCACGGAATGACAGGCGAACTCGACCTCGGATCGGGAACCACACCCGTGGTCAAGCTGCTCTCCCACGCCAGCTTCGGGGCATGGACCCAGAACAACCAGCCGGAGCTGGTTACTGCATGGGAGCAACGATTTGCGCGACTGGCCCGGATAGCGCCCTCCATGCGCGCCTTCGCCGCGCGCGAGAGTGTCATCCAGGACCTGCACGGGTGCAGCGTGCCAGTGCTCTCCATCGCCGGCGCCGAGGATATCGTCTACCCTCCCCCCATCAGCGGGGCCGCGATCGCAACCACCACTGGCGGGCAATATGTCACTATCGCTCGCGCCGGACACAGCGTGGCGCTGGAACAGCCCGACGCTGTCGTGAGCCACCTCGAGCACCAGTTCGCCAGTGCTGATCCGATCCATGGGTTCTGAGCACGTACAGGACCGGTCCGCGCGCTTGTCGCGAAATCACCTAGCCCGCAGTGATTAGTCTTGCGATGTCGCGTGAGCCGAGATCGACGACACCAGCATGGTTGGCAATGTCGCGGGCAAGGACGTGACGAAGGGTGGCGCTTGCCCCAGGATCGCCTTGCAGCGTCCGCGCCACGGTACGCATCCGCGCTCCCAGCTGGCTGAGGTTTTCAGCGATGGCGCGCACCTGGTGGGACGCAGTCGGAGTCCAGCGGCGGTGCACGTCGGCGGAGAAGAACCCTTTTTCCGCTATCGCCTTCCTTCCGAGGATCGTCTCTAGTTGAGTTGCCGCACTCGATGCGGCGAACCCGATTGCGGTGGCGTGAACTTCGTGGACTGCTTCACTGGCGGCGATCATCAGCGAGACGTGCGTGGTGGTGAGAAACGCGTCGTGCAGGCGTGCCGCACGGACCAACGGCGACCTTGCCCGACGGGGCCAAAATGACCAGGCCGAATCACCGATCGCCTGCTGAGCTTCGCGAATCCATTGCTGCGCGAGCTCGGCGTCACCGTCACTCATGCTGGTCAGCCTAGCCGCGACCACCGCCCTGCCACACGCGCCGGGAGCATCCGGATGGCCACGCGCTGGTACAACGCCGCCGTCGACGCCCGCGGGGGTGAGGCGTCCACCGTGCCCCGTCCGGAAACCGAACTGCACCACCTGTTCGCCGTACGCGTCGCGACAACTACAGCGATCAAACCGCTACACCACAATGCATCCCACTCATGGAAACCCTGGACCAACCCGGCGAGGGCATGAGCGGCGGCCAGCAGCAGTTTCAACGTGATCTATCCGCAGCCGCCGGTGGAGGCACTTCGGGCGTTGAGGACGAGCAGACAACGGTGCCCGGCCTACGTCTTTGCCTACAGAAAATGGGGGCGGTCACACGCCAAATGCGTTTAGGGACAACGTGTTTGCCGGAGTGGCTAGGGTGGACAGCAAGTAGGTCACGTGGCAAGACCCTGCCACGCGGTCAAGGACTTGGAGGACGAACATGCATCCCACGCCGACGCCACTGACCGAGGAAGCCGCGTTCGAAATTGCCCGCGGCATCCTCACCGAGCTCATCGCCTACACGGGCAGTCGCACCGACAGCCAACAATGGGCAGCGCGCCGGCAGGAATGGACACTACGCCTGACCGCGCTCCAGGTGACGGATACAGCAGCAGTACAAGCCATCCTGCAGCACGACGGAGCCGAACTGGCCGCGATCAGCGCTGGCTAGCGATGGCCCCCGCAAAGCCGAACAGCTCGAAATCGCTACTACCGGCACGGCGTGCACGGCAGATTTTCGACAAACAGATCGTGCCGATCCTAAGTCCTCAAATCCGGCCTCAGCGCGATCCGCGTCTCATCCTGCTCGGAGCCCAACCCGGCGCGGGAAAAACGTCTCTGGCCAGCATCATCGGAGAGAGTCTCGGCCCAGGCCGACGGCCGGTCCTGCTCGATTTCGATGCTTTGCGCCCGTTCTATCCCGGTTATCAGGCCATCAAGCGCAGGATGGGACCAGACGGGGACCGGCTGGTCACCGACGACGTCTACAGATGGCTGACCATGGCTTTCGACTACGTCCGCGCCCACCACTCGGACGTACTCGTCGAGCACACTATGGCGAACCCACAGCAGGTGGACAACGTGGTGAAGAGGTTCGCCGATCCGCCGGAGAGCGGTGCGGCGCGGTATCGCGTCGAAGCCGCGTTCCTGGCGACTGCGGCGGCCGATTCGCGATTGGGAATGCTCGAGCGCTACCAACTCGCCTACACACACACCGGGCATGGGCGCCACCCCGGCGACAAACTCCACGATCAGCGCTACCACAGCGTGCTCGAGGCTGCCGACTGGCTTGACACCGATCCCCGCTTCGAGGCTGTCGCCGTCTACCGCCGTGGTGTGCGCCAGCCCATCAGCCGCAAAGTTCGAGACACCACAGGTACGTGGTCACCTGATGTTGCTACCCGGCAGATCATGGCCACCGAACGAGCCCGACCATGGGATCTGGCTCGCAGCCAGCAATGGCTTAGTCTGCATGCACGCCTGGTCGCCGCGGCGGACGCACAGTGGTTACCGTCGCTGGAACTCGCCTGGCAGGACGCGCAGCCACTGCTGGACCCCGCCGCACTTGTCGATGCGCCGCTCGACCAGCACGTGGCCGAAGTGTGGGAAGTCGCCTTCCAAGCACAGCCTCCTCCAGCGCACCGACCGCGGGGAAGTCACGATGCGGAATCGCATATCGCCGAAGCCGACGGCCTCAGCGACCAGGGACTCAGCGCCCCAGACGTATCCGGGCCCGATGGGGCAAGCATGTGACCTTACAGCTTCGCCGTCGTCTATGGACGTTGGGAAGCCGGTCGGGAAACTCAACTTCGCACTCCGACGCCGGGCTGAGCCCGAAGCGTCTCGCCGAAAGTTGTCCAAATCCACCACCTCCCAATCAGCTACTCATCCTCGGAGCGCGCGTGCGGGATTGGCGCGCAGTGATCCGATTTGAGCCAGCCCGAACTCGGGCGATATCGCCTCGGCCAGAGTCCGGTGCCCGCGATCGACCACGGTGAGGAGATACGGTTGAATGACCATCACGCACCGACTACGACCCGAAAGTGCCACTGCACCAGTCGACTCGGGCCGAACAGGAGCAACAGTGATACCCCGCGTTCCGGAACCCGTTCGCACCACACCGAATCCGGCGGCCGCTGCGCGTTTGGCTGGGAAGTCTCGCGATGATGACGCGAGGCAGGTGCAGATGGCCTCCTTCGAGGTCATCTTGTGCTATCTGGACGAGCGGGCTGAGGACGCCCGGCGGTTCGTCGATGCCATCCGGGCTTGCCAGATAGGAACGAGCCGGTGGGGCATTGCCGTCGACGCGCAGATAGAGCTGCATCACCAGTTGATGGACAAAGCGGTGAAAGATACCGAGACGGCGCAACCATGGACCGATGTTGAGCTGATCCTCGGGCACCGCGCGACCGCTGAACAGGTGGCGCCGCCGGAGCTGACGGAGCAGGTGCTCGCCTCAGCCGAACGCTACGCGACGTTCGCCGCGGGCGACCGCCCGCCTCGCTACGAACCGCTGGACTTGGGACAGCGCGAGCTCGCCGCCAATCCCTTGCGTTATGACGACGTGAGCGAGCCCGACTTCTGGGCGAGTGTGGGGTTGACCATGTGGCTGACCCGTCAACCCGCCGTCGCGCAGCAGCCGGTATTGCTGCGCGAATTGTTGCTGACCAACACCAGATCGATGCAAGCCCTCGATGCCGGTGAAGAGCTGGTTGCGGTCAGTGACGACGAGGCGTGCAACCTGTTGCGCCTGGTGCTGGGCAAAGGCGTGCCAGCGCAGCCGACCAATGCCCCCCAGTTCATCGCGTTCTCTCTGGCGCGGCAATGGCTGACCGACCACGATGGTCGACCGAACTTCAAACAGCTCAAGCATCTACGCGCCCGCGTGCACGCTGAGCATGCCCGGCTGACCAGCGCGGGCCTGGGTGGACCTCTGACAGCGCCGGTCGAGGCATCCAACGCGATCAGCGGTGCCACACGTAGACGAGGTAAGCGGAAACGTAAGTGAGGCAGCAGGTTCCACAGAGAACCGCCCCGTGAGTCCGGACAGTCAGACTCATCGGGGCGGCTGGGGTTGCCAACGCCTGGTTCGGGCGTGGTACCGCGCTGTTGCCTGCTGTGCTGGTGCGTGGTGGCGGCACCGGGGTGGGCCGGGGCTATCCCGGATGCAGCATCGGTCAGGAATCTGTCACTGAGCGGTGTGTAGTGGCGCGGGGCTACCGGAAGGTCGTCTCGTCCCAGCCGGCGTAGGCCTTCCACGCTGCGATGTAGTCAGCGGCGAACATCGGCGCGCCGGTGAGGTGTGGTGTGTTGAAAGCCTCGATCAACAGCGGCGCGCCGTCGAACAGGGCTCTGTAGTGACCGATCAGCTCAGACGTCAATGCGCCTGCCAGCTGGGATGATACGAGCTGATGCGTGTTGTACCAGGTACCACGGGCCTCGATCCGGTCGAGCGCATAAGCCGCCGCCATCGACTCGAGCAGCCGCCGGGCCGCGGGATTCGTCGCCGCGGCGGCCTCCGTCAGCAGGGCGGTTGCCGCGAGGCGTTCAGCGGTTGCCGTCGCCAGTTTGATGGCCGCGCCGTCTCGGCCCAGCACAACGCCGGCGGCGTCGTATCGGCGGCCGCGCAGCGCCACGGCGATCGCTTCTTCGCGCTTGATCAGCAGTTTGAGGTACCACGGCAGCAACGCTGGCGTGTCGGGCAGTTGTAAGGCGGTCAGATCCAGCTGCGACTTTCCAGCAGTGACCTGCATGATTTGGTTCTCGCCCTCGGCGGTGATGATCGCCTCGAGGTTGTCGATCCAGTCGGCGATGTAATTCACCCGGAAGGCGGCCTGCGCTGCCGCGCGTCGACGCATGACGGTCAACACCTGTTCGGCGGCTTCGGATAGCAAGGGCTTCAGCAACATCGACCACAACGATTGCTCCGCGGCGGATCCGGTCGACTCCGCACGCATCTGGCGAACACGGCGGCCGAGCACGGTGGCGGCATAGGTCGCGGGCAAGGTGCTCACGAGGTCGAGTTGGACCGCGTCACGCTCGATCATCCGTTTGCCGCCGGGGCGGCGTTGCTGGGCGTAGTTGGCCAGTCCCGCGATGGCGGCTCGGGCGCTGGCAGTCGCCGCGGTTGCCAGGTCGAGGCGTCCGTTCCCCAGGACGCTGATCGCGGCATGAAAACGCCGTCGAGGCTCGAGAGCGCAGTGCAATTGGCCGTCATCGTTCATCCGGGCCCAATCGCCACCGAGCAGAGCCTCGCGCGGTAGTCGGATGCCGTCGAATCGGATCATCGCGTGATCCATTGGCGCGCCGGGCTTGTCGGGTAGTCGTACGATCTCGACACCGTCGGCCACCGCGCCGTCCGCTGCGCGAAGCCGCATCAGGAAGGGGAGCACACCTTCGTCGCGGCCGTCCACGATGAGCCGGGCGGTGACGACGACGATGCGGGGAGTCCGGCCGGCGACATTGGGCATCATCTTCGTGCTCTGCGCCGTCGGCGTTGTCAGCACGAAAGAACGCGTGGCGCCGTCCCAGGTGGCGCGAGTCTGCTGGTCGGCGCCGTTGGTGCCGCCGAGCTCGGTCAAGGCCAGCACCCCCAGCGCGGCGCCGGTGTCCAGCTCGGCCAAACATTGCTGCTGGTAATCGGATCCGTCACCGAGCGCGAGGATCGCGCCGATGGCAAGATCGAAATGACCGGTCAGCACGAGCAGTAGTCGTGGGGCCGCGACCTGGGCCCAGTCACACAGCGCGCCGCGCAGCCACGTGTCGGTGGCGATCTCACGCGCTGTGCGGCCGAGCCCGGCGATCACCGCTCGAAGCAGGCCGGGGGCCACCTCGGTTTGTTCACCGTAGGTTCGCCCGGAGGCCGGGCGATCGCCGAGGCCGACCACAACGTCGCGAACGTGGGCATACAGCGCCGAGTGCGGGCCGAAGACGACCTCCTGCAGCGCTTCGACAGTGGCGGATTCGGGTGCTGCCGAACGCAATTCGGCGGGAGGGTGGGCGGGAAAAACTGCGATGGGCCTGAGGCACCCTTCGAAACTGATCCAGAGAATCTCGACCCGGGACTGCCGACATTCGCGGACCCCCGGGTTTCACAGGCTCACAGTCCCCCCGGCCCACCTCGCTTTCTCTTTTCTCTTACGTTGAAATCGGCGGCGCCGCCGCAGGGAAGACGACTGGCAGCGCGACCAGCGACCGGTGAAAGCCGCCGGGGCGCCACTGCAGATCTTGTGCGGGCACCGCCAACCGCAGTTCCGGCACGGCGTCGAGAAGCTGGTCGATGGCATCCACCGCGATGCGATAGGCGGCTGAGCGGGCATGCTGGGGGCATTGATGCGGGCCGGCGCCCCAACCCAGGTTCCAGCCGTTGCGGGAGTAGTCGCCGGTGTTGATCTGCGGATCGTTGCTGCACGCGGCCATGCTCGTGATCACGGGCTGATCGGCGGGCAGCCACACGCCGGCGACCTGGATCGGCTGCAGCGGATAGGTGATGCAGTAGTTGGCCAGCGGTGGGTCCATGGCCAAGATCTCGTCCACCGCCGTACTGGTCGGGATGAACCCAGAACCGCTGCCGTCGAAACGGCTGTCGGTCAGAATAAGTACCAGCGTGTTGGTGATGAGGTTCTGCCCCGGTTCCATCCCCGCCGAGAAACATGTCACGAACTGGTGGATCAGCTCGTGGTCGGACAAGCCCGCCGCATGCTGGACCAGCCGGGTGGCGACATCGTCGCCGGGCTCGGCGCGTTTGAGCTTTACGAGCCTGAGGAACGCGTCGTCGAACATGGCGTTCACGGTCTCGGTGTCGGTCGAATCGAACAGCGCCGCGCTCGCCGCGGCGATGGCCGCGCCGATTTCTGGTGGGCACCCGAGTATTTCGTTGAGCACCATGAAAACAAGCGGCTGGATGTAGGTGGTGATCAGATCAGCGGTCCGCTCGGGTTCGGATCCGGTTGTCGGGAACGCGGCAACAAGCGACGCTGCTGCGCGCTCGACCATATCGTGCAGATCGTGCTGGTCCACGCCTTCGAGCGCATCGTTGGTGGCTTTCCGGTAGCGATGGTGCTCGACACCGTCGCTCCGCAACGCGTTGGGACGCCACTCCACCATTGGCAAGATCGGGCAGTCACTGCGAACCGAGGTTTGCCAGCGCCGAGGATCGGCCGAGAAGCGGTTGTTATTGTCCTGCAGAATTTCAATTGCCGTGTGGTAGCCGATGACCAAAGTCGCGGGGACTCCTGGATAGATCTCGACCGGGACCAGCGAGCCGTAACGCTGGCGCATCTCGCGATATGCGGCGTGCGGATCAGCGGCGAATTCCGCGCTGTAGAGCTTGACGCGGGAGTCCTGGGTGTCGCCCAAGGACCTGTTGGCGCTGGGGCGGGGTTGTGTGTCCTGAGGGAACGTCACAGAGGGTTCCTCCTCGAGGCAAGAAGCCAAGGTTGATGAAGTACCTCGCCTTCACGGCGACAGCACTCGACAGGCAAAGCAGAAGGGAGAGAGTTGAGTTGGACATTGGCCCGGTGGCCGATGCCGGCTACTGCGCGTAAGGGAAGCGTAGGAGACGGCGCGCCGTCGGCAGTAATCTCAGGTCCGCTGGGGAAGCGCTGAGTCCCGGCGAAATGTCTGCCCCGTGCAACCTTGTCACGTCGAACTCCCTGCTCATGCCCGTCAGTGGGGTGACAGGACAGACCGGTACGTCAAACATACTAATCCTCAGCATATTTCGATGGCAGCGTTTCTGCAGTGCAGCCCTCGGTCCAGCGGACCGCAAGTGAATGCTCGATCTGACTCGGTTTGCGTGTCCTGCGGCGAGCACCGGTGCTTCGATGAGGCGCGGGACAGTCCTGGGTCTCAGCGAACTCGCCGCAGGTGCGACGGGGTTTGGACATCCAGGCGAGGTGAGCGCGGGCGGCTGAGTGCTCGCGTTGAGGCGTTCGTTCGACGAGAACGTGGTCCGGCCCGATGCTTGTGGGCGATCCCGTGCCTGACGCTTCGTCGGCGGCCGGTGGCCGCCAGGGTATCGATCTCAACCCAGATGGCTACTGGTTTGCTGAGGTTCGCCCGTAACCGCCCCAGCGCAATCGAATTGAGCTGGACGTCGATGCCGATCCTGGCGTCTCGCGCCTACCGCTATACCTTTCCGCGCTTGCTTGGGCTCTAGGGTCCGGACCGCGCGGCTTCGGCGGTAGACCGTCGTTGCGATATTCGTGCTGACAGAAATCGACCGGGAATTGACAAGAATCGTGTAGAGCGCCAGCGGCGACGCGACTTAGTGTGCGAGAAACCGAAAGACCGTTCGATCCGGCCGACGAGGGAGCGATCTCCCGAACCCAATCGCGGCACCGGGTCACTACCGCGCGCGCTGTCGTACGGCAGCAGCACGATTGGAGGTCTGCCAGCCATGATGAATCGTCCTTGCGCCGATGCACTCGGCCACATAAGACGTCGGCGAACTGATCGCCGCGGTCGAGATGGCGGGCGTGGCCGCGCCGAGGCGGCTCGACCTGCGCTTGCCTGCACTGCGTCGGCTTGGCCTGTGGCGAGCGTTGCCCGCATGCAGCCACCGCACGTGTGGCGGCACCCGATGGGTGCTCGGGGACCTCTGGCTCAATCCCACCCGGACCGAGTCCAAACCTGACGAGATTCGTAGGTGATCAGGATGGAGCGTCACATCTCTGTCGAGTTCGGGATTGAGGGGCTGCCGATTCAGCACTATCGCGCCGAGGAGTCGGCGGCGGAGGCGTTCGCCGACGGCGTGCGGCGGCAGGGTCTCGCCAGCCGCATCGAGATCGATGATCGGGTTACACCCGCGCTGAAAGAGCTTCCCTACCAACGACTTTTCTGGTCCATGGGCAGATGGCAGAGAGATGAGGTGTAGCCGATGAGAACGATGCACCCGATGGGGGCCTACGCCCCGGTCGCTGGCTTGTTGGGGATGCACGACGGAGCCGACAAGACGTCAGGTGTACCAACCGGGCGGTGCGCGCTGTCCGAGATCGCGCGCTCGCCGGCGCAGTCGTCGACGTGGAAGAGCGGGCGATTCAAGCTATGGCCGCCAGGGACCACGAGGGATTGATCTCTGTGCTGGATCTCGTGATGCCGGAATGCCAGCACCGTGGTTGGCCTTATTGGGTGGAGGAATCGTGAACAACAGGATAATTATCGAGCCCTCGACCGAGCCTCTGAACGCCGCCCTCGGATCGATGATCCGGGATTTGCGAAAGTCTCGACGGTTGACGCAGGCGCAAGCTGCGTGCATTGCTCACGTCTCCGTGTCGGCGTTCTCGAAATGGGAGGAAGGCCAGCGGCGACCCTTGAAGGAAAACCTCGACAAGTTCTGCAAGGCCTTGGGTGCCGAAGATTGGCTCTACCGAAAGATGATGTCACTTGCCCAGGACCGGGTATTCCATGCAGAAACCGGGCTCTGGCCTCCGAAGATCACCGATGAAGATATTGAGGTGATCGAAGAGTTCCCTTTTCCTGCTCTGTATCGCAAGTTGCCCGAGCATGACATTATCTACGCTAACAAGGCTTGTCTCGACGTCTTTCCGATGTTCGCTCCGGCGCCGCTGAGCTCTCCACAGCCCGCGAACACGGTGGTGAGCCTCCTCACCGACGGAAGAGCACGGGCTACCTTTGTCGATTGGTATGCGGTCGCTCATCACTCCGTCTACATGTTGAAACTGTTGTCGCATGGGCTAATGACAGAGCGGCACAGCCAGATCGTGGCCGCGTCCGACAAAGCGCACGAATTCGACTACATGTGGAACAACGATCCACCTCCGTCGGTATTTCGTACCAACCGAATCAACGTCAGACGATTAGACGACCCGACAACCGTGGACCATTACACGATGCGCAGTTGGTGCCCAAACTATCCCTCCGGTGAATATGAGCTTGTTAGCACACCACCCGTCGGAGTCAAGGTTCTGTGATCCGACTTACCCGCGAGCCGTCCGACCCGGCTCCATTGCACTGCATTTAGGCACTTTGTCGACGCCGGTTCGGCACTCGGTCAGCCCTATTTACGAATCAACTCCACAGCATGAAGAGGCGTGTCCGGGCACGGCACTAATGCGCGAGCCGGTTCCTGACGCATGGATGTCTCGCGTTAGCGATGGCACACCGGTTGTGTGCCATCGGCTCTGTGGCATAGCGCCACGTTGATACGTTCCGCTCATACACACAGGTAGTGGGAGGTCGGCAGGAATGACGGTGCGCGACAAGGTGATTCTGCGGTCGCCGGATTCGGCGTGGAAACTCACCCGCGATCAACTCGACGCGTGGACCGACAAGCTCGCCAAGGGTTTTCGTTCGGCCGGTATCGGGTGCGGCGATGTCGTGGTCACCGATCTGCCCAACTCCCCCGCCGCCATCGTTACCCTGCACGCCTCGTGGGCGGTCGGTGCGACCGCCGCGCCGATGAATCCTCTCCTCACACCCAGAGAGAAGAAGGTCATCTGCGACGCGGTCCGGCCCAAGGTGATCATCACTTCGGCTGATTGGGCCACAGCGGGCGTGGTGGCCTGGCCGGACCCCTTCACGGCGCCGCCCGACATCGATAGAACCGAGCTGCAGCCGGTACCCGGCGACTGCCTCGTCGCCGAGCAGGATCGGCTGATTCTGTTCACCTCCGGAAGTACCGGCCGCCCGAAAGCCGTTGCCCTCACCGCAGACAATGTCGAAGCGGGGATCGCGGCAGTGACGACTCATTTCAAGCTGTCCGAGGAGGATCGCACCGTAGGACTGCTGCCCTGGTCACATGGTCACGGCCTTTTCGCGGTGATGCTGTCCACCTTGCGCACCGGCGGCACGATCGTGCTGGCGAAACCGCGCGAGACGGCACGGCCGCGTCAACTGCTGGCTCAGGCGCGTCCGACCTGGATGACGTTGGTGCCGCCGCAGGTGGCGATGATGACCGAAGCGTTCGAGGCCGCAGGCACCCGGGCCGAGAACATGCGGTTCGTGCGGACCGCGTCCGCCTCGCTTCCACACGCACTGGCCGAGCGCGCTGAACGAGTGTTCGGATCTCCCCTCATTGAGTGCCTTGGACTGACCGAGACCAGCCACCAGATGGCCGCCAACCCCGTGGGATGGGATCGGGTCATCGGCTCGGTCGGGACGCCGACCGGTATGGCAGTCCGGCTGGCAGGTGAGAACATCCTCGGCGGAGGCGAGCTGGAAGTCCGCGGACGAGCGCTGTTCCGCGCCTACTTGGGCGACCCCGAGGCGACGACGGCTGCGATGACCGAGGACGGATGGTTCCGTACCCGCGATGTCGCCACCATCGGCGAAGGCGGGCGAATTCGCATCGTCGGCCGGCTCAGCGAAATCATCAATCAGGGCGGCCACAAGGTCTCACCGCCAGAAGTCGAGGCGGTGCTCGTACAGCATCCCGACGTTGCCGGAGCGCTGGTGACCGGAATACCGCACCCCACGCTCGGGCAACAGGTCGCCGCGGCGGTACGGCTACGCGAGGGCGCCACCGCGGGCACGAAAGACCTCATCGGCTACTGCCGAGCCCATCTGGCCGACTACAAGGTTCCCAGCCGCATGATGCTGGTCAAAAGTCTTCCGCAACTCCCCAATGCCAAACCTTCGCGACGGCTCGCGGCGGAGCTGTTCGAGGCCAACCGATGACCGACCATGTCCGACCGATCGCTGAAGCGCTGCGCGAGATATGGGGTGAGACCTTCGGCGGTGAAGTCCCGGACACCGCCACGCTGTTCGATCTCGGCGGCACATCGCTGCATGCTCTGCAGATCGCTGGTCACATCCAGGCCCGGTGGGGTGTCACCGTGGCGACATCAACTGTCTTCGAGCAGGACTTCACCGGGCTGGTCGACGAACTCGTCGAGCGCGTGCATTCCCCTCACGCCGGCGAGGCTGCCGCAGTCACGCTGGTCGGGAATGTCGCGCCCCTGTCGTATGCGCAACGACGACTGTGGTTCGTCCACCAACTCGGGCCGCACGAGCCGGACTACAACATCGGCGCCGCCTTCCGCATCAGCGGTCCGCTCGACGTGGCGCTGCTCAGCGCAGCATTCGATCGGTTGCTCACACGCCACCGAATCCTGCGCACAATCATCGACGACGAGCACGGTGAACCCGTGCAGCGCGTACAGCCCGCAACTCCGGTTCATCTTGTGCCTGAACCGATCTCGGACTCCGAGATCGCGGCAACGGTACGACAGGAGATCCGTGCACCGTTCGATCTGAGCCGCGGCCCGCTGTATCGAGTCCGCCTGTTGATGACGCTGGATGGCAGATACATCCTGGTGCTGACCCTGCACCACCTCGTGACCGATCACCAGACCAACGTGTTGCTCCTGGAGGAGCTCAGCCGCCACTACCGCGACCTACGAAACGGCGTCGATCTCGAAAGCGCCACGCGTCCTGACTACCTCGACTACGCGGCAACCACGACGACCAACCCGGCGCACACCGACGCGGACCTCGCCTGGTGGCTCGATGCCCTAGGTGACGGAATCGCGCCGATCGACCTCGGGTCAACATCCGGGCCGGCCGGGGAGACGTGCCGTGCTCGCGCCGAGGTCTCGGCTGCGATGACCGCAGAGCTGACAGCACTTGGCACTCGCTACGGTGCCACGCTGTTCATGACCTTGTTCGCGGTCTGGCAATGCGTTCTGACACGCGTGTCGGGGCAACAGCGGGGCACCGTCACCGTTCCGGTGTCCGGACGCACCCAGCCCGGAGAGCAACACCTCATGGGCCCGGTCCTCAACCCCCTGCCAGTCCCCTTCGCCATCGATCCCGGCCAGAAGTTCACCGACCAGCTGATGCGAGTGCGCGACACCGTGCTGGGCGTGGTTGCCCATCACCAACTGCCCGTCGAGGAACTGGTGGCAGCGATCGATACCTCTGGCCGCGCCGATGATGCGAGCCGATCCCTTGCGGCGCTGAAGTTCACCGTCGAGGACGGTGAGCCGACATTGGCTCTCGATGGTGTCGACGTCGAGGCGCTCGAAGTGCACAGCGGTGTCGGCCGTTTCGATCTCGGCGTCGAGGTCACGCGGCACACTGACACCCTCACGATCAATGTGTCGTGGCGCCGTGGCCGGCACAGCGACGCGGATGCGACCGGCCTCCTCGGCGTCTACCTACGGCTGCTGGCCGCCGTGGTGCAGGCCCCGGAGACCGCCGTCGCAGATTTCGATCTTGTTGGCGAGGCGGAGCGGCGGCGTTTGCTCGGCCTCGGCCGGGGGCCGAGTATGCCTGCGGCGCCGCTGGTTCCACATCTGGTCGCACAGTGGTGCCGGGCGACGCCTGCACAGCTCGCCGTCGCTGACGACCGCGTCTGGTTCAGCTACGGCGATCTGGATCGCATCAGCGGGCAACTCGCCAGCGCGTTGCAGCAGGCCGGGGTCCGGCACGGCGATCGGGTTGCGGTCGTACTCCCACCCTCGGCGTGGTTTTCGCTCGCCGCGGCAGGAGTGTGGCGACTCGGCGCAGCGTTCGTGCCGATGGACCCGGGCTGGCCTCAGCAGCGACTGTCGATGGTGCTGGCAGACTGCAATGCCGCCGCGGCGATCGGAATCGGCACGGCCACGCTCCCGGCCGACTGGCACGGACCGCACATCGACATCAACGCCCTTCCGGAGGCGACGATTGCTCGTCCTGCGCCGCTCGTCGGGCTCGACACCGCGTACGTGATCTACACCTCCGGAACCACCGGCACTCCGAAAGGTGTTGCCGTGTCGCATCATTCGCTGGCTAACATCACCGGGTGGTATCGGCGGCGCTTTGATGTCGTCGCCAGTGACCGGCTCTCGCAGGTGTTCGCTCCGAGTTTCGATCCGTCGTTGCTCGACACCTGGGGCGCACTCAGCGCTGGTGCGGCGCTACACGTGGCCTCTGTCGAGGTGCGCCGTGACGCAGGAATGCTGTGCGCGTGGCTGCGAGATCGGCACATCAGCCTCGCCGGGCTCCCGACCGGGCTGGCCGAGGCGCTGCTCGAGGTGCCCGAAGCTCGCGAACTCCCGTTGCGGGCGATGTTGATCGGCGGGGACCGCTTGCAATGGTGTCGGCCTGATGCGGTGCCCTACCAGGTCGTCAACGTGTACGGCCCGACCGAAACCACGATCTGGTCGACCAGCGCGACCGTACACCAGCGCCGCGATCACCGCCCGCCGCCGATCGGCGTACCCGTCGACAACACCGCGGCCTACATCCTCGATCACCGGCTGCGTCAGGTTCCGATCGGCACCATCGGTGATCTCTACCTCGCTGGCGACGGCGTCGCGCTCGGCTACCTCGGAAGGCCCGCGCTCACCGCCGAGCACTTCGTGCCCGACCCGTTCACTGGTGGGCGCATGTATCGCACCGGCGATCTCGCTCGTCACCTACGTGACGGACACCTGGAGTTCCTGGGCCGGGGTGATGACCAGGTCAAGATCCGGGGCCACCGCATCGAACTGCAGGAGATCGAGGCGGTGCTACGCACCCACCCCGCCGTCCGCCAGGCCGTCGCCGCGGTCCGCGCGCAACGCCTGGTCGGCTACGTCGTCACCGACCTCTCCGACCTCACCGAGGTGGTCGGGCACGCCCGCACCCGGCTGCCGGCGTATGCGGTACCGGATGCTGTCGTAGCCATGGACGCATTGCCGCTCACCGCGAACGGCAAGTTCGATCGAACCCGCCTGCCGGATCCGCGGTCCGAACACTCCCCTGTCGGCGCACCGGGCACCGCGTTGGAGCGGGCTCTTCGTGGCATCTGGTCTGAACTGCTCGAACGCGACGAATCCGAGATCGGTACGCGGGAAAGCTTTTTCGGGCTAGGCGGGCACTCTCTAATGGCCATCAGTGCCGCGGTCGCCGTGCGCACCGTACTCGGCGTGCACCTGTCCGTTCAGGCCCTTCTCGCCAACCCCACCATCGAGGAACTCGCGCGATACATCGAGTCGGCTACACCGCGAATCATCAACCCCGCCAACGTCTCCTAGAAAGAAGGATCAAAATGGACGCACCCGCACGGTTGCGGCAACTCATCGCTGCCTCCGGGATGATCCAGGCACCTGGCGCCTACGATGGCATCAGCGCTCGCCTCGTTGCCCAAGCCGGTTTCCCGGCCGTCTACGCGACCGGATTCGGCGCGGCGGCAAGCGCATTGGGGATGCCTGATGTCGGCTTGATGACCATGGATGAGATGGTGCGTCATGCCGCCGCGATGGTCGAGGCCATTCCCGCCACCCCCATCATCGCTGACGCAGACACCGGCTACGGAGGTCCGACCAATGTGCGCCGGACGGTGCGTGAGTATCAACGTGCGGGTGTCGCGGGCATCCATCTCGAGGACCAGGTGTGGCCCAAACGATGCGGCCACCTCGCGGGCAAGAAGGTCATCGACCGCGCGGAGGCGGTGAACAAGGTGCGAGCGGCGGTCGACGCCCGCGACAACGACGACTTCGTCATCATCGCCCGCACCGACGCCAACAGTGTGCTGGGTTTCGACGAAGCCCTGCGCCGGGCGGATGCCTTCCGCGAGGCCGGTGCCGACATGATCCTGATCGAAGCCCCCCGGTCCGAGACCGAACTGGCTGAAATCAGCGCCCGCTATCGCGGCACTCCGCTGGTGTTCAACTGGATTGATTCCGGACGAATGTGTCTGCCGCCGCTGCCCGAGATCGAACGCCTCGGATTCAAGGTGGTCCTGTACTCGGTCGCCACGCTCTTCGCCGCCACTCACCAGGTCACCGCGATACTCAAGCATCTGTTTGCGGGATCTGACCTTCGCGATTTCCTCGGGCAGGACAGCTTCGACGGGTTCATCGACCGCGTCGGGATGGCTGAACTACAGCAGTGGGAACAGAAATACGAGACACCCCAAGTGTCGTGACCTCCACTGCCGCCATCGCCGCCGGTTCTGCGCCATCGGTGGCTCCTCGAGCGCTCGGTCGAAGTCGATGGGTCATCCTCGGCATCGGCGTCGGCGCACAGGCGTCGTTCACCTCACTCGCGCAGGGGCTGCCCTCGGTTGGCCCCTTGCTGCAGCAGCACTGGCAGCTCACGCTGCTGCAGACCGGGGCCGTGTTGACCGCAGTGTCCTTGGGTGCGTCGGCGGCGATGTTCGGTTGGGGAGTTGTGGCCGATCGTGTCGGCGAACGCCTCGTCCTGGCCATCGGCCTGACCGGCGCTGCCGCAGCAACCAGTGCCGCAGCGTTCGCGCCGAGCTACCTCCCGATGATGGGATGGTTGATCGTGGCCGGTAGCTGCGGCGGATGTGTTAGCGCTGCGACCGGGCGCGCGGTGATGAGAGCGTTCGCGGTCGGACAACGTGGCCTCGCCCTCGGCATTCGGCAAACAGCCCCGACACTGGGCGCGGCGGCCGGCGCCGCCGCGCTGCCACCGCTCGCGATGATCTACGGCATCAAGACCGCGCTGCTCGTGCTCGCCGCGGGCATGCTCACCGGTGCAGTACTCGGCGCAGCCGGGTTACCGGGAAAGAGCACCGAACGCACCTCGAGCACCAGCGGCCTGCTGGTGCTCGCAAATCGGCACCTGTGGTGGCTGTGCGCGGCTGCCGCGTGCGGAGTCACCGCGCAAACCACTCTCGTGGTGTACCTCGTGCAATACCTCGTCCAGGTCCGCCACGTCGACCTGCGGCAGGCCGCGATCGCCCTGACGGTGTGCCAGCTGCTCGGTGCCGGTGCTCGCATCGCGGCGGGAAGGTGGACAGACCACCTGGGATCGCGCACTCTTGCGATCCGCACGCTGACCCTGTTCACCGTGGTCGGACTCGTCGCACTGGCCACGTTCCTGCGCGGGCCCGCGATCATTGTCTATCCGCTCGGTCTCATCACGGTCGTTACCGCCGCCAGCACCTACGGCCTCTACATCACCGCCGGGTGTGAAATCGCGGGGATCGTCCATGCCGGCTCGGCGACAGGACTGCTCAACTCCGTGATGTACGGCTCGGGAGCCATCGCACCAATCGGGATCGGCGCAGTCATCAGTGCCACCAACTGGCAGTTCGGGCTCGTCGCCCTGGCGGCACTCACCGGCTTCGGCTGGTTGGTGGCCCTGCCGCTTTCCGCGCGGGAGGCCCGCGGTTGGCCGCCGCCCTCGCCGCGGCCTCGCGGATCCGGCCACGACGCGACGAAAGGTTGTGTCGCGACCGGCCTCGCTAAAGCGCCGATGTGACCGATCGTTATGGGGCGGAGCCGGTTTCGGATTCTGCTGACGGGCCGAGGTCGGTGAGCGAATCGCCCGAGGCGGGAGGCTCTGCACGATGGGGACTGTCGCGGCGCCCTGTCGTGATGTACCCGGATGCCGCAGCATTCACAGCCTCGATAACGCCGGCGAGCTCGGGCCCGGATCTCGGTTCGGCGGTGGGGGTGCCCGTGGTGCGGGTATGGCTGTGGTGTCCTGCAGCGGGGTGCACGGCTGCCAGCTCGGAGGTAGCGGTAGCCCGGCCGTCACGATCGGTGCGATCAACGGCGAGGTCGTGGAACAGTTCGATCAAGGGAGCGGCGTCGAATCTCTTTCCTTCAGTCATCGACAGCGCGCAAGCTTGATTCCAGGTGACGGAATCGGTTGCACTGTAGTCGATCTCGAACGACGCACCGCGGGTGATGCTGGCCAAGAACAGTCTGCTCGCGCGTCCGTTGCCTTCACGAAACGGGTGTGCCGCGTTCAGATGGGTGAAGCAGCGCCCCGCTTCGACGGCGAACCGGCCGCGCTCGAAGCGGTGCCACGGTAGGTCGCGGAAGGTCTCGCAGATCGATTCCACCAGGCTGACCAAGACTCTGACTGGCGCGAACCTTGCTCCGGATGGGCCTTTGTCCAACTCCACTGTGCGGTACTGCCCCGCCCATTCATAGATCGCGTCGAAGAGGTGGCCGTGGATGGCGCGCAATTCCGCACCGTCGCCCGTGCGAGGGATCTGTAGCCGGCCCGTTTCCAGTTCAAGTGCTCGTTTGGCCGTTTCCGCGAACTCCCGCTCCCGCAGCTCGTCGGGATCGCGGATGCCGAACTTGTTGCGCAGCACCCCACCGGAGCCTTCGACCGTCGGCCACAGATAGGCCAACCATTCCGGTGGTCCCTCGAGGTCTTCCATCGCGATCACTCGTCCGGACGGCTGCGCTGCCGGGCCCATGCCTCCGCACGTGCATCGTAGTCCGCCTCGGTGATTCGCCCGGTCTGCCAGTCGATGAGGTTCGCGGCGAACGTGCGATCCGGGGCCAGCCCCTCGAGGCTGTGGCCGACCAGCACCGAGACAATCGCCTTGCGCGCCTGCGCATCCAGCGCTTCGAACAGATCTGGGAACTGGCTTTCCCACGTTGACATCGGTGCGCTCGTCATCAAGATCTCCTCCCCACTCGAGCCTAACCCTTCGAAACACCCCCACCCACGGTGTGCCCCCCAGCCAGGGTGAACAGCCCCACAACCGCGCCCTCGCCGGCCATAGCCTCACAGCACGCCCACCAGCCGGGCGTATCGGGTAGCCACGAAATCCTCTGGGAGGCAAGCACTATGAGCGGTCGCGCGCCTGACTATGCTGTCGTGCACCCGGATGGGCGCATCGAGTACGGGTACCGGAACCGATTGCCGCTGCTGCTCGAAGTGCAGCACCGCCTCGCCTCCGCTGTGGGTGTCGAGAGACTGCCGCTCGACCAGGTCCGCGACTACATGCTCACCACCCCGATACCAAACCTGTGGGTCATCAACGTGCACCGCCCCGAGCTACCGGCGAACCCTCTGGCCACAGCGATCCTGCGCCACCTCGACCCCGAGCCCTACACGCTCGATCAGGACTGGCGTGGCCCGATCACCTTGATCACCATCCCAAACCTGGAACACCCCTCCTCGAAACTCCCCCGTGCGGTGCACGAACTGCTCACCGCATGGCAAGACCACATCCAAGCCGCCAACATCAGCCCAGAGGCGCTGGCTCATGTCGACTCCCTCATCGATGCCCAGCTCGCTGCCGGTGACCTCAACTGGAGCACCGCCTCGCCCGAGGAGCAACAGCACCTGCTCGACACACCAGGCAACGCCTCCCGCGCAGCACGGGCCACCGCCTCAACCACCGTGACGGTCGACGCGAGCGACCTGTCGGAGGCACAGGATCCGATCGCGCTGGCCACCTACCTCGCGGCAAACGGGTGGCACCACACCACCATGGCTCACATCGGTGATGGTCAGACCGCATTCTGGCGCGCTGGCACCGTTCCCGAGCAGATCGTTGCCCTCGCCTTCGCCGAGCCAGGGCCCCAGGTCGACGAGGTACACGCACACGTCATCGACGAACTCGCCGCCTCCGAAGGCCGCGACCGCGACCACATCGTGGCCGACATCCTCGCCACCGCCAGCCGTCCACTCACCCCCGCAGCCGCCCTGCCCGGTGCCGGCCTGTCCATGCTCGAAACACGCATGCGCGTGGACTACCTGGAATATCACGAACATCGGCGCAGCGAGGATTCCCGACGCCTGAGCCGCGCCTGGGAGATCGAACAGCAGTGGCTGACCGAGCACGGCGAGCAGTGGGCCGCGCAGTGGCGGGCGTTGCGTCAGATCACGATGGGCTGGCAACAGCGACCGGAAATGATGGCGCAATTGCACGCGGGGCTGACCGCCTACGCCGGTGCCTCCGATCCGATCATGATCCGGCACCACGAGCAGGCCGCGACGCTCGTTGGTCGCCGTAACGACCTCCTCACCACCACTGACGCCACCGCTCAGATCGTCGCCGACACCGCAGCCATTGCCGAAACAGCCTCAACCGCAGTCGATCTCAGTACCCCCACCGATCCGAATGAACAGCTGATCGTGGCAATGCTCAGCTACGTCCCGCCCGCGAGCCTCCGGGAAGCCGGCGAAGCCGAAGCTTTCACCACGATCGACGCGGCCAAAGAGTGGGCCGAGACACTGCTGGGCGAAGATGTCAGCCGTCACGGTTCCGGCTGGGACTTCCGTGTCGAACTCGCCCACATCACGCGCGCGGACTGGGATACAGACACCTGGGAGGTTGTTAGCCATCGACTGGCATATGCCCTCTGGGATTCCAGCACCGACGCCATCACCTGGCACACCGGCGACCCCGACACCGCGCACCTGGCGCCCAGCGCCGAAACCATCCTGCTCGGAGCACCCGGCCATCCCCGCGCCCCCCACGACTGGGACCGGCCGCCGATCGTGTTTACCCTGCGCTACGGCGCCGGAGGCGACCTCGAGGTCGGGCACACCACCGAATTAGCCCTCACCACTACCGACCCGAACGAGCTGCACATTCATCTGCCCGATCTCGCCGAGCAGCTCGCCGCGCAAGAAACCTCCGACAACCCCGCCGGCGCACTCGGGATCCGCCTCGATACCCACACCACCCCCGACGGCGAAAACACCACAGCCGCGGACCAATCCATCGAGGTCAGTTGGTGCGTCATAGCCGACGCCGACGGGACGGTATTTCACGGCCTGCACTATCGCGACGATCCCGGTCACATCCATCCCGCCGACAACGACGGCCGGCTCACCGACTTGGTCGACACGCTCATCAGCTGCGCCGCCCACCTCGACGACATCTACGACCGCGGCGATCCCGAGGACACCGTCGCAGCCGACAGCGCCGCCCTCGCAGCGATCGCGCGAACCCGGCCCGCGATCGGACCCACCACTGCGCATCCGACAACAGAGCCCGAAATCTTTCCGCCCACAACCGAAACCGTCGACGCCACCGCAGGACCCGATCTTTGACCACCCCTTCCCAGAGCTGTGCGGTCCGCCCACGACGCGGTTGCGCAGACCCGGCCTCCGACCCGACCGATGTTCACCAGGACTGCACATGACCCGCGAAATCCTCATCAGACCGCTCGACTCGACCCCAGGCATGCGCGCGGTAGCTGGCTATGACTATGACAATCGCACCTTCTATGCCCTGCTCACCCATTGCCCGGACGAATCGGGCAGGGAGCGGCGACTCATCGATACCGGCCGCGGCTACGAAGCCTCCCCCCACGCCGCTGATGTGATCGCCGCGATCAACGAGCACATGGCCACCGATCCCGCGCTCATCACGCTGCTCTACGAATTTCCCTCTCAACCTCCCTATTCCGGTCCCGCTTGCGATTTGAACGCACTCGTTCGTGCCCGCGCTCGCGCTCCCGAGGGTGCCTACACCAGCACATTCCCCATGGACTGGCATCGTCAACTCGAAATCGACTGGCGCCAGTCAAGTGCCGCGCGAGCCTTCGACGAACAACGCATGCGTGCCGCGGCTGGGGCTGACCCGCAGGGCCCGGCCCGCGAGTTCGTGAACAAGATGTTCATCCAGATCGCCGCCGCGAATCACGCCCGCTACTACTCCTATCACCAAGACGCCGCAGAGTTGTGTAGTGCGTTGAAAGACAACCAGATTCGCGTCGCGCTGGAGGCAAATGCCGACGAGCTGTCAACCGCTGAGTTCTGGCATCGGACCGCGCCGGTGCTTACCGGTGAGGCTCGCGCGCAGGCGTTGTTCTACATCGGGCTCTACGCCTCCGAGGCAGGACACCACGGCCACGCCGAGCAAGCATTTCGCGTGGCCATCGCGAACGCCGACCACGAGCTGGCCTCGATGCTGCTGGCCAGCCCCCGGCGAGAACGCAGTGCGATTGTCGCCGACTTTATCCGGTACGGCCGACAGACAGCCGCTCAGCTCGGCTGCGAGCTCGGCGTGGCGGTACCCGCGGGCACCAATATGCACTCATTCGCCTCCGGCTATCTCGCCAATAGCCTCGACGCCGGGCACCGCATCGTTCTACGTCGGCGCGCGGTCCCCATCGAGGGCGTCCAGCCGCAGCACAGGCAATACGTGGCGGTTCGAGACCCCGGCGGTGAGGTCAGTGCCTGCTTGGTCCGGTATCGGCGCGAGCGCGACTTCAACAGCCAGCAGTCACGGATATGGATCAGCTACCAATTCGAGTCCGCGAAGACGAGCGTCGATCATGTCCCCCGCGAGGTACTCAACGCACTGACACACACGACTGACCCGCAGAAACTCGTGTGGCGTGCGCTCGCCAACGCTGAGCTCGCCGGACAACGAACTGACGAACCGATGGACCTCGACGCCATCAGCGCCGCAGCGACATGCCAACCCTGCGCCGCCAGCATGCACCGGACCGAGTCGATCACCTCCCTACCGTCCGATCCCGCACCGGCGGCGACGGTCAACGAAGCCGCCGACGTGGCGACAACGCCGTAACCCAACGAATTCGGCGCAGCAGCAGGCACCGCACCAGAACGGAATCCGAGGATGACCAGCCCTGATCACGATCCCACCAGCGCACCAACCTCATGGGACAACGTGCAGCCCGGCGATTGGATAGCGACGGGATGGGGAGCCCGCCATCGAGTCCGTGAGGTCACAGACCGTTACGTCACAGTGGTATCCCATCCCTCCTCCGGCGCCGGAGGACGAGCCCTCAAGACTCAGACTGATCTGAACGCCACCGAAACACTCAAATGCCCTGCCTGCGAACGCATCACAGGCTTAGGCCCCGCGCGCAGCAGCATCACCGGGGAAGTTCGCCGAACCCCGGAAGGCTGGACCGCGGTGCGGGTCAGCGACGATTACAACCGCCGCTGGCAGTTCATCGGCACCATCCCAGCGGGACCTGGTCGATGGCACGGGACCGCGGTGGACTGGTTCATGGATCCTGCCGTTCTCACGGCCACCATTCCTGGCACTGCCGCCGCCACCGCCCTGTCGATTGGCAGTGCTGACCTCGAAGTCCCGCCCGCGACGGCGCCGACCGGTCTCGTGGCGATCCCCGCCCGGCCAGGGCGCGGATTCGCCGGCGGCGAGGTCCGTCGCACCCCAGAGGGCTGGATCGCTGTCCATATCGGCGTAGAACGCCTATCCCCCTGGGTACTAGTCGGAGACCGACCCAGCAGCGGCGAACGTCGGCACGCCTTCCGTCTCGGCTGCGCCAGCGAAAAGGTCATGGCCGACGCCGAAACCCTTGGCGCCCTTCCCCACACCCCTGCCGCCGCCGCACACCTCATAACATCGTTCGACCCGGCACTGGCTCGTGCCAACTACATCACCGTCATCGATACCCCTGACGCTGACGTGATCGCACGCTGGCTCGATGAGCACCACAAACCCGATCGGCTGCAACGACGCGAAGGTGGACGCGACCGGTTGGCCGCCGAAATCGTCGATGAAGTGCGCACCAGCGGGTACACGATGATCTCGTGCCACGAAGCGCGCAGCGGCGAGATCGAGTACCTCACCAGCGACACCACCCGGCTACCCAGCTGGGCGGCCCAACGCCTCCACCCTGCCGTTTTCAATCCGCCGCACGAGGTTGTATCGATCGGTGCCCCGGCAGCCGCGACCCCCCAGGACACCCTCGAGGCGCTCACCGCGGTCGTTCCACACCCCGGACCCACAATGCCGACCGACGCTGCCGACTCCGAAGTCGCAGTCGGTGAGACCATTGCTACTGCGCCAACTGTCGATACCGGCGCAGGACTTTAACCACAACGCCAGATCGCCTCTGTCCCACAGTGGTAGGCGGTCGGGGCCGCTGGGAGCGATGGATGTATCAGTTCGTCGGCCTGTCGATCTCTACACAGCACGTGAGGTTCGGACGCTGTCGTATGCCCTATCGTGCCGATGCTGGAGACAGCATCGGCGGGTGAGCGCGCGTTGCGTGAATCGCGTAACGCTGCACGCCACGATTCGCGCGGGCGGACGTCCTCGAAAATGGCCGTGCCCCGGGCGGCGTGCTGAGCAGAGGCGGACCCGGGGCGTACGAGATGAGGATAGCCGCAGATCCGAGATGCGTGACAGTCGGATTGAGCTGGGCGAGTGTGGATTCCGCGACCAAGCCATGAGCCTGATGGTGTAGTCAGGGGCAGGGGCCTACACGGTGACTGGCGCTGGATCGGGCTCTGGCTGCCTCGCGGCATCTGCTCCCGCAGCCGTCTCGGCTGGCGGCTCGGCGACGGTCACAGACGACTGCGTTTGCCGCGGAGCGGGTGTGGCAGCAGCGGCAGCCCCGAGACCTTCGAGATCGAGGGTTCGCGCGGCCGACGGAATCAGCCAGTCCCCACCAGCGTCATCAGCAGTTCTGCGCCGCCGTGCCCGGCTGTGATGCCAGTGCTGTTGTGCCTGCACCAGTTCCGTGGTCGTCATGGCCGCAAGCCACGGCCACCGCCGCGCTTGAGCCTGGACCACTCCGATAGTGGCGACAGCATCACCGGCCGCTTGGTGAGGGTTGGGGTGGTCCACTCCGTACCTTTGACAAGTGCTCATCAAGGACAGCGACCGTTTGCCCCCACCGCCGAGGACCACCAGCCCCTTCCTTCCTGCAATGTTGCCGACTTCGAGCTTGGTCTGGGTTTCCCGATTCCGGATACCGCGGCCTATGCGGCGCTCGACGGCGAAGCCGTCAATGACTGGACCACGTACCTCGAACCCGGGAAGGGCCGAGGCGAGAATCCCAAAGTCGAAGCGGCCGTTGAACACCGCTACTGTATAGCCCTGGGCCCAGCACTGGTACAACTCGTCAGCCACCTCTGCGGCCACCTCCTTCAGCGGCCGGCCAGACGCTGCGATCTCATCGGTAATTCCGTGTATCGATGACGCTTCGGCCGGGATCGGAATGCCGGGATTCGCAAGCCACTCCCGGATGAGGTCGCCAGTACCGCCGCGGGCCACGCACGCCGAGACCATTCGATCCGAGCCGACCCGCACCCCGGTCGTCTCCAGGTCGAAACCAGCGATCGGCCGCTGCATCCACAGGTCACGACCCACAGGCTCGGTGCCGAAATACATAGTGGCGCTCACCAATCCGATCGTCTTCACACCCACTGACTTTCTGCGGCTGGGCCCTGTTGCAGTGTCGTGCGATCTTGTTGTCACTGAACAGGAGAACGCATTGCCGGCGCGCGGTGGCATCGATGTCTCACTGCCAGTCCGGATCACGCCGCGCCAGTCCGGGTCGCTGAAGCCGTGCACTGTTTCGATACCTGAAAGGCAGAGGCGATGAACGACTTCGATAGCACCAACCGTCGCTGGTTTCCTGACCAGGCTGTGGCGGGCATGAGTGTTGCGGACCACGGTCGGCCTGCGGATCGGGCTGGACGAGGGCGCATTCCCAGACCTCGATCGTGTGGCCGCGGCATGGCGACCATTGGTGACCTACCAACTGTGCGAGAGCCCACCCCGGCGGCATCGACGCGGTCATAGCGTGCAAGAAACGCCGTCGCACTATCGGCAGCGGCGCACGAGGAAGGACATACCATGGCAGCCGTTCCACGACCTCGTGCGCTACGCACCACGGTTGTCATCGACTACCAAAACGTGCACATGACCGCATACGACGTATTCAGTCGCTTCAGTCGCTCGGATCGCTTGGGGCTCTCGCGTAGCGAGACACGTATTCGACCGATTCTGTTCGCGCAAAGGCTCATCGATCGTCGCAATGAACGCCAACGGAGCGCCGGTTTCCCGTTGGCTCGCTTAGAGCAGGTAAAGGTGTTCCGTGGGTTGCCCAGCGAGGAATTCGATGAGCGCGGCTTTCGATGTGGTCTCGCCGAGCAGCAGGCGTGGATGCGTGACGATCCGCGGGTGGAGGTCCAGTGCCGAGAACTCCGATACACCCTGCTCCGTGACCGATCCACAAAACGCGTAGGAACCGAGGCACAGCCTCAGGTGATCGGTGCCCGCGAAAAGGGTATCGACGTGCTGTGTGCGCTGGCTGTGACCGAAGCCAGCTACGACCCGAGGGTTGACCTGATCCTCGTTGCCAGCCACGACCGCGACCTCGAGCCGGCCATCGAGTCCGTGCAGCGCAGCCGAAGGGCCTTGATCGAGGGGTTCCAATGGTGGGCCGAGACGCCGGGGCCGAAGTTGCGCAGCGAGCTGGGCACCTTTTGGGTAACCCGTCTCGATGAAAGCGACTTTCGCGCGGTCCGGGAAACTCGCGACCGGCTTACGATGACGGACCCTGTGGCCGTCGATGGGCTCACCGAAGCTCTTGTAGGACATCAGGTTCGCGCGGACGTCAGTCCGTGCACGCGCGGCTTGTCTGCACCTCTCCCCGCCGCTGTCGCGGAGACGGTCCACGACGCCGGTGCTGCTGTCCAATAACGGATCTTGTTCACGATCGCCTGAGCGGCGCCGAGAGACCGACCTGGTCATGCCGGCCGCGCCTCGGTCGGTGATCGCGATTACATATTCCCCCACGCGGAGATCCGAAGATTACCGCAGCGCCTCACATCACGTTTTGTTTATGGGATTGATTCCGAGATTTCTGCTAGGCTGAGCGTGCAGGGCGAACAGGCACGCGGAACGTCTTCTTACGCAGCGCTATTCGCCTCTTCGACTGTCTCCCCTCACTCGACGACCCACGGCCGCTGTCCGACCCGTCCCCGCTCCCGCTCCCGCCCTCGTCGAAGGCCGCTCTGCCCTTCTGCGAGCATCCTCAACACAGACAAGGATCTTCTATGCCCATCGACAACCGTGACGCTGTCTTGCGCGACCCTCAAATCCTGGTACTGCCGCTGGTCGAGGCACGCGAGATTTTCGAGGCCACCGGAAAGTCATGGCCTCCGCCGGAAGCACGGACGGCCTTTCGCGAAGTCACCGTCCGTGATCGCCGCGCAGAACCCTGGTGGGCGGGGTTGTTTCGCCAACCTCGTGCGGTCGCCACCGTGCTGATTCAGCAGGAATGCCAGCACCCTGGTTGCCACACACCACGGGGGGACCTGTTCTGGGATGGCCCCGTACAGGTTTGGACCAATCCATGCGGGCACGTCGATCGCCCCGAGCACATGATCATAGAATCGCTGCTGCTCGAAATCGCCTACGCCAACCAGCTGCTCACCGAAGACGGCACCGCACGATGACCACGAGTGCCACCTGCGCTACCACAATCGACCCAGCAACAGACCCCACCACTGTCGCGGGCGACATGACGCCTACCACCATCGACGCCACCACCACCACAGCCGCCGTCGCCCCGCACTGCGCGCCGACCATCCAACGCTACGAAGAAGACTCGCGATACATCAGCGCCATCTGGAATGTCGGCGGCCTCGCCCGGGACGGCCAGCAGGAGCAGATCGAGCTGTACTCCAGCTACCTGCTCGGCGACGGCTACAGCGCTGGGATCAAGCCCCGCACTCTTACCCCGGCGACCCGTCGCATGGTCTACTTCCGGCACCCGATCCTGCTCGAGCGCCGGGCCGCGCAACGCTTTCACCCGCGCACCCTGGACAATCTCCTGACCACCGCGATAGCCGAGCTACGACGGCGATTCGACCTCGGCGACACCTCAATCGTCGCCGCCTTCACCCCGACGGCGGTGCCTGGCAAGCGGGATCACCGTCTTCCGCGGGGATGGAGCATTCGCATCAAGGCCGTGATGAACGTCTACAGCCTGACGCTGCTCGATGCGGACGGCGGCGAGCGCCACTTCGTCTTCCACCCGCGCGGTCAGCAATCCGCTGAACAACAAGAGGTCACGATCCGCCGGTTCGCCGCGATCGGCGACCCGGTATTGCGTGCCCGGGCACGCGAACTCGTCGCCGACTACCGCGACCGTGTCGCCGCCGCTCAAGCCAGCGTGGACGCGTTCAGCACGACCACCCCCGACTTCGCTGAACTCTCGCAGCACCTACGCGGCCGTCTGCCAGGAGCTGAGGTCGCCATCACCATCGACAACGACCACCTGACGGTGATTCTCACCCTGACCGCCACGGCCAGCGCAGCAGGAGCGCTCCTGACATTGGTGACGACTTGGCTCGCCGCCGATGAGCTCACCGCACAGCTGCCCGCCGGGATCACTGTCTTGCTCGGAGACGACTTCGCCCTGTCGGTCACCCTCGCTCACCCGCACGGCGAGGCGTTCCTGAGCTGGTACCGCAGCCATCAGCCTGCTCCCGTCGATAATCTCGGACTCCTCGACCAGGCTGGCACCACCGCGCCGAAGCATCGACGACGCAGGCAGCCACGACCAAGCCGCCCCAGTGCGCGCCGCCATGATCGGACGCGCCCGCGATCCCCGAGACCTGGGGAGCACAACCGGTGAGGCACACCTTTCGCGGAATCAGCGGGTACGCCACCTACCAGCTGAGCCTGACCTATCGCCTGAGCCTGCTCCGAAATGTCGGCGGGCACGGATTCACCATCAGCTACCGCGCCATCAGCGACAGCACCGAACACCCCCTCACCGAAGCCGACGGATTCCGCACCGCCGAACACGCCAACAGCGAAGCCCGACAACGCCTTTCCAGTGTTGTCGCCGCCGCGCACCTGGACCCCACGCGGCTCGCCACCGTGCCACCGTGTGGTCGGCGCACGACTCACCGCTCCCGATACAAGATCTACGACGACTACCAGCGGTGGTACCTAGACACCGCCGTGTCCGGTGCAAACGGCGGGCGGCCAAACTGCCCGCGACCTAGCTGATCCGGTCAATGGTGCTGAGCCGACATCGTTGCCGCACAGAGCGCAATCGTCTGCCAGCAACGACTACGCCGCTGCGGAGGCGGCCTCTACGCCAGCCACACACGCAATGCGGCGGCTGCGGGCGGTGCCACGCTGTCGCAGTGCCGAGGGCCTCGTGTCGTTCAGCTCGTGAACGACACGAGGCCCTCGAGGGTCGTCCTCTTACGAGGCGACTCTGTGGTGGAGGTCCGACGCCAATCAGACCCATATCCACCGATGTTCTCCCTGGTCTCGACTGCATGCCATTGCGTGTCTGAAAGGAGATCGACTGTGTTGCCTGGCAACGACTGTAGACGTCATTCTCGATGGTTCCGAGCGTCCAACTGTCCAACTGGACACCCTGGCAACGGAGTCCCCCGCTCATTGCGGTGGAGGGTTGTGAACGGCCTCACTCGATGTGTCCAACGGTGCCGCAGTTGGACACATCGTTAGACACCCTGTCCACGCTGTCCATCAGCCCAGGACGCCATGCGGCCATGAACGGCCATCAGCGCGCCCCGCACCGACCTTGCCTGCCGCAGAGATCGTTGTCGGTGTCGCCTTCGTGGCAGCCAGCGCCCCGCCCCCAGTTGGTGTGCCCCCCGCTGGGGTGCGTGGCCGTCCGGTGCAGCTCATCGCAGCGCTAGTTTCGAGCTTTGACCGATCCCTGAAACGATCGAGAGACGAGCACGGAATGCCTGAGTACGATGCTGATTTCGTCATCTTGCACCCTGACCGCACCGCGACCTTCGGCAAGCGCGAGCCCGGCGAACGCGTGCTCGACCTTGCCGCGCGTGTTATTGCCGACGCTCTCGGCCGCGAAGTCACCGAAGAACAGCTGCGACTGGGCTTGCTCTCGCGCTCCACTACTGGACCTCACCAACTGTGGTGCGTCGGTCTCGACTCGATCGATCTGCCCGCCAACGTGCTACTTCACCCAATTCTGCGCGCGCATCGGCGACCCTACGAGTTCGACAACGACTTTCCGCGGTGGCGTGGGCCGATAGTCCTCGCGACGCCGATCGACCTGGACACCAAGACATTTCCGGCTCTGCCCGACACTGTCGGTCTGCTGATCGACCGAGCTGCGGCTGCCTCGAACCCAGATCCCGGTATGAGCGCCGACCGGCGCGAGGCAGGCATATCCGCCGGACGCGCGTATGAGGACAGCAGCGAAGCAGAAATGAACCTCACTCGCGCGGACTGGGCATGTGTTGCGCTCGAGGAATTCGCTTCCCGGGTCGGCTACTCCCCACCAGATCTGCACAACACGGCAGTGTTCATGCAGGTTACCGGCGACTTTGCCCGCGGGATCGCCGCGCTGGCCGCCGACCAGGGCTCGGATATGGCCGCGCTGGTCACCCGCGGCGCGCTCCATTTCCGAGAAGAACTAGCGATCGAGTTGGACGAACGCCAAGAGGCCGGCGAACTGCTGCCTGAGGAGGACGCCGTCGCAGTCGAGCCGTGGGCCCAGCCACAGCATTTCCCGCTGACGCAGGCCCCCGAATCGAACACACACCCAGCTGGCCATGGCATAGCTCCTGCCACGTCCCTTGTCTCGGCAGCCGAAGCTGGGTTGGAGGCCTTCGCTACGCAGACCCGGCAAGCACTCGTTCCGGTGAACGTCTGGGACCAGGCGCTATTCGATGAGGTCGTCAGCGACTTCATCGGCGATTTGGCGCATCTGGCACTACAGAAAGGGCGAGTGAGAACTGTTGATTCCAGGTCGGGCGCTGCCAGCCTGCGGTCGATACCTGGCACTGATCTCACCGCGGCATGTGCCGGGCACATCTCGACAGAGTCGATCGAGGTGGCTGCGGAACCGCCAATGGCTATCCCGGCGGGCCCAACAGCCCAAGCGGGTGTGGAAGTGAGCGTGTGAACCGTAATTTTCAGGGAACAACGTCGTTACCGGGGTTCGGCTGGCCGAGTTCATGTTCCGCCGAGTCGAGCTGCTCTGGCTCCTCTGGTGTGGGGCTGTAATTCAATGTGGGCGGTCGCAGTATGGATGCGGCGGCTGCGGTCAAACCCGGGGCCAATCCCTCGATGTCGATTGTGGTGCTCGGTTCGACGCGCTCGACGGTGATGTCGGCGAAGACGGGGATCAGCGGCGTCACATCGAACGGCCCGTCGTAGCCGGGTGGGTGTGATGCGGCGGACGCGCTGTTCCATAGGCCGGGACTGACACGGCCGTAGTCCAAAACGAACTGGGCGCCACTCGATAGTCGATCGAGAAAAATGCGCAGGCTACGACCATTGCCCTCGCGGAATGGGTGCCCCCAGTTCAACTGCTGGTAGGTCGAGGCGGCGTTCTGTACGAACTCCCGTCGATTCATCTCCGCCCAGCCGGCGCCGCGGATCGAATCGGTGACCGCCGCTATGTAGGACTCGAGGTCAGGTGGGTCGATGAACCAGTCACCCTCGGCGCCTATCCACACTGTTCGGAACTCGCCAGCCCACTCGTAGACATCCTGGAACAGGTGCCGGTGGATGGCCTTCCATTCATACGCGTCGCCGGTCTCGGGCAACTGCACGGCTCCGGTCTCGATCTCGATTGCTCGCAGCGCTGTGGCTTGGTATTCCAGGTCCAGCAGCTCGTCCGCGTTGCGCACGCCGAATCGGTTGGCCAGGACCTGTGGCGTGTCGGGCAGGAAATAGGGATCCACCCAGAGGCCATCGTCGTCGGGCACGAGCTATGTCCTGCCCTCGGATGGTCGGGTGCGCGCGATCAAGTCCTCGATTTCGCCGCGGTCGGGTTCCCAGCCTTCGAGCTGCCACGACGCGACGACGCGACGTACGGCTGACTCCGCGTGCGGTTCGACGCCGTCGAACACTCCAGCCAGTTCTGGTTTGTCCCAGATATCGTTGTTCATCCAGTCACCCTCTCTCAGTTTGCGGGCTGTCCCCGCGGCGATACCCGGTGTGGTGGCGCATTCTCGATGCCGAAGATCGAACGAGCGATCAGGCACCGCTGTTCCGGACTCGGTGCCCCGATCGCGACATACTCTGTGCCACAAACAGGTTCGTGACGTTTCGACTCACACCGGCGGTGCGAAAGCGCATTGGATTTGCCCGCAATCTTCTGGGCCTCTGCGCTGTTCGCCGCCGATCCTTATCCGGAAGGTCGAGTACAAAGCACCCTGCTCGGCTTGCCGCTTCCTGTGTGACGGCCTGCCTTCACAACACCCGATGATCTACTGTCGGATGGTCTCGACGTATGCCGGGATTCCCTGCCGAGCGGGCTGAGGCTGACCCTTCAGCCCGCTTCAAGGAAGACGTGGGCGCCCTGTCACGGTGCCGATGGCGGATCAATGGCTGCGCCACAACCGATCTCGTCTTTCCTGGGCACGGCAATAATCGAAGTCGGTGACGCCCTAGGCGACGCCGATCCGGCGGCGATGGCGCGACATCCGAGGTCGCCACGCCGCAGTGAGAAGCGATGTCCGCTCGAGAACATGACGCAGCTCTGCAGGTATGGGCGTGCTCGTGTGCCGCGCCCACCCATCGGCGCATAGAGGGTTCACACCTCCCGCCAGCTTCTACCCAGACCGAACCACCGTCACAGATGGCCGGCGGAGCCGTAGAGCTATTTCTGAGGGCGCGTGGCCGCCACCCCTCTCGATGTTCTGTGCAAAACGGGACCACCGAGAAAGGGGTCGATCGCTCGACGGTCATTGCCGCAACGGGGCACCCGGCGGCGACGTTGCTATAGCCTGTGCGCGTGGAGGTCCCGAAACCTGCGGGTACGAGGTCGTCCCGCTCTGCCGAAGGCAACGTTCACGCGTCTAGAGTCAGGCCCTGGTACTTGGGGCCAAAGTTCTGGGCACTCATGATTGTGTCAGCGATCGAATTGTGCGCGCTGGTTCTCATATACCGAGGTCTACGCACGCCCCCAGAACCACCGATTGGATCACCGCCAGGAGGGCGGGGCTGCTTGTCGATTGCTTCGCCGCGCGGAATCGCTGGCCTGGACAAGCCTTTCGAATTCACCGCCAAGGTAGGTCGCGACTCGTGTGAGCTCGCCTCGTCGAAGTCGAAGCAGCCGATGCGACTCAGCAGTGTGCCGGTCGGCAGCTTGATGGAGGTGAAACTTACCTCACGGCAAGAACTTTCGATCCGCGAATTAGGATCGCTGGTCAAGCCGTTCTCCGACGACGGAAGTGCGAGCTGGTCATGGGAGTTGCGGACGAACGTCGCGGGCTCGTATCGGGTAGCGCTAGTGGTCATCGTTCACGACAAGGACACCGAGAACGTCGTCGACGAGAGTGAACCGCTGTACATCCCGATCGAGGTCGCGCCGTCCACTAGGCAATTCGTGGCCGAACAGGTGAAGTCCGGAGCCTCGTTCCTCGATTCCGTACCTGCGGTGCTCGCCGGATTGACAGCGCTGCTGGCGATCGTCAGCGCGATCGGGCTCAAGGTCTTCGGACACAAGAGAACGCCGGATGCCGAGCACCCGGAACCAAGCCCGACCGGACCAGGACCCGATGACACCGGCGACGGTGACGACGAGAGATCCACCGAGCCCGATGCCGCGCCCCCCGAGCCCGCGGATCTCCCACGCGTTGCCCCAGCACCAATTCCGTTTCATACGAAAGTGACCGACTCGGCGTCCGAAGCGAGCGTTACCGGGCAGCTGGTGTGGCGGTCATGGACTCACCCTGAAGAACAGGCGGTAGATGTCACCGGGCAGATCGCCGAATTCAACTGGCGTACGCCCACCGACACCGGAAACGCCTACGTGGAGTTCATCGCCTACAGCGGGAATGAAGCTGTCGACGAACAGGTCCGACGTATAGGTACGGGCAACAGCCTCGTGTCGTTCCAGTTCGACCTGGGCAGCGGAGTGGGTGCCGATGTTGAAATCACCAGCGTGACTGTCCAAGTCGGCCTGTATCCGAACCAACCGATAGTGGGGCCGAGCGAGATGCTCTACCCCGGCGTGTCACACCCGGAGTGAATCAAACCGGCAGCTCGCGATGCGGTGAGATGCGGATGTTGGCGGGATCGACTGCCACCACGGATCGCGGACCGGCCGGACGCGCGGGTCGCGGCATTTTGCCTGCACTCGCAGTACGGATGTGGCCGCTTTAAACCAACAAGCATGAGGCAGACAGATTATGGCCGGTCGGGGTTCTTCCGGCGCCTCGCTCGCTGGTGCCGTTCGCCGGCGTCCTTGCGACCGACCCTGGCAGTGTCGGCACTGCTTTCAGGGGGATTGCAGTCCCCGTTGGTCCGCCCAGGCGGGCACCGGTGGTGCCTGACCCAAATCGCGCTTGGCGCAACCTGATCGTGCCCGTGACTGCTCCTGGATCGCCCACCACTGCGATACCCTCCCTGTGTTACTGCGCTGCGAACTGCTCTCCCCGCCCCCTGGTATCCCTGCTCCCGCAGGGATACCAGCGCAAACCGACATTTGACGCTTCGCTCGCTCTCCAGTCGTGCGCCCCGTAGTTCCCCGCCAAACCGGCAGAGGCCGCAGCTCCTGCGGCTTCGCGATCCGAATGAGGTTGATCGGTCATTTGATCCCGACATTCAAGTCGTTCGTAGAGGGGCTCTCCGGTGAGCGCGCTGACCAACCACGCCAGGTGCTGTGGTACGACTACCAGCTGCTGATCGAACATCGAGTCGGCGAGATTCACGGAGACCTCCAGGATGAGCTGCCGGAACTTCCACCCGAGAGGATCAAGCGGCTTGCGAACAAGGCGGTCGCGGATTCAATCATGCGGGCGCACTTCGGGGACGTCTGGTTCGAGCGCATGTACGAGGCAACGAACCTTCACCGACATGCTCAAGGATTCTTCTATCCGGAGGGCCAGAATGAATATCTCGACGAGCTGACAAACTATCGCAAGCAGGAGCTCGCGCGCCGGGTCCATCAACTTCAGTTCGCCGACTGGTTCGGGCTGGTCCACGACGCCGTAAAGAAGGACTACCTGTCCGGTGTCGCCTTCGAACTCGACGTGGCTCTCTATCTGATGAATTATCCGCTGAATGTCGAACGCCGCGACGCATCGCTGGCGGCCGGCCGCGATTTTGATCTGAGCTTCTGGATCACCGTCCCACCGAAAGCCGTTGAAGTCAAAACCAAGGAGGATTCGACCCCGTTCAATGCAAGGACCGTGTCGAAGACGGTCAAGACGGCCTCAGGGCAAATTCCCGAAGGGCAGAGCGGGTTCCTGTTTCTTCGGCTCCCGCCGCCCTGGGTCGGCCCCGGCCTTGAAGACGCGTATCACGAATATCTAGCCGATGCCTTGACCAGCACAGATCCCACCTCTACCCGCTACCGCATCTCGGCTGTGTTCTCGGCCGTCGACAAGATTTATGGCCGACCAGGCAACATCGCCGTGAGTCGCGTATGGGACCTGTTCATAGCAGATCACTGCTTACCAGAGGACTGGACGCTGGCTCTCCGGCTGAAGCAACTCTACGACGCCAACCTCACGTATATGGCGCCGTCCACCCCCTTCTAAGTGGGCCGGTCCCGGTTTCGGACTGGCTTCGGCAACCCGGACCGGCTGTGCGTCAGCTGATTTCGTCCGTATCGCGGATCCAGGGTGCTCGGTGGCCGCGAGTGCGAATCAGCTGCCTCAGCTCAGGAGCTGAGACCCTACGCGTCGTCGTCTCGTCGTCGTCGGGTCAGCCGCGATACAGGTCGTAGAAGCGCCCCAAATGGAGCTGGTCAGCCAAGGTCACGACGCCGGGTCTTCCTTGCCGAAATTTCGGGATGTGAACGTCGATCTCCCCCGCGCGTGGGTGGTCGGGAGCGATGGCTGCTGGGCGGTCCAGGAGCATGATCAGGTCCGCATCTTGTTCGAGCGCTCCGCTTTCGCGCAGGTCAGACATCATCGGCCGTCTGTCCGAGCGTTGTTCGGGCCCGCGGTTGAGCTGACTGAGCGCCACGACAGGCACTTCAAGTTCCTTGGCCATCAGCTTGAAGTTGCGGGAGAACTCTGCCACCTCAACCTGGCGTGATTCCACTCGCTTGCCGGAAGTCAGCAACTGCAGGTAGTCGACCACGATCAGCTTGAGGTCATGGCGCTGTCGGAGTCGTCTGGCCTTGGCACGGATCTCCATCATCGTCATGTCCGACGAGTCGTCGATGAACAGCGGTGCTTGCCTAATCTCCTCCATGCGTGCAGCGAGGTCTCCCCATTGTTCCTGGGTCATCTCGCCATTGCGCATTGTGTCGAGCTTGATCCCGGTTTCGGCCGAGAGCATCTTCATGACGATCTCGGTCTTGCTCATCTCCAGCGAGAACAGCACCCCCGCCTGGCCGTGTTTGATCGACGCGCTGCGCAGGAAGTCCGAACCCAATGTCGAGTTGTGCGTGGGGATCCCGGTCGGTCCCGCCAGGTACAGGTGGTCACGCCCGGATACCTCTACACAGCGCACTGCCACGCTGGGCACGCGGCGGACGGCCACGATCCGGCGCGCGGGTTTCCCGCGTCGCGACGACAGCTGATCGACCACCTTGTGCGCGGGGGCATGGGCGACGTCGAGTTGATGCAGTGTGGCGGCGATGGCCTTCGTGGTACGAACGCCGGGTGCGCCGGGGCTGTGGCTGTACGGGGCATAGATGGTATGCCACTGGTGCTGGGCGTCTGCGACGATCACGACCGGGCTGCCGTCAGGCAGTTTCTCGTCGAATTCCACTTCGTAGCAAAGCCTGTCGTGCATGACTTCGGTCGTTCGGACTACTCGCGTAGGTTCACCGTGCGCATCGAGAAGCAGATCGCCCTCGCATACTTCGGCCATCGTGGTCTGCCCTCCACCTGGAGTCGGCAGGACTGTGTCCAGCGCCAGGGCTTTTCCCACACCGGGCCGAGCGGCAACGATGACCAGCTGGCCGGGGTGCAGGCCCTGGATGTGCTTGTCGAGGTCAGTGAAGCCCGTTGGCACTCCCATCGAGATGCCGCCACGCTTCGCGATCGCGTCGAGCTCGTCCATCGTTGGCTGCAGCAGGTCCTCGATCGAGACGGCGTCTTGGCTGTTGCGCTTGGAGGTCACCTTGTTGACTTCGGATTGTGCGCGGTCGACGATCTCAGCGGCGTCGCACCCGTCGGCGCCGGTGTAGGCCATCTGCACGCCGCGGGTGCATGCTTCGGCCAGTCGTCGCAGCGCCGCCTTGTCTGCGACTATCTCGGCGTAGTAGGTGGCGTTGGCCGCTGTCGTGACCGTCTCGGTCAGCGTGAGCAGGTATGCCGGGCCACCGACACGTTTGAGCTCCCCGGCGCGGTCGAGCGCGTCGGCGACGGTGATTGGATCGGCTGGTTCCCCCTGTGCGTAAAGGTCACAGACCGCGGCGTAGATCGCCTCGTGGGCTGGGCGGTAGAACTGGTTGGGCGGAAGGATCTCGACGACGTCGGCGACCGCGTCCTTGCTCATGAGCAACGCGCCGAGCACCGCTCGTTCGGCTTCCACGTTGTGGGGTGGCTGACGCACGAATTCCGCTCCGTCGTAGCCAAATTCGGCATCCGGGACCGATTCCGTGCGGTCACTGCGCCCTCGGCGCGTTGTCGTAGGCGGGATTACGGCGGTCATCAACTAGCTCCGGCTTTCGCAGTTGGAACGCACGACGGGGTGCGGTCGCCGTTGTCGCTGGTGCGGCAGGTTCCGTTCGCGCGTCTCGGTGTTGGTCACGGGCGTTACTCCTCCCGTTGCTCCGGCCCGCCGCCGACGCTATCGACGCGCTGGGGCCGCGTCGGGCTCGATCCACACTCGCTGTCCGACTCCGGCCTGGGGGCCACCAGCTCCGTGTCCACGGTGGTCGTTGCGCGGCGGTCGGCGGTGATGGATTCGCGCAGCGCTGCGATGACGTCATCGAATTGGGTGACCGCTTCGGGCACCGAGGAGGGATGTGAAGCTGGTAGGCCCGTAGTGAACGTGTGGGGCGGTCGATGCCGAGCCTTCGTGTTGACCACGTACGCGAGGCCCTGCTCACGCAGGAACGCGATTGCCCGGATCAGTCCGGCGAAACTTCGGCAGCTGGTGGGCCGCATCGTTAGAACTGCGGGGCGGCCGGTGCTGGTGAACCACTGCGGGCTCAGCGCCAGACGAGCTGCCAGCGCGCAGTACTGACCGTTGGTCAGTTCGGCATCCAATTCCACTGAACAGTCCACGACGACACCGGTATTGAGATGCGCCGCGACGGCGGTGAACTCGTGAAAGTCGTCGCCTGTCAACGGAATCCGCTCTCCACAGTCGAACTCACACACCAGCACGCAGGCGTCGCGGGTGTCGTCTGCGGGCTGCTGAACCAGTTCCCCTGCCGTGCATCGGCAGGACAGTCCTGTCGACAGCCGCATCACCGGATACCTCCTGCAAGGACGCCGTCGCTTGCCCGAGCCGGGGTGCCCGCCCGCGTCGGGGGAACACGGTTCACCATAGATTCTGACATTCTTGAATGCTAGCATTCAAGTGTTCCGGGGCGAGGGTGACGGGTTGGCCTACTTCCCATCCCCTCCAAGCACCACCTGGTCACCGCTGCAACGGCGCAGCGGGGAGCGGCGGGCAACGTGGCCCGCCCAAGGGCACCGGCGCCCCTCCATCCGACCGCCCTCGCCCTGGTCACACCGCAGCCGGCTCACACAAGGCCGGGCAGACATGCGCTCAGCCGATCGCAGGCACCCATCTATCCGACGATCTACGCGCATTCGCGCACGAGGCTGCCGCGCACACGATCCAAATCCCACACAGGAGGACCCGTGCTCGTTTTCGGGCTCGTTCTCATCGCCGTCCTCGCGCACGTATCCGCGCTGGTGAAGGCGGCCATTTACACCATCACCACTCACTGACAAGACCAAACACGAACCACTCCAACACCTTTCAGCACGACAAGAGGAGAGGGAGCCATGATGCCCATCAGACTCACCGCTGTCGTCTCTGCGGCCGCTTCACTCGCGCTCGCGCTGGCCGGGCCCGCTTGCGCTGAGCCGGTCGAGGCCCAGCGTGGGCCGAAGCGCTGCACGGGGGCGACCGGATCACAAGTGTGCCTGCGGGTCTGGGACGAATCAGGCAACCTCATGGTCCAGCCGTCCGGCGACTATCGCGACTACGCAATCGAGGCCACCGACGCGAAGAACCGCTTCGGCAATACCACCTCATACCGCGATCCGATGACTCGCGCGAACCGCATTGTCGACTTGGGGCCTCTCATCGCCATGACCATCCGCGCACGAGGCGTCGCCCGCATCGGAGCACCCGATTCCGCGGATCGCAGCGAATGGCTCACCGTCCACTGGCCCCTCCCATAGCACGAGGAGCATCGGAAGCTCCGCCGCGATCCACACCGCCGGTGTCGATCGGGCGCCCATGCTCCGCGTCGGCCTGCTATCTCCTGAAGTCACCCCCGCGATTCAGCGCCCACACCGAAGGACAGGCTGGCCGTTCCGCTCATCCACACGACGAGAGATCTCCCATGACTACCGCATACGCTGCACACACCCCGCTCGCCGGTTCAGCGCCGGTCACGCCCACACGGACTCTGCCGACCAAACAGGTGACACTCCGGCAGGCCGTTCCCACCCCGCATGGGGTACTTCCTCCCGGAACCACCGTCGCCGCAACGGTGACGCCCTACGAGCGAGGGTGGCGTTGGAGGCTGCACCTGAGCGACCCGGGCGGTGAGCCTTACACCATCGACGGTGTCGACCCCGAAGCGATCAGGGGCCGCTATCAGACGCGGGACAACGCAATCAGCCGAGCCGTCGCATTCGAGGAGTACGGATTCGCTCGCGACGGCCTCGGGTACGCCCCCAGCCAAGCCTTTCGGTTCGTGTCCCAGCGCTGCAAGAAGGACCCGAAAACCCTGCGGGACTGGGGATTCCATCAGCTCGACGCCTTGCCAGCCGATGCAGCTGATACGGCGGCCGGCGAGCGGTCGACATGAGCACCGCGATCGCGCAGGAGTCCGAGGTGGCCTCCTGCGATCACACGCCCCGAGAGTTGCGCACCGCGGTCAGCCGCCTATCCCGCGACAGCGGGCTCTTCGACCGCGCACTGTCGTCCAACGCCCGAAGTCCCAAACAGCGCCTCAAGGCAGCCAGCGAGTGCGGCATCGCCATGACCGAACTGGTCCAATCTCTTCGCCAGTGCGTCGACGACCCGGCGCTGGCACCGGAGCTACGCGAACTCATCCACGCGCTGATCACCCCGTTGGCCACCCTCGACGACAGCCCCGCCGATCAGCCAGCCTCGAGTTCGCCACCGTGCCCAGCTCCTCCCGTCAGGAGGACTCGACCGGATACCAACCCAGAGGGGCGCGAGGGATGAGCCCTTCCATCTTGGCGGGCAGATCGCGCGCGACCGTGCCGACCCCAGAGATCGGGAGCCGCTTCTCGAGCCCTGGTGATGTGGCGCATTCATCACCACGATTTCACCCAGTGCTTCCGACGTCGTTGGACTTCGTCGAATGCCGGATTCGCGATCACCAACCGCGTCCTGAACAATCAGGATTCCGCTCCATAGAAGGGAGCTGCCCATGACCACCATCGACCGCGCCAGCCACGACCAGGCAAGCTCCTTGGAAGCCACCGCACTGATCGGCCCGGTGCGCTGTTATCCGCAGATTCTGCGGGTCGCCGCTGAACTCGCGAGCAGCGGGCACCAGGTGCTTCCGCCGATCGCGTCGATAGTCGGCGTCCACCTGGGACCGCTCACCGACCGAATCGATCGACTACAACGACATCTCATCGATCTCGCTGACCGGGTCCTTGTCGTTACCGACGAGCACTGCGTCTACGACCAACCCACCCGTGACTACGTCGACTATGCACTGGCAAGCGGCAAGGATGTCACCCGCCACAGGCGATCTGCGGACTCTGATCAGTTCGATGCCACGATGAAGGTGCTGCACTGACCCGCAGCACAGCAGGAACGTTCACAGCAACCGACATCGTCCGAATGTCGGTACCGTCAATTAAGTTGTGCCGTATGGACTTTGCCCCTCAACGCGCGGTGGCTGTCGACACGCTTGCGGGTTCGACCGCGCCGGACGGGATAGGCATCCGCGCCGACCAACTGCCGCCGAGCACGCACGGTTCCAATTTGCGGGCCGTGGTCTCTGCGGCGGTGGGGGACGCGCTGAGAATTCCGGTCTGCGCGGCCGCCGGTGATCGGTGCGAGATCTGCGGAGCGGAGTCGAGGTCGAGCGGCAGAGCGCGGCGTCCCGCCTGCCACGAGAAATGGGAGTTCGAGTTCCGCGAGGGGCGACCGGTGCAGCGCTTGGCGCGGTTGGTCGCGCTGTGCACAGGATGCCATGAGGTTCAACACGCCGGCTATGCGCGCGTGCAGCGGCGCGAGCACGAGGTCGTGCGACGGCTGTGCACCCTCAACGGCTGGACCGCCGAGCAAGCCCACGCTGACTTGGCACGTGCGGATGCGCGGTGCGCCGCGCTGGATGCCTTCTCATGGGATCTGGACTTGTCGGTGCTGCGCGGACAGCTGGTGCTCGAGGAGTACGCCGAGCTGATGGTTCCAGCCGAGGAGCGGGCACGGCTGGGCAATTCGTATTTCCGGCTTCCCGCCTCGACGACAGCGGTGCTGGCGTCGCGCTGATCGGCACGGGGTAGGAGAAGTGTGCGGGGACGGTTCGGTGGGTGCTGAGGCCATAGCGCGTGCGGCGACCAGCACACTGCCGGTGGGTGTTCGGTGCTGGATTCGAGTAGTCGACCGCGACGATCGGTGTCAACCGCTTCCGCTGCCACGCTCGTGTTGGTGGAAGCCACGCACCGACGGAGGACACAGTGGTCGAACAATCTTCTGCCGATCCCCCGGCTGACCATCCGGGCCTCGATGAGCGGCTGCATCGGGAGTTCGCCGCGAACACCGCACGGGTGATCGAGCAGATCACCCAGAGCCTCAGCGGTTCCGACAGTGGCAAGCTGCCTGACCTGTGGAGCGAGGTCTCTCGGCTCGCTAACGCGCAGGCGCTGCGCTCTGCTGATGTGCTCGTCACCGCCGAGGAGCCCAACGACGTGCTCGACCCACAGCGCCTGGGAGACCTAACTCGGGCCCACATAAACGAGACCACACGCGCCGAACTGAGACGATTCCTCGACAGTGTCCCGTCCGGAAAAGACCTCACCGCAGTAGGCGACCAGGTCGACAGGCCCGCAGCGTCCACGACGTTGCCCGACGGCTTGTCCCGACAGCTCGCCGCAGCCGCGCGCGGGCACAGCTCCACCAGCGGAGCTCGTTCATCGGCCGCCTCGCCGCCACCACTGCCGCAGCGAGACAGTGGGCCTGACGTCGATGAAGCAGTACCAGTAACTGACAGCTGCGAAGGATTGTGAGCTGACAATGACCGACCCCGTCAAAGGTTCCAGGTTCGGCGACGTCGAGCTCGAAGCCGCTGAGCCTGAGCTCACCCGCGAGCAATTCCGATCGGAGCTGCTCACGCTGCACGCGAAACTTCTCGCTTCCCCCGATCCGTTTGATCGCGAACGTCGACGCCGGTTCTGGTTCGAGGTGGGTGAGCAGATCGCCCGTCTCGACGATGTACTCACCGCCGGAGCGGTCCTGGATGATCTCGGGCAGATCCGGCGAGCGAAGGCTGTGCTGCAGGTGCTGCGCCATGGAGCGACCGCGACCGATCCGTGGACGGTCGTCACTGACTCCGCCCTCGACCCTGCTGACTGGCTGCGCAGCCAGTCCGTGCGGCCACCCCTTGCAGGATCCGACTACGCCTTCGACAGCGCGATGGACCTGATCGACGCGGTCTACGAATTATCGGACCAGGTAACGGGTTTTCGTCACGCGTCCCCTGAAGCCGAGCTCGCCGAAGAACCCTCCATCCTCGCGCTGGGCCGCCAGATCCTGGCCAACCTCGACAACCCGCAGGTCGTGTTGCACGACGAAGCTGCCCAGCGAATCCGGGTGGCCATCACGATGATGCTCGACGGTGGGGAGTCCCGGTTTTTGTGGGAGCGGATCTCGGTCAACGACACCGATCCGGACCTGTTTACGCACTGGCGGCGCCACACTCTCGACTATCGCAGCAGCGACTGGGTGACCGCGACCGGCGGACCAGAGCGCTTCCCCGATATGCCGTGGTTGTCGAAAGTCCCTGACTACCACCGGCCCCCGCTGAAGAGCCGCGACGAGTTCGACGTCGCGTTGATCGATTTGGTTGAACACCTGCGTGTAATCGCTCCCGCGGAGGCTGATGGAGCGCTGTCAGCGGCGCAACGTTATTGGGATGTTCGGTTCGTTGACCTGGTCGGCAGCATCGCCGCGACGATGCGTCAACATGACCGCTTTCTCAGCGCGATCACCGTTGCCCACGGCGAACGGATGCTGGCCGTGCTCTACCAACAGGAATGGCCTGGACTGCATCCCGGTGAGGTTGCCGACATAGTCGGTGACCCCATCGAATTCGAGGATTGGCGCGTGACCCGCAACCGCCGGCTGGCTGACAGCGCGGTCTTGCAACGTAGCCTGTTCGACAGCCTGATGAGCCATGGGCGCTACCCCGGAGACGTCGACGCGGTCAGTCCGCTGCGATCGCGCGGGCAGCTCGGAGGGTATCTGACCCGGATGGCGCGCAAGGCGTTCTTCACCCCCAACGGACCCGAATTCGACCACCTGGCACGAATTGTGCTGCGCACAGCGCGCACCGACCTGTTCACCCCCACGGAAACAGCACAGATCGAAGCGTCCGTGGCCATGTTGGGCATGCGAAAAGAACTGACATTGGGTGACGGCACGCCCCCTGCCGAGATCGCAATTCGCAGCACGCTGTTCCAGCGTTACGTGGACCGTGGCGACCAGACCACTCAGCGTCTCGATGAGCAGTTCCGCCGCCTCGCGCCGGGCCTGGCGCCATACCGGCCCTTCGCACAGGATCACACCTACCCGTTGCTGTCTCGGCACGCCGTGATCGCCGCAGTCGACACCCTCGCCGTCCTGCACCGCGCCCACGACTATCTTGAACCCGCCGAGTTCAATCGCACGTTCCGCTCCCTCGCCGAGTCTGCGGTGTTCACCCTGGGTCACGACAATCAGTTCGCCGAACATGAGCGAACAGGTCTCGAGATCGCGATAGCGGCAAGTGCCGCAGGGGAAATGCTTCCTCTCGCCTACGCCAGCGACCTCGGCCTCAACCCCTCGGTCCTTGCCGTGTGGCAGATGGCGCGCGAGCTCGCTACTTCACCTACCGCCGATCGCAGCAACCACAGAGAACCGGCCTTGGTCGCCGGTTTGACCGCGGCGACTTTGGGCCGAGCTGGTGCCTCCGCCGAGATGGCCCACAGGGATACAAGCATCGAAGTCACGCCAGCCATCGAACTCACGCCAGCGTCCCCGGATCTAGCTCCCTGAGTTTCCAGAGCCCTCTGCACGCGACGGGTGTTCTGTCGAGGCGAGCCCCTCGGCCAGGTCTTCGTAAACCGCGGAGAACCCCCCAGCGAGTTCGGAGGCACGGACCAGCCCTCGGCGCAGATCTTCGGGCACTTGCGACCGGTAGGCGAGGTCCGCCGAAGCGGCCTTGAGCCACTTACCCAGCTGCGCGATCCGCAACAGCAGCGAGCGCAGCTCGCCCGCTTTCAACCCCGCGCCAGGTGAAGCCGGGCGGCGCTGATAGTGCTCGGTCAACGACAACGTTGTCACCACCACGTCAGCGATCTGAGGCCGGCCAACACTGGCAGCAAGGGCGTTGGCCGCCGCTGTCGCTGCCCGTAACGCCATCCCGGCGTGAAGGCCCAGCCGCATGAGGTCGTCGGTGGAATCCATCGCCTCCCGAAATGCCTGGTGCAGTCGTACAACCGTTGCCTGACTCGTCGCGGAGCGGCGCCACCAGCGCGGCGGGGGCGGATTCAGTATCGGACCCAAAATCGTAAACGCGTGCTCCACGCGTCGACGAGCGCTCTCGATCTCGGGTGCCACCGCTGCGACAGTTGCCGTGTGCGTGCCCGTCACAACGCCGGTGGGCCGCTCACCCCGGCCGGTGTTGCCGTCGCGGCGCGGGCTGCCGGCCACTGTAATTCCCCCATCTGTTGGTCGTGCCGATCAGCGTAATGCGGCGCGGACAGCTCAGGGCAGCGACGGTGTCGAGAAGTTCTGCGCCGGTCCTGTGGAGACAGACCGACACCCCGACTGGGCTCGCAGATGTCGGTTGAGGCGGGTGGCCGCGCGGTGAGGCCATCGGGATAGACGAGCCTGTAGCTCTTCCGGCCGACGCACGCTAGCATTATGGAATTCTAGTCTCTCAGGATCGGGTATCCGCCTCGACACGAAACTCACCGTGCTCCATCGCTGACCCCTGGCGCCGAACACCAGTCCAGACCCAGCCCCAACGCTTCGACCCACGACAAGTCAATGCCCAGAACAAAACAGGAGAACTACATGCCCATCGAGACGACATCGACGACATCGAACCCGATGTGGCCCCAGTGGCATGCGGTCGACGCAGCATTGGATCGACTGCATTCGGTGTTGATGTCCACCAGCGATCACATCACCGAGCCGATTGCCCGCTACGCCCAGTGGGCGGCCGCCGCCGTGCAGGACATCGAAACAACCGCCGCCGCACTGGATTCGGCTTCGCTGGACCTGATCGACGCCGAGGTGAAGGCGTTGCGGAATCCGCTGCCGTACTCCCGACGCAATTGGTATTCGGCGTTGGATGCCGTGTCGTGCGTGAGCGTTTCCCCGCCACTGCGGGCGTTGCTTTCCCCCGAACGCCGCGATCGGTTGACCGAGAAGCTGGGCGCCGGTGTCTGGGGGGCGGTGCTCGCCGCCACCACACAAGGCATTCGCCGGGGCGGTGACCTCGAATGGCAACTCGACATCCTGGGACGACCGTGGCGAACGGCTGGCCTGGTACTACCGCACACAGATCTGCGCCCCCTTCCGCTGACCATCACAGGGCCTACCAGACAGGAAGTGGTGCCGAGCGTGATGCGGCCCGCCGGAACGGATTTCGTGACTTAATGGCGAGCGGGTTCGGCGGTCGCGGGCGCACGGATGGTCGGGTTGTTCGTCGGGATCGGTGGGCTCGAGCCCAGCCTCGCCCGCAACCGCTGGCAGTCCGAGCTGCTGTGCGAGATCGACGCGGGCGGGCAAGGCGCGGCGTCCCCCGCCAGGACCTGTCCAGGCCAGCCGCACCGCGGGCATCACCAGCAAGCGCTCGGGCCTGGTCACCGACGTGTTCCGGTTGGCGTATCGCCACCGCAGATCATTCGCTTTGCAGGGGCGTCTCGGCACGAATTATGCTTCGCCCCAATATGTCTCGGCTCGGCATCCGATTTCGGCGTTGCCGAAATTTCACACCTTGTGCACCCACTCCAGGTGGGAAAGGCCACCGCTTCGTCGACGCGGAAGCCGAATAGTTCGGGAATGGCACAGCGATTTCCCGGCGCCCCCGCGATCGCATGGCCGCACCTCGCCCGTGCGTCGGCCTCGTCGACTGCAACCGATTCGGCATCAGGACTCCGCGTGACTCTTTCTCCCGCTGCTTCGCCCTCCGACAGCCCCACCACACCACCTCCCGCCGCTTCAAGGAGCGAGGTCAGCACAGCGCATGCCTTGCGCGACATCGTGTTCGGCTATACCTACGCCCCGCAGCGGCGAGTCCGCGATGCTCTCGTCCACATGTCGGAAGCACCCTCGTCGTTCGGTTCTGACGCCGAGGAGGTTCGCTACGGCTATGCACAGCTGGACCGCATCGGCACCGTGCTAGGCGGGTCATGGGTGCAAATTGCTCGCAACCCCTGGCTCCACGCGGCTACCTTCGACTGGACCACGACGTTGTATCCGCGAGCTGCTGCGTTCCTGTCGCATTCTGGGCTCGGGATCGAGTCGATCCTCAAGCTCGGCAATGGCAACAGCTATCAGCAGCAATGCCTGGCCGAACTGGACACCGGCACCGCCAAAGCTGTCTTCGCGTCGACCGAGTTGTCCACGGGCACTAATGTTCTGGATTTGGGCACCGAAGCACACTGGCACCGGGAAGATCGAACCCTGAGCCTGCACACCCCGACTGCGGGCGCCATGAAATGGATGCCTAACGTTGCCGAAGACGCAGTCCCCAAGATCGTGATCGTCTTGGCGCGGTTGATCGTCGACGGTAACGACGAGGGCGTGTTTCCGATCGCCTGCCGGGTGCGTGGCGTCGACGGCCTGGCACAAGGCGTCGAAGTCGCCGCCCTGCCGAACAGCCGTCTATCGGCTCCGATGGACCATGCGGCCTTCATATTCGGGGACGGCTTCAGAGTTCCCACAGACGCGTTGCTCGGCGGCAGCTGGGCTCAGTTCACCCCGAGCGGGGAATTCGTGTGCGACCTCGACGATCGTGGTCCACGTTTCAAACGGGCGAGTGCGGCGTTGCAGAGCGGGAGGATCCTTTACACCGGCGCCGCCGTCGCCGCAGCCCGCGCGGCATGGACACTGTCATACCGCTACGCCCGCCAGCGCATGATCGACGGCACGCTCTTGGCTGATCGTGACCAGGCTCAGCGGACATTCATCTCCACCGCAGCTCAGCTCGTCGCAATGTCCACAATGGTCAATCATGCCCGGATGCAATATTCGCTACGCCCCGCCGACGCGGCCAGCGTCGCGTTGGTGACGGCAGCCAAACCGGTCGTCACCGACACCGCCTATCAGGCGTTGATCGAGGTCAGCCAGCTATGCGGGGCACAAGGCGTACTGGGCGAGAACATGTTCGGCGACTGGGCCGCATGCATCCATGGTGTGCAGATCGCCGAAGGCATCAACAACTCTCTTCGAGTCGCAGTCGGGCGAGCGCCCCAGTTGGTCGCCAGCGGGGCTGCCGCTGCCGGCATGGACATTTCCCGGGCGCAGATCCCCGGTCTGCCTGCGTACCTGCCGTGGTGGCACGAACTGCTACATGTGCGCGAACGTGCTGTCGTCGACGCCGCAGCCATTGAGGTGAGCCTGGGTGGCACGGCGATCGGCGCGGACTCACTCGCCGTGGACGCTTACACCGTCATGGCCGAACGCCTCGTCGCCGACATCTTCGCCGCCGCCGTCGACCAACTCGATGATCCCCGCGCACGCGCCATCGCGGAGAACCTTGTGGCGGTCTTCGTCCTCGAACGCGTCTCAGCCGCGGCCGGATGGTTCACCGCGACGGGGAACCTCACCGTCGCCCGCGCCAGCGAACTGTCCAGCGAACTAGCGATGCGCTATACGGCGCTGATTCCCCACCTGGGTGCCATCGCCGGATCCTTCGACATCCCGCCGCTCTCTGCACCCATCGACCATGACTACCTGCACCAGTGGCCCCTGCGCCTTGGGTGGCAGGGTCGGTGGAGCTGAGGATTCGCCCGCACCCGGGCGCGGATCGTCGGGTGAGATGGGCGCGGAGCCCGCCCGCCGCCGGGCAGCCCGATACGATCGAACTGTCATGACACTGCATCGCGCAAGATCTGTCGGCGCCGGGGACACTCTCCGGCCAGCGTGCGCTGGTTGGCAACGGCACGGGTTCCGGCGATGACGGCTGCTCACATTGGTGATCGCAACCTCTCCGATCCGGCCGTCGGCGATACCGACGCACAGGGCGACGACAGACTTCGTGTCCATCCCGCCCGCCGCTCCGCGAACGCGGACACGATCGCCGTCGGCAGCGTGATCCGCGCCTACCGGCTGAGCAAAACACCGAAGTGGACGCAAAAAGTCCTCGCCGACAAGATGGGCATGACCCAGCAGCACCTCAGCAACATCGAGAAGGGGCTGCGGACAGTCCTCATTCCGCTGCGGCGGCGCTTCGCCGAGGTCCTCGACATCCCGCCGGAGCAACTTGGGCTATCGGAGCACTCGCGAATCGCGATGTCACAGTCTCAACCGGCGACCGCCCCTGACGTCGGGCAGAGTTGTGCGCGCTGGCTGGCTGAGCGCGAGTGGCTCAACAACCACCGTGGAGTGCTGGCCACCCGCGCCGCCGATTGGTATCCGGCCTCGGTGCGTGTGCGCGAGACTTCACTTATCGCGCCGCCTGAGTGGCTGCCCGACGAACCTGTCGAACTCGACAGCATCAGTTTGGAGCTGATCGAGCCTCCGGTAACCGCCACCATTACCGGGCGCGAAGCCACAACTCTGCCACTACGTCCGCTGCGGGCTCCAGCGATACATTTCGACTCCTACACCGCCGCGATCGGACATCTCAACCGGCCTCGTCTCTTTGAGTCCCGGCCCAGCTTCCGCTATCTCGGCGGTTCGCTGGGCGAAGCTCACATGAGGTTCGGGCTCGGCGCGTACTTCGACAAGCTCGATGTCAGCGAAGCTCTCGGCCACGAGCTGGCCGTGGCGTGCATGACCAGCGACGCAACATCTCCGACGCCGTGGCATGCTCGACTACCGTTTCGTGAGTCGATCGACCCGTTCGATCCGCTCGCACGGGCAATTATTCCGGCCATCACCACCCTGACCATCCGGCGTCGACGGGTTCCTGCCGAGCCGTCGTTCCTGCTGCACTGGCGTGACCCCTCCCGTGTCGCAACGGCGGCCGGCGTCTTCGATGTGATTCCGGCCGGGGAGTTTCAGCCCTCCACGGTGGCGCTGTGGGATCGCGGCAACGATTTCGGGATCTGGAAGCAAATGGTGCGCGAGTACTCCGAGGAACTGCTGGGTGCACCCGAACACGACGGGACACGCACGCAGGCAATCGACTACGAAGGATGGGATCTCTACCGGGCATTGACCGATGCGCGATCAGACGGGCGAGTCCGCGCCTACGCACTCGCGATGGGACTGGACGCGCTGACTCTCGCTGCGACGATCCTGACCGTGACCGTGATCGACGACGACGTTTTCACCGAACTCTTCGGCGAGACAGTCCGATACAACGACGAAGGCGAAATCGTCGGTGTCAACGGCAAACCCGGTGCCGAAGGAATCCCGTTCACCGAGGAGTCGGTCGCCGACACCTTGGCGCACAAGCCCATGGCAGCACCCGGAGCCGCCGCGCTGATGCTGGCCTGGGAGCACCGCGACCTTCTGCTCAACTAGCCTCCGGAGGACCATGTGACCGCCGTGCCACCGCCCACTCGTCAACAGTGGCTCGAGGTACGTAAGTACCTGCGAGAGAACAGGTTCGAGCTGACCGCGCACGCGGCCGCCGAGTTCCCTGGGCTGCTGAAAGTCGCTGGCACGCCGCTGCTGACCCGACGGGGCTGGATACCTTCCACGCCCCTCCCCCTCGACCAGGTCACGATTGACCTCACACCGACGGCACATCGGCACTTCGATGATCTCGAAGCAGCTGCGCAGATGGGCCTGCCAACCCACGAAGACGGATCGCCGTTCAGCAGCTATGCCGACACCATGTCGAGCCTCGCCCGACCCGCCGTATTCGCAGACCGAACCACCTATCGCCTCGCCGATGCCGACTTGACCGGCCCGGCACCGCACCTGCGATTCGAGATCGGAAGCTACTTCGACAGCGTGAACTTCGGAGAAGCCGCCGCTCACGAGTTCGCCGCGACTCACCGCGGCTCGCCGACCGGATCGCGTCTGCGGTCTGCGATCGCCGACCCCTGTGACCTGACCCGCCGTCGCGCGAACATGGCGATCAGCACCCTTACCATCGTCCACAACGTGCGCGAGGGTCACGCGAAGCTACTTCTGCATTGGCGTGATCCTGCCAAGGTCGGCCACGCCGGCGGAATGTTCCAAGTCCTACCCGTGGGCATCTTCCAGCCCTCGGGTGAGCAGCTGTGGAATCGCGACAACGACTTCTCGCTGTGGAAGAACATCCTCCGCGAGCTGGCCGAGGAGCTGGGCGGCCACACCGAGGACTACGGCAGCGAGAACGCCCCCATCGACTACCAGCGGTGGGAATTCGCGTCCCGTCTGGATCAGGGGTTGCTCGACGGTCACGTCCAGGCACTGTGCTTGGGCCTGGGTGTGGATCCGCTTTCGTTCGCCACCGACCTGCTCACCGCGATCGTCATCGATTCCGAACTCTTCGAGGACCTCTTCGGCGCCGTAGGTGGCGACAACGACGAAGGCCAGATCCTGGACGCCAAGCCGTTCACCACCACCAGCCTCGAACACCTGGTCACCGACTACCACCTGCAAGCCGCAGGGGCCGCCACACTGCGACTCGCCGAGAAAATACAACTCCCAGCTGTACAGCTATGAGCTGTTAGACAGGCGGGGCGTGGACGTAGATGCTCACTTCCAACAGCTGCCCAGTTGGACAGGAGCACACGATGAACCAGAACACCCAGGTCACGGTTTTACCTGATTGGCACCAATTGCAGGCCGCTTGCTGGAACGCCCTCAGCGAGAACGCACACCCGGTCGCGCGGGCAGCGGCGCAGCTCGCCGAGATCATTCGAGCCGAGCAAGACCCTGCGTCCACCACGACCTCGGCCCTCCTTCGCCGCGAGCTCCTGATCGCCGAGATCAACGCGTGGGTCAATGACCACGTGGCCGGCCTGAACACCCTCGGAGCCACCGTCGATCGGTTCACCCAGCTCGGTGTCGCCGCTCACGCGTACCTGCACGGCGACAACCGCGGAGCCGTCGACCTCAATTTGGAGAAGCTGGCCAACGCCTGGACACAGGTCGTGGCCGAGGTCGAGAAGGCTCGCATGGCCCGCACACCCCACCCTCAACGCCAGACAGTCGCAACGAGCTGAACTTACCTGTCCCCCAACATAATTGAATTACCCCTCGCACAAAAGCGTTGGGCCACACCAGCAGTGTGGCCCAACGCCTGTGTGAATGCCGCCGCCGCCACCTCGCCGAGGTTCGTACCGTCGCAGCAGCCGCCCTCCCATTCCAGAGGTCGGTGTGACCATTCGACCCGACATGGGAGGCACCGCCGTGGCAGCGACATTTCCCCTCGCGCACCTCGACGCGTTGGTCTCGGCCGCGATTGAGTTCGGGCTCATCGATCGCACGCGCGCTGACGCAGCCATCTGGACCCTGCAGTACCGCGGTGACCCCTCCGCGCCCGCACCGGAGTTGGTCCCGGGACCGGTCGCGTCGAATCTGCATCCCATCGCGGTCTGTAAGGCCGCCGAGCACTACCTGCACCAGACCGCATCCGAGTCGACAGTCGGCGCCATTTTCGCGAGGGCCTTAGTTGATCAGGTACGTACCGCCGCGGCCATGTGCCTGCCGCAGCAAGACCGCGTGCTGGAATTGCGCGACGGCCAGTTGGTGCCGGCGTATCACCGCTCGCCGATATTCCGCCGCACCCCATGGGAAATCACCTCGCTGAAAGACCTGCCAACCACACCCGCCACCCCACCGATCGGCTCCAGGCAGCCCGACCTCGCGCCAGCGAACCAGCCATTGACCAACACGGTGCCGAACGGATGGGAAGCCCCTCGCTCCGGCGCGCACCAGCGACCGCCAACGGCGGGCGGGACCGACAAGACGCCACGCCCGGTCACGCTCGCGCCACCGGATCACGACAAACTCGTTCGCTACCTTTCCGCACGCGGATGGTCGGCAAGCGGCAAGACGAGCAACGGAATGCCGCTCTGGACGCACCCCGGCAACCGGCAGGCGATGATCCCTATCCCGCCACGGATCGAGTTCGACGACGACACGGAGTGGCTACTGCGGGCCGTGCACACCCTCGCGACCCTCGAACATCGACGTGTAGTCGCAGAACTGCTCACCGAAATCAGCCAGGAACCCGATGGCCTCAACACCGAGTGCATGGGCACGGTGATCGCGGCCGCCCCACGCCGAGGATCCTGCGAACACATCGGCCCAGCGCATCCGCCAGAAACGCAGCTCGAACTGGAGGGTCCTGGCTCTGAGTCAGGCGTGGACATCTAAGGCGCTCCAGCTCAAACGAATTCCGGTTCGATCGCTGGTGTGCGAGCCTCGAGACTAGCCAGAGTGCATGGTGGCCTCGGTGACCGCGTCCTGCACGAAGCGCCTCTACGAACGCCGACCCGCTGCACCTGACGTTCATGTTCGGGCTCAGCGGAAGTCCGCAGCCGACTACGCCAGCCTCGCGAAGCGGCCCATCGAGGGCTCCGGCCACCACCCAGTGGACCGATATGTTGGCCGGCGGCTACAACACGTCTCTCAACGGCCGTTAGGGAAAGGCTCATCGAGAATTACGTCGGCGGTGAGGCGGAACGCGTTCGCCCCTCGCGGCCATCGCTCGGCCCGCCCAGTCGCGGTTGCGGCGCACCGGATCCGGTGCCATACCGGTCTTCAAGGTGCCAGGATGCGCCGCGATGTGCGCGGACTGGGAGTTCTGGAACGCGCCCCAGTCGTCGATAGTCCATTTCTCTGGGGACTTGTCAGTGACGTCGGCCCAGTAGGTACCGCCGCAGCCCCCTTGGTCGACGTTGCAGGGAAAGCTCATCCGCTCCATCGCTCAATCCTCCTGCGCGTCGATCGGCTCGTCCAGGTCGATGACCTTGGCACGGGTCCAGTAGTTGCGACATTCAATGACAGTGGTGTCGCGCTGGGACGAGGGCAGGCAGACCCTTGTGCTTACCCTCCGAGAAAGAATCGGCCTCGGGGATTCCGGGCCTTGTGGCAGAGCGCCGGGATGACGTGGTCGTTGAGGTAGGACCGGCCGATCAATTCATCGCGCACACTGAACAGAAATTGCCGCCGGAGGCCGGTCTTGCAGTCTTCGTGGGCAGGCTGGGGTGGGGTCGAACGTGCTTCCAGGCGTCGATCAGCTGGCCGACGAGCGGGTCCACCGGTTTGGTGGACACTGGGGGCCTTGTTGGCGGGCACCTGCCTGGCACCGGCCCCACCACTGCGGGGGTTTGGGGAAGGCCGCCGCGAATCCGCGACGGGTTCCCGAGTGGTGGGGCCTACCAGCAACGGCCGTGGCGGCAGCCGCGTGTGGGTCTGCTTAGCCTTGCAACGCGGCGGTGGCGTCGACATGGCCGAGCAGGTGCAACTCGGTGGGCACGGAGGCGTCGGTGGGCTCGTTCTCGCGGTACACCGCCGCCAGATTGATCACCACCCGGTCCGCGTCGCTCCAGTGAGCAGTCTCGCTGCATTCGAAGGTTGCCGCGGCCTGCCAGACCGAGATTCCTTTGCGCTGGCACGCGATTGCGTGGTCCCTGATGTGTTCGAGGTAGCTGCGGAAACGCAGCAGGCCAGCGGAATCGATGACAGGACCGTGGCCAGGCACGATCGCCGCAGGGTCAAGGCTCAACATCTGAGAACACGCGGCGATCCATCGGTCGACGGGACCGGTATGGATGACGGGGTGGGTGTCACTGAATACCAGATCACCCGCGTAGATGATGCGGGCATCAGGGACGTGAGCAAACACGTCGCTGGCGGTGTGCGCAGGGCCGGCGTCGATCAGCTGGACTGTGCGGTGGCCGACCTGCAGTTCGCGCTCACCGACGAATAGCTCGTTGGCGAGCGTGGGCTCGAGCCCGTTGAGATCGAAGGCCTCCCCAATGCCGTTGAGGAACTCACGGACCCCGGCCGGGACCGGCGCCTTGAGGTCGTTGATTAACTGCCACCAACGGTCTTGACGCATCTGCTCGGCTGCGGCTGCCGTGGCGATGATCGGGACGTCGGCCCACAGCTGGTTACCCCACCAATGGTCGATGTCGCCGTGGGTGTTGACCACGGCCCGGATCTGGGTGTCGGGCCGGGTGGCGTGGATCGCCTGCTGGAGTCGCTCAGCCTCCGCGAGGCCGAATTGGGTGTCGATCAGCACCGCCTCGTCGCCGTCGACAACGAGACCGGAGTTACTGCGGCACCACGTGCCGCTGGGGTGGAGGTAGACGTAGTCGCCGGCACCGATCTGGTGCAGGCCATGGATGTAGGGAATCGAGCGCATGGTGGAACTTCCCTGGAGATGTAGTTGTAGCGAGCGCGTGGCGAGGCGGTGCGGAACTACGGTCCTGCGACGACGTGCCAGGTAATCGGTGCTGTGGGCGTGGTGTCCCCCCTCCAGGTCGAGCGCAGCATGGGTAGTCCGAGGTCCGGTGCCAGTGCGTCGTCGGAATACATCTCGCTCTCGGCTCCGTTGCTCGCGTCGATGCGGCTGTAGCCACATCGCAGCACCTCTGCATGAAGGCCGAAGGCGCGCGGATAGATCCGCAGGTCGCTCTCGCGGATAAGGAACAGGAAGTGTGCTTCGTTGTTCGCCTCCCATGCCGCCATGCGTACCCGCGATTCGAGTGCGCGTCGCTCGTCGATCGGTCCTCCGGTCTCGGTGCCAGGGGCGACGATTCGAGCACCGGGGCGTCGGCGCCCGCGGCATTGCCGAAGGAACTCGGTAATGATCGATGTGGCGATCGCTAGTTGGTTCATCGCTGTGGTGTATTCCGATATCAGCGCGACGAGTTCGCCGATAGCGGGGGCGCGGTCACTGGCATCGTGGCAGCGGCTGACGCGCGCGTAGGCCTGGGCGCCGTGCTCCGGAAACACCATGTTGATTGTGTGCGCCCACGCGATGGCGTTCTCTCGGACGCCGAATTGCCATCGGACATCGGTACTGTCGGTGAGCTCGCGTAGCAGCCCTAGCTCGCGTGCACATGGGAGGCACCTGTGGGCAGGGAGTCGGTGTTCGCAGATGCCGCGCTCGCATCGTTCGAGTACGGCGGCCAGGAACGGATCGACGGTTTCGTTCGTGCGGAGTTGGATGGCCGTCATGCCTTCCCCTGTGCTTGTGCCGATGGAGATCGGGGAGCCGCCAAGATTTCGGCTTCGCCCGGCGGGTAGTTGGGGAACCAACTTCGTAGCGTGAAGTAGTGGACAGAATTGTCGGCCGGGTATCGAGCGATGAGCCGGTTGGTAGCGAACGATTCGGCAGGTGGGTTGTTGTTCCACATGAAATCGAATTCGGGCACGCGATTGCATGCCTCCATGATCTCGGCGTGCCGTTCTGGTGAGACTCCGCGAGACCACAGACGCATCATGTAGACCATTCGATGTGCCACTGTGTACCAATCGACGAAGATGGTGCGCGCACGGTAGTCGGTGAGCATCCGTTCGATCATGTTCGCTGGCTGAGGTGAGTCCAAGGGTGCGGGCGCGAACATCGGAAAGTACTTCAGCATTGCCTCGTTCGAGTAGATGATGTCGTACTCAGGCAGCTTGCGGTACAGGGCGGGGAAAGGTAATTCTTCGATGACTTCGATGTCTTCATCGGTGATGCGCGGCGGCCATGTGCCGATCTCGATACGGAATTGGCTTTCCGAAGTCAAGGACATCATCTTGCGAAAAAGCCATTCTTCGCAGTCGAGCGCGATGCATAGTCTTTCGAGATTGTCTTGGAGGGGTCTTCGTTTGCCCTCCTCCCATTTCGAATAGGCGGAGACGGAAACTCCTGCGAGTTTGGCTGCCTGCGCCTGCTTGATCCCTCTCGACGTTCGCAACTCTCGAATCATCGCGCCCAGCACCCTGGATAGCTGTTCAGTAGCTCCTGTGTCGATTGCTCCCCCTGTCACGGCACCCTCTCTGAATCGGGCCGGAGCAGTAACACCAGGTCGAGCCGACGGCCTCCCTGGCGTCAGCTGTTCCAGTCTCGAGAGTTCGTTCATGCGACCCTGCCCCAGCCATTTCTCCTCCCCCTCGACTACGCGGGTCGGAGTCCCAACTTGTCACAGGTGTAGCTGATCATCACTGATCATGTCAACGAACGGCTTTTCACACTTCATGTGTGAATTTCGTGCCATTCCTGGGCGTTCACCGACTTCCGCAGAGAATTCCCTGCGGCCGCTCGCAGTACTGAACAGCGTGAAATACACACGTCCCCACCCGGTTTCGCCTTCGACGGCTACGGCTCCCCCGCCTGCCGCAATATGTCCGAAACCCGCCGAATCCCGACTCTCGCACGTGACTCCAGTGTCGTTTGGTGATGCATGCGTGCGGGCGACGCTTGCATTCCTGGGGCGTTATGCGCGACATTTGATGCCTGAACATTCCGAATGCTATAGACATGAAATTTGGGGGTTGCGTTAGCACCTCTCCACCTACCACGATCAGTAGCTAACAGTTAGCACGCCGATCTTCCCCAGCAGAAGCAGGAAGACTCGAAGGAGCGAAGCTATATTCAGTGCAGGAAGCTCGGCGACGGTGCCGGCTCGGCGTATCACGAAGGGGCTCGCAGTGCAGTGTTGTGGACGCAATCCTTCACAGCGCTGCCGCCCGACTGACGTCCAGCGCCGCCAACGCCGCACGCCGCAGCCGAAGGCCCGCGTGGCCTGGAATCCGAGCGGTGCACCGGGGCCGCGATCATGTCGACAGCGTGTCCAGCAAAGGAGCCGAATGTGAGCACCGTGGCGATCCGCACCGGGCAATGCCCGATCCCCTGGTGTGTCTATTGCGAGCCATCGAACGACCCTGATGACCACCCGCACTGCCATCACGATCTCCCGCTCGAGTTCGAACTGTCGAGTCCCCCACACAGCATCACCATCGAACGCTCGCGCCGGGTGTTCGGCGACGGCAGCTACGAAACCAGCATCGACATCGTCCGCGCCGACCGCAGCGGTTTCGGCGTCACCGCAACCGATGTCGGACAGCTGGCCGAAGTACTGCGACTCCCGAAACTCCACTATGGCCGCGAAACGACCATCGAGCTCAGTGAGAACCGTGGTGCGCCGCTGACGGTCTTCACCGAGGACGCACGAGCTTTCGCCAGGGGCAGAGAGGCTTTCACCGAGGACGGAGGTGTGAACCCCCGAAGCTATTGGATCGACTACTGGATTCATATAGCCCAGCCTGTTTGCGGCGGTGGCCACTACTTCAAGATGACCCCCGTCGAGGCTCGCCTACTCGGCGACCTGTTGTGCAACCTCACCAGCGAGCGTCTCTGATCGCTGAACAGCCCGGCAACTTCGCGCCGGCCCTGCGACATTCGCCTTTTCCGCTGCCCGTCGGCGCTGAACCACGACGTTGGCGCATTTGCGTCACAGATCCAGGACCAACGGTGTCGAGTTGCGTTGGCGGGTAGGCCATTTGCGAAACCATCCCATGATGGGACCTTGTCGTGTGCTCGGACGCAGATCGTGTAAGAGTCTTGGTATGGCCGACATACACGATCTATGCCGGGTTTACCCATTCCCTGCCCAGATCGCTGCTGGCGACGGGGGTACCAACGACGATGCGCGCCTGCGGCGGCTATCGGCGGCCCGCCTGCGGCGGCTGCGCGAAGATCGAGAGTTCTCGATCGAGGCAGTCGCACGGTATTTGGGTTGCACCTCAACCGAATTGCGGGCGATCGAGACCGGCAGCCGCATCATGGAGTTGGGGCAGCTGCGCGCCCTGGCGGACCTGTACGAGATCGACGCGCGAATGCACGTCGAGCAGATCGAAGTCGACATTCAGACACGCCGCCCCGCCGTCAAAGACTAAACCGTCCACCCCTCGCGGCCTTGTGCGGTGAGGCAGAGCGTCTGGCGCGCTCGCCAACCGCACCTGACGGGGCTGGGATCGTATACTCGCCCCGGCGCGTGTTGGATGCGCTCCGGGGACGAAAGATGGTGCTGGACAATGACATTGGCTACTTATCTTCTCGACGGGGAACCCGGGCTTGGGGTAGTGAACGGGGACCGCATCGCGGCAATCGACTTGGTGAGCGACACCGGCGACGCCATCGATTCGGTGGACAGCTACCTGCAGCAGCTGCCGGGCAGCCGTAGCAGCGTGGAGCGGTGGGCAGCGACAATCGAGTCCGCCGACTGGGGTGTCGCGCTGGATTCGGTCCAAGTGCTCTCGCCGGTGCCTCGACCGTCCGCCCTTCTGGACTGCGCCGTCTCCGCGGCACTTACGCCTATCCAGCGATGTCCTTGTTGCGCGATCGCTTCCGTCGATGCTGAGGTCAGCCGCACCGGCGGTTGCCGCGGTGGCGCGAAGGCTGATGCTGGCGAAACAAGTTGGCGCCGTGAGCTACTACAAGGGCAGGATCTCGAGCGTTGTCGGAACCGGCACCGTAGTTCCGTGGCCGCGCTATAGCTCGTACCTGGACATCGAGCCGGACCTCGCCGTCGTGGTCGGCGAGATACCCTTCGGCGCTTCTCGCCGCCTCGCGGCAGAACGTATCGCGGGTTACACCGTGTTCTGTGACATCTCGGCCCGCGATGTGCAGTTGGCGGAGATGTTCGGCTTCGGGCCCACAGCATCCAAGGACATGGACTGCGGCAACGTACTCGGTCCGTGGCTGGTGACACCGGACGAGATCGACGACGTGCGAGGCCTGTCGGTCGAAGTCGCCACCGACCGCGGCCGCGTGTGGCGAGGCAGCACCGCTGAGTATCTTCTCGATCCCATCGACGTCATCGTCGCCTTGGCTACCCGTCAAAGCCTGGCTGCGGGCAGCGTGATTGGCATGGGCACCGTCCCGGGCTGCTGTGGACTCGATCGTGACGAGTGGCTCGACCCTGGCGAGCGGATCATAATCACCGTGGCGGGCCTGGGCGCCCTACATCTCAGCTTCGGTGTTCCGGATGGACCAGTCGAATCAGGGTGGGAGTCGCGTCCGAACATTCCGACGATCGGATGAACTGATCGTCGAACCCCGGCCGATGGGACCTCACCGGCCTTCCCAGCGGCCTGGGTTGATCAACAAGGAGCACCGCGGCTGATCCGCCGGCACGGGCACGGGCACGGAATCGGGCCCGCCCGATCAGTCGCACTGGCACCGAAATCGGTGCGATCAGCACCAATCCCAGCCGATGAAGCATTGTGCGCCGCGAACATGGCCGAGCCCACGCGGGGTCTTCGCCTGGCTCAGGAGCGGTGAGCCCGATCGCGAGATTAACCAGAACAGCGACGGCACCGATCACGAGAAGAAAATGGGGCATCAAGTGGTCCTGTCAGATCTGTCGAGCACGGGCTGTGCTGCCGGAATCATCCAGTCCGGGTGACCGCGATGTGGGTCCGCTGGCCTGACGTGGGTGACGTTGCGGACGTGAGCGGGGCATCGCGGGCCTGGCGTACAGACGGCGGTGCAGCTTGGACGTCGGTCGAGATGTCAGCGCTGCATGCCTTCGATGGGCGAAGCACCCCGATCGGGGCCGGCGTGGTCTCTCGACGGCGGTCATCGCCGCTCGCGTTCGACCTCGACAGCAGGGCGACCGCAGCGGTACGCCCGGGCGGATCGGTCTCCGTCACCTGGGGTCCACTCGATCTCTCCGACGAATGACACCGGCGGAGTGATCAGAGCGGGATGTTCTTCGAACAACCGCTTGACTACCTCGGAGTCCAGGTCGGCGAGGGTGACCGACGCATCGACCTCGATGTCGTAGCGGATGGAACGCATTTGGCTGAACTCGGCCCGGAACTGCTTACGGTCGGGGTGTGCTGCGGTGAACGCATCGCTGCCGCGCCATGCTTCGAAGTCCTGCAAGCGATTCCAGACAGTGATCGACACGAACAGGCAGTGGGGTCGCGCTCCGGTGAGGCGGCGAAGGTAGAACACGCGAACCCCGAAGCTGTTGTCCAGTGTGGTGAAGGTGTCGACGAACGACGTCTGGATCCACGGAGCGAAGTCCGCGGGCCCAGAAATGCAATTCGCCACCGCAACACAGGTTCTGGGCGGCTGGTCGATGAGACTGTGGGTGTTCAACCGGGTCGAAGGCGTGCGAAGAGACATGGTCGTTCCGTTCTCGCTTCACTCACGGCCGCGTCAGAAGCTTTTAGTCGCGGACGACGGGATAGTTCGACAACAAAATTTATGGTGCACTGAATTGACTAGAGACCACCCCGGCCGTTGACATATCTCCGTCCCGGTACCCACCGGGGTGTGGCGGTGGTGGGTGCCGCCACGTCCGATGGGTTACCGGAACTAGCGACCAGCATTCTGCTGGCGACCGGATTTGTCAATGGCGAATCCGGGAATTCACGTTAGTGAAAGACGTACTCGCACAAGCGGTGCGACTTCCGCACTCCATTAACACAAGATGTGCTAGAACATCGTTGGCGAGGACGTTCACCTCCAACTCGGCCAGCTTGCCTCAGCCGTCACACACGAGGTGCATCCGGTATCCCGATTTCACACACCCGGTGCCTCGACAGAGTTGGAGTCACACTTCGTCCGAGTGCGGCTAACACCGAGTGTGTGATGAATTCATGAATTCGCACTAGTTGTGCGACGAAAATCTCTTGACCTCAATACGTGTGCAATTAAATGCTCAATGTGCACGCTGGCCACGCAAAACGATTCGGCTAGAACACGTTCGAAATATTTGCTCATAGGGCGCGGCTCGCTCGGTTCAGGAGGAGAATTCCATGCAGCGACCGACATCATCATGCCCATCCCGCCGCCACCGCAACGTCCGCTGCGGGCCCGCCGTCGGATCGGCCTCCCGATGACCGAGGTCACCGATCTGGACGTGGTGGTGGTTGGTGCCGGGTTCGGGGGCATCGGCCTGGGAGTCGAACTCCTGCGTGTCGGCATCACCCGGTTCCTCATCCTGGAGAAGGCGAGCGAACTGGGCGGGGTCTGGCGAGACAACACCTATCCCGGCTGCGCCTGCGACGTGCCGTCGCATCTGTATTCCTTCAGCTTCGCTCCCTACACCGATTCGACGATCCGCTACCCCGATCGCCGGGACATCCAGGAATACCTGCGTTCCACCGCCATCAAATGTGGTCTGCAACGGCACCTTCGGCTCAACACACCAGTGACCGCGGCCAGCTTCGGCGAGGACGGGCGATGGCTGGTCACCACCAGCACCGGCGACCGCTACACCGCTGGCTCGCTGGTCTGGACAGTAGGCCAACTGCACCGGCCCCATATCCCGGCCCTCGCCGGTCGAGAACTATTCCAAGGCAGAGCCTTTCACTCCGCGCGATGGGACCACACTGTTTCGATCACCGGGCGCAACATCGCGGTGATCGGGACCGGATCCAGTGCCGCGCAAATGGTGCCTCACTTGGCTCGCGACGCAGCGAAAGTGACCGTCTTCCAACGCACCCCGGCGTGGGTACTCCCTAAGCCAGCACGCCGATTCGGCCCTGTCGCACGGTGGGTGCTCGAGCACATCCCGGCGATGCACGCGATTTACCGCAAGGCGATCTATTACGGAGCCGATCTCGTCTTGTCGCCGGTGATGACCGCAGGATGGACCGCGCACCCGGCGCGCTGGGTGGCGCGCGCGCATTTGCGGTTGAGCGTCCCCGACCCCCAGCTACGCGCCCGTCTCACCCCTCGATACCGGATCGGCGAGAAGCGCATCGTGCTGGACAACGACTTCTACCGCGCACTCTGCCGGCCCAACGTCGAACTCGTCACCGAACCCATCACCGAGTTGACCAGCAGCGGCCTTCGCTGCGCGGATAGCCGCCTGCACCCAGCCGATGTGATCGTCTTCGCGACTGGGTTCCGGGCCAGCGAATTCCTCGCCCCGATCGAGGTCAGAGGGCGCGACGGCGTCCTGCTGAGTCAGCAATGGGCCAAGGGCGCGTCCGCGTTCTATGGCCTCGCGGTGCCCGGCTTCCCGTCGATGTGGATGCTGGCCGGACCCAATTCGTTCAGTGCCTCCGGATCGAATCCGACGATCAAAGAGTTCCAGGCGCGCTATGTCGTGCGTGGCATCCAACAGAGCATGCGTCTGGGCGCCGCTATCGAGGTCAGCCCCTCCGCGATGCACTCCTATCAGCAATGGATGGACGACGCTATGGCAGGCACCATCTGGCCGACCGGCGTTGACAGCTGGTACAAGACCGCATCCGGCAAGGTGACCAATCCCTGGCCGGCCACCAACCGTGCCTTTGATCGCATGACAAAACACCACCCTGCCACAGACTTCGAGCCGGTGACCGCAGCAGACACCTCCTGCACCGGCGCGGCCTAGATCCAGCCGACAGGAAGGGCGGACAGGATGAATGATCGGATGGCGCTCGCGCGTGAGCGCCCAGCCGGCCCAGCCACTGCCGAGGACGCATGCACGCCGATCGGGCATATCTTGCGCGACTACCGGCGCGAACTCGGGCTGACTCAGGGCGCGCTGGCACACAAATCGGGGCTTTCGATCTCACTGATATCGAAGATCGAGGTCTGCCTGCGCGCGGTCAATTCCGAGACCATCACCAAAGTCGCCCCCGTCCTCGAGCTCAGTCACATCAACCAACACAGGCTCATGAGGCTGACCGACCCATACCTGCTCCACCTCAGCCAGTCGCCGACGACACCGACACACCGCGAGCTCAGCCTGCTCGACACCACCTCCCACCCGGCGTGCTACCTCACCCCGGGCCTGTACGTCGTGAGCGCCGCCAACACTGCGTTCACCCGCACCTACCCCGGGCTGCAGGTCGGTGACAGCCTCGTCGAATGGCACCTGTTGAGCCCTTGGGCCAAGGCCGTCCTGCCCGATTGGGAAGCAGAGACCCACCGTTGGGTACGGGCCTGCCGTGAAGCCCTCACCGGGTTTACCCCCATCGCGGACATCGAGCGGATCAAGAAACGTTATCGGCACAGTCGCGCGTTCGACAGGATGTGGAACACCCGAGCCCCGGAATCGATTGCGACACGGGAAATCCTGCGCCTGCGCGACCCGGAGTCCGCCTCGCGCGGCGCACGGGAGATGTTCGTACACCTGTCTCTCGATGAAAATCACCTGCTGCTCACACCCTACAAATCTGCACCCGGCCGACCCGACGCTGCAGAGGTCCGCGCCACCTCCGTAGCGGTTCCCGACCCACCTCGATGCAGCTGCGGTTCCGCGCGTCGCGCCACCGCCTCGGGTGAGGGCCTCAGGCGACTAGTCACGAACCGGTAGCTGCAAGGCGACGCTCAGTCCAGACAATCCTCGTCACGCCCTGATGCCAGCCCTGGTTTGAATCTGAGCATACGATTAGCAAATGAATACTGCCTGGTCTTCTGTGGCGCTGCCGACCTGCGTCACCGCGTTGCCGTGCCACCGCCAGGACGTGATGGCGGGTGCGTCTAATGCCTGACTTGACAGAGGACGTTGTCGAATCGGCGAGGTTCACCGACGCCGCTCAGCCGGTTCTCTCCGCCGAAGGTGGCCTGCTGTTGAGGCCGTGGGTGACTGAGGATTCCGAAGATGTTTTCGAGGCGTATAAGGACCGGAGTATTCAGCGTTGGCATGTGCGATCCGCCCGGTCGATCACCGAAGCCCGCCAATGGATCGAAGAGTGGAATATGGCGTGGCGCAAGGCGATTCGCGCCCATTGGGCGGTTGCAGACACCACAGACGGCCGCGTCGTGGGCAGGGTTTCACTGAAGCATATGGATCTGGTCGGTGGCCAGGCCGAGGTTGCATACTGGGCGATGCCAGCTGCGCGAGGTCGCGCCGTCGTCCCACGGGCGGTCGAGGCATTGACTGCCTGGGCCTTCTACGACGCCGGATTTCATCGACTCGAGCTGACGCATTCGGTCCACAACGAACCCTCCTGCAGAGTGGCGGACAAGACCGGATTCCGTTGGGAAGGAACGAAGTACAGCTCTGGACTTCATCTTGATGGCTGGCACGACATGCACCTGCATGCTCGCATCAGTGAGGTCGGATCCGTTCCAGATGGGACCTCATTCAGTCGGCAACATGTCAGCATGACCGACTAGTCGTCGGGAAGTCCGATTGTTTCTTTGGAGTTCCTAGGGCGAACATCCGGGAGCCCTCGACCGGTCAGGTAGTCTCAGGCGGTGGACGACAGCGCTCCCAAGGAGTCTTGCGGCGTTTTCGGGCTCTTTGCCCCCGGTAGTCCGGTATCACACATGGTTTACCTCGGCCTGTTCGCGTTGCAACACCGCGGGCAGGAAGCAGCGGGGATCGCGGTCAGCGACGAGGGCAGGATCTGGGTCGACCGTGACAACGGCCTGGTCTCAGCCATCTTCAACGACAGTCGCTTGCAGACCCTGCACGGCGATCTGGCCATCGGCCACACCCGCTATTCCACCACCGGGTCCGGTGATTGGGAGAACTCGCAGCCGGTTTATCGCGACCTCGGCGGCCATCAGTTCGCCCTCGCCCACAACGGCAACTTGGTCAACACCGCACAGCTCGCCGACACCCTCGGGCTGCCCCCGAGCGCTGCAGGCAGCGACAGCGGTCTGGCCGCGGAGTTGCTGGCGCGCGAGCTGCCCGCCGACGCCACTGGTACGCAATCCGAACTGGTCGAAGCGTTCGTTCGCACCTTGCCGCAGTTGAGCGGTGCCTACTCGTTCGTGCTGCTGAGCCAGGATTTCCTCATCGGAGTCCGTGACCCACACGGCATTCGGCCACTGATTCTGGGCAAACTCGACAACGGCTGGGTCCTGGCGTCGGAGACGCCCGCGTTGGACGTGATCGGCGCAGAAATGGTGCGCGAGATTCAGCCCGGCGAAATGGTGGTGATCGACAAGACCGGAGTCCAGTCGCTGGCACCGTTTCCTGCCGAGCAGATCCGGTCGAAGTTTTGCTCCTTCGAGTACGTCTACTTCGCCCGCCCTGACGGCCGGCTGCGGGGAGAGAACGTACATCGAGTTCGTCAGCGCATGGGCGAGGCGCTGGCCCGGCAGGCCCCTGTCGAGGCTGACGCGGTCGTGCCGGTCCCGGAGTCGAGCGTGCCCGGCGCGCAGGGTTATGCGCATGAGTCCGGCATCCCGTATGTCGACGGTTTCGTGAAAAACCGCTACATCGGGCGAACCTTCATCGCACCGACCCAGGAACTACGGGCCGCCGCTGTCCGAATCAAACTCAATCCCATCCGGGAGAACATCGAGGGCAAGCGCCTGGTGGTGGTGGAGGATTCGATTATCCGGGCAACAACTCTGCGCGAAACCATGCGGATGATGCGGGGCGCCGGGGTCGCCGAAATTCACCTGCGGGTGTTGTCTCCTCCGTATCGGTGGCCGTGTTACTACGGGATGGACACCACCGACCGCTCGAAGCTGGTCGCTGCACACATGACGGTCGACGAGCTGCGCGACTACCTCGGCGCGGACTCGCTGGCCTACCTCGAGCTCGACGCGATGCTCGCCGCCATCCACCCCCAGGATTCGACCGGGCTGTGCACCGCCTGCCTGACCGGCGACTACCCGATCCCTGTCCCCGTCGACCTCACCGAACTGGCCATCACACCCTCGGCGCCATTCATGGTCGACACTCCCCCAGCATCGGTCAGCGGACTACCGAGTTAGCTCCGGGCACTGTTGAATGGGCCAGCGAGACAACAGGGTTCACAAGATCCCTTCTTCGGCGGCCACCGAACACGGCGGGCGCTGCCCTGTCGCGAATACATCGAGAACTAGATCTTCATCGATGTAGCGAGCCAAGCTCCACAATCCGGGCGTCGCCCGAGCGATGTCATGGACTTCATCGCCGGTGAGCGTGTAGTCGGGTACCGGGCGGCGCCAGTGTGCGCACAGCACCGTCGCCGCGGGCTCACAGTGGGAAACGACCTCGAGAAGGACCTGTTCGAGAGTGGCGGCCTCGAGGTAGTAGCAGACCTCGCTGAGCACGATCAGGTCGAACTGCTCCTGCGGCCAGCTCTGTCCCAACGCCCACTGCCGGAACTCCACGGCTCCGGCACCGGGATTGTGCTCGACACGCGTGCGTGCCTCGGCCAGGGCTTTGTCGACGACATCGGTCGCGACGAGGTGGTCGCAGCGGGTGGCGAGCTCGATGGTGAGAGTGCCTATGGCGCAACCTGGTTCGAAGGCGTGCCGATAGCGCGGCTTGGGCAGGGACGCCATCAACAGCGCGCGCCGTCGAGCCTCATACCAGTGGGTGTCGAATCCCCAGGGGTCGAGCTCGTTGGCGTAGATTTCCTCGAAGTAGTTGCTGGGCACCGCTTTTGCGTTCATAGTGACGGATTCCTTTCTACGGCTGGATGGTTGCGTGCGTTCAGCACAGTCCGAACGGTGGTTTGAGCGTGGCCAGCTGAGAGCAGCGGCTATCGTCGGGATCTAGGACCGGGGTGAAGGTGTTCGCCGCGATGGCGCTGTCCCATGGCTTGCCGAGGAGCAGCATCGCGGCCAGGCGCCCGATCTCATCGGACCCCCGTGCCCCGTGGCCGTTGCCGCCCACCGCGACCACCAAACCGTGGTCGAGGTAGCCGATGTAGGGGTAGCGGGTGAGGGTCTTTTCGATGATGCAGCCGGCCTGGGTGATCAACGTGGATCCCAGCCCCGGGACCATGGTGCGCATCGCCGTGGACAGGAATCGGTGCTGACGGCGGGTGATCGTCTGCTGGGTGTACCAGGCGGTCATCTCGTCCACGGTGCTCAGCGGGTCGATGAAGGGCTGCATGCCGGGCCCGATCCGCAGATACCACCGCCGGTCCGGATATTGCACGGGCGGCAGCAGATACAGCGACATGTTGTCATCGCCGATGTCGGCGGGATCCACGACGACCACTGGCGGCAGGCTCGCGAAACGATCTCGTTGGTGCTCGTCGAGGGCGAAGAGCAGGTTCGGTTCGGTGAACGCCCGCATGCCCAACCGGACACCGGCAGGCAGGAGCCCGTTGTGGTTGGTGAACGCCCCGGTGGCCATCAGCACTTTCTCCGCGGCGATCTCCCGGCGGGTGGTGCCATCGAGAATCTGCAGGCGCCACAGTCCCTTCCGGCGGTCCATCGCCACCACCGGTGCGCGCACGCAGCGCCCTCCGGCAGCCGCGGCAAGTCTCAGCTGAGCTGTGACCAGGGCCCGCGGGTTCAGGTAGCCGGCGTGCGCGCGTTCGAGAAGGCCCTCGGTGCCGCCGTCGAGCTCCGGTATCCCGAGTTCGGGGAATTCGGTGCGCAATTGCGATTGCGCCAGCCATGCGACGTCGATGCCCTCTTCCCGACCTCGCTTGACCATCGCCGATGTCCGTGTGTGGAGCGAGCCCGCCATGAGGATCAGCGAGCCGCAGTCGTGGAAGAACCGCAGCCCGGAATCGGCCTCGATGTCGCGGAATCGCTCCAGCGAGCGGCTGTCGAGAGCGGCCCAGACCGGATCCCAGCCGATCCGGCGGCAGATGCGGGCTTGGTCGTAGTGCGCGCCGAACGAATGCTGGCTGAGCGCCTCGTCGGCGCTGGGCTCAGCGGGGCCGATGACCAGGACGTCGGCGCCTTCCCGGCTGAGGTATTTGGCGGCCGCGGCACCGAACATGCCCGCGCCGATGACCGCGATTTCGACGGTGTGCGGCATGGTGCTCCTCGTCGGGATGCTGGAAGGCTCGTGGGGCTGAATAGACTCGGGGGGTTCGGCATTCGCGGCGAGCAGGTTCATCGCGGTGGCGGCCCGGGGCGCAAACCGGAATCGTTCGGTTCGTGTCATTCCTGCGGTGAGGCCGTCCAGGGTTGCGAGCGCGACGAGCGCGACATAGGGCAACGCTCGCCGATAGTCGCTGCGGCACTGCGCAAGGGTGTAGTCCAAGGACACGGTGCTGGTCAGGACGTGGTGGTAGTGGTGGAGCAGTCGCCCTTCCCAGGCGCGGCGGGAAGCGGGATCCAGCGAGGACAGCAGTAGCAGCGCGACGTCGGCGAGCGGGTTGCCCCACATCGCGAACTGCCAGTCGATCAAATACGCCGAGGGCGTGCTGGGTAGCTGGGCCGGGTCGAGGAACACGATGTTGCTGGCCCAGGCGTCCCCGTGGCAGACCGCCTGCAGGGTGGCCTGCGCGTGTGCCCGGTGCGATGTTCGAGCTACATCGATCTGTGACAGCTGTTGTGCCGCAGTCGGTTGCCACGGCGTGACCCATAGCGGGGAGGGGCCGTCGATGTCGTCGAGGCCCATGCGGATCGAGTCCAGCAACGGCGGCGACTGCGCGGTCAACAGCCACTCGTGCGGCTCGCCGGTGGGTGTGGTGGTGGCCGACAGGGAATGCAACAGTGCCAGGGTTCGCACGGCGGCTCGGGCCTGCAGGTCGGTCAACCCTCGCGCCATTGCCGACCCGGTGACGGTTCCGGCCGCGCCGAGGTCTTCCAGCGCCAGGGCACCGTGCCCGTCGGGACGCAGTGCCGACCAGTAACAGCGCGGCGCGATCCCCGTCGGCGCTCCGTTGTGTTCGCGCAGCATCCGGTATAGCGACACCTCCCGGGCCAGCACTCCGGCTTGCAGTGCCCACCGTCCCCATTCGGTGTCACTGTCCGGTGTTGTCTTGTAGATGAGCGAGCTTGCGCCCCAGCGGATTCGGTGTACAGGGCCCATTTGCCCGCCGGTGCGCGACAGCGGCTCGACCTGGATCGGGGCGGCGTCGAGCGGCCATCCCAGGTGCTCGTGCAGCCATGCGGGGTCGATGTCGGATGCGCGCGGGATCGCTGCTTGTGTGTTCATCGCGCGCCCGCCTGGTCCCGGACCGGTCGCGGTGGCAGGTAGTCGTGTGTGCGCAGCCGGTCCAGATACAGCGGGATCAGCTCGAGCAGCGGCGGGCAGCTCACCCCAGGCCGGTGCGTGGTGGTGTTGGTGACGTCGAGCCGGCTGGTGCGGAAGTAGGGGTCGGACCCGGTCAGTAGTGGGATCAGCGGGTAGAGGGGGTTGTCGTCGGCGAAACGCAGGCCAGCGAGCAGGACTTCCCAGTCGTGCAGCGCGATCACCTCGAGGCGGTAGCCATCTGCGCGCAGCACGTCGATGAACTCGTCGTAGCGCAAGGGTGCAGGGTGGGTGAGGTGGAAGGTGGTGCCGGGCTCGGTCGCGTGCGAGAGGTCCACGATCGCGGCCGCGACATAGTCGACCGGGGCGATGTCGATGGTGGCGTCCATTTCCGGGCAGACTCCGAGGGTGATGATGCCGCGCAGGAATCGGGTGATGAAGTCATTGGGTTGGCCGCAGCCTCGAGCGTGGGCGCCCATGATGGCGCCGGGGCGGTAGATGTTGGTGGGCAGCCCGTGGCTTCGGGCTTGTTCGACGAGTTTTTCTGCTACCCATTTGGTTTCGGCGTAGCCGCCGCCGAACAGGCTCTCGCCATGGACCAGCGGTCGGTCTTCGTAGAGGACCGCGTTGCGCAGGTAGCCATAGGCGTCGAACACCGCGTCGGAGGAGATGTGGTGCAGCTGCGAGAGCGGCCCGTCGGCGGCCAGCCGGATCAGCTCGCGGGTGCCGTTGACGTTGGCGGGCTTGAGTTTTTCGTAGGACAGCAGTGAATTCACTTGTGCCCCACAGTGATATATGGCGTCGCTCTCTTCGGCCAACTGCGCCCAGCGGTTCGGTGTGAGCCCCAGGCGCGGACGTGCCAGGTCGGCGGGCACGCCGATGATCCGCGAGGCCCATGTGTCCTGGTAGAGCTGCGCGGCGGTGAGCGCGGTGATGACTCGCTGCTGGGCGTGCCCTGCGTCGTCCGCACGCACCAGACAGTGGACGCGCGCGCTGGTGGTGCCCAGCAACTCTGCGGTGAGATGGGTGCCCAGGAATCCGGCCGCCCCGGTGATCACGATGTTGTCGGCGGGCCGCGCGCGGCGCACTGCGGCGGCGGGGGTGATGATCGGTTCCAGGCGTGCGTCTTCGAGCAACCGGGCAGGCCGGTTCGACGTCGGCACGAGGGGCGGTGTCGAGGTGGGTGCGGCCGGCAAGGGGAAGAAGCCGCCGCGGCGCATCTGGCGCAGACAGGTTTTCGCGGTCTCAAGCAGGTGCGCGACATCGTCTGGGGTGTGACTGGCAGATAGGAAGCAGACCCGTGTTTCCAGGACGTAGATGCCGTGGGCGGCCAGGGTGTGGAAGAACACTTCCAACGCCAGGGTCGAGCGGTGCAACCGGTAGTCGCCGTCGGCGCCGATGAATCGGAACACCGAGGCGAAGGACACGATGCGCAGCGGGAAGCCCTCGGCCTGGCAGAACCGGTTGAATTGCTCGGCCAGCCCGTTGACCTGGTCGCTGACCCGTTGTTGCAGCTGCGGGCCTTCGATGGACAGGCGGGCCAGCACCGCTGATGCCGCGGCCATGGTCATCGGGTTCTTGTTGAAGGTGCCGCCGAAGAAGGTCGTCGGTACGCGCGGTTGGGAGGAGTCCCCGAAGCGCCAGTCGCCGCCGTCGACGGTGTCGAGGAACCGCGCGCGCCCGGCCACCGCGCCGACGGGCATGCCGCCGCCGAGGATCTTGCCGTAGACGGCCAAGTCGGCCTCGACCCCGGACCAGCCCTGCGCGCCGCGCGGCCCGGCACGGAAGCCGGTGACGACTTCGTCGAAGATCAACGCGGTGCCCGAGTCGCGGGTCAGCGCGCGCAACTGGTGCAAGAACTCGACCGGCTGCAGATCCGGGCGGCGACTTTGGACCGGTTCGACCAGCACCGCGGCCAGCTGCGGCCCCAGATCGGCGATCACCTGCAGGGCTTCGGGGGTGCCGTAGTCGAGCACGATCACCTCCGACAGCGCTGCGCTGCTCAGCCCGCGGGCGATCGGCAACGATTTCTCGGTTCCGGCCGGCAGCGCCAAGGTGGCATCCGACCAGCCGTGATAGGAGCCCGAGAACATCACGAACCGGGTCCGGCCGGTGGCGGCGCGGGCGAATCGCAGGGCGGCGGTGACCGCCTCGGTGCCGGAATTGCAGAACACCGCACGCTCGGCGCCGGTCAGCTCGCACAGTTGAGCTGCGACCGGTCCGGCATTGGCGGCCAACGGTCCGATGTGCACGCCCTGGTCGAGTTGCGCGCGCAGTGCTTCGATCACGAAATCGGGTTGGTAGCCGAAGAAGTGGACGCCATAGCCCATCGAGATGTCGAGGTATTCGTTGCCGTCGATGTCCCAGAAGCGGGGCCCGAACGAGCGTTCCACCGCGATCGGGTAGGCCATCTCCTTCAGCGGCATCTGAAACGGTGTCATCCGGCAATTGGCCATGACCGATCGCTCCTGCACGGCACGCGCCTTCGACGCGGGTGTGCGGGCCACATAGCTGTCGGCGAGCTCGGCCACGAATCGCTGCTGGCGGTCGGTGAGCGGTTGAGCCGGTGCCGGCGCGCCAGTCGGGCTGGCGGGCCCGCGGACAGCCTTCGATGGTGGCGGTGGCTGTGTCGGCGCGGTGGGAGCGGGCGGTATGTGGGGCCGATGATGCGCGGCGATGAGGGCCGCGATGGCCTCGACGGTGTCGGCGTCATCGATCAGCTGTTGGAAGGGCACCTCGATCTGGTAGTGGTCGCGGATGTGGTGGGCCAGCCGGGTGAAAATCAGCGAATCCGCCCCTGCCCCGTCGAGGCTGGTGTCCGGTGCGAGATCACCGACGGCGAAGCCGAGCATCTCAGCGACACGCGCCCGTAGTTCGGTCACGAGGTCGGTCGATGGTGTATCCGATTGCGCGACAGCGTGTTCGGTGGCCGAGGTGGTATCGGTGTGCGTGCCGATCCAGAGCCGTTGGCGTTTGAAGGGGTAGCCGGGCAGACTCGTGCGCCGCGGCGGCTCGGGAGACAGGCGAGTCCAGTCGATCGCCGTCCCCGCGCACCACAGTCGGGCCAGGCCGACCATGTCGCGGCGCTCGTACATCACCGTCGTGACGGTGTCCTGCACGGCTGCCGCGGCTGTGGCGTCCCCGCGGAGAACGCTCGCGGCGGTGGCGGCGTTGCGCAGGACCGCGCTGAGGCGTTCGCGCAGTACCGACACCTCGGTGGTGACGACGGCCAGGCGGTGATCGTGGTGCTGGCGACCGCTCTGCAAGGTCCAAGCGAGCTCGGCCGCGGAGGTTTCTTCGGCGAGCGCACCGTGCAGCGCCGTGAGGGTGGCGCGCAGGTCGGTCTCGTCGCGGGCTGAGATCGGGAACACGAAAGGTCCGGCCGGCGGCGAGGATTCGAAGGCCGGGGCGGCTTCGACGATGAGGTGGGCGTTGGTTCCGCTGAGCCCGATCGAGCTCACCCCGGCTACGCGAGGGCGGGCGGGCGGCCAGGGCGTGCTCGCGGCGGGAACCGACACCGGCAGGCGGGTCCAGTCGATGTGATCGTTGAGCGGCCTGGCGTGGGGTTGGGCGGGGATGGTGTCGTGTTGCAGCGCGAGCACGGTCTTGATCAGCCCGGCCAACCCGGCGGCTTCCTCGAGGTGGCCGATGTTGGCTTTCACCGACCCGATCAGCACCGGGTCGCGCCGTCGGGCGAACACCTGGCCGAGGGCGTTGACCTCGATAGGATCACCGAGAGCTGTTCCGGTGCCGTGCGTTTCGACATAGCTCACCTGCTCGGCATCGACACCGGCATCGGCGAGGGCGCGGGTGATCACCGCCTGCTGAGCGGCGCCGTTGGGTACGGTCAGCCCGGAGCTGGGGCCGTCGTGGTTGACCGCGCTGCCGCGGATCACCGCGTGGATCGGGTCGCCGTCGATGCGGGCGTGGTCGAGTCGTTTGAGCACGATCACCGCCGCACCTTCACCGCGGCCGAACCCGTCGGCCTCGGCGGAGAACACTTTCGACACTCCGTCGGGCGCGAGCGCGCCCAGCTTGCACAGCTGCACGGTCTCGATCGGATCCAGCAACAGTTTTCCGCTGCCGACGATCGCCACACGGCATTCGCCACGGCGCAGGGCGGCCACCGCGGTGTGGATCGCGACCAGCGCCGAGGAGCACCCGGTGGCGATCACCATGCTCGGGCCGTGGCAGCCGAGCTTGTAGGAGATCCGGCCTGCGGTCAGGCTCAGCGTGGTGCCGGTGGCCAGATACGGTTCTCGGTCCAGCTCGCTCTCGGCTTGGCGCAGATAGTCGTTGGCGAATTCATCGCAACCCAGAAACACTGCGGTGTCGCTGCCGCGCAGCGAGGTCGGGTCGATGCCGGCGTGCTCGACGGCGTTCCACGCCAGCTCCAGCAGCAGCCGGTGCCGGGGATCCATGCTCGCGGCCTCACGCGGTGAGATGCCGAAGAACCCGGCATCGAAACAGTCCAGGTCGGTGATCGTCGCGGCGCGGCGCACATGCATCTTGCCCGGCACCGCAGGGTCGGGATCGAAGAGCGCGTTCAGATCCCAACGGCTGGACGGGATCTCGGCCACCATGTCCCGGCCCTGACTGATCAGCTCCCAGAACTGCTGCGGCGATTCCGCACCAGGGAATTTGCAGGCGAGGCCGATGATCGCGGCCGCGGACTGCTGCGGCGGCTGCGCACCAGCGCTACTCGACGGGGCGGTTGCCTCGGTCGCCGCGGCGGCGATGTCGGAGGCGAAATGGTGCGTGGCGAAGTGGTCGACGAGCGCTTCCAGGCAGGGGTGGTCGAAGGCCACCGTGGCGGGCAATCCGACGCCGAGGCGGGTTTGCAGGGCGGTGCGCAGATCCAGAGCAGCCAGCGAGTCCAGGCCCATCTCGGCGAAACCTCGGCGTGGATCCATCGTGTGCGGGTCGGCGTCGAGCAGTGTGGCGGCGATCTCGGCGACCGTGGACGCCAGCAGCGACTTCGCCTGTGCGGGTGGCGCTTTCCTCACTCTGAGCGCGAACGAATCGGCCGGGGTGGTGCGGGAGGTGGGCGCAGGAGTCACGAGGGCCTCGATGATGGGCAGCGGATGGGAACGGGCGCCCGACAACTGGGGCCAGGTCATGTCGGCAACGACGGCGTGGGGTTGGCCGGTGTGCACCAGGGCGGCCATCGCCGCCAACGCGCTCTGCGGCGCGAGAGGCGTTTCCCCCTCGCCGTGCAGGGTGGCGCGGTGGACGGGCGAGAGCGCCGCGCTCATCCCGGGCCCGGCCCAGCTGCCCCAGCTCACGCTCAATGCGGGCAGGCCTTGGCGGTGGCGGTGGCGTGCCAGGGCGTCGAGGAAGCCGTTGGCCGCGGCGTAGGCGCCCTGTCCGCGGTAGCCGATCACCGAGGCCAGCGAAGAGAACATCACGAAGAAGTCCAGTCCGGCATCGGCGGTCAGCGTGTGCAGCAGCCACGCCCCCGCCGCTTTCGGCTCGACAACCCTGGCGAATCGGGTCCGGTTGTGGCGCAACAGGATTGCGTCGTCGACGCCTCCGGCGCAGTGCACCACGCCACGCAACCGGGAGCCGCAGGCCTCGACGATCGCGCGCAGCTGGGTTTCGTCGGTGACGTCGGCGGTGGCGACTTCGACCGGCACCCCGGTCGCTGCCAGTGCCTTCCACAGCGATTCGTCGGCGGGAATTCCGTAGCGGCTGACCAATATCAGCCGTGCAGGGCGCTGCCGGGCCAGCCAGCAGGCCACCTGCAAGCCCAGTCCGCCGGTGCCTCCGGTGATGACATAGATTCCGTCCTCGCGCACCGGCATCGCCGCCCTCGGTGCGGGGTGCTCGGCGCTCGGGACCAGGCGGGAGCAGAACAGCGCACCGCCGCAGACCATGAAGTGTTCACCGCGGCCGCCGGTGTGCAGGGCGGTGATCGCGGCGTCCAGATCGCTGCCCTGACACGGCGTCGGGATAGTCAGCGCCGACCACCCCAGGTCGGGGTGCTCGGCGGCCAGCGTGCGGGCCACCGCGGCCACCGCCTCACCCCGCAGATCGTTCTCGCCCGAGACCAGGCACACCCCCGCCACCGCGTGAGCACCGGTGGTCGCGAAGGCCAGCACCTCACCCAGGTGATCCAGCAGCGCCACCAATCCGGCCGCCGCGTCGGCCGGATCCAGCGGCGAGACCACCACTACCAGCCGCCAGGGCAGTGCGATGGAAGGTAGACGGCGCAGCCGCTCGGCCAGCGCGCCGGGCGCGGCCGGGGAGGTCGGCACGAAGACACCCCCGGTTCCGTCCCTGTCGAGTCGTTCGATGATGGCGGTACTCAGCTCGTTGTCATCGCCGATGACCACGTACCCGCACGCGGAGTCATGCTCGGTGCCGTGCAAGGCAGGTTCCCAAACCAGATCCAGAACCTGCGGCATCGGCGGCGGCACCTGATCCGCGGCCGTTGCGAAGGCCGCTGGGTCCACTGGCGGCCGGGACGGGTTGACCTCGAGCCAATGGCGGCGGCGCTGGAACGCATAGGTCGGCACCGGCACGCGCCCGCGGGCGAAGGGCGCGCCGATTCCGTTCCAGTCCAACCGAATTCCCGCCAGGTACAACGAACGCGCCCCGGCCAAGGCCGCATGCGAGTCGCGCGGGGTCATGCTGGGCACCCATACCGCGCCGGAATCCGGCAGGCATCGCTGTCCGAGTCCGGTCAAGGTCGGTTTGGGGCCGAGCTCGACGAAGGCGTCGAGGTTCTGGCAGGCCAGCATGGCCATGGTGTGGGTGAATTGGACCGGCTCGAGAAGGTGACGGACCCAATAGTCGGCACTGGCCAGATCGGCCGGCCCGGCGAGTTCACCGGACAGATTCGCCACCAGCGGGATGCGCGGGGCGGCGTAGGTGATCGATTCGGCGACCGCCCGGAAGGCATCGAGTACCGGTTTCATCAGCGGGGAATGGAATGCCCGGGTGACCGGCAGCATGACCGCGTCGATGCCGCGCTCACGCAGCTCAGCGAGCAGGGCCTCGACCGCGCTCGTTTCCCCGGAGATCACGGTGGCGTCGGGTGCGTTCACCGCGGCGATCGCCACCGTCTGGCCGTAGCCGCTCAACGCGGCCGTGACCGTGTCGACGTCAGTCGCGATATAGGCCATGGTCGCGGTCGGTGCCAGTTCCTCGACAAGCTGTGCGCGCCGGATCACCAGCGCCAGTGCGTCTTCGGCGCTGAAGATGCCTGCCAGGTGCGCAGCCAGGTACTCGCCGAGGCTGTGGCCGGCCATGACGTCAGCGCGTACGCCCCAGGACTGCCACAACGCGTGTAGCGCGTAGCCCACGGCGAATAGTGCGGGTTGGGCGAGCACGGGGTCATCGATCGTGGTGGCGGGTTGGCGCCCGTAGAGCAGCGCCGACAGCGATCGGCCCAGCAGGGGCGCGGCGATCGCGTCGCAGCGGTCGAAGGCCTCGCGGTATACCGGCTCGGATTCATACAATTCGCGGCCCATCTGCGGATACTGCGATCCGTAACCGGTGCACAGGAACGCGACGCGACGCCTGTGCTG
>NZ_LT985364.1 GCF_900269665.1 Nocardia suismassiliense
GTGGCCAGCAGCTGCTCGAGCTGGGCCTGTGCCTGGGTGGTGTTGGCGGCGAGCACCGCGATCCGGGTATCGAAATGACGGCGGCCGGTCGCCGCCGAGAAGCAGATGTCGGCCCACGCGTCGCCGGTGACCGCGAGGTGCTCGGCGTAGCGCTCGATGCCGGCGCGCAACGCTTCAGAGCTGCGCGCCGAGATCGGCAGCAGATGCCGGGCCCGCTCGAGGATCGCCGGGGTGGGCGGTGTGGGTGGTTCTTCGAGTACGAGATGGCAGTTGGTGCCGCCTATTCCCAGGGCGGTGACTCCGGCGCGGCGCGGCTGGTCCCCGTGGGCGGGCCAGGCGCGTAGTGCGGTGTTGACTTCGAACGGGCTGTTCTCCAGTGCGGCGGCGGGGTTCGGGGTGCGAAAGTGCAGGCTCGGTACGAGCCGGCGGTGATAGAGGCTCAGCGCGGTCTTGATCAGGCCAATGACGCCGGCCGCTTCGTCGAGGTGGCCGATATTGGTTTTCACCGACCCGATCGCACACCAGCTCCCCTGCCGGCCGGTGCTGGCACGAAACGCCTGCGTCAGGCCCGCGATCTCGATCGGATCGCCCAATATTGTTGCGGTGCCGTGTGTTTCGACATAGGTGATATCGGCGGCAGTGACGCGAGCATCCTGATGGGCGCGGGCGATCACCTGGGCTTGAGCGTCGATGTTGGGGCCGGTGTAGTCGACCTTGTCGGCGCCGTCGTTGTTGACCGCTGACCCGGTGATCACCGCGTAGACGTGGTCGCCATCGGCCAGTGCGGCGGCAAGTGGCTTGAGCACGACCACACCGAGGCCGTTGCCGAAAACCGTACCCGCGGCCTCGGCGTCGAAGGCGCGGCAGTGCCCGTCCGGGGAGACCATCATTCCTTCACGCCACAGGTAGCCGGTGCGCTGCGGGGTGATGATCGAAACCCCGCCCGCGACAGCGATATCGCAGTCACCGTTCAGCAGTGCCCGCCGGGCCAGGTGGACCGCGACCAGGCTGGTCGAGCACGTCGATTGGACATTGACGCTGGGCCCGCGCAAGCCCAGCTTGTAGGACACACGCATCGGCAGATGGTCACCGGCGTTGCCTTGCTCGACCCGCGCCGCAGTACTGTCGTCGAACTGCCGATGGCTCAGATACGTTCCCGGCGCCTTGGCGGGCAGCACGTTGTTGATCAGATAGGTGCTGGTCGAGGATCCCGCGAAGACACCGACCTCATGGCAAGCGGGATCGACTCCGGCGTTTTCGATTGCCTCCCAGGCGGATTCGAGGAACAACCGCTGCTGAGGGTCGATCATCGCCGCATCGGCGGGACTGTAGCCGAAGAATCCGGCGTCGAATTGGTCGATGCCTTCTATCGCCGCCGCGGCACCGACGAAATCTGGGTCGCTGGTGGGGTCGGGTTCGCACCGATCCAAGGCGGCCAGCGTGATCGGTGCGATCGACTCCACTCCGCGGCACAGGTTCGCCCAGAATTCATCCAAGGTGTCGGCCCCGGGGACGCGGCATGCCATGCCGATGATGGCGACATCGCCGGATCGCTCCGCGTCCCGGCCACCGAGGTCAGCGACAACGCGCTGTTCGGACGGCTCCTCGCCGTGGTCGAGAAAGTGTGCCAGGGTCGCGATGGTCGGGTAGCGGAACAGCGTCTCGGCGGCCAACTCCCGTCCGAAGGCGGCACCGATGCGCTGGTGGGCGGTGACCAGCATCACCGAATCCGCGCCCAGCTCGGCGAAGCCGGTATGCAGGTCGACGCGCGCCACCTCCAGCAGCTCACACCAGATCTCGCACAGCCGCGCCTGCGCCGGCTCCCCCGCCGCGTCACGATCGTGGGCACTCGCAGCGGGTTCGGTCGCGGCAAGGGCGCTGCGGTCCAGCTTGCCGCTCGGTGTCATCGGCAGCGTGTCGACGAAGCTCACCTTCGCGGGGACCATGTGCTGCGGCAGGCGGGCCGCCACGGCGGCGTGCAACTGGTGCGGAAGTTCCTCGGTGTGGTGTCCGGCCGTCGCGACGACGAACGCATGTAACCGGGTGCCACCATGGGTGCTTGGTTCGGCGATCACGGCGCATTCGGCCACCGCCGCGTGCTCGGCGAGGACCGCTTCGATCTCGCCGGGTTCGACTCGGACGCCGCGGATCTTGACCTGGGCGTCGGCGCGGCCGAGGCATTCGATGGTGCCATCAGCTCGCCGCCGGCCGAGGTCACCGAGACGGTACAACCGTGAACCGCAGGTCGGGAACAGGTTCGCGACGAACCGGGCGGCGGTCAATCCGGGGCGGCCGTGATAGCAGCGCGCCAGGCTCTCGCCCTCGGCGTAGATCTCCCCCACGACGCCCTCGGCCACCGGCCGCAGCCAGGAATCGAGGATGTAGAGGTTCATGTTCGACACGTTCGCGAGCCCGATCGGCACGACGGCAGGCCAGCCGCCCGGATCCCCGGAAAGGGTATGTGTCGCAACATCTATACATTCGGTGGAGCCGTAGTGGTTGCGAATCACGCATCCGGTGCGGCGCGCGAACTCCCGCACCGCCGGGGTAGCTCGCAGCACCTCTCCACCGACGATCACCTCCCGCAACCGCCCCGGCACGGCTGCGGTCAGTGCTGCTTGCGCGACCTGCTGCAAGGTGACGAACGGCATGTACCACTTGTGCACGTCGTGCTCGCGTGCGAACTCCAGCAATGCCATCGGATTGATGCGGGTCGCTTCGGGGACCTGGACCAGCGTCGCGCCGGTACTCAGCCCGGCGATGATCTCGTGGAACGCGACGTCGAAACTGATCGGTGAGAACAACAATGTCCGAGTGCCGGGCTCGGCAAGCCACGTATCGCCGTGCCAGGCAACAATATTGGCCAACGCCGCATGCTCGACCACGACCGCTTTGGGCCGGCCGGTCGAGCCGGAGGTGTAGATGCAGTAGGCGGCGCTCTCGCCCGGCAGGTCCCCGTCGAGATCGCTATCGGCGAACCGCCCCACCGATTCCGCGATAGCGTCGAGCCGGATCGCGGTGCGCCGGGTCGACAACTGGTCGGCCACCTCGACGGCACCCCCGGTGAGCACAGCGCGTGCACCGGAGTCCGAGAGCATGAATTCCAGCCGGTCGGCCGGATAGGCCGGATCCAGCGGAACCACGGTGGCCCCGGTTTTGAGGATCGCCAGCACTGACACGATCAGCTCGATCGAGCGGTCCAGACACAGACCGACCAGCTCGCCTGGGGTGATTCCGATCGAGATGAGGTGCCGGGCAAGCTGATTGGCGCGCCGATTCAGCTGGGCGTAGGTCACCTGCTCGCCGATGAATTCCACCGCGACCGTGTCCGGATTCGCCGCGACGCTGGCCTCTACCAGCCGATGCACGCACACGCGCCGCCACGGGCTGAGCCGGGTGCTCGCGTCGGCGGCCGCACAGTGTCCCGGCGCCGGATCCACCTGTGGCTCCGGATCGGGGTCGATCGTGGAATCGGTCGTGTTCGTCATCTGTGCCCTCCTCGTCGGCGAGGGCACCCACCCCGAGGGCGGTGCAAGCGGTCTCGGGGTGTATCCGAGAAGGGGGTGCAGCCCCACATCTCCTCCGAGTCGCCCGCTCGTCGCATTCAGCCGGCGGGGGAGGCGGCTTCACGGGCTCGGTTGCGGGTGCCGAACTCAGAATCGGTGCGAATCCGCTGGAAAGGCAGGTAAGAACTGGCAGTTCGGTCCTAGAGTTCTGGTAATCGACACGCCGATATGCAGGGGTGGGGATCCGATGATCAGGTGGACCGGGATCGAAGTAGCCGCGCTGCGCGCCGTGCACGGGCTCTCGCAAGTCGAGTTCGCCGCCAAAGCCGGGATCGCCGATCGTACGGTGGGTTACTGGGAGCAAGGCAAGGCGGCTGCTGTCCTGAGCCCTCGCTTCGCCGACATGATGGAGACGTTGCTCGACTGGCTCGATGAGGAACCGCGGCAACGGTTCTATCGAGCCATCGGGTTCCGCAGTGACGGCAAACCGATGCCACTCGACCAGGACACGGTGAACTGCGCCGCCGACTCGGTCGCCTTCGCCGAGTGGGTCGCCAACGACGATCCCGGCCTCATCGTCACCAACCTGGCCGACCAACTCGCCAGTATCGCCCAACGCTTCGTGTACTCCGCGCCCCAACCACTGCTGCAGGAACTGGCCACATTGCGCGACCGGGTCAAAAAGGCTCTGTGCACCCAGCCGTCCCTGTACAGAAAACGCGAGCTGCTCTTCCTCGCCGGCGTCTCGATCGAACTGCTGGCCCAGGTCACCGACAATCTCGGCGACGCCACCTCGGCCCTGGAACACGCCATGGCCGCCGAACTGCTTGCCCGCAAGGCCGGACACGACGGGCTACGCTCCTGGTCGGCAGGCACCCGAGCACTCATCGCCGAATGGAACAACAACCCCTGCGCTGCAATGCAATTCGCGCGCGAAGCCTCCACCTGGGCGCCACCCGGCCAACACCAGGTCCGCTTGGCCGCGCTCGAAGCACGCTGCTGCGCACGCCTTGGCCGCACCTTCGAAGCCCGGGCCGCCATCAACCGCGCCGAACGAGCGGCCGACAACGCCGACACCACCGACGAACTCGCCGCATTCGGCGGCAGCATGCGCTTTCCCGCCACCAAACTGGCCTACTACATCGGCAGCACCTACCGGCTCATCCAGGACTATCCCAAAGCCGAACAATGGGCGCTCGACGCGATCACCGGCTACACCAGCGGACCCGAGGAATCGCGCTCCTACGGCGACGAAGCCATCGCACGCACCGACGTCGCCATCGCTCGGATCCTCACCGGCGCCGTCGACGGAGCCTGCGAAATCCTGGTGCCGGTCTTCACGCTGCAACCCGATCAGCGCATCTACCCCATCGTCGATGGTATGAACGCTGTTGAGGGCGCGCTGCGCATTACACGCGATGTCAACACCTCGATAGCCCGAAACCTCAGCCAGGAGATCGCCATGTTCACCGCCAACGAACTACCAGCGCTCCGATGAGCACACCAACCGGCACCAGCCACGCCCTCCACACCGCATGCCGCCAGGTAGATCTCGATTCCCGCGACGCGCAGCTACTCCACGAACGCTCCAACACCGTCTACCTGCTACCGCACGCGAACGTCATCGCCCGGATCAGCCACAACGAACACCACGGCCTCCAAGCACGTGCATCAGTCGCCATCACGAAATGGCTCGCCGAGCAAAACATTCCCGTCACCGAACCGGTCATCGACCACGCCGTCGACATCGACCACGACACAGTGACCTTTTGGCAGTACTACCCACAACACGGACGCGGCGAACCGCCCTCACACGAACTCGCCACGATCCTTCGCCAGCTCCATGCCCTGCCCGGCCCATTTCCGTTCGAGCTCCCGACCTACCTCCCGCTGGCCGGGCTCACGCAAGCACTGGCCGACCCGCACGCCAGCAGCGCACTCGATTCCGGTGACCGGCAATGGCTCACCGACCAAGCCTGCGAACTCGTCGACAGCTACCACAACCTCGACTCACACCTCGGCCGCGGCCTAGTGCACGGCGACGCCTACAGCGGTAACACCCTCTGGGGCCCCGACCGCGTCCTTCTCGGCGATTGGGACGAAATCAGCATCGCGCCAAGAGAACTCGACCTAATACACACATTCCAAAGCACACGATTTGGCCTCACCGACACCGAACTCACCGACTTCAGCACCGCCTACGGCTGGGACATCCGCGACTGGAACGGCTACACCACTCTGCTGGCCATGCGCGACCTGCACACCCTGATCAGCTACATCCGACGAGCAAGCAACCACGACCAACTCGCCCAACACGAACTCGACCGCCGAATCCGCAGCCTGCGCAACCCGAATTTTGCCGACACCCAATGGCGCGCGATCAGCTGATCGCGCAACGTTGGCTGCCCCAAGGCAACCCGCTAGCGCAACCCGCGCAATGAGGCGCAAACCGCACCGTCCGCAGGCGACGGACACGGGGCTTCCCCCTACTCAGCAAACGTCACATGACGCCTCTACGAGACCGGTCGGCCAATTGGTTTCAGTTCTCACCGTCACCAACGTCTCTATCCGGCAATCGAATCAGCGCAGCCAACACCCGAGCATATTGTTGCGGTGAACCACTCACCGCAACCTCATCGGACGCCCGTATGCCCCGACGATGAATGGGTGCCGCGCCCCCCGACTGGCGCGGTCCCCCCAACGGCCGCCGTCCCCCCGGCGGGAGCGACCCCCGCCGATGGATGTCCGCCCGGGGGCCGTGTAGCTATGGGCTAATCCCCTACCCTGCTGTCGGCGGGTCGAACTGAGGGAATGCAGTCCAAGGCTCCGCGCGAGGGTCGTTCACGGCTTCGATGTGGCGGGCGTCGTTGTGCCGAACGAGTGCCCACCGCGACCACGGCGACACCAGCGGACGCTGCTCCCATTCGGTGATCGCGGTATTGGCGACGTCGAGGGTGACATGTGCCAGGGTTGGTGGGGCCTGGCTGAAGTGCTGGGCCATCGCTATGACCGCTTCGCGATGGGTGACGAGAACCAGCGTTTGGCCGCGATGCTGTTCGGTGAGCTGGTCGATGTGGAGACCGACGCGACGCACCCACGTGGTCCATGACTCGGCGCCGAGGGCAAGAGGCACGTCCGGCGTCAGGGCCAACGGTGGGTTGTGCCGACCCAAAACGATGCGCCACGGTTGATTCACCGCACCCCCGTAGTCTGGAGCAGGCAAGTTCGACTCAACTCCGATGCCCAATGCCCACGCGATATGTGTCGCAGTTTGTGCTGCACGCTTGATCGGCGACGAGAACACCGCAGCGATGTCATCATGCTCGGCGGCCAGCCGCTGCGCGACCGCCCGTGCTTGAAGGTGCCCCAGCTCGGTTAGCCCACGGCATTCATCGACACCCGCGACAACGTCTTCGTCGTTGCACCATGCCCGCCCGTGCCGGATGACCAGCAACCGTGTCCGCAGCCGGGCGGCTCGATCGCGGCGGGCTGCTGGCTTAGTCACGGCGGCGTAGGTCATATCGTGTCCCCTGTCTGTGATGAAAACGGTTGTGAATCAGTGGTTTCAGAGCAGTTCGGCAAGCTTGTTACGTTGAGATTCGAACGCGTCGGCCACGGCCTGCCATGCCGTGGATACGGCCTGCAGCTGTGGGTCGGTCTCGGGACCGTGCGCCTTCGAGCTGTCGTCGACGTCCGCCTCGGCGAGTCGGCACTGGCCCTGGAGGAGGGCGTTGACCACGGGAGGCATCGCGGTGCCGACTCGGTCGAGCGGGTAGCCGTGGCTTCTGGTCCAGGCATCGACCTCGGCGACGGGCCGCGCGCAGTCGACTGTGGGGTCGGTGGCGCGACCATCACGGTCGCGATAGATCTGGGCGATCGCGGCCGCGGCCAACAGCACCGGGTGGTCCTCGCTGTCGTCGGCGCCGGCCCACACCACCGATTTCAAGCGCTGCCAGTCCGGTAGGACCGGGTGCCGCTCGTGGGCCGATGGTTGCATTCGAGGTGTGTGCATGGTCTGGTCTCTTTCATCTCGACGCGGTCATGATCTGTGCGGGCTCGCGGCCAGAGGGGCGAGTCATCGCTGTGGAGCGGCCTTTCGAGGCGATGGCGCGTATGCCGCGCACCACGGCAAGGTTTTGGTCGGGCGAAAGGGATACCGCTGCGGCCCACACCTGAGCTGTGACGATGTCGGCTCTGAGGTGGCTGAGCCAGGTATCGATCGTCTGCTGTCCATCGAGAGTGTCGTTCTGCCACGATGTCGGCCCCCGCTCGGAAGCATGGATGTAACCGGCAGAGCAGAATTTGCGTCCACGTGCGTCGAAAATGGTTGCTGCGCAGAGCAAATCGGCGAGGGGTCGCACTCGCAGCCGGTCTGTGTTGACTTCGCGCAGCAGATCGTCGGGAATGGATTTGGCGTCGTGTAGCAACTCCCCCATTGCGCAGAAGGCCAGGCCGAATCCCCAGGCACGGCTGCGGATTCGGGCGCTCAGCTGTGCGGTCATCTCCCAAATCGCTGACCGCTCGGTGTCTCCGGTGAAGTCGGCAGGGGTGTGAGCGATGTGAAGCGCGGATTCCTGATCACGGCCGAAACACCAGAGGTGAACAGTCTTCGATGCCGGTCGCTCGTGGGAAAAGCTTGCCCGGCGGACGGCCATCATCTCCGCCAACTGGGCGTCGATCTCCAAGGGGTCCGGGTAAGGGATCGGAGCTACGGATATGGCAGACGCTGCACGTGGAGGCTGCGTCACGACCGCGCCTCCTCATCAGCTCCGGACGGTGCCGACAGGTTGCCGCTGCGGTCGTTGGCCCAGTCGTCGTAGGAGGGCAGACCTCCCGGGCCGATCCCGCAGTCCAGCGGAAACGACCGCTCGATCACACGGCGCACTGCCCCTGCCAGCGCCGGGCCGACGCGAAGAGTTAGGAGGAAAACTGTTGCGCTCGTAAGCATCACGGCGGCCGGTAAGGATCGGCCACGGTGTCGGCGCACTGGGTCAGCGATCGTTGGTTGAGACATGTGGGCTTCCCTACTGTGCTGGTCGAATTTGCGGAGGGGTCGTCCGTGATGTGGTGCTGCGCCGAGTCGCGAGCGGCGAGCGGACAGAATGGCGATCGTGTTCATCGGATTTGTCCGACGGCGGCGTAGCAGCAGATTTCGGTGGCCATTGGCACCGCCCATAAGGCCAGACCTGGCAGGTGGTCAATGTCGGGTCGCCACCGATGTGGTGCGACCAAGCCTGGATCAACCAGCCTGGCTCCGGCGAGGATTGAGGTGACCTCTGCGCGGCTGCGCGGCCGGAACCTGATGCCGGCGTTATGAAAGATGTCCGCTGCACGGTGGACCACCGCCGGTTCGATGTCGGCGGTGATGTGACTCAGTGCTAGATACGAACCTGCCGCCGTTTCCGCAGACAAGGCGTCGATGATGCCGCGTGGGTCGTCGACGAATTCCGCGACGAAGCTCAAGCACAGCAAGACGGGCACATCGACCGCCATTCGCTTCCTGAACTCACCGAGGACGGCATCGACGTCGGTGATGTCGGCCTGCACGAAACTTGAGTGCACGAAATCTGCCAGCAGCGCCCGCCCGTGCGCGGCCACGATCGGGTCGTTGTCCAGATACAGGGTTCGGACACCCTCGGCTGCCGCCTCTGCGACCTCGTGCGGGTTCGGCGAGCATGGATAGCCGCTTCCGAGCTCCACGATCTGGCGCACACCACACTCGGCGACCACGTGATGGATCGCGCGCAACAGGAATCCGCGGGATGCACGTGCCGCGGTCTGGATGGCACGTGCATTGGCGAGCAACAGCTCACCTACGTCGGCATCGTGCGGGTAGGTGTCTTTACCGGTACCGATCAGGTGGTCGTGGATCCGTCCGCTTTGCGGCCGAGACTGGCTGGCCTGCAGGCTCGGACCAGATGATTCGGCCATGTCCTCGCCCATCACGTCGCGGGCTTGAACCAAGGACGGTCGGCTACGACACCGCAGTCTGCGACCGCGTCCAGCACCTCCGTGCCGCAAGGCCGATACGCATCCATCGGCATCCGCAGCCAGCGACGGAACCCGTCGTGCCGTCTGGTCGGGGCAGGCAAGGCGATCTGAGTGCCAGTGCGGGTCACCGAGATCTGAGCGCGGAACAGCTGCGCGTAGATCACCGGGTCGTCCGGGATATCCGGATTGACCAGGAACGTCCATCGGAAGGCGTGACGATGAGACAGGATCGGGCCTATCCGGAGGCCTCGTTCGACCATTTGGGCTTTCACGCGCACAGCGAGTTCGCCGGGCATCGCGATCGCACCGAGCGAGCTGCTCGCGACAGCCATGATGCCTTGCAGCTGCGGTTGCGGAAACGCCCTGAGCCCGCAGGTCTCTCGGTAGTAGGCACACCTGGACTCAAGATCATCGACCGGGATTTTCGGCACCAACGTGGTGATGTCGAGACCAGACTCGATGCGGCGGGCCTGGCGAGCCCGGCACGATCTGGCTCGCAGGTCCGGTCTCGGTGGAAACGAAACCACGCCCGATGGGACTACCAGCGCCTCCGGCGCGGACGCCGGCATCCTGATCGGCTTGCGCACGGACGCCGACGTGACTGCACTGCTCTCAGCAGCACTGGCCACCGCGCTCGATAGCTCCTGCTGGCTGCAGGCGGACTCACCCATGGGTGTCTCATCTCCGATGTATTGAGGGAACAGCAGATTCAGAAGTGGGCGGCTTGGTCAGAGCTCCGGTGATCGCCTCGCACTGCGGTACGCACTGATCGCCTCGATCACCGTCTTGGCCGACGGCCGGTGGCGAGTCGTGGGCACGCCGTTGAGCCACCGGGGTTGGGCCGCACCAGGCGCGGGCAACTGAACTTCCGTGCCCGGTAGCAGGATTCGCGCATCGAGGGCGCACAGCATCGCGAAGACCGCGTAGTCCGAGAGGAATTCGTCCGCCCCAGCGCCGGTGAGCAGCGTCCACTGGGTTCGTCGGCCCTCGCCCTGGTTGACAAGAACGGGACTGCGACCTACACGCCCGACGACAACTTCTCCAAGACGCGGAGACACCATGACCGCGCCGAACGCACCGACCCGCGCAAATATTTGAGCGCTTCCTTGGCGGACGAAGGATTCCAAGCCGCATAGGTGCCGGTAGTCGTCGCTCCGGGCGATCGCGGAATCCATTCGCCGCGAGATCGACTCCGCAGACCGAGCAAGACTGACCACCGCGCACCGACCAACGTCGCCTCGATGACCTCGCGCATCGTCGGCAGGAACGACCCGTGCGGCTCGACAAGCCAATGCCAACAGCCATCAGGCTCGTCAACAGGCGAGGGCAACGGGATGCATGCCGCAGCAGAACTCACATTCAGGTGTAGCAACGCCCGTGCCATCACCGACTCAAGGCCGTCTGGCGGTCCGGTCAGAATCGTCGTGCGACTTGATCGCCGGTTCTCAACGATCGGCCCCAACCGGCCGTGAGCAATGTGCCGACGAACCGCTCCCAGACGGCTCGACGACATCGTGACGCCACTGATAGTGCCCGAGTGCAGGAAGAGTCGACCTGACTCGGGCCTGAACGCCACAGAACAACCGAGTGTTGCGGAGTACTGCCTACGGCGACGATCTACCTCGTCGGCGCGCACCTCTTCGCATGTCGTATGGCCGGCGCGGACGCCGAACTGAAAGCTCTCACCTGGCATTTCGCACCCCGTCGGTCACCCGACCGGCCCATGTCTTTGCGGGCCGGAGCTGTGATCTTAGTCAAACATGCCACTGTCCAAACTGCAACATGTCAGATGTAAACTTGTCACTTAGACACATGCCATCATGATCATCGTTCATGTCAGAATGAGCGATGGGTACATGTCAAAATGACTGGTAGTCTCTGAGCTGAGACCCATGGGAGGGCACCGAAGATGGCCGAAAGCGTCGAGAACAACGACTCCACCGTCGCGAGGCGACAGCTTGGGCGCCACCTTCGCAAGCTTCGAGAAGACGCGGGCATGACAAGGGAACAGTCGGCGCCGGAGCTTGAGATATCCGTCTCCACGCTGATCCGGATCGAGACCGGCAAGACAGGGCTGAAGACGAGCGACGTCGACACCATGTGTCGCCTGTACAAACAGCCGGAGATGGCAGATGCGCTTAAGGCGTACGCTCGGGCAGCAAAGACGAAATCCTGGTATCGCCAATACAAAGATGTCATTCCCGAGTGGTTTGACGTCTACATCGGACTTGAGCAGATTGCCGCCAAGTTTCGCTGGCACGAGGGCATTTTGGTGCCCGGCATACTGCAAACCAAGGACTATGCCGCGACCGTCATCCGCGCACACAACCCCGACGTGTCAGACGACGAAATCGACCGCCGGGTGCAATTGCGCTTGCAGCGACAGGCCGTTCTGACACGTCCCGTAAGTCCACCGGAGTGGCACATCGTGCTCAACGAGGCGGTGTTGCGGCGTCAAATCGGCGGCCCTCTGGTCATGCATGAACAACTCGACCGGTTGCTCGAAGTCACCGCGCTGCCAAATGTCACTCTCGGGATAATTCCACTGGACGCTGACGTCGATTATGGAGTTCTATCCGGACCATTTCTGATTCTTGACTTTCCAACCAACGGGAACGGGCAGTCGACAGAACCCACAACCGTGTACGTCGAAGGGTTCATCGGCGCGCTGTACACCGATGACGAAGAAGAGGTCAACCGGTACCGCACTGCTTTTACCGGCATCAGTAGTGCGGCGCTAAGTCCCGGTGACTCCAAAGCCTCAATTGCGAAAGTAGCTAAGGAGATGAAGAGGAAATGACCGATGATCCTGGAATCCCAAATGATTGGCGGACATCCAGTAAGAGCAACGGGCAGGGTAACTGCGTTGAAGTAGGCTTCCTTGATAATGGAAATGTTGTCGTTCGTGATACGAAGGACCTTGGCATCGGTCCGACTCTGACCTTCACCCCAGCCGAGTGGGATGCCTTCCTCGATGGGGCACTCCAAGGCGAGTTCAACAGGCCCTGAAAGCGGCGCGACACTCCATCAACGTCCCAGCGAACCCGGCCCGGTTCGCTGGGACGTTCGTCTTCCCGCACTCTCAACTCAACCATCGAGAATACACATTACTCGCTGCGACGTTCACCAATTGGCAGTCGGTCTCTATGAGCACGCCACGCCTTACGGTGTCCATTTCAGCTTCAACTGATCATCCTTCGGACGACTCCCGTTCAGTAAGCAATTGCCTCTGAGCCACGCTTGCGACGCTGCCCGACGGAGGGACGGCATTAGTTGAGGGCACAGAGGGTTGAAACCGCATCGCGGTAGTAACAGTCTGAGTGACTGTGAACATTGGGGGTTCCGGCGGGCCGCTACCCCGCCACCAGGGACCGTGAGTGGCGGATAAGCGGTATTCCAAGCGTGCGGGATTCCAAGCGTGCAATCCTCGCAGCTCTTGGGATGTGCTGTGCCCCGTTCACGGGCCACACTACGATCAGGTGGAATCGAGTCGCGCGGCCATGGCTCATGAAAGCCCAAGTCGGTCCCTCAGCTCCGGGCCGTGATACACCAGATCTGTGTTGCCCGGCAGCGATTTGAAGTCGGTCGCGACAAGTCGGCGCCCGATGGCCTTCTCGAAACAACGGAAGCAGACCCAACCGGAGAGTCCTGAGCTCGCCCACAAATCATCGTGGACCATGTAGACATCCGCGTCGGTGCTCGAGCATTTGTCGCAGGGCGTGTACATCCGCGCGGGCGGCGCTGAAACGATTGCACTTGACCAGGGAACGGCCACGTCGGTCGCGGTCTTGGCCGAGCCACCGGGCTGGATACGGAAGTTCATCGAGAAGGATCTCCGGTCATGGGGAAATTCTCGACCAATACCCGCCGGAGGTCAATGATCCTGTTGAGAGCCGACTAGGCGGGCGGCGGAGTTGCATCAGATTCGTCATTGTTGCGTTGGAAGTGCCGCGCAGCGTTCGAACCGATGGGCAGTCTTGAATCGGCGCAGTTCAACGCGGGCGCTACCAGTCGGGTTCCGGCACTTTGACCTGGCTTGGCTCGATATCGGTTCGGATCCCTCGGAAACTCGGGTGGCGAAGGATGCCCGACGCTGTTACCTCGCGGTACTCGATGCTGGCGACGAGCACGGGGTGCACCCAGGTCGCCGTAATGAGTTCGCGAGGAACAGTCGGCCCAAGCGGGCTGCCTGGTTGAGTGATCTGGTCGAGGGCGGATCGGATTTCGCGGCGGGCGGCGTTGGTGAATCCAGTTCCAACGCAACCGATCCATCTCATGGTTCGCTGCTCCGTGTAGGCGCCGAGTATCAGTGAGCCGAAGGTCGTGGCGTGAGGACCTCGGCCGGCGAGGTGGCCGATAACGATTCCCTCGGTCTGGAGGCGCACGACCGTCTTAATCCAGGAGCGGGAGCGGCCGGGCGTGTAGCTGGAGCTGAGACGTTTGCTGAGCAGCCCTTCCCCTCCTTTCTCCTCGATGGCGGCCAGCAGCTGTTCGGGATCGACGTCGTCGGATGTCCAGAACGGAGGGATTTGGAGCCGCGGGCTTTCCAGTCCGAGGTTGCCGAGGAGCTGTCGGCGTTCGACATAGGTGCGCCCCGTGACTGGCATGCCGTCGATTTCGGTTACGTCGAAGATGATGTAGGTGACGGGGAGCTCTTGCTGGAGCTGCGCCGAGGGGCGCGGCCTGTGCAGTCGGCGCGCCAACGCGGCAAAATCCGGGATGCCGGTAGCGGGACTGAGGACGACCAGCTCACCGTCGACAACGAATTCGTGGCCGCTGCGGGCGGCGGCGCTCAACAGCCCGTCGATCACCTCGGGAAATGAAGTGGACATGTTTCGACCGCTTCTGGAATACAGGCGGCAACCTTTGGTCGTGCAGCGTGCGGCGCATCTCGCGCCATCCCATTTGACCTCGTAAGCCCAGCCATCGGTAGGCGGTCTCCCGGGGACCGCCAGCATCGGTTCTGGGACCGCGCCCACCCATGCAGCGTACTCGCAGCAACTTCCGACCGTATGGTTCCAATAGGTCGGGTTCGACGACGTCGACCGTCCCCGCCGCCGGGGCAGTGACGCGTGCATCATGGTGGTTGTCAGCGTGTGCGTCGACCTCGCCAGCCTGGGGCGTCCGGGCGGTCATATTTCTTCGGCGGCATACCAGCGACTGTTGCTGTACCCCTCAGTCCTTCGCCGTTGGTAGATCATCGCCAGCTCCCTTGAGGACCGCCGGCACCAAGGGCGAGGTCCGGAAGGCCATCGCGACTGCGACGAGCCAGCGGAGCTCGTCGGTGAACGCGAGTTGTTCGGGTTGGTGGAAGACCTCACCGCAGTCGATGCCTTCCGCGTCGTGGCGGTAGGCGCTCAGGGCAGCGGCGATCCGGGCGGCTTCGATCGCGGCGGGGCGTTTGTCGCTCGGGATGCGCAGTTCGGTTGCGAGGCGTTCAGCGCGTGCGGTGGTTGTCGGGCGAAGGTGATGTTGGAGCAGCAGCAGCGCATCGCGGATTTCGATGACACGCCGATATACCCGTGCGCGGCTGGCTCGACGCGCGGGCGGCGCCGTGCGAGCAAGATCTGGGATCGTTTGGGTCAGGGCCGACCACATCGGACGTAAACGATATAGGGCCCAACGGCTTTCGACTCCGCTGGCGGCCTGCGGTATCACCGAGGGGCATAGGTATCCGATCAGCATGATCGCCGCACCGAGGCTGGCGAACGCCGGCGCGATGGTGACGTTGAGGGTTTGTGTCGAGATTCCTGCCCACGCCCCAATCAGGGCGATCGTCTTTCCGATGCTGTAACCGATTGCGATGGTCGCCCCCGCCGACAGCAAGGCAAGGCCGCGGCGCAACCAGATCTGCTCTCGCACTTGCGGAATCCACTGGCGGCACAGCACCACCAGCCGCACTAGCCCGAAGGTGTAGGCGCAGAAGTAGACACCCAGGAAAGCGGCAACGATGCCGATGGTCCCGTAGTGGTGATCGAAATCCGTCGCGCGTGGTTGATCATGTACCGGTGAGAGGAAGAACAGGAGCACCATCGCTGCGACGACCGCGATGTTCGCCGCAGCTACCCTGCGTGGACTGAACACCGAAGTGTCCGAGGCTGATTCATGCGGTGCCACCAGGACAGTGGTCCACACGAAAGTGCCCATTACGGCGGTGGTGATGGCGGTGTAGACGATGAGGCTGGCGAGGTTGGGGATTCCGCTTGTTCTGCCGATCCACAGATAGATGTGGGGAACGGCGGCTTCGAAGCCGATTGCCGAGCATGCGATCGCGATCGCGAGAGCCCATCGTGCTGGAGAGTTCGGATTTCGTATGGCGATGATCAGCCGCCAGATGAATCCGACGATAGCCAACGCGCCGATGCTGCCATAGGTGATCGCGAACTGCACTGCTACCAGTCCCCTGTTCCCAGTGCGGCTAGCAGGCTTTGGATTTCGGCCTCGGTTGTCATGACCCATTCTTCGTGGCTAGCGGAGATGATGTGGTGCGACATGAGCAGATCGGCAATGTTTTCAGCTTCGATTTCTTCCTCGGTCAACGAGCAGCTGCGCTTGAGTATTCGTTGGACGACCGAGGGGTCGATGTTTGGTGCGATCAATCGCAGAGCGTCTGCTCCGGTGACGACGTGGGGTTGGTGTCCGGCGATCAAATGACCGAACTCATGGCAGACGATGTGATCCTGATGAATTTTGCTGGTGAGACTCTGGTAGGCGATGAAGTCGATCTCGCGGGTAACCAGTAGCCCGCCTGAGAGTCCGGCAACAGGAAATGCCGCCGACCGCAGCCGCAATGGCCGCCCACGCTTGCTGGCGAGCGCTTCGGCGAGTTGATTGACCGAGAAGCGGTTCGGCAGCCCTAGTGCGTTCAGCGTGCCGCGCAGCGTCCGGTGATTCATGAGTGGCCGCCCATCCAAGGGGCTGGTCCAGACTGCGATCCGCATGGCTCAGATCTGATCATCGGCATGGGGACGCTGCTCGGCTTCGATACGGCTTAACACGTCGTGCATCGCTGCGACGACTTCCGGCCGCACGCCCTCCCCGTGAGCCAAACGGTCGCGCAGCACCAGCTCCAGCACGGCGGTGTCGTCGGCGGTCCTCAGCCTGTGCACCAGCGCCAGTTCGGTGGCAATCCCCTCGGCGAGGACAGGGTCGGTCAGCGGATCCAGGCTTTTCAAGCCGAAGTACTTTCGCAGAGTCTCGAGCGTCTCCAGGGTCGGATTCGTTGTCTGGCCGGTTCGCAGTTTCCACACAGCGTTACCTGACAGGGTCGCGCCAGTGGCGTTGTTGATCTCCTTTGCCAGCGGCCGGTTGGGGAATTCCTCCCATTGCCCGTCGCGCAGCGTGGGCGGATGCATGGCGTTGATGAGCGTGTTGATCGCACGGGTCACCGGATGTCGCTGCGGCTCATCCATTCCAACCATCCCCCACAGGTGAAATATTCGTTAGCACTGACTGTAACGCTGCGCTCACGCGACGGCTGTCCCCCGACAAGGGTGGTCTTGACCCGATCATGCGGGTTTCACCGGCAGGGTGAGCGGACCTCGGTGGCGGAATCCTGACCGCCATGGAATCTGTTCGTCGTCGAGGACTCGTAGCCGGGGCCACTGGCTGTAGAGCTTGCCGATCATCGCTGTTGCGATCGGCCGGATCAGCGCCGTGCCGACGCAGGCGTGCGTCCCATAGCCCAGAGCCAAGTGTGGTGGCGAGTTCCGATTGATGTCGAATTCGTCGGGTCGATCGAACTTCTGGGGGTCGTGATTGGCCGAGGCCAGGCACGGCAGCACTGTTTGACCGGCGGCGATCGGCTGCCCGTCTATCTCGAGGTCGGTGACCGCGAACCGCGGGCCGGCGAGGACCTGTGGGGACAGGTATCGCAACAGTTCGTCGACAGCGCTGCTGAGGTCCGGGCGTGTGAGCAACTCGGCGAGCTGAGCTGGTCTGGTCGACAACGTGAGTACTGTTCCTGCGAGCAGGTCGATCAGCACTTCGTACCAGACGAAAAGCATGTAGAAGACCACTCCCGCGAGCTCGGCGGTGCTCAAGTTGCCAGGTCGTGCCAGCCGGGTGAGCATCGTTTGGTCCTCGCTCTGGTGGCTGTGGTCGATCACCGCTCTGATGATCTGCTGCATGCTGGCCAAGGTGTCTCTTGCACGCGGGGTCGCGGCGGGGCGCATTGTCGAGTTCGCCCAGGCGAGAAGCTGATCGCGTGCATTGGGAGGTAAGCCGAGCAGCTCGCTCAGCACCAGAGCTGGGAGCGGGACGGCGACGCGGTCGACGAAGTCGAATTCGCGGATGCCGTCGAGTTGACGCAGAGTCGGCTCGATCAGCTGGGCAGCCCGGCCGCCCCACTCGCCGACGTGTCGGGGCGCGAGTTCGGTCACGAGCACGCGGCGTAGCCGGGCGATATCGCCGGGGTCGCTGGTCTGAAACACATCGAGCGGGGCCGGGACGGGAAATCCTCGGTAGTCGCTGCCGTTCGCGAACTTCACGTTGGTGGATAGATTTTCATCGATCAGGCACTGGCGGACGGTGTCGAAACGGGTCACCAGCCACGCGGGTGGGCCATCGGGTGTGGCGACTCGGTGCACGCCTGGGTCGGCCTCGCGCAGGGAGCGCAGGACTGGCCAAGGGTTTCTGGCGAAGTCTCCGCTGAAGATATCAGGCACAATGCCATCCTCACCCGAGCCCGACACTGCACTGCTGAGTGTCGGCGTGGTGGAGTGTTCGGGAAGTACTCCGCCCGTTCGAAGGTGTTGCGCGCCAGGGCTATCCGCGACATCCTCGCGGGGAGGGGTTGTGGCGTCTCCGTCGGCATTCATGTCGGAATCTCCGCCCGGACATCATCCGGCGTCGCGACGATCTCGAAGTCCCCGCGCGGGTGGCTGGGGAACCAGCTGCGCAGGATCTTGTTTGAGGCCGCTCGACGGCCGGTGAGGTCTCGGACTCTTATCCTGTTGCTGTCGAAGCCGTGGGCAGGTGGATCGTTCTTCCACATGTAGTCGAAGTCTGGATTCTGTTGGCAGGTCAACATGATTTCTGCAAATCGTGTCGGCGACATGCCTCGCGACCAGAATCGCATCATGTACACCATCTGGTGCGCGATGACCGGCCAATCAGCGAAGATGACGCGTGACCGATCATCTGTCATCATTCGCTCGATCATGTTCGCGGGCCGCGGCGAGTCCGGCGGCGCAGGGGCGAACATCGGATAGACCTCCAGACAGGTCTGGTTAGCGTAGATGATTTCGTATTCTGGCAGTTTTCGGTATAGCGCGGGAAACGGTAGAGCCTCGATGACAGTTATGTCTTCGTCGGTAATTTTAGGCGGCCATTTTCCCATCTCTACGCGGTAGGGACTTTCGGACGCGAGCGCCATCATCTTTCGGGTTTTCCAGTCCTCTACTTCTAGCGCCCTGCACAAGGTCAAGAGATTCTCCGGAAGCGGTCGCCGCCTCCCCTCCTCCCATTTCGAATAGGCGGAAACTGACACTCCAGCCAGCTCCGCCGCCTGGACCTGAGTCAGTGTGGTTCCGCATGATGACCGTCGTGATCGCCGCAGCTCTTGGATCATGGCACCGAGCACCAACATTGGCTGCCAATTGGAACCCGCCGCTGTTGTTCCCCCGAACATAAGCCCTCCTCACTACTCCAGCCGCCACGCCGACCCGAGACTGCCAGTACCCCACGTCACTGGCAGTCTCGGTGCGCTCCTGACATCCTTTTGTGGCCGCGCCGCCGATAATCCGTCCCCTGTCCCGCGGTTTTGCGGGCCGAAGATCCCTATGGTCTACCGGTGTCACCTGGAGGTGTCAACAAAAACAAGATTCACACTTCATGTGTGATTTTTACGCCGTATGGGTGGGCGTTTTTTTTCGGATCGGGCGTGCTCCCCTAGAGAGGCTGATCACGCGGGGTTTCCGGTACCGCCGTAGGGCACAGATGGACGGTCGAGAGTGTCCGAAAACCGCCAGAGCGCCCGCAAGGCGACGGAATACTAGCGGAAATTAGTCATATGCAAGTGCATTTGCAAATTCAAATGGCCTCGAATGATCTCCAAACGGAGATCGCTCCGCCACTTTCAGCCGCCGTGAACTGCCCGTTCGCTTGAGGTGACAGGCTTCGGGCGATCCAACTGCGCAACCCGACGGATCGCCAGCCGAGCGCTTTCCCCGAAGCGATGGCTAGCAAACATGCGGCTTGGCTATCGATACCCTGTCGACAATTGATCGGTCTACGGTCCATAGCGCCAATCGCACACGCTGCACTATCGTCGACCGACGCCCATACTGAAGAGGTCCAGTGCAGCAACCACCACATCGCCGACGACACCGCATTCGACCGTGCTGGCAGAACCTTCCAGCAAACCCCAACGTTCGGCTCCCGAAGGACTCAGCGATCCCCCGCAGATCATCCCCGACCCGGCATTCCGCACACAATCAGCGCCCTTACGTCACTGCTATAGCCGCTCATCAGCAAAGGAGCCGAATGACCGCCATACCTGCGGCAGTCCAACCCGGTTTCTGCCCTGTCAAATGGTGCTACACCTGCACACCCTCTGATGACCCGGAAGACACTCCGCACCGCCACGACGATCGCGCGATCGAGTTCGAAGTCTCGAGCCCAAGACAACCGCGTCGGTTACGCGAGGTGATGCATCCGTCCAGCCCGCTTCGCCCGCCGCCACTGATCATTCAGCGATCGTGTTTGGCATACGGCGATGGAACGTGCCTGACCACAGTCGATATCGTGCGCGATGACCTGCAAGGAATTGGTGTCGGGCCAGAAGACGCCCTTGAGCTGGCCGAGGTATTACGCCGCCCAGAGCTGCACTTCGGACGCCCTGTCTTCATAGAGCTGCACGAAGCTCCCATTCAGCCCCTGCTCGTCTGGACCGAGTCGGATGAAGCTCTAGATCCCCGCGACTACACGCTGCATTTGGCCCAATTCGACGGCGGGCGGAACTATCTCGACTACTTCATCTTCACGCCCGCCGAGGCACAACAGCTCGGCCAAATCCTGAGTAAGTTCAGCTACGACGGACCGTGAGGAGCACTCCGCGCCCGAGTGACACAGCTCGGCGAGCCGGGCATCACCCCGCGACTCCTCATACAGGCGCGAACCGCGGGCTACAGTCCGACCCTGGGATCGAAACCCTGCCCACCCAAATCGGTGGAACTGCAATAACTTCCGAAGCATCATCCCGGTTGCGGTCCACCACAAGCCCCCGTTATCGGATGCCGCTCGACGGGCCGGGCGCCGCTCCCATACCGCTGCGCGGAGGGTCGTCGAGCAAATCAGCTCGACGATCTCACCGCACCCCACGGCCAGGTCGGCGCTCTAGTCCTTCGCCAGTCAGCCGGCGGCCTGACCATTCACCGAGAGCAATGGCTGCGACAATGAAGACCTCTCGGCCACAGCGAGTTTTCGCGGCGGCAGGATAGCCCGGGGGCCGCACGCCAGGAGGAATGACAAAAGATGTGGAGTACCGCGGTACCTAGGTGAAAGGCCACATGGCCGCGCGAGTATGGATGGACTCACCCCTGCTCCCCCGCTCCGCTATTTCTCGACACCGCCGAAGGCGGCGCCGGCCACAGGCCGTTCCGCCAGCGCCGCATGAGCTCGCTCGGTAGGCTCGGCGCTCGATCGCTTGCAGACAATGAGGGGGCACGACAGTGCTGGCACCGGGTGATGAGTTCGCCGGCTACCGGATCGAGCGGCAACTCGGGCAGGGCGGAATGGGGTCGGTGTATCTGGCCCACCATCCCCGACTACCGAGACAGATCGCATTGAAGCTGCTGAACCCGGGGATGTTCACCGACACCGCGATCCGCCTACGGTTCGAACGCGAAGCCGACCTGGTCGCAAAGCTCGACCATCCGAACATCGTGACCGTCTACGATCGCGGCACCGAGGGCGATCAGCCATGGATCAGCATGCCCTACATCGACGGCGCCGACCTCTCCGCGCTGGACCCATCCACGATCACCGTCGAGCGGACCGCCCGCATCATCGCCAGCGTCGCCGCGGCACTGGACTACGCACACGCCAAAGACATCCTGCACCGTGACGTGAAGCCGGCCAACATCATGGTCCAGCCCGCCGCACCTGGTCGTGACGAACAGGTGCTGCTCACCGATTTCGGGATCGCCCGCCTGCGACAGGACACAGCAGGACTCACCGCTACCGGAACCTTCACTGCCACAATCGCCTTCGCTTCGCCCGAACAGCTCTCCAGCGGTGCGCTCGGTCCAGAGTCCGACCAGTACTCGCTGGCGTGCACCTTGTATCGGTTGTTGACCGGCACCGGACCCTTCGACGCCGCGAATCCCGCCGCTGTGGTGGCCGGGCATCTTCATTCGCCTGCACCGCCAATCAGCGCCCGGCGCGACGGACTACCTACCGCGCTCGACGCCGTTCTGGCCCGCGCGCTGGCCAAACAACCCGCCGCCCGCTTCGCTTCCTGCGGGGACTTCGCGTTGGCAGTGGCTGACATCGCCGACGGGTCCTCAACCATGGCGCGCCGGAGGGCCATCACGGAGCGAAGAGGCCGCTCTGATGTCCGCGGCCAGCTCGGTCATACCAGAGCCCTCGCCCACTCAGACGCGAGCGCAGCTCAGCCCGGCGGACAGCGACCCGCACCGTCATCGGTTCTCACCTCGCCCCGTCCCGCCGGCGCGCGTTCGGCGTCACACCGCCGAAGGCGCTCCGCGCGCTGGCTGCTGGGCACCGCAGCGGTAGTGATCGTGCTCGGCGTCGCCGCGACGATCGCGATCACTACGCGCGATTCCGATGCCCCAGCAAAGGGTCCAGTTCCATCCTCCGTGCCGTCGGATCCCGAGCAGGTCGCGATGCGAAATGCCTTCGCGAATCTGGTGCCCGAACCCGATGGCACCGACCACGGCCGGATCGGCACGAACGACTGTTCATGGCGCACGCCGGGCCAAGATCTGCGGACCAACAGCGGCAACGCAGTGTGGTCGAACAATCAGTGGGTCGCGGCGGCGGACTGCGTCAGCGGCGACGCCGGTCAAACACCCACCGGCTACGTCGTTTTCGCCTACCCCTCGCCAGAAGCTGCGGCCGCCGCGATTGATCGGTTGCCGCCGAACACCCAAGCCACCGAGATCGCCGGTGGCCGCGGCTATACCACTCACCGCTGGATTGCCCCTTTCGATCCAGCATGGAATCAGGTCGGCGTGCTTGCCGGTTTTCAGGGTCAGCCCGAACGTGCCCGATACCTGCTCTACGGATACCGCGGCGCGCGCATCGACAGCTCGACCTCCTCGGCTGAGCAGGCCTCTCTGGTCTGGTTCGCCAGCCTGCCGCTGTAGCCCTGGCTGTCCGCCGGCCGCGTTGCATCGCCAGGTAGTCCGGCGCGGCCGAAACCGCTCGGATCGATGTCCGCCGCGCTGGACTGCGACGGCACAATCGAGTCGGTTCGGGTCGCGGCATCGCTACGCTCGCTCGGTGGGCATAGTGAAGGGGATCGAGATGGAGCAGGACGATCAGGGATGGAACTTCAGCACCCAGTTCGTCTGCACTGGTTGTGTCTCCGACTATGCGCTCGAGGCGGCGATTGCCGACGAGGCATCGGCCGATGAGGTTTGCGACTTCTGCGGCGGTGGTCCAGCCGCGTCGATGGATGTGCTCCTCGGAGCCTTCTTCGCGGGCTTGAGGAACGAGTACGGTCGCGCTGATGACGAGGGTGTGATCTGGGACGGTCGCGAGGGTGGCTACCAAATGGCCGCGACGCGGGACACCTGGGATCTCATTGGGGAGTTCAGCGATGTGCTTTCGGGCGACGGGCTGGTCGATGCCGTTCGGCTGCTCGCGCACGACACGATGTGGGTCGAACGGAACTTCGCCTGGCGCCGGCGCGACGAGGTGCTCGACGACGCCTGGGCGAGGTTCTGCCGGACGGTGAAATATGAGACCCGCTACGTCATTTGGCTGAACGAGCAGACCAGCTCGGAAGAAGCCGCGATGACCGGAGAGATCCCGCCGGCGCGGATTCTGCACGACATCGGCGACCTGCTGACGCGATTGCGCCTCGGAGTACGAGTTCTGGATGCGGGCTACTCGCTCTGGCGAGCCCGGACCCATGACGGTCCCGGCAAGACATTCGACGCCGGCGGACTGGGCACCGTGCCCGCGGATAAGGCCAAGCAACCCAACCGTATGAGCCCAGCCGGAATTCCGCTGTTCTACGGAGCTGAGGAGATGGACACCGCGATCCAAGAGGTGTCGGACGGCACCACTCAGTGTGTCACTGCTGGTCGATTCCAGACGTCCCAGCCGTGCACCGTCGTCGATTTCACCGCCCTGCCCGAGGTGCCGAGCATGTTCGATCCCGAGCTCGGCGCCGACTGGCGCTACCTGAGTTTTCTGCACCGATTCGCCGCCGAGGTGAGCAAGCCGATCGATCCCGGCGACAGCAATATCGACTATGTGCCCACCCAGATCTTGACGGAGTTCTTCCTGCGGATCTTCAACTCCGCCGGGGTGGACGGCATCCTGTACGACTCGGCGACCGTGCCCGGCACCGTATGTGCCGCCCTCGATGTGCCGAACGATCGGTGCGTCGAGCAAACAACGGGGTGGGACAGCAGCGGCGAGCTTCGATTGGGCCTGGTCGCTGGTTCGATCACCATGCAAAAGCTGCCAGGAGCAAGCCCGTAGATCCGCACTCCCTGCGGCGTGGCAAGCCGGGTTCGATGTGTCGGTTCTGGTACGAACCTGCACATGAGGAAACGCAGCCCTGGGAAGAAAGCACGGCGGCAGGCTCGTCTGAATAGCAGGACTCCCTCGCAAGCGAGGCCACGGAACGCGGATCCGGGATCGGGGAGCTTTTCTCCGAACTTCCCGGCGCCGAGCGTCATTCCGCTTATTACGGATTGGAAAGACCCGAGTAATGTTCGAGAGGCGCTGCTCGACGATCTCCCGGCCGATGAGTTTCCTGCCGATACCCAGCAGCTCGTCGCCGATGGCGAGGCACTCGACGCGCGTCTTCACGCTCGCGGCTGGGAATTCGACGGCACTGCCTGCGGCGAGGGCCAATCCCTGGCGTGGCGCTTCCCGCCGAGTGAACACGACCCGGACCACGATCTCGCCGAACCACGCACCTGGTTCTTCATCAGTTTGCCCGAGATGGGCCGATACACGCTGGCGGAGTTACCGATCGAGGTTTACCTCGCGGGCCACGGGGTCGAGGTCGGGGCCTGGCGCGCGGCGAACATCGAGACCTTGTTCGAACAGATCGAGGCTATCGAGAGCTACCGTGCCGGTGCGGACACCAACGGATTCCCGCTGCCGTACGTGCCAGGCTCGTGCTATCACGACGAAGACAGCGAGTACGACGGGTTGCCACGTCCAGCGGCCCTGATTCACTGAATCAAAGTCGCCCAATCGAATTCAAGCTCACTGCCGACTTATCGACGGGTTCGCACGGCGGAGGCTCGGCATTGCCGCGCGGCGCTGACCGAGTCGGCGGTAGGCGCGCGGGTCAGGGCGAGTCCGGCCCTGCCGCATCGAGATCAGGAGCGTGGAGCGCTGCGTCATTTGCTGGTGAGGCCTCACTCATCTCGATGGTGTGAGCTGGGTGTGGTGAGGGTGGCCGGCGACTCTGAACTGCAGCTGCCAGGCCGTCGCCGGTTCGGGTGGGTAGAGGCGCCGCGTACTCTTCGCGGAGGTCGGCGGCAGCGATCAGCGCAGGATGCGGAGGTGTCGCATCCATCCCCATGCGGTGTTCGCGGTCCGCGGTGCCGGAGGCGAAGCCTTCGCCCAGCAAGTCCTCGACAACTGCTCGAAGGCGCTGTGCAGGCACGTCCACCTGTCGGGTGAGGATGCCATTGGTACCGGTGCTGTGGTCGGCGAGCCATACCTCGACCTGATACTGGTCGTCGCCGGCGATCGTGAACGTGGTGCTGAAATTCGGATGCTCAGCGGTGAATGAAATCCCGTCGTGGGCTGTTTCGGTATATCGGGCGCCGATTGATTGAAGGCTGAGCAGTGCCGCGTTCGGGTGCGAGTTGCCGGTCATCGTCTCCAAGAGGCGGGAACGGCCATCGTCGAGATCAGCGGGTCTCACCAGTTCCGGTGAGTGTTCGGCGTCCGGTGTCCAGTACGGGTAAACGGCTGCCCATTCTGGCTCCGGATGGAGGCCTCGCATCCGCACGCGTTGTCGCGGCGGTGACTCTGGATCAGTGTCGTGGCCTGCCGCAGCGAAACTGAGGTTGTTCGACAGCCACATCATCGCGTCGATATCGGGGTGCTCGATCTCGATGCAACCGAGGATCTTGCCCCGCCGGTCCACAATGTCGATCGGACCTCGCACGACCACCTTGGAGTCGTCGGGGTCTGTGCCCATCAACCACGAGCTCACCTCGAGCGCGCGCTCATTGAACTGAGACAGAAGATCGTGTGCAGTGGCGGCGGTGGTGTAGCTGCCGCTGTCCAATGAATCCGCCGCAGCATGGATGCGGCTGGCGAGTTCGGTCATGTCTCGTCGAGCCAACATCTCGGTGTGCGCACTCAGCAACGCGCGCACGGTTTCCGCTCTAGACATCTTTGACCTCCGCCGTTCCGGTGTCGGAAAGCGTAGGCGCGGTGGTAGGCAACGCCTTGCCGCTCTCGCACTCCGTGTGGGCAATCGGAGTTGGCGACTATCTGCCGAGGTGGTGCCGGGCGGCCGCCTTTCGATACCACCCGGGGTGCTCAGCTCTCGCTGGAGTGGACCGGACGCACGGCGTCTGCCGGTATCCATTGGAAGAACTGGCGGCGTTCTGCGCTGTTGCGTGTTTCGTAGCGGATCTCCACTAGTCCGTACCAGCGCACCGCCCCGCCGCCCCAATACCATCGGGACCACTGGTGCAGGACGCCGTGGATCCACTCGTCGAGGATCTGCGGATCAAAGCTGTGGGCGACCACGCCCAGGCTTGGGCGGTCGCGATCCTCTCGCGGTCCTGGCGGTGGCGGCAGCAGTACCCGTGTCGAGCGGACCCATACCGGCACAGGCCCTCCGCTGCGCGGCAGTCTGATCGGAGATTGGTCGTCGTTCATGGCCGTGTCATCCGGCCAGGTGCAGGCGCGGCGGCACGATCGCTTCGTCGGGTTTCCACTGCGTCCATTGCGTGCCACCACCGCATCCGGCGAGCACCAGGCGGCCGCTGCGTGTTCGCTCATCGCGGGTGCGGACGGTGACAACTTGGTGCGCTGCTCGCAGGCGTCCGCGGCCCCGGCCGATCCCGATGTACTGCACCCGCCGGGTCGTGATACGTAACTCGGTGCGGGCCCAGCCTCGGTTCGTAGTGATCACTACGGCCCCGGATTTGCGGATCTGGCCCATGATCACCCGCGCCCTGGCCGGTGCGACGGTGAGTTCATCGAGGTCGACAACGACGACCGGGATCCCCTCGAGGCAGACGCTGACAATCTCTAAGGGGTCGGTTCCTGGCTGTGGAATCAGTGCGATCTTGTTGAGGTCTGCGCCGAGCTCGACGGCCGACAACAGCCCGATCCGCGTGCCGCCGATGATGACGGTCGCCAGGCCTGCACCGCTGGCGGCGGCGATCAGGGCATTCAGCAGCGCGCCGCGCGGGCAGGCGGTCACGGTGCCGCGGCCCAGACCGCCGCCAGGCAGCAACTCTCCCAGTGCGCCGGGTACCGCGACACCGTCGATGCGGCGAGTGCCGCCCGCGGCGTTGGTGCCCGATCGCGAGGGAACAGCATCGATCCTGGCCTGCAGCTCCTGCACACGTTCCCGTTTGGACAATGAGGCCAAGCGGGTGCGCTCGTCAGCGGACGGCGTGGCACCCATCAGCAAACCTTTCGCACATCGAACGTATGTGCTAAATAATTGCACATTCTGCGCTCCGCGTGCATCGCACGGGACGAAACAGTGGTCACGATCTCGCGACCGTCCAGGCCGCCACCCGGCATGGCGGCCCGTCGCCAGCCGAGGCCCACAACGTGTGTGACCTGGCACGCTGCACACACCGATCGGGATCTACCCTCAGCGCACCGAGCCACGGCTTCCATGTCACCGAAGGGCCACCGCACACATGTCCTACCTCTGTATCGTTGTCCCCCAACATGGTTGGCCAAAGTTTCGCGCCGCCGAACCCGTCCCCGTTTCGCACCATTCAGCAACCTCCGCCGCTCCCGGGCAGGGCCGGTGAACGCACTCGGACCAAACGCCGTGCCGCGCCCAACCGGGCTCGTGACGCCGCAAGGCGGTGCGGGCGGCGTTACGGTGGCGCGAGCGGTGGAGATGGTGACCGATGGCACGATGGCGCTGCGGATCACCGCGTTCGACGGCTCAGCAACCGGTCCGGTCGACGCCGTCGTGGGGTTGCACCTGCGCTCGCGGCGCGGACTGCGCTATCTACTCACCGCGCCCGGCGAGCTCGGGCTGGCCCGCGCCTATATCTCCGGGGAACTGGAGCTGATCGGCGCCCATCCTGGCGATCCGTATCCGGTGCTGGCCGAGCTGGCCGCCGGCCTGGCGTTTCACCGGCCGCCCACCGCTGATCTGGTGCGGATACTGCGCGGCATCGGGTGGCAGTCGCTGATGCCGATCCCACCACCCCCGCAGGAAGTCGCTCCGCGCTGGCGCCGACTTGCCGCAGGTCTGTCACATTCGCGCGCTCGTGACGCCGCAGCGGTCGGGCATCACTACGACGTGTCCGCCCGATTCTATCGAAATGTGTTGGGCCCCAGCATGGTCTACACGTGTGCGGCCTATCCTTCTGTGGACTCCAGCCTCGAGGTAGCGCAGGAGAACAAGATGCGGCTGGTTTTCGAGAAGCTGCGCCTGCGGCCCGGCGACCGGCTGCTCGATCTCGGGTGCGGGTGGGGACCGTTCGTCCTGTACGCCGCACGCCGCGGGGTGCGCGCGGTGGGTGTGACCTTGGCCGCCGAGCAGGCCCGGTTCGGGCAGCGAGCTATCGCCGAGGCAGGCCTGGACGATCTGGCCGAGATACGCCACGGCGACTATCGCGACCACACCGAAACCGGATTTGACGCAGTCTCGTCGATGGGGATGACCGAACACATCGGAATCGCCCAGTACCCCACCTACTTCGCGATCATGCATGCAGCGCTGCGTCCCGGTGGGTTGATGCTCAACCACTGCGTGACCCGCCGCGACGGTCACGCCCGCACCAGAGCCGGTGCGACCGCGGATCGCTACATCTGGCCCGACGGGCAGCTGGCCAGCGTGGGCCGCATCGTCAGCGCGATCCACGACGCAGGATTCGAGGTGCTGCACACCGAAAACCTGCGCGAGCACTACGCGCTCACTCTGGCGCACTGGTCGGCCAATCTGGTCGAGCACTGGGACGATGCCGTCGCCGAGATCGGAGCCGAACGCGCGCGGATCTGGGGGCTGTTCATGGCCGCGGGTCGTCTGCGGATGCGCCGCGGCCGGCTACAACTTCATCAGGTGCTCGCGACCAAGCCCGACCATGCTGCTCACCCAGTACCGCTGGGACCGTGGTGGCAACGGTGATGACATCGCTCGAGCCGGATTCCCTACTGCCCCTGCGGGATCTCGATGTCAGCGTAGAAACTCCGTGAGGCCGACGGCAGTGAGAGGCTCCGCGCACAAACCGATGCAGATTGCGAAGCTCTAGGCCAATCCCTCTGCAGTCCAAAGGGACTGGCCGAATCAGCAATTCGCCGACTACACCGGTGCCGACGACATCTGCCGATGGGTTGATCCGGTTACGTTTCGTCCCAGGCGGCTAAAAGGGCCGGTACACCACGGGCGACTTCGATCGAGCGTCTGCGGAATCTCCCACCGGGTGTGGGACCTCGCCGCCTACCGTCGCGTTGCGCCGACAGCATTGCTGCCATGCCGAGTTCATTGCGCCCCCGACGATTCCGCGTCGAATCCTCTGCGTTGTCGACCGCCCGAGTGATCGTCGGCGTTCTCGCCTCGGCGCTGACGATCACCGCGCCTGTAATCGGCCCAGCGTCCGTGGCGTCCGCAGCGCCCGCGTGCACGTCCGGAGTCGAACTGGTCGTCGCGCGGGGAACGCGGGAGCCCGGCTATCTCGGTGCCGAGATCGGCGATCCGCTCGCTCTGGCACTGCCGAGGATGGTGGACATCCCGGTCACCACCTACCCGGTGGCCTATCCCGCCGAACTCCTCGATCCCTCCTCGATCAGCCGAGGTACCGCCGATCTGGTGCAACATCTGACCGAGGTGTCCGCCGCTTGCCCCGAGATGCGCATCGTCGTCGCCGGCTACTCCCAAGGCGCGGCGGTCGTGCACTCCGCGCTCGGCGACGGTCTCGCCGCCGCGATTCCCGGAACAGTCCGCATTCCGCCGTGGGTAGCACCCCGGATTCAGGCAGTGCTGTTATTCGGTGATCCGCTGCGCCTGGTCGGCAGCCCGGGCCTGCCCGGCCCGTGGCGCACCGGAAGCTGGTGTGTCGCTGGCGATCCGGTATGCCAGATCGGCGGGCTGCAGCCACTTGCGCACGTGGCCTACGGCGATGACACCATCCAAGCTGCCGCCATGTTCGCTGCCAGCGCGCTGTGACGGCGGTCGGCGCGAGCACGAAGGCGACATCGCTCAGGATCTTCTGCCAGCGACGGCGATCCACTACCCCGATTCGGATTCCTCGGCGTCGGTGTCGCCACCGTCAACGTCAGGCGTCGACTCCTTGTCGGCAGATCTCTTGTCATGCCGCGAGTTAGACTGCACACCCGATGTTTTCGGTCCATCGGCAGTCTTTGAGACTTGGGATCCCTGACCTATCCCGAGCCTTAGACTGCTCGGCTGCGATTTCAGGATGTCGCCGAAGATCCGATTGAGGGCGCCGCTCCGCTGCATCTCGTCGAGAATCGGGTTACGAATGTCGTCAAAGATCCGGTTGAAAACGCCGCTCGTACGGATCTGGTCCATGGCCGGATTAAACACGCCACTCACATGGAGCTGGTCCATTGCGGGATTGAAGACGCCGCTCATACGCATCTGGTCCATGGCGGGGCTGAAGATGTCGCTCATACGCACCCGGTCGAAAACCGGGCCCCAGACAGAAGTCTGGTCGAGCAGGAACGAGGCGGACGAGCTGGCGCGGCGCCGTCGATTCTCCCATCGCACACGCATCGCATCGTCCGGCAGAGCCTCCGCCGACGTCACGACCAAGTCCCGAACCGCCCCGTCTGACGCGACCGCGACATCACCGAACAGCCGGAGCGGTTTCGTGATCTCGCTGACGGTCTGATCCACCCCGAACATCGACAGATCGACTTCGGATTCCACGCTGAATCGCGCAGTCCAGCCTGCCTGACCACGCCGGGCACCTTCACTGAACTGCCACCCGCCTTCTGCCTCCCGCACGCCAGCGATCTGGGCCCCGACGATCTGGAATGGAAGCGCTGCCAACTCGGGATCAACCACGAGTTGCGTGGCCGACTCCCCCAGGTGACGCAGGAGTTCGTCCATCTCGATCTGGTTGGCCAAGTCGCCAAGGGCAGCATCGGTGATCGGCGCATACTGCGCGGCGAGGTGCTGTTCCAACCGCTTCACGCTGATCACATAGCGCACACGCTCGGTCAGCTCGTCGCGGTCGAGGTCCTCGACCAAGTGCTGATGGAACGGGATCGAACAGTCGTCGAGTTCATCTGTGTTGGGGTTTCCCCCTCGACCGAAGTCGGTGTGGTTGTCGCTGGCGAACCATACTTGCTCGTCGGGGTTCTCGCGGGCGACAGCCATCGCGGTGAGCCAGATCAGAGTGTCGCGAAAGCCGTCCTTCTTCGCCGACTCGTTGTACGGGGCGCGCACCTCGGACGCTCGACGCGCGAGTTCCATCAAATCAGTGGGTGGCGGAGGTTCGATGGTTACATCGTGCTCACGGAGGAAGTCGCACAGCCATTGCTCATATTCTTCCCAAGCCTTCCTGATCTCGGCGAGCATCGAATCGCGCTGCTCGTCCAAGCCGAACTCTCCAAGTTTGACCTTGAGCAGGCTCCCGATCTCGGTCTGCCAGCGACGTCGGACGACGTTCACCGTCTCGAGGAACACGACCTCGGGCACCACGAGTCGCACATCCCAGTCGTCCTTGTTCTCGAGCAGGGACTCCCACTCCTTGCTCCGCAGCCTCGGCGAGTTGACGAGCATGTTGGTGTCGACGACGATAATTGCCACGCTTCATATTGTCGCCCCACGCACCGACGTACACTGCGATACAGCAACATCGCGGCCACGATATCGGCACCTTCTACCTGCGCGAATATCGCAATGCGCGTCGCGTTGGCTATTACGACCGGCTGCTAGCCAAGCGAATGCTGTGGTCGCCGGATCGACACTCAGCTGTTCGCGGTAACCCGCGCAGGCGGCTGACGGCTCCTCAACGCCCACGACCTTGTCGGGGTGTCCGGACCGGTTCACACGAGCACCGCGGCTTTCGATGGTGTATTCCACAGGGCGAGTTCGGTGGTCCGGAAAGCCCAGGCCAGATTCGGTTGCCCTGCAGTCGATTCGATAGCCAGCATGCCAGCGATTGTTGGATTGCCGAACCGTGGCCGACCGGTCAGACGCCTCCGACTCCGGGTCCGGAGTCGGAAGCGCTTTCCTGGGCCGGTTGGTCGGTGAGAGGATGGGCAGTGGTTCCATCGGCGAACGCCGAGGCGCTGCGGGCAGGTGCGGACGATCGCGCCGCCTGCAGTCCGCTCGCTACCGACGAGCTGGCAAGGTCATACCCGTGGACGTTGTCGAACCACGAGTCGTTTCCCTCGCTCCGGTTGAGGCCGTCGAGCCACGAATCGTATTCCCCGCTGCGGCCACAGATCAGCGCCCGGGCGCTGAGGGCGGAGTCCAGCAAGCCGGACTGAATGGCCGAAAGGACGCGCTCACCGTGGGCCTTCTCTACAGCGAGGAACGCTGGGTCCGGTGCGCGGAAGGTGCGAGCGACCTGATCTGCGAGCGTGGCGGGCAGCGCGCCGTCGCGGCGATCGAACGTGCTCAGAACATCCTCGCGGGACATTGTCGGCCCTTCGCTGTCCCGATGTGCCACCAGGCCGGGTGCGTCAGGAAACGCACCCGGCCTCGCGGTTAGCGCAACCCAATCGCTGTCGCTCAGTTCGTTTTCCCGCCAAGCCTGCATCAACCGCTCATCCTGAACACGCTCGGCGAGATACCGTGGATCGCCATCGCCGAGCAGCGAGTCGACGACCTCGACGACATTCTGTAGTTGCCTGACATGGTTGATGTCATCGGCGGCGCTGAGGCTGTCGCGGGCGGCGCCCAGCACCTGTTTGGCCTCAACGACCAATGCGGTCGGCAACGGCCGATCGGGATCGACCGCCCGACTGCGTGTGGCGTGGAACCCGAGATCGTGTACCACGCTGAGTAGATAGCTGTGACGGCTGCCGTTGAGGCGCGATAGCGTCCCGGCAGCCCGCTCGGACTCGACATACGCCGAATCTGCGGCGTCCTCGATGAGCCACCAGGCAGGAGCGGGCAGCCCGCCGCCGTCGGACAGCACTTGCAGCCATACTGCCGCGCGGGCGCGTTCGGCGTCATCGCGCAGGACACCAGGGATGGTGGCAGCGCGCTGCAGGTGGGACAGGGTGTTGGTCATCGAATCCCAGAACTCCACACGCTGAGCCAAGGTGCCGTGGAGCAGGTACTGTTCGGCGATCCGCTGATCGATGATTTCGACGATCGAACGGAACTCTGTGCGATTCATCGCGATCGGGGCGACCTCATCGCTCGTGGTGCCGGTGATCAGGCGTGCCTGTCGTGCGGTGAGCACCTCAGTGCATGCGCGGTCGTTGTCGATCATCTCCTGTGGTGCCACCGGCTCGCCGCGGGTGTCGAGCACTCTTTCTTGCCGAGACAGCATGGACAACAGAACCGATGTCCGGTAGGTCTGCCCAGCGTTCAGCTCGACCCGGCGCTCCCGCACGAGCGCGCGGTACTGCTCGGCACTGCGTTGCACGACGTTTCGCCAATCATGCTCTTGTTCCGGGGTGAGCGGGCCGGCGGAGACCTCCGCGGCCAGGTCAGCGAGCATCTTGTCGAACTCGACGCGGGTCCTTGGGATGTTGGGACCGGGAGCCGACGAGAATCCGTTGTCGAGCAGCAGTCCAGCGTCAGGAAATCGCCCGGGGCGCCAGTTCTCCGGGATGTCGCCACCTCGGACGCGGGTGCTCCATTGCTGACTGAGCTCTACGCTGCGGATCCGGAGCCACAGGCCGTACTCGTGACCGCCTGCTGCGATGTCTGCGAGCCACCGGGCCCCCCGCTCAGCTTCCCCGGCAGTGAAGTGGCCGCTGTAGCGCAGCGCGTCGCCAAGCATCCGGCCCTCGCTCTGAAGTTCAGCATCAATAGCAGGACCGGACCGCCGGGCGATGTCGCGCTGACCGCGGAGCGCACCGATCGCAACCTCCCATTCGTACACGGCGTCGACGATCCGCTGACGACTCGGCTCGTCAGCGAGCAACACTGTCACCTCGGACATGACCTCTCCTCTTAGACGAGATTGGGAATGGGGCGACCGCCCCTCTGTGGCAGTGAGCGCGGGGCGTGCTGCCGGTCGACGAGTAAGTGCGCATTGCTCCAATAAACGTGTCGAAGTGGCGCGCCTGGGCGGACAAAACGGTGAACTAACGCTGACGGTAAGACAGAACGTGCTAAGCGCTATCGCGAACTCACACCCGCAGTGTGGGTCCGGCCAAGCAGGATGCGACCGGGCCCAGCGTCCAAGCGTGAGGTGCCGCCGTCGGTTCCGCCGCACGCGACCGGCGGCGTGTCCATCCGCCCCCGAAGGCGGCGGGTCACCGTGGCGCCAAGCCTGGGCGGCACATGCGGGCAGGACTTCCGGCTGAGTGTTTCGCACCACCAAGGATTTCGTGTCTGGTGCTGGTGTGACGAGGTGCGGGTTGTCGGTGCTATCGGGCATGCTCGGGTACACGATCTCTTACCACCCCGCCCTGGAGCGCGCCGTGCCGTCTCACCGCCCGATGTCACAATCGTTGTCGCACAACAATATCGAGCGTATTGCTGTCTATGCTGTGGCGGGCCGCAGACCTACGGTGATTTCACCGCGGCAGCGGTGATGATCGAAGAAGCGCTCTCCGGCGAAACCGAAACCCTCAGCACCACGAGCCCATAACGCGACAGCCGATCGCTCACAGGAGGCCGCAATGTCCGACAAGCAGTCCGCGCATGAGGCAGCCAACGTCGTCGCACAAAAAGGCTGGCCTGCGGAGAAGGTCATCTGGGATTGGATTGACACAGCGAAGCAGGGCCTGGCGTTGCCCGGCCCGGAACCATTGCGTGTCACCTGGCCGTCTCTGGGCCGACCGTCTACATCGCCTGTTCTCCGCACTGTGGGCGTGCACGCCGCGCTGACTGTCGAGCGCGCCGTAGCCCAGGTCCTCGCCGCGCACGAAATACCGACCACGCACATCATTTCCGTGATCGACCCTGTCCTCTCCGACCTCGAACATGCCCTCGACCCGAAAGTGGCTCGCCACCGATTACAGTCCGGCCCGGACATTCGCAGTGTTGCCGTCACGACCCTCGGCGGCATCGCCATAGTAACGATCACCGACCGATCAACGGTGCTGGCCGACGACATCCGAATCGCGGCAGGGCGGCTGCCCACCTTCCCCGGCACCCCCGAACAGTTACACATTGCAGCCCGCACCGCCGAAGCAGCCGCCCGGGAACTTTTTTCGCTCTACCGTGCACTCGCACAACAGGTTCGAGGCAACCCCACTCCCGGACCCTGACACACCGCTGCGCAGCATTGCGCCTCGATAGCCTTCAACCCGGCCCGGAAGCTTGTGCCGGATGTGCTGTGGTGGCATGGGGTTTTGGTCTGTGCCGCCAGTTGTATGTCGAATAGCGTGTGCTGCCTGGGCGTGGTCAGTGTGGGGTGTGCAAGGCCGTGCGGGCGGTGTCGGCGTGCACGCTGTATTCGACAACCTGGCCGTCGGCACCGCTCATCCCACCTTCGCAGTACCGCACCTGCCACCAGATGACCTCGCAGGCATCGGGAAGGGTGAAGCGATGGCGATGCAGCCAGCAGTCCCGGGTCCACCCGAGTTCGGGGATGCTGCGGCGCCCGACGGTTTCGCTGTGGTGGGTGAGCGCGGTGCGCAGCGGATGCCAGTGTCTGGTATCGGGGATCAGCTCGTCACGGTTGCAAGCACCGGCCATCAGCGTGAGCGCAGCGACCGCGGCCGGTGGCAGAGATTGCGGGGGCGCCTCGTCGGCGCTGTCGATCCAGTGGCCGGCGACGAGCTCGCCGTCGGCGGTCAAGGCCCACCCCCGTGGTTCGACGGGTACGACGGTGGCGTGGTCGGCGGTGATCGTCGCATCCCACAACTCCGGGAACCGGTCGAGGTAGCCGCGGGCCAGCGCCGGATCGGTGGTCACAAAGGCAGGTGCTCCGATGATCGGGTCAGGCTGCGGGGTGATGATGATGCGGGTCGCGTCCTGCGGCACGGCCGGTGGAGTCGCGCACAGCATCGCTTCCACGCTGCAATGGCCTGCCTCGGCAAGAGCGCGAGCCCGGGCGCTGGTGATCCCGGCATCGGCCAGGCGGGCGGCACCGGCGGGATCGAATCGCCAGGGTGACCAGGAAGGACTTGCACCCCAACCGGCCGCGCCCCATTGCTCGGGGGTGAGGGCCAGCAGGTCGTGCGCGTCGCCAGCGGTGTCGATACGGAAATCATCAAGCACGATCGGCGGATTCGCGGCCACCCAGCCGGCACCACTGAGAACTGCAGCCGCCGGCGCGGCCACCAGATGGCGTTCCCACTGCTCAATGTATTCCATCGCCGTGCCTATCCTGCTCGGGATCGTGAGTCTTCACTGTCGCATCTGGCACCGACAACACTGCCCTCGATCTCAGCGCTGCTGTGCCTCGCGCGCGCATGCCCAGTTCTCACCAACGCTTCGGCAGCGAGCAGCCTGGCCGCCGGTTCGTCTAATCTCTCGCTGGTTCGAGGTTGTGCGCCACAGTCGACGGCGGTGAACTGCTGAATGACCGCCAACCGTCCTACGCCACAACGGGACTCACCTCTGGTCTGGTCTGAGATGGTGCGGGTTGTCGGTGCTGTCGGGCATGCTCGGGGCAAACGATATCTGACCATTCGTCTCGGAGCGTGCTGTGCCGTCCCCTCGTGCCAAGTCAAAGTCATTGTCGCAGAGCGATATCCAGCGCATCGCGGTCGCTGTCGCGGCGGGCCGCACACCTACGGTGTATTTCACCGCAGCCGCGGAGATGATGGAAGAAGGGCGCTCCGGCAAGGTGGTGGCCGTCGCCGAGACATCCCAACCTGATCCTTTGCATGTGCGTCCGTCCCGGAGTAACGACACATTGGCGTTCTCGCCGAACGAGCTCACGCTGACCAAGCCGGTCCGCCGGACCCGCGCCTCTCCGCGGCCGGGCAAGGCCCGAAGCTCCGAAGTCCAGGGTCGGAATAGCGGCAGCAGCACGGCCTCGGAAACGGTCAGCTAGCCGATCAGCCGTGTGCGGCGTCACCCGTCCTGTAGCTCCCTACGCACGTCTCCTCTCCAGCGCTACTTGCGGTTCAGTTCGTCGAGCACGCCTGGGCACAGGAGATCGCTCAGGTCGGTTCATCAGCGCCCAGCGAAGTCGCCTCGGATGTGGACCTGGGGGAGATTACGAGGTAGGTGCCGCGCCGACCGCGACGCCGAACGTGAAAGGTGGTGCCGCTTTGCAAATGACGCCTGCAGCTCACGATGCACGGCTGAGTCCATGAGTTTGCAGCGGGTCACAGGCCTGCATGTATCGCTGCAGGTGGTTCGACGGACAGTTGCGGTGGTGCGGCCACGATGGCGGTTGTGGTGGTGTGGGCAGGCGCTGCGCCGTGCCCGGCTGCGGCGGCCGAGATTTCCACTGGCGTCGAGTCGGATTGCTGGTGAGGTTCGGTGCTGGTGTCAGAGATCAATCCTGCGGTGATCATCGCTTGCTGTTGCAGGGTGTGCTCGTCTGCTATCGCGGTGTGCAGCCGGTCGATCTCAGCTTGGAGCTGGTTCAGTTCGCCGCGTTTCTCCTGAAGTTGCTGCTCGGGCGTCGGAGTCGCAGGTTGGGTGCTGCCCGTTGTAGGCGTGCTGGCAGGAGGCGCGGCGGCGGGCGCTTTCACCGGTGGTGTGGTCTGTTGGGCCTTCTCCAGCCGCCTTACCTCGGCGGCGACTGCAGCCTTGTCCTGGTTGGCGATGATCAGGTCACCGAGCATGGCTTCTTCGCGTTCCTTCGACCGCGCGAGCGGGCGGAACGGGTTCTCATCGCTCGTGGGATCGGCGGCCAAGGAGTCAAGCTCCTGGGTGTCGCTGGCGATGTATCCTTCGACGTCGTCCAGGTCGCGGTCGAGCTTGGACAGCACCCGCTCGAGCGACATCACCAATTCCCGCCCGTCAGTGGGCGCTCCGGATTCCGGGTACCACCACGGGCACCGATCACCGCCAGGGACCTCCCAGCCGAAGCTCAGCCGAACCATCCCCGGCGAAGTCGATTCCACGTGCAATGGCAGTGCGCCGAGGACGCCGAGTGCGATCGGCCCATCGGTCAGGTCGGTGTCGGTGATCTGGGCCAGGCGAGCCAACAGCGCTGCTCCCGCCTCCGCACGGTCGCGGTAGGCGTCGCCGTCGATGGTCATCACGAAGTCCTTGCCGCTGGTGGGTTGGCGGGTTTGGGCAGCTGCGCGCATCAGCTCCGCGGCTGGCACCGCCTTGGCCAGGTACCGTTCGCGCTCACCGATCAGACGGGATCGCTTCGCGGAATCCTCGTCGTGTATCCGGGCCAACCCTTCGTAGTGCCCGCGTGCGGCGGTCGCCTGCGCGCGCTGCTGGATCGCGGGGTCCCCGGAGGCCAGACCGTTCAAGGTGGACAAGGTGATGGTGTCCTCTCCGAGGTCTTCGATTTCGCGGAGATTAAAGCTGCGCTTTTTCAACTGTTCGATGAAGAATGCCTTCCGTCGCAGGTTGGTCAGCCGGAACTCGTCGAAAGTGCCCGCAGTGATGTAGAAGAACCGGCGAACCTCATCCGGCGTGCCGGGCACATCGGGGTAGTTGAGGTTGCCTTGGCGTTTCATACGGCCTAGGGCCTGAGCGAGGGCATCGGGGGTCCAGGAGAAGCTGACATGGTGCACGGAGTAGAAGCGGTCTTGGACATTGAGCCCGGTGCCCATCTTCTTGTCGCTGCCGAGGATGACCAGAGCCTCGCCGTTGCGTAGTTGCGCGTAGAGCCGTTCTTTTTGCGCGTCGGTTTTGGCATCGTGGATAAACTTGATCTTCTCGCGTGGGATACCTTCCCACCGGCCGTCCATGCCGGAGACGAGTTGCTCACGGATCTCTTCGTAGAGGTTCACCGGGTAGGCGGCGCCGGAGCCGGGTGTGCCTTCGTTGAGGAATACCCCATGCAGAGCGCCGGGCAGCGGTTGCGGGGTGAGGTCCTTCGCCGAGACCGGATAGACGATGTCTTTGGTCTCGTGATAGAGGGTGAGGAGGTTTTCGATCAGGCTCGGCAGTTTGCTGCCGTCCTCGGCCTCGCCGCCGGCCAGCCGCGAGTCGGTGCTGATGCGCAGGCCGATACCGAGCGCTTTGAGGGTGCCGCCTTGCTCTTTGATCCAGGGTTCGTGCATCAGCGATTGGATGAGGTTCAGTTGCCCTTCGGCGGCATCGATGACGATCGTTTCGCCTGGCTGTCCGTCCTCGCCGACGCGAATGTGCGGGAGCGGCAGCTTGAGGTCCTCTTCGGTCTGCACGTCGGCGAAGCGCCGGTACATCATCAGCAGTTCCGGCACGTTCAGAAATACCGCCAGCCGCGGCTTCATGACGTAGCCGTTGCCGCTCGGGGACGGCTCGAGGTCGGTCTTCACATCGGCATAGTTCGCAACGAACGCGTCGAAGCTGTCGATCTCGAACTCTTCGAGCAACTCGGGTACCAGATACCGTGCATGAACATAGGCTTCGGCCATTGAGTTGGTGATCGGGGTGGCGTCCGCGAAACTCACACTGCGGCCGGTGCGGCTGTGTCGACGGACGTAGTCGATCAGCATGTGCGCCTTGGTGGCGCGCGCCGAGCCGACGATGGCGGCGCCGGGAATCGCGGAAGGCGTGAGTAGGTTCTTGATGTCCTCGTGCGGTTCGTCGTAGAAGATGTAGTCGATTCCGAGGTCCTCGAACGACACTGCTTCATCGACCTGGGTGGCGATACGCTGCCGGAGCCTGCTCTCGGCGGTGTCGATCGCGTTGCCAACCCGACGCAACGTGGTGGCGTCCATCTTGTGGCCCTTGGCAGCCGTGAGCTGGCGGCGTAGCCCCGCCAGTTCACGGGCGATGTAGTCCTCTTGGGCCTTTTTGCGTAGCGGTAGGCGGTTCAGGGCGCTGTGGGTGATGATCACGGCATCCCAGTCCCCGCCCGCCGCGCGGGCCATGAATTTCGCTCGTCGCACGCCGAGATCGCTGGCGTTGATCGCGAGGAGCTTTGCATTCGGGTACAGGCGCCGGAAGTCGTTGACCCAGCCTTTGAGCCTGTTCTTCGGCACGGCGATCACAGGTTTGCCGGCGAGCTTGGTGCGCCGCAGTTCCATGGCCGCGGCCGTGAAGATGGCTGTCTTGCCTCCACCTGGCGGGTGTTCGACCAGTGTCGGTTCGGCGAGGATGCGGCGGATGGCAGAGTTCTGGTGCGGGCCCATGGTCCAGTCGCTGGCCAATCCAGGGAGCACCAGTGGGGTGTCCGGGTGGCGGGTCTCGACGAGGCAGTTGATCTTGTCGTTGAAGATGCGGGCCAGTCGCTCCCGGCGTTCAGGGTCCTTCCATACCCATCCGTCGAATGCGTGTGCCAGGCGTCGCGCCTTCTCGCGGGCCGCGGTGGTGGCCTCGCGGTCTTCGTAGACAGTGCCTGCGGGGGTGGTGTAGGTGACCCGGATCGCGGAGTCGGTTTTGGTCAGCAGCGCCTGGAACAGTTCCTGCGTGGACCGCGCCGAGGTCCCCCACGTCGTGGTGGCCAGCACCCCGCCCTTGGCTCCACGCACCTCCCAGACGGTGCCGCCGGCGTATTTGACCATCGCGTCGGGGAAACCGAGCTCGTGCAGGAACTCGGCGTACACCTCTGCGGGAACCCATTTCGCGCCCACGCGCAACCGGATGTCGCGGTAGTCCAGATCAACAGGCTGAACAGCTTCCAGCGCGACGACGTTGACCTGATAGACGCGATTGCCTTCAGCAGCTGCCCGTGCGGCGACCAGTTTGGCGCGCACGTTGCCCGACAGGTACATGTGGCGGGGAATCCACGCGCCGGACGAATCCGGGGAGCGGAATGCCAGCTCGGCTTGCTCCATTTTGACTGCGGCTTCGATTTTGCTGACGCCGAGCAGGTTCGCGACACGGTCGATGTTGAGTAAGCCGTCGGTGTCGAGGGCGATCGCGACGGCAGCTTCGATGGTGTCGGCGTGGGTGGGTAGTTCCCGGCGTTCGAGGATGCGGCCGCGCAGCACCTGCTGCTCGTCGGCCTTGCCGGTGGTCTGGTCGTAGGATTCGAGGCCGAACAGAAGCGCCGCGGTGGGGTCGTCTTCGATATAGCTGAAGGCGGTGGGAACTTTCCATTCCTCGGGGACCGACCGTATCCCGTCGCGTTTGGCGCGGGCACGGGCTTCCTTGGGTGTGTAGATCCGGTGCTGGCCTGGTTTGTTGACCGGTGGATGGGCGCGCCGGTAGGCGCGGAACGCTTCGCGCAGTTCGGTGCGCCGCGCGGCCAGCTCGGTGGTCTCCCCCGCTGTCTTGGTCGCGGTTTCGGCCGCGTAGAGCTCGTTGGTTTGGTTCTTGATCCGGATCAACGCCACGAGCTGGTCGCGTTGGTCGGGGTGGATGTTCAGGGTGACCGAGGCACCGTCTTCGATGATGGTCGGGTTACCGGCGGCATCGAGATCGAGGGTGCCGTCGGCCAGGGGCTCGGCGTCCTCGTCGACCTCGTCCTCGATGGCAACGACGGGGTCGGTGATGCGGCCGACCGCGTTCCAGATGGCGTCGATGACGTCGAGATCGGCTCCTGCGGTGACTGTCAGCTCAGGACCGAATCTGGCTGGTGCGACGTGCATGTCACCCACGACTTGCTCGGGATGCGCTACGAAGTAGGAGTTCACCCGCTGCGGTTGATCGTGGCCGGGCAACACGACTTCTTCGCTGCGCAACCAGCCATCGTCAACTGTCGGTTCCGCCGAGTCGTCTCGGCGGCGCAAGAACAGCATGTCGGTGACCACGTCGGTGCCCGCGGTCGCGCGATGGATGCTCGCAGGCAAGCGGATCGCGCCGATCAGATCGCCATAGCGGTGGATCGCGGCGCGGGAGGCTGGTTCGTGGTTGTCGAGGGTGTGACGGGTAGTGATGAGCGCGACGATGCCGCCGGGCGCGACGGCGCGGGTGGCGGTGATGATGGCCAGGTTGTGCAGGGAGTGTTTGCGTTTCGGGTTGTCGTCTTCGCTGAAGGGCCGTACGTCGACCCATGGCACGTTGCCGATCGCCAGCGCGAAACGGCCTGTCTTGACCCGGTATTCCTCGATGCCCTTGGCGACGATCGTGGCGTCGGGGAAGCGGTATGCGGCGATGGCCGCGCTGATCGGTTCGTGCTCGACACCGACTGCGGTGGCCGGGATGGAGGTGGTGGTGGGTGCGGCTTCGATGAATTTGCCGCTGCCGCAGCCAGGTTCGTAGTATTCGCCGCCGTCGAACCCCAGCGCACGGACCGCGGTCCACATGATCTGCACGAGGGTGGGGTCGGTGTAGTAGGCGGTGCGGATGCTGTCGCTGGCGGCCTGCCACTGCTTGTCGGTGAGCAGTTGGCGGATCTGGGTCCGTTCGGTGGCCAGCTGTCGCCACGTCAGATCGGCGGTTTTGAACTGGCTCTCGGAGCTGTATGCCTCGCGCACCGGCTCGTCGACGAACAGCCCCGATACCGCGCCCCAGCCGAGCCATTGGCCCAGCGCGTCCTGTTCGGCGGCGGTCGCGGGACGCTTCTGGTTCTGCAGTCGTCGCAGCGTACGTAGCGCCACGAGATTGCGCTGTGCTCGCTCTCGGGCGGTGAGCTCGGCCGTCGGCGCGGGGGGATGTGGCTGGGCTAGCTCTGCTGGTCCTCGGTTCCTGGCTCCGGGGGCAGGTAGATGCTCTCCTCGTAGACGAGTTCTTGTGCCTGTGCGTGCGTTGCCGAGCGCATTCTTATCTGGTCGGTCGGCGAGTACTTGCTCAGCAGTTGATCGGTCAGTGCCCCGATCTGCTGGCGAATCCTCAGATCCACGGTGTAGAAGAAGGTCTCCGGATCCTGCAGCTCGCTCAGCGATTTCGGCCGGTTGGTCTTCCAGTACTCCCACGCGAAGCGACCGTGCTTGCCGATCTGCATCGAGATTCCTTCCGCTGTCGTCATGACCATCATCGCCGCGCCCGACATCGCTAGCTGAGTCGGTGTCCTGAGCGGGTTCGGAGTTCTCTTCCGCACCGGGGTTCAGGCGTTGGGTTGGTGCCGAGGTGGTGGGTGAGCGATCGAGGCCGGTGCTGGTGTGGAGCCTGCTCGCGGCGGCGGGTTCGAGCGGGTAGCGCGGTGCCATCGGCAGCCGGTTCCACACCTGCTCGACAATGCGCGCAGTCAACTCGGGTAGGCGGTTGTCGTATTTGTTGTAGAACCGCAGGACGAGTTCGGCGGTGCCGCGCTCGCCGTCGTTTTCGGCTTGCTCGTGCCGCCGGTAGAGGTAGTCGTTGATGAAGTCACCGACGATCGTGTCGGCGGCTTCAGCGAAGCGGGTGCGCCCGTTTGTCGCGGCGACCTGGGCAAGCCACGGGTCGCGCAGGGCCGCGTCGATGGTTTGGGCGTCGAGTTCTTCGCCGGTAGCCGCCGACCGGGGCGCGGAAGCGCGGTCGATGTCACCGGCCTGCGCACCCAAATCATCGTGTGCTTCGCTGCGGTCCTCGGTAACCGAGGACTCGACACCGTCGACAACACCGGGTTCCGTCGCGGCCCCGCTGATGCGCGGGGGTGCCTGGACAGCCGCGGTGATGGCGGCCAGGGACGCGTTGTCTACCAGCCCGTCGCCGACGTTGATCGATGAGTCGGCGGCGGAGAACTCGGCCTCGCCGGTGGGCTGGCGCAGCCAAACTGCTTTGATGACCTGGGTGCCGCGGCGCAAGACGACAGGAAGCCGCGACGCGGGACGGTCGTAGGCGTGACGCCACTGGTACCGGGGCCGCCAGCCCTGCTCGGCGGCCTGCCTGATGAGCTGCACCAGCTCATCAGGGTCATCGACGTCGTTGTAGGTCTTCGGTAGCGGCGTGACGGAGCCCGGCAGCGCGTCAGGTTCACGGGCGAGCTCGTGGTGCTGGTCGGTCTCGGGGTGCGCCGTGGCGGGTTCGGTGGCCTGAGGTTCGGGATCGGTGTGGTGGGAGAGGTATTCGCGGATGTAGGGGACGATTTCCGCGTGGGGCATGCCGTAGGCGGGGCGGGTCATACACATCTTACGCGGCCGGCGCTATGCAGTGGGTTGGTGTTGGCGGTGGCTGCCGCACTATAAAAAAAAAAGACGAGAGGACACTGTCACGAGGCGCAGGGTGGTGCTGGGCGCGAATACGACGGTCG
>NZ_LT985365.1 GCF_900269665.1 Nocardia suismassiliense
GGGTCAGGGTCGTGTGGTGGAGGTACGCACGGGCAGGGGTGGTGTGCGTTGGACGAGTGCGATGTGGGCGGCGAGTTCGGCGATGCGGATCCGATGCGCGGCGGGTTCGTCGCCGGTGAGTTCGAGGGCGAGGTCTTCGAGCAGGGTGTGGGCGCACCCGAGGGCGGTGAAGTCGTCGGGGGAGAACAGGCGGGTGCTCATGTGTGGTTGTGTCCGTTCAGGTTTCGTCGGTGCCGGGCTGGTGGGTGCGGGTGAGCTCGCCCAGTAGTTGGTTGGCGTCGGCGCAGACCTGGGTGAGGTAGTGCCGTGCGGCGAGGGTGGTGTCGGTGGTGGTGGTGAACTCGAGCGGGGTCCAGCCGCTGGCGGCGGCGAGCAGGCGCTGGTGTCGGTCTGTCGCTAGGTGAGGGGGGTGAGCAAGCCTGGGGTGATGCGGTGGGGGACGAAGACGCGGGGGATGTAGCGCACGGGATGGTTGGGGTGTACGTGTTCCTGGATTTCTCGGGTGGGGTTGGCTAGTCCATAGAGCTCGCCGCGGCGGTGCCAAAGCACGAGGTGGCCGTCGTGGTTGGTGCTCCACCAGTAGTCGACGTAGTTGATGCCTGAGCCGGGCTGGATATCGAGCACGGCTGGGTCGGCGGTGAAGAGTCCACTGGTTGTCGGAATCGGCTGCGGTGCAACGTGTTCGGGCGCATCGGTGTCGACGGCTTCCATGTGCGGGTCCTCTGTTTGTCCGTGTCGTGGTTGTGCTGCCTGTGCAGTCGGCTATGTCTTCGGGGGCGTGCCATTTCGGATGCTGGTTGGGTCGGGTCCGGTGTCGGTGCCGGGGTCGGTGCCGTTGTATCCGGTTGGGGTGTACGGGTTTTCGATGGTGGTGGGTGGTCGTTGACCGGTGAGGGTGCGCAGTGTGGTGCCGGGGATGACGGCGTGGAGGTCGACCTCGGGGTGGAGCTGTCGTGCGGCGTGCAGGACGACCGCTGTCGCGGTGGTGTCTTCGGGGTCGGCGTCGGGGTCGTAGGCCCAGGTGTCGAAGGCGTCGGCGATGCTGCGGTGGCGGGCGCAGAGTGCGAGGGTGAGGGTCTCGGTGAGGTCGCGTTCGGCGTCGTCGGGTGTGTCGAGGTGGCCCAGTTCGATCAGGGTGATGGTCAGGACAGGGGTGGATTGTGTGGCGATGAGGGCGGCGAGTTCTCGGCCGGGTGTGGCCGGGGGTGAGGGTGCCATCGGGTGTGTCCTTCTCGATTGCGTCCGGCGGTCCTGGCGGAGCGCGAGGACGTCGACCGGTGCGGTGTTCGTGACGGCACCTTCACCGGGTGCGGGGCTTGTGGTGAGCGAGGTCTACTTGCAGCCGCGGGCGTGGGCGCGTGCGCGGGTCAGGGCGGCGGACAGGACGGTGTCGGGTTCGAAGTCGGCCTCGTAGCGCTGGACCATCACCGTGGCGGGGCGGCCGTGGTCGATGTCGTTGTTCATGTTCTGCGCGAGGGCTTCCTCGGTGGGGAAGGGCCCGTAGACACCGGCGGTGCGCCGCCAGTCGCTGCAGCTCTGGTCGGGGTTCTCCTCGTCGGCGATCTCGTAGGCGGTGTCTTCGGGGTCGGCGTCGGGGTCTTCGATCAGGTAGTACCAGCGGCCGGGTTCGACCTCGATCTGCTGGCAGTTCAGGTGGCGGCTCATCGTGAGCGCTCCTTCTCGGGTTTCGGTGATGCGGCGGGCGGGGCGGGCGAGGGTGCGCCAGCGGGCGCCGCGTGGTGGAAAGGGGTTGTGCGCCGGGATGTCCCGCTGTCGCGGGCTTTGCCTGCCGTGGCTTCTACAGCCCGATGTCGCCGGTGGGCTCGGGTGCGCTCGCGGGGGCGGGGTCGAGGGCGGCCGGGCGCGGGTTGTGGAGAGGCGGCGGGGCGGTGACGGTGACGTCGACGGCGCCGAGGCGGTCGAGCAGGGCCGCGGCGTGGGTTATCCGGGTGGGGTGCTCGGTGCGCAGGTGGTTGAGGATTTCGGTGAGGTCGCCGGTGGCGTTGAGCGGGGCGTGTGCGCAGCTCAGGCGCAGGTGCGAACCGTGGTCGGGGGTGGGTTCTTCGGTGAGGTCGGCGGTCCATTCGACGCGGTCGTCGACGATGCGCCGGATCTGGACTCGGCTGCCGGGGTAGCGGGTGTAGTTGAGCTGGTCGGCGGGGCTGGGTGTGTTGTCGCTCATGCGGGTCACGCTTTCGGGTGGGTGCGGGCGGTGGGGTGAGGCTGGCATGGGGTTGCGGTGGTGGTGGCGAGGATGCCGACCGGGGGTGTGGATCGATGCCGGGTTGCGGTGACATCGGTGGTGTCCGAGCGCCGCTGGGCTCTGCGCTCAGTGCGTCCACCCGGCGCCACGTCAGCGCCGCGGTGCGGGTGCGGGAGCGGCCGGTGCGGCCGGTGCGGCGGGCTTGACGGGTGCGGCCGGTGCGGCGGGCTTGGCGGGTGCGGCGGGCTTGGCGGGTGCGGCGGGCTTGGCGGGTGCGGCGGGCTTGGTGAGAGGAACAGCTGGTGGTGGCGGGACGGGCGCGGCGGGTTTGGTGGCCGGTGTGGCGGGCGTGGTGGCGGGCTTGGGCTTGGTTGTGCGGCGGGCGCCGGATTTCCAGGTGTAGCCGGGAGTGTTGGCGCGGCAGACGCTTTCGTCGACGTCGTCGTCGGTGATGATGTGCTCGCAGCGGGTGTCCGGTTCTGGTGTGGTGCAGCCGGTGAGGGCCAGGGCGGCGACGGCGGCGGTGATGGCGAGCGCGCCGGCGCGGCGCAGGCGGCGGCCGAGGGCGGGTTCGAGCATCGGTGGTGTCCTTCCGGGTGGGGATGTACGAGAGATGTTGGGGGTGAGCGCTGTTGGAGCACTCGCCCCGTGCCCGGCTACTGCGTGGTGGCCGGGCACGGGGCCGGTCAGAAGTGGTCGGCGAGTTCGGTGAGGCGGCGGCGGGCGGTGGCGGTGGCGTGGGGGGTGGGCTGGTGGATGATCTGGTCGCGGGGGTCCCACGGGGTGCAGTGGCGGGTCGGCTGCGGGCCGGGACCGTTGTCGTGCCATTCGACGGTGAGGGCCCATCCCGTCTGGGGGTCGCGGTCGCTGATGTCGAGCACGGTGTAGCTGCGGCGCCAGTAGTGGTGGTGGTAGATCCCGCCGAGCTGGCGCGGGCCCAGCGCGGCGGCGAACTCGGCTGCGGGGTAGGGCGGGGGCCCGCCGTGGCGGGCCGGGGTGTTGCCGGGTTCGGTGGTCTCGGTCATCGGGGGGTGAGCTGGTGGGGGAAGTTGAAGACCTCGACGCCGTCGAGGTTGATCAGGCGCACGTATTGGGTGCCGGTCGGGGCGATGCTGCAGGCGCTGGTGGAGATGAATTTCCGGACCACGGCGGCGGCCATGCGGTCGCGGGGGGTGATGGTGACGGTGTCGCCGGGCTGGATATCGTCGTAGTCCATTCGGGAGACTCCTTGCGGGGGTGAGGATTTCACGCACGATGTCTGAGCGGGCACCGTGCCGGGAGGGGGCGGTGCCGCGCCGGATCGGGTGGCTGGTCAGGGGTGGGTGGCGGTGAAGTCGACGCGGGTGAGCCGGACGTGGCCGGGGTTGATGGGGGTGAGGTCGTCGCGGTCTTCCCAGTGGTCCTCGGGCTGCCCGTCGGGGGTGAACCAGCGCACGGGCAGCTTGTCCCGGTCGGTGGTGTCGGTGTAGTCGAAGGGGGCCAGGTCGGTGGCCGGGCGCAGCCCCTCGACGGTGGCGCTGGTGTGCAGGACGATGCCGATCACGTCGGGGTCGCTGGTGAGGGCGACGAGTTCGCCGGGGTGGATGGTGGGCTCGGGCATATCGGAACTCCTTGGCAGAGAACGGGAACCGCGGACGGTGTGCGGGGCGGCGGGCCGGTCAGGGCCGGTCGGCGAGCTGGAGGAGGCGTTGGTGGGTGGTGGTGTCGAGGTCGAACAGGGTGGCGGGGGCGGTGTCGTCGATGGCGGTGAGGGTGAGGCGTTCGAGGGCGGGCAGGTCGCGGGTGTCGACGGGGGCGGTGCGCCAGTGGATGACGGCTTGGGCACGTGTGGAGGCCGGTAGGGAGTCGATCCAGCGGTGCAGGCGGGTGTAGGTGATGGTGGCTTCGCGCAGGAGGCGGCCGTGACGCCAGCGGGTCGGGCGGCCGTGGCGGTCGCGGCCGGTGAGCAGCCATTCATGCCATTGGCCGGTGATCGCGGTTTTGCCGATCCGGAAGCGGAATCCCTGCCCGCCGCCGGATTCGGTGCCCTCGGCCAGGCGGGCGATGTTGTAGTCCGGGCAGGCGATAGCTGCGCCGATGTGGGAGCACAGTGTGCGCAGCAGGGCGCGCTCGGCGTCGGTGAACATCGGCACGGTTCCTCTCGGGTCGTTGCGCGGGTTCGGTCAGGGAGGTGGCGGCGATGGCCAGGGCGATCAGGTGGGTGCGGTCCATGCCGGTGGTGAGTTCGTCGATGCGGGCGCGCCGCGCCGCGACGGGGCCGGTGGTGTCGTGGACGAGGGCGGCGAATTCAGCGGCGAGGGTGTCGATGCGCTCGGCGGTGTCGGCGGGCACGGAGCCGTCGGGGTTCAGTGGCCAGCGGCCCAGGTTGTAGCAGTGCTGGCACAGCCCGAGCCCCGGTTCGATCTCCGCACGGTGCCCGCAGTCTTCACACAATGCGGGATCGAGGCAGGCCGGAACAGCGATGGTCATGGGAGTCGTTGCCGGGCAGCGGTTTTCGTGTGCGCGGTCATGGCCTCGATCGGATCGGGGGATGCGCAGGTCAGGGCGGACAGGTCGATGGTGAGGATTGCGTCCCCGGCGCTGTCGAGGTCCTCGAGCAGCGCGTCGACGGGGCTGTCGGTGAGCACGGCGCGCATGTAGTCGCCGAATCGGGCGCGGGGTAGCCAGCGCTGGTCGAGGATCACGCCGCTGTCGTTCCAGTCGCCTTGCGCCCCGCTGTCGTTGTCGCAGGTGCAGGTGCAGGTGCAGGGGCAGGGGCGGGCGCTGGTGCCGGTGGCGTCGGCGCGGGCCATGATCGCCTCGGCTTCGGCGGGGCTGTGCCCGTCGTGGCGGCGCAGGTAGGTGAGCAGGCGTGCGCGGTCGCCGATGGCCACGTGCCCGTCGGCGACGGTGGACCAGCACATGTAGAGGTCGAGGTCGGGTGCTGCTTTGAACACGTGGTGTGCCATGGGATTTCGTGCCTTTCGCCGATTCGCGCCGCCGCCGAGCAGAGGGGGGAGGGCGTCAGGGCGTGTCCTGGCCGATCGTGGAGTCCTCGGCACTGGCGCGGCTCGGGGCGGGCCGGGGGTGGGCGGCGCGGTGGTCGCGGACGGCGCGCATCAGGCGCCACGGGTTCAGGACCGGCCAGACGGCGGCGCGCAGGATGATCGACGCCAGCCCGCCGCGGCCGGTGAGGAGGCTGAGGAAATGTTCGAAGCCGAGGAAGAAGGGGAATCCGATCGCCCAGCCGAGGCCGAGGATGAGCAGCGTGATGTTCATGGAGTCTCCGAGTTCTGGTCGAGGCGCGAAACCAAGGGGCCGGGGGCGCGCGAGGTTGGTCGTGGAGGCGGGTGCTGATCACCGGTCGCCTGAGGGAGTTGATGGGGCGCGGCGGCTCGGCCGCCCGTACCATGATCACTGTTTCCACAATTCTAGCATTCTAGAGAGAGTTTGGGTACATGGGATCTAACAGCATGGTTAGGACGCTCGTACCGAACCGCCCCTCTGTGGGTGCGGCGGTGCTGGTTTCCGGTGCGGGAGAAGGTTTTTCGATGGTTGCTGGCAGCGCCGGGACGGCACTACTGTGTGAACCACGCACCGGCTCTTACCGCAGGTAACGCAGGCTGGAGAGCCATCGCGTCACGGCCGCGCGGCCGGTGAGCTGTTGCCGGGTTCAGCACCCCGGGGGCGTGCGCGTCCTGACAGCAGCAGTATCCGAGACAAGAAAAAAACCCACCCTCTCATCGCTGCCAAACGATGTTGAGAGGGCGGGCCAGGAAAACCCCAGAAGCTGGGTGAGAGCCACACTTTCGGTGTGGCACGTGTACGACGATAGCGGATAGGGCCGACATGTTGCGAGCCCCATCCACGCCGCACACGTGCCGTGATCGCCGGTGTGCGCGCCTCACACCGGCTGCCGGGGTCCGAGGAAAGGAACCCCTGGCGTGAGCCACCTCCACGAAGCGCTCGTCACCCGCGCGCATCTGGCCGATATCCCCTCCACCCGCTGGCACGCGTGTAAATCGGTGCTGCGCTGCATCGCCGAGCACGCCAACGAGGCCTCCGCCGACACCGCCTGGCCGGGGGTGGAGTTGATGATGCTCGAGACCGGGATGAGCGAGTCCGCGGTCGTGCGCACCACGACCCTGCTCGCCGCCCACGGCTGGATCACCAAGACCCGCCGCTACGGCACCTCCAACCTGTATCGGCTCAACATGGCCAAGCTGCGCGCGCACCAGATCGCCAAACCCGCGCCCAAGGCCGTGCACATGAGCGAGCACCTGCCCGCCCTGCTGTTCCCGGGTGAGGACCTGCACGCGCTGGTCGCCGAACTGCCCACCCCCGGCGCACGCCCGCGCCCGGGCCCGCACCGGTCGCTGGTGCCCGGGCGCAGCGTCGCGGCCGTACGCGCCGCCCGCCGCAACGCCGCCGCCGAGCCGGTGCACCCGATCGTGGACCTCACCGAGGAACCGCAGGTCAGGATCAGTCACGTCGATTCGACGTATTCGCCGGACCCGGACCCCGCGCCGCACCCGAACACGTCGGATCGACGTGTTCGTACACGGCGATCCGACGTGAACCATCACGTCGATCCGACGAACGAACCTGCAGGGAAAGATCAAAGAACACACAAACAGCGCGCCACGACGGGCACGGCGAACGCTCGCGTGCCTGCGAGCTCCGCACCGGCCACCACCGGTGCGCGCGCCGGCCGAGCGTTGATGGCCAGGCTGGAGCTGGGCTGGCATGTGGTCGAGCCCAGCGCGATCCGGGTCTGCGCGCCGGGCATCGAGGCCCGCCTCGATCAGGGCGGATGGACCCCTGAGGCCTTGACCGCCAGCATCGAGGCCCGCTTCGCGGCCGCGGTCGCCGATATGGGCGGGCCCGCGCAGGTGCGCAACCCACCCGGGCTGCTCATCAAGATCGTGCGGGACCTGCCCGCCACGGCGGTGGCGGCCACCGTGGCCGCCACCGCCGTGGCGGCGCCGGGGCCCGCGCGCCTGCCGTGGTGCGAGCAGTGCGAGGACCCCGACCACCGCTGGATCACCCATATCCTCGACGAAGGCACCCCCGCCGAACGCCGCGCCTCGGGCCGCTGCCCGCGCTGCCACCCCAGCGCCGGGGCCCGCACCGCGCAGCTGGTGAACGCCTGAATCCGGTCGACGACACCGCGCCGGGGTGCCCTGGGCGGGAAGGCGTGACCGGCCAGCACCCGACACGCCGATCGGCTGCCTGCCGGGACGACGATGCCGGGTCGATGCTGGGCGTATGCGACTCGCCGCCGCCACGATCTCCCGGTTCGGCATCGCCGCCGCGCTGGCCGCCGCGCTGGCGGTGGCCTCGACAGGATGCGGCGGGCAGGCACGCCATGCCGACGCGGCGCCGTCCTCGGCCGCCGCGCCGCAGGCGCTGCCGACGGCGGGCTTCGACCCGTGCGTCGCGCTGACACCGCAGTTCCTCGGCGAGCGCCGCTGGGATGCGCTGGCGCCGAGCCCACGCCGCGACACCAGCGGCGATATCAGCTGGCAGGGCTGCCGCTACGTCGCCCGGGCCGGGTACGGCTTCGTCGTGGAAACCACCAACGCCACCCTCGGTCAAGTGCGAGCGAAATTCCCTGCGGCCGTGGACATCTCGTTCGCCGGGCGTAAGGCGCTGCGGTACGAGGCCCGCCCGGACGTGCCGGGCGGGTGCACCATCAACATCGAGATGGGAGCCGGATCGCTCTACCTCATGACCGATGTTCCACAGACCCCGGCCACCACCGCCCTGGATGCCTGCGAGATCGCCACCGACATCGCCTACGCCGTCGTCCCGCTGCTGCCCGCGGGCAGCTGAACAGCACCACGGGGGAGTGGTGGGTGCCAGCGCAGCCGGTCCGGCCTGCGGCGCGGCGCGGCGCGCGAAGGATTCAGGGAGCTGGTCAGAGAGGGCCGCCGCCATTTCCGGAAGCATTTTCGGTCCCATGTGCACGGAGGCTCGGCAAACCTCGCCGATAGATAGCGACGGAAACTAACTAATTATCCAGAAGGCACCCGGCACGCGGCGGACGATCACGCGGGGGAGCTGGTGCGCGGAGCCTGGCCCTGCTCGGCCCGGCTGGGCAACTCAAAGTCGGTGCGGCTCAGCAGCACTGCGGTACATCTCGGCCAGCGCCGAGTTCTGCGGCGGCGAGGAGAAAAAGAATCGCTGCTAGTTGATAGTCACTATCAACTAGCAGCGAGGCCTCATTGCACCGCGGTGAGTAGGTTACGAGCCGCTCCGCGTTGCTGAAGGAAGCTCGGATCGCCGGATTCCCGGCGGTCTCGTGCATCAGCAGCCTACTACGCGCGAGGCCGGATCGGGGTGGGGCAGTGGCGGCGGTAGTCGTTCGGCGATGGCGATCTGCGCGGCCAGCAGTCTTGCGTGGATGCTCAGTTCTGGTGTGGGCGTGGGTGTTTGGCCGAGGTGCTGGGTTGTCGCGTGCGGTTGTGCCCGCGTGCAGGCCAGCGCGTCGACCGGCCGCCGGGCCCGCGGTCATGGCTTGCCGTCGAGCTGGGCGAGGGCGTCGTCGATGGCGGCGCTGAGCGCGGCGGCGGAGTCGCGGGCGGCGATGAGCGTGTCGCGGGCGAGTTCGGTCAGGGGTGATTCGGCGGGGGCGCTGGGCGCGGCCAGGACTCGGGCGGTGTCGTCGAGGCCGGTGAGGCGGCGGTTGTTGACCAGCGCTTTGCGGGCGGCCTGGGCGGTGCGGGCCAGCACGTCGTAGCGCTCGATGATCTCGGTGTCGCTGGGCAGGGTCTGGCCGGGGGAGTAGTCGCCGGGTTCGGTGCCGTCGATGCTGCCGACGAGCGCGGTGGCCAGCTGGTGGACGTTGTCGTGCTGGGAATAGACCCGCGGCGCCGGCCCGACTGTGCGGGTGGGCAGGGTGATGCCTTCACGTTGCGCGAAGCGGCGCAGTGCGTGCGGGTCGTACCGGCTGGCGGCGGCCACGTCCGCCATCTTGGGCGTCTGGTCGGTCAGTGCCATCAGGGCGAGGGCCTTGCGGACCTTGTTCAGCGGCGTGGCCAGGGCATCCTCGACGCAGTCGGCGGCCAGGGGGCCGATCAGGCGCAGTAGTCCCATGGTGTCCATGTGATGCATGGTACAGGTTTAGTCATGTTGTCCTGAACTATCCAGTTATATCGGTTCGCCCATACATCTATGTTTGGTTGGGACTACCTTAACTATGGTGTTAGGGATACGATGACGGAATCGCGTTTCTGCCCCGTCTCGGAGGAATCATGAACCGCCCCAACATCTCTGGCCGTCGCCGTGCGATCGGTCTGCGTATCGCCCATCACGCGTTGATCCCGCTACAGGTCGCCGGACGGCTCTCGGGCCGTGCGCTGCTAGGCCTGCTCGCCGTGGCGATGCTGGGCATGGGGGTGCTGTCGGTGGCCGTGCTGACTACCGATCGTGATACCTCGACGACCGCGGCGTCGGGGAGTGCGTGCGCGACACCGTGCACCAAGGCCTCGGGCGTTGCTCACCACCTTGGCGTGCGTGGCGCGGCGTTCCCCGCCGCCGAGCGCGTGCTCGCGCCCGTGCCGGGGGCGCAGTTCCCGGACCCGGCCGTGGCGACCGCGCCTGGTGACTGGCCCTTCGCCACGTCGGCCACCGCGACCACAGTGGCTGTGCACCTCGATCTCGGCGGCTCCACGAGCTGGCACATCGATATATAGCTGTGCTGTCTTGGGCGGGAGGAACCCGGCCGTCGCGCTTGCGTCCCTCGGCTCGATCCGATCCCCGGCGGCGGTTCAGCGCTCTCGCCATGAACGAGTTCGATACTCGCGCGGCTGGACTCCGTGCACCTGGTGGCGGTTTCGCCACTGAACGCGCCTGGTTCGTAGACAAAGGAAAAGCCGCTGCGGTTCTTACATCCGCAGCGGCCTCACTGGTAAACGCTGTATGGGCGGTCTACCGACTTGTGAGTGCTGTACAGGAGAGCGGCTGGCTGTAAGCCAGCCCCTGGGCCTGGTTCCGCTGGCACGGGACCGGGGCCATCTCTATTCCAGTTTCGTACGCACCTTCGCACATCATATCGCCCGCCCGGCCTCCGAGCGCGCGGCAGGGGACCGGCTGTCCTGCTACCGGTCGCGGCGATACCGGTTCAACTGGGCGGACATGAATCCGGACAGTTTCGCGTCCCACTCGCTTGTGGGACGGACGTCCGACATAGCACAGTTGCGATCACAGCGAGGTCTGCCCCAGATTGGTGGACGCGCTGTTCCCCGGACTCATCGCAGTGAGATGTGGCGAGCAAAGGGGTGTTCCAGGTGGGCTTCCGTGTGCTAGCGGAAGCCCACCGCAAAACTCTCGGCCGGACCGGAAATCATGTTGATAGACATGCTCGTTCACCGATCACACGGGACATGCGCTACGCCGATTCCGAACTTCGCCGCCTCGATCCGGCACCACGCCCCCTTCGGAGTCGCGCCGCCACATCGTGATCCGACCTTTCCAGCTGGCCTGCGCTCTAGTCCGCGTCCACCGCGGAGAAGTGCCGAAGCAGGCGGTTCGCCACGCTCGTCGTGATCTGCATCCGTTCACGTGTGTCGCGCGCGTCGGCCTTGCCGGGATGAGATCCCGCCGTATGGAGGATGTTCCAGAGCCCGCGGACCAGTTGGCCGCCGTCCCTGAACTCGAGAGGCTCACCGGCCGTTTCACTGTCGCGGCCGCCGGTGCCGTGGCCGGATGCCGGCGGCGATCGCGTGGTGGCGTAGCCAGTATCGGACGGCCGCGTGCCGCAGCTGCGCGCGCAGGTCGTCGGGATCGATGCCGGCGGCGAGGAGGGCGTGGCGCTCGTCGTGGTCCATGTGCGGATTGGACGGGAGCCGCGTGCGGGGGGTTCCCGGCGGCGGTGTGGGTGTCCGTGGCTGTCCGGGACCGAAGCGCCTCACATCGATAATTGGTCACTTTGATCCAAACAATGCAGTTAGGTCGAAAGCGACCAAACCGCATTCGGGAATGCTAGAATTCTTGCAACAGAGAAGCCCGGCCGACCACGAGGTGCCTGCGATGAACGAGTTCGACACCACCACAACGCTTCCGGCGCAGCTGCAGTGGCTGACCGGCCTGGTGCCTGCCGCCCTGGTCGTGGTGGTCGTGACCGTGTTGCTGGTGGTGGTGTGGTGCGGGTACCGCGCGGCCGGGGCCCGCGGCTGGACTGCGCGCACCTGGCTCAGCGCCGACGCGACCGGCCGTGAGCACGAGCGGGTGGCCGCCCGGATCCGGCGCACCTGGCCCGCGCTGGCCAAGGAGTGGCGGATGAGCCGTCGCCGCCCGGGTCTCACCGCCGCGGAGCGGTGGCTGCGGGGGCGTCGGCTTCCGGCCCACGTGCGCAAGCCGCAGGTCCCCGCGATCCGCACCCGCGTGGATGCCTACGGCATCGACATCGAGCTGTTCCCGTGCTCCGACGGCGTCGACCTGGTGACCGATGCCAAGCTCACCCGGGCGGCCGCCGCGCTGAGCGCGGCCTGGGGTGGGCAGCTGTCGTGGACCCCGCGCCCGGGCGGTGGCTGGGTGGTGCGCCTGGCGCTGACCGCCCCGAACCCGAACCCGCCGGTCCAGGCCGTGACCGCCGATCCGACCCGGCTGTGGTGTGGCCGTGACGAGCGCACCGAGCCGGTCCATCTGGACTTCTCGGTCACGCCCAGCGTCGGTATCCACGGCGACAGCGTGCGCGCCAGCCGCTTCGTCGCCAGCCTGCTCGCCCAGATGGCCGCCAACCCGGACGTGTTGTTCATCGTGTGCGACGGCAAGACCCCCGACCCGCGCACCGGTGACTACGGCTTCCTGGCCGGGCATCCCCGGGCCCGGTTATTCGGCGACGACATCGGCGCGGCTCGCGCCCGCCTCGCCGAGGTCGTCGCCCACCGCCGCCAGCGCGCCGCGCTCATGCTGCCCGGCAGCGGTAACACCGACTTCTGGGCCACCGGCCCGCAGCCCGACTGCCCGCTGATCGTGCTCGTGCTCGACGGCTACGACACCTACCTCGCCGGCGCCACCGCGGCGGCCCGCGCCAACCGCGACGCGGTGCGCGACCTGATCATCCTCGGGGGCCGCGCCGGAATCGCGGTGCTGCTCACCGCCAACGCCTCCATCCCGAAAAAGGGCCTCGGTGAACATCTTTCGGCCCGCATCGCCTTCGACTCCGCCACCGCCGCGCTCGGCACCACCGCGGCCGCGCGGCGGCGCGCCACCACCAACGCCCCGGGGATGGCCCACCTCGAGCACCACCTCACCGGCACCACCCGCTTCCGGGCCGCCGCGCTCAGCGTCGCCATGGCCGAAGCGGTCACCGACACCTATCCGCCGCGGGCTGCGAAGGCTCCCGCGCTGGGCCTGCCGCCCGCGTCCACCGACTGAGCACCGCCCCTCACGCAAGACATCGTGAGGGTTTGGGCGAACATGACCAAACATCGCGGTTAGGAACCATGTACCAAACGAACACTAGAATGCTAGAATTCTTGTGTACGGCAGACGCGGCCCCGGGAGGACATGATGACCAGCGAACTCACCCCCACCCAGCACGCGGAGTTCGATCAGACGATGGCCGTGCTCGCGGTCTTCCTGCCCGTCGCGCTGCTGATCGCACTCGCCTGGGCCGCCTACCGGGTCGCCGACCGTTACGGGTGGGGCTGGCGCACCTGGCTGGTCGCCGGTGACCCGGTGCGCCGTGAGCGCGAACGCCGTGCCGCTCACATCCGCCGCACCTGGCCCGCGCTGGCCCGCAAGAACCGGATGAGCCGCCCCGACACCACCGTCACCCAGACCTCGCTGCTGCTCGGTGAGCTGGCGTGGGCGTTCCGCCGCCGCCAGACCCCGCCGATCGACACCCGCGTCGACGCCGAGGGCATCGACATCGACCTCTACAAGCTGCCCGGACGCAACGGTGTCGGCCGGGCCGATCTGGTCAGCGAGACCAAACTCGCCGCCTGCGCCGACGAGCTGACCCGCACCTGGCAAGGACAGCTGAGCTGGACACGCACCCCCGATGGCTGGCACGCACGCCTGACCCCCGACCCCGCCAAGCCCTTCGCCCGCATCCCCGTCGACATGAGCAGCGAACGGTACTGGCTGGGCTGACCCCTGCGCCCCTCGTTCCCGAACCCCCACCGCCGAGCACAGGAGCACGACATGGCCACCACCCACGAAATCGCCGCCGAACTCGGCGCCGCCGTCCTCGCGTTCTGCCGCGCCACCGCCACGGCCGCCGATCCGGCCGTCGTCCGCGCCAGCATCGACTTCGCCGGAACTGTCACGCGCATCGCCGAGACCCTGGGGCGTGTGCCCGCCGACGACCCGGGCGCCGTCCATCTGGTCGGTATCGACGCCGTCATGCGCGATATGAGCGACCTGGATTCCTGCGGTGCCCCGCAGCAGGTCAAAGCCGCCTTCGCCGACGCCGGTGAGGCCCAGCGCTGGGCCGATCAGCACAACGCCACCGTCCCGTGGTCAGTGGAGACGAAAACCGTTGTCCTGGGCGAGATCCCCTACGTCCCCGCCGGAGCACCCGGCCCCGACCCCACCGCATGACGCCCGTATCCCGCCCGCAGAAGATGCCGCCCCGCACCGACAAAGACCGCCCCATGCACGCAGACAGCTACGGCGAATGGCACACCCTCACCATCGACCTCGACGGTGAGGACGCCGAGGGCAACCCGGGACCGGGCTACTCCCTGGACCACCCCGACAGCTGCCCACGACCAGACCCCACCGACTTTCACCCCGCATATGACTGCTGGCTGGCCGATCTGGTCGGAGAGTTCGCGGACTGCCCGGACCTCATCGGGCTCCCGACAACGCCCGGCGTCTACCGCGCCCGCGCCTGGGGGACGTTGGGGAGCTGGGCAGGACCCCACTACGTCGAACCGGAATCCGGTGTGGAGATCGAACAATGACCCCTGCGAAGCCGAGTTCGGAAAGCGAATCAATCAGCGCCCCAACTGAATCCGCCACGGCATCGGCGGGCCTGCTCTCCACCGCCCTGGCGACGGCCCTGACCGCCGAGCAGCTGACCCAGCTGCGCGAGCAAGCCCGCCACCGCGACTGCCGGTTCGTCGACCCGTCACAGTTGCGGCGGGTCGCCGCGTTCACCGCCGGACGCAGCGCCTGGGCCAGCGCGGTGCTGGGCACCCCGTTCACCGGTGCCCGGGCAGCGACCCTGCAGGAGCTGACACTGCTCGATTTGGCCGCGGCCGCCGAACCCGAACCACCCGTACCACCCCGGCGCCCCGACATTCCGACGCCGCAGGAACAAGCCGCCGCTGCCCGCGCCCGAGCCGCCGACGAGGCCTGGCTGCGGCTGGCCGCCGCGCTGCCGGTACCGGTCACGGTCGCCTACAACTACTCCGGCCCGCTGCACCTGGAGAACTACGTCTCCGGTGCCGACCACATCCTGCCCACCGAACCGGTAAGCATCGGACGGCTGCGCCGCAGCGAGCGCTCCTCGCTGTGCTGCACACCGTCGCGGTCGCGCAAGCTGCTCTTCGACCAGCGCGACCCCCCGGACAAGCGCACCCCGACCTGCAAGGCATGCCTGCGCACCGCCTACCGCATCGCCGGCTGCCCACCGGATCCCGCGCTGATGGGCATGACCGCCAAGCAGACCACCAGCCACCCGACCCCGCACGCACCCGCCACCCTCACCCCGACAGGAACACCATCACCTCATGTTTAAAGATCTGACCGCGGCCGCGCTCGCTGACGCCCTCGACGCCCTCGCCTGCAGCCCGCACAACACCGGCGCGGCGTCGATGCTCGACGAGGCGACGATGGCCTTCGGCAGAAAGTCCGCCGCGCTCGCCGCCGCCCAGAGGGCCTTCCACCGAGCCCGATTCGACCACATGGACTCCTACCGTGCGGCCGGGGCCTACACCGAGGACAGCTGGCAGGCAACCGTGCGCGCCGCCGGGCACCTCGCCGCGCTCCTGCGTCCCCTCGCAGACGCCACCATCGCGCGTTGCCAACGACCGGCGGGGTGGGGGACCTGCAACCTGCCCCTCGATGACGACGGCGAGTGTGGTTCCACGCTCGGGCACCTCCCGGCACCGTCGCAGACCTGACGACCCGCACCTGCGGTCCGCACGAGAACACCACCGATAACCGAACCGGTGCCCACCTCGTCTCCCGCCTGACCCGAGGTACTACTCGCGCGCCATACCGCGCCACCCCGGAATACCCCCGGCATACTTCCGGGGGTATGCGGGAGTATGCCGGGGTATGCCCCGGGTCAATCCGGTAGCCGCTGACCGGGTTACCGGATTACCGGCCTGGGGTGCGCGGTCACAGAACCCGGGGCACCCGGGGCAGGCGCACCAGGCAAACCCCGGACATCGGACACCGCGCCACAGGCGCTACCCCCGCACTCAACCGGGCTACCCCGCCACACTCGCCGCGGCGGTGCGGCGGTGCGGTTACCCGCGGCTCGGCTGCCCCGGGGCAGGCACGTTCGCGTACTCGAGTTCCTGCGCGACGACACCCCTGGCCGGGCCACACCCCACCGATTGACCCGAGCCGTACATACCTGGCGCAATGAGGAATCGACCCGGGGCAGCTCGGATTCGGTCATGGCGCCGATTAGGCCAAGTTTTGAATGTCGTACTGCATCAAACTGATGCAGTAGGCAACCCGAACCATTTAGCAGCTGGCCCGCGCTAGGTCGGCTCGTCGGGGATGCAACAGCACCGCCACCGACCCGACCGGTGGGCAGCTGCCCGGTGAGCCGTTGGCGGTTTCAGAGCGTCCAAACCCGTCCCGATCCAGCGCCGCCGCAGGCCCCTAACCGGAGGCGAGGGTGCCGATGGTGCAGATCAGGCGGGCGACCCGCTCGTCCATCGCTGCGATGACTGCCCGATCCAACCCGGCGGGCAACCCGGCGTGGACGGACTCGTACATGTACCGGATGTCATGCTCGGTCACCGCCGCGCCGGCCGACGCAGACACACACAGTTCGAACAGGTGCAGCACCCCCGCGCGATAGGCCTGCACCACAGCGTCCAGGGTGACAGGATCCAGCGCGGCCCGAATCTGCTCGGTCAGCCGTGCCACCTCCGGATCGGCACTCGGAAGCTGCGCGTCCAGCTGCAGCAGGATCTCTACCGCCTCGGCAGGGTCATCACCCATACCATCAGCGTCCGCCGCGCCGGACGCTCATTCAAGACAGCCGAGGCACTGACACCCGAACTCGGGCGCCAACAGGGGGTTACACCTTTTGCACCATCGGATACGGCACCGGTGTGTGAGGTCCGGAGTCGGGCCACTGATGAATGATCATGAGCTATGACCACCGAGTCGCACCGGCGCCCACCCGCAGCCGCCGACGGCAGCATCCGCCGGTGACGAGCCGCCATCTTCTCGTGATCATCGCCAACCGCGAAACCGGCGAGCAGCGCGCGCTGCTCGTGGTGCGCGAGCACGAAAGGCTCACCACCGAGCCGAACGAGGCGGAGATCGCCGTCGCCGCCGCCGACGTCAACGATTTCCTCGGCGTGGACTGGTTCGTGCAGAACGTCCAACCCGCTGCGATATAGCCACCGCCGCGCGGGCCCGGTGCCGATGGTGCAAAAGGTGTAACCCCCTGTTGGCCTGATCCGGGTCGCACGTATCGACCGGGCACCGGGGTACCTGTCGGGGTAGCGGGGGATCACCACCGGCACGACCACGTCACGGGTGGGGTAGCCGGGGGACACCACCAGGACTACCCCGACAAGGACCCGGGGGTACCCCAGGCAATGCCCTGGGGCAGGCACCCTGTTACCCACCGCCGCGCACCGGGCCGCCGCCGCGCCGACCCGGGTATGCGAAAGGGTGTGCCCCGTCGCCGAAATCCGCGACGGGGGCACACCCCTCGGGTAGCGCAACCGGGTCAGGCCGGGCGCTTGCGCCCCAGGACGTCCTGAATGGTGGCCCAGTCCGAGGGCCGCCACAGGTACCCGTTCGGTCCCGCCGCCTTCAACCACCGCAACTGTTCGGCGGTGGGCTTACCCTTCTCGGACTTCAGCTCCACCAGCAGCACTACCCCCGCGCGGGCAAGGATGAGATCCGGCAGGCCGGAGTCGCCGGTGTAGGGCGTGCTGACTTTCCCGCTCTGGCGGTATGCCGGGCGGATGTGCACCACCAGCCACCCCTGCAGCTTCGCCAGGTCCATCACCCGCTCCTGGAATTCCTTCTCCGTGCACGAGAGAGAGGGCGCTGACCCCTTGACGACGATGCTGTACATACCGGGCCTCTTCCCGCGCGGAGCACGACCACCGGAGCGGCCGAACAAGATTGCTAGAATTCCAGAATGCTAGCATTCGAGACTTTCCGGGGACCCCCCTCCGGCGACACCCCCAGCAGCACCGCGCCCGCCCGCCGCCGGCACCTGCCGTGCGCTGATGTCACCGGTGCCGGAAAGACCTCCGCCCTGCGGCGGGCCCCCCACACCGCCGCCCGCCCGGTATGACCGCGGCGCGACCCCCATGAAAAACAAGCAACTCGCCAACCCGTGGAACGCCGCCATCATGGCGTTCTTCGGCGGGCTCCTGGGCTTCGCCGGGATCTACTACGCCCTCGGCCGGGTCGCCGCCGACTTCGGCTTGGCGGCCCTGTTCACCGGCTGCAGCGTCGGCGCGATCGTCTCAGGCGCCCTCTACGTCGTCGCCCGCATATTCACCCAATCCGCCGCCTCCACCCGCGACCGCCGCGACCTCGAAGCCGCACAAGCCCTGCGCCGCGCCCGCTACAACGCCGCCATGGCCACCATCGACGACCGCCTCGCCCGCGTCACCGTCGAACACCTCGCCGACATCGACAACCTCGGCCTCGCCCGCCTGATCTGGTGCGCCCTGGGCCTGGGCCACCACCCCACCGCCCAGCGCGCCGGTGCCCATCCCGTCCTCTACGAGACCGATACCGACCCCGGCTTCCGCGCCATCCCCATCGGCGTCGAGCTCGACATCCGCCTGCCCGACGAGTACGCCGACGCCACCAAGTTCATCGCCAAGCTGCCCACCCTCGCCGACATGATGATGCTCGACAAGATCCAGTGGGCCGGGGTGCACCACGGCGTGCACACCATCCACATCCCCACCCGCGACCCCCTCGCCGACGCGGTCACCCTGCTCTGGCCCGAAGACCCCGCACTACACGGCGGCGACTACCTCAAACTGCTCGACGCCCTGCGCGTCGGCGTGCGCGAGGACGGCGAGTCCCTGCGCATGCGCATCCGCGGCGACCACCTGCTCATCGCCGGTGTCACCGGCGCCGGAAAATCCAGCGCGCTGTGGTCGATCCTGGCCGCGCTCGGCCCCGCCATCCGCGACGGCGTCGTCGTCGTGCACATGATCGACCTCAAACGCGGCATGGAAATGGCCGCCGGATACCGGCTCTACGAGAACTTCGTCTGGAAGGTCGACCCCGCCCTCGAGCTGCTGCAGAAGCTGGTCAAGACCGTGCTGGCCCTGCGCGCCGACGAACGCCGCGAAGCCTCCATGCGCACCGCCCGACCCAACCGCAAACACGTCCCCAAACCCGGTGACCCCCACCATGTCCTGATCATCGACGAGCTGATGGCGCTGCTCAAGATCCCCGGCAAACGCGTCATCGAAGTCATCGACGACGAAACCGGCGAGACCATCAAGATCAAGGTCGTCGAGCTCGCCGCGGTGCTGCTCATCGAGCTGCTCACCCAGGCCCGCGCGATCGGCCTGACCGTCATCATGGCCACCCAGAACGCCGCCAAAGAGGTCCTCGACCTGCTGCGCGACCTGATCCCCAGCATCGTCGGCATGCGCCTGCCCAGCGACCAGGAACTGATGGTGTTCGGCCGCGGCGCCCGCGAACAAGGCGTGCGCTGCGCCGAGATCTCCGCCGACGCACAAGGCACCGTGTTCATCAAGGGCGAGGACGGAGGCCAGGCCCTGCGCGGTCGCTTCTTCCACGTCACCGACGACTCGATCCCCCACATCGTCGAGCTCTACGGCCGCCCCGGCGAAGAAGACTTCGTCCCCGACCTCAACGACACCGACGACATCGACCCCGTCGACCTGGACGATGTCGACCCCGCACCCGCCGGATACGACCCCCAGAGCACGAACATCTACGACCTCAACGACTTTCGGCCCTCAACCACCACAGCGACCGAGACCGGACGCTGCCCCGTCTGTGGAAAGGACTTCACCCAGGCAAAGACCGGTCGCCGCCGCAAATGGTGCTCCAACCTGTGCAAACAGCGCTACCACCGCAGCAACGACTGACCACTGATGACCAACCCTGGACACCCCGAAAACCCCTCCTACCTGCCACATTCGCAGCCACCTGTCCTACGCTCACGGAAAGGAGCCAAGAACTTGGGTACCGCCGCCGAAGGGATGCCGATGCTGATCTCGCGCGCCGAGCAAGAGCGGATCGCGGCGTTCATCGACCGGCTGCGCGAACTGCCCACCGAGAAGGCCCGGAGCGGGGCGGCACTGCACGAGCTCTACTGGATTCACACCAGGAAAAAGCGCGACGGCAAGCGATACTCCCCCGACGTCAACCGCAAAGTCATCATCGCCTACCGCGACGCGATCCGCGCCGCGTTCGGCGAGGACGCGCCCGTGCTGAAAACCATGCACTACTCCAAAGCCCGCACTGACGACTACAACGCGCGCCTGGTCGCCTTTCGCACCCGCAAGCACCACAATCTGCGCCCGGTCAACGCCAGCGAATACATCACCGCCGGCGAGGAATTCATCGCCAAGGTGGTGAACGAGAGTTGGAGCAACGCGAAGGCGATCGCGGCGGTATGCGGACTCACCGGCCGCCGGCCATTCGAGATCGCCTGCACCGGCCACTTCGCCCCCGACCCCGCCCGGCCCCACTACATCCTGTTCAGCGGTCAAGCCAAAACCCGCGACGCCGACCGAGCTCAGATGACCTACAGCTTCCCGGTCCTGGGCGCCCGCGACCATATCCTGACCGCGGTCGCCAAACTACGAGAAAACTTCGACCCAAACATGAGTAACAGTGAGTTCTCCCAGGGATGGGCCGGTGACATCAACAAGTACGCCAGACAGGTATTCCACGACGCGCACGGCGAGGAGATCAAACCCCGCGACCTACGCGAGGCCTACGTCGCGATCGCCGTCCAATTGTTCGCTCCCAGCGACGTTTCCGACATCCAATTCATGAACACGATCCTCGGCCACAAACCCGGATCCCTGGACACCACCACGTATTACATTGGCTTCACCGTCGTATAAGCCGACACAACGACGACATCCACATCACCGAAAACTCCGCTCCCACAGGGGGAAACGAAACCACCACCGGTTTCGTACCGCCCAGCGATACGAAACCACGCCACTTCGAGACGAAACAGCTGGCCCACCATGCACCATCGGCGACCAGCTGCCCGTTTCGTCACACCCTTCTATCCGCCCTCCACGTCCCTCTCGGTCACATGAACACTGCCATCGGCTTTGACGTGGATGCGGTCGTGCTTGAGCATCCAATTGAGGTGCTGAATAGCCGGGATCGGCGGGAGGCCACCCCCCTCGAACCGCCACGACCTGTCGGCCCGGCGCCCGACACCACCCACTCCAACGCGATTCAGCAACTTATCAACCGCCCCCCGGATCGGCTTCCACCCCCCGACCACCGCCGCATCGGGATCGGGCACCGCATCCGAGTCAATACCGTCCTCGACAACCAGATCCGCACTCTCGCTGACCTCCACGGGTTCGCTGTCAGTGTGCTTCCTGTAGATGTTGACGCCTTCGCCGATCAGCTGCACCCGCGCATACTCGGCATCCTCGGACCAGCCGCCGATCAAGTTGCGCTCCAGCAGCGAGTCCAAGGTCTTGATCGGCCCATTGGCGACCGGCTTCCCATCAATGAACCAGCGTTCCCCCGCCACATCGCGAATCACGATCAGGCGACCCGAACCGATCCCGAGGATCATCTTGAGCTGCGTTTTGCTGACCCGCGGGACATCACCAGCGCCGCGCCGCGACCCGAGCCGATCCAGCGCGGATGCCACCACCTCCTGCAGCTCACCCCGCCGCACCGCATCCACTTGCTCAGCAAGGAGCTCAGCACGCACCTCAGCACGCCGCTGCGCATCCTCCGCAGCGGCCACCTCCCGCTTGACCCCTTCCAATTCCTGCCGCGCATCGCTGGCCTGTTTCTCAGCGGCGGCGCATCGCCGCTCGAGCTCGGCCCGCTCCCGGGCCACCGCCTCCGCCAACACACCGAACTTCTCGTCCGCACGGGACACCCGAACCGCAGCGTCGGCAGCCAGACGCCGAGCGGCCGCCAGCTCGACCCGTACAGCCTCAAGCGCCTCGACCGCAGGCATCTCCGCTACCTCGACCACCGACGCCTCCACGGGGCTCTCAGCCCCGTCCTGAGGGCCCTCCTCCTCAACATCGTCAGCAGGAGCCGGCACCAAGACCAGACCGTGCACCGGGGCGGGGGGCATCTCCCGTGCTGCCTCGGCGGCCTTCTTCACCAGCGCGTCGCGCTCATCACTGGCCTTCCCCGAGATGTGAGCCTGCCTTGTTCCCGCTAGCGCCTGCTCGCAGTAGGTCGGCTGCCGACTGCTGGCTTTGCGCTGCAGTACCTCATGCCCACACAGCCGCGGCACCAGTACCGGCTCGCCCTGCGGCAGCGGGCCATCACTGCCGTAGGCATCCCACAAGTCCTTGTTTGCCCACTTCAATTCCCGCACAGGCCGATTCGGCGGCCACAGCCCGACAGTCCCGCAAGTCGGGCATGCGACGTGCTTGAGCGCCTGCAGGTCTGGATCGGGGTTGTCCGTCAGCTCGTCAATACGATGCTCGCTATGACAGGCGAGGCAGCGAATGGGGTATGCCCCGGCCGCGACCGAGGCGAGAGTGTCCCCCTCGGAGATCTCGATCTGTTCGCTCAACTCAAGGGGCCACCGACACCAGGAGACCACCTGGCCGATCGGCACCCGGGGGAGCTTCGCTGCGTCCTCTACCCATTCCGGCAACGTCACTGGGGACATGATTTCCTCTCCGAAAGTTCCAATGCCCTCGGCCCCGCTGGGCCCCTTAATCATTACACCCCACCCTATCACAGATGAAATCATTTCACCGTGTAAGGTGGAATGGAGATTTTAGGGTGAAATGAGTTGCAATCAAGGTGGAATGGCAGTAGAATTGAAGCATGAACAGAGAAACACCAGGTTATAGGCCCTAATACACCGAAGATCGCCTTCCCCCATCTCCATTCCCCCCTTACTAGGGCTATTCCACCCCTCAAAATCCCCCCTTATTCCACCCTGGGTGACCATTACACCCTTAGGGTGGAAACGAAACATGCGTACCCAAGTTCTCTAGAGAACTTGGGTACGCATGTTTCGTTTC
>NZ_LT985366.1 GCF_900269665.1 Nocardia suismassiliense
GACACCCACGGCGGCATGGCCTGCGGCAGCGCGGAGTGTGGCGGTGGCCTGGTTGCCACAGTGCTGGGTGTTCAGGGAATCGTCGTTCTGTTGCTGTGTTCGGCGCGGGCTTCGATCCACAGGTCTTTGAGGATTTCCTTGGCCACGATGCGGACTGCGCGGGCGTGCTTGTGCCCGTCGGACAAGCTGCTGCCCGCAGGTGCGGGTGTTCCGGCTGGCCCGCAGCGAACGCAGTCCACGCGATGTGTTGCGTCCGCGTATTTCATGCGGGCGGCCCGATAGGTAGCTTCGTAGTGCCCGCCGGGGAATTTTGGCATCGCCGAGGCGATCACCCAGACGCGTTTGCGCGCGTTTTCTGACCAGTTAGAGCGTTGTCCGCGTTGACGTTTGGGGGCCACGCCGGAAACGAGTCCAGGTTGGGTACCGGCTGAAGATTGGTTCCCGGCGTGGGGTTGGGTTCCGGCAGCACGGCACCGTTGGGTCTCAGTACTATCTTGGCTGCCGGAAGACTTGAGGACGTGAAATCCGCAATTGTGAACGACCAGGTTGTTCACAAGAAATGAACCGTCCGTGGTCAGATCAAATACGGTGCCGGAGTACTGCTCTCGTTCAACCGACTTGACCTCTACATAGAAGAAGTCGTCATCGCGACGATATTTCGACTTAGCCGTTACAGCCGAGGGGCTTTCAGCCAGGTCGGCGCTTTCGGACGCGGACCATTGAGCTCCGTACCGGGTGCGCAATGAGACGGTTCGGCCCTGGATTGTGCTCTGGCTAGCTGGCCGATCCTCCCGAACCGACGGCAGCGTCCCGAGGCGCGTGGAAAGTAGTTGGAGCTGGAGCACAAGCCCTATGGAGACGGAGTTGGCCAGCGTCCGGCCGATGCCAGTTACGTGGCCATCGGCCGTGAGATACCCGCGTAAGAAGGCTTTAGCAGTTACGGAGTCTCCCAGCATGATCTGCGGACAGATGCGCTTGTTGGCTGCATCGTGCCCGAACATCTCACGAAACTGCATTGCTACAGTCGTCCGGCCAATCTGCATCTGCTGCGCGGTGCCTGTGCTGCCGACGTAGACGCCTCCCAACCTGCGCGCGATGGTGCGCCACGGCTCTACCGACTCGTGGTGACCGAAAGTGATCGTGGTGCGGCCACGCAAATACTTCCCTTCGGCAGAAAAGGAGGTGGAGCCGTCACCGACGAACCGGCCCCACAATGAAGCCATTTCTTCGTCGGCATCGCCTGTGTTCGCCGCTGGTTCGGCTAGGCGCGGCACTACGAGGTAATCGCCTTCGACGATCTCTGACGCCGGCTTCCACGTCAGAGATGTGCGTTCCCAGCGACCCGGCCGACTGTTCCGGAATGTTGCGACGAGAACTGGATGCTGACTAGTCAACCGCAGTGGCAGCATCTTTCTTGCACGGATGCTGATGATCTCTTCGTTGACATCGCGAGTCAGGACGCGCTGGATCTCGACGGGTCTGCCGTGCATGTTGAAGACGCGATCGCCGACCTTAAGGTCCTCGATTGGAATTGCGCCACTAGGTGTGCTGACCCGTTCACCTCTGGGAACGCAGTAGGCCCACAGCTCTGACACGGTGCGTGGGCGCTGGTGCAGGTCGTTCCAGTAGGGGTCGCCGATGGTGGCGAGGAGACGGGCGAGCTGCTTCTCCCCGATCCCTTTGTGCCGCTTCTGAAATGGCGCGAGAGGGTGCCTGCGCACGGCACGGCGCAGATTCAGGACGGCGTCATGCTCGGCGGCCTCCAACGCCTCGACGGTCAGCATCAGCTTCGACACCTCGGGATGCTCGACGGTCAGACCAAAGCCGCGTTCCTCGCCGTCCTTGTCGGTGGCGGTGCGGGTGAGTTGGCGGACGCGGTTCGCGTTGGCGATCCGAACCGATTCCAGGTCATCGACCACGTCGGCCAGGATACCGAGGACAGGGTCGCGCAGGAATCCGCCGGGAGCACTAGTGGTCTGGGTGGCGAGGGTACCAAGGCTCCCGGCGGACGAGGGTTCAGCGACAGCGCCCATTCTGTGGGGATCGGTAACAGCCTGGCTGTCGCTAAAGTTGGGTGCCGAGGCGGGACCGCTTTGGGCGGCGTTAAGGGTATGGCTCCCGGCACGAAGGGGTGCCACCGCAAGGCAAGAATGGGTCGTCGGAGATTCATTGGCGGTGGCAGGTGGAGTTCCTGAGATGTGAACGATTTGGGTCATCGATTCGTCGGAGGTCTCAGCAAGAAGAGGTGCCGGGGCGTGGGTATTTTGGGTCGGCACTGCGTGCGTGGCCCCGGCAGGATCGGGTGGTGCGGTGGCCGTCATGCGACGGTTTCGCGTGCGGTGTCGGTCGGCAACTCCGCGACGGTGTCGACTTCGTATCGGGCCAGAAGCTCCCGCAGGCGCATGTACATGTGTGCACGGTTGACCTCGCGCTCGGCGTGAGTGCGGCGCTCGTTCTCGGCGAACAGCAGCTCAGTGGCTCCGCAGTCACCCAACGCGATCCAGCGACTATCGCCGACATGTACCCGGGAGGCCAGCATTGTTGCCCACCAGTCACGGATACCTTCGACTTTCGCCGAGCGCGGCTTCAATCGTGGCGCCGACTGCTCCAACCGAAACGATGCCGCCGGCGCCGATGCTGAGCGAGGATCGTGATCGAGCATCTGGGTGTTGCGTAGGCTCATCGCACGGGACATGGCTTCGTTCCGCTGAATCCTCATCATGCTCTTGACCTGTGGCACCAACATGTCGATCAGGACTTGCATCCGGCGATCCTCCGGGATCTGCTCCGCGACTGATTCGGCGAGCTGGCGCGGGTCGGTGGCACCGGTGTCGGTCAGCAGAACACGCGAAATCAGCGCATAGACCGACGTGTACGCGGTAGCGGCCATTGTTGCTCCAGACCCCCGCAGCTTGGCAGAACTGAAACCGTCGAACTCGTCGGAACATGGTTGCGCAGGAAGATCCTGGATCATCGACGTCGGTCCTCCCTAACGTGCGTGTATCGAGCTGGATCGGCATGATCGTCACCGCTGGGCAACCACTTTCGGCGGTGATGTCCCACACGTGGTGTGCCCCCGATCATGTCGTGGCGTGTTCGGCACGGCGGGTGTCGAAGAATTCGGCGAGCGCAGGTCGGCGGGGGGGTCGGGGAGGTCCAGGTGCACGGTCACCGCGACCGGGCGGTCGCGACGGTGCCACGAGATGATGACAATCCAGGCGGTTGGAGCTGTCGGCGCGGGGATGGCTCAAACCTCGCCCGCCGGTCGTCGGGAAACCCGTAAACCGCCCACTTATCAGTGGAGAAGCTGCGGTGGATGGGCGCCAGGGTCAATAAGCCTTCAGCGCGGTGGCTGCGGCAGTGCTGAATGTTCCCGGGTGGCGGGTTGCTTCGGTGAAGGCGGTGACGGCGGTTCTGGGTTGGTCTCGGAGATAGGCTCCGATGCCGAGGGCATAACCGTCGGACTCGGCAAGCACCCTCAGTATTGCTGCCCAGCCCGAATCCGGGATGGGGCGGATAGTGAATCCGTGGTCTCCGTCGTCAGCGCCGGCCACGTAACTGGATATCTTCCACGTCACCTCTTGGCCGCCTTGGCTCCGGCCAAGAAGGCCGCTAGACGCGCCGGGAGGTACGTCACTAGCCCAGGCGAGTGCCCGAGTGAACTCGGCCTGCGATCGGCGTCCGCCGCAGTAAGCATTGAACAGTTCCCGAAGCTCGACCTCGGACAGGCCGCGATGGATTCCGCACCGGCGGGCATCTACCGCTGCCTGAACCAGGCCATAGCCGTCAGGGTTGTCGGCCATCCCGTCGTAGTAGCGGCGCACCAAGGCGTTGCCACCTACCAGCGCCTCGGCGATGCTGCTGGTCACCTTCAAACTCGGATACCTGGCCTGCACCGCGTTGCGTTCCTCCGGGGAGAGTTCGAAGGGCACGTGGACGCGCGTCGCGTACTCCAGAAGGGCGGTGAGTGCCGGGCCGGTCACCGGTGATTGGGCGGCCAGGATTCGGTCGCACACCGCGGTGTTGATATTGGCCACAATGGCTGCACGCTGGCAGATCCGATCGAGGACTCCTGCGCCGAGTAGATTCAGGTCCGCAGGGCTGAGATCATCGAGCCACACCACGTACTGTTCATCGGGGCGCAATCGCTCGAACAGTGCGGGGGTGTAGACGATCTCGGCCAGGCGGGTGACGTCGGTGTTGATCAATCGTGCTGTGGGCGCCTTCGCTTTGACCGCCTCGAACATCGAGCGGGTGACTCCTGACAGTGGAGCCCCATCCAGTAGCACGAATCCGTAGCTGCGATCCTGCAGACTCAACGCAGCCTCGGCCGCGGCGGCAGGATCTGCGGCCGACCGATTCCTGCGGTTGTCGTCTGCCTGGTCTTCTGCCACCCAAACTCCTTGTGTTGCTGGCTCTCTCACTATATGCCCGCTGAGTCGTACGACTTCAGACATAGCCTGAGGTGACGCAGAGGCCCGCAGCGGCGCGGCGAGGCGGGCGGTCGCGGTGCTGTATCCCTCAGCGGTCAGTGCTGTCGGCGTGTTTGCGAGGTACTCGCCCAGCGCGCGTGCGATGACATCGCTTCGGGATCGCCCGGTGCGGTGAGTGTGTACGGCGAGCTTCTCCACCAGTTCAGTGGGCAGGTGAGCGATGATCTGGGCAGTTTTTCGTCAGCATCGTCTTTCGGGGTGGGGATGACTGTCGAGGTCGATGATCTGGGCTGGGTGGGCACCATGTCGGGGTCGGTCACCAGAATTCGTAGTTGGCGAACGGGTGGCCGTTCACGTCGTGCCAACGACGTTCGCTGGGGCCGATCATCGGGATCCACCGTGTGGCCATCCGGAAGTCGACATTCGCGGGACGTGCTACGGCGTCGGGCCAGAACTCGTGGTAGTCGAGTTCGAGCCCGTGTTCGGCGACGATGTGGATCTCTGGCTGAGCGAGGTAGTCGCTCCACGCCTGTACGGTGGTCAATCCGAGCTCGGGGTGTGCTCGCCACAGGAATTCGCAGGGATGGGCGTGCTGCCCGATGTGCAGCCCATCGTTGTTGGCGGGCGTCTGTGTGGTGCGCGCGTAGTAGTTCACCGACATGGTGGGTCCTTGGCTGGGATGTGTTGTGAGGCAGCGGTTTCGAGTGTTGACTGGCCAGGTTTGGGTCAGGTGTTGGGGTCTTCGCCGTACCGGCTGGGGACCTCGGTGCGGGCTTGGTCGCAGATGGCGGTGTACTCGTCGTCGGTGATGTCGATTGCCAGGCGCAGAGCTGTCAGGACGTCGTCGAGCCGGATCGGTGGTTCCGGGCGGTTGGGGTGGTGGTCACGCAGGTGCATGAGGTACTGGGTCAGGTATTGCATGGCTTCGTCGGGATTGGTTCGCCACAACCAGGCCAGGATTTTGCCGAACGGGTCGCCGATGTGCGCGAAATGGCCTCGGCGGGCACCGAAATCGGTGATGGCACGGTCGGCTTCGCGCACGACGAACGTCGATAGCAGGGCGTCGCGGATATGGCGAGGCATCTCGGCGGCCGACGACATCAGCACGGCGTCGGGTTTGCGGTAGGCGCCGACGTAGATCCGAAGGGCTGCGTTGGCGGCGACGGCACGGACGAACTCTGGCAGCCGGGTGCGGAAAATGCTCACGGGGTGGACTTCGAGAACCTGCATGCCCCCCACGCTACAGTCATGTACAACATTATGTACATAGTCATGTACATAACAAGTGCGCGCGGTGTCGCTGGTGCTGAACCATCTGAGAGGCCTGATGCCGATGCGCGCATTCTCCGAACTTGCACCGCCACCATGAACTCGCGGCAGGCGCGCCGGTCGGCACCGCATCCTCAGAACTCATCGACCGACGCGACAGCCACGGTCGGGCCCTAGTCGGTGATTTCGGGAAGGGCGCAGAGTTGATCGCGGACTTCGGTATCGGCCCAGCCCCACAGCCGGCCGAGGTAGATCAAGTCGATGTGGTCCTCGGTGAGCACCGCGCGCACGCGCGCCAGGTCAACCTCGAAGGCGAATTCGGTTGCGATGCGCGCTAAATCGTCATCGGTCAGCACGCCGACGTTGCCGCCGACGCCGCGTCGATCGGATTCGCAACTGCCGAAGGTGTCAACTCCCGGTTCTGGCATCTCGGGGTGAAGCAACGGGCCGTGCGGCGTTGGTCGCATGTTGACGGCTCCGAGGTCGGTGAGCAGTGCGGTGACGTCTGTGAGCCGGGATGGGGTAGTGGTGGCCATGGCAGTGAAGAAGTCCGGAATCTGGGTGAAGGCTGTGTAGGCGTCGGAGTAGATGAGGAGTTGGGTGGTCCAGCCGTTGATCGACTGGAACTCTTCGATCACCTTGAACTCCCAGGCGCCACCGCGCCCGTCGTTCGCCGCCGCGGTGACGGTCAGGGCGTCACAGAGCCTGCCGGGCATACCTGCGGACGGCACTGCGTCCGCGGGCAGAAAGGCCAGGTGAAACTCGGGATCGAGGGAGGTCACAGCGTCAATCCTTAGCGGTTGCAGCGGTTCGAATCACAGCGTGGTCAGGCTAAGCGCGGCCGGGAAAGGTTCCGTCAGTGCGGCGCGACCCAGAGACACAGGCGCTCACCGGATCGAGTATGCCGGGCTGCACCGACAACAATCGATCAGTTCTCACTTCGTGCCGTTCTGGCGGCCATTCCGTTGAATCAGCCAGCGTCGCGGCGTGGTTGCCGTCAAGACCAGCCCAACTGCCGGACATGGTGCAGTCGATGACCCACTGGCGGGCCGCCGCGACGAGCAGGAGGTCAGCGCGGGACACCGCTCGCGGCGTGGTCCCCCCGCGCCGAAACCGCACCGCCGGGGGAGCGTTGGATAGGCGCAGTCGTCGATGATCTCGCGTACACCATCCTGTATGAGCCTGTGCCACAGGCTGATCAGGCACGAGCCCATCGCCAAATGTGGAGCGTGAGAACCGGCAACCACACCGCGGGTGTGGGAGTCCGCGCCAGACCCATCAACGCAGTGCTGTGGTGGTGTCGTGCGGCGCGCACCGGGCGCGTCGGTTTCCGATATCAGAATGGCAATGCGATGGTCGTGACACGCAGCGAGACCCACCTCGAGGATCCCGAAGGTGATATCAACCGCTATTCCTTCGCTTCCTGGGACGGCACCGGTGAGTACTCGTTAGCGAAAGGATTCGCCCCGATCGCGTCCACCCAGGACTCAGACGTCTACGGCCTGTGGTGCAGCCCGTCGCAACGGCGGATCGTGGAGTACGCCGAGCACGACCTCACGATCGCTGCCTGCGATACCGACGACGAGTTCGTCAACGAGGTGCGCACGCTCCAAGCACGAAACACCCGGTACGGGTGGGGTGCCGAAATCGACCCCGGCAGCAATGCAAAATTGCGTCAGCACTTCGTCGACCTCGGCCTGGCCGACTTGTTCCACCCCGCCACCCAGCGCGACGCCAACGACGTCGCAGGCCAGGACGCAGCCCTCGCCGGCCATCGGGCACCGGCGAGCCACCTTGGCTCCAGCGCGAGCGCGGGAGCGGTGGGGACTCAGCCGGATTCCTCCCCCGCAACAGCACTGATCGAACCCGAGGTAAGCGAACCAGACGCCGGTGGTGCGTCCATGCCCCTGTGAGGCATCCAGGCGGTCAGCAGCCCGCGACGGTTCCTTACGGTCCGACGTCGTCGCGCTCGGCAGCGCTCAGTTCTCGGACCCGGACGTCGTAGAGGTAGCCCTCCTCGGTATCGAGGTGAAATGACCGCCCGTCTTCGCCGATCCGCCGTGTGACAACAATGTCGAGCACGACGTAGAAGTCGGTGCCCGAACCGATCAGCATTCCTGGAGGTGGTCTCCAGGTCAGCGCCCTCCAGATGTGTACGGCGGCATCCGGGGCGGCACTGCGGGCCAGTTCGCCGGGCCGCTTCTCCCATCGCGCACGCGCCTGGTCGAAGCGAGCAGCGTCCTGGCCCGTCAAACACACCCTCAGCGTGGCCATGCGGACCCTGCGCTCGACGCTGTCCTCGCGGATGTAGACGCCGTGTATATCGATGCGGCCGACCGGATCCTCGACAGGCAGCAATAGGTAGTCGATAGTCCTGCTCTGGGACGGCGGCACTGCCGCGAGGACCGGTGTGCCATCCCGTGCGGCCACCGGAACGGTGTGGGCGCGCAGTGAGGTGTAGCGGCATCGGTACACCTCACTGGCGTCGTCGAAGGGTGGGGTGACAGGAGGCGGGAAGATGGGGGTGTGGAATCCGCCGCGGAGCAGTCGGCCATCGAGCTCGGCGCGTAGCCGGTGGCCGCGCCAATAGCCGAGGCGGTGTTCGTCCTCGGGTGCGGTGACCAGGTCGATCGTGAGCTGGCGGCCGTCTGGAAGGCGTCGATCGAACGCCCGGATCGGTGTGCACGCGGCAGCGAATGGGGACAAGAGAATTCCTCACGTCGGGCGCACCGGCGTGCTACGGACAGCCGGCCGGTGGCGGGAATCCCCTCGGAGGGACGATGAACGCGACCATCGGTCTCGTGCAAGAAATCATAGCCGTCGTCTCCGGTGAGAAGGCGGCGAGTCGCATGGAATGGCGGGACTCGATACGTCCGCTGTGGATTGGTCGTGGGGGCTAGCGTGGCAGTTCGACGCCGAGCACGGCGGTCAGCATCTGGTCGACCGCGTCGTAGACGGTGCTGGTCAGCTCTCCGGCGCGGTTCGGGTAACGGAGCCCCCTGGCACACGGGTGTTACGGAGGTGAGCAGTGTGCGCACTGGCCGTTATCGGCGGCATCGGGCGGCGGGTTGCGGTGAGCAGACGAGCGGTGGTGGCAGCGGCCTTGTCCGTTATGGGCGAGTCCAGCTGGTGCTGATCTCATGGCTACAGACCTTGGCGAGCATGCCGCCGCAAGCGTAGGCGCTGAGGACATAGCGGTTGCTGTTGCCGTTGATGTACAAGGTCTTTTCGTTGGCCCGGATCATTTGGATGACGTCGTCGCCTACCAAGGCTCCTGTGGCATCGCGCACGGTGTAGTAGACGTTCCAGCGGTTGAGGCCGCCGCCGGTGAATGTGGCGCGTGGCCGTCCTTCTTTGCCGCCGATGATCTCGATGCAGAAGTTGTCCTTGCCGCCGGTGCAGGTGGGCGCGGCGGTGGCGGTGACAGAGGCGAATGCAACGAAGGCGGCGGCGGTGGCGGCGAGGACGGCGGCGGCGGCGAGGCGGGTGGTCATGACATGGGCTCCAAGGCGGGTGGTTTTTGGTTGGGTTGTAGTGCTGGGGTCGAACCCGTGTTCGTGTGTGCGTTGGCCCTTTAGTGCCTTCGTACCACCGAACCAGCACATTACAGAATTCTAGCATTCAAGAATGAGTCAAGTAGATTGTGTGCGGTTGTGGGATGCGATCGCTGCGGTGTGCGGTTGTGCAGAGTCCGCACTAGCCAAGGGCGCGGGCTGACAGCAGGCGGCGTGGCGACCCGCCCAAGGGAGCCGTGCAACGGAGTTCCACCGCACCGGTGACTCTTGCACGCCGCCCGGGGGGCCGCCGTCGGCCGAACGCATCTGCGCCCAGCGGGAACGCGGCGCCGAACCCTGGAATCCCATTGCTGCTCAAGCGCGACGGGAGTGCTCCTGATGACCAAGAATCCAGCGACAGCTGATGCAGCCGCGCGGTTCTCGAGGCGGCCAGAGGACGCGCATCCCGGTGGGATTGAGCTAGGTCAGCGTGTTTTGGGCATCCGGGACGCTACATCCCTGCTCCGGCCTCAGCGGCAGCGTCCAGCTCGGCTATGGGTGACGCAGGGAGAAGCTCGGCAGGCGATTCGGGTTCGAGATCGTCGTAGGCCCAGTGCGAAGGGGATTCGTCGCTGCGGTTGTAGAGAACGTCGTAACGGGCGGCTTCGATGTGGGCACGTTCGAGCACCGACAGGTCGTTGCCCGGCCTATCACGGCGGGTGAACTCTGCTTTCAGCGCCAGCAGATGACCTCGTTCCGCCCTGCCTGCATCTGCCTGCCCGTCCCTGCGTGCGGCCCGCAACCGGGCTTTCGCGTCGGTCACCGCCGCGATCAACCCGTCTGGACCTCCCACCGCCAGCTCGGCCAGCTTCTTCGGCCCGCCTGGTAACCAGTCCGAACGAAACCCGCCGATCCGGTCGAGATACATCCGCTGCGTCGGATAGTAATCCGGCAGCATCCCTCCCGCGTCTACATGCTGCAGTTGTTCGACCTCTTCCCGATCTGGCCGCGGTAGATTCTTCGCCTGACGCCGCGCGGTCGCCTTCCGCACCCGCGTCGTCGCCAGGTCGGCCATATACAGCGACGTTGTCAACGCCGCTGCGTGTAGTCCCGCAGCGAGCAACCTGTCGCCGATATCGTTGTGGCCCATCGCGAAACTCCTCTCGTCGCAACCCCGGACTTACGCGTCTGCCTATGTCCACGAATCGTGGGTTGGGATGTGAGTTTCTGTTGTGCAGGCAAGGTCCGGGGGAGGGATTCGCACTCGTCGGGGGACTCGGAGCCGGCCAAGCGCAGTCTATAAAAGAAGGTCCTGCGCCAAGCACTGAGAACGCGTCGCCGCGGCGGTGGAGTTGGGTGTGCCGGTCAGATCCGTGACGGCCTAGAGCCTGCGCCCACGACCCTGAAGGTCGGCATCGATCACCCGCTGGGAGTGTGAATACGCGGAACGCCACGGCTCCCGCGCGCGGTCTTGGTCCGTACACCGTGAAGGAGAGGTGGGCGCCGGGAATTGCGGCTGGCACACCGCTCGTGTGTCGTTGCCCAGGTGTGAAACAGACAATTGGTGAGGGCTGTATTCGGAGATTGTTGTGTGAATAGTCTTCCGCTGCAACCGAAATCGAGTGCTGACAATGCCGAGATCCGAATTCGATAGTCCCCTTGCCGGTGTCGCCGAAGAGGTGCTGCGCCTCGATGGCAGCAGGCATGACTGGGATGGTCCGGCGCTGTTGTTCACGCTACGCCGGGGGAGTTTCGGCCAAGCTGTGCTTGGGCCGTCGAGTGCCGTGGCGATCAATCCTCGCGAACTCAACGAGTCCACACTGACCACCCTTGTCGGAGCGCTGATCGATAGCGATGCCGCGTATGGGCCGCCGTGTGGCGTCGGGATCCGGTACGAGGGCTGGTCACGCAGTGCCACCTCGCCGTCACTGGAGCATCCGCTGCCGGGGCGAGTTGCTGATCAACTCGACGCGGTGGAGATCAGCATGTGCACGATCGCCGACATGCATGGCAACACCCACTCCGCCTTCCGCACTAGAACGACGCCCGATCGCATCCAGCACTCGAGCGTCGAGGGCTACAGCCGCCTAGGCCAAGTCCTCAGCACACATCTCACGGTCTGTGCGGCAGGGATGAATGCACTCCACCATTCAGACCTGGACACCGCCGCGCACAAGATCGTAGAGGCGCTCAGAGCCGCAGAATTGGCCCGGCCCGCGGCACCCCCTGCACGTCGCTCAGCGGCAGCACCCCAGTCCGGCGTACCCGACGCTGGTGTCGCGCACGCGGCGGAGGCTGATTCCGGAGCCGGTTTGTAGCGAGTAAAAACTGGATGATTGCGGCAATCGTCAGGCCGAACCCGAACCCATTGCCGGACCGAGGTTTCCGCCTGGCACGCGGAGTTCTACGGTTCGGCGGCCGAGGTGACCGGAGTGAAGGTGACGGCGAGATCATCGGTCTCGGGCACGTCGCGCCCCATGGTATGAGCGCGTTGTGTGGGACACGGATGTATCGATGGTGCTGTGGCGGACAGCAATTCGTAGATAGAGATGTCTGCCACCGGCGACCGAGGATCAGGGTCGAAGTCGAAGGTTGCTTGTTCGGAGCTGCTGGCTCGAGCGATTGTGCTCGCCGCAGGTCGGCTCGTGTGATGGTGTGTGTGGGGCGGCACCCAGGTGTGGGGGATGTCGAGCAATGTCGGTTGGGCCAGGGCGGTGCGCGTCCATTGCAAGACCTTGCTCAGGTTTTCGGCAGGAGCACGGGTGATGGTGGTGCCGTCGACGCTGTGACAGCCGGTCGCGCGAGCGTGTTCGTAACGGATGGCTGAGTTGACCCGCCCCATGTGAACCCATTTGGCGAAGTCGTCACGGGCGCAACGGGTGAGTTCGGCGGCGGCGGGCCCTAGCTTCCATGCGGTGTCGCCCCCAAGAAATAGCACGTCGAACTCCTCCCACAGATCGGAGCTGGCTTCGTATTCCATGCCGTTTTGGGCGACGAACGCGGCGGGGAATCCGAGGTCGCGGATGCGAGCGAGCATGCCGCGCGAGCGGGCCAGGGTGCTGAGGTGGTCGCCGACGACATCAGGAGCGGTGGCGAACAGGCAGCGATCTGCGTGCGGGGTCCGCCGTTCGAGCCAGCGTAGGTAAGCGGTATCTCCGGGGTACCGGCCGGTGAATACACCGTTGTCGGCGGCCCAGAACTGGTAGTCGCTGGTGATGCGGTTGCCCGAGGCCGGGGTGACGATCGCACCGAGCATCCCGGTGCGCAGGTGAGGGTGGGTGACTGCGGTGGGTGGGCTGAGATAGACCGGCGCCCGTGCCCAGTCCACGCCGGTCACCACGGCATCCTGGTGTGTGCCGGATAGCAACCGCCGCAGCGGTTGCACACATGAGATGTTCTGACGTAATGAGTTGTGGGAGTTGGCATCTAGGGTGACTCCTGCTCGCCCGGCCCACGGGGAGATGTTGTCGGCGCACCGACGATATGACTGTGCAGGGGCCGGGCGGGTACGGATTCACACCAGGCGGGTGCGGCTCACCTCGAAACACGCAACGATGGAACAGTTCACCGCTGAGGGCTGCGATCTGTTCGCGTTCAGTTGGACAGTGCGGTGTCGCTGCGCTGATTCCTGTGCGCTGGGAGCAGTAGTGTTGAGCAACACGACTTTTGCCGATAGGGACGGGGGCTGGCGTGACAACGATCGGTCTGCTTGTTGCCTCGGTCGCGGGACTGGGTGCTGTGAGTGGGGTTCTGCTGCTGCGCAACGGTCGGATGGTGCTCGGTCGGCTGCTGGTGCTGGTTCTGTGCCTGCCGCCGGTACTGCTGCTGGTGGACAGCGCGAGGACCGGCCAGTGGTTCGCGGCAGTGTTCGCTGGCGCCGGCGTCGCCTTGGCGACGGTAGCCGCGGTGGGCATTCCCAAGGTCGTGGTGTCTTCTCGCGCAACCTCACATGCGGATTGAATCCGCTGGCGCGTCCCATGGGCAAAGCGGTCGTTCGGTTGTTGGTGCTGGATGCTCGATTCACATCTCGGGCTCGGTCCGAGGCTGGGCGTCCGGAGTGGTGATGGGGGTGGGTGAGGGGTCGGCGGCGGGACTTCGACGGTCATACGCGGTGGTGACGCGGGCGTGGTAGATCGCGGCGACGTGGTTGGTGTTGGTCGCGTGGGTGTGGATGGCTATGGCGCGCATGGTGATTGCGGCGAACGCGGCGGTGGTGTGGGCGGCGTGTTGAGTGTCGGTCGGTGTGTCCAGGTCGATGCTCCAGCAGTCTCCGGGGCTGGAGTACTCGGGGACTTCGCTGGGTAGAGCGGGGCGGGCGGTGATGACGTGTTCCTGGCTCAGATCGACCGATACCGAGGGCCATCGGCGTCCGATGATGCTATGGAGATGGAGGATGTAGGGGTGGAGGTCGGCGAGGTCGGCGGCGATGCGCTTGGCTTGCTCGTCCAGGGTGGGTGGGACCGGCGTGGGTATCTGGGCGGGTCCGTTGATGTCGCACCATGTCTGAGTCCAGGAGCGGTTCTCGAGGATTTCCAGACAGAGTAGGACCTCGATGACTTTGGTGACTCGCTCGTTGTCGAGCAGAGCGAGCTGACGTTGCACGAGACCGTTGACGACACCGGCCGGGAGAAGCGGCACGTCGGTGTCGGGATCCTCCGGGATTGGCGGAAGCCACGCCGGCTCGCTGTCGACGGTCGTGGTCCAGCCTCGGTCAGGGTGGCGGGTCCAGCCGGTTCGGCGTAGGTAGGTTTCGACACGGCGGGGGGCCTGGGGGTCGGCGTTCATCAGGGCGTTGACGCAGTCCCACCCGCGGTTGTGCGAAGTCATGATGGGGGCCTTTCGACGGTCTTTGGTGTCGGCGAGCATTCCGGTGAGGGCGGTCAGGTGGAGGCGATGTCGGCGGGTACGGCAGTCCGATGTTGACGGCCACGAATTCGACGCTGGGATCGGGGTTCCGGTCGAACGGTGCTCGCTTCAGGGCGGTGTCGCGCGGGCGAAGGGGCGTTGACGTTGCTGGACTCGTGCGTGGTGGTGCTGGCGAGCATGTCGGCCACAGCGCGAAAGACCAGGGGGCCGGCAGTTCAGGTGCACTTCTCGATATCGAAGCAGGCGTAGGCCCGCCATTCCGCTCCGACGCCGAAGGGCTCGGCCCGCAGCTCAGCGAGTCGAAGCCGCACGTCGGCTTCGGTAGCGCAGGTGCCCACCAAGCGGACTGGATCTAGGCGCGGCTGGGTTTCGCGTCCGCCGACGGCATAGATGTCTGCGACAGGGCTGGGTTGGTCCCCGCGGGACTGGTTTGCGGGGGCGTGTTCTCGGAGTAGGTGTTCGATTGCGCAGGTTCTGATGGTGTTGTCGATGAACAGGTCCTGGGCACCGGTGAGGATGGCGGGGTTCCAGGGTAGGGCCCAGGCGTCGAGGGCGGCGAGCTGGGTGGGTGTGCAGGATGCCAGCTGGGGATGTCCGTGGGTGGCGATCTGGGTGCGGGCGGCGGCGCGGGCGTCGAGGTAAGCCTGCTGGTGTGCGGGGGAGATCTCACCGCGGCCGGTGCTGGTGATCGTTCGGATGTAGGCGATCGCGGCGCGTTCGACGGCATCGCCTGACCATCCTGGCGCTCCGTTGTGCTGCTCGTCGACGCCAGTCATGGCGGAGTCGTCGGGGTCGGTGGTGGTCATCGATGGTCTCCTGCTCGGTGTGGTGTGCGGGCATCGGGGAACGTGTGCGGATGCTTGTGCCAGATCAGCCGCTGTAGTCCGGGCACAGCAGCCAGCGTGGGTGGGTCTGTGTCGGTGCAATCGCCACGACGCGCAGGGCGGTGTCGTGGTGGCCGTGAATGACGGCGTGTTCAGAGTGGTGAGGTCGAGCAGCCGCACGTCGACCCCATTGCACTTCGAGGAGGTCTTGCCAGCGTCGATGGCGGATCGCATTGTGTTGTTGCTCAGGGTTGTTCGGATCCTCGTGTGGTCTGTTCGGATGTGGCGCGGCAGTCTCAGTCGATGGGCCGTCAACGACGCCGGAGGTGGAGGTCAGGGTTCCGAGAAGGTGCCGTCGAAGGGGCTTTCGTCCTGGTCGACGGCGTCGATTTGGTCGTCGTGCCATTGGGCGATCTGGTCGCGGCGGGGGTCGTAGCTGTCGTCGGTGTCGTTGTCAGTGAGGTCGTGGCGGGTGGTGGCGGTGGCTGCGGCGAGCGCGTCGTCGTCGACGGTTGCCTCGATGCTGGATGGAGTGGGGGGTTGGGCGGGTTGGAGCTGGCCTTGGGGGTCGAGGATCCAGTGCTCGCCGGTGGCGGCATCGCGCCACAGGGCGTGCGCGCCGGCGCTGTCGACGCGTTCGATGATGATCTTGCGGTCCTCGGGGTCCGGGAGGTAATTGTTGACGGCCTCGAACCGATCTTTGCGCTGGTGGCGGGCGGCGATGATCGCGGCTTTGATCATGTCGCGACGGCTGGTGGGGGCTCGGAAGTTGATTTCGGCACCGTGGGTCACGGGGTGCTCCTTCGGAGGTCGAGGGCCTGGTGGGGTGAGGGTGGCATCGCGCGCGGGTGGTTGTGGTGGTGATGCCGACTGAGTGTGTGGAAAGGGTGTGGACGTAGACGTGGATGTGGTTGTGCCCCTGCGTAACAAGGGTGGTCGATGGGTGGCTGGTCAGTACTCGAGCCGGAGCAGCCTCAGGGCGTGGGCGAGGATCTGCGCGTGGTCGAACGCCAGGTGGTCGAGCTGGTCGACGATGTGAGAGACGGCATGCCAGCGGGCCAGTCGTGCGTCGTCACCTGCTGTGGGAGAGGGCATGTGGCCCAGCACGGCGAGGTAGGCAGTGCTGACATAGTCGCCCCGGGGGTCACGCCCGGCCGCGTCGTATTCGCCTACCAGCCTGAGCTGATCACCGCCGACGTGGACCCCGGTTTCCTCGCGCAGCTCCCGGAGCGCGGTGACGGCGGGGGCTTCGCCGGGTTCGGCACGTCCGCCGGGCAACGCCCACCGCCCCTGGAAGGGCGGTTTCACGCGCTCGATGAGCAGCACATGCCATTGGTCGTCGTGGTGGGTCAGCGCCACGACGTCGGCGGTCGAATGCTCAGCACAGCACTGCGGCGCGGAGGCGCTCGCCGAGTCGGCGGCGGTGGCGAGCGCCCCGGGTGCCCGGCTCGATGCCGTGTCGGCCCGGAGATCTCGGTCCGCGGTGGTGGCAGCGCCGTCGCTGTGAAATGCGTTGGGGCTCATACTGGCTGGTCCTTTGTCCTGGTCGAATGATGGGTCCGGGCCGGTGCTCGGCCAGCAGGACAATTGCGCTGGTCGCTCCGGTCAGCGCGCGTCGCCGCCGCCGACGCCGCACGGACTAACGGCGTGCAGCGCGTACCGCGCGGGCGGCCGGGATGGCGTGGTGGAGGGGGCGTTCGAGCAGTGCGCAAGCTTCGGCGAAGGCATCGAGGATGGTGTCCTCGCCGGGGTACTCACCCAGCTCGGCGGTGATGGCAGCGAGTTCGGTGAGCACGGTGTCCAGCTCGGTGTGCTCGGGTGTGGCGGGGGTGAGGGTCTGGCGGTGTCCGGTCAGGGCCGTGGTCACTTCGGTGAGGGCATCGACTCGATCGCCGCCCAATTCATCGCAAGACTCAAGCGCATTGCGCTGGGCGAGCAGCAGGCTGATGGTGGGATGGGAGCCGAATTCGTTCTCGAAGGGGATGTCGTATTCCAGGGCGGAAAGCGGGGGCCGGGGCGCGTCGGGATCCACGGGCTCGGCCTCCGCGTCGGCGGGGTGGCCGAGCAGGGAATTGGTGATGTCGCGGATGTGGCTCAGGTAGTGGCTGATGGCGTCGGCGAGAGACAGCTCCGCTGTGGCCGGGATCAGGGGAGTGCGTTTGCTGCTTATCCCGAACCCGGGTGCGGGGTCGTGGCGGTTGCGCACGGTAATGATGTAGCCGGGGTCGTGGACATAGAGGGCGGTGTGCAGTTCCACGGTGAGCGTGGGGTCGACGCTGAACACACCGCGCTCGATGGCGTCGTAGAGAAGATTGGGCAGATCGTCATTGGGGGAATCGGATTCAGGGTCGAGGATCTGGTAGTAGGGCACCTCGCTGTCCGCCCACGCGGCCAGCGCGGTGGAGTCGATGGTGGCGGGGCGTACCGGGGCGAGGGTGAGGGTGAACGCGCGAGTCTGGTTCATCAGGTTGTCCTTCCTGGCAGGAACGGTGTCGAATGCTGGGTCCGGTTGTGTGACAACGGGGTTCACGTCGGATCGGCGCCGAGCACTGTTAGCTCTTCCGGCCGCCGGGCGGCCGCGTGCCGTCGCGGTGTTCGGCATACCGCCAGCGCCGCACGCAGGGTCAGGCGGTGGTGAGGGCGGGCCACCCGCCGGTGGTGAGCTGGTCGTCGAGGATGGCGCGGGCTTGGGTGTAGGGGTCCAGCTTGCGGGCGATCCAGGCGGCTTCGGTGATCCCGCAGGGCCAGCTGCCGCGTCCGCACGGACAGCGGTCATAGCCTGCGATGGTGGCCGGGGCGGGGCATGGGTCCAGGCGTGCGGCGATCTCGGCGAGACGCTGCTCGGCGGTGGTTGCCGGGGCGGTCTGCAATGTGGTCGGTGGATTCGGTGTGGCTGTGGGGGTCGGCATCGAGATTCCTTGGCGGATGGTGGTTTTGATCAGACGATGACGCTGGTGTAGGTATCGAGTTGGGTGACCGAGCCGATGTGGGTTTCGATCGCCGCGAGCGCTTCTTGTCGGCCGGTGGGCAGATCGTCGACGGGTTCGTCGATGCAGATGGATTCCCTGCGGCCCAGCACGGTGAGGGTGGTGGAGCCATCGGGGAAGACGGCGACGCGAGCGAGGAACTCGAACGGGCCGTCGTACTCGTCGACTCCGACGGCACCGTCGAAGATTTCGAGGTCGGTGCGTGGCCGCCAGTGCAGGATGCGGCCGCGATGGATGCCTTCGTGCAGGGCAATCACGCCTTCCACGGCCAGTTGCGACAGGCTCAGGTCGGGGACGAGTTCGGCGTCCTTCGGCAGGGAGGGGAAGTCGGTGCTGGCGAACCAGGAGTTGTCGTGGTAGTTCAGCACCGCACGGTGCCCGGATGGGCTGTGGTAGATCCACTGCCCGGCATGGATGTCCCAGCGGTCCTGATCGGGGGTCAAGGTGTGGGTGATGGTCTCCTCGGAGACGGTGGCGGTCATCGACCCTCCTGCGGGTTGGCGTGAGTGGTGAGTGATATCGCCCTCTGGGATGTGCTGGTGTCGGAGATGGCTAGGTCGGGCGGTGGGTGCTAAGCAGGGCACCGGTGCTCAGGAATCGCTGGCGCGATCGCGGCTGCGGCAACTCCACATGTTGTAATTCTAGCATTCTAGCATTTATTGGATATCGGTTGGTCGGGGGTCCCGGTCGTGGACCGCACGGTCGTGGGTGGTGTGGCGGCCGTGATCAGCAGACCGCGTCCGGAATTCGGGCTGCGCATCGGAGCGCCGGCGAGCATGGGTGCGATCCGGGCGGCCGGCGCACCATCGTTTCTGTGAACACGAATACCGACATCGACTCTGCCGCAGCAGATCAGCGCCGACGGTCACACAATCGACTGGTCATTGGAGAGGATCTCGGATCGGGTGCACAGATCCGTCGTTGTCGGTGCGCCTGTTCCTGCGCCTCGCCGCGACGCTTGGGTGACCTGAGATGGTGGCGGGGGGTGACAGGATCGGCGTGTGAATGACCATGAGCATGGGGGTTTCGAGTTCGAGGTCGATGGTCCGTTGCTGTTCGAGGGCCATCTGGTCGAGTTGGCCACGATGAGCCGATTGATCGGGGCGGCCTCGATTCGTGTGTGTCGTGCCAGTCCGCAACGGTCGGGTTGGTCGGTGAGGACGCGGCGACGACCGCACAGTTGGTCGAGCTGGCGTGTGTGGCGCTGGGCGCAATCCCGATGGAGCTGGCGGATGTGACTGTCGGTGATTCGGTTGTCCCGCAGGGGTATCGGCAACTGAGCTTCGATCGCGTCGGCGGGGACACTGCGGCGATGTACTCGCACGCGGTGGCGATGACCGCGGCGTGTCGCCGTGCGACGGCCCTGACAGCGGCCATGTCTTCGTCGACCATGTGCAGACCGGGGAGGCTGATGGCCGGCTTCGGCTGAATCGGCCGTGACCGCCGCGATCGGCGTCGTGTGAGCAGGAGGTGCGCGATCGTGGCAGCGGTGGGCGACGACGTAGAAGGCGCCTGAGACGATCGCGCATCTGCTTATTGCGCTGGGCGTGAGTGATTTGCTGAACGCCGAAAGCGTTCGGCGGCAGCGGATTCGGGTTGCCGCGGCCCAGACTGGCGACTACGAGGCAGCGCCGGGTCGGTTGTCGTTCGCTCGTCGGGGCTGACCTGATTGTCGTGGCCACGGGGGTCGGGCAGGAACATAGGATGGGTATTCAGTCCGACGCGTACTGCTTTCGAAGTGGTTGGGCCGCAACAAAACGAAGTCCCGGGCGAGTGGGTGATCACATCGCGGTCGTTGCGATGTAATTTCGCCCGGGTCAACATCATGCTCGGGCGAGGCCTAAGAGGACTGCGACGTCTTCGACGGGGAGCGCGATGATCCCGCGGCGTTTGCATGCGCCCAGGAAGTCGGCGCCGAACAGCATCGGGTCGACGCTGGAGTCGCGCGAGGCCCTGGCTGCGTCGGCGAATTCGTTCAGACGCGAGCGTGTGTCGCTGAGCGCGTCGACGTACCCCTCGATGGCGCTGACCCAGGTGTTAACGATCTCCGCATCGGATTGTGGATCCGGGCTCGGGGTGTCGGTGGTCGTGATCGGCGCGACGGTGGAGGCAACGCTCTTCTTGCGTGGTTTGAGCGCGCTGGGCGCGGCGTTCTTCATTCGTGCGATCGTGCCAGGCTCGCTGGTGGCTTACGTGTGCGACACGTGCCCCGGCGGCCGATGAGATTTTCGGTCTCCCCCCGGAGGCCGCTGTGCTGGGCGGCTTCGGCTTGTGCGAGGCAGACTTCGCCGAGTCCGAGTTCGGGTCTGGCTGGGGAGGGTGGTCCCAACCGGTGCGCCAGGGCGATCATCTGTCACCGGGCCCCGTCACGGCGGTCCCGCACCGACTGCGAGGAGGACGACCATGAACGACGCACACTATGTCCCCGGTGTCCCGGAGAGCTTTCTCGCCCCGGGTATGGCCCCGGTACTGACCGGACCGGTGCTGGCCTACGACCCCGCCCTCCTTCGGGCCTGCCTCGATCGCACCCCTGATCCGCAGGCCCGCCCGGGCAAGACCTTCCGCGACATACTGGGCCTAGATGAGGATCTGGGCATCTATGACCTGCTCGACCACCACATCGTCACCGACATGCTCGGCTGTATCGACAGCGACAACGACGACGGCGGCCACGACGGCCTGGCGGTGACCGGTTGCAGCCCGCACCCGGGGTCACGTTGGAATTCCACGCCACCTACGGCCGCCGCGACAACCACAGCGACGGTGCTGATGGGCTGATGTTCCATGCCCTGATCCCGGATGGACCGACCCTGGCCGACCGCGTCGGCGCCACTGTCGTGCACCGCGCCGGTGCGCGCGGACAGGCCGCGCTGGAGCTGCTGCTCACCCGCGTGGCCCACGCCAGGAACGCCACTGCACGCCTGCACCGCGAGTTCGCGTGACATCGCTGGCCGAGTCCGGTGGCGGTCCCCGTGCCGCCTGTGGGGCCATGCGATCGTTGCGCCGCCTCGCGAGCTATCGCACGCGAACAAACGGAAGTGTCTCGGGGTCGTCGCCGATGCGGTAGTTCAGAGTCAGCAGCTCATGCGTGCAGGTGGGTGGGTGTTCAGCGTTCGCGTGCTCGGTCCTGTTCGTTTTCTCGACCTTGTGTGTGTCGGCGGTGTTTTTCGAGTCGTTGTGCGGGGGTGTCGTTTTCGCGGAGGAGTTCGATCCGGCCGCGGTCGTGGGCGATCAGCATTCCGACTGCCGGGTTTCGCTGGAAATCGCGGTAGCGGTCTTGCTCCTCCTTCATCTCGCGCACGATCTCCTTGACGCGCTTCTCCAGCTCCAGGCTCTCGGCGCTACGTCCAAAGCCCTGGGGTGCGCGGCCGATGGCCTGGCGCGCCGCCGTGGCTCGGTCGGCGGGGTCGGGCCGACCGTATTCATCGGTCATGGCGAATTTCCCTCATCTGTGGGTTTGGGTGGTGTGGTGAATAGTGTTGGTGTGCAGATGTTTTAGCTGCGATGCAATGCGGTGCGGCGTCGGGGGTCGGGTGGTTGGTGGGTAGTGGGG
>NZ_LT985367.1 GCF_900269665.1 Nocardia suismassiliense
GGCCAGGCGGGCGCCGGGTGGGCTCGGCGCCCGCCTGGCCGGGCGGGAGGGACTCGACACCGACGAGATCGGACGCGGCACCGCCAACCAGCGCATCGCCGCGATCAGTGAGCTCGCCGACGAACTGACCCGGCGCGGACTCGGGACCATCCGCGTCGCCGCAGTCCGCGACGACGAACCCCCCCTGGCCACTTACCTGCACGACATCGCCCACAGCTATGCCAGCAGACGCCTGGAGCTCAAGCGCGCCAACGCCGAAGGCGCCTATGCGCGGCCCGGTGATCAGCGATGGCAGATCCCGCCGCTGACCACGACCGCCACCGACCCCGGTCAGGGCAAGGCCATGCTCGCGCGATCGCTACGGGCCGCCGCGAACGCCGCCAGCAACAGCCACGACCAGACCGCGCTCACCACCGCCGCCGACGCGCTGGTCAATCGGTCGTGGGCGTCCTCGGGCGGACCGCTGGCGGTGGCACGCCAGCTCGCCGACCCGGGCATCGTCGACGCCGCCGACTGCTTCCACGAGCAGATCGACGACCGGGTCGAGGCCTTGGCCGACCTGGCCGAGGCCCTCGACGAGCTCGGCCACGCCGATATCAAGCTGGCGTCGGTCACGGACCAACCGATCTTGACGATCGGCACCTACCTACGCACCGTCGCCACCACATACAGGTCCGCCCGCATGGTGGCCGACCCGGAGACCGAAGAGGTCGACCCGCAACGCTATTCGACCCTTGACCTGGAATTGGCGGCGGAAGCGGCGCCGCTGCGCGCGGCGGCGCGAGCCTACGGCTGGGACGTCGCCGAGCTCTGGCAAGACGCCACCGACGACCGATACACCCGCCAGTACCTGCTGCGTGTCGGACAGGACAGCGACCACGGGCCGCGCCAGTACGAGCTGGTGTGGGCAGCGCTGCCCGACGGCTCGGTGGTCTTCCTGGCTTCGAAGTCACGCGCCCGGCACCTCAACGCCACCGAGTTGAGCTACTGCGACCCGAACCCAGGGATCGTGCTGCACCAAATCCTCACCCCGGCAGCAGATCTCGCCGACCCCGACCCAGCACGGAATGCGGACGTGGCCGCCTTGACGGCCAAGGAGGCTCACACCCAGCAGAGCTGGCTGCTCGCCGAGGGACTATGTCTTCCCTTCCACGGCACCGTCGACGCGGAAATCCTCTGGCACAGAACCGTCCTGGCGTTGATCACGGCCCGCCGCGATCAACTGCCTCCCCCCGCCCGCGGCGACCACGACGCCGCCCGCACATACAACGACCTGGCCGCGCTCCACGCTGCGGCCACCGACGGTCTCGATCTCGCCGTGCGGGCTTCCGGCGTCGCCAGCCTGGTTCAATCGCCCTACGAGGACGGCGCGTTCGCCACCCTCGACCAGCGCGCCATTCGCGAAATCTTCAACTCCCTGCACGCCGTCCGCACCAGCACCAGCCGAGCGAACCCGAGCACCGCGATCTATCAGCAGGACTGGTCGAACCTGCACGCAACGCTGGCCCACAGCGGGCTCTCGCCCGAACACCACCAGCGGTGGATCAGCCTGGCCCGCAAGCTCGTCCCCGATCACCTGCGTGCTTACCTGCCCACGGCGCCACCGCCCGGCATCGAAAACACCCGAACCACCACACCCTCGGAGCCCGGCCCGCTGACCAGTCAGCGGCTGATCCTCGGCACCGGGCCCGCGCGCACCGAGATCGCCCTGGCGCCGGGCTACGAGACCCTGATCGACAGCCCCGACGCAGGCGTGCATCTGCTCGACATCGGCGGGCAGCGGTTCGGCATCGTCGATATCGACGCGACCCGCAACCGGAATCTGCTGGGCAACGGCGGGGAGCTCCCGTTCCCGTTCCGGGTGCATCACACCTGCCGACACACCCACGGAAACGGTTCCAGCACATGGGTTCTTGACGACGTGATCGGCAATGCCCGGACCCCGGCGCAGGCGATGGAGACCTTGCGGCACCACCAGGAGTTCATCACCGAGCACGACGCCCACGACGTCGTCGCGGATCCGGCGCGGGTGCGCGGCTGGGCGCGGGACGCCGCCGAGCGCAACCCCGGCCTGCCCGCCGAGGCAGTTACAGTCGCGGCGTTCGCGCTGGCCTACGGATGCGTCGTGACCAGCCTCACGCCGGACCAGCACCGCGGCTGGACAGAACACGACGGGCACCAGCGCTACCTGTTGCGGATCTCCGAGCACCCAGCGCTGCGCCGACCGCGCTCGTTCGTGTTGCCGTGGATCCACCACACCGACGGCACCTACCGCTACGACCTCGCCCACGCGGGAGTGTCGGTCCCGGCGGTGGAGCAGACCATTCTCGCGCGCCGCCTGTTCGCGGTGCCCCGGGATCCGGGCGCCGCGATCGACGCCCTCACCAGCCACCCCGGACTCGCCGTCACCGTGACGGAACTCGGGCAGGGCTGGGGTAGCGCTGAAACGCCGCCGCAGGCGGTGATATTGGGTCCGCCAGTATGTCGGCGTTTCGCCGAGCGCATCATCGCCGACACGACCACCTCGTCCGCGCTGGCGCGCCTGGCTGCCATCGGCAACGCCGAGTTGTATCGGGGTCTGGCCGGCCGCCTGGCCGCCGACCACACCGCTGGCATCGCTGAGGAGCTCTACAACTCCACCACGATTGCCGATCCGGATGAGATGGGAATCGCTCAGCGGCTGCGCTATTACGACGATGGACCCGTTCTGTGGGAGGTCGCCCGTCACGTCGCCGCCGCGGTCTGGGCGACGCATTCCCCGAACCCTGCCACGGGGACACCTGATGTCGTGGTGGATGAGTCGGATTGGGCGTCGCTGCCGCTCACCAACGGCTACTACAACGGCATCTCCGAGGTTGCCGCCACGGCCGACGGGGGAGTGGTCCTCGGCGTGCGGGCGGCGTGCCGCCACTTCCAGCTCGACTACACCCCGGACGGAACGTATCGGCTGCGCGAGCGGAACCCGCAGGGCGGTCTGGACGATCTGCCCGACCTCTCCGCCGCGGTACAGGCCCGGCCCGCGCACGTGTGGTCGGTGATCGACCGGTATGTGCGCGAACAGGACCACGCCGAAGCCGAACTCCACCAGCACCATTGGCAGACCAGAATTCCGGCGTTCGATTCGTGGGAACGAGTCGCCGCCGAGAACGGCTGGGACTACAACATCGAACGGATCTCTGGCGCGGACGGCTTGACGTGCTGGATCACCCTGACCCGGGTCAGCCTCCGAGGCAGCTGGCAACTGGGGCTGCCGTGGCGCCTCGACACCGACTCACAGGAACTGCGGTTCCAGCCCGAGCAGGCCGCATGGACGATCACCTACGACGGTGAGTCCCACCCTCGCCCCGCCAGCGACCTCGCCGCCGTCGAGTGCCTCGTACGGCTGGCGCCGCTGCTCGACATCGCGCCGGCCACCGCACTGTTCGCGGCCAAGGCCCACGCCGAAGGCTGGACCGTGACCGGGCCCGCCGCCGCCGGCGGCACCTGCACCGTGACCGTCGCCTGCCACACCAAACGCGGCGAACGCCACTACGACCTCGTCTGGGCCCATCGCCACGGAGTCTGGGAGTACGACCAAAAGGCCTCGGGTGCAACACATCTCAAACGGCCACCCAAGCTCGAACAAGTCGAGGCCGACCTGGCCCGCCACGGCCGCCGAGTTCCCCACACACTCGACCTCGATGCCAGCCAGGCTCAACCCGCCGCCGCCGTCGAACCGGAATGGGCCGCGCAGCTGCCCGAGGAATTCGTCGCTGTCGTGCGGCTGGCGCGCCGCAGCGGCTACGACGTTGTCGAAATGCCCGGCCTCGGCGGCGCTATCCGCGATTTCATGATCGAGGGTATCGCGACGGCCGCCGACATTCAGCACGTCATCGAACGCCGCTTCCTTCTGCGACTCGAAGGAGGCAGCGACGGCTATCGCTACGTCGAACAACATTCCCGTTACACCCGGAAATTCGACGGGGCCGAAGTTGCATTCGCCAACCCCACCCTCGCCAAGGTACGGGCAATCATCGGCGAGTACCCGACCGTGGTACCGGCTACCACCGATGTCGACGTGCCGATCCGCCGCCTCGACGCGCCAGCGCAACCTGCGCCGCTGCATCGGGTAGAAGCCGCCTTCGGCTCAACGACCGATCAACGTCCGGTGTCGGTGGACAGGGTCGCAGTGGCCGAGCAGGTGACGGCCGCGCTGTCGCGTTGGGCTCCTGGCGAAGTCGTGACCTCCGAGACCCGGGCAGCGGTGGATTCCGTCACACCGGAATGGGTGCATTCGCTGCTGCGGCATCGCGGCTACCGGCCCCTGAACATCGTCGGCGCCAGCATGTGGGGTAGCCCCTTCGACCGGTTCGACGACGTCCCCACCCGCAGCAACACCCAGGAGTACTGGGGCCAGGTCACCCACATCCTGACCGAGCTCGCCGGGGGAGTGTCCAACCGCAACCCACACACCGGCCAGCTCAACGTCGAACGCGTCTACACCGACCCGCAGCGGTGGAAGCTGGTGGTCGCCGACCTCGCGGCGGCCGCCCATTTCACTGACACCGAGCTGGCCGAAATCCGTTGCGCCGCAGACGACTACGCCCACCAATACCGGCGTATCGGTGACGTGGCCCGCTACCTGGTCGAAACCCACCTCCACGATTTGCAGTCGCGGCACGGATACGACCCCGTGCACCAGGCCGCGAGCACCTATGTGGCGCTGCATCGCCGTCAGGTGCTCGAATGCCCCCCGGCCGCCGCCGAGCGCCGCCGCCAGGAGCGCCAGCAAAAGGTCGCCGACCAACTGCGCGAGGCGATCACCGCCTATGACCGGCTCGATTTCGACGGCGCCGAGTCCCTGCTCGACGCCGCCGAACTGATAGACCCGACCTGGACACCGGATGACGGCATCGGCGCCCCTCAGCTGCGGACGATGATCGGTGACACCGCGCCGGTCACCGAGAAGATCATCGCCGACGCGGCGGCCGACCCACGGCTGTCGGGGTTCGCCACCGACGCCGGGCAACAGCACTACCGGTTCTTCGCCGCCACCGCCGCGGCTCAAGCGCTGGCCGCGCTCTCCACCCATCGGACTGAGACGGGGGAGATTCGCGGTCAGATACTCGACCACGCCCGCGGCGACGAGACACTGCGCACCGCGTTGATCACCCGGATCGCCCAGCGTGGCTGGCGGGCGAGTCAAGGCGGCGAGATCAGTGAGGATTTCACCGGCGCACTGGCACTGAATCCGGAGGCCGAGCTGTTCGCCGGGGTCGTCGGCTACTGCGAAGACCACACACCGATCATCGGCCTGCACACTCCCCACCAGCAGTACCGGCTGATCTGCTCAACCGTCGGAGCCAGCCTGCACCACGTCGAGCTCTACCGCCAAGACGGCGAGGATCTGATCGCCGTCGCCACGGTGCCCGGGGCGGCCATGGCCGAGCGGATGCTGCCTGTGCTGCGTACGGACCTGCAGGGCACGGCGGCGGAGTCAGGCACCGGTGAGGATCCCGCCGCCGGCGCGGTGCGCCCGAGTCCGGGCTGGTTCGAGCACACCCGAGCCTTTGCCGGACTGGCGTACCCGGCCCGCGAGATCGCCGCCGCCGCGGCGGCGTGCGGCTGGGACAACATCGCCCCACCTCTACACCCAGGTACCGACCTGCGACTGCATCTGCAGAAAACCCTCGACGGCGAGGACTGGCAGATCAACCTCGTATGGCCGGTCGGCCACGACGGCGAATCCGCGCAACCGACCTCCGGATTCACCACGGTCGGTGGCAGATGCGACTGGAAGGCCCCCGAGCTGGTCCGCGCGTTGCGGGTCATCCAGTCCGCCGATCTCGGCCACAACCTGGCCCGCCACTTCCACCGCAAATACGAAGCCGCGCAACAGGCTCGGGACTACGCCGACGCTGATGCGCGGTTGCACTCCCATCATCGTGATCGTGTCACTATCGCGATGTGGCAAGCAGCGGTGCTCAAGCAGGCCACCGACCTCGCGGTCACCGGCGACACCGGACACGGCGCCGACCAACTCGACCACGCCACCAAGCGCCTGGCCAGTGCGCACGCAGCCGCGATCCTACGAGCTCGACTGCTGCAGAGCCACTTCGACGGCCCCCTCACCGGCCCCCTGCCCAGGCGGTTGCACGACGCCGCTCACGCGATCGATCACCTCATCGACCACGCCGCAGCCATCAGCGCGCAGTTGCCCGACACCGGTCTGGTGTGGAGTGTGGCCATGGCTGGTCGTGATCTGTACCGGGTGTTCGGCGCTGCGGCGGCGCGCGAGCCTGTCCTGGCCTACCTCGACGCACATCCGGAGACCGAGGGCATCGAGCCCGGGGCGCTGGCCCGCGCGGTCGCCGAGCTGCGGTGGCCGGAACCTTTCGCGGTTGGCGACGACTCGAGCGCCGACCTCGATCACGCATTCGAGCGGATCGGTCCAACGGTCGACCTGTCCGAACGCAATCCCGGATACGGATGGGATGTCGAGTTCTGCGTGGGGGAGCGCAGGTATCTGATCAAGAAAGCCACCAAGCTGGGCGGCGGCTACACCGTGGTCAAGCTTGCTGCCGAGGATTACGCTCGCCCCGGCGCGGAAGCCGACGAACTAGGCCACGTCCGGGAGGCCGCGCAGATCCTGCCGTTGATCCGCGCACACGCGCTCAGCACCGCCGAGAACACCGCATCGGCGCTGGCCGCCGAGCTGATGCCCGAAGCCCAGCCGCGGAAGGCCGTCGAGGCTCCTGCAGATCCTCCTGGGCGCCAGCATGATTCCCAGGACGGGCTGAGCGCCGAGCAACGCACGTATCTGACTGCGGCGGTGTCGGGGCAGCGCAACCTGTTGGACGACCTGACCGAGGTCGCTGATCCTGCCCTGTATCGGGCACTGGCGCCGCTGATCGCCGATCAGCTGATATACACCGCCGCGACCGCCGCTCACATCTCCATCACCTCGGCCGACCGGGTCGCACTGGCGCACTCGATCGCTGCCGAGGCGTGGCCGCAATCGGAGCCGGGCGGGGACACCCTTGCCTTCTATCCGGCCTTCGAAGCATTCGGCTCCCAGGTCATCACCGACGTCGACGACGAAGGCGATGTCATCTACGAGCTCGACCTCACCCTCGGCGACCGGCCGTTCACGATCCGCGCCACCGGCGACCCATCCGCCGGCTACGAATTGTGGTCCCACCCCACCGACGAGGAACTCTCAACCGGCGGCGAAATCATCGAGCTCGGACGCGTCGGCACCGCCGAACAGATCCTGCCCACCCTGCGGTCCTGGGAACACGAGTCCACCAGTGAGTATGCGTGCTGGGTGGCACCGCAGTTGCTGCCGGCAGACACGACCGCCACCCTCCAACGGGCCCAGGACAACGGCTGGGCGGGTGAGCCGGACTTCGCCGTCCTGCCGCGCGGCGAGCGCGTGCTGCATCTGCACCTGAGCAGAGGAGCCGGACCCGCTGCCCAGCAGCTGAAGCTGCGATGGGACATGGCCGGGACCTACGGCCCCTACACCTACAACCCGTCCCGCTCCACCTGCATCCCACGCGGACTAGCCCCCGCTCCTGATCTCCGGTTCGCTGACGTTTTGACCGTGCTGGCATCAGCGGCACCCGGCCCCGTGACCGAACCGGCGGGCCAGGCTGGCACCGCGATCGAACCCACCTCTGGCCCGGGTGCCCGCACCGGGGACGGCGAGCAGGCATCGCTGTTCGACGCCCCACCGCAGGCCTCGGCCCTCACCCAACCGGCAACCCACGAAGACAGCGCGGCGGGCGGCGCGGCCGTCGCTCCCGTCGAACCGTTATCAGCGACCACCACCAGCACGCCTGCACTCGACGACCCGAGCGCCGTGGTCGCAGAGCTGCACCGCGTCGAGATCCAGGCACGCGAGGCGATGTTCGCTGCCGAGGACGCCGTGCATCGCGATCGAGGCGGGCGGGGGCGTCGCGTGCCGCGGATCAGTGAGCGCCGCGACCTCATGCTCGCCTACCGCGAGGCGAAGCTCGCTCGGCTCACCGCGCAGCTGGCGCTGGCCCAGGAAGACAGCGACGAGGCCGCAGCGCTGCGTCGAGAGCTCGAATGGCATGAACCACAGCGGGATTCGGACAGAGCCGCCGCCGATTCTCGGCAACGGATGCACACCCATCTGCGTGAGCTCGCCGGGGAAGTGATCGAGCAACTGGATCCTCAGCAGTTCGGTGTCCTCGAGGACCGCATCGACAATCTGACCTACTCGGTCCACGACGAACGCAGCGATCCACCGGAAGACTTGTCCTGGCGGGTCACCTACCACCGCGACCGGCTCAGCGAACTTCTCACCGAACTGTCGTTGCCACCAGCTGACATCGCGGAGGTTCTGCGCCGCGCCGGAGCCCCACTCGACACCGACATGCCCGGCGACGCGGCGAGCGAACCACGGCGTGAGGACCACGCGAGCGCCGCAGCAGTGCAGGCTCCGGCCGCGCCCAGCCCCGCCTCCACCGCCGGGTCCGCCGCTTCGGTGGTGGTGGAGGCGAGTCCTGGGCGGATGCTCGACGGCGAGGACTACGCGCCCAGCGCGCAACAGCAAGCCATCTACGACCCGGTCCTGGCTGGCCGGGATGTGAAAGTCCAAGCTGCGGCGGGGTCGGGAAAGACATCAACCTTGGAAGGGCTGGCACGGCGTATTGCCCTGGCCGACCCGTCGACTCGGATCGTCTACATCGTGTTCAACAAGAGCGTCCAGGTCGAAGGCAGCGAACGGATGCCCGGCAACGTCGAATGCCGCACCGGCCATTCCATCGCCTATCGGTGGGCACCGGACTACCTGCAGCAGCGCGTGCAGAACAACAGCAACGACCCGGCGAAGAAGGCGCTGCGGTTCCCCGAGGACATCGCCGATCACCTCGGCATCGTCGATGAGCTGGTCACCGACGACAACGACGTGATGGGACCCGCCGAGCAGGCGCTGGCTGTCATGCGGACCGTCGAGGTCTACGCCAACAGCGCCGACGACAGCATCAGCCGCCACCATCTACCGCCGCGGGTCCGAAGCCTTGCTCCCACAATCCAGGACCGCATGGTCGCGATCGCGGGTCGGGCGTGGGCGGATCTGAGCGACCGCAACGGCCGACTCCGGCTGAACAACGACCATGTACGCAAGATGTGGGCGCTGGCGCGCCCGGATCTGACCCAACCCGGATGGGGATTGACACCGGCCACGGTCTTGTTCCTCGACGAGGCGCAGGACACCCCACCGGTGCTGGCGCGGGTGATCTCCGAGCAGACGATGCGCAAGGTCTTGGTCGGTGATCAAGACCAGGCGATCTACGGGTGGACCGGTGCCATCGACTATCTGCGGACCGCCACCGCCGATCTGGAACTGCCACTGACGACCTCGTGGCGGTTCGGTCCGCAGATCGCCGACCTCGCCAACCGATACCTGCAGCTACTCGGGTCCGACAAGCGCGTCATCGGCGGCGGGGCGGACTCGGAAATTCTGCCCGAATCCAGCATGAGCGGCGCTGACGCGATCCTGGTGCGCTCCAACGGGGCCGCGCTGGAAGAGATCGAACGCGAACTTGCCGCCGGACGCAGCGTCGGGGTCCCGACCGGCACCAAAGCCGACCTGCGCTCGGTCGTGGACACCGCCCGCTATCTGCAAGGCAAAGGCCGCCCCCCATGGCGCGGCATGCATGACGATCTCGTCCAATTCAACACCTGGGCCCAAGCGCAGACCGCGGCGGAACGCGGTGACGACCCCAAAGTCACCATGCTCGTGCGGCTGATCGACAAGCGCGGCATCAACGAGTTGTCCGAACTGATCGATCAGCTCCGCGAAGTCGGAAAGCCGCTGGAAGGCATCGACTTCCGTGACTATCCCGTAGGGCTGGTCGCCGAGGGTGAGGGCACCTTCGCGGCCAAAGATCACCTCAGTAGAGCCGGGTTCCGGTACCGGCCCCATCCCAGCGGTCGCTTGCACCAGGCCGGATCCAAGATGGGCAAGCCGATCCATGCCTGGATCGCCGCGGGCGGACCGGCGCGGCGCCAGGCGATCCTGGCCCGCGCCAGGGAATTGGCCGCGAAACACGACTACGTGGACGTGATGGTGTCCACCGCGCACAAGGCCAAAGGCCTGGAGTGGGATCGCGTGCGCATCGGCCGCGACTTCAAAGGCCCCACCATCGACCCTGGCACTGGGGAATTGACGATGCCCGGACCGGAGGAACTGCGGCTGGCCTACGTCGCGGTGACCCGCGCCCGCAAACATCTCGACCCCGGCTCGCTGTCCTACGTCTACGACCACACCGACCCCGACGGTGGATTGCCCGGGACCGCACCGCAGATCCACGCGCACACCACTGCCCCTGCTGACGCCAGAACGAACCGCGCTTCGGCGGCCGAGCTCGCCCATGCTGAGCTGATTCAGCCCGATCCCGCCGCCAGCGCCTACACACAGGTGCTGATGTCGATCGAAACAGGCTCCGACGCAGCCGATCTCATCAATGCCGCTGCAGCGCACCCGTCCATCGCGGACTTCGCGGCCGACGCCGACCCGAACGACTACTGGCTGTTGGGTGCGACCGCGGCCGAACAGGCGCTGCTCGACACCGTGGTTGCCTGGCACGCCGACGCCAACCAATCTCCGGCCCGAGAGACGCTGTGCCGGGCGGTCCGCGAGGACGCGCGCGCCCGGGCCGCGTTGACCGCCCGGGTCACCGCGCAGGCGTGGCGGGGAGCCCACGCGGTCGCCGATGAACAATATTGGCCCCCCGCGCTCGGCCTGGACGCCGACACCGAACGCTTCCTCGGCATCACGAGCACCAATGACGCCGGCGCGGTGCTGATCGGCGTGCACGCGGGCGGGCACCGCTACACCCTGACCCGGGATGACCGCAGCGGTGAGTACACCGTCTACTACGGCGACGGATTCGATCAGGTGCTGCACCTGCTCGTGGCCGGTGAGGCACCCGACGCGTTGGCGGCGCTGCGCGGGGACCTGCGCACACGAGATATCCCGGCACGGCCCGACCCGGCCGTGTACGAGCAACGCCGCGAATACGTCAGCTTGCCGTCGCCGGTGCGCCAGATCGCCGCCGCCGCGGCCGCGTGCGGCTGGAACCATCACACCGACACCCGCGACGGGCTGCTGTGGCTGGAACTCGAAGGCGGCGTAGCCATCGAGAGCAGAGCCCTCCTGCCGATGCGGATCAGCATGGCCTGGGCGCCGCAGCCCGGCGGCGGATATCGCTACCTGCCCAACCGGATCCGCGGTGAAATCGACGGCCGCACAACCGGTTTCACGACCCTGCACCGAGTGCTGCAACTGCTGCAATCCACCGACCCGAACCAAGACCTCGCCGACTACTTCAGCCGCGGCTATCAGCTGGCCAGCGCCCGAGCGTTGTCCGCCGCACGCGCGAGCACCAGCGCCAACGTGCGGGAGATGCGCCTGGACGTGGCCGAAGCCGAGGCCTCGGTGCTCGCCGTACAGGCCAGGCTCGCCTTCGACGACACCGACGACACCCACAGCGTGCGCCGCACGATGATCGACACCGACACCACCCGCCTCGAAACCCACCGTGCGGCAACCCTATTCGCCCGCATCACCGCCGCCTTCGACGACGACGCAATTGGCCCGGCACGCACCGATCATCCTGATATCGCCACTGCCGCACGCACTCTGGCCTGGCGAGTCGCGGCGATGCCCGCCGACACCGACACCTGGCTCACCGAATTCGCCGACACCCTCACCGGCCTCGACGTGCACCGCGACCAGGTCGCCGCCGCTGTGTGGGCCGTCGATGAGATGGCCGACCAGTTGCTCAGCCCGCCTGCACCACCGGAGCTGCCCGCCGGGCGAGCGGTGCCCGTCGAGCTGATCGAGACGGCCACCGCCGCGCACCGGCGCGGCTACCAGGTGATCTACGGCTGGCCCGGGCGCTACGCCGATCGGCTTGTGGTGCTGGAGCTGCTCACCGGACCCGGCCCCGACTACAGCGCCATCACCGCATACTGGGAATCGACCCCAGAGGGCGAGGCTGTCTTCGACAGCGAACAATCCTCCATCACCACCGTCGATGCCTCCGGCGAGCACACCACCCGGAATATCACACTGGAGCAGATCCTCGACGCTGTGCACGGCACTGCTGCACAGGCGGCGACAACACCGGTGCAAGAGGCCGAAACTGCCTCAGGCTCAACGGAACTCACCCCCGCAGGCGACACCCCGGCAGCCGACGGCGTCGAGCCCAGTGCGCACCTCGCACCCACAGCCGGATTTGGTGAAGACTCGAGCGAAGCTCGGCATCAGCTGGGCGAGCTGATCAGTGCCGAACGCCGCGCGCGTATCTACCTGACCCGAGCGCACACGGGGCTCTCGGCGCGGTGGCCGTTGACCTACCTGCAGGGCCGCTACCTCGCTGCTCGGCAGGCGCGCCTGGAAACCCACCGCGGCATCGTGACCGACCCCGCCGAACAAGGGAGGCTGGACCGGCAGCTGAGCACAACCCAGGCCGCCCGCCAGCACAACACCGAATTCGAGACCGCCCGCACCGAGCTGGTCGCCTGGACCGCTCAGCCCGCGGCGTGGACCTACCTCAGCGGCGAACATCTGCAAGCCGCTCAAGAAGCAGTCCACGCTGCCCTGGAAGCGGTCGCCGCCGGCCAGACCGGTGACACGGCCCAGCGCCAACACATGGAACAGGTGTTCGGCGCGGTGCAGGGCAGGCACTGGGACGGTTCCCACGCCGTGCAGCAGGCCGTCAGTCGCCTCGATTACATCGAATTCACTTACCGGACAGCTGATTTCGACGTCATCGAATCAGGCTCGCCCGTCCTCGGGGATGCGCCCGCCGAGGCCGAGGAATTCGCCATTATGGCGGCGGTGCTCGGGGGGACGCCCACCGGGGCTTGGGAACATCCTGCGACCGGGTACCCGAGCTATCGGTTGACGCTGCACGACCCCAGCGCGCCGAGCGAGCTGCGGCTTGAGCTGTGCTGGGAGCACACCGACGACGGCACGGTCTACCGGCCTGGCTCGAGCCGCGTCGTCGAGGACGGCAAGGTCCAGGTTCTGCTGACGAGAACCGATGCGATGGACCGGTATCTGCGCGGCGAATACCTCCGCCCCGCCGGCGTGACCGCGCTGACCGATCAGCAGCAGGCCGATCTGCTCTACGCCGCGCTCAGGCGGTTCCCGCTCGACAGCACGCTGCACAGGCTCGCCTTCGACGCCCACACCGGCCTCTATGCGGCACTCGCCGGGGCCGCCGCCAACCAGAGCCTGCGCGAGATCCTGGACCGGTTCCTGGACAGGCCTGGGTCTGTGAGCCGACCCCGCACCAGTACGGGTGCCGAACTGGCCGCGCTCGCCGCCACCGCTATCGAATCGGATCCGTTGCGGATCAGGTTGGCCCAACAGGCCGCCGCCCTGGTGTGGCACGGCCAGCTGCACCCCGCCGGTAGCGGCGCCATGTCCAGCATGGAAGCCGATTTCGAGGCCACCGACTGGACCGACCTGCCCGTTGATGTCCTGGACTTCGATCGCGGGGAGCGCATCGAGTTCGTCCTGGTGCCGTCGCCTATATCGAACGAGGTCCGCATCACCATCGGCGGCAAGACCTTCCGCATCACCGGCAACACCATTCATGCCGAGGGTGATCGCGAATTCCCCGCCCCGATGACCCGC
>NZ_LT985368.1 GCF_900269665.1 Nocardia suismassiliense
TGGTTGGTGGGTAGTGGGGTGGGTTCGCGGTGGCGGACGGCGCATTGGCTGAACACGCCGCGGGGGTCGAACAGGTCGGGCATGTGATGGTCGGCGTGGTCGAGCAGCCAGGTCGACAAACCCAGTGGGCCGCCGCGACGCAGGTATTCGTAGGTGTGCCACAGCAGGGCCAGGCGTTCGCGGGCTTCGCGATGGCACCACCATTGCGGGCACCACACCTTCTCGTTGGTGTCGGTGACCTGGCGGCGGTAGAGGTCGATGAGGAAGGTGTGCACGAATTCGGTGACCGACCCGAACGCGTCCCCGGGCGCAGGTGTGGTGGCGGCCGACAGTTCGGCGGGCAGCAGCTCTAGGTCGACGGGCAGCGGGGCGAGGAGGTCTTTGTGGCCATTGCGGATCGAGCAGTACTTGAACGGGCCGTTCGGGTCGAGCAGTCTCCGCATGTGAGGGCCGACGTGGTCGAGCCACCAGGCCGACATGCCCACGGCCCCTCGAGTGCGCAGGTGTTCGCGGGCCTTCCACAAGGCGGTGAGCCGCAGTACTGCTTCAGGGTGTTCGCGCCATCGTGGGCACCACACGGCCTGGTTGTAGTTGTCCTCGACTCTGCGTGTGCAGGCCTGTGCGAAGAAGTCGGCGAACGCGTCGAGTGAGGCGAATTCTGGGGCACGTTTGGGTGCCGGTCGGCGCGTCGGCCGCGCACGTAATGTCCGGGTGGTTGGGCGTGCGGTGCGCCCCACCCGCGCTCGCGCCCTCTGTGTCCGGGTCACCAGCGTCCACGCTCGTCCCGGCCGTATTCGCGGCCGGTGTCTCGTTCGGGTCTGCGGCGCTCAGGTTCGTCGCCGCGCTGTTGACCTGTGGCGCGGGCGTGTTCGGCGGCTCGTTGCGCGGCGGCCTCGCGGGCGCGCCGGAGCCGCTGCTGTTCGAGCCGTTCCTCAGTGGCTTCCTTGCTGAACATGTCCATGTCTTCGTGGGCGCTTTCTGGTGTGCCCGCCGCGGGGGTGGGTCGATGCTGGTGCCTGGTACAGGGTGCTCAGTGGTGGCGGTGGAGGGCGTATGAAGGTGGCCTGGCGCGCAGCACTGTCGGGAAGTGGTCTGTAATGGGGGGCGAGGTAGTCGGGCATCAGCGGTGATGTCTCCGCTACCGGTCGCGGTCAAGGACGTGGGGATCGCGTGTGTCGCGCTCACGGCGTCGGCGTTCGAGTTCGCGATCTTCGCGTTCGTAGATTCGGCCCAATTCGACCATTTTGTCGAGTTGATCGGCGAGGATCTGCAGCGTCATCTGCGTGGGGTATATCTCGCCACCTTTCCGTACGAAACAATCGTTGGGCCAGTGCTCGGCCATGTCGTTCTCCCTTGCGGTGTGGCTTTGCGGGCAAGCGTGCGTGAGGTCGAGCAGTCAGCTGGGTGCGGGTGAATCGAGTTCAGCGCCCAATCTACGTTTCCAGAATTCTAACATTCAAGGATGTTCTAGGAGTGGCCTCGTGGATCTCGCGGGTGGGCACGGCCCGCGTCGATGTCGGTGCGGATCTCGGTCATCATCTGGAGCGATGTCGTCGATGGTGCCTGCCGGCGTGGTCGCGGGCGGCGGCGGGCAGCGCCGATACTCAGGGGGCATGGGGTGTTCCTTGGCGATCGTGAGGGTAGGAGCTATTGGACCGCAACAGGTTTCGGTCCCGCGCATCGTCGCTGTGTCATGCGGTCTCGAGGCACCACGGGCACGTGTAGCCCACCCGTGCGTGCTCGCGGATGGGTTGGGGAATCGCCATCGTGGCGTCACGCCCGCAGTCCGGACCCACCAGCTCCGCCGGCTCTCCGCCTAGGGCCGAGATCCCACACCGGCGGTGTGGAACCCGGGTCGGCGGCGCGGATGCGATGCTAAGTTTCGACCTAGCAGAGACCTCGTCTCTGCATGAATGGAAAGTGGGGACTCCGAAGGTGAGGGCCTCTATCCCTATGACACCTGCTGGAGTTTGTTTTCGTTCATGCTGTCCCCTCGTTGGCGCGGGGGGACAGCGACGAAACCTCGTTCGGCGCTGGCGAACTCGATGACCTTTGCCGGGGGGCCGGTTCCCGATGCGGTTGCTCTGCGATCGAACTCGATCGGCTTGTTCTGGCAACATCTAGACTCGGTTCACGACCAGGAAGCAGAATCCGTGAGCAGTTCGCCGAGCGAGAATTCACCGACTATGGCAGAGAGCACCGTCGATTACGCAGCCCCGGTCGCGGCAACTTTCGCCGGAATCGAGGCCGCTATCGGTCGGTTCCGGAAGGGGTTGTCCGTTGTCGGCTTTGTCTGCTGCCGCGACCAGCAGCGCGACATGATGCACAAGGTGTTCGAAGCTGAACGCCAGTTCGGCGTCCTGTGCCGCCTGCTGGTCGACCTCGAGCAGGCGATCACCGCCACCCTGGGTGCCGAGGCCCCGCCCGCTGACCCCGACGTCATGGCAGTGCCGCAGCCTCGCGGCGACGACCTCATCTTCCGGAGCGATCCGACCGGTCAATCCATCTTCGCCGTCCGTGTTCCCGACGATCTGGAACCGGAATCAGCAGCCAACGCCGAACCTTTCGGCCCGTACCAGCGCCAATTCCTTGAGCGCTGGCTGCCCCTGTGTTCGCCCGCGGCCGCCGACGAGCTAGCTATCGCGCTGTTCCGCATGCACAGCGCGCTCACGAACGCTCCGCGTCCCGATGAACGCCACCGGTGGTGGATGCATGCCGCCACCATGCAATTGCCAACACTTGCCCAAGACTTCGTCGCTGGTGGGCATCTGGTCGCTCACCAGGTCCATCAGTACGCACACGAGCACTACGACCTTCCTGTGCTCGCTGACGACAAGCATGATCGTGTGATTGCGTTCCTCCGCGACTACCGCGTGCCTGGCCCTCTGCCCACCGATTGACCTCCTGTAGGTGGCTGCCAGTAAGCCGCGTTCTGGCCTTCCTCACGGGGCGAAGGCGGTTGTGGTCGGGCATGTCGGTTCGATCTTGGGTGCGCTGTGCGCTGATGTGTAGGAGGGCTCGTCGCGCGGGCGACCAGACTGAAGTCTCTCACCATTAGTGATTGCTGTCCTGGGCAAGGCGGCCGCGCCTAGGCCGTTGCATTGGTGGGTGGGTCTTGTTCGTCGCTGGTGGTGGTTGGGGTGTTGTTGTCGGTGTGCTGGATGGACTCGAGCATGGAGCGGAGTGCTTCTGTGCTGGGGGTTCTGGGTGCGTACTCCTCCCATTTTGCATAGCCGATTGCCCAGTCAATGCCGTTGCCGTTGAGGTCGAAGTAGACCGGGGTGAGGCCATCGGTTGTGTTGGGGAGTTAATTGTCGTCGGGCGGCCTGCTCATGGGGGTGTCTTCCTTCGGTGACGATTGCTGTAATCATGTCAATCGCTCGGTGGCTTCGTCTTCGGGTCGCGGGATTTGTGCGGCGGAGACTGTTTCGTCTGACAGCGGGTGGTGTTGCCGCCGGCCGTTGCAGGAATGTTCGGCTGTGGCGGGGGTTTGGGTTCTCCTCGTGGGGGGTGTTGTTGGGTCAGCGATCCGGCGGGGGCGGTGAGGATCAGGGCGGGGTCGTTGCTGTGGCGGGCCAGCCAGTCGGGGTCGCGCAGGCGGGGACCGGTCATGTAGTCCACGCGCCGCCCGATCCGGACCGGCCATGCCGATGTGGGGTCGTCGGTGGTGAATTCCCAGCCCTGGGCGGTGAAGCTCGCGTGCACGCTCATCCGCGAATCATCTGGCGCGACGACGTAGCCTGTCCATCCACCGGCGGGTGCGATGAACTCGGCATCCTGTCCGCCGCGGACTTTCACCAGATCATCGGCCAGACCGTAGAAGACCAGGTCTGTGGTGGTCGCTGGGTGTTCGGCGGCGGGCTCGCCCGGCCGGATCTCGAGTGCACCGCCGCCGCTGGTCGTCCATTCCAGCAAGGTTGCGTCCTGATAGTCGCCGGTGTCGGCGCAATGCGACAGGTGCGGGTCGTGCCCGGCGCGGCGGGCACACGGGCACAGCTGGGGGCCACCGGGCTCGGGCTGGAGGATCGCGGGCACGAAGATCGTTGCCGCACACACTCCGTGGTGATGCCCGTCGGGGTAGAGGTAGAACCAGCTGGCGCCGGTCACCGCCGAACCGCCGCCCAACTCCATGCGGAATCCGGGATCGCCCGACACCTCACGCAGCGGCACCAGTGCACGAGCGGCGGAGGCGGCTCTGGCTGCGGCGGCGACCAGCTGCACCGCGGTGTGGGCGTTGATTGTGAGGTCGTCGCGGTCGAATGCGAGCGAGGATGCCAGCACGCCGCCACTGCCTGCCAAAGGCATGTCCGGGAACTTCTGCCCGTAGTGCTCGGCGGGGTCGTCTATGGCGCGCGCGTAGCGATGCAGCTCGATGGCGTACAGCGTCGCGGTGTCGGGATCGTCGTCGGCGGGCAAGGCGGTCTCACGCGCGGCCCAGGCTGCGGCGTGCAGCAGGCCGGCGCGGGCTTCGGGCTCGGCGGCTGCCCAGATCGGCTCCAGTTCGGCGGCAGCGGAAACGGTGTCGGCGGCTGCGCGCCAGGCCGCGCCCGCAGCGCGCCACAGATCGGCGATCTCGCTGATGCGGGCCAGCGCGGCGCGGGCGCGGTCCTCGGTGCGGCTGTCCATAGCGAATATCTTTCCCTTGAGGGGTCATTGGGTTTATTCGGTATGACGCACGTTGCGCTGCGTCAGTTCGATGCTGGTGGTCCTCAGAAGCTGTCTTCGAACTTTGAGCATCGCAAGTCACAGAGGACGAAACCGTGAAGCGGGGGCAAAGCAAACTGCCGTCAGCGAATAAGTAGCTGATGTCGATCGCATCGGGTTCAGGTGTAGCAGACGGCGCGGGGCGCCGGTTCGCGTTTGTCGCCGCCGAGGTCACCCTGCGGGATCTGATGCCGCAGGACGCGGATAGCGAATCCAGCGAACTCCCTGCGGACCTTCCAGCGCAAGCGATGTACGGGTTGCTGGATCGGCTCGACATCGACGCCGACCTGATGAGGATCGAGCAGGAGCAGTGGGACCAGGCCGGTGAGGTAGTCGCCACCGAGGATGTGGTGGGAGTGGCCGATCCTGTCACGCTGAAGGCGTTCATTACCCCGGACGGGTCGATCGATGTCGCGGCGACGCTCGCTGACCTGCACTATCAGCAGCACTGGCACCACCGTGTGCTGCCGGCGCCCGCGGGCAGCAAATGGGCTGGCGGACTGTATGTCACCTGGCCGCCAGGACCACCGCCGCAGCGGTCGCCAGAGGACGCGGCTCACGCTTTTCGCCTTCGCCGGATGATGACCCAGCACCCGGATCTCTGAAGCCCGTCCGCGGGTGGTCAGTCGTTGTGTGTGCCGTGTGGGATGAAGTCGGGGATGTCGTGGACGGCTTCGTTGACTGGGAGCCATTCACCGGGCTGGCTTTGGAGGTCGAGGCGGCTGCTGTCGGAGAGTCGGTTCAGGAAGCGGGGTGGGATCCACAGTCCGATCCCTGCCGAGGGGGTTGCGAACACCAAGACTTGAGGATTGAGGTCGGACCGACTCGGGTCGTTGAGTGTGGTGGGGTCGATGAACTTTGGTACGGCGCTGCCCTTTACCCACAGATGCCCGATCTCGTCGTAGGTCAGCTGGAGGGGGCTGTCGGCGTAGATGGTGGCTCGGAATCCGATGACGCCCCAGCTGCCGGGGTGCTGGTTCAGGTCGCTGACCCGGGGCGGGCACGGCCAGCCGGGCAGGTCGAAGACCGTGGCGTGTCGAGTGCGGTCGCTGTCGGTGTTCATCGTGAGTTCCCTGAGTTCGTGGTGTCTGGGGCTCGCGCTGTCGTGCGTCGGCCGTAGTTCAGTGTGATCGGTTGGGTTTGCAGTGCCGTCGCCGCGCTCGGCGCGAGATCTTGTTTGCTTGGTGGTTGGTCATGGTTGTTGCTCCTGTGGCATGTCGGCCTCTGGTGGCGGGGTGTGTGGCTGGGTGGTGGTGAGTTGGTGGAGGGTGGTGCGGGTTTGGTGGAGGATTCGGGTGTGGGTGGCGGGGGTGAGGAAGTGGCGGCGGTNGGGTGATGGGGCATCGTTTTCGGGGGTGTGGAGTATCGGCTGCGGAGGCGGGTTCGGGGTTTTCGCCAGGCAGTGTGCTGAGTCTGTTCTGTAAGCGCGGGCTCATTCGTGCGACGGCGCGGGGGCAGGCGAGGTCGTTGATGGGGGCGTCGGTGAAGTCGGTGGCGCTCAGGGGTCGCCGGAGCCGGGTTTCCAGGCAGCCGATGCATAGTTGCCCGCCGCCGGGGCTCAGCCCGGTTTGCTGCCAGACCGTTTTGTCGACCATGTAGTACTCGCCGAGTGAGCGGGTGTCGGTTCCGCAGTCCAGGCAGTCCTGTTTGCGTCCGTTCCGGGGAAGGTCTCGCCGGTGTCGGGCGTTCGGTCCATCGGCTGGGGTGGCGGTGTGGTCTGCCATGTGGGTTCCTGGGTTGGGATGGTGTTGTGCGGATGGGGTTTTCGGCTCTGGCGGTTTGTTCTGTCTGTGGTGTCTGCTGGGCCCCGGGTGGCCGCCCGGGCTCGCCCGTGGTGGTTTGGTCAGGGGAGTGGGGTGAGGAGGCCGGGTCGCCGGCGTTCGGGGATGAAGACGCGGGGGATGTGGCGTACGGGGTGGTTGGGGCGGACGTGTTCGGTGATTTCCCGGGTGGGGTTGGCTAGTGCGCGGAGTTCTCCGTTGCGGTGCAGCAGCACGAGGTGACCGCGTTGGTCGGTGCTCCACCAGTAGTCGACGTAGTTGGTGCCGGTGCCCGGCGCGAGGTCGAGCACGGCGGGGTCGGCGACGAAGAATCCATTGGTTGTCGGGATCGGTTGCGGTGCGGCGTTGCTGGTGGTGTCCATCGCAGATGGTGTCCTCTCGTTCACCAGGACACGTGCAGGGCGTAGTCACCGGGGGTGAGTAGGCCGCGGGTGTGCAGGTCGTTGAGAATGTCTTCGAGCGGTGGATGGAACTCCCGTTCCCAGCGTGTCTGGTCTGCCCGATCACCGTCGGCGGGCGGGGTCGCCGCCTGCCATCGGGCCAGTGATGGCCCCGTCCAATCGGATTCCTCTGCGGGGATGGTGAATTCGATGATGCTGTCTTGGGGCAGGCCGCCGCCCTGTTGCTGGAGGTTGTAGGGGCGCTGGTAGATCGTGGTGACGAGGCGGCTGAAGTCGGTTTCCCGGATCAGGTGGACGGGGCGGGGTTTGAGGCATGCCGCGATGCCGGTGCTGGTGTCGGTGGGGTGTTCGCTCATGTTGTTCCTTGCGCGAGTGGTCGGTGTCGTGGGCTAGCGGGTTTTCGGGTGGGGGTGGTGGCGG
>NZ_LT985369.1:0-3353 GCF_900269665.1 Nocardia suismassiliense
CGGATGCATCCGGGGGCTGGATCGTCGCCTGGCAAGGCGGAGGAGTTGCCGATACCGGGTTTGTATCGGCGACGACGACAACGCGGCCAGGCGGCGATCCAGCCCCCGGAGGCGCCGGATGGGACTTTGCGACAGGCCCTAGGCCGCTGCCTCGCGCGTCGCCTCCATCGGGACGCGCCGGGTGGCGCGCAGGCAGTTCAGCACCAGCGGCAGCAGCCAGAAGGCGGCGGACTGGTCGTAGGACAGTTGCGCCGCCGAGAGCCGGTTGTGCACGAAGCCGACCGAAAGGCCGAGGCGCGGTTCGGCCCAGCCGAAGGAGCCGCCGAGACCGATGTGGCCGAAGCCGGCGCGGGCGCCCGGCATCGGCAGCGAGTGGTAGCCGAGTCGCCACATCATCGGCGCGTAGAACAGGGCGCTGTCGAGCCGATAGGTCTGAATACGGCGCACCGCCTTGATGGTTCGCGGGCTCAGGTACGGACGTCCTTCCACCACACCGTCGTTCGCGAGCGCGCCGTACATGGTGGCCAGCGCCGGGGCGGTGCAGACGCCGTTGCCCGCGCCGAGTTCGGTCTGCAGGATCGGCGGATCTTCGCCCTCCAGAATGGTTTCCAGGCCGGGCAGGAACAGGCAGCGTGTCGCGGCACCGAGGGCGCCGGGGATCAGGTGGCTGCGGCCGAGCACCATGGCGCCGACCGGTTTTCCGATCAAACTCAGCTGGGAACCCGCCAGGGGCGCGTAGGTGGTCTTCGCGGAATCCGGTGGGGTGCCGAGGTGGATGCCGTCGATACCGAGCGGTTCGGCGACCTCCGTGCGGAACAGGTCCGCCATGCCGCGGCCGGTGATCGCGCGGGCCAGGCCCGCCATCAACCAGCCGAAGGTGAGCGCGTGGTAGGCCGGAACGCCCAGCAGGCGATCGGGTTTCGCGGCGGCGAGGCGCTGCTCCATCAGTTCGTGATCGAGCACGTCGTGCATGCCGGTGGCGAGCGGGGCGAGGGCGGACAGGCCCGCGCTGTGCGTCATCGCTTGGCGCACGGTGATTTTGCTCTTGCCGTTGGCGCCGAACTCCGGCCAGTATTCGGCGACCGGTGCGGCGTAGTCGATCAGCCCCCGGTCGGCGAGCCGGTGCATGACGGTGGCGGTGACGCCCTTCGTCGCGGAGAAGATGATCGACCCGGTGTCCTGGGTCCACGGGGTGCCGCCGCCGGATCCGGTCCAGATGTCGAGCAGTGGCTCACCGTGCAGGTGCACCGCCAGCGCGCCGCCCGCGCCGCGGCGGTGTCCGAAGGTCCTGGCGAAAGCGCGTACCAGCGGGGCGAATTCGGCGGTGGCGCTGCCACCCATGCCGGACGGGATCGGCGCTAGATCCCCCGTAGCGTCGTTGCTCATCTTTCTACGGTAATGGCGGCGGTCCCGCCCGGCAACGTGTCTGTCTCGGACAGTGCGGTATCGTGACTTTCCCGCAATCGCATTCGGGGCCCGCTGTGCGAATTTCTACGGCCGCGAGGCGGTTCCGTTATCTGTCCGCCAGGATCGCGAACGAGTGAGCGGGAATCGTTGTCGCCGACGGGCCTTCGGTCGGCGGCTCCCACGACAGCAGCGAGAAACCGGTGACCGGCACGGTGACCTGGTCTTCGGACAGATTGCACACCAGCTTCAGCGCGCCGCGATGCACGACGATCCAGCGGGCGCTTTCGTCGTAGTCGACCGAGGTATGCGACAGCCACGGGTCGGTGAGCTCGGGGCGCTGCCCGCGCAGTGCGAGCAGCTTGCGGTAGCAGGACAGTAGCCGCAGGTGGCGCGATTCTTCGAGCTCGGCCCAGTCCAGTTTCGAGCGCAGGAACGTCGACGGGTCCTGCGGGTCGGGTACCTGCTCGGCGCTCCAGCCGTGGTCGGCGAACTCGGCTTTGCGGCCGTCCGCGGTGGCGGCGGCGATCACCGGGTCGGTGTGCGAGGTGAAGAACTGGAACGGGGTGCGCGCGCCCCACTCCTCCCCCATGAACAGCATGGGCGTGTAGGGCGAGCACAGGACGAGCGCGGCTTTGATCGCCAGTTGGCCGTCGGTCAGGTAGGCGCTGGGGCGGTCGCCGATGGCGCGGTTGCCGATCTGGTCGTGATTGCAGGTGTAGGCGAGCAGCGCGGCGGCCGGGGTCACCGCGGTGTCTATCGGGCGGCCGTGGGTGCGGCCGCGGAAGCTGGAAAACGTTGCAGCGTGGAAGAATCCGTGCGTCAGCGTGTGCGCCAGGCAGCGCAGGGAACCGAAATCGGCGTAGTAGCCCTGTCGTTCGCCGGAGACCGCGGTATGGATCGCGTGGTGCAGGTCGTCGTTCCACTGCCCGGTGAGGCCGTAGCCGCCCGCGGCGCGCGGGGTGATCAGGGTGGGGTCGTTGAGGTCGCTCTCCGCGATCAGGGTGAGCGGCCTGCGCACGTGGGCCGCGAGACGCGTTGTCTCCGTGGCGAGTTCGGCGAGGATGTGGGTGGCGGTCCGGTCGACCAGTGCGTGTACCGCGTCCAGTCGCAGGGCGTCGATGTGGAAGTCGCGCAGCCACCGCAACGCATTGGCGATGATGTGCGCGCGCACCTCGTCCGAGTCGGGTCCGTCCAGGTTGAGGCTCTGCCCCCACGTGTTGCGACCATCGGTGAGGTAGGGCGCGAACCGCGGCAGATAGTTGCCGGACGGGCCGAGGTGGTTGTAGACGACGTCGAGCGCGACCGCCAGTCCCCTGGCATGGCAGGCGTCCACGAACCGCTGCAAACCGTCGGGCCCGCCGTACGGTTCGTGCACCGCATACCAGAGCACCCCGTCGTAGCCCCAGTTGTGCGGCCCGTCGAACGCATTCACCGGCATCAACTCGACCACGGTGACCCCGAGCTGCACCAGATGGTCGAGCCGCTCGATCGCCGAGTCGAACGTCCCTTCCGGCGTGAACGTCCCCACATGCATCTCGTAGTACACCGCGCCCGCCAACGGCCGCCCGGTCCAGTTCGCATCCGTCCACACCGAAGGATCCAGCCGATGCAGCGCCGACCGCCCGTGCACCCCGTCGGGCTGTCGCGGCGACCGAGGATCCGGCAGCACAGTCGGATCCTCATCGATCAAGAACCCATACCGAGCCCCCTCCGCAGCCGTCACCTCCACCCGCCACCAGCCGCCGGCACACCGGTCCTCTGACCTGGCTGTGCGATGGGTAGCGGGGTTGTGCACGGGCGGGGTGGGTGCGGGCGTGCAATGCTGGCTTGGTGACCTTGTTCGAGGTGTGGGCGCCGCTGCCGGAGCGGGTGCGGTTGGACCTGGATGGTGCGATTCATTCGATGGACCGGTGTGCCGGCGGCTGGTGGCGGGTGGAGGTGACGGC
>NZ_LT985369.1:3364-6685 GCF_900269665.1 Nocardia suismassiliense
GCCGTCACCTCCACCCGCCACCAGCCGCCGGCACACCGGTCCATCGAATGAATCGCACCATCCAGGTCCAACCGCACCCGCTCCGGCAGCGGCGCCCACACCTCGAACAAGGTCACCAAGCCAGCATTGCACGCCCGCACCCACCCCGCCCGTGCACAACCCCGCTACCCATCGCACAGCCAGGTCAGAGGACCGGTGGCAGCGGAGGGCGGGTTACTGGGAGACGGCTACGCCCAGGGATTGGGCGCCGAGGAATCGGGGGGCGTCTTCGGCGTAGAAGACGTCGATGTCCTGGATTTCGAAGCCGGCGGTTGTCAGCAAGCCGCGGATGTCGCGGTTGAGGTTGCAGCCGCCGCACAAGGTTTTCTGCACGGGGTTCAGCCGGTTCTGCCACACCTGGACCTTGGCGTCGGGAGCTAGGCCGTGCTCGACGAAATGCAGGGTGCCGCCGGGGACCAGTACTCGGCGGAGCTCGGCGAGCGCGGTCGCGACATCGGGGATCGTGCACAGCGTCCATGTCGACACCGCAGCGTCGAAAGTGTTGTCCGCGAATGGCAGCGACTGCCCATCCAGCCCCGAACGCTCAATCGGGACCTTCGACTCGGCTACTCGTTTACCGGCTAACCGCCAGCCGAGATCGGCAGGCTCGACCGCGCTGACCGCCGCGACCGTCGCTGGATAGAACGGCACATTCAATCCCGACCCGAACCCGATCTCCACCACCCGACCGGTCAGCCCCGCACACACCCGCTCCCGCAGCGGCTGATTGAACCGCATTCCACAGGCCACATCGACCAGTCGCGGCACAACCCGATCTCCATAAAAGCTCACCAGCCCACTGTCCCAGCCCTGACCCGCCCGCGCCACACCTCACGTCGGCATTGCCCAACCCCCGCCCCAGCAGCCCCGAGTTGCCCACGCCCCAAGCAGCCCGCCCCGCCAACCGGTCGTCGCAACCGCCACATCGCACCGCGTCACGGAATGGCGAGTACCAGTTTCAATGCAGTGTTGACCGCCATGATGGTGGCTGGAGATACCGTGCCGAGCAGCTCTTTCAGCTCGTCACGCCGCAATTGCTGCATATCGTCGGTGGCTATATGACCGACGAGCGGGTCGGCGGTCGACAGGGGAACCATGGTCGGCAAGCTTGCGAACTTGTCCGTTGAGGTAATACGAACCGCCAGTATGCGAGACAACTCTCGATTTCTGCGGTTGTTCGAAACGATCAACCACGGTTTGGCACCGTGGCCGATGTCCGCACGATAGATCTGGCCTCGTACCGGAGCGCCGATTGTCATCCGGGCATCACCTGATCGACCTCGTCGGCGTACCGGCGCCGCCGCTCTTCGGCTTCTGCCTCGTCGTGGATCTCCGGCCACACTGCGGCGAGCTGCCGATAGCCCTGATCCAGTGCCTCGTCGATCAGCACCTGCGCACCGATCGACATCAATACGCGGATCACCGTCGCTTCGGACGCGTCGGGGGTGAGCTCGTAGCCGAGGTGGGCGGCAAGGGATTCGAACAACAGCCACTCGGCCCCCTTCCGGTCGCTCAGCGTCGCCAAGGTGCGTTCCTCCCGCTCGGTGAGCGTCAGAGTTGTTCGTCTGGTCATGCATCAGATCTTACATCGATATCGATGCACTAGCCATCATCAGTTTGTGATGCATCATTGCGCATCACATATTTTTGAAACGATCGGTGCAAAACTGTGCTAGCGTCGTCCCCATGCCACGACCGAGACAGTTCGACGAGGAGCGGGCAGTGGACGCCGCGATGCGGGCGTTCTGGACCGCGGGCTACGAGGCGACCTCGACCCAGGATCTGTGCGACGCGACCGGACTCGGCCGCAGCAGCATCTACAACACCTTCACCAGCAAACACGACCTGTTCGAGCGAGCATTGCGCCGCTACATGACGACCAAGAACGCCGCGACCTTCGCACTGCTCGACGGTGATGAGTCCGCGAAGGAGAAGATGCGGGCGCTGCTGTGGCAGGTCGTGGACGCACCGGAGGAAGACCCGCTGGGCTGCCTGGTGGTCAATTCGATGATCGAGCTCGCGCCGCACGACCCGGAGGTGGCCGCAGCACTGCGCGACGATCAGCGCCTGCGCCTGGCGGCGCTCCAGACAGTGCTCGAAAGTGGCAGGCGCGCAGGGGAAATCGACAAATCCAAGTCTGCCGTAGACCTGGCGCACTTCATTAACGCCACCGTCTCGGGAATGCGGGTGGCGGCCCGCGGCGGCGCGGGCCGTGCCGCCTTGGCCGCCATCGCCACCACCGCACTGAACGCCCTCTGACCCAACACAACTGGTCGGACCGCACCTTTCCCTGCGCCAATTTTGAACTGAATGATCCAAAACTAGAGAGGTACCCGATGCCGTTCGCCGTCTACATCCTGGGCTTGTCCATCTTCGCCCAGGGCACCTCCGAGCTGATGCTGTCCGGCTTGCTCACCGAGCTGTCCGCCGACCTCGGCGTCACCATTCCGCAAGCCGGACTGCTGATTTCGGCGTTCGCACTCGGCATGCTCGTCGGCGCACCGGTGCTCGCGGTCGCCACGCTGCGCCTGCCGCGGCGCAGTGCCTTGCTCGCGTTCCTGGCGGTGTTCGTCGGCGCCCATGTCGTCGGCGCGCTGACCTCGGACTACTGGGTGCTGTTCGCGACAAGGGCGGTCGGCGCCTTCGTCTACGCCGGGTTCTGGTCCGTCGCGGCAACCACCGCCATCGGCCTGGTCCCTGCGAACGCACGCGGCAAAGCGATGAGCATCGTCGCCGGCGGCCTCACCATCGCCACCGTCGTCGGCCTGCCCGCAGGCACCGTGATCGGCCAGCACCTCGGTTGGCGCGCCGCGTTCTGGACGGTCGCGATCATGTCCGCGCTGGCAATGATCGGCGTGCTCGCCAAGATCCCCGCAGGCCGCGCGACCACGACGCCCGATCTGCGAAAAGAACTGCGCAGCATCAGCAATCCCCGCCTATGGCTGTCCTACAGCACCACCGCACTCGCCACCGCAGCCCTGATGGTCAGCTTCGCCTACCTCGGCGCTTTGCTGTCCCAAACCACCGGCCTCACCGACGGCTGGATCCCGCTGGTCCTGGCGGTCTACGGCGTCGGCAGCTTCCTCGGCATCGTCATCGGCGGCCGCACCGCCGACGTCCACCCGATCCGCACCCTCTACGTAGGCATCACCGGCCTGATCGTCACCTCAGTCCTGCTAGCCCTGACCGCCGAACACCCCGCCCCCGTAGTAGCACTCACGTTCCTGCTCGGCGCCTTCGGTTTCGGCACCAATCCCACCCTCAACAGCCGAGTCTTCAACC
>NZ_LT985370.1 GCF_900269665.1 Nocardia suismassiliense
CGTAGTTCTGGTTGAGCGGCACCCCCACCGTGGTGGTGCCGTCCGGCACGCGGACCGTCAGGATCCGCCACTCGGTCGGCCCGCCGCCGAACGAACCCACCGTCATCGGCCCGACCGGCGGAGACTCGGGCAGCGCGGGTTCGGCGTCGACGCCGAACGCCTTGATGAAGTAGATCCGCCCGTCGTCCTGCACCGAGCGGACGTAGAACTGGCTGGTGTGGCGCGGATCGCCGGGCAGGCTGGGCGGCGGGGGCACCCGGCGGCGCGACCATTCGATCGCACCGTTGCGCAGCTGCTGGTCGGTGCGGTCGGTCAGCGAGCGTTCCAGGCCCGAGGTGACCACCATGCCGGAGATCAGCAGGCCGAGGCCCGCGGTGGCGACCAGAATCAGCATCAGCGTCACGCGCAGCGGGATCGCCGAGAGCGTGTCGGCAGCCTTGGCGCGGACCGCCGCGATTTTTCCCTCGCTTATGACCCCACCTCGCAGCCGCGTGGCAGTGTCACGACCCGATGGATCATTTGGCCGACCGGCTGCGGCTCGGCGCGCGCATGACATAGCCGACCCCGCGCAGCGTGTGGATGAGGCGCTCCTCGCCGGTGTCGACCTTCTTGCGCAGATACGACACGTAGGTCTCGACCACCCCGACCTCGCCGCCGAAGTCGTAGCGCCACACGTGATCCAGGATGCGCGGCTTGCTCAGCACGGTGCCCGCGTTGACCATGAAGTAACGCAGCAGGGTGAACTCGGTGGGGGACAGCGCGACCGGCTCGCCCGCCTTCCACACCTCGTGGGTGTCGTCGTCGAGCTCGATGTCCTCGAAGCGGAGCCGGGAACTCTCCCGCCGCGGTGCGGAATGCCCCGCCCGGCGCAGGATCACCCGCAGCCGGGCTACCACCTCCTCCAGGCTGAACGGCTTGGTGACGTAGTCGTCCGCACCGAGGGTGAGCCCGGTGATCTTGTCCTGCACCTCGTCCCGCGCGGTCAGGAACAGCACCGGCGCGTCGATGCCGTCGGCGCGCAGCCTGCGCAGCAGGCCGAAACCGTCCATGCCCGGCATCATCACGTCGACGATCAGCGCCTGGGGCCGGAAGCTGCGCGCCTTGTCCAGCGCCTGCGCGCCGTCCGCGGCCGTGTCGACGGCGAAGCCCTGGTACCGCAGGCTGACCGCGAGCAACTCGACGATCATCGGCTCGTCGTCGACCACCAGCACCCGCGCCTCGGGTGCCTGCTCCGCAGGCGCACCACTCATGGCTTCATGGTCCGCTATCCACCTGCGAACTTGCTGGACCTTATCTGGGTGATTCCTGTGAACGATTTACCTGGATGGTTGCCGTTCCTCCGGATAGACGTCGTCGTCGGTGAGCAGGGCGCTGCCCGCGACCTGGTCCTGCGCGAGCGCCTCCAGGAAGGCGCGGGCCCAGCGGTCCACGTCGTGGGCGAGCACCTGGCGGCGCAGCGAACGCATCCGGCGGCGCTTGGTATCGCGATCGTCCTCCAGCGCGGAGACGATCGCGTCCTTGACGCTGTCCAGGTCGTGCGGATTGCACAGGTAGGACTGACGCAATTCGGCTGCGGCGCCGGTGAATTCACTCAGCACCAGGGCGCCGTTGAGGCCGCTGTGGCAGGCGACGTACTCCTTGGCGACCAGGTTCATGCCGTCGCGCAGCGGCGTCACCAGCATCACGTCGGCGGCGACGAAGAAGGCGATCAGCTCGTCGCGCGGGATCGGCCGGTGCAGATAATGCACCACCGGGTGGCCGACCTGGGCGAACTCGCCGTTGATCCGGCCGACCTGACGCTCGATGTCGCCGCGCATCTGGATGTAGCTCTCCACCCGCTCGCGGCTCGGCGTGGCCAGCTGGATCATCACGGTCTCGGCCGGGTCTATCCGCTCTTCCAGCAGCAGCTCTTCGAGCGCGTTGAGCCGGATGTCGATGCCCTTGGTGTAGTCCAGGCGGTCGACGCCGAGCAGGATGTTCTTCGGATTGCCCAGTTCCGCACGGATTTTCGCGGCCCGCTCGCGGATGGAGCGGCGCCGGGAATGCTCGTCGAGTTCGGCCGAGGAGATCGAGATCGGGAACGCACCCACCCGGACCGTGCGGAAGCCGACCTGGACGACGCCGAGCTTGGAGCGCACACCGACGGTGCCGCGCGAAGTCGGCTGGCCGGCCAGCCTGCGCGCCAGGTACAGGAAGTTCTGCGCGCCGCCGGGCAGGTGGAAACCGATCAGGTCGGCGCCGAGCAGACCCTCCACGATCTCGGTGCGCCACGGCATCTGCATGAACAGCTCGACCGGCGGGAACGGGATGTGCAGGAAGAAGCCGATGGTCAGGTCGGGGCGCAGCATCCGCAGCATCTTCGGCACCAGTTGCAGCTGGTAGTCCTGCACCCACACGGTGGCGCCCTCGGCGGCCACCTTCGCGGTCGCCTCGGCGAAGCGCCGGTTCACCGTGACGTAGGCGGCCCACCACTTGCGGTCGTACACCGGGCGCACGATCACGTCGTGGTAGAGCGGCCACAATGTGCCGTTGGAGAAGCCTTCGTAGTAGTCGGCCACTTCCTGGGCCGTCAGCGGCACCGGATGCAGTTCAAGGCCGTCCTCGATGATTGGATCGACGTCCGCGTCGGGCACCCCCGCCCAACCGACCCAGGCGCCCTTGTTGTTGCGTAACACCGGTTCCAGCGCGGTGACCAGGCCACCCGGGCTGCGTTTCCATCGGGTCGTGCCGTCGGGCAGGCGTTCCAGGTCGACCGGCAGCCGGTTGGCCACGACGACGAAACCGGAGCCGGACTCGGCCGGACCGGTACGTGCGGTCGTTGTCTCGTCGGGTGCTGGTTCTAGGGCGGGCTCGGAGTCGTCGGACGAAGTCATCTGGTCCACTCACGCATCCTTTGCGCGTCGCTGGGTCCCCCGGGGAATCGGGTAGGTCGACGTCGCCGTTGGCGTCGAAAGGGGTTGGGCTCTAGTCGACCCGGGTGCTCGGGCCGATGCCGAGCATCGACAACAGCATCCGGCACTCGTCGGCGTCTTCCGCGTAGGCCGCGACGACGCGCTGGGCCTGACGTGCGGTTTCATCGGCAAGTGGTTCCAGATCGTCGTCCGCGATGTCGTTCGCGCTGCCCTTCGCGGCCATCTTCAAGTCCTCCCGGTTCACTACGCTCGTACGTGCGAATAGTCAATGGTATCTGGCGCCGCCAGGCGCGGGTGGCACCCGCGTCACACCAGCCCCCGGCCGGTGTGCCGATCCCGCCCGCCCCTATAC
>NZ_LT985371.1 GCF_900269665.1 Nocardia suismassiliense
CACCCCCACAATCCCAGATGTCGACCCCCTGGGCCGAGCAGGATGGGGACTGCGCGTAGCAACACACGACCAGCTGTGTGAAGTCCGCGAACGAATCCTGGCCGAAGGGTGGCCCGTCGGAGAGATCGAGACCCTACCCACCCAATGGACCATGACCGCCCGCGATCCCGACGGACGACCCGTCGATATCCGAGCCCACCGCCCTCGCGTGACGGAGTAGTCGGTAGCCGACCGAATGACGCGCGACGTCTTGGGTCGCAGCCTGTTCGGCGGCACTGAACCAATCGTTTCCCGGCCCGGCAGTGCTCACGATGGCATAGTTGTCGAAGGCCAGCGGTGGGACGGCAGGGGGCGGGCATGGGCGGTGGCGAGCACCCCGAAACTGCGATCGGTCGGGCACTGTCCAGGTATCGGGTGCGCTACAGCCCGGGTCTGTCCGGCTTGGGGCTGGTCACAGCAGCGGCGCTCGCGTGGGCGTTCATACCGACGCTGCTGACCCAATTGAAGGACACTGATCTGGCGTCACAGATCGCTGCCAACACAATTCTGAATCTTGCGAAATGCCTTGCCGCTGCGGCGATCGTGGTCTCGTTTCGGTCCCCGAGGATGCGGGAAGCTGTGCGCCTGGTGCGAGTGGTGATGCGAGACCGTCGACTGCGGCGCATGGTCGTTCTCGACGGTATCCTCATCGGAGCCAGCAATCTGCTGTTCCTGCTCGCGCTGTCGCAAGGAAACGCGGCGGCCGCGACCCTGATCATGAATAGTTGGCCTGTCGTGGCCACTACCCTGCTGGTCCGATTCATGCCGCGGCTGCGGGTCGTTGGTGGCTTGCAGCTGTCGCAGGCGACGCTGGCGCTGCTCGGCGTGATGGTGATCGTGCTCGCGGCACATACACACGGGGATTCGGCACTTTCGCTGGCATACGCGGGTGGCGCGGCAATTGCGCAAGGCGCGGTTGTCGTGACACACCAGCGTTTCCTGCAGGCGATCGGCGCCGAATGGGAACAGCAGCCGCTGTGGCAGGCGTTGCGCGGCGGCATCGCCACGATAGCGTCGCTCGTATTACTCGTGCCGGTGTTGCTGGTGGAGCCCCCACACCTGCAACTGCCTGCCGAAGCGATGGCGAGTCTCACCCTCGCCGGTGCGCTGTGGGCGGTGTCGGGGATCTTCTTTCATATGGGTGTGATGCGGTCGGAGAATCCGTTCATCACGATCCCCTGGATGCTCGCGCCCCTGCTGTCCGCTCTGTTGGCCTCGATGGCGCAGGGCGCGCCAATCACGCCGGACATCTTCATCGGGGGCGCTATCGTGCTGTCCGCCAACGCAATGCTGATGCTGATGATCGAACCATCCAGGAATGTGGCGATTCTGATGATCACGATCGTCTTCTCCGCCTGTGCCGTGCTGACGATACGTGGTCGTGGGATTGCCGATTATTACTCGATCGTGCAGGCGTTGGCCGCCTTCTTCGCCGTCACGTACGGGTTCTTGGCGACGAGGCTGGACGGTCATCGAACCGCAGCCGAGCTCATGCGGCTGCGCTGGAGCAAATTCGCCGAACTGAGCTCGATGCAGAGTTCGGTGGCGAGCTCGCAGATATCCATGGCGGAGCTCGCATCGCTTCGCGCGGACCGTGACGGGTCGGCGCACTTGCGCCTGCGACTGTTTCCGATCTCAGAATCGTTGGCGGTCACTGCACTCGGGCTCGGCTCGTGCGTGATCGTCACCTACGCCCGACCGAGCGGAAGGGCATCGGATGTCATCGCGTTTCTTATCGTCTCCTCGGTCTTGTTCGCCGTTATTCTGCTGTGGACGAGCTTCGGCGGACACGCAGAGCAGCGCGAAAAGAGCGGGACGATCGTCGGATCTCCCGCCGAGGCGGGCGAGGCCATCTACGGCTACTTCTGCGCCATGGCGGCATACCTGAGCATCACGTTGGCAATTCTTCTCGGCGCACCCAACTGGCCGAGACTCTAGTTCCGAGGAGATGTATGGAAAGCCTGGAATTGCGTTTCTACAGCGACGGAGCGCAGTTGGACGGACGGTTGTATCTGCCACAAGGGCATACGGGACAGGGTGGCCTTCCTCTGGTCATCGCCTGTTCGGGATTTCTCGGCTTGTATCGAATCCACCCCGAGAGATTTGCCCGATACCTCACCACGCGCGGGTTCGCATGTTACGGCTTCGACTACCGAGGGCACGGTGAGAGCGGTGGCACTAGAAACCGCGTCCTCTTGGAGGAGTTGGTCCGCGATATCCGTTGCGCCGTGACCGCGTCCTCCGCGTCCTGGCATGTGAACCGCGACAACGTGTTTCTGCTCGGCTGGGCCATGGGCGCCGGACTCGTGCTGGATGCGGTGCGCGAGTTGCCCGGCGTCAAGGGGATCATCTGCGTCAACGGTCTGTACGACGGCCTCGATTTCCATACCTCGCATCGCGGACAGCAGGGGCTGCACAACTTCCGGCAGTGGATCAATAATGAGCGTCTGCGTCGCGCGCGCAGCGGACAGGCCGAGATGGTCGCGCCGTTCGAGATCTATCCGTTGGACGAGCAGACCCAGGAGTATGTGACCGAATCCCTGGAAGGGATACCCGGTTACGACACCTCGGTGACTTCTTTCGAGTTCGCCGAGTCGCTCATCAGATGGTCCGTCATGCCGATCGTCGCGTCGGCCACCCTTCCGTTGTTCATCGCCCACGGCACGAGCAATGGTCTGCATCCGAAGGAGCAAGCCGAAGCGGTAGTGGCGGCGTACGGCGGCCCGACGACCACCTATTGGATGCCCAATGCGGGACATACCGAGTGGATGCAGGACCACGATCCGCAGTTCCAGCGTCTGTGTGCGGCGATATTCGATTGGTTGTCGAGCCAGGTCGCACCTTAAAGATGTCTCGATCCAGGTCGATGGCAGGGTCCGGCCTGGCGCGGCATTTCCCTGTCCAGCGGTGGGCGATGGTCCGGACTGCGGCTCAGGGGGACTTGCGGGG
>NZ_LT985372.1 GCF_900269665.1 Nocardia suismassiliense
CTTTTTTTATCAAGAGCCCCCGCGCCCCCCACACCCACCCCCCACCCCTCCGCCGGCGCCCACAGATGTCTAAAAGACCCCCCCCCAACCCCATGACCCTGGCCTTCGCCGCCGCCACCCGCCTCAGCCTCCTCGGCTCCATCCCCCCAGCCGTCCGCGCCGCCCGCCTCGACATCGTCAAAGGCCTGGCCGTCGACTGAAATCGCAGCCGACCTGCACGTCTGCGCTCCTACTCGCCTTTGGTCCACCACGCATCTGATTTCATGTCATCCGGGACGCCTGGATCCTCTGGCCCGTCTAACCCCAGGTCAAAGATTCGGTCGAACCACTGATCGCGAAGCGAAGGAGGAAGCCGCGCTCCGCACCAGGGGCAATAGTTCAGGGCGATATAACTGTCACTGTCCGGTACCTCCACATAGAATTCCCCGAATTTCGGATTGTATCCGATCGGAATACTGTCATTGGCCGTCCAGGCGTCCATACCCTCACAAGAGTGGCGCACCGATTCGCTAGACATTTCTCAGCCCACCTTTATCTTTCGCCCTGGAGCTGGACCTTTGTATATCTCTCCAGTCACTGGTCATAATATTATCGCGAATTCCGATTCTCACCATTGGGCCTTCGCCTTACCTTTATAAGGTCTGGCATCCTTCCAGACCGGCGACTCACCGGGTCCGGCGGATCTTTCTGTTCGCGAGGACCAAGCATGGCGTGCATCACACAGACTCCGTTATCGGGAGTGCTCGAGATCCGACCCCCTCGAATGCTCAGTGGACGCACCGGCCGTAGGTTGAAATCGTAGCCGACCTGCAGGTTGACCTCGGTGGGGCATTATGGCTCGGAAGCGATTCCAGGGGGCGCGCATCCGAGCGGCCATCCGCTAGCGCGAGTGAGGGCTATGACCGACTACGGCAATCTTCCGACTCAGCCGTTGCCGCTCGGGACGAGTTCGCGGCCGCAAGCCAGGCGGGAAGTGCCTCGGCTCAAAGGGTTTCAACCTCGGGCGGACAGCTCGGGAAGCGGGCTGGCGCGAGCGAGCCGGTACGTTGCGATTGCCGGAGTGGTCAGCCGAGTGACAGGGTTTGTGCGGACGATCGTGCTGGCGGCGTTGCTCGGCACCGCGGCTGTTGGCGATGCCTATACCGGGGCGAACAACCTGCCGAACATGGTCTACGAGCTGCTGCTCGGCAGCGTGTTCGCCAGTGCCGTCGTGCCGCTGCTCACGCGGGCACGGCGGCACGGGCGCAAGCACTCTCGGGAGTTCACGCAGCGTGTGCTGGTGGCGGCGGTGCTGGGGCTCGGCGCGGTCACCCTCGTCACGGTGCTGTGCGCTCCGCTGATCGTGCGAGTTTTCGTGGGCGATTCGGATCAACGAGAGCTCACTACCTGGTTCGCTTATCTGCTGCTGCCGGAGATCTTCTTTTATGGCGTAACGGTTTTGCTGACGGCGGTGCTCAATGTGCGGGACAGCTTCGCCGCGGCCGCGTGGGCGCCGGTGGTCAACAACGTCATCGTGTTGCTGACGTGCGGGATCTTCGCGCTGCTCCCAGGATCGGTCACATTGACACCTGCCTCGATGACCACCGCGCAGGTGCTGACGATCGGGATCGGCACCACGATGGGAATTGTCGGGCAGGCCGTGTGGGTGGTGTTCGCGCTGCGCCGCAACGGGTTCGAATGGAAGTGGCGGGTTCGGCCGATCCCGTACACCTGGCGGCCGGTCCGCGCCGGTATGCCCGTGCTGGGGTGGATTCTGGTCTACGCCGCGATCAGTCAGGTCGGGGTCGCGGTCACGATGCGGGTCGCCTTCTCCCACGGCGGGGTGTCCATCTACACCTATGCGGATCTGCTGTTCCAGGTTCCGTACGGCATCCTTGCGGCCTCGCTGTTGACGGTGCTGATGCCGCGTATCTCCCGGTCGGCCGCCGCGGGCAATCGTGCGGCCGTGATCGCTGACCTCGGGCGTGGTGCACGGTATCTGACCGTCGCGCTCGTGCCGATGAGCATGGCGATGGGTTTGCTCGGCCCGGTGCTGGCCGCCGTCGTTTTCACCGGCCGCGTCGATGCGCAAGCCGCCGGATTGATCGGAACGGCAATCGCGTCTTCCGCGTTCGGCTTGGCGCCGTTCGCGCTGGTGATGCTGCAGATGCGAGTCTTCTACGCACACAACAACACCCGCACGCCGACTCTCATCAACGTGGCGATGGTGGTCACCAAGGTCGCCGTGGTCGCCTGCTCGGTCACCGTCTTTTCCGACGGCGCCGTGGTGGTCATGCTCAGCGTCGCGAGCTCGTTGTCGTATGTGGTCGGCGCGATCATGGGGCATGTCCTGCTCCGTCGTCGTTACGGCCTCCTCGGATTCTCCACGGTCGCAGTGACTTTCACGCGCGTCATCTGGGCTACCGCCGGCGCGGGCTGGTCATGCGTTGCGATCATGGCGATCACCCGTCACACGGTGCCCGACCCACTCGTCGAGCACCTCGTCACACTCGCGGCCGGAACGTCGGTCGGCCTGGTGGTATTCCTGCTCGCCGCCAAGGCAATCGGCATTCCCGAGGTACGCAACGCTCGCGCACTGCTGGCCGCGTAGCTCCGATGTTCTGAGATCCGCACTTTCTCTTAGGATCCGCACCGGCAATAGGGGGCCGTAAGCAGTGCGGATTTCGAGAAAGAGTGCGGCTGTTCCATGGGAGGGCCGGGCTAGTGGGCGGTTTGGAACGGATCGGAGGTGTCCGACTCTGCGGGCGACGCCGTCGGAGTTTGTTGGGAACGTAGGACGTTGGCGGTGGTTGCGGCTAGGACGCAGAAGGCTACGGGGAGTAGGAGGATGATGTTGAGGGGGGCTAGGTGGGTCAGGGG
>NZ_LT985373.1 GCF_900269665.1 Nocardia suismassiliense
TGTTAGAGCTTTTTATTTCAAGCATAAGGCGGCAAACAATATCATGCCTAGACTCGTGGGCGCGGAGAAGTGTATAAGAGACGGTACCTACGCCACCTCGCCGCCGGCCTCATCGAATCCCACGGCTGGACCATCGAAACCACCGCCACCTACCTCGCCACCCGCCCCGGCGCCGACCTCACCTGGACCCCGAGAACCCTCACCACGCTCCTGACCAGTACTCCGCCGGCTGTGTGACGCCCTGCCGAAAAATGGCTTCAGCTATGGCGGACGAATATGAGAGCGTCTCGGAGTGCACGATGGATGGCCCGACCGCCTGGTAGTACGTCCCTTCGCCCGCAGCGACGCCCGGCAGGTAGCCGATTGGCAGTACGCGGGTCCGTGGCAGATCTACAATTTCGGCGCTGCCGATGACGATGAATTGCCAAGTGCCGCCGATGGATACACGGCAGTAGCCGATGCCGACACGGACCGCCTCGTCGGGTTCTTCTGCATCGGACCCGAGGCACGAGTGCCGGGCCTCGATGCGGATCGCACCATGGTCGACCTCGGCGTCGGCATGGATCCGCAATGGGTCGGCAGCGGTCACGGCATGCACTTCGGTACCGCCGTGCTCACCCAGCTCCGCCGGGACTACCCGGCGACCCCAATTCGCGTAGTCGTCCAGACCTGGAACACACGGAGCAGGCAGTTGATTCGCCGACTCGGGTTCGTCGAACGCGGCGAACACCACTGCATGCAGGACGGTCGAACGGTCGCCTATACCGTGGCCGTGCTGTCCGTCGACGCCGACGACCACCACGCAAAGGGACCTTCAGCCTGACCTCACACCCTGAAGTCCACCGACGCGCCGACTCCGCCTACTGGTAGTAGCGGACGCACAATGCGCCGAGAAGCTGATCGCTGATCTGTTTGCCGACACCGCTGGTATAGATGCCACCGCTCGGGTCGATGGCGAGAAGCACCGCCGTTGCGACCAAGCATTGGGGAGGCTGCGAACCAGGTGATGCGTTGGCGACTGTGTTGCCACTCACGGCGAGTGAGCCTCCGACGGCAAGTGCTCCAGCGGCGGACAAGGTGATCAGTGCTCTGCGCATAATGGTCCTGTCTCGAGAAGTTGGATCCCCTTCGGGGCGGCTATCGTCCTAGCCCCGGAGTTCGTTACTTTTCAGCTAACAGCAAACTAGCGATCATGCGGGTATCAGCATTGACTTGCTGAACATCACGACACATAGCCATCTTACAGTTAACCATTGCGACCGGACGGCGCGCATCGGGCATTTCGAAGGGCTCTGGCGATACCTGAGAGTGTGAGCGAGCGCGACTATGTCGCTCCCCCATCATCGATCCGAGGTGTCGGCCAGCATCAGCTTGAACCCCACGTGACTGGCCTCGAATCCGAGCTTGCCGTAGAAACGATGCGCGTCCACCCGACTGCCGTGCGACGTCAATTGCACCAGGGCACAACCTCGTTCACGCGCCCGCCGCACACACTCCTCGATCAGCCGCGATCCCAGACCGCGGCCACGCATCGGCCGATCCACCCGCACCGCCTCGATCTGCGCACGTACCGCGCCCTTGCGGGCCAGTCCGGGCAGAAAGCTCAGTTGCGCCGTTCCCACCACGGCACCGCGGTGTTCGGCAACCAGTAGCTCCTGCCGCGGATCTTCATCGATCTCGGCGAAGGCCGCGCGGTATAGGCTCAGGTCGGCGGCGGACTCGCGGACGCTGCCGAGTGTGTCATCGGCGAGCATCGTCACCAGCGCAGAAAGGTCGTCGATCGTCGCGGACCGGAAGATGATCTCGTCCATGCGCTGATTCGATCACGAGCCGCGTCGACAGGACTACTGCGCACGCCGGTGGAGACAGCCGGCGACAGCCTGAAACCTGGGATCGGTAGGAGACGCGTGCGACATCTACTTACCCCATGACATCTTCGCAACCTCCCACGAACCAACCGCAGTCCGCCGGCCTGGACAAGAAGACCAGCGCGATCCTGTCCTACGCGCTGGGGTGGCTCACCGGGATCATCTTCCTATTCATGGGAAGGAACGATCCCGACGTGAAATCCCATGCCGCTCAATCGATCGTCTTCTTCGGAGCGGTCTCGGTGGTCAACATTGTGATGAGCATCGCCGGCTCGCTCCTCGGGGCCCTGGGGATAATCTTCAGCCTCGCCGGACTCGCAGTCGCGGTCTTCTCAGTTGTCGTCTGGGTCATGGCTATGGTCCAGGCGAACAACACCGGCGGTGTCCGCGCGGAGCTGCCCCTTGTCGGGAAATTCGTTGCCCCCTACGCGGATCGGGTGGCCAACTCGGTCAAGTAGCGGCATATTCGAAGTCCCCGTAACCGATGATGCTGTCGGCATCCCTGTACGGCAGCCAGACAGTCCGAAGACCAACGGCCCGAGGCTATCTCGGGCCGTTGGCGTCTGCGCGAAACGTCGGGAACCGACGCGCCATGGCTGGATTGCTGGGAGTGCTCAGCCCTCGCCGTCGAGGGTCAGCGTGACCAGCGGCATGGGTCGGTCGATCTTGGACTGGAAGTCCGCCAGCAGTGGGTGATTGGCCAGCATCCAGGCTGCGAACTCGTCATAGTCCGCGCCTTCGAGCACCCTGCCTGTCGCCTGGTAAGTCTTGCCCCGGAGTTCGACAGTGACCTGCGGATTCGCCTTGATGTTGTACCACCAGGCCGGGTACTTGTCCTCGATGAACGAGCTCACGAACATGGTCTCGCCCCGATACAGCGGACCCAACGGAGTCGTGTGCCGCTTACCGCTCTTGGCTCCCGTGGTGGTCAGCAGGATGAGGTCCCCGCCCGCATAAGCCC
>NZ_LT985374.1 GCF_900269665.1 Nocardia suismassiliense
AACCCGGACGTTCCGACCATGGGGCCCGCCCCTTCTCCGGAAGGCTCGGGTGGCGCGCCCAACGTCGCTCGCATCCTCAAGGAGGGCGCGACGATGTGGCTGAACCGGGAACACGTCCCCATTCTGGGTCAGCTGTCGGGACGCGTTCCCGATGCCGCGGGTGACTACGTGGCGCCGCGCACCGCCGACGGTGCGGAGTACCGGTTCTGGGTCAGCGACGCCGACCCAGAGCTGGTTCGGCAGACCATCACCGATCTGTATGAAGTGCAACGGATTTCGGCGGACGAGGCCAGGGCCGTCCTCGAAGACGCACTCACCGTCGCCGATCCGGATCAGCGTCAGCGCATCGTCGACGATATGGAGCGGTTGGGGCTGGTCTCCGAGGAGGAGGCCAGGGCACTCGAGCAGGAACCGCCCCCGCCGCCGGAGCCGGTGGCCGAGCCGGATGGGCCGCCACCGGAGCACGAGTCGCTGTCCGAGCTGGCGGATCGGCTCGGCTTCGATCTGCCCGACGAGGACCCGGCGACGGTGCGCAGGCTCATCGACGAGCAGGAGTACCGCACGCTGCGCGAAGCCGCGGCGATCGAAGGACTCGCGGACGCGTTCCGGCGCTACAACGAGGAACAGACCCGCCCGTACACCACAGAGGATGTGGCAGGCCGAGATTCGCGACCGGCCCTCGGCGAGGGTGAGCAGCGGAATCGGCCGCCCGGCGAACTCGAGGGCCCCGACGCGCGCAGGCGCGCCGAGGACGACGACGAGGACTTCTTCCTCGACGACGACGATTTCGACGAGTCCGACCAGCGTCCCGTCCGGCGTGGCCGGCCGGACCCGGCCGGTCAGCCCGTCCGGTACGCCGATGAAGTCAGCTTCTTCGACGAAAACCCGATGGGCCGGTTCCTCAAAGAGATCAACGCGGCTTTCAACGGTTCGACCGGCGTGCAGAACTACACGCCGGTCGGCAACGGCGCGGACCCGCTGAAGGAATGGGGTGATATCGGGCCGGAGGACGACGAACTCGGTCGTGACCAAGGACCGCGCGCGTTCTTCGAGCATGCGCTGCGCCGCGATCAGCTCCGGGACGAATTGTCCACCTGGGCACAGATGTTCGGGCTCGACCTGGACTCGCTCAGCACGCAGCTCTTCGACCAGCTGCGAGCGGAGAACCAGGCCCGCGCCGGGCGGGTCGCCGAATTCGCCGATGCCGCCGAGTTCCGCCTGTATCCCGCATCCGACGATCAGCCGCCCGTCGGGCAACCGTACGGCGACCAGGTCGTCCGCCTCCCGGTCGGCGAGGGCGGGCCGGATCGACTCGTGGTCATCGATGGGCCACAGGATCGCTCCGCCGCACTGGCCAGAGCGCTCGCCGAGAACCCCGACCTTGCGCAGGCGCTCAATCGTGGTGAAGTCCAACTGGATTACCACTCCGCGCGCACAGACCGGTCCGGTCGGATCTACCTCGATCCGGTCGATACACCCGACGTCTACCACCACCGGGAAACCATCGACGGCCGCGAGCTCGCGGTAACTCTGTCGCGCGACAGCGACGGTCAGTGGCGGCCCGTCGTACTCGACCCGGCCGACGTACCGCTCAGCGAACCGGCCGCCGGGGACGCTCCCGAAGCGCCGCCGCGGCCACGCGCCGAAATCCTCGCGGAGCTGGTGGATCTGGCGCAGACCCTCGGGCTCGGCCCGGAGTCGCTGCACCCCGATCGGCTCGCACAGACGATCGCGGATCTGAAGTTGGACAACGCCGTTCGGGCCGGGCAGATCGAGGCGCTCGCCGACTTCGCGCGCTCGATGAACGACATCGCGTCCTTCAACGACATCAGTGATGCGCGCAGCCAATTGGCTCTGCGCCTCGGCATTCCCGAGGCGGAGCTGACCCCGCAGCGCCTCGCGGAAGGGTTGACCGACAACGACTTCCGCAATGCGTTGCGGGCACAGCAGGTAGCCGACCTCGTCGCCTACGCCAAGCAACTCCGCGATCTCGATCCGGCCGCCTTCGTCGCCGCGCGCGACCAGCTGGCACAGCGGCTCGGGGTGGATCCGTCCGAGCTGTTCCCGCCGAAGTACACCAAGAACGAAGCGGGCCGGCTCGTGCACGGGCTCGACTCGAACAGCCTGGATCCCAAGAAACTACGCAAGCTGCTCGCCCGGATGGAACGCGACGGCAAGCAGGAGCTGCTCACCGAGGCGCTCACCGAGTACGCGGCCGCACTGATCAGGAGCGATCCGTACTCCGACGTGCCGCGCGGTGACCTGTCCGCCGATCCGCGGGTGACCGGTGAGCCGCCGGTGCACGACCCCGACGCGATCCACGCACTGCGCGACATCATCCGCGACGCACTGAGTTCCGGGGATCCGCTCGACTTCGGGCAGACGCTCGCGGACCATCCCAGACGACCGGACGGTGACGGTGCGTGGGACCGCGACAGCGACCCTGCGAGCAGCAGGCCCGACCCCAACCGGGACTGGGCCCGGCTGGTCGGCGTCGATCTCGCCGGGGCCGACGACGCCACATTCCGCAAGGTGTACGAGGCGTACCGCGATGGAAAGATCGAGAAGCACGAGGGGCTGAGCCCCACCGAGCTGGCCGCGGAGATCGCGAAGATGCGCGACGAGGTGCTTCAGCGGGCGGCGCAGATCCGGGACCTCGCCGACCTGGCGGCGGAGTTCTATCGAGCACCGGAGTCCCTCGGGTCGAGTGACCAGGCCGGGCGACCCGGTGACGGTCCCACAACGCCGCCTCAGTCGAGCGGACCCAACGAGGACGGGCCCGCCCCGGCC
>NZ_LT985375.1 GCF_900269665.1 Nocardia suismassiliense
GGTGCTGGGGTTCGGTGAGGTGGGTGTCCATGGGGTCCGGCGGCAGAGTGTCGGGGTCCGGTGGCGGGGCGTCCATGGGGTCCGGTGGCAAGGCGTCGATGTCGTCCGGCGGCTCGAAGGGGTAGGGGTCGGTGAATCCTGCTGCGGTCACAGCAGTTTCGTCGAAACGACCACCGAGGACGTGGTCCGATTCGAGGACTTCGCCAGATTCGGAGGCACCGTCCGCTTCTACGACCGCGCCAGGTTGTCCGGCGGCCATGTTCTTCTCGCGGGCGGCTGCTCGGGGGGCGGGCGGCTTGGCGCGGAGTTCGGCCAGGGCGGCACGGACGAGCGCGGCACCTTGCTCGATGGGATCGCGGCGGTCGCCGAGGGGGTCGCGCGGCCATTCGGCGGTGGCCGGGTTGTCGGTGAACGGGTTCACCGCGTCGTGCGCCGGTGGGTCGTCCCAGCGGGCGACGTCGACAACGCCGTTGGCGGGGCTGTCGGCGGATTCACTGGCGTGTTTCAGTTCGAGCAGGAAGTCGGAGGGGCCCTTCGGGGTGGTGCCGGTCTCGGCCCAGTGGTGCGACGAAACGAGCAGCACGCGTTCAGTTCTGGTGAGGGCGACGTAGAAGAGGCGGCGCTCTTCGTCGATGCGGCGGCGCTCCAGTGCTTCTTTGTGGGACTTGATCGCGCGTTCCAGGTCGGCGCGGTCGTACAGGTCGGCCAGGTCGAGGACGGGCACGCCTTCGGCCGCGTCGTCCTGTTGCCGGTCGCCACGCAGTTTGGTCGGGAGTTCGGCCAGGGCACCGAGCCAGGTACCCGACGCGGTCCCAGACGGGAAGACGCCACGCACCACGTGCGGCACCGCGACGATCTCCCACTCGAGACCCTTCGCCGCGTGCACGGTCAATACCTGCACCCGGTCCTTGGCGACCTCGACTTCGCCCGGCTCCAAGCCGTTCTCGACCGACTCGGCGGCGGCGAGGAAGGACAGCAAGCCGCTCAGCGACGCACCGGAATCGGCCGCGTACCCGGCGACCACTTCGGCGAATGCGTCGAGATGCTCACGCCCCGCGCCGGTGCCCGACATGGCCCGGCGGGCTTGGGTCTCCACGCCGACGCCGATGGTGCGCTCCACGTCGGCGACCAGCTCGGTCAGCAATTGGCCGCTGCGTTCGCGCAGAGCCGCGAGTTCTCTGCTCAAGGCCTCGATCCGGGCGAAACCCGACTCCGAATACTGTTCGCGCGGACCGGGATCGGCGATCGCGTCGGCCAGGCCCGCTTGCTCGGCGGGTTCCGGCGCCACCTCGCGCAAGGCCTCGGCCAGCGAGTTGCCGTCGGTGATGTCCGGGGCGTCACCGCTGCTGAAGCGGCTGATCGAGAGCATGCGCGCGCGCCGGGCCAGCGCCGCGATATCGGCGACGCCGATACGCCAGCGAGCACCGGTCAGCACCCGCATCGCCGCGCTACCCGAGCCCGGTTCGGCGATCAGGCGCAGTGTGGCGACGATATCGGCGCCCTCGGGGGTGGCGAGCAGACCGCCGAGTCCGACGATCTCCACCGGTAAACCCTGGGCGCGCAGCGCTTCCGCGAGCGGTGACGCATCAGCGTTGCGGCGCACCAAGACCGCCGAGGTGGGCGGCGGCTCCCCCGCGGCGCGACGGGCCGCCCACTCCTCGGCGATTCGTATGGCCAGCCACTCGCGTTCCTCGGCGACGGTTTCGGTCAACGCCAGCGCCACCACGCCCTGTCCCGCATCAGGTTTCGCGCGCAGGGCATCGACCGTCACGCCGCCGCCCTCGATGGCTTTGCGGCGCAAGGGGTCGGCTACCAGGTTCGCCAGCGCCAGTGCCTCGGGTGGATTGCGCCAACTGGTCAGCAGCGGCAGCGTCGGCGCGGGAATGCCAGGGGCACTGGGGAAGTCGGTGGCGAAGCGCGGCAGGTTCGCGGCGGAGGCGCCGCGCCAGCCGTAGATCGATTGCATCGGATCGCCGACGGCGGTGACCGCCAGTCGTTGTCCGTCGCGCGACGAGGGCTCCCGCGCATCGGCATTCGAGGACTTGGCAGCGCCGCGTTGTTTGCCCGGCCGCGACTCCTCGCTCGTCTGCCGTCCGGTATGCCGCGGCTCCCGCGCACTCGTCGGCTGCTCAGCGCGTGCGGACGGATCGGTCTCGGGTGCGCCACCGAACAAGGCGGCCAGCAGAACTCGTTGGGCGTGACCGGTGTCCTGGTATTCGTCGAGCAAGACGAGGCGGAAACGGGCGCGTTCGGCGGTGGCGACCTCCGGGTGTTCGGCGGCGAGACGGGCGGCCAAGGACATCTGCGCGCCGAAATCCAGTGCGCCGCGGCGGCGTAACGCATCGGCCAGTTGCTGCACCAGCGGGAGCAGGGCAATGCGTTCGCGCTGCACCTGCAGGATGCTCAGCAGGGCTTGGCTCGGTCCACCGC
>NZ_LT985376.1 GCF_900269665.1 Nocardia suismassiliense
CGTGGCGAGGGCTGGGTCGGGTAGGCCGTCGAGGGTGCTGCGGTATTCGTCCCACAGGTCATGTTCGGCGGCGGCGCGGAGCATTTCGGCCAGCTTTGCCTCCGATACCAAGGCGACCAGGCGGGCCAGGTGGTCGGCGTCGTCGACGAGGTAAGCCGCGTGCAGGAGGGCGGTGCCGTCGAGGGCGGATTGGGCGGCGCGGGCGGCGTCGTCGGAGATGACTGCCATCAGGTCGCCGAGGGTGATCCAATCTTGGTGGCGGGCAAGCAGTTTGCCGACGGCGACGATGGTGTCCGTCGGTAGGTCGGCGATGAGGTAGGCGGAGCGGCGCGCGTCGAGCAGGGGTGCGACCTCGGCGAGGAAGTCGACGGGCAGGCGCTTGGCGACGTCGACCGCGTGCGACGGCTCCAGTACCGCCGCCATGCGCGCCGCGAGCAGCGCGTTCCGGTTGCGGGCAACCAGCTTGGCGATGATCTGGGCGGGGATCACCTTGGCCGCAGCGGCAACCTTGCGCAGACCGCCGGATTGGCTTTCGAACAGCAGGTCGGCGATCTGGAAACGGAAGTCCCTGAGATCCGTTGCGGGGACGCCGGCGAGATAGTCGAGCCGATCGACGGGAACGCCGAGCGTGCGGGCGAGCTTGGTCAGCTGAGCGCCCACCGCATCGGTCACAGCCCCGCCGCCTTCTTGACCGCACCGCGCAGGAACCGCGGCACGAAATCCAGCAGCGAGTACGCGGCGGTTTCCAAATCGGCCGCCTGCTTACGCCGGGCCTCCACCACCACCGTGGCAAGTTCGGCCTGCACCTCCGGCGCCAGCCCGGCGATCCCCGCAGGCAGTTCGCCCGGCACCAACTCCGCCAACGTCTTGGTTGTCACGTTCCTACCTCCGCCGCTCGACCCAGCACCGAATCGCCCCCGACCACGCTTCCTGAGGCCCGGCCTTGTCGCACACAACGCTACTGTGCCAACAGCCTGCACGCCCCGCGCCAAGCCATGATCACAACCGCCGCACGCCCGTGCAACCCACCGCCCCGCGCAGCACAACCTCGGCACGACCCAGCACAATCTGTCGGCGCACGCCCACGCAAACCCCTGACAACGCGCGCCGGTGCAACCCTCGGTGTGCATGACCGCTGGCGGGCATCGAACAGGGCAGCTCGGCGAGTCGCGAATCGTCGCCCGCCGAGCCATCCTCGCCGCAGCGGCCGCGGTTCGATGCGCGCCGCAGCTCGCCGCCATCGGTTTCGCGCTCGGCCGGCGGCCCGAGCCTGCCGGGCTCACACTCGGCGCCCTCGTGATCGCGCTCGGCACCGCCACTCTCGCAGCCACGGTCTACTTGGCGGGCATCGAACAGGGCGCCTCGGCGAGTCACGAGTCTCCAGTGGTCGCCCGCTGGGCCTCCTCGCCGCGGCGGCCGCGGTTCGATGCGCGCCGCAGCTCAGCGCCATCGGTTTCGCGCACTGCGGGCGGCCCGAGCCTGCCGGGCTCACGCTCGGCGCCCTCGTGATCGCGCTCGGCACCGCCACTTTCGCGGCCATGCCCTACCTGGCGGGCATCGAACAGGACAGCTCGGCGAGTGACGCGTCTCCAGTCGTCGCCCGCCGAGCCCTCCTCGCCGCAGCCGCCGCGGTTCGATGCGCGCCGCAGCTCGGTGCCGTCGGTTTCGCGCTCTGCCGGCGGCTCGAGTCTGCCGCGCTCTCGCGCGCTCGTGACTGCGTGCACTTCCATGCGGTGCTCGCGATGTGCCGCATAATGAAGGTGGCCAGGTCGTCGTCGGGCAAGGCGCGGGCGGCGAAGCGGCGGCTGCCCGGGCCACTTTCGCTGCCATCGGCCTGCTGCTTCCTGACAATCCGCCGTTCGCGACTGCAGAGCGGAAGCGCAGTGCCGCTGAGCCGAAGCTGGAATGGCTGTGCCACAACGACCTCGACGTGCCAGCGTCACGTACTTACCCACACGGGCCGACACATCCCGGGCAGCTCGCGCCCACGCGAACCTGGCCGACGTGACGCCTAGTTCGCCCAGAACACCGCTCCTGAGCGCACCGAACGGGCGCGGCTCGGCGAGTCGCGCGTCTGTCGCCGCCCGCTGAGGCCGGGCTGCTCCGGTCAGAGGTCGAGGACCAGGTGGGTGAGGGTGCCGGGGGCGGTGGTGCAGAGGCGGGGCCGGCTCTTATACACATCTGGAGCTGCCGG
>NZ_LT985377.1 GCF_900269665.1 Nocardia suismassiliense
GGTGCGGACCAGGTCGCGGCCGATGTCGCCGAGGAAGGGGTCGGGTTTGGGGGCGCCGGGGCCGAAGCTGGAGGCGTAGTGCCAGTATTGCCAGCCGATGAAGCGTTCGTCGGCTCGGGTGAGGGTGTTGCGCAGGACTGTTGCGTCGCCGTCGCCGAATTCCGTTACGAGCGTGGGGATTCCGGTTCGTTTGGTGAAGGAATCGATGTTGCCCCAGGTTTTGTCCTGCTGGACCGGGCATACGCCGCGTAGTTCTTCGGGTAGGCCGAGGTAGATGGCCAGTTGGCTGGGGATGCAGTAGTCGTGCGGTGCGAAGACGATGCCGGGTGAGGTGATCGGTGGGTTCTTGCCCAGGTTGGTCGGCATGGTTTCGTTCCAGGTGACGTTCGGTTCCCAGAAGACCGGGATGCTTGCGTTGCGGGCACGCACGGCGTCGGTCAGCTTCTGCATGGCCGCTTGATATTTGGTGTCGAAGCGGGGGCAGCCGTTCGGGAAGCAGGTGTGGAAGGCCGATCCTGGCCATGGTTCGTTCATCAGCTCGATACCGAGCACGCCGGTGCGTCCCTTGACCTTTTCGGCCAGTGCCGCCAGCGCCGTGCCGAGGTGGTCGAGCACGCCATTGCTGTTGTCCCACACTTCATCCCAGCCACGGTTCATGCTGGGCATCAGGTAGTAGAGCGGGAAGCCGGGGTTCGGTTCCCAGGCGGCCGGTCGCGCACGCAGCGACCATTCCGGAAATCCGTTGCCGCCCCAGATCTTCGACAGTCCGTCCTGGTGGTTGTCGAGCAGCGTGTAAATGCCTTGAGCCGCAAGGGTATCGACCACCGAGGTGATGCGGTCGAGGTAGGCGGTGTCGACGACGCCGCGGGTGGGCATCAGTCCGGCGAAGCTCACGCCGAGCCGCACGGTGTTGAATCCGTGCCGCGCGAGCAGTGCCGCGTCCTGGTCGGTCACGGTGAAGCCGTCACCCGGTTCCACATAAGGCGCTTGCTTGTCGACATTGTTGACTCCGTGCAGCAACACCTTGCGGCCTTGCGCGTCGACGAGATAACTACCCTCGACCCGAATCTGACTGAGCACCGGCGGGGCGGCTTGCGCAGGAATCGGGACCAGGACCGAACATCCGATCGCGGCCACGGCGGCGCCGATCGCGCATTGCCGGGCCCGCGCCCGCACTGCGGCCATCGTCCTCATCATGATTGTTCGCATTGGCTTCCCCGATCCGGTGGCCGACAACAGGCTTAATGGTCACACGTCCAGTTCGAGCGAAACCAGCCATCGCACATCCGGGGATTCCCCACTTGGGCACCAAGCGCAATCAGTTGGCATTTACCCAAAGTTTGCCCAATTCAGCTGCCCGCGATCATGGGATGTTTGTTTGCCTTGCGCACACTGTCGCTCCGGACCGTTCGGGGTGACGGCACGAATGCGCGACCACCTGCGAGTTGTGACGACTCTCAGCAGCAAGAGAGGATCCGATGCCAGCCCTGAAGAAGCGGTCACGCTTGTCCGAACACATCGAGCCGGTCAGTAGCGGAGTCGAACAGATACGCCTCGACGAAGCGTCGTGCCTGCACGTTGCGCACCGCGACCCATTGTCCGCCGACGCAGTGCTGGCGCGGCTGCCCGAACTGAATGCGGCCGCCGATGTGCCGCAACTCGTCACCTCGTTTCGAGAACTGTTGTGGCGAGCCCGGGAAATAGAACTAACTGATGTCGCCGACCGCTTGGCCGCAATGCGCGATGTCGGAATGTTGCTGTCCTCATTGCAACGCCACGGTGTCGAACCGCTCGAAGCCGCACCCGAGGGCACGGACGCGTTGCTCGCATGGGGGCTTTCGGTGGACATGGTCCCGCGCGACACCGTGCTGCATTACGGCGTGTGGAACCCGCGCGGCAAACGTCAGCGCATGTTCCTCGGCGACCGCGAGGAGAACGTCATCATCGACGCCGTCCGAGTCGGCACCGTGCTCATCGACGAAATAGCGCCGACCATCGCCGGATTGGCCGAACTCCACCCTCGCGACGCCGCCTTCGGCGAAATCTGCCACACCGCGGCGGACCA
>NZ_LT985378.1 GCF_900269665.1 Nocardia suismassiliense
GCATTGCCCGTCCCCGCAGGCGGGTCCTCCCCCCACACCCCATCCACCAGTCGCGCCATCGGAACCACTCGCCCGGCTTCGAGCGCGAGTAGCCCCAGCAAAGCCCGCACCCGAGGCCCCCCGACCGAAACCCGTGTCCCGTCGGCAGCCTCCACCATCACCGGACCCAACAGCCCTACCAGCATGAATCATCCATCGCGAGAACGATCCTGCGTGCCGCCGTGCCGCGCGTCAACTCGTGCCGACCTGGAGATCGGTGTCGGCACGAGGGCCGTTGCGGGGGCGCAGTCACGGCGGACCTTGTCCTCGACCGGAATCCTTGACTGCGGCGATCGCGACACTCTCGGCTGCCTAGTGGGCGCCTCCAGAGGATCCCGCGGAATTTTCGGGCTATCGTCCTTGATTTGATATAACATCCATGTTATGAATTGGGGAGAGGTAGAGCTGGAACCGGAGGTGGTCGAGTGGTTCGCCTTGCGCGGTCAAGACGATCAGGAGACTGTGGTCTTCTACATCGATCTTCTTGCCGAGCGGGGAGTGTTACTCGATGAGCCGTACACCAGGCAACTGTGTGGAAAGCTCCGTGAGCTCCGATTTCATCTCTCCCGCGAGGCAGTGCGGATTACGTACTGGATTGCATCGGGTAGACGCATCATTTTGCTTACGGTGTTCCGCAAGCATCGGATGCGCGAGAAGGCTGAGATTGAGCGGGCAGTGCGGGCGATGAAGCGGTGCATTGCCGAGGCTCATACCGTGGAGGAGGAAGAAGTCCATGGGTGAACGAAAAAGTTGGGCCGACATTCGCGCCGAGGTCATGGGTCGGCCTGGAGCCGGTGCGGGCTACGAGGCGGCGCGAATCCGATTCGAACTCGGTGCCACAGTTCGTGCCCGCCGTGAAGAGCTCGGCCTCACCCAGGCCGAACTGGCCAAGGTCGCAGGGCTGAAGCAGCCGGCGATCGCTCGCTTCGAAGCGGGCGGCACAATGCCGACAATCCCCATGCTGGAACGACTTGCCGAGGCTTTGCACTTGAGGCTCAACGTCCAGTTCGAGCGCCTGTGCGAGGCCGGGTGACGCCGATCGACCTATCGTTCTTCCGCTCGGAGACGTCGCAGCGTCTGCGGGAAGAGGGCCGGACCGAGGGGCTAATCGAGGGCGAGGCCAAAGGCGAGGCCAAGACGACCGCCAGAAACATTCTGCGGGTCCTGGAGCGGCGCGGAGTCACCGTCGGAGATGATGCGCGAGATCGGATCACATCGTGCACTGACCGTCATATGTTGGAGAGTTGGCTCGATCGGGCGGTGACGGTGACCGCTGCCACTGAGCTTTTCGAGTCCGAGTAATGGAGATCCACGTCCACCCGTCTGTCGTGGCGGAGATTTCCCGGCGAGTCCATGCCCAAAGGCGTGCAGAGGCGCGTGCTGAGGGACTGATCAAGGGAGAGACCAAGGGTGTTGTGGTCAGCATTCTCGAGCTCCTGGATGTGCGGTCGATCGAGGTTCCGCTTGATGCGCGGGCCCGCATCACTTCGTGCGAAGACCTGGACGTACTTCGTTTGTGGCTCCGTCGCTCGGTGACTGTGACCAACGTCGCCGACCTTTTCGAGCCCGTCGGGCAAAATTGCGATCATGGATCGCTCGCTGATGGGGATTGCTGAGGACGAACTGCTAGTGGGGCGGGTGGTGGAGGGGCTGGCTCTTATACACCTCTGA
>NZ_LT985379.1 GCF_900269665.1 Nocardia suismassiliense
CCCCCCCCGGACACCGCACCCGCGCGGCGGCGCACCCCGGGCCACCACTGCGCACCGCCCGCCACCACCAGCGACAAGGACCTCTCGATGACCGTGCTCGCCCTGCTGTTCGGCCTGCTCTGCGGCGCCATCTCCGCGGCCCTGACCTGGGACCACACCCACAACCCCACCCTGACCGGCCTGGCCGGCCTCATCATCACCCTGCTCGCCTGGATCCTCGGCATCTACGCCATCGCCTACTTCACCGACGACTGACCACCACCACACCGCATGACGGGCGCCGGGGGACAGCCCCCGCCACAGACCGAAACCGTTCTCCGACACCGACGAACCTGACACACCAACCCCGGAACACCGCGCGCTGCGCCGAGCGGTAGGCAGCATCACTGGATCGCCACGAAACCCATTGCCCGCAAGCGCTTTTGAAAAAGGAGCCTCATGAACATCGCCGGCTACGCCCGCATGATCCGCCACGCGCACCGCCCGTGGCGACTCTCCCGATACAGCGACCGTGACGGCAGAGAGGTGGTGTGGGAGGTGCATACCGCGGTGTGCCCGCACTGCCCAGAATGCGGCGGCGCGGGCGGTCGATGGACCGGCACGGGCCCCTACGGCGACGAACCCGAGATGACCGAATGCACGCACTGCAGCTCACCACTGGTCGAAATCCGGATACCGGCATGGCTGGACCGCACCATCCCTCACTCCCCCGTCCGCACCCGCACCCGGCACCCCGACACCGAACCCCCCTTCTGAAAACACCGCCACACCAGACCACAACACCGGACCTCAGCACACCCACCCACCGCGCATCCACCACCACCGCGCCCCGCCCCGCAGCCGGTCACGCAGAACACACCGCACCTGCGAAAACGTCGGAGCCACACCAGCATTCACACCCGCCAGGAGCCCCATGCACCACCCCGCCCCACCACGGCATCTGCCCACAAGCATCTCGAGTAGACTCCGATGCGCAGTACCGAGATGGCTCGCACCACCGGGCGACCGACGATCCGAGCTCTCTCAGCGCCGCGGTGAGGCGGTCAACCTAGATACCGCGCGCAATGATCCCGCTGCCAGTTTGGTTGCAATGACCAAACCGGCGGCGGCCTCTTCAAACAGCGACGCTGCCGCTAACGCACCCAGTGCTGTCGCAGTGGTCAAGCACCAAGTACTGACCACCTCCAACCGACCCGGACGACTTCGTCGGCCGTGGCTGGGGTCCGATTCGATGGCCCCCCAAGTTCTCTCCTTCCCAGCTGGGCACCGCCCTTGTGACGGCGACCATGCCCGACGCCTCCCACCGCAAGCAGCAGACGCCATGCAGGGCTTGAAAGCCATAGCGCCCCAATCACATGCGAGCCAATCCCAACCCTGCAGCGACACCAGCGAGAGCTACCACGGCAACCGCGTCTGCTCAGACACCTCCAGCTGCTGCGACCACGACCACCGCCACCGCGGCACCTACCCCTGCCCCACCGCCCAGGCCATACACCACCCCGCCAC
>NZ_LT985380.1 GCF_900269665.1 Nocardia suismassiliense
CCCCCGAACACCCTTTTTGGCCAACAGCACCCGATGCGATACGCTTTCCCCGCCCGATCGACGGCTCCCCGCCACCGATCGAAAGCTATCCCGCCCTCGTAGCTCAGGGGATAGAGCGTCTGCCTCCGGAGCAGAAGGCCGCAGGTTCGAATCCTGCCGAGGGCACAGCATGAAAAGGCCCCGACCAGTGCGAATCTGGTCGGGGCCTTTCTCGTTGCACGGCGGCAGCTTGCAACGATGGCGCAATCTCGCCCGGAGAATGCGCTCGATGCTCAGGCCTGAACGTAGCCTTGTGCTACATCGGCAAGATTCCACCACGAGACATGGTGGGTATCAGATGATTCCAGCGACCAGCGTTCGGACAGCCGATCGAAGAAGGCATCGTCGGCGGTCTTGCCGCCCTTCGGCTCGCCGATGTAGACCAACCGCCGACCTCCCCGCGCCTCGAACGCAGCCAAGGCCCGAGACGCCATCGGATCTCCCCACCCCGGCGGCCAGCACAGGAACAACACGCAGTCCCCGTTCAGCTCTGCGTCGAACTCGGCCAACCCGCCGACCGGATGCCACACGTCCAGTTGACCCGCAGCACCCGGGAACGACACATTCGCAGTGCTGTTCGGCGGCTCCACATCGAACGCGGCCACATCCACACCCCGCGCGGCAAGCTGGCCGGCCGAGTACCCGCGCCCCGCACCCAGCTCGAGCACCCGTCGCCCGCCGCTGAACTCCGTCAGCCACTCGATCGACTCCGGCGACGGCACCGCATACGCGTACGCCGCTTGCAGAATCGTCTGAGCGAACGCCAGCCGCGCACTCCCGTTCTGCCTGCCGCCGTTGACAACCCGACGCCCACCATCCTCGCCAACCGACGGCGCAACAATGTCCCAATACGGATTCCCCGAATCCGACGCACCGCCAGTCATGAAGTGCACCAACCGCAGATCGAACGCGGCGTCAGCCGCGGCGTCGCCGGTCCCCGGCAACATCGGCGCCGTGTCGAGGTACTCCGCGACCTTCGGATACTCCCGCCGGAGCCGCTGCTCGTCCTCCAGCAGTGCCGCCAGTTCCATGCGTCGCTTGTTGGTCAGCATGAGCCCAGTCATGTACTCGATTCTTGCTGGCACACACCACTTACACGGGTCGTTGGGTGACTGATCGCGGATGTCAGGTAGTTCAGGGTGATTTCGGGGGCGGGTGGGGGTGTGCCGAGGGCTTAAATGGTTGGGTGTTGAGGGGGAGGGGTGAGTCCCGCCGCCCGCCGGTCTCGCTGCCGGACCACTCCGGTGAGGTGATCACCGGGACGGGCCGAGCCTGGGTGTCGGCGAAGGTGATTCGTTTGCCCTCGTGCTCGGCGGCCAGGTCGGCCAGCTCGGTG
>NZ_LT985381.1 GCF_900269665.1 Nocardia suismassiliense
CGTCATCGCCGCCGTCCAGAAACTGGTCGACCAGCACCCCGCCGCCGCCAACTACACCCCTTCTCCAATCCTCTAGCGGGAGCGGTGATTTCGCCGCGAATTCGCTAGCAGGTGTCATAGCCGACCGGTATCGTCCCTCGGTGGCCATTCACGCGTTCGTGGACGAATCGATTCGTCGGGACAGGTACATCCTTTGTGCTGTCTTGATTCCCGGTGAAGAACTGCACCAGGCGCGATTGCTGGTGCGCGGATTCTGTCTCCCGGGCCAGCGTCGATGGCACTTCAACGATGAGTCGGAGCAGCGGCAGCGCCAGATCATCGACGCGATGGCGCGCTGCCGTGGCGTCGGAGTTGCTATCTACAAAGGTCGCGGCCCGGAGGTCAGTACTCGGCATGCCTGCATGACCGAACTCGTGACGGATCTGGTGGACATCAAAGCCGGTCGGCTGGTCGTGGAGTCGCGGGAGAGTCAGGACCAGCGCGACCGCCACTCCATCGCTTCGGCACTTCGCAAAACGTCTGTCGAACTGCAGTACGTGCACATGCCACCACACACTGAGCCGTGCTTGTGGTGGGCAGATGCGGCAGCGTGGGCCTTCGGGGCGGGCGGCCGGTGGAAGACCACGATCATGCCGCTCGTCCGTTTGGTCTACGACGTGGACAATCCCCCATTACAGCGCGAAACCCGGATGCTGGTCGTCCGGCCAGGACCCGGGTCCACTTCTCCCAGCTAGTGCCAGGAGCTGGCTCAATGTTACTGCATCCGGTGCTCGGCGGCTACGCAATTGTGTAGCCGCCCGCGCAACCCGACCGCTCACCGTCCGGAGAAGAGCCGGGTCCACTTCTCCCAGCTAGTGCCGGGAGCTGTTGCCAGTATGGGCCTCGTTGAGCGGTCGGGGTAGCGAATTTGTCGGGGGTCGGGTTGGGGTGGGCGTTAGGGTTTCGGAGTGAATCCGTACACGATTTTTGGGGACATCATTGCCGGGCGGGCCGAGGCCAGTCGGGTGTATGAGGACGATGATGTGTTGGCGTTCATGGATATTCGGCCGATGACGCCGGGGCATGTGCTGGTGGTGCCGAAGGTGGTGGCGCGCAGTCTGGCGGAGTTGGATCCGGTGGTCGGGGGGAAGTTGTTTCAGGTGGGGCAGCGGGTGGCGGCGGCGCTGCGGGCCAGTGAGGTGGGGTG
>NZ_LT985382.1 GCF_900269665.1 Nocardia suismassiliense
CTGCTTACACCTGCCGCCTGCCGCCGTCCCGCCTCCCCTTGCCGCCTCCTTCCCGCCTCACGCTTGCCGCTGCCTGCTGCCTGCTGCCTGCTGGCCGACACTGCTGTCGCCCGTCGCGGCTTGATCGTCCGGGTTTGTCGGGGCTGGGAGGTAGCCTCAGCGCGTGACTTCTGCTGCGACTTCCGGTGGACCGCTGTTGCTCTTGGACGGGGCGAGCTTGTGGTTCCGTGCCTTTCACGCGATCCCTGAGAAGATCACCGCGCCGGACGGGCGGGCGGTCAACGCGCTGCGTGGGTTCACCGACATGGTCGCATCGTTGATCACCAAGCATGCGCCGAGCCGGTTGGTGGTGTGCCTCGACTTGAACTGGCGGCCGGTGTTCCGGGTCGAACTGGTGCCGTCGTACAAGGCGCACCGGCTCGACACCGCCGCGGACGCGGGGCCCGGCGCCGAAGTAGTACCGGACACGCTGACCCCGCAGGTCGACATGATCCTCGAGGTGCTCGAAGCGGCAGGTATCGCGACCGGCGGCGCCGACGGGCTGGAAGCCGACGACGTGCTCGGCACCCTGGCCACCCGCGAAACCACCGACGAGGTCGTGGTCGTCAGCGGCGACCGAGATCTGCTGCAACTCGTCCGGGACACTCCTGCGCCACCGGTGCGGGTGCTGTACGCGGGACGCGGACTGGCGAAGGCCGAGCTGTACGGCCCGGCCGATGTTTCCGCCAAATACGGTGTGCCGCTGGAGAACGCGGGCCGCGCGTACGCCGATCTCGCCACCCTGCGCGGCGACGCCTCGGACGGCCTCCCTGGCGTAGCGGGCATCGGCGAGAAGTCCGCGTCCATGCTGATCACCCGCTTCGGCTCCCTGGAAGCATTGGTCGCCGCCGTCGAAGACCCCGAAGCCGACCTGGCCCAAGGCATCCGCGCCAAACTCCGTGCGGCAGAAGAGTATTTGAAAGCAGCAGCCCCGGTAGTCCGAGTGGTGTGCGACGCCGACGTCGAACTGTCCCGCCCCGACAC
>NZ_LT985383.1 GCF_900269665.1 Nocardia suismassiliense
TTTCCAGGTAGTTGGGCTGTAGCGGGCGGTCAGGTCAGCGCGTGGGAACTGCGCAAGGACTTCGACCGAGTTCATCCGGATGTGTACGTGCGCAAAGGCACACAGCTGGATGCCCGCGGGCGCGCGCAAGCGGCAGGCCATTGGGCCAAAGGCGCGGGTATTCTGGTCGGCTTCTCAGCGGCGGCAATGCACGGCACCCGGTGGCTCGATGACAAGCCGGCCGAGATCGCGCTGACGAACAGAGCCCGGCCGCCACGCGGTGTGCTGGTGTATCGCGACGAGATCCTTGCCGACCAGATATGCAGCGTCGCCGGTTTCCGGTGCACCACCCCGGCGCGCACCGCATTCGACCTGGCGCGGCGCCTTGATCCGCCGGAAGCCATCGAGGTGCTCGACGCCCTCTGCAACGCAACAAGCCTCGAGCCGGCAGAAGTCGAACGCCTCGCCGCTCTGTTGCCACGTGCCCGCGGTCGCGGCAACCTTCGCAACGTACTTCCCTACGTCGACGGGGGCGCCGAATCCATCCCCGAGAGCCGAACCCGGCTGCTTCTCCTACAGGCAGGCCTGCCCGCACCCGAAACCCAGATCCGAATACTCGGCCCTGACGGCATGACCGCGGCACGCCTCGACATGGGCTGGCGCCGTTGGCAAGTAGCCGTCGAATACGACGGAGCGCACCATTGGACCGACCGCAACCAGCGCGCCTGGGACATCGACCGCGCCGCCGCCCTCGAAGCCCTCGGCTGGTCCCTCATCCGCGTGAGCGCCGTCCTGCTCACCGGTCGCCCCCATGTCATCGTGGAGCGCGTCAAGCGCGCCCTCCGTTCCCACAACGCCGACTTCTGATGAGTGGCACACCATGGAGAGGTCCTCTCGCACTTTGCCACAGCCATGTGC
>NZ_LT985384.1 GCF_900269665.1 Nocardia suismassiliense
GCCCCCGACGCCCTGGCCCTCGCCACCCACGTCATCACCGACCTAGACGAACTAACCCCCACCCTCGTCACCGAACCGGCCTGAACGAGGGGACTCCGCTACGCCGAATCGAGGGGCTTGCCTGCACTCGGCGCCCGCGCCGATCCAAGTGCGGCCTGTGTGGCTCTTCAGCCGATGAGCCGCGCCCCCGGACGAGGCTGCGTCGAATCCGCGGTACCGGCCGGCACTTGGCAACCGCACAGATCCGCGAGTGATCCCGCCGCCGTGTCCCGTTCGGGGTGGCCATTGTGTCGAGGACGACATGGTGGCGCTGATTCGCACGTGATGCCGCCGTAGTGTCCCGTCCGCAGGTGGCCATGGTGCCGGTCGGGACCTGGAGGCGGCGATTCTCGGCTGAGTCCGCCATGATGTCCCGTCCATAGGTGGTCCCCGCGCCGAAGGGGACACGGCGCCGAATCGTGAGCAGCGCCGTCATCATGTCCCGTCCGGAGGTGGTCATCGTGCCGCGCGGGACATGGTGATGCTGAATCGCGGGTGAGGCCGCTGTGGTGTCCCGTTCGCGGGTGGTCGCTGTGTCGAGGGGGACGTGGTGGCACTGAATCGCGGATGGGCCACCGTCGTGTCCCGTTCGTCGGTGGTAGCCGTGTCGAGGGGGACGTGGTGGCGTCGGATCGAGGTACCCGCACTCGGTGACGGCGCTGATTGGTAGGTGGTGCCGCCATGTCCCATCCGGAGATGGTCATCGTGCCGAAGGGGACTCGGTGGCATTGAATTGCGGGTGGGGCCACCGTCATGTCCCGTTCAGGCGCGGTCGTGGTGTCGCGGGGGACATGGTGGCGAATTGCGAGGCGTTAGGGCTCGGGTGGGGGCTCTTCTGGGTGGTAGGAGGTGAGG
>NZ_LT985385.1 GCF_900269665.1 Nocardia suismassiliense
GCGGGGGAGAGGCGACGGGGACCGGGCCGGGCGCTGCGTGATGGCAGAGACATGAACGCTTCCTTCAGAGCTGAAGTGGCTTCCTTCCGCACAGTGTGAGCCCGGCCAGGCCCGGCGCGGCAGTGGCCGCCAGCTCAGATATTGACCGTCTCGTTTGGGTGATGTGACGATCTGCCGATGGCGGAGCTGTATGACCGATTGGCGCCCAGACTCCCGGAAATGGCCCGCAAGGTGGTCTGCCGATGCGCGGTCGAAGTGCCTTTTTACCGCGAGCTGCCCGCCGAGACGCTCGCGGGTCCGGTCACCGAATCGGTGACAGCTGCCTTGGGCGTTCTGCTGAGGTTGCTGCGCGACAAGGACACCATGCACGCCGACGAGCTGACCCGGCTGGTGGAGTTGTCCGGGCGCCGTGCACTCGACCATGTTCCCCTGGAAGCGGCCCTGGCGGCATACCTGCTGGGCGCTAAAGTGTGGTGGCAGACGATCACTGAGCTGACCGGGCCCGATGAGCTACCTGCCGCAGGCACGTTCCTGCTCGACGGCCTGGCGATCGCGATGCCCGGAGTTGTCCTGGCGCACGTGCAGGTCCAAGAGGATCTGCGTAGCCAAGACCATCGGCTCCGCAACGAACTACTGGCCACGTTGCTGCACGGGCGCCCCCATCAAGCCATTGCCCAAGCCGCGCAGATCGAAGTGGCCGCACGCCACAGCGTCCTGGTCTTCCACCTCGCGACGCGGCGGCCGGATCGGCTGGTCCAATCGGCGTTGGACGCCTACGCCGGAACCCACGTGCTGACCGACCACACCGAGGGCCTGGCACTGCTGCCCGCCCGCGTCGACGTCGGCGCGTTGGTTACCCATGTGCGGCAAGCACTTTCG